>CAWGHT010000001.1:0-73227 GCA_963822475.1 uncultured Actinomycetota bacterium
GCCGCCGGGTGGAAGACCTCGCTGACCTTGGCACCCTGCGCCAGCAGCTCGGACTGCGCCGCCTCCACGTCGGTGACGACCAGGTAGAGCCCCTGCGCGGTGCCCGGCTCGGCCGAGGTGATGTGCGTGCCGAACTGGACCGAGGCGGGGGAGCCCGGCGGGGTGAACTGGACGACCCGGAAACCGTTGTCGAACGCGAAGTCCGCGTCCAGCCGCCAACCGAGGCCGCTGTAGAACTCCTTCGACCGGTCGGCGTCCGCGACCGGGATGACGATTGCTTCCAGCTTTAGGTCGGTGGTCATGACTTCCTCCAGGGGATTTGGCTCGTTTACTGACCTCCACTGTGCGGCTCCGGGGCCTCCGTGACACCAGTGAGAATCCCTGGTCATTACCCGGGCCCACCGGTGACCGGCTCTAGAGTGCTGTCACGTGGACCACCAGATCGTTCTGATTGCCGGTGCCGGGCTCGCGATCATGATCGCGGCCTCGGTGTTCGCCCGCCGGACCGGCGTCGCCGCGCCGCTGCTGCTCGTTGCCCTCGGCATCGGGGCCAGTTACCTGCCGAGTACGCCGGCCATCCACATCGAGCCCGAGATCATCCTCGCGGGCATCCTCCCGCCGTTGCTCTACGCGTCGGCGGTCCAGCTCCCGGTTCTCGACGTACGGCGGAACTTCGGGCTGATCTCGTGGTTGTCGATCGTGATGGTGATCGTGTCCGCGCTGGTGATCGGAGCACTCGTCCACGCGGTGTTCCCGAGCATCTCGTTCGCGCTCGCCACCGCACTCGGCGCGGTCGTCAGCCCGACCGACGCGGTCGCGGCGACCGCGATCGGGCACCGGGTCGGTCTCCCGCCACGCCTCATGACCGTGCTCGAAGGCGAGAGCCTCGTCAACGACGCCTCGGCGCTCGTGGTCCTGCGTACGGCGGTCGCGGCGCTGGCGGTCACCAGCCACTTCAGCCTCGGCCACACGGCCCTCGACTTCGCCTGGGCAGTCGTCGGCGCGATCCTGATCGGCGCGGCCGTCGGCCTGCTGACCGCCGTACTGCGGCAGCGCCTCGACGACCCGGTGCTCAACACGACGATCTCGTTCGCCGTACCGTTTCTCGCCTACTTCCCGGCCGAGGCGGCGCACGCGTCCGGCGTACTCGCCGTGGTGATCGCCGGACTCCTGACCGGTGCACTCGGAAGCCGGAAGTTCAGTGCCCGCGACCGGCAGACGCAGGCGACCACCTGGACGACGATCAGCTTCATCCTGGAGAGCGGCGTCTTCCTCGCGATGGGGTACCAGTTGCCGGAACTCGTCGACGACGCCCGCGCTGAGACGACGATCGGCGAGATCACCGGGCTCGTCCTGCTGGTGGTCGGCCTGCTGGTCGTCCTGCGTTTCCTCGGGCTGGCCTGGCCCTGGCTGCAGGGCCGGTTCGGCCGGAAGGACCGCCATGAGCAGGTCCAGGCGCAGCTGGACCAGTTCGAGGAGCACCTCGACACGATGGAGCCGTCCGATCGGCGCGAGGAGAACCGCGTCGCCTGGGCGCGCAAACGCCTCGCGCGCGGCCGGGCGGACGCGGACTTCGAGGAGCGCGAGCCGATCACCGGCCGCGGGATGCTGGTGCTCGCCTGGGCCGGGATGCGCGGCGTCGTGACGGTCGCGGCCGCGCAGACGATCCCGGCCGGTACGCCGCACCGGGACACGGTCGTGCTCGCGGCATTCATCGTCGCGCTGATCACGCTGGTGGTGTTCGGGATCTCGCTGCCCGGGGTGATCGCGAAGATGCGGTTCCGTCCGGAGAGCAGCGAGGACAAGCGCGACTCGGTGCAGGCGCTGATGCGGCAGATCGGCGAGGCCGCGATCGACGCGGTCGGCCCGCTCGAGGAGCAGACCGTGGACGGTGAACCTCTCGATCCGGTCGTGGTCAGCACGCTGAAGGACCGGATCGTGCCGCGCCTGGTCACCGGGAGCCAGCAGGTCCCGGAGACCAAGGCGGACACGCGCGAACAGATGGCGATCCTGCAGCGCCGCTACCTCGACGCGATGCGCGAAGCCCTCGGAACCGAACGCAGCATCGGCGTATACAGCTCCGAGACATACCGCCGCGTCGAAGGCTTCCTGGACACCATCGAACAGCGCTTCACCACGTCTTAGCGCAGGTGGCGGTTGAAGAACCGCACCATGCTCTCGACCTCGAAACGCGGGACTTCCTTGTGCGCGCCGGCGTTCGCGTGCAGGGACTTCTCCGTCGACGCGAACGCGTCGAACAACGCCAGCCCGGAGTCATGCGGAATGTGCTGATCGTCCCACTGCAGCAGGAACTCGACCGGCACCTTGATCCGGCGGGCGTGCTCCGCCAGCATCCCGTCGTACCAGAAGATGCCGAACACCGCGGCCGCGATCCGGGGATCGGCAGCGGTCAGCGGTACACCGATCGCGGTGCCCATGTTGAGCCCGAAGTACCCGAACGGGCCCTCGATCTCAGGCAGTCGCTCGAGCGCGTCAAGGGTCGCCTGCCATTCGGGTACGGCGCGCTCGGCGAGATGCAGGTTGTACGGGACGACGATCGGGCCGACCGGTACGCCGGTGCTCATCGCCTCCTGCATCGCCGCGATCTGCTCGTCGTCGAGCGCCGTACGCGGCCGCTCGCCGTGACCAGGTGCGTCGATCGCGACGGCGTGGAAGCCTTCCGCGACGAGGCGCTGGGCGCGGCCGACCATCGGGAGCGCCTTGGCGTCGCGTCCGCCGCCGTGCCCGAGGAGGATCACCGGGGCGGGCTGACTCGGCGCGGCTGGTGACCAGAGCACGCCGTGGACGTCGTCGTCGATGGTGAACTCGCGTTCGAGGACGCCGTTCGTGGTGGTGCTGATGAAGTGCAGATCGGTCATGGTGGTGCCCTTTCAGGAGTGCCTGGTTGCGGCGCTCCTGGCGACACCTAGTCCGATCGCCCTGCCGTGACGGAGAGAGGGAGCACCCGTCGAGATACAGCGTGCATGGGTACCACCTCCTCGCATGAAGTCACGTCCGCCGGTACGGTACTCGCCCGCTCGACGTACTCGCCAACGAATTTCTCACCAGTCCGCGACGCGTTGCTGGGTGCGGTCCTCGGTCGCGACCAGGACGTCGAGGAGGAACTCCTGGAGTTCGGTCCGGATGTCTCGGTGCAGGGGGTCGTCCCAGAGGTTCTGTAGCTCGTTCGGGTCGGCGGCGAGGTCGTACAGCTCACCGGTCCTGGCGGTCGCGGGGGAGGCGTGCTGGACGACGAGTTTCCAGTGGTCGCGCCGGAGCATGGTGAGGTGGACCGGGGTCGGGTACGGGTGGCCGCTGTTGCGGTACTCGCTCAGGGCCCAGCCGCGGCCCGTTGCGCGGTTGGTGGCCAGCGGCAACAGATCTTGTCCCTCGCCGAGGGGCTGCAGTCCGGCTGCGGCGAGGATCGTGGCGCCGAGGTCGATCCACTGGACGAGCTCGGCGGTGCGGGTGCCGGCCGGGATCGTCGAGGGCCAGCGCAGGATGAGCGGGACGCGGACGGCCTGCTCGTACATCATCGGGCCCTTGAGCATCAGCGCATGGTCGCCGAGCATCTCGCCGTGGTCGCTGGTGAAGATGACGAGTGTGTCGTCGCTGAGCCCTTCGGCGTCGAGCGCGTCGAGGATCCGGCCGACCTCCTCGTCGACCAACGTCACCATCGCGTAGTACGCCGCCTTCACCTCTTGCAGCTCTTCCGGGCTGTACGACGTGAAGCCGCGTGCGTGGCCGGCGTACGACGCGTGGGACGCCTCGGTCTGGATCGGCGGCTTCCCGGTCAGGTCGTCGGGGATCGGGCGGCTGAGTTCCTTGTCCCGGTAGCGGCGTACGTAGTCCTCCGGGGCGCCGAAGCCGTGGTGCGGGTCGAAGAAGTTGGCGACGAACAGGAACGGCTTGTCGCGGTCGCGGGACTGGGTGAGGAAGTCGATCGTCTGCTCGCCGATCCAGTGGCTGTAGTGGATCTCGGCGGGGAGCGTGTCGTAGTCGACGTCCGCACCGGCCAGGTCGGGGCGCAGGGTGTGGAGCCAGCGGTGGTACTCGTTCTCCGACGAGCCCGGGTACGGGTCGTGGGCCCAGCGGAAGACGCGGAAACCGTCGTCGTGCCGCTTCTCGGAGCGGCCGCCGAAGCAGGCGTTGAGGTGGAACTTGCCGACCAGGCCGCAGTCGTACCCGGCCTCGGCGAGGTCCTTGCTGAACAGGCGCTCGTGGTCCGGCAGGCCGACGCCGTTCGCCCACAGGCCGTGCTGGTGCACGTACCGGCTGGTCATCAGGCTGGCGCGGGACGGGCCGCAGACCGGGTTCTGCACGTAGCAGTTCTCGAAAAGTGCGCCCTGCGCGGCGAGCCGGTCGAGGTTCGGGGTCTCGATCTCGTCGTTGCCGGAGGCACCGAGCGCGGAGAACCGCTGCTGGTCGGTGCAGAGGAGCAGAACGTTCGGCCGCATGCGCCTCAGTGTATTAAATCTGGAATGTTGACAAAAATGTGCTCCGGCGGTCAGAGTCGGGTTCCGTGGGTAGGGAATCGTCCGGGCCGCTGAAGTTGCTCCGGGAAACACACGAGGAACGGGTGCTTTCCGTCTTGCGCACCCGGGGTCCGCTGACCCGCGCCCAACTCGCGGAACAGACGAACCTGTCCCGCGCGACGCTCTCGTCGATCATCCAGACCCTCCTGAGCAAACAGACCCTGACCGAACGCCGCGACGGAGAACCCACTCAACTTCGCGGGCGTGGGCGGCCGGTTTCGGTGGTGATGGTGAATCCGGCGGGTGGGCTCGCGCTGGGGATCGATCTCGGGCAGCGCCGGATCCAGGTGACGATCTCGAACGTCGCGCACGAGTTCGTCGCCTCGGGCGCGATCGCCTGCGCGGAACGTACGCCGTGGACCCGCCGCCTGCAGCTCGCCGTCGACCTGGTCGACAACCTGACCACCCGCCACGAGATCTCGCTGAGCTCACTCGCTGGAGTAGGTGTCGGAGTCGTCGGACCCGTCCCGGGAGGTGTGGGCTCCTCGGACCGGGTCGTGTTGGTGCGGGACACGCTGCATGCGAGGTTCGGCGTACCTGTGTATGTGGACAACAACACGCGGCTAGCAGCGCTAGCGGAGGCGGTGTGGGGCGCCGGCACAGGCGTCGGCAGCGCGTTGTACTTGCGGCTGTCGTACGGCGTCGGCGGCGGGCTCGTACTCGGTGGCCGCCTGTTCGCGGGAGCCGGCGGCGCGGCGGGGGAGCTCGGGCACATCACCGTGGACCGCGACGGACCAGCCTGCTCCTGCGGCGGCCGCGGCTGCCTCGAGCGCTACGTATCGCTGACAACCCTGCAAGCCCAATGCGACAACATCCTCGACGCCAACTCCCAGAAAGCACGCGACCTCCTGGCAATCGCCGGCACACGCGTCGGCGAGGTCCTGGCCGCAGCCTGCAACACCGTCAACCCGGAAGTCGTCGTGATCGGCGGCGAACTGGCCGAGACCGGCGACCACCTGTTCAAGCCACTGCAGGCCGCGCTCCGCCGGCACGCCCACAACCAGGTCCACCGCACAGTCCGAGTCACCCGCGCAGCACTCGGCCCCGACGCCGCAGCCCGCGGCGGCATCGCCCTCGTTCTCATCGACCAGGAGGCCTCCCGCCCGTGACTCCCGCCGCGACCATCGACATCCGCCGCGACCAGCGCCACGCCATCGACCCGATGATCTACGGGCACTTCCTGGAGTCCGCGTTCTTCGGCAACATCGAGGGCGGCGTCTTCGACGAGGGCTCACCACTGGCGTACGGCGGCGACGACGTACGGAACGGTCTGCGGAGAGACGTGATCGAGCTGTGCCGGGAGCTCGGTCTCCCGGTGGTCCGCTGGCCGGGCGGCAACTTCACCTCGGCGTACCACTGGGAAGACGGCATCGGACCGCGCGACTCCCGGCCGCGGCGGCTGGAGCTGGCCTGGGGATCCGAGGAGAGCAACCACTTCGGCACCGACGAGTTCCTCGCCTGGTGCGCCGAGGTCGGGACCGAGCCGTACCTCGCGCACAGCTGCCGCGATGTCGACGAGGCGGTCCGCTGGGTCGAGTACACCAACTACGGCGGAGACACCGAGTACACCCGGCGGCGAGCGCGCAACGGCCATCCGGCGCCGTACGGCGTGAAGTACTGGGGACTGGGCAACGAGGTGTACGGCGACTGGCAGATGGGCCATCGCAGCGCCGCCGAGTATGCCGCCGACGCGGCCGAGCACGCCCGTTTCATGCGGGCTGTCGACCCATCGCTCAAGTACGTCGCGGTCGGGCAAGACCGACGACCGCGACGGCTGGACCGAGACCGTACTAGGTGCCGTTGGCAACCAGATCGACTACCTGTCGTTCCACCTGTACGGCGCCACGACCCAGCTGATCGACGGCGAGGCGGAGTACGACGCGATCGTCGCCCAGTCGCTCTACTTCGAGCAGCAGATCGTCGAGTACTCGGACCTGGTCGGCGGAATCGCGTCTCGGAACGGCAGCGCTCTCGCGCTCTCCTTGGACGAGTGGAACATCCGGCACGTCGAGCCCGCGACCTGGCCGGAGCCGCAGCCGTCCGACGACGGCGGGACGGTCGACCGCGAGGTCGACGGCCTGGTGACGCACCCCGCCCACCGCGTGAACCGGTGGAGTCCGAGAACGCTCGCCGACGCGCTGTTCTACGCCGGCGTCTTCCACGCCCTGCACCGCGCCGGCGGTCGCGAGGTCCCGGTCGCGATGGCGAACACGGTGAACCTGCTGAACGCGAACGGCGTGATCGTTGCCCGTCCGGGCGGTGCCGTGCGCGCGGCGACGTACCACGTCTGGGATCTGTACCAGAACCACCTCGGCCCGATCGCGCTCGCCGCCGACGTACGGTCGCCCGGCAAGCTGACCGCCGTACGGCAGGGCGACGAGCGCGACCACCGCGGCGAGTTCCGCACCTACCCGGCGACCGTCCCGGATCTGGACGTCTCCGCGACCCAGACCGCCGACGGCCACTCGCTCCGCATCGCCGTCATCAACCGCCACCGCGACACCGCGATCCGCGCCGGCCTGACCCTCGACGCGAGTCGAGACGCTCTGCCGGCTCGGGCCGCGGTGAAGGAACTGAGCGCGGACGACGTACTCGCGTCCAACAGCCTGAGCGCCCCGGACACCGTGAGCTTGCGCGACCTAGGCACCATCGAACTGACCGACGCGAGCTACGACTTCCCACCCCACAGCATCACGCTGCTGTCCTTCGACCTCACCTAGCCGACCACGCCGAGTAGTAGTGTCGCGAGCATGGACGGCAACGCGCGGGTGCTGGTGATCGGTCTCGACCCGTATCGCGTTCCCGGGCCGTGGGACCCGGAGCCGGTTGCGACGGGGATCCAGATCGGGATGGCGGATTTCGCCGAACACGGCGTCGGCGCACAGACCTGCCTCGTCGGGCTGGACGGCAGCGACGACATCGAGGCGGTGGTGAGCGCGGCCCTGGCAGCTCAGCCGTGGGAGTGCGTTGTGGTCGGTGGCGGGATCCGGAGGAACGAGGATCAGCTCGAGCTGTTCGAACGGATCGTCAACCTGACCCGGCAGCTCGCTCCCGACGCGGCCATCGCCTTCAACAGCAGGCCCGACGACACGTACCAAGCGGCCGCGCGCTGGCTCAGCGGAGATCGAGACGCATGAGGATGCGGGGATGGCCCGCGAGGGTCGACGTCGTGTCGGCGGCCTTGGTGAACCCGGCGTGCTCGAAGTTCTTGCGGATCCCGGCGTACGCCATCGTGAGATCGACCTTGCTGTCACCGTTGTCGAGCGGATAGGCCTCGACGACCGGCGCCCCGTTCTCACGCGCGAACTCGACGGCGCCCGCGATCAGCGCGTGCGAGATGCCCTGACCGCGGTGCCCCGGGCGGACGCGGATGCACCACAGCGACCACACCGGCAGCTCGTCCACCTGCGGGATCTTCCGGTTCCGCGCGAACGTCGTCTCCGCACGCGGCGCGACCGCGGCCCATCCGACCGGCGTCTCACCGTCGTACGCGAGCACACCGGGAGCAGGCGTCGCCTGGCAAAGCCCCTCGACGTACGCCCCACGCTCCGGCCCACGAAGCGAGTTGTTGAGCTTGGACGGAATCCGATAGCTCAAGCAGAAGCACACATTGGACGTCGGCGCCTTCGGCCCAAGCACCGCCCGCACATCCTCAAAGACACTGGCCGGCCGTACGTCGATGCTCACGGTGCTACCTCGGCCTTGCCGCTGGACACACGGTCAACGAAACCTCATCCGCACCTCGCTGCTGAACCTCGAGCAGCTTGCGCTCCTCGGCGTACCGGAGAGTCCTGCGTACATCGTCCTCCGAGGCCAAGGTGCGCTCGGCCAGGGACGCGATCGTCTGCTCACTACCGCCCCAGAACACGACCGACACCAGATCCGCGGCGTATGCCGTGAATTGCTTCACCGCCTGCGCCCCGTCGAGCCAACTGGCCACCTCAGCTGGTAGCCGCAGCACGTCCTTCGCCGCGGGCTTGTCGTCAACGGCGACGTACCTGGTGCCGTCGAACGTGAGGATCTGGAGTGCGACGTACAGGGGGAGGAGGTCGCGTCGGACCTGCGGCTCGGGGACGCGGACCTGCCGGGCGATCTCGGCGAGGGTCGGCCAGCCTTCACGGGGATGGCTGACGGGGAACGACTGATCGAGCCAGTCCGGGCCGCGATGGTGGTCGGCGCCCCAGGTGTCGATGTCGGCGACAGTCATGCCGTCAGCAGGTCCGGCCCACTCGACGACGTTCGCAACCTCGATCTCGTGGTACTCGAGCACCGACGTCCATCCCGGATCCGCCGTGCGCACAGGGGACCGGTGGCGGCGGAGCCAACGCGGTGGATCCGCGGGTTCCTCGACCGGCCAGAAGTCCAGCTGCCAGAGGTCGGTCGGTGTGAGGTCGTCCTCGTCCTGGGGAGGTTCGGGCGCAGGCGGCAGCGGGCGGTGAGCCGCGCGGACGCGGTACATCCCGGGCTCGCCCAGCCGCACATGCTCGTCACCGGGGCCGGTCGTGAGTCCTGTCAGACTGACGGATCCGCTCGGACTCAGGTACGGAGCCTCGAAGACGTCGCTCCATTGGTCATCGTCGGCCGGGCGGTCGTCGCGCAGTTGCACGCGCACGATGCACGGCCCGTCGCCGCCCGCTGCGTACAGCCAGCCGCGTCCCGACCGCCCGAGCGTGCCGACCGGATGCGCATCGTTCGCGGTCAGGTCCTCGTACCAAGACCCAGCGCGCACATCCTGGACGACGAGAATCCCGTCCTCAGGCATGTAGTGCTCGTCCTCGTGCGTCCCCAGTACACCCATGCGCGAACCGTAGTACAGCGTTCCGACAAAGCTGGTTGGGTTCAGTGCTGGACGGCGTACACGAGTTTCTGGATGCCGTTGGTGTAGGACTCGCTCGAGGTCAGGTTGAGGTTGAGCTTGTCGCGGTCGGCGTCGCTGAAGAGCCGCTTGCCGGCGCCGAGGAGGACGGGGAAGACGAGCAGGTTGTACTGGTCGATCAGGCCCGCGTCGGACAGGTTGCGGTTGAGGGTGGCGCTGCCGTTGATGATGATCGGGCCGCCCTCGGTCTCCTTCAGCGCGGCGACGTCGTCGAGGGAGCGGAGGATGGTGGTCTCGCCCCAGTTCGACACCAGGTCGCTGTCCTTGAGGGTGGTCGAGACGACGTACTTCGGCATCGCGTTGTAGCCCGCGAACTCCACGGTCATGCCCGGCCAGACCGGCGAGAACGCCTGGTAGCTGACCCGGCCGAGCAGCAGCGCGGTGGCGTTGTCCTGCTCCTCGCCCTTGAGCGCGTACGCCGCCTCCTCGAACGCGACGTCCTTGAAGGTCCAGCCCGCGTTGCGGTAGCCCGCCTCGCCGCCGGGCGAGTCCACGACGCCGTCGAGGGAGATGAACGCGGTGGTGATGAGGGAACGCATCTGGTGCTCCTTGATCAGGTGGTGTGTGGTGCTTGTGCCTGAGCGTCGTGCGGGTCGCGGCGGATAAGACATCCGTGGAATGTGACGCCAGTCACTTCGCGGTGACGATCCAGGCTGCGGAGTCGAAGAGCACGCCGTCTCCGGTGTCGTGCGCCGCGAGCATCGCACGTAAGTCGGCCCGCGCACGCTCGGCGTCGGCCGGTGCGAGTTCCGCTAGCAGTGCTAGCGGTTCGCGGAGCTGGAGGACGTTCTCGTACGCCGTCTCGACGTCGGGACCGTAGTACAGCCGTTCGCGTACCTCGGCAAACGTCACCTCGCCAAAGCCCGCAGACCCGAGAATGCCCTGCGCAACCTCCGGATCCCCAAGAGAAAACGGCGACTCATCCCGCACCGGCGCATCCCCGGCGATCGTCGCCGGGATCACCTGGGCCCATTCGTTCTCCGCTCGCGGCTGCCAGACCATCGCGACGAGCCGGCCACCCGGCCGCAACGCCCGCCGCAGATTGCCGAACGCGCCCACCGGGTCGTCGAAGAACATCACCCCGAACCGGCTGATGCACACGTCGAACGCCGCCGCCCCGAAGTCGTAGGTCGTCGCGTCCGCGAGCAGATAGCTGACGTGTTCCTCCGCCGTACGCCGTCGCGCATGCTCGAGCATCCGCTCGGACACATCCACCCCGACCACATGCCCCTGCCCGACATCCGCGGCCGCCTCCCGCGTCGTCTGCCCACCCCCACACCCGACATCCAGCACCCGATCCCCGGCCTGCACCTCACAAGCAGCCCGAAACCGCCCCTGCAAGAACCGCATCTCGCCGTCGTAGTCGAACACGCCCCCAGGCTAGAGCTTCACTGGGCACAGTCGCCGGTGACTGGGGACAGGCAATAGCAGGTCCCGACTCACCATTGCCTATCCCGTGTGGCCCGGTGGTCAGGCTGCAAGGAAGGTGACTGGGGTGCCGTCGGGGTCCTGGGTGTCGGTGGTGGGGGACTGCGTGGTGAAGGCGAGGTGGGCGATGGTGGCGGCGGGCGGGGGTGCGAGTTTGAGGGTGTCGGCGCCTAAGCGGAACGTGTCGTCGGTGATGCGTTCCATGCCGAGGTGGGTGCCGTAGAACTCGGCCGCGGCCTCGGGATCGGGGGCCGCGACCGCGACGTGCGTGAAGGCGACCACCGGACCCGTGGTGATCGGTGGGACGCGGAAGTCCTCCGAGCGTTGGAGCAGTTCGACGCGGACGCCGTTCGGGTCGGACAGGAACGCGAGCCGGCCCTGCCCGCTCCCGGCCACGCGGGGCGACGAGAGTTCGGCGTACCCGAGGTCCATCAGTCGCGCGTAGTCGCCATCGAGGTCGTCGGTCATGAAGCCGACATGGTTCAGCCCGTACGTCGCCTGCGGGTCGGGCTCCTCGTGGTGGAGCAGTTCGACCAGGCCCGTCGCGAGCTGGATGTGGACCCGGTTGACGCGCGGACCGGGTATGAACAACCGGTCGACCACCTCCGCCCCGAGCGCGCCGTAGAACGACAAGCTCGCATCGAGATCCTGTACCCGGCCACCGACGTGGTTCAGCTCGTAGATCACCACACCACCGTAGCAAGCGCTTTCCGGAAGTGTCGCGGGTCGGCGCGTTGCCCGGACTGACTACGGTGGTGGCGTGGCGAAACGCTGGTCGTGGGTGGCGGTCGGAGTACTGCTCGTAGGCGTCTGGGCGGCCTGTTCCGACAAGGACACCACCACCAAGACAGACCCGAAGCCAACAGCCACCAAACCGACGGCAACCACCAAGCCGACCGTGAAGAGCACGAAGCCGTGGTACGACGACTACGATCCGGCGCATTTCGCGCCCGACGTCCGGCGGTACGCCAAACAGGCCGGGATCAACCCGCAGTTGCTGATGGCAATCTTGTACAACGAGTCGTACAAGCCGCACGACCCGAAGTTCGAGCGCCAGTGGGCGGAAGTGGATTCCGATCCGGCGTTCGGGATCGCGAACATGCACAAGCCCGCGTTCGACGAGACCAAACGCGGCCGGGACTTCGCGAAGCGGAAGTGGGACGAGCTGCCCGACAACCCCGCGCTGGCGATCGAGGCCGCCGCCTGGCACCTGCACGACCTGGCGAAACGGCTGCCGAGCAAACGCGCCGATCTCTACACCAAGGACGAGTTGCTTGCCCTCGGCTACAACGCCGGCGGCGGCAACATGCGGATCTTCGCCCGCGGCCGCAAGGCCGGCTCGCAGGCGCAGTCGTACGTCGACCGCCTGCACGACAACTGGGCGAAATCCGCCGAAGCGCTCAAGAGCTGACAGGAGACGCTGTGAACCTAGGGAACTTCGGGGCACCCGCGCTGGCCGTCGCCGACTGGCGCCGACAGGTCTTCGCCCTCTACCGAGACATCCGCGCCGAACCAGATCCAGCCGCCGCCCACGCCCATTGGCAAGCCCGCCGCAACAAGCTGCTGACGAACCACCCCGCCTCACCCGTCCCGCCGGAACAGCGCGCGACGTACGCCGGTGCGCCCGTCGCGCCGTACCGCCCGGAGTTCCGTTTCGAGGCGACCATCGAGACCGACGTGAAGCCGTTCAGCTGGGAGTTCCAGTCCGCGACCGACGGCGTGATCCCGTTCTCGCGCGTCGGCGTACTCCAGTTGCCGGTCGGGGTCCTGGACGTGTGGTGGCTGGAGTCCTACGGCGGTGGCCTGTTCGTCCCGGTGAAGGACGCGCTGGCCGGCAGGTCGACGTACGGCGGTGGCCGCTACCTGATCGACACCGTGAAGGGCGCCGACCTCGGCGGCGACCTTCAAGAGTTCGTCGTCGACCTGAACTTCGCGTACAACCCGTCCTGCGCCTACAGCCCGGAATGGACCTGCCCGCTCGCACCGGCAGCCAACACACTGGGTGTCGAACTGCCGGTGGGCGAGCTGTCAGGCTGAGGCTTCCAGCGCCCTGGTGAGCAGAGCGGCCAGGGCCTCCAGCTGGAAGTCGGCCGAGGAGCCGACCTCTTCGTCGGAGCCGTCGAGCGCCTTGGCGGCCAGGCCGGCCTTGGCATCGATCAGGTCCGCCACCCGGGTGTCGATGGTCTGCGCGGCGATGATCCGCCACGCGGTGACCGGCTCGTCCTGCCCGATCCGGTGCACCCGGTCGATGGCCTGGGTCTGCTCGGCGTTGGTCCACGACAGCTCGGCGAGCACGACGTTCGACGAGACCTGGAGGTTGATGCCGACGCCCGCGGTCAGCAGCGAGCAGACCGCGATCGACACCTCGGGGTCGTTGACGAAGGCATCGATGTTCTTCTGCCGGGTGCGCGCGGTCTGGTCGCCGCGGATCGACGAGTACTTGATGCCGCGCTCGGCGAACAGCTCCTCGGCGGTGTCCATCACCTCGATGTGGCGGGCGAAGAACACGACCTTGCCGACGTTCTGCGCGAGCTGCGCCGCGTAGTCGGCGGCCAGGCCCGCCTTCGCCTGACCGATCCGGCGGAACAGGCTGAACACGTTGTCGCCGGTCTTCTTGGCGGCCATCTCGGTCCGCTCCCAGCCGGCCACCTGGCGGACCAGGTCGTGGTCGATGCCGTCCACGACGATGCCCAGTCGACGGGTCTCGAGGGCGGTCCGGTACCGCTCGACGAGACGGTCCGCGAGCTCCCGCTCCGCGGCCCGGATCGAGCGGCCGACGGCGCCGTCGAGCTCGACCGGGAGGTCGGCGATCCGGCGGGCCGGGATGTCCGCGGCCACGTCGACCTTACGGCGCCGGACGATGCCCATGTCGATCACGCTGGCCCGCGCGGCCGCGTTGAACCCGGGGTCGGCCGGGGTCAGGTCGGTCGCGTCGAGCTTCTCCATCAGCTCGGACCGCGGTGCCTTCTCGTCGATCCAGCCGAGGAACTCCCAGATCGCGGTGAAGTCCTCGATCGAGTTGATCAGCGGTGTGCCGGTGAGGGCCATCAGCAGCGGCCGGGCGGTCCGGCTGCGGATCCGGTTGGCCAGGTCGAGCACGTTCCGGGACCGCTGCGACTTCTTGTTCTTGATGAAATGCGCCTCGTCGACGACCATGCCGCGGAACCCGAGGTCGCCGAGCCAGCCGACGTGCCGGTCGAGGATCTCGTAGTTCACCACCACGATGTCCGCGAAACCGTCGATCGTGTCGCCGTCGCCGTGGATCACGGTCGGCGTACGGCGGGGTGTCCACAGGCCGACCTCGCGGGCCCAGTTCGTCTTCACGACGTTCGGCACGACGGCCAGCAGCGGATAGGCCTCGGCGGCCTGCGCGGCGAGCAGCGCCTGGGCGGTCTTGCCCAGACCGGGCTCGTCGGCGAGCAGGAACGTCCGGTGGCCCTCGGCCGCGGCTTCGATCAGGCCGGCCTGGTGCGGCATCAGTTCGAGGCCGCGGAGGCGGAGCGCGTCGATGCCGCCGGAGAGCCGGAGCGCCGTCGGGTCGGGCAGGTGCATGGTCGCCGAGGCCGCGGCGTACTCGAAGGAGCGCAGGAGCGGCCCGATCAGCTCCCAGCCACCCAGCCGGCTCGGCTTGGCCGCGCGGGACGGGGCGTTGGAGAAGTCGGGCGGGAGGAACGGGTTGGCGAGCTGCCGGGACACGACCGCCTGCGGCACCACCCGCCGGGCCTGCGTCTCCGGGGGAGCGGTCGGTTGCTCCGGCTCCGGCTCCTCGGGCGCCTCCATCCCGGCGTCCTCCAGCATCTGCCGCTTGAGTGCGGCCGCTGCCTCGGAGATCACCGCGTCCTCGGCCAGCAGGACGAGCAGCGAGGGCTCCAGCGCCGCGGTCTTCGCCAGGATCGTCGCGATCCCGTCGAGCCGCCGGAGTTGCTCGGTGCGATACGCCTCGGTCGCGGACTCGGCGCCGTTCACCCGGGACCGCTCCTCGCGGACCAGCAGCGCGACGATCTGGAACTTCGTCCGGGTCGAAGCCTTGATCGCGCCACGGGTCACCGCGGCCTCGACCTCGCGCACTGCCTGGGCAAGGACCTGGATCAGACCGTCGGACTCGCCGTCACGGACGCGACGCCGGCGACGGGGAGCGGAACGGGTAGCGCCGGGCTGGCGCTGACCTCGTCGGGCCAACATTTCCTCCTGTGTCGTGCCACGGCGGAGCCGTGACGGAATACCGGACCACGCGAGGACCGACCCGCCGACGAGGCGCGGCCCCGTGACATGCCCACTGACGTGCAGAGGGCCGTCCAGAAGGTCCCCCAGGAACACGGCTCAGAATGCACCGCTCCTGTGTGCGCGATCGAGATCCCATGCTACCCGCACTCTCCCGAATGTTGCAGACCGGCACCGGGTACCAGCCCGGAACACGAAGAATTCCGGCGAACTTCGAGGGGCGAAACCGTGGAGCAGATCGAGGCCCAGGCACTGCGTGACGACGAGTTGCGGGGGATCGACGCCTACTGGCGGGCGGCCAACTACCTGTCCGTCGGCCAGATCTATCTGCTCGCGAATCCGCTCCTGCGGGAGTCGCTACGACCGGAGCACATCAAGCCGCGGCTGCTCGGCCACTGGGGTACGACGCCCGGGCTGAACCTGATCTACACCCACCTGAACCGGGCGATCAGGCAGCGGGACCGGGAGATGTTGTTCGTCACCGGTCCCGGACACGGCGGGCCGGCCTTGGTGGCGAACACGTGGCTGGAGGGGAGCTGGACTGCGGCGTACCCGAACACGACGCGGGACGAGGCCGGGATGGGGCGGCTGTTCAGGCAGTTCTCCTTCCCGGGAGGTGTGCCGAGTCACGTGGCGGCGGACGTGCCGGGGTCGATCAACGAGGGCGGCGAGCTGGGCTATTCGCTCAGTCACGCGTACGGCGCGGCCGCCGACAACCCGGATCTGGTCGTGGCCTGTGTCGTCGGCGACGGTGAGGCCGAGACCGGCCCGCTCGCGGCGTCGTGGCACTCGAACAAGTTCCTGAACCCGGCGCGCGACGGCGCCGTACTGCCGATCCTGCACCTGAACGGCTACAAGATCGCCAACCCGGCGCTGCTGGCGAGGATCGGTGACGAGGAGCTGACCGCGCTGATGCGGGGCTACGGGTACGAGCCGTACCTGGTCGAGGGCTCCGAGCCGGCCGAGGTTCACCAGGCGATGGCTGCCACGCTGGACCGGTGCCTGGACCGGATCGACGAGATCCAGCGCGAGGCACGGTCCGCGGACGAAGCACCGGCGCGTGCCGCCTGGCCGATGATCGTGTTGCGTACGCCGAAGGGCTGGACGGGCCCGCGAACGGTCGACGGCGAGCAGGTCGAGGACACGTGGCGGTCCCATCAGGTGCCGCTGTCCGGCGTCCGCACGAACGAGGACCATCTGCGCCAACTGGAGTACTGGCTCCGCAGCTATCGGCCCGAGGAATTGTTCGACGACCAGGGCCGCCCCGTTCCGGAGCTCCTCGAGCTCGCTCCGGGTGCGGAGCGGCGGATGGGGTCGAGCCCGCACGCGAACGGCGGCGTGCTGAGCCGGGACCTCGAGCTGCCTCCGGTCGAGGAGTACGCCGTACCGGTGAAGGCGCCCGGTGCCGAGGACGGGGAGCCGACGAAGGTCTTCGGCGCGTTCCTCCGGGACGCCTTCCGGCGGAACCCGGACAACCTGCGGCTGTTCGGGCCGGACGAGACCGAGTCGAACCGGTTGAGCGCGGTCTACGAGGAGACCGGGAAGCGGTGGCTCGCCGAGCGCCGGGACACCGACAACCACCTCGCACCGGACGGACGGGTGCTGGAGATCCTCAGCGAGCACACGTGCCAGGGCTGGTTGGAGGGGTACCTGCTCACCGGGCGGCACGGTCTGTTCTCGTCGTACGAGGCGTTCGTCCACATCGTCGACTCGATGGTGAACCAGCACGCGAAGTGGCTGAAGACGATCAACCGCCTCGAGTGGCGGCGTCCGGTCCCGTCGCTGAACTACCTGCTCACGTCGCACGTCTGGCGGCAGGACCACAACGGGTTCTCGCATCAGGACCCGGGGTTCATCGACCATGTGGTGAACAAGAAGGCCGAGGTCGTCCGGGTCTACCTGCCGCCGGACACGAACACGCTGCTGTCCACGATGGACCACTGCCTGCGGACCCGGAACTACATCAACGTCGTTGTGGCCGGCAAGCAGCCGCAGCCCAACTGGCTCGACTGGGACGAAGCGGCGGTGCACTGCGCCCGTGGCGCCGGAGTCTGGGACTTCGCGAGCAACGACGAGGGCGATCCCGAGGTGGTGATGGCCTGCGCGGGCGACGTACCGACGATGGAGACGCTCGCCGCGGTCGACCTGCTCCGTGAGCACCTGCCCGAGCTGCGGATCCGGGTCGTGAACATCGTCGACCTGATGCGGCTGCAGGACGCCACCGAGCATCCGCACGGCCTGCCGGACGCGGAGTACGACGCGCTGTTCACGACCGACAAGCCGGTGATCTTCGCGTACCACGGCTACCCGTGGCTGATCCACCGCCTCACCTACCGGCGGCACGGTCACGCCAACCTGCACGTCCGCGGCTACATCGAGGAGGGTACGACGACCACGCCGTTCGACATGGTCGTCCGCAACAACCTGGACCGCTACCACCTGGCGATGGACGTCATCGACCGGGTGCCGTCGCTGCAGTCCCGGGCGGTGTCGACGCGGCAGTACTTCGCCGACCAACGCACCCGTCATCATGCCTACGTCACCCGGTACGGCGAGGACCTGCCGGAGGTCCGGAACTGGCGCTGGTCAGCCGGGTAGCTCGACCGCGACAGCGACGCGGCCGACCTCTACAGTGGCATCGAGTCCTAGCTTGGGAGGCCGGATGGCAGCGGATTCGCATGTGCTGGAGGCCGGGCACGCTCCGACGCCGTTCACCGCCGCCGAGATCCGGAACGCGACGAGGGTGGGGAAGTCCATCACGCGCCGCGTCGAATCGGTCGGTGCGGAGCCGTTCCTGCTGATCAGCACGTACGTCGAGTGCGACGAGGCCGGTGCCACGCTGGAACGTTCGCGGCGGTCGCTCGACGGCACTCCGCTCGGCGAGCCGCAGGTGATGAAGGCGACCTGGGTCGACCTGCAGCGGCACGCCTCGTTCGCAGCCGGCGACACGACGATCGAGCCGGAGCGGATCGAGACCGAGATCGGCGTGCTGGACTGCTTGCGCTACACCGTGCGGGACGGCGGGACCGACGAGATCTTCTGGTTCGCGACCAGCCTGCCGGGCATGCCGATCCAGCAGATGACCCGGACCGACGGGCAGATCGTGGCATCCGTCCTGGTGGTCGACTACACGGCCTCCTGACCGAGCAGCTCGACCGCGACGCGAAGATCGTCGACGAAGAGCCCGAAGTCGCGCCGGAACTCCTCGGACCGGACCACGGCCGACGGATGCACGGTCGCCACCGCAGGCAGGCCGCTCGGCAACTCCACCCGCTTGCCACGCTCTTGTGTCACGCGGAACGTAGAGCCGAGGAGAGCCTTCGCCGCGACCGACCCCATCACGACCACCAGCGACGGCTTCACGATCTCAAGCTCCCGCGCCAGCCACGGATGGCAAGCGGTGATCTGACTCGCCGCCGGCGTCTTGTGGATCCGCCGCTTCCCCCGCAGCTCGAACCGGAAGTGCTTCACGGCATTGGTCAGGTACACGTCCGACCGCTTGATCCCCGCCTCGGCCAGCGCCTTGTCGAGCAGATGCCCGGCCGGCCCGACGAAGACATGCCCTTCCTTGTCCTCGTGGTCCCCGGGCGTCTCGCCGACGAGCATCATCCGCGCCCGCACCGGCCCCTCACCTGCCACGGCCCGCTCGGCGTCCTCCCACAGGTCACAACCACGGCAGCTACCGAGCTCCGCGCGTACCTTCCGCATGCCGCCCTTCTGCGGCACCCACTTCTCGGCTCCGGGATGTTTGCTCATCAGCCACCCGTTTCGGAGTGCGGCGCGTGGACAGGCTTGGACTGCGCCGAGCGCCGTTGCCGGAGGTAGATCGACCCGCCGATGATCGCCGCGACGGCCAGGAACTCACTCTGCCAGTTCTGCAGCGACTCGTACCAGAACTGCGAGGTCCCGAGGTACTGCCACGTCGTCACCGCGGCGCCACCGTGCAGCGCCTCGTCCTTGCTGTACGTCGCCGCGCCGGTTGCCGCGTGCAACCAGAGCGACAGCAGGAACACCAGCCCGAACGCGATCGCCAGCGAGTTCTCGTACAGCTTGAGAATCAGCTCGGAACCGTGCCGCACCGGCCAGGGCGCGTTCCGGTCGGTGCGGTGGTCGCGGGGATCCTCGTCCTGCGGCGCCGGCTCGTCGATGGGCCGCGACTCGGCAGAGCCCTTCTGCACCAGGTACGCCGTCAGCAGCACGTACATGAACATCTGCAGGAACTCGGACTCCCAGTTCTCGAACACCGTCTCGCCGAACGACGACGAGCTGACGTACTGCCCGAAGGTCTGCGGCGCCTGGCCGTGATCGGCGAGCTCGGAGTTGTCCTGGGCGTGGCCGACGAACGCCAGCCCGACCAGGAAGCCGAAGAACAGCACCAGGTTGGCCAGCAGCAGCCCACGGAGTCGCAGCCATCGCATATGGGCCCGGTACCCGTTGAGACGCTATTTCATGATGCGGGCGGGACCAGGGCCAAGCGGATGATGACCAGGGCGAACAGAACGAGCGTCAGCGCGTGGACGACGGTGCACCACAGGCAGATCGCGTTGATCTGGAACAGTTCGGCCCAGATCAGGTAGCAGACGAACACGACCCCGGTCAGTACGCCGACCAGCCGCAGGCGGCTCGGCCACGGGGACGACGTACGCCACATCGGCGGCACCGACAGCGCGGTCATGCCGACGAAGAACGCGAGGCCGAGCAGTGCGACCGGGATCCCGAAGACCTTCGAGTACTGACTGCTCGTCACCTTGGCGCAGTTGACCACGCCGGTGTCCGGGCAGGCGAGCGTGGTGCCGGCGGTGAAGTGCTCATAGGTGAGGTACGCCGCCACGGCGAGGCCGGCCACCGACACCACCAACGTGGCCCAGGGGAGCCAGCCCAACGAGGTCCGGGACGGGCGATGTGCAGTCTCGGTCACGCTCAGCCCTTCGCCGCGCCGAGCTTCGACGCCGCCGCGGTGACCGCGTCGGTCGAGCAAACCTTCGCGGGCTGGTTGTTCGTCAGCTTGCAGATCGCTGCGGTGTACACGTTCGCGGAACCGTCGACCGCCTTCGCGATCGGGCTCGACGGGTCCTTCAGCGCGTCCGCGATCTCGGTCTGCGTCTTACCGGCCAGCAGATCCGGGCTGTACGTCGCCCCGGACCCGACGTACTTGCCGCCGAGATCGATGAACGGGATCGAGCCGTCGCTGTCGACGTACGGCGGCTTGTTGTACGTGTCGAACGTCTTCTGGTCCTCGGCCGCCGGCGTGTCGAGCGGCTTGTACCCGTTCCCGACCATCTCGTTCGTGGTCGTCTCGACGCCCGTGAACGCCAGATATTGGCTCGTGTACGTCGCTCCGTGGAAGGACAGCGTCGGCGTGTTCGGGAACACGTCCTCGGATGCGGAGTGCGTCGTACCGAGGTTGCTGAACGTGCCGAACCGGGACAGCGCGACCGTGACCGGCCAGCGCTCCGCGGCGCAGTACGGGCAGAACTCGGCGCCGATGTAGAGCACCTTCGGCTTGCCGCCCGCGGTCAGCGCCGGCGCGGTGATCGCGGACGGAGCGGCCTTGACCTCGCTGGTGCCGACCGCGGCGAACGTCGAGTCCGGGATCGAGGAGAGTGTCGTGACGAGGCCCGCGTCGGCCGCGCCGCTCGGACCGGTCGCGGTCTTCTTGCCGCCGCCGACCAGCCGGACCGCCACCAGGCCGCCGACGATCACCACGACCAGGACAACCGCGCCGACCGCGAGCAGCAGGCGCCGCCGCCGTTCCGCCTGTTGCTGGGCGGCCAGCTGCGCCGCGATCCGCTCGCGGGCCGCAGCCTTCTGTTCGACACGCCGTGCCATGACTCTCCTCTGATCGCGCGCAGGCTCCTGAAGGACAACTATCCATCGCCCCCGGAAGTTCCTGCCTCTCCGTCACCGTGAGATTACAGATCGCACGGTCAGGGCAGGAACGTGGTCAGGGTCGCTGGCGTGAGACCGGTGTCCGAGCGCGCGGCGACATGCTGGTCGGGCCGCACCAACAAGGCACCGTCCGAGGACAGGCCGGTCTGCTTGGTCCAATCGGTGTCCTGGCCGATCCGGTGCACCGGGACCGTGGCACCGAAGTCCGGCGCGTCCGGCCCAGCCAGCACGACGAACCCTGGCCCGCACAGGTCGAGGGTCGACTGCCCGGTGGACAGCTCCACGTGCGGCAGCCGCGTGCCCACCTGACCGCTCAGTACGTCGACGTACCCGTCGTCGGTGTAGTTGTAGCGCGTCATGATCGCGCCGATGTCGATCTGTTCGGCCACCTCAGCGGCGTTGCTGTCGGTCTCGATGCCGTAGCGGGCGAAGAAGTCGGTCCGCAGCCGTGCCTGCTGCGCGGCGAGCACTGCGCGCGGCCGCCGCTCCGGCTCGTAGGTGTCCAGCAGTTCCGGCGCCGCACGCCCATCCAGCACCATTGCGAGCTTCCAGGCCAGGTTGTGGACGTCGGCAATACCGGTGTTGGCGCCGTACCCGCCCCACGGCGCGTGCTGATGCGCGGCATCGCCGGCGAGGAAGACACGGCCGCGGCGGTACTCGTCGGCGACCTGGACCCGGGTGTCCCAGGTGCTTGACGCCAGTACGTCGATCGCGATGTCGTCCCGGCCGATCGCCGCGTGGATGAGCTCGAGCGGGTTGTCCGGGGGAGTGTCGTCGTACTCGAGGTGGAAGGACCACTCGTCGGTGTTGTTCTTCGCGAGGACGATCCCGCGGACCTCGTCGTTGGCGATCTCGCACTGGCTGAACGTGCGGCCCTCGACGACGGCGGTCAGGTCGGCGTGCACGAAGACGTTCAGGTACCGGTGGGTCGGCGGCAGCGTCCAGCCGCCGATGCCGAGCTCGGTCCGCACCGGGCTGCCCGCGCCGTCGGCGGCGATCAGGTAGTCCGCCTCGATCTGCTCGCCGCCGATCGCCGCGGTCACGGTGTCGGAGCCGGTCGTGAACGCCGTCAGTTCGGTGCCGAAGCGCAGGTCGCCGCCACGCTCGCGGGCGAGGTCGGCGAGCACCGGTTCGAGCAGGACCTGCGGGCAGAAGCAGAACGCCGACGGGCTCGGGTCGCCGCCGATCCCGTTCCGGTGCAGGGCGCTCAGGTCCAGACCCTCGGCCTCGATCAGATTCCGGCCGTGGCGGGCACCGCCGAACGCACCGGCCTTCAACGCGGTGGCAGCAGCCTCTTGGACGCGTTCTTCGATGCCGATCTGCCGGTACAGCTCGACGGTCCGGGTGTGCACGCCGCGCGACCGCGGCAGCACGGACGCACCGGTACGGCGTTCCACGAGCACGAAGTCCACGCCGTGGTACTGCAGAAACAGCGCTGCCGACAGGCCCACGAGCCCGCCTCCCACGATCAGCACCGATGTCCGGGTCATGATGTTCTCCTACAGTCAGAGCGATATTTACAGTCCACTATAAACATACATCTCGATGTAAGCTGATCCTGCGAGGAGGTGGAGCAATGGCCGAACCCGGTCTGCGGGAGCGGAAGAAGCGCGAGACCCGGATCCGGATCTCGGATGTGGCGTTGCGCTTGTTCGCCGACCGCGGCTTCGACCGGACCACGGTCGCCGAGGTCGCGGCTGCCGCGGACGTGTCCGTGAAGACCGTCTTCAACTACTTCCCGGCCAAGGAGGATCTGTTCTTCGACCGGTCGGAGGAGATCGAGCAGAGCTGGTTGCAGGCCGTGGCCGACCGGCAGCCGGGTGAGAGCCTGCTCGCCGGGTTGCGCCGACGGTCGCTGGGCCGGTTCGAGGATCATCCGAGCGGCCCGACGGCGCACTTCCGCCGGGTGCTGGCCGGAAGTGCGTTGTTGCAGGCGCGTGGTCAGCAGATGTGGGCCGTGCACGAGGACGCGGTCGCTACCGCATTGGCGTCCGAGGTGGGTGAACTGACCGGTCAGGTGCTGGCGCATCAGGTGTTCAGTGTCCATCCGCTCGTGCTCCGGAAGGTGGAGCAGTGGACGCAGGACGGTGTCGGGGACGACGAGGTGCGGGACCGCGCGTTGGCGTTGGTGAACCACGCTTTCGATCTGATGGACCGGAGCATCTCTAATGTCTCCTGACATGGATTGGCAGGCGTGGCACACGAAGTACGAGGATCCTGAATCTGCGCTGTCGCGGCGGTTGGAGGCGGTGCAGGAGCAGGTACGCGCGGCGCTCGATCGGGCCCCGGCCGGTCCGGTGCCGGCGATCAGCCTCTGCGCGGGGCAGGGCCGCGATCTCATCGACGTACTGGTGGATCATCCGCGGCGGGCCGACGTACAGGCGCGGCTCGTCGAGCTCGATCCTGAGTTGTCGGCGTTTGCCCGGGAGCGGGCGAGCGGTCTCGAGCAGGTCGAGGTGATCACGGGCGACGCTTCGCTGACCGATCAGTACGTCGGCATGGTGCCGGCCGAGCTGGTGCTGCTGTGCGGGATCTTCGGCAACATCACGCCGGCCGACATCGAGCGCACGATCGCGGCGAGCCCGCAGCTCTGCCGTACCGGCGCGACGGTGATCTGGACCCGTCATCGCGACGAGCCGGACCTGGTGCCGACGGTCTGCGACTGGTTCGAGGCGCGCGGCTTCGAGCGGGTGTGGGTATCCGATCCGGAGGCCGATTTCGGCGTCGGCGCGCACCGCTTCACCGGCGTACCGGAACCGCTGGTGACAGGGCAGAGCCTGTTCAGTTTCGTACCGGGCGGAGCATAAGCAGCCCCAGCGCGAGGAGTACGGCGAGGGCGAGATAGCCCGCATCGAGTACGGCGACTGTCGCGATCGTGGCGACGAGCAGCGGACCGCCCGCGTCGCCGAGCTCGCGTCCGAGCTCCGCGGTACCCATGGTCTGACCGAGTCGCTCGGGCGGCGTGCTCGCAGCCAGCGCCGCGAACCCGAGCGGTGTGATCACCCCCGTGCCCGCACCGATCAACGCGCACGCGATCAGCAGGAACGCCACGCCAGGCAGCGCGGCGCAGACGAAGCCGACGGCTGCCAGACCCAACCCGAGTGCGATGCCGGTGCGCGTCGTCAGCTTGCCGGCGTCGAGTGCACGTCCAGTGAGTGGTTGCACGACCGCCGCCGTCGCCGCGAGCAGTGATACCGCGGCGCCGGTCGCGATCGTGCCGAGACCGTCCGTCGCGCCGGTGACCGGCAGGAATCCGACGCCGACCGACAACGCCGCCGTCGCGGCCGCAAGCGCCGCAGTCGGACGAAGGAACGCCGGGTCGGTGATCCGCCGTGCGAGATCCAGCACGGTCTGCCGCGTGCGCGGCAACGGCGGCACCGCTGGTACGGCGATGAATGCCCAGACGGCAACGCCCGCTGCAAGAACCGTCATCACGCCGAACAGCAGGCGGAACCCGCCGAGCCACACCAGCCCACCGCCGAGCAACGGCCCGGCCGTGTACCCGAGGCTCTTGTAGAACCCGTAGCTACCGAAGGCCCGCCCGTGCTTCGCCGACGGGTTCAATCGGGCGACCAACGCCGAGGCGGCGGGGGAGAAGGCCGAAGCCGCCGCGCCCTGACCGAGGCGCGCGACCCACAGCCACCCGGGCCGGTCCACGAGCACGTAGGTGCCTGAGGCAACCGCGAAGCCGACAAGACCGAACAGCAGCATCGGGCGGGCGCCGATGCGGTCCGCGATCGTGCCGAACACCGGTTTCAGCAGCACCTCCGCGCCGTCGTACAGGGCAAGGAGGAGGCCGAGGGTGAGGAGCGAGGTGACGGCGTCGGCAGAGGATCCGCCGAGGTTCGCCGCCACCGCATGCGCGCCGAACGCGGTCGTGAAACCCGCCGCGTAGAGCGGCCACATCCTCGTCACAGGCAGGAATCTAGTGCAGAGCCTGCTCGACAGGATTTGAACCATCGGTTATGTTACATAGACGATGTCGTATCGACTCGGAGGTGTGCCCGATGGACGAGACCGCTGAGCGGTTGCTGGGGTCGGCGGGCCGGTTGACCCGGGACCCGGAGACGGAGATCGACTGGGACGCGCCGGTCGGCGACGGGTACGGGATGTCGCCGGAGTGGAGCACGCTCTACGGGATGCCGTACTGGGACGAGCTGACCGAGGCGCAGCAGCGGGAGCTGACCCGGCACGAGTCCGCGTCGGTGGCGACGACCGGGATCTGGTTCGAGCTGATCCTGCAGCAGATGATCCTGCGCGACGTGTACGACAAGCCGCCGCGGAGCGCCGAGTTCCAGTGGGCGCTGACCGAGATCGCCGACGAGTGCCGGCACTCGATCATGTTCGCCCGTGCGACCGAGCGGATGGTCGAGCCGGCGTACCGCCCGCGGCTGCTCGCGCGCGAACTCGGCCGGATGTTCAAGACGGTCGCGACCGGCGAGGCGGCGTACGCCGCGATTCTGGTGGCCGAAGAGGTGCTGGACGTCATGCAGCGCGACTGGATGCGGGACCGCCGCGTCGAGCCGCTGGTGAGGACCGTGAACCACATCCACGTGGTGGAGGAGTCGCGGCACATGGTGTTCGCGCGCGAGGAGACCCGCGAGCGGCTGGCCGGCGCGGGGCGCGGGCGGCGCTGGGTGAGTGCGCTGGTGATCGCGATCGCCGCCGACATGATCGTGTCGAGCATGGTGAGCCGCGAGGTCTACGCGAACGTCGGGCTGGACGCCGAGCGCGCCGTACGCGAGGCGCGGCGCAACGAGCACCACCGGTCGTTGCTGCGGACGAGCTGCGCGAACCTGATGGACTTCCTCGGGTCGGTCGGGCTGCTGACGCCCGCGGCGGCCCGGGTGTATCGGCGGACCGGCCTGCTGTGAGCACGGGTGCTTGATGAGTTACGTGATCTCGGGGGAGTGCTGCTCGGACGCGAGCTGCGTCGCGGTCTGCCCGATGAACAGCATCCACCCGTCGCCCGGCGAGCCCGGGTTCGGCGCCGGGGTGAGTCTGTTCATCGATCCGCGGACCTGTATCGACTGCGGGGCGTGCGCCGACATCTGTCCGGTCGACGCGGCGCAACCGGCCGACCAGGCGGCGCCTGAGGACGTCGAGCGGAACGCGGCGTACTTCGTTGAACAGGAGCCGCTCGAGGCGACGGACCTGGATACCTGGGAGCCGCCGTCGTACCAGGTCTGGGGCGACGGGCCGCACCGGGTGCTGGTCGTCGGCGCCGGGCCGGCCGGGATGTATGCGACGCGCGAGTTGTTGCTGCGGACAACGGCCGAGGTGACTTTGGTCGACCGGCTGGAACAGGTCGGCGGTCTCGTCCGGTTCGGGGTCGCGCCGGATCATCCGCGGACGAAGCAGATCGTCGACACGTTCGAGCGGATCGTCGGGCATCCTCGGGTGCGATGGCGTCCTGGCACAGACGCCGCGAAACTGCTGACCGACAGCGACGGATATGACGCGGTGATTCATGCTGTCGGCGCTCGCCGGAGTCGGCGTCTCGGGATCGCCGGCGAGGATGCGGCCTGCACCGCCGAGGACTTCGTTGCCTGGTACAACGGTCGACCGGGCGCGACCCTGCCCGTCCAACTGACCGGACCGCGGGCGGTTGTCGTCGGCAACGGAAACGTCGCTCTGGACGTCGCGCGCCTGTTGCTGAGCGACGAGGAGCAGCTTCGCCGGATGGATGTGTCGCCGGACGTCCGGCGGACGCTGGCGGCGAGCGGTGTCAAGGAGGTCGTGCTGCTGGGCCGGCGGGGACCGGACGAGGCCGCGTACACCGAGTCCGCGTTGCAGGAGCTGCTGGCCGCGGTGGGCGATCGCGTCGAGCTCCGGTACCACGCGCGGCCGACGAGCTGGACGTCCGAAGGGCTGACTCTCGACTCCGGCGAGACGATTGCGGCGGGCAACCTGTTCACCGCGATCGGGTTCGAGGGGCAGGCGATCGACGGGCTGCCGTTCGACGCGGACCGCGGGATCGTCCCGAACGTCCGCGGCGCCGTCGTCGGCCGGCCCGGTCACTACGTGGCGGGCTGGATCAAACGCGGCGCTCGCGGCGGGATCGGCGTGAACAAGGCCTGCGCCCAGGAGACCGTGACGACGCTGGTCAGCTCTTCCAGGGCTGCAGCTTCTCCGGGTTCCTGATCGCCCAGATGTTCGTGATGTGATCGCCGTCCACGTCGAACGCGATCACGGTCTCGACGTCGCCTTCGAACTCGATCACCAGCCCGGGCTGACCGTTGACCATGCGCTCGATGAGCGTGCGGCCGAGGTTGAACACCGGGAGATCGGCGAAGTACTGCGCGACGTCGATGCCACCGTGCACCGGCGCGAGCGAGGCCCGCACGATGCCGCCGCCGTCGGCGACCGCGGTGACCTCGGGATCGAGCAGGTTGACGAGCGCGGCGATGTCGGTCGCCTCCCAGGCCGCCTTGAACTCCCGCACCAGTTCCGCTCGCCGTGCCGACGGCGCCGCCGGGTGCTCGGCGTCCCGGATCCGGCGCCGGGCCGACGAGGCCAGCTGACGGCACGCCGCCGGCGTCCGGCCGACGATCTCGGCGACCTCCGGGAACGGGTACCGGAACACGTCGTGCAGGATGAACGCCACCCGCTCGGCCGGCGTCATCGCGTCGAGTACGACGAGGAACGCCATGTTCACCGACTCGTCCAGCGTCACCCGATCGGCAGGGTCGGCCGGGTCGGTGGATCCGGTGTGCCACTCGGTGGTTTCGGGTAGCGGCTCGGGGATCCACTCACCGACGTACCGCTCCCGCCGGGCGCGGGCGGACCGCAGCAGGTCGAGGCAGATCCGGCTCGCGACCTTGGTCAGCCACGCCGCCGGGTTGTCGATCGCCTGCTGCTCGTCCGGCGTCATCGCGTACCAGCGCGCGTACGTCTCCTGGACCACGTCCTCCGCGTCGGCCAGCGACCCCAGCAGCCGGTACGCGAGATTGATCAGCTGCCGCCGCTCGCTCATGATCGCGCTCAGGCCCGGGTCGCTCATGTCGGTCCTCTCCTCGTTCATACCTGGTACGACGGAACAGCCGCTGCGAAGTGTGAGGTCTGACAGTTCGTGCCGATGTCTCGTCGTACTGATCATGACCACACAGAACGCTGTATCCGAAGTCGACATCCGGGAACGTATCGAAGTCCTGCTCGACGCTATCCGGACGGGCGATCGGGCCGCCGTCAGGACGATCTTCGCCCCGAACATCGTCTCGTTCGACATCCAGCCGCCGCTGCGGCATCTCGGCGCCGAGACGAAATGGGAGAACTGGGAGCTCGTTTTCGAGGCGTTCGAGCTGCCGCTGGAGTACGAGGTCCGCGACCTGACCGTCCTCGTCGACGGCGATCTCGCGGTCGTGTACTCGCTGAACCACATGAACGCCGTGATGAAGCTGGGCGGCAAGATCGACTACTGGCTGCGCTGGACCGCCGCCTGGCAGAAGATCGACGGGCAGTGGCTGATCGTGCACGACCAGGTCTCCGTCCCGACGAACTTCCAGAACGGCACCGCGGCCATGGACCTCATGCCCTGAGCCGGGCGCGGCCGAGGATGTGCGGGCTGGCCGGGTTCTTGTGGTCGGCCGGGAACTCGAACTGGTCGAGTTCTTCGATCTCGAAACCGGCCGCGGTGATCGCGGCGGCGGTGTCGCGGTGGGTGTGGCAGCCGCCGGCGAACAGCGGCCAGAGGGTTGCGTCCGAGATGCGCTGGACGGTTGCCAGGGTGCGGTCGGGGGAGGCGGCGACGTGCTCGTAGAACCTGAGTTCGCCGCCGGGTCGCAGTACTCGTCGTACCTCGGCCAGGGCTTTGGCCTGGTCGGGGACCGAGCAGAGTACGAGTGAGACCACGACGGCGTCGGCTGACGCATCAGGTGCCGGCAGGCGGTCCGCCGTACCTTCGACGACCTCGACGGGGACCGGGGCAGCGGCGGCTTGGCGCTGGGCCTGGGCGCGGAGGTAGGGCTCGGGTTCGACGGCGAGGACGCTGACCACTTCGGCGGGGTAGTGGGCGAAGTTGCCGCCGTCGCCCGCTCCCACCTCGACCACCCGGCCCTGCGCGCCGGCGAGCAGCCGGCGCCGATGATCGGTCGCTCCCTGCTCGTCCATGGCGGGCCGCACCCGCGTGTACATCCGGGCGAACAACGGACGTCTCATGAACCCACCATCGCAGACTGTCGGATCGTGGCCCGGGCTGATCGTCTCCTGAGCGAGACTGTCATCAAGGAGGTACGCGGGTGAAGTACGTGCTGATGTTCATCGAGACCGAGGAGTTCGCGACCGAGTTCGCGGCGCTGGGACCGGCCGAGAAGGAGGAGGCGTACCGGCGGGTGTACCAGTGGTTCGACGACCACGCGGACAAGATCACCAACCGGGGGAACAAGCTGCAGGGCCGGGAGACCGCGACGACGGTCCGGCTGGACAGCGGACAGCTGACCACCGACGGCCCGTTCATCGAGGGCAAGGAGGTCGTGTCCGGATTCACCGAGATCGAGGTCGAGGACCTCGACGAGGCACTACGGATGGTGAAGACCTGGCCGGCCTGCCCGGTGATCGAGATCCGCCCGGTCGCCGAGATGTGAGTACCGACGAAGAGTTGGCCCGCGTGGTGCGTGATCACGCGGGGCGGTTGGCCGGGGCGTTGGTGTCGCTGCTCGGGGACTTCTCCGCGGCCGAGGATCTGGTGCAGGACGCGGTCGAGATCGCGCTGAAGCGCTGGCCGGTCGAAGGGATTCCGGAGCGACCGGACGCGTGGCTGTTCACGGTCGCGAAGCGCCGCGGTCTCGACGTACTGCGTCGGCAGCAGAACTACCGCTCGAAACTCGCGCTCCTGCAACCGTCGGAGCAGGCGCCGGTGGATGATCGGCTGCGACTGATCTTCACCTGCTGCCACCCGGCGTTGGCGCGCGAGGCTCAGGTGGCGCTGACGCTCCGGGTGGTGTGCGGTCTGACGACTGCTCAGATCGCGGCCGCGCTCCTCGCGTCGGAGTCCGCCGTCGCGCAGCGGATCACGCGGGCGAAGCGCAAGATCACCGACGCCGGCATCCCGTACCGGATCCCGCGCGACGACGAGCTCGCCCGAGCGCCTGAACGAAGTACTGACAGTCATCTACCTGCTCTTCAACGAGGGCTACCTGTCGAGTACGGCGGAACGCGCTCACTCGCGCGATCTCGTCGACGACGCCGAATGGCTGACCGCACTGCTCCACGGACTCCTGCCCAACGAACCCGAGGTAGCAGGCCTGCTCGCCCTGATCAGACTGCATCGAGCCCGTACGGCGGCCCGCTTCACGCCGGCCGGCGACCTCATCCTCCTCGAGGACCAGGACCGTACGTCGTGGGACCACCCAGCGATCGCCGACGCAACCGCTCTCCTCACGCGCACCGCCCGCCGGCACCACGCACCCGGCCCGTACCAACTCCAGGCAGCGATCGCCGCCTGCCACAGCGAGGCACCCACCTGGCCCGAGACGGACTGGCCGCAGATCCTCGTCCTCTACGACATGCTCCTCACGCTGCAGCCCACACCCGTCGCCGGCCTGCACCGATCCATCGCACTGTCCTACGTCCGCGGACCTGCCGCCGCCCTCGCAGAACTCGACGGAATGGCCGCCAGCCTTCAGCAGTACTCGCTGTTCCACGCGACCCGAGCCCAGCTCCTCCGCGACCTCGGCCGCACCGCCGAGGCACATGCCGCCGACGAGCGAGCCGCCGAGCTGACCGCGAATCCGGCACAACTCGGGCTGCTCAAGGAGCGCCTGGCCCGCTGAGCCATCATCCTTGCTCCATGGGTGTGGAGGGGCGGGGCGAACGGCTGTGGTTTCTCGACTGGTTGCGCGTGATCGCGGTGTTCGGGGTGTTCGTGTTCCACACCCTGCGGCCGTTCGACGACGGCGACTGGCACGTGAAGAACGCGCAGACGAGTGAGGGGATCTCGGTCGCGATCGCGTTCCTGGGGTTGTGGGGGCTGGCGTTCTTCTTCATGATTTCCGGCTCCGCCGCGTGGCTGGCGCTGCGGTGGCGGAGTGCGCTGGAGTTCCTCAGAGAGCGCTCTCTGAGGTTGCTCGTTCCGTTCTTCGTCGCGTACGCGCTGCTCTCACCGCTGCAGTACTTCATCGAGGAGCACCACAAGGGCCGGTCGACGGACTCGTTCTTCGGCGATGTGCGGACGTTCTTCAGCGATCTCGCGGGCGATGCGCCACTGTGGCTGCGCGACACGTACCACCTGTGGTTCCTCGTGTATCTGATCCAGTTCGCCGTACTCGGCCTGCCGGTGTTCCTGTTGCTGCGCGGAAGAACCGACTGGATCGCACGACGGTGTCAGCGGCGCGGGTCGGTCCTGTTGCTCGCCGTACCGCTCGTGCCGATTCACCTGCTGTCGCTGGCCGCGCCGGGTCCGGAGCGCGGGTGGGGCGAGTTCGTGTTCTTCTTCGACTTCTTCGTCGTCGGGTATCTGGTGATGTCGGACGATCGACTCCTGGCCGCAGTACGACGCGACGCCGTACCAGGACTGATTCTCGGCGTCGGCGCGTTCGTGCTCGGCGTCGTCACCGGCATCATCGACTTCCTCGAGCGGCTGGTGGCCGAACCCGGGCTACTCCTGGCCCTACGCCTGGTACTCGCCGCTCATCACCCTCGCCGTCTGGGGCTGGCTGGTCGCCGTCCTAGGCTTCGGCCTCCGCGCCCCCGCCCTCCAGCGCCCACTACCCCCGCGCCTCGCCCGAGCCGCAATGCCCTACTTCATCGTCCACCAGCCGATCATCCTCGCGCTGGCCTACTACATCGTCACCTGGCACACCAACCTCTGGCTCAAGTACGCCGTACTCCTACCCACCGCCTTCGCCGCCTCCGCCCTCCTCGCCTGGCTGCTGTCATCCACTCCGGTGATCAACCAGTTCTTCGGCGTCAAACGCACGCCCGACGTACCTAAGAACAGGTAGTGCACCCGCGAGACGCCGTACACACAACCTCCACCACGCTCAACCGCACTACCCGCCACCCGACCACTACCTGTCCTTCCGCACACACCCAGCCCCGCCGGCCGACTGGGCAACCCGCCGCAAACCAAACGCCACGACTCGGCCTGGCACCGGACGGGCGGTGGCTCCGCGCGGGCCTGCTGATCACCAGGTGGCGGGTTGTTTCACCGATGACGTGCTGCAACCCGCTAGTCGTGCAACAACCCGCTAGCCGGCCGGGTGGAGGGCGGGCGGTGGGCGGTGGGTTAGACGCTGCGGAGGACGGATACGACTACGCCGAGGATGGTGGCGTTGTCGCCGTCGATGATTTCGTAGGCGGGGTTGCGGGGTTCCAGGTACACGTGGTTGTTGCGGCGGCGGTAGACCTTGACGGTGGCCTCGTCGTCGAGCATCGCGGCGACGATCTGGCCGGAGTGGGCCTCGGACTGCTGGCGGACCACGACGATGTCGCCGTCGCAGATCGCGGCGTCGATCATCGACTCGCCGCGGACGCGCAGGCCGAACACGGTGCCGCGGCCGGTCAGCCCGCGGGGGAGTTGCAGTACGTCGTCGACGTGCTCGATCGCGGAGATCGGCGTACCGGCCGCGATGTCGCCGACCACCGGCACCGGCACGTTGTCGTCACTCGTCGACGCGGCGCCCGGCTCCTGGAGGAACATCCGGACGTCGATCGGCCGCGAGACCGACGGGCTCCGGCGGAGGAAGCCCTTCTCCTCGAGACTGGCCAGGTGCTTGGACACCGACGAGGAGGAACGCAGCCCGACCGCGTCGCCGATCTGCCGGCTGCTCGGCGCGTAGCCGTGCCGCGTCACCCAGTCCCGGATCACCACCAGAATGCGTTGCTGCCGCTCCGGAAGCGCGCCGGTGTCGAGGTCGCCGAACAGGTCGAGATCAGTCACCGCGAAATCCTAGATCGCCCCCGGCCGGCCAGCGTGCTCCGACTCGCGAGGAGTCGTTAGCCGCGTAGTCGTCGGGGCAGCCACAGTTCGCCGGTGTCAGTCGGCTGTGGCTGTCGGCGTACATGCTCGATCAGCTTCGTGAGGTCTGGATGCTTGTTCGAGCTGAGCCAGATGAGTGACCACGGATAGACCGGTGTGGGGTCAACGACGCGAAGACGCCGCAGGCCGCGCGGCCATGGACCGGCCTCCCGCGTCCGCTCGCCCCAGAACGTGATCAGCGACTTCGACTCGGCGATCGTCCCCACCAGGTCCTCGAACCCGAAGTTCGGACCGGTCGAGTCGATCGTGAGGCCGAAGTCCGCCGTCAGCTCCTGATAGAACGCGCCCCACTCGCTGCCCTCGATGATCCCCGGGATCCAGAACGTGTACCGGCGCAGCTCGTCCACCGGCACCGAGGTCCGATTCGCCAGCGCATGCCCCGCGCCGACGACAATCTCGTGCGGCTCCAGGTACGCGACCATGCTCTCGAGCCCAGGCGGCAGCGGCTCAGGGTGATACGCGAACGTCGCATCGATCTCACCAGCGAGCAGAGCCGGAAGCGCCGCCCCCAGACCGCGCAGCACCAGCGTCTTGAGCGGAGTCTCCGGGTGCGTCTGATGGAAATCCAGCATGAGTACGGCGGGCAGCAGCCGGCTCCCGAGAATGTCGACGCGCAGCGGCCGCACCTCGTTCTGCACCGACTCGACAGCGTGCCGTGCAGCGATCAGTACGGCGTGCGCGTGCGGGAGAAACGTCCGCCCGGCAGCGGTCAGCGTCGCGCCGGTCGGCACCCGATCGAAGAGCGTCGTACCGAGCGAGGACTCCAGCGCAGCGATCCGCTTCGACACAGCCTGCTGGCTCAGTCGCAGGCGATCGGCGGCGTACCGGAACTGGCCTTCCTCGGCGACGGCGACGAACGCGCGCAGGCTGTCGAGATTCACGGGACCAGACAGTACAACCGCAGGTTGTCATCAAAGCTCCCAGGGTTGTTTGATCCACGCGCCCGGCGATCCTTGGATGAGGGCTCCAGACAACTGACGGTTGTGGAGCTCGGGTGCCTTCGTTCACACATCTGCACGTTCACACGCAGTACTCGCTGCTCGACGGCGCCGCGCGGCTGAAGGACCTGTTCGCGGCCTGCGCCGAGCACGGCATGACGCATCTCGCGATCTCGGACCACGGGAACCTGCACGGCGCGTACGACTTCTTCCACCAGGCGCAGAAGGCCGGCATCACGCCGATCATCGGCATCGAGGCGTACGTCGCGCCCGCCACCCGCCGTACCAAGAAACGCGTGTTCTGGGGGCAACCGCACCAGAAACGCGACGACGTCTCCGGATCCGGCGGCTACACGCACAAGACGATCTGGGCGCGGGACGCGACCGGCCTGCACAACCTGTTCCGGCTGTCCTCCGACGCGTACCAGGAGGGCTGGCTGCAGAAGTGGCCGCGGATGGACAAGGACAGCCTGGCCCAGTGGTCCGACGGATTGATCGCGTCGACGGGTTGCCCGTCCGGCGAGGTACAGACACGGCTGCGACTCGGCCAGTACGACGCAGCGCTCGAGGCCGCCGCGCAGTACCAGGACATCTTCGGCAAGGAGAACTACTTCCTGGAACTGATGGACCACGGCATCGAGATCGAGCGCCGGGTCCGCGACGGCCTGCTCGACCTCGGGCGCACCCTCGGCATCCCACCGCTCGTCACGAACGACTCGCACTACACGCACGCGGCCGAGGCGAAGGCGCACGACGCCCTGCTGTGCATCCAGACCGGCAAGTCCCTGGCCGACCCGGACCGCTTCCGCTTCGACGGCTCCGGCTACTACCTCAAGTCGGCCGCCGAGATGTACGCCGTCGACACCTCGGACGCCTGGCAGGACGGCTGCCGCAACACGCTGACGGTTGCCGAGCGCATCGACACCACCGGAATGTTCACGAAGCGCGACCTGATGCCGCGCTTCGACGTACCCGAGGGGTTCACGGAGGTGACGTGGTTCCGTGACGAGGTACTGCGGGGGATGCGCCGACGGTACCCGGACGGGTGGGACGAGCGGTACCAGAAGCTGGTCGAGTACGAGATGGACGTCATCATCCAGATGGGGTTCCCGGGCTACTTCCTGGTGGTCGCGGACTTCATCATGTGGGCCAAGCGCAACGACATCGCGGTCGGTCCGGGCCGCGGCTCGGCGGCCGGGTCGCTGGTGTCGTACGCGCTCGGCATCACCGACCTGGACCCGATCGAGCACGGGCTGATCTTCGAGCGGTTCCTGAACCCGGAGCGGGTCTCGATGCCGGACGTGGACATCGACTTCGACGAACGCCGCCGGGTCGAGGTGATCCGCTACGTCACCGAGAAGTACGGCGCCGACAAGGTCGCGATGATCGGCACGTACGGCACGATCAAGGCGAAGAACGCGATCAAGGACTCGGCCCGCGTGCTCGGCCTCCCGTACGCGACCGGCGACCGGATCACCAAGGCGATGCCCGCGGACGTCGGCGGCTCCGGCATCGACCTGACCGGGATCACCGACCCGAAGCATCCGCGGTACGACGAGGCCGCCGAGGTCCGGTCGATGTACGAGAACGACCCCGACGTACGCACCGTGATCGACACCGCGAAGGGTGTCGAGGGCCTGGTCCGGCAGATGGGCGTGCACGCGGCCGGCGTGATCATGTCGAGCGAGTCGATCGTCGACCACGTCCCGGTCTGGGTCCGGCACTCCGACGGCGTCACGATCACGCAGTGGGACTATCCGAGCTGCGAGTCCCTCGGGCTGCTGAAGATGGACTTCCTCGGGCTTCGCAACCTGACCGTCATCGACGACGCGGTGAAGATGGTGCGGGCCACCAAGGGCCTCGAGATCGAGTTGCTGCGGTTGCCGCTCGACGACGCGCCGACGTTTCAGCTGCTGGGCCGTGGCGACACGCTCGGCGTCTTCCAGTTCGACGGTACGGCGATGCGCGCGCTGCTGCGGCTGATGCGGCCGGATCAGTTCGAGGACATCACCGCCGTGACCGCGCTGTACCGGCCGGGTCCGATGGCGATGAACTCCCACACCAACTATGCGCTGCGGAAGAACGGGCAGCAGGAGATCACGCCGATCCACCCGGAGCTCGAGGAGCCGTTGCGGGAGGTGCTCGGGATCACCTACGGGCTGGTGGTCTACCAGGAACAGGTGCAAAAAGCGGCGCAGATCCTCGCCGGTTACAGCTTGGGCCAGGCGGACCTGTTGCGGCGGGCGATGGGCAAGAAGAAGAAGGAGGTACTCGATCAGGAGTTCGTCCCGTTCCGGGATGGTTGCCGGCAGCATGGATTCTCGGACGCGGCGACCCAGGCGGTGTGGGACGTCCTGGTGCCGTTCGCCGGGTACGCGTACAACAAGGCGCACGCCGCGGCGTACGCGCTGGTGTCGTACTGGACGGCGTACCTGAAGGCGAACCATCCGGCCGAGTACATGGCGGCGTTGCTGACCTCGGTGAAGGACGACAAGGACAAGTCCGCGGTGTACCTGAACGAATGCCGGCGGATGGGGATCAAGGTGCTGCCGCCCGATGTCAACGAGTCGCTGGCGAACTTCGCCGCCCAGGGCGACGACGTGGTGCTCTTCGGGCTGTCCGCCGTACGGAACGTCGGCTCCGCGGTCGTCGACGGGATCGTCCGCAGCCGCGAGGGCGGTCGGTACGCGTCGTTCCCGGACTTCCTGGCGAAGGTGGAGTCCGTTGCCTGCAGCAAGCGTGCGATCGAGTCGCTGATCCAGTCCGGTGCGTTCGACACGCTCGGGCATACGCGCAAGGGCTTGCTCGCCAGGCACGAGGAGCTGGTCGAGAACGCCGTCGCGGTGAAGAGGAAGGAGGCCGAGGGGCAGTTCGACCTGTTCGGTACGTCGGACTCGCCGGTGTTCACGCTCGACGTGAGCTTCGCGGCCGACGAGTGGGACAAGGCGGCCCTGCTGGCTCGCGAGCGGGAGATGCTCGGACTGTATGTGTCGGACCATCCGTTGTTCGGCCTCGAGGGAGCGCTCTCCGAGCGTTCCGACGTGGGGATCGCTCAGCTCGGTGATCAGTCCGACGGTTCGGTGGTGACGATCGGCGGGATCATCTCCGGGTTGCAGCGGCGGGTGACGAAGAAGGGCGATCCGTGGGCCACGGCAACGATCGAGGATCTCGCCGGGTCGGTCGAGTGCCTGTTCTTCCCAGCGACGTACCAGCTGGTGTCCGGGCGGCTGCAGCATGACTCGGTGGTGTTCGTGAAGGGGCGGGTGGACAAGCGGGACGACGTACCGCGGCTGATCGGTTCCGAGGTGACGGTTCCTGATCTGGCGACGGTCGGGGTCGTCGAGTTGGAGATGGCGCAGAGCAACGTCGTACCGCGGACGGTGAACCAGTTGCGAGACGTGCTCGCGGCGCATCCCGGACGGTCGGAGGTGCATCTGCGGGTGCGGGGCTCGGCGACCACGACGGTGTACCGGCTGGGGTTCCGGATCGCTGCTGGGGCAGAGTTCTGGGCCGATCTGAAGGCGGAGGTGGCGTCGGTGCGCGCCCGTCAGTCCTGACTCAGAAGGGCGGCCTCGCACCACGCTTCAAACCTAGCGATGAAAGAGTGCAGGTATGCAGGGACCGTCGCGTCGGGTGCTGGACGCCTTCAGCCTGACCGAGCCGCCCGTTCGGTTGGTCGGCGGACAGGGGGAGACCTGGCGCTCCGGAGGGGTCGTACTCAAGCGGGCCGACGCGGAGTCCGCGTGGCGCGCCGAGGTGTTGAGTGCGTTGCCGGTGTCCGGGGAGTTTCGGGTGCCGCGACCGGTGCGGGCTGGGGACGGTGCGTGGGTCGCGTTCGGGTGGGAGGCCAGTGAACTGCTGGTCGGTGCGACGGATGTGCGGCGGCAGGACGAGGTACTCACCGCGGCGGGCGCTTTTCACGAGGCTGTCGCCGGGCTGCCGAAGCCGGAGTTCATCGACACCCGCAGCGATCCGTGGGCGGACGGCGACCGCGTCGCCTGGCGAGAACAGTCGGTCGACGGAAGTCCGGCGTACGTCGACCTGGTCGGGCCGCTCGTCGACGCGTGGCGGCCGGTGGACCTCGAAGCGCAGGTGGTGCACGGTGATCTGCCGGGGAACGTGATGTTCGCCGACAGTCTCCCGCCGGCGATCATCGACTGGCCGGTTTACTGGCGGCCGCCGTCCTGGGCGGCGGCTGTCGCAGTCGCCGACGCACTGTGCTGGTACGGCGCCGAACCGGAGCTCGCTGCGCGGTGGGCGCAGCTGCCCGAGTGGGGCCAGATGCTCGTGCGCGCGCTGATCTACCGCATGACGACCGACGACCTCGCCGGCGGCGCAGCGACCTGGACGGACGCCCGCCGCGCGGCCTACGCGCCGGTCATCGAGCTCGCGCTCTCGTACACCGGCTGACGGGTCCGGCCCGCGGCCCGGACGGCGAGCGGAATGGTGCCGAAGGCAAGGACTCCGAGGGCGGCGCCGATCCAGCCGACCGCCGAATAGCCCGCGCCCCCGTCGAGCGCCAGGCCGCCGAGCCAGGGGCCGACCGTGATGCCGACGTTGAAGGCCGAAATGTTGAAGGCGGCCGCGAGCGTCGGAGCGGATCCGGCAACGCTGAAGACCCGCGAGTTCACCGCCGGGTTGGTGGCGAACCCGAACGTCCCTACGCCGATGATCGCCGGAATGGCGAGCCACGGTGTGCCGGTCGCGAGCGCGAGCACGATCGCCGCGACGATCACTCCGGTCAGGCTGATCACGAGCGTGCTGAACGGTCGCTGATCCGCGGTGCGACCGCTGATCGTGATCCCGGCCAGCGCGCCGACGCCGTACAGCGCCAGGATCACCGGCACCCAGGCCGCGGACAGTCCGGTGGTTTCGGTGAGCAGGGGAGCGAGATAGCTGAAGATCACCAGGATCGCGCCGGTCGACAGCGCCGTCGTCCCGTAGGCGAGCCAGAGCTGCGGATTCGCCATGCTGCGCAGCTCGAGACGCAGCCGGGGAGCGCTCTCTGCCCGTCCCCCCGGGATCGTCGCGACGACGCCGCCGATCGCGAGGACCGACAGGCCGGCGACCGCCCAGAACGCCGACCGCCAACCGAGGTGCTGGCCGAGCAACGTCCCGGCAGGCAGCCCGACGATCGTGGCCACGGTGAGACCGCTCGCCAGCACGCTCATCGCCTTGGCCCGCGCTTCGGGTCCGGCCAGCTCGATCGCAGTCACGGACGCGACCGCCCAGAACCCGGCGTACACGAAGGCGCCGGCGACCCGGGTCGCGATCAGCACGCCGTACGACGAGGTGAGTGCGCCGGCCACGTGGGTGAGCGCGAAGATCGTGAGGAACGCGAGCATCGCGGCGCGCCGGGACCAGCGCAGCGTCGTGACGGCCAGGATCGGTGCGCCGACGAGCATGCCGATGGCGAACGCGGAGATCAGCAGGCCGGCCGCGGGGATGGACACGTCCAGATCGGTCGCGATCTCGGGGAGCAGACCGGCGAGCATCAGCTCGGACGTGCCCTGGGCGAAGATCGCCAGGCCGAGCAGATAGACAGCGCGGGGCATGAGGGCCTCTCAAGTATTAGATCGATCGGTTCAAAACTTGGGCAGGGTGAACCGCGGGACGTCAGAAACTGCGCAGCGTTGCCTCGACGACGATCCGCTGGCTCTCGGGGGTCGCGCCACGGCGGGCGGCCACGCGCAGGCCGCCGAGAACGGTGAAGACGTACGTCGCAAGCCCGGCCGCGTCCTGCTCCGGGTCGAGTTCGCCGTCAGCCTGCGCCGCCTGGATGGCGGTCGTCAGGGCGACGAGTTTCGCCTCGTGGTCGCGGTCGAGGAGATCGACGACCTCGGCGTCCGTCGGGCCGAGCTCCACGATCGTGTTGATCACGAAGCAGCCGGCCGGTTCGCCGGGATCGGGCTCCACCGCGGCCCACAGGATCTGCCGGACGCGCTCGCGAATCGGCAGTGTCGCGTCCTGGATGACCTCGAGCTGGGCGGCGGTGAAGCGATCGACGTACCGCTGCAGCGCTCGGTCGAACAGATCGCGCTTGCTGGTGAAGGTGTTGTAGATGCTGCTCCGGCCGAGCCCGGTCGCCGCGCAGAGGTCCTGTGTCGAGGTGGCCTCGTAGCCCGAGGTCCAGAACACCCGCATCGCGGCATCCACGGCGCGGTCCTCGTCGAAGGTCCTCGGTCTTGGCATGCCGCCGAGCATAGCACGTTATGGACTGATCGATCCAAAATACCGCTCGACCGCCGAATTCGCGCGCCGATAGCATCTGGGCATCGAGGCGAGTGCCGGAAGCTCTTCGACAGGAGCGCAGGCGCTCGCCTTCACTGGGGGGCACCGTCCAACGATGGAACTGGGGAGCAATGTGAGGTTGTTCAGACCTGGGGGGCTCGCGCTTGCCCTTGGCCTGGTCGCCGGAGTCGCTGTGAGCGGACCGGCCACCGCTGAAGACACAAAGACCGTCTCGTACCGCGGCTATCAGGTGACGGTTCCGGCCAGCTGGCCGGTCGTCGATCTGGCCGCCGATCCGACCGCCTGCGTGCGGCTCGACCAGCCGGCCGTGTACCTGGGCCGCAGCACGGCGCAGGCCAACTGCCCGGCGCACCTCGTCGGCCGGAGCTCCGGCCTGATCCTGGAGCCGCTGACCACGGCGCAGCGGTCCAGCGACGGACTGCTCCGTCGCGCGGTCGTCGATGCGGGCGTACTGGCGACTGCGTATTACGCGCCGGGGGCTGAGTCCACGGCGAACGACGTACTCGCGACCGGTCGCGTGGTGACGAAGACGCCGTCGGCGCGTGTCGCCGAGCAGGCCGCGGTCGCGCCGACGATCGTTGCGACGGGCAACTACGCCGGCAACGGGTTCGACGCCTGCGCGGCGCCGTCACAGGGCACGATGGACGCGTGGCGTCCGACGTACCAAGGGGTCGGCATCTACATCAGCGGTGGGCTGCGGGCGTGCGCACAGCCGAACCTGACCGCGAACTGGGTCGCTACGAACGCGAGCAAGGGCTGGCAGTTCCTGCTCATCGACGTCGGCCTGCAGGCGCCGTGCACGACGTACAACAGCAGGATGTCGTCGGTCGCGTCGACCGCCTTGATCCAGGGGCGCAACGCTGCGATCAACGCGGTCGCCGCGGCGCAGGCGCTCGGGTTCGCGCAGCGCAGCGCGATCTACAGCGACATCGAGGCGTACACCTCGACCGCTGCCTGCAAGGCGGCCGTTCTCTCGTACCTGAGCGGGTGGACGCAGGAGCTGAACTCGCGCGGTTACCTCGGCGGCGCGTACGTCGGCGCGGCCTCGGGTGCTGCTGATCTGGCGAGTGCCTACACGAGTACGGCGTACACGCGGCCGGACAACATCTGGTTCGCGCACTGGGGCTCGACGCCGGTCGGTACGACGCGGTTCATCCCGTCGACGTACTGGAGCAACCACCAGCGCGTGCACCAGTTCGCGGGTGACGTGAGCGAGACCAACGGTGGCGTCACGATGTCCATCGACCGGAACTACCTGAACCTGACTGCTCCGCCGCCGCCGGTGAGCAGCTTCACCGTCTCGGGTGGGGTCGCGGCCGCAACGCTGCGCTGGACGAAGCCGGCCAACACGACGCTCGGGCAGATCATGGTCCGCGCCGCATCGGGTTCGACACCACCGCCGCTGCCGACGTCGGGTACGCCGATCTACAACGGCACCGCGAGCTTGTTCACGCACACCGGGCTGGCGAACTCGGCCAGCTACGCGTATCGCGTGTGGGTGAAGGACAGCAAGGGCAAGATCGGTCCGGGCGTCGACGTACGGCTGGTCGGATCGAAGGCGACGATCGGGGCGAGTGCGGCGTCGATCATGTACACCGGCGCGGTGACGCTCTCTTCGGCCGTGACGCGGCTCGACGGCGCCAAGCTGGCCGGCGTACCAGTGGTGCTGTACTCGAAGGCGAAGAACGCCAGCAAGTGGGCGACGGTCGGCACGTTCACCTCCGACGCCAACGGCGTGGCGAAGACGTCGCAGAAGCCGTCCGTCTCGACGTACTACATGTGGGGCTACAACGGCGCCACCGGCGTACTCGGGACGCGGAGCGCGGCGCCACTCGTGCAGGTCCACCCGGCGATGTCGGCGTACCTGACTCCGGCGGCGATCGCGCTCGGCGGATCGACCCTGCTGTACGGCTACCTGAACCCGGCCCACGCCGGTACGACGGCGTACTTGCAGCGTCGCTCCGGTACGTCGTGGGTCGCTGTCACGACCGGGAAGCTGACGACGAACGGCAAGTACGCGTTCAGCATCAAGCCGACCGCACGCGGCACGTACACGTACCGCGTGGTGTGGCTGGCCGACGCCGACCACCAGGGCACGCAGACGGCGTCGAAGGTCCTGACCGTCAGCTAGACGATGGCGGCCGCCGCACTCTGCGCGAGCTCGATCGCGTGCGCCGCAAGCGGCGAGTGCGTGCGGCCGGCCTGCCACAGCAAGAAGATCTCCCGCGGCGGGAGTTCTGGCGCGAGCTGATGCAGCGCCAGACTCTCGTCGTCCCGGAGTACGGCGAGACGCGGCATCAAAGCCACACCGAGGCCGGCGCGGACCATCGCCAGCAGTGCCTCGTTGCCTTCGGTGCGGAACACGACCTGCGGGCGGATGTCGCGGGCGGCGAGGAAGTCTTCGACGATCGCCTGGTGGCAGATCGCGGGATGCGCGACCAGCGACAGTCCGTCGAGCATCTCGAGAGCGAGTGGCCCGGCCGGGAAGTCGCCGGGCCGCGCGACGAGAAAGTACGGGTCATCCAGCAGTTTGAGGTCCTCGATGCCGTCGCCGCCCCGGCCGTCGAAGAACATCAGATCGAGCCCGGCCAGGTCGGGATCATCGGTCTCCTCCTCGAACAGCCGGATGTCGCACCCCGGATGCGCGTCGCGGAGTCCACGAATCACCTGTGGCAGCAGCGTGTTCGACACGGTCTGGAACGTGGCGATGTCGATCCGGCTGTCGCCTGCCCGGAACCGCTCGATGCCGTCGCGCATCTCGTCGGCGCGACGCAGCAGTTCGCGTCCGTGCTGCAGGACGACGGTGCCCAGCGGGGTGATCCGGACCGGCTTCGGCCCACCGGGCCGGTCGAACAGCGGACCACCGGCCGCCTTCTCCAGGATCGCGATCTGCTGGCTGACACTCGACTGCGTGTACCTGAGCCTGCTCGCGGCGCGGCCGAACGATCCCTCGTCGGCGACAGCGGCCAGTGTCGCCAGATGGCGTAACTCGTACATACCGACATTCTATCGCTGATGGCGATCGCTTTGATCAGAATCAATCGCTTTTCACGATGATCGTTCGCTTCTACGGTCGAACCATGACAACTTACGCAGTCAACGACGTCGAACTCAGCGCGGAGACGTACGGCGATCCCGCCGATCCCGCGGTTCTGCTGATCCACGGCGCGGGCGCGTCGATGCTCTGGTGGGACGCCCGGCTCTGCACCGAGTTGGCGGCGCGCGGGCGCTTCGTGATCCGGTACGACCAGCGCGACACCGGCCGCTCGACGTCGTTCCCGACCGGCGAACCGGGCTACGCGATGAGCGACCTGGCGGCGGACGCCGTCGGGCTGCTGGACGCGCTCGGCGTCGATCGGGCGCACGTGGTGGCGCAGTCGATGTCCGGCGGTACGGCGTTGATGCTGGGCGTCGACCACGCGTCACGAGTCGCTTCGCTGACGTTCGTGTCGACGAGTACCGGCGACGACGGCCTCCCGCCGCCATCGGCCGACATGCCGCGGTTGGGTTGGCCGGACTTCGCGGACGCCGCCGCGGTCGAGGAGTACGTCGTACGGTCGATCGAAGCCGAGGCGGCGGGTCATTTCGATGAGGCCGAGGCTCGCGCTCTGGTGCGCGAGGACATGGCGCGGGCGAGGAACTACGAAGCCTCGTGGACGAACCACTTCGCGATGACGTTCGACGGACCGAAGAACGGTGGGTTCGGCGACCTGACGATGCCGGTTCTCGTGCTGCACGGCGACGCGGATCCGCTGCTTCCGCTGCCGCACGGTGAATCGATCCGCGACGCGGTGCCGGGCGCTCGGCTGGTGGTGCTAGCGGGCATGGGGCACTGCCTGTCGGCGCCGTACTGGAAGACCTTTGCTCGATGAGCTGATCAACCACACTGCGCCGGCTGGAGAGCGATGATGAAGTACGCAGTCTGGCTGCCGTTGTTCGACGAGTTGTCCGATCCGGTGGAGGTCGCGCGGCTCGCGGCGGCGGCCGAGGAGGCCGGGTGGGACGGGTTCTTCCTGTGGGACCAGCTGTGGTGGCGGGAACCGATCCGCGAGGTGTCGGATCCGTGGATCACGATGAGCGCGATGGCGACCGCCACGGAACGGCTGCGGATCGGTCCGATGGTTTCGCCGATCGCGCGCCGGCGGCCGACCAAGTTGTTGCGTGAGACAACGACCCTGGACCGGCTCTCGAACGGCCGGCTGATCCTCGGGGTCGGGCTGGGCAGCGACCGGTTCGCGCAGGAGTACTCCAAGACCGGCGAGGAGGTGGACGACCGGGCGCGCGCCGAGCGGATGGACGAGACGCTCGACATCCTGACCGCGGGGTGGTCGGGGGAGCCGGTGAACCACCACGGCAAGCACTACCTCGTCGACGACGTCCAGTTCCTGCCGCGCCCGGTGGCCGGCCGGGTACCGCTGTGGCTCGCCGGGTTCCCGGGCAACGCGAAGCCGGTCCGCCGGGCGGCGCGGTACGACGGGTTCTTCCCGGTGAACCTCACGTCACCGGATCAGCTGGCCGAGCCTGTCGCCGTACTGCGTGAACTTCGGGGCAATCTGGACGACTACGACATCGCGGTGGCACTGGAGCCGTCGGCCGATCCACGCCCGTACGCCGAGGCGGGCGCCACGTGGTGCCTGATGGACGTCGACCCCGAGACGCTGCGCCTGGCCGACGTACGCGCGATGATCGCGGACGGTCCTCAGAGCTAGCTGACGACGATCCATAGGTGTCTAATCGAAGGGAAGCGGTACCACGGGAGGTCGCATGGCCAGTGTCAGCGAGCATGCCGGAGTCACTGAGCGCACCTCGACCGCTGCCGAGGTAGGGCGGCGGCCGCTGGGGCAGGTGATCGGCCGGCTGTTGTCGACGACCGACCACAAAGTGATCGGTCAGCTCTACCTCGTCACGTCGTTCGCGTTCTTTCTGATCGCCGGCGTGATGGCGCTGGTCATTCGCGCCGAGCTGGCCGAGCCGCGTCTGCAGATCGTGAACGAGGAGGTGTACAACCAGCTGTTCACGATGCACGGCACGATCATGCTGCTGCTGTTCGCGACCCCGCTGTTCGTCGGGTTCGCCAACGTCATCATGCCGGTGCAGATCGGGTCGCCGGATGTGGCGTTCCCGCGGCTGAACATGTTCAGCTACTGGCTGTTCCTGTTCGGCGGGTTGATCACGATCGGTGCGTTCCTGAGCCCGGGCGGGGCGGCCGACTTCGGCTGGACGGCGTACGCGCCGTTGTCGGGTGGGATGCGATCGCCGGGGATCGGGGGAGACCTGTGGATCATGGGGCTGTGGATGGCCGGTCTCGGCACCATCCTCGGCGGCGTCAACTTCGTCACCACGATCATCACCATGCGTGCTCCCGGTATGACGATGTTCCGGATGCCGATCTTCTGCTGGAACATCCTGGTCACGTCGATACTGGTGCTGATCGCGTTCCCGATCCTCGCCGCGGCGCTGCTGGTGCTGGAGGCGGACCGCACGTTGGGTGCGCACGTGTTCGATGCCGCGAACGGCGGTGCCCTGCTGTGGCAGCACCTGTTCTGGTTCTTCGGGCATCCCGAGGTGTACATCATCGCGCTGCCGTTCTTCGGCATCATCACCGAGATCCTCCCGGTGTTCAGCCGCAAACCGATCTTCGGGTACTACGGTCTGGTGGCCGCGACCCTCGCGATCGGGGCTTTGTCGATCGCGGTCTGGGCCCACCACATGTTCGTGACGGGCGGCGTGAACCTGCCGTTCTTCTCGTTCATGACGTTCCTGATCGCGGTCCCGACCGGCGTGAAGTTCTTCAACTGGATCGGCACGATCTGGGGCGGGTCGGTCTCGCTGGACACACCGATGCTGTGGTCGGTGGGCTTCCTCGCCACGTTCCTGTTCGGCGGTCTGACCGGCGTCATCCTCGCGTCGCCGCCACTGGACTACCAGCTGTCCGACACGTATTTCGTGGTCGCGCACTTCCACTACGTCGTGTTCGGCACGGTGGTGTTCGCGATGTTCGCCGGGTTCTACTTCTGGTGGCCCAAGCTGACGGGGCGGATGCTCGACGAGAAGCTGGGCAAGCTGCACTTCTGGATGCTGTTCGTGGGCTTCCACACGACGTTCTTGGTGCAGCACTGGCTGGGCGTCGAGGGGATGCCGCGACGGTACGCCGACTACCGCGCGAACGAGGGCTTCACCGTGCTGCATCAGGTGTCGACGGTGGGTGCGTTCGTCCTCGGACTCTCGACACTGCCGTTCCTCTACAACATCTACAAGTCACGCCGCACCCCACGAGTAGAGGTCGACGACCCCTGGGGCTGGGGCCGCTCCCTCGAGTGGGCAACCACCTGCCCACCACCCCGCCACAACTTCGAGAAACTCCCCAGAATCCGCTCCGAGTCCCCAGCCTTCGACCTCCACCACCCAGACCTAGCCATCACCAGCCACCGCCAAGAACCCGAGCTCTGACCCGCCATCGGTTTGCGCGGCGGGTCTACGGCAAGCGGGCTAGTAGGCGGGTTAGTTGTTGTTGGGTTTGTTGGGGGGACGGGCTGGTGGAGGCGAGGAGGTCCAGGGCCTGGGTGTAGGCCTCTACGTCGTCGCGTTTGTCCAGGTAGAGGGCGCTGGTCAGGTGTTCCAGGTAGACGATGTCGGGCAGGTCGCGTTGCGGGAAGCGGAGCAGGCTGAAGGCGCCGCCGGTCGCGGCGTGGCCGGGGCTTTCGAGGGGGATGATCTGGACGGTCACGTTGGGGCGGGTGACGGCTTCGCGGAGCGCGTCGAGTTGGCTTCGCAGTACGTCGGTGCCGCCGATCGGCCGGTGCAGCACGGACTCCTCGATGACTGCCCAGAGTTTGAGCGGCGGCTCGCGGTCGAGCACCCGTTGCCGGCGGGTGCGCAGAGCGACGACCCGCTCGATCTCACTGTCGGTACGAGCTCCGCCGGGCGTCAACTGCGCGACGGCGCGCGCGTAGTCCGCGGTCTGCAGAAGGCCGGGCACGAACTGGATCTCGTACGTCCGGATCAGTTCGGCGGTCGCTTCGAGCCCGAGATACGAGTCGAACCACTCGGGCGTGACGTCGCCGTACCGATGCCACCAGCCGGGGTCGTTCGCCTCGCGGGCCAGCTGCAGCAACCGATCGCGCTCGCGAGCATCCTGCACGCCGTACAACGTCAGCAGGTCGGAGACATCACGTTCCTTGAACCCGACGCGCCCCAGCTCGAGGCGGCTGATCTTCGACTCCGAGGCCCGGATCGCCCAGCCCGCATCGGTGCGAGTGACGTCGGCGCGCTCACGCAGCTCCCGCAGATGACTCCCGAGCATCATCCGCAACGCCGTCGGCCCCACCACACTTCGCCCCGCCATAACCCGAGTCTACATCATTATCGAACAGATGTTCCCATGCAATCTCAACCCACCCGGGTGCCCACGAGGAGCGAGTTCCGGAGGTCCGGCAGCACCACTTCGGCCACCACGAGGACCGCGAGAAATCGGCCCACGTCGGGCAGGCAACAGGATGGTCCGGTTCCTTGCCGTCGTAGCGGCGTACCCACCGCAATGGCCGCGTCCTGGGCTCGTTGGAGCAGCGGAGGCAGGTCGGCCATGAGGTCTCAGTCGCGCAGGTACTCGGCCCGCCAGCGCAGGACGCTGGCGTCGGCCGGGCTGGGGGACTGACTGAGTTGGATGAGCCGCAGGTCTGCGGTGGCGAACGACTCGACCGTCGCGCGGGTGAGCGGCCAGGGCGGACCCTGGATGGCGTCGTCGGGCTGGTCGTCCGGCCGCGCGGCTGCGATGACGAGCAGGGTGCCGCCGGGTGCCACGAACTCGGTGACGTGCTTGACGGCCTCGGGCTGGATCGCGATCGGGAGCGCCTGCACGGTGTAGATCTCCACGACGAGGTCGAACGCGTGGTGCCAGTCCGGCGGTGGCGCGAGCAGATCGGCGACGCGATAGTGCGCCTTCGAGTCCGGGTGATTGCGATGCGCTGTCTCGATCGCGCTGGGGGAGATGTCGAACGCGGTCGTGTCGTACCCGCGGTCAGCGATCAGTTCCGCGTCCCACCCGGTGCCCGCGCCGACGATCAGCGCCGTCTTGTCCGTGCCGTCCGGCGCGGACTCCTGGACCCACTCGAGCAGCAACTGGTGCGCCGTACCGCGATCCCACGGGACAACCGCGGAACCCTCGGCGGCCGCGGCGTACAGGTTCTCGAACCAGCCGGTCGGGTCGTCCCGGTCGAGCGACTCGCGCGCGATCCGCCGCGACACGACATCCGGGTCTTCACTCATCGCCCACACTCTCTTCCGCTGCATCTTCCACGCACCGGGTCCGAGGTGAATCTCGCGCACCGTCTGCACGGTATCAACGTCGGCAGGCCGCTTGTCCTCGCGATACCGGATCACCCGGGCGAACCGCAGCGCCATCCCGGCCGGATACCGCGGCGAGGTCTGTACGCCGTCGAACGCGATCTCCACCACCACCTCCGGCCGGAGGTAGACGGCCCAGTCGTCTCGTCGTACGGCGAGCTCCTGGAACCGCTCCGTCTGCCACCGCAACAACTCGTCCGTGAGCCCCTTGAACGTCTTCCCGAGCATCACGAACTCGCCGGTCTCCTCGTCCCGCGCGCCCAGATGCAGGTTCGACAGCCAGCCCGTCCGCCGCCCGTGACCCCACTCCGCCGCCAGCACGAGCAGGTCGAGCGTGTGCGTCTGCTTGACCTTGACCCATCCCGAACCGCGCCGGCCGGCCTCGTACGGCACGGTCAACGACTTCACCATCACACCCTCGTGCCCACGTCGTACGGCCTCGGCGAAGAACGCCTGACCGGCCTCCGCGTCATCGGTCACCAGCCGCGGCACCCGCCGCTCCTCAGGCACCAGCTTCGCCAGCCACTCCTGTCGCGTGGCCCCGTCGAGCCCGAGCAGATCCTCACCGTCCTGATGCAGGATGTCGAAGAAGTACGGCGTGAGCGGCACCGACTCCGGCCCCGTCGCGGCCCGGGTCGCCGTCCGCGACCCCGTCACCTGGAACGGCTCCGGCCGCCCGTCGGATCGCAACGCGATGAGCTCGCCGTCGAGCACAACCTGCTGCGCATCGAGCGCGAGTACGGCGGTCACCACCTCAGGAACCCGCGCGGTGATGTCGTCGAGCGTCCGCGTGTAGACGACGACCTCCGAGCCATTCCGGTGCGCCTGGATCCGGATCCCGTCCAGCTTCCACTCGAGTGCGGCCGGCGTACCGGTCTTCTCCAACGCCTCCGCCACACTCGTCGCCGACTGCGCGAGCATCGGCTGCACCCCACGACCGACCTCGAGCCCGAACTGCGCGAGCCCCGCCTCGCCCTCGGTCAGCACGGCGACCGCGACCGGAGCAGCCGCCCCGCGCAACATCGCCGCGGCCCGGATCTTGTCCAGCGGAATGCCCGTCGCCCGCGCGACCGCATCCGCCATCACACCGTCGAGCGCACCCTGCCGCAGCTCACCGCCGACGAGCAGTCGCAGGAACTGCTGCTCGTCCGCCGTCGCCCGCCCGAACAGCCCGTCCACAGCCGCCCGTCGGCGAGCCTGTACGCCGGTGCCTGACATCTCCGCCAGCTCCGCGAACGTCGCGTCGACCTCCTCGACCGTCACCGTCGGCTCGGCGGCCGGATCAGGAGCGTCCATCAACGTCCGCCAGCCCACCCCGGTACGCCGCTGCCGCAGCTCGCCCGACAGGTACGTCACGACGATCTCGATCTCGGCCGGTTCGGTGGCCTTGGACAACAGTCCCGCGATGAACTCGGCCTTCTTCAGCCGCGACCGGGTCCCGGCCAGCGCGGCCGACGTCTCGACCACCTCGGTGAGCAACATGTCCCCAGTGTCACTCAACCCATCGACAGTTCTCAGGGTGCCGGAGGCAGGTCGTCCAGGAAGTCCGCGGGAGGCGTGAAGAAGAGGCAGCCGGTGACCGCGGTGGAGAAGTCGAGCAGCCGGTCGTGGTTGCCCTCGGGCACTCCGATGAACATCCGCCGGAGCATCAGCTCGGTCACCGCCGGCGTCTTGGCGTACCCGATGAAGTAGGTGCCGAACTCCTGCGTGCCGACGGTGCCGAACGGCATGTTGTCGCGCAGGATCTGCAGCTCGTTGCCGTCGTCGTCCTCGATCACGTTCAGCACGATGTGCGCGTTGCCGGGCTTCTTGGCGTCGTCGAGCTCGATGTCGTCGAGCTTGGTCCGGCCGACGGCGAGCTCCTGCTGCTCGACGGTCAGCGTGTTCCACGCCTTCAGGTCGTGCAGGTACTTCTGCACGATCACATAGCTGCCGCCGCGGAAGTCCGGGTCCTCGTCGCCGATCAGGACAGCGGCGTGCGCCTCGCTGCCGGTCGGGTTCTCGGTACCGTCGACGAAGCCGAGCAGGTCGCGCATCTCGAAGTACTTGAAGCCGTGCACCTCGTCGACGACCGTCGCGGCGCCGTCGAGCACGTTCATGATCTGGCTGGCCAGCTCGAAGCACTGGTCCTGGTGCGCGGCCCGGATGTGGAAGAGCAGGTCGCCCGCCGTCGACGGCGCGTGGTGCGTGGCGCCCTTGAGCTCGACGAACGGGTGCAGCTCGGCCGGGCGCGGTCCGCTGAACAGCCGGTCCCAGACGTTCGAGCCGATGCTGGTGACACAGGAGAGGTTGCCGGCCGGCACGCGGAACCCGACCGAACGCACGAGACCGCTCAGCCGCTCCAGCAGGTCCCGGGTCCGCTCCTCGCCACCCGGCTCCACCTGGACGACCAGGAAGATGGCGGAACCGCTCAACGGCATCAGTACGGACTGCGGCAACGCGTCCGTCTGCCGGTTCACCCCGAGCGTCGGTTCAGTAACCACCGTGTTCTCCCTCCGTCCAGTTGGCCCGATCTTCTAGAGTCCAGTCATGGACCCGCAGCAGCCCGGACCGTCTCCGCAACCGGGCCCATACTCCCAGCCGGGGCAGCCACCACCACCGCCGCCCCACACCGGCCCCTATCCGGAGTACCCGCCGCCGTACCAGCAGCCGTACGGCGCCTACCCGTCGCCGTACGCGAACCGCGAGCCGCGGACCGTCGCCGCCCCGGCAGGTACGCCGTACCACCGGCTGGCCCGTACGCCGAAGCACTCGTGGTGGCGGCCCTTCGTCGGAACCGTCCTGCTCGCCCTCTTCGGCTTCGTCCTGACCTCGCTCGTCGTGGTGATCTGGGTGATCGCGCACCGGGCCCTGGCCGGACCGTTCCCGACGCCGAGCGGCACGGACATCTTCCCGAGCGACACCGAGAACCTCGCCCTGACGCTGGTCCTGCTCGGCGTCCTGACCCCGCTCGTCGGGCTCGTCGCGTGGATGGTCCAACGCCGGCCGTTCTGGAGCGTCGCCTCAGTCCTGAACCGGATCCGGTGGCGCTGGCTGCTCTGGTGCTGCCTCCCGGCGTTCGGCTACATCGCGCTCTCGTTCGGGATGGGCGCGCTGGTCGACTCCGTGTTTCCGGCCGACGACTCGATCGGGACCGCCGGCGGAGACTGGATCGGCTTCGGCGCGTTCGTCGTACCGGCGCTCGTGATCCTGATCCTGGTGCCGTTCCAGTCGGCGGCCGAGGAGTTCGTGTTCCGCGGCTGGCTGATCCAGGCGATCGGCGCCTACGGGCCGGACGACCCGAACGGGCGGGCGCGCTGGTTGCGGAGGCTGTTCCGCTCGCCCTGGCCCGGGATCGTCCTGGGCGGGGTCGCGTTCGCGTCCGCCCATGCGTACATCGGCTGGGCGATGGCCGACATCTTCATGTTCGCGGTGGTGGTCGGGTGGCTGACCGTCCGGACCGGGGGACTGGAGGCCGCGATCGCTCTGCACGTGCTGAACAATCTCATCGCCTTCCTGTTGCCGGCGGCAACTGGTCGAGGGGATCAGTGGGACGTGCAGGGCGGCGCTCCGTGGACGCTGTTCGTCGCGGACATCCCTTGCCTGGCGTTCTACTTGGTCGCCGTCACCTGGCTGGCCCGCAGGCAGGAGATCCGCCGGCTGAGCTGAAATACAGGCGAGAACTGTCGGTCGGCTCTGGCAGGCTTTGCCGAGTGACGAACGCGAAGATCGAAGCCGTCCTGTTCGACTGGGGCGGCACACTGGCAACCTGGCACGACATCTCTCTGCACGCGACGTGGCGAGCCGTGTCCGTGCTGCTCGACGAGGACAACGCCGATGAGTTGGCCGCCCGGCTGGTGGCGGCAGAGGGCTCGGTATGGCGGCGTTCCCGCGACGAGCACCGCAGCAGCACCCTGGAAGAGGTGTGCTCGCTCGCCGAGGTGGTGATGACGCCCGCGGCCCTGGCGGAGTACGAGCGGCAGTGGGACCCGCACACCGAGCTCGAGCCGGACGCGCTCGACACGTTGCAGGCGCTCCGCGACCGCGGTCTCAAGGTCGGCGTCCTGTCGAACACAATCTGGCCGCGTCGGCGGCACGAGGAGGTCTTCGCGCGCGACGGCGTACTCGACCTGCTCGACGGAGCCGTCTACACCAGCGAGATCCCGCACACCAAGCCGCACCCGGAGGCGTTCCTGGCCGCGATGCGGGCGGTCGGGGTGTCCGAGCCGTCCCGGTGCCTGTTCGTCGGCGACCGGCTGTTCGACGACGTCTGGGGCGCGCAGAACGTCGGCATGCGCGCGGCGCACCTGCCGCACAGCGCGATCCCGACCGAGCAGATCGGGCACACGGAAGGTACGCCGGACGCGACCGTCCAGCGCCTGTCCGAGCTGCCTCCACTGATCGACTCCTGGAACGCAGCGGCCGCTTAACGTACGCGACGCGCTACGGCTAGCGACGCGTCACCCGATCTGGTTAATGTCCAACCTCCTTGCAAACCGCCCTTGGAGGTTTTTGACATGTTCACCACGCGCCGTCGGTTCGCCGCGCTCGTCGCGGCGGCCGTCGCCGGCCTGACGTTCACCAGCGGGGTGGCACAGGCCGCGCCAACCTCAGCCGAGGCAACTGGACCACTGCACGTGATGTCGTACAACCTGCGGTACGCCAGCAACACCCCGCCGAACACCTGGGCCGACCGGCGTCCGGTGATGCGCGAGCAGTTGCGGCAGGCCCGCCCGCAGCTCATCGGCACTCAGGAGGGTCTGTACTCCCAGCTCCAGGACATCGCCTCGGACCTCGGCCCGGCGTACGACTCGATCGGGCTGGGGCGGGAGGGCGGCAGCAAGGGGGAGTTCATGATGATCTTCTTCGACCAGCGCCGCCTGCAGCCGCTCGAGTACGACCACTTCTGGCTGTCGGACACCCCGGACGTGATCGGCTCCCAGACGTGGGGCGGCTGCTGCCCGCGGATGGTGACGTGGGTGCGCTTCAAGGACAAGGCGACGTCGAAGGAGTTCTACGCGGTCAACACGCACCTCGAGGCGTACGACGCGACGGCGCGCTCCAAGTCCGCCGACCTGATCCTGCAGCGGATCGCCGGCTTCGACCCCGCACTGCCGGTGATCCTCACCGCGGACTACAACGAAGCCGCCAAGCCCGGGCTGACCGTGTACGACAAGCTCGTGACGAGCGGGAAGTTCGCCGACAGCTGGGTGACGGCCGAGCGCCGCAGCGCCCTGTACGCGACGTTCCACGGGTACAAGCCGCTGACGCCGAACGGGGACCGGATCGACTGGATCCTCACCACCCCGGGCCTGCGCGTCTCGAAGGCGAACATCAACACCTTCAGCAAGGACGGCCAGTTCCCGAGTGACCACCTTCCGGTCGAGTCCTGGATCCACTTGGGCTGACCTTTCAGGAACCGAAAGGACCCCCGAGCCAGATCGTGGCTCGGGGGTCCTGAGGGGTTTCGGGGTGGGTGTTACGCGGCCAGCGTCGGGTCTGCCATCAGGCGGAGGCGGCCCAGTGCCTCGCGCTCGATCTGGCGGACCCGCTCGGCCGAGATGCCGTGCACCGCGCCGATGTCGGCCAGCTTGGCCTGGCGGCCGTCGTGCAGACCGTAGCGGCGCCGGATCACGTCCGCGGACCGCGGGTCGAGCTGGTCGACCAGACTGAACAGTCCCGAACGGTCCGACGCGTCGGCGACCAGCTGGTCCGGACCCGGCGCGGTCTCGGCCGCGATCAGGTCACCCAGCGAGGTCTCACCCTCGTCGTCGACCGGGCTGTTCAGGCTGATGTGGTCCCGGCCGATGCGGATCAGTTCGGTGACCCGCTCCGGATCCAGGTTCAGCTCGGCTGCGATCTCGTCGATCTCCGGCTCCCGCCCGAGCTTGCGCTCCAGCGTGCGCCGTGCCGACCCGATCTGGTTCAGCTGCTCCACCACGTGCACCGGCAGCCGGACCACACGGGCCTGCTGCGCGATACCGCGGGTGATCGCCTGCCGCACCCACCAGGTCGCGTACGTCGAGAACTTGAAACCCTTCCGGTAGTCGAACTTCTCGACCGCCCGGATCAGTCCCGTGTTGCCCTCCTGGACCAGGTCCAGCAGAGGCATCTGGGAACGTCCGTAGCGGCGAGCGATCGACACCACGAGCCGGAGGTTCGCGGTCACGAACCGCTGCTGCGCGCGCTGGCCCTCTTCGGCCAGCCACTCCAGCTCCTCCTCCGTGGCATATTTGGGCGCTCCGCCCTTCTTGCGTCCAACCCGCCCTTCGGCCAGCAGTTGCTCCGCCAGGAGTCCTGCCTCGACCGACTCAGCGAGCTCGACTTCTTCTTCAGCCGTCAGCAGAGGCGTCCGCGCGATCTCTTCGAGGTAGAGACCGACGCTGTCCTTGCCGTCGATACCGTCGTCCGTGCTGCGGACACGAGCCATGCGAGCCACCGAAACTCCCTTCGTCGTTACATCGAGAGCAACGCTCGAGTAGGGTTCAAGATTCCGGTACCAGTGTGTAAACACCCTGAACGTTCCCTGAGAGTTCCCGGCAGCGAAATCGCCCCGGAAACCGGTGTCCCTCAGACTCGCGGGACCATTCGGCACAACACGCGCCGCGGAAGCTGAGAATTCGTCCAGAATCGTCGTGTTCCGGTGCCCCCGGATGTGTTGCACAACACACGTCCGGGGGCGGATATTCCCGGTCTTTCAGCTGAGGCCGAGGGTGTCCAGTTCCCAGGCGAGCGAGAACGCGACCTCGCGCCAGGCGTCGTACCGCCCGCTGCGGCCGCCGTGCCCGGCGTCCATCTCGGTCTTGAGCAGTACGTCGGTGTCACCGGTCGCGGTCGCCCGGAGTTTCGCCACCCACTTCGCCGGCTCGACGAAGAACACCCGGGTGTCGTTCAGGCTGGTGATCGCCAGGATGCGCGGATAGTGCTGCGCGGTGACGTTTTCGTACGGCGAGTAGGACTTCATGTACTCGTAGACCGCGGGGTCTTCGAGCGGATTGCCCCATTCCTCCCACTCGATCACGGTGAGCGGCAGCGACGGGTCCAGAATCGTCGTCAGCGCGTCGACGAACGGGACTTCCGCGACGATTCCGCCGAATGCCTGCGGGGCCAGGTTCGCGACCGCGCCCATCAGCAGCCCGCCGGCGCTGCCGCCCTGCGCGACGATCCGTTCCGGCCTGGTCCAGCCGGCCTGCACCAGGTGCTCCGCGGCCGCGACGAAGTCGGTGAACGTGTTCCGCTTGGTGAGCATCTTGCCGTCGTCGTACCAGTGCCGGCCGAGCTCGCCGCCGCCGCGGATGTGCGCGATCGCGAACACGACGCCGCGGTCGAGCATCGACAGCCGCGGGATCGAGAACCACGGATCGACGGAGGTCTCGTACGAGCCGTACCCGTACAGCACGACCGGTGCGTTCCCGTCCTTCGCGACGTCCTTGCGCGCGACCAGCGAGATCGGCACCTTCGTCCCGTCCGGCGCGGTCGCCCACTCCCGGTACTGCGTGTACGCGGTGAGGTCCACGTCGCCGAGCACGGGCTGCTGCTTGAGCAGTCGCCGCTCACCGGTCGCCACGTCCACGTCGTACGTCGAACCCGGCGTGACGAGGGAGGTGTAGCCGAAGCGGTACCGGGTGTCGTGCCACTCGTCGTTGCGGCCGGGGGACACGGTGTAGATCGGCTCGTCGAACTCCAGTACCTCGGGGTCGCCGAAACCGTCGTCGGTACGCCGCATGATCGCGAGCTCGGTGAGCGCGTTGCGGCGCCGGTACAGGATGACGTGGTCGGCGAACGCGTCCGCGCCGAGCAGACGGCTGGTCTCGTCGCCCGCGATCAGCGTCGTCCAGTCGCCGGGGGAGTCGAGCGGCGCGGAGGCCAGCGAGAAGTTGGCGGCGTCGGCGTTGTGGGTGATCAGCAGCTGGTCGCCGGCGTGCTCGACGTCGTACTCGACGCCTTCGCGGCGGGCCGCGACCACGACCGGGTCACCCGTCGGGTTCTGCGGCGTCGAGCAGCCAGACCTCGCTGGTGAGCTTGCTGCCGAGCGCGATCATGATCGCCTGCTCGTTGCGGGTCAGGTCGACGCCGATCCAGAACCGCTCGTCGGACTCTTCCATCACCAGCACGTCGCCAGTAACAGAGTCGGTCGCGCCGAGGGTGTGCCGCCAGACCTGGTACGGGCGCCAGGCGTCGTCGACCTTCGTGTAGAAGATCGTCGAGCCGTCGGCGGACCAGGCCGAGCCGTAGTGCACCTCGGGCAGTTCGTCCGGCAGCAGCTCACCGCTGTCGAGGTCTTTGATCCGCAGCGTGAACCGCTCGTCGCCCTTGAGGTCGACGGAGTACGCCAGCAGGCGGCCGTCGGGGGACACGTCGACGGTGCCGAGCGAGAAGAACTCGGAGTCGCCGGCCACCTCGTTGCCGTCCAGCATGACCTCTTCGCCGGCGATCTCGCCGTCGGTGGCCGGCGGCTGGTCGCCGTCCACCTTGACCCGGCAGTGCAGCGAGTACTGCTGCCCCTCGATCGTGCGCGAGTAGTACCAGTACCCGCCGCGCCGGGCCGGCACGCTCAGGTCGGTCTGCAGCGTCCGGTCCGAGATCTCCTTGAAGATTGCCTCACGCAACGATTCCAGGTGCGCCGGTCCGCGCCTCGGTGTACGCGTTCTCGGCCCGCAGGTACCCCAGCACCTCGTCGTCGCTCTTGTCCCGCAACCACTCGTACTCGTCGACGAACACATCGCCGTGATGCACCCGCTCAACCGGCTTCCGCGCAGCGACCGGCGGCGTCACAGAAGAAGAAATCTCAGACATGCCGCGAGACTACCTGCGTCACCGCGGACAATGCGGCCGCCACCGCCTGCCGCGACTCCTCGGTGTGGTCGAGTACGTCGAAACCGTGCCGGCCCTCCGGTACTTCGATGAGCTCGAGGTCGACACCAGCTACCCGGGCAGCTTCGATGAACGGCGGCTGGGTGAGCGCCACATCAGGCAGCTCACGACCAACGACTGTCATCACGAGCGGGAGTCCCCGCGCACCCCTCACGGCGTCAAGCGGGTGCACGCCGCGGATCGTGACGAGCTCGGAGTCGCCGAGAACCGGGTAAGTCAGTGCGATGCATCTGAGCCAGTCCGGGGGACTCTCCAGGAAGCCGACGGACAGCGGCGAACCGCCGGAGAAGAACCACAGCGCGACCCGGGTCGCGTCCACCCGCGGGTGCGCCCGGACGGCCGCGATCGCCTTCGACAGCGCGGTCAGGGAGCGGTCGTCGTCGGGCAGCCCGTCGGGACTGTGGTCGACGACCGCCGCCACGGAGCCGTGAGCGGCGAGTTGAGCGGCGTACCCCTGATAGATCTGCCACGCGCTCGGCAGCGGCTTGCCGTCCGCGCGGTACGGCACGCCGTGGATCAGTAGTACGGCCGGCGCGGGTTCCGAGGCGTCGGGGAGGTTGAGCTGGAGTCCCTCGTACGTCGTCCGCGTCACATCGGGCGTCGGCAGGACGAAGGCAGGATCGTCAGGCATGGCCCCACCGTAGGCGCGGTCGGGGTTAGAGGTCGTACGTCGCGACGACCGGGGCGTGGTCGCTCCAGCGTTCGGCGTACGTCGGGGCTCGGTGGACGACGCAGTCGGTGGCGGCGGCTGCCAGCTCGGGGGACGCGATCTGGTAGTCGATGCGCCAGCCGGCGTCGTTGTCGAAGGCCTTGCCGCGCCAGGACCACCACGAGTACGGGCCGGGGCCTTCGCCGCCGAAGCGGCGGCCCAGGTCTACCCAGCCGGCCTCGAAGAGGCGGTCCAGCCAGGCGCGTTCCTCGGGCAGGAAGCCGCTCTTCTTGCGGTTCGCCTTCCAGGCCTTCAGGTCTTCCTCGCGGTGCGCGATGTTCAGGTCGCCGCACATCAGCACGTGCCGCCCGTCCGCCCGCAGCTCGGCCAGTCGCGCGGTGATCGCGTCCAGGAACGCGTACTTCTCCTCCTGCCGCGGCGGGGTCTCGAACTCGCCGGTGAACACGTACGTGCTGACCGCGGTCAACGTCGTACCGTCGTCCAGCACCACGTCCGCCTCGACCCAGCGCCCGGTCCCGGCGAACCGCTCGGGACCGATCTCGCCGCGTTCGTCCTTGATCGGCCGCCGGCTCGCGACCGCGACGCCCGCGCGTCCCTTGTGGCCGTCGATCGCCGGCTCGGCGTGCGCGATGTTCCAGTCGCCGCCGAGAAGCTCCCGCAGTACGTCGTCCGACGCGCGAACTTCCTGCATCAGCAACAGGTCCGGGTCCGTGCTCTCCAGCCACGGCGTCATCCCGCGCCGGAAGGCGGCCCTGATCCCGTTCACATTCACCGTGGCAACCGTCAGCACGGCGGAAACCCTACCCCTTGGTGTGCCCCGGCTTGACCACCATCAGCACCAGGACGACCACCCAGAGCAGACTGAAGATGCCGCTCGTCATCGACAGCAACTTCGCCTTCGACAGCACCCCGCTCCGCACCGCGGCAGACTGGCCGGCGACCGCGAGTACGGCGGACTGTGCCGGCACGACGAGGAACGCGAGCACCAGTGCGGCGGCCAGCGTCAGGACGATCGAGATGATCAGCCAGGCCTCGTCCATCACCTGCATGCCACCCGCCACCGCGAACCCGAAGACCGGTACGGCGAGGCCGGCCCACGCGTACACGCGGGTGATCCGGTGCAGCACCTCAAGACCGCCCGCGTCCGGAGTTTCGGCGCCGAGCACGCGTCGCGCGATCGGCGGGAACATGCCGGCCGCGACGGTGACCGGACCGACGCAGAGGATCGCGGCAAGAACATGAACCGTCAGGAAGAACTTGTTCATTCACACTCACTCGGAGGTCGTCGCGAGGCCGGTTGTCGACAGGATGGCGTCCAGGGACCGCGCGCACAGATGCTCGAGGGCTTCCGGCGAGACGGTCGGGTTGTCGATCCACACCAGCAGGGTCTGTTCGACGTAACCCTGCCAGCCGTGACACGCGAGCTCGACGACGGGGGTGATCTCGATGCCACGCTCGGCGACCGCACTGATCACCCACTGGCTGAAGACGCGGCGCAGGTCCGAGTGCAGCGCCCTGACGTCTGGGTCCCCGGCCGCTGACATCAGCAGGGTCGCCCGGTACAGCTGAGGAGCTTCGAGTACGGCGCGGACGAACGCGCGGATCCCGGCACGCAGTTGCTCGTCGGGAGGCAGCGACGGATCTGGCGCGGTACGGAGCATGACCTCGGCCGCGGCCTCCTCGATGACGGCGTACTGGAACTTCTTCTTCGAGCCGAAGTAGTGGAACAGCAGAGCGGGGGAGACGCCGGCCTCGGCGGCGACGAGCTCGACCGTGAGCTCGCGGTGCGGATCCGCGAGCAGCACTCGGCGCGCGGCCGCGAGGATCTGCGCGCGCCGCTCGTCGGGCCGCAGCCTGGCACCGGAGGACGAGGTCTGGCTCATATGGCCAGTCTATTGAGTATTCGGTCAACAAGCACTTACTGTTGAGTATCCACTCAACAAGCTGGAGGTCCCAGATGCGTCCGTTGCCCGGTCAAGTCGTGCTCATCACCGGCGCCTCCCGGGGGATCGGCGCCGCGGTCGCCCGGAAGCTGGCGCAGGACGGCGCGAAGCTCGCGCTGGTCGGACTCGAGCCGGACGAGCTGAAGAAGGTCGCGGAGGACTGCGGCCCGGACGCCGGCTGGTGGGAGGCCGATGTCACCGACACCGAGTCGCTGCGGACCGCGGTCGAGGCGATCGCCGAGCGCTACGGCCGGATCGACGTCGTGATGGCGAACGCCGGGATCGCCGCGCCGGGCTTCAGCCGGAGCATGGACCCGAAGGTCTGGGAGCGCGTTCTGGATGTCGACCTCATCGGTGTGTGGCGCACTGTTCACCTGACACTGCCGTATCTGCTGGAGAGCAAGGGCTACCTGCTGCTCGTCTCGTCCCTCGCCGCGATCGTGCACATCCCGGGCCTCGCGTCGTACAACGTGTCCAAGGCCGGAGTCGAGGCGATGGGCGACACGCTGCGGCCCGAGCTGAAGCACCTCGGTGTCAGGGTCGGCGTCGCGCACATGACGTTCGTCGACACCGACATGGTGCGCGGGGTCGACGCGCACCCGGTGTTCGGCAAGGTCCGGACCGGGATCCCGGGAGTGGGCAAGACGTACTCACTGGAGTTCGCGGTGGGCAAGTTCGTCGACGGCATCAGAAAGCGCTCTCGCACGGTTCACGTGCCGGGCTGGATCGGCGCGCTGAAGGTGTTCCGCTGGGTGATCCCGCATGTCATCGAGGCCGGCTCGCGGTTCAGCGTTCCGAAGGCCGACGCGGCGGCACTGGCCGACGTGCAGGCGCGTGGCGCCGAGGCATCCTCGCGACCGAGCGGCGCCGGCGGGCTCGCGGACGCCGAGGCTGCCCACAAATGAGCCACGATTACGACGTCGTCCTGCTGGGTGCGAGCGGGTTCACGGGAGCGCTCACCGCGGAGTACCTGGAGAAGAACGCGCCGGACGGGCTGCGCTGGGCCGTTGCCGGACGCAACAAACAGAAGCTCGAGCGGTTCGGCCGGGACATCCTGGTCGCGGACGTCACCGACCCGAACTCGCTGCGCGAACTCGCCGAGTCCACCAAGGTCGTCGCCACCACGGTCGGCCCCTACGTCCGGTACGGCGAACCGCTCGTCGCCGCCTGCGCCGAGGCCGGGACCGGGTACCTCGATCTCACCGGTGAGCAGGAGTTCATGGACCGGATGTACGTGCGCTACCACGAGCGCGCGACGCAGACCGGCGCCCGGATCATCCACGCGTGCGGGTTCGACTCGATCCCGTACGACCTCGGTGTGCAGTACACCGTCGAGCAGTTGCCGGAGAACGTGCCCATCCAGGTCGACGGATTGATCCGTGGCGGTGGCCGGCCGTCCGGTGGCACGTTCCACACCGCGATCACCGCGTTCTCGCGGCCGAAGCAGAACCTGGAGGCGCACCGCGCCCGGCGCGCGGCCGAGCCCCGGCCGGCGGACCGGAGGGCGCGGGCGGTGGCCGGGAAGATTCACCGCCAGCAAGGGTTCTGGGCGGTTCCGTTGCCGACGATCGATCCGCAGATCGTCGGGTACTCGGGCCGGCTGCTCGATCGCTACGGGCCGGACTTCCGGTACTCGCACTACGCCGCGGTGAAGCATCTCCCGACTGTTGCCGTAGGCATCGGCGGGGTGGGCCTGCTGATCGCGGGCGCCCAGGTTCCGCCGGTCCGGAACGCGCTGCTGAAGCGGCTCCAGCCTGGTGACGGACCGAGTGCCGAAGTTCGGGCGCAGTCGTGGTTCAACGTGCGGTTCGTCGGTCGCGGCGGCGGCAAGCAGGTGATCACCGAGGTCGCGGGCCGGGACCCCGGGTACGACGAGACCGCGAAGATGCTGGGGGAGAGCGCTCTCTGTCTGGCGCTCGACGATCTGCCGGAGACCGCCGGCCAGACCACGACGGCCGCGGCCATGGGACCCGCTCTGCGTGAGCGCCTGGTGAAAGCGGGGATGACCTTTGCCACCCTCGAAGTCGACAACTACTAGCCAAGACGGCACCACCCTCGCCGTCTACAACCACAACAACAGCGCTGCCCCGGTGCTGGTGTGTGTGCACGGGTATCCGGACAACGCCTCGCTCTGGGAGCCGGTGGCTGAACTGCTCGCCGACGACTTCCAGGTGGTCGCGTACGACGTCCGAGGCGCCGGCAACTCCGACCATCCGACCCGCACGGCGGCGTACGCACTCGATCGCCTGCAGGAGGACTTCCAGGCGGTCATCGACCAGGTCTCACCCGACCGGCCGGTGCACGTGCTGGCCCACGACTGGGGCTCCATCCAGGCCTGGCACTTCGTCACCGCCCCGGACCTGCAGCCCCGCATCGCCTCCTTCACCTCAATCTCCGGCCCATCACTCGATCACGCCGGTCACTTCCTCAGAAAGCGCTCTCTCGCAGCGCTCAAGCAGTTGCTCCACTCCTGGTACATCTTCTACTTCCACCTCCCATGGCTCCCGGAGCTCGGCTGGCGCAAAGGCTGGGCGCACCGCGCGTTCAACCGCCTCGAGCAACAGCAGCCCGACGACAACCGCTCTCTCGGCGACTACGTGAACGGCATCAAGCTGTACCGCGCGAACGTCATCCCACGCCTCCTCCGGCCCGCACAACGGCGTACCGACGTGCCCGTGCTCGCGGTGTCACCGGATGCCGACCCGTTCGTCACCACTCCGCTGCAGACCGACATCGCACGCTGGGCCCCGAACCTCACGACCAAGGTGATCAGGGGAGGCCACTGGATGCCCCGGAACGATCCCGGACTTGTCGCCCAACTGGTGCTGGAACACACCGGCCAGGTGGCACGCTGGGGGACATGAAGACGCTCCTCAACCTGATCTGGCTGGTTCTGGCCGGGTTCTGGCTGGCGGTCGGTTACGCGGTCGCCGGCATCATCTGTTGCGTACTGATCGTCACGATCCCGTTCGGGATCGCGTCCTTCCGGATCGCGTCGTACACCCTGTGGCCGTTCGGGCGGACCATCGTGGACAAGCGCAGCGCCGGGGCGGGCGCGCTGATCGGCAACCTGATCTGGATCGTCGTCGCGGGCTGGTGGCTCGCGCTCGGCCACCTGACCACCGGTATCGCGTTGTGCCTGACGGTTATCGGCATCCCGCTCGGTGTCGCGAACTTCAAACTGATCCCGGTCTCGCTGGTCCCGCTCGGCAAGCACATCGTGCCGACGGACCGGCCGTTCGCGTGAGGTCGCTGACCGTCCTCGGTTCCTGCGGCGCCTGGCCTGAGGCCGGCCGGGCCTGCGCGGGCTTCCTGCTGGAGTACGACGGTTTCCGGGTCGTCCTGGATCTCGGGTACGCCGCTCTGCCGCGACTGCTCGAACATTGTCCGAAGGGCGAGGTGGACGCGGTCGTCGTGACCCATCAGCACCCGGACCATTGCGTCGACGTGAGCGGTCTCGCCCGCGTGCGGTACTACGAGGCGCCCGACGCGCCACCGGTCGCGCTGCACTGCGCGCCCGGCGTTCTCGACGTACTGCGAGCGCTCGAGCCGCATCCAGATCCGGCAGACGTGTTCGCCGTCCACGACCTGGCGACGACGACGCGGATCGGGCCGTTCGAGGTGCTGACGGTGGAACTCCCGCATTACAAGACGAATCTCGGCGTACGACTCACCGCGCCAGGGGTGTCGATCGCCTACACCGGGGACAGCGGCCCATCGCCCGACCTGGCGCGATTGGCCGCGGAAACAGATCTCTTCATCTCGGACGCCACGCTGCAAGGCCCGTCACCGCAGACCCAGCCCCGCTACGTGATGACGGCGACGGAAGCAGCCGAGGGCGCGCGGGGAGCGTCGAGGTTGCTGCTCACCCATTTCTGGCCCGGCTCGGATCGATCGGTGTCCGTGGCAGAGGCCAAGCGAGTCTTCGCGGGCGAAGTGATCGCCGCGGACGAAGGCCTCACCATCCAGCTCTAGCGAGGACGGTTGGCGGCGTACTCGGCGAACCGGCCGAGCACGTAGGGCCAGACCTCCTCGAAGTTCTCCCGGTATCCGTCGCCGGCTGCCCCGTGCCGCTCCCAGCGACGATGAACGACGCGGACCGTTGAATCGTCGAAGGTGACCTCGACCTCGGTCGCGTCCTCGGCACGGGGCACCGGCACCCGGTCCGGACCGATCTGCCAGCTGAAGACGAGCCGACGACCTGGTTCCCAGGTCAGCACCCGGCCCCAGTCCCACTGCATATTGTGCGGTCCGAGCTCGTACAGCACGCCGTCGAGCAGGCCCATGTCGGTGAGCCCGTCGGCGCCCGACCACGAGAACTCCGGCGGCCACCACCGACCGAACTCGTCGGTGAAGATCTCGAAGGCCACAGCGGGTGGGACCGTCAGCCCGGCCTCGGCGGTGAGTTCGCGCACGGACGCAGCCTAGTTGTGCTGTTCGGCCGCGACGACCTTCCGGACGTTGGCGATGTCGCCGCAACCGGACTCGATCAGCCGGGCGCGCTCCTCGGCGAACACGTCACCGAGCCTCCGGCGGACACCTTCGTCGACGTCCGTCCGCGCCGGGTTGAGGACGTCGCGCTCCTCCTCGTCGAGGTGGTGCGTGAGCGCCTCGGACAGCTCGTGCAGCTTCTCGCTGAACTCCTCGCTGCCCGTGTCGTCGACCTCCATCAGGGCGAGCAGCGCGTCGTTGCCATCGGCATGCTCGTGTTCGGAGTGTTCGACCTCGTCGGCGTCGATCGCGTCCTGGCGCCGCAGCGCCGGGTAGACCTTCGACTCCTCCGCCTCGGCGTGCGCGATCAGGACGGTCGCGAGGTCGGCGAGCACCGCCGTACGGTCGCTGCGCACATCACGCAGTTCGCGCAGCGCCTCCTCGAACCACCTGTGGTCGGCGAGGATGATCTCGACCACGTCACCACCCGCTGCCGGAAGGATCTTCGGCATCCGTCGTCTCCTTTCCTCGGATGCCTGCCGGTACCCGGATACTCTGCGGACATGCCGCCAACCGTGCCGACAGCCCTGATCCGCCGCCCGAGCCCGCGGCTCGCCGACGGTCTCGTCACGCACATCGAGCGCCTGCCGGTGGATCTCGAGCTGGCGTTCGAGCAATGGCAGCGGTACGTCGACGCGCTGCACGACACCGGCTGGCACACCGTCGAAGTACCGCCGATCGACGAGTGCCCGGACAGCGTGTTCATCGAGGACACGATGGTCGTGTACGGCGACCTCGCGGTGATCGCACGCGCCGGCGCGGACGAGCGACGCGCGGAGGCGGCAGCCGCCGAGGCGACCGTCGCGGCCCAGGGGTACCGGATCGCACGCATCAACGAGCCCGGGACGCTCGACGGTGGCGACGTACTGAAGGTCGGCTCGACGATCTACGTCGGGCAGGGCGGCCGGACGAACGCGGCCGGGATCCAGCAACTGCGTGACGCGTTCGCACCGCTCGGCGCCGACGTTCGCGCGGTCCCGGTGCAAAAGGTGCTGCATCTGAAGTCGGCCGTCACCGCGCTGCACGACGGGACGGTCGTCGGGTACGAGCCGCTCGTCGACGACCCCGCAGCGTTTGACGCGTTCCGTGCGGTGCCCGAGGAAGCGGGCGCACACGTCGTACTGCTGGACGACGACAGGCTGCTGATGGCGGCGTCGGCGCCGAAGTCGGCGCAGTTGTTCGAGGGCCTGGGCTATCGGCCGATCGTGGTCGACATCAGCGAGTTCGAGAAGCTCGAGGGCTGTGTCACGTGCTTGTCGGTGCGTCTGCGCCGCTGAGCAACCGTCGCGCAGCTTCAGCCAGCTGTACGTCGCGTTTCTTCCCCCGCGCCTCCGCGACTCCGCACGCCTCCACCAGTGCCGTGCGGTAGATCGCCGTGTCCGGATGCCCAGGCGGAGCGTCTTGGACGACCTGTGTCAGCGCCTCGACCGCCTCGGCGATGTCGCCACACGCGAGCAACGCCTTCCCGAGCGCGGCTCGATCACGCAACAACTGCGCAGCGTCGTCCACATCCCCGTCGGCCGCGACGATGTCCGCGAGCAGCTGAGCCTCCGACCGCGGACCGCCGACCATCAACCGCGCACCGGTGATCGCCTCGGTCGCCGCCCGCGTCAGCTCGTGATGCGGCCCGAACACCTCGACCAGCTGCGGCGTCACCAACTCGAACCAGGCGATCGCGCGCCCGTAGTTCGCGGTCGCGAGCAGGCCTTGGGCCACCCGCAACCGGACCCGCAGGGTCGCCGGGTCGTCGGCCGCCAGCACCATCTCCCGCTCGGCCAGCGCCGCCTGGTAGAACGGCAACGCCTGCCCGGGCTCGCTCTCGTCCCAGTACGCCTCGGCCTGCTTGTACGCCGGGGCGCCTTCGAGCTCCGGGTACCCCACGATCGCCGACACCGGCTCCCGCCGTACGACGGTCGGCGCCGGGACGTCGACCACCTTGCGGCCGACGTACGTGCGTCCGCCGGTCGGGATGATCCGGAACCGTCCGACCTTGGACACCGGGACCCACAGCACCGTGTTGTAGAGCGTCCGCACCGACGACCCGCAGTTCTCGCACACCTCGCGGTGCCCGTAGAACCGGTTACCCATCGGCCCCGCTACTTCGGCCGCCCGCCATGCCGCCGACGTCGCCGTACACGGCGCGCAGAACGGGTACACCCCCCGCCGTTCCTCATTCATTCGAGACATTCTGCTCAGTTTCGGGTCCTTCGTCTGCATCCGCACCGGTGTGCTGCACTTTTGTCAGGGCCGGATCGTCGACGGAGAACGTCCGGACCGGGCCCGGCGGGGTGTCCGCGGTCTCGAACCGGACTGTGACCCGCCCGCGTCCCGAGCCCCAGACCCAGCCGCGGCCGTAGTCCGGATGCGCGACGTCCTGCCCGGGATGGAAACCGAGCTGGTCGCGCGGCCTGGCCGGCAGCTCGACCACCTCGACCGGGTTCTCGGCGTGCTCGCCCTCGGTGAACAGATCGTCCTGGATCCAGTCAGCGAGTGACGAGACGCCTACGCCGAGCAATCGGATGCCGCCGCCGATGTCGCTCTCCTCGAGCAGCCGGCGCGCGACGCGGGCGACCACCCGCGCGTCGTCGGTCGGCCCGGCCAGGGTCGACGAGCGGGTGTGCGTGGTGAAGTCGTGCATCCGCGTCTTGACCGTCACGGTCCGGCCGGACAGCTGCGCCTTCTGCAGGCGCTCGGCGACCCGGTGCGCCATCCGGTCGCTGATCGCGGTCAGCAGCGCGCGGTCGATGATGTCGGTCTCGAACGTGTCCTCGACGCTGACCGACTTGGTCTCCCGATCACTCACGACCGGCCGGTTGTCGGCCGCCACCGCGAGCCGGTGCAGGCTGGTGCCGTGCGCCGACCCGACCTGGCGGATCAGCTCGTCCTCGTCCAGCTGCTGCAGGTCCGCGACGGTGCGGACGCCGGCCATGCTCAGCCGCTGAGCGGTCGCCGGGCCGACTCCGGGGATCACGGTGACCTGCATCGGCGCGAGGAACTCGGCCTCGGTCCCGGCCGGTACGACGACCACGCCGTCCGGCTTGTCGAGTTCGCTGGCGATCTTCGCGATCAACTTCGACGTACCCGCACCGACGGACGCGGTCAGTCCGCCGGAGACCTTGTGGATCGCCGCCTTCAGGTCGTCGGCGATCGCGTGCACGTCCTCGACCGTCAGCCCGGTCAGCCCGCTCGCCGCCAGATCGATGAACGCCTCGTCCAGCGACAGCGGCTCGACCAGCGGCGACAGCGCCCGCATCTCCGCCATCACGGCCTGGCTGCTCTGCCGGTAGACCTCGAAGCGCGGACTCAGGTACGCCGCGTGCGGGCAACGGGATCGCGCCTCGGCCGTCGACATCGCCGAGCGCACGCCGTACTTGCGCGCCTCGTACGACGCGGTGGACACGACTCCGCGCACGCCGATGCCGCCGACCACCACGGGCTTGCCCCGCAGTGACGGCTTGTCCCGCTGCTCGACCGCCGCGAAGAACGCGTCCAGGTCCACGTGCAGCACCGACGGATCGTCTCGCACCTGTCCAGTGTCCCTGCCGCCACCGACAATTACCGGATGACCTTCCCCAGCCACTGGGACGACGGCACCGATCCGTCGACTCCCGACCATCAGGTTCATTGGTACGACGAACGCACGGCGATCATCCGCCAGGCGCTCCGAACCAACTTCGAGGGCCCGTTCCTGTACCTGTTGCTCGGCGAGGAGCGCGCGCTGCTGCTCGACACCGGCACGGGGCACGTACCGTTGCGCCCGCTGGTCGAGGAGCTGGCGGGGGAGCGGGAGCTGATCGTTGCGCACACCCACGGCCACGGGGACCACGTCGGCGGCGACAGCGAGTTCGACAAACCCGTCGGTCGGTCCGCCGAGGAGGTCGCGGCGTACTTCGGGTTCGCCGACTGGCCGAACGGCGTGGTGCAGCTCGACCTCGGCGGGCGGGTGCTCGACGTCCTGCCGATCCCGGGCCACCATGCGTCGCACATCGCGGTGTACGACCGGGACACGCGGCTGCTCCTCAGCGGCGACTCGCTCTACCCCGGTCGCCTGTACGTCTTCGACTGGCCGGCGTTCCGCGCGAGCGTGGCGCGGCTCGCGGCGTTTGTTGCTGACGGCAATCCGGTCGAGTGGGTCCTGGGCGCCCACATCGAGCTGACGACCACGCCGGGTCAGGACTACGCGATGGGCGAGGCGAAGCACCCGGACGAGCACGAGTTGCAGCTGCGTCCCGAGGTACTGACCGAGCTGGCCGAGGTCGTCGCCGCGGCGGGTGAGGAGCCGGTGCGGATCGACCGCGACCACTTCATCGTCTACCCGGTCTGAGTCCACCACGCGATTGCTCCGTACACGGATGGGCACCTTCAGGCACACTGAGGCCATGTCATAGGCGGGGCAGCCACCAGGGGAGGCGCTGATGGGTGAGGAAGTCGACCGGGTCGAGTTCACCCGGGCGGACCGGACCGCGTTCCGCGAACAGGTGCATCGCAATCTGGACGCCTTCGCGCGGATGCTGCGCGAGGACCGGTTCGCGCCCGAGCGGCCGATGACCGGGATCGAGATCGAGCTGAACCTGGTCGACGAGAAGTGCGACCCGGCGTTCAAGAACTCCGAGGTGCTGAGCGCGATCGAGGACGACGCGTTCCAGACCGAGCTCGGCCAGTTCAACATCGAGATCAACGTGCCGCCCGGCCAGATCGACGGACATCGGTCTGGACAACGATGGAGGCCAGCATCCGGGACAGCCTGAACGCGGCCGAGGAGAAGGCGGCCCGGACCGGCTCGTCGATGGTGGTGGTCGGCATCCTGCCGACGCTGCTGACCGAGCACATCCGGCGCGAGGCGCTCAGCACCAACCCGCGGTACGCGTTGCTCAACGACCAGATCTTCGCCGCCCGCGGCGAGGACGTGCAGATCTCCATCGACGGCGTCGAACGGCTGCAGGTCACCGCGGACAGCATCGTCCCCGAGGCCGCCTGTACGTCGACGCAGTTCCATCTGCAGGTGACACCGGAGGCGTTCCCGCGGTACTGGAACGCCGCGCAGGCGATCTCCGGCGTACAACTCGCGGTCGGAGCGAACTCGCCGTTCCTGTTCGGCAAGGAACTGCTGCGGGAGACGCGGATCGCGTTGTTCGAGCAGGCCGCCGACACGCGCACGCACGAACTGAAGACGCAGGGCGTCCGGCCGCGGGTTTGGTTCGGTGAACGATGGATCACCTCGATCTTCGACCTCTTCGAGGAGAACTCGCGGTACTACCCGGCGCTGCTGCCGGTGACCTCCGACGAGGATCCGATCGCCGTCCTGGACCGCGGTGACACGCCGGCCCTTTCGGAGTTGCGGCTGCACAACGGGACGATCTACCGCTGGAACCGGCCCGTGTACGACGTTGTCCGGGAGAAGCCGCATCTGCGCGTGGAGAATCGTGTGCTGCCGGCCGGCCCGACCGTGGTCGACACGATCGCCAACGGCGCCTTCTACTTCGGGCTGGTCCGCGCGCTGGCCGACGACGAACGGCCGATCTGGTCGCAGATGTCGTTCAGCGCCGCCGAGGAGAACTTCCACGCCGCGGCCCGCAACGGCATCGACGCGGAGGTGTTCTGGCCCGGCGTCGGTACGGCGCGTGCGACCGAGCTGGTGCTCAGACGCCTTCTGCCGTTGGCGGTTCGCGGCCTCGACGCGTGGGGAGTGGACGCCGCCGTACGGGACCGGCTGCTCGGGATCATCGAGCAGCGGTGCCTGACCGACCGCAACGGCGCGTCGTGGCAGGCCGAGGAGTTCCACCGCCTGTATACAAAGGGATCGCACGGCCGCAGGGACGCGTTGCGCGGGATGCTGCGCCGCTACCGCGACCACATGCACGACAACACGCCGGTGCACGAATGGCCGGTCGACTGAACCGGTTCGTACGACGGCATACGCATGGACAACGTAGGACAGCGGGTCGCGGAACCGCGGTCCTCCTGGCGGAACCCGTTCGATCTTGCCCAAGGCAACGGGATCGACGGTTTCCGGACGAGTTCGATAACGACCCGGACTACAGGGGTGGCGCATTGGGTGACAGCCCTGCAAAGGTGTGGCCACCGGAAGGTTAGGCGGGCCCGCCGCGGGTAGGACCCGGGCACCGGCAGCCCTCCGTCACCGGTACGACACAACAGGTGCAAATGCAGCGGATGCCGACTGCGGTCGGGAGCAGTATCGTTCGAGAACGGGTCGACACACACCCGGAGGTGAGGCAGGGCGATGACGACCATCGTCGTGGGTTATGTGCCGAAGGCGGAGGGCCGTGCGGCCCTTCGGCGCGCGGCGGAGGAGGCAACGCTGCGCGACGCCAAGCTGGTGGTGGTGAACTCGCACCGAGGTGGACGCAGCTTCGACAGCGACGAGGCCGCGGCGAGTGACGCCGCGTTGACGGAGGTACGGGAGCAGCTCGACTCGACCGGTGTGCCGTACGAGGTGCGGCAACTGGTGCGTGGACTCGACCCGGCGGAGGACCTGGTGGCCGTCGCCGAGCAGGTGCATGCGGAGTTCATCGTGATCGGGCTGCGGCGCCGGTCCCCGGTCGGCAAGCTCATCCTCGGCAGCAACGCCCAGCGGGTGCTGCTCGATGCTCCGTGTCCGGTGCTGGCCGTGAAGGCCGAGCCTGAGTTGTCTGAAGGGGAGGAGGACTGAGGTGACTTCGACACGCAGCAAGAAGCTGTGCCTCGCGCAGCAGCCCGACGCCGACGAGATGTTGAGCAGAGATCCGTTCGCGCTGCTGGTCGGGCATGCTGCTCGACCAGCAGATCCCGATGGAGCGGGCGTTCGCCGGCCCGGTCGCGATCGCGCAAGCGGATGGACGGTCCCGTTCGACCCGCCACGGTCGCGCACTACGACCCGGACGCGTTCGTCGAGGTGGTGGCCGGTCCGCCGGCCGTGCACCGGTTCCCGACCGCGATGGCGGCCCGGATCCAGACGCTGGCCAAGCACCTGGACGAGGAGTACGGCGGTAACGCCTCGGGCCTGTGGTCCGACGTGAAGTCGGGGGACGACCTGCTGGCCAGGCTGTCGGCGCTGCCGGGGTTCGGCGCGCAGAAGGCGAAGATCTTCGTCGCGCTGCTCGGCAAACAGCTGAAGGTCCGGCCGCGCGGCTGGCGCGAGGCGTCCGAGCCGTACGGCGAGGACGGCGCGTTCAAGTCGGTCGCGGACGTCATCGACGTGGCGTCGCTGGTGAAGGTGCGGCAGTTCAAGCAGGAGCAGCAGATGGTTCGGCAGCGGGTGGTGGCGCGTCCACTGCGGCAGACCCGCAACGGGTGAGACGATCGACGCGGCAGGCGGCCCCCCGTGAAGGATGGACGTCAGCGGGGGGTCGCGCGACGCTTGGGCTTGGTTCGCGGATTACAATGGAGTGTTGCCGCCGCCTGACCAGCGAGCAGCCGCGAACAGCAGCACCCCAAGACTCAGCAACACAACGTCGTACCGTCGTACAAACCCTGCGTCAGACGAGAGGTAATTCGTGTCGTCCAGCTCGTCCGAGAATCTTCCCGCCGAGTCGGCCCGGGCCGTGGCCGCCACGGCCCGTAGCACGGCTCCGAGGACCAGCGCCCGAGTGACCGACCCCGCTGCCAAGAAGGCGGCCGCGAAGAAGGCCGCGGTGAAGGCCGCCGGCACCAAGGAGGACGGTATCCCCGCGAAGAAGGCCGCCGCCAAGAAGGCGCCGGCGAAGAAGGCAGTGTCCGAGGCGGGTCTGTCGATCGACCCGAAGACCGGTAAGCCGCGCGCGCTGGACGATGTGGACGAGTCCGACTTCAGCCCGGACGCGGTGAAGCCACTGGAGAAGGAGCTCACCGAGGACCAGGGCTTCATCGTCTCCGAGGCCGACGAGACCGACGAGCCCGAGCAGCAGGTGATGGTCGCCGGGGCCACCGCGGACCCGGTCAAGGACTACCTGAAGCAGATCGGCAAGGTCCCGCTGCTGAACGCCGAGCAGGAGGTCGAGCTCGCCAAGCGGATCGAGGCCGGCCTGTTCGCCGAGGAGCAGATCGGCGACGAGACCGACCAAGCTCAAGGAGAAGGTCCGCGACGAGTACGAGTGGATCTCCGAGGACGGCCGGCGCGCCAAGAACCACCTGCTCGAGGCCAACCTGCGCCTGGTGGTCTCGCTGGCCAAGCGCTACACCGGCCGCGGCATGCTGTTCCTGGACCTGATCCAGGAGGGCAACCTCGGTCTGATCCGTGCGGTCGAGAAGTTCGACTACACCAAGGGCTACAAGTTCTCGACGTACGCGACCTGGTGGATCCGGCAGGCGATCACCCGCGCGATGGCCGACCAGGCCCGCACCATCCGGATCCCGGTGCACATGGTCGAGGTCATCAACAAGCTGGCCCGCGTCCAGCGGCAGATGCTGCAGGACCTCGGCCGCGAGCCCACTCCGGAAGAGCTCGCCAAGGAGCTCGACATGACCCCGGAGAAGGTCATCGAGGTGCAGAAGTACGGTCGCGAGCCGATCTCGCTGCACACGCCGCTCGGTGAGGACGGCGACTCCGAGTTCGGTGACCTGATCGAGGACTCCGAGGCGATCGTGCCGGCCGAGGCGGTCTCGTTCACGCTGCTCCAGGAGCAGCTGCACGCGGTCCTCGACACGCTGTCCGAGCGCGAGGCCGGCGTGGTCTCGATGCGGTTCGGTCTGACCGACGGTCAGCCGAAGACGCTGGACGAGATCGGCAAGGTGTACGGCGTGACCCGCGAGCGGATCCGCCAGATCGAGTCCAAGACGATGTCGAAGCTGCGCCACCCGTCGCGCTCGCAGGTCCTCCGGGACTACCTGGACTGA
>CAWGHT010000002.1:0-89913 GCA_963822475.1 uncultured Actinomycetota bacterium
GCGCGCGACGGGGAGCGTTCCGCTGACCATTCGGGTCATCCAGTTCCACAGGTCGATGTTGGCGGGGGAGTGGTTGTCCGCGGCGAACATGCCGCGCTTGAGCACGATGGGCGTGAGCTTTACCCGGCCCACTCGTCGTACAACGCCGTCGTTCCGACCGCCCTCGAGGTATTCCTTGACGTCGGCCTGGAGCTCGAGGCCCGCTGCACTCGGCGAAACCGCCCACGGTGCCCAGCACCTCGGGGTCCGAGCCTCCGGCCGTCGCACGGCTGAGGACGACGCTGTAACGGAAAGCCGGCAGGAGGTAGTCATCCGTCATCGCTCGACCACCGACAGGCTGCCGTCGACGTCCCGGGCGATCCGGACCATCACGTACTCCAGCGGTGACGACGGCGCGACGCCGATCTCGGCGACCAGCCGGCCTAGGGCCTGGGACGCCGGCCGGGTTGACGTCGTCGCCGCAGCGGACGAAGAACGACTCCGCCTCGGTGGCCCCGGCGAAAGCGCCGCGGCGGTACATGGTCGCGCAGGAAGCCGGTGATCACGCCGCGAGAGCCGCTCCCGGAGCTCGGCGGTGTTGGGCTCGAAGGCCAGCCACTGGGTCTGGTGCTCGAGGCTGAGCCGCGAGCATGGTCATCAGCCGCCGGACGCTGAGCTGCCGGTAGTCGGGGTCGGACGACAGGGTGCGCGCCGCGGTCAGCCGGAAGCCGTCCCGCTCGGCGCGGAAGACGTTGATGCCCAGCTCGGTGCAGCCGGTCGTGGATGGCGTCGGTGACTCGGCGGCCTCCGAGCGCACGGCGTCGTGGGCGAGCTCGTTGGCGGGACCCCAGGGCAGGCCCAGCCGGAGTCTCGCGGTCGGCGATGATGCCGGCGGCGAACGCCGACGGCGGCACGGCGACGGCGGCGCCGCTGGCCGCCGGGCCGGGACCGCCGAGCCACGGGTGGTAGGCCGCGGCGTAGCTGGAGTCGAAGTCCGCCCGCCAGGCGGTGACCTGGCGCCGCCGAGCAGCCGGTCCGGCACGTCGAGCAGGGCGACGAAGCGCGGCGCAGCGGGCCACCTCGACGGCACGCTGCTGCCTGGCGACGATCTCGCTGCAGGTCGTCGGGGTTGCGGGCGTCGAGGCCAGGGGCCGCGGTGCGGCTGACTCGTAGCCGGTCGTCGGCTCGCTGGTCGACATGCGCTGCAGCAACGGCCGGGTGGGCGCCGTCGGCCTACCGGTGGCCGACGCGGGTGGTGCCCGCTCCGAACGCCAGGTGAGGTCGGGGACGCAGAGCAGCCCGAGTCGCGGACCCGGGCCATCCGGTCAACGCCGACGTGTGGATCGCTCGGATCCGTCGCGCGAGGTCGTCGTCGAGCGGGTCCGGCGCCTGCGTCCCCGGGGTCGAAGAACGCGTCGGATCATCGCAGGTGCGAGCGGTCCTACCGGTCCGGCCTCGCCGGTCGGCGCTCGAAGGGGGACAGGCAGGGGACGGCGTGAGTCGACCGTCCAGCCAGTCCCCACCGGGAACGAGCTAGGTGGCGTTCGTCTCGCAGGACGCTGACGCATGCCAGCGGGGATGTCCGGCCTAGCCCCAGGCCGGTTAGCCTCTCGCTGCGGCCGGTCGGTTGCAGAGCCGGTCGTCGACCGTCGAGGGTCAGCTGTCGACGACGTCGAGCGGCCCACCACGGTGTCCGCGGGGACAGCGGACTTCGCGGTCGGCAAGATCGACCCAGGACGCCGGCAGCCCCGGGGCTACGGTGATCGTCGAGCCTCCTGGTACCCAGCGCAGCGCGGTGCCGGCGGGAAGACTGCAGGGTCACGCAGCCGGAGCAGGGTGCCGCCCGGGAAGCGGCGTCCCGGCCGGGAGCCGCAGTACGCTCGGTCCTCGATCCGTCGGCCGGACCTGCTGGGCCACCTCGTAGCGCAGCCGCACCTGCGAGCGCGTTGCCCCACTCGCCCTCGTTAGCGGCCGCCAGCACGTGGTCGGCGCTCCTGCCCGGGAGCGTGCAGTCGGTAAGTCGCAGTGGCCGCCAGCGGCGCGTCGCTGGCACGCGCCGTGCGGGGCGACTCGCAGGACGTAGGCGCGCCGACCGCCCTGGCGCGAAGAACGCCGGGACGGCGTACGGCAGCAGCCGCGGGGCCACCCGGGGCCGCTCGAAGCCGCCGAACAGCTGCTCGAAGTCCGACCAGCTGGTGACCGGGACGGGCTGGTCGACCGGCCCGCGCAGGGCCACGCCGACGAAGCCCGCGACGTCGAGCCGGACTCCGGCTGAGCGCGCGGCGCTCGGCGCCGGGGCGTGGTAGACCCCGGGCGCCCCAGCGTGCGAGGCCGGTGGTCAGGGTCACGACTCGAAGTCGATCTGCTCGGCGACCAGGTGCAGCTCCTCCATCGCGACCTCGCCGCCGCCCTTGGCGGCCAGCGTCGGGCCGACCCACTTCTTCGGCTGGGCGTTGCTGCAGCATCCAGGTGCACGACCGGGGTGCGCGCCTCGTCGAGCAGCGTGATGGTGACGGTGCGCGGGCTCGTAGGTCGCCCTCGCGGGTGGCCTTGAGCCAGTCGAAGAGCCGCAGGTCGCCGATGATGCCGCGCTTGAGCGTGACGTCGTCGGTGGTGTTGATGTTCGGCACCTTGCGGACGTGGTTCTCCTTGTCGTTGCCGTTGCGGTACTCGGAGTACTTCACTCGTTGCCGAGCCCGGTGAAGTCGGAGAAGCCGCCGACGATCTGGTCCTCGCCGCCGGTGTCGCCCAGCTTCACCATGAAGTTGAACGCGCCGTAGGGGTTGTCGCGCGTTGCCATGGTTTCCTACCTGGTCGTGCCGTGGTCAGCTCTGCTGCGCGTCGGCGGTCCACTGGCCGATGCGGAAGATGACGAACTCGGCCGGGTAGGTCGGGGCGACGCCGATCAGGCAGATCAGCCGGCCGTTGTCCAGGTCGTTCTGGGTCATGGTCGTGCGGTCGCAGCGCACGAAGAACGCCTCCTCGGGCTTGGTGCCCATCAGGGCGCCGGTGCGCCAGACCTTGACCAGGAAGTCCTCGATGGTCTGCCGGATCGAGCGCCCACAGCCGCTCGTTGTTCGGCTCGAAGACCGCCCACTGGGTGCTCCTGTCGATCGAGTGCTCGAGGTAGATGAACAGCCGCCGGACGTTGACGTACTTCCACTCCGGGTCCGAGCTCATCGTCCGGGCGCCCCAGACCCGGTTGGCGCGGCCCTCGAAGAAGCGCAGCGCGTTGATGCCCTCGGGGTTGAGCACCGACTGGCGGTCGTAGGTGACGTTTGTGGTGAACTCCGTGATCCCGAGGACCACCTCGTTGGCCGGTGCCTTGTGCACGCCGCGCTCGATGTCGCTGCGGGCGTAGATGCCGGCCGCGAAGCCCGACGGCGGGAGGTCGAGCACGCGGCGGCGGCCCCGGGGTCGGGGCTCGGCGGTCGGGTCGACGATCTCGCAGCCACGGGTAGTAGAGCGCGGCGTAGCTTGGTGTCGAACTGGGACCGGAACTCCCGGACCTCGGTGATCGAGCTGTCCTTCGGCGGGTCGACGATCGCGATCCGGTAGCGCTGCGGCGCTCGCAGTGCGCGATCAGGTCGTTGGTCGGCGGTCTGCTGGTCGGCGTCGTCGAGGGGGACGGTGTCCGGGGACGGCGACGATCGCGATGTCCTCGATCTCGCCGAGGGCCGCCGAGCCCGGTCGCGGCCTCTCGGCGATCGTCGGGGTCTGCTGGGGCCACCGGCGAGCACGTCGGGCGTGAGGGCCATGCCCTCGCTGCCGCCGGTCAGGAAGGCACGTTGCGAGGCTCAGCAGCGCGCAGAGCCGCCAGTGCGGTCACCGGCGCGTCGCGGCGCCGCCGGCGGCCGGCCGCCACCGTCGAGCCACACGAGCGACATGTCGTCGGCGGGTCCTCGGCCTGCAGCACCTTGGCGATCGACCGCGCGGGTGGTCGCCGAGCTCGAGGCCGGTGTAGCTGTCGAATCGGCTGTCACCCCACGCGGACGTGTCACGGTCCAGGGTGAGGTGGCAGAGTGCCGTCGTGCCGTCTGTCGGGACCGCCGTCACCGTGCCGCCGGCGTCTGCGAGCGCCAGGCTGTCGTCGGCCGCCGGTACGATCCGACGTTCGCCGCGTCCGGCGGCGCGACCGCCGGGTCGCCGGATCGATCCGGTCGGCAGCGGCGTTGCGGTCGGGGAAGATCTCTACCGCGGCGCCAGGCAGGACTCCCCTGAGCTGGCTGGCGCCCCGGCGCGGGTCGTTGTGGTGAGCACATTCTTGCTTCGCTGGAAGCTCGACGGGACAGCAGAGTCGTCCTGCCGCGGCGCCGGGCCACCGCGCCCGCCAGGTGGCGACCGGTGGCGCACCGAGGGGGAGAGCGGCGAAGTCGGCGGCGAGGTCGACCTGGCCGTTGGCGTCCAGGTCGAAGGGGAAGACTCGCGAGACGTACAGCCGCCGGCCACCGTTGCCGAAGAATGCCCGGGCGGCGTACGCGAGGTAGTTGCGCCGGTCCGTGAGGTCTTTGTGCCGACGTCGCCGAGACCGCCGAAGGCACGCTCGTACTCGGTGAAGCTCGTGACTAGGGTCGGCCCGGCGTCATCACCACCTGTTCAGCCTGGCGGTGGTAAGCGAAGTAGGGAACCGGGCCGTAGCGGGTCAATCCCGCCATGCCGAATGTCGAGGTGGCTACGCCCTCGATCGAGCGCGAGCGGAAGCTGGTCTCCTCGACGTAGACGCCTGGGGTCAGGTACTCGGGCATCTGGGTCTCCTCAAGGCTGTGGTGCGAACGGGACGTCGGCGGAGAGATTCAGCTCCGCGCCGACGGGGACGACAATGTGGACGGCCGGAGCCGCGTTGCCGACGGAGCCCGGCAGGAACAGCTCGCCGCGCAAGCTGGCGTTATCGAGGTCGCTCGGGACGGGTGGGTTGGCTGGTCGCGCGACCGGTTCGGCAGGCAGGTCCGCCAAGGGGTCAATGATGGGGCCTTCGGCCGGCCGGGCGACCGGACCGTGCACACGCAGGTCCCGACGGTGCTCTGCACCGGGTTCTGGTTGGTCTCTCCCAGAATGAGGAGGAACTCTCCGCGGTCGTCGGTCCGCGCCCGTCCGAGTACGGCGTTGCCGGGGCCGACGCCGACCACGCGGGCCCACTGCACCGGCGTATCGTCTCGTACGACCCGGCCGCGTACTGCCGTGGCACCACGGGGAAGGGAGTACGCGGCACCCGGAGGCAGCCACACGGGCAGCGTCCGGGCCGCGACCGCCACGTGGTGCGCTGGATCTGGGTCGACCAGTGCGGCGTGCGGCCACAGTGTGACCTCGAGCCGACGGGAGACATAGCGCCGGGCCGGATCATGCAGCCGCACCACGACGATCGCCGGTCGCGATGCCGTGGCCCGCAGGCGGAACCGTCCGCCACCGACCTGCTCGAGGTCGATACAGGGCCACCAGCCTGGGTGGTGGGGCGGCAGCAGTGGTGGCGCGGCCTCCCAGCCAACTCGGAGTCCGTCGGCCGCTCCACGTGAGGTGATCCCGTCCCGGGCCAGGACGCCAAGGGCCAGACGGTGCAGTACCGTCACCGGCCCAACGCTGGTTTCGATCAGGTCCCGCGGACTCACGGCACCACCTTGTCCACGCGCACGGCGACAGTTCCGACTGGTTCGACGACCTGCTCGCGACGTCCGTCGATGCAAATCACCCGGGCGACGTATGGGAGTTGTAGGCGATAGTCGGTGCTCAGGGATTGGAAGGCTTCGCTCATCGAGTCGACGGCGAGCTCGTCACTGATGACTTGCACTGTGTCCCCGGGCAACCAGGGGTCGACGATGACGCCCGGTTGCTGTTCCACAGGCAGCAGGAGGGGGCCGGTGAGGATGCTTTCGCTCTCCAATACCTGGGCCGCGAGCCCGAGCCACAGCAGCTCCTCCTCGACCGTGCCGGCAAAGGCACCGACGAGGAAGTGCATCCGCAGCGGGATACGCGGAATGCCGTCGACGCTGCCGACCGCCGACCAGCCGGGCCGGGTCTCGTGGTCAACGCTCACCCGATAGCAGTACACGGAGATGGCGGGCTGCTGGATCAGCTGGCCGTTGTTGTTCTGCATGGTTTTGAGCTCGTGGGTGTTCGCAAGTTTCGCTTTGAGTCCGGCGCCGCCGTCCAGTTCGCCGAAGCGTCGGTCCAGCAGCGCGACGATGCTGACCCCCGCGGCCTTGAGTGCCTGGAACCCTGCCATGCCGGACATCGTGTTGGAGCCCGCGTCACCGCTCCGTCGCGGGCGGTCCACGAGCGACGGCCCGGTGACAGCGCGGCCACGAGACTCCTGAGGCGCACATCCGAAGGGAGCACCCATGACCAACGAGAGCCCGTCCGGCAAGGGCGACGACTGGAAGGACTGCCGGCCCCGGCATCCTGATGACGAGTGTGACCCGTCCTCGATAGACGACCTTGTGTGCCGTGCGAAAGGCGTCGCGGCGCAGGCCATGTACAACGCGACGTATCAGCCCGCGGTCGAGCAGGCGCAGAAGGACTACGACACGTCTCGCAAGGCCTACCGCGAACGTCGGCACGAGGCGGCCCTTGCAGTGCAGGACATGAAGCACCAGATCAAGCATCTCGTCGAGCGCATCCGCTGCCTGATCGAGCAGGAGCGGGTGGTGCGCTGCCTCGACGATGCATTCGACGAGGTATCGCAGCAGTTGGACTGCTGCGAGGGTTGTTACGGTTGTTGTGTAGAGGACTACGACTACGAGTCGACGCCGCCAACGAGGTACCGCGAACTCGGTGCGCCGGATCGAGAAATACCAGCGTGAGGTGGACAAGGCTAAGGCGTGCTTCGACAACCCTGGTCGGGGAGCCGGCTGCTCTCGCGAAACGGGTCGTGGACGCCAAAGCGGCCATCGACAAGGTGAACGCCGACCTGGCGAAGGACCCCGCGACGGTGGACCTCAAGCGGGTATACGCCGAGGCCCGAGTCGCCGACCGGATGCTCTCGCGCATCTGGCACGGCTTTGCAGACAGCGCCGCGTTCGTCGACTGCTTATGCCGCGCGCTGACGTCCTGGTCGACCGGCGCCGAGGTGATATCGGTCCTTACGGGCGCTCGTGCTGTAGAAGAGTGCAAGCGTGATGCGGCGAAGACCTGGTGCGACGCCTTGCTTGCCAATCCGGTGGACGAAATCCTGGCCGGCTACGACCGGCTATGCCCGTCGCAGAAGCCGTGCAAGCCTGCACCTGAAGACGACGATCAAAACGAAAGCGATCCTTGTGGAGACGAGGATGAGCCGCACGGCAAGCCTCGCGGTCACCCCGGACAGCAGGGTGTCTGACTACCGGCAGAACAGGAGGACGTGACGTTCGAGTGACGCAGGGCCATTACGGTGCATGGAAACCGTGTTACCGACGGGGGGATGGACCTATGACCGCCACGTTCATGGCTGTGGAGGAGGCGCGCGACGACATTATCTGCCTGCTTGGAGACCCCTATGTTGTCCAGGGTGGCAAACAATACGTCGTACCTGAAGGCTGTAAGCGCGTACTCGCGTTTGTCGCCCTCAAGGGCGGGCGAGTCGACCGGCGTCATGCCGCCGGCTCGCTGTGGCCAGACGGTCCAGAGGTGCGAGCGTCAGGAAACCTACGCTCCTCTTTGTGGCGCCTGCGGGGCGCTGGCGTCGATGTATTGATGGCGGACAAGGTGAACGTCTATGTGCGGGATCAATCACCACTGATCTCAACGCACTATGTCAATGGGCGGATCGACTCGTGGTCGGCACAGCGACCGAGGCTGATATGCGGGTTCCGGACTGGAGCTCCGCGGTCGCCGACCTGTTGCCCGGGTGGTACGACGACTGGGTGATTTTCGAGCGTGAGCGCTTGCGGCAGCGGATGCTCCACGCGCTTGAGGTCCTCAGTTGCCGCCTGCGCGCGACCGGCCGGTACGGCGAGGCTGTCAAGGCAGCCATGGACGCTGTTGCAGTTGAGCCCCTTCGAGAGAGCGCCCAGCGAGTGCTGGCCGAAGCCCACATCGCAGAGGGCAACTACATCGAGGCCAGGCGGACGTTCATGACCTACCGCGACCTTACGCGGCGCGAATTGGGCGTCGAACCGAGTTCAACCTTCAAGGCCCGGGTACAAGGGGCTGGGGTGCCGCGTCGGTGAAGTCGCAGCCGGACATACGGAGCGTGTCCACTAAAGCGTGGCCGGGCACGAACGCGACACGGCAGAGGACAGCGGTCTGATCCCTTGACGCTGTAGGTCACGACTTCGAGGAACTCCGACTGCAGCCCCAGACCCGGAGGCCGGTGTGAACCGGTCGGTTCTCAATTGCCCCGCCGGCAAGAACGTCTACCTGCTGAGAAGGAAGTTCAGCTCGAGGGCCTCGGTCACGTCTGCGGCGGTGACGAGGGCCTCGACGGGCTCGACGCCGACATTGTCGAAGGTGACACCGAAGATTTAGCGCAGGAAAGGTGAAGGGTGAGGTGTCCTACCCGGGCAACACGCTCGTGGCGCCCGACCGAAGGTGGTCCGCGTCATCGTACGCCGTCTCTGATCTGCAGCGCCCTGTTGCTCCGACCGCGGCAGCGGCACCATGGATTGCATCGTCAAACGGGAGGCGACCATGAACGGTGTCGATGGCGAACAGACCAATGAGTTGTACGGGGAGGTCCTGATCCAGGTCGTGCCCGAAGAGGGCCGGGAGATCGGGTGGGGCCAGAACCGCGCGGAGCGGTTGGAAGCACGGGCAGAGGACATCCGGCGAGGCGTGGAGACGGCCGCGCGGATGGTCACCGAGAGCATCACTGCGCTGCCGGAGCCCGAGGCGTGGAAGTTGGGTGAGGTGACGGCGTCTTTCGGCCTCACGCTCACAGCGGAGGCAGGTGTCCTGATCTCAAAGGTGGCGGCCGGCGCCACGTTCGAGGTCTCCTTAACCTTCAAGCCCACCACGTGACGACCCAAGCGGACGCTGCCGGCGCGGTCTGGGTCAACGACGTCAACCGCGGTTGCGGCTTCCTGGTCGCACCTCAGTTGGCGGTGACGGCGAACCACGTCGTACGCCGCAAGGACGGCTCGACCGAGTCGCCGTCCGAGACCCGGCTGGAGATCGCCGGCCGGCGCTTCGGTGTCGCGCGCATAGACGGCGACCTCAAGCTGGACGTGGCGACCCTCCACCTGGTCGAGGAGGCGACCGACTGGTTGCGCACCGGCAGGGGAGAAGCCGGCCAGCACTGGACGGTGCGCACGCAGCCCGCAGCCAACGATCCAGTGCTGGACGGCACGATCACCGCGATCCACCGCGGTTACGAGAACCGGCGGGGGGAGGGCGCCGTCGGTCATCAGCTGCAGGTCGCGCAGGACCTGGACGACTATGGGGGGTACTCCGGGAGCCCGGTCGAGGGACCACCGGGTGTGGTGATCGGCGTCCTGGTGGAACAGGTCCGCTCCCGGCTGGCCCATGCCCTGGGCGAGCCGGTCCGTGCCGCCCCGGTGCTGTATGCCACTCCAATCGAGGAGGTGGTCGAGCGCTTCTCCTTGCAGCAGCGGGTGACACCCGCACCGCGGTGCGGCATTGACGTGCGCCGGTCGGTCGAGCGCTTCGAGGAGCTGCTGCGCGCCAAGCTGGGTGGGACCCCCGGCCACGAGGGCGAGTACCTCAAGGTGCTGGTACGCCGTCGCCCCGGCGCGTCCACGGGCGACCCGGCGGCCGGCGCCGAGGGCGAGGTGCCGGTCGAGGCCCCTCCTGCGCAATTCGTTGCGGCGCCGGGCGCCAGGTTGTTGATGGTGGGCGAAGGCGGCGGCGGGAAGACCACTGCCCTGCTCAAGTTGGGCCTGGACACCGCCCGGGAGGCGGTCGCCCGACCTGATGCGCCGGTGCCCCTGTACCTCCCGCTGAACCTCGCCGGTTCCACGCAGGGCGTGTCGACCGGCGGCCTGCTCGACCTCCTCGCGGAGCAGAACGGCGTGACCGCGGCGACGCTGCGCGAGGCGTGCATGGGCGGCCACCAGGAGCTCTTGTTCCTGCTCGACGGCGTGAACGAGGTCCGCGACGCCCTGGCAGACGACCTGATCGTCGCCCTGCTGCGGCTGATAGCCACGGGTCGGCACCGTTACCTCCTCAGTTCCCGCCCCACTCGTGTCGCCGAGCAGCTCGCGCTCCGCGGCGAAGGGCTGCAGGTTCTGGAGGTGGTCCAGCTCACGGAGGACCAGGTCGACGCCTACCTCGTGCAGCAGGGACTGGAGACATTGAGTCGGCGCATGGGGCGAGAGCTGAAGGGCCTTGCGCGGAACCCGTTCATGCTGTGGGCCGTCGTCCAGGCGTGCCACGGCGTCGACGGACCGGTCCTCCCGGCCAATGCCGGCGAGCTCTACCGGCTCTTCCTGGACGACTACGTCTTCGGGCGACGCGAGCCGTCGAAGGCGAATCCCGGCGTCAGCTTCGACTACCCGGCCGTGAAGCGGCCGGTGCTGGCATGGCTGGCGGCCACCATGACCGGGGCCGGCGGCACCCGGCTGTTGCTCGACGGAGCGCTGCTCGATCAGCTCATCGAGAAGCTGGAGCAGTGTGCCGGGAGCGGCGCCACCCGCCGCCGCCGAGCGCTGGCGCCGATCGACTGGACCGTGGACGACTTCCTGGACGAGATCGTCTACAACGGCGTGCTGCACCGGGCCGGCGAGACGGTCACGTTCATGCACGAGTCCGTGCAGTCCTACTTCACGGCGCTGGACGTAGCTACCTGGCCTGTGGAACGTGTCCTCGCTGCGGTCCCGAGCCTCGTCTGGCGCTGGGTCGAGATCGGCCAGACCGCGTGGGACACGTCGTCCGGCATGATGACCGCGGCGGTGGTGATGCTCGGCGGTCTCGACCGCTCAGCGGAGCTCGTCACCGCCCTCCTCGACCACAACCCCATGGTCGCGGCGCGATGCCTTGCCGGCTCCTCTGTGGGTCCGGCCGTGCGTACCCGGGTGATCGACACCTGGGTCCGGCTGCTGTCGCGCGGCGACGCGAGAACCAGCCTGGTGGCCTGTACCTGCCTGCGGCTCGCGCACGCGGACGATGCTGTTGTCGTCGACGCGCTGCTCGCCGCAGGATCGGACGTGTCCCACCCTGCCGAGGTCGCCTTCGCCGTCGTCGACGCGTTGCTGGTGGGATCGTCCGAAGCCGCCACCGACGCGCTGGTGCGGCTCGGCCTCAGCGGTCATCGTCCGCGTGCGTACGCCCGATACCTGCTGACGAGGCGGACCACGGCCGACCAGCTCGCCGGCTTGATCCGGGCGTGGCGCACGGCGGAGGCCGAGGAGGCACGGCACTCCCTGCAGGAGCTGATGGCGCGCGTGGATGTCGAGCTGTTCGACCAGCTGATCCGGCAGCTGTGGACCTCGGCCGAACAGCGGCGTGACCGTGACGGATCGGCGGCCCTCGACCTCGTCGCTACGTCAGTCGAGGGGTGGCGTCGTTCGATCCCCGACGATTCCCGGATCTTCACGGCCTGGGAGGCCACGGACGCGATGAGGCGGGCGGAGAAGGAGCGCAAGGGGTTGCTGTTGGAGCTGCTGACGGCGGAACCGTCGGCGGTCCGCGTCGCGCTGACCCGGGGCAGGCCGCTGGACAGACTGGCGGCGTCAGCCGCGGCCGCCACCCTGCTCCCCGACGCCGACGACGCGCTGCTCAGAGCGGTGTGGCAGGAGGACGACGACAGCATGGCGCACCGGATCGCCGAAGGTCTGGCTGGCTGCGTGATGTCCGACGAGACCCTCGACGCGCTGCTCGGAGACCTCAAGGGGCACGGACCGCTGGCGACGATCCAGCTGCCCGGGTCCGCCAACCCCTCCGCGGATCCGCGCGCTCTGCGCCGGGCCTTGGTCGAGGCGGACCTGCTGAGGCCCGCCGGGAACGAGGTGAAGCAGCTGGTCGTGACGGCGGAGGCCGGCGGGTGGCGCGTGCGGCGCGAGTACCCGGAACTCGGACTCCTTCTCACATCGGTACCGTCCGGGTTCGCGGTCTTCGATGGCGATCGCCGGTGCCGGTCGGCGCTCGCTCTCGCGCTGGTGGATCCGCCGCTGGCCCGCGAGGTCCTCGCGCGTCACCTGGCCAGGATCGTCGATGACGCGGAGCAGGACCTAACGGCATTCGCGGCGTGGGAGGCCCACGCCTTCACCGGTCGGCTGGTCGAGCTGTTGGGTGAGCTGCAGGCGGAGGATGCAGCGCCCACGCTGCTCGACCTGATGCGCAGAGAGATCGCGGAGCCGGACTCCGGACTCGTGCAGCCGCTGATCGATGCGCTGTCACGGCTACGGTTCCCGCAGGCGGTTTCGGTGATCTTCGAGGCGATGACCCGGCCTCGGAGCGACGACGGCTTCGAGACCACCTGGAACTCGACGTCCGACATCGAGGACGGGCGAGTCGTCGACACCATGCGCGCGCTGAGCCGCTACGGCGAGCAGGAAGAGATCCGCTCGTGGCTGCATGTGGCCCTCGCGGACCCGGATCCCCGCAGGCGACGCGCTGCCGCCCGCGGACTGGGCACTCTGAAGATCTCCGCCGAGCTGCTCGCGTCGACGGCCCTGAACGATGCCGACGCCGGCGTACGGCGCACCGCGGCGGAGGCGCTGCGGTGGTACGAGGACGGCGAGTGGTTGGATCAGGTCGAGGAGGGACTCGCGGCACCCGAGGCGGACGTGCGGGTGGCAGCCGCCGAGGCCTTGGCGACGCTGGTGGAGCCTCGCGCCATCCCGCGGTTCGTCGACGCTCTACGCGACGCGGACGAGCGCGTGCGGCTGACCGCGGCGGAGGCGTTGTGGGACCTTAATGCCCACGGCGACCCGGCTCCGGCGGTGGAGCCGCTGCTGGCGATCGCGCGTGACGGCGAGGCTCCCGACCGGGCTGCGCGAGCCGGCGTCCGGTTGGTCGAGATGGAGGCGTGCACCTGGGAGGAGCTACCTTCGACCGCACTGGAGGCGATCGTGAGGAGCGACCGGCTCGGTGCGGACGAGCGCCAGCAGGCGTTCGACGCCCTGGGCGGGTGGGACTGGCCACCGGTCGCGGCCGCGGCCTCCTTCAGCGAGGAGGCCGACCCGGCAGCCCTGGTCGAGACCGTGTCCGGACTGATCGCCACCCCCGAAGGCAGGGTGGCACCGGCCTTCGAGGTCTGGGCACTGTGGGTGCGGGCCTGCGCTTACGGCAAGCTCGGCGAGCTGGACCGGGCGCTGGACGATGCCGTGACCTCCGGCCTGCCGGCGTACGACCCGCTCGGTGCGAGCCACTTGGCCGACCGGCTGTGGGAAGCAGGTCGGCACGCGCGGGCCCGCGAGTTCCTGGCCGACGCCCTGGAGGCTCGTCTGGAGCTTCGTCCCTACACCGAGGACATCGACGCCTCGGTCCGGGACGAGGGCGAGTTCCGCCTCGCGTTGGGATGGATCGCCTACCTAGACGGTGACGGGAGCACGGCGATCTCCGAGGCGACGACGGCCGCGCGGATCGCCGCCGGGGAGATCGGCGCGATGGCAATGTTCAACCTCGGCTTGGCGCAACTCGTCCTCGGCGACCCCGGGACGGCGGTCGCGACGTACGAGGACGCTCTCGCACGGTGTGACGAGCTGGACCGTGACGACGCGGCGAGGCTGGTCGCCGTGGCACTCGCGGACCTGGACAAGGGGGAACCTCGCGCGCCCCGGGATGCGTTCCGCACCGTGCGCGCGCTGCTGGCGGCTGGTCGTTGAGGTGCGAGCGCCGAGCTTCGAAACTCCCGGCCGGACGCGTGCTCGACCGCCGTCTTGGCGGCCTCGGGTGTCCCACTTCCGAGGTCTCGACAGGCTCGACCGGGCCGTTGGGCGTGCCGGGGGGAGTCTAGAGACGGGGTCGAGCGCCGTGTGTGGGGGCGTGGGGTCAGCGCTCGGGAGGTTGACCCGGAAGGTGCTGCCGACGCTAGCCTCAATGTGATCGTGCCGCTGCGTGACCTCGACGATGGTCCGCACAATGTTTGAGGCCGAGCCGGTGCCGGGGATCTGGCGGTGCTGGGCCTGGCCGCCGCGGTAGACCGGGTGAGCACCTGACTCTGCTCCGATTCGCACCGGCCGGACCGACGCCGTAGAAGAAGTCAACAAGTAGCCGCGATCCGCGCCTTCGGTGTCCCCCATCACGTGGCGGGATCGTTGCCCATCAGCCGACGAGGCGACAGCAACGTGCGCTGCAGCGGTCGCAGGACCCTTCGCCGGTATGCCCGACGCCCAGGTGGGCAAATGGGAACGGCCCGCGGTCCATGACCCGGACTGGCTCGTCGAACATGACTACCGCGATCTGGTCGCCTGGCTCGACGAACCTGACCCGATACCCGAGCTGTCCGGGGAGCTGCACGACATGCTGCTGCAGGCGTTTCGGGAGGGCATCGTCAACGGGCCGGCTGGCTACGTCGACGATCTCATATCGCTATTGGCCCCGTGGGGGTTCACGCTCGACGAGGTGAAAGCTCCGACCAGGGTGATGGCCGGGACGGAGGACGAGGGCATTCCCCGCCAGCGCACCCAGTGGCTGGTCGCGGGGATACCTGACGCCGAGCCGGTCGGGTCACCAGGCGGCCACATCGCAAACCACTCGGCGGCCGAAGAGCGATTGATCGCTTGGCTTGCAGGTGCACCTCTTGATCGGCCGATGCGCGAGCGACCTGAGGAATCGCCCGCCGCGAGCACGACTCTGGTGTCAATGGCTCTGTCAATGAACACCAGCCCTTTCAGGGCCGATACAGGCACCACAGACAGTGCCGGTGCAAGAAGTTCCCGGCTGAGACACGCTCGTGTATGACGGCCCTCGCACTTGTAAAGCGGGGGTTAGGGGTTCGAGTCCCCTCGACTCCACCTGTGATCTCTCAGGAGATACCGGACAAACCGGACCCTTATCGGGGGTCCGGTTTTCTGTTTTTGGGTGGTGGGCCTGGGGGTCGGCCGAGGGGCTGGTAGTGCGGGTGGGGTCGAGGGTGAGCTCGCGGAGGAGTTCGCCGGTGGCGGCGTTGATGATGCGGATGTGGAGGTCGTCGACGAGTTTGAGGACGGGGGTTCGGGCGTGTTCGGTGCCGATGGGGATGTGGTGGAGGCGGCCGGCGTGGCGCCGGGTGGGTTTGCCGGCGGGGTCTGAGATGTCGTGGAGCATGCGGTAGTGGGTGTCGGTGGTGCGGTCGGTGCCGGGGCTGGCTTTGGGGCGGGGCATGGAGGCAGCTTGGGTTCGAATGATCGTCGCAACGAGGGGTGGTCGGTGTTCCGTGACAGTTCCGTGGGACGTCGGCAAGCGGTGGGAACCGACGGCAAATGCCGAGTGGCAAAGCCGCAGGTCAGGGACGGATCGGTGCTTCGGGCTGGGCTGTTCTGGCGAGCACCGAGGAGATCTACACCATCTTCGAAGGCACCTCCGAAATCCAGCGTTTGGTGATCGCCCGAGCCGTCTCCGGCATGCGCATCAGGTAACTGCTGATGCTGGGGGACTGCGATCGACCCGGGCGCGCTCCGTCGCTCCGGTGCGCCGCGCGCGCTACACCCGCTCCCGCCCCCGGCTGAGCGTCGGAGCATCAACTTCCGGCTACCGCCGGGAGTTGTGGGCTAGCGCTCGCAAGCGACAGCCGCGTGGTATCGGCCGACCGGGACGAGCAAGCGGGCTCGCTCCGGGCTTGGCCGCGCACTGGACTGTCGTGACTGCGATGCACCCGACGGCCGCCGCGGCTCACCCGCGCGGATAGGGAAGCGCCATGCTGCGTCCGCTCAAGCGCAGGGTGGCGAGCGGACGCAGCTTCGGGGCGGGAGCAGCCCCGACCCGACTAGGACGGCCGCGCTGGAGCTGGAACACCAGCGGCCGGAAGGGCGCGCGATTGGCCGAGGACCGCCCGCTTGAAAGTCCGGTGATGCCTACCCAAACACTCGGTGAGGACCTGCGGGTGAAGAAAGTTTCGTCGTTGGCGAACCGATCTCGCCGTGAGGCGCGACAGTGAGGGTATGGCTGACTGTGATTCCACAGACGCCGACCTCATCAACTCGATGTCCGAGCACGACGAGGCCGCGCTTCGGCTGCTGTACGGCCGCCACGCCGCCTGGGTCTCCGCGCGGTTGCGGCGACGGTGCGCTGACACCGACGTAGTCGCGGACGTCCTGCAGGACACCTTCGTCGCGGCTTGGAACGGCGCTGGCAAGTTCCGCGGCGATGGCGATGTCGCCGCCTGGTTGTGGGGGATAGCAATTCGTCGTCTGATCAGCCGCCTCCGGCTGGCCAGCGGCCGTGCCGCGAAGGCCCCGACCTGGAAGCTGTACGACGCTGTCGATGTCTCTGCGGAGGAAACTGCGCTGCTGACTGTCGAGTACTCCGATCTGGGCACCGCGCTGGCGCGGTTGTCGCCTGAGCTGCGCGTAGTACTGCAGGCGACGGTGTTGGACGGTCTGACCACCCGGGAGGCCGCGCGGGCGCTCAACATCCCGCAGGGAACCGTCAAGACGCGGCTGGTACGAGCGCGCACGAGACTGCGGGAGGAGCTCGCATGACCCAGCAACCATGGACCTGGCACGCCGACGAGGCTGAACTGCGAGCACTGGCGGACGGAGTCGCCGGGCCGGCTCTCGGCGCATCGGTCGAGTCGCACCTGATGCGATGCGGAGCCTGCCGTGCGCGGATGAACCACCTCGTGGACGGCGACCTCTTGGAATCGGTGTGGAGCGCGATCAGGGAGACCATCGAAGCGCCTCGGCCGAGCGTAGTCGAGCGTCTCCTCCGGAAACTTGGCGTCTCGGCCGAATCCGGTCGCCTGCTGGTAGCGGTGCCTGCCATGCGTGGCGCATGGCTGATCGGCGCGACATCGGCACTGCTTTTCGCCGGTGCAGCCGCGCTGTTCGCCACCGGTTTCGGGCTCGCCTTGTTCTTGCTGGTCGCACCGCTGGTTCCGGTGATGGGAGTGGCGGCCGCGTACGGCGGTGACGCGGACCCGTCCCACGAACTGGTGGTGACGACGCCGTACTCGGCTGGTCGGCTGCTGCTGCTGCGGACCGCCGCAGTCCTGGCCACGTCGCTCCCGGTCGCTGCGCTGGTCGGATTGGCACTGCCGGGTCCGGCCTGGCTGGCGGTCGCCTGGCTGATCCCTGGCCTCGCGTTCGTGTCGATGTCGTTGGCGGCAGCACCGTTCGTCGGTGCGACGGTCTCCAGTGGGGCGGTCGCGGCCACCTGGTCCGTCATCGCGATCGCGGTATCGAAGATCGGCGATCCGATGGATCTCGCCGGCCCAGCAGTTCAGGTCGGTTCGCTGGTGCTCTGCGTCGCCGCCGTCACGACCATACTCACGCACTTTCGGCTCTTCGATCTGCCAAGGGGGCAGACATGACTTCAGTCGTTCTCACCGGACTTGGCAAGCGGTACGGACGTGCTCCAGCGCTGACGGGTGTTGATCTCCAGCTGTCGTCGGGCGTGACCGGGCTGCTCGGACCGAATGGGGCGGGCAAGACCACGCTGCTACGGATCCTAGCGACCGCGCTTGCCTCAGATGAGGGACAGGTTCGGGTGTTCGGCCAGAATCCGGCCGACACCGTCGGGCGTCTCGCGATCCGGCGGCGGCTCGGCTACCTGCCGCAGGAGTCGGGCTTCCCGCGCGGCTTCACCGCATTCGGGTTCGTCGACTACATGGCCATTCTCAAGGAATGGGGCGACCGCGCAGCTCGGCATGCCGAGGTACGGCGGGTTGTCGGTCTCGCGGATCTCACTGCCGTCGCTACCAAACGAGTGCACGCGCTGTCGGGTGGGCAGCGCCGTCGCGTGCTGCTGGCCCAGGCGCTGATCGGACAGCCGGATCTACTCGTGCTCGACGAGCCGACCACCGGACTCGATCCACAGCAGCGCGCCCGGTTGCGCGACATCCTGTCGACGGCGGGGGAGACCGCCACCCTGGTGATCTCGACCCATCAAACCGAGGACGTTGCGGCATTGTGCGAACGGGTGATCGTGTTGGACCAGGGTCGTGTGCAGTTCGACGGCTCCGTCGAGGGCCTGATCAGCTCGGCCGCCGGACGGGTGTGGCTGGCTACTGACAGGCATCCGGAGGCCCAGCACGCGTGGCGGATCGGGAGCGGTCGGTGGCGCAACGTCGGTGATGCGCCGGCGGATGTCGAGGTGGTCGACCCGACGCTCGAGGATGCATACCTGCTGCTGGTCGGCGACCGAGCGCGGGAGACGGAGAAGGAGGTAGTCGCATGAGTTCCACGATGGTTCCACGGGCCATTGAGCCGGTCGCGCTGCCGAGGTCAACCCTGGCGGCCCTTGCGCGTGCCGACTCTCGTCGGTTTGCCCGGCACCCGCTGTTTCTTTTCGGTGTCGCGGTGTGCCTACTCCTACTGGCATCCGTCGCCATCGGTGGAGATCCGGCGCCGCTCGAGAGCACCATCGTGCCCGCGTTCTTCCTTGGCGTGTTCGGGTTCGTCGTCGCTCATCGGCTGACGACTTCCCTGCGTCGTACCCCTGACCTCGCCGAGATTGCGCCGGTCGATCAGCGCCGACGCACTATCTCGCTCTGCCTGGCGTGCCTGGTGCCAACGGGTATGGCAGTGGCGATGATGGCGGGGTCGCTCGTTGTCGCAGTGGTCTGGCCGCCGGTCGCGATCCCGGCAGGAGACCCGGTGTCGTGGTTCGGACATGAGCCGGCTGTCGACATCCTGGCTGCACTTGTGGCGGGCGGCCCGGTGGCTGCGCTCGGCGGGTCGCTGCTCGGTGTGGCCGTGGCCCGATGGGCACCGTTCCGCGGTTCTGCACTACTCGCGCTTGTGGTTCTCGTGGTGGGTACCGCAGCGGCCGACGGCTGGACTTCCGGCTGGGCAGCCATCGCGCCGTACCAGGTCTTCAGTGACTCATTGGTCGTCGACGGACAACTGCGGTCTTCCTGGCTCGCGGAGTGGCTATCACCTCGCTGGCATCTCGTGTATGCCCTGTGCCTCTGCTCCCTCGCGGTCGTCGCGGCGCTCCTGCGGGACGGTACCGGTCGGCGGCAACTGCTAGCCGTCGCGGCCGCGCTCACAGTCGCAGCGGCCGGCGCGTTGTTGCTCGCTGTCCAATGACCAGCTTGGCGCCACGCCACGCAACCAACCTGCGCCGGGTCCTGCTGCGGACGCCCTGGCCGACGGTTCTACTCGCCGCGATGGCAGCCGGATCGGTGCCCCTATTGTCGGTGGCACGTCCGTCGAGCGCCGTTCCGCTCTTCGTGGTTCATCTGGCGGCAGTGGCACTCGCCTCGGGGACGGCGTACCTGCTAGACGACGCCGCGATCGCGGTCACGGCCACCATGCCTCAAAGGCTCTGGCGCCGGCGGGCGCCCACCCTGTTTGCCGGACTGGCAGTAGCCGCGGCGGCTTGGTCGGCCGTCGTCGTACTGCTGAACCGGCGGTCTCCGACACCGTCGATCTCGGCCCTCACAATCGAGGTCGTGGCCCTGGTGTCGGTGGCCTTGGCGGCGGCCGCCGTGACCGCCCGCAGGGGTGAGCCGGAGCCGGGGAACTTGGTGGCGCCGACGATCGTGCTGCTGGGAGTCGGCGCACAGATCGCTCAACCAGCGCTGAACATCACGCTGTTCACGGGTGGCCCGGGCGATCCCGACCGCAGGGCGTGGTGGGTCGGCATCGCGGTCGCCGCGACGATCGTGCTGCTCATCGCGTCGCGCGATCAGGCAACTCGACCGATCCGGCGGCCGGCCCACTAGTGTGGACTACAAACAGCCCTCGGAGCTTCGGGACGCACATCGATCATGACCGAGTCCTGCTGACGTCGTCGGTTCGATTCCGACAGGCGGCCTCGCGTCTGGCCAGCGACAATGCTGCGAGTCAGCTTGGTCCTGAAGGAGTCACGGCCGTAGGGGGTGTGGACGTCTTTGATTGTTCCGGGGTCCGCTGCGGTTACTGGGTTTCTACTTTGCGGCGCATGTGGATTGTGGTGCCTTCTGGGGTGGTGTTGACGTCTGTGGAGTCGGTTAGGCCGCGGATTAGGGTTAGGCCTAGGCCGCCGCTGCGGTGGGTTGGGGTTCGCCATTGGCCTTGGTCGCTTACGGTCAGTTCGACTGTGCCGTTGATGAGTCGGGCCTCGAGGTGCATGGTGCCTGGTGAGGTGCCGTAGGCGTGGCGTATACTACGTTGCTGCAGGCTTCGCCGCAGGCGATTGCTAGCTCGCCGGCGGTCCCGGTCGTCGACGCCTGACTCGCGTAGCCAGCGGCCTAGGACGTGCCGGACTTGGAAGAGCATGCGCGCGTCGGCTGGTACGTCGAGTGACAGCGGCGATCCGGCCAGCACCAAGGGCTGGAGTGCGATCAGTGCGATGTCGTCGGCGACCTCGCCCTCGCGGAGTGTCGACAGGACCCGGTCGCAGAGAGCCTCGACCTCGCCCGTGGGCAGATGCTTCGGCGAGCAGTCGGTCGAGACCGTCCTGGATCGACAGCGTGCGTTCCTCGACAAGCCCGTCGGTGTAGAGCAGGAGAGTGGCTCCAGGTGGCAGCTGTTGGGTTGCCTCGGCGTAGTCCTGGTGTGCGAGTACGCCGAGCGGTGGGGCCAGCCCACCCTCGAGGTACCGGGTGTGTTCGTTGTCGATCAGGAGGGCGGGCGGATGTCCGGCGTTCGTGAAGCGGATCGTGCCGGTGTCCGGGTTGTACAGGACGTAGAGCAAGGTCACCATCTCGGCCATCGGCAGCTCGCGGACCAGTTCGTGCAGGCCGTTCATCACCGTGACCGGTGAGGGATCGTGTACGGCGTACGCACGGACCGCCATCCTCAGCTGTGCCATGGCTGCCGCGGCCTGTAGACCGTGCCCGGCAACGTCACCGATGACGAGACCGATCAGGCCGCCGCGTAGCTGGATCACGTCGTACCAGTCGCCGCCGACGTGCAGGTCCGCGGTCGCTGGGACGTAGCGGGCGGCCACGGCCACGCCAGGGATGTCGGGCATCCGGTCCGGGAGCAGGCTGCGTTGGAGTGTTTCCGCGATCTGGTGTTCGCGCCGGGTTCGGGCCTCCTCCAGGGTCAACTGCTGCTCGGTCTCGTACCGCTGGTGGATCTCGCGGCGTAGGCGGTCGTTGGTTGCGTGAGCTGCGCTGTGCGAGTTTTGACGCGCTCCTCCAGGTCGGCAGCAGCGGACATCAGCGCGCGAGCGAACCGCATCCGCTCGGTCACGAGCGCGGCGAGGAAGAACGACGTGAGCGCGACGGTGGCGTTGAACGCCTGAAGGGTCAGCATCTGCTCCAGCAGCGACATACCCGCGAAAGGGCCGAACTCTTGGGTTGCCGACCAGGTTGCGATCAGTGAGGCCATCAGCGCGGCAGGTGCAGCTCCTCGCAACTGCAGACGCCACGACGCCCAGCCCAGGCACGGCAGCACCAGGAACAACAGGGACAGGTCGGAGGACGTAGTCCACAACGCAAGCACCGTGGTCAGCACGAGAATGACCGCGGCCTCGAACCAGCGCGCGGCCGGCCACGGCTCGAGCTCCCAGAACAGAGGGATGCACAGAAGGAACGGTGCGACGGCGAGAACGCCCATCGCGTCGCCGGTCCACCAGACCATCCACGCACCGGCCAGGTCCTCGATGCCGATCGCTTTCGAGGCTACGAGCGTGGTGGCGCCGACGGTCGCGCTGATCGTCATGCTCGCGAGCGCACCCAGGAAGACGATCGCCACCGCATCACGCTTGCCGTCCAGCTGACGCCGGAAGCCGACGCGCTCGAGGACGATCGCCGCGACCAGTGGTGCAAGGGTATTGCCCACGGCGGTGAACAGCGCGGGCACCAGGCCGGCGCTGATCGGCAGATTGACGGCCAGAGCTGCCAGCGCGACAGCCGGCCACATCGACCTTCCCAGGACCAGGAAGGCGGCCAGCGCGATGCCGCTGGGAGGCCACAGCGGCGTGACGTTCTGCTCGACCAGCGAGAGGCTCAGGCCCAGACGTGCACCGAGATAGTAGGCGACGCCGACCAGGACGATGGCCGCGGCAGTTCGGCCCAGATCTGCGGGTAGGCGCAGCCTGAGTGGCCTCGAAGTCCAAGGAGCTCCCACGCGCCCAGCCATGGCTCGTCTACGTGGGTCACTAGCCGCGAGAGCGTCACCCTGTTCACCCCTCCGACCGCCCGTTGCCTTAGCTCATGGGACGCTGGAAATTGGGCTACGTCAAGGTGGCGAGGGGGCACTGGCAGTACCTGGAACGACAGTGACTCCCTGGGCGTACCGTGCGGGCCTACGGTGGCGGCATGAGTGTTCCGACGATCAAGCTGAACAACGGGGTGGAGATGCCGGCCATCGGGTTCGGTGTGTTCCAGACGCCGCCCGCGGAGACGATTGCGGCGGTCGAGGCCGCGCTGGATGTCGGGTACCGGCACATCGACACGGCGGCGGCGTACGGGAACGAGCGTGAGGTGGGCGAGGCGATCCGGCGTTCCGGCCGCGACGACGTCTTCGTGGAGACGAAGATCTGGGTTTCCGACTACGGGTACGACGAGACTCTGCACGCGTTCGACAAGAGCGCCGGGAAGCTCGGCGTCGAGCAGATCGACCTGCTGATCCTGCACCAGGCGGTCCCCAGCGACTTCGAGCGCACCATCGGCGCCTACCAGGCGCTGGAGAAGTTGCTTGCCGACGGCAAGGTCCGCGCCATCGGGGTGTCGAACTTCATGCCGCCGCACCTGGACCGGTTGCTGGCCGAGACCGGGGTCGTACCGGCGGTCAATCAGCTCGAGATCCACCCGTACTTCCAGCAGCCCGAGCTGCTTGCCTACGACAACGAGCGGGGCATTCTCAACCAGGCGTGGTCGCCGATCGGCGGGATCACCTTCTACCGGGGCGGCTCGAAGGGGTCGACGCTGGAGGACCCGACGATCCTGGAGATCGCTGCGGCGCACCGCCGTACGTCCGCGCAGGTGATGTTGCGCTGGCACGTGCAGGAGGGGCGGCAGCCGATTCCGAAGTCGGTCACCCCTGACCGGATCGCGGAGAACTTCGCCGTCTTCGAGTTCGAGCTGACCGGCGAGCAGCTTGCCGCGATCGACGCGCTGGAGACCGGGATCCGCGGCGGTCCGGCGCCGGAGACCATCACACGAGGGTTCGGCGGCATCGAAATCCCCGAGGCCTGAGGAGGCATCATGCACACACGTACGCTCGGTCAGGGCCTGGAGGTCTCCGCGGTCGGTCTCGGCTGCATGGGGATGTCGCAGAGCTACGGACCGAACCCTGGTGATCGCGACGACATGATCGGCGTCATCCGGTACGCCGTGGAGTCCGCCGGGGTCACGTTCTTCGACACGGCCGAGGTGTACGGGCCGTACGTCAACGAGGAGCTGGTCGGCGAGGCGCTGGCGCCGCTGCGGGACCAGGTCGTGATCGCGACCAAGTTCGGGTGGAACATCCAGGACGGCAAGATGACCGGGACGAACTCCCGTCCCGAGCAGATCCGGCGCGTCGCGGACGAGTCGCTGCAGCGGCTCGGCATCGACGTGATCGACCTGTTCTACCAGCACCGGGTCGACCCCGACGTACCGATCGAGGACGTCGCCGGGGCGGTGGCCGAACTCGTAAAGGCCGGCAAGGTGCGGCATTTCGGGCTCTCCGAGGCCGGTGCGGACACGATTCGCCGGGCGCACGCCGTACATCCGGTCACGGCTGTGCAGAGTGAGTACTCGCTGTGGACGCGGGACCCGGAGCCGGAGGTGCTGCCGGCGTGCGCGGAGCTCGGGATCGGGTTCGTGCCGTTCAGCCCGCTGGGCAAGGGCTTCCTGACCGGCACCGTGAGTACGTCGACGGAGTTCACCGCCGACGACATCCGCGCGCGGGTTCCGCGCTTCGAGGCCGGCAACCTCGGCGCCAACGAGGCCATGGTCGCCTACGTCCGCGCCCTCGCCGAGCCGAAGGGCTGCACGCCCGGTCAGATCGCCCTCGCCTGGCTTCTCGCCCAGCACCCGTGGATCGTCCCCATTCCCGGAACCCGTCGCCGCCCGCGGATCGACGAGAACACCGGCGCGACCCAGGTCGCGCTGTCGGCCGACGAGATCGCCGATCTCGACGCGCTCGCCGCTCGGATCGGTGTGCAGGGGGACCGTTACAACCCGGCCGGGATGGCGATGGTCGGCCTCTGAGTTCGCAGGAGCTCGTTTGGGGTACTAGCGGGTAAGTAGGAAGTCCCCAGGCGAGGAGGGATACCCGTGGCGGCTACGACGCGGCAGGTCGGCGAGCGTGAGGCCCGAGAGGTTGCGGAGGCGGCCCGGGAGACCGAGTGGACCCGGCCGAGCTTCGCGAAGAAGTTGTACCTCGGCGACTTCGACCTGTCGCTGATCCACCCGCAACCGCACGCGATCGCGGCGGACGACGCTGCCCGGGGCGAGGAGTTCATCGCCCGGCTGGCGGCGTACTGCGCGACTCTCGACGGCCTGCTGATCGAGCGGGAGGCGAAGATCCCGGACGAGTACCTGCGAGGGCTCGCCGAGCTGGGAGTCTTCGGCATCAAGATCCCGACCGAGTACGGCGGCCTGGGCCTGCCGATGTCGTACTACGGCAAGGCGCTGATGCTGGTCTCTTCGGTGCATCCGAGCCTGAGCGCGCTCGTCTCCGCGCATCAGTCGATCGGTGTGCCGGAGCCGGTGAAGATGTTCGGGACCGACGACCAGAAGCAGCGGTTCCTGCCCCGCTGCGCCGCCGGTGCGGTGACGGCGTTCCTGCTCACGGAGCCTGATGTGGGTTCGGATCCGGCCCGGCTGGCGTCGACCGCGACCCCGACCGACGACGGTACGGCGTACCTTCTCGACGGCGTGAAGCTCTGGACGACGAACGGCGTCATCGCCGAGCTGGTCGTGGTGATGGCCCGCGTGCCCGAGCATGACGGCGAGCGCGGCGGCATCAGCGCGTTCGTCGTCGAGTCCGACTCGCCGGGGATCACGGTGGAGAATCGGAATGCCTTCATGGGGCTGCGCGGGATCGAGAACGGCGTGACCCGTTTCCACCAGGTCCGGGTGCCGGTCGAGAACCGGCTGGGACGGGAGGGCGCCGGGCTGCGGATCGCGCTCACCACGCTGAACACCGGCCGGTTGTCCATCCCCGCGACGACCACGGCGGCGGCCAAGTGGTGCCTGAAGATCGCGCGGGAGTGGTCCGTGGCGCGGGTCCAATGGGGCCGGCCGATCGGCGCCCACGCGGCCGTGGCCGAGAAGCTCTCGTTCATGGCGGCCACTACGTTCGCGCTCGAGGCGGTGCTCGACCTGTCAGCGAACCTGGCCGATGCGGGCACCAAGGACATCCGGATCGAGGCTGCGCTGGCCAAGCTGTGGTCCAGCGAGATGGCCTGGCAGATCGCCGACGAACTGGTGCAGATCCGCGGCGGGCGCGGGTACGAGACCGCCGACTCGCTGGCGGCCCGTGGCGAACGGGCGGTGCCGGCGGAGCAGATCCTGCGCGATCTGCGGATCAACCGGATCTTCGAGGGCTCGACCGAGATCATGCATCTGCTCATCGCCCGGGAGGCGGTCGACGCCCACCTGTCCGCGGCCGGCGACCTGGCCTCAGCCGACGCCGATCTCCAAGCCAAGGCGAAGGCGGCGGTGAACGCGAGCGGGTTCTACGCCAAATGGCTGCCTCAGCTCGCCGTCGGCAAGGGATCCGATCCCAGGTCGTACCGCGAGTTCGGGCCACTCGCGAAGCACTTGCGGTACGTCGAGCGCTCGTCACGCAAGCTTGCGCGGCAGACCTTCTACGGCATGGGGCGTTGGCAGGCGAAGCTCGAGTACCGGCAGGGCTTCCTGGCCAGGATCGTGGACATCGGCGCCGAGCTGTTCGCGATGGCCGCATCCTGTTCGCGGGCCGAAACGTTGCGCGGCCAGGATGCCGCTCGGGGCGAGTCGGCGTACGAGCTGGCGGCGGTGTTCTGCGAGCAGGCGCGGCTCCGGGTGGACCACCTGTTCGAGCAGCTGTGGAGCAACACCGACGACGCCGATCGAGGGCTGGCTCGGCAGGTGCTCGATGGGAAACACAGTTGGCTCGAGGACGGCATCGTGGATCCTTCCGAGGGGACCGGTCCGTGGATCGCCGAATGGCAGCCCGGCGAATCGAAGACGGACAACAAGGCCCGTCGTTACCGATAACGCTCGCTAGGCTGCCTGGGTGAAGTTCGAGGGGTGGCCGCGCGGCGCTTTCGATGTGTTGTTGCGGCTCGAGGGGGGAGCCTTCGGCTGGGATCAGGCGGGAGTGCAGGCGGGATCGGGAGGAGCTGGTTCGGCGGCCGATGATCGAGCTGCTGAACGCGGTGGCGGATGCGGACTCGTCGTACGAGGACTTCTCGGTCTGGGGGTACGGCGATGTGCTGGTGCGAGCGTGGCAGCGGCAGAGCGCGATTGTGCGGTTGGCGGGGAACGTCGAGTTCGGGGTTCGGTTCGATCTGGATGGGTTAGAGGTCTCGTTGGCGTGGTGGTATGCGCCGTCGGTGCAGATCGAGCGCTATCGAGCCGCGGCGGCGGACGACAGTTCTGGGCCTCGTTTGGCTGCGATTGTGCGGAAGGTCGGGCGGGAGGGCTTCGTGATCTCGGGCGACCTGCTGAAGCGACCGCTGCGCGGTTTCGCAGCTGATCATCCGCGAGCAGAGTTGCTGCGGCACAAGTCGCTCATCGCGACCCGGCCGCTTGGCTGCGAGGAGTGGATCCACACTCCCGCCGCGGTCGATCAGGTGCTCGCCGCCTTCACCCAGTTGCGTCCGCTGGCGCGCTGGCTGGTTGAGAACGTGTCGAAGGCGAGGCCATGACGTCACACAAGCTCGAGTTTCGGTTCTCGGAGAATCCGTGGGCACCGACGGCGGTCATCGAAGAGGTGAATGCGCGAACGGGCAGCGGTCTGGTGTTGACCGGGCTGGCTGATCAGGTGGGCGGGTCGAGCAGCGCGGCGTTCGTGGAGTGGGCGGATGGGCGTGAGTCCGCGCTGACGCGGACTCGTACGTCGTCGGCGGTGATGCGGCAGACGGCGAGCGTGCTGAACGACGTACGCAGGCAGGGTCTGCCCGTTCCAGAGCACCAATTGGTGTTGGAGCTTTCTGATGGGTACGTCGCTGTTGTGCAGGAGAGGTTGCCGGGTCGGCATGCGAGTGCGCTCAACTCGACCACGGCGGCCGCGTTCGTCGCGATGAACGACCGGTTCGCCGGCGTGCTACGAGACCATCCAGAGGTCCCGCGGCCGAAAGCCTTTCCCGACCGCACGTTCGAGGACACTGTGGGCCGTCTTGGTGAGCGTGGCCGGCGGCTGCTGGCGCGGCTGCTTGAAATTGACGGTGGGCGCCCTTTTCGCATGCAGGGTGATGATCTCGTGCATACCGACTACACGCCGGGCAACGTGTTGTTCGATGACGCGGGCGATGTCAGCGGTGTGGTCGATTGGAACAATGGGGCTGTGCGCGGCGATCGGTACTACGCGCTCATCGGGCTGCACTGGGGGAGTGTCGGGCGGAGGACTGTCGGGGCTGAGGAGTTCAAGCAGGTCGAGGAAAAGTTGGCCCGGCTCAGCCCGGCGACCAGACGCAGCTACGAGGCGCATTGGATGGTCGACAAGGTGCATGAGTCAATCCTCAAAGGCTTCCCGCCGGAGCGCGTTGAAGACGACCTGGCGCGAGCGGAGAAGACCATTCGATTGATTTAAGCAAATGCGTTCCGGCGATAGTCGAGGACTCGTTCTATACAAGGGTGAGTTCGGGGCATTGACTTGGAGGGAGGCCGGGGGGAAGGGACCGTGGGTGGGGAATCGGCGCTGTTCGAGGACGTTCTGCAGTTGGTCAGCCGGCTGCTCGAGGAGGCGGATGACGGGCGGTCGCCTCAGCAGTTGTTGTGCCTAGGGGTCGCGAAATCCCTGGACGCACCAGCGGCTGCCTATGTGCGGTTGGAGCGGGACACGCAGGTCTGCACGTTGACATGCTGGCCGCACAGTGTCGACGTACTGCGGCTGAAGACGGCGATACGGCGGATGCCGGCCGCGTTGTCGGTGTTGTTCGCCCGGATCGTCCAGGAGCGACGGCCGTCGTGTGTGTCGGCTGACGCGGACGCGAAGACCTGGCCGGGATCGGCCGCCGACGTGGCACTGAGGGAGATCCTCGGGTGCCGGGACGTGGCGCAGATTCCGCTGCGGGTCTCGGCGACGCAGTTGAGGATGCTGGCACTGGCGCGCGAGGAGACTTTCTCACCAGGAGAAATGGACTTCCTCAGGGTCGCGCAACGACCGCTGGTCGCCATCGACCGGATGCTGAACGCCGCCGATTCGCACGAACCGGAGCTGCCGTCGCGGCTCACCCTGACCCAGCGCGAGCTGGAGGTACTGCAGCTCCTCGCCGACGGCCTGCTCGCCCAGACGATCGCCGCCCGCTTGAGTGTCTCGACGCGCACCGTGCACAAACACCTGGGGAGTGTGTACCGCAAACTCGACGCGCACGATCGTCTGCTCGCGGTCCGCAGAGCACGGGCCATCGGACTGCTCCCTTCATGACAAGGGTGGTACATGTACGTATGGCGATGCCCGGACCGACGTCCTTAGCTGGATGGGTCTAGGGGGTGGGGGGCGGGCGTGAAACCGCACGTGGTCTTTTGGCTTCGCCCAGGGGTGGAGCATCGGCGGGTTGGATCGTGGCTGGAAGCCATTGGTGATCCGGGTGTTGCCGGACCGCCTTTCCAGCCTGACGTCGACCGCGTCCTTGCCGGCCATCAGGGCGGTTGCCTGATCGTCCACGAGCACGATCCGGCTCGATCCGACGGCGGCTGGTCGGACGACGAGCGGGCGTTGGGTCTCGATCGCAAGTTCCGTGCCGTCTCTCTGGTCGACCGGCCGTTCGCACTGGACCTGCTTGCGAATCTCCGCGCGCTGACTGTCGTCGAGCGAGTGGAGCCCGGGATCATCGCCACCGCACCACTGCCGCTGGCCTCGTCCATGAGCACACAGCCGTCGCGCTGGGCCGGCCAGATGATCGGGCTCGACGAGGCGCGCCGTGTCACCCGCGGCACGAGCTCGGTGACCATCGCAGTACTCGATACCGGCGTCGACCTCTCGCATCCGGAGTACGTCGGCCAGCTCGAAGACGGCTTCGACTTCGTCGACATCATCGACGGAGCCGACGCATTCCTGGGGGACCGGACCGACGCCGATCGCGACCCCTCGGACCCCGGCGTCGGTCACGGGTCACACGTCACGGGAATCCTGGTAGGTCGCGGCGAGCGGATGCCGATGGGCGTCGCGCCCGCCTGCCGGGTGCTGCCGGTCCGCGTACTCGGTGCCCTGCGTCGTGACGACCAGGTCATCGGCGCCGGACTGGTCGACAACATCAACGCCGGCATCAAATGGGCCGTCGACCACGGCGCCGACGTGATCAACATGAGCCTCGGCATCCGGCACGAGGGCGGGGGACTGCCGCACACCGATGTCATCCGGTACGCCGAACGTCGCGGAGTCACCGTCGTCGCCGCAGCCGGGAACGACGGCGGAGACACCCTGTACTACCCGGGCGCGCTGCCCGGTGTGATCGCGGTCGGCGCGGTCGGCCGCGATGACGAAGTGGCGTCGTACTCGACCTGGGGAGCCCAGGTCGACATCGTCGCGCCAGGGACCGAGATCTGGTCGAGCTGGCTCGACGGCGGCTACGCCTTCGCCACCGGTACGTCCCAGGCGACGCCGTTCGTCGCCGGAGCGGCCGCGCTCTGCCGGAGCCTGTCCGCCGAGCGCGGCCGGCCGCTCCGCGCCGAGCAGCTCGCATCGATCCTCACCGAGACGGCCGATCGCAGTGACCAGCGGTTCAAGACGCCGCGGGCCGGCTGCGGCCGGCTGAACATCCCCGACGCACTCAGCCTGACCAAGCACCGACTCGATCGTGCCCAGCACCGTTCCGACCTCGCCCGGCTCGCGCCGGGACGCGAGCCCGTACCAGCCTGACAGTCACCGGAGGACGCGCCATGGCGACCACCACCAGCTCACCATCGACCAGCCTGCCGCCGGCCGCTCCGCCCCCGCGCGCGCAGGCAGCCCCACCGCCCGTACCGCCTCCCGCCGCTGTCGTCGACGAGGACGAGGCCCGGGTGCTGGAGATTCCGCCGCCGCCCGGCCGCCGCGAGAAGGTCGTCAACGACGCGACCGAGGCGCTGGCCACGACGTACGCCGAGGAAGTCCAGAAGGCCGCGGACACGATCGAGGAGTTCGGTATCACCATCGAGGTGACCAAGCTGCGGGACCGGCTGCACCGATCCGTCGGTACCGACCTGCAACGGTTGCTGCTCGCGACCCCCGGCGTACCCGAGCTGCTCTTCAACGAGGCGATCGCTCAGCAGGTGGCGGAGGAGGAAGTCGTCGGCAAGCCGGTCAAGGACGAGTCGGTGGTATCGATCGCCGGCCGGATCGAGTCGGCCTCCTCGACGATCGAGCAGGCGCTGAGCGCCATCAACAAGTCCACGGAGCAGTTCCAGGAGTCCACCAAGAGCATCGTGCAGGCCCTGGACAAGGTCGCCAAGGCGATTGACGACGACGACAAGTACCCGACGGCGGCCGAAGCCGACGGCGATCCGGCGGCGTCGGCGGAGCGTACGACCGGCTCTCGGCGGAGGACATCGCCCACCAAGGCCGGACAGAAGGGGGAGTCGGGCTCATGAGCATCAACGGGCTGGACGACCGCGTGCGTGACACCGCGGGCCTCAGCAACTTCATCCTCCAGAACCTGCGCCGGATCGAGACCGAGTTCTTCGAGAACCTGGTCACCGCGGTCGCGACCCGCGCCTCGATCGACCCGCCGCAGGAAGAGCGGATGGACCTCGTCGTCCGCAAGCTGCGCAGTACGTCGCTGAACCTGCGCGAAGGCGGTATCGAGGAGAAGGTTCTCGACATCCTCACCGGAACCAGCCGGGAGAGCGACTGGGCGCCGTTCGTCGACACCTTCGTCAAGGCGAAGAACATCAAGCTGTCGTTCACCCGCCGTACCAGGGTTCTGCTGGCCTTGGACCGGCTCCAGATCGATCCCGGCGACAAGCAGGATCTGATCGCGCAGGTGATCGACGACGTGACCCGCGGCGGGGGTACCGACCCGGCGCAGCTGACCAGCCCGACCGGTCGCCTCAGTCCGTGGGACTTCGAGGTCGACCTGTTCGAGAGCGACTCCACCCAGATCGTGCTGGCCGACAACATCAAGGCCGCGGGCGCGCTGATGTGGTGCTACGACATCGGTGAGCGGCTCGGCGTCTACAAGCTGACCGACGCGCTGGTCTACCGCTGGTGGACCGGGATGCTCGACTTCGGCGACACCGACCTGACGTCCGAGCTGTACCGCTACTACAAGCTGCGCGACGACCGCCCGACCGAGGAGGAGCGGTTCCTGCTGTACCGCCGCATCCTCGATGTCGGTGGCGCGACCGTCGGCGACCGGGTGGTCGTCAACGAGGACTTCCCGGCGTTGTGGCGGACGTTGATGGAGGAAGTCGCGACGTACATCGACCGCACCGAGTCCTCGTTCCGCAAGCGCGTGAACCGGCAGGGCGTCGTCCAGGCGATCACCGAGGTGCAGTACAACCTGACCGAGCGGATGGCCGGGATGGCCTTGACGCAGGTGACCGAGATGTACAACCAGCTTCGCCAGACCGAAGCGGACAGCGGCGTACTCGGCGGGCTCGACATCATGAATCACCCGGAGGTCATCGGCCAGCTCTCCTCGGGCCGGCGCCGGGACCTCTGGTCGGTGATCGAGCGGCTCGCCAAGGAGGAGTTCGGTGTCTCGCCGAACGTCTCCGCGCTGCGTACCTCGGCCGTCGAGGGCTTCAAGGTCGTCGAGTTCATCGCCACCTTCCAGCCCGGGCAGTTCGACGAGGACGAGTTCGAGTCGTTCGTCGACTCGGCGAAGTCCTGGATCCTCAGTCAGCAGCTGGCAGGCGAGGGCCTGCTCGTCGGTGCCGAGAACACCGGCGACGAAGAGTACGACGGCGGCGAGGACGAGTACGCCGTACCGCCGGAAGCAGACGACATCTGGTCGGAGTGATCCGCTGTGAGCGACAACTACGACCAGCAGGCGCGGGCCGACGTACAGGCGACCCTCGCGATGGTGCCGCACTTCGCCACGATGTCGTCGGCCGACCAGCTCGACCTGTACCGCCAGCTCGTCACCGCGCGCTCGACGGAGCTGACGCGGCGGTCGAACGGCCAGCAGTCCGAGGCGATGCTGCTCGGCGGTCTCGGTGGTATCGGGAGTGCGATCGGCAACGTGACCGGCGGCCTGGTCGGCGGTGGCGCCGGCCGGCAGCCCGGCGACGCGCGTCGGGCCGCGGACCTGATCGACGAGAGCCGTCATCAGAACAAGCGGATCGACCAGCTCGGTGACATCGCGTCCGACTTCATCGAGGCCGTCAACTTCCCGACCTTCGTCGCGGATCTCCTCCAGGGTGTCTTCGACGCGAACCTCAAGGTGACCAAGGACCAGATGGTCGCCTACCAGGAGCTGCTGAAGGCGGCGACCCAGTCGCTCGCGTTCTTCATGAACAAGATCCCGCCGCAGGAGTCGTTCGCGTACCTGGCCGCGAACAACAGCGACGACTTCTCGATCAACTTCCCGCCTGACGAGCCGGCCGAACTGACCGACAAGGAAGGCAACGTCGTCGCCCGGGCCGGCGAGGAGGCCGAAGACGCCCAGATCAAGGCCAAGATCATGGACGCCACCTTGGCGATGGCCAAGGAGCAGCGCGCGATGCTGCGCGAGGTGCTGCTGATGGGCGTCACCCGGCTCGTGGTCGAGAAGGGGATCATCCGGGCGTCGGTGAAGTTCGACTTCAAGGCGACCGAGAACGTCGACCGGCAGGACAAGGCGATGGTGCAGGACACCAGGTCCTGGTCGAACTCGATCAGCCACTCGGGCGGCTTCTTCGGCTCGCTGTTCGGCGGTCCGCAGGGCGGTACCACCAGCGGCGGCCGGCACGCGCAGCTCAGCGTGGCCACCACCAAGAGCGACAACGACACCTCGGTGACGGCGAACCTTACCGGCTTCGTGGAGATCCAGTTCAAGTCGGACTTCTTCCGGCTGGACAACTTCGCCACGATGTACGGGCCGACCGCGCTCGCGCCCGCCCAGCCGGGCGGTCTCGTGCCGGCCCCGGCACCTGGAACGGTTCCTGCTCCGCCACCACCGGCCGCCGGGCAGGGCTGATGAACGATGGCGCTCTCGATCGTCAGCTGGCGCGACGAACAGGACGGCCGGCAAGAGTTCGACGCCCAGATCGGCGCGAACCGGTACTACGCGTGGGGCGTGGGGGCCGGAGTGACGAAACATGACGGCGTCCGTCTGCTCGCCTCGCGCGCGCTCACGTCCCCGCTCCTCGGCCCGCTCGAGCCGGGGGCGCGAGGTCGCGTCGTACTGCAGGTGCCGTCGGACGCGTTCACCGAGGATCACCACCACCTGCAGCTGCTGTCGTTCCGCGACCAGGAGCTCCGCGGGCCGGCCGCGTCCGATCTCGTCGAGGTTCCGTGGCGGTGGCACGCAGGCCGTTCGGAGACGGAGGATCCAATGACCACCACGCCGTACGCCGTGTCCAGGGCTCAGAGCACCACCTGGAACGGGCCGTCTCCTGTCAGCAGGCCGCTGCGGCGGCCGGTGCAGCTGTCGCAGGCGCAGTTCCTGGACGCGTTGGCCGGAATCATCTCTCAGGTACTGCCGGTCGTGAAGCAGGCGCTGCCGTTCGTCGAACAGATCGGCAAGGCAATCAGTGCACCGCCCGCCCAACCGACTCCACCCGCCCAGACCCCGCCCGCGCAGGGCGCGGCCTCTCCTGATCTAGCGCAGCTGCTGACGCAGTTGCTCGCTCAGGTCCAGCGGGTCACACCACCAGCCCCGACGCCTCAACTCGCCGAATCGACCTCCCGCTACTCCTACGCGTCGATCGCTCCGCTGCTCGCAGCACTCCCAGCTCTAGCGCCCTTGCTGCAGAGCGTCCTCACACCACAGACAGTCCAGAGCCTGATCTCGGCCGCCGATCCAACAAAGATGCTCCAGGCAACGTTCGCCGGTCTGATGGATGCGGCGCGGATCGGGCAGCAGGCGACCGATCAGCTGCACGCGCACCTGCGTGCCCTCAACCCGGGTACGGGCGACGACGTACTGATCCCGCTGCTCGCATCGATGTCCACCACAGCGTCGTACAACGATCGGCAGCCACAGCACCGCCTCTCGCGGGTCGTCCGCCTGGAGCTTCCCGAACTCGTGCCGATCGAGCTGGGCGGTTATCCACAAGTCGCATTCCGGTACGGCGAAGACGTGACGCTGCCGTTGAGCGTCGCAAGCCCCCGGCCGATCCCCAAAGCCCGGTTGCACGTCTGCGTGAAGGACAGCGAGACCCACGACCGCATCGCCGAACGGACCTGGACGTACGACCGCCTGGAGCCGGGACGTGTCTCACAGCCCGTCGTACTCCCGGCTGCCGTGATGCATCGCCTCGAACCTGGCCGCGAGTACCTCATCGGACTGAAGCTCACCTGGCCGGGCAAGAACGGTCTGATGGGCGCGACCACCAACCAGCTCATCAGGGTCGTGGGGGAGGCGACGTTCGACAGTCTGGACAGCGGAGGTACGCCGGTACGCCTGGACGACGTCGACCGTGACCGCGACTGGTGGCACCGGGTCTGGGCCGCGACCATTGACGACCGCAGCAGCCGGATGACCGCGCGGCTCGACTACGAGTTCCGCCTGCTCCCGGGCGCGACCGCCAATCGTCGGAGTCGTACGTCGACCGACCTGGAGTCGATCACCGAACGCCGGTCCGAAGGGACCATGTCAGCCGGGCTGGGCGTCGCCGTACAAGAGCTCTCGCAGTTGGCCGACCGGCTCTCCGGTGAGGCCTTCGACGAGGCGACCATCACGGCACTGTCCGACCCTGCGTTCGTGGCCGCCTTCGATCGGCGGGCGACCTGCAAGGTGTCGGTGCACGGTCGCCGGGGTGACCAGCACGCCGTCTGGGTGTGGCCCGAGATGAAGCTGCACACGGCGTTCCTGATGACACCGGGAGAGGTATCGCCCGAGACAGGCCAGGTGCTGTCGTTCGAGACCCGTGGTGTGCAGGTACCGGTACCGGCGCTCGCACACGTGCTGACGACCAGGAGCCGATGATGGACTACCGCCCGACTACGCGGTACATCTCGCGATCGATGGCCGCCGAGGATCCCTACAGCCACGGACCGACCCTCGTCGACGGACTCGAGGTCGTCGAGGAGCAGGTCGTGATGCTGTCGCCACTGGACGTCGAGGCACCTCGCCGGCGTCGTCCTGCGAGGCGGGAGGCGCGGAATGGCATGGGATAGCCCGCTCTCGGCACTCGAGGAGATCGTCACCGCGTGCGCCGAGCTCGAGGAGACCAGCGACGACGACCTGCGGCTCGATCGGTTGATCGTCGAGATGCCCATCGAGTTGCAGACGCACACCGGCGCCGACGGCAGCGTCGTACTGGCTGTCGCGCCGCCGAGGCAGGCCGCGGCGACGACTGTGATGCCGGTACTGCACCGGCTGCGCCTGGTGGTGGAGGAGCAGCGATGAGCATCGACGGCGTACTGGCGAATCCGGACGAACGCAACCGTTCGTGGAACCTCAAGTCCTTCATGGACTCGCTGATCGTCGAGCTCGACCGTGCCCAGGACGTGCTCGCCGTCAAAGGCCTGACCCGGCCGGTGACGTACACCGTCAAGGACGTCGACGTCGACCTGCGCTGCTTCCCGGTGTACGACGGGCGCCAGGTTCGGTTCCTCACCGCGCAGCCTGGTGAGGACGGGTCGTCGGCGCTGCGGTTCTCGCTCGGGTCGATCTCGGCCGGGACCATTCGTGACTCCGCACCGCCGCCTCCTGATGCGGATGACGTCACGTTCGAGTCGATGGATGGCCTTGACGAGGATGCGAAGGAAGCGCTCGCGACTGTCGGGGTGCGTACGTCGGGCGACCTCAAGCGGGTCGCGGCGCGCGGTGTCGATCTGAAGAGTGCTACCGGGAACAAGTCACCTGACTACAGCGACCTGGCCGCGTTGATCACCCGGGCGCATCGCCAGAAGTCGCCGCCCCGGGTGGAGTCTGCGCAGCTGTCCGTCGAGGACCGGCGGCTCGTTCTTCATGTCGACGGGGAGAACCTTGCGCTGCCGCCGGCCGACGGATACCCGGCAGCGATGCTCGCCGGCTACCCACTCGCGATGCTCGACGGCCGCCGTCGTGAGGTACGCAGCGCCGATCCGCGCCGGATCAGCCTCGACCTGACCGGCTACCGGCCGCGGAACGCCCCGTCACGTCTCGTCCTTGCCCTTGATCCCGCCAGCGTGATGACGATGGAGCTGAGGCCATGAGCCACAAACCGGCCACCCGCATCACCCGCCTCACCCAATCCCTGGGCAGACCCGCGCGAACGGGTGGTGGTGCGCGGTCACGCGCGTCGTCGACCGGTCCACTGACCCGAGCCTTCGACTACGGCGAACCAGTCACGCTCCACGCCGACGAGGGCGACCCAACTGCCGCCAACGACATCGATCCCACGTCATCCGGTCCGACATACGCCGCCCAACCGACGTACGCCGCTCAACCCGCCGAGCCTGCATACGTGCCGGCGGCTCAACCCACGAACCCTCAACCCGTTGCCGTGCAACCCACTGCGGTCGAGCCTGTGAAGGGGCTCGCGGACGAACCGCCCGCAGTCGTGCAGGCGGTTCAGCCCACGGTGATGCCCGCACCTCAGCCCGTTCCCGCGGCGACTCCGGCCGGCGAGCTGGACGGTTGGACTGTAAGCCCGCCGGCTGACTCAACCGACCAAGCGTTCGCCGAAGACATCCAAGCGATCCTCACGCACGCGCAATCGCTCCCGAACGCGCGCCGCGTACCGCTCCCCGACATACCAACAGCACCACCAGCCCCCATCCAACCCGCCCCCATGCCAGGCGTAGGAGCCGGCGCGACCCATGACGTCTTCGACCAAATGGCAACCGCCAACACCCCCAGCCGCTTCGACCAGGGCCCCGTCTCCCTGAGCGTCGACTTCGACCGCCTCGACAACGCCCTAGAAACCATCACCGCACCACCCGCTCCACCACCCGCGACCGCCCCACCACCGTGACCGCCCCACCCACCGTGACCGTTCCACCCACCGTGACCGTTCCACCGCCCGTGACCACTCCACCAACCGAGACCACGCCGCCGGCTGCAACCGTCGTACCGCCAGCTCCGCCCGCCACAACAGGCTCACAGCCAGGCGCCTTCCGTGTGGTGACAGACGTCCCGTTGGTTGCCCAAGGCCCTGGTATCAGCTGCCACGCAGCCGCCTGCGCCCAGATGGTCGCCTGGCGCGACGAAGTCCCACCCGACCCAGTCGCCCTAGCCACCGCCACCGGCTACTGGGAGCGCTACGCCGAAGGCCGCACCGCCGTCTACCCGGACGTCCTCGAAACGTTCGGCCTCAGCAACGCCTCCATCGGCAAACCACCCTCAGCCGCAGAACTGCGAGACCTGATCGACACCCAAGGCCCGCTCTTCATCGCAGCCTCGCCCCCAACTGAACACGCCGTCGTCATCTCAGGCCTAACCGGGGACGGTACGGAGACCAGCACCACAGTCGACGTCGTCGACCCATGGGCCGTCGGTATGACGACGTACGCGGCACCGAACCCAGGAAGCCAGTACTCCGTCCCGTACGCCACCTTGCTCGAGTCGGTCGGCACCGGCCCGGATCATCTCATCGTCATCGCGCACCTCAGGAAGGGGTCGTCATGAGCCGAATCCAGACCCTCGAGTCCGACATCCGCCGCAACGCAGCGAGGCTCAGCGGGCGGCGTCGGCCGAGCTCACCAGCACCGACCCCGGTTCTATCCGCACCGCCGGCGCCAGTACCGGTTGCCGGTGGCAACGGTACGGCGCCTCCGGCCGACGTACCGCCGTCGACGACCCAGTCGGTGGCGACCGCGATGTCGAACTGGCGCGGTACTCGAGCGCCGAGCCGAGCCCAGTCCCGGCCGAGAGGAAGGTCGCGCGCGTTCGCGCTGACACTCGACTACCGGGTGCCTGATCTGCCGATGCCCCTCCAGCAGGCGTCGTCCCAGTCCTGCTGGGCGACCGTCGCGACCATGATGGCGTCCTGGCGGGACCGGCAAAGTCACACCGTCGAGGGCTACATCGCCGGTCTGGGGGAGCCGTGGATCTCCAAGCTGCGCGGCGACCAAGGCCTGCTGGCGTCCGATGCGCCGCACTTGCTCGCGACCATGGGTCTGCAGATCGAGTCGACGCAGGCGAACTTCACGTCCGAGCGGTGGGAGAGCATGCTGCGCGACTGGGGGCCGTTGTGGGTCACGGCCGACACCAATTCCGCGTCCGGTGTGCAGAGCGTGCACGCCCATATCCTGGTCGGTATCCACGGCCCGGCCGACGGAACTGCGACCGTCGACCTCATCGACCCGCTGGTCGGGCGTGAGGTGCAGATGCCGATGTCCGAGTTCGTCGCACGCTACGAGCAACTGGCCAACACCAACTTCGCGGGCGTGCAGATCCGGCACTGGCCGGCCCGAGCACAGCAAGCCGCGCAGCAGTCACTGGTGTGGGCGCAGCAGACGGCGCGCCGCCGTACCCTCGCTCAGAGTGCGGAGGCCGCGGTGGCCGCGGTCGGTCTGCTGTACCAGGTGTTCAAGGATGTGGCGACGAGCAGCGGGCTGTCCTGGAAGCGGTCCGAACTGCGCGGCAAGGTGGTGCCGGGCGACAAGGAAGCCAGCAAGCCACTGGCCGACCAGGGCACGTACCAGCGGAAGAGCCTGAAGTCGTTGCGCAGGCTGACCTGGGACGAGTTCGCGTGGGACGACAACGTGGGCGCGGAGTTCGAGATCACGTACGAGTACAACGGCAAGTGCATCGCGAACGTCCGCCTCAGCAACACCAGCTACGCCCCGCCACGCGCCTTGAGCGGCCGCAACCTCTCGGTGGACACCAACATCACCCAGTCGTTCGCCAACGAGCGCAACGACATTGCCGCGGTAGAGGTCGAGATCATCTACCAGTTCACCTACGCCCGAGGCTCCGCCGGAACCTTCACCCAACGCTACGTCCTCTTCGGCGACGGCCGCCAAGAAACTTTCACCGAAACCAAGTCCTAACCTCGAACCCAGCCACCGTGCCTGCCAAACGACCAGGCACGTGCTGGCGCCCGACGCGAGTCGACGGGCGCCGGGCCTGAGGTGATCTGCAGCTCGACAGGATGTGTCAGGTGGCCGCATAGTGCACCTGAGCGTGAACGTGTCCGTGCGTACACCGTCTCGCCGGTGCTCTACCTGTCGAGCTCGCACATCACACGACCGCGAGAGGCCGTGCCGCCACCAACCCGATCAGCACTGGCGGGCGGACCCCAGTGCGGGGACACAAAGTTGCAGATAGCGACGACTTCTTTCCCCTCCACGACAGTTCCCGCAGGCCGCCCGGGTGGCATCACGCCGAGTCGTGGCGTTTGGTTGCCCCTCCAAACCGCGAGTCGTGGATCGAGGCTGCATCTGACCGCCAAACCCCACGACTCGACGGAGGCCGCTGCCTGCGTCGCATTCGCTCGAGCTGACTCATTTGGCCAGTCTGTTGTAGATCTCGTGCTGCTCGTCTGGCAACGGCAGTTGCTTTCTGGTTGACAGGCGGGTGAGTTCGCTGCGGAGGATCCAGGTTGCTAGGTCCAGTGGGTTCAGGAAGTCGCTGGTGTAGATGGGGGAGTCCTTGGCCGAGTCGGACCCGCCGAGGAATTCCTTCAGCTTTGGGAGGTTCTTGAGGCTGTCCCATGGTGAATTGTGCGGAGGCTGCGCGTCCGGCTTCTCGAGCAGCTGGTTGAACGCGGCCTCGTAAATGCGTTGCCCGTCCGCGATCGCCTTGTATGACGCGGTGAACTCGTCGGTGAGCGAGTTGAGGTAGGTCTCCATGCTCGCGGCGCTGGCCCTGAGCGCCGGCCGATGGGTCTCCAAGATGTCGCTCGTCTGGTCGAGTGCCCGTACGACGTTGCGCAGTTGTACGGCGGAATCGATGAGGTCACGCATTTCATTGCCGTACGTCAAAGCAGACTGATGCGCGGCGATCAGCGTCCTGACCCGCTCGGTCCGATCGTAAACAGCCTTCAGATCCGCCAGGACCGCCCGCACGAACCGCACCTGCTCAGCCCGCTGCTCGCGAACCCGCTGCACATCCTCCAGAAGAAACTTGACCAAACCACCCAGCAACGCCCCAAACAGAAGCGTGGTGGACGCAATCGCGAGCGTGTCACCCAACTTCCCAGAAGCCAGCCCTGCGGCAACATACCCAACCCCAGCAGCCAGCAACACCAGCAGCACAGCCGCCATCACAGGATGATCCCCGATCCGCTGCCGCAGTTCTCGGGCTCGCGTCACGTGGGTTCCACGAGGGAGGTCCTTACCGCGCGACAGTACGACGTGATGAGAGCTGGAGTGCCGGCCGCACTGTGGGCGGCGCGGGAGAGTTCGGCGATGGACCAGTGGCCTTCTGACTCGGTGGCCATCGCTTTCAGCCGCTTCTCGAGAAGCACGGGATCGGTGATCACCAGCAGTTCGTCCAGGGCTTCCTGGAGAGCCTGGCGTGCCAGCAGGATCTGGCGGGCGTTGTACCGACCGAAGTTGCGATAGGCAACGAAGCTCGCCGTGTCGAAGAACTGGTTCAAGGTCGACTCGCGCGGGTAGGTCGGGTACCGCTCGTGGAATGCGAGCAGCGCCGCGGGCATCTCCTTGGCCAGTCCGGGCTTGGCGTACCAGAGCACACCGACCGGAGTCTCGGCGGTGAAGGATCCCGCGCCCTTGCTGAAGAACCCGATGTTGACGGTCCGGGGCGAGTACGCCGGGACGCGCGAGAGGCTGGGCGCTGCCCGGAGGGGGTCGAGACTGATATCGATCCGGATGTCGCACTCACTCGGGGCGATCGCGATGGCCTTGCCGAGTGAGCTCGTCGCGTCACCCGGTCCGGAGTCGGCGTCGACGCAGACGATCTCGGTGATTTCGGGGATCCGGAGCAGTTCGACGAGTCCGGTGTTCTCCCAGTGCCCGCCGTCGGTCAGGTACAGGTAGGGGTCGTCGAGGTCGTGGATCCCGAAGAACTCCTTGAACAGGTAACCGAGCCCGGTCCGGGGGTACGACAGATCGGTCTTCTTCCCCCGGCAGGTCTGCTTGTCCAGGTCGGCGGCCTCGAGTTGGGTGATGAAGCGTGGGTTGGCGATCCACACGCCGAGCCGGATGTTGAAGAAGGCAAGCAGCATGCTGGTCGGCCCGATCTGGTACCGCCCCATCGCGGGGGAGACCGCCGCGCTGGAGATGGCGACGGCCATCATCGTCGTGATTCGCTTGTTCAGCTTCTCGCCGAGTCGATCGAGCACCCGGGTGGACGCGCAGAACTGGAGGGTGTTGCCGCGCCCGTCCTGGGGCAGGTGCAGGATCGTCCGCTCAGGGTCGAACGTCACGCTCAGGGCCGGGGTGCCGTAGCGGGAACGGACCGCGCGCGAGGTCACGGTGCTGGTCGTGCACACCACCAGCGGCGTACGCACCGGCGCTTTGTCGTAGTTGAAGGTGGACAGGCCGGGTTCATGGTTGGCCTCGTTCGTGCCAAGGACGTCGTTCTCGTACGCGTGCACACGGACGTCTTCCTCGCCGTTCTTGGTCCGGTACGTCGCGTAGGCCAGACGCAGCTTGCCTCGGTAGAAGGGCGCCAGCGACCAGCTTTCCGAGCTGGGCCCGAGGAGCACAACAGTCAGGATCGCCAGCGCGAGAACCCAGTTCCAGCCGGATCGCCAGCTGACCAGATCGTGCCCGGACCATGTCACCTCGTGCTTGGCAGCGGTCCACGTCGCCAGTGCTGTCAGCCCCAGCGCGCCCACGCCGAAGGCAAGGCCGCCGAGCATGGGTGCGAAGCGCGCTGCCGGCTTCCTGAGAATGCGGACGACCGAGCCGACGACTCCGGCACTCGCGCCGACTGTAGCGATCAGTGTGGGCAACGACAGATGGGCGACCGCGCCGATCAGTTCGACGAAGCCCCACAGAACCACGGCGAGCAAGGCTCCCATCGCGAGCGCGCTGTACGACGCCCGCTTCAGCGTCTGCAGCGTAAGCCGCGCCGACTTCTTGTTCTGGGCGTAACCGACGAGAAACTGACCGGCCAGGACCCAGAGCATCAGGACGACGAACCCGGCTGCAAGGAAGATGAGCCCGGGCAGCGAGAGCGAGTGGCCCTTGACGAGCTCATGCATCGCATCGTTCGGCAGGACCCCGCCCCGGTCGGTGAGGCTGCGCAAGCCCCAGCCCACAGGCCGTGTGATTGCCCACAGCATGCTCAGCAGCACCACCACATTGACGGTCAGCCCGGCGATCACCGTTGCGAACACGGCCGGACGGTACGACGCCTTGGTGGACGTCTGGCTGCCCTCGGGTCCGGATTGCCTGGTCGCCTGCGCAGCAGCCGGATCGGTGTCGGATCCTCGAGGTTGGTTCGACCCGAGATACCCGAGGTTGTCGACCAGATGGCGCTCCTCGGCGGTGAGCCATCCGTTCTCCTGCTGCTGCCACGGGTGAGGTGCCAGTTGGCGGAGGCGCTCTCGTTCACGGCTCTCGTCATCCGTGGTCGGGAGGCTGGATCGCGAGGTGCTCCAGCCGGCCGCCATGTTCGATCCACCCGACACAGCGGTGACCGCGCGCGCCCCGGACCACCCGAGGACTCCGCCGTCGAGTGTCTGGAGTGCACCGAGGCTGATCGACGACGCCCGGATGCCGCCGCCGGAAAGGGCAATGCCATACCGCGCCGGTCCGGGCGGAGGGTCGGCGCGTCGCATCTGGGTGCCCTCTGCGGCTTGGGCGACCTCTTCCGAAGGTTCCGGCGTCGGCTTCATGCCGGCCACCTTTTGGGCGTACGACGGCAGCTTCAACGAGGCGGTCCTGACCCAGCGTGGCGTCGACCACCAGGCGAAGGCACCTGCCGCGATGTAGACGATGACGACGAGCAGCAACGTGAACTTGGCCCAGGCGCAGACCGCGACGAACCGCCAAGGCCCGTCCGACGATCCCGCGTTGAGCATGAGGATGTTCTCGGCGACGTCGAAGACACCCGCGACGACGACTGCGATGACCACGGTGGTACGCGCCCGCCGGAGCGCCGGCAGCCGGAAGTAGTTGCCGGTCCATGACACCAAGAGGCCGAGCAGGAAGACGTAGGAGGCGATGAACCAGAAGTCCTGGTGAACGGCCGTCCTGAAGGCCTCGCCGCAGTCGCAGGCCGTCCACGCGTCGCTGCTGCCGGCGAGCTCGATCTCGACGATCGACCTGGCCGTGTCCTTGAGACTCGCCGCATCGCCGAAGTGCGCGGCGGCAAGAGCAAACAGGATCAGGGCAAGCCAGCGCAGTACGGCCCGCACGTGGCGCTGCAGGTTGGTGGCGAGCAGAACGACCACCAGCAGGATGGCGAGCACGAGGAAGGCGACCCAGACCGCCCGCGGCAAGCCGTCATCCCCGACACGGTCTCCGAGAAGCACTGCGAGAGCCACGAGCGCGACGATGCCCGCAATCAGCAACACCACCCGCCGCCCGTAGTGAAAGGAGACATCCGTGTCCGATGTGAGACCGTCGGCCGGCGGATCCAGAAGAATCGCCATTTGCTCCACCCCCTGTACCTATAAGAGGACTGAGAATGACGACTGATACGCCGGTGCCAATGTGTTATCCCGGCAAAGAGCCGCCGAGTTGTTGAATCATTGTGAGGTCGTCGCGGGGCGAGCGTGTGGTTGACGAGGTCCGGGGTGCAGGGCGCCCAGAGAAGCGCATGAGCTGCTGGGTTTGGTCTTGTCGGTGGGTCTGGGTGGGTGCTTACTGGGGGTGTGGGGCGGGCTGCCTGAGGGTGTGCTAGACCGGTTCGATTTGATTGGGTTCGATCCGCGCGGAGTTGGGCGCTCGCAGCCCATTCGGTGTGAGCATGCCGATAGCGGTACGCCGACATTCCCCGATCTGCTGACCGACGCGGGGTATGCGCGTGCTGCCGGCGTGATGCGTGGGATCACCGACGAATGCGCGAGGGCGCTGGGCTCGAAGGCAGCCTTGTTCAGTACGACGGCGACGGCTGCCGATATAGACCGCATTCGGGAGGCTCTGGGTCAGTCGACGCTGACCTACCTGGGCTGGTCGTACGGCGCCAAACTCGGAGCCGAGTACGCGCGCCCACCCGGACAAGGTGCGGGCCGCGCCGACGCCCCACGGCCCCGGCACGACCTGGATCCAGACCGTCGAAGCCAGAGCCGGTTCGAGAGCGCGCGATCGTCATCCTGGTGCGCGACACGGGACGTGAGCGCAAGTTCGCGCAGCCGTCCCAGCGACAGTCGCCCTCGGGGTGGCGGGGACGTGACACTGTTCGGGTTGCCGCGTTCTGGCAGCCGCCGCGGCACACTCTGCAGCCGCCCGTCGCCGCCACGGCGCACCCGATCGTCGTTGTCGGGACCCGTCACGACCCCGCGACGCCGTACGAAGGCGCCGTCGCGATGGCCGCGAGCCTCGGTAACGCGGAGTTACTGACCTGGGAGGGTCAGGGGCACACCGCAGTCGGTCGCAACGACTGCATCAACCGTCACGTCGCCGACTACCTAGCGTCGCTGACGGTACCGCCGCACAACACCCGCTGCGCAGCGTAAGCGGGATCAGGCGTCAGCCTGGCCCAGGGAGTGGAGTTTCGAGAACGGGGCGACGACTCGAAGGAGTCGTCCGGCCCCGAAGTCGATGATGACCGTGCCATCAGCTTCGACTGAGTGGACACGGCCGAGTCCCTCCCTGTCGTGAGAGACCCGCTCACCGACTTCGTAACTCTTGAGCGAGTCAGAAACCTGGGCCTTGAAAGGACTGGTGGACAGGTGACGACGCGTCGTCGCGCGATAGGGCAGCATCAGACCTCCAGTATGCGCCGTTCCGGGCGACTCTGCGACACGGGAACCCCTCGGAGGCTCCGGCCGCCGTGGTTTGATGAGGGTTCCCACCGCCCCGAGGGAGCTCGATGATGCGCAAAATTCTGGTCTTGTTACTGGGTCTGTCGATGGCCGGGTTGAGCGGGGCGAGCGCGCAGGCGGCGCCGGTGGGGGACCGGGATGTCATCGTCCAGTTGTTCGAATGGAACTGGACGTCGGTCGGTCGGGAGTGCGGCCAGGTGCTCGGCCCGAAGGGGTACGGCGCGGTGCAGGTCTCGCCTCCGCAGGAGCATGTCGTGCTACCGGGCTCCGGGTACCCGTGGTGGCAGGATTACCAGCCGGTGAGCTACAAGGTGGACAGCACCCGCCGCGGAACGCGTAGCCAGTTCGTTGCCATGGTCAACAGTTGCCATGCGGCCGGCGTCAAGGTGTACGTCGATGCCGTGATCAACCACATGACCGGCGGCTCCGCGGGCGGGACCGGCAGCGCGGGGTCGTCGTACACGCACTACGACTACCCGGGGACGTACCAGACGCAGGACTTCCACCACTGCGGACGCAACGGGAACGACGACATCGTCAACTACGGCGACCGGTACGAGGTGCAGAACTGTGAGCTCGTCGACCTCGCCGATCTGGCGACCGGGACCGACTACGTGCGCGGCCGGATCGCGGCGTACCTGAACGATCTGCTGTCGATCGGCGTCGACGGGTTCCGGCTGGATGCCTCGAAGCACATGCCGGCCGAGGACATCGCCGCGATCAAGTCCCGGCTGTCGCGTCCGACGTACCTGTACCAGGAGGTCATCTACGGCGCCGGCGAGCCGATCACCCCGGACGAGTACGTCGGGAACGGTGACGTGCTGGAGTTCCGGTACGGGAAGGATCTCGCCAAGATCTTCAACACCGAGCGGCTCGCCTACCTGAAGACGTTCGCGGAGCCGCTGGCGTCGGATCGTGCGGTGGTGTTCACCGACAACCACGACACCCAGCGCGGCAGCGGCGTACTGACGTTCCGCGACAACGGCCGCTACGCGATGGCGAACGCGTTCATGCTGGCCTGGACGTACGGGACGCCGAAGGTGATGTCGAGCTACGAGTACACGTCGAACGACGAGGGACCTCCGTCGACGAGTAGCGGGCAGACGGTCGACACGACCTGCTTCAGCAACCGCTGGCGGTGCGAGCACGAGTGGCGGGTGATCGCCAACATGGTCGGCTTCCACAACGCCGTACGAGGGACCGCCGTGACCGAGTGGTGGGACAACGGGAACGACGCGATCGCGTTCGGGCGTGGCGACAAGGGTTATCTCGTCCTCAACGACGAGAGTTCGGCGCTGACCGGCCGGAGCTTCCACACCCAGCTTCCGGCCGGCGTGTACTGCGACGTCTTCCACGGCGACTACTCGGCGGGCAGTTGCAGCGGTCCGACGTACACGGTCGACTCATCGGGCTGGTTCCGCGCCGACATCGCGGCCACCGACGGCCTCGCTCTGTACGCCGCTGCCCGGACCTCGTAGCCGCTCGGTGGGCACTTGCTCGATGCGGGTCCAGCCTTTCCAGCCTCGTTCCTCCAGGAGTGACAGGATCCGCTCGGCGCCAGGGGCGGTCTCGAGCATGGCCGAGTCCATCAGCTGGACCAAGTCGTCGTCGAGGCCGTAGCTGCCGGTCGCTCCGGCGTTGACGGCGGCGATCATCAGGCTCTCCAGGATGTCGACGATCTCGACGATCCGCGGGCTGTCCTCGGACCAGTCGAGCGCCTCGTTCACGATGCGGTAGAGCTTCACCATGTCCGGGTGCTGCAGTGCTTGGTGCTTCTGGACGATCACGTCGTCGACCAGGTGCGGGACCTGCGCGGCGATCATGATCCAGGCGTCGCGCTCCAACTCGATGTACTGCTCTCTCATTCCGAGCTCGCGGAGCCGGTCGAGGTAGCCCACGACGCTCGGTGGAAGCGCGAGGTGCTCGCCGGCGGCGAGTCTGGCGAGGCGTTGGCGGGTGTCCTGCAGCCGCCGGATCTCGGCGCGCAGTTCCTTGTCGATCTCCTCGACGCCGTCGGTGAAGTCGTCCGGCTCGGCGTCGAGAAGTTCCTGCACCCGGGCGAGCGGTACGCCGGCATCGGCCAGCGTATGGATCCGGATCAGTCGCACGACCGCGCCGGCGTCGTACGCGCGGTACCCGGAGCGGTCGCGTTCGGGCTCCGGCAGCAGGCCGATCTTGTGATAGTGCCGTACCGCTCGTACCGTCACCCCGGCGTGCGCCGCCAGCTGGCTGATCGTGAGCATGAGCCCCAGCCTGCCTCAGGCGATCTTCCGGCGGTAGGCAGCCACTGCGAAGGCATAGGCGACGACGAGGATGCCGACGCACCAGGCCATCGCGGTCCAGATGTCGTCTCCGACCGGTTGCTGGGCGAACAGGTTGCGGATCGTGTCGACGATGGAGGTCACCGGCTGGTTCTCGGCGAACCAGCGCACCGGGCCAGGCATGGTCTGCGTGGGTACGAACGCCGAGCTGACGAACGGCAGGAAGATGAGCGGGTACGCGAACGCGCCCGCTCCCTCGACCGTCGCCGCCGAGAGTCCTGGGATCACGGCGATCCACGTCAGGGCAAGCGTGAACAGGAACAGGATTCCCGCGACGGCAAACCAATCCAGTACGCCGGCGCTCGAGCGGAACCCCATGATCAGGGCGACGCCCGCGACGATCACCAGCGAGATCAGGTTGGCGACCAGCGAGGTGACGACGTGCGCCCACAGCACGCCCGATCGCGCGATCGGCATGGACTGGAACCTCTCGAAGATCCCGCTCTTCATGTCCATGAAGATCCGGAAGGCCGTGTACGCGACGCCCGACGCGACCGTGATCAGCAGGATGCCGGGCAGCATGTAGTTCACGTACTCGTCCGTCCCGGTGTCGATCGCGCCGCCGAAGACGTACACGAACATCACCATCATCGCGATCGGCGTGAGGACCGTGGTGATGATCGTGTCGGCGCTGCGGGTGACGTGGCGCAGGCTTCGTCCGGTGAGGGCGGCGGTGTCGCTGAGGAAGTGGGTGCTCATGCTCGGTCCTTGGTGATCGCGAGGAACACGTCCTCGAGGGTCGGCTGCTTCTCGACGTACTCGACCTTGGCGGGCGGGAGGAGCTGCTTGAGCTCGGTGAGGGTGCCGTTCACGATGATCCGGCCCTGGTGCAGGATCGCGATCCGGTCGGCGAGCTGTTCGGCCTCTTCCAGGTACTGCGTGGTGAGCAACACCGTCGTACCGTGACCGGCGAGCTCCTTCACCGTCTGCCAGACCTCGATCCGCGCCTCGGGGTCGAGCCCCGCGGTCGGCTCGTCCAGGAAGATCACCGGCGAGTCCCCGATCAGACTCATCGCTATGTCCAGGCGGCGGCGCATTCCTCCGGAGTACGTCGCTGTTCTCTGGCCGGCCGCCTCGGTCAAGCGAGAACCGGTCGAGCAGCTCGTCGGCGACCGCGCCGGGGTCCTTGACGTGCCGCAGCTTGGCGACCAGTACGAGGTTCTCCCGGCCGCTGAGGATCTCGTCGACGGCGGCGAACTGCCCGGTCAGGCTGATGGATTCCCGTACGTCGGCCGGCTGCGTGGCAACGTCGAACCCGTTGACGGCGGCCGTCCCTGCATCCGCCTTGAGAAGCGTCGACAGGATCCTGATCGTCGTGGTCTTACCCGCTCCGTTGGAGCCGAGCAGCGCGAAGATGCTGCCCCGCGCGACGTCGAACTCCACGCCCCGCAGTACCGCCTTCTTCCCGTACGCCTTCTCCAGGCCCTGCACCCGAATCGCCGGGCCGGCGGTCGATTGAACTGTCATGACGATCAGCCTGCAGGGTTGACCCTGCGTCAAGGTCAACCCAGGTTAATTGTTTGACGGGGTGGGGGTCGGCTGGTCTGCTGTGGGGAGGTGTGCCGGAACAGCCGGTGCGGACCGGGAGGAGGTGAAGCGATGACTGTTCTGTCCTGCAGTTTCGCTTTGAAAGGTTCTTCGGTTTGGCATTCGCACGTTCGTTCAGTTGTGAACATTGCGGCGTAGAGGTTTCCCTCGACGCCCCTGGAACTACCCATCGCAATCATTGCCCGAGTTGTTTGTGGTCGCGTCATCTCGACCGCAACGTGCCGGGTGATCGTAAGGCCGACTGTGCCGGCGGCATGGAGCCGATCGCGGTCACGGTCCGCGGCGAGGGCCGTTGGGTCCTCATCCACCGGTGCACCAACTGTGGGCGCCTCCGCCTCAACAAGACCGCCGGTGACGACAACGTCCTGCTTCTGATGCGGCTGGCAGCTCTTCCGCTGACCATGCCGTTCATCCCGTTCGCGGCCGAGCCCGAGGCCGAGCGCAACGGGAACGGGAACGGGAACGGGAGCAAGCCTCGCAAGCCTAGGGCGCGCAAGAGCGCGAGTAGCGAGGCGAGACCGGCGTGAAGCGGGTGGCGGCGAGGGTGAGGCCTGCGAGGGTGCAGGCGGCGGCCGCGCTGAGGATGAGAGGCGTGTAGCCGAGGGCGGTGGCCAGGGCGGCGGCGGCCAAGGGAGCCGTCGCAGACGCGAGCGTGGTCGGCGTGCCGAGCAGGCCCGCGATGGTCGCGTAGCCCTGGTCGCCGTACCGGTCGAGGATGATCGCGGGTTTGGCGATGGATGCGACGCCGAAGCCGAGACCGAACGCGATCAGGCAACCGGCGGCACCGGCGGTGCTGTCGCCGGCGGCCGGCAGGACGGCCAGCGCGATGCCTTGGAGCGTGATGACCGCGGCACTGATCGATGTCATCGGCAACCATCGGCGGAGGACGGTGACAGTGATCCGGCCGGTGACGGAAAGCAGACCGAGCAGGCCGGCCAAGGTGGCAGCGGTCGTGGGGGAGTGTCCTAGCTTCGTGAGGTACGTGACGAGGTGTACGCCGATGATCGCGAGGGCGGCGCTGTGAAGGACGAACGCGACCGCGAGCAGCCAGAATCCGGCGTCACGAAGAACGCGGGTCGGTGGCGTCTGGGGAGTTTCGCGACGCGTGGTGTTTGGCTGTGTTCGGCGCAGGGCGAGGACGTGCAGGGGGATGGTGGTGACGGCGAGTACGGCGGCCAGGACGAGGAGGGCGTGCCGCCAGCCGAGGGCGTGGACGAGTTGTCCGGTGAGAGGGATGAAGATCGAGCTGGCGAATCCGGCGACGAGGGTGATGGCGAGGAGTGCCGCCGTACGGCGTTGTGGTGCGGTGACTGCGACGACGACGGCGAACGCGGGTGGGTAGAGCACCATGGCCGAGGCGATGCCGATGGCAACGAAAGCGGCGTACAGCTGGGTCGTGTTCTGGGCCAGTGACCAGGCGAGGACTGCACCGCTCGCGATGACGGCGCCGAGGCTCATGACCCCGTGGCCGCCGCGGTTGTCGAGACGGCGGCCGACGGGGACGGCTAGGACGGCGCTGATGAGCGAGGCGAGGGTGAGGGCGCCGGTCGCGGTGGTGGGGGAGATGTGCAGGTCTTGGCGCATTGGTTCGAGTAGGGCGCTGAAGGCGTAGTACAGGACGCCGTAGCTGACGGTGGTGGTGATCGCTAGCGCGGCGATGACTTCGCGTCGCACGCGGACATCAGTTGCAGCAGCCGGACTGCTTGTCCTCGATCACTGTGAGGAGGCCGCCGCTGATGCCGGTGGCCAGGCCTCGGGCGGTTGGTGTGGCTTCGACCAGTTGTGGTGTGGGACCGCAGCAGCCGCTGGCCTCTTCGCCGAAGGCCAGGTTGGAGGAGCAGACGCCGGTCTCCGGGAGGTCGAGTTGGACGTCGCGGGCGGCTTCCCAGTCGCCGGCGAGTGCGGCGACTACAGAGCGGGCCTGTTCGTAGCCGGTGGCGAGCAGGAAGGTCGGTGCGCGGCCGTAGGACTTCGCGCCGATCGCGTAGTAGCCCGGCTCGGGATGGGCCAGTTCGTCGACGCCGTGCGGCGGGACCGTGCCGCAGGAGTGCTGGTTCGGGTCGATCAGCGGCGCGAGGGCTCGGGTGGAGCCGAGGACCGGGTCGAGGTCGAGTCGTAGTTCGGCGACGATGTCGTGGTCCGGGCGGAAGCCGGTGGAGTTCACGACCGTGTCGGCGACGACGGTCCGCTCGCCGGAGTGCAGCTCGATGCGTCCGTTCGACGTACTGATGGACTCGATGCGGAACGAGCTGACGAGCTCGACCTGGCCGGATCGGACGAGCTTCTTGAGGCGGGAGCCGAGGGCGCCGCGGGCCGGCAGTTCGTCGGCGTCGCCACCGCCGTACGTGCGGGCCTGGTCGGTGCCGCGGACGACCCACGCGATCTCGGTTCCCGGCACCTCCTCCGCCAGTCGACCGAGGTCCAGCAAGGTGGTCGCCGCGGAGTGACCGGCGCCGACAACGGCCGTCCGACGTCCGGCATACCGGTCCCGATCAGCCCCAAGTACGTCGGGCAGCGCCCGAGCAACACCACCCGAGGCGGCGGTCTCGCCGTGGGCTGGGATGCCTGAGGCGCCCAGGACGTTTGGTTTGCGCCAGGTGCCGGAGGCGTCGATCACGGATGACGCGAGTAGTTCGGTGTCGTCGGCGAGTCGGATGAGGAACGGCGCGTCCTCACGTCCGGCCGTGCGGATTCGGTCGAATCCGACGCGGGTGATCGCGACGACCTCAGCGCCGTACCGGATCTTGTCGTTGAGCTCCGGGAGCTTCGTGAGCGGCTCGAGGTACGCGTCGATCAGCTCCCCGCCGGTCGGCAGCGTGCCGAGGTCCGGTGCGGCCCAGCCGCCGGCTTCGAGCAGCCGCCGTGCCGCGCTGTCGAGGTCGTACCGCCACGGGCTGAACAGCTTCACGTGCCGCCATTCCCCGATCGCCGCCGCGACGCCCGGACCGGATTCCAGTACGACGAAGTCCAGCCCGCGCTCGGCCAACTGCGCCGCCGCGGCCAGCCCGACCGGACCCGCTCCGATGACCACCACGGGTGCCGCAACCTGCTCGCCCACGATCCACTCCCTGTCTTGAAGTTCATCTAATCAGCACATCCCACCTTGCCTCCTGATTCGACAACAGTCAAGATAGAAGTATGTCGAAACAGGAGATCACCCTGACGCCGGTCTCCGGCGGCGCCTGCTGTACGCCGATCTCCGACGCGGCGCTCGATCCGGCCGCGGCCGCCGAAGGGGCCGGGGTGTTCAAGGCGCTCGCCGACCCGATCCGCCTGCGCCTGTTGTCGATGATCACGTCGGCCGCCGGCGAGATCTGCGTCTGCGACCTGACACCGCAGTTCGAGGTCAGCGGTCCGACCATCTCGCACCACCTGAAGGTCCTCCGCGAGGCCGGCCTCGTCGACTGCGAACGCCGCGGGACCTGGGTCTACTACTGGTCCGTCCCACAACGCCTGCGATGGATCACCACCCTCCTCGCGACGACCGCGGGCGACTCCGCGAAGAAGATCGAGGCTGGGGTCACATCGTGAGCAAGCCCGTCGTGTTGTTCGTGTGCGTTCACAATGCCGGGCGGTCGCAGATGGCTGCGGGGTGGTTGCGGGAGTTGGCGGGTGATGCCGTGGAGGTCCGTTCGGCCGGGTCCGAACCGCGCGAGCAGATCAACCCGGCCGCGGTCGAGGCGATGCGCGAGGTCGGCATCGACATCACCGGGAACGTCCCGCAGTTGCTCGCAACCGAGGACGTCCGCGCCAGTGACGTCGTGATCACCATGGGCTGTGGCGACGCCTGCCCGATCTTTCCCGGCAAGCGCTACGAGGACTGGGAACTCACCGACCCCGCCGGGCAACCGATCGAGGTCGTCCGCGAGGTCCGCGACGAGATCCGCACCCGGATCGAGAAACTCGTCGCGGAACTCAAAGCCTAGGGGCCAGTCAGACCGATTCGCCGGGAGCCAGGTACCGGTAGCCGCTGTCGGTCTCCTCGGCGAGCCAGCCGTTGACGCTGCTGAGGCCGCGGTCGTTGATCTGGGCGTCGTGAATCGCGAACGCCCGCTGCGGTGTGATGGCCTTGACGAAGTCGATCGCCTCCGCCGTCTTCATCCAGGATCCTTGCGCCGGCACCAGGAGCGTCTCGATCGGCTGCTCGGGTACGTGCAGCGAGTCACCGGGATGGTAGACCGCCTCGTCGATGATGTAGCCGAGGTTCGCACAGTCCGGCTGACCGCCGTAGATGAACGCGTGCCGACCGCCGACCGCCCGTACCCGGAAGCCGGCAGCGGTGAACTCCTCGCCGGAGGACACGCCGGTGATGTCCAGCTGCGAGATGTTCGCGTCGAGAGGGGCGTAGACCGGCACGCCGAGCCCGACCAGCCGGAGTACGTCGACGTGGTCGGCGTGCTCGTGAGTCACCAGCACCGCGTCCGCGCCGGCCAAGGCGGCCGGCTCGCTCCAGATCCCGGGATCGATGACGAGCACCCGGCCGTCGTGTTCCAGCCGTACGCAGGCGTGGGTGTACTTGGTGATCCGCATAGCACCGCTCTCAACGGGGGGTCAGGAGGCAGAACTCGTTGTTCTCGGGGTCTGCAAGGACGGTCCAGGGAACGTCGCCTTGGCCGATATCGAGGTCAGTGGCACCGAGAGCGCGCAGTCGGTCCGCCTCCGCCGCGTGGTCGTCGGTGGGGTACGGGCGCAGGTCCAGATGGATGCGGTCCAGCACCGTCTTCGGGTCGGTGGTGCGGATGAACTCGAGGTACGGCCCGACGCCCTTGGCCGAACGCAGTACGGCGGACTCGTCGCCGACCTCGTGGAGGGCCCAGTCCATCGCCGACGACCAGAACCGCGCCACAGCTCGCGGGTCCGCGCAGTCCACGACGACTGCGGCGATCGGGCCTGTGTCGCTGTAGATCGGCCGAGGCTCCAGCACACAGAACTCGTTGCCCTCCGGGTCGGCGAGGACCGTCCACGGAACATCGCCCTGGCCGATGTCGGCAGGCGTCGCGCCGAGGCTCTGGAGGCGCTCGACCAGCTCCGCCTGGTGCGCCGCGGAGGTGGTGGCGAGGTCGAGGTGTACGCGGTTCTTCACCGTCTTGGGCAACGGGATGGGAATGAGGTCGATGCAGACAGCGCTCGGGTCCGGATAGGTGAAGCCGAGCGGTTCGAGGTTCGTTTCCTCGGCGTTGTCGGCGGTCACCTCCCAGCCGAGCGCCTCCGCCCAGAACCTGCCGAGCCCGGAACTGTCGTGAGCCTTGATCGAGATCTGTACCAACCGCGTTGCCATGGCGCCGATCCTAGGCCAGGCTGCCTCCCGCACGGACCGGGAGGCAGCCTGGCCCGTCAGGCGGTGAGTAGGTCGGCGAGGGTCGTCCGGGCGCGCGATACGCGGGAGCGAACCGTGCCGACCGGGCAGCCGAGGTGGGCGGCGGTCTGGGCGTAGGGGACGCCGGCGAGTTGGGTCAGCACGAAGACCTCGCGGCGGTCGCCGGGGATCTTGTCGAGCAGTTCGGTCAGCGCGATGCCGTCCTCGAACCCGGGGAGGTCCCGCGGCTGGGTCTGTTCGGCGGCGCGCTGCCAGTCGTGCCCGGAGATGCGCGGGCGTGCGGCCTTGCGGCGCAGGTCGTCGGCGACGGTACGCCGGGCAATCGACAGCAGCCACGTCCGCGCCGACGACCGTCCCTCGAAGCGGTGCAGGCTTTGCAACGCCCGCAGGAACGTTTCCTGGGTGAGGTCGTCGGCCGCGTGCGGATCGGCGCTCAGGTGTGCGACATATCGCCGTACGTCGTGGTGCAGCGCGCGGACGAAGTTGTCGAGGGCAACGAGATCGCCGTCACGTGCGGCGATCGCCAGTTGTGTTGATCGTTCGTCGATCAAGGCAGAAGCCATGGATTGAGTCCTTCTGAGGTCCAGCGGCGCGTGGGAACGCGACACCGGTGAGCGGAGGCCTGCCGGATGGCATGGCACATCCCGGACGGCGAACGCCCGGGGTGGATCGTGCTGTCAGAAAGCAGCGATCCCGCTCGGTGGACCCCTGGAAGTGATGGCGTGAACGAGCAGCAGGTCGTCGTACGGCGTGGGGGAGTGAGCGGGCCGGATACGTGGCAGATGCGCGATGAGCTGTGGACGCGCGAACGGCCGCAACGGCACCAGGATCAGGCGGGCGACGGATCGCAGTACGGCGAACGCGGCTCGCTCCCCGTACGCGAGCCACAGACCGCACAGGAGCGCCGCGAGCAGGTGGGCGCCGAGCATGCCGAATGACGACGTACCGGTCATCTGATGGCCGGTGTGCATCGCGTGCGGGACTGCCATCGACTGCGCGAGCGAGAACACCAGGTGCAGCGCGCCCTGCGCCACCAGGGTGCTCAGGACGACGAACGGTACGCCGCGCTCGCGGTCGGCGACGATCCACGCGGTGATGCCGATCCAGCCGAAGCCCATCGGTATCGCCCACCACGGGAGGCCCGCGCCGGACATCAGGACGTGGCCGAGGGCGGCGAGCAGCACGCAGGTGGCCGCGAACATCGCGGCCCGCGTCCCTCGAAACCCCCAGGTCTGCTGCATGGCCGAACCATCGTCGCATCCCGCTCCGACAGCCCCTCGGGCCGCATCTGTGTCCCACGCCACATCGAACGGCTGGAACTGATCGCTCCCGCGAACCGACTTCTCAACTGGACCGTGCGGAGAAGGAGTGGACGTGAGCGCAGTTCTGGAGGCCCCAGCGAAGCCGGAGAATGGTGCGCGCGGCCGCGGCACCGGGTTGTTCCGGGCGTTCTGGCGATGGCACTTCTACGCCAGCTTCCTGGTGATCCCGGTCCTGCTGATCCTCGCCGCGACGGGCCTGATCTACCTGTTCCGCTTCCAGCTCGAACCGGTTCTGCACGCCGACCTGATGAAGGTCAGCCAGCCCGCCGGCCTGGTCGCGCAGCCGTACGAGACGCAGCTGGACGAGGTACGCCGGGCCTTCCCCGACGCGACCGTGGTCTCGATGACCGAGCCTTCTGCGCCGAACCGTTCGACGGTGTTCTCCGTGGACACCGAGGCCGGGCCGCGGGACGTGTTCGTAGACCCGTACGAAGGCAAGGTGCTGGGTTCGCTCAACCCGGACACGACGCTGTCGGGCGCCGCGATCCTGCTGCACGGTGAATTGATGGCCGGCCGTTGGGGCGAGTACGTGATCGAGATCGCTGCCTGCTGGGCGATCGTGATGGCGCTGACCGGCTACTACCTGTTCCTCCGGGGAAGGGTCGCGCGAGCGCGCCGACGGGCGGCGGGCGCAGCGGGCGCCGTACTGCGCTCAAGGCACGGCCGTACCGGCGCGGTCCTCGGTCTCGGGCTGCTCTTCCTGATCGTTTCGGGTCTGCCGTGGACCGGGTTCTGGGGCGCGAAGACCCAGGAGCTCGCGACCCAGCAAGGTACGTCGTTCTGGGGCGAGGATCCCGGTGCGCTGTCGAACCCGACCTCGACCTTGGACGAGTCGCTCCCGCACAGCCACTCGGTGCCGTGGGGTCTGGGCAAGACCGAAGTACCGCGCTCGAACCCGGCCGACGGGAAACGGTCGGTCGCCACCGTCGACACCGCCATCGAGGTCGGCCAGCGCAACGGGCTGCGCCGCCCGATGACGATCGCACTGCCCGCCGACGACGAGGGCGTGTTCTCGGCGATCGGGTACGCGTTCAACGATCCGGGCAAGGAGCGCACGTTGCACGTCGACCGGTACGGCGGCCGCGTGGTGTCGACGTACGGGTACAGCGACTACCCGGCCCTGGCGAAGGTCGTTGCCCAAGGCATCGCACTGCACGAGGGCAGGCGGCTGGGCACGTTCAACTTCTGGCTGACGACGGTCTTCTGTCTCGGCGTGATCTTCATGTGCGTCAGCGGACCGCTGATGTGGTGGCGCCGCCGCCCGAAGGGCAAGTCTCTCGGCGCACCCCGCGGCCGCCTCCCACTCCGCGCCACCCCGGCCCTGGCAGTCCTCATCACTGCCCTCGCCCTCTTCCTACCCCTCTTCGGCCTCACCCTCGCCGCCGTACTACTCCTCGACCAACTCATCCTCCGCCGAGTCCCACGCCTAACCACGTGGTTCAACACCGCGAAATAGTCACGTCCAAGGGTGGAGTTTGGTGGGGTTTCGGATGGCCCAGATGCGTTTGATCTGGGTGGGAGTGGTTTCGAAGGCGTAGACGGTGACGGTGGTGCCGTCTTGCTGGGCTACCAGGCCGGGCTGTCCGTTGACTGTGCGTTCGAGGAAGGTCAGCGCGGGTAGCTTGTCGGCGAACGTGGTCAGGCTGCGGACGATTTGTTCGGCGCCGGTGAGCGAGCGGAGGAACGCCGGCGCCTGGCCGCCTGTGTCCGCGGTCGCAGTGGCGTCGGGGTCCAGGAGGCTGATGAGGGTCTCGATGTCCCGGTCTTCCCAGGCCTGTTTGAAGTCTCGGATGATCTGCGACTGCACGGGCGCGGGTTCCTGAGCTGTCCGGAGCCGGCGGCGGGCCGACGAGGCCAGTTGCCGGCAGGCTGCGGGCGTGCGGCCGACGATGTCGGCGACTTCGGCGAACGGGTAGCGGAAGACGTCGTGCAGGATGAACGCGACCCGCTCGGCCGGCGTCATCGCTTCGAGTACGACGAGGAACGCCATACTGACCGATTCGTCGAGGGTGATGCGGTCGGCCGGGTCGGCGGTGGTCCACTCGGACGGTTCGGGAACCGGCTCGGGGATCCATTCCCCGACGTACGTCTCGCGCCGAACGCGTGCCGACGAGAGCACAGTGAGGCAGATGCGGCTGGCAACCTTCGTCAGCCAGGCGCCGGGGGAGACGATCGCGTCGCGCTGCCGCGGAGACAGTGCGTACCACCGGGCATAGGTCTCCTGCACGACGTCCTCGGCGTCGGCCAGGGAGCCCAGGAGCCGGTACGCGAGGTTGAGCAGCTGCCGTCGTTCGTCCATGACTATTCGACCGAACAGCTCGGTGAAATGTGAGGTCGCCTGACGTTCCGCGGACCTGTCTGGTCTTCCTTGGTGAGACCGTCCACGGAAGGAAGTTCACCATGTCGTTGGATCACAAGGTCGTCGTCATCGGCGGCGGGTACGCCGGAACGCTCGCGGCGAACCGTTTGCGGCAGCGCGCCGATGTCGCCGTCACCCTCGTCAATCCGCGTCCGCAGTTCGTCGAACGCATTCGGCTGCATCAGTTCGTGGCTCGTACCGGGGACGCCACACTCGACTACGGCACCCTGCTCGGCGACGGAATCTCGTTGGTCGTCGACAGCGTCTCGCGGATCGACACCGGTGCGCGCGAGGTGCGGCTGGAGTCGGGGCGGGCGCTGGACTACGACTACGTCATCTATGCGGTGGGCAGCAGGGCGGCTGTTCCTGATGCGGTGCCTGGTGCGGCGGAGTTCTCGTTCGACATCGCGGAGTTCGAGGCGGCGCAGTGGTTGCGGTCCAGGTTGGACGACCTGCCACTCGAGGCGACGATCACGGTGGTCGGTGGAGGGTTCACGGGCATCGAGACGGCGGCCGAGCTGGCTGAGCAAGGGCGGAGGGTCACGCTGGTCTGTGGTGGTGGGTTGGCGCCCACTTTGAGCGCCAAGGGTCGCCGGTACGTCGCGAAATGGCTCTCTCGCCATGATGTCGACGTACTCGAGAACACTCCGGTGACGGAGGTTCGCGCGGACGGAGTCGTTCTCGACGGAGGTGGCGTGCGGGGGAGTGCGGTGACTGTTTGGACGGCTGGGTTCGGGGTGCCGCAACTGGCGGCGGCGAGTGGGCTGCGTACTGATGCGCTGGGGCGGCTGCTGACGGACGAGACGTTGACGAGTGTCGACGACGCACGGATCGTGGCGGCGGGTGATGCGGTCGCTCCTTCGGGGCGGGCGTTGCGGATGAGTACGTACGCCGCTGGTCCGCTCGGCGCGCAGGCCGCCAACACGGTGCTGAGCCGGATCGCCGGGGCCGAACCGGCTGCCCTCGATCTGGCGTTCACTGGAGCGTGCGTCAGCCTCGGGCGGCATGCCGGTATTCGGCAGCTTGCGCGTAAGGACGACTCCGCGGTGAGCCTTTACATCTCCGGTCGCCTGGGCGCGGTGGTGAAGGAGACCGCGTGCAGGTTCGTCATCGACAAGCGAATCCGCCGTGAAGCCCGCGACCCGGGCTCGATGACCTGGCCCAAGGCCGGCCCACGGCTCTTCCAGCCGACGGCGCCCTCTGGCGCAAGATAGGTGTATGACGAGTTCCGAGAACGAGCGGGAAACCCTGCGAGCGCTCGCTGACGACGGGAACGAGCGAGCGCTGGACCGGCTCGCCGACCTGGCCGAGGCGCGCGGCGACGTACAGGAGTTGAGTGATCTGCTGGACGAGGGCTGTCTGCACGCGGGTGAGCACCTGACGCGCCGGGCAGCGGCCGCGCATGATCTCCGCGAGCTGCAGCGGATCGCGGATGCCGGGTACGACGAGGCCGCGGAGGTACTCGATCGGCTCCTGACTGTCAGGCCCGACTGACGGGGCATTCACGCCTCCCACAAGTATCGTGGCGGTATGAGTGCGCAGCGGCGGCCGACGATGTACGACGTGGCTGCGCTGGCCGGCGTGTCGCACCAGACCGTGTCGCGGTATCTGCGGTCCGATCCGACCGTGGGACCGGACACATCGGTGCGGATCAAGGCCGCGGTCGACGAGCTGGGGTACCGGCCGAACCTGATGGCGCGAGCGATGCGGACGCGGAGTACCGGAGCGGTCGCGATCATCCTGCCGGGGTGGACCGGGCCGGAGCGGACCGTTGCCGCAGCGTGCGAGGAGGCGCAGCGGCTCGGGTACCAGGTGGAGATCGTCATCGGCGTCGACGAGGACCCGACCGAGCTGAGCCGGCTGGCGGACGAGATCCTGGCGCGCGGTCAGGTCGACGGCGTGCTGTCGGTGACGCCGTTGACGGTCGACACCCACAGCGCGGGTGTCGTCGTACAGACTGCTGAGTTCGACCATCGGCTGCGCGCGGTCGAGGCGGTGGCGGCGGACGAGGCGACGATGGAACAGATCCTGGAGAAGCTGGCGGAGCTCGGGCATCGTGACTTCTTCCACGCGGCGGGGCCCCAGGACTGGCGGTCGGCGCAGCTTCGCAAGTCCGGGTATTTGAAGGCTTGTGAGCGGCTGGGGTTGCGGTCGCACGGTGTGTACGACGGGCCTTGGCATCCCGATACCGGTGTCGAGGCTGTGGAGTCGTTGCCTGACGACACGCCGGTCACCGCGGTGGTGGCGGCGAGCGATCACATCGCGGTCGGGGTGATGCATGCGGCGTTCCGGCGGGGGTGGCGGGTGCCGGAGGATTTGAGCGTTACGGGGTGGGACGACCTGACGCTCGTGCGCTACGGAACTCCTGCGTTGTCGACGGTCCGTGTGGATCGCGAGACGTCGGGCCGGCACGGGATGCGGCGCCTGATCGCAGCCATCCGCAACGAACCCGAACCAGACCCACTTCCCGCCGCCCCGACCGAAATCATGTTCCGCGACACCACAGTCCCACCCCGCCGGCGGTGGGGGTCAGGTGAGGACCAGGGCGCCTAGGTGCCAGAAGCGGTCGGGTTCGCTGTCGAGGGTCAGGTCGGCGGTGCGGCCGGTGGGGCCGCCGTCGAGGTCGGCGTGGAGCCAGGTGAAGATGCCGCCGGGGAGATCGGTGGACGTGGCAAGGACTTTGTTGCCTTCGGCGATGATCGTCGGAGGACAGTCCGGACCGCCGTCGCCGACGAGCGCCGAGAGACGGACCGGACCGGGCGGCAGTGTGATCCGCAGCGTGCGGGCAGGATAGTCACCGCAGAAGTCCCGCCGAAGCGCATCCCACGTGTTGCCACGATCGCGACCCTGAGGCGCCGTACCGACCCATCCATAGCCCCGTGTCGTGTCCCAGGTAGTGCTGGGGGAGACCCGCGCGTAGCCCGTCACCAGCGGGCTGTCCGCGGTCCCGATGTCCAGCGCAAGGTGGCACTGAGCGGCATCCGGCGTCACCACGAACGTCTGATTCCGCGAACTCAACGCCGTTTGCGCCGGACTGATATCGATCGCCAGGTCGAAATGATCGGCGATCAACGGCGGGGTCACTGGCAGCGCGACCGTCGCCGCCGTCCCCGCTCCGACGGTCGCACTCGCCGTGCCAACCTGCCAATTCGAGTCAACCGGATGCACGGCCGCGGTAATGGACCGCTCCGTGCCGGAAGCGTTGGTGACCTCGACAGCGAGACTGTTCGCGCGTCCACCGAACAGCAGCCGCCCGCCCGGATACGCGAGCTGCAACCATCCCGTACCGCTCGACACGATCCGCGAGAACCCGTAGAAGTACGAGACAGTCGTGTCGCGCCAGCGCTCTGCCTCGATGACGTGGGCGTCGAACGTTGCCGCGATATCGGCGTACCGCGCCTGATCCACCCGCCCGGCCAGCCGACCCCACGCGCGCCGGAACTCCACCACCCGCTCGTATCCGTCGAAGTGGCTGTCGTAGATGTGCTGGATCACGGTCTTCCCTGAGCGCAGCCGATGCGTGTACGGCACCCAGTGCATGAACAGCAGCAGCTCATCCGGACAGTTCTCCAGCGAACCGTAGATGTCCTGCCAATGCTCGGCGTACAGCCCGGTGAATCCGCTGCCGGTCGCGGCGGTCCGGTCGAATCCGGTTCCTTCGGCGGTGGTGTGGTGCGACAGGTTCTGCGTCGTGGTGGGTGCCGGCGCGAAGTGCGAGCCGAGCGGGTACGTGAGGTAGCCCATGCCGAGCGGTGACGTGTAACTCTCGTACGTCTGCCACGACTGCAACATGATTGCCTTGAGCACCGATCCGACCTGGCGATCGCCGCCGAACGTCAGCTCGATCCACTCGGTGACGATCTCGTCGGCGGACAGACTTCGGGTTCCACGCCAGCCGCGCGAATCCGTGGGTGTTGGCCGCGCCGAGCTGATAGCCGGTCCAGTCCCGGTCGTCGCCGAGGTTGACCACGCCGGCGAAGCCCGACGTTCTCCTGGTCGTACGCGACGCCGGTGACGATGTCCCCGACCGTCGGCCCGCTGCCGTGTCCGTGTGGGTCTGGAAACCGAGGATCGACTTCCACTCCGGCACGAGGTAGCACAGGTGCGTCGAGTGCCCCGTGTACTCCTGCGTGACCTGCAGTTCGATCATCTGGTTCGTTCGCGGCAGGCCGCCGAACAGCGGGTTGACCGGCTCGCGGACCTGGAAGTCGATCGGCCCGTTCTTCGTCTGTACGACGGCGTTCGTCGTGGAACTGCCCGTCGAGCGGATGGAACACCCGGTACTGGTACTCCGCCCAGTCGTCGAATCCCTCGTGCACGAAGGATCTCCAGACCAGCTTCCCGTCGTACGCCGCGAGCCGGTCGGCCAGCATGTTGGCGCCTTCGGCATGCGTACGCCCGTAGTCGAGCGGACCCGGTTGTCCCTCGGAGTTCGCCTTGACCAGGAACCCGCCGAAGTCCGGGATGAGGCGATAGATCTCGTCGATCTTGTCCTGCCACCACTGCTGCACGCGCGCGTCGAGCGGATCGGCCACGGTGATCGGCGACGGCTGGTTCGCGGTGAGCGTGATCGGCGCGGCGTAGTTGGCCGACAACCACAGCCGCACACCCCACGACCGCAGTACGCCGGCTAGCGCTGCTAGCCCCGGCAACCGCTCCGAGCGGAGGAACTCGGCGCTGGCGTTGACGTTGTTGATCACGGTGTGGTTGATCCCGACCGAGGCGAGAATCCGCGCGTAGTCGACGTACCGCTCGCGCAGTCCGGGGAGCTCGTCCCAGACGAAGATCGACTTGCCGGCGTAGCCGCGCTCGATGCTGCGGTTCAGGTTGTCCCAGTGGTTCGAGCATGCGCAGCGGTGACGCGGGGCGGTCGGTCAGGTCGAGCCGCTCGAGCGGGCGCTGCCGCTGCAGTTGCTGCAGGAACCGGAACGCGCCGTAGAGCGCTCCCCGTTCTCCGGCCCCGGCGATCTCGACCCGGTCCGTGCGGCGCTTGATCGTGAATCCCTCCGGGCCGAGGGTGTCGCTCGGCCCTCGGTGCTCGACGACCACGGCGCCCTTGCCGATCTGGTCGCGCACTGGGATGGATCGCCCGAGCAGCCCGGACAGCCCGCGAGCCAGCTCGGCACCCGCGGACCGCAGTACGGCGTGGTTGCCCTGCACAACGACGTGCGTGAACGCGGCGCGGTAGCGCGACAGGAGGTTGCTGTCGGCGACGAGGCGGTAGCGCAGCCAGAGGTCGTAGCCGTCTTCGTTGGGCGGTACGGCGAATGCGGCGTCGAGCCTTGCAGGAGCCCGGCGGCAAGTGCTCCGGCTGCGCCGCTGGCGAGCAGGGTTCGGCGAGTGATCGCGTGTTCCTGGGGCCGCGTCATGACTGGTACGTCCGCACGTAGTCGAAGCGGGCGGTGGTGCCGGTGCCGCCCATGGAGATGAGGCCGAGCTTGAGCGGGCCGGCGTCGGCGGGCAGGTACCAGTAGCTGCCCCACTGCCAGTGCCGACCGTCGAGACTGGTCGCGGCCTGGAACAGATGCTCACCGGTGCTCGGTTGGGTGGTGTGGCGCAGCCGCAACCACATCGTGTCGGCGCTCGGCCCGAGCTGAATCGCCTCCGCCCAAGGACTCGCGTCCGCTCCAGGCCACAGGAAGGCCTGCCGTACGGCGCCTGTGCGGGTCGGAGCGAGCTGCAGCGACTCTGTTCGCGATGCCCACGCGATGAGTCCGGCGCGGGCGTTCCCGGTGCTGCCTTCGAACGGCAGGGACACGCGCGTCTCGACGGTGTAGTCGCCTTGCGGCGCGTCACGCAGGAGGACGGTGGCGAGGTTGTCTTCCTTGCTGAGGTCGTTTGCTTGGGTGTCCCAGACCAGCTGGCCGTTCTCGAGGTGCCCCTGATTGGCGCCGGTCCATTGCCACTGGGGGTCTTCGCCGTTGAACTCGTCGCTGTACGCGGAGAGTGCTCTACCGATCTGCGGATCCGGGATCTTCCGCGTGACCGGCTGGTAGAGCTTGGTCATCCCGACGTTGTCGCCCTGTGCCGCCCCGGCCAGCCCCACCTGCGCCGGTCCGGCCAATCCGTTGGTCAAGCGCACGTTGAGCTCACCCAAGCGGGTTGTCGCCGAGCGCCGGCGCGACCTGGACCGTGGCGCGGTCGCCGCGTACCTCGACGCTGAGGGAGTGCCAGGTGTCGTACCGGAAACCCTGGTAGAGAACGGCTCTCCGAGTTGCTGACGATTTTCCCGCCGACGCGCTGCTCGACCCGGAGCGAGCCGCGTTCGGGGTCGAGCCAGGCGACGGAGTAGTTCCGCGGCGAGTGATAGGCGAAGACCAGCCCGGCCTTGCCGGCCGAGGTTCGCAGGTCGGCTTCGACGCGGTAGTCGGCCGGTCCGCTCGTACGGCTGACCAGCATCGACGAGGCGTCCGCGGATTCGGCGTACCCGCCCTGCGAGACCGTCCATTGGCCGGCGAGGGAGCGCCAGTCCGACAAGTCGTTGGCCTCGTTGAAGGAGCTGCCGATAGTCACCGTCGCCGCGGGTGCGGGTTGTGGCTGGTCGGAGGTCCATTGCCCGGCGCGCACCGTCGGCCAGCCGTTGATCCAGTCCAGGCGATCCATCGACTGCGGACGGCCGCCCCACGTGTGGTCGGCGCGGATGTCGGAGTTGACGAGGTTCCATTGCTGCCCGGAGCGGTCCACTGTGACGGCGTTGTGTCCAGTGGCTGAGAGCGTGTTCCCGTTGAACGAGTTCACGATCGTTCCGCCGGGCTGAGCGGCGGTCAGCGACACGCCGTTCTCGTCGACGAACGGGCCGGTGGGGGAGGTGGAGCGCCCGACCAGCACCGGGTATCCGCCGCCTCCGACGTTGCCGATGCAGCAGCCGTAGCCGGAGTAGAACAGGTAGTACCAGGGCCCGCGCTTCGTCACCCACGCGCCCTCGCCGCGCTCACCGGCGACGACCTGCTGCGACGTACCGACCGCACTGCGGCCGTCGGGCGACAGCCGTACGACGTGCAGTCCGCCGCGGCGGAACGAGCCGTAGTACAGGTACTTCGTGCCGTCGTCGTCGATGAACATCATCGGGTCGATCTCCATCACCTCGCTGTCGGCGACGAAGTCCACGACCGGGTGGCCGATGTCCTTCCACGGCCCGGCGGGCGACGACGAGATCGCGAGCCCGATCGCGGCGCCGAGCGGCGTGGAGCTCGGTGCTGAGTAGTACATGTAGTACTGGCCGTCGATGTACCGGACGTCCGGCGCCCAGTACCCCTTCTGCGGCCAGGGCGCCCACTCGGGGTGGTTCTCGGCGCTGAACGCGTCGCCGAGGAACTCCCAGTGCACGAGATCGGCGGAGCGCACCATCGGGATCAGGTGCTGCGGTCCGCCGTTGTCCGCGTTCTCGCGGGTCAGGCTCGTGTTGGTGGCGTACGAGTACCAGGCGCCGTCCTTGGCGCGGATCAGCCCGACGTCGGAGAACGCCTGGGCGATGTCGCTCATCAACGGATTGCTGTAGGTGGCAACGGGTTTCGCGGGCGCGGCGCCGACCGGCGGCGACCCGGCGACGGCGATCAGCGCGAGGGTGATCAGCAACGCCACCAGGCCGGTGCGGATCGGGCGGAACGAGACAGTTCGAGGCATGACGGCGGGTCCTCACTGGGCGGGGAGGTCACACGGCGATCAGTGCTGCCCCGCGACGGCGTCACGGAGCCCGGATTATCGATCACCCAGACAGTAAGTGATCGATAATTCGACCGCAATACCTGGAGATCGTCGCGTTTGCCGCGCGCGGAGCTCACGGGGACTTCGTCGTGATGAGACGGAAGGTCTGAACCGTCAACGCGCGATCAGGTCGTGGGCCGAGGACGCGTCGTGGGGGAGCGGTTCGGTGTGGATGGTCGCCGAAGCCAGGTGCGGTACGGCGTGGATCAGGTCGCGCTCGACCATGTGGCTGAGGTGATGAGCGTCGACGAGCGACGTACTGGAGTCGACGGTGATGCGAGCCTCCGCGCGCAACGTGTGACCGAGCCAGCGGAGGTGGACGCCGGTGACGTCGAGTACGCCGGGAACCGCGCGGACGACCTGCTCGGTCTGGTCGACGAGAGCGGGGTCGACGGCGTCCATCAGGCGCCGGTACACCTCGCGGGCGGCGTCCCGCAGTACGAACAGGATCGCGACCGTGATCACCAGGCCGATGATGGGATCGGCCAACGGGAAACCGAGCCAGGCGCCGACCGCACTGAGCACGACGGCGAGGCTGGTGTAGCCGTCGGTGCGGGCGTGCAGTCCGTCCGCTACCAGCGCGGCCGAACCGATCCGGCGCCCGATGCGGATCCGGTACTGCGCGACCAGTTCGTTGCCCAGGAATCCGACGACGCCGGCGACTGCCAGTACGCCGACGTGGTGGACGTCGGCGGGATGGATGAACCGCGTGATCGCCTCGTACCCGGCGTACACGGAGGAGGCCGCGATCAGCACCACCACGACGATGCCGGCCAGATCCTCGGCGCGACCGAACCCGTAGGTGTACGCGCGGGTCGCGGCTCGGCGGCCGACCAGGAACGCGATCGCGAGCGGGATCGCGGTGAACGCGTCGGCGTAGTTGTGCAGGGTGTCGCCGAGCAGGGCGATCGAGTCGGTGAAGACGACGATCACGGTCTGGATCAGTGCGGTGACGATCAGCCCGGCGAAGCTGAACTGCAGGCAGCGGATGCCTTCGCGGCTCGTCTCCAGTACCGCGTGCCCGTGCCCGTGCCCGTGGCCGTGGCCGTGCCCATGTGATTTCGTCACCCGCGCATGATAGCTGCGCAAGTATGCAGATACGCAAGTAGGCAGGTAGCAGGTAGGGTCGGCGGCATGCACTCGTCGATCGAGGACTTCGAGATGCCGAACGAGGAGCAGGTGCATCTCGCTGCGGAGTCGTTCCGCCTGCTCGCCGACCCGACCCGGATCAAGGTTCTCTGGGCGCTGCTCCAGGGCGAGTCGTCGGTTGCCTGCCTCGCCGAACTCGCCGGCGCCGCTCCGACCGCAGTCAGCCAGCACCTGGCCAAACTCCGCCTCGCCGGCCTGGTCAAGGGTCGCCGCGAAGGAACGTTCGTCTACTACTCGGCCGCCGACCATCACGTGCAGCGTCTCCTCGACCAGGCCCTGTTTCATGCCGACCACCTCGACCGCAACCTCCCCGAGTAGGCACAGAGAGCGCTCTCCAGCTGTTCTTGACCTTCTCGGGGCCGGTGGCGTACCGAAGGATTCCCCTGGTTCGCGGAGTGACTGCTTCCGTGTCAGGTAAGTGCTGGGCAGTATTCGGGGCAACCGGCCGCCCGCCCAGTGGCCCGACCCGGAGGAGCGCAGTTATGCGATCTCTGATCCCTCGTTCCCGTGCCAATCGTTCCCGTGCCGTGGCGGTCCTGGTTGCCGGCTCGGCCCTGCTCCTGACTCCGCTCAGCGGTCAAGCCTCCGCGCGAACGCCGGTCGGGGAGGCGCCGGACTGCTTCGTGCCGCCGACCGCCGGCGCGTCCGCGAAGGGCGGTCACGGTGCCGACACCCGGGACATCTCGGCCGCCGAGCAGAAGGCGATCGAGGCCCAGACGGCGCGGTTGCTGAAGGCAAAGACCGCCCGCGGCGCCGCGGCGTCGGTGAACGTGCCCGTCTACGTTCACGTGATGCGGGACGCCAGCGGCGGCGGTGACGTCACCGACACCCAGATCTCGCAGCAGATCGACGTACTGAACGCGACGTACGGCGGTCAGGAGTCGTCGCAGGCCGCGAACACCGGCTTCACGTTCACGCTGGCGGGCGTCAACAAGTACAACAACAGCCAGTGGCACAAGGACAAGCAGACCAGCACGTACCGCAAGAAGACCCGTCAGGGTGGCAAGAACGCGCTGAACATCTGGCTGGTCGACTTCGCGTACCTCGGGATCGCCACGTTCCCGTGGGACTACGCGCGGCAGCCCGGCATCGACGGGATCCGGGTGCAGTACACGTCGCTGCCCGGTGGTTCGGCGACGAACTACGACCTCGGTGAGACCGCGACGCACGAGGCCGGCCACTGGCTCGGGCTGTACCACACGTTCCAGGGCGGTTGTACGGCGACGAACGACGAGGTCGCCGACACTCCCGCGCAGAGCAGCCCGACCAATGGCTGCCCGACCGGACGGGACTCGTGCTCGCTGCCGGGCCTGGACCCGATCCACAACTACATGGATTACTCGTACGACTCTTGCTACAACCAGTTCACCTCGGGTCAGAGCACCCGCATGAGCAGCATGTGGAGCGCTTACCGGGCGTAGCTCGCGGAGGCTGGGCGGTTCAGGGTGCTCTGATGCTGTTCGTGAACCAGTCGGCGAGCGATCGAGCCCGGGCCCTCGAGCTGCAGAGTTTGCGGGTCGTCGGGTAGCCGGAAGCCGAGTGTGGTCACGGTGTCGAGGCAACGGTTCGTGCCCAGGACTGCCCAGCCGGTGCGAGTGTCAGGGGAGAGGTCGAGATCCTCGGCGAGGAGCAGGTCCTCGCCGAGCCAGGCGCGGGTCGCGGTGCGCAGGATGCCGCCGGTTTCGCCGTGGCGGCCGAGGACGAGTGACTCGCGAAGGTGTGCGGTGCTGCCCGTCGCGAGGCGCGCGGTCGTCGTACGGGTGACATCGGCGTCGGCGGAGACGACGAAGGGTTCGGCGTACCACTGGAGGCTCGCGCCGTCGATGAGCCGGATGTCGATGTCCCAGCGCGCCGACCCGCCACGCATGCCGTAGGCAACGGTTCCGGCGGTCTCGACGATCTCCAGCCGTACGGCGCCGGAGACCGCGATCTCGATGCGCACGTCGTCGCCGGCGAGCAGTAAGGCGCCCGCGGCGACGAGGGCGACCCGCACTACGCCGTCGGCACCGGGCAGTTGCCGCGGTGACAGGTGGTCGGTCGTCAGCAGGCAGCGGTCGCGGACCGGGTCGGCGACGACCTCAATGCGTGTGGGCATGGGTGTGCGTGATCAGTTCGCCGTCCTCGCCGACGTGCGAGTGCGGGGCCATCGGTCCGGGATCGACGGGCGTGTGGTCACCGGCACGTACCACGTGCGCCATCGAGCGCACCCATTCGGTCAAGAGAGCGACCGAGGCAGGATCCGTACGAGAGAGCGCTATCACAGGTTTCCCGTCGCGGGCCTCCGAGGCGTCCTTCACCATCTGCTCGACGTCGACTCCGACGTACGGCGCGAGGTCGGTCTTGTTCACGATGAGAAGGTCGGCGCGCGCGATGCCGGGGCCGCCCTTGCGTGCCACGTCACCGCCGCCGGCCACGTCGAGGACGAAGATCTGCGCGTCGACGAGCGCGGGGGAGAACGTCGCGGTCAGGTTGTCACCGCCCGACTCGACCAGGACGACGTCGAGCGGTGCGAAGTCGCGTTCGAGGTCCTCGACCGCGATCAGGTTCGGCGTGACGTCGTCGCGGATCGCGGTGTGCGGGCAGGCGCCGGTCTCGACGGCGCGGATGCGTTCCGGGTCGAGTACGCCGGCGGAGCGCAGCAGCCGCGCGTCCTCGTCGGTGTAGATGTCGTTGGTGATGACGCCGAGCCGGAGCTCGTCGGCGAGTTCGCGGCAGACGGTCGCGATCAGCGAGCTCTTGCCGGTGCCGACCGGTCCGGCGACACCGAGACGGAAGGAGCGGGTCTCAGGCATGGAACAACCTCATTCTCTCGATGGCATGGTTGTGCGCGAACACGTCGATCAGCGGCGCACCGTCGGCCGGGAGCTCGTCGATCCGGGTCAGCGGCGCGACGTCCTTGACGAGCCACTCGATGTCGTCGTGCAGACCGGCCAACCAGGTCGCGGCGTCGGCCGGGTCCACGGGGAGTAGCTTCAGCGACGCGGAGATGACTGTTTGCGCGTCGTCGTACGCGACGGTGCGCGCGACCTGCTCCGCGGACAGGCCGGTCACTGCACCGACGACTCCAAGTACCACGGGTCTCGCGATCTCGCCGTCGTTCGGCAGGTACGTCGTGACGTCGGGCCAGACTCGGCGTGCCAGGCGCAACAACAGGCGGCCCTGCCGTCGCGAGACGCCCCGCACCACATGACTGGGGACACGAGCTGCCCAGGCGGCCTCGACCAGGGCGATGGTGGTTTGCGGATCATTTTCGTCGCCTGGTGCAACATTTGTTCCGCAAAGGGTGACTACGGCGACGGCGGCTTCGACTCGGGTCGTCGTGCGGAGGCGATCCCGGGCATAGGCCGCGATGTCGGCGAGTTGCTTGCCGTCGGCACCTAGGCCGGCGCGGACGGCGGGCTCCAGTCCGCCGGACTGGGTGTGCCCGCCGGTCGGCAGCCGGCCGTCGGCGAGCATCATCGCGACCAGTTCCGCGGTGCCCATCAGAACATCGCGTACAGCTGAGCGAGTGGGAGGACCGACGCCGGCGCCGGCTCGACCAGGTCGCCGTCGACCTTGATCGCGAACGTCTCCGGGTCGATGTCGATCGTCGGCAGCGCGTCGTTGTTCTTCAGGTCCGCCTTGGCGAGCTCCCGCGTCGGCCGGACGCCGAGCAGGCCGCGCCGCAGACCGAGCCGCTCGGCCAGCCCGTCCTCGAGCGCGGCCGGGGACACGAACGTGTACGAGAGGTCCGCCCCGATCGCATCGCCGAACGTGGGCCGCATCAGCACCGGTTGCGGCGTCGGGATCGACGCGTTCGGGTCGCCGAGGGCGGCCCAGGCGATCGCGCCGCCCTTGATCACGAGGCTCGGGCGGACCCCGAAGTACCGCGGGTCCCAGAGCGCGAGGTCCGCGAGCTTGCCGGGTTCGACCGAGCCGACGACGTGATCGATGCCGTGGGCAATGGCCGGGTTGATCGTGTACTTCGCGACGTACCGGCGTACCCGCTCGTTGTCGGCGACCTCGCCGAGCGGGCCGCGGCGGTGTTTCATCACGTGCGCGACCTGCCAGGTGCGGGTGATGACCTCGCCGATCCGGCCCATCGCCTGCGCGTCGGACGACGTCACCGAGAGCGCGCCGAGGTCGTGCAGGATGTCCTCGGCCGCGATCGTGGTGGCGCGGATCCGGGACTCGGCGAACGCGAGATCCTCGGGTACGTCGGGGCTCAGGTGGTGGCAGACCATGAGCATGTCGAGGTGCTCGGCGATCGTGTTGACGGTGTGCGGCAACGTGGGGTTCGTCGAGCCCGGGATGACATGCGGGTACGACGCGATCGTGAGGATGTCCGGCGCGTGACCGCCGCCCGCGCCCTCGACGTGGAACGCGTGGATGCCCCGGCCCGCGATCGCGCCGAGCGTCGACTCGACGTACCCGGCCTCGTTCAGGCTGTCGGCGTGCAGCGCGACCTGGAGACCCCACTCGTCCGCGGCGCGCAGGGCGGCGTCGATCGCGGCCGGGGTCGAGCCCCAGTCCTCGTGCAGCTTGTATCCGGCGGCGCCGGCGAGCGCCCCTTCGGCGAGGGCTTCCGCGCTGACCGTGTTGCCCTTGCAGAGCAGGAGGATGTTGAGCGGTACGGCGTCCAGCGCGCGATGCATCTGCTCGAGGTGCCAGGCGCCGGGGGTGACCGTGGTCGCCTTCGAGCCCTCGCTCGGGCCGGTGCCGCCGCCGACGACCGTGGTGATCCCGGTCGCGAGCGCCTCGTGCAGCTGCGACGGGGACAGGAGATGGACATGCGAGTCGATCGCGCCGGCGGTGAGGATGCGGCCCTCGCCGGCGATCACGTCCGTGGACGGGCCGATCTGGAGGTCGGGATGTACGCCGTCCGCGATGTCCGGGTTGCCCGCGCGGCCGAGGGCGACGATCCGGCCGTCGCGGATCCCTACGTCGGCGCGGACGATGCCCCACCAATCCACGACCAGCACGTTGCTGATGATGGTGTCGGGCGCACCCTCCGCGCGGGTCGTCGTACCTTGCGCCATCGACTCGCGGATCGACTTGCCGCCGCCGAAGACGACCTCCTCGCCGCCGACGGTGAAGTCCTGCTCGACCTCGACCCACAGGTCGGTGTCGCCGAGCCGGACCTGGTCGCCGACGGTCGGCCCGTACAGGGCGGCGTACGCCGCGCGCGAGATCTCAACCACGGTCCACCTGCGGTTCCGTCAGCTGGATCCCGGGCACCCGCCGCCTACCGCGGAGCGCGACCAAGGCCACCTCGCGTGAGGCGCCGGGCTCGAAGCGCTGCGACGTACCCGACGGGATGTCCAGCCGGAACCCCTGGGCGGCCTCGCGGTCGAAGGCGAGGGACGTGTTGGCGTCCGGCAGATGCAGGTGCGAGCCGATCTGGATCGGCCGGTCGCCGGCGTTCACGATCACCAGCCGTAAACGTTCGTCGTCGGAGCGGTCGGCGTTCAGCGTGATGGTTCCGGGCCGAACGCGAATCTCACCTGGAGCACTCATACCTCTCCTCAGATGATCGGATTGTGGATGGTGACGAGCTTGCGGCCGTCCGGGAACGTCGCCTCGACCTGCACGTCGTGCAGGAGTTCGGCGACGCCGGGCATCACCTGTTCGCGGGTGAGGACGGTGCGGCCGGACTCCATCAGGTCGGCGACGCGGGCGCCTTCGCGGGCGCGTTCGATCACCCAGGTGCTGAGCAGGGCGACGGTTTCGGGGTGGTTGAGAAGCACTCCCCGGGCCAGCCGGTCGCGGGCGACCATGCCGGCCACGGAGAGCAGCAGCTTCTCGACGTCGGCGGGAGTGAAGTTCATGCTTGCAACGGTAGGACGTGATCGGCGACCTTGTCCGTGCTCAGGCACAGGGAACACACGGCGGCGTTGTGCGTTTCGCAGGCGGTCATGTCGGGGCGCTCGTACTGCTGCCGGCACACGTGACACGTCAGCACCTCGCCGGACGGGTTCCCGTGCTCGTCGTACATCGGCAGGTCCAGCCCGTCGTCGTCCCGCCGCAGGTAGTACTTCCCACGGGTGAGCACGGCCAGCACCGGCGGCAGTACGAGGGCGAGGCCGATCGCGACGAGCGGTGAGTACGGCTTGATGCCCTCGCCGAGTCCGCCGAAGAACACGACGATCGACAGGCCCGCAGCTGCGGCCATCGACCCGAAGCCGACCGGGTTGACGGCGTACAGCATGCCGCGCCGGAACTCCGGAGCCTTCGGCGACAACCCCAGCAGGTACTTGTTGAACACGATGTCCGAGGCAACGACCACGATCCACGCCATCCCGCAGTTCGCGTAGAACCCGAGAATGGTGTTCAGGAAGTCGAACATGTTCGCCTCCATCAGCACCAGCGCGATCACGAGGTTGAACCCGAGGAACACCAGCCGTCCGGGGTAGTGCCGGGTCAGCCGCGTGTACGAGTTCGTCCAGGCCAGCGAACCGGAGTACGCGTTCGTCACGTTGATCTTCACCTGGCTGATGACGACCAGTACGACGGCCAGCGTCATCGCCAGCCACCCGGGCAGGAACCCGCGGTAGATCTCCAGGAACTGGTGCACCGGCTGGTTCGCGATCGACGACGAGTCGGCGACGTTCGCGATCAGGTAGACGGCCAGGAACAGGCCGATCACCTGCTTCAGAGCGCCGAAGATCACCCAGCCCGGGCCGGCCAGCAGCATCGCGGTCCACCACCGGCGCGAGTTCTCGGGAGTCTTCGGCGGCATGAACCGCAGGTAGTCGATCTGCTCGGCGATCTGCGCGATCAGCGACAGGCACACTCCCGCGGCCAGCAGCATCGAGCCGAAGTCGGCGTCCGGTCCGTAGTCGAAGAACGTCGACACCGAGGACGGGTGCGAGACGAGCAGGTAGCAGAACGGCAGCACCATCAGGATCAGCCACAGCGGCGTCGTCCACACCTGGAGCGTGGACAGCACCTTCATCCCGTAGATGACCAGCGGGAAGATCACCAGTGTCGAGACGGCGTACCCGAGCCACAGCGGCACATGAAGGCCGAGGTTGAGGCCCTGCGCCATGATCGAGCCTTCGAGCGCGAAGAAGATGAACGTGAACGACGCGAAGATCACGTTGGTGACGACCGAGCCGTAGTACCCGAAGCCGCTGCCGCGGGTGATCAGGTCGAGGTCGATGTTGTAGCGCGCGGCGTAGTAGGCGAGCGGCAGGCCGGTCGCGAAGATCACCACGGCGAAGATCGCGATACCCCACAGCGCGTTCGTGGTCCCGTACGAGATCCCGATGTTCGCGCCGATCGCGAAGTCGGCGAGGTAGGCGATCCCGCCGAGGGCCGAGACGGCGACGACGCCGGTCGACCATTTGCGGTAGCTGCGCGGCGCGAACCGGAGGGTGTAGTCCTCCAGCGTCTCGCGGGTCGCGGTGGTGGGTGCGGGGGTTTCAGCGGTGGTGCGGTGGTCGAGCGAGGGTTCCACAGACATGGGCGAACTCCTGGCGGCACCTTCGGGCGAGTGGTGCTCCGGCGGACCGGCGACGCTGCCGGCGGGGATGCACCCGAATGGAAGGAACCTAGGAACGCCGTGTTACCGGTGTGTTGCCGAGCTGCTACGTTCGTGTATTTCCATCTGGAAGTACTTCGCTACGTCCGCCTCGAGCTCCCGCTGGACCGCGGCGAGACGATCGGCGACCGTGCTGCCGACGGGGGAGAGCGCGGTGACGATCCGGCGCTTGTCGTCCGGATGGATGCGGCGCAGCACCAGCCCGCGCTCGACCAGTTTGTCGACGTGCCGGGTGAGGCTCGCGGCGGGCAGTACGGCGGACTCGGCGAGCACCGACATCGGCTGCCCGGGCTCCTCGTGGAGCGCGGCCATGACCCGCCACTGCTCGATCGTCAGGCCGAACTCGTCGAGCAACGGCTGCAGACCCAGCTCGAGTTGCCGCTCGATCCGCTTCAGCAAGAGGAGCACGCGGGACCCCCTCATCGGTTCAGGTGGTGGGAAATATAGCCGTTCGGTCGATGTTCCGCCTCCGGTTCGTCCACACTTGAGCGAATGTACGGCGGGAGGAGGTGACGGTGCGGCGTTCCGACGTACTGCCGATCGCCTTCGTCGTGCCGCTGCAGGGCCCGACCGGGATCTACGGACCGTCCTGTCTCGCGTGCGGCCAGCTCGCGGTCGAGGAGCTGAACGCGCGCAACGGCATCGCCGGCCGCCGGGTCGAGCTCGTCCAGGTGGACGCGGGTCGCCCGCCGGAGGTCGTGGCCGAGGAGGTGGAGCGCCTGGTCGACGCGGGTCGTCGTCGAGGCGGTGGCCGGCTGGCACATCTCCGCGGTCCGGGTCGCCCTGACTCGGCGCATCGGCGGGCGGGTCGTCTACGCGTTCGCTGCGATGCACGAGGGCGGCGACGACACGCCTGGTGTGTTCATGCTCGGGGAGCGCCCCGTCAACCAGTTGCTGCCGGCGGCGCATTGGTTGCGCGAGCACCTCGGCGCCCGGCGTTGGGTTGTCGTCGGCAACGACTACGTCTATCCGCGCGTGACCGGTTCGGTGGCCCAGGAAGCCTTGCAGAGAACGGGATCCGAGATCGTGCACTCGGCGTACGTCCCACTCGGTACGGCGGACTTCCGGGACGTGATCGACGGGCTCCGGGCGACGGACGCCGACGGCGTGATCATGCTCCTGATGGGGCAGGACGCGGTGCATTTCAACCGGCAGTTCGCGGCCGGTGGGCTGAGCGAGAAGCTTCTCCGGCTCAGCCCGGCGATCGAGGAGAACACGCTGCTCGGCGCCGGATCGGGCGCGAATCACGGCGTCTACGCCGCCGCGGCGTACTTCGACAAGCTCGCGACCGTCGAGAGCAGCGAGTTCGCCCAGCAGTACTACGCCCGCTTCGGGGCCTTCGCGCCGGCACTCAACGCGGTCGGTGAGTCCTGCTACGAGGCGATCCGTTTCCTCGCCCGGCTCGGCGAGATCAGCGGCTCGATCGCGATGTCGGCCGGACTCCCGAGCGGTCACTTCTACGACAGTCCGCGCGGCCTGCTGCGGCTCGACGGCAATCTCGTCGACCAGGACGTGTACCTGGCGGTCGCCGACGGTCTCGAGTTCAGGATCCAGGAGCAGATCGCGCACACCGCCTGACCGTCGTGATCCCGCTTTGCGCAAGTGGGTGTATTTCCGACCGTAGGTTCGTGCTCTTTTCACAGGTGACGAGATCTGCGGTGGTGGTCGGTGGCGGGATCGTGGGGCTGGCTGTGGCGCGAAGCCTGCAGCGGCTCGATCCCGGGACGCCGGTCGTCGTACTGGAGAAGGAACCGGCCGTCGGGGCGCACCAGACCGGGCACAACTCGGGCGTCGTGCACTCGGGGCTGTACTACCGTCCGGGCTCGCTGAAGGCGCGGTTCGCGGTGGCGGGCGGTACGGCGCTGCGCGAGTACTGCGAGGAGAAGGGCATCCCGCTCGACGTGCCGGGCAAGCTGGTCGTCGCGACGACCGAGGCCGAACTGCCGCAGCTCGATCGCCTGTTCGGGATCGGCCGCGAGAACGGTGTCCCAGTACGTCGGCTGACCCTGGACGAGGTCGCGGAGCGTGAACCGCACCTTCGGGTGAAGGGCGCTCTCGCGGTGGACTCGACGGGACGCGTCGACTTCAAGCTCGTGGCTGCCGCGCTCGCGGACGACGTACGGGCTGCCGGCGGCGAGATCCGGACCGGTGTGTCCGTGACCGCGGTCGAGAACGCGGGCTCCCTGGTGCGCGTGCGGACCACGGATGACGTGATCGAAGCCGAGCGGGTGGCTGTGTGTGCGGGGCTGCACAGTGATCGGCTGGCGCGGGCGTCCGGTCTGGAGCCGGGGGTTCGCATTCTCCCGTTCCGTGGGGAGTTCAGTGAGCTGGTGCCCGAGCGGGAGTTCCTGGTGAAGGGGCTGGTCTATCCGGTGCCCGACCCCGACCTGCCGTTCCTCGGCGTCCATCTGACCCGGGGCATCGACGGCAGCGTCCACCTCGGCCCGAACGCGGTCCCGGCGCTGTCCCGCGAGGGCTATCGGTGGTCGCAGATCGTCGTACGCGATATGTGGGAGTCGGTGACGTATCGCGGGTCTTGGAAGCTTGCGCGCCGGTACGCGCGGACTGGGGCGAAGGAGATCGTTCGTTCGCTGACCGGTCGGGCGCTGGTGCGCGAGGCGCGGCGGATGCTGCCGGAGTTGCAGGTCTCCGATGTACGGCGGTCCGGCGCCGGCGTCCGCGCGCAGGCCGTGACCCGCGACGGTAAGATGGTCGACGACTTCCTGTTCCTCCGCGACGGCCGCGCCCTGCACGTACTGAACGCGCCATCACCCGCCGCAACCGCCTGCCTTGTCATCGGGGACCGCATCGCCGAAGAGCTCTCGGCCGACCGAGCCTGAACTTGGCGTGTGAGCGATCCCACGGTGGCGTCATGTTGGCGCAACAGGTGGGCAATCTGGGGCGGTCATGCTTTCAGGCATGGACTCGTTGCGTACGACGCTCACGGGTGGGACCGCCTGTGACGTGTGTGGACGTTTGCCGCATCCGCGGCGACTCCGGCTGACACTGGCGAAGCTGGTGGCGATCGCTCCGGTAGAGCTGGCTTTGCACGCGGTGGTGCTCGCCGCGCATCCGCCGTACCTGGTCGCGGTCGCCGTTCTGGCGAGCGTGACGACGGCGCTCGTGATCTGGGTCGTGGAGCCGTCGACGATGCGGCTACTACGGTCCTGGCTGCACGCTCCGAAGGCTCGTCCGCGGAACGGGATCGGGACACTGTGGCGGATCCGCGTGACGCTCGACGATCGGGCGGGAACGCTGGAGAGCGTTGCCCGGCAGCTCTCCGTGCTGGACGCGAACATCCTGGGGCTGCACGTTCATCCGATCGACGACGGGGTACGGGACGAGCTGGTGGTCTCGACGCCGGATGACGTGACGGCCGCTGACCTGGAGGTTGCGATCGAGTCGGGTGGCGGGCGTGAGACGCACGTGTGGCCCACGACCGCGTTGGCGCTGGTGGACGGCCAGACGAAGGCGCTGAGTCTGTCGGCCCGGGTGGTGGCGGATCCGGCGGAGCTGCCGCATGCGGTCGCCGAGTTGCTCGGTGCCCAGCTGGTCACGAATCGCGTGACGCTGGCGGGTCAGCTTCCCGACGACGGGACGGTGCTGAAGGTCCCTTCGCCGTGGACCGGCCTGTTCGTGTTCAGCCGGCCGGGGGAGCCGTTCACTCCGGCCGAGTCCGCCCGCGCCCACCGGCTCGCCGAACTGGCAGAAGCTGCCCAAACCATCACCCGCTGAGCCCGCTGAGCCCGCTGAGCCCGGTGTGGTCAGGTGGTTGGGAAGGTGATCGGCTGGACGATCTCGATGCGGGTTCCGACGTGGTCGCAGGTGGGGAGGTCGTGGTAGATCTCCCAGCTGTCCCCGGTCGCGACAGCGTCCTCGGTTTCCAGCCAGTCCTGGACGGCGTGGTAGCTGAGCGGGAGTTTCTCGTCCGGATCGGAGTGCCAGACGGCAAGCACCGGTCCGGCCGGCAGGGAGGACGCTTCGACCTCTCCGCTGTCCGCGATCGGCGCACTGACCGGGAAGCCTGCTTCGGCCTCGATCCTGCCGCCGGGCAGCGGATGCCAGCGGGCGAACGGATATCCCGCCGGAGCAATGCCGTGGTGACGCAAATGCTCGGCCACCACCGCGCACGCCGAAGGAACCCAGTCCGCCAACTGCTCAGGGACAAGGTGACCCCGCCGGACGGCGGTCAATTCGTCGCTGTGGAATCTCACCTGGGGCATGGTGCATCACCACAATCAATGTACGTCGGCAACCGGCACCTGGAAACGGACGGCGACCCTGCTCAGGGCGCGCAGGGCGGCCACGGTCTCCGCGATCTGCTGATGCGACGCGCTGGAGTGAACCGTCCGGAACAGGTCGTTGCGATCGTCTTCGAGTCCTTCGAGCAAGTGTTCGATCTCGGCGACCAGGGCGTCGTACGGCGGCTGAGCGGTCAGCAGCGGCAGGATGTGGCCGCGGAAGGCGACGAGGGTGTGCTGGGCCTCGGCCAGCCGGCGCTCTTCGAGGAACCAACTGTCGGACGAGCTGGTCTCGGCGAGGTTCCCCAGGTCGGCCTCCCAGCGTTCGATCTCCTGGCGCAAGGTGGTCATGACTGCTCCTTCACGAACTCGGCGAGCGGCCGGCGGGCGGTTGCGGAATCGGCGCGGTGGTGGCCGAAGCGGATGATCATGTGCGCGTGGCCGGGCAGCCCGGTGAGGTGCTGGACGCTGCGGCGCAGGTCGTCGAACTCGAGCGGCTGATTCAGGAACGAAGCGCTGACACCTTCCCGGGTCGCGGTGAGCAGCACGCGTTGGAGCGCTGCGCCCGCCGCCACCTGGTCGGAGGGTTCGTCGAGATCGGTGGAGAGTACGGCGAGGTCCGGGTGCTGCTCGAACGGCCGCTCGGCCCGCACGCGATCGGTCGGCCGGGTCGCCATGTCACGGACAGCCGCCGGGTACGTGGCGGAGCGGGGTCCGAGCGCTGAGCTGGGCACGCCGTCGGCGGTTCGTTCGCCGCCGACCCAGTGGGCGCGTTCGGCGCGGCGGTGCCAGTCGCCGATCTCGCGCAGATCGGTGTCGAGCACCAGATCGAGAACCTTCCGGACCTCGTCCTCGGCGAGCCAGGTGAGCTGCGCGCCCTCGGCGTACGCCGCCTGCATCAGCGAAACCCGCGTGCCCTCGGCGACCGGGCTGGCGTCGGACGGGTTTCGGTCGGTATGCCGATAGGGGATCTGTACGGCGAGATCACGCAGCTCCTCGTTTCGGGTCCCGCTGGGTTCGATCACGATGCGGGCGAGCAGATCGGGTTCTTCTCTCGGGTACGGCGCCAGCCCGAACCAGGTGCCGTACCCGAGGGTCTCGGCCGCGCAGCGGAGGTTGAAGGTCGCGGCGCCGGCGGCGATCCGCATCGCCCGGCCGGTCGGGTCCTCGGCGGGCAGCGTGCGGGATCCGTCGAGGTAGACGTCGATCACGGGACCGTCGATCTCGAACCGCCACGGCTGAGTGTTGTGCATGCTCGGAGCGGCGACGGCCGCCGCCAGCAGAACGTCGATGTGCTCTTTCGGCAGCTGATCGGACATGAGGTCCACCTCCACCTTCAGCTTCACCGGAGGAGAGTGGGTCTCGCTGCGGGCAAGAGTCCCGATCTGACAGGCCTTTCGGCCGGCCACCGGTCGAACAGTGGCGAACTACCGGCTGCGCGGACGCCGGCCCCACGGGACCAGGCGCCGGCCGTGGACGGACGCGATCCCGAGCCGGACGAGCTGCGGCTCCTCCATCGGCATCCAGGAATGCAGGGTCAACGTACGGCGCAACTCGGCGGACTCGTCGTCCGTGACCACGGACAGGTGCCCGATCGCGGTCACGGTCCACCCGATGTGCCGCTCCTCGTCGACCTCGTCGGCCTCGAACGCGACCAGATCGCCCCGCTCGGCGGCCCGGAACTTGTCGCCGTCGCCGGTGCTGAACACGATCGTGTCCTCGTCGAGGACGAAGTTGACCAGGCGGATCGCCGGCAACCCGGCGTTCGTGTACACCAGCCTGCCGAGCGGCAGCGACGCGAGCAGCCGCAAACACTCCGCCGGCCCGATGATCTCCAGCCGGGAGCCGTCGAACTGCCGCACTGCCCCGAACGTGTCCACGAATCAACAGTCCGGCGACTTCGAGCGTGGCAGTAGGGCCGAAAGTCCCGAGCAGGAAGGACACTGTTTGCCGAGAGGGGTGGAGCTTGACGATTCCCGGAGTCGAGACGCTGCGGCAGTACCAGCGGGGCTGGCTGCGGTCCGACGTACTCGCCGGCCTGACGGTCGCGGCGTACTTCGTCCCGCAGGTGATGGCGTATGCGCAGCTCGCCGGTCTGCCGGCGGTGACCGGGTTGTGGGTCGCGCTCGCTCCGCTGGTGCTCTACTTCTTCCTCGGGTCGTCACGGCTGCTCTCGCTCGGCCCGGAGTCGACGACAGCGCTGCTCACGGCTACCGCGATCGGCCCGCTCGCCGCTGGTGATCCGGTGCGGTACGCCGGGTTGGCCGCCGTACTAGCTCTGCTGGTCGGAGCGATCTGCCTGCTCGGGTGGGCGGCGCGGCTCGGGTTCCTGGCGGATCTGCTGTCCAGGCCGGTCCTGATCGGCTACCTGACCGGTATCGCGGTGATCATGATGACCGGCCAGCTGGGCCGGTTCACCGGCGCTCCCGTCGAAGGTGACTCACCACCTGCGGAGGTGCTGTCTGCGGTCCGGCTGATCGGTGACTGGAAGCTTGCTCCGGTGCTGTTGTCGGTGGCGGCTCTGGCGTTGCTGCTTGCCTTGGCACGCTGGATGCCGCGCCTACCTGGCCCGCTCGTCGTGGTGGCGCTAGCAGCGCTAGTGACTTGGGCGGCGGACCTCGGCGACAGGGGAGTGGCGTTGGTCGGTGCGATTCCGAGCGGTCTGCCCGTGCCGCACGTGCCCGCGCTCTCGATGCATGACGTCGGCCTACTCGTACTACCCGCGGTGGGCGTCGCTCTGGTCGGCTACACCGACGTGGTGCTTACTGCCCGCGCGTTCGCGAGCCGCGGCAGTGGCGAACGCATCGACCCCGGCCGCGAATTGCTCGTACTCGGACTGGCCAACGTCTCGGCCGGTCTCCTGCGCGGCTTCCCGATCAGCAGCAGCGGCAGCCGTACCGCCCTCGCCGACGCCTCCAACGCGAAGAGCCAGCTGTACTCGCTGGTGGCCGCGCTGACGATCGTCGCGACGCTGCTCTTCGCCGGCCCGTTGCTCGAGACGTTCCCGATCCCCGCGCTCGGCGCCCTGGTCGTGTACGCCGCTCTGCGCCTCATCGAACTGGGGGAGTTCCGCCGCATCGCGTCGTTCCGGCGCAGCGAGTTCCTGCTGGCGGTGGCAACGACCGTCGGCGTGGTCGCGCTCGACGTCCTGTACGGCGTACTCGTAGCGGTCGCGCTGTCCGTCATCGACGTACTGCGACGCGTCGCCCGGCCGCACGACGGGATCCTCGGCTATGTGCCCGGGATCGCGGGGATGCACGACCTGGACGACTACCCGGACGCGCAACCGGTGCCCGGCCTGGTCGTGTACCGGTACGACTCACCGTTGTTCTTCGCGAACGCCGAGGACTTCCACCGCCGCGCGCTGGCCGCGGCCGACGAGGCGACGACCCCGGTGCGCTGGTTCCTGCTGAACACCGAGGCGAACGTGGAGATCGACATCACCGCGCTCGACGCCCTCGACGCACTGCGCGAAGACCTGAAGTCCCGCGGCATCGTCCTGGCCCTCGCCCGCGTCAAACAAGAACTCCGCGACGACCTGGACAACGCCGGCTTCCTCGACCGCCTGGGCCCCGACCGTGTCTTCTACACCCTCCCCACCGCGGTAGAAGCCTTTCGCAACCAGTCACCGGACAGCTAAGACGCGTCCTGTATCACGAGGTCGCGGTCGGGGTTCCGTACCTGTAGAGGACTCTTGGAGGCTCCGATGGCACTGATCGAACTCACTCCGGATGACCTGTGCGCGATGGTGAGTTCCCCCTTCCCGTGTGAAGAAGGAACCATCATCGACCCGATCGCGGTCGCTCACTTCCTGGGGTTCGTCGAAACCGGCGCTGCCGTCTTCGAGGACGCCGACGGCGGTGTCGCCCGCAAAGGGCGGAAGGCCGACGAGCGCCTCGCCCTCTTGTCCTTGGCCTGCTCGATGGAGGCAAGCCAGGCCGTTGCCCGAGCGAGGATCGCGAGCCCGGACGCCGCCGAGAGCGAACCCGAACGCGCACACGTCAAGGACGCACTCGACGCGTTCACGGACGGTGTGATCGCCAGCCCGCCGGTCCTGACCACCGTGATCCCGCCACCTGGCACCGTCGTCGTGATCGGCACCGTCGTCATCACGATCCCGACTCCGCCGCCTGTGCCGCCGCGTTGGGAAGCGGGCGAGCAGCTCGCCCGCACCGATCTGCTGGCCCTGGCTGTTCGATTCCAGTCGGCGTCGAAGATGTCCGGCATCGGCACGACCTCGGAGGATCTGGCCGCGGCGGCCGCCCGTCTCATCGATGTTGCGATGGCGCGCTAACTGTCTACGACGTCCACTGCCTGGCGGGCGATCTCCCATTCCTCATTGGTGGGGATGACCAGAACGGCGACCGGGCTGTCCTCGGTGGAGGCGACCTGGTCGTTGTTGGTGTTGCGGGTTGGGTCGAGGTGAACGCCCAGTCCCTCCAGGCCGCTGAGGGCGGCGGCGCGGACCTCGGCCGAGTGCTGGCCGACGCCGGCGGTGAAGACGATCGCGTCGACCCTTCCCAGTACGGCGTAGTAGGCGCCGATGTACTTCTTCAAGCGATAGCAGTAGATGTCGAACGCGAGCTGGGCCCGCTCGTCCCCGGCCGCCCGGCGGCGTGACACCTCGCGGAAGTCGTTCGCGCCGGTGAGGCCCTTGAGCCCGGACTCCGAGTTCAGCGCACGATCGGTCTCCTCGGCCGACCGCCCCGCGACCCGCGCGAGGAGCCCGTGGATCGCCGGATCGAGATCGCCCGACCGGGTCCCCATCACCAGACCCTCCAACGGCGTCAGCCCCATCGACGTGTCCACCGACTTACCACCCTGTACGGCGGTCGCGGAGCATCCGTTGCCGAGGTGCAGCACGATCAGGTTCACGTCCTCGAGTTCGCGTCCAAGCAGCCCGGCGGCCTGACCGGACACGAACGAGTGCGACGTACCGTGGAACCCGTACCGCCGGATGCCGTAGTCCTCCTTCCAGGACGTCGGCACCGCGTACGTGTAGGCGTACGGCGGCAACGTCTGATGGAACGCGGTGTCGAACACCGCCACATGCGGCAGGTCCGGCAACAGCCGCCGCGCGACCTCGATGCCCTCGAGATTCGCGGGATTGTGCAACGGCGCCAGCGGAACGAGGTCGGTCACCGCCGCGATCAACTCGTCGTCGACCAACGCCGGCGCCGCGAACCGGTCGCCGCCATGAACCACCCGATGCCCCACGGCCACGATGTCCACGTCGGCCAGCGCGGGACCATGCGTCTCGAACGCCCGTACGGCGGCCTCCAGCGCGGCCTCGTGATCAGCCACCGCCTGGTCGTCGTCGAAGTCGCCCTCAGGCCCGTGATGCACGTGATGGCTCTGCTCCTCGCCGATCCGCTCAACCAGCCCCGTCGCCGCGGCCTCACCAGTCTTCGCGTCGACCAGGCTGTACTTGAGAGATGACGATCCGGCGTTGATGACGAGCACATGTTCGGTCATGGGGCCTCCCGGAACTGCTGTGCTTGGATCGCGGTGATCGCGACCGTGTTGATGATGTCCCGGACGGTCGCTCCTCGTGACAGGTCGTTGACGGGTTTGCGAAGACCCTGCAGGACCGGGCCGACCGCGACGGCGTTCGCCGAGCGCTGCACTGCCTTGTACGTGTTGTTGCCGGTGTTGAGGTCGGGGAAGACGAACACCGTGGCCCGTCCGGCGACGGGGGAGTCCGGGAGCTTCGTCCGTGCCACAGCGGCGTCGATCGCGGCGTCGTACTGGATCGGTCCCTCGACCGGCAACTGCGGCGCGCGTTCGCGGACGATGTTCGTTGCCTTGGACACCTTCTCGACATCGGTGCCGGCGCCGGACGTGCCGGTCGAGTACGACAGCATCGCGACCCGCGGCTCGACCCCGAACGAGGTGGCGGTCGCGGCGGACGAGATCGCGATGTCGGCGAGCTGCTCGGCCGTCGGGTCCGGGTTCACCGCGCAGTCGCCGTACACCAGGACCTGGTTCTCCAGGCACATGAAGAACACCGACGAGACGACGGAGACATCCGGGACGGTCTTCACGACTTCGAGGGCCGGCCGGATGGTGTGCGCGGTGGTGTGGACGGCGCCCGACACCATCCCGTCCGCGAGCCCGAGCTGGACCATCATCGTGCCGAAATACGACACGTCCCGGACGAGTTCACGTGCGCGGTCGAGGTCGACGCCGCGATGCTGCCGGAGCCGGTGGTACTCGGCGGCGAACTGCTCGGTCAGCTCACTGTTCTCGGGATGTACGACGTGCGCCGCGGTCAGGTCGACGCCGAGGGCCGCGGCTTTCGCGCTGATCGTGGTCGGGTCGCCGAGCAGGGTGAGGTCCGCGACGCCACGCCGGAGCAGTACGTCGGCCGCGCGCAGGATCCGTTCCTCTTCGCCTTCCGGCAGCACGATGTGCCTGCGGTCGGAGACGGCCCTGTCGACCAATTGATGCTCGAACATGAGCGGCGTCACCGCGCTGCTGCGGGCGAGTGCGAGCTGGTCGAGCAGCGCCGTACCGTCGACGTACTGGGCGAAGAGCGCCAGGGCCGTGTCGATCTTGCGCGGAGCATCCTTCGTGAGCCGGCCGCGGACGGCGGTGAGCTTCGCGGAGGTGGCCTGCGTACCGAGGTCGGTCTCGATGATCGGCAGCGTGACACCGAGGCCCTCGATCAGCCGTTGCACCTGGCCGGGGAGCTCGAAGCCGCCGTTGAGCACGATGGCCGAGATCTGCGGGAAGGTCCGGGAGGCGTGCGCCATCAGGACGCCGAGCACGACCTCGGGGCGGTCGCCGGCGGTGACGACCGCGGCGCCGTCGAAAAGCCGGTCCAGCACGTTCGGCATGGTCATCCCGGCGATCATCAGCCCGGTGACCTCGCGGGTCAGGAGCTGCGGGTCACCGCTCAGCAGCCGGCCGTCGATCGGCGCCATCAGGTCGGCGACGAGCGGCTGGTTCAGCACGGGCTCCTCGGGGATCGCGAACGCCGGCGCACCGATGCCGTCGAGCGCGGCGACGAGGAGCTTGCCTTCGCCGTCGTCCACGCGGTTCGCGATCACCGCGAAGAGCGAACCGTGGTTCGCGGCGAGCTCGGCAGCGGCCATGTCTGCGATCGCCCGTACGTCGTGCGGTGTCCGGCCGAAGCCGTTCAGCACGAGCAGCACCGGCGCGCCGAGGTTCGCCGCGATCTTGGCGTTGAACGAGAACTCGGTCGGCGTGCCGACATCGGTGTAGTCGCTGCCGACGATCACCACCGCGTCAGCCTGCTCGGCGACCGCGTGGTACCGCTGGACGATGGTGTCCAGCGCCGCGTCGGGATCCTCGTGCACGTCGTCGTACGTGACCCCGACGCCGTCGTCGTACGACTGCTCGACCGCTTCCTGCGAGATCAGCAGCTCGAGAACGTAGTCCCGTCCGCCGTGCGTCGCGGTGTCCGCGCGCACGATCGGCCGGAACACCGCCACCCGCCCGACGCGCCGGGACAACTGATGGAGCACCCCGAGAGCCACCGTCGACTTCCCGGTCGTACCCTCCACCGAAGCAACGTAGACACTGCTACCCATACCGCGAACCTTAGAGGGTGCCTGAGAACCCTGCGCCTAATGCGCGGCACTCGGCGGGGACGTGCGGTGGGTGGGTCGGGTCATGCGGCGGGTGGGGTGAAGACTCCGAACTGGTTGCCGGCCGGGTCCCGCAGGTAGGCGAAGGCGGGAGTGGCGTCGAGGCGCTTGTTGATCACGGTGCCGCCGAGCTGCTCGGCGTCGGCGCAGGTGGCTTCGATGTCGGTGACCAGGATGTAGAACACCGCGTGGTTCGGCAGCTGCCCGTTGGTGCCGAAGATGCCGCCCATCGGCCGGTCGGCGCCGGAGGCCTTGATGTTGCGGTACTCGAGGCCGGTGGCGGCGAGGGCGCCGTCGGACTCGAAGGTCCAGTCGAACAGGCTGCCGTAGAACTTCTGGGTGGTCTCGGGGTCGTCGGTCGCGACCTCGAACCAGGCCAGCGTGCCAGGGGCCGGAGTACTCATTTCTCTCTCCTTCATGGGGTGGACTGTGCAACGAAACCCACCGTTTCAGTGGTTCGCGACAGCCCTATGTCGGAGTTGGGAAAAGGTCCTCGGGATGCAGCGCGGCGTGCGGTAGCTTGGTCTCGTAGCCGTCGACCTCCAGGTCGCCGGTCGCGAGCGGCCGGGACGGTGGTGTCGCGGTGCGTTCGGCGCGGGTGATCCGATCCATCCGGAACACCCGGTCCTCCTGGCGCAGGTGGCACCACGCGGTCAGGTAGGAGCCGTTCGGCCCGACGACGACGTGTTGCGGCTCGACCTCGCGCTCGGTCCCGACCCCGCCGACGTCGGTGTACGCGATCCGCAGTACCTGGTTGTCACGCACCGCGCGCCAGATCTGCTCGGCGACCTCACCGTCCGGATTCGGCACCGGCTGCACCAGGAGCCGCACCTTCGCTGCCGCCGTCCGCGCCTCGTCGAGATCTCGCTGCGGCATCGCGGCCACGATCTTCTGCAGCGCGCTGCGCGAGTCGCGCGAGAACAGCACGTGGTCGCCGCGGCTCAGCGCCACCGCGACCGCCATCGCCTCCCGCGCGGTGAAGTTCAGCGGCGGGAGGCTCATCGACCGGTCCACCGAGTACCCACCCGTGCGTCCCTGTTTCGTCGCCAGCGGTACGCCGGCCTGCCCGAGCGCACTGAGATCACGCTCGATCGTGCGCACGCTCACCTCGAAACGTGCCGCCAGCTGCCGCGCCGTACGCCCCCGAGGCCCCGCTGCCCGCAACTCCTCGGCGAGCGCATACAGCCGATCGATCCGGTTCATGTTCGGCACGCTAGCCGTGCCCACGGACAGTTCAATTACTGAGGGAGTTCGGCGTCGGTGCGCTCGGCGACCATGTAGGCGGCGTACCAGGCGGGCCAGTTCTCATCGGCCTGGCCGGTGCGGGCCTCATGCTCGCCGTGGGCGGCCGCGGCGCGCCGAAGGGCCGCTTCGAGGTCGTCGACGGAGCTGTACGTCGCATCGTCCACGCGACCGGGCAGCCGCTTGGTGACCTCCTGCAACAGCCAGGTGTTCCCGTCGGGGTCACTGAACGTCGCGAACGACCCATAGCTCGACCGCTCGTCCGCCGGCCCGGTCACCCGACCGGTGGTGTCACCGGCCTCGAACTGTGCGCCGGGATGGCGTGGCGGCGCTCGTCACGCGAACACCACGGCCAGGCCCACCACCAGTCCCGCGGCGAAGTACCACCGCGCATGGCGCGCCGAATGGAAGATCGTCCGGCCGCGCCCGCGGCGACCGCGCTCGAGATCGCGACCACGACGCCGCGCGACACCGGACCGGTGAACGACCAGACGCCGACGATGGCGTGCGCCACCGGGAAGAGGAGCGCGAAGGCGACCGCGGTGAGCACCGCGGCCCGCACGAAGTCCGACGTCAGGCCGGCGAGCTGCAGCCCGATGACGGTGCCGCGCGAGCCGGCGTCGAGCGCGGGACGCTTCCGCCGCGCGAGCCAGGCGTTCCACTGGCGCAGCTTCACCAGCGTCCAGCCGCTCACCCACGCGGTGGCGAGGGCGGCGAGCACACCCACCGTGAGCGCCCCGGTCCGCTCGATCTCGAGTGTGGCCGCGATGGCGCCGCCCACGACGGCCGAGGAGCCCCACTCCGGATATCGTGACGCCCCGAAGGGCAGCGTCGCGAGCGCGATCAGCTCGAGTGTCGCGCCCACGACGAGACCGGCGACCGCATCGCCCACGAACAGCCCGGCGAGCGTCGCTGCCACGAGGGGCCGCGACATCATGATCTGGGGGAAGCACACGACGTCGAGCCCGAGCAGGCCGCCGAGCAGGGCGATCGGCAGCAGGTTCATCATGCGTCCTCCCGCGATGCGAGCAGCTCGTCCAGCGCAATCGCGCGCGCGGCGGGCACGTCCTGCGCCGTCACCACCGCCCCCATCGTCTGCAGCTCGCCGAGCGCCGCCGCCTCGTCCGGCGTGAGGAACACGTATCGCAGGTGCTGCGTCCGTCCCGCCCGGTGATGGATGCCCCCGATGTTCACCTCGCGCACGCCGCCGTGCTCCACGAGCTGCCGCATCGTGGCGATGTCCCCGGTGAGGAGGATGCCGGCGCGCGCCTGCGCGCGGTAGCCGTCGAGCCGATCCGCGGCGGCGGCGGCCGAGTGGAAGCACACCTCCATCTCCGGCGGCACCCCCATGCGATACAGCTCCTGCTCCCAGTCGCTCTCGGCGACGGCGTCGTCGACCAGCACGATGAACTTCACGTCGAGCGGCTGTCCCCACCCGACGACGACCTGCCCGTGAATCAGGCGGTCGTCGATGCGGTTGAGGACGAGCGTCACGCCGCCCCTCCGTGCACGGAGACCGCGGCTCGCCCCTTCTCCGCCGCCTGGCGCGCCGCGGCGGCACTGTCCGGCTCGGCCGACAGGGCGAAGTCGAGCAGCATCGGCAGGTTCGCGCCGGCCACGAGCGTCCCCTCGCCCAGCTCGCGCAGCACGCGGCGCGCGGCCATCGTGCAGCTCCCCGCCTGAAGGTCGGTGAAGATCACGCGCGCCCCCGTGGACAGCATCGTGTCGTACAGCAGCTGCTGGATGTCGTCGCCGCAGAGCCCGCGCACCTGGATCGGCACGAGCCCCTCGGCGCGGCCGGTGATGAGCGCCACGGCCGACACGAGGCCGGCGGCGAAGTCGGCGTGTCCGGCGACGAGGGCGCGCCTGGCGCCGGCCGCCGGCGCGTCGGGCGGCTCACTCATGATCTTCGCGCAGGTAGCGGCTGATCTCGGACTTGTCGCGCATCTGGTTGATGAGCCGCGCGTTGAACCGCTCGGCGGGGTCGATGCCGCTCCACTTCAGCAGGTGGTGCATGGCGATCACTTCGGCGATGACGGTGATGTTCTTGCCCGGATTGAGGGGCACGGTGATGCGCGGGAGCGCCACGCCGAGGATGTCCGTCGTCTCGCCGTCGAGCCCCGTGCGCTCCACCGTCGCCGACGCGTCCTGCCGCCATTCCTCGAGCTGCACCACGACCTCGATGCGCTTCTGCTGGCGCACGGCGCGGATGCCGAAGATCGCGGGAATGTCCACGAGTCCCACGCCGCGGATCTCCATGTAGTGCCGCTGCAGCTCATGGCCGCGGCCGAGGAGGATATCCGTCCCCTTCTTGCGCACGAGCACGAGATCGTCGGCGACGATGCGGTGCCCTCGCTCCACCAGGTCGAGCACGCACTCCGACTTGCCGATGCCGCTCTGGCCCACGAACAGCAACCCGACGCCGTACACGTCGGCGAGCGAGCCGTGGAGCGAGGTGCGCGGCGCGAAGTGATCCTCGAGCCAGGGCTTGATGCGGTTGTAGAACTCGTTCGTGCGGAGGCGCGACCGCAGCACCGCCACCCGGGCGCGCATCGCCTCCTCCGCCACCTCGGGCGGCAGGTCGAGCCCCTTCGTGACGAACACACAGGGAATCGGGAAGCCGAAGAACTGCGCAAGGTTCGCGCGGCGCGACGTGGCGTCGAGCGACTT
>CAWGHT010000003.1:0-1737316 GCA_963822475.1 uncultured Actinomycetota bacterium
CGAAGCTCGAGCCGGTCTCGCGGATGAGGGCGATCTGGTTCTCGGCGCGAACGCGGGAGATCGTCTGGTCGACCCGGCGCAGCACGCTCTCCTGGGCGTCCGGCGGTCGCCTTGGCGTAGAAGGCGCTCGCTTCGATCTCGGTCTTGCGTCCCTCGATCGCCTCGACGACGTCGGCTCGGTTCGTGGCGACCACCTCGTCGATCTGGGTGCGCAGCTGGTCGGTGGCCTGCTTGAGCTGGGCCATCCTGTTGCCGCGGAAGGCGTTGGGGTCGTCCAGGGCAGCCCGCACCGTGGCGTCGCTGCCGGACGGCAGGTAGCCGAGGTTGCTGCTGTGGGTGGTCAGCAGGTCGGCGGCCTCGTCGTAGATGACCTTCTGTCCGCCGCTGAGGAACGCCTGGATCGGGTCGATGTCGCTCTCCTTGGCGTCGAGCAGGTCGTCGCCAAGGTTGAAGTCGGTCAGGTACCAGTCGTCGGGCTTGCCGACCACCTGGTCGAGCAGGTCGATCGGCGCGGAGAGCTGGGCCACGAACGGGTACTTGGAGCCGGTCGACGGTGGCCTTGAGCTCGTCGCGCTTGGCCTTGCAGCTTGTCGGCGCCGTGGCGGGCGAGCTCCAGCGGGTCCTTCGGGGCGTTGGCCTCGTCGAAGAAGTCGGTGCAGAACTTGCGGAAGGCGGCGACCTTGCGCTCGTCGAAGGTCTTCTGCGGGGCGACGACGGCGTGCGCGTGCTTCTGCGTGTTGCGCAGCGCCGTGGCGACCTCGGAGCGCTTGAGGACGTTGCCGTCGACCGTGAGCGTGACCTTGGAGGTGCCGACCAGGAACGCGATCAGGACCTCGATCGAGGCCAGGTCCCAGCCGTAGGGCTTGGCCGTGAAGCTGTCGACGATCGTCTTGACCGTGACCTGCTCGCCGAGCGCCTCCTTGCGCAGGACGAACGACAGCACCTCCTCGGCCGGCGCGAAGAGCTTGCTGGAGGTGTCGGCGTCGAACAGCCCGCTGTCGGGGTTGGCGGCCCCGGCGACCTGCTGCTCGCTGTAGGTCGACACCGCCGAGCAGCTTGAGCTGGGTGTAGGTGCGGCTGATGAGGTCCTGGAAGCCGTCGGTCACCCGGGTCGAGCGCGTCCTGCGAGCTGGAGGTGATGTCTGCGGCGTTGATGACCAGGGTGGACTTGCCGACCGAGCGCGCTTGACCCGCTCGACGAGCTCCTTCTCGCGGTCGATGTTCTGCGCACCCTTGGTCTGCAGGATCTGGCCCTCGATGGCCGAGATCGAGGTGCCCTGCTTGCGCTTGATGTACTTCTCGGTCTTGATCAGCAGCCGCAGGTCCGCCAGCACCCGGGCGTCCGGCTCGAGGATGACGCGCAGCTCGTCCTTGCCCGCGCTGTGCATGCGGATCTCCTCCGGGCGAGTACGGGTACTCCGGGGAGATGAAGTGGACCGCCAGCTCCCTCTGGGAGCCGTGGGCCTGGTCGTCGAGCTTGAAGCCGAACGGGAAGTCCTGCCCGTTCTTGGCGTAGCGGATCTTGCTGGTCTTGATGACGTCGCCGGACAGGATCTTGAACAGCCGGCCGCTGACCTCGGAGGCGTCGATGTCGACGTTCTTGATCTCCTCCTCGATGACCTGCTCTTCGTTGGTCAGGTACTCGTAGGCGTTGCCGCTTGCGCTGGATGTAGGTCTGCGTCTCCAGCACGGTCAGCGCTTCCTTGACCTGCTCCGACAGCGCCGGGAGGTCGAGGCCGAAGCGGTCGTAGACCAGCACCGTGAGGTTGCGCGGGGTCGCCTGGAAGCTCTCGACGTACTTGACCAGGAACAGCGCCTTGAGCAGGCGGACCGCCAGCGGGTTGTCGAGGTTGCGCTCGGCGACGTCGATCGAGCGCTGGGCGGCCGACTTCAGCGAGGCGCGGATGCCGGCGAACATGCTGTCGAAGGTCGCGAGCTGGCCGACCTCGACGTTGCCGATGTCCTTGGCGACCTGCTGGACGACGCCGAGCATCGAGCGCTCACCGACCGAGCTGTTGCGGCCCTCGAAGACGTTGTGGTCGGAGATGCCCTCGATCGCGGCCTGGAACAGCGGGAACTGGTAGCTGACGAACGGGTAGGTCCCGACGAAGTGGGCCTCGTCGGTGTAGTTGCGGTAGGTCTTGGCGCCGTCGACGAAGTCGAACAGCGTCTTGAAGTTGGCGTGCTGGTCGGCGTAGATCGCCGCTCAGCGCACCGACACCGGCGTCGTTCTTCTCCAGCAGACGCTTGCGGATGACCTCCTCGACGTCGGCGCTGGTCAGCTTCAGGCGGGTCTTGAAGCGGGCCTGGATCTTGGAGAAGTCGTTGCCCTGCTGCCGGGTGCGGTCGCCGATGACCTTCTCCATGTCCTCCTGGGAGGTCACGAACACCCACGCGCGGCCCGCGCACTTGGTGTTGAGCGACTCGGCGATGGTCTGCAGGTTGAGCATCAGCTTGGTGTCGGAGCCGATGAACTGGCCGACCTCGTCGACGAAGAAGTTCAGCCGGAAGGTCGGGTCGCCCTGCTTGTCGAGCCAGGCCTTGACCTCGTCGGCGAAGTCCTCGATCGAGACCGAGTATCGAGGCGCTGTACTGCTTGATGATGCCGTCGGCGCGTCCGCGCCGTTGACCTCGGCGAAGGCGCGGTCGATGCTCGGACCTTCCAGCGCGCTCTGCTCGCGTCCCTGCGTCCCAGGGATGCCGGCGATGCGCTCGAACGCGTCCTTGAACGCCTCGTACTGCCCGCGGTTGTCCAGGTCGCGCTCGAACCGGGCGACGTGGCCCTGGTTGCCGTAGTAGCCGCGGCACTCGTCGAAGACCTTGACGAACACCTTCAGCAGGGCGTCGGTCTGGTCCTTGCTGATCAGGGTGGCCTTCTGGTCGATGTTGAACAGCAGGCTCTTGGCCGGGATGCGGTCGGCCTTGTTGAGCAGGCCGGGCAGGAAGGCGTCCGGCGGTCTTGGCCCGGAAGCTGTCGGAGACGTTCTGGCGCGGGTAGTCCTGGCCTTCGACGTCGCCCAGCAGGTGGGCGAGCATCTTGAGCATGTGCGACTTACCGGAGCCGAAGAAGCCGGAGATCCACACGCCGTTGGCGTTGGTGTAGGAGGTGTACTCCTCGAGGAGGATCTCCAGGCCCTTGGCGGCCTCGTTGGTCAGGACGTACTCGTCGACCTCGGTGCCCAGGTGTGCGGCGTCGTCGGCCTTGATGACGCCCTCGATCGGACGCTGGATGTCCTTGGCGAAGATCTCGTTGAGCTGCATCGAGCTCATGCCTCCTGTTCCAGGATGTTCTTGGCTCGGTAGTACTGGTCGTCCTTGAGCCGACCGAACAGCACGAGCGATGAGCCCAACGTGTCGGACTGCTCGTAGCGGCCCGGGAAGAACATGAGCATCGGCTTGCCCTTGACCACCGACTGCAGGTTGTTCAGCACGTTGTGCGAGCGGATGTACGGGAAGACCTCACCGATCCCGGTGAGGAAGAAGATGTCGAACGCTCGCCTGGCGAGCCGGTCGCGGATCGCCGGGGCGATGTGCAGCTGCGGGTCGAGCATCCCCTGCAGCATCTCGCGGAAGTCGTCCTTGTCCTGGTCCGGCTCGATGGCCAGAACCCGATCCCAGACGCCCCGCTCCTTGAGCAGCTCGACCGACAGGTCGTAGAGGTTGATCTCGAAGACCGTCGACCCCGGCGCCGGCCAGCCGGTTCTTGATCCGCTTCTTGGCCGCCGCGACAGCGAGCGCGTCCTCCGGCGGGTACGGGTAGATGAAGAACGGGACCTCGTTGCTCAGGCCCTCCATCTGCAGGAAGCGCCGGCCGCTGAGCACCGCGAACAGGTGCTCCTCCTGCTCCGGCAGAGTCTTCGGGATCACGGCGCAGCCCCCTGCTCCTGCGGTCTGCTGCGTCGGGAAGAACCGCAGGTCGCTCGGCGTGCGGGCGCTCAGCACGCGCGGCGACTCGCTCGGACAGCACGGCAGGGACGATGTAGCCCGCCTCCGACAGCAGCTCGGCCTCCTGCAGCATCTTGAACACGTTCGACCTCAGCTTCTGCAGCGTCGAGTCCTTGATCTCGGCCAGCTCCTCGTGCCACAGCGCCTTGCTGCGGATGAAGCTGTCGAAGTCCTCGTAGCTCAGCGTCGAGGCCAGCAGCAGGAACCGCTCGCGCACGACCTCCTCGGCGAACTCGCCGATGAGCTCGTAGCGGCGGCAGGCCGCCGCCCACATCAGGTGGCCCCGCTCGGAGGCCGTCGACCTCGACCAGGAGCTCGACCTCGTCGTCGGTCAAGCGCTGACAGCCGCTTGACCGTCTCGCGGACCAGCCGAACCCCAGTGCGGTAGGTCCGTGCCTGCAGGAGGTTGCTCTGACAGCGCTCGGTCGCGGACCTGCTCCCAGTCGCGCCGCTCGATGTAGACGGGCGCGAGCAAAGCCGCCTCACGGGCGAGGAGGGCGCCTGTCGTGAACGACAGGCGCATAACGCCGAGGCGACGTCGCCAGCGTGTCGTTCATCTGCCCCCCGTCTCGTAGGCAAGTCAATCAAATGTCGCCAGTCACCGATAGTCACGTGCCGCTCGAGTTGGGATCTCTTTGATCCGGAGAAACGCACTGGTGCTTCGATCCGCTCATCGACCGCACTCACCACGAACCTTCAGAGACGGCACCTAGGCGCGTGCATGCCATTCGTCTCCGCAATCCAGGCGCAACTGCTTCCTTGGACACCCGAGGTGGGCTGCCACGCTAGATCGGCACACGACCAGGGCAGACACGAGAAGAACCTCCGGATACGAGCGAGCACACAGCGTGCCTACTCTACCGAAGGAGCACCAGGACGGGGAGTCCTACAACCGCGAGCGCTCGACGGATAGGCACGCCGAGATATCCTCACTCAAAGAGCAACAGCCGGGCATCGTCGCGGTGGCCGACGAGTTGCTGGTTCAGGTCGGCGAGCTTACGAGCGACCACACCCGAACCCGGTTGCTCCGTCAGGTCCATGGCGGCGGCTAGGTAGCTGCCGTCTGCTCGACTCGGCGGATCACTCCTGCGTTCGCCAGGTCCACGAGCACACTACCGCGCCGCCGCGGCGAGGCGGCATGCTCAACGCTTCATTCAAGGACCTCCGCCAGGTTCGGTTTGCCGAGGAGGATTCTTCATCCCCCGGTCGAGTTCATCTGCGAGCTCGGCACCTGAGGTGGAACACAGCCCGGTGGCTCAGCTCCGCCAGTACGGTTTCGGTCTGGATTCGGGTGGGCACGCCGTCGCGGGCGATGGCACACGCGCCGCGCGGATGTCAGCTCACGCCTTCGATCCGTTCGAAGATGTCCGCGTCAGTCTCTTGCTGCCAGGCTGGCAGGTCGTCCCAGTCGGCTACGTAGCTGGGTTTGGGGTCGGGGATGTGACGGTAGATCTGCGCGATCCAGCACAGCGCCACAAACCGGCCCTTCTGCTCTCGGCTGAGCTTGCTCGTGTTTCCTTCGGAGACCTCGACGAACGCCCGCACCTGCTCGTAGACCGCCGCCGCGCTCTCCCGCTCCCAATCGGGTGTCTCTTCCCACGGTGCGACGTACCCGGGCTTTGGTTCGCCGGGGTAGTGCTTCGTCACGCCTGCGATCCATGCGTCACGGAAGATGCGGCCCTGTTCGTTCGACAACAGCGTTGCTCCTTTGGACGGGTGAGATTCCTACAGCGGCGAGCGCTCAACGGACAGGCGTGCCGAGATGTCTTCGCTCAAGCGCAACAGTTGAGCATCGTGGCGGTGGCCGGCGACCGCACCAGCCACCCTGGAGCGTGCCTCCTGTTCGGCATCGCCCAGTCGTCGTAGCGCATCCAGTCGAGGCATTGGAAGGGTCGGCCAGACTGCGTCCGCGTCATTGCGCCTCTCGCGTGGGCGGCTGCGCTGATTGGGGCTCGCTCGCTTGGGCAGCTGCACGGGCACGGGACTCCTCAGACCTGATCCGATAGTCCTCGTCCAAGGCGTCCAAGGTGGCCGGGTCGATCGGACGAGGGGGCTGGGACAGCCGGTCGGCAATTCCGCGATACGGCACGGAGCCTAGGTAGAACTCGATCGAGCCGTGGCCCGGCCAGATCTCGCCGCCGCGTTCGAGTAGCTGGATCATCGGCTCGTATGGGTCGTCGAACTCAGGGAACCGTTCCTTCGGGAGATCGCCCAAGGAGGCCCAGCGGAACATGTCGGTGACGACCTTTCTGGACAGGGTCCACAGCTTGTGGCCGCTGTCAGCCTCCAGGCGTTCCATCCAGACTGGATCGTTCTCGACCGAAGGATCGAACACCACGGCCAGATCGAAGAATGGCCATTGCCCGGGAACGCCCAGCGCATCGGCCCAGACCGCCATCCGCCGCAGGTACTCAACCGCCAACCGTCCCCGCGACGAAACGTGGCGATCCTCAGCCTCGTCGTCGTCCCAGTTGGCCGCTACCAGCCGCGCTAGCAGTCGCTCGCATGCCGCTGTGTCTGTCACAACCCCAGCCTTTCCTTCGCTACTCGTACGACATTGTCCAGATTCGACAAATCCGGTGCCACCTGAAGGTCATCTCTCGGGAGGTCTAACTTGGCCCAATGCCGCAGTAGGTCCTTTACTTGCGACTGTGTGCTCAGCGGTGCTGTGTTGTGCGCCGACGGGTACCCGGCGAGCACCTCCCGGCCACCCGTCCTCACTCCAAGCTCCAGGTTCGGACGACAGGTATGGCAAACCAGCCTCCATCAGCCTCGATTCGACGTACTCGTGCGCGAGCAGAGACCAGAATTGGACTCGGTTCTCGTCCGTAACATCGACACCGGACGCGACTCGTTCCCACAGGTCGCCGTACACCGCGTTCGGTGTGAAGTAGCCGTGTCTGACATCGCCTGGTCCGACTGCCACGTCGTGTTCGCGCTGGAACAGGTGTTGCTTCGCCTCATCGATCACATCGCGTGGCAGCCCACTGTTCTCTGCGAGCGCGTCCAAGTCATCGGTCTCCCGGATACGTCGGTACTTGTCCATCTCCTCCGGCGTAGCGTCTTCGACGAACTCGTGACCAGCCTCGGCAGGTTCGTCGGTGCCGACGGCCTGCTCCGGCGTGGAGTCGATGCCGACGGCAACATCCTCGCTCCTTGGCGGGGTGTCACCTGCCAGACCTTCATCAGTGGCCCGCTCTTCATTCGCTGGTTCAACCCTCCCGACGCCGTCGGCCGGATCGTCAGGCTCCGGCTGGCTGAGAGCGGACCACCCGTCAGCTTCGTCGGTCGGTCGTGACGTTGCTGGGCTGCTGCTGTCGGTTGGCGAGATGCCGTTTACTGGTACGTCGCGCAAGCCCTGCCCGCTGCTCCGATCGTCAACGTCACGGGACTCAATTGACATCGGCGACTCTGCGTCCGCTTCGTCATGTCGCGGGCTGAGGTACTGGAGTCGGGCCAGGGTGTCATCGTGGCGCATATGCGCCTGAAGGTCCGGTGGGTAGGACGCGAATGGGTCCTCGTGTTCCGACCGGGCATCGTCCGGCCGATCTGCCTCGGTCGATGACGCTTCGGCTCGCGGCCGCCGGTCACTCGTCTCATCGCGCTGGGCTGACGACCAACTCGAGTAGCCCGGCCAGTACATCTCGTCGAGGCGTTGTTCGAGTTTCTCGCGCGCCGTCAACGGTCGCGGCGTCTCACGATCGGCGTCGTGGCCCTCAATGGCCGCCTGACTGTCCACGCGATTCGTCGGCCGATCAGCTGAGGTTGGCGATCTATCGTCGCCATCACGAACGTCGTCAGGTCGGCCGGCGCCCTCACCAGGTTCGCTGCCCTGACCTGGGTCGTCACTGCGACGACCTCTCAGCTCGGACACTCGTCCCTCCATCCGCGGTCGGCGCAGACCAGAACCAGATGTAGCAGCTCCGCTACGAAGAGTACCGTCAACTGGACCCAATATCGCCTCCGATTCACTGGTCGCGCGCGCCGGACCACCCGGCCCTCTGCTCGACGGCGGAACGCACGAGGGGAGGACATACCGAACGGACGGTTACTCATGATCGGCGCCTCAGCTCGAGAGGCCAGGCGGAGTTGCTGTCGTGCAAAGGGAGGACGTCGATGTCCTCAACGGGCCAGTGCGCGTACGTCTGCGTGGTGCCGACCTTCTTCCACCCCCAGCGTTGATACATCGCGTGAGCCTGTGCACCTGGGCGGGAGATGAGACTCGCGAAGGCCTCCGGTCGGTCGGCGAGGAGAGCATCGACGAGCTGGCGAGAGAAGCCGCGGCCACGGAAATCCGTGTGTACGCCGAGCTCGATCACCGCGAAAAGGGGGCCCGAAGCAACGTCGGCAGGAGGCGGGTCAGTCTTGACACCGGTCCACCATCGTCCAGGCGGGAAGGTGAATCCGTACGAGAACCCCACAAGTCGCCCGTCGATCTCTCCGGCGACCAGGACGAAGCCGTCGAGGCCGGCATGCTTCGTGATCCGGATCTCGAACTGCTCAATGTCCTCATCCGACATCTCGTACGGAGGTTCGGAGTAGGCGTTCGCATAGAGCGGCTTGAGACTCGGGACGAGTTCGAGCGTCTCGGTCCCCGTATGGCGGGTCAAGGTCAGGGTCATGCCTTTCTCCCTCGCAGCAAGCCGTTGACAGGCCCTTCGTGTGATCTCGCGCAGCGAATCCGCCGGGTCTCTGGATCACAAGCCGCGCGGTAGCGCGGCAATGATGTCCCGAACGGGAGGACGAGCGGGCAGATGATTCGACGCAAGAACGCCTTGTTGGACACGGCTCTGGCATGCGTGGAGCGTGGTATTCCGGTGCAGGCGGCAACTATTGCCGGTACGCCGGACGGCGACTGGATCACCGATGTCGATCGGGGCCCGCGACGTCTGGGACGTCGCACGAGCCGCCGAACCTGGCGGTCACGTCGTGCCCGAGCCGTGGCAATCTGGCGCCTGCCGCGGATCGCCGGCGCATACGGCAAGCGGCTGTACGAGCAGGAGCGACCTGGCGATCTGGCCGCCGACGATGAAGCTGCCGGACGGCGACTGGATCACCTGCACGCTCCAGCCCGAAACCGACCTTGGCCCACTGGCTACGGGCGTTCAGTACGTCGAGCCGGGCACACCCGTGGTCATCCCGCCTTCGACGACCGTGGACGGCCGGCTGAGGTGGGACGGGTCGAACTTCCCGCTCCATCCACTGCCGAGCGCCGATGCGGTGCTGTCGAAGGTGCTGCGTGCCGAAGAGGAGTACGTCGAGCTGCACGGCCAGCTTGGCTGAGATCTCGCCGGCCGCGCAGCAGGACACCATGGCTCAGCCCTTCTGGCCCACGGCCAGGAACAACGAACTAGCTGCCACCAGCTCCGGCATGCGGTCTGCCAGCCGAGAGCACTCCAGCGCCGTGTCGAGCGGGTCATGCTCGGCCAGCTTGTCGGTGTAGGGCTGGGTCTTGAAGTGGGCGTCGATCATGACCGTCAGCCAGCCACCGGGACCGGTGAGGCCGAAGATGTTGACCGGCCGCAGCCCGGCACTGACCAGTTCGCTGCGTAGCTCGCTTTCGCGGTGGTAGTAGCAGTGCGCCATCCGCTCGTTGTCGGCACTGTGGCCGGTCTCCAGGATGTCGCTGCACGATGCCGTGCCGAGTCAGGAGCGTGTTGGCCAGCGTCGAGCCGATCAGGTTGGCGGCTCGGTTGATTGCGACTGCGGCCAGCACGCCACCCGGGCGCAGCACCCGCAGTGCCTCGCGAAGTGCCAGGCGGCGGTCGCTGTGCCTCCGGCAAGTGGTAGAGCGGTCCCGCCATGAGCACGGCATCGAACGACTGGTTCGACCATGGGAGCCGGCGGCCGTCACCAAGTTCGGCGGTGATGCCTGCCGCATTGGCTTGGTCGACGTGACGCTGGACCGGATCGAGCAGTACGACGTCGTGCCCTTGGTCGCGGAGCCAGCCAGCATGCACGCCAGGACCGCCGCCGATGTCGGCAACGCGGGATGGAGCCGGCGGGAACCACTGGCCGAGGAAGTCGTAGAGCCGGGCCTGTTCCAGTCGGCCCTTGACGGTCGAGCTCAGTCGGGCCGCTTCGTCCCAGCGGCTCGAGTAATGCGTTTCGATCGCTGGATCGACGGTCGGCCGATCCAGCGGGATTACGGGCGTATCCACTGCGCTCCTATCATCGAGGTGGAACAGCGGGCGGGCGTCCGCTCTGCAGGCTGTGCGCCCGCCCGCTGGTTTTGAACGGCGTGGCCGAGTGGTTGCTCGCCCAGGCGCGTACGCCCCAACCACCCAGCCAACCGTGACCGAGGCACCCGTCCGGGCCTCGGTGCTTGAGCGGCTGACACGGAACGGACTCGCTTTCACGTCCCGTGCCAGCCGGCATTGGGCAGGCCCTGGCCGAGTCCTCCGCAGGGGATCGAGGAGGAAACTCGGACAGGGACCGTCGGAGGCGAAGCCGATGGGTGTGCAGCGATCTTCTGCACGTGAGGGGCTGAGGACGACGGCTCGCCACCGGATCCGCCAGTTCATGGGGTGACCTCGTGCAGCATGATGCGAGCCCTCGTGACCCGCTCGAACTGCACCCGCATCTCTGCCGGATCTTTCACCAGTGCCCGGTGCCGCAGGGTCGGCAACACGACTGCCAGCCGCGCGTGTGCCGGCCGTTCACGAGTCGGCAGCATCTTCATCCACCGCCGCGTACGGCTCGATGGTGATGCGCAGGCTTGCGAAGCGCCGCGTCATGCCCGCCTGGTACCGGAGTGCGTCGGCCGGTTCGCCGGTGTAGTCAGCGATGACATGCTCACCGAACCAGACGCGGACGCGCCGGGCGGCCGGTGTGGGACGTCGGTAAGTGCTGTCACTCGCCCCGCACCTCCCGCGCGATGTCACGGACGATAACGACATACAGTCCCGCCGCTATGAGGGTGAGAATCCAGAACCCGGTTGTCATGACTGGCTCCCGTTGGAGGCGGCGACCGTCTGGTCGCCGGTAGCCGCGTCGATGCGCTACGTGACCATCCTGGCTCCGGGCAACGGGGCCGACTTGCACACCTGTGTGCAAGTCTTCGGCAAGGGCGTCCTACAGGCCGATCCAATTGGCGTATCGGGTGAGGGCGTCAGACGGGTGGCGAGCGGACCGCACCAGGTCCGCCACAACAGACCGCACGGTGGGGTGACGACGGGCTTGGCCGGGAGCTGCTTGGCGGGCCAGCTCAGCAGATGTCGCATGGCGTCGTCTGGCAGATTCAGCCGTTCGTAGGCCCGGGCCATGTCGAAGTGGTGGTGCCCGATGCGAGTGGGCAGCCAACCGGCTGGGGATCATCTGTTCGCCAAGGAGGACGGCGTGGGAGTAGTCGCCCAGCTCAATCAGGGTCATCACGCGGTCGACTGCCACATTGGTCGGCCCGAAGGCAAACCAGAAGGTCTCGAGATCGTCACCGGTCAGCCTGCCGTAAGACTGGCATCCAGGTATTCGCTAGTGGCGCTGGCATCGCCGGTGCGGGCAGCCAGCACCGCAGCTCCGAGGTCGAGTTGGCCGGCCGCGACAAGGCTGCCGGGAGGTCTTGGCGTCGGTGCCCTCTAGATGTGCCCGTCCGGCCGCGTTGAGGTTCCAGCAGGTGTCGTAGTCATGTTTGCGCAGGTAGGCAGTCACCCGCAGATACTCACGAGCAGCACGCAGGCCCGGAGCTCGATCGGCGGCATTTTGAGCAGCCCAATCCATGCGGCTGAGGGCGATCAGGGAGAGATCCGGATAGCCCGTCGCGATACCAATGGTGTGAGCGCAGCGGTATGCCTCGGCGAGGCAGCCCCCACGCTTCGCTCTGTTCTCGGCCGGACGAGAGATGGCCCGCGGCATGCAGCTCGGCGTACATACTCGGTAGCAGCCCAGCCATCTGTTCGTACTTTGCGGCCTGAGCGACCTGGTTGACCTGCCGCACAGCGGAGCGCAGCTGGTCGAGCGGTCGCGGTCGAGCCGATTCGTCTGGACCAGGTCGACAGATCCAGCTGGGTCTCCACTCGAACGAGGAGTTCCCCCAGGTGACCGTCTGCAGAGCCGTCCGCAGGCGTCTGATCCGTAAGCGCGGCTACGTCCACACCCAAGGCCCGAGCACAGGCCGCCACGAACGCCTCTGAAGAAGGCCCGCTTCCGCTCTCGACCTTCGTCAGCAAGCTATACGACACGTTGGCCCGGGCGGCCAGCCCATGCTGGGTGAGTTGGCGGCGCTTGCGAAGATCCGCGATCCGCGCACCCGCCTCCGACGACCGACCCATGCGATGTATACCCTCCGTGCCGTTGCCAGGACGATTCTAACCGGCCCAGAACCGCGGAGTATCGCGTTGCGACGATGCCTCGACATGCGTTCGTCAGCGTCCATGAACGACACGTGCAGGCACGTGCTCGCCGACGAGACGGCGGACCTTCGGGAAGGCTGGTGATCTGCAAGTCCGCAAGTCATCGGCTTACCCACAACGCAGTACTGAATCCGGGAGGTCATCGTGGCACTACAGTTCTACGGCAAGGACCCAGACTGCCCAGGCAACAACTGTCCTGCGGTCTTCCGTGACGAGGAGACTGGAGACGTCTACTTCCAGGGTGAGACGGTTGTCGATCCGGCGCTGCTGGCCAGGCTGTCCGAAGACAGCGGACTCTCGGACTCGGAGTCGGTCGTGAAGCTACCCGCCAGGATGGCGGAGATGATTGTGGAGGCGTGTCGTGCCGGAGCCGTCGTTCGATGAACTGCTCGCGAGCAGCACGCGAAGTGTGCTGAAGCTGGAGCTTCGCGACCAGTACATGCTCGACGACCCCGCCTTCGCAGCATGGAAGGCGGGCGACCTCGACCAGGCGGTCCGCGAGTACGCCGGCTGGACAGAGATCGCCAGCTCTGCAACAGCACGAGGCGTCGCGTTCAAGCGGGTCCGGGTCGTCAGCGAACCCGTGTCGGAGTACATCGCGTTCGAACATGCCGTGACCTCACGGGTCAACGTGGTTGCGGGCGAGGCGATTCGCTGGGTACCTCGCCCACGAGTGTCGGCGATTGCCCTGCCTGGCAACGACGTCTGGATCTTCGACGAGGCAACACTGCAGTTCGGTCTGTTCGCCGGTGACGGGCAGTTCGTCGGCAACGAGGTCAGCACCGATCCAGACGCAGTGAAGCTGTGCCTCTCGGCCTTCGAGGCCGCGTGGGAACGCGGCATCGACCACGAGCAGTACTCCGTTACGCTTTAGCGGTCCTGCCTCTTCGTCGTTATCGATCTGGATGCCTGCTTCGCAATCCTCAAGTGCCCAGAGCGCCCGTCAGGCGCTCGCTGACCGGCTGCGGGATGTCAGGCTCGACGCGGGACTCTCCGCGCGGGCGCTGGCCACCGCGGCCGGTTGGCACGAGGCCAAGACCTCCAAGATCGAGCACGGCAAGCAGCAACCATCCGAAGCCGATCTGCGCACCTGGTGCGCGGTCTGCTCCGCGACGGCACTCCTGCCCGAGCTCATCGCCGAGCTGCGGTCCGTCGACTCGATGTGGCTGGATTGGCGACGCGTCGAACGGACCGGGCTACGCCATCTCAACGCCTCCGTCCGCGACCTCTACGAACGCACCCGGCAGTACCGCTCCTACTGCCAGACCATGGTGCCCGGACTCCTGCAGACCGCGGACTACACGACGGCGGTACTCACCTCGATCCGGGCTCGCCGGCACGTCGCGATCGACGACATCGCCGCGACCCTGGCCGAGCGGATGGATCGCCAGCGCATCCTCACCCAAGGCGGGCACACCTTCGCCTTCGTACTCGAAGAAGCCGCGCTGCGCTACCAACTCGGCGGCCCGACGGTACTCGCCGGACAGCTGCGCCATTTGCTTGACGTCATGCAACTGCCGTCGGTGAGCCTCGGCGTGATTCCCGCCGACGTGGACCGATCACCACGATGGCCGGTCGAAGACTTCTACATCTTCGACAACGCTCAGGCCAACGTGGAACTGGTATCGGGCTTCCTGACGATCACCCACCCACGCGAGATCGCCATGTACGCCGAAACCTTCACGGCGCTCGGCAAGCTCGCCGTGTACGGATCAACCGCTCGCGCCCTGATCAAAGCCTCGCTCGCGGACCTCCCTGCCTGAGGTTGCTTTCCGCTCAGACGGACGGGAGCAAGTTCGAGCAAGTTCATCGAGACGACCACAGCCCGACTTCTACGGTCAGAGCGTGACCATCGGGAACAGCTCTCGGACCGGCGGGACCAGCCAGTACGACGTCGCGACCTACGTGGTTCGTGCACAACCGCAGAGCAGAGTCTGCGAATGGCTCGACACTCATGTGATCGCCGAATGGATCGGACCGATCTCGCGTGGCCGACGAGTACGCGGCGCTCCTGGCGAGCCAGTTCCCGAACCTCCGCTTGACTCGTGAAGCTGCGTTCGACCAGGCGGTGAACCGGTGATGCGTCGGTTCGAGTTGTTCAGCAAGCGCGATCCGTCCGGAGGGATGGGAACAGGAGTCGTTGCCATCGGCGTCGAGTTTCCGTTCGACGAGCGACGAAACACCTGGGTCGCGCTCAAGTGGCTCGGCGCGAACCTGGCCTCACATTCTGGCCGAGCGTTGACGATCTTCTCGAGGCTCACGGTCATCTCGGCGCGGCCGAGGTTCATTGGCTCGACCCGGACCTCGCCGACCAATCCGAGGAGTCCAGCGCCGAAACCGCCCAGTGCCACTGAACGGACGCATGTCGCGGAGGTCGACAGGCGCTAACCCCTAAACGGCGCGGCCGGCGTGCTGGCAGATCCCCTGAGCCCGCGCCGGTCGCGCCCACCAACGACCGATGATCGGCACCCAACGTCAAGGAGGAATTCGTGAGGCAGGTGTCACCGTGTGTGACTCAGTGGGCCATGATGGTGCCCACAGGAGGTGTCATTGATGGCTCGCAAAGGGAACAAGCTACTCACGGCGACCCGTGCATACATCGAGCGTGGGATCGCGGTCATGCCGGCATCGCCGATGGTGCCCGACCCCGCCGGAACCAGCTGGCGCACGACATGGATGTGCAGTTGCGGCGACCGGTACTGCGAGACTCCCGGCGCACACCCGCTCGCGACAGAACCATTGACCCAGGTAGCCAGGCGTCGACCCTCTACGACGTACCCACTCCCCCGAACCTCCTGATCGCTTCGGGGCCCGAGGTTGCGATCTGGCGGGTCCCGCTGGCTCCCGGCTCGTACGCAATGCGTCGACTCGAGCAGCAACGCCTGACGATCTGGCCGCCGGTCATGCGGCTGCCGGACCACGGCTGGATCTTCTGCACGGCACCGACCAAACAGCGCGTTGGGCTCGCCGACGTCGAGCTGGTCAGCGACGATGCGCCGGTCCTGGCACCACCGTCACGAGGACCGAATGGCGGAAGGCTCCGATGGCTCTGGAGCCCGCGCTTTCCTGCGGTCCCACTACCGGAGGCAGAGCCAGTGCTCGCTGCCCTCGCCATCGGCTCGATGGACGAGCTCCGGGTAGCTGGGGCGGCCGATGAGCACCCCGACGTGGCTTCCGGGCCGACTGAGCCAGCCCGCACCCGCCTGACGCTCGGCACGATCGATTCCCTCCGCCGACCGTTGGCGGCTGGTGCGAAGACGCGCGCGACGACCCGATCACAGGTCTGGTCGCCTGGCCCGGCTTCTTCACCCGTCTGCCCGGCCTGATCGCCGACGCCATCGGACACGGCCACACCGTGGGCCTGGCAATCGGCGATGTCGACAATCTCAAGGACTACGTCGAAGGCACCAAGGCCGTCGACGCCCAGTCCTTCGGTCACCTAGCCGGCAACGCCTTCATGGGCCGCCTCGGCACCCTGGCCCGCAACTGGCTCTGGCGCTCGAGCGTCGAACACAGCTGCCTGGCCACCTTCGGGGGCGACGAGATCGTTCTCCTCGCGACGACGACGGATGAGCACGCATTCCTCACCCACGTCGAAGGCCTGCGCGACCAGCTGTGCGCAGGCCTACCGCGGACCGTTTCTTTCGGCGCAGGCGTGATATCGCCAACCGATCTGCCCACGACCGTCGCCGGAGACCACTGGTGGCGCGAGTTCACGGTCCACACAATCGGGGCGATCGAGCACACCCTCTTCGACCACAAACACGCACGCAACACAGGAGCACCAATCGCCCAAGGCTTCATCGCGCAGGCATCCCTCGGGCCGAGCCGCTGACATCCCATGGCCTGGTCACTGCAACCTCGACTCGGAGCTGGTCAGGAGTGCGGCTAGCGAACCATCTGCTCGAACACCTGACAGATCAGGTGAATGGTCCGCTGAACATCCACAGCCTCTGGCAGCTGGTGCTCGCACGGCCGGAGCTCCTTGAGTACGACAGAGAGCTACGACAACGAACCGGCGAGCGGGTCGAAGCAGCGCTGGACAACAACCCCGCTGATGGCAGCACCGTAGAGTTGAACAATCTGCGGTGCGCTGTGCAGTTGGCCAACCGATGATCGAAACGGAGTAATCGTGACCGATGACACTACCGACCGGGACGCAGCAGGAGTCGTCGCCTTCGCCTACGAGATGGGCGTACTCAAGCGGCTCCGTCGGGCCGGATGGTGGCATGTCGGCGTCCGCGACCCCGAGTCCGTCGCAGAGCACAGCCTGCGCGTTGCCCAACTCGCCGCGCTGATCGCCAGCGAGGAGGGCGGCGATCCGGCGCGGGCGGCGTACCTGGGGATGTGGCACGACTCGCAGGAGACCCGCATCGGCGACATCCCGCACAGCGCCAAGCCGTACATGGATGTCGCGAGCAACGAACGCATCACCGAGGATCAGGTCGCCGTACTTCCAGAGGCGGCCGCTAAGAGCATCCGGGAAGCCGTGACCGAGTACGAGGCCGCCGAGACGATCGAGGCTCGCTGCGCCAAAGACGCCGACCGTCTCGAGTGCCTCATGCAGGCCGTCGAGTACGGCGAAGCCGGCTACAAGCGAGTCACGGCTGGATCGAGTCGTCCCGCGCCCGAATCCAGACCGACTTCGGTCGCCGCCTTGCCGAAGCAGCTCTTCAAACCTCACCACTCGCCTGGCGCGACCGCTAACACTCCCCATTCATGGGCGGGTGACCGCGCAACGCCTTGCCAGCCGTCGACCGTCGCTCGTCCTGCCCAAGGGCTGCGGTGATTCTTCAGGTCTCGATGAATAAGTGAAGGCGCTGACTCCAAGCGCAGTAACACCGCAGCGGGTCGACCAGGGCCGCTGGCCATGAAACGACAGCCTCGATCCGAGCACACCTCTTGCATGCTCGGGCGATCCCGCGGGAGCCGTCGCGATCAGACCTGTGAGCGCTCAGCCGTTGAGCTTGCATGAGCGATCTGGCGAATGTGCGCAACTGCCACGTTCCGGGCGGGCGACCGTGCTGAGTATCCACCGGTTGAATGCCGGAGAGGGCTACCTGTATCTGCTTCGGCATGTCGCTGCTGGGGACGTCGATCGGCGGATGGCTACGCCGTTGACGGCGTACTACACCGCGTCCGGATACCCACCTGGCCGTTGGATGGGCCAGGGGCTTAGCGGCCTCGGCGATGGCCAGTTGGTGCCCGGGAGCGAGGTCACCGAGGAGCAGATGGCTGCGCTGTTCGGACGCGCGGAAGATCCGCTGACCGGCCGGACGCTCGGCGAGCCGTACCGCATTTTCAAGGGTCCGGAAGAGCGGATCCAGGACCGGATCCGCGACCTCGACCCGGCCCTGCCTGACGCCGAACGCGAACGTGCGATCGCGCAGATCCGCCGGGAGGAGATGCGCAAGAAGTCGCGGCAGGCAGTCGCCGGATTCGACCTCACGTTCTCCCCGGTCAAGTCGGTCTCGGCGCTGTGGGCGACCGCCGATGTCGGAACGCAGGAGCAGATCGTCGCTGCCCACCACGAGGCCGTCGACGACGTGTTGGCGCTGATCGAGCAGCACGCGGCGTTCACCAGGACCGGCGATGGCGGCATCGCGCAACTGGATACCCGCGGCGCTGATCGCGGCGGCGTTCGATCACTGGGACACCCGCAGCGGCGACCCGCAACTGCACACCCACGTCGTCGTCGCCAACCGCGTACAGGGCCCGGACGGTGCGTGGCGGACCCTGGACGGCCGGGTGCTGTACCGGGCCGCGGTGGCGATGTCGGAGATCCACAACGTGCTCCTCGCCGACAATCTCAGCCGGCGTCTCGGCGTGAACTGGGAGCTGCGCGAACGCGGTTCCCGGCGGAATCCGGCGTTCGAAATCGACGCGATTCCCGACGAACTGATCCGCGAGTTCTCGGCCAGAACCGAACAGATCGAGGCCAACCTCAGCGCACTTCTCGACGAGCGCAGCGACCAGATCCACCCACCCGGCCGCCGCGAAATGTACGCCCTACGGCAGCAAGCAACCCTCATGAACCGCCCGTCCAAGCACCTCGCCCAACCCCTCGCCGCGCTGATGGCGCAGTGGCGCAAACGCGCCGACCAGGCCATCGGGCACGACGCCGTCGCCGCCATCCAACGGTCCCTCAACGCAGCCGGCGAGCGTCCGTTGGCCGCCGCAGACCTGAGCCCCGAGACGCATCGAGGCGTACGGCGCCGCGACCGTCCTGACACTGCAAACCAAGCGCGCGACCTGGACCCGCTGGAACCTCCTCGCCGAGGCCGCACGCCAAACCCGGCTGCTCCGCTTCGTCTCCACCAACGACCGGTTCGCCGCGCTGCAGGCGATCGTCGAACGCGCCGAGCAGCACTCGATCAGCCTCACGGCACCCGACCTGGTGACCATCCCCGTCACCCGCGCCAGCGGCGAGAGCGTGTTCACGATCCACAACGGCCAGATCTACACCTCACCCGTCATCCTCGGCGCCGAAGTCGATCCTGCTCGACCTGGCCCGCGACACCACACGGACCCACCATCGCCCCAGCCACCGATCCACACGCGCCGGTCTGAGCGCCGACAAGGCCGCTGCACTCCACCGGATCGCGACCAGCGGCCAGAAGCTCGAGGCCCTGATCGGCCCCGCCGGCACCGGCAAAACCAGCCTCTTGTCCGCCCTCACCGACCAGCTGGGAAGCCGCGTACGGCGAAGGATCTGTCATCGCCCTCGCCCCATCGTCGGCCGCCTCGACCGTCCTGTCCGACGCCATCGGCATCCCCACCGAGAACATCGCCAAATGGATCTACGAATCCGCCGGCCTCGGCGCCGAACAACGCCGCGACAGATCCTGCAGACCGAACACGCCGCCAGCCTCGCCCACCGCGCATCGTCGCCGACGCCGCCACCAGCGACTGATCGCGCAACTCGCAGCGCTGCGACGCCGAACACGACCGGTGGAGCTTCCGCACGAACCAACTCGTCATCGTCGACGAAGCCTCCATGGCCAGCACCATGGAACTCGCCACCCTCGCCCGCGCAGCCAACACCGCCGGCGCCAAACTCCTCCTCGTCGGCGACGACGCCCAACTCTCCGCCGCCGACACCGGCGGCGCCTTCCGCCTCATCGCCAAAGACACCCAAGCCGCCGAACTCACCGACGTCTGGCGCTTCACCAACCCCTGGGAACGCGACGCCAGCCTCGCCCTCCGCGACGGAGACACTCGCCGCCATCGACGCGTACGACGACCACAACCGACTCACCGCCGGCTCATCAGAGGAGATGGAAGACGCCGCCTACAAGGCCTGGCTCGCCGACACCCGAACCGGCCGAACCAGCCTGCTCATCGCCGCCGACAACACCACCGTCGCCCGCCTCAACGCCCGCGCCCGCCTCGACCGCATCACCACCGGCGAAGTCGAACCCGACGGCATCGAACTCCACAACGGCAACCACGTCGGCCTCGGCGACCACATCGTCACCCGCCTCAACAACCGCCGCCTCCGCTACGGCAACCAACAACCACGTCAAGAACGGCGACCACTGGACCGTCATCCACCGCTGGCCCGACGGCTCCCTCACCGTCCAAAACCACGACCGGCGACACCGTCACCCTGCCCAGCGCCTACGTCCAGGAATCCGTCGAACTCGCCTACGCCACCACCGCCCACCGAGCCCAAGGCGCCACCGTCGACACCGCCCACCTCACTCGTCACCGACCAGCTCACCCGAGCCCTGATGTACGTCGGCATGACCCGCGGCCGCCACACCAACACCGCCTACGTCGCCACCCACCAGACCACGCTCAGACCTCCACGAACCCCACCCCGAACAGACCATGCAAGACGTCCTCGAAGCCGTCCTCAACGACCCCGGCGTCGAACAATCCGCCCACGAAGTCATGCGCCAAGAACTCGACAACGCCACCCGCCTCGACCGCCTCATCCCCATCCACGAACACCTCTGCCAACTCGACGCCAAGAAGCGCTACCAGCCCGCCATCGCCACCTCCGGCCTCGACCCAGCCGACCAAGCCGCCCTCCAAGCCTCCCCCGCCTACGGCCCCCTCATCGCCGAACTCCGCCGCGCCGAGAACGCCGGCCTCAACGTCACCGACGCTGCTCCACCGCGCCGTCAACCAATCACCGCTCACGAACGCCAACGACCTCGCCGCCGTCCTCCACCACAGAGTCGCAACGCCTCGACCGCCGCGATCACTGCACAACACCGGCCGCCACCCCGCACAGATCGTCGGCCTCGTCACCCCAGCCACCCACGTCAGCGACCCCACACTGATCGCGCCACTCCGCGAACTCGAATCCCAGATCATCGAACGCGCCAACTGGCTCGCCGACCAACTACTCGCCAACCCACCCGGCTGGTACCGCGAGTTGCGTCACGCAGCCGGCGAGCCTCCAGACCAGGAACTCACCGAAGCTCGCCCGCGAGATCGCCGCCTACAGGGAGCGCTACCAGATCCAGAGCAACTCGATCCTCGGAGACGCGCCACCAGCGAACGCAGTCGAGCGACGCCGTCAGCACTCCCGGCTCATGAAGATGCTCACCGGCTTCTCGTCAGAGGCTGCCGAACGATCGACCGACGGCACAGGGATCTATCGTCGGTTCGAGTGCTGAAACAAAAGTGCCGCCGGGAGCGATGAGCAGGCCATGAGGTGCCATCCACGAATTGACGGACGTCGGCGTAGTACACCCACTGGTGCCAAGCCTGCGGTTCAGACTGCGCTGAGGACGAGCGCACAACTGCGACAGGTGATTCGCCCGCGGTCCGTCCGTCGCCCGAATGCTGCGCAGCATCAGGACGGGACGCTCGGATGACCGTCGCCATGTCCTGGCCGCGAATCACTGGCTGGCTTGCCGCCACCACCCGGCTACGGCTGCACTCGTCAACCCGCCTGCGACGGCCGTCGACATCCGCTACCTGAGGCCGCGATCAATCGTCCGCTCCCGGCTGACCTGGTCGAACTGCTCGAGCTCGCCAACGGCACGGATCACCGGGCGGTCCGGGGATCGCTCATCCCGACGCTCTACAACCTCGTCCCGGTGATGGACATGCTCTCGATCAGGCAGATGCTGCAACGGATCGAGCGTGACATCTTCGGCTCCGGCCCCTGGCCAGAAGGCAGCGAGTGGGCTGGAAGCCCGACAGCGCACTGGCTTGACGACTTCCTACCGATCGCCGACGCGGCCGACGCCGGTCTCCTGTACGTCGACTTGCGCGATGGCGACCGGTTTGCGGGTGCGTTTGGGAGTGGTACGCCGAGGGAGGCATGGCGTCGGCGCCGTGGTGGGCCAGTGTCGGCGAGATGATCGACGACGTCGCGTACGCACTCGTGGAAGGACGTCCCGCCCTCCGAGTCCTATGCGAACGGGGCCGTGTGGCCGGCCCAACGGCTGTCCGCGCAGCTGGCAGAGGTGGACGACGGCTACCTGAGATGGTCCGCGGCCTAGGGTTTGTGCTCAAACCTTTCGCGGCGGCAGGTCGGCGCGTTATAGACAGGATCGTGAGCCGGCCAGCCGCGGTAATGCCTTGTTCGCGGAAGTAGGCCAGTTCGGCCAGGGCGCAGCGCTCAACCTCGGCTGTCGTCGATCTCGAGGTACGCGGTGGCCAAGCCCTCGCGGGCATCAAGAGGCCGGCCGAGGACAAACCGGTCCAGGTTGCCGCAACTCTGGTTCGCTGCGACAGCGGTCTCCTGGGCCGTTCCCCCTGCCATGGGATCGCCCAGGCCGGACACCGAGGTGGCGCTAGGCCGACCCTTCGAACACCGACCCAACGTGTGCCCGGACATACATTTTGAGGCTTGGGAGCTGGTCGAGACGCTCCGGACTCGCGTAGATGTGGCTAGATCGGCGGGGCGCCTGCGCTCCAGACCTGCACCGAACTCGCATCCAGGTCCGCAACACCCAGCCAGGGCCACAACAGCTGGTACTTGACCAGTCGACGGGCCAGGGTGAACCCCGGCGCCGTCCGCGACGGACGTGGCCGCCTCAAGCTCAGCGGAACAGCGGGAACGAAGCTCAGCGATTACTTCTTTCTCACGTGCGGTGAGGACGCCGTCCACTGTGGCCACCCGGTCGGCGACGTCGAGGAGTTCGGTCAGGTCTCCCAACTGGGGGTTCCAGACGTTTCCACACATCGCTGGGGTCGATGTCGACTCGGACGCCGACTTCTTCATCGACTACGTGATGCTGGTCCCGGACGGCCCGCACCAGTGCTTCATCAACAGCGTCTCGTCGTCGCTGAGCTTGTTCTCCGCCGCGATGATGAGCCACGCGACCCACAGCATCAACTGCGGGTACCGGCTCGACTTGCTCGGCCGCTTCGGCCAACTCGCTCTACCAGATCCAGGGCGATTCGATCCTCGGAGGCGGGCACCACCAGCCGACGCCAGCGGGCGGTACCGTCAGCACTCCCAACTCATCAAGGTACTGGCCGACCTCTCGTCGCAGACGCCCGAACAATTGACACACGAGGCAGGCGTCGAGGTTGTGCCAACGCTGTCCGTCTCGCCGCCGCCAGACTGACATCGCCCGAGCCGGCTCATTGCGCAGGTAACAACCGCAGGAGCGCTCTTGCATGCGGCGAGCCTTCGACACACCGCTCGGATCGCGATGTGAGGACCGGAACGTCCGAGCGCTCGAATTGGAATCGGTCGTGCTCGTCGCCGCGTTCGGTGCCCAGCGTGGCGACTAGCCCTGAGCATGGCGATGGCGACCGAGCCGACCCATCCACGTTCGTGACAAAGCCTGCCGGGATGCAGCTCGCCAGGTCGCCGGCTAAGGCGCTGGTCCAGGTTGAGTGGGTGTCTGGCCGTCCCGATCCAAGAGTCCTGCATCAGGTGAGACGAGGTCGGCTCGGCCAGGCCTGATGGTATGGCAGACAATGTGGATACCGCCTCAAGTCAGAGACCTGTCTTATGGGCGGCCGGGCTGGCGCGAACGTGCGGCGTACCTCGGCGGCGGTGAGATTTCGCCGTCAACTACGCCGTCTGCGACCACTGCGCGATTGGCTGGGTCGAAAACAGCAGGAATCACGCCGTGGTGAGTACAGCGAAGGTTCCGAGGATGTGGCGTAGTAGTGCGAAGATCTCCGCGTGTACGTCGGGGTACTCAGCACCGACGTACGCGAATGAGCCGTCGTGGCGGCGGAGCCATTCCAGTACGGCTCTGAGTGAGTAGATCGTTCCGACCCACAGGAAGTGCAGTGGGTTGTCGTCGGTCGTGGTCAGAATGACGGCGTGCAACAAGCGATCGCCTGTTACGGAGACCGTGGTCCAGACAACGGGCTGGCCCTCCAGACCGAGCAAGGACGCGCGCACGTTCTCGTCGATCAGGACGAACACCGGTTCGGTGTCGCTGAATGCTGTACTGTGGACGACCTCCGCGAGTGAGGACAGGGTCGTCATCATCAAGGTTATCAGCCCGGCCCGGGCGAGGGTCCGAGTCGTCCTGGATCCGGAGACTCCGACACCGTCGAGGGAGAAAGGCCTTTCCCGCCTGCGGCCGACGGTCGCAGCTGGATCCGAAATGCGGGCCCTGCGTCCGGGTCGGTCTCGAACTGACGCCGCAGTGCGGCGTCCGACAGCAGCACGGTCCACACATGGGGACCGACCCGGTCGTCATCGCGTTTCAGGACCGAGAACGGGTGAACGCCGTCGGGGAATGCCTCCGCACCGTGGACCAGCGGCAGCCGTTCGTCGTGGAGCCGGACCGTCTCGCGCGAGAGGTAGTCCATCTGATCCTCGAGGCTAGTGGCCCGGGACCTCATCGTCAGCTTCGCGACGTGACGACTTAGCCGGCGTTGAACGCCTCCAGCATGCGCCGACTCGTATCGTCTTGGCCTGCGGTTGTCAGCGTCGGTATGCCCGCATCGTCGAGCCCCCGGCCACGCGGTCCAGAGTCTCCTCGACCGCGAGGTCCGCGGTCACGGCACCGGCGACAGCGTCGACGAAGCTGGAAGTCCTCGCTGATCAGCGTGATGAGGCGGTCGAGCCGGGCGTCCGGCGTTTGACCGCCGACCATGTCGAGCGCCGGGCCGAGATGCCCGGATGCTCCCGTGGCCGGCATCGGCGACATCAGCTGATGGAACAGAACCTCCATGGCCCTCAGCGGAGTCCCGGCCGCCTCGAAGGGTCTGTACAGGACCTGCCCCGTCCGCCAGTACTCCAGGTAGCGCAAGTTGCCTGTCAGACAGTCCAGTCCGTCTCGAACATGCGCCACCGACATGTACGTCGCATACGTCTCGTGTGTTCTCCTGCACGCGTCGACCCGCGCCAACCAGTCCGCCATCGCGTAGTCGCCGGCCTGTACCGCGGCGCCGAGTGCGGCCAGCGCAGCGCCGTACGGCGTTCCTTGCTGCAGCCGCAGGTGACGCTCCTCGTGGGCGCTGATCAGCTCCTGCTCAACCACGTCCGCGGTGGTGATGAAGGCATTCACGTGCCAGTCACGCACTCCGTCGAACGCTCCGAACACGATCCCGTCGTACCGGTCATCCTCACATCTGAACACCTCGATATCGTGCCTGCGCTGCGCGCCCATGGCACCCTTTGACCGTGGATTCCTCTTGGGTCGATGTCACCGAGCCGACCGCTCTCGCTGAACTGCTCGACCTCGACCCGGCGCTTCCGGACGTCCTGTACACCGCGATCATGCGCATCCCCGGATCCGAACGCTGGTGGACCACCCGAACCGTCGTCGTAGCGCCGACGACCGTCAATGGCGAGCCCGTCCTCGGGATGCAGGTGCTGAAGACGAGAGTGTTCTTCAACCTGACCGAGGCACGCAAGATGGGGGCTGACGTGGCGGTGGTCGGTACGGCGTACGCGCTCACCACCAATCTCCCGCTGGCCGGAGCGCTCGGCCTGGTCAGGAAACTTGTCGACAATCTGACGCTCCTGGACGAGGACGAACGGGAGCTCGTCCATGTCATCATGGGGCTGGTGCCGGGCAACCCGTACGCCGCAGGCGTTCCCGAGGAACGAATCAGAGCTGCGTACGCCGACGCGACCGTCGACATAGATCGCCTTCTGGACCGCCTGGAATAAGAAGATCATCCGCAAGGAGCGAGTCGGCAAGATACGCCTGATTCTGTGACCACACCCATGTGGATCGACCCATCGAAGGATCTCAACACCGCGCTCGGGCCGCAGATCCAGGGCGAGCGTTCGATGCTCTTCAAGCCAAGGATGATGATCCGAACTCGCGCCTCATCCCTGTCTTGAGCGACACCGTCGTTGCCGACCCCACACGGACCAGAAAGAAGAGAACGTCGGCACCGTCGACGACTGGATCCGCAAGGGACGTTCTCAGCGCGCCAGGGTGGTCGCACAGGAGCTCAAGAGTCGGACTCCCGTCACCTGGGATCGGCCTGCCCGGAGACGGTCGAGAATCCGTTCGCCTTCGGCGCTGACCTCCGGGCCTGGTCTCATGCCGACCCATCATTCCAGCGGCTACAAGATCGGTGTCGGGGCCGGTCGAAGCGATCTGGGTAACGAGCGGTGCCAGCCTGCAAACCAGTTCAGATCGTTCGGCGCATGCTGACCTCGGTGGGTCTAGTCGTGAGCATCACTCAGGTCAGGTTCCCCGAAGTCGAAGCCTCGCAAGTCATGGGCGCGCAGCAGCAACCCCTCAGTTCTGCGGAGATGCTCGTCGCTGTCGATCAAGGTGACTTGCTCTCTGAATCCGTTGGCCAGTCCTTCGTCCACCTCGGCGAGCCGCTCCGCGACTTCGAACGCGAGGAGGTAGGCAGCCGCATCGAGAGCGTTGCCACGAGCTGTGTACGGACGTTCAGCGTCTGCGACGTCGTCTGCCTGGATCGCCTCGAGCAGGCGGCGCGCTCCTGAGATGCGTGCTCGGAGGCTGATATGCGAGAACTCTCCCAGAGCCCGGCCAAGGACCCTGGCCCGTTTCCAGCCGGACGCGTCGATCCAGCGTGCCGGAGTCGCGGTTCCGCCCATCCGTTGAGCTCGTTGCGGTTTGGTGCGCCAGGTCCGCGCCTGACAGGTCTGCTCAAGCAGCACTCGTACGCATGCCATCGATACGTCGGTGTCCTCGAGCCAGAGATAGAAGGAACTGCGCAGAGCCCCGGCGGCCAGCCTCAGACACTCAGCCTGCTCCTGATCGGACCACTCGCTGAGAAGTTCCGCTGCTTCGGCGATGGAGATGTAGCGGAACAGCCGCGCTTCCAGTGGGCCGGGTCGGTACACCTGCTTACCGAGCCTCGACTCCTCATGCTTCATGCTGACGCGGAAGCGCTCGATCGCTCTCGTTCGACGTTCGAGAATCGAGCCCATGACATGTGAGTTGGGAACGTCTCGTGAGCGCGTCTTCGCGCGCGGCGGCCGCGATGATCAGCCGATAGCCACGTCCCACCCTCAGAATATTGTCGGACCAGCCGCTGTACGCGTACGCCAGATCGAGCGGGCCGAGTGCGACACGCCGTACATCTGGCAGATCATGTGAGCCCTCGATCGTGAAGCTCGACATCATCAGTTCCGCCCATGCGTTCTGCCCAGCGTCCTGCGCGAGGACACGCACCCCGCCGCGTACCTGGGTGAACACGGCGTTGGCGACCTGGGCGACGTAGCCATTCAAGTCGATCGTGGCGTTTGGGACCTCGGTCACATTCCTTCGTACGTCGCCTGCGACGGTCTCCCACAGCTGTGCGGCGGCGACGGGTCCTCGGCCATGCAAACACTCAGATAGCTCGGCCCAGACCTGGCCGATGTCCAGGTCAATCGTTGGGTAGGTTGCCCAGACGCGCGTGAAGTAGGCGGCGTCGCTCTCGCCGTCGAGTGGCTCGATCTCGAAGTGATGGGCGAGGTTGAGTGTCCATCGCTCAAGTTGGCGTCTGGTGATCACCAGCGCGGCGACGAGGCGGCCCGCGCGCAGATGGCGCGCGATCTCCACGAGTTGGTCAGCGCCCCACTGAAGGTGGGCAGGCCAGCCCGCCTCACTTCCTTGGTATCCATCCGGCTGCAGGGACCAGACGCGCCCGACGAACGACGTGATCGCGTCGACCCGTGGGACGTGAAGAAGCCCTTCGAAGATCTTCTGGGGCAGGAGTTCGCTGTGCTTCTCGGTCTGCTCAATTCGCTGGCGATGTCGAGCCATCGTGAGCGCGGCCCAGAACACATTCGGCGCCCGCTTGTACGCCGCCACGACGCTCGCTGGCTCCGCGAACCGGATCCGGGCAAGTCGCCGCTCCGCCAGTTTGACGTCGCGAGCCTGCTGGGGTGTCCATTCGTCAACGTGGCTACTCGACTCTTCCTCACTGGCCACCACCCGAACAGACTAGTAAGGGTCGTCAGGTGTGTAGCGGCCAGGGGCGAGTACGCGGTCGTGGTATTCCCGCAGGGCTTCGACGCTGGCGAGCCAGTTCGACAGATCATTCGCAAAGGCATCGAGGCTCGGGTTGCGTGGATCGCCGAACTCCCGGATCGAGAACTGACGCAGTATCAGGCCAGATTCCCGCTCGTCGCGGACAAGCCCCAGCAACTCTTCATCCATCCGATGGTAGAAGGGCTCCAGGCCACGCTGGGCACGGACTTGCTGGTTGTAGATGTGCTCGAGGTATCGCCACCAGTTGCCCATGAGCTGACCTTTCGGCGTCTTCGACGGCTGGACGGCGGCGCACATCGCCCGCAGGTCATCGGCTCGGGGCGGCCAACCAGTGCCTTGACGCCCGGTCGACGCGCGAAGGGTCGCGACCAAGCTGCGACCTGGTCGCACGAGGTCATACACGAAGGTCGCGACTATCCGGTTGCTGACTGTTCGGCGCGCCCGCTCAGGTCGCACGATCACCAGCCACTGGAACAGCCACGCTGTCGCATAGGCGAGGCTCGAGTCGTAGAGCAACTCGCCGACCTCTGCGCCGAACGGGACGACCTCAGTCTTGGCCAGCAGGATCGTCCGGCCCAGCGCAACGATCACGGCCGCCCACGCGACCAGGTTGATCAGACGCTGATGCTTGTTCACTCCATCGAGCACGACGCAACTCTAGAGACAGTCGACGTGACCTCCGTCGACGACGTCCGCCTGTCAGCTGAGCAGCCGGCGCAGACGGTGGTCATGGACTGGCGGTCGTGCTCGTGATGAGCTTGCTTGCGTCAAGCCAGCTACATCGATCTGAGCAGGAGCGCCGGTGCCGCGACGAAAGATGCACAAGATTTCGCTGAGAGTGCAAGGGCTGACGAACGAACAGGCCGCCCACCTCCACTACCTGGTCGGATCCATCGCGGAGTCTTTCACGCGAAACTCCGACGACTACGAGACGATCTCCAACGTGCCGCTGAAGGTCCTTCGCTCAGAGTTCCCTCACTATGCGTGGCATCGTGCGACGGCGGCGGAGCGAGTCGACCTTGTCAGATAGCCCGCTCGCTTGGCCGATGGCGTCCGCTCGCCTGTCGATCAAGCGCTCCGTCACTGCTACGTGGGACGCTGACGAGCGTCGATCACTGTCGAGTCGTGATGAGCAGCAAGACTGCAGGTCAGGGGCCAGATCAGGAACTTCCTTCCGGGTACGGCGCCAGGCCCGCCAAGCTCACCCAGATCTTGGCAGGTTGAGACTGCCTGCGGAGCTGCGGCTGGTCTCGGCAAGTGGGTGCAGCATTGCTCGTCTGTCTAGCCGCCGGTACATCGGCAGCCGACGGCGATCCAGAACAACTCCGCGCCTGTCAGGTGGTCGCCCGCGGTGTGCACGACGGTCACCCGGCTCCGAGCAGGTGCCGCGGTCAACGGCCAGCGCGAGCTCGGCCCCAACCTCCAGAGACCAAACGCGCGGTGCGGTTCTCACCAGAGGTCGAGGTCTGCGAACTCCTGGTCCAGGGCGGTCGCTGCGGAGGGGTTGTGGATTCGGCGGCCCATGTAGACGTCTTGGGTTATGGAGACTTGGGCTTGGCCTAGGTGGTCGGCTATTTGGCGGGCGGATTGGCCTCGGCGGTCTAGGGCGGTGGCGGTGGTTTTGCGGAAGGTGTGGGAGCGGATCCAGGTGAGGGCGTCTGAGGGTGAGGGTTGGGCTGCTTGGTCGACTTGGGCGCTGAGGGTGGGGGATGCGTCGAGGTTTATGCGGTAGGTCTTGACGAGGGTGGCTACGAGTTCGCGGTCGAGCTTGATGCGGCCGGTTTCGATGAGTTCGAGTCTGGTCTTTGGCCAGCCGAGCTTCGTGACGACCTGTTTGCGGGTGAGGCCGGCTTGGAGGCGGGCGGATCGGAGGGTCTCGCCTAGGTCGCGGCGGGCGGTGCTGGCTACGGGGGACAATGCGCGGCGGAGGGCTCGGCGGACGTTGGACGGGTCTCGGAAGCCTCCGAGCGAGTCGGCGAAGATGGGGTCGTCGAGGCTGACGCCGGCTGCGTGGCGTCGGCGGAGCATGGTGACGGCCCAGTCTGGGAGGGGTAGGGCGCGTACGCCCGCCTTGGACTTCGGGGCCTTGCGGATCAGGCCTTGGCCTGGGACGCGAACAATGGTGTGAGTGATTTGCGACTGCGCCGGACTCTAGGTCGACCTGTGACCAGAGGACCGCGAGCGACTCGCCGATTCGGACGCCTGTTCCGAGCATGAAGAGGACGAGGTCCGGTAGGTCGGCTCGTACGGGCGGCTTCATCGGTGGTCAGGAGTTGGCGTAGGACGGCGATCTCTTCGTTGGTCAGTGCTCGGGGCGGGTCTTTTGGGCGGGCCTCGATCGCTTCGACCTCGCGGACCGGGTTGACGGTCAGGGCGCCGTACCGGACGGCTAGTTGCATCATGCCGGAGACGACCGCGCGGCAGGTCTTCGCTGTGGATCGGCCGGCGTTGCGCTTGATGGTTCCGATCACTCTGTCGATGCGTGGTGTGGTTGCCTCACCGATCAGGAGTTCGCCGAGGGCGGGCCGTACGTGGTTCTTGATGGCTGTGCGGTACGTCGTCAGCGTCGTCGGTGATCGACGGCCGTCTTCGATGCGTTCCTCGAGCTTCTCGATCCACAGGTCGATGAGGTCGTTGATCTTGTCCGTCGGGCTCAGCTCGCCGTACTGCGTGATCTTTGCCCGGTCTCGCAGCTTCGTGAGTAGGCGGTGCTCGGCTGCGCCCTTGGTCTTGGCGGACGCGGTGACCTCACGGGTACGTCCGTCGTGGTCACGGAAGTACGCGGACGCGCGCCAGGAGACCACCTTGCCCTCGGCGTCCTTCCTCTCAGCACGGGATCGGACGTTGCCCCACGTTCCGATCGGAAGGTGCGGTCTGCTCATCTCGGCCCTCCACAGTCCAGCTGCACGTGGCAGCTCAACGTCTGGGCGGGCCGGAGATCGGACGAAACGAGAGCAGTGCGACAGGATGCGATACGTCGCTCAGCAACGCGCCGCCAGCTGGCTGCGCGGAGCCGCCGATCCCCCTCAGATGGGCATGCATCGGCCACTCTGAGTATTGGCAGAGTTTGCGCAGACCCAACTTTCCAGACCGAGGCGCCGATGTGCGCCTGACCTGCGGAAAGAGGTAGGCCCCGTGGGACTCGAACCCACAACCCGCGGATTAAAAGTCCGCTGCTCTGCCAATTGAGCTAGAGGCCCTCGTCTGGTGAGGGGAACAGTGTGTCAGGTTTGGTGGGGGTTTGCTTGGTGGGGGGCTGGGGTGAGGGGTTGCGTGGGGGGCGGGGTGGTGGTACAGATCGGAATTCGCTCGGGTGGTCCGGGGTGCTGACAAATCCTGCCGCGGGGGGAACCGACGGCGGGTTTGGGGGGATACATCGTGTTGTTGCTTCGTGCTGCGTTGGGGTCGGTGGCGGTGGTGGCGCTCGTGGGGGCGTGTGGGGCGGATTCGGGTACGTCGGGGATGGGCGAGCCGGCTGCTATCGCGAGTGTGCAGGTCAGCGTGACGCCTACGCCGGTGCCAGGCACCACATCTGCTCCGGTCGTGACGCCGAAGACGTCCGCGGCGCCCAAGGTCAAGCCGTCGGTGACCACGACGAAGGAGGTCGTGGAGTTGAAGGTGCTTCCGTTCAAGAAGAAGACGGTGACGGATGACTCGTTGGCGAAGGGTGAGCGGACGGTTCGTACGGCGGGGGTCAACGGCACGCGGCGGCTGGTTTATCGGGTCACGTACTTGAACGGCGTACAGACGGATAAGCGGCTGGTTCGGCAGGAGGTGGCGAAGGAGCCGCGGTCGCAGGTGACGGCGGTGGGTACGAAGGTCGAGGAGCCGGAGGAGTCCGGTGGGTGCGACCCGAACTACTCCGGTTGCGTCCCGATTGCCAGTGACGTCGACTGCTCGGGCGGGAGTGGGAACGGACCTGAGTACGTCGACGGTCCGATCGATGTCATCGGCTCCGACAAGTATCGCCTCGACGCAGACCACGACGGGATCGCCTGCGAATAGTCAGGCACTCCGCGTGGCGGTTAGGGACAGGTCTAGGGCTACCTGGGGGTGGATCAGGGCTGTGGTGAGGCGGTTCCAGTTGGCGTTCCAGGTGTGGCGGTTTATGGGGTGGGACGCCTTCAGGAGCAGTTGGTTGGGGGTTTGGGTCAGGGTGAAGGGGATGGTGACGGGGTGGGTGGTGCCTCGGATTGTCAGGTCGCCGGTTACGTCGACGTGCTCGGGGTCGGTCGGTACGACGGCGGTTGCGACGAAGGTCATCGCAGGGTGCGTCGACGTACCGAAGAAGTCCTGGCGTAGTTGGTTGTCGCGGCGGTCGTTGCCGGTGTCGACGCTCTCCAACTGGACGGTCAGCCAGCCGGAGGAGGCCGCCGGGTCCGCCGCGTCCACGCGGAACGCGCCTTCGAAGGTCGTGAATTCGCCGTGGACCTTGCCGCCCACGCGGTGTGCGGCCACGAACCCGATCCGGGTCCGCTCCCCATCGAGTACGTAATAGTCGCTCATACGCGTACGACGAGGCAGCGCGGTGAACTGTCAGTCGATGATCGCTGAGGTGATTCGGCGTGGGGTGATGTCGAACATCGAGTCCTCGGGTGGGTTGGCGAGGTAGGCGGCGCGGTGTTCCGCCGGCAGGTACTTCTCCACCATCGCGTTCAGCAGGTCATCCTCGAGCGGGAGGAACCGCGCCACGCCCTGCATGTTGACATACCGAGCCGTCGGTCCGTCGGCGGACTGGATCGAGAGTGACAGCTCTCCCGTGCCGGTCCGGTGCAGTCTGGTCTTCTTCGACTTGGCCGGCGTCATCACCTGGAATCTGTTGTCGTCGGGCAGGTGGTTGAACCACACCGGCGTCACGTGCGGCGACCAGCCCGGGTCGTCGACTGCCAGGACGGCCACCAGCGGCTGCGCCAGGAACTCTGCAATTTCGTCGTCGTCCATCGCTCGGAATCCCATGCAAATCACCCTCCCACCAGCCACCGACAGTCCATACTTCGTGTCGTGAACAGGAGGGCGATGCGGTGCTGACCTATGTCCTGAACTCGCAGGATCTGGCGGATGTCCGGTTCGCGGTGTCGCCGGTCGCGGAGATGGTGCTGTCGTTGCGCGCGCTGCGGGATCCCGGCCGTTTCCCGCTGCAGCTCGGCTGGGTTCGCGCCGTTCAGCCGCGGGTCGCTGACCTGGACTGGTCCGTACTGCGGTGGCTCGTCAACGACACCATGGGCAGCCCGGACTTCCTGACGCCACGACCGACCTCGCCGCTCACGCAACTGTCGGACGAGCTCGACGTGATCGCAAACGTCCAACCGGACACCTTCGAGCGACAGCTGGTAGCGGTCAACGGCGAACTGCCAGAGGACCTGACCGTAGACAAGGTGGTCGAGGCACTCAGCGAGTACTGGGACGCCGTCATGGCGCCGTACTGGGGCCGCATGCGCACGCTCCTCTCCGCCGACATCAGCTACCGCGGTCACATCGTCACCCAGCAAGGGACCGGCGCCATGCTCAACGGTCTGGGCCCTGCGATCACGTACGCCGATGGGCTCCTGAAGGTCGACCGCGTAGCCGAGCAGAGCCGCACCGAACACGTCGACGGCCGCGGACTCGTACTCCAGCCGACCCTGTTCGGACCGCACGCCGTCATCCCGTTCGACCCCGGCGCCGAACCGCTGCTCGGCTACCCGCCGCGCGGCCAAGCCCACCTCTGGTCCGTCGTCGAGCCACCGTCCCGCCACGACCTCGCCCAGTTGATCGGTACGCCGAGAGCACACATCCTCGAGCTCCTCACCCATCCCCGTACGACGACCGATCTGGCCGGCGAACTCAAGGTGACGCCGTCCGCGGTGAGCCAGCACCTCCAGCTACTGCGCCGTACCGGGCTCGTCGAACCGCAACGCACCGGCAAACAGGTCCTCTACCGCCCGACGGAACTCGCGGCCCTCCTGACCGGGACAACCGTCGATTGAGCTGTCAGCTATAGTCGAAACGTCCGCGGGAGCTCGCAGGAAGTGGGCTGAGAGGGTGACTGCCCGTCACCGACCGCTGAACCTGAATCGGGTAATTCCGGCGTAGGGAGGAAGCGATGGAATCCGTCTGGGTGAACGGTACGGCGGTCGACGTACCGCCCGGCAAGTCGGTGGCCGAGCTGATCGCGGAGTACTCCGATCGGGCCACCGGGATCGCGGTCGCGGTGAACCAGAACGTGCTGACCAAGGCCGAATGGGCGCAGACCACGCTGCGGCCGGGCGACCGGGTCGAGATCGTCAGCGCGACGCAGGGAGGCTGACATGGATGATCCACTGGAGCTCGGCGGGCGCACGTACACGTCGCGGCTGATCATGGGGACCGGCGGTTCGGCCAACCTGGAAGTGATGGAGGAGGCATTGATTGCCTCCGGCACCCAACTCACCACGGTCGCGATGCGCCGCCTCGGCACGGGGCACGAGGGCTCGGTGCTCGACGTACTCAAGAAGCACGGCATCGACGTACTGCCGAACACGGCCGGCTGTCACACCGCCGCCGAGGCCGTGCTGACCGCGAAGCTGGCTCGTGAGGCGCTCGGGACCGACCTGATCAAGGTCGAGGTCGTTGCCGACGACCACCTGCTGCTGCCGGACCCGTTCGAGCTGCTCGATGCCGTCGAGGCCTTGGTGGCGGACGGTTTCACCGTGCTGCCGTACACGAACGACGATCCGATCCTCGCCCGCCGCCTCGAACAGGCAGGGTGTGCGGCCGTGATGCCGTTGGCCGCACCCATCGGTTCGGCGCTCGGCATCCGGAACCCGCACAACATCGCGCTGATCGCCGAGGCGGCGAACGTCCCGGTGATCGTGGACGCAGGCATCGGTACGGCGAGTGACGCCGCGCTGGCCATGGAACTCGGATGCGACGCGGTCATGCTCGCGACCCCGGTGACCCGTGCCGAGAAGCCCGCTCTGATGGCCGCCGCGATGCGCGACGCCGTCTCGGCCGGCCGGAACGCACGCCTTGCCGGCCGCGTGCCGAAGAGATGGCAATCGGCGCTGGCGTCGTCGCCTACAACCGGCCTGCCAACGTTTTAGCCTCCGCCGCGTCCACCGCCCGGTCGAGGAGCAGCGCGGTGAGCGACAGCGTCAGGTCCTGGTTGGGTTGCAGCGCCAACGGCTGCTCCCACGCGAGCGCCGGGCACGCGCCGACGTACTCACCGGATCGCACGAACCACGGCCACACCTGATCCGGCTGCAGCAACAACAGGCTGACATCGCCCTGCACGAACGCAAGCCATGGACTACAGGACCCGAAGGCGGCATCCAGCCCGTCGCCATCGGCACTGAGCACAGTCGTCTCCGCGGCAGGCAGTCGCCAGAAGAGACCGCCGTACCCCGCCCCGGCCCGACCCGAGGTCGCCGGGCTGTCGATCCGGATCGAGCCGTAGCGGGCGGTGAGGACACTGCGCCAGTCGAGTCGCCAACCACCGAACGCGAGATCGCCGGTCAGCCGCCGCCGTTCGACCAGTTGCGGTCGCCCTTGCTCGTCGTACCAGGTGATGTCGTCGACCAGCTCACGGTCGTTGACGGTGACGCCGCGGCTGCGTTGCTGACCGTGGTTCGTGAGGAGAGTCGGGCCTTGGCCGCGGACGTAGGTCCGGCCGCCCCAGTGCGAGGTGCCGTTGACCTGCGCGACGGCGAGCGAGACGCCGTAGTGATGCCGATGGTCGACCGGGCTGACCTCGGTCAGCGGGTGGCCGCCGAGCGTCCGGATCGGGTGCAGGTACGGGCGCGGCGCGTGGACCTGCGGCATCCGCCGGCCGAACTCGTACCGCGCGAGCAACCCCGCCGAGCTCCCGAGCGCGAAGATGTCCCCTTGCTGCTGCCACCCGATCTGATCAGCTGACGCCTGAGAGCGCGGCTCCTGCGGCACCGGCCCCGTGCTCGCCCGCACCGCCAGCCGCAGCTCCGGTACGGCGTCCACATCATCCGAAGGCGCCGTGATCGACGCGTGCAACCGCTGCCACGCGAGCTCACCAAGGTCCTTCTGCGGCACGCGCACAGTCGTCAGCGACGGTACGGCGAACCTCGCGAGCCCGATGTCGTCCATCCCGGTCACCGACAGATCAGCCGGTACGGCGACCCCGACCTCGTTGAGCCGCGCCAGCAACCCGAACGCGACCAGATCGTTGAACGCGACGACCGCGGTGACCTGCGCTTCGAGCACCCGCTCCACCGCGGCGTACCCGTCCTCGATCGAGCGACCGCACTCGAGCCGGACGAGCTCCAGCCCCGGGATCTCCCGCTCGGCGACCGCCAGCGCCTGCAGCCGCAGTACGTTGGACGCGCTCGCCGCCGGGCCGGACAGGAACGCGAGCCGCCGGTGTCCGAGACCGACCAAGTGATCGACGACGATCCGTACGGCGCGGCCGTAGTCGACCACCACCGACGCCACCTCCGCCGGACCCTGACGGTTGACCAGGATCACCGGCTGCACCTGCGGCAGGAGTTCGAGCAGCCGCTCCTCGTCGATCCGCGGCGAGACCAGGATCAGCGCGTCGCAGCGCCGCCGGGCCTCGATCGCGATCGCCGCCTCGGCGTTCGGGTCCTCGTCGGTCTCGGCGACCAGCACCTTGTACCCGGCCGCCGCGGAGGCGTTCGTGATACCGCGCAGGATCTGCTGGAACAGCGGGTTGCCGAGGTCCGGGACGACCAGCGCGACCATGTTCGTCCGGCCCAGCGACAGGCTGCGGGCCAGGTCGCTCGGCCGGTAGTTGAGCCGCTCCGCCGCGGCGCGCACCCGGGCGACGATCTCCGGTGCGACACTGAGGCGCCCGTTCATCACCCGGGACACGGTCGCCCGCGACACCTCCGCCGCCCGCGCGACGTCGGCAATCGTGATCGAGTCCTTCGGTGTCCGTCCCACCCCCGTATCCTCTCCCGATGGAAACCGGTTTCTCAACCCTCCGTGTGGTCGGATGGGACAACACGTCGGACGGAGGACCCTGGTGAGCGAGTTGGAGTATCCAAGCGTGGTTGGCGTTGCGCCGGGCAACGGGTACAGCCACGTGGTGACCGGAAGTGGCCAATGGGTGGCGATCTCCGGGCAGGTGGCGCTGGACGAGAACGGGCAGTTCGTGGGCCGCGACGATCCGTCGGTGCAGGCGGAGCAGGTGTTCGCGAACCTGGCGCGCTGCCTGACCGCGGCCGACGCGACGTTCGAGAACGTGGTGAAGCTGACGTACTTCGTCACCGACATGACCTACCTGCCGGAGGTCCGCCTGGTCCGCGACAAGTACATCCCGGGCCCGAAGCCCGCGAGCTCGGCAGTGCAGGTGGCGTCGCTGTTCAGCCCGCTGGCCCTGATCGAGATCGAGGCCTTCGCGATCGTCTAGCGGAGTAGGTCGACTGCCACCCGGGCGGCCTCGCCGATGGCGGTGTCGACGCGGGGCTGGCGGAAGTCGCCGCGGGCGGCGAGCGTGAAGACGGCGATCGCGAACGCCGCCCCGCCGGGCAGGGTGACCACGCCGGCCTCGTGCCGCAGCGCGCCGAACGTTCCGGTTTTCCCCGCGACGCGTACGCCGTCGTGCGGGAAACCGGACGCCAATCGGTGCAGGAAGATCTGCCGGTGCATCGTCGTCTTGACGAACTCGGTCTGCTCGGCCGACAGCAACTCCCCCGCCCACAACCGCCGCAGCAGCAGGGTCAGGTCGCGCGCACTGGCCGCTGACCCGTTCGCCGCCTCGTATACGCCGACGGGATCGGTCCGGTCGTTGTCCGCGAGTACGGCGAGGGCCGCATCCGCATCGTCGGCACCCGTACGGCGTTGCAGGTCTCGCAGGTTGGCCGCCGTACCGCGACGGACCCAGGTGCGGCGCAGACCGAAAGACTCCAGGATCTCGGCCAGTCGACGCAGCCCGACGATATCCAGCAGCGCATCGGCCGACGCGTTGTCCGACACCGTCGCCATCGACAACGCCAGATCGCGCAGCGAAACCGTCACCGGGTCCGCGAACGCGGACAGCCCAGTCGGTCCGGCGGTCCGCGCCGATGGCTCGAGCGTCACGCGTTCGCGTGGATCGAGCTCGCCCAAGTCCACCAGCCGGCTGAACCCGGCGAGCAGCGGCAACTTGTAGACCGACGCCAGCGGGACCACGGCGTCCGCGTCGAGCTCGACGCTCGCCTCAGGTTCGTCGAGCGAGACCGCGTGCATCCAGCCGCGGACACCGGCGTCCTCGAAGATCCCGCGGATCCGGGCGTTCACGACGCGAGGGCTTCCGTGAGCTGAGCCATCACGTCGTTCGGGCGGAGGAACGGCGTACGCGTCCTCGACCAGACGAGTCGGAGACGCAGCGGCAGCGGATCGTCGGCCAGTCGATGCCGTCCGACGCCCGGTGCGATCAGTGCCGGGTCGGCGGTCACCACGATCGCCTGGCCGGCGGCCGCCATCGCGAGTCCGGCGCGCTCGTCCGTCACCACGACCGTTCCACCGTCGGGCCGGTGCAACGCCAACGTGTCCAGGAACAGGTCCCGCGCCGCCGGCGCCTCGGCCCGGGGCCGCACCGCGATCGGAAGCCCGTTCAACTGCCGCAACGCCACGACCTCGGTGTCGACGGTCGCTGCCGGCACGAGCGCCCAGGTCGGCAGGAGCGACACCGGCCCGGCCTCCAGACCATCCAGTACGGCGGGATGCAGTACGGCGGCCAACGTCAACCGGCCCGTGCCGACCTGATTGACCAGCGAACTCGTCGGCGCGGTCATCACCGTCACCCGACTGCCCGGAATCACCGAGCCGCAGGCCGCGGCCACCGCCGCACCTGCCGATGGCGGAACCTCGGGCGCCAGACCGAGCCGGATCTCGGGGCCCTCCGGATCACGTGCGACGGCCGCCTGGTGCAGCTCCTCGATCGAGGTCAGCGCGCGCCGTGCGTACGGCAGCAACGCGACGCCGGCGGGCGTGAGTTCGACGCCACCGGCACCGCGTTCGAAGAGCTTCGCGCCGACCAGCGCCTCCAGGCGGCGCAGCCCCTGGGACAGCGGCGGCTGAGTGATCCCCACAGCCCGCGCCGCATCGCCAAAGTGCTGCTCCTCAGCAAGCGCAATGAAGATCTGCAAATGCCTTTCAGTGATCATGACGTGACTGACCTGCGGTGATATGTCCAGCCAATCGCTTCATGCGCAAGAGCATATTCGACATGCCCACGTGGCCTCGCCTTGACTGAGGTTTCGGACGACGAGAGGAAACAGCGTGAAGGTGAGTCGGAGAGGGATGCTGGCGGGGGCGGCGGCAGCCGGTGCCGCGGGTGTGGTCGGGGCGATCGGGCTCGAGAACCAGAGCGAGGCCGCAACCACGTCCACGAGCCAGTCGACGCGGGAGTCGGTGGAGCTGACCTGGTTCGGGACGCACGCGTGGCAGATCCGGTGCGGCAAGAGCGTCGTACTGACCGATCCGTGGCTGACCCGGTTCCACACCGGGACGTTCACCCCGGAGGGCGCCGACCCGAAGACGAAGCTGGTGATCAAGCCCGACGTGATCGACCGGCACCTGAGCACCGCCGACGCGATCCTGGTCCACCACGGCCACTACGACCACATGGCCGACGTACCGTACGTCGCGAAGAAGACGCAGGCCACCGTGCTCTGCACCGAGACGCACGCGAACATGCTGCGCGCGATGAAGACGCCGAACGACCTGCTGTCACCGGTCCGCGGCGGCGAGTACCTGCCGTTCGAGGGCTTCACGATCGAGGTGTTCCCGTCGCTGCACTCCTGCGGCGGCAAGCGGCACACGTACGCGTACCCGGGCTACCGGTACGCCGTCCCGCCGCGCCCGCGCGTGATCGAGGACCTGGTCGAGGGCGGCACGCTCGCGTTCGTGATCACGATCGGCGGCCTGCGCATCCTCAGCCTCAGTACGGCGAACTTCGACCCGAACGCACTGCGCGGTCTCCAGGTCGACGTCGTACTGGCCGCTCCGGGCGGCGAGCCGGGCATCACCGATCGCCTGCTGCAGACGATCAAGCCGGTCCGGAAGGTGATCGCCACGCACTGGGACGACTTCGACAAGCCCCTCGACGACCCCGGCATCCCGTGGACCGACCTGACCCCGCTCCGCACGTCCGTCGAGAAGACCGGCGCCGAGTTCGTCGTACTCGATCACCTGCAGCAGGTCACGCTCTAGGCAGGAACTCGTCAAGAACAGCGGTCAGTTCCTCCGGATGTTCCAGAGTCTGCATATGCGGTACGCCGGGCAGCTCACGGAAGCTCGCACCGGCGATCCCGTCCGCGAGCTGCCGCAGTACAGCGGTCGGGCCGGACACGTCAGCTCCGCCGGCAGCCACCAGCACCGGTGCCGGGAAGTGGGCAAGCTTGCCCTGGGCATCCAGTTCCTTCATCGACCGCCACGCCGCCGCCCAGTCGGCCGGATCCATCGCGAGCACGCAGTCGCGCGCGTACTGCACGCCGGCCGTGTTGTCCGCGCGGGCTGCAGGCGTGAACCACCGGGTCAACGTCTCGTCCACCTGGGCACGCATACCGCCGGACTCCGCCGACACGGCGCGCTGCTCGAAGACCTCGGGGAACGCCCGGTCGGTCGTCGCCAGCAGGGACATCGACGCGAACCGGCCGGGCGACTCGATCGCTGCTGTCTGGGCGATCGCACCGCCGTACGAAAGCCCGACGACGTGTGCGGTGACCAGCTCGAGCTCGTCGAGTACGGCGATCAAGTCCCGCGCGGTGTCGTGCAGCGTGAACGGGCGAGGTGAACCGGCCGCCTCGCCGTGACCGCGGAGGTCGTACGCGAACACTCGACGACCGACCGCGAGCTCATCGACGATCGGTTCCCACATGTACTTGTCGAGGCCGAGCGAGTGCAGCAGCACCACCGGCGGCCCAATCGTGCCGCGTTGCAGCAGGCCGGTCCGGTGATCCGCGAGAGTCAGCACGCTCCAGTCTCTCCGATCACCGGTCGATGGCCGAAGGCGTTCGCTCACAGCAGAGTGCGGACGCGGTAGTGGTAGCGCGAGACGGTCTGGAAACCGAGGTTCTCGTACAAGGTCCGGGCCGGCGTGTTGGCCTCGACCACCTGGAGCCAGACGTGGTTGGCGCCGAGGGTTGTTGCCTTCTGCAACAAGCCGTGGATGACTGCCTGGGCGAGGCCCTGGCGGCGGTGGGCCGGATCGACAGCGAGGCAGTAGATGCCGGCCCAGTCGTCGACCAGAGCGAGGCGGCCGACGGCCTGGGTCTGCCGGCCGGACGAGATCGTGGCGTACAGCGCGCGACCGCGGTTGAGAATCTGCCGGGCAACGGGCTGCGCGGCAGATCCGCCGTGGCCGTCGACCGCCCACCACAAGTCCATCCAGGCGTCGTCGGGGGCCGAGGAAATATTCACGGCGCTCGTCGGCTCGGACAGCTTCGCGAGCACGTCCGCGATCTCGGCGCACATCACCAGGGTCGGAGTACGAACCTCGTACCCGCGGGCCGCCAAGTACTCGTCGAGGCCGTCGGGCTGGGCCGCCGGACCCACCTGGAAGGACGGCGCGATCCGATGCGAGGCGTACAGGTTTTCCACGTATTCCAAGGCCCTGTCGAGGTCGAACGGTGCACTCGCGGGCAGGACGGAGTTGGCTCTCATCGTGACGCCTGCGCTGCGGCGTACCAGCCAGCCGTCCAGCTCGGTGCTGTCCGCGGCGGGCCAGCCTTGGTTCATGAGGGCGTCGATGCTAGCTGTGGCGATCACTCCACCAAGAGTAGAACCGCTCGGATCGAAATGCAATCAAATGGATAGTTATTCATCGCTGGCGGACGGTCGCGACCACGTCCGCGAGCAACTCGATGCCCTCGACAACTTCCTTCTGGGAGAGCGACCCGTACCCGAACACCAGCCCGGCGGGCCCTTCTCCCGACACCCAGTACGGCGCCAGCCCGTACACGCCGAGCCCTCGCTGCAGCGCCGCGTCGCGCAACGCGTCCTCGTTGAGGTCGGGCGGCAGCCACGTCATCACGTGCAGTCCGGCCGAGATGCCGACCGGCTCGAGCTCCGGGAGCCGCGCCGCCAGCCGTTCGACCAGCGTGTCGCGCAGCGTCCGGTACCGCGGCCGCATCCGCCGCAGGTGCCGGTCGAACTCGCCCCGCGCCACGAAGTCCGCGAACGCCAACTGGTCGAACACCGGCGACCCGCGATCGTCCATCAGCTTCGCCTGCGCCATCGGCTCGACCAGCCACGTCGGCAGGATCAGCCACCCCAGCCGCAACCCGGGCGCCAGCGTCTTGCTCGCGGTCCCGGCGTACGCGACGCGATCGGGCGCGAGCCCCTGCATCGCGCCGATCGGCTCCCGGTCGTAGCGGTACTCCGCGTCGTAGTCGTCCTCGATCACCAACCCGCCCCACGCGACCAGCGCCGCCCGGGTTTCCGCCGACGCGACCGCTCCGGTGGGGAACTGATGCGCCGCCGTCACGAGTACGACGTCCGCACCCGACCGCTCCAACGCGTTGACGTCGATGCCCGTCTCCAGCATCGGTACGCCGACCACCTCGAGCCCGGCCGCCCGCGCGACGTCCCGCAGGTCGTTGTCGGACGGGTCCTCGACCGCGAGCCGCCGACGTCCGTGCGCGGCCAGCACCTGCAGCAGTAGCCGCGAGCCCTGCGCGAACCCGTTGCAGATCAGCATGTTCTCCGGGCGCGCCGCCGTACCGCGGACTCGGTTGAGATAGTCGGACAGCGCCGTGCGGAGTTCGATCGTGCCGCGGCCGTCGATGTAGGCCAGGCTGCGGTACGGCGTCTCGTTGAGCACTCGCCGTACCGATCGGAGCCACGCGGCGCGGGGGAACTCGGAGACGTCCGGGCGGCTGTAACGGAAGTCGATCCGCGGCGGACCACTCGCGGCGTGCGCCTTGGTCGAGGCCTCGACCACGGCGATGTCGGCGACCTGCGTGTACCCGCCGGCGCGGCTGATCAGGTACCCCTCCGCGACGAGCTGCTGATACGCCTCGACGACCACGCCGCGGGACAGGCCGAGGTCCTGTGCGAGGGCGCGCGTCGACGGCATCACGGTCTCGGCGCGCAGCAGTCCGGCGCGGATCCTGGTCCGGATTCCGCTCTCGAGCTGCTGGTGCAGCGGGACGCCGCTGTCGCGCTGCAGTTCGACCAGGAGCTCACCGGCTCCGGAACTGGTCCTCATTCGGCTCACAGAACTGGACCTTATCGACGGACCGCTCCACTGTCAGGGTTGTGGACACGACCAAAACATCAGGGAGCTGACAGCGATGACTTTGTTTCTGCGCACCGGAGACGCCGGGTACGACGACGCGCGCACCGTCTGGAACGCGATGATCGACCGCCGGCCCGCCGTGGTCGCCCGGTGTGCTTCGACCGAGGACGTCGCCGAGGCGGTTCGGTTCGGGCGCGCGGCCGGGCTGGAGATCGCGGTCCGCTGCGGCGGGCACAACATCGCCGGTCTCGCCGTCCCCGAGGGCGGGCTGATGATCGACCTGACGCCGATGAGCGCGGTCCGCGTGGATCCTGCGGCCAAGCTGGCCTGGGTACAGGGTGGGGCGCTGCTGGGTGAGCTGGACAAGGCGGCACAGGAGTACGGGCTGGCGACGACGGCCGGGAACGTCTCGCACACCGGGGTCGGCGGGCTCACGCTCGGCGGCGGGATGGGTTGGCTGGCGCGGCGGTTCGGGCTGTCCTGCGACAACGTCGTCTCGTACGAGGTCGTGACGGCTGACGGTGACGTCGTACGGGCGAGTGCGGACGAGAACCCCGAGCTGTTCTGGGGGCTGCGTGGGGGCGGCGGAAACTTCGGAATCGTCACGTCGTTCGAGTTCCGGCTGCACCAGGTGGGGACGCGGGCGCTGATCGTCGAGATCAGCTATCCGGTATCGGCGGGGTTCGACGTACTGCGCGGGTGGCGGGAGCTGAACGCCGACGCGCCGCGAGAGGCCACGTTCACCGCCAACATCACGGGGGACTCGGTGACGCTCGGGTACGTGTGGGTCGGCGAGGGTGGGTACGACCTGCTGACGGCGTTCCGCGCGCTCGGGCCGGTGAGTGACGAGATGGTCGAGGAAACGACGTACCTGAAGCTGCAGACGCGGGACGACAACGTCCAAGGACACCGTTTTCGGCGGTACTGGAAGGGCCACTACTTCAAGTCGCTGCCCGACGAGGCGATCCGCGCGCTGCTGGACAACCCGGGGGTGTCGGCGAGTCTGCAGGCGTACGGCGGGGCGATTGCCGACGTACCCACGGAAAACGCTGCATTCAGTCACCGGGACACGCTGTTCGAGTTCGTCACCGCGACCCGGTGGGAGGACCCGGCCGAGGACGAGGAGCGGATCGGTCGACTGCGCGGGTACGCCGCGACGGTCGCGCCGTACGCGAGCGGGACGTACGTGAACACGCTGAACGACGACCCGATCAACCGCGCGTTCCCGCCCGCGACGCTGGAGCGGCTGGTGGCGCTGAAGACGGAGTACGACCCGGCCAACGTGTTCCACCTGAACCAGAACATCCGGCCCGGCGAGCCGAACAGCGAGTCCGCTGCCTGACGCCCTCTAAACTCTGAGGAATGGACTTCGAGCAGGTCTTCGCGGACGTCGCCCGGACGATCGAGGGCGCCGGCGTGGTCATCATGGCGATCGGACTCGCCGTCGTCCTGGTGCGGTACTGCTACGACGTCGTCCGCAAGGGCACCGGGAGCTACCAGCAACTGCGGGTGAATCTGGGGCGGGTGATCCTGCTCGGGCTGGAGATCCTGATCGTCGGGGACATCATCCGGACGATCATCGTCGAGACGTCTGTCCAGAGCGTGCTGGTGCTTGGCCTGATCGTGGTGATCCGGACCGTGCTCAGTTTCGCGCTCGAAGTGGAGATCTCCGGGTCATGGCCGTGGCAGACCCGGCGGACCGGCGCGGCATGATGGAACTGTGACGACTGAACTGACACCGGAACTGGCCGCGACGATCGACGAGGCATTCGCGCGACGCGACCGGGCGAACATGGGGCCGACCATCGCCTTCTTCGAGAAGCTGCTGACCGAGCACCCGGACAACCCTTACGTGTTGTACGAGGTCGGCGGGTCGTACGACACCGCCGGTGACGAGGAGAGGGCCGTCAGGTACTACGAGCGCGCGCTGCCCGGGCTGACCGGGGAGACGCGCCGCAAGTGCCTGCTGCAGTACGGCAGCACGCTGCGTAACCTCGACCGCTTCGACGAGTCGCTCGCGGTGTTCAAGGGCGCCTGCGCGGAGTTCCCCGAGTCGGACTCGCTCCGGGTCTTCAAGGCGCTGACGCTGCACGCCGCCGGGATGAAGGACAAGGCGCTCGCCACGCTCCTGCTGGTGATCGCCGACAAGGTCGACTCCGCCGAGATCAAGCGCTACGAGGCCGCGATCCGCGGCAACGCCGACTACCTGGCGGGCCTCTAAGCCTTGTGCGCGACGCCGCCGTAGATGGCGTCGCGGATATCGACCTGCGGGTCCTCCTCGACGCGGCCGCCCGGAACATGCCAGTCGGCCAGCCGGACGACACCCGGCTCGAGGATCTCCAGCCCGTGGAACAGCGACGAGATCTGCTCGACCGAACGGAACGCCAAGGTCGGGAACGCGCCCTTGACCTTCTCGAGGAGCTCGGTCACGAGCACGTCGACCGGACCGCTGTCGCCGGGGTTACAGGCGTGCGTGATCGCCAGATAGGAGCCCGGCGGCAGCGCGTCGACGTACTTGCCGGCGATCTCCAGCGTCTCCTCGTAGTCGGCGATGTGGTGCAGCATCAGCGCCATCACCAGCGCGACCGGCTGACCGTCGGCCAGCATCCCCGCGACCGCCGGGTCCGCCAGCACCTCCTCAGGCCTGGTGAGGTCCGCCGCGGTGAACTGCGTCCGGTCGTTGTCCAGCAGCAGCGCACGCCCATGGGCAACCACGGACGGGTCGTTGTCGATGTACAGCACCGAGGCGTCCGCGCTCACCTTCTGGGCGATCTGGTGCGTGTTCTCGACGGTCGGCAAGCCGGAGCCCGCGTCGATGAACCGCCGTACGCCGGCCTCCTCGGCCAGCCAGGTGACCGCCTGGCGGAGCCAGCGCCGGTTCGCCCGCGCCCACAAGGGCGTCTCCGGCGCGATCTTCATGATCTGCCGGTACAGCTCACGGTCGGACTCGTAGTTGTCCTTGCCGCCGAGGGCGTAGTCGTAGACGCGAGCGACGCTCGGGCGCGTGGAGTCGATCCCGTGCGCGATCAGCCCACCGCCATACATCGGCTGATCGGTCACACTGTCTCCTCGCGACGCGGGGCACACGTTCATTACGAGGGTAACGCACAGAGAGTCAGCGTATCGCCACGGCGAGTTCAATCTCTGTAAAACTCAACCTCCACAGGGGTTTCAGCACGCGCAGGCGACACCGCGAGGCGCCGTGAGCGGGTCGGATTCCCGGCGCTCGATCCCGTCCGCGGTCTCGATCGGACCGCCTTCACGCACCCAGTACTCGAACCCGCCGATCATCTCCTTGACCGGATACCCGAGCTGCGCGAACGCGAGCGCCGCCCGCGTTGCACCGTTGCAACCCGGCCCCCAGCAGTACGTCACGACCGTCACTCCGTCCGGTACGACGTCCGCCGCGCGCGCCGCGATCTCGCGGTGCGGCAGGTGCACCGAACCCGGCACATGCCCCTGGTCCCAGCTCTCCTGGCTCCGGCTGTCGATCAGCACCCAGCCGGTCGCGCCGGCGCCGATGTCGGCGGCGACATCGGCCGCGTCGACCTCGAACGAGAGCCGGCCGGCGAAATGTGCGACGGCGGCGTCCCGCCCGGCAGCCGGGGTCTGCAGTACGGCCGAGGTCGTCATGTGATGCCTCCTTGATCGGGGAGCCACCAGCGTCGGCTATCTCGGCAGTACGGCGGAAGTGGCAGAAACGACGTAGTACATCAAGTTTCCGCCACGGATTCAGCTCTGCCGGGTGCTGATCTTCGCCCGCGCCCGCGCCACCTTGATCGCCTGCTTCAGCGTCTCCACGTCGTACGCCCCGTAGTGCCGCTGGCCGTTCACGAAGAACGTCGGCGTACCCGAGACGCCACTCGTGTCCGCCGACTCCACATCCAGCGCGACCCGCGCCGCCGCCACGTGCCGCTTCACGTCGTCGTGCAACCGATCTGTGTCCAGACCGAGCTGTTCCGCGTACCCGATCAGGTCCTTCGGCTGGAGGTTGTCCTGGTTCGCGAGCAGCAGGTCGTGCATCTCCCAGAACGCCCCCTGCGCGGACGCCGCCTCCGCCACCTCGGCCGCGATCTGCGCGCGCGGGTGTACGTCGGACAGCGGCAGGTGCCGCCACACGTACCGCAGGTCGTCGTCCTGCAGCAGATCCCGGACGATCGGCTCGGCGATCCCGCAGTACGGGCACTCGAAGTCGCCGTACTCGACCAGCGTCACCGACGCGGTCTCCGGGCCGCGGATGTGGTCCCGCTCGGGATCGACCGGGTCGGTCAGGTCGACCAACTGCTCCGCGTTGCCGAGCATCGCCAGCGCCTTCTTCGGCGGAGACAGCAGCTTGGCCGCGCGGAACACCGCCCAGGTCAGCGCCGACGCGACGATCACCGCGGACAGCAGCCCGACCTTCGCCTCGGCCAGCTGCGGTCCGTCGAACGCGATCGTTGCGATCAGCAACGACACCGTGAACCCGATGCCGGCGATCGTCCCGCTGCCGACGACCGCGGCCCAGCCGACCCCCGGCCGGATCCGCCCGCCGCTCAAGCGCTCGAGCAACCAGGACACCACCGTCACCGCGAGCGGCTTGCCGACGACGTACCCGAGCAGGATGCCGAGCGTGATCGGCGAGGTGAACGCCTGCCCGAGGAACGCCGCGTCGATCGTGACACCGGCGTTGGCGAGCCCGAAGAGCGGGACGATCAGGTAGCTCGTCCACGGGTGGTACAGGTACTGCAGGCGTTCGTTCGGCGAGATCGTCGTGGTCAGGCCGACGGTCGCGGACCGCGCCAGCTCCGGCGTCGGTTGCTCACGGAACAACCGGAACCGACCGGTCGCCTCCTCGAGCTCCTCACGACCGGGCGAGTACGCCGGCGCCGTCAGCCCGATCGCGAGACCGGCGACGACCGGGTCCACGCCGCTCTTCAGGAGGGCGGCCCACACGAGTACGCCGAGGATCACGTACACCCACGGTTTGCGGACACGGAACAGTGCCAGCACCAGCACGACCGCGAACGCGACGATCGCCAGCACGAGCGGCATCACCCTGATGTCCTCGCTGTAGACGACCGCGATCACCACCAGCGCGAGCAGGTCGTCGACCACGAACACCGTCAGCAGGAACACCCGTACCCGATCCGGCACACCACGGCCGACCAACGCCAGCAGGCCGAGCGCGAGCGCGGTGTCGGTCGACATCGCGACACCCCAGCCGTGCGACCCCGGACCGCCGGCGTTGAACGCCAGGTAGATCAGCACCGGCGCGACCATCCCCGCGATCCCGGCCAGCATCGGCAGCACGAACCGGCTGCGATCCCGCAGATCCCCGAGATCGAACTCGCGCCGCGCCTCCAGCCCCACGACCAGGAAGAACAGCGTCATCAGCCCGCTGTTGATCCACTCCTGCAGATCCAGACTGAGTACGTCGTGCCCGAGCCCGATCGACAGGTCGGTCCGCCACACCTCGCCGTACGTCCCCGGCGACACGTTCGCCCACACCAACGCCAGCACGATCGCGGCCGCGAGCACCCCCGAACTACCAGCCTCGGTCCGCAAGAACGACCGCATCGGCGCCGCAAACCCCCGCCGCCAGTCAGTCCGCCCACTCAAAAGACCGACCAACTCCGCCATGCCGCAACTGTAATCGGCGCTGCGACGAGAACTGCAGTCATCCCACGCGGCGCTACGCACGGCTCCTCCGTCGCCGCGCTACGCCCCGCTCCCACCCACCCATCTGCGCGCGGCTTAGCGCCGCTCAACGTGCGGCTAGCGCCGCCATACGACCACCCCGTGGTCTCGCGAACTGCACCGCCCGAGCGACACCGAACCACTCCGGGCCGCCTGACGTCACGAGCGATGAAGGCCCGTCGTACCTGTCGTCCGACCTCCTCGGAGCGGACAGCAGCAACATCATTCAGATGAGTCCGAGGACGGCGTCGGCATTGGCTCGTTCGGATAGAGCTCTTGCCACAGCCAAGCGAGAAACTCGTCGTCGGTGTCCCAGTCGTCGTACGCGGCCGCGACGTCGATCGCTCCGGGAAGTAAGCCTTCACGGTGCCCTTGCAGCAACTGGACAAATTCCTTCTTGAACGTCGCCATTTCAACATCGTCCGGCCGGTTCCGCTGCGCCCGACGACCCATCATCGCGAAGTTGTCATTGCGGACTTCGGGGTGATAGTACGCCTGCAACACCCCAAGGAACGTTGCGAACGGAACGCTTTTGTCGTCCAGCCAATACATATCAGTGCCCGTCATTGACGCCTCCTCTAGGTTGCTGTGTCGGGTGGCAGTTGCTCGGGCGGCTTGGGGTACAGCGTCGTGATTTCATAGCACCTCTCAGCGGCGTTGTTCCGGAACGCCACGATGATCTTCCCGCCTTCAAATGTCGGTATACGCTCGGCCGCCGGTTCGGGATGAACGGCAAGGTCCTGCCCTGCGGCGTGGGCTTGAACCCATTGCTTGCGCAGCTTCTTGGCGTCCGGCCATTCACCCACCAGACGGTAGCCCGAGCACGATTCGTGACCGTCGGTTCCGAGAACATCGGCGATCGGAATCGCGACCGGACGCGGCGCCGTGTCTTCATCCCACTCGGTATCGAGTACCTGGCGGACGTCAGGATGTTTCACTGCGCCCGCGAAGGCGGCAACGAACGCTTCGACGTCATGGATTCTCGTGGATTCTTGGGCGCAGTAGTGCAACTTGCCCTCGTCGAACCCGTCCACACCCCGGCTGCGTTTTTCGGGATCGGTTTGGGCTGGGTCTTCTAGGTGGGCTACTCGGTTGGCTAGAGCTGGTCGTTGCCCATGGGGCCGTGGCGGATGTGGGCGTGGCCGGTTCCTTGGTCTATGGCGGTGAAGAGGCGTTGGACCTGGGGTGAGGCGTCGGAGGCCGGTTCCAGCCAGGGGCGTTGGTCTTTGTTGGCGGTGATGTATTCGGCGCCGCCGTCGTACTCCAGGATCCGTCGTACGTCGGGGTGTAGGGCGTCGATGACTTCTTGGGTGAGGGTCTTTGTGGATTCGGGAAGTGCGCCGGGTGGGAGTGCTGCTTCGGCGGGATCCCAGGCTTTGTCGCGTTCGGCGACCAGATCGGTGTAGCGGGATTCGGCCGGCTCGGATCGGTCGGTGTCGCTCGGGTTCTGGACTACATCTGCGTCAGCGCCGTCCTCATTTGGTGCTGGTGCCGGCTCGAGATCCGGGTCCGCCTCGGTCGTCGCTGTCGGATCCGCCTGCACAGTCTGGTCAGCGCCGCCCGTGCTACCAGAGGCAACATCACCGGGTTGGTCGACGGGTTGGTCGACGGGTTGGTCGACGGGTTCGCCACCCGCTTGGTCGGTGGGCTGGTCGGCCGGCTCGGCGGTGGGGTGGTCGGGGGCGTGGTTTGGGGTGGGGGCTTGTTGGTCTTGGGCAGGGGGTGGTTGGTCTGCGGGTGTGGCGGCAGGGGGTTCGGGGGCGTTGGGGTGGGGGTTGTTCGGGGAGTCGGGTGGCGGGGGGCTCAGGTATTGGAGGCGGGCGAGGGTGTCGTCGTGGTGGAGGTGGGCCTGGAGGGCTGGTGGGTACGACGCGAAGGGGGCTTCCTGCGGGCCGGCGTCTGTTGGCGCGGGTTCCTCGGGGAGCCGCGGTTGGGTGGCGGGCGGGGTGTCCTCGGGCGGTGGCTGGGTCGCGTAGCCGGGCCAGTACAGGTCGTCGAGGTAGCGGTTGAGTTTTTCGCGCGGGTCAGCTGGCGGATCGGTAGTCGGGTCCGGGCGATCCCGGTCGGGGTGCTCGATCACGTCATCGCCGGTCGAGTCCGCCGTACGGTCTGCGTCGGCAGCGTTGTCGTCGCCATCGCGACGACCCCGAAGCTCGGACAACTCGACCCCCAATCAGGCTCGGAACGACCCCACGAACGTAGTTCACCGGTAACTCTAAGTGTCAAGGGATGCACAGCAGAGGCCGTACGGGGCGGTCGAAATGGGGTGATGCGGGGTGGGCTGGGGGCGGGAAGTGGTGGGTTTGGGTTGCGGCTAACGCTGGGGGGCGGTTGGGCTGCATTATTGCCTTGCCCTACTGCGTGACCATGCCCTGGAGATTCCAGTGACTGAGCCTGAGCTTGCCCATTCGGCGGATACGTTTGCCCGGCTGGCGATCGAGTTACACGATGCGCCTGGTGTCGAGGAAACGATTGATGCTGTGGTGCAGTTCGCCTTGCAGGCTGTGAACTGCACGTACGCCGGCGTGGCTCTCTACACGCGTGGTTCGCAGGCGGAGATCGCCGCCGTCACGGATCAGGTCGTCACCGACATCTACGAGCTGCAGATCGCTGCGGAGACCGGCCCGCTCATCACGGCACTCCGCGACCGCACGACGGTCCTGATCCGCGACACGACCTCCGACGAGCGCTGGCCCGAGTGGAGTACGAAGGTCGCCGCGCTCGGGATCCGCAGCGTTCTCGACGTACCGTTGGCGACCGGTGACGCGCCGCGACGTACGGTCGGCGTGCTCGGGCTGTACAGCTCGGAGCCGGAGGCGTTCACCACCGACGACGATGCGATCGCCCATATCCTCGCGCGGCACGCGTCCGTGGCGGTGGCGTCCGCGCGGCACGAGGAGACGATGGCGGAGGCCGTCGACGCGCGGAAGCTGGTCGGTCAGGCGATGGGCATCCTGATGGAACGCTTCGACGTGGACGGTGACCGCGCGTTCGCGATCCTCAAGCGGTACTCGCAGGACACCAACACCAAACTGCGCGACGTCGCTCAGCAACTCATCGATACGCGCAAGCTCCCGCACTGAGGAGAATCTGACACCGTTGTCCCGGCGCCGCCGGCCACAATCCGTTGCATACTGCGGATGAGCCTGACGCCGGGATTTGTGCGGCCAGTACCGCGGACCGGGTCACGTCCCGGCGTCCTCAAACACTCCCGCAAGCCCAGGCTAGTCTGACGGAATGGGTGAGTGGCGGCCGTTGGCGGGGCCTTCGCGACAGGTGGCGTTGGAGATCCTGCTGGACGGGCCGCTGTCGCGCGCCGAATTGTCGCGCCGGGTCGGCTTGTCGCCCGGCAGCCTGACCCGGTTGACGAAACCGATGGTCGAGTCCGGCCTGCTGGTCGAGGTCGAGGGCGGTCCCACGGACGCCCGCGTCGGCCGGCCTTCGCAGCCGCTCGACCTGGACGCGAACGCCCACCACTTCGTCGGCATCAAGCTCACCGGCGACTCCGCGATCGGCGTACTCACGACGCTGCGCGCGGACGTGCTCGCGAGCGTCGAGCGCCCGATCACCGACCCGACACCGTCCGCCGTCGCCGATCTGGTGCTCGAGCTCACCGACGAACTGGCGATCCAGGTGCCAGGCCGTACGCCGATCAGCGGCCTGGGCGTCTCGCTCGGCGGCCGGGTCGCGGATCGTACCGAGGTCCGCCTGGCGCAGTACCTGAACTGGGTCGACGTACCGTTCGGCGAACTCCTCGCCGCGCACACGAACGTCCCGATCGTGATCGCGAACGACCTGACCTCGCTCGTCGAAGCCACCCACTGGTTCGGCGCCGGCCGGAACTCGGACCGCTTCGTGCTGATCACGATCGGCGCCGGCGTCGGGTACGGGCTCGTCCTCCACAACCGGGTCGTCGACAGTCCGGACGTCACGCTCGGCCTGGTCGGCCACCACCCGTTGCTTCACGACGGTCCGCGCTGCGACCGCGGCCACCGCGGCTGCGCGCTCAGCCTGCTGACGGTCAGCGCCGTCACGAGCCAGGTCGGCGCGGCGCTCGGCCGGGAGGTCGGGTACGACGAAGCGCTCGATCTCGCGGCGAAAGGCGATCCCGCGGCGCGCGAGATCGTGGGCCGGGCCGGTCGCGCACTGGGCAAGCTGATCGCGGCGTCCGCGAACTTCACCATGCCTGAGCTGGTCGTTCTCGGCGGCGAAGGCGTCCGGCTGGCCGAGGTAGCGCATGACGAACTGCTGGCCGGCCTGCACGCCAACCGGCACCCGTCCGCCGCCGAACTGTCGATGGTCCTCCAGCCCGCCGACTTCAGCGAGTGGGCCCGCGGCGCCGCCGTGGTCGCCATCCAAACCTTCGTTCTCGGAATCGAGTAACTGGCTATTTCTTAATAGACAGTTACACTAGTCGGCATGATGAGGCGATGGCTGGAAGGCTGGCGGCTGTGCCGCGGCCTGGCGCCGGTGATCGAGTACGACGACGCGTACGCCGCCGTACTGGGACTCCCCGGACGCGACCGCGAACTGTTCACCCGCACCGACGACCCGGCGACCGTGGACCGGCTCGCCCGGAACCTGCCCGCGGACACCTGGCTGACCGTCACCACACAGCACGGCGCGGAGATCGCCCGCCGGCTGGCCGCTGCCGGGACCCAGCCGTTCGAAGAGCAGAAGACGCTGATGTCGATCGACCTGCTCGCGCACCCGCGCGCGACGGCCGAGACCGAGACCGACGGCCCGCTGGAGTACGTGAAAGTCCTTGTGGACGGCGCGGTCGCGGCGCATGGCATGGTGGCGATCGTCGGCGACGACGCCGTCATGCACGACATCCAGACCGATCCGGCGTACCGGCGACGGGGACTCGGCAGCGTGGTGATGGGAGCGCTGGCCGGACGAGCGCTCGAGCGTGGCGCCCGGACCGGGCTGTTGATGGCCACGGCCGACGGCTTCCACCTTTACCGCAAGCTCGGTTGGTCGGCGGAGGCCACGATGGTGACGGCGTCAGGCGTTCCGGACTCGCGCCCGGTGAGCGGCGACCTTGGCGCGGTTCTGGCAGGCGGTTGAGCAGAAACGCTGGTTTCCGTTCCGCGTCGCATCCAGGAACAGGTCGTCACAACGGTCAGCCTCGCACCGGTGGAGGCGCTCCGCCTCGTCGCTCCCGAGCAGCATCGCCACCGCGGTGGCGAATTCGGCAAGCCAGCCGTTCGCGTCGTCGGGACTGCCGAAGTGCAGGTGCCACGGCGCTCCCCCGTCGCGGGTCAACTGCGGCGCGGCCTTGGTTTCCCTGAGCAGCGCGTTCACCCGTTCGACGGCCCGATCGACGTCGGGGAGACTGCCGAGGGCGTCGTACAACGTTTTCCCGCCGGCGGCGTAGTCGGTGGGGTCGACGGCGGGCGGGCGGTTGGTGGTCAGCCGCAGTACGGCGTCGACCGCCGCGGCGTCCGGGGGAACCGCGGGGCGACCCTGCCGCTCGGTGGATCCGAAGGAGTTGGCCAGCGCGATCGCGGCCTGCAACGACGCCTGCAGATGATCGGTGGCTTGCACCGCTCCAGTATCGCTCATTCTTGTGGAGGAGGTCCGTCATACCAGGGTCGTAGACAGACATCCGTCCGCACTCCGATGATCCCGATCATTGCCAGAAACAACAATGACGGGTATGACCCTGGCTCAGTCCCGCCACCGCCCGGCAACACGTGGGATCACCGGACTGCCGGAACCGATGAAGGTCGGGGTCGTGATGGGTGGGGCGGGTCCGGAGCGGGACGTCTCGCTGGCCAGTGGCAAGGGGATCGTCAAGGCCGTCGAACTGCTCGGCCACATGGCGATCCCGCTGGTGATCGATGCCGAGGGCAACTGGCTGGACGGGCAGCACGAAGCGATCGAGCTCCTGCAGGCGTGCGATGTCACGATCCCGGCGTTGCACGGCGAGGACGGCAGCCTGCAAGGTTTCCTCGAACAGCTGCACGTCCCGTACGTCGGCAGCGGGATCGCCGCCAGCGCGGTCGGACTGGACAAGCGCCTGACCAAGGCGGTCCTGAAGGCGCATGGGATTCCGGTGACGCCGGGTGTCACGCTGCGCGGCGCCGAGCTGACCGACACCGAAGCGGCGCTGCAGAAGCTGAAGGCGGCCGGCCTGGACTTCCCGCTGTTCGTGAAGCCGGCGACCGGCGGCTCGAGTCTCGGCGTGACCCGCGCGACGAACCTGCCGACGCTGCTGGCCGCGATCGCCGAAGCCGCAGCGTTCGGTCCGCAGGTCCTGGTGGAGCGCGAGATGGTGGGTCGCGAGATCGACCTCGCGGTGCTGGAGTTCCCGGACGGGCGGGTGGAGACCGCGCCGGCGCTGGAGATCCATGCGGATCCGGAGCAGCCGTTCTTCAACGCGACCGCGAACTACGACAGCAGCGCCACGCGGTTCGTCGTACCGGCCCGCATCGATCCCGAGCTCGCGGTGCGACTGCGACGTACGGCGATCGACGTGTTCGAGGTGCTCGGCTGCGAGGGGCTGGCCCGGGTGGACTTCTTCGTACCGCGCGACGGTGAGCCGGTCGTCAACGAGATCAACACGTTCCCCGGGTTCACGCCGGCGTCGCAGTTCCCGCGGATGTGGGCCGCGGCCGGGATGCCGTACGCCGAGGTCGTCGACACCCTGATCCGTACGGCGGTGGCGCGCGGATGACCGTATTACCCAGCGACGACCCGACCGCCCTCTACGGTCCGGCGTACAGGCTGACCTGATAGGTGCTGTCTATCAGCTGATAGGCAGCATTGCTTTGACCGTGCCGCATTGGCGACGGAATGTTGTATACATGACGAGTGAGGTCGTGGCCGCCGCCCCCGTCCCGGTCCCCGGGCGTGCCCAACGAGTGCGTGAGATCGCGGAGGAACTGCGCGGTCTCCGTGGTGCGCTGATACCGATCCTGCATGCGGTGCAGGAGGAGTTCGGGTACGTCGACCAGCCGGATGTCGCGGTGATCGCCGACGTACTGAACCTCGCGGTCGCCGAGGTGCACGGTGTCGTCACGTTCTACAAGGACTTCCGGCGTACGGCGGCCGGGCGCACCACCGTCGCGATCTGCCAGGCGGAGGCGTGCCGCTCGGTCGGCGCGGTCGAACTCGCCGAGCACGCGCAACGCACGATCGGCTGTGGGTTCGGCGAGACGACGTACGACGGCCGCGTCACTCTCGAAGAGATCTACTGCTTCGGCAACTGCGCCCTCGGCCCAGCAGTCCAGGTCGCCGGCAAACTGCACGGACGGGTCACCCCCACCCGCCTGAACGCGCTCCTCGGGGAGGCCCGATGACAACACCGGCGCCCGCGTCAGACCTTCCAGCCGACGGCGTTCCCGTCACCCGCGTGTTCGTACCGCGTGACTCGGCCGCTTGTTCCGTCGGGGCGGACGAGGTTGCCGAGCGGATCGCCGCGGTCGGTGGGGTTGAGGTGGTTCGCACCGGATCTCGGGGGATGTTGTGGTTGGAGCCGTTGGTGGAGGTGGAGACGGCTGCGGGGCGGGTGGGGTACGGACCGGTTGCGCCGGAGGACGTGGACGGGCTGATTGCCTCCGGGATGCTGTCCGGTGGCGGCGACTCGCTCGGGCTGGTGGAGGAGTTGCCGTGGATGAAGCGGCAGCAGCGGTTGACGTTTCGGCGGGTGGGCGTGGTCGATCCGTTGTCGACCGCGGACTACGTGGCGCACGGCGGGACGCGCGGATTGCTAGCAGCGCTAGCGATGCCGCCGGCCGACGTCGTCGAGACCGTCGTGGATTCGGGGCTGCGAGGACGTGGTGGCGCCGGGTTCCCGACCGGGATCAAGTGGCGGACGGTGCTTGGCGCCGACGCGGACCTCAAGTTCGTGTGCTGCAACGCGGACGAGGGCGACTCCGGCACGTACGCGGACCGGATGCTGATCGAGGGCGACCCGTTCACCCTGATCGAGGGCATGACGATCGCGGCGTACGCCGTCGGCGCCGCGGAGGGCTACGTCTACCTGCGCTCGGAGTACCCGGACGCGGTCGCGACGCTCAAGGCCGCGATCGAGCGAGCACGTGACGAGGGCTGGTTGGGGCCGGACATTCTCGGCTCAGGGTTCGGCTTCGACCTGCACGTCCGGGTCGGCGCGGGTGCGTACATCTGCGGCGAAGAGACCTCGATGCTCGAAAGCCTGGAGGGCAAGCGCGGCATGGTCCGCGCGAAGCCCCCGATCCCCGCCCTGGAAGGGCTTTTCGGTCGCCCGACCGTCGTCAACAACGTGTTGTCGTTGGCAACGGTCCCGACGATCCTCGCGCACGGAGCCGCCGAGTACGCGGCGTACGGCACCGGTCGCTCGCTCGGCACGAGCGTCTTCCAGCTCGGCGGGAACGTCGCCCACGGCGGGATCGTCGAGACCGCGTTCGGGATCACGCTCGGCGAACTGGTGAACGACTTCGGCGGCGGTACGTCGTCGGGACGGCCGGTGCGCGCGGTCCAGGTCGGCGGTCCGCTCGGCGCCTATCTGCCGGTCGAGCAGTTCGACCTGCCGATGGACTACGAGGCGTTCGCTGCGGCCGGCGCGATGGTCGGGCACGGCGGGATCGTGGTGTTCGACGAGAGCGTGGACATGGCGGCGATGGCGCGGTTCGCGTTCGAGTTCTGCGCGGCCGAGTCGTGCGGCAAGTGCACGCCGTGCCGGGTCGGCGCGGTCCGCGGCGTCGAGACCATCGACCGGATCGTGTCCGGCACCGACCGCGCGAAGAATCTGGTCGTTCTCGAGGACCTGTGTGAACTCATGACCGACGGCTCGCTCTGCGCGATGGGCGGCCTCACCCCGATGCCAGTACGCAGTGCCGTCCGCCATTTCGGAGAGGACTTCCACGTATGAGCTTGCTCAAGGAACCTGACTTCGGTACGCCGGCCCGCGCCGGTGCGGCCACGACCTCGTTGACCATCGACGGGGTGACCGTGCAGGTTCCACCGGGGACGTCGGTGATGCGAGCGGCGAAGGAGGCGGGCGTCGACGTACCGAAGCTGTGCGCGACCGACAACCTGGAGGCGTTCGGGTCGTGCCGCTTGTGCGTGGTCGAGATCGACGGCGTGAAAGGTACGCCGGCCTCGTGTACGACGCCGTGCCGGGACGGGATGGTGGTCCGGACGCAGAACGAGCGGCTCGGGAAGCTGCGCCGCGGCGTGATGGAGCTGTACATCTCCGACCACCCGCTCGACTGCCTGACCTGCTCGGCGAACGGTGACTGCGAACTGCAGGACATGGCCGGCGTCACCGGGCTGCGCGAGGTCCGCTACGGCTCCGGTGTCGAGGCCGGGGCCAACCACATGGACCTGCCGACCGATTCCTCCAACCCGTACTTCGACTTCGAGGCGTCCAAGTGCATCGCGTGCTCGCGGTGCGTCCGCGCGTGTGACGAAGTACAGGGAACGCTGGCGCTGACGATCGAGGGGCGTGGGTTCGATTCCAAGGTCGCGGCCGGTGCCGGGGTGTCGTTCTTCGAGTCGGACTGTGTGTCCTGCGGCGCGTGCGTGCAGGCCTGTCCGACCGCGACGTTGCAGGAGAAGTCGGTCGTCGAGCTCGGGATGCCGACCCGGACCGTGCTGACGACCTGCGCGTACTGCGGTGTCGGGTGCTCGTTCAAGGCCGAGCTCCGGGGTGACGAACTGGTCCGGATGGTGCCGTACAAGAACGGCGGCGCGAACGAAGGCCACTCGTGCGTGAAGGGCCGGTTCGCGTTCGGGTACGCCTCGCACCCGGACCGGGTGCTGGAACCGATGGTGCGGAACACGCTTTCGGAACCGTGGCGGAAAGTTTCCTGGGAGGAGGCGATCTCGTTCACGGCGACCCGGCTCCGGGAGATCCAGGCCGCGCACGGGCAGGGCTCGATCGGCGCGATCACCTCGTCGCGGACCACCAACGAGGAGGTCTACGCGGTCCAGAAAATGGTCCGCGCCGTTTTCGGAAACAACAACGTCGACACCTGCGCGCGGGTCTGCCACTCGCCGACCGGGTACGGGCTGAAGCAGACCTTCGGGGAATCCGCCGGAACACAGGATTTCCGTTCCGTCGACGAGTCCGACGTGATCCTGGTGATCGGGTCGAACCCGACCGACGCGCATCCGGTGTTCGCGTCCCGGATGAAGCAGCGGATCCGGCAGGGCGCGCAGCTGATCGTGATCGACCCGCGGCGGATCGACCTCGTCCGGTCGCCGCACATCGAGGCGGCGTACCACCTCGAACTCAGCCCAGGCACGAACGTCGCGATCATCAACGCGCTCGCCCATGTGGTGGTGACGGAAGGCCTGGTGGACCGGGAGTTCGTGAACAGCCGGTGCGAGGACTTCGAGGCGTGGGAAACGTTCATCGCGCAGCCGGAACACAGCCCGGAAGCAGTTTCCGGGATTTCCGGCGTACCGGCGGAGAAGATCCGGGAAGCCGCCCGGCTGTACGCGACCGGCGGGAACGCGGCGATCTACTACGGTCTCGGCGTCACCGAGCACAGCCAGGGCTCGACGATGGTGATGGGGATGGCGAACCTCGCGATGGCGACCGGCAACATCGGCCGGGCGGGCGTCGGGGTGAACCCGATGCGCGGGCAGAACAACGTGCAGGGCTCGTGCGACATGGGTTCGTTCCCGCACGAGCTGCCCGGGTACCGGCACGTGTCGAACGAGGACGTCCGCGACATCTACGAGAAGTTGTGGGGTACGCCGATCCTCGACGAGCCCGGGCTGCGAATCCCGAACATGTTCGACGCGGCCATCGAGGGCTCGTTCAAGGCGCTGTTCGTCCAGGGCGAGGACATCGCGCAGTCCGACCCGAACACGCAGCACGTGTTCGCCGCACTGGGTGCGCTCGAGTTGCTCGTCGTACAGGACCTGTTCGTCAACGAGACGGCGAAGTTCGCGCACGTGTTGTTGCCGGGGACATCGTTCCTGGAGAAGGACGGCACGTTCACGAACGCGGAGCGGCGGATCAACCGGGTGCGGCCGATCATGGCGCCGCGGACCGGGAAGCAGGAGTGGGAGATCATCTGCGAGATCGCGCAGGCGATGGGGTACCCGATGCACTACGACTCGGCCGCGCAGATCATGGACGAGATCGCGGTGACGACGCCGACGTTCATGGGGGTGTCGTTCGACAAGCTCGACGAGCTCGGGTCGATCCAGTGGCCGTGCAACCTCGAGCACCCGTCGGGTACGCCGATCATGCACGAGGACGAGTTCACCCGCGGCAAGGGACGGTTCATGGAGACCGTGTACGTGCCGACGTCGGAGCGGTCGACGCGGAAGTTCCCGTTGATCCTGACCACCGGGCGGATCCTGTCGCAGTACAACGTGGGGGCGCAGACCCGGCGTACGGCGAACGTCGCGTGGCATGCCGAGGACGTGCTGGAGATCCATCCGCACGACGCCGAGGTGCGCGGTATCACCGACGGCGACACGGTCGCGTTGTCGAGCCGGGTCGGGCGGACCGAGCTGCGCGCCACGATCTCGGACCGGATGCCGGTGGGTGTCTGCTACACGACGTTCCATCATCCGGTGAGCGGCGCGAACGTCGTCACGACGGAGAACTCCGACTGGGCGACCAACTGCCCCGAGTACAAGGTCACCGCGGTGCAGGTCGATCTGATCCCCGAGTCGGTTGCCGACGACGCCACCCGGGAGCCTGTCGTTGCTGGTGGCAATCGATGAGTGGCGGCGTACCGCCGTACGTGCGGCTGGCGAACGAGATCGCGGCGCAGTTCGCGCACCGTCCGCCCGCTGATGCCGCGACCGCCATCGCCAACCACATGAAGACCGTTTGGGATCCCCGGATGAAGCAGGCGCTGATCGCGCACGTCGCGTCCGGCGCCACCGACCTCGACCCCGCCGCAGCCCTCGCCGCCCAGCAACTCCAGGCCCCCGCATGACCCAGCCCGACAGGCGGGATCGGTTCGAGGAGCGGGATCGGTTCGACAAGCGGGGGCGGGTCGGAGAGGGTGGGCCTGTGGACGGGCCTGGGCGTACAGCTGCTGAACGTCGGGCACGGCGCGATGTGGTGGCGTGGGACGTGGCTCGTGCGTTGGCGCATGCCGTGGCGCGGCCGGGAGCGGTCGTACGGCGTGGGCTCGACGAGGCTGACGGATGCGTGCTGGCCACGCCGCTGGTGTCGCCGGTTGCGGTGCCGCCGGTGGATCGTGCGGCGATGGACGGGTACGCCGTACGTGGCGCTGGGCCGTGGCGCGTGGTCGGGCAGGTGAAGGCCGGGACTGCGGATCCGGGTGAGTTGGCGGATGGTCAGGCGACCGGGATCGTCACCGGTGCGGCGGTGCCGGCCGGGGCGACGACCGTGGTGCGGTCGGAAGACGCTGTCGTCGAGGGCGACCGGTTGGACGGACCGTCCGAGGACGGGCGGCACATCCGGCGCGCGGGCGAGGAATGCCGGCCTGGCGACCAATTGCTGCCGGCCGGAGTTGTCATCGACCCAGCGGTCCTCGGCCTCGCGGCAACCGTCGGCCTGAACCGCCTCACCGTCATCGCCCCACCCACGGTCGCTGCCCTGATCACCGGCGACGAACTGGTCCGCCAAGGCCCCTCAACCCCCGGCCGAGTCCGCGACGCCATCGGCCCCGTGCTCCCCGGCCTAATCACCCGCTCCGGCGCCGAACCAGCATCCTCGGTGCGGCATTTGCCGGACTCGATGGATCAGTTGGTGAGCGCGCTGCGGGAGACTCAGGCGGACCTGATTCTCGTCTCCGGCTCCTCCGCCTCGGGGCCGGCCGATCACCTCCGGCCGGCGCTCAGGACGCTCGGCGCCGAGCTGATCGTCGACGGTGTCGCCTGCCGTCCCGGGCATCCACAAGCGCTCGCACAACTACCGGACGGCCGCCTCGTGATCGGCCTCCCCGGCAACCCGTTCGCCGCGCTCGTCGCGTTCCTGACACTCGGGGTCGCAGCCATCACCCGCATGCGCGGCCTCCCGCTCCCCCAGCTCACCAACATCGCAGTCCCCGGCGGCATCCCCTGCCACCCCACCAGCACCCGCCTCGTCCCGGTCCGCCTCACCGCACAAGGCGCCGTACCCGTAGGCCACGGCGGCGCCGCCATGCTCCGCGGCCCCGCTACCGCCGACGCCCTCGCCGTAGTGGCCCCCGGCCCCGCCGAAGCCATCGCCGCCCGCCTCCTCCCCCTCAACCCCGGAGACCGGCCGTGGGGCGGTTGATTGCGCGGCGGCCGGTCGTGCGGGTCACCCCGGCCGGCAGCCGCTCTCGGCCCGACTCGATCGCGGTGGAGGAGCCGCTCGAGCTGCGGGTCGACGGGAAGCCGCTGGCCGTGACGATGCGGACGCCGGGCCACGACGTCGAGCTCGCGCACGGGTTTCTGCACACCGAGGGCGTGATCGGCAGCGTCGACGACATCCGCGACGCGCGGTACTGCGACTCCCGCGACGACGAGGGCCGCAACACGTACAACGTCCTCGATCTCGGCCTCGCGCCCGGCGTACCCGCGCCCGTCACCGGCGTCGAGCGCAACTTCTACACGACCTCGTCGTGCGGCGTCTGCGGCAAGGCGTCCCTCGACGCGGTCCGTACGAAGACCCGCCACTCTCCGGCCGCCGACGACGTCACCATCAGGTACGACGTACTCGCAACCCTCCCCGACGCACTCCGCGCCCGGCAGCAGGTCTTCGACCGTACCGGCGGCCTGCACGCGGCCGGTCTGTTCACGCCGACCGGCGAGCTGCTCGTCGTCCGCGAGGACGTCGGCCGCCACAACGCCGTCGACAAGGTCGTCGGCTGGGCGCTGCTCAACGGCCGGATCCCCGCCCGCGGCCTGATCCTGATCGTCTCCGGCCGGACCTCGTTCGAGCTCGCGCAGAAGGCGGTGATGGCCGGCATCCCGATCCTGGGCGCGGTCTCCGCCCCCAGTTCGCTCGCCATCGACCTCGCCGCCGAGTCCGGCCTGACCCTGGCCGGCTTCATCCGCAACGGCAACCTGAACCTGTACAGCCGCCCGGAACGCGTAAATGTCGAGGCCGCTGAGGTCCGTACGACGTACCGAGCATGAACGACTACGGAGTGACCGGCGCGACCACCGGCGTCGAGGTACTGATCAAGCTGCCGATCCACGAGGTCTGGTCCGGCATCACCGCGATCGACCGGTACGGCGAGTGGAGCCCGGAGTGCATCCACGGCGCCTGGTTGGAGAAGGGCACCCGCTTCGAGGCGCGGAACCGCTTCCCGGACGGCCTGGAGACGTACGTGATCTGCACGGTCACCGCCCTCGATGAGCCGAAGCGCTTCGCCTGGGACGTGTACGGCGACGAGGCCGTCGCGCTCGCGCACTGGGAGTACGAGCTGGAGGACCGCGGCGCCGAGACCCTCGTCCGTCAGTCGTTCACCCATGGCCCGGGCATCAGCGGGCTGCGACTGGGCGTCGGACAGCACCAGGATCGGGCAGCGGAGGTCATCCAAGGCCGCCTCGACCAACTGGCAGCGAACATGCGCACCACGCTGAGCGCCATGGAGTCGGCGCTCAAGTGATCAGGATGCCTCGCTGGCGGTCTGTGTGGACGGGGTCGCCCACAGGCAGTCGGCGGTGCCGGCGTCCACGTGCTCCTGGTAGAAGTCGACCTTCCAGGTGATCACGTTGAGGCACTCGTTGAGTTCCTCGATCTGGGCGCGTACGTGGTCCTGATGGCTCTTGAGCAGGGCCAGCCGGTCCGCCTCGTTGCCGGCGCCCTGCCGGACCAGCTCCGTGTACTTGCGGATGGTGTCGAGCGGCATCCCGGACGAGCGGAACTTGATGCACATGTTCAGCCAGTCGACGTCGTCCTCGGTGTAGACGCGCCGCCCGTTCGATTCCCGCCGTACGGCGTCCGCGAGCAGTCCCTCACGCTCGTAGAACCGCAGCGCGTGCACGCTCAATCCGGTCCGCTCCGCGACCTGCCCGATGCTCAGTCCACCCATGCCCGCACCTTAACCCCGGATCAAAGGCTTCAGCGCAGACAGAGCCTGCTGTACGTCGTCACGGGTCGAGTAGATGTGGAACGACGCGCGCAGCTTCCCGTCCCGTACGGCGGCCCGGATCCCGGCCGATGCGAACGCCTCCTGCGCCCCGGGCAGGCTCGTGCTGACGATCGCACTGTTCGACGGTTCGAGCCCGAGCCCGGCGCGGAACTCGTTCGCGAGCGCGAGGTTGTGCCGGTTGATCGTCTCGACGCCGATCTCCTCGATCAGCTCGAGTGCCGGCGCCGCACCGACGAAGCTGAACCACGCCGGCGACTGGTCGAACCTCCGCGCGGCCGGATCGAGCTCCATCACCGGTCCGTAGTACGACCCGTGGACGTCGCGTGCGGCGTACCAGCCCGCCGCGGACGGACGGCAGCGCTCCTGCAATCGCGGCGACAGGTACCCGAGGGTGGCGCCGCGCGGTGACATCAACCACTTGTAGCTGTGGACGATCAGCGCGTCGACACCCTCGACCGTGATCGGATGCCAGCCGACCGCCTGGGTCGCGTCGATCACCACGAGCGCGTCGATCTGCTTGCTGGCAGCAACTACCGCGGGAAGGTCGAGGACGACTCCGGTCGACGACTGCACCGCACTCACCGCCACCAGGTCGATCCCCGGCGTGATCGCGGCGACCACCTCGTCACCCGGTACGGCGATCACCTCGACGCCACGGTCCGCGTGCACCTGCCACGGGAAAACGTTCGACGTGAACTCGACGTCGTCGGTCAGCACCTTCGCACCGTCCGGCAACGCGGCCGCGATCGGCGCGAGCGCCGCGGACACCGTGCTGCCGACGAACACGTTTTCCGCCTCCGCCCCGACCAGCCGCGCGAACGACTCCCGGGTCCGCGTCGTCGACTCGTCCCACGGCTCCCAGCTCGTCGCCCCGACCCGCCAATCGGACAGCGCAGCCTGCAACGCCTCCCACGCCGGCCGCGGCGGCAACCCGTACGACGCAGTGTTCAACCAGCCCGGCTCAGCATCCCAAAGCTCCGCAATCTCCACTCCCCCACCCTATGCACCCAACTTTGAGAAGCCACCAACCATGTTCTCGCCCCGAAAACGGTCGGTGGCTTCTCAAAGTTGACTTAGAGAGCGCTCTAGCTTTTAGCGTGCGGGGCAGCGATCACCAACGAGGGGAGCTGTTATGCGTTATCGGATGTTGGGTGGGACCGGGATCGAGGTCAGTACGCACTGTCTCGGGGCGATGATGTTCGGGGCCGTCGGGAACCCGGATCACGACGACTGCGTCCGGATCATCCACGCCGCCCTGGACCAGGGGATCAACTTCGTCGACACCGCGGACATGTACTCCGCGGGCGAGTCCGAGACGATCGTCGGCAAGGCGCTGAAGGACCGCCGCGACGACGTCGTACTCGCGACCAAGGTGCACTTCCCCTTCACCGAGGGCCGGAACCGGAGCGGGAACTCGCGGCGCTGGATCACCCGCGCGGTCGAGGACAGCCTGCGCCGGCTCGGCACGGACTGGATCGACCTCTATCAGATCCATCGGCCGGACCACACCACCGACATCGAGGAGACGCTGTGGGTGCTGAGTGACCTGGTCAGTGCGGGCAAGATCCGCGCGTTCGGGTGCTCGGCGTTCCCGGCGGAGGACATCGTCGAGGCGTACCACGTCGCGGACCGGCGCGGGTACGGGCGATTCCGCACGAACCAGCCGACCTACTCGATGATGGCCCGCGGCATCGAGCGCTCGGTCCTCCCGACCTGCCGCCGGCTCGGGATGGGCGTGCTGACGTACAGCCCGCTCGCCTTCGGGTTCCTGTCCGGGAAGGTCCGCAAGAACCAGCCGCTCGAGCTGTCCACCAGGGCGGCACTCGCCCCCGAACGCTTCGACCAGACGCTGCCCGCGAACACAGTGAAGTACGACGCCGTCGAGCAGCTGATCGAAGTTGCCGACGGCATCGGTACGTCGTTGCCGGAGCTGGCGCTGGCGTTCGTGACGTCGCACCCGGCGGTCACGTCCGTGATCACCGGGCCGCGCACGATGGAGCAACTGGAGGGCCTGCTCTCAGCCGCCGACCTGACGCTCGACGACAAGACCCTCGACCGGATCGACGAGATCGTCCCACCCGGCACCGACCTGTACCGCGCCGACATGGCTTGGCAACCTCAGTCCCTCGCCGACATCACCCAACGCCGCCGCGCCCTGTCCGACCGCTGACTACTTGCCTCCCACTTTATTTTCCTGCCTGCAGGGACGTCCAGGTGACTGGGCCGACTACGCCGTCGACCACCAGCTGTCTTGAGGTTTGGTAGTCCTTGGCCGCTGTTTCGGTCTGTGGACCGAACTGGCCGTCGATCGCGACCGTTCGAGCGAGTGCCGCGGTCAGTGACCGTTGCAGCCGACTGACCGCCGCACCGGTCGAGTTCAGCCGGAGCGTCGGTTGGTCGCCGGCGGCCAGCAGTGCGGTCCACGTTGACGCGCCGATCACGCCATCGGAGGGCAAGCCGACCCTTGTCTGGAAGGATTTCGTGGCGTCAACGGTCGTGGTGTCGAAGGTTCCGGACGGTTCGTTGGTGCCACCAAGGAGACACTGCGCCGCCTTCACCGCCGCCCCGGTCGAGCCGGACTGGATCGTCGGGTACGCCGTGAAGTCCAGGTTCGTACCCGCACACGTCTGAGTGCTGTTCACGAACGCGTTCGCGGCCGCCTCACCCTTGCTCACCGCATCCGCCGCGTTCTCGATCGGAACGGACGTGACACCGGGGAACAGGATGTAGGTGACGACCGCGCCGTCCACACCACCGGACGCGGGATTCGGGTTGATCCCGAGCTGTTGCGCCAGTTTGTACGAGCCCTCGCCGACGATCCCGGTCGGGCCCTGATCGCCGACGACGGCGTACGCGACCTTGTCCTGGTAGACGACCGCGGCGACGGTCGCGCCGCCGATACCCGCCGTACGGTAGTCCCAGATCGAGCTCGGCAACGGTACGACGATGAACGGCAGGCCCGCCGAGTTCAGTGGTTGCCCGTTGGACTGGTGCCACGAGGTGTCCGGTTGGAACGACGGGTCGGTGTTCTCGTTGCACTGCGTCGTCCGTTGCCCGTCGCAGTCGATGTCGAAGTCCGCGGTCCAGTGCACCGCGTCTCCGGACCGGCAGACCGCGGCCGTCTTGGAGCCGCCGGAGTCGTGGGCGTACTTCCCGTTCGACACCTGCGACTCGCACGAGGCTCTGGACCGTAGCTGGTCGGCGGTCGGGCCGGCCTGCTCGTCGGCCTGGGAATGTCGGAGCGGAACCAGCAACGCCAGCCCGGTCAACGCCAGGGCAAGGCAAACCACAATCGATCGGCGAACCATCGCAACCTCCGAGGGGCGGAACGGAAGATGAAGGTTTTCGCCCAATATCTTACAGATTATGGTTACTATTTGACAGCCCTTACGCTGAGGCCATGGCTGTGACGATGCGCGATGTCGCGCGCAAGGCCGGCGTGTCCCCGAAGACGGTCTCGAACGTGATGAACGGATACCCATACATCCGCGAGGAGACCCGGACCAAGGTGCTGGCCGCGATCGATGCCCTCGGCTACCGGATGAACCTGTCCGCCCGGAACCTCAAGTCCGGCCGAACCGGCGTCATCGGGCTGGCCGTCCCGGAGCTCAGCCTGCCGTACTTCGGTGAGCTCGCCGACCAGGTCATCATGGCCGCCGACGAGCACGGCCTGACCGTGATGATCGAGCAGACCGGCGCGGACCGCGACCGCGAGCTGACCGTCCTCGCCCGGCCCCGCGGCCACCTCGTGGACGGCCTGCTCTACAGCCCGCTCGGCCTGGGCCAGGAGGACATCGACCACCTGAAGTCGAACACGCCGATGGTGCTGCTCGGCGAGCGCATCTTCCACAGCCCGGTCGACCACGTGATGATCGACAACGCGCCTGGCACCAAGGCAGCGGTCGAGCACCTGCTGGCCCTCGGGCGGCGGCGGATCGCGGTCCTCGGCGTCCACCCCGGCGAGAAGGTCGGCACCGCGGCCATCCGGTACGGCGCGTACGCCGACACCCTCTCCGCGCACGGCCTGCGGGTACCGGAGGAGCTGGCGTTTCCGGCCGGCCGCTGGCACCGCTCGACCGGAGCCGAGGCCACCGAGCGACTGCTCGCGTCGGGCCACGCGTTCGACGCCCTCCTGGGGCTGAACGACACCCTCGCGCTGGGCGCGCTGCGGGTGCTCGCGCCAGCGCGGCATCCGGGTGCCTGACGACGTTGCGGTGGCGGGTTTCGACAACATCGACGAGGCCAGCTACAGCACGCCGAGCCTGACCACGGTCGACCCGGGCCGTACGGAGATCGCGAAGCGGGCCGTCGACCTGCTGGTCCGGCGGATGGCCGGCGACGACTCCGACCACGAGGAGATCGCCGCCCGGTACGAACTGCACGCGCGCGAGTCGACACTCGGCGTGAACTGACGGGGCCCTGAGGTCTTGACGGCCTCGGACCACCCATGCGATCTTCTACACCGATGTAGTACACCGATGTAAATCCGTGCTCCGCTTCCGCCTGGAGGACAGATGCCCCCTGACCACGCCCCCTTCCGTCCGGGGCGTCGAGCAGTACTTGGTGGCCTGCTCGGCTCCCTCGCCCTCACCGGTTGCGGCGCCCTCCGCTCCCAGCCCAAGGTCCGCGAATGGAACCTGTTCGGCGGCGGCGACGGCGCCCGCCTGCTGCAGATCCACCAGCAGTACGTCGCGCGAGCACCCGGACGTCGCGTTCGAGGCGCACACCCTGGCCTGGGGCCCGCCGTTCTACACCAAGCTCGCGATGTCCGCGGCCGGCGGCCGGTCGCCCGAGGTCGCGACACTGCACCTGTCCCGGCTGAAGGGTTTCAGCCCGACGACGATGCTCGACCCGATCCCGGTGGAGCTGCTGAACGCGGCCGGGGTGCAGCAGTCCGACTTCCTGCCGGCCATCTGGGACCGCTGCGTCATCGACGGCAAGCTGTACGCCGTTCCGCTCGACCAGCACCCGTTCGTCCTCTACTACAACACCGAGATCTGCAAGAAGGCCGGACTGCTCGACCCGGACGGAAAGATCAAGCCGGTCAAGGGCGTGGACGCGTTCCTCGACATGCTCCGGGCGGTCAAGGACGTCACCGGCAAGTACGCCGTCTCGGTCGACACCACCAGCCCGTGGCGGCTCTGGTACACGCTCTACGGCCAGCTCCAGGGCGAGTTCTTCAACGAGGACAGCACGCGGCTGGTGATCGACGACGCCAAGGCGCTCGAAGCCCTGGACCTGATCGCGAAGCTCTCCAGCGAAGGACTCACGCCCCGGTCGGCGAACTACCCGGCGCTGGTCGCCATGTTCAGCAACGGTGACGCGGGCATGAGCTTCAACGGCGAGTGGGAGGTCACGACGTACCAGACCGCGAAGATGCCGTTCAGCATGGCGCCGTTCCCGGTCGTGTACGACGTGCCGAAGTTCCAGGGGGACTCGCACACCTTCGTGCTGCCGCACCAGGCCCACCGGAACGCCGACGACACGAAGGCGACGATCGAGTACATCGCCTGGATGCTGAAGCACAGCGTCGACTGGGCGGCCGGCGGCCACATCCCGGCGTACCAGCCGGTGGCGCAGAGCCCGGAGTACCTGAAACTCAAGCCGCAGGCGGAGTACCGCAGTATCGCTCCGAACGTGCTGTACGACCCGGATGCCTGGTTCAGCGGTTCGGGAGCGCAACTGCAGAACGAGGCCGCGGCGGCCTTCAGCGGGATCGCGGCCGGACAGATCACTCCGAAGGCTGCGCTCGCGCAGTTCAAGGCAGCCACCCAGAAGCTCCTCGACACCCCGTCCCCGGTCTAAGGAGGTCGGTCATGGCCGTAGAGACACCACCGCGCGTCACCCCCGGTACGCCGTCGACCGCGGCGAAGGCGGGGACCGGACAGCCCTGGAAGGAACGCTGGGGCGGGCTGTTCTTCGTGGCGCCGTTCCTGCTGCTGTTCGTCCTGTTCATGCTCTGGCCGATCGTCTCCGGCCTGTGGAACAGCTTCTTCAACACCAGCCTCGCCGGCGTCAAGCAGGAGTTCCTCGGCCTGCAGAACTGGCGGGACCTGTTCGGTGACCCGGCGGTCTGGTCGTCACTGAAGAACACCCTGGTCTTCACCGCGATGAGCACGCCGCCGCTGGTGATCATCGCGCTCGTGATGGCGCTGCTCGCCAACCGCAAAGGCCTGCTCGGCTGGCTCCTGCGGTTCGCGTACTTCGCTCCGTTCGTCCTGCCGGCCACCGTCGTGACGCTGATCTGGGTGTGGATCTACCAGCCCGGGTTCGGCCTGGTGAACGGCCTGCTGACGGCCGGCGGGTTCGCCGAGATCGACTGGCTGAACACCGAGAACCGGGCGATGCTCGCCGTGGTGATCACGACCGTCTGGTGGACGGTCGGGTTCAACTTCCTGCTCTATCTGGCCGCCCTGCAAGGGATTCCGACGCAGGTGTACGAGGCGGCCGCGATCGACGGGGCGAACGGGCGGCAGCAACTGTTCCGGATCACGCTGCCGTTGCTGAGCCGCACGACCGGGCTGATCGTCGTACTGCAACTGGTGGCGTCGCTGAAGATCTTCGACCAGATCTACCTGATGACGACCGGCGGCCCGAACCACGCGACCCGGCCGATCATCATGTACATCTACGAGACCGGCTTCACCAGCTACCGGATCGGCTACGCGTCCGCGATCTCGTACCTGTTCTTCGCGGTCATCGTGATCGTCGCGGTCGCCCAGTTCAAACTGTTCTCCGGCCGAGGGGAGGCAGAATGACGACCGCTACCTTGCCCGCGGCGCACAAGTCCAGTCGCCCGGTGCGGTGGACCTTTCCGAAGGCCGCGAGCGCCGTCGGCGCGGTGATTCTCGCCGTCATCTGGCTCGTTCCGTTGCTCTGGGCCCTCGACACCTCGCTGAAGCCGGAGCCGGAGACGACCCGTGCTCCGATCACCTGGCTGCCGGAGGCTCCGACCGCCGACGCCTACCGGAGCGTGATCGACCAGGGCGACCTGATCCGCTGGTTCTTCAACAGCACGATCGTGTCGGTCCTCGTGACGTCGTTGACGCTGGTCGTGTCGGTGCTGGCGGCGTACGGCTTCTCCCGGACCAAGTTCCCGGGGCGCAAGGTGCTGTTCGGCCTGATCATCGCCGGCATCCTGGTGCCGCCGCAGGTGCTGATCGTGCCGTTGTTCCAGGAGATGACCGGGCTCGGCCTGGTCGACACGTACTGGGGCATGGTGCTGCCGCAGGTGGTCGCGCCGGTGATGGTGTTCGTCCTGAAGAAGTTCTTCGACGGCATCTCCCGCGACTACGAGGACGCCGCCCGGGTCGACGGCGCGTCCCGCTGGCGGATCGTCTGGAGCGTGATGGTCCCGATGTCGCGACCGATCCTCGTCGCCGTCGGCATCTTCACCTTCATCGGGGCCTGGAACAACTTCCTCTGGCCCTTCATCGTGACCACCGACCCGTCAATGATGACGATCCCGGTCGGCCTGGCCAACGTGCAGGGCTCGTACGGCCTGCGCTACGCCCAGATCATGGCCTCCGCCGTGCTGGGCGGCCTTCCCTTGCTGATCGTCTACGCCTTGTTCCAGCGCCACGTCGTCCGCGGTGTGGGCGACGCCGGAATCAAGGGCTAGACACACGACAGGAGCAACCTGGTGCCCTCTGCCAATCTGACCATCGATCCTTCGTTCACGGTCGCGCCCGTGAACCGCCGGACCTTCGGAACGTTCGTCGAGCACATGGGCCGGTGCGTCTACACCGGTATCTACGAGCCCGACCACGCGACCGCCGACGAGGACGGTTTCCGCAAGGACGTCCTCGAACTGACCCGTGAGCTGGGCGTTTCCGTGGTCCGCTATCCCGGCGGAAACTTCGTTTCCGGCTACCGCTGGGAGGACGGCGTCGGCCCGCGCCCGGACCGGCCGCGGCGTCTCGACCTCGCCTGGCACAGTGTCGAGACGAACGAGTTCGGGCTGGACGAGTTCAGCCGCTGGTGTGCCAAGGCCGGCGTCGAGCCGATGATGGCGATCAACCTCGGGACCCGCGGTGTCCAGGAGGCGCTCGACCTGCTGGAGTACACGAACCATCCGGGCGGTACGACGTTGTCCGACCTGCGCGAGCAGCACGGCGCGTCGCCGTACGGGATCACGTTGTGGTGCCTCGGCAACGAAATGGACGGTCCGTGGCAGGTCGGGCACAAGACGCCGACGGAGTACGGGCGGCTCGCGGCGGAGACCGCGCGGGCGATGCGGATGATCGACCGGGACCTGCAGCTGGTCGCGTGCGGCTCGTCGTCGTCGAAGATGCCGCTGTTCGGGACCTGGGAACGCGACGTCCTGCGGGAGACGTACGAGTTCGTCGAGTACATCTCGTGCCACGCGTACTACGGCAACGACGACGGCGACACCGCCTCGTTCCTGGCGTCCGCGGTGGACATGGACCACTTCATCGAGTCCGTGGTGGCGACCGCGGACCACGTCGGCGCGGAGCTCAAGAGCAGCAAGAAGATCGGCATCTCGTTCGACGAGTGGAACGTCTGGTACGGCGAGCGCTCCCGCCGTACCGACGGACCCGGCGACCAGTGGGAGGTGGCGCCGCGACGGATCGAGGACGAGTACAACGTCACCGATGCGGTTGTGGTCGGCAACCTTCTGATCTCGTTGCTGCGGCACAGCGACCGGGTCGGCGTCGCCTGCCTCGCGCAGCTCGCGAACGTGATCGCGCCGATCATGACCGAGCCCGGCGGCGCGGCCTGGCGGCAGCCGACGTTCCACCCGTTCGCGATCACCTCCCGGCTCGCGGCCGGCCAGGTGCTGCGGGTGGAGACCGACTCCCCCGTCGTGACCACGGCGAAGCACGGCGAGGTGTCCGCGGTCGACGCGGTGGCGACGTACGACGACGGCAAGCTCGCGGTGTTCGCGGTCAACCGGTCGACCGAGGGCCCGATCGAGGTGACGGTCGACGTCAGCCGCAGCGGAGTGACGACCATCGACGAGGCGGTGATCGTGCACGACGAGGACGGGCTGGCGACGAACACCCCCAGCCCACCCGGACCGCGTTACCCCGCAACCGGCCGACGCACGGCTCGTCGACGGCAAGCTGACGATTACGCTACCGGCGATCAGCTGGACAGCCCTCGCCCTATCAACACAGCCGCTGTCGACGAACTGACGAAGCAGGCTCAGACTGTGTCCCCGTGAGCACACAGTCTGACCTTGCCGAGACGAATCGTCTCGAAGCTTTCAGTGACGGCGTCTTCGCGATCGCGATCACCCTCCTCGTCCTCGAACTCCGCAGTCCCGAGCTCGAGGAGGGTGAGCGGTTGTGGCCGGCGCTGCTGCACGAGTGGCCGCAGTTCGCGGCGTACCTGACCAGCTTCGCGATCCTCGGCATCATGTGGGTCAACCATCACTCGATGTTCCGCCAGATCCAGCGCGCTGACCGCGGGCTGATGTTCCTCAACCTGTCGCTGCTGCTGTGGGTCACGTTGCTGCCGTTCCCGACCAGCATGTTCGCGGAGCACCTGGAAGACCACACGATCAACTCCAACGTCGCCGCGGCCGTCTACAGCGCCAATCTGACCCTGGCCGCGATCGCGTTCAGCGCGATCTGGTGGCACGTGCTGCGCAAGCACCTGGTCGACCACGCCATGGACGGCGCCCAGATGCGGAAGTCACTGATCAGGTACTCGTTCGGCACGGTGATCTACGGAGCCTGCATCGGGGTGTCGTTCATCTCCGCCCAGGTGACTCTGCTGCTCGTCTTCCTGCTCGCGGTCTACTACGCTTTCGAGCAGGTCAGGACGCGCGGCGGAACTCAGTGATCCGCATGCCGTTGGGCCCACAGCGCGGCCTGCGTTCGATCGGTAACGCCCAGGCGATGGAAGATGCTGGTCAGATGGGCCTTGACCGTCCGTTCGCTGATCCCCAAGCGCTGGGCGATCGCCCTGTTCGGCAAGCCTGACCCGAGCATCTCGAGCACCTCCTGCTCACGGGTCGTGAAGGTGATCTCCTGGGGAGGCAGCCGTCTGCCGGTCAGGAACTCCCGAGCCGCGATCGGATCCAGCGGCGAGCCGCCGGCGACCAGTTGGCGGATACCGCCGAGGATGGCCTCGGCGGTGCTGTTCTTGAGCAGGTACCCCTCGGCACCCGCATCCAGCGCGGCGACGATGCGATCGTGATCGCTGAACGACGTCAGGACGAGCACGTGCGTGCCGGGGTTCTCCGCGACGATGCGCTCGGTGGCGGCGATGCCGTCCGTGCCCGGCATCGACAGATCCATCAAGACGACGTCGGGACGCAACCGCGCGGCCATCGCGACTCCTTCGTCGCCGCCGGCCGCACCGCCCACGGGGTCGAGATCATCGGTGCCGGCCAGCAGTTGTTCCAAGCCGGTCCGGACGATCTCGTGGTCGTCGACGACCAGGACCCGGATCATCCGACCGGGACCTCGACCATGACGGTGGTGCCGCGGCCCGGACTGGCCCGGACTCGCAGGACGCCGCCGCCGGCCGTCATCAGATCGCTGGTCGACCGCAGACCGAAGTGCCCGCAACTCAGCCGTTGCCGCAAGCAGGCCTGGTCGAACCCCTGCCCGTCGTCCTCGACGACCAGGGTCGCCTGCCCGCCCCTGAGACCTGCCTGGATCAGCACTTCCCGCGCGCCGCTGTGCATCGCGACATTCCGAACGGCCTCCTGCGCCGCCCGGAAGATGAGCGCCGAGGTCACCGGCGGCAGGCAGTCCGCCTGCGAGACCTCGAGACGGACGTTCATTCCGGCGCGTTCGAGTCCTTCCGCCAAACCTGCCAGGGCACGGCGGAGGCCTTCCCCGGCCACGTCCGGCGGATAGCTGTCGACCAAGAGGGTCCGCAGCGTGCCGATACTCCGCCGCAACGTGGCGGCGCTGCTGGCGATCAACTCGCCGCGCTGATCGGCGGACATGCTGCCCAATCGCAGCCGTTCCAGCGCGTAATTAGATGCCGGCGAGATCCTCCACCTCGCCGTCGTGCAATTCACCGATCAGCCGGCGTCGCTCGACGTCGCGCGCTTGCGCCTCGTGCCGGCACAACCGCTCCCGCTGCAGCCGCCGGTTCCTCCGGAACGCCAGCCACACCAAGGAAAGCACGGCAGTTTCAAGGGCCGCCAGACCGCCGATCGCCACCAGCGAAGAACCCGAGCGATGAATGAGGAAGCCGGCCAGAGCGGCGCCCGCTACGAGAATGACCAGTCCCATAATCGCGAGCAAATCCAGCGGATCGGCGATGGATGCCACTCGATCCACTGTCCTGCTGTGACGCAACTCCCCCAAAGCCCCCATTTGTCATTTCCCCACTTTCGGATCATAGGCGCATCCGCCCGAAGTGAGCAGGCCTCGGGCCGGTCCTGCATTCGCAGTAGTTGGGGGTGCACGGCAAGCAACCGACCTCGCAGGTGCTAGCCCAAATGTGCAATAGCGCAACGATGGCCCCGCCGCGATGGTTGAACCATGAAGGCGCCGCTGAGCCTCAGCGTGGCGGGCCCCTCGGTCCGTCTGCACTCTCCGGCGCTGGCTGCCGCGGCGACCCTCGTCGTACTGCAGGTGGGCGTCACACTGTTGCGTCCGTGGCCGTTGGCGCTGGCGGTGGACTACGCCCTCGGGGGCAGACCCCTGACCGGGCGACTCGAGTTCCTGGCGGGGATGGGATCGGCCAGGTTGCTGGTGCTGGCCGGAGCCGCCTCGGTCGGTCTCACCGTGGTCGACGGACTGCTCGAACTGATAATCATGCAAACAGCCGAAGGGGCGGCCGAACGGATCGGTACGGCACTTCGGGCCACCATGTTCGAGCAGGCCATGACCCGGTCGCTGCGGTGGCACGACCGGATGCGCAGTGGTGAACTCGTCTCCCGGTTGACCACCGATGTGGGCCGGGTACTGGACGGCGTCGTCGCGATCACCACGTCTTTCCTGCCCGACGCCGTGATGCTGGCCGGCGTCCTGGTTCTGCTGCTGGCCTTCGACCCGACTCTGCTCCTGATCGGTCTGGCGGTCGTGCCGGTGCTGGCCGGGTTGGCTGTGCGCCAGCGGGCCCGGATCAAGGCTGCCCAGCAGGCTGCGAGAGCTGAGTCCGGCCGGCTGGCCGGGTCGACGACCGACCTCTTGCGCAACGTTCGCGCCGTACAAGCGTTCGGTCGGCTCGACCACGCAACCGGCGAGTACGGCGACCGCAACCGCGCCGTACTCGAAGCCGAACTGCGTGCGATCAGGGTGGACGCCCGCTGGACCCCGGTGGCCGACGTCCTGCTGGCGATCGGTTCCGCGCTGGTGCTGGTCGTCGGCGGCCTGTCCGTGCTGAACGACGCGATGACGGTCGGCGGGCTCCTGGTGGTGACGGCCTACCTGCGTGACCTCTACTCCCCGGTGCGCGGACTGACCCGGTTGTCGGCGGTGCTGGCCAAGGCCGCGGCCAGCGCGACCAGGGTGCGGGAGGTGCTGGAGTGCGACGAGGCCGTCACCGATCGCGTCGGCGCCTGGATCGCGCCGCCCCTCGTCCAGGACGTTCGTTTCGAGAAGGTCGGGTTCCGGTACGAGCCGGACCAGCCGGTCCTCGACGACTTCAACCTCCGGATCGCCGCCGGCGAGACGGTCTGCCTGATCGGGCCGAGCGGCATCGGCAAGAGCACGGTGCTGCACCTCCTGCTCCGGCTGTACGAGGTCAATACCGGCAGGGTTCTGATCGACGGGGTCAACGTGCGCTACTGCCGGCAACTGACGGTGCGCAGCCGGTTCGCCTATGTGCCGCAAGATCCCTGGCTGCTCGACGCGACGGTCGCGGAGAACATTGCCTTCGGCAACCCGGCGGCCACCCGCGCCGATGTGCTCGAAGCCGGCCGGAACGCACAGGTGGACGAGTTCATCGGCCGATTGCCGCACGGGTACGACACCTCGCTCGGGGAGAGCGGCGTCCGGCTGTCGGGTGGCCAGCGGCGCCGCATCGCCATCGCCCGGGCGGTCGTCTCCTATGCGCCGATGGTGTTGCTGGACGAGCCGACGGCCTCGCTCGATCCCCGGTCCGCCGCCGCGGTGGTCAAGGCCATCCAGACCGCCACCGTGCATCGGACAGTGCTGCTCGTCACCCACGACCGCGACCTGGCCAGCATCGCCGATCGGGTCATCTCGCTGTCCCGACCGGATCTCCAGGACGGGCTGGCTACACCACCGAACATCGCAGATCTCCGCCAACGAAGGGCACGTGGAAGGGGGTGAACACCATGCCTCGGATCGCACCGACAATGCACTACAGGCGGCACAGGCGGCACCGTAAGCACAGCCGCTCCTACAGCCGTAGCTGTAGCCGTAGTCGTAGCCGCAGCCGTAGCCGCTGCTGACACTCGGCAAGTCCGCCGGCCGTCCGGGGTCCCCGGCGGCCGGCGTCCCGGACCTGGAGGAGGAGGGACGTGGAACCGGTCGACGCTGAAGACGGTTTGGCTGTCTGGGACTTCACCGATGGTTCCGAGGTGCCTGGTGGGAACCTCGCGATCGAACGCCTCGGTGTCGGGGTGCGTTGTGAGACCTGGCTCGTCTGGAGTCCGGGCCTCTGGAGCCCGGCCGTACTGAAACTTGCCCGCCCCCACCAGGTCGGCCACCCGCGAGCGAGGCGAACGCTCTGCCGGGAGACGGCTGCCCTGGCGGGCAACCTCCACCCTGCACTGCCGCGGCTGCTGGCCGACGGCACCACCGATCCGGTGCCACACATCGTGGTGGAGTACGTCGACGGCCCTGCCCTGGACGAGGAGATCGATGACAACGGCGCGCTCACAGCAGAGGAGGCCGCCGTTCTAGGCGCGCAGCTTCTCCCCGCGGTGGCCTCGTTGCACCACCGGGGTCTGGCCCACCTCGACCTCAAGCCGGAGAACGTCGTACTGCGCGACGCCCGACCCATCCTGCTCGACTTCGGTTCCGCACGGTCGATCGGCTCGCGCCAACCGGCCGGTCACCCGGTCGGCACCACGGGATACGCCGCACCGGAGCAGGAGGCGTGCGGGCCGGTCTCCGCCGCGATGGACCTTTACGGGCTGGGCATGATCCTCGCCGAGGCGGTGACCGGCGTATCGCTCGCGAAGGCAGCCGAGATCCCACCCTCGGCTCTTGCTCCCGTCATCCGGAAACTGCTCGCCGAGCAACCTGCCGAGCGAGGCACCACGGCAGACGCACTGGTCGCGCTGGCGGATGCTGCCGGTGCGCTCCGGCCCTGGCCGGACTGGCTGGATCGCTACGCCGGGGGACGACTCAGCGCCGGCGCCGGAACTGGGTGAGCTGTACACCTGGCGCGATCGGGACCCGCGACGTCTCGGTGTAGCCGCGGGACTTGTAGAGGTTGACGGCCGGCAGGTTGGCCGAGCCCGTGGAGACCAGGCTGACCGGTCGCGGTTCGATCCGGTCGAGGTGGTCGAGAAGGGCTCGGCCGTGTCCGCGACGGGCATGCGCGGGGTCGACGATCAGCCGGGAGATCTCGACAGTCAGCGCGTCCGGGAGCTCATAGGCGACCGCGCCGACGAGGTGTGTTCCGTCGTACCGGCCGAGCCAGAGTTCGGTCGAGGACATCAGGCCGTCGAGGTCTTCCTGGAGCGGCGGGATGCCGTCGAAGCCGATCAGCTCGGCCTCCACGGCGTACGCGGCATGCTGGATCGTCAGCAGCCGCTCGGCGAGAGCGCGGTCGGTCAGGTCGAGCGGCGTGATCACGGGGGCCAGGCTACGCGGCCTTCCAGTAGCCGAGGGATTTCACCCGATGCTTGGGGACCTCCAGGTCCTTGAGGACGTACGACGTGAGTTCGCGGGTGGTCGTGGTGTCGCACGCGATCCACACGAAGGTGTCCGCGGTGACGAGCTCTTGGAGATCCGCTTTCACCTGCTCGACCATTTTCGGCCGCGGAACCGTCCGGAGGTCGTGGTGGTCCTCGATCCGGAACGGCAGTTCGTGATCGGCGTCGTCGGTGGTCTCGAACCAGATCGTCGCCGGCAGCTTCGGTGCGACCGCGAGCAGCGAGTTGATCGCGGGCAGCGACGCCGGGTCACCGACCACCAGCATCCGCGGCGGCAGCGGATCCGGTACGTCGAACCCGGTCCCCTGCACCGTCGCCTCGATGGTGTCGCCGGGCTCGGCCTTGCGGGACCAGTCGCTCGCACAACCGTCGTGCAGCGCGAACTCCAGGCTGAACGTGCCGGCCTCGACGTCCGGATCGACCAGGGTGTACGCCCGCTGATGCGGCTTGCCGGCGTTGTCGAACCACAGCCGCACCCACATCGTCGGGTGGACGCCGAGCGTCTGCAGCAGACCGCCGTCGGTGAAGTGCACGCGGCGGTAGCGGTCGGTGACCTGTTCGGCGCCGGTCACGGTGAAGGTGAAGTCCTTCCCCCGGAAGAGCTTGAGCACAGCGCCTTCCCAGCCATGCCTCACGATGGACCTCCAGAGAGAATTGCGGTTGTGGCGGCGGATCGCTGCCTTGTAAGTTAGCGCAGCCTAACCTAACTGAAGTGGGGACTGTTTGTGAACGCGAGGGTGTTCCGGGACACGTACGGCGTACCGCACCTACAGGCCGGGGATCCGCTCGCGTTGGTGTACCTGCAAGGCGTGAACGCCGCGCGGGACCGGGCCTGGCAGCTCGAACTGGAGCGCCGGCGGTTCCTCGGGACCAGCGCGGCGTTCCTCGGGGCGGAGGCGGTCGCGTGGGACGTGTTCGCGCGGCAGGCGCGGTTGGCGGACACGGCGCAGCGGTGTTTCGAGTCGCTCGACGACGAGACGCGCGAGTGGGTCACGGCGTACGTCGAGGGGGTGAACCATGCGCTGCCGGGTGGTGCGTTGCGCGCGCCGGAGTTCGCCGAGACCGGGCTGACGCTGCAGAAGTGGGAGCCGTGGGCGCCGCTGGGGATCTGGCTGGCGGTGCACATTCTGTTTGCTGGGTTCCCGTCGAAGCTGTGGCGCACTCATGTCGCGCAGCAGCTCGGGGATGCTTCGCTGGAGTTGTTCACGTCGGAGGGGCCGCATGGGGCGGGGAGCAACGGGTGGTTGATCCCGGGGTCGCATACCGCCAGTGGTCAGGCGATTGTCGCGGGCGATCCGCATCGGTACATCGAGAGCCCGGGTGTGTATCAGCAGATTCGGCTGACGTGCCCTGAGTACGACGTACTCGGGCTTGCGGTTCCTGGGATTCCGGGGCTCGCGCACTTCGGGCACACCGGCAGCGTCGCCTGGTCCATCACCAACGCGATGGCCGACTACCAGGACCTGTACGCCGAACAGCTCCGTCGGACTGGGTCCGGCGTGGAAGCGCTCGGCCCGACTGGTTGGGAACCGGCATCGCTCCACACCGAGGTGGTAGAGGTCGCCGGAGCCGACCCCGTCGAGATCGAGGTGATCGAGACCGAGCGCGGGCCGATCATTCAGGATGGGATCAGTCTTCGTTATCCGCCGCGGGTCACCGGGCGGCTTGGGTTCGAGGTGATGGGGCGGTTGCTGCGGGCAACTTCCGTGGCGGATGTCGACTCGGCGTTCGACGAGTGGGTCGAGCCGGTGAACGTCGTACTCGCGGCTGATACTGCGGGTGGGTTGCTCCATCGGACGGCGGGTGTCGTGCCTCGGCGGGCGCGGGAGAACAGGTTGCGCGTCGTACCGGCCTGGGAGACTGAGCACGCGTGGGACGGCTGGCACGAGATGCTGCGAGCGGACGTGGACGGCCCGGCAGTGATGGCCAACGCGCGCGGACTGGCGACGCCGTTGGGCGTCGAGTTCGCCGCGCCGCACCGCGCCGACCGCATCCGCGAACTCGTGGAAGCACGCGACGACTGGACGCTCGACGACATGCCGACCATCCACCGCGACACGCACCTCGGCTCGGCCGGCTCCGTCCTGGACCTGCTGACCGACCTCGAAGACCTCACCGAACAAGCAGTTGCCCTCCGCACCGAACTGCTCGCCTGGGACCGCCGCATGGACGCCACGAGTACGACGGCCTCGTCGTACGCCGCGATCCGCAAGGCGATCGTCTCGCGCCTCACCGACCACTTCACGATGCTCGAGAACGCCGACGTCGCCGAGATCTTCGTCCCGTGGATGGACCCGCTTACCCACGTCTCGTTCGCGCTCGAGAGCCTGCTCTCCACCGACCTGATCCCCCACGTCAACGTCCAATGGCTGGCCCGCGAGGCCTTGGAAGAGGTCGCCGCCAATAGCCCGCGCCCGCCGTGGGGCGAGACCCACCAGCTCACACCGCTGCACGCGTTGCGCGGTCCGGTGTTCCCGCCGGGCGAGGAGCCGTACGACCTCGGCCTCTCCGGAGACCACCACTGCGTGATGTCGACGTCGAGCCTGCCCGGGCTCACCGACGTCTGCATCCGTGCGTCCGCGGCCCGCTACGCGTGGGACCTCGCCGACCGGTCGGCCAGCCGGTGGGTGGTGCCGCTCGGCGCGTCCGGCGTACTCGGAGATCCGCACCACCACGACCAGTTGCCGTCGTGGTTGCGCGGTTCGCTCGTGCCTGCGGACGGTGCGGTGGTCCGGGAGGGTCGCACGTACTCCATTGCTGTCGACGGGTTCGGGACCGTGCGGATCGAGGAGGCGGATCCTGCGCGCGATCTCGATCTGATCTACGAGTGGGTGACGGCGGAGCGGGCGGCGTTCTGGGGTATGGGCGCGTTGTCGCGGGACGAGATCGCGGCGACGTACCGGTTCCTGGATTCGGTGCCGACGCATCACGTGTACGTCGTACGGCTGGACGACGTACCGGTCGCGCTCCTGCAGACCTACGACCCGCAGGCGGATCCCGCGGGTGCGGCGTACGACGTCGCGGCCGGGGATCTCGGGGTGCATCTGCTGATCGCGCCCGGCGAAACACGGAGCGGGTTCACGGGTCATTTGATCGGCGCGCTCGGCCGCTTCGCCTTCGCCCACCTCGGGCATCCGCGGATCGTTGTCGAGCCCGACGTACGCAACACCCGGGCGATCGAGCGCTTCCAGCGCAGCGGATTCGTCCTCGGTCCCGAAGCCAAGATCACCCAGCCGGACGGCAGTACCAAGACGGCTCAGTTCGCGTTCCTCACCAGGGAGCGGGCCCTGGGGCAGGCGGGTTGAGCGGTGTCTGCCACCAGGGAATCGGTGGCCGCGAAGTCTGCAAGCGGTCGACGAGCTCGATCACCTGGCTGAGGAAGATGGCCGACAGAAGAGCCAGGACGGTGCTGACGATCGACAGGGCCGCGCCGGTGTCGAGACCGCTCTGAGCTGCCGTTGCACTAGTGGCCGCCAACGCACTCGACTGCTGCGTCGTCGCGAACAGACTGGTGATATTCATCCCCAGGAATGTTCCCCACCACCTGCGGACCACCTTGGCCTGTGGTGCAGCCTGAAGCGACCCGTCGCGCGGCCACACAGAGTGGCTGCTCGCGCGGACGACGTCGTCGACGACCTGCACGGGGAACCAGAAGCTGATGATCGGGACCATCCAGCCACCGATGACCCAGCCCCGGCGGTGGCGGTGCGGCGCGTCGGAGAAGAAGTGCGCGTTCGCCCGCGCCCGCCACAGCCAGACGATGACCAGGACGCCGGCCAGCAGGTACGCCAGCAGATTGGCCAACGAGCCCAGTCGGTTCAGCCGGTCTGCGTCGTTGAGCGCCGCCACGCCGCCACCGCCGTACGCATAATCCCGAACCGCGCTGGCGAGGTGGAGGTCGGTGTACGAGGTAAAGGCGCTTGCGGCGACGACGACCCCCACCGCCACCGACACGGCGGTCCCGAGGCCGTGGTTCTGCCGGAATTGACCTGCCGGTGTCGCCCCACTTCGACTCGGCGGTACGTACGGGCTGGCACTCATGACATCTCCTCGGATCGCCTTCCCTTACAGCGTGACGATGTCCGAGCGCCGGCAATGGTCGCTGACCGCTTCATGCCAGCGGTCAGGTCGTGCGGTAGGTCTGTTGGGTGATCTCGAGGCGGGTGCGGTGGAAGCGGGCTGGGTCGGCGTTGTAGGTGGCTTGGCCTTCGGGGGTCCAGAAGGCTTCCGCTGGTACGGCGGAGGTGTCCGGGGGGATGAACTTGATGACCTCGGCGACTGCGGCGGCGGCGAACTGCAGGGCTTCGGTGACTGTTTCGGAGTCGTCGGCGGGGAGGCTGCCGGCCAGGTGATCGGCCAGGTCCATCCAGCGGCCCGGGTCGATGAGCTGGGACGGGTCTGCGCCGCCGAAGTTGGGGTATTCGGCTGCGGTTTCGTGCTCGGGGAGACCGAAGGTGTACTCGCGCTCGGCGTCGCAGTTCGGGCAGGTTGCGTCGTACATGCTGACGAGTTCGCCGTCGAGCAGGCCGGTCGCGTGCTGCCAGTCCGCGTCCACCTCCCCGCAGGTGCACGGGGTGAGGTCGAGGTACAGCCGAGCCTCGTCACGAGTCCTTGCTACAGGCAACATCATTCTGCTCTCCGTTGGTCCTCGGCCGAACCCCCGGTATCAATAGGCCTCCACCGCGACGACACCGTCCCGCCGCCCCGCGGGCCGGGTGCAGGTGGAGTTGGTGAGGTGGGTTGGGTTGGCGGCATCGGCACAGTCGGCCTCACCGGCGCAGGGCGCGGGGTTGGCGGCATCGGTGCAGTGGGTCGCATCGGTGCGGGGCGTGGGGTCGGCGGTATCGGCGCAGTGGGTGGCATCGGTGGGTTGGGTCGGGTCGGTGGCGTGGGTGGAGTGGGTGGGGGCGGCGGCGTGGTTGGGGTGAGGGCTTGGTGGTCGGATTCGTGGAGGGTTAGGTAGGCGCGGCCGGGGGCGGCGGAGGGGTGGTGGGTGATGGTTCGTTGGCGGGTGGCGCCGGTTGAGGTGTGGTGGGTGCGGGTGATGGTGAGGTCGTAGGAGACGCGGACGCGGACCGTGACGAGCTTGCCCTTCTCGAAGTGGCTGCGTTCGCCGCGGGCGCCGCGGAGGTCCGTCGTGGCGTCCGACACCTGGTCGCCGATACTGACCGATCCGATGGCGTACGTACCGGACGCCGTGACCGGCAGCAACCGACCTGTGGTCGTGGTGGTGGAGGCCGTCTCCTGATGACGATTGACCTCGCCCAACTCCCCGGCAAACGGCTTGGAGACAGCCTCGACAGTCGACACCCGCGCGCGAATCGTCACCTCAACCGTGTCCTGCTTCGTCCCAGGAACCTCCAACGGAGCAAGCGTGAACCCCTCCTCCGACGCCATCCGACTGAATTGCCCGTTCCGCGCCGAAGCCGACAGCTTGTTCTCGAGCTCCGCGAGATGCGCCCGTACGCCGTCAACCCCGAGCAGTTCCTTGTCCGCCAACTCGTCGACGACCACATCGAACAAATCGGCCCGCCCGCGAACAGCCCCGACACCGTGAACGTGGTACATCGACGGCAGCTCGACCTCCCCCGGCACGACCGGCACCGACGGCACCTTCCGCCCCACCGCAGCGGTCGGAATCAGCTGCACAACCTTCCCAGTCAGCACCCGCACCTTCGGCGCGGCCGCATCGTGCTCCACCTCGATCCGCAACCGCATCCGCCGCCCGACCCGCGTCATCCCGTCGAACCCGGCGATACGTTCCAGCCGCGTCACCTGATCGCCGGCGCTCGCCGACGTACCCGCGCTCCGATCCGTGCCGGCCGACCCCGACCACGTGGGATCGACCGACCCGTCCACTCCGAGCCCGGAAGACCGTCCACTGCTCCGCGACCGGCTCCGATCGCCGTACAGGTACCGCTGCACGATCCCGACGACATCCTTCTCCTCGCCCAGGTTCTCCGCCTCGTCGGCGAACTCGGCGCGGATCCGCACCGTCACCTGCTCCGCCGACAGCTGCCCCGGACGCCCCACCGGGTAGCTCCGCGTGAACCCGGTGCGCCCGAGCATGTCCTCCAGCCGCCCCCACCACCGCTTCCCGGCGAGGTCCACGAACAGCGCCTGCGCCAACGCCGGATCCTCCGCCGGATCGACACCGAATTCGTTGCGCAGTACGTCGTACGCCTCGGCCAGCAATTCGTGGTTCGCATCGAGTTCCGTACTCTCGATCAGGCTGAACCCGAGGTGTTCCCGGTAGTGCTCCGGCAGATCGATCGGAGGCGGAGGCTGATCGCGCAGGATCTCGTCCAACCGCTGCTCGGGAGTTCCCGGCAACGGTCGCGGGCTCGGGCGCAGCTTCGCGGCAAGAGCCTGCGCGGTGTGCTCCGCAGACAGGGCAGGTACGGGCGTTCCACTCCGACGAGCCGCCGCGAGGTCCGCGCGATAGCGACGTACCAAACCGGTCGCCGCCCGGCGGTCGAGCTTCAGGTGCCCGTGCAGGTAGCGTTCGACGGCGTCGGCGACCTGCTGCAGCGGCAGGGCGAGTTCGTTCTGCGAGTAGAACCGGAGCGCGTCCCGCTCGGCGAGCTGGAACACGGTGCCGACGGTCGACTCGGTCGGCCGATGCCTGCCCACCGCAAGGGACACCTCGGCGTCGGCGGTGAAGACGTAGTGCCGGCCGGTCTCGATCGTCAGCCGCTCGACGCCCCAGATGTCCTGATCCATCCGGGAGGTGGAGCCATTGGTGCCGAGTGATCCGTTGACCCCGCCGCCGACCGAGTTCTCGGAGGCCCCGAACGACGCCTGGGTGCTTCCGCCGTACGAACGTCCGGTCACCGATCCGTGGCTGCCGAGCGCGAGGTTGATGTCGCCGCTGACGGCTTCGGTCACGGCGACCAGCTGCGGGTTCTGCAGGCGGGCGGTGAGTGAGACCGCGATCCGTCTCGAGATCCCGCCGATGCCGGGCACCAGGAGCATGGTGCGGTAGCCGGAGGAGCTGATCCACTCCGGATGGGCGAGCAGGTTCCGCGGATTGAGGAACACACCGAGCTGCTGGAGCGCGGTCGCCTCGTCCCTGATCGCCTTGGGCAACTTCGCGGTGAACTCGGTGGCACCGAGCGCGAGCAAGGTCATCCGCTGGAGAACGGACGGTCGCACCGGTCCCGTCCGCGGGGTCGGCGGCAGCGCGTCGTCGTACGGCAGGAGGTCGCTGTCGATCAGGATGCGCGCGGTCTCGCCCGCCCTGGTGTAGAACGTCTCCGTACCCTCGGCGACGAAGGACGTGTGCTGCACTTCGATGACCACGACCGGTGACGTGCTCTCGACCAGCGTGACCTGGTTGATGGTGCCGCCGGCGAGCCAGCCGAGGACGCGGCCCAGCACCTGCCGTCCGTAGGAAAGCGCTGCCTTTCCGTCGAGGCCGGTCGTCGAACTCGTCGACAGCGGATCGGCCCGCCACGGCCAGGCCTTCGACCGCGACGACGACCGGCCGGCGGTTTCGGAGCCGACGTTGAGCACTCCGACGTCATCGCTGTAGCTGACACCAAGCGGTTTCGACGCCTGCGGATCGATCCAATACCGCAGTACGGCGTTTTCCGTCGCCTGGCCCGTCCGTGCATGGGTGAGGGTGATCAGGATCCCGTCCCGGGCGGCGATGTCGTACCCGGCCTCCAGGCGCTCCGTCGACAGTTGTTCGCGCAGCTCTTCGAGGTTGAGCAGCTGGGCGTGCCGCTCGATCGGATCGGTCGAGAGCTTGGTGAGGTCGGGGTTTCCGTTGCTGTCCAGCGGCGGCACGAATCCGCGACCTGCCATCCGCTCCATGATCGCCTTGAAGGCCGCCTCCGCACCGGTGACGGCCTGCACGTTCCACGGCCCGGCCGTGATGAGCCGGCCGGCGGCGTCCGTGGCCCACGCAGGAAACTCCAGTTTCCGGCCCGGTACGACGCCATTCGGGTCGACCTCTCCGTCGACGATCTGCCCACCGTTGTGCACCGCGCTGCGATCCACCGGCAGCCCGTACCGGTACGCATCCTTGACCCGCACCCGCGCCACAACTGCGCTGTCCTCGCGCGTGGTCACCACCTCGCCGTCCAGCACCACCTTGACGACGTGTTCCAGCTCCATGCTGTAGGCCTGGGTCGGTCCCGTGAAACGGTGTACGCCGACGTGGATCGACGTACCGCCGCCGGACAGGGCCGCCGACCGCGTCGCCGTACGACCGCCGCTCACCGTCGGTCCGACATCGGTGCCGTCCGTGTCGACGTCATGCACCGCCTCACCGTCGTACCCGGCCTTCAGGGTCACCGAGGCCGAGGCGCCGAAGGACTGCTGGGTGCTGGTCGTGCTGAAACCGATCCGGACCGACTCCTGCCAGTGGGTGGTGCTTTGCGCGCCGACCAGCCCGACCTTCTCGTACCGGATCCGGGTGGTGACCTCGACGTGCCCGACCGGCTTTCCGTCGACGGTCAGCGGCCGCAGTACGGCGTGGTCGGTGGACTCGGCCAACCGGCTCGGGAGGTCGTTGTTCAGGATGGCGTGCAGCTGTTCCTCGAGCTGCGTGCGGTCGGAGCCGAGTTTGGCGAAGCGGCCCTCGTTGTCCGCGATCACCTTGTCGGTCAGCTTTTCCAGGCCGGTGACCGACGTCAGGAAATGGGCGGGCAGACGGCCGTTCGCGAGATCGAAACGCCGCTCGGTGCCCTTGGCGGCGTCGACGGTGTACGCATGCGACACCCAGGCGCGGAGCTCGGTCGCGTCCTTCGCGTTGCCCTCAGCAACTGTTTCGGCCGCGGACCACGTTCGGTCGGTGCGGACGTCCAGTTGCCAGGACGCCTTGCCTGTATAGAGAACGGACTCGCCACGATTGTCCTCGACCGCGCCGGTCTGCGCGTACTCGGCGGCGTTCCCGGTGACAGCGCGGGCGTGCCCGGTGCCGACCTCGAGCTTGAGCGTGAGGTCGCCGAGCCACGGTTGGCGGATGGCCGTGCCGAGGAGCTTCAGGAGCGCCTTCAGCGGCACCGTGAAGGTCTTGTCGAACCGCGAAGTCGCAGACGTGGCGATGCGCCGGCCGCTCTGCGGGAACAGGCCGTTGATGATCTCCGAGGCCTTGACCTTCGGATCGCGGACCTCGACCAGTTCGGCGACGCTGAGTTTGATGCGGAGGTCGGCGGGGTGCTTGGTGCCGACGCGCAGTACGACGCCGTCGTCGGTCAGGATGCGACCGAACTCGGCGCTGAGCAGTTGCTGCAGCGCATCGGCGGTGAACGTGTGGTCGATGCCCTTTGCGATCAAGGTGGCGTTGATACGTTCGGTGAGCGCGGTGAGGTGCGGGAGGCGGCCGGTCGGCTGCATGCTCGGCAGCGCGGCGGCCGGCGGAGCGAGACCCTCCAGAGCCGTCTGGTACGCCGCGACTTCGGCCGCAAACTTGTGCGCTTCGGCGACGAGGCGACGTGGTGTGGCGGTTGCGATGCTCTGCAGGAGCTGGGCGTAGCCGGCCCGCGCTGCGGTCAGGTTGGCGAGTGCCCGCTGGTAGTTGGAGGCGATCCGGTTGTGCCAGTTGGCGAGGTCGGTCTGCTTCTGTACCTCGGCCGCGGCCGCGCGGCGGCGCGCGGCCGCACCGTTGTCCTTGGCAACTTGATCGCGCTTTTCGGCCTCCTTGCCGGCCTCCTTGATCGCCTTCTCGGCGGCCGTGTGTTTGCTGGCGATCAGGGCGTCGAGAGACGCGATCGTCTCGTCGAGACCGGTGAGCTGGCGGGTGATCGCGGCCTTGAGCTCCGCCCGCAGGTCGAGTGGGATCGGGGTGTTCCACGGGAGGGTCGGCGGGATGTGGCCGCCTTTGCGGATCGCATTGACGAGTCCTTCGATGTCCTGACGAAGCTCCGGCCGATCGCCGAGTGCCCACTGCCGTTGGAGGTAGCGGAACTCGTTGAACTGGGCATCGACACGGGCATTCCGGCCGGTGCCGGTGAGGCGGCTCAACAGCCGACGCAGCGGTCCACCTTCGGGCGCGCGCAGTTCCTGCAAGGTGTGGCTGAGCTCACGCACCCAGACCCGCGCCAACTGGCTGTCCGAAACCCCCGGCGCAAACGTCACCACATGCGGATCCTGCGGAGTCCCCGCCCGCATCTCGGTCGACGCAACCTTCCCCCGCCGAACGCGCCTCACCTGCACCCGGAAGTGCTGCGTCGCAACCACAACCAGTTGCCCCACCACAACCGGATCCCCAACACTCAACCCACCAAGATCAGCCCCAAGCACACCACCCACAGCCGCCAGAACCCGACCAACAGTCAGCTCCCCCTCATCCACCCCCCGCCTGTCCCGCGCAGCGGTCGGCCGCCCGCCTCGCGCGCCATCTGCGCGAGTGCTGCCTGCCTGCACCTCGTGCGGCCGTCCCGCCCGCCCGCCTGCTAGTTCCTGGGCGCGGCGGGTGATTTCGGCGGCGGCTACGCGGTGGGCTGCGGCGCGGAGGATGTTTGCGGGCGATGGCGCGGCGGGCCGGGTCGCCGGTACGCCGAGGTGCTCCGCCACGCGGCGTACTGCTTCGGCGTCGAGGGCTTTCTGGGTGGCCCCGGGCCGACCGAGCTCGGCGGTGATGCGGGCGAGGGTCTCGGCGGGAATGACCACCTGCCGCCCGTCGGCCGTGGTCACCCGCACACCACCGTCCTGCAGATGGATCGCGCCCAGTTCCACCACCGCGGCGCGTACTGCGACCTCAGCCACCCCAACCGGCGCCGCCAGCACCTGGTTGTCCAGGGCAACGATCAGCTCCGGGAGCGACAGATCCTCGTGTAGGGCGCTGCGTCCGGTCGCCATCTCCCGCACGTACGCGTCGACGACCAACCGACCGTTCAGTACCCGCATCCGAACGCTCACAACGTGCCCGTCCGCGATCAGCTGCTGAACGCGTTGCTCCAACGCGGCGAACTCCTGCTGCGGGATCGCCACGCCCGGTGGGATCAGACCGCGAGCGCGGTTGCGCGCGAACGCCCAGTCGAGCGGGATCCGGGGCAGGGCCTCCGACTTCCCATCGGGGTTCAGGAGCCGCTCCGGCCGGAGGACTTGGTGCAGGTCCAGTACGACCTCGTCGGCGCGTCCCGGCGTACCGAAACTCCACCTCGCCCGGTTCGCCGAGTCGTTGGGCCGAACCTCACCCGCCACCGGACCACCCGCCGGATCGAACGCGACCGGCGCCAGATACCGCGGCGCCCCGTCCCGGTTCGGCGCGGGGTCGGGCGTCGGCGCGGGGTCGGGTTGGCGGTGGCGGCCTGCTGGGGACTGCTGTTCGGTGATCATCTGCTCGACAAGCGCGCGTACGTCGGCCGGCCCGTACACGTCCCGCGCCTCAGCCGGCACGGTGCTGTGCGGATCCGTCACCTCAACGGTGAACTCCAACGCATCAACCACAGCATGCCGACCGGCGACCTTCGTCACGGTCACCTCGACCTGATACCCGGCCCGCACAAGCTCGACCCACCGCGCCTCCAGCCGGGCCAACGCCTCCACATCACCCACAAGCTCAGCCGGCAACACTCCCGCCAGCCCATGCTCAGTAACACCAAAACGAACGCTGTCCCCCACAACCCCGAGCAGGGTGGCTCGTGGGGGTGTGGTGGGTTGTGGAGGCGGGGTGGGACGCGGGTGTTGGGTGGGTTGCGAGTCTTGGGTGGGGTCGGCGGTGCGCGCGGCGGTCGGGAGGAGGCGGTTGGCGAGCTCGGCGATGGCGGCTCGGCGGTGGATGACGCTCTCGTTGGTGGACGGGTCGGTGACGTGGGCGGTTGCCTCGAGCCACTTCGTTTCCGGGTTCATCGCGAGGGTCAGGTCGACCTCGAGCCCGCGCCGTACGGCGGACTCGACCGCCTCCTGCAGTTGCACGAAGTCCTGCCACGGCACCCGCGCATCAGCCGGGAAAACACCCTCCGCCACGCCGCGGAATCCACCCCGCCCCGCGAGCATCGCGTCGACAACCAGCCGCCGCACACCACCCACAGACGGCTGGGCACCGTCCGCGGACGGCCTGGGTGGGTGGAGGTGGCGGATTCGGAGGGTCAGCTCGCCGTTTTCGCCGACGAGGACCTCGTTGCGCTTCGGTGTACCGGGGTGGTCGGGCTGACGAGAACCGTTCCCGGGTGGAGGAGTGGGGCGTCCTTGCGATCCATCATCAGCCGGATCCGGGTCGCCTCCGATCCGGCGGTGCAGCGGAGTTCCACGCCCAGTACCGTCACGTCCTGGTTCGTGCCCTGGACCCGGAGGATCGTGCCGGCCCGGACCGCCCCGCTCTGGAGCTCGCCCGGCGTCATCAGGCCGGGTCGGCTCGGCAGGTCGACCGTCGTCTCGATCGTGAACCTGATTGCCGTCATGTGCTCGTACCCTTTCCACTGCGGCCGCTTCGCTCGCGTAGGCCTCGCGTTCGAGTTCGGCTCTGCTGTTTTCGTCGACCGGCCGACCCGCCCGGAACTGGTCGGCGTGGGTCTTCTCGTGGGCGAGGGTCGCGGCCAGGGTCTCGCGATCGGCGAAACTGGCCGGCCCCAGACGGATCTGGACCGTACCGTCCGCCAACTGCATCGCGCTCGCACCCACGTTGTCCTGATCGAGGTCCGCGAACTCGGCCGGATCGGTCACGATCACCACGTCGATCCCGGACAGATCCACACCCGCTACGGCGGCAACCTCCTCGACCGTCTCCGCCGTACGCGCCAGCCCGCCGCCGTTCTCCGCCACATCCTGATTCCCCCGCGCCGGATGCACATGATCGTGCTCCACACGGTCGCGCGCCTCGTCGGAGGTCGCGTCGGTGACGGTCGGGGGTGCATCGCGGTGTGCGGCGGTGGGCGGAGTCAGGTCGAACTCGGTGATGGTGATCCCGACCGCGGTCCGCCCGTTCTCGAGCAGCGGTTTCACCATGAAGAACTCGACTTCGCCGGCATCCAGCGCCGCCAGCATCGCCTCGGCCACCTGGATCTCGTTGTCCAGCGGTACCTCGGTGTGCGGCTTGGCCGGCGCGGCGACTCGGACCCTGCCCCAGCTCCCGCGGTTTCGCCGGAGTGACGCGGCGTTCGTTGTCGAGCACCGCGGTCGGGCCGCCGCGGCGGATCATCTCCACGAGGATGCTGCGGATGTACTCGCGGTGCCCCTGCTCGTACGACAGATCGTTCGCACCCCGCCGGTACCCGGGTTCACCGTTGACACTCTTCGCCTCGCCGATCGCGAAGCCGAGGATCCGTCCGGTACCACGCTCGAGCCGGATGAAGATCTTGTCGAACCGGCCGGACCCGGCGTACTCGTCCGCGAAGACCCGGTGGACCTCTTCCACGTCGGGGTTCCGCGCACCGAGCCAACTGAGCAGCAGATCGGCGAAGCTCTCCCCCATCATCCAGCCGGCTTCCGACGGTATCGGGAGCTCGTCCTGCAGCGACTCGTCAATGACGACCGGCGCGTTCCTCGGCTGCTTGGGCCGCTTGGTCCGCGGAGGTGCCTCCTTGCTCGCGTTCCACAGGTCGACGTCGCCCTGGAACGCGCGGTGGTGTTCGGGCCTGCGGACGAGCTCGTCGAGCCGTACGTCGGTCGGCGGGCCGTCCTTCCTGACCGCGGGCACCACTTCGGCCGCCCCGAAGTCACCGGTGCCGGTCAGGTAAGTGAGGCGCGGAACCTGTACCTCTCCAACGGTCCCGTCCTCCGCCACGACCGTGAACGTGTCGCGCGTGGACCAGCGATTGACCTTGCCAGTGGGTAGTCCGGTCGCCGTCGCCACCTCCGGGGTCTGGTAGTAGCGCTCCCGCGTCGCGATCGCGGCCGGCGTCAGTTGACCGTCGGGGTCGCGTTCGTTGAGCCTCTCCACGAGGGCTTCCATGGCCGCCGCCACGAACGACTGCCCCTCCACCGGCGTCACAGGAATCGGCTCAACCGGCCCCCGAGCCCCGGGCGGCGGACTGACCGCCCGGTTCAGCACCGGCTGCGGCTTCTCCACGGCCTGCCGGTCCCGAATGACCTGAGCTTCATCGACCCCGAGCTGGTCATGCGACTCGGTGACCTCTTCGACGCGGGCGGTTCCGCCCTCCAGCGTCGGGCCGACCGGCTGCACCAGGTCCTCGAGCGTGCTGGGGCCGAAGGTGTGCTTTCCCTTGGGATGGGTTACTTCGACGGTCAGGCGTACGCCGTCCGCGTCGGCGTGTCGGCCGCGGTACGCGGGTCACCTCGACCCGGACGTCGAGGCCGGCCTGCTCCAGCATGGTCAGGCGTTCGTGCAGCGTGTCCAGGCTTTCCGGGTTCGCCACCAGGTGGTCCGGTATCGCAGTCCGGACGTCGATCACCCGCGGACGGAAGGTCGCCGACTCCCCGACCTCCAGGTCACCCGGCGCGGTCCGCGGGGCCGGCGGATGCCCGGAGTCGAAGGCGCCGCGCTGTACAGCAGTGGCTGCTTCGGCCAGGGTCGTCTGGGCAACGTGGACGACCTCGCCACCGGCACGGAACAGCGTGATCTCGGCGTGCAGCTCCGTGATTCCGGTCTCCGCGTTCTGGACGGCGCGGAAGACGAGGTCGAAGGTGTGCCCGGCGCGGGCCAGCGCGGCGAGCTGCTGCTGCAGGGTGTGAAAGGCCCACATCTGGAACTGCGTGCCGGACGGGACGATGTCCCGGTGCCGCAGCTTGCCGGCGACCCACGAGTACGGGTTGGTCCGCTTCGCGCTCGGCGTACCGTGCTGGTTGGCGCCGCGGAACTCGATGCGTACCTCGGCGGGCTTGCCATCGGGACCGGCAGTTCGCCGTACGACGTTGTCGCCGTCCTGAGCGAGCACCTCACCGGTATCGGTGCTGCCGTCGTTCGCTCCAGGGCCGTTGGAAGGCCCGGACCGCTCTGACGTGGTGTGCGCGGGAAGCGGCTTCGGGGCGTCGTTCGACTCCTCGGTCGCGGCCGACGGCAGGGCCGCCGTCTGGGCCTGCGCCTCACCGACCAGCGCCGCGCCGCCGGGCGTCACCACGTTCGGATCCACGCCCACGTCCGCCGCCTCGGCCGTGGCAGTTTCCTCGGTCTCGGTGCTGGTTCCGGGCTTCCGGGGTACGTCGTTCTGCGGCGCTGCCTGCACTGCAGCTGTATTGTTGCTCTGAGCAACCGTTGCGGTGGTCTCGGCCGGATCCGCCTTCTGGACTACCGGGACGGTGCTGGGCGGGGTACTGGTCTGCTGACCGACGCCAGTAGGTGCCGACCCTTGGCCGGCAAGATGCGATCCCGCACCGGTCACCTGAGTCGCCGCGGGCGCCGCCGTTCCGCCCGCCACCGGAGCGACCGACCCACTCACATCCTGACCGCTGTTCACATCAGCAGGTGCTCCAGTCTGCTGCTGCACATGCTCGCCCTGGTCGGTGTGTTTGCTGCACATGATCGCCCTGCCCGGGCTGCTGGGCCGGGTCCGCCCCACCGGGCTGCTGGACCGAGTCCGCCGTACCGGGCGACGTGTCGGTCGCAGCGTTGTGCAATTCGCCGGCGGCAGGAGGCCCTCCCGGCGGAGACGTGTCAACGGCAGGCTGTGCGGTCGCCTCGGCCTGCTCGGGAGATCCCGCGTCGTCCGAGTCTTGTTGATCGGCGACCTGTTCGTCGTGCTGTTGGTCCGACGGTGCTGTCCTGTTGGGCTGCGCATGCCGATCGACGTGCGCATCCTGCGCGGATCCCCCGGGGTGGCCGGTCGACGCCCCACCCTGTCCGCCACTCGCCGAACCACCCGATGCGGACCCACTTCCAGCACCAACCGACGAGCCCGCACCAGCCGTGGCGCCGCCAGATGGACTCGACGCGCTTCCCGCCGACTGCGTGGCGTTACCTGGATTCTGCCCGGCCTCGGGTGTCGGAGTATTGGGTGGCCCGCCGTGCGGGTCGACGTACGGCGCCATACCGCGGGCTTCGCGTACCCCGTTGAAGAAGCTCTGGCCGATGGCGTCGCCGGCATGGACCGAGTGCACGCGGCTGGCCCCGAGTACGCCGGCCTGGAACCAGCCGTCCTCCAGCGCTTTGAGGAACTGCGGATCCGTCCCCGTGACGAGGAAGTTCGCCAACTCGCTGGAGATCGGCGACGTGATCGCGTTGGTGGCAAAGGCATTGCCACTGCCTTGGAAGACGTACGGAACCCGGCTCCCGACACGACTCGCGTCGGGAAGGCCGGCGATCCTTCGCCCGACCTTGCCGGCCGCGTTCAGGCCGCTGCTCATCGGCGAACCGAGGACACCGGCCAGCCCGGAGATGCCGACCTGCTGCCAGTCGATGTTTTTCCGCGCGCCGTCCCAGATGTCGAGCTGCTGTGCGACGAGTTCGGTCAGGACCTCTTCGACGCCTTCCCAGGCGGTGTGGCCCGCGATGGACAGCGCCCGTGCACCGAGCCCCCCAGCGGCCGCGTGGGTGAGTTCCGCCGCCGCCCGGATCAGCCCGGAGAAACGCTCGACCAGCACTGCGGCGAGCCGCCAGCGGAACAGGTCACCGATCCCGGGCGGCAGCAGGAACGTCAACGCGAAGAAGAACGCGTTCATGATCAGCTCGGACCAGATCTGATTCTTGGTCTGTCGCACGTCCGTGGCGAATTTCGTGCACAGCGCCGACATCTGTTCGAAGGCGCGGACCGCCTCCTGGTACCCCTCGTTGCCGAGCGCCTGCTGGAGGTTCTCGTGGTAGAGCTGCCCGTTCTGGTCTCCCCAGACGGCCGGTATCCGGTCGTTTCCCGCCTGCGCCGCCGCGATCGTGTCGGCCATGGCCTTCTCGACCGTTTTCCAGTTGGCGCCCATCCGGTCCGCGGCGTCCTCGTCGACGTTGGGAAAGATCTGGGTCGAGTCGACGAGTTTCTGCAGCCAGTCCCACAGCGGACCGGAGGGCTCGGGAATCACTACGCCCTGCGAATCCGGTCGGCCTGCTGGTTGGAGAGCTCGACGTACCTGGCCACGATCTCGATCGCGTTCGTGCACATCTTGGTGAAGTTCTCCCCGGCCCCCGCCGCGAGCTGCTCCAGCTGCGGCTTGCTGGCGTTGTATTGGGTCCGGAACGCGGTGCTGAGGTCGTCCAGCCCGGTTCCGACCGCCGCCTCGTCGGCCGCGAGAGCCGGGCCGACCGCCTTCCAGGTGTCGCCGATGATGCGGCCGGCGTCGCCGATGGCGCGCGCCGCCGCACTCGTCTCGGACGGGAACATCTCGAGGTCTCCACCGCTCCCGTGCAGGCTGACCTGCTCGCCGGCCATCAGCGGGCCTCGCCTTCGGCCGCTCGGCCGGCCATTCGCAGGAACGGTTCGAACGCGAAGTCCTCCGCGCCGTCGAGGTTCGTCGGGAAGAGGTCCGTCAGCTTCGTGCGGACGGCGTCCTGGGCGTTCGAGTGTGCGTCGTTGATCACCGCCCGGATCTGCTCGGCCAGCACCTCCGCGTCCGGCATCCGGTAGATCCGGGCGTCGAGGACGAGGTCGACCAACTCGCCGTACACACCGACGGTGGCCTCGACCAGGCCGTCGGAAGACTCGGCCGTGCCGGTCGCACCTTCCATCGTGGTGCGGATCCGGCGGGTCTCGCGGTTCAGGTCCTCGAGCCGGCTGATCTGCACGCTGCCGGTCTCAGCGCCGAAGGAATTCATGGTGCCTCCTCGATCTGGGGACGAACGAGAGTCTGCAGCCGGGACGCGTCGCGCTCCGGCGGTTGACCTCTTCCGGCCACCCGGGACTACTCCCGACAGGGATCTCCGACGCTCGGAGGGTGAGATCCCACGCGAAGAACCGATTCGGAGCTGCCGCGGTGGCCGGTGCACTGGTGCTCGGGCCGGCCGCGGCTGCCGTACCGGCGTACGCCGCGCCTCCGAAGGGCGCATGCCGCAACGCCGAACCGGCCCACCCGGTGCAGAAGGCCCTGCCGTGGGCGCAACAGCTGCTGATGCCGCAGCGTGCATGGCCGTTCAGCACCGGCAGCGGGGTCACGGTCGCCGTGATCGACTCGGGTGTCGACGCGGACCATCCGCAACTGCACCGCCCCGGCAAGATCCTTCCCGGCCGCGACTTCTATCTGAAGGGCAAGCTGCCGGGCAACTACGACTGCATCTCGCACGGGACCGGGGTCGCGGGCATCATCGCCGCCGACGGCCTGCCCGGAGTCGGCTTCGCGGGCATCGCCCCGGGCGCCAGGATCCTGCCGGTGCGGGTCAGCGAGCGGGAGACGGACAACACCGGCAACACCGAGGAGATCAATCCGAACATCCTTGCCAAGGGCATCAAGTACGCCGTCGACGCCCGGGCGCGGGTGATCAACCTCTCGCTGGCCGGCTTCCGCGACGAACGACCGGTCCGGCAGGCGATCGCCTACGCGGTCGCCCACGACGTCGTCGTGGTCGCGGCGGTCGGCAACGGGCAGGGCTCCGGCAATGGCAACCTCCCTTCCTACCCCGCGTCCTATCCGGGGGTGATCGGTGTCGGCGCGATCGACAACGCCGGGGCACGAGTGACCGCATCCCAGGTCGGTTCGTACGTCGACCTGGTCGCACCGGGCGGTTCGGTACTGACGCCGACCCGCGTCGCCGGACACGCCTACCAGGACGGCACGAGTTTCGCCGCGCCGTTCGTCGCCGGTACGGCGGCGCTGGTGCGGGCAGCATGGCCCAAGCTGACCGCCGCGCAGGTCGCCCAACGATTGATGGCCACTGCTGACCCGGCTCGCGGCGGCAGTGGCAGCCAGGAGTACGGCGCCGGCATCGTCGACCCGTATCGAGCCGTCACCGAAGGGCTCGCCGTCGGCGCGGCGAAGAAGTTGCCCGCGGCCCATGTTCCGCCGCCCGACGAGCACGCACTCGCGCTCGCGGCCTGGTGGCAGTCGCGCGGATCACGGGCACGGATCACCGCCGTACTGGCCGCAGGCGCGATGGCGGTCGTCGTACTGCTGTCGTGGTTGACGACAGCCGGGCACCGTCGTCGTTGGGCCGTCGGCCGATCCGCGATCGCTCACAAGGCCGGCGGCGAACAGGCCGAGCTGCCGCCGGAGTTCCTCTTCACCCGTCCCGACCGCGACGCCTGAGCACGACACGAACGAGCCCCAGCCGAACTTCCGGCCGGGGCTCGTCTGCATTCGCAGTGGTGCGGTAACCGTCAGGGCATCATGCCGTCGATGATGCCCTGACAGGTCGCCACCGTCGACTGACCGTCGCCGACGATGTCGCCGATCGCGTTCTTGTGATCCAGGATGCTCAGACCTTGCTCGTTGGTGAGGTTCGTCTGCATCCGGGCATCGGCGAAGTACGCGTCGTAGTTGGGGCCACAGAACGCGTCGCCGCCGAGCACGTTGACGGCGCTCGCCTGATCCTCGCCGTGGTTCAGGTGCCCCTGACCGACCTGCCCGTACCCGTCGGCGCCTTCGAGCATCGTCTCGAAATGCTGCTTGATCAAAGCCATCAGTGGATTCCTCTCTGTGTGATCGACCCTCGATCAGGCCGTGGGCACCGCGCCGAGCCGCTGGCCGCCGAAGGCGCTCATCTGGTCGTAGTGCTGGTTCATCAGCCTGACTCCGTCAGACTGGCCCTGAGCCCAGACCTGACCTCGCTGAAGCCCCGGGTCCCGATTCTCGTGAACCTCCAGGCTCATCCGGCCTACGTCGCCGTCGAAGCCCGGCATCATGTTCTGCGCGACGGAGTTGCCCTGGCTGATGCCGTGTGCGAGCGAGTCGGCGTACGCCGCTGTCTGGTTGGCATGGTGATCCAGCGCAGGCGTGTCGACTTGGAGGAAATTTCCGTTCATGACTGTCTCCTTCCTGGGTTGATACATCCGATCGAAACGCTAAGGAGCATCCAGCCCGGGGAGCTCTGAACGGCACCTTCCTGCCATCGGGTCCAGGAACCTCGCCGGCTGCCTGAGGATCCTCGTGGACAGGCAACACGGAAGGGGTTCGACGATGGCGACCATGTTGGTCCGGCGTCCGATGCGGCGGCTCGCCCCGGAGCTCCCGAGCGGCGAACTGTTGCTCGAGGCACCGCCCGAGGTGCCGGAACCGGGCGGCCGGCAGTGGATGCAGATGTTGATGGTGCTGCCCATGGTCGCGATGATGGGCGCGATGATGCTGATGTTCTCCGGGAGCATCGGCAGCAGTCTGCGCTACGTGATCTTCGGGCTCTTCGGCCTGGCGATGGTGGGCATGATCGTGATGGCGTTCTTCGCCCGCACCGGTGGCGGCAAGACCGAGATGAGCCAGGCCCGGCGGACGTATCTGCGGCATCTGGCCCAGCAGCGGATGCGCCTCGGCAGATCGATCGAACAGCAGCGGGAGGCTCTCGGCTACCTGCACCCGGACCCCGAAACGCTCTGGGTGCTGGCCGGCAGTTACCGGCTGTGGGAACGCCGTCAGGACGACGCCGACTTCGGCGCCACCCGGATCGGCGTCGGTTCGCAGAATCCCGCGACCACGGTGGTCCCACCGGACACCCAGCCGTTGGAGCGCCTCGAACCGCTGTCCGCACTGGCCTTGCGACGCTTCGTGGCGACGTACTCCACGGTTCCGGGGTTGCCGCTCGCCATCGCGATCACGGGTTTCAGCCGGATCTATCTGCCGGGTGATCGGGAACGGTCCCGGGCGATGGTCCGCGCGATGATCGCGCAACTGGTGACACTGCAGGCGCCGGACAACCTGCGGATCGCGGTCTGTGCCGCGGCGGAGGATCTCGAGGACTGGGACTGGGCCAAGTGGCTGCCCCACACCCTGCACCCGGAACGCAGCGACGCGCTCGGACCACTCCGGCTGATCGCCAGTTCGATCACCGCGATCGAGGCGATGCTGGACGACGTCGTCAGCAATCGTCCGCGCTTCGATCCGGAGGTCGCCGGACGGGTCACCGGCCCGCACCTGGTGGTCGTCGTGGCCGGTGGCGACATCGACGGATCCGACCACCTGCTCGTCGGCTCGGGGCTGGAAGGCGTGACGGTGCTCGACCTGACCGTGCCGCCGCCGCGCGCGATCGACTCGACCGCGATCAGCCTCGACCTCGCCGCCGACGGAGCCATTACCGCCGAGACCATGGAGGGCGAGGAGTATCTCGGGCAGGCCGACAGCCTCGACATCGCTGCTGTGGAAGGACTTGCCAGGCAGCTGGCCCCGCTGCGGCTGACCGCGGGCGCGCAGGGCGACCAGCCGCTGAGCGCCGACCTCGGCCTGGCCGAACTGCTCGATCTCGGCGATCCGTTCGACTTCGATCCCGATGACACCTGGCTGCCGCGGCCGATGCGGGAGCGGCTCCGGGTCCGCTTCGGTCTGCGGGCCGACGGCCAGCCGATCGAACTCGACCTGAAGGAGTCGGCCCAGGAAGGCATGGGGCCGCACGGGCTGCTGATCGGTGCGACCGGTTCGGGCAAGAGCGAGCTCCTGCGGACCCTGGTACTGGCGCTCGCCATCACGCACCCGCCGCGGTCGCTGAACTTCGCACTCGTCGACTTCAAGGGCGGTGCGACGTTCACCAGGCTCGACGCACTGCCGCACACCAGCGCGGTGATCACCAACCTGGCCGAGGAACTCCACCTGGTCGACCGGATGAGCGATGCGATCAACGGTGAGCTGCTCCGCCGCCAGGAGCTGCTCCGGGCCGCAGGCAACTTCGCGTCGTTGCGCGACTACGAGAAGGCGCGCACGGCCGGAGCACCGCTCGAAGAGGTTCCGACCCTGCTGGTCATCTGCGACGAGTTCTCCGAGTTGCTGACCGCCCGTCCCGACTTCATCGACATGTTCGTCCAGATCGGACGCGTCGGCAGATCGCTCGGCGTACACCTGCTGCTGGCCAGCCAGCGGCTGGACGAAGGCAGACTGCGCGGGCTGGAGGCGCATCTGTCGTTCCGGATCGGTTTGCGGACCTTCTCCGAGATCGACAGTCGAGCCGTGCTGGGCGTCACCGACGCGTTCAAGCTGCCGCGTGCTCCGGGCCACGGCTTCCTGAAGGTCGGCACCGAGCAGATGGACCGGTTCCGGTCGGCGTACGTGTCCGGCGTCCACCGGCGACCGACGGCGGGCAGCCTGCCGTTCCAGGACGACAACAGCGTCGAACTGCTCGACTACTCCAGTGGATACGTCCCCCTGCCGATGACCGAGGAAGCCGAACCTGATGAGGACCCTGACGGCGTCTTCGACGAGACCGTCGGCGAGACTCTCCTCGAGGTCCTCGTCGAACGACTGGAAGGACGAGGTACCCCGGCACACCAGATCTGGCTGCCACCACTGGACAAGCCGCCGGCGCTCGGCGAGTTGCTCTCACAGCTCACCGCGGACCCTGGCAACCCGTTCGTGCCCGGCCGGCTTCAGACGATCGCCGGCATCGTCGACCGACCGCTCGACCAGCGTCGTGACCCGTTGCTGCTGGACCTGTCGAGCGGCGCCGGTCACGTCGCTGTCGCGGGCGCGCCGCACACCGGGAAGAGCACCGCGCTGGCCGGAATCATCACCGGTCTGGCGCTGACCCACACCCCCGAGGAAGTGCAGTTCTACTGCCTCGACTTCGGCGGCGGACTGCTGTCCAGCCTGCGCGATCTGCCCCACATCGGAACGATCGCGGGCCGCCAGGACACCAACGCCGTACGGCGGACCGTCATCGAGCTGCTCGGCATCATCGCCGAGCGGGAGAAGCGTTTCGCGCAGGACGGTATCGACAGCATGGCGACGTACCGCGAACGGCGTCGGCGGGGCGAGGCGGGCGATTCGCCGTACGGCGACGTGTTCTTGGTGATCGACGGTTGGCAGACGATCCGCAACGACTTCGAGGATCTCCAGCAGGCGCTCGGCGACCTGGCCACCCGCGGTCTCGCGTACGGCGTCCATCTGATCGTCAGCGTCGTACGCTGGTTCGACCTGCGGACCAACATCCGCGACCTGTGCGGCACCAGGCTCGAACTGCGCCTGGGTGACCCGATCGACTCCCTGATCGATCGCCGAACGGCGGCGCTCGTCCCGGAGCACGCACCCGGGCGCGGGGTCACGACGAGCAAGCACCATTTCCTGATCGCGGCACCACGACTCACCGACAGCGAGGAACGGGTCTCCGTCGGGCTGGGCGAGCTCGTTGCCGCAGTCAAACAAGCCTGGCCGGGCGAGTCGGCTCCGGAGATCAAACTGCTGCCAGGTGACGTGCCGTACGCGGCCAACGACGGCGCCAGCTCCCGCGAGCACGGGTTGGCCGTCGGTGTCGCGGAGCGCAGCCTGGAGGCAGTGCTGCTCGACCCGAACGCCGACCCGACGTTCATCCTCCTGGGTGACACCGGCGCCGGGAAGTCGAGCTTCCTCCGGACCGTGGCCCATCGGATCCGGGAGACCTACACACCGGAACAGGCACGGTTGCTGGTCATCGACCATCGCCGCAGTCTGCTGGGCGATGTCGAGAGTGCGCACCTGCTGGGCTACGGCACCAACCACGCGGTCACCGCCGACCTCGTCAACGGCTTGGCCAACGTGCTGCAGGAGCGGCTGCCCGGTCCCGGTGTCACCACCGAGCAACTGCGTGATCGGAGCTGGTGGGAAGGCCCTGACCTGTTCGTCCTGATCGACGACCACGACCTGGTCGCCTCCTCGGACAGCCATCCGCTGATGCCGCTGCTGCCGTTCATCCCACAAGCTGCGGACCTCGGCCTGCGGATCTACGTGACCCGCCGGACCGGCGGCGCCATGCGCGGGCTCTTCGAGCCCGTCCTGGCCCGGATCAGGGACGTGGGCTCACCGGGCCTGCTGATGTCCGGAAGCCGCGACGAGGGCCCGCTGCTCGGCGGCCTCCGCGCCCAGCCGATGCCACCCGGCCGCGGCTGGCTCATCACCCGCCAAGGCACCAGCCAACTCATCCAACTGACCAACCCACCGATCAAGGAGGACTGATGGAGCTAGACGCCAGAACAGAGGCATTCCAGACAGCCCGCAGCGGCCTGGCCAGCGTGACCGACCGACTTCACCGCACAGATGAAGAAGGCCGGGGAAAACTCGGCATCACCGGCCGCCGGAGGTGGAACGAACGAGAGCGTCGCCTTCATGAAGGTCGAACGAGATGCCCGCAACGCGCTGGTCCAGTACATGTCGAACACCGCTGACGGCCTGCAGGGCTACCAGTCCGCGATCACCGAGATCGGCAGCGTGCTGGACCGGCACGACGAGGTGAGCAGGCCCCGGCTGACCCGCTGCTGAAGCCCAGGAAAGCAACGTCCGGCCGAACGAGGTGTTCGACCCCGGACACGCCATCAACCACCAACTCAGACAACATCACCGAATCCCGCCCCGGAAGGAGGCCACTGATGGCCGACACAGGAGACGGAGGCGCTTCGTCCATCAGCCACAGTGATCAGCAAGATCGACTGCTGCGCCGACGGTCCAGGTGTGCGTCGACACTGATGGCGACCATCAGCGTGATGATGCGGACGGACGCGCGGAACTCAGCGGCCCGCTGGAAACAGCGGGGAACATGTGGAACTCGTCCGCGGGTGCCGTCAACGCGGCGCACCTGGAGCTCCACTCGGTCACCGAGACCCTGCTGCAGGACTGGGGCGACGAGCAGGCGGACTGTTCGGCGAGAACCGGACAACCGACCGAAACCTCACTCTCGACGTCGTACGACGCCATGGCTCCGGTGCAGGGTGCGCTCAACGCCCTGGCGGGGCAGATCAGGACGACGGCCTCGACCGTCGAGACGCAAGTAGACGCGCTCAACGAGGTGGTGAAGGACTACAACTCGCGAAGGCCTCAGCCGCGACGGAAACAGGGGTATCTCGCCGCAAGTTTCGAGGAGGTCGAATGGGCGGAAAAGGCGAAGAGTGCCGTTGCACGCCGCAGGCGACGCGATGACTGTCGCTCGCGGAGCAAGTACAGCACTCGCTGCGCCGTTTCTGACGTCCGACGCGGCGGGAAACTGAAGTGGGAAGGGTCCCGGTAGCGGGAACGGGGCGCCTACGGACGAGTGCCCCGGGCAGCACGCCCTCGATGCCCAGTTCGCCAGGCGGGCCCACGGGTGCCGACCCGGCAGCTACCGACACCGGTGGCCAAGAGGCGGGCGCGGCCGACCAGGGTGGCGGGGCGCAGGAGGCCGGTGGTGGCGCGGGCGGGATGGAAGGTGCCGGTGGTGCCGGTGCGGGATCGATTCCGGGGGTGCCCGGTGGTGGTACCGGGTTGGCCGGGATGCCTGCGGGCTCGACGATGGTCCCCCGGTTCGAAGGATCGCTGCCGAACGTGGCGACCATGTCGCCGACCCACACGCCGGTTGTGCCGCCGATGAGCACGCTGCCGGTCGGTGGGGTGCCGGGTGGGTACACCGGTGGGGCCGGGGCAGGCAAGGTTCCTGGCGGTGGGATCGGCGGCGGTGGTCTGCCGGGTGCTGGCGGTGGCGGCGGCAGCCAGAAGGGCGTTGCCGACTCCCAGCTGCCGCGCGCTGTTCCCGAGACCGGGTCGTCGCAGGGTCCGCTGTCCGGCGGGCGTGCGCCGGCCTCCCCGAGCGGGCTCGCTGGTGGCACCGGTGCTGCGGCCGGCCAGGGCGGCGGCGGTATGCCGCCGATGATGCCGCCGATGGGCGGCGCGGCAGGTGCCGGCAGCAACAAGGCCGGGCGGCCCGGCAACGGCATGATCGCGCCGGGGAACCGCCGGCGTGATCGGCAGCAGGGCGACACACCGGGCGTCCCGGTCGGGCTGCGTGGCCGGGCGGGCAAGGACCTGCCGGGCGCGTTCCCCGCCGTACCGGTGAACACCCGAAGGCGCAAGGAGAAGACCGAGGCTGCCAACACCCTCCAGCTCCTCGACGAGGATCTCTGGAAGGTGGAGGCCACCGACGCCAAGGCGGCCCCGCCCGCCACGCGCCAGGAACGCCGCCCCGCCAACTGACCACCGAAAGCCCGGCCCGAGACAACCAATCTCGAGCCGGGCTTTTCGCTGCGACCGGCGTCCGCACCCGGCCATCCTTGAGCACCCACCAACCATCTCGGCGACTAGAAAATGGTTGATGGGAGCTCAAAGACGACAGAGCTGGATCGGTGCGGGGTGGGTTGCTGGGGTGCAGCCTGTCTGCAGGTCACCGCCGGCAACACACACCCATCCGACAGAGAGCCGGATATCCGGCTCTTGTGATGCATGTGTGGGTGGGTTGGGCTGTTCCGTCGACCTCTCGCCCTCCGTCGCCCACGTTCCTCGAATCGTGGATTTCGGCGTGTCGACCCCGGCCAAACGCAGCCTGGATCCACGACTCGACGTTCCAGTGACCAACCAAACGCCACGACTCGACGCGATCCCGGACACGGCAGGCGTTCCGCGCGACAACCGAACCGACCCCTCGAGGCCACCCCGAGCGCTGTCAGCACAGCCGGGGTTATCCCCTCGTGTGCAGGGTTCTCCCTGCATGTAGCAGTGGAGAACCCACCACGCGAGGGGATAACCCGGCCGTCTGCTCAACGGGCGGCGGCCGACGGGCGGGGCCGTCGGCGGAACGCCTGCGGTGGTCGGGATCGCGTCGGTCGGGCGGTTGGTTGGGCGACGGTCGGGACGGTGGGGACAGGTGCTGGTGGATCGAGGCTGCCGTGGTGGCTGGGGACAGGCAATCAGCGAGGTGCCGACCCAGCGATTACGCTGTCGCGACGAGGCCCCGAGAGGTCGACGGACCGGTCCAACCACCCACACATGCGGACAGCAAGAGCCGGATATCCCCTCGTGTGCGGGGCCTCCCGTCGTGCTCGGTTGGGACCGGCAGGCGGGACGGACCGGCAGGCGGTGCATGCCGGGTGCGGTGGTGCGGTGGTGCGGTACGAGCGGTGGTGCGGTACGGCGGTGGTGCGGTACGGCGGTGGTGCGGTACGGCGGTGGTGCGGTACGGCGGTGGTGCGGTACGAGCGGTGGTGCGGTACGAGCGGTGGTGCGGTGCGGTGGTGCGGTACGTGCGGTGGTGCGGTTCGTTGTTCGTGCGGGCGGTAGTGCGGTGCGCGGCGTCATGGGGTGCGGGGGCGGTGTTAGGGGACGGGTTGGGTGGCGGTGGTGGGGTTTAGGCCGGGGCCTTGGGGGATTCGGGCTATTAGGGAGGCTGGGATGGGGGTCGGTTGGATTCCGGCGTAGCCGAGGGTCTCCATCAGTTTGGGGTCGGATAGCGGGTAGGAGCGGCCCATGTCGGTGATCACCGAGATCGTGCCGGACTGGGCCTGGTCTGATGGGCGGGCCTCGACGACCGCTGCGGTGCCAGGGGTGATCAGGATGCGGTCGGCGAGGACGGTGTCGCGTGGGGTGCGCTTGGTGGTCGCGGTCATCGCATCCGGCAGCGGCATCGCAGGATCGATCATGATCGCGGGAAGCGGCTGGCCGGGGGTGAACGCGGCGCAGACCGTGCCGATGCCGTCCCGCGGGCCGACGAAGCGCGGCCAGACGCGCGGCACGGCACCTTCCTCTGTGCTGACCGCCGGCAGTTCGGCCTCGCTGACCGACATCAGGTTCAGCTCGATCGCCGTCGGCGACTTGCCGCCGTACGCCGCCTTGAGCGGAGCGTACGCACGCTGGATGTCGTACTGCACGTCACTGATCGGCAGCAACGCCTTCTTCGTCGCCAGGTAGTACTGCTTTCCCGCCGACGTCTGTACGACGAAGAGCTGCCCCACCAACGTCTTCGGCCGGCCGGGTACGACGGTCGTCGGCGTACCGATGCCTGCCGGCCGTAGCGGGGCGATCGGTTGACCGTCGGGAAGCGCCGCCACGAACGCCTCGCCCACCTGGGTGACCGGCTGCGAATGCAGCGCGACCGCGACTGTGGCCATGTCACTCTTGGCGATCCGATGCCGATAACCATCGCTGAGGAGGTACTCGGCACCGCTCTCGATCACCCGGACGAGCATTGCGTCCTCGTTCATCGCCGTGCCGGCACCAGGCCGCTGCCCGACCATGAGCACCGACTCGCTGGTCCGGGTTCCGGCTTGGTCGCGGGACGGTTGCGAGCACAGTGTCCATCCGCCACGGAGCAGCTTGGACGCCGACGGCAACGCGTCCGGCGCGTCCTGGATCCCGATCCGTGGACCGCGCGGGACACCGGCGAGCGACCGCTGCGAGACCCGCAAGGTCTGTCCTCGTTTGCCGATGGCAAGCAACGCGGACACGTAGTTGGCGACCGGGTGCAGATGGCCGCCGAGGTACACGTACCGAGTGCCGGTCTCCTTCTCGACGATCACGCTGTCGCCCTTGCTCCAGGCCTTGTTGCCGCCCGGCACCACCAACCCGTACACCCAGACGACGGCCAGCGCGAGGATCATGATCGCGACCCCGCCGAACGCGGCGGACGTGGCCCGTTTGAAGGGTGGCTGCTCGGGGTCGGTCTCGCGGGTGACGAGCGCGGACACCATCCGCTGCACCGAGAACTGGTGCGACTGCAGCTGGTCTTTCCTGGTCGCCATGTCAGCCTCCCCAGCCCCGGACCACGGCGTACAGGCCGAGCACCGAGCAGGAGAGCGGGATGAGTGCCAGCGTGACCAGTACTTCGAGAATCTCGGCGTACCTGCTCAAGTACGGGCTCGGGAGCTTGGTGCTGTAGCGGAGGCCGCAGAAGATCGTGATCACGGCGAGCATGACCATCAGCGGGACGATCAGCGAGACCGGGTCGGAGGCCGATGCGCTCAGCGGACCGAGGACCAGGCAGGCGATTCCGGTCAACGCGGTGGCGAGCAGCATCAGGCGGTGCTTCACCACCGGATAGATCCTTGCCCGCAGCAAGCATCCGAGGGTGAGCAGTCCGGTCAGCACGGTGCCCGGCGTACTGCGGTCCGTGGTCAGCAGGACCAGGCACACCGAGACCGCGATCGCGATGCCGGTGAGCATGCCGGTGAGCAACCCGTCGGCGCGGACCACGGCGCCGTACACGTGCCGGCGTGGCGGTTGTGGATCGTCGCGGACCAGGTCGGCGGTCGTGCGGGGCAGGATCGGCATCGGGAGTCGCCCGAGCCGGAGCGCGAGCGGACCGAGCAGCGGCGAGAACGCGAACGTCGCGGCGCCGAGGATCGCGGCCACGTCGGGGCCGTCGAGCGATTCCGCCGTACCGATCCAGCCGGCGATGAGGCCGAGCAGGCCGGTGCTCATGGCCGCCGCGAACAACGAGCCGTTGTCCACGATCCCCAGGTAGCAGGCGACTCCGGCGAGCATCAACGCCGTACCGGCGGACAGGATCTGGGGTGCGCCGATCGCGGGCCAGGTCGACGTACCGGCGAACAGCAGGCCGCCTCCGATCGCCGCGAAAGGGAGCCCGAGACCGCCGAGCAGCGCGCCTGCGCCGGAGTCTCCGACCACGCGGGCCAGCGCGACGCCGGCGGCGACCAGCAGCGCCGAGGTGAGCAGCAGCCAGCTCGCAGCGTCGGCCCAAGGCGCACCGCGGCGGAGGACGACGGTCATCACCACCAGCACGGCGAGTGCGGCACCGGTCAGGCCGGCGATCCGGGTGTGACGGGCGGTCCACGGTACGCCGAGTTTGCCTGCACCGGAGGCGACCGCGTCGACCAGGTCGTCGTACTCCAGCTCCGGCCAGTCGAGATCGCGCGCCACCAGATGCAGGATCTCGCCGTCGCGGATCCGGTGCGAACCGAGGGTCCGGCCGAGGTTCAGCTCCATGCCGTCGCTGCGACGCAGGACCCAACCGCCGCCGGGCGCACCCTGGTCGGCGAGGTGTTCACCGGACTTGGTCAGGAGACCGGGGAGGACTTCGGCGATCGCTGCTTGTTCGGGTAAGGCCAGGTCGAGGCGCCGCTGGGGAGCCACGACTGTCACCCGGACCAAACCTGTGATGTTCATGTTCCCCACTGTCTTGGCGATCGCGCGGTCGCGAGCGGGCGCGACAGGTTCCTGCCGTCCAGGACCGCCGTACGTCGGACCGCCTTAGCGTGCTGTTCGTGACGACTGATCGAGAGCTGCTGATCCCGGTGGGGCACGACCTGGGAGTGGTGTATTCGGGGGCCGACGAGCGACGTCAGCAGGTCCGGGTGGGCGTCGAGATCGCCGAGTTGCAGGACCACGAGTTCGCGGTGTGGCTGCTGGCTCACGGGATCGACGACCAGGACCGGCCGACCCGGTCGTCGCTGACGGCGCACGCCGTCACTGTCGGGCTGGAGGCAGGACAGGCGGCCGAGGTCGCCGAACGGTTCCTTCGCGACGGGCTGCTGGCGGCGGTCGATCCGGAAGCGGACGAGGCGGTGGAGTTCGCCTCCGAGCATCAGCTGTTCCCGTTGCTGCAGGGACTCGGGCCGGATCCGGAACAGCCGTGGATGCAGACCGTCGGGCTTCTGAACCATCCGGTCGCACAGGCCTCCGTCGCCGTGTACGACGTACTGATGTGGGCGCAGCTCGCGCCGGAGCTGTGGAGCGGTTGCCATGATGCGGCCAAGGTTGCTGAGCAGGCGGGGGCGCCGGAGACGGATCCGCGGACCGTGCTGTCCGGTGTGCTCGGGCAGATCCACGGTCTGCTCTGCGTGCGTGCGGCGTACTTCGATCGTCGGAGGCTCCGATGACCGGGCTGGTTTTCCCGATCGGGCACTACAACGGCGTTCGGGAACTGGAGCAGCTCGTCCGGGTCGGGTGGAGTCAGCACCGGCTCGATGCGGACGCGTTCGCGGTCTGGGTGCTGGCTCACGGGGTGCCGGAGGTCGGCAAGGGTTCATGGACCGTCGACGATCTCGTCGTACACGCTGAGCGGGCAGGGATCGCGGAACCGGCGGCGTACGTCGAGAGGCTCGCCGACGCCGGCCTGATTGCGGTTGTCGAGGAAGGACGATCGTTCGCGCAGCGGCACCGGCTGGACATCATGTTCGTTGGCCTCGGCAACGCTCCGGACCGGCTGGAAGGGCATGCGGTGGGGATTCCCGGTCTCGGGACCGCCGCGATCCTGGACCCGGACTGCTACGAGTTGTGGCAATGGGGTTCGGTGGCGCCGACGTTGTGGCACAGCTGCGAGGTCCGCGCGACGGTGACCGCGGAGCCGTCCGGACGGACCGATCCGGACGCCGCCCTGGCCGAGATCCTCGGCGATCTGCGGTTCCTGGTGGCACGCGGCTGCGCGTATCTGGACGTTGCGGGGTGACAAGATGACCCTGATGGCTGAGATCTCCCCCGATGCGCTGGTGCCGCGGTCCACCGGGCCAGTGGCCACGGTGTACCTGCTGGCCCCTCCCGGCGGGCGGACGGTTGCGTTGAAGGTCTACCCGCAGCCGCTCGATCGGCGGACCTACAACGGGATCGAGGTCGAGCAGGCGAAGCTGGCCGGGTTGCGGTCGGCGCCGTCGATCGTCCGGGTCGAGTCGCTGGACGACCTGCCGGACGGGCGGACCGCGCTGCGGATGGAGTTCTGCCCGCAGTCATTACCGGACCTGGTCGCGAACGCTGCCCTGCCGATCGGGGACGTCATCGTCCTCGGGCAGATCCTCAGCTCGGTGCTCGCCGAGGCGCACGATGCCGGGCTGGTGCATGGCGGGGTGACACCGGCGAACGTGCTCGAGCGGTCCAGCGGACAGCCCGCCCTGTCGGACTTCGGGATGGCCCTGCGGCTGCGGTTCCCCCGCGACCTGATGGGCGATGCGGCGTACACGGCTCCTGAGGTACTGCGGGAAGGCGAGCTGTCCGAGGCGGCCGACGTCTACGGGCTGGGCGCCGTACTGTATCTGGCCCTGACCGGGCGGCCGCCGTTCCCAGCGCGGACGGGTGAGACCCCGGACGGCGTCGTACTGCGAGTTTTGCGGGAACCGCCCGCAGAGGTGACCGGCCGGGACGTGCCGCCGGCGTTGTCGGCCCTGCTGCAACGGATGATGGCGAAGGAACCTGACGCCCGTCCGGAGGCAGCGGCCGTGGTCGGCGAGTTCGAGGCGTTGCTGGCCGGAGCGGGTGCGGCGCCGGAGGACGAGCTGGACTTCGACGACTTCCGCGACGAACTGGCCGCAGGCCGGAGCGTGCCGCCCTTGGCGGTCGTCGAAGCGCCGAAGAAGAAGCAGGCCGCGAAGAAGAAGCGGGACAAGGGCAAGGATGCGCCCGGAAAATCCCGGAAACCGCTGCTGATCGCCGCGGGCGCGGCAGTCGCGCTGGTGGCCGTCGTACCGGTGATTTTCCGTCCTGGCGGCGACGACCCGGCTGATCAGGTGGCCGCGCCACCGCCGGCCGTCAGTACGCCGACGCCGACTCCTCCGAAACAAGCCACCATCAAGCTGAATCCGCCCGTGGACAAGGGCACCTCGGTTGTCCTGACCTGGTCAGGACCACCAAAGCTGACGTACGCCGTGATCGTGGCGGAGCAGGGCTCCAAGCAGCCGCAGACGACGCTGCGGGGCACGATGACTTCGCTGACCGTGCAGGTCAGCAGCGGCCTGAAGTACTGCTTCCTTGTGCAGGGCACCGACGGCGTGGACAAGTTCGAGAGCGCGCCTCGGGCCATCCGCGGTGCGACCTGCAGTGGCTGATCCTGGACGGACTGTGGACCGATTCTGGACCTCGATCACCTAGTCTGAGCGGGTGAGGCCGATCCCGTTCCGCCCCAGGCGGTTGACCGAATTGCTCCGCAGGCGTGGCCGTTCCGAGGCCACACTGGCCGCGGTGGTGGCCGGTTGCGTCGCGTTGATGAGCGTGGTCGTGCTGACCGGCGCCGGCTCCCCGGACAGCGGCGTGAAGTTCACGCAGTCCGGTCACTGGGTCTACAACAGCGTGGTCGGACGGATCTTCCACCTGGACGGCGCGACCGGCAAGGTGGACGCGGACACCGAGGTGAAGACCGCTTCGCCTGGCGCACAGGTCGTGCAGACCGACAAGCAGGGGTACGTGCTGTCCAAGTCGCGGATCGACCAGTTCGGCAAGTCCGACCTGACGGTCCTGGACCCGGTGCAGCCCCCGGCGACGAACGAGCAGCCGGTCGGGCTCGAGGCGGCCGGTGCGGCGTTCGCCGTGTACCAGCAGTCCGGGCGGGTCGTGCGGTTCGGCGACAAGGAGACGATCGCCTTCCCGGGCGGGCCGCTCAGCGATCCGGTCGTGACGTCGGACGGGACGCTGTGGGTGCACCAGGTCGGCGAGGGCGACCTGTGCCGGTTGCCGATGACGGCGGACCGGATGTCCTGTCCCGCAACGGCTCCCAAGGGGCACAAGGGCGCGCTGACCGCGGTCGGCGCGAACGCCGTGTTCGTCGACCTGACCGCGCGGCAGGTGTACACGCTGAACGCCGGCGGGATGGACACCGGCCCCGATCTGGGCAACATCGACGTACCCGACGACGCGCTGGTCGCGGGCAACGACGTCGACGGCCGGCTGGCGATCGTCGACAGGACCCACAACCGGCTGCACCTGGTCGACATCTCGCACCCGGACAAGCCCGAGGCGCCGATCAGTACGCCGCTCCCGAAGGGGAACTACGACAAGGTCGCGTCCTCCGGCGACGGACTCGCGCTGCTGGACCGGAAGAACTCCAACCTGGTCACGCTCGGCCGTGACGGCAAGAAGGTCGACGAGGCCAAGCTGCCGAGCCGGCCGGTCGACGGGCGCGAGAAGCCCGAGGCGAACCTGTACCGCGGCGACGACTCCCGGGTGTACGTCGAGAACGGGATCGGCGACCGCGTCGTCGTCGTCGACCGCGACGGCGAGACCGAGTCCGTTGACATCGGCAACGGTGAGGACGGCGGCGGCAAGCCGACGACCACGCCCAACCCCAAGAACACCGCCAGGCCGACGATCACGCCGCCGGCCAAGCCCAAGACCACGGTGCCGCCTCGCACTACAACACCTCCGAAGACCACGCCTCCTCGCAAGCCGGAGACTCCGCGGCGCACCACGCCGCCGACGAATCGGCCCGGCAACGAGCGCACGCCGGACAAACCGGATCCCGGCAAGACGAAGACACCGCCGCCGACCCGCAAGACCACGCCGCCGACACCACCGAAACCGCCCGCCGCGAAGCCGGGGCGTCCCGGTGCCGCGCTGAACGTGGCGGCCCGGATCATCGACGGCGGTGCGGTCGTCACCTGGGGCGCGGCGGCGGCGCACGGCGCCACCATCACGTCGTACAAGCTGAGCTGGACCGGCGGATCGACGACGGTCAGCGGCTCGACGCGGTCGGCGCTGATCCCGAGCCTGAAGACGAAAACGGCGTACTACTTCACGATCTACGCGGTGAACAGCGCCGGCAACGGGCCCGCGGTGAAGTCGAACCGGGTCGAGCTGAAGTGGAACCCGGCCGAGTCACCGCGTGAGCTCCTGGTGAAGGACGACGGCATCAGCGGAAGGCTGACACTCGGCTGGATGCAGCCGACGATGGGCGACGGGACGTTCCTGCGGTACGAGGTGTCGATCGGGTCGAGCACCGCAGCGGTCCGGGTGAGGTCGACCACCACCTCCGCGCTGGTCACCGGGCTGAGGGACGGGACGTACTCCAACTTCTTCGTGCGCGCGATCACCAAGGCGTCGGACGGGCAGGAGGTGGCGGGCAAGTACACCAGCCTGCGCGCGACCTCGATCGCCAAGGAGCAACCCACCAAGCGGGTGGTGGCGTCGCGGGGCGACGGTACGACGTACGGCGACGACTGCCAGCACCCGGAGTGCGCGTTCGTCCAGGTCCGGATCGAGAACCTGACGCCGAACACGACGTACAGCATCAAGCCGTACACGTCCGAGTGGGGCAACTTCAACTCCGGCTACAGCACCAAGACCGATGCCCAGGGCCAACTCCTCGTCCCCGACCAGTTCCCCTGCAGCGCCGTAGGCCAACTCACCTGGGTCACCGTCCAAGGCCCCGAAGGCACCTACACCTCCAACAGGTTCTTCTGGAAATCCGACACCTGACAGCTGCTGCGGTCAGCGACGTACCTGGTAGCGGACGTGGAGGACTCGGTTGGCCTGGATTGCCGCGTCCGGGTTCTCCAGCAGGTGCTGTGCGTCGACCGAGCCGAAGAAGCGCTTGCCGGAGCCGAGCACGACGGGTGCGACGTCCATGCGCACCTCGTCGACCAGGCCCGCGGCGAGCATCTGGCCACCGACGTCACCGGCGGCGACCTCGACGATGCGGTCACCCGCGAGCTCTTGCGCCTTGGCCATGGCTGCCTCGATGCCGTCGACGAAGTGGAACGGCGCCTCGGGGTCCCAGCCCTCGGGCGCCGGCCGGTGGGTCACGACGACCACGTGGTCGATCCCGCCCGGAGGCTTCCCGTCCCAGCCGTCCGTCAGGTCGAAGACGTGGCGGCCGGCTATGGTCACCCCGATCTGGTCCCAGTACGCCCGGGTGTAATCGTAGGAGGTCTGCGACACCTTCACGTAGCCGCTCTCGTCCATCGGGACGTCACCGCTGGTCAACCAGTCGAACAACGGTCCGGGCTGGTCGTTCTCGTCCGCGACGAAGCCGTCCACCGACACCGAGCCGTACATGACCACCTTGCCCACGGGGCTCTCCTCTGCTCTGGGGTGCCCCAAACTAGCGTGTCGTGAGCTGTCGCTCTTGTAAGAAATCAATCGGCCGGCAGCGGCCAGCCGTCGAACACGTGGCCGGGATGTTCGCGCAGGAACCGCCGCCGGACTTCGACGTACCGGGTCGGCGTGAGCCCGGTGAACGCCCGGAACTCGTGGCCGAAGTGGGCCTGGTCGAAGTAGCCTGCGCCGGCGGCGAGCTCGCCCCAGTCGATCGGTCCTTCGGGGTTGATCGCGAACACGGTGGCGGTGAAGCGGTGGATGCGGGCCAGCCGCTTCGGCGTGACGCCGATGAGCTCCTTGAACCGCTGTGTCAGATGAGTGCTGCTGACACCGGCTGCCGCGCTCAGGTCGCCGATCGCCACCGCCCCAGTGGTCGTCGCGATGACACTGCTCGTATGGCGGACCAGCCCCAGGCCGGCGGTCTCGCGCAGCCGTCGCATCAGCTCCTCCTCGAGCAGCGTCAGCATCTCGTGCGGTCCGTTCGCCGTGGCCAGCCGGTCCCGCAGCTCCGCAACGGCGGGCCGGCCCCAAACCTGCTCTACCGTCACCGGCCGGTTACACAGCTCGGCCGCGGGCATCGGGACGAACGGCGCCAGCCCCCACGGCTTGACGTGCACGCCGACGGACCGGGTCTGGGGTGGGTAGCCGAACTCGAACGCGCGGGTGGGCATGGTGACCACGCAGCCGTCGACGTACTCGGCCGTCTCGACGTCGGTGCCGGCGCGGATGCGGAACGGCGCCCCGAGGTTGACGATGAGCAGCGCCGACGGCATCGGCGGCAGCGTCAGCCAGGCGTACGGTGGCGCACCCTCCAGGTAGTAGAGGTCGTCGATCAGCCCGTCCAGCGGCGGTCGCGGCACTCTCGACACGTACTCCACACCCACAGCATCGCGTACGCACCGCCTTTCCAGAACGGAAAGGTGTCCCTGAAGAGCAGTTAGTTCTTGACTGCGAGTACGGCGGCGATGAGGCGCTGGTAGTCGGTCAGCTCGTCGGGGGCTTCGTCGTTGCGCCAGTTGACGGCGGGGACGATGCCGGGCTCGAGGACGGTGAAGCCGTCGCCGAAGAGGGCGAGGATCTGGTCGTCGGTGCGCCAGCGGCCGCGGCCCAGGGAGCCTTGCAGGACCTGCTCGAGTTCCTGGCTGCGGGGGTCGTTCTCGCTGCGGAAGTGGCTGATGAAGACGTGGCTGCCGGACGCGATCCGGTCGTTCCAGAAGCGGACGACGGCGGCCGGGTCCTCGTCGTCGTTCACGTGGTGCAGGGTGGCGCTGAAGATCACGCCGACCGGCTGGCCGAAGTCGATCAACCGCACGGTGTCGGGGTGCTCGACGATCGCCTTCGGCTCCCGCAGGTCGGCCTGGATGACCGTGGTGTTGTCGTTCTCGGCGAGCAGCGCGCGGCCGTGCGCGAGCACGATCGGGTCGTTGTCGACGTACACGACCTTCGCGTCCGGCGCGTACCGCTGGGCGACCTGGTGCACGTTGTCCGCGGTCGGCAGGCCGCTCCCGAGGTCGATGAACTGCCGGACCGGCGTCTTCGTGACGATCTCGCGCACCGCGCGGGTCAACGCACCGCGGTTGTCGTACGCGATCACGCGGGATCCGGGCAGTTCGTTGATGAACCGGTCCCCGAACGCGCGGTCGACCGCGAAGTTGTCCTTGCCCCCGAGCAGGTAGTCGTACGTCCGCGCGATACTCGGCCTGGTCGTGTCGAAGCCCGGGAACGGCGAGTTCTCCGTCACGTGCTTGTCTGCATCGGCCATCGCGCGGAACCCTTCCTTGTCGTGACAGCAGTCACTCTATGCGACACCGAAACTACTTCGCTCCCACCCCCGGCAAGTCATGGCCGGCGCTAACGAGTGAACAACGTTCGCAGTTCGAGTGACGCCTGGAACCGGTCGACCCACGGCCGTCCGCGCAGCGCCTTCCGCAGCTCGCGGACCCCGGTCCACGCGTCGTTCTGCACGTCCGGCGTCGTCGTGTCCCCGGACCACAGCGCGTGATCGACCGCCTGCGCGACCCGCGTCAGCCCGCCCGCGGTCTCCGGCAGCCCCTTCGCCGCATCGGCGAGGTCCCGCACCGTCATACCTGCAGTCACCGGTACGCCGTGCGCACGCAACCGGTCCCGCGCCTCGGCCCACGCCCCGACCACCGCCGCGCTCCCGCCCCGCCGCCGGCGTCGCGCCGACCGGACGAGCTTCAACAGCGGTACGCCGACCAGCCACAGCAGCAACAACCCCGCCGCCACCGCGAACACGGCGGTCAGCGAAATCGGCGGCAGGATCGGAGTGCCCGCGTCGTCACCCCGATCGGTCTGCGGCGGGACCTCCGGGTCCTGGATCTTCTCCACCGGCGGTACGGCGGCCCGCGCCTGGCTGGTGATCTCGTCGATCGACCCGGCGACCGTGGTCTTCCCAGTGGCCGCGTCCTCGGCCGGATCCAGCGGCCACCAACCAAGCCCGTCGACCGCCACCTCGGGCCACGCGAACGCGTCCGAGTTCCGCACCGTGTAGTACCCGTCCGCCTCCGGCTTCGTGGGCGCGCGGAACCCGACCACCAACCGCGCCGGAATCCCGTTCAGCCGAGCCAGTACGACGTACGCCGCCGCGAACTGCGCACTCGTCCCGGGCTGCTTGCTCTCGGCCTGCGCCCCGCCCGGCTTCTCGTCGAGGAGGAAGCTCTTCAGCTGCGGCCACCCGTACCCGGTCGGCAGGTTCTCGCCGACCGCCACCGTGTAGTGCTGCCGCATGTACTTCTCCAGCGCGATCGCCGTCGCGAACGTCGCCCGCTTGCCCTGCAACGGATCGATCGACGCGATCTCCGGCGGCACCGGCGGCAGGCCGCTCAGGCCGTTCATCACGTCCCCGTCGACCCCGGCGTTCAGCAGGTACTGCGCGTCGATGTCCGGCTTCCGCCACGTCAACTTGTAGTCGTCCGGCCGGCCCGACGACATCAAGGTCCCGCCGATCGGCTCCACCTGCGGATCCGTCACACCGCTGACCGTTGCCGGTAGCAACTGGCTCGGCAGCCACGGCCCGTCCAGATCCTCGAGCCGCACGTTCGCCGACTCCAGCGACGTCGGCACAGTGACGTCGGAACCCACCTCGGACCCCATCCGCAGGAACGGGTGATCGGTCGTCCAGTTCGACCCGTCGAAGTCGTCGAGCGCGACCTGCCGCCAGCGATCGACCGGCTTCGAGGCCGTGTACTTGAACACCACCTCGTCGCGCTGTCGCGCACTCAGCCGGCTCGCGAGCTCGTCCAGCGGACTCGTCTGCCGTGCGCCGGGAGCCGTCGCGGACTGCACCTTCTGCAGCGAGTACGGCGTACGCCCGACCGGATCGATCGTGCTCACAACGAGCCCGCACACGATCGCCGCGACGGTCACGACCGCAGTCGCGACCCATGGCGCGATCCGCCGGTACTCGAGGTTGTCCGGGATCAGCAGCGCCACCACGATCAGCCCGAGCGCGGCCGCGATCAGTACGGCGCCCCACCCGTCCGCCGCGATGTAGAGCTGGCTCGCACCGATGACGCCGAGTCCCGGGATCAACGCGACCAACGGCGGCGCACGATCGACCAGCTCGACCGCGAGCAGGCAGGCGATCAACGTCAGCAGCGGCACGAAGACGACGAGCTCGGGATCCGGCCGTGCCGGCCAGGTCGACTCCAGGGTCAACCGCCAGCCCGTCAGCCCGTCCCCGAGCGCCCGGATCGACGCCGCTGTTGGCAATCCGGCGACAGTAGTTGCCCGCAGCACCGTTTCGACCACGGCGAGCAAGCCCCCGAGCACGATCAGGATCGGCCGCCACGCCGCGAGCCAGTGCCGGCAGATCTCCGTGACGACAAAGGTGATCAGACACACCGACCCCACCGGCAGCCACAGGTTGCGCAGCCCGAACACCGGCCCGAAGCACAACCCGCCAACGAGTACGGCGGCGAGCACCGCAATCGTCTGCCGGCGGCTCATTGCAAGACTCCTGTCCACTGCTGCAGGGCTTCCTGGGCGGAGCTGCCGAGGACGACCTGGGCACTGAGGATCGGCGCGACGCCTTGCGCCTCGCCGAGGCCGATCACGGTCACCGACGAGTACCGGCTGAGCAGCGGAGCGAAGTCCGCGGCCGATCCACGCGCACCGGTGACCACGACGATCGCTCCACCCGCGGACGCGCCGGTGGTGAGCACGCGGGGCAGCAGACCGGACTTGTCGTCCCGCTGCTCCACCACACACAGCTCGTCGAGGAACATCCGGGACGCGACCGCGCCACCGGGAGCAGCGAGGTCGGCGCCGGTCGTGGTCACCAACCGGCAGCGGTGGCCGGCGGTGGACGCGGCGAACAGGATCGACGCCGCGACCTCGGTCGCCTCCTCAAAAGTTGCCTCGGACAACGGCTCGCGCCGGGTGTCGAGCAGCACGGTGAGCCGCGGCTGATCCGGATCGGCGTAGTCGCGGACCATCAACTGACCGGTGCGCGCGGTCGCCTTCCAGTGCAGGTGGCGGACCTCGTCGCCCACGACGTACGGGCGAACGTCGCGCAGGTCGGCCGATCCGCGCAGCGAGTCGTCCGCGGTGCGGCCGACGTGGTGGTGCCGCGGGCGGCCGGCGACCACGGTCTTGGTCGGATGCCGCTTCGGATGCACCCACAGCGTTGCGACCTCGCCGGTCGCCTTGCTGTTGCGGGCCAGACCGAGCGGGTCACGCCGTTCGAGCGTCAACGGCCCGACCGCGATCTTCCCGCGCCGCAAGGTCGGCAGCTCATACCGGTACGTCGCTTCGCTGCCCGGACCGAGCCGCCGGATCTTGACCTCCTGCCGATCGTCACCCGCCGAGTCGTGCGCGGCGAACGCAGCCTGCCAACGGGTGCCCTCGTTGCGCACCCGCAACGTCGCCAGCGCCGGACGACCGCGCTCGACCCGGTCCGGCGACAGCACCCGCTGCACGGTCACCTGCGGTTGCCGCACCGTCAGTACGGTCGCGGCGATCAACGCCCCGAGCCCGATCCCGGCCAGTGCGCGAAAGACGGAGTACCCGGCCAATTCGCCCAGCACGTAAGCGGCGATCGACCCGAGCAGCACCGCCACCCCGCGTCCCGTGAGCCTCATCCGACCGGCCGCATGTCAGCTCGCTGTCGCGCCGGCCGTCGGCGCCGGTACGGCGGACAGCACCTCGTCGACCACGGACGCCGGCGGCCGCTGGCTCAGCTCCGCGTCCGGGGTCAGCACCAACCGGTGCGCGAGCACCGGATGCGCGACCTGCTTGACGTCGTCGGGCGTCGTGAACGCCCGGCCGTCGGTGGCGGCGAACGCGCGGGCCGCACGGACCAGGGCGATGCTGCCGCGCGGGCTGGCGCCGTACCGGACCGCGGTGTGCTCGCGGGTCGCGGCGGCCAGTTTCACGGCGTACGAACTGATCGCGGGGTCCACGTGGACCGACCGGACGGCGGCGATCGCGTTCCGCAGCGCCGGTACGTCGATGACCGGGCTGAGCGAGTCGGGTCCGACCCGGCCGGTGTCGCCGAGCACGATCCGGACCTCGGCGTCATGGTCCGGGTAGCCGATCTCGATCCGCATCAGGAACCGGTCGAGCTGGGCCTCGGGCAACCGGTAGGTGCCCTCCATCTCGATCGGGTTCTGGGTGCCGATGACCAGGAACGGATCCGGTACGGCGCGGGTGTTCGAGTCGACCGTGACCCGACGCTCGGCCATCACCTCGAGCAGCGCGGACTGCGTCTTCGGCGTACCGCGGTTGATCTCGTCGGCGACCACCACGTTGGCGAAGATGCCGCCCGGGTGGAACTCGAACGTCTCGTTGCCCTGGTGGTAGACCATCACGCCGGTGATGTCGCCGGGCAGCAGGTCCGGGGTGAACTGGATCCGGTTCCAGCTGGCGTCGATGCTGCGGGCGATACACCGGGCCAGCGTGGTCTTCCCGAGCCCCGGCACGTCCTCGATCAGCAGGTGCCCCTCGGCGAACAGCGCGGTCAGCGCCAGCCGGATCACCTCAGGCTTCCCGTGGATCACCTTCGCCAGGTTGTCCGCCACCAACCGATAGGCCTCGCCGGGCGGAATGGTCGCGCTCATAGGGATCTCCAGTGGTGTACGCCGAACTGCACTGGGTGACCATACTCAGCCGTGGTCCATCCGCCGTACAGAACCGGTCTACTACTGGACGGTAGGCAGCTGGATCTCGAAGATCGCGCCGCCTTCGTCCGCGTTGTAGACCTTCAGGTCGCCGCCGTGGGCGAGCACCACCCAGCGCACGATCGACAGGCCGAGCCCGGTCGAGGCGCCCCCGGTCGTGTACGGCTCGAACAGGTCCGCGCCAACGGTGGGATCGATCCCCGGACCCTGGTCGGCGACGGTAACCCGGCCGTCGGCGACGGTCACCGTGATGATCGCCTGGTCCGCACCCGGCGCCCGGCCGTGCCGCATCGCGTTGCCCAGCACGTTGCCGATCGCCCGCTGCAGCAGCGTCGGGTCGGCACGCACCATGGTCGGCGCGGTCACCAGCGAGAACCGGGCGTCCCCGGTCGGCATGTCCTCGACCACGCCGGCGACCAGCTGATCGAGCCAAACCGGCTGCATCGCAAGGTGCTCCACACCCGCCGCGAGCCGGGCGCGGACGAGCAGTCCGTCGATGATGTCGCCCATCCGCCCGGCCAGCCGGACGGTCCGCGGCAGCAGCTCCGCGCGCTGTTCGGGATCCCGCTCCGCTGTCTCGGCGAGCGCGCGGAGTGCGGCAACCGGCGTACGCAAGTCGTGGGCGGTCTCGGCGAGCAGCGTCTCCTGTTGCTCGAGAGCGGCCATCGCGGGGCGGATCGCGCGACCGGACAGCCAGTAGCCGACGAGCGCGGCGGCGCCGATCAGAATCGCGCAGACGGCCAGCACCGCGATTGTGAGCTGCTGGTGCCGATCGCCTTGCTCCTGGGTGTCTTTCCAGGCGAGTACGGCGCCGAAATAGTGACCGTTGGAGTCCTTGAACGGCTCCACCGCGATGTGCACCTCGTGCCCGTTCACCGCCTTCTTGTCGGCAGTCAGGGGACCGCCGTTCTCCACCGCTTGGGTGGCGAGGTCCGCGAGCACCTGCTGGTCGACCTTCACGCACTCCTTCGTGCTGAAGTACGAGTCGAAATCTCCCACCTTCCCCGGCATGACGGCGAACTGGGGGCAGTCCGACGACAGCGGGTCCGGAGGGATCCGGGCGGTGACCAGCGAACCGTGGTTCTCGTCGATCAACCGCAGCACGGGCTGCGTCACCACACTCAGGTCGTGGTCGAGCTGATCGGCGCCGCGTTGCGCGTCCAGGACGATGATGACCGGCGCCAGCACGATCAGGGCGACCGTGTTCGTGGCGGTGAACAGCACGGTCAGCCACCAGCGCAACCGGCGCAGCCGGTCGGCCGACGGACCGCGCATCCCGCGCTGACTCATCCGGCACCACCGAGGCTGTAGAGCCGGTACCCCTGGCCGCGAACGGCTTGGACCAGATCCGGACCGCCGCGCAGCCGGTTCCGCAGCCGGGTGATCGTGACGTCGACGACGTTCGACATCGGGCCGTCGCCGTCCCAGCAGTGGTCGATCAGCTCGGCCCGGGTGACGAGCTGATCGGGCCGCGACATCAGGTATTCCAGCACGCAGAACTCCTTGCCTCGCAGGGTCACCAGCACGCCGGCCCGGTGCACGGTACGCCGGGCGGTGTCGAGCTCCACGTCGGCGTACCTGATGATCGGCGGACGGATGGTCGGGCCCCTTCGGACCAGGCTGAGCACCCGGACGATGAGCTCCTCGACCGCGAACGGCTTGACCAGGTAGTCGTCGCCACCGTGCTCGAAGCCGTCGACCCGGTCGGCCAGCGTGTCCCGTCCGGTCAGGAACAGTACCGGCAGGGTCCAGCCCTCCTTCCGGCGGCGGCTGACGTAGGCGAGCGAGTCGACCTTCCGGCCGTCGATCTCGAACATCCGGTCGAAGACGGCGCAGTCGTACGAGTTCACGAACAGCTTCTCGTCGGCGTCGTCCAGGTCGACGGCCAGGTCGACCGCGAGATTGGCGGAGCGGAGGGCCGCCGGGACGGCCACCTGCAGCTCCTTGTCGTCCTCTACCACCAGTACTCGCACGGTCAACCTCGTGTGTCATCGAAATGTCATCGTCTCCCCGGATCGTATGTGTCATGAACGGTCACGCAGCGCACTCACCAGACCGGTTGAGCTTCCGGGTGCTGGGCCCGCTCGAGGTCGACGGGCCCGACGGACACCCGCTGGACCTCTGCGGCGGCAAGCCGGCGACCGTGCTGACCCTGCTCCTGCTGCACCGCAACGCCTGGGTCAGCACCGAGCAGCTCGTGGACGCGGTCTGGGCCGGCCGGGACGTGCCGGCCTCGGCGCAGAACAATCTCAAGACGTACGTCTGGCAGCTCCGCCGCTCGCTTCCCGAGGAGCGGATCGAGAGCCGCCCGGGTGCGTACCGGGTGCACGTTCTGCCCGGCGAGCTCGACGCCGACGTCGCAGCCGGCCTGTGCGACGAGGCCCGTGAGCAGCTCAGCCGGAAGGACGCGGCGCAGGCCCTCACCGTCGTCCAGCGCGCACTGAGCCTGTGGCGTGGTGCGCCGTACGACGGGCTGACGGCCGATGCGACGTCAGCCGTGGACCGGTTGACCGAGCTGCACCGGGCGCTCCGCGAGGACCTGGCGGACGCACAGCTGCTGCTGGAGCGTCCGGCCGAGGCGATCGCCGTACTGCGGGCGCTGACCGAGGAGGAGCCGCTCCGGGAGCTGGCGTGGGCCCGGTTGATGGCGGCGTACCGCCAGGTCGGGCGACGGCACGACGCGCTGGCGGCGTACCAGCGGGCCCGGACCGCCCTGGTCCGCGACCTGGGGATCGAGCCGTGCGCCGAGCTGACCGCGCTGCACCAGCAGATCCTCAGCGAGGAGTCGCCCGCGGTCCTGCCGACGCCGGTGCCGCCGGTGAGCTCGAACCTGCCGCCGCGGGTCCGTACCTTCGTCGGCCGCGGTCCCGAGCTGCGCGCGCTGCGCGGCGCGACCGGTGTGGTCACGATCGACGGGATGCCGGGGATCGGCAAGACCGCGTTCGCGCTCGAGGTCGCCGCCGCCTCCGGTTTCGAGACCCAGCAGTACGTCGACGTACACCACCCGACCTCGGTGCCGATTTCTGGGCCGTCGGCAACCGGCCTGCTGATCCTGGACAACGTCGAGCACGCCGACCAGGTCCGGCACCTGCTGCCGAACGACCCGGCCGCGCTGGTGCTGGTGATCAGCCGCCGCCGGCTCTCCGATCTCGACCGTACGGCGGCCATGACGCTCGACGTACTGGCACCGGACGAGGCCGCGAGACTCACCGACCTCGAGCAGATCCTGAGCTGCTGCGGCGGTCACCCGGGCGCGATCCGGCAACTGGTCGAGCGACTGCGCAACCGGCAGCCGTGGACCGTCGCGCGGATGGCCGCCCGCCTCGAGGACCAGACCGCGCGATGCCAGGCACTGACTGAGGTCCTGGCCCGCTTCGACGCTGCGTACGAGGCACTCCCCGGCCAGGTCCAGCGGTTGTACCGGTCGATCGGGATGACGCCGCGCTTCGACCTGCGCCAGGCGGCCCGGCTGATCGGCACCAACCATTCCGATGCCGAGCTGATGGTCGATCAGCTGATGGACCTCAACCTGGTCACCGAGCCGACACCGGGACGGTTCGAGCTCCACCCGATCGTCCGCGATCACGCCGGCCAACTGCTGGTCATCGCCGGCCCTAAAGCGGAGCTGGTGGCATGAGATCCGCTGCCTACGGTGCCGCGCCTCAGCACGAGGGCGAGTCGGAGTACGCCGCGACCACCACGACCCTCCCGCAGGCGACCGCGGTCGGGATGCCGCTGGCCCAGCCTCGGGTGCAGCAGCCAACGACGCGCACTTTGATCGCGTCGGTGGGTTCGGTCAAGCCGTCCGAAGAGAAGCTGCACCTGGCCGCCGAGCCGCCCGCTCCGACACCGGTCGCCGACAGGGTCGAGGTACCGGACCGGGCTGTCCACGTCGGTCAGATCATCTGCTGGCAACTGGCCGTGGTGGCGGTCGGTGCGGCGACCACCGCGTCCCGGACCGTACTGATCCTGACCTCGGTCGCAGCCGTGTCGCTGGTCCTGCTCACCGCCGTGCGCATCCGCGGCCTGTGGCTGTACCGCTGGGCAGGCGTCCTGCTCGTCTTCCTGGTACGGCGTCGCAAGCACGACCTCGGCGAGGACATCGCGGTCCGGCTGGTCAGTACGTTCCACGGCCGGACCTCGACCGACCAGGTCGTCGTCCGCGAGCAGCCGTACGGCGTTCTCAGTCGACCTTTCGGCGCAAGCGTCGCGCTCCGGCTCGGCCCCGACTCTCAGCACCAGTTGCTTCCTCAGCTGGGTCAGCTCGCGGAGGCGTCGGACGAGCAGCCGGTCGGTATCGGCGTACAGCTGATCCTGCACACCGGGGTCAAGCAGAACCAGCCGCCGCGGGCGTGGATCGCGGTCGCGGCCGAGCGAACGCCGGACATCGCCACCGACGAGCAGTTGCGACAGGTGCTCGCCAACACGGTTCGTCGGCTGGTTCGGCGGCTGGATCGCGAGCAGGTCGAGAACATGCCGCTCGACGAGTCCGACGTACTCGCGTCCCTCGGCGCTCTGGCCCACGCCAACGCCGGCCGGGGACAGCTCCACGAGCGCTGGACCTCCTGGTCCTGCGGGCCGGTCCGGCAGCTGTCCGTACGACTGGCCGGATCCGCATCCTTGCCTGTAGCAACCACTCAGGCGTTGATCGGCGCGCTGCTCGGTACCGGGACCGGTGCCGCGCAGACGATCGCCGTCACCGCAACCTCCGCCCACTCGTCTTCCGCCCGCCACGACGTCGTGCTCCGCCTGGCCGCATCCCACCCGGCCACGCTCGACACGGCGTATTCCGTCCTGACCACGCTGGCCCGCTCCTTCGGGGTCGAGCCCGAACGCCTCGACGGGCGGCACGCCGCCGGCGTCGCCGCCACGCTACCTCTGGGGGTACCTCTCTCATGACCGTAACCATGCTCAACCCACCCACCGGATATCAGCAGATCCCTGCCCACGGAGGGCTCGCCGAGTTGCTCGCGTCCGCGGAGGACGAGGTGATCACGATGAGCACCCTTGCCGGTCCGACGTTCGGGCCGCGCGAGGTCAAGCACGGTGTGCGCTACCGGGCGGTCTTCCCCGACCACGCACGCACCACGCCTTCCGTCGGCCGGCACCTCGGTGCGCTGTCGCTCGCCGGTGTCGCCGTACGGACGATCCCGCATGTGCCGATGAACGCGATCGTGATCGACGGTTCGGTCGCCGTACTCCCCGCCGACACCACGAACGGCAGCATCGCGGTACTGCGGCTGAACAGCGTGGTCGTGACCGCTCTGGAGTTGTTCGAGCGGATCTGGCCGGACGCCGTACCGCTGGCCGACTGCGACCTGCCGAACGAGGCCGACCTGTCGCTGCGTGAGCAGGAGATGCTGCGCCTGCTCGCCCTCGGCGCGACCGACGAGGTGGCCGCGGCGCACCTGAACATCTCGGTCCGGACGGTACGCCGGATGGTCGCGCAGATCATGAACCGCCTCGGCGCCCGCAGCCGTTTCCAGGCCGGCGTCAAGGCTGCCGACCGCGGCTGGCTCCTCGAGCGCGCGTCATGAGGATCCTGTCCGTCGCCGCCGATCGTCCCGACGCCTATCGGACCGTCGGCTCCGCTCTCCTCGAGGCGCCGGACGGAGCCACGGTCGCGATCGCCGCCGGGACGTACGCCGAGACGCTCGAGCTCACCGGGCGCTCGGTGACACTGCAGGCCGAGGACGGCGCCGACGTCGTACTGGACGGATCAGGCGCCGACTGGCCGACGGTCCGTGCCGTCGACGGCACGCTGACCCTGCGCGGCCTGGAGATCCGCGCGACGGACGGGATCGCGGTCTCGATCGACCGTACGGCGCTGACGATCGAGAACTGCACCATCTCCGGACGCACCCGGCCCGCGCTCAGCGTGCACGCGAGTACGTCGTTCAAAGTCGAACGCTGCACGGTGAGCGGCGCCGAGACCGGGATCGTGGTCGAGGGCGCCGGCGGCCAGATCCTGGACACGACCGTCCGGGAGATCTCCGGCGACGGGATCGTCGTCGCCCTGGGCGCCGATCCGCTGATCCGCGGCTGCACGATCACCGGCTGCGGCGGGCGCGGCGTGTACATCTACCAGTACAGCCGTCCGGAGCTCGTCGACGTCGAGATCGGCCGGACCGGCACGGAAGGCATCGGCGTCGCGCACGGCAGTACGCCGACGGTCCGCCGGCCGACCGTGCACGACACCCGCGGGTCGGCGATCACGTTCGCGCCGGGCTGCGGCGGAGCGGTCGAGGGGTTGCGGGCGACGAACACCGCGGAGCCCGCGCTGTCGATCGCGGCGGGCAGCACGGTCGAGGTGATCGAGCAGAGTACGGCGTCGGCCGAGAACGGCCCGGTCGACGACCTGCTCGGCGAACTGGACACGATGGTCGGGCTGCCCGGCGTGAAGGCCGAAGTACGGGCGCTGGTCGACGAGATCCAGGTCAACGAGTGGCGGAGTTCTGCCGGTCTGTCGATCGGTTCGGTCAGCCATCACCTGATCTTCGCGGGTGCGCCGGGGACCGGGAAGACCACCGTGGCGCGGCTGTACGGGAAGCTGCTGAAGGCGCTCGGCGTACTGCCGGACGGCGGGTTCATCGAGGTGTCGCGGCGGGATCTCGTCGGTCAGTACATCGGGCACACCGCGGAGAAGACCGCGCTGGTCTTCGAGAAGGCGCTCGGCGGCGTGCTGTTCATCGACGAGGCGTACACGCTGTCCCGCGCGGCCGGGAACGGCGACTTCGGGCAGGAGGCGATCGACGCGCTGGTGAAGCTGATGGAGGACCACCGCGACGAGATCGCGATCATCGTCGCCGGGTACACCGCCGAGATGAACGACTTCCTGGCCGCGAACCCCGGTCTGGCGTCCCGGTTCTCCAAGACGATCGAGTTCGAGAACTACAGCGCCGAGGAGCTGCTGCTGATCACCGACAGAATGGTTGCCGGAGGCGACTATCTGCTCGACCCGGCAGCCGGCGTACCCCTGACGTCGTACTTCGACCGGATCGCCGACGGCCCGAACTTCGGCAACGCCCGCGAGGCCCGCCGCCTGGTCGAAGGCATGCGCAAGGCCCAGTCCCAACGCCTCCGCGCGCTCGGCCGCCGCCCCTCCATGGACGAACTCCGCTCCCTCCTGGCCACCGACGTCATCACCGCCGCCGGCTGAGCAGGCGTGCCACAGCGACCGTCGTACGGCGGCCGCTGTGGTGCGATCGGTGACCTGGTCTGGCGGGCCCTGCCACCGGGTGGTTTCAGTTGAGCGTGTGTTTGGGTACGTCGTGGTCGCGACGGCGCTCGGGGCGGGTTTCGTGGGCCGCGTGCTCCGGGGTACGTGGGGCCGGGCAGACAGGGCCGCGGCGGATCGGGCCACCACCCAGTTTCCGGCTCTTCCACTGCTTCTCTTCGTAATCGTAGTAGGTGTCGACGCCTCCGACTGTCATCCGGTCCTCCCGTCAATCCCCCGTCCCCTGCTGACTTCATCAACAGTCCGTCACCAGAGGCTCAGCAGCAAGTGATTCCGGAAATCACCACGGATCAACATGCTCGAACGCCGTCTTGTGTTGGATTGACCCACAAACGTGCACTTGTTTGGGAAGTCTCAGACGGCGAGGATCGCGACGCCGTGAGCGGGCAACCGGACACCGTCGCCGGTGAGCTCGGCCCCGGCGAACGACATCACCAGGTATTCCGCGTCGACGGGCACCACCGCGGCGGACGCGGTCAGGTTCGCCACCACCCGCAGGCTGCCGCGGGACACCACCAGCCAGGCCCCGGCCGGGTCGAACGCGATCCCGACGGACTCGAGCCGGTCGTCGCGCAACTCCGGCATCCGGGACCGGAACGTCAGCAGGTGCCGGTACCAGGCGAGTACGGCGCGATGCGGCGCCTCGTCCGGCTCGGACCAGTCGAGCACCGAGCTCCGCCACGTCTGCGGATCCTGCGGGTCCGGGATCTCGTCCGCGTCCCAGCCGAACTCCGCGAACTCGCGCCGCCGGCCGGTCCGCACCGCGTCGGCCAGCGCGGGCTCGCTGAAATCGGTGAAGAACCGCCAGGGCGTCGAGGCGCCCCATTCCTCACCCATGAACAGCATCGGCGTGTACGGCGAGGTCAGCACCAGCGCGGCGCCGATCGCGAGCTGCCCCGGCGTCAGCGCCGGACGGTCGCCGAACGCCCGGTTGCCGACCTGGTCGTGGTTCGACGTGTAGACGAGGAACTCGCCGCCGCTGTGTCTGCGTGGATCGACCGGCCGGCCCCAGTCCTTGCCGCGGAACGTCGAGTACTCCCCGTCGTGCAGGAACACCCGCGTCAGCGTCTTCGCGAACACGGCCGGATCCCCGAAGTCCACGTAGTACCCGAACCGCTCGCCGGTCAGCAAGGCGTGCAGCGCGTGGTGGAAGTCGTCGCTCCACTGCGCGGTCATTCCCATCCCGCCTTGCGACACCGGCTCGACCGTGCGCGGGTCGTTGAGGTCGGACTCGGCCACCAACCCCAGCGGCCGTCCCACTTCCTTGGCCAACGCCGCGGTCTCTGTCGACAACTGCTGGAGGAGGTGGGTCGGGCTGTCGTCGACCAGCGCGTGTACGGCGTCCAGCCGCAGTACGTCGATGTGGAAGTCGCGGAACCAGCGCAGCGCGTTGTCGCAGATCCACCGCCGTACCTCGGTACTGCCTGTGTCGTCGAGGTTGACCGCGGGGCCCCACGGGGTCGTGTGGCGAGTGGTGAAGTACGGGCCGAAGCTGGCGAGGTAGTTCCCGCTCGGGCCGAGGTGGTTGTAGACCACGTCGAGACAGACGGCCAGTCCAGCGGCGTGACACCGGTCGACGAAACGCTGCAGTGCTTCCGGGCCGCCGTACGGCTCGTGCACGGCGTAGAGGTCCACACCGTCGTACCCCCAGCCGCGTACGCCGGGGAACGCGGCGATCGGCAGCAGCGAGACCACCTCTACGCCGAGCACAGCCAGGTAGTCCAGGTGCTCGGCGGCCGCGTCCAACGTGCCTTCCAGCGTGAACGTGCCCAGGTGGAGCTCGTAGAAGACAGAACCGCGTACGCCGGGCCCTGTCCAACTGTCGTCGTTCCAGTCGAAGCGGTCCGCGTCGAAGACCCGGCTGAACCCGTGGACGCCGTCCGGCTGCCAGGGGCTGCGTGGATCGGGTAGCGGGTCACTGCCGTCGACGGAGTACGCGTAGTCGGTGCCGTGGTGCGCCTCGACCACCTGGCGTTCCCACCAGCCGTCGTCGACGGAGCGCATCGGCAGCACACCGTCCTGCAGGACCAGGTCGACGTTGGTCGCCTCGGGTACCCAGACGCGGAAGGTATGCATGGCTGTCAGCTCCTGACCAGCAGGGCAACCGGCAGGTCAGCCAGTAGGTCGACGATCCGGGTAGCGCCACTACCGACGTCACGGCCCGTCAGCACGTTCTTCCATTGGCCACTCGGCAGCACCACCGTGCTCTCACCCCAGCCGCCGAGGCGCCGCAACGCGGCCGGCAGCCGGGTCGCAACGGTGATCACCGCGTCCCCACGAGCGAACGCAACCGCATGTCCGTTTGACGTCGGGAGCGGCGTATAGCTGCCAGCAAAGGCTTCCGGGTACTGCCGACGCAGGCGGAGCGCTCTCGACGTGACGAGCAGCTTCTCGTCGGAGAGGTCCTCCGGCTTGCCACCGTCATCCAGACGCTGCAGCCGATCGATGCGCTGCTCGTAGTCCACAGGACGTCGGTTGTCGGGGTCCACGAGCGACAGGTCGACCAGCTCGGTGCCCTGGTACACGTCCGGTACGCCGGGCATCGTCAGTTGCACCAGCTTCTGTCCGAGCGTGGCTGCGCGCACGTAGTCGGTCTGCTCGTCAGCAAAGCGACGTACCGAGTTGAGCACGGTGTCGTCGTGCAGGACTGCCTTTGCGAAGGCTGCGACGGTTTGCTCGTACTCGTCGTCCGGAGAGGTCCAGCTGGTGTGCCTCTTGGCTTCGCGGATCGCCTTGAGGAGGTAGGCCTGTAGACGGTCCTCAGCGAGCGGTCCGTCGTGCCAGGTGCCGAAGAGCGTCTGCCAGAACAGGTACTCCGTGCTGCCGTCCAGCAACGGGCTCCGGTGGTCTTCCGAGAGCCTGCGCCACTCACGCACCGCCTCCGACCAGGCCGCGGGCTGCTCGGACAGTACGCCGAGACGCGCACGGACGTCCTCGGAGCGCTTGGTGTCGTGAGTGGACAGCGTGGTCATCGTCTTGGGCCAGTGCCGGTTCAGCTGGGAGGCGTACGCGTGGAACTCCTCCGGCGTGACACCGAAGTGCTCCGGGTCCCCACCGACCTCGTTGAGCGACGTGAGCCGCAGCCAGCGGTAGAACGCGGTGTCCTCGACGCCTTTGGCCATCACCGGCCCACAGGTCTGCTGGAACCGCACGATCAGCTCGGCCCGCGTCTGCTCGTCGATCGCGTTCGTCTCGCGCCCCAGCAGGAGGTGCAGTACGACGTCCAACGTCGCCTGCCGGTCCTCGTCGAGATTGGCCCGTGCCTTCTCGGCCGCACGCTCCATCGCAGCGACCGCGTCAGCAGGTGCCTCTTCACCTGGTACGACGTACGCGCGGTAGACATCGAACTGGACCAGCAACTCGGCGACGACCTCGTGGAACGCCCGCCTGGTGTGGTCACGCAGTCGTACGTCGTCCTGGCAGATGCGGGCCAGCAACTCGACCAGCCGATGCACCTCGGCGTACTGCCCGTGCTGGACGATCTCCCGCTTCGCCTCCTCCACAACCGGCCCGAAGTCGGCTGGTGCACCGGTGAGCTCCGAGTGGAGTGCTGCAAGCGGTGCAGCACCAGCAGGGTCCACGAACAGGCCGCCGACGCGTAGCAGGGCGTCGTACCCGGTGGTGCCGGCGCAGGGCCAGTCCCGCGGGAGCTGCTCGTCGCCTTCCAGGATCTTCTCCACCACGACCCAGGCACCGCCAGTGCGCTCGGCCAACCGGCGCAGGTAGCCGCGTGGGTCCGCCAGACCGTCAGGGTGGTCGATCCGGTAGCCGTTGAGCTTGCCCTCGTGCAGCAGCGCGAGCAGGAGCTGATGCGTCGCGTCGAAGACCTCCTGCGTCTCCTGACGTACTGCCGCGAGCGTGTCGACATCGAAGAACCGCCGGTAGTTGAGCTCCTCGTCAGCGACCCGCCAGTGCGCGAGGCGGTACCACTGCTCGGTGACAAGCTCCTGGATCGGCAGGTCCTCGGTCCCCGGCCGCAGCGGGTACTCGTGCTCGTAGTACCGCAGTACGTCGCCGTCGACCGACAGCTCGCCGTCCGCCAGCACCTTGCCGATCCGCTGCCCGAGCACCGCCATCAGCAACGGCTGGTTCCCCGCACCCCAGTCGACGTCGAACCAGTCCGCGTACTGCGAACCAGGCCCAAGCCGCAGCACCGACCACAGCGCCTTGTTCAGACTCTCCGGCGTCGGTACGGCGACATGGTTCGGTACGACGTCCGCGATTGCACCCATGCGGTGCTCGGTGAGCTGCGCGGACAACCTGTCGAACGCGGGACGGCCGCCCATCGGCTCGGACAGCCGGCTGTGGTCCACCACGTCGTACCCGTGGGTGGAACCGGGTGCGGCCTGAAGGATCGGGGAGAGGTACGCGTGGGAGATCCCGAGGCCGGCCAGGTACGGGACCACCGCGGCAGCGGCGTCGAAGCCGAACTCGCCGCGGAGCTGGAACCGGTAGGTCGCTTGTGGGACCGCCGTCATCCGGCCGCCTGCCTCGGGCGGGTCAGGACCAGCGTGCTGCGGGCCTCCAGCTGAACCGTGGTCCCGGCGGCATGTGGCTCGTCGACGCCGGCACCGGTGGCACTCGTCGTATCGACGACGACCGTCCAGTTCTCGCCGTACTCCTCGGGTGGGAGGAGGAAGTCGACCGGCTCGTAGTTGCTGTTCAGCAGGATCAGGAAGGAGTCGTCGACCACGGGCTCGCCACGGAGGTCCGGCTCGGAGATCGCGTCGCCGTTCAGGAAGACCGCGATCGCCCGGGCGTCGTTCTGCGTCCAGTCGCCGTTCTGCATCTCGGCGCCCTTCGGCGCGAACCAGACCAGGTCGCCGAGGCCGTCGATGCCCGTGTCGCCGTGGAAGAAGCGGCGGCGGCGCAGCACCGGGTGGTTGTTGCGCAGGCGGACCACGGACCGGGTGAACTCGAGCAGGTGCTTCTGTGGCTCGCCGAGCTCCCAGTCCACCCAGGCGATCTCGTTGTCCTGGCAGTACACGTTGTTGTTGCCGCTCTGCGTCCGGCCCAGCTCGTCGCCGTGCGCGATCATCGGCACGCCCTGTGAGATCAGCAGCGTGGTGAGGATGTTGCGCTGCTGCTTCGCACGCAGCCGCAGTACTTCGGGGTCGTCCGTCGCGCCCTCGACACCGCAGTTCCAGGAGCGGTTGTGGCTCTCGCCGTCCTTGCCGCCCTCGCCGTTCGCCTCGTTGTGCTTCTCGTTGTAGGACACGAGGTCGCGCAGTGTGAAGCCGTCGTGGGCGGTGACGAAGTTGATACTGGCCAGCGGCCGGCGGCTGTCGTCCTGGTACAGGTCCGACGAGCCGGTCAGCCGGGAGGCGAACTCGGCCAGGGTGTACTTCTCGCCCCGCCAGAAGTCCCGCACGGTGTCGCGGTATTTACCGTTCCACTCCGTCCACAGCGGCGGGAAGTTGCCCACCTGGTAGCCGCCGTCGCCCACGTCCCACGGTTCGGCGATCAGCTTCACCTGGCTCACCACCGGGTCCTGCTGGACCAGGTCGAAGAACGCCGACAGCCGGTCGACCTCGTGGAACTGGCGGGCCAGCGTGGCCGCGAGGTCGAAGCGGAAGCCGTCGACGTGCATCTCGGTGACCCAGTAGCGCAGCGAGTCCATGATCAGCTGCAGCACGTGCGGGTGCCGCATCAGCAGGCTGTTCCCGGTGCCCGTGGTGTCGTAGTAGTGCGACTTGTCCTGGTCGACCAGGCGGTAGTACGCCGCGTTGTCGATGCCCTTGAACGACAGCGTCGGACCGAACTCGTTGCCCTCGGCGGTGTGGTTGTAGACGACGTCGAGGATGACCTCGATGTCCGCCTCGTGCAGCGCCTTCACCATCGCCTTGAACTCGGTCACCTGCTGACCGCGGGTGCCGGTCGACGAGTAGGCGTTGTGCGGCGCGAAGAAGCCGATCGTGTTGTAGCCCCAGTAGTTCGACAGGCCGAGCTCCTGCAGGTGACCGTCCTGGGCGAACTGGTGCACCGGCATCAGCTCGATCGCGGACACCCCGAGCTCCTTGAGGTGCTCGATCACGGCCGGGTGGCCGATCCCGGCGTACGTGCCGCGGATGTTCTCCGGCAGCCCCGGATGCGTCTTGGTGAGGCCCTTGACGTGCGCCTCGTAGATCACGGTCTCGTGGTACGCGTGGCCCGGCGGGCGGTCGTTGCCCCAGTCGAAGAACGGGTTGGTCACCACCGAGAGCATCGTGTGCTCGCGGTTGTCCATGGTGTTCAGCTCGTCCGGCTTCGCGAACCGGTAGCTGAACAGCGACTCGTCACCGTCGATCTGCCCGTCGACAGCCTTCGCGTACGGGTCCAGCAGCAGCTTGGACGGGTTGCACCGGTCGCCTTCTTCCGGGTTGTACGGACCGTGCACCCGGAAGCCGTAGCGCTGTCCCGGCTGCACTCCGGGGAGGAAGGCGTGGTGCACGAACCCGTCCACCTCGGTCAGCTGCACCAGCTGCTCGGTGCCGTCGTCGCCGATCAGCGACAGGTCCACTCGATGGGCAACCTCCGAGAAGACCGCGAAGTTCGTCCCGGCGCCGTCGTACGTGGCGCCGAGAGGGTAAGGACGACCAGGCCATTTCTGCACCAGACGACAGTAGCCACCCCGGCCCGCGGCCACTGCACCGCCGGGTGTTTCGGTTGCGAGAATTCACCGGGGAAGGGCTTGCAGCCGGTCGCAAGACTCGCAACATCCCAATCTCGACTCGATTCGGCTAAGCTCTCGCGCTTGTGAAGCCGCATTCCGCCCGGCGGCCGGTCTTCCTGGATTCGACCGGGCGTCGTCGTCGCACCATCCGCAGGACTGGCGCCTTCCTCGCCGTACCTACCGTCGGTTACCTGGTGCTCATGGCCAGTAGCCTTCTGGGCGGACCGCGGATGGACACCCCGCTCATCCCGCTCCCCGAGGCGGCCAAGCCCAAGCACCGGCCGACCGCTCCGCCGGCCGAGATCGCGATCGAGACGCCCCGGCCGACAAACACCTCCGGTACGCCGAGTGACGGGGCGACCGCCACCCCGCAGACCCCGTCGACGACTCCCACCGGCGTACCGACGTCAGGTCCGACGACCGTCCCGACCAGCATCCCGTCGGTGACGCCGGTGCCGACCGTCGTACCGACGACGACCACGACCACACCGCCGGGCCGGACGAACTCGCCGACCACCGCCGTCCCCACACCAACAGCGACGACGACGCACGGCAACAAGCCGACCGCTCCGCCTGGTAAGACCAAGACGCCGACCGCGCCGTGAGCAGACCGGCCGCGCGGCGGGCCAAGCAGGTCTCGCTCCGCACGCATTGGATCGTGCTGACCATGTTGCTGGTCTGCCTGGCCAGCATGCTGTTGCTGAACGGCTACACGCACCACATGTTCGGTACGGCGCCCGACGGCGCGGTCCAGCCGACCGGAGGCTCCGGATCGGTACCGCGGCAGATCGTCAACGGCGGACCGGTCATCGACGCCGGCGACGGCACTCCCAGGTCCGTGTCACCGAAGGCCCGCACCATCGCACTCACCTTCGACGACGGCCCCGATCCGGTCTGGACCCCGAAGATCCTGGACCTGCTGCGGCAACAACACGTGCACGCGACGTTCTTCGTCGTCGGCACCGCGGTGGCCGCGCACCCCGACCTGGCCCGCCGGATCGTGGCCGAAGGTCACCAGATCGCAGTACACAGCTTCACTCACGCGAACCTGTCGACCGCCCCCTCCTGGCGGCGCTCCCTGGAGCTCAAGCAGAGCCAACTGATCCTCGCCGGTGCCACAGGTGTCAGTACGACGCTGCTCCGGCCGCCGTACTCCTCCGAGCCGAATGCGCTGACCGACCGCGACTGGAAAGCACTGCAGGAGACCCGTGAAGCCGGCTACCTGGCGGTGCTGACCAGCCAGGACAGCGAGGACTGGCGTAAGCCCGGGACCGAACAGGTGATTGCCAACTCGATGCCGCGGAGCACCGCCGGACAGATACTGCTGATGCACGACGCAGGAGGCGACCGCAGCGAGACCGTCGAGGCGCTCAGCAAACTGCTCCCCCGACTGAAGGCCCGCGGCTTCCGGTTCGCCACGGTCAGCGACTCGGTCGGCCTGCCGGACCCACCCGTAAGGCGAGCGTGCTGGACCGCGGCCGCGGTCTCGCGGTGATCTGGGCGATGCGCATCAGCGACGCCGTGATGACCCTGATCGGCTGGCTGCTGTACGCCGCCGGCGCGCTGAGCGTCCTGCGCGCGATCACCACGGTCATCGCCGCCCGACGGCACGTGAAGATGCGCGGCTGGAGTTACGGACCACCGGTGACGGAACCGGTCAGCGTCATCGTTCCGGCGTACAACGAGAGCGCAGGGATCGAGGCCGCGATCCGCTCGCTCGTCGCCTCGGACCACCCGCTGGAGGTGATCGTCGTCGACGACGGGTCGACGGACGGTACGGCGGACCTTGTCGAAGCACTGCACATCCCCGGGGTCCGCGTGATCCGGCAGGCCAACTCGGGCAAGCCGATCGCGCTGAACACCGGACTGCGCGCGGCGCGGTTCGAGCTGATCGTGATGGTCGACGGCGACACCGTGTTCGAACCGGACACCGTCCGCAAGCTCATCCAGCCGTTCGGGCACCCGTCCGTCGGAGCGGTGTCGGGCAACGCCAAGGTGGGCAACCGCCGCGGGCTGCTCGGCCGCTGGCAGCACATCGAGTACGTGATCGGGTTCAACCTGGACCGCCGGTTGTTCGACCTCGCCGAGTGCATGCCCACCGTGCCCGGTGCTGTCGGCGCGTTCCGTCGTACGGCGCTGGAGAGGATCGGCGGACTGAGTGACGTGACCCTGGCGGAGGACACCGACCTGACGATGGCGCTGTGCCGGGACGGGTGGCGGGTGGTCTACGAAGAGAGTGCGGTCGCGTGGACCGAGGCACCGGCGTCGCTGGGCGCACTGTGGCGGCAGCGGTACCGCTGGTGCTACGGGACGCTCCAGGCGATGTGGAAGCACCGCGGGGCAATGGTGCAGGGCGGTCAGGCCGGGAGGTTCGGCCGTCGCGGTCTGACGTACCTCATGCTGTTCCAGGTACTACTGCCACTGCTCGCGCCCGTAGTGGACGTGTTCGCGATCTACGGCCTGGTGTTCCTCGACCCAGTCCGCGTGCTGGCCGTGTGGGCCGGCTTCGTTGTACTGCAGGTGGCCATGGGCTTCTACGCGTTCCGGCTGGACGGGGAACGGTTCGGACCGCTGTGGACGCTGCCGTTGCAGCAGTTCGTCTACCGGCAGCTGATGTACCTGGTGGTCATCCAGTCGGTCTTCACCGCACTGGCCGGCACCAGGCTCCGCTGGCAACGCATGGAGCGCTACGGGAGCCTCCAAGCACCTGTAGGTCCAGAGGTTCGCTAACCTACTGTGACTGTCACCGCACGTAGGGTTAAAGAATGTTCAAGCGGGCTGCACTACTTGTCGGGGTTCTGCTGGTGGTCACGGCCGGTGCGAAGCCGGTGGTCGTCGGGGGGACGGTGGCGAGCACGACCGAGGCGCCGTGGGCGATCGCGTTGAACAACACGCAGTCCATGTCGTCGAGCGGCCGGTACTGCGGAGCCGCCCTGGTGGCACCGAACAAGATCGTGACCGCCGCACACTGCATGGACGAGCCGGTGTCGACGTACTACGCGGTGCAGGGTCGGGCCGACCTCGCGGACCCCTCGGTCGGGCGGGTGTCGGCGATCAGCAAGGCGTGGGTTCACCCGGGCTACAACACGAAGGACCACCGGTACGACGTTGCGGTGCTGACGTTGGCGAAGCCGTTCGTCGGCGTACCGGTCCTGCCGCTGGAGACCCGTGCGCGAGCGGACCGGACAGGCGCCGTCCCGACCGTCTACGGCTGGGGTGACACACAGGACACCGGGCCGGACGAGACCCTGCAGAAGGCCGCCGTACCGGATCTCGGCGACAAGGTCTGCCTGGGAGTCAAGAGCTACGTCTCCAACGGGTACGCCGCCGCCACCAACGTCTGCGCCGGCTACCTCGCGGGCGGCACCGACGCCTGCCAGGGCGACTCCGGCGGCCCGCTCGTCCTGAACGGCCGCCTGCTCGGCGTCGTCTCCTGGGGCCAGGGCTGCGCCCAACCCGGCAAGCCCGGCGTCTACACGGAGATCGCCCCCGTATCGCAGGCGTTGCTGCAACACTGAGCTTGAGTCCAATTCTCGCTCGGCATGCTTCGAAATTAACGTGGTAGAGTAATTTTGAAGCACCAGCCGGAGGATAGAAGTGTTGATTGCTGCAGTTGCCGCCATTGCCGACGAGCAGTGGGGGCTGGTTACGGCAGCCCAGGCCCGGGCTGCCGGCGTGTCTCCACAGTCCATGGCTCGGTTGGCAAACGACGGCGTGCTGGATCGTGTTACGCACGGCGTCTACCGGGTCGTCGGGGCGGGCTCCCCGCTGGATGATCTACGCGCAGTCTGGCTGGCACTCGCGCCTCAGCAGGCAGCCGCCGATCGCCTTCGGAAGCCGGACGCGGTCCTGTCGCACCGATCAGCCGCGAAGTACCACCAACTGGGCGATCTGGACGCCGACCGATTCGAGTTCACGATCGCCGAACGGAAGCAAACAAAGCGTCCGGACGTCACCTTCCACCGCGAGCAACTTCGTCCGGACGACTGGGAGATCATCTCTGGGCTGCCAGTCACCACGATCGTCAAGACGATCAGCGATCTGGCGAAGACCCGGACGGACGGCGGTCATCTGGCCGGCATCGTGCGCGACGCGATGGCATTGGGCTCGGTGACGGCGGATGAGATCAGCTCCGCGCTCGCTCCCTTCGCACACCACTACGAGCAGCGCGTCGGACAAGGTCGCGCGTTGCTGCATTACCTCATCGAGGAGGCAGGCATCCCCAGAGCGACACAAGAGCTCGCCGAACTCGGCGCACCGGTCCCGTCACAAGCCGACGCGGCCCTACTGCATGCGCTCGCGCTCCTGGATCCACGCGTCCCCAGAGACCTCCGGAATCGCGCCGCCCACACAGGCCTGTCAACAGACGACCTACGGCATTTGCAGACACTGCTGGGCTTCACCGGCGAGCCAAGCGAGGCGCAGGCCGCATTGCGGGCCGCCTACGAGGCCAGAGCGCAACTCCTCGATGAACCGAAGGGCCGGGCAGGCAGGTGAGAGAACGACCGTACGCGAGCGCCCGCGAGTTCCGCCTCAGCGCCAACGCGCACATGAAGCGGATCGCCAAGGAACTGGGGCGGCCACCCCAGGAGGTCAACCGGGAGTTCGTCCTGCAACGCTTCCTGGCCCGCGTCTTCAGCAAGCCCGATGCGGCGTGGGTGCTGAAGGGTGGTACCGGCCTCCTGGTCAGGCTTCCGCATGCCCGGTACAGCGACGACGTCGACCTTCTGTACCCCACCGACAACGTCGACCTTCACGAGCCCCTGACAGAGCTGCGCAACATCACGACACAACCGTCTGACGACGACTACTTCCGCTTCGAGCTCAGCCGGGTTGACAAACGTGCAGCGGTCGACGGCGAGAAGGCCATCGCAAGCATCCGCGTTACGGCCTCTCTGGGCACCACGCCGTACCAGCGATTCAGCATCGACCTCTCCGTCAAGAAACGTCGGTTGACGCGCATCGATCGATACCAGCCAAGGCCTGTCATCGTGCTGCCGGGCGTGCCCGCCCTTCCGTTGTTCTCGCTCTACTCGTTGGCCGATCAGATCGCGGACAAGATGTGCGCCATGTACGAAGTCCACCGAAACGGCACAGCCTCTACTAGGTACCACGACCTCGTCGACCTCGTACTGATCGTCACCAGCGGCGAAGGCATCGACGCGGCCGACACCGCCGCTGCATTGCGAGCCGAGGCTCGGCACCGAGACCTTGCCCTTCCGGTCACGCTCGACTCGCCAGGCAGTCAATGGCCGGCTGGCTACCGCAAGGAAGCCGCCAAAGTCGGACTACCCACTGAGCTGCACGACCTCGAACGAGCCCTTGGTACGGTCCGCGCCTGCATCGGCCCGCTCCTCGGCGGCACCGTCGCACGCAGCACCTGGGATCTCGCCGGCCAACGGTGGACAAAATAGGCCGTGCTCCAACAGGTTCGTTAATCCGAAACATACCTGTCGGTACGAGCGTCAATACGTTACGGTCCTGACACGCTCCGAAAACACCATGTCCTTACCTTTCTGGTCAGCTACCAGTTGCCCAGTGAGGAGAAGGTATGGCGCAGACACGTCGTCAATTCCTGCAGCAGGTCGGAATCACCGGTGGAGCGGGGGTGCTCTACTCCAGCATGTCGGCGCTCGGCCTCACGGGCGTCGCCGAAACTCCCGCGTACGCCGCCCCGTCGCGGGCCGATCTCAACGGTCGCGGCGGCAAGCACGTGGTCATCCTCGGCGCCGGGATCGCCGGCCTCACGTCGGCGTACGAACTCCTGAAGGCCGGCTACAAGGTCACCTTGCTCGAGGCCCGTCAGCGCCCCGGCGGCCGTAACTGGACCGTTCGCGGCGGCACCGTCGAAACCGACCTGGCCGGGAACACCCAGCGCGCGACGTTCTCGTCCGGTCAGTACATGAACGCCGGGCCGGCGCGGCTGCCGCAGCACCACGTGACGCTGGACTACTGCCGCGAACTCGGCGTCGCGATCGAACCGTTCGTGAACCAGAACGCCGACGCGTACCTCTACCGCGAAGGCGCTACCAGCCTGTCGAACAAGCCGATCCGGCACCGCACCGCCAAGGCGGACGTGTACGGGTACGTCGCCGAACTGCTCGCCACGGCTGCCGATCAGGGTGCGCTCGACAGCCAACTGACGGCGACCGACAAGGAAGCGCTGATCGGGTTCCTCAGCAGCTTCGGCTCGATCGGGAACAAGGCCTCCGGGTTCGCCTACACCGGGACCGACGGTCGTCGCGGCTACACCGTCGAGCCGGGCGCCGGGATGGAAGGCGGTACGACGGCCGCGCCGTACGCACTGAGCGACGTCTTCGCCAGCGGTGTCGGCAACTACTTCTCGTTCGAGTTCGGCTGGGATCAGGCGGTGATGATGTTCCAGCCGGTCGGCGGGATGGACCGGATCCCGTACGCGTTCGAGCGGGCCGTCGGCAAGGACAAGATCCGGTACGGCGCCGAGGTGACCGGGATGACCAACACCGGCAACGGCGTCCAGGTCACCTACAAGACCGGTTCCCGGACCAAGATGATCACCGCGGACTTCGCGATCTGCACGCTGCCGCCGCACCTGGCCGCGAAGGTCCCGTCCAACCTGCCCGCGCCGATCGTCGAGGCACTCAAGTACGCCCGCCCGACCAACGCGGGCAAGATCGGCATCGAGTACGGCCGGCGCTGGTGGGAGGAGGACCACCGGATCTACGGCGGCATCACCAACAGCAGCCTCGACACGGTGAACACGTGGTACCCGTCGTACGGCTTCCACGGCAACCGCGGCACGGTGATCGGCTACTACAACACGGGCGCCAACGCCAACGCGTACGGCGCTCTGACGCCGGCGGCCCGGCTGGAGCGCGCGCTGACGCAAGGCGCCAAGATCCACGGCGATACCTACACGAAGGATGTGAAGGCGTCGTTCTCGGTGAACTGGTTGGGCACCAAGTACTCCGAGGCATCCTGGGTCAGCTGGCCGTCGCAGACCGACGGGATCTACGCCCGGCTGCTCGATGCCACCGGCAACATCTACTTCGCCGGCGACCACCTGTCGCACGCCATCGCCTGGCAGCACGGCGCGATGGTGTCCGCTCGCGCGGCCGTGACCGCCCTGCACACCCGGGTGGCGAGCCGATGAAGCGCATATCTTTGATCGCGGGTTCGGTCGCGTTGGTCATGTCGTTCACAGCCGGTGCCGGTACGGCGGCCGGCTGGTGGGATCGGCCGAAGCCGCCGAAGCCCGGCACCGTCGTACCCGCCCTGCCCGCCGGACAAGCGAACCCGATGATCGCGAGCGGTGTCGGGATCGGCGCCAACACCCCGGTCTACAAGACGAGTGGGATCGGGCCGTCGGCGCTCAACACCGGCGCCCCGGCCGGGTCCGAGGCGTCGTACATCGACACCGCGATCTTCCCGGGCGGGACGTTGCCCGCGGGCGTCACCATCACCGAGGCGCAAGGGATCAACGCACTCCGGCGGATCGGTGAGAACCTCGCGGCCGCCGGGCTGTCCTACGCCGACGTCTACACGATGCGGGTCTTCCTGCAGAACCCGGCCGGCGCGACGGTCGCCGACTTCGCCGGATGGAACCGCGCGTACCGCCAGTACTTCGCGAACACCGACCTCACCACCGGCGCATACGTCCCCGTCCCCCTCGGTACGGCGCCACCCGCGAAACCGTTCGTGGTCAACAAGTCCCGCCCGTCCCGCTTCGCCCTGGAGATCGAGAACCTCCCGGTCGGCGGCTGGCTCGTCGAGGTGGAAGTCGACGCGGCCTACCCGAAACGCTGATCACTCCGGATGCCCCGGCACCTCTGCCGGGGCATCCGGTTACAGAACAGCGCCTCGAGGCGCGATCTCGACGGCGGCGACTCCGCGGGCGTACAGCACGATCTCCCGGTCGCCGTGAATGCATCGAAGCAGTCCGGTTTCACTCGCGAGTGCTGTGGCGGCATGCTGCACCGTCACGTCGTCCGCCGCCCCGGGTTCCTCGTAGGTGACATCCAGGTGGTCGCCGCTGATGAGCCGGATCCGCAACACAATCCTCGCCATAGCCGAACCTTACGCGCCATTCCGATGGCCGGGGCGGCTCGCGGAGAGGCAGACTGTTGCCATGAGTGAGCCGGTCCGTGTGATCAAAGCTGGTGACCTGGTCGCCGCCGACCCGACGGCCGGCATGCTCCGGATGCGAGCCTTCGAGCTCCCGATCCTGTGGGCCGGTCAGGTGATCACACAGCCCGGTGCGATCTCCGGCTGGCACCACCACGACCGGAACGAGAGCAGTCTGTACATCGTGTCAGGGGTACTGCGGCTCGAGTTCGAGGGCACCGACGAGTACCTCGACGCGGTCGCCGGCGACTTCGTGCACGTACCGGCCTTCACCGTGCACCGCGAGAGCAACCCCACTGACGACCCGTCCGTGGCGATCATCGCCCGGGCGGGCGGCGGCATCCCGACGGTCAACGTCGACCCACCCCGTTAGGCCCTACCCTGACGGAGTGGCGACCCACGAACAGGTGACGGTCGGCGTTGTCGGCGCCGAGCAGATCGTGCACCGGATCATCAACCTGGCCCGCGAGCTGGACAACCCCGGCCTGCGGCTGGTCACCGCTCAGTACGCCGACGAGCACGACGCGCACGAGCAGGCGGCCCGGATCGCCTCCCGCGTCGACTCTTTCCTGTTCGCGGGACCACTGCCGTACGACGTGGCGGTCGCGGGCGGGCTGCCGGTACCGGCGACGTACGTGCCGAGCGGCGGACCGGCGTTGTTCTCGACCCTGCTGCGCGGCGTGCTCGAGAAGGTCTTCGATCCGGCCCGGATCAGCGTCGACACCATGTCCCGGCGCGATCTCACGCACGTCTACGAAGAGATCGGCCTGAGCGCATCCGGCGTACGGCTGAAGGAATACACCAGCCCTGAGTCGGCCGAGACGTTCCTCGACTTCCACCGCACGCTGCACGAACGCGGGCGTACCACCGGGGCGGTGACGACAGTGCCGACCGTCGACGTGGCGCTGCGCAAGGCCGGCGTACCGACCTTGCGGATGACGCCGTCGTCGATGACGATCCGGCAGGCGCTGACCACGGCGATCCTGATGGGCAGTGGCGCCAAGCTCGAGGAGTCCCGGATCGTCACGATGATCGTCCGGGTGCCCGCCGCCTCGCTGCCGGCGCATGCGAGCGCCAGCGCGTACTGGTACCAGGAGCTGCGGCTGTCGCTGCACCGCGAGTTGCTGCGCGACGCCCGGCCGATGGACGCGGCCGTGGTACCGCGTGACGAGCACAGCTTCCTGATCGTCACGACGATGGGCTCGTTGCGGCTGGCAACCGACAACCTGTCGATGGCGCCCTTCCTGGACCGGATCTCCGAGGAGCTGGGGATCCGGCTCGAGGTCGGCATCGGACTCGGTACGTCGACCCGCGAGGCGGAGGTGAACGCGCAGTCCGCCGTCGACAAGGCGGCCGGCGGCGGCACCGCGTTCGTGGTCGGGCCGCACGGTTTCGTACTGCAGGTCCCGGGTGAGCGCACGCGAGCCGCCGAGCGCCCGGTGCCGGGCGACTCGCGCGCGCTGCAGATCCTGGCCACGCTGGCCGAACAACTCGAGAACGCGAACGACACCGAGCGGGTCGTCGACGCGGAGAAGGTCGCGGAACTCCTCGGCGTCACGCTGCGAACCGCCCGCCGAACACTGAGCACGCTGGTCGACGAAGGCCTGGCCTGGCCGATGCCGCCACCCCGCTCGAGCAAGCTCGGCCGACCACCACGCCCGTACCAGCTCTTGGTCGAGAAGCTCCCTCGCTAGTTATTACGGTCGTCCATAACACCTATTTAGGCCTTGCCGAAGCCGGACGCCTGGGGCAGGGTTGGTCGCGTGCCAGAACCCCTTCACGCAGTCGCAGTGGTGGACAACCAGGCGGCGACCGAGCGGGCCCACCAGACGGGTCAGGACGCCTGGTGGGTCTACCTGGCCGAGGTGCTCGGACACCTGCGGCTGCCGTACCGGTCGATCTCCCCTCGCTCAGCTGCCGCGCCGCCGGACGATGTGTCAGTGCTGGTCTTCGCGACCACTCCTGATGCGGGCGCAACCGACGGTCTCGAGCAGTGGGTGCGCGACGGTGGTGTACTGATCCTCGTCGGCGATCCCGGTCCGCTCTCCGCGCTCGCGGGTGTATCGGCCGGCGACAGCGTCCCGGACGGCCACGTCGTACTGTCCGAAACCCCGGTATGGGCATCGCGCCCGCCGGTCGCGCTGCATGCCGTCGGCGGTCGTCGACTCACTGGCGAGGACGTCGAGGTGCTCGCGCGCTGGCAGGACGACGACACGGCCGCGGTCACCCTCCGGCGGCTCGGCGCGGGCGTCGTGCTGACGTACGGCGTCGACCTTTGGCAGACCATCGTCCGGATCCAGCAGGGGTACGCCGTCATCGCCGACGGCGCACCGGCCGCCGACGGCACGGCTCCGATCGACGACGACGTTCTCAAGTGCGAGGACGGGATGGTGCTCAGCTTCGAGCACGATCGGGCGATGCCGCCGGGTGAGCCGGAACTGCTCCCGACGTACGAGCACACCTATCCGCCGCCGAGCGCCGTACCGATGTTCGACCAGCCGCAGGCCGACTGGTGGTGCTCGTTGTTCGCGCAGAGCCTGTGGTGGGGCGCTGCACAGGCCGGGGTCGCGGTGCCGTGGCTCTGGTACTGGCCAGCGGGTGTCGACGCCGTCGCTCACATGTCGCACGACTCCGACCAGAACGTCGAGGAACACGGTCAGGCGGCGATCGATGCGTTCGCCGAGGCCGAGGTTCAGGTCACGTGGTGCCACGTGTTCCCGGGTGGGTACTCGCCCGAGCTTTACGAGGCGATCACTGCCGCGGGACATGAGAATGCGCTGCATTACAACGCGATGGGCGATGCGGATCTCGCGGTGTGGGGCTGGTCGTTCATCCGGGCTCAGTACGCGTGGGCGCAGGCCGTGACCGGGACCGAGCAGATCGTCTCGAACAAGAACCACTACACGCGCTGGGAGGGCTGGACCGAGTTCTACACCTGGTGCGAACGGCTCGGTATCCAGATCGACGAATCGCGCGGGCCCAGTAAACAAGGTGATGTGGGCTTCACGTTCGGCGCCTCGCATGTTTCCTTCCCGATGGCGCCGGTGGCTGAGGGCAACCGGATGTACGACGTCCTCAACCTGCCGCTGCACACTCAGGACCTCGCCTGGGCGGGGCATGCCTCCGTGCGGGACGTGATCCTGGACGGCGCGCAGTCGGTGCACGGGGTTGCGCACTTTCTGTTTCACGGGCCGCATCTGCACCTGCGCCCGCCGACTCGGGCGGCTTGTATCGAGCTCGCGGCGGAGGCCCGGCGGCGCGGGATGCCGTGGTGGACGGCCAGCCGGATCAACAGCTGGGAGCGCGGTCGGCGTGGAGTCGAGCTGTCGGTCGAGCCGCATCCGGACGGTTTCGCCGTACGGGCTGAGGCTTTGGAACCGGTGCCGGGGGCTGCGGTGATGCTCGCCGTACAGAGCACTGGTCCGATTGTGAAAGAGGGCAAGGGTTCGGCCCGCGCGGTGGTGCGGCTCGGCCGGTCCTTCGTCGAGCTGACTGCCGACCTCGTTGCCGGCGACAACAGATGGGTGATCACACCATGACGGTGGAATGGCCGCAGTACGACGACGAAGAAGCGAAGGCCCTGCTGGAGGTGCTGAACTCGGGGAAGTGGGGCAGCACGAGCGGGGATGTTGTCGCTACCTTCCAGCAGGAGTTCGCGGAGTACCAGCAGGCTGGGCATGCGATCTGCCTTGCCAACGGGACGCTGGCTATCGCGGTGGCGCTGCGGGCGGCTGGGGTCGGCATTGGCGACGAGGTGATCGTTCCGCCGTACACGTTCATCGCGACCGCCTCGGCAGCGCTGTTCGTGGGTGCGGTGCCGGTCTTTGCCGACGTGGATCTGGACACGCATCTCCTCGACCCGGTCGCGGCCGAGGCGGCGATCACCGAGCGGACGAAGGCGATCGTCGTCGTGCATCTCGCGGGGCGGCCTGCCGACATGGACGCCTTTACTGCGCTTGGCGCCAAGCATGGGCTGACGATCATCGAGGATGCGGCGCAGGCGCACGGGGCGGCGTACAAGGGCCGGCCGGTCGGTGCGATCGGTGATCTCGGCACATTCAGCTTCCAGAGCAGCAAGAACATCACCGCCGGCGAGGGCGGCGCCGTACTCACGGACTCCTCGGAGTTGGCGGGTGCGGTGTACTCGCTGGTGAACGTCGGCCGGGTGCCGGGCGGTGGGTGGTACCAGCACGAGGCGGTCGGGTACAACCTGCGGCTGACCGAGTTCCAGGCGGCGATTCTGCGGATCCAGCTCCGGCGTCACCCGCGGTTGCAGGAGCTGCGGGAACGCAACGCGCGTCGTCTCACGGACCTGCTGTCCGACGTCGACGGCATCCAGCTCGCCCCGGAGGACCCGGCGATCACCGCACACGGCCGGCACCTGTTCATGCTGCGAGTCCCCGGCCGCCGCGACGCCGTACTACAGTCCCTCGCCGCCGCCGGCATCACCCGAGCATCCAGCGGCTACGTCCCCCTCCACCGCAACACCGCCGTACTCCAAGAAGCCAAAGCCATCACCACCCGCCTAGCCCAGCCCTACCCCGAGCCAAACTGCCCCAACGCCGACAAGGTCTCCACCGACACCATCTGGCTCCCCCAGCCCTACCTACTAGCCCCCGAACAACAAACCCAATCCCTAGCCACCACCCTCACCAACGCGCTACGCGCCTGAGCCCTGGCGGATGGGGAGTACGGCGGAGAGTAGTGCCTTGGTGTAGTCGTCTTGGGGGGCTCGGAAGAGGGCTTCGGTGGTGCTCTCCTCGACGAGCTTGCCTTTGTTCATGACTGCTACGCGGTCGGCTAGGCGTTCTACTACTGCCAGGTTGTGGGAGATGAACAGGAACGACAGGCCGAGGCGATCTCGTAGGTCGGTGAAGAGTTCGAGGATCTGGGCCTGGATTGACACGTCCAGGGACGACGTCGGCTCGTCGCAGACCAGCAGGTCGGGTTCGAGGGCGAGTGCGCGGGCGATCGCGATGCGCTGCTGCTGACCGCCGGAGAACTGCCGTGGATACAGCTCCGCGTGCCCTGTGTTGATACCGACCAGATCGAGCAGTTCGAGTGCCTTGGTACGCCGGGACTCCTTGTCACCCCGTTCGTGCAGCCGCAACGGCTCCATCACGTTGCCGATGGCACTGAAATGCGGCAGCAGCGAGCCGTACGGGTTCTGGAAGACCATCTGCATCCGCGGACGCAACACCCGCAACTCACGAGCCGGCAGCGTGTTGAGGTCCTGCCCGTCGAACTCGACCCGCCCCGACGTCGGCGTCTGCAGCCCCATCATCAACCGCGCCATCGTCGACTTGCCGCTGCCACTTTCCCCCACCAGACCGAGCGTCTCGCCCCGATGCACAGTCAGCGAAACGTCATCAACAGCACGGACCTCTCCAGCACGCGTCCGGAAGACCTTGGTCACCGACTCGGCACGGACCAGTTCGTCAGGCATCGACGGCCACCTTCCAGCACGCGGCGTCCCGACCGGGACCGATCGTCAAAGTCTCCTGCTCGGTGCCACACCGAGGCATTTCGGCCCGCGCACACCGTGGATGGAACGGACACCCCTCGGGACGATGGGACAGATCAGGCGGACTACCCGGGATCGGCCGCAACGGCAGGTCCCGACCACCGACCTCGACCCCCGACCCGAGCAGCCCGACGCTGTACGGATGGCGCGGGTCGTCGAGCAGCCGGTCCATCGGCGCCCGCTCGACCACGCGACCGGCGTACATCACGACCGCGTCGTCGCAGAAGTAGCGGGCGACACCGAGGTCGTGGGTGATCATGATGACGCCGGTGCCGCGGTTCTTCTGCTCCGCCAGCAGGTCGAGGATCTGCCGCTGCACGGTGACGTCGACGGCGGTGGTCGGCTCGTCGGCGATCAGCAGCGCCGGCTCGGTCACCATCGCCATCGCGATCATCGCGCGCTGCCGCATCCCGCCGGACAACTGGAACGGATACGTGCGGATCCGCTTCTCCGGATCGGGGATACCGACGTCGCCGAGCGCCCGTACGGCGCGCTTCTTAGCCTCGGCCTTGTTGCAGATCCCGTGCCAGAGCAGGTGTTCGGTGAGCTGCCGCTCCAGCGTCAGCGTCGGGTTCATCGCCTCCATCGCGCTCTGGAAGACCATCGCGATGTCGCGGCCGCGGACCTTGCGCAACTCCTTGTCCCCGATCGCCAGCAGGTCCCGCCCACCGAACAGCGCCTGCCCGCCGGTGATCCGAGCGGTCCGCGGCAGGATGCCCATCACGCTGCGCATCGTGACGCTCTTGCCGCTACCGCTCTCACCGACGATCGCCAGCGCCTGCCCACGCCGTACGTCGAACGACACCCCGTCGACCGCCGTCAGCGGCTCGGCGCCGTCGCGCCGGAACGTCGTCCGCAGCTCGCGGACGGACAGCAACGCATCTTCGCTCATCGCTGCTCTCCACTCGGGTCGAAAGCATCCCGTACGCCGTCGCCGATCCACGTGAACGCCAGCAGGGTAAGGGCGAACAGCACCGCCGGCGCGACCAGCATGTGCGGTGCCGCGAGCAGGTACCGGCTGCCCTCGCTGATCATCGCGCCCCAGGACGGAGTCGGCGGCTGTACGCCGAGACCTAGCAGCGCCAGCCCCGCCTCGGCGGCGATCGCGGCCGGGATCGCGAAGCTGGTGGTGACCAGGATCGGCCCGATCGCGTTCGGCAGGATGTACCGGATCGCGATCGTGCTGCCCTTGGCGCCCATCGACCGCGCCGCCTCGACGTACTCGCGTTCCTTCAGCGTCATCACCTGGGCCCGGACCAGCCGCGCCTGGGTGACCCACGACGCGATCCCGATCGCGACCACCAGCGCGAAGATGCTGCGCCCGAGCACGGTGACCATCACGACCGCGAACAGGTAGCTGGGGAACGCGTACATCACGTCGGTGAATGCCATCAGCAACGACTCGACCCGGCCGCCGAGATAGCCCGCGAGCAACCCGATCGCCAAGGCAAGCACGAGCGCCGTCAACTCGGCACCGAACGCCACGGTCAACGCCGTCTGCAGACCGTAGATCAGCCGGCTGAGAATGTCCCGGCCGAGCAGGTCCGTGCCGAGCAGATGCCCCGGCGCTCCGGGTCCCGCCAGCTTGTGCTGGATGTCGGTTTCCTCATAGCCGTACGGCGCGATCAGCGGCGCCGCGATCGCGGTGATGATCAGCAACGCGCAGAAGATCAGGCTGCCGAAAGCCAACCGGTGCTTGCGAAACCGGGACCACGCCCGCGACCAGGGCCCGCGCGCGGTGGTCCCGCGCTCGATCGGCTCCGGTTCGCCGGTGCTCGTCGTACCGACGACGGCCTCGACGCCCTCAGTGGCCGTCATGGGACCCACCTCCCACGGTACGGATTCGGGGATCGAGGAGCCCGTAGATCAGGTCCACGACCAGGTTGGTCACCATCAGGATCAGCGCGAAGAACATCGCCGTACCCATCAGCAACGGCATGTCCCGGCTGGCCGCCGCGTTCGCGAAGTACAGGCCGAGGCCGGGGATCCGGAGCAGTGCCTCGACGAACACCGTGCCGGTCATCAACGCCGCCAGCAGCGGGCCGGCCACGGTGACGAGCGGGATCAGCGAGTTGCGCAGCGCGTGCCGAATGATGACGGTGTGCCGCGGGCCGCCCTTGGCCAGCGCCGCGGTGACGTACTCCTCGCGGAGCGTCTCCAGCATGCTCGACCGCACGTACCGCGCCAGCACCGCGGCCGGGCCGAGGCTGAGCGCGAGCACCGGCAGGATCAGGTCCTCCGGGCCGTTCCAGCCGCCGGACGGCAGCAACTTCAGGGTGGCGGAGAACACCAGGATCATGAACGCCGCGCTCAGATAGCTCGGCAAGGCGTGCCCGAGGGTGACCGCGAACATCGTCGCGTGGTCGGACTTGGTGTTCTGCCGCAACGCCGCGAACACCCCGATCGGTACGGCGATCAGCAGCGCGAGCAGGACCGCCAGCACCGCCAGCGTCGCCGACACCGGGAACGCCTCGGAGATGATGTCCTGGACGTTGCGGCTGGCGTACTTGTACGACGGCCCGAAGTCCCAGACGACCGCGCCCTTCATGAAGATCAGGTACTGCTTCCAGACCGGTACGTCGGCGCCGTACCGGGACTCGAGCTCGCCGACCATCGACTCGGTGCCGACGCCGCCGAAGTTCGTGGCGCCGCTGTTCACCCGCTGCAGATCGGCGAAGTTGCCGGGCGCGAGCTGCAGCAGGGTGAACGTCAGGATCGAGACCGCGATCAACGACAGGACCAGGCGCACCGCGCGCTTGCCGATGTAGCCGGCGAGCCCCACGTCAGCTCCCTACGCTCAGCGACTTGAGGTAGAAGTAGTCCGGGTACGCCCGCAACTGCAGCCCGTGCACCTTCGGCTTGACCGCGTGGAAGAGGCTCAGCCAGAGCACCGGCAGGTACAGGTACTGCTCCTCGCGCAGCTTCGCGGCCTGCTTGTACAAGTCCATCCGCTTCGCGTCGTCCGCCTCGGTGTTGGCCTTGTCGACCAGCGCGCCGATCTCCTGCGCGGGCTTCGAGGCGTGCCCGGCGAGGATGGCGTCGAGCTGTGCGGTCTTCTCGGCCGGCTTGAGGTTCTTGTCCTCCTGCACGGACTGGTACTTCTGCCACTGGTCGCTCGGCAGGCTGATCTCCTGCACGTTCTTCGGCGACCACAGCGAGCCGACCATCGTCGGCCACGTCGGCAGCCCGGCGAACGTGCCGTAGTAGAAGCCGATGTAGTTGCCCTTCTGAACCTGCCAGCGCCGCTCGGTGTACACGCCGGCCTCGACATGGTCGACACTCGCCTTGATGCCGAGCTGCTTGGTCCAGCTGTCCACCATCGCGTCGGCGAGGGTGGTGTCCGGTATACCCGACGAGGATCCGCACCGGCGGCAGCCCCTGGCCGTTCGGATAGCCGGCCTCGGCGAGCAGCTGCTTCGCCTCGGCGACGTCCTCCTTGATCCCGAGGCTTGCGTCCCAGCCCCCGGTCCGGCTGGTCACCAGCGAGACCCCCGGCTCCTGACCGGGCTGTACGCCGGCCAAGGTCTTGCGGTCGAGCGCGAGCGACAGCGCCTTGCGGACCCGCACGTCCTCCATCGCCGGGTGCTGGCTGCGCAGCTTCGCGAGGTAGAGGATGCTGTAGTTCTTGGTCTGCTGGAGCTCCTTCGACAGGTTCGCGTCCTTCTGGAACCGCAGTACGTCGGGACCCGCCAGCTGCACCAGATCGGTCTCGCCGTTCTCGTACGGCACGGTCGCGGTCGCGGCCGCGCTGGGCTCGACCAGGTTGACCTGGATCCGGCCGAGCTTCACGTTGCCGCGGTCCCAGTACTTCTCGTTCGGCACCAGGATCAGCTTCGAGTTCTGGACCCACTCGGACACCGTGTACGGCCCGTTGGACACGTAGTTCGGCGGGTTCTGCCAGTCCTTCGGCTTGCTCTCGACCAGGTCCATCGGCAGCGGCAGCATCGCCGGGTGGGTCAGCGCCAGCAGGAAGTCCGGGTTGGGGTTCGACAGGGTGAGTACGAGCTCGTGGTCCCCGTTCGCCTTCACGCCGACCTTCGACCAGTCGGTCAGTACGCCGGCCAGGAAGTCCTTGCCGCCCTTGATCCCGGTCGAGACCTGGTAGCTGTTCGCGCCGAGCGTCGTACCGCCGGCCGACGTCGCGGCCGGAGTGAACAGCCGCTTGTAGGTGCGCTCGAAGTCCTGTGCGACAACAGGCTTGCCGTCGGACCACTGCGCGTTGTCGCGCAGCGTGAACGTGTAGGTCAGGTGGTCGTCGGAGACCTTCCATTCGGAAGCGACGGCCGGCAGCACGCCGTCGCCCTTCTCGTTCTGGGCGACCAGGCCCTCGGAGATCCCGCGGCTGAGGATCCACATGCCGTTGGTGATCACCTGTGGGTCCAGCACCTCGACCGGTACGTAGTCGATCTTCAGCGTCGACTGGCCGTCGGCCGCCTTGCTGTCGTCACCGAACAGACCGCAACCGGTCAGCGACCAGCTGCCGCCGATCGCAGCCATGGTCAGACCGGACAGTCGCAGGAAGTCGCGCCGGGTCTGGCCGGCAGGGGGAACCGAGCTCGCGCGTTTGGCCATGGAGTGTCGCCTTTCTGGCGTCCTGAACTCGACTTATGGCGCGACCGTAGGGCCGTACGAGCGTCGATGTCAACGCTTTACGGCCATTACCGAAATTGATCTAGATCGGTGTCAGCTGAAGCGTCCGTACGCCGGCAGCGTCAGGAAGTCGACGTACTCGTCGGCCAGCGCCACCTCCAGGAACAGGGCGCGAGCGGCGTCGTACCGCTCCGGCGTACCGAGTTTGGCGATCTCCTCGTCGGCGATCCGCTCGACCAATTCGGTGGTGACCGTATCCCCGGAATCGAGGGTGACCTCGTTCCGGCGCCACTGCCAGATCTGCGACCGGGAGATCTCGGCGGTCGCCGCGTCCTCCATCAGGTTGAAGATGCCGACGGCGCCGGTGCCGTCGAGCCAGGCGGCCAGGTACTGGACGGCGACGCTCACGTTGCTGCGGAGGCCGGCTTCGGTGACCTCACCCGGCGTGGCAGCGACGTCGAGCAGCTGATCCGCGGTAACGGCGACGTCCTCGCGCAGTTTGTCGAGCTGGTTGGGCTTCGAGCCGAGAACCTTGTCGAAGACGGCCTTGCAGGTCTCGACCATGCCCGGGTGCGCGACCCACGAACCGTCGAAGCCGTCGCCGGCCTCGCGGGTCTTGTCGGCCTCGACCTTCGCGAACGCCTGCTCGTTCACCGCCGGGTCCTTGCTCGGGATGAACGCCGCCATCCCGCCGATCGCGTGCGCGCCGCGCTTGTGGCAGGTCCGCACCAGCAGCTCGGTGTACGCGCGCATGAACGGCACCGTCATCGTGACGCTGTTCCGGTCCGGCAGCTGGAAGTCCTTGCCGCGGGTCCGGTGCGTCTTGATCACGCTGAACATGTAGTCCCAGCGCCCCGCGTTCAGCCCGGCCGAGTGCTCGCGCAGCTCGTACAGGATCTCCTCCATCTCGAACGCGGCCGGGTAGGTCTCGATCAGCACGGTCGCGCGGATCGTCCCGCGCGGGATGCCGAGCGCTTCCTGCGCGGTGACGAACACGTCGTTCCACAGCCGCGCCTCGAGGTGCGACTCCATCTTCGGCAGGTAGAAGTACGGTCCCTGGCCGCGATCGAGCTGCAGCTGCGCGGACGCCGCGAAGTACAGCGCGAAGTCCACCAGCGAGCCGGACGTCTCCTCGCCGTCGACAAGGAGGTGCTTCTCCGGCAGGTGCCAGCCCCGCGGCCGTACGACGATGGTCGCGAGCTCCTCGTCCGGCTTCAGCGCGTAGCTCTTCGTGTCGGTGCTGAAGTCGATGCGCCGGGTGATCGCGTCCAGCAGGTTCAGCTGGCCGCCGACCACGTTCGCCCAGGTCGGCGTGTTCGCGTCCTCCTGGTCGGCCAGCCACACCTTGGCGCCCGAGTTCAGCGCGTTGATCGTCATCTTCCGGTCGGTCGGCCCGGTGATCTCCACCCGCCGGTCGACGAGGCCCGGAGCCGCGGGCGCGACCCGCCACTCCGGGTCGTCCCGAACGTCCTTCGTGTCCGCCAGGAATCCCAGCGACGCCCCGGCCGCGATCTCCGCGACCCGCTGCGCACGCCGCTCGAGCAGCTCCCGCCGCCGCCCGTCGTACGCACGGTGCAGCGTCTCGATCAGTCCAAGCGCACGCTCGGTGAGGATCTCGTCGTACCGCTCGCCCATCGGGCCGCTGACCTCGACTGCCACAGGGAACTCCTTAATCAAGTACTAGGACTTCATGATCGGTGATCCGGTCTACCCCGACCGTAATCCAGCCGTCCTGCTCCTGCACGTCCACCTCACCGCCCGAGACGAGCAGCCGCGCCCGCGATCCGCTCACCCTGAGCGAGACCGTGAACGGACCGGCGGGAGTCAGCTCCTGGAGGCGGCCGCGCCAGGCGCCGCCCTGGTCGAGGTTGACCAGGTGCAGCACGTGCCGGTCGCCCTGCCGGTACAGCTGGCAGTCCAGTACACCGGCCCCTTCGAGGTGGAGCGGCAAGGAATCGTGACGGACGAGGTTGGCCAGGACCTGTCCGTGATCGGGATGGTGGTACTTCGCGTACAACCGGTCCAGGTCAGCCGCGAGGTACGCCGTACGCTCGCCCAGGACCAGCGCCGGTACGTCGCTGTGGGACTCCTCCATCCACGACTTCTCCGGCGGGTAGATCGGGAACGGCGGAATCCACGACAACGCTTTCCGTTCCTGGGACTCCACGACCTCCAACTGCCCGCCGAACGGCAGTACGTCGGTGTCACCGTCGAAAACCGATCGGTCTTCGATGCGCAGGTAGCTGTGACTGTCGTAGTTCTCCCAGTCCGTCACAGTCCCGTCGCCGAGCCGCTTGCCCTGGTGCCGGACGCCGAGCACATCGCCCAACAACCAGTCGTCCCGGCGATCACCCCACTCGTCGTAGAGCCCCGACTCCCCGGTCACGACGAGCTTCCCGCTGAACGCCCGCAGTTGTTCGCATTGCTCGTCCGTCAGCACGCCCACGTTCGGCACGACGAGAACCTCGAACCGTGCATCCACCTCGGTCGTGGGCAGGTACGGGATCCGCGCGCGAATCAGTGCATCCACCCAGCCCCGGTACGGCAGCTGGCTGACCTCCTCAGGCTCGTCCCTCCCATGGAAGTCCACACTCCGCTGACTCCACAGCAGGCCGACCGTGGCGACCGGCTCCCGATCGACCATGAACTCCTGATGCGCCTCATGCCAGGTGAACAACGGCTCGGCAATCGCGTACTGCCTGCGGTCGTCGTGCACCGAGCCGATGTGGTGCCACCACGGCTGGATCCCACCGGCCCAGCCCTCGATCGCCCACATCCGCGCCTCCGGTTCGGGCTTGCTCCCGAGCCGGAAAGTCGGAACGCCGGCGTCGTACATCGCAGTACTTTCCGGAATCAGTGTTTCCGGCCCGAGCAATCCGTGCAGGCGTTTTCCGGCATCGGCGTTCGCCTGGAACCCGGACTCCTCGTGCCGCCACTGCGAGTCCAGCAGGAAGATGGACGCCCGCTTGCAGATCTCGACGTCGTCGCGCAATCTCTTGCTCTGCGCAACGACCTCGCCCCCGTTCATCCCGATCCACAAGCAGTTCGGGCCGCCCGCCCGGCGGGTCACCTCGTTGTTCAGGTCCCATACCGCCAGCCGCTGGTCGTAACTCCAGCGGATCCATTGCTTGTAGACCGGGTCCGTCCAGTCCGGGGCGGTCGGCAGCTCCTGGCCGAAGCTGTCTCGGCAGTTCGGGCAGTAGCAGATCGAGTCCCGTCCGAGACCGCTCCAGCTGTTGTCGGTCAGGCCGTCCGGCGCGCTGCGCTCGATGATCTCTTCGAGGATCCCGGTCAGGAACTCCTTGTAGTACGGGCCTGTGACGCAGGCGACGTACAGGCGGCCGGCCCGATAAGGGTTGCCGTTGGCATCGACCGCGAACCAGTCCGGGTGTGCGTCGTACAAGGGCTGGTGGGCCCGGTTGGAGTCCATCCGGGCGAGTACCGTCAGACCGTCCTGCCGGGCCAGGTCGACGATCTCGCCGTACAGGTCCCGATCGCCGAGGTACTCCGCCCGGTGGTGCAGTTCGAACTTGCTCGGGTAGTACGCGACGATGCCGCCGGCGTTGACGATCACCCCTTGGACCTTGGTACGGCGCCAGTGCTCCCGCCACCACTCGGCGTCGTACCGCGCCGGGTCCTTCTCGGTGAGGTTGGTCTGCGCCCACCGCAACGTCCTTTGGTACCAGGGCTTCACGCGAGACTCCGGACCGCGTCACCGGCGCCGGAAAGATTGTCCAGCAGCATTTCCGAGTATTTCCGGCTCAGGACGACGCCCTCCGCGCCGCCCTCGAACGCGGCCAGCGTCGCGTCCCGCACGGACTCGCGAGTGCACCGGGTCAGCTCGCCCTCGTTGTCGTCCCAGTTGATCTTGGTACCGAGGTCCCGCGGCGACTCGAGCCCACGCTGTTTCGCGACCCCGACCGGGATGTCGATGTCGATCCCGGGGTAGATCTTGCTCTGCCCTCCGACGCCGGCGACGGCCCGCTCGGTCTCCCGCCGAACATAGTCCGCGGTGAATCCGGTCTGCGGCAGCTTCTCGTAGTCTCCTTCGTCGAGCTGCAGCAGCTTCATCATCAACGGGTAGACGTCCTCCGGCTCGGCGTCGGCGAACAGCGCACCGCAGATGCTCTTCACCCAGGTGAAGAACCGCGGACCGGCGCAGTTGTTGTAGATGACGACCTTGACGAAGTCCGAGAACGTCGCCATCTCGGCGTAGTCCTGGTCTGCTCGGTAGAACGGGCTGAACGAGATGTTGTGGTACACGTGCCAGCCCACCTGCACCTCGGGCGAGATCGCCTTGGCCACCCCGTAGATGTCGCGGTACAGCTGCCGCTGGCTCTCGGTCCACAACGTCTGCCAGGCCAGGACCTCCGGGAAGTTCAGCAGGATCCGCCAGAACGCCACGAACGCGCCGTCCACCGGGCGCTCACCGGCGCCGACCCGCTGGTTCCAGTCGACCAGCTCGCGGTAGCCGCGCAGCGCTCGGTCGACGTCGATGCCCCGTTCGCGGGCGATCCGCCGGCAGTGCATGCAGAAGCAACCGACCTCGGGTACGTCGACCGTGCCCTGCATCAGCATGTTCAGCGGGCCGGGCCGCTCGGAGCACCAGGCCAGCCCGTCGAGTTGGTAGCTCTGCACGTAGTCCTCGACGAACCCCAGGTGCCAGTTGCGGTAGTCCGGATTGTTGAAGCACGGCCGCCGCCCCGGCCGACCCCAGGCGTCCACCTCGAGCACCTTGGCGAAGTTCGGGTACGTCCGCAACTCGCGTGCGCCCCCGCTCTCCTCCATCCAGGCGAAGGACTTCATGCCGCGCTCGCGGGCCTTCGGAATCACCTCATCGAACAGGTCGAATTCCGGATTTTCCGGCGCCTTTCCGACCGCGCCGAGCACGGTGTTTCCGTAGTACTGCGGGTGCGGGGTCGCGTAGTTGCCGCCGACCCAGCCGAGGTCGTACTCGGATCCGCCGTGGTCGGGGATCGGATGGCCGGGGATCTGCCGCCCGCCGGTCCCCCGGGTCCAGGTCGGCGTGGCCAGGAACAGTGCGTTCACCGCACCGCGGTCGGCCAGGATGTCGAGTGTCTGGTCGACGCCTTCGTCGACGAACGAAACCGCTCCGATCTGCATGGCAACGAGCCGGTCCGGCACGGTGCTCACCCCTTCATTCCTGTCATCGTGATGCCTTGGATGAAATAGCGCTGGGCAAAGAGGAAGACGGCGATCACCGGTACGACGGACACCGTCGCACCGCACATCAGCAGACTGATCTGGGTGAAGTACTCGCCCTGGAACTGGGCCAGCGCCACCGGCAGCGTCTGCAGGTTCTCGGAATTGATGTAGATCAGCGGGCCGAACAGGTCGTTCCACGACTCGAGGAACGTGAACACCCCGATCGCGGCCAGCGCCGGTTTGGTCTGGGGCAGCATGATCCGCCAGTAGATGCCGAACGTGGACGCCCCGTCGATCTTGCCCGCGTCCTCGAGCTCCTGCGGAACGGTCAGGAACGACTGCCGCATCAGGAACGTCGCGAACACCGGCGTCAGCACCTTCGGCACCCACAGCGGGTACTGCGTGTCCACCCACCCGATCTGCCGGAAAACGATGTACTGCGGGATCAGGTACGCGATACCCGGGATGATCGAGGTGGCGAGCAGCACCATGAACGCGGCGTCCCGGCCGGCGAACTTCAGCCGCGCGAACGCATAGCCGGCCATCGACGCGACGATCAGGATCCCGATCACGTTCAGCCCGGCGAGTTTCACGCTGTTCCAGAGGAACACCGGGATCAGCTCGAACACCTGCCGGTAGTTGTCCCAGTGCGCGTCCGTCGGCAGGAACTTCGGCGGTACGCTCAGCACCTTCGCCTCCGGCCGGAGCGAAGCGCTGACCATCCACACCAGCGGTGCCAGGAAAACGATGGCGAACAAGGACATCACGACGTACTGCGAGGTCTTGGTGACGAGTCTCATGTGTAGAACACCCACCTCTTCTGCAGCTTCCACTGCAGGTAGGTGACGGCCGCGATCACCGCGAAGAGGATCCACGCCATCGCCGAGGCGTAGCCGACCTTCCCGTAGCTGAACGCGTTCTGGTAGATGTTGAAGATGTAGACGCTGGTGGCGTGGCCCGGCCCGCCCTTGGTCATCACGTAGATCAGGCCGAACACCTGGAACGACGTGATGAACTGCGTGATCAGCAAGAACAGGAAATGCGGTGTCAACAACGGCAGCGTGATGAAGCGCAGCCGCTGCCACGCGCCCGCTCCGTCGATCCGCGCGGACTCGAAGTACTCGGCCGGCAGCCCTTGCAGTCCCGCGAGCAGGATGATCATCGGGTACCCGATGCCCTGCCAGACGCTGACCATGATCACCGCCGGCATCGCCCAGCTCGAGCTCGACAGCCATTGCGGGCCGTGGATCCCGACCTGGTCGAGCAGCCCGTTGATCACCCCGTTGTCCGGCTGGAAGAACCAGAACCAGACGAACCCGATCGCCACCACGTTCGTCACGTACGGCGCGAAGTACGCCGTCCGGAAGAACGCGACGCCCCGGATCGGGCGAGCGCAGAGCAACGCCAGTACCAGACCGATGCCGATCGTCAGTGGGATGCTCGCCAGCGTGAAGTAGACGGTGTTCTTGAAGGTCTGCAGGAACAACGGATCGTCGCTGAACATCTCGGTGAAGTTCTTCAGCCCGACGAACTTCGGCGCCGCGATGCCGTTCCAGTCGGTCAGCGAGGCGGCCATCGAGACCAGGATCGGGAAGAACTGGAACGCCACCACCCCGACCACGATCGGGCTGATGAACAGCCAGCCGGTGAGATTCTGCCGGCGCCGCGCCCGGCGTACATCGGCCACCTGGACGGTGCCGCGGTCACGCGTCATCGTGATGGTTGCCATCGACATCAACCCTTCAAGGCGTTCTCCACCTGGGACTTGACGCCCTGGAGCACGTCGCCGACGGGTTTCTCGCAGTTGTAGGCGGTGTCCAGCGCCGGCCGGTACAGTTCGCGGGCGCCGATCGTGTTCTTCGTCTGGTTGGTCGCGGTGAGGTGCTTCGCCGCCTCGGCGAACAGCCCGATGTGCGCGGGCGCCTTGCCGTTCGGCGCCAGCCCGGCCGCGGCCTTCAGGTTGATCGGCGTGAAGGCGCCACCCTGGAGCAGGGTCTTACCGCCCTCCTCGCTCGCCAGGTACTTGAGCAGCTCCCAGGCCTGGTCCGGGTTCTTCGCCTTCTTCGGGACGCAGAACACGATCACGCTCGACTCGGTCTTCTGCTCCACGTCACCAGGCGGCGGAGCGACGTCCCAGGTGAAGTCCTTGATCGTCGACCGCAGGTACGGCACCGTCCCGAAGGTCGCGAACATCATCGCGAGCTTGCCCTGGGCGAACATCTGGGTTTCCGCATTGTCCTGCTGCAGCACGGACCACGGCGGCTGCACCTTGTCCTTGCAGGTCAAATCGGTCGCCCACTGCAGCGCCTCGGCCTCCTTCGAACCCGGCAGCGTGAACTGCGTACCGTCCTTGGAGAAGATGCCGGTCTCGCTGCCGTGGTTGACGGTGAACGTCTGCTCGTAGCCGGTGTCCAGATACACGAGAGCGCCGTACTGCTTCTTCGCCGGGTCGGTGAGCTTCTTCGCGGCCGCCTCGAAGTCGGACCAGGTCCAGCCCTGCGACGACCAGCTCGTCGGCGGCAGCGGTACGCCGGCCTGCTTGAAGAGATCGGCGTTGTAGAAGATCAGCCGCGGCTCGTACCCGAGCACCCACGCGGTGTGCGAGCCGTCGGGCTGCTTCGGGAACTCGAACGTCTCCTTGGCGAACTGCGACGTGTCGAGCTTGTCCTTCTCGATGTAGGGCTTCAGATCCAGCAGCGCCCCCTGCTCGGAGAAGCCGCGGACGAAGTCGTCGTTGATCCGCATCACGTCCGGCGGGCTGCCACCGGCGATCAGGGTGCGCATCTTGGTGTCGTACTCCTGGGTGACCGCGGGCTGGATGGTGACCTGCGTCCCGGACTGCTTCTCGAACGCCTGGATCGCCTGCTCCAGCGGGTTTCCCTTGACCTGCTCCCAGTTCAGGAAGGTCAGGCCTTTCTTGCCGCCACTGCTTGCGTTGCCGTTGCCACCGCAGCCGGCCAGCAGGCCGGCGGCCGTCAGTCCCGTCAGACCGGCGAGAAACCTGCGGCGGTTCAGGTTGGAGAGGTTGGTCTGCACCGGAATCTCCCATCCGCGAGGGATGAATACGTATACAATCGAGCTACTGAATACGTATACACACGTGCTTCGGTGTGGTCAACGCCCCGTGGTGACACTCTTCAGTAAGGTTCGAGGCTCGGGACCACGGTCTTGGGGCAAGGGGAGGCGCAGATGTCGAGACCACCGACGAGTCGCGACCTGGCGCGTCTGGCCGGGGTGTCGCAGGCGACGGTGTCGCGGGTGCTGACCAACAACCCGAAGGTCAACCCGGAGACCCGGGCCCGCGTCCTGCAGGTGCTGAAGGACGCGAACTACACACCGAACGCGCTGGCCCGGGCGATGAAGACCGGCCGGACCGACACCATCGGCGTGTTCATGACGCGGGTGACCAGCCCGTTCCACGCCGAACTGCTGGACGAGATCGGCCGGGTACTGAGCTCGATGGGCCTGCACATGATCCTGTGGAACATCGAGCACGATCCGGAGGAGGCGGTCGCGGAGGTGCTCCAGCAGCGACTCGTCGACGGGTTCCTGCTGACGTCGGCGACGTACGACTCGAAGCTGCACACGATGGCGCTCGCGTCCGGGACACCGACCGTGCTGCTGCACCGCGGGATCGACGGGCTGGACTGCGACCAGGTTGTCGGCGACAACTGGCAGGGCGCGTACGACGCCGGTCGGTACCTCGTCGATGCGGGCCACACCGAGATCGGTCTAGTGACGCTGACGCCGACCGGGAACACCTCGCGCGACCGCGACGCCGGCTTCCGCGCCGCCCTGACCGACGCCGGCGTGAAGCTCAAACCAAGCAACGTGATCACGGTCGGCGTGCCGCACGCCGAGGGCCACGCCGCCGCCGAGAAACTGCTGTCCCGCAAGAAGCCTCCGACCGCAATCTACACGGTCACCGACCTACTGGCCTTCGGCATCCTCGACGGCGCCCGCGCGATCGGCGCCCACGTCCCTGACGACGTCTGGGTCATCGGCTTCGACAACACCGAAATGGCCGCCTGGGAATCCTTCGACCTCACCTCGGTCGAACAACCGATCCACAGCATCGTCGAAACCGGCATCGACCTCCTCCGCCAACGCATCGCCGACCCCGACCGCCCCGCTCAGGTAGTAACCCTCCCTTGCCCCCTGGCAATCCGCGGCTCCACCGCGAACACCCCGCTCAATGCGGCAAAGGATTGAGCCGAGTCCCGACCAGCAACCCACCCGGACACCGCGCGTACGCCGCCCTTCCGTCGGGGAACCGCCGGGACTCCGCGCGCCAGGCGGTCCTGCATTCCTCCGGGAAGCCAGCTCGGTGCTTGCAGACATCCCGCGTGAACTCGCGACCGAGCTTGGTGATCCCTGTACCCGCAACATCCAGCAACGACCGGCCTGCAGATACCGCGACAACAAGCCTTCGGCCTTCGGATCGCCACATGCTCGAAGATCGCTCGCTCAACCTGCCTGATGTCATCGTCAGCAGTACCCCGTGGTGCGGTCGCTCGCACAGCCTCGACCCCGGCAGCCGTGAAACATCTGCCCGGCAAGGGCTTGCGGAGCCCAACGTCGTGCAGCATCGCAGCCACGTAGAACAGCTCGGGGTCGACCGTGACTCGTTTGACCCGCGCGAGCGCCATCCCGAAAAGCCAGACCCGCTCGGAATGCGCAAGAAATTGCTTGCCCAGAGCATCGTTCGCCACCTCGTCCGCCGCGGCGGTCCAGACCGTCGCCCGCAGAACAGGCACCGGCGACAACTCTGGACCCCGTTTCCCGAGGCTATACGCCCCCAACTCCACAACGGTGCAGGTCAGCCGCGCCACGACGACGGGCAGCAGGCGGACCTTGTCCATGGGTCTGAGTACTTCGGTCATGTGGCTGCTCGGATCCCCTTGTCCCACAGCTCGACAGTCTGGACCAACCAGAAGACGAGGAACAGAGCGAGCAACACGGCCTCGGTGACGAACAGCTCCCCGGTGAGCAGCCAGCCGACGAATCCGAAGACGAGGCTGAGGCTCATCAGCAAGGCGATCGCCCGGTACAGCCGGGTGTACCGGGTCCTTTGTCTCTGGTCCCGCTTGTCGCTCTGCGCCCTGGCGTTCTGTACCACGATGATGACGATCAGGACGAACAACGGGATCGCGGCGGTGTAGTGAGCGTACTTCTCGAAGCTGTCCCGACCCTTGACGCACCACACGATCGCAGCCGCGAGCAGCAGGATCGAGGCCAGCAAGGCTCCGCTCTGCGTTGGATTCCACGGCATGCCGGCGCCACGCTGCCACAGCCAGAGTCCGATCGATATCGCGAGGCCGAAGATGCCCGCCGCGAAGTACGCCAGCATGTTGTTCGCGATGCCCGCTTACGCATCGCGCGAAACGACGTCTCTCCGACCGGCAACTGCCCGCGTTCGGCGTCGGCACGAAGGCGACGACCGGTGCGAGGAGTCCACCGAGGTTCAGCAGCACGTCCTTGAAGGTCGTTGCGCCCTTCAGGACGATCATGCAGATGCCGATCGCCACCAGGGAACCGATGAACACCGCATGCACCGGCGTGTAGTAGTACGCACTGATCGATCCCTGCCAGCAATCCGACGCCGTCTTCCAGTGCTCGCGCAATACCGCGACCGCGAGCATGATCAGCATGCCGATCATCGCCAGCCGCAGGTAGTTGTAGGTCCGCTTCTCGAAGTCATCACCCCGGGAGGCCATGGCCGTCCCCTCTCCGCCTGACGAAACTCCCCTTACCTGTTCGGAGGCTCGCGAAGCGGCGGGAGATACATCTGGGTTGATCTCAGGTGAGTTTCGGGAGTACCTCGGCGAGCACTGTGGCGTGCTCCTCGGGGCGGGACAGACCCATGTTCATGGTGTTGACGCAGAGGTGGGTTGCGCCGAGGTCTCGCCAGCCATCGGCGAAGGAGCGCCAGTCCTGTTCGGGTACGGCGCCGAGCGTCAGTCTCGCTTCGATGCCGACGGACTGCGGGTCGCGGCCGGCTGCTTCGGCGGCCTCGCGGATTGTTGCGATCTGCTGGCGGGCCTTCTCGTCCGGCGCTGATTGCGGCATCCAGCCGTCGCCGATCCGGCCGGTGCGACGCAGTACGGCGTCCGCGCCGCCGCCGAACCAGATCGGGATTTCCCTGCCAGGCAAGGGATTCAGGCCAGCTTCCTCGATCTCGTGGTACTTGCCGTTGACCGAGATCACAGGCTCCGCCCAGAGCTTCCGCAGTACGTCGACTTGCTCCTCCAGCAGAGCGCCGCGCTGCTTGAACGGTACGCCGAGCGCCTGGTACTCGACGTGGTTCCAGCCGATGCCGACGCCGAGGCGGAGCCGGCCGCCGCTCAGTACGTCGACCTCGGCCGCCTGCTTGGCCACCAATGCGGTCTGGCGTTGCGGCAGGACGAGTACGCCGGTGACGAGCTCGAGTTCTGTGGTGATCGCGGCCAGGTACCCGAACAGGACGAAAACCTCGTGGAACAAGGACTTGTCGGTGTACCCGGTCCAGCCCGGGCGGTTCGCCGGATCCGCGCCGAGGACGTGGTCGTAGGCGAGCACGTGGCTGTACCCGGCGTCCTCCACGGTCGTCGCCCAGTCGCGCACGACCTTCGGGTCCGCGCCGATCTCGAGCTGCGGAAACACCGCACCGATCTTCATTTCGCTCCCAACAAGTCGACGAGCCCCTGGACGGCGAGCTCGAACGGTTCGGTCGACCCGGCCGCGCGGGCGAGCACGTATCCACCCTGCAGTACGGCGGCGATCGTCGCGGCGGTCCGCTCCGGGTCGAGGGACTCGGGGAACTCGCCCGTACGCTTGCCCTCAGCAACCACCTCGGCGAGCCTGGCCCGCAACCACTCGAACGTCTCCGCGACCGGTGCCCGCAACTCAGGATCCGCAACCACGTCCGGGTCCGCCGCCAGCCGCCCGACCTGGCACCCGCGCAGCACGTCCCGCTCGCGCCCGAGATAACCGCTGATCCGCTCGCCCGCCGTACCCTCGCCGGCCAACTGCACGTCAGCAGCCGCCCGCAGCTCGGCCCCCGACCGCTCGATCGCCGCCTTCGCCAGCTCCGCCTTGCCGGTGAAGTGGTGATACATACTCCCCTGCCCAGCCTCCGCAGCCCGCTGAATCGCCTTGGGCGAGGTCCCCACATACCCCCGCTCCCACAACAACTCCTGCGTACTCCGAATCAACCGCTCCACCGTCTCCACCCACCCAACTGTACCCACAGGTACAGCCGGGTGGAGGGAGGTGGCCGTCAGCTGATCGTGAGGATCTTGTTGACCGTGTACGTCGGGGCGTGGTCCGCGTCGCCGGGGAAGTAGACGCGGTAGGCGATCTGGCCGCGTACGGCGGGCTTGATGCCGAAGGCGTATTTGCCCGAGGTGCTCAGTTTCACCGAGGCGATCGACTTCCAGACCTTGCTGCCGTACTGCTGGAGGTAGACGGTCTGCCCGTAGTGCGCCGGAGCGACGTACCCGCTGAACACGGTTGTCCCGCCGAGCCGGATCGACGCCGGGGACAGAGTGGCCGAGATCGTCGGCTTGACCTGGACGGTGACGTCTACGGTACGGGTGCCCATCAGGGTCGCGTCGCCCGGGAACGTCAGCATGTAGACCGACGATACGAGCGGCTTGTGCGTCACCGAGAGAGTCCCGGTCGAGGACGTCTTCAGCGCCGCGAGCAGCGTGAACTTCGAGGACGTCTTCGGCCGTACGTACACGTTCACCGGCAACCCGGCGTACGCCACGTTGTCGATCCGGAGCGTGCTGCCCTTGATCGTGATCGAGCCGCCGTAGTTGAGCAGCGTCGACGTCACGCTGATGCCCGACTTCATCCCGAGCAACTGCTTCACCGCGGGCTGGGCGCTGTAGTGCCCGGCCCGGTCCTTGACCCAGGCGGCATACGTGTACGTCGTACCTTGCGCGAGCCCGGTGTTCTTCACCGATTCCCCGGTGCCCGCGTACACGAGCGTCCCGGTCGTCGGCGTCGGCGCCTTGCTCCCGACGTTCCGCCGGATGATCACCTGGTCGAGGTCGGTGGTCGGCGGGATCGTCCAGGTCAGGTTGGCGGCCAGGTAGGCGCCGACCCCGACGAGCTGCACCGGCCCCGGAGCGCGGTCCTCCGTACTGAACACCGAGGTGAACGGCACCATCGGCACTGTGGGATCGAGCGAGACGACACCGTCGGCGACGATCCGGAAGGGCGTTGCCTCAGCCAACGGGGACGCCGGCACGATCTCCGCCCGGCGGATGGACTGGTCGTAGGAGACGGTCGCCGGAATCACCGCACCGGTCTTGCCGTTGAGCAGTTTCACGCCGCCGTTGGCGACACTGTTCTCGTCGACTTCCCGCGGGAAGGAGACCGTGGGCTTGGCATTGACCGAGACGCCGGAGGACAGATTCGCCGGCTGCACGTCCCGCACCGGGTACGCGTCGATCGGCGCGGTGCCGACGTTACCGTCCGCGTTGGTGACCTTGAGCGAGTAGGTGCGGCTGTCCCGCGACCCGTTGGCGTTCCGGACCGCGACGTACATGGGTCCGGCCGGGACGGTGACGAACGTCGATGCGGTCAGCGGCTGCGGGATCTCGTACCCGTCGCTGTCCACCGGAGGCTTCGGCTTCTGCACGAAGGCGAGTGGCTTGAGGTTCTCGTCGTACGCCGAGACGACCGGGCCGAAGTTCTGCGCGAAGGCACCCGAGTCGAACATCTGCCCGGTGACGTCGATGCGGACCTGGTGCGCGTAGTCCGTCGGCAGCTTGTACCAGTCGACGTCACCTTCGACGCTGATCGTCCCCGAGACCGCGACGCCGGCGATCAGCTCACCGGCGCGGGATGGCTGGTCGTTCTGGTCTGCGACGCCCTGCGGGAAGTCCGTGGTCCATTTGCCGCCGAGGGCCTGGTAGGCGTCCAGGATGCCGGCGCCGTAGTACGGGTCGGTGCCGCGTGGGCCTGCGTCGCGGGCGGTGGCCTTCAGTCGCGCCATCACCTGGGCGGGCGTGTACGACGGCCACTTGTTGCGGACGAGGGCGGCGACACCCGCGACGATCGGGGACGAGAACGACGTACCGGCGAGGCCGAGCAGGTACGGCTCGTAGCCGGCCGGGGTCTTCGCGCGGGGTGTGGTGCTGGTGATGTCGGAGCCGGGGGCGGTGATGTCGACCGCGTCGCCGTAGCTGCTGAAGCTGGTCAGTACGCCGCCCGGGGTCGTGGCACCGACCGAGAGGACCTCTGGGTACGCCCCTGGGAAGTGGTTCGACGAGTCGCCACCGGTGTTGCCTGCCGCGGCGACCAGGACGACGCCGGCGTTGACCGCGTTCTGGATCGCCTGGTGCAGGACGGGGTCGTCACCCTCGCCGCCGAGCGACATGTTGATCACCCGGACGCCGTTCTTGACCGCCCAGTTGATGCCGTTGATCAGGTTCGAGTCGTCGCCCGAGCCGCTGTCGTCGAGCACCTTGACCGGGCGGACCTTGGCGTTCCACGCGACACCGGCGACGCCGATCCCGTTGCTGGTCCCGGCGGCGATGATGCCGGTCACCGCCGTACCGTGGCCGTCGCCGTCGTTCGGCGGCAGGGCCGTGTTGAACGTGTTGTAGCCGGGCAGCAGGTGACCGACCAGGTCCGGGTGGCCGGCGTCGACACCAGTGTCGAGGACACCGATCGTCTGGGTGCCGGCGGTCTTCGAGAGGTCCCAGGCGCTGTTGACGCGGACGGTCGACAGGTACTTCTGGTAGTTCGTGTACAGCCAGTCGTTCGGGGTCGCGGACTTCTGCCGGATGTAGTTGAGCGAGGCAAGCTCGACCGACGGGTCGGCCTTGACCTTCTTCAGCAACTCGGGCGCCGGTACGTCGCCGGTCACGGTGACCACGTCGGACGTGACGGACACGTCGGGTGTGCCCTTGGCCTTGGCCAGCGCGGCCTTCCGGGCCGAGGTGGTGGCCTTCGGCTTGAACTTCACGATCACGGACTTGGCGTCGTACGCGGGTCCGCTAGCGGTGCCAGGACGGAACTTCGCGTGCAGCACGTTCGGCTCGGCGGAGACCGCGGCCGTGCCGGACGACCCGGAGAGGGCGACCAGGCCGGCTGCGACAAGGGCCGCGGGCAGGGCCAGGCGCAGCAGTTGGGTGGGACGGGACAACGGGGGACCCCCAAGATGAGTGGACCGACACATTCGGTCCAGGCCTTAAATCGTTGGAGCGACCCTCGGCGTTACAACTCTCCGGGATCTATGATCCGTAGGTGCGGACCACGGTGCTCGCCACGAAGCTGTTCCCGCCGGCTCGCCGGTCCGGGCTGGTGGTGCGACCGTGGCTGGTGGAGCGGCTGGACAGCATTCTGGAGCCCGGTCATCGGCTCGCACTGGTCTCCGCACCGGCTGGTTTCGGCAAGACGACCCTCGTCGCTGAGTGGGCGTCCGGACACGAGCGGGTGGGCTGGCTGTCGCTCGACGACGGCGACAACGCGCTCCCCCGGTTCCTGGCGCATCTCTGGGCGGCCCTGCCTGGTATCCGGGTGGCGCCGCCCGCGGCCGACGTACCGACGACGGCCGCGCTCACTGCTCTCGTCAACGACTACGTCTCTCAACCGGACACTGTGCTCGTACTCGACGACTATCACGTGATCGAAGCGCTCGACGTCCACGAGACCGTGGCGTTCCTGCTCGATCATCTGCCGGATCAGCTGCACCTGGTCGTCGCGACGCGGGCGGACCCGCCGTTCCCGCTGGCTCGGTTGCGTGGTCGCGGGCAGTTGACGGAGATACGGGTCGACGACCTGCGGTTCGCCGCGGCGGACGCGGGGGCGTTTCTCAACGACGTCATGGGACTGCGGTTGGCTGCGGACGACGTACTGGCGCTGGAGGGGCGGACCGAGGGGTGGGTCGCCGGGCTCCAGTTGGCCGCGCTCTCGTTGCGTGGTGTGTCCGATGTTGCTGGGTTCATCGACGCGTTCACGGGCAGCCATCGGTTCGTCATCGACTATCTGGCGGACGAGGTGCTCGCGCGCCAGTCGGCTGCGGTTCGGGAGTTCCTGCTCCGTACGGCGGTTCTCGACGGGCTCACCGGTCCGCTGTGCGATGCGGTCACCGGTCAGGGCGGCAGCGATCGGGTGCTGGACGAGTTGGATCGTGGCAACGTGTTCGTGGTCGCGCTGGACGCCGGCCGGACCTGGTACCGGTACCACCACCTGTTCCGCGACGTACTGCGTGCGCGTCTGCTCGCTGAGCGTCCGGAGGAGCTGCCGGGGCTGCATCGGGCGGCGAGCGAGTGGTACGTCGCGCAGCAGTTGGCGCCCGACGCCATACGGCACGCGTTGGCGGCAGGTGATCATGAACGGGCCGCGTTCTTGATCGAGGAAGCCTTGCCTGAGGCACGGCGTGCGCGGCTGGACTCGATGCTCCTGGGCTGGACCCGGTCGCTGCCCGAGTCCGTCGTCCGGGGACGTCCGGTGTTGTGCATCGCGGCGGCGTGGTCGTCGATGATGGCGGGCGAACTGGACCGGATGGCGCGTTGGCTCGATGACGCGGAGGTTGCGCTGGCGGGCGGTCCGGCGGCGGCATGGGCGGATACCGAGGAGCTGCGGACCGCGCCAGCCTTGATCTTGGTCTATCGGGCGGCGCTGGCGCAGGCGCGTGGTGAGGTCGCTGCCACGGTTCTGTGCGCCGAGCGGGCGCTGGAACTGGCGGGGCCTGATGATCATTTCATCCGTGGCGCCGCAGGTGGGTTCGTCGCGCTGGCCGCGTGGGCGGCGGGTGATGTCGAGGAGGCGTTGGCGACGTTCGCGACGGCCGTTCGCAGTCTGCAGGCGGCAGGCAACCTGACCGACGTCCAGGACAGCACGGTGGTGATGGGCGATCTGTGGATGGCGGCGGGGCGGCCGTCGCAGGCGAGGAAGACGTTTGAGCAGGCGCTCGCGGCCGCGACCCGCAACGGCGAGCCGTATCCGCGGGCCACGGCGGACCTGCACGTCGGACTGGCCGAGCTGGACCGGGAGCTGGACGACCTCGCCGGCGCGGAAGCACACCTCGAGACCGCACGGGTCCTCGCCGAGCACGGCTCGATCACCGAGAACCGGCACCGCTGGTACACCGCGACGGCGCAGGTGCAGGTCGCGCGCGGCGATTTCGCTGCGGCACTACGGCTGCTCGACGACGCGGAGGTGCTGTACCGGCGCGGGACGTATCCCGAGCTGCGGCCGATCGCGGCACTGCGGGCGCGGGTACAGCTCGCGGCGGGGGATCTCGTGGCGGCCGGAGCGTGGGCGGCCGGGATCTCTGACGCGGTGTCGTACTTGCACGAGTACGAGCAGCTCACCCTTGCGCGGCTGCTGATTCACCGTGGTGACGATGCACTTGGGCTCCTGGATCGGCTGCGAGCGGACGCCCCACGGCGGGCAGGCAGCCTGCTGGAGATCGACGTACTGCGGGCACTCGCGCTGCACCTGCGCGGTCAACGACTGGATGCTCTCGCCGCCCTGCGTCAGGCGCTCGCCGCGGCGCCGGAGCCCGAGCGGTACGTTCGCTTGTTCCTGGACGAAGGCGCCCCGATGGTCGCGCTGCTGGAGGACGCGGCCCCCGACGAACCCCTCGTACGGCGACTCCTGAAAGCACCGATGACGTCGCCGGACCCCCTGACCGAGCGGGAACTCGACGTACTGCGACTCCTCGAGACCGAGCTCACCGGGCCGGAGATCGCCCGCCGGCTCTTCGTCTCGTTGAACACCCTGCGGACCCACACGAAGCGCATCTTCACCAAGCTCGGTGCAACCAACCGCTCAGGCGCCGTACGTCGCGCCCGCGAACGCGGCCTGCTCTAAATCACCACATCTGGTGACGACCACTCCCCACGTCGCGACCTACGTTCCGATTACACGAACGAAGGAGCTGGGAATGACTATCACCGCAACCACACTGACCCGGGCCGCAGGCGCCGCCGCAGTGGCAGCTGGAGCGATCTTCATCGGGGTGCAGATCGGGCACCCGCACGTCGACGTCGACTCGATCGTCACGACCGAGCTCGCCGTACGGAGCACGCTGAAGCTGCTGATGGCGGCGCTGGCGCTGGTCGGGATCACCGGCCTGTACCTGAGCCAGATCCGCCGGAACGGCCTCCTCGGGCTCATCGGGTACGTCGTCCTCGCCTTCGGCTACCTGTTGATCGTCGGCACGACGTACGTCTCGGGGTACGTCCTGCCGTCGATCGCGGACACGAACCCCGGGTACGTGCGGGACGTGCTCGAGGTGGCGACCGGCGGGCATGCGATCGGCGACATCGGGACACTCGGGACGGTCTTCAAGGTGCAGGGATTCGCTTACCTGGCCGGTGGCCTGCTGCTCGGGATCGCGCTCTTCCGCGCTCGGGTGCTCGCTCGCTGGGCGACGGTCCTGCTGGCCGTCGGCGGTCTCGTCTCCGCAGCGCTGGCTGTGGCGCCGGACTCGCTGTACCGCCTGCTGGCCTACCCGAACGGCATCGCGATGATTGCCCTCGGCTACTCGCTCTGGCGCACGACGATGTCAGTGCGGCAGCCGGTTGCGGTCGCGAGTTGACCGTCTACGAGGTCCGGGTCGCCGGACGCCTCGACCCGAGCTGGTCCGGCTGGTTCGCCGACTTCACTCTCACCCCCGAACCCGACGACACCACCACCCTCCGCGGCCCGATCACCGACCAGTCCGAACTCCACGGCCTACTAGCCCGAATCCGCGACCTCGGCCTCCCCCTCATCTCCGTCCAACCCCGGGAACACCCCACGGGACCTGGGGACACGTAATTGCCCGTCCCCAGTCCCCGGCGCTTGTTCCGACACATCCGGCCGCCCGGAGCGGCGGGCGGCTGGGAATGTCACACGCGTTGGATGGGCGGTTGTGGGTGGGGACCGATAGTCTCGGGCGGCATGAGCACGAGTGTCGCCATCGCGGTGATTACCTTCCGGCGACCTGCTCTGTTGCGGGGGTTGTTGACGAGTTTGCAGGCTCAGGAGCTGACCTCGGACGGGGAGTACTCGATCCGGATCGTCGTGGTGGACAACGACGCGGAGGGGTCGGCCGCGCGGGTGCTGGAGGAGTTCGGGGACGGTACGCCGTACCCGATCACGTCGGTGGTGGAAGCGGAGCCGGGGATCCCCTTCGCGCGGGAGCGCTCCGTCGAGCTCTGCTGGAACGACGACGCGCTGATCTTCGTCGACGACGACGAGGTCGCCCCGCCCGGCTGGCTGGCGACCCTGCTCAAGGCGTGGGAGTCCACCGGCGCCGACGTCGTCACAGGCCCGGTGAAGGGCAATCTCCCGCCCGGCGCGCCGCCGTGGAACGCCTACAGCGACGTCCACGACTCCACCGGCCGGCACACCACCGGCGAGGAGCTCCGCAAGGCGTACACGAACAACACCCTGGTCAGCCGCCGCGTCTACCACGCGGTCACGCCCGGCTTCCATCCCGCGTTCCGGTACACCGGCTCCAGCGACCTGCATTTCTTCCTCCGCGTACACCGCGCCGGGTTCCGCATCGTCTGGTGCGAGGACGCCTGCATCGCCGAGGAGGTCCCGGTCGGCCGCACCACGCTGCGCTGGCTGGTACGGCGGGCCTTCCGCTCCGGCAGCGGCGACACGATCAGCCGCCTGCTGATCCGCCCGGGCGCGGTCAGCTACGTCCTGGTGCTGGCCTATGCTTCGGCCCGGGTGATCTCGGCGATCGGGTTCGCCCTCGCCGGGCTGCTGCTCGGCCGGAAGACGCACCTGCTGAAGGCAGTCCGCCGGTTCTTCTCGGGCGTCGGAAGCCTCGCGGGGATAGTAGGGATCAACCATGACGAGTACCGGGAACGGCACGGTTCGGCCGACGGTGGCGGAGCTGTGCGGGGCGATCTGGACGGTGGAACGGGACCTGGAGCTGCTCGCGTGGCAGATCCGGGGAGCGCATCCCTGGCCGATCATCCGGATGCGCGTCTTTCATGAGCTGACCCGCCGCACCGGCATCCACGGCGCGCCGCATCCGGTACGTCGTACGCCGTACGACAAGGCCGCCCTGGTCGGGAAACACGTCGCCGGGATCGTCACGCGCACCCCGTTCCCCGGCTCGTACGACGCCCTCGTCGTACCGCATCCGCGGAAACCGAACGGTGTCGAGATCTACACCGACGAGCTCCGCGCCGCGCTCGGCGATCGTGCTCTGATCCTGGACTCCGGGATCAACGGCACGCCGCTTCCGGGCAGCAAGAACCTGGACTTCTTCACGTCGGCCGCCGGCGCGGTCCATCGACGTACGGCGGACGACCGCGGCATCGCGGCCGCGCTTGAGAAACTCACCGGTGTCCGGATCCCGATCGGTGCCCTGGTGGCGCGTGAGGTCCCGAAGCACCTGCGGCTCCGCGCCCTCTACCGGGCGCTCCTCAAGAAGCACCGGATCACGACGGTCTACCTGGTCGTCGCGTACTTCCACCAGCACATCGTTGGCGCCGCCCGCGATCTCGGGATCCGCGTCGTCGAGCTGCAGCACGGCGCGATCAGCCCGTTCCACCTCGGGTACAGCTATCCGGGGCGGCCCGTGGTCGCGGATCAGCCGGACGAGCTGTGGTGCTTCGGGTCGTACTGGACCGACGTCGCGGACCTGCCCGCCGGGATGCGGACCGAGGTGATGGGTGCGCCGTTCCTGCCGCCACCCGGCCCGAAGGAGCCGCGCCGGGTCGTCTTCCTGTCGCAGGGGACGGTTGGATCAGAGCTCGTCGAGGTCGCGGATGCGGTCGCCAAGGAGCACCCTGACCTGGAGGTTCTCTACCGTCTGCACCCGAGCGAGCGTGCCGAGGACTACACGATTCCGGCCGGCGTCCAGCTGTCCACCGGCGGCAATACGCTCGAGCTGCTCGCTACCGCGACGTACCAGGTCGGCGTCTCGACCACCGCGCTGTTCGAGGGCATGGCGCTCGGCTGCCGTACGGCGGTCGCGGACCTCCCGGGCCACGAGTACCTGGACCCGGCGATCGCCAAGGGGCATGCGCTCCTGATGCGGGATCCAGGGGAGCTGAGGCAAGCACCGCTCTGCGATGACCCGAGCAGCTACTACGCGCCGAGCAGCCTGTCACGGCTCGCGGCCGAGCAACCCGAGTAGGCGGTCCTGCAGCGGCGCTTCCGGCTCGACCGGTACTTCGGCGCCGTACACCTCGATGCCCTCGCCGAAAGCGCCGGGCGTCCGGTACTTCATCATCAGCTCGGGCGGGACCGCGGCCGCGATCGTCCAGAGCCGCTCGACGTCAGCCGGGTCCATCGTCTCGTCCTGATCGGTGGCGCGCGCCACGTCCCAGCCGTGCAGGACGAGGTCGTCGGACACCACTTGGTCGATGTGCTGCTCGGTCGTCAGCCGCCCGGCCGGGGTGTCGGTCTCGGTCAGCGCGGCGACCGGGTCATCGAGTACGTCCTCGATCGCGGCTCGTGCCTCCTGGAACGCGGTCAGCGGGTCGTCCGCCGGCTCCAGCTTGCGCGCGACCGGCGTCAGCATCACCGCGTGCATCGTGACGACATGCTCGACCACGTCCCGCGCGGTCCATTTCGCGCATGGCGACTGGTTCTCCCACTGATCGGGACGCACCGCCGCAACCGTCCGCTCGAACCCCTCGGCCCGCCGCCGGTACCGCTCCGCGATCTCACCCATCCCGCATGGTCCCGCGCCCACCCACACCGAGGGAAGGGTCTGGTTGTCGGTGGCGCCTTCTAGCGTCTGACCATGCGGATGGTGGAGTTGGGGAGTACGGGGTTGCGGGTCAGTGAGTTGGGGTTGGGGCTTGCTTCGGTTGGGGGGATGTTTGCGGCGGTGCCGGAGCGGGAGGCGGTGGCAACGATCGATCGGGCGTGGGAGTTGGGGGTGCGGCTGTTCGACACGGCGCCGGTGTACGGGTACGGGCTGTCGGAGCGGCGGGCCGGGATGGCGTTGCGGGGGCGGCCGCGGGACGAGTTCGTGCTGTGCACGAAGGTCGGGCGGCTGATCGAGCCGGGCGGGCCGGATCTGCAGCCGATCTGGGCGGAGCCGCCGGCCGGGGTGGGGCCGCGGCTGGACTACTCGTACGACGCGACGATCCGGTCATTCGAGGCGAGTCTCGAGCGGATGGGGATCGACCGGATCGACGTACTGCACATCCACGACCCGGAACTGGACTTCCCGATCGCGTCGACCGAGACGTTCAGCGCCCTCGTCGAGCTCCGCGGCCGGGGCACGATCCGAGCCATCTCCCTCGGCGTCAACCACGCCGACGTCGCCGCCCAGTTCCTCCGCGAAACCACCGGCGTGGACGTCATCTTGTTGGCGGGGCGGTACAGCTTGCTGGATCAGTCGGGGGCGGATGAGTTGCTGCCGTTGTGCGAGAAGCTCGGGGTGGCTGTGCTCGCGGCGGGGGTGTTTCACGGCGGGGTGCTCGCCGACACCGCGGACGGGGCTCCGCACGGGTACGAGCGGGTCCCGCAGGACGTGCTGCGGCGGATCGACGTACTGCGGGAGGTCTGCAGCGCGTACGGCGTACCTCTGCTGGCTGCTGCGGTGCAGTTCCCGTTGACGCACCCCGCCGTACCGGCCGTGGTCGTGGGCGCGCGGAGCCCGCGGGAGATCGCCGAGGTGGCGGCGTGGCACGAATACGAGGTGCCGGAAGCGTTCTGGACCGCATTAAGGTCAGCGCTATGAGGTACATGCTGCTGCACAAGACCAATGACAGCCTGGAGGCCGGGAACGCGCCGGATCCGGAGATCCTCGAGCGGGCGGACGCCGTACTCGAGGAGATGCGTCAGGCCGGGGTGCTGGTGCTCGGCGAGGGCCTGATGCCGAGCTCGCGCGGCGCCCGGGTGACGTTCCCCGCGCCGGGCCTGCCGCGGGTGATCGACGGGCCGTTCGCCGAGACCAAGGAGCTCGTGGCGGGCGTCTCGATCATCCGCGTCGACACCAAGGAGGAAGCCGTCCAGTGGGCCCTCCGCTTCGCCGAGGCCGACCCGTACACCGAGATCGACATCCTGGAGGTCGCTGGCTAGCCCGCCGCGCTGACGCCCTCCTCCGCGACGACGAGCGAGTCGATCGCCGCGAAGAAGCGGGCGATCCCGGGCCGCTCCTCCGAGCGCGACGGCAGCACACGGAAGCGGGCAGGGCGTGTCTCCTGGTCCCACGCCGTAGCGAGCAGGTGCTCGGCGGAGTGCCTCGGTGAGCGGGAGCGGAGGGGTCGATGTGGTGTCATCGTTCCCGTCGCTCCCGCTCAGCGAGGTGCCCGCCGAGTGCCGCGCAGTAGGCGTGGGACCAGGAGACACGCCCTGGTTCGACAGTCGACATCGAGGTACCTCTCAGGTGATGTTGGTTGCTGCCCAGCCGCCGATGTCCTCGTGGCGGATGGCAGCAGCCATCAGGTCAGGAAACTTGTCCGGTGTGCAGGCGAACGTCGGTACGCCGAGCTCGGCCAACGCGGCCGCGTTCTCGGCGTCGTACGACGGTGTACCCGAGTCCGCGAGCGCCAGCAGAGCAATCACTTGTACGCCGGACTCCACCAAAGAACGCGCCCGACGCAACATCTCTTCCCGAACTCCGCCCTCGTAAAGATCGGAGATCAGCACGAGCACGGTCTCGGCCGGTTTCGTGACCAGTTCCTCGCAGTAAGCGAGCGCCCGGTTGATGTCCGTCCCACCGCCCAGTTGCGTCCCGAACAGTACGTCGACCGGGTCCTCGAGCTGATCTGTCAGATCAACCACCGCGGTGTCGAACACGACCAGCGAGGTCCGCAACGTCCGGATCGACCCGAGCACCGCACCGAACAGCGACGCGTAGACGACCGACTCAGCCATCGACCCGGACTGGTCGATCGCGAGCACGATGTCCCGCTGGACGCTGTGGTTCCGGCGCGCGTACCCGACCAGCCGGTCCGGCACGATCGTCCCGAGCGTCGGCGAGAAATGCTTGAGGTTCGCCCGGATCGTCCGGTCCCAGTCGATGTCCGAATGCCGCGGTCGCGCCGTCCGCCCGGCCCGGTCGAGCGCACCGGTCACCGCTGCCCGCGTCCGCTCGGCAAGCCGCGCCTCGAGCTCGGCCACCACCCGGCCGACCACGTCCCGCGCGGTCTGCTTGGTCTCCTCGGGCATCACCTCGTTGAGCGCGAGCAACGTGGACACCAGGTGTACGTCGGGCTCAACCGCGCCCAGCAGCTCCGGCTCCATCAGCATCCGCGTGATCCCGAGCCGCTCGACCGCGTCCCGCTGCATCACCTGTACGACGGTGCTCGGGAAGTACTGCCGGATGTCGCCCAACCACCGAGCCACCCGAGGCGCCGACGCACCCAACCCGGACGACCGTTGCGTCCCCGACTCCCCCTCCGCGGCGTCGTACAACGCGGCCAACGCCGCATCGACAGACCGGTCCTCGGCCGACAACGTCGTACCGGTCTCCTCCTCGGCCTCACCGCCCAGCACCAGCCGCCACCGGCGCAAACGCTCGTCACTCATGAGACCCCCAGCAACTGCGCGACCACCGGCAACGCGGTCGCCGCCAACTCGGCATCCAGCTCGTTGTCATCAGCAACGACCACAGCATCTGGATCTGAAAGGACCCGAGCCCGCGCGCCGATCGACCGCCGCTCGGGTGCCGCGAAGGTCCCGAATGTACGCCGCAGCAGCGGCAGCACCTCCACGAACGCGTCGTCCGGGATCGCCGCCAGCCACCCGTCCACCATCGCCAGCAGCCGCTCGTCATGCACCAGCAACAACCCGCCGCCAGCCAGGAACCCCTCGACGTATCCGGCCGCATCCGCCGTCGCCGTACCGGGTGACAGCGAACGCCCCAACCGCAGCGCGACCTCGTGATCCGGCAACCGCGACGTATCCAGCATCAACCGCGTCAACCGCCCCTGGATCAACGGCGGCACGGAGGCCCGATCGCTCAACCCCTGCAGCGTGTTCAGCCACTCCGACCGCACGTCCTCGGCCAGCAGCACCGTCGCGTCCTGCACCCCGTCGATCCCATCCTGTACGGCGGCCGCCGCATCCGGATCCAGCCCATGAACGGTCCGTGCGAGACCCGCGCACACCCGCGACACCATCCGCCCCGCGACCGAGGCCAGCCCGGCCGTGTCGGTTCCGCGTACGTCGCCGTACCGCGAAGCTCGTGCCAGCGCGGGCAACGCCGCCATCAGATGACCGACGTCGGCGTCGGCTGCCGCGCGGGTGTCAATGCCTTGAAGCAGCGGCGGGAGCGCCTCCGCCAGGTCGGCGAGGAGCGATTTCTCCAACGCGGCGGTGACATCGGCCAGCGTCGGCGAGTCCGCGGACTTCAGCATCACGGACGTCGCAGCGCCGAGCACCGTCGTACCGTGAGCCCCCGCGGCCACCAGTTCGACCTCCAGCCCGGGATCCCAGGCCAGCCGCCACATCTCCCGGAACGTGCCCTGCGCCCTCCGCTCGTCAGCGGCCGGCACGCCCCAATGCACGCCGAGAATCCGCAACCGGTGCAGGAGTCTGGACTTCTCCAGGTCGTTCGATTTCCGCAGGTCGAGCTCGATCACCCGCTCGGCCGCGTCCCGCTTCATCCGCAACCGCCGCGCGTGGGCGGCCAGGTCCGCCGCTACGGGTGCCTGCGGAGTCTCCCCCGGCACCGACCCGAGCAGCTCACCGACCACCGCTTCACGCGTCACAAGGTCCAGCAGTACGTCGTTCCCGCCGCAAAGCACTGCCCGCGTCGCCTCGGTCACCTCGCTCAACCCGGCGAGTGGACGTTCGCGCATCGCCGCCAGCGTGTCCGCGAGCCGCACCGCCTCGATCACGTGCGCGCTGGACACTGGCAGGTCCTCGTTGCGCAGTACTTGCGCCACTTTGGAGAGCCAGCGGGTCGTGATCTGGTTGGGCGCGGTGAACAGGTGGTGGTACCAGCCAGGTGACGTGATGCCGGCGCCGTACCCGCTGGCCGCCGCCAGCCGGCCGTGCGTCCACGGCACCCAGGTGCACGCGACCTTCCGCTTCGGCAGGCCCTTCAGGATCCGCGCGTCATGTGTTGCTGGCGGCAACGGTAGTTCCAAAGCAGGCACGTGCCAGGCGCCGCAGACCACCGCGATCCGCTCGAACCCTTCACGAATCGCCTTCCGCAGAACGGTTCGCATGTACGCCTCGCGTTGCGCCTCGCGGCCGGTCGCCTCCTCGCCGTGCCGCAGCTCTCCCATCGCGTCGGCGATCACCGTGAACGGCTCGGCACCGCCGCGGCGCGACTCGATCACGTCGTCCCACCAGCGCTCGGGGTCGTCGTACCCGCCCGCCTCGGCCAGCGTCTTGAGCGGATCCATCGACACCGAACGCCCGCCCGCAGAACCGAACTGCTGCGCCGCCGGAAGATCGCAGAACCGCACGGGCACCCCAGCGGCCAGCCCGTACCTGATCGCCTGCCACTCCGGGCTGAACACCGCGAACGGCCAGAACGCCGCCCGCGTCGAGTCGTCCACCGCATAAGCGAGCAGCGCGACCGGCGGCTCCATCTCCTCGGACGCCGCCAGCTCGACGATCTTGTCGGCCTCCGGCGGCCCCTCGATCAGGACGACATCAGGCTGGAGCTCGGCCAGCGCGGTCGCCACCGCGCGCGCCGACCCCGGCCCGTGATGCCGGATCCCGAGCAGGTGAACGGTCATCCGGAAATCTCTCGGCAGGCGCGGTAGAACGGCGCCCAGTCGTCGCGTTCGCGGACGACGGTTTCGAGGTACTCCGACCAGACGACGCGATCCGCGGACGGGTCCTTGACAACCGCGCCGAGGATGCCGCCGGCCACATCGGTCGGACGCAGTACGCCGTCACCGAAATGGGCCGCGAGCGCGAGACCGCCGGTGACGACGCTGATCGCCTCCGCGGTGGAGAGCGTGCCGGACGGCGACTTGACCGCCGTACGGCCGTCCTCGGTCCGGCCGGAGCGGAGCTCGCGGAAGATCGTCACCACGCGGCGGATCTCTTCCAGCGCATCGTCGGGCTGCGGCAACTCGAGCGCCGAACCGAGCTGGGACACGCGGCGGGAGACGATCTCCACCTCGTCCTCGGCGGAGTCGGGCAGCGGCAGTACGACGGTGTTGAAGCGCCGGCGGAGCGCGCTGGAGAGTTCGTTGACGCCCTTGTCGCGATCGTTGGCGGTGGCAATGACGTTGAATCCCTTACGGGCCTGGACTTCCGTGGCCAGCTCGGCGATCGGCAGCGCCTTCTCGGACAGGATCGTGATCAGCGCGTCCTGGACGTCGGACGGCATCCGGGTCAGCTCCTCGATCCGGGCGATCTTCGCCTCGGCCATCGCGCGCTGCACCGGGCTCGGCACGAGCGCCGCCTCACTGGGGCCCTGGGCAATCAACTGGGCGTAGTTCCAGCCGTACCGGATCGCTTCTTCCGGGGTGCCCGCCGTACCTTGCACGAGCAACGTCGAGTCGCCGCTGATCGCGGCCGCGAGGTGCTCGCTGACCCACGTCTTCGCCGTGCCCGGTACGCCGAGCAGCAGCAGCGCCCGGTCCGTCGCGAGGGTGGCGACGGCGACCTCGACGAGTCGGCGCGGGCCGACGTACTTCGGTGAGATCTCGGTGTCGCCCGCTTGCCCACCGAGCAGATACGTGACCACGGCACTCGGCGACATCAGCCAGGCCGGCGGCCGCGGCTTGTCGTCCGTTGCGCGCAAAGCTTGCGAGTTCGTCGGCGTACTCGATCTCCGCGTGCGGGCGCAGTACCTCAGTGGTCATGTGAGCTCCTCGTACATTTCGCGGCGGAAGGTGAGGGTTTCGACGAGGCGGCGGAGCCACGTGTCTTCCTCGCCGGTGGGTTCGCGGGTGATCGGGTGGTCGAGTACGTCGGGTGGCGCGGCGCGGGCCGCGATGCTGGCGAGGCGGGCCCAGGCGCGGTTGGTGCCGACCTTGGCGAGCTGGTCGAGGATCATGGTCGCGAGCGGAGCGGGCCACGGTACGGGCAATCCACCGACCAACTCGGCGACGTCGACGGTCTTCCGCAGTACGTCGACCGCGCTCGCCCACTCCTCCGGCGGCAACAACCGCAACAACTCAGCCGGACCGCGACTGCCGGTATTCGACCCGGCCTGCAGGATCGCTCGCGACCACTCGACTGAGCTCTCGCGTATGGCGGCCTCGGTCCAGGCGGACTGCAGCACCTCGACGGCGCACCCCTCGACCGGGGTCTGCAGCCAGGTGAGATCCATTGCCTGCAACGGCGCATTGGCGACGATCTGGTGGAACCACCACGCGCGCTTGCCGACACCTTCCGGGTTCTGCGAGTCGATCCCGTCACGTTCCATCGACTGGGTCAGACTGCGCGGAAGGTCGACGGCGAGCACGCCTTGGCTGGGCACGAGATGCGCATTCAGGCGTTCCGTCATACGTACGCCGTACTGCGATCCCGGCAACCGGGCGAGCAGCCGCGCGGCCACCCGTCGTACCTCACGGGAACGGTCGTCGAGCGCGGTCTCCAGGAACTCCTCGTCCGCTTGCGCAAGGTTGTCCGCGAACAGCCCGAGGAAATCGGCCCGGGTGGCGGCGGATTCGGTCGGCCAGACCTCTTCGAGCGCCTCCCGTGCGGCGGCGGGATCTTGGGTGCGGGCGGCGCGCAACCAGGTACGGCGCTGGATCGCGTTGCCGTGCGTCCACAACGCCGTATCGTTGCTCTCAGCAACCGCTGCGTGCAGGAATCGCCACTCGGGGTTGAGATCCGCGAGCCAGCGCGCCCGACGACCGGCGGCGGCGATGACGAGCGGGCGGTACTCCGCACGGTTGCGCGCGTAGTCCGCCAGCGCCGGCAAATGCTCGGGCGGAACACCCCAGCCGTGTGCGTCCGCCGTACGCAACCACTCACCCAGCGCAGAGCTCTGGAACCCGCCCAGCATCGCGGCCAACCGCCGAACCGCGTTCGCCCGCGGCAACGGCCGATCCTCACCGGGCGCGGCCGGAAGCGGCTCGAGATCGTGCAGCGGCTTGCGTCCGGCCCGCTTGTACACGGTCGCCAACGCGGCAGCGTCGAGCAGGTTGCCGTCGCCGAGGCGCTCCTGGATGTGCTCGGGCAGTTCGTCGAAGTGCGGCGGCCGCCGGTCGGTGCCGAGCAACGCCGAACTGACCAGCCCGTCCCAGCCCTTCACACGATCACCGGCCGATCCGCGTGCCAGCAGGTCATCGGGCGGAGGCCTGCACGATTCCACTCGCCGGCCACCGTGATCGGGTCGCCTGCCGATACTGCGAGCAGCTTCAACGCATCCCAGCCCGGCAGGATCTCCAGCCCGTCGCCGGCCTCGTCCACCAGCGCCCAGCCGTCGCCGTGCCGTGCGGGTCGTACGTCCTGCAGCACCAGCGGCCAGCGTTCGTTCCACGGGTCGGCCGCGAGCGATTCGACGTACGACGCCAATGCCTGGCGGACTGTGAGTCCGGCGGGACGTGGTGCGGGTTGGCGCGGATCGGTCTGGGTCAGGAGGGCGCGCATCGGAAGGGCGCCTGGGTAGAACGAGAGCGCGCCGGGGACGTATTCACCAGGTCGAGCAGGGAGCGGGTCCAGCGGGCGTCCGGCGGCCGCGAACGAGAGGATCAGCCCGATCCGGCCAGTCGTTGCCCCGCGCAACCACACGCGGCGGACGGTGAGGCGGTCGTCCGGCTCGATGACGCGGCCGAGTACGAGCCAGTCGTCCTCGACCTTCTCGCCTTCCTCGCGTACGCGGGCTGTCTCGGTGGTCCAGCCGATCCGGCTCTGCACCGTGTCGGCGAGCGACGGCGGGAGCTCCGCGAGACGACCGTGCGCCGCGACGACCAGGTGGACGAGGGACAACTCTTCGAGCAGTTCACCCGGCCAGCCGTGACCACGTCCGACAACTGCGGCGGCCCGACGTACCGCTCCGGCGACTCCCGGTGCCTGGGCGTCGACCATGCGCGCGGCGAGACGGCTCAGCTCGGTATACGCCCGCTGGTCGAATCCGCCGAGCCCCTGGCGCACCTGGTCGTCCAACCACCCGGCCAACTCGGCCAGTCCCGCCGACACCCGATCCGCGCGCCGGGCCGCCCGCTCCTGCGCCGCGATCGGGTCTGCGACCTCGCCGGGCTTTCGCTCGGGCCGCTCAGCGCGTTCGGCCCGCTGGTCGAGCCAGCTCTTCGCCCAGTCCGGCTCATCCGCCGGGGACACCTCGTGCTTCGCCAACAGCAACAGCAGGCCGAGCGCGTGCTTGCAGGGGAACTTCCGCGACGGACAGGAGCACTTGTACGCCGGGCCGCTCAGGTCCACGACGGTCTGGTACGGCTGCTTCCCGCTGCCCTGGCACAAGCCCCAGACCGCACGATCCGTACTGCCGGCGGACGACCACTTCTCGCCCCGAGCCAGCCCCTGCCCAGCCTTCGCGGACGCAGGATCAGGCGCCAGCCCCACCACCTGCTCCACGTCCCACAACCCCACACCACTCCTTCACCACACGCCGTACTCCGAAGCATGCCACCCCACACCGACGCCCCACGCCCCACCGCCCCCCGCTCCGACACCCCACGCCCACCGTGCCACCGCACGAACCGGGTATCCGCTCGCCGACACGTCAGCCTGCGATCCGACGCGCCCCAACCACCGCATTTGCCTGGTCTACCCACGAGATGCGGGGTTCCGGACCCTGAACGCGGGTGTGGAACCCCGCATTTGGTGGGTCAGCCAGGCAAATTGGTGGGTCAGCCAGGCAAATGGGGGTCAGCCGAAGGGTTGGCGGTTGTGGTGTTCGTCGGGGTAGCCGTTGCCGGAGGCGGCTGCCTCGTGGGTGGCTGGTGCGTGGGTCGGTGGGTGGATCTGATGCCCGGACGAGTAGGTGGGTGGGGCGGGTGGGGGTGGGGTGTTGGAGAGGTTGTCGCGGACTGTGGTCAGGAGGCGGTGTTCTACGGCTTCCAGTTCGGTGATGCGGGTGCGGATTTCCTCCTCTTCGGCGCGGGCCTCGGCAAGCAGGTGATCTGCCTCGGCCTGGGCGGTTTCGCGGAGGTGGTCGGCGGTGCGTTGGCTGGCGCTCAGGACGCTGAGCTCGTACCGGCGGAGTTCGTCGACCAGTTCGCCCGCGGGACGCTGGGCGTCGAGGATCGCCGCGGCCGGCTGCGGGATGTCGGCGTCCGGGAGGGTGCTCTCGAGGTCGGCGATCTGCTGGTCCACGCGGGTGAACAGGTCCGCGACGTCGGTCCGCATCTGGCGGATCGTGTTCGCGGCGGCGTGGACCCGTTCGCTGGCCTCCCGCTCGCGTTCACGCGCCGTACGCTCCGCCGACGTGATCACGTCGAGCGCAACCACCGCAGCCCGCTCAGCGGGATCGTCAGGAACGGTTTCACGCTCAGTTGGTTCAGTCTCCGACGGGCGTATTGCGACGGTTTGGCGGAGCGGGACCTCGCGGATGAACAGGACCGCCAGGAAGCTCACCAAGGCGGCCCCGGCCGCGATCACGAAGATCCGCCCGGTCGCGTCGCCGTACGCGTGCCGCACGATCTCCTGGATCGGCCCCGGCAGCGAGTTCACGTCCAGCAAACTCCCCGAACCACCCTGCGCCGCGGCCGCCGCCCCCGGACCGAGCTCGCGCAGATGTTCCGTAATCAGATCGGTCACCCGCGTAGCCAGGATCGCCCCCAGCACCGACACGCCAACCGCACCACCAAGGCTCCGGAAGAACGTGACCGACGCACCCGCCGCCCCGACCTCGCTGACGTCCACGGTGTTCTGCACCGCGAGCACCAGGTTCTGCATCGTCATGCCCATCCCGATGCCCATGGCAAGCATCCCGAGCCCGACATACCAGTACGGCGACGTGTGGTCGATCGTGCCGAGCAACCCGAGCCCCGCGGTCAGGAACAGCGCGCCGATCACCAGGTACCGCTTCCACTTCCCGAACCGGGTGATCAACTGCCCCGACCCGACCGAGCCGAGGAACGACCCGAACATCATCGGGATGGTCAGCAACCCGGCCTCGGTCGCGCTGTACCCGCGGGCCACCTGGAAGTACTGCCCCAGGAACACCGCGCTCCCGAACATCCCCATCCCGACCGCGACGCTCGCGAGGATCGCCAGCGCCGTCGTCCGTTCCCGTACGACGCGCATCGGTACCAGCGGCTCGGCTGCGTGCGTCTCGACGACCACGGCCAGGATCGCGAGTACCGCCGTACCGCCCAGATAGGCGCCGGTCTGCCACGACCACCACGGGAAGTGCTCGCCCGCGAACGAGACCCAGATCAGCGGCAGGCTGGCCGCGCCCGCGATCAGGAGCGCGCCTAGGTAGTCCATCTTGACCTTGCGCTTCACGACCGGTAGGTGCAGGAACCGTTGCAGGACGATCAGCGACAGTACGGCGAGCGGCACGCACACGTAGAAGCACCACCGCCACCCGAGCCACGAGGTGTCGACGATGACGCCGCCGACCAGCGGACCGCTGACGGTCGCGAGCGCCATCACGGCGCCCATGTATCCGGAGTACCTGCCCCGCGACCGTGGTGGGATCGCGGCGCCGATGATCGCCTGCGCGAGCGCCATCAGCCCGCCCATCGCGATCCCCTGCAGAACCCGCGAGCCGATCAGGAACGGCACGTTGTGCGAGGCGCCGGCCAGCACGGAGCCGGTGACGAACATGATGATCGCGAGCTGCACGAGCAGCTTCTTGCTCATCAGGTCGGACAGCTTGCCCCACACCGGCGTGGACACGGTCATCGCGAGCAGGCTGGCGGTGACCACCCAGGTGTACTGCGTCTGGGTGCCTTCGAGGTCCGCGATGATCGTCGGCAGCGCGTTGCTGACGATCGTCGAGCTGAGGACCGCGGTGAACAGCGCGGCGAGCAGCCCGGCGAGGATCTCCAGGATCTCGCGGTGGGACAGCTCGGTGTCTCCGGCCGGCGGAGTGGTCGGCGGCGGTGCGGTCGGCGTGGGGTCAGGGTCGCCGCCGGCGTACCGCGAGCGGTAGCGGGTCGGTGTGGAGCCGGCGGCAGGTGTGGCCGGCGAGGCCTGGGTGGCAGACATCAGCTTCCGTTTCGTACGGCGGGAACGCGAACGACCGGAGCAGCGGGGTGTGCTGCTCCGAGGCGGAAACGGCCGACGATGCCCTCACCCGGCCTGACTATTTGGTTGCAACTACCAACTTTAATCCCGCACCGTCAGCAACCGTTCACCGGGAGCCATCAAGCGGCTGATCGGCGCATTATGAGACGGGCCCTCCTCGGAACGCGATTTCCGACGTACGATCCCGTGCTTGTTGAGTAATCAACACCGGCCTCCGGCGGAGCTGTCAGGGCCCGCCGGAGGTCCTCACCCGAATGCGGCGACCAGTACGTCGACACACTCGGCGGTCGGCCCCGGTCCGACGACCAGTTGCCCCGGGGCGCTCAGCGGCGACGCGAACGGCCCCATCCAGAGCGCGCCCTCGGCGGCCTCGCAGGCCGTGCCGTAGACGACGGTCCACGCGGGCGACCCGGTCGACATCTCGACGATCGCGGCCTCGAGATCGTCCGCCGGCCGGCCCATCCGCGGCTCGAAACCGGCCGCCCGGCAGGCGGCGGTCAGCTCGTCCCGCAACCACTGGTCGGACGGCAGCCGGAGCGGCAGGTCCGCCAGGTCGACCAGCTTGACGCCGTCATCGGCTCGGTAGGACGAAGGGACCAGGACGGACAGCGGATCGCGCCAGAGCTCGATCACCCGCAGGTCGGCGGCGGCCACGTCACCGCGGACGAACGCGAAGTCCAGCTCGCCGGCGCGCAACGCCGTGAGGTACTCGGCAGTGGTGCCCGAGGTGAGTCTGAGGTCGAGATCCGGCGTCTGGGCTCGCAGCGCCGCGAGCCCGCGCTCCAGCCGGTCCCGGAGCCCCGGCGCCGTGCCGATCCGCAGTACGCCGGAACGCCCGGAGGCAAGCTCCGCGGCCACCTCGCCGGCCCGATCCGCGGCGGACAGGACCGCGCGCGCCTCGCGGAGCATCCGCTCCCCGTCGCCGGTCAGCCGGACGTGGCGCGAGGACCGGTCGAGGAGTTGCAGACCGAGTTCGCGTTCGAGCCGGGCGACCTGCTGGCTGACGGCCGGCTGCACGATGTTGAGCCGCTCGGCGGCCCGGCCGAAGTGCAGTTCCTCGGCGACGGTCACGAAGTACCGCAGCTGCCGCAGCTCCATCGGACACCTCCGGCGATCACGATTCCTTATCGCTGCACAGCGTAACTGCGTCTGGGTCGGCGGCGTCCGAACTCGTTGACTGGTGGACATGAGGATCGGACTGTGGATCGACGAAGAAGGCCAGACCATCGACGAGATCGGGGCTGCCGCGAAGGCCGCCGAGGACGCGGGCATCGACCGGATCTGGTTCAGCCAGCGGCTCGGGTGGGACGCGCTGACGCTGATCGCGGGCGTCGCGCCGTACACCTCGACCATCGGGTACGCCGTCGGCGTCGTGCCGGCGTACCCGCGGCATCCGCTGGCGCTCGCGGCGCAGGCGCTCAGCGTGCAGGTGCTGACCGGGAACCGGTTGACGCTCGGGGTCGGCTCGAGCCACCCGCACATGGTCGAAGGCATGCTCGGCCTGTCTATGGACCGCCCAGCGGCCTACATGCGCGAGTACGTCGAAGCGCTCGGTCCGCTGCTGGCCGGTGAGCCGACCGACTACGTGGGCGAGCGGCTGACCGCCCGCGGGCAGGTCGATATCGCCGGCGCCGAGACGCCCGAGCTCATCCTGGCCGCTCTCGGTCCGCGGATGCTGAAGACGGCCGGCGAATTGACCGCCGGTACTGCGACCAGCTGGGCGGGTCCTGAGGTCATCGAGAACTTCATCCGCCCCACGATCGACCGGGCCGCGACCGCGGCGGGACGGCCCGAGCCGCAGGTGATCGCGGGCGTCTGCGTCGCGGTCACCGACGACCCGGACGCGACCCGGCAGTGGATCCACGACCAGTTCGGGGCGGCCGGCGACATGCCGTCGTACCGGGCCGTCCTGGACCGCGGCGGCAAGGCGGGCCCGGAGGACACTGCGGTCCTCGGGGACGAGGAGGCGGTGGCCAAGGAGCTGCAGCGGTTCGCGGACGCCGGTACGACGGAGTTCCTGGTCTGCCCGGTCGGGACGGACGCGGAACGAGCACGCACGATCCAGTTCGCGCACGACTACGTTTGACAGCGTGTCGAACCTCCCGCCGCAGCGCCGACGTACCTGCATGGAGCTTCAGGACGCGGTGCAGCGGCGGATCGACGAACTGGTGGAGACCGAGCTCGGCCTGCAGGTCGCGGTGTATCGACACGGCGAGCTGGTCGTGGACGCGGTGGCCGGCGACGGCGTGACGTCGGAGACGTTGTACTTCGCCGCGTCCACCGGAAAGGGCGCGTCCGCGACGGTCGCCAATGTGCTGGTGGATCGCGGCGTCCTCGACTACGACCGGCCGATCGTCGAGATCTGGCCCGAGTTCGGCGCGCACGGTAAGGACAAGGCGACGCTGCGGCACGTGCTCACGCATTCCGTTGGACTGCCCGCGCTACCGCCCGATACAACGCGGAAAACGCTCCCCGAACAGGCGGAGCGCCTCGCCGCCGCCAAGCCCTGGTGGGAACCGGGCACGAAGATGACCTACCACGCGGAGACCTTCGGCCTGCTGGTCGGCGAGATCGTCCGCCGCGCGTCGGGCCGGACGATCTCCGACGTACTGCGCGACATCGTGACGCCGCTCGGCCTGCAGGAAAACGTGTTCTTCGCGCTGCCCGTGGATCAGCGGCATCGGCTCGCCGAGCTCGTGGAGCCCGAGGGCGCCGAGGAAACATTCGCGATGCTGGCCGAAATGTTCGAGAAGGTCGTACCGCGGGCGATGCAGCCGCGGGCCGCCGTACTGAACCAGCCCGAGCAGCTCGCGATCGAGGACCCGTCGAGCGGGATCCTCAACGCACGTGGGATCGCCAAGCTGTACGCCGCGTTGATCGGCGAGGTGGACGGGGTCCGGCTGGTCCGGCCGGAAGCCGTCCCGGTGATCACCGGACCGGCGCTCGTCGCGCAGGACGAACTGCTCGGCAATCCGGCGACGTTGGCGCTCGGCTACGCGATCGGCCGGCTGGGGTCGACCGCGGAGGAGAGCCCGGCGTCGTTCGGCTGGCCAGGCATGGGTGGCAGCGTGGCGTGGGCGGATACGCGGTCAGGGGTCACGTTCGCGCTGACCAGGACACTGTTCGACCCGACGGGATCGGCGTCGGCGGTCGAGATCGGTAACCTGGTTGCGAAAACTCTTTGCTGAAAAGCCTTATCTGTAAGGACTTTCAGGATTCGCGCACGGAGCTCTGGTCGATCCAGACGAGATGGCCGTGGTGACTGACGAGAACCTCGTCGGTCCCGGCCGTCCCGGTCCGGCGACCCAGCTCCTGGCCCGCGATCCAGCGGCCGCCGATGCGGATCTGGACGGCGATCGGCCGCGCCGGTGAGGGGGCTACGGACATGGGCACCTGCTTAGGGACAGGGGCGGATGATGGAGGAAGTTGGTGGGCCGGTTTCCCGACCAGTCGCAAGCGTACAGCCGCAACGTGACAGACCGTTAGCGGTAACTCAAATTCATCCAGGAGCCCCGTTGTCCAAGCCGATCTTCGTCGTGCAACTGCATGATGCTCGGCGGTTGCACTACGACGTGCGGCTGGAGGTGGACGGGGTGCTGAAGTCGTGGGCGGTGCCGCGCGGGCCGTCGCTGGATCCGGTCGTGAAACGGCTCGCGGTGTTCACCACGGACCACGATCTCGAGTACGCGTCGTACGAGGGAGTGCACCGCGACGCGCAGTACGGCAGCGGTGCCGTGATCGTCTGGGACGCCGGCGTCTACACGAACCTCACCCGCGACGACCGGCGGCAGCTGGTCGACCCGGCCGAGGCGATCGAACGCGGGCACTTGAAGGTGCAACTTCACGGCGTGAAGCTGAACGGCGCCTGGGCTTTCACCCGGACCGGCGGCGACTGGCTGCTGGTCAAGGTGAAGGACGCGGACGCCGACCCGGGTCTGGACCTGACCGTCACGGAGCCCCGGTCGGTCCTCAGCGGCCTCACCATCGAGGAGATGGCCGCCTCCTGATCACCAGCCGTCGATGTGCAGTACGTCGTCGAGCGGCTGCCGGGCCGCCGGCTTGAAGTTCGTCCCGATCGAGTACGCCGTCGGGATCAGCACCGTCTGGCGGATGTCCTCGGGCAGCCCGAGCAGCTCGGAGACCTCCTGCTCGTAGCTGAGGTGCAGCGTCGTCCACGCCGTACCGAGGCCGCGCGCACGCGCCGCGAGCATGTAGCTCCACGCCGACGGCAGGATCGAGCCCCACAATCCGGACTGGTTCCCGGCCGGCAGGTTTCGCACCTGCAGACAGGGGATGACCAGCACCGGGACCTGCCCCATCCGCTCACCCAGGTACGCCACGCTGTCGCCGACTCGGCGCTGCACGGCACCACGCTCGGGGTCATCCGCGTGGAGCTTCCCCGCCGCGCCCGGTCCGGCCAGGTACGACTCGACAGCGCGCCGGTAGTACTCACCGACCGCAGCACGCTTCTCGGGATCGGTGATCACCAGCCAGTGCCACGTCTGCCGGTTGCTCCCCGACGGGCCCTGCAACGCGATCTCGATGCACTCCCGGATCAGCTCCATCGGCACCGGCCGCTCGAGGTCGAGCCGCTTGCGGACGGTACGGGTCGTTGTGAGCAGCTCGTCGGGGTTCAGGTCGAGGGTGTAGGTCACGCGGACCAGTGTCTCAGCAGACGTAGGTGCTGTTCGGGTGGACCTTCTCGCAGTAGCGGACGTGCAGGTGGTTGTCGTGGGCCGGCCAGTTCTGGGTCAGGCCCTCGCTGATCAGGGTCGGGTCGTTGAACCAGATGTACTTCACGTGCCCCGGCGCCGCGGCGCGAACGGCCTGGATGAGCTGACGAGTAGCGGCCCGGTCGTACGTCGAGGACTCCCAGGTGATGCGGCCCGCGGTGCACTGGGCGCTGTCGGTACGGATCGGCCAGATGTCGATGTCCATCCCGTTGTCGTGGCTGCCGTGGCCCGGGATGTCGCCACCGTGCTCGAAGCCCGCATCGCCGTACGGGACCTTGCCCTGGCTGGTGGACGCGAAGGAGCGGGCTGCGGCCTCCAGCTGCGCCACGGGTGCGGCAGCCGCCCAGTTGGCCGCCGTACCGTTGCCGTCCGGGTCCTGGTCGCACAGGTTCGCGCTGAAGTCCGGGTAGTCGTAGTGCCAGGCCAGGTTGCGCCAGGTGATCGGGCCGACGACGCCGTCCGCGCCGATCCCCGCATGCGACTGGAACGACACGACCGCGTCGCGGACCGCCGTACTGAAGACACCGTCGACCGGGAGGCTGAGGCGGCGCTTGGCATTCAACTCGACCTGCAGCGCCTTCACCGCGGCGTTGCTGTCGCCGGAGCGGATGGTCGGCGCCAACGCGCCCCACGTCTGCGGTCCGGCGATCCCGTCGACCCCCAGACCCTTGGCGGTCTGAAACGCCTTCACCGCAGTGACGGTGGTCGCGCCGAACACGCCATCCGCGTCGACGGACTGACCGGCGTACTGCAGCAGGAACTGGATCGCCTGTACGTCGGCACCACGGTTACCACTGCTCTGGGTCGGAAAGAAGGCGTTGGCATAGGCCTGCGCAGACGCCGGCATCAACGCCGTGACAAGCAGAACGGCCACAGCAAACACAACACGTCGCATGAGTCCCTCCGGGGCGGATGAGGTAACTAACTAACGCTCACCCGCCACCATCGGTCATTTGTTACCCCATGACAAGAGTGTGAGATAGTCCTGAAGCAGACTATCTACTAACGGAGGGATTGGATGATGGCCCTGAACCTGTCGGCCGACGAAGTGCTGTCCACGACTCGCGCTGTCCGGAAGCGGCTCGACTTCGATCGACCGGTCCCGCGCACGCTGATCGAGGAGTGCGTCGACCTGGCCACGCAGGCGCCGACCGGGCGGAACCGGCAGCGGTGGCACTTCCTCGTCGTCACCGAGGACGCGCAGCGCCGCGCCGTCGCGGACATCTTCCGGCGGGCCCTCGCGAATGCGCCGGGACAGGCGCTGACTGCGGACGACGTACGGCGGATGAACCATCACGCACGCTCCACCGAGCGGGTCTTCGACAGCCTGCGCTACCTGGCCGACAACATCCATCGGGTGCCCGCGTTCGTCATCCCGGCCGTCGAAGGACGGACCGACCGCGCGTCCACGACCGAGCAGGCCGGAACGTGGGGCTCGATCCTGCCGGCCGTGTGGAGCTTCATGCTCGCGGCCCGTGAACGCGGCCTCGGCACGGTCTGGACCACCGCGCAGGGTCCGCTCGAACGTGAACTCGCGGGAGTTCTCCGCGTCCCCTACGACAAGGTGATGCTGGCGGCGTTCATCCCGCTGGCGTTCACGATCGGGACCGATTTCCGGCCGGCCAAGCGGGTCCCGCGTGAGCAGGTCCTGCACTGGGACCGCTGGTAGATCACTCGAAGGGGGTTGGGTCTCCGGAGCCGACGCGGACGACCTCGGGGACGTCTTCGGAGAAGTCGATGACGGTGGTCGGGTCGGTGCCGGCCTCGCCTTCGATGACCGCGTCGATCTGGTTGTCGAGCTCTTCCTTGATCTCCCAGCCCTGCGTCATCGGCTCCTCGTGGCCGGGGAGCAAGAGCGTGCTGGAGACCAGCGGCTCGCCGAGCTCGGCGACCAGCGCCTGAGTGACGACGTGGTCCGGGATGCGTACGCCGACGGTCTTCTTCTTCGGGTGCAGCAGCCGCCGCGGCACTTCCTTGGTGGCCGGCAGGATGAACGTGTAGCTGCCCGGCGTGGCCGCCTTGATCGAACGGAAGACCGCGTTGCTGATGTGCACGAACTGACCGAGCTGCGAGAAGTTCTCGCACACCAGCGTGAAGTGGTGCCGGTCGTCCAGGTGCCGGATCGTGCGGATCCGGTCGATGCCGTCCCGGTTGCCCAGCTGGCAGCCGAGCGCGTAGCAGGAGTCGGTCGGGTACGCGATCAGCCCGTCCTCACGCAGCAGGTCCACCACCTGCCCGATCGACCGCCGCTGAGGGTTCTCGGGATGGATGTCGAAATACCTGGCCATGACCGCCGAGCCTACTTGGCCAGCCCGGTGGGCAGTGCGGTCACCACCAAGTTGTCCTCGTAGCCGCCGTTCGACGCGTCGTACGCGCCCGTGCAAGTGATCAGCACGAGCCGAGGGTCGGTGGTCTGGTCGAACGCGCCGCTCTTCGTCGCCAGCGCGTCCTTCCGCACCGAGACGACCGAGTCGACCCGGTACGACGCCGTATGCCCGGACCCGTTCAGTACGACGACCTCACCGCGCCGTACGCCGCGCAACCGGGCGAAGAAACCGAGCCCCTCGGTCTTGGTGTCGACGTGTCCGGCCAGCACCACCGAGCCGAACGGATCACCGGCCTGAGCGCCGCCGTCCCACCATCCGACCCGTTGCGCCTTGGCCGGCACCTGGAGCTGACCGTCGACGGTAGTTGCCGGAAGCACCGATGCGCTGGCTCCCCCGGGCAGCACGACCTGTTCCGGCACGAATCGGATGCGCTGGCTCGGCGCCGGCGTACCGACGCGTCCCGGCGGTGCGGATGTCGGAGCAGTCGGCTCGACTGCTGTCGGCGTACCGCCGTTCTTGAAACTGACTGTGGTCGTGGGTATGGGCGCTGCGCCGTCCGCCTCGGCCGAGCAACCGGCCAAGGCGAGACAGCACAGCGCCGTACCTGCGAGTCGCCGGTTCAGCGACGGACCACCTTCCGGCCCGTGACGACCGCGACCCCGAGCGCGGCGAGGAACACCACGATCCAGAGTCCGGACTGGCCGGCGGGGCTCTGCGCCTGGTCGAGCCCCGCCGCCTGTCCGCCGGTTCCGGTGTTCACCACACCCGGCTTGCTGGATCCCGTCGCCGGGACCTTGATCGTGCCGAGCGCGACGGTCATGGTCTTCTGACTCGGAGCGCCGATCGCGAACACCCGGGTCAGGTACCCCGCCTGAATCGGCAGATCCAGCGGACCGAGCACGACCGGCGAGGTCGCACCGGTCGGCACGATATCGACCTTGTAGGTGGCCGCCGGAACGACCACGTCCAGGGATTCACCGTTCGCGACGTTCTGGAAAAGCACCTTTCCGTTCACCCGGATGTCAGCCGGACCGACCGCCGCATCGTGCGCGACCCGCAATGCGCCTTTGTCCTTCGGCACCGAGGCCAGCTTGTTCGCGTACGTCGTGATCAGCGGCGCGCCGGTCGGCGACACCGGCTGATGAATGACGACATCCAGGCTCGCCCCGGAGCCCGCCGAAACGGACCGCTGGATCACAACCTTTCCGTTCTGCTTGGCGGTGATCATGCGCTTACCGGACGCGACTCCGAACGGACCGACAAGCTTGCCACCTGCAACCCCGCTGGCAACCTGACGTCCGTCGACGCTGATGTCGAGGCTCCGTCCGGGCAGGCCCTGGACGAAGTACAGGTTGGCGCCCGCGGCTGCCTCGGCGGGGGCTGTGAGTAGTGCCGGCGCCGCCGCGATCAACATCGCGAGCAGCAGCGGAAGGACCCTTCGAATTACCGGACCATGAATTCTCGTAACTTCTTCGTTTACCGCCCGGGATTGCCCGGACACGCTCCGTCTCCGCATTTTGTCTCCCCCTCGGAGTTCAACGGAAATAATGAATCAAACGCCCGTCCCCTAGAATTCGGGCGTATCGTATGCGCAAGTCCGACCTGATCGCCAGAGGTAACAATCCTTCTTTGCGGTCAGGTCCGTTTTGGGGGGGCGGAGGTGGAGGAGTCGCGGCGTACGAGGACCCGATACCTGGCGGCGTTCGCGCTGTTGCTGGGGTACAGCGCGAGCGTCGCCTGCTCAGCCGGATCCGCCGGCCCGGCCGCGCCGAGTCCGGGACTCGGCAGCTCCCGGCTGTCCGCACCGGTCACCCCACAGCCGACGAAGACGCCGGGCACCGGCCAGACCAAGCCGGGGATCACGCTCACCGCGGTACCGCGGTCTGACGGTTCGTTCGACGTCACCGAGAACCTGATGTTGCCGGAGGCCATGGACATCCTGCCGTTGCAGTTGCCGGCGTCCGGTGAGCACCTGCCCGGATTGATGGTCCGGACGACACCGCGCGTGACGAATCTGAAACTGCTCGCCGACGACCAGTCCGTTCCGCTCAAGAACACCACGATGACAGCGGCCGACTACATTCCGTTGACCGTCCCGGCCACCAGGATCCAGCTGACGTACCGGCTGTCCGGCTCGACCGTGCGCGCCGAGCCCTTGCCGTCGCCGTCGACCCGGGCCGGCGCAGCCATCCGTCCCCTGACCGCGGGCGCGGACAGCACGCTGCCGACCGATGTGGCGGTCACCAGCGGATTGCTGAACGCGGTCTGCCCCTTGATGACCGAAACCCGGTGTGCGGTCGGCGATCCGCCCAACCTCAGGATCCAGTCAGCCATCCCCGCCGGCAAAGCCCTCGTCGTACTGCAACTGGATCTGCCACGCTGACCCTATGAGTGATGAGCGGATCGCGCTGGGCACGGCGCGAGGCCGGTGGGTGCTGGCGGCCACCGCACTGGGGTCGGGTATGGCGTTCCTCGACGGGACCGTCGTCAACGTCGCGCTGCCGGCGATGGGCGAGGACCTGAACGCCGACATGGCCGGCCTGCAGTGGATCGTGAACGGCTACATGCTGATGCTGGCGTCGCTGGTGCTGCTCAGCGGTTCGCTCGGCGACCGGCTCGGACGGCGGCGGACGTTCGTCGTCGGGGCGATCTGGTTCGCCGCGGCGTCCGTCGTCTGTGCGATCGCGCCGAACCTCGAGGTGATGATCGCGGGCCGCGTCCTGCAAGGCATCGGCGGTGCGCTGCTGACCCCGGGCAGCCTGGCCATCCTGCAGACGACGTTCCGGCACTCCGATCGCGGTAAGGCGGTCGGCACCTGGTCCGGTCTCACCTCGGTCGCCGCGGCCGTCGGCCCGTTCGTCGGCGGCAGTCTGGTCGACAGCGGCTCGTGGCAGCTGATCTTCCTGCTCAACGTACCGCTCGCTCTGGCGACCGTTCTGGTCACGCTCCGGCACGTGCCCGAGACCCGCGACGAGGAGGCCGCCGGCAAACTCGACATCAACGGAGCGATCCTCGCGACCGTCGGTCTCGCCGGCATCACGTACGGCCTGATCAGCGCCGGCGACCGCGGTTTCGGCGACGCGATGGTGCTGACCAGCCTCGCGATCGGGGTCGTCGCCTTCGTCGGGTTCATCGAGGCGGAACGGCGCGGCGCGCACCCGATGCTGCCGCTGAACATCTTCGCCAACCGCCGCTTCACCGGCGCGAACCTGGTCACCGTCGTCGTGTACGGCGCCCTCGGCACGGCGACGTTCCTCGTCGTCGTCTACCTGCAGACCGCCCTGCACTACTCCGCCCTCTGGGCCGGCGCGGCCCTGCTCCCGATGACCGTACTGATGCTCGGCCTGTCCGGGTACGCCGGTGGCTTGGCGGACCGGATCGGCCCGCGCATCCCGATGACCGTCGGGCCGGCGCTGATGGCCGGTGGATTCCTGTTGATGCTGCGGATCAACACCGGCACGAGCTACTACACCGCCGTACTGCCCGCCGTCGTCCTGCTCGGCCTCGGTCTGGTCGCGACCGTGGCGCCGTTGACCGCGACCGTGCTGTCGTCGGTCGAGGACCACCACGCGGGGATCGCGTCCGGGGTGAACAACGCGATCGCCCGGTCGGCGCAGCTGATGGCGGTCGCGGCGATCCCGATGGCGGCCGGCATCACCGGCGACGCGTACCGCGATCCCGTTGCCTTCCACAACGGATTCGGGCACGCGTTGTGGATCTCCGCCGTCCTCGCGGCGGCCGGCGGCGTGATCGCGTGGGTGACCCTCGGCGATCGCGGCGTACCGCACAAGCGCCACCTCGTGCACCACCACACACACTGCGCGCTCGAGTCCCCGCCGTACGCCGACAGCCGCACACCAAGCTGATTTGTCGACTTATCTTGTGAGGTAGTGCGCGCGACTGTCCGGGTCGAGGCGCTCGATGGCGTAGCGGAGCATGGTGCGGGGCATCCGGGTCGCGTACCGGTCCAGGAAGGCGCGCAGTTCGTCCTCGGAAACCCGCTTGCCGGCTTCCCGCAACATCCAGCCGGAGGCCTTGTGGACAAGGTCTTCCGGGTCGTCGAGGACCTCGGCGGCCAGCTTGTACGTGTCCGCGGTCTGCCCCTGGCCGATCAGGTACTGCGTCGCGATCAGCGCGATCCGGCGTTCCCAGAGCTGGTTCGAGCGGATCAGCGCGTAGAGGGGATCGCGCGGCTTGTCGAGCAGGTACCCGCCGACGACCTGGGGAGCACTGCAGTCCACCAGATCCCAGTTGTTGATGTACGCCGTACTGCGCAGGTAGAGCTCGTAGATCGCGGTGAGCTCCTGCGGGTTCGCCGTACGCGGCTTGAGGCTGCGGGTCGCCCGATCGGCCAGCACGCAAAGGATCGCGAGCCGATGTTCGTGCACCGGGCTGGTGAGGGCCTGCTCGAGTTCGGGCAGCGGGAGGTCGGCGCGCAGGTACGGCTTCAGGATGCCGCGGATCGTCGAGAGCTTCACGCCGATCATCTGGTCGCCGTGGCCGTACTCTCCGGGCCCGAGCTTGAAGTAGCGCGCGAGGATCTCCGCCACCGCGGGATCCGCGGCCGCGTCGACGTCGGCGATCAGGTCCTCTGTACTCAGACCAGCATCCCTCCGGTCGCGCGGAGGTTCTGCCCGGTCATCCACCGGGAGTCCGGACCGGCCAGGAACGCGACCACGTCCGCGACCTCGGCGGGTTCGCCCATCCGGCCGAGCGCGGTGATGCCGACCAGGGCGTCCTGTACCGCGGGCGGATTGTGGTCGTGGAACATGTCGGTGTCGGTCGCGCCCGGCGACACCGTGTTGACGGTGATCGCGCGCGGGCCGTACTCACGGGCGGCGATCTTCACGAACTGTTCGAGCGCTGCCTTGCTCGCGGCGTACAGCGAGATCCCGGGTCCGGGCATCACGGTGTTGAGGGTGGACAGCGCGACGATCCGGCCGCCGTCGGCGAGGACGCGGCCGGCGCGCTGGATCGCGAAGTACGGACCTTTGACGTTGGTCGCGAACAACTGGTCGTAGTCCTCGACCGTGACGTCGGCGATCGGCTTCACCATCGCCTGGCCCGCGTTGCAGACGAAGACGTCCAGCGTCCCGGTCAGCTTGGCCGCACGATCGAACACGCCGTCGATCCCGGACAGGTCCGCCTGATCCGCCCGTACGGCGATCGCCGCGCCGCCGGCCGCCTTCACCTCCGCGACCACCTCGGTCGCGGCCGCTTCGTTGCTCGCATACGTGAAGGTCACCACGGCGCCGTCCGCGGCCAACCGCCGTACGATCGCCGCGCCGATACCCCGCGAGCCTCCGGTGACCAGCGCTGCCTTACCGTCGAGAACACCCATACCGCCTTGTCTACCACCCCGCTAGGTCCGTCGTTTGTTTTACTCTGACAGCGCTTACAGGCCGCAGGTCACGCTCCGGGGTCCATCGTCGGCGGACCCGTTGTACGGCTCGCGCGTTGGGGCATACGGTGTGACGACAGGGCAGTTCCATTTCCGCCAGGACCCGCGTTCGTGGCGCTACCCGGGGGAGATACCCGCGTGACCAGCCATCCAGATCCACGGGACGGCGAGATGATCAAGACCACCTTCGACGCGGTCACCGTGGAACTCGAACCCGGCGTACTGCTGGTCCGGATGTCCGGCGAGATCGACATCGCCAGCACCGATTTCGCCGCCGAGGCGATCCGCGCCGCGGTCGCGCCGCCGGCACGGCTGGTGCTGATCGACGTCTCCGCCGTCACGTTCTGCAGCTCGGCCGGCCTCGGCAACCTGGTCGAGGCCCGCAACCTGGCCGGGGAGCACAACATCACCCTCGCCCTGGTCGGTGTCGGCCGCCCGGTCGACCGCCCGCTCAGCGTCACCGGCCTCGGCGGCCAGTTCCGCATCTTCAGCACCGCCGAAGAGGCGCTCACCGAACTCTGAAATCATCCTGGTCGGCGGATACGGTAGCTTTCGGTGTCTCCGACGAAGGAAAGTCATGGGTGAGCTAGCCAAGATCGTGGTCGTCGTACCGACCTACAACGAGCGGGACAACCTGCCCGTGCTGGCCGGGCTGCTGTCCGACCTGAACCTGCCCGGCCTGGAGCTTCTCGTCGTCGACGACAACTCCCCCGACGGTACGGGCGACGTCGCCGACGAGCTGGCGAAGGCGTCGCCGGAGAAGGTCGGCGTACTGCACCGGACCGCGAAGGACGGACTCGGCCGCGCGTACGTCGCCGGGATCACCCGCGCGCTCGACGAAGGCGCCGACATCGTCATCCAGATGGACGCCGACCTGTCGCACCCGGCCTCGGTCGTCCCGACCATGGTCGAGACGCTGCGGACCACGGAGGCCGGCGTCGTGATCGGCTCCCGGTACGTGCCGGGCGGCTCGGCCGCGGCCGAGTGGGGCTGGCACCGGCGGGCGCTGTCCGCGTTCGCGAACTTCTACGTGAACGCGATCCTGCGACTGCACGTGAAGGACGCCACCGCCGGGTTCAAGGCATGGAAGGCCGACACCCTGCGCTGGATCGACGTGTCGTCGATCGGGAGCAACGGGTACTCGTTCCAGGTCGAGATGAACTACCGGACGGTCAAGCGCGGCCTGAAGATCGCCGAGGTTCCGATCCACTTCGAGGAACGCACCGAAGGCGTCTCCAAGATGTCCCTGAAGGTCCAGCTCGAGTCGGCCCTCATGCCCTGGAAACTCCTCTTCGGCCGCTCCTAGACTCTCTCTAGATCGAACGCGCGATGGAGGCGAGCATGCGGTCGCCATCCTTGAAGACCGGCTTCTGCGCGTCCTTCCGCGCCGCGACGCACAGCGTCACCGTCACGTTGTGGATCGACTCGACGCCGGTCATCGTCGTACACCTCGAGACGAGTGAGAACACGGCACCGTTCGGCGCGGTGTAGCGGCCCGAGTAGGTCATCTCGGCCTGGGCGCCGATGTTCGAGTTCGCCGGGCTGACCGTCCGTACCGGACCCTGCTTGGCGGCCTTCAGGTTGTCGGCCTTGATCAGCGCCTGGGCGACCGCGACGACCGCGGTCCGCGGGGGAAGGCCGACCGGGCTGACGACGACCATGGCGGCACCCGCTCGGGTCGTGGCGCCGAGCGTGACGGAGTACGCCGTCGAGCGGCTCTTACGCCAGCCGGCGGCCGGGGTGACGTACACGTCGTCGTACACGGCGATGCCCTTGTCGACGTCCTTCAGCGTCCGGCGCCGTTCGGCGGGCGTGGGCTTGGGGGCGGGCGTCGGAGTCGGCGTGGTGGACGGGGTTGCCGACGGGGGCTCGGTGGACGGGCTCGCGGTTGGGGTCGCCGCCTCGTCGGTAGAGGTGACCGTCGGGGCTGGGGCGCCTTCGGTGCGTGTCATCGCCACGCCTCGTCAGGAGGACTACAGCACCGCCGATCAGCGCAACCACCACTACGACGGCGCTGATCAGTAGCCAGGGGCCTTTCGGCGGCTTGCCGGGCGGCTGATGGCCGCCTGGGTACGGGCCCTGCGGCGGGCCACCGTACTGGGGTGGCTGGTTGCCGTACTGGTTGCCGTACTGCGGTGGTTGGCCGGGGTGCGGTTGGCCGTACTGCGGTAGCGGAGTGGTGTGTTGCGGCGGTCCGCCGTACGGCTGCGACGGCGTACCAGGCGGTGGCGGCGGTCCGCCGTACGGCCCGGTCGGCCGGTGGTCGGGGTTCCAGGCAGGCGGTTGCTGATCGCTCACGGCGGGAGCCTCACTAGATCGTTCAAAAAGACAGGGCGATCCGGTCCCCGAAACCGGCCGCCAGAGGCTACCTCACCCAGCCGCGATCGGCCTAGGGTCAGCCGTATCCGAGTTCGTGCAGCCGGGCGTCGTCGATGCCGAAGTGATGCGCGATCTCGTGCACAACAGTGATATTCACCTCATCGACGACGTCCTCGACGTTCTCGCAGATCGCAAGCGTGGGATTGCGGTAGATCGTGATCCGGTCCGGCAGTACGCCGCCGTAGTCGTGCCCGCGCTCGGTCAACGGAATGCCCTCGTAGATCCCGAGCAGATCCGGATCGCTCGCCGGCGGCTCGTCCTCCACGAACACCGCCACGTTGTCGATCAGCGCCGCCAACTCCTCCGGCACCTCGTCCAGCGCCCGCGTCACGAGCTCCTCGAAGTCGCCCTGACTCATCTCGATCACCCGACCAGTATCTCGTTTTGGAAGCTGGCGAGGTCTCCTCTATGCTTACGGCTGTCCCTGGAGCTTCGGCTCCCGCGGGTCCGAGTCCCCATCGTCTAGTGGCCTAGGACGCTGCCCTTTCAAGGCGGTAACGCGGGTTCGAATCCCGTTGGGGATACGGTCGAAAGACCGGTGCAAGAAGTACCTCGAAGATGCTGTAGGATCGTCGAGTCATTTGGCCCAGTGGCGCAGTTGGTTAGCGTGCCGCCCTGTCACGGCGGAGGTCGCGGGTTCGAGTCCCGTCTGGGTCGCCAGGAGAAGGCGGCGGTGTCCACAACACCGCCGCCGAACTTTCTCCCCGGTCAGGTAGCTCAGCTGGTAGAGCGTCCGCCTGAAAAGCGGAAGGTCGGCGGTTCGAGACCGCCCCTGACCACCACCCTCTCCGCACACCGGGGAGGGATTTTTCTTTCCCACGCGAGCTGCCGCTCGCGGCTTGCGCGCTGATCGCGCGCCTCGACGGCCAACGTCGGCCACCTCTTGCAACGTGAGAGTGCTCGGGCACCTGGGGCTAGTCCGATCTGGCGCGGGCTGACCGTCATGGCACCCGACTTCCAGCCAAGCGTCTCGCCAGGAACTCCGGTCAACTCGGTGGGGTGTGGATAGCTTGAGACGTGAAGGGGCCTGCTCAGAGTAATCTGGTGCCATGACTGCTCAGCCGATGCAGAGCTCGCCGGATGACCCCAGCGAGATCCTCCGCCTATTGCCGGCGAAGTGGCATGAGCAGTTCCTTAGCGAGTACCACGGAGCCCTAGACGCTGCCCACGAAGTGTGGCGCTTTCAGCAGCTGCGCGATGTGTTGCATCTCTGGCGCCTGCGGGCAGCAGCGTACTCCGATCCGGGCTTCGATCAGGCGCTGCAGGCGACTCGTGAGGATCGCGCTGATGAGTTCGTGCCGGCCGAGCAGGCGATACCAGGCTGGTCCGATCGGCAGTGAGCTACCGCGTGGAGTTTCACGCGTCCGCATTGGCCCAGCTGCAAGGACTGCCTTCATCGGGCATTCGACGCTTTGGTCGAACGTGTCAGCAAGCTGGTCGGCGCGCCGTGGGAGACGCAAAGCCTCGACCGAGCTGAGCCGAGCTTTCGGCAATGCACCTTCGGTGGCCTCGGGCTGCTGTCCTTCCATATCGACGACGATCGCGAACAGATCCGGATCTTCGACGTGACCTGGGTCGGCTGAAGCCGTTGGCCGTTTCGGTGGTGCAGGTCCGGCGGTCGCGGGCTGGTCGAGTCTTGATCGGGTGGTGCGGTCGGGGTGAGACTGCGGAGATGTCTGGGGATCTCGTTGGAGTTGCGTGTTGTTGGGTGGACGCGTTGGAGCGGGGGGACGTGGCGGCGGCCAACGGGGTCAGTGGGCTCGGTGGGTGGGATCCGGGGCCGTGGATCGTTGAGGCGTGGCGGCCGCGGGTGGGCGAGCTTGCGGGGTCGGGCCGGACGGTGAGTCGGTGCGCGGCAGGTCAACGATCGCATGGTCCGCGTTGTCCTGGACGGGAGCGGTGGGCAGGCGTTCGTGAGCGTGGTGCTCGACGAGGCCGGCAAGGTTGTCGGTACGTCGGTTGACGCCGACGAGCAGGACGGACGGTTCTGGGTCGTCGTCGGCTGCCCCGAGGAGCGAGCGGACGAGCTGCGCGCGTTCTACACGATGCTCACCCACGGACGGATCGGACCTGGCGAGGGCCGGATGCGCCCTCCACGCTGGCGCGACCCGGCACACCCGACGCAGATCCATGTCGATGTGCTCGTCGCCGACCTGGAGGCCGCCGAGCGTGCGGTGCTGGAGCACGGGGCGACGAAGCTGGAGGACTTCCCCGGCTGGCGCGTGTACGCCGACCCGGTGGGCCATCCGTTCTGCCTCTACCCCGGCCTCACCGAACCCACGGACCGATTCGGCACACTCGTCCGCGTGGTGATCGACTGCGCCGATCCACTACCGCTGGCCCGGTTCTGGGGCGGTGTGCTGGACATGCCCCGTACGGTCGAAGACTCACCCGACCGGATCGTGATCGCCCGCGACGACGAGCAGCTCCCGATGATCGCCCTGCAGCGCGTCCCGGACTACCAACCACCGCGGTGGCCCGACCCTGCCTATCCGCCGCAGATGCATTTCGACATCGGCTTCGACGACCGGGCCGCGAAGGAACGCCTCGCTCTCGAGCTCGGAGGGACTTTGCTACCGCCACAGGGCGGCAGCTGCCCGGTGTACGCCGACCCGGCCGGCCACCCGTTCTGCCTTTGCTACAAGGGCGAATGAGGCGACCTGGCAACGGTTCGATCGGCGCTTGCTGGGTGCAGCACGATCGATCAGGGTTCTGGGGGGACAGGGAATGGCTAACGATGGATAGGCGTGCCTGGGTGTCTTCGCCGTGCGCTCCATGACCGGTGCGCCAGGAGAAGGTACGCCGGTGCTCGACGCGGCGAGCCGAGCTACTCGGTGACTGTCGACGTACTGGATGCCGCTTCGCACCAGAGGATCGGCGGGCAGACCTTCGAGGTCCGCGACACGACCACCTTCGTGTGCCCAGGACAGTGACCGCAACCTGGTCCGCAAAGGACTCCCTACGCTGGTCTTATGGAGGATCTTGAGGTCGGGGAGTTTCTGCAACGGTTCGCTCCCGACGACGTGCGGGAGACGATTGCGTGGTTGAGTGCCAACGGATACACCCTGAGTTCCCACCGCGGGGAAAGCACGTTCGGCGCTGAGTTCGTCTATGTGGGAGATGCAGAGGTACGCATCGCCGTGGATCGCTCACAGTGGTTTCTTGACGTTGCGCCAAGGCCCGGGGCGAAGGCGTGGCAGTACGACTTACTGATCGCGGCGCGGAGCGGTCAGCCCTACGGAGAGGTCTTTCCGAAGGAGACCCTCGCCCCGACCAGTTGCCCGACGGTGTGAGCTGGCGCGAGACGCTGCCCGGCATCCTCCAGTGGGTGGATGGACAGGGCGTCCCGGCTGCCGTCGAGGAGGCACTCCAGGAGCGCCACCGAATAATGTGGCCGCACACAAGAAACCGCTGACGCCGCCGACCGGCGCATCCGGGCGATGCGCGTCACGTGGGACGCAGATCTCCAGTCTGTCGCACATCATTTGGCGCCCATGTGTCGCGGACGTGGGTGCAGGGTTTGCTGCGACAGCGGCACTCCAGTCGGTGCGAATAGCCGGTCTGGGGAGGGTTTTGTGCCCGATTTGGCACAAAATCCCCAAGTCCGGCTGTAGTACTAGGGCTTGATGCGGGCGGTTTCGTAGGCCCAGATGGCTATTTCTACGCGGTTTCTGGCGCCTATTTTGCCCATGACGCTGGTTAGGTGGGTTTTTACGGTGCTTAGGCTGATGTGCAGTTCCACGGCGATCTCGGCGTTGGTGCGGCCGGTGGCTGCGGCGATCAGGACCTGTTCTTCGCGAGCGGTGAGCGGATCGACGGGTTGGACTGGGGTGCGGCCGGTCGGGGGTTCGGAGAACGTGGAGAGGAGCCGTGCGGTGATCTTCGGGGCGATCAGTGCGTCACCGTTGGCGGCGGCGTGGATCGCCTGGACGAGAAGGTCGGGGCCGGCGTCCTTCAGCAGGAATCCACGTGCGCCGGCCTTCAACGCGCCGTACACGTACTCGTCGAGATCGAAGGTCGTGATCACCACGATCGGCAGTGGGTCCACGACGCCGGGTCCGGCTAGTTCGCGGGTCGCCGCGATCCCGTCCAGGCCGGGCATCCTGATGTCGAGCAGACAGACGTCGGGCCGCAGCCGGCGGGCGAACTCCACTGCTTCCAGACCGTCGGCCGCCTGACCGACCACCTCGATACCGGGCTGGGCGTCGAGGATCATCGCGAGCCCGGTCCGGACGAGATCCTGGTCGTCGGCGACGAGCACCCGGATCGTCATCGGCCGGAAGCCGATCGCTGAAGAGGAAGGACCACGTCAACAGACCAGCCGCGCTCCGGATCAGGACCCGCCGCGAGCGTGCCGCCGAGCAGCGTCGCGCGCTCGGTCATCCCCACCAGGCCATAACCTCCCGGGTTCCTCGAGGTCGCTTCCCCGTCGTCGCGGACAGTCAGCCGGACGGAGTCGTCGTACGACGTCAGCCGGACGTCGATGCGAGTTGCCTGCCGGGCATGCCGTACGGCGTTCGTGATCGACTCCTGTGCGATGCGGTAGATGGCTGCGCCGACCGCCGGTCCGAGGTCATCGAGGTCGCCCGACACCTCGACCTCGACTCGCGGACGGTCCCCGACGCTACGAGCGAGCCGCTCCAGGTCGGCCACTCCGGGCTGTGGGGCGAGCGCCGCCGTACCGTCATCACGCAGTACGCCGACCATCGCCCGCATCTCGGCCAGGGTCCGCGTGCCCTCCGCCTCGATGATGGCGAGCGCATCGACCGCGGCGTCCGGGCGAGTGGCGGCGACGGCTCGGCCGGCCTGGGCGCGGATGACGATCGCCGAGACATGGTGAGCGACCGTGTCGTGCAGCTCGCGGGCCAGCAACTCGCGCTCCCGGAGTCGCACCTGGCCCAGTTCGCGGGTCCGGGCGGTCCACCGATAGCGGAACGCGGCCCCGAGCGTCGCGGGGAACAGCAGGAACATGCTGCCGGCGGCGGCCTCGCCGTACCCGGTGAAGTCGCTGGCGATTCCCAGTACCAGCGCCACCAGGATGAACGCGAGCCCGACGAGGATCTCGCGGCCGGATCCCCAGCGGACGAGTGAGTACGGCAGCAACACCACGCAGATCATCGAGTTCAGGCCGAAGGTCGCGTCCCCGCTGATCAAGGTCACGACGTTGACCACGATCAGTGCACCGAACACAGCGGCCACCACGGCCAACGGGCGGGTACGACGCCACAGGAGAGCGCACACGGTTGCGACGGCGACCGCGATCGCAACGGGCCTCCAGAGGACGTCGTCACGGAGTACGCCTTCGAGAACGACCGCCGTCAGCAGGCCGCCGACGAGCACCCAGTCGCGCCACACCCGCCTGGGTGGGTCGGATGCTCGCGGCTCGGCCAGCAGCGAGCGGACGGCGTTTCTCACCATGACCACAGCGTAGGGACTCCGGGCGCTGATCGGATCGGCTCAAAGTACGGGACGCGACCCAGCTGTTCGGCCGAGGGAAGTCCGGCCCATCGCCCGAGGTGAGGGCCGCCCACTCGGCCACACGATGAGTCCAACTCTCGCTGAAAGGGATCCACGATGAGGTCGAACCTGTACAGACTGGGCCGGTACGCCGCACGACGGCCCTGGGTGGTGATCGGGGCGTGGCTGGTGGTCGCAGCGCTCGTGGTCGCCGCATCCGGCGCCTTCGGCAAGAAACTCGAGGAATCGTTCGGAGCGCCTGGCGTGGACTCGCAGTACGCGACGGACCTGTTGTCGGCCGCGGGAGCGGATCAGGCCGGGCTGACCGCGAAGGTGGTCGTGACTCCGCTCGACTCGACGGCGACACTCGCCTCACCCGAGCTGCGGGCTGCGCTGGCGCAGCTCCAGTCGACCGCGTCTTCGTTGCCGCACGTACTGGGAGCCAGCGATCCCGTCATCTCGCCCGACGGTCGGGTCGGGCTGATCCGGCTGCAATACCCGGTGCTGGACAAGCTGGAGCCGAGCGACCTCGAGCAGCTCAAGACCCTGGCAGCGGTTGAATCGCCACTGCGGATCGAGCTGGGCGGGGATCTCTTCTACGCGTTCGAGGAAGCTCAGGCCGGTCTCGGCGAGGCAGTCGGGCTGATCGCCGCGATGGTCATTCTGCTGCTCGCGTTCGGATCGATCATCGCGATGGGACTGCCGATCGGGATGGCGGTGTTCGGCCTCGCGCTGGCGATCAGCTCGCTGTCCCTGGTCACGTACCTCATCGACCTGCCCAGTTGGGCGCCGGTGCTCGGCAGCATGATCGGGCTCGGCGTGGGCATCGACTACGCGCTGATCATCGTCACCCGGCACCGCGAGTACCTGGCCCGCGGGATGACGGTCGAGGAGTCGGTCGGGAATGCAGTCGCCACGGCGGGACAGGCTGTGCTCTTCGCCGGTGGCACAGTCGTGATCGCGATCCTCGGGCTGGTGGTGGCCGGCGTACCGTTCATGACCGCCGGCGGGATCGCCATCTCCCTGATCGTGCTGACGATGGTGCTCGCCTCGATCACTTTGCTGCCCGCGTTCCTGGGTCTGGCCGGGCACTGGATCAACCGCCTTCGGGTACGGCGGGTGAAGTCGACTCCTGGTATGGGTTGGCAGCGGTGGGCGGGGCACGTGTCCAAGCACGCCGCGGCGTACGCCGTCGGTGCGACCATCCTGCTGCTGGCGCTGGCCGCACCCGTGCTCGCACTCCGCGTCGGTACGCCCGATGACGGCGCGCTTCCTGAGCAACGCACCGAGCGCCGCGCGTACGATCTGGTCGCCACGGGATTCGGTGCCGGTAGCAACGGTTCGCTGGTGATCGCCATCGACATCTCGCGGGATCCGACCGTCGTACAGCCGTTGTTCGACGCCGTACGCGCCGATCGAGGCATCGCGTCGGTCGCACCGCCTTCGGTGAATACCGCGGCCGGCGTTGCGTCGTTGATCGCCGTACCGACGACTGGGCCGCAGGACGATGCGACGATGACGACAGTCAAGCGGCTCCGCGAGGAGGTCTTTCCTTCGGTACTGCGGGACAGTCCGGCGAAGGCTCATGTCGGTGGGCAGACGGCGACCCTCGCGGATGTCGGGGCCAAGGTCAACGATCGGCTGCCGTGGTTCATCGGCGCCGTGATCCTGTTGTCCGTCGTACTTCTCGCAGTGGTCTTCCGGTCAATCGTCGTACCGCTGAAGGCCGCGTTGATGAACCTGCTCAGCATCGGCGCGTCCTTCGGCGTCATGGTGATGATCTTCCAGTGGGGCTGGGCCGCGGATCTGATCGGGCTGGAGTCGACCATTCCGATTCTTCCGTTCATCCCGATGTTCATGTTCGCCGTGGTGTTCGGGCTGTCGATGGACTACGAGGTCTTCCTGCTGAGCCGGATCCGGGAGGAGTACGTCCGGACCGGCGACAACACCGCGTCGACCATCCACGGCATCACCACCACCGGCCGCGTGATCACCTCGGCAGCGCTGATCATGATCGCGGTCTTCGTCAGCTTCTCCCTCGCCGACGACCCGACAGCCAAGATGTTCGGTCTGGGCCTGGCCACCGCGGTCCTCGTCGACGCGACGATCGTGCGACTGGTGCTCGTACCGGCGTTGATGAAGCTCTTGGGAGACGCGAACTGGTGGATGCCGTCCTGGTTCAACCGGCGACCGCGCGTGATCACCATCGCCGAGCGCGAATCGGTCAGCGTTTCCGAGTAGAGCGGCTTCAGTGGCCTGTTGTGCCGTCGATTGCTTCTCGGATGAGGTCGGCGTGGCCGTTGTGCCGCGCCGTCTCCTGGATCAGGTGAACAAGGATCGCCCGCAGGTTGGCCTCGGCTCCCGACGGCGTCCTGACCACCTTGTCGAGGTCGCCGGCTGCGACGACGGCCCGGGCGCGCTCGCAGGTTCGTAGGTATTGCCCGACCAGGACGTCGGCCGTCTCATCGGGACCCACGCGAAAGTCGGAATCTGGGTCACCGTCGGCCGGGAACAGATCTGGCTCGGGCAACCCTGCGTAGATCTGGAGGAACCAGCCATGCTCCGTCTCAGCCAGATGTTTCACCAACCCCAGCAGGCTGAGTCCGGACGCCGTCATCGGCCGGCGCAGCGACTCGTCATCGAGCCCGTCCAGCTTGCGCAGCAGGGTGGCGCGGTGGAAGTCGAGCTGCTGTGTCAGCGCGTCACGCTCGTCAGCCACACGATTCGGCACAGCCCGCTCCACGGGCGAGGTAAACACCATCCCCCGACCATACGATCGACGTACGACGTCTTGGGCTACTTGAGGTGGGGGTAGACGGTGAGTCTGGTGCCTGTGTCGGCGCTGATGATGGCTCTGTCTGCGAGGGGGGTGGTGAGGGTGATGGTGGCTGGGGTGCTGAGGCCTACGTCTGCGCAGGCGCCCTTCAGCGGGCTGTGGCTTCCGCCGATGATCACCATGTCCTCCAGCTCTACGACGTGGGCTTGAAGGTTGGGGTCGCACTGGCCGTGGTGGAGGGTGACGGTGAGTTTGGTGTCGTCGGCCCGGGTGAGTCTCCCCACGGACAGGAGGTCGCGGTCCAGCTTGGCCAGGCCTGGCAGCGGAGTGGGCTGGGGCAGCGGCTTGAGGACGGCTGCGGAGACCGCCAAGGCGACGATCGGTCTCGACAGGCCCTTTGCGGTGAAGGACCAGGCGGGCACGGTCGCACGGCCGGCGCTCGTGTCCACGTCAACCGTCTTCAAGGAGCCGGCGGTGATCGTGAGTTTGCACTTAACTGCCGGAACCGCCATGTGTCCGCAGTTGTCGTAGGTTTCTCCGATCGCTGCAGTCAGCGCGGATCGGGGATCGAGGACGTTCGCCGAGACGCTCGGTCCGTCGCCGAAATCGATGCTGGTGGTGCCACCCGATCCGAGTTTCACGCCCGGCGCGATGGTCACGTACCCGGCCATCCACGCAACCTTCTGCTCGGTCGTGTCGAAGCCCAGATCGGGCGTTCGCGACGAGTAGAGGACGATCCCTTCCGGAGGCTTCGGGATCCCTGCGGCGCGGACGGCTCGTTCGACGGCGCGCGCCCGGTCGAGGAACGCTGCAGTCGCGGGACCTGGCGGGATCTGCCCCGGAACCGCGTCATGAGCCGGCTGGGCGGTGGGCGTCGTACTGCTGGCCGTGGACGGTGACGCTGCCTCGTTCCCACACGCCGACAGGGTCAGGGCGCTGAGTACAACTAGACAGCTGATGGGCCTCATACCCATAGGACGCGCTGGGCATGGCAAATCGTTGCGGCCGTCAGGGGCGGAGTGGGCCGACCAATACGCGGGTTACGAGGGCGGCTAGGAGTAGCGCCACCAGGCCGGTCAGGGCTGTTAGAGAGAGGATGCAAGCGGCGGTTCTGGCGATCGTCAAGGCGCGGGTGGTTCTGGTGAAGCCGTCGGACAGGATGGCCACTGCGGCCAGGGTGGTGAAGGCTGCGGCGGCTGTGGCCAGGACGATGTAGTGGTGGCCGCCCAGGGTTGCGGTGGCGGTGAACTTGGAGGCGTGGTCGAGCCACTCGCCCAGCGTGTACATCCAGATCACCGTGGCCAGGTCCGCAGCCATCAGGAACCACAGGACGATCGCGGCCCGTACGTCGGCACGCTTGCGGACCACTGCGCGGTCTGACGTGCGTGAGAGCAGCGCCGGCACCAGGTAGCGCCTGGTACTGCGAGTCCGGCCGCGGGTCGGTCCGCGTCCGGCGCGTGGAGTGGTGCGGGTACGGCGGTTGTTGCCGGGGCGGGTGCGGCGGCTGGTGGCTCGAGAGACGACGGTCATGGCTCGCTCCTCGGGAGGTCGATCGGTCGCGCAACCCATTACGCGACGACCTGCACACACAGGGCGAACATCGGTGCCGCGACGGCACCGTCCGGTCAGCGGTCGTCGTACGCGGCGGCCAACTCGGCCACCAAGGGACCTCCGGTTGCAGCCGTGCTGCTGAACCACGGGTGATTGCTGCTGCCGTTGACGAGGTCAGAGATGTCTGCGCGAGCAGGACCGCCGTGGAAGAGCGGTCCGGTAGTAGGAGCGAGCGCATCGAGGAGCCGAACGAGCCGGCGGTTGCGGGCACGCAGACTGCGCGACAGCCGCGACTCCGCCGCTGCTCGTCGCCACTCGCTCAGAACGAGCTGTGCGCGCCGCTGACGCAGCAGGTCGGTGTCGGACGCGGCCGGCTCCGCACTGTCGGCGTCGAAGACATCCGCACGCAGGTCCTCTACCGAGGCCCCGCGAAGCGGCACGACCTCAGTGAACACAGGCGTTCCGGCAGCGCTCGTGTTGAGCGTCAGCAGTGCCGGCACCTGAGCCTCGCCGGAGCGACGGTCGACGAGGCGCACCATCAACCGATCGGCCACGACAGGCGATGGCAGCGGCGCGAACGCGGGCACCACCACGCGTACCGCCGTACCTTGTGGGAGCAGTTGTACGTCGCTGCCGACGATGCGGGCACGTACCTGTCGCGGGTCAACCCCACTGGTTGCTAACTCCGGGATTGCCCCAGCCACGGGCGTCGCCGACTTCAGAGGCGCCAGCGAGACGCGTTCCCATGCAGTCTGTACCGCGGCGAGCACCGCGTCCGGCCCGTCGACCTCACGAGCCAATGCGGCGTACCCGCTAGCCAATCGGGACAGCCCCGAAAAGAGTGCCTTAGGCAACGACGCGTCGGCGACCCCGTTGAGATACGTGCTGACCTCGTCGGCCGACCGGCGCGCGAGGACAACGGCACGATCGACAAAGGTACGCCGGAGCTCGCCCGACCGGAGCGACGCCGCGGCACGGGCGCGCACGATCGCACGCTCCGCATCCAACAGCCCCTGGTTCAAGGGCAGCTGCAGCCACCAGTCCAACGCGTCGATGACCGCGAGCCGCCGCCAGACCGCGGCCGGCGCGACCTCGAGCGGTACGCCGACCTTCGCATCACCCGACGCGAGCAGCCCGGTCACCTCCCGTACCGCGGCCGGCCCGAGCAGCGCCTCGAGGAGATCCCGGTCCGCTGCGGCCCAGCGCCGTACGTCGACCGCATGCCAGCGCGACGGGTCGGCGAGATCGATCTCGACTGCGACCCCAGGCGTTAGCTCCGTCGTCCGCACCAGGTCGGCAGACGTCGATCCAGTGAGCCGTACGTCGAGGAGTCCTGGGGCAGTCTGGAGGGTCAACATCAGGTCGAACCCTCCTTCACGCGCGGCCGGTCGGCGCTCGCATCGTTGTCGAAGTCAACGATCTCGAACAGCGCACCATCGGATGGAGACGATCTCCAAAGGTTATGACCCAAGTTCCGCCTGGTAAAGGCCACGTAAAGAGAGGGCGATCAGGCGGCCTGCGCCAGCATCCAGGCCATCCGCGCACCGGTACGTGCCGGGCAGCTCGCCGGCGCGGGCGAATCGGTCCACGGCGGCTCCGGCCGCTCCGCCAGCTCCAGCAGCGCCAACCGGCGCAGACCGTGGTACCCGCCGGCCCGGCCCCAGACCGTCTTCGTCATCGTGCCCGCCCGTGGCAGCGGCAGCTGTCGCAGGTCGGTCGCGCTGCGCAGGAACCCTTCCCGGCGCCGATCACGCAGCTCGCTGAGCTGCTGGCCGACCAGCGGCCGGCGCTCGTCGGTCGCCAGCTCGGTCAGGCTGGTGTCGAGATCGAGCTCCAGCCAGGACAGGTACTCGACGAAGGCCAGCACCAGAATGTGCCGATCCGGAGGCATTCCACTCGGCCGGTCCGCGGCCAGGCTACGCAGGTTGCTGAGCTCGCTCTGCTCCCGCCAGATCAACCGGATGGTCCGGAACGAAGGGCCTGCATGCTCCGGAGGAAGCGCCAGCCGTACGACATCGTTGGTCACCACCGGTACGCCTGGCTGGTGGCGGGCGATACCGGCCGCCGCGACGCCCAGCGTCTCCCAGGCTCGACCGTGCTCACCGGCCGCGCGGAACGCCATCGCACGCGCCACGGTCCGCAGATTCGCCCCGAGATACGCGTCCGTGACCCGGCCCGCACCGAGCACCCGCAGGGCCGTTCGCCAGTTCCCCGACTCCAATGCGCCGATCGCCTCGAGATCGCCTGCCGCGACCGTCGGTGTGGCTGATGATCTGCGCATCGGGCACCTGCTCAGGTTGGTACGAACACCCCGTCCGGATCCCTGGGATCTCCTATTCTCCGCGCGTCGCGTGGTTTCAGTTGTCTTCAGGTCGACTTCAGTATTACGGTAGAGCCACGGTGTAACTGCGGTCAATCGCCAGTTTGTCAGGAGCAATGGCGATCCGAGCCGTATAAGAGAGCCCCATCCCTAGAGCAGCACGACGGCCGGGTGACCCCCGGCGGTGCGCAGTACAGCAGGGCTCGGTGAAGTCGGGTAGAGCGGGGTGTAGGATCAGCCGATCCGCCGCACCCGCAAGTTGGTCGACCATATTTACGGGAGTGAGAGTGGCCCCTTCTCCAGAGGCCGTACGACTCGCCAGGCGACTCCGGGACCTACGGGAATCCGAGCGACTGACCCAGAAAGACCTGTCGCGAGCCCTCAGCTCTGGTGAGACCCGCGTCGCTGTCGCCACGATCAGCTCGTGGGAGTCCCAGTCCAACCCGAAGCTTCCCCCGGAAGAGCGGCTGCGGTCCTATGCGCTGCTCTTCGCACTGTCCGACGTACCCGATCGACTGCCGCGAGAGCAGGACCTGAGCGGGGCTGAGCGCGAGCGCTTCGACGCCCTGCACCGCGAGTTGGTCAGGCTGCGGGACGACCTCCGTCAACAGCAGACAGGCTCACCGTCGTCCAACAGCTCGTACACCTTCGACTTCGAGTCCGGTCGGATCACGCTCATCTGCCCGAAAGTCCCGGAGCTGGGACGCTCGGTGCTCGCGGACGAGGACAACCCGAACCACACCCGGCTGTACAACTACGCCGACCTCGACGCCTTGATCGAGATGTGGGGCCACGTGCGTGCCTCCAACCCGGAGCTCCGGGTACGGCACCGTCTCCCGGACGACGTCAGCGCGGACCATCTGTCCGGCCATCTCATCCTGATCGGCGGTATCGCCTGGAACCGGGTCACCAACCGGCTCCTGCGGGTTCTCGACAACCTGCCGATCCGCCAACTGTCGGTCCCGGATCTGGCGGACGGCGAGATCTTCAAGTCGCGCGACGGCCGTGAGTACCGGCCCATCTGGGAAGAGCGCAAAGGCGCGGAGGACGAGGCCCCGAGCAAGGCCGAACTCGAGGCGGAGCAAGCCCAGGACGCATGGAAAGGCGACAAGCCCAGAGAGCTCGTCGAGGACGTCGCTCTGTTCGCTCGGCTGCCTAATCCCTTCAATCACAGCCGCACCATCACTATTTGCAATGGGGTCTACAGCCGCGGCGTGCTCGGCGCGGTCCGGATGCTGACCGACGACGCGGTCCGCGAACGCAACGAGTCCTACCTGGCCAGCAGGTTTCCAGGTGGCGTCTACGGCTTGCTGATGCGAGTTCCGGTGATCAACGGCGAAGCCGTCACCCCCGATCTCGAAATCTCGGAGAACCGCCTCTTCGAATGGTCCCCCGAGGAGGATGGCGAATGAGCCGTCAGATCAGGCACGGCCAGTCCCACGCGGGACTGCTCCGTGACGGCTCCGCGCCGGTAGCAGCCTCTGCGAACACCCGGCTGGACGCGATCGTGGTCCCGGCCGCGCGCCCGGCCTTCGCAATGCAGGAGGTCATCAGCCTGTCCGCCGCGTTGTCTGTGCCGCTCGTCATCCTGTGCAGCCGGCAGGCGCAGGTCGAGCAGGTAGCGCGCCGCGTGGAGAAGACCTTGGGCGCACAGGCGATCGTCGTCGAGGTGCCCGAGAACTACCGGCCGCCGTGCGACGCGCCGCTGACCTCGGGCAAGGACTTCCAGGCAGCCTCGGCCAACCGATCCAGCGATCTCAGCGCGAAGCGCAACATCGGTCTGCTGCTCGGCCGGATGTGTGGATGGAACAAGATCCTGTTCGTCGACGACGACATCAGGGGGTTCAGCCCGCGCGACGTCCGGCGTCTCGCCGGGTATCTCGACCGGCACCCGGTCGCGTCGATGGTCAGCCGGTACTTCCCCGACAACTCGGTGGTCTGCCACGCTCGGCGGCTCGCAGACTTCAAGCAGGACGTTTTCGTCAGCGGCGCCACCCTCGGCGTCAACCTGCAGCACCCGGACCTGTCGTTCTTCGCCGATGTCTACAACGAGGACTGGTTCTTCTTCGCCCGGCACGCGGCGGAGCGGTCGTTGATGAAGATCGGTGAGGTCAGCCAACTGGAGTACCGGCCGTTCGCGGATCCGCAACGAGCGGCCCGGGAGGAGTTCGGCGATCTGCTGGCCGAGGGGCTGTACGCCGCGTTCGAGCGCCGATCAGGCTCGAGCTTCGAGGAGCAACTGGCGATCGCCACCCGGGCGAAGTACTGGCAGGACTTCAAGGACATCCGGCTCAGGACGATCACCGAGACGATCGAGGCGCTTCCGCGAGTCCAACTGTCGGTCCGCGAGTCCGACTACAGCGGCGCGAAGAAGTCGCTGAAGATCGCCAAGGAGTGTGCGGAGGGCATCTCGCCGGACCTGTGTGCGGACTTCATCGTGAACTGGCAGGAGGACGAGCGTCGCTGGCAGAAGATGCTCAGTCATTTCCCGCAGGTCGGGAGAGAACGGGACGCACTGGCCGAGCTCCAACTGCCGAGATGGATCTCCTGTGGCTACGGTCTACGCACCGAATCGGAGACGAATTTCGCGCCGGCCGGAGCCGTCTGCTAGTAGCTGGCGTTCTCCGGTGGCGTAGAAGCCCAGTCGCTCGTACACCTGGCGGGCGATCGTGTTGGTGTCCAGGACCCAGACGCGCCACTCGGTGACGTCGGGTTCGACTGCCCCCAGTTGGCCGAGGACCGCTCGGAGTACGCCGTTGCGGCGATATCTGGGGTCTACCCAGACCGACTCGATGTGGCGTTCGTACGGCGGGCGGGCGGCGACGCGGACGGAGCTTGCCAGGCCGATGATCCGGGTCTCGTCCCGGGCCACGGCCCACTGCATGCGAGTGAAACGTTCGCGCCAGCCGTCCTCACCGACGGTCACCTCGTCCTCGTAGTCGGCGATGTACGCCGACGGCGAGTCCTTGAGTGCCCGGAGACGGACGTCCCGGGCGATCGGCCAGTCGTCGGCACCGAGTATGGCGAGTTCCAAGGTCCCGGACCCCTTCGGGAGATGGCAACAAGGCATCCATACCAGTGTCGCCGTTTCCTCCCGTCACCAAACCGCGGAGCACCAAACCGGCGCGCCGACAATGTCACATCCGGTGACCGTTTCAGCGACAGATGGCCTGATCCACGAAGGCGTCGACGGACTTGTCCGGGTTGTCCGGGAGGTGCGGAGTCACGGCGATGGTGACCTGCCGCCGGGTGTCCTCCGTGGAGAACGAGTACGCCTGGTACGCGAGGGCGTCGCCGTCGTTGCCGTACACCCGGACCTTGCAGGTGGTGTCGTGCCACGACAGGCCGAGGCCGTACTTCCCGTCCGGGGTACCGGGCGTCTTCATCGCGTCGAGCAGCCGGGCCGGGAGCAGCTGCCCGCCGAGCAGGGCCGCGAAGAAGCGGTTCAGGTCGCGCGTCGTGGAGATCATGTCGCCGCCGGCACCGAACAGCGTCGGGTTCATCTCGGTGAAGTCGAGTTGCGCGCCGTCCTTCGGGATGTAGCCGTGCGCGTGCGGTCCCTTGATGTACGTCGACGTACCGGGAAGCGTCGTACCGTGGAGCCCGAGCGGGCGGATCAGGCGGCGCTCGATTTCCTCGGCGTACGTCCGGCCGGTCGCCTTCTCGATGATCTCGCCGATCAGCAGGTAATTGGTGTTCGAGTAGTCGTACTGCGAGCCCGGCGTGTCGAACACCGGCGGATTCGCGAGGGCCCGCTCGATCTGCTCGGATGCGGTCCAGGTGCGATAGCGCAGCGCGTAGAACTCCGCGCTCGGTGGCATCGGCAACGTGTCCTTGAAGTCGTACAAACCGCTGGTGTGGTTGAGCAATTGCCGCACTGTGATGTTCGCGCCGTTCGGGACGACGCCCGGCAACCAGCGTTCTACCGAGTCCTCGAGCCGAATCCGCTTTTCGGCAACGAGTTGCAGTACGACGGTGGAGACAAACGTCTTCGTGATACTCCCGATCCGGAACCGCCCCGCGACCGGGACCTTCCGTGAACTCCCGAGTTCCGCAACCCCGCTGCTCCCCCGCCACACCGTCCCGCCGTCCCGCACTTCAGCAACGGCCCCGATCGCCACCACGTCGTCGAGCCCCTTCTGCAGCGGCGAAGCCACTCCCGGCGTCAACCCGACAACCGCCGCCGTCACCAATGCCACCAGCATCCCGATCTCCTCTTGTGTGTTCCGATGGCCTCAAGCCTTCCGCCAGCGGGCACCACAAACATCGGGGATCGCCCTGGGATTCACCCGCCGGACGACCGGTCAACGCATTCAATTGTTCAGTGGTAGCCCCTGAATTCAGCAGGGGTCCCTGACGTTGCTGCAGGCAACTTATGCTGCGGCGGTGGCCTCTGCGAGTTGCTCCGGCGTGGGCTGGAGCTGTGGCGTGGCGAAGGTCAGGAGGACGTTGGCGACGGCGAACGCGGTAGCCGCGAGCAGGCCGCGCTCGTACCCTGCCTGGAGCGCCTGGAGCTGGGTCGCGCCGTGGGTGAGCTCGTTGGTGGTGTGGGTAATGGAGAGCGTCGTGACGATCGCCAGCCCCAACGCGCCGCCGACCTGATACATCGCGTTGACGACACCCGACGCCGCGCCGGCCTCGGCGGGACGGACCTCGGAGACCGCGTTGATCTGACCTGGTACGCCGACGCCGATGATGCCGAACCCGAAGACGATCAGACCGGGAAGCAACTGCGAGGTGTAGCTACCGGTGGCGTCCGCCTGCGACAGCAGAAGCAGCCCGATGACGCTGAGCACCGCACCGGCGAGCTGAACCGTCCGCGTCCCGAACCGCTGCACCGACTGCGACGCGAGCACCGCGCCGACGATCGCCGCGCCGCCCATCGGCAGGAAGTGGATGCCGGCATCCAGCGCACTGTCCCCACGAACCTGCTGCAGGTAGATAGCCGTCAGGAAGAACATCGACAGGAACCCGGCGCCGTTCAACGCCAGCGATGCGCCGGACACACTCAACGCCCGCGACCGGAACAACCGCAACGGGACGAGCGGAGCGGCCGACCGCCTCTCGACCAGGACGAAGGCCACCAGCAGGACGACACCCGCGGTCAGTACGCCGACGACCTCGAACGATCCCCATCCGGACGGCTCCGACCGCACCACGCCGTACACGACTGCCATCAAGCCGGTCGTGCCGAGCACCGCCCCGAGCGTGTCGAAGGTACGGCGGCCTGTCGCGTGCCGTACGTCGGGGACGAACACCGGGATGAGCGCGACCAGTGCGAGCACGATCGGCACGTTCACGAAGAACACCCACTGCCAGCTCAGCGAGTCGACGAGTACGCCGCCTGCGACGACACCGAGCGTTCCGCCGAGGCCGGCCAGACCGCCCCAGACGCCCATCGCGATGTTGCGTTCGCGACCGTGCGCGAAGGTCATGGTCAGGATCGCCAGCGCGGCCGGTGACAGCAGCGCACCGCCGAGGCCCTGGACGGCCCGGGCCCCGATCAGGAATTCGGGTGAGTTGGACAGCCCCGCGATCAGCGAGGTGAGGCCGAACAGCAGCAGGCCGCCGGTGAACACCCGGCGCGGCCCGAGCAGGTCGGCCATCCGCCCGCCGAGGAGCAGGAAGCCGCCGAAGAGCAGCGTGTACGCGTTGATCACCCACTGCAGGGAGTCGGCGGAGAAGTTCAGGTCCGCCTGGATGTGGGGCAGCGCGACGTTCACGATCGTCACGTCCAGCACCACGATGAACTGCGCGAGAGCCAGCACCGCCAGGGTGGCCCAAGGATTGCGTCGCATCGCCGTACCTCATTCGGTCACAGGGTTTGTCTACACCGTATGTATACGGCGTAAGCTTACGGAGTAGACGGTAGGTGTACGGTGTAGACTTGTCAACGTGATCACCAAAGAGACCTCGCGCCGCCTCGATCCGGAGAAGGTCGTCGACACGGCACTGACCATCGCCGACGACGAGGGACCGGCCGCGGTCTCGTTCCGGAAGCTGGCCGCGCAGCACGACGTCACGCCGATGGCGCTGTACCGGCACTTCAAGGACAAGGACGACCTGCTCGCGGCGCTGGGCGACCGCTTGCTCGCGGACGTCGTACTCCCGGAGCCGACCGACGAGCCGTGGGACGTGCAGCTCCAGGCGCTGCTGGGCGCGTTCGTGACCGCACTGCGCGCGCACCCGCGGCTGGCAGATCTGACGCTGTCCCGCATCCTCGTCGCCGAGTCCGGACTCGAACTGGCCGAGCGGGCGCTGGGGCTGCTGATCGAGGGCGGATTCTCCACCGACGACGCAGCCGAGGTCGGCCGGCAGTCGATCTGCTCACTGATCGCGCTGGTCACCACCGACCCGATCGTCCGCGAGGTGAGCGACCCCGAGGCCCGTGAGGCGTCGCTGCGGCAGAAGCGCGCCTCGCTCGGCGCCTTGTCACCCGAGCGCTACCCCCTGATCACGTCCGCGGCGGGCGCGCTGGTCTGCCCGTCGTCCCGCGACCGGTACTACGACCTCGGCCTCGAACTCGTCGTCGCCGGCATCCGCGGCGTCGCCAGAACCTAGGGCGTGTGAGCGCGGCGGAGACGGTCGGAGAGGACTACGCTCCGAAGCGGAGCGATACCACTCTCTATGGAGGTATACCGATGGCGGGGAAGTTCGAGCTGTACAAGGACAAGTCCGGCGAGTTCCGGTTTCGTCTGAAGGCCGGCAACGGCGAGGTGATCGCGACCAGCAGCGAGAGCTACAAGACCAAGGCCGCGGCCGAGAACGGCATCGAGTCGATCAAGAAGAACGCGGCCGACGCGAAGGTCGACGACCAGACCGACTGAAACCTCTGCACACCTTGTAGAACCCTTGAAAACAAGGAGGGTTTCTCCACGATCCGGTGGAGAAACCCTCCTTCGTCGTCTCAGAGACCGTCGGCGAACTCGACCCCGCGGACCTCGACACCGAGGCCCTCGATGCTCGCGTCCGGGATCATCGCGGCCAGCTCGCAGGCGCGCTCCCGGGAGGCCACGTCGACCAGGTAGTAGCCGCCGAGGAACTCCTTCGACTCCACGAACGGCCCGTCGGTCACGGCCGGGAGCCCGTCGCGGACCTTGACCACCGCGGAGTCGGCCGGCTGCTGCAACGCGACCGTGCTGTGGAACTCGCCCGACGCCTTGATGGTGTCCATGAACTTCTGGTGACCGCTGCCGATGGCCTGCTGCTCCTCCTCGGTCAGCGCGGCGAGCACGTCGGGGTTGACGTTCAGGACCAGTAGGTACTTCACGATGTCTCCTTCGCATGCGGCCCCCGTTGGTGGGCGCCTCTCATCCATCAGTACGGAGCGGGCCGACGTACCTTGACATGCCCTAACTTCTTTCCATGACGGTATTGATGCCACGCCTCCGGCGCGGCGGGTCATGGGGCTGTAACTCCCGGCCTTCCCTCGTCGCTCCAGTCGCTCCGCTCCCTCCACTCCTCAGTCCAGACCGGGAGGCCCCATGACCGTGCTGAGTCTCACAGATGTCCGGGCCGCCGCCGATCGCCTCGCCGGGGTCGCACACCGTACGCCGGTCCTCACGTCGCGGACGCTGGACGAGCGCGTCGGGGCGCAGGTGTTCCTCAAGGCGGAGAACTTCCAGCGGATCGGCGCCTTCAAGTTCCGCGGGGCGTACAACGCGATCAGCCGCCTCACCCCGGAGCAGCTCGCGGCGGGAGTGGCGGCGTACTCGTCGGGCAATCACGCGCAGGCCGTCGCGCTGGCGGCACGCCTCGCCGGGACCACGGCGGTGATCCTGATGCCCGAGGACGCCCCGCCGACGAAGCTGGCCGCGACCCGTGGGTACGGCGCCGAGGTGGTGACGTACGACCGGTACACGCAGGACCGGACCGCACTGGCCCAGGAGCTGGCGACCGAGCGCGGGCGGACGTTGATTCCGCCGTACGACCACTACGACGTGATGGCCGGGCAGGGGACGGTGGCGCTCGAGCTGATCGAGGAGGTCGGGCACCTCGGCGCACTACTCGTTCCGGTCGGCGGCGGCGGGCTGATGGCAGGTTGCGCGACCGCGGCGACGATGATGACGCCCGGGATCCGGATGATCGGCGTCGAGCCGGCCGCGGGTGACGACCACGCCCGGTCGCTGGCGGCGGGCGAGCGGGTGGAGATCGCCATACCGCGCACGATCGCTGACGGGCAGGCGATCTCGACGCCGGGCGAGCTCACGTTCGCGGTGAACCAGCGGCTGGTGGAGTCGTTCGAGCTGGTCAGCGACGCGGAGATCCTGGAGGCGATGGCGTTCGCGTTCGAGCGGCTGAAGATCGTGCTGGAGCCGAGCGGGGCGAGCGCACTGGCCGCGTTGCTGGCCGGACGGATCCACGGGCTGCCGGAGCGCGTCGGAGTGGTGCTGTCAGGCGGGAACGTAGGGCTGGAGCGCTTCCACGAGCTGCTCGGAAATAGCTGAAGACGCAAGAGCTTTAGGGTGCCCTGACCACCCTCTGTGCCCGTTGTCACAGAAAGCCACCATGGAATGTGACCGAGGCCACACCGAAGTCCTCATTTGCCGCCTCTGCCCCGCTCAGACGCGCTCAGGACACCTGGTGTTCACTACGGCTTGCTGACCCGTCAACGGCCCCCTCAGAGCCTTTTGGGAGCGACTCTGTCGATCTGAGGGTTTGCGTCGTGATCATTCTGTTATACAGTCGTCGGCGGTTCGGTAAACAACACGAACTGCACACGGGTCAACGCCGAGCCCTGCCAGGGCCCATGTGCTCCCCTCGAACTACATGGCAGGGGTGGGGGACCCATGAAGTTGGGTCTCGACCGTGAGTGGCCGAGACCCTGGGGTGAAGTCCGCGGGAGCGGACCGGGCTATGAATCCCAGCCCGAACCCGACAGCTAACTTCACAGGCGTCGGGAGACAACCATGCCCGTCACTGCCCGACGGACGTCGCTTCTGCGCGCCGTCAGCCAGACCGCTGAATCCAGTACGAACCGGCCTACCGGCCGGACTCTGGCGAAGCACCGTAGGTCCACCACCCGTCCGGGAACTCCCCGGGCTGCCGCCGCCGTTCTGACGGTCGGCCTGGCGGTAGGCGGTGGAGCCGCTCTGACCGTCAGCACCACCCCCGCTGCTTCTGCGGCGACCACCTCCGCCACCGCGACGACGACGCCGCGTGGGTACTGGAGCATCCCGAGCAAGCCGCTCCTCCGGTTCCGCGACAGCGGCCCGACCGTGAAGTTCGTCCAGCGGGCCCTGCACCTGGGTCCGGACGGCTACTTCGGCACCAGCACCGTCCGGGTCCTGAAGAAGTTCCAGACCTCCTGGGGCCTGAAGGCCACCGGGTACATGGACAAGAAGACCTGGGGCCGGCTGACTTGGGCCGCGAAGCACAAGGTGCTCTACGGCAAGTACGGCGCCAGCAGCGGCACCACCACGTTCCGCGCCAAGGTGCTCCGCGAGGCGGCCAAGCTCAAGGGCACGCCGTACCGCTACGGCGGCACGACGACCCGCGGCTTCGACTGCTCCGGCTACACCGGCTACGTGTACAAGAAGGCCGGCAAGAAGCTGCCGCGTACGTCGCGCCAGCAGTACAGCGCGACCAAGCACATCAGCCGCAAGGCCGCCAAGCCGGGTGACCTCGTGTTCTTCCGCAACGGTGGCGGCGGTGTGTACCACGTCGGCATCTACGCCGGCGGCAACATGCTGTGGCACTCCTCGAAGCCGGGCACCCCTGTCCGGAAGGCGAAGATCTGGACCAGCAGCGTGGCCTTCGGCCGCGTCTGAGTCCTGACCGGCCGGCGTCCTTCCCCCCATTGGGCGCCGCCGGTCGTCAGCGTCCTATCCCCCCAGGCACGCTGACTTCCGAAACCGGCCCGAACCGTCGCCCCCACCCCTCCGACGGATCGGGCCGGTTTCCTTTTGCCGTCGTCCGGTGACGGTTCAGTCGTCGAGGAGACCGGCTTCGTAGGCCAGGATCGCGACCTGGACGCGATTGGTCGCGTCGAGCTTCACGAGGGCGCGGGAGACGTGCGCTTTGACAGTGGCCTCGCTCATGAAGAGCTTCCGGCCGATGTCGGCGTTCTGCAGGCCGCGGCCGACTGCGACCAGCACCTCCCGCTCGCGCTCGGTCAGCTTGCTGATCCGCTCCTGCGCGGTCCGCTTCCGGTCGGCGCGTGGATCCCCCGCGAAGTGCCCGATCAGCCGCCGGGTCACCGCCGGCGACAGCATCGCGTCCCCGGCCGCCACCACCTTGATCGCCTGCACCAGCTCCCGCGGCGGCGTGTCCTTGAGCAGGAACCCGCTGGCCCCGGCCTGCAACGCCCGGAACACGTAGTCGTCGAGGTCGAACGTCGTCAGTACGACGATCTTCGGCGGATCCGGCAGCGCCTGCACCTCCCGGGTGGCGGCCAGCCCGTCCAGCCGCGGCATCCGGATGTCCATCAGGACCACGTCCGGCCGGTGCTCCTTGACCATCCTCGCCGCGTCCGCGCCGTCCTCGGCCTCGGCGACGACCTCGAGCTCGGGGTCGGACTCGAGGATCATCTTCAGCCCGGCCCGCACCAGCGCCTCGTCGTCCACGATCAGCAGCCGGGTCATCGTTCTCCTTCTTCTCCGTACAACAGCGCGTCTCCGCGCAACGCCTCGACCTGGTCCGATACCTGCTCGCGGCCGTCTGCCCAGGGCAACCAGGCTTCCACCCGCCAGCCGCCTTCCGTCGTCGGTCCGGTCCAGAGCCGGCCGCCGACCAGCTGCACCCGCTCCCGCAGACCGACCAGACCCGCACCGGCACCAGGCAGCAGTGAACCAGCAGCCACCGGCCGGACGTTCGTCACCCTGACCGTCACGCCTTCACCCCGTGCGCCATGGACCTGTACGTCGGTCGCGGCGGCGCGCGCGTGCTTGTGCACGTTGGTCAGCGACTCCTGCACCAGGCGATACACAGTCCGCCCGACAGACACCGGTACGTCGTCCGGCAGCGAGACGTCGTACCCCACGGCGACTCCGGCGTCTCGCGAGGCCATGATGAGCCGCTCGAGGTCCGCGGCCTTCGGGACGGGCGTCAGGTCCGCGCCGTCGACGCTGATGTCGGTCCGCAGTACGCCGAGGACCTCGCGGAGGTCCTCCATCGCCTGCCGCGCGGTCTCGCGGATCAGCCGGGCCGAGCCCTCGACCTTGTCCGGGCCGACGGACGGGTTCACCTCGAGACCTCCCGCGTGCAGGGCGATCAGCGAGACCTTGTGCGCGAGGACGTCGTGCATCTCCTGCGCGATCCGGGCGCGCTCGCCCAGCCGGGCCTGCTCGCTGCGCAGTTCGCGTTCGGCCTCGGCGCGCTCGGCGCGGTCCCGCAGCGACGCCATCAGGTCGCGGCGCGCCCCGACGTACGCACCGACGGCGATCCAGGTGCCGACCAGGAACGGTCCGGTGAAGATCGACACCCAGATCTGGTTCTCGGTGCCCCAGCTGTTCAGCACGTAGGCGGCGTACCCGGCCAGGCCGAGGATCGCCAGGGCGATGTCGCGGCGGCGGATCGCCAGCGTCAGCAGGGCGAGACCCATCGGGACGAAGACCGACCCGGTCAGCATCGCGACAACGGTGACCGCAGTGACGGTCACCGGGAACCGCCGGCGCCAGAGCAGCGCGACCGAGGCGACGATGCCGGCGCCCAGCGTGTACCAGTCCTTGGGGCTCCAGCCGCCGGCGCCGGAGGCGGCCTGCAGGACGATCGTCAGCAGGCTGAAGGCGACGTACAGGAAGTCGCGCAGGCGCGGGGCATGCCTGACCCACCAGGCGTACCACCGGCGCAACCGTCGCATTCCGTCACTGTAGTTCGACGGTCGACGCGATCACGTCCCCCTTCCGGGTGGGTTCCGGAGCCGATCGGACGACTTTCGTAGGGGGTGACAGCAGCCGCTCGTCCGATGTGCGACCGGGGTCGCTGACGGTTGACTCGTTGTCATGATCACCGTCGAGAACCTGACCAAGCGCTACGGCAGCACCACGGCTGTCCAGGACGTGTCGTTCACCGTGCAGCCCGGCAGCATCACCGGCTTCCTCGGCCCGAACGGCGCCGGCAAGTCGACCACGCTGCGGATGCTCACCGGGCTGACGCCGCCGACCTCCGGCACCGCGACCATCACCGGCAAGCGGTACGCCGACCTGCCGAACCCGGGCCGTGTCGTCGGGGTCATGCTGGACGCCGCCGCGCAGCACCCGGGCCGCACCGGCCGCGAGACGCTGCTGCTGAACGCGAGCCTGCTCGGCGTGCCGAAGACGCGCGCCGACGAGATGCTCGACGCGGTCGGACTCGGTCACGCCGCGAAGCGCCGCGTCGGTCAGTACTCGCTCGGTATGCGGCAGCGGCTCGGGATCGCCAGCGCGCTGCTCGGCGACCCCGCCGTACTGATCCTCGACGAGCCCGCGAACGGGATGGACCCGGAAGGCATCCGCTGGATGCGCGGCCTGCTGCAGGACTTCGCGTCCCGCGGCGGCACGGTGATCCTGTCCAGCCACCTGCTGGGCGAGGTGCAGGCGACCGTCGACCGGCTGGTCGTCATCGGCGGCGGCCGGATCGTCGCCAACGGATCGCTGGAGGAGCTGCTGGCCGGTTCCGGCACGCTCGTCCGCGGCCTCGACCCGATCGGCCTGAACGAGGCCCTGACCGCGGCCGGCCTGAACCTCGAGCCGCTGCACGACGGCGCGCTACGCGTCGACGCCACCGCCGAGCAGGTCGGGCGCGCCGCCGCCGCTGCCGGTCAGATCCTTCTCGAACTCCGCCAGAGCGACGGCGCCGGCCTGGAGGACCTGTTCTTCCAGCTGACCACGCCCGTCGCCGCAGCCGCCTGATCACCTCGAACTTCTCTGGAGACTTTCATGACCACCGTGACCGACGTCGCGCCCGCGACAACCGCCAAGCACCGGAGCGAGGTGGCGACCAGCCTCCCGCCCGCGCGCGGTCAGTCCTTCCTGAAGCTCGTCACCATCGAGCTCCGCAAGTCCGTCAACACCCGCAGCGGCCGGGTCCTGATCGCCGCGATCCTGCTGATCGCGCTCGCCGCGCTGGCCTGGCAGATCACGCACATGCCGAAGGGCGACGCCGGCTTCGACGGGTTCCTCGGCGCCGCGTCCACCGGCGTGATGCTGCTGCTGCCGGTGATCGGCGTGATGGCGATGACGTCGGAGTGGACCCAGCGGACCGCGCTGACCACGTTCACGCTGTCGCCGCGCCGGGTCCGGGTGCAGCTGGCCAAGTTCGTCTCGGCCGTCGTGCTGAGCGTGGTCGTGATGACCGCGGTCGTCGCGCTGGCGCTGGCGAGCACCGCCCTCGCCGGTGGGATCACCGACCACGCCGCGTCGTACGCCGGACTCGGCGGGCAGCTCGCCGGGGCCTACCTGACCGTCGCGCTGAACGTCGTGATGGGCGCCGCCTTCGGTGCCGTCATCCCGCAGACCGCGGTCGCGATCCTGGCGTACTTCATCGCGCCGACCGCCTGGTCGCTGGCCGGGCCGGCGCTGTTCAAGGACAACGCGAACTGGTTGGACGTGTTCGGCGCGCTCGGCCGGATCGCGGAGCGTGATCTGCACGGGATGGTGCCCGAGACCCTGGTCGCGGTGGGCGTCTGGATCGTTCTTCCGACCGTCCTCGGACTGTGGGCAAGCTCACGTCGCGAGGTCAAGTAACGGGGGCGAAGGCGGTGGGGCGGGCTGGTTTGAGGGGACCGGCCCGCCTCGCCGACGCGGTGATCGGACCTCTCGGGGGTTCGGCCAGGGGGCGGTGCGTGTGTCGATCCGCCGCTCCGGGTATCCTTGAACCACGATTACTGACGACTGATCCGTGGGCGCCACGCAGCGTACCCGGTTGACTTGTGCGAGGGGGTCGACGCTATGGGGCGCGGCCGTGCAAAGGCCAAGCAGACGAAGGTCGCACGCGACCTGAAGTACCGCACCTGGGACACCGACTTGGACCAGCTCAAGCGTGAGCTGTCCGGTGACCAGGGTGGCGATCGTTCTGCAAACGGTGACAACGACGGCGACGGTGACGACGCCGACGACTACCACCCCCGTCGGTAAGCAACATCAGCCCGGCTGAGCTGCTCAGGCGCCCTCGAGGGTGGCTGGGCGGTTCTCCGTGCGCCGACGTTCCATCACACCAGCACCACCTGTGACGGGACCAGCGATCCAGCCGCCCGAGGCGTCGGACGGCTGGGCTGCGGAACCGCTCGCAGGTGGTCAGCTGACCTACTTGGCGTAGGTTCCCTCGAGGGTGACCGTGCCGCTCGGGGTCGCGGTGACCTCGCCGCACACCCAGGCGGGGATGTCGCGTGCCGCCAGCGCCTGGATCGCGGCGTCGGCCGACGACGGGTCCAGTACGGCGACCATGCCGGCGCCCATGTTCAGCGTCTTCTCGAGCTCCGGGAGCGCGACGTCGCCGAGTAGCCCGACGAGCCCGAAGATCGGTGCCGGCGTCCACGTCGAGCGGTCGATCCGCACGGACAACTCGTCCGGGATGACCCGCGCCAGGTTCGCGGCGAACCCGCCACCGGTGATGTGCGACATCGCGTGCAGAGGCTTCTCGTCGCCGCCGTTCAGCTCCTGGATCAGCTCCAGGCAGTGCTTGGCGTACACGCGCGTCGGCGTCAGCAGCACCTCACCGAGCGTCGTCCCCAGCTCGGGCACGACCCGGTCCAGGTCCCACTTCGCGCGGTCGAAGAACACGTGCCGCACCAGGCTGTACCCGTTGGAGTGCAGTCCCGACGACGCCATCGCCAGTACGACGTCCCCTGCGCGCACCCGCTCCGCGCCGAGCACCTCGTCGGCCTCGACCACACCGGTCGCCGCGCCCGCCACGTCGTACTCGTCCGGCTTCAGCAGCCCGGGGTGTTCCGCGGTCTCGCCGCCGACGAGCGCCGTACCGGCCTCGACACACGCCTCCGCGATGCCCTTCACGATCTGCGCGATCGTCTCCGGCACCACCTTGCCGGTGCAGATGTAGTCGGTCATGAACAACGGCTCGGCGCCGCACACGACCAGGTCGTCGACGACCATCCCGACCAGGTCGAACCCGATCGTGTCGTGCTTGTCCAGCTTCTGCGCGATCGCGACCTTGGTCCCGATCCCGTCCGTCGACGTCGCCAGCAGCGGCCGCCGGTACGCCGTCAGCGCGGTGGCGTCGAACAACCCGGCGAAACCGCCGAGCCCGCCGACCACCTCGGGGCGGGTCGCCTTCGCCACCCACTCCTTCATCAGCTCGACAGCCCGGTCACCGGCCTCGATGTCGACCCCGGCAGCGGCGTAACTCGCGCCTTGACTCACGTTCTGTTCTCCCTAAGGGGTGTTACGGGCGGCTGAGCGCGTCCGCGGCGCCGGCACCGCCGGAGACCGTGGCCAGGCCGTCGACGTCGGTGGCCACCGGCAGCTCGAGCAGGTGCTTGCCGAGGTGCTCCGGGTCCGGCAGCGCGACCGGGTAGACCCCGTCGAAGCAGGCCCGGCAGAGTCGCTCCTTCGGCACGGTGGTGGCTTCGACCAGGACGTCCAGGCTGATGTAACCGAGCGAGTCGGCGCCGAGCGAGCGGCAGATCTCCTCGGTGTTCAGGCCGTTCGCGATCAGTTCGGCGCGGCTCGCGAAGTCGATGCCGTAGAAGCACGGCCACTTCACCGGCGGCGCGGTGATCCGGACGTGGATCTCCTTCGCACCGGCCTCGCGGAGCATCCGGATCACGGCGCGCTGGGTGTTGCCGCGGACGATCGTGTCGTCCACCACAACCAGGCGCTTGCCCTCGATCACCTCGCGCAGCGGGTTCAGCTTCAGGCGGATGCCGAGCTGGCGGATCGTCTGGCTCGGCTGGATGAAGGTGCGGCCGACGTACGCGTTCTTGACCAGACCCGACCCGTACGGGATGCCGGATTCTTCGGCGTACCCGATCGCGCCCGGTACGCCGGACTCCGGGGTGGCGATGACCAGGTCGGCGTCCGCGGGGTGCTCGCGCGCCAGCCGGCGGCCGATCTCGACCCGGGTGGAGTGGATTCGCTGGCCGGAGATCTGGGTGTCCGGGCGAGCGAGGTAGACGAACTCGAACAGGCAGCCCTTCGGGTCCGGCTCGGCGAACTTGGTCGAGCGGAGCCCTTCGGCGTCGATCGCGACGATCTCGCCGGGCTCGACCTCGCGGATGAAGCTCGCGCCGACGATGTCCAGGGCGGCGGTCTCGCTGGCGATCACCCAGCCACGCTCCAGCCGGCCGAGCACCAGCGGGCGGATGCCCTGCGGGTCGCGGGCGCCGTACAGCGTGTTCTCGTCCATGAAGACCAGGCTGAACGCGCCCTTGACCTTCGGGAGGATCTTCGCGGCCGCCTGCTCGATGGTCAGGTCCGGATACCCGGCGAGCATCGAGGTGAGGATGTCGGTGTCGCTCGACGCACCGTGCTTGGCGTTCGCCTTCGCGTGGTCGACGTCGGCGTCGAGACCGAGGTCCAGGTCACCTTCGCCGTTCAGGCTCGCCGCGAGCTCGCTGGTGTTGGTCAGGTTGCCGTTGTGGCCGAGCGCGATCGACCCTGTCGCGGTAGACCGGAACGTCGGCTGCGCGTTGGCCCAGACACTGGAGCCGGTCGTCGAGTACCGGCAGTGGCCGATCGCGATATGCCCGCGGAGCGAGGCGAGAGTCGCCTCGTCGAACGCCTGGCTGACCAGACCCATGTCCTTGTAGACGAGAATCTGACTCCCGTTACTGACCGCGATCCCGGCCGACTCCTGCCCCCGGTGCTGCAAGGCATAGAGCCCGAAGTAGGTGAGTTTGGCAACCTCTTCCCCCGGCGCCCAGACCCCGAAGACGCCACAAGCGTCCTGCGGACCCAGATCCTGCGGGTCGAGTTCATGAGTAAGCCGACCATCGCCACGAGCCACACCAGCAGTCTACGGGACGCGACGACGGCGGCTAACCAGCGTCCTACCAGCAGATGTGACCGATGCAGTCGGGGTCGCTGCCAGGCCCCGCGAAGGAAACCGTAGGCGTGGCCGCGAAGAGAAGCAACGCAACGCCGACTACAGTCAGCAGCTTCTTGATCACGTATCGTCCCTTCAGAAATAATCCGAAACCACCATTGGGTGCTCAATGTCGACGCACTCTGTATATGGTCGGTTCCGACAAGTTTCTGGAGGAGAAGGATCGTGCTGGAGCCGCTGGGGGTGGACGAAGCCACTTTTGCGGTCTATCACGCCCTTCTCAGCCACCCAGACAGTACGCCCGAGCAGATTGCGGCGCTAGTAGATCGCTCCACGGCCGAAGTCCAAGAACTGATGGACCAGCTCCGAAGGCTGGAGCTTCTGGTCCCGACCTGGACCAACCCGGAAGGCGAGCACGCAGTCCACCCTCGCGTCGGGCTAACCGGCCTGGCCGAACGGCGGCGGACCGAGCTGAACAAGGCGCTCGGCGAGCTGAAAGAAGCCGAAGCCTCCGCCGAGGTCATCGCAGAGCAGTACAACGAATTACTGACATCGCGCAGCAGCGGGGACGTCGAAGTACTCAAAGGCCGCGCCAACGCCTCGCGTCGGATCGAGGAGCTCGCGCTAAAGACCAAGGAGACGTCCTGGGGCCTGGTGCCGGCGCATTTCGACGACGCAGTCCCGAGGGCCGAGCGCTCGCCTGACTTCGAGCTCCTGGGACGCGGCATCAAGATGAAAACCGTGTACCTCCAGAGCATGACCGCCTCAAAACTGGCGGTCGAGTACGCCGAGACCATCCACAGGCTCGGCGGGGAGGTCCGAGCGACCCCGACACTGCCGATGCGGCTTCTTCTCTTCGACCGGGAGATTGCGGTTATGCCGATGGACCCGGAGAGCCCGACCGCCGGCGCGGTCATCCACCGCACCCCGGCTGTGGTCTCCGTTGCCCTCGCCCTCTTCGACGCCTACTGGTCCCGCGCAACCGAGATGTTCGACGCCGACGACCGTGACGACGAGACGCCGCTCACGCCGCACGAGGCCGAGGTACTGCGTTTGCTTGCCGGAGGCGCCAAGGACGAGCAGGTTGCCCGCCTCCTCGGCATCTCCCTCCGCACCGCCCGTCGCATCACCGCCAACCTCTCCGAACGCCTAGACGCCGCCAGCCGCTTCGAACTCGGCGTAGCAGCCGCAAAGCGCGGCTGGGTGTAGTCCGGTTGTTCGAGTCGCTGGGGCTGACCGAACAGGGCCTCGCGGTCTACCAGGCATTGCTGCAACGGCCGGAGCTGATTCGCGCTGCGCATACCGGTGAGCTCGCTGCCATCGTCGAGATGTCTCACAGCGAAGTCGAAGCGAGACTCAGCCAACTTCGAGAGCTCGGGCTACTCGTGCCGCGCTGGAACATCGTGGGCGAGGAGTACCCCCTCGATCCGCGAGCAGCATTCGACATTCTTTCCAGCCGTCGCCAGCAAGAGATCGACAAACTCACCGGAGAGTTGAACGCAGACAGAACTGCGGCCGCTCAATTTGTTGCGGACTACGCCGACATCATCGTCCAGAAGAATGCGGGCGGGGTGGAAGTGCTCGAAGGCGAGCGAGCGTACCAACGGATGCAGCATTTTGCACCGGCGAAATCCATGTGGGCGATGTTTCAACCGGACCCGATACCGTCACGGCCGCCGGCAGAATCAGGAGATATCCGGCATCTGCAACGCGGGGTCGAGGCTCGCTATCTCATCGTCGAATCGCAACTGAAGGTCCGTGGATATCGCGAGTACATCGACTTCATCGGGGAATACGGAGCGAAGGTCCGGGTCGTGCCATCGGTTCCGTTGAAGATGATCATTTTCGATGGCGAGGCAGTTGTTGTGGGGATCGACCCGGACAACAATCCGGTCGGGGCGATGGTCCACCACAGCAAGGCCGTCCTTCGCATCGCCATTGACCTGTACGAGCACTACTGGCAACGCGCGCGACCTGTGGTTGAGTCCCCGCCGCACAAGGAGGCCGATCTTACGGCGCAGGAGACGGAGTTCCTTCGTCTGCTGGTGCAGGGTGCGACGGACGAGCAGGTGGGACGAAAGCTTGGCGTTTCGTTGCGGACTGTGCGGCGGATTGCTGCCAAGTTGGGTGAGCAGGTGGGGGCTTCGGGGCGGTTTGAACTGGGGGTTCGGGCGGCGCAGCGGGGGTGGGTGGATTAGCCCCAGTCCCAGGCTCGGGAAAGGGGCTTGGTGCGGCGGGTCAAAGGGTTCTCCTCTGTGGGGCGGGAAGGGCGAGAGGAATGGGTGCGCCGCCCGACCTCTCGGTACGGGAGTCAAACAGAGCGAACGCGGCGCGGGCAACGGTCGGCGCTGGCCGGGGGAGGTCGTTGGCCGGGGGCGGCCACCTGCTCCCACAGCCCTTTTGCGGAAACTTGCTCGCGCGGCCGCTTTGCGGAAACTTGCTCGCACAGCCCTTTTGCGGAAACTTGCTCGCGCGGCTGCTTTGCGGAAACTTTCTGTCGGTAGGTGCCGAATAGTTACCGGAAACAGGTCGGCCGTCGGCGCCACTTGTGTGGGTGCCGACGGCCGTTGTGTTTGGTGTGGGTCTAGACCGTTTTGAGGGCGGTGAGGAGTTTGGTGAGGGAGTCTCGGGCGTCGCCGAAGAGGAGGGTGGTTCGGGGGTCGTAGAGGAGTTCGTTCTCGATTCCCGCGAAGCCGGGGCGCATGGAGCGTTTGAGGAAGATGACTCGCTGGGCCTCGTCGGCGTTCAGGATAGGCATGCCGTAGATCGGGGCCGATGGAGTGTTGCGAGCGGCGGGGTTGACCACGTCGTTGGCGCCGACGACCAGGACCACGTCCGTCGTCTTGAAGTCGCCGTTGATGTCGTCCATCTCGCGCAGCTGTTCGTACGGGACCTGGGCCTCGGCGAGCAGCACGTTCATGTGGCCGGGCATGCGACCGGCGACGGGGTGGATGGCGTAGTCGACCTTGACGCCGCGGCCCTGCAGTTCCTCGACGAGGTCGCGGAGCGTGTGCTGAGCCTGCGCGACGGCGAGACCGTACCCGGGCACGATGATGACCTTGTTCGCGTACCCGAGCAGGATCGCGACGTCCTCCGGTCCCGCCGAGATGACCGGCCGGTCGGACACCGTACCGGCGCCGAGCGTCGATCCGCCACGGACCGCACCGAACAGGATGTTGAAGACGGACCGTCCCATCGCGTCCGCCATCAGCTTGGTCAGCAAGGTACCGGCGGCGCCGACGAGCGTGCCTGCGACTAGCAGCAGCGTGTTCCCGAGAACGTAACCGCCCGCGGCGACCGTGAGGCCGGTGAAGGCGTTCAGCAACGAGATCACGATCGGTACGTCGGCACCACCTACCGGCAGCACCAGCATCACGCCGATCGCGAGACCGATGAGGCAGAGCAGTACGCCGACCCACACCCGCGGATCCGACACGAGCCAGGCCGCGAGCGCGATGCCGCCCAGCAGCGAGGCGACGAAGAGCACGGGCAGACCCGGGAACGTGACCGGACGGGTCGTCATCAGTTCCTGCAGCTTGGCGAACGTCACCACCGAGCCGGAGAAGCTGATCGCGCCGACCAGGATCGTGAACGCCGTGGCGATCGCCGCGACGGTCGCGTCGGAGGGTACGTCGCCGAGCTCGACCAGGGCGACCAGCGCGGCCGCGCCACCGCCGACGCCGTTGAACAAGGCAACGAGTTGCGGCATCTGGGTCATCTGCACCCGCCGCGACCCGATCACACCGCCGACGGTGCCGATCGCCAGCGCGATCAGGATCGGTACCAAGTGGTCGGGCTTGTAGGCCGCGAACGTGATGATCACCGCGAGAACCGCCCCGGCGGCGCCGATCAGGTTGCCGGTGCGCGCGCTCCGCGGCGACGACAGCGCCTTCAGCGCGACGATGAAGCAGACCGCGGAGACCAGATAGCCGATCTGGGCCCAGGTGGGGATCACTTGTGCAGCTCCTTCTTGCGAGCCCCCGGACCTCTGAACATCTCGAGCATCCGGTCGGTGACGACGAACCCGCCGACCATGTTGACCGTCGCCAGTACGACGGCCAGCAGCCCGACGATCACCACGATCACGGAGTCGGCCGCGCCGGTGACGATGATGGCGCCGACCAGGATGACGCCGTGAATGGCGTTCGCCCCCGACATCAGCGGGGTGTGCAGCGTCGAGGAGACCTTGCTGATCACCTCGACCCCGACGAACGCCGCGAGGACGAAGATCGTCAGCAGCGCGATGGATTCCGTCATGCCTGGCCCTTCAAGAGCTCTCGGGTGGGCTCGTGGAGTACGGAGCCGTCGTGGGTGACGCAGCAGCCGCGGACGATCTCGTCGTCGAAGTCGGGGTCGAAGGCGGCGTTCCGGGTCATCAGCCGGATCAGGTTCGCGACGTTCTGGCCGTAGAGGCGCGAGGCGGGCCCGGCCATCTGCGACGGTACGTTCGCCCCGCCCCAGACCAGTGCGTCGCCGATCGTCAGCTCGGTCCCGGCGACGGATCCTTCGACGTTGCCGCCCTGCTCCGAGGCGAGGTCGACCACGACCGAACCAGGCTTCATCTGCTCGACCATCTGCCGCGTCACCAGCATCGGCGCGGTCCGGCCCGGTACGGCGGCCGTCGTGATGAGGGCGTCCGCGGCGGCGACGTACGGCGCGAGCAGTTCACGCTGGAGCTGCGCGCGCTCCGGGGTCATCTCGCGGGCGTATCCACCGGGTCCGTCGAGCGTGCCGAGCTCGAGCTCGATCGGTACGGCGCCCATCGACGCGATCTCCTCCGCGGCGGCAGTACGTACGTCGTACGCCTTGACGACCGCTCCGAGTCGTTTCGCGGTCGCGATCGCCTGCAGGCCGGCCACGCCGGCGCCGAGAACGAGGACCTGGGCCGGCGGGACGGTGCCGGCCGCGGTCATGTTCAGCGGGAAGAATCGCGGCAGCCGTTCGGCGGCGACGATCGCGGCCCGGTACCCGGCGACGAGCGCCTGTGACGACAGCGCGTCCATCGACTGGGCCCGGGAGATCCGCGGGATCAGCTCCATCGCGAACACGGTCAGCTTGGCCCGGGTTGCGGTCCGGACCACGTCTGGCGGGTTCGTCGGCAGGAACGACATCAGCGCCGTACCGGCGTGCAACCGTTGCAGGCGCTCGCGTTCGAGCGGCTGCACCGACGCCACGATGGTCGCGGCGTGGTCGGCACCCCAGGCCACTTCGGCGCCGGCATCCCGGTACTGGTCGTCGGAGAACAGTGCGCGTTCACCGGCGGCCGGCTCGACCGCGACCTCGTACCCGAGCTCGATCAGTTTCGCGACTTGTTCCGGCACCAGCGCGACCCGGCGCTCCGCCGGTCTGGTCTCCCGTACGACTGCGATCTTCACTCGCCGAAACCTATGCCAAACACTGGGTCGCCGAAAAGCCCGGTCACGCCTGGTTTGCCAGGTTCTGAAGCAGGAGGGCCTCGGCGAGGCAGACCTTGGTGAACTCCGCGAGGTGCAGACCCTCGTCGATGCCGTGGGCGCGGGTGTCCGGATCTTCCACGCCGGTGACCAGGATCGAGGCCTGCGGGAAGGTCTGCTGGAACTCCGCGATGAACGGGATCGACCCGCCCATTCCCATGTCGATCGGCTCGACACCCCAGGCAGTCTTGAACGCCGCCCGGGCCGCTTCGTACCCGGCGCCGCGGGCGTTCACGCTGCACGGCTGACCGTTCTGGCCCTCGGTCACGGTGACCTGCGCACCCCACGGCGCGTGGTTCTCGAGGTGCGCCTTCAGCGCCGCGCTCGCCTTGATCGCGTCGTCGCCGGGCGCGACCCGCAGGCTCACCTTGGCGCGCGCGACCGGCACGAGCGTGTTGCTGGCCTCCGCCACGGACGGCGCGTCGATCCCCAGTACGGCGATCGCCGGCCGGGTCCACAACCGGTCGACGAGCGAACCCGAGCCGGTCAGCCGAACGGAGTCCAGCACGCTCGACTCGGCCCTCAGCCGGTCCTCCGGGTACTCCACATCGGCCGCCCGGGAGGCGTGCAGCCCGTCCACCGCGACGTCGCCCTTGTCGTCGTGCAGGGTCGCGAGCAACCGGCACAACGACGACAGCGCGTCCGGGATCGGCCCACCGAACAAACCGGAATGGACCGCATGATCGAGCGTCCGCACCTCGACGTACGCCTCGACCAGACCGCGCAGCGACACGGTCAGCGCCGGGCGGCCGACATCCCAGTTGCCCGAGTCCGCGATCACGATCGCGTCGGCGGCGAGCTCGTCGGAGTACTCGTCCAGCAGCTGCAGCAGGGTCGGCGAACCGATCTCCTCCTCGCCCTCGACGAACACCGTCACACCCACCGGCAGATCGTTGCCGAAGGCCCGTACGGCGGCCAGATGCGCGGCGATCCCGGCCTTGTCGTCGGCCGCGCCCCGCCCGTACAGCCGGTCGCCCCGCTCGGTCGGCTCGAACGGGTCCGACGTCCACTGCTCGACCGCCCCGGTCGGCTGGACATCGTGGTGCGCGTAGAGCAGCACCGTCGGCTTGCCGGCCGGCGCGGCCTTCTTGGCGATGACCGCGGGCGCGCCCTCACCGGCCCGGACGATCTTCACCGTGAAGCCCTCGGCCTCGAACAACGCCGCGGTCGCCTCCGCGGACCGCTGGACGTCGGCCGCGCGGGCCGGTTCGTAACTGACCGACGGGATCCGGATGAGGTCCTCGAGGTCGGCACGGACGCTGGGCAGAACGCGGTCGATCGCCGCTGACAGATCGCTCATGCGACAACCGTACGGCGTCCGTTCGCGGAGCTGACGCCCGGTGAACCCTCGCGCGTAACTCATTGCCGATTTACTCTGAAAATCTCGTAGGTTTCCGCCCAACCTCCGGAGGTCACCATGCGCATTCTTGCCATCTCGACCGCCTTCATCACGACAGCCGCCGCTCTCACGAGCACGCTGCCTGCGCACGCCGCGATCAGTTGCGACACCTCGACCAGCGGCGACTCGACGTTCTACGACGGCCCGTCGGCGTCCTACAAGTACGACGCCCGGTTCAGCAACAGCGCGACCATCCCCAACCTCAGCACGCACACCCCGCAAGGCGCCGGTACTTGGTACAACTGGGACGGCTCCGGCAAGAACCTGATCCTGATCGCGGCGTACCGCGCAGGCGCCGACTCGCAGATCTACGGCATCGATCCGTCCACCGGCTCGACGGTCGGTGTGGTCGCGATCGCCGAGTCCCACGTCGGTGGGATCACCGTGAGCAAGGGCTGGGCGTTCGTGTCCGGCCAGGGCAGCAGCATCCGCAAGTACCGGCTGACGGAGTTGCGCGACGCGTTGAAGGCCGCCGGTACGCCGTACCTCGGACAGGTCGGTACGGCGCGTGACGTCGCCGGATCGTCGTTCATGGGGAGCTACGGGGACTCGTTGTTCTCCGGGACGTTCAACGAGACCGGCCGCGGGACCATGTACGAGTACAAGATCGCGGACGACGGCACGCTGACCACACTGGCCGGCGCCTGGGAGATCCCGACGAAGACGCAGGGGCTGACCGTCACCGCCAACCACTTCATCTACAGCACGTCGTACGGGCGGGGGAACCGCAGCAACATCTACGTGGTGAAGCGCGGTCAGAAGGACCTGGACGCGGCGGCGCTGAGCTGCTTCCGCGCCCCGAGCATGACCGAGGGCATCACGGAGTACAACGGCACCGCGTACCTGGTCTACGAGTCGGGGTCATACCTCTACGCGCCGGATCCCGCCACGCTGAACGTCATCCCCCGCATGCACAAGGCGACCATCTCGTCCCTGACGTCCCTGGTTCCCTAGGACGAGTACGTCGCCGAGTCCACTACCGCTTGCCGACTTTTCGCGTTGTCGTCGCGTACCTGGACCCGGAGGAGAGTGGTGTCGTTCACCTTCTTGTACTGCTCCAGCACGGTTGGCACGTTGTTGCAGCTGAACCTGAAGGTGACGACACCCCCGGACGTCTCCGGGTCAGCCGCGCTGCACCCAGGCGGAGCGGGGGCACTCGTCGGCAGTTGAGTGGCGTTCATCAGGCCTACGTAGACGCCTTCGGTGTCTGGGTCGGTCTGCCACGTTGACGTGTTCGTGCTGACCACCAGCGACTTGTCGCCGGTCGCCTGCTCGCCCCACTGGCGCGGGACCTTTACAGACAGCCCACCGTTTTCCACCTTCACTGGACGCGTCAGCACGTACTGGTAGCCGCCGTACCCGCCGCCTGCTGCCAGCACCACCGCAGCGAGTGCTGTGAAGACACCTGCCCGCCTGCCACGCTCGGGCTTCGCAGCCACGGTGGACTGGCCGGCGGTGGCCAGTGCGGTTGCCTGGTCGACCGGAGCGGTCGTGGAGCTTGGTGTGGGCATCTCTGCGGCCGGCACCAGCCCCGCCGGGATCTTGCCCGTGGTGTGCGCCTCGCGCAGCGCGTTGAGGAAGCTGTCGAGGTCCGGCCAGCGTTTGTCCCGGTCCGGCTCGAGAGCACGCCGTACGACGACATCGACCGCATCTGTCACGTCTTCGCGCAGTGTGGTCATCGAGGGCGGTGGTGCCTCGATCTGCATCACCGCACCGAGGCTGGCCACACCGTGCGGCGCCTGGCCGGTGAAGGCGGCGTACGCGACCGCACCGAGCGAGTACAGGTCGGCGCGGTGGTCCAGGCGTTCGCCCATCACCTGTTCGGGAGCGACGTACGCCGGGGTGCCGCCGGGCATCGTGATGCGGGAGACCTCGGCGAGCGACTTGCCCAGACCGAGGTCGGACAGCATCGCGCGGTCGCCGTTCGGATCGGTGCGGAACAGGACGTTGGCCGGTTTCACGTCGCGGTGCAGGACGCCGCGGGCGTGCAGGTGCTTGAGGCCGCGGCCGACCTGCGTGATGATCCGGACCGCCTCGCCGAACTCGAGCGGGCCGGCCTTGATCCGGTCCGCGAGCGTGCCGCCGTCGGCGTAGGTGAGGACCATGAACGGGCGGCCGTCGTCGGCCTCGCCGATGTCGTGCACGCCGACGACGTACAGCGAGTCGACCTTGCGCAGGAACCGGCCCTCGGCCAGGAACCGGCGGCGGACGTCCTCGTCCTCGACCCAGTTCTCGGAGAGGATCTTGACCGCGACCTCGGCGTCCAGTTGCTCGTCACGGGCCAGCCAAACCGTCGCGAAACCACCGGCACCCACCCGGCGGACCAGGGAGTACCGGCCGATCCGCGGTGGCTGGTCCATGGCGTAATTATGCTCGATCCGATCTGCGACCCGTTCGCTGGAGTGAACAAAGCGGTATTTTCCGGCGTCACATCTGCGACAGCGGGATGCTGATCTCCCGCCCCGGCCGTGGTCCGCCGCACGGTCCGTCACCGTGACCTGACCATGAATCGTTGGAGGAGATCGCCGATGCGAGTGCAGAACGGCCGCCTGGTCGCCCTCGTCGCAGCTGTCGCCGTCGCCGCCGTCACGGGCGGCGGAGCCCTCGCGTGGCGCCAGGGCCCCCAGGCCAACGCGGAAGCCGACGCGGCCCCGCTGTCCAGCTCCCCGTCGTCGGCGGCAAGCACCCCGACGAAGAGCACCACCACCGCCAAGCCGACCGCGACGCCGTCGACCCTGAAGCCGTCGAGCCCGGTCAAGAGCACCCCGTCCGGCCCGATCAAGACCAAGATCGACCTGAAGAAGCTCACCACGGGCCGGACCCCGCAGATCACGTACCTGAGCGGCCGGACGATCCGCGGCGGCGCCGGCGAGGACGTCAAGATCCCCGGCACCACCGACATCCAGGAGGTCGCACGGCTGGGCAACCAGTCGCTCGCCGTGGTCACCAAGGGCTTCGGCAACGAGATGCTGACCCTCGACAGCGAAGGCAACGTCGCCCAACGGACGCCGGACGTCACCCAGATCGTCACCACGGACGACGGCAGCGCCGCGGCGTACTCGGGCACGAAGCTGAAGGACACCGGTGAGCAGACCGCCGGTGCGACCATCTACGCCGAGCAGGCCGAGGCGCAGGGCGTCCAGAAGATCACCGTCCCGGATATCTGGAACACCACGCTCGAGGCGTACGTCGGCGGCAAGGTCTACTTCGACGCCTCCACCACCCAGGACGGGCCCTCCGCGCTGTACGAATGGACGCCCGGCGAGTCGAAGCCCACCCTGCTCAAGAGCATCCCGAAGGCGTTGGCGGTGTCTGGGTCAGGTACGGCGGGTTCGCTGACCACACTGGCGGACCAGAGCAGCTGCAGCAGCCTCCTCACCGTCCCGGCCGGCAAGCGGCTGTGGCGCACCTGCGACTACATGATCACCGGCTTCACGCCGGACGGCGCCACAGTCATCGCAGGGTCGAAGTACCAGGACGGGTACGGCGACGGCATCGCGGCGGTGCTGTCGGCGAAAAACGGCACCCTGCTGCACGAGTGGTCCGGTGTGTTCCGGCAGGCGGTGCCCGAGGACGACCAGCACATCCTGCTGCTCGCCGACACCGGCGACGAGACTCCGGCGTCTATCGTCCGCTGCACCATCTCCACCGGCGCTTGCGAGCTCGCTACTCCGCTGGCCAAGGGCCAACTGCTGATCGGCGCCTGACGTGACGCCTCCGCCGGTGCGGCAAGGCATCGGCCGTCTGATCGCTGTCGTGGCGGTCACGGCTGTGGCTGCTGTCGCTGCCGGCGGAGGCCTCGCCTACCGCCAGGGTCCCAAGACAGCCTCCTCAACCGTCGCCGCACCACTTGACGGCGCCACGAGCCCTACGCCGTCACCCACGCCGCCGACCCGGGTGCTCAAGACGGCCCCGGTCGTAGTGCCCACACAGACCCCGACACCCAAGCCGTCGCTCCCGCCGAGGTCTGCGTCGACGACACCCCAGATCCCCTCCGGTCCGGTCGCCCTCGAGGCCGCCAAGCTGACGCAGGGCCGGGATCCGCAGCTGGCCTATCGCTTCGACCGCACGGTGCTCGGCGACGGGCGGGAGCTGAAGGTCCCGAGCAGCGGCAGCCTCATGGAGGTCGCCCGCCTGGGCACCAGTGTCCTCGCGACGACCTCCGGCGGCGATTTGCTCAAGGTCAGCTCCACCGGTGCAGTGGTTCGCCGTACGCCGCATGTCATGACCCTCGCCGGGACGGCGGACCAGTCGGCTGTCGCGTACGCGACCACCCCAGCAGTGGTCGTCGGACAGCAGACGTACGGCGCAACGCTCTACGCGGACGACGGCGCCTCGGAGAAGTCCCTGGAGCTCCCGGATGTCCAGAGCATCTTTGTGCTCGCCTACACGAAGGACACGATCTACTACAAGGCTTCCGTCAAGGGCGCCGAGACGACGTTGAGGCTGTACTCCTGGACTCCGGGCGCATCAAAGGCCGTTCTGGTGAAGACAGTCGCCGGAGACGCGATGGCTGTCTCGCAGGACGGCCGCCTGGCGTCCGCACTGCCTGCGAACAGCAGCGGCGACGGCTGCTCCACCGTCATCGAGATCGCCACCGGCAAGAAGCGATTCAAGACCTGCGACTACCGAGTCACCGGCTTCACCCCCGATGGCGACGTTGCGATCGGTACGCCGGCGTACGGCGACAGCTACTGCAGCAACATCATCACCGCGCTGGACTCGCGCACAGGCGCCGTACAGCACCAGTGGAGTGGCTGTTTCTACGAAGCTGTCGCAGAGGACGAACAGCACCTCCTCATGGTCGCGGTGGTGGCCGGCGGCGGTCAGGATCCGAACACGAAGAGCACCGTCGTCCGGTGTTCCCTCGCCACCGCGGCGTGTGAACGCGCGACCGGGATCGTTGCCGCCAAGCAGATCGATTTCGCCCGGTGATCTGCCCTGAGCAGATGTCCCTTCACCACAAGGGTTTTCGCGGCAGACTACGGGCATGACGACGGTTGCCGTTCTGGCTGACATTCATGGCGTGCTGCCTGCGCTGGAGGCGGTGCTGGCAGCTGCGCAGGATGCCGACCTGATCGTGCTCGCTGGGGACATCGCCAGTGGGCCGCAGCCGGTGGAGACGCTGGATCTGTTGACGGGGCTGGGCGAGCGGGTGGTGTGGGTGCGCGGCAACGCGGACCGGGAGCTGGTGGAAATGGCTCGGGGGACGTACGACGCCAAGCCGCCGGATCCGGTGAGTCCTTGGGCTGCGGAGCAGTTGCGGCCGGACCAGGTCGAGCTGCTGGCCGGACTGCCTACGACGGTGACGATCGGGGACGTGCTGTTCTGCCACGCCACCCCGCGCGACGACGAGGAGATGGTGCTGGTGGACAGCCCGATCTCCCGGTGGGCGCAGGTGTTCGCGGGGCTGCCGGACGAGGTCAGGACGGTGGTCTGCGGGCACACGCACATGCCGTTCGCCCGGCAGGTCGATCGGCGGCTGGTGGTGAACGCCGGCAGCGTCGGAATGTCGTACGGCGCTCCCGGTCCGAGTTGGGCGCTGCTGACCGAGGACGGCGTACAACTGCGGCGTGCACCGCTTGACGCGACCAAAGCCGCAGCCCGGATCGAGAGCGAGTCGACGTACCCGGGTCGTGCGGAGTGGGTCGCGGAGTACCTGCTGCACAACTACTCCGACACGGAGGCGCTGGAGGCGTTCAGGCCGCGCGCGGAGGGCTGAGCGGTTACCGTCAGGGGGTGTTCGCGCGGCGGCGGAAGCATTTCGGGACTCCGGCCGACAAGGCGACGTATGCGACCCTGCATACGGCCTCGTTGGCCAGCCCGCACCTGCGCGAGGGCCTGACACCTGCCGCGGCCGGCAAGGCCAGCCGCCACTTGAGGGACCTCCTAGGTACGGCGGCCATCGCGATCTGCGACTCCTCCGGCGTACTGGCGTGGGACGGCGTAGGCGGCCCGTACGAGAGCAACCACCGTCGCGACGCCAAGGACCTCGCCGCGACGACACTCCGCTCCGGCCGTACGGCGGTACTCGGCGCGCACGACGTGGCCTGCGGCGACCCGCAATGCCCGATCCGTACGGCGGTCGTCGCACCGATCGTCACCGAGGAGCGCGTAGTCGCCGTACTGGTCGCGTACAGCAACAACACCTCCGCAGCACTCGTCAGAGCGACCGAGGAGGTCGCCAGGTGGGTCTCTGGTCAGGTAGAGCTCGCAGAGCTCAACAAGGAGCGCACCCGGGCCATGGAGGCGGAGCTGCGCGCACTACGCGCCCAGATCAGCCCGCACTTCATTTACAACGCTCTTGCGGCCATAGCGTCGTTCGTACGCACTGACCCGGAGCGGGCGCGTGAGCTGCTCCTGGAGTTCGCTGACTTCTCCCGCTACGCCCTGCGGCGTGGCGGCGAGTTCACCACCCTGGCGGACGAGCTGCGCAACGTGGAGCGCTACCTGGTGCTGGAGCAGGCCCGCTTCGGTGACCGGCTCAAGGTGTCGCTGCAGATCGCTCCTGAGGTGCTCCCGGTCGTCATCCCGTTCCTGGTCGTCCAGCCCCTGGTGGAGAACGCCGTACGCCACGGTCTGGAGGGTACGACGGGGGTCGGCAACATCACGATCCGCGCGCGCGACCAGATCAACGAGGCGGAGATCAGCGTCGAGGACGACGGCGCCGGCAGCGACCCGGAGGTGATCAGGGCGGCCCTGTCCGGCGGGTCGGGCAGCGACTCGGTGGGCCTCGGCAACGTCGACGCCCGGCTGCGGCAGGTGTACGGCGACACGTACGGCCTGGTCGTGGAGACCGCCGTGGACGCCGGAACCAAGGTGACGTTCCGGATCCCCAAATACTCCTCAGGAGTGCATGCGTCGCCGTAGTGTTCGGCTTATGGCCGACTCTCCACTGCGCGCGCTCGTTGCGGACGACGAGGAGCCTGCCCTGGCCGAACTGGTGTACCTGCTGAGCCAGGACCCCCGGATCGGCGAGATCCGGACGGCTTCCAACGGGCCGGACGCGCTGAAGATCCTGCAGGCCAGCGACCTGGACGTGGTGTTCTGCGACATCAAGATGCCCGGGCTGGACGGCATCGACCTGGCCAAGGTGCTGTCCAAGTTCGCCAGCCGCCCGCAGATCGTCTTCGTCACGGCGTACGACGAGCACGCGGTGGCGGCGTTCGAACTGGAGGCCACCGACTACGTGATGAAACCGGTCCGGCCGGAACGCCTGTCCCAGGCGATCCAGCGCGTGGTCACCCAAGGAGCACCGCCCGCACTGCCGTCATCAGAGGAGACGGACGACGAGGTGATCGCGGTGGAGCTCGCCGGTGTCACCAGGTTCGTCCAGCGCTCCACGGTCCGGTACGTCGAAGCACAGGGCGACTACGCCCGCCTGCACACCGGCCAGAACTCGCACCTGGTCCGCATCCCGCTCAGCACGCTGGAGGAACGCTGGCGGGACGCCGGCTTCACCCGGATCCACCGGAGCACCCTGGTCGCGCTGCAGCACGTGGACGAGATGCGGGTGGACGGTGGCCGCTGCGCGGTCAGGGTCGGTGACGACTGGCTCCCGGTCAGCCGCAGGCACACGCGCGAGCTCCGCGACCTCCTGGTCCGTTCCACGTCGCTGAGATGACATGAGTACGCCAGACGGACCACGCCGGGTCCGCGTCACCAGCCCGCGGACGAGCGCGGCCCGGCGTCCGATCCTGCCCACCGGTGCGCGCGAGATCGACGAGCAGACCCGCCTCGGCCAGGTGTACATGCAGTCGCTCATCCAGTCCCAGCTACGGCTCACGTTGGCCGTCATCGGCAGCGTGGTGCTCGTGCTCGGCAGCATCCCGCTGCTGTTCTGGCTGGTTCCTCCAACCCGCACGCTGTCCGTACTGGGCCTGCCGCTGCCCTGGGTGATCCTCGGCATCCTGGTGTACCCGGTCGTGTACGTCGCCGCGCGCATCTACGTCCGGAACGCCGAGCGGATCGAAGCAGAGTTCACCGAGTTCGTGGGGCGGCAGTAAGTGCCTGCCGGCGGGGAGGGTTTGAGTGATTGCGGTGGTCAGGTGCGTGCATCGGGGTGCTTGAGGAGCGTCCTCGATGCGGAGCATCGTGGATGGTCCTCAAGTGCCGCGAGGTGCGTGCCTGGGCGCCGCAAGCGCCAAACCATCCCCGCCGGGAGGCACTAAGTGTCGCCGGCGCTCAGCTTGTCCGCGATCGGATTGGTGGTCGTGGCAACGATCGGGATCGGGCTGTTCGGCCTGCGGATCTCGCGGACCACCAGTGACTTCTACGTCGCCAGCCGCGCGGTCACCCCACGCTGGAACGCGTCGGCGATCAGCGGCGAGTACCTGTCCGCGGCGTCGTTCCTCGGCGTCGCCGGCCTGGTGCTGGTGAACGGCGCCGACATGCTGTGGTTCTCGGTCGGCTACACCGTCGGCTACCTGATGCTGCTGGTCCTGGTCGCCGCTCCCCTGCGCCGGTCCGGTGCGTACACGCTGCCCGACTTCGCCGAGACCCGCTTCGAGTCCCCCGTCGTACGTAGGATCTGCGCCGGGCTCGTGGTCGGCATCGGGACGCTCTACCTCCTGCCGCAACTGCACGGCGCCGGCCTCGCGGTCCAGACCGTCACGGGCGCGCCGCCGCAGGTGGGCGCGATGATCGTCGCGGTGATCGTGGTGATCAACGTTGCCGCGGGCGGGATGCGGTCGATCACGTTCGTCCAGGCCTTCCAGTACTGGCTCAAGCTGACCGCGCTCGCGACACCGATCTTCGTCATCCTGCTCGTCTGGCACCAGCCGGTCGGCGTCCTCGACTCGTTGCACGGAGCGGCCGCCGAATGGGCCGAGCCGCTGTCCCGCGCGGGTGGTCGAGACCACCCGTTGTACGCGACCTATTCGTTGCTCCTGGCCCTTTGTTTCGGGACGATGGGGCTCCCGCACGTTCTGGTCCGCTTCTACACGAACCCCGACGGCCGCGCGGCCCGGCGTACCACGGTCGTCGTACTGGCACTGCTCGGACTGTTCTACCTCTTCCCACCGATGTACGCCGTACTCGGGCGGACGTTCGCGCCCGACCTCGTCGGCGCCGGCGGGGACACCGTCGTACTCGAGCTGCCCGGCCGGGTTTTCCCTGGTACTACAGGGGATCTGCTCGGTGCACTGGTCGCGGCGGGCGCGTTCGCGGCGTTCCTGTCGACGTCGTCGGGGCTGACCGTCGCGATCGCCGGCGTGATCGACCAGGACCTGTTGCGGAGCCGGCTGCACCGGTGGACCGGTGGTGACTATGTCGCGGTGAACAGCTTCCGGATCGCGGCGTTGATCGCGATGATCGTGCCGTACCTGGCGTTCACGGTCACCGGGGCGCTGAGCCTCGCGGACACCGTGGGACTCGCGTTCGCGCTGGCCGCGTCGACGTTCTGTCCCCTGCTGGTGCTGGGGATCTGGTGGCGGCGGATGTCGACGACCGGCGCCGCGGCCGGCCTGGTCGTCGGTGGGATCGCGGCCAGTGCGGCAGCGCTCGTGAACGTGTCCGGCGCGCCGCAGGGCGGCTGGCCGCAGGCGCTCGATCGGCCAGCCGGCCGCATGGACGATGCCGCTCGCGTTCCTCACCGTCATCGTGGTCTCGAAGGTCACCCCGGACCGCATCCCGGCCGGAACCGCCCGGAGCATGGTCCGGCTGCACACCCCGGAAGCGGTCGATGTGGATCGAGGCTTGCCGTCCCGGTGACCGTTCGTCTCGTGATTCCTACCGCTCACCGCAACTGAGTGATCCACCGAGCGACTGGTGTGCTCCGCTGAGCGACCGGTGCGCGCCGGTGCTGTCGGGAGGGCCGTGACCCGCGCCACAGTACGAGCCAGCACCCTTCGCCGGCTCCACACCGCCCGGCACTATCCCCTCCTTGGAGGTCTCGCGATGAGTGACATTGGCGATCGCGACCTGACGACGTACCGGGATGTCCAGTTGTCACCGGACTTCTCCGAGCTGCGTCGCCGGTTCCGGCGCTTCGTGTTCCCGATGACCGCGCTGTTCCTGGTCTGGTACTTCGTCTACGTCCTGCTCGCCGACTACGCGCACGGCTTCATGTCGCACAAGGTCGGCGGCAACATCACCGTGGCCCTGCTGTTCGGCCTCGGGCAGTTCGTGTCGACTTTCGCGATCACGATGATCTACGTCCGCTGGGCGGACCGCCGGATCGACCCGGACGCCGAGAAGCTGCGTCACCAGATCGAGGGAGAACCGCAGTGACCGCCCCGCTCATGGTGCCGATGGCAACGGACATCGGTAACCCGACCGTCAACATCGTCATCTTCGCGCTGTTCGTGCTGGCCACGCTCGCGATCGTGTTCCGGGCGTCGCGGAACAACAAGACCGCGGCCGACTTCTACGCCGGCGGCCGGTCGTTCACCGGCCCGCAGAACGGCATCGCGATCGCCGGCGACTACCTGTCCGCCGCGTCGTTCCTCGGCATCGCCGGCGCGATCGCGCTGAACGGGTACGACGGCTTCCTGTACTCCATCGGCTTCCTGGTGGCCTGGCTGGTCGCGCTGCTGCTCGTCGCCGAGCTGCTCCGGAACACCGGCCGCTTCACGATGGCCGACGTACTGTCGTTCCGGCTCAAGCAGCGGCCGGTCCGGATGGCGGCCGCGATCTCGACCCTGGGCGTCTGCTTCTTCTACCTGCTGGCGCAGATGGCAGGCGCCGGCGGTCTCGTCGCCCTGCTGCTCGGGATCAGCAACCGGGCCGGGCAGAGCCTCGTGATCGCGGTGGTCGGCATCCTGATGATCACCTACGTCCTGGTCGGCGGCATGAAGGGCACCACCTGGGTGCAGATCGTCAAAGCCGTGCTGCTGGTCATCGGCGCCGGAATCATGACGATCTGGGTGCTGGCGAAGTACAGCTTCAACCTGTCCGGCCTGCTCGGTGCGGCCGTCGACAAGAGCCCGGCAGCCGGAGAGAAGCTGCTCAGCCCGGGACTCCAGTACGGCGTCACCGGTGTCACCAAGCTGGACTTCATCTCGCTCGCGATCGCCCTGGTGCTCGGCACCGCCGGCCTGCCGCACGTGCTGATGCGGTTCTACACGGTGCCGGACTCCAAGGAGGCGCGGCGCAGCGTCAGCTGGGCGATCTGGATCATCGGCATCTTCTACCTGTTCACGCTGGTCCTCGGGTACGGCGCTGCCGCGATCGTCGGACCGGACGCCATCAAGGCCGCACCCGGAAAAGCCAACTCGGCCGCTCCACTGCTCGCCTTCGAGCTCGGTGGTGAGGTACTGCTCGGCGTGATCTCGGCAGTCGCGTTCGCGACGATCCTGGCCGTGGTCGCCGGTCTGACGATCACCGCGAGTACGTCGTTCGCGCACGACATCTACGGCCAGATCATCAAGAAGGGCCAGATCAGCGGCGACGGCGAGGTCCGGGTCGCGCGGTACACCGCGGTCGTGATCGGCATCGTCGCGATCATCGGCGGCATCTTCGCGAACGGGCAGAACATCGCGTTCCTGGTGGCCCTCGCGTTCGCGGTCGCGGCGAGTGCGAACCTGCCGACGATCCTGTACTCCCTGTTCTGGCGGCGCTTCAACACCCGCGGCGCCCTGTGGAGCATCTACGGCGGTCTGGCCTCGACGATCATCCTGATCATCTTCAGCCCGGTCGTCTCCGGCAAGGTCGACGCGAAGACCGGCAAGAGCCTGTCGATGATCACCGACACCGGCATCGACTTCCACCTGTTCCCGCTGGACAACCCCGGCATCGTCTCGATCCCGCTGGCGTTCCTGCTCGGCTGGCTCGGCACGATCACCAGCAAGGAACAGGTCGACGTCGACCGCTTCGCCGAAATGGAGGTCCGCTCCCTCACCGGCGCCGGCGCCGAGAAGGCGGTGAAACACTAAAGACCTGTCAGGCAGGTCCTGCTGATCCGACGCGGTCCTGCCTGGCAGCCCCACCCCCGCCCCACGAGACGGACCCGGCCCCTGCACCGGGTCCGTCTCGCACGTCCAGCCTCTTTCCGGAACGCTCAGTGGAATTTGAGGGTGGGCCAGAGTTTGTAGAAGGCTTCTCGGGAGGTGTTGCCTCGGGATTCTTCGGTGGCGTGGAGGCGGCCGTAGGTGAAGGGGTTGCCGCCTTCGGCGTAGACCTCCAGGGCGAGGTGGTGGAGGAGGTCGCGGGAGACGACCGAGTCCTGGTGTTCGCCGAGGATCTCCTGGACCTGCTCGGCGCGGGCGGCCAGGTCGGCGGCTTCGTCGGAGAGGACGGGTACGGCGGACTCCGCGGCGTACCGCAGGCGCTTCGACGACTTGCGTACTTCGTGCAGCTCGTGGTCCTGCTCCGCCACCGTGTCGGCCTGCTGCGAACGACGTACTGCCTTGCGCATCCGCCGGTAGTCGTGTTCGAGGAGCTCGCCGATCTGCTTGCTCGCCTTCCGGTCGTCCCCCGTCACGGGCGGCTTCGCGACCAGCTCGTCCAAAGCATCCAGCAGCCTGAAGTACCGCGGACTCTCCAACGCGGCCAGCGCCCCCGCGCGCCCGTCCTTGTAGACCCGCCGCAGATGGTCGTCGATCCGCCCCGCGACGCGTCCCATCACCAGCTCGACCGGCTGCTCCGCGACCTCGGCCGCGAAGTGCTCGCGCTGCACCTCCGCGTCCCGGGCAACGCCGAGCTCACCGGCCAGCCACTTCAACTCGGCCCGCAGCGGGTCGCCGACCGCGCGATCGATCACCGGACGGTACGTCGCCAGCGCCGACCGCAGCCGCCGCGTCGCGACCCGGAACTTGTGGATCGAGTCCGGGACGTCCCGCCGTACCTCGGGGTCCCGTTCGCGGATCGCCCGCACCTGCGCGCCGGCGTACGCGCGGAACAGGTCCGACGTCCGCGGCTTCTTCGGCAGGGTCCATTCGTCGTACGCCGGGACTCGGTCGCCGAGCGCCCGCGCCAGCTTGCTCGGACCGCTCGCCGGACGCGCGCCCGCGGCCTTCACCAACTCACCCGCGTCCTCGAGCAGCAGGTCGTCACCGTCGACCAGCTCGACCTCCCACTCCCGCCAACTCTCCGGCTCACCACCCGCAACGGTCGCAGTCACATGGTCGTCGGCGAGCTCCGCGAGGACACCGCCGTCCGCGTCGAGCAGCCGATGGACGATGCGCCGGGTCTGCAGCGTCACGACCGGCGCCAGCTGCTGGTCGCGGACATGCACCCGGACCATACGGACGACCGCGATCGGCACGGTGCGCACCGACCGGCCGAGCGGGTACCGCACCTCGAGCCGTCCACCGGACGACCCCGGGAACTTCACGTGCCACCCGTCGTCCTCGCCGCCGGTCCGTCGGCGAAGCGTCACCTTATGAGCGGCCAGGTCGAGTGCAGCGGTGTCGTAGTACACCGCCTCCAACTGGAGCTCAACAGGTTGCGCGACACTCGCGACCCCAGGCAGTTCGTGCAGCGCCGGCAGGATCGCGCTCGTGTCGACGTCGTACTTCGTTTCGATCTCGAGCTGCTCGGTCGGTGCCATACCCATTGTTTACCAGGCGTTCATGAACATGCCCTGAGATCGGCGACGAGCCGTTGCAGATCGCGGTCGGTGCGGCCGCCGATCGTGGGCCGGAGCTGCCTGCGGCGGTTGCGACTGAGGGCCCAGCAGATCGATCCGATCAGGACGAGGAAGGCGATCATGTCCTGCCCACTCCTTTGAAGAACGTGTAGTGGAAGGTGCCGCCGGGCCCGGCGGACTTCTCGAGGTCGCGGATGCCCGCGGCCCACTCGGCCTCGGTGCGCAGGCCGGCGGCGATCGCGCGGTCGCGGACGGACTCGACCATCGCGATGAAGGTCTTGCGGGTGAAGCCGTCGACGAGGTGCGGGAGGTTCTGGTCGGCGTACACGGTGCGCGGCCCGACCTGTACGTCGTCGTACCCGGCCTGCTCGAGCAACGGCTGGAGCCGGCGGCCGATCAGCGAGTCGCCGCCCGCGGAAGCCTGCAGGTCGACGAGGCAGTCGATGACGGCTTGGGCCTGCGCGCTGCGAGGGTGGAAGAAGGCGGACTCGTGGTCGCCCTCGATCACCGTGATGGTGCCGCCGGGATTGAGGAGCCCGCGGAGCCTGGCGAGCGCCCCAACAGGGTCGGGGAGGTGCTCGAGGACGAAGCAGACGAAGACGTGGTCGAACTTCTCGTCAGGCGAGTCGGCAAGGTCGTAGAGGTCCGCGTGCCGCCAGTCGACCGTCGCGTCGGGCGCGTGTTCGGCGACCTGGGCCTTGGCCTGGGCGAGTGATGCTTCGGAGATGTCGATCGAGACCAGGTCGATGCCGGGGCTTCGCGTGACCAGCTGAACGGTCTGCGCGCCCACTCCGCAGCCCGCCTCCAGCACGCGACTGCCGGGCGGGTAGGTGGTGCCGCCGTGCAGCAGGTCGGCGAGCGTGCCGGCCTGGTCGGACAGCCGGCGGGTCTCCGCCGGGGTGTAGCCGTGGACGTAGTCGGTTCCCATACCTCCAAGGTCGCGCCACAATGGTCCGGTGAACAGGTCCAATCCGGCGATAAGTGGCAGGTCCAATGGCGGAGCGGACTTCCTCCAGCTCGACCCGTCCGAAGCGCCACCCGGCGGTCTCGCCGACTGGCTCACCGATCGCCTCCGTACGGCGATCTCCACCGGCCACCTCCCGGTCGGCACCCGCCTGCCCGCGACCCGCACGCTCGCGACCGACCTCGGCCTCTCCCGAGGCGTGGTCACCGAGTCGTACCAGCGCCTCACCGAGGACGGCCACGTCTCCACCCACGGCCGCCGCGGGACCATCGTCATGGGCACGGCTCCGGAGGCCGGCGCGAACCGAACGACAGGACGTAGTCGTCTACGCATACGTCCTCGCCCGCCTAGCGCGCCTCCAGAAGCGGAGGGACTGGGGACTACCTCCTGTCGTTACGCAGACCTGGGCGATGAGATCTTCGACAATTTGCGGGCGGCCCCGTCGCGGATCGATCTGACACCAGGGGTGCCGGACTTGGCGGCGTTCCCGCGGAGCGCCTGGTTGCGCGCGGAGCGAGCAGTGCTGGCGGACCTGGAGTCGGCCGACTTCGGGTACGGCGACCCCGCGGGTACGCCGACGTTGCGACGCGCGGTCGCGGCGTGGCTGGCGCAGTACCGCGGGATCACCGCGGACCCGGACGACCTGATCATCGTGGCCGGCGTGGCCCAGGCGATCGGGCTCGTGGCCCAGATGCTCGACCGGCACGGCATCGACGCGATCGCGGTCGAGGACCCCGGCTCGCTCGGCTCCCGTCAGCACCTGCAGAACTGGGGCATGCAGACCCCGCCGATCCCCGTCGACGATCGCGGGCTGCAGGTCGACGTACTGCGGAATTCCGGCGCGAGCGCGGTGATGGTGACACCCGCGCACCACTTCCCGACCGGCGTCGTACTGGACGGTGAACGTCGTCGCGAGCTGATCCAGTGGGCGACGGACGGCGGACTGGTCATCGAGGACGACTACGACGCCGAGCACCGGTACGACCGGCCGCCGGTCCCGGCGCTCCGCGCGATGCTGCCCGACCAGGTGATCTACACCGGCAGTGTGTCGAAGCTGCTCGCCCCGGCGCTACGGATCGGCTGGATGCTCGCACCCCCGCAGTACAAGGAAGAACTGATCGCCCGCAAGCGCCTGGCGGACCTCGGCAACGCAGGTCTCCCGCAGCTCACCCTCGCCGCACCTGATGGAGTCCGGCGAACTCGAGCGCCAGCTCCGCTTCCTCCGCCGCCGGCACCGCACCCGCCGCGACGCGATGGTCAGCGCCATCCGCAACTACTTGCCCACCGCAACCATCCACGGCGCCGCCGCCGGCCTGCACCTCACCATCACCTTCGAACGAGGGAGACGACACCGCCCTAGCCGCAGCCGCCCTGGAAGCGGGCGTGAAAACCCACCCCCTCTCGTGGCACTGCCAACTCCCCCACGCCCCCGGCCTGGTCCTCGGCTACGCCGCCCGCACCCCCACCGAAATCACCGAAGCGATCGCTACGATCGCGAAGGTCCGCTGATCGGACTCCACCAGTTCGCCCGCCCGGCGAGCTTCATGAACGCGGGCAACAGGATGCCCCGGATCGCCGTCGCGTCCACGAGCACCGCGACGGCCATCCCGATCCCGATCATCTTCAGGTACACGACCCCGCCGGTCGCATAGACCGCGAACGACAGCGCGAGTACGGCGGCAGCGCTCGTGACCAACGGCGCCGATCGCTGCAGCCCGATCGCCACCGCCCGCTCGGTGTCCCCGGTCCGCAAGTACTCCTCCCGGATCCGCGACACGATGAACACCTCGTAGTCCATCGACAGTCCGTACACGATGCAGAACATGAGGGTCGGCATGCTCGCCTCCAGCACGCCGGTCGCGGTGAAGCCGAGCGGCCCGGACAGGTTGCCGTGCTGGAACACCCACACCATGACGCCGAACATCACCCCGAGACTCAGCAGGTTCAGCACAGTCGCCTTCAACGGCAGCAGCACGCTGCCGGTCGCGACGTACAAGACGAGCACGCTGAGCAGCAGGATCAACCCGAGCACCAGCGGGATCCGTTCGGTGAGTGCCGCACGCCAGTCCAGCATCTCGGCCGGCGAACCACCGATCATCGCGGGGTACGGCGCCTCGGCCGCGCGGACCTGGTCAACGAGGTTCCCGACGTCTCCCTCGAGCACCTCATCGGTCGGGATGACAGTCAGGTACGCCCCGCCGTTGCGGACGTAGGTGTCGACCTGCGCCACCCCGTCCAGTTGCCCGAGGATCTTCGCGTACGGCGCCAGTCGCGCCGGATCGGTGATCTCGGGCATCACGACGTACAAGGCATCGGACTCCTCCTGGCCGAAGTTCTCGCGCACCTGGTCCGCCATGATCCGGCTGCTCGCGTCCGCGGGGAGGATGCGCGCGTCCGGCAGGCCGAGGCGCAGGCCCAGGGCGGGTGACGAGAGCAACAAGATCAGCGCGAGGACGGCGCCGCCGATGAGTGCCGGGCGGCGCATCACCGCGGTAGCGAGTGCCGCCCAGCGGCCCGAGCCGGAGCCTGTCGCCGCGGGACGAACCGCTCGGCGGCCGAGGAGCGCCAGCGCGGCCGGGAGGATGACGAGCGCGCCGATCAGCGCGGACAGGACGACGAGAACACCGGCGTACCCGAAGGACCGCAGGAACGACAGGGGGAACAGCAGCAGCGCGAGCAGTGAGACCGCGACCGTCAGACCGCTGAAGAAGACGGTCCGCCCGGCCGTGCGCACCGCGGTCACCACGGCGTCGTCGACCTCGGCGCCGGCCGCCAGCTCCTCGCGAAATCTCGCGATCACGAACAGGCAGTAGTCGACACCGAGCGCCAGTCCCATCACCAGCGCGAGGTTGGCGGCGAACGTCGAGACCTCGGTGAACGCCGCGATCGCCCGCAGCCCGGCCAATGCGCCGCCGACCGCGAAGATCCCGACCCCGAGCGTCAGGAGGGCGGACGAGATCCGGCGATAGATGAGGATCAGCAGCCCGAGCACCATCGGGATCACGACCAGCTCGGCGCGCAGGAAGTCCGCACGGGCCTGGGCGCCGATCTCGCGGAACACCTCGTCCTGACCGCCCGACCGGACGGTGATCCCGTCGCGCGATCCGGCATACTGCGCGGCGAGCTCACCGACCCGCTGTCGCGCCTCGTTCACCTCGCCCGGCACGTGGACGAGGATCAGCGCCTGCCGGGAATCCTTGCTGCGCAAGGCCGGACTGTCGTCACGAGACCAGTACGACGCGGCCTCGGCGACCCCCGACTGTCCGGCGACTTCGTTGGTCAGTCCAACACCAGCGGCGCGTACGGCGGAATCGTCGACGGTCCCCGTCGTCGCCGTCACGAGGAACGCGAGGTTCGGCGGACCGGTCCGGAACTGGTCGGCCAGCACCCGGCGGGCGCGATCCGACTCCGCGCCTGGATCGGCGATCCGGGACAGCGAAAGGGCGTTGAGCGCGCCGGCCGCAACAGCGAGCACGAGCGCTGTCAGGACGAGCGAGAGCAGCACGACAACCCGCCGGCGCCGAACCACCAACCGCCCAAGGCGCTCAAGGGGCTTCGAGAGGGTGGGTGGGGTGGTTTCGGGCATGGCGGACCTCCGGGCTGGCGGGGGTAGGATGTCCAAACACGAGCAGGTGCTCGCATACAGGAAAAATACGAGCATTTACTCGTGTTTGTCAACGGAGGTCGTCCCATGCCCGAGGAGCCGCGTCGACAAGCACGCGGGCAGCGGCGGATGGTGCAGCTGCTGGACGCGGCCGCGGTGGTGTTCGCCGAGGCCGGCTACGCGAAGGCGACGACCAACGCGATCGCCCGCCAGGCCGACGTCTCACCGGGCACGCTCTACCAGTTCTTCGCGAACAAGGAGGCCCTCGCCGAGGCGCTCGCGGAGCGCTACCGCAGCGAGCTCGCCGCCGCGCACCAGAAGGCGTTCGACCCAGGTACGGCGCACCTCCCGCTGCCCGAACTGGTCGACCGGATGATCCGCCCGATGGTCGAGGTCAACCTGGAGAACCCGGGTTTCAAAGCCCTGTTCGGCAGCGGCGACATGCCGGACAAGCTGACCGCGCCGACCCGCGCGCTCCAGATGGCCGTCACCGGTCGTGTCGCCGAGGTCCTGGCCGCGCGCTACCCCGAGCTGCCGCCGGACCGCCTCGAAACCACCGCAGCCGTCGCGACCCAGATCTTCGCCGCCCTGCTCGGCACCATCGTCACCACCCCCGCCACCCACCGCGAACGGTGGATCACCGAACTCAACCAGGCCCTGGTCGGCTACATAACCCCCCTCGATCAGCGGGTGTAGCGCGGGGCGATTGCCAGGGCGAACTGGGTCATCAGGTCGGGGTTGATCTTGCGGGCGGGGAGCGGGACCAGGTCGACGATCTTGTCGTCGCCGACGCGGATCGTCGTCCGGCCGGTCACGGTGTCGACGTACCCCTCGTCGCCGAGCGGGATCGACTGCGAGGTCGCGGCCTTGCGGATCGGGGCCATCAGCGCCTTCGCGTCCGGCTCGCGGCGTGCCGACGTCGAGAGCACACTCGTCGAGGTCACCCAGCCGCAGACCAGGTCGCCGGCGAGGGTCTGACCGTCGCGCCGGGCCATCGCCGGTGCGCCCAGCACCTTCTCGGCCGCCGCCGTCGCGCGGTCACAGTCCGGGCGCGTGATCAGCCGATCGGCGTCCATCAGCCTGGCACCCTGCCGCAGGACCTCCCGGCCGAGTGCGACGTACTTCGCGAGGGTCGCCTGCGGCCCGGAGAGCTTGTACATCCTGCCGAGCGACAGGAACACCAGGAACGTACTTGTGCCGTACCCGCCCCGACCGATCTGGACGGGCTTGGCCGGCTCCCGCGGATGCGCCGCGTACGCCTTCTGGCTCGCCGCCAGCATCGCTGGAGTCGCCGGGAGCACCGACATCCCGACCCTCAGCACCGGTCCGTCAGGGCCGGCACTGAGCGCGAACTGACAGACGTCGTACGTCGGGATGTCGAACTCGGGCGGCGGCGCCTTCGGCTGGATGTTCGCGACCGGCACCGCGAGCGTCGTCTGCACCAAGGTGGGGTCCATCCGCAAGCACAACGTGTCCGCGACCTTGGACGGCGTCATCGAAGGCGTCACCGAAGGCGTCGGCGAGGGGGTCTCCGAGGTCGGAGCTGTGCTCGTCGACACCAACGGCGGCACGCTCGGCGACGTCTCGTCCGCCGGACCACCACAACCCGCGAGCAGTACGACGGTCAGCGCGGAAGCGGTCACTACCCGGCGGATACGCATGATGACAGGAACTTTAACCCGCGGACCGGAGCTCCCTTTCGCGGACCGCGTGTTCGTCGGTACGGGCGTCGTACCGCCAGAACTCGCGCAACCAGACGGACGTGGCGACCACGCCGGCGACGCACAGGACACCGCCGCTCACGATCGCGGTCCGGACCGTGGTGACGTCGGCGACCAACCCGGAACGGGCCTGCCCGCCGAGCGGGCCGAGCGAGTAGCCGAGCATCTCGATCCCGGCCAGCCGGCCGCGCATCTCGTCGGGGATCGTCTGGTTCCAGATCACCGAGCGGAACAGCACCGACACCATGTCGGCCGCGCCGGCCACGGCGAAGAACGCGATCGCGAACCAGATGTTCGGCGCCAGCCCGGCGATCCCGACCGCGGCGCCCCAGCCGATCGTGGCCAGCACCACCGCCCGGCCCTGGTGGTGGACGTGTTTCGCCCAGCCGCTGGTCAGGCTGGCGCACATCGCCCCGATCGCCTCCGCGCTGTACAGCAGGCCGAGCAGCTTCGGTTCCTTCAGGATGTCCGTCGCGAACGCCGGGAACAGCACGATCGGCATCGCCAGGAACATCCCGACCATGTCGACCAGGTACGTCGCGAGCAGGTCCTTGCGCCGGAACGCGTAGACGATGCCGCCGCCGATCGCCCGCAGACTCGGGGCCGTGGATTGCTCGCCGGCGCGGTACGAACCGAGGCAGGTGTAGAGCAGCGTCGCGAAGACGATGCCGGCCAGTTCGACCGAGAACGCCCAGGTCACGCCGACCGATCCGACCAGGACGCCACCCAGCGCGGGACCGGCGAGCTGCCCGATCTGCGAGGTCAGGGAGCTCAGCGCGACCGCGGCCGGGATCTCCGCATGCTTCACCACCCGCGGAAGCAGCGCCTCCCGCGAAGGCCGCTGCAGTGAGGTGGCGATCGCGTTCAGCGCGCCGCAGACGTAGATCAGCCAGACCTGCGGGTTCGGGAGCAGCGTGTTGGCGACCATCAGCGCGGAGATCACGACCTGCGCGAGGCCGGTGGCGACGAGCAGCGTGCGGCGTTCGACGTGGTCCGCGAGCGCACCGCCGTACAGGCCGAAGACGACCAGCGGGACGATCGTCACCAGGCCCATCGCGCCGACCGCGAAGTTCGATCCGGTGAGTTGGTAGAGCTGGTACGGCAGGGCGACGTACCCGACCATGCCGCCGAGGAAGAAGATCGACCCCGCGACGAGCAGGATGCGGAAATCGCGGGAACCACGCCACGGAGTCAGATCGACACGCAACCGGGCCAGCCGCGCGCTCAGACTTGCTGCCACCGAGACATAGTGACAGGCCCGACCGGCCCCGACGAACCTGTTTTCAGCTCAGGGGGAGCAAGCGCGGACAGGTCGGTGCGCTCGCCGCTGGCGCGGAGTTTGCCGGTCATCCGGGCGTCGGGCCAGGTGGTGCGGCCGAGCGCGACGTCGATCCACAGGTTCGGCGGCATCTCGATGACCGCGCCCGGCGTACCGCGCGTGTGTCGCGGGCCCTCGATGCACTGCACAGCGCCGTACGGCGGAACTCGTACTTCGACCGCGTGGCCCGGCGCTTTCGCGACCAGGCGTTGCAACAGTTCCTTGGTGAGCAGTTTCAGGTCGGCGCGTTCCGCCGTACCGTCGTCGTAGCGTTGCAAGGCCTGCCGGAACGCAGGGTCGGACATCTCCACGACGTGCCAGCGTACGCGGCAGTTTGCGGTGACGCCCCTCTCGTCGGCGATAATCGGGCGGGAGAGAGGGAAGCGAGGTCGGGATGCTCACGCCCAGGCACCAGGCGCTGCTGATGACGCTGGCGGGAATGACCGTCGGCGTAGCCGTGTTCGGCACAGTCGTCGCCGTGAACGGCGGTAATCCGTTCACCGCCCACGACACGCCGGCGGGGATCGTGAGTCCGTCGCCGTCCAGCACACCGAGTCGTGGGGACGGACTGCAGGCCGACGGTCTGCAGTACGTCGTCCAGAACTTCGGCACCGACGACGACCCGGTGTCGTCCGAGGTCCCGACCGGGTGGAAGAGCGCGCAGAGCGGCACCCGCCCGAAGTTCGTCGACTCGACCGGGGTCTGGCAGATCCGGTTCGACACGCGGGGCAGCAAGCAGACCCCGGATCAGCTGGTCGCGAACCGTGCGCGCAGCATCGACGAGAGCGGCCTGAAGGTGCTCAGCCGCGACAACGGCACGCTGGTCTACACGTACGTCGACAAGGCCCGCGGTCCCCGGATGGGTCTGTCGCGCTGGATCTCGCTCGACGACGGCAAGACGTCAGCGGTCGAGATCACCGTCGGCGGCCGCCCGCAGGACGAGGCCGGCCTGCGCGCCGTCCTCCAGCAGGCCACCGACACCCTCAAGCTCGCGTCAGGCGACACCCGCCCCAACTAGCACTTGATGTCGGCGGCCGGCGTGTTGCCCTGGACGAGGTAGCTCTCCACGACGTTCTTCACGCACGCGTTGCCCGACAGGTACGCCGTGTGGCCGTCGCCGTCGCGGGTGACGAGGATCCCGCTCTCGAGCTGGTGCGCCAGACCGACCGCCCACTCGTACGGCGTGGCCGGGTCGCGCGTCGTACCGAGGACCATGATCGGCTTCGCGCCGGCCGCCTTGATCTGGTGCGGCTTGTCCGTCGGCTTCACCGGCCAGTTCACGCAGGACGCCGACGACCAGGCGAGGAACTCCCCGAACCGCGGTGAGGCGGCCTTGAACTCCGGCACCTCCGCCTGGATCTGCGCGATCGAGGTGGCGTCCGGCCGGTCGGAACAGTTGACCGCGATCTGGACCTCGTTCGCGTTGTCGGAGTACCCGGACGGCTTGCGGTCGGTGTACTCGTCGGCCAACGCGAGCAGCCGCGCGCCGTTCCCGGCGAGCCCGTCGGCGACGGCGTCCTCGAGCCGCGGCCAGAACTCCTTCAGGTACAGCGGGTAGACCAGGCCGAGGATGACCAGGGCCTGCGTGACCTGGCGCTGCCCGTCACCCGGCAGCGGGTTCGCGTCGCTGTCCTTGATCAGCTGGTCGACCTTCGCCAGCACCTCGTTCTTGCTGCTGCCGAGCTTGCAGGAGCGCTGCGCACAGTCCTCGGCGAACGCGTCCAGCGCCTTGTCGAAGCCCTTCGCCTGCGCCATCCCCATCGCCTGGGACGAGATCGCCGGGTCGACGGCGCCGTCCAGCACCAGCCGGCCGACGTTCTTCGGGAACAGCTCGGCGTACGTCGCACCGAGGTAGGTGCCGTACGACATGCCCAGGTAGTAGAGCTGGGAGTCCCCGACGATGCCACGCAGTACGTCGATGTCGCGGGCGGCGTCCTTGGTGTTCACATGCGGCAGGAGCTCACCGGAGCGCTGCTTGCAGCCGGCCGCGAAGGTCTTGGACTGCTTGTCGACGTCGGCGACCTCGGCCGGGGTGTCCGGGCTGCCGTCGGCGGCGATCATCGCGTCCAGCTGCGCGGTGTCCAGGCACTTCACCGGGGTGGATTCGCCGACCCCGCGCGGGTCCCAGCCGATGATGTCGAACTTCCGCAGCAGCGACGACCCGAACAGCATCGGCGCCTGCGCGGCGAAGTCCTGCCCGGAGGCGCCGGGGCCGCCCGGGTTGATGAACAGCGTGCCGATCCGGCCGCCGCGGTCCTTGGCGAGCACCTTCCGGGCGCGCAGCTCGATGGTCCGACCGGTCGGCTTCGTGTAGTCGAGCGGGACCTCGATGGTCGCGCACTGCTGGTTGGAGCCGCAGCGCTCCCAGTCCGGCTGCTGCTGGTAGAACTTCTCCAGCCCGGCCGGGATCGGGCCCACCGGTCCGCTCGGCGGGTTGCTGCCGACGCCGGGCGCCGTACCGCCGTCGGCGTCCTGCGCACGACTCGCTACTCCACATCCGCTCGCGAGCACCGCCAGAGTTGCCACCAGTACGGTCGACCTGCGGAATCTCACTGCGCGGTTTCTCCCTCGTCGTCGTGGTGCAGGCGGCGCCGGCGGCGTGGTTTCCGCACCCGCCGCTCCTCGGTCGGCTCCGGCTGTTCAGGTGCCGGTTGCTCGGGCGCCGCACTCGTCTCGGGTACGACGGGTGCCGCGTCCGGGGTCGTCGTACCGGAGGCCTCGTACTGCTGCCGCGGCGAGCAGACGTCCGCCCGGCTGCACGCACAGCGCCGGCCCGAGGCCGCGAGCCGGACGACCACGGTGTCGCTCGGCACGTTGTGCCCGACCACCACTCCATCACCCGCGGGGGTCTCCACCGCGCTCCCGAGCGCCGGAGCCTTCGCGTTGAACTCCTGGTAGAGCGGGTGCTCGTACTTCAGGCAGCACATCAGGCGGCCGCACGCGCCGGAGATCTTCAGCGGGTTCAGCGGCAGGTCCTGGTCCTTCGCCATCCGCACGCTGACCGGCTCGAAGTCCTTCAGGAACGTCGCGCAGCACAGGTCCCGCCCGCACGGCCCGATGCCGCCCTGCAGCCGCGCCTCGTCGCGGGCACCCACCTGCCGCAGCTCGATCCGCGCCCGCAGAGCCCGCGCGCAGATCCCGGACGAGCTCACGGAAGTCGACCCGGTGCGGCGCCGAGAAGTACACGATCACCAGCTGGTCGATATCCGGCCGCCGATCGACGAAATCGATCCCGACCACCTTCATCGGCAGGTCGTGCTCCCGGATCGTCCGCTTGGCGATCACCCGCGCGTCCGCCCGCCGCTGCCGGTTCTGCTCGTCCCTGTCCAGGTCCGCCGCGGTCGCGATCCCAGCGCACAGCGGCAGCCCGCCGACGTCCTCGGTCACGTACTGCGGCGCCCACACACACTCCGCGACCTCGGGGCCGTCGTCGGTAGGCACCAGCACTTTCTCCCCCACCCGAGGCCGAAACTCACCCGGATCAAGGTAGTAAAGCCGCCCGTACCGCTCGAACGACACCGCCATCACCATACCCACGCCGTCAGAGTACGGGGCTTGAACAGGAAGTGGTCGCGCTACACACGAAATAACCTGTTCAGCGCCCCCGGCGCGCGGGTCACGCCCCTAGCGGTGGGTGTTCTTTACAGTGCCGGTTAGTTTGTCGTCGTCGGGGCCGAAGGCGGCGCACATGACCCGGTGGTCGCCGTCGTCCCAGGCGCCTTTGCTGGGCGTCCACCAGTCCATGTACAGCTCGGACTGGTCGCGGGACTTCCCCACATACGTGCCGAACACAGGAGCGCAAGCACGGTCAGCCGCCTTGTCGATGGCACTGTCGCCCGGGTACTTCGTACCGGGAAGCGTGACGATCCCAACGACCTCGCCGTCATGCGCGTCCGGGCAGGGCTGCCGGACGACCTCGTCCTCTTCGCTGCCCTCGTCGAAGCACTCCCCGGTCGTCAGATCGTCGACGTACGTCGTCGGGCCCGAGCTCGACGACGACACCGGATCCGGTGCGCCGTAGTCGTCGTCGGAGGAACCGAGCGCGACCACGAGGATGATCAGCAATGTGTAGCCGAGCGTGACCAGGGAGCCCATCACCAGTCCGGCGATCGCCATCCCTTTGCCCTCTTGCCGGCTCCGCTTGATCTGCACCAGCGCCGCGATGCCGAGCCCGATCGCCACCGGCGCGGACACCCCGATGACGAACCCGCCGAGCCCGGTCACGAGCGCCGCGGTGGCCAGCCCGTTCGTCCCACCCGAACCGCCGTACCCGTAACCGCCGTACCCATAGCCGTACCCGTACGGCCCCGGAGCCTGCCCGTACGCCGACGGATACTGCCCCGGCCCGTACCCCTGCCCATACGCCTGACCGCCCGGCGCCTGACCGTACGGCGGCTGCTGCGACCCGTACGCCGGCTGCCCAGGCGCAGCCCAAGGCGCTCCAGAACCCCCAGGCGCCTGCGGCTGTTCCGGCCGTCCGTACGTCGGGAACGCACGGGTCGGATCGTGCGGACGATCCTGTGGCCGATCGTCCTGTGGCCGTTCCGGACCGTACGGTGGCTGACTCACGCTACCCCCACTGAATCCCCCGCGGGCATTACCGCTGTGATCCGCGCATCGTACCTGTCAGGTGGGTCCCCGGCATGCCGACCAGACAGAGGACGTTGCCGTCAGCAACAGCGCGGTCCTCGAGTACGACGTAGTACATGTCCAGCTCGGACCGCTCGTACGGCGTCCCCACGAACTCGACGAACGCGCCGGCGCACTGCTGCGTCGCGACGGTCCCGGTCTGCGCGGTCGACAACCCGACCAGCGCGGCCTGCACCTTCGCGTACGCCTCCCCGGTGTGCGCCGCGGCGCAGTCCGCGATCCGTACCAGCCGCAGCGTCGAGGCCTCCAGGTCCGCGTCGAAGCAGCGGCCGACCTCCACCTGCGAGATCGACACGGTCTTGCCGATGCCCCGCCGGTGCTCGCCGACCAGGTTGAGCGTGACCGCGACACCGATCGCGATCACCCAGCACAGCGACACCGCCAAGGCGCCGTACGCGAGCCGCTTCCCGTTTCCGCCCGCGCGCTTGATCCGTCGCAGCGCCACCGCGGCCAGCACGACCGCGATCGGCACCAGCCCGGGCAGGCTGGTCGCGAACGCCGCGACGGCGTACCCGTCCTGCTTGCCCTTCGGCGTCGGGATGCCCTCCAGCCAGGACTCAGCCGACGGCAGCGGTTGCCGCGCAGGCTGGATCGGGGAGGGAGGCCCGGTCATGGGGCCTCCCGGCCTGGACTGAGGAGCGGAGGGAGCGAAGCGAGTGGAGCGACGAGGGAAGGCCGGGAGTCACAGCCCCATGACCCGCTGCGCCGGAGGCGTGGCATCAGCAGAGTCATGTGGGTCCGTTTCGCGGCAAGGTGAGGCCGGGCGGACCACTCCGCCCAGTCACCCAGTCATCGGACCCGCTGGTCTCGGTGTTACACGTTCCGCCCAGTTATCGGACGTGGCGTGATGCACGACTCAGCGCTGTGGGCGCCGCGGGATCGTGAAGCCGTCGCTGCGGCCCTCGAACAACCCGACCGTCATCGCCTCGAGCGCGAGCAGCGGCGCCACGTTCGCCTCGATCGCCTCCCGGCACATCGCGATCGCGTCGATCCGGCGGACCGTCTGCTCGGGCGTCGTCCGGCTCCCGAGCTGCTCGATGTTGCGGTGCAGTTCGGCGTTGATCAGCTCGCTGCCGGACCCGGTCTGCACCACCAGCACATCGCGGTAGAGCGCCATCAGGTCGACCAGCGAACGGTCCAGAACGTCGCGTTCCCACCGCTTGGCGCGGGCCTTCTGCTGCTCCTCGAGTTCCTTCAGCGCCGCGTTCGCCTCGCGCGGCCGAGCGCCCTTCGTGCCGACGCCGAGCGCCTGCTCGAGCGCGGCCCGCTCCTTCTCGTCGACCTTCTCCGCGCTGGCCTTGGCTTCTTCCTTGGCCGCCTCGACGAGCCGCTGCGCCGCCTTCAGGCAGGCCCCGAGATCGCGCAGCGCGAACGGCACCTCGAGCACCTTGTTCCGCCGCTCCCGCACCGCCTCGTCGCGGGCCAGCGCCCGCGCCCGCCCGATGTGCCCCTGCGCGGCCCGCGCCGCGAACCAGGCCAGGTCCTGGCCGATCTCGAGCGTCCGGCTCAGCATCTCCGCGACCGCGGCGACCGGCGGCGTCCGCAGCACCAGCAGGCGGCAACGCGAACGAATCGTCGGTACGACGTCCTCGACCGTCGGCGCGCACAACACCCAGACGGTCCGCGGCGACGGCTCCTCGATGCTTTTCAGCAACGCGTCCGCGGCCTGCTCGGTGAGCCGGTCCGCGTCCTCGACGACCATCACCTGCCACCGGCCCTGCGTCGGGCTCATCGCGGCCCGGCGGACCAGTTCGCGGACCTCACTGACCCGGATCGACAACAGTTCGGTGCGGATCAGCGACACGTCCGGGTGAGCACCGCTGAGCGCCGTACGGCATTCGTTGCACTCGCCGCAGCCGTTGTTCGCGCACTGCAGCGAGGCCGCGAACGCCCGGCCCGCGTTCGACCGGCCGGATCCGGGTGGCCCGGTGATCAGCCACGCGTGCGTCATCCCGGCGACCGCGGGACCTCTCTCGCCTCGCAGCGCGGCAGCGGCGCCATCGACAGCCTTCCGCAGTACGGCGACCGCGGGCTCCTGTCCGACGAGGTCGTCCCAGACACTCATAGGCCCACCTTCGGAAGCATCGGTTGGAGCCGGGCGCGGATCTGTTTGGCGATGTCGCTCGCGGTCCTGGGTCGCGTCGAGGACCAGGTAGTGCTGGGGCTCGGCGGCGGCCAGCTCGAGGAACGCGTTCCGCACCCGCTCGTGGAAGGCGTCGGACTGCGCCTCGATCCGGTCCCGCTCCTTGAACCGGCCGAGCCCGCTCGTCGGCGGCAGGTCCAGCAGGATCGTGAGGTTCGGGCGGAGATCGTTGGTGGCCCAACGATTCACCCGCTCGACGTCGGACAGGTCCAGGTCCCGCCCGGAGCCCTGGTACGCCAGCGCGGAGTCGACGTACCGATCGGTGATCACGACCGCACCGGATTTCAGCGCCGGCTTGATCACCGAGTCGACGTGCTCGGCCTTGTCGGCGGCGTACAGCAGCGCCTCCGCGCGGTGCGAGATGTCGCCGGTCGCCGGGTCGAGGACGATCTGCCGCAGGGTCTTGCCGAGCTCGGTCGCACCCGGTTCGCGGGTCAGCAGGACCTGCTGGCCCTGCTCCTCCAGCCACGTCACCAGCAGCGCGGACTGCGTCGACTTGCCGGCGCCCTCACCGCCCTCGAGCGCGATGAACAGGCCGGTCGTCGGATAGTCGCCACGGCGTCTTGCCGAAACTGCGCCGTACGTCGCGCCAGAACGGAACGCCCGGGCGGTCGTCCATCTGCCGCCAGGCGAGCAGGCCGATCACCCCGGCCAGAACCGCCGCCGCGACACATCGTCATCGAGGCGCCGTTGTACGTCGCCGAACGGCCGCCGATCGTCCACGTGTGCCGGCCGATCGCGCCCGCGGCGAACGGCGCGATCGCCAGCGTGATCGCGAGCACCGTCCGGACGGCGGACTGCACGAACGCGAACGTCCGCCCGCGCACGGCGTCCGGCACCTCGAGACCGAGCAACGTGTACCCGGAGACCCACGAGCCGCCGGCGCAGAACCCGAGCAGGATCGCGATCATCGTGGCGATCTCGATCTGCTGGATCAACGCCAGCCCGGCCAGGCAGATCCCGGACCCGACCAGCCCGGCCGCGAACAACCGGCGCCGGGACAGCCCGGAGAAGATCCGCGGCGCGAACCCCATGCCGAGCGCGAGACCGCCGAACACGGCACCGAACAGCACGCCGTACCCGGGGTCGCCGGCGCCGAGCTCCTCGACGTACGTGCGGCCGAGGCCGATCACGACCGCACCGGCCGCGAACGCGCCGGAGATCCCGATCACGAGACCGCGGACCACCGGAGTGCCGGTGACGTAGGACCAGCCCTCGACCAACGGTCCGCCACAGCGTCGGGTGGTCCTCGTGCTCGTGGATCGCGCGGCCGATCTCGGCGACCGACACGATCGCGAACGCCGAGATGGCGAAGGTCGCGGCGTTCACGTACACGGCCAGGTCGATGGCGAAGTCGCCGGCCCAGCGCGACACCAGGGTGATCGCGGTGAAGATGACCGCGGCCGGCAAGCGCCGTCCCGTACGTCGTGATCAGGCTGAGCTGATTGGCCGCCTCGAGGCGGTGCCGGGGAACCAGGTTGGGCACGCTGGCGTCCTTGGCCGGCCCCCAGATCAGGCTGACGATCTCGATCAGCACCGTTGCCACCAGCACCCAGGTCAGCGTGCCGACGATCGGGATGCTGACGAAGAACGCGGCCCGGACCAGGTCGCCGACGATCATCGTCCAGCGCCGGTCCAGCCGGTCCGCGATCCAGCCCGCCACCGGGCCCATCACCAGCGCGGGCAGCACGCGCAGGAACAGCACGCCGCCGATCGCGAAGTTGGCCGCCTGGTAGTCGTCGCCGGCGAACGACTTCGCCATCGCGGTCAGCGCCAGCAGGCCGATCCAGTCCCCGAGGCTCGACAGCCCGAACGCGATCCACAGCCGCCGGAACGCCCGGATCCGCAACACCGCCCGCACATCGTGCGCCGGTGCAGGATCAGTCAACGGGTCATAAACCTCCGGCACACCGCAAGCCTAGTGGGCAGCGTGGACAGCCTCGCCCAGCGCATCCAGTGCGGCCTTCAACTCACCCGCCGGCAGGAAGCCGAAGCCGAGGCGGAACACCCGCGGCTCGTCCCCGAACCAGTCCCCGTCGGCCAGCCGCACGCCCGCCTCCGCCGCCGTACGCCGGAACCGCTCGAGATCGACCGGCGCCTTGAGCCGGACCACACACAACGCCCCGGCATCCGGCCGAACCCACTCAACAAGCTCGCTGTTCGCGCCAACCCAGTCCTGCGTGAGCAGCAGGTTCTGCTCCAGCCAAGGCCGCCGTACGGCGAGGATCGCGTCCTCCTGCTCGAACACGCGAACCGCCAGCGCCTCCGTGACCGTGGACCCGGTGACCACCGTGTTGAACTTCGCCGTCGTCAACTGCTCGACCAGGTCGCCGTCCGTGCTGATCACCCACCCGATCCGCAGCCCAGCCGCCCCATGACACTTCGACAGCGAGGCAACGGACACCACCTTCGGCCCGAGCCCGAGCGCCGTGTTTGCGACCGGCTCATCGCCGTACGCCGCGATCCGATAGGTCTCGTCCACCATCAAGTACGCGTCCGGACAGACCTCACTCATCGCAGCAACAATGTCGCGCAGGGTCTCCTGTGACACGGCGACTCCGGACGGATTCTGCGGCGTCGCCAAACTGACCAGCCTGGTCTCCGCCGTCAACTGCGCACGCACCGCATCCGCAGTCAGCCGGTAGCCCTCGTCGAAGGTCAGCGGCACAACCCGCACCGACGCACCGACGCTGTCGAACGCATTGCGCGTCATCGGGAACTGCGGCGCCGTCGTCACCACCTCCCCCTCCAGCAGGTAGGCGAGCAGGAAGATCCCGTGCATCCCGCCGACGGTGACGACCACGTCCTCGGGCCGTACGCCGTGCCGGTCCGCGATCGCCGTACGGAGCCGAACATCACCGGCCGCGGTGCCGTAGCCGAGTTCGAGGTCGCCCAGTTCGGGCGTGAGCAGGTCCGCGAGCCGGAGGTCCGGGCCGTAACTCTCGCCCAGTTCGTGCCGCGGCTGCTCGGCGGTCAGGGACATGATCGGGTTTCTCGGAAAGGTCGGCATACCGCCATCGTTCTGGACGCGCGCTGGCCGATGGAGAGCCAATCCGGCAGAATTGGTTCGCAGATGAGACCAATCGAGGTGGTTGACCGATTGGGCCGCTGGTCGTCCGGCCGCGGCCCGCTGTACGTGCTGCTCGCTGCCCGCCTGCGGCAACTGATCGACGACGGCGAACTACCCCCGGGCGTGCTCCTTCCACCAGACCGCGCGCTGGCCGGCGCCCTGGCAGTCGGCCGTACGACGGTGGTCGCCGCCTACGACCTGCTCCGGGCCGAAGGGCGCATCACCCGGAAGCAGGGCAGCGGAACACGCGTCGCCGGCGTAGCGCGAAACGGGCAGGTCGAGGACGCTCCGGTCGACCCGATCTTCCTGGACTCCCTGGAGGCCCGGGACGACGACGTACTGCTGGCCATCTGTGCCGCACCCGGTGATCCGCCGCCGCAGTTGGCGGAAGCGTTCACCAAGATCGCGCCAGAGCTCGCCCGCGTCACGGACGACATCGGCTACTACCCCTACGGCCACCCAGCGCTCCGCGAGGCACTGGCGGATCGCTACACGGCTCGCGGCGTACCAACCGGTCCTGGGCAGATTCTGGTGACGAACGGCGGTCAACAGGCCCTGTCCCTGCTGGCTCACGCTCTCGTGTCACCTGGGGACCAGGTGCTCGTCGAGGCACCGACGTACCCGGGCGCATTGGAGGTGTTCCGGGAGGAGGGCGCCGTACTGCGTGGTCTGCCGGTGGGACTCGAGGGCCTCCAGGCAGCGGTCCGGGAGCGGCGGCCGGCGCTTGCCTACGTGATCCCGACATACCAGAACCCGACCGGCTCGGTGATGTCTGCTCTCGCACGTCAGCGGGTGGCCGGCGCGGGGATCCCGGTGATCGAGGACGAGGTGCCGGCCGACCTCAGGTTCCCCGGCGAGGCGTTGCCTACGCCCATGGCGGCGTACGGCGACACCGTCATCTCGATCGGGTCGCTCAGCAAGAGCATCTGGGGCGGCCTCCGAATCGGCTGGATCCGCGCTACTCCACCCCTGATCAACCGCCTGGCCCGCCTCCGCGCAGTCCACGACCTAGGCGGCAACGTCCCGACCCAACTGGCCGCCGTACACCTGCTCCCGCTCCTGGACGGCCCGGCCCTGCACGAAACCCTCAAGACCCGCCACGACCACCTACAAGCCGAGCTAACCCAGGCCCTCCCTAGCTGGCGCACCACACCGCTGACAGGCGGCCAGTGCCTCTGGGCGCGCCTGCCGTACGGCGACGGCACGTCCTTCGCCCAGACCGCCCTCCGCCACGGCCTGGCGATCCTCCCCGGCTCCGGCCTCGACGTCACCGGCGCCAGCGACGCCTACGTCCGCCTGCACTTCCGCGCCCGCCCAGCCGACCTCACCGAAGCCGTCCACCGCCTGACCCAAGCCTGGACGGCCTACCACCCACCAGCCACCCGAGTACGCCCTCGCCCGTCCATCGCGATCTGATTGCGGGTGGACCGCTACGCAGGCAGAAGTGGGCTCCGGGGCGCGTTTTAGCGCGCAAACGGGGCGTTCTGCCTGCGTAGCGGTCCGCGTCAGGCCTTGAACTGCAGCGTGAGTGTGGCTGGGGCGGTTTTCAGTCTGTCGCGGTCGGGGAGGGCGGGGCCGCAGGCGGCGGTGCCGACGCCGGTTTGGGCGATGTCGATGGTGACGTGGGTGGTGTCGCCCGGGGTGAGGAACGCGGTGTGGGTCGCGTTCTCCAGGTCGGCCGACGTCCAGTCGCGGACGGTCAGGCCGAAGAGCTGGTCGACCGCCTCGATCCGCAGGCCGTCGAGCGTGGCCCAGCGGGTGTCGATGCGGTGGCCGTTCTCCTGCGGGCGGACGTACGGCGTCTGCAGTTCGGCGACCGTGGCGGAGTACTTGCCGACCGCGGCGGCCTCGCGGGTGTCGACGTACGCCTCGTTCGGGCCGGTGCCGAACCACTCGACCTGCTGCACCTTCGGCAGCTCGAACGTGATGCCGAGCCGCGGCAGCACCTCCGGGAACAGCCCTTCCGGTACGACGCTCAACTCCAGCACCACGCCGTCGTTGACGGCGGTCCAGCGCCAGGTGCTTCGCAGGCCCCACTGCAGCTGCGGCGGTGCGGTCCGGGTGACGACCTCCCAGGCCCCGTCGCGTTCGCCCTGCGACACGATCCGGTGCTGCACGCGGTGCAGCCCTTCCTCGCGCCAGGCTGCCGCGACACCAGGGATCGCGTCGTTGTCGATCGGCGCCCGCCATACCTCCAGCCGAGCGTTCTTCACACCCGCGGCCGTGATCCCGTCGATGCCGGCCTCTCCCACAGCCGGCGAACCGTTCACCACAACCTCAGCGGCAGCAGGCTCGTCCAGCCGGATCTGGCCCCACGCGACGCGGTGCCCGGCTTCGGTCCACGACGTCGCCTCGGTCAGAGACGCGGTCACGGTCACCCAGGTCTCGGGCTTCGAGGCATCCGCCGACGGCAACTCGACCGTCACGGTCTCGCCGGGTGCGATCGCCGGAACCGACAGGCTCCCGGCGTCAACACGTGAACCCTCGGTCTCCACGACGTAGCTGAAGGTCAGGTGGCTGGTGTCGAGGACCTCGTAGCGGTTGGTGATCGACACCCGGTTGCCATCAGCAACGATGCGGAGCGGCTCGATCACCTTGATGTACTCGTGCATCCCGGGCGACGGCGTCCGGTCCGGGAACAGCAGACCGTCGCAGACGAAGTTCCCGTCGTGGATCGTCTCGCCGAAGTCACCGCCGTACGCGTAGACCTCACGCCCGTCGATCGTCGTCCGCAGACCGTGATCGATGAACTCCCAGATGAACCCGCCCTGGCACCGCGGGTACTTCTCGAAGACCTCGCGGTAGTCGAGCAGCCCGCCGGGCCCGTTCCCCATCGCGTGCCCGTATTCACACAGAATGAACGGCAGCCCTCGGTGCGACGAGGTGTCCTCGCCGATCTCCGCGACGCCCGCGGGCGAGGTGTACATGCTCGAGTAGATGTCGACGAACTCGGCGTCCCGGTCGCGCTCGTAGTGCACCGGCCGCGACGGGTCGAGCTCCTTGGCCAGGTCGTACATCGCCTTGAGGTTGTCGCCCATCCCGCACTCGTTGCCGAGCGACCAGATGACGATCGACGGGTGGTTCTTGTCCCGCTGAACGGTCCGGCGCATCCGCAGCACCATGTCGTCGCGGAACCGCTCGTCCATCACCGGGTTCGGCAGCTTCGGCGGCTGCGGCTCGTACCCGAACCCGTGCGTCTCGAGGTCGCACTCGTCGACCACGTACAGGCCGTACTCGTCGCACAACGACAGGAAGTGCGGGTGCGGCGGGTAGTGGCTGGTGCGGACCGCGTTGATCCCGGCCCGCTTCATGATCAGTACGTCGTCCAGCATGTCCTGCTCGGTCAGCGAGCGGCCCCGATCGGGGTGGAACTCGTGCCGGTTGACGCCGTTGAACAGCACCCGGTTGCCGTTGACCGTGAAGATCCCGTCGACGATCGCGACGGTCCGGAACCCGATCCGCAGCCGCACGTCACCGCCGGCGGTCCGCAGTACGGCGTCGTACAGCCGCGGCACCTCGGCGCTCCACGGCTGCACGCCGTCGACCCGTGTGTGCTCGCCGGTCGGCAGCTCCAGCCCCAGCTCGGGGACGGACACCGTGCCCGGTACGTCGGACTCGACCAGCAGCGTGCCGGCGCCGTCGATGTGGTCCCACGCGGCCTTGACGAAGACGTCGGTCGGCGCGTCCGGACGCAGCGCGAGCAGGTTGACCTCACGGAAGATCCCGGACAGCCACCACATGTCCTGGTCCTCGACGTAGCTGCCGGTCGACCACTGGTGCACCCGGACGGCGACCTGCGCGTCCTTGCCGGGGGCAACCAGCTCGGTCACGTCGAACTCGCTGGCCAGCCGCGATCCCGACGACCAGCCGACCGACGAACCGTTCACGTAGACCGCGAACCGCGAGTCCACGCCCTCGAACCGGAGCACGATCCGGGCGCCTTCGAAGTCCGCCGGCACCGTCACGGTCCGGACGTAGTCGCCGGTCGGGTTGTCGGTCGGCACGTACGGCGGCTCGAGCGGGAACGGGTAGACCACGTTCGTGTACGCCGGCGCGCCGTGCCCGTTCAGCTGCCAGTGGCCCGGCACCGCGATGGTGTCCCAGCCGGAGGTGTCCGGGTCTTTCAGGTCGTCCGGCGCGTCCGCCACGGTCGGGGACAGCCGGAAGCTCCAGTCCCCGCTGAGCGCCACACGCCCGGAGTCGTCATCCAGCCAGGCGCGCGGCGCCAGGACGTTCTCACCGGAAGCAAAGTCTTCGACATAGGTCACAGACCCTGACCCTAAGCCAACTCTGTTCATGAATCCACACCGATGAACAGATATGGACAGAGTGCCTCAGTTCTGGCACTCCTTGCACACGCCGACGAGGGCGACCTGTTCGGGGGCGAGGTGAAAGCCGAGCTCGCGGGCGAGCTTCTTGCGGGCGGACTCGAGGACGTCGCCAGGAGCGTCGTACACGGTGCCGCACTCGGAGCAACGCAGGTGCAGGTGCCGCGGCGCGAGATCCCCGGCCAGGTGGTACGTCGTACCCGCCCGGCCGAGATGCACATGCGTGACGAGACCGAACTCACCCAGCGCGTCGAGCGCCCGGTAGACCGTGGCGCGATGGATCCCCGGACGGAGCTGCTCGGCGCGTTCACCGATCTGCTCAGCGCTCAGATGCTCCTCGGTGCCGGCCAGCACCTCGACCACCGCGAGCCGCGCCGGGGTCACCCGCTCGCCCCGCTCCCGCAACCGCTGCGCGCTGACCTCGACTGGACTCGTCACGGCGCTCCTTTGCAATCGGGCTTCAGCTACCGAGCCGTCACCCGGTGAGCAACCAAACCAATGTACTTTCCGCGTACGACGTCTCACACCTTGGGGAACTGCGATGAGTGATCAGTCGAACGCCGTCGTACGCCGCGGCGCTGCCGAGCTGAGCGGTGTGGTGCGGAACGTGCAGTTCCGCTCCGAGCTGCGCGGTGAGAACGGCTCCGTCCAAGTGCTGACCTTCCAGCTCGAGCAGCACGACGCCGTCGGTAAGCAGCTGCAGCCCGTGCTGGTCGAGCTGCGCGGGCTGTCGCTGGAGGGTCAGGTCGGCGACGGCGAGCAGGTGACCGTCGCCGGGAAGTGGCGCAACGGCCGTGTCGTGGCGAAGGAGGTCGTCAGCCAGACGACCGGCGCCTTGCTCCGCGCCCGGCGGCCGCCGCTGTGGGTGGCGGTGCCGGTCGCGATCCTCTTCGTCGCGTTCTTCGCGTTCGTGCTCTACTTCATCATCCGCGGCTTCAGCAGCGTCGGCGGCTGAGGCCGGGTCAGCTCTTCTTCGCCGGCGCCTTCTTGGTGGTCGACTTCTTGGCGGCGGTCTTCTTGGCCGCCGTCTTCTTCGTAGCAGTCGTCTTCTTGGCGGCGGTCTTCTTCGCAGCGGTCTTCTTGGCGGCCGTCTTCTTCGCCGGACGCTTCACCGGACCGCGGGCGCGCTTCTCCGCCAGCAGCTCGGCCGCACGCAGCAGCGAGATCGTCTCCACCGAGTCGTCCTTGCGGAGCGTCGCGTTCGTCTCCCCGTCGGTGACGTACGGACCGAAGCGGCCCTCCTTCACCACCACCGGCTTCTTGGACTCCGGGTCCTCACCCAGCTCCTTCAGCGGCGGCGCGGCGGCCCGCCGGCCACGCTGCTTCGGCTCGGCGTAGATCGCCAGCGCCTCCTCGAGCGTGATGTCGAACATCTGCTCCTCGGACGACAGCGACCGCGAGTCCGTGCCCTTCTTCAGGTACGGCCCGTAGCGCCCGTTCTGCGCGGTGATCTCGTCACCGGACTCCGGGTCCTTGCCGACCACGCGCGGCAGCGACAGCAGCTTCATCGCGTCGTCGAGGCCGATCGACTCCAGCGTCATCGACTTCAGCAGCGACCCGGTGCGCGGCTTCGCGCTCTTCGGCGCGTCCTCGGGCAGTACCTCGGTCACGTACGGCCCGAACCGCCCCGCCTTGGCCACCACGCGCAGACCGGTGTCCGGCGCCGTACCCAGCTCGTGCTCGACGCCCGACGGCTGCTCCAGCAGCTCTTTCGCCTTGTCGACGGTTAACTCGTCCGGCGGCAGGTCCTCGGGTACGTTCGCGCGCCGCTCGTCCTTGTCCTCGACGTACGGCCCGTACCGCCCGACGCGGAGCACGATGCCGCTGTCGTCGCCGCCGACCGGGAAGGTCGACATCTCCCGGGCGTCGATGTCGCCCAGGTCGGTGACCATCGACTTCAGGCCCTCGAGGTTGTCGTCGCCGAAGTAGAACCGGGACAGCACGCCTTCACGCTGCAGGTCGCCCGACGCGACCTCGTCGAGCACGTCCTCCATCGACGCGGTGAACGTGTAGTCGACCAGCCGGGTGAAGTGCTCCTCCAGCAGCCGCACCACCGCGAACGCCAGCCAGGCCGGCACCAGCGCCTGGCCCTTCTTGTAGATGTACCCACGGGCGACGTTCGTGCCGAGGATCGTGGCGTACGTCGACGGCCGGCCGATCTCCCGCTCTTCCATCTCGCGGATCAGTGTCGCCTCGGTGTAGCGCGCCGGCGGTTTCGTCTCGTGCCCCGAGGCGAGGACCTCGATCGCGGGCAGGACGTCGCCCTCCTCGACGTTCGGCAGCCGGGTCTCCTGGTCGTCGGTGCCCGCGGACGGGTCGTCCGCGCCCTCGACGTACGCCTTGAGGAACCCGTGGAACGTGATCACCCGGCCGGACGACGTGAACTCGCACTTCTCACCGGTGGAGGCCGTCGCGTCGATCTTGATCGACACGCTGTTCCCGGCGGCGTCCTTCATCTGGGACGCGATCGTCCGCATCCAGATCAGCTCGTAGAGCCGGAACTCGGCGCCGCTCAGACCGGTCTGCGCCGGAGTCTGGAAGACCTCACCGGCCGGCCGGATCGCCTCGTGCGCCTCCTGGGCGTTCTTCACCTTGGAGGTGTAGACACGCGGCTTGTCCGGCAGGTACGACGCGCCGTACAGCTCCCGGACCTGGGCCCGGGCCGCGGTGATCGCGGTGTCCGACAGCGTGACGCTGTCGGTACGCATATAGGTGATGTTGCCGTTCTCGTACAGCCGCTGGGCGATCTGCATGGTCTGCGACGCGGACATGCCGAGCTTGCGGCCGGCCTCCTGCTGCAGCGTGGTGGTCCGGAACGGCGCGTACGGCTTGCGGGTGTACGGCTTGGACTCGATCGACCGGACGGTGAACTGCGAGTCACGCAGCGCGGACGCCAGCGCGGTCGCGGTCTGCTCGTTCAGGTGGACCGTGTTCGCGCCCTTGAGCTCACCGATCGAGCTGAAGTCACGGCCCTGCGCCACCCGCTTGCTGTCCACCGCGACCAGGCGGGACGGGAACTGCCGCGGCGTCCGGCTCTCACCGGCGTCCAGCTTGGCGTCGAGGTCCCAGTACGACGCGCTGCGGAAGGCGATCCGCTCACGCTCGCGGTCCACCACCATCCGGATCGCGACCGACTGCACCCGGCCCGCCGACAGCCTCGGCATGACCTTCTTCCACAGCACCGGCGAGACCTCGTAGCCGTACAACCGGTCGAGGATCCGGCGCGCCTCCTGCGCGTCGACCAGGTCCTCGTCGATGTCGCGGGCGTTGCCGACCGCGTCCTGGATCGCCTTCGGGGTGATCTCGTGGAAGACCATCCGCTTGACCGGGACGGTCGGCTTCAGCTCCTCCAGCAGGTGCCAGGCGATCGCCTCGCCCTCGCGGTCCTCATCTGTCGCCAGGAAGAGCTCGTCGGCGCCCTTGAGCAGGTCCTTGAGCTTGCGGATCTGGGCCTTCTTGTCGGCGGGCACGACGTACAGCGGGTCGAAGTGCTCGTCGACGTTCACGCCGAGCCGGGCCCATGGCAGGCCTTTGTACTTGGCGGGGATCTCGTCCGCCCCGCTCGGCAGGTCGCGGATGTGGCCGAAGCTGGACTCCACCACGTACCCGGACCCCAAGAAACCCGCGATCATCCGCGCCTTCTTCGGCGACTCGACGATCACGAGACGGGTCCCTACCTTCGTCCCTGCTGCCCCTGCCACTGCGCTCCCTACTCTCGTCCTGCCGACAACGCCCCTACTCCGTCGTCTGTTCCCCCGGGCACAGACCGACCCCACCCGAGGACAGAGTACGGCCGACGGCAACGCCTTTTCTCAACGCACGGTAACCGCTGCCGCCCCCTTATGCCTCTCAGGGTTCCAGAAAGTGGCCAACAACCCACCGTCACCGCGCGTCGCGGCACCGCCACAGACTGCCCTGGGCGTTTACGAGAGTACGCCGTCTCAGCGTGCGAACCGGACCTCGGGGAATTTGGACGAGTCTCCGCGCAGCAGAAGAGACGGGCGGCGGCGCAGCGTCTGGTCGAAGAAGGCGGCGACGTACTCGCGCTGGGCGAGCACGCTCCGCTCAGGCTTCGCACTGCCCACCAGCGCCTTCATCACCGACGTGATGATCGGGTCCTCGCCGTAGATCTCGTGGAACAGCTGGGAAAAGATGAACTGGTAGTCGGTGAAGGCCCGCTGCTTGGTGCTCGCCAGCGTCAGGTTCAGCTTCTCGCCGCGCTGCGCCTCCCAGAAACTCGCCCACGACTTGTCGTAGTACTCCTTGCCCGGATCGGTCCGCTGCGTCTCGGCCGAGCCGAACAGCAGGAACGGCCGATCGAGGCCCTGCTCCGCGACCTCACCGAGCGGCCCCTTGAGCCGGTCGTCCTGCAACGTGCCGTCCAGGTCGAGCCCGGCCAGCACCCGCTCGTCCTCGAGCATCGTGTTCGCGGTCGTGTACCCACCGAGCGCGAACCCGAACATGCCGACCTTGCGCAGATCCAGCCCCTCCGCCAGCCCGCCGGGAAGATCCTTGCCTTCGGCATCGACATTCTCGCCGCGGGCGAGCCGCTCCAACTGGTCCAGCACGAAGCGCGCGTCCGCGGTCCGGGTCTCGACCGCCTTCCGGATGTCCGTCGGTCCGGCCGGCTCCGTGGTCGGCGCACCGGGCAGGAACCGCCCGCCAGGGAACTCCACCGGCGTCTCGTGCGAGTGGTCCATCGTCACCACGACGTACCCGCGACCGGCCAGATCCTCCACCTGCGCAGTGTTGAGGAACCGGCTGTACTGATACCCAGGCGAGAACAGTACGACGGGATGCCGCAAGCGCTGCATCGGTACGTCGACGCGCGAGTGCGTCTCGGTGTTCGCGAAGTCGAACGAACCGCTCGGCAGGGCGAGCCCGTACTCACCCGTCCACGTGTCGTCGACCTCGACCGCGGTCCTCGGCGGCATGTACTTCGCGAACGGTGCCGGTCCGAACATGCCCGCCGGGTACCAGAGGCTGATCATCAGCTCCCGCTGCCCGCTCGGCATGCTCGGATCCGGGCGGGACCGGTCGATCAGGTGGATCGCGGTCGTCCCGAGCGCCTTCCGCCCGCTCGGCACCGGCAGCTTGAACTTCACCGGATGGAAGTCGGGATCGCCGTTCGGCCGGATCCGCCCGGCCCGCTCCGGGTCGAACGGCGAGGCCTGCGCCAGGCCCGGCGTGGCGAACGTCGCGCCCGCCGCCAGACCCGCTGTCAGGCCCGTCGCCAGGAGGTGGCGCCTGGTGAGGCTGTGACTACTGAGGCTGGTGGGACGTGAGTTCGCCATGCGACTCATCGTCATCGTGGAGTTTCACTCCGTGATAGCGACACCGTCTCAACTTGATGAAGCTGACCTGATGACAATCCGCGGCCGGTGAGTTTCAATGTGCGCATCTTGTTCATTGATGCGTGAAATGAGGCAGTCGTGAGCATCTTTGTCCGCATGAAACGTTCAGTAGTCGCCCTTGCTCTGTTAGCGGGTGCACTCGTGTACACCGCGGCTCCCGCGCAGGCCGCCGCCACCACGCTCGGTGACGTCACCGGGTTCGCGGCCGACAAAGCGGCGTACACCCTCAGCGCCGGCGCGGCGAAGGTGCGAGTGGTGTTCCTGAAGGACGACGTCTTCCGGCTGTGGATGGCGCCGGACGGGAAGTTCACCGATCCCGCCAGCACCGGCGAAGGCTCGAACATCGTCACCAAGACCGACTACGGGACCCCGCAGACGACTTGGAAGGACCGCGGCTCGTACTACTCGCTGAGGACCGGAAAGATCGAGGTCCGTGCGCAGAAGAAGCCGCTGAAGTTCTCGGTCTACCGCTCGACCGGCCAGCTGGTGTGGTCCGAGGCGACACCGCTGTCCTGGACCGACACGTCCACCACGCAGACCCTCGGCCGCGGCGCGAACGAGCAGTTCTTCGGCGGCGGCATGCAGAACGGCCGCTTCTCGCACCGCGACCAGACGATCAAGATCTCGCGGGACTTCAACTGGGAGGACGGCGGCAACCCGAACGCCTCGCCGTACTACATGAGCACCGCGGGGTACGGCGTACTCCGCAACACGTTCAGCCCGGGTAGTTACAACTTCACTAGTCCCGTTGTCACTACACACGACGAGCAGCGGTTCGACGCGTACTACTTCATCGGCGACCTGAAGACCTCGCTCGACCGCTACACCGAGCTCACCGGCCGGCCGTTCATGCCGCCGATCTACGGGCTCGAGTACGGCGACTCGGACTGCTACAACCGCGGTCACTACGGGACGGATCCGGATCCCAGCAACGACTGGAAGGTCAATCCGGACAAGGTGACGACGCTGGACGCGGTCAAGGTCGCGCAGCGGTTCAAGGACGAGGACATGCCGGGCGGCTGGATGCTCGTCAACGACGACTACGGCTGCGGCTACTCCGCCAACACGGAGTCCGAGCAGGTCGACGGCACCTGGTGGGGCAAGCGGGACATCCCGGCACTGAAGCAGGCCGGTGACGACCTGCGGGCGCGGAACATCCAGATGGGCCTGTGGACGCAGTCGAACCTGGACCGCCAGCCGGCCGAGGTCGGCGAGGCCGGTGTCCGCGTCCGGAAGCTCGACGTGGCGTGGGTCGGTCCGGGGTACCGGTACGCACTGACTGCCTGCGACACCGCGCACGACGGAATCGAGCAGTACAGCAACGCCCGCGGGTTCGCCTGGATGGTCGAGGGCTGGGCCGGCGCGCAGCGGTGCGCGGTGCAGTGGACCGGCGACCACAGCGGTTCGCTCGACGCCATCAAGTGGCAGATCCCGGCGATCACCGGGTCCGGCAACTCCGGCATCGCTTACAGCGCGGGCGATGTGGACGGGATCTTCGGTGGCTCCGCCACGTCGTACGTGCGGGACATGCAGTGGAAGGTGTTCAACCCGGCCTTCATGACGATGTCCGGCTGGTCCACCCCGGCATACAAGCAGCCCTGGGCGTACGGCGATCCGTACACCTCGATCAACCGGAAGTACCTGAAGCTGCGGGAGCGGTTGCTGCCGTACTTCTACTCGTACGCCGCCGAAGCCCACCGGACCGGCGCTCCGCTGAACCGGTCGCTGGTGCTCGAGTACCCGACCGACCCGAAGACGTGGGACGACACGACGAAGTACGAGTTCCTGGCCGGCAAGGAGTTCCTGGTCGCGCCGATGTACGGCGCGGACGAGGTGAAGAACGGGATCTACCTGCCCGCGGGCCGGTGGATCGACTACTGGACGGGCCGCGTCTACCAGGGCCCGACGACCGTGAACGGGTACCACGCCGCGCTCGACACGCTGCCGCTGTTCGTGAAGGCGGGCGCGGTCGTGCCGATGTGGAAGTCCGGGATCAACACCGCCGCCGAGCAAGGTTTCGGCGACCGGGTGAGCGTCGACATCTACCCGTCGGGGAAGTCGTCGTTCTCGATGTACGAGGACGATCGGGTGACCCGGTCCGGGAAGTCCGCGACGCAGACATTCGCGGTCGACGCACCGACACAGGGTCGCGGCGACGTGACCGTCAAGATCGGCGCCAGCATCGGGTCGTACGACGGCAAGCCGGCGACCCGCCCGTACGAGCTGACCGTCCACACCGGCTCCGCCCCGCACAGCGTCACGATCGACGGGCGTCCGGCTGCCTTCACCTATGCCAATGGCATCGTCCGCGTGCAGACCGCATCGATCCCGACCTCCCGCAGCGCTGTCGTGGTGCTGTCGGGGACGTCCGCGGTGGGTGGACCCGACGTCACGAACACCTTCGGGACGTCTGAGCTCACCACGCCGTCGCTGTGGAACGCACCGGGTCAGGCGACCGAGGTGACCGCGTCGTTCCGCAACGGCACCGCGACGACGGTGCGCGACGTACGGCTCGACGTCCAGGTGCCGGCTGGGTGGAGCGTCAGCGGCGCGAACACCTTCGCGTCGGTGGATCCCGGTCGAACCGTGGCGGCCAAGCTGCAGGTGACGCCCGGCGCGGACGTGAAACCCGCGAGCTTCACGTTGACGTTGAAGGCGTCGTACGTTGCTCAGGGCAAGAGTTATACGAACACCTCGACAGGTACGGCGCAGTTGCCGTACGCCTCGGTGTCGCAGGCCGCGAACGTGGTCGGGGTGAGCGACGCGTCGACGTACAAGCAAGGGAACTTCGACGGGTCGGGCAACAGCTTCAACGGTGAGGCGCTGGCGGCGGCCGGGTACACACCTGGTGCGACCGTGAACGTCCAGGGCGCCGACTTCACGTGGCCGAGCGGGGCGCCCGGTACGCCGAACCTGGTGAAGAACCAGTCGGCTCCGATCCTCGTGTCGGGGACCGGATCGCATCTAGCACTGCTAGGCGCCGGCGCCAGTCTGAACGCCCGCGGGACGGTGACGGTCATCTACGCCGACGGGTCGACGTCCGAAAGCGCGTTCCAGTTGCCGAACTGGTGCTGTCAGGATCCGACGACGGGCGGCGCCAAGCTGGCCGTGTCGGTGAAGGGCCGCTACACGGCGACCGGGTTGAGCAACACGACGACGGACTACCGGGTGTTCTACACCGCCGTACCGCTCGATCCCGGGAAGACCGTGAAGGCGATCAAGCTGCCGGGTGGCGGACTGGGCTTCTTCGCGGCCACGATCGCCGACAAGCCGTTGCCACCGGCACCTACCGGGGAGAACTGGGTCAGCGACCTGGAGTTCCTTGACTCGACCAACGGTTGGGGGCCGGTCGAACGCGACCACAGCAACGGCGAGGACGCGGCCGGCGACGGCGGGCCGATCACGCTCGACGGCGTCCAGTACGCGAAGGGTCTCGGCGCTCATGCGCCCTCGTCGGTGAGCGTCCGCCTCGGCGGCAACTGCACGAGCTTCACCAGCAAACTGGGCATCGACGACGAAATGGAGGACCGCGGCAAGGTCACCTTCAAGGTCCTGACCGACGGCACCGCCCGCTACACGTCGGACCAACTGACCGGCACCTCCCCAACCGCCACCACCACAGTCGACGTCACCGGCGCCCAAACCCTGACCCTCCAAGTAACCGACGGCGGCGACGGCAACACCAGCGACCACGCCGACTGGGCCGAACCCAAACTCACCTGCAACCCCTAACACCGCCCTGACCTCCCACCCCACCGCCGCCCGGCCGTGGGGTGGGAGGATGCGGGCATGCTGGAACTGACGGGGACTGTGGTGGAGGGGCTACGTACGGCGTTTGCCGGCGCGGGGTACACCACGGACGGGGTGGCCGAGCGGCTTGGTGCGCAGGCTAACGCGGCGTTGGCGCGGAACGAGACCGCGGCGGCGGCCCGGCGTACGGCGTCAGGTGATGCGCTCGACACGATGATCCGGTTGTTCCTGCTCCAGCGTCCTGTTCCGGAAAACGCTGTATATAAGGCGTTCCCGGGGGTTGATCTGGTTGCCCTGGGCATCGTGGAGCGTAGTGGGGACGAGGTTCGGGCGGCGGTTGACGTCAGGCCGTTTGCTGAGGATCGGTGGGTGGTGGCTGATCTCACGCCGGGGCTTGACGGGCGGCGGGAGGCGATGCGGTCGGACTACGTGCTCGGTATCGCGCCGGCCAGCCTCAGCCTCGTTCACCTCACCGTTCCGATCAAGGCTGACCGGGCGCTCGATATCGGCACCGGCTGCGGCATTCAGTCGCTGCATCTCGCAGACCGCGTCAACCAACTGACCGCGACCGACGTCAACCCGCGCGCCCTTCAACTCGCCAAAGCGACGGCTGCGCTCAACCACATCGACCTCGATCTCCGCGACGGCAGCTTGTACGAACCCGTCCGCGGCGAGCGTTTCGACCTGATCGTCAGCAACCCGCCGTACGTGATCTCCCCACCTGGCGGCGACCTCACCTACCGCGAGACGGAGTACGCCGGCGACACAGTCGTCGAGCAGCTCATAAAGCAAGCGCCGGACCACCTGACCGACGGCGGCTGGTGCCAGCTGCTCGCCAACTGGACCTGTGTCCGCGGTGAGGACTGGCAGGACCGCATCGCCGCCTGGACGGGCGACCGCTCCGCCTGGGCAGTCCAGCGCGAGCAGCTCGACCCGTCCGAGTACGTCGAGCTCTGGCTCCGCGACGCCGGCCTGCACGGCTCACCGCAGTACACCACCAGGTACGACGAATGGATGCGCTACCTCGACGAGCACAACGTCGAGGCGATCGGCATGGGCTGGATCACGCTGCACAACGTCGAAGGATCCCTCGCAGCGGAGGCCTGGCCGTACGAGATCGAGCGCCCGATCGGCCCACACGTCCTGCACCGCTTCGAACGTCTGGAGGGCCTCCCGGCCGACCTCACCGCTCTGCACCTGCACGTGGCCGAGGACGTCATCCAGGAGACCACCGGGCAGCCAGGCGCCGAGGACCCGGCCACGATCGTGCTCCGACGGCAGCGTGGCATGCGGAGAGCCGAGCAGGTCGACACTGTCCTGGCCGGCTTCGTCGGCGCCTGCGACGGCGACCTGAGCACCGGACAGATCCTCTCCGCGCTGGCTGACCTCATGGACCGCCCAGTCGTCGACGTACTCGCCGACTACCTCCCACAGATCAGGAACCTCGTAATAGAAGGCTTCCTGGACTACTGAACAGCGACTACTGAGCAGTGCGTCGGCGTCGGCGTTTCTCGGCGTACATGCGCCGATCCGCCTCCCTCAGCAGCTCCGCAACCGCCGTACCGTCCGTGCTGCTCGCCTGCCCGACACTCAGCCGCAGCAGCGCGAACCAGGGCTCTTCCGCCCGCTCCGCCTCACGATCCGCCGCGGACTTGATCCGCTCGACCAGCTCGGGCGCACCCCGCTCGTCGGGGTTGTCGAGTACGACGACGAACTCGTCCCCGCCCGCGCGCGCCACGACATCCTCCGCGCGGCACTGCTCGGTCAGCAGCGTCCCGACCCGCCGCAGCACCTCGTCGCCGCTGGCGTGCCCGTAGCTGTCGTTGATCACCTTCAGGTTGTCCACGTCGATCGCGAGCACGGCAATCGAGCGGCCGGAAGCCTGCGCGACCGACATCCGCTCGTCGAGCGCACGCCGATTCCCGACACCGGTCAGCGGATCCTCCCGCGCCGCCCGCCACTCGGCGTCGTGCCGGATCGAGAGCTCGTGGTTGGCCAGTGCGCTCCGTACGGCGTACAGCCCGCGCAACCGCTCCGCCCACCAGCCACGGCTGATCGCCCGCGCGTACTGCAGCCCGGAGGACGCACCAGTGTCACCGGACTCCGCACTGATCTGTACGGCGGTGTGCCGGATCAGCGCCTCCACGGGAGGATCCGATGTCGGCGGCAGGTCACTCGCCGCCCGGTCCGCGGCGTCCATCGCCTCACCGATGTGATCGCGCGCCATGTACGCCTTGGCCAAGTAAGCGCCCGCGATCGCGGCCAGCTCGAGATCACCGAGCTTCGCCAGCTGGTCCCGGCAGTCCTTCAGGATCACGGCCGCCTCGCCCGCGTCCGCGGTGTCGTTGCTCGCCGCGAGCCACATCCGCCCGGCCATCGGCCAGTACCCGAGCAGGTCCGCGGAGAGGATCACCTCGACCGCCTCACCGGCCCAGCGGTGCGCGGCGCGCCGACGTTCCTTGATCTCCTCGTCGTACGACGCATCGCCGAGCCGCTCGAGCTCGTGGGCCCAGCGCAGGTTCGACTCCGCGAGGTTCAGCCGGTTGATCGCCGGAGCCTCGGGCAGGCCGAGTGGGTCGTGGTCACCCTCGGCGGCGAGCTCGAAGTGCGGGATGCACAGCTCGTACAGCCGGAGCAGGTCGTACGCGTAGCCGAGGCCGGTGTGCGCCCAGCCGGCCAGGCCGAGGTCGCGGGTGCGAGACAGCGCGTTCTCCGCGGCGACCAGGTCGGCGACCGAGTCACCGCCCTCGCCGGTCCGGATCAGCGTGACGATCCGGAGCGCGATCGCGTTCGCCTCCCAGCCCGGTTCGTCGATCGCGCGGGCGACCCGGATACAGCTGTCGACGGCGTCCAGCGCCTCGATCGAATCGGTGGCGTGATGCGCGGCGACGGCTCGCACGTACTCCGCGGCGGCCCGTTCATGCGTGGGCTCCGGGCCCAGCTCGAGGAGCAGCGCGTTCAGCTCGAGCGCCGCCTCGGCCGGGTTGCCCGACTGCGCGCGCGTCATCGCTGCCGCGATCCGCGTCGTCACACCGGACGTCTCCCGCACCACACCTCCCCACCCTTCGTCACTTCTTACGGCGCTTCTCCCGGTACAGGCGCCGGTCGGCCAGGGAGATCAACTGCTCCACGGCGATTCCTTCGGCGGTCGCGGCGTACCCGAGGCTCAGTCCGAGCCGGCGCAGCCACGGTTTCACCGTCGTCGCCGCGATCGCCTCGACGGCGATCCGGATCCGCTCGGCCAGCTGGGCACCGCCCTTGGCGTCGGGCTGGTCGAGCACCACGAAGAACTCGTCGCCTCCCGATCGAATCACGGCATCGGTCGCTCGCGCCTGTTCTACCAGGAGATTTGCAACAACCTGCAGCAATTCGTCCCCGCAGGCGTGCCCGAACGTGTCGTTGACGAGCTTCAGATCGTCCACGTCGATCGCGAGCAACGTCACGGCCCGGCCCGAGTCCCGGGCCGCGGTCAGCCGCTCGTCCAGCGCGCGGCGATTTCCCACGCCGGTCAGCGGATCCTGCCGCGCCGCATGCCATTCGGCATCGTGCCGGGCCGGCAGGTCGTGCGCGGCAAGCGCATGCCGTACGGCGTTCAGCGCGCGCTGCCGCTCCTTCCACCAGCCGCGCGCGACCGATCGTGCGTAGGCCAGGCCCGCCTGGGCGCCCGCCGTACCGTCGGCCGCCTCGACCTCTGAACGGGTCTGCAGCACCAACACGTGGGTCGATGGGTCGGCCAACGGAATCAGGTCGTCGGCCGCCCGGTCCGCGGCGGCCTTGGCCTCCTCGGACTTTCCCTGTGCCTGCAGGGCGCGGGCGAGGTAGGCGCCGGCGATCGCGAGTCGCTCGGTCTCGCCCAGCTTGCTGATCTCGTCGCGGATCTCGGTCAGGTCGGCGACGGCCTGGTCCGGGGCCTCGGCGGTCGCGGCGGCGGCGATCCACAGCCGGGCGCTGAGTTTCCAGAACTCCTGGGTCTCGTCGTCGACCACCACCCGCTCGGCCTCGCGCGCCCAGTACGCCGCGGATGCCAGACGCTCCTCGATCTCCCTTGTATACAAAGGATCACCGAGGCGTTCGAGCTCGTGCGCCCAGCGCAGGTACGTCTCGGCGAGGTTCAGCCGGTTGATGGCCGGCGACTCGGCCAGCTCGAAGACGTCGACGTCCAACTGGGTGGCCAGCTCGTAATGCGGAATGCACAGTTCGAAAAGCCGCAGGACGTCGTACGCGTAGCCGAGACCGGTGTGCGCCCAGGCGGTCAGGCCGGCGTCCCTGGTGCGGTTCAAGGCTGCTTCGGCGGCGACCAGGTCGTTGACCGTGTCACCGCCGCGGCCGCTGCGGGCGAGGTTGATGATGCGGATCGGCAGCGCGTTCGCTTCCCAGCCCGGTTCGTCGATCGCGCGGGCGATCTCGATACACGCGTCGACCGCACGCAACGCCTCGTCGGCATCGCTGGCGTGGTGCGCGGTCACGCCGCGGACGTACTCCGCGGCCGCCAGCCGGTAGCTCGGGACGCCGCGCAGCTCGGTCCGGATCGCCTCGATCTCCGCTGCCGCCGTCGCATGCCCACCCGACTGCGCCGCGGTCATCGCGGCGGCGATCCGTACGGTCAGCGCATCGTCCGCCGCCATCTCGCCATTCCCCATAACCGCCGACGGCCCTTCCCTGTTCCGTCACCCGCACCTCGGGCCGGACCGCCCATTGTGACCACCCACCCCGGGTCCTGTCACGACCCGATCCAGCCAACGGCCACCTAGTGCCACAAGAAGCGTACTCGGCGTACAGGTTTTCTCGACTCTTCTGCCAAATTCGCGGGTCATTCCCGCACCGCCGGATGCCCGGTCCTCGCGGCAGTGGTGACTGGAGATAGGAGATGGTGGGTGGAGACAGGCCAGGTCAGGTGCCAACCCACCACGGCCTGTCCCAAGTCCCCGGATACGGCCACCACCACCCACACACCGGACCGGACAGCGGGCCTAGCCCCAAATCTGCAGCTCGACAGGACATGTCAGCTGGCCGGGTAGTGCACCTGAGCGTGAACGCGTCCCTGCGTACACCGTCTCACCGGTGCACTACCTGTCGAGCTTGCACATCACCCGACCCGCGAGGCGCCGTGCCGCCACCAACCCGATCACACAGCCGGCTCCCCCGGTGAGACCGCCGGCAGGTCGCCGCTGGCGGGTTCTTTCACCGCTGGCCTGCTACTTCCCGTCATCGGACACATAACCCGTCAGCCGGCAGCACAACACCCACACATCGGACGCAAGAGCCGTCTTGTCTTGTTTGCCTTGACCCTGGGGGCAGGGTCTTAGGGTTCGGTGGTGAGATTCGCGGTGAGTTACAGCACGCCGGCGTACGGGATGGATCCGGACCGGCTGGTCCGTTTCGCGCGCCGAGCCGAGGAATGCGGGTTCGAGGGGTTGTACGTGCCGGAGCACGTGGCGCTGTATCGCGGCGCCACCTTCGGCGGGTACGAGATGCCGACCGACCTGCCGTACGGCGATCCGCTCGAGCTGCTCGGGTTCGTCGCAGCGTCCACAGAACGACTGCTCCTCGGGACGGCGGTGCTGTTGCTGCCGTACCACCACCCGGTGGTGCTGGCGAAGCGGTTAGCGACGCTCGACGTGCTGTCGAAGGGGCGGATGCGGTTGCTGACCGTCGGCTTGGGCAGCTTGCCGGGCGAGGCTCGGGCGGTGGGTGTGGACTTCGCGTCCCGCGGACGACGTACGGACGAGGCAATCGACGTACTGCGGCTGCTGTGGTCAGGTGATCGCGTCAGCTACTCAGGCGAGTTCTTCGAGTTCGAGGACCTGAGCAGCTTCCCGCACCCACTGGCGCCACTGCCCATCCACATCGGCGGCTCCACCCGCGCCGCCGCCCGCCGCGCAGGCACCCGAGGCGACGGCTACTTCCCAGGCGGCGCACTAACCCCAGCCGAACGCGCAACCCAATGGAACCTAGCCACCTCAACCCGCGACAACCTCGAATACACCCGCTGGGCCTCCATGGACCTAACCCCAGAAGCCGTAGCCGCCTACGAATCCCAAGGCGTCACCCGCCTGGTAGTAACCACCCCAAACCCAGACGAACTAGCCCCCTTCGCCAAACGCTTCCAACTGTCCTAGCCCACCCGCTCACCGTGCTCACAGAGCACGACAGCGCCCTCCTGGACAGCGGCGACCGCGGCCTCGAGGCGATGGGCGAGCATCGGCTTGGCGAGGGCGTGGACCTGCGCCGGCGTGTACAGGCCGGCCGACAGGATCTCGCCGTCGGAGAAGGTGAACGCCGCGACGTCGGCGTCGGTCACCACGCCGCCGTCGAACACGAACACCATGGCGTCCGGGCCGTCCGTCGTACGCGCGCACGTGGTCGACGACCAGCAGACGCCCGATGCGGACGTTCTGTGCCGAGTTCCTCGACCAACTCACGCGCCGCAGCGGCCCACGGCGACTCGTCGGCTTCGACCGCGCCGCCGGGGATCTCCCAGTTCGGCTTGTACGACGGCTCGACCAGTAGCACCCGCCCGTCGGACGACCGGAACAGCACCCCGGCTGCCATCCGCTTCCGGGGCAGGCTCGCGACGTACTCCGATGTCACGGGTCAGCCGGCGGCCTGTTCGGCGGCGGTTGCGTGGAGGCGGACGGGGAGGGTTTCGACGCCGTACACGATCGAGAAGTCGCGGAAGCGGAGTTGTTCCTCGGGGACGGCCAGTGAGCAGGTCCGGGAAGCGGTGGGCGAGGGCGGTGAACGCGGCGCGGAGCTCCATCCGGGCCAGTTCGGCGCCGACGCAGCGGTGCATGCCGTGGCCGAACGCCAGATGCGCGGACGACACCGTACGACGTGGGTAGAAGTCCTCGGCGTCCGCGCCGAAGACCTTCTTGTCCCGATCCGCGCCGGACAGCGACACCGCGACCAGGTCGCCCTTCTTCACCTGGTGACCGAACAGCTCCTGGTCGTGCCGGGCGAACCGCGGGAACGCGACCTGCACCACGGTCAGGTACCGCAGGAGCTCCTCGACGATCACGTCGACCGCACCAGGCTCGTTGCGGATCCGCTCGAAGTTCGCCGGGTCGCGCAGCAGCACCAGCGTGCCCAGCGCCAGCATGCTCGCGGACGTCTCGTACCCGCCCAGGAACACCCCGTCCGCCAGCCCGCCGAGCTCGATGTCGTCGAGGTCGTCACCCTGTTCGCGGATGATCGACCCGATCAGCCCGTCGCCGGGGTTCTCCCGCTGCTTGCGGACGATCTCGAACAGGAAGTCCCGCGACTCCGACGCCGACCCGAACACCCCGATGCCGCCGCCGGACAGGTCGAACCGGGCCGGTCCGAGCGCGCGGAACCGATCGCGGTCCGACTCCTCGACACCGAGCAGGTCCGCGATCAGCAGGAACGGCACATTGAAGGCGAAGTCGGCGACGATGTCCGCGACCGGCCCCTTGGCCTCCATCAGGTCCAGCTGGTCGTTGACGATCCTCTCGATCGCCGGCTCCAGCCGGGCCAGCTTGCGCTTGGTGAACTCGGGCGTCAGCAGCTTCCGCAGCCGGGTGTGATCCGGCGGATCCGTGAATCCGAGACCCCCGATGCCCTCCGACGGCTTGTTCGGGTCCGAGCCGACCAGCGGCCGGATGTCGTTGCTGAAGTTCGTGCTGTCGGCGAGCACAGCCTTCGCCTCGGCATGACCGCTCACGACAAAGACGTTGAGCCCGAACAGATGAGCCAGCTTGTGCACCGGCTCGGTCTCGCGCACCTGGGCCAGCTCCGGGACCGGATCGAGCCCCTCGCGGCGCAACGGCATCGAGACCTGGCTGGGAAACATCCGCATCTTCGACAGGTCGAGACCACCCCTGCGGGTGGTCCTGCTCAGAATGCGGTTGCCGACCCATTTCTTCAGGTATGTCGCAACCATGACTTCCACGCGCCCTCTCTAGAACCCGCTGCCCCCAACGGCGTTGTGACTCCAAGCTAACCTCGCCGGGGACCAGATCTGATGGTGTTGGCACTACTCCGGTAGTGGCGTTGGCTCCACCATGGGAGGGGGCCATGGCGTGCCAGCAGAGACCTTGTCACGGACCGAGCCTCTACTGCCACCTGAAACCACCTGTACTCCGCCCTGGAACGCGACATGCCGTTCCTCGGGGAGGATTCAGGGAAAGTCCAGACGAAAGTCGGATGCGTCCTACCACCCAAGGTAGTTGCCGCCGACCACTTAAGGCTCAGAGATAGTACGGCGTGACGATCCGGAGCACGTCCGCGAGCTTTGTCTTGACCTGATCGGCCTGCGGAATCCGTGTGAGTTTCTTCGCATCCCCGACCCGCAGACCGTGGTCGGCGAGCACGTACAGCACGCGCAACGTGCGGATCGTGTTCGTCACTTCGGGCGTGATCCCTTCGACCGGCGGATTCGACAGCTGGCGGATCGCCGGGTCGAGCCAGTCGGTCGCGTCGCTGTCGGTCAGCTCGTCACGCGTCAGCGTCGCCGCCAGCGCGTACCCGAGCCGGTCGTCCTCCATGTCCCGCAGCACGTACGGCGTCGGCGTCAGCAACCGCCCGATCCCGAGTCGCAGCATCTGCACCGGCTCCACCGCCGCGTGCTGCCCGAGCGCCCCGAGCAGGTCCGCGCCGTGCGCCACCGCGTGCAGCCAGCCGAGCTTCTCGTCGTGCCCCCGGAGGTCCTCCTCGGCGACGTACCAGCGCTCGAACGGCGGCACCCAGCTCGGTTCGAAGACGCCGGCGGTGACGATGCAGTCCAGGATCAACGGGGCGAACGTCCGCGCCTGGATCTCCGGATCCGTGAACCGCGGCACCATCTCCTCGCCGAGCGCCCGCAGCTCGTCCGTCGACAGCACGCCGCGCGAGATCCAGGTCGCGAGCACGGAGTACGCCTGCCGATCCCGTACGACGGGATCCGGGGACCGCAGCATCCCGACCAGCTCGGCCACCATCTCGCCCACCGGCCGTCCTTCGGGAACCTCGAAACCCGCATCCCGCACCTGCGCCCAGTCCGTCATGCGCGGCACCGTAATCCGTCGACGGGCCAACCGGCCAGCCCCGAACCAGCATGGGAAACGGCCCGTGGGCCATCCGGAGACCGGATGCACCACGGGCCGTCGCGACCAGGACCCCTCAGCCCGGCCGGGCCCCTGCCCCGGTCAGGGCCCCTCAACCTCCGACCGGGGTGGACTTGTCATGCGTCGCGCTTGCTCGCCGACACCAGGGCGATCGTCATCAGCGCGGCCGCCCAGCCGGCGAAGTACAGCAAGGCCCACCACGGGCTGAGTGCGAAGTCGCTACCGCCCGCGCCCTGTCCGGCCAGACCGAAGTCCTGCCCCTGGTTGAGGAACGAACTACCGTTCGCGAACGGCGCCCACCGGGCCAGGTCGTCGCCGACCTTCGGGATCAGGTTGACCAGGTTCTCGACCAGCAGCGGCCAGAGGATCAGGATCGCGATCGCACCGGCGCTCTGCCGGATCAGGATGCCGACCGCCACCGCGAACACCGCGGAGATCGCGAAAATCAGGCCTTGGCCGGCCAGCAGCCGCCATTCGGCACCGGTGTTGATCGACAGGTCCGCGTTGCTCGCGAACAGGCTGCCGATCCCCCAGGCGCCGAAGGACGCGATCAGGCCGATGGCGCCGGCCAGGAACGCGACCACGGCGGTCTTGCCGAGCAGCAGCGCGGCGCGCTGCGGAACGGCCTGGAAGCTCGTCCGGATGGTGCCGAACCGGTACTCCGTGGTGACGGCCAGCGCGGCCATCACCATCATCACCATCTGGCTGAGCTGCGCGCCGGGCTGGGTGATGAAGATGGTCGCCTGCTGCTCCTCGGCGCCCTTCAGGAAGCCGGTCGTCAAGGCCGCGAGCCCGACGGTCAGCACGGCCGCGACGATCATGCACCACCACGGCGAGCGGGTGGAGAAGAGTTTGATCCGCTCGACAGCGATCACCGACATGTCAGTTGTCCTCCTTCGGACCCGCGGCCACCTCGGCGGCGTCAGGGGCGTCGAGCGAGGTCACAGCGGCGATCTCCTCGTGCGCGTGGTACTCGACCGAGTCACCGGTCATCTGCATGAATGCCTGCTCCAGCGAACCGCGCTGCAGCGTCAGCTCGTGCAGCACGATGCCGTGCGCGGCGGCCGCCTCGCCGATCTGGTCGGTGGTCAGGTCGCCCTCGACGAACAGCACCTTGCCCTGGTCCTCGACGTCCTCGATCCGGGTCACCAGGTGCTGCTCGTTCAGCACACCGGCGAACTGGTCGAGCTGCGGCGTCCGCACCTTCACCGTCGTACCGCTGGCGCGGTCGACGAACTCCTGCGTGGTGCTCTGCGAGATCAGCTTGCCGCGGCCGATGACGACCAGGTCCTCGGCGGTCAGCGCCATCTCGGACAGCAGGTGGCTGGAGACCAGCACGGTCCGGCCCTCGTCGGCCAGCCGGTGCATGAAGGTCCGGATCCAGACGATGCCCTCCGGGTCGAGACCGTTCACCGGCTCGTCGAACAGCAGCACCTCCGGGTCGCCGAGCAACGCGCCGGCGATCCCGAGCCGCTGGGACATGCCCAGCGAGAAGGCACCGGCCCGCTTGCTCGCGACCGACGTCAGGCCGACCATGTCGAGCGCCTTGTCGACCGACGACTTCGGCAACTTGTTGGACGCGGCCATCCAGGTCAGATGGGCTCGCGCCGAGCGGTTCGGGTGCACCCACTTGGCGTCCAGCAGCGCGCCGACCTTGGTCAGCGGCCGTTTCAGGTCGCGGTACCGCTGGCCGTCGATGGTGACCTCGCCGGACGTCGGGGTGTCGAGTCCGAGGATCATCCGCATGGTGGTGGACTTGCCGGCCCCGTTCGGGCCCAGGAAGCCGGTCACCCTGCCGGGTTTCACCTCGAAAGACAGGTTGTCAACGGCAACTGTCGCGCCGTATCGCTTGGTGAGGCCTTTTGCCTCGATCATCGCCGTACTCCTCATTCGGTGGCGTGAATTCGTCCCGGGTCGGGCGGGTTGTTTCGTGATGAGATCAGTATCGAGGCCTGAGGGGTGCTGAGCATCGGACCCCGGGCGGATCCGGTGTGTCCACCCGTGGGTTGATTCTGCCGCCGGTCCGCGGGCGGCTGCTATCGGTTATGCCCCTGACCACAACCCCGACGATCCCCCATGCCGCGGGTCAGCACATCAGCCGAAAGTCGACGTACGCCGTACTTCGGTCTGGCTGTGACTACCAAAGAGAGGGGACTACCAAAAGCTCAGTCGACCGGTACGCCGTAGAGCACGAGATTCTCGCTGTAGCGGTGCGCCGTACGGTCGTACGAGCCCGTGCAGGTCACCAACGCCAACCGGGGCTTCGCCGCACCGTGGAACAAGTCAGCCGGCAGAGCCTCCTGCTTATAGGTACGACGCGCAACGATGCGGTACCAGTGCTCGCCGCCGTCTCCACCCGTCACCGCGACCCTGGTGCCGACCGGTACGCCGGACAGCGCTGCGAACACCCCGCGCCCCTTGGCGGTGTCCACATGACCTGCGAGCAGCACGGTGCCACCAACAGAGCCTGGCGCCGCACCTGCGGCCCACCAGCCCACGTCTGCTGCCGACTTCGGTACCTGCAGCTGACCGTTGCCGCCGGTCGCAACCGGCTGCACGGACGCCTCCAGCACACCGGGCAGCTTCAGACGGACAGGCGGTACGGCCGCCTCCCGGTCCGTGGAGGACTTGCCCGCGTCCGGTACCTTTCCGGTGTTGTTGGGCTGCCCGCCGAACATCATCACGAGACCCGCCGCGAGTGCTGCGATCCCCAGGAGGCGCCGCTTCAGCGGGATCGACTTGCCGACCAGGAGCAGCACCACTCCGAGACCTATCAGGATCAGCGCGGCCCGGGTGCGGGCGATGTTGGCCTCTGCCTGCTGGCCGCCCTCACCGGTAGGCACCACCGGAGTGGTCGTCTCGACGCGACAGGTTCCTGTGACCGAGCGCTGGTGCATCTGGATCACTGGCTTGGCGCCGTCGGCCAGTGCCTCGACGGCAGGCGACGCACTGATCGGCAGCTCACCTTCCACCAGTGCCAGGTACTGCTGGTGTTCCTGGCGCTGGAAGGCCAGCCACGCGCCGTCGTACGCCGTGGTACCGGCCTTGGCCGCAAGTACGTCGAGCTGGCGACGCTGGGCCGTCGAAGGTGCCGACGGCAGCAGAATGCTGAGCCGTGTGGCGACGTCGAGCTCCTGCGCGGAGAGCTTGCGATGGTCACGTTCCAGCTGGGCGGCGACCCGCCGTACGCAGGAGGTCCGGGCCTTGGTCGTCGCCGTGTGGGCGGCCTCGATGATGGACAGGTTGAGCTGGTGGGCGGTGTTGAGATAAGCGACATCTGGTTGCGGTGTCGCCGCGTTCGCCGGCTGAACCATGGCCAGAACGCCCGCCGCAACGAGAAGCAGCAGCGCGGGCACCCGGGCAATCCTCACATGATGACAGTAAGAGAGCAGACGGTCCGGGGTCCAGCCGAACGAAACGGCCCGCCGGTCGGAACCGGCGAGCCGTTTCGGGCAGATCCTGCGATCAGGCTGCGGCGTTCACCTCGGCCGGAGTGTCGGAGATGACCGACTCCCGGCGCTTGGAGACATACACGGCCGCGGCCAGGACCACCACGGCGACGACCGCGATGACGATCCGGAGCGGCGTGTTGGTGTCGTCGCCGATCGACGACATCCCGACGACGGCCGGCGCGATCAGCACCGAGACCAGGTTCATCACCTTGATCAGCGGGTTGATGGCCGGACCGGCGGTGTCCTTGAACGGGTCGCCGACGGTGTCACCGATGACGGTGGCCTCGTGCGCGGGCGAGCCCTTGCCGCCGTGGTTACCGTCCTCGACCAGCTTCTTGGCGTTGTCCCAGGCACCACCGGAGTTGGCCAGGAAGACCGCCATCAGGGTGCCGGCGCCGATCGCACCGGCCAGGTAGCCGGCCAGCGCCGCGGCACCGAGGCCGAAGCCGACGGCGATCGGCGCGGTGAGCGCGAGCAGACCCGGAGTGGCGAGCTCCCGCAGCGAGTCGCGGGTGCAGATGTCGACGACCTTGCCGTACTCCGGCTTGCCGGTCCCCTCCATGATGCCGGGGATGTCGCGGAACTGACGCCGTACTTCGTAGACGACCGCACCGGCGGCGCGGCCGACCGCGTTGATGGCCAGACCGGAGAACATGAACACCACCGCGGCACCGAGGATGATGCCGACCAGGGTGCCCGGGTTGAACACCAGTGCGTCCGCCTCGAACTTCGCGTAGTTGTCGGCCAGCGAGGTCCGGATCGAGTCGGTGTAGGACCCGAACAGCGCGGTGGCGGCCAGTACTGCGGTCGCGATCGCGATGCCCTTGGTGATGGCCTTCGTGGTGTTGCCGACGGCGTCCAGCTCGGTCAGGATCTGGGCCGCCTCGCCGTCCACGTCGCCGGACATCTCGGCGATGCCCTGCGCGTTGTCGGAGACCGGTCCGAAGGTGTCCATCGCGACGATGACGCCGACGGTGGTGAGCAGACCACAGCCGGCCAGCGCGATCGCGAACAGCGCGACCACACCGGAACCACCGACCAGGAAGGCGCCGTACACGGCCGCCGCGATCACCACGGCGGTGTAGACGGCGGACTCGAAGCCGACCGAGATACCGGACAGGATCACGGTCGCGGCACCGGTCAGCGAGGTCTTGCCGACATCCTGGACCGGCTTGTCCTCGGTGCCGGTGTAGTAACCGGTCAGGGCCAGGATGACCGCGGCCAGCACGATGCCGATGATCACCGAGACGGTGGCGATCAGCCGCGGGTCGCCGTCGTACCCGGCGATCGTCTCGGTGGCGCCGCTCAGGTCCTTGAAGCTGCTCGGCAGATAGACGAACGCTGCCACCGAACAGAGGACCGCGGAGACCAGCGCGGAGATGTAGAACGCCCGGTTGATCGTGCGCAGACCGTTCTCGCCGGTCCGCGGGCGGGTCAGGAAGACGCCGATGACCGCGGTGATGGCGCCGATGGCCGGCACGATCAGCGGGAAGATCAGGCCCTGCTCGCCGAACGCGGCCTTGCCGAGGATCAGCGAGGCCACCAGCATCACGGCGTACGACTCGAACAGGTCGGCCGCCATACCGGCACAGTCACCGACGTTGTCGCCCACGTTGTCGGCGATCGTCGCCGCGTTGCGGGGGTCGTCCTCGGGGATGTTCTGCTCGACCTTGCCGACCAGGTCGGCGCCGACGTCGGCGGCCTTGGTGAAGATACCGCCGCCGACCCGCATGAACATCGCGAGCATCGCGGCGCCGAAGCCGAAGCCCTCGAGCACCGTCGGGGCGTCACCCTTGAACAGCAGTACGACGAGCGCGGCGCCGAACAGGCCGAAGCCCACGGTCGCCATGCCGACGGTGCCGCCGGTGCGGAACGCGACCCGCATGGCCGGCTCGCGGCCCTCGTCCCGCGCGGCCGCGGCGACCCGGACGTTGGCGCGCGTCGCGAGCCACATACCCAGATAACCGATCAGGGCGGAGAAGCCCGCGCCGACCAGGAAGAAGACGGAGCGGAAGATCTTCAGCGTGGTCTCGTTGTCGCCGTCTGTGTGAGCAGGCAGCAGGAACAGCAGCAGAAATGCGACCACGGCGAAGATCGACAACGTCCGGAACTGCCGGCTCAGGAATGCCGAGGCACCTTCCTGGACCGCCGCGGCGATCGTCTTCATGTTCTCGGTGCCATCGTTCGCGGCAAGCACCTGGCCCCGGAAGACCATCGCGATGGCGACCGCGAGGATCGCGATCACCCCGACGACGATCACCAGTGTGGTGTTGCTCGACGAAAGATCCACCGCTTGTACAGCAAGCAGCGCGGACATCCGTCCTCCTTGTAGGCAACCCATCCAGGCTTGACGGCCCCCATCTGCCGCAACCGAAGGGTTGGGTAAATACGACACAGCGCCAGTGGCCTGGCGCGGTGGGTTACTCTAACGGGTTCCCGACCAGACCTGACGACAGGGTGGTCTACGCCATACCCGGTCTGCCCGGCAAGACCTGTGCCGGTAACTGGGCGGAACGATCACCGAATGTAGTGAAGTGGACACCGTTTCACTGCGTCAGATCGCCGAGGCGACGTCCGGGTGGATGTCGAAGACCTTGGTCAGGCCGGTGATCCGGAAGATCTTGAGCAGGCGTTCCTGGGTACAGACCAGGGACAGGGAGCCGTCATGGGTGCGCACCCGTTTCAGTCCGCCGACGAGGACGCCGAGGCCGGTGGAGTCCAGGAACTCCACGCGTTCCAGGTCGATGACCAGGTCGTAGACCCCTTCGTCGACGAGCGCGGCGATCTTCTCGCGGAGCTTCGGTGCGGTGTAGACGTCGATCTCCCCCGCCACCTCGATGACGGTGCGCCCGCCCTCGGCGCGCGCGGTCAGCGACAGATCCACTTCGGCCTCCGATCCCGTGAACTGCTGCATTCAACCATGTACGGACCGTGAGTGAGACCCGTTGCCGAAAACTCTTTCATCTCACCCACCCGAAGTCGATTCCCCTCCGGAAAAAGGCCGTGCATCCGACCGTGCATCTCTCAGCTGGTCCTCAGCAAGCAACTGTCCGTGTCAGGGCCTAGGGTGCCGGTATGCGTGCAGGTGGTGAGGCGGCTGCCGTCCTGAAGCGCCTGGCCGCCGGTCGTGACGACCGGCTGACGCACGTCGAGTCGGTGCCGCCGCGAGTGGGACAAACGTGTGCTTGGCCGCGCTGGGCCCCGCCCGAGGTCCTCGACCAACTGCGGGACGCCGGCATCACGGCCCCTTGGACTCATCAGGTGGCGACGGCCGAGGCGGCGTACGCCGGGAAACACGTCGTCGTCGCGACCGGGACGGCGTCCGGCAAGTCACTCGGGTACCTGCTGCCGGCCTTTGCCACGTTGAGCATCGCGCAGGCGGCTTCACCACACCGCCGTACCGCCTCTGTCTTGTACCTGTCTCCGACCAAGGCACTCGCCCACGATCAGCTCCGCGCGGTCTCGGCGTACACCGTGCCCGGTCTGCGGGCTACGACGCTGGACGGCGACTCGGAGCGGACCGAGCGCGACTGGGCGCGCGACCACGCGACGTACGTGCTCAGCAACCCGGACATGCTGCACCGGTCGGTCCTGCCGAACCATCAACGCTGGGCACGCTTCCTGGGCTGCCTGCAGTACGTCGTGGTCGATGAGTGCCACCACTACCGCGGTGTGTTCGGTGCGCACGTGGCCGGCGTACTGCGGCGGCTGCGTCGGGTGTGCGCGCAGTACGGGGCGCATCCGATCTTCGTCTGCGCCTCGGCGACAGTGGCCGAGCCCGCGTTGTCTGGTGAGCGTCTGACCGGGCTGCCGATGGTGGAGGTGGTCGAGGACGGCTCTCCTCGCGGCGGCATCGCGTTCGGCCTGTGGGAGCCGCCCCTGACCTCCTTGCACGGCGAGAACGGCGCACCGGTACGTCGGTCCGCAACAGCCGAGGTGGCGGACCTCCTCACCGATCTGGTCGTCACAGGCGTCCGTACGGTCGCCTTCGTCCGATCGCGGCGTGGAGCCGAGTCGGTCGCGATGACGGCCCGGGAGAACCTGGCTGAGGTCGACCCGACGCTGATCGACCAAGTGTCGGCGTACCGGGCCGGCTACTTACCTGAGGAGCGACGGCGGCTCGAGGGGATGCTGCAGAGCGGTGAGCTCACCGGCGTCGCGGCGACGAATGCTCTCGAGCTGGGCATCGACATTGCGGGACTGGACGCCGTACTGCTCTCTGGCTGGCCAGGTACGCGCGCATCGCTCTGGCAACAGGCTGGACGCGCAGGTCGGGCCGGTGGGGACGCGGTGGCGTTGCTGATCGCCCGCGACGACCCGCTCGACACCTACCTGGTGCGGCATCCGGCAGCGATCTTCGGGCGGCCGGTCGAGGCGACGGTGTTCAACCCGGAGAACCCGTACGTGCTCGGGCCTCAACTGTGTGCCGCTGCCCAAGAGCTGCCGCTGACTCCCGACGACTTCGAGATCTTCGGTGAGACCACGGCCTCGGTGATCGCACAGCTCGTACGGCAGGGTGCGCTGCGCGAACGGCCGCACGGGTGGTTCTGGACGCGCCGCGAGCGGGCCGTCGACGCCATCGACATCCGGTCGGCCGGCGGGAAGACGGTGCAGATCGTGGAGGACCAGACCGGCCGTTTGCTCGGCACGGTCGACGGCGGCTCGGCCCACGCGTCGGTCCACGAAGGTGCTGTCTACGTCCATGCGGGCGAGTCGTACCTGGTGCGTTCGCTCGACCTCGAGGAGCACGCCGCGGTCGTCGAGCCGGCCTCTCCGGACTACACGACCTTCGCGCGGGACACGACCGAGATCAGCATCCTCGCGACCGAGAAGACGCGCTCGTGGGGTACGGCGGAGTTGTCGCGCGGCTGGGTCCAGGTGACGAGCCAGGTCATCTCGTACCAGCGCAAGCTGATCGCAACTGGCGACGTACTCGACGAACAGCCGCTCGACCTGCCGGAGCGCACCCTGCGAACCAAGGCCGTGTGGTGGACCATGCCTGACACCGTTGTCGAGCACCTCAGGCTGGAGGACGTGCCGGGAGCGGCCCACGCCGCCGAACACGCGTCCATCGGCCTGCTCCCGCTCTTCGCCACCTGCGACCGCTGGGACATCGGCGGCGTCTCCACCGCCCGCCACGCCGACACCGGCCGACTGACGGTTTTCGTGTACGACGGCCATCCCGGCGGCGCCGGTTTCGCCGAACACGGGTACGCCGCTGCGCGCGAGTGGTTGACGGCGACACACGAGGCGATTGCACACTGTGAATGCACAGAGGGATGCCCTTCGTGCGTACAGTCGCCCAAGTGTGGGAACCAGAACAACCCACTCGACAAGAGCGGCGCGGTGGCGCTGCTCTCCGCATTATTGAGCAGTGAGGCCTGAGGGGCCGGCGCGAGCCGGCAGATAGGCGGATCGCCATGGCCGTTCTCGGAATCGTCCTGATCGTGCTGGTCGTGTTGTTCGGGCTGGGCGTCTCGGTCTCGTCGAGCGCGTCCACCAAGCTGGAGGTCTTCGGCGTCGACTTCGGCGTCTCGGTACCGACCATCTTCTTCCTCGGCGCGCTCACCGGCGCCGCGCTCGTCGTCGGCCTGTGGCTGCTGAAGAAGGGTCTCGGACGCGACCTGCGCCGCCGCAAGGAGATGCGTCAACTGCGCGCCAAGGTCACCGAGGGTGCCCCGGAGGTGTCCGCTGGGCGCGACGAGGCCGTCGCTTCCGATACCGCCGCTGACCACCGGGCGGAAATCGAGGAACGGGCCGTGGAGGACCCCAAAGAAACGCACCAGCCCCGCTGATCCACGTCGTTGCCCTAGGCATCAGTAGCTACCTGAAATCCCTTGCTTTGCGGTAATATCTCAGCAGCCTCACAGCCTCCGCACGGTGCTCGCACGGCGACCCGGCAACCCGATATCGATGCCTTGCGCAACGATGTACGTGTGGCAGTTAGTTGCCATTGGCATCAAGTTTCGCGAGATCGGCATAACCCCCTCGGTCACACCTGTGCCTTACTGGTTGTGGCGTCAACGTCGCGCTGAGTCACTGCTGGCATACCCGGCTCGCGCCACGGGTCCCGACGACCTGACGCCACGAGATGGCACGACCTCTGGAGGTTGTCTTGATCATCCGAAAGCTGTTCAGCCGCACCGGCGTGGTGGTGCTCGCGGTCAGCGTGGCCATCGCCACTGCCATACCGGCCCAAGCCGCGAACCCGGCACCCAGTGGTTCGAAGACCCCGGGCGTATCGGTGGGTGTGGCACAACAGATCGCCACTCGCTCCGACACGCGCTACTGCCTGACGTTCGTCGCGGCCCAGAAGGTCCCGATGGCGGTCATGATGGCGTGCGCCCCGGGCAAGGAAGGCAAGACCCAGGAGTGGATCTACACCGAGTCCGGCCAGCTGCAGGTCGCGATGAGCAAGAGCGTCGGTGGCGCCCTTGCTACGACCGGAGCCTGCCTGGACAGCGGTGCGGACCTGGCCAAGGTGCCGGCTTCCGCTCCACTGCTGGTCCTGCCTTGCCGTAGCGGCGACGGGCAGAAGTGGAACTACGACGAGGACACCGGCACGTTCGTGAACGAAGCCAGTGGGCTCGCCCTGACGTCGCTGCTTGGCAAGGGGAAGGCCAAGCAGGCACAACCGACCGGCACGATGAACGCTGCCGGCACGCCGATCCAGGCCTGGAGCGGTCTTCCGGTACCGGGCCTGGACATCCTGGGCGCGGTCCTGGCGCTCGTGAACGCGTTGCTGGCATCGCTGGGCCTGGCCCTGCCGCTGCCGATCGCGGGCGCGGCGGCCGGTCTGCTGTCGGCGATCGGCAGCCTGCTCCCGATCCCGGCGCAGATGACGACGCTGCCGAAGCAGATGATGGAGCTGGCTCAGAGCTGAGTCGCTTCGAACACTGGCCAACGAGAGGACGGCCGGCCCCGACATCGTCGGGGCCGGCCTTTTTCACTCCTTGTCTCTCGCGTTGTCTCTGGCGGTGGGGCCTGGCGGTGCTCGGGGATGAGTTCCGGGATGCCCCGCTGCTTGCGCGTCAGCGGGAGCCCGGTGTCGTCACCGCGCGGCCACGGTCACCACCAGCACCAGCAATGCCCGAGCAGGTCGTCGACAAGGCAAGCGACTCCATGGAGCAGCGTCACGTCTTTCACCTCCGATCCGCTGAATCGAACGGCTAGACAGTAGCTCGCCTGATCACCCTCTGTATCTACTCAACTACCTGTTGTCGTAGAACCTTGAGCATCCTTTAACTCTTCCGCAACGCTTCACGCGGGATCCGAACTTGACAGTTCGCGGTTGGTTGCCAACAGCACCTGACAACGTTCTCCTCAGTGTTGGAAAAAAGTCTTCACATAGTCGCGGATGAGTGCCAATGTTTGACCGGCATGTCACTGGCACTGTCGCTGGACCACTTCTGCAAGGAGCCCTGATGCGATCACTCTCGCGGTTGACCACCGCCGGCGTACTCGGCGCCGCGGCCCTCGCCCTGCTCACCGGCTGCCTCGGTTCGTCCGACTCCGGCAGCGGAGACCAGGACGCGAACCGGAACGCCGAGGCCAAGAAGGTCGAGCTGGTCTTCGGCTCGAACTCGGTCAAAGGCGGCAAGAGCAGCGCAGGGGCAACGTTCATCCAGGACGTGCTGATCCCGAAGTTCGTCGCCGACCAGAAGGGCAAGGGCGTCGACGTCACGGTCAAGTTCCAGGGCGACGGCTCCGACGACGAGGTCTACAAGCAGAAGCTCTCCCTCGACCTGTCGAACAAGTCCGGCCCGGACCTGTTCCAGATCGACGGCATCTGGGTCGGCGAGTTCGCCCAGGCCAACTACATCAAGCCGCTCACCGAGACCGTCGGCGAGGCCGCCAAGGTGGACGACTGGGACGGCTGGAAGCAGATCCCGGAGTCGGTCCAGGCGCTCGGCAGCTACAACGGCCAGCGGTACGGCGTACCCGGTGGCACCGACGGCCGGGTCCTGTACTTCAACAAGAAACTGTTCCAGCAGGCCGGACTGCCCGCCGATTGGCAGCCGAAGTCCTGGGACGACATCATCTCCGCAGGTCAGGCGCTCAAGAAGATCTCCGGCGTGACCCCGATCCAGATCAACGCCGGCACCGCGATGGGCGAGGCGACCACCATGCAGGGCGTGCTGCCGCTGCTGGTCGGCACCGGCGCGACCGTGAACTCCGACGGCAAGTGGCTGGGCAACACCTCGCAACTGCGCCAGGTGCTGGACTTCTACCACCAGGTCTACTCGACCGGCCTCGGTGACCCGGTGCTCCAGCGCGAGGCCAAGGGCCGGGACAAGTCGTTCGCCGAGTTCGCCGCGAACAAGATCGGCATCCTGCTCGAGAGCGATTACTTCTGGCGCAGCGTCGTCGAGCCCAAGGCCGGCGTCGCGAAGATGGCCGACCGGGACGCCGCGGTCGGCTGGGCGCTGATCCCGGCGAGCAAGCCGGGCGCCGGCGTGAAGGGCCAGGACTTCGTGTCGATGTCGGGCGGCGGCGCGACCGTGATCAACCCGAACACCAAGTTCCCGCAGCAGGCCTGGGAGTTCCTGCAGTTCATGAACTCCGCGGAGATGGTGAAGGAGTCGCTGGACGGCGCCGCCAAGATCACGCAGCGGTCGGACGTCAACAGCGAGGTGCTGAAGAGCGACCCGATGCTGAGCTTCGTCGCCGAGAAGGTGCTGCCGATCACGCAGTACCGTCCGGGCCGGGCCGAGTACCCGAAGGTCTCCGCCGCACTGCAGCAGGCGACCGCGGACGTGGTCGGCGGTAAGAGCACCGACGCCGCCGCGACGGCGTACCAGAAGGTCGTCGAGGCCGCGGCCGGCGGCAAGGACAAGGTCACCAGCAACTGATGACTTCTGCTACCGCACCCGCGCGGGGCCGTGCCCCCGCGCGGGACGTCGCGGGCCTCGGGGTCGGCCGCGCACTCGGCTTCGTCGCGCCCGCGATGCTGCTGATCGGCGCGTTCCTGGTCTTCCCCGCGCTCTGGACCATCTACATCGGCGTCACCAACTACCGGTTGACCGGCGTCGAGGCCGTGTCGCCGTCGATGGTGGGGTTGTCGAACTACACGAAGGCGCTGAACGACGCGCTCTTCCACAACGCGTTGTGGCTGACGCTGCTGTTCGTGCTCGGCTCCGCGATCATCGGGCAGAACATCCTCGGGTTCACGCTGGCGTGGGTTCTTCGCCGGGCCCGCCCGGCGGTACGCCGTACGGTCGAGGCATTCACGCTGCTGGCCTGGATCCTGCCGTCGACCGTGGTCGCGTACCTGTGGGTCGCGTTCTACGACCGCGACGGCGGCACACTCAACGGCATCCTGGGTACGCCGGGAACCGCATGGCTCATCGACTACCCGATGGCATGTCTCGTGGTGTTCAACACGTGGCGCGGTACGGCGTTCTCGATGATGCTCTACTCGTCCGCGCTACAGGCCGTCCCGCCGTCACAACTCGAGTCGGCGCGGATGGTCGGCGCATCGGGCTGGCAGACGCTGCGAGACATCGTGTTCCCGCACATCCGCGGGCATGTGCTGACCAACACGCTGCTGATCTCGCTGTGGACGGCGAACGACTTCTCGCCGTTCCTGCTCACCAAGGGCGGGCCGAACCACGAGTCCGAGACGGTGCCGGTCTACATCTACAACGTGGCGCTGCAGGGCGGTGAGCTCGGGTACTCCTCGGCGATCTCGTTCCTGCTGCTGATCGCGAACCTCCTGGTCTCATTGGTCTACCTGCGGTTGCTTCGGAGGCGGCCATGACTCCGGCCTATGTGCTGCGGCGGATCGGGTTCTACGTCCTGATCTGCGCGATCACGCTGTTCTTCGCCGTGCCGATGCTGTGGATCGCGTCGGCGCCGTTCGATGCCTCACCCGGCCTCGGAGTGCACTGGCCGGACTGGACGCTGGAGAACATCCGGAAGACGCTCGACCATCCGTACGCGATGCACTCGATGGTCAACTCGCTGCTGATCTGCGTGACGACCGCCGTCGCCGTGACCGCGTTCGCCGCATTGGCGTCGTACGCGTTGTCGCGGGTCCGCATCCCCGGCCGGGACGCGTTGCTGTACGGGTTGCTGCTGCTGTCCTCGGTCGTCACCGGGACGGCCGCGATGGTGCCGATCTTCGTAATGATGTTCCAGCTCGGGCTGATCGACTCCCGGTTCGGCGTCGCGCTGGTGATGACCGGCGGCCTGTTGCCGGCGGCGATCTTCATCCTGAAGGACTTCGTCGATGCGGTGCCCAAGTCCTACGAGGAGTCGGCGCGAGTCTTCGGCGCGTCCACCGGCCAGATCCTGCGCGACGTCGTACTCCCGGTCGCACGGCCCGGACTGGCGACCATCATGGTCTGGGCGTTCGTCAACTCCTGGGGCAACTTCCTGGTGCCCTTCCTGCTCATCCGGTCGATCGACAAGCAGCCCGGTGCGGTGCTGATGCAGACCCTCACCGACGAGGGCGGCAGCGTGAATCTGCAGGTGCTGCCGGTGTTCTCGCTGCTGTTCTCGATCCCGGTCGTCGTGCTGTACCTGCTGGTGAACTCGCGTTACGGGTTCCGCTTCCACGGAGGGATCAAGAGCTGATGGCGGGCATCGACATCGAAGGCCTCGCAACCGTCTACCCGAACGGCATCCGCGCCGTCGACGGGCTGGACCTGCACGTGGCCGACGGCGAGTTCTTCGCCCTCCTCGGTCCGTCGGGCTGCGGCAAGACCACGCTGCTCCGGACGATCGCCGGCCTCGAGCCCGCGAGCGAGGGCACCGTCCGTATCGACGCGGCGGACGTGACCCGCACCGAGCCGGGCAAGCGCGGAGTCGCCATGGTGTTCCAGGACTACGCGCTCTTCCCCCACATGAGCGTCTCCGAGAACATCACCTATCCCTTGAAAGTACGCCGGGTCGCTGCCACCACGCGCGCCGAGGTCGCCTCTCGTACCGCCGGCGAGCTGTCCTTGGACGGACTCCTGGAACGCAAGCCCGGGCAATTGTCCGGCGGCCAGCAGCAACGTGTCGCCCTCGCCCGCGCGATCGCGTCCGAAGGCAAGGTCCTGCTGCTCGACGAGCCGCTGTCGAACCTCGACGCACGACTCCGCCTCGAGGCCCGGACCTTCCTGAAGAAGCTCCAGCGTGACCTGGGCATCACCACGGTCTTCGTCACCCACGACCAGGCCGAGGCCCTCGCGCTCGCCGACCGCATCGCCGTCATGGACTCGGGCAAGCTCCGGCAGCTGGGTTCCCCGCGGGAGGTCTTCGCCCGTCCCGCCAACACGTTCGTGGCGAACTTCATCGGCTCGACCCCGATGAACCTCCTCCCGGGCAAGGTCACCACCGACGGCGCCGTCACCGTGGCCGGCGGTTCGTTGCCTGCGACAACCTCCTCCACACCGGCGGACGCCGAGGTCACGGTCGGCATCCGGCCCGAGTACCTGACCCTGTCGACCGGCGATGTCGCCGGCCCCGCCCTCCGCGGCGAGGTCGTCGTCGCCGAGAACCTCGGCACCCAGTCCCTCGTCAGCGTCGACTGCGCCGGCACTCTCATCGGCGTCACCGTCCCCGAGGAAACCGAACCCACCCCCGGCACCCCGGTCGTCCTCACCGCCCCCGCTTCCCGAGTCCTCCTCTACAACCAGGACACCGGCGAACTCCTCACTCTTGCGGACCGCCCCGCCGGAGCTCGTTCGTGAGCAGGGAGATCGCCTGATGGCAGTCACCTCGTACCGTCGGCGCTGGACACTCGACGACCGCGCCGAGTCGGTCTGGCATTCACTGCCGGTCGACATCCCGGCCGACTGCCCCGGTTTGCTCGTCACTCTCACCGTCCCGCCGGTCGAAGGCGCCGTCATCGACATCGGCTGCGAAGGTGCCGCAGGTTGGCGCGGATGGTCCGGCGGCGCGCGCCGAACCTTCGCGATCACCCCTGACGCGGCCACCCCCGGCTACGTCCCCGGCGAACTCGAACCAGGCACCTGGTGGGTCGTCCTGGGCCTGCATCGAATCCCGGTCGATGGCGTCGAACTCCTCGTCGAAGCAGTCACCGGCCCGGTCGACAGCATCCCCGGACTCACCGAGTACGCCGACGCCTCGGCCGCCATCGCCGTACCCCAGCGGCCACCGCGCCGTACCCTCCCCGCATCCTCCGGCCTGAAGTGGATCGCCGGCGACTTCCACGCCCACTCCCTCCACTCCGACGGCTCGACCCCGATCGCCAACCTCGCCGCACTCGGTGTGTCAGCCGGCCTCGACGTACTCGCCGTCACGGATCACAACACCGTCGCCCACCACGCCGAACTCCCCTCGCTCAGCAAGCGCTTCGGCCTCGGCCTCATCCCCGGCCAGGAAGTCACCACCGACACCGGCCACGCGAACGCGTTCGGCGCCATCGGCCCGATCGACTTCCGCCAACCCGCCGCCACGTGGGTCACGGAGGTCGCCCGCCGCGGTGGTCTCCTCTCGATCAACCACCCACTCGGCGGCGACTGCTCCTGGCGCCACCCGCTCCCTGAACATCCACCGCTCGCCGAGATCTGGCACTCCTCCTGGCTGGACCACACCTGGGGCGGACCCATCGCCTGGTGGGAAGCCTGGGGCCTCGAAGGCACCACCCCCATCGGCGGCAGCGACTGGCACAACCCGACCTCCATCACGCCGCCCGGCTCTCCCACCACCTGGATCGCCGTAGACGCCTCCGCGGAAGGCCCCGACGAACTCCCGGCCGCCACCCTCGAAGCCCTCGCCGCCGGCCGAACCGCCCTCTCCTGGTCCTACACCGCCCCCGTCCTGGTCCGAGCCGACGACGAGCTCATCGCCCTCGACGCCCCCAACTCGCTAGTCATCTCCCCCGACGGCACCCGGCACCCCATCCGCACCGACAGAGCTCACGTCCCCGCCACTCCCGGCCCCCACCTCCTCATAACCCACACCGGCGAGGTCCTCTCCACCTGCGCCTAACGATCCAGCTGTCTGCCTACTCAGACAGGGCGTCCAGTTGGTCCAGCAACCAGCGGGGACCGGTGGTGGTGGCGCCGATGGGTTCGACTCGTTGCCGCAGACCGCGATCCGCGGTGACGACAGTGACTGCCGGATGATGGGACTGCGCGGCAACCTCCGCAGTCACACTGACGATGGTGTCGTCACCGGACCCTGATGCCAGCACCACCCGAACTCGACCGGTCTCAGGCGCGCCTTCTCCCGACACCGCCCGGCAAGCAGCGCCCTCCAGCACGACGACCACATCCGTGTCAGGCAACTGCTCCTGCAATGCCGCGAGCCGCGTCAGCAACCGTCGAGCCGCACCAACCCGATCTCGCCACCACCCATCCGGTCGTGACCCAACCACGTTCGCAGCATCAACAACGACGACCTGACTCCGCCCACCATCCACCACCCCAGTCTGCCCCTCCCCGCAGACCAGCGACGGCACCTAGTCGAGAAGCCAGCCGTTTCGCTCCGCAATCTCGACCGCGTCGGAACGGGTGTGCGCGCCGGTCTTACCGATAGCCGACCAGAGCCTGGTACGGACGACACGCTCGGACACGTCGAGTTCCTGCGCCATGACCGCAACCGATCCACCATCGCGAGCCGCGCGCAGTGTGTCGGTCTCGTCCGCGTTCAGCGGAGTCTCGGAGTACCTGAGGTTCTCGGCCGCGAGATTCGCGTCGACCACGCGCAGACCGAGGTGCACCCGCCGTACCGCATCCGCCAACTGCGGCGCCGGACTGCCCTTCAACGCGAACCCTTTCGCCCCGGCATCCAGCCCGCGACGCATGTGCACCGGCCGGCCGTACGTCGTGAGCATCACGACCCGGCACTCCGGTATCGACGTACGCAGCCTGGTCGTCACGGTGATGCTGTCGCTGCCCGGGCCACCCGCATCGACCAGCGCGACGTTCGCACGGTGCCGTTTGGCCGCACCGACGACGTCGTCAGATCGGTTGAGCTCGGCAACGATCTCCAGATCGCGCTCACGCTCCAGACCGCTGCGAAGCAAGCCTCGGCTGAGGATCTGGTCGTCGACCAGCAGCAGCCGAATCCGGTTGGGCAAACGAGCCTCCGAGGTAACCGTCCGGGCGCCGGGGAAGTACGTCCGGGAAGATGAGCAGTACTCGGTTCCCGATCATGGAGCGCCCTCCCGTACGTCGTCCAGATCAACGCGGCATCTCTACCAGATTGCGACCAGATCGCGATCACACCAGAACCGAGCGCGCAACGAGTGGTTGACAAGTGGTTGACGAGGCGAGGTCATAGCGGCCCCGCACGCGCCGCCGCGGTCAGTGTTGGACGCGTCAGCCGAAGATCAAGCTGAAGCGACACTTCAACAGTTACTGCGTCGGAAGCGACAACACACGCAGTGAGCTGCACCTTGTTGAGCACAGCTGTCCGCGCCGCTGTCACACAGGGTTTTGCGGGCGGCGCGTTGCCATCGGGATCTTCGAGCTGACCGTTGGATCCGTCGGGCTGCGCGATGCTGAGGGGCTCGGCGGTGCGGAGGGGTTGAGCGGCGCTTGGTGATTGAGCGGTGCGGAGGGATTGAGCGGCGCTTAGGGATTCATCGGCGCTTAGGGATTGGGCGGCGCTCAGGGCGGTTAGGTCGGCTGCGGCGGCGAGTTTGTGGCGGGCGGTGGAGATCGCGGACCAGAGGATCGCTGCGGTGAGCGCTGTGCAGAGGAGTACGGCTGCGAACAGGGTGTGGAGTGTGGCGCTGCCTCGTTCGGTACGGGTCATGGCGTGTCCGGTTCCGCTTGGAGGGTGGCGGTTGCTGTGAGGCTCGTGGGAGATAGGAAGGCGAGGAGGGGTGGCTTGTGGGCGGGAATGGCAGTGACTGTCACTTGGATGTCCGACGCCTCGCGGTTGATGACGATCGTGCCTGTGGGCACGGTGCGACGACCGATCGCCTTCGCCTGATCGAGCGACTCACCACGCGCGACGGCCCGAGCCACATCGCGGGCAGCATCAACGCACCGGATGTTCAATACGACGAGACCGATAGACCAAATCCCCAACAGCAGAACAGAAACCAACACCGGAAGCGCCAACGCCATCTCAGCCGTAACAGCCCCACGCTCACCCCGGATCGCGTGGTTGGCTCGGGGCGTGGTGGTTGGTTGTGGGGCGGGAGTGGGCAGGGCAGATGAGTTCGGGCGGTGGGGCATGGGGTTCCTTTGGGTGGCGGCCGGTCGTGGAGGGGGCATCGACCGGCCGCCGGATTGTGAGCGTCGCCAGCTCGACAGGATCGATTGACCTGCTGGCCTTACGGGTTTGGCGTCAAATGTGTACGCCTTCTACGCCGGCGATCTTCAGGCCGTAGTTGATGATCGCTTTCAGAGCGTTCTGCATGGCGGGAGATCTGAGGAGGGCGACCAGAACGCCGCCGATCGCGCAGGCACCGACGATCATGATGGCGTACTCGGCGGTTACGGCCCCGCGTTCGGCGCGGTTGCGGAGGCGGTCGATGCCCTTGCCACAAAGGCGACGGATCCCCGTACCGCGGAGGAGGCGGATGCGTGTATTGCGGGGGCAGTTGGTGTCGGGAGTGTGAGCGTCCAGCTGGCTATTTGGGTATGGGGCCGGGTGCGACGAGGCCTTGGCTTCGGTGGGGAGTAGAAGGTTGCTGGCGGCTACTGCTGCCTTGGGCATTTGGGCCTCCTGCGGGATGGGGTCCGACGCTGCGAGCGGTTGTCGATAAACATGCCGTGGTTGGATCGCCTTTTTTCAAAGCAGTTCTGGACTGTGGATAAGGGGTTTGGACCCTTTTCTGTCCGATGTGTGGGGGACCGTCGCCCCAGCCAGGGACCGGGGACGGGTGTCAGCGGGGAGAACTCCTGCCCGATCCGCGCCACCCCAAGAGCGGGGAAACAAAGTTGCATATGGCGACGATTTCCTTCCCCGCCACGACAGCCCACGCGGGCGGCCGTGCGGCATCACGGCGAGTCGTGGCTGCTGGTTGCGCCTCGAGACCGCGAGTCGTGAATCGGGGCCGCAGATGACCGCCAAAACTCACGACTCAACGGCCCCGGCCCCAACGACGGGCCTGGCAAGAACGGTTATCCCCTCGAATGGTGGGTTCTCTACTGATACGCGAGGGGAGAACCCTGCACGCGAGGGGTTATCCGGCCCCGTGCCCGACGACCGGCCACCGGCGACGCCCAACTCAACCCAGCCGACCCACACAAACGTCACAAGAGCCGGCTTGGGGGCGGGTGGGAGTCTCTCGGGCGGATAGCGGGTTGTTGCACCGCTGGCGTCGTACAACCCGCTATTGGTCACATAAGCCGCTAGTGGTCGCCCCGGCGGATGCGTTCACCACCCAGGTCCATCACTAGGTCAGGGGTGGAGGAGGTAGGGGATCAGGGCGTCGGCGATTGTTGGGACGATCGAGAGGAGTACGAACGCGGGGAGGAAGCAGAGGCCTAGGGGCAGGGTGGCTCGGGATTCTGCGGCTCGGGCTTGTTGGTCGGCGGTGTGGTGGTGGGCTCGGCGGGTTTCGTCGGCGAGGTGTTCGAGGGTTTTGGAGAGTGGGGCTCCGGAGCGGAGTGAGCGGGTGATGGCTCGGGCCATCGGGGCGCAGGATGGTTCGGTGCGTAGGTGGGCCCAGGCGGTGGTCGGGTCGGCTCCTAGCGCCAGGTGGTGGGCGATTTTGGTGAAGACGTCGGCTAGTGGGCCGGGGAGGGCGTCGGCTACGAGGGTCAGGGCGTGTTGGGGTGGGCGGCCGGCTCGGAGGCAGGCGGTCAGGAGATCGATCGCGAGGGGGAGGTCGCGGGCTATGCGGGCGTTGCGCTGTTTGGTGGTGGCTGGTTCTAGGCGGGAGAGGGCTCGGGGGATGGAGTAGTACGCGATCGCGCCTGGGATCAGGCCCCACGGGAGGCCTATGAGGAAGCAGGCAGCTAGTGCCGCGGCGGTTGAAGCTAGCCGGTGGGATCGCGGGGCTTGGCGACGGACGCGAGGTCGCGGTGGGGTCAAGCGGCGGAGGTTGGGATGGGGTGGGATCAGGAAATAGGTGCTTAGAGCAACAGCTGCGGCTGCGGTCAGTGCGTGGAGCATGCGGAGTCTCGCGGGGTGCGGATGGCGGCGCAGGTGCGGTGCGCGCGGTCGGTGGTCGGGCGCGTCGGTGGGCGCGATCGGTGCGGTGGTGAGCACGGTCGGCGCGGTGGTGGTGGGTGGGTTGTGGTGGTGCGCGGCGCGTCGCGGTGAGGTGCGTGCGGTGAGGTGCGCACGGGAATGGGATGCGGTGGTTCGTACGCGCGGTGGTTCGGCGCGTGGGGGCGGTGCGGTGGGTGGGGTCAGGTTTTGGGGGTGGCTATTTGGGTGGTCCAGTGGAGGCCTGTGGCGGTTAGGGATAGGCCTGTGGCTAGGCAGAGCCAGCCGGGTGGGGTGGTGGTTAGGAAGGTGAGGGGGTGGGCTCCTAGGAGGTAGCCGAGGGCTATGCCGAAGACGGGGAGGGTGGCGAGGATTCGGGCGGTGGAGCGGGCGCCGGCGAGGCTGGATTCGGTTTGGCGGTGGATTGCTTCGTCGGCTCGGAGGTAGTCGGCCAGGCGTTCGGTGAGGGTGGCGAAGGCGGCGCCGGATTCTTCGGTGACTCGCCAGGCTGCGGCTAGGGCTCGGAGGCTTGTGGCGCCGGGCTTGGTGGCGGCTCGGGTGAGCGCGGCGGGGACGTCGGCGCCGAGCTTGGCTGCGGCGTGGGGTAGTTCGAAGTCGGGGCTGATGGAGGCAGCGCCTTCCAGGGCGGCGATGGGTGGGCGGCCGGCGGTGAGGTCGGCGGAGAGTACGTCGAGGGCTTCGATGATGTTGACCCGGCGGGTTGCGATGGACTTCTGGCGTTGGTGGTGGGCTCTTTGGTGCGCGATCAGGGCGAGGACGGCGGCTGATGCTAGGGCGGTGACGAGGGCTTGAGGGCCGAGGAGGGCGGTGGCTAGTGCCGTTGGTGGGGCTAGGAGCCAGATTCGGGAGTTCGGGAATCTGAGGTGGCGGCCGGTCCGTTGTCGGCGGGCGGCTGGAGTCAGGCGGTGGAGGCCTGGGGATCTGGGTGGGAGGGCGAAGGTGCAGGTGAGGAGGGTTAGGAGGGCGGCGAGTACGGCTGGGTTCATGCGGCACCGGCGGCGGTCGCATGAGCGGGGGTGGTGAAGAGGTGGGAGGAGGGGTGGAGGGTGAGGGTGTTGTCGGGGTGGAAGGTGACTGCGGGGTGTGTGGTCAGGTGACCGTTCGGGGGTTTGGTGAAGGTGTGGATTTCGGTGATTCGGCGGTGGCCGGTAGGGGTTCGGGTCAGGTGGATGACCGCGTGTAGGGCGGAGGCTGCTTGGCTGTGGACGGCGGTTTGAGACAGGCCTGCGAGGGCGCCTAGGGCTTCGAGGCGGGCGAGGACGTCCGAGGCGGAGTTGGCGTGGATGGTGCCGCAGCCGCCTTCGTGGCCGGTGTTCAGGGCGGTCAGGAGATCTACTACTTCGGCGCCTCGGACCTCGCCTACGACCAGGCGGTCGGGGCGCATGCGGAGGGCTTGGCGGACCAGGTCTCGGAGGGAGATCTCGCCGGTGCCTTCGATGTTGGGTGGGCGGGCTTCCAGGCGGACCACGTGGGGGTGGTCGGGGCGGAGCTCGTTGGCGTCTTCTACCAGGACCAGGCGTTCGGCGGGATCCGCCAATGAGAGCAGGGAATTGAGGAGGGTGGTCTTCCCGGTGCCGGTGCCGCCGCTGATGAGGAAGGCGAGGCGGGAGTCCAGGAGGTCTTGGAGGATTGCGGCTCCTGCTTGCGGGAGAGCGCCGGCGGCCACCAGATCGTCGAGGGTGAAGACCTTGCGGGACGGGACGCGGAGGGACAGGCAGGTTCCTGGGGCGGCGATCGGGGCACAGGACGGCGTGGAAGCGGGTGCCGTCGGAGAGGCGGACGTCGACGTACGGGGTGGAGTCGTCGAGGCGGCGGCCTGCTGCGGCGGCGAGGCGGGTGGCCAGGCGGCGGATGGCGGGTTCGTCGCCGGTGCGGATGGCGACGAACTCGAGGCCGCGGCCACGGTCGATGTAGACCTCGTCGGGGCCGTTGACCAGGATGTCGGTGACGCCGGGCTCGGCGAGCAGGCTGTCGAGTGGGCCGGCTCCTAAGGCTTCTCTGCGCAGGGCGGTGACGACGGCCAGGACCATGGCATCGCCGCAGATGGTGCCGTCGGCGCGGAGAGCTGCTGCTACGTGCACCGGGGTTGGCTCGGCGCCGGTGAGTGCGAGGGTGCTGCGGACGCGGTCCAGAAGGCCTGCAGGTACGACGGTGTTGGTCATGCGGGCACCTCTCTTCTCAAGTTGGGTGGGGTGGAGGGAAGAGGTTCAGGAGGGTCGGTGGCGGTTCGGGCTAGAGGGCTTCGGGGGTTCAGGGCGAAGTGGCCTTGGTCCATGGCGGTGGGAAGGGTTCGGTCGTGGCCGAGTTTTGTTGCTAGGGGCAAGGACGAGGTGGGTGGCGACGTCGGTGGGTGCGAGGCCGGGGCGGGTGTCGCGGACTACTACGCGGAGGTCGCCGGCGACGGCTCGGAGTGGGCCGGAGAGGCGTTTGGCGGCGGCGACCGAGCGGACGTCGCAGGGGACGACGAGGAGGGTTGCCGTGGAGCGGATGAAGCCTTCTTCTACGGCGGGGTCTGCGCGGCGCGGTAGGTCGAGGACGACCAGGTCGGTGCTGCGTTGGGCGGCGCCGATCACCGAGCTCATCGTGTCCGGCGGTAGGACGGTGACGTCGGACTGATCCCAGGACAGGACTGACAGTCCGTCGACCGAGGGCAGTGCGGAGCGGAGGGCGGCGGCGCTGACCCGACCGGACGCGTTCAGGAGTTTGGGCCAGCGGTCACCGGGGTCGTGTTCGATGCCGAGGGCAAGCTCGATGCCACCGCCGAGCGGGTCGCCGTCAATCAGCATCGTGCGGAACCCACGGCGATTGCCGAGGACCGCTACCGCGGCGGCGAGCGTGGTCGAACCCGCTCCCCCGCAGCCGCCGACGAACGCCAGAGTGACGGCGGAACGATCGACACCGTCCAGGGCATCCGCAAGCTTGCCGGCCAGCAGCGGCTCATCGTCAGGTAGTCGGCAGACGGCATCGGCGCCGACGTCGAAGGCGCACCGGTAGAGGTCGTCACCGTCCGAGGCCGAGCCGACAACGACCACCCCTGCCCGGTGCGCGGGTTGGGCGCGCGCCAGCGGCTCGGCCAGGTCGCGACCGACGACGACCAGCGAACAGGTATGCCAGCTGCGCCGCAGGCTGAGCAGATTGCGCTCGACGTGGGGCGTGACGGATGCGGCTGCGGCCAGGCGGAGCAGGTCGTCGAGCAGGGCTTCGTTGGTAGTTGCCATCAGCACCGATGGGGTTGGTGAGTTCGTGTCCATACCAAGAACATGCCGTTGCCGGGCCGCTTCCGGGAACGCGATCGGGTCCTTGTGGACAACGGATTGTCGGGTTTCCGTCAGCAGCGGGAACCCGCCACGACGAGCCCGCGACCAACCCGCCAGGAACAGTTACCGTTCCTTTCGAAGCGTCTTTAACTAAATTTCACCGGACCGCTTCCGCCCCATCGCTCCGGAGGAACAGATGAGTCGATTACGCATGTTCGCCGCCACAGCAACCGTCGCGCGCCACCGCCCTGATCACCGCCGCCGGCGTCTCTCTCGCGAGCCCCGACGCCACCACGGCCAACGCGGCCGTCGCGGCGCCACAGGCGACCAGCGGCGGCGTCAAGACGGCGTACTTCACCCAATGGGGGATCTACGCCAACGCCTTCTATCCCAAGAACCTGATCACCACCGGAGCCGGCGCGAAGCTGGACTTCCTGAACTACGCGTTCGCCAACATCGATCCGGTCAGCCACACCTGCTTCATGGCCAACAAGGCCGCGTCGCAGGACGAGAACAACCCGAACGCCGGTGACGGCGCCGGTGACGCGTTCGCCGACTACGGCAAGTCGTACGGCGCGGACATCAGCGTCGACGGGGTCGGTGACGTCTGGAACCAGCCGATCCAGGGCAACTTCAACCAGCTCAAGAAGCTGAAGGCGAAGGTGCCGAACCTGAAGATCCTGATCTCGATCGGCGGCTGGACGTACTCGAAGTACTTCTCCGACGCCGCCTCCACCGACTCCAAGCGCAAGGCCTTCGTCAGCTCCTGCGTGAACATGTTCCTCAAGGGCGACCTGCCGGTGATCGACGGCTTCGGCGGTCCCGGTTCAGCGGCCGGCATCTTCGACGGCGTCGACATCGACTGGGAGTACCCGGGTTCGCCCAACGGTCACGTCGGCAACCACTACAGCGCTGCCGACAAGCAGAACTTCACGCTGCTGCTGGCCGAGTTCCGCGCCCAGCTGGACGCGTACGGCGGCCAGACCGGCAAGAAGTACTACCTGACCGCCGCGACCCCGGCCGGCCAGGACAAGATCGCCACGATCGAGACCGACAAGATCGGGCAGTACCTCGACTACAACAACGTGATGACGTACGACATGCACGGCGGCTGGGAGGCCACCGGGCCGACGAACTTCCAGGACCCGCTCTACACGGCGCCGAACGACCCGAGCAACCCGATCCCGCCGGGTCAGGGCAAGTACTCGGTCGACTCCGCGGTGAAGGCGTGGACCACCGGCGACTCGGCGTACGGCATCCCGGGCGGGTTCCCGGCGAACAAGCTGACCATCGGATATCCCTTCTACTACAGGGGATGGAAGGGTGTGCCGGCCACCGACGAACGGCAAGTACCAGACCGCGACCGGACCGGCCGACGGACACGCGCTGAGCGGCAACGTGCCCGGGCGTCTCGTTCTACAAGGAGCTCACCGGCTTCGTCGACAACCCGTCCGCCACGCACTTCGACGACACCACCAAGTCGTCCTGGTTCTACAGCAACGGCACGTTCTGGTCCGGTGACAACGCCCAGTCGATCAAGGCGAAGGCCGACTACCAGCACTGCAACGGGCTGGCCGGCGCGATGATGTACTCGCTCGAGGCGCTGGACCCGGGGGTCACCCTCTTCAACAACGTGGTCGACTCCGTCAACGCCGACACGGCCGGCTGCAGCGGCCCGCCCACCACACCGCCCACCACTCCGCCGACGACGCCTCCCACGACGCCGCCGACCACGCCTCCCACCACACCGCCCACGACTCCCCCGACGACGCCGCCGACCACTCCGCCCGGCACGGCCACCCCGTGGGCCCCGAACACGACGTACGCGACCGGTGCGCTCGTGAGCTACAACGGCGTCACCTACAAGTGCATCCAGGGCCACACGTCCCTGGTCGGCTGGGAGCCGCCGAACGTCCCCGCACTCTGGGGCCGGGTCTGATCACGTACCGCCCACTGATCGGAGCATCATGAAACGCATCACCTTGGCGATAGCGGCCATCACGGCCGTGGTTATCGCTCTGCTGACCGCACAGGCAGCGAACGCGGCAGGTGTCACTGCCAGCTTCACCAAGGTGTCCGACTGGGGCAGCGGCTTCGAGGGCAAGGTGACCGTCACCAACGGCACCACCAGCTCTCTCAGCACCTGGTCGGTCGCGCTGGACTTCCCGTCCGGCTACACCGTCAGCTCCACCTGGGACGCCGTCCACACCAGCAGCGGACAGACGCACACGTTCACTCCGCCGAGCTGGGCCGGTCCGCTGGCTCCTGGCGCGACTGTCACGTTCGGCTTCAACGGCAGCCCGGGCAACTTCCCCGGCCTCGCCGCGTGCCGCTTGAACGGCGGCTCGTGCTCAGGCGGCGGTGGCGGCACTGTCCCCGGTGCACCCACAGGTCTCTCCGGTACGTCGTCCGCGTCGTCGGTGAGCCTCACGTGGTCGGCCGCGTCCGGTGCGACCAGCTACAACGTCTACCGCAACGGCGCGAAGGTCGGCAGCCCGACCGGTACGTCGTACACGGACTCCGGGCTGGCCGCGAACACGACGTACAGCTACCAGGTCAGTGCGTCGAACAGCGCCGGAGAGGGCGCGAAGAGCACCAGCATCTCCGTCAAGACCGGCACCGGTGGCGGGAACACGGGCACCAAGCAGGCCGCGCCGTACCTCTACATGGGCTGGGGCGACCCGCCGAACCCGGCGACCGTGATGAACGCGACCGGGATCAAGTGGTTCACCATGGCGTTCATCCTGTCGTCCGGTGGCTGCAACCCGGCCTGGGACGGCAGCCGCCCGCTGCAGGGCAGCGCCGACGCCAACGCGATCGCCCAGATCCGCGCGGCCGGCGGCGACATCGTGCCGTCGATCGGCGGCTGGAGCGGTAACAAGCTCGGACCGAACTGCAGCACGCCGGAGGCGCTGGCCGGCGCCTACCAGCAGGTGATCAACGCCTACGGCCTGAAGGCGATCGACATCGACATCGAGAACTCCGACGAGTTCGAGAACGAGGCCGTCCAGGACCGGATCCTGAACGCGCTGAAGATCGTCAAGCAGAACAACCCGGGGATCCAGACCATCCTCACGTTCGGTACGTCGACGACCGGCCCGACGTACTACGGCAACCGGCTGATCGACCGGTCGAAGGAACTCGGCGCGAACATCGACATCTTCACGCTGATGCCGTTCGACTTCGGCAGCTCGAACATCTACAACGACACGGTCGGCGCGTCCCAGGGCCTGAACAACAAGCTGAAGGCCACCTTCGGCTGGTCCACCGCGGAGGCGTACGCGCACCAGGGCATCTCCGGCATGAACGGTCTGTCCGACCAGCAGGAGATGACCACGACCGCGACCTGGCAGAACATCACCAACTGGGCGAAGAGCAACGGGCTCAGCCGGCTGGCGTTCTGGTCGGTCAACCGTGACCGCGGCTGCGCCGGCGGCGGCGTGGTGTCCAACTGCAGTGGCATCGCCCAGGCCGACTGGGACTTCACCCGCATCACCGCTGGCTTCTAAACAGGCACAGCTAGAACGAGTACGGCTGGGTGCGGCGGAGACGCCGCACTCAGCCGGCCCTGATCGCTTCGATGATCAGGCCGTTGCGGGCGTTCTGCCCGAGCGGGACCGACGGGTGCAGGCCGTCGCGGAGCAGGCGGGCCAGGCGGTTGGGGCTGGAGGCCAGGTGCTCGGCCCAGTGCACGATCCGCAGGTTGTCGTAGCGACGCTGGGCGTCGGCGAGCTGCAGGTTGATCCAGGCGCTGTTGCGCTGGTCCGCGACCTTGATGTCCGGGCCGTGCGCGGTGCGGGCCGCCTGCACGTTGACCCAGTAGACGACCCGCTCCGTCGCCGACGATCCTCATGGTCCGATCGACCTGGGCCTGCACGGCGGGCGGCGTGAAGATGTCGTTGGACCCGACCGACATCAGGATCCGGTGCGGCAGGCCGTACTGCTGCGCCCAGAGGTCGAGCGCGTCGACCGCGGGGGTCACCGGCCGCCCGGCCCAGTTGTGTACGGCGATGCTGATCCCGAGCTGGGCCAGCTGCCGGGCGAGCGCCGGTCCGTCCTGGACGCCGATGCTGTCGCCGAACATGAAGACGCCGTCGGTCTCCCGGGCCCTGCGGATCTGCTGCTCGCCCGAGATCGCCCGCGCCTGGCGCTCCCAGGCACCGAGCACGCCCGAGCCGTAGGCGCCGGTGGCGAGCAGTCCGCTCGCGGTGTCGAGGGGGGCCGCCGGGGAACCGGGGACCGCCTCCGCCGCGCTGGCGGCGACCGTCGACGCAGCCGCCGCGGTCCCGGCCGCGAACAGCAGCCGGCGACTCGGCCGGAACGAACCCAGACGCTTCCTCACGAGGGAAAGGGTGCGGGGGAAAGCCCTCTCTGTGCAAGTCGACACCGTGAAATCGGGACGAACGCTGCCTAAGTCGTTGCCAATCCGGTCAACTGGTCGTCACCGGGCGCGATCGGACGAACGTCCGGAACCGCTCGGCCGCGGGCGTCAGCGGCATGCTCAGCCGCCACGCCATACCGATCTCCCGCCGGGCCCGTACGCCGGCCAGCGGCACGGATACCGCGCCGCTGTCGTTCCCACGGACCGCACCGGCGGGCAGGATCGCCACCCCGAGGCCCGCGCCGACCAGGCTGTCGATCGTCGCGAGGTCGGTCGCCTCGAACGCCAGCCGCGGGCTGAACCCCGCCTCCTCGCACAGGCGGTCCGTCACCCGCCGGAAGCCGAACCCGGGCTGCAGACCGACGAACGCCTCGTCCTGGGCCGCCTCCAGCTCGACTCGGCGCCGGGAGGCCAGCGCGTGACCGGGCGGCACGTGGAGATACAGCCGCTGCCGCTCGAGCAGGTGCCAGCCGAAGCGTTCCGGGTCCGGCCGGGGCGCGATGATCGCGATCTCGGCCTCGCCGCTCTCCAGGTCCTGGACGATGTCGTGCGCCGGCTCCTGCCGCAGCGCGAACCCGATGTTCGGCGCCACCGCGCGGAAGGCCTTCAGCAGGTCCGGCAACAGGCTGGTCGCGACCGAGTGCAGGAACGCGAGCCGCACCGTGCCGGACTCCGGGTCGAGCAACGCGTCGATCCGGCGCTTCGCCGTATCCACCGCCGCAGTCCCTGCCCGCGCCGCATCCAGCACCAGCCGGCCGTACGGATTCAGCCGAACGCCGCGACGCTCCCGCTCGAACAGCGGCACCCCGAACGCCCGCTCGACCCGCTGCAGCGACCGGGACAGATTCGGCTGGCTCGTCCCCAGCGCGGCAGCCGCCTCGGTGAGGTGCTCGGTCTCGGCGAGCACGACGAACCACCGCAGATCCTCAACGTGCATGCGATAAGCGTATCGATTTCTGCTGAGATCGACATTTTACGTATCGCTCCAGCCGTGCGACCGTCGAAGACATGCACCAGTCCGTCGCCCGCCAGACCGGGTACCTGCCCGGAGACCCGGAGTACCGCAAGCTGTCCGTCGCACTGTTCGCGGCCGGCCTGGCGACGTTCGCTCTCCTCTACAGCACGCAGCCGCTGCTGCCCCAGCTGGTCGACGCGTTCCACGTCTCGCCCAGCCAGAGCGCGTTCAGCGTGTCGTTCGCCACCTTCGGTCTCGGTCTGGCGTTGCTGATCGCCGGTCCGGCGTCCGAGGTGCTCGGCCGGACCAATCTGATGCGCTGGTCGGTCGCGGCGACGTCGGTGTTCGCACTGCTCAGTGCGTTCGCGCCGACGTGGCACCTGCTGCTCGCGCTGCGCGGTCTGCAAGGCATCGCGATGGCCGGGCTGCCTGCGGTCGCTATGGCGTACCTGCGCGAGGAGGTGCACCAGGACAGCCACGCTCGCGCCAGCGGCCTCTACATCGCGGGTACGGCGGTTGGCGGCATGGCGGGACGCCTCATCGCAGGCGGGTTGTCCGACGTCGGCGGGTGGCGGTTCGCGACCGCCGGGATCGCCGTGGTCGGCGTACTGTGCGCGGCTGTCGTCTGGCTCTTGCTGCCTGCGTCGCGGAACTTCCACCCGAGTGCCGCGCGACCACACGACCTCTTCCGCGTACTGCGTGACCCGGCGCTGCTCGCGCTGTACGGGATCGCCGCGACCGCGGTCGGCGCGTTCGTGGCTGTCTACAACGGGGCGGTCTTCCGGCTGTCCGGTTCGCCGTACGAGCTGAGCGCCGGCGCGGCCGGGCTGGTGTTCTGTGTCTATCTTCTCGGGTCAGTCGGGTCGGCTACGGCTGGGACGCTCGCCGATCGGTACGGGCGGCGGGCCGTGGTGCCGATCGGCTGTCTGATCACGCTGGCCGGTGTGGCGATCACGCTGGCTGCTCCGCTGCCGCTGATCGTGCTGGGGCTGGCTGTGATGACCGCGGGCTTCTTCGCGGTGCACGGGGTCGCCAGCGGCTGGGTGCCGGCTCGGGCACATGCGAGCGGCGGTCGGGACCGGCCAGGCATCGAGCATGTACCTCTTCTCGTTCTACCTGGGCTCCTCGGTCTTCGGAGGCCTTGCAGGTACGGCGTGGAGCCGCGCCGAGTGGACCGGTGTCGCCGGAGAGGCCGGCGTGCTGTTCGTGGTGACGCTCATCCTTGCGATCCTGCTCCGGACCGTTCCCAGCAAGGTGCAAAACTAGCCGGGTGACGAAGGCGACCGATGCGGCTGACCAGCTGGGGCTCACCTACGAGGTGACCAGGCACGGCCGGGTGAACTCGCTGGAGGAGGCCGCGGCGGCGCGGGGCATCGAGCCGGCGCGGCTGATCAAGACGATCGTGGTGCGGCTGTCGGACGACGACTACCGGTTCGTCCTGGTGCCGGGCGACCGCGAGATCGCGTGGCCGAAGCTGCGGACGCTGCTCGGCGTGAACCGGATCTCGATGCCGGACAAGGACACGGCGTTCGACGTCACCGGCTACGTCCGCGGGACGATCACGCCGCTCGGGAGCACGCGCGACTGGCCGGTGATCGCGGACGAGCGGATCACCGGCACGATCTCGATCGGCGGTGGGGATCACGGGGTGGGGATCACGGTGGACGCCGAGGCCCTGACGAAGGCCCTGAGCGCCACCGTGGCGGACGTAACCGACTGAGCTAGGCGGAAGAAGAAGCTAGACGAGCAGCCCTCGCTGTCCGGCTCGGAGGCCGGCTTGGAAGCGGGTGGTGGCGTCCAGGGCTTTGAGGATGCGTTGCATTCGGCGTTCTACGGTCCGTTGGGCGACGCCCAGGCGGCGGGCGATGGCTTGGTCGGTCAGTCCGGCGGCGGCCAGCGACAGGAGCTGCTGGTCGTCCGCTGTGAGCGGGCCTTCGGAGACGGACGGGGTCAGTGGGCTGGCCTGTCGCCACAGCAGGTCGAACAGGCGCAGTAGAGCGTCCAGGAGGCTTGACGGTCCTAGCTCGACGACGACGTCCGGCCCGGTCGGGAGAAGCGCGGTACGGCGGTCGACGACGACCAGCTTCAGCGGTACGTCGCGCAGCATCCGGCAGCAGCCCGACGATCGGGCCGCGACCAGATCGCCCGGCTCGGACAGCGACGCCATGTCGTAGATCGTCCGGTAGGTCACCCCCCGCAGCGGCGAACACGGCGTACGGCAACCGGTCGAGCACCAGTACTTCGTTCTGCGCGCACTGCTGCGCCTGGTAGAACCGCTGGGCGATCGCCTCGGCGCCACGGATGACCGTGAACGCGTCCGGCTTCCTGAACTCGGCTGTGAGCGCCGCAGCACCCAGCCGGGCCTCGACGATCGCCGCCTGCTTCCGCAGCGCGAGCAGCTCGACCGCAGCCTCCGGTACGGCAGGCACATAGCGGGCCGGTCGGCCTGGCGTCCGGGACGCCAGGCCGAGGGACAGTAGTGACCTGAGGTGCCGGCCGACGCGATTGGCCGGCCAGTCGACTGACAGAGCCAGAGAGGTCGCTGTGGACTCCGGGCGGGCCAGAAGCGCCCGGTAGAGCTGCTCGTCCTCCGAGCAGACACCGAGCGCCTCCAGCAGCGGAGCCGGTCGATAGCTGTGCATGATCAGGGCAGCGCGTGCACGTGGCCGCCGACCTGGGTCGCGAACTGGTTGCCGTTCGACGCGTCCCAGTTGGTCGACCAGGTCATCGCACCGCGCAGCGACGGCCACGGGGTGCTCGGCTTGTAGTTCCCGCACCCGGTGCCCTTGGCCAGGCAGTCCAGCGCGTTGTTGACCACAGTCGGCGACACGTACCCGCTCCCGGCCGCTTGCGACGACGCCGGCAGGCCGAGCCCGACCTGGTCGGGACGCAGGCCGCCCTGCAGCATGATGCAGGCCTGGGCGGTGATGAAGTCGACCGAGCCCTGCGAGTACACCTGGCCGTCACAGCCGTTCATCGAGCCCGAGTTGTAGTACTGCACGTTGACGATGGTCAGGATGTCCTTGATCGCCAGCGCGAGCTTGAAGTACTCGAACGACGTGCTCTGCATGTCGATGGTCTGCGGCGCCATGGTGATCACCAGGCCGCTGCCGAACTGGCTCTGCAGGCTCCGCAGCGCCTGACCCATGTACTGCGCGTTGACCCCGTTCTCCAGGTCGATGTCGATCCCGTCGAACCCGTACTCACGCAGCACCGAGAGAGCGCTCGACGCGAAGTTGGACGCCGCCGTCGGGTCGGCGACCGAGACGGTGCCGTTCTGGCCGCCGACGGACAGGATGACCTTCTTCCCGGCCGCCTGCTTCGCCGCGATGTCCGCCTTGAACTGCGCGACCGTGTACCCACCGAGCCCGGCACTGTCCAGGTTGAACGTGATGCCGCCCGGCTTCGACGCGTCCGCGTCCGCGAAGGCCACTGCGATCAGGTCGTACGCCGCCGGCACGTCGGAGATCTTCTGCACCGTCGCGCCGTTGTTGAAGTTCTGCCAGTACCCGGTGAGCACGTGCTCGGGCAGGCTGCCGACCGGCGGGTTGGTGCCGCCGTCGGACGTGGTGCCCGACACGGCCGCGCCGTACGGCGAGCAGTTGCCGCTCGGGATCACACGCCCGGACCTTGAAGCGAGTAGGTCGTCGAAGCAGTAAGCCCGGTAGCGGTCCAGTTGGTCACGTTGCCGACACTCTGCGCGGCTCCGGTCCCTCGGACGACGTCGTAGTGGTCGATGCCGTTCGCGTCGGACGCGGCGGACCAGGTCAGCTTGAGCGAGCTCGAGGTCGGGCTACCGACTGCCAGACCACCCGGAGTCGACGGCGGCGTGGTGTCCTGCGTCCCGCCAGGTCCGTCCAGTACGACGTCATCAACCTGGTACGCCGGGAGCGCGTACCAACTGTGGACGTAGATCGTCACGGAAGAACCCGTGGAGGTGAACGGGACGGTCAACAGGCTCCAGCCGGAACTGGTCGTCCAGGTCGAAGGACCACCGTCCACACCGAGGTAGACGTTCGATCCCTTCACCCAGGCCGACAGCGTGTACGCCGTATTGGGCTGGACCGCTATCGACTGGGAACACCGGGCGATGTCACTGCCACTGGGCGTCGCCTCGAGGGCGTACGAGCCGGAGTGCGGCGTGGACGTCGTGACGCCGCCGGCCGGACAGGACCAGCCGGAGAGCGTGCCGGACTCGAAGCCGGCGTTCGTGACGAGATTGGCGGCCGCGGAGGCGGAACCGGGGACCAGGAAGGCCATGACGACGGCGAGCAGGCTGATGACGACCGCTGCCTGGGGGCGGTGTGCAGGCGGTTTCATGCCTTACAACCTGTGACTGCGTGATTACATTGTCAAGACCCTGCATAAAGTGAGAACGCTCCCACGCGCAGGAAAACGAGAATCTTTACGCTTACTTGGCTGATCGGAGAAAGGCGACGGCCCCCGGCGGGGGGGTGACCGGGGGCCGTCTTCGGCCACGGGCTCGGGGGGAGGAGCCGGGGGCCGTTCAGGAGGCGACAGTCTGCCACTGTCAGGGAGTTTGTACCCCCCGAGATTGGGCTTCACACATCTCAGTTCGATTTCAACCGATTACATGTCGCCCAGGCGCCAGTCCCGCCCGAGAGGGCGCTTCCAGACCAGTGTCACTGTCACACTGCCGACTAGTCTAACGGGATACCGGCCCACGCAAAAGCCCGGGTCCCCCGGCGTTTCTCCCGGCTGCCTATCCTCGACTTCATGGCGCATCCCGGAACGGCTCGATCGGCAGCTTTCTTCGATCTGGACAAGACCATTCTGGCGCGCTCGAGCACGCTGGCGTTCTCGCGGCCGTTCTACGCCGGCGGCCTGATCAACCGCCGGACCGTCCTGCGCAGCGCCTACGCCCAGTTCGTCTACCTGCTCGGCGGCGCGGACCACGACCAGATGGAGCGGATGCGGGAGTACATCTCCGCGATGTGCACCGGCTGGGACGTCTCGACGGTCAAGGCGATCGTCGCCGACACCCTGGACCACATCGTCCGCCCGATGATCCACGTCGAGGCGGTGGAGCTGATCGAGCAGCACCACGCGGCCGGCCGGGACGTGGTGATCGTGTCGTCGTCCGGCGCCGAGGTGGTGGAGCCGATCGGCGCGATGCTGGGCGCCGACCGGGTGATCGCCACCCGGATGGTCGTTGCCGATGGCAAGTACACCGGCGAGATCGCCGAGTACGCGTACGGCCCGAACAAGGTGACCGCGATCGAGGCTCTGGCCGCGACCGAGGGCTACGACCTCGCGACCTCCTACGGTTACTCGGACTCGATCACCGACGAGCCGCTGCTGGCCGCCGTTGGCCACCCCCACGCAGTCAACCCGGACAAGGCATTGCGCCGGGTCGCGATCGAGCGCGGCTGGCCCGTCCTGGAGTTCGCGGAGCCTGCCGAACAGACCCGCTTCCCCGCCGTACGACGCCCTGCGCTGGCGGCCGGACTGGTCGCGGCGATCGCCGCGCGGCGCACTGCTGCTGGCCTCCCGGCGGCGGTCCGGACGAGCTGAGAGCTGAAGGTAGCTTCATTGTTCTCAACTCCATGAAGGACTCCGCATCCCCTTCCCAGGAAGGGGTTTCAGGAGTACAAAGGAATCAACAAAGGGCCTTAGGGTCCGGTAGAGATTGCACGGCAACCCAGGTACCCACGCGGCGACCAGCCCATCCCAAACGGGCAGCTCGACCCAGGCCTAGTCCTGTGGCGGCAAACAGGTGCACGCATGGTAACCAGGGCGACGTGCCAGCGACGGCGTTCTCATCGAGAGCGCCGTTCGCACGTTCTCAGGGAAGGACTCAGGGAGCCAGGGGCGAGAGCTCGGCACCTTTTGTCACGACCTCGCAGGACCGCAGCAACCAATCACGAACCCCGGTCAATCCTCGCGCTGTGTAGTCAGTGAGACCGGACGCATAGGTCGCCCGCAACACATAGTGACCACCCTCCGGTACGGTGACCGCCACCGGGTCGATGCCCCGGGCAACCAACAGCAGGCGCTCGGCGGCCCGGGCGACGAGTCCGTTGGCCGCCGGGAACGGTCGCAGTACGGCGAGCTCGGCGTGCACGATCGCCGCGACGACCAGACCAGGCGCCTTGGTCGGGCGGGTCAGGTTCTGCGCGAGGGCGCTCAGCCGCTCCCACATCTCGTCGGCACCGGGCGCCGGCGGCAATCCCGGGATGTCGTCCGGCAGGGGTTCCGCACTGGTCCGGAGATGGCCCAACTGGTCGTCTGCGACCAGATCGGCCGCCGCCAACTGGTGCAGTCTGGTCCAGACCTGCACCGGCGCCTTGTCCACCTGCGGCGCGAGCGCCATCAGCTCACCGGTCATCCGGACCGCGCCGGAGGCCAGTCCGTCGGCGGAACCCCGGCGTACGTCGTCCGGCGTCGAGGTGCTGCCGGCCAGCGCCGCGGAGGCGTGCGCGCCCCGCAGCAGGGCCTCGGCGGTCATGTCCGAACCGACCCGGCGCAGCCCGCGATCCCGGAGCAGTACGTCGACCGCGTCCCGGGCCGCCCGTGCCGCCGACCCGACCCCCTCGAGACCGGCCAGTGGCTCGAACACGTCAGTACTCATGCCCGCAGCCTAGGATGACGTGGCATGGCGCTCGGCACCGTCCCCAGGTTCAGCATCGTGGTCCCCTGCCATGCCTCGCGGGCCTGGCTGCGGCCGTGCCTGGACTCGGTGCTCGGGCAGTCGTTCACCGACTTCGAGGTGATCGGGGTGGACGACGCGGACCCGGACGGCTCCGGCCGGATCCTGGACGAGTACGCCGCCGCGGACGCGCGGGTCCGGGCGCTGCACCTGGACGAGAACGTCGGCCTCGGACTGGCCCGGAACGCCGGCCTGAAGGAGTGCCGCGGCGAGTACGTGCTGTTCCTGGACGCTGACGACGTCTACTCACCGGGCTCGCTGGACGCGATCGCGGGCCGGATCGACGACACGACGACCCACCGGGGTCAGCCGGACATCGTGCTGTTCGACTACGAGCGGATCTTCTGGGACGGCCGGGTGCTGGGCAGCCAGCGGCACGACGCGTTCGCGCGCGAGGGCGCCGGGGTGTTCACGGCGGCCGAGCGGCCGATCTTCCTGACCTTCCTCGAGGTGGTCTGGAACAAGGCCTACCGCCGCCAGTTCCTGACCCGGCACGGATTCGCGTTCACGAGCGGCTTCTACGAGGACGCGCCCTGGACCTACTCGACGATGCTGACCGCGGAGCGGATCGCCACCCTGGACCGGATCGTCGTGCACTATCGGCAGCACCGGACCGGCGGCAACATCCACGCCACCAGCGGTCGCCGGCAGTGGGACATCTTCGACCAGTACGACCGGGTGCACGCGTTCATCCAGTCCGACCCGGAGCTGGCCGGCTGGCGCCGGTTCGCGTTCGACCGGTCGTTGGACCACATCCTCGCTGTCCTCGCCAAGCCCGAGCGGATCGACACCGACGACCGGGCCGAGTTCTTCCACGCGGCGCACGCCTTCGCCAAGCGCTGGAAGCCGGAGGGGTACGGCGCCGACCGGACCGCTCGCGGGTTCAAGCGCTGGCTGCTGATCCACGACGACTACGCGACCTACTCGACGCTCAAGTTGAGCGCGCGGATGCTCCACGTCCCGAGTGCGGGCAAGACGGTCGGCAAGCTGCTGCGGCGCGGCAAGCTCGACCCGAACCTGGTCGCGTACGCCGCCTACTGGTTCAAGCAGTACGCCTGCAACCCGCGAGCGATCTACGAGAAGGCGGCCGAGCTGGCGCCGCACCTGCGCGGGGTCTGGGTCGTTGACAACGAGCACGTCGGCGCGATCCCTGAGGGTGTCGAGTACGTCGTCGCGGACTCCCCGGCGTACGAGAAGCTGCTCGGCAAGGCGACGTACTTCGTCAGCAACATGAACTGGCCGAAGAACCTGGACAAGCGCGAGGGCCAGATCGACCTGCAGACCCAGCACGGTACGCCGCTGAAGACCGTGACCTTCCCGGACGAGGGCAAGGACGAAGTGATGCGCGCGGTCGACCGCTGGGACTTCAACCTGTCCTCGAACCGGTACTCGTCGGAGATCTGGGAGCGCACCTACCCGTCGTACTTCGAGGAGCTCGAGTACGGCTACCCGCGCAACGACCGCCTGCTGACCGCGACGCTCGACGAGGTCCGGGCGATCCGGGCCCGATTCGGGTACGACGACTCGCATCTGGTGATCCTCTACGCGCCGACGCTCCCCGACCGGGTCGACCTGCACCAGCTGGCTGCCGCCGCGGGCGAGCACGCCCGCGTCCTGGTGGCGTCGCAGCATCCGCGGATCGAGGACCTGATGCTCGCGGCCGACGTACTGATCTCCGACTACTCGTCGATCACCTTCGACTACGCCAACCTCGACCGGCCCATCCTGCTGCACCTCGACGAGACCAGCCGGCGTGACACGTACTTCGACGTCGCCGAGTTCCCGCCCGGTGTGGTGGCACGGTCCGCCGACGAGCTGTACGCCGCGCTCCGGAACGGCACGTTCGCCGCACCCGAGGCGGCCAAGCACCGGCACCTGTACCGCGAGAAGTTCTGCGAGTACGACGACGGGCGCGCGGCGGAACGCGTCGTACGGCGGGTGTTCCTGGGCGACACCGACGTACCGGCGATCGCGCCGCTGGCCGAGCGGTCACCGGCACCGTCGGCGTACTTCGTGCATAATGGCTGACATGTTGATCAGCCTGAAGCCTGTCCACGCCCGGCGCGTGCGCTTCAGCCTGCGACGACGACGCACTGTCTGAACACCTCAGCCTGTTCCAGTCGCGCCGTTCTGAAAACACTGTTGAAGGACCTTTGCCATGTCCGCAGTTCTGCCTGTCCTGTCCACCAGACTGTCCGCCGCCGCCGCGGCCGCCTTCGGCACGTCGTACGATCCCGAGCTGCGGTCGAGCACCAAGCCCGAGTTCGGCCACTACCAGAGCAATCTCGCGCTCCGGATCGGCAACGCCCTCGGCCTGCCGCCGCGGGACGTCGCCGCACGCCTGGTCGCCGCGCTGCAGATCGAGGACCTGTGCCGGACGCCAGAGATCGCCGGGCCCGGGTTCATCAACCTGACGTTGCTGCCGGAGACGCTGGCGAAGGCAGTCAACGAGCCGGAATCCTTTACCAGCAACGGCAAGCGGGTCGTCGTCGACTACTCACAACCCAACGTCGCGAAGCAGATGCACGTCGGCCATCTCCGGTCGACGGTGATCGGCGACGCGTTGTGCAACGTGCTCGAGTTCGCCGGGTACGACGTGCTTCGGCAGAACCATGTCGGCGACTGGGGTACGCAGTACGGGATGATGATCGAGCAGTTGCTCAAGGAAGGGATCTCCGCGGAATCCCTTGATCTGGAGGGATTGCAGCAGCTCTACGAACGGAGCCGGAAACACTTCGATGCCGACGGCACCTTTGCGGACAAGGCGCGGCTGCGGGTCGTCGCGTTGCAGTCGGGTGATCCGGAGACGCGGGCGATGTGGCGGCACATGGTCGACGTGTCACTGGACGACTTCGACAAGGCGTATGCCTTGCTCGGCAGCAACCTCGAGCGGACGGACGTCGTCGGCGAGAGCGCGTACAACGACGACCTGCCGCGGATCGTGGCCGAGCTCGAACAGCAAAACCTGCTGACCGAGTCCGACGGCGCGATGTGTGCGTTCCTGCCAGGATTCCTCGGTCGCGACGGCGATCCGCTGCCAGTGATCGTGCGGAAGTCCGACGGCGGGTTCGGCTACAGCGCGACCGACCTCGCCGCCGTACGGCACCGGGTGAGCACGTTGCACGCGGACCGGATCGTGTACGTCGTGGACCACCGGCAGGCCCTGCACTTCGACATGATCTTCACGCTCGCGCGGACCGCCGGCTGGCTCCCAGCGACTGTTCCAGCAGAACACGTCTCGTTCGGCACCGTACTCGGACCGAACGGAAAGCCCTTCAAAACCAGAGAGGGCGGCACGGTCAAGCTCGTCGACCTACTCGAGAGCGCCGTCGCCCGGGCCGACGCGCTGCTGGCCGGCCGGGATGGCGTCGACCGGACCGCGACCGCACGGGCCGTGGGGATCGGCGCGGTCAAGTACGCCGACCTGTCGAGCGACCGGGGCAACGACTACGTGTTCGACCTGGACCGGATGGTCGCGATGACCGGCAACACCGGCCCGTACCTCCAGTACGCCCACGCCCGGCTCACTCGACTGCTCTCCAAAGCAGCGACAACCGGTGAGCTCACCGAGCTGAAGGACCCGGCCGAGCAGCGGCTCGCCCTCCTGCTCACCGGCTTCGGCGCCACCGTCGACCAGGTCGCCGAGACGCTCCAGCCGCACCGACTCTGCACCTACTTGTACGACGTCGCGTCCGCCCTCTCCGTCTTCTACGAGCAGTGTCCGGTGCTGAGCAGTGAGGGTGCGACCAGAGCAAGCCGGATCGCGCTGTGCACAGCGACACGGAAGGTGTTGCAGGATGGACTCGGCCTGCTGGGGATCGAGGCCCCTGACGCGATGTAAGTGACTGGAGGACCCATGCTGCCGTGGTCGGCCGAGTTCAAGGGACGCCTGGACCAGACGACGTACACGAGTGAGTTGCTGCGCGGGAACCCGCTGGGCGACCCGCACGAGCGGCCGGTGCTGGTCTACCTGCCGCCCGGGTACGACGACTCGAACGCCCGGTACCCGTCGATCTACGTGACGATGGGGTACACCGGTCACGTCGGCATGTGGTTCAACCGCGTCCCGTTCCGGCAGCCGTACCCGGAGCTGCTGGACGCGATGTTCCAGGACGAGAGCGTGCCGCGCGCCGTCGTGGTGTTCGTCGACTCGTGGACGAGGTACGGCGGCAGCCAGTGCCTCGACTCGCCCGGGACCGGGCAGTACCAGTCGTACCTCTGCGACGAGATCGTGCCGTGGGTCGACGCGACGTACCGGACCATCCCGGACCGCGACCACCGTGCGGTCACCGGCAAGTCGAGTGGTGGCTACACCGCGATGGTGACGCCGCTGCTGCGGCCGGACGTGTTCGGGGCGCTCGCGACGCACGCCGGTGACGCGCTCTTCGACGTCTGCTATCGCCCGGAGTTCCCGGAGCGCGCGCGGACGCTGCGGGACAAGTACGACGGCAGCTACGAGAAGTACTTCGAGGTGCTCGCGACCAAGACCGGCCGGACCACGAACGAGGACCTGCACCTGCTGGAGATGTACGGCTACGCGTCGGCGTACTCCGCTGAGGCCGACGGCACCGTACTACTGCCGTTCGACGACCTCGGCGCGATCGTCCCGGAGATCTGGGCCCGCTGGCTGTCCCGCGACCCGGTCGAGATGGTGAAGGAGCCGCAGTACGCCGACGCACTGCGGTCACTGCGTGCGGTGTGGATCGACGCGGGCCGGCAGGACGAGTACTACCTGGACCTCGGCGCCACCGCGTTCCATCGCGCCACGCGGGAAGCCGGGCTCGCGGACGAGCGGATCCACTTCGAGCTGTTCGAGGGCACCCACGGCGGCATCGAGTACCGCTACCCGCTGGCAGTGCGCTGGCTGGCCGAGCAACTCAGCCAGTAATTGAGGTGCTACTGGCACTGGTACGTCGTACCTTCGACGCATGAGCTGGCCGGAGGGGATCGAAGCGCGTCCGATGGACAAGGGCGACGCCGACGCGTGGGCGGCGTTGCTGGCCGCCACGGAGAAGGTCGACCAGGAGGGCGAGCACTTCAGCGCGGAGGATCTCGCCGAACAGCTGGACCGCCCGCATCTCGACCTGCCCAGGAACAGCATCAGCCTGTGGGCCGACGACCGGATGATCGGCTACGGCATCGCCCACATCTCGCCGTCCGTGGTGGACGTCGACCGGGTGCGCGCCCAGGGCACCATCGACCCGGAGTACCGCCGACGGGGCCTGGGGACGACGCTGATGCGCTGGCTGATCCAGCGCGCCGGCGAGCTGCACGCCGCCACCCACCCGGACTTTCCCGGCCAGGTCGGCGCCGGCGCGGTCAGCGACAACGTCAGCGCGATCAGCCTGCTGGAGAGCCTGGGCTTCCAGGCCGAGCGGTTCTTCTTCGACATGCGACGGCCGCTCGACCAGGCGGTGCCCGAAGCGTCGATCGCCGACGGACTGCGGCTGACGCCGTACGACCCGTCGTACGAGGAAGCTTTGCGGCTGGCCCACTTCGAGGCCTTCTCCGACCACTGGGGCTGGGCGCCGCCGGACCCGGAGGTCTGGCGGTCCCGGAACGTCGGCTCGCGGGCGTTCCGCGGCGCGCAGTCGTACCTGGTGCTGGACGGTGACACGGTCGCGGCGTACGTCAACGGCTACGAGTGGGAGGCGGACACCGAGGCGACCGGGATCCGGGAGCTGTACATCGGCCAGGTCGGCACGCGGCGCGCGTACCGCGGCCGGGGTCTGGCCCGCGCAACGATCGCGAAGGTGCTGACCGAGGCCGCACAGGCCGGCTACCAGCAGGCTGGGCTCGGCGTCGACGCCGACAACCCGACTGGTGCGCTCGGCCTGTACGAGAACCTCGGTTTCATCACTCACAACAAGTTCACCAGCTACGCACTGCCCATCCGGTCAGACGTGTGAGTCCACGACGACCGGAGCCTCGACCGGCTCCGGCGCGCTGCGGAACCACGTCCACGGCCGGACGGTGAACACGATCATCGCCAGGCTCAACACCGCGTAGGCCAGCGCTCCGACGAACGCGGCGTGGACGCCGTCGACCAGGACCTCCCGGGGGATCGTCGCCGTCGAGTTGCGGCTCGCCGTACCGAAGATCGTGACCAGGATGCCCAGGCCGAGCGCGCCGCCGACCTGCTGGACCACGTTCAGCATGCCGGATGCGGCGCCCGCGTCCTCCGGCGCGACGCCCGAGATGGCCCGGCCGACGAGCGGGATGAAGATCATCCCGGCGCCCGCGCCGAACAGCAGCAGCGGACCGACCACGTCGTGCAGGTACGTGCTGTGCGACCCGAGCCGGGTCAGCCAGACCGTGCCGAGCGCGACCAGCGTGGAACCGATCAGCATCAACTTGGCGCCGTCGACCCGGGCGACCAGCTTCGGCACGATGCGGGACGCGGTGAACAGCAGACCGGTCATCGGCAGGAAGGCCAGACCGGCCGCGAGCGGGTTCAGTGCGAGCACGCCCTGCAGGTACTGCGTGAGGAAGAAGAACATCCCGAACATCGTCCCGACCACGAGCAGCATGGTCAGGTACGACGCCGACCGGGTCGCGGACTTGAACAGCCGCAGCGGGACGATCGGGTGGCTCACGCGCCGCTCGATCAGCACGAACGAGACCAGCAGGACGACACCGGCCGCGAACGCGACCAGCACCTCGGCCGACGTCCAGCCGACATCGGCGACCCTGATGAAGCCGAAGACGAGCGAGGTGATGCCGAGCGTCGAGGTGAGCGCGCCGGCCACGTCGAACCGGCCGGTCTCCGGCTCGGTCTCGGTCAGCACCTGCCGGGCGGCGAAGACCAGGCCGATACCGATCGGGACATTGATGAACAGGCCCCAGCGCCAGGACGCCCAGTCCGTCAGCATGCCCCCGAGCACCAGGCCGACGCTGCCGCCGCCGGACGAGATCAGGCTGTAGTAGCCGAGTGCCTTCATCCGCTCGGGACCTTCGCGGAAGGTGAGCATCAGCAGGGTCAGAGCTGCCGGCGCCGCGATCGCGCCGCCGACGCCCTGCAGGACCCGGGCGGCGAGGAGCAGTTCCGCATTCGGCGCGAGACCGCCGAGCAGCGAGGCGAACGTGAAGACGATGACACCGGTGATGAACACCCGGCGACGACCGAGCAGGTCACCGGCGCGGGCGCCGAGCAGGAGCAGACCGCCGAACGCGAGCGCGTAGGCGTTCTGCACCCACGACAGGCTCGACGGGCTGAAGTGCAGGGACTGCTGGATGTGGGGCATGGCGATGTTCACGACGGTGGCGTCGAGAATCACCATCAGCTGGGTGACCAGGATGACTGCGAGAACTACCCCCGGCCGCCGTCCGGGCGTGCCAGAGGTGGCGCCGGCCGGCGCCGCGGCTGTTGCCGACATATTGCTCCTTACCCCTGAGGGGCTACAGTTGAGACAGAAAGCGGAGCGCTCCTCCGGATACGATACGGAGGCATCCTCCGCTTTGCAAGCGATATTGTTCGACGGAGTTTGCGAGGAGGCTGGATGGCGCCACAACCCTTGCCGTGCGCACGTCCGACCCGTGCGGACGCGGCCCGGAACTACGACCGCCTGGTGACGGCCGCCCGGGAGACGTTCGCGGAACACGGCACCGACACCTCACTCGAGGAGATCGCCCGCCGGGCCGGCGTCGGCATCGGCACGCTGTACCGCCGGTTCCCGAGCCGGACCGCGCTGCTCGAGGCGGTCTACGTCGACGAGATCCAGTCCGTCTGCGACCGCGCGTACGACTTCGACCGGGAGCTGGAGCCGTTCGACGCGCTGGCGGCGTGGCTGCGCAGCTTCCTCGGGTACGGGCTGTCCAAGGGCAGCCTGGCCAGCGAGCTGACCGTTGCGCTGGGCAAGGAATCGCCGTTCTTCCAGATCTGCAAGGCGAACGTGCAGGAGGCCGGGCATCTCCTGCTGGACAAGGCGAAGGCGGCCGGTGAGGTCCGGGACGACCTGGAGCTGGCGGACGTGATGCGACTGGTCGGCGGCATCAACATGGGCCGCGACATCGAGTTCGCGCAGGCGAATCGCCTGCTGGACATCGTGCTCTGCGGGCTCAGGCCCGCTGCCTCCTGAGCTCAGCCAGCGAAGGGTTCCCGGCGTCCCGCTCGGTGTACTTGAGCTGCTCGAACGGCCACGCGATCGCCAGCTCCGGATCGAACAGGTCCACGGTGATCCGCTCCGGCGACCAGTGCTCGTTCACGAGGAAGTTGTACGTCGTGTGCGGCGTCAGCGTGCAGAACGAGTTCCCGACGCCACGGGGCACGTAGAGCGCGTCCGACGTACCGAGTTCGAACGTCTCCACCTGGCCGAAGCCGTCACCGGAGCGGAGGTCGACGATCGCGGCGAACACGCGCCCGGACGACGGCGACAGGTACTTGTCCCAGGGCTCCGCGTGGATCCCGCGGACGATCCCGGCCGCCTCGAAGTACGCGACATTGTGCTGCACAACCTCCATCCCGAGCTCGGCCAGCTTCTCGCGGTGGAAGTTCTCCTTGAACCATCCGTCGTCGTTCGGCTGCACCTCCAGCCGGATCCGCAGTACGCCGGGGATCGCGGTCTGCTCGATCCTCACCGGCGTACCTGCCTGCGGCCCTCGAGTTGGGCCTGGTTGGCCGCGGTCACGCCCGCGTTCCACCCGGCGCCGTTGGTGATGCGGGTCCGCCGGGTGGTCGTGTTCGGGAACAGCTGGGTGAACAACGCGTCCACCTGCTCTTCGCGCTTTGCGAGCACCGGCAGCAGACGGTCCGCAGCCGCTTCGGGTACGGCGGCCTGGGTCGCCGCGGCGGTCTGCTCCAGGCGCTCGCCGATCCGCTGCGCATAGGCCATCAGGAACGACTGCCGGAACGATCGCGTCCGGGACTCGCCCCGGCGGCCGATGTGTTTGCCGGCGGCAATCATCGCCCGATTCGCCTGCACCAGCAGGGAGGTGCTGAGGATCTCGGTGTGCTGCAGGTCCACCTCGGCGCCGACGATCGTGACGACCGCCAGCTCGTCGATCACAACTGTGCGGCACCGATTCGCGGCGGCGACCGCGCCGACCAGCTGAGCCTTGGCCGAGACGTACGGCGTATCGACCCACAGCCGGCGCCCTGCGGAATCGTCCGGGATCTCCACATCCGCCTCGACCAAAGCACTGTCCAGAGAGAACTTCGCCATCAGCTCCTGCGCCTTACCGGACAGCGCCTCCGCCTCGTCCGGGAACTCGGTCGCCTCCGCCTTCGCGAGCAGGCCGCGGATCCGCGCCAGCATCTTCCCGTTCGCCGGTACGGCGGGTTGCGTGTGGCGGACCGGCGTACCGGGCAAGGGGTAGAGCCGGGCCAGGATCGGCAGGGTCTGGAGGAAGCCGGCCAGGGACAGGGCGTGATGCAGGGTGAGATAGCGCCCGACACGTTCCGCCGCGGCCCACCGGGTGAGGCTGACCTCGGTGAAAGGCTGCTCGACGCCGACCTCGGTGAGTTGCTCGAGCCAGCGCGGGTCGACGGTGGCGAGCGGGTAGCGGCTGTGTTCGGCGGAGATCGCGGTCAGGAGCAACGCCTCGATGCCCACGTCCAGACGTCGCCGGCTGTGCTGGACCAGATCCGCGGGTGCCCAGCCGCGCTCCCAGGCACCCCGAATCAAGGCGGCCAGGAATCCTTGCACGCAACGATCTACCTGCGCCTGGTCTTGCTCGTCGTACCCACCGAGCCGGGCCAGTTGCGCGTCCGCCCGGTCGTCTCCGACGGCAACGGCGGCCGCCGCGATCGGCAACAGCCGGAGGATTTCCTGATCAGTCACGCGGACGAGTCTGACAGTCGCGGATCGTCGACCCAAACGGCATCGGCCCGGCCTGTGGACAACCTACGGACGCAGAACGTGCCCGGAGAACGCGTTCCACCGGCATCAGAACATCAGACCGTTGCTTTGAGCACGCTTGAGGATGATCCTGCCTAGAAGGGGAACTCAGGGGGAGGCATTGTCATGACTCAACTGGCCGACAGCGGAATCGGCGATCTGCGGACAGCGATGGAGGGGCCGGTTCTCGAACCGGAGGACGCCGGGTACGACGACGCCCGGCGGCTGTGGAATGCGGCGATCGACAAGCATCCGGCGGTGATCGCCCAGTGCCGCACCGCGACCGATGTCAGCCGAGCGGTCCTGTTCGCGCGGGACCGCGGGCTGGAGATCGCTGTTCGCGGTGGCGCCCACAGCCCAGGCGGAACCGCCAGCGCCGACGACGGGCTGATGATCGACCTCGGCCAGCTCAACGAGGTCACCGTCGATCCGGTCGCGAAACGGGCCCGGGTGGGCGGCGGGGCCCTGCTCGGCCAGCTCGACGCGGCCGCCCAGGAGTACGGCCTGGCGACACCGGCCGGCATGATCAGTCACACCGGTGTCGGCGGACTCACGCTCGGAGGCGGCATGGGCTGGCTGACCCGCAAGCACGGTCTCAGCATCGACAACCTCACCGCGGTCGAGATCGTCACTGCGGACGGGCAGGTCCGGCGGGCCTCCGAGACCGAGAACGCGGACCTGTTCTGGGCGGTCCGCGGTGGCGGCGGCAACTTCGGCGTCGTGACCGAATTCGAGTTCCGGCTCCACGAAGCGGGGCCGATGATCAACTTCGGCCTGGCCTTCTGGGACCTCGACCGCGGCGCCGACGTACTCCGGATGGCGCGTGACGTGGTCGCGAACCTGCCGGACGACGTGAACGTCCTGATCGGCGCGGTCAGCGCGCCGCCGGCGCCGTTCGTGCCTGCCGAACTGCACTTCAAGCCCGGCTACGCGTTGATCGTCACCGGGTTCGGCTCGGCCGAGGAACACGCGCGGGTGCTGGACGAGATCCGGGCGGCGGTGCCCCCGCTGGTCGAGTTCGCGAGCCCGATGCCGTACGTCGCCCTGCAGCAGATGCTCGACGAGGCCAACGCGTGGGGATTCCACGCCTACGACAAGGGCTTCTACCTCGACGACTTCACCGACGAGGCGATCGCCCTGATCACCCAGCACGTTCCGGACAAGCAGTCACCGGGTTCGGTCATGCTGTGCTACCGCCTCGACGGCGCCTACTCGGCGGTGCCCGAAGAAGCCACCGCGTTCAGCGGCAGCCGGAAGCCGGGGTACGCCGTCTTCATCGTCGCGGTCTGCCCGACGCCCGAACTCCTGGAGCACGACCGCGCCTGGGTGCGGTCCTTCTGGGAGGCGATGCTGCCGGTCAGCCGTGGGATCGGGAGCTACGTCAACGCGATCAGCGATCTCGACGTGGACGACCGGGTCCGGGCGTCGTACGGCGCGAAGTACGACCGGCTGGCAGCGATCAAGGCGACGTACGACCCGGACAACCTGTTCCACCTGAACGCGAACATCAGGCCCTAGATAGAAGCGGCGCCGTCGACGACCAGCACCTGGCCGTTGAGGTTCGTGTTCTCCAGCAGGAGCATGCGGACTACCGGAAGGACGTCCTCCGGTTCGGTCAGGTGGCCGGTCGGTGTGCGGCGGACGATCTGGTCGAGCTGGGTCTGGCCGAGGACCGCGGACATCTCCGAGGCGAAGAACCCCGGCGCGACCGCGTTGGCGAGGATGCGGCCACCGAGTTCACGAGCCAATGAGCGGGTGGCCGCGTCCATGCCGCCTTTGGTGGCCGAGTACGCGACCAGACCGGGGTAGCCGCGCTGCGCGCAGATCGAGGTGATGTTCACGATCCGGCCCTTCAGGCCCTTCGCGAGCATCCGGCGCAGCACGAAGCGGGTGAGGATCAGCGGCGAGGTCAGGTTCGTCTGGATGATCTCGGCGAGGTGGTCGGCCGACGTGTGGACGTGCAACGAGTCCTGGCCGATGGCCGCATTGTTGACCAAGGCATCGATCGGGCCGAGCCTGCTCTCGACCGCCTTCACGAACGCCTGCCCGGCTGCGCCGTCGTTGATGTCGACGGAGCCGTAGTGCAGGTGGTCCGGGTACTTCTCACCGAGCGCGGTCAGCTCAGGCGTGACGGTACGGGCGAACGCGGCGACCTTGAGGCCGGCCGCGAGCAGGTCGGTGACGATCGCCAGACCGAGACCGCGGGAACCGCCCGACACCAGAACAACCGAGGCCGGCGGGACGACACTGGGGGCTTCAGACATCGCTCTTCAGGGTTTCCTTCTGCGGGATCTGGTCGAGGAACTTGATCCGCCGCGGTACGCCGTAGTCCGGCAACCGGGTCGAACACCACTGGACCAGGTCGGCGTCCGTGATCGGGCCGAGCGACCGGTTCGGGACGACCTCGGCCGCGACCATCCGGCCGACCAGCGGCGCCTTGCGGGCGAAGACGCGTGCCCAGGACACGCCCGGGTGGGCCATCAGCACGTTGCGGACCACGCCGGCCGAGACCTTGGACCCGCCGACGTTGATCTCGTCGGTGTCCAGGCGGCCGGTGATCAGCACCCGGTCCCCGTCGTACTCGATCCGGTCGCCGGTGTGGACCGCGCCGATCTGGCCGGCGCCGTGGTGCGGGGAGCGGATGACGAGCTCGTCGCCGTCGACGCTCAGGACCGGGCGTTCCGGGTGCGGGTCGCGGTCCAGCCAGGTCCTGGGGAACCCGGCCTTGCCGTCGTGCACCACGATCGAGGCGCCGACCTCCGAGGACGCGTAGATCCAGGAGATGCGGGTCGTCGGGAAGATCTCCCGGAGCTGGTCGAGGATCGCCTGGTCGACAGGCTCGCCGCCGAGCGTGATCTGCTCCAGCGGTACGCCGGCGAGCGCGTCGGCGTCGCGGTAGATCGCCTGCCGCCAGAATGTCGGCGTACCGGAGGCGGCCGTGACGCCGTGCTCGGTCGCGATCTTCGGCCATTCCTCGAGTTCGCTCGGCTCGATGACGACCAGGCCCTGATCGGCCTGGGTCAGTGAGAGCGTGACGACCTGCCACCAGGCGTAGGTCCCGGGTGAGTACGGCAGCAGCCAGGTGCGCGGCGGTTGGTCGGCGGTGACCGTGGTCAGCGACTCGAGGGTGTGGCCGATGCGTTTCGGGCGGCCGGTAGAGCCGGACGTGAGCAGCCAAGCGCGGCCGGACTCCTCGACCCGCTTCAGTCGCGGGAGAGTGACTGCCCCATCGGGCAGAACGATCGCGAAACCGGACTCGCCCAGTTCCTCCCGCATGCGCTCGTCGACGCGGGACTCGGTCGCGACCAGTAACTCGGTGCCGTGGACCGCATGGTGCCGGAGGGCCGCGAGCGCGTCGGCGCCGTTGTCGACCAGAACGGCCGCGGGCGACGGCAGTTGCGGCAGTTTGCGGAGCGTCCGCCAGGTCAGGCGCTCGCCGGCGACGACGACGGTGTTGTCGTCGCCGATCAGCGCGGTGGTGCGGCGCCGGCCAGGCATCGGGGCTGTCACGCCGACTGGAGTTGCTCGATGAAATCCAGTACGTCGCCGACCGTCGCGATCCGGCGCAGCCCAGGGGCATCGAAGTTCAGCTCGTCACCGAGTTCGTCCTCCACCCGGAGGGCCAGCTCGGAGAAGTCCAGCGACCGGAACCCGATCTCGCGCAGGTCCGCCGTGTCCTCGGCCGGCAATGACCGGCCCTGGGCCGTCATCACCTCACCCATCAACTCCCTGACCCGACTCCGATCCACCGAACTCATAAGTCCGAAGCCTAGCGTCCCCCACCGGGGCGGTGTCCGGGTCCGGTCCGGTCCCGCGACGACGTACCCGCGCTTTCAGGCGTTTGATTCGGCTGCTGATCTCCCAGCCGATCAGGGCGATCAACGGGCCCGCGGCGGCGAGTGCCGCCAGCAGGACCTCCTCCACCGGCAGGCCGGCGATGTGCTGCACGACCATCGAACCTCCCGAACAGTGCGGGGGCTGGGAGATTACAGAGTGTAAATGCGAAGTTCGTGGCAGTAAACGGCTCACTGGCCATGAACGCGACTCGCCGGACTCATACACTTTGCCGGTGATCAGACCGGGGAAGCGGCGGGCGGCCGGGCGCGGCAAGCGAACCGCGGCCTTGGTGAGCTTGCCTGTGCTGCCGTTGGCCTGGTTCGTGGCGTTGCAGGAGCATCCGCCGTGGATGCCGGCCGCGTACCTTGCTTACCTGCTGATCGTGATCGTCGTACCGGGCACGATGTTCTGGCGGCGGCTGACCGGCGGTGCCGGCTGGTTGTCGGCCGACGTGATCCTGGGTGCGGCGTTCGGCCTGGCCGTCGAGGCGCTGCTCTACCCGATCGGGATGCTGTTCAAGATGCCGTTCGCGGCGCTGCTGATGCCGGCGCTGGCGCTCGGGATGTGGCGGGGGCTGCCGCGGCGCAAGCTGCCGGAGCGGCCGACGCCGTGGTGGTCGATGGCGGGCGTGATGGTCGCGGTCGGCATCGCGGCCGCCTGGTTCGTGCGGGTTGGCTCGCAGCTCATCCCGCTCGACGGAGCGGACGCGCTACGGCCGAACTCCGACGCGCCGCACAATCTCGCACTGGCCGGTGAGGTCACGCACCACTTCCCGCCGAAGGTCCCGTACGCCGATGGTGGGTGGCTGACCAGCCACTGGGCGGCGTACGAGCACATCGCGTCCACGCACTGGATCACCAGCGTGCCGCTCGACGTACTGACGCACCGGATGGTGCCGTTCGCGTGGATCCTGCTGACCGTCCTGGGTGCGGCCGCGGTCGGGATGCTGCTCACCGGTCGTGCGGTCGCTGGTCCGATCGCTGCCGGGCTCGTGGTGGCCGGTGGCGACCTGGTGGCCTGGCCGTGGGCGGTGTCGGACCGGGTGTTCGCGGACGGGCCGTTCTCGCTCGGTGGGCTGACGAATCCACCACAGGCGTTCTCGACGGTGCTGTTGCTGCCGTTGATCGCGGTGACAGCGCTGCTGTTGCGACGGCAGGCAGGGAAGACGCGGGCTGAGTTGTTCCGGCTCTTTGTCGCGGCGGGCGTGCTGGTCGCCGCGTTGGCGTTGACGAAGGCGACGACGCTGCCCGTGTACGCGACGGGGCTGGCGGTCGCTTGGATCTATCTGACGGTTCGTCGGGGCCGGCTGAACCTGCGGGCGCTGGTGCTGGGGATCGGCGTTGCGGCGGCCTATGCGTTGACGTTCTTCTTCGTACTGCGCGGCGCGGCGTCGAGTGTGCGGTTCGATCCGGGCGCGACGTTCGAGAGTCTCGCGGAGCGGATGGGCGGCGGATCCGCGGTCGCGGTGATCGCGGTCGTGGTCGTCGTCGGGTGGGTCATGCCGCTGGTCGGCGCGTTGCTGATCAAGCGGCGGGTGGCCCGGGACCCGATGGTGGTGTTCCTGGTGTTCGGGTTCGTGGCGGCGGTGCTGGGCGCGTCGTTGCTGGCCGATCGTGGGGAGACCCAACTGTTCTTCGTGCGGACCGGGTTCCTGTTCGGCGTACTGCTCGCGACCTGGGGGCTGGGATCGCTCGAGCGCCGGCAGTACTGGATCGCCGGGATCGCGATCGCGATCGGGGTCGCGGCGATCTACTGGGGCCGCTACCGATCGCCTCGTTCGTGTACGACGGCCAACTGCTTCGGGCAGGGCCTCACCGTCGCGCTCGTGATCGCCGTACTCGGGATCGGCGTATTCGGGCTGGTCCTGCGCGGTTCCCGACGTACCTGGGCCGTCATCGCGGTGGCGGTGCTGGTCGGTGCGACGGTGTCCCCGACGGTGACGTCCGTACGGCGGTTCGCGAACCCGCCGCTGACGTCGTACGACTCGATCGCTCCGGGCGGTATCGAGGCGGCGCACTTCATCCGGCGGAACTCGGGCTCGAACGACCGGATCGCCACGAACGTCCACTGCCACCAGCCGCGGGCGTCGCACTGCCAGACGGGTTCGTACTGGATCGCCGGCTACTCCGAACGCCGCGTCCTCGTGGAGGGCTGGGCCTACCGCGCACGGGTCGACGACACCTACCCCGCGGGCGTGCAGGGACCGTACTGGGACCAGGACGAGCTGCGGCTGAACGACGAGGTGTTCAGCAACCCGAGCCGCCAGCTGATCGAGACGCTGCGGACGACGTACGGCGTCCAATGGCTCCTGCTCGACGAGCGCGTCAGCGCCCCACCGAAGAACCTGGACAAGCTGACCGAACTCCGCTTCCAACTCGGAACCGTCCGCGTCTACCAGATCTACCCGCCACCCCCAGAAAACCCGTTCCCCACCAGAACGCCGTCCCCAACCGGCAGACCCCCAGGCTCCCCGTCGAGCACGCCTACCTTCCCGACCGGCACCCAATTCCCCAGCCAGTCGACCCAACCCATCCCAACCGGCCCCCCACCAACCACCACCCCGACGTACCCCAGCAGCCCCCACCTACCCCACCGCCCCGCTCCCGACGCAGACCCACCAGCCCCGGCCCACGAGCCCGTAATCCGGCTGGTCCGCTGCCCTGACCTCTCTGTGGAGAGTTTCGGTAGGTCAGTGGAGGTTTCTGGCGCTGTCCCAGGAAACCCCCCACCGAGGGCACGTCCCGATGGAGTCCAGGCACGAGCGGTTTGGGGAGGATTTACTGCCCAGATCGGGCGGAAATCCTCCCCACCAACGATCGAACGCTACCGTTAGCAGGTCCTCAACGCTCCCGTTCGCAGGCTCAGCGGATGGTGATTGCGGGGATGGGGATGCTTTGGTTGGCGAGGCGGTCGAGGGCGGTTACGGAGTAGATGTACGCCGTGCCCGGGGTGGCTGTGGTGTCTGTGTAGGACTGGGTCGCGCCGGTGGAGCGGACTGTGGCGAGCAGGTTGCGGGCGTCGTTGTCGGGGCAGTGGTCTCCGCCGCGGAGCTCGCGGCGGTAGATCGCGTACGACGTGGTGTCCTTCGACGTCCTGGACCACTTGACCTGTACGCCGTCACTCGTGCGCGTCGCGTGGACGGCGTGCACCGGAAGCGGCGCCCGCGAGTCGAGGGCAGGCATCGCGGGGATCAGCGCCGGCCGCGTGTACCAGGTGTTGTTGAGGAGCGTGGTCGCGCCGAGCCGGTCCGCGCGGACGTCCTTCGCGGAGAAGTAGATGTTGCCCTTCACCTCGGGGATCGTGCTGTCGAACGCCAGGTGGTCGCTCAGCTCGGCCGGGTCGGACCAGTCCGGCGACTGCGTCGACGTACCGACCTTGTACGTCGCCTCGCCGACGTAGAGGTGGACGTGCGTACCGCGGACCTGCTCCGCCCACCACGGCACGATCTTGTTGTAGTCCGCCGGCGCGAACCCACCGGCCCAGTAGACCTGCGGCACGATGTAGTCGATCCACTCCTCGCGGACCCACTTGCGGGTGTCGGCGGCGAGGTCGTCGTACGTCTGGACGCCCGCGGTGGTGTCGGTGCCCTCCGGGTCGGTCGCCTTGTTCCGCCAGACCGCGAACGGCGAGATGCCGAACTTGATCCACGGCTTGATCGCGTGCATCTTCTGGGTCAGCTCGTGGATCAGCAGGTCGATGTTGTTCCGCCGCCAGTCGGCGATGTTCGAGAAGCCGCCGCCGTACTGCGCGTACGTCGCGGCGTCGTCGAAGACCTGACCGGCCACCGGGTACGGGTAGAAGTAGTCGTCGAAGTGCACGCCGTCGATGTCGTAGTTCGAGACCGCGTCCATGATCGCGTCCTCGACCAGCTTGCGGGCCGCCGGGATGCCGGGGTTGTAGTAGAGCTTCCCGCCGTACGTGACCACCCAGTCAGGGTGCTGCCGCGCCGGGTGGGTCGGGAGCAGGCCGTTGATGTTGGTGTCCATCGAGAGCCGGTACGGGTTGAACCACGCGTGCAGCTCGAGGTTCCGCTTGTGGGCCTCGGCGACCGCGAAGGCCAGCGGGTCGTAGCCGGGGTCGCCGCCCTGTACGCCGGTCAGATACTTCGACCAGGGCTCCACCTTGGACGGCCAGAAGGCGTCCGCGGTCGGACGGACCTGCAGGATGACCGCGTTGTGGTTCTGCCGCACCGCGTCGTCGAGCCAGCCGATCAGCTCGGACTGCTGCTGTGCGGCGCTCAGCCCGGTCTTCGACGGCCAGTCGATGTTCACCACCGACGCGACCCAACTCGCCCGGAACTGCCGGAGCGGCGTGGACGCGTTCGGCGCACACGCCTGCTGATCGGCGGGCGTCTGCGCTGCTGACGCCGTACCTGTCAGACCGCTCAGCAACAGCCCCGCTGTCACGCCCAGAACACCCATGGCTCGCCAGACTCTCATGTCACTCTCCGACCGTAGTTCAAGGTGAAGTCGAAAGATGTTTACACACCAAGGCGCTTCAAGAACAGCGCTCGACAGGATGGCGCTAGGTTAGGAGCATGCTGCGCGCCGCGACCGAAGACGATGTCGACACGATCCGGCGGTTGCGGAATCAGCAGGCGAACCGCGACGTGAGCATCACCTCGCACGAGATCTCCGCCGACGAGCACGCGGCGTGGTGGGCGAAGACGTCGGCCGATCCCTCGCGGCGGGTGCTGATCTACGAGCGGGACGGCCGGATCGCCGGCGTGGTCAACTTCTTCGATCTCGAGGGCTCGTCCGGCGCGTGGGGGTTCTTCCTCGACGCGGACGGGCTGGCGGAGCGCGGCGAGACGCTGCCGGCGTGGATCGAGATCATGCGCGAGGCCACGGCGTACGCGTTCGACGAGCTCGGCCTCGAGGTGCTCACCGGCGAGGTGCTCGAACACAACACCGTGGTCCGGCAGATGAACCGGCGGTTCCGGTTCGCCGAGGGTACGCCGGAGACGCTGTACGCCGGCGGACGCGAGATCACCGTGATTCCGATCAGCCTGCGCAAGCAGGACCGTAGAACCCAGGGGAAAGTATGAGCACCATCGAGATCGGCGGCGTGCCGGTCGGGCCGGACCACCAGCCGTTCGTCATCGCGGAGATGTCGGGGAACCACAACGGCGACCTGGAGCGGGCGCTGGACATCGTCCGCGCGGTCGCCGAGTCCGGTGCGCAGGCGCTGAAGCTGCAGACGTACACCGCGGACACGATGACGCTCGACCTCGACCTGCCGGCGTTCCGGCTGCCGGCGGAGCACGAGCTGTGGAGCGAGGCGCGGCTGTACGACCTCTACAAGGAGGCGCACACGCCGTGGGCGTGGCACGAGCCGATCTTCGAGCTCGCGAAGTCCCTCGGCATGGTCGCGTTCTCGTCGGCGTTCGACAGCACCGCGATCGACTTCCTGGAGAAGCTCGACGTACCGGCGTACAAGGTCGCGTCCAACGAGATCGGCGACCTCCCGCTGGTCCGCGGGCATGGCCGAGACCGGGAAGCCGATCATCATCTCCACCGGGTCGGCGACGCTCACCGACATCGACGCCGCGGTCCGCGCCGCGCGCTCGACGGGCAACGAGCAGATCATCGTGCTGTCCTGTACGGCGAGTTACCCGGCGCCACCTGAGCAGTCCAATCTGCGCGGCATCCCGGTCCTTCGCGACGCACTCGGCGTACAGGTCGGCCTGTCCGATCACACGATGGGCATCGGCGCCGCCGTGGCCGCGGTCGCACTCGGTGCGACGGTGATCGAGAAGCACGTGACGCTCAAGCGCGTCGACGGCGGCGTCGACTCGGCGTTCTCGCTGGAGCCGTGGGAGCTGGAGCTGCTCGTCGAGAGCACGCGGGTCGCGCAGCTGTCGCTCGGCGAGCCGGTCATCGGCCCGAAGCAAGCCGAACAGAACGTCCTCCGCTTCCGCCGCTCCCTCTTCGTCACCCAGGACGTCCGCGCCGGCGACCTCATCACCTTCGAAAACGTCCGCTCGATCCGCCCCGCCGGCGGCCTGGCCCCCGACCTCTTCACCCAGGTCGAAGGCCGCCCCTTCCGCACCGACGCCAAGGCCGGCACGCCTCTCACCTGGGACCTGCTCTGATGTACCTGCTGTTTCCCGGGCGGCATCACGTCCTGACTCGGTTTCAGGGCGAGTTTCTCAGGCAGTTCGCGGACCGGACTGTGGTGTGGGCGGTGACTTCGGCCAATCATCGGACGACCAAGCGGAATCCGGTGGCGTTCGATCGGCGGGAGGCGGCGATCGAGCGGTTCAGCGTGGCCGAGGGGATCCGGTCGCTGGTGGTCGGGGTGGTCGATACGCCGCCGACGGACGAGTTCGCCGAGGTGACGGTGAAGGCGATCGAGGCGGGGACCGACGATCTCGTGCGGTTGACGCCGGAGAACACGGTCGTGGCGTGCTCGACGCCTGAGGTGAGCAAGTTGTACGAGCAGCTCGGGTACTCCGTGATCGGCGTCGAGCCCGAGGGTACGACGCGGCCGTGGGACGTACTGCTGATGATTGCTGCGGGCAACGAGCAGTGGAAGGAGCTCGCACACCCGGCGACCGTGGATGTGTTCGAGCGCTACGCCCTGGACGCGCACGTCGCGCGGTGCGTGAACGACCCGGTGGTCGGCGACGACGGCGGGCTGACCACGACCCGCGACTACAAGACGTACGCCGACGCCTTCGAGACCGCCGCCGACCGGAAATGGCAACAAATCAAGGCGTTTGTCCGCCCTGGCCGGATTCTCGACATCGGTTGCGCGACCGGCGCGACCCTGCAACTGATCGATGCCGACTCACGCTTTCACGAGTCCGATCTGATCGGTGTGGAGGTCGCGCGGCACCTGTTCGCCGAATGCGAGCACAAGAAGGAACAGGGTCTGTTCAGCAACCCGAACGTCTACTTCTACCAGCGGAACATGCTCGGCTCCGCGGTCTTCCCGACGCGGTCGATCGACACGACGCTGACGCTCGCACTCACCCACGAGATCTGGTCGTACGCCGATGGTTCGCGGCCCGACACGGTCCAGCGGTTCGCCGACGCGCTCTACGCGCACACGGCTCCGAACGGTGTCTGGATCAACTCCGACGTCTGCGGGCCGGACGAGCCGGACCGTCCCGTCGTACTGCGGCTGGACGACAGCGACGGCGAGAACCCGGACGACATCACCGAGCTCGAGTCCCTCGACGACCCCGCGGCGTACGTCGGCAAGCTCTCCACGCGGGCGCGCTTCTTCCAGTTCGCCCACGATTTCCGGCGGAACGCGAAGGTGCCGTTCGAGTACGACGTCCGCGCCGACGGGCTGGTACTGCGGCTCGCCGACGCGATGGACTTCCTGACCCGGAAGGACTACGTCGACAACTGGTTGAGCGAGACCCACGAACAGTTCTGCGGCCTGAACTTCGCCGGCTGGACCGCCGTCGCCGAACGCGCCGGCTTCACCATCGACCCGTCCTCGACGGCTTGGCGCAACGACTGGGTCATCAACAACCGCATCGCCCCCGTCGCCTCCATCACCACCCCCGACGGCGACCCCTCGACTGGCCGGTCACCCACCAACTGATGATCGCCCGCCGCTAACCCACCAACCACCACCCCAAGCCCCCACCCTCGAGCGCCTCCCATTTGCTGGGTAGGCCAGCGAAATGCGGGGTTCCACACCCTGATAACCGGTACCAAACCCCCAATTTGCCTGGCCAACCCACGAATTTGCCTGGCCCACCCAGCAAATGCGAGCTGCAGGTCGGCTAGGTGACTTCGAGGTGGAGGGTGCCGGCTAGGGGGCGTACGGCGAAGGTGTGGCGGGATCGTTTGGCGGTCAGGGGGAGGCGGCTGGAGAGGAAGGGCTCGCACTGGACTGCGTGGGAGGTGCCGTCAGGAGCCGTGGCGAAGAGGATCCACTCCGCCGCGTCCAGCTCTGCCATCTCTACTACGGCGGCCCAACCGTCGTCGGAGATGGTACGTCGGCACGGGACGTCCACGTGGTCGTCGGAGTCCGGCAGGTACCGTCGCCAGCTGAAGTCGACGTCGCCCCAGTCCGGTCCGCGCACCACCAACATGTTGCCCGCAGCAACCGCAGCGGTGGCGGTCATGCGGATCGGGGACTCGTGCAGGTTTACGTACCCGCCGGTCGACCGGGTCAGCATCACCGCACGCCCGCGCTCGGCGTGTGAGACCAGCCGATCGCCCGCCGTCCACAGCAGCACCTGCTCCTGCCCCTCCGGCCCACGGACCCGGAACGCACGCGTCGTCCGCTGACTGAACGGGTCGTCCGGATTGATCTCCGCGAGGATCGGCCCGATCGGCAACCACGCGGTGAAGTCCCGGCCACGCACCTCGAGCGGTACCTGTTCCTCACCGCCCGACAACGGCCGGCTCACGAACAACGCCGGCTCGTCGAACGTCGACCGCCCGTGCAGCACCAGCGCGTCGGGGGTCTGCTCGACCGACGTCAACCGGCACGGATCCGCCAACCGCCGTACGGCGAACGCCCCGTCCTTGCCCGGACCGGGCTGGATCCAGTTCGTCCCGTCGATCCACGACCCCGGCGGCCACCCCGGACTACCCGCCTTCTGACCGCGCAGCAGGTCCCGTCGCCGGATCCCACCGACCCGCAGCCGTACGTCGAAGTGCGACGGGCCTGCTGTACACCGGGCGAGCAGCTCGCGACTGACGCGAGCCTCGAACCCCACCAGGCTTTCCTCGCCGCGGAGGTCAGTCGCCGGGCAGCGCCGTACCGGAAGCCGGTAGTTCTTGCCCGCGATGACCAAGTCGATGCGGAGGTTCGACGGCTTCGACTGGAGGTGCCGGATCTCGGCGGTGCCGCGGACCGACAGCTCGCCGTCGATCCAGGTCACCTCGCGCACGCTGGTCGCCATCGTCAGGTCGGTCTTGGTGAGTTCCAGGCTCTCCAGGACGGCGTCTGGTTCGAGCGCGATCTTGTGCAGCAGTTCGAGATCGCCCGCGCGCAGGGCCGCGAACTGGAGCTGGGCGAGGCGTGGCGAGTTCACCAGCACGGCCTCGTCCAGGCGGTCGAGGAGTTCGGTGGTGAGCTCGACCAGGTGCTGCTCCTCCTCCGGCGGGACCGTACCGAAGGCCGAGAGGATCGCGTGCAGGTCGATCTGCCGGAAGTGCGCATGCACCCGATGCCGGATCGCCGGCAGCGCGTCCTCGATCTCGTCGAGCACCAGGCCGGCCGAGACGACCCGGTCGCGGATGTTCGCGAGCTGGAACTTCTGCTGCGTGATCGAGTCGCCCGACTCGCGCTCGCGCCAGAAGTACACCGGCGCCGCGAGGGTGTCGACGGTGACCGCGTCGAGGTGCGCCTTGAGCGTGACCGGATAGTCCTCGTACCGGATCGCCGGGAAGCGGTAGCCGTACTCGTCCCAGAACGACCGCCGGTACACCTTGTTCCACACCATCCGGTCCAGCACCAGCTGCGGCGTCTCGGAGATGTGCGTGGCAAGGCGATTCTCCGTGAACGCCTGCGCATGCAGCCAGGACGGCCGTACGCCGTAACTGTTGTTGAACCGTCGCGCGTTGCCGGCGGCGAAATCCGAACCGGTCTGGTCGAGCGATCGGACCAGCATCCCGAACCCGTGCCGGGTGACCAGGTCGTCGCTGTCGACGAACGTGACGTACTCCCCCGACGCGTGCTCGACGCCGGTGTTGCGCGCCGGTCCGAGGCCGGCGTTCTGCTGCTCGACGATCCGGAACCGCGGATCGCGGACGCAGAACTCCTTCGCGATCACGGCACTGTCGTCCGGCGAACCGTCGTCGACCAGGATCGCCTCGAAGTCGCCGAAGGTCTGCCGCGCGATCGAGTCCAGGCAGTCCTCGATGTAAGCCCCCACGTTGTAGAACGGAACTACCACGCTCAGGCGCGGCTTGTTCATCGCTTCCTGATTCGGCGGGCGAGCTTGCGGGCGACGACCTTCGGCTTGCGGACCTGGGCGGCGTGGAAGATCACTCGCGAGACGGCGTACGTGCGGGATCCGCGGATCCGCTCGTGGGCCGTGGTCAGCCGCTGGAGCTGGCCGCGGAGCTCGCGGATGCGGTTCTCGCGGGTCTTCATCGCCTTGTTGCGGAAGCCGAGGGTGCGTTCTAGGCCGTAGACGTGGCCCTTCAGCTCGAACAGCTCCTGCTTGGCCTCTTCGGCTTCTGCGAGGGCCGTGCGTACGTCGATCGTGGTGGTGCTCGTTTCCAGTACGACGTTCAGCGCGGCGGCCAGCTCTTTGCCGCGGGCGACTTGTTCGGTGGTGGCGGGGAGGGTGTCGGGGCTCGTGGCTTGAGTCTGCTCGGGGGGCTCGATGCCGGACATGCTGAGCCAGGTGGAGACGAGGTCGTCTCCGAGCATCCACGGTGGCCAGGGGTGGCGGCGGTGCTGGCCGATCAGGCGGTCGTGGAAGCGCGCCCAGGCGGCGGCGAGTAGGTCCTCTTTCTCGATGGGGTCCTCGGCTACCCAGCCCGAGACGCCGTACGCGAAGGAGTCGCCGTCGTAGATCACGTCGTCCCAGCGGACGATCACTCGAGAGGTTGTCACCCATTCACCCAGGTCGGCGGCCAGCTTGCGGAAGGCGGGCACATCCTCGGCGGAGGCGAGGCGGAACAGCACACTCTCCACCGACACACCCGAGGGAACCGTGGCGGGGACAACAGAGGGGTCAAAGAAGACCGAGCCGCCGGTGGTGGCTGGTCGCGGGGTGGGGTCGGGTGTGGTGGTTGTGTCCCAGCCGGTGAGGGTTTGGTCGGCGGTTAGGACTGCGGCTGCGGATTGGGCGTAGAGGTCGTGGGTGGTGCCGGCGCCTACGATCGCGAGCCAGCCGGTGGGGATTGCGGCCAGGAGGCCGGCTCGGGCGGCGGTGTCGACGCCCTCCGCGGCGGGTGAGAGGAGGGGGACGTCGGCCGACTCCAGCGCGGCGCCGGCCAGGCGGGTGGGGAGTTCGCCGGGGCGGGCGGTTGCGGCGACGTCAGCACGGACAAAGGTGCGCGAGCCGAAGTCCGCGTACACCTCAGACGCCCACGGAAGCGCGGACTTGAGCTGATCGACCGAGACCGGGCGGGTCGGGTCGTCGTGGAGTGGGCGCCACTCGTCGTCGCCGTGGCGTTCGTCCGCAGGGCGGCTGTCCAGCAGGTTGAGCAGCGAGAACTCGTTCTCCAGCCCGAGTACGACGACCGCATCCGAAGCAGCCAACCCGGAAACAGCGGCCAGCCGCTCGCTCCACGACAGGTCAAAGCTGTCGTACCCCAGTACGCGATCAAGCCCGTCGGAAGCGATGATCACGTCGTACGGCTCGGTCTGCAGACCGTCCAGCGCACCGGCGATCACCTGCAGACACGGTCCGAAGTCCTCGCCCAGCTGCTGCGCGTCCGCGACCGAGCGGACCAGGATCGTCACGTCCGCGGAGTGCGCGAGCACCGACTCGATCAGCTGCGGGGCGTGCGGCCCGAGGATCAGCGTCCGCCGGTTGGCGGGTACGACGTCGGTCAGCAGCGCGGCGAGCGCCGGCCGCGGCGTCGTGTGATCGGTCCACGGCTGCATCTCGCCGCGGACGACCTGAACCCCAGAAGCCAGCTCAGACACGCTCTCTCCAATCGAACAGCGACCGCAGTTCCGCGGGCGGCATCATCCAGGGTTTGCCGAGCTCGAGGTCGGTGGTCGCCCGGGCCGTTTCGAGGTCGACGGTCTTTCCGAGCATTTCCGGCCACAGCCGCTCGATCCGGCTCTGGCCGCCGAACAGCGGGTTCTCGCCGTCCATCTCCATCGGGTCGCCGTACACCGCGGGTTCGCACCCGGCCGCGACGCCGTAGAAGATCGCGGTCGACAGCCGGTTGGCCGCGACCCGCTTGTGCTTGCGCAGCTCGGCCAGCTGCTTGAACAGGAACCGCCGATCGGTCCCCTCGTACGAGAATCCGCGCCGCCCGAACGACACCACCCGGAAGCCCGCGTCCTCGTAGAACCCGCGCACCTCAGGCCGGTCGTATTCCGTGTAATACAACGAGAAGGTGACCGGGCCGGGCTCGGTCTCGCGGATCTCGTCGATCAGCCGCTGGTGGTCGCCGTGGATCTTGCCGCCCTCCCACCCGTGGAAGAGGAACCACAAGGTGCCCTCACGCTCGACCGGTTCTTCTTTCTCAGGCTCGAGCTCCATCAGGTACAGGAACGGCGCACCGATGCTGTGATAGTTCCGCCGCCCGAGCGCGTGCCCGCGCCGCTTCGGCGCATCGCTCCAGGTGAACCGCCAGGCGCCGTCGTAGAACTCGTGCACCGGGTTCCACCCGCAGCCGATGTTCCAGCCGTGCTGCAGGTACCCCCGCAGCCGTGGCGGGTGGTCGAAGTCGAACCCGGCGTACCGGGACAGGATGTGCGTCTGACCGTAGTAGTGATTGTGGTGATGCATCAGCGCACCTCGACGTGCAGAGTGCCGGCATGGGGTCGGACAGCGAGCGCGTGCGACCCGTGAGTGCCGTGTGTAATTGCCAACGGCAACCGGCTGCACAGGAACGGCTCGCACTGTACGGCGTGGGCCGCACCGTCAGGAGGGGTGGCGAACAGGATCCAGTCGGCCAGCGCGGCCAGCGGATCGACCGACAACTGCACCGCGGTCACCGGGATCAGCGCGTCCACGTCGACCGTCGCGGACCAGCCGTCGGCGGTGAGGGTACGACGGCACGCGACGTCGAGATGCTCGTCGGAGTTGGCCAGGTACCGCCGCCAGCCGAACGTGACGTCACGACCCTCCGAGCCGCGCACCGTCAACTGGTTGCCTTCGACAACCGCCGCCACAGCGGTCGTCCGGATCGGCGACTCGTGCAGGTTCACGTACCCGCCGGTCGAACGGGTCAGCGTGACCACCCGGTCGTCCACGACCCGCGAGACCGCCGAGTCGCTCGCGGTCCACAGCAGCACGCGTTGCTGACCCTCGGGCCCGCGGACCCGGAACACCCGCGTGGTCCGCTGGCCGAACGGGTCGTCGTGGTTCGCGGCCGCCAGGATGTCCTGGATCGGCACCCGGGCGGTGAAGTCACGCCCGTCGATCTCCAGCGGAACCTCTTCCTCACCGCCCACGACCGGCCGGCTCAGGTACAGCTCCGGCTCGTCGAACGACGCCCGCCCGTGCAGCACGAGCTCGTCGCCCGACTGCTCGACCGCGGTCAACCGGCACGGGTCCGTCAGCCGTCGCAGCGAGAACCAGCCGTACTTCCCCGGCCCGGGCTGGATCCAATTCAGCTCGTCGATCCACGCACCGGGCGGCCAGCCGGGACTCCCCGGGCCCTGACCGCCGAGCATGCCCTGTCGCTCCCGCCGCCCCGACCGCATCCGCACCTCGAAGTGCGCCGGCGCGCCCGTGCACTCGCCGAGCAGTTCCTGGTCGAGCAGCACCTCGAAGCCGACGAGCGTCTTGTCCCCGTGCAGGTCCAACGCGTCGTACCGGCGTACCTCCAGCGGGTACGTCGTCTTGCCGACGGCCAGTGCGACCTCGAGGGTCGACGTACGCAATGTCTCCAGGTGGCGGATCTCCGCGGTGCCCTTGACCGACAGCTTGCCGTCGACCCAACTCACCTCGCGCACGCTCGTCGCGAGGGTGAGGTCCTGGTCGCGGAGCTTGTAGAGCGCCCGAGGTACGGCGGACTCGCCGAGGCCGGGGTAGTTGTAGTCGAGCTGCCGCGATCGATGCGTCCGCGGTACGGCGCGCGCCCCACCGCGGAGTCCACCCGAGTTCCGGAAGTCGGCGAGCCGCCGAAGCAGCTCGACGTCGCCGGACCGGAGGGCGGCGTGCTGGATCCGGTCGTACCGGTGGGTGGCGGCCAGAACGTCCTCGTCGAGCCGGTCGAGCAGCTCGCGGGACAGATCCACCAGGGCCTGCTCGTCCTCGCTCGGGACCGAGCCGAACGCGGACACCAGTGTCAGTACGTCGATCTGCGCGAGATGCGCGTGCACCCGCCGGCGGACCACCGGTACGGCGTCCTCGACGAGGTCGACGACCATCCCGGCCGAGGTCACCCGGTCCCGGATGTTGCCGAGCTGGAACTTCTGCTGCGTGATCGACTCGCCGGACTCGCGCTCACGCCAGTAGTAGACGGCCTGCGTGATGGTGTCCACGGTCACCGCGTCCAGATGCGCCTTGAGCGCGACCGGGTAGTCCTCGTACCGGATCGGGGGAAACGTGTACCCGTACTCGGTCCAGAACGACCGGCGGTAGACCTTGTTCCAGAGCATCCGGTCCAGGACCAGATCCGGGAACTCGGTGACGTGCGTCGCGTGCCGGACCCGCGCGAACGGCTGCTTGTGCAGCCACGACGGGCGTACGCCGAAGCTGTTGTTGAACCGCCGCGCGTTGCCGCCGGCGATGTCCGAGCCGGTGCGGTCCAGTGTCCGGACCAGGGCGGCGAACCCGTACCGCGAGACCAGGTCGTCGCCGTCGACGAACGCCAGGTACTCGCCGGTCGCCTCCCGGATGCCCGCGTCCCGGGCCGGACCGGGGCCGGCGTTGTCCTGCTGGATCAGCCGGAATCTGGAGTCCTGGGCACAGAAATCCTTCGCGACGACAGCGCTGTCGTCGGGCGAACCGTCGTCGACGAGGATCGCCTCGAAGTCGGGCCAGGCCTGCCGGGCGATCGATTCCAGGCAGTCCCCGAGGTACTCGCCGACGCCGTAGAAGGGCACCACCACGCTCAACCGCGGGGTCACTCCGGTGTGCCCTCCTCCGCGGTCGCTACGAATATCTACGTAGCGGCAACGAGGTGAACCGTCAGGAGGTTATGCACGGGCTCGAACCCGTAACGGGACCAGACCCGCTGGATGCCGATCTGATGGGTCTGGGCGGTGACGACGAGGCGTCGCGTCGTACAGACGTCCTCGATCGCGGCCAGCAGGTGACCGTACCGACCACGTCCCTGCTCGGCCGGTACGACGCCGGCCAGCTGGATCTCGGTCCACGACCGCTGCTCGTCGACGGCCGCCAGCGCGAGCACCCGCCGGTCCGGACCCCGCAGTACGACGGCGCCCGCCTCACCGATCCGCCGCCGGGCCCACTCCTGGCGGCCGGCCAGCGCGAGCGCCCGGTCGAACATCGGGTTGGAGCAGTAGTGGTTACCGGAGTCGCCGAAGATGTCCGCGACCAGGTCGTCCACCAGGTCGTCGTCGACCTCTGGCTCGAGCTGCGCGGTGAAGCCGGCCAGCGGCGCGGGTCGCCGACCTTTGCCGACCGGCAGCGCCCAGCCGGTGACGGCGTCGGCCAGCAACGCCTGACGCGGCCCGTCGGCCAGCGCCGCGAACCAGGTGGTTTCACGCGCCGGGTAGCGCAGCACGATCACGTCGGCGGTCGACTTCTCGACGGCGGCCAGCACCTCGGCGAGCGGCGTACCGGCCGAGGCGGACACCGACATCCGGTCGATGGAGACCCCGAACCGCTTCGCCGCGTCCACGGACGGCCGCACGGTCAACTCACCGGCCTCGAGAGCGTCGTACCAACTCATAGGGCGCAGAGCTTAAGGCATCAGAGTTACGCCTACTCTCCGGGGCCTTACAAGGAGTGACACGTTGCATTCGTGGCGCGACGGATTTCACATTAGTGTTACGACATGCGCGCGAAGGCGAGGCGGCGGGGGCCGCGGACTGCGGGGCCTTCCCTTTCCGGTCTGGTCGCCGGTCTCGCGGTCGTGGTGCTGGCGATCGTGCTGCTCGCGCTGCAGGCGACAGTCTTCGAGGTCGTCCGGTTCGTGCTCTTCACCGGCGTCGCGGTGACGCTGCCCGGGTTCGCGCTCTGGCGGCTGATCGGCGGGTACGGGCGCAACCTCGTGGAGGACCTCGCGGCCGGGTTCGCGGTCGGCACGACGGGGCAGGTTCTGGTCTACCTGGCCAGCGCGTCGATCGGGCTGCAGGCGTGGTCGTGGGTGTGGGCGCCCGTCGTCTTGGTGATCGCCCTCGTGGACAGCGACGCACGAGCTCGGGTCTGGCGGCGGGTCGAGCGGCCGTTGCGTCCGCTGCAGGCATGGCTGCTCGCGGCGTCGACGGCGGTCGTGCTGCTGATCGTGTACCGGCGCGGGCCGGGACAGTTCCTGCCGGCGTACACCGACCCACTGCGCGCGTATCCCGATCTCGCCTTCCAGCAGGCGCTCGCCGCCAGCGCGAAGTACGACGTACCGATCTCGACGTTGTGGCTCGGTGGCGAGCCGATGAGGTACCACACGTTCTTCCACCAGGCGACGGCCGCGACGCAGTGGGGGACGCGGATCGACCTGACCGATCTGATCCATTCGCTGAGCTGGCTGCCGCTGTTCCTCGCCGGGTGCGGGCTGGTGTTCGCGCTCACCAGCCGGCTGGCCCCGACCGCCGAGTCCGGTGCCACGTGGGCCGGACCGCTCGCGGTGTTCGTCGCCGGTCTCGGTGGGGCCGTGCAGCCGTTGGCCGGCGTCGGGTTGGGCGGGATCTCGACCGCGGTGGCGGCGTACCTGAGTCCGACGCAGAACCTCGGCGTACTGATCGCGCTGGCGCTCTGCGTGGTGGCGGTCGACCTGCTCCGAGCCGACGGTAGGCCGCGCGGCCGGTGGGTGTTGCTGGTGCTGCTCGCGCTGATCGCGGCCGGGGCGAAGTCGACGATCCTGCCGCTGATCGGGGCCGGGTTCGCGTTCGCGTTCCTGCAGTTGGGGCTGGCGCGGCGGAGTACGCGGCCCGCGTTCCTCGGCGGGCTGCTCTCGCTGACGGTGTTCGTGGCGGCGTTGATCGCGATCTTCGGCGGGAGCACGTGGGGGACGGAGATCAAGCCGTTCGAGACGTTCGTCCAGTTGGCGCCGTACCCGATGCTGGTGTCGAACCCGCGTGCGCAACTGTTGTCGGGGGCAACAACTCTGCTGAGCTGGGCGCTGGCCGCGTCGGGGCTGTTCTTCCTCGGCCGGAAGTGGCGGGACTCCGGTGCGGTGTTCCTTGCCGGGGTCGCTGTCGCGGGTTTGCTGGGCACGTTGCTGACGACCCAGTCGGGAGTCAGTCAGCTGTACTTCCTGCGGACGGCGTTCCCGGTCATCGCCGTACTCGCGGCGGTCGGGCTGGCCAATCTGGTCGGGCGGCTCGGGGACCGGCGGGCCGTGGTGCTCGTCGGCGCGGCCGGGCTGCTCGGGCTGGTGGCACTCGCTGTTGCGCGCTCGCAGTCCGCCGACCTGCGCGGCATCAAGGGTCCGTGGGTGTGGACAGTTGCCGCCGTGGCGGCTGTCGGGCTGCTGGTGGCCGTCGTCTGGAAGCTGGCGCGGCGACCAGGCAACTTCTTCGTCGCGTTGCTCGGCGGCGCGGTCGCGGCGTGCATGATCGGCGCGACCCTGGTGCCGTTGCAGGGCTTCGTGTCGGACAAGGCGTCGAACCTGGTCTTCGCCCACCCGTTCCGCGGCGGCGCAACGGCGGCCGAGGCCGGCGCCGCGCAGTGGCTGCGGCGGAACAGCGCGCCGGGCGATCTGGTCGCGACGAACGCGCACTGCATCATCCAGCGCGACGGTCTCTGCGACAGCCGGCACTTCTGGCTCGCCGCACTCTCCGAGCGTCCGGTCCTGATCGAGGGCTGGTCGTACTCGAACCAGGCGAACCGGATCGCCCTCACCAACGACAGCAACCCGAGCCTCATCCCGTACTGGAACAGCGAAGAGCTCGCCGCCAACGACATCGCGTTCAAGGCGCCCACACCGGCGACAATCGAGCGCCTGCGGCAGGCCGGAGTGCGCTGGATGTACGCCGACCATCGGGCCGGTGAGGTATCACCGGCGCTCCGCAACTACGTCCGCCTGCGGCACGCCACGCTGGACGCGACGATCTACGAACTCAGATGAGCTGCAGCAGGGCGTCGGCGACTCGCTCACGCCCGCGCCCGTCGACGAGTTCCCACCCGGCTCGCGCCAGCCGACCACGCTCGGCCGAGTCGGTGAGCAGTCGCTTGAGCATCGGAACCGCCGAGGCCGGATCCGCCTGCAACGCACTCAAGAGCCCGAGCCCGGCTGCCGCGCCTGTGTCGATAGCGCGCTCGTAGCCCATCTCCTGGTTGTCGACCACGCACACCAGTCCCGCGGTCGCCCCGAGACACAGCAGCTCCCAGGTCGACGTACCGGATGCACTGATGGTCAGAGCGGCGTCGCGTACGCGGGCCGCGAGCTGATCCGTCGGTCCGATGACATCGAGGTGCTGGCGCGGTTGCAGTTCGACGGCAGCGATCTTCGCGGCGAGGTCCGGCCCGGGTGCGACCACGGTCGCCTCGAACGGCAGACCGGTCGCGACCAGCGCGCGAGCGACGTACGGACCGGCGCCGAAGGCATCCGTGCCGCCAAAGAACGCGAACACCGTCGGTACGGCGCTGTGCCGGTCGACGGGCGCCGCGGCGGGACGGTGGTCGAGGATCTCGTCGCGGATCATCACGTACGGCAGGCCGGCGAGCCGGACCGAGTCCCGCGGCAGCGACGGGTGGTCGAGCTCGGCCGCGAGGTTCTGGTCCACCAGCACATCCGCCTCGGCGCCGCGAAGGTCACCGTCGACGATCGCCAGCGTGGGCAGACCCGCCGCCCGAACGGCTGGGTAGACGGACGCGTCCAGGTCGTACGAGTCGAACACCAGAGCGTCGAGCTCCAGCCGGCCGACGAGCTCGACATGCTCGGCCGGTCCCCAGACCGCGGGCTGTACGGCGATCCCACGGGCTGCGATCTGCTCCGCGGCCCAAGGCACGGTGTGCGCGTCACAGACGAAGACGAGCTCGACGTCGCGACGACGTACCTCCTCGGCCAGCGCCAGACAACGCATCACATGACCGACGCCCCGGGACGGCCCCACGTCACATCGCACACCGACCCGTTTCACGGGCCCCAGCGTACGTTTGATCACGTTGCGCTGAGACGGTGGATTGAGGTGGGCGTTCACTGGGCAGCTATTGTTTCGAGTCCGTACCGCGTGTATGCGTTTCGGAACTGTCCGTCAGAAGGGTCCCGCTCGCGTGTCAATCCTTACCGGCTCCGACATCCTGGTCACCGGCGGTACCGGGTCGTTCGGCCGGACGTTCGTACGGCACGCGCTGAACCACCTGAACCCGCGACGGATCATCGTCTTCAGCCGCGACGAGCTGAAGCAGTGGGAGGTCCGCCAGTCGTTCGGCGACGACCCGCGGCTGCGGTTCTTCCTCGGCGACGTCCGCGACCGGTCCCGGTTGCTGCGGGCGATGCACCGGGTCGACTACGTCGTGCACGCGGCCGCGCTGAAGCAGGTGGACAGCGGTGAGTACAACCCGTGGGAGTTCGTCCAGACCAACGTGATCGGCTCGCAGAACGTCATCGAGGCGGCCATCGACTCCGGCGTTAAGCGGGTCGTGGCGCTGTCCACCGACAAGGCGTCCAGCCCGATCAATCTGTACGGCGCGACGAAGCTGACCGCGGACAAGCTGTTCATCAACGGGAACCACTACGCGGCGGCGTACGACACCCGCTTCAGCGTTGTCCGGTACGGCAACGTGATGGGCAGCCGGGGCTCGATCATCCCGAAGTTCCGCGCGCTGCACGCGGCCGGCCAGTCGCTGCCGATCACCGACCTGCGCTGCACCCGATTCCTGATCACGCTGCCGGAGGCCGTCGAGTTCGTGGTCGACTCGTTCGACCTGATGACCGGCGGCGAGCTGTACGTGCCGCGGATCCCGTCGATGAAGGTGACCGACCTGGCCGAGGCGATCGCGCCCGGCGCGACCATGCACGACGTCGGCCTGCGCCCCGGCGAGAAGCTGCACGAGGAGATGATCAGCCCGGAGGAAGGCCGCCGCGCGCTGTCCCTCGGCGACCGCTTCGTCCTGCAGCCCGACCTCGCCACCTGGGGCTACCAGCCGCCGACCGGCGGTACGGCGGTGTCGGACGGCTTCCACTACGCGTCGGACACCAACGACCAGTGGTACTCGATCGAGGAGATCCGCAAGATCCTCGAGAGCGACACCTGACGTGCTTCCGTACGGGCGCCAGTCGATCTCGGACGAGGACATCGAGGCGGTCACCGCCGTACTGCGCGGCGACTGGCTGACCACCGGACCCGCGGTCACCGCCTTCGAGAACGCGATCTCCGAGCTCTCCGGCGGTCACCGGGCAGTGAGCTGTACGTCGGGCACCGCGGCCCTGCACATCGCGTACGCCGCTCTCGGCGTCGGCCCGGGCGACGAGGTCGTCACCACCCCCATGACCTTCGTGGCCACCGCTTCCTGCGCCGCGATGCTCGGCGCCCGCGTGGTGTTCGCGGACGTGGACTACGACACCGGCCTGATCGACCCGGCCGCCGTCGAAGCTTCGTTGTCGGATCGGTCCAAGGTCATCAGCGCGGTCGACTACGCCGGCCAATCCGCCGACTACCCCGCGCTGCAAGCGTTGGCGGATCGGGTGGGCGCGCGGACCTTGGCCGATGCGGCTCACTCGGTCGGCGGCTCAGCGGACGGCCGCCCGGTAGGCGACCTGGCCGACGTCACCACCATGTCGTTCTTCCCCACCAAGAACCTGACCACCGGCGAGGGCGGCGCGGTCGTCTGCAAGGACCCAGCGATCGCCCAGCGCGCCCACGAGTTCCACTTCATCGGCCTGGTCCGCGACCCTTTGCGCTTCGAGCTCACCGACGAAGGACCGTGGCACCAGGAGGTCCACGAGTACGGCGTGAACTACCGCCTGACCGACCTGGGCGCCGCACTCGGGCTGTCCCAGCTGCGCCGGCTCGCGGAGTTCAAGCGCCGCCGGACCGAGATCACCGCCCGCTACAACGCGGCGTTCGCCGACGTCGACGGACTCCGTACGCCGGTGCAGCGCGCCGGCGTCGACCCGATGTGGCACCTGTACCCGATTCGCGTCCTCGACGGCCGTCGGCGCGAGGTCTTCGAGGCGATGCGCGCCGCGGGGATCGGCGTACAGGTGAACTACATCCCGGTGTACTGGCACCCGGTCTTCGCCCACCAGGGCTACCCGCGCGGACTGTGCCCGAACGCCGAGCGTTTCTACGCCGAAGAACTCTCCCTCCCCCTCTTCCCGGACCTCACCGACAGCGACGTCGACCGGGTGATCGAGACCCTCCTGACCCTGGTTGGTTAACGTGATCGATGTGACCCGGTCGAATCTGATCGGCGGCGAGATGCTCAACTGGTCGGATCTGCACCCGGGCGACGCCCGTCCCGCGGCCGCCGGACCCGCAGCGACAGCACTCCTGGCCGCCGTCCTCCAGCCTGACGACACCGTCCTGATCGCCGGCCCGCACGGTGCCGACGTGATCACGGCTGCCGTCGGGCAGGTCACGTCGGTCGACCTCCTGCTTCGCTCGGCTCCTGACGCGGAAGAGCTGGCCGAGTTGCTGGACGACGCCAAGGGGCAGGTCTTCTGCGGCTCGCTCGATCGTTGGGTAGTGGATGAAACGTACGACGTGATCGTTGCGTTGGACGGGTTGGAGCGGCTGGTCGGACCCGATACGGCGAGCTTCCCGTGGGTGCAGGCGCTGGATCGGCTGCGTGAGCGGCTCCGGCCGGGTGGACGGCTGCTCCTCGGCGCCACGAACTCCTTCGGCTTCGAGCGGTTGATTCAGCCGGACATCACAGCCGCTCTTCCCCGCGACGAGGACTGGGGCCGGCCCGCGGAAGACCGCGCCCCAGCAGGCTTCAAACAGCTCACTGCCGCTCTCCACTCCACTCTCCCAACCGAGATGTGCAGGCGTACGCCGTTTTCCCTTCACTTGTTCAGGCTGACCTCGCGGTCGCCTCCGTCGAGGGATTCGCGGCGGTGGCCGCCGCGCGGGCTGTTGCCTCGCGCAACGAAGGTCCTGTGTTGATGGACCCGTACCGCGTGGTGCTGGATGCGGCTGCGGCGGGGGTTGCGTTCGAGTTGGCGCCGGCTTGGTACTTCGTGGTTGGTGCCGAGGCGCCTGCTGTACTGCCGGCCGGCGCCGTACCGGACGGCGAAGGTGTGCTGCTGGAGGAGCACCTTCTAGCGGCGTTGCGGAGTGATGATCAAGCGGAGCTCCGGCGGGTGATTCCGGCGTACGTCGCCTGGCTGGGTGCGGGCGGTGCAGGTTCCCCGGACAACGTGATCCTGGACGGGACGTCGTACCGGCTGTTCGGGGAGGCGCAGGAGCTGGATGTTGTCGAGCACCTCGAGCGCTTCGCCCGGCGGGCTCTGGAAAGTGGCGCGCGGCAACCATGGCCCGCCGCAGCCGACCCGCACGCGTTGACTGCGCGGCTCGCGGCGATGGCCGGGATCACCGTGCCGGAGCAGGAGTTCACGCCGGACGAGGTCGTCCGCCCGCGCGGCAGCGCCGAGCAGCTCACCACCGTCGCCCGGCTCGCCGACGAGCTCGCCCACGCGAGCGCCCGGGCGATCCTCTTCGAGGGCACGGTCAGCGGCATCCGCCGTTCGCTCCCCTATCGCGTCGGCCACGCCGTCCTCAACCCGGCCCGGGTGATCCGCCGCCGCCTCAAGCGGGTGCTGCGGAAGGTACGCCGCTGATGCACCACGCCAACCACTTCTACGGGCACGCCAACATCATGGCGACGTACGCCGGACTCCCGAAACCGCCGCGGATCTGGGGCTACCTGCAGCACGGCTGGAACATCCTCGACGGCTTCGCGCACGGCACGAACTTCGCGCCCGGGATGCCGAAGTTCGTCTGGTCGGACAGCGTCCGCCGCCGCGGCCACGCGCTCGGCCTGCGCAACTACTCGGTGATCGGCTCGGTCTGGCTGTACCTGCTGAAGACCCACCCCGCGCTGGCGACGCCGGAGAAACGGGCCAAGGGCACCATCTTCTACCCGTTCCACGGCTGGGAAGGCCAGCACGTGCTCGGCGACCACGGCCGGATCGTTGCCTCGATCAACGAGCACGAGACCGGCCCGGTGACCGTCTGCCTGTACTGGAACGAGTTCGACAAGCCCGCGATCCGGAACCTCTACCAGGACGCCGGATTCCGGGTCATCACGCACGGCTACCGCGGCCTGCACTGGCGCAAGACCGACGCCAAGTTCCTGGTCAAGCAACTGCGCGAGCTCCGCAAGCACGAACGCGTCGCCTCCAACCGGCTCAGCTCCGCCGTTCTGTACGGCGCCTCGCTCGGCCTGGGGGCAGGGGTCTACGGTGATCCCATGGTGCTGGAGAACGAGCACCCGTCGTTCGGCGGACAGGCGCGGATCAAGCGGCTGTGGCCGGAGATGGACCAGCCGTACGTCCCACCGGCGGTCGCCCGTGAGTTCACCGACACCGAACTGGGCGTCGACCACGTCGCCGGACCCGCAGAAATCCGGGAGATGTTCCGATGGACCCGTGACACCAGCACTGAAAATTGGCATCATCACGCAGGTTCGCGTGACCAGCACCCGGCTGCCGGCCAAGGTGCTGCTGGCCGTTGCCGGGCGCTCCTATCTCGAGCACCACCTCGACCGGCTCAGCCGCACCGGCCTGCCGGTGATCGTCGCGACCACCACGAACCTCCACGACGACCTCGTCGTCCAGGTCTGCGAAGAGGACGGCATCCCGGTCTTCCGCGGCAGCGAGGACGACGTACTGAGCCGGTTCGCCGGCGCCGCCCGCGAGCACGACCTGGACGCCATCGTCCGGGTCACGTCCGACTGCCCGCTGATCGACCCCGAGATCGTTGCCGCGGGCGTCGATCGGTGGCGCGCCGAGAACGACCTCGACCTCTACATCTCGAACTGTCTCGAGCGCACCTACCCGCGCGGCATGGACTTCGAGATCTTCTCCACCGCCCGGCTGTACGACGCGGAGGCGAACGCCACGCTCAAGGCGGACCGCGAGCACGTCACGCCGTACCTGCACCAGAACCGGTCCGGCGAGATGCGGCTGCTGAACCTCCCGTGGTCCGGCGGCTCCAAGAACGCCGCGCAGTACCGGCTGACACTGGACACCGCGGACGACTGGAAGTTGCTCGACGCCCTCATCGAGGACTTCGGCGGGACCGAGCTCGGCTGCGCCGAACTGGTCGCGATTCTGGACGAGCATCCGGAGCTCGCCGCGCTGAACGCGCACATCGAACAGAAGAAACTCGGCGAGTAGCAGCTACCACACGCTCCGCTGTGTCGTTCCCTGGGGCATGATTTACCGTGATGACCACCAATGATCCGGCCGGGGACTCCGCCGCTGCCCCGAACAACGGCGCAGGCAACGGCGCGCACGCCGCGCGGGCCCAGTCGTTCGGCGCCGTCGCGGCGGCGTACGACCTGGGCCGGCCGACGTTCCCGGTCGAGGCGCTGATCTGGATCCTGGGCCAGGGCCGCGGCCTGCAGGTGCTCGACCTGGGCGCCGGCACCGGCAAGCTCGCGGCGGTCGCCGCCGAGCTCGGGCACGACGTGATCGCCGTCGACCCGTCGCAGGAGATGCTCGAGGTCTGCCGCCGGCGGCCCGGGATCGACACGATGGTCGGGGCGGCGGAGTCGATCCCGCTGGCGCACGGCTCGGTGGACGCGGTGATCGTCGGGCAGGCCTTCCACTGGTTCGACCACGCCCGCGCGCTGCCGGAGATCGCCCGGGTGCTGCGCCCGAACGGCGTCCTCGGCCTGCTCTGGAACAACGCCGACACCGTGGTCCCGTGGGTCCGCCGGATCTGGCAGGTGATCCAGGGCGACGGCATCGGCGGGACCGACCGGTTCGACCCGGTGCCGATCATCGACCAGTCGAACCTGTTCACGCTCCTCGAGAGCGCCCGGTTCCGGCACTGGCACGACCTGAATCGCCAAGGCCTGCGGCAGTTGGCCCAGTCGCACTCGCGGGTCGCCGTACTCAAGGACACCCGGCGTGACCAGGTCCTGGACCAGATCGACCTGATCTACGAGAACACCGCCCGGCCCCCGGAGGCGCTGCGGATGCCGTACTTCACCGACTGTTTCCGGGCCCACCCCAGCGAGTTCGCGAACTATCGCCGTACGGTCGACGGCCCGGTGGCACCGCACCTTTAGAACGTTTTGGTTGCGGTAGGTCACAAACGCGCAACTTGGGGCTAACGTGCACCTGTTCTAGTCCACCGAAGGGGAACGCATGGACGAGGAAGTGGTGCGCGAGCGGGACGCCCGCGCCTATGAGGCGGTGCACGACGCGGCCGACTTCAAAGAGCTGAAGCGGCGGTACAAGAACTTCGTCGTACCGTGGACGATCGCCTTCATGGCGTGGTACCTGGCGTACGTCGCCTGCAACAACTGGGCCCGCGGCTTCATGGATCACCGGCTCGGCGGCAGCCACATCAACGTCGCGCTGATCTTCGGCCTGTTGCAGTTCGTGTCGACGTTCCTGATCGCGGCCCTGTACGGCCGGTTCGCCAACCGCAAGCTCGATCCGCTGGCCCACGGCCTGAACGCCAAGTACAAGAGGGAGCGCCGCCGGTGAACCACCTTCTCGTCCCGCTGAGCCTTCCTTTGGCCGCTGAGCCCGGCAACCGGACGCTGACGATCTCGCTGTTCACCGCCGTCGTTGCCGTGACGCTGTACATCACCTGGTGGGCGTCCCGGCAGAACAAGACCGCGGCCGACTACTACGCCGGCGGCCGCTCGTTCAGCGGCGCGCAGAACGGCCTGGCGGTGGCCGGCGACTACATGTCCGCGGCGTCGTTCCTCGGTATCTCCGGCCAGATCGCCCTCTTCGGGTACGACGGCTTCCTGTACTCGATCGGCTTCCTGGTGGCCTGGCTGGTCGCGCTGCTGCTGGTCGCCGAGCTGCTGCGGAACTCGGGCCGCTTCACGATGGCCGACCAGCTCGCGTTCCGGATGAAGCAGAAGCCGGTCCGGACGGCGGCCGCGACCTCGACGATCGTGGTCTCGATCTTCTACCTGCTGGCCCAGATGGTCGGCGCCGGTTCGCTGGTCGGGCTGCTGCTCGGCGTGAAGAGCGAGGGCCTGAAGGCCGCCGTGATCGTGCTCGTCGGCGCGCTGATGATCGTCTACGTGACGATCGGCGGCATGAAGGGCACCACCTGGGTGCAGATCGTCAAGGCCGTGCTGCTGATGGTGGGCACCGTGGTGATCACGTTCCTGGTGCTGCTGAAGTTCCACTTCAACATCTCCGACCTGCTCGGGAAGGCCGCCTCGTCGTCCGGCAAGGGCGAAGCGTTCCTCCAGCCCGGACTGCTCTACGGCAAGGACCTCACCGGCCAGATCGACTTCCTGTCGCTCGGCCTCGCGCTGGTCCTCGGTACGGCGGGGTTGCCGCACATCCTGATCCGCTTCTACACCGTGCCGGACTCGCGGACCGCGCGCCGGTCGGTGCAGTGGGCGATCGGTCTGATCGGTGTGTTCTACCTGATGACGCTGGCCCTCGGGTTCGGTGCCGCGGCACTGCTGAACACCGCCAAGGGATCCCCGGTCGAGGCGTCGAAGGGCAACGTGGCGTCGCCGCTGCTGGCCGAAGCCGTCGGCGGCGGGGCCGACTCGACCGGTGGGGCGATCCTGCTCGCGCTGATCGCGGCGGTCGCCTTCGCCACCATTCTCGCGGTGGTGGCCGGGCTGACGCTGACGTCGGCGTCGTCGTTCGCGCACGATCTCTACGCCAACGTCATCTCCAAGCAGAAGCCGACCGAGAAGCAGGAACTGCGGGTGGCGCGGTTCGCGGCGATCGGGATCGGCGCGGTCGCGATCGGGCTGGCGATCCCGGCGCAGAAGCTGAACATCGCGTTCCTGGTCGCGCTGGCGTTCGCGGTCGCGGCCTCGGCGAACCTGCCGGCGCTGCTGTTCAACCTGTTCTGGAAGCGGTTCAACACCTCGGGCGCGGTGTGGAGCATCTACGGCGGCCTGATCTCGGCCGTCGTCCTGGTGGTCTTCTCGCCGGTGGTGTCCGGCAACGGCGACAAGTCGATGATCACCGGTTCGGACTTCCACTGGTTCCCGCTGTCGAACCCGGGCATCGTGTCGATCCCGCTGGGCTTCCTGTTCGGCGTACTCGGCACGTTCCTCGGCCGGGACAGGTCGAGCGAGACGCGCTACAGCGAACTCTCGGTCCGCGCGCTCACCGGCGCCGGCGCGGAGGGTGCCGCCAAGCACTGACACAGGACATCCAAGGGCCGGCTCGCACACTGCGAGCCGGCCCTTCGCTGTCACGAGCCGTTGACGCACGGTTGAGGGTGCCGTAACAATGAGCCAATCGCCGCGCAAGAATTGAGCAAGTCAGCGAAAGTTTTGAACTCCCGTGCGGCGGCTCTTCCTTGTCCCGCCCACCAGGAGAGACCCATGCGCATCCCGAAATGGCGGTTGCTGACCGCCTTGCTCGCCGCGAGTCTCGCGGCCGCTCCACTCGTCCGGCCGGCGCCCGCCGCGCAGGCCGCCGTACTCGCCGGTCCCAATCTCGCCGCCGGCAAGGCCGCGTCGGCCAGCAGCAGCACCCAGAACTACGCCGCGCCGAACGTGACCGACGGCAACCAGGGCACCTACTGGGAGAGCGCGAACAACGCGTTCCCGCAGTGGGTCCAGGTCGATCTCGGTACGTCGGTCGCGACCAACCAGGTCGTACTCAAGCTGCCGACCGCGAGCTGGGGCGCCCGCGACGAGACCCTCGCGGTCCAGGGCAGCACCGACGGGCAGAACTTCACCGACCTGTCCGCGTCCGCGGCGCGCACGTTCAGCCCGCCGAACAACACGGTGACTGTCGACTACGGCACCGCCACCACGCGGTACGTCCGGATCCGGATCACCGCGAACACCGGCTGGCCGGCCGGACAGCTCTCCGAACTCGAGGTCTACGGACCGGCAACCGGTGACACCCAGGCTCCCACCGCCCCGGGCAACCTGGCCTTCACCGAACCCGGCGCCGGGCAGATCAAACTCACCTGGAGCGCGTCGACCGACAACGTCGGCGTCACCGGGTACGACGTCTACGCGAACGGTCAGCTGCGCACCAGCGTGGCCGGCAACGTGCTCACGTACACGGACAACCAGCCCGCCAACGTCTCGATCACGTACGCCGTGCGCGCGAAAGATGCCGCTGGCAACCAGTCCGCGAACAGCAACACGGTCACCCGCAACGGCAGCGGCGGCCCGGGCAGCAACCTGGCGCTGGACAAGCCGATCACCGCGTCCGGGTCGACGTTCACCTACGTCCCGGAGAACGCGAACGACGACGACGTGACGACGTACTGGGAGGGCAACGCCAACCCGGCAACGCTAACCACGCAGCTCGGCGCGAACGCGGACCTCAGCTCGATCGTCGTACGGCTCAACCCCGATCCGGCGTGGGGGCCGCGGACGCAGACGTTCTCGATCCTCGGGCGGGAACAGAGCTCGTCGAACTTCACGACGATCGTCGCTTCGGCCGGCTATGACTTCAACCCGGCGAGCGGCAACAGCGTGACGATCCCGGTCAGCGCGCGAGTGGCCGACGTACGGCTGAACTTCACCGGAAACACCGGCGCACCGGCCGGGCAGGTCGCGGAGTTGCAGGTGCTCGGCGTACCGGCGCCGAACCCGGATCTCACGCTCTCCAACGTGTCCTGGACACCTACGTCGCCGGTCGAGACCGACGCGATCACGGTCCGCGCGACGGTGAACAACGGCGGTACGGCGGGGTCCGCGGCGACCGACGTGAACTTCTATCTCGGCACGACCAAGGTCGGTACGGCGGCTGTCGGCGCGCTCGCGGCCGGGGCGTCGACGACGGTCAGCGCGTCGATCGGGACACGCGACGCGGGCTCGTACGCGTTGAGCGCCAAGGTCGACGAGGGTGGTTCGGTCATCGAGCAGAACGACGGGAACAACACGGCGGCCGCTGCTGGTCCGCTCGTGGTGACGCCGGTGGCGAGCTCCGATCTCGTCGCGTCGGCGGTGAACTGGACTCCGGGGAACCCGTCGGCCGGGAACTCGGTCGCCTTCTCGGTGTCTTTGAAGAACCAAGGCAGTGTCGCCTCTGCGTCTGGTGCGCATGGGATCACGCTGACGGTGCTGAACGGATCGTCCGTGGTGACGACGTTGACCGGCTCGTACAACGGTGCGATCGCGGCCGGCGCGACCACACCTGCTGTTGCTCTAGGCAACTGGACGGCCGCCAACGGGCGCTACACCGTGCGTGTGGTGCTGGCGGACGACGCGAACGAGCTGCCGGTGAAGCGTTCGAACAACACGAGTGAGCGGCCGCTCTTCGTGGGCCGCGGCGCGAACATGCCGTACGACCATCTCGAGGCGGAGGACGCCGCGGTCGGCGGTGGCGCGTCCGTCATCGGACCGAACCGGACGATCGGCGACCTGGCCGGTGAAGCCTCCGGGCGGCGCGCGGTCACGCTCGGCTCGAACGGCGCGTACGTCGAGTTCACCACCCGCGCCAGCACGAACACGCTCGTCACCCGGTTCTCGATGCCGGACTCGTCGGGCGGCGGCGGGCAGACGTCGTCGATCAGCGTGTACGTGAACGGCACCTTCGCGAAGACGTTGCCGCTGACCTCGAAGTACGCCTGGCTGTACGGCGCTGAGGCCTCGCCGAACAACTCGCCCGGGTCGGGTCCGGCGCGGCACATCTACGACGAGGCCAACCTGATGCTCGGCCAGACCTACCCGGCCGGGACGAAGATCCGGCTGCAGAAGGATCCGGCGAACAGCCTGACGTACACGATCGACTTCCTCGACACCGAGGCGGCTTCCGTTGTCGGCAATCCGGGTGCGGGCTTCGTCACGCCGGCCGGCTTCACCCATCAGGACGTGCAGAACGCGCTCGACCAGGTGCGGCAGGACAGCAACCTGCAGGGCGTGTACCTGCCGGCGGGTGACTACGAAACGGCGTCGAAGTTCCAGGTCTACGGCAAGGCGGTCAAGGTCGTCGGGGCCGGGCCGTGGTTCACCCGGTTCCACGCGCCGACCACGCAGGACAACACCGACGTCGGGTTCCGGTCCGAGGCGTCGGCGAACGGGTCGACGTTCAGCGGGTTCGCGTACCTCGGCAACTACACGTCGCGGATCGACGGGCCCGGGAAGGTGTTCGACTTCTCGGGTACGGCGAACATGACCATCGACAACATCTGGGTCGAGCACATGGTCTGCATGTACTGGGGTTCCAACACCGACACCTCGACGATCAAGAACTCACGGATCCGGGACACGTTTGCCGACGGCATCAACATGACGAACGGATCGGCCGGCAACACGGTCAGCAACAACGACGCCCGCTCGACGGGTGATGACAGCTTCGCTCTGTTCAACGCCACCGACAACGGCGGCGGCGAGGTCCGGGACAACGTGTTCGAGAACCTGTCCGCGACGCTGACCTGGCGGGCCGCCGGGTTCGCGGTGTACGGGGGGACGAACAACATCTTCCGGAACCTGTACGCCGCGGACATGCTCACGTACCCCGGAATCACGATCAGTTCCCTGGACTTCGGGATTCCGATGAACGGGTTCGGGGCCACTCCGCCGACACAGTTCCAGAACGTTTCCGTCGTACGTTCCGGCGGGCATTTCTGGGGCAACCAGGCGTTCCCCGCGGTGTGGGTCTTCTCGGCGTCGAAGATCTTCCAGGGGATCCGCGTCAATGATCTGGACATCGTCGATCCGACGTACAGCGGGATCATGTTCCAGACGAACTACGTCGGCGGCCAGCCGCAGTTCCCGGTCGCGGACACCGTCTTCACCAACACGACCATCTCCGGCGCCCGCAAGTCCGGCGACGCCTTCGACGCCAAGTCCGGCTTCGGCATCTGGGCCAACGAACTCCCCGAACCCGGCCAAGGCCCCGCCGTAGGCGCCGCCACCTTCAACAACCTAACCCTCACCAACAACGCCAAAGACATCCAAAACACCACCACAACCTTCACCCTCACCCGCAACTAACAGTGATGCCGGCAACCGGCGGCACCTGAGCGCATGACCTGTGTACGACGGGCGCACCTGAGCTGACTCGGGTGCGCCCGCCGTACGGCTGCGACCACCCGTCGCAGCGGAAACCGCCACCGGTTGGACTGCGCGATCCTCCGAAGACAGCACGCTCCGCCCGACAGCACCCGCGCCTCCCCGGCCTCCTTGCCACCCGCCACCCGTCGGTGCGGCCAGCAGTCGAACGCCACCGCAGGCTCGCCTTCCGGGTAGTTGAAAGCACCTCACCGCCACCGGCCCGTGCGATCCGATGCGAGGCGACACGGTCAGGTGTGATGGTTGCCGACCAACTACGTTCGTCGAGTGCTCTGTCCGAGGTTGTCGGAGGACGAGTCGGACGGTCGGGGTAGGTGGTTCGGGTTCGTCACTCCCGGCGGGATGAGTAGCGCGTGCGCGTCGTCCGGAGTCGGTTTGCGGCGCCGACGTAGTCCCGCACTCACACCACGCATTAGGACACACCACGCCCCGGCACGCCCGGCACGCCCCGCGCGCGGACAGCGCGGACAGCGCGGACAGCGCGGACGCGACGGAGTTGACGGCCGGTCCGCGGATCGTGCGGGTCCGACGGGTCAGATCGTGGCGAAGGAGGGCGGGCCGGTGCCGGCGTCGTTCGGGGCGCGCTCACCCCAGACCGCGAACCGGGCGGCTTCCGCGCGGGTCAGTTCGTCGGCCTGCCAGCGGCTGGCTCTGACACCCGGTGCGCCGGCTGCTGGCACGGCCGGCGCGGCGGTCTCACCCCACGGATCGTCTGCTGGGGTTGAGATTTTGGGCGGTGGACTGCCCGTAGACGTGAGTCCCGCATCCGGTGGGTCCGAGGGCGTGAGGCGTTCACCTGGCGTCTCGTGTGCCCGGGATGCATCGTCCGGTGGGTCCGAGGGCGTGGGGCGTTCACCCGGCGGCTCGTGTGCCCGGGATGCGTCGTCCGGTGGAATTGACGGCGTGGGGCGTTCACCTGGCGGCTCGTGTGTCCGGGATGCGTCGTCCGGTGGATTTGACGGCGTGGGGCGTTCGCCCGGTGGCTCGTGTGGCCGGGGTGTGTTGGTCGGTGGTTTGTGTGGATGGCGGGGTGGTGGGTCGGCCCAGGTGGGTCTGGCTACGTGGACTTCGCCGTTGGTGATGGTGATGGTCCAGTGGCCGTGGTGCAGGTCGGTGTGGTGGCGGCGACAGACCAGGGACGAGATTCTCGACCTTGGTCTCACCGCCGTCGATCCAAGAGATCAGATGATGCGCGTCGCAGATGATCGGCGGGGCTCCGCAGACGACGCAGCCGCGGTCGCGGGTGTTCAGGGCACGGCGCATCGCCTTGGTGACGAGGCGTTCGCAGCGGCCGACATCCAGGGGTTCGGAGTTTGAGCCGAGCACGACCGGGATGACCTTGGCATCGCAGGCCAGCCGCCGGATCGTGGCTGCGGACAGCCCGTTGCTGAAGACGGTCTGTCCGATCGCGTCCGCGGTGGCCGCCTTGAGGTCCTGGAAGTCGATGGTGACGGTCAGGTTCGCCTTCGCCCCGAACCCAGGCACCGCGTCCACGACCCCACCACGCGAACCACCCACGTCACCACATGCCTGGCCAGCGACCACATCAGGCCGTTGGCCCGGCGCCGCCCCAGCCTCCGAGCCACTCACCGGGTCGGCTGTTGCCTCCGCCGGAGAACCAGCCGCCGGGCCGTCAGCCTCCGCAGAGCCAGCATCCGTGGAACCAGCCTCCGCTGAGCTGGCTGGTTTGCTGGTGGTGCCCGGCGTGGTGGTGCCCGGCGTGGTGGGGCGGGGGATGGTGGGTGAGGGGGTGCCTGCGTCGAGGGCGGTGGCGGCCAGGGTCAAGGTGGTGCTGAGGGCATCCGCCTGGCGCTTCTCGCGGGAGCGCGGGTCACGCTCTCCATCGACGGTCTTGTGCGGGCGGGCGCCGGTGAAGATGAGCGTCCGGAACAGTTCGGCGTTCTCGTTGGCCAGATACCCGGTGAACTTCACCCCCCGATCGGCCGTCTTCAAGGTCAGGGTCTCGCGGGCAGCTGCCTTGTCCTCTTCGGGCTCGGGGCCGTCGGTGTCCAGGATGTCGCGGGACTGCTCCGCGGCCTTGCGCAGATCGGCGGGTGCCAGGTGGCGGGCGAGGCGGACCAGTTCCTGTTCGGCGAACTCCAGATCGTCGACCGGCACCGTCGTCGGGACCTTTTCCAGGGCGGTCACGATCGCTTCGGCCTGCGCCGGCCGCAACAGCACCTCAGGAATCACCCCGTCCTCCACAACGAGGCCGGGGTCGGGCAGCGCGGCGACAACCGCCGCATACTTGGGCAGCGCGCGGGACAGGCGGACGTCGCGGTAGGCGCGCGAGTGGTCGAGACGGTAGCCGGAACTCCAGGTACTGGACCATGTCACGGGCACCGACCCGTTCGGCGTAACCGGACTTGTCCATCGCCCCGACGAGTCGCAGGCGGCGGGTTTCGATGCGGGCCAGATCGGCGTCGGCCTGGTCGAGGGCGTGCGCCAGTTCGGCGTCGCTCATCAACTCAGGCGGCTTCTCCATGCATCAAAGCCTAGACACCCCCACCGACAGTTTTCAAAGCCAGAACCCCTTATTTTCAAGGGATTTCGCTTATCCACAACCTCGCGCCCTGTGGATATTGTCAACAGCAACTAATCGCCGCGGCCGGCGAGCGGTGGGGTTGCCGGCACCGGGCGGCTGCCACCAGGCCAAGTGGTTGCTCCGGTCAACAAATTGTGGGCGGTGGGGGTTAGGGCGTGGAGGGCGGTGCCTTGGGTTCTGTGGGTGGTTATTAGGGCGGCGGCTCGGAGGACTCTGGTGTGGTCGGAGGTGGAGGCTAGGGAGATGCCTACTCGCCGGGCCAGTTGGGTTGTGGTGGCGGGGTGGGTGAGGGAGCGGAGTACGGCGGCTCGGGTGCGGCCCAGGAGGTCTGCGAGGGCGTCGGTGGCGGCGTCGTCCGGGTCGGTCAGTTCGGCGCAGGGGTAGACGAGGACGGGGCGGCGGTCGGGGGTGTCCATCGCTAGGCAGTTGGAGACCAGCGGGGACGGGTAGAGCTCGAGGCCGCGGCCGTTCAGGTGGATGTCCGCGGTCCGGTCGTCGACGAGGCCGTACGTCGTCAGCACCGGAGTCGCCCATTCGACATCGGGATGCAGTGAGGACAGCAGCGCATCGATCCCACCGTGCAGTACCGCCCGCGACCGGATCCCGAGGTCAGCGCCGTACCGCCGCTGCAACTCACCCGACGAAGGCACCAGCACCTCCTGATGGAAGTCCCGGACCGCGCCGCCGAGCGCCCGACGCGACCCGGCGCGACCGTCCAGCAACCCACGCATGTACCGGTCGATCTCCGGCGGCAACCACGGCTCCAACTCGTCCCGGATGACCGAGGCCGGCGTCTCCATCAACGCCTCGACCGCCGGCTCCAGGCCGGGCCGGCCCACCTCCGGGATCAGAAAGTCCGGAAACAATCCGCCCGGAGAGATCAGCTTGAACAGCGGACGCATCGACCCCCGCACCCGCGGTGCCGCGGTACGTCGCCAGCGCCGCGCGACCGGCGACATCGACCGGTCACCGAGCGCTCGGGCAGCGAGCGCGGCCTCCCACAGCGGGTGCGGCTCTGTGGGGAACGTGACCCGGCCGAGGTCCGCCGCGGTGAAGTGGACGCGGATCATCCCTAGATTGTGACGGCCGCCAGGGCATCCGCACAGACCTCTTCGGTTCAGGCCGAATCCGGTCGCGACCGTCCGTCGTACGCTCCCACCCTGGCCGGATGAAACGTCTCGCAGTCCTCACCGTCCTGGTCCTCGCCGCGGCCACCCCGTCGGCCACCGCGCAGGCCGGCGCCGTCCACCGACCGACGTCGTACGTCGTCTCGACCACTCCCGGCGAGAACCTCGAAGGGATCGCGGTGACGCCCGGCGGCACGATGTACGTGACCAGCGTCGCCACCGGTGCGGTGTACCGCGGCAACACCCGCTCGTCCCGGCTGAGCCTGTTCCTGCCGGCCGGCAGCGACGGACGTACTGCGGCGACCGGCATCCACCTGGACCGCTGGGGCCGGGTCCTCGTCGCCGGTGCGAGTACGTCGAAGCTCTTCCTGTACGACGCCCGCGGCCGGCTGCTCGACGTACGGAAAGCGTCGGACGGCTCGTTCCTCAACGACTTCACGATCGCGGGCGACGCCGTCTACGTGACCGACTCGGCGCACAACCAGATCTGGCGGGCGCCGCTCACCCGCCACGGTCTCGGCGAGCTCGAACCGTGGATCACCCGCGACCAGATCAAGCCGACGCCGTACTTCCTGAACGGCATCGTCACCGACGGACGTGTCCTCCTCGTCGGCGAGCAGGGCCAGGACGTCACGTACCGGATCGACCTCCGCACCAAACAGGTCACAGTCCTCGACGTGCCGAACGGCATCCTGTCCGGTGACGGGTACCTGCTCGAAGGGCGCCGGCTCTACGCCGTCTACAACGCCGGCGGCGGGAAGTACGTGACCCGGCTCGCGATCCTGAACGACGACCTGACCGCGGCGACCCTGGTCGCGGACTCGGGTCCGGGCGCGGCCGGCGCGACTCCGACGACGATCGCCCGCGACCACGGCCGGCTGCTGTGGGTGAACAGCCAGCTGGACATCGCACCCGGTACGCCGCCGTACACGGTGACCGTCGTACCGGGTCTGCGTTAGAGCCCGTCCGTGACGCGCGCCAGGACCGCGCCGGCTTGCAGGACGAGTGTCCGGTCAGCGTCGTCGAGGCGACTAAGGAGGATGGCGAGCTCCTCAGCGGCTTGACGGCCGGACGCTTCGACCGTCTGGGCACCCGCGTCGGTGAGCACCACCGCAGTCGCCCGACCGTCGACGGGGTCTGGTTCGCGCCGGACCAGGCCGGCGTCTTCCAGCCCCGCGACCGTCGTGGTCGCGGTGGGTTGCGAGCACGGGACCCGGGCGGCGATCTCGCCGATCCTGATCGGTTGCTCGTCGGCGATCAGCATCAGCGCCAGGAACTGCGTCGGGTGCAGGAGCGTGGTGGTCCTGCTCCGGCGCAGATGTCTGACGATTCGGTGCATGCTGACCAGCAGCTGCAATGCCTCCTGCGCCATCCAGATCACCTCCGTCGGGAAGCGCAATCGTGGCACAGGCACCCAAAGATCTCCTACGCTCCGGCCTGCTGCCGGAGGTCAGGAGGGTTGCCCGGTGCGGAAACGACGCGATTCCGGCCGGCGTCCTTGGCCTGGTACATGGCCAGATCGGCGGCCATCTGCAGCTCGTCGAGGCTGGCACCGGACTCCGGGTACGTCGCGACGCCGATCGAACACGTGATGGGACCACACAGCACCGGCCCGTTGGGGGCGGCGACGTTGACAGCCAGACCCGCGATGCGGCGGCGGACCCGCTCGGCGGCCAGGGCGGTATCGGCCGCGGACGTCTGCGGGAGCAGGATCGCGAACTCTTCGCCGCCGAGCCGCCCGACCAGGTCGTTGTCGCGGACCTCGTGGCGCAGTTCGGCCGCGACCGCTTTCAGGGCCTCGTCACCGGCCAGGTGACCGTACGTGTCGTTGATCGCCTTGAAATGGTCGAGATCGAGATAGAGCACGCCGAGTCGGGAGTTCGTGCGTTCGGCGCCGGCGAACTCGCGGCGCGCGATCTCGTGCCAGAAGGCCGCGTTGGCCAGGCCCGTCTTGGGATCGGTGCGTGACGCGGTCTGGAACTGCTCGACCAGAAGCGCTCGGTGCAGACCGAGGATGGTGAGGAGCAGGACCGCGACGGCCCACGGTTGGCTGAGCAGCAACGCGGCGGTCGCGACCCCCAGTCCGAGAGAACCGGCCACGATCAGCTGATCCGAGAGCCGCCCGAGAGCGTTGCGGCCTGGGGAGTCGGGGTTGGTCATCATGATCGCGCCCGCGACGAGCGCGTAGTTCACGAACCAGTACGCCAGACCGGCCGCCACGACAGCAACAAGTCCAAGTGGGCCGGACGGGTAGCCCGGGTAGACACCGGGACGGATCGTGGCCAGGACGACAGCTCCTGCGGCACCGGCGAGCACGAGAGTCGTCGCGGTGAAGACCGAGCGGTACGGCGGAACTCGGCGTACCCGGAGCCAGGAATGCACGTAGGTGCTGAGAATCAGGGCGACCGCCAGCGGTGGAGGCAGGATGAGGACGCCGGCAAAGGTCCACATTCCTTTGAGATTGACGTACGGGATGCCCTCGGCGCCGACCTTGCGCAGCCGCTCGATGTCGCGGGCGGCCTCGAGATGGATCGCCGATCCGGCCGCGAGAACCAGCAACCGGACCCAGTCACCGGCGGTGACCGAGACGAGGTCGAACGTCGACGCGACGACCACCACGGTGATGAGTTCGACCGCGAGGACGTAGCCGAGCACGCTCCGGGGCTGCGACCACAGCGCCCACCTGGTCGGGCTCCAGCCCACGTCCTGACGTCGGCGTAGGCGACGCCGCGCCAGCCGATGCCGGATACTCATGAAAAAGACCTCCGCCTCACAGTCGGTCCTTGTCACAGAGTAGCCGTGATGTGTACGCATTGTCATGGCTTCCCTGAAATTGCCTCGCTGCGCTCACCCCCATGCGCCCAGATCCCGCGAGAGGAGGCCACCGCCATGCAGAACAACGACTGGTGACCACATCATGCAGGTTGTCGCGTGGCGCCGGCGTACCCGTACGCTGCGCCCGCCGCGACCAGTACGCCCAGAATTCCCGCTGCCGCCACGACCAGGGCCGGCGCCCACCGATCCGCCGCGGCACCGGCGACCAGTACACCGATTCCCTGGGACACGATCAGCGCAGTGCGCGCCAGGCCGAACGCCTGGCCGCGCTGCGCGTCCGGCACGTTCAGCACGAACGCCGCACTCGCGGCCAGCTGGTACGACGCACACAACCCCGACACGAACCACAACGCGACGGTCACCCACAGTCCCGGCTCGGCGATACAGCCGATCAGCGGCGCACAGGAGCCGATCGCGAGTGGGCCCATCAGCGTGAGCCGCCGCGCCGGCGCGGCTCGCGTCAGCAGCAGCATCCCGACCATCTGCCCCGCCGGGTTGGCGGCGAGCAGGATCCCGACAGCGGCCGGTCCGCCTCCGACCACTGCGGCGTACGGCGCGGCAAGTCCTTCGATGCTCACGTAGAAGCCGGCGACGCAGGCCAGCGCGACCAGGTACCGCAGCCGGCGATCGCTCCAGACGAGGCGCGCGCCGGCCGACAGCGACGGCCACCATCCCGGGCGCGCATCCGTCGTGCCTGGCAACGGGCGTTCGCGAACTCCGAGCTTCAGCAGCAGCGCCGACAGCGCGAAGGTGACGGCGTCGGCCAGCAGTGCGTTCCCAGACGCCGAAGGCTGCTACCAGGGTGCCGCCGGTCACGAAGCCGGCCAGTTGAGAGGCCTGCGCGGTGATGTTCGACACCGAGCTGGCCAGCACGTACTTGTCGCCGGTCAGGATCGACGGCAGCAGGGCGGCTCTGGCCGATTGGAAGGGCGACGCGAGCAACTGCACCGCGACGAGCAGCACGCACAGGATCCACAGCGAGGCGCCGGGGATGGCCATCGCCGCGACCAGCACCGCGCGGGCGATGTCGCAGCCGATCATGAGCCGTCGGCGCGGATAGCGGTCGGCCAAGCCAGACAGCAACGGGCCGCCCACGATGTCGGGCAGGAAGGTCAGCGCATAGGTGACCGCGGACAGCCCGGCCGATCCGGTCCGGTCGAACACGAGTACGGCGAGCGCGACCCGGGCCAACTGGTCCCCGATCACCGAGCCGAGCTGCGCCAGCCACAGCCAGCGGAACTCGGCCACGCCGAACACCTCGCCGTACGTGGCGGGCTGATCGGCGGGATCTGTGGACGACGGGTGGGCGGGGCGGGTCACCAAGTCAAAATACCCACGATCCGCAACCGGCCGCGCACGCTACGGTGCGCCGCCAACGTCCCCTAGAGGTGTACGGCGAGAACGCCGAGGGCGAACGCCGTTCCCGCGAGGCCGAGCATCGTGGTCGCGAGCGTGATGAGTCGCGCCTGCAGCTTCGGCAGCTCGGCCGTGGTCGCGAACACGCGCTGCGGCCAGTGCCGCCAGGAGACGTACCAGAAGATCGCCGTGGCGATCAGCAGCAGGAGGCCTTTGACAGCGTGGATCCACCAGTGCTCGTGGTTGATCGCGAGCAGCGCACCACCGGTGACCGCGATCACGGCGATCAGCCCGAGCACCTTCCACCGGTTGCCCGAGGCAATCACCGCGGTCAGCATCTCGCGGCCCTCCTGGTCCTTCCCGAAGTACTTCTTCAACTTCGGCTGCACCACGAACAACGAGTACGCCATCCCACCCACCCAGGCGGCCGCGAGGCCGGCATGAACGATCGCCAGAAGCACAGTCATCCCACGACCCTAGAGCCATCGGGGTTGCCTACGTCACGTCGCGGTTAACACGCCCGTCACATTGAATCAACAGGCCCGAAATTGCCGGTTGACACCGTGGAACCTGGCCGGCCGGACCGCCCGATGCTTCGGCTGTGAGGAAAGGACCGACGGTGAGCTACAAAGCCGAGTACATCTGGATCGACGGGACCGAGCCGAGCGCACGACTGCGTTCGAAGACGAAGATCCTGGCCGACGGCGCCGCGTTGCCGGACTGGGGTTTCGACGGTTCGAGCACCAACCAGGCGCCGGGCGACAACTCCGACTGCGTGCTCAAGCCGGTCTTCAGCTGCCCGGACCCGATCCGCGGCGGAGACCACAAGCTGGTGTTGTGCGAGGTCTACCTCGTGGACGGCACCCCGCACCCGACGAACCGTCGCGCCGACCTTCTTCCGGTCGCCGAGAAGTACGCCGCGCAGGAGTCCTGGTTCGGCATCGAGCAGGAGTACACCTTCTTCCAGGAGGGCCGCCCGCTCGGCTTCCCGGCCGTGGGCTTCCCCGCACCGCAGGGACCGTACTACTGCGGCGTCGGCGCCGACGAGGTCTTCGGCCGCGAGATCGTCGAGAAGCACCTGGACGCGTGCCTCGAGGCGGGCCTGGCGATCTCCGGCATCAACGCCGAGGTCATGCCCGGCCAGTGGGAGTTCCAGATCGGCCCGACGGGTCCGGTCGAGACGGGCGACCACCTGTGGATGGCCCGCTGGCTGCTGTACCGCATCGCCGAGGAGTACGACGTGGCCGCGACGCTGGACGCCAAGCCGGCCAAGGGCGACTGGAACGGCGCCGGCGCACACACGAACTTCTCGACCAAGGCGATGCGTGAGGGGTATGACGCGATCATCACCGCGTGCGAGGCGCTCGGTGCCCCGGGCAAGGTCGACGAGCACATCGCGGGATACGGGCACGGCATCGAGGAGCGTCTCACCGGAGCGCACGAGACCGCTCCGCACGACGTCTACAGCTACGGCGTGTCCGACCGCGGCGCCTCGGTCCGGATCCCGTGGCAGGTCGAGGTCGACAAGAAGGGCTACATCGAGGACCGTCGCCCGAACGCCAACATCGACCCGTACGAGGTCACGCGCCTGCTGGTGAACACCTGCTGCGCCGCGCTGGAGAAGGCCGACCAGGTCTGAACATCCACGCCTGAACAACAGCCCCCGGAACAGCCCGGGGGCTGTTGTAGCCTCGCGCCATGGACCCGTGGCAGACCTTGACCACCGACTACGAACAGTCCCGGGCCCGCGAGGACTCCCTCGACCAGCTGATGGAGTGGGACGCGCAGCGCTCCCTGATCGGATCGGTCGAGGGCAAGACCGTTCTGGACATCGGCTGCGGCAACGGCGAGAAGGCGATCGAACTCGTCCGCGACCACGGCGCGACCGCAGCGGTCGGCGTCGACGTCGGCGCCCAGTTCCTGACACCGCCTGACGGCGTCGATGTCACTCTGATGACCGGAGACCTGTCGACCCTCGACGAGATCCCGGCGCTGGTCGGCCGCCGGTTCGACGTCGTGCTGTTCTTGCAGTCCCTCGCGTACGCGCAGGACCGTGGAAGAACCCTTCGCGCGGTGCGATCGCTGCTGGCCGACGACGGCGTACTGGTCGTGTCGATGGCGCACCCCATCCGCTGGGCGGTGGAACGCTCCGAGCGCCACGAGGTTGGGCTCGGGGACGCCTATCACACGGTCGGCCCGTACTCGTACCCGTCGCGGTGGAACGAGGACGTGACCATCACCCACACCACCGACACGTTCTCGTCGATCCACAACTCCTTGACCGACAACGGTTTCCGGGTCGAGCGGATCCTCGAACCACAACTGTCCGACGAGAAGAAGCAGCGCTACCCGCACAAGCAGGCGTGGCTCTCGCAGTACGTCGGCATCATCATCTTCCGCGCCACGCCGGCATGAACGTCCAGGTGTTTCACCGCAGCGGGCAGTGGTGTTCTGGGCTTCAACGGGGCGAGGTGGTTGCGTACGACGTACAGATCCTGCCCGAGTATCAGGTGGCCGGGCGGCCCACTGTCGATCGAAGCTACCTGCTGCTCGGCGAAGGGGTTCAGCTGACCAAGCCGGCCGTGTTCGAGGGGCCGGTCGAGGGCTGGTGGTACGTCGACCTGGTGGAGATCGAACGCACCGGCACCGGGCTCGTCGTGCACGACCTGTACGTCGACTTCCTGATTCCGCCCGCGGTGGATCGCTACCAGATCCTCGACCTGGACGAACTCTCCGACGCCCTGACCGCGGGCAAGATCACGACCGCTCAGTGCGCCGACGTACTCACCGCGACGCAGCGGTTCGTCCACCGTTATCTGCGGCGCGCCGAGGAAGGCCCGAACGGTCCGTCCGCCGAGTTCCCGCCACCCGACGTCACGGCCCTGGAACAACTCCCGGCCTTCTAAGGGGTCCGCGCCGCGCCTCGTCGGCAGCCGGATCGCGCGCCCGCGGATTGACACAGGAGTGGATATCCCCGCGGACGAGGGGTTCTCTGCTGGTGTACGAGCAGAGAACCCCACAGTCGAGTGGATATCCACTCTTCTGCTTGCGTGTCAGTCCTCGTCGGACTTGCCGGCGGCCAGGTTGGTCTTGATGAGGTCCATGACCGTGGAGTCGGCGAGGGTGGTGACGTCGCCGACCTCGCGGTTCTCGGCGACGTCACGGAGCAGGCGGCGCATGATCTTGCCGGAGCGGGTCTTCGGGAGCTCCGAGACGACCATGATCTGACGCGGCTTCGCGATCGGGCCGATCTCCTTCGCGACGTGGTTGCGCAGCTCCTGCACCACGTCCGGTCCGCCGTCGCCGGCTTCCGAGCGCAGGATCACGAACGCGGCGATCGCCTGGCCCGTCGTCGGGTCGGACGCGCCGACCACGGCGGCCTCCGCGACCTTCGGGTGCGAGACGAGCGCGGACTCGATCTCGGTCGTCGACAGCCGGTGACCGGACACGTTCATCACGTCGTCGACCCGGCCGAGCAGCCACAGGTCGCCGTCCTCGTCCTTCTTCGCACCGTCACCGGCGAAGTACACGCCCGGCCAGCGCGACCAGTACGTGTCGACGAACCGCTGGTCGTCGCCCCACAGCGTCCGGAGCATCGCCGGCCACGGCTTGGTGATGACGAGGTACCCGCCGGAACCGTCCGGCACCGACTTGCCCGCGTCGTCGACGACGTCCACGCTGACACCCGGGATCGCCTTCATCGCGGCGCCCGGCTTACCGGCGGTCACGCCCGGCAGCGGCGAGATCATGTGCATCCCGGTCTCGGTCTGCCACCAGGTGTCGACGACCGGCGCGTTGTTCCCGCCGATGTGCTCGCGGTACCAGACGTAGGCCTCCGGGTTGATCGGCTCGCCGACCGACCCGATCACGCGCAGCGACGACAGGTCGAACTTCGCCGGGATGTCGGCGCCCCACTTCATGAACGTCCGGATCGCGGTCGGCGCGCAGTACAGGATCGAGACCTTGTACTTCTGGACGATCTCCCACCAGCGGCCCTGGTGCGGCGTGTCCGGCGTGCCTTCGTACAGCACGGAAGTGGTCGCGTTCGCGAGGGCGCCGTACACGATGTAGCTGTGGCCGGTGACCCAGCCGATGTCGGCGGCGGTCCAGTAGACGTCGGTGTCCGGCTTGAGGTCGAAAACACCCCACTGCGTGTACGCCGTACCGACGAGATAGCCGCCGGTCGTGTGCAGGATGCCCTTCGGCTTGCCCGTGCTGCCGGACGTGTACATCACGTACAGCGGGTGCTCGGCGTCGAACGCCTCCGGCGTGTGCTCGGTCGACTGCTTGCCGACGAAGTCCTCCCACCAGAGGTCGCGGCCCTCGACCATCTCGGTGTCCTGGCCGGTGCGCTTCACCACGAGCACGTTGCGCACGTCCGGGCAGTCGACCAGCGCGGCGTCGACGGCCGGCTTCAGCGCGGCCGGGGCGCCACGGCGGTAGCCGCCGTCGGAGGTGATCACGATGCGGGCGTCGCAGTCCAGGATCCGGCCCTTGAGCGCGTCCGAGGAGAAACCGCCGAAGATGACCGTGTGCGGGGCGCCGATCCGGGCGCAGGCGAGCATCGCGACCACGGTCTCGGGGATCATCGGCATGTAGATCGCGACGATCTCGCCGGGCTGGACGTTCAGCTCGAGCAGCGCGTTCGCGGCCTTGCTGACCTCGTCCTTGAGCTGCGCGTACGTGATCTCGCGGGTGTCACCGGGCTCACCCTCGAAGTAGTACGCGACCTTGTCGCCGAGACCGTTCTCGACGTGCCGGTCGACGCAGTTGTACGCCGCGTTCAGCTTGCCGTCGGCGTACCACTTCGCGAACGGCGGGTTGCTCCAGTCCAGCGTCTCGGTCGGCTCGGTCGCCCAGGTCAGCCGCTTGGCCTGCTCGGCCCAGAACCCCTCGAAGTCGGCCGCGGCCCGGTCGTAGGCGTCGGCCTTGAGGTTCGCGTTCGCCGCGAGCTCGGCGGGCGGCTCGAACCGGCGCTCCTCGTGCATCAGGTTCGAGAGTGCCTCGGACTGGCCCTCGGACTGGGGTGACTCTGCATTCGTCACGTCGACGACTCCTCATCGCTGGCTTCGGCGCGCTGGAGCGCCCGGTTACCTTTCTACCAACGCCGACCCCGCCACGGGAACCGGCGTATCGCCCAGCCGCTCCGAATCTGCGCCGAACAGCCCCCGTCCGGAGGACGGGCGGCCGCGGATTTCCGGCGTACGGCGGAACCAAACCGGCCGATCGTGCATCGGACAGTACGTGAACCCGATGCAGCCGACGGTCCAGATGCCGACTCTCGACGCCGCGGAACGCCCGAAGATCTCGCGGGCCGCGCGCCGCCGGGTGCACGCCCGCGAGCTGCGCGTCCGCCGGACGCAGAAGGCCGCCCGCGCCCAGCTTCCGCTGTGAGCTACCCCTGGTGGTAGGCGAGGAGCTTGCCGAGGATTGTGGTCAGCCGCGTACGGTCGGTGGCCGACAGCGGGCCGAAGATCTCCTCCTGCGCCTTGCCGATCAGGGTCGTCAGCCGCCGGTACTGGCGCTTGCCGGCCGTGGTGATCGTGATGACGTTACGGCGGCCGTCGGCCGGGTCGGCACTGCGCTCGACGTACCCGTCGGCCTCGAGTTCGTTGAGCGCGGCAACCACATCGCTGCGGTCGATCGAACTGCGCCGCCCGAGGGTCGCCTGACTGGCAGGCCCGAACTCCACCAGCGTCGCGAGCAGCCGGAAGTGGTACGCCCGCGCACCTCCGGCGGCGAACGACTCGGTGACGATCCGGTGCGCCTGGGCCGCACTCTGGGTCAGCAACCAGCTCGGCAATTCGGTCAGGGCGGTCGGGGTCTGCTCATCCACCCGCGCAGTCTAGGTCGTCAACGGTTCGCTTCTACCGACGTTGGCGCGGCCTACGATTCCTTGGCGTCCAGGAGTTCGTCCCAGTGGTCCTCGGCCCAGGCGCACATCAGGCGCAGCGGTTCGAGCAGGCTGCGGCCGAGATCGGTCAGCTCGTACGTGACGCGGCGCTCGCACACCGTCCGCTGAACGAACCCGTCCCGCTCGAGTGCCCGCAGCGATTGGGTCAGCATTTTGGGGCTGATCCGGGCGAGCGGGACGCGTAGCTCGGAGTACCGGCGGGGGCCGTCCTCCAGGCAGCGCAGCACCATGCCCGCCCATTTGTCGGTGCCGATCCGGAACGGGAGCAGCGTCGACGGGCAGATCTCCTCGAACATGTCCGCTCGCAGCGCCGCCATGCTCACCACGGTATCCAATCGGTAACCACCCTCGCTTCTACGGTCGCCGTACCACTTTGTCGAGGAGGTTGCGGTGAGCAAGATTCTGGTGATCGGCGCCCGAGGACGCGCCGGATCGGCGGCCGTCACGGAGGCCCGGGACTCGCGGGCATGCCGTGGTCGGCGTCGCCCGTACGACGGCCGCCGGAGCGGGTTGCGGGGGATGCGGGGTTGGTCATTGGGGATGTAACGGATGCCGGTCGGGTTGCGGAGTTGGCGGTGGGATTCGACGCGGTGATCGCGGGGGTGTACGACGGCGGGAGCGACCCGGGTGAGTTCTTCCCGCGGGCTGCTCAGGCCCTCGTCGACGGGCTCGAGAAGGCCGGCGTACGGCGGCTTGTCTGGGTCGGACTGGCGTCGATCCTCCCGACCTCGGACGGGACGTTGCTGATGGACACCGAGGGATATCCACGGGAGTACCGCTCGTTCTTCTTGGCCCACCAAGCGGCGCTGGACGTGTTCGCCGCGTCGTCCCTCGACTGGGTCTCGATCGCGCCCACCGGAGACTTCGACCACGCCGATCCGTCCCGCAAAGGCAGGTATCGCGCGAGTCCGGCGGATGCCCAGGAGCGGATCTCGTACGCCGACTTCGCGGTCGCGCTGGTCGACGAGGTAGACCACCCGGAGCACCACCGCGCGGCGATCGGGGTAGTGGTCTAGACGGGTGGGTCGCGGGCGTCGACGGACGGACGATAGGTTCGGCGTATGGCTGGGGCCGAGGAGTACTTGGGTAAGGCGTTGGCGATCGCGCAGCAGGCGGCCGAGACGCAACTGGGCGCGATCCGGGTGGCGGCGGGGCTGGTCGCCGACGCGCTCGCCGACGGGAAGCGGTTCTGGGTGTTCGGGACGGGGCACAGTCACACGCTGGCCGAGGAGCTGTACGGGCGCGCCGGAGGGCTGGCCGACGTACGGGCGATCCTCGAACCCGGACTGATGCTGCACGAGGGCCTCCAGAAGAGCTCGCTCCTCGAACGCCTCCCCGGCCTGGCCGACGTCCTGCTGGAGATCAACCCGCTGGAGCCCGGCGACGTACTGCTCATCGCGTCGAACTCGGGCCGCAACGCCGTACCGGTCGAATTCGCCCTCGGCGCCCGCAAACGCGGCGTGAAGGTCATCGCCCTCACCTCACTGGCCCACTCGAACGCCACCACATCCCGAGCCCCAGGCGGTCAACGCCTCTTCGAAACCGCCGACGTCGTCATAGACAACTGCGGAGTACCAGGCGACGCCCTCATCAAGATCCCCAACACACCAGAACCCACCGGTGCCACATCCACGCTGGTAGGCGCCCTACTCCTCCAGGCCCTAACCGTAGAAGTAGTCACCAGGTTGACCGCCCGCGGCCAAACCCCCAACGTCCTCCGCAGCCTGAACGTCTAGCCCCACGCGTGCGACGGCACAGTCAGCCCATCACCGCGTCCGTCAGGTGGCTCGGTAGGCGACTGTTATGTCGTAGCGGTCTGAGCGGTAGATGGAGCGGCCGAACTCTATGACCTGGTCGGTGGCGGTTCGGGGGGCCGAGGTGATGATGAGGCAGGGGGTGGAGTTGTCGATCTCCAGGAGTTCGGCGTCGCCTGGCTCCGGTGGGGCGGCGACGATGGAGGCGGAGACCATGCCGAGCGTTACGCCGTACCGGGTGGCGAGGACCGTGTAGAGGGACTTCTCGGCGAAGTCGATCTCGTCGAGGCCTGGGTAGCGGTTCAGGGAGAGGGCGGTGCGTTCGATCGCCATCGGGTCGCCGTCGGCGGTGCGGAGGCGGACCAGGTGCAGGACGGGCGCGCCGACGGCCTCTTCGAGTTCGCGGGCGAGGTGCTCGTCCGCGGCGCCGACGCGGTGTTCGATGACCTTGGCGCCGGGCTCGATGCCGCGGTTGATCATGTCCTGGCTGAACGACGACGCCAGCATCCGGGACGGGCGCGGCTCCGAGACGAAGGTGCCGCCGCCGGGGCGGCGGTTGGCCAGGCCCTCGGCCACGACGCGGTCGACCTCCTGCCGGACAGTCATCCGGGCGACGCCGAAACGCTCGGCGAGGACGCGCTCGGACGGCAGCACGGTGCCGACGGCCAGCGAGCGGGTGAGGTTCTCCAGAATCTCGCGAATCTGGTCACCCTTCGGACGATCGGGCCGCAGCTCGGTAGGGAGCTCGGCGAGATCACCGGGGTTGTTCCTTGGGCGGGCCATGAGGTCAGTATCCCTGGGAATCTGCCCGGCAAACCGGTTGCCGGGGAACGCGGGCCGCGGCTGGGTCCTGGCCGCGCAAGGCGCCCGCGACCACTTTGTCCCGGACGACCTTGTCAGCCTGACTGTAACGTCCGGTGCCGCCTCACGGCCAGCGACGATCCACAGCCTCAGCCAATCCCGGCGAGGGTAGGTTAAACGTTATGACCCCCGGGCAGTTCGTGCAGGAGACGTCGTCGGCCGGTGAGTGGAAGCGGCAGGGCAACAGATTCACCGGCCGGATCTCCAAAGACTCGAAGGCGGCACCCGGCGAAGGACCGGACGACCAGGGCCGCTGGCCGGTCGAGCCGGGGCGGTACCGGTTGGTCGTCAGCCTCGCCTGCCCGTGGGCGCATCGCTCAATCATCGTCCGCCGGCTGCTCGGACTCGAGGACGCGATCAGCCTCGCGGTTGTGGACCCGGTCCGCGACGAGCGCGGATGGCGCTTCACGCTCGACCCGGACGGTCGCGATCCCGTGCTCGGCATCGAGTACCTGTCCGAGGCGTACCTGCGCACCGACCCGTCGTACGACGGCCGCGTGACGGTGCCCGCGATCGTCGACACCACGACGGGCGAGGTGGTCACGAACGACTACCCGCAGATCACTCTCGACCTCTCCACCGAGTGGACCGACTTCCACCGCGCCGACGCCCCGCAGTTGATCCCGGCCGATCGCGCGGAGATGGACCAGCTGATCGAGGAGATCTACCGGGACGTGAACAACGGCGTGTACCGCTGTGGTTTCGCGACGAGCCAGGAGGCGTACGACGCGGCGTACGACGTCCTGTTCGCGCGGCTCGACGTACTGGAGGAACGGCTCGCGGACCGGACCTATCTCCTCGGTGACACGTTCCGCGAGGTGGACGTCCGGCTGTTCACGACGCTGGTCCGCTTCGACGCGGTGTACCACGGGCACTTCAAGTGCAACCGCCAGAAGCTCACCGAGTTCCCGAACTTGTGGGCCTACGCGCGCCGCCTGTACCAACTCCCGGGCTTCGGCGAGACCGTCGACTTCGACCAGATCAAGCGGCACTACTACGTCACCCACCACAACATCAACCCGACCGGCATCGTCCCCAAAGGCCCCGATCCGCTGGCCTGGACCAGGTAGCAAATGATCAGGAAGCAAGCGCAACCAGCGCCGCGTTGACCGCCGACCGCAACTGCGCGCGGGTCGCTCCCGACCGCGACCGCAGGTTGATCGCGTACGCAAGCAGCGTCAGCAACTCCGCCGCCCCCGGCACCTCGGTCCCGGACCGCAACTCCCCGTTGCCCTGAGCAACCGTCAGCGCGGCCGCGAGCGAATCCCGCAGTACGGCGTGATGCTCCGACAGCACCGCCCGTACGGCGTCCGGCGGGCTCTCGGTGTTCGCGTTCGCCATCATGCACCCCCAGCCGGCGTACTCCCCCGAACACCGCAACCGCAGCAACTGCTCGAAGAACGCGCGCACCGCGACGAGGCCGCGGTCGTCCGCGGCCAACTGGTCGAACATCGGCCGCGACCGGTGCTCGAGGTACCGCCGCGCGGCCGCCGCATACAGGTCGTCCTTGCCACCGAACGCGTTGTACAGGCTCGACCGGCTCAGCCCGGTCGCAGCGACCACATCCTGGATCCCGGTCGCCGCGCTCCCACGGCGCCAGAACAACTGCTCGACGGCGGCCAGCGCTTCCGCCTCGTCGAAGTGTTTGACATCCGGCATACCCCGCATCATATCTTGGAACGACCGATTCAAGATAGCGAGGAGTCGTGATGATCGACGTACTGGTGCTCGACGTCAACGAAACGCTGACCGATATGGAGCCCCTGCGGGACGGATTCGAGGCGGCCGGACTGCCCCGGCACATCCTCGAGGCCTGGTTCGCCGCGACGTTGCGCGACGGGTTCGCGCTGACCGCAGTCGGCGCCTACGCCGCTTTCCGCGATCTGGCCGCCGACCTCCTGGAAGCGCAACTCGTCGCCGCCGGGATCGAGCCCACCGCGGAAACTGTCGGGAATGTACTTTCCGGATTCACCCGCCTCCCGCTGCACGCCGACGTCGCACCGGGGCTGCACAAGATCCACGAGGCCGGCGTCCGCATCGTCACCCTGACCAACGGCGCGGCAGCGATGTCCGAAAACGTGTTCCGCGACGGCGGGATCCTGCCCCTGCTCGAGCACCGGCTCGACGTGTCCGTGCCGCAACGGTGGAAGCCGCACCCCGACGCCTACCGGTACGCCGCCGAGGTCTGCGGAGTGCCCGTGGAACGGATAGGCCTGGCCGCCGTGCACCCGTGGGACATCGACGGCGCCCAGCGCGCCGGCCTCCAGGGTTTCTACATCGACCGCCGGAAAACGCCGTACCCGAAGGTGTTCGGCACACCGGACCACACGATCACCGACTTCGAGGCGCTGGCCGAACTACTCCAGAAGTAGCACGTTAGAATGGTGTTGGTGCGCCGGGAAGTCTGGTCGGCAGTCCGTCCGACCGACCCCAAATGAAGGGCCGTTGATGAGCGAGCACCCACGGATCCGGCAGCGCAAGCGTGCATTCCCCCGCGTTCTCGGCCATGAGCGAGCCTTTCTCGCCGACACGCTGCGCGCCGAGACGACCGGCGGTCTGCTGCTGCTCGCCGCGGCCGTGGTCGCGCTGGTCTGGGCGAACTCGCCCTGGCAGGACGCGTACCACCACGTCCGCGAGGTGCAGCTCGGACCACTCAGCGTCGAGGCCTGGGCGTCCGACGGCGCGCTGGCACTGTTTTTCTACCTGGCCGGGGTGGAGCTGAAGCGCGAACTCGTGGTCGGCACCCTGTCGAAGCTCAACGAGGCCGTCGTCCCGGTGGTCGCGGCGATCGCCGGAATGGTGCTCCCGGCAATCATCTACCTGATCACCAACCTGGCGATGAACGACGGCAAGCCGCACGGCTGGGCGGTGCCCACGGCAACCGATATCGCGTTCGCGCTCGCCGTCCTCGCGATCGTCGGCTCGTCGCTGCCGAGCGCGCTGCGGGCGTTCCTGCTCACGCTCGCCGTGGTCGACGACTTCGGCGCGATCCTGGTGATCGCCGTGTTCTTCTCGCACGGGTTCCACCTGTTCCAGCTGCTCGCCGCGGTCGCCCTGATCGCGCTCTGGTACGTCCTCCAGCGCCGCCGCATCCGTACGCCGTTCCTCTACATTCCGATCGCCATCGCGGCCTGGTGGTTCATGCACGAGTCGGGGATCCACGCAACGATCGCCGGTGTCGCGCTCGGGCTCGTCACGCGGGTGGTCGCGGATCCCGGTGAGGACGCGGCGCCGGCCGAGCGGATCGAGCACCGGCTGCGGCCGTGGTCCGCGGCGCGTCGGCGTACCGCTGTTCGCGTTGTTCGCCGCCGGGGTGACGCTGAGCGGCAGCGCCGTACGGCAGCTGCTGACCGACCCGGTCGCGATCGGCATCGTCGCCGGGCTGCTGGTCGGGAAGTCGATCGGGGTGTTCGGCGGGTCGTGGCTGACCGCGCGCTTCACCCGGGCCGAGCTGAACTCCGATCTGGCCTGGCGGGACGTCGGCGCGGTGTCGGTGCTGGCCGGGATCGGGTTCACGGTCGCGCTGCTGATCGCGCAGCTCGCGTTCGGGTCGGACGCCGCCCAGGTCGAGCGCGCGAAGGCCGCCGTACTGATCGCCTCGGTGCTGGCCGCACTGATCGCCGCAGTGCTCCTGGCTCGCCGGAACCGCGCGTACACCGATTGACCCACGGGTACGGGCGGTAGTGTCGGGGCACGGATGTGCGGGAAGGAGTCGCGATGTCGATGAACGGGGACGAGCCCACGGTCGGCCAGCTGGTGGCGAATGCCAGCAAGGACCTGTCCAGCCTGGTCCGCAGCGAGGTCGAACTCGCGAAGACCGAGCTGAAGAAGACCGCGATCGCGGCCGGAACCGGAGCCGGGATGTTCGCGGCGGCAGGGTTCCTGGCGCTGCTCGCGGTGATCCTGCTGTGCATCTCCGCGGCGTACGGCCTGACCGCGGCAGGGCTGCACCCGGCCATCGCGTTCCTGATCGTCGCCGGCGCGTTCCTGCTGATCGGCGCGATCCTGGTGTTCATCGGGATGCGGGCGCTGAAGAGCGCCAAGGGTCCGACGCGGGCGATCGAGACCTCGAAGGAGTCGGTCGAGGCGCTCAAGTCGATCGGCAAGGGCGACGACGAGACGTACGCCTTGCCTGAGCCGGGCGTACGGCGCTGAGCCCGGCAGGAGTCGTCGACCTCCTGGTCGACGGCCCCTGGTCGCACTCACTGGTCGCGGCCAACGGGGCCCGGTTCCACGTCGCGGAGTGTGGCGCGGCGAACGATCCGCTCGTCCTGTTCCTGCACGGCTTCCCCGAGTTCTGGTGGGCCTGGCGGCACCAACTGCCCGTTGTCGCGGCTGCCGGATACCGGGCGGTGGCGATGGACCTGCGGGGGTACGGCGCCAGCGACAAGACGCCTCGTGGTTATGACCCGTACACCGCGGCCGCCGACGTGTCCGGGGTGATCCGGTCGCTCGGCGCGACGGATGCGGTGATCGTCGGGCACGGGTGGGGCGGGTTCATCGGGTGGTCGGCCGCCGTACTGACGCCGCGGCAGGTCCGGGGGCTGGCTGCTGTGTCGGCGCCGCACCCGCTGTTGCTCACCCGGTCCGGGCAGACGAAGGCGCTGACGCGGAGCGCCTGGTTCCAGTTGCCGATCCTGCCCGAACGGCGGCTGCTGGCACAGGACGGGATCCACATCGAGCGCCTGCTCCGCGCCTGGGCCGCGCCCGGCGGGACGTTCCCGGACGCGGAGGCATCACGGCGCTACCGGGCCGCTCTACAGGTCTGGCCGGCGCCGCACTGCGCTCTCGAGTACCACCGGTGGTTCGCCCGATCACGGTTGCGGCCGGACGGGCGGAAGTACTCGGCGAAGATGCGTACGCCGGTCGCCGTACCCGTCCTGCAAGTCCACGGGGCACAGGACGCAGCGGTGTCCCCCACCGTGACCACACCCCCGGACCTGGTCACAGCACCCCTGCGCCACGAACTCATCACCCCCGCCGGGCACTTCCCGCACGAGGAGTCACCCGACCTTTTCAACACCCTTCTCGTGGACTGGCTGAAGGACATCCACCCGCGGGCAGGACGCCGCTGACGCTACCGACTGTGCCAATGACCTTCCACAGGCCGGCCACGTTCTCGATCCGGTAGGTCAGGATCGAGCCGCGGCCGCAGTCGTAGAAGATGCTGGTGTGCACTTCCTTGTGGTCGGCTTTGCTGACCACGGGGCCCAGTGTGACGGTCGCAACCCGGGCGGCGCAGGACTCTTCCACGCCACCCCATGTGACCGGTGCCAGCGGCCGGACCGCAGCCTCGATCCGCGCCTTCGCGGCGGCGGAGAACGTCACGACCGGGGCCGGGGATCCTTTCAGCGCTTGGGTGTGCGGACGCTGACCTTGCCCGAACACCTGCACGAACTGCCAACCGTCAGACGGCTCGGCCAGGCGCGCGATCGAGACGGTGGCGGCAGCCCAGATGCTGCCGTCATCGGAGCCCGCCGCCGTCGCTGCCGGGGTCGCTGCCAGTGGCTGATCAGAGCGGTCGGGGCGGTGGACGCCGTACAGGACTCCGACCAGGACAACCAGGACGGCGGCGGCCGCCAGCAGGACCGGGACCGGGCTTCGGCGCTTGGTTGCCTCGGGCAAATGGTCGGTCAGGTTCTCGTGCTCGGCGAAGGTTTCCCGGAGGAGGTCGCCGAGCTCGTCGTCGGTCAGCCGGTTCGGCTTCGTCATGTCAGGCCTCCTCTGCGGGCAGTTGGTCGCGAAGAGCCGCGAGGGCGCGGCTGGCGTTGGATCGGACGGTGCTCGGGGTGACGTCGAGAAGCTTGCCGATCTCGTCGTCCGGAAGGTCCTCGTAGTACCGCAGGACGAGCACGGCGCGCTGCTTGCGGGGCAGCCCGGCCAGCAACTGCCAGACGGCGTCGCGCTGAGCGTGACGGGTGCCGATGTCCTCGTCGGTGGGTACGTCGCGGGGCTCGGCGACCGGCAGCTCGCCGTGTTTCAGCAGCCGTCGCCAGCTGAGGAACTCGTTCAGCACCATCCGGCGCAGATAGGCCTCGGGCTGATCGACCTGGCTGATCCGGCTCCACTTGCGGTACGCCCGCGTGAAGACGGTCTGGACGAGATCCTCCGCACTGTGCCGTCCGCCCGTCAGCATGACGGCGAACCGCAGCAACCGTTGCTCGTTCGTCGCTACCAGCTCGTCGAACGACAACTCACGCCCCACCTCACTCGCTGTCACCGCCACAGTTCTTCAACGCGGTGACCACCCCGATGTGCTGCATCAGGTGCAGGATTGCGTGGAGACCTCTTGGGTGGCGGAAGTGCCGGCGCGGGCGTCCTCGGCGACCTGCTGGGCGGTGAGGACGTAGCCGGTGCGGTTGTCCTCGACGGAGGCCGCGAAGACCACGCCGTACACGACGCCCTTCGCGGACAGCAGCGGGCCGCCGGAGTTGCCCGGGCGGACCGAGGCCCAGATCGAGAACGCCTCGCGGGTGACCGTCTTGTCGCCGTAGATGTCCGGGCCGCGGAGCCGTTCCTCGGAGCGGATCCGGGCCGGCTCGGAGTCGAACGGGCCGTTCTCCGGGTAGCCGAGCACGACCGCCGGGTCGTCGGCCTTACCGGTGAGGTCGAACGAGAGCGGCTTCTCGGTCATCTTGGGCACGTACAGCACCGCGATGTCGGTCTCCGGGTCGAACACCACGACCTTGGCGTCGTACTTCTTCCCGTTCACCTCGACCTGCGGGGAGCTGACCCCGGCGACGACGTGCGCGTTCGTCATCACGCGCTTCGGTGCGTAGACGAACCCGCTGCCCTCCAGGCCGCGCGAGCAACTGGCGACCCCGGTGACCTTGGCGATCCGGGTGTACGCGTCCCGGACCGACTGCTGCCGGGCGATCGCGCTGTCCGGCGGCTGCGTCTCCCGGATCCGCTCCGGCACGAACGGGTCGAGGAACCGCGGGAACAGGTCCGTGTTGACCACGTCGTTGAACGACTGCAACGCGCGGTCGGCGCTGTTCGGCAGTACTTCGTCGACCTTCGCGAGCACCTCCGACCCGCGGACGGCGGACGTGACGCTCGGGATCCGGGCGCCGCTCACCGCGACACCGAGCACCCACGCGACGATCAGCGCCGACGCGGCCGCCAGCGCAGCGCCGGCGAGGGCGTCCAGGAAGCGCACCGGCCGCCACGACATCTTGTTGCGTAACCAGGCACCGATCACGGCGGCACGCCATCGCCCGAACGACGCGAGCGCCACCACCAGCAACAGCGCGACGAACGACACGGTGACGCTCGGCGAGAAGTGGTCGAGCGCCTTGGGGACTCCCCAGACCCCGAGCGCCGCACCACCGAGCAGGCCGAGCGTGGCGCAGGCTCCGACGACGAAGCCCTCGACGTACCCCGAGATGGCCAGCGCTACCGCCGCACCCACCACCACCCAGTCGAGCAAGCTCATTCCACGCCTTCCGACTTGTCACCTGGCGTCCGGCCGAGATCGTGCTCGATGGCGGTCATCCGCCGCACGTCCTCCGGCCGTCGTCCCTCGCTCCGCCAGGCCGCCTCGACCAGTCGGTCGGGCAACGGTACGACGTTCGAGGGGTCCCAGTCGCGGTACCACCCGCCGAGCTGCAGCATTTTGTCCAGCAACCCGGCCGTGAAGCCCCAGATGTAGAGGTCCCCGACGGTGAACGCCGGGCCGGTGAAGCCGCTCGGATGCAGGCAGCTGATCCGGTTCGCCGGGTCGGCGAGCGCGCTGATCGGCACCTCGTGCACCGACGCGACCTCGGCCGGGTCGACCACCGCGACCGGCGACGGGTCCCGCCACCAGGCCAGCACCGGCGACACGCCGAAGTTGCTGACCGGCACCCAGAGCGCCGGCCAGATCCCGAACGGTACGACGCCGTCCGGGTCCAGGCCGGTCTCCTCCTCGGCCTCACGCAACGCCGTACGGACCAGACCGCTCTCCCCGGGGCCGTCCTCCGGGTCGGCGCCGCCGCCGGGGAACGCCATCTGCCCGGCGTGCTTGCGCAGCGTCCAGGCCCGCTCGGTGAGCAGCACCTCCGGCCCGTCGTTGCCGTCCGCAAGCAAGATCAGGACGGCGGACTTCCGCACCGACGGGTCGTCCGGCGGCAGGAACCGGGACAACACGTTCGGATCCACGTCCTCGGAGGCCTTCGCCAGCGGCTGCAGCCAGTCCGGGATCCCGACGTCCGCGAAGATCATCGGGTCACCCCGAGCTTCTCCTGGAGCAGTTGGTCCAGCTGCTGCTGGGACGTCAGTACGCCGCGGTGCACGTAGGCGACCGTGCCCTTCTCGTCGACGAACGCGGTCAGCGGCGGGCCGCCGACCTTCAGCGCCCGCTGGATCGCCTTGTCCTGGTCGACGACATGCGGATACGCCAGGCCCTCCTCGGCGGCGAACTTCACCGCGAGCTCCGGCCGCGGGTCGTCGTAGTCGATCCCCAGCATCGTCACCTTGCCCGACTTCGCGAGCGCAGCCAGGTACGGCGCTTCGTCGCGGCACGGGCCGCACCACTGCGCCCACACGTTGATCACCAGCGGCCCTCGGAGGTCGGCGAGCCGGACGTCCGGACCGCTGCCGAGACACGGCAGGCTGATGTCCGGCAGCCCGTTGCTGACCGGTGGCTTCGACGGCGCCGACGGGCAGGCCTTGAGCCGGTCCGCGCCCGCGACCGTGCTCCGCCCGGACGACGGCGTACCGCTGTCACCTGCTTGCTCCGATCCACACGCCGCCAGTGTCACCGACAGCACCAACGCGACCGCTCCCAGGGAGAGCGATCGCGTGCTGCGGAACGACGTACCGGATCGGAATTTCACGCCGGGGCCTTCACCAGCTTCGCCGCGGCCTCGGGGTTCGTCGGGCCGGTGCCGTACGACGGGCACCACTGGGCGATCGGGCAGGCGCCGCAGGCCGGCTTCTTCGCGTGGCAGCGCCGGCGGCCGTGGAAGATCAGCCGGTGCGACAGCATCGTCCAGTCCTTCTTCGGGAACAGGTCGCCGATGATGTGCTCGACCTTGACCGGGTCCTCCTCGGCGGTCCAGCCGAACCGGCGGACCAGGCGGCCGAAATGCGTGTCGACGGTGATCCCCGGGACGCCGAACGCGTTGCCGAGGACCACGTTCGCCGTCTTCCGGCCGGTGCCGGGGAGCTTCACCAGCTCCTGCGAGCTTGTTCGGTACGACGCCGTCGTAGTCGTCGACGAGCGCCTGGCCGAGCTTCATCACGCTGTTGGTCTTCGCGCGGAAGAAGCCGGTCGGTTTGAGGATCGCCTCCATCTCGTCCCGGTCGGCCTCGGCGTACGCCTGCGCGGTCGGGTACTTCGCGAACAGCGTCGGGGTCACCTTGTTCACCGTGACGTCGGTGGTCTGGGCCGAGAGGATGGTGGCCACCAGCAACTCGAGCGGCGTGGTGAAGTCCAGCTCGCAGTGCGCGTCGGGGTAGGTGTCGGTCAGCACCTTGTGCATCTTCCGGGCCCGGCGGACCAGCTGGGTATGCGTCTCGTCGACGTACACCGGGGCCTTGCGGGGGAGGTTCAGCGAGACCGTCGGGAGGGCACCCGGAACTGGTTCCGCGGCAAGCGGGGATGGCATGGAGGCCAGCCTACGTCCGCCCGCCGACAGCCAACGCTCGATTACTGAGGGTGCTGAAGGGCACACTGTGTGGTGCTCCGGCGAGTCGAGGCGAGCCTACATGGCGGTGCCGACACCCGAGGAGCTACGGTTTTGGGGCGACCGGGTGTACACATATCGGTCGACGGACGTGGCGGATCCCACGTTCGTAGTCGTGGTCGAAGGTCCTAGGAGGCCCAGAAGTGGATGCCGCAGTGCTCCGACAGGCACCGCTGTTCAGTCAGCTCGACGACGAGGCGGCCGACGCTCTGGCCGCATCGATGACCGAGAGCCGGCTGCGCCGCGGCCAGGTGCTGTTCCACGAGGGCGATTCCGGTGACCGGCTGTTCGTCGTGGTCGAGGGCAAGGTCAAGCTGGGCCGTACCTCCGCCGACGGCCGGGAGAACCTGATCGCCGTGCTCGGCCCGGGGCAGATGTTCGGTGAGCTGTCGCTGTTCGACCCGGGACCGCGGTCCGCGACCGTCACGGCCGTCACCGACGCCCAGCTGATGTCGCTGACCCACGACGAACTGCTCCGCTGGCTCGACGGCCGCCCGGCGGTCGCGCGCGGTCTGCTGCTGCAGCTGGCCGGCCGGCTCCGCAAGGTCTCCGACGTGGTGGCCGACCTCGTCTTCTCCGACGTACCGGGCCGGGTCGCGAAGGCCCTCCTGGACCTCGCCAGCCGCTTCGGCCGCACCGCCGACGACGGCGTCCACGTCCACCACGACCTCACCCAGGAGGAGCTCGCCCAACTGGTCGGCGCCTCCCGCGAAACCGTCAACAAGGCCCTCGCCGACTTCGCCTCCCGCGGCTGGGTCCGCCTCGAGCCCCGCTCGGTAGTCCTCCTCGACGTAGACCGCCTCCAACGCCGCGCCCGCTAACCCCCGCCCCATTTGCCTGGCAGACCCACCAATTTGCCTGGCAGACCCACCAATTTGCCTAGCAGACCCACCAATTTGGCTGGCTGACCAGCGAGTTCGGGGGTTCGACACCTTTAATGAGGGTGTGGAACCCCCGATTTGGTGGGTTACCCAGCCTGGTGCGTTTCCCGTGACCGGGCGAACGCCCGCCGGATGAGCATCGCCGTACGGGCGGGATGCGCGAGATCCTCCCAGGTGAGCCTGACCACCTGCAGCCCCAGAGCACGCAGCCGGTCTTCGCGGGCCTTCTCCTGGATCAGCACCACGCTCGACCCGTCGGCGTACTTCGACATGCCGTCGAACTCGACGATCGTGCGATGCTCCGGAAAGTAGAAGTCGACCCGGCCGATGAAGCCGTCCGCGTCACGGAAGACCGCCTGAAGCTCCGGCACCGGGAGACCTTGCTGATGCATCAGGACCCGCAGCCGCGACTCACCCACTGACTCCGCCAACGGACTCGCGAAACCCAGTGCGGACCGGACTGTCGGCCCACCGGGCCAGAACTCGGTCTGCCGCGACCACGCGGCGCAACTGGGCATCGGGCACGAGCCGATTCCGCAGTACGGCGTCAGCGCTCACCACTGCGGCTTCGAAGGACGCCGTGGCCGCGGTCTCGACGAGGGATCGAGCGACCGAGGTGACAGTCAGGTTGTCGAACTCGATGACAGCGTCACCGGTCAGCCGGCCGTGGTGATGTCTGACCCCAGCGACCGCGCCGGTGCGGGCCGAATTCGACCTCGTCAACTGCACCTCATTGAGGTCCACATCCCAGACCGGCACATTGTGGACGACGAGCGCCGAGTGGTGACTGACGACCGCCGTACCGGGACGCATCGCGTTGACAGCCGCGTACACGAGCCGCCGGTGGAGCAGAAGTTGACGTTCCCATGGCGGCAGGTGCTTCAGGTCTGCGCGCTCGACGTACTGGCCGTGGCGAACTCGTTCCCACCGACCGTCGTGCAGGCGGTCCTGGATCTGATCGGGCGTGTACCCCGACCCGAGAGCCTGCCGACGACTGAACACGCCGCCTTGCTTGTCGGCTACCGGCTTCAGTCTGGGGTTCATTCCTCCAGCATCAACTGAGCCAGGCGGCCCCGGAGCGCCTCCCGTCGCATCTGTGGATAACCCCATTTGCCTGGTCAACCCACGAATTCGGGGGTTTGTCACCCAGGTTGCGGGTCACACACCCCCGATTTCGTGGGTCTGCCAGGCAAATTGATGGGTCTGCCAGGCAAATTGGTCGCGGTCAGCCGGCCAGGTAGTCGAGTTGGGCGCGGACGGAGCGTTCGGCGGCGGGCCAGAGGGTTTGGGGTACGTCGGCGTAGACGTGTTCGACGATGGACTCGGGGGTGGTGTGGCCTTGCGGCTACGGCGTGCGCGGACCTGGTCCAGGCGGTCTTGGCGGTGTTCCAGGTAGTGCGTGAGGACGTCGGATGGGGCGTTGATCACGGGGCCGTGGCCGGGGAGTAGGCGGAGTACGTCGGCCGGGGAGTTCGCGAAGGCTCGGAGGCGCTCGAGGGAGTCGAGGTAGGGGCCCAGGGCACCGTCCGGGTACGCGACGACCGACGTACCGCGGCCGAGGACGGTGTCTCCGGTGAGGAGCGAGCCGTCCTGGGGCAGCCAGAAGCAGACCGAGTCGAGCGTGTGGCCGGGCGTCGGGAGGACCTCGATCCGGAGGCCGTCGGCGGTGATCACGTCGCCCTCGGCCAGGCCGTGGGCGTGGTCGGTGGGGATGCGGAACCCGGGATCCACCGCCCGTACGCCGCAGCCGGCCTGGTTGGCGAACCACGCGGCGCCCTCGGAGTGGTCCGGGTGCTTGTGGGTGAGCAGTACGACGGCGACCTTGCCGGCCGCGTCCAGGACCGCGCGGAGGTGGTCCTCCAGCATCGGGCCGGGGTCGACGACCACCGACTGCTCCGCGTCCGGGGCGCGGAGGATCCAGGTGTTGGTGCCGTCCAGCGTCATCAGGCCGGGGTTGTCGGCCCGCACCAGGGTGGCGTACTCGGTGACGTTCATGTGGTCTCCAGATAGGCCTGGTCGCCGTCGACGCGCACGGAGGGCATGATCGCCTTGATCTTCCGCTCGCCGGCCGCGTCCAGGATCGCCGCGACATCGTCGTACTGCGAGAGTTCGTGGCAGCAGATGTACGTCGGGGGCAGCATCAGCATCTCGCCCGCTTCGACGGCCGCGACCGCGTCCGCCGGGCGGATCCAGGTGACCTGGTCGGACTCGCTCGTCACGTCCCGGGTGACCTGTCCCGCGGGGAGCGCCGCGACGAAGAACGCGGTGTCGTACCGCTTGGGCTCGAACTCCGGGGTGATCCAGTGCGCCCACGGGCCGAGCAGGTCGGCGCGCAGGACGAGGCCGCGCCGGTGCAGGAACTCCGAGAAGCCCAGCTCACGGGTTTCCAGGGCGACCCGGTCGGCCTCCCAGTCGGCTCCGGTGGTGTCGCCGACGACCGAGTCCTTCGACGGTCCGGCCAGCAGGACACCCGACTCCTCGAAGGTCTCGCGGACGGCGGCGGCGACGTACGCCGCTGCCGTCTCCGCCGAGCAACCGAGCCGCTCGCCGAACCACTCCGGCGAAGGCCCCGACCAGGAATCCGCGACGGTGGCATCCGTCGCGTCGACCCGTCCCCCGGGAAACACCGTCATCCCGGCGGCGAACGCCATCGTCCGCTGCCGCCGGAGGAGGTAGACCTCCGGCCCACCAGCAGGCGCGCTCGCGGGTGCGTCGCGGAGCAGGATGACCGTCGAGGCGGGGCGAGGATCGGCCGGCGTCCGGGTGCCCTCGGCGTACTCGAGGGCGACCTCGGCCATCCGGCCGGTCATCAGCTGTGACGTCAGGTCCCGCACGAGCGGTCAGCCGACCTCGACGATCAGTTCGATCTCGACCGGGGCGTCGAGCGGGAGGACCGGGACGCCGACGGCGCTGCGGGCGTGCTGCCCGGCGTCGCCGAAGACCTGGCCGAACAGCTCGGAGGCGCCGTTCGCGACCTGCGGCTGGCCGGTGAACTCCGGCGTGGAGGCGATGAACGCGACCGCCTTCACGATCCGCTTCACGTTCCCCAGGTCGCCGATCTCCGCCTTGACCGCGGCCAGGGCGTTCAGCGCGCACTGCTGGGCGCACTCGCTGGCGACCTCGGGCGTGACCGCGGCGCCGACCTTGCCGGTGGCGATCAGCGTGCCCTCGCGCAGCGGCAGCTGGCCGGACGTGTAGACCAGGTCACCGGTCCGGACGGCCGGGACGTACGCGGCGACCGGCTTGGCCACCTCGGGCAGCTTCAGGCCGAGCTCGGCGAGCTTCTCCTCGGGGTGGCTCATTTGTCCTCGATCTCCCGCTTGAAGTAGGCGACCAGGTTCTCCGGGTTCATGCCCGGGACGACCTGGACCAGCTCCCAGCCGTCCTGGCCGAAGTTGTCCAGGATCTCCTTGGTCGAGTGGACCAGCAGCGGCGCGGTGAAGTACTCGAACTTCTTCATGAAGGGGACTCTAACGGTGTGTCGCGGGAGCACGTCCTACCCTGGGACCTATGGCGCGACTGCACGTGGTGACCGGCAAGGGCGGCACCGGGAAGACCACGGTCGCGGCTGCCATGGCGCTCGCGCTGGCGGAGCAGGGCAAGCGGATCCTGCTGGTCGAGGTCGAGGGCCGTCAGGGTCTCGCCCAGCTCTTCGACGTACCACCCCTGCCGTACGTCGAACGCCGGATCGCGCACGGCCCCGGTGGCGGTGAGGTGTTCGCGCTGGCCGTGGACGCCGAGGCCGCGCTGCTGGAGTACCTCGACATGTACTACCACCTCGGCCGCGCGGGGAAGGCGCTGGAGAAGGTCGGCGCGATCGACTTCGTCACCACGATCGCCCCCGGGCTCCGCGACGTACTGCTGACCGGCAAGGTCTACGAGGCCACCCGCCGCAAGGTGCACGGGAAGCTCGCGTACGACGCCGTGGTGGTGGACGCCCCGCCGACCGGACGGATCGCGCCGTTCCTGAACGTGAACACCGAGGTCGCCGGGACTCGCGAAGGTCGGACCGATCCGCAACCAGGCGGACGCGATCATGGGCATGCTGCGCTCGGACATCACCCGGATCCACCTGGTCACGCTGCTCGAGGAGATGCCGGTCCAGGAGACCCTCGACGCGGTCGGGCAACTGGAGGCGCTGGACCTGCGGATCGGGTCGATCGTGGTGAACCTGGTGCGCAACAGCCCGCTCGACGACGACGCGCTCGCCCTTGCGGTGAAGGAGAAACTGCCCACCGCCGAGCTGACCCGGGGACTGAAGGCGGCCGGCCTGACGATCGGCGCCGACCTGGTGGAGACGCTCGCGCGCGAGGCGCACGACCACGCGATCCGGGTCGGGCTCGAGCGCGAGAACCGCGACCGGATCGATGCCCTGGGCAAACAGGTGACGGAGCTGACGCTGCAGCCGGACGGGATCGACCAAGGCACGCTGATCGACCTGGCTGAGGAGTTCCGGGCATGAACCTGGATCTGGACGCGCTCATCGACGACCCCGACACGCGGATCATCGTCACCTGCGGTTCCGGCGGGGTCGGGAAGACCACGACCGCGGCCGCGCTCGGTCTGCGCGCGGCGGAGCGCGGGCGGAAGGTCGTCGTACTGACGATCGACCCGGCCCGGCGGCTGGCGCAGTCGCTGGGGCTGACCGAGCTGGACAACACCCCGCGCGCGGTGGCGGAGGTGAACGCGAAGAACGGCGGCCGGCTGGACGCGATGATGCTCGACATGAAGCGGACGTTCGACGACGTCGTCCTGCAGCACGCGACGCCGGAGAAGGCCGAGCAGATTCTCGCGAATCCCTTCTATCAAGCGCTTTCCTCGTCGTTCGCGGGCACGCAGGAGTACATGGCGATGGAGAAGCTCGGGCAGCTGCACAAGCAGGCCGAGCGGACCGGCGAGTGGGACCTGATCGTGGTGGACACTCCCCCGTCGCGGTCGGCGCTGGACTTCCTGGACGCGCCGGAGCGGTTGGCGTCGCTGCTCGAGGGCCGGTTCCTGAGGCTGCTGCTGGCGCCGGCGCGTGGCCCGTTCAAGCTGATGTCGGCCGGGGTGAACATGGCGATGTCGGTGCTGAACAAGGTGCTCGGCGCTCAGGTGCTGACCGACGTACAGACGTTCGTGGCGGCGTTCGACACGTTGTTCGGCGGGTTCCGGCAGCGGGCCGAGCAGACGGTCGCGCTGCTCCGCGAGCCGCACACCGCGTTCCTCGTCGTGGCCGCGCCGCAGAACGACGCGCTGCGGGAGGCGTCGTACTTCGCGGAGCGGCTGCGCGCCGAGGGAATGCCGCTGGCCGGCGTCGTGCTGAACCGGGTGACGAACACGCAGGCGCCAGAACTCTCGGCGGAGCGGTCACTCGCTGCAGCCGAGAAGCTGGAAGAAGCGGACAAGTCGCCGCTGACGGCCGCCGTACTGCGGTTGCACGCGGACAAGATGCTGCAGGTCGTGGGCGACCACAAACGCGCGGAACGCTTCCGCCGAGGTCACCGCTCGATCCGGACCGTCGAGGTGCCCGCCCTGGCCGACGACGTGCACGACCTGACCGGTCTACGCCAGATCGGCGAGCTGCTGACCGCCTGATTTCACCGTCAGCGAACGGCGGGAAGCGCCGGGAATTACTTACTTACACCTGTGGTTGAGCCCATCAGACTCAACTTGGAAAAGGGTGTGACAGCGTGACCGATACGTTGAATCTTCCTGTACTGCCGCTGGACGACGTCGTGGTCCTGCCGGGAATGGTCGTGCCGGTCCGACTCGCCGACAGCGAGGCCCGGGCGGCGATCGATGCCGCGCAGGCCGCCGGTCAGGACCAGGTGCTCCTGGTCCCGCGGCTGGACGGAAAATATGCCAAAGCCGGGACGCTCGGTGAGATCGAGCAGATCGGCCGGCTGCCGGGCGGTGCCCAGGCGGCCGTGATCCGCGGGACCCAGCGGGTCCGCATCGGCGCCGGGACCACCGGCCCGGGTGCGGCGCTCTGGGTGGGCGCGACGGTGATGCACGAGATCACCGACGACCGCTCGGTCGAGCTGGCCCGCGAGTACAAGACCCTCACCACCTCGGTGCTGCAGCGTCGCGGCGCGTACCAGGTGATCGATTCGATCAAGCAGGTCGACGACCCGGCGGAGCTGTCCGACCTGGCCGGCTATGCGTCGTACCTGAACAACGAGCAGAAGTCCTGGCTGGTGGAGAACGCGAACGTCTCCGAACGGCTGGAGAAGCTGATCGGCTGGGTGAAGGACCACCTCGCCGAGCTCGAGGTCTCCGAGACGATCCAGAAGGACGTCCAGGAAGGCATGGAGAAGCAGCAGCGGGAGTTCCTGCTGCGCCAGCAGATGGCCGCGATCCGCAAGGAGCTGGCCGAGCTCGACGGCAAGGCCGAGTCCGAGGAAGAGGACTACCGGGCCCGCGTCGAGGCGGCCGACCTGCCGGAGCACGTGCAGAAGGCCGCGCTCGCCGAGGTCGACAAGCTCGAGCGGACCTCTGAGCAGTCTCCCGAGGTCGGCTGGATCCGGACCTGGCTGGACACCGTTCTCGAGCTGCCCTGGAACGAGCGGACCGAGGACAGCTACGACATCCGCGAGGCGCGGGCCGTGCTGGACGCGGACCACGCCGGCCTGGACGACGTGAAGCAGCGCATCACGGAGTACCTGGCCGTACGGCGTCGTCGCGCGGACCGTGGTCTCGGTGTCGTCGGCGGTCGCCGCAGTGGCGCCGTACTGGCGCTGGTCGGTCCTCCTGGTGTGGGTAAGACCTCGCTGGGTGAGTCCGTGGCGCGTGCGATGGGCCGGAAGTTCGTCCGGGTCGCCCTGGGCGGCGTCCGGGACGAGGCCGAGATCCGTGGCCACCGGCGGACGTACGTCGGTGCGCTGCCGGGCCGGGTCGTCCGGGCCATCACCGAGGCGGGTTCGATGAACCCCGTCGTACTGCTGGACGAGATCGACAAGGTCGGTGCGGACTACCGGGGCGACCCGACGGCCGCGCTGCTCGAGGTCCTCGACCCGGCGCAGAACCACACCTTCCGGGACCACTACCTGGAGGTCGAGCTGGACCTGTCCGACGTGGTGTTCCTGGCCACGGCGAACGTGCTGGACTCCATCCCGGCGCCCTTGCTGGACCGGATGGAACTGGTGCAGCTGGACGGGTACACCGAGGACGAGAAGGTCGTCATCGCCCGTGACCACCTGCTCCCGCGTCAGCTGGAGCGGGCGGGCCTGACGGCGGACGAGGTGACCATCGAGGACTCGGCGCTGCGGGTGCTCGCGGGTGAGTACACCCGAGAGGCCGGCGTACGGCAGCTCGAGCGGTCGATCTCGCGGGTACTGCGGAAGGTGACGGCGAAGCTCGCCCTGGGCGAGGACGTCGGCAACCTGACGATCGACGGCGGTGGCCTGAAGGGATACCTGGGGTCGCCGAAGTTCACGCCGGAGTCCGCGGAGCGTACGGCGCTGCCGGGTGTGGCGACCGGACTGGCGGTGACCGGTGCGGGTGGTGACGTGCTCTTCGTCGAGGCGTCGCTGGCCGACAAGGAGACCGGCCCGACCGGAGTCACGTTGACCGGGCAGTTGGGTGACGTGATGAAGGAGTCGGCGCAGATCGCCCTGTCGTACCTGCGCTCGCACGGCGCGGAGCTGGGGCTGCCTGTCGGTGACCTGGCCGAGCGGAACGCACACATCCACGTACCGGCCGGTGCCGTCCCGAAGGACGGACCGTCGGCGGGTGTGACGATGACGACGGCGCTGGCGTCGCTGCTGTCCGGGCGGCCGGTCCGCTCGGAGGTCGCGATGACCGGTGAGGTGTCGCTGACCGGACGGGTGCTCCCGATCGGCGGGGTGAAGCAGAAACTGCTCGCCGCGCACCGGGCCGGGCTGACCACGATCCTGATCCCGAAACGGAACGAGCCGGACCTGGAAGACGTACCGGCCTCCGTCCTCGCGGAGCTGACCGTGCACCCGGTGAGCGACGTCCGTGAGGTGCTGGATCTGGCGCTGGAGCCGGCCCAGGTTCACGCACAGCAGTACGCCGCGTAACGCAGTACTGACGAGGGCCCGAGCAGCTGATGCTCGGGCCCTCGTCCTTTTGGATGAACTTTGTCCAGCGAGGGTGACTGAACTCACACGCGGAGCGGTAACCCAATTCGGCGGTCACGTAGTCTTAACAACCATGCGCGTAGGGGAAAAGGGCGACCGCGGTGTCGTCCAATCTGTGGTTCTGTTCCTAGGGGTGAGCGTGCTGTCGGGGGCCTTGGCTGCCGGTCTCGCCATCCCGTTCGCCGGCCTCGCCGGATTCACCACGGAGAAGACTTCCGACACGCTGCAGGACCTGCCGCAGCAGTTCGACGAGGTGCCGCTCAAGCAGAAGAGCACCATCCTGGCGGCCGACGGTTCGGTGATCGCCACGCTCGCCGAGCAGAACCGGGTTCCGGTCAAGCTCAAGGACGTCGCGCCGATCATGCAGAAGGCGATCGTCGCGATCGAGGACGACCGCTTCTACGAGCACGGCGCGCTGGACGCGAAGGGCACGCTGCGCGCGCTGCTGCAGAACCAGTCGTCGGGCTCGGTGCAGCAGGGTGGTTCGAGCATCACCCAGCAGTACGTGAAGGTCAGCCTGGTCGAGAAGGCGAAGACCCCGGCCGAGCTCGCCGCCGCGACCGCCGACACGTACCAGCGCAAGATCGCCGAGCTGCGGTACGCGATCGCGGTCGAGAAGCAGTACTCGAAGAACGAGATCCTGGAGAAGTACCTCAACCTCGCGAACTTCGGCGACGGCGCCTGGGGTATCCAGGCCGCCGCGCAGCACTACTTCTCGGTGAACGCGTCCCAGCTGACGCTCCCGCAGGCCGCGATGCTGGCCGGCCTCGTGAAGAACCCGACCGGCTACGACCCGACCAACGACGCCAAGCGCGCCAAGGACCGCCGCGACGTGGTCCTCCGCCGGATGCTGCAGCTGAACGTCATCTCGGTCGCCCAGGCCAACTCGGCCCTGAAGACCCCGGTCATCGACCCCACCAAGGTCCGCCCGAACAAGCTCGGCTGCGCGAACGGCCCGTACCCCTTCTACTGCGAGTACATCGTCTCGCTGCTCGAGGACAACCCGGCCTTCGGCAAGTCCAAGGCCGACCGCGCCAACTACATCAAGACCGCGGGCCTGACCATCAAGACCTCCCTCGACCGGAAGATCCAGGCCGACGCGCAGCGCTCGATCGACACGCACTCGCAGACGACCGACCAGGCGGTCGCGGCGATCACCATCGTCGAGCCCGGCACCGGACTCGTGAAGGCGATGGCGCAGAGCCGTGGTTACGGCAGCAAGCGCGGCCAGACGTCGTACAACTACAACGTCCCGAAGACCTACCCGGGCGGGTACGGCGGTTGGCAGAACGGCTCGACGATGAAGGCGTTCACCATCGCCGCGGCGATCCAGAAGGGCATTCCGCTCAACTACAAGATCAATTCGCCGAGCCCGGTTCATCTCGAGGGCCAGACGTTCAGCACCTGCGACGGCCCGTACAAGATCACCAGGCCGTACGACCCGCAGAACTCGACGAAGAACGTCCCGATCCCGACCATGATCCAGGCGGCACAGAAGTCGACCAACACCTACTTCCTGCAGCTCTCACAGCGGACCGGCCTGTGCCCGATCGCCAAGATCGCCGCGTCCCTGGGGCTGAACCAGGCGCAGACGGGCGAAGCGCTCCACCAGGTCCCGTCGATGACGCTGGGCATCGACAACATCTCCCCGCTGCAACTGTCGAACGCGTACGCCGCCTTCGCCGCCCGCGGCATGTACTGCCAGCCGTGGCTGATCACCTCGGTCAAGGACTCGGCCGGCAAGGCGGTGAGCATCCCCGGTGCGCAGTGCAAGCAGGTGCTGTCACAGGAGGTCGCCGACGGCGTCAACGCGGTACTCCACCAGGTCATGGAAACCGGCGGCACCGGTAGCAAGCTGAAGTTCGGCAAGAGCGACCTCGCAGGCAAGACCGGAACCATCAACGAGGCCAAGGCTGTCTGGTACGCCGGTTACTCGTCGAAGCTCGCCGCGGCCGCCACGGTGGCCGACGCGTCCCCGCCGTACAAGGAACTGCAGGGCCAGAGCCTGAACGGCAAGCCCATCAACGACCCGTCAGGTTCCGGGACGGCCGGGCCGATCTGGGAGGCCGCGATGAAGGCCGCCCTGCAGGGCTACCCGACGACGCGTTTCGTTGCGCCGTCCAGCGTGGTCCAGCGAGGCAACGTGAAGGACCTGCCGTTCGTGAACGGCATGAACCCCGAGGACGCCGCGAACAAGCTCCGGCAGGCCGGCTTCGAGGTCGCGATCGCCTCCGGCACCGTGAACTCCGAGGAGACCGCCGGCACGGTCGCCTACACCGATCCCCGGCAACGCGACGGCGCCCCCGACGGCTCACTGGTGACGATCTACGTCTCGAACGGCAGCAAGCAGGTCAAGCCGGGGACGCCGACGACACACCGTGAAGCCGCCGGGCACCCCGACCACGCTGAATCCGAACTGTCCGCCGACGAATCCGAGGTACCCGAACTGCGGCCGCCGCGGCCGCTAGCCCAGCGGTCAGGCGCCGAGCTGGCGCTTGACCTCGGCGGAGACGACGGAGCCGTCGGCCTTGCCCTTGACCTTGGGCTGCAGGGCGCCCATGACCTTGCCGATGCCGCGCGGGCCGAGCTCGGCGGCGCCGGTGGCGGCGATGGTCTCGGTCACCAGGACCTTGATCTCGTCCTCGCTGAGCTGCTCGGGGAGGTAGTCGGCGAGGATGTCCGCCTCGGCCTGCTCCTTCTCGGCGAGCTCGGCGCGACCGGCGTCGCGGTAGGCGACGACGGACTCGCGGCGCTTCTTGGCCTCGGAGCTGAGTACGTCGACGACCTCGGTGTCGGTGAGCTCGCGGGCCTCCTTGCCGGCCACCTCCGCCTTGGTGATCGCGGAGAGCGCCATCCGCAACGTCGACTTGCGGATCTCGTCGCGCGCCTTGAGGGCGGCGGTCATGTCGTCGTGCAGGCGCTGCTTCATTCCGGAGTTGGACATGACCATGATTGTGGCAGGCTGGTGAAATGAGCTTGCGCGGGATCGCCACCACCACCCTGAAGACCACTGCGGTGGTCAGTGCCGTGGGCGCCGCCTGTGTCGCGTACGCGGCCGGTATCGAGGTGCGGTGGTTCACGCTGCGCAGAGTGACGGTGCCGGTGCTGCCGGAGGGGACCGCGCCGCTCAAGGTGCTGCACCTGTCCGACCTGCACCTGATGCCCACGCAGGAGAAGAAGATCCGCTGGGTCAACGACCTGGCCGCGCTCGAGCCCGACCTGATCGTCAACACCGGCGACAACCTCGCGAGCGAGCACTCGGTTCCTCCGCTGCTCCGTGCGTACGGCGATCTGCTCGATCTGCCGGGGGTGTTCGTGTTCGGCTCCAACGACTACTGGAAGCCGCACTTCAAGAACCCGGGCAAGTACCTGCTGCCCGCGAACAAGCAGCGCCACAAGCCGCACGGCCCCGACCTGCCGTACGAGGAGATGCGCCGCGCGTTCAGCGGCGCCGGCTGGACGGACCTGAACAACGCCAAGGCCACCTTGAAGGTGAACGGCCTGCGCCTGGACTTCGCCGGCACCGACGACCCGCACATCAAGCGCGACCGGTACGACGAGGTCGCGGGCGAGATCGACCCGACGGCGGACCTGTCGATCGGCGTCACGCACGCGCCGTACCAGCGGGTCCTGAACGGTTTCGTCGGCGACGGTTATCCGCTGGTCCTCGCCGGGCACACGCACGGCGGTCAGCTGGCGGTGCCGTTCTACGGCGCGCTGGTGACCAACTGCGACCTCGACACTTCCCGCGTGAAGGGCCTGTCGACCTGGGGGTACGACGGCCGTCAGGCAGCGCTGCACGTGTCGGCCGGGCTCGGTACGTCGCCGTACGCGCCGGTCCGTTTCGCGTGCCGCCCGGAGGCGACCTTGCTCACCCTCGTCCCGCGCAATAACCCGATTTCGTCCGGACGCTGAGCCCATGTAAGCTACTCGCGACTTCGGGCTGTGGCGCAGCTTGGTAGCGCGCTTCGTTCGGGACGAAGAGGTCGCAGGTTCAAATCCTGTCAGCCCGACCACCATTGAGGGTCAGTCACTGCGGTGACTGGCCCTCAGTGCGTTCTGTCGTGTCGCGGAGGTGCTGGGGTGAGCGGGGCCGATCACTACGAAGTGCTGAATGTCGAGCGCACGGCCAGCGCCGCCGAGATCAAGACCGCGTACCGGAAGCTGGTCCGCCAGGTCCATCCGGACCAGGGCGGCAACGCGGCGCTGTTCCGCCTCGTGCAGGAAGCCTGGAACACCCTGTCGGACCCGGGCAAGCGCGCCGCCTACGACCGCACGCTGGCCGGCCAGTCGACGACAACCACCCGCGAGCCCCGGCCCGAACCGGAGCCGCAGCCCGAACCTGAGCCCACCTGGGCCTGGTCGACCGACCAGCCCTGGTCGAGCGAGCCGTCGAGTGAACAGCCGGCTGAACCCAGGACGACCGGCGAGAACGTCCAGCCGGTCGACGCGGGCCCGATCCATGCCAGCCCGCCCTTCGGCCGCTGGCGAACCCCTGCCCTCATCGCGCTGACCGCCTTCTGCGCACTCGTCATCTGGATCCTCGTCACCACCGGCTACGACGGCTTCTGGGACGTCGTCTTCGGCATCGGCACCGCCGCGATGATCGTGGTGGCGATGCCACCGCATTGGAGCAGGCGGGTGCCTCTCGGCGGCCTGTTCAAGGTGCTCGGCGTCCTCACCGCGGCCTTCTTCCTGCTGGTGCTGGTTCTGACGCTCAATCCGTTCGGGCCGAGCGGCGCGTCGACGATGGGCCGGATTCTGCTCGGCGGGGTGGTCGCGGGTCTGGTGGTCGTTCGGATCCTCACCGGTCGCTGGTCGAAGGCGCACGCGTTGGACCTGGCGATCGACCGGACCGCGGCGTACGAGTTCAACCTGTGGGGCCGTCCCGGCGAGCCGCTCATCGACGATGCGCTCGCCGCGCCGATCTCGGCGTACGACGTGCTGCTGCAACGGCGTACGGCCAACCTCCTCGACCCTGTGGTCGGTGCACTGCCCGCGGCGAAGCTGGTGCACGGTGCGCAGCTCGGTGCCGTCGCCGTCGATCACATGCTGATCAACGGGCACCGCGTCGCCCTGATCGTGTCGCTGGTCGGACCGCCCGGCGCGTACTCCCTCGACGCCTACGGGTCCCTCGTCTTCAACGGTCAGCCGATCGACAGCCCGGTGCCCGCACTGGAGGGCGCTGTCGCGGCCTGGAGCGGGCGGCTCCGGACGGCCGAGGTACGCGGCTTCCTGATCGTGCACCCGAACGTGGAGGGCCAGGGCGGGATCATGACCCAGTCCGGCTCCCAGACCGCCGTAACGTGCATGTCGGCACGCTCCGCCGACCGTGAACTCCTCGACTGGCTGGAGCCAGAGGGCAACGTCCTCGACCGCCGGCTCCTGTACGACGTCCTGCGCCGCGCGCCGTACGGCCTAACCTGAACGTATGCAGCGGGTTGATCTCGGTGAAGTGGAATACGACGTTGCCGCGAAGGACATGCGTGGCTGGGTCGAGGAGCGCGTCGAAGGTAAGGCCGAGGACCGGCTGTTCCTGCTGAGTCATCCGCCGGTGATCACCTACGGACCGCGGACCTCACCGGATGATCTGCCCGCGGGTACTCCGACTGTGGCGGTTGATCGGGGTGGGTTCGCGACCTACCACGGACCTGGTCAACTGGTCGGGTACCTGGTCGTCGACCTGAAGTCCCGCGGCCCGGTCGACATCGTGCGCTGGGTGGAGAACGGCCTGGTCGAGGCCCTCGGGTCGCTCGGTTTCCCGCTGGTACGCCGGGACACGCCGAAGGGCGCCAGCAGCCTGGTCGGTGTCTGGACCGAGGACGGCCGGAAGCTGTGCTCGATCGGCATGCGGATCCGGCGCGGCGTGACCAGTCACGGGTTCTCGGTGAACGTGGACCCGGACATGACCGTGTTTCACACGTTCACCAGCTGCGGGCTGCACGACGTCACGATGGTCTCGCTCGCCGAACTGGCCGCGGAGCAGGGCCTGGCCGCGCCCACGGACGCCGACGTGCGCGATGCCATCGCGAACAGCCTGGGAGCCCGATAGCCTGCCGCAATGAGTCAGGAGGACGACGGCGACCGGATGCCGGACGATCTGGAAGCCGTGCTGGAGGCCGCCGACGACGAGGCGGAGGAGGAGGCCCGTCCGGGGCGGTACGACGCGCCGCCGCTGCCGCCGGGGCTGATCCTGGCCGTCGTCGGGCTGCTGTGCGGGTTCGCGACGATCGCGCTGGTGTGGCTGAGTGAGCGCGGCTGCGAACGGTTCCGGGACACCACGAACTGCGGCGCTCTCGGGCTGCCGCTGCTGATCGTGATCGTGGTCGTCACGATGGTGCTCGGCGGTACGGCGCTCAGCCGGCTGGCGATGCCGCACCCGAAGCTGATCCCGTTCCTCGGCGTCGCGTTCATGGTCGCGCTGGTGGTGGCGTTCCTGACCGGCCACCTGGACTCGCCCTGGATCCTCGCCGTCGTACCGGTGCTGACCGCCGTCACCTTCCTGCTCGCCAACCTTCTCGCCCGACTGCTGGAGCGCGCCGATGCCTGACCTGCCCGTCTACGAGTGCCCGCGGACCGCCACCATGCCGAACTTCGACGGCACCCTGACCGACCCGGCCTGGGAGGCCGCGCCGTGGACGACCGCCTTCGTCCCGATCCACGACGGTCCCACGCCACGGTTCCTGACCCGGGCGAAGCTGATGTACGACGACCAGTACCTGTACGTCGGCGGCCTGCTCGAGGAGCCGCACGTCTGGTCGACGATGGCCGAGCACAACAGCAAGCTGTTCCACGAGAACAACTTCGAGCTGTTCCTCGACCCGGACGGCGACGGGCAGAACTACTACGAGTTCGAGATCAACCCGCTCGGGACGATCTGGGAACTCACGCTGCCGAAGCCGTACGTCGACGGCGGCGTCCCGATCGACCCGACGAACCTGCCCGGTCTCGGGACCGCGGTCCACGTCGACGGCACGCTCAACGACCCGTCCGACACGGACACCGGGTGGTCGGCGGAGGTCGCCGTACCGTGGGCCGACCTGGCGCCGTACAACAAGGGCCGGGCGACGCCCCCGAACCCGGGTGACGAGTGGCGGATGAACCTGATGCGCTGCGAGTGGCCGCACGAGGTCGTCGACGGCGCGTACGTGAAGGGCGACGACTGCGAGTTCTGGGTCTGGTCACCCCAGGGCATCGCGGACATGCACCGCCCAGCCACCTGGGGAGTGCTCCGTTTCTGACCCCGTGACACGGCGTTAACACGGGCGAGCGAGAATGAAGCACGTGAACTTGGGGGGCTCCGGCGGACCACACAGTCTGGAGGCGGACCAGGTCGTCAGCGCGATCGAGCGCGCGTGCGAGAGCGACCTCCGGACCGCCTTGCGGCTCGTTGCGCGCTATTCGGCGTACTGGTGGTCGAACGGGCTCCAGGACGAGGCTGCGGCCGCGGCGGAGCGGGTGCTCAGCATGCTCGGCCGGACCGTCCCGGTCGGGCTGGGCGAGGAGTACCTGCTGGCCGTCATCCACGGCGCGGCGTCGGCCGAGCAGGAGCAGGTGGAACTGGCCCAGCAGATCGTCCTGACGACGACCGGCCCGTTCCGGTACTCCGTGACGGTGCTGCTGTGGTCACTCGTGTTCGGGCCGTTCGAACCGGCTGCCGTGGTCGAGGACGTGCTGGAGCGCAACGAGGCCGGTGACGCGTGGACACGCGCAGCCGTCGAGCTGTGCCGTGGCTACCCCGGTCTGACGACAGCAGCAGCACCGGGTGACGCGGCGCAGAGCCTGCGTACGGCGCTGGGCCGCTTCCGGATGCTGGAGGACCGGTGGGGCATGTTCCTGGCCCTCAGCGCGCTCCGGCAGGTCGTCGACGAGCCGCTGGACGCTACTACTGAGGCGTTGGAGCTCGCCGAGCAGCTGTGCCTCGCAGACGAGACCGCACTGCTGCTGTGCGAGCGTGCGGAGCTCTACCGACGGCAAGGGAAGCTGGAAGACGCCCACGCGGACTACAGCCGGGCCCTGTCGATCGGCGAGCACGCTGACCAGCCGGAGACCATTGCCGCGGCACGGGTCGGTTTGGCACGTACGGCGCGAGGCTCCGGGAACGTACCGGCCGCTCGCGCGCACCTGTCCGCCGTACTCGCCATCCCTGAGCTGGACGACGCGCACTACGAGGCTCTCCACGAACTGGCGTCTTTGAACGCGTCCGAGGCGTCGGCGTAGCACCTGACCACATAGCCGAGTGGTACCACTCACATCGCGGGACGCGGGTCGGCTGGTTAGAGTCGGAGCGGATCGGGCCTCGACACTGCAACGGAGCAGCTGATGGACAAGACGTACGGGTCGCCGCAGGACGCGGTGGCGGACATCGGGGACGGCGCAAGCCTCGCCGTCGGCGGCTTCGGGTTGTGCGGCAACCCGATGCAGCTCATCAGCGCTCTGCACGACAAGGGGGTCTCCGGGCTCAGCGTCGTGTCGAACAACTGCGGCGTCGACGACTGGGGACTCGGCATCCTGCTCGCCGACAAGCGGATCGCCAAGATGACGTCGTCGTACGTCGGGGAGAACAAGGAGTTCGCCCGGCAGTTCCTGTCCGGGGAGCTGGAGGTCGAGCTGACCCCGCAGGGCACGCTGGCCGAGAAGCTCCGGGCCGGCGGCTGCGGGATCGCCGCGTTCTTCACCCTCGCCGGGGTCGGGACGCAGGTCGCCGACGGCGGGCTGCCGCAGAAGTACAACGCGGACGGTTCGGTCGCGAAGGCGTCGGAGCCCAAGGAGACGCGGGAGATCGACGGTACGACGTACGTGCTGGAGGACTCGATCACCACCGACTTCGGGCTGGTGCACGCGCTCAAGGGCGACACCCACGGGAACCTGGTGTTCGACCGCAGCGCGCGGAACTTCAACCCGCTGGCCGCGATGGCCGGCCGGGTGACGATCGCCTCTGTGGAGGAGCTGGTCCAGCCTGGTGAGCTGGACCCGGACACGATCCACCTGCCCGGGGTGTACGTCCAGCGAGTGGTTGCCGTCGGCAAGGACATCGAGAAGCGGATCGAGAAGCGGACGGTCCAACCCCGCGAGGCGTACGAGGCCGCGCGCGAGAAGCTGGAGGCCTGAGATGCCACTCACCCGTGAGCAGATGGCCGCCCGGGCCGCCGCCGAGCTCGAGGACGGCTCGTACGTGAACCTCGGCATCGGCCTGCCGACCATGGTCCCGAACTACATCCCGGACGGCGTCACCGTCGTACTGCAGTCCGAGAACGGCATCCTCGGCGTCGGCCCGTACCCGGTCGAGGGCGACGAGGACCCGGACCTGATCAACGCCGGCAAGGAGACCGTCACGACGCTGCCCGGCGCCTCGTTCTTCGACTCGTCGCTGTCCTTCGGGATGATCCGCGGCGGCGCGATCGACGCGGCCATCCTGGGCGCCATGCAGGTCTCGGCCACCGGCGACCTGTCGAACTGGATGATCCCCGGCAAGATGGTCAAGGGGATGGGCGGCGCGATGGACCTGGTGCACGGCGCGAAGAAGGTGATCGTGCTGATGGAGCACGTCGCCAAGGACGGCTCGCACAAGATCCTCGCCGAGTGCGACCTGCCGTACACCGGCCGCGGCGTCGTCAACCGGATCATCACCGACCTCGCCGTCCTGGACGTCACCGACGACGGCCTGCAACTGGTCGAACTCGCCGAGGGCGTCACCTTCGACGAGCTCCAGGAGAAGACCGGGGCCCCGATCAAGCAGTAGCCGCTTGGACCTCCATATCGTTTATCGTTACCATCGACAAACGATATGGAGGTGCTCGCATGAATCTCACCTGGAGCCGCGGGGACGGCCGACTCCTGACCTCCCTGCTCGGGCTCGCCTTCGCCATCGAGGCCGTGGTCGGCCTGCTGATCCCGGCGCTGCACGTCGCCGGCCTCTTCGCCGCCGAGAGCAGCCGCGATGTCGGAGTGAGCGGTCTGGGGACCGCCCTCGCCGAGGCCGGCAGCCTCAAGCTGTCCGCCGCCGAATCCGCGACCCTGACGGTTGCCGACCCGAGCCTCGGCCAGCGGATCCTGCTCGATCTACCGGGCCTCTTCGACGCGGTGCCGATCCTGCTCGGGATCTACTGGTTGTTCCTGGTGGCCCGGACGTTGAGCGCGGGCGATCCGTTCGCACCGCGGAACCCGAAGCGCTTGTTCGGGATCGGCGTCCTGATCGTGGTCGGCTCGCTCGGCGACAGCCTGCTGACGGCCCTCACCACCCACCAACTTGTCGCCGGTACGCCACTCGAGGCGCACGTCCCGTTCGCATTCCACTTCTCGTTCCTGCCGCTGGGCATCGCCGCGATCGTCGCTGCGCTCGCTGAGGCGTTCCGCGTCGGCGTACGGCTCCGTGCGGACACCGAAGGGCTGGTGTGATGCCACCGGACGACGACCACCGCATCCAGGTCAATCTCGGCCGTCTGCTGGCCGAGCGCAACATGTCCCTGGCCGAGCTGGCCCGGCGCATCGACGTCACCGTCGTGAACCTGTCCGTGCTGAAGAACGGCCGGGCCAAGGCGATCCGGTTCTCCACCCTGACCGCGATCTGCGATGCGCTCGGATGCCAGCCGGGAGATCTTCTCGAAGTCACACGATGAACTTCGTCTCCGGCAGGGCGTGGGTCCAGTCGTGTGGGTGGTGCCGGAGGTGTTGGTCGAAGAACGCTGGGATGTAGGTGCGCATGGCGCGCAGTACCTGGTCTGGGTTCGCCGTACCGATGGTGTTCGCGATGAGCTCCTCCGGGACGGTGAAGAAGCGCTGGAACCACGGGATCAGCGCCTGGTAGTCGACGAAGCTGTAGTGGCGGCCGTTCGGGAGGTTCAGGTCGCGCTTCCAGCCGCTCGAGTGGTCCCAGAAGAGGCCCCAGGACGGGTCGGTGCGGTGGTCGTGCGGGCCCGGGCCGATCGCGCCCGAGCCCATCAGGAGGAACGGGCGGTCCGTGCCCTTCGCGACGGTCGGTGCGTCGGCGGGGTCGTCGTACCCGTAGCCGAGCTCGCCGTCGAGGTCGATCGCGGCGCGGATCCGCGGGTCGGCGACCAGCAGGTCGATCGAGCTGAGGCCGCCGGCCGAGTGGCCGTACGATCCGATCCGGTCGAGGTCGAGGATGCTGCCGAGGCCCTTCGGGAGACGGCGGTGTTCCGCGTCCGGGTTCTCGCCGCGGGCGAGCCGGGTGAGGCTGTCCAGGACGAAGCGCAGGTCGGCGAAGCGGGTCGTGCGGGCGAGCATCGCGTACGGCGCGGGCGGCAGCGTCTGTACTTCGACCCGGTTGCCGGGGAACTCGACGGCTGAGACCTCGTACGTGTGGTCGACGGTGACCACGACGTACCCGCGGCTGGCGAGTTCGGCGACGCTGATCGAGGCGAGTCCCCGGGGTACGCCGAAACCGGGCGAGAACAGTACGACCGGGCGCTTGCCTGGGCAGACCGGGGCGAGGAGGCCGGCGTGGCTCTTGGCGCCGGCCCAGTCGATCGTCCCGACGGGTTGCTGCAGGGCGGTTGCGGCGCCTTCGCCGAATACGTCGGCGGTCAGCGGCGGGAGGTACGGCGCGGGCGCGGTCACGCGGCTCGCCGGGTACCAGATGCTGATCATGAGCTCGCGGGGGCGCCCGGGCACGAACGGGTCGTCGCGGCCGGCATCAACCAAGTGCAGCTCGGTCGTGCCGACCGGGAACGGACCAGTCGGCCGCGGCAGCCGAATCCGGACAGGCACCGCAGGCGTGCGTGCCGCCGACGACACGGCGTCTCGCGTGGGGACAGCTGCCCTGCCCGGCGCGGGAGTGGTTGCTTCTGCTGTTCGCAGGGCGGTGAGGACGGCGAGTGGGGCGAGGGCGGCGGAGGTGAGGAGAATTCGTCGGTTCAGCATGAATCGACTGTGCCTGGACACCAACTATCCGTTCAGCTTGCGAAAGACACCTGTGATCCCTGGCGAAAGTCGGGTATGACGGGACGGGTGGAGTTGGATGTGCTGGTGATCGGCGGAGTAGGCATCGACACGATCGTGCGGGTGCCCAGCCTGCCGTTGGCGGATGTGGACACGGTTCCGGTCGAACCGATCGAGTCGTACCTGGCGCACACCGGTCACGGTGTCGCGCTCGGCTGTCACCTGCTCGGGCTGAACGCCGGGCTGGTGGACGTGATCGGCGACGATCCCGAGGGCGTGCGGATCCGCCGTACGTACGACGAACTCGGGATCCCGCTGCGCGTCGTCCTGCACCCGAGCGGCACCCGCCGATCGGTCAACCTGGTCGCCCCGGACGGCCGCCGGCTCTCGATGTACGACGGCCGCCACCCGCGCGGGCTGCGCGTCGACCCGAACCTCTGGCGCCCGGTGATCCGGCACGCACAGCACGTCCACGTCTCGATCCTGGACTTCGCCCGCGACGCCCTCGGCGACGCGATCGCCGCCGACCGCTCGATCTCCACCGACCTGCACGACTGGGACGGCCGCAACGACCACCACAAGGACTTCGCCACCGCGTCCGACATCGTCTTCGTCTCCGCCGCCGCCCTGCCCCCCGACGGCGTCGACTGGATCCTCGCCAACGGCCGCGCCGACGTAGTCGTCGCCATGGCCGGCGCCGACGGCAGCTACCTCCACGTCCGCGGCGAACCCGTCCACCACTTCCCCGCCATCACCTTCCCCGACCGCCCCGTAGTAGACACCAACGGCGCCGGCGACGCCTACGTAGCCGCCTTCCTGGCCCGCTACCTGGACGGAGCCTCCTGGCCCGAAGCCGCCCGCGCCGGAACGATCGCCGGCGCCTGGGCGTGCAGCACCGCCGGCACCCACACCAACCTGATCACAGCCGAGGAGCTAGCTGTTCGAAGTAGAGCCCTCGAATGATCCTTCGTGCGGAGACGTGACGCCCTGTATAGTGGTGCGTAGCTCAGGGCAGTAGCCCTCGGGAAGTGAACCCGGCAGTCATCCGGACGGTTGGCGAGCCGGGTTTCGCGCGTCTAGACCCGGATCACGGTCGAGTACAGCGCGACCAGGGCGGCTGTAACTGCCGGATATCCCCTGCGATGGTGTCCACGAGGTGGATGAAGGCTGCTGATCGTCGCGTTGGCTGGCTCGACCAGTTCGCGTGGCGTGCCACGGGCTGTCGGGGCCTTGAACAGGTTATTGCCTGTCCAAACGCACCACTTCCTGTTCAACCGCCCCCGACCTGTCTTCAGGCGCGGGTCATGGGGGGGTGGAGGGTTGTGGCTGTGCCGCGGTGGAAGAGTTGGGCGGGGCGGCCTCCGTCTCGGGTTGTGGTGGTGCCGGCGGGTTCGACGAAGTCGGGGGTTTTGGTGACTTTGCGGTGGAAGTTTCGGGGGTCTAGCGGGAGGCCCCAGACTGCCTCGTAGACGCCGCGGAGTTCGGAGATGGTGAACTCCGGTGGGCAGAACGCGGTCGCCAAGGGTGAGTACTCGAGTTTGGCGCGGGCCCGTTCCACGCCGTCGGCGAGGATCCGGTGGTGGTCGAACGCCAGCCGCCCCGAGTCGTCCAGTACGTCGGTGGCGTCGACCCAGCTCGCCGACGCGGCGTCGGAGCCCGCGACGGGTGCGGGCAGGTCCGGCACCAGGGCCAGGTACGCCACGCTGACCACCCGGCCGCGCGGGTCGCGATCAGGAGCGCCGTACGTCGCAACCTGCTCGAGGTGGATCCGCTCCGCGGACAGCCCGGTCTCCTCCGCCAGCTCGCGGCGCGCGGTCGTCTCCAGGTCCTCGTCCGGCCGCACGAACCCGCCGGGCAGCGCCCAGCGGCCCCGGTACGGCGGGATGCCCCGGCGGATCAGCAACACCTGGAGACGCCCGTCGCGGACGGTCAGGATGACCAGGTCGGTGGCCAGGCCGAGTGGCTCGAAGTCCATGACCACACTCTAATCGTCACCTTGACGAGAAGTCACTCGACCCCTTATCGTCATAGTGACGACAAGGAGAACGAAGAGATGGCAGACATCACCCGGTTCCGCTTCATCAGCCACCTGCGGGCCAACCCGACCACCCACGTGCGGCACCTGCGCAACGGCAAGGTCGCGCACGACGGCGCCGGCCAGGCGTTCTGGTTCCGGGCCCTGAACTCGTCGCTGAGCGAGATCCCGGTCGACGACCGCGAGCAGCCGCTGCTGTTCCACGGCCGCACGCAGGACTTCCAGGACGTCGTGGTGCAGGCCACCGTCACGTACCGGGTGACCGACCCGGCGCTGGCCTCGGCCCGGCTGGACTTCGGCATCGACCCGGACACCGGGCTCTGGCGGTCGACCCCGCTCGAGCAGCTCGGCGGACTGCTGACCGAGCTGGCGCAGCAGACCGCACTCGACCTGCTGGCCCGGATGACGCTCACCGAGGCGCTGTCCGAGGGCATGACCGCGCTCCGCCAGGCGGTCGGCACCGGCCTGCGGGAGGACCAGCGGCTGACCGGGATCGGCATCGGCGTCGAGGACGTCCGCGTGGTCGCCGTACGCGCGGAGCGGGACGTGGAGAAGGCGCTGCAGACGCCGACGCGCGAGATGGTGCAGCAGGCCGCGGACAAGGCGACGTACGAACGCCGCGCAATGGCCGTCGAGCGGGAGCGTTCGATCGCGGAGAACGAGCTGCAGAACCAGATCGAGCTCGCCCGGCGCGAAGAGCAACTGGTCAACCAGCGCGGTCAGAACGAGCGCATGCGGGCGACCGAGGCCGCGGCGGCCGGTCAGATCGAGACGCAGGCCGCGGCCGGTCGCCAGCGCGCACTGGCCGAGGCGGAGGCAGACGCCAAGCGGGTGATCGGCGCTGCGGAGGCTGCTGCCGAGAAGGCCATGCTGGAGGCGTACGCCGAACTCGACCAGGCGACCATCCTCGCGCTCGCGATCAAGCAGGGCGCGCTACCGGAGATCGGCACGCTCAACCTCACGCCGGACCTGATCACGCCGCTCCTGGCCAAGCTGGCCGGACAGGCATCTTGACCCAAGAGCTGGAGGTCGTTTCATGAGCCTGCCACCTAGGGCGGTGATCGTGCATCGGGCGACCGAGCTCACCGAGCTGGTCGCCCGGCACGGGACGCGGCAGCAGGCCGGGTTCTTCCTGGCCGGCCGCGGACGGGACCTGGCCGAGCTGGATGCGCGGCACCAGGCGCAGCAGGACGCGCTCGCCACGGTCTCGGCGGCGATCCCGCTGGACTGGCGCCGTGCGGTTGCCGAGCGCAACGACCTGGACCGGTTCGGGTTCGGCCCGGAGGATGTGGTGATCGCGGTCGGGCAGGACGGGCTGGTCGCGAACGTGGCCAAGTACCTGGACGGTCAGCCGGTGATCGGGATCAATCCCGAGCCGTCCCGCAACCCCGGCGTACTCGTGCCGCACGAACCCGCCGCGATCGCCGATCTCCTGACCGAACGCCAGGTCGCCGAGCGGACGATGGTTGCCGCGAGCACCGACGACGGGCAGCAGCTGGTCGCGTTGAACGAGGTGTACGTCGGCCACCGGACGCACCAGTCCGCGCGCTACCGGCTGAGTTCGCCCGATGGATTGCCCGAGCGGCAGTCGTCGTCCGGGATCCTGGTCGGCACCGGGACCGGGTCGACCGGCTGGTGCCGATCGGCCTGGCAGGAACGGCGCAGTCCGTTGGCACTGCCAACGCCGATCGATCCCGTGTTGTGCTGGTTCGTGCGCGAGGCGTGGCCGTCGCCGGCGACCGGCACCGACAACACCGAAGGGTTGCTCAAGGCACCGGATTCGTTGACGATCACGGCCGAGTCGGACCTGGTCGTGTTCGGCGACGGGATGGAGTCCGACACCTTGAGCATCGGCTGGGGTCAGCGGATCGAGATCGGCGTCGCCGCGGTCAAGTTGCACCTGGTGGTCTGAATCGTGGCGTGCCACGCGGAGTACAGCCGCCGCGCCGACCCGCCGATCGGACCGACCGCGTTGAACACCGCTCCCCGACTGGCCGGCTCGGCGTTCTCGATCGCGTCGACGGCCTGCTCGGGTGCGTCGATCGTCGACGAGCACACGTCCAGGATGTAGTCCGGCACCTGCAGCTTCGGGTCCACGCAGCCGACCAGCGGTACGCCGACGGCCGCGACGATCGGGAACACCGTGCCGGGGATGCCCACCGCGCACTCCACGGTCGCCGACTCCGGCACCGAACCCAGCGCGCTGATCTCGTACTGCTCCCAGAGCGTCCGGTCCTCACGCGGATGCAGGCCGACCACGATGTGCTTGCCCGCCGCCTCCAACTTCGCGGCCGCGTCGAGCAGCAACTGCGTGCCGGGCGCCGCGTCGCCGGTCTGGTCCGGGTGCGTGACGCTCGTCAGCACCAGCACCCGGTCCTTCTGCGGCGCGTACGTCGGCAGGTTGTCGGTCTGCGCCGACCCCACCATCCGCGGGCGATGCTTCCAGCCGAGGTACGCCGCGAACACCTCCGACTCGGCCGGCGACGCCGCCGTCACGAGCTCCAACCGCGACCGGAACTCCTTGGCCCGCGGTGCCTCCACCGGCTTGAGATACGCCAGCGAACTCGCCGCCATCGGCAACCGCTTCAACGCCGCCGCCACATCAGCCGGCCAGTCCGAAGCACCGTTCACCACGAGCAGATCAGCCGGCGGTACGTCGCTCAGCGTCGCAACCGGCACCGGGTCACCCGGCTTGATCTGCGTCAGATCCGGAACGACCTGCACGAGCTCCCATCCCCGCCGTACGGCCTCAGCCAGCAACGGTTGCGCGTGGTACGTCCCCCACGGCTCATTCGTTGCCAGCAGCACCCGAGTCCGCCGCGGCCGAGCAGCCACCGAAAGCCCCGGCGTAGCAGCAAGCCCAACCCCCAGAGCCCCGACCTTCAACAAGGTACGTCGAGTCACAGTCATGCCCGCGACCCTACGAACCCACGATGAACAACCGCTAACCCTCCTTCGACGGCTGGATGATCAGGTGCGGGAGGTTCACGTCTCTTGGGCGGCTGACGACGTAGGCGATCAGGTCGGCTACCTCGGTGACTGGGACTGCGGGGAGGGTGGTGCGGAGGTCGTTCACCATCGACTGCAGGTCGGGCGGGAAGCTGTCGGCCAGTTCGGTGCCGTCGATCATGCCTGGCTCGAGATTGGTCACCCGGACGCCGTCGCCGGCCAGCTCGGCCCGCAGCGTCCGGGTCAGGTGGCTGACGCCTGCCTTCGAGGCGCCGTACGCCGCCATGCCGGGGTTGATGCGGTCGGCGGCCAGCGACGACACGTTGATCAGGTCGGTGGTCCGGGTCGCAGCCGACCGTCGCAAGGCCGGGAGGAACGCGTGGGTGACGGTGATGACGCCGGTGAGGTTGACCTCGACGGTACGACGCCAGTCGGCGACCGGCCCGTCCGCGAACGGGACCACCGACATCAGCCCGGCGTTGTTCACCAGCAGATCGAGGTCACCGAGGCGGTCCTGCACCAGGTCAGCGGCCTCGGCCACGGACTGCTCCGAGGTGACATCGGCCGGGACGACGAGCGCCGTACCGCCGGCCTCGGCGATCTGGGCGGCGACCTTCTCCAGGCGGTCGCGGCGGCGGGCGAGGAGTGCGACGGACGCACCGTCGGCGGCCAGACGAGTGGCGATGGCGGCGCCGATTCCGCTGGCGGCGCCGGTGACGAGTGCGATGCGTGAAGTGCTCATGGCTCCACGTTCCGCCGTACGACGCCCGCTCAGAAGATCCGCTTCGACCGTAGGTCTGGCAGGACCACCCAGTCGGTTGAACCTCCCAGGGATACTGGATCGGTGAGCGCGCTGGGAGAGTTCCTGCAGTCCCGCCGGGCACGGGTGCGCCCGGAGGACGTCGGCCTGCGGCCCGGGCAGGATCGCCGGGTCTCCGGCCTGCGCCGGGAGGAGGCCGCGCTGCTGGCGAACGTGAGCGTCGACTACTACGTCCGCCTCGAGCAGGGCCGCGCCGCGAACCCGTCGGTCGCGGTGCTGACCGCGGTGGCGGACGCGCTGCGAATGGATCCGGCCGAGCGGGATCACCTCCGGTCACTGGCCTGCGCGGCGCCACCCGCCGTACCACCGAAGACGCCTGTTCGCCCGCAACTGAAGGCGATGATCGACGCCATGCAGGACCTGCCGGCGATCGTGGTCGACCGGCTGAGCAACGTCCTCGCGTGGAACTCCGCCGCCCTGGAGGTGGTTGCTGACTTCGAGGGCTCGGCACACCGGAACCTGGCCCGCCTGTACTTCCTGGACCCGGCCTCCCGCGACTACTACGCCGACTGGGAGACGGTCGCCCAGGACGCGGTCGCCGTACTCCGGCGCGCATCGGCCGGGTACGCCGACGACACGGAGCTGACGGCGCTCGTCGACGAGCTCCGCGCCGCCAGCCCCGAGTTCGAACGCTTCTGGACCTCCCAGGACGTCCAGAACCGCTCCCACTGCCCCAAGACCCTGAACCACCCGCTCGCCGGGCAACTCACCTTCTCCCTGGAGTCCCTCCAACTACCCGGCGACGACACCCAGTTCGTCATCACCTACACCCCCGCCGACCAACCCACCACCCTCTGGCTGAGCCGAGCGCGCCGCAGGCGTGTCCGGTCTGCGGGGCTGGGTCAGCCTCCGTTCAGCGGGTCGTAGGCCGGGGCGAAGCGGAACTGGTCGAAGTCGCCCCAGTTGAGTTTTACCTTGCCGAGGTTCTTGATGACGGTCTTGGTTCCGTTCGCGTGGCCGACAGAGTAGATGTAATAGGTGCCGTTGTCGCGGTCCATCGCGAGGACGATCGAGCCGGTGCCGCAGGGGGCCGCGATCATCTTCTCGAAGATCTGCCAGCTCGACGTGCGCACCGGCGTCGCGACCGGCTTGAGCGGGCTGGTGGTCGGGATCTTCAACGTGTACAGCCCGCCGGCCCGGTTGTTCACCAGGAACATGTCGTACGTCGCCGTCGTGGCGATGAGCGCGAACGACTTCATCGTGCTGAGGCCGGTGACGTAGCCGGTGTTCCGGAACCCTGCGCCGAGATCGGTCCACCGCCCGAGCCTGCCGCTCGCGTCCTGCTGGTACAGCGTCGTCCGGCTCGGCTTGCTCGCCGCCGAGGCCTTGTAGCGCGCCTGGACCAGGAAGCGCCCGCCCCAACCGCCGCCGTACTTCTTCAGCACGTTCGATCCCCGCACCAGCGAGCCGTCGGAGCGGACGATGGCCGAGCTGTCGTACAGATACCCGCCGATCACGATCTTCCCGACCCGAGCCGTCCGCCCGCCACTCATCGGAGTCGTGGTGAAAGTGGTCGGCGTGCTGCCGATATCGAACGGCGGCTTGTAGATGTTCGGCGTGGACAGAATCGGGCTTTCCGTCGGCGGTGTGGTGGCGGTGATGACCTCGCTGTTCTGCCCCCACTGCTGGTTGAACGAGCCGACCCCGAGCGCGCAGGCCGCCGCGATGCCGGTGGGTGTAGTCGTCGTGGCGTGCGCCGCCGGGGCCGTCGGGAGCGTCAGCACCAGACCCGCGACACTCATCAGACCGATGGTCTTACGGAACATCCAGGTGTCCTTTCAAAGCAATCACTCGCCGTTCGCGCCCCACGGGACGCCTACTCAGCTGGATGCCGCGGAGGCGGGGAAAGTTGCCGGGCGAAGGTTTGCCCGTGCGGCACACGAAAAGTGACCGTATGAGTGAGATCTGTGCACAGAATAGGGCTTCACCTACCGCCCATAGGGGGAGATTCGCGCATGCGCAGAACTCGGTTACGTACCGGGCTGGCCCTGGTGCTCGCGGCGGTGGTGGCGCCGGCCGCCTCGCTCACCGCGGTTGCCGGGCCTACCGCCGTACCGTCCAAACCCTTCGTCCAGGGCACCGCGACGGTGCCCGCCTACGACTACGACAACGCGATCCACGAGAAGGTGCAGGTCGACGTACCCCGGCTGGACGGGGACGCGAACGGGATCACCGACCAGATCACGGTCGACATCATCCGGCCGGGCGAGGCGGCCCAGGCCGGCATCGACGTACCGGTGATCATCCAGGCCTCGCCGTACTACGCGGGCGACCCGACGACCTACTTCGACGCGACCGGCACCCGGCAGGTGTTCGGGAGCTGGCTGGACAACTACTTCGTGCCGCGCGGGTACGCCGTCGCGTTCGTCGACATGCCCGGGACGTTCCGGTCGACCGGCTGCAGCGACGTCGGCGCGGACCTCGAGGTGCTCGGCACCAAGGCGGTCATCGACTGGCTGAACAACCGGACCACCGGGCACAAGCCGGACGGCAGCGCCGCGAAGGCCGACTGGTCGACCGGCAAGGCCGGCATGATCGGCGTGTCCTGGAACGGGACGATCGCGAACTCGGTCGCGAGCACCGGCGTCCGCGGGCTGGAGACGATCGTGCCGATCGCGGCGATCTCCAGCTGGTACGACTACACCCGCGGCTTCGGGGTGCCGTTCTACGACGAGTACATGGGCTTCCTGCACGACTACGTCAGCAACGACGCCTCGCCGCGCTGCGAGCAGATGACGAACGAGATCGAGCAGGACTCCGACACCCGCACCGGCTCGTACAGCAAGTGGTGGGACCCGCGGAACTACCGGCTCGACGCCTCGCAACGTCCGGTCCAGCGTGTACGTCGTGCACGGGCTCGGTGACGAGAACGTGAAGACCCGCCAGTTCGGCGAGTGGTGGGACGAGCTCGCGAAGCGGAACGTGCCGCGGAAGATCTTCCTGCACCAGGGCGTGCACCTGGACGGGTTCAGCTTCCGCGACGAGTGGGTGGACAAGCTGCACCCGTGGTTCGACTACTGGCTGCAGGGCCTGAAGAACGGCGTGATGGACACGCCGCAGGCGACGATCCAGCGCGAGGACGGCTCGTTCGTCGACGAGGCGAAGTGGCCGGCGGCCGGCGCCAAGCAGACCACGCTGCAAGCTCAGCAAGCTGACCGGCACGAGTGATCCGGTCAGCTTCACCGGGACGGACAAGGAGTCGGCGGACACCGTCGTACTCGATCCGACGACGCCGCGGACCGATCGGGCGGTGTTCCTCAGCGACGAGCTGGAGAAGGCGGTCCGGGTCAGCGGCACCGGGAAGGTGTCGGTCCGGGTCAAGGTCAACAAGGTTGCCTCAGGCATCAAGGCGCGGCTGGTCGACTACGGTACGGCGAACCGGTACGTGAACGTCACGAACGTGCCCGACACGCGCGTCTGCTGGGGTGACGGCAACGCGCTCGACACCGGTTGCTACGCGAAGACGCAGGTCAACACGGCGGTCTCCGACACGTCCGTCGTCGTACGGACACTGGCCGACGTCGGGCACTACAAGTCCATGTATTCCAAGGAATCGCTGCGTTCGGATCGTTGGTACGACCTCACGTTCGAGCTGAACGCCGACGACGTCGTGTTCGCCGCGGGTCACCGGTTGGGTCTCGTACTCACGGTCGAGCCGGACAACCCGTCGGTGCCGTTCACGGGTGCGACGATCACGCTCGACCCGACCCGCTCGTCCCTCACTCTCCCGCTGACGGGCTACACCACAGCCCTCCAGACGGCAGAGGTACCGCAGGCCCGAGTCCCCTCCACCCGGTTGGCCCAGCCGGAACCGGAGAAGAACCCGGTCGAACTGATGCGACAGATGGTCGAGGCCTCCCGCTAGCCCATTTGCCTGGTAGACCAGCGAAATGCGGGGTTTGTGACCCTGGATGAGGGTCACAAACCCCGCATTTGATGGGTCAACCAGGCAAATTGGTGGGTGAGCCAGGCAAATTGGGTTAGTGGGAGAGGTCCGAGTAGGCGGCGACGAGGGTTGCTGCGTCGTGCTCCCAGTTGAGTTCTGCGGCGGCTGAGCGAACCCCGTCGGTGTACGTCGTGTAGTTGTCGATCACCGCGCGGACCGCCACAGCCAACGAGTGCGCGTTACCGGGCTCGTAAAGCCCGCCGAGCTTGTACTGCGTGACGACCGCCCGCAGCTCGGGAAGATCAGCCGCCACGACCGGAACGCCGGCCCGGACCGCGTGGAAGAGCTTGTTCGGCAGCGCGAGACGATGGTTCTCGCAGGTGTTCGTGAGGGTGACGAGCGAGATGCCGTACGACCGCAGCGTGTCGTCGACCTCGTCGATGGACCGCTCCGCGACGGTCTCCACCGGCCCCAGATCCAAGCGATAGTTGGGATCCACCGACCCCATCAACACCGTCCGGAACGGCGCCAACTCACGAGCCGCCGCAACCACAGTCGGCAAATCCCGCCCGGCTCCGACGCGTCCGGCGTACAGCAAGCCCTCGGGCTGCGACGGTGCCGCCGGTACGTCGTCCGCCCGCGGGAACGTGTTCCGTACGACGCGCACATCGGCCAGCCCACGCGACTTCAATCGCGCCGCGATCCCGTCCGACACCGTGAAAACGACCCGGGCCTTGGACGCCAACGCCACCTCGTACCGCCGCCCACGCGCGCGCCACAACGGCGTCGGCCGCCCCGGCAGCGCCCGGTCGAACCACAGCTCGTGACTGTCGTACACAAGCGGGACAGACCATAGAGCGGCGTACTCCGCGGCGAGTTCCAACGTGTTGAAGTCGTGCGCATGCACGACGTCGACCGGACCCGCCGCAGCCACCTGAGCCGCCGCGGCGAGACGCCACTGCTTCTCGGTGCGGTTCCGGTGCTCGGGCAGCAACAGCCACCGACCGAACCGCTTGGCCAGCACCTTGGGCCCGGAATGCCCGTGCCCGACCGTCAGCCCGCCGTTCCCGGTCCGCAGACCGGAAGAGCGGGAGACCGACTCCACCGTGATCCCGGACCCCACCTCGAAGCCCTCAGGAACGTCCCGGCCGATCACGTGCAACGTGTGACCGGCCGCGGCGAGCGCCGTCGCCTCCCGCAGGATCCGCGAGTCCCCGGCGATCGGGGACTGCGCGATCATCAGAATCCGCACTTACTCGCTCTCGTCCTCGTACACCAGATCGTTGTTGAGGCTGAGCTCGTTGTTCAAGAAGGGCAGCAGCTCCGCGACCGACTTCCGCCCGTCGTGCAGGTCGCGCACGAACGACGGTCCCGCGTCGGCGATCTTGCGGGCGGTGTCGCGCTCGGCGACCAGCCGCTCGATCACCTCGGACAGGTCGTCCGGATTCGCCTCGGCGATCGGCAGGTCGGTCGGCAGCAGGTCCCGAACCGGGTCGGCGATGTGCCCGACCGTGACCCGGCCGGCCGCCATCGCCTCGCAGGCGAACACGCCGTACGAACCGAGCAGCAACTGGTCGACCACGATGTCGGCGCTCTTCACCATCTCGGCGAGCTCCGCATGCGGCACACCCTGGACCCGCTGGTACTGGATCAGGCCCCGCGCATCCAGGTCCGTCAGCACCGGATCGACGTACGCCGATCCCTTCAGAGCTGAAGCCGACGGTGCGTGCAGCACCACCGGGACCTCGCGCTCGAGCACCGGCTGCGTCGACACGAACCCTTCGACGTCGACGGCGAGCGGCAACCAGATGCCGTTGTCGACGAACTCCAGCAGGTCCGGCGTGGTGACGAAGACCGGTCCCTTGTAGCCGTCGAGGTGGTGGCGCATCAGGTTGTTCGCGGCCTGCAGGCGCACCGTCAGCTCGTCGTCCGGGTTGCGGAACGGCGAGTACCGGTACTGCTCGCGGTGCTGCGCGGGATCACGGATCTCCGACCCGTGGAACACCAGGCCGTGCTTGATCCCGGCCTGGTCCAGCATCGGTACGTCGGTCGTCCACATCTGCCCGCGCTGCTGACCGAACATCGGCCGGCCGGCCTCGAACAGCACGTGGGTGACCTCACGCAACGCGTACGCCGTCAGCTCCAGCTGCCAGCGCAGGTCCGACCGGTACTGCCGGTAGGTGCCCGTGCGGTGCACGCGGAAGTCGAACGCGCCACTGCCCGTGGTGAGCGACTCCGCCTTGACGTCCGGCACCTCACGCTCGAGCGCGGTCGCCCACAACCACGCCTGCCCGGCGCTGTTGACCGGCCCGAGCAGCAGGTGCCGCCCGGTCTTGCGCGATTTCCCGCCCGGCCGCGTGATGTCCATCTGCTGCCCGGTCAGCTCGCTGTACAGCTCACGGAGCTTGGTCGCCTGCCCGGCCCAGGACACCTCCTGCTGGTACGCCGGATCCGCGACCCGCTCGCGGTAGATGTCCAGATTGCCGAGCACCGTACGGACCTTCGACGCCAGGTCGTGCGCGTCGGCCGCGGTGAAGACCTCGCCGATCTTGGTGCGATCGACGAACTCCTTCATGCTCGGCATGTCGCTGACCACCACCGGCAGCCCCGCGAAGGCGTACTCGAACAGCTTGTTCGGCAGCGCCATCTCGTGGCTCGGGTAGCGCAGGATCGGGATCAGCCCGACATCGGCGGTCCGCAGGAACGCGACCACCTCGTCCGGCTTCACCGGGTCCAGGCAGTGCAGGCGGTCCTGCACCTCCAGCTGCACGGCCTGCGCCTGCAGCTCGCGGACCGCGTCCGTGGCCACACCAGGGACACACACGACGGCCAGGTGCGCGTCCGGCAGATCCACCAGCGCCTGTACGGCGGTGTGGATGCCACGTGCTCGCGTCACCCCACCGCTGTAGACCAGCAGCGGTACGTCGGACGCCAGGCCGATCTGGCTGCGAATGTCGGACACCTCGACCGACACGTCAGCAGGGTTCGGCGTGTTCATCACCACGGTCGGCTCTTGCCGCAGGTTGTGCTCGCTCCGCAACCGGGTCGCGATGGCCGGGCTGACGGTGATCACCCGGTCCGCTTCGCCGATGTACTCGCGCTCGTGGTTGGCCCAGGCCGCGATCGAACGCCGGGTGCGGGCGCCGTACTGCGAGAGTCCGGCGACGTACTCGTGCGCGTCGTACACGACCTTCAGCTTGCGGCCGCGCAGCTTGGCGCGGCCGGCGGCGCGGGTCGCGACACCGATCACGTGCATGTCGTGGGCGTGCACCACGTCCGGCTCGAGGCGGTCGATCAGGTCGCCGAACGCGATCTCGAGGTCCAGCGCCTCCGGGTGCAGCTTGCGCCACGGCGCCGGCCAGGGCAGCCGGTGCAGCACCCCGTCGTACGCCCGCCAGCCGAACTTGAACGGTCCGTCCGCCTTGTTCCCCACGCCCTTGCGGACCCAGGCGGCGCGCTCGGCGGCCTGCCAGCGCGCGCGGCGGAGCAGCCGGGTGGCGACGCCGGCCTTGAACTTGACCGGATTCCCCTGGCCCGCCTTGGCCCGCGCGATCGCGTGCCCGGAGTCCGCCTTGAGCTCCTTGATCTCGGCCGCGATCCGCTGGCTGCGCGCCACATAGGTTGCTCGGTACCGGTACCCCACCAGTGGCGGCCGCCAGTTGCGGCGCGCCGTACGGCTTCGTTTCCGTTCCTCACGCAGCGTGAAAGGCACCGCCACCCGGACGATCAGCGCTCCGTCGAGCATCTCCCTCGACGGCAGGCCGCTGGCCGAGACCCCGAGCACAGTTACCTCTGCTCCGGTCTCGGCCAGTGCTGCGGCCTCCTTGCGGACCCGGCTGTCGTTGGTGACGTCGTTGGCGACCATCATCACGACCCGCAGGTCGGCATGTGTCACTGGCTGACCGACCTTCCGATCACAATCCGACGCACGCCGGCCCACTTGGCCGGGTCGGTGCGGTCGCGACCGTCGACGAGTACCTTCACGCCCGGCAGGTCGGCCGGGCTCAGCTGCGCGTACTCCGCGTGGTCCGCCTGCAGCACTGCCGCGTCCACCGGCGAGCCCAGCGTGTACGGCGTGAAGCCGAGACCCTGGAGCTCCTCGTCGGTGTACAGCGGGTCGTGCACGGACACCTCGGCGCCGCGCGCCTTCAACGCCTCCACGGCCGGGAACACCCCGGAGAACGCGGTCTCCTTGACGCCACCGCGGTACGACGCGCCGAGCACGACGACGTTGGCGCCCTTGAGGTCGCCGAACGCGCCCTCGAGCAGACCGATCGTGTAGTCGGGCATGCCGGCGTTCGCCTCACGGGCGGCCCGGACGACGGTGGCGTCCGGGTCGGTGTACAGGTACAGCCGCGGGTAGACCGGGATGCAGTGGCCGCCGACCGCGATACCCGGCCGGTGGATGTGGCTGTACGGCTGCGAGTTCGACGCCTCGATGACGGCGTGGACGTCGATGCCGTTCTGGCCGGCGAACCGGGCGAACTGGTTAGCGAGGCCGATGTTCACGTCGCGGTAGGTGGTCTCGGCCAGCTTCGCCAGCTCGGCCGCCTCCGCGGAGCCCAGGTCCCAGACGCCGTTGGCGCGGTCCAGGTCAGGGCGCTCGTCGAAGTCCAGGACGGCCTCGTAGAACGCGATGGCGCGCTTCGCGCCCTCCTCGGACAGGCCGCCGACCAGCTTCGGGTACTTGCGCAGGTCCGCGAAGACGCGGCCGGTGAGCACCCGCTCCGGCGAGAACACCAGGTGGAAGTCGGTGCCCTCGGTCAGGCCGGAGATCTCCTCGAGCATCGGCTTCCACCGGTTCCGGGTGGTGCCGACCGGGAGCGTGGTCTCGTAGCTGACCAGCGTGCCGGGCGCCAGGTGCTCGGCCAGCGAACGGGTCGCGTTCTCCATCCAGCCGAACTCGGGCTGACCGGTCTGCTCGTCCACGAACAGCGGGACGACCACGACGACCGCATCGCTGTTCGGGATCGCGTCCGCGTAGTCCGTGGTCGCCCGCAGGCGGCCGTCGGCCACGGTCTCGGCGAGCAGCTCCTGCAGGTGGGCCTCACCCGGGAACGGCTCCTGGCCGGCGTTCACCAGGTCAACGAACTTCTGGTTGATGTCGACGCCGACGACCTGATGGCCCTTGGCCGCGAACTGGACCGCCAACGGCAGTCCGATCTTGCCTAAGGCAACAACACTGACACGCACAGCAACTCCACTAGGTAGTGATTCTTCATCGGGGGCCTCGGAGCTTCCGTTCCAGCGGGTGCTCGACCAACTTGTAGAGCAGCGCCGAGGCGAAGATCGAGAGGACAAGGACACCGGCGTACCAGGTCAGGTTCGACCAGCCGATCGGGCCGGCGATGCCGTGGTACTCCTTGATCGCGTACAGGATCGTGGCGTGGATCAGGTAGAAGGCGTACGACCATTGGCCGAGCGCGACCATCGGCTTGCTGCGCAGCACCGACCGGCCGCCGCGCATGTCGCGGGCGGCGACCGCCAGGATCAGGAAGCCGTACAGGAAGGTGAGGACTTCCTTCTGGCACAGGCCCATCGTGACCGCGCCCGGAACCTGGGTCGGGTGCGAGCCGGAGTACCAGAGCAGGTACAGCCCGCCGCCGGTGACCAGGAACGCGAACCACACCGGGATCCGCGGCTTCCAGCCGGACCGCAGCGAGATCGCGAGGCCGATACCGAACAGGAACGCCACCGAGTGCAGCACCGGCTGCGGCAGCACCGGCACGTCGGCCTTGTAGTGGAACAGCGCCAGGCGGTACGCCCCGCCGAGCACGAGCACCGAGACGCACAGGATCAGGCCGCCGACCGTCTTCAGCCGCTGCGTGGCCCGCCAGACGAACGGGAAGTACGCGTAGAAGAACGCCTCCACCGACAGCGTCCAGCCGGCCGGGTTACCGCCGTACAGGATCGTCGGGTTGTTCGACCAGCCCTGCAGCAGGAGCCCGGACAGCACCAGCACAGTCATCGAGACCGGCTTGATCCAGGCCATCCCGGTCGGCGGCTCGAACCGGTAGAAGACGAAGATCGCGGCGACCAGGGTGAGGAAGTACAGCGGGAAGATCCGCGCGAACCGGCGCCGGTAGAACGTGCTGATCTTCGTCCCCGGCCGGGACGACCAGGTGAGCACGAACCCGGACAGCACGAAGAAGAACGTGACGCCGGACGTGCCGTACTGCAGGAATTTGAAGATCGGCAGTGGCGCCAGCTGGGTCATGTGGTGGCAGAACACGAAGAAGGCCGCCCACCAGCGCAAACCGGTGAGCGACTCGACTCGTGGCAACCTCCCGCCCGGACGCGGTGGGCCCGCGTCGGCGGGGGTCGTACTGACGGGCGCGCCGGGAGGTGGGGTCGTGACAGCGGCCGACCCCGGTGCTTCCTGGGTCGGCGGTGTCTTGTTCTCTTCGGCGGCCTTCGTCATGTGGTTACTCCGCAAGAGTGGAAACGACACGCTCTGCAGCGTGGCCGTCGCCGTACGGCATCGGGCGGTCACCCGTGGGCGTCGGCCGGGCAGCCAACTCGGGAAGCTTACTCACGTCGGATGTCAACACGTTCCATCCGTCGTCCAGCGTCTCGACCCACTCGGTCTCGGTGCGCAGCGTGGTGCACACCCGGCCGAGCAGGAAGGCCTCCTTCTGGAGACCGCCGGAATCGGTCACGACACCGGCCGAACCGAGCACGGCCGCGACCATCTCCGGGTACGCCAGCGGCTCCCGGACGTGCAGCGAACCGTCCGGACGCTCCAGCTTGATGCCGTGCTCCGCGCACTTGCGCGACGAGCCGCGGGTGGGCCAGCAGCAGGACCGGCGTACCGGCCGCGCCGAGGCCGTCGACGATCGCGGCCAGCCGCTCCGGGTCGTCGGTGTTCTCGGCCCGGTGGATGGTCGAGACGACGTACTCACCGCGCTTGAACGGCAGGTCGAGCTCGTTGTCCTTGACCGCGTCGCGGACCCGGAAGCACACGTCGGTCATCACGTCGCCGACCAGCCGCGACCTGTCCTTCAGACCCTCGTTCGCCAGGTGGTCCATCGCCACCTGGGTCGGGGCCAGCAGCAGGTCCGCCGCGTGGTCCGTGAGGACCCGGTTGTGCTCCTCCGGCATCAGCCGGTTGAACGAGCGCAGGCCGGCCTCGAGGTGCGCGACCGGCAGGTGCATCTTCACCGCGGACAGCGTGCCGGCGAGCGTCGAGTTCGTGTCGCCGTACACCAGCACCCAGTCCGGCTTGTGCTCGTCCAGTACGGCGTCCATCGCGGCCAGCATCGCGCCGGTCTGGACACCGTGGCTGCCGGACCCGACGCCCAGGTGGACGTCCGGGGCCGGGATCCGCAGGTCGGCGAAGAACACGTCGGACATGTTCTTGTCGTAGTGCTGCCCGGTGTGCACGATCACGTGCTGGTGCTCGGTCGCGGCAAATGCCTCCGCGACCGGTGCCAGCTTCACGAACTGCGGGCGCGCCCCGACAACGCTCAGAACCTTCATGGCTACTGGGACTCCCCGGCGACCTTGACGTTGCGATCCTCGGCCGCCGACTGCAGAACGGCCTCGGCCACCCGCGACGGTGGTCAGACCCTGCTGCAGCGTGACGATGTCCGCCTCCTTGCCGAGCACCGCGTCGCGGAACGCCTCGTGCTCGGTGCGCAGCGGCTCCGGCTTGCTGATCGCGTACCGGACCATGTCGCCCTCGCTGACACCACGGAAGTGCGCGACGTCGTCCCACGCGGTGACGACGGTGCCGTTCGCGTGGAAGGTCAGGTCGGCCGTCAGGGTGTCGGCGATGAAGGCGCCCTTCTCACCGGTGACGACGGTGAGCCGCTCCTTCATCGGGGACAGCCAGTTGACCAGGTGGCTGGTGACGGTGCCGTCGGCCAGCTTGCCGGTCACCGCGATCAGGTCCTCGTACTGCCGGCCCGACTTGTGCGCGCTCTGCGCGGACACCGAGACGAACGGCGACTGGGTCACCCAGGCGGTCAGGTCGATGTCGTGGGTGGCCAGGTCGAGCACCACGCCGACGTCGGCGATCCGGGCCGGGAACGGGCCCTGGCGGCGGGTGGTGATCTGGTAGATGTCGCCCAGCTCGCCGGCCTCCAGCCGCACCCGCAGCGCCTGCAGCGCCGGGTTGTACCGCTCGATGTGACCGACCGCGCCGACCAGACCGGCCGCCTCGAACGCCTTCGCGATCTCGGTCGCCTCGGCCGAGGAGCCGGCCAGCGGCTTCTCGATCATCGCGTGTACGCCGGCCTCGGCCAGCGCCTTCGCGATCTCGGCGTGGTACTGCGTCGGCACCGCGACCATGCAGTAGTCGAGCTTCTCGGCGATCAGCTGCTCGATCGTCTCGTGCACCGGACGACCGCCGGCCACGTTGAACTTGTCACCGCCCGGGTCGGCCACCGCGACCAGGTCGACGCCCTCGAGGGACGCCAGGACGCGGCCGTGGTGCCGGCCCATCATGCCCAGGCCGATCAGGCCCGCACGCAGGTTCGCCATGGTCACGCACCCGCCTTCGCCACGGTGTTCACCGCGGCCACGATCCGGTTCAGGTCGTCCTCGGACAGCGAGGGGTGGACCGGCAGCGAGAGCACCTCGGCCGCGGCCTTCTCGGTCTCCGGCAGGTCCAGCTCACGCTGGAACGACGGGAGCCGGTGGTTCGGGATCGGGTAGTACACGCCGCAGCCGACGCCGTACTCGGTCCGGAGCGCGTTCGCGAAACCGTCGCGGTCCTCGGTCACGCGGATCGTGTACTGGTGGTACACGTGGGTGGCCTCGGCGGCGACCGCCGGAACGGCGACACCCTGCAGGTTCGCGTCCAGGAAGGCCGCGTTCTCCTGCCGCTGCTTGGTCCAGCCGCCGACCTTGGTCAGCTGTACGCGGCCGATGGCGGCGTGCAGGTCGGTCATCCGGTTGTTCAGGCCGACGACCTCGTTCTCGTACTGCTTGAGCATGCCCTGGTTGCGGAACAGCCGCATCCGGCGCTCGAGGTCGGCGTTCGCGACCGAGTTCATGCCGCCCTCACCGGACGTCATGTTCTTGGTCGGGTAGAGGCTGAACATCGCGAACTCGCCGAAGGTGCCGACCGGCGCGCCGTTCCAGGTGGCGCCGTGGGCCTGCGCGGCGTCCTCGTAGATCTGGATGCCGTGCTTGTCGGCGATCGCCTGCAGCGCGGTGACGTTGGCCGGGTGACCGAACAGGTGCACCGGCATGACGGCCTTGGTCTTCTCGGTGATCGCGGCCTCGACCGCGACCGGGTCCAGGCAGAAGTACGTCGGCTCGATGTCGACGAACACCGGGGTGGCACCGGTCAGCGCGACGCTGTTCGCGGTCGCGGCGAAGGTGAAGGACGGGACGATGACCTCGTCACCCGGTCCGACCCCCGCGGCCAGCAGGCCGAGGTGGAGACCCGACGTGCCCGAGTTCGTCGCGACGCACGCCCGGCCGGAGACCAGCGCTGCGCCGAACTCCTGCTCGAACGCCGCCACCTCAGGACCCTGGGCGAGCATGCCGGACTGCATGACACGGTCGACAGCCTCGCGCTCCTCCTTCCCGATGATCGGCTTCGCGGCCGGAATCGGCTGCACCATCAGTTCTCCTCCATTGCTTCACCGGCCGGCCGCAGCCGTCCGTCGGTTTCGATGTACATCTCGCCCGTGTTCGGGCACTTCCACTCGCCGTCCCCGACGGAGAGCAGCGGAACGCCGGCCTTGCCGACCCACTTGAGCCGGCGCGCCGGGACCCCGGCGACCAGCGCGAAGTCTGGCACGTCCTTGGTCACCACCGCACCCGCGGCGACGGTCGCCCAGCGGCCGATGGTGACCGGCGCCACGCACACGCTGCGCGCACCGAGCGAGCAGCCTTCCTTCATCGTCACCCCGACCGGTTCCCAGTCGTGCCCGCTCTTCGGCGACCCGTCCGGGTTCACCGCGCGCGGGAAGTAGTCGTTGGTGAGCACCACCGCCGGGCCGATGAACACGCCGTCCTCGAGGGACGCGGGCTCGTACACCAGCGCGTAGTTCTGGATCTTGCAGTTGTCGCCCATCCGGACCCCGGTCCCGACGTAGGCGCCGCGGCCGACGATGCAGTTCTTGCCGAGGACCGCGTTCTCGCGGATCTGGGCCAGGTGCCATACCGACGAACCGTCGCCGATCTGGGCGCTGTCGTCGACGTCGGCGGATGGCGCGATGCGGGACGTCACAGGGTCTCCTTCGAAATGAGCCAACTTCTCAGTACTTCGGCCGAGCGGCGTCCGTCGTGCAGCTCCGCCACGAAACCGGGACCGGCGGCCGCACGCTCGGCGGCGGCGTCACGATCCGCGATCAGGCCGGTGACGACATCACCCAGGGTGTCGGGATCCGCCTCCACGATCGGCACCTCTCGCCCGGCCAGACTACGCACCCGCCGGCGCACCGCGTCACCGACGTACGAAACCACGATCCGCCCGGCCGCGAGCGCTTCCGCGGCTGCCACGCCGTACAGGCCGATCCGGAGCTGATCGACAACGATGTCGGCGTCTCCGATGACACTTGCCATCTGCTCGTGCGGTACGCCGGTGATCCGCCGGTACTCGATCAGGCCGCTCTCGTGCAGCCCGGTCAGCACCGCGTCGATCTCCTCGGTGCCCTTGAGTTTCGCGTTCGACGGGACGTGCGCGACGACCGGCTTCGCGCCGGAGAACAACGGCCGCGCGGCCTGCTGCCAGGGCGCCGGGTCGATCGCGACCGGCAGCCACTGGGCGTTCGGTACGTCGTCCAGCAGGTCGACCGTGGAGACGAAGACCGGGAGCTGCAGCGACTCGACCAGCTCGGCGTGCTTACGGGCCTGCGGCTCGAGGCGGTCGGTCAGCTCGTCACCCGGGGTGAACGGCGACCAGCGCTCGCGCTTCGCGTGCCGGCTGGGCAGGCGGATGTCGGAGCCGTGGAAGAGCAGGCTCACGTTGATGCCCTTGCCGAGCATCGTCTCGATGTCGGCGGAGGCGTCCGAGACGCCGCGGGCGCCGAAGATCGGACGCAGCGACTCGACCATCACATGCGTGTAGTTCTCGACGACGTACTGCTGCTGGGCGCGCTGCCAGCGCGGCTGGCCGAACCACGCCAGCGGTACGCCGTAGTCGTCGGCGAACTGGAACTGTCCCTTGCGGTGCAGGGAGAACGCGACGGCGCTGACGTCCGGCAGGGTCTTGGCGGCCTGTGCCCAGGCGTGGCCCTGACCGGCGGAGTTGGTCGGTCCGACCAGCATCCGCACCGGCGTCGTCGCTGCCGGCGGGAACGCCGGCAGCTGCGCGTACGAGTACCGCAAGCCCCGCAGGCGCCGCCGGACCGCTCCCGCGGTCCGGGCCAATGGCGCAGGCAGGTGCTCGCGGATCGTCATCGTCGCTGTGTCACCCATTACCTACTGGTGCCTTCATCATGTCGAGCTCCCGGCGGGCCGCCGGCAGACCGAGCACGACCGGGGTGCTGGCCTTCCGCTGACCGAGGTTCCAGCCGGCCCAGATAGCACCGGCGTCGAGCGCGATCACGACATCGGCCTGGTCGATGGTCGACAGCACGTCGCGACGGCTGAGCACCCGCTCCCAGTACGTCTTGCCGAGATCGCTGGTCGCCCGCTGACCGCGCAGGAACTTCACCGGCGCCGACGTCTTGATTGCCTTGGGCAACATCCGGCCGGCGACCTTCTTCGCCTTCCGGGCGCGCCACGCGACCGCCTTCACGACCCGCTTGGCCCCGGTGGGACGCGGCTTCGCAGCGGCAGGCGGAGTGGGAGTGGAGGCAGCGGCCGCAACCTGCGCGGCCGCCGGAGCGACCTCCGCCTCGTCCTCGACGACAGCTTCCGGATCGGCGACGGCCTCCGGCGCGATGACCGCGTCCGGTGCCTCGTCCGTCGGCTCGGTGACCGTCTCGGGCTCAGGTTCGGGCTCGGGCGCCGGCGCGGACGGCATGCGACCCGGGCCGATCAGCGTGAAGGTGTTGACCTTGTCGGCCACCCAGGCCGACGGCGCCACCCAACCGACGACGTCGATGGTGATGTCCTGGTCGCCGAGGTCCTCACGGACCTGGTCGAAGTACGTCGGCGGCAGCTTGCGCGTGGACAGCAGTACGACGTTGCTCATGCCGCTACCTCCTTCACGCTCGCGGCCAGCGACTCGATCCGCGGATCGAGCTGCAGGTCCCGCCGGTACGACGCACCGAACTCGCGCGCCTTCGCCCGGATGCCCTCGTCCGCGGTGCGGGCCGCGTGCGCCGCCTCGATCAGCGCCGCCGCGATCGCCTCCGGCGTCACGTCCTCGACCGGGAACCACAACGGATGCCCACGCAGTACGTCGGACGCCGCGTTCTCCGGGTCGTGCACCGACACGACCGGCAACCCGGTGGCGAGGTACTCGAACACCTTGCCGCTCGTCACGTACCGGCCCTTGCCCAGCATCAGCAGCTGCGCGTCGAACTCGTCGTACGCCTTGGCGATCTCCGCCTTGCCGACCGGGCCCTCGTAGCTGACCCCGTCCTCGGCGGCGGCGTTGATCGTCGCGAGCATGTCCGCCCGCGGCTGCGCGTAGTACCCGAGGTAGCCGTAGATCTTCGCCTTCGCGCCGGCGAGCTCCTCGGACTGCTCCTTGGCGAGCTGCCAGCCCTTGACGAAGTCCGCGAGCGGCACCTTCGGCGACACCGTTCCGACGTACCCGAAGACCAGCGGCCGGTCGGTGACCGCGCCCCGGTCCTGCGTGTCCGGCACCAGGTCGGGGTCGAAGCCGTTGGCGACGGTGTGCATCCTGCTCGCCTGGGCCGGGTAGAGCTTCTCGTGCCAGTCCTTGATCGGGTCGTTCACGAACCAGACCTCGCGAGCGGACTCGACGAGCTTCTTCTCCCACTTGGCGGCGCGGCTGTTCGGCTCGTGCAGCCGGTCACCGGTGAACACGTCCAGCAGCCACGCGTCGCGGTAGTCCATGACGTACGGCACCTGGAACTTCTTGTGCAGGTGGTACGCCGCGGTGAACGCGACGTGCGGGTTGGCGGTGGCGACCGTCAGGTCGACCTTGTTCGCCTGGTGGATGCGCTCCGCGGCCTTCTCGATCACCGAACGCCACGGCCCGTAGCCGCTCTCCGGGAACGGGATCTGGTCCTGCTTCGTGCGCCACTTGCCCAGAGCTTCGGGTTCGACGCCCGGCGCTTGGACCAGCGGCGCAGGTCGGCTTCGAGAATCGGCCACTCGAACGGGACCCGGACGACCTCGACGGACGGGTCGACCCGCTCCTCGAGGGTCAGGTCCGCACCGGTGAACCGGAAGAACGTCTCGCGGTCGGCCGTCAGCACGGTCACCTTCCAGCCGAGCGCGGCGAACCGGTTGGCCGTGGCCAGAGCCCGGTAGACACCGCCGCCACGGCAGGGCGGGAAGCCCCAGGCGACGTACAACAGATGAGGGCGGTCGGTCATGCACTTCCTCTTTAGCAGATTGAGAATCGCGTCGGCCAGGTCGTCGTACGGCGTGGTCGTGGGCAGATGGTCCGCCGCCCACTGCAGCGCGTGGTCGCGCAGCTTCTCCAGCTCACCGGGGTCCGCGGACCAGCGCCGCAGGGTCTCGGACGCCTCCGCCACCGAGTCCACCAGGACTCCGCCACCGGACTCCTCGATCACCTTGGTCTGCCGGGGCAGCCGGGTGGAAAGCACGGGAAGACCGCTGGCGAGGTACTCGTAGATCTTGGACGGCATCGCTTCCACGAACGCCGGGGTCGGCTGCAGCATGGCCAGGCTCGCCCAAGCTCCCTTGGTGAGCTGCCACGCGTCCGCCGGTGGCTGGCGCCCGTGCAGCCGGACCCGACCGGTCAGGTCGGGCCGTGCGACCCGGGCCTCCAGCTCGTCCCGGTCCGACGGTGCGACCGGGCCGATCAGGTCGAGAGACCAGTCCGGCGCCGCGGCGACGGTCTCGACCATGTCGAACAGTCCGCGGCTCCTGCGCAGGTCCCCGACGTACACCGCACGCGGTGCGCCGGTGGGCGGGGACGGGGCCAGGAAGCCGCGGTTGGGAAGGTTCTGCACCACGATGCGGTGCTTCGCCTGGTGCGGTGCGAGGTGCGAGTCGGCGACCACGGTGAGGTCGGCGCCCGCGGCCAGCTTCGACCCGGCGCGCACGATCAGCCGGGCCGGCAGACCCGCCGGACCCTGCGCCCACGCGCGGTCGGCGAGCAGCCGCTCGTAGTCCTCGTGCACGTCGACCACGAACTTGCGCCGCCGCAGCGTGGTGACGAGCCAGGTGACCGGGATCATGTCCGGGTCGACCGTCATCACCACCTTGGCGTTGGTCCGCCACGGCAGTACGGCGGTGCGCGCCAGCCGCTGCACCAGGTTGCCGCGCGGTCCGGCGTGCACCACCGCGCCCGCCGGCCCACCGTCGGCGTCACCGAGGCCCCACAGCTCGACCGACAGGTCACGGTGCTGCAGGGCAGCGGTGATCTTGTGCAGGCGCGCATCGGCCACGTCGTGGCCGGTCGTGATGATCCCCACGTCCGGCGCGGTGCTGCGTGACATTGGTCAGAGGTCCTCGAGTGAGACAGCTTCTGCTTCGCCGACCTGCAGGAACTTCGTGTAGGCCTGGATGACCTCGTTGGGCTCGCCGCGCATCATCAGCTTGCCCTTGTGCAACCAGATGCAGTCGTTGCACATCTCGCGGACACTGCTCATCGCGTGGCTGACCAGGAACATGGTCCGGCTGTTCGTGACCAGTTCGCCCATCTTGGCCGCGGCCTTGGTCTTGAACGACGCGTCACCCGCCGACAGCGCCTCGTCGATCAGCAGGATGTCCGGATCCATGTGCACCGCGACGGAGAACGCGAGCCGGCTGAACATGCCGGACGAGTACGTCCGCATCGGCATCTCCATGAAGTCACCGAGCTCGGCGAACTCCGCGATCTCCTCGTACCGGGCCTCGATCTCCTTGCGGCTCAGACCCGCCGCGAGTCCACCGAGGACCACGTTCTCCTTGCCGGACAGGGCGGCGTTGAAGCCGACGCCCAGCGACAGCAGGGTGGAGACCCGGCCGTGCACCTCGATCCGGCCCGAGGTCGGCGGCAGGATGCCGGCGACCGCGCGCATCAGCGTCGACTTACCGGCGCCGTTCGCGCCGATGATGCCGATCGTGGTGCCGTGGTTGACGTCGAACGAGACGTTCTGGACGGCCTTGACCTCACGGACCGCCCGCTCGCCCCGACCGAAGCGCACCAGGGCGCTCTTGAACGTCGGCACCCGCTCGAACGTGGTCCGGTAGGTGATGGACACGTCCTGCACCTTGACGGCCGGGATGTCCGAAGGGCTCTTCTGCATCGGCTTCTTCTCAGTGTCAGAGACGGACAACGAACTCACGCTCCCTCGACATGAAGAACAGCGAGCCGATCACGAAGGCGAGGATCGCCCAGAACCCACCGCCGGCCCACATCTGCCACTTCGGGATGTCGCCACGCACCAGCAGGTCCGCCCAGCCGCCGATCAGCGGGTAGAGCGGGTTGTACTGGATGAAGCCCTTGAACTTCGCCGGGGCCTGCTCGGCGAACCACAGCACCGGTGACATGTACAGCCAGATCCGCACGAAGTACGGCAGGAAGCTGGTGGTGTCCCGGAAGTACACCTGCAGGGCCGCGAAGATCATGCCCATGCCGGCGGCGAACACCGTCAGCATGATCAGGAACGCCGGGGCCAGCAGCATCGCCCAGTGCAGGGGCTGCCGCATTGCCAGGTGGATGACCAGATAGACGACCAAGGTCGGCAGGAAGCGGAAGAACGCAGTCCGCACCGCCGACAGCGGCAGCAACATCCGCGGGAACGACTGGTTCATCAGCAGCTTGCCGCCGCCGACGACGCTCGCCGCGCCCGCTGTCATCGCACCGGAGAAGTAGTAGAAGGCGAAGAGGCCGCCGCACATGTGCGCGAACCGCTCACCGGCATCGATCTTGGTACTCCCACCGGCGATGATGTCGACCAGTAGGTAGTAGACCGCTGCCAGCAGCAGTGGGTTCAGCACCAGCCACACCTGGCCGAAGAAGGTGTTCGTGTTGGCGGCCCGGATGTTGGTCCGGGACATCTCCGCTGCGAACTCCCGCCGCTGCCACAACGCCTTGAAGTACGGGCGCAGTTTCGGCAGACCGACCTTGTGTGGTTCGTACACGTGCACCGACGGGTTGAACTCCTCGTCGACGCTAGTCGCGTTCATTCAGGCGATGCCTCTCTCTGCCGGAAAGTTGGATCCACATGGCCGATCACCTGGGTTTCGGCGGTAGCCGCCCGGGGTACGGCGACGTGCCACGCAGACCGGGAAGCAGAGTAGCGGATCGGCAAGGACGCCGACGACACAGCGGTCCTCCTTAGTGAGCAACGACGTACGGACGGCTACCAAACGTCGTACCCCGCCGCATCCACAACACCTGCGTCGTCCTTCGCCGATCGTTATCCGGAATATACATTTGACAGCCGGGGACGACCAAAACGCCTTCCAGCCAAGTCAAATCGCGGTCAATTCACGAAGTACGACGCTACCCCGCCGTCCGAAGTTGACGTGACCTGTCACACCGGCCGCGTGACCAGAGAGGTCAACGGGCACGGGTGTGGCGAGCGGTACCCCAGGAAGTGCGTCCTGGCCGGGGCGTGCCGGGCGGCGGACGTGACACGCAACATCACATCCGCGCTCCCCATGGACAGCCTCACCATCCACGGAGCACCCTTCAGCACCTCCTGGGGTTCCACCGTCGATCCGGGAGCACGTCCGCAGTGGGCGGTAGCGGACAGCCGCGCCGGATCGGGCAGCACGATGACCAGGGCGGCGGTCATCGCGCCTCGAGTCCGTCCCCAGAGGTGCTGCGTTCGCCGGCAGGTGCGCGCAGCAGGTGTGGGGACGGACCGGAGACCGCAGGAGGACAACGCCCGCCGGGATCCCTGCAAGGACCCGCGAGCGCTGGGGACGGCGGCACCGGTACGGTCGGCGGCACAGGGCGGAACCGGTCGCATCGGGCACTCCTCCTCATCGGCCTCACGATTGGAGATGCCACATTTTGTACACCCTCCAGCACAGCCAGTGATGGCACGGAAGTGCGAGGGCACCGATGCGCCGGGATCGAGACCCAACCGAAACAGGCTCCGCTGACGAGACAGCCAACTCGGGCCAGAATTGGAACAGCAGCCCGGCGGCGCTCAGGTGGTCCGTCGCCGGGCTGCTGGACCTCAATTCTCGCTCACGACTGCGCGGAAATGGTGGCCAGATGGTGACACGGCACAAGAATGCTGACAGGACAACAAATATCGCTGCGTGCATTGAGGTCGACACGTTCGGTGCCGACGGCTCTGGATCGCCCCGTCTAGGCTGGAGGGGCGGTAGCGGACGGTGACAGCAGCCGGAAGGGAGGGGAGCGTTGTGAGCACAACGGACACGGAGCGTGTCGGCCATTTGAAGGTGCTCGGGCTCACCGACGACGAGATCAAGGTCTACCAGCACCTGCTGCGGACCGGCCCGTCGTCGATCACCGAACTGGGCGAGGCGGTCCCCGACCGCGAGCGCTCGATCGACGCCACCCTGGGCGGCCTGGTGCAGGCCGGGTTGGCCCGGCGATCCGGTTCGGACCACTCGCGCTACCTGCCGGTGCCGCCGGACGCGGGCCTGGAGGCGATGACACTGCGCCGCGAGTCCGAGCTGAAGCAGGCCCGGATCGAGGTCCTGAACGCGTACGACGAGTTCCGCCGGACCGTGCACAACGAGTCGACGACGCACCTGATCGAGGTCGTCACCGGCAGCGCGATCGTCGAGCGGATCCACCAGATCAAGAGCGGCGTACAGCGCGAGATCCTGGCCATCGACTCCCCGCCGTACTACATCGGCGGACCGAACCAGGAGGAGATCGACCAGCTCCGCCGCGGCGTCTCCTACCGGGTCGTGTACTCGCCGGAGTCGGTCGAGGTGCCGGGCTACCTGACCGAGAACATCCTCCCCTGTGTGGAGGCCGGTGAGCAGGCGCGGGTGTTACCCGACGTACCGGCGAAGCTGACGATCATCGACGGCGCGATCGCGTTCGTGTCGATGTCCGCGCGCGACACCGACGTGAACCGGTCGCTGCTGATCATCCGGCCGAGCAGCCTGCTGTCCGCGCTGATCGGGATGTTCGAGCTGTGCTGGCGCAACGCGCTGCCACTGCACGCGTCGGTCGGCGCCGAGGACGACCGCCTGGAGCCGATCGAGCGCCGCCTGCTCGCCCTGCTGGCCACCGGCGCCGCGGACGACACCATCGCCCGCACGCTCGGTATCAGCCGCCGGACGTTCTTCCGCTACCTGGAGCGCCTGATGAACCGCACCGGCGCCAGCACCCGCTTCCAGCTCGCCCTCCACGCAGCCCGGGAGAACTGGCTGTAGCGCCCCTCAGGCCGTTGTCAGGTCTGCGGCGGGGATGAACTCCTTGGCGACGACCTCGGCGATCTGGGCGGTGTTCAGGGCGGCGCCCTTGCGGAGGTTGTCGCCGCAGACGAACAGCTCCAGCGCGTTCGGGTCGTCGAGCGACTTGCGGACCCGGCCGACCCAGGTCGGGTCGGTGCCGACCACGTCGGCCGGCGTCGGGAACTCGCCCTCGGCCGGGTTGTCGAAGAGCAGCACGCCGGGAGCGTCCCGCAGTACCTCGCGGGCGCCGTCGGCGTCGACCTCCTGGACGAACCGGGCGTGCACCGACAGCGAGTGCGTGGTGACGACCGGGACCCGCACACACGTCGCGGACACCTTGAGGTTCGGCAGGCCGAGGATCTTGCGGGACTCGTTGCGGACCTTCAGCTCCTCCGACGACCAGCCGTCGTCCTTGAGCGAGCCGGCCCACGGTACGACGTTCAGCGCGAGCGGAGCCGCGAACGGGCCGAGGTCGTTGCCGACCAGGCGCCGTACATCACCCGGCGTGCTCCCCAGCTCACGGTTGCCGGCCACCTTGGCGAGCTGGTCGTACAACGTGTCGATCCCGGACTGCCCGGCACCGGACGCCGCCTGGTACGACGCGACGACCAGCTGCTCGAGCTCGTAGCGGTGGTGCAGCGCACCCATCGCGACGATCATCGACAGCGTCGTGCAGTTCGGGTTGGAGATGATGCCCTTCGGCCGGTTCCGGGCCGCCTCGGCGTTCACCTCCGGGACCACCAGCGGCACGTCCGGGTCCATCCGGAACGCGCCGGAGTTGTCCACCACGACGGCGCCCTTGGCGGCCGCGATCGGCGCCCAGTGCGCCGACACCTCGTCCGGTACGTCGAACATCGCCACGTCGATGCCGTCGAAGGCCTGCTCGCTGATCGCGACGACCTCGACCTCCTCGCCGCGGACCTTGAGCCGCTTGCCCGCGGAGCGCTCGGAGGCGATCAGCCGGATCTCTCCCCAGACGTTCTGCCTGGTCGAGAGCAAGGTCAGCATCACCGACCCGACGGCGCCGGTCGCACCGACCACCGCCAGGGAGGGCAGACCCGTCCGGTCCTCGATCGTGTTCTCCACAGCGCTCACAGGGGTCACCGTCCCGTTCCTCCGTACACGACGGCAGAGGTGTGCTCGTCGTCCAGATCGAATGCGGTGTGCGCCGCGGTCACGGCAGCATCCACCAGGTTCTCGTCCACGACCACCGAGATCCGGATCTCCGAGGTGGAGATCATCTCGATGTTCACGCCGGCGTCGGCGAGCGCGGAGAAGAACTTCGCGGAAACGCCCGGGTGCGAGCGCATTCCGACCCCGACGACGGAGACCTTTCCGATCTGGTCGTCGTACAGCAACTGCTCGTAGCCCACCTCGTCCTTCATCCGCGCCAGCGCGGACATCGCCCGGGCGCCGTCGGCGCGGGGCAGCGTGAACGAGATGTCGGTGCGGTTCGTGGCGACCGCCGACACGTTCTGCACGATCATGTCGATGTTGGTGTCGGCCCCGGCGACCGTCTCGAAGATCCGGGCCGCCTCACCCGGCTTGTCGGGCACGCCGACCACCGTGATCTTGGCCTCGCCGCGGTCCTGCACGACGCCGGAGATGATCGCCTGTTCCATCTGATCCAGTTCCTTCGCATCGACGACCCAGGTGCCTTCCTTCTGCGAGAAGGAGGAACGCACATGGACGGGGACGTTGTAACGCCGCGCGTACTCGACGCAGCGCAGGTGCAGCACCTTGGCGCCGCAGGCAGCCATCTCGAGCATCTCCTCGTAGGAGATCTTCGGGATCTGCTGGGCGGCCGGCACGATCCGCGGGTCCGCGGTGAAGATGCCGTCCACGTCGGTGTAGATCTCGCAGTAGTCGGCCTCCAGCGCGGCGGCCAGTGCGACCGCGGTGGTGTCGGAGGCGCCGCGGCCCATCGTGGTGATGTCCTTGGTGTCCTGGGCGACGCCCTGGAAACCGGCCACGATCGCGATGTGGCCCTCGCCGAGCGCGTCCTCGATCCGGCCCGGCGTGATGTCGATGATGCGCGCGTTGCCGTGCGCGGCGGTCGTGATCACGCCGGCCTGCGAGCCGGTGAAGCTGCGGGCTTCGTACCCCAGGTTGGCGATCGCCATCGCCAGCAGCGCGGCGGAGATCCGCTCACCGGAGGTGAGCAGCATGTCCAGCTCGCGCGGCGGGGGCAGCGGGGAGACCTGCTGGGCCAGGTCCATCAGTTCGTCGGTGGTGTCGCCCATGGCGGAGATGACCACCACGACGTCGTTCCCGGCCTTCTTTGTCGCGACGATCCGTTGGGCCACGCGCTTGATGCAATCGGCGTCGGCGACCGAAGAACCGCCGTACTTGTGTACGACGCGTCCCACAGTGTTTCTCCTCAAACCACTGGTTGCGGTACGCCGTGCGGCGTTGCACCAGGCGTAGTCGTTCGGTTCATTCTAGCCGTGACCTGACCGTTGCCTACCGGCTGACCAGCAACCGGTCAGCGGTACTTGTCCATATAAGTCATCGCTGAAATACTGTACCGGTGCACGCGTTCGACATTCTCGGCGACCCGGTCCGGCGCCGGATCCTGGAGCTGCTCGCCGACGGCGAGCTGCCGGCCGGCAGTATCGCCGGCACCATCGGCGCGGAGTTCGGCATCAGCCAGCCGGCCGTGTCCCAGCACCTGCGGGTGCTGCGTGACAACGGGTTCGCGACGGTGACCGTCGACGGCACGCGAAGGCTGTACGCCGTCGATCCCGGGCCGCTGCGGGAGATCGACAGCTGGCTGGACCGGTACCGCAAGTTCTGGACGAACCGGCTCGACGCCCTGGAGACCGAACTGCACCGCGGACGCCGGACATAACCTTCCAGGCATTACCTGCATCTCAGTTGGTATGCGGAACATCGTGGCCAGGCTGTGCATGTCCGAGGACGGCATCGTCGAGCGGCCGGAGCAGTGGTTGGCGCGACCGGCGATCGGGCAACTGATGCCGTCGAACGGAACTGTGCTGTGGGGCCGGCGCACGTTCGAGCGGTACGCCGGTGCGCTCGACGGACTCGAGCACACCCGGAACCTCGTCGTCGGATCCCGTCCCGTCGTCGCGCGCCCCGGCACCGAGATACTGCAGGGCGACACCCGCCGCGTGCTGTCCGCTCTCAAGGCCGTGCCCGGTGACGACCTGCGCGTGATCGGCAGCCTGACGCTGGTCCGCTCGCTGCTGCGGTGGCGCCTGCTCGACGAGATCTCCCTGCTCATCCACCCGGTCGCCGCGGGCCGCGGCATGCTCCTGGACCGGCGGCACCTGCAACTGATCTCGATGTGCGCCCGCGACGGCGGCGTACTGGAGGCCGACTACCGCGTGCGTTACGCCGCGACCGCGGCGCCGTCGACGGCACTGGTGTCGAGCGGCCGATGGGGCGGAACCCGGAGCAGGGACAGGGTCGCGAGCACCATCAGGCCCGCGGTCAGGACCCACGCGTAACGAACGCCGAACGCCTCCACCACCGCGCCCGCGACGGCGGACCCGACGGCCGACCCGACCATTCCACCGCTCTGCGTCCATCCGAAGATCTCGGTGTGCGCAGACGGCGGGGTGAGCGCGCCGATCCGCTCGTAGAGCGCGGCGACCATCGGCGCGATCATGCAGCCGGCGGCGAACATCCCGATCGCCAGCGCGACCACGGACGACGTCGCGAAGATGCAAGCGGCGACCAGTCCGGCGAACAACGCCATCCGTCGCCACACAGCCGACGTACGCCCGCCTGGGAGAGCGCCGTTGACCACACCGCCGGCGACACTGCCGACGGCCGCGACCGTCTCGAGGATGCCGGCGATCAGCCGGTTCCCGTGCTCGTCCGCGACGGCGACCATGCCGAGTGACATCGACGCGAACCCCATGGCCACACACGCCCAGGCGAACAGGATCGCCGTACGGTGCGGATGGAACACCAGCTGCCGGGCCGTGGGACGCGGACCGGCGTCGTCGTTCTGCGGTACGCCGGACTGCTGGCTCAGACCGAACCACCAGATCCCTGCTGCCGCCGTGATCGCACAGGCCAGCAGACCGGCCCGTGGACTCGCGAAGCTGACCATGACCGCGCCGAGCATCGGCCCGAAGACGAACAGCAGCTCCTGTGCGGTGGCGTCCAGTGAGTAGACCGCACGGAGGCGGGAGCCGTGCACGATCCGCGGCCAGTTGGCGCGCAGCGCGGACGTGATCGGCGCGACGAACACACCAGCCAGGACAGCCGCGACCGGGAGCAGCCGGTACCAGCTGTACGGCAGCAGGGCGAGCACTGCCATCCAGACGCCCCAGGCCATCCCGGTGCCGATCACTACCTTGCGCGCACCCTTACGGTCCGCCATACGGGACCAGACGACGCTCGCAACCGCCGTACCGACGGAGTAGGCGCCTGCGACCACACCGGCCCAGCCGAAGTTGCCGGCCGCGTCCTTGGCCAGGAACGCCAACGGGACCATCGTCGCCAGCACCGGCAGCCGCGCGATCATGGCCGAGGCGAGCAGTGCCATCACGCCTTGGGTCTTCCAGAGATCGCGGTACGCCGTCAGGTCCATAAGGATCATTCTTTCCTGACATCGATGTCCGCCGCGTCAGGAATTCTCCCTATCTCCATTGTCCACGGTTTATGCGAACATATGTTCGTGCCCGGATCGCAGGCGGCGACCATCCTGCATGCCGACCTGGACGCGTTCTACGCGTCGGTCGAGCAGCGCGATGACCCACGCCTGCGCGGCCGGCCGGTGATCGTCGGCGCCGGCGTCGTGCTCGCCTGCAGCTACGAGGCCAAGGCGTTCGGCGTGCGGACGGCGATGAACGGCGGGCAGGCGTTGCGTCGCTGCCCGGGCGCGATCGTGGTGGAGCCGCGGATGTCGGCGTACTCCGAAGCCAGCAAGGCGGTGTTCAAGGTCTTCGAGGACACGACGCCGCTGGTCGAGGGACTCTCGATCGACGAGGCGTTCCTGGATGTGGCGGGCCTGCGGAAGATCCGCGGTACGCCGCTGGAGATCGCGCGCCGGCTCCGCGCGGAAGTGCTGTCGCGGGTCGGGCTGCCGATCACGGTCGGGATCGCGCGGACGAAGTTCCTGGCCAAGGTGGCGAGCGGCGTCGCGAAGCCGGACGGCCTGCTCGAGGTCGCCCCGGATCGGGAGCTGGAATTCCTGCACCCGTTGGACGTTTCGCGGTTGTGGGGCGTCGGCGAGGTGACGGCGGAGAAGCTCCGGACTCGCGGGCTGACCAAGGTGGGCGATGTCGCGATACTGCCCGAGGCGGCGCTGGTCGCGATGCTCGGCCGGGCCTCCGGGCGGCATCTGCACGCCCTCGCGCACAACCGGGATCCGCGTCCGATCGAGGTCGGCCGACGACGAAGGTCGATCGGATCGCAACGGGCCCTGGGGCGTTCGCCGAAGTCGCCGGCGACTCTGGACGCCGTACTCGCAGGTCTCGTCGACCGCGTCAGTCGCCGGATGCGCTCCGCCGGTCGCTCGGGCCGGACGGTGACGTTGCGGCTGCGCTTCGACGACTTCACCCGCGCCACCCGCTCCCATACGTTGCCCCAGGCAACAGATCAGACCCGCGCGATCCTGGTCACCGCCCGCGCCCTCCTGCGCACAGCCCATCCGCTGATCACCGCCCAGGGTCTCACCATGATCGGCATCTCGGTCGGCAACCTGGAGAACGAGGCCGCACTCCAGTTGGCGCTCCCCTTCGACAAGGCCGCCAACAACGAGCTCGACTCCGCTCTCGACCAGGTCAAGGACAAGTTCGGCACCAACGCCATCACCCGAGGCATCCTCCTCGGCAAGTCCCAAGGCCTGGAGATGCCGATGCTGCCGGATTAGAAGGTTTTGTCGTGGAGGTGGGCGGCGTACCAGTTGAGAGCGGCGCGGAGTTCGTTCACCTGGGTTCTTCTGAGGGTCTGGGATCCGCCGTGGGCTACCGGGTAGATGCGGAGGCCGCCGTGATGGTGGCGGGAGACCGGGAGCTGGTTCTGGTACGGCGGCTCGAGCCAGGCGACCAGCCACGGGCGCTTCATGTCCCCGCCGACGCGCAGGCGCGTGACGCCGTGCCACGGGACGGTGGCCTGGCGCCGCCTGCGGTTGACCGTCAATCCTGCTGACGAAAGACGCAGTACGACTTTCGGCCTGAGGGCGAGGATCCAGTAGCGGACGGCGAGGCAGAAGAAGGCGAGGGAGATCAGGGCGGAGAGCGATGCGAGGACCGGGTGGAGCGCTTTGACCTGCGGGTCGGCGGGGATGAAGGCGAGCCAGAGGACGGTGGAGATCGATGCGAAGACAGCTGGCCGCGTGCGGCTGGTCGCGAAGGTCGCCTCAACGAGCTGCGGCTTCGGTTGCAGTGGCAGAGGCAGAACCTTCGTCGGCGGGTTCAGGGGCGTTGTGGATCCGAGGATCTGCAGTATCTCGGCCGGCGTGGGCCGTTGCGCGGGATCGCGGGCGAGGCACCGGCGTACGACGTCACCCAGCGGCCCCGGTAACGGCGGGATGTGTGGCTGGTCGTTGACGATCCGATGGAGCAACGACGCCGGACTCCCGCTCGCGAACGGCCCGCGCCCCGACGCCGCGAACACCAGCACCGCGCCGAGAGCGAACACGTCACTCGCCGGTCCGACGCCCGTCCCGGTGATCTGCTCCGGCGACAAGTAGCCCGGCGTACCGATCACCATTCCGGTCGCGGTCAGGCTCGCCTCCTCCAGCGCCCGCGCGATCCCGAAGTCGATCACCCGCGGCCCGTTGCCGGTCAGCACGATGTTCGACGGTTTGAGATCGCGATGCACGAGACCACTCGCGTGGATCGCCGCCAGCGCCTCGGCCAGCCCACTCGCCAGCGACCGCACCTGATCCGGCGGCAACGGTCCAGAAGCCTCGATCGCCTTCTGCAGCGTGGGTCCTGGCAGATACTCGGTCGCCAGCCAGGGCCGATCGGCCGACGGATCGGCATCGACGACCGGCGCCGTGAACGCACCGCTGACTCTCCGCGCCGCGTCGATCTCGCGCGCGAACCGCGCCCGGAATCCCGAGTCGCCGGCGAGCTCGTCGCGGACCACCTTCACCGCGACCAGCCGTCCGCCCGGCGACCGGGCGAGGTACACCGCGCCCATCGCACCGCGGCCGAGCCGCCCCTGGATCGCGAACGGCCCGACGACCGCCGGATCCTGCGGATGCGTTGTCATCAGGCGTCACGCTAACGCGCCTCAGGACCGCGGGTAACCGATCTCGGCGATGCTTTCCTTGAGATCGGCCAAGCGGCGCTGGGGATTGAGCGACGTGACGACGTACTCCGTCAGCGGCATCAGCGCGTACACGTACCGGACAGCATCGAGGTCCAGCGCTTGTTCGTAGTAGTCCTCGGCGAAGGTCAGATAGGCCTCGGGCCGGCCGTCCGCGACCAGTTCGAACAGCCAGTCCGCTCCGTCGGCGTCGACGTTCTCCACCGGACCGCAACGCCAGGCGGTGTCGTCCGCCGTATGCCAGAAGCACACCGTCGCACGCGGCGCTTCATCCCAGAACGCCTTGTCGTCCCGCGCTCCGTGGAACACCTCGGGTACGCCGTCCAGCAGCCCGGGCCGGGGCTTCATCTCGTTCACGTACGGCGACATCGGCGACTCGTGATCGAACCCGTACGCGAACGCCCCGTCCGGCGAGAACACGATCGAGTACTCGTTCCCCGACCCGTCCCGCATCAGGGCAGCTTCCTCGGTCGCGGACCAGCGCGCGTCGAACTCGTAGTACCTGGTCGACGCGTCGTCGTTCAGCACCAGGTCGAGCACCGCGAGCGCCCGGCTCACCCGCCGTACGTCGGCCGGCTCGGGCAACCGCTGAATCACGTCGAAAACTGACACCCGCGACATTCAACCGGACCGACGCGTGTCTACACAGCCCGGGCGCGGGCCGATCCCTACCATCCGATCATGAAGTACGCGCGGGCATGGCACGGTTTGACGTTCGTGGTTGCCGCGGGAGCCGTGATCCTGCAGGCGCTGCGCCTCGACGCGGTCGTGATCCTGTTCGGCGGCGGGCTGGTCCACTTCTTCTTACTGCGCCCGCTGCTCGACCTGTCCGGTGCGGACCTCATCGCAGACCGCCTGCTGCACATCGTCGTACCGCTGCTGGTCGCCATCGGCTGGGTCGCGTTCGGGCCGCGCAACCGGATCGACTCGGGCGACCTCGGCCGGTTCCTGATCGTGCCGCTGGTGTGGATCGTCTACACCCTGATCCGCGGCGCGATCGTCGACTGGTACCCGTACCCGTTCGTCGACGTGAACGAGCACGGCTACCTCACCGTCGTACTCACCGCCCTGGCGATCGGCGGTGTGCTGGTCGTCCTGGCGTTGCTGTGCCGCTGGGCGGACCGGTTGCTGCCGGCCCGCTAGCTCACCGGCGCTGGACGGCCTCTTCGGCGACCTCGACGAGCTCACGGTCGGTGGCCTCGGTCTCCGGGTCGTGTGCCGGCTCCAGCCGGTCGTGCGCGATCAGCGACTGAATGGCCCGCAGTACGGCGCTCGCAGCAGCACCCCACGTCGACACGTAGGAGAACTGCCACCACCACAGCGCCTCGGCGACCCGGCCGTCCTCGTAGTGCGCGAGGCCGTGCACCAGGTCGGTCGCGATCGCGGTGAGGTCGTCGGAGAGCCGGTTGACGGTGATCTCCGGCGGAGCGGCGTACGGATCGAAGACCTCCGCATACTCGTCCAGGCCCTCGAACAGCACCGCGAGCCGGTCCCGCATCGCGTCCAGGTCCGGGTCCGGGCCGGCGTCGCTCTCGAAGCGCTCCTCCGGCACGAAGTCCTCGAACGCGCCGAGCCGGCCGCCGGCGAGCAGCAACTGGCTCACCTCGAGCAGCAGGTACGGCAGCGAGGCGAGGCCCTCGTCGACCCCGTCCTCGTCCGGCTGCGCGGCAATGTCGCGCACCGAGATCAGGAAGCTCCGGACCTGGTCGGCGATCTGCTCGGCGAACTCCTCGAGATCCTCGGAGTCCGTGCTCAGCGCCAGCTCTGCAATATCTGTCGGTTCAGTCATCGATTGATCGTCGCCCTTCAAACGCCCGTCCGAGGGTCACCTCGTCGGCGTACTCGAGGTCACCGCCTACTGGAAGTCCACTAGCCAATCGGGTGACGCGCAACCCCATGGGCCGCAGCAGGCGGCTCAAGTACGTCGCGGTCGCCTCACCTTCGAGGTTCGGATCGGTGGCCAGGATGATCTCGGTCACCTCACCGCTCGCCAGCCGCTGCATCAGTTCCTTGATCCGCAGCTCGTCCGGCCCGATGCCCTCGATCGGCGAGATCGCCCCGCCGAGCACGTGGTACCGGCCGCGGAACTCGCGGGTGCGCTCGACGGCGACCACGTCCTTGGCCTCCTCGACCACACAGATCAGGCTCAGGTCGCGGCGCGGGTCCCGGCAGATCCGGCACTGCGTCTCCTCGGAGACGTTGCCGCAGATCTCGCAGAACTTGACCCGCTCCTTCACCTGCACGAGCACGTGCGCGAGCCGCCGTACGTCGGTCTCGTCGGCCGCGAGCAGGTGGAACGCGATCCGCTGCGCGGACTTCGGACCCACACCGGGCAACCGCCCCAGCTCGTCGATGAGATCCTGAACGGCCCCCTCGTACACGTCAGCCCGGGTTCTGGCCGGGCTCGCCGGCCGGATTCCCCGGGTTCACGAACCCGACGTTGCCACGGTTGTCGCCGCTGGCCGGCTTGTCCTGGTCTGGGTCGTCGGCCGCCTCGACTGCGGGCGGAGTGCCGGGCAGGCCGAAACCCGCGGGGGACGCCGGTGCGTCACCGCCGAAGCCGGGGAAGCCGCCGCCGTCACCGCCGAACGCGCCGCCCAGCCCACCGGCCAGCGGTCCCATCGCGGCGGCCGCAGCCTGCTTCGCGTTCTCCGAGGCGTCCCGGACCGCGGCGACGATCAGGTCTGCCAGCGTCTCGGTGTCGTCGGGGTCGACGGCCTCTTTCTTGATGTCCAGGCTGAGAAGCTCGCCCGTGCCGGACACCAGGGCGGTCACCAGACCGCCGCCGGCGGATCCTTCGATCTCCTGACCCTCCAGGTCGGCCTGCGCTTCCATCAACTGGTTCTGCATCGCCTGTGCCTGCGCGAGCAGGTTGGACATGTCGAAGCCCCCAGCACCGCCACCGTCGAACACTGCGATCTCCTCGTCCGAACCGCTACTTGTTGCCGAGCCTCAACCCTAGCCGGTCCGCCCGACAACCCCAGCCCCGCCGCCCGGCAACCAGAAACCGACCAGTCTCCCCACGCTTGTCCACAACCCTGTGGACAACCTTTTCGGGGGCTCTTCAGACGTGCCGGAGGGCTTAGTTGGGCTCTTCGGTGATGATCTGGGCGCCGAGGGTCTCGCGGAGCAGGTCGGTGTGCGAGCGGGAATCCTCTTCCAGCACCACATCGTCCTCCCCGATCGAGTCCGCCTCCTCCTCAGGCGTCAGCCGCACCTCAGGAGCAACCGCAGCGGCATTAGCCTGCCGCGCCTGCTCAGCAGCAACCGCAGCCTCAGCCGCCCGCCGCTTACTCCCCGCCTGCTCCCGCCGCTCCGCCACAGACTGCTGCCCCTGCTGCCCCGACGGCTGCCGCGCAGGCCGAGCCACCGGGCCGTCCTCCCAAGGATCTTCCGGCGGTACGTCGAACTCAGAATCAGGCGGCTCCTCCAAAGCAACCGCCCCACCCCCCGACGAGCTAGCGGCACCCCCAACAACCACAGCTCCCGAATCAGAGCCGCCCGCACCAACTCCGCCGACTGCACCCGAACCCAGACCACCAGCACCGCTCACGCCGGGACTACCTGCCCCAGGCCCGCCGGAACCGCCTGCACTCGAAGCACCGGTCTCCAGACCGCCCGTACCGCCTGCACCCGGTCCACCCGCACCAGGACCACCTGCGTCTGCACCGCTCGTGCCCGCGCCGCCTGATCCACCGGAACCTGCGCCCCCAGGACCACCGGCCTGCGGGCCGGAACCACCCGAGTGACCAGGACCCCCGGCCTGCGGACCAGGCCGCCCAGCCGAGCCACCGCCCGCCCCCGGGTCAGTCGACGGATCGACAACAGCCTCGACCCGGCGATCAACACCAATGGTGTCGATCATCGCCTGCCGAAGAATCTCGTCACTCCCGGACCGCGCAAAACTCTCCCGAGCACCCGCATTCACCAGCCCGAGCGTCAGCGTCTGATCGTCGATCGCAATCACCTGAGCGTTCTGACTCAGCATGATCCAAGCGAACCGCCGCTGCGCCTTAACAGCCTCCAAAACCTCAGGCCACAACCGCCGAATATCCCCCAACCCCACAGCCCCAACCCCACCCGCAGCCTGACCAGACTGCGAAGGCTGTCCAGCAGGCACAGGTGAACTGGGCTGCGCTTGCGAACTGGGCTGCGGTTGCGAACTGGGCTCTGCAGGCGAACTGGCCTGTGCAGCTGATTCGTCACCCCAGGCCCCCGTACGCGCTCCACCCCCAGCGCCCTGCGCCGCGGAGCCAGCACCGCCACCAGACCGCCTGCCCTCGGCGCCACCGACCCCAGCACCAGCCGCAGCACCCACGGGCGTGCCACCACCGGACGCGCCCGACGGACCGCCCGCCGACTCCGCACCACCCGCACCCGAGCCCGCAGTGGACTGGTCGCCACCCGCAGATCCTGCACCACCGGCCTGCCCTCCACCGCCGGGCTGCCCCCCACCGCCGCCAACCGCACCGTCCGCCTGTCCTGCACCGCGAGCCTGCCCCGCGCCGCCCGCCTGCCCCGCGCCTCCGGTCTGCCCTCGATCGTCGGCCTGTCCTGCACCGCCGGACTGTCCTGCAGCGCCAGCACGCTCGGCACCGCCGCCAGCTGCACCGCCGTCGGCCTCTCCGCTCGCGCCAGCCGCACCGCTCGCGCCAGCCGCACCGCTCTCGCCAGTCGTGCTGCTCGGAGCAGCACCACCCGGAGCGGCTGCGCCGTCTGGGCTGCTAGCTGAGGTGGGCGGTGCAGTGGGTGCGTCTGTCGGGGCTGGGCGGTTGCCTGCGGTTGCGGCTGCACGGGCGGCTGCTCTGCTCGTGGCGGCAGCGCCCGGCGTACCAGCAGCTGCCTGCGCCGCGTCCGGCGTACCCGCACCGACGGCAACGTCTGACCCACCGCCCCCAGGCACTCCGATCGCGAGGCGGCGTTCCATGCGGTCGAGGCGGGCCTGGATGCCGTTCGTCGAGTCGTCCGCACCAGGGAGGAGCACCTTCGCGCAGATCAGCTCAAGCTGCAGACGAGGAGCCGTCGCCCCCCGCATATCCAGCAAGCCCTCCGCGACGATGTCCGCCGCCCGCGTCAACTCCGCCGGACCGATTCCAGCGGCCTGCGTCTGCAGCCGCTCAGCCTGGTCCTCAGCAGCCTCAATCAACCCGGAAGTCACAGCAGTCGGTACGGCGGACAGCACCACCAGATCCCGCAACCGCCGCAACAGATCCTCAGCGAACCGCTTGGGATCCTGACCAGTCTCGATGACCTTCTCGATCGTCTCGAACACCGTCGCGCTGTCATGCGCCGCGAACCCATCCACGCACGCATCAAGCAGCGAGTCCGGCGTGAACCCAAGCAGCGCGACCGCCAGCGCGTACGTCACCCCACCCGGCCCCGCACCACCGATCAACTGGTCGAGCACGCTCAGCGAGTCACGAACCGACCCGGCGCCGGCCCGCACGACCAGCGGCAGCGCGGCGGCCTCGATCGACACCCCCTCGGCCTCGCACAGGCTCGCCATGTAGTCCGCGAGCACCTTCGGCGGCACCAGGCGGAACGGGTAGTGGTGCGTCCGCGACCGGATCGTCCCGATCACCTTGTCGGGCTCGGTGGTGGCGAAGATGAACTTGAGGTGCGGCGGCGGCTCCTCGACCAGCTTCAGCAGGGCGTTGAAGCCCTGCGTGGTCACCATGTGCGCCTCGTCGATGATGTAGATCTTGTAGCGGCTCTCGACCGGCGCGAAGAACGCCCGCTCGCGCAGGTCACGGGCGTCGTCGACACCACCGTGCGACGCCGCGTCGATCTCGATCACGTCGATGCTGCCGGGCCCGCCGCGCGCCAGGTCGGTGCAGGACTTGCACACCCCGCACGGCTCGGCGATCGGTCCCTTCTCGCAGTTGATCGCCCGGGCGAGGATCCGCGCGCTGGTGGTTTTTCCACACCCGCGCGGCCCGGAGAACAGGTAGGCGTGATTCACCCGGTTGTTGCTCAGCGCGTTCCGCAGCGGCGCGGTGACATGGTCCTGCCCGATCACTTGCGCGAACGTGTCCGGGCGATACCGGCGGTACAAGGCAAGGGGCGCTTCCACCCCGCAACCCTAGCGCCGCCGCCGGACAATTCCGTGCCGCTCCTGGCCGGCCGGCGGCTCCGGCCGCCTGGAAGTGAACCGACCGTGCGTGAAACTGGCTGCCTTCGCCGTCAACAGGTGGGAGTTGGAGTGGGCACCGTCCGCCGCGAACTGTTCCTCGACGGCAACGCGCCGGCTCACGTGACGGTGAAGCTACCGCGCTGGCAGGACGGGTCGATCGATGCTCGGGTGGACCCGAACTGCGAACGGGCGTCGATGACGGTCATGACGCGCGACGACAGCGCGCGCTCGGGTGATATGGCGCGCGACGTCGACCTGATCGCGGCGGGGAACACGATGAGAGCCGAGTTCCAGGACGACGGCCAGCGGGTGACGGGCGACAGTCCGCTCGAAGTCAGGCTCACCCTGCCTCCCGGGAGCACGCTCGACTGCGAGACGGATACCGCCGACGTACGGACCGACGGGCTCGCGACGGTGACCGCGCGAACAGGGTACGGGACAGGTGTCGGTCAGGAGCGGTACGTCGGTCACGGCGCGAACCCACGACGGGCCGGTGGAGCTGGGGGAGGTCGAGGCCGCGGACGTCCGGACGCAGGGGCCCGAGGCGACGGTCACCGCTCGCCGGATCGCGATCCTGGCCACGGTGAAGACCGACGGCGCGGCGATCCAGGTCGACGACCTCGGTGCGCCGCTGTCCAGATTCAGCACCAATACGGGCGAGATCAGCGTCCACGCGACTGGCCCCGGTGAGATGAACGTCAGCGCGACCACGGGCAGCATCACCGTCACAGCTGCTGACGAGGAGGTCGCCCACGGCCTGCAGATCAACGTGGACAGCCTTGCCGGCGCGGTCGACGTACCGAAAGGCAGCACAGTCACCCGAGGCGTTCAGTCCGCTCGTGTCCCTCGGGAAGCCGGCGAGAGCGTGGTCGGCGGCAGCCGGACCGACCGCACGAACCGCGACTTGGCTCGCTGAGCCTCGGCGAAACGTCGAGCACGGACCCTCTGCATAGGGTGTGACAGGTGGAGACTGGGGATGAACGTCAGCAGTCGGTGATCGAGCGCGCTCAAGAACTGCTGCCCAGGGACGACCGAATCCTCGCGGTCTACCTGATCGGCAGTTACGCGACAGGCGCCGCCGACCGGTTCAGCGATGTCGACGTACACCTGGTCGTGACGGACGACAGCACCGAGTGGTTCAAGGAGCACTGGGACGACGTACTGCGGGAGCTCGCCGGGCCGACCGTGCTGGCGGATCGGCTGCCGGGGCTGATCGGCGGGCTCGGGATCACGGCGGACTGGTTGCACGTCGATCTGATCGCGCATCCGCTCGCGGCGTTCGACCGGTTCCAGTACGACGGCGTACGGGTGCTCTTCGACCGGGACGGGACCCTGTTCCCGGAGGGCGATCTCGCGCCGAAGGGCGGCAAGCCCGGGGAACCGTACTGGCCGGCCGCCAACGTGAACCTCTTCTTCTACTTCCTCGGCAATCTGGTCACGGTCCTCGGACGCGACGAGCGGATCGTCGGCAACCAGGGCGTCGGCGTCGTCCGCGACCAGCTCATCGCGCTCATGCTCGCCGAACGCGGCGTACGCCGAAACAGCGGCGTCAAGCGCCTGAACGCGTTCCTGTCCGACGAGCAACGCGCCACGCTCGAGTCCGTCCCGGCCGCCGGCACCGATCTCGCCGACATCATCGCGGCGAACCAGTACATCTGCCGCCAGTTCATCACCCGCGGCACCGCCCTCGCCGAACGAACCGGCGCCGAGTGGCCTCAAGAATTCGTGGACGTAACCCTCGCCCACCTCCAGAACCACTTCGGCACCAGCTTCGCCTGACCGTCCTTACTTCAAGTGGTAGTTGGCGAACCGGCTGCGGAGATCCTTCTTCGAGAACTTGCCGACTGACGTCTTCGGAACCTCGTCGATGAACTCGACCGCGTCGGGGAGCCACCATTTCGCCACCAACGGCTGCAGGTACTCGAGGATCTCCTCGCCCGTGGCGCTCTCGCCCTCCTGGAGGACGACACAGGCGAGCGGCCGCTCGTCCCACTTCGGATGCGGTACGCCGATGACCGCGGCCTCCTTCACCGCCGGATGGGCCATCAACAGGTTCTCCAGCTCGACCGAGCTGATCCACTCGCCGCCGGACTTCACCAGGTCCTTGGTCCGGTCAACGATCCGCACCGACCCGTACTGATCGATGGCGGCGACGTCCCCCGTCTTCATCCACCCGTCCTCGGTATTCAGCTGCACCCCGTCGTCCGGCCGGTAGTACTCCGCCGCGATCCACGGCCCGCGCACCTGCAGCTCGCCGGTCACGTCGTCGTCCCACGGCAACGGCGTGATCGAACCGGGCTCGACGATCCGCACCTCGACGCCCGGCAACGGCAGACCGGCCCGCGCCCGCAGGTGCGCCTGCTCCTCCTCGGGAAGATCCTTGTTCCGCGCGGCAACATGCGCCGCCGTCGCGACTGGGCTCGTCTCCGTCATCCCCCACGCCTGCAGGATCGGCCGGCCCAACTTCGCACGGAACGCCTCCGACAACGCCTCCGGTACGGCAGACCCGCCACACGGAATTCGCCGCAGCTTCGGCAACTCCACCCCGTCGAGCAGCGGCAGCAACCCCTGCCAAATCGTTGGTACGCCGGCCGACAGCGTGACCTCCTGCTCCTGGAGCAGTTTGAGAATCCCCTGCGGGCTCATGTCCGGCCCCGGGAACACCAGCGACGCACCGGCCATCGGCGCCGCGTGCGCCAGACCCCAGGCGTTCGCGTGGAACATCGGCACGACCGGCATCACGGTGTCGGTCTCGTCGAGTCCGATGCCGGCGTTGGTCAGAACACCGATCGAGTGCAGCCAGGTCGACCGGTGCGAGTAGACGACGCCCTTCGGATTCCCCGTCGTACCGCTCGTGTAACACATCGCGGCCGCCTGGTTCTCGTCCTCGACGTGGAACTCCACCGGTTGGGCCGCGGCGACCAGTTCCTCGTAGTCGTGGAACCGCGGGTCGTCCGGGATCTCCGCCGCCGGCGCCCCCGCCGGCAGGTCGTCCATCACGACGACATGGCGAACCTCGCGGCAGCCGCTCCAGCAACGGCAGGAACAGCCCGAGCAGTGACCGGTCGACGAACACGACCTCGTCCTCGGCATGGTTCGCGATGTACACGACCTGGTCGGGGAAAAGTCTGATGTTGAGCGTGTGCAGCACCCGCCCGGTGCAGGGCGCGGCGAAGTACAGCTCGAGGTGACGCCCCGAGTTCCATGCGAAGGTGGCGACGCGGCCGTCAGGGCTGATCCCGAGCGTGTCCAGCACCCCGCCCAGGCGTCTGGTCCGGTCGGCCCACTCGCCGTACGTCACCTTCGTCGGCGCCGGACCGCCTGTGTAGACGGTCTTGTCCGGATAGAACTGCTCCGCCCGCCGGAAGATCGTGTCCAGGGACAGCTGGTAATTCTGCATCAGACCCTTCATGCAGACACTGTGCCAGCCGCGATGTCACCTTGACCATGACCTCAACCGGACTTTCTCCGGCACTCATCCGGAACTCTTCCGGAACTGTCGCCTCAGGCAACAGTCAGCGAGACACTCAGGAGAAACAGATGACATGACACACGTGTCGTGTAATATATCTGCCATGAAGGTTGTCGAGGAGCTCCGATATCTCGTGCTGGCGATCCAGCGTGAGGGCAACCGCCTGCTCGCCGCGGAGCTGCGCCCGCTGGGCATTACGCCTTCCCAGGCAGAGGTTCTGCGCGTGCTGCGCGACCACGGCCCACTGACGCTGAACGCCCTCGGCGGACTGCTCGTCTGCGAGACCGGCAACAGCCCGAGCCGTCTGGTCGACCGGCTCGTCGCGCAGGGTCTGGTGAAACGCGGCATCGACAAGATCGACCGGCGCTACCTCGCGCTCAGCCTGACTCCGCAGGGCCGAGCGCTGCACCGCCGCATCATCACCGCGGAGAACCGGCTGCACCGCACCATGGACGACCGTCTCGCCGGCCAGGCGCTCGACGAGACGATCTCGACCCTTCGTTCGCTCGCCGACGCCTTCCCGACCGGGGCTGCCCTGGCCCGCCGTCGGGGTCCCGCACTCGCCCACCAGGAGAACTAGTCATGGAAAAGGCCACCGAGACCATCCACGCCGGCCAGGCGGCGATCCGGCAGGTGCTGCTGGACGCCCTGGGCCTGCCGGAGTGGAACGAGGCGTTCATCGCCATCGACGGCCCCCGCGAGACGAACCCGGGGACCCGCTACGCGCTCCGCGTGCGTCCAGGCTTCTCCGGCGAGCTGCAGTACACCGTGGTCGAGGTGGACCGCATCGAGATCGTCTGGCAGGTCCCCGGCTTCCGTGAGGTCGGCACGTGGACCATCGGGGCGGACAGCCGCGTCACCCACACGTTCGAGCAGTCCGGCCCGCTCGCGACCGTCCTCCGCCCGGCGTACCGGAACATCGCCACCATCCGCCTGGCCCGCCTCGCCAACCGCGTCCGCCAGCTACAGCTCGCCCACACTGCCTGAACCAGGCGGGCACTACGCTCCGCTCATGCTGACGGAGGTTCGCGACACCAGGCTGTACGTCGACCAGCGCGGACGCACAGACGCGCCACCACTGCTCTTCGTCCACGGCGGCCCCGGTGCGGGCTCGTACGACTTCATGGCGTTCCAGGGCGACCGGCTCGCCGAGCGACTTCCACCTGATCGGTGTCGACCAGCGCGGCGTGCAGCAGTCCGACGCGCTCACCGGTCCGGTCGACGAACAGGACCTGATCGCCGACTTCGAGGCGCTCCGCGAGCAACTCGGCATCGAGCAGTGGTCACTGCTTGGTCATTCGTACGGCGGCCGCCTGGCGCTCCGGTACGCCGTCGCGCACCCGGACTCGATCACCCGGGTCGTCTTCGAGAACCCCGCCTGGGACATGGCGCTCGCCACCGAGAGCCTCGTCCGCGCCGCATTGCCACTTCTCCCGGGAGCCGAGCTCCCGCCCCACACCGGTCCGGCAACCAAGCAAATGTGGGACGAGCGGATCGCGTTGCTCGGCCAGCTCGGCGACAAGCGCATGGGGATCTACCTCGGCCCGGACTCACAGGACCTTCAACTACCCGCGGACACCGAGCTCCCCGACGAGTACCACGAGCGCTCCGGCCATTTCTCCGGCGAGATCACCAAGTCAGCCAGCTTCGTCGAGCCCGTCCTGCAGTACTTCGCCCAGCTGACCCAGCCGGCGCTCCTCATCAAGGGCGAGCACGACCCGGCCACCAGCCCGCGGGAGATCGAGCTGTTCCGTTCCGACGTACCGGACGGCACCTATCACTACGCGACCGGTGCCGGGCACTTCCTGCACGCCGAGCAGGCGGACCTCTTCGCCCGGCTGGTGACCGAGTTCCTCAGCTGAAGGCGACGGGGACGGCTCGCTTGTGAGCCGTACGGCGGTGCGTCGCGATGATCGTGCTCGCGGCCTTCTCGTCGACGTCGTGGCCCTCGAGGAAGTCGTCGATCTCGTCGTACGTGACGCCCAGCACGGCCTCGTCCGGGACGCCCGGGTTGTTCGGTCTCCAGGTCCGCGGTCGGCACCTTGCCGGTGATCTCCGGTGACGCGCCGAGCCACTCGCCGACCGCGCGGACGCGGCGCTTGGAGAGCCCGGACAGCGGCGTGAGGTCGCAGGCGCCATCGCCGTACTTGGTGAAGAAGCCCATCACCGCCTCCGCGGCGTGGTCCGTGCCGACCACCAGCCCGCTGCGGGCGCCGGCCACGAGGTACTGCGCGACCATGCGCTGACGAGCCTTGATGTTCCCGACGTGGAAGTCCTCACGGTCACCGAGGCCGGAGTGCCGCACCGCCTCGACCATGGCATCGGTGGCCGGCTTCACGTCGACCACGAGAGTCTCGTCGGGCTTGATGAACTCGAGCGAGCGCTGCGCGTCCGCCTCGTCGGCCTGCACGCCGTACGGCAGCCGCATCGCGACGAACGTCGCCTGACCGCCCTCCGACCGGACCCGCTCGACCGCGAGCTGGCAGAGGCGGCCCGCCGTGGCGGAGTCGACGCCGCCGCTGATCCCGAGCACGTACGCCGTCGCGCCGGTACGCCGGAGCCGGTCGGCGAGGAACTCCACCCGCTGCTCGACCTCGTTGTCCACGTCGAACGCCGCGGGCACATCGAGCTCCGCGATGATCAGTTCCTGCAGGTAACGGCTCTCGGGGTTCATCGCGCTCCTCTGTCTCGGGAGGACAAGCCTAAACAGTGCCCGGACATGAGGATTCCCCGCGCACCCGGAAGAGCTCACTTACCCTTGCTGCCTTCCGGCCCTGGGGGGATTGGGCGAGATACCGCCACGCGGGGAACCAGCCACGAGTGTACGGGATCCCATCACCGCGTCCGAAATCCACCCGGCGACATCGCCGTCCTCTGAGCTCTCAGCGAACAGGGGTGCGCGGCTCGGGGGTGAGGGCCAAGCTTGTTTCGTGACGGATCATCAATTCGGCCCCTTCGGCATCACGACCGGGCTCGACAGCAGTGCGGAGTCCATCGCGGCGGCGCGGGCGGCCGAGGAGCTCGGGTACCCGGCGATCTGGCTGTCCGGCGGGCCGCTGCCCGGGCTGCAGACCATCACCGACCTGGTGGGCGCGACGACGGCGATCAAGTTCGTCAGCGGGATCCTGGCGGTGGTGAAGTACAGCGCGGTCGACGTGAGTACGACGTACGCCGCGCTGGAGGCATCTGCTCCGGGACGGTTCACGGTCGGACTGGGTGGGGCGCACGGCGCCAAGCCGATCGCCACGCTCAACGCGTACCTGGACGAGCTGGACGTGCCTGTGGAGCATCGGCTGCTCGCCGCGCTCGGTCCGCGGATGCTGGAGCTCGCCGCGGACCGATCCGCCGGCGCGTACCCGTTCCTGACCAGTGCGGCGTACTCCGCCGAGGCGCGCCAGGTCCTCGGACCGGACAAGCTCCTGGCCGTCAGCCACCTCGCCGTACTGGAGACAGACCCCGACCGGGCCCGGGCGATCGCACGGGACACCATCAGCTTCTTCCCACGCATCCCTGGGTACGCCGCCTCGCTTGAAGCGGCAGGGGTTCAGTGAGAGCGACCTGGTTGAGCTGCCTGACCACATGGTCGATTCACTCGCCGCCTGGGGCACTCCAGCAGACATCAAGACCAAGCTGACCGAACACCTCGACGCCGGCGCCGACCACGTAGCCGTCAACGTAATCACCGGAACCACAGGCCCCCAGCCAACCGACCAGTGGCGCGCCCTAGCCCCCGCCCTACTCGGCTAGCCGCCTGATCTCGCACACGCCCCCGATTTCGGATTCCCGCGCGCCCTCGGTATTCTCTCCGCTTGGAGGATTCGCCTAGTGGCCTAGGGCGCACGCTTGGAAAGCGTGTTGGGGGCAACCCCTCACGAGTTCGAATCTCGTATCCTCCGCCAGTCTCCTGGAGCGACGAAACCGCAGGTCAGAGTGCGGTTTCGAGCCTGGGGGCGAGAACGACGGAAGGGCCGGACGCTCAGCGTCCGGCCCTTCTTCATGTTCGGGGAGCCTCAGGACCCCTGCCACCGACGGGAGCACGAAGCCCGCGATGACGAGTCCTATGGCGATCCTGGTCGCCTGCTTCTCGAACTTCGCAGGTCCTGCTTGCGAAGCGCCCATCCGAGCTCCTGGAACGAGGCGCTAGCCGCGGTAGGCGCCCCAGGAGTGGATTGTCACGAGACCGGATTTGGTGACCTTGTTGAAGCGGACTCGGTAGGTGCCGCTGGCCACGGTCCCGAAGGACAAAGTGTCTACGGTCTTGTAGGTGGTGCAGGGGACGTCCTTCGTCTGTTTCGCATCGCCCCACACGCCGTTGACCAGCTTCTGCAGTCTCACGTCCCAGTAACCGCCTGCGGACAGCACGCCGTAGTCGCAGGAAGCGTAGTAGGAGAGCTTGATCACGCCGCCGTTCCCGCTGAAGGTGCGATAGGAGATGACGCTGTCCCGGAATTGGTAGTTCGTTCCCTGAGCCAGGTACGACACCGCGTCACTCTGCTCCGCCTTCGAGACGACGCCCACGGACAGCACTGTCGCAAGGGACAGCACCGCCAAGGTGAGGATTCTCAGCTTCTTCTTCAATTGACTGTCTCTTCTCTTCGAGTCCGCCCGTTGACGCCGGTGATGTTATGAGCCGGCCCAGTCGGATCGCTGCCCGTACCTCGCCCGTACAGGGGTCAGCGGACGGCAACCACTCGCATCGAGCCGCTGGTGACGCGGATTCGGCTGGTGCGTAGGCCGCGGAGGCGCTCGATGGGTGGGATGAGGCGGGAGACGGGGTCAAGGAGTTCACGCATGCGGGTGGCTACGAACGGGAGTGCGTAGTACTGGTAGGCGCTGTCGACGGCGCGGACTGAGAAACCAGCGCGGTTCAGGAGAGCTGTGATTGTGCGGGGGTCGTAGTAGCTGACGTGTTCGGGGATCTTGTAGGACACCCATCGTCGGCCGGACGCCCGCGACAGCAGGCTTCTGATGTTGGGCGTTACCAGGACGAGCAGACCGCCCGGCCGGAGCAGGCGGCCGGCTTGCTCGAGGAACGCGCCCGGTTCGGTGAGGTGCTCGATGAGGTGCGATCCGAAAATCACGTCGTACTGCTGCTCCTGGATCTCCGGCACCTCCTCCAGCAAGCCGCAGAAGACCCGGTTCGGCAGCCGCTCCGACGCCCACTTGACGGCAGTCGGTGAGAGATCGATGCCGTAGGCGTCGTACCCGGCCTGCAGGGCGCACTGCAGGAAGTAGCCGTAGCCGCAGCCCACCTCCAGCACCTTGCCGGACGGGACGAACTCGGCGATCCGGCGGAGGTCCTCCCGGAAGGTTGCGAGGTACTCCTGCTCCTGGCTCTCGTACTCCGAGTAGCCGGAACCCTCGCCGCCGAAGTACGCGTCCGTCTCGTACAGGGCGCGGAGGGTTTCCGGTGTCGGCGTGGGCTCAAGCTGAACGAGGCCGCACGCCGGGCACTCGGCGATGCCGTAATCGTCCTTGGTGAAGCGACCGCGGAAAGGTCCCCGCGCCGCACACAGAATGCATACCGCTTCGCCACGCATAGCGACCCGTCCCCGTGATTGAGAAGGCCGCGAATCTAGTTGACTCAGAAGCCAATCGGCAAGCGTTAACGGTCTCCAGGGGTGACCAGGCCGGTTTCGTAGGCGAGGACTACGGCTTGGGAGCGGTCTCGGAGGGTTAGCTTGGCGAAGATTCTGGCCACGTGGGTTTTGACGGTGGCTTCGCTGAGGGTGAGGGTCGTGGCTATTTCGGCGTTGGAGAGGCCTTGGCCCATCAGGGTGAGGACTTCGAGTTCGCGCGGGGTGAGGTTGGACAGGTCGCGGTGGATGGCGGGTTGGGCGGTTGCGGGGGTGGCGAAGCGCTCGACCAGGCGGCGGGTGATGGAGGGCGACAGTAGGGCGTCGCCGGTGGTGACGAGGCGGACGGCTGCGGCCAGGTGTTCGGGGGTCACGTCCTTGAGGAGGAAGCCGCTGGCGCCGGCGGCGAGGGCGGCGTACACGTAGCTGTCCAGGTCGAAGGTCGTGAGGATCAGGACGCGGCATTCGGTCGGGGTGGCCAGGATGCGGCGGGTGGCTTCCAGGCCGTCCATCGTGGGCATGCGGATGTCCATCAGGATGACGTCCGGGTGCAGGCGTCGTACGGCGTCCACTGCTTCGGCACCGTCCGCGGCCTCGCCGACGACCTCGATGCCGCGGGCATTGAGGATCATTCGGAAGCCGGTGCGTACCAGGGCCTGGTCGTCCGCGATCACCACGCGCGTGCGTCATGGGCGTTCCAGCGGGAGCTTGGCGCGGACGCGGAAGCCGCCGCCGAGGCGCCGGCGGGCGTCGAGTTGGCCGCCGTACACGCCGACGCGTTGTTTGAGGCCTAGAATCCCCCGGCCGTCACCGTCGACGACCACCGGACGACCGCCACCCGTCAGGACGCTCGGGCCGGAGTTGAGGATTTCGACCCGGAGTGCGTGAGGCGCGTAGCGGACGGTTACCTCGGCCTTGACGCCGTCGCCGTGCTTGAGGGCGTTAGTGAGCGCCTCCTGGATGATGCGGTACGCCGTGACATCCACGCCGGTCGGCAACGGGTACGGGTCTCCGGAGATCCGTACCTCGACAGGTAGACCAGCGAACGCAATGCGGTCGATCAGCTCGCTCAGACGAGTCAGACTCGGCTGTGGTGCCAAGGCGTCGTCCTCGGAGCCGTCCGCCTTCGGTGCGAGTAACCCGAGCAGATGGCGCAACTCAGCCATGGTGTCGCGACCTGCGGCTTCTACTGCGAGTAGAGCCGCCTCAGCCTGCTCCGGCTCGGTTGCCAGCACCTGCCGGGCCGCACCGGTCTGGATGACCATGACACTGACGTTGTGGCTCACGATGTCGTGCAGGTCGTGCGCTATCCGCGCCCGCTCTGCGTCGACGGCGTTGCGCGCCGCCGTCTCCCGTTCGCGCTCCAGCAACCACCCGCGCTCCTCCAGCGCTCGCGTATGGGCACGCCGCGCCCGCAGATACACGAACGCGAGCAGACCAGCGGCCAAGGCCGGCAACGCCACAAGGAACCACATCACGAGGTCCACTGTCCCAAAGCCGCTCCCCCAAGCGCATCATCCGCCAGACGCACGCCGTACATCCCCAGGATGACAGCGCGCGGACATTAGCCCGGCAGGGTGACGTCAGCGGTCGCCTTCCGGCCCTAGCGTGAGCAGCATGACGGACGACAACGGACAGGCAGTCGTACAGCTCACCGCCGTACGCAAGGAGTACGGCGAATCCGCCGCACTCGATGGAGTGTCGCTGGAGATCCACGCCGGTGAGGCGGTCGCGGTGATGGGACCGTCCGGCAGTGGCAAGTCGACCCTGCTCAGCATGGTCGCCGGACTGGACCGGCCGACGTCAGGGTCCGTCGTGGTGCACGGCGACGACCTGGGCACGCTGGACGAGAAGGGGCTGGCGCTGTTCCGGCGCCGTCGGATCGGGATGATCTTCCAGTTCTTCAACCTGCTGGACGACCTGTCCGCGCTCGACAACGTCGCACTGGCCGCACAGCTCACCGGTACGTCGGCCGCGCACGCACGGAAGCGCGCACTCGAGCTGTTCGAGGAGCTGGGTATCGCCGGTCGCCGCAACACCTACCCCTCGCAGCTGAGTGGTGGTGAGCGGCAACGAGTCGCGGTCGCCCGGGCGCTCATGAACCGCCCAGCCATCCTCCTGGCCGACGAACCGACAGGTGCTCTCGACACTCGTGCCGGCGAGCAGGTGATGGACCTGCTCCTGGACCTCAACCAGATCGGCCAGACGCTCCTGCTGGTGACGCACGACCAGCAGCTCGCGACACGCTGCGCCAGCCGGGTCATCGACTTCGTCGACGGGCAGATCGCCGGCGAACGCAGCCTGGAGCGTACGGCGTGAGCGCGGTCTGGCCTGTAGCGCGGGCAGCCGTACGACGGCGCCGTGTGCAAACCGTGGTGATCGGTGTGGTCGTGCTGCTCTCCACCACGATGATCGTCGTCGCACTAGGTCTACTGGCTGCGTCGAGCGGTCCGTTCGACCGTGCGTACGCAAAGCAGAGCGGTTCGCAGCTGACTGCGTCGTACGACCGCAGCAAGGTGACTGATGCGCAGCTGACAGAGGCGGCGCGGAGTGCGGCGGCTGTCGGCGGACCGTTCCCGCAGGCCACGCTCGACCTCGCTCAACCCCAGATGATGGGGTCACTGGTGACTGTGGGGCGTGCGGATCCCGGTGGCGCTGTCGACCGGCTCAACGTCTGGAAAGGCCGCTGGGCGAGCAAGCCCGGCGAGATCGTGCTCAACCGGAACCCGACCGAGTCCAGCGGCCGCGGTGCGCCGCAGCTGAACGGGACGATCGCAGCCGGCGGTCAGACGCTCACCATCGTCGGGTTCGCGTACAGCGTGAGCCAGTCGGCCGATGCGTGGGTCACGCCGGAGCAGCTGAACGCACTGCATCCGACGTCGACGCAGATGCTCTACCGCTTCACCCAAGCCGCCATCAACGCGGAGGTCACAGCTGGTCAGAAGGCTGTGACGGCTGGCCTGCCGAGCAATGCGCTCATCGGCACGCAGTCGTACCTGGCGCTGCGGGCGCTGACAGCGGGTCAGCCGAACACGTTCGTACCGTTCCTGATGGTGTTCGGCTGGCTAGGGCTCGCTGTCGCCGTACTGATCGTCGCGAACGTAGTCAGCGGTGCAGTGGTCGCAGGGTTCAAGCACATCGGTGTGTTGAAGGCACTGGGGTTCACACCGACACAGGTGCTGACGGTGTACCTCGGGATGATTTCGATCCCCGCTGTCGTCGGGTGCGCCGGCGGTGTTGTCCTAGGCAACGTACTCGCCACGTCCCTACTGACAAGGGCTTTCGAGAACTACGGCGCCGGCGGGACCAGCGTCCCGATTTGGGTCGATGTAGCCACGCTGCTCGGCGTACCCGCGCTCGTTGCGCTCTCCGCGTTCCTGCCGGCGCTAAGGGCTAGGAGCCTGTCGGCAGCGCAGGCGATCAGTGCTGGGAGCGCACCGCGGGCCGGAAGAGGTCTGCGGGTCCAGCGGTGGCTGAGCGGGACCCGGCTGCCTCGGTCGGTCAGTCTGGGGCTGGGACTGCCGTTCGCTCGTCCTGGGCGTACGGCGTTGACTCTGGCGGCTGTGGTGCTCGGTGTCACCAGCGTGACGTTGGCCGTGGGCCTGGGGAAGTCGCTGACGACGTACCAGACCGCAGCTAGTCGGGCCGGTGCTGTTGACCTCACGATCTTCGCCGGTCCGAACGGCTCCGGGCCAGAAGGACCGAATGCGCCACCTGGTGCGAAGCTGACCGATGCCGAGGACGAGGCCGTACTGCGTTCTGCACCTGGCGTCACGTCGGTGGCGGCGATGGCGGACCTAGAGATGCGGCTGGCTGGTACGCAGGCGGACCTCCGCGTGTCGTTCTACCGCGGGGACTTCGATCAGATCGGCTACCGGATGCTCGCCGGGCGCTGGTTCGACGGTCCGGGACAGGTGGTGGTGTCGGAACGCTTCCTGAAACAACGCGGTCTGGCCGTCGGCGACACGATCACACTGCAGTCGAAAGACAAGCGAGTACGGGCGCAGATCGTCGGGAAGGCGATGTACAACTCCGGCGACGAGGTGCTGTCCAACTGGGCGACTCTCGCGCTGATCGCACCGGACCTGCGGGCCAACTTCTACGAGCTCAACGTGAAGCCCGGGACGGACCTGGACGCGGTGGTCAGCGCAGTGCAGGCCAAGGACTCCGGGCTGCAGGAGGGGGAGGGTCAGGACGCCGGCACATTCGTGGCCGTCGTACTCGCAACCGTCGTACTGCTCACGCTGATGCTGGGGACCGTTGCCGCGCTCGGCGTGTTCAACACCGTCGTACTCAACACCCGCGAACGCCGCCGCGACCTGGGCATGCTCAAGTCGATCGGCATGACGCCCGCCCAGGTCACCCTGATGGTCGTGACGTCGATGATCGCCCTAGGAGCCGTCGGCGGCCTCCTGGGCATCCCGATCGGCATCCTCGCCCACCGCCTGGTCGTGCCCGCCATGGCCAACGGAGCCCAAATTGAACTGCCGGACTTCATGCTCGAGGTATACCCTGCGGGCCTGCTCGCCCTGCTGGTCCTCGCCGGCATTGTGATCGCCGCGGCCGGCGCCTACTTCCCGGCCCGCACTGCCGCCCGCGCCACGATCGCCGAGGTCCTTCACAACGAGTGAAAGTGCCGGAAGCCCTTGAAAGGAAGGCGCGCGGTGACGCCGGAACGGGTTCTGCAACTTCTCGACGCACTGGAGCCACTGGATGTCTGGGTGGACGGCGGTTGGGGCGTGGATGCGTTGGTCGGGCGGCAGACGCGGCCGCACGGGGACCTGGACCTGGGTGTGGTCAGGCCACAGCTGGGTCAGGTCGTGGACGTGCTGGAAGAGCTGGGGTACGGCGTGACGGATGCGCGGTTCGTGCAGGTCACGGTGCAGCTGACCCATGCGACCGAAGGGCACCGGGTGGACCTGCATCCGAGTACGCCGGTCGCCGGCGGCGGGACCGAGCAGCTCGACTTCGACGGGAACAAGTACCTCATCGCGCCTGCTGTCGAGGGGCGGATCGGTGGGCGGTTGGTGCGGTGCATGCCGATCAGTGCGCAACTCCAGTCGCACCAGGGCTACCAGCTGAGGCCGGTGGATCTGCACGATATGCGGTTGCTGGAAGAGCTCGGATCGGGCTGACTGTGGGTATGGACGAGGTGGTGGCGGGTAATCGGGTTGTTTGGGAGCGGGCTTCTGCGAAGCATGTTCGGGAGTATGACGAGCTGCTTGAGGAGGCTCGGGGGGACGGTCGGTTGTTCGCTCGGGAGCGTGCGTTGTTGGGGCCGGTGCTGGCAGATTCACCGGTGGTGGTGCACTTTCAGAGTGGGCATGGGCTGGATGACGTCGCGCTGGTGAAGGCGGGGGCCAAGAGCGTTGTGGGCGTGGACTACAGCTCGGTGGCAGCGGGCGCGGCGCAGCGGAGGGCGACAGAGCTTGGGATGGCGTGTCGGTACGTCGTGGCCGAGGTCCCCGGCGTACCGGTGCGGGACGCGTCCGTCGACCTCGTGTACACGGGTAAAGGCGCGCTGATCTGGATGCGCGACATCGACGCGTGGGCGCGCGATGCAGCGCGCGTGATGCGGCCGGGTGGACACCTCTTCGTGTACGAGGCCCACCCGGCCGTACCGCTCTGGACCTGGGACGAAGACGAGCCGCGGATCCGCCCGGACCGCAGCTACTTCGCCGACTCGCACATCAACGACACGTTCCCCGGCAACGGCGCCCGCGAATGGCAATGGAACCTCGGACAGATCGTCACCGCGATCACCAAAGCCGGCCTACACCTCCAGGCCCTCGAGGAGTACGCCGAACCGTTCTGGCGCCCCCAAGACGACATGAACGCGGCAGCATGGTCCGGCCGACTCCCCAATTCTTACGCGCTACTCGCCCGCCGCCCGGCCGCGGATGACCAGGTACTCGGCCGGTACGACGACCCGCGTGGAGCCTGACGTATTCGCACGCGTGAAGAGGTCGATCAGATCGTCGCGCAGCGCCGGCCACCGCTCGTCCAGCGCCTGACGGGCCAGGACGATCGGACCGAACTTCGTCGCGTAACACTCGACGGCATCCGTCGGCGAGTCATGATGGATGTCGGACACCGAGCGGCTGAACGACAGCTCGATCCCAGAGCCCTCGAACAGGTCCACCACGTGATCGGAATCGCCCCAGTTCAGTGGCGAATCGCCGGACTCCGGTGGAAAGTACGCGCCGACCACCCGGAAGAACTCCCCGATCACGCCGTCGGGCGTCCAGGCACAAAGTCCGAGCCGCCCATCCGGCCGGAGTACGCGCGCGATCTCGCCCGCGACCACCTGGTGGCGAGGCGCGAACATACAGCCGAACGTCGACAGCACCACGTCGAAGCCCGAGTCGGTGAAGGGCAGCTCCTCGGCATCGCCCTCCACCCACTCGATCGGCAACGCGCCCGCCCGCTCAGCAGCGCGAGCCAGCATCTCCGGGGTGAGGTCAAGGCCGGTGACGCGCGCCCCGGTCGCGGCGGCCGGGATGGTCGCGTTCCCGGTCCCGCAAGCCACGTCGAGAACGTCCTCACCAGACCGAACACCGACTGCCTGTACCAGCCTCGGCCCCACCTCGTACAAACCCTCTTGGCGCATCATCGCGTCGTAGTCCCCGGCAGCCCAGGTCGTCCGTACTGCGTCCTTGTCCGACATCCACCCAGCATCGCCCCGGCCACGCCTCAGAGGTAGGGCAGGAGCGCCGCCTCTTCGCGGTCCAGGTGGGTGTTGAGCTGGGCGATCAGCTCGTCCACCTGGGCCAGGACGTTCGTGTCGACCAACTGCTCGAGCTCAGCGAGCAGTACTGCGATCTGGTCGTGTTCCTTCTGTAGTACGGCGACCACGTCCGTCAGCTCCGGGTGCTGCTCGACCAGGGCCGGGAACAGCCCGGTCGACTCGCCGGTGTGGTGGTAGTGCAGGCCCTGGCACATGGTCAGGCAGTTGATGCGGAGTTGCGCGCCCAGTTTCCCGGACGTCGCGATCTCGTGCCGGATCAGGGCCAACTCTCGCCGGAACGCCGCGTGGATGTTCTTCAACATCTCAGCAAAAGACCCGCGTGCAGGTGGCCCCGGTTCCTGGACGAGCGCCACCACCGGGATGGTCCGCGTCGTCTTCTTCTGGTACTCGCCCCACCCCGGCTCGGCCTCGACGAGGCGGGCGAAGACCTCGTCGCGCTCGGCGCCACGCAGTACGACGGCCGTTGCCGGATGCTCGAAGAGCCCGAGGTCGACGCTGACCTTCGGATGCGCGAGCAGGTTGTGGTACCAGTCCGGGTGCTTCGGGCTGCCGCCGGCCGAGCCGACGACGAGGACGCGGTCACCGTCCGGGTAGTAGCCGAGGATCGCGGTGCGCGCTTGCCCGGTCCGCGCGCCGGTGGTTGTCAGGAGCAACAACCTGGAGTTCTCGAAAGGACCGCCGACCCGGCCGTCGTTCGCCTTGAACTCCGCAATGAGTTGTGCAGTGAAATCGTTCAGGATTCGCTTCTCTCTGGTGTCGTGAAAACGGGGGTTTGCAGACATCAGAGAAGCGGGCGGGGCCCGCGCGGCGCTCAGAACGCAGCCGGGGACCCAACTCGGTAATGGCTAGAAGCCGACCCGGCAGTCACGTCGGGAATACTACCGTACGTGTCCCTGCCCGACCGGCTCGTCCAGGCCGGGGTCGAACTCCTCGAGGAGGACGGCCTCGCCGACCTCACGCTGCGCGCGATCGCTCGCCGTACGGGCGTCTCGCACGGCGCACCGCGGCGCTACTTCCCCACCCACGACTCGCTGCTGGCCGCGATCGCGGCCACCGGACTGCAGGATCTCGCGGCCCGGATCAAGACGACCGACGGACCGCCCGAAGAACAATTGGTAGCGGCTGCCAAAAACTACCTGCAGTTCGCCGCCGATCGCCCCGGCATGTTCGACCTGATCTTCCGCCACGACCTCCTGGCCGGAGCCGGCGGCAACCTTCGCGCGACGTCACTCCCGCTGTTCCAGAACTTCGTCGACCTCGTCGCCCGGATTCATCCACAGGACGCCGACCTTCGCGCCACCGCCCTGTGGACAAACCTCCACGGCCTGGCCACGCTCCGCGCCACCAACGCCCTGGAACTTCTCGGTACGACGGACCTCGAGCCGATCGTCCGGTACGTCGTCCACAGCCATGTGCACTGATTGTGTACAGACCGTCGCTGTGCACACGCTGAACGTCGTGCTTCCCCCCGTGTTCGGGAAAGCATTTCGGGAACCGACGAAAAATCCTCACGAATGCTGTAACGGACGGCACACTCCGCCGATAAACGGGTGAACGACCCAGCAGGGGGGACCTAGTGGGAAGTTCCGGTGTTTCTTCGGGACCACCGCATGTGGAGGGGGCCTCGCAGGTGCTCACCCGGGGCGGGGTGAGCACCTGTTCGAGGATCTGCAGTGTGCTCCGTCGCTAGCCCTTGATCCCCACGTTCGCCATTCCTTCGACGAACCGCTTCTGGGCGAACACGAACAGCACGATCATCGGCAGCGTCGCGAGCGCCGTACCGGCCATCAGGTACGGCCACTGGATCTCCGCCGGGTTCTGGGAGAAGATCGCCAGCCCCAGTTGCAGCGGCCGCATCGAGTCGGACGTGGTGATCATCAGCGGCCAGAGGAACCCGTTCCAGGCCGCCTCGATCTGGAACACCGCGATCGTGATCAAGGCCGGCTTGATCAGCGGCGTCATGATCCGCAGGAAGATGCCGAACTCCCCGAGCCCGTCCACCCGGGCCGCCTGCGCCAGCTCGTCCGGCAGCGAGACGTAGAACTGCCGGGCCAGGAAGGTGAACAGCGGCGCCGCGCCGAGCGGGATGATCAGGCCCCACCACGAGTTCAGCCAGCCGATCCCGCCCTGGCCGATGATGTTGTTGCCGCCGAACAGCGGGATCGACTTCACGATCAGGAACAGCGGCACCAGGATGATCTGGAACGGCACCAGCAGCAGCACGATGAAGTAGTTCAGCAGCGACTTCGCCCCGCGCAGCGGCAGCTTCGCCAGTGCGTAGCCGGCCATCGTGCACACCACGAGGGTGAACGCGGTCTCACCGACCGCGATGAACAGGCTGTTGCGGAAGTACCGCAGGAACGGCGCGGTCTGCATCGCCTCGCTGAAGTTGCGCCAGCGCAGTTCGCTGGGCAGCCAGCCGAACTTCGCGATCTCCAGGTTGCTCTTGAACGCGGTCAGCAGCATCCAGACGAACGGCGTGATCATCAGAACCGCGCCGACCGTCAGGACGACGTACAACGCGATCCGGCCCGGCCGGAGTGCCGACGGCTTTCCGGAACCGATCGCCGGCAACGTAGCGCTAGTCATTGGCATCCGCCTTCTGGAGCAGGCGCCCGACCCCGATGAACAGCGCGATCACGATCATCATGATCACGGTCTCGGCGGACGCGTAGCCGAGTTTCAGGTCCTGGAACGCGTTCTGATAGATGTCCATCACGAGTACGCGCGTCTCCGACCCGGGACCGCCCTGCGTCATCACGTAGACCAGGTCGAACACCTGGAAGGTGCCCACGATCGACGTGATCAGGACGAAGAACTGCACCGGGCCGATCGCCGGCCAGGTCACGTTCGCGAACTTCTGCCAGCGGCCGGCGCCGTCGATCTCGGACGACTCGAGCAGGTCGCGGGAGACGCCCTGCAGCGCGGCCAGGTAGATGATCACCTTGGTCCCGAGCCCCTGCCAGATACCGACCACCATCAGCGACGGCAGCGCGGTCGCCGGGTCGGCCAGCCAACGGTTCGGCGCGAATCCGAACAGGCTGAGGAACCCGTTCGCCAACCCGGAGCCCGGGTTGTAGATCCACAGCCAGATGGTCGCCACCGCGACCGTCGCGGTGACGGTCGGGATGTAGAACGCGGTCCGGAAGAAGCTCAGGCCCCGGATCTTCTGGTTCAGCCCGATCGCGACCGCGAGCGAGATCGCCATCGAGATCGGGATCACCACGATCGCGTAGAGCACCGTGTGCCACAACGACGCCTGGAAGTCGACGTCGCGGAACAGGTCGCCGTAGTTGCCGAACCCGACCCAGGCCCAGGTGTCACCGAAGCTGTAGTTGGTCAGGCTGAGGACGAGGACCGCGACCACCGGGATCACGATGAAGATGCCGGAGTGCAGCAGCGCCGGCGTGAGCAGCGCCCAACCGGTCCGGACCTGGCTCTTCAGCAGGGTCCGGCTCTCCTTGGACGCAGACACCTTCCGGGGCGTGCCGAGTGCTGGACGTTCAAGAGTTGTACTCATCGCGACTGTCCTGCCAGGTTGTGCAGCACCTTGGCGGGGTCCTTCTGTCCGAGGACCGCCTGGGTGAGCTGGATGTCGAAGTTGCCGCGCATCTCGAGCCAGTTGGCCGGCACTTCGTTCTCGTTGACCGCGTAGACCAGGCCGTCGGCCACGAACTGGCTCAACGGGTTCGACTTCGCCTGGGGCGAGTTGCTCGCGTCCTTGTAGGCCGGGATCTTCTTGTTCAGCTTGGCGACCGCGTCCAGCGTGGTCGGCTTGGTCAGCGTCTGGATGAAGCCCCAGGCCGCGTCCTTGTGCCGGCTGCGCGACCCGATCGACGCCAGGTCGCCACCGACGTACTCGATCTCCTTGCCGCTGTCGAAGCGGAAGAACTCCAGGTCGTCGCAGTTCTTCTGCCCGATGCCTTCGGCGGAGCAGTCGACGCCGCCGTTCACGATGCCCATCGCGGCCTCACCAGTGAGCACGAGCGGTTGCTGGGCGGCGTTCGTCTGGCCGTACGGCTGGACGTTGTTGATCATCGACTTGATCCAGAGCAGCGTGTCCAGGCCTGCCTTGTTGTCGAAGTTCGGCTCGCCGCCGACGTAGAGCGGCGTACCGGTCGAGGCCAGGAAGGTGGTGAACGACTGGCGGAAGCCGGTCGCCGACGCGAGGTCGAACCCGCTGCGGGTGATGTTGCCGTCCTTGTCCCGCTTGGTGAGCTTCTCGGCCGCGACCTTGAGCTCGGCGAGCGACTTCGGCGGCTTCGACGGGTCCAGGCCGGCTTCGATGAAGGCACTCTTGCGCAGCGCGACCGCACGGGCGTCCGCGATCAGCGGGTACGCGTACAGCTTCTTGTCGTACGTCACCGCCGGGATCAGCGCCGGCGTGCTCTTCTCCTTGATGACGTCCGGTGTCACGCCGTACTTGCCGAGGTCCTCGAAGATGTTCTTCGACGCGAACGGCTGGACCCAGCCGACGCCGGTGACCATCACGTCGTACGGGATGCCCGCGGCGATCGAGGTCGACATCTTCTCGTTCAGGTTCTTGTACGTCGCGAAGTCCGGCTCGACCTTCATCTTCGGATAGGTCTTGTGGAAGTCGTCGACGACCTTCTGGAACGCCTCCTTGCCCTTGGTACTGGGCGGGAACGACGGCAGCAGCACCCGCAAGGTCCCGGTCGCCTCGGCCGGGGGTACGCCGTCGGTGCTCTTGTCGATCACCCCGTTGCCACAACTGCTGACCAGCACGCTGAGCGATGCGGCCAGCAGGGTCAGTCCCACTCCACGTCTCACAGGGGAACTCCTTCGCTGACTTGTTCAGCCGGGGCCCGCGACCCCAAGTGCAGCGAAAGTATGGGAAAGGGCTTTCCTCGTCAATACCTTGGCGCTCGAATGATCACATTCGATCAGAACCGGAACACGGAGAGGTTCTGTTCCGTCGTCGCGGTCCCGCAGGAGGTACGGATGTTGAGCGTGGGCAGCAGGCTGAGGTGCTGCACGGGTGTCGCCGGCGACTGGATCTTGCGGAGCAGCAGGTCGCAGGCGGTTTCGCCGAGAGCGCGCCGCGGCGGGCAGACCGCGGTGAGCGGGACGACGGCCAGCGCGGCGGTGACGTCGTTGTAGGCGATGACGGCCAGGTCCTCGGGCACGCGGAGGCCGCGCTCCATCGCGCGCTCGACCAGGCGGGCGCCGTGCTCGTCGGAGTGGACCAGTACGGCGCGACTCCCGAACGACTCGCACTCGGCGAGGAACGCGTCCAGCTGCGCGATCGCGCCGGGATCGTCCCCGCGCATCGGCAGGTCGACCGGCGAGAGGAACACCTCGACGCCGAGCGCCTTCGCGGCCGACTCGATCCCCCGGCGCAGCCAGTACGCCGTGACCGTGGCCTGCAGGTTGATCGCGATCCGGCGATGCCCGAGCGCCACGAAGTGCCGCAGCGCCAGCATCGCGCCGTACGCGTGATCGGTGCGGACGTGGTCGTACTCGCGGGCCACCTGCGGGAACCCGAACGCGCGCTCCATCAGCACGACCGGTACGTCGATGTCGTCCAGCCGCGCGTCGAGCCGGTCCGCGTCGCCGTCGCCGAGCGCGGTGCTGATCAGCAGGCCGGCGACCCCGATCCCGAGCACCTTGTCGAGCCGCTCACGCTCGGTCGCCACGTCGTACCCGGAGACGCCGAGGACCAGGCGCGCGCCGTACCGGTCGGCCATCGCCTCGGCGCCGCGGATCACGTCGGAGTAGTACGACGCCGCGCTCGGTACGACGATGCCGATCGTCAGGCGGCTCCCGTGCGTCCCCTGGTCGGCCGTCCCGGTGCCGATCGCGCCGCCGTGCACCCGGCGGAGCAGACCGGCTGAGTCCAGTTCGGCCAGGTCCCGGCGTACTGTGATCGCGGAGACGCCCAGCTCGGCGACCAGGTCGGCCACCCGCAGCCGGCCGTGCCGGCGCAGGCTACGCAGGATCAGCTCGTGGCGCTCCTGTGCAAGCATGCAGCCCCCTGGTCTCTACGTGATTGTTCGTGATCATACGATCAGGACCCGCCCGTACGGAACGAGGAGACGATCGGTGGAGAAGGCCAACCGGACGAGCAGCGTGCTGTCGAGGCTCGCGGTCGTCGGCGACCTGCTGATGCTGCAACTGGTCTTCGTGGTGATCAGCCTGGGCATCCTGACACTGTTCCCGGCCGCGTTCGCGATGCAGCGGGTGCTGCCGGACGCGATCAGCCAGGAGAAGCCGAAGCTGATGCGGCGGTTCTTCCGGGAGTTCCGCTGGGCGATGAAGCAGTTCTGGCTGCCCGCGTTCGGCCTGTGGGTCGGCGCGGTGATGCTGGCGTTCGGCCTCTCGTTCTGGGCGAACTCGGACGGTCCGGCGCGGATCTTCGCGCTCGCCGTCCTGGTCCCGCTCACCGGAATGATCCTGGGGCTGTACCTGAGCGGACTGGCGATCCTGGCCGCGGCTCCGGAGACCTCCACGGTCAAGTCGCTGTTCCGGTCCGCCAACCTGTTCCTGCTGCGCCGACCACTCCCAGTAGCCGGCGGGGTCGTCGTACTGCTCACCTGGTTCGCGCTGTCGTCCGTGGTGCCGACACTGCTTCTGGTCGGGTCCGGACTGGTCCCGGCACTCACGGCGTACGCGCTGTCCCGGCCGCCTCGAGAAAAAACTTCTGAAGACGTGTCAATCTGACCCCTCCTGGTTCGACGTAGAGGTGTAAGGCCACTACAACGAACCCAAGGAGAACCGGAATGTACGCGACGACCGAAACCCTGGCGACTACGCCGGCTGCGCAGGGCGGCCGCTCGCGCTGGCTGGCGCTCTACACCCTCTGCGCGGGCATGTTGATGATCGTGCTCGACGTGACCGTGGTGAACGTGGCCCTGCCGGCCATCCAGGACGACCTGGGCTTCACAAGCTCCTCCCTCGCATGGGTGGTGAACGCCTACCTGATCGCGTTCGGCGGCCTCCTGCTGCTGGCCGGCCGGCTCGGCGACCTCCTCGGACGGCGGAACGTCTTCGTCGCCGGACTGGTTGTTTTCACCGCCGCCTCTGTGCTCTGCGGTCTGGCTGGGTCGCAGGAGGTGCTCGTCATCGCCCGGTTCATCCAGGGCGTCGGCGGCGCACTGACCTCCGCAGTGATCCTGGGCATGATCGTGACGCTGTTCCCCGAGCCGCGGGAGCAGGCCAAGGCGATCGGCATGTACGCGTTCGTCGCGTCGGCCGGTGGGTCGATCGGCCTGCTGGCAGGCGGCGTACTGACACAGGCGATCAGCTGGCACTGGATCTTCTTCGTGAACCTGCCGATCGGCGTGCTGACCGTCGTACTGGCCGTCAAGCAGATCGAGAAGGACAAGGGCCTGGGGATCGGCAAGGGCACCGACGTACCGGGTGCGGTGCTGATCACCGCGGCACTGATGGTCGGCGTGTTCACCATCGTCAAGCCGGCTGCTGAGCTCGGCTGGACCGCCCCGCGGACCCTGGTGCTGGCTGCGGTGACGCTGGTGCTGCTGGCCGGATTCATCGTCCGCGAGGCGACCGCCGCCATCCCGCTGGTACCGCTGCGGATCTTCCGCTCCCGCACCCTGACCGGCGCCAACCTGGTCCAGGCACTGTCCGCCTCCGGGATGTTCGGCATCTTCTTCCTCGGCTCGCTGTACCTGCAGCGCGTGCTCGGGTACGACGCTCTGGAGATCGGACTGGCGTTCCTGCCGACCACCGTGGTGATGGGGCTGCTGTCGGTGAAGTACTCCGAGAAGCTGGTCATGCGCTTCGGTCCGCGCCGCCCGCTGATCGTCGGGCTGTCGCTGATCGTCGTCGGACTGGCCCTGTTCACGCAGGCTCCCGTCGGTGGCAGCTACGTCGTCCACGTCCTGCCGGTGCTGTTGCTGCTGGGTCTGGGCGGCGGCATCTGCTTCCCGGCTCTGATGGGCCTGTCGATGTCGGACGTGAAGCCCGAGGACGCCGGTCTGGCTTCCGGCCTCATCGGCACCATGGGTGAGGTCGGCGCCGCCCTCGGCCTGGCCGTCCTGGCCACGCTGTCCGCGACCCGCACCGCCTCGGTCGCCGACACCAAGCCCGCCCTGGACGCTCTGACCGACGGCTACCACTTGTCCTTCGCCATCGCCGCCGTGATCGTCGCCGCCGCAGTCGCCATCGCCGTCACCGTGATGCGCCCCGCCAAGCAGCCGACCGCCGACACCGCCGCCTCTGACGAACTCGTCTGCGAAGCCGCCTGACCCACCCACCGAACTCCCCGCGACCACACCGGCCGCGGGGAGTTCGCCGTACCGCGGTTGTCCACAGGGTGGGGGATCGAGTTTCGGAGTGAGGGCGGGATGGGGAAGGATGTGGGTCCGGCAGGGTGGCAGAACGCTCGCCGGGTGTTGTCGGTAGAGGGGAATCGGACAGTGGTGCAGTCGGTCGAGCAGCGGATCGCCGAAGAGCTGGAAGTCGGAGAGAACCAGGTGCGGGCAGCGGTGGCGCTGCTGGACGAGGGGTCGACGGTCCCGTTCATCGCGCGGTACCGCAAAGAGGTCACCGGGATGCTGGACGATGCCCAGCTGCGCACCCTCGAGGAGCGCCTGCGGTACCTGCGGGAGCTCGAGGAGCGCCGGCAGACCGTGCTCGACTCGATCGAGAGCCAGGGCAAGCTCGACGACGCGCTGAAGGCGTCGATCCTGGAGGCCGACACCAAGTCGCGGCTCGAGGACATCTACCTCCCGTTCAAGCCCAAGCGCCGTACCAAGGCGATGATCGCCCGCGAGAACGGCCTCGAGCCGCTCGCCGACGGGCTGATGGCCGACCCGGACATCGAGCCGATCGCCGCCGCCGCGGTGTTCGTGAACGCCGACGTACCCGACCCGCAGGCCGCCCTCGACGGCGCCCGGGCGATCCTCGTCGAGCGGTTCGCCGAGGACGCCGACCTGATCGGCTCGCTGCGCGAGCGGCTCTGGGAGCAGGGCCGGCTGGCGTCCGCGGTCCGTGAGGGCAAGGAGACCGACGGCGCGAAGTTCTCGGACTACTTCGAGTTCGACGAGCCGTTCACGAAGATGCCGTCGCACCGGATCCTCGCGCTGTTCCGCGGCGAGAAGGAAGACGTGCTGACGATCACCATCGAGCCGCTGCCCGCGGGCGTGGAGGTCGACGGACCGACGGAGTACGAGACCACCATCGCCCGCAAGGTCGGCGTGGAGAACCAGGGCCGCCCGGCCGACAAGTGGCTGGTGGAGACGGTCCGCTGGGCCTGGCGGACGAAGATCCTGGTGCACCTCGGCATCGACCTGCGGATGCGGTTGCGGCAGGTCGCCGAGGACGAGGCGATCCGGGTGTTCGCGGCCAACCTGCGCGACCTGCTGCTGGCCGCCCCGGCCGGCACCCGCGCCACGATGGGCCTCGACCCGGGCTTCCGCACCGGCGTGAAGGTCGCCGTCGTGGACGCGACCGGCAAGGTCGTCAACACCGGCGTGATCTATCCGCACGTCCCGCAGAACCAGTGGGACAAGTCGATCGCCACCCTCGCCGCTCTGGCGGCAGCACACGACGTACAGCTGATTGCTATCGGCAACGGTACGGCGTCGCGCGAGACGGACAAGCTGGCGGCCGAGCTGATCGCCAAGCACCCGGAGCTCAAGCTCACCAAGGCCGTCGTGTCCGAGGCCGGCGCGTCTGTCTACTCCGCGTCGGCGTTCGCGTCGCAGGAACTGCCCGGGATGGACGTCTCGCTGCGCGGCGCGGTCTCGATCGCGCGCCGCCTGCAGGACCCGCTGGCCGAGCTGGTGAAGATCGACCCGAAGTCGATCGGCGTCGGCCAGTACCAGCACGACCTCGCCGAGAACTCCCTGTCCCGCTCGCTCGACGCGGTCGTCGAGGACTGCGTGAACGCGGTCGGCGTCGACCTGAACACGGCGTCCGCGCCGCTGCTCACCCGGGTCTCCGGCATCACGCCCGGCCTGGCGGACAACATCGTCCAGCACCGCGACGTCAACGGCCCGTTCGCGTCACGTACGGCGCTGAAGGACGTGGCACGCCTCGGGCCGAAGGCGTTCGAGCAGGCGGCCGGGTTCCTCCGGATCCCCGACGGCGACGACCCGCTCGACGCGTCCAGCGTGCACCCGGAGTCGTATCCCGTCGTACGGCGAATCCTCGACGCGACGAGCACGGACTTGAAGGCGCTGATCGGGTCGGCGGAGCTCAAGCGGCTGAAGGCGGCGGACTTCGTCGACGACATGTTCGGCCTGCCGACGGTGACCGACATCCTGGCCGAGCTGGAGAAGCCCGGCCGGGACCCGCGGCCCGCCTTCAAGACCGCGGTGTTCGCGGAGGGTGTGGACAAGATCGCGGACCTGAAGCCGGGGATGAAGCTGGAGGGCCAGGTCACGAACGTGGCCGCGTTCGGTGCGTTCATCGACATCGGTGTGCACCAGGACGGGCTGGCGCACGTGTCGGCGCTGTCGAAGACCTTCGTGAAGGACCCGCGCGAGGTGGTCAAGCCGGGCGACATCGTGATGGTGAAGGTGCTCGAGGTCGACATCCCGCGCCAGCGGATCTCCCTCACCCTGCGCCTGGACGACGAACTCGGCTCAGGCGGACGCCAGGCCGGCGGCCAGGGCCGAGGACAAAGCGGCCAAGGTGGCGGTCAGGGCGGTCAGGGTGGTCAGGGCGGCGGTCGTGGGCGTGGGCCCGGCGGACAAGGCGGTCAGGGCCGCGGGCCGGGCGGGTCCGGAGGCCAGGGCCGTGGTCCTGGCGGCTCGGGCGGTCAGGGTGGTCAGGGTGGTCGTGGTGGCAACCGGGGAACCGGTGGTCGTGGCAACCAGACCGAGACCCCGATGGACGAGACCTCCCTCGCCGACGCCTTCCGCAAGGCCGGCTTCACCGTCCGCTGACACCGAGGGGTGATCGAGGCCGCTGACGGCTCACCCGACAGCCCGGCCTCGCGTCACCCCTCGACCTCATAACCGGCCGCCTCCACCGCCGTACGAATCTCGGCCGGGTCGACGGGCCGATCGGTGACCAGGGCAACCATTCCGGTCGGCAGATCCACTCGCACCGACTCGACACCGGGCAGCGTCTCGAGCTCCTCGGTGACGAACCCCACGCAGTGGCTGCAAGTCATCCCCAGCACCCGGAACGTCGTCATGACGCACTCACATCGCGGGTCGCCTGCGTCGTACGGCGCATTCGGCCGTCCGGCGCCAGCTCGCCGAACAGGTACACCTCGGTCGCGATCTTCCGCCCGCGCCGCAGCTCCGCGTGGATCGTGAACCGCGCAGCCACCCGGTCGCTCGTACGGATCGCCTCGTGCACGTCGTACGAGCAGGACACCACGTTCTTCCGCACCGGTCGGAGGTGGTCGATCAGCCGCTGCCGGTCGAGCGTGATGCCGTCGGCGATCTGCTCGATATCAGGCGTGTAATACCGATCGACGATCGCCGCCGCGTCGCCGCCCGCGACGACCTCTCGGGTGAACGACTCGAAGAAGTCCGCGACGAACTTCCGTGCGCTTAAATCTGACATACCGTCAAAGATAAGCAGATCCACTAACCTTGACAAGGTGTCAGAGAACAAGCCGGTACGACGCCGGCGCCGCCGCGCGGACGCTGACCGGAGCCGGACTGCGATCCTGGCGGCCGCGATCGTCCTCCTCGACGAGCAGCCCGACGCGAGCCTGGAACGGATCGCCGAGGCGGCCCACGTCACCAGACAGACCGTGTACGCACACTTCTCGTCCCGCGACGTACTGCTGAACGCAGCCCTCGACGAACTCACCGCCGAGACACTGGAAGCGATCGACGCCCTCGACCTCGATCAAGGACCCGCACTCGGCAACGTCCTGCGCCTGATCGACCTGGCATGGCGAACGTTCGAACGCCACCCGCTCCTGCTACACCTACCGCCCACCGGCACCCCCAACACGCCACAGCCCGGTACCCACGACGAGCGCCACGACCCCGTCGCGGACCGCCTAGAGCGCCTGATCCGCCGCGGTCAACGCGCCGGCGAGATCACCCGCGACCTCCCCGCCCACTGGCTGGTCACCACCCTCATCGCCCTCGGCCACGCCGCCGGCGAATCCGTAGCCACCGGCCGCCTCACCACCCGAACCGCCAACAAGACCCTCCACACAACCATCACCCGCCTCCTACAACCGACCTAGAAGCCGCACACAACCCCGCCACGTGAGGCGTGCGCCTTATCCGGACTACGGCGCGTCTGATGGATCTGGGGTTGGGGTTCGTGGCTGGCACAACCCCGGCCAGCAGGTCGCCATCGACCTCGCCGCGCTCAGCAAGACCACTCTCGCGATGGCCGTCGAGGCTGCCCACGACGCTCCGTTCAATGAGTGCCGGATCGCGACCCGCACCACCTCGAAAATGGACCGCGAGCATCTGCTGCCCCGCTCGGCCCGACATCGCAAGGCGATCGAGCGCGCCTCCTCGCCGTCGCGAATCAGATGGATGGTCATCAGGCGTTGGTCGGGGCCACAGGCCTGCCAGTCGCGGTCTCCACAACGTGCGCCAGGAAGTCCCGGACGTCCCCGAGCAGGTCGGCCTGGTCGGCGTAGCCGGAAGCACCGCTGGCGTCGCGCAGGCGTAGGCCCTCGGTCAGTACCCGGCGCCAGCGCTCGTCGTAGTGGGTCAGTGCCCAGCGGCCGGCGCGCGACTTCGCGGTCATCTCGCCGGTCACCAGGAGATGGTGCAGACGCACGGAGGCGAGGATGCAGTGCGTGAGCAGATAGTCGCGTTCGCGCTGATCCGTTGGGAGGTCGGCGGGGGTTGTCCGGGCCAGGCCTTCGGCGTTGCGGCGCCAGTAGGTGTCGAGGTTGTCCACGGTGTAGTCATGCAGCGCCTGCTTGTCGGTCCATATTTGAAGAGTGGACAGCTCTGGGCCGGTGACCGTGATCCCGGCCTGGGCCAGTTCGTGCCACGTGATCATCCGCGAGGGCGAGGCGAGAATCTCGAGTTTCCTGGTGGAGATCACCTCCGGCACCGGAGGCACCGTGCGCGGGTCGCATGCCAGGTCGGCGGCGAGCAGGTGCGGCCCGTCGAACCGGATCGAGGAGGATGCCACCATCTGTGCGTGGATGCCCCGCAGCGCCTCCACCTCCGCTGGCTCAGGCCGGTGGGCGAGCGTAGCGAGGAAGTCGACGTCGGACTCCCGAGGCGCCCACTCGCCGAAGGCCACCCCGCCATGGAGATAGAGCCCGGTCAGCAGCCCTGCGGGGAATGCCTGCTCGGCCAGCAGCAGGAAACGGTCGCACAGGTCCTGGACGGGGGCTGGCAGCGTCACGAGTTCTCCTATGTCAGGGAGCCGGAAAGGCCCACCGTAGTCAGAACAAAGACCATGCTTGCGAGGACGATCCGGGCGCGTGCCCACAACACGAAGTCGCGGACCACCCTCTCCGACGCCTGATCCCATCGGCACTCCGTCGCCCATCAGAACCGCAGAACCGCAGCAGCGACATCGCGAACGCCCGCACGGTGTGCGGTGAGCAGTCGTTGGCAACCAGCTGCCGCAGCCACTCCGTGCCCGGCCCATGTCTGCGCGGTGACTCAGTGGGGATCGCGGCGGGTCACGGATCGACTCGGTGGGTGCCGGTGGGGTCGACCTGGAACGTGAACCCGTGGGGCGTCCTCCATTCGAGTGTCCTGTCGTCGATCCGGCGCACACTCCATCCACGCGCGTGGGTCTTCACTCGGTGCCCGAAGCGGCCGAGAGGCGCGAGATTCGTCGTACTCGTCTGCCCAGTGGGCCCGTGCGGGTCGTACGGCTGGATGTGGTCGAGATCGATCGTGTTGGTGGTCTCGCGGGTGCCGTACGGGAAGAGTTCGACTGGGTGGATGAGTCTGACGCGCTCGCGGATCCGGGTGGGAATCTCGTACGCATCGACGCTCACCGCATCGTTCAGGTCGATCACCGGCTTGACGGTGTAGGGACCGTAGCCGATGAGTTCGGTCAGTTGCGTCGCGAGCAGTGGTCCGACGGTTTCGGCGCGGAGTACGCCGGTGCCGTTGGCCAGGGTGTGGTCGGTGAGGTGTACGACGACCTCGGTTTGTCCGGGGCGTACCTGTCCTGCACGCGTCGGTCGCGGACGGGCCTGTCCCCTGGTCCCGCCGTCAGGTCGTGCTGGAGCCCCCGGGCGCGCGAGCTCGCCTGGGCTGCCGGGGTCATCTGGACTGCCGTGGTTGCGCGGACTGCGCGGGTCGCCTGCCCTGCGTGGGTCGCCTGCGCTGCCTGGGTGACCTGAGCCGCCTGGGCCGGAGGGAGCGTTCGGATGGCCTGGAGCGCCTGAGCCGGGTTGGCTATCCCTTTCGGCTGTGGTGACTGGGTCGGGCTGACCGTTCTGGGCGTTGGGGTTGGTGCAGTAGCTCGGGTTGGCGTAGGCGTCCTGCTTGATTTGCGCGAGCCGGGTGCGGAGTGCCCGCAACGCGGCAGGATCCATTGCCGAGCCCTGGTCGGGTTCGGTTTGTGGGTCCGCGGAATCGGGCGTTGTTCGCCGGTCGAACGGGTCGGTCGGCGGGTCGGGGTCGTAGGGTGCGGCGGCTTCTTCCAGCCACGGATCATCCAACGAACCCACCGGCTCCACCAGGTTGTGCATGACCGTGGCGTCCTGCACCGCCGCGCCGTTCGATGCCGGGTCGTTCGGCACCATCGGGGTGTCTTGCACCACTGTGTCATTCTGCGCCACCGTGGCGGTCCCCGCTGCCGAGTCGTCCTTACCCGCCAGGTCGTCGTGCCTCGCAGGGTCGTTCCGCACAACCGCGTCATCGCGCGCCACCGAGTTGTCCCGCACCACCACGTCGCTCGGCACCACCACGTCCTCCGGCGCCGCCGCGTCGTTCGGCGCCGCTGGGTTGTCGAGTGTTGTGGGGGTGTGGCGTTCGTGGTTGGTGGCTGGCCGGGGGTGGTTGCGGGCTTGAGTGAGGAGTTCTTGGGTGAAGGCGGGGTCGGAGAGGATGTCGATGGCGTCGGCGCGGCGGTGCTGGACGGGGCGGGTGTCGCCGAATGTCTTGAGAGCTTCGGCGATGTCGGTGATGGTCGCGTTGCACCGGTTGACCGCCGCCGCCGCGGCCTTGACGTACAGGGTCTTGTTGCCCTGGCCGTCACCGCGCCCGACATAGACACCGCGCTCATCCGCAGCCTCCGTGGCCTCGGCTGCGGCACGGTCTGGGTCGGCCTGTTTGCGGGCGGCGCCGACGATCTTTTCCAGCCGGTACGGCGAGATCGTGTCGATCACGTCCGCGACTTTGCGGTCGACGTACTCGGCGGCGACGTAGTCGAGTTTCGTGCACGCTCGCACGATTTGGCGGGCCTTCCAGGGGGTGGCTTCGCCGGTCTGGATGCGGGCCCAGGTGCGGGGGAAGCGGTGGCGCAGGGCGAGGGCGTCGGCGAGCAGTTCGCGGCCGACGCCGGGCGAGACACCGAGCACGACAGCGAATTCGGCAATCGCGAACTCGGCGATCTCTGGGCAGCCGTCGCCACCGAGGACGACTGCGCGTTCGCGGCCTTCACAGGCGCGGCGGGTCGGGCGGGGTTCGCAGACCGAGGGGTGGAAGCGGTCGGCGTAGATCTGGGCGCATTCCAGCAGCCGCGCGTCGGCCCGGCTGGCCACCGTGCGACACTCCGCGGCCTGCTCCAGCAGGTCCCGGGTGGGCAGCGACTCCAGATCTTCCTCGAACATGCGTTCGATTCTATGCCAGCCAGATAAGTGGGGCAAGTTGATGGCGGCCGGTTTTCCCTTATCCACAAGGGGAAACGTCACACGATCGACGTACCAAGAAACGTGTATGCGGGGCCGACAGCTAGACCGGAGCGCTGATTGCGAAGACCCACTGCCGGAGGCGGTTGAGGAGGCCGAGGAGGTCGGTCTCCGCCTGCACTGCCATGGTCAGCGCATGTCTGCTAGGTGGCCGCCGGGGTCGCCGAGGTGTATGGCCGTTGCCTTGGGCCCGTATCCCAGTCGGCGGTACACGCGGTCTGCACCGTCGTCCCCAGGGGTCAGCCAAGCGAGTGTCACGCCGGCCAGCTCGAAGGCCTTCAGCGTCGCGTACGCCGTTGCGATGCCGCCGAACCCGCGCCGTCGATGACTGTGCAGCGTCCCGACCCCGGCAACCTCGGTCACCTCGTCGGCCACCGCGGTCCACGCGGCAGTCGCGACCGGTACGTCGTCGGCGTACACGAGGACTGCTCCGCCGTCGGCGGGATCCGGCTTGAACGCGACGCCGGCGGTGTCCATCTCGTACGCCTCCGCCGCCACCGCATTCGCGACCTGTTGATCCGACTCCGATGCCACGACGCTCACGGTTACGCCGTCCGGGAGTTCGGGAACGAGCAACTCGGCCGGCGAGACGACGAGCAGCGGCAGGCGGGACACGAGCGTCATCCCGTTCGCCGCGAGCGCCTCGGCCAGACCGGGGTTTGCCTCCTCGACGAGTTCCGCGCTCAGCCAGCGACCTTCGGCCGCGAAGGCCTGACGGATCGTGTCGAGCGCCCAGGGGAGGTCGTCCGGCGAGAACGGCTGGCCAGGTTCGGCCGCGATCAGGCCGGACAGGTACCAGTCGTCCTTGTCGTGCAGCAGACCGGCGAGCGGCCCGGCGATCACCTGTCGTTTCGATCGTGCGGCTCCGGTCAGTTGAGCCGCGGCGATCCGCGCACCGATCTCCATGTCCAGGACCCTACGGCGCACGGCTCAGGCGAGCTGAAGCAGGTCGAGAAGGCGGCTCAGGTCGGCGGGGCCCGGCGGACGGCCGAGGAGTACGGCGAGTGCGTCGAGCGTCGCGATCAACTCGCGCCGGGTAGCGGCCCGCGACCTTGTGCCGGCCACCGCAGCGAGAACCTTGTCGACCCGCTGAGACCCCGCCACCAGTTCGGCGCCGACCGACGGCGACGGCACGGGGTCCTCGTCGCCGATGCGTACGTCGAGCCGCGCCCCGAGCGCCGTCGCGAGCCGGTCAAGTGCGGCGATCGTGGGGTTGCCGCGCCCGTTCTCCAGGTTCGCGATGTACGGCACGGACAGACCGGCGTCGACGGCGACCGACGCGATCGTCCGCCCGGCCGCCTTCCGGCGGTCGCGCAGGACGTCACCAAGCTCCATACGACCTATCTTCACAGAACACTCTTGCCGTTGTCTATCTCGACAAGATAGATTCCGGCGGCGTGAGGGACTTCCGGCGACTCTGGTTCAGCGGCGCGATCTCAGGGATCGGGTCCTGGCTCCTCGTGGTCGCGATTCCGTTCTACGTGTTCACCCTGACAGGGTCGGCGGCAGCGACCGGGCTGACGTTGGCGCTCGAGGCCCTTCCGGCCCTCCTCATCGGCCCGTGGGCCGGCGTACTGCTGGACCGGTGGGACCTCGCACGGGCGATGTGGGTCGCCGATGTCGTCAGCGCAGCGGCGGTCGGACTGATCCTGTTCGCCGACCGCGACCACATCTGGCCGATCTACCTCGCAATCCTCCTCGAGAACACCGCGACGACGGTGTTCCGTCCGGCCGCCCGCGCACTACTGCCGGCCGTCGTCGGAACGGGCAAAGAACTCGCCACCGCGAACGCGATCAACGCCGTCACCAGCAGCGCGATCCGCCTGGCCGCACCGCCGCTCGGCGCATTGCTGCTCGCCGGACCCGGGATCAAGTTCGTGCTCGCCGTCGACATCGTCAGCTACCTGTTGTCAGCGGCAACCATCGCGACGGTCCGCACCCGCCGGCACGCGACCACGGGCGCACCACCACGACCGCTCGAAGGATTCCGCGCAGCCATAAACCATCGTGCCCTGCGCGGCATCCTGATCGGCCAGACGGTCTTCCTCACCGCCAACGCCGGCCTGACCGCGCTCCTCGTACCGTTCACCGTCAACCGTCTGGAAGCGCCCGGGTACGTCGTGGGCTACCTGATCTCCGGCCTCGGCGCCGGGTACCTGATCGGCGCCGCCCTGAGCACGAGAGCCGCCCGCCTCCTGGGAGTCCGCGAGCTCCTCGCCCTGACCCAACTCGTCACAGCCGCGGCGTACTTCGGGCTCTTCAACGCCCCGAACATCCCGATCGCGATCGTCGCCGCGGCCCTCATCGGCCTGCCCGGCAGCATCCTCCTCATCACTGCTCAGACCACGATCCAGCGCGCCGCCCCACGGGAAGTGCTCGCGAGCGTGAGCGCGATCTTCTTCGCCGCCGACTCACTCGCACTGCTGATCGGCGCACTGGCAGCGCCCGCGGCGACGACGGCGCTAGGGCTGCCCGTCAGTCTCAACGTCATCGCAGGACTCGCGGTGTGTGCCGCGGGTCTCACACTGCTCGTCGTACCAAGGCATCCAGCGAGCTTCACGAGGAGCTGAGCGTGTCGTACCGCGCCCGCGCGGTAGCGATCTCCGTCTGATGAGTCTCGGTCCAGGTGACGAGCGACTGGATCGTCGCGTGCAGCGTGACGCCGAGCGGGGTGAGCTCGTAGTCGACGCGCGGCGGCACGACCGGGTGAACAGTCCGGCTGACCAGGCCGTCACGTTCCAGCTGGCGCAGCGTCACCGTGAGCATCCGCTGACTGATGCCGTCGATCGTCTTCTTCAGCTCGGTGAACCGCATGCACCGGTTGTCCAGCAGCGCGATCACCAGCAGGGACCACTTGTCACCGATCCGATCCAGGATCTGGCGGACGTCACAGTCCTCCCGCGTGTCCCACTGGAACGCGTCCTCGGTGCAGCAGGAGTGACTCAGTTCCTCTGAAGTGCCTTCTTCCACAATTCCTCATGGTTCCTGATGATGGGGTCAGTTACAAGAGGTAACCATGAGAAGGAGTCTCACGTGTCGTCAACCGTCACCCCGGAGCGGCTGACCGGCCGCGCCTGGGCCGTTCTGTTCGTCCTCTGCGGCGCGATCTTCCTGGAAGGCATCGACGTCTCGATGATGGGCGTCGCACTGCCGTCCATCCGGGCCGAGCTCGGCCTGACCACCGGCGAACTGCAATGGATCGTCAGCGCCTACGCCCTCAGCTACGGCGGGTTCGTGCTGCTCGGCGGCCGCGCCGCGGACCTGCTCGGCCGGCGCCGGATGTTCGTCGGCTGGCTGGTGGTGTTCCTGCTGTTCAGCGGCCTCGGAGGGTTCGCCACCGAGGGCTGGGTACTGGTCCTGGCCCGCTTCGTCACCGGGATCGCAGCCGCGTTCATGACCCCGGCCGGCTTGTCGATCATCACGACGACCTACCCGGAGGGACCGCAACGCAACAGGGCTTTGCTGGTGTACGCCGGGACCGCGGCCGGCGGATTCTCGTTGGGCATGGTCACGGGCGGGCTGCTCACCACGATCGACTGGCGATGGGTGTTCTTCGCGCCGGTGATCGTCTCAGCCGCCATCCTGGCCGCCGCCCTCGCACTGATTCCCCGGGACACCGTGCGGGCCGAACAAAGAGGGGGCTTCGACCTGGCCGGCGCCTTCACGCTGACCGGCTCGATGTTGTTGCTGGTGGCAACCGTAGTGCAGGCGCCCGACGTACCGGCCGCACAGACCGTGGCAGCTGCCGCCGCCGGACTGCTGTTGCTCGGGGCCTTCGTGACGATCGAGCGGCGGGTCGGCACGCCGTTGATCAGACTCGGACTCCTGCGGAACATCGCCCTGATCCGTGCGAATCTCGGCGCGATCCTCCTGGTCGGATCGTTCGTAGGATTCCAGTTCATCGCGGTGCTCTACCTGCAGGAACTACGTGGCTGGTCCGAACTGGAGACCGGACTGGCCCTGATGGTGATCGGCATCGACGCCGTACTCGCCCCAACCCTCACACCATGGCTGGTGACCCGGTTCGGCAACGGCCGCGTGGTGCTCGGCGGGTTCGTGCTCGCCGCCTTGGCCTACACGGCATTCCTGCCACTGGGAGCGAGCTTCGCGGCGATGCTTCCGGCGTTCCTGCTGCTCGGGCTCGCGTTCGCGCTCGCCTATGGGCCGTTGACGATCGCAGCGACCGAGCGAGTTGCCGAGGACGAGCAGGGACTGGCGAGCGGCGTACTGACGACGTCGTTCCAGTTCGGATCCGCGCTCGGGCTGGCGGCGGTGGCGGCGGTTCTGGCGGCGGAGGACGAGCTGACCGCCGACGGATTCCGCACCGGGCTCGCAGTACCTCTGGCGGCCGCTGTACTCGGTGTTGTGGTGAGTTGCCTTCCGGTGCGTGAGCGGGCTGATGCAAACAGTTAGCAGGACATCCAATTTCTCTGTCGGTCGCACAATTCGCGACGCCGAATCGTTATCGGCAAATAGCGGCAGACATTCTTGACAGAGTTTCCACTCCGCCTGACGATCCGGCTGAGAGGGCGTTGACCTGCGCGTTCGTAGGGTTTCCCTACTCTGCGTTAGGCCTCTGTAAAGGTCCTTACCAAAGTGTTCCGAAGGTACCCACCAGTGAGGTGTTCTTTATCTCAACGCCGGACAAAGCCGTCCGGCCGACGACCTACACTGCCGAAGGAACTGCGATGACCGAGACGCTGGAGACCCCCACAACGCACCGTCGCGTGCGGGTCTGGTTCGGCGCTCACCCCATCGCGGATCACACCGCCATGGCGGAGCAGGCAGGGCAGTACGAGGAAGCCATGCGTCGCCGGTTCGCGTCCCTCCGGGTGACGAGCGAGCCGGTGCTGGTGGACGCAGAGCGATGACTACCCGGCCGACGCTGCTCGGGTATGTACGGGCCGACGCGCTGAGTTGCGCGGAGGAGCTGGCCGCGGCGACGGATTCACTGGTCGCCTTCGCCAGCGCCGAGGGATTCACCCTCGGAACCGTCTACACCGAGCGCGATTCGGCCGAGTCCGCGGCTTTCCACGCACTGCTCGACGAGGTGAAGCGGTCCGACGTCCACGCGGTCGTCGTACCGACCATGAATCACCTCGGGTTCAGCAGCACCGGCGGTACTCCGGCGGCGATGCGGCAACACCTCGAGTTCCACCAGGCGCACGTCTGGGCGGCCGACTCGAGATAACTCCACACAGGCAAGCGGAGCTGACGTCTTGACCCCTGTATCGGCGTCGGTTCCGCTCTCCACCTCCACAGCTGCACCGGGGATGCCCGGGCGGTAGTGGACCACCAAGGCCCCACCGGCTGCTACCGGTGGGGCCTTGTCCATGCTCAAGCCGCGTCAAGCCACGATCTTGTACCCGTACCGCTTCATCACCCCGGCGACCCCGGCGTTGAAGATCCCGGTCACCTCGAGCTTGAAGTGCAGCTGCACCTTCCGGATCACCCGCTGGAAATGCAGGTGCCACGAAACCCCGGCCGCCGGCACCGTCTCGGCCTTCGTGATCGCACCGACCCGCGGGTGCGCCGCCCAGGCGATCACCCGGGCCCGGTCCGCGCCCCACACGCCCGTCATCGCGTCGTGCGTCCGCGCGTACTCCATCGCGGCCAGCGAGATCGTCGAGTCCGGCACCGGCTCCTTCGGCGGGTGTGCCTTCAGGTACAGCTCCCAGGTCATCCCGTAGTACCCGGGCGGTCCGTCGTCCGGGCCGCGGTTGGCCAGCCCGTTCCGCTTCCGGTGGTACTCCGCCACCTGATGCGCGGCGCCGCGGGACAGGTCCTTGTCGCCGACCGCGATCGCGTGCACGTGGTACGGCCAGTTGCCCTGCGCGGGCGTCCGCAGCCAGGCGGCGAACCCGACCTGCCGGAGCGCCTTCACCACCGCGACCCGCTGCGCGGCACTCTTCGTCCGTACGTCGACGTCGACCGCGCCGCCGCCGTCGTGGGTTCCGGCCGAGGCGTCCACACCGCCGGCGTTGTACGACCCCTGCAGGATCGCGAACTTCGAGTGGTACAGCTGCTCCGCGGCCTCGGCCATCGCCACGGTGCGCTTGTTCATCGTGAAGCCCCGCCAGGAAATCCTTGCCTCAGGCATCTTTTTCACCGGCCTCGGCCCCGAGGATCCGCTCCGCGTCCTCGGCCGCGCCGAGTGCCTCCAGTTCGTCCAGCTGCTCTTCGGTCAACTCGTCGTCGAACACTTCCGGCATTGCCGTTCCTTCCCCCTGGGCGTCCGCGCACCGACCCCGGGTACGCGAAAATCGCGAACCAGCCTAGGCCGCTGTCAGGTCAGGTACTACCGGCGAAGGTTTGAGGAATGTGAAGTTTTCCGACCCAACCGCGTGCCGGGGTGTGTGCGAAACCGCGAAGTGGGGTACCTGTAGGTGGTCCCGCGGTTCGGTCAGTGCCATTCGGGCATGGGTGGTGTTCACCGAGCCGCGAGTTCTCCCACTGAGGGGCGGGAGAACGACCGGCCCGGCGGGTGTGTCTCTCCCAGGATGCACCCGCCGAGGTCCGACAGTGTCCGATGACCAGCAGGATCAGAGCGCCGACGCGACGAACAAGTACCTGTTCAGGCTGAAGAAGTAGCTCGCGCCGAGACCGCGCAGATCGTCCGCCCACGCGCGCGCCTCCTCCTGCGTCACGCCCGCATGACCGGGAACGAAATCCGACACGATGTCGATCAAGCCACTGCTGTACGTGTGCTGGTCGTACCCGGTGTTGAGGATCGGCACCACCTGCTGATGCGTCGGCGTGAAACCGGTCTTCGCCAGTACGTCGGCCAGCGTCCGGGGCAGATGCGGATCCGCCAGGTGATCCTCGAACGCGGTCAGTACCCGCGCCATCCGCTCGTCGTCGCTCGATCGCCACACCACCGAACCCCAGTCCGTGTCCAGCAGTACGACGCGACCCGCCGGCCGGAGCACCCGTCGTACCTCCTCCAGCGCGTCCGCGACCACGTCGACGTACTCGAAGACCTGGGTCGAGACCACCACGTCGAAACTCTCCGCCGGGTGCGGGATCCGCGCGACCGAGCCGAGTTCGAGCTCGAGGCGCGGTCCGCCGGGGACGTCGGCGCGGGTCCGGGCGATCGCCAGCATGCTCTCGCTGATGTCGATCCCGCAGATCCGCCCGTTCGGCCCGACCTCGCCGGCCATCTCCGCGGCCAGCAGGCCCGGTCCGAAACCGACATCCAGCACCCGGTCGCCAGGCCGCAACGCCAACGCCGCCCGCACTGCCCGCCGCTGCTCGACCACGTCAAACGTGGTGTACACCGCCTCGATCTGCCGGGAAACGTCCGCGTCGAACTGCAACCCGTCCCGGTCAACCTCTCCGCCCATGCCCAACATCATGATCCTCGATCGCCCCGCCGGGGAGGGCATTTGCAAATCAGATGAATGCCCCGGGTTGCCCCGCTAGGGTGAGCGAGTGATCGAGTTGCCCGAGGAATTCCTGCGGATGCCGCGGTGGTGGACCGAAGGCGCGGACTGGCTCCGGGACCTGCCGATGGCAGTCGAACGGCAGAGCCGGCAGTGGGACCTGACGATCGTGGGAGCGGTCGCACACGGGTCGAACGCGGTCGTCGTACCGGTCACGCGAGGTGGCGAGGAGTTCGTACTGCGGATGTCGCCGCCCGGAGCGGAGGTCGCCGAGCAGACGTGGGCACTCCGTTGGTGGGCAGGTCGGGGCATGGCCCAGCTGTACGACGTCGATGTCGGGGCCGGCGCGATGTTGCTGGAGCGGTTGTCCACACCGTTGACGAGCCGGCCCGTCGACGAGGCGGTCGCCGTACTCGGGCAGCTGATGCGCAGACTCGCCGTACCGGCTCCGGCCGAAGCGCGGTCGACGGCGGACATCGTGGCCACGCGATCGGCGCAGCTGGAGCCGGAGTGGGAGCGACTCGGCCGGCCGTTCGACATCGCGATTCTCCGCGAGGCGCTGGGCGTCGCGCCGTACGAGACCAGCTCGACCTCAGCGGTGAACGGTGACTTCCACTCGGCGCAGGTGCTCGCCGGGACTCGCGAGCCGTGGCTCACCGTCGACCCGGTCCTGTTCCAGGGCGACGTCGAGTACGACCTGGGCCGGGTGCTGTGGACACGGCTCGACGAGATGCCGGACATCGTCGAGTACTTCGACATTGCCGTCCGTGAAGCCGCCCTGGACCGGGACCGGGCGCGCGACTGGGTGATCTGGCGAACGGTCGACTACTGGCTCTGGGGACTCTCCGTCGGCCTCACCGAGGACCCGGTCCGATGCGCCCGGCTGATTACTGCCCTGTCCTAGACGACGCAGCCCAGATGAAGCGGCTGCGCATCATCCGGGGAGTGTCGGCCGCGTTCGGGGCGATCGAGTGCAGGATCCACGGATGGGTCAGGTACACGTCGCCGGCCTGACCGGTGAGCTCGACGACGCGGACCGGCAGTCCCTCGAGCTCGGTCGGCTCCATCGGGTCGACCGTGCGCTCCTCCGAGGTCAGGTTGCGGAACCACGGATCCGACCGCAGCAGCTGATCACGGACCGCCTTGAACTCGCGCTCGTCCGTCGTGGTCAGGAACCGCTCGATCACCTTGTGCGAGCCGGCGACCTGCGGAGTCCCGCCGCCGCCCGGCCCCACATCGCCGTACAGCGCCCAGATCTTCACAGCGCCGGTCTCGCTCTCGAAGCCGACATCCGTGTGCCACTGCTGATGCGGCACCGCCCATGGCACGCCCTCCGGCATCGTCACGAGCACCTGTCCCTGGTGCTTCGGCTCGACCCATTCGCCGAGGAGGCTGTCGAGCGCCGATCGCACCCGCGGGCCGAGGATCGCGTGCGCGCGCCGATCGAACTTGGTGGTCTTCAAACCGGTCGGTCGCGGCGGCGTCCAGGTCGAACGATCGTCGCGATCCATGTCATGCCGCGTGGACAGCTCGTTCCACAGCACGTTCCGCATGCCCGCGGCCTCGTCGGAGGTGAACGCGGACGGGATCTTCACGATCCCGTCGCGCTCGAAAACATCCAGCTCTTCGGTGGTGAGCATGTTCTATCCTGCGCACGTCCGGCGAGCACCTTCCACCGAATTAACAGCTCTTGGCGGGCAGCCTCCCGTTCAGCAGGTAGTCGGCGATCCGGTCTCGCGCGCAGGCCGAGTTGAGGTACGCCGTGTGCCCGTAGACATCCGCCGTCAGCAACCGGCTGTTGTCGATCTGCCGCGCCAGGCTGCGGGCGTTGGCGATCGGCGTCGACGGGTCGTGCAGCGTCGACGTGATCAGGATCGGCGGCGTACCGTGCACCGGCGTCGGGCCCCACGGATTGCTCGGCGGGATCGGCCAGCCGGCGCAGGCGGCCGTGATCGCCCAAGCCTCGACCGCGGCACCGACCCGTGGCGCGACGGCCTTGGCGAGTGCGAGTCTTGCGCGCGCATCGGCGTACCCACGCAGCTCACCGGGCAGATCCATGCAGGACACGGCGGCGTACGCGGTCTCGGGATCGCCTACGTAGCTGAGGTTCGCGAAGTCGGTGCCGTCGCCCTTCGCCGCCTTCGCCAGCGCGGTCGCGAGCACCGGCCAGTTGTCCGAGACCATTGATGTCAACGGCAACAAAGTCGGCAACGCCATCCGGAGTACGTCGCCGTTCACCGGACCCTGCGGACCGGTCAGCGGAGTCTTGTCGGCCCGGCGTACGGTCGCGTCCCAGACCGCACCGACGTCCTGCCCGTGCAGGGCGCACGACGTGTCCTTGGCGCACCACGCGGCGAAGCGGTTGAATCCGGCCTCCATCTCCTTCGCCTCGTCGAGCATGAGCCGCACTGGGCCCTGCTTGTGATCGAGGATTCCGTCGAGCACCATCCGGCCGACGCGCTGCGGGAACTGCTGCGCGTAAACGTGCCGAGGTACGACCCGTAGGACAGACCGATGTAGTTGAACTTCGACTCGCCGAGCGCCGCCCGGATCGCGTCCATGTCGCGCGCGACCGTCCGTGTGTCCAGGTTCCGCATCAGGTCGCCGTGCTGCTTCAGGCACTGCTCCCCGGTGGCCCGGCTCGACGCCACCAAAGCGTCGTACTGCGCCTTGGACTTCGGGAACACCGGTACGCCGCGACGCAGCACCGGACCGCAGTCGAGCTGACTGCTGCTCCCGGTCCCGCGCGGGTCGAAGCTGACCAGGTCGTAGCGATCCCGGTACTGCGGTAGCACCGCGTCCGCGAGCCCCGCGGCGAAGAGCGACCCGCCCGCGCCACCCGGCCCGCCCGGGTTGAAGAACAGCGCGCCGAGCTTGTGTTTCTGGTCCTTCGCCGGGACCTTGGCGACGAACACCTTCGTGGTCGGACCGGCCGGTTTCGACCAGTCCAGCGGCACGGTCAGCGTCGCGCACTGCTCGACCACGCCGGGTTTGCAGGCCTTCCAGTCCAGGGTCCCCGCGGCGGCCGCCGTACTCGCCGGAACGGCGGCCGCAAGCAAGGACCCCACTATCGATGCCGCTGTCAACGATTTCCACATGCCCGCCAACCTAGGCGACGGGCATGTCACCTCGCATCCGCCGATCGGCGATCCCGAATCAGCCGGAAGATGGACGCCTCAGTGCGCCGGAGCGAAGTCGTGGAAACCGATCAGCTTCTGGATCTTGCCGTCGGCGTCGAGTACGACGATGTCGGTGCCGCCGGCGACCGCCTCCTGCCCCTCGGCCTTCAGGTGCCAGGTCCAGCGCAGGTAGTTGTGGTGCTCGTCGATGTCGCCGATGCGGACGAACGACAGCCCCGGGAACATCTGCTGCGCGGCGCCGACCAGCTTGTTCAGCTCGTCGTGGCCGGTGGTCTCGAAGCTCGGGTCCTGGAAGGTCGCGTCGTCGGTCCACGTCCCGGCGATGAGCTCGGCCCGGCGGTCGGCGTCGGCGGCGTTCCACATCGCGAAGTACTGGTCGGCGAGAGCCTTTGCGTTCATGGTGTTTCCTCCTCGATCGGTTGCGATGACCAGAACCTTGCCGCGAGTCCGGCGTAGCGTCGATGACGTCAGAGGTAATGGCCTTGTCTACGCCACCAGCTACGGTCGGAGCATGGCAGCGACGATCGAGGAGACGTTCCAGCGCCCCGTCGGTGAGCTTCTGCGCGGCTGGCGGGAGCGCCGGCGGCTCAGTCAGCTCGAGCTGGCGAACCGTGTCGAGGTGTCCACGCGGCACGTGAGTTTCGTGGAGACCGGGCGGTCGAAGCCGAGTCGCGAGATGGTGATGCGGCTGGCCGAGCATCTCGACGTACCGCTCCGGGACCGCAACCAGTTGCTGCTGGCCGGCGGGTTCGCGCCGGTCTACAGCGAGGCGTCGCTGCACTCGCCGTCGATGCTCGCGATCCGTACGACGCTGCGCCGCCTGCTGAAGGCCCACGAGCCGTACCCGGCGCTGGTCGTCGACCGCTGGTGGAACATCGTCGAGGCGAACGCGGGGATCGCGATCTTCACCGCAGACGTCGACGAGAAGTTGCTACAGGCACCGATCAACGCACTCCGCCTGACCCTGCACCCGGACGGCCTGGCCCGGCGGATCGCCAACATCGCCGAGGTCCGCGCCGCCGCGCTCGCAAGCCTGCAACGCCAGATCGCCGGCACCGCGGACCCCGAACTCCAGGACCTGTACGACGAACTTCGCGGGTACGCCGTCAACGACAAGCCGGCCCCACCCGGGCCGGCCGAGGTCGTCGTACCGTTCAATCTCACCCACGACGACCGCGAACTCTCACTCCTGACCACAATCGCAACCTTCGGCACCCCACTCGACGTCACCGTGTCAGAACTCATGATCGAGTCCTTCTACCCAGCCGACGACGCCACCGCCGAATACCTGCGAGCACTGTCGTGAAGCCCACGCGCGACCTCGCCGACACGATCGAACTGCATCTGCAGTACCTCGATCGCTACCGCGGCATCATCGAGAACAAGCTCATCGGGCTCAGCGACACCGAGCTGCGCAGCAGTCGTCTGCCGTCGGGATGGGCGCCGCTGGAGCTCCTGAAGCACCTGGTCTTCATGGAGCGGCGCTGGCTGCGCTGGGGCTTCACCGGTGCGCCGGTCGACCACCCGTGGGGCGACTCCGCGGACGATCCGGACGGCCCCTGGACACTCGAGCCCGACGACACTCTCGAAGGCTTGCTGGCCCAACTGCACGCGGGCGGCGAGTTCACCCGGAGCGTGGTCGCCGGCGAGGATCCGGCGACGGTCGCGGCGGCGGGTGGACGCTTCGGGACCGACGACCGGCCAACGCTGAACTGGATCCTGTTCCACGTCTTACAGGAATACGCACGGCACGCGGGCCACTTGGACGTGGCCCGCGAACTCGTGGATGGTGCCACCGGCGAGTAGGGCTGCGTGACCTACTCGCCGGTGGCGGGGTGCCCTACCGGCCGGAGGAGGGGTGGCCGGTGGGGAAGGTCGTCGGGAAGCTCGGCGTCGGGATGCTGGGCTTCTCGGACGGGGTCGGGAACGTCGGCTCGGTGGTCGGGAGCGACGGCTTGCTCGGGAGGGTCGGCTGCGTGGTCTGCGGCTTGCCCGGGTCGACGGTCACCTTGACGCCACCGGAGACCGTGACCGTCGGCAGGGACGGCGTATTCGGCTTGGTGGTCGGCTTGCCCGGGACCGTCGGCAAGGTCGGCTTGCTCGGCACGGTCGGCTTCGTGGTCGGTACGCCGTTCACGCAGTCCGGCAGCGTCGGCGTCGCGACCGGCTTGGCCGACGGAACCGTGGTCGGCAGGCTCGGCTTCGTCGTCGGGAGCGACGGCTTGGCGGTCGGGACGCTCGGTAGGGAAGGCTTCCCGGGCAGCGACGGCTTGCTCGTCGGCAGGGTCGGCTTCGCCGTCGGCAGAGTCGGCTTACCCGGAAGGGTCGGCTTCGTCGTCGGGAGGCTCGGCAGGGTTGGCTTGCCCGGCAGGGTCGGCTTGGTCGTCGGGATCTGCGGCTTACCAGGCAGCGACGGCGGGGTGGTCGGGAGGCTCGGCTTGGCGGTGGGCAGGCTGGGCTTGCCCGGGACCGTCGGCTTCGGCGGGTTGTTCGGGTCGATGGTCTTGTTCACCGAGACCGTTGCCTTGGGCAGCTGCGGCTTCTCCGGCTTCTGCGGCAGGCAGGTCGGATCCACCGACGGCGCCGTCGGCGTACCCGCCGGAATCACCGCCGGCACCGGAGGCTTTCCGCCACCGGCCAGCAGGTTCTTCACCGGCAGGGCCGGACCGCCGACCGCGGCGGACACCGTCGCAACGGTTCCGGCCAGTGCGGTGACACCCGCCGCGGCCAGTCCCCGGCGCAGCCAGGTCAGCCGCTTGCCGCGCCGCATCAGATCACCTGCGTCCGGCTGATACGGCTCCATCTCGTACGTGAGCGCGTTGTGTACCCGCTGCTCGTCACTCATCAGTTTCCTCCAACTCCGGTATCGATCAGGTCGGGTGCCAGACGCAACTTGGCCAGCGCCCGGGAGGCCGTGCTCTTCACGGTCCCGGCCGCCATGCCGAGCAGCTCGGCGGTCTCGGCCTCGGAGAGATCCTGCGAGTAGCGCAGCGCGACCACGGCTCTCTCCCGGACGGTCAGACCGCTGAGGGCCGAGAGCACGGCCTCCCTGGTCTGAACCGCCCCGGCGAAGTCCGCCACCGCTCGCTGGTCCCAATCGTTCTGCACCGGGTCGCTGGGTACTTCGTTGTTCCAGCGCCGGCGGGCCTGGGAGAGGAATCGGTTGACCAGCACCCGCCGGACGTACCGCAACGGGTCGCCCTCCAGCCGGTGCCATTTCGGATAGGACCGCATCAACGCCTGCTGCACCAGGTCCTCGGCGGTGTGCCGATCGCCGCACAGCATCTCCGCGAAGCGGAGCAAGGGGGTCGACTGCGCCACGACGAATCGCTCGAAGTCGGCGTCCGCGGTACGGGTCATCGATTCTCCTCAGCCTCTGTCACACCGGTCCAAACCCGCTGGGTGACCGATCGGGTTCTGCGCAGTCACGAGAAATTTATTCACGGGCTATGCAGAAGAGGTGTTTGTGAGTCACATTGGGTGCTCAAGCCTTCACCGCCCCGGAGGTTCCGCCCATGCGTATCACCCGTCCAACCGCGCTCACCGCCTGTCTGGCGATGACCGCCGCGATCTTTACGGCGACCTTGCCCAGCACCGCCGCCACCCCTGATCCCGTCTCGGTCGCGGCCCAACCCGTCGCCGGATCCAGCAACGTCAAGGTCGACGGCAGCCGCATCGTCCTCGGCGACGCCCCGGCCGCGATCGGATCGGCCGAGATCAAGCAACGCTCCGGCCTGGCCGAGCTCACGCCGGTCCGGTTCGCGAATCCCACGTCCGCCGTTGTCGTCGGCTACACGTCCGGTACGCCGGACGCTTCGTCGGCGGAGGTCGACGTACGGTCGTGGGTCAACAACAGGTGGTCGGAGTGGACGGCGGTCAAGGCCGGTACGCCGACCGCGCTGCCGGGTGCGAGCGACCAGGTCCAGGTCCGCATCATCGTCAGCGCACCGTCGACCGGCGCGAGCCCATGGGTCGGCGACGTCACCGTGCAGCCCACGGACCAGGCCGCCGCGCCGCGGATGACGGTCCAAGCGGCACCGCTCAAGTCGCACGTCTTCGCCACGCGTGAAGGTCTGGTCGGCGGTACGACGGCCAACGGCCACGTGATCGTGAGCCGGGACCACTTCGTCGCCCTGCCGTCACGGCGCGGCCTGTCCAGCGCCGGATCGGGCACGTACTCGGTGAAGGTCTGCACCGCCTCGCGGTGCGCGTTCGAGCCGGTGTGGGACGTCGGCCCGTGGAACACCAAGGACGACTACTGGAACCCGAGCGCGACCCGCGAGATGTGGAAGGACCTGCCGCAGGGCAAGCCCGAGGCGCAGGCGGCGTACCAGAGCGGCTACAACGGCGGGAAGGACCAGTTCGGTCGGACGGTCGCCAACCCGGCGGGGATCGACCTCGCGGATGGCGTGTTCTGGGACGCGCTCAAGCTGGCCGACAACTCGTGGGTCGACGTCACGTACCTGTGGACCGGCGATGGTGGACGCGGGACGGTGTCGATCTCGTCCGGGTACTTGAACGTGCGCAATGCGCCGAACTCGACTGGCGCGGTTGTTGGGATGGCCGGCAAGTCGGCTCAGGTGACTGTCGAGTGCCAGACGACCGGGGAGAACGTCACCGGGTCGCAGGGCACCAGCAATGTGTGGCTGCGGGTCAACGCCGGCATGTACGTCGCGAAGGCGTGGGTGTCGGCGGGTAGCTTCGGCGCCTGCTGAATCTGCAGCACTCACCGACACCACGGCCGCACGCTCACCGACTGCTCGGCGGGCGTGCGGCCGTCCCCCTTCCCCCTACTTACCCCGCGACGGAACGGTCGGCGGCTGCGACGGCGTCGCGGTCGGCTCAGGTGTCCGGGTCGGCGCAACAGACGGCGTACCCGGCATAGTCGGCGTCGGCCTCACCGCCCGCGGCGACCGCGTCGGAGTCGCAGGCGGCTCAGGCGGACGGCTCGGCGAGACCGTCGGCGTCGCACACGAAGCTTCCCTCGGCGTCGCGGTCGGTTGGGTCGGCGTCGCCGTTGGCGGGAGGCTCGGGGTTGCCGTCGGTGGGCGGGGTGTCGTTGGGCGGCAGGTGGGGCTCGGGGTTGGTGGGAGGGTCGGTCGTGCCGATGGCGAGCGGGTCGGGGTGGCGACCTCGCTCGGGGTGGCTGCGGTTGGGGTTGCTGCCAAGGTGGTTGGTGTCGACGCGGCGGGTCCGCCGTGGGCGGTTGTGTCGGCGGCTGAGTTGCCGCTGCGCGCCATCGCCGTACCGGCGACTGCGACGCCGACCACCGCCGCGGCTGCGAGCCCGCCCAGCAGGATCCGCGTCATCCGCCGCTTCCGGCCTACCTCGTCCATTGTTGCCCTCCGCACCTATTGATGTTCGGTCGGGCTGAAGGACGCAGCCGGGTAGCGAAAAGGTTCTGCCGGACTCAGCCCGGGGCGCGGGTGGGGCTGGACGGGGTAGGCAACCCGGACGGCGTGTGCCGAGGCGGCCGCACAGGCGTAGTCAGACTCGGAGTACTCGTAGGTCGCGCAGTAGGCGTCCCTGGCGGCGTCCCAGGCGGCCCGGTAGGCGGCATCGTCGGCGTCGGCGTCGACGTCGGCTCAGGTGTGGTCGGAGTCATGCGAGTCGGAGTAGGAGTCGTAGGCCGGACAGTCGCCGACGGACCAGGGTCCGCAGGCTGCGGTACGTCGCCACGCAGCTGACCACTGCCCGCGAGCCCCGCGACCGCAACCACAGCGACGACCGCAACCGAAGCTCCAGCCGCAGCCACCCGTCCCCGGGCCCGCCGCCGACGCGCGCCGGCGATCACCCTCGCCGGATCAAGTGGTGCAATCGAATCGTCCGGTGCCAGCACGACCCGGAGCTGCTCCTCGGCCGGCGTCCCGCGCTCGTCGTTCATGCCCGCTCCCCCACACCGCTCAGCTCGGGCGCGGCCCGCAGCTTGTCCAGGGCTCGCGCGTTCGTGCTCTTCACCGTCCCGATCGCCACCCCGAGGACCGCCGCGGTCTCGCGTTCGGTCAAGTCCTCGACGTACCGCAGTACGACGACCGCTCGCTCGCGCCGGCTCAGCGCGGCGAGCGCGGCCCCGACCGCCACTCGCCGATGGACCCCGCCACTCGGATCGACGTCCGCTTCGAGAAGCAGCTCGAGCTCCGCCGGGTCCCCGACGGGACGCTCACGCCATGGCCGCCGCCGTACCCACGACAGGTGCTGGTTGACCACCGCCTGCCGGACGTACGCGAACGGGTCGGCCATCTCGATCCGGTCCCAGCGCAGGTACGCCTTCTCCAGCGCGGTCTGCACGAGATCCTCCGCGAGGCCCGCATCACCACACAGGACCCGCGCGAAGTGCACCAACCGCGCGGATCTGGCCAGCACGAACGCCGTGAAGTCGTCGTCACGACTCCCCGTTACCGCCATGTGCGCTCCGTCCTGCCGTCCTCACCTCACAGGACGCTGAGCGGGCGCCAAAGGTTCTGTCTGTTCCGAGAATTGTGTGGACGCGGTCAATCGAGGCAGCGGGACGGTGTCGGCGGCCAGGCGGACCCGGTTCCGGCCGGCGGCCTTCGCGGCGTACATCGCGCGGTCGGCGCGCAGCAGCAGGTCGTCGACGGTCGTCCCGTCGGTCGGGTACACCGCGACGCCGATGCTGACGGTCAGGTGGAAGGTGTCCGGGTCGAGGTCCGGGTCGTCGAGTACGCCGGCGCACATCGCGGCCAGCGGGCTGTTGGCGACCGCGTTGCGGAGCCGGTCGGCGGTCACGGTCGCCTCGTCGAGACCGGTGTCCGGAAGCGCGATCACGAACTCCTCGCCGCCGAACCGGCCGATCACGTCCTTCGCCCGGATCGCGCTGCGCAGGATCGTCGCGACCGCGCGCAGCGCCTCGTCGCCGACCAGGTGCCCGTGCCGGTCGTTGACCAGCTTGAAATGGTCGATGTCGATCAGCAGCACCGCCATCGACTCGTGCTGGTTCCGCGACGTGCGCAGCATCTGCTCGGTCCGGCGGCGCCACCAGTCGACCCGGGTCAGGCTGGTCTTCGGGTCGGTCTGGGCCTCGGTCTCCAACTGGCCGAGGAGCAGCGCGCGCTGCGCGGTCAGCGTGATCGGGATCGCGACGAACGCGAACCACGGGCTGATCAGGCAGGCCGCCGCGAGCAGGCAGCCGAAGGTGGCGGCGGTCGCGTCGGTGCACAGGTCGTCCAGGCCGCCGACCGTCTCGCGGCGGTTGCTGCCCGGGATGATCAGCGAGATCGCGAGCCCGCACAGCAGGGTGTCGGTCACGACGTACGCGATCGCGCCGCCGACCATCGCCGCGACCAGGCCGAGGCCACTGTCGCCGGTCAGGCCACGCGCGGAGACGAAGACCGCGTGCGCGGCGCCGACCGCGAGCACGTGGACGGCGGTCGAGAAGGCCCAGCGGTACGGGATGCACTTGCCGGCCCGGATCCGCCACCAGATCCGCAGCAGTACCGCGACCAGGATCGCCAGCGCCGGATGCAGGATGAGTGCCGCGGCGATCATCCACGCCGGGGCGAAGTCCTTGTGCAGCGCACCGCCGCGCCGCCGTCGGCTCTCCACCCGGCGGGCGCCCTCGACGGAGATCAGCGCCGAGACGGTCAGCGCGAACACGACGTCCAGTCCGCGCCAGTTCGGGCGGTCGGTGAACGCGTGCACGCCGTACCCGATCGCGGCCAGGTCGACGAGCACGACAACGGCGAACGCCGGGACCGTCAAGGTCCAGAGCGCCCAGGAACGTATCGCTCGCCTACTCTGTGCAACCATTACTTCACACGGTACGGCGTGTAGGCGTCAGGTCCCAATCGGTGACGGCGCGGCTGTGGATGACGACTTGAGAACGATCGCCGATGCTTCGAGATTCATTCGTTTGATCAACAATCAAACGCAGGTTTCCCCTTGCGGGCAAGGGGTCTCAGCGTCGGCGGCGGGCCGCGCCGAACAGGCCGCGGACGATCTCCCGGCCGGCCGTACGGGCGAACTGCTTGAAGGCGGACGACCCGACGACCTGCTCGACCATCGACTTCTCCTGCTTCTGTGCCCGCGGCCGCGACTCCTCCTGCGGCTTGGCCTGCTCCTGCTGCTGCTTCTCGGCCTCGGCCTGCGCGGCACCGGCCTGCACCTTCGCCGCGAGCAGTTCGTACGCCGACTCGCGGTCGACCATCTGCGAGTACTTCGCGTTGTTCGCCGAGGCCTGCACCGTCGCGGTCAGCTGCTCCGCGGACGCCGGCGCCATCAGCGACTGCGGCGCCCGGAGCCGGGTCCACGCGACCGGGGTCGGCGCGCCCTTCTCGTTCATCACGGTCACGATCGCCTCGCCGATCCCGAGCTGGGTCAGCACCTCACCCAGGTCGTACGCCGAGCTCGGGAACGTCGACACCGTCGCCTTCAGCGCCTTCGCGTCGTTCGGCGTGTGCGCCCGCAGCTGGTGCTGCACCCGCGAACCGAGCTGCGCCAGTACGTCGTCCGGCACGTCCTTCGGCGTCTGGGTCACGAAGAACACGCCGACGCCCTTCGACCGGATCAGCCGGACGGTCTGCGCGATCGAGTCCAGGAACGCCTTCGAGGCGTCGTTGAACAGCAGGTGCGCCTCGTCGAAGAAGAACACCAGCTTCGGCTTGTCCACGTCGCCGACCTCGGGCAGGTCGTGGAACAGGTCGGCGAGCAGCCACATCAGGAACGTCGAGAACAGCGCCGGCCGGTCCTGCAGGTTCGGCAGCTCGAGCAGCGAGATGACGCCCTTGCCGTCGCGCTGCTGCAGCAGGTCGGCGGTGTCGAACTCCGGCTCACCGAAGAACGCCTCGGCGCCCTGGTCGGCGAACCCGATCAGGGACCGCAGGATCACGCCCGCGGTCGCCGCGGACAGGCCGCCCAGCTCCTTCAGGTCACCCTTGCCCTCGTCGGACGTGAGGTGCGTGATGACGGCGCGCAGGTCCTTCAGGTCGAGCAGCGTCAGCCCGGCCTTGTCGGCGTAGTGGAAGATCAGCCCGAGCGACGACTCCTGGACGTCGTTGAGCCCCAGCACCTTGGACAGCAGCACCGGGCCGAACGACGTGATCGTGGCGCGGATCGGGACTCCGCTGCCCTGCCCGCCGAGCGCGTAGAACTCGGTCGGGAACCCGGTCCCGGTCCAGTCCTGGCCGATCGACTTGGTCCGGGACAGCAGCTTGTCGTTGCCCTCACCCGGCTGCGAGACGCCCGACAGGTCGCCCTTGATATCGGCGGCGAACACGGCGACACCGGCGGCGGACAGCTGCTCGGCCATCAGCTGCAGCGTCTTCGTCTTACCGGTACCGGTGGCACCCGCGACCAGACCGTGCCGGTTCATCATCCCGAGCGGGATCCGGACCGCCGCCTCCGGTTTCGGCTCGCCGTCGACCAGCAGTGCGCCCAACTCGAGCGCCGCCCCCTCGAACGCGTACCCCTGCTTCACGGTCTCCACGACGTCGGCTTTCTCGGCCATCTGAGCGTGCCTTTCCCCGGTTGACGGACTTGCCCGCTCGAATGCTAGCCCGCCGTTGTCACCGCATGACGACCACACGCGTCGCGCCGGCTGCGAAGGACCAGATCGCGACCGACATCGAGGCCGAGACGCGGATGCAGCCGTGCGAGGCCCGGTAGTTCGTGCCGAGCAGCCAGTCGGCGTGGATCTGCTGCCCGTTCGACTTGTAGGTCGGGATCTGGTGGAACCCGACCCCGCACGGTGCGAACCGGACGAAATGGTTCAGGTAGAGCCGCCCGCCGTCGGTGTTCCGCAGTACTCGCGCCGCCCGCCCGCACTTCGAGCCGCTGGTGTACGTGCCGGCCTTCAGGTACGTCGGGTTGTCGATGATCCCGCCCTGCTTGACGACCTTGCCGCGAGCATCGACCAGCCACACCCAGTTCTGCGTCTGGCTGATCACGATCCGGCGCCCGGTCCCCGAGCGGCCCGGCACCGCACGGACGTCGCAGCGTTTCGCGGTCGAGGCCATCAGACGCGCGTACGTCGTACTGTTCAGCGACCCGGTCTGGCTCAGCACGTTGGCGGACTGGAACCGGACCGTGGCCGCCTGGGTCATCGCACCGGCCTTGCCGTCGGCCGGGCCCGAGGTACAGCCGAGACCGTTCAGGCGGGTCTGGGCCGCCTTCACCTGAGACACCGTGATCGCGTCGGCCGGCAGCGTCGTACCGAGCCCGATCAGCATGATCGCCGCGGTCGCGAGGCCTAGTTTCGGAAGAATTCGCATACCGTTCACCCCCCTGGTCGTGGGCGCGGAACCGCGCTCACTGCTCCTGTTCCTGTGGGACGTCCAACGGCTCCGAAAGGTTGAGTCGATGCACCGGACTATTCCGGTGACATTCATGACCTCCTCGTGGGACCTTTGACACCGCTAGACTTCGGGGGGTGATCTTCAAGCGTGTCGGGGACGACAAGCCGTACCCGGACCATGGGCTGCGGCCCAAGGACTGGTCTTCGCTGCCACCCAGGCAGGTGCGGCTGGACGAACTCGTCACGACGAAGGGCACTTTGGACCTGAACGCGCTGCTCGACGAGGACTCGACTTTCTACGGCGATCTGTTCGCGCACGTGGTGGAGTGGAAGGGCGACATGTACCTCGAGGACGGCCTGCACCGTGCGCTGCGCGCGGCGCTGCAGCAGCGTCAAGTCCTGCACGCACGGGTACTGGTAGTCGACTGACCAATGGCTGCCGCTCACGGGGGGTGGAGCAAATGACAGCGATTCATCCGCAACCGAGACCGCACTCGCGGATCCGGTGGCGTACGCCGATCACGATGGTGATCTTGCTGGGGATCCTCGCCGGTGGGGGCTGGTGGGGCTGGAACTCGCTGGTGAACAGCAGCGCCGAGCCGACGTGCACCGAGCAGAAGCTGACGAACAACCGTCTGGTCCCGAAGCAGGTCGTGCTGAACGTCTACAACGGCGGCGCCCGCGCGGGCTCGGCCGGCCGGGTGGCCGATGTGCTGAAGCAGCGCGGGTTCAACCTCGACAAGGTCGCGAACGAGCCCAAGGGCGACAAGGTCGACGTGGTGGCGCTGCGCGGTGCCGCCGCGGACGCGCCCGAGATGCTCCTGGTCGCGGGCCAGCTGAACCAGAAGGCGGTCATGATCGCCGACGGCCGCACGGACCACACCGTCGACCTGGTCATCGGCGCCGGTTTCGGCTCCGTGAAGCTCAAGGGCATCCCGTCGGTCACGGTCGCCCCCGGCGCCACGGTCTGCCTCCCGGTCATCCACAGCCCGCAGCCGATCCCGTCGGGCCAGAACCCCAACTAGTTCTGTTCGCGGCCGCGTTCGCCGAACCAGCCGGCCAGGCGGCCGGCTCGGGAGACGGCGCGGAGGCGGCGGACGGTCTGTTCGCGGACCGGGCTGGGCGAGACCACGAGCAGGCTGTCGTTGGCCCGGAGCACGGTACGGCGGTCCGGGACGAACGCTCGTTCGCCGCGGATCACCAGCGCGACCGAGACACCGGGCGGTAGCCGCAGCTCGGCGATCTCGACCCCGGCCAGCCGGGACTCGCTCGGGACGTGCACCTGGAGCATGTCCGCGCCGAGCGACTCCAGCGGCGCCACGTCGATGTCCACCTCGTGCGCCGCGTTCTCGTCGAGCACGTTCAGCCGCTTCGCCAGCCACGGCAGCGACGGCCCCTGCAGCAACGTGAACAGCAACACCAGCATGAACACCACGTCGAAGATCCGCTGCGCCTGCGGCACCTGCTCGGCGAGCGGGATGGTCGCGAGCACAATCGGCACCGCACCCCGCAGACCCGCCCACGAGATGAACGTCCGCTCCCGCCACGGCAACCGGAACGGCGCCGCCGAGATCGCCACCGACGCGAACCGCCCGACAACCGTCACCGCGACCCCGATCACCAGCGCGACCAGTACGTCGTTCAGCTCGAAGTCCCCCGGTGACGCCAGCAGCCCGAGCATCACGAACAACCCGATCTGCGCCAGCCAGGCGATCCCGTCGACGAACGACCGGGTCGCCATCCGGTGCGGCAACTCCGCCCGTCCCAGCACCAGCGAGGTCACGTACACGGCCGCGAACCCCGACACATGGAGCAGCACCGAGCCACCGGCGTACGAGATGAACGCCACGGAGAGCACCGCGAGCGGGTACAGGCCGGCGGATCCGAGCGCCATCCGGCGGATCAGCCCGACGCTCACCCACCCGATCAGCAGACCGAACAGCGCGCCGACCACCAGCTCGTAGACGACCATGCCGCTGAACCACAGCAGGCCCTTCTCACCGACCTCGCCGGTGCTCACGAGCGTGACGAGCAGCACGGTCGGAGCGTCGTTCAGACCGGACTCCGCTTCCAGTGCCCCGCGCAACCGTGGACGGACCGGCACCCGTCTGAGGACGGAGAACACGGCCGCCGCGTCTGTCGGCGACGTCACGGCCCCGAGCAGCACCGACAGCTGCCAGCTCAGACCCAGCACGAAATGCCCCACACAAGCAACGACGCCGACGCTGACCGCGACCCCGACCGTCGCCAGCACAAGCCCGAGTGGCATCACCGGCCGTACTTCGTTCCACCGGGTGGTCAGACCGCCCTCGGTCAGGATCACCACCAGCGCCGCGAACCCCAGCGCGTGCGCCAACTGCGCGTCCTCGAAGTGGATGTGCCCCGGCCCCGACTCCCCCAGGAGCAGTCCCATCCCGAGGTAGATCAGCAGCGACGGGAGCCCGATCCGCGCGGAGAACCGCACCGCGACCACGGCGACCAGCAGAATCGCCGCCCCCGCGAGCAGAATCGCGTCGAGCTCCGCAACATCCATAGGGGCCCTCTCGTCGAGCGTCCCGAATCAGGTCCAGAGAGACGAAAACCCTGACGCATCACACAGCATCAGGGTCTCCGGCCTATCTGCCGCCCCGGAGGGCGGTTGGCGGTGGCGGAGGGATTTGAACCCTCGGACGGGGGTTGCCCGTCACGCGCTTTCGAGGCGCGCTCCTTCGGCCGCTCGGACACGCCACCGCCGAGGACAATATCAAGGTCTGTGGCCGATGAAGAAATCGCGCAACCGGGCGCCCGCCTCGTCGGCCATCACGCCGCCGATCACCTCGGGCCGGTGATTGAGCCGACGGTCCCGTACGACGTCCCAGAGCGACCCCACCGCGCCCGCTTTCTCGTCGTACGCCGCAAAGATGAGCCGGTCCAGCCGGGACAGCACGATCGCCCCGGCGCACATCGTGCACGGCTCCAGCGTGACCACCAACGTGCAGCCGGTCAGCCGCCACTCGCCGACCTTCCGGGCCGCGTCGCGGATCGCGAGCACCTCGGCGTGCGCGGTCGGATCGCCGGTCGCCTCACGCTCGTTGTGTCCGCGCCCGATGATCTCGCCGCCCTCGTCCACCACGAGGGCCCCGATCGGTACGTCGGGCAACGCCCGCTCGGCCTCCTCGAGGGCCAGCGTCATCAACCGCGACCAGGCCTGCCGCAGGATCGGGCTAGCCAACGGCTTCGATCGCGTCTTGGAACTGGTTGCCGAACCCAAGGGTGTCGGCGATCTCCTCGAGCATCTCGTACGGGTAGAGATCGACGTCGTCGCAGAGCGCACCGAGGTCCATCGCGGTCATCCCGAGGTCCGCGATGATCGCCAGGTCGCCGGCCGGCACCTGCTCGTCGTCGTCATCGGCCAGCGGGATGTCGAGTTCGTCGACGACCTGCCGGGCCAGCGGCCACTCGGTCGCGGCCGTCACGTCGGAGATCAGCAGCCGGGCGCGGCCGCCGAGCACCCTGACCAGGACGAAGAAGTCCTCGTCGACCGACACCAGGCCGAGGACTCCGGCCTCACCGGGATACCGGCGGAGTGCGGACACCAGCGTGGACAGATCGGGCTCACCGCGCAGTACCAGCGGCGTGACGGTCCAGTTCCCGTCCTCGGTGTACGCAGCGACCGCGAAGTCCAGGTCGGTAACCGTGGCATCAGACACCGCATCATCGTCGCAGACCGGCGGCGTCCCGGCGATCTCAAGCCGATATCAGATCCGCCAACACCGGTCAACGGTCAGTGATGGTACGTCGCTCTGCGCATCGCCTCGCGCAACTGCCGGACACGGGCCCGCCGGGGCGCGATCCGGTCGCGGAGGGCGCGCGCTTCGTCGAGCTCGCGCAGAAAGGCTGCACGGCGCCGCAGCCGGTCGAGCTGCTCGGGCGTCTTCTCGCTCATCGGTCAACTCCCTGGTGGGCGAACAGGGCGAATCCAATGCAGTTTCAAGTCTGACAGCGAGCGCGCTTTCCCGCCGCGAATCGCCGACGGTACCGTTCGGCCTTATGCAGATCCTCGTCGCGGACCACCCGCTCGTCGCCCACAAGCTCACCGCGCTGCGCGACGAGCGCACGGACTCACCCACGTTCCGGCGGCTGACCGAGGAGCTCGTCACGCTGCTCGCCTACGAGGCGACCCGGGACGTGCGAACCGGTCCGGTCACGGTGCAGACCCCGGTCGCGGAGGCGCAGGGCGTGAAGCTCGCCGCGCCGAAGCCGCTCGTCGTCCCGATCCTGCGGGCCGGTCTCGGCATGCTCGAGGGCATGACCCGGCTCCTCCCGACCGCGGAGGTCGGCTTCCTCGGCATGGTCCGGAACGAGGAGACCCTGACCGCGTCGACGTACGCCGAACGCCTCCCGGAGGACCTGTCCGGACGCCAGTGCTACGTCCTCGACCCGATGCTCGCCACCGGCGGCACGCTCGCGGCAGCGATCCAGTTCCTGGTGGACCGCGGCGCCGACCACATCACCGCCATCTGCCTCCTCGCGGCCCCCGAGGGCGTCAAGCGGGTGGAGAACGAGCTGACCCACCTCGACGTACCGTGCAACCTCGTCATCGCCGGTATGGACTCGCACCTCAACGAGAAGGGCTACATCGTCCCGGGCCTGGGCGACGCCGGCGACCGTCTCTACGGCGTCGCCCAGTAACTCAGACGAGGGTGTTGCGGTAGAAGAGGTTGGCTCGGCGGTCGCCTACTACTCCTGAGGCGAAGCCGAAGTACAGGCGCGCGGTTGCGTCGGTGGAGCCGTAGACGGCCATGCCTTCTGGTTCTCGGTAGGTGAGGCTCTTGCCGGCGAGGGTCAGGAAGGAGTCGACCAGTTGGCCGGCGTTGATGTCGTAGCACCAGAGTTTTGAGGTTGCCTGGGTTTCGTCGGGCTCACCTGGGTAGGCCTCGCCTTCCCAGAAGTACGCGTACGAGCCGTACAAAGCCCAACCCTGGAAGTCGATTCCGGCTGTCAGGGCCGGCTGTTTGAAGGACGCCAGCACGGTCGAGAAGTCACCGGCCCGTGCGGCCGCCAGTGAATAGACGTTGATGTGCATGCCGTCCGACAACGAGTGCCGTACGCCGAGCTGGTTGAAGCGCTGATCCACAGCCGGTGTGAAGACGCTGCCGTTCGAGACCGGCTTCCATTTGGTCACTGAGCTCGACGTCAGCGTCGCGCCGTCCTGCCACGGGAACCGGGTGATCTGCCGCCCGCGCCCGTTGGCGGTGTCGACATCGGTCTCGGTCCAGATGTACGTCGTACTCCCGACGGCCTCGGCGCCGATCGAGACCGCGTGGCCGAACCCGGTCAGGTACATGTGACCGAGCACAGTGCCGGAGAAGTTGAGTTGGCTGAGGGTGAGGTCACCACTGTTGGCCGGCGTACCCGACCGCAACTGGCCGGTGAAGAGGCGGTTGTTCGGGGTGTCGAAGGCGAACGACTGCATGACCGTCGGTCCCCACAACGCCTTGCTGCGGAAGAACTCGTTGGTGGTCGCGCTCATCTTGAAGCGCTTGGAGGTCGGGAGGGACAGGGTCCGGGCGGTGGCCGCGGGTACGCCGAGGGTGCCTGCGGCAACTACTGCGCCGGCACCCGTCAGCAACCCACGACGGGACAGGTTGTCCATACGGTTAGACCAATCTGCTGCGATAGAACAGGTTTGCGCGACGGTCGCCCGTCACGCCGGAGGCGAAGCCGAAGCAGAGTTGCGGGCAGCCTCGATCGACGTACACACCCAAGCCCTCGGCTTCGCGGTAGACCAGGTCGGCGCCGTCCACGATCTTCACGGACTCGACGACCTCGCCCTTGGTGATGTCGTACGTCCAGAGCCTCGACGTCGCCACCGCGGGATCGGGCGTACCGGCGTACGCCTCGCCTTCCCACAGGTAGACGTACGAGCCGTACAGCGCCCAGCCCTGGAAGTCGATGCCCGCGGTCATCGCGGGCTGTTTGAACGACGCGAGCACCCGCGAGAAGTCCCCGGCGCGCGCCGCGGCCAGCGAGTACACGTTGATGTGGAACCCGTCCGCCAGCGTGTGCCGGATCCCGATCCGGCCGTGCTGCTGATCCACCGACGGCGTGAACACGGCGCCGTCCGCGACCGGCTTCCAACTGCGCAGCCCCGGCGAGTCCTTCGTCAGCGTCGCGCCGTCCTGCCAACGGAAACGGGCGATCTGCCGGCCACGCGCGTTCGCCGTGTCGACGTCGGTCTCGGTCCAGAGGTACGTCGTACGCCCGACGGTCTCCGCGCCGATCGAGACCGCGTGACCGAACCCGTTGAGGTACATGTGCCCGACAACCTCACCGGCCGGCGTGAGCTGCGTCAGCGTCAGATCGCCACTGTTCGAAGGCGATCCGGCTCGCAGTTGCCCGGTGAAGAGCCGCTGGTTCGCACTGTCGAAGGCGATCGACTGCATGACCGTCACGTCCGCCAACGGCTTGCTGCGAAACACCTCGCCACCCGGCCCGTCGAGCACGAAACGCCGCGTCGGCGTCAGGGTGAACGGATTGGCGGAGGCGGGCGCGCCCACGGCTCCGGCAACGACGACAGCACCGGCACCAGCGAGCAGCCCACGGCGGGAGAGATTGTTCATAACGCCCGACCGTAAGCCGTTTACCGCGAACTGTCATCAGTTCGCGCATATTTTTCTGCTAACTAACCACCCAAGAGTGTTAGAAAGCGTAGGGGTACGGCGACCAGTCGGGATCACGCTTCTCGAGGAACGAGTCGCGGCCCTCGGCGGCCTCGTCCGTGCCGTAGGCGAGGCGGGTCGCCTCACCGGCGAACAGCTGCTGCCCGACGAGCCCGTCGTCGATCAGGTTGAACGCGTACTTCAGCATCCGCTGGGCGGTCGGCGACTTCGCGCAGATCTTCTTGCCCCACTCCAGCGCCACCGCTTCGAGCTCGGCGTGCGGAACGACCTTGTTGACCATGCCCATCCGGTACGCGTCCTCGGCGGAGTACTCGTCGCCGAGGAAGAAGATCTCGCGGGCGAACTTCTGCCCGACCTGCCGCGCCAGGTACGCCGACCCGAACCCGCCGTCGAACGACGCCACGTCCGCGTCCGTCTGCTTGAACTTCGCGTGCTCCGCGGACGCCAGCGTGAGGTCCGCGACCACGTGCAGGCTGTGCCCGCCACCCGCGGCCCAGCCGGGGACGACGCAGATCACGACCTTCGACATGAAGCGGATCAGCCGTTGCACCTCGAGGATGTGCAGCCGGCCCGCACGCGCCGGGTCGATGGAGTCGGCCGTCGTACCCTCGGCGTACTTGTAACCGTCCTTGCCGCGGATCCGCTGGTCGCCGCCCGAGCAGAACGCCCAGCCGCCGTCCTTCGGCGACGGGCCGTTGCCGGTGAGCAGCACGCAGCCGACGTCGGAGGACATCCGCGCGTGGTCCAGCACGCGGTACAGCTCGTCGACGGTCTGCGGCCGGAACGCGTTGCGCACCTCGGGCCGGTTGAAGGCGATCCGCACCACACCGGCGTCGACCGCGCGGTGGTACGTGATGTCGGTCAGCTCGAAGCCGTCGACCTGCTTCCAGGCCGACGGGTCGAAGATCTCGGAGACGGTCACCCGGCGAGCATATTTCAGCCGCGGGCGGTGCTCTCCCGCAGTACTACTTCCGCCTTGAACGTCTCGGTCGTCGCGTCGCCGCCCTCGATGGCGAGCTCCAGCGCGCGGCGGCCCATCTGCTCCAGCGGCAGCCGAACGGTCGTCAGACCCGGCCACACGTCCCGCAGCGTCGCGATGTCGTCGAACCCGGCGACACCGAGCCGGCCCGGTACGTCGACACCGCGCGCCCGCAACGCGGACATCGCGCCGACCGCCATCACGTCGTTCACCGCGAACATGCAGTCCACATCGGCCTTGCGATCGAGCAACTGCTCCGCGGCGGCGTACCCGCCGTCGCGAGTGAAGTCACCGGACTCGACCGCCACCGGCTCCAATCCCGCCTCGGCCAGGCCTGCGACGAAGCCGGCGCGTCGATCCCGTGCGGTCGCAAGACTTTCCGGCCCACCCAGTACGGCGAACTTCCGCCAGCCGAGCCCGACGAGTTCGCGCGCCAGATCCGCCGATCCCGAACGGTTGTCCGGTTCAACGGTGTGCGCCGGCATACCCGACTGACTGACCAGGGCGAGACCCGCGCCGGAGTTGAGGAAGGTCTCCACCTCGTTCGCCGTCCGCGCCAGGCTCTCGCTGTCGGTCCGCCGGCTGCCGATCATCACCGCGGCCCGGGCTCGTTGCGCGCGCAACGACGACAGGTAGGCGATCTCGCGGTCCGAGTCACGGAACGTGCTGGCCATCATCACCAGCAGGTTGCGCTCGTCCGCGGCGCGCATCACGCCGTTCGCGATCGCGGCGAAGTACGGGTCCTCGATGTCGTGCACCAGGATGCCGACCACGTTCGTCGACGACTTGGCCAACGCCTGCGCCTGCGCGTTCGGCGTGTAGCCGAGCTCGACGGCGGCGGCCTTGACCCGTTCCTGCAGCTCTGGACGGGGCACCCGGTCCCCGCCGTTCAGCACGCGGGAGGCGGTCGCGACCGACACACCCGCACGCTGCGCCACGTCCAGCAATGTCACCGGTGCTCGCAGATTCACTGGCCTACCCTTTCGTGCGTCCCCCCGGTGGGCGGTGGCGGTCACCCTACCGAATCGCCCGTTCTCACGCTGAGTATCGGGCAGGTCGCTGCCAATCCGGTCAGAACCTGGCATTGCGGCGCGGGAGTGACTAGCCTTCCCAGCCATGAGGACCGTCCGCGCCAGGGTGACGATCCTGGTCTCGTCCGCCGTGCTCAGCCTGACGACCCTCACCGGTCCGGCCATGGCTGCTCAGATCCCGGACGGGCCCGGTACGCCGACCCCGGCAGCTCCCAGTGTGCCGCAGCACGTCGACGCGCGCACCAAGAGCACACAGCCGGTCTACGACTACGCGAACGCGATCCGCGAGTCGGTGTACGTCGACACCACGATGGACACCGACAGCGACGGCCAGGACGACGTGATCGCGGTCGACATCGTCCGGCCGAGCGAGACCGCCCTCACCGGCACGAAGATCCCGGTCATCATGGACGCCTCGCCGTACTACTCCTGCTGCGGACGCGGCAACGAGAGCGAGAAGAAGACGTACGACGGCGACGGCGTGATCCGGAAGATGCCGTTGTACTACGACAACTACTTCGTCCCGCGCGGCTACGCGATGGTCGGCGTGGACATCGTCGGCACCGGCCGCTCCACCGGCTGCGGTGACGTCGGCGGCCGGGACGAGATCCAGTCCGTCGTCGACGTGATCGACTGGCTGAACGGCCGCAACACCGCGCACACCGCCGACGGGCAACCGGTGAAGGCGTCCTGGACGACCGGCGCGGTCGGGATGATCGGCAAGTCGTACGACGGGACGCTCGCGAACGGTGTCGCGGCGACCGGGGTGAAGGGCCTGAAGACGATCGTGCCGATCTCGGCGATCTCGTCGTGGTACGACTACACGCGGTCCGGCGGCGTACCGTACTCGGACGACTACATGCCCTGGCTCGGCGGGTACGTCGGTCACGACAGCGCCGCCTGCGACGAGGTCCGCGGCCAGCTCGGCGACAACGACGACGATGACACCGGCAACTACACGTCGTTCTGGGCCGAGCGCGACTACACGAAGAACGCGTCGAAGGTGAAGGCGTCGGTCTTCATGACCCACGGACTCAGCGACTACAACGTGCAGACCAACCACTTCTCGCAGTGGTGGTCGGCGCTGTCGCGGAACAACGTGCCGCGCAAGCTGTGGCTCGGTCTCGAGGACCACGTGGATCCGTTCGAGTTCCGGCGCGACGAGTGGGTGGACGAACTGCACAAGTGGTTCGACTACTGGCTGCAGGGCCTGCAGAACGGCGTCATGAAGGAGCCGGCGGTCTCCATCGAGACGACTCCCGACGTGTGGCGCAACTACAAGACCTGGCCGGCCGTGAACCGCCCGGTGTCGGTGCCGCTCGCGGCCGGCAAACTAGGGGCCGCCGGCAAGGGTTCGGTGATGGTCACGGACGATCCCGACCTGACCGAGGACGACATCGTCGCGGACCCGTCGGAGGTGATCGCGGGACGGCAGATGTTCCTGTCCGCACCGCTCACCGCACCGCTGCGGATCAGCGGCACGCCGTCGGTCACGCTCCGCCTGAAGGCCGACTCCGTCGACGACACCGATCACCGCCAGGCTCGTCGAGTACGGCGAAGCCGCGCGGTACACCGGCGTACGCCGTACCGACGAAAGCACCTGTGAAGGCTCGAGCACCGACTACGACGACAGCTGCTACTACACCGTCGACAAGGTCACCACCCAGAGCGATCACGGCATCGTCAGCCGCGGCTGGATCGACGCCGCCCACAGCAAGTCGCTCTCGAAGCCGACCCCCCTGAAGCCCGGCGAGTGGACCACCGTCAACGTCCCCCTCCGCGCCCAGGACCAGATCATCCCCAAGGGCCGCATCGTCGGACTCGCCATCACCCTGTCCGACACCGAGTGGACCACCCCCAACAACACCGGCGCCACCATCACCATCGACCTGGCCGCCAGCAAACTCAACATCCCACTCTCCTCAGGCAAACTCACGGCCCCCACCCAAATCCCCAGCCATAGACGTCCAAATCAAAACCCCCACCCAACGCCCCAACCTCCACGACCCCAAGAACTAACTCCCGCCCGCCGAGTCGTGAAAATCGGCTGTGAAAACCAGCCGCGATCCACGACTCGATGAATGGGTCCGGAGCCAATCGCCACGACTGGGCGAGCCTGTGGACAACGGACGTCGTGGAGTCGGGGAAATCGGGACAATGGTCGGGTGTTGTTCACGGTGGCGGACGCGCGGGCGTTGGGGATCTCGCGGGGTGTTCTGCGCGGCACGCAGTACCGGCGGGTGCTGGGTTCCGTGTACGTCGACGGGACGGTCGCCGTCACGCCCCGGTTGCAGGCCGAGGCCGCGTTGCTGTTGACGGCTGGCGCGGTGGCGAGCCACCAAACCGCGTTGAGCCTGTGGACCGCCAACGACCGCCCCGACGACGTCGTACATGTGACTGTCCAGCGCGATCCACGGCTGACCCTTCCGCGGGTCAGCGGCCTACGCGTGCACGAAGTACAGCACCTCGACCGTGCGCTGCGAGACGGACTGCCACTGACTCCACCCGAACGAACGTTCCTCGACCTGGCGCCATACTGCGATCTCACCGAACTCGTCGCGGCCGGAGATTCCCTGGTACGTCGTACCGAAGTCGAGCCGGCCCACCTGCTCGAGGCGGTGGGCGCGGCGATCGGCGTACGTGGGGTCCGGCTCGCCCGCGAAGCGGCAGCTCTCGTGCGCGCCGGCGTGGACTCCCCGATGGAATCCCTGCTCCGCCTGCTGATCGTCTTCGGTGGCCTTCCCGAACCTCAGATTGGCTACGTGATCACCGACACCGCAGGCGGCTGGCTGGCGGAACCGGACCTGAGCTACCCGGAGGTCAGGCTTGCGATCGAGTACGACGGGCGGCACCACCTCGTGGACGCCCGTCAGTGGCGCAAGGACATCCGCCGGCGCGAGAATCTCGAACGCGAAGGCTGGATGGTCCGCGTCGTCACGGCGTACGACCTCCTCCACATCCCGCACACCGTCGTCGCCCGCATCGCCCAGGACCTCCACTCCCGCCATCCCCACCTCGCCGCTTGACCCTCACCCACCGAGTCGTGGCGATTGGTTCCAACCCCCACCGCCGAGTCGTGGATTTCGGTTCGCGGTAGGAGCCGGAATCCACGACTCGGCGGGTTAGTTGCCTTCGGCTACGAAGTGCATGGGGTCGCCGGCGGCTAGGTCGGTGATGCCGGCGGATTGGAGGGCTCCTGCTAGGAGGGATCTGCGGTGGGCGGCGAAGGTTAGGACGTGGGCGACCATGCCGCCGTACGTGAAGACGCGCGGGGGTTCGCAGGTGGTGTCTACGAAGCTTTCGTCGAAGCGGCCGTCTTCGTTGAGTTGGTTGACCAGGGCCACGAAGCGGGCGCCGGCGTCGGCGTGGCGGGTGCGGAGGTCGGGGATGGGGGTGACGACCTGGCGGCCGCACTCGGGGACCTGGAAGGGGCGGTCCTCGACGGACGCCAGCCACATCTCCTCCTGCCAGACCAGGCGGTCCAGGAGGTAGCGGATCGAGATGTCGTCGTCGATCCCTTCGACGGACAACTCGATCGGCCGGTCCAACGTGGCGGCGTCCAGGCGGGCGCCGCGTTCGATCATTTCTCCGGTCAACCACACGTGGTGCTCGACCATCCTGACAAGTACGTCCATGCCTCTCACCTTTCTACGAGCCGGCAGCCGAAGTCCGGCCGGCGGCTGGAAATGCACTCCACTCGGCGCCGCGAGGAAGAACACCCGCGACGCTTCCCGACGCCACTCCCGTGGCGACATCCCGTACGCCCTGGCGAACGCTCGCGTGAACGCCTCGTGCGACCCGTACCCGGCCTCGATCGCGACATCGAGTACGGCGACCGACTCGGCCAGCAACCGGTACGCCGCCCGCTCGAGCAGCACCCGCCGCCGGAACGCGAACGGCGACTCACCGGCCACCGCACCGATCACCCGGTCGAAGTGGAACCGCGACAGATGCACCCGTCCCGCCAGCCCGGCACCGTTCACCGGACCATCGGGACCGCGCAGACCGGCCGCGACCACTGCCACGAATTCCTCGAACACATCCGCCATGCCCACCACTGTGCCCCCACCACCCCGCCTCCGACTTGATCGAAATTGCGGAACCTCTGAGTGGTTAACGGAGTACTCCACAATGTGTAGTACTGTTCTCAGCGGAGCACCGACGGTGCCGGAGGAGGTCGGGATGGATACGAGCCAGCTGCTCAAGGGCGTACTGGATCTCGCAGTGCTCGCCGTGCTGAGGGACGCCGACGGCTACGGGTACGACGTACTCCGCCGGCTGCGCGCCGCGGGACTCGAGGACGTGGCGGACGCCTCCGTGTACGGGACGCTCCGCCGGCTGTTCCAGGCCGGCGCGCTGACGTCGTACGTGCAACCGAGCGAGGAAGGCCCGCACCGCAAGTACTACGGGCTGAACAAGAACGGCCATGAACTGCTGGCCCGATCGACCAAGACCTGGAATCACTTCGCCGACACGATGTCGGTGTTGCTGGAGGAGGAGGCCGCGTGAACAGCACTCTGACCGGAGCGGTCGCGATCTACCTGACGCAGGTGCGCGCCGAGCTCAGCGACCTGCCGCCGGGTGAACTGGAGGACGTACTCCAGGACGTCACCGACCACCTCACCGAGGTGGCAGGCGAGTTCGACGCCGAGCCGACCTTGAGCGACCTGCAGACGCGCCTCGGTACGCCGCGGCAGTACGCCGACGAACTGCGGACCGCGGCGGGCTATCCGGCACGCACCGAGCCGGTCAGCCAGGACTACCTCACGGCCGGCTGGAAGGCGCTGCGCTGGGGCCTGATCGCCGGTACGGTCGGGCCGTTCTTCGTTGCCGTCAGCATCTTCGCGTGGTCGCACGACGAGACGGCGTTCTTCGGGCTGCTCGGGCTCGGCGTGCTGTTCGTGGCGGCGTTCCTCGGCGTACGGGCGTTGCACGGCAACGACCCGCGGATCGTCCTGGACACCCCGCGGGGCGCGCGGTGGGCGACGGCGGTCCGCGGCTGGATCGACCAGGTCCCGCCGAACGTCCGGCACGAGCTGGTGACGATCGGCCAACCGGTCTGGTGGGTCGCGCGCGGCATGATCGGCGCGGGCGGGTTCTTCGCGCTGTTCGGCGCCACCTCGGTGACCGTGGTCGGTGCCGTCGCCGGCGCGGCGGTCTCGATCTGGATCGGTCGCCGGACCCAGCAGGACCGGCGGTGGCTGTGGTACGTCGTACCGCTCAACGTCGTCGCGGCGGTCGCGGTCCCGGCGTTCCTGGCCGCGGCGTACGTCGGTGCGTCGTTCGGGTTCCTGGACAACTACAACGACTACCGCGGCCGCGTTCAGAGCTACGATCCGCCGGCCAACGGCGTCGTCGTGAACGGTTCCACGGTCTCGAACATCTACCCGTTCGATGCCCAGGGCAAGCAGGTCGCGGTCCGGCTGTACGACCAGGACGGCAACCCGATCACCATGGAACTGCAGGACTGCGCGACCAACTACGGGCAGGAGTCGCGGGACACCACCAGCAACCTGTTCCCGCAGGCCGTGGTCGTCCCCGACGAGAACGGCGACATCGGCCCGGACAACTGCAAGGACACCACGAAGGCGCCGTTCGTCCCGCCGCCCGCCCCGGCCACCCGGACAACGTCGCCCACACCAAGCGCCGGCCCGACCGAGGGCAGCACGCCGAAGCCGGGCGCTGGTTCGACCTCCGTCAAGCCCACGGGGACGCCTGGCGTGACGCTCACCGTGCAGCCGACCAGGTGACCCAACGCGCGGACTAGGGTGACTGGCTTCGTGCCCGCCCCTGCCCTGTGAGGTAACCGCTCGTGTGGATTCTCGGTGTCATTGCCGCCGTCGCCATAGTTGTCGTCGGTCTGGTGCTGTGGTGGGCATCGACCGGCCCTGACGACGATCTGGACACCGACGAGAACTTCGCGGTGCAGCGCAAATGGGAGTGGGAGGTCCAGCTCACCGAGGACCAGGAGAAGGCTCTGATGCAGGGCCTGCAGTCGTACCACAAGAGCAAGGACGGCCCTATCTCCGTCCACAGCGAGGACGCTCAGGTCACGCTGTTCGCGCCGTACACCGTCATCTCGCTGTACCTGCTGGCGCAGCGGTTCGTTGCCCTCGGCCCGGATGCGGTGGCCCACCCGATGAGCTCGGTCGGGCGGTTGCTCGACGAGTGTGCGGACAAGGAGCAGCCGGGTGTGCTGCACCTGCGGCAGGACTGGTTCCCGGACGAGGGCGTGGACGGGTTGGACACCTCCGCCTTCGCCGATCTGGTGATGGACGTGCTGATGCAGCACCCGGACCAGCGAGTCATCCGCGCGTCCTGGAACGGCGACGGCCTGGTCGAGGCGGCCATCCGCGCGACCGATGAGAGCCAGCCCGCCAACCGCCTGGCCCTCGACCTGGCCCGGGTACTCGAGCAGTACGGCGCGGCCCGGCAGACCCAACCGCAGACGCCACCGATCGACCTACTGCAAATGATCCTGCCCAGAATGGTGGCCACCGAGGCCCCAGGCGTGCTGTGGATTCGCCCGACCACAGACGACGAGCGGATGGCTCTAGGAACGTACTGACGCCGCCGCGACGTGGCGGTAGGTGTAGCCCAGGCGTTCGTAGACCTTGATCGCGGGGGCGTTGTCGCCGTCCACCATCAGTCCGACTCGGCCGTGGCGCTTCACCAGTTCGGCGGTCACGAATCCGGACACCTGCCGCGAGAGCCCTTTGCCCCGGGCAACAGGATGCGTCGCGACGCCGGCGAGGAATCCGATGTCGGGCGCGCTCCACGCATCCGCGGCGATGCTCAACAGCTCACCGCGCTCACCCGTCACCGCAGCCCATCGCCGTACGCCGGAATGCCCGGGCCACGCGTACGACGAGGGTGACGCCGCGGTCAGCAACTCTTCGAGACCGGAGTCATCGTCCAGCCAGGCAGCCGTCGTGGTCAGGTCCGGGAGGGTGTCCGCATCCATCCACCCGAACGCCGCCGAGAACCTCAGCCCCGGCACCCGGTCGGACAGCTCACGAATCAGCGCCTCGTCACCGAACGGCCGGTACGACGAACCCACCTCGGCGAGTACGTCGGCGGTCAATCGCACCGCGTCTTCGACCGGGCCGATCACCGCGAGCCGATCATGCTTCGACACGTCCGGTGAGGCGACCGCCACGGCCTCCCCGTCGTACCAAGCGCGGATGCCGGGGACGAAGCCCTGTGCGGCCCAGCTGATCATCGGATCGTCTGCAGCCGCCGTAGCCAGCGCTGCGGTCGTCAGAAGCTCGTGCACGCGGTCATTCTGCCCGTTGGATCGCGTACGGGACGAGGTGGCGGTAGCCGCGGACGGCGACGCGGCGGAGGCGGTGGATGGTGTACGACGCGTGGCCGTCGAGGGCTGTGGCGAGTTCGCGGTCGGCGAGAACCCGGCCGGGTTTGCATTCCGTGGTGAGACGGGCGGCCAGGTTGACCACCTCGCCGTACACGTCGCCGAGCCGGATCAGGATCGTGCCGTACGCGAGCCCGATCCGCAGCTCCGGAAGGTCCTCGTCGGCGTTCACCGCGTCCTGCAGCGCCAGCGCGACCGCGGCACCCTGCGCGGCGGTGTCGGCCACGAACAGCACCTCGTCGCCGATCGACTTGATCACCCGGCCGCCGTTCAGCGCGACCACGTCGGCCGCCATGCCCTCGAACCGCTCGATCAGCTCCCCGAGCTCAGCCTCGGTCAACCGCCGCGTCAGGCGCGTGTAGCTGACGATGTCCGCGAACCCGACCGCCCGCACCCCGCGCGCCAGCTCGTCGGATCCCGCCACCGCCCGGCCGGCCGCTGCAGCGAGGTGCCGGCGCCAGACGTACGTCTGCAGCCGCTCCATGGCCGGTAGCAACATGCCCGCGACCTCGATCGACTCGTCCGCGGACAGCTTGGACCCGCCGAGGAACTCCAGGAACATCGCCGACTGCCACGATGCCAGCCGGGACTGCGTCTGCCCGAGCTTCCGGGCCAGCGACGACTCCATCTCGGGCTGGATGAACCCGTCGTCCTCGAGCGCGGCGACCAGCCGCAACGCCTCGACGTCGTCGTCGGTGAAGGCCACCTCGTCGTCCGGCACGGTCGCGAACCCGAGTGCGTGCCACATCCGCTCGGCGCGCTGGATCGAGATCCCGGCCCGCTCGGACACCTGGATCCGGGTGAACTTCCGCTCCCCACCCAGCAGTGTCTGCTCGAACTCCCGGGTCAACCCGGCCAGATCCGGCGCCCGAGGGTCAGTGGTCACCGCGGCGCTCGACGATGGTGGCGTCGATGGCGTCCCGGAACGCCGGCAGCCGGCGGGTGAGGTCGTCGAACTTCTCCCGGGTGAAGTGCAGCAGCTGCAGCCGCGACTTCGCCGTGACGGTTGCCGTTCGCAACGTGTTCTTCCGGACCGCGACCTCGCCGGCGATATCGCCCGGGCCGAGTTCGGCGATCTCCTGGCCCTTCTCGCGGACCGCCGCCGTACCGCTGAGGATCAGGTACGCCGCGTCCGGAGGCGTCTGCTCCAGGATCAGCGACCAGCCGGCCGGTACCGAGACCTCCTCACCGGCGCGGAAGATGTCCCTGATGTCGCGTCCGGACAGATCCGCGAACAGCGGCAGGTCCCGTGGGGACGTCCTACCCAAAGCCACGTCGATCCTCCTCGTCGGCGATCAGCCGATGTTTCCAGTCAGTAACTCTAACGGGTCACCCGCGCAATAAACCACACGCCACCCGTTGACCGTCCCGACAACGCGCGGATACGGTGAGCGGAAATCGATTTCTCGAACCAGCTCTCTGCAACCGCCCGAGGAGACCCTGATGCGGAAACGATGGTTGCTCGTCCTGCCTGCCCTGATCGGAGTGGCCGTGGTGCCCGCCGACCAGTCCCCGCCCGCCCAGGCGACCGCCGTACCGTCGCCCGTCGAGCGGATCGCCAAGCTCACCGGTCCGGAGTCGATCAACGACACCGAGGCGCGCTTCGCCCTGAAGGCGACCGACCTCGGCATCCTCTGGGACAACGGGTCCGGCGAGATCCTGACCGCGTTCGGCGACAGCTACGGCAGCGGCTGGACCGGGCCGGGTGGCGGCGCCGGTGACCAGGCGACGATCGACTGGCGGTGCAACCTGCTCTTCCGCAGCAAGGACCGCAACCTGGCCGACGGGATGACGCTCGACTCGGCGGCCGAGGACCGGCCCGGTCACGCCAAGGAGTTCCTGCCCTGCAAGAAGATCGACCGCGACGAGCACACGGTGATCCCGACCGCGGGGATCTCGGTCGGCAAGCGCCAGTACGTGCAGTACATGTCGGTCAACTACTGGGGTCCGGCCGGCAGCTGGTTCACGAACTACTCCGGCTTCGCGTACTCCGACGACAACGGCGAGAACTGGACCAAGGACGCCGGCGCCCGCTGGCAGAACACCAAGTCCTGGGACGACAACTTCCAGATGGTTGCCCTCGCCAAGGACAAGGGCTACGTCTACATGATCGGTACGCCGAACGGCCGCTTCGGCAGCGCGCACCTGGCCAGGGTCCCCGAGCAACAGGTACTGCAGAAGAAGGCCTGGCGGTACTGGGACGGCCGGACCTGGTCACCGCAGGAGTCGGCCGCCGTACCGATCGCGGCCGGCCCGATCAGCGAGGTGTCGGTGCAGTGGAACGCGTACACCGGCAAATGGCTGATGATGTACCTCGACGAGCGCCGTGCCGCGATCGTCCTGCGCTCGGCGAAGGACCTCACCGGCCCGTGGAGCGGTGAACAGGTCGTTGTCAAAGGCTCCGAATACCCGGGCCTCTACGGATCGTTCATGCACCCCTGGTCGTCAGGACCGGACCTGTACTTCACGATGTCGCAGTGGGATCCGTACAACGTGTTCCTGATGCGCACCAAACTCACCGACGACGGCCAGATCACCAACCTGGTCACGGATCCCGGCTTCGAGAGCCAAACCAGCGGTACGCCGTCCGCGCCCTGGCAACTGAGCGGCACCGGCGGCATCGACCGCTCGAACCTCGGCCACACCGGCACCAACAACGCGTTCGTCCGGGACTCGATCGGCACCCACCAGATCCAGCAAACCGTTGCCGTCCGCCCCAATCACCGCTACCGGCTCTCCGCCTGGATCCGGACGGCGGAGAACAACTCCGAGACGATGCTCGGCGTCCGCACCTTGCGCGGACACACGATCGCGCAACAGTCCGGTGGCGCGCACCCGCAGTACACGAAGGTCAGCGTCGACTTCGACTCCGGGCGGGAGTCCTTGATCCAGCTGTACGGCGGATTCTTCGGTCACGGTCAGGACGTGTGGCTGCAGCTGGACGACGTGGTGCTGGAGGAGATCCGCTAGCTCGCCCGGCGTCGGCGGCGGGTGGTTCGTGCGGTACGGCGGCGTATCGGGCGGCGGGGACCGACGAGGCGGGGGCCGGCCAGGCGATCCTCGAGGCGGCGGGCCTCGCGACGGATGGGCTGGGCGACGTACTCGCCGAGGATCAGGCCCGAGGCGAGTGCGACGCCGATCGCGACCGCGGTCGTGAGGCTGACGATGCCGATCAGTTGGCCGACGGCCATCAGCTCGTAGAGGCCCTTGTAGATCGTCAGCCCCGGCAGCAGCGGGATCGAGCCGGCGACGACCACGACCAGCGGCGGTACGCCGGTCCGCCGGCCGCTGGAGTAGCCGCCCAGACCGACGACGAAGGCAGCGGCCGCTGTGGACCAGGCCGGACCGAATGACGCTCTGGTCATCAAGGTGAAGATCAGCGAGGCCAGCGCACCCATCACGGCGACCGGCAGCAATGCACGCAGGGGCGCGTACGTCGCGTAGGCGAACGCGACCGCCATCACCGCGCCGGAGACCACCATGATCGGGAGGTTCGCCAGCTGGATCGTCTGGGGTTCGATTCCGACGTTCATACCGAACTTCAGTCCCAGCGCGAGCCCCAGCGAGACACCGGCGATGATTCCGCCGGTGAGCAGCATCGCCTCCAGAAGCCGGGCCGCGGCGGTCACGTAGTACCCGGTGATCGCGTCCTGCACAGCACCGGTGAGGGCGATCCCGGCCAGCAGCACGATGATGCCGGCGGCAACGACCAGGGACGGTTTCACCGGCGCGTGGACGGCGTACAGGACGAGCGCGACCGCGGTCGCCACGAACGCTCCGGCGACCTGCTGGTAGAACGCGGGGAGTCGCTGCCGGTTGAACCAGCGGTTGTTCAGGTCGATCACGATCGCGGTCAGCACCGCCACCAACGTGATCATCCACCCGCCGCCGAGCAGCAGTGTCGCGCCACCGGCCATGACGCCCCAGGCGAGCACCGCACTCCACCGCGGGTACGGCGGACCGGCCGACGTCATCCGGGCGAGTTCGCGCGACGCCTCCTCGCGAGTCACGTCGCCGCGGGCGAACCGCCGTACCAGCCGGTCGACGTCGGTCAGCCGGGAGAAGTCCTGCGACCGGTAGCGGACCAGCCGGATGTGCGTCTCGGGCGCGACGTCCGGCGCGGCCTGGTACGAGACCGCCATCGAGGTGAACGTGATGTCGACCTCGCAGCCGCGCAGTCCGCCGGCCGCGGTGACACCGAGGATCGTCGCGGTGGCGTCCGCCGTACCGGCGCCGCTGGACAGCAGCACCTCACCGACCCGCAAGGCCAGGTCGATGGTGGCGTAGACCTCCCGCTGCTCGTCAGGCTCCATCGAGTAAGCGATGCGCCATCGCAAGGTCGGTGATCAGGATGTTGACCCAGCCGCCGAGCAGCGCCGCGCGGATCGCCGAGTACTTGCGGTCGCCGCCGGCCACCCCGATCCGGCGCGGGACCGCCAGCAACTCCTTCGCGGTCACCCCGATGACCCGCTGGTCGAACGTCGAGCGCACAAGCTTTCCCTCTTCGTCGAAGAACCGGAAACACACGTCCCCGACGGCACCGAGCCGGCGCAGCTCGTCCTGGTCGGCCTCCGCGACCGCGTTCCCACTGCGCTGCAGCAGCGGCGAGGGCTCGAGGCTGCCGATCCCGACCAGGGCGTCGGTGAGCTGTCCCCACGTGCCCAGAACGTCCCGAACCGACACGTCGTTCATCATCGCCCGGCGGACGGCGGGCGTCCCGACCAGCCCGGGAGCAGGCAGGTAAACCGGCATCCCACCGGTCAGCTCGGCGAACCGCGCGGTCAGCCGGGTGGCCTGCATCTGCACCGCGGCGTCACCCAGCCCGCCGACGATCTGGACCACCTTGTCCACCACCGGCACGCTCTTGCGCGGCATCCGGTCGACCGCGCTGATCAGCGTCTCGCTCCAGGACGAGATCCCGACCACGTGCCCGCCGGTGAGCGTCATGTCCAGGTACGCCGCCGCACCCGAGCCGAGCGCCGGCAGTACGTCGTCCCCCACGCCGAGGGTGTCGACGACGACCGCGTCGCGCAGCCCGTACCGGCCCTGCAGCTCGTCCTCGAGGTCGCTGTGCACACCGCTGGGCATGGTCACCACGGTGTGCACGATGCCGACCTCGACGGCCTGTTTCAGCATCCGGGAGACGCGCGCCTGGGACAGGTTCAGCTCGGCGGCGATCTGCGGCTGGCGGATGCCCTTCTCGTGGTACATCCGCGCCACCTTCGCGAGCAGCCGCAGCTCGTCCAGCCCCGGCCGGCGCACCGCGCGGTTGCTGTTCACGACGCCCCCTCTCAAGACGATCAACCTGGACTATAGGCAGATGTAGACCCTGGGCGCGCCACCAGCGTCGGGCAATGGACTCTCCGGCGTGTCCCGTTTGCCGGTCGCCACCACCGACCCATCCCGCGGATCGACGATCGTGTAGCCCAGCGGCACGGTGGGGTCGAACACCATCACCTGCCCGCCGTGCTCGCGGTACACGATCAGGCCGCCGTCCGCCGTACTCAGCGCCCGCCCCGAGATCGTCCGGGTCCAGTCCGGCGCCATGTCGGTGGTCGGCAACCCGTCGAGGATCTTTCCGAGCAGTCCGACGTACGTCGACCCTTCGAAGTCGATCGCCTCGCGCCAGCCCGCGCCCGGCGCGAGGAAGAACTCGGGGTGCCCCGGCTCCTCCGCGTGCAGCCGCCACTGCCACAGGCTGCCCGCGCCGTAGACGACGCCCATCGTGCCGCCCGCGCACAGGTTGCTCCACGCCTCGTGACCCTGCCACCAGCCCTCGGCCGCGCCGGTCCGGCCGGTGTGCTCGTACGTCGGTTCACCGTTCGCGACCGCTTTCACGGGCTCGTTCCGCCACATGTCCGCGACCCGCTCCGGCACGTGTTCGCCGGTGTGCCCGGTCTGGCACCACTGGAAGTCCAGCCAGTCCGCGTCCTGATGCGCCTTGGCGCGGATGTGCGGCCGGTAGTGGATCCCGGTCGGCTGCTCGTAGCAATCCACGGCCTGCACCTCGGCACCACCCGCCGCGGTCTGCGGTTCCGCACCGGAGCCGTCCCCGCCGACCAGGTAGACGGCCGGCCGAGCGCCGTACCGCGCGACGAGATAGCGGCAGTAAGCGGCGTACTCCGCTGGCGGTACGACGGTGCCCGCGACGTCGAGGCCCTTCCAGCCGAAGCCGTGGAACACCGGCTGCAGGACCGGGACCAGACCGTGCTCGACCAGGATGCCGAGCAGTACGTCGAGGTACTGGAAGTACTCGACGTTCATCCGGTTCAGGTGACCGTCGGCGAGATCCTCGAAGCCGACCGCGAACCCCTCGTCCTGGGTCCGGTCGCGCGGCCCGACGGCGCGCATGTCCGGTTGGACGGTCATCAGCAGGACCGCGTTGAACCCCTTCGCCTGCCGGTCGGCGGCGTACTCGCGGACCTGGTCGGGGGTCGCCCGCCACGGCAGCGCCCACGCGGTGTCGGCGACGAGGATCGCGGGCGTCCCGTCGGCGTGCACCAGGCTGCGACCACCGGGCGACATCCGCCAGAACCCGTGCCGGTAGAACGGGTTCGCCTCGTCGGTCGGAGCCTCGGCGACCTGCAGTTCACCACCCGGCCACCTCCACGAACCGGCAAGCGGTGGGGCGAAACGGACGCGGTGCGTGTCGCCGCCGTCCCAGAACGTGGGCCGCCGAAGTACGAGACCGCTCTCGTGCTCGAACTCGACCCACTCGGCGGTGGCCGGCAGCTCGATCTCCTGCCAGACGGATGAGATGGACATGACACTCCAGGGATGCTCGTTGCCGTTAAGCTGAGGATGAGAAGAACACACGTGCTCTGGGGTCGGTGAAATTCCGAGCCGGCGGTGACAGTCCGCGACCCGTGACTTCGTGTTCTGACCGGGGCGGTGGGGTGGGGCCTCGCAAGGACATGGCAGCGGTTGACCTGGTGGAACTCCGGGACCGACGGTGAAAGTCCGGATGGGAAGACGCACGTGGCAGCTGCACGTCCCTGGATCGGGGGCGTGGAGCTTGTCGTTGCCCCGGAGTGCTCACGAAGGCATTGCCGAGAGGACAACGATCGTGAACACCGTGACCAGCCTGGACACCGTCGAACATGCTGTCGCCGAGCTCGCCGCCGGACGGCCGGTCGTGGTCGTCGACGACGAGGACCGCGAGAACGAAGGCGACCTGACCTTCGCCGCCGAGCCTCGCGACGCCCGAACTGATGGCTCTGCTCGTCCGTCACACCAGCGGCTACGTCTGCGCGCCGGCGGCCTCGGAGATCCTGGACCGGCTCGAGCTGCCGCTGATGGTGCCGAACAACCAGGACAGCCTGCGTACGGCGTACACGGTGTCGGTGGATGCGGCGACCGGTGTCGGGACCGGCATCTCCGCCGCGGACCGGGCGCGGACCGTCCGCGTGCTGGCCGATCCCTCGGCGCAGCCCACGGACCTGATCCGGCCCGGCCACATCCTGCCGTTGCGCGCCGTCGACGGCGGAGTCCGGCAGCGGCCCGGTCACACCGAGGCCACTGTCGAACTCGTCCGGCTGGCCGGACTGCCGCCGGTCGGCGTGATCGGCGAGCTCATGAACGACGACGGCACACTGATGGCCGGTGCGGACCTGCGCACGTTCGCCGACGCTCATGGCTTCGCGATGATCTCGATCGCCGACCTGGTCACTTACCTGTCGTGACGAGCTTGCGGGCGGCGTCGGCGATGCCCTCGGCGGACAAGCCGTACCGGTCCAGCAGGTAGCCGGCCGACCCCGTGGGAGCGAACTCGGGGAACCCGAGGATCGACACCCGCGCCGGATGATGCTGTACGACGGTCTCGGCGACGGCACCGCCGAGGCCGCCGCCGGACACCGCTTCCTCGGCGGTCACGATGCCGGCCGTCTCCCGCGCGGCCGCGACCACGGCGTCGGTGTCCAGCGGCTTCACCGTCGGCATCGACAGCACCCGGGCCGAGATCCCTTCCTCCGCGAGCCGTTCGGCGGCGGCCAGCGCCCGCCACAGCACGGTCCCGTTGCTGATCACCGTGACGTCGTTGCCCTCGCGCACCGTGATCGCCTTGCCCAGCTGGAACTCGTAGTCGTCGGCGTACACCTTCGGCACGCTCATCCGGCTGACCCGGATGAACACCGGCCCCTCCGAGGCGGCGGCCCAGCGCAGCGCGGCCGCGGTCTCGATCGGGTCGGCGGGCACGATGATCCTCATCCCGGCGATCGCCCGCAGCCAGGCGATGTCCTCGATCGAGTGGTGCGTCGGCCCGAGTTCGCCGTACGCGACGCCGGGGCTCATACCGCAGAGCTTGACGTTGGTGTTCGAGTACGCGACGTCGGCCTTGATCTGCTCGAGCGCGCGGGCGGTGAGGAAGCAGGACGCCGCCGACACGAACGGGATCCGGCCGCCGTTGGCCAGCCCGGACGCGACGCCGACCATGTCCTGCTCGGCGATGCCGACGTTGATCAGCCGGTCCGGGAACGCCTTGCGGAAGCTGTTCAGCTTGCTCGACCCGACCGAGTCGTTGACAACGCCAACGATCCGGTGGTCGGCCTCGGCCAGCTCGGCGAGAGTCTCGACGTACGCGTCCCGGCAGTCGTACCGCGGCTGATCCGCGATCGACGTACGGACGATGGTCGTCATACCCGCCCCCTGTCGTAGCGCGCCAACTCGGTCAGCGCCTGCTGGTACTCCGCGGCGTCCGGCACGCGGTGGTGCCAGGCGACGTTGTTGCTCATGAACGAGATCGGGTGACCCTTGTGCGTGTGCGCGATCACGAACGTCGGCTTGCCCGGCCGGAACGGTACGGCGGACAGCACGTCGAGCAGCTCGCCGTGGTCGTGACCGTTCACCTCGACCACCGCGAACCCGAACGCCGCCGCCTTCTCCGGCAACGGGTCGAGGTCGTTGGTCTCCTTGGTGGTCGCGCCCTGCTGCAGCCGGTTCCGGTCGACGATCACGGTCAGCCGGTCCAGCTGGTACTGCGAGGCCGCCATCATCGCCTCCCAGTTCGAGCCCTCCTGCAGCTCGCCGTCGCCGACCAGCACATAGGTACGGCGCAACGAGACGTCGAGCTTCGCCGACAGGGCATGACCGACCGCGATCGGCAGGCCGTGCCCGAGCGGACCGGTGTTGGCCTCGACGCCGGCGACCTTGTTCCGGTTCGGGTGCCCGTTCAGCGCGGACAGCGGCTTGAGGAACGTCGCGAGCTCCTCGACCGGCAGGAACCCGAACGCCGCCAGCGTGGTGTAGAGCGCTCCCGCGACGTGCCCCTTGCTCAGGATGAAACGGTCCCGCTCGGGGTCGTCCACCGTCGCGGGCGAGATGTCGAGCACCGCGCCGTACAGCGTGGCCAGGATGTCGATCGCGGAGAAGTCACCGCCGATGTGCCCGGCGCCGGCGTGGTGGACCAGCTTGAGGTCCTGGATCCGGATCTGCTTCGCGGCCTCGGCGATGTGCGCGATCTGCTCGGCGCGACTGCTGTGGACCGGCAGCCGTCCGAGCACCGGCATCGTGGTGTGTTCGACGGTCAGCGTCATGCCAGCTCCGCCATCGAACTCAGCAGCACCTTCTGGACCAGCTTCTGCGCCGCGAGGGCGTCGTGCGAGGCCTGCGCGGCGGCGAGGGCTTCGTCGTCGAGTACGTCGAGTGCGTGGTGGATCGCCTTGAGGAAGGTGATCGCCTGCTTCGCGGCCTGCACGCTGTCCTCGCGGAACGGGAACTGGTCGAGCTGCCAGACGCCTTCCCAGTTGTTCTTCCGGAGCGTGTGGAAGAACTCGAACGTCTCCACCAGGTGCACCGAGCCGACCACCATGTCGTCGTCCCAGCCGCGCAGGTTGTCGTTGACGTCGATCGCGAACAACCGGCCGTAGTCGATCGCCAACTGCGCCGCGTCGGCCGGCGTCTCCTGCCCGTACAGCGAGTGGCCGAAGTCGAGCAGGATGCCCAGGTTGGGCAGACCGATCTTCTCGATGCCGAGCAGCGTCCGGGCGACGTTCGGGAAGATGATCTTCACCCGCGGCTCACGCGGCTTGTACTCGATCACGAAGTTGATGTCCGGGTGCGCGCTCACCAGTTCCTTGAGCCCGTCCAGCGCCAGGTTCCAGATGTCGTGGTAGTTCACCTGGAACGGGTAGTCCCAGCCGTCCTGCCCCGGCCACAGCTTCACGTACGAGCAGCCCAGGTCCTTGGCGAGTTCGGTTGCCTGGTGCAACAGCTCCAGCGCCTGCTTGCGGACGCCGGGGTCCGGGTTCGTCAGGGATCCCTTGACGAAGTCGCGGGTGTAGATCTCCGGCGTGATCGCGATCGCCTTCAGGTTGTTCCGCTGCAGCGCGGCCTTCACCTCGTCGAGCGTCCCGTCGTACCCGGCGAACGGCCAGTTCAGGTCGACGACGGACAGGTCGCCGACCGCACCGGCGCGGTCGATCTGCTCGAGCAGGCCGACGGGATCGCCGTACCCGTCGGTGGCATAGCGGTCCTTGTACGTCGCGAAGTGCCAGATCCCTGCGCCGAAGACCGGCATGTCAGTCATATCTCGTCCTAACCCTTGAGAGAACCGGCGGTGAGTCCGCCGACGATCCAACGCTGGAGCAGCGTGTAAGCGATGAGAATCGGCACCACGGCGATCAGGATGCCTGCCGCGAGGCCGGTGTTGTTGTTGGCGAACTGGCCCTGGAAGTTCAGCAACCCGACCGGGATGGTCTTGTGCGCGTCCGAGTTCAGCAGGATCAGCGCGAACAGGAACTCGTTCCAGGTCGCGACCGCGTCGAGGATCGCCACGGTCACCAGCGCCGGGACCGAGAGCGGCAGGATCATCGTGAAGAACACCCGCCAGTCGCCGGCGCCGTCCACCCGGGCGGCCTCGATGATCTCGTCCGGGAGCTGCCGGAAGAACGACTGCAGCACCAGCACCTCGAACGGGATGCCGAACGCCAGGTACGGCCCGATCAGCCCGAAGATGCTGTCGGTCGCACCGGCCGAGCGCATCATGATGAAGACCGGGACGATCGTGATGTAGATCGGGATGGTCAGCCCGAGGAACACCGTGAACATGACCGTCCGGCGGAACTTCATCCGCAGCTTGGCCAGCGCGAACCCGAGCATCGCCGACACCAGCACACCGAGCGGCACCTTGATCAGCGCCAGGATCGCGCTGTTCTTGTACGTCGTGGCGAAGTTGCCGATCCCCCACGCGTCCTTGAAGTTCGACCAGGTCAGCTGATCGGGCCACGACAACGGCCCGTTCCCGATGAAGTCGGCCAGCGGACGTACCGCGGTGATCACCAGCAGTGCCAGCGGCGAGATCCAGAAGAGCGCGATCACCACCAGGACCAGCGTCATCACCAGCCCACGCTTGCCCCTCGGCGCCTTCGTAGGCTCGGCAGAGTCGAGCGGCACATCGACTCGAACTGGAGCAGTCAACGTCATGACGCCTCCTTTGTCTGCGAGCGTACGTATGGGATGCCGACTGCGATCGCGACGAGCGTGATGACGACTGCGATCGCGGTGCCGTAACCGGCCTGGTAGTACTGGAAGACGTTGAAGTACATCCACGTCCCCATCACCTGCGTCGACGTACCCGGGCCGCCGTACGTCATCGCGTAGATCATGTCGAAGACCTTGAACGAGTCGATCAGGGACAGCGCCAGCACGATGTAGTGCGCCGGCCGCAGGCTCGGCATCGTCACGTTCCAGAACTGCTGCCACTTCGACGCACCGTCGACGGTCGCCGCCTCGTAGAGCTCGTTCGGGATGCTCTGCAGCGCGGCCAAATAGAGGAGCATCGGGAAGCCGGTCCGCAACCAGATCGCCGGCACCATCACGGCCCACAAGGCGGTGGAGTCCTGCCCGAGCCAGGCCGTTGCCAGTCCGTCCAGCCCGATCAGCCGCAGGAACGAGTTGATCGCGCCGTACTGCGGGTTGTAGAGCCAGCCCCAGATGCTCGCGATGGAAACGAGCGGCAGGACGGCGGGCGTGTAGAAGATCAGCCGGAGGATCGGCTTGCCGTGCACCTTTCCGTTGAGCGCGATCGCCAGCAGCAGACCGATGACGGTCGGTACGGCGATCGTGACCACTGTCCAGATCAGGTTGTTCTTCACCGCGGTCGCGACGACCGGGTCACTGGGCATCTTGAGGTAGTTGTCCAGGCCGACGAACTTGTACGTCGCGCTCAGGCCGTCCCAGTCGGTCAGGCTGAACCACACCGACGACACCGCCGGGTACACCAGGAACCCGACGTACACGATGAGCGCGGGCAGGGCGAACAACCACGGGGACCAGCGGCCGCCGCGTTTCGGTTTGGAGAGCGCGACTGTCGTTGCCATGCTCAGCTCTTCGCCCAGGCGGAGACGATCTCCTGCATCTTCTTCGCCGCCGCGTCCGGCTTGACCGAGCCCTGCAGCAGGTCGCTCTGCACGCTGAAGTACTGGTCGGCCTGCTTCTTCGGGAACGCCTGGTCCTGGATCGTGTAGAACGGGTTGCCCCCGTACTTCTGCGCCCACTCCGCCGACAGCGGCAGCGCCTTCGGGTCGGGCTCGGCGCCCTTGACCGTCGAAGCGCTGATCTGCAGCGCCTTCTGCGTCGCCGGCTGGACGAGGAAGTCGATCAGTGCGGCGGCCTTGTCGGCGTTTCCGGACTTGGCGTTGATCATGTAGCCCTCGACGAAGCCCGAGTGCCGGGCCGGAGTCTTGTCGGTCGGGAGCTCGAAAGTGCCGAAGCCGGCCGGGCTCTTCTTCGCGGCCAGGATCGCGGCCGCCTCGGTCCACGGTCCGGTGATCGTGTACGCCGTCTTGCCCTGCACGTACCCGGGTTCGATGTCGGCCGGGTCGAGGCCGAGCGCACCCTCCGGCACCCACTTCTTGTCCTGCCACTTCTTGAACAACGTGAACGCCTCGACGACCTCGGGCCGGTCCCAGCTCTCGGCGCCGGTCAGCAACTTGTCGTGCAGCTCCGGGCCGGCGGTGTGCTCGAGCAGGTACTCGAACAGGCGCATGATGTCCCAGCCGTACTTGCCACCGAGACCGCACGGCGTCACGCCGACCGCGACGAGCTTGTCGTTGAGCGCCTCCAGCTCGGCGTACGTCTTCGGCGGAGCGCTCACGCCCGCCTTGGCGAACATCGACTTGTTGTACCAGGCACCGATCCCGAGGGACACGAACGGTACGCCGGACTTCACGCCGTCGAAGGTCATCCCGCCGATCGCGGTGGTGTTGATCTTCGAGTCCCACCCGTACTTGGAGTAGTACGGCGACAGGTCGAGGGACTGCTTGGCCTTCGCGAACGGACTGCCGATCTGACCGCCCCAGATCCGCCAGACATCTGGGCCCTTGCCACCGAGCAGTTCCGTACGCAGCTTGTCCGGGTAGACCGCCGCACCCGACCCGGGCAGGCTGTCCACGGTCGTGGTCGTGCCGTTCTGCGCGTCGAACTTCTTGACCTGTTCCTTCAGCAGGGCGAGCAGCGCTTCGCCCTCGTAGGTGAACAGGCGGAGGTTGTTCGACGCTGCCTGGGTGGCTCCCGCACTGGTCGACGTACCGCCGCCGGTGCAGGCGGACAGGCCGGCGCCGAGTGCGGCGGCGGACGTGAGACCGAGGAATCCCCGTCGGGTGACGTTGCTCATTGCGTGCTCCTTTGGCGGGCAAAGCGGCGGATCTTGGCGAACATGTCCTCCAGCAGGAACCGGACGTCGACCTGCTCGCAGACCTGGATGGGGTTGTCGGTGCCCGGCAGGTACCAGCCGTCGACACCGAAGCGCGGCGCCGGACGGGTCCGGAAGTTGCCGCTGTGCGGGTAGAGCATCAGGGAGATGGCAGGCGAGTCGCCGAGGGAGCGGGACTCGATCGGCTCGCCGTGGTACGTCGCGTTCCACTCGATCAGCTGCTCGATGAGGTACTTGCCGAGCGGACCGGCGTCGCCGATCTTCTCCTCGAGCTCTGCGTAGCTGACCGAGACCTTCGTGTAGACGTCGCTCGGGACCTGCCAGACGGTGATCCCGGAGCCGAACACCACGTTGGCGGCGTGGATGTCGTTGGACAGGTTGAACTCCATCCGGTGGTCGGCCGCGTAGCCGTTGTAGCCGCGACCGCCGATCCAGACCACGATCACGTTCCGGTGCACGAGCTCCGGGTCGAGCAGGATCGCCGAGGCCATGTCGGTGAGCGGGCCGAGGAACGACACGAACAGCGGATCGCCCTCGGAGGCCTGCTTGGACTCCTCGATGATCAGCCGCGCGCCGGGCGAGTCGAGCGGGGTCTGCTCGTCCGGGATGCCGGTGGCGGCGCCGTTCGCGACGGTGACCTGACCGGTCAGGTCCATCAGGTCCAGCAGCAGGTCGATCTCCTCGCGGGACTCCTCCATGCTGCGGTCCGACCGCCAGGTGCCGAAGTGCGCGGGGATCAGGCCGCGCACGTCGAAGGTCGGCGACAGCAGCCCGTGCACGATCGCGAACTGGTCGTCCGCCTCGTTCTTGGCATCGGTGTTGATGATCACCCGGCGTCTGGTCGGCCTCACGCGCTCTCCTCCGGCTTAGGTTCGAATAGATATTCAGTAGTGCATAGCCTGTCGCCATGAGTGTCACCACGCGGCTAGAGTCACGTCAAGAGCTCAGTTGAAACTTGGAGGGGCGATGGTCCAGGCGGTACTCGCGATCGACCAGGGCACGACCAACTCCAAAGCCGCCCTGGTCACCGCCGACGGCCACGTCCTCGCAACCGCCTCCGCTCCGGTCGCCCTCGCCACACCGCGCCCGGGCTGGGTCGAGCAAGACGCCGAGGACCTGTGGCAGAGCGTCCTCACCGCAATCACCACCTGTTTGACCTCTGCTGCGGTCGAGGTCGTGGCGATCGCGCTCTCGACCCAACGGGAGTCCGTCGTCGGCTGGAACCGCTCGGGTGAGCCGGTCGGCCCCGTCCTCGGCTGGCAGGACGTCCGAACCGCCGAGTGGTGCGCCCAACTCCCCCCGACCGTCGACGACCTCGTCCGCCGCCGGACCGGACTGCGCGTGGACGCGATGTTCTCCGCCCCCAAGATGCGCTGGCTCCTCGACCGATCCGACGCGTACGTCGGCACCGTCGACGCCTGGCTGATCCATCGACTGACTGGTTGCCAGGAGCACCTGACCGAGGCCGGAAACGCCTCCAGGACCTTGCTCTACGACACGGTCGAGCTCGACTGGTCAACGGAACTGCTCGAAGCGTTCGACATCCCCCGGGCAGCGCTCCCCGACGTACGCCCGTCGAACGCCGGCTTCGGAGTCACGAACGGCGTACCCGGGCTCGCCGACGGGATCCCGATCGTGGCCGTGCTGGCGGACTCGCATGCGGCGATGTACGGGCAGGGCTGCACGCAGGCGGGGATGGCGAAGGCGACGTACGGGACCGGTACGTCGGTGATGACGCCGGTCGCAGGCTTCGTGCCGAGTGGGTGCACGCTGGCCTGGCTGACCGATCGGCCGGTGTACGCGCTGGAAGGGAACATCGTGTCGTCGGGGGCCGCGCTCGCCTGGACGGCGGACCTCCTCGGTCTGCCGGATGTCGGCGCGTTGACGGCGCTCGCGGCGACAGTCCCGTCGGCCGAGGGCGTCGTACTGGTGCCGGCCTTCGCGGGACTCGGGGCGCCGCACTGGGATCGCGAAGCGCGGGCGGCGCTGACCGGGATGAGCAGCTCGACCACGCGGGCGCACATCGCGCGGGCGGCTGTGGACGCGGTCGCTCACCAGATCTGCGACATCACGGACACCATCCCCGGCACGCTCAGCAGTCTCCGCGCGGACGGCGGCGCGACGGTGTCCGACCTGCTCATGCAGACGCAGGCGGATCTGCTCGGTCACCAGGTGGAGGCTGCCGACGTACCCGAGATCTCTGCCCTGGGGGTGGCCGAGCTGGCGTGGACCACGCTCGGGGAGACGACCGGCTGGGCCGGGAAGCGGTCCTTCCGGACGTTCGAGCCCGGACCCGACGCCGGCGATCGTGGCCGGCGTCGAGCCGAGTGGGCCCAGGCGGTCGCCTCGGTGCGGGTCAGGCCAGCTTGATCCGGAACACGGCCAGCCGGGCGTCGTGGCCGTCCACGCTCATCGGGATCGCCTTGGTGCCGACGAGGTCGAGGCGGACCGTCCCGTCGCCGGGCAGCCAGTTGATCCGGTCGATGCCGTGGGCAAACACCTTGTGCTCGGCGTCCTGGCCGGTCGCCTGGTCGTAGCCGGGGTTGTTGGTGTCCGCGGTCCAGATCACCAGGTGACCGTTGTTGTGGTGGGCGATCACGCGTTCGCGGTGGAGCTGCTTGTGCAGCTGCCACTCGTCGCGCAGGTTCGGGTTGTTGTTGCCGTTGTAGGCGCCGGCGATGTAGTGCGAGTTGATCAGGGCGAACTTCAGCCCCGGGTGCGCGGTGTGCTCGACGACCACCTCGTTGATGAAGCGCGGCGGAGTCACGTCGGCGATACCGCCGTGGACGAACGTCTGCTTCGAGTTCACGAGCTTCCACGGCGCCGGGACCGAGATCGGAACCCGGAACGACTTGGGGTCGCGCAGGAACGCGTTCCGGTACTTGCCCCCGAAGTACCGCGTGATCATCGGCACCTCACCCGAGTCGCCCTCACCGATCTCCTGCCAGCCGACGAACGGCCGGTGGCCCGGGTCGCCACCACGGACCGCCCGGATCGCCGCCTCCCGAGCGTCGAGGTGCTTGCGTCCGATGTTGGCCGTGATGACCGGCAGCCGGAACCATCCCGTCCCCGCCGCGGCTCTCGATGCCGCTTCTGCCGGCCGAGCCGCTGATGCCGACTGAGCCGCGGCTACCGAACCGAGCGTAGCCGCGCCGGCCAGCGCGCCACCCCCGAGCAACAGAGCCTGCCGTCTACTGATCCTTTCGGCCATGACCACCTCCGCAAGAGTCCGGCCCAGGGGCCGGAGGGCGTATGTCTTGTCGACGAGCTACGACGTAGCCAACCTCACAGCCGTTCCACCGGGGTGTGGGAGATCGCTTTCCGTTACAGGTTGACGGGAGGTTTTCGCCCACCTATGGTTACGGTCACAAGCTACGGAAAGCCCTTTCCCAGGCTCCGGAGGGAGGCGCGCATGTGTGAGTTCGAGCCCGGACCGGCCGTGGCGCTGCCGGGCGGTATCGGCATCTCGAAGCTGACCGTGTACGACGTCGAGGCTCCCGACGGTCTGGTCGGCGGTACGCCGCATGTGCACCTGGCCTGCTCCGAGGGGTACTACGTGGTCGCCGGCACCGGCGCCGTACAGACCCTGAACACGAAGGGTTACACCGAGACCCCGCTGCAGGCCGGCGAGGGCGAGGACCGTACGACGTCCGCGATCGCCCGCCGCGACCTCGCGCTGCAGGGGTACGCCGTACTGCGGGAACGGTACGAAGCGGAAGGACCCGCGGCGCTGGACGACTTCTTCGCGGCGGCGATCCAGATCGTGCAGCCGCAGCTCGCGGACTGGCGGAAGCGCTGGGAGCAGGGCGCCCGCCGGCTCGCGGACGAGACCGGCGCCGCGCTGGACGCGCTGGAGGCCGGCACCGCGCCGCACCTGCAGTCCGCCGAACTCCACGAACTCTCCACCCCCACCGAGTTCGGCAGGCACGGCATGTGCGGCCGCCTCGACGTTTATGACACTCAAGCGCGAGAGGCATGACTGTGAACGAGCGACGCATCGGCATCGTGATGAACGGCGTCACCGGCCGGATGGGCCTGCGCCAGCACCTCGAGCGCTCCATCGTGGCGATCCGGGAGCAGGGCGGAATCCCCGCTGCCGACGGCACGATGATCATCCCCGAACCGATCCTGGTCGGCCGCAACGAGCTGAAGCTGCGCCGGATCGCCGAGCAGTACGGCCTGGAGCGGTACACCACCGACCTGGCCGAAGCGCTGGCCGCGCCGGACGTGGAGATCTACTTCGACTCGCAGCTCACCCAGCTGCGCGAGAAGGGCGTCCGCGCCGCGGTCGAGGCCGGCAAGGCGATCTACTGCGAGAAGCCGATCGCCGAGAGCCTGGACGCGGCCGTCGACCTCGCCAAGCTGGTCATCGACTCCGGGCTGAAGAACGGCGTGGTGATGGACAAGCTGTCGCTGCCCGGTCTGCGGAAGCTGAAGCGGCTGATCGACGGCGGGTTCTTCGGCCGGATCCTCTCGGTCCGCGGCGAGTTCGGCTACTGGGTCTTCGAGGGCGACTGGCAGGAGGCGCAGCGGCCGTCCTGGAACTACAAGTCCGAAGAGGGCGGCGGCATCATCCTGGACATGTTCTGCCACTGGCGGTACGTGCTCGACCAGCTGTTCGGCGAGGTCCGGTCCGTGTACTGCCAGGGCGCGACGCACATCCCGACCCGGGTCGACGAGAACGGCGACAAGTACGCCGCCACCGCGGACGACGCGGCGTACGGCGTGTTCGAGCTCGAGGGCGGGATCGTCGCGCAGCTGAACTCGTCCTGGGCCACGCGGGTGTTCCGCGACGAGCTGGTCGAGTTCCACGTCGACGGGACCGAAGGGTCGGCGGTCGCCGGTCTGCGGAACTGCCGCGCCCAGCACCGGACCGCGACGCCGAAGCCGGTGTGGAACCCGGACCTCCCGGTCACCGAGAAGTTCCGCGACCAGTGGGCGACGGTGCCGGACAACGAGCCGATGGATAACGGGTTCAAGGTGCAGTGGGAGATGTTCCTGCGGCACGTGGTCGACGACGCCCCGTTCACCTGGGACTTCGTCGAGGCCGCCAAGGGCGTCCAACTGGCCGAGCTCGGCCTCAAGTCCTGGCACGAGGGCCGCAAACTCGAGGTTCCCACCCTCGACCTCGGGACCAACTGATGGCCCTGGAGCTCAACCTCCCAGCGGGCGACGGACTGGACAAGTATCAGCTCGTTGGTCGACCGGTTGCTCAGGGCACCTATTCACCGGCGTCCTCGCGGCTGGCGTTCGCGGCCGCGCATGTTGTCGCCGACCCCTCGGGCGACAACTCGCCGGGTGCGCCTGCGGTGATCGACTGGGAGAACACGCTGGAGTTCCGGCGGCACCTGTGGTCGCTCGGGCTGTCGGTCGCGGAGGCGATGGACACCGCGCAACGCGGGATGGGCCTCGACTGGAAGGCCACGCAGGAACTGATCCGCCGCTCGGCGGCAGAAGCACCCGACGGCCGGATCGCGGTCGGCGTCGGCACCGACCAACTCGCCACCGGCGACACGCATCCCCTCGACGCGGTCATCGCCGCCTATGAGGAGCAGCTTGGTGTCGCCGAGGAGGTCGGTGCGCAGCCGATCATGATGGCCAGTCGCGCGATGTGTGCGGCAGCGGAGTCCCCCGACGATTACCGGAAGGTGTACGACCGCCTGCTCACGCAGTCGACCCGCCCGGTCATCCTGCACTGGCTCGGCTCGATGTTCGACCCCGCGCTCGAAGGCTACTGGGGCAGCGCGTCGGTGGACGCAGCCGCGGACACCGTCGTCGAGCTGATCAACGACAACGTGTCAAAGATCGACGGCATCAAGATCTCGCTCCTCGACGCCTCGAAGGAAGTTGCCCTGCGCAACCGCCTCCCCGAGGGCGTCCGGCTCTACACCGGGGACGACTTCAACTACCCCGAACTGATCCGTGGCGACGGCGAACGGCACAGCGACGCACTGCTGGGGATCTTCGCCGCGATCGCTCCGGCGGCAGCGGCTGCGCTCAAGGCTCTTGATGGCGGCGACCTGGAGACCTACGAGAAGGTGTTCGCGCCGACGGTCCCGTTGGCTCGGCAGATCTTCTCCGCGCCGACGTACTACTACAAGACCGGAATCGCCTTCCTGGCCTGGCTGAACGGGTTCCAGCCCGGGTTCACGATGGTCGGTGGCCTGCAGACCGGACGGTCGCTGCCGCATCTCGCGGACACGTTCCGGCTCGCGGACCAGGCCGGCGTACTGACGAATCCCGAGCTGGCCGTCGACCGGTTCCGGCAGCTGTTGCGCGTGAGCGGGATCGACGCGTGAACAGGTACAGCCTCAACCAGGCGACCACGAAGTACTGGCCGCTCGAGGACGTCGTCGGGGCGAGCGCGAAGGCCGATCTGGAGTGGATCGGGCTGTGGCGCGAGCCGATCCAGGAGTACGGCGTCGAGAAGGCCGCTCGGCTGGTCGCGGACGCGGGTCTGAAGGTCTCGTCGTTGTGCCGTAGCGGCTTCTTCACGTCCACCGACGCGGTTGAGCGGAAGGCGAAGATCGAGGACAACCGGCGCGCGATCGACGAGGCCGCGACGATCGGTACGTCGGTCCTCATCCTGGTCAGCGGCGGGCTCCCGGCCGGATCACGTGACCTCGACGGTGCCCGCGGCATGGTGCGCGACGGGCTCGCCGAGCTGGCGCCGTACGCCGAAGAACGCGGCGTCACGCTGGCGGTCGAGGCATTGCACCCGATGTTCTGCTCGGACCGGTGCGTGGTGTCGTCGCTGGGCGGCGCGCTCGACCTGGCGGAGCAGTTCCCGGCCTCGCAGGTCGGGGTGATCGTGGACGCGTACCACCTGTGGTGGGACGCGGACGTGTACCGGCAGATCGAGCGGGCCGGCGAGCGGATCGTGTCGTACCAGGTCAGCGACTGGGTGGTCCCGCTGCCCGCGGACACGCTGCTCGGGCGCGGCATGATGGGCGACGGTTCGATCGAGCTGCGCCGGCTGCGCGAGGCCTGCGACGCGGCCGGGTACGACGGACCGATCGAGGTCGAGATCTTCAACCAGCAACTGTGGGACGCGCCGGGACAAGAGGTCTTCGACCTGGCGCTGGCGAGGTACCAGGAACACGTTCTCTGACAAGGAGCTGCCTGTATGACTGACCGGACCATTCCTGCCGACGGAATCGGGATGCACCTCTACACGATGCGGGACGTGCTGGCCGAGGACTATTCGGGGACGCTGAAGCGGCTCGCCGGGATCGGGTACCGCACAGTGGGGGTGAGTGGGCGGTTCGACCACAGCGCCGAGGACATCCGTGGGTTCGCGGACGACGCCGGGCTGTCGATCGTGCTGGAGCATGTCGGGTACAAGCGGATGAGCGACGACTGGGCCGGCGCGCTGGCCGACGTACAGACGCTCGGGGCGCAGTGGGCCGTCGTACCGTCGATTCCTTCCGAGCTGCACTCGGTCGAGGGCTTCAAGACCGCCGCGGCCGCGTTCACCGAGGCCGGGAAGGCGGCGCGGGACGCCGGGCTGAAGCTGCTGTTCCACAACCACGGCCGCGACTTCGACGAGGTCGACGGGCAGGTGCTGTACGACATCCTGCTGGACGTGGACCCGGAGCTGCTCGGGTTCGAGCTGGACCTGTACTGGGCGGTCGACGGCGGGCACGACCCGGCGAAGCTGTTCCAGGAGCACCCGGGGCGGTTCCCGGCGCTGCACGTCAAGGACATGGCCGAGGACGGGTCCTGGGAGGACGTCGGAGCCGGGAAACTCGACTTCGGCGCGATGTTCGCGCATGCCGAGTCGGGTGGCGTGGAGCAGTACCTGGTCGAGCACGACAAGCCCACGGACGCCTGGCACTCGGCCGAGCGCAGCTACCGCGGACTGACCGAACTCCGGTACTGAGTCCTGTGACAACAAACGCTTAACCGGGTCAGCTGTGGATACGTCTGCTCACGCCCGGTGAAATCGGCCTATCCTCAACGGGTGCAGAACGAGCCCGCGGTCCGGCTGTCTGCCGTCCGTCGCCTGTACGAAGTGAGTGCGCGGATGGGCGCTGGGCGCAGCCTTGCCGAGACACTGCAGGCGGTCGTCGACGGCGTCGTGAACGGGCTCGGTTTCGGCATCGCCGTACTGAATCTCCGGCACCCGGACGGGAAGTTCGAGGTGATCGCCGTCGCCGGGTCGCCGGAGGCCCGGGCGGCGCTCCTCGGCAAGGTCAGCGCGGCGGACCTGTTCGACGCCGAGTTCGCGATCGCGGACGCGTGGGGCAAGCTCCGGTTCGTGCCGCACGAGCGGCTCCCGGAGGGCGAGGTCACCGGCTGGGTGCCCGACGTACCGGTGTCCGACGCACCGGACGCCTGGCACCCGCTGGACGCGCTGTTCGCGCCGCTGTACTCGTCGGACGGCGATCTGGTCGGGATGCTGTCGGTCGACCTGCCCGAGGACCAGCGCCGGCCCGGACCGATCCATCGGGAGCTGCTGGAGATCTTCGCGACCCAGGCCGGGCTGGCGATCGACAAGGCGCGGCTGACCGACCGGCTGCTGGCCGAGAAGACCCGGCTGGAGGCGAGCGAGGCGACGTTCCGGCTGGTCTTCGAGGGCGCCGGGAACGGGATGGCGACGGTCGCGTTCGACGGGCCGGACCTGGGCCGGATCCTGCGGGTGAACGACGCGTTCTGCCGGATCACCGGCTACACCCCGGACCAGCTGCTCGGGACGCGGCTGGTGACGTTCCTGCGGGACGAGGAGCCGGACCAGACCCGGGTCGAGCTGGAAGAGGTTGCCGCTAGCAACGGTACGTACCGGTTCGAGCGCGTGTTCACGCAGCCGAGCGGGAACGCGATCTGGCTCGCCGGTACGGCGGCGCTCGTCACGCAAGGCGCCGGGCTGCCGCGGATCCTGCTCGTCCAGATCGACGACGTGACCGCCCGCAAGGACGCCGAACGCGAACTCCGCCACCACGCCGCGCACGACCCGCTCACCGGCCTGGCGAACCGCCGCCTCCTGCAGCACCGCTTCACGAAGGTCCTCGAGCAGACCCGCGCCACCGGCCGCACCGGAGCCCTGCTGTTCTGCGACCTCAACCACTTCAAACTCGTCAACGACAGCTACGGCCACGAGGCCGGCGACCGCGCCCTCCGCGAGATCGCAATCCGCCTCAGCACCGCAGTCCGCCACGGCGACACCGTCGCACGGCTAGGCGGCGACGAGTTCGCCGTACTGGCCGAAGACATCACCGGCGACGACCTCACCACCCTCATAACCCGCCTGGAAACCGCCGTCAGCCGCCCCCTCCCCAACATCGCCGTCCAAGTAACCACCAGCGTCGGCACAGTCCCCATAACCCCCACCACCACCGACCTGGACACCCTCCTCCACGAAGCCGACCAAGCCATGTACAACGCCAAGAACCGCCGCAGCTAGGAGTGCGGGGTTCGGCCCACTGGGTTGTAGTGGGACTGATGTGTGGGTGGTTGAGGTGGTGCAGTGAAGGGCGCGTGCATTTGGACAGGAGATGTCAGGTCGCTGGGTAGTGCACCTGAGCGTGAATGTGGTCCTGCGTACGGCGTCTCGCTGGTGCTCTACCTGTCGAGCTTGCACACCGTCGGCCGACTGGCGGGGCGACCGCTCGGGTGGGCGTCCGCGGGGGGCGCTCGGGGTGCGGGGAAACAAAGTTGCAGATAGCGACGACTTCTATCCCCGCCACAACAACTCACGCAGGCCGGCGGGTAGGGAGTGGGGACAGGCGGTGGTGACTGGTGACAGGCAATACCAGGTGCTGCCCACCGCTGCCTGTCCCACGACCCCGGATCGGGCAGTGTGCCAAGGGCTGTGGTTGGTTGGATCCGTCTCTGGGGTGGACGGCGACGGAGGAGTCGTGCGTTGCGGCGGGTGGGGGCGGCGCGGTCGGGTCGGGTTAGGAGCCCAGGTTTTTGAGGGGGGCGTCGGTTAGGCGGTAGGTGGTCCATTCTTCTTGGGGTTTGGCGCCTAGGGATTTGTAGAAGTCGATGGCGGGGGTGTTCCAGTTGAGGACGGACCATTCGAGGCGTTCGTAGTTGTTGCGGACGCATTCTTGGGCGAGGGCGGTGAGGAGGGCTTTGCCGAGGCCGGTGCCGCGGGTTTCGGGGCGGACGAAGAGGTCTTCGAGGTAGATGCCGTGGACGCCGCGCCAGGTGGAGAAGCTCAGGAACCAGATCGCGCAGCCGGCTACCTGGCCTTCGTGTTCGGCGACGTGGCAGAACGCGGCGGGGGTGTCGCCGAAGAGGGCGGTCTGCAGCTGGTCGGCGGTCAGGTGGCACTCCTCGGGAGCACGTTCGTACTCCGCGAGCGCGTACACCAGTTCCACGATCGCCGGTACGTCCTCCGGCCGGGCACGGCGAATCCGTTCGTCGGTCTGCATACGACCTATCCTGCACTGGCTGACCTGCACGTCCGTCAGGCACTGCCCGCAAGTGGGTCAGTTCTGGTGCTCGGGCTCGTGGTCGGCTTCGCGGTCGGTGTCCAGGTCGATGGCGTGGGTGTCGGGGCGGCGGCCGGAGCCGGTGTGGATTTCTTCCGACTCGTCGATTCCGGCGTACGTCTCGTTCTGGAGTTGGAGGGCGGCTGCTAGTTCGGGGTCGGCGCGCAGGACGGAGCCGCGTTCGACGGTCAGCTTGTCGAAGACGGCGTACATCTTCCTCGGGTCCGGGTCCGTGCTCTTCGCCAGGTCTTCCGGGTACGACGCGCTCGACGCCGCGTTCCACTCGTCCCGCTCGACCTTGTCGAAGTCGAGGCGGTACGGCGACATCTCGGACACGTGGCTGATGAACTGCTTGGCGGTCGCGCCGTTTCCTTCGCGGAACGGGTGCGTGAGGTTCTGGTAGCTGTACACCTCGGCGACGCTCTGCACGAACTCCTCGCGCGACATCGTCGACCAGTCCTTCTCGTTGACCTTGGCGCTGACCTTGTCGGTCCACTTGTCCAGGCGATCGGCCGGCACGAACGGGTTGCCCTGCTTGGAGATGTTCACGTCCCGGAACTTCCCGGCCCACTCGTACACGTCCTGGAACATGTGTTTGTGGATCGCCTGCAGGTGCGCTTTGTCGTACGTGCGCGGGATGTCGACCTCACCACGGTCCATCTCGCCCTGCCGGACGGCCCGCAGCTTGTACTCGGCGAAGTGCAGCTCGATCGGGTTCTTGATGTCGAGCTTGTTCTTCAGACAGCTGCCGGGCTCCCAGAGGTACGCGTCCCAGCGCTGCTTCCTCGCGGCGGCCTCTGCAGCTTCCTCAGGAGAGACCTCCTCGGTCACGCGGGTTCGCCGCCGGTGACCTTCGACAGGGTCCGGCGGATGTACTCCGCGGTGTCGATCCGGCCCAGTTCGCGATCGATCAGATCGGCGACGTCGTCCCGGCCGGGCTCCCAGCCCTCCAGGCGATTGTTCGCGAGCGCGTCACTGACCCGCTGCTTCTGGTCGTCGTCGAGTTGGTCGAACAGGTCCGGCCACTGGCGCGCGTAGCGGCACGGTTCGTACGGCATCGGTCAGCTCCCCGTGTAGTCGGCAATTCGGGCCAGCCTAGCGAAGCCCCGGCTCCTACCGCTCACTCTCGTTAATTTACCGAACTGGGCCGTTAACCTCCGCGTCAGGCCACCGCCACCCGCCGGCTGAACACTGACAAGGCTTCGACCGCCCATTCCTGGAGGACCAATGCCTGTCTCCCGCCGTCGCTTCCTCGGGTACGGGGGTGCGGGCGCCGGCGCCGTGCTGCTCGGCACCGGGGCCTGGGACGCCTCGACCACGTACGCGGCCCCGTCCGGCACCGGCAACCCGTTCACGCTCGGGGTCGCCTCGGGTGATCCGCAGTACGACGGGGTTGTGCTGTGGACCCGTCTCGCCACCGATCCGTACGCCGTCGACGGGAAGGGCGGCATGCCCGCATCGTCCGGTCCGGGTCGAGTACGAGGTCGCGTACGACGAGAACTTCCGCCACGTCGTACGGCGTTCCAGCGTCGTCGCAACCCCCGAACTCGGGCACAGCGTCCACCCCGAGGTCCGCGGTCTGCTGCCGGACCACGTGTACTACTACCGCTTCCGCACCGGTCACGAGGTCTCGCCGACCGGCCGGACCCGGACCGCCCCGCACCCGCTGGCGAACCCGCGCGAACTGCGGTTCGCGTTCGCGTCCTGCAACGCCTGGCAGGACGGGTACTTCACGGCGTACGACCACATGGCCGACGAGGACCTCGACCTGGTCGTGCATCTCGGCGACTACCTGTACGAGTCCGGCGTGAAGACGAACAAGCGCGGCGTGACCACCGACCCGCGGTTTCACACCGAGACGTTCGACCTCGCGCGGTACCGGCTGCAGTACTCGCTGTACAAGACCGAGGCCCCGCTGCAGGCCGCGCACGCCGCGCACCCGTGGATCCACACGTTCGACGACCACGAGGTGGAGAACAACTGGGCCGGCGACCTCTCCCAGCTCGACACCGAGCCGGACCAGGACCCGGCCGTCTTCCGCGCCCGCCGCGCGCAGGCGTTCCAGGCGATGTACGAGAACCTGCCGGTGCGGCACGAGCAGATGCCGTCCGGGCCGGACATCCGCTACCACCGCCGCCTCCCGTACGGCCGGCTCGCGGACTTCACGATCCTCGACACCCGCCAGTACCGCAGCGACCAGCCGTGCGGCGACGGCGACTCGTCGACCTGCGACGACCGGTTCGACCCGGACAACACGATGCTCGGCGGCAAGCAGCGCGCCTGGCTGCTGGACGGTTTCCGCCGGTCGAAGGCGCGCTGGCAGGTGATCGGCAACCAGACCCCGATGGGCCAGACCGACTGGACGCCCGGCCCGGAGACGCACGTCTGGCTGGACCCGTGGGACGGGTATGTTGCCGAGCGCAACAAGGTGCTCGCGGCCGCGCAGGACAGCGGCGTCCGCAACCTGGTGGTGATCACCGGCGACCGGCACCAGAACTACGCACTCGAACTGAAGCGCGACTTCGCGAACCCGGACTCGGCGACGGTCGGCACCGAGTTCGTCGGTACGTCGATCACCAGCGGCGGCAACGGCGCCGACACGACGGACCAGGGTCAGCAGTTCCTGGCCGCGAACCCGCACCTGAAGTTCTTCAACTCCCAGCGCGGCTACTCGCGCGTCACGATCGACCAGCACCAGTGGCGCAACGACTTCCGGGTCGTCCCGCACGTCGAGACGCCAGGCGCGCCGATCACCACACGAGCGACGTACGTCGTCGAGGACCGCCGCCCGCACGTCCACTCCGCCTGATCAAACACTGATCAGACGCCGAGGCCGCCGTCCACCCGCAGCACAGCACCGGTCACGTACGACGCCCGGTCGCTGAGCAGCCAGGCGGCGGCCTCGGCGACCTCGACGGGCTGTGCGCCGCGACCGAGCGGCGTCCGCGCGTTCAAGGCGTCGATCACGCCGGGCGTCGCCTGATCCCAGTCCTGCAGCATCTCGGTCAGCGTCGTACCGGGTGCGATCGCGTTCACCCGGATGTTCTCGGGACCGTAGGTGATCGCGGCGGACTCGGTGAGACTGTTCAGCGCCCGCTTCATCGCGCCGTACGCCGGGAGCGCCGGGTTGCCGGCGAAGCTGCCGACACTCGACGTGTTGACGATGCTGCCGTGTCCGACGGTGGCGCGGATCGCGGCGACCTCGGCCACGATCGCCGACCACGGGCCGCGCAGATTCACGGCGTACACCTGGTCGAACGCCTCCTGGCTGAGCCCGTCCATCGGGCCGGGCGGCTGGCCGATCGCGGCGTTGTTGAAGGCGGCATCCAGGCGTCCGTACGCCGCCACGGTTCGGTCGACCGCGGCGCGGACCGAGTCGGGATCGGCCAGGTCGCAGACGACGTACTGCGCGTCGACCTCCTTCGCGACGGCAGCGAGTTCGGATTCAGTACGAGCAGCGAGCATCAGTTGAGCGCCCTCGGCGGCGAACAGCCGCGCGGCCGCGGCGCCGATCCCGCGACCCGCGCCGGTGATGAAGATGACCTTGTTCTCGAGCAGTTTGTCCATGTCTTCGAGCCTTGGCGCTCCGCGGATCGGTAACCAGGCATCGGTAGTACCTGGCTAACCCGGCGAAGCCGGGCAGACTGGATGATGTGGACAAGGCGGAACTGGCGGCATTCCTACGGAGCCGACGGGAGCGGGTCAACCCGTCGGACGTCGGCCTACCCGCCGGACGACGACGCCGTACGCCGGGTCTGCGCCGCGAGGAGGTCGCGCAACTGGCGTACATCTCGACCGAGTACTACACCCGGCTCGAGCAGGCCCGCGCACCCCATCCGTCGAGCGAGGTGCTGGCCGGGCTGTCCCGGGCGCTCCGGATGACCGACGCCGAGCGCAACTATCTGCACCACCTGGCCGGGGTGCCGCCGATGCGGCCGACCGGACCGCCGCGGGAGGTGCGGCAGAGCATTCTCGACCTCCTCGACCGGCTGCCCAACGCGGCCGCGATCGTCCTGTCGGCCTCCTACGAGGTGATCGCCTGGAACCACCTGGCCACCGCGCTGATGGAGGACTTCTCCGTCCGCTCCCGCCGCGACCGGAACCTGATCCGGCGGGCCTTCCTCGACGGCAACGAGCACGTGTACTCCGTGGTCGACGGCCGGCACTTCGCGCGGAGCTCGGTGAACCAGCTGCGGGCGACCGCGGCCCGGTACCCCGACGATCCGGAGCTCAAGGAGCTGATCGCCGACCTGCTGGCCGGGAGTACGGCGTTCACCGAGCTGTGGGAGGCCCGCGACATCGCGGCCGAGCCGACGCTGTGCAAGTCGTTCCAGCATCCCGTCGTCGGACTGGTGACGGTGAACTGCGACGCGCTCGCGATCCCGGACTGCGACCAGCAGGTGATCATCTACACGGCGACTCCCGGCTCCCCGTCGGAGGAGGCGCTGAAGCTGCTGTCCGTGGTCGGCACCCAACGCCTCGACCTGCCCGGCTGACCCTCAGCGTCGGGCGAACACCCCGAGGGCGTCGTACGCGATCCAGGAGCCAACGTCCTTGAAGATTTCCAGGACGTTCTGGCCTGGACGGAAGAGGGCCTTTGGCAACGGCAGTTCCAGGTACGACGGTTTGAGGGGCGAGCCCGGGTAGGTGCTGTCGGCAATCGTCGAGCCTTTGGTGGCGCCGTTCGCGAAGGTGAGGCGGCCGGCCTCGGTGCCGTTGATCGTCAGGAGCGCCGAGGCCGCGAGGCTGGCATGGCTGTCGATCAGCCAGAGCGCGAGGTCGAGATCCTGCTCGGGTACGGCGGGGAGGTCGAAGCGGAACGTGGCGCGGTGGTTCTTCGTGCCGGCCCACTTGTCCCCGGGACCGGGGAGCAAGTAGGACCAGTCCGCCGCCGGGGCCGACGTACCGAACGTGTAGTCGACGTCCGACGGGAAGCGGGTCGGGTACTCGGCGTAGCCCTTGGGTGAGAGGGCGAGCTCGGAACCCTTGCCGTCGAACGTGCCGACCGTCGCGATCGGCGTACCGGAGATCGTCACGGACGTCAGGTTCGCGACCGCTGCTGCCGGCGACTGTGCAGATCGGTTGCCTGCGGCATCGACTGTGACGACCGAGTAGGACCGCGTGACGCCGGTGAAGTCGAGGCCGCGGTGCACGAAGTGCGGGTAGACCGTCTTGCCGATCAGGGCTCCGTCGGCGTACACGGCGTAGTGGTCGACGACGGTCGCCCACGAGACGGGCTTCCAGTCGAGCGGTCACGATCCTGATGCCGCCGGCGCCGTGCAGGTCGGTGATGGCTGGTGGTCGACGCATCACAGTGCCTCCAGGCGGGGATCGGCAACGGGCGTGCGGAAGCGGGCGACGACGTTCGGCTGGGCGTTCGCGTCGGCCTGGATGTACGGGAAGTTCACGAACTCGGTGGTCAGCTCGGAGCGGGTCAGCGTGCTGTGCACGTAACCTCGACGGGCGTTGTAGAGCTTCATGTACGGGTGCTGCAACCAGTCCTTCGCGTACGCGTCGGTGTCGGTGCCGTCGCCGTTCGAGCCCACGGACGAGCAGACCAGCTCGACCCCGACGGTCCGCGAGGCAGGGTCGGCGAAGTCGAGTTTGAGCTCCGACGCGACGTGGCGGTGGATGTCGCCGGTGAGCATCACCGACGTCCCGGCGCCGCCCATCGCCTCGAGCACGCGGCGGCGGTTCGCCGGATAGCCGTCCCATTGCTCGGTGCGGTCGTCGGTGACGGCGCTGAGTACGACGCCGCCCGCGACGATGTTCCACGGTGCGCGCGAGCCGCGAAGTCCGTCGTACAGCCAGGACTCTTGCTGGGCGCCCATGATCGTGCGCTGCTCCGAGACGCGGTCGGCCTCGTCGACGGGAAGCGGGTCGCGGTACTGGCGGGTGTCGAGGAGGTGGACCCTCGCCAGTGAGCCGATGTCGTACCGGCGGTAGATGCGGCCGTCCGGACCCTGCGGGAGGCTGTCGAGGGCGAGCGGGGCGTTCTCGTAGTACGCGCGGTACGCGACAGCTCGGCGATGGACGAAGAGCTCGGGAGGTACGCCGTACAGCGAGTTGGCGGCACCGTAGTTGTTCTGCACCTCGTGGTCGTCCCAGACCAGGAACCAGGGCGCGACCGCGTGCGCCGCCTGGAGGTCGGGGTCGGTCTTGAAGAGGCTGTAGCGCAGGCGGTACTGCTCCAGCGTCTCGATCTCGACGCCGTGCTCCGGCCCGACCGTGACGCCCGCGCGCCACAGGTTGTCACCGGCAACGATCCCGTACTCGTAGATGTAGTCGCCGAGGAAGAAGATCGCGTCAGGAGCGCGGCGGGCGATGTCGCGGTGTGCGGCGAAGTAGCCGTGGTACCACGCCTGACAGGACGCGGTCGCGAACGTGAACTGCTCGCCGTACGTCGGCAGGGTCTTGGTGCGACCGACCGGGCTGACCTGGGTGCCGACACGGAAGCGGTAGAAGTACTCGCGTCCCGGCCGGAGACCACGCACCTCCGGGTGGACGGCGTGCGCCAGATCGGGCGAGGCGATCGCGAGCCCTCGCCGTACGACGTTCCGGAAGCGACTGTCCTCGGCGACCTCCCACTGCACCGGCACCTGAGCCGCCGGCATACCGCCGTGGCCGTCGACGGCGAGCGGGGTGGGGGCGAGCCGGGTCCACAGCACGAAGCCGTCGGGACGCGGGTCGCCGGACGCGACGCCGAGGGCGAACGCGCCGTCCGGGATCGGGCGGGCCGGGGTGGCGTCGGCCGCGGTCGGCGCGGCGATGCCGAGCGTGACCGAGGCCGCGCTCAGGCCGGTGAGCTGGAGAAAGGTACGACGGGACGGCACTGGCGGCTCCGTTCCTCGGGCGAGTTCCGCCATATTCTTACGTAATATCTCTCCGATCTGTAAGCCCTTGACACGGCATTCACCACTCGGAGTGCTGAATCAGTGCGGAGATTCCTGTTGGAATTCGCGGTCCGGGCGCGGGAGGTTGGACGTATGGCAGCTGACACGAACCACACCCGCCGGATCGGTGACGTCGAGGTGTCCGCGATCGGGCTCGGCGGTATGCCGATGTCGATCGAGGGCCGGCCCGACGAGGCCCGGTCGATCGCGACCATCCACGCCGCGCTGGACGCCGGGATCACCCTGATCGACACGGCCGACGCGTACCACCTGACCGCGACCGACGACGGTCACAACGAGAGCCTGATCGCCAAGGCGCTGGCGTCGTACGGCGGTGACACCTCGGACGTCCTGGTGGCGACGAAGGGCGGCCACCTCCGGCCCGGCGACGGGAGCTGGACGCAGAACGGGTCCCCGAAGTACCTCGCAGAGGCGGCCGAGGCGTCGCTGAAGCGGCTCGGTGTGGAGGCGATCGGGCTGTACCAGTTCCACCGGCCCGACCCGAAGACGCCGTACGAGGACTCGATCGGCGCGATCCGCGACCTGCTCGACGCCGGCAAGATCCGGCTGGCCGGCATCTCGAACGCGAACCCAGCGCAGATCAAGCAGGCTCAGGAGATCCTCGGCGGGCGGCTGGTGTCGGTGCAGAACCAGTTCTCGCCGGCGTTCCGGTCCAGCGAGCCGGAGCTCGAGCTGTGCGACGAGCTCGGCATCGCCTTCCTGCCCTGGTCGCCGCTCGGCGGCATCAGCCGGGCCGGCGACCTGGGCGCCAAGCACCCCGCGTTCCACACGCTGGCCGCGGAGCTCGGCGTCTCACCCCAGCGCCTCACCCTGGCCTGGATGCTCGCCAAGTCGCCGCACGTCATCCCGATCCCAGGCTCCAGCCGCCCCGAAACCATCCGCGACTCGTACGCCGCGGTCGATCTGCAGCTCACGGCCGAGCAGGTCGCCGTACTCGACGCCGCCTGAGCGCGGAATGACTCGCTGACGATTGGCGTTCTCCTCGGTAGTAGTAGTTTAATAGTGAACTACCTATCGAGGAGGACGGATGCAGTTCGGTGTGTTCAGCGTTGGGGACGTGACCGAGGACCCGACGACCGGGACCACGGTCAGCGAGGGTGAGCGGATCAAGTCGATGGTCCGGATCGCGCTGAAGGCCGAAGAGGTCGGGCTGGACGTGTTCGCACAGGGCGAGCACCACAACCCGCCGTTCGTGCCGTCGTCGCCGACGACCCAGCTCGGATTCATCGCGGCGCAGACGTCGAAGATCATCCTGTCCACCTCGACGACCCTGATCACGACCAACGACCCGGTGAAGATCGCCGAGGACTACGCGATGCTGCAGCACCTGGCCGACGGCCGGGTGGACCTGATGATGGGGCGCGGCAACACCGGCCCGGTGTACCCGTGGTTCGGGCAGGACATCCGCAACGGCATCCAGCTCGCCGTCGAGAACTACGCACTGCTCCGCCGGTTGTGGCGCGAGGAGGTCGTGGACTGGGAAGGCAAGTTCCGTACGCCGTTGCAGGGCTTCACGTCGACGCCCCGGCCGCTCGACGACGTACCGCCGTTCGTCTGGCACGGCTCGATCCGGTCACCCGAGATCGCCGAGCAGGCGGCGTACTACGGCGACGGGTTCTTCCACAACAACATCTTCTGGCCGATCACGCACACCAAGCGGATGATCGACCTGTACCGGCAGCGCTTCGAGCACTACGGGCACGGCGCCGCGGACCAGGCGATCGTCGGGCTCGGCGGGCAGATCTTCATGCGGAAGAACTCGCAGGACGCGGTCCGCGAGTTCCGGCCGTACTTCGACAACGCGCCGGTGTACGGGCACGGGCCGTCGCTGGAGGACTTCAGCCAGGAGACGCCGCTGACAGTCGGGAGCCCGCAGGAAGTGATCGAGCGGACGCTGTCGTTCCGGGAGCACTTCGGTGACTACCAGCGGCAGTTGTTCCTGGTCGACCACGCCGGGTTGCCGTTGAAGACGGTGCTGGAGCAGCTGGACATCCTCGGCGAAGAGGTCGTTCCGGTGCTGCGGAAGGAGTTCGCGGCGCTGAAGCCGGCACATGTACCCGACGCGCCGACCCATGCTTCCCTGAAGGCCGCGGCCGAGCGGGCCCACGACCTGGAGACGATCGAATGAACGAGAAGGTCATCGCTGTTGTGACGGCTGGGCTGACGACGCCGTCGTCGTCCCGGCTGCTCGCCGACCAGTTGGCGGAAGCCGTGCGGGACGATCTGTCCGGGCGCGGGATCGGATCGCGGATCGAGCTGATCGAGGTCCGCGATCACGCCCACGACCTCACCAACAACCTGCTCACCGGCTTCCCGTCGGCCTCGTTGCGCGAGGTGCTCGAGACCGTGGCAGGCGCCGACGCGCTGATCGTGGTCAGTCCGACGTTCAGCGCGTCGTACTCCGGTCTGTTCAAGATGTTCTTCGACGTACTCGACGACCAGGCCCTCGCCGGCAAGCCCGTCCTCCTCGCCGCAACCGGCGGCACCGAACGCCACTCGCTGGTCCTGGAGTTCGCGCTCCGCCCGCTGTTCGCCTACCTCAAGGCGCTTCCGGTCGCGACCGCCGTGTACGCCGCCTCCACCGACTGGGGCCCGAACGCCGCAGGCCTCCGCCCCCGCATCACCCAAGCCGCCACCGAACTGGTCGCAGCCCTCCACAACGAAACCCCCACCCAGACCGACCCGTTCAAGAACCCGACGCCGTTCGAGGACCTACTGAACAGCTGATCGCGAGGTGATCAGCGGGGTGAGGCCGTCGAGGATTGTGGTCAGGCCGAAGGTCAGGGCGTGGGCGGGGTCGATGACTGAGTTGAAGTGCTCGCCTACTGAGGTGCCCACGCGGCCGGCGGTGGGGAAGTGGGTGCCGGACATGACTGTGGTGAGGGTCGGGGCGATCTGACGCCACCATTCCTCGTCGGAGAGGCCGGAGTCGCGTTGGGTGCGGAGTTGTTCGGCGCCGGCGCGCGCGGTGCCTTGGACGTGGGTGAGGACGAGGGCCAGGGCCGAGTCCATCTCGACGTCGGTCAGGCCCAGGCCGTCCAGCGGACGTAGCTCGGTCTCGTACTTGCGCGTGATGTTCGGGCCGAGTGCGGTCCGCATCGTCGGGACCTCGTGGATCCACGGGTGCGCGGTCAGCACGTCCCAGTTGCGGAGGGCGATGAACTCGAGCGCGCCGCGCCAGCCGCCCGGCTGATTCACAGGCTCGTCGGGGTCCGCATACAGGTCGCCGTACGCCTGGTCGAACATCAGGTCGGTGAGCTCCCCCTTGCCGGGGACGTGCGTGTAGAGCGACATCGTGCCGACCTTCAGCCGCTCGGCGACGGTGCGCATCGAGAGCGCCTCGAGCCCGGACACGTCCGCGAGCGCGATCGCCGCGTCGACGATCGCGCGCACCGTCAGGCCGGAGCGGCCGGGTTTGGTGTGACTCCCCCAGAGCAGCGCCAGACTGCGCGCCGGATCGGGTGCCGCCGCCTTCCTTCCCGCCACCGGAACCTTCCTCTGCCGCTCGTCGTTGAACGCATCGTACCTGAGCCGTACAATGTACGGTACACTCTACGGCTCAACGAGCTGCAGCATGCGGAGAGGTGGGAAGTGACGACGGAGCGAGTGATCGAGGCCGCCGGCGTACGGAAGAACTACAAGGGCGGTACGGAGGGTGCGGGGCTGAACGGCTTCGACCTGGAGGTCACGGCCGGCACGGTGACGGGCCTGCTCGGCCCGAACGGCGCCGGTAAAACGACAGCGGTGCGGATCCTGTCCACGCTGCTGGAGATGGATTCCGGTACGGCGACGATTGCGGGGTACGACGTACGACGGCAGGGGGCGGAGGTACGGCGGCGGATCGGCCTGGTCGGGCAGTACGCCGCGGTGGACGAGATACTCACCGGGCGGCAGAACCTGGTGCTGTTCGGGCGGCTGAACCATCTGGGGCGGGCCAAGGCCGTGAGCAGGGCGGACGAGCTGCTCGAGCGGTTCAGCCTGACTGAGGCGGCGGGGCAGGCGGTGAGCAAGTACTCCGGCGGGATGCGGCGGCGGCTCGATCTGGCCGCGAGTCTGATCGTGGCGCCGCGGGTGCTGTTCGTGGACGAGCCGACGACCGGGCTCGACCCGGCGGGGCGGATCGAGGTGTGGTCCGCGGTACGGCAGCTGGTCGACGGCGGTACGACGGTGTTGCTGACGACGCAGTACCTGGAGGAGGCGGATCAGCTGGCGAACCGGATCTCGATGCTGAAGGAGGGGAAGGTCGTCGCGGAAGGGACACCGGACGAGTTGAAGACGCAGCTGGGGTCGGACTGGCTGGATCTGGTGCTCGCGGATCCGGCCGACGTACCGCGGGTCGTGGAGCTGGCCGGGCCGTTCGCGGACGGGGAGATCCGGGTGCAGGACGTCCGGGTGAGTGTGCCGGTGAAGGATCGGACGAAGGCGCTGGTGGCGATGGCGAACTCGTTGCACGAGGCAAGGATCGAACCGGAGGACCTCACGTTGCGCGACCGACGCTGGACGAGGTCTTCCTGCACCTGACCGGGGCGTGCGGCATGACGGGCCTCGGATGGGCGCTCGCGGACAGCTGGACGATCGCGCGGCGGACGTTGACGCATTGGCGGATGCAGCCGGGGCTGGTGTTGTTCGCCTGGTTCTTCCCGGTGCTGATGCTGCTGATGTTCGGCGGGCTGCTCGGCGGGGCGATGGAGTTCCCGGACGGTTCGTCGTACTACGAGCTGCTCGTGCCCGGGATCTTCGCGTTGTCGATGCTCTTCGGGCTGGAGGGCACGATGACCGCGGTCACGACCGATGTCTCGAAGGGGGTGACGGACCGGTTCCGGTCGCTGCCGATGAGCTCGGCGGCGGTGGTGCTCGGGCGGTGTATCGCGGACATGCTCGACTCGGTGGTGACACTCGTCGTACTGGCCGCGACCGGGCTGGCGCTCGGCTGGCGGTGGCACGAGGGGTTGCCGTCGGCGGTGGCGGCGTTCGGGCTGCTGTTGCTGCTGCGGTTCGCGTTGCTGTGGGTCGGGATCTTCATCGGTCTCACGGTGAAGAACGCACAGAGCGTGACGATGGTGCAGGTGCTGGTGTGGCCGGTCGGGTTCCTGTCCAGCGCGTTCGTCGCGACGTCGACGATGCCGGACTGGCTGGGCACGATCGCCCAGTGGAACCCCCTGTCCGCCACCGCCACGGCCTCCCGCGCCCTGTTCGGCAACCCCGACCCATCGGCCACCGCCACCTGGATCGGCACCCACGCCGGACTCGCGGCCGTCATCGCGCCACTGGTGCTGACCGCGATCTTCCTGCCGCTGTCGGCACACCGCTTCCGCACCCTGTCCAGGTGAGCCGCAGCGCGTGAGGAACGCGATCCTGGGTAACGGGTGAGGGTGGACGTCCGGGACGGAGCTGTACGGCGGGTGGCCTGGGACCTGGCGCACGGAGCTGACCGTGTGCTCGGGGCCGGTGCCGCTCGTCGTACCGCGCGCGTGGCGGGGTGGTTCGAGGGCGTGAGTGACGACGGGGTGTATCGCGTTGCGCTGCGGGTCTCGCCGCGGCTGGCGGATCGCAATCCGGGGCTGGTGAAGATCTCGCCGACGTGGGCGGCGACGGTCGACGTACGGCGGCAGGGTTTGCGGTGGCAGTTGGATCTGCGGGACAACCTGCAGGCGGTTCTGTACTACGCGGGCCGGTACGAGCCCGCGGTACGGCGGTTCCTGCTGGACGAGTTGCGGTGCGGGGATGTCGTGCTCGACGTGGGGGCGAATATCGGAATCCATGCGTTCACCGCGGCGAAACGGCTGCAGGAGCTCGGTGGCGGGCGGGTGATCGCGTTCGAGCCCGCGGCCGACAGTGTGGCGAAGTTGGACGCCGGCGCGGCGCGTAACGACGTACCTCTGGAGGTTGTGCCGGCCGCGTTGGGCGAGCGACCGGAACTGGCGACGCTGCGGGCGGACAGCCGGTACGACGAGGCGGACGCGGGTGTGCGGTCGCTGTACGGCGATGGCGACGTGGTGCAGGAGGTGTCCGTGGTCCGGCTCGACGACTGGGCTCGGGAGCACGAGCTCGACCGGCTGGACGTGGTGAAGCTCGACATCGAAGGCGCGGAGATTGCTGCGCTCTCCGGTGCGTCCCGGACGTTGAAGCGGCTCCAGCCGCGCGCTCTGTTGGTGGAGGACAAGCGTCCTGAGTCGAGAGCGCGGCTGCACGCCGTCCTGGATGAGCTCGGTTACCTTCCGACCGGTGAAGTGCTCGACCACAACGCGGTCTTCAGACCAGACACCCGCTGAGGATCACGGCGCGGTTGCCTAGGGCATCAGTTGGCCGCCGTTGATCTCGATGATCTGGCCGGTGACGTACGACGCCATCCGCTCGGAGGCGAGGTACAGGATGGTTCCCACGCACTCGTGCGGGGTGCCGGTGCGGCCCATCGGGATCGTGCCGAGCATGGCCTGCATCTGGGCGTCGCCGGTGTGGCGGTCGTGGAACGGGGTCTTGATCACGCCGGGGGCGATCGCGTTCACCCGGATGCCTTCCGGCGCGAGCTCCTTGGCGAGACCGCGGGTGAACGTGCTGACCGCGCCCTTCGACGTCGCGTAGACCACCGAACCGCCGGCCCCACCGGTGCGCCCGGCGATCGACGTGACGTTGATGATCGAGCCGCCGCCCTGCGCCCGGAAGACCGGCACGATCCGCCGGGAGAGCGCGAACACCGAGGTCAGGTTGACGTCCAGGATCCGGTGGAACTCCTCGTCCGGTACGTCGGCGATCGCGGACCGGTTGACCAGGTCGCCGGCGTTGTTCACCAGTACGTCGATCCGCCCGTGCTGCGCGAGCACCTCCTCGACGAACGCGTCCGCCGACTTCGGGTCGGCGAGATCCGCCTGGTGCACGGACGCCGTACCGCCGGCCGTCTGCACCGCACCTACCGTGTGCTTCACGCCCTCAACGTTGCGGTGGTAATGCAGCGCGAGATTCGCCCCGGTCTCCGCGAACCCGACCGCCGCCGCGGCCCCGATCCCACTACTGGCCCCGGTCACCACCACAACCTGATCCCTGAAATCCAGATATGCCATACGCCCTATCTTCTCCCGGCGCCGACGCGAACGCGCCGGACGGTCGGTTGGCGGGAGCCCGGCGGGGGTATTTTCGAGGGATGGGATACGCGCTCGGGGAGCTGGGGCTCCGGCGGTGGCGGACTGGTGATGCGCTGCGGCTGGTGATGGCTCATGACGATCCGGAGATGGTGAATCAAGGCGGGATCGTGGACCGGGCGTCCGCCGTCGACTGGATCGGGCGGGTCGCGGACCTGGACAACGGGCACGTGTACGCCGTGGCGGACGCGGACGATCATCCGATCGGGTGCGTGGGGGTGACGAACATCGACCGGCACCGGGTCGGCTGGACCTGGTACTGGACACTCGCCGACGTCCGCGGCCAAGGGGTCGCGCGGGACTCCCTCCGCGCCCTCGCAGGCTGGGCCCACCACGACGCCGGCCTCTACCGCCTCGAACTCGGCCACCGCCTCAACAACCCGGCCTCCTGCGCGGTCGCAGCCGGCGCCGGCTTCCTCTCCGAGGGAGTCGAACGCGAACGCCTCGCCTACGACGCCACCCGCTACGACGTAGAACGCCACGCCCGCCTGATCACCGACCCCCTCCCGGTACCCCAACGCCCGGTCCGCATCGTCGGTTAGGTGGTCGTAGACGCATGCACAACCCCCGTCACGACCGGAGTACGCCGGGGTTTCCGGGGTTGTGCATGCACACAGGTCCAGCTCAGAGCGTGAGTTTGGGGTGGCGGTTTACGTCTTTGTAGAGGAGGTAGCGGAAGGGGCCGGGGCCGCCGGCGTAGCAAGCCTGGGGGCAGAAGGCTCGGAGCCACAGGAAGTCGCCTTCCTGGACCTCGACCCAGTCTTTGTTCAGTAGGTAGACGGCCTTGCCTTCGAGCACGTACAGCCCGTGCTCCATCACGTGGGTCTCGGGGAACGGGATCACGCCGCCCGGCTCGAACGACACGATGTTGACGTGCATGTCGTGCCGTACGTCGTCGGGGTCCACGAACCGCTGCGTCTTCCAGCGGCCCTCGGTGCCGGGCATCTCCCGGCCCTCGACATCCGCCTCGTTGGTCACGAGCGCCGGCGGTATGTCGATCCCCTCGATCTGCTCGTAGGCCTTCCGCACCAGGTGGAACGTCGCGGTCGCGTCGCTGGTGTTCCGCACCGTCCAGTCGCCGCCCGGCGGCAGGTACGCGTACCCGCCCTCGACCAGCGTGTGCTTCTCGCCCGCGACCGTCAGCACAAGGTTGCCGGAGACAACGAACAGCACGGCCTCGGCGGCCGGGTCCGTCTCCGGCTTGTCGCTGCCGCCGCCCGGCCCGACCTCGACGATGTACTGCGAGAACGTCTCCGCGAACCCGGACAGCGGCCGCGCGATCACCCACAACCGGGTGTCGTCCCAGAACGGCAGCCGGCTGGTGACGATGTCGCGCATGGTGCCGCGCGGCAGGACGGCGTACGCCTCGGTGAAGACCGCGCGGTCGGTGGTGAGGTCGGTCTGCGGGGGCAGTCCGCCCTTCGGCGCGTAGTAGCTCATCGTTCTCCTCGGGTCAGCAGGCGGCCGCGTGGGTCGGCGGCGATGTCGACGGGTTCGCCGCGGAGCCAGGTGCTCCGGACGACGCCGGTCAGCGAGCGTCCGTCGTACGGCGTGATGGCGTTCTTGTGCTGGAGCTGCTGCGCGTCGACGGTGAAGGACTCGTCGGGGGCGAGGACGCAGAAGTCGGCGTCGTACCCGACCTCGATCCCGCCCTTCGTGGACAGGCCGGTCTGCGCGGCCGGGGCGGCGGCCATCCAGCGGACGACGTCGGACAGGGTGAAGCCGCGGCGGCGAGCCTCGGTCCAGACGGCGGGCAGGCCGAGCTGGAGCGACGCGATTCCGCCCCAGGCGGTGCCGAAGTCGCCGGTGTCGAGGTGCTTCAGGTCGATCGTGGACGGCGAGTGGTCGGACACGACCTGGTCGATCGTGCCGTCGCGCAGACCCTCCCAGAGCAGTTCGCGGTTCGCCGCCTCGCGGATCGGCGGGCAGCACTTGTACTGCGTGGCGCCGTCGGGAATGTCCTCGGCGGTGAAGCTCAGGTAGTGCGGGCAGGTCTCCGCGCTGATCCGTACGCCGTCGTTGCGGGCGTCCCTGAGCAGCGGGAGAATCTCCGCGCTCGACACGTGCAGGATGTGGACGCGGCAGCCGGTCTCGCGGGCGAGATCGATGACGTGCGGCGACCGCCTCGTTCTCGGCGACGCGCGGGCGGGAGTTGAGGAACGCTTCGTAGCTCGCGCCGTTCGGTGCGGTCGCCTCGTCGATGCGGTGGGCGTCCTCGGCGTGCACGATCAGCAGGCCGTCGAAGGTGCTGATTTCGCGCATCGCGGCCGCCAGTTGGTCGGCGTCCAGCGGTGGGAACTCGTCGACGCCGGAGTGCAGGAGGAAGCACTTGTAGCCGAACACGCCGGCGTCGTGCAGCGGGCGGAGGTCGGGGACGTTGCCCGGGATCGCACCGCCCCAGAAGCCGACGTCGACGTACGACTGGGTCTCGGCGGTCTTGCGTTTGAGCGTGAGCGCCGGTACGTCGCAGGTCGGCGGGATGCTGTTCAGCGGCATGTCGACGATCGTGGTGACGCCGCCTGCTGCCGCGGCCTTGGTCGCGGAGGTGAAGCCTTCCCAGTCGGTGCGGCCAGGATCGTTGACGTGCACGTGGGAGTCGACGAGGCCGGGCAGCAGTACTTCGTCGTCACCGAGGCGCAGTTCCGTCGCGGCATCGAGCTCGACGTCGTACGGCGAGATCGCGACGATCCGCCCGCCCCGCACGCCGACCGCGGCCGGCTGTTCCCCGTCGGCCCGTACGACCCGGCGGGCCCGAATCACGAGATCTAGCGCGCTCATGCGATCCCTCTTTCCCTTCGGGTCATCGTAAGATGCCGCACTGCGATCCGTTCGCCAAGCTGTTCGAGCAGCGGCTTGGGCTCCGCGATGCACCGCTGCACGTCCGGTTCCAGCTCGGTGAGCGAGTACGCCGCGCTCACTCCAGCCTCCCGCAACTGCTCCGGCGTCAACTGATTCACCCCGCAGACGGCAACCACAGGCACCTCAGCCGTGCGAGCCGCAGCCGACACCCCGCTGACCGCCTTGCCGCGCAGTGTCTGCTCGTCGAGCGCGCCTTCGCCGGTGATCACGAGGTCCGCGCCGGCGAGTTGTTCCCGGAAGCGGACCATCTCCAGCACCAGGTCGATCCCAGGCCTGAGTTCGGCACCTAGCAGTGCTAGCGCCGCAAACCCGACCCCACCGGCGGCTCCGGCGCCCGGTGTGTCGCGGAGGTCGCGGCCGGTCGCGCGCGCGACGGCATCGGCCCACTCGGTGAGTGCGGCGTCGAGCTGCGCCACCTGCCGTAGGTCAGCACCCTTCTGCGGACCGTAGACAGGCGCAGCCCCCGAAGGCCCGGTCAACGGGTTGTCCACATCGCACGCGACCACCACCTGCACGCCCTCGAGCAGACGGCGAAGCGCCGCCAGGGGTACGTCGTGCCCGCTTTCCGGAAGGTTTTCGTCACGGAGCGCCGAATTGTTTCCGGAAAGCCGCACGGGCCGTCCGCCGAGGGCGTCGATCAGGCCTCGGCCGCCGTCAGTGGAGGCGCTGCCGCCGATTCCGAGGATGACGTGGGTGCAGCCGGCGTCGACCGCCGCGGCGATCAGCTCGCCGGTCCCGTACGACGTGGCGGTGAGCGGAGCCGGCACGCCGCCGGGGAGGCGGGTCAGGCCGGAGACGTCGGCGAGTTCGACCAGTGCGGTGTCGGCGAGCCTGGCATAGCCGGTGTGGACGGTTTCGCCGGTCGGACCGGACGCGACGACGGGGACGAAGGTGTATCCGGCGGCGACTGCGGCGGCGAGAGTGCCGTCGCCGCCGTCCGCCACCGGGACTGCAACCACGTCGGCGTCGGGACGAACCCGTCGTATCCCGGCGCCGACCGCGGTCGCCACCTCCGCGCCCGTCAGGCTGCCCTTGAACTTGTCAGAGGCAACAACTACGCGCACCATCAGTCCAGCAATGCCAGGGCGGTGGGCGCGTCGTCCGGCGAGATCGCCAGGTCCTCGAACTCGATGACGTTGTCGATCTCGACGCCCATCGACACGTTCGTGACCCGCTCGAGGATGACCTCGACGACGATCGGGACCTGGTACTCGACCATCAGCTTCTTCGCCTGCTCCAGCGCCGGCAGGATCCCGTCCGGCTCGGAGACCCGCAACGCCTTGCAGCCCAGGCCTTCCACGACCTTCACGTGGTCGACGCCGTACCCGTTGACCTCCGGGCTGTTGATGTTCTCGAAGGACAGCTGCACGCAGTAGTCCATCTCGAAGTTCCGCTGCGCCTGGCGGATCAGGCCGAGGTACGAGTTGTTCACCACCACGTGGATGTACGGGATGTTGAACTGCGCCCCGACCGCCAGCTCCTCGATCAGGAACTGGAAGTCGTAGTCGCCCGACAGCGCCACCACCGTGCTGTCCGGATCCGCGACCGCGACGCCCAGCGTCGCCGGGACAGTCCAGCCGAGCGGCCCGGCCTGGCCGGCGTTGATCCAGTGCCGCGGACGGTACACGTGCAGCATCTGCGCCGCCTGGATCTGCGACAGCCCGATCGTGCTGACGTAGCGGACCTCCGGCCCGAACGCCCGGTTCATCTCCTCGTACACGCGCTGCGGCTTGATCGGCACCGCGTCGAAGTGCGTCTTGCGCTGCAGCGTCGTACGGCGTTCGCGGCACTCCTCGGCCCACGCCGTACGGTCCGGCAACGAACCGGCCCGCTCGCGGGCGACTTCGACGAAGACCTCCAGGGCGGCTCGCGCGTCCGACACGACCCCGTAGTCGGGGGCGAACACCCGCCCGATCTGCGTGGGCTCGATGTCCACGTGGATGAACTTCCGCTCACCGCGATACACATCCAGTCCGCCGGTGTGCCGGTTCGCCCACCGGTTGCCGATGCCCAGGACCAGGTCGGAGGCCAGCATCGTCGCGTTCCCGTACCGGTGCGACGTCTGCAGACCGACCATGCCCGCGCTCAGCGGGTGGTCGTCCGCGATCGCGCCCCAGCCCATCAGGGTCGGTACGACGGGAACACCGGTGAGCTCCGCGAACTCGACGAGCAGGTCGGCCGCGTCGGCGTTGATGATGCCGCCACCGGCGACGATCAACGGCCGCTCGGAGTCCGCCAAGAAGGACAGCACCTTCTCCGCCTGCGCCCGGGTGGCCGCAGGACGCGAGACCGGAAGCGGCTCGTAGGTGTCGATGTCGAAGTCGATCTCAGTGAGCTGTACGTCGATCGGCAAGTCGATCAGCACCGGACCCGGCCGTCCTTCGCGCATCACCTGGAACGCCTTCTGGAAGGTGCCCGGGACCTGCGCGGCCTCCATCACCGTGACCGCCCACTTGGCGACCGGCTTGGCGATCGAGGAGATGTCGACGGCCTGGAAGTCCTCCTTGTGCAGCTTCGCGACCGGCGCCTGGCCGGTGATGCACAGGATCGGGATGGAGTCCGCGGAGGCGGAGTACAGCCCGGTGATCATGTCGGTGCCGGCGGGCCCCGACGTACCGATGCAGACGCCGATGTTGCCGGCCTTGGCCCGGGTGTACCCCTCGGCCATGTGCGACGCGGCCTCGACGTGGCGAGCGAGCACGTGCTTGATCCCGCCGTGCGCGCGGATCGCGCTGTAGAACGGGTTGATCGCGGCGCCGGGCAGCCCGAACGCCTGCGTCGACCCTTCCTTCTCCAGGATCAGTACGGCGGCATCGACCGCACGCATGCGAGTCATCAGTCGACCTTCTTTCCAGACAGCCGCTCGACGCCACGGAGCAGCGCGGAGTGGTCGAGACCACCGTCGCCGTTCGCACGGGCCGACGCGACCAACTGCGCCACCAGGGCACCCAGCGGTACGACGACGCCCGCCTCGCGAGCGGCCGCGGTGACGATGCCCATGTCCTTGTGGTGTAGGTCGATCCGGAACCCGGGCTCGAAGGAGCGCGACAGCATGTTCTCCTTCTTCTGGTTCAGCACGGTGGAGCCGGCCAGGCCGCCGCCCAGTACTTCGAGGGCCGCCTTGGTGTCGACGCCGTACGCCTCCAGGAAGATGACCGCCTCGGAGACGGCCTGGATGTTCGCGGCGACGATCAGCTGGTTGGCGGCCTTGACCGTCTGGCCGGAGCCGCTCGGGCCGACGTGGACGACGGTCTTGCCGACCACGTCGAACAGCGGCTTGGCCTCGGCGAAGTCGTCCGCCGAGCCGCCGACCATGATCGACAGCGCGGCGTTCTTCGCACCGGCCTCGCCACCTGAGACGGGGGCGTCGAGCAGGCGGAAGCCGATGGCGCGGGCCTGCTCGGCGAGCTGCTGCGTGACGTCCGGCCGGATGCTGGAGAAGTCGATGATCAGCGCGCCGGTCTCGGCGTTCTGGAAGACCCCGCTCTCGCCTTCGAGGACGTCCTGGACGTCCGGCGAGTCCGGCACCATCACGCAGATCACGTCGGCGCCCTTGACCGCGTCACCGATCGAGGTCGCGGCCCGGCCGCCGGCGGCGATCAGGGCCTCGGCGCGCTCCGGCGTACGGTCGAGGCCGGCGACGGTGTGGCCGGCGTTGGCGAGGTGGACGGCCATCGGGTTGCCCATGATGCCGAGGCCGATGAAGGCGATGTTCGTCATGTCAGATCTCCTAGTGATGGATCAGCGGCGCTCGTACGGCAGCCAGCCGAAGCTTGCTTCTGAGGTGGTGGACGGCTTGTACTCGAGCCCGACCCAGCCGGCGTAGCCGTTCGCCTCCAGGGCGGTGAGCTGCCGGTCGAGCGGGAGCGTGCCGGTGCCGGGCTCGTTGCGGCCCGGGTTGTCGGCGATCTGCACGTGGGCGACCCGGTCGGTGTGCTCGGCGATCACCCGGTCGACGTCGTCACCGTTGACCGCGAGGTGGTACAGATCGGCGAGCAGTCCGACATTCGGTACGTCGTACGCCGCCTGGACGCGATCGATCACGGCGAGCGCGTCGGACGCGATCTTGAGCGGGTAGCGATCGGCGCCGCTGACCGGCTCGACGAGGACGGTGGCGCCGATCCGCGCGGCGGCCTTCGCGGCGAGGGCGAGGTTCTCGACCGCGAGGTCGTCCTGCTCCAGCTCGCTGCTGCCGTCCACGCGGTTGCCGTACAGGGCGTTGAAGCCCTGGGTGCCGAGCCGCTCGCCGATGCCGACGGTGACGTCGACGTTGTCGCGGAACTCGCTCGACCGCTTCGGCCAGGACACCAGGCCGCGGTCGCCGCCCGGCATGTCACCGGCGAAGAAGTTCAGGCCGGTGAGCTGCACGCCGGCGTCGGTGACCGCGTTCACGAACGCGTCCACCTGCCGCTCCGGCGGGACGGCCTCGACGAACGGCCACCAGAACTCCACCGCGCTGAACCCCGCCCGCCGAGCAGCCGCCGGCCGCTCGAGCAGAGGCAACTCGGTGAAGAGCAAAGAACAGTTCACCGTGTACTTCAGCTGGTGACTCATCCCGACTCCAATTCCGCATTGTGGAACTTAACTTCTGCTCTGTGAAATGACCATAAGCTCGGAGTCGATGGTCGTCAAGGCGCCGGCGGCGATGGGGGCTGTCATACGCGTACGCGCGCGTTGTACGTTCCTCTAAAGGGATTCGGGCCGGAGGTACGTCGTGTTGCTGGCTGAACTGCTCGATGCGCCGGAGCTCGGTTTGCGGTTGATGCACTCGACGGGCGGGACGCTGGACCGGCCGATCGGGCGGCTCGTGACCACCGACCTGCTGGAGCCGGGGCGGTACCTGAGCGGCGGCGAAGTGGTGCTGACCGGGCTGGTCTGGCGGCGGCAGGCGGCCGACAGCGAGGTGTTCGTGGCGTCGATGGCCGGCCGCGGAGCGACCACGATCCTGGCGGGGAAGGCGCAGCTCGGCGATGTGCCGGAGGATCTCCTGGAGGCGTGCCGGCGGCATGACGTGACGTTGGTCGAGGTGCCGATCGAGGTCGCGTTCGCGGATGTGACGGAGTACGTCGCGGCCGCGGGATCGGCCGAGACGGGCGCGCGGTTGTCGGCGAGCCTGGTACGCCAGCGGCAACTGCTGTCGTCGATCGCGGCCGGGCGCAGTCTGGACGAACTCGCGGCGCGGATCTCCGCCGAGATCGGGCACGACTGCCGCGTACTGACCCCGACCGGGCGCCACGTCGTACCGGGTCCCAGCGAACTCGACACCGAGACCGTCGACGCGGTGACGCGACGGTTCTTGATCGCCGACCGGATGCCGGCCGTGGCGCAGCAGTCGGGTGCGAACTACAGCCTGTTCCCGGTCGGATCGGGGTTCGGCAACCGGCTGACCGCGTGGGTGCTGGTCATCGACGGCGACCACACGACCTGGCCCCGCGATCACGTGGAGGCGGTGCACGAGCTGAGCGCGATCGCCGCACTGGACCGCGCTCGTCGCGACGAGGGCCGACGCGCCCTGCGTCCGTTGGTGGCCGACGCCCTCGCGCTGGTCGAGTCCGGCGCACCGCAGGCCGAGGTCGCCGCGCGGCTCCGGCAGGCGGGTGCGCACGCTGAGCGGCCGATGGTCGTGGCGGTCGCCGAACTGCGGGAGGACGGCCCCGGCGATGTCGCGCTGAGCCTGCTCGAGGACGTCGCCCTCATGGTCGGGCCGGCCGTTGTCGCCCCTGGCCGGGACGATCTGCTCGTCGCGTTCCTGCCCTTCACGCCTGAGCTTCCCGAGCATCTGCGACGGGCCTTCGGACGCCTCGCGCCAGGCCTCAACCGGTCCCGCCTCACGGTCGGGATCAGCGGCGAGACGTCGATCGACGCGCTCGCCGGCGCGCTCGAGGAGGCCCGGTTCGCGCAGCGGGCGGCCCGCGCCGCGCGGGCGCCGGTTTCGGTGGTGACCTCGGACGAGGTCGCCTCGCACGTCCTCCTGCTCGGCACGCTTCCGGACGACGTACGGCGTACGTACAGCACCCGCGTCCTCGGAGCGGTCCTCGACCACGACCGCCGTACCCATGCCGACCTGCTCATGACGCTGCAGGCGTTCCTCGCCTGCTCGTGCTCCTGGACCCGTACGGCGGAGTACCTGCATCTGCACGTCAACACCGTTCGCTACCGGATCGAACGCGTTGAGCAACTGACCGGACGCGATCTGTCGACCCTCGAGGACCGGGTGGACGTGTTCCTCGCCTGCAAGTCGCTCTGATTGTGTGATCACACAAAACGGGACGTTCTCCGGGCGTTCATCTTCGGAGGTTCACGGGGTGCAATCCACCCCTCGGTGAGCCGATGCTCGGGTGCAGGTCAAAATCCCCGCCGAGGAGCGTGTCCCGATGAAGGCAGTCCTGCGACCGAGCCGCCATACCAACCGTCATCCCGTCGACCAGGTGCTCCCACCTGGGAAGCTGGCGGTGTACGGCGCTCAGCACGTACTGGCGTTCTACGCCGGGGCGGTGATCGTACCGATCCTGCTCGCCAGTGCGATCGGGCTGAACACCGAGCAGCTCATCCACCTGATCAACGCGGACCTCTTCACCTGCGGTATCGCGTCGATCATCCAGTCGGTCGGCTTCTGGAAGGTCGGCGTACGGCTGCCGCTCCTGCAGGGCGTGACGTTCACCGCGGTCTCGCCGATGATCGCGATCGGCCTCGCAGCCGGTGGCGGCACCGACGGTCTCCTGGTGATCTACGGCGCCGTGCTGGTCGCCGGACTGGCCACGTTCTTCATCGCGCCGTTCTTCAGCAAGCTGATCCGGTTCTTCCCGCCAGTGGTGACCGGCTCGGTGATCACGATCATCGGTCTGGCGCTGCTGCCGGTCGCGGCCGGGGACGCGGTCGGCGGCGCCGGCCCGACCGCGGCGCCGACCAGCGGCAAGAACATGGCGTACGCGCTCGGCACGCTCGCGCTGATCGTCCTGATCCAGCGCGTCTTCAAGGGCTTCATGGCGACCATCGCGATCCTGATCGGCCTGGTCGTCGGGACCGTGGTGGCCTGGGCGTTGGGTGACGCGCACTTCGGCGCGGTCGGCGACGCCGCCTGGGCGGGCGTGACGACACCGTTCTACTTCGGCTGGCCGAAGTTCTCGATCGCGGCGATCATCTCGATGATCGTGGTCATGCTGATCACCGCGGTGGAGACCACCGGTGACGTGTTCGCGACCGGTGAGATCGTCGAGAAGCGGATCGGCCGCGAGGACATCGCCCGGGCGCTGCGGGCCGACGGCCTGGCGACCACGATCGGCGGCGTCTTCAACTCCTTCCCGTACACCTGCTTCGCCGAGAACGTCGGCCTGGTCCGGCTGACCCGGGTCCGCAGCCGGTGGGTGGTCGCGACCGCGGGCGCGATCATGATCCTGATCGGGCTGGTGCCGAAGGCCGGTGCGATCGTGGCCGGCGTACCGCATCCGGTGCTCGGCGGCGCGGCGCTGGCGATGTTCGCGACCGTGGCCGTGGTCGGGTTCCAGACGCTCGCGAAGGTCGACTTCCACGACCACCGGAACGTCGTGATCGTGGCGACCAGCGTCGGTCTGGCGATGTACGTGACCGCGCAGCCGCAGGTCGCGCAGGCCGTACCGAACTGGGCCGAGATCATCTTCGGCAGCGGCATCACGCTCGGCAGCCTGACCGCGATCGGCCTGAACATCCTGTTCCACCACGTCGGCAAGAGCTTCGGCCCGGCGGTGGCGGGTCAGCCCGGTGACACGGTGCGGCTGGACCAGGTGAACGAGATGACGCGCGAGGAGTTCGTCGAGACCTTCGGCGCCCTGTTCCAGGGTCCGCGCTGGGCCGTCGAGCGGGCGTGGGAGATGCGGCCGTACGCCGACACCCACGCGCTCCGGCGCTCGTTCCAGGAGGCGTTGTTCTCCGGTTCCCGCGAGGAGCAGGTGGAACTGATCCAGGCCTACCCGGCGCTCGGATCGCAGTTCGTCGCCGACGGTCTCAGCGGAGAGGCCTCGCTGCGCGATCAGCAGGACAAGGGCCTGACGTTCCTCGGCGACCCGGAGCGGGACGAGCTGACCGCGATCACGTCGGCGTACGAAGAGCGTTTCGGCTTCCCGCTGGTGATCTCGGTGCGCGACGCTGAGTCGTACGAGCGGATCGTCGAGCAGGGTCGCGAGCGGCTCGGCAACTGCGAGAACCAGGAGCACGCCGCCGCGCTGCTCGAGATCGCGAAGATCGCCGGCTACCGGTTCGACGACTTCGTCTCCGACGCCAACCCGATCCACAGTGCACGCACCCGATGGAGCACGAACCGATGACTACGCAAGCCCTCCGCACCCCCGCGTTGACCGTGAACGGTGAACTCACCGCGCTCGGCGACATCTCCGTCCACACCACCGTGCTGGACTGGCTGCGAGACCGCGGCCTGACCGGCGCCAAGGAGGGTTGTGCGGAAGGCGAGTGTGGCGCCTGCTCGGTGATGGTCGCCCGCCCGGGCACCGACTCGCAGACCGAGTGGACCGCAGTGAACGCGTGCCTGCTGCCGGTCGCGTCGTTGGACGGCCAGGAGCTCGTCACGTCGGAGGGCCTGGGTTCTCCGGCTGAACTGCACCCCGTTCAGAAGGAGATGGCGGTGCGTGGTGGCTCGCAGTGCGGGTACTGCACACCAGGATTCATCTGCAGTATGGCGGCGGAGTACTACCGGCCAGGACGCGCTTGCGGCGAGGGTGATCACGAGCACGGGGCCAATGGGTTCGACCTGCATTCGTTGAGCGGGAACCTGTGCCGGTGTACGGGCTACCGGCCGATCCGGGACGCGGCGTACGCGCTCGATGCCCCCGCCGAGAACGACACGTTCGCCGCCCGCCAGGACGCGGCCCCGCCCGCGCCCGCGGCGACGGGGATGGTGTCGACCGAGGGCGAGTTCGTTCGGCCCGCTTCGCTGGACGGGGTGCTGGAGTTGATGGCGGAGCGGCCGGACGCGCAGCTCGTGGCCGGGTCGACCGACCTCGGCGTACAGGTGAACATCTTCGGTTCCCGTCCGTCGCTGACGATTGCGATCGACCGCCTGGAGGAGCTGCGCGAGTTCAGCTTCGGCGTTGACGAGGTCCGGTTGGGTGCGGCGCTGACGCTGACGGAGATCGAGCGACGGCTCGCGGGCCGGGTCCCGTTGCTCGCTCAGCTGATGCCCCAGTTCGCCTCGCGGTTGATCCGCAACGGCGCGACGATCGGCGGGAACCTCGGCACCGGCTCACCGATCGGCGACGCCCCGCCGGCGCTGCTCGCGCTCGACGCCTCGCTCGTCCTCGCGTCCCACCGGGGCGAGCGCGTCGTACCGCTGGCGGAGTACTTCACCGGTTACCGACAGACTGTCAAAGATCAGGACGAGCTGATCCGGACGATCGTGATCCCGTTGCCGTTGGCACCGATGACCGCGTTCCACAAGATCGCCAAGCGGCGCTTCGACGACATCTCCAGCGTCGCGATCGGGTACGCCGTCGAGATCCGTGATGGTGTGGTCGTGGGGGCCCGGATCGGGCTCGGCGGTGTCGCGGCGACCCCGTTGCGCGCCCGGGAGACCGAGGCCGCGCTGGTCGGTCGACCGTGGACCGAGGAGACCGTGCGGATCGCGGCGGGCGTGATGGCCGCGGAGGGTACGCCGATGGACGATCACCGCGCTAGCTCGTCGTACCGCTCGGCGATGCTCGGCCAGTCGTTGCTGCGTTTCTATTTCCAGGAGGTCGGCGCATGAGCTCGTTGTCGGAACGGCCTGCTGACGCGGTCGTCGGCGTACCGATGCCGCATGAGAGCGCCGCACTGCACGTGACCGGGGCCGCCTTATATACAGACGATCTGGTGATGCGCACCCGCGACGTACTGCACGCTTGGCCGGTGCAGTCGCCGCACGCCCACGCGCGCGTGACCGCGCTTCGGGTGAAGCCGGCGTACGACGTGCCTGGTGTGGTGCGCGTGCTGACGGCGGACGACGTACCGGGGGTGAACGACGCCGGCGTGAAGCACGACGAGCCGTTGTTCCCCGGTGAGGTGATGTTCAACGGGCATGCGGTGTGCTGGGTGCTCGGGGAGACGTTGGAGGCTGCGCGGCTCGGGTCGTTGGCGGTGGAGGTCGAGTACGAGCCGCTGCCGTCGTTGGTGAACGTGCGCGAGGCGATCGAGGCGGGGAGCTTCCAGGGCATCGGGCGGCACCTGGAGCGTGGCGATGTCGAGGAGGCGTTGGCGGGGGCATCGCATGTGTTCAGTGGGGAGTTCGAGTTCGCTGGGCAGGAGCACTTCTACCTCGAGACGCATGCGGCGTTGGCGCTGGTGGACGAGTACGGGCAGATCTTCGTGCAGTCGAGTACGCAGCACCCGTCGGAGACGCAGGAGATCGTTGCGCATGTGCTTGGGCTGGCCAGTCACTCGGTGACGGTGCAGTGCCTGCGGATGGGCGGGGGCTTCGGCGGCAAGGAGATGCAGCCGCACGGGTTCGCGGCGATCGCCGCGCTGGGTGCGACGCTGACCGGGCGGCCGGTGCGGTTGCGGTTGAACCGGACGCAGGACATGACGATGTCGGGGAAGCGGCACGGTTTCCACAGCTCGTGGACCGTCGGGTTCTCCGACGATGGGGCGTTGGTCGCGCTGGATGCGACGCTGACGGCTGACGGCGGGTGGAGTCTCGACCTGTCGGAGCCGGTGCTGGCGCGGGCGATGTGCCATATCGACAACGCGTACGAGATTCCGCATGTGCGCGTGGACGGGCGGATCGCGCAGACGAACAAGACGTCGCAGACCGCGTTCCGCGGGTTCGGCGGGCCGCAGGGGATGCTCGTGATCGAGGACATCCTCGGACGGTGCGCCCCGCTGCTCGGGTACGACGCGTTGGAGCTGCGTCGGCGGAACTTCTACCAGGCGGGCGACTCCACGCCGTACGGGCAACCGGTACGGCACGCGGATCGGCTGGAGTCGTGCTGGAGTCAGGTGCTTGCTGCCGGGGACGTTGGGGAGCGGCAGGCTGAGATTGCTGCGTTCAACGCGGCGCATGAGCATGTGAAGCGCGGGCTGGCGATGACTCCGGTGAAGTTCGGGATCTCGTTCAACCTGACCGCGTTCAACCAGGCCGGGGCGCTGGTGCACGTCTACAAGGACGGCTCGGTGCTGATCAACCACGGCGGCACCGAGATGGGGCAGGGCCTGCACACGAAGATGCTGCAGGTGGCGGCGACCACGCTCGGGGTGCCGTTGGAACGGGTACGGCTGGCGCCGACGCGGACCGACAAGGTGCCGAACACGTCGGCGACCGCGGCGTCCTCGGGTGCTGATCTCAACGGCGCGGCGATCAAGAACGCGTGCGAGCAGATCCGCGAGCGGCTGGCGCAGGTCGCCGGCGGGCAACTCGGGATCAGCCCGTCGGACGTGCGCTTCGTCGACGGCGTCGTCCGCGGACTGTCCGGCGACGGCGTCGCGTGGAACGAGCTCGTCCGGACGGCGTACATGCAGCGGGTGCAGCTCTGGGCGGCCGGGTTCTACCGGACCGAGGGCCTGCACTGGGACGCCAACGCGATGCGGGGCGAGCCGTTCAAGTACTTCGCGTACGGCGTTGCGGCGTCCGAGGTCGAGGTCGACGGGTTCACCGGGTCGTACACCCTGCGCCGCGTCGACATCGTGCATGACGTCGGGGACAGCCTGAGCCCGTTGATCGACATCGGCCAGATCGAAGGCGGCTTCGTGCAGGGCGCCGGGTGGTTGACGCTCGAGGACCTGCGCTGGGACGAGAGTTCCGGCGATCGTCGCGGTCGGTTGTCGACCCAGGCGGCGAGCACGTACAAGCTCCCGAGCTTCTCCGAGATGCCCGAGGTCTTCAACGTCACACTCCTGGAAAAGGCCCACGAGGAAGGCGCCATCTACGGCTCCAAGGCGGTCGGCGAACCACCCCTAATGCTCGCCTTCTCCGTCCGAGAAGCCCTACGCCACGCAGCCGCCTCCTTCGGCCCAGCAGGCACCAGCGTCAACCTCCCGTCCCCGGCCACACCCGAGGCCGTCTACTGGGCGATCGATCAAGCTCGGGGAGGTGTCTCGTGGAGTGGGTGAAGGCTGTTCAGCGGTTGCGGGTCGGGCGGCGGGCCGGCGTGTTGGTGACGGTGATGTCGGTTCGTGGGCATGCGCCTCGGGAGGCTGGGGCGAAGATGGTTGTTGCTGCTGACAACGTCTGGGGGACGGTGGGCGGCGGGAACCTGGAGGCCCTGGGTGTCGAGCGTTCGCGGGCGATGATCGCCGACGACGTGACGACGCCTGAGGTACTGACGGCGGCGTTGTCCGACAAAGCGCCGTACCAGCACGGAGTTCAGTGTTGTGGTGGTGAGGTGAAGTTGTTGCTCGAACCGTTGCCTGTAGTGCCGTCGGTGGCGATCTTCGGCGTCGGGCATGTGGGGCTGGAGCTGGCGCGGGTACTCGCGCGGCACGACCTCGAGCTACACCTGATCGACTCGCGGGCCGACCAGTTGACGACGGATCGGCTAGCAGTACTAGACGACGCGGTCGCGCACGTCCACGTGCATAACGTGCCGGTCCTCCCGGAACTCGTCGTCGGCGAACTCCCGCCCGGCACGCACGTTTTGATCATGACGCACGACCACGCGGAGGATGCGGCGCTCTGCGACGCCGCGATTCGCAACGAGGAGCTGGCGACCATCGGGTTGATCGGCTCCAGTGCGAAGTGGACCCGGTTCCAGCGCAAGCTCGCCGAGGACGGCAACTCCGCCGGGGCGATCGCGCGGATCACCACGCCGATCGGTCTGTCCGACCTTCCCGGCAAGGAGCCGGCCGTGATCGCGGTGAGCGTCGCCGCCTGGCTCCTCCAGCAGTTCGTCGCCGAGCGGGACTCCGCCTCGGCTCATCCCGCCGAGCGGCAGTCCGCATCGGCCGAGCTCGCCGAGCGGCATCCCGCGTCGGCCCATTCTGCCGTGCGTCGCCCTACGCCGGCTCAGCGTGAGGCAAAGGCATGACTCTTTATCGTGGCACGTTCATCGACACGCCGGAGAACCCGTTCGACGGCGGCGGCCTGCGGGTCGACAGCGACGCGGGACTGCTGGTCGAGGACGGGATGATCGTTGCCCGGGGCCCGTTCGTGGAGATCCGCCAGGCGCACCCCGCCGAGCAGGTCGTGGATCTGCGCGACGGCGTCGTACTGCCCGGATTCGTCGACACCCACGTGCACTTCCCGCAGATCCGCGCCGTCGGCGGCCTCGGACTGCCGTTGCTCGAATGGCTCGACCGGTACGCCCTCCCCGAGGAGGCGCGGATGGCCGACGTCGACTACGCGTCAGGCGTGGCCAACGAGTTCGTCCGCGGACTGGCGGCGGCTGGTACGACGTCTGCGCTCGTCTTCGGCGCGCACTACTCCGACGCCGTGGACACGCTCTTCGACGCCGCGTCCAAGGTCGGCCTCCGGATCACGTCCGGGCTCGTGCTGAGCGACCGCCTGCTCCGGCCGGAGCTGCTCACCACCCCGGTCCGCGCGTACGCCGAGTCGCTCGCCCTCGCGAACCGCTGGCACGGCGTCGGCCGCAACCGGTACGCCGTGACGCCGCGCTTCTCGCTCTCCTGCACGGACGAGCTGCTCGCGACGTGCCGTGAACTGATGGACGCGATCCCCGGCGCACTGTTCACCTCGCACGTGAACGAGAACGAGGCCGAGATCGCGAGCGTCGCCGACCTGTTCGGGGGCGCCGACTACGTGACGACGTACGACCGGCACGGCCTGGTGGACCGGCGTACCGTGCTCGCTCACAACGTCCACCCGACGGACGTCGAACTCAAGATGCTGGCAGTCAGCGGCGCCACCGTCGCGCACTGCCCGACGAGCAACGCGGCACTCGGGAGCGGGCTGTTCCCGCTGACGCGGCACCTGCAGTACGGCGTACGCGTGGCGCTCGGATCGGATGTCGGCGCGGGCACCGGCTTCTCGCTCCTCAAGGAGGGACTGCAGGCGTACTTCTGCCAGCAACTCCAAGGCGACCAGGGCCGCCCGCTCTCCGCCGCCCACCTGCTCTACCTCGCCACAACCGCCGGCGCCGAGGCCCTCGACCTTCCCCAGGTCGGCCACCTCTCGGTAGGCCACCACTTCGACGCCCAACTCCTCCGCCCCGCCGAAGGCTCCCCCCTCGCCGTGGGCCTCACCCACGCCGAAGACACCGAGGAAGCCCTGGCCCGAATCTTCACCCTAGGCACCCCCGCCGACGTCCAAGCCGTCTGGATCAACGGCGACCTCCTCCACTGATCACCCCCGCCGGGGCCTGGGAACTAGCAATTGCCTATTCCCAGTCCCCGCGGCGTATGCCGACAACGCTTTCCAGATCCGCGCGGCAGTTTCATGTGGGTGGTTCAGGTCGCTCCACCTGACCCGAGCCACGCCGTAGCCGCGTTCGCGCAGACGATCCTCGCGGTACTTCTCCGCGAGTACAGCGTCTGCGTTGTCGCCGTACTTCATCGCGCCGTCGAACTCGACGACCAGCACGCCCGCGAGCAGGAAGTCGACCCGCCCGATCAGCGCGCCGTCCACATCCCGGATCTCCACCTGCAGCTCTGGTTCGGGTAGACCGTGGTTCGCCATCAGCACGCGGAGCCGCGACTCGCCCACCGACTCGCTTCGCCCGTCCGCAAACAGCGCAGCCGCCTGCGCAGCCGGCACCCCACGCCAGTGCCGATGCCGCCGTACCGCATCAACCAACTGATCACGCGTGGTCAGCTGACGGAGGGCGGCATCGGCCAGTACGACGCCGACCTCGTACGACGTCGTACAGGCGGTCTCGACGATCGCGCGCTCGACGCTCGTGACCTTCAGGCCGCCCAACTCGACGATCTCGTCGGCGGACGTCGTGCCGCGATGCACCCGAACCCCTCGCCCGGTGCGAACCCCACCGGACGCCACGCGAGTGAAGTGCGCCCTCGACAGGTCAGTCCCCCAGACGGGCAGCCCGTGGAGCATGGCAGCGGACTGATGACTCACGACGACGCCGCGGAGCCGCTCACTCGCCATCCGCACGTTCAGTAGGTGAAGCCTCGTCGCGTGCTCCCAAGGAGGTTCGTCGGAGGGCCAGGCCCGCGGGTCGACGTACGAGTTGAAGCTCAACCTGACCCACTGCCCGCTGCGCACGCGCTGCCGCAGCTCGCTGTCGCTGTAGCCGGCGGCGAGCGCGTCCGGGCGCGTGAACCACCCGCCCCGGCCCGCCGCGATCACTTCCAATCGTCTGTTCATGCCCAAGAAGGTGCACGTCTCACGCGGCGCGCGGACCGGCGATCGCGCAACTGTGGATAACCCCCGGGGACTGGGAACAGGCTATTGCTAGTTCCCAGTCGCCGGGGGTTATCGCGAGTCAGCCGAGGAGGGCGGCCTGGGTGCGGGTGACCTGGGTGGCGAGGATGTCCGCGTCGGCGGTTTGGAGTACGTCGTGTTGTACGACGGGGTGGCCGTTGGCGAGGAGGAGGGTTAGGGGTGGGGGTGTGGAGAGGGTGAGGGCGGCGATCGGGTCGGGGATGCCGGCGTGCGGGAGGGTGGTGAGGTTCCACACGGCCAGGTCGGCTTGTTTGCCGGGTTCGAGCGAGCCGATGTCGTTGGAGCGGCCGAGGATGCGGGCGCCGTCCAGGGTCGCCATCTCCAGGGCGGCGCGGACGGTCAGGGCTTGCGGGCCGCCGCGGGCGCGGGCGAAGAGCAGGGCGTGGCGGAGTTCTTCCACCAGACTCCCGGATTCGTTGCTCGCGGCACCGTCTACGCCCAGGCCGACAGGAGAACCGGCTGCGCGGAGGTCCGCAGTACGGGCGATTCCGGCGCCGAGGCGGGCGTTCGAGCTGGGGCAATGAGCGACGCCAGTACCGGTGCTGCCCAGGTGCTTGATCTCCGCGTCGTCGAAGTGGATGCCGTGCGCGAACCACACGTCCGGACCGGTCCACCCGAGGCGGTCGGCGTACTCGAGAGGCGTGCAGTTGAACGTCTCCCGGCACCAGTCCGTCTCGTCCGTGGTCTCGGCGAGATGGGTGTGCATCCGCACCCCGCGCCGGCGCGCCAGCTCCGCGGACTCGCGCATCAGTTCGCCGCTCACGCTGAACGGCGAGCACGGCGCGACCACGATCTGCAGCATCGAGTCGGGTGACGGGTCGTGCCAGCGGTCGATCGCGGCCTCGGTCGCGGCGAGGATCTCGTCGCGGTTCTCGACCACGGAATCGGGCGGCAGCCCGCCGTCCTTCTGACCGCGATCCATCGACCCGCGGGCCGGATGGAACCGCAGCCCGATCTCACTCGCCGCGGCGATCTCGGCCGCGAGCAGATCGCCACCGTCGCGCGGGAAGACATAGTGGTGATCGGCAACGGTCGTGCATCCGGTACGCGCGAGTTGGGCGAGCGCCGCCCGCGCCGCGACGTACACGGTCTCCTCGGAGATCCGCGCCCACACCGGGTACAGCGTCGTCAGCCACTCGAAGAGGGTCGCGTCCGCGGCGAGACCGCGCGTGACCCATTGGTACAGGTGCTGGTGCGTGTTCACGAACCCCGGCGTGACCAGGCAGCCGCGTCCGTCCACGACGCGAGCATCGTCGTACGCCGGAGCGGGTCCAGGACCGACCGCGACGATACGGTTGCCCTCGACAACCACATGCCCGACGAACTCGCGCCGGGCCGGATCGAGGGTCGCCACGTAGGCGCCCTCGATCACGATCCTCGACATGGTCAGCAGAACCCGGGTGTCGCGTGCCAGGCGCTGCCGACGTCGCTGGCGTCGTCGCGTGTCACGGTCGCTTCGATCAGGCCGTACGGGCGATCGGCGGCGATGAAGACCTCGCCGGGGTTCTCGACGCCGAACGGCGACAGGTCGACCAGGAAGTGGTGCTTGTTCGGCGCCGAGAACTTGATCTCGGCGACCTCCGGGTGCTGCTCCAGCACCGCCGACCCCATGCCGTACAGCGTCTGCTGCAACGCAAGACTGTGGATCGTGGCGAAGCGCGAGAGCAGCAGTCCCTTGATCTCGTCGTACGACTTGTCCCAGTCGACCTCGGTGTGGTCGTAGCGCCAGCGCGCGACCAGCGACGTCGCCAGGATCCGGTCGTTCGTCTCCGGCAGCGTCGTGTACTCGTCCTTCAGGAACCCGTGGAACTCCGACCCGGTCGACTTCAGTACGACGAGATCGCTGATCCCCGACACGACGTAAGACTTCCGCTCCGCGCCCCGGCCCTCGACGTTGACGACCGTGTTCCGCACACCGCCGCCGGTCCGGACGAACGAGTGGTCGTGCTCCTGGCCGTCGACCTGGATCCGCTCCCAGGCGTACTCCTCGACCTCGACCCGCGCGCCCTGCGCGGCCGGCGACGCGTCCAGGAAGTGCGCGCCGAGCGTCAGCGCGTAGTCCTCGATCGCCCCGATCCCCTTCTCCTTGGCGAAGGCGAAGGCGGTGTTCTTCTGCGTGTCGGTCGGCAGTACGTCGGACTGGTCGCCGGTCGTGTGCGCGTCCTCGAAGTTGCCGCGGAGCGCGGTCGACACGTTCAGGTCGCGGATCTGGTGGCGGGGCGTGTCGCGGTAGATGCGGACGACGCGGTTCTCGGCTTTGCCGTACTGGTTGGCTCCCAGGTGGATGGCCATCTGAGATCAGCTCCCTCGGTAGGTGGAAAACGCGAACGGGCTGAGCAGCAACGGGACGTGGTAGTGCCGCTCGTCGGCGACCGTGAAGGTCACGGAGACCTCGGGAAAGAAGATGTCCTGGCCGGTGGATTCCGCGTACGCCGCGACGTCGAACCAGAGCCGGTACGTTCCGTGCTCCAACGTCGGCGCCAGCTCCCCGATCCGCCCGTCGGCGTCCGTCGTACCGGTGGCTTCGAGGACGTCACCCCGGTAGAGCCGGACCTGGACGTTCTGCGCCGGTCGCCCCAGCGCGGTGTCGAGGACGTGCGTGGACAGGGAACTCATGCCGCCACCACCTTGCTCAGCCGGAGCAGCGCGATCTTGCGCAGCTCTTCGTGTACGACGGTTGCCTCGGTCGCGTCGTCGTGCGTGAGGCGGGTCCGCAGACTGTCCAGCATCTGCGCCGCCGACAACCCCGTGGCGCAGATCAGGAACACCCGCCCGAACCGCTCCTCGTACTGACGGTTGCCGATCGGCAAGCTCCTGCCGGACGCCGGCGTCGTCGCCGACACCGGCCTGCTCGTTCCGCGACCAGGCGGCCTCGGTACCCGCGCCCTGCGGCCGGTCACCGATCCGCGGATGCGCCTGCAGAGCACGATCGACCTCGTCGTCGTCGAGCTCGCGCAGCGACTGGTCGGCGACCGCGGTCAGCGCCGCGAGATCGCCGTACGGCCGCTTGGCCAGGATCGCGTCGACCCAGCGGGGCACGTCACAGCAGGCCGCCAGCGCCGGCCGGAGCCGGTCGGTCGGAGCGGAGTTGAACTCCTCGAGGTCCACGGATCACACCTTCTCGAATCCCGAAATCGACTTTCCGTATGACGAGAGTGGCAGGCGCCACGCTTGTCGTCAACAGTTTGTTGAAAATCAGCGAGCGCGGTTCAGGTAGTTGTAGACGGTGAAGCGGGTGACGCCGAGCGCCTCGGCGACGATCTCGGCCGACTTGCGGTATTCGAAGGCTCCGCGCGCCTCCAGCAGCAGCACCGCCTGCTGCTTGTCGTGACGGGAGAGTTCGCGCAACGAACCACCCAACTCGTCAGCGACTCCGGCCAGCAGGCTCTGCACGCCGCCCTCCTTCTCGGGCGCCTTCGCCGGGACTTGAGAGGGCAGGCGTACGGCGATCACCGGCTGCCCGTCCCACTCCAGCGGTACGTCGCCGGCGCGGGCGTCGGACGGGTCGACGAGTTCCGCGTTCAGCCGCTCGACGAGCGGTGCGATCGCCTGCACCAGCGGGTGCGGCTCAGGCATCGCGCCGTACCTGCAAGGTCACCTGGCTCGCGCCGCCGGCGAACGCCGCCTCGAGCACCTTCGGGAGCGCGGGCAGCAGGAGGTGCTGCTCGCCGCTGACCTGCGTACCGAGCGGGCCGAACTCGCAGTCGAGCCCGGCCGCCTCCGCCGCCCGCAACGCCTCAGTGGCGTGCGCGGGCGGCGCGCCCTCCACATCGAAGGGTTCCGTGGTGAACTCCGCAACCAGTCGCATGCCGCGAGGCTAACCCTCCTGGACTGCTCGGCGCGCCAGCCTGGCGAGGTCGTTCTCGTCGAACTCCGACGTCTCGATCGCGCCGCACTCGATGCCGCGCAGTACGAAACCGGCGAGAGCGGCGGCCGTTGCGGGCTCGTCGAGGTAGCCGGACTCGCCGTCACCGAGGTACGCGCGGAGGCGTTGGGCGGCCTGGTCGAAGCCTTCCCGGTAGAACAGGTACGTCGCCGCGAAGCGGGTCGGGAGTTGGGCAGGGTGCATGTCCCAGCCCTGGTAGATGCCGCGTGCGAGCGAACGCCGTACCAGCCGGAAATGCAGGCGCCAGGCGTCGTGGACCGCGTCGCCGACCGGGAGAACGTTGGTCGAACCATCGGATACGAACACGCCGGTGCCGGCCGCGGCCAGCTGCATGACGTCCTTGGCGTGGTCGGCGACCGGATGCTCCATGCTCTGGTACGCCGCCGCGACGCCGAGCGAGGCGGAGTAGTCGTAGGTGCCGTAGTGCAGGCCGGTGACGCGCGCGCCGCCGGCCTTGATCATCCGGGCGATCAGCGCGGTGCCGTCCGCGCCGAGGATCGCCTGCGGGGTCTCGACCTGGATCTCGAACTTCAGCTGCGGTACGCCGTACTCACGCTCGAGCGTCTCGAGTACGAGCACCATCGCCTCGACCTGCTCGACCGACGTCACCTTCGGGAGCGTGATGACGAAGCCGTCGCCGATCGCGCCGAGATTCTTGATGAAGAGGTCGAGGGTCCGCACACCGCGACGCCTGGTCGGCGCTTCGAGCGACTTGATCCGCAGACCTTGGTACGGCGTCTGCTTGTTGGCCGCGAGCGCTTGGGCGGCCGCGATCGCCGCGGCGTCCTCCTCGTCGTCCGGCCGGTTGCCGTAGCCGTCCTCGAAGTCGATGCGGAGGTCCTCGATCGGCTCGCGCTCGAGCTTGGCCCGCACGCGGTCGTACACGTCGTCCGCGAGTTCGTCGGGCAGATCCAGCACCTTCGCGAGCTCCGCGGCCGATCCGCCGTACTCGTCGAGGGCCGCGCGCGCCTGCGCACCCCAGTCCTCCACCGTGCGTACGTCGTACCGATCGGCCGGAACGTACACCGTGTGGACCGGCTGCCGGACTCCGCGATCACCGCGATAGTCCGCGGTCAGCGCCGCGTCCGCGGCCGCCAGCCGCCGGTCAAGCTCGGTCACCAGGTCATCCAGGCTCACTGCGGCCTCCTTTTCCGTATTGTGGAGACTAATATCTACTTTGCGGAAGACACAAGCACTCGAGCTTCCGAGATCTGGCGCTAAACTTCCGTGATCCGGAAAGGTGGTTGTCATGGCGGAGACGAACGGCAAGGGGCGCACCGGCAGCGTGCAGTCCATCGAGCGCGCCTTCGGGCTGCTCGAGACGATGGCCGACGCGGGCGGGATGATGGGCCTGTCCCAGCTGGCCGCGGCCTCCGGCCTGCCGCTGCCGACGATCCACCGGCTGGTTCGCACCCTGGTCGACCTCGGTTACCTGCGTCAAGAGCCGTCGCGGCAGTACGTGCTCGGGCCGAAGCTGATCCGGCTCGGGGAGAGTTCGTCGCACATGCTGAGTGTGTTCGCCCGGCCGCATCTCGCGCGGCTCGTCGACGAACTCGGCGAGTCCGCCAACATGGCGATGCTCGACGGCGACCAGATCGTGTACCTCGCGCAGGTCCCGTCGCGGCACTCGATGCGCATGTTCACCGAGGTCGGCCGCCGCGTCCTGCCGCACTGCACCGCGGTCGGCAAGGCGATCCTCGCCCAGTTCCCCGACGCCGAGGTCCGCGACCTCCTGCACCGCACCGGCATGCCGAAGCACACCGACAACACGATCGTCACCCCCGACGCCTTCACCACCCAGCTCCACCAGGCCTCGGACGTCGGCTACGCGATGGACGAAGGCGAGCAGGAAGTCGGCGTCCGCTGCGTCGCGGTAGCCGTCCCCGACGCCCCCACCCCCCTCGCCATCTCCATCTCCGGCCCCGCCGGCCGCATGACCGAAACCCTCGTAGAACAAGCCATCCCCCTCCTCACCCAGGCCGCCAAGTCCCTCTCCGACGACCTGCACTAACCGCGCGGCGGCTGGAATCAGGTGTCGGTGTGGAGGCGGCCGTGGATGTGCCAGTCGTGCCAGCCGTCGGCGTGCATGATTGCCTGTCGGAGGGTTCCCTCGTGCCGGTATCCGGTGCGCCCGGCGACGCGGCACGATGCGGTGTTGGTGGTGGAGTGGTGGATGTTCAGCCGGTTGAACCCGATCGACCCGAAAGCCCACGTGGACAGGGCCTCGACGGACCTGGCGGCGACCGCTTGTCCTCGGGCCGACGGGGTCACCCAGTACGACAGCGCGGCCGATCCTTGGTCCAAAGAGATCTCGCGCAGCCCGACCTGGCCGAGCGGCCGGTCATCTCCATCGACGACCGCCCAGCTCGCCGCGGTCTCGGCATCCCAGCGGTCGACCCACTGCCCGACCCACTCGCCCGCCTCCTCGAGGGTGTCGAGCCGCCGAACATGCCAGCGCTGAATATCGGGACAATCGAACGCAGCCCGCACCGAGGACGCGTCCCGCCCTTGCCACGGCCGCAGCATCAGCCCGTCGTCCACCGCCAGCCGCGGCTGCGCCGTATCCCGCAGCGCACCCTGAGCCAAAACCGCATCCACAAGCAAAGGCATGCCGAGATGCTAGTGCGCGATCAAGACCCCAGCCGTCGGGGTCAGGGCGCGTAGGTTCGCCATTGTTCGGTTAGTTGGTAGCCGAGGGACTGGTTGGCTTGGAGGCTGGCTTGGTTCGCGGCGGCTCCGCCGGTGCTGAAGCGGGTGATGCCGATGTCGAGGAACGCGAGGATCGAGGCGGCCTTGACGGCCTGGGCGACGCCGCGGCGGCGGTGGGTGGCCAGGACCGAGGTGAAGGCGGTGTCGCCGAAGCCGTCCTTCTCGCGCATCACGGTCGCGCCGACCAGCCGGTTGCCGTCGAAGGCGCCGAAGACCCGGTTCTCGGGCCACAGCCCCGCGACGTCGCCAGAGCTCTCCGACCACGCGATGGGTCGCGGGCGTGTAGGGATAGTCCGCCTCGTTCGTCTTCTCCAGCGCGTGCAGATCCGCGGCAGACTCGGACCCGAGTTCGCGGAGCGTCAGTCCGCCGGCGGTCGCCCGGCGTACGGCGGTCTCCAGCAGCTCACGGTCCGGTTCGAAGAGCCGCACCGCCCAGGACTCGGCGACCACGCGATACCCGGCTGCTTCGAGCTCGGCGCACCGCGGGTCACCTTCCTGAACGATCTCGTATTCGGCCACGGGGTGATTGTCAGCCCAGTTTGCGCAGCAGCGGAAGGACATCCTCGGTGAACTGGGTGAGGAACCGCTCCTGGTCGTTCCCCGGACCGTGGACGACGAAGTGGTTGAAGCCGGCGTCGAGGTACGGCTGGAACTGCTTCACGACCTCCTCCGGGTCCGACGCCACGATCCACCGCTTCGCGACCTGCTCGATCGGCAGCTCGTCGGCGAGCCGCTCCATCTCGGTCGCGCTCGTGACGCTGTGCTTCTGCTCCGGGGTGAGCGACAGCGGCGCCCAGAACCGGGTGTTCTCCAGCGCCAGCGCCGGGTCGCGGTCGTACGAGAGCTTGACCTCGAGCATCCGGTCGACGTCCTCGAACTTCTTCCCGGCCTTCTCGGCACCTTCGCGAACGGCCGGGATCAGCTTCTCGGTGTAGAGCTCCATCCCCTTCCCGGACGTCGCGATGAACCCGTCACCGGCACGCCCGGCGTACTTCGCGACGAGCGGACCGCCCGCGGCGACGTACACCTTCAGCGGGGTCTCCGGACGGTCGTAGATGAACGCGTCGACGGTCTTGTAGTACGGCCCCTCGGAGCTGACGCCGTCCTTCGTCCACAGGTCGCGGATCAGCTGCACGGCCTCCCGCAGCCGGGCGAACCGCTCCTTGAACTCGGGCCACTCGCGCCCCGACACCGCGATCTCGTTCAGCGCCTCGCCGGTGCCGACGCCGAGCATCACGCGCCCCGGGTACAGCTCGCCGAGCGTCGCGAACGCCTGCGCGATCACCGCCGGGTTGTACCGGAACGTCGGCGTCAGCACCGACGTACCGAGCAGCACCCGGTTGGTCCGCTCACCGACCGCCGCCAGCCAGGCGAGCGCGAACGGCGCGTGGCCGCCCTCGTGCCGCCACGGCAGGAAGTGGTCCGACACGGTCACACTGTCGAGCCCGAGCTCCTCGGCCCGAACGGAGTACTCCACCAGATCCCGCGGCCCGAACTGCTCCGCCGAAGCCTTGTACCCGACCCGAATGCTCACCCTCTGCTCCAAACGTCGTCTGCGCGTACTCCGAAGGACAACCACGCCCAGGTCCGACTTTATGCCGCCCGAGGTCGCTAACCTTCAGAATCGTGAATGCAAGTGAAGCCCGAGTGCTTGGTCTGATCGGTACGACGTTCCGCGCGGCGCAGCTGCCGACGATCCGGGTCACGGTGCCGGCCGCGCTCGCCGAGCGGGCTGTCGCCGCGTGGCAGCGGGACACCGAGGACGCCGTACCGGAGCTGGAGCGCCCGGAGGATCGGGTACGTCGCCAACGCGCCGGGACGCTCGCGCTGATCGGTCTCACGATCGCCAAACGCGGGCAGCTGGACGCCGACGGGAACACCGTCGTCGACCTCAACCCGGAGCTGGTCGGGGTCGCGATGGAAGCGGCCGACGACGTCCATCTGCGCTGACTCGGAGAGCCTGATTGACTCCGGCCGCGGGGCTCGGCGAGGATGTTGGTCCGGCGCGGCCCGCGCCTCACCTTCGTCGACCGGCCCCAGCGCGGTCACAGTGAGAAGGCAAAGGGACTTCCTGTCTCGGGCCGCTCGTCCTGGTCTGCCGCCTCGACGGGATCGCTGGGGGATCACGTGCGAGTGCGTGGAAGGCCAGATGACAGCGCACAGGAACTTCAAGCAACGGGTACGAGCCCGCGCCGCGAAAACCGGCGAGTCCTACACGACTGCCCTCCGGCACTTCCGTCCGACTCCACAAGGAGAACCAGACATGCCGGAAGAAACCCACTGCGGTTCGCCGTCGCCCAGTCGACGGTGCGCCAAGACCCGACGAACGCCGACCTGCTGCGCGCGAGCGGCGCCGAGGTCCGCGAGCTTATGAGGCAGGCGGCCGCGGCCGGCGCCCGCCTCGTGCACTTCACCGAGGGCGCGATCTGCTTCCCGAGCAAGCGGTCATGTCGTCAGCTCGGCCCGGACGAGGTCGGCGCCTCCGACTGGACCAAGGCCGACTGGGCGGTGCTGCAGGCCGAGCTCGACCAGATCATCGCACTCGCCCGGGAGCTCGGGATCTGGACGGTGATCCCGTCGGTGCACCAACTGCCCGAGGCCCGTCCGCACAACAGCATGTACGTCGTGTCCGACCAGGGAAAGGTGGTCGCCCGGTACGACGAACGCACGCTGTCGACGACCAAGGTCACCTGGATGTACACGCCGGGCAAGGAGCCGGTGACGTTCGAGGTGGACGGGTTCCGGTTCGGGCTCGCGCTCGGACTGGACGTGCTGTTCCCGGAGCTGTTCATGGAGTACGACGGGCTCGGCGCCGACGGCGTACTGGTGTCGTACGCAACGCACCGGTGTCTCGGGGCACGAGCACATCGCGGTGCAGGCGCGTGGGCGCGCCGTGAACAACACGTCCTGGATCAGCCTCGCCGTGCCGGCCAACCCGGAGGCCGGGCTGGCGTCGGGCGTGAGTCGATCCGCGCGGTGAGTGGGTGGCGCAGGCCCCGCGGACGGTACGCCGGCCGTCGCGGTGGCCGAACGTGCACCACGCCGAGGACGATCACAGATCGGTCGCGACTTCCGTCGTCGGACGCGGGAGCGCATCGGTCTTCGTAAGCCCTCACAGGTTCGGGTGCCGGCGCGTTCTATCTGTATGAACAGGAATGCGGTGGTCAGCACCCGGATCGGGGAGCTCACGGTGGTGGTGTCGGAGGACGTGCTGGTCGGCGTCTACTTTCCGCACCACTGGGTGAAGCCGACGGCGGAGACGCTGGGTGAGCGGGTCGAGGCGTCCGACCCGCTCATCGCGGCCGTCGTCGCAGCAGTTGGAGGAGTACTTCGGCGGCTCGCGGCACACCTTCGAGGTGCCGAGTCGACTGGAGGGCAGCGAGTTCCAGCGGCGGGTCTGGTCGGTGCTCGAGGAGATCCCGTACGGCGAGACGACGACGTACGGCGAGATCGCGGCGCGGCTCGGGGAGCCGGCGCAGGCGGTGGGGAAGGCGGTCGGGCAGAACCCGCTGTCGATCGTCGTCCCGTGCCATCGGGTGATCGGGAAGGACGGGTCGCTCACCGGGTACGCGGGCGGGCTGAAGCGGAAGCAGTTCCTGCTCGACCTGGAGGAGCCGGTCGGCGCTCGCTTATTCTAGTTGCTTTGTAACTAGTCCTTTTGTGACAGGTCGCCGACCTGGGCCGCGTACCAGTCGAGTTCGGTGAGGTGTTCGGCGATCTGGCGGAGGGTCCAGTTCGGGGCGCGGTCCTTGTCCCACTCGGCCGGGTCGAGGGCGGCGTACCGCAGGGCGAAGGTCCGCCCGAGCCGTTGCAGGCGCTGCTCGGCCTCGCGGACGTCCTCCTCGGTGAACGGCGCGAGGTCCGCGGCGTTCGTCAGTGCGCTCGCGTGCCACTCGTCGGGCTGCGTCGGTACGCCGGCCAGCAGCGCCTCGACCTCGGCCAGGTGATCGATCAGGTGGTCGGCGATCCGGCGAACCGCCTTGTGCGGCGTGAAGATCCGGTCGTCGTCGGACGTCCGCGGTTCGCCGTCCCAGGCCGGCCAGGTGACGATCAGTTTCAGGGACCGTTCGACGGCTTGCTCGACGAGTTCTCCGGGGTTCTGTGTCATGTGGCCGACGCTAAGGCCGTCACACTTCGTCGGCGGCCGAACTGATCCCGAGGCGCTCGGCCAGCCGCTCGGCGTCGTACGGCGCATGCACCTTGGCGTCGTTGTCGAAGTACACGAACGTGTCGCACTTCCAGGAGCGGATCTTGCGCGCCCAACGGCCGAGCGATTTGTCGTCGTACCCGCTCACGTAGAGCTCCTCGGCGCCGTGCAGCCGGACGTAGGCGAAGTCCGCCGTGACGTCGTCGAACATCGGCCACTTGCCGGCGGTGTCCGCACAGACCAGCGCGACGTCGTGCTCGCGGCAGAGCTCGATGAATCCCTTGGTCTTGAAGCTGTCATGACGTACTTCGATCGCGTACCGCAGCGGCCCGTCGACCGTCGGCTCGAGCAGCGCGCGACCCTTCATCCGTTCGTCGTGACGCTTGGCGACCTCGGCCGCCTCGACTGTTGTCCGCGGCAACTGGGCGAAGAAGCTCGCACACCGCGATCGCGTCGTACTGGAAGTTGGGCGGCAATTGCCACAGCACCGGGCCGAGCTTGTTGCCTAGCGCAAGGATTCCGGACGCGAAGAAGTTCGCCAGCGGCGCGTCCACGTCGGCCAGTCGCTTGAGGTGCGTGACGAACCGCGGGCCCTTGACCGAGAAGACGAAGCCGTCGGGCGTCTCGGCGTACCAGCGCTGGTACGACTCCGGGCGCTGGAGGGCGTAGAACGAGCCGTTCAGTTCGATCGAGTTCAGCCGGGACGACGCGTACTCGAGTTCGGCACGTTGCGGCAGCCCGTCGGGGTAGTAGACCTTCCGCCACGGCGGGTAGCGCCAGCCCGAGATCCCTACTCGGTACGGGGAGTCCGGCCAGCGCGTCATCCCTCGATTATGGTCCCGGCATGGAGATCAACCGCGGCGCGTACCCGGACGCGTTGACGCCTTGGGAGGATCCGTCGTGGCGTACGGCGGCGCTCGGTTGGCTGGATGCGCGGCTCGACGAGCTCGGCGTCCGCGAGACCGGACCGCGGCAGGTTCGGGTCCGGCCATGGTCGGTGCTCGTCCGGGTCGAGGCGGCGGACCCGGTGTGGTTCAAGGCGGCCTCGCCCGGGAGCGCGTTCGAGGCCGGGCTGGGCGAGGCGCTGTCCCGGTGGACGCCCGAGCACGTCCTCACGCCGTACGCCGTCGACGCCGAGCGCGGGTGGTCGCTGTTGCCGTCCGGCGGGCCGGTGCTGCGCGGTCTGGGGGCTGGGCCGCGTGAGTGGGAGGACGCGTTGACGCAGTACGGCGACCTGCAGCGGGCGCTCGTACCGCGGGCGGAGGAGTTGCTGCGTCTCGGCGTACCGGATGCTCGGGTTGCGGGGCTGCCGGCGGTCTTCGACGACGCCGTGGCTGGGAACGAGACGCTGGATGCGGCGGATCGTGAACGGTTGCGGGTGTTCCGGCCGCGGTTGGTCGCGTGGTGCGAGGAGCTGGCCGCGATCGGCGTACCGGATTCGCTGGATCATGCCGATCTGCATGACGGTCAGATCTTGGTCGCGGGGGCTGGGCGGTACACGTTCTTCGACTGGGGTGACGCGAACGTCGGGCATCCGTTCTGCAGTCTGCTGGTCGCGCTCGATCGTGCCGCTGAGGAGCACGGTCCGGAGGTGATCGCGCGGCTGGAGGACGCGTACCTCGAAGCGTGGACCGGTCACACGCTGCCCGACCTCCGCCGCGCAGCCGAACTCGCCCGCCGCCTCAGCCAGCTGACGCGCGCCGGCTCGTGGGCCCGCCTGTTCCCGACGGCAGCCCACATCGGCGACCCCGAACGGGCCGCCGCACTCCTGCGATTGCTCTGAGGCGGACCGCCAGGCCATCACAATTGCCGCGATCGCCCGCGCTCACGCCTGACTACGCCGGGGCGGCGCGATTGTGATGGGCTGGCGGTTCAGGTCGGGATCCAGGTCGGCCACCACGGCGGGACGTTGCCGGGGCAGGTGCCGGGTGAGGCGGCCGGGGTGCCTTGCCAGGAGAAGAGCGCGAGGTCGGCGATCGCGATCGCGATGGCGGCGGCGATCAGCGAGAACAGGAACGCCTTCCCGGCGTACCGGAAGACGACGGTGAACAGCACGAGGTTGACGATCAGCGCGATCGGTACGCCGAGGAACAGCAACGTCAGCCCGTTCGGCACGCTCCCGGTGACATCCACCTGACACGCCTTCCACGCCCGCGACGTGAGCACCACCAGCCCGAACGCGGTCCCACCACCAACCACCACCGCAAGGAACGACTCCCCCTTGCTCCCCTTCGCACCAAACGCCATGAACATCACGGTAAGTGATCCACCAGCCCAACCGCTCGGTCAACCATCCAAAGGATGCAGGTCAACCGGCGTGAGAACCCAGCGAAAGCCGTACTTCGGGGTTGCGGTGCGGTCGACCTTGTCGGGGGCGAAGTACTCGCCAACGAGACTCAGCAACCGCTCGTGGAACTCCGCCACTCGATCGCCCGGGACGCGGCCGGCGTGTTCGCCGCTGTCCTGCACGAACGCGGTCCCGAACATTCCGGCGGCCGCGTCGGCGTACGCCTGCACGTAGTCCTGGTCGCTCCCACCCACCAACTCCGTCCGCGCACCCCGCTGCACGTCCCGGGCTGTCCGCCAACGCCGCGCCGGCCGCCGTACGCCGCCACACGCCGGCGTCCTCCACCACCCGCCCGGAGGTGCGCAGCTTCCCGAGGTACCAGAGCACGCGAGCATCCGTCACGCTGAGCGCATCCGCCAGCGCACTCAAGGACCGCGGCTCCGCCAGCAGCCCCACGATCCGCCGCGGCAACTCCGACTGTTCCCAGTCATCTGTCATGCGCCGACAACTATCAGCGAATGCCGAGCGCGTCGAGTACGCGGTTGGCGACCTCGGGGATCGGGGCGTTTGCGTTGACCAGTAGGGCGCCGTACCGGCTGTTGTCGGTGTCGACCTGTGCGTGCCACGCGAGTACGCGTTCCAACTCCGGGCCGCTCGATCCGAAGGCGCCGCGCCGACCCTCGAGCCGGCTGCGCAACGTCTCGGTGTCGAGGCTGAGGCTGATCACCGTGTCGAACAAGTCCCAGATCTCGTTGTCGTTCCCGACCGTCCCGCAGATGAACGCGAGCGCACCGAGGTCCGCGATGCGCCGCACGGTCTCGACCGGTAGCCGGTACGTGTTCTCGGCGAACCAAGCGTCGTCGCGGTACGGCGGCATCCGCACCTCGACCCCCGTCGCGTTCTCGAACCACCGCGCCAGCCCGTCGGCGTCAACGTCGTACACGGCATACCCCCGCCGCCGCAGCTCCTCACCCACGGCCGTCTTCCCGACCCCCGAGGAGCCCGTCAGATACACCAACCTCATGGCAGCTTCGGGCGGAGCCACATCATCGAGGTGAAGTCGAGGTCCTCGTGCGGTACGACGACCACCTGGTGCTCGTCCTCGTACAGCACCCGGCCCGGCGCGGCCGACTCGTACCGTTCGCACGGAAGGTTGTGCGCGGCAAGGATCGCCAGGTACCCGGGGACCGGCTCCATCAGGAACGCCGCCGACGTCTTGAACCACGCCGCCGCCAGCAGATTGTCCTCGTAGACGGTCGGGTCGACGCTCGCCGGATTCACGTACGTCGCGTCGTACCAGTCGTTCGTCGTACGCCGGAACCGTTCCTCCTCCGCACTCAGATACCCCCGGTTCCCGAGCATGTTCACCAACCCGAAGATCCCGATCCGCCGCCCCCGCCGATCCGGCACCGGACTCTGATACCGCACGAACACATCCACCCCGCAGATTCTGCCTCCCCGTTGACCCATCCGGTTGTCAGGTTTAGCCTGACAGATGTGTCAGGGAAGACCTGACAAACGAGGAGGGTCGGAGATGCCGGACAACGTGTTGCGGTGCTCGTTCTGTGGGAAGACCAAGGACGAGATCGAGCGGATGATCGCCGGGCCGGGGGTCTTCATCTGCAACGAGTGCGTGGACCTGTCGGTGCAGGTGATGAACGAGCAGCCGATTCCGTCGTTCCCGCCGCTGGACGGGAAGAGCGACGAGGAGTTGCTGGCCGACATGGTTCGGCTCGACAAGTCGCGCGGGCAGGTCGAGCTCGCCGTACAGGATCGGGTACTGCGCCTGCGCTCCCGCTCGGTCACCTGGGCCCGGATCGGCGAGGCCCTCGGCATCAGCCGGCAGTCGGCCTGGGAGCGCTTCTCGGGTGAGGAGTAGGCGAGTGACTCGGGTGTTGCTCGTTCGGCACGGGGAAGTCGACGGCAGTCAGTTGAACGAAGAGGGCTGGTGGGGGCCGGCGCGCGATCTCTCGCCGTTGTCCGCAAGGGGGATCGAGCAGGCGAAGGAGGCCGGGCGGCGGCTTCGGGACTGCGGGGCGCGGCGCATTGTTGCGTCGCCGATGACGCGGGCGATGCAGACCGCGAGCCTGATCGCGGCGGAGACGCAGCTTCCGTTGACGGCGGTCGAGTTCGATCTTCGCGAGTGGCTTCCGGATGCGACGCTCTCCTGGCGTTCGGCGGAGGCGATCGCGGCGTCCGACGATTTCCACCGTCACGGCGGCGAGTGGCCGCGGGGCGAGACACGTACGTGGGAGCCGCAGTCGTCGGTACGTCGACGCGCGCTCGGAGCGCTTCATCGGCAGGCCGCGATCGACGACGAACCGTTCGTTGCCGTGTGCCACAGCATGGTGATCGAGGCGCTGACGGACGCCCGCCGCGTGGAGTTCTGCGGCGTACACGAGATCACCTTGCAGGACGCCGTACGGCCAGACCCCACGGAGCCGTTCCTGCCACGTCAGTCCGTGTGAAGAAAGGCAACGAGCTCGGCGACGTACCGTTCGGGCTCCTCGACGTTCGGGAAGTGAGCGCTCTCGTCGAAGACGCGCAGTCGCGCGCGCGGGAGGCGAGTCGCCAGGTCGCGGCACGCGTCGACGCCCGCGTTGCGATCCCACAAACCGATCAAAACCAGGACCGGTACGTCGAACGCGGCGAGCTCGTCGACGAGCGGCACCGACCGCGGCGGCTCCTTCGCCAACGCGGCCGCCATCTCGCCGGTGTTGGTCAGTCCGCTCTCGGCCCACAGTTCGCGGACCCGCCTGGCGGCCGCGGGCTGGTGGAACAGGAAGCGATCGATGGTCGGCCGGTCGACGACGTCCCAGACGGCGCGCGGCCCCGATTCCGCAACCGCCGTACGGATCGCGGCCCGCATCTCGTCGCTGGTGGCGACCGCCTCGAACCCGGAGCCCCACGGCGACGGGGTGAGCGGGCCGGCCAGCGCGGTGCCTTGGAGGATCAGGCGGTCGACGCGGTCCGGGTGCGCGACGGCGTACTCGGCCGCGAGGTCCCCGCCGAACGAGATGCCGAGCAGCGTGATCCGCGGTAGCGCGAGATGCCGCCGCAGCTGCTCCAGATCGTCGACCAGCAGCGGTACGGCGTACCGGCCGTCCTGATCGCTGCGGCCGGAGCCGCGCTGCTCGTAGTACACGACCGGCCCGAGCTCCTCGAGCGACGGTCCCGTCAACCGCTCGAAGTCGTAGATGAACCCGCCGGGGCCACCGTGTACGACAACGATCGGCGTACTCGCCTGTGGATCACCGACCACGCGCACCCAATGCCGCACCTCGTTGAGCACCACGTAGGACTCGGCCACCACCGCAGTCTCACACGCAAATCTGGTGGTTTCACTGACGCTGGCGTTGCTAGGTTCTCGAGGGTGATCAACGACGAGCTCATCGATGCGGCCGCCGCCGTGCTGCATCCGTACCACGTCGACGACCGGCTCTTCGGCGACGTGGCGTCGGCGCTGGTCACCGAGGCCGGCAACGTGTACGTCGGGGTGTGCATCGACACCGCGTCCGGTACGGGGTTCTGCGCCGAGCACGCCGCCATCGCCGCGATGGTGACCGCGCGCGAGTACAAGATCGCCAAGATCGTCGCCGTCTGGCGCGGCGACGGCCCGCTGCACGTCGTCGCTCCGTGCGGCCGCTGCCGTGAGTTCATCCGCCAGATCGACCCGTCGAACCTCGACACCGAGGTGATCCTGGGCCGACACCGTACGGCGCCACTCCGCACCCTCTTGCCCGAAACCGAATGGCCGCTACCGCTCGACTGAACGCAACTGTGCGGATCATCTCGCGGAGCCAGATCTGCTTGCCCTCCGCAAGCATCGGCCACACGCGAGCAAAGTCCTTCTCGTCCTTCGTACGCCGTTTCCGCGCCTTGAACAGCAGGACGATCTCAGGATTCAGATACCGGATCTCATCATCCGCCACCCACGTGACCTCGTCGATCGGGCCGACGTGATCCGGCACGAACTTGTTCGTCCACAGCCCGTCCCGATCCGGAGTCAGCGGTAGATCGAGTACCCACGGAGCATCACCGTGTTCGCGGACCCACAGTTGACTCGCCGGGTTGAACACGTCCGGGTGCTGGTGTGTCAGCGGCCGCATGTCGCCGGCGGCCAGGTTCCACAGATGCCATCGGTCGCCCACATGCTCCCGGAGCGCAGGTACGTCGGACGCGAGGATCGACACGTCGATGTCATCGTGCTCCCGCCGTACGCCGGTGAACGCGTCCACAGCCCACCCGCCGACCACCCACCACGGCCGCTCGAACCCGTCCATAAAGGCGGCCGCCGCGGCCAGATCGAACGGCTCCCAACGCCCGTAGAGGCGAGCCCAATACTGGATGCCTCCGCAGCTTCGGTCGCCGACCGCGCCACCGGCTCAGGGATCATGCCCGCAACAATCGCCGCCGCGCACTCCGACGCAGCAAATGCATTTCGGGGAGTGCTTCTAGATGCGGCTTCGGTGTCTGTCGTGGCCAGAGCGCGGCGGCGATCGCGAAGAGTGCCACGGCTACGACGAGGTCGAACAGGTTGCCCCGGCGAACCGCCGAGACGATGCCTCCAAGTCCGGCGAGAACGAAGAACACAGCGAGCAGCATCCGCAGCACAGTCATTCCCCCACCCCCTACCCGCTAGATCGGGCGGCGTCCGGAAAGCGTTACGGCAGCTGATCCGAGAGCAGCGCTGTGACCCATGCGTCGTGGTGGGCCTCGATGTACTCGGCGGTCGGCCCCCAATGGTTGGCGTGGCCCTCCGCGTAGAGGCGGGCCCAGGGCTGCTTGCCGGTGCGGTGGCCGTGGACCAACAGGTCGTACATACCGCGTGTGTGAGCCGCGATCTGCGCCGGGAAGGCACGGCGCTGCTCCGGATCGAGCCCGTACCCGTCCGCCAGTGCGCGCAGGCGCGGTCCGTCGACGTCGACGTTGCCTCCCACCACAAACGGTACGAATCCGTGAGCGGCGTACCCGAGATCCCACAACCGCGACGCCGGCCCCGCGTTGTCCCAGTCGATGAACACCCAGCGTTCACCGTCGCGCACCAGATTCCACGGAGCGAGATCGTTGTGGCAGATCAGGTCGCCGCCGGTCGGGTCGGGAACCACCGCATCCCACACGGTGTCGGCCGGCGGTCGAAAGCTCTCCATCGCATCGTGGAGTTCACGAATCATCCGACCGATGCGGGCCAACTCGTCCAAGGAGAACGGAGGCATCGTGTCGGCCAACGCGCCTGGGATGAATTCGAGGACGTGGCGCCCCTCCTCGTCCCGCCCCAGCGTGCGCGGCGCTCCGTCGAAGTCGGCGAGATGAGTGAGCACCGCCTCCACCCCGGCCGTCTGTACGAGCGCGGGCTTCCGCACCGTCGCGCCGATCCGCACGACCCGGTCCGCGACGTTCCCTCCGGTCAGCACCTCTTCCACGCCGACATGATGCCTGGCCGGCCGCATTATCTCGACAGACATTTGCCCGGCACACCCTTTACGGTGGTCGCATGGCAACGGTCAGGCAGTTTCAGGTCACCTTCGACTGCGCGGATCCTGAGCGCGTCGCTCGTTTCTGGTGCGAGGTGCTGGGGTACGTCGTACCGCCGCCACCGCCGGGGTTCGAGAGCTGGAACGAGTTCGACCGCGCGCAGCCGCCCGAGCGTCAGGGGTCCGCGTTCGCCTGCGTCGACCCCACCGGCGTCGGCCCGCGGCTGTTCTTCCAGCGCGTCCCCGAAGGCAAGGTCGTCAAGAACCGGGTCCACCTCGACGTACGCGTCGGCACCGGACTCGTGGGCGAAGAGCGCCTGGCAGCCCTCGAGGCCGAATGCGCCCGCCTACTCCCCCTCGGCGCCGTCCGCGGCCAACTCCTGATCGCCGACGAAGAAAACGAGTCCTGCCTCAACATGCAGGACATCGAAGGCAACGAGTTCTGCCTCGATTGAGTCGATGCGATTCCTGGCTGCGCACCTTCCCGTACGACCGCTAGCCGGATCGTCCGGGCTGCAGTTTCGTCTGTAGGTCTTCCCAGCCGGCCCGATAGCCAGTCACCGCCGTCGCGCTGGCCACTCGGAGGCCGTCGGCTTCGACGTCGAACACGTCCGCTGGCCAGTCGTGCCGCGCGACGCCCCAGAAGTCGGTGTACGAACCAGCCTCGTCGGTCTGCACCAGGAACAGCTCGACCATGATCCCGTCGACCTCGAACGCCCGCTTGTGCGGGAACCGCTTGGCCACAATCTCCTGTACGTCGCCACGCGCAAGGAACCCGTCTACAACCTCGAACCCACCACCCGGATACAGCAGATCAACGTCCCGATGCGCCCGCGGAGCACTCAACCCAAGAAGCTCCGTCGCCCATCCCCCAAACACCCAGGCCCCGACCCCAGCCCCCTCCAGCCACCCAACGACGTACCGAACAAACTCCAAGTCATTCCGTCGAACCATCCCCGAACCGTAAATCACGAGGAGCACGACATCGACAACGACAGTCAGGCGCCGAGCGACCCGGCTAGGCGGATTGCGCATGCCCTGCACGCGGCACGTGAGTATCGGATCATGACCGCCCCGGCTACAGCGACGGCTATCCGCGAGGCGAGCGACGAGGAATGGGCGTGGCGGATGCTGCTCCAGGGGCGCGACCACCTGCGCCTGCTGCTACGCCGTCACGATGGTTCCGAAGCAGCCTGGGAGGCCGCGCCAGGGACGACCGGTCATGCAGGCTTCGACACACTCCTCGCCGTCCTGACAGCACACGAGTTCGAGGCAGCCGGCGAGGACCCGCCGGACTGGACCAAGGTCAATCCTCTCCCCGACCGCTGGATTCCTGAACACCCGTTCCTGGACCACGACGAGATCATCAACCAAACGCCGGACTACCTGGCACAAGCCAACATCTTCATCCCCGCCCCCGACCTGACGACCGCCTGACCGACACCCTCAACGTTTGAGTTTGTTGTGGCAGGCGGAAGGAATCTGGGCGATGGTGTCGATTCAGGGGTGAGTTGTTCGACCTAGGGGTGAGCGGCTGTCCGCGGGGTGGCCGGAGAGTTCAAGGGGAGCGTTATGACTGCCACATATACCTTCGACATCTTCGCCAGCCTCGACGGTTTCGCGTCGTACGACAACGCCGACTGGGGGCCGTACTGGGGTAAGCACGGCCCGGAGTTTCTGGATCGGCGGCTTGCCTTGTACGGCGAGGAACAGCGAATGGTCTTCGGCGCCGACACGTTTCGCCTGTTCGTGGAGATGATCGGCTCGAGCAAGGTGCCGACCGAGGCGCTTGATCCGGTGAATGCGGGGATGCGGAGCATGCCGACCACGGTGGTGTCGTCGACGCTCGAAGGACCATTCGACTGGCCGGATGCGAGCGTCGTGAGTGGTGATGCTGTCGACGCGATCGCCAAGCTCAAGGAGGAGTCCGACGTACCGCTCCGCTCGCACGGCAGCCTCTCGCTGAACCGGGCGTTGATGGCCGCCGGCCTGGTCGACCGGGTCCAGGTGACGGTCTTCCCGGTGATTGCCGGTCAGACCGGGGTAGAGCCGATCTTCCAGGGGGCGGCGGACTTCGACCTCGAGTTGATCGAGAGCCGGACGTTCGACGGCCGTACCCAAGAACTCACCTACCGGCCCACCCTGCACGTCTGACGGCTAGGCGGGGAAGGCCTTCCAGTGGCCTTCGGAGATGACTTCCGTGGTGCCGTTGGCCACCTTGATCGCGGTCTGCTCGTCGATGGCGTACGACGGACCGTCGATGCCGGCCGCCCAGCTCTCCGCGTTGGCCAGGGTGTTCTCCGGCATGCTCTCGTGGTCCAGGTGCGGGAAGATCGAGAAGTCGACGACCCCGAGCGTGCGATCGTCCGGCGCGGACGGCCACGAGACGAAGTCGTCGCCGATCCGCGGTGTCATCACCATGCTGCCGGCGCTCACGCCGACCCAGACCGTGTCGGGCAGCGACGGCATGAGGTCGAAGAGGCCTGACTGCCGCATCCAGTGGCAGAGGTACGTCGCGTCGCCACCGTCCACCAGCAGTACGTCGGCCTCGCGGACCCACGGCACCCACAACTCCTCGCCGATGCTGGGCAACGCGGTGAGTTCGAGTACGCCGACGGATTCCCAACCAAGGCTGGGCATGTGCCAGGGAGGCGCGCCGACGACGGAGCCCCGGACAGAGGTGGGTCCGCAGTTCGGATGGCCCCACATCGCCGTCGGGACGAGCAGGGCGCGGGACTCGGCGATCGGCTTGCCCAGCAGCTCGACGAGCGCGTCGCTGATGCTCGGGTTCGTAATGCCCCCGGAGGTAAGAAGAAGACGCATACCCTCACTCCTTGTCTTGGCGCCCTCGACCGGCCGCCGTTCACCTGTACTACGAACGCTGCGTTCCAGATCCGACACACTGCCAGAAATCGCTCTGTTAGCGTGCGGCGGATGGAACCTCTGGGAGACGTGGCGTGGCCGCCGGAGCCGATCAAGACCGAGCGGCTCGTACTCCGCGAGTCCGAGGCGCGCGACCGTACGGCGTTCATCGAGCTGCTCGCCTCGCCGGAGGTGCACACGTACCTCGGCGGCGCCCGCCCGCGGGACGAGGTCGAGCGTGAGATGCCTGAGGTGCCGGGGCGGTCGGCCGGGAGTTTCGTCGTCGAGCTCGACGGGACCATGATCGGCCAGGTCCTGCTCAGGAGAGCGACCAAACACCGCCCGGCGGCCGTGGGGAAGGCCGATCTCGGCTACCTGTTCCTGCCGCGGGCGTGGGGACTCGGGTACGCCGGTGAGGCCTGCGCGGCGGCCCTCGACTGGTTCGACCGCGTCCTCCCTGGCGAGCCGGTCGTGCTCGCCACCCAGACCGCCAACGCCGGCTCGATGCGCCTCGCGGCGAAGCTGGGCTTCAAGGAGCTAGAACGGTTCGAGGCGTGGGGCGCCGAGCAATGGCTAGGCATGCGGTCTCCGGCCACACCGTAACTGTCGGAGCCAGGCGTTAGCGTCGCCGGATGCTGCCTGCGAGACCGCTCGGCCCGGATGCCCGGGGCCAGTGGGTTCAGCGTTGGATGTCGCCGGAGTGGACGCACACTGCGGACGACTGGGTAGGAGCCCGACTCGCGGAGCACGGTCGCCGGATCAGCGGCGTACCGGTCACCTATCGGGCCCGTTTCTGGTCTGTCGTCCGCTGCTACCCCACGCGCGAAGGCCTGGTGTGGTTCAAGGAGAACAATCCGGGGCATCGGTTCGAGGCCGGTCTCGTCGCGAGGTTGGCGCAGTTCGCGCCGGATGACGTGATCGTGCCGATCGCAGTGGACCGCGAACACAGCCGGCTGCTCACCGATGATCAAGGCTCGACGCTGACGCATCCGGACGTTGCCGATCAGGCGACGCGATGCACCGTCGTACGAGCCCTGGCCCGTCTTCAGTGCGCGCTCCTCGGCCGCCTCGATCCGACCGACCATCCCGGCATCATCGAGCTGGCGCCGACCACGGCCGGCGATCGAGTGCGTGCCGTGGTGCGGGAGTGGGCGGCGCTACAGCCCGGGCATCCGCTTCAACCCGAGCCGGATGTGCTCGCACGAGCTGTGCGGGCCGCCGACGTACTCGATCGGCTGACCGCGTCCCTCGGCGACGTCGTTCCGCTCGATCTGGAAATCAACGACGTGTACCCGGCGAACATCTTCGCGGACCGTTCAACCGGCGTACTGCGGCCGCGGTTCTTCGACTTCGGCAACGCGCTCTGGGGTCATCCGTTCGTCTCGCTGCACGGCTTCCTCGACTCGGTCGTGGAATGGACCGGCGCACCGTTGTCGCCCGCACACAGGGATGCGCTGCTACGACACCTACCTGGCCGTATGGCGTGATCATCTCGACGCGGACCCACGCGGTCTCCGGCGCGACCTCATCGCGACCGAGGCGCTGGTCGGCGTACACAAACTCGTCTCGTGGCTACGCCTCATCCCGTACGCCGACCCACTCGAGCTCCAGGCCCGCGCCAGCATCCCCCGGCACTACCTGTCCATAGTCGCTGCACTGCGCACTACGCTTTTTTGATGGTCGAGGAAGTACTGCCGCTCAAGGAAGAGATCCAGACTGCCGTACCGCACGCTTGGCGAGACACGCTTGGGGCGATTGTCGAATCCCTCATTCGAGGAGACGCCCGCATCGGCCAGGGCATCAAGAACGTTGATCCCGTTTCCGAGGAGGTGTCGAACCAATGCCACGCGACGGTCGCGGACTACGGATCGGCGACCTTGATCCGGCTACCGGAGGCAGCTTGGAGCACCTCTGTCGCGATGTGGCAGGGCGACCGCTGGGTGTGTCTCGTCGATCTCTGGACCGCCGAGGAAGGTCGCAGCGACCTCGTGCTCGACGTGGCGGTCTCGGAAGACCAGGAAACGGCCTTTCGATTTCACCCCTACCTCGTCTACGTCCCGTAGCTAGCTGTCGTCCGTTGCCGGTTCGTGGAGGTACGTGACGGGCTTGCCGAGTGTGTTGGCGTAGGCGATTTCGCGGTGGGTGGCTTCTCCGATGTAGCCGTCGGGGTTCACTATTCGTACCTCGTCTGCGAGGTCGATTCTGCGGAGGTGCAGCTCGCCCAAGGCCCGTACGAGCGAAGGGTTCAGCACCGGCGCATCGGTGGCCTCCGGAGCCAGGACGATCGCCAGGTCGAGCGTCAAGCGTGTGCGCTCGGTCGCGAACTCCCTGCTGAAGCGCAGGGACCCGCACAGACAAACGATCTTGGGGCGAGCAACCGGCACGTCGGACATGGACACCTTTCAAGAGCCAACGAACAGCCTAAGACAAGAAGAAACCCCAGGTCATCCACCTTGCGACCTGGGGGTTTCTGCTGCGCGCTCGGCCATCCACCGCTCGCCGTCTGGGCGGATCGTGTCGGCCGTCCAGATAGCGCAGGTGGGTCATGCCGGTCAGCGGCGGACGCGGTAGCGGATGTGGGTGGCCTGCGGGGTGTCGATGACGCGAATGACGTCCAGGGTGACGAGCGAGGGCAGCAGGTCGAAGAGTCGGCGGCCGGCACCGAGTAGCACCGGGATGTGATGGATCTGCACCTCGTCGAGCACCCCTGCCTCGATTGCACGCTGCGCGACGTATCCGCCGCGCACCTGGACGTCCCGGTCCCCGGCGGCGGCCTTCGCCTGTGCCATGGCGCTTTCGATTCCGTCGGTCACGTAGGTCACCAACGGGTAGTTCCACCGGGCGGCCGGGCCGGGTGGCCGGTGACTGGGTACGAAGATCGGGGCGCCGTTGTGGTCACCGCCCCAGTGATCCATGAGCTCGGCGGTCCGCCGCCCTGCGAGGACGGCACCGGCGGCGTTCCACTCGGCTTCGAATTGTCCGGCAGGCCCGCCGGCAGCGAACCAGTCGTGGAGCAGCTCGCCGTTCTCCCCGCCGAGGAAGTCGTTGGGATCGGCGATGTACCCGTCGAGTGACATCGACATGTCGAGGATGGATGTAGACACTTCGACCTCCTGTGGTCTCAAGTCAGCTGGGCACCTGTGGGCGCCATCTGCCTAGGCGTCGAACGGCCGATGCCGGAGTCGACACGGCTCCCAAGGAATCTCGGACCGGTTCTCCTCCGGACAGGCAAAACCCCAGGTCATCCACCTTGTGACCTGGGGTTTCTGTTGCGCGCTCGGAGGGATTCGAACCCCCAACCTTCTGATCCGTAGTCAGATGCTCTATCCGTTGAGCTACGAGCGCCGGACAACGTCGAGTAACGATACATGGAGGGGGCGGGTAGAGGCCAATCGGCTCCGGAGGGGGTCTCCGGGGGGTGAATTCGGGGGTACGGCGGGGGTGCGGTGCGGCGCACGGGGTGATGCGGGGTGTGGGCTCTACGATCCGCGCATGGGTATTGAGGAGTTGCTCGGTGGGCGGGATCTGGGGGATGTGAAGAAGGCGGTCGGGTTCGTGATGGAGAACTCGGACGACTTCCAGAAGGTGCTGAATCTGGTGCGCGAGTTGCCGGACGACGCGCTCGGGCTCATCGGGAAGCTGCCGGAGCTGCTGAAGACGATCGGGTCGGGGCTGGCGGAGGCCGGTGAGCAGGCGGCGAAGGCGGCCGGCGCGCTGGTCGGGGACGACGGCGAGGGCGGCGCGCGGAAGGCGCTGGCCGGGAGCGCCGGGACGATGAACGCGGCCAAGGACAAGCTGCACGACGCGGCCGGGATGCTGGCCGGGCTCGCGGGTGAGCTCGACAAGATCCCCGGGATCGGGGACGCCGCGGCGAAGAAGCTGAACGACGGGAGCGGCCAGATCGGCGGGGTCGCGACCGAGGTCGAGGCCCTCGCTGGGAACTTGCAGGACCTGTCCGGCATCCTCGCGACGGTCGGCGAGGCGCTGAACGGGCTCGGCGCGAAACTCACCGAGTCCGGCGGCTCGGTGAAGACGCTTCTCGGCTGAGACCGGGAATACCCCTTGGTGACTGTGAACAGGCAATTGCTAGTTCACAGTCACCGGCGCTTATCGCGGGTTGAGTCCGTGGGAGGACCTTCGCGTGGTTAAGGTCGCGGGCATGGGTAGTCGACTGGTGCGGGGTACCGCGATCGGGTGTGGTGTGGCCGCGCTGCTGGGGGGTGGGGTCGGGTTCGCGGTCGGGGAGCCGGTGACGCCGAAGGACATCCTGCCGGCGCGGGCGCTGCCGGCGGATCTGTGCGCGCGGATCGGGGACGTGGCGAACCTGTTGCCCAAGGCATCGTCCGGTCCGGTGACGATGGCGCAGAGCGGGACGACGACGATCAGCTGTACGGCGGCCAGCTCGCGCCAGAAGGTGCGGGCGTACACGTCGGCGAGCCTGAACGTCACGATCACGGCGTACGGCGGGCTGGACGCCGGCGCGGGGAACGCGCCGTACACGCCGACCCAGGTCGCGGAGCGGACGTTCAGCCGGTCGACGCTGACGAAGTACGACGGGGACCGCCCGTACCCGACCAAGGTCAGCCGGACCGCGAGCGGACTGGCCGGTGAGTCGTGGACGGTGCACACGCTGGTGCAGCGCGCGGACATCGCCGTACAGGTGGACTACAAGGCCAACCCCGTGGACGCGGACACGGCGCAGAAGGCGGCGCTGGCCCTCGCGGACCGGGCGATCTGGGAAAGCAAACAGTGATGACCAACAGCACGCCGGAGATCCCGGGCTACCAGTTCGATCAGCGGATCCTGCTGCACCCGCTGGCGGAGTTGTGGCACGGCCGCACGTTCACCGGGACGGACGTGATCGCGCTCGTCCTCAGTGAGGAAGGCGCCCGGAACCCGACCGTGGTCGACCGCCTCACGAAGGCGAGTCGCGACACCGCACTCGAACCCGGCCAGCAGGAGTCCCCGCTCTGGGCCGCCAACTTCAACTCGGGCCGCCCGTACGCGATCACGCAGCTCGTCCACGGCGAGACCGGCGCCGAGCGCCTGGTCGACCCGCTCGACGGCGTCCTCGGGAACGACGACGAGTCGCTGCAGGCGGTCCGCAACCAGCTCGTCGGGTACGGCGCGACGCCGCCGGTCCTCCCGCCCGCGGACAACTCGTCGCGCGACAGCATCCCGTCGTACGTCGATCGCCCCGAGCAGACCGCGACGCCGCAGGAACAAGAGCAGCCGCAGTCGAAGATCGAGGTCGCTCGCCAGTACCGCCGCAAGATCGGCGCCTGGATCTACGCCGTCGTCGCGGTCGTCGTGCTGATCGTGTTCAGCATCGCCTACTCGATCGGTACCGCGATCGGCGGTTCCGTCAAGGAGGAGCCGACCGAGGCCGCCCCGCCGCCGGCTGTCAGCCCTGAGCCGATCGCCTCGAGCGCCCTGATCCCGCCGATCGAGCGCGTGACGACCGCGCCGTACAAGCGGTCCGACGGATCGCCAGGCGTCTTCGGCGCGACCTACGCGGCCGGTGCCGACGTACAGATCGTCGCGAACGCCGAGCTGCCGTTCGCGGTCGGCTGGCCGCGGCCGCCGGAGGTGGCGTTCCTCGGTGAGTCGTCGCAGCTGATCCTGCGGCGGATCGTGACCAAGAACGACTACGAGCCGGGCGGGCTGAAGAACGCGATGCAGGCGCAGTTCGCGCTGCACCCGTGCGCGAGCCTGGCCAAGTGCCTGTCCGACCGGCCGACGTTCGACCAGCAGTGGACGAAGATCTACAAGACCACCGCGCCGGCGACCGCGAAGGACGCGCGGACCTGGCTGACGGTGTCGACGAAGACGCCGTACACGATCACGATGACGCGCGCGTTCCAGAGCGGCGGGCAGTGGTGGCTGGTCGGCGCGATGGTCTACGGCCAGCAGGCCGAGGCCGCGGACATCCAGCGGCTCGTGAACGACATCTGGCGGCAGACCGCCTGACGCACCGCAAAATCTCCTGGAACGGCCCGCGCGAACAGCGCGGGCCGTTCTCATTTTCACAAGCGGAAGCGGAAAGCGATTGTCGCGAAAAGTTTGTGACCGGGTTCACGTTCTAGGGGTTCTCAGCACTTGCGTCGATCCCGTACCGTAGTACCACTTGCACACTGGTATATGCCCACTGGATGCACTGGTATGCGAGAGATCACACCGCCAGCCAGCTGAATCGAACCGCCGGAGACCCCGGCGGCCGGAGCCGTACCCCCTCAGCGTCGAGGGGCCGCACGGTTGCCGGCGCCGACAGCCGAGAGGGAATGAGCCGCCGATGACGACCACCGCCAGCCCGACCCATACCGAGACCGCCACCTCACCAGCCGCAACGGAAACCCTCCCGGCCGCAGCGCCCCAGTACGACCTGACCGACGCACCGACCCGCCACGCCGGCCTGCTGGCCTGGGTGGCCGAGGTCGCCGCACTCACGCAGCCCGACCGGATCCACTGGGTCGACGGGTCGGACGCGGAGTACGCCAAGCTCACCGACGAACTGATCGCGGCCGGCACCATGGTCCGGCTGAACGACGAGAAGAAGCCGAACTCGTTCTGGGTCCGCACCGACCCGTCGGACGTCGCCCGGGTCGAGCAGCGCACGTTCATCTGCTCGGTCGAGGAGAAGGACGCGGGGCCGACCAACAACTGGATGGCGCCGGCCGAGATGAAGGCGACGCTGACGGGGTTGTACCGCGGTTCGATGCGCGGCCGGACGATGTACGTCGTCCCGTTCTGCATGGGCCCGTTGACGGCGGACAAGCCGATGTTCGGCGTCGAGATCACCGACTCGGCGTACGTCGTCGCGTCGATGCGGATCATGTGCCGGACCGGCGCCGACGTCCTCGAGAAGCTCGGCACCGACGCGTCGTACGTCCCCTGCCTGCACTCGGTCGGCGCGCCGCTCGCGCCCGGCCAGCAGGACGTGCCGTGGCCGTGCAACGACGAGAAGTACATCGTCCAGTTCCCCGAGGAGCGGGCGATCTGGTCGTACGGCTCCGGGTACGGCGGTAACTCGCTGCTCGGCAAGAAGTGCTACTCGCTGCGGATCGCGTCGGCGATCGCCCGCGACGAGGGCTGGCTCGCCGAGCACATGCTGATCCTGAAACTGATCTCGCCGGAGAAGAAGGTCCACTACATCGCGGCCGCCTTCCCGAGCGCCTGCGGCAAGACGAACCTGGCGATGCTCGACCCGACTCTGGAGGGGTGGGAGGTCGAGACGCTGGGCGACGACATCGCCTGGATGCGCTTCGGGAAGGACGGCCGGCTGTACGCCGTGAACCCGGAGTTCGGCCTGTTCGGCGTGGCCCCCGGCACCGGCTGGAAGACCAACCCGAACGCGATGCGCACCATCGAGAAGGGCAACTCGGTCTTCACCAACGTCGCGCTCACCGACGACGGTGACGTCTGGTGGGAGGGCTACTCGCCGACCCCGCCGGACCACCTGACCGACTGGAAGGGCCGCGAGTGGACGCCGGACTCGGGCGAGCTGTCCAGCCACCCGAACAGCCGGTTCTGCACGCCGATCAAGCAGTGCCCGATCATCGCCGACGAGTACGACGACCCGAACGGCGTACCGATCTCCGCGATCATCTTCGGCGGCCGCCGCGCGACGACGGTCCCGCTGGTGACCGAGTCCCGCGACTGGGCGCACGGGGTGTTCATGGGCGCGACGCTGTCCTCGGAGACGACCGCCGCGGCGGTCGGCCAGGTGGGCGTCGTACGGCGGGACCCGATGGCGATGCTGCCGTTCCTCGGGTACGACGCGGGGCAGTACTTCGACCACTGGCTGACCGTCGGCAAGCAGCACGACGCGGCGCAGCTGCCGAAGATCTTCTACGTGAACTGGTTCCGCAAGGACGAGGCCGGCAAGTTCGTCTGGCCGGGCTTCGGTGAGAACAGCCGCGTGCTGAAGTGGGTCATCGAGCGGATCGAGGGCCAGGCCGACGCGGTCGAGACCCCGATCGGCCGGGTGCCGGCCGCGGACGCGCTCGACGTCGCCGGGCTGGACATGACCGCGCACGACCTCGAGATCGCGCTGGATGTCGACGTCGAGCAGTGGAAGGCCGAGATCCCGCTGATCGAGGAGTGGTTCGCGAAGCTCGGCGACACCGTTCCGACCGAGCTCAAGGTCGAGCTCGACCACCTGAAGGCCCGGCTGGGCTGACGAACCCCGGCCGCCGAGTCGGAAGCCGGCGGCCGGACCAACAGACAGCGCGGCGCCCTGGATCATCCGCCGGGGCGCCGCGCTGTGCTGTCTGCGAGGACCCGCCGTACCGTGTCGTCGCTGACCGGTGAGAAGTCCCGGTACGCCTGCCCGACCGCGGTGAAGTACTGCGGGATCCACGCGCACACCACCTGATCCGCGACCCGCGACAACCGCCGGCAGCTCTCGACGCCGCCTACGGGTACGGCGACGACGACGCGCGCCGGCCGATGGCGTCGTACTGCTTCTACCGCGGCCCGCATCGTCGCGCCGGTCGCGAGGCCGTCGTCGACCAGGATCACCACACGATCCCGTACGTCGATCGGCGGCCGGTCGCCCCGGTACGCCTGCTCGCGCCGGCGCAGCTCCCGCACCTCCTGCCGGCGTACGGCCTCCAGCGTCTCCGGATCGACCTCCGCCGCGATCGGCTCGTTGCGGACCACGTGCAACTCCTCGCCGACCCCGGCGATCGCGCCCATCGCCAGCTCCGGCTGACCGGGCAGGCCGAGCTTGCGCACGATGAGTACGTCGAGCTCCGCGTCCAAGGCCTCCGCGACCGGAGCCGCGACGGGTACGCCGCCCCGCGCCAGCCCGAGGACCAGTACGGAGCCGCCGACCGATCCGAGCTCGTCGGCCAGCACGCGGCCCGCGGCCGCCCGATCCGGGTACGGCCTCCTCATAGCGCCCATGATCCACGTACGTTGACCGCATGCGAACCGTGGACATGAAGATCGGTGTGATGCTCCCGCTCGGCGCCGGCGACGGGCCCGACGGCGGGATGGCCGGGTGGAAGGACGTGCGGGCGGCCGCGGAGGCGGCTGACCAGAGCGGGCTGGACTCCGTCTGGCTCGCGGACCACTTCCTCTACCGGGATCCCGAGGGCCAGGTCTTCGGCATGCACGACAGCTGGACCCTGCTGAGCGCGATCGCCGCGGTCACGTCCCGCGTCGAGCTGGGCAACATGGTCCTCTGCGCATCGTTCCGCGACCCCGGCCTGACCGCGAAGATGGCCGCGACCCTCGACGAGGTCTCCGGCGGCCGCCTGACCCTGGGCGTCGGCGCAGGCTGGCACGACCCCGAGTACGAGGCGTTCGGCCTCCCCACCGACCACCGGGTTGGCCGCTTCACCGAATGGCTGGAGATCGTCGCACGCCTGATCCGAGGAGAGACGGTCACCTACGAAGGCGAGTACTACAAGGTCCACGACGCCAACCTGGACCCGGCCCCACCCCACCAGATCCCCATCCTGGTAGCAGGCCACCGCCCAAGAATGATGCAGCTAATCGCCCAATGGGCAGACGCCTGGAACACAGCTTGGTACGGCGCCCCCACCGCCCAAGTAGAGGAACGCCTGGAAACCCTCCGCCAAGCCCTGGTCACCGCCAACCGCCCCCAAGAAGCAGTAACCCGCACCGCAGGCATCATCGTCCGCGACCCAGACCAACCAGCCCACGACCCCAACCCCAACGCAATCCCGGTACAAGACCTCCCCGAGACCGCAACGGCCTACCAAAAACTAGGCGTCAGCCACCTGATCATCTCCCCAGAACCAATGACCCCACGCGCTATAGAACGCATCGCCGAAGCAATCAGTTGACCGCGAGCGAACAAGCAGCCGCACGGAGCATCCGCCCAGCGGGGCAGTCGCCATGGGGGGTCCGGGGGGCGAAGCCCCTCCGGGCGGGGTCTGGGGGTTGCACCCCCAGTGACATGGCCGGAGCTCTTTGCCTGCGCTGTTTGCAGGCAAAGAGCTCCCAGAGCGGAGGCGGCGGGATTTGAACCCGCGAGAGGGGGTTACCCTCAACCCGCTTAGCAGGCGGGCGCCATCGACCGGACTAGGCGACGCCTCCTCCGACGGCCCACTCGAGGAGCGGACGCGACGACGGCCAAGAGTATCCGCTCGACCGGTCCGTGAGCAAAGCGGGTCGCCGAGTACGCTCGGTTGCTGACGCGGCACGTTGCGGTAGTAGCCCGGAGCCCCTGTACGCTGGCGAGCATCGACGGGGGTCGCCAGCATCACGTCAACCAACGCGTCAACCAACTTGGTGTCGTGGGCGTCTGAAGTACCGTGGGCCGCTTCGCGCGGCCGACGCAAGGGTCGTGACGTCGATCAGGGAACGGAGCCATGTCGCGGAGTACTCGCGCAGCCGGTCGGAGGGCAGCGCCTCGTGCCAGCCGGTCCCGGTCCCGAACGCACCGTGCCCGGACGGCGTCGAAGGCGATCAGCCTGACACTGCTCAGCGCCCTGGTCCCCGGCTCGGGGCTGCTGATGGGCGGCCGGAAGAAGCTCGGCTCGTTCATCCTGACGATCAGCGTCGGCCTGCTGCTGATCGGCGCGTACGTCGGTCTCACGCACCGCGACTCGGTGCTCGCGCTGCTCGTCTCGCCGCGCCAACTGCTGATCGCGACCGGCGCCGTCGTACTGCTCGGGGTCGGCTGGATCTGGACCGTGGTCGCGTCGCACAAGCTGCTCCGCCCGGTCAGCATGACCTACACCGGCCGGCTGGCCGGCTCGCTGTTCGTGGGGCTGCTCTGCTTCGCGATCGCCGTACCGACGACCGTCGCGGCACAGACCGTGATGGCGCAGCGTGACCTGATCGGCAGCGTGTTCCAGTCCGAGGGGAACTCGAAGAGCGCGACCCGGCCGAAGGTCAGCAACGCGAAGGACCCGTGGGCGAACACCTCGCGGCTGAACCTGCTGCTGCTCGGCGCGGACGACGGCGCCGGCCGGACCGGGACCCGCACCGACACCGTGATCGTGGCGAGCATCGACACCAAGACCGGTGACACCGCGCTGATCTCGCTCAGCCGGAACTGGATGCGGATGCCGTTCCCGGAGGACTCGCCGCTGCACAAGGTGTACCCGGACGGCTTCTGGGACCCGAACCTGGGCAACGTCGAGCAGCCGGAGTACTACCTGGACGCGATGTACGAGAACATCCCGAAGGCGCATCCGGGGATCCTCGGCCAGACCGACAACGAGGGCGCTGACGCGGTCAAGCTGGCCGCGAGCGCCGCGCTCGGCCTGGACATCGACTACTACATGCAGGTCAACCTGGCCGGGTTCCGGCAGATCATCGACGCGCTCGGCGGCATCACGGTGAACGTCAACTACCGGGTGCCGATCGGCGGCGACTACGGCGCCGGCCCCGGATCGAACACCGAGAAGAAGCCGAGCGGGTACATCGAGCCGGGTCCGAACCAGAAGCTCGACGGCTATCACGCGCTGTGGTTCGCGCGCGGCCGCTTCGGCCTGAGCGACCCGTCCCGGCAGGAGCGGCAGCGGTGCACGATCCACGCGCTGGTGAACAGCGCGAACCCGCAGGCGCTCGTGACGTCGTACCAGCAGATCGCCAAGGCCGGGAAGCAACTGCTGCGCACCGACATCCCGCAGGACATCCTGGGGGCGTTCATCCAGCTCGCGCTGAAGGTGAAGAACGCGAAGGTCACCAACATCGACCTGGACAAGAACAAGAACTTCCCGACCGGCAAGAACCCGGACTACACGGCGATGCAGGAGATCATCCAGAAGGCGATCGCCCCGAAGACCGCCCCGGTCGCCTCGACGCCGACGGTGAAGCCGACCAAGGCGCCGACCTCCGGCAGCACGAAGCGGCCGACGACTCCGTCGAAGACGACCACCGCCCCGGGCGCCGCGGAGAACCTGAACGACGCCTGCGCGTACAACCCGAGCGAAACCGGCACCGGCGGTAACTGATCGCGATTGGTGAACCCCTCTCAGGGAAGTATTGGACCAAAGTGAAGATTGGTCACACCTGGGGGTGACTGTGAGGCGTTCGGTAGCGGTTGTAGTCGGGATTGCGGTCCTGGCCTGCGCAGGATGCAGCGGCGAGCCGGAAAGCAGTGACGCGCCCTCGGCAGGGGGTACGACGACCAGCACCAGCGCGCCACCACCCTCGTCGGCGGCGCCCACGCCGGCCCCGAAGCCGACACCGAAACCGACGCCGACTGTCGTGGCGCTCTCGGTGCCGATGTACCAGCGGGCACTGACCAATGTCGAGAAGGTTCTCAAGCCGTACGTCGGGCGCGTGATGAACGCGCAGACGGTCGCCGCGTTCGACGCGTCCCGCGCCCAGCTCGCGGGCGCCGTCGTACTCGAACGCAGCGAGCTCGTGAAGATCACGCCGCCGCGCGGCCTCGTGGTCGCCCATCCCCAGGTCCTCGACGCCTTCGACGCGTACGCCGGGAACGTGGCCACGGAGCTGACCAAGGCCGGGGAGACGAAGACCAGCTGCGGTCTGCCGAAGGCGGTGGACGTCCGGCTGTACGAGGCGAAGAGCGGCGTCCGGTTCGCCTACGCCCAGCTCGCGCAGGGCGTGCAGAAGTCGATCGGCAAGGGTGTGAAGTTCGGTGCACTGTCGGTGCCGGCGAAGCTGGCCCAGCCGGCCGTGTTCGGGGGCCGGGGTGAGAACGGCGACGTCTTCCAGCGGTCCGGCTCGCGCGGCTCGGGCTCGCTCCGGATCACGAACGCCGGCTCGGACATCGTGGTCGTGGTCACACCGAGCAGCCCGCGCAAGCCGCAGGCGTCGATCTACGTCCGGGCGAACAAGACCGCGACGCTGAACGGGATCCGCGGCGACTACTGGGTCTACTACAAGACCGGGACGAACTGGGACGCGAAGAACAACCGGTTCACCGAGAACTGCTCGTACTCGAAGCTCGAGCGGTTCCTGGACGGGTCGTTCACCTGGACGCTCACGCTGAAGTCGGTGGCCGGCAACACCCAGGAGTCCGAGACGGAAGCCTTCTGATCCGGTCACCCCGGACGGATGAGATCCTGTCGTGATGCGTACGACGTACCGGATGCGGCCGGGGCGGTTCCTCGGGATCCTGGCCGCCGGTCTGATCATTCTCGGGGTGGCCGCGGTGCTCTGGGCCTTGGGGCTGCCGGGCGTCGCCGTGTCGGTGTTCATCACGCTCGGCGGAATGATCGCGCTAGCCGGTGTGTGGATCCTGGCCCGGCCGCCGAAGGTCGCGCGGCTCCGCGACAGTGACCTCGAGGTCCGCGGCCTCCGTACGCCCTGGACCGACATCACCGAGGTCGGCCGGGTCGAGACCACCCACGGCGAGGCGATCGTGCTGCGCACGAAGAACCCCGACCACCCGATCCTGCTGCCGGTCTCGTGGCTGGCGCCCGGGAAGGCCGAGAGCCTGGAGACCACGCTGCGGGACAAGCTGAACGCGGCCCACGGATACACGATCTGGGACGGGACTGCCCCCGAGGACACCAACAGCGCAGAATGATGCGGTGCTTTCCTTCGAGCTGTCGTACGACGAACTACTCACGTACCAGGGCACGAACCCGCGGCCCGCGGACTTCGATGCCTTCTGGGACAAGGCGCTGCTCTCACTCGACTCATTGCCGGCCGAGGCGGAGTTCGTCGACGCGGTCGACTTCCCGCTGACGACTGCGACCGCGCAGCACCTCTACTTCACCGGGACCGGCGGTTACCGGGTCCACGCGAAGGTCGTGCGTCCCGCCGAGCCGACCGGGCCGGCCGTTCTGCTGTTCCACGGGTACGGCGGTGAGCAGCCGTCGTGGGTCGACCTGCTGCCGTACGCCGCGCGCGGGTTCACTGTCGCGGCGCTGGATGTCCGCGAGCAGGTCGGTTTCCGTACGTCGTCGCAGGCATCGAACAGCTTCTCGCTGCAGCACCACCTGGTCCACGGACTCGACGACGGGCCGGACGGGCTGCTCTACAAGCACGTCTTCCTGGACACGCGGCGCTTGGCGGACCTCATCGGCGGACTGCCGGAGGTCGACGCGGCCCGAATCGCGACGACCGGCTGGAGCCAGGGCGGTGGGCTGTCGCTGGTGGCGGCGGCGCTGACGCCGACGATCAAGTACGTCGCGAGCGTGTTCCCGTTCCTGTCCGACTACCAGCGGACGTGGGACCTGAACCTGGAAACCTCGCCGTACGACGAGATCGTCACGTGGTTCCGCAAGCGCGACCCGCGGCACCTCCGCCAGGAGGAGGTCTTCACCACGCTCGGCTACATCGACATCCAGAACCTGGCGCCCCGGATCCAGGCCGAAGTCACCCTCTTCACCGGCCTCGAGGACCAGATCTGCCCACCGTCGACACAGTTCGCCGCCTACAACAAGATCCAGTCACCGAAGGAGGTCCGCACCTACCCGGACTTCGGCCACGACGACCTCCCAGGCGCCCTCGACGACATCTACCAACTGATCGGCACCAAACTCTAGGGCTGGATCCATGGCTCGTTCATCGAGTGCCGGACGATCTCGTAGACGATGCGTTCGTCGTGCCGGCGTTCGATGGCTGCGACCCACGCTCGGGACAGGTCCTCGGGCTCGTCGCCGACGAGAACCACGATCCGGTTCCGGAGGGTGTCCCATAATCCGGCCAGCGCACCTTCAGCCGGCCCCCATTCGTGGGAGTTGGGGAAGATGTCGTCGGCGAGTTCGAGCAGTTCCTCGCGGGAGTACCGGACCGACTCGAATTCGACGGTGAAATCGGCCGGCTGAGCCAGGACTGCCTGTTTCACCGCCTCGACCTCGGGTTCGGAGCCGTCGACGGCGCCGACCAGGCGGACGGTGAGGACGCGCGTCCGGTGATCCCAGGACAGCCCTCCGTCGGGCACCGGTCCGCTCTCGACGATCGGCCGGATCGCGTCGATCTGCTCATCACGTCGGCTTCGCCGGTGATGTCGAGCAGCACCGGCTCCTCGTTCGGCGGCACACCTTTCGTCCTCGCCATCTCGTACCGCCCCGGGTACGGCGCGAAGTTCGGATCGTCGGTGTTACTCATCAGGCCCCCACGATCGCGAACCCTCGAATCCTCACAGCTCGATGCTAGTACCGCTCCAACCAACGTTGTCGTTTGCGCGCTAGCGGGTTATGTGACCGATGGCGGGATGTAGCAGGCCAGCGGTGACATAACCCGCCAGTGGCGACTTACGTACCCTTGTGGTTACGTACCTGCTTGGGTACATTCGGTGGTATGGACGTGGTGTTGCAGGCGTTGGCGGATCAGAGTCGGCGGACGGTGCTGGAGATCTTGCGGGATCATCCTGCGACGGCCGGTGAGTTGGCCGAGGCGTTGCCGATCGCGCGGCCGGGGGTGTCCCGGCACCTTCGGGTGCTGCGGGAGGCCGGGCTGGTCGACGTACGGCAGGAGGCGCAGCGGCGGATCTACAGCCTGCGGCCGGAGGCGCTCGTCGAGGTGGACGAGTGGCTCGAGGGGTACCGCGCGCTGTGGCGGAACCGGCTGGATGCGCTGCACACAGAGGTCGCTCGCGGAAAGAAGGCACGGTCGTGAAGATCCTCGGGACGATGCGGGCCCTCGACGAAACGCGGGGCGCGGTGCGCGTCGAGGACGTGTACGACACGGACATCGACGACCTCTGGGCGGCTTGCACGACGCCGGAGCGACTCGCGCGCTGGATCGCGCAGGTGTCCGGCGCGCTGCACGAAGGCGGCACGGTGCACGCCGTCTTCACGAGCACCTGGAACGGTCCGGCGAGGATCGAGGTCTGCGAGGCGCCGCACCATCTGCTGCTCACGACGGAGCCGGGCACTGCCGACGAAGGCCAACTCGAGGCCTGGCTCACGCCGGTGGGCTCGCAGACCAAGCTGGTGATTGAGGAGCGCGGGCTGCCGGTTGGCTCGTTGCACTTCCATGGCGCCGGCTGGCAGGTGCATCTGGAGGACCTCGGCCGGTCGCTGGCGAACGACGGTCCAGCTCACGACGGCGGCTGGTCCGCGGAGGCGCCTGCCCCGGCCTGGCATGCGCGGTGGACCGAACTCACCCCGGCGTACCGGCAGACCGATGTCTGACCGCATCAAGCTGGAAGGGATCACCGTCAACGCGCCCGATGCCCTCGTCCTGGCAGAGTTCTACGCCGAGATCACCGGTGGAGTCGTCCGCGGTACGTCGCACTGGGCATCCATCTCGGGGCCCAACGGGGTCATCTCGTTCCAGCAGGTCGACGACTTCCGGCCGCCGCAGTGGCCCGGCAACGACGTACCGATGCAGATGCACCTCGATTTCCTCGTCGACGACCTCGAGGCGACAGGCAAACGAGTCCTGGCCGCCGGCGCCAAACTGCTCGACTTCCAACCCAACTCAGACCACTGCTACGTGTACGCCGACCCCGCCGGCCACCCGTTCTGCCTCTCAACCTGGGACACCGAAACAGCTACAACAGGAACCAGTAGTTGACTCAGTCGCGGCCGAGGGCGGCGTTGATGGCGGCGCTCAGGATTTCGTTGTCGTCTGCCTGCCAGGTGTGGTCTTGCGTGCACGTCCAGTTGTCGGGCTCGGCTGGGATCACGCAGCCGAACAGGCGGACCCGGCCGGCTGCGGCTGCTTCGCGCGCGACTGGGGTGGGGAGGCCGTAGAGGATCGGCACTCCCTGTTCTCCACAAACCGGACAAACCGGAACGTTCGCCATACGGCCAAGGTACTTCACGCAAGGAGAACGCCGGGCAGCTCTCCGAAGAGAGGTGCCCGGCGTCTTGAAAAGTAGCTCCGCAGTGCCGGCCTGGTGAGGCATGGTCAGTACTGCGCAGCCGCCTAATTGGCCTCTTTTGTGGCCCAGTAGTGCCATTGTGGGGACGCGACTGGGGAGCGGGCCAACCCGTCCGGCCAGGTAGCCGGCAGGTCGTGACTCCGCGCCGCGTAGAGGATCACCTCCGATGCGCAACGGTCACCGCGGACGGCGACCCGGGCGGCGGTCTCGGCACGGATGTCGGCGAGGTAATGGATCGCGGGCAGGAACTCGGCGCTCAGCCGCGGGCTGAGCCGGCCGACGGGTTCGTCGTCGAGCCGGATCTCGACCACGATCCGGTGCCGGTCCTGAAAGCTGTCCTCCTCCTCGATCGCGTGCATGGTGGCGTACGCCCAGCACTCGCCCTCCGCGCGGAAGAACGGCGCCAGTACGTCGGGATGCACTTCACTGCCCGGTACGACGATGCCGCTGCCGGGCGGTAGCAGGTGAAAACTGCCTGGCGGGGGCAGGTTCACCGGCATCAGCATGTGCGGCTGCCCGAGGGCGACCGCGACACTCGCGTGGAACTCGGTGCCCTGGGCGCCCTTGCCGTCCCAGGCTGCCCCCTCCCAATGAGACGCCGTCCATTCGCTGACCCACAGGTGGCACGGAACCTGCGGTCGCAGGCCTTGCGCCACCAGATCTGACAGCACCGGGTGGTACCGGTGCGCGTCGTCCCTCGGCAGATAGCCGACAACCTTGCCCTGCACCCGGACGGCGATCGACCGCGGGTCGAAACGGTTGTGCGGTTCCGGGACGAGGTCCGCCTCGGTGTCCAGATCTGCGCCGCGCGCCGGGATGGGGTCCGGGAACAGGCTTCTGATCGCCTGCTCGTGCGGGGCCTCCCGCACGACTTCCTGACCGCACCACAAAGCGTCGCCCCACAGACTGAACGGAATCAGTTCCATGTGCCCTCCAGTCCTCACTGACCGGCTCTACACGGCCTATCTCTCCCAGGGCCGTGGCCGTTACACCGAGTGAGCGTATGAAAACTAGACTGCCCAGTGAAGAGCCGTTTCACGCCTGGTGCAAGAGTCTGGAATGCAAAAGGTATCTGCCGGTCCGGACTGTGGACGCGAATCGTCTTGTGCAGCGAGCGAATCGGCGAAGATCGTGCAAATGCACGGGAAGGAACGTCATGCAGGGCAGTGGTTCAGCCGTTGACGCGGCGGCGATCGAGGCCGCCATCAGGCGCTTGGACGGCGTCGCCGTCCGTACACCGTTGGAACGCAACCTCCGCCTCTCGGAGCGCACCGGCGCGCAGGTCTGGCTGAAGCGGGAGGACCTGCAGATCGGCCGTTCCTACAAGCTTCGCGGCGCGTACAACCTGATCGCGCAGCTCGACGACGCGGCCAAGTCCGCCGGCGTGGTGTGTGCGAGCGCCGGCAACCACGGCCAGGGGCTCGCGTATTCGTGCCACATGCTCGGCGTCCACGGCAAGGTGTACGTGCCGCGGACGACGCCGCGCCAGAAGCGGGACCGGATCGCGGCACTCGGCGGCAAGCAGATCCAGGTGATCGTCACCGGCGACACGTACGACGACGCGGCCGCCGCCGCGATCGCGGACGCCGAAGCGACCGGCGCGACGACCGTCCCGGCGTTCGACGACCCCAGAACCGTTGCAGGCCAAGGGACCGTGGCGATCGAGTTGGTGGAGCAGCTCGGCCATGCTCCCGACGTACTCGTGGTTCCGGTCGGTGGGGGCGGTCTCGTTGCGGGGGTTGCAACGTGGATCGCTGAGCGGCATCCCGGCGTACGCATCGTCGGGGTGGAGCCGGGTGGCGCAGCGAGCATGGCGGCGGCGGTCGCGGCCGGGAAGCCGGTGACGTTGCCGCACTTGGACAGCTTCGTCGACGGTGCCGCCGTACGCCGGGTTGGTGACGCGACCCTCCCGCTGGTGCAGCAGGCCGGCGTCGAGCTGATGTCCGTGCCTGAAGGGCTTGTCTGCTCGGAGATGCTCGCGCTCTACCAGACCGACGGCCTGATCGCGGAGCCCGCGGGCGCTTTGTCGACAAGTGCCCTCGGCAACGGTCTCGACGTACGCCCGGGCGAGACCGTGGTCTGCCTGCTGTCCGGCGGGAACAACGATGTCAGCCGGTACGGCGAGATTCTCGAGCGCTCGCTGGTGTACGAAGGCCTGAAGCACTACTTCCTGGTGACGTTCCCGCAGGAGCCCGGTGCCCTGCGGGCCTTCCTCGACGAGACGCTCGGCCCCGACGACGACATCACGCTGTTCGAGTACGTCAAGCGCAACAACCGCGAGACCGGCGTCGCCCTGGTCGGCATCGAGATCAGTACCCGGGACGACCTCCCCCTGCTGCTGTCCCGCATGGAGGCCGCCCCGCTCGACATCGAGCGCATCAACCCGAACTCACCAGAATTCAGGTACTTGATCTGACGTTGCTCAACCCCGCGAGTGCCGCGGGTTCCGCGGGTCGTGCGGATGCCTGCCGTCGTCCCAGTCCGGATCGACCGGTTGGCCCTCGCGGTTCTGGGCGCCGTCGTCCGGCCAGAGGTTCTGGGCCTGGGTGCGGTGCTCGTCCGATTGCGCGCGGGCGTTCTCGGCGGCGTCGCGCCGTTCGGTCGCCCCGGCGGACAACCGGCGCGCCTCGGCCGTCATCTCGTCGGCAGTCGCCTGCGCCTTGCGGGCACGCGCGTCCACCTCGTCGGCGACAGCATGTTGCTTGTCGGCCTGTGCCGAGCTGGCTCGCGCCTGCTGCTCGTGCTCGTACGCCTGCTGCCGGGCCTGGTGCTGCGACCTGCGCGACATGGCGCTCGCGATGAGTCCGATCACGATGACCAGTACGGCGATCGCGACGACTATCCAGACGATGGTCATTCCGTTCATCGGTCCTCCTCGGCTCGATGCTCAGAACCCCCGGTACCCGGAGCCGTGGCCGCCTAACTCGGCACCCTCTCAGACCAGGCCGCGGCGGGCGGCCCAGACGATGGCTTCGATGGCGGTGCTGAAGCCGAGGCGGTCGCAGATCAGCCGGGTGCGCCGGCGGACGGTGCGTTCGGACAGGTCGAGTCGCCGGGCGACGCCGTCGACCGGGAGGCCGGTGGCGAGCAGGCGGAGAAGTTGCAGGTCGTCGTGGCTGATCTCGCGCGGCGGCACCCGTCGCGCGAGCGGTCGAAGTTCCTGGGGGAGGACGGTCATGCTGATCACCTTGTTCCGAACACCCGGGACTCGGCGGCGTCCCAGTCGGCCGGTTTACCCTGCGGGTCGTAGCGCCGCAGAGAATGTGTGGATCGGACCAGGGCGCGCATCGCGCTCAGGTCCGGGAAGGGCTCGCCGAGAGCGCGAGCTTGGACGAGGACGTTGCCCAGCGCGGAGGCCTCGACGGGTCCGGCGAGGACCGGTACGCCGCACGCATCGGCGGTGAGCCGGCAGAGCAACTCGTTCTGCGAACCACCGCCGATCACATGCAGTACGTCGACCTCTCGGTCCGCGATCGTCTGCGCGGCGCGCAACGTCCGGCGGTACGCGAGGGCGAGGCTCTCCAGGATGCAGCGAACCACGGCACCGCGAGATCGAGGCGGTTCCTGACCGGTCGCCCGGCAATGCTCCTCGATCCGCGCGGGCATGTTGCCCGGGGCAAGGAACTCGGGCGCGTCCGGATCGATCAGTACGGCGTACGGCGGCGCGGCGGCCGCGTCCCGCAGCAGGCCGGGCAGGTCGTCGTCGCCCCAGACCCGTTGGCATTCCTGCAGGATCCACAGCCCCATCACGTTCCGCAGGAACCGGGTCCGCCCGTCGACGCCGCCCTCGTTGGTGAAGTTCGCGTCGCGGGCGTCGTCCGTCAGGACCGGCGCATCGAGCTCGAGCCCGACCAGCGACCAGGTCCCCGAGGAGATGTACGCGAACCGCTCACCCACCGCAGGCACCGCAACCACAGCCGAAGCCGTGTCGTGCGACCCGACAGCAATCACCGGAATCCCCGGCGCCAGCCCGGTCTCGTCCGGCAGCACGGTCCCGACCACATCGCCCGGCTCTCGTAGTTCGGGGAACATCCGCCGCGGCAGCCCTATCCGCGCGACCAGGTCATCGCTCCACTCACGCGCGCGCACGTCGTACAGCTGCGTGGTCGAAGCGTTCGTCCGCTCAACCCCGACCTCACCGGTCAGCCAGTACGCCAGCAGGTCCGGGATCATCAACAGCGTGTCGGAGGCCGGCAGCTTCTCGGCGGCCAGTTGGTAGATGGTGTTGAACGGGAGCTGCTGCAGGCCCGTGACGGCGTACAGCTCTGGTGCGGGGATCGTCGACAGGACGCGTTCCATCACGCCGTCTGTGCGGGAGTCGCGGTAGTGGACGGGGTTGCCCACCAAGCGACCGGTCTCGTCGAGTAGTCCGTAGTCGACTGCCCAGGAGTCGATGCCGATACCGTCGAGCGGTCCGGCGGCCTGCAATCCCTCCAGGATCGAGCGGTAGAGGTGCAGGACGTCCCAGTGCAGCCGGCCGCTCACGCGCACCGGACCGTTCCAGAAGCGGTTCAGCTCCCGCAGCTCGAGGACGTCAGGGCCCACCTCGCCGAGCATTACCCGCCCACTCGAGGCCCCGAGGTCCACCGCCGCGACCCGCTTCACGGAGCGACCACCGTGAGGTCGAGGTGCATGAGATCAGCGACTGCGGCCAGGTCAGCAGCCCGGTGCCCGGTCCCGAGGGCCCAGTGATGCGCGACCCCGGACGCCGACCACGCGTCGGTCCACTCCCCGGGATCGCACCCGAAGTCCACCCGCGACGTCGTGTTCCCGATCTGCAACAGCGGACCTGGTACGACGGTGCCCTCGGAAGCGATCAGGTTGAACGACCCGTCCCGCCGCTGACCCAGACCGCACAAGGTCACCGGCCCTTGCTGTACGTCGAACTCCACCGACACGCCCCACCCGCGCTTGCCGTGGTACACACCCAGCCCCCGCAGCAACGGCTTCCGCGCCGAGATCGCGAGATGCGCCGGCCCGTCGTGCCCCATCTCGACCACGTTGTCGCGGAAGTTCAACGCCTGCAGTTCGGTGAACGACCCACCGGCGCCGAGCTTGTCCATCACCAGCATCGCCAGCGAGGTCCGCAGTTCGTACTCACCCGCCGCCGGCACGCCCCTTGCCGTCAGCAGCGAAGCACCGAGGATCATCCCGGCCGCGACCCGCTCGTGCGTCTCGCCGTCGAGCCCACGGTGGTAGTAGGCCAACGAATCAAGGGAGAAGTCCTCGACCAGGCGATCCAGAGCGACCGACACCGTGGCGCCCCACTTGAAGTCCTCGTCCTTGACCGAGTCGTCGAGGGTGAAGATCTCCCGGGCGAGCTCCATCCTGGCCGACGTCTCCGCGTCGGTGACCTTCTCCACCCGCACCCGAAGGTCGTCGATCTCCAGGATCTCCACGTGCCCGCCGAGCTGCGCGGACACCTGCGTCGGGTCGGTGATTACGTCCATCATGCCCGGGTACAGGTGCCCGAGCAGGCCGTGCCGCCCGTGCCGCAGCGCGGCCCGCACTCCGGCGGCGCGGATCCACCGGTCGATCCGCGCCCAGGCCCGCTCGTCCTCCAGGTAGCCGGACACCGACCGGAAGTCGATCCCGCACCGCTCGAACGCGTTCGCCATCTCGGGCAGGGGGCAGGCGCCGCAGTACGCGAGCCAGGCGCCGGTGTCGAAGGTCGCGTGATCCATCGCCTCGGTCGGCTGCAGGTTCAGCAAGCAGCACCGGCGCCCCGCTCCGCTGGGCAACAGGCACCAGCATCGACGCGGTCATGTACGTCGTGAGGAAGCCGACGATCAGATCACAGTCCGCCGCCCGCAGCTTCTCGGCGGCCGCAGCCCCTTCCTGCGCGTCGGAGATGAACCCGACGTCCACCACCTCGCAGTCCAGCGCCGCGAACCGCTCGGACACCCGCCGCGCGGACGCCTGCAACTGCGGCAGCAGGTCCGGGAACTGCGGCCAGTACGCACCCAAGCCGCCCGCGACCAACCCGATCCGACTCTTGACCATCAGAGACCCCTAGCGCAGGAAGGCGGCGGCCACGCCGGCGTCGACGGGGATGTGCAGGCCGGTCGTGTGGGTGAGGTCCCCACCGGTCAGCGCGAACACCGCGGCCGCGACGTTCTCCGGCAGCACCTCACGCTTCAGCAGGGTCCGCTGCGCGTAGTACGCACCGAGTTCCTCCTCCGGTACGCCGTACACCGCGGCCCGCTTCGCACCCCAGCCGCCTGCGAAGATCCCGGATCCGCGGACGACGCCGTCGGGGTTCACGCCGTTGACCCGGACCCCGTACCCGCCGAGCTCGGCCGCGAGCAGCCGTACCTGGTGCGCCTGGTCCGCCTTGGCCGATCCGTACGCGACGTTGTTCGGGCCGGCGAACACCGAGTTCTTGCTGGAGATGTAGACGATGTCGCCGCCCATCTCCTGGTCGATGAGCACCTTCGCGGCCGCCCGCGAGACCAGGAACGAGCCCTTCGCCATCACGTCGTGCTGCAGGTCCCAGTCGCGATCCGTTGTCTCCAGCAACGACTTCGAGATCGACAGCCCGGCGTTGTTGACGATCAGGTCGACACCGCCGAACGCCAGTACCGCCTCGCGCAGCGCCGCCTCGACCGCCTCCGTCGACGACACGTCCGCGCCGACCGCGACGGCCACGTCCGTGGACCCGATCTCCTTCGCCACCGCCTCGGCAGCGGCCAGGTCGAGGTCCGCGACGACGACACACGCGCCCTCGGCGGCCAGCCGTTGCGCGATCGCCTTCCCGATACCCGACCCGCCACCGGTCACGAAGGCGACCCGGGTTGCGAGCGGCTTCGGACGAGGCATCCGCTGCAGCTTCGCCTCCTCCAGCGCCCAGTACTCGATCCGGAACTTCTCCCGCTCGTCGATCGGCGCGTACGTCGACACCGCCTCGGCGCCCCGCATCACGTTGATCGCGTTCACGTAGAACTCGCCGGCCACCCGCGCGGTCTGCTTGTCCTTCCCGAAACTGAACATCCCGACGCCCGGCACGAGCACGATCGCCGGATCGGCGCCCCGCATCGCCGGGCTGTCCGGCTCGGCGTGCCGGTGGTAGTAGGCCGCGTAGTCCTCGCGATACGCGGCGTGCAGTTCTTTCAGCCGCGCGACCGCGTCTTCCAGCGGAGCAGTCGGCGGGAGGTCCAGCACCAGCGGACGGACCTTCGTCCGGAGGAAGTGGTCGGGGCACGAGGTGCCCAGCGCGGCCAGCTCGGCCAGCCGCTCCCGGGCGGTGAACTCCAGCACCACGTCGGAGTCGTTGAAATGACCGACCTGCGGCTTGTCCGTCGACGCGAGCCCGCGAATGACAGGAGCAAGGGCCGCGGCCCGAGCGCGACGTTCGTCGGTGGGCAGGGGTTCGTAGCCGGAGACGACCGCGCCGAACGGCTCGGCGACGCCGCGGTCCGCCAGGAAGCGTTCCGCCGTACGGATGATGTCGAGGGAGTTCGCCTCGCACTCCTCGGACGTGTTGCCCCACGCGGTGATGCCGTGGCCTCCCAGGATGCAGCCGATGGCCTGCGGGTTGTCCCGCTTCACGGCCGCGATGTCCAGCCCGAGCTGGAAACCGGGCCGGCGCCACGGCACCCACACCACGCGGTCGCCGAAGCATTCCGCGGTCAGCTTCTCGCCGTCCGCCGCGGTCGCCAGCGCGATCCCGGAGTCCGGGTGGAGATGGTCGACATGAGGGGCATCGACCAGCCCGTGCATCGCAGTGTCGATCGACGGCGCCGCACCGCCCTTCCCGTGCAGGCAGTAGTCGAACGCGGCGACCATCTCGTCCTCACGGTCCACGCCCGGATAGGTGTCGACCAGAGCGTTCAGCCGGTCGAGGCGCAGTACGGCGAGACCCGTTTCGGTCAGCGTGCCGAGGTCACCGCCGGATCCCTTGACCCACAACAGGTCCACGGGGTTCTGCGTGACCGGGTCGGTCGTCGTACCCTTCGCCGACGTGTTCCCGCCGGCGTAGTTGGTGTTTCTCGGATCGGCACCGAGCCGGTTGCTCCGCGCAACAAGCTCAGAGGCGGTGTCGGTCACTGTCATGCTCCCCATCCGGCCTGCTGGCCGTCGGCTCGGTCTTTGGTGATCTGCTCGAAGTAGCCGCTGCGCTTGTACGCCGCGACCGGGTCCGCGTCCATGCCCTGCGACTCACGCAGTTCGGCAAGCAGCGGCCGGACGTCGGTGTTGTACGCATCCATCAACGCCGCGTTCGCACCGAGTACGTCGCCCGACTGCTGAGCGGCCCGCAGTACGTCGCGGTCGACCAGCAGCGCCTTCGCGGTGGCCTCCTGGACGTTCATCACCGAGCGGATGATCGCGGGGATCTTCTCCTCGATGTTGTGGCACTGGTCGAGCATGAACGCGATCCCGCGGTCCGGGTCGAGCGCGTCGCCGCGGACGATCTCGTTCATGATCCGGAACAGCTGGAACGGGTCCGCGGCCCCGACCATCAGGTCGTCGTCGGCGTAGAACCGGCTGTTGAAGTCGAACGCGCCGAGCTTCTTGGTCCGGAGCAGGAACGCCACGATGAACTCGATGTTCGTCCCCGGCGCGTGGTGCCCGGTGTCGATACAGACCGTTGCCTTCGGCCCCAGTTCGAGACAGTGCGCGTACGACGTACCCCAGTCCGGAACGTCCGTGGTGTAGAAGGCCGGCTCGAAGAGCTTGTACTCGAGCAGCATCCGCTGGTCGTCGCCGAGCCGGTCGTACACCTCCTTCAGCGCGGTCGCGAGCCGGTCCTGGCGGTCCTGGATGTCGTCCTGGCCGGGGTAGTTGGTGCCGTCGGAGAACCACAGCTTCAGGTCGCGGGACCCGGTCGCGTCCATGATGTCGACGCATTCGAGCAGGTGGTCGGTGGCCTTCCGGCGTACCGCGGGATCCGGGTTGGTGACGCTGCCCAGCTTGTAGTCGTCGTCCTGGAACACGTTGCTGTTGATCGCCCCGAGCCGGACGCCCTGTTCCTTCGCGTACGCCGCCAGCGCCGCATAGTCGTCGACCTTGTCCCAGGGGATGTGCAGCGCCACGCTCGGCGCGACCCCGGTGTACCTGTGGACGACGGCCGCGTCGGCGATCTTCTCCTCCGGCGACCGCGGCACCCCGGGCTGGCTGAACACCTTGAACCGGGTGCCGGAGTTCCCGAACGCCCACGAGGGCAGCTCGATCTCTTGGCGGCTGAGGGCGGCCTTCACGGCTTCGGTCGTCATGCTTCAGTCCTCTTTCAAGTGGAAGATCTCGGGCAGGAGCAGGAACGACTCGTCCGGCGGCCTGCCGTCTATACCTGTGAAGAATTCGGTCATCTGGGCTTGCCAGCGCGTGTTGACCTCGGTGGCCGCCATCGCCTTCTGCGCCGCCTCCAGGTCCTCGGACTCGACGTACCCGACCAGCAGGCCGTCGTCGCGGAGGAAGAGCGAGTAGTTGTGCCAGCCGGAGTCCCGCAGCGCGGCCTGCATGTCGGGCCAGACGTTGCGGTGCCGTTCGACGTACTCGTCCAGGCGGTCCGGGCGGACCTGGAGGCAGAAGCAGTAGCGATTCACGAAGGAGCCCTCAGAAGTTGAACTTGTCGATGTTGGCGGCGGTGAACTCGGTCGGCGGGCCGAGGACGATCTCGCCGTTGGCGCCGACGGTGTACTCGCCGAGCTTCCCGGCCTTGAACTTCTCGCCCTGGGCGCCGGTGATCTGACCGGAGCTGAGCGAGGCACCGGCGTACGCGGCCAGGTACCCGATGTCGGCCGGGTTCCAGAGCGCGAACTTCTTCACCGTGCCGTCCTTGACGAACTTGCGCATCTGGTTCGGCAGGCCGAGACCGGTGATGGCCACCTTGCCCTTGTAGTTCGACGCGCTCACGTAGCGAGAGGCCGCCGCGATACCGACTGTGGTCGGCGAGACGATCACCTTGAGGTTCGGGAACGACTGCAGCAGGCCCTGCGCCTCGGTGAACGACTTCTGGTCGTCGTCGTTGCCGTACGCGATCTTCACCAGCTTGAGCTTGGCGTTCTCCGGCTTGGCCAGCTCAGTCTTCATGACCTCGATCCAGGAGTTCTGGTTCGTGGCGTTCGGCGTCGCGGACAGGATGGCGATCTCACCAGAACCGCCGGCCAGTTCGCTGGCCATCTTCACCAGGCTCTCGCCGATGCCCTGCGTGGTGGCCTGGTTGATGAACGCGTCCCGGCAGGTCTTGGCCGCGTCCGAGTCGAAGGTGACGACCTTGATCCCGGCCTTGCGGGCCTGGTTCAGCGACGGGCAGACCGCGTTCGGGTCGTTGGCCGCGACCACGATCACGTTCTGCTGCTGCTGGATGAGCGTGTTGATGTAGCTGACCTGCGAGGACGCGCTGGCGTCGTTCGGGCCGACCAGCTTGTACTCCCCCTTGAGCTCGCCGACCGCGACCTTGCCGCCGCCGACCTCGACGTCGGTGTACGGGTTGTTCAACTGCTTCGGCAGGTACGCGATCTTCAGGCCCTCTTTGAGCGTGGCGTTCGGATCGGCTTTGGCCGAGGTGTTCGTCGGCGCCGCCGTGTTCTGCCCTTCCGTGCTGGACTTCGTCGTACCACCGCATGCGCTCAGTGCCAGCGCGAGGACGGCCATCACCGCCAAGTTCTTCCGTTGAGTCACTGGTTCCACCCCTTCAGTCGGTTGGCGAGGTTGGGGCCGAGGACCGAGGCGATCAGCAGTACGCCGGTCACCACGTTGAGGGCCTCGTTGGACACGTCGGAAAGCCGCAGTGCGTTCTGCAGCGAGCCGAGGAGCACGACACCGGCGACCACACCGGCGAGCGCGCCCTTACCGCCGAAGATCGAGACGCCGCCGAGCAGGACGGCGGCGACCACGGCGAGTTCCAGCCCGGCGCCGTTGTCGGCGCGGGCGCTGGAGTAGCGGAGCGTCCACAGCACCCCGGCGAGACCCGAGACCAGGCCGCCGGCGACGTACAGCCAGAACTTCAGCCGGCCCGGGCGGACGCCGGCGAACCGGGCGGCCTGCTCACTCGCGCCGACCGCGAACACGGCCCGGCCGATCGGCGTCGCGTGCAGGACCACGCCGAACACGACGGCCAGGACGACGATGATGATCAGCACGTTCGGGAACGGCGTACTCCCGATCGTGCCGGTGACCCAGTCGGTGTACGACGGCGGGAAGTCGGCGACCGCGCTGTCGCCGAGGACGACGAAGGCCAGGCCGCGGTACAGCGCGAGCGTGCCGATCGTGACCGCGAGCGACGGCAGGCCGAGGACCGTGACGAAGAAGCCGTTGACCGCCCCGAGGACAGCGCCGAGCAGCAGGCAGAGCGGGATGATCGTCTCGATCGGCTGGTTCGCGTTCCACAGGTAGCCCATCACCGCGCTCGACAGGCCGAGCGTGCTGGCGACCGACAGGTCGATCTCGCCGGTGACGATGACCAGCGTCATCGGCAGCGCGATGATCGCGATCGGCAGCACGTCGAGGACCAGGAAGCCGAAGTTCTGCGACGTACCGAAGTTGTCGACGGTCGCGGCGGCGACGATCAGCACCACGACGGTGATCGCGATGATCGCGACGTTCCAGTTCGCGAACCGCGCCACGCGGGTGGCCGTGAGCTCAGCGGACATGGGAGCCCCGCTTCTTCAGGCTCGCGGCGACCCGGGCGGCGACCAGACGATCGGCGCCGATCGCCAGCAGGATCAGCGCACCGACGATCGCCTGCTGCCAGAACTGGTTGATCTCGAGGACGGCGAGTGCGCTGCCGATCGTGGTCAGCAGGAGCGCCCCGAGCGCGGCGCCCCAGACGGTCCCACTGCCGCCGAAGACCGCGACGCCGCCCACCACGACGGCCGCGACGACGTTCAGCTCGTAGCCAGTGCCGGCCGCCGCGTCGATGGTGCCGAACCGCGCCGCGAAGAGCACGCCCGCGAACCCGGCCAGCCCGCCGCTGACGACAAAGGCGCCGACCGTACGGCGGCCGACCGGGATGCCGGCGAGCCGCGCGGCGTGCGGGCTGGAGCCCATCGCGTACAGCTCCCGGCCCGTCCGGTAGCTGCGCAGAACGACGCCGGTCACCACGAGGACGAGAACCGCGAGCAGAACGAGGTACGGGATCCCGATCAGGGTGGCGTTGCCGAAGTTGAGGAACCCGGACGGCAGCTCGTCGGCGTTGATCTGGCTGCCGCCGGCCCAGAAGTAGGTGACACCACGGACGACGTACAGGGTGCCGAGGGTGACGACCAGGGCGGGGACGTTGCCGTAGCGGACCAGGACTCCGTTGAGTCCACCGCAGACCACGCCGACGCCCGCACCGACGAGGAGCGCGACGATCACCGGCAGGTTGTTGTTCTGCAGGAGGGTGCCGACGGTGAACGCGCTGAGGCCGAGCACCGAGCCGACGGAGAGGTCGATGTTGCGGGTGATCACCACCACGGCCTGGCCGACCGCCAGAACGGCCAGGATCGCGGTGTTGAGCAGGATGTCGCGGATGCTCTGCCCGGACAGGAAGCGCGAGTTGGAGATCGCCGTCACCGCCACCAGAAGCGCCAGCGCGATGACGATGCCGAGCTCGCGAGCACGCAGTACGACATCGAGTGAGGAGCGCCGCGGGGCGGGCAGTTCGACAGCGGTCATAAGGTCGCCTCCTGCCCGGTCGCGGCGAACATGACGGCTTCCTCGGTGGCCTCGGCGCGGCTGAACTCCGCGACCAGGCGGCCCTCGCGCATCACCAGTACGCGGTCCGCCATCCCGAGCACCTCGGGCAGCTCGGACGACACCATCAGCACCGCGACGCCGTCGGCAGCCAGCGACGACATCAGCCGGTGGACCTCGGCCTTGGTGCCGACGTCGATCCCCCGCGTCGGCTCGTCGACGATCAGGACCTTGGGCTTGGTCGCGAGCCACTTGGCCAGCACGACCTTCTGCTGGTTGCCGCCCGAGAGCGTCCCGACCTCGTCGGAGAGCCGTCCGTACTTCGTCTTCAGCCGGTCGGCCCATTCCTTCGCGGAACGTCGTTCCCGGCTGCCGGTGAGGAAGCCGAGCTGCGACAGCGATCGCGACCGGGGCAACGTGACGTTGCGCTCGATCGAGAGCTCCATCACCAGGCCCTGCTGGCGACGATCCTCCGGTACGAGCGCGACACCGGCCGCCATCGCCCGCTTCGGTGAACCCGGCGGGAGGACCTTGCCGCCCACCTCGACCGTGCCGGAGTCGCGTGGATCGACGCCGAAGATCGACTGCACGACCTCGGACCGGCCGGATCCGACCAGGCCGGCCAGCGCGACGATCTCTCCGGCGCGGACCTCGAACGACACGTCGGCGTACACCGGATCGCGGGTCAGGTTGCGGACGCTGACGGCCACCGCGCCGGGTGTGACGTCCTGCTTGGGGAAGAGGGCGCCGAGGTCGCGGCCGACCATCTTGCGGACCATCCCGTCGACGGTGAGGTCGCTGAGCAGGTCGGTCGAGACGTGCCGGCCGTCGCGCATGATCGTGACCCGCTGGCAGAGCGCGGTGATCTCCTCGAACCGGTGCGAGATGAACATGACCGCGGCGCCGTCGTCGCGCAGCGAACGGGCGACCTTGAACAGTCGCTCGACCTCGACGCCGGTGAGCGCCGCGGTCGGCTCGTCCATCACCACGACGCGGGCGTCGGCGGAGATCGCCTTCGCGATCTCGACCAGCTGCTGGTCGGCGATCGACAGGCCGCGGGCGGGACGGTTCGGGTCGATCGACACGCCGAGGCGGCCGAACATCTGGTCGGCCCGCCGGACCATCGCGGTCCGATCGATGGTGTTGAAACGACCCAGCGGGTGGCGGCCCATCGCGATGTTCTCGGCCACGGACAGGTCGGGGAAGAGGGTCGGCTCCTGGTAGATGACCGCGATCCCGGCGGCCTTGGCGTCGGCCGGGGTGGTCAGGTCCTGCGGGCGGCCGTCCAGTTCGATCGTCCCGGCGTCCGGGCGGTGCACGCCGGCCAGCATGTTCACGATCGTTGACTTCCCGGCCCCGTTCTCGCCGACCAGGGCGTGCGCCTCACCGCCGTACAGGTCGAAGGAGACGTCCCGGACCGCGGCGACCGCTCCGAAGGACTTCGACACCTCTCGCACCCGCAGGATCGGCGCACCGTCGGACATGGTCACCTCCGTCCCGGGCGAGGAGTTTGGATGAAAGGTTTCAAGAGAGTGCCCTGACGCTAAGCTCGCGCCCTGGGAGCCGTCAAGAGCCTGCCCGGGTTTTGCGGCCGATCCCGGACTGGTACTGCGGAGAATCCGCGGCGAGCGGGTATTCTGCGGCCGCTAAGACGTTTCAAGTGCTTCGAGTGCGGGAGGGAGGTTCTCGTGTCGGTCGATGACGCGGAAGCCCTGCCCGAGCGCACCCGGCGACGCCGTACGCCGAAGCCGCACGCGGCCGGAGTGAAGGCGGTCGCGGCGGCCGCCGGCGTCTCGCTGGGGACCGTGTCGAACGTCCTGAACCGCCCCGAGGTGGTCAGCCCGCTGACCCGGGCCAAGGTCGAGGCCGCGATGGCCTCGCTCGGCTTCGTCCGGAACGAGTCGGCGCGCCAGCTGCGGGCCGGCTCCAGCCGGATCCTGGCGTACGTGATGCTCGACGCCGGCAACCCGTTCTTCACCGACGTCGCGAAGGGCGTCGAGGAGGCGGCGCAGGCGGCCGGCCTGTCGGTGTTTCTCTGTACCAGCAGCGAGGACGCCGACCGCGAGGCGGCGTACCTCGATCTGCTCGAGCAGCAACGCGTCCAGGGCATCCTGATCACACCGATCGACCAGAACTCGTCCCGCCTGCGCAAGCTGCCGTCCCGCGGTACGCCGGTGGTCGTGGTCGACCGTGCGCTCGACGACGCGTCGCATTGCTCGGTCGCGGTGAACGACGTCCTCGGCGGCGAGCTCGCGATCTCGCATCTGCTGGAGCTCGGCCACGAGCGGATCGCGTACGTCGGCGGGCCGAACACGATCGGGCAGGTCATCGACCGCCGCGACGGCGCCCGGCGCGCACTGCGGACCGCCGGGAAGCCGATGTCGAACCTGATCGAGTTGACCACCGGCGCGCTCACGGTCGCCGAAGGTAGGGGCGCTGGGCAACGACTTGCGGGACTCCCGGCGGATCGCCGGCCGACGGCCGCGTTCTGCGCGAACGACCTGCTGGCGTTGGGATTGCTGCAACAGTGCGTGAGTCTCGGGCTGCGCGTTCCGGAGGATCTCGCGATCGTCGGGTACGACGACATCGAGTTCGCGGAGGCGGCCGCCGTACCGCTGACCTCGGTGCGTCAGCCGCGGCAGCTGCTCGGCCGGACGGCCGCCGAGTTGCTGCTGGACGAGTCGTCCAACCCGGACCACGAGCACCAGCGCGTGACGTTCACGCCGGAGCTGGTGGTCCGCACGTCAACGCGCGGAACGCTCTAGTCCGTAGGCCGCGAGGAACACTTCGGCGGCTTGGTCGGCGAGCTTCTCGAGCTCACCGGGCTTCGGGCGCTGCCGGGTGCCCGCGAACATGGCGCGGTTCATCGGCTTGTACATCACCAGACCGGCGAACTGGTACGCCGCCAGCGTCGGGTCGTCGAGCGGCTTCAACAGGCCGCGGTCGCTCAGGCGGCTCAGCGCCTGCCCGAGCGCATCGAGGGACTTCTCGAAACCGCTGTTGAACCAGGCGCCGCACACCTCGGGGAACCGGTCCGCCTCGGCGATCACGAGCCGGCGGAGCTGCAGGACGCTGTCGGCGGTGAGGCTCTGGAGCAGGCGATGGGCCAACGCACGCAGGGCTTCGCGCGCGTCGGCGGCCCCCTCGAGTGTGTCGACGTACGCCTGCTGGAGGCCGTCCAGTAGCTGGTCGCTGGTGCCGAGGACGATCTCGGCGAACAGGCGCTCCTTGTTCTCGAACTGCTTGTAGACGGTCTGTTTGGAGACGCCGGCCTTGGCCGCGACCTCGTCCATGCTCGCGCCGAGGTACCCGTGACTGAGGAAGGCCTCGGTCGCCGCGGCCAGGATCGCGCGGCGTTTGCGGGGCGTGCGTCCCTCGATCTCTGGCTGCTCCATGCGGGAAATCATACTAGACAGTCCAGTTCTCTCGCGAGTACTGTACGGTCTAGTTCCCATCCAGTGAGGAGAAGACCATGAGCACCGTGACTTCGGCCGACGGCACCACGATCGCTTTCGAGGCGTACGGCGAGGGCAGACCGCTGATCCTGATCGACGGGGCGACCGCGCACCGGGCCGTGAACCCGTTGAACGACGAGGTCGGGCAGTTGCTGACCGACCGCTTCCGGACGTACGCGTACGACCGGCGCGGCCGCGGCGCGAGCACCGACACCGCGCCGTACGCGATCCAGCGGGAGATCGAGGACATCGCCGCCCTGATCGAAGACGCTGGTCAGCCGGCCATCCTCTTCGCCTGGTCGTCGGGCGGTCTGCTGGCGCTGGACGCCGCGGCTGCGGGGCTGCCCATCGCCGGGCTGGTGTTGTTCGAGCCGCCGGTGGTCGTCGACGACGTACGGCCGCCGCTGCCGTCCGACTACGTGGAGCAGCTCGACGCGTTCGTCGCCGAGGGGCGCCGGGACAAGGCCGCCGAGCTCTTCATGACCGCGGCCGCGATGCTGCCCGCGGAGGCGATCCCGGGCATGAAGCAGTCGCCGTACTGGGCACCGGTCGAGGAGATCGCGCACACGATCGCGTACGACGGCCGCATCATGGGGACCACCATGTCCGGCAACCCGCTGCCGTCCGACCGCTGGGCCGACGTGAAGGTTCCTGTGTTGGTGCTGTACGGCGACAAGACCTGGCCCGCGCTCTCCGCCGGCGCACAGGCTGTGGCCGAGCACCTGCCTACCGCGACGGTGAAGGCGATCCCCGGTGAGAACCACGGGACCGAGGCGGCGACGCTGGCTCCGGTACTGCGGGAATTCGCGGACTTGACCTAGTACGCGCTCCAGCTTGTTGGCTCTTGCGCATGGTGAATCTTGCGCTGGGCGCGATGGAGTACGGGACGCGGATCGACGAAGCGACCTCGTTCCGGTTGCTGGATGCATATCTGGACGCAGGCGGGGAGTGGATCGACACCGCGAACTGCTACGCGTTCTGGCAGGACCCGAGCGGACACGGTGGACAGAGTGAGGAGCTGCTCGGGAGGTGGTTCGCGCAGCGGCCCGGCGTACGGGACCGGGTCAAGCTGGCGACCAAGGTCGGATGCGAGCCGCTCTGGCCCGGCAGCTGGCCCGAGCACTCGGAAGGCCTGAGCGCCAAGGCGATCGACGCCGCGCTCGAGACCTCCCTCCGCCGCCTCGGTGTCGACCACATCGACCTCTACTGGGCACACCGCGACGACAGGTCCACTCCGCTGGAGGAGACCGTCGCCGCGTTCGGCAAGCACGCTGCGGCCGGCACGATCGGCCGCCTCGGGCTCTCGAACTACGCCCTGTGGCGGGTGGAGCGAATGCGCGGTCTGGCGAGTGAGCTCGGCGTACTGGCTCCGAGCGCGCTGCAGCTGCGCTATTCGTACCTGCAGCCCCGGCCCTTCGTCCGCGACCACACCCACGACCACCGCTTCGGCTGGATCACCGACGAGGTCCTCGACTACGCACAGAACAACCCGGAACAGCAGCTGTTCGCCTACAACCCGCTGATGTCCGGTGCGTACGAGAACCGCGCCGACCGCCCCATCAACCCAGCCTTCGACCACCCCGGCACCACCCGCCGCCTAGAGGTCCTCACCGACCTCGCCACCACCCTCAACACCACCCGCTCCGCAGTAGTCCTCGCCTGGCTCACCGGAGGCACCCCCGCCATCACCCCCATCGTCGGAATCAGCACCCCCAACTACCTCACCACCGCCCTATCAGGCGCCAACCTCTCCCTAACCCCCACCCAACACCAACAACTCGACGAGGTCTGGTAGTTCTGACCCTCCCGCTGGACCCGGGGTGGGTGAGATGGTTTGTGGGTGGACAGGGATTCGTTCTGGGGTCTGGTCGAGGATGCGCGGGCCTCGGTGGATGACACCGTGGCTGATCCGGACGGGGTTGCGGACGCGCTGACCAAGGTGCTGGGTACGGCGGAGGCCGAGGAGATCGTCGGGTTCGGGACCGAACTCGCGCGGTTGCAGGTCGAGTCGTACCGCTGGGATCTGTGGGCGGCGGCGTACCTGATCAACTCCGGTGCTTCGGAGGACGGGTTCGACTCGTTCCGGGGCTGGCTGCTCGCACAGGGGCGGGAGGTGTGGGAAGCGGCACTGACCGATCCGGACTCGCTCGCCGACGTGGTGGACGAGGACCGGCCGGAGGGGTTCGAGGGCTTCGACGGCGAAGGGATGCTGCACGTCGGCAGTCACGCCTACAAGAACCTGACCGGCGACGAACCGGCGTACTGGAAAGCAGTCGACCGCGACGCCCCGGACACCCCCGACCTCCCCGCCGGCAAGGAAATCGACTTCGACGACGAAGAGGACCTGGAGCTCCGCCTCCCCCGACTGTGCGCCCTCTACCTCAACGTCTAGGCGAGAACCCCTTTCTCACAAGGGATTCGCGGATCATCGGACATATCTCGATTTTGCCTAATCGAACAGGTGTTCTAATATAGATCCATGGCAACGGCGTTGGCGGCACAGCTTCCCGGTGAGCGAGCACTCGCCGGGTTCGAGGCTGTTGGTGCCCTGGTGCCGCCGGACGACTTGCCGGACCCTCAGGACCCTCGTCCTCCGCGCTATGTAGGCGAAGAGGATTGGTACGACGACCTGCCGCCGATGTCGCGCGTGGACGGGCTGGAGTGGGAGCTGTGGGCTGGGGTGGAGCAGGACGAGGCCGAACGCGAGATGCTGCGACTGAAGGCGCCGGCGTGGGTGTTCCTGCCGCCGGGCGCCGAACTGGCGGCGGCGTTGGAGGAACTGCGGCCCCAGTGCGAGTCGCCGATCGCGCTGATCGAGGCGATGAAGGCCGCGGCCCGCATGGAGGCCTGGGCAGCGGCCATCAAAACCGCTGCAATGGCCTCGTTCTGCCGGCAGCGCAAGGCCCAAGCCACCGAGATCCCCCGCCCCACTCAGATCGACTCCTCTGGGCGGCCGATCGACCCGGAACGGTCCTGGACCGCCGAAGTCGGCGCCGCACTGCGGCTGTCCACCAACACCGCAGCCCGTCACATCGACACGGCACTCCATTTGACCGGCACTCTGGCGGCCACCCATACCGCGCTGCGCTGTGGCGCCCTCAGCGTCGCCAAGGCGCTCGCCATCTCCGAGGCCACCCGCGCACTCCCGGTCGAGGCTGCACAAGCGGTCGAGGCGCATGTGCTGCGCCGCGCCCCGGGCCAGACCCACGCCAACCTGACCGCATCTCTGCGTCGTCAGGTCGCGAAATACACCACGCATGACGCCGCGGACCGCCATCGCGCCGCCGTCGCCGAACGCACCTGCAAGATCGTGCCGCTCGCCGATGGCATGGCCGGGTTGTGGGTCGTGCACACCGCCGACAAGATCCAGCAGATGTGGGTCGTCGTCCAAGCCATGGCCGACCTCGCCAAACGCGGCACCAGCGAAACCACTACCACCGAATCCACCACCGCGGCGGGTATGACGCCGAGTGGGCCGATCAGGGACGAACGGACCGCCGAGCAGCGACGGGCCGACGTGGTGGCCGATGTATTCGAGTACATGCTCCACAACGGCCTCGACTGGCTCGGTCGCCGACTACCCGACCGTCACCGACGACGCCCCCACATCGAAGTCCTGATCCCGGTAACCACCCTCCTCGGCGTGGACGACGACCCCTGCGATCTGAGCGGGTACGGGCCTGTTCCGGCGGAAATGGCGCGCCGGATCGCGGGTGACGGCACCTGGCGACGACTTCTCACCGATCCCGTCAACGGCAGCGTGCTCGAGGCATCCACTCACCGCCACGACCCTGGCGCGGTGGTCAGCGAGACGCTGTTGGCGCGTCATCCGGTCTGCGCCTGGCCTGGTTGCAACCGCACCTCGCGTGAATGCGACCGGGACCACGCCACACCTTTCAGGCAATCCGGCCGGACAAGTCTGACCGGGCTGGTGCCTTACTGCGAGTACCACCACGTCGTGAAGGACACTCCGGCGTGGGGCTGGAAGAGCACCGCACACCCCGACGGTTCCGTCACTCTCACCGCACCCACAGGTCACCGCTACACGACAGTCCCACCAGCCCGCGGTCCCATCACCCCACACACCGACGCCCCCAAGTCGGTTGGCCGACCCCCGGACCACCCGCCACCCTTCTGAGTCACGCCCAGCTCTTCAGCGTTCAAGGGTCTGGTCCACGCCCAGCTCCTCAGCCTTCAAGGGGTCAGCCCTTGAAAGTGACGTCAGCGCGGCAAGAACCAACTGGCGGCGCATAGGCCGGTCAGGCAGGTTCGCCGCTGAGTCTTTCGATGGCGGTGCGGAGGCGGCGGCGCCAGCCGGGGCGGCTGGCTTCGTTGTCTGCGGCGGCGAGGCTGACCAGGTGCTGGGCTGTCTCGAAGCCTTCGGCGAGTTGCTCGTCGAGCACCTCGCGGGTCGTCCAGCCGAAACCGTCCGGCACGAGCAGTTCGGGTACTAGCGTCTCGTGGCTGAGGGACGTGAGCTCGTTGTCGCCGTTGCCGATGCTGAAGATCGTCGTACCGCGTCGCCGTACGTCGCTGATTCGTTCCAGCAGCGTGTCGGCGGGTGCGTCCTCGGCAACGACCAGCAACGACTCACCGCGACCTGCGTCGCGCAAGCGGTCCAGACCGATCGCCAGGTGCGGTGGTGCGTCCGGCGGCGGCGCCCAGCGGACCAGGGACGGCCGTAGGTCCTCTACGCCGGCCCGGTGCAGTTCGTCGTCCAGGTGCGCGGTGAGGTGCCAGGGCTCGTCGTCGACCGGTCCGAACAGCATGAGGCCGCTGCGCCTGGTGGTGAAGCGTCGCAGCGCATAGCCGAACTCCGTGGTCCGGCTACCCAGTTCGGTGCCGGTCAGCATCTCCCGGAGGAGTGAGGCCCTGGTGAGATCCACACATCCAACCTACGCGACCTCAGGTCAGCCGGTCCGCCTTCGACTGCAGGTAGGTCCGCTCCGGCATGCTCGTCGTACGGCGGGCCGCCAGCAGGTAGCTCTCCCGCGCAGCGGCCACGTCGCCGGACATCTCGAGCAGATGTGCGCGGACAGCCTCGAGCCGGTGGTTCATGCGGTCGTCCGACTCGAGTGGCTCGAGTACGGCGAGCCCCTCCTTCGGACCGACCGCCATACCCACCGCCACCGCGTGGTTGAGCTTCACCATCGGGTTGTCGACCAGTTGCTCGAGTACGTCGTACAGCGCGACGATCTGCCGCCAGTCCGTGTCGTCAGCGCGCTCTGCCGTGTCATGGACCGCAGCGATCGCCGCCTGTACCTGGTACGGCCCCAGCTGCGTCCGCGACAGCGCATCGCTCACCATCGCCTCTCCCTCGACGATGGCGGCCCGGTTCCACTTGGAGCGGTCCTGCTCGGCCAGCGGTATCAGCGTCCCGTCCGCACCGGTCCGTGCCGCCCGTCGCGCGTCGGTCAGCAGCATCAGCGCCAGCAGCCCCGCCACCTCACCGTCATCCGGCAGCAGCTTCCGCACACCACGCACCAGCCGGATCGCCTCGGTCGTCAGCTCCGCACTGTGCAGCGACGTACCTGACGACGCCGTGTAGCCCTCGTTGAAGATCAGGTAGAGCACATGCAGTACGGCGCCCATCCGCTCGTCCCGCTCCGCCTCCGGCGGCATCTCGAACGAACTGCCCGCCTGCTTGATGCTCCGCTTCGCCCGGCTGATCCGCTGCGCCATGGTTGCCTCCGGCACCAGGAACGCGGCCGCGATCTGCGCGGTGGTGAGACCACCGACCGCACGCAGCGTCAGTGCGATCTGCGACGCCGCCGACAACGCCGGATGGCAGCAGAGGAACAGCAAGGTCAGTGTGTCGTCCCTGCCGCCCGGGACGTCGTCGATGCTCCGGGCCTGACGCGACGAACTCCTCCGGAGCGGCGAGCTGTGCCGCGTTCTCCTCACGCCGCCGCCTGGCCGACTCACTGCGGAGCAGGTCAGTGAGCCGCCGCGACCCGACCCGGATCAGCCAGCCACGCGGGTTGTCCGGCACGCCCTCGGTCGGCCACTGCTGCGCGGCCGCGAGCAGGGCCTCCTGGACCGCTTCCTCGGCCAGGTCGAAGTGACCGTAGTGCCGGACCAGCGCACTGAGCACCTGCGGCGTCTGCTCGCGCAGCAGCAGCTCGAAGCCAGTCACATCTCCAGCCCAGACATATCCATGACAGGTCGCACCTCCACGGCGACGTACTCCGCGTCCGGCATGCGCGCGGCGTACCCGATCGCCTGGTCGATGTTGTCGCACTCCACCAGGTAGAACCCGGCCAGGTGCTCCTTCGCCTCGGCGTACGGCCCGTCCGTCGTGTTGATGGTTTCGTCACGCACCTGAACGGTCCGGGTGGTGATCGGGTCCGCCAGACCGGCGGCACTGACCAGCAGGCCCTGCTCGGTCAGCTCCCGCGACAGCGTCTCGTGTGCCTCAGCCAGGCCATCGCGTTGCTCGGCCGACAGGCCCGCCCAGCTCTCGGCGTTGCTGTAGATCAGCAGCATGTACTTCACAGTCACCATCCTGTACCGAGTGGAGGCCGCTGTGACCCCCAGTTAACAGGTACGTCGAAGCAGGTACGCCGTACTTCGACAGAACCGGAATGTCGAAATGCACCCGGTCGGCACCGACGTCTCTGCCGAGTGACGCTCAGCCGGGGCGTCCCGCCGTACTGGAGATGCCTGATGGTTACGCATTCGAAGCGTTGGTTCGCGCTGGCGTTGCTCTGTCTGACCGGGTTCATGATCATCCTGGACGCGTCGATCGTGCTGGTCGCCGTACCGTCGATCGAGCGGGAGCTGACGTTCTCGACCGGTGGCGCGCAGTGGGTGCCCAGCGGGTACGGGCTGATGTTCGGCGGCCTCCTGCTGCTCGGCGGCCGGATCTCCGACCTGCTGGGTCGCCGGCGCGTCTTCATCACCGGACTGCTGCTTTTCGCGGGGTCCTCTCTTCTCTGCGGGCTCGCGTGGAGTGGTGACGCTCTGGTCCTCGCACGCGGGCTCCAGGGCGCAGCAGCCGCCGTACTGGCTCCCAGTGCGTTGTCGATCGTCATGACCACGTTCCCGTCCGGTCCGGATCGCAACAAGGCGCTAGGGATCTGGGGCGCGACCAGTGGGGTCGGCGGTACGGCGGGGTCGCTCGTGGGCGGACCTGTCACGGACGGACTCGGCTGGCAGTGGATCTTCTTCATCAACGTGCCGGTCTGCGTGCTGGTCGTCGTACTGGCGCCCCTACTGCTGCTGGACAGCCGCGGACCCGGACGCCGCGGGTTCGACGTGGCCGGCGCCATCACTGTCACCGCAGCACTCATCGTCCTGGTGTACGCCGTCATCGAGGCACCTGAGTCCTCGGCGACGCGGACCGTACTCCTGGTGCTCGCCTCCGCCGCACTGTTCGCGCTGTTCGTAGCAGTGGAGAAGCGCTCGGCTGCACCGCTCGTACCGCTCCGGATCTTCCGCTCACGCGCACTGGTCGGCGGAAACCTCATCACGATCAGCTGGGGGTTGGCGGCGTTCGGACTCAACTTCGTCTACACGCAGTACGCACAGCTCGCACTGGGTGCGTCAGCGATCCAGTACGGCTTCATGTCCGCCGTACTCGCAGCAGCCGCGGTAGTGGCGTCCATAGTCGGTCAGCACCTCGTCACTCGCGTCGGACCGCGCCGGGTCGCCTTTGTGTCGCTGCTGGTCGCAGGACTGGGTACGACGCTGATGACTCAGCTCACCGTGACCTCTGGGTACTTCGAGCTGGCCTTCTGGGGGTTGACGATCTTCGGCGCCGGACTGGGCGCAGGTACGGTCGCCGGCTCGATCGCCTCGCTGAGCGACGCCGCGGGCGAAGACGCCGGTGTCGCGTCCGGACTGCAGAACGCCAGCTTCCAGATCGGCGGCGCCGTCGGAGTTGCCGCGGTCTCCGCCGTAGCTACTGCCAGTACGTCGGGGCTCACGCCGGCCGCTCTCACCCACGGTTACCGGATCGCTTTCGCGACCGTGTGGATCTTCCTCGCGATCGGCCTCGCCGGCTGCCTCCTTCTCAAACAACTGTTGGAGGTTCAGTCCCCCGGAGGTGGGCACCGGACGTCCGTGGCCGTCACCGCTAAGCGGCCCAGTTGAAGGAGGTTCCATGCTGGTCCTCGGACTCATTCTGCTGATCCTCGGGTTCGTGCTGAACATCTCGATCCTGTGGACCATCGGCATCGTGCTGCTCCTGGTCGGAGCGGTCCTGTGGCTCCTGGGAGCCACCGGGCGCGCGGTCGGCGGCCGAAGGCACTGGTACTGATCGGCTAGAGCACAAGAACCCCGCGGGCTCGCCCGCGGGGTTCTGTCGGCGCGGGTGGTTACCGTTGTCGCCCATGAAGTACGTCGTGATGATCTTTCGGAGCGTCGACCGGATGTGGACCGCGGACGACGACGAGGCCCTGGAGCGGTTGATGCGGCTCGAACACGAGCTCGCCGAGTCCGGTGAACTGGTCAGCTCGGAGGGCCTGCGACCGCCGGAGGACGGCCGGATCGTGCAGATCCGGGAAGGTCAGCAGGTCGTCACCGACGGTCCGTTCGGTGAGGCCAAGGAGCAACTGGCCGGGTTCTTCCTGATCGACGCGCCCGACGACCAGCGCGCGCAGGCGATCGCCGGCCGGGTCTCGGTCGCGGTCGGCGACCGGGTCGAGCTGCGCGGCACGCTGATCTCAGAGGGGATGCCAGACGAACTTCGGTGAGCGTTTCTGCGTGAAGGCCTCGATCCCTTCCGCGAGCTCACCCGAAGCGATCGTCTCGCGATACCGCCGTACCGCTGCCGCGTCTTCGTCCTCGCCGGCCAGCAGGGCGTTGACCGACTCCTTGGCCGAGCGGATCGTCAGCTGCGACCGCGACACCAGCGTGTCCGCGAACGCCTCGGCCGCCGCCATCGGGTCGTCCTCCACACGATCGACCAGGCCCTTGAGTTCGGCGCGGTCCGCGGTCAGTAGGTCACCGCTGAAGAGCAGGTACTTCGTGGTGGTCCGCGGGCACTGCATCGGCGGCGAACGCCGCCTGGGCCTGCAGGTTGGACGCCCGCAGCTCGGCCATCGGATCGGCCGGGTCGTCGCCCGAGATCAGCTCGCGGATATCGGCGCCGGCAGAGAAACTCGCACCCTCGCCGGTCACCAGCAGGACCTTGACCTCGTCGTCGCTCGCCAGGTCGCCGAGCAACCCGGGCAGAGCCGCCCACATCGCGCGGGTCAGCGCGTTCCGCTTCGCCGCGCGATCGATCACCAACCGCGCGACCGCCCCACCCTCGACCCGAAATCCCACGCGCGCAGTCAACCAGCAACAGACCCACCGGCGCCGCGCCGTGGATCACATGCGGGCGGCGCGCTTGGCCCGGGCCATGCGGAACAGGTAGATCGGGGTCGGCGGGACCCAGCCGAGTTGCTTTGCCTGGCCGAGGTCGTCGCGGTTGGCCCAGTGCTCGACGACCAGGCCGTCCTCGATCCGGAGCCAGTGCGACTGGGTGGCCGCGAACGTCCGGCCGGTCGGCGGGAACACCGTGTCCACCGACCCGTCGACGGCGTACGCGACGAACGGCGCCACGTGGCGGCCCTTCATCGTGGAGTTCACCGCGACGAGATTGCCTTCGGCAACCACATGGTCGATCTCGTACGACAGGCCCTCGAACGCGGTACGCAGCCACAGTGCGGTCGCGTAGAAGGCGGCCGGTCCCCGCCCCCGGCCACCCGCCGGCCCCACCACGTCCTCCCGGTTCCGCGCCTCCGGGTGGATCAGTGCGTCGAAGTCGGACCGTTCCCCGTCGGCCATGATCAGGATGCTGCGGGCGGCGATGTCGCCGGCCTGTGTTGTCGTAGTCATCAGATCCCCCACTAATTAGATACAGTGTGACTGTACTCAAAAGCATCGGATCGGTGATGGCGGAAGTCAAGAGGAACTACGACGCAACCTCGCGCCGCGAGCGGGCCCGGCTGCGGCGGCGTGACGTTGTGGTCGCGGCGCACGAGCTGTTCGACGCGGACGGTTTCCAAGCGACCACGATCAGTGCGGTCGCCCGCCGCGCCGGCGTCTCGCCGGAGAGCATCTACAAGGGTTTCGGCACCAAAGCAGCACTCGCGAAGGCGGTCTTCGATTTCGTCATCGCCGGCGACGACGCGCCGGTCCCGATCGCGGAGCGTCCCGAGGCGCGGGCTGTCCAGGACGAGCCCGACGTACGGCGGAAGATCCGGAGGTACGTCGACGGTCTCGTGGAGCGGCAGCAACGGTCGGCGCGCGTACAGATCCTGATCCGCGACGGGCGGCACGGCGACGAGACGCTCCGCGAGACCTGGCAGACGTTGCTCGACGAGCGGCTGATGGGGATGACGATGTTCGGCCGCCACCTGCTCGAGACCGGCGACCTCCGCCCCGGCATCACCCTCGACGAGGTCGCCGACGTCCTGTGGACGTACATCTCGGTCGAGCTCTACGAGCTGCTCGTCCTGCTCCGCGACTGGCCTCCGGAGCGGTACGGCGACCACGTGGCGACGGCGATCACGACGGCGATTTGCCGACCAAGCGTTTGATCTCGGAACGGTCACATCCGGATAGCGGGCAGATCACGACTGACGGCAGCCTGTGGATGTTCGTAATGCGTTAAGAGCAGGGGCCGATTCGAACCGGCGCGGCGAAGTGTGCTTGACTCCTCCGGTCGATAACGTTTTGGTCTCGGCAGATTGGGTTCTAGAAGTGGCTGCAGGACGGCATAGACAGGCGCGGCACCGGCAATCGCGCGCCAAGATGATCCAGCCAGGTCTCGTGAAGGTAGCGATTCCGGGCGCGGCAGTGGCGATGGTTGCCACCGGTTCGGCCGCCGCACTTCCCAGCCAGCACGTTCAGCTCGACGCGTCGATCGCCAGCTCGTCCCTGCAGCTGTCGCGCGACGCCACGATCAGCCGGGACGCCCTGCGTCCGCCGATCAGCACCACGTCGACGACTCCGGCGCCCAAGCCGAAGGCGAGCCCGACCGCCAAGCACCTGAAGAAGCAGGCGCCGATCCCGAAGCCGACCTCGGCGAAGACCCGCGCGGCGCAGGATCTGAACGCGAACGCGACGCCGCCGAAGGTCACCGGCACGAAGTACACCACCACCGACGTGAACCTCTGGTCGCTGCCGCTGACCGGCCTGCTGCTGGACGTGCTGCCGAAGGGCACCAAGGTCTCGGTCTCCGGCAAGGTCGACGGCATCTGGGCCGAGGTCGTCAGCGACGGCAAGTCCCGCTGGGTGAAGGCGCAGTACCTGTCCGCCACCAAGCCGGTCGCCAGTGTTTCCGGTGCGATCTCGCAGGCGGCCTGCGAGTCCGGCTCGGCGGTCGAGGACGGCCTGACCCAGGACGCGATCCGGGTGCACCGGGCGATCTGCGCGAAGTTCCCGGACATCTCGTCGTACGGCGGTCTGCGGTCCGGCGACAGCGGCTCGGAGCACTCCAGCGGCCGCGCGCTCGACATCATGGTCAGCGGCTCCGAGGGCCAAGAGGTCGCGGACTGGCTGAAGGCCAACTACAAGAAGCTCGGCGTCAGCCAGCTGATCTGGCAGCAGCACATCTGGACGGTCCAGCGCGGCAGCGAGGGCTGGCGCGCGATGGAGGACCGCGGTGGAGCAACCGCGAACCACTACGACCACGTGCACGTGAGCGTCTACGGAAACTCCGGCACGGTCTGATCGAACGCCAAAGAATCGACGCAAGAGCGGCCCGGGGCGGGGACCCGGGCCGCTTTTTCATGGGCGGATGTTGGCGTTCAGGTGGAAGAAGTTCGTGGGGTCGTAGGCCCGCTTGACCTCGCGCAGCCGCTGCAGGTCAGCTTCGCCGTACGCCGTGTCCGCGCGCCCCGGATCGCCGAGGAAGTTCACGAACGTCCGGCCCGAGTTCGGGAGGCCCACAACCTCGCGGTCGATGATCAGTGAGTACGACGCCTCGCGGTGACCGATCGGTCCGGCGCCGGGACCCGGGTGCGCCATCGCGCCGCCCCAGTGGCGGATCTCGACCATCGCGTCCTCGAGTTCGGTGACCACGTCGATCACCTCGTCGGTCAGCGTGTCCAGGAAATCGAGGTGGCGAGCGGGCGTGCCGCCCATCGCGGCGTCGGCGTACTCGATCGTCTTCAGGTCACCGGCGAGGCGCGGGCCGGCGATCTCGAACAGCGGCTTCAGCAGGTGTTCGGCCAGCTCGGCCTCGCCGGCGTACAGGACCTTGATCGCGACGGCGCGCTGCTCGGTGCCGGGGACGCGGGTCAGGACGACCGCGGTGCTGAGTTCGTTGGGGATCGTGGCGGTCCAGTCGCGGTACCGGCGGAGGATCGCGGCGGCGCGGTCGATGCCGTAGTAGACGATGCCGGCGTGGACCTCGCGGACCGGGTACAGGCGGAACTCCAGCGAGGTGACGATGCCGAAGTTGCCGGTGCCGCCGCGGATCGCCCAGAACAGGTCGGGGTGCTGCTCGGCGCTCGCGGTGACGGCGCGACCGTCGGCGGTGACGACCTCGGCGCGGATCACACTGTCGGCCGCGAACCCGTACTTGCGGGCCAGCCATCCCACTCCGCCGCCCAGCGTGTACCCGGTGACGCCGACGTCGCGGTGCGACCCGGACAGCGGGGCGAGCCCGAACTGCCGCGCGGCATCCAGCACCGCACCCCAGCGGGCACCCGGCGCGACCTTGGCGATCCGGCGCTCGGGGTCGATCAGTACGCCGGTCAGCTGCGTCGTCTTCAGCAGGATCCCGCCGTCAGCGGGCACCCGGGTGCCGTGTCCCGTCGCCTGCACAGCGATCGGTACGCCGTACTCGCGAGCGGTCCGCACCGCTGCCTGTACGTCGGTCCGCCCGTACGCCTCGGCGATCAGGAGCGGGCGCGAGTCCACCGAAGGGATCACGGAACGCCGCTGCTCGTCGTACTCCGGCTCTCCGGGCAGCCGGACGTCGCCGTTGAAACCTGCCCCGAGCAGTCCCGCCACGAGGTCACTGGCAACCGCTGCAATCGCCTGCGTAGACATCTGATCCCGCTCCTTCGCCGTATCCGCTTCCTGCTCATACGTCGAAGGAGATCGCCGATGATCGACACGTCCGCCAAACTTTTCTCGATGACTCACTCGGTCGAGATCTCCGGACGTACCCTCACCAAGCGCTACGCGTCGTGGCCGCGCGACGAGCCGGCCCGCGAATGGGCCGCGCTGACCGTGCTGTCCCGCGCCGCGCCCGGCCTCGCGCCCACTCCCCTCGAGTTATCCACAGACCCCACACCGTGGCTGAGGATGACGGTCGTGCCCGGCGAACCGCTCGGCGGCTCTCTCACGTCCGCCCAGACCACAGCTCTGGGCGACGCTCTCCAGTCACTCTGGTCGGTGCCCGTTGATGATCTGACGCCGATCGATCTGCATGCGCTCGTCGACCGCACTCGATCGGGACTCGTCGCGCTCCGCGATACCGACGGCGTGATCGCCGAGGCCGCCCGTACCTGGCTCGACAACGAGCCGCCCGACCTGACCGACGTACCCGATCCTGTGGTTGCCCACGGCGACCCCAACCTCACCAACTACCTGTGGGACGGCACGCGGGTCCGCATCGTCGACTTCGAGGACGCGGGGTTGGGTGATCGCACCGTCGAGCTGGCGAACCTGGTCGAGCACCTGTCCTGGCGAGAGACCGACCCGACCCCGTTGGTACGGCGGTTCGCCGTGGACCCGGAGCGCTTCCGGGCGGCGCGCTGCCTGTGGGCCGGGTTCTGGCTGACGCTGATCGGGCCCGGCGGGCCGAGCGCCCACCGCAATCCACCAGGGACTGCGGAGGCGCAGGCGCGGCGGGTGCTCAGGCTGGTAGCGGGATGACTTCGAGGCGGTCGAGGTCGGCGAGGATGTCGATCTGAGTGATCTTGCCGTCGGTCACGGTGAGAGCCATGACGCCCATCAAACGGTCGTTGACGACGGTCATCACGCCGGGCAGCCCGTTGACCAGAACGAGCTGGTTGTACGGCGCCATCCGGCTGAACAGGAGCGCCTGCTCGACAACAGCCCTCGCGCCGCGGACGAGCTTCGACACGGCCGGTCCGGCGAACTCGGCGCTCGCCGTACCCGCGTCCGCCCGCAGCAGCACGTCCGGATCTAGCAGTGCTAGCAACGCCTCGAAGTCGCCGCCCCGCGATGCGGCCATGAACGCCTCGACGACGGCCCGCTGCCGGCTGACGTCGCCGTCACTCGTCGGCGCACCCTGGACCCGCCGCCGCGCGCGGCTCGCCAGCTGACGCGTCGCGGCCGGCGACTTGTCCACAATCGTGGCGATCTCGTCGAACCCGACGCCGAACATGTCGTGCAGCACGAACGCCAGCCGCTCAGCCGGCGACAGGGTCTCCAGTACGACGAGCAAGGCCAGCCCGATCGCGTCCGCCTGGACCACCTCGTCCTCCGGCCCCAGTCCACCGTCCACACGGCCGATGACCGGGTCCGGCACGTACGTGTCGAGTGAGTCCTCCCGCCGCGACTTGCGGCTGCGCAGCATGTCCAGGCACACCCGCGACACCACCGTGGTCAGCCAGCCCGCCAGATTGCCGACATCACTCACGTCAGTACGGCTCAGCCGCAGCCAGGCTTCCTGTACGGCGTCCTCGGCCTCAGGCAACGATCCGAGCATCCGGTACGCGACCGCACGCAGGTGCCCGCGGTTCTCCTCGAACCGCCGCGCCAGCTGCTCATGCTCGTCCACCGCTACCTCCTCAGTGCCCTGACGGATCAGCCCACCATGATGTGACAAGGCGCCCGATCAGCCGATGATGGGGTCATGACGGACGACTTCGACGCGCCGGCCCTGGACCTGTCGGTCTGGTCGCCGTACTACCTACCGCACTGGAGCTCCCGCGCCGCCTCCGCCGCGACGTACCAGCTGGCTGACTCCTGCCTGACACTCAGCATCCCTGTGGAGCAGGGTCTCTGGTGCGCCGGCGACCACAAGCCGGACCTGCGGGTCTCCGGTGTGCAGTCGGGCAACTACTCGGGTCCTGTCGGCAGCACGGTCGTCATGGAGGTGTTCGGCGACGCGCTCGTTCCCGGTGAGTCCGCTGCGGTCGGCATGGGCCTCAAGACCATCCGCGACCCCGCCGTACCGCAGGACTTCGAGGCGGTGCGGCTGCCGATCGACGTACGGGAGTTCCACACGTACGCGGTCGAGTGGTCCGCCGGTACGGCGACGTTCTCCGTCGACGGCACCGCGATCCGCAGCTGCCAGGGCGCTCCGACGTACCCGATGCAGCTGATGCTCGCGGTCTTCGACTTCCCGGAGCAGTCCGGGAAGGACCATGTCCCGAGCTTTGTCGTCGACCACATCCGCGTGCGCTAAGGTCGGTGGCATGTTCCAGCGCGCGAGTATGTGGTGGGCCGTCGACCTGACGGCCTGAATCCGCGCGTACCCACCCGGCCGTCTCCTGCGAGGCGGCCGTTGTCATGTTCTCCTCGTGGGCGACCCAGCACCCTGAGGAATGCCGATGGCAACAACGCTCCGGACGTGGTCCGGTCTGATCTCCGCGCTTCTGGCCGGCTCCGACCTGTCGACGGCGGACACCGGCTGGGCGATGGACCAACTGGTGCTGGGCGAGGCGTCGCCGTCCCAGATCTCCGGGTTCCTGATCGCCCTGCGGGCGAAAGGCGAGACGGCCGACGAGCTCAACGGGCTGGCCGACGTACTGCGTTCGCACGCGACGCCAGTGCGGATCAGCGGACCGTTCGTGGACATCGTCGGGACAGGTGGCGACCGGACCGGCGCAGCGAACATCTCCACGATGGCAGCTGTGGTTGTCGCGGCTGCTGGTGTCACCGTGGTCAAGCACGGTGGACGGGCCGCCTCGTCATCAGCCGCTGGCTCTGGCGACCTGGTCGAGCACCTGGGCGTTCCACTCGACCTGTCCGCTGCCGACGCCGCCCAGATGGCTGCGGAGGTCGGACTGACCTACCTGTTCGCTCCACGCTTCAACCCAGCCCTCCGCCAAGTTGCCGTGGTACGGCGTGACCTGGCGGTCCCCACCGCCTTCAACGTGCTTGCACCGTTGCTGAACCCGGCCAACCCGCAGCACCAGCTTGTTGGCGTAGCAAACCCGCGCATGCTCCCTGTGCTAGCCGGTGCGCTCGCCAAGCAGGGGAAGTCCGCGCTGGTCGCTCGCGGCGACGACGGGCTCGACAAGCTCACCACTACTGGGTACTCGCGGCTCTGGGTGGTGCATGGCGGTTCTGCATCGGAGGTGGTGTTCGACCCGCGCTCACTGGGACTACGGCCCTCCTCTCTCGCGGAGCTGCGTGGTGGGGATGCTGCGTTTAACGCCGGGCTCTTGCGGGGCCTGGTCGACGGAGAGCACGGGCCGGTGCGTGACGTCGTACTGCTGAATGCTGCGGCCGCAGTGGCGACGCTGTCGCTGGAGGCTGGCGCTGGAGCAGTTGCCTGACTGCTTCGAGCGGTGTCGGGAGGCTGTGGACAGTGGCCGAGCAGCAGCAGTCCTAGATCGCTGGACTCGCCGGTGAGGCTCCTGCGAACCGCAGGATGGTGTCGGTCACCAGCTGCGGTTCGCGGAGGCTCGGGAAGTGGTCGGCGCCAGGTATCCAGATGAACTCGCAGCCGGGGATCCGCGCGGCAGTCGCGCCGGCCACGGCTGCGAGGATCGGCCGATCCTTGTCACCGACCATGACAACGGACGGCACCTGGATCTCGTGCAACCGGTCGTAGACGGGCGGATCCGGCTTCAGGTACTCGCTCTGGTCGAACCACGCTGGAACAGCAGCGCGGAGCTGAGCCGCAGCAGTGTCGTCAGAACCCGCTGCAGCCCAAAGCCGCAGCCCGAACTGCACCAGACCCTCCACGTCCCGCTTGTCCGCGAGTACGTCGTACTCCGCATCCAGCTCCGGCTCCTCGGGCATCGGGAAGCCGCTCACGCCCGGGCACAACAGCACGAGGCCGTGGACCCGGTCCGGGTGGGCCAGCGTGAAGGCTGAGCGCCGTACCGCCACCGTTCGAGCAGCCGACCAGCAGCACGCGCTCCAGGCTCAGCTGGTCCAGGACCGTCTCGAGGTCGCCGAGCAGCGAGAACTCACCAGTCGGCTGCGGTGAACGCCCGTACCCACGGACGTCGTACCGAAGGATCCGGTGCCCGCTGAGCCCGGGCATCACGAGGTCCCACGACCGCGAATCCCCGATGCCCGGGTGCAGCAGCACTATCGGCACACCGTCGCCGGCGAGATGCTCAGCCCAGACCGTGTCCTGTCCAACCGGGATCGTCAGCTCCATGTCTTCAGCATGCCCGTCCGTCCGTACCAATGCCCGCCAGCTCGCAGGTGCTTGACGAACGCTCTTTGCAGACGTCGTGTCCTGCGGGACGTTGTCGAGGTCCTCGTCGGTCAGATCGATGATCAGGCACTGCCAGGTGCAGTCCGAGCCGCATCAGCTCACGGTCGCCATCGGATGAGGTCCTCTGGCGGCAGCAGCGGGAAGGATGTCGAAGCGGCTCTGGAAGCGCATGATGTTCGAGTCCGGGCGCAGGTACTCGGCCAGCTGCGGGTCCAGCAGCCAGGAGTGACAGACGAGCCCCGCGAGCGGCTCCTCCGGGTACCAGCGCTTGAACGACTCGACTGCGGTGGCGACGGACTCCTCCGACTCCTGCGCGTCGAGGCGGCCACTCGGTGGGATGTGGATCGACAACACGTGACCGGACACACCATCGCCCATGCCCAACTGGGTGCGCGTGAACGCGTGCCGACCGATCTCGTAGTCGGTACCCCGGAAGCGCAGCGGTGGACTCCACAGCGGCATCAGCCCGACACCGGCTTTGTCGAAGATGTGCCGATGCGTCTGCATCACCCCACCGAGTGCGGCCACGGTAGAGACGGTCACCGACTCCGGCACGCCACGTTGCGCGTGCAGCTCACGCACGCGTTGCAGGTTGGCCAGCAACGCCCACGCCGCGGCGAACAGTCCCACAGCCGAGGCATCTCGCGGCACCGCCGGCCAGCCTGTGAAACCGGTGGGAGGCAGCGCCAGATCCAGGTCCCGCTCGACCTCTCCGGCAAGCGCCCACGTGATCGCCCACCACTCCGGGTCGCGGTCCGGGTCCGGACGCGCCGCCAGCATCGCGTCACGATCAGCCGGGTGCACACCGCAGTACGCCAGCAACTCCTCGGCGTCCTCGGGCAGTTGCGGGTCGGCGCCGACCTCCAGGCCCTCGAACCGCGTCTGGTCCCGCTTGGTGAAGCCCACTCGTTCCGCCGCACTCAGAACGTCCACAACCTGTTCCCTCCGCCGCGCTCGGTCTGTCCCTCGACCTCACCACGGGCCGCCCGTCCCGCGCACGACTTTTGTGTCCTAGGTCACCGTTAGGCTCGGCGGACCGCTAGCGAACAAGGGGAGATGGCATGGCGAAGTTCGGTCAGTCCGACGACTTGAAAGAAGCAGAGTTCTTCGAGGCGAACCTGCGTGGGGCTCGGTTCGTCGAGTGCGATCTGTCGGGCGTGGTGATGCGCGGAATCGACATCCAGGGCGCGGACATCGACGCGCCGTGGCTGGCCGAGCCCGGAGGCAGCCTGAAGGTGAACGGTGTCGAGGTCGCGGCGTACGTCGAAGCCGAGCAGAACCGCCGCTTTCCAGGCCGAGAGACCCGGCGGGCCGAGGATCCCGACGGTCTCCGCGCCGCCTGGGCCGTCCTCGAGCAGACCTGGGCATCGACCGTCGAACGCGTCGCAGGCATGCCGGAAGGCACCGTCGACGTGTCGGTCGACGGCGAGTGGTCGTTCGCGCAAACGCTGCGGCACCTGGTGCACGCGATCGACCTGTGGTTCGGCCGGTCGATCCTCGAACGCGAGGAGCTCCACCCGCTCGGCCTGAGCTACAACACCAAGGACGCGCTGACCGACAAGCCGCCGTACGCCGAAGTTCTCGAGGCCCACGCCGGCCGCTTCGCCATGGTCCGCGACTTCATCGCCACCGTCACCCCGGCCGAACTGGACACCCCCCGCAAGAACCCACACGGCCCCCACCCCGAAACCACCCGCTCCTGCCTACACGTGATCCTCGGCGAAGGCTGGGAACACCACCGCTTCGCCGCCCGAGACCTCGACACCATCGAGACCCGCTGACGAGGAGCGCGGCGCGGTTAGCATTCGGCGCATGAGTGAGTCGCACACCGATCCTGTCGCCCACAACCGTCGTGCCTGGGATCGCGAGGTGGAGAAGGGCAACGAGTGGTCGCGGCCGGTGACGCCCGAGGTGGTCGCGAAGGCGCGGGCCGGTGAGTGGTCCATCGTCCTGATGGGGTACGAGCCGGTCGACCCGACCTGGTTTCCTCCGGACATCGCCGGCTGCGACGTGCTCTGCCTCGCCTCCGGGGGCGGGCAGCAGGGTCCGGTGCTCGCCGCGGCCGGCGCGCGGGTGACCGTCTTCGACAACTCGCCCGGCCAGCTCGCGCAGGACGAGCTGGTCGCCGCGCGGGACGGGCTCGACGTCCGTACCGTGCTCGGCGACGCGCGCGATCTGAGCGAGTTCCCGGACGCCTCGTTCGACCTGGTCGTGCACCCGGTCTCCAACCTCTTCATCCCCGAGCTGGCCCCGGTCTGGCGGGAGTGCCACCGCGTGCTGCGGCCGGGCGGCACGCTGCTGTCCGGCTTCCTCAACCCGGACGTCTACCTCTTCGACGCGGACGCGATGGAGACGCGCGGTGAGATGGTCGTGCGGCACCGCCTGCCGTACAGCGACATCACCCATCTGGAGCCGGGCGAGCGGGAGCGGCTGTGGGGCGCCGACTCGCCGCTGGAGTACAGCCACACGCTCGCCGAGCAGATCGGCGGGCAGACCGCCGCGGGGTTCGCCATCACCGGCTTCGCCGAGGCGCCACACCAGTCGGAGGTAACGGCCGGCTGGCTCCCCGGCTACTTCGCCACCAAGGCGGTCAAGGGCTCCTAGCTCAACGCCTCGTCTCGTACCTGGTCATGATCACGCCGCCGGGAAACGTCCGCGTCTCCACCAGGTTCAGGTTCACCCAGCTGTCCAGCGCGGTGAAGAACGGTGCGCCGCCGCCCACCAGCACCGGATGGGTGACGATCTCGTACTCGTCGACCAGCCCGGCCCGCATGGCCGCCCCAGCGAGCGTGGCGCCGGCGACCCTCATCGGCTCGCCGTCGCCGGCCTTGAGTCGGGTGATCTCCGCTACAGCGTCGCCGGTGACCAGGCGGGCGTTCCAGTCGACCTTGTCGATCGTCGAGGAGAACACCACCTTCGGCGTGTCCCGCCAGTTCCGCGCGTACTCGATCTGCGCCGGGGTGGCGTCGGGCTGCTGGTCCGCCGGTCGGCCAGTGGGAACTCATCCCCTCCCACAGCCTGCGCCCGTACAAAAAGAGCCCGATCGCCAACTCCTGGTCGAGCCACCACTGAAACAGCTCGTCGCTCGGCACGCCCCAGCTGATGTCGTCGCCGGGCGCGGCGACGTAGCCGTCCAGGGTCAGGCTCATGCCGTAGATCAGTTTCCGCATGGCGCCAGGCCTTTCCGTCAGTCCGGCGGCCTTTCTCCGGCCGCCCGTCACCCCTGCTACGAACGCCTCACTCCGGATCCGACAGGTGAACGGCAGAAATTTCTGGACGGTCGAGCGGAGGGTGTGGGATTCGAACCCACGATGACGGTCACCCGCCATACCGGTTTTCAAGACCAGCGCACTCGGCCGCTATGCGAACCCTCCTGGCGGTTGCCGCCGAGGGTTGAGGATACCGGGTGGAAACGGAGTGCGGGGGTGGGGAGGGGCCGGTATGGTCGGCGCAGCGGCGGAAGCGCCGCGGTGGGTACGGACGGAGGTGGGAGCAATGTCTGGGTCGTTCGAGGGCATCGCACACGCCGGCCGGTCAGCGCGCTGACGTTCTGACCGGGCGAACCGGCCGGCTGCAGAGCCGGCGTCCACCGCTTCGTCATGCCCTCAGGAGTTCCTATGCGTTCCCTCGGTGCGTACGTGTTCCCGTCCGAACTCGGACCTGACTTCCGCAAGATCTTTCCGGCCGCGATCATCTCCAACCTCGGCGACGGCGCCCTGATCGCCGCCGGGCCGTTGCTCGTCGCCTCGATCACCACTGAACCCGCGGCGGTCGGGGCCGCCGCCTTCGTCCAGCAGCTGCCGTGGCTGCTCTTCGCCCTGTTCAGCGGCGTCGCTCGTCGACCGGCTCGACCGCCGGTTGATGATCGTTGCCGCAGACACCTTTCGAGCGATCGTCCTGGCCGCGCTCGGTCTCGCCGTACTGCTCGACACCGCGCCGCTCTGGGCGGTCTACGTCGCACTCTTCCTACTCGGTACGGCGGAAACGCTGGCAGATAACGCATCCGGTGCATTGCTGGTCAGCGCCGTACCGAAGGCCCACCTCGGCAAGGCCAACGCCCGGCTGTTCGCCAGCGGCACCGTGCTCCAGCAACTCGGCGGGCCACCGCTCGGCGCACTGCTGTTCGCTGTGGGCGCCGGCATTCCACTGGTCTTCGATGCCGTCACGTTCGCCGCCGCAGCGATCCTGATCGCTCGCGTCGCCGTACGTCCTCCGCTACCCGACCAGTCCACCCGCGCAGCTGTGTTGCATGAGGTGCGCGAGGGAGTCCGCTGGCTCTGGAGCCACTCCGGCGTACGGACGCTCGCCCTGTCGATCCTGGTCATGAACATCACCTTCTGCGCCGCCTTCGCGACCTGGGTGTTGTTCGCGCGCGAGCAGCTGGGGCTGAGCGAGACGCAGTTCGGTCTGCTCATATCGGTCGGTGCCGTGGGCGGTGTGCTCGGTATGCCGACGTACCACTTCCTGGAGCCTCGTGTGGGGTCCGTGACCCTTCTCCGCGCCGGACTGGTCATCGAGACGACGGTCCACCTCATCCTGGCGCTCACCAGGAACCCGTGGGTCGCCGGCGCGACCATGGCGGTGTTCGGCGTCCACGCGGTGGTGTGGGGCATCGTGTCGACTACAGCGCGTCAGCTGGCCACACCGGATGCTCTGATGGGCAGGGTGAACAGCGTGTACCTGCTGGCCTCAGTGGGCGGTGCCGCGATCGGGTCGGCGCTGGGCGGCGTACTGGCGCAGCAGTACGGTCTGGCCGCTCCGTTCGCGGTCGCCTTCGTGGCGATGGTGGTGATGACAGCGGTCGCCTGGCGACCACTGCGGAACGTCTCGGTACGGCGGGTGGGCGCGACCGACTGAAATCGGATGGAATGGGCCGACGAGCGCTTGCTACGGTTCGCCAGCCGCCAAAACACCCGATGGGAGCGCTCCGCCATGCCCGCAGCCGCGTCACTCGGCCTCCCGAACGTCCGCGGGCGGGTCCCACTGCTGGCCGGTCTGGCGATCGACTCGTTCGGTGGCGGCTGCGCCGGGCCGCTGCTGTTGCTGTTCTTCAACAAGGTCGCCGGTATCCCGCTCGGAAAGGCCGGCGTGATGCTGACCGTCGCGACGCTGTTCTCCATCGCAGCGCCCGCCGCGGTGGGCCTGGTGATCGACCGCCTCGGGCCGCGGAACCTTGTCGTGGCTGCGCAGTTCGCCCAAGGTCTGGCGTTCACCGGCTTCTTCTTCGGGCGGTCGATGTGGCTGCTCTTCCTGTGCGCGCTCGTCATGACAACCGGCCAGCGGGTGTTCTGGTCGGCGATCTTCAGCCTGCTCGCGGATGTCGCCGACGAGGGCGAGCGGGACAAGTGGTTCGGCCTGGGCGGGATGATGCAGGCCGGTGGCCTCGCTCTGGGCGCTCTGGTGGCCGGCTGGCTGCTGGCGATCGGCGGGGACGCACCGTTCCTGTTCGCGATGGCCCTCAACGCGGTGACGTTCTACCTCGCCGGGCTGCTGCTCCTGAGGCTGCACCCGTCGCACCACAAGCGGACCGACCAGGACACCGGTCCTGCGCCGCTGCTGCGCAAGGACAAGACGTTCCTGGCACTGATCGCCGCCAACACGTTGCTGGCGCTCTGCACGATGATGCTCGGCGTCGGCGTACCGGTGTACGTCACCGAAGCGCTGACAGTGCCGAAGTGGCTGGTCGGCGTACTGATCGCGGCAACGGCCGTCGTGCTGGCGACCGGTCAGACGCTCGTCGTACGGCACACGGAGCGGCGGCGTCGTACGAACGTCATGGTGGTCGCTGGGATCACGTACGCCGTGTGGGCCTTGCTGATGGCCCTCCAGGTGCACATCCCGGCTGGATGGGTTGTGCCGGTGCTGGTGCTCGCCACGGCCTGCTACGCGTTCGCCGACGTACTGCACGCGGCGACGAACAACGCTCTCTCGGCCGTGATCTCGCCGGCCGTCGGGCGGGGGAAGTACCTGTCGTACTGGCAGTACTCGTTCACCTTCTCGAGCGTGCTGGCGCCGGCATTCTTCGCGCAGCTCTTCGAGGTGCATCACGAGCTGCCCTGGGTGGCGCTCGCGGTGCTCGCGCTGGTGGCGAGCATGACGATCTACGTGCTCGCCCGGGTGGCTCCGCGGTTGAGCTCCGAGCGGATCTGAGTGCGCGATTCCTGACCTGTCAGGATGCGTTGCATCTGCTCGAACATCTGTTCTAATGTTGGCTCAGTTCGCGGTTCTCCACCCGGATTGTCCGCCGGACCGAGCCTGCCACCCCGATGTGGACGGCCCGGAGGACACCGCCGCCCGGGTTGTGAGGACCCGGGCAGTGGAGAGTCCGCACAAGCCGATCTTGGGACAAGCTGGAGCGAGGTGATCACGCGACGAGAGGACAGCAGATGTTGCTGGAACATCGCGGCCGTCGACCGGTCGTGCCCGAATCCGCGTACGTCGCCCCATCGGCCGTGCTCTGCGGTGCCGTCGTCCTCGGCGAAGGCAGCAGGGTCCTGCACGGTGCGGTGCTGACGGCGGAGAACGGCGAGATCCGGCTCGGTGAGAACAGTGTGGTGATGGAGAACGCCCTGGTGCGCGGCCGGGCCGATCATCCCGCGCTCATCGGCGACGCGGTCCTGGTAGGTCCCCATGCACATGTCAACGGCGCCACGGTCGAGGACGAAGTCTTCATCGCCACGGGCGCCGCGTTGTTCCCCGGTTCTGTCGCCGGCGCAGGCGCGGAACTCCGGATCAACAGCGTGCTGCACGTGAACTCGCGGCTGGAAGCAGGCACGGTCCTCCCGATCGGATGGATCGCCGCCGGCGACCCGGCCCAGCTCTTCTCCCCCGACCGGCACGAGGAGCTGTGGCAGATCCAGCGCGACCTGGACTTCCCGGGCACGGTGTACGGCGTCCCTCGCGGTACGTCGATGCGCGACATCATGGCGCGCCAGTCAGCGTTCTTCGGCGAGCACACTTCGGACCGCCCGGCGGACCCGGCCTGACCCTTCAGGTGAAGGTCAGACGGTAGTCAGGCTGTGGAGTTCGAAGTGACGGATCTGGGCGGGAGAGGAACCTGCGCAGGTCAGGCGGGCGTCGACGGTGTCGAGGCGTGCCGAGACTTCGACGGCGACCAGGCCGTTGGTGGATGCGAGGAGGATTCGCCAGCGGTGCTCGCCGAGGACTTCAACGGTGTGCGGGAGGAGGTTGTCGACCGCGGGTGAGTGACCGGCGGCGCGGGCGAAATGCTGGGCAGCTTGGACGGGCGGGACGAACGCACCTGATCCACGGAGGAGATCGGGTACGACGGCACCCTCGTCGTACTGCTTGGCGAGTTCGACGGCGCGGGCTGGTGCGACCTGCCCGTAGAACAGGCTGTGCGGCAGCACGACCACGTTCGCGGCGAATCGGTCACCGCCGATGTGGCTGCATTCCCAGGTGCGTTCTGGGTAGGCGGCAGTCAGCATCGCAGCGACCGGGCGTCCGCGGACGGCGCAGCACGCGTCGTGCCGTCCGTGCGTACACACGAGGTAGACCGGCTCGTTGCTCACCAGTCCCGAGTCCTTGCCGGCGAGGACGTCCAACAGATGTTCGTCCGTCGGCAGGTCGCCCCAGCGAACGAGTTCGCGCCCGGGGCGGCAGTCCACCAGTGCCCATCGCCGGGAGACCGTCGGATCGACGCGGCCGTGGCGGCGGATCAGGACGGGCCGGATCCTCAACTCGCGGCATCGTCGCGCAACCACATCACCGAGTTCGGCGCCGGTCGAGCTGTTGCGAAGGGAGGTCAGGGCCTGGCGAGGCCAGGCGGAGCGGGACTCGATGAGGAGCCAGCGATCGGCGGGCGGAGCGGTCGCGGTCAGGGAGTCGTGACGGAGGTCGGCTTGTGCCGCACAGCCGGTCTCCGGTCGATATCTGACGTCACCGCTCATCCGGCGGCGGCGACCACGACTGCCTCGGTGAGGAGGCGGCGCACCAGTACGAGTTGGTCGGCGTCGTCGAGACCGGGGAGGTTTCCTACCTTGCAGTCGGCACCCGAGACGAGTTCCGTGACGGCTGCGGTCGTGGCGGGCGGGAAGGTGACGGTTCGGTCGGGGAGTTGGAGGACGAGCGGGTCGCCGGGGACGAGGCGGCAGCGGAGGCCGGCGCGGAGGCGGACCGTCGTACCGACAGTCAGGGAGGTGATGGACGCGGCGTGGGCCAGCGGTGGGAGTGGAGCTGGGCGGTTGCTGGACCAGGTACGGCGGCGGAGGCGGTTGGCCAGTGCGTCCGGGGTCGCCGTACGGAGCTCCTGCGTGAAGAGTTCGACCACCTGCGGCAGGATCTGGGCGAGTTGGTCCGGGTCGCCGGGGTCGAAGCCGAGAGGCAGTGCGGTGCGCAGGGACGCCTGATTCGCAGCTAGTGCGGCCAGTTCCTGTACGAGCAGGTAGCGCGTCATCGTGTGTAGACCGACAGTCAGGTGCGCGCTCACGCCGCCAAGCGCCTTGGCCGAGTGCAGGAAGCCGCGGGGCACGTACAGCGCATCACCAGGCCGCAGGACGTCGTCGATCACGGGTGCCTGGTCGCGTGCTGCTTCTTCAACGGCGCGCGCGTGGTCGGTCCATGGCTGGTTGCGGAGCGGGTCGACGATGGACCGGCTCGTGTACGGTCCAGTGCTTTTCGCCGGCTACTTGCAGTACGAACACGTCGTGTACGTCGTAGTGCGCGGAGAAGCCCTGTGACTCGGCTGGGGTGATGTAGGCGTTGATCTGAACCGGGTGACCCGCGTCTGCGGACAGTTGGGTGGAGAAGTCGACGAGCGCCGGCCAGGTCCGGTGCAGTGCCTGCAGTACGACGGTGTGTCCGCCGGCGAACAGCGCGGCCACCTTGTCGTCTCGTACCTGGTCCGCGATCTCTGCGCCGGCACCTGCCGGTCCGGTGAACTGGCTGTCTCCGACGACCGCCCCGTTCTTCGCGATCCGCAGGAACGGTGTCCGTAGGCCGCGGCGGGACAGGAGTTCGTCGACGGCGTCGAGGCTGAACAGGTCGTCGTACGGCGCCGGGAGGTCGGGGCCGTGGGACAGGAGTGCTCGCGAACCCCAGTAGGAGTTGGCGAACTCGTCCAGGTCCCCCGCGACACAGCGCCGGAGTGCCGGGCGGTCGTCTCGCAACTGCTCACCGCCATCGGCCGCGGGCTGCGCGGCCGGATGGTTGTTCTGCGGGAACGGCCCGGCCTCCGGCACGGTGGTCACCAGCTCCCGGAGTTCCCGCCGGCGCCGCCGTCCGCGCCTCCATCGGCACCACCATCAGAACCGCCCTCGGACCCACCAGAACCCGAGCCTTCGCCGGCCCCGCCGTCAGCGCCACCGTCGGTCCCGCTGGGGTTCGCGCCACCGTCAGCAGTTCCTTCGCCGGCCCCGCCATCGGCGCCACCGTCGGTTCCGCTGGGGTTCGCGCCGCCGTCAGCGGTGCCTTCTCCTTCTCCGGCGCCGCCGTCAGCGCCACCGTCCTGCGTGCCCGGCGAGGCGCCGCCGTCGGCCGGACCCTCGCCGCCGCCCGCACCGCCATCGCGCTCCGCCGTCAGCGCCGCCGTCCGAGGACTCCTCGCCGTACCCGGAACCCCCGCCGCCAGGTGCGGCGGTCGAGCCGCCGTACTCGCCGGTGCCACCTTCGGACGAGGTGTTCATGTCGTCATCGTTGAGACCCATTGTGCTGCTCCCTTCGCGAACGGCCAGAAAGTCGCCCAGGCAATACCAACCGGGGCACTGGTCATCTTGTGCGCAAAGAGGACCTCAGCTAAACCCCCCGCGCGTTACAGCGCCAACTCGATTACGCGGCAGCAGTTCCGACAGCACCTTCACGAACCCGTCGGTCACGTCCTCGGGCCGTACGGCGACCCGCAACCAGTCCGGCCCGAGACCCGGGAACGTGTCTCCACGCCGCACCGCGAATCCCTGCACACGCAAGGATTCCCGCACTTCCGCCGCCCCTGGTACGTGAACGAGAACGAACGGCGCCCGCGCCACGCCGTACGTCGAAAGTCCGCTCACCGTTCCGAGACTGTCAAGCAGATGGACACGTTGACGTTCGATGTCGAGCGCAGCCTGGGCCGCTTCCGCGACCGCACGCTCGTTGCTGCAGGCAATGGCCGCCGCAAGCGCAGGAGTGGACACCGGCCACTGCGGCTGTACCGCGGCCAGTTGCTCGATCAGCCCCGCCCCGGCGATGACGTACCCGACCCGCAGCCCCGCGAGTCCCCACGTCTTCGTCAGGCTCCGCACCACCACGAGCCCAGGGATCGACGCGCCGGCGAGCGACTCGGGCTCACCCGGTACGGCGTCCATGAACGCCTCATCGACGACCAGGATCCGATCGGGTCGCGCGAGTTCGCGCAGGTCGTCGGCACGGTGCAGCACCGACGTCGGATTGGTGGGGTTACCAATGACAACGAGGTCAGCATCGGCCGGTACGGCGGACGGGTCCAGCGTGAACCCGTCCTCGGGCCGCAGGATCACCCGGTCGACCAGGTGCCCGGCCGAACGCAACGCCGCCTCAGGCTCCGTGAACTGTGGATGAACCACGACCGGATGCCGCGGCCGGAACGCGCGCGCGATCAGGACGAACGCCTCCGCGGCCCCCGCGGTCAGCAGCACCCGGTCCTCCGCGACACCATGCCGGTGCGCGACCGCGGCAACCGCCGCCTCCTGCCGTGGGTACGCCGCCAACTCGGTCAGACTCGCCGTGATCGCGTCGAGCAACCAGGGCGGGGGTGTACCCGCGCGGACGTTGACGGCGAGGTCGACCAGCCCCTCACCGACCTCTAGATCGCCGTGATGCTCCAGATCAAACCCATCCGCCACGCCCAGGAGGCTAACGGGTCAGCGAGTTTCCGGACCAGCCGGTCCGCGAACTGGTCAGCGGGGCGTGACTGAGTACCTACGGTTCTGCAGGGAGGGATTGCGCTTGCGTACGTCGGCCAGTCGCTCGGCTGAGACCTCCGCGAACGCATGTCCGTCTGCCTCACCCACGGACGCCAGCGCGATGCCCTGCGGGTCAATGACCTGGCTGAGGCCGCAGTACTTCTTGCCGTTCTGTGCAGCCGCTGCGACGTAGCAGGTGTTCTCTACAGCGCGGGCAGTGAGCAGCGTGGTCCAGTGGTGTTCCTTGAGCGGCCCGCGGACCCAGGCGGCCGGAACGACGAGCACCTCGGCTCCAGCGTCGACGAGCGCCCGGGAGAGCTCTGGGAAGCGCAGGTCGTAGCAAGTCATCAGACCGAGCGAGTGGCCGCCGATCTGGACCACCACCGGGGCTACGTCACCAGGTGTGAGCTGGTCGGACTCCTTGTACCCGAACGCGTCGTACAGGTGGATCTTGCGGTAGGCGCCGAGCAGTGCGCCGTCCGCGCCGACAGCCAGGAGTGTGTTGTACGGACGATGCTCGTCGCAGCTGCGTTCGAACATCCCGGCCACGATCGCCACGCCGTGCTCGACCGCAGCCTTCCGGAGCGTCGTGACGAACTCGCCGTCGAGCGCCTCGGCCGCCTCTGCCACCGACTCGCCCTCGACCGCGAAGTCGGACATCATCGCTTCCGGCAGCACCACAAGATCAGGCCCGCCCTGCGCGGCGTCCGCGACCAGGCGGCTGACCGTGTCCCGGTTGGCGGCCTTGTCGTAGCTGCTGGCGGTCTGCACCACGGCGATCCTCATCTCCCCATGGTGCCGCAGAAGCGGCTGGGAGAAACGGGGCCCGCCGGATGCGAGACTCCTGGGGTGGAGTTCGACGTGGTGGTGCTGGCGGGGGGCGGGTCCACTCGGTTCGGTGGTGTGGACAAGGCGATGCTCGTGCTCGAGGGGATGTCGTTGCTGGATCGGGTGCTGACGGCGACGGCAGGTGCCGCCTCGACTGTGGTGGTAGGCGCGGAGCGTACGACGTACCGGGACGTGGACTGGACGGTGGAGGACCCGCCGTCGGGCGGTCCGGTGGCGGGGCTGGCGGCTGGACTCCAGCACGGGACGGCACCGGTCGTCGTGGTGGTGAGTTGTGACCTGCCGTGGATCACCGAGGCCGACGTGACGACGCTCGTCCAGGGGCTCGCGGAGCACGACGGGTACGGTCTGCGCGACACGGACGGCCGGGAGCAGCAGCTCGCGACCGCGTACCGGCGTACCGCGTTGGCCAAGGCGATCGACGACGTAGGCGATCCAAGAGACAAGTCGGTACGTCGTACGCTCGCCGGCCTCGACCTCGCGTGGACCGAACCGACCCACGCAGGCGACGACGTCGACACCTGGGCAGACCTGGACGACTGAAAACCGTTGGACGGTGTCCGTAGGTTCGACGCATGGATGTCGCGCAGCTGGTGAGGGACGTCGTCGGGGTCGACGTCAGCGATGTCGTCGAGCGCACCGGCGGGCAGTTGAGCACCGTGTACGAGGTGCGCACGTCCGCAGACCCGGTGATCGTGAAGGTCTACGCGCCGGAGTGGCTGTGGAAGCAGGTCAAGGAAGTGCACGTCTACGGGATGCTGGAGCAGGAGCTCACCGGCTCGATCCCGCGGGTGATGCACGTCGGCGACGGCGTCACGATGCTGTCGAAGGTCGACGGCGTTCCGCTGTCCGAGGCCGAACCGCCTGACTGGCGGGCGATGTACGCCCAACTCGGCGAGTTGCTGCAGCGCGTCCACCGCATCGAGCAACCGGCGTACGGCTATCTGACCGATCAGATCCTCGACCCGCTGCCGGACAACGATCAGTACATGCGACGGCAGTTCGCGAAGAAGCTGCAGGAGTTCGAGCAGCTCGGCGGTGGTCCGAAGCTGCACGCCGAGATCACCGCGCATGTCGAGCGGCACGCGCACCTGTTCGCGGACAACGCGGCAGCTGTCCTGTGCCACAACGACTTCCACGAAGGCAACATCCTCGTGGACCCCACGACCTGGCGCGTGAACGGATTCATCGACGTGGAGAACGCGATCGCCGCCGATCCGCTCGTCGATCTGGCGAAGACGATCCAGTACTCCGCCCACGACAACCCCGAGAAGCTCGCCGGCCTCACCGACGGGTACGGCGCCGTACCCGAGGACCGGATCGATCTCTACCGGCTCTATCACTCGCTCGAACTATGGGACTGGTTCCAGTCGATAGGCGAGACCACTTACCTCGACTCCATCGCGCAGGACCTGGCGAACCTGGTCGAGCGCTGCGGGTAAGTTGGGCGGTATGCGAGCTGTCGTGGTTCATGGTGCCGGCGGAATCGACCTCCTCGGGATCGGCGAGATCCCGGACCCGGAACCGGCCGTCGACGAGGTCGTCATCGACGTCGTCGCCGCCGGCGTGAACCGCGCAGACCTGCTCCAGCGGCAGGGCTTCTACCCGCCGCCGCCCGGCGCTCCCGGCACGATCGGCCTCGAGGTGTCCGGCCGGATCGCCGCGGTCGGCGCCGAGGTCGAGGGCTGGTCGGTCGGCGACGAGTGCTGCGCGCTGCTCGCCGGCGGCGGGTACGCCGAGAAAGTCGTCGTACCCGCTCCGCAGGTGATGCCTGTGCCGGACGGTCTCGACCTGGTCAGCGCGGCCGCGCTGCCCGAGGTCGTCGCGACCGTCTGGTCCAACATCTTCATGACCGCGCATCTCAAGGAGGGCGAGACCCTGCTGGTGCACGGCGGCTCGTCCGGGATCGGATCGATGGCGATCCAGCTCGGTGTCGCGCACGGTGCGCGGGTGCTGACCACGGTCGGCACCAAGGAGAAGATGGAGTTCTGTACCCGGCTCGGCGCCGACGTCGCGATCAACTACAAGGATGCCGAGTGGGCGTCCGTGGTGAGCGAGGCGACGAAGGGCGCGGGCGCGGACGTGATCCTCGACATCATGGGCGCGAAGTACCTGACCGACAACGTGAAGTCGCTCGCGTACGACGGGCGGCTCGTGGTGATCGGGATGCAGGGCGGGGCGAAGGGCGAACTGGACCTCGGACGGCTGCTCAGCCGGCGCGGTTCGGTGATCGCCACCGGCCTGCGGTTCCGTTCGGTGGCGGACAAGGGCCGGATCATCGCCGAGGTCGTCGGCCACGTCTGGCCGCTGATCGCGGAGCACAAGGTCCGCCCGGTCGTGCACTCCACGTTCCCGCTCGCCGAGGTCGCGAAGGCTCACGAGACGCTGGAGCAGTCCACCCAGCTCGGCAAGGTCCTCCTCACTCTGTAGGCAGGTTGGCGGCGACCCATTCCGGGTCGGGTTCGACCAGCTGGATCACGTCGATCCAGGTGCCGGCCGGGTCGCGGACGAAGAAGTGCCGCTGGCCGAAGACCTCGGTCTTCGGGTCGCCCTCCAGCTTCACGCCGCCGTCACGCAGCGCGGCGGCGATCTTGTCGGCGTCGTCGACGATGAAGCCGAAGACGTTGGTGCTCTCGGTCTGCGCAGACACGGCCGCCGGAATCGTCGGGTGGCCGCGCTCCATGATCGCGAGCTCCCAGTCCGCCGTGCCGCGGCGAACCGTGATGAACCAGCCGAGATCGATCCCGATCTGCAGGTCGAGGTACTGCGTGTAGAAGGCGGCGACCTCCGAGGGGTGGTCGGTGACGACGGTCGCGCCGAATGCCGCGGGTTGCATAGAGTCTCCTGACTACTACAGCTGTTGTTGTTGTGTACGACAGTTGTAGTGGAACTCTGCTAGCCTTGTCAACATGCCCCGGAATCCGGAACGCCGTACCCAGCTGGCCGACGCCGGCCTCGCCGTGCTCGCGGAGGCCGGCGCCCGCGGCCTCACGCACCGAGCCGTCGATGCCGCCGCCGGACTCCCGGCCGGTACGGCGTCCAACTACTTCAAGACCCGTGACGCGCTGCTCGGCGCGCTCGGCGAGCGGATCTTCGAGCGCCTTGCCCCGGACGAAGCCGTCCTCGCGCCGCTCGCCACTCGGGAGCCGAGCCTCGAACTGATGACGGACTACGTCCACTACATCGTCGAGCGCCTGCTCGGCCGGCCGGAACTCACGCTCGCCCTGCTCGAACTCCGCCTCGAGGCGGCCCGCCGTCCCGGCCTGCACGAGACCCTGTCGCGCACCCTCCGCCAGGGCTTCGACGCCGACGTCGCCTTCAACGCGAACGCCGGCCTGCCGGGCGGCGCCGAGGAGATCCGCCTGCTGCATTTCGCCATCGACGGCCTGGTCCTCGACCAACTGACCCCGGGCACCGGTCGCCCGTACGACGTGGAGGCGATCACGGCCCGCCTGGTGCGGCGCCTGACCCGGGAGGATTGACGGCCGCATACTCAGTATGCATACTCAGTATCCATGTCGATCAAGCATGGATTGCTGGCGCTGCTCCAGGACGAGCCGAAGTACGGCTACCAGCTGCGCGGCGAGTTCGAGGCCGCTACCGGGGCGACCTGGCCGCTGAACATCGGGCAGGTCTACACGACGTTGACGCGCCTCGAGCGCGACGGCCTCGTCCGGGCCGCGTCGTCCGAAGGCGACGGCCGGTCGATGTACGAGATCACCGACGCCGGGCGGGACGAACTGGCGAACTGGTTCCAGACCCCGGTCGCCCGGGAGTCGCGCCCGCGCGACGAGCTCGCGATCAAGCTCGCCCTGGCGCTCGCGGTGCCGGGCGTGGATGTCACTGCCGTGGTCCAGCGGCAACGGATGTCGACCATGCAGTCGCTGCAGGAGCTCACGCGGCAGAAGCGCAACAGCGCGGAGGGCGAGATCTCCTGGCAGCTGGTCATCGAATCGATGATCTTCGGCGCCGAGGCCGAGATCCGCTGGCTCGACCACTGCGAGGCGATGCTGTTACGCCACCGCGGCAAACCACGGCCGGCTCCCCAGAGGTACGACGTACCGGATGAGCAGGAGGCGCGCTCATGATTCTCGACATTCGTGGGCTGACGCGGACGCACGGTGAGGGCGAGCAGGCCGTGCATGCCTTGCGGGGTGTGGATCTGGCCGTTGCGCCGGGGGAACTGGTCGCCGTGATGGGACCGTCCGGGTCCGGCAAGTCGACGTTGCTCACCTGCGCCGGCGGTCTCGACCGGCCGACCGCGGGCGAGGTACTTGTCGACGGCAACGATCTCACCACCCTCAGCCGGAACGCCGTAGCGGCGCTGCGTCGTCGCCGGATCGGCTACGTGTTCCAGGACTTCAACCTGATCCCGGCGCTGACCGCGGCCGAGAACGTCGCGCTCCCGCTGGAGCTCGACGGCACCCGGAGCCGGCCTGCCCACAAGCAAGCCGTCACCGCGCTGCAGGAGGTGGGAATCGAGGAACTCGCTGACCGCTTCCCCGACGACATGTCCGGTGGCCAACGGCAACGAGTGGCGATCGCCCGCGCGATCGTCGGCGAACGCCGCCTGCTGCTCGCCGACGAACCGACCGGCGCGCTCGACTCCGACACCGGCGAGGCCGTACTGCGTCTGCTCCGGGACCGCTGCGACCAGCACGGCATCGGCGGGGTCCTCGTCACGCACGACGCCCGCCACGCTGCCTGGGCCGACCGCGTGGTCTACCTGCGCGACGGCGTACTGGTAGGACAGGCAGGCCCGCTGCCGGATGCGGACGCGTTGCTGCAGGAGAGCCGCTGATGGGCCAGTGGACTGCGCCGCTGCGGATCGCTCGGCGTACGGCGCGAAGATCACTCGGCCGCACGTTGCTGGTCGCGGCCCTGATCGGCCTGCCGGTGCTGGCCGCGACGTGGCTCGGCATCGTGCTCAAGTCCGCGAGCCCGAGCGGCGAAACGCTGGCCAACAACACGATCGGACGCGCGGACGGCCGGCTCGATGTCACGCAGTACGGCAAGCTTCAGGTCCCGCCGGGCCAGGAGATGGTGTACGGCGAACCGCCGCCGGCCGAGGGCCACGAGAAGGCGGTCCGGACACCGTCGACGTTCGACCCGAGCCCGCTGCTCCCGCCGGGGACGAAGCTGGCCCGCCTGTTCGTCGACTCCGGCATGGTCGACGTCCGTGTCCCGGAGTCGAAGACCACGGTCACGTTGCTCACGGGCGACGGCACGAACCCGCTGACGACCGGGACCGTGAAGCTCGACAAGGGCCGGCTGCCGGCGAAGGCCGACGAGGTCGCGATCTCGCCGTCGCTCGCGGAGAAGCTCGGCCAGACCAACACAGTCGAGAGCACGAGTGGCAAGAGCTACACCGTCGTCGGCATTGCCCGGATGCTCTCCACACAGAGCACGCCGGCAATCTTCGCCACGCCGGACTCCACGCTGAACGACGTCGACCCGACGCGCACAGTCCAGTACCTCGTCGACCTGCCGGACTCGGCTGATACCAGCCAGCTGAACACCGACCTGGTCAACCAGGGCCTGTTTCTCTTGCCGCGAGCAACCATCATCGATCCGCCGCCGGACCCTTACGGAACCTCTGCCGACGACATCGGCCCGTACGCCGCGATGGCCCTGGTGATCGGCTTCGGCATCCTGGAGATCGTCCTGCTCGCCGGCACGGCGTTCGCGGTCGGCGCGCGTCGCCAGACCCGCGAACTCGGTTTGGTGATGGCCGCCGGAGGTACGCCGGGCGACGTCCGACGGATCGTCGCGATGCAAGGTCTGTTCGCCGGGCTGGTCGGCGTGGCCGGCGGACTGGCGATCGCCGCCGGCGCGGTGTTCAGCGCGCGACCGCTCTGGGAACGCATGACGGACACGATCTTCACGGCGTGGCAGATCCCGTGGGGCACGATCGTCGGGATCGCGGTCCTCGGTCTCGGCGCCGGGCTCGCCGCTGCCGTCGTACCGGCGGTCAGTGCGGGTCGGCAGGCGCCGATGGCCGCGCTGGCCGGCCGGTTCACCGTGACTGCGAAGGCGGCGCGGATCCGGATCGCCGCGGTCGTCCTGCTCGCGACCGGGCTGGTGTGCGTCTTCGCCGGCAGCGCGATGATTGCCGCCGCGTTGAGTTCGGCGCGGCATTCGCCGATGGGCCAACAGGCGAGCGCGACGCCGAGCGGTCCGATCGCGCTGGTGCTGCTCGGGATCACCGCGTCGATCATCGCACTGGTGTGGATGTTGCCGAGCTTGGTCGCCAAGGTCGCCGGTCTGGCGCGGTCGCTGCCGTTGAGCGGGCGGATGGCGATGCGCGACGCCGCGCGGCACCGGCATCGCACGGGTCCCGCGACGGCGGCGATCATGATGGCCGTCGCCGGCACCGCCGCGGTCGCGTTCGCCGCGTCCAACTCGATTGCGGCCGACGCCGCGAACTACGTCGCGGTCGGTCGGCACGGTGACGCCGTACTGCGTGTGAATCAAGGCGTTCAGGGTGAGACCACGTACACGCCGGCGCTCGTCTCGGAGTTGGGCGCGCAGTTGCCGGTGCGGACGCGGTACGAGCTCGGCGACGTGCTGTTGCCGAACGCGAAGCCCAACGAGTACGGCTACCTGCCGATCCTTGCGGTCGCGACGCCGCAGAGCTCCGACGGGATGACCGGGTTCAGTCTGCAGGCGGCGGATCCGGCGTTCATCGCCCGGTTCGGCGAGTACGGCGAGAAGGCGGCCGCCGCATTGCGGGACGGCAAGGTCGTGGTGCCGGACGTCAAACTCGAACCGGGGCAGAAGGTTGCCATGCACAACGATGACGACCAGAAGTACCTGCGGAACCTCGACGCCGTGTCGTTCGGGCGCCCGCCGGCGGTCCAGTTCCTGCGGGACACCGCGCTGATCAGTCCGGACGCGGCCCGAGAGCTGGGCACGATCCGCGCCAGCGAGGTGCACTTCGAGCTGACCAGGGAGCCGTCCAAGGACGAGCTCGCCGCGGTCGCACGGACGCTCGGGACGGACGAGGGGCTCCACGTCGAGAAGGGGTACCAGAGTCCGGGGCGACTCTTCCTGATCGGGATCCTGCTCGCGGCGACGGTGGTCACACTGCTCGGTGTCGCGATCTCGGTGTCGTTGTCAGCTGCCGAGGGACGGGCCGATCTGGCCACATTGGCGGCGATCGGTGCGCCCCCGAGGCGACGGCGGTCGCTCGCGGCGGCGCAGGCGTGGGTGCTCGGACAGCTGGGCTGCGTGCTGGGTGTGGGGGTCGGCGCGCTGTACGGCTACACGGCGCACGCCGCGTTCGGGTCACCGCACTTCGTGGTCCCGTGGGCGGAGATCGGCGGCATCGTGGTCGTCGTACCACTCTTCGCCGGCCTACTCGCCTGGCTGCTGACGCGATCCCGCCTACCGATGGTCAGCCGCATCGACTAAGGCGATCTCGGGGTAGGCGACGGGGTACGGCGGTGTGCTTGTGATGCGCCATTGGCCGCAAGCACACCGCTGGTACACGAGGAGCCCTTCGCTGACGTGGTGGCTCGAGATCGCGGACCAGCGATGGCGGTGGGGGTCGGTCATGGATCCATCGTGATGTAATGGCATTATGCATCTCAACCCTTACGGCGCGGACGCGGTTCTGCTCGCGGTGAATCTGGTGACCCGTCCGGCGAATACGCCGGACGAGCTGGCTGAGCGGTGCGAGGAGAGCGGCGTCGAGAGCCGCCTGGTGCGGGAACGGCACGTCACCGCCGCGGATCTGGCCGCCGTACGGACGGCGCTCGACGAGTGGCTGCTGGTCGTGGACGCACCCAACGAGCAGTCCCGGGTCGACCTGGTGAACGCAATGCTCGCGAAGTACACCGAGCATCCGCGGCTCACCAACCACGCCGGCGACGGCTGGCACATGCACTACCGCCCGGACCACGTGCCCGTCGGGCGGCTGGTCGCGACGCTGATCAGCACCGGTACGGCGTTGCACCTGGCCGGCCGTGGCATCACGCGGCTCGGCCGCTGCGCCACCGAAGGCTGCGGCAACGTGTACGCCGACCTCTCCCGCACCGGACGCCAGCGCTATTGCAGCCCCGCCTGCGCCAACCGGGACGCGGTACGCCGCCACCGTGCCCGCACCTCATGACCCCGGCCTAGGATGGGGAGATGAGCGAGAGCAGCGAGGGCCAGGAAGTCCCGATGGCCGGGGCGCAGACCGAAGACGGCAAGGTGCTGATCGTCGGGCCGGACGGCATGGCCGTCGAGGGACCGCCGCGCTCCGACAACGACGACGAGCGCAACGACGAACCGCGCTCGGTGACCGAGCTGGTCGAGCAGCCGGCCAAGGTGATGCGGGTCGCGAACATGATCCGGCAGCTGCTGGAAGAGGTGAAGTCGGCGCCGCTCGACGAGGCCTCCCGCGCGCAGCTGCGGGCGATCCACGAGGCGTCGATCAAGGAGCTCGAGAGCGGCCTCGCACCGGAACTGGTCGAGGAGCTGGAGCGTCTCAGCCTCGACTTCACCGACGACAGCACGCCGACCGAGGCCGAACTGCGGATCGCGCAGGCGCAGCTGGTGGGCTGGCTGGAAGGCCTGTTCCACGGCATCCAGACGGCGTTGTTCGCACAGCAGATGGCCGCGCGTCAGCAGCTGGAGCAGATGCGTCGCGCACTGCCGGGCGGCCAGCAGTTGCCCGGCGAAGAGCACCCCGGCTTCCCCGGTGGACCGCAGGCCGGCAACACCGACGGCCCGGGCAGCGGCGGGATGTACTTGTAACGCCTTATTTCAAAGGCTGGAAGAACTCCTCGAGGACGGCGGCGACGCCGTCCTCGTCGTTTGTGGGGGCGATTTCGTCCACCACCGCGAGGACTTCGGGGTGCGCGTTCGCGACGCCGTACGACGTTCCGGCCCAGGCGAGCATCGGAAGATCGTTGACCGAGTCACCGAACGCGATCGTCTCAGCAGCCGAGATCCCTTGTGTGGCGGCGAAATCGGCCAGCATCGTGGCCTTCGAGACCCCGCTCGCCGAAATCTCCACCAAACCGTGACCTCCGCTGTGACTGGCCGTCACTCGTTGGCCCACCAACGGATTCACCAGCCCGAGCAGTTCGTCGGCGTGCATGCTCGGATGCCGGACGAGCAGCTTCGCGGCCGGCTCCGCGAGCAACTCCTCCACCGCGGCGATCAAGGTGTTGTCCGGTTTCGGCCAGCGATTCAGGTAGACCGGTTCCTGTCCGTAACGGTCCGGTCGCTCGATGGCGAACTGCACGTCCGGAATCGCCGCGCGGATCGCCTGCGCGACGTCGAGTGCGACCGCGGGTTCGATCAACCGGGTCCGAATCGCCTTACGGCGCAGGACGTCGTACAGAATGGAGCCGTTGGCAACAATCGCGACACCGTGCTCGCCGACCAGGTACGACAGGTCGTGCAGCCAGCGAGGTGGCCGCGCGGTGACCATCACGAAAACACTTCCGGCCTGCTGGGCCGCGAGGACCGCGGCGCGGGTCCGGTCGGACACGGTGCCGTCGCTGCGGACGAGCGTTCCGTCGAGATCGGTGGCTATCAGGCGGGGGTTTCGCGGAGCCGTCACCGGGTAACGATATCGCCACAGTGACGGCGTACGATCCTGTCGCGCACTACCCTTCCAAGTGCCTCGGGCGCAAGCGGTATGACGTCGGTTTCAGGTCTTTTTGACTTATCTGATTGAGCTTTTGACAACGTCACCAGACCGTTACGGCAGGATGCTGCAAAGGCAGCAAGTTCCCCTGCGCCACCCGGTGGGTGCGTGATTTCATGCGGTGGTCTGGCGGGGAACCGGGGGCTGTTCGTTCGCGTCGTAAGCGTGTTCTGGATCAGCGCGACTGATTCCGCCCCACCTCCGGAAGCACACAGAAAACGTCGAAGAACTGTTGTGGAATTGGCTGCAACCAAAACCGCAGCAGCGACGTCAACAGTTATGGATCGGTGCGTCCCGTGCCCGGGACGACACGGTGGGCCGGCGAAGTACGCGGGTCCATCAGCTAGCGGATCCGTGCGGACGAACGTCGTTCATCGTTCGTTCATTCGGGTCTTGATACTTGGGGAGCCTTGATGATCGTCAACAGCGCCAATCTAGCGGGGCCGGGGGGCAGTAGCTCCCGAGCGGCTGTCGACACATGTTCCAACGGGGAGGGGGCCATGACCGGCTGCATCGCGCGTACCGACATCTTTCAGCACCGGCTGATGGAGGAGCCGCCGCCGGCGTCCGCAACCCGTCGTACCAGGGAGCGGTACGAACAGCTTGTCCGCGAGGCCAAGACGCTCTGCGCGTCGTGCCCGCTCTTCACGGACTGCCTGTACAGCGCCGTCGCCGAGCACGACGTGAGCGGCTTCGTCGCCGGAACCACTGCTGTACAACGGCGTTCGATCCGCAACCTGCTCGACGTCGAGGTGCAGGCGGACGACTTCGACCAGCTTGCCGGTGCGCGCGGCACTCGCCGTCCGGTCAGCCACGAAGAAGTTCTGCGGCTGCGCACGCAGTACCCGAACGACAGCCTGGAGTCCCTGGCCATGCGGCTGGGCTGCTCGCTGTCGACGGTCAAGCGGCACCTGCGGCGGGCCCGTCGCGGCCAGAGCCCGGCAGCCAAGACGCCGCGGCCGCGGCCCGAGGTCGGCGCCGTGCTGGACGCGTTCGACACCGTCGTGGACCAGCAGCACCAGCCACGCCGTACCGGCAGCAGCCGAGTCGCCTGATCCGATACTCGGCCCGCCAGCGGACTATCGGACACTGAACGACCGAAGGCCCGGACACCCTGTAATGACAGGGAGTCCGGGCCTTTCGCTTGCCTCGAGCAATCCAGTTGTCAAGCCTTTCGGTTCTGACCGAAAGGGCTTGCCTCAGAACCAGCGGTTGAGTACGGCGGCGACGCCGTCGTCCTGCACGGACTTGGTGACCTCGTCGGCGGCGGCCTTCACCTCGTCCGGCGCGGAGTCCATCGCGATGCCGAGACCGGCGTACGTGAGCATCTCGATGTCGTTGCGTCCGTCACCGATCGCCAGCAGGCCGGCCGGGTCCAGGTCGTGCTGGGCGAGCGCGACCTTCAGGCCGGTCGACTTGTCCACACCCTCGGGCGCGATGTCCAGCCACGCGGTCCAGCCGACGAAGTAGCTGACCCCGTGCAGGCCGAGGCGTTCCGCCAGGTGGACGAAATCGCTCTCGGACTGGTCCGGGTCCCGGATGATCAACCGGGTCACGGGTTGCGGTGCGAGCTCGTCGTCGCCGACCACGCGGATCCGCGCGTCCGCGCCGAGGTCGCCGTCCGGGAACGGCGCGGTGACCAGGTAGCTGCCGTCCTGGTCCTCGACCGCCATCCGCGCGTTCGGCGCGTACCTGCGCACCGAGGTGATCACCGTCGACGGGTCGAAGGTGCGCTCGTCGACGACCTCGCCGTCCGGGTAGCGCAGCGTGCGCGCACCGTTGCTACAGACAACAAATCCGCCGGTCCGCAGGCCGAGCCGCTCGGCCACCGGCCTGGTCGTCGACCAAGCCCGGCCGGTCGCCAGGATGACGGGCACCTGCTCGGCAGTACGACGTACGGCGTCGAGGACCGCGGGCGACATCCCTTCGTCGTGGTCGATCAGCGTTCCATCGATGTCCAGGGCAACGGCCGTCGGCCGTGGTCCGTCCGTCATTTGGCGACCGGTTCGAGGACCTCGCGACCGCCGACGTACGGCTGCAGCGCGGTCGGCACCCGGACCGAGCCGTCGGCCAGCTGGTGCGTCTCGAGGATCGCGACGATCCAGCGGGTGGTCGCCAGCGTCCCGTTCAGCGTCGCGACCGGCTGCGTCTTGCCGTCGGCGTCGCGGTGCCGGATGTTCAGGCGGCGGGCCTGGAAGTCCGTGCAGTTCGACGTCGAGGTCAGCTCGCGGTACCGACCCTGCGTCGGCACCCACGCCTCGCAGTCGAACTTCCGGTACGCCGAGACGCCCAGGTCACCGGTCGCGGTGTCGATCACCCGGTAGCTCAGCTCCATCTTGTCGAGCATCTCCTTCTCCCAGGCCAGCAGCCGCAGGTGCTCCGCGGCCGCATCCTCGAGGCTGCAGTAGGAGAACATCTCGACCTTGTCGAACTGGTGGACGCGGATGATCCCGCGGGTGTCCTTCCCGTGCGACCCGGCTTCCTTGCGGTAGCAGGACGACCAGCCCGCGTACCGGACCGGGCCGTTGGACAGGTCGACGATCTCGTCCATGTGGTAGCCGGCCAGCGCGACCTCCGACGTACCGGTCAGGTACAGCTCGGGGTCCTCGAGCCGGTAGACGTCGTCGTGCGCCGACAGGTAGCCGGTGCCGCCCATCACCTCGGGCTTGACCAGCGTCGGCGTGATCATCGGGGTGAAGCCGTTCTCCACCGCCTGCTGGACGGCCAGCTGCAGCATGCCGAGCTGCAGCAGCATCCCGACGCCCTTGAGGAAGTAGAACCGGGATCCGCTGATCTTCGCGCCGCGCTCCATGTCGATCGCGCCGAGCAGCTCGCCCAGCGCCAGGTGGTCGCGCGGCTCGAAGCCCTCGGCGGCGAAGTCGCGCGGCTTGCCGACCTCCTCCACCACCACGAAGTCGTCCTCGCCGCCGACCGGGGCCTCGTCGGACACCAGGTTCGGCAGGGCGGCGGCGAGCTCGTCGAAGCGGCGGCCGGCGTCGTTCGCGGCGGCCTCGTTGGCCTTCACCTCGGCGGCCAAGGTCTTGGTCCGGTCCAGCAGCGCGGTGCGCTCGTCACCCTTGGCCTGGGCGACCTGCTTGCCGAGCGACTTCTGCTCGGCCCGGAGCGCCTCGAAGGCGGAGATGGACGATCGACGCTCCCCGTCGGCGACCAGGATCTGGTCGACCAGGTCCGTACTCTCGCCGCGCTTGGTCAGGGCGGCGCGCACGACATCAGGGGTCTCACGGAGCAGTTTCGCGTCAATCACACCCTGAGGGTATCGGGGCGTGTCAGAACCGGCGAAGTCTATTCGGGATGATGGTCTTGGTACACGTGACCATCGAGGGGGATCTGAGCGGGCAATGAACCACCACCCACCCAGTCCGGTCGGCCGTGTGCTCACGGTCGTGCTGGGTGCGCTGCCGTTCACGGTGATCACGGTGCTCGTGTTCGGGCACTGGCCGCCGCTGGCCCGCTGGGACCAGTCGGTCGCCGCTCGAGCCGCGTCGTACGGCGCCGCGCACGAGAGTGTCGTGGACTTCTGGCAGGTGGTCGGGGCGGTCGTGCTGCCGTGGACGTCGCGGGCGGTGATCGTGGTCGTCGCGGCGTACCTGTGGCATCGCCGGGCCCGGCTGCTGACCATCTGGCTGCTCACGTCTGCCGGCGCCGAGCTGGGCCTGGTGCAGGCGGTCAAGGCGATCTTCGGGCGGGAGCGGCCGGCGCTGATGCTGGTCGAGAACGACGGGTTCTCGTACGTGTCCAGTCACGCGACGGCCGCGTTCGTGATGGCCGGCGCGCTCGGGGTCGTGCTGCCGTCGGTGCGGGGCTGGCGGCGGCGGTTCCGGCTGCTGGTGCTGCTGCCGGTGATCGCGGTGGTGTGGATCGCGTCGGCCGACCGGATCGCGCTGAACGTCCACTACGTGTCCGACGTACTCGGCGGGTGGGCGCTCGGGCTGGCGATCCTGACCGCTACATCGATCGGGTTCGGCCTCCGGCCGGGGCTGCGGCGGCGCCGGCGGCGTACCCCGTCGGACGGCGACGATACGACGGCTCCGCCACGGGCAGCGGTCATCGTGAACCCGATCAAGGTCGGCGACGGCGTGGCGTTCCGGCGGAAGGTGACGCGGGCGCTCGCGGTCCGTGGGTACGACGATCCGCTCTGGCTGGAGACCCGCGTCGACGACGCCGGGAACGCGATGGCGAAGCTGGCGATCGAGAACGAGTCCGATCTGGTGCTGGTCGCGGGCGGGGACGGTACGGTCCGGGTGGTGTGCTCGGCGCTCGCGCACACCGGGATCCCGGTCGGCGTGATCCCGGCCGGCACCGGGAACCTGCTGGCGCGCAACCTGCACATCCCGCTCGACCTGGACGACGCGCTGGAGCGGATCCTCGAAGGCCGGGACCGGCGGATCGATCTGGTCCGGGTCCACGGTGACGAGCTCGACACCGACCGGTTCGCGGTGATGGCCGGGCTCGGGCTGGACGCCGCGATCATGTCCGACGCCCCGCCGCACCTGAAGAAGCAGATCGGCTGGACGGCGTACCTGGTGTCGGCGGCGAAGAACATCAACCACCCGTCGGTCCGCGTCCAGATCACCATCGACGACGCCGAACCCATCGAACGCCGCGTCCGGACGGTCGTCATCGGCAACGTCGGCATGCTGCAGGCCAACATCCCCCTGCTCCCCGACGCCCGCCCCGACGACGGACTCCTCGACGTCGTGGTCATCGCCCCGCGACGCGTGACCCAGTGGCCGATCGTCGTCTGGCGCCTCCTGACCCGCACCAACCGCGCCGACATGTACCTGGAACGCTTCACCGGCCGCAAGGTCGAGCTCGTCGCCGCCGTAGACGTCCAACGCCAACTCGACGGCGACCCCATTGGCCCCGGCCGCTCCCTCACCACCGAAATAGAACCCGGAGCCCTCACCGCCCGAGTCCCGAAGCGCCGCTAGGGCTGCTCGGACTCCTTGCGGAGGGTTTCGAGGGACTCTTCTTCTTCGGGGGAGAGTTTGGATTCGCTGGTGAAGGACTTGATTTCTTTGGCGTAGGTGCGGGCGTCGGCTCGGCTGTTGATCGAGGTGAGGACTACGCCGTCGCCGTTGTCGTCGAGGATGGCCATCGACCAGGAGAGTTTGCCGCCGGTTTCGCCGAAGGCGTCGTACCGGACGACGGCGAGGTGCTGCAGGGTTTCCTTGAGTTCGCCGCGGGTGACTTCGAGGTCCTTGCCCAGTTTGCGCAGCTCCGACTTCACGGTGCCGGGTTTGGCTTCCGGCTGGGCCGGTTGGGGTTCCGGCTCGGGGAGTGCGGCGGGTGTGACCTGGTCCGACGAGACCGTCCGGGCCCGGAGGGCCTGGATCGCGAACACCAGGGCAAGCACCGCCACGAAGAGGGCGGCGACCCCGAAGGCACCGGCTAACGTCGAAGACACAGCACGAGAGCCTAAGGCATCGGGTGTTATGCCTGAGTGTTCAGGTGATCGCACAGCGTGCGCGGCCGGGGACGGATGCGGTACCTCGGGCCGGGGCAACGTAGATTCACGGCGTGACACATTTGCCTGATCAGGGCCCACAACCGGGCGTCCACGACCTCGGCTACGCACGGCTCGACACCGACCGGCTCGGGCGCACGGGAGACGCCGAAGTCGTCTACGGCGCGGGCAAGACACCGTCTCAGGTCGTGGAACTGCTGCGGACCCTGCACGCCACGCATCCCGGTCACGCCGTACTGGCGACCCGGCTGACGGACGAGGCCCAAGCGGCGGTGACCGCGGCTCTGCCGGATGCCGAGGTGGACCCGGTCGGCCGTACGGCGGTGCTCGGCGAGCCGCCGGCGCTACGGGGAACTGTCGCCGTCGTGGCGGCCGGTACGTCGGACGCTCCGGTAGCTGCTGAGGCGGCGACGACGGCTCGCGTGTTCGGGGCCGGGGTGGATGTCATCACGGACGTGGGCGTCGCCGGGCTGCACCGGATCCTCGGGGTGCGGGAGCGGCTCGACGCGGCGGACTGCCTGATCGTGGTTGCTGGGATGGAAGGCGCGTTGCCGAGCGTCGTCGGCGGACTGGTCGGGGTGCCGCTGGTGGCGGTGCCTACGTCGGTCGGGTACGGCGCCTCGTTCGGTGGACTGGCTGCGCTGCTCGGGATGCTGAACTCGTGCGCGCCTGGGGTGTCGGTTGTGAACATCGACAACGGGTTCGGGGCCGGGGTGTTCGCGGCACGCGTGGCGCGGCAGTCGGCTCCTCGTGAGACGAAGGAGGCGTGATGAGGGTCGCTTGGATCGACTGCTCGGCCGGCGCCTCTGGTGACATGCTCTTGGGCGCGTTCCTGTCGGCTGGTGCTGACTTGAACGCGGTGAATGCGGCGGTCGCTGCTGTCGACCCGTCGTTGTCCGTCAGCGTCAGGCAGACCGCTCGCCACCAGATCGCCGCCACCAAAGCCACGGTCGAGGTCAACGGCGAACCCCACCCGGAAAACCTCCCGGAGGCCGGACAGGGCCACGGTCACGGGCATGGTCATGACGATGCTGCGGGGCACGGGCATGGGCACAGTGATGGGGCTGGGCATGGGCCTACTCGGGCCTGGGCTGAGGTTCGGCGGTTGCTGGAGGAGGCTCGGCTCGACGATGCGGTTCGGGCTCGTGCGCTGGATACTTTCGGGCGTCTGGCCCGCGCGGAGGCGGCCGCTCACGGGGTGGAGCCGGACACCGTGCACTTCCACGAAGTCGGCGCACTCGACGCGATCGCGGACATCGTCGGAGTAGCCGCCGCGTCGGTCTCGCTCGATCTCGATCGCATCGTGGTCTCGACGATCGTGCTGGGCGGTGGAGGTCAGGTGCGCGGTCAGCACGGCGGCATCCCGATCCCGGGTCCCGCGGTCCTCCACCTGGTGTCCGAGGCCGAAGCACCGGTCACCGGCGGCCCAGCGCCGTACGAGATGACGACGCCGACCGGCGCGGCCCTGCTGGCGAGCCTCGCGGACGACTTCGGCCCGCTGCCGCCGATGCGGATCGAGCAGACCGGTGTCGGAGCGGGCGGCCGGGACCCGGTCGAGGTGCCGAACATCCTGCGCGTGGTGATCGGTGCGTCAGCCGACGAATTGGCCACCGAGCTCGTCTACGAGACCAACGTCGACGACCTCGACCCGCGGATCTGGCCGCAGGTGCTGGCGCGGCTGATGGAGGCCGGCGCTGCCGACGCGTGGCTGACCCCGATCCTGATGAAGAAGGGCCGTCCGGCGCACACGCTGTCGGTCCTGGTCGGCGGCGCGAACGCCGAGACGGTCCGGGCGGTGATCCTGTCCGAGACCTCGGCGATCGGTCTGCGTGAGTTCGGGATCCGCAAGCACGCCGCGGACCGCGAGTTCGCCACGGTCGACGTCGAGGGCCAGTCGATCCACGTGAAGATCGCGCGGTACGGCGGTCAGGTGATCAACGTGCAGCCGGAGTACGACGACGTGGCCGCGGCCGCGAACGTCCTGAAGAAGCCGGTGAAGTCGATCCTCGCCAAGGCGATCGCAGCGGGCCACGACCTCTGGAGTTAGTGCGCTTCGGCGTTCTCCGCGACGGCCTTCTGTTTGCGGCGGGGCCAGTCGTACGGCCACCACTGGGCGCCGTTGCGGCGGGCCCAGACGATCAGGCCGATCAGGACGGCCAGCTCGATCGCCGGGCAGATGGTGTCGCGGAGGCGGGCACTGAAGAACTCGAGGGAGTCCGACAGGCTCGCGGCGACCTGGCGCGCGTGCGGATCTCGCCCGGGGACGTACGCGATCGCGAGCATCGTCGTACGGACGACCATCAGGCCGTCGACCTTGGACGCCGCGACCGCGGCGAGGGCGACCCAGGCGATCACGTCGTACCAGGGCAGCGAGTACATCGCGGTCAGCACCCAGGCGATCGCGTAGATCGCGGTGTAGCGGATCGCGGCCGGTGTCGGGTCGTCCGGATGCGTTTGCGGCACCAACGACTTCGGGAACACCTGCGTCAGCAGGATCGCGACCACGATCAGGCCGGCCCAGGCGAGGATCGCCAGGACGGTCCGCACCAGGCCGTTCGGCAGGAACAGGGTGAAGAAGCTCAGCAGGACCTTGTGCGGCGTACCGGTGGAGATGAACGACGTCTGCGAGCGTGCCTGCTGGAACGCCTGCAGCCCGACGATGGCGTACAGCCCGCCCATCGCGAGCGCGCCGCCACCGCAGAAGTACAGGCACTTACGACGGTCGGCACGGAGCGCCCACAGCATCGCGACGCCGACCAGGCCGATCGACAGCTTGGTGCAGCCCGCGACGCCGATCAGAATGCCGGCCAGGAACACGTGCCGCCGGAACAGCACCAGCGCGATCACCGCGAACATCACCGCGATCGCGTCGTTGTGCGCACCGGCCAGCACCGACCACAGCAGCAGCGGGTTGGCGAGGCTGAGCATGATCACCCGCCGCTTGGCCGGCAGGTCCTTGCCGACCAGCTTGACCAGCAGCAGCCCGGTGACGACCAAGCTGATCGCGACCGACAACTGGAGCATCCACACGGTGAGCTGCGCGGAGTTGCCGCCGATCACCGAGGACAGCCACTGGATCCACGTCGCGATCGGCCCGTACACGCTGCGCGCGCCCTGCCACGGGCGCTCGGTCGCGGTGATGACCGGGTCGTACCCGAGCCGGATGGTGTCCGCCGGCGAGGCCGTGTACGGGTCGCCGCCGAGCGCCATGATCCGCCCGTACGCCGCGTAGATCAGCACATCGCCCGAGGCCATCGGCGGCACCACCGTGACCGCCGCCGTCGTACCGATGCCCAAGGCAATCAACCGGTCGACGCGCGGCGCCCAGCCGTGCTTCAACGCCTTGGTGGCAAGGTAAACGCCGTACCCGCCGAGTGCGATCGCGACGTAGATCATCACCGACACCAGCCAGTCGTTCGGCTTGGAGTCGAACCAGTACGACGGGAGCCACGCGTGCCGGTTCGTCAGCGTCAGCACGACCACGGACGGACCGAGCAGGCCGACCGCGACGATCAGCGCCGTACAGGCCAGATAGAGAGCGACAGCCCGACGGCCGTACTTCAGGCCGAGCTCAGTGCTCATTGCGCAGTCTCCGCGGGAAGAGACTCCGCAGCGACGGCCCACCACCGTCCGCGGGCAGCGCACTGCGAGCGGCGAGCGCACGCCGGACGTGCAGGTACTGCTTCGCGCGGTGCAGCTGTCCGCGCAGATCCGTCCCGGTCGCGCGGTGCCGGACCTCGATCGGCACCTCCAGGATCCGGAAACCCTTCCGGCCCAGGTCGATCGTCAGCGCGGTCTCGACCCCGAACCCGGCAGCCAGCGGTGCGGCGGAGTCGAACGCGGCCCGGGTGATGCAGCGCTGCCCGGACAACGGCTGCTCCGGCGCCCAGCCGGTCGCCTCCTGGATCCCGGCCCGCGCCAGCCGGACCACGAACCCGTGACCGCCGGCCTTCGACCCGTCGGCCCGGACCTGCGCCGGCAACGTCCCGATGGTCATGTCCGCGCGGCCGGTCTGCACCGGCTCGATCAGCGGACCCGCCCCGGCCGCGGTGTCGGTCAGGTCGGCGTCGAGGAACAGCAGGTGCCGCGGCCGGGCGCCGTCACGCTCCGCGACGGCGGCCGCGCCGGTCTCCATCGCGGCGGCCTTCCCGCGGTTGCGCTCGTGCCGTACGACGACCGCACCGGCCCGCTCGGCCGCTTCCGTCGTACCGTCCGTGGAGCCGTCGTCGACGACCACGACCAGGTCGACCCCGATGAGCTTGTGCACCGCGTCCACGGTCGCCGCGATCCGGTCGGCCTCGTCCTTCGCCGGGATCACGCAGGCGACGGCACGCTCGAACGGTTCGTGGGACTGGTCTTCATCGGGCACAGCACCGCAGCCTAGTTCCTCTCCAGCCGATCGACCGCGTCAGCTGCCACCCGGCTGTGGATATTCGTCCTTTCGTACGACGGTCCGCCTCAGCCAGGCGGCTGGTGGATATCGGCCAGGTGGCAGATGTTCCGGGGCGGCCGCGGCGGCAGGATTTCCGGTGTCAGGGAAAACACGAACGGAAGAGGTACTGAAATGACCCGCACAGTGACCGCCAACATCTCGCTCTCGCTCGACGGCCGGGTGAACGGCGCCGGTGGCGACTACGACATGAGCTGGATCGTTCCGCATGCGATCACCGAGGGCGCCCGGGACCACATGATCCGGGTGACCGGGCCGGCCACCACGGCACTGCTCGGCCGGAAGAACTACGAGGGCTTCGGCGGCTTCTGGCCGGCGGTGGCCGACGACGAGAACGCGGCGCCGCAGGACCGGGCCTTCTCCCGCTGGCTGAACGAGACCGAGAAGGTGGTCTTCTCGACGACGCTGACCGAGGCGCCGTGGCAGAACTCCCGGATCGCCGACGGCGAGCCCGCGGACGTGGTCAAGCAGCTGCGTGAGCAGGACGGCGGCGATATCGTCGTGCTGGCCAGCTCGAGCGTGATCCGCGCCCTGCTGGCGGCCGACGAGATCGACCGGCTGAGCATCAGCCTCGACCCCGAGCTGGTCGGCGGCGGGTCCCGGCTGTTCGAGGACGGGCTGCCGGCCACGTCGTGGAAGCTGACCGACTCGACCCCGACCGAGTCCGGCGCCCTCTGCCTCCTCTACGACCGCGTCCGCTCCTGAGCCCCGATTGGCCATCTCGCGCATATTGTCGGACAATCAGACACATTAGTCAGGTTGTCGTAGCGTGGTGGGCACGGCCAAGCGAAGGGCGGACGGATGACCGAGACGCGACAGGACAGTGCGGCGTACGGCGTCGACAGTGAGGTCGGTCCGCTGCGGACGGTGATGCTGCACCGGCCGGGCAACGAGCTCCGGCGGCTGACTCCGCGGAACAACGACAAACTGCTGTTCGACGGCATCCCCTGGGTCGGGCGGGCGCAGGACGAGCACGACGCGTTCGCCCAGGCGCTCCGCGACCGCGACATCGAGGTGCTGTACCTCGGCGAGCTGCTGACGGAGTCGCTCAACAATCCCGAGGCCCGCGCCCAGGCGGTCACCGGCGCGACCGAGGACCTGCGCCTGGGCGACACCCTCCGCGACTACCTGCAGGCGTCACTCAGCGACCTGGATGCGGCTGCGCTGGCAGAGGCGCTGATGGCCGGCGTACGCAACGACGAGGTGCACGCGGGCGGGCTCGTGACGTCGCTCCTGGCGCACGAGGACTTCCTGATCGACCCCCTGCCGAACCTGCTGTTCACCCGCGACTCGAGCGTCTGGATCCGGGACTCGGTCGCCGTCACCTCGCTGGCGATGCCGGCCCGGGTCCGCGAGACACAACTGACCGAACTGATCTACACGTTCCACCCGCGGTTCGCGGGGGCCGACAAGGTGTACGACCACCAGCTGGAGCATGTCGAGGGCGGCGACGTGCTCGCGCTCGGTCCCGGCGTACTCGCGGTCGGGGTCGGGGAGCGGACCACACCGGCCGGTGTGGAGCGGCTGGCGCGGCGGGTCTTCACGAAGGGCCTCGCGCACACCGTTCTCGCCGTACCGATCGCTCAGCAGCGCGCGACGATGCACCTGGACACCGTCTGCACGATGGTCGACACCGACGCCGTGCTGATGTACCCGAACATGGCGGAGGAGATGCGGGCGCTCGCGGTCACGACCGACGGCGACCAACTGCACGTCGCCGAGCCGGAGCCGTTCCTGGTCGCGGCAGCCAAGGCGCTCGGTATCGACACGCTGCGGCGGATCGACACCGGCCTGGACCCGGTGACGGCCGAGCGGGAGCAGTGGGACGACGGGAACAACACCCTGGCCCTGGCGCCGCGGGTGTGCATCGCGTACGAGCGGACTGTCGAGACCAACGCCCGGCTCGAGGAGTCCGGGATCGAGGTCATCCGGATCTCCGGCTCCGAACTCGGCTCCGGACGCGGCGGGCCGCGGTGTATGTCGTGCCCGGTACTGCGTGCACCTGTGGCTACGTGAGCCCTACGACACGCGGAGTGAAATCGGGGCTTGTGGCCGACCACCATCCTGAGTACTCTTCATGCCTAGGCCCAGGCCCTGTTGCTCCCCCGTCAGCAGGACTTGGGCCGTCCACGTACTGGGCGGATTTTAACGATCATGGCCTAGACCACTCTGAGTGAACAGAAACGCCCGGCTGATGATTCAGCCGGGCGTTCTGCTGTTCAGCGGATGGTGAGCTGGCGGCTGGCGAGGCCGGCGCGGGCGGCGCGCTCCTCGGTGCTCAGCGGTGCTTCGGTGGCGAGGGCCTTCTCGAGGGCGGTGGCGAAGTCCGCGGCTGGCTTCTCGACGTCGGCGGCCTCGGTGCCGGCGGGCAGCTCCCAGACCGGCGCGAGGACGCCGAGGGCGCGGAAGGAGCCGATCAGGCGGCTGCCGTCGATCAGCGCGGATCCACCGGCGGCGTGCAGCCGAGCGAGGGCGTCGAGCAGGGTGTCCTCGGTGTGCGGCATGACCCAGCGCAGGTAGATGCGCTCGCCGATCTTCGTCCAGTACGCCGCCTCGACCGACTCCAGCCGGACCGTCGGAGCAGCCGCGGCGTTCGCGCGCTCGAGGCCGGCCGCGACCTCACCGGTCGGGTCCTCGACGTTCTCGCCGACCCAGTACTCGAAGCCTTCGTGGACCTTGATCTCGATCGGCTTGCTGGTGTCGATCAGGTCCTGCAGCCGCGGGCCGTCCTTCATCAGGTCGCCGACCTGGACCGGGTGGCCCGGGTCGGTCCGCAGCGCGGTGGTGATCGCGTGGCCGAGGTCGCGGCTCGGGTCGCCGGAGGAGGCGTGCGTCTGCATGCCGATCCAGATCGTCTCGTCGTCGCGCACCACGCCCGGCATCGCCATCGGCAGCAGGGTGACCAGGTTGATCACCTTGCCGGCGTTCTCACCCGTCAGCTCGACCTGCACGGTGCCGGACGGGACGATCTCGCGGAACGCGATCAGGTCGCACTCCGACGGCAGACCCTCGAACGGCCGCACCACGAAGGCGTCGGCGGCCTGTGCCCGGTCCTTGCCGTGGCACTGCTTGAACCGCTTGCCCGAACCGCAGGGGCAAGGTTCCCGCGGGCCGACATCCACCAGATCGGCCGGGTCGAGCGTGACGGTCGTCGTCGTGTTCTTCGCGCGCTGCCGCGACTTCTTTCCCATAACCCCGCAGTCTTGCAGCCCGGGAGCGGTCGAGGGCGAACTAGCTCGGGACGATCGCGTGGACCGTGCGGTGGCGGGCGGCGGTGCGGACGTCCCAGCTGGAGGTGAGGATCTCGACGATGGCCAGGCCGCGGCCGCCGATCGACTCCGGGTGCGGATCACTGATTCGCTGCGGCTCGGTGTCGCCGCGACCGTCGGTCACCTCGACATGGATCCCGGCCCGGTCGATCCACCACGCGGCCCGCACCTCACCGGCCGGCAGCGGAGGGGCGTACCGGATGGCGTTGGAGAGCAGCTCCGAGAGCACCAATTGCGCGTCGTCGCACGCGGCATCGGTGACCTGGTAGCGCTTCAGGTAGGCGGCCAGACGGCGTCGGGCATCCGCTACCGCGGACACTTCATGCGGCAGTACGACGTCCACAACGCTCACGTCGGCGGGCAGGGTCGCAGAGGACAAGCAGGGTCTCCTCGATGATCGGTTCAGCCATAGGAACTTGTCCCCACGATCCTGGTTCGGAAAACACCTGCGGATATTCCGTTACAAAGAGGAGCGAAGTTCACGCCTAAACGCCGGGAAACCGTGATGAAATCGACGGTATTGAACGTTGCAATAACCGCCCGCATTCGCCTGGTTACGTATCCAGACCTGCGTGACACAAGCCACACACAGTGGTCCCGGAGTGTCACAAACCCGCAGGTCAGGTACGACGTCCTACTGCTTCCGGCCCTTCGGCGAGGACCCGCAACGCGACGTCGGGACGGTCGCTGATCACCGCGTCGACACCGATCTCGCGGCAGTGCCGGATGTCGTTCTCGGCGTTCACGGTCCAAACATGGACCTGATGTCCGTGTTTGTGCGCGCGATCGACGTACTCAGGGTGCGCGCTGACGATCTCCAGGCTCGGTCCGGCGTACGAAACCCCGGTCGGTAGCGAGCCGTCGCGGAAGCGCAGTGGGACGCGGTCCATCAGCAGGACGGTGCGCAGGCCGGGCGCCGCCGTACGCATCCGGCGCAGGGAGAGCCAGGAGAAGCTCATCACCCGGGCCGGCGACTCCGTTCCGACCTTCGGGTGCGCCCAGCCGAAGCGGTCGAGGGCCTCGATCAGGCGCCGCTCGACCAGCCCGGCGTACCGGGTCGGGTGCTTGGTCTCGATCGCCAGCTCGACCGGCCGGCCCGCGTCCCGCACGGTCGCGAGCAGCGTGTCGAGCGTGAGCACCTTCCGGACGTCGAGACCGGGCAGTTCGGCCTCGTCGTCGAGCTCGGCCCACGGACGCTTCCAGGAGCCCCAGTCGTACTTCTCCAGCTCTTCGAGGCTCATCGTGGACAGCACTCCGCGCCCGTTCGAGGTGCGCTCGATCCGGCGGTCGTGGACGCAGACCAGATGGCCGTCGGCGGTCAGCCGGACGTCACACTCGAGCCCGTCCGCGCCGACGTCGATCGCTCGTTGGTACGCCGCCAGCGTGTGTTCGGGGTTTACGTCGCTGGCACCGCGGTGCGCGACCACCCGTGGGAGCTTCCCCATGGAAGAAACTCTTTCACATGGTCGTGCAAGATTGCCGACATGGACATGCGGGCGATTGTGCTGGACGGGCCGGTGGAGCCTGAAGAGCTTCGGGTGCGGCGGGTGGCGGTGCCGGAGCCGGCGCCGGGGTGGGTGCGGATCAAGGTGGAGGCGTTCGGCCTGAATCGGTCGGAGTACCACCTGCGCGCGGGCCTCGCGTCGAACGCGCGGTTCCCGGTGATCCCCGGGATCGAGGCGGCCGGGACGGTCGATCTGGCGCCGGGCGGCGAGTTCGCACCGGGGCAGCAGGTGGTCGCGATGATGGGCGGGATGGGCCGCGAGTACGACGGTGGGTACGCCGAGTACACCGTCGTACCGGCGGCGTCGGTGATCCCGGTGACCACCGACCTCGACTGGGCGACCCTCGGCGCGCTGCCCGAGATGCTGCAGACCGCACACGGCTCGCTCCACACCGGCCTCGGGATCGAGCCAGGGCAGGCGTTGCTGGTCCGCGGCGGTACGTCGTCCGTCGGCGTGGCAGCCGCCGTACTGGCGAAGGAACACGGGCTGACCGTGTTCTCGACGACGCGCAATCCGCAGCGCGTCGACGTACTGCGGGAACTCGGTGTCGACCATCCGATCGTTGACGACGGCAACGTCGCGGAAAAGGTCCGGGAGATTCTCCCGAGCGGCGTGCACGCGGCCCTCGAACTGGTCGGGACGAATGTCCTGCCGGACACGCTCCGGGCGACCGCGGTGCACGGCACGGTGTGTTTCACCGGAATGCTCAGCGACTCCTGGACGATTCCGGACTTCTACCCGATCGGATACCTCCCGAACGGTGTCCGGCTGACGGCGTACGGCGGCGAGAGCTCGGACCTGCCCGCGGCCGCGTTCCAGCGGTACGTCGACCTGGTCGCGGCCGGCAAGCTCCCGATCCGGATCGACCGCGTCTTCACGATGGACGAGATCGGCGAGGCGCACCGCATCATGCAGGACGGCAAGGCGGTCGGGAAGCTCGTCGTACGAGTGAGTTGAGGGTGAGATGAGGGTCCCGCCACCTGACGGGACCCTCAACGACCTCAGGCAGTCGCTTCCTGCAGCTGAGGAGTCCGGCCGGCCGGCCGCGCCAGGCCGTAGTGCTCGCGCAGCGTCGTGCCGGTGTACTCGGTCCGGAACAGGCCACGTGCCTGCAGGATCGGGATCACCTCGTCCACGAACGTCGTGAGGCCGGACGGGAGCACCGGCGGCATGACGTTGAAGCCGTCGGCCGCACCGGCCTCGAACCACTGCTGGATCGCGTCCGCGACCTGCTCCGGCGTACCGGTGAACGTGCGGTGCCCGCGCCCGCCGCCGAGCCGGCCGATCAGCTCGCGAACGGTCAGGTTCTCGCGCCGGGCGAGCGTCACGATCAGCGTGTACCGGCTCTTCGCGCCCTCGATCTCGTCCTCGTCGGGCAGGTCCGCCGGGAGCTGCTGGTCGAACGGCAGGTCCTCGGGGTCGACCCGCAGCGTCTTCGCCAGCTGCAAGCCGCGCGTACTCCGGCCGGATCAGCTCGTCCAGCTGCCGCTCCAGGCGCTGCGCCTCCTCGACCGTGGACCCGATCACCGGCACGATCCCCGGCAGGATCTTGATCGTCTCCGGGTCCCGCCCGAGCGCCGCCGTACGCGCCTTCAGGTCCCGGTAGAAGTCCTGCGCGTCCTCCAGCGTCTGCTGCGCGGTGAACACCGCCTCGGCGTACCGCGCCGCCAGCCCCTTGCCGTCCTCGGACGAGCCGGCCTGCACGATCAGCGGGTGCCCCTGCGGCGACCGCGGCAGGTTCAGCGGCCCGCGGACCTGGAAGTGCCGGCCGACGTGGTCGATCGGCTGCACCCGCTCCTGGACCGCCCAGACGCCCTCTGCCTTGTCCGCGATCGCGGCATCGTCCTGCCACGAGTCCCAGAGCTTGTACGCGACCTCGAGGAACTCCGCCGCGCGCTCGTACCGCTCGGCATGCGCCGGCTGATCGGCGAGGTTGAAGTTCTTCGCGGCCTCCGGCCCAGCGGTCGTGACCACGTTCCAGCCCGCACGCCCGCCGCTCACGTGGTCCACGCTGGCGAACCGCCGCGCCAGGTTGTACGGCTCGTTGTACGTCGTGGACGCGGTGGCGATCAGCCCGATCCGCGAGGTGGCGGCCGCGATCGCGGTGAGCAGCACGGTCGGCTCCAGCGAACCGGCCGGCCGCCGCCCGACGTTGCCGAACAGCACCGGCGAGTCCGCGAAGAAGATCGAGTCGAACTTGCCGCGCTCGGCCAGCTGCGCCAGGGCCTGGTAGTGCGCCACCGAGGTGTTCGCGAACGGATCGCTCTCCGGCAGCCGCCAGGACGCCTCGTGGTGCCCGGTGCTCATCAGGAACGCGTTCAGGTGCAGTTGCCTGTTCAGCCTACTCATACCGAAACTCCCAAGGCGTCGAGAAGCCGCGAACGGACCGCGGCGAATCCTGGATCGGCCGCACTCCGCGGCGCCGGCAACGTGATGGTCTCCTCGGCGACGATCCGGCCGGCGTCGAGCACGATCACCCGATCGGCCAGCACGATCGCCTCGTCGACGTCGTGCGTCACCAGGAGTACGGCGGGTTGATGCGCCGCGCACAACTTCCGCAGCAACACGTGCATCTTCAACCGGGTCAGGGCATCCAGCGCCCCGAACGGCTCGTCGGCGAGCAACAGCTCCGGTTCCCGCACCAGCGACCGCGCCAACGCGACCCGCTGCTGCTCACCACCGGACAACTCGTTCGGCCAGGCCTTCTCCCGGCCGGCCAACCCGACTTCCTCGAGGCTCTGCCGCCCGCGCTCGTCCGCACCGCTCAGACCGAGCACGACGTTCTCGTGCACTCTTGCCCACGGCAACAACCGGGAGTCCTGGAAGACGACCGAGACGTTCTCCGGTACGGCGAGCTCACCGGATCCGTCGACGTCGTGATCCAGGCCGGCCAGGGCCCGCAGCAGCGTGCTCTTGCCGGATCCGCTCTTGCCCAGCAGGGCGACGAACTCACCCGGTTCGATGTCCAGGTCCACTCCGTCCAGGACGGCGCGGTCGTCGTACCGGCGTACCAGGTCGCGGACCTGAACGGTTACGAGGCCAACGTTCGTCGCCATGACAAGGCCCTCCTCTGGATCAGGCGGACGACCGCGTCGGACAGCAGGCCGAGGATGCCGTACACGACCAGGCCGACGATGATGATGTCGGTCTGCCCGTACGTGCGGGCCAGCTCCATCATGTAGCCGATGCCGCTGGTGGAGTTGATCTGCTCGACGACGACCAGCGACAACCACGCGCCGGTGACCGCGAACCGCAGACCGAGCAGGAATCCGGGCAGTGCGCCCGGCAGGACCACGCGGCGGATGAACTCCCACTGCGACAGTCCGACGGTCTGCGCGAGTTCGACGTACCGGCTGTCGATGGTGCGCAGGCCGTTGTGGGTGTGGATGTAGATCGGCACGAACACCCCGAGCAGGATGGTGACGATCTTCATCGACTCGCCGATACCGAGCCAGAGGATCAGCAGCGGCAGCAGCGCCAGCGACGGGATCGCGCGCTTGATCTGGATCGGCCCGTCGAGGACCGCCTCACCGAGCCGGGACAGGCCGGAGATCAGCGCGAGCGCCACGCCCAGGACGATGCCGAGCGCGAGACCGATGAGGGCCCGCTGCGCGGACGTCCACAGGTTCGACTGCAGGCGGCCGTCGGCGATCAGGTCGCCGGCCGTGGTCACCACGGTCCACGGCGCGGACAGTACTCGTTGGTCGATCCAACCGGTGGCGGATCCGATGCTCCAGATCACCAGCAGCAGCACCGGTCCGATCGCGGCCCCGAACCTGATCGGCTTCCCGGGGCCGAGCCGCCGGCGCCGTACGACGGGGGCCGGTGCCGTCCGCGACCGCAGTCCGGGCAGCGTGGTCGCACTCATTTGGCGCCTCCCTTGATCGCGTCCGCGGCGACGGTCTGGAACCGCAGGTCGTACAGGTCCTTGGCCTGGATCACCTTGTTGCCGGTCTCCTTGGCGAGCAGCTCGATGGTCTGCTGCTGACGCTCGATCGCGTCGCTCCAGTCCGCCGGGATGTCCGGGTGACCGGCGTTGTCGACCAGCCACTGCCCGTCGGCGGCGCTCAGCCCCTGGTCCTTCACGTAGTACCCCTGGATCCATTCCTTGGGGTGCTTGTCGATCCAGTCCTGCGCGACGCCCCACGCGGCGACGTACGCGCGGATCGCGGCGGCTTTCGCCGGGTCCTCGAGGGACTCGACCGGACCGTAGAGGTGGCCGGCGTCGTCGCGCAGGCCGTGGTCGATCGTGCTGGCGCCGTCCTTGCCGTACTTCGCCAGGTACCGCTTGATCTGTACGCCGCCGATCGGCGCGACGTCGACCTGCTTGCCGGCGAGGGCCTGCGTGTAGACGTCACCGGTGCTGGGCAGCTCGACCAGCTTGACGTCCTCCTTGGTCAGCCCGGCCTTCTTCAGCACCTTCAGGATCAGCGCGCCCTGCGCCTGCCCCGGGCTGTAGGCGATCTTCTTGTCGCGCAGGTCGCCGAGCGTCTTCACCGAAACCCCCGGCGCGATGCCGAGCTTGTAGATCGGGTGGCCGATCGGGTCCTGCCGGAACTTGGAGGCGACGATCTTGACGTGCAGACCGGTCCAGGTCGCGTGGATCGACGGGATCTCGGCGACCGAGCCGAGGTCGAGCGCGTGCGCCCGGAACGCCTCGGTGGTCTGCGGACCACCGCTCAGGTTGGCGAACTGGACGTACTTCGAGACCTTGTCGTACTGGCCCGAGAGCTTCAGCGCGACCTCGGTGGCGGGATCGCCGACGACGATCTTGGCGCCGTCCGGGACCGTGGTCGGGAGCGCAGCGTCCAGCGAGAGCTTGGCGGCGCCGTCCGCGGCGGCGTTACTGCCGCAACCGGTGACGAGCGCGAGCAGGGCGAGGGCGGAGAAGAGGCGTTTTCTAGACATGGTGTGCTTTCGCGTAGCGGCCGTCGTGGTAGAGCAGCGGCTCGTGCTCACGACGTTCGGTGTGGGTGGCGAGGCGGGCGACGACCAGGTAGTGGTCGCCGACGGCGAAACGGTGCGCGATCTGTGCGCGGAGGAAGCTCGGGGCGTCGTCGAGCGCGGGCTCGCCGGTGGCCAGCCGCGACCAGCGGGTCGGTTCGGCGAACCGGTCGATCCCGCTGGTGGCGAACCGGCCGGCGATCGCGTGCTGGTCGGCGGACAGGAAGTTGATCACCACGCTGCTCGCCGTACTCACGGTCGGCCAACTGGAGGCGCTGGTCGCGATCGCGAACGAGACCAGCGGCGGCAGCAGGCTGATCGAGACCAGCGAGGTCGCGGTGAAGCCGACGGGGCCGTGCCCGGCGTCCGCGGTGATCACCACGACGCCGGCGGCGTGGCGACGGAACACGGAGCGGTAGACGTCGGCGTCCACCACCCGCTCCTCGGAACGATCAGGTACGACGGCCAGGGCAGGACGATTCAGGGCAGGTACAGACATGTCTCTCCCTCGGAACGGGGCAGGGACCACAGGTGATGTGTGTGAGAGGCGTGATCAGACAGGCCTCATGCAGACGGCAGCGAGAGAACGGGTCACCGACAGGTGGCGCTCGCCGTCCGCAGCAGATCGATGACGCGACGGCGGGTGAGGAGGGTCGTCGTCATGTCAGCTATCTTCACATCAATGTCTATCGGGGAACTAGACAATCTCGCCATCCGGGACGAGTGTCCGAAACCGACCAGTCGGTGGGACGACACGCCGCCGGCTCGCCCTCACACCATCGGCGGTCGGTGCGTTCTACTGACGTGATGATTCGGGAGAAGGTCGGGTTGCCGCCGTTCCAGGCGCTGATCGACACGCACTGGCAGGACGTCGCCAGGCTGGCGCGGGCGATGGCGGGCCAGGACGGCGACGACGTCGCGCAGCGCGCCTGGGAGAAGGCGTACGCGGCGTACCCGGAACTGACCTCGGCGAAGAACCTGCGCAGCTGGCTCCTCACCATCACCGCCCGGTGCGCGACCGACGTACACCGGGCGCGGAAACCGCAGCGCCCGCTGGACGACGCGCCGCCGGTCGCGGTCGACGGGCCGGAGGCGGCGGCGTGGCCGGATCCCGATCTGTGGCGGGCGGTCAACCAACTCCCGGAGCGGCAACGCTTCGCGATCACGCTCAAGTACGTCGGCGACCTGGACCACCACGGCGTGGCCGCCGCTCTGGACACCACGCCCGCCGCGTCGCGCCGGCTCGTCAGCGACGCGCTGGCGACCCTGCGCACGAAACTCGGAGTACACGATGACTGATCTCGAGAGCCGGCTGACCCGGCTCAGCACCCCTGACCTGAAACCACCCGTCCTGCCCGACGCCGACGTCGCCTACACGCTGCACGACACCCCGATCGGGACGATGCTGCTCGCGATCGCGCACGGGCGGGTCGTCGCCAGCTCGTTCGACGACGAGGAGACGATGACCACGCGGCTCGCCCGGGCCGTGTCCCCGCGGGTACTACGGCAGCCTCGGCCGCTGGACGACGTACGGCGGCAACTCGACGAGTACCTGTCCGGTGACCGCCGGGCCTTCGACGTCGAGGTGGACCTGGTGCTCGCGACACCGTTCCAGCGGCTCGTGCTGAACGATCTGCCGACGCACACGATCTACGGCGCGACGACGACGTACGGAACCGTTGCCTCCGACATCGACAAGCCCAAGGCGGCCCGCGCGGTCGGTACGGCGCTGGGCGCGAACCCGGTCTGCGTCGTGCTGCCGTGCCACCGGGTGGTCGGCGCGAACGGCGCGCTCACCGGGTACGCCGGCGGGCTGGACGCTAAACGATTCTTGCTGAATCTCGAAGCAAAAAGCTGAGTTTTCCGGAATTGCCGGGAATGGATTTACACTCGATCGAATAAGGAGCAGATCCCCAATGTGGAGTGGGGATCTGCTCCTGTTGACTTGTCAGGAAGTTGCCGGCTGGTGGATCTCCAGGATCAGCCGGCGGCGACCGCCCCAGTCACGTTTGTAGACCTTGTAGTCGTCGATTCCGGCGGCCGCGCAGAGCCGGCCGTAGCTGATCTCGTCGTGGATGAAGTGCACGCTGCTGCGGTCGTCGTCGTGCTCGGTGGTGACGATCCGGTGCTCCGGGCCCTGGCGCATCCCGTTGGCGATCTCGGCCGCGGTCGCCGGTCCCCAGACCGGGCCTTCGATGATCGCGATCCCGCCCGGCTTCAGCACCCGGGAGATCTCGCAGATCGTCGAGATCTGCTCGTCCTCGGAGAACAGCTCGTGGAACGCCGTCCACAGGCAGATCACCGCGTCGAACGAGTCCCACTTGTACGGCAGATCGGTCATCGAACCGATCGCCCAGTCGATCGCGAGCTCTTCCTCGGCGGCCCGGGCGCGGCCGGCCTCGAGCAGGTTCGGCGAGATGTCGAGCCCGCGCACGACCTTGCCGGCGCGGCGCAGCGGCAGCGCGACCCGTCCGTACCCGCAGCACAGGTCGAGCACCGACTCGCGACCCTCCAGCAGCTCCTGCACCGCCTTGACGATCAGCGCGTCCCGCTCGGGCGACGTACGCGCGGCCAGTCCGTCGGCACCGAGTTCCGCATACTCGGCCCGACTACGCAGTGCGGAGTTCAGCATGACCGCAAGTATCACGGTGATCACGGGTCAGTTCCAGTCACGGTTCGGAAAGCGAGCGGTAATCGCCGAACTCTCGCGCCGCCGCCACGTGCTTACCCACACTCAAAGCATGACGACGTACGACGACCTGCGAGCGCTTTTCCTCAACTGCACGCTGAAACGGTCACCTGAGCCCAGCAATACCGAGGGCCTGGTGGACGTGAGCCGGAAGATCATGGAGAAACAAGGCGTGCGCGTCGACGTGATCCGCGCCGTCGACCACGACATCGCGACCGGCGTCTGGCCGGACATGACCGAACACGGCTGGCCGACGGACGCCTGGCCGGCGATCCAGGAGACGGTGATGGCCGCCGACATCCTGGTGATCGCCGGTCCGATCTGGCTGGGCGACAACAGTTCGGTCACCAAGCAGGTGATCGAGCGCTTGTACGGCAACTCGTCGATCCTCAACGAGCACGGGCAGTACGCGTACTACGGGCGCGTCGGCGGCTGCCTGATCACCGGGAACGAGGACGGCGTGAAGCACTGCGCGATGAACGTCCTCTACTCACTGCAGCACCTCGGGTACACGATCCCGCCGCAGGCGGATGCCGGCTGGATCGGTGCGGCCGGCCCCGGGCCGTCGTACCTCGACGCCGGCTCCGGTGGTCCGGAGAACGACTTCACGAACCGGAACACCACCTTCATGACCTGGAACCTGTTGCACCTGGCAAGGATGCTGAAGGACGCCGGCGGGATCCCTGCGCACGGCAACCAGCGCTCCGAATGGGACGCCGGCTGCCGCTTCGACTTCGAGAACCCCGAGTACCGCTAGGCGCTCGGCCGGCGGCCGATCCGGCCGAAGCAGAACCGCGGCGACCATCGAGACGATGATCGAGGTGTACGTCGCGCCGAGCCAACCGGGCACGGGCTGGTGATTGAAGAGGGCCTGCTGGATGTTGGTCCAGAACGGGGACCAGCCGGAGACGGTGCCCGGGTTCACCAGTTGGTACGCGACGAAGCCGATCAGCCACGCGACGGTCGGCTGCCAGCGGAACTTCGCCGTACCGGAGACGTCCCACTTCATCTTGCTGACCACGAAGAAGTCCGCGATCGCGACCGCGAACAACGGGATGAAGACCGAGCCGATCAGGTAGAGGAACTGGGTGTAGTTGCCCAGGTCGATGAACAGCGCGATGCCGGTGGCGAGGGCGCCGATCGCGACCGAGATCCACCGCCGGTCGATGTGGCCGATCAGGTTGTGTGCGGCCATCGTGGTCGAGTAGACGTTCGCGTACGCCTCGTCGACCTCGTCCACCAGCAGCACGAGCAGCGCGATCGCACCGGCCGGCAGCGTGACCAGTGCGGTGATCACGTCCTCGCTGTTGGTCTGCAGCGTCGCCACAGCGACGACACCGAGCGCGTAGTACGCGATCGCCGCCAGGCCGTAGCCGAGTGCGGACCCGGAGAACGCGGCCTTGTTGGTGCGCGAGTGCCGCGTGTAGTCCGCGGCCAGCGGCGCGAACGACACGACCCCGGCAGCGGCCAGGTCGACCGCCGGCCAGAAGCCGAACACGCTGTCCTGCGGCAAGGCGTGCGTCGGCTTGCTGAGCACCTGCACGAACAGGTACACCGACGCGAGCAGCACCAGCCAGACCATGAACTTCCGCAGGATCCTCACGCTGCCGAGCGGACGGACGGCCATCGCGGTGGCGATGATTCCGGCGAGTACGACGAACAGCCAGCGCCACCGCTCACTCGTGACCGCGACGGCGGCCTGCGAGATCACGATGATCTCCATCGTCGCCCAGCCGACGTTCTGCGCGATGTTCAGCACGGTCGGCGCGATCGAGCCGCGGCGGCCGAACAGACCACGCAGACTCGCCATCGCGGGCGCACCGGTCTGCGACCCGAACACGGCCGCGCCACCGAGCACCAACGCGCCGATGCCGCAGCCGACGACCACCGCGAGCAGCCCCTGCCAGAGCGAGCCGGTGTACGCCGCCACGAGCGCACCGGTCACCGGGCCGAACAGCGAGATGCCGAAGTTGCCCCAGAGCGTGAACTGGTCGAAGAAGCCGAGCGTGCGCGGCGCATCGGTGGTGAGGACGAGCGGCGCCTCGGTCGGTACCGGCAGGACGAACAGCTGTATCGGTCATGAGTGACCCCACTCCCTACGCCGGCATTACCCGGTCAGGTTCAGGCGGTCGGCGACCCAGCTGTCGCCCTCTCAGCCCGCGCATCCTCGGTGCGAGCTCCCGCATAGGTTGGTGCTGCTGAGTTTAACTCGTCAGCTACTTGGCGGAAGAGCGGATGCTCGTTCTATGAGAGCGGCCAGCTCCGGGCCGTTCGTGACGACCGGCATGTGGGCCCCGGAGTCCAGCGTGCGGGCCTCGCCGTGGCTGAGTTCGGCGAGCCGTTCGACCCATTCCGCCGTACACATCAGGTCATGCTTGCCGCGGACGAGGACGACCGGCGCCTGGACGCGGGGCATGACGGCGGCCAGGTCGTGGTGCCTCGACGCTTCCGCGGCGCGGGCGATCGACGGGAGCGTCGTACGGGCGTATTGCGGACTGATCCGGACCAGCTTCGGCGCGTCCGGGATCGCGGAGCCGACGAGGCGGACCGCGCGGTCGACCCAGCTCGAGAGCCGCACGTCGCCGGTCGGCGCGGCGAGCACGAGCGCGTGGGCGAGTTCGGGGTAGCGGATGGCCAGCTCGACGACGATCTGGCAGCTCGCGGAGTGGCCGACCAGGACGGACCGCTCACGGATCTTCCCGGCGAGGGCTACCGCGAGGGCACGGGGGTGCAGGTCCTCACGGGTGCCCGCTGGTTCGCCGTACCCGGGCAGAGTGACCACGTGGTACGGCGTGACGAGGTGCTCGACCGTCCGCGCGTACGACTCCGGGCCGAGGCCCAGGCCGGGCACGAGAACGACAGGTGCGTTCACTCCCAGGGAGCCTTGGCCGGGGCGCCCTTGACGACCGGGTTCGCTACGTCGGGCTTCAGCTCGCGGTACCCGAGGAAGAGGCCGACGGCGAGGATCAGCAGGCCGAAACCACCCCAGCCGTACGCCGTGGGCAGCCGGTGGACCGCGTCGTCGCTGGCGCCGAGACCTGTGGACAGCACCATGATCAGCCAGACCAGGATCGGGACGATCGACACCGCGACCAGGATCAGACCGGCCAGCTCGGCCGGGTCGGGCCGGCGACCGGCCTTGTGGCGGGCCAGTACGTCGCGGATCCACATCACGAGCGCGGCGGTGCCGACGACCACGAGCAGCAGCTGGCCGATCGCGTCGAGCACGTCCGTGCGGAGCGGGTGGTTGAGCGCCGAGCCCGGTGCCTGCGAGATCTCCCGGAGCGCGACGCGCTGCACAGAGACAACCAGCAGCCCGTAGATCGCAGCGATGAACGCGGCCAGTCCTACGACCCGAGCGGCACGAGGGTCACGCGAGGGCTCGCGGCCGTACGTCGGGAGCTCATGCGGCTCCGGGCTCGCCGGAGCGCCGTACGGTGCGCCAGGGCGGTAGATCGGGGGCTGGTGGTACGCCGGGTTGCCCTGCGCCGGTGGCTGCGTCCCGTAGGCCTCTGGCGGGGCGTACGGGAACTGCTCCGGCGGGGCCGACTGACCGGTGCCGTACGTGCCGCCGCCGTACGGCGTGGGTGGCGCGTAGTGCTGCTCCTCGCCAGACCCCTGCTGCTCGGGCTTGTCGTCCCTGCCGTACGTCGGGAAGTCCTGTGATGACATCGCTGTGCTCCCTCCCGTCGTACCTAGCTTCTCAGGTCGCCTTGACCGTCGGCCAGGCGTTCGGCAGGCAGCCGGCCAGACCCTTGGTCTGCTGCATCATCACCGGCGCGGGGGTCTTCGGGGTGGTGCAGGTCGAGTGCCCGTGGCCGAGCGCGTGCCCGACCTCGTGGTTGACCAGGTAGCTGCGGTACAGGTCGACGTTCCCGTTGTACGCCGGGATCGCGTAGAGCCACCGCTTCGCGTTCAGCACGACGCGGTCCTCGACGCGGCAGGAGACCTCACCGCCGGTGTCGAGCGGCAGACAGAGCTTGTCGGTCAGGGTCGGCGTGGCCAGGATGATCCGGAGGTCGGCGTCGACGCGGTCCGTCCGCTCGAAACTCACCTCGTGCACCGCCTGCCAGCCGCGCGGGTCCGTCAGCGTCTTGTGGATGGCGGCCGCGACCGCGGCGCCGTTCACCGACACGCCCTGCTCGATCTCCACGCGGTACGTCATCTTGTCGCGCACGCCGTTCGCCTTGTTGGACCCAGGCACCACGGCGAGCTTCCCGGTCGACACCAGCACGTTCGGCTTCGCACCCTTGGGCTTGCGCGTCAGGGTCGGTGCCGGTCGCAACGGAGTGGTGAACTTCTGCGTCGGCGTGGCGATCGGAATCGGCGTCGCCGTGGGCGTGACCGAGGTCACCGGCGTTTCCTTGGCGACATCGTTGACCCCCGCAACCGCCTGCGCCGCCAAGCTGTTCCGGTGCGCGACATCCGGATGCGCCACCACCACAGTCCCCAGCACCGCCAACGCCGTCACCACAAGCCACTGCCCCTTGTACGACTTCCGCCGACTGTGCCGCCCACCCCGCCGCCGCCCAGACGTGTGTCCGCGCTGGCCGCTCCGCCGGGTGGTCATGACACGTGACCCTACCGATACCTGCCAGAGCACGAAACCCCGGTTACGTTAAGCCGTCCTGGTGCGCAGGAATTTTCCGAAGTGGGGGACGGTGAAGGCGACTGTGCCGCGTTCGGCGGAGAAGACGAGGCCTTTCTTGATGAGGCCGTCGCGGGCGGGGGAGAGGGACTGGGGTTTGCGGTTGAGGGTGCTGGCGACCTCGGCGGTGGGGACGGAGCCGTCGTCGACGCCGATGCCTAGTTCGGCCATGGCGCGCATGTACTCGCGTTCCGCGGGGGTGGCGCGTTCGTAGCGGGAGCCGAAGAAGCCGACGGTCAGTTCGGCGGACGCCTCGGGGCCGGCGACGGCGACGTCCTTGATGGTGATGGGTGAGGTCGGCGCGTGGTCCCAGGTCGAGTGCGCGAAGGCCTGGACGAAGTACGGGTAGCCGTCCGTCTGCGCGTACAGCTCGTCCAGCGCCTCCTCGTCGTACTGCACGCCTTCGCTCTCCGCCGGCACCATCAGCGCCCGGTCGCACGCCTCGCGCGCCAGGCGGTCCACGCGGATGTAGCGGAACAGCCGCTCGGAGTACGACTTGCTGGCCGACAGTACGGCGGGCAGATGCGGCAGGCCCGCGCCGACGACGACCAGCGGCGCGCTCTGCTGCGAGATCTCGTGACACGCGGCGCACAGTGCGGACAGGTCGTCCGCACTGATGTCCTGCATCTCGTCGATGAACAGCCCGACCCCGACCGTCAGGTCACCGGCCAGGTCCGCGGCGTCGGTGAACAGCTCGATCAGGTCCATCTCCAGGTCACCGGAGTCGGCCCGGCCCTTGGCGGCGGCCACATCCACCGGCGGGTGCCAGCGGATGCCCTTCCGGTCGTTCGCCGCCGTACGCAACGCAAAGGCCTTCAGTACGGCGCTGAACTGGTCGACCTTCTCGTCGTCGCGGTGCCGGTGCCCCAGCTCCCGCATCGCGGTGTGCAGCGCCTGCGCGATCGGCAACCGGATGCTCTGGTCCGGTCGCGCCTCGATCTTGCCGGTGCCCCACGCCCGCTTGATCGCCTGCGAACGCAGTGTGTTGAGCAGGACCGTCTTACCGACGCCCCGGAGTCCGCTGAGCACCAGGCTCCGCTCCGGTCTGCCTGCCGCGACCCGTTCGAGGACCACCTCGAACTGCCGCACCTCGGTGTCGCGTCCGGCCAGCTCAGGCGGCCGCTGACCGGCGCCGGGCGCATAGGGATTCCGGATCGGATCCATGCTTTCACTGTATGAGGTCGTCTAGCGTTTTCCGTAGATTGACCGATCAACGAGGCAGAGCGTGTCGCGACAGATCTCTACAACTTTCTAGTGAATTCACTAGAAAGCGATAGACACCACGAGCGACCTGAAGACCACTAGGGTTCCGCCCATGGTGGAGTGGGTTCCGCAGGCTGGTGCGTTGTACGAGCGGGTGCACCAGCAGTACGTCGGTGGTGCGCGCAAGCTCGAGTCGCTGATCAACGAGCTGATCGGCGAAGAGGAAGGCATCAACTACCTGACCGCCACCGCGCGGGCCAAGGACCCCGAGTCGTTCCTCGCGAAGGCGTCGAAGCCGCATCCCGACGACCCCGGCAGACCGAAGTACGACGACCCGCTGAACCAGATCACCGACCTGGTCGCGGCCCGCGTCATCACGTTCCTGGTCGAGGCGGTGGACCGGGTCTGCGAGGTGATCGAGGAAGAGTTCGAGATCGTCGAGCACACCGACATGGGCGCGCACACCCGGGCGCAGGGCGTCTTCGGGTACGCCAGCAAGCACTACCTGGTCCGGCTGAACGATCACCGCCGGGAGCTGCCGGAGTACGCCGTACTGAAGAACCTGGTGATGGAGATCCAGGTCCGGACGGCGGTCCAGCACGCGTGGGCCGAGTTCGAGCACGACATCCGGTACAAGCTGGACATCCCGCCGGACCGCAAGCCCGAGTTCGACCGGCGGTTCCTGCTGGCCGCCGCGTTGATGGAGCTCGCCGACAACGAGTTCACCGAGATCGACCGGCTGTACCGCGAGCTGGCCGCGACCGCGTCGGACAAGGCGCCGTTGGACCTCACGACGGCCACGCTGACGACGTACCTGACCCGTCGCTACCCGGACGCACCGCACGCGAAGACCACGCACTACGCCTGGATCCTGGGCATCCTGCTCCGTCTCGGCGTCACCACAGAGGAGCAGCTCACCGAACTCCTCACAGGTATCGACAGCGAAGCAGTACAGGCAGCCATGACACACAGGGCCCCAGCCGGCACGGTACGACGCCTGGACGACGACCTGCTCGCCGCCAAGGGCCCCACCTACCTGGACCTGTTCCCCGACGAGGAACGCCGCCAAAAGATCCTCCGCGGCCGCCTGAAAGCACTGGTCCGGGCCGAGATCATCCAGCCCTGACGAGGTCCTCCGCCGTACGACGGGCCCATCGGGACGTAGTGATCAACCCCAGCACCAACACCAACACTCCGCAGCCCGCGATGATGTACCAGCAGAGCTGGGCCGCGTCGACGAAGCCTGTCTCGAACGAGCCGACCAGGCGGGCGGTGAGGACGGTGCCGGCGACAGCGACGCCCAGTGAGGCGCCGACCTGGCGGCTGGTGGAGGCGATGGCTGCGGCTACACCTGCCTGGGCTCGTGGCATGCCGGAGACGGCTGCGTTGGTAATAGGTGCGTTCAGCATGCCGAAGCCGAGTCCGAAGACCAGGTAGGCGGCCAGCAAATGCACAGTGGCAGTAGTAGTGGTCAGGAACGACAGCAGCAGCCCGGACAGCAGTCAGCATGGTTCCGGCCACCACCAGTGGCACCCGTGGACCTCTGTGGCCGACCAGCCAGCCGGACAGCGGTGCGAACACCACAGTCATCGCAGCCATCGGCAGCGTGAGCAGACCGGCATGCAGTGCAGTGAAACCACGCACCGACTGCAGGTAGAGCGAGTTGAGGAACAGGAACGCCGACAGCGCCGAGAACCCGCACACCGCGATCAGCGTGGCCCCAGAGAACGGTGCACTCCGGAAGAACCGTGGCTCCAGCAGCGGCTGCTCTCGGCGGCGTTCGTAGTACACGAGCGTCACCAGCGCCACCACGCACACGACGAAGCACCCGATGATCAGCGGCGACCCCCACCCGGCGGACCGGCCCTCGATGATCCCGTACGTCAGCCCGCCCAGCAGCAGTACGACGAGCACCTGCCCGACCGGATCCATCCGCCGCGGCACGGCGGCCCGCGACTCGGGCACGAAGAAGGCAGTCATCAGTACGGCGGCCACCGCGACCGGCACGTTGATCCAGAAGATGAACCGCCACCCGGCCGCGTCCACGAGCGACCCGCCGACGACCGGACCGACCGCCATGCTCAGCCCGACCACACCGCCCCACACACCGATCGCCTGCGCACGCTCGCGCGGGTCGGTGAACGTGTTGGTGATGATCGACATCGCCACCGGGTTCAGCATCGACCCGCCGACGGCCTGCAGCACCCGGAACGCGATCAGCAGGTCGACGGTCGACGCGACTCCGCACAGCAACGACCCGATCCCGAAGAGCACCAGCCCGACCTGGAACGTCCGTCGCCGCCCGACGCGGTCCGCCGTCGACCCGGAGACCATCAGCAGACTGGCCAGGACCAGCGTGTAGGCGTCGATCGTCCACTGCAGCTTCGCGACCGAGGCCCCGAACTCGGACCGGATCGCCGGCAGCGCCAGGTTCACGATCGTCGAGTCCAGACCGACGATGAACAGGCTGGAGCAACAGATCGCCAGCACCAGCAGCCGCCGCCCCCGCGTCAGCTCCTCCACCCGGCTCCCTCCGTCCGTTGAAGACTTTACTACCCGGTCTGGAAACGGTTCCCGGGGTGTCCGGGAAAACGGTTTGACGGACTGTCGGCGGGGGCGCCTACGCTTGATGTATTCGCCTGGTCAGGTGCCTTCTTTTCACCCCTTCTATGCCTCCTTGTGAGACGTCATGTCTTTGCGCCTTGTCCCGTTCGCCGATCCGGGTGTGCCCGACACCCGATCCGGCCTCCGACTCATCCTCTGGCTGGAGCACCAGCAACTGCGTGGGCAGGTCCTCGCGGTGTTCTGGGGCCTCGTGTATTTCGGCGGTATCGCAGCCGCTCCGGTCGCCGTCGGTCTCGCCGTTCAGGCGGCGATCGACCTGTCCTGGCCCAAGCTGATGCTGGCCGGTGCCCTGCTGCTCGCCTTCGGCGCGGCCAAGGCCGGCGCCGACTCGTACTTCCACAAAGCCGTGGTGACCAACTGGATCAGTACGGCGTCGCGCCTGCAGCAACTGCTGTTCCGCAAGGCCGCGGAGCTGGGCTCGCTGCTGACCCGCCGGATCGCCGCCGGCGAGGTGGTCGCCGTGAGCAGCGGCGACGTCGAGAAGATCGGCTGGTTCGTCGAGGTCCTCGGCCGCTTCGTGGCCGCGCTGCTGACCTGCTTCGCGGTCGTGATCGGCCTGCTGTTCTACGAACCGCAGCTCGGTCTGGTGGTCCTGATCGCCGTCCCGGTGCTCGCGTTCTCGATCGTCCCGCTGATGGGTCCCGCGGAGCGCCGCGCGGACGAGCAGCGGGCCAAGGGCGGCCGGGCGACCGAGCTGGCCGCCGACACCGTCGCCGGACTGCGCGTGCTGCGCGGTATCGGCGGTGAGCAGCTGTTCCTGGAGCGGTACCGCGACGCCTCACAGGAGTACCGGAGCAGTGCGGTCCGCAGTGCCCGGATGTGGTCGCTGATCGCGGCTCTGCAGGTGTTCCTGTTCGGGCTGTTCCTGGTGCTCATCGTCTGGATGGGCGTCCGGCTGGTGACGTCCGGCCACATCTCGGTCGGCGAGCTGGTCACGACGTACGGCTTCATCACGTTCATGCTGGTGCCGCTGCAGACGTTCGAGGAGACCGCGAGCGCGTTCATCTTCTCGAAGGTGTCGGCGCGCCGGGCCGCGCGCGTGCTGTCGTTGCAGCGGACCGACGAGACCAAGGGGACCGCTGCGGCCCAGCTGCCGGAGGGCGACGTGCTCGACCCGGTCACCGGGCTGCACGTCCCGGCCGGAAGCTTCACCGCGGTCGTCAGCGGCAACCCGGACGCAGGCGGTCTCCTGGCCGACCGGCTGGGTGGCCACAGCCCGTCAGCTACCGACGAGGCGTCCGTGCTGCTCGACGGTGTCGCACTGGACGACATCCCGCTGGAGTCGGCGCGCACCGTCGCACTCGTGCAGGACAAGGACCCGGTGCTGTTGTCGGGGACGGTGCGCGAGCTGTTCGACGTACCGGCCAGTGGTGCGGTCTCACCCGAGACGGCACTGGACGCGGCGCAGTGCGCGGACATCCTCGACGTACTGCGGCAGACGCTGCCTGCTGGTGAGTCCGATGCGATGAACGCGGTGCTGACCGAGCGCGGCAGGTCCCTGTCCGGTGGCCAGCGGCAGCGGGTGGCGTTGGCGCGTTCGCTGTACGTCGACCCGCAGGTGCTGGTGCTCGACGAGCCGACCAGTGCGGTCGACGCGCACACCGAGGCGCGGATCGCGGACGGTCTGCAGTTGCTGCGCGCCGGCCGGACCACGGTGGTGTTCACGTCCAGTCCGCTGATGCTGGACCGGGCGGAGCGGGTCGTGTTCGTGCCGGAGGGCCGCGTCGAGGCGGTCGGCACGCACCACGAGCTGCTGCACACCAACGCGCGGTACCGCGCCGTTGTGACCCGTGAAGAAGAACCTAGGTTCGAGGAGTTCGCGTGAAGCGCCCGGAGTACGACCCGGCAGCGCCGCAGGAAGTTGTGCGGCTCCCGGTGGCAAGTGGCGCGACCGTCCGTGCCTACGTCAAGGAGCTGTTCCGCCGGCACCGGCGCCAGTTCCTGTGGCTGACGCTGGTCAACACGGTGGCGGCGCTGAGCGGCATGATCGGCCCGTGGCTGCTCGGCAACGTGGTGCAGAAGCTGTCCGAGGGCCGCACCGACGTCGACCTGCCGTACGTCGTGATCGGCTTCGTCATCGCGCTCGCGGTGCAGACGGTGTTCGTGCGGCTCACCCGTCTGCGCGGTGCGGTGCTCGGCGAGGAGATGCTCGCGGATCTCCGTGAGGACTTCCTGGTCCGTGCGGTCGGGCTGCCGCCGGGCGTGCTCGAGCGCGCCGGGACCGGTGACCTGCTGTCGCGGATCACCACGGACATCGACCGGCTGTCGCACGCGATGCGCGACGCCGTACCGCAGCTGACGATCGCGATCATCTGGGCGTCGCTGCTGATCGGCGCGCTGATCGTGACCGCACCGGCGCTGGCCGTGGCAGTGGTGATCGCGGCGCCGATCCTGATCATCGGCGGCCGGTGGTACTTCCGCCGCGCACCAGCCGGGTACCGGTCGGAAGCGGCCGGGTACGCCGCGGTCGCCTCGGCGCTGGCCGAGACGGTCGACGCCGGCCGGACCGTCGAGTCGCACCGGCTCGGTGGCCGCCGGATCGCCGTGGGCGACACCCGGATCGGTCAGTGGGTCGCCTGGGAGCGGTACACGCTGTACTTGCGGATGGTCCTGTTCCCGGTGATCAACATGACCCACACGGTCGCGTTGGCCGCCGTACTGGTCATCGGTGGCGGTTTCGCGATCCAGGGCTGGCTGACGGTCGGTGCGCTGACCACAGGTGCGCTCTACATCCAGATGCTCGTCGAGCCGGTCAACATGATGATCCGCTGGTACGACGAGTTGCAGGTGGCCCAGGTGTCGTTGGCGCGACTGGTTGGCGTCCGTGAGGTGGAGACCGCCGCGACGACGAGCGAGGACGAGCCGGACGGGCGGACGGTGCTGGCCGACGACGTGCGGTTCGGGTACCTGGAGGGCCGCGACGTACTGCACGGGGTCACGTTGACGGTCGAGCCAGGTGCCCGCGTGGCGCTGGTCGGGCCGTCCGGTGCGGGTAAGTCGACGCTGGGCCGTTTGCTGGCCGGCATCTACTCGCCACGCGTCGGTGACATCACCCTGGGTGGTGCGGCGCTGGACCGGATGTCTGCCGAGCAGGTGCGTAGTCACGTTGCCCTGGTCAACCAAGAGCACCACGTGTTCGTGGGCAGCGTGCGGGACAACCTGCGGCTGGCGAAGCAGGGCGCGTCCGACGCGGACCTGTGGGCGGCGCTGCGGTCGGTGGACGCCGACGGCTGGGTGGCCGGGTTCGACAACGGGCTGGACACCGAGGTGGGCTCCGGTGGGGTCTCGCTGACGCCGGCCCAGGCGCAGCAGGTCGCGCTGGCGCGTCTGGTGCTTGCTGACCCGCACACGCTGGTCCTGGACGAGGCGACCTCGTTGATGGACCCGCGGGCGGCCCGGCATCTGGAGCGGTCGCTGGCGACCGTTCTGGAGGGTCGGACCGTGGTGGCGATCGCGCACCGGCTGCACACCGCGCACGACGCCGACGTGATCGCTGTCGTCGAGGACGGCAGGATCGTCGAGCTGGGTGGCCACGACGAACTGGTCGACGCTCAGGGCGCGTACGCCGCGCTCTGGCACTCCTGGCACGGCGACCGATGACGGCGGGGTGTCCGGCGGAGTACCCGTCGGACACCCCAGCCCGTGTGAGGATGAAGGCGTGCTGCTGACGACGCTCTTCTCTCTGCCCACCACCATGGCCCTGGACGTCGACGACGAGGGCCGCATGCTGGTCCTGTACGACGGCACCGGCACCCGTCAGGTCAACGAGGTCGACCCGGACGGGACCTGGCGTGCACTCACCGATCTCGACGACACCTGCCGCGGCGCCCAGTTCGTTCCGGGCAGCAGCCGCGTGGTCGTCGAGCACGACACCGGCGGCGACGAGCGCGGTCAGCTCTCGCTGCTCGACCTCGACGAACCCGGTCTGCCCACACTGACCCCACTGGTCCACGACGCCGAGTACATCCACCACCTGGTCGCAGCTCGCGCCGGCAGTGTTCTCTTCACGACGAACCGCCGCAACGGCGTCGACTTCGACCTCGTCACCCACGACCTGGCCACCGGCCGCGAGACCGTCCTGTACGACGGTGGCGGCTGGGTGATGGGCGTCGACCCCTCGCCGGACGACAAGTGGGTCGTGCTCTCCAAGGCGAGCAGCCCGGCGAACTCGATGCAGCTGCTCCTGCTCGACACGTCGAGCCGGTCCGTCACCGAGCTCACCGCGGAGGACGCGCACAACGACCAGGGTCCGGTCGCCTGGCTGCCCGACTCGTCCGCGTTCCTGGTGTCGAGCAACGCCGACCGCGACCGGATGGCGATCCGCCGGTACGACGTGAGCACTGCGGCCTGGAGCGAGCTGCTGGCGGACGACGCCCGCGATCTCGCCGGGTGGCCCTCACCGGACGGCGAGCACCTGTTGGTCGGCGTACTGGAAGACGGAGAGGTGGCGCTGGCGCTACACCGGTTGGAGGACGGGGCGGCGATCGCTCCGCTCGACCTGCCCGCCGGTGGTTGCGCGGGCCTGTTGTACGCCACCCCGAATCCGATCTGGTCGCCGGACGGCTCGTTCGCGGCGATCACCTACAACTCCCCGGTCATCCCGCCGACCGTGTACCGGTTCGTGCCGGGCGGTGAGCTGACGGCGATCCGGACGGTGGAGGTCCCGGCCGAGCTGCAGCACCCGGAGAGCCTGCGCGTTCCGTCGTTCGACGGCGAACAGGTGCCGGTGTTCGTGTTCCGGCCGACCGGTCCGAGCCTGGGGTCCACAGTGGTCCACGTGCACGGCGGTCCGGAAGGCGCCGCGATGCGGATCTGGAGCCCGATCATCTCGGCGCTGGCCGGTGAGGGCCACACAGTCGTCGTACCGAACGTCCGCGGCTCGGCCGGCTACGGCAAGCGCTGGTACTCACTGGACGACCGCGAGTTGCGCCTGGACTCCGTGAAGGACCTGGCCGCGATCAACGCGTGGCTGCCGACGATCGACGGCGACCCGCAGCGCGCCGCGCTCTGGGGCGGTTCGTACGGCGGGTACATGGTGCTGGCCGGTGTCGCGTTCCAGCCGGACCTGTGGGCGGCCGGCGTCGACATCGTCGGAATCGCTTCACTGGTGACGTTCCTGGAGAACACGTCGGACTACCGGCGGTCGATGCGCGAGCGCGAGTACGGGTACCTGGCGACGGACCGGGAGTTCCTGGAGTCGGCGAGCCCGCTGAGCCGCGTCGACGACATCCGGGCGCCGCTGTTCGTCATCCACGGCGCCAACGACCCACGGGTCCCACTGTCGGAGGCTGAGCAGATCACGGCCGCTCTGACGAAGCGCGGCGTACCGTGCCAGCTGCTGGTGTACCCGGACGAGGGCCACGGTCTGGCCAAGCTCACGAACCGCCTGGACGCGTACCCGCAGGCGTTCAGCTTCCTGCGAGACCACTTGGGGTGAGCGTTGCGGCGGTCGCGTCGAGCCGTACCGGCAGTCCCAGCGGTACGGCGAGGTTCAGCGCCTCATGTCCGATCGCCGCACCCTCCACCGTCGGTACGCCGAGTGGCTCGAGCCGCTCGCGGATGGTGTCGTCGAGCCCCTCGCCGCCCTTGCTGAAGTCACCGATGACCAGACCGGTCACCTGCTCGAACCACCCGGCCCGCAGCAGCTGAGTGAGCAGCCGGTCCGCCTGGTACGCCTCCTCGTTGACCTCTTCGAGTACGACGACACCCACCGGCGGCGCGTACGTCGGCGTACCGATGCTTGCCGCCAGCAACGCCAGGTTGCCGCCGCGCAGCAGACCCTCGGCGACGCCATCCACCAGAGTGCGTGCACCAGCCGGCGCGAGCAGGTCGGTGACGGTCTCCGGCTCGAACAGGAGCGCCCGCAGCCGCTCACGCCCCGCATCCGTCCCCAGCTGCTCCACAGCAGCAGCCATCGGCCCGTGAAGAGTCACGAGACCACGTGCGTTCAGAGGCTCGTGCAGCGCGGTGATGTCACTGAACCCGACGAACCACTTCGGTACGGCGACCAGCTCGTCGACGTCGACGTACTCGAGCATCCGCTGCACGCCGTACCCGCCACGTGCGCAGAACACCGCGGCGTACTGCGGGTCCAGCCAGGCGTTCCGCAGGTCCTCGGCACGTGCCTTGTCGTCGGCCGCCAGGTACTTGAGCCGCTCGTGCCCGGCCAGCACCGACGGCATGACGTCCACCTCGAGTCCCCAGGACCTGAGGTGGACCACTCCGACGTCGAGCCGCGAAGCATCCACCGGCCCTGACGGCGCCACCACAGCAACCCGGTCCCCACTCCGCAGCCGCTGCGGCACCACCACGTCAGTCACCCGGCCGACGCTACCAACCGACCTGCAGCGTCGAGCTCTTGGAGACCCCGTTCACCGTCACACCCAGCTGGGCCGTGCCAGGGCGTAGTGCGGTCAGTACGCCGGTGGCCGGGTCGTAGGACGCGACTGCCCAGAACGGGGCGGTCTTTGCCGGGCCGATGTGCAGCGTGGACGAGCCCCACCAGTCAGCCGACACCGGGAACGCCACTGGGATCCGCCGGTTCTCCTGTACGACGGTCGCCGCCGCCGTGCCGGTCTGGCCGCGGCGCAGGGAAGCCGGCGCGGCCAGTTCGAGGGCGTCGACGTGCGGGCGCAGCTCCACCTGGAACCACGGCTGCGTCGACGGGCGTGCGGCGATCCCGACCAGCGCCCACCCGGTGAAGCCGCCGGCGTCCGGTGCGGCCGCGGGGCTCTTGCCGGAGTTGCCGGTCAGCGGGAGCAGTACGCCGTCGGTGCGGGTCGCGGCGAACGTGCCCGCGTGCGCCGCCATGTAGGCAGCACCCTTACCGGTCGTGGCGCGGAAGTCGGCGAGCCACTTCACGATCATCGCCGCTTCCTTGCGGTCACCGAGCTGCGAGTTCTGCGTCGGCGACGGGTCGTCGATCGGGTGGTGCGCCATCACCACGACGTTCTTGATCGCCTTGTTCGTCGCCGCGTCGGCGAGCTGCTGGCGCAGATCGAGGATCTGGTCGAACCCTCCGGCCCGCAGCGATCCGAGCGACGAGTCCCGCAGTACGAACCGGGTACCGAGGTGGTCGAACGTGCTGGTCGCGTTGCCGAAGACCTTCTTCCACTCGGACAGGTCGCCCGGCCCGTACGTCTCGTGGTTGCCCGGCACGTAGTGCACCGGCACCTTGCCGGCCACCTCTTCGTCGATGATCTGCTTGGCCAGCGCGATGTCCGGACCGAACGCGCGGTCCACGAAGTCGCCGTTGATCACCAGGAACTCGGGCTTCTGCGCGAGTACCTCGCGGATCGTCCGGCGGGCCTGCTTCACGTAGTCCGAGTTCGGGTCGTCGGAGGTGAACTGCGCGTCCGACATCACCGCGAACCGCCAGCGACCGCTCGTGGTCACGGTCCCGTCGGTCACGACCATCGGGTCGATCACCTTCGCCGGCGGGTCCATCGTCACCGGCGGCGCGCTGCGGACGGTCAGGTCGTCGATGACGATCCGGCCCGAGTACTGCCGGGTCGGCGAGGTCTCGACGACGTAGATCCGCCAGAAGCGCAGCGGCATCGTCAGCCCGGGCGGGACGTCCGCCTCGACGTACTTCCACCCGGTCCAGTCGACCGTCGGGGCCAGGTTGAGCGTCTGCGCCGTACCACCGGCCGCGTCGTACGCGTTGGCGCGCAGCCACGCACCCTTGCCGTCGCCGTACACCCAGGCGCCGAGCTTCTGCGGCTGCCCCGGCAGCGTCTGCTGCGGCGTCTGCGAGAGGTACGCCGCTCGCGTGGCAGTGCTGCCCGTCAACGAGTAGTCGAGCGCGACCGCCTGCCCGCCGTCATGCCCTTCCGCAGCGGACCGCGTCGCCGTCGCGGCACCTGCCGGTACGGCGTTCGCTGCCCACTTGCTGACGTCGTCGAGCTCGTCGACCACCGTGCTGGCCAGTCCGGCCGTGATGCTGAGCTGCGTGCTGAGCGTGCCGACGGTCGCGGTCACCACGGCCGAGACGGCCTCGCTGCCCACCGCGGCGACCTCGAAACCATTGCCCTTCGCAACGATCTTCACCAGCGCCGGGTCGTAGCTGAGCTTGACGTCACGCGGCTCGATCCAGGTGGAGAACCCATCGGCGTCGTACCCGTCGACCTCGAAGAAGCCCTTGGCGGCGGCGTCGGCGAGCGACACCTGCCGGGTCGAGGGCGCCAGGCGGGTCGGCGTACCGAGGACTGTCATCGGGAACCTTCCGTTCGCCGCGCCACGGGTCGCGGTGACGATCGCGTCGCCGGCGCGGCGGCCGGTGACCACACCGTGCTGGTCGACGCGGACGTTGCTCCCGGCGTACCAGAACGGCGTACCGGATGCGGGTGCGTACGTCTCGTCGTGGCCGGTGGCGCTGAGGACTCGGCTGAGTCCGGTGAGGACGCGGGAGCTGCGGGAGAGGTCGGTGTCGGGGCTCTCCTCGGACGTGCCGACGGCCTCGACGCGGAAGCCCTTGAGCTGGCCGGAGCCCTTGACCGGGACCAGGCCGAGTCCGTTCGGGATCAGCCGCTCGCCGCCGTCGGACGGGTCGTTCACGACCTCCGGCGCGGCCTTGCCCGGGGTCCGGGCGAGCATCGTCGAGGAGCCGCCGCCGTCCAGGTTGAGCGCGTCGTCAGCCCCGAGGCTGATCATCAGCTGGCCCATTTCCTTCAGCGAAAGACCCCGCGAACCGGTGGCCCGGCCGTCGACGGTGAGCAGGATCATCCGGCTGCCGTCGGCGTCGAACCCGATCGCGGTGCGCGGCGCGAGGTCGGCGTCCGGCACGGTGTCCGGGACCTTGCCGTCCTTCGCGAGCTGGTAGTTGCCGCTGACGGCGGCGGCCACCTCGACCCGCGTCCGGGCGCAGGCCGTACTCGACGCTCACCTTGTCGCCCACCTCGAACGCGGCGAGCGCGTCGGCGCCGGCCTCGCGGCCGATCAGCGCCTGCTCTCCTGCTGCCAACGGGGTGGTGGCCGGAGTGGTGGCCGAGGAGACGACCACACCGTCGCGAAGGATCACCTCGCGCACGGTCGGCAGGCCGTCCACGGTCCGGGTCCGGGCCGCGTCGCCCCACTCCGGGGTGTAGAGGCCGATCCCGCCGGCGTTGACGGTCGGCGAATTGAGATTGGTCAGCTCGAGCTTCGTGGCGTCGTCGTCGGTCGCCGTACCTTGCAGGAAGAGCTGGGCGATCTTGCCGAGGCCGTCCTTGCCGATCACCGCGGTGTCGTTGTGGCCGGCGGCGGGCGCGTTGAGCAGCTTGCCGCTCTGCTCGACGCCGACACCGAGCGGCGCGGTGGTGTCGTTGATGTCGAAGAAGTCACCGTTCACGCCGGCGATCGCACCCTTGCGCGCGAGCTGCTGGCTGAGCGGCTGACCGCCGGACACCTTCCCGCCGTTGTTGACCAGGTCGACGGTCACACCGTGCTTGTCCAGGTCGGTGTCGAGGATGTCGCCGCGCTGCCAGCCCTTCGCGTCCAGGCGCTCGAACGACGTGTAGTTCACACCGGGCGCCACCGGGCTGTCGTCGCGTGACGTCAGTACGCCGGTCTCCGCGATCGCGGCGTCGGTGATCCCGTCGGGCTGGGCGAGGGCCGGATCGACGAGCACGCCGGCCAGCAGGCCGCCGACGCCTACAGCTGTAGTCAAAGCACGAACGAGCGACACAGGAGCCTCCCCAACGGACGGACAGCTGTGACAAACTAACGTCTCGCCGACCTAATCGGAAGGTCTTTCACCTATTGTTCAGCGCCGGTTGGCGAATCCAGTCTCGTAGGCGACCACGACCGCTTGCACCCGGTCCCGGACCCCGAGCTTGGTCAGCAATCGGGCGACGTGCGTCTTCACGGTCGTGTCGGCGACCATGAGCTCGGCCGCGATCTCCGCGTTGGACAGTCCGCGCGCGATCAACCGCAGTACCTCGAGCTCACGCTCGGTCAGTGCCTGGAGCTCGGGCGGCAGCCCCAGGGGTACGACGGGTTCGGCAAAGCGCTCGACCAGCCGCCGGGTGATGGCCGGCTCGATCAGCGAGTCACCGGTCGCCGCCGCGCGGACGGCCGCGATCAGCCGGGTCGACGGGCTGTCCTTGAGCAGAAAGCCGGCGGCACCGGCACGCAGTGCGCGGTAGACGTACTCGTTCTGGTCGAAGGTGGTGAGCACGATGATCGTCGGCGGGTCCGGCTGCCGGCGGATCTGCTCGGTCGCGGACAGCCCGTCGAGCTCGGGCATCCGGATGTCCATCAGGATCACGTCCGGCGCAGTCAGCTGGGCCTGCCGGATCGCTTCCGTACCGGTATCGGCCTCGGCGACCACCTCGATGTCGCCCTCGGCCTCCAGGATCACGCGGAACCCGGTACGCACGAGCGTCTGGTCGTCGGCCACCAGGACGCGGATCTTCTCGGACACAAGCTGATTGTGCCTGTACGTCGGTCATCCGTGCGGACGATCGGGGTCATCCGCACGGACGACGACCGGTCCTGGGGATCGTCCTTGCGCCAGACGTGGGCGACGGCGGCCGGAATCTACCGTCGCGACATGGGGGTTCAGACGGACCCGAAGCGAAAGGACAGATCGATGAGCGAGATCTTCAAGGGCATCCGGCCCCTCGACTACGTACTGGCCGGCCTGATGACGGCCGGGGGTGTGGTGTTGATGTACGAGAACATCGGGTCCGCGGACACCAGCCTGCCGCACCCGGTATCGACGACGACCTGGGCGATGGTGCCGGCGTTCCTGCTCGTCACGCTGCCGATCCTGTGGCGTCGGCGCAACGTGCTCGCAGTCGTCGCCGTCACGGTCGTCACCACACTGGCTCACGTGATCGCGTTCGGCTGGCTGACGCGCTGCGGCGTCGTCCTCCCGCTGACCGTCGCACTGGCGTACGCCGTCGCCCGGTTCGCCGGCGCCTGGCGCAACCACGCGATCGGCCTCGCGGGCATCGTGATCGTCCAACTCCTGGCGCTGTTCCGGGACTCGTCGATCGACTCGGTCGCGGGCGCGCTGCCCGTCGCACTGCCCGGCATCGCGCTCTTCTACGGGGTCGGTGTGCTCGTGCAGAATCGAGTCACGAAGCAGCAGACCGCCGGATCGGCGCCGGCGCACGAGCGCACGGTCGCCTGAGCGGGACTGCTGGGGTGGGGGAGCCGAGTCATGAGTGAGGTCTTCAGGGGTATCAAGCTTCGCGACTGGGGGATCGCGGGCGGCCTCACCGTGCTCGGCGTCCTGCTGATGCTCGAGAACGTTCAGATGTCCGACGCCCAGGTGCGTGCCGCCATCGCGGAGGGATCGATGGCGCACACACAGGGCTCGCACTCGCTCTGGATGATCCCGGTCTTCGCGGCAGCGACGATTCCGGTGCTGTGGTGGCGGCGAGGCATCGCCGCCGTCACCACGGTGTCCGTGCTGGCGATGGCACTGCACGTCGTGCTGTTCGGCTGGGTGACCCGCTGCGGTGCTGGTCTGCCGCTCGCGTTCGTGCTCGCGTTCCTCGGGGGGATGGCGAGCAAGCGCGCGACGGCCTGGATCGCCTGCGGTCTCAGCGTCGTACTGACTGTGCTTGTGCTGGTGATCGACGCGACCACCGGCCCGAGCGCGATCGTCCTGGCGCTGCCGATCGTCTGCATTGTGTTCGGGGTCGGCCTGGCCGCGCGTCGGCGGACGGCGCTGAACCTGGAGCTGGCGAATCGGGAAGCGGAGTTGCGGCAGTTGCGGGACGAGCGGGCTGCGCTCGACGTTGCCGGCGACCGTGCCCGGCTCTCGCGGCAGCTCGACGGATTGCTGCAGGAGCGGCTCGCCGACCTGACCACGGCGGCCGAATCCGCGGACGGTCTGCCGCCCGCCGAGGCGAGGGCGGTGCTGGAGTCGATCGAGTCGGGCAGCCGGCAGACGTTGGACGACATGCGCGAGATCGTCGGGCTGCTGCGCGGCGACGACGTCGCGTTCGCGCCGACGCCGACGGTCGCCCATCTCGACACGTTGCTCGCCCGGCTCCGTACGGCGCATTCGCAGCTGGTCGTGACGGGTGACCCGCGGGCATTGCCTGCGACGGTGGAGCTTTCGGCGTACCGGATCGTCGAGCACCTGGTGACGGCGCTGGCCGACCAGGCCGATGCGCCGATCGTGGTGACGGTACGGTTCGAGGCCGACGCGCTCGAGATCCGCGTGAACGGGCAGGTGGGCGAGGCCGCCGATCTGAAGGCAGCCGTATCCCGGGCCAGGGAACGCGCGAAGTTGCTGGGTGGTTCGGTCGACGTGAAGGTCACCAAAGGCCGGGCGGGTGCAGTCGCTCAGCTTCCGGTGGTCGGCTGAGCGACATGAACGCCGTGCGCAGACTCGAACAAGTGGGGATCGTGGCGCTGGTCGCCGCGGTGATTGCCCTGCCGACCGCGATCCACGGCTGGCCGACGACGGTGGTCGGGAACTTCTTCACGGCTGCGCTGCTGGCGGGCGGGCTGACGCTGTTGTGGTGGCGGAGTCATCCGCGGGTGGTCGCCGTCGTCGGTGCCGCGCTGTGGTTGGTGCCGGCCGTGCTGGCCGACTACGGGTGGTTTCCGGACACGGCGTTCGCGATCCTCGCACTCGTGACGCTGGTCGCCGCGTTGGGATGGTCCGGGCGGTCGGCCTGGGTCGCCGCGGGGACGTTGGCGGCGTACCTCGTTGTGCTGTGGGTGATCCTCGGCGACACCAGCGAGGTGGCGTTGATCATGTTCAGTGTGCCGAGCTTTCTCGCGGGCACGGTACTGCGGTTGCACCGGGAGGCGGCCGAGGAGCTGACGCGGCGCGGTCGCGAGCTGGAAGAGGAGCGCGAGCTGTTCGCGGAGCTCGCCGTACGGCACGAACGGGCGCGGATCGCGTCGGAACTGCACGACATCGTCGGGCATGCGATCAGCGTGATGGTGATCCAGGCGGCGGCCGGACAGCGGCTGGTCGATCGGGATCCGGTCGGGACGTCGCAGGTGTTCGCGGGGCTGGCCGAGTCGGCACGGCAAGGGCACGACGACCTGCGGCGACTCGTCGAACTGCTGGGTGGGATCGAGGTCGGCGGCCCGGATCTGTCGCTGATCGAGGAGGTGGTGACCCGGGCGGCGCGGAACGGGCTGGACGTGTCGTGCCGGTTCGAAGGATCGCGTGACGGGGTGACGGCGCCGGTCGCGCATGCGGCGTTCCGAGTGGTGCAGGAGAGCCTGACGAACGCACTCCGGTACGCACCTGGTGCTGCGGTCCGGGTCGTGGTGACCGGGTCCGGTCGGGGCCTGAGCGTTCGCGTGGAGAACGGTGCGACTGTGCAAGCACGACCGCTGCTGACGGGCACCGGGCGCGGTCTCGCAGGGTTACGCGAGAGAGTGCAGGACCTGGGTGGTCAGCTGGTCGCGGGGCCGGCCGCCGCGGGATGGCTCGTCGAGGCGACGTTGCCCGGCGGCGGCGTACCCCACGGACGGCGGAGCTGACCTCCAGGCCTGCACCGTGTCAGTTCGTGCTGACCGGGCGGCCGGAGGTCTGCCAGGCGTGCATGCCGCCGTCGAGGTTGATGGCCTCGCGGCCGAGCTGGTTCAGGAACTGGGTGGCCATGCCGGAACGGCCGCCGACCGCGCACACGCAGAGCACCTTCTGGTCCAGCGGCACCTCGCCGACCCGCTCCTGCAGCTCGCCGAGCGGGATGTGCGTGGCGCCCTCGATGTGCCCACGGTCCCACTCGTCCGGCTCGCGCACGTCGAGCACGAACGCCTCCGTCAGCAGGTCGTCGTCGAGCTCAGCCACCACGACCGAAGGAATCTCCTGGTTCATGCGCCCAAGCATGTCAGACCCACGGGGGCCATCCGGCGGGAACCTACTTGAGCAGCTTCGACAGCCTCCGGTCGGCCAGCGGTTTGCCGCCGGTCTGGCAGGTCGCGCAGTACTGCAGGGAGGAGTCGGCGAAGCTCACCTCGCGGACGATGTCACCGCAGACCGGGCACTTCTGGCCCTTGCGGCCGTGCACGCGCAGACCGGACTTCTTCTCCGACTTCAGGTCCTGTACGGCGAGGCCGGCGGAGCGGTCGACGGCGTCCTTGAGGGTTTCGCGCATCGCGTCGTACAGGGTCTGGAGCTCGTCGTCGGAGAGGTTCGACGCCGGTTTGAAGGGGCTCATCTTCGCGACGTGCAGGATCTCATCGGAGTACGCGTTGCCGATGCCGGCGATGACGGACTGGCTCCGGAGGACACCCTTGAGCTGGACGCGGCCCTGGCGTTTCAGGATCTCGCCGAAGTCCTCGAGCGACAGCGTGAACGGGTCCGGTCCGAGACGCGCGATCCCCGGAACCTCGGCGACGTCGCGGACGACGTACACCGCGAGTTTCTTCTGGGTCCCGGCCTCGGTCAGGTCGAACCCGGAGCCGTCGTCGAGAACGGTCCGGAGCGCGATCGGCCCCTTGCCGGGGCGCACCAGGCCGGTCGACTGCTCGTCCTTCCAGCGCAGCCAGCCCGCCCGCGCCAGGTGGATCACCAGATGCACGCCCTGCGCGGAGATGTCCAGGAACTTCCCGTGCCGCTGCACGTCGTCGATCAGCAACCCGACCATCGCCGAGATCGGCGGATCGTAGGTTTTCAGCGCGCTGATCGCCGTGATGTCGGCCCGCACAAAGGCATGCCCCACCGCCCGCTCCCGCAGAAACACGGCCAGCGACTCGACCTCCGGCAACTCAGGCACCCTCCTAGTGTGCCTGACGCCAGGGACAGTTCCGGTGGATCACCCATGGAGGAAGGTTGTGCCGGGCGGTAGTTTCGGGGGCAACAGAAGTAGGGAGGCCCTGATGGGGTTTGTGAAGACGATGCTCAAGGGTGCTGTCGTGGCCAAGCTGATGCAGGTCGCGCAGCGCGAGCTGAGCAAGCCGGAGAACCAGCAGAAGATCAAGCAGGCGGTCCAGAAGGTGCAGCAGCGCCGGGCGCACTGAGATAGCCACTCGTACGCTCGAGGGTGGAGGTAGCTCCACCCTCGAGGAGGATTCAGGGTGACTGTGCACTCGGGGTTGCCCTGATGTGCTGGAGTGCATGAGCCGGGTACTCGATCGAACGCGCATTCAGGACCTCGACGCGCTCCGTGGTTTCGCCCTCCTGGGCATCGTGATCGTGAACATCACCTTCGCCGCCTCCGGGTTCCCGATCCACCTGGCGCAGAACCCGGCGTACGACTCCTGGCTCGACCACTCGGTCCACTGGCTGTCGTCGGCGTTCGTGGACATGAAGTTCTACCTGCTGTTCTCGTTCCTGTTCGGGTACAGCTTCCAGTTGCAGATGGAGGCGGCGCAGCGAGCCGGTGCGGCGTTCAAACCACGGATGCTGCGGCGGCTCGGCGGCCTGTTCGTGCTCGGTGCACTGCACGGTGTCTTCCTGATCACCGGCGACATCCTGAGCGTCTACGCGATCATCGGCCTGGTCCTGCTCGCCATGCGCCGGGTGAAGGACCGTACGGCGCTGCTGGTCGCAGGAGGTATCTACGTGTACCTCTTCATCACCCTGGCGGTCGCTGCGCTGTTTGTGGACAGCACTCAGTTCATGGACCCCACCACGGCAGTAGCAGCCGCACAGGAGACGACCGCGAACTTGGCGGGGTCGTTCAGCGGTGTCATCGGCGAGCACGTCCGCGCGCTCCCGACGTACGGCCTGTCGCTGCTGACGGTGCAGGGCCCGACCACGCTGGCCGCGTTCCTGATCGGCATGGTGGCTGGTCGACGGCGACTGCTGCAGAACACGCACGAGGCCGATGCGCTGCTACGGCTCATCCAGCTGGTCGGCTTCGCGATCGGTATCACCGGCGGGCTGGTCTACGCGTCGGGCGGCAACGGCGACACCAGAGCAGTGCTGATGAGTGTGATGACAGCACCGTTCCTGACTGCGGCGTACGTCGCTTCGCTGCTGCGGATCATGCACTCGGACCTCGGGCAGGACATCCGCCAACTGCTCGCGCCGGCCGGCCAGATGGCCTTGTCGAACTACCTAGGGCAGTCGGTGGCGACCATGGTGATCTTCACCGGTGTCGGCTTCGGACTGGCAGGTCAGGTGTCTCCACTGGAGACGGTGGGCCTCGCGGTCGGCATCTTCGTCCTGCAGGTGCTGCTGAGCCAGGTCTGGCTCAGCAGCTTCCGCTACGGCCCGGTCGAGGGCGTACTGCGGGCGGTCACCAACGCGACCGCCCCCAGTTGGCGGCTTCAGGCCGCGTGACGGCCGTGGTGCAGACGGGCCGAGCGAATGCTGTGCACGGTCCCGGTGGTCGAAGCAGGCTTGTGGTTGAAGGGCTTGGCCGCTGCGCCGAGGGCGAGCAGGTCGAGCTTGGTCCGGGCCACGTCACGATCGTCGGCGATCCAGGTGCCCCGCGGTCCGGCCGCCGGGCCGGTCGAGTTGCGCCTGTTGCTGATCTCCAGAGCCGCGATCACGGCCAGCACGATGACTACGAGAACGATGTATCCGGTCATGGCAGTAATAATGCTATGTATCAGATCCTGCCACTAGTGGCACTATTGACATAGTCCGACAAATTACTGCCATACTGGCGAGATGCTGCAGAAGATCGCCGTCGTCCTCATGGAGGACGTCGCCCTGTTCGAGTTCGGCGTACTGGCCGAGGTCTTCGGAATCGACCGGACCGACGACGGTGTGCCGCCCTTCGACTTCAAGGTGTGCGCGGCCACGCCAGGGGTCCCGATGGAGACCAGCAGCCACTCCCAGGTGATCGCGCCGTACGGGCTGGAGGAGCTCGAGGACGCCGACCTGATCGGCATCCCGGCCACCACCTGGCGGCACGCGTACGACGAGCGGATCCTGGACGCGCTCCGGCAGGCGGAGGCGCGCGGCGCCATCCTGCTCACGGTCTGCTCCGGCGCGTTCGTCCTGGGGGCCGCCGGCCTGCTCGAGGGCAGGGCCTGCACGACGCACTGGCGCTACATCGACAAGTTCCACGACCAGTTCCCGGCCGCGAAGCTCGACCCGGACGTGCTGTTCGTCGACGACGGCAACATCATCACCAGCGCCGGCACCGCGGCCGGGATCGACGCCGCCCTGCACCTGGTACGCCGCGAGCTCGGCAGCGCGGTCGCGACCCGGATCGCCCGCCGGATGGTGGTCCCGCCGCAGCGCGACGGCGGCCAGCGGCAGTACGTCGAAGTACCGGTGCCGGAGTCGTCCGGGGAGAGCCTGCAGCCGGTCCTCGACTGGATGGTCGACAACCTGACCGTCGACCACACCGTGCCCGCGCTGGCCCGGCGCGCGCAGATGTCCGAGCGCACCTTCGCCCGCCGCTTCGTCGCCGAGACCGGTACGACGCCACTCAAGTGGGTCACCACCCAGCGCGTCCTGCGCGCCCGCACGCTGCTCGAGCAGACCCGGATGGGTATCGAGCAGATCGCCACCGAATCAGGATTCGGGACGGCCGCGCTGCTGCGGCACCACTTCCGTAGGGTGGTGGGCGTGCCACCACAAGATTATCGCCGCACCTTCCGGACCGCCGGGTGATGGTTGCCTACCGCAATGCTTCCGCGACCGACATCGACGCAGTACTGAAGTTCTGGACGACCGCCGCCGAGGACTCGCACCGCCCGCCGGACTCGGCCGACGCCGTCCGGCGGCTGATCGAGCGTGATCCCGAGGCGCTGATCCTTGCCGTCGACAACGACATGGTCGTCGGCTCGATCATCGTCGGCTGGGACGGCTGGCGCTGCCACCTGTACCGCCTCGCGGTCGCGCCCACCCATCGCCGCCAGGGCATCGGCCGCGAACTCGTCACCCGCGCCGAGGCCCGCTTCACGACGTACGGCGGAACCCGCGCCGACGCGATGGTGCTCGACGACAACGCGCTCGCGCACGGCATCTGGTCCACCGCCGGCTACGCACCGCAGCCCGAGTGGTCCCGCTGGGTCAAGCCGCTCTGACACAGCGCAATGTGAGCTATCCATCACCGTGCGGATTTGCATCGCCACCCCTTGCTCTGCCTAAGGTCACGAGGGGGTAACAGCGATGTGTAGATGGAGTGGTTGTGACGACGCCGGACCGCCCCCCGGGCAGGACCGCACGCCGATTGAGCTGGGACGTGATGCGTGTCCTGGCGGTACTGGCAGTGATTTTCACGCATACGACGTACATGGGTCCGTTCCTGCACCCTGAGCTGGGCACACCGCTCGGGCCGTACCCGTTCCAGGTCGGCGCCAGCATCCTGCTGGTGATCAGCGCGTACTTCGTCTGCGTGACGGTCCGGAAGGGTTCGACGTACCGCTGGTTGTGGCGGCGGGTGTGCCGCGTGCTCCCGCCGTACCTGATCGCTGTGCTGTTCACCTACCTCGCCGTGGTGCTGCTCGCGCCCAGCAACTGGATCCTGCCGACGCAGCGCGACCTGTGGAGCAACCTGACGCTGGCTGCCTCGTTCGACCCAGGCGTCCAGCTCATCGACGGCTCGTACTGGACGCTGCCGCTCCAGCTGATGGCGTTCGGCGCCGCGGCGCTGCTCTGGCCGCGCGGCCTCGGGCAGCGGATCACCACGCTGCTCTGGATCATGATCATCGCGCCGGTCGTGCTGCAGTGGAACGACCGCATCGGCCACAGCCCGTTCTGGGTGCAACAGGCGTGGAACGGTCTCGGACTACATCGCCTGCAACTGTTCGCGATCGGCATCGCGATCTGGCTCTGGGCGCAGCGACGGATCGGCGTGGTGCATCTCGCCGCCCTGCTCGCGGCGACCATCTTCGCGCAGCACGCGCACACCGCGGACCTGCCGTCGTCGCTGGGCATCGGGGTGCTGCTGGTGTTCGTCGCGCTGGCCGCACGCGGTCCGGACTGGACACTGCTCGACCGGTTCCGGCGGCCGATCCAGTTCCTCGCGCGGATCTCGTTCGGGCTGTACCTGCTCAATCAGGTGGTCGGCTATCTGATCGCGTACCGCCTGATGGAGCTCGGCGCGGGCCGGCTCACCCAGATCGCCGGCGCGGTGATCGGCGTGATCGGGCTCGCCTGGCTGCTGACGAAGTACGTCGAGGAGCCGACGTACCGCGCCCTCGCAAGCCTCCGCGTCCGCGGCCTCGGGGCCCGGGCGTTCGCCTGGCTGACTACTTGACATCGGATACTCACGAACTAATACTCGATTTCGAGTAATCGAGATCGAGGAGGTCGGATGGCGCGACGGAAGGTGGCGAATCCGCTCGCGTTCGCGGTGCTCGGGAGTCTGAGCGAGCGGCCGATGCACCCGTACGAGATCTCGACGATGCTCCGGGCCCGCGGCAAGGACCAGAGCATCAAGGTGAACTACGGCTCGCTCTACTCGGTCGTCGCGGCGCTGGAGAAGCACGGCTTCGTCGAAGCGCTGGAGACCGTCCGGGAGGGCAATCGGCCGGAGCGGACCGTCTACCAGATCACCGAGACCGGTACCGCGGAGTTCGGCGACTGGCTGGCGGAGCTCGTCGGTACGCCGGCGCGGGAGTTCCACCCGCTGGAGGCCGGTCTCGCGTACCTCCCCGGTCTGCAGCCCGACCGCGCCGTCGAGTTGCTCGAGCAGCGTCTCAAGGCGGTCGACACGGAGATCTCGGAGATCACCGCGGCTCACGACCACATGGCCTCGTTGGAGTTCCCGCGGATCTTCTGGGTCGAGTCGGAGTTCCGGCTGGCGCTGCTGCAGGCAGAGTCGGCGTACGTTCACCGGCTCGTGGAGGAGATCCGTACGGACTCACTCAGCGGCGCCGGGTTCTGGCGGCAGGCCTGGAAGCTCTACCTGGAGGAGGGCATCCACCCGGCCGAGCAACTGAAGGATCCCGTCAAGTACTTCGGGCAGGAGTTCGCCTGGATGCAGGCGATACCGCCAGAAGCTCAGTAGCTGTGTTCATTCATTAGGCGAGCCCTCGACCCACGGTGCGGCAACACCAGGGTCAAGGGCCGCAGTCCTCGAGTCGGTCCGAAAACCTGGCACCCAAGGGCACAACCATCAGGATAGCCAGCTCGGCCCGGCTCCCAATCCCTTAGGGAGTCATGTGATGGCTACGCATGCCGTCGAAGCGGTCGAACTGGTCAAGACGTACCCGGCCGGCCGGAAGAACCCACCGCTCCGCGCGCTCGACGGCCTGACCGTCAGCGTCGGAGAGGGCGTCGTACTCGGCCTGCTCGGGCCGAACGGCGCGGGCAAGTCCACCACCGTCAAGATCCTCACCACACTGTCGCGAGCCGACTCCGGGAGCGCCCTGGTCGCTGGGTACGACGTCAACCGTGCGCCGGACCAGGTACGCCGCTCGATCGGTTATGTGCCGCAGAAGTCGAGCTCGGACCCGATGGCGACCGGTCTCGAGAACCTGGTGCTGAGCGGTCGCATCTTCGGCCTCTCTCGCCAGGAGTCCATGCAGCGCGCTCGTGAGTTGCTGGAGCGGTTCGGGCTGGCTGAGCACGGCAGTCGCCCGGTGAAGACGTACTCCGGTGGCATGCAGCGCAAGTTGGACGTCGCGCTCGGCCTGGTCCACCGGCCTCGCGTGCTGTTCCTCGATGAGCCTACGACTGGTCTCGACCCGGAGGCGCGCGCCGACCTGTGGAACGAGGTCGTCCGGCTGTCCGGTCAGGAAGGTCTGACCGTGCTGCTGACCACGCATTACCTGGAAGAGGCCGATCGGCTGGCGGGGCAGCTCGCGATCGTCGACCACGGCCGGATCGTTGCCGAGGGAACACCTGAGGCTCTCAAGGCCTCGTTGCGTGGCGACTCCGTACATGTCGAGCTGGTCGATCCGGACACCGACGGAACGGTCCGGGCGTTGCTCGGGCAGTTGCCCGGTATCGGCGAGATCGTTGTTGAAGGCAACACTTTGCGCGCACGGGTCGATCGCGGCGCAACCGCCGTACCGGCTGTGCTGGGAGCCCTTGAGGACAAGGCGATTCCGGTGGTTGCGGTGACGGTGTCGCGGCCTTCGCTGGACGACGTGTATCTGCAGCACACTGGTCGCTCGTTCCGCGTGGCTGAGGAGGCGGCATGATTGCGCACACCGGCCTCGTCTTCGGACGGTGGACGCGGGCGTCGTACCGGCAACCGGCGTTGATCGCGTTCACGTTGGTGCAGCCGGCGATCTGGTTGCTGTTGTTCGGGCAGCTGTTCCAGGGCGTCGTACGGCTCCCTGGGTTCGGCGACTCGTCGTACATCGCGTTCCTGACGCCGGGGATCGTGATGATGACGGCTTTGATGACGAGCGGCTGGAGCGGTACGTCGTTCGTGCAGGACATGGAGCGCGGTGTGATGGACCGGATGCTCGCGTCCCCGGTCAGCCGCGGCGGGCTGATGGCGGGGCAGTTGCTCAGCAACGCGACGACCACGTTGATCCAGACGATCCTGGTGTTCGCGATCGGGATCGCGGCGGGCGCGCGGTACGACGGCGGGATCTTCGGGTATCTGGTCACGATCGTCGCGTCGATGCTCGTCGGTACGGCGTTCGGGTCGCTCTCGAACGCGGTCGCGCTGCTCACACGTCAGCAGGAGGCGTTGATCGGGATCTCGCAGTTCGTGTCGCTGCCGCTGACGTTCATGTCGTCGATCATGATCGACCCGACCGTCGCACCCCACTGGGTGAACGTCGCGGCCCGCTTCAATCCGGTCGACTGGGCCACCATCGCCGCCCGCCAATCCCTGGCCGCCAACCCGGACTGGTCCTCGGTCTACCGACACAGCCTGTACCTACTGGCCTTCACCCTGATCGTCGGCTGGCTCTCAACCCGAGCCTTCCGCACCTATCAACGGTCAGTTTGAGGCTGGCCTCCCTCCCCTTCCCTTCTCGCGGTCACTTCTGCGGCGGAGTACCAAGGCTTGATCACCGTGTCGATGATGGCGAGGCGTTCGTCGAAGGGGATGAAGGCGGACTTCATCGCGTTGATCGCGAACCAGCGCAGGTCGGGGAGGCCGTAGCCGAACGCTTCCGAGATCAGGGCGAGCTCGCGGCTCATCGACGTACCGCTCATCAACCGGTTGTCGGTGTTGACGGTAACCCGGAAACGCAGCTTGGCGAGCAGACCGATCGGGTGGTTCGCGATCGAGTCGGCCGCGCCGGTCTGCAGGTTGGAGCTCGGGCACATCTCGAGCGGGATCCGCCGGTCCCGCACGTACGCCGCGAGCCGCCCGAGCTCCGCCTTCTCACCTGCATCGTCGTACGTGATGTCGTCGATGATCCGTACGCCGTGACCGAGCCGGTCCGCGCCGCACCACTGGATCGCCTGCCAGATCGACGGCAGCCCGAACGCCTCGCCGGCGTGAATGGTGAAGTGCGCGTTCTCGCGCTGCAGGTACTCGAACGCGTCCAGGTGCCGGGTGGGCGGGTAGCCCGCCTCGGCACCGGCGATGTCGAACCCGACCACGCCCGCGTCCCGGTATGCGACCGCCAACTCGGCGATCTCCATCGAACGCGCCTTGTGCCGCATCGCGGTCAGCAACTGCCGCGCCACGATCGGCCGCTCGGCAACCGCCATCCCGTGCTCGAACCCTTCCCGCACCGCATCCACGACCTGCTCGAGCGAGAGCCCGTTGGTCAGGTGCTGCTCCGGCGCGTAGCGAACCTCGGCGTACACCACCCCGTCCGCCGCCAGATCCTGCACGCACTCACTGGCCACCCGCTTGATCGCCTCGGCGTTCTGCATCACCGCAACCGTGTGATCGAACGTCTCCAGATACCGCTCCAACGACCCAGAATCCGCCGACTCCACAAACCAGGCCCCCAACTCGCCCGGATCCGTCCGCGGCAACGCATGCCCAATCTCCCCCGCCAACTCCACCACAGTCCCCGGCCGCAACCCACCATCCAGATGGTCATGCAACAACACCTTGGGCGCCGCCTTGAGCTGCTCGGAACTAATCATCCAGCCATCTTCGCAGCCACCCCACAAAACCGCCCCCATCTGCCCCGAGACGCCCCGGCGTTCCACCCCGACCCCCACCGCCTCCACTCACCTACGTGTGCTGCCCCATCACCTGTGGCTGAGCGGGTGTCGTGGGTGGTGTGCAGCGGATGAGGTGGGGTTGGGGAGGATTCCTGCCCGATTGGGGTAGAAGATCCTCCCCAACCCCACCTCCACGGCGCAATCCTCGGGAGGCCCTTGTATTTCACGGGCCACCCGGCCGTTCGCGCGGATATCCCCTGGTGTGGTGGGTTCTCTGCTGATGTACGAGGGGAGAACCCACCACGCGAGGGGATACCCACTCGCGTATCCGCCTCCTGGCGTTGGCGGGGGGACGCGCGCGGGCATGAGGGTGGAGTGCGCCGCGACCCCGAGTACTTGTGAGCCTCCGCCGTCGCTCGTCGGGCTCGGCGTTTGCGCAACGCAGCGTTGCACTACCGCCCTGGCGTCATCTCGTGAGTCGCGGTCTGGGCTGCCGATTGTGCAAGCGTCGCTTGCACAATCGCTTGGTACCACCAGACCACCACGACTGGGCGCACTCGGTGGGGGCTGGGGACAGGCAATTGCGTGTTCCCGGTCTCCGGCGGTTGTTTCGAGTGCGCGGGCGACGACTGGCCAATCCGTGCGGCGTAGGGCATCCGGCAAACGTTCAAGACTTGGGGTGGTGGGGGTGTCATCGTGAGGGGATGGTGAGGCGGTTGGGTGAGCGGGCTGAGTGGCGGTTCTTTGGGGTGCTGGGGCGGGCTGATCGGGGGCTGGCTGCTGCTTGGTGGGTGCTGTTGGTGGCGCGGGGGGTGTTGCCGGCGGTGTTTGCGGTTGCGATGGGGTGGCTGGTTGGGGCGGTGCAGCACGGTGAGTCGCTCAGCGCGCCGTTGGGGTTGATGGGTACGACGTTTGTCTTGCTGCAGGTGCTGACGCCGGCGCATCAGGCTGTCAGCGCCAACCTGGGGAGTCGTGTGTCGGCGTACCTGAACGACGCGCTGGCGAAGGCTTGTGTCGGGCCGCCGGGGATCGGGCATCTCGAGGATCCGGAGCTGAGTGAGGATCTGACGGTGGCTCGCGAGTTCGACCACGGTCAGACCGGGCCGCCGATGTACCTGAACGTCGACTTCGTCGCGGGGAGTCTGGTCGAGCTGGTCGGCGGGATCGCGTCCGCGGTGGTGCTGTTCGGATTCACCTGGTGGGCGCCGCTGGTGCTCGTCTCCGCCTGGGCCGCGACGCATTGGCTGCTCCGGGAGAGCGGCGTCTGGAAGGACCGCAACACGGCCGAGGTCCGTTCGGCGCAGCGGCATGCGAACTACGCGTACGAGTTGGCGGTCGAGCCGGACGCCGCGAAGGAGCTGCGCCTGTTCGGCCTCGCCGACTGGACCGTACGGCGCTTTACCGACCGCCGCCGACGCCTGTTCGAACTGCAGTACGCCGCAACACGCCTGCGGGAACGCCCAATGATCTGGAGTCTGCTGATCGTGGTGGTGGCCAACGGTCTCGTGTTCTGGGCGCTCGGGTCGGCGGCGATCGACGGGCAACTGCCGCTCGACCGGCTGGTGGTGTTCGCCCAGGTCGCGATCGGGGTCGGCATGATCGCCTTCGGCGGGCTGAACTGGGCGTTGGACGGAGCAGCCGCCCCGGTCGCCGCCGTACAGCGACTGGAGCCCGCCATGGCACCAGCCGGCGCGTTGAGCATCGGGCATGGTTCGGCCGGCCGCGGTCCCGTCGAGATCGAGCTCCGGGACCTGAGATTCAGTTACCCACAGGGCGATCGGCAGGTCTTCGACGGGCTGAACCTGACAGTCCCGGCCGGGTCCTCGCTAGCGGTCGTCGGTCAGAACGGCGCGGGCAAGACCACGTTGGCCAAGCTCCTGTGCCGCCTGTACGACCCCGATTCCGGGACGATCCGGGTCGACGGCAACGATCTGCGGGAGCTCGACGTCGACGCGTGGCGGACGCGCGTCGCGGCCGTCTTCCAGGACTTCCTCAAACTCGAGCTGCCGTTGCGGGACAACGTCGCACCGGCCGGCGCGCCCGAGGCCGACATCCGCGCCGCACTGGTGGACGCCGGCGCCGACGACCTGGCGGATCTCGACACCCGCCTGGCCACGGGGTACGGCGACGGCACCGACCTGTCGGGTGGGCAGTGGCAACGCGTCGCGCTGGCGCGGGCACTGTGCGCGGTCCGGCAAGGCGCGGGCCTCGTACTGCTCGACGAACCGACAGCCCAGCTGGATGTTCGCGGTGAGGCGGCGATCTTCGACCGGATCCTGACCGCGACCCGCGACGTCACCACGATCCTCATCTCGCACCGGTTCTCCACCGTCCGGCACGCCGACCGCATCTGCGTCCTGGAACACGGCCGGGTCGTCGAGCTCGGCAGTCACGACGAACTGATGGCGCTCGGCGGACGGTACCGGACGATGTTCGATCTGCAGGCGCAGCGCTTCACGGCCGAGGTCGACGAGGAAGGGCTCAGCTATGACACGCTCTGACGATCTGCCGCGCGCAGTGCCGGCGATGTGGCGCCTGTGCAAGCTCGGGTACCAGCATGAGCCCTGGCTGCTCGTCGCCGCGTTCCTGATGACACTGCTGGCGGCGGTGCCGGATGCGTTGCTCGCGTTGTGGCTGAAGCTCCTCGCCGACGGCGTACTGGACGGCGATCGGCGAGCCGCACTCCTGGCTTCAGGCGGTTTGGCGTTGTCGGTGACGGCGACCTGGCTTCTGCGGACGTTGTCGACACGGATCTCACGCCGTTTCCGGGACCGCGTGACGATCATGCTGGAGGCACATGTCGCCCGGCTGCAGGCGTCGGTCGCCACCATCGAGCACCACGAACGCCGCGACTACCTGGACCGGCTGTCCGTACTGCGCAAACAGGTCTTCGTGCTCGACCACATGTACATGTCGCTGTTCTCCACCTGCGGCTGGATCCTGCGCCTCGGCGTGACGGTCGCCCTGCTCATGTCGATCCATCCGGCTCTCGCGCTCCTCCTGCTCTTCGCGCTGCCAACGGTCGCCAGCTCCAGTTGGCGACCGGGAGTCGAGCGTGAGGTGGAGGAGAAGCAGGCCTCGCACAGCCGGCTGGCCGATCACCTGTTCAAGACCGCGACCACACCTGCCCCCGGCAAGGAGGTCCGAGTGATCGGCATCGGGCCCGACCTCGTCGCGGGACGTCGCCGCGAGTGGGAGCAGTGGTACGGACCGATCGCCGCCGCCCGCTGGACCAGTGCGGTGTGGCATGGGATCGCGTGGGCGATGTTCGGTGCGGCGTACGTCGGCGCGGTGTTGTTCGTCGCCTCGAGCCTGCACGGTTCGGTCGGTGACGTGTTGCTGATCCTGGCGGCCGGCGCGCGGCTGTCGGCGTACATCGGTGCGACGGTCGGCGAGATCGGGTTCCTGCGCGGGATCTGGCTGGACGGGTCGCGGCGGCTGGTCTGGCTGGAGAACTACGCCGCCTCGTTCGACAGCACAGCGGATCAGCCTGCGCCCGAACGGCTCGTCGACGGCATCCGACTGGAGCACGTGTCGTTCTCGTACTCCGGAGCTTCGCGTCCCGCACTGGAGAACGTCGACCTCTCGCTTCCGGCCGGCAAGGTGATCGCGGTCGTCGGTGAGAACGGCGCGGGGAAGTCCACGTTGGTGAAGCTGATCTGCAAGCTGTACGAGCCGAGTAGTGGGCGGGTGCTGCTGGACGATCGGCCGTTGGACCGGATCCCGGCCGAGGCGTGGCGCTCGAAGATCGCGGGTGCGTTCCAGGACTTCTTCCGGTTCGAGTTCCGCGCGGCGCACAGCGTCGGACTCGGCGACCTGCCGCGGCTGGACGACGTACCGGCTGTGACCACTGCTGTCGGACGGGCCGGTGCGGAGGATGTGCTGGAGCGGCTCGAGTCGGGGTTGGACACGCAGCTCGGTTCGACCTGGCCGGACGGTGCGGAGATCAGCTTCGGGCAGTGGCAGAAGCTCGCGCTGGCCCGCGGGTTCATGCGGGACCGGCCGCTGCTGCTGGTGCTCGACGAGCCGACCGCCGCCTTGGACGCCGAGACCGAGCACGCACTCTTCGAGCGGTACGCAGCGGCGGCGAAGGACAGTTCTGACGGACGGATCACGATCCTCGTCTCACATCGGTTCTCGACGGTGCGGATGGCCGACCTGATCGTCGTACTGGACGGTGCTCACGTCGTCGAGACCGGGACGCACGAGGAACTGATGGCGCTCGACGGTCACTACGCGGACCTGTACCGGATCCAGGCGGCCGCCTACCACTAGCTGATCTTGAAGACCGGGACGCCGGGGGCGACGTGGTGGAGGACCTCGTCAGAGGAGTTCTTCGAAACGTCGCCCTCGAAGAACGCGCCGACCTCCCAGGCCCACTTCTTCAGGTACAGCCGGAGCGCGGGGAGCTTGTCGGCGTCGGCGAGCTCCTCGGCGCGGAACGTCTCGATCTTCCCGCCGAGCTGCAGCCGGCCCTCGCCACTCGCCCGGAGGTTCTTCACCCACTGGGTGTGGCCGCGCGGCGCGACCAGGTAGCGCTGACCGTCGACGACCAGCAGGTTCACCGGCGTACTGCGCCATTCGCCGGACTTGCGCCCCTGGACCGAGAGCACCCGGCTGCCCATCAGGCTGAGACCGAGCTTCGTCAGCCGCGCGACGATCTTGTTGAAGACCCGCATGCTGCCCTCGTTGGCGGTGATCACGCGCTTGCTGTCGTAGGTCTGCTTGTACTCGGTCACGGTGGTTCCTCACTGTTCTGCGAGAGCGGTGCTCTCTGTTGTGATCAGTGAACAGCAGATCGCCGCTCACTGTCAAGAGCACTGCTCTCGTTTCTGTGGCACACTGGCTCCATGAACGCCGGACGTACCGCCCGTGAACGCGCCCGGGCCGAGCTGACCGAGGAGATCAAGACCGCTGCCCGGCAGCAGTTGGCCACCGTCGGCGCCGAGGCACTGTCGCTCCGGGCGATCTCCCGCGAGCTCGGGATGGTGTCGTCGGCCCTGTACCGGTACTTCGCGAGCCGCGACGAGCTGCTGACCGCACTCATCATCGACGCGTACGACGCCCTCGGCGCGGCGGCCGAGGCGGCGCCGTCCGGCGGCGATCCGGTGGACGACTGGATCGCGATCTATGCCGCCGTACGCGATTGGGCGCGGGCCAATCCGCAGGAGTACGCGCTGATCTACGGCTCCCCGATCAGCGGTTACCAGGCGCCTCAGACCACGGTGCAGCCGGCGGCGCGGGTGCCGTTGCTGTTGCTGGGGTTGTTGCAGCGCGCCCAGGCGTCCGGGCGACTGGTGACGCCGCCGGACGCACCTCAGCCGTCCGGAGCGCTCGCTCAGCAGACGGAGGTGCTGGTCGCGTTGGCGCCGGACGTACCGCCGGCGGTGCTGGTGCGGACCGTGATCGTGTGGACGCAGTTGTTCGGGATGCTCAGCTTCGAACTGTTCGGTCAGCTGGTCGGATCGATGGACCCGGCGGACGAGTTCTTCGCGTCGGCCTCGCGGCAGATGGCGGCGTTCGTCGGGCTCAGCTGAACGCCTTCGGCAGCGGGACCTCGAGCGCCTTCGAGACGCGGCGTACATAGGTCTCCCGCGAGATCGAGATCGCGCCGAGCGTGGCGAGATGATCGGTGACCCACTGGATGTCGAAGACCCGGTCGGCGGCGTACTCGTCGTTCAGCAGCTCGATCGCGCCGGCGACGGCCGCCTTCGAGCCGTCGGTCTTGTGGTGGAACATCGACTCGCCCGCGAACAGTCCGCCGATCGCGACGCCGTACAGCCCGCCGGCCAGCTCGTCGCCGTCCCACGCCTCGACCGAGTGCACCCAGCCGAGGCGATGCAGTTCGGTGTACGACGCGATGATCTCGGAGTCGATCCACGAACCCGGGCGACGCGGGTCCGCACACGCGCGAATGACCTGGTCGAACGCGGTGTCGACCCGGATCTCGAACTTCCCGCGAGCCCGCCGCAGCGTCCGGGTCGGCCGGTACCCGGCGACCTCGATCACACCGCGGTCGACCGGCGACCACCACAGCACCGAACCGCGATGGTCCGGCATCGGGAACAGCCCCCGCCGGTACGCCGCCAGGATCGTCCCCGGCGCCAGGTCGGCGCCGCCCGCGACCACATCGCTCGCCCCGGCCACACCGACCGGCGGGAAGTCCCACTGGGACGGAGCAGGTTCGATCGGCACGACACCATCCTGCACCAGGGCACACCTAGGGTTTGTCCCGAGTGCCGGGGGCCGGGGAGCCACGTACAGTTGAAGCACGTCCGGGTTCTCCGCGTGGGGCCGGGCGGGAAGGAGCACCGTGGCCGGAGTAGCCAGGTTCGTCGCCAGTAGTCTCGCGCCCGCCGCCCAGCGGTTCGCGCCGACGGCAGCGGGCGGTGTGTTGCGCCAGATCCTCGAGGTAGCGATCGACGGGTACCAGCGGTTCCCGGGCGCGGAGCGGATCGCGGACAACAAGCTCGAACGGTGCGACGGCGACGTGCCGGACGCGATCGAGGCAGTGATCGACCAGCACATCCGGCTCGCCGGCGTGCAGGGGTTCGTCACCAGCATCGGCGGTCTCGTCACCCTGCCCGTCGCACTGCCGGCCAACCTGACCGGTCTCGCGGTCGTCCAGTGCCGGATGGTCGCGGCGATCGCGCACCTGCGCGGGTACGACCTCGCCGATCCGCGGGTCCGTACGGCGGTGATCACGTGCCTGCTCGGTGAGGACGGCGTGGCGGCCCGGCTACGGAAGTCGAGCCTGGTCTCGTCTCCGCTCGCGATCGCGACCGCGCCGGTGTTCGACCCGGAGCTGGATCGCCAGATCTCCGGCGAGGTCGTCGCGGAACTGATCGGCCGGATCAGCGGTAAGCGGATGGCGGTGACGTTCACCCGCCGGATCCCGCTGCTCGGTGGTGCGGTGGGCGCCGGCGTCGACGGCTGGACGACGTACCGCGTCGGTCAGTTCGCGGACAAGAGCCTGGTACGGCGGATCCGCCGGCCTATCGAGCCGTAGCTTCCCTGCGCGTGAGCTGGAGTTTGGCTCGGCTCTCCTCGTCCGCGGGCGTCTCGACGTAGAGGACCAGGTCGGGGTGGGCCGACACGGCCAGCTCGGTGACGGTGAGGCGCAGTTCGCCGGCGATCGGGTTGAGGATCCGGCGGAGGCGCGGCGTACAGGCGGCGACCTCGTGGCGTGACCACAGCTGGGCGAACTCGGGGCAGATCGACTGCAGGCGCTCGAGGTCGGTCTCCCAGTCCGGGTCGCCGATGTGTTCGCCGTACGCCGAGCGCAGGCGGCCGACGAGATACGGGACCTCGCTGTCGTAGTTCAGCAACTGCTCGCGAGCGGCGGGCTCGGTGACGATGCACCAGAGCAGGTTCTTGTGGATGCAGGGCAGCTGGTGCCAGTCGTGGAACAGGTCGTGGTACGCCTGGTTCGCGCGGACGATGTCGAACCGGGTGTTCGTGATCACCGCGGGCAGCGGGTCGAGCGCGTCCACGATCTCGTCGAACACGGACTCGCTCGCGCAGCCCGACATACTCGGCAACCGCACCGGCGTCGCCTCGGCCAACCGGTACAGATGCTCGCGCTCGATCGGCGTCAACTGGAGCGTCGTCGCGACCGCGTCCAGCACCTGCCCGCTGGCGTTGATCGGCCGGCCCTGCTCGAGCCAGGTGTACCAAGTCACGCCGACACCGGCGAGCAGCGCCAACTCTTCGCGCCGCAACCCCGGCGTACGCCGCCTTCCGCCGCTCGGCAGGCCGACATCCTCCGGCGCCACCCGGGCCCTCCGAGCCTTCAGGAACTCGCCAAGCTCCGCTCGCTGCACACTCACCTAGCCAGGGTGGCACGCACCACCGACAGTTTTCAGCCGGCCAGGGCCTGGACCACACGGCTCGGTGATGGTTTGCCGAGTTGTTCGGCCATCCAGGTGCTGGTGATGACGAGTTTCTCCAGGTCAACGCCGGTTTCGATGCCGAGCCCGTTGAGTTGCCAGAGGAGGTCCTCGGTGGCGAGATTGCCGGTCGCGCTCTCGGCGTACGGGCACCCGCCCAGCCCGCCGGCGGAGCTGTCGACCGTGGTCACGCCGTCGCGCAGCGCGGTGAGCGTATTGGCGAGTGCCTGCCCGTAGGTGTCGTGGAAATGCACCGCCAGCTTGTCCACACCCACCCCAGCCGCCCCGAAGGCGGCGATCAGCGCAGCCACCTGGCCCGGCGTCGCGACACCGATCGTGTCGCCGAGCGACAGTTCGTGGCACCCGAGGTCGACGAGCCGCGCACCGACCTTGACCACCTGGTCGATCGGTACGTCGCCCTCCCACGGGTCGCCGTAACACATCGACACGTACCCACGCACCGACAGACCCTCGGCGAGCGCACGCTGGATCGTCGGCGTGAACATCGCGAACTGCTCGTCGAGCGTGGAGTTGAGGTTCTTCGCCGCGAACGTCTCGGTCGCGCTCGCGAAGATCGCGATCTCACGGACACCGGCCGCGAGCGCACGGTCGAGACCGCGCTCGTTCGGGACCAGGACCGGGGCGCGTACGCCGTCCGGCAGCTCCAGCTGTTCGAGCAACTCGGCCGCATCGGCCAGCTGAGGGACCCACTTCGGGTGCACGAAACTCGTGGTCTCGACCGTCGTCAGACCCGCGTCGAGCAGTCGCCGGATGAACTCGGCCTTGACCGCGACATCGACGATCGCCGACTCGTTCTGCAGCCCGTCACGGGGTCCGACCTCGTAGATCGTGACCCGGTCGGGCAGTCCGTCGGCCTTCACCAGCTGCGGTTCGCGCATCCTGCTGCCTCCTCGTCGAGCGTGGCACGGGGTCTCCGCGACAATGCTCGTGATGACATCTCTTGCTGCCATTCTGCGGGGCGTCGAGCGCGGCGTGTTCCCGCCCCCGGATCTCGGGCTCACCGTCGTACCGGCGCCGTCGGAGCGGGAGTCGTGTGTGGTCGCGTTCACCGGTCACATCGTGATCGCCGCGGACGTCGATGCGGCCTGGGTCACGGAGCGGGTCCCGGACGGCGATCCTTTCGCGCCGACGAACCCGCCGTTCCTGGCCGCGCTCGAGGAGTTCACCGGCCGCCAGGTCAACGCGATCGACGCGCTGCTGCTCGCCCCGGCCCTCACCGACCCGGCCGCGGTTGCAGGCCTGACCGAGCTCACCGACCACCATCATCCGCGGGTCGAGCACGCGTTGCGCTACCGCGACGACGTCCGGGTGTACGGCGACGCGCACGGCGGGCTCGTGGTGATCGGCCGTGGCCTCGCCGGGCGGCTGGAGTGTGCGATCGAGGTGCCACCGGACGCCCGTGGTCAAGGGAACGGCCGCCGGCTGGCGTTGGCGGCCCGGGCGTTGATCCCGCCGGACGCCTCGGTCTGGGCGCAGATCACGCCGGGGAACGCGGCCTCGCTGCGCACCTTCCTGGCGGTCGGCTACAAACCGGTCGGATCCGAGGCCCTGCTGGTCAAGTGACCGGCAGGTGAACACACAGCAGATTGTTGCTGACGGCCCCCAATGCACAGCTGTGGATAACCCTGGGGACAACTGCGATCAGGCCGGACGCCGGTGGTACCGCGGATCCCGGCCGGTGTAGAACGTCGTGCGGTAGACACCACGGATGATCTCGGCCTCGTACCCGTCGAGCTCAGGCATCCCGAGGTCGCGGGCGATCGCCAGTTCGGCGTGCGCGTCGTACGGGACATGAACGAACTGGATCGAGTGCGGCGCCGGATCGGGTGAGTCCATGACCCCTTCGAGGATCACGTACCCGGGCGTGGGATCACCGAGGCTGTTGCCGGTCGAGCCGGTGTTGAAGAGCGTCCGGCCGCGGTCCTCCTCGTAGAACGGGTCGTGAATATCGGCGTACCCAACGACCGTCGGCGCCGGCCCGTCCCCGGTGGCCGGGGTGTTCTCGAAGAAGCTGTCGTACTGCGCTTCGTCGTGATCGAACACGATCCGGTGATGAACACTCGTCGACGAGGCGTGGAACAGCCGCACCTGCCGCCCGCTCAACAGGAAGTCGTGGCAGAACGGCAGCCCTCGCAACCACGCCCACTGGTCCTCGCGGAGCTCGTTCTTCCACCACCGCAGACCTTCACTGTCCTCGGAACGCTCGGGATCAGGCAGGAAGTCGTCCCAGTTCCCGAGGATGTTCACCTCACAGACCTCCCGGCAACGGTCCACCACGGCCTGCCCTCGCGGGCCTTTGCCCACGTAGTCGCCGAGGTTGAACACCCGCTCGATCCCGCGCCCCGCAATATCCGCGAGCACTGCCTCCAACGCCGTCAGGTTCCCGTGCACATCCGAAATCAACGCAATCCGATCCAGCCCCATGGCGGCCATGCTTCCATCCCGCCAGGTGACTACCAGTTGCCGGAGGGTCCGGTGTCGCCGCCGGACGTGGAACCGACCGGAACCTTAGGGCTCGGGGTTGGGCCTGTCCGTCCGCCGGAGCTACGGCTGTTCGCCCGACCCCCGCCTGACCGACTACCGCTCGACCGAGGCATGGACGCCCCCGAACTCCCGCCCCCAGCTTCGCCCGCCGAATGCGCCGCCGCCCCGGCAAACGCCCCAGCAGCCTTACGCGCCGCAGCCGCAGCAACCCCCGCCGGCCCCAGCCCCGCAGCCTTGGCGCCAGTCGTCGCAGCACCACTCGCCCCCGCACCCGAGGCACCGGCTCCAGACGCCCCACCGGATGCCCCCGCACTACTGCCGCTTCGGGAGGACGGGCCGACCGTGACGGCGCCCGACGCCAACGACCCCATCTCGGGCCCGGTGCTACCCATTCCGGCCGATCCGCCACCGACGGCCGCCGTGAGTGGCACCGCGAAGCGCAGCAGTGCCGGCATGGCAAGAACGGCGAGCAGCATCATCATCAGGGCGGTCAGGGACTGCATCAGGCCGGTGCCCTGGCCGAGCATCTTGTCTTCCTTCAGCTTGATCGCGGCTGCATAGATGAGCGCCGCCGCGGGCTTGTAGGCGATGAAGCCCAGGGTCCACGCGCAGTACTTCTTGAACCAAGCCTTGCCGACCTCGGTGTTGGTCGCGGCAGCTGCGAGCGGCAGGGTCGAGCCGAGCAGCACCAGCATCGCCGACCGAATCAGCATCAGCACGATCTGGATGAGCGACGCCCAGGCGGCGAGCTGGCCGAGGAGGATCAGCATCAGGGCCGAGGTCATCCCCGCACCACTGCCGTGGTCGGTCGGATTCATCAGCATGTTCTTCATCGTCGACGAGAAGGAGTCTCCTCCGATGGCGGCGTGGATGACGTTCAGGGAGAACTCGTCCGACCAGGCGATCAGGAGTTGCACCGCGGCCGTCCCGGCGCCGCAGACGACGACGAAGGTCAGCAGCGCCTTGAGCAACTCCTGGACCGGCTTCGCTCGTTGCTCCCACGCCATCCGCATGCCGGCGATGACGATCGCGAGGGCAAGGATCGTGAGGGTCAGCTTGAGGGTCTGCCCCTGAACGAAAGCGACCGTCTTGCTGTCGGTCCAGGTCTGGCCGCCGTCGCTGGAGGTCGCGAGCGAGACCGGGGTCTTCGGCTTGACCCAGAAGGTCGCCAGCGAGTTGAGGATCGTCGAGAAGAAGTCCGTTGAGAGCTGATTGGCGTTGGAGATCCAGTTGTTGGCGGCGGACTGGACGCCTTCGACGACGTGGCACTTCATGTCCATTGGTGAGCACATCAGATACCACTCCACTTCACGAAGTCGCTCAGGTCGCGGTGCTGGGAGAAGGGGGCTCCGACGGCCTCGCCGGGAGGCGGTGGCTGGAGGCGCCAGTCGCCCTGGTGCCAGACCAGGGTCAGGCTGGCGCTCATGTACACGGACTCGGCGGGCATCGCGAGCATGAGGGTCACTCGGTCCGGTCCGGCGTCGATGACCCGGTAGCCCACGACCTGAACCGTCGAGGTGCTGCTCGAAGGATCTTCGGTGCCGGCTTGGCGGAGCAGGCTGTCGGTCGCCGCCCCGGGAACCATGAGTTTCTTGACGGTTGGGACGAGCTTGCTCTGGTCGGCGATCGCCGCGATCGCGCTGTACGCCGCGTACACCGCGCCGGTCGGCGAGTGCGCGAAGCAGTGCCGGAACCCGTCGGAGTCGGTCGTGCCCGGTCCGTACGTCGAGGAGCGCGGTACGACGACCCGCCGGCTGACCTCCCAACTGTCGACGGCCGGCGCCTCGGCGGGAACAGCCTGGTCACCGGCCGGAAGACCGCACGAACCCGTCCGCCGCTCGCCTCCGGAGCTCTTGGTGCTGCTGGTCTGTGCCGGACCACCGTCGGGCGTGGCAGGCGCGGAGGTCGGCTCGTCCGTGGGCTGAACCGAGGCGGCGTCGACCGGCTGCTGGGCCGCGGCGACCGCGTGGGTCGAGCGGCCCCCGCCCGCGAAGATGATGACGATCCCGCAGATCAGGACCGCACCGACGACGATGCAGGCCGCGATGAAACCTGCGCCGTACGGCGACTTCTCGTCCGTGTCCTTGCTCATCCGACTCCCCGCTCCGTTGGTCTACAACCTCACGGATCAAGGCTCGCAAAAATCGCCGGACCGCCGCGGAAGTTATCCACAGGCCCGGAAGTTCAGCTTCCCGGGCTCGTGTATCTCGGCATCATCTTGGTGAAGAAGGAATAGCCGAGGACGAGGACGAGGAGGCCTGCGAGCGGGGAGAGGGTGGTCAGCCAGGTGGGGAGCGGGACGTCGGAGGTGCGGCCGAGGAGGACTGTTGCCGGCAGGAAGGAGATGAAGGCCATCGGGAAGAGCGTGCAGAAGGCGTAGAAGGTCGCCCGGCCGAACATGGTCAGCGGGTAGCCGGAGAACTGGGTGATCGAGGTGTCGGCGAAGATGCGCAGCGAGAAGGTGGACGTGGCAACGAAGGACAGCCCGCAGAAGAACGTCTGGATGCCGGTTTCGACCAGACCGCCGCCGACGACCGCGAGGATCAGGTAGCCGATCTTCGCCGGGGTCCAGTCGACGGGCGCCTGCCAGCCGAAGACGACCAGCGCGCCGACGCCAAGCAGCGCGTCCCCGAGCGACATCAGCGGGAACATCCGCGTGACCAGTTGCAGGAACGGGTTCACCGGTCGCAGCAGGACCCGGTCGAACTCACCGTCGCGGACCATCTCGTCGGTCAACCGCAACGACCCGAACGGGACGACGTACAACGCGTGCGACGCCAGCCGCATCGCGAACACGAACGCGACCTCCGAGAACCCCCAGCCGCCGATCAGTCCGAACTTCCCGAGGAGTACGCCGAGGAACAGCAACTGCGTGCCCTGGTACGCGACCCCGCCCATCAGAGTGGTCCAGAAGTTCACCCGGTACTGCAACTGCGCCCGCAGTGCAGCGCGCTCGAGGATGACGTACTGACGGAGCCACGTCTGCTCAGCCACCCTGCACCACCACCCGGTACCGCGCCCTTCGCCAGACCAGTTCGAGGAGGCCTGTCAGCAGGACCACCCACACCAGCTGTACGCCGACCAGCGCGAGGGCCTGACCACCACGCGTCTGACCGAGGTAGATCGATACGGGCGTGTACACCTGCGCCTGGAACGGCAGCCATTCCACCGACGCCCGCAACCACCCCGGCATGAACCACAACGGAATCAACGACCCCGAGAGGAACGCACTCCCGAACCGGTACACGATCAACGGCCCGCTGATCTCGAACGTCCAGAACGTCACCATCGAAACGATCAGGTTGCACAGCATCGCGACCAGGACGCCGCCGACCGTCGCCACAAGTGAGAGGAGTCCCGCAGCCCACGTCGGCGGAAGCGTCAGCGCACCGAGGATCGCCGCGGCCGCGAGCCCGATCGCGCCGAGCGGGAGCCGGCCGAGCAGTACGCCGAGGTTCTGCCCGAAGACCTGCCAGATCAGACCGAGCGGCCGGGTCAGGTCGGTCGCGATCTGCCCGTTGCGGACCCGCATCGGCAACGACGAGAACTGCCACGGAAGGAGGACTGATTGGAGACAGGCCGCGATCGCCGCGTACGCCACCGCGGTACGAGCGTCCACGCCGTCGACCGGCCCACGCCCGGAGTACACGATCCGCCAGACCGCGATTGCGAGGACGACCTGGATCACCAACGTCACCGCGCCGGTGAACAGATCGCCTCGGTAGATGAGGACGGATCGCGTGCCGGCACGGGTCATCCCGCGGAATGCCCTGACCTGCTCCGCTGCGCTCACGTCAGCAATCCGTCGTACAGCTGGGAGATCACGTCGGTCAGCCGTGGATCGACGATCGACAATTCGTCGACCTGGTACACCTGCGACGCCCGCGCGATCAGCTCGGGTGTGGTGACCTCCCGCGGGTCGAAACGCAGTACGACGCTGCGGTCCGGGTACGGCACGGTGCCGACCGCGCTGGTTTCCACCTCGGTCGCGGACGGGATGTCCGCGACGCGGCGGATGCTGCGCTCGGCCAGGGTGAGGACGAGGAAGCGGTACGGCATGAAGCGTTCCTTCAGCCGCGACAGGTCGCCGTCGTAGAGGACGGTGCCCGAGTCGATCACGATGATGCGCTGGCAGAGCCGCTCGACGTCATCCATGTCGTGCGTGGTCAGGACCACCGTCGTCCCGGAAGACCGATTGGTCTCGGCGATGAACTCGGTGAGCCGGGCCTTCGCGACCACGTCCAGGCCGACGGTCGGCTCGTCCAGGAAGAGGATCGACGGTTCGTGCAGCATCGCGGCCACGAGATCACCACGCATCCGCTGGCCAAGTGACAGTGAGCGGACCGGGGTGTCCAGGAAGTCGGACAGGTCAAGCAGTTCGGTGAAGAGACCGACGCGGTTGCGGTACTTCGTTCGGTCGAGGTTGTAGAGGTCCGCGAGGACTTCGAACGAGTCGCGGAGCGGGAGGTCGTACCAGAGCTGGGTCCGCTGGCCGAAGACGACGCCGATGTTGCGGGCGTTGCGGGCGCGGTCCCGGGACGGCTCCAGCCCGGCGACCCGGCAGACTCCGGACGTCGGGGTGAGGATCCCGGTCAGCATCTTGATCGTGGTCGACTTGCCGGCGCCGTTCGGGCCGAGGTAGCCGACGAGCTCACCGGGCTCGACCTCGAAGTTCACCCCGTTCACCGCGCGGGTGATGTCGCGTTTGGTGCTGAACAGCCCTCGCAGCCGCGGCAACCGCCCCTCCAGCACGGCCGGCCGGCTGAATTCCTTGACCAGATCAGCCGCCTCGATCACCGCCATGCGTACCCTCCCCAGCAAGAGCGAACGGTCATCCTCCCACCGATCCGCCGTCACCGCAGTCTGAATTTCACCGTTCTAGACCAGATCTGTCGCAGGTCGCCCGGTTACGCTCAGGGCCTTGCAGTTCTGGGTCGATCTGTAGCCGAAAGGTCACCCCGTGTAGCGAAGTGACCTAGTCAGCTAATAGAGTCCGCGCATGACCATCGCGCCTTCGCTTTGCTCGCCCCTAGCGCTCGCCGATGCAGAACCCACCCGCGCTGCCGAACCCTGGGAAAGCGACGTACTGACGGCCTACGGCCTGCTGCGAGAAGCAGCAGCCGAGTTGGATCACCTGATGCGTCATTCCCTGAAGCGCAGTGGACTGCAAATGGCAATGTTCGAACTGTTGCTGCGGCTGGCCCGCAGCAACGGGGAGAAGCAGCGTCTTACCTCCCTCGCCCGGGAGTTGACCGTCACCACCGGCGGCATCACCCGGCTGGTCGACCGTGCCGAGAACCTCGGACTGGTCCGCCGGGAGCCTTGTCCCGACGACGCCCGCGGCTCGTTCGCGGTCCTGACCGAGGAGGGAAAGCGGCGGCTGCGCGACGCACTGCCGGACCACCTGCTCGAGATCGACAGCCTCTGGATGTCCCAGTTGGCCGACGAGCAGGACGTCGTTCTCGGCAAGCTCCGTCGAGTGCGGGACAACGCCCGCCGCTGGCCGAACGGCCGCCCGGGGCTCGGGCCCATCACCCCCGACCGGATCTGACCAACCTCACAACTACACAAGAGCATTACCCGCGACTAACGGATGGGGCGCCCGACTGGTGTCGGGCGCCCCATCGCGCAATGGTTGAGAAGTGAAGCAAGCCTCTGACCAACTGCCCACCTCTGAGATTGTGGAGCCGCCGCGGGGACCTGCGCGTCAGGCGATCCGTTGGCGCGCGGCGGCCGGTGGCGTACTCGCCGCCCTCGCCGGACTGGCAGTTGGCAGCGTGACAGCCGGCATCCTCGGTACGCCGCAGACGCCCGTCGTCGCGATCGGGTCCGCGTTCATCGACCGCGTACCCCCGTGGCTGAAGGACCTGGCGATCTCCTGGTTCGGGACCCATGACAAGACCGCGCTCCGAGCAGGCATCCTGATCGTCGTCGCGGCCCTCGCCGCAGTCGGCGGCATCCTCGCCGTACGACGCTATTGGGCAGGCGCCCTGATCACGATCGCCCTGGCCGGTGTCGCCGTCGCCGCCGCCATGACGCGCGCGGACTCCGGCCAGACCGGTTTCCTCCCGTCGGCACTAGCCGGCGTCACCGCCCTCATCATTCTTCGCCTGTTCAGCCGCCGACTCGAGCCGCTACTCGACTTCCCGGACGACGGAGTCAGCCGCCGCGGCTTCCTGCAGTTGTCAGCCGGTGTAGCCCTCGGCTCGGCGGCCATCGGCGCGCTGGGCAAGGTCGTCGGCGGCAACCGCGCCGCCGTGGCGGATGCCCGCAAGCAGCTCACCCTTCCGCAGCCGCCGACCCTCGACCCGCCCGCCGGCGTCCAGGCCGACGGCGCCGTACCGTGGGCGACCGCGAACGACGACTTCTACCGCATCGACACCGCGCTCTCGGTGCCGCAGATCGTGCCCGCGGACTGGAAGCTGCGCATCCACGGCATGGTCGACCACCAGCTCGAACTGTCCTTCGACGATCTCGCTGAAACGCCAGGTCATCCACAAGTGGGTCACCCTCACCTGTGTGAGCAACGAGGTCGGCGGCGACCTGATCGGGAACGCGTTGTGGTCCGGCGTACTGCTCAAGGACCTGCTCGAGGAGGCTGGGCCCGCGCAGGACGCGGACGCGATCCAGTCGACGTCGAAGGACGGATTCACCGCCGGTACGCCGCTTCCGACGCTGCTCGACGACCGGCAGGCGATGCTCGCGTTCGCGATGAACGGGGAGCCGTTGCCGGTGGAGCACGGGTTCCCGGTGCGCATCGTCGTACCCGGGCTGTACGGCTACGTGTCGGCGACGAAGTGGCTGGTGGACATCGAGGTGACGCGGTTCGACCGGTTCGAGGGGTACTGGACGCCGCGCGGCTGGTCGGCGCTCGGCCCGATCAAGTTGTCGTCGCGGATCGACACACCGCTGGGGAAGAAGGTCGACCCGGGACGCGTGACCGTCGCCGGCGTGGCCTGGGACCAGCATGTCGGGGTGTCGAAGGTCGAGGTCCGCGTCGATGGGGGCCCTTGGCAACAAGCCACGCTGGCCGCGGATCCGTCGATCGACACCTGGCGGCAGTGGCACTGGACGTGGGACGCGTCGCGCGGCACGCATGTTTTGCAGGTACGGGCGTTCGACGGCAAAGGCAATCCACAGGTCGAGTCCTCGGCGCCACCCGCTCCGAACGGCTCGACCGGCCTGCACACGGTCAGCGTGAAGGTCGGCTGACTGCTTCCAGCACCATCGGCAGGAACGTGTGCTCGAGCGAACCGGCCGGAACCTCACGCGGCTCGAGCAGGCTCTGTGAGCGCGCGCCCTCGTGCAGCGCGATCACCATCCGCACGAACTGCTCCGCCGGCACGGTGAGCTCCAGTCCGCCGGTCTCGGCGATCTGCTCGACCAGCCGGGTCAGGCTGTCGCGGAACATCGCCCGATGCTCGTTCAGTGCCTTCGCGGCGTCCGGGTCGCGCAGTGCGTGCAGCGTGAACTCGGCCGAGATCAGGTGCCATTGCCGCTGGTCCTGCGCGGTCTCGTCGAGCAGTCCTAGTACGGCGTCCAGCAGCGTGCCGGGCTGATTCGCCAACTCGGGGAGCAGCGCCTCGATCTGCTCCAGGAGCCGGTCGGTCGTGGCCTGGAACAGGGCGAGGACCAGCTCGTCCTTGGAGCCGAAGTTCGAGTAGAAGGCGCCGCGGGTGAACCCGGCCCGCTCGCAGATGTCCTCCACCGATGCGCCGTGGAACCCGCGCTCGGCGAACACCTCCAGCGCCCCCTCGAGAAGTCGGGCCCGGGTGTTGGAGCGGCGGCGCTTGGGCGGTTCCATACGAGTAGGATACAGTTCTGTATTGAATACACAACCGTATTGAACGGGGATGCAGGATGGAGCTCGAGGCTTCCGGGATCAGTGTGCGTGGACCGCACGCACCGATGCTGCACGCCACGTCGGTGTCGGTCGCGGATCATCAGGTGGTGCTCCTGACCGGTTACCCGGGCGCAGGGCACGTGGCCGCTGCGCTGGGCCTGTCCGGGCGGCTGAAGCCCGACACCGGCCGGGTCCGGTTCGACGGCAAGACTGACCCGGCCCTGCTGCGACGCCGCGTCGCCGTGGTCGATGCACCCGGCATCACTGAGCCGGACGACGCGCTGCCGGTTCAGACGGTGGTGGGCGAGGAGCTGGCGATCGCCGGCCGCAAGGCGGGGCGTAAGGCCGTGCTGGAGTGGCTGAACGAGCATGACGCGGCAGAGCACGCCGACAAGCGGTTCGAGCACCTGCCGGTCGCCGTACGGACCAGACTGCTCGCTGAGCTCACTGTGGCGCGTCCCGACGTACAGGTGGTCATTCTGACCATGCCGGATCGACACGGTGGCGATCCTCATGGCTGGTACGAGCTGGGGCGCGGGCTGGCGGCGCAGGGGTACGGCGTGATCATCACGTGTGCCGACGCGTCAGCACGGCTGCTGGACGTCAAGGCCGCTCGGATGGGCGAGACCGATCAGCCCGACCCGGTGCAGGTCGCTCCGATCGCTCCAGTCGAGCCAGTTACTCCCATTGACGAAGAACAGAACGAAGAAGAGGAGACAGAGGCGTGACCGCGCTGCGGATGGCCCTGAGTGAGTTGCGGCGCCTGACGGCCGGGCGGCTGCCCAAGCTGGCCGTGGTCGCGCTGCTGCTGGTGCCGGTGCTGTACGGCGGCCTGTACCTCTACGCGAACCATGACCCGTACGGGCGACTGAACAAGATCCCGACCGCGGTCGTCGTCGAGGACGAGGGTACGACGCTCGCGACCGGCGAGAAGCTCAACGTCGGACCGCAGGTCGCGGACGAACTGGTGAAGTCGAAGAGCTTCGACTGGCATCAGGTGAACCGCGCGGACGCGACGAAGGGGGTGTCGGACGGGAAGTACGAGTTCGCGCTGGTGCTGCCGAAGTCGTTCTCGTCCGACCTGGCGTCGAGTGCGGACTTCACGCCGCGGCAGGCGGAGCTGGAGCTCCTGACGAACGACGCCAACAACTACATCGCGCACACGATCGCCAACCAGGTCGTGGCGCAGGTGACCAAGACTGTCGCGTCGCAGGTGAGTGAGACCGCGGCGTCGCAGCTGTTGGCCGGCTACAACACCATCCACAAGCAGGTCAGTTCTGCGGCTGCTGGTGCTGCCCAGCTGCAGACCGGGCTGACGTCGGCGGCGACCGGGGTCACGAAGCTGCAGTCCGGTGCTACGTCAGCTCAACACCGCGCAGAAGCAGTTGTCAGCAGGTGCGACACAGTTGGCCGCTGGCACTGCGCAGGCGTCGCAGGGTGCGTCGTCGTTGGCGACCGGTGCTGCGAAGCTCGACAGCGGTCTGGGTACGTTGAAGGAGAAGACTGCTTCGCTGCCGAGCCAGACGAAGCAGTTGGCGGCCGGCGCGGATCAGGTTGCTGATGGCAACGAGAAGATCGCCAGTACGGGGCGGCAGGTCGCTACCGCGTCCAGCACGTTGGTGAAGGACCTCAAGGCGTTCGACGCGCAGCTGGCTGCGCGGTTGAAGCAGCAGGGGCTGAGCCAGCACCAGATCAGGGTGATTCTGCTCGAGACGGCGAAGTTGCGGGCTCCCGTCGTACAGGCGAACACGAAGATCCAGTCGACGTCCAAGCAGCTCAATCAGCTCTCGACGGGCGCGCGGAAGGTGTCGAACGGCGCGTCGGCGCTGGCCAAGGCGACGCCGGCTCTGACGAGTGGAATCAGTACTGCGTCCAGTGGGGCGCATCAGCTCAGCACAGGTGCTGGACAGCTGAAGACCGGGCTGGGCACGCTGCAGACCGGTGCGCAGAAGCTTGCTGCGGGCGAGAAGCAGGCTGTCACTGGGCAGGGGCAGTTGCTGACCGGTGTGAACAGTCTTGCGACCGGTGTGGGTCAGCTGAAGACCGGGGCGACGCAGCTGAACACTGGTCTGCAGAACGGCGTGAAGCAGATCCCGAACCCGTCCGCCGACCAGCGCAAGGCGGTCGCGGAGACACTGGGTGCACCTGTCACGCTGCAGAACGTCTCGCAGGCCACGGCCGACAGCTACGGCGCCGGTCTGGCTCCGTTCTTCCTCAGCCTGGCGTGCTGGATCGGGGCGTACGTCCTGTTCCTGCTGGTGCGGCCGTTGTCACCGCGAGCGCTCGCCGCACTGCAGTCGCCGTTCCGCGTCGCGCTCGGCGGGTGGTTGCCTCCGGCGCTCTTCGGCGCGATCCAGGCGACGCTCGTCTTCGTCGCCGTCGTCCTGGGGCTCGGCATCCACGCCGCCCACCCGTGGCTGACCGTCGGCTTCCTGATCCTGACGTCGTTCACCTTCGTCGCGATCCTGCACGCACTGTCCGCGTGGTTCGGCGCCGTCGGCAAGTTCCTCGGCCTGGTCCTGATGGTCGTCCAGTTGGTCAGCGCCGGCGGCACGTTCCCCTGGCAGACCATCCCCGAACCCCTGTACTTCTTCCACCACGCCCTCCCCATGAGCTACGCCATCGACGGCGTCCGCCACCTCATGTACGGCGGCCCCGGCACCTCCCTAGGCCGAGACCTCCTAGCACTAGCAGCCTGGTTCACAGTCGCCCTAGCCGCCTCCACCCTCGCCGCCCGCAAACAACGCGTCTGGCCGGCAAAGAAGCTCCAACCAGAGCTCGCGCTCTAGCTGTTGATGAAGGTGGCGGTTTGGGTGAGGAGGGTGTTGGTGGTGGGTTGGTCGAAGAAGGTTATGAGGGCTTCGTAGGTGCCGGCTTCGGCGGCTGAGGGGTCTACTACGTAGCCGTAGTAGCCGTCGGTGTAGCCGATGACTCGGGTGATGGGGTGCGTGCTGTCGGCCTGGAGGCAGGCGCCGTGGACGGCGAAGAGTTCTACCGGGAGGTTGATCCAGCAGACGTCGCCCATCGTCACGGTGCTGACCGGGAGGTCCAGTGCCGGTGGGAGGTCGGCTGCGGCCATCAGGGCCTGGCCGCGGGCGCCCTCCAGGCGGGTCTGGGAGATGCGGCCGGAGGGATCACCTGCCCCGTTGACGCGGGACTCGGCGTTGACGCGGCTCTCGACTGCGGACACGAGTTTCTCGGACTCGTCGGCGGGCGGCACGGACCGCACCGGCAAGGTCAGAGTGGTACGTCGGATGCTCGGGGCGGACTGAGGTAGTTCCAGACCTGGCGTGGCCAGCGCCTCACGGACTCGTGAAGCCAGCAGACCGCCCAGCCGGGCGACCTCGGCGGCACCGCGACCCTGGCGCGTGAAGCGGGGGCTGACGTCACCCGCAGCCCCCTGCAGGAAACCGACCACAGCGGGAGCGAGAGCAGCGCGCGCAGCTCCCGGCCAGTCGGCCGAGTACTGCAGGTTCTCCGGGCCGTACGTCGTCGGGTGGCACGCGAAGTCCAGCAGCACCGCCTCGAGCGAACCGTCCACCCCGTGCAGCGCGAGGATGCCGGCGGTGTTGTCGTGCGGACCGTTCTTGCGGTGCCGGTTCGTGCCGACGCCGATCACCTCGATCGAGTGCCAGCTCGCCGTCACCGGCTGCCGCTCGAGCGCAGCCGCCCGTACGGCACCGACCAGCGAGTCGACCAGCGACCGTTCCCGCTCGGCCGGAATGACGGGATGGATCTCACCGGTCCATCCCGACGGCCCGGAGTGGGTGTGAGACGCGGACACCACGACATGCGACGGCGGGATGCCGGCAGCGGCACCGGCGGCCGCGGCGAGCTCCGATGAGAGCGCGCTCCCGGCCGCGATCGCGTCCAGCGTCAGCCACAGCACGCCCGGATCGTCCTCGGTGGACAACCAGATCAGGGTGGCGCGGAGCGGGTCCGCGGCACCGGTCGAGAGCCCGGCGCGGGCGGCGTACCCGTCGAGCCGGTGGCCGGGTGGCGGCGTGACGTCGAGGGACGTCGCGGCCAGGAGGAGTTCGTTCACGTGAAGTCTCCAGCTGTCGTACCGGCACTGATCGGACGATGCATGGTCAAGATAACGGCCTACACCGTAATTATCGAGGTCGCGCTCGACAGTGCGTGATGATCAGGTCGGCGTACGTGCCTGCCGGTCCGCTTGCGAGGCGTTCCGCGCCGTCGAGCGAGTTGCCCGCCGCCGGCGTCAGCCTGGCCCGTGGCGGCAGCGCCTCGCGGACAGGTGTCAGCAACTGCTCACCGGCACCGTCGAAGAGGCCGCCGACACACGCGACCGGGACGGGCCCCTCACCGGCCAGTTGGTCGACCGCGGCGCCGATCGTCTCGGCGATGTCGCCGGCCGCCTGAACCAGGAGTTCGAGCGCGACCGGATCGCCTTCGGCCGCACACCGCAGTACTTCGGGTGCGAAGCGGGCCACGTCGTCGACCAGGGTGGACGACCGGTACAGCGCGACCGGATCGAGCGCGGTGTCCGCGAGCTTCGTCACCGGACCACGGCCGTCCCGGGCACGCTGTACGGCGACCAGTCCGGCGCGGCCGATCGCAAACGCGCTACCTGCATCGCCGAACAGGTACCCGTGCCCGTCGAGCTTGCGCCACGTGCCGTCGCGATCCACCGCGAGACAGACGAGCCCAGTGCCCGCGGCAACAACGACGCCGTACCCGTCCGGCAACGCGCCGGCGTGCGCCGTGACCATGTCCTGGGTGAGACGTACTTCGTCGGCGTTCAGCACCTCACCGACGTCGGCCGCGAAACGTTCCGCGGTGCCGTGCGCCTGTGGATAGCCGGTGAGGCCGAGAGCAACGACCTCGACCGGACCGGTCAGCTCGGCCTCGGAACGCGGCAGCGCGGATCGCCTCGAGGAGGTTGGAGACGGCGTCCGGTCCGTGCGTGTAGCCGGGGCCGTTGCCGGTACGTCGGGACGGGAGGACACGAAGACGGAGCGCCGACTGGCCGCCGTCGATGGCGATGCGGGTCATTGAGTGGTCCCGGGTGGATTAGTCCTGACAATGATGAAAGGCAGCGTACCCACAGGCTCCGGTTACCGGGGAAGGGCTGCCTCGAGGTCATTCAGGAGCACGTGCAGCGGGACGCCGGTGAGCTGGAGGTTCGGCTGCATCCAGTCGTTGAGGATCGGGTCCTCGGTGGCGAGGTGGTCCGAGAACTCGGTCTGGCTCAGTTCGAAGACATGGGCCGGGTTGCCGGTGAGGTCGACGACGGTCTGCATCAGCCGGCCGACCTGGTCCTCCCACAGCACGTCCTCGAACTCGTGCCGGTCCGGACGGATCAGCAGCAGGTCGACATCGCTGTCGAGATCACCGTCACCACGCGCGACCGCGCCGTACACGCTCGTGTGCACCGGCGGGATCCGCCAGCCGCTGATCTCGTCGGCGAGCCGGGCGATCAACGTACTGCGGAGGTTCGCGAGCTGCTCGACGATTGGGGCGACGAGGTGCTTGCGGTTGAGGCGATAGAGCAACGAGTTGCCCAGATCGTCGACGTGCACCAGACCGGTCGCCGCCAGCCGCTGCAGTACGAGCCGCACGCCCGCGACGCTTCCGGAGCCGGCGAGCTTGTGGATCTGCCGCCCCGACAGACCGTCCTCGGCCTGGGCCAGCACCTGCAACACCGGCCCGTCCAACGACGGCACCACCGTGCTGATCGGGCTGTTCAGATCCATGACCCGACCCTAGTGATCACCCGACTTCGCCAGTAATCACCGTGACGAGTCAGCTACCCAGGATGGGGGGCGGACCCCCGCGCAAGCAGAAGTCCCGCTTTCCGCCCTTTTCGCGGCCAAATGGGCACTTCTGCCTGCGCCGACGTCCACCTCCGCAAAAACAAGCACGCTTGATTCTTTTTCTCGCGCGTGGGACGCTCGGCTGCACGAGCAGCTCGCGAGGGAGTGCAGCGTGCAACTGGACGAAGTGCTGGCGGACCTGTGGGCCGAGAGTGCGGAGCTGGATCGGCTGGTCGGTGGGTTGGCCGCCGGGGAGTGGTCGACGCCGACGCCGGCCGAGGGCTGGACGATCGCGCACCAGATCGCCCACCTGGCCTGGACCGACGAGGCCACGCAGCTGGCCGCGACAGATCCCGAGGCGTTCAAAGAGTCCCTGCAGACAGCGGTCGACAGTCCGACGACGTACGTCGATGACGGCGCCGAGGAGACTGCCGCACTACCGCCGGACCAACTGCTGACGTACTGGCGGGAGACCCGGGTCGAGGTCGCCGAGGCGCTGAAGAAGGTGCCCGCCGGGGAGAAGGTGCTCTGGTACGGACCGCCGATGAGCCCCACGTCGATGGCGACCGCGCGGCTGATGGAGACGTGGGCGCACGGGCAGGACGTGTTCGACGCCCTCGGCGTTCAACGGCAGCCGAGCAACCGTCTGCGGCACGTCGCCCACCTCGCGGTCCGTACGCGCGACTTCGCGTACCTGCTCAACAACCGCAAGCCGCCCGCCGAACCGTTCCGCGTCGAACTCACCGGACCGGACGGCGACGTGTGGACCTGGGGTCCGGAGGATGCCGCCCAGCGGGTGACTGCACCGGCGGTCGACTTCTGTCTGCTCGCCACGCAACGCCGGCACCGGGACGACCTCGCCGTACGGGCTGAAGGTGCCGACGCCGAGGAGTGGATGGGGATCATTCAGGCCTTCGCCGGTCTGCCCGGGAAGGGTCGTCAGGCAGGACAACATGACTGAGCCGATCCGCATCGGCAACGCGTCCGGCTTCTACGGGGACCGGTTCAGCGCAGTGCAGGAGATGCTGACCGGTGGGCCGCTCGACGTACTGACCGGGGACTATCTGGCCGAGCTGACGATGCTGATCCTCGGTCGCGATCGTCTGAAGGATCCGGCACTGGGTTATGCGAGAACGTTCCTGAAGCAGCTCGAGACCGGGCTGGGTGAAGCGCTCGATCGTGGCGTGAAGATCGTCAGCAATGCCGGCGGGCTGAACCCGGCCGGTCTCGCGCAGGCGATCCAAGAGCTGGCCGACCGGCTCGGGTTGCATCCGAAGATTGCTTACGTCGAGGGCGATGATCTGCTCGGGCGCGCAAAGGAGCTCGAGCTGGGCGAGCCGCTGACGGCGAATGCATATCTCGGCGCGTGGGGTATCGCGGAGGCGTTGCAGGCCGGCGCGGATGTGGTGGTGACCGGGAGGGTCACGGACGCGTCCGTGATTGTCGGGCCGGCCGCGGCGCATCACGGGTGGAAGCGGACGCAGTACGACGAACTCGCCGGGGCCGTCGTCGCCGGGCATGTGATCGAGTGCGGCTGCCAGGCGACCGGCGGGAACTACGCGTTCTTCACCGAGATCCGGGACTTCGGGCGCCCCGGGTTCCCGATCGCGGAGATCCACGCGGACGGCAGCAGCGTGATCACCAAGCACGACAAGACCGGCGGCGCCGTCACGATCGACACCGTCAAGGCGCAGCTGCTGTACGAGATCACCGACGCCCGGTACGCCGGTCCGGACGTCACCACGCGCCTCGATTCGATCGAGCTCGACGAGGACGGTCCCGACCGCGTGAAGATCTCCGGCGTCCGCGGTGAGGCCCCGCCGCCGACGTACAAGGTCTCGCTGAACAGCGTCGGCGGGTTCCGCAACGAGGTCGACTTCGTGCTCACCGGACTGCAGCTGGAGCAGAAGGCCGAGCTGGTGCAGCGGCAGCTCGAGCAGGCGTTGCCTTCAAAGCCGGCTGAGCTCCGCTGGACGCTGGCGTGGACCGAGAAGCCGAACGCCGAGACCGAGGAGGAGGCGAGCGTCTTCCTCCGGTGCGCAGTGAAGGATCCGGATCCGAAGGTCGTCGGCCGCGCGTTCAGCAACGCCGCGGTCGAGCTGGCGCTCGCGAGCTACCCCGGATTCCACGTCACCGCGCCGCCCGGCGACGGTTCGCCGTACGGCGTCTTCCGCGCTGGGTACGTCGACATCCACGAGGTGGAGCACGTCGTCGTACTGCCGGACGGCTCGCGTCGCACGATCGAACCTGCGGCGGAGACGCAACCGCTGCAGCCCGTCGACGACATCGAGGCGCCGATGCCGTTGCTGCAGCTCTCGAGCGGACCGCCGCGGACCCGCGAGGTCCCGCTGGGCCGGATCGCCGGCGCACGCTCGGGCGACAAGGGCGGCGACGCGAACGTCGGCGTGTGGGCGCGCGACGAGAAGACGTGGCGCTGGCTCGCGCACACCCTCACGGTCGACCTGTTCACCATCCTTCTCCCGGAGACGCAGCCGCTGATCGTCACGCGGTACCTGCTGCCGAACCTGTGGGCGATGAACTTCGTCGTCGAGGGCCTGCTGGGTGAGGGCGTCGCGGCGCAGGCACGGTTCGATCCGCAGGCGAAGGCGCTCGGCGAGTGGCTGCGGTCGCGGTACGTCGACGTACCGGAGGTGCTCTTGTGAGCGACTTCCGGGAGTCGGTACGTCGGTTCATGGCGGCTGAGGTGTTGCCGCATTTGGATCAGTGGGAGCGGGATGGCGAACTGCCGAGGGAGCTGCACAAGAAGGCGGGCGCGCTGGGGTTGCTGGGCGTCGGGTTTCCCGAGGCGGTCGGCGGTGGCGGCGGGTCGTTGCTCGACGCGCTCGGGGCGGTCGAGGAAATGCACTACGCGGGCGGTTCCGGCGGGCTGGTCGCGTCGCTGCTGACCTGCGGCATCGCGCTTCCACACATCATTGCTGGCGGCAACGAGCAGCACATCGAGCGGTGGGTTCGCCCGACCCTGGACGGTGAGTTGATCGGTGCATTGGCGATCACGGAGCCTGGTGGTGGATCCGATGTGGCGTCGATCCGTACGACGGCGCGTCGCGACGGTGACGTGTTCGTCGTCAACGGCGCGAAGACCTACATCACGTCAGGTTGTCGCGCCGACTTCGTGACCACGGCCGTACGGACTGGTGGGGCTGGGGCTCACGGGATCAGCTTGCTGGTGGTCGAGCGCGGTACGCCGGGGTTCGTGGTGTCGCGGAAGCTCGAGAAGATGGGGTGGCTGTGCTCGGACACGGCTGAGCTGTCGTTCACCGATGTACGGGTTCCTATCGAGAATCTAGTCGGGGCTCAGGATTCTGGCTTCGTGCAGCTCGCGGTGAACTTCGTGGCCGAGCGGTTGACGTTGGCTGTGCAGGCGTACGCCGGTGCGCAGCGGGCGCTCGACCTGACTGTCGAGTGGTGCCGTCAGCGGGACACGTTCGGGCGGCCGTTGATTTCGCGGCAGGTGGTGCAGCACAGGTTGACCGAGATGGCGCGGCGGATCTCCGTCGCGCGGGTCTACGTGCACGAGGTGGCGCGGCGGGCTGAGGCGGGCGAGGACGTGATCGCCGAGACGTGTTTCGCGAAGAACACCGCGGTCGAGGCCGGGCAGTGGGTGTGCGACCAGGCGCTGCAGTTGCACGGCGGTCTCGGCTACATGCGGGAGGCTGAGGTGGAACGCCAGTACCGCGACCAGAAGATCCTCGCGATCGGCGGCGGCACCACCGAGATCCTGACCGGCCTCGCCTCCAAACGACTGGGGTTCACCGCATGAGTAACCGTTCGGCGATGTTGGAGAAGCTGGCCGCACTTGATGCTGAGCATGCGAAGGCGCTCGCGGGTGGTGGTCCGAAGTACGTCGAACGGCACCACAAACGCGGCAAGCTGCTGGTGCGGGAGCGGATCGAACTGTTGCTCGACCCGGACTCGTACTTCCTCGAACTGTCGCCGCTGGCCGGCTGGGGCTCCGACTTCACGGTCGGCGCCAGCCTGGTGACGGGGATCGGCGTGGTCGAGGGCGTCGAGTGCCTGATCACCGCGAACGACCCCACGGTCAAGGGCGGTGCGAGCAACCCGTGGACCTTGAAGAAGGCGTTACGCGCGGACGAGATCGCCCGCGCGAACCGGCTGCCGGTGATCAGCCTGGTCGAGTCCGGCGGCGCGGACCTGCCGACTCAGAAGGAGATCTTCATCCCCGGCGGCGCGATGTTCCGGAACCTGACCCGGCTGTCGGCCGAAGGGATCCCGACGATCGCGCTGGTGTTCGGCAACTCGACCGCGGGCGGTGCGTACATCCCTGGCATGAGCGACCACGTGGTGATGGTCGACGGCGGCGCGAAGGTGTTCCTGGCCGGGCCTCCGCTGGTGAAGATGGCGACCGGCGAGGACGCGGACGACGAGTCGCTCGGCGGCGCGGCGATGCACGCGCGGAAATCCGGTCTGGCCGACTACTTCGCGGTGGACGAGCCGGACGCGATCCGGCTCGGGCGGCAGATCGTGTCGCGGCTGAACTGGCGTAAACAGGGCCCGGCTCCCAAGCCGTCGTACGACGAGCCTGTCTTTGACGCGGACGACCTGCTCGACATCGTGCCGGGTGACCTGAAGATCCCGTTCGATCCGCGGGACGTGATCGCTCGCGTGGCGGACGGGTCGGTGTTCGACGAGTTCAAGCCGCTGTACGGGTCGTCGCTGGCGACCGGGTGGGCGTCGGTGCACGGGTACCCGGTGGGGATTCTCGCGAATGCGCGCGGAGTGCTGTTCAGCGAGGAGTCGCAGAAGGCGGCGCAGTTCATCCAGCTGGCGAACCGTGCCAACACGCCGCTGATCTTTCTGCACAACACGACCGGGTACATGGTCGGGCAGGAGTACGAGCAGGGCGGGATCATCAAGCACGGCGCCCAGATGATCAACGCGGTCTCCAACTCTCGCGTGCCACACCTCTCGATCCTGATGGGGGCGTCGTACGGCGCCGGGCACTACGGGATGTGCGGGCGGGCGTTCGATCCGCGGTTCCTGTTCGCGTGGCCGTCGGCGAAGTCGGCGGTGATGGGTCCGCAGCAGTTGGCCGGCGTACTGTCGATCGTCGCGCGGGCGGCGGCCGACGCGAAGGGGCAGCCGTACGACGAGCAGGCCGACCAGCAGATGCGCGCGTACGTCGAGGGGCAGATCGAAGCGGAATCGCTGCCGATGTTCCTGTCCGGGCGCCTGTACGACGACGGCGTGATCGATCCCCGTGATACCCGGACCGTCCTCGGCATCTGTCTGTCCGCCATCCACTCCGCCCCCGTCGAAGGTACGTCGTCCTTCGGCGTCTTCAGGATGTGACTCGAATGATCTCTTCCGTACTGGTCGCGAACCGGGGCGAGATCGCTCGCCGGGTCTTCCGGACTGCTCGGGCGCTCGGTCTGTCCACGGTCGCGGTGTACTCGACGGCTGATGCGCGGATGCCGTACGTCGACGAGGCGGACGCCGCCGTACACCTGCCCGGGAACACTCCGGGTGACACGTATCTGCGGGCCGAGTTGATCATCGACGCGGCTCGGCGGGCAGGCGCGGACGCCGTCCATCCGGGGTACGGGTTCCTGTCGGAGAACGCGGCGTTCGCGCAGGCGGTGATCGACGCGGGTCTGACCTGGATCGGGCCGCCGGTGGACGCGATCTCGTCGATGGGGTCGAAGATCGAGTCGAAGAAGCTGATGGCGGCGGCCGGGGTGCCGGTCCTCGCCGAGCTGACTCCGGCCGAGGTGTCGGCGTCCGATCTGCCCGTGCTGGTGAAGGCGTCGGCCGGCGGTGGCGGGCGCGGGATGCGGGTGGTGTCGCGGCTGGAGGATCTTGCCGCCGAGATCGACGCGGCGTCGGCGGAGGCGCTGTCGGCGTTCGGCGACGGGACCGTGTTCTGCGAGCGGTACCTGGCGACCGGGCGGCACATCGAGGTTCAGGTGATGGCCGACCAGCACGGCACGATCTGGGCGGTCGGCGAACGCGAGTGCTCGATCCAGCGCCGCCATCAGAAGGTGGTCGAGGAGGCCCCGTCGCCCCTGGTCGAACGGATCCCGTCGATGCGGGCGGAACTGTTCGACGCGGCCCGGAAGGCGGCCGCGGCGATCAACTACGTGGGCGCTGGGACGGTCGAGTTCCTGGCCGACGAGGAGGGCGCGTTCTACTTCCTCGAGATGAACACGCGCCTCCAGGTGGAGCACCCGGTGACGGAAGAGACGACCGGCCTCGATCTCGTTGAACTGCAGTTCGCCGTTGCCTCGGGTGAGCGGCTGGCGGCGGATCCGCCTCCGACAGTCGGTCACGCGATCGAGGTCCGGCTGTACGCCGAGGACCCGTTGAACGACTGGCGTCCGCAGACCGGTCGTCTGCACGCGTTCGAGGTCGATGCACGGGGTCTGCGGGTGGATTCGGGAGTGGAGGACGGGTCGGAGGTTTCGCCGTACTACGACCCGATGCTGGCGAAGGTCATCGCCTACGGTCCCGATCGCACCGCGGTGGCGCGACGACTGGCCGGGGCGTTGGAACGCGCGACGATCCACGGGGTCGGGACGAACCGTGAGTTGCTGGCGTGGATCCTCCGGCACCCGGCGTTCCTCGCGGGCGACACCGACACCGCGTTCTTCGACAAGCACGGGGTGGGAGCGGGGCCTGACGACGCGGTGGTGCGGGTGTCGGCGTTGGCGGCTGCGTTGGCGGATGCGGCCGGGCGGGCGGCTCCGGTGCGGGTGCCGAGCGGGTGGCGGAACCTCGGCGTCGCAGCCGCAGCGCAAGAGCTACCGCGTGGGCGACGTGATGCATGAGGTCGCCTACCGACACACCCGTGACGGCTTGGTTGTCGACGGCAACATCACGCTCTTGGACAGCAGCCCCGAGCGGGTGGTGCTGGAGGTGGACGGCGTACGGCGGTCCTTCGACGTGGCGGCGTACGACGGGATCACGTGTGTGGACTCGTCGCTCGGCAGTGTCGCGCTGCATCCGGTGGAACGGTTCGTGGATCCGGCCGACCAGGTCGCCGCCGGATCGTTGGTGGCGCCAATGCCGGGGACCGTGGTCCGGGTCGGCGTCGCGGTCGGTGACGTGGTGAAACAAGGGCAGCCGCTGTTGTGGCTGGAGGCGATGAAGATGGAGCACACGATCGCCGCCCCGGCGGACGGGGTCGTCGGTGAGTTGAAGGTGGAAGCAGGACAACAGGTCGAGGTCGGCGCCGTACTGGCCGTGGTTGGGGAGGACGCATGAGTTTCACCGAGTCCGAAGAGCGCCGGGAGCTGCGGAAAGTCGTCAGGCGAGCTCGGCAAGAAGTACGGCTACGAGTGGTTCAACCGGCAGGCTCGTACCGGCGGTCACACCACCGAGCTGTGGCTGGAGGCGGGCAAGCTCGGGTTCCTCGGCGTGAATCTCCCCGAGGAGTACGGCGGCGGAGGCGGCGGCATGGCCGACCTGTCGATCGTCCTCGAGGAACTCGGCGCGGCGGGCTGCCCGCTGCTGATGATGGTCGTGTCGCCGTCGATCTGCGGCACCGTGATCTCCCGTTTCGGCACCGACGAGCAGAAACAGCAGTGGCTGCCCGGTCTCGCCGACGGTACGACGATCATGGCGTTCGCGATCACCGAACCCGACGCCGGCTCGAACTCGCACCAGATCACCACCACGGCCCGCCGTACCGAGAACGGCTGGTCGCTGACCGGGCGCAAGGTGTTCATCTCCGGACTCGATGTCGCGAAGGCGATCCTGGTCGTCGGGCGCACCGAGGACGCCAGGACCGGGAAGCTCAAGCCGGCGCTCTTCATCGTGCCGATCGACGCGCCCGGCGTGGAGTTCCGGCAGATCGAGATGGACCTGATCAGCCCGGACAAGCAGTACGCGCTGTTCCTGGACGACGTACAGCTGCCGCGCGAAGCGCTCGTCGGGTCGGAGGAGGCGGCGCTGATGCAGTTGTTCGCCGGCCTCAACCCGGAGCGGATCATGGCGTCCGCGTTCGCGGTCGGCATCGCGCGGCATGCCCTGGGCAAGGCGACGGCGTACGTCAAGGAACGGCAGGTCTGGAAGGCTCCGATCGGCGCCCACCAAGGGATCGCGCACCCGCTCGCGCAGATCAAGATCGAGCTCGAACTGGCCCGCCTGATGATGCAGAAGGCCGCGGCGCTGTACGACGCGGGCGAGGATCTTGCGGCGGGTGAGGCGGCCAACATGGCGAAGTACGCGGCGGGCGAGGTCGCCGTCCGCGCCACCGATCAGGCGGTGCAGTCGCTCGGCGGGAACGGCATGACGGTCGAGTACGGCGTGGCGTCGCTCGTCGCGGCGTCCCGCGCGACCCGGATCGCGCCGGTCAGCCGGGAGATGATCCTGAACTTCGTTGCACAGCACAGCCTCGGACTGCCTAAGTCGTACTAGAAGGAGTGGGGCAATGATCATCACCAGCGAATTCCCGCCTGTCGAGGTGCTCGACGTACCGATCCACGACGCCGTGCTCGGGAGAGCCCAGGAGTACGGCGACCGGCCGGCGATGGTGGACGGCGTCACCGGTAAAGAGCTGAGCTACGCGCAACTGGACCACCTGACCCGGCGGGTCGCGGCCGGACTGGCCGAGCTCGGCATCCGGCACGGTGACGTGATCGCGCTCTACAGCCCGAACACGATCCTGTACCCCGTGGTGTTCTACGGCGCCACCCGCGCCGGCGCGACCGTGACCACGGTGAACGCGCTCTACACCGCGGACGAACTGCACAAGCAGTTGATCGACTCGAAGGCGAAGTTGCTGGTGACGATTTCGCTCTTCCTGCCGGTCGCGACCGCGGCGATCGAGGGCACCGGCGTCGAGCAGATCTTCGTCTGCGACCAGGCCGAGGGATATCGCTCGGTGCAGGAACTGTTCGCGTCCACGGGTCCGGAGCCGGTGGTGACGATCGACCCGGCGGTGGACGTCGCGGTGCTTCCGTACTCGAGCGGGACGACCGGCGCAGCCAAGGGCGTGATGCTGACGCATCGCAACATCGCGACGAACATCTCCCAGGCGGAGGTGATGATCCGGCTCGGGGAGGAGGAGCGGATCATCGCGATCCTGCCGTTCTTCCACATCTACGGGCTGTCGGTGTTGATGAACCTGCCGCTGCGGCTCGGCGCGACGGTCGTCGTGCTGCCGAAGTTCGACCTGCAGCAGTTCCTGACCACGCTGGACGAGCAGCGGATCACGCGGGCGTTCGTCGCGCCACCTGTTGTACTGGCGTTGGCGAAGCATCCGGCCGTTGACGGGGTGGACCTGTCGTGCTTTGAAGTACGTGACGTCGGCCGCGGCGCCGTTGGACGGTGAGCTGGCCGAGGCGTGCGCGAAGCGGCTCGGGTTGCACGCCGTACTGCAGGCCTACGGGATGACGGAGTTGTCGCCCGGGACGCACGCCGTACCGCAGGACGACCAGGATCCGCCCCCGGGTGCGGTCGGGAAGCTGTTCCCGTCGACCGAGATGCGGCTGGTCGGTGCCGACGGCAACGATGCGGACGAGGGCGAGATCTGGATCCGCGGACCGCAGGTGATGAAGGGGTACCTCGGGCGGCAGGCGGAGACGGACGCGACGATCGACGCGGACGGCTGGCTGCACACCGGCGACATCGGGCGGGTGGACGCGCGCGGATACCTGTACGTCGTGGATCGGGTGAAGGAGCTGATCAAGTACCACGGGTACCAGGTGCCGCCCGCGGAACTGGAGGCCGTGCTGCTCACCGACGACCGGATCGCGGACGCGGCGGTCATCGGGGTGAATGCGGACGGCAACGAAGTACCGAAGGCGTTCGTGGTGCCGATGCCGGGAGTGACGCTGACGTCGGACGATGTCATGGAGTACGTCGCTGCGCGGGTGGCGCCGTACAAGAAGATCCGGCAGGTGGAGTTTATCGACGCGGTCCCGAAGGCGGCGTCGGGGAAGATCCTGCGGCGGGAGTTGCGGGCGCGTGAGGCCAAGCGTGAGTGAAGTTCTGAAAGCACCCCAGCAGGACCGGTCGCGGGCGACGCGGCAGCGGTTGCTGGAGGCCTCGGTCGAGTCGCTGGCCGAGGTCGGGTACGCCGCGACGACGGTGTCGGTCGTCGCGGCGCGGGCCGGGGTGTCGCGGGGTGCGGCGCAGCATCACTTCCCGACGCGGGCAGACCTCTTCGCGGCGGCGGTCGAGTACATGACCGAGGTGCGGCTGGCGGAGATCCGTGCGCAGGCTGCTGCCTTGCCGAGCGGGGCTGGGCGCACTGAGGCGATCGTGGGGATGCTGGCGGACGTTTACACCGGGCCGCTGTTCCGGGCTGCTTTGCACCTGTGGGTTGCGGCTTCGACGGAAGAGGCGTTGCGGCAGCAGATCGTGCGGCTGGAGTCACATGTGGGGCGGCAGGCGCATCGGGCGCTGCTGGAGGTGCTGGACATCAGTGAGCGGACTCCTGGGGTGCGGGAGACCGTACAAGGGGTGCTGGACATGGCGCGCGGTCTTGGGTTGGCTGACCTGCTGACGGACGACAGTGCGCGCCGGCGGGGTGTTGTCCGCCAGTGGAGCCGGATTCTCGATCAGGCCCTGCGTGCGCCGGGTGTGTGACCGAAGGCGCGCCGGAACGTGTCGATGAACGCACTGGTCGACGCCCAGCCGCATGCGTGCGCTACCTGAGTCACCGAAGCTCCCTCCGCCAGCAACCTCAACGCTTCATGCAACCTGAGCTGAGTCCGCCACTGCGGGAAGGTCATCCCCAAGTCGGTTCCGCACAGGCGGCTGAGAGTCCGCTCGCTCGCACCAACCTCCCGCCCGAGCTCCGTCAGCGTCCTGTTCTCCGCGGGGTTGTCCCGCAACAGATCGCAAACAGCTGCCAGCCGAGCATCACGTGGTGTGGGGAGATAGGTAGGCCGCTGAGCCGACCGCCGAAGCTGGTCCAACAGCACGCCCCGCAGCCGCCGCCACTCCGCAGACACCTCGCGCTCCCGGCCCCCTTCCTCATCTGAGGTGTACGTGAGGATCAGTTCGCGAAGGAGTGGGCTGACGACGAGAGCCGATGGGACCTCGAGTGCGAGGGGGTTCTCTTGCAGCCCGACGGTGTGAAGGGTGGTCTCGCCGTACGCGCGGTGTTGGTGGAGGGTGCCTGCTGGGATCCAGATGGCTCTCGTGGCGGGGGCTACCCAGCTGCCGGCGTCGGTGGTGACGGAGAGGACGCCGCGGCCGGCGTACACGATCTGGTTCCGGTCGTGCCAGTGCGGTTCGATCCCGCCGCCGGCGTGGATCGGCCGGTGGCCGGTCGTCGCAGGACGTTGGCGGGTTTCCGGCATAGGTTGGCATTTTATCGGAAGCCGGACAACGACCCGAGCCGTGACGATCGAGTGGTGCGGAAACTTCGACCGATCGGGCTGATGGCCACCGGCCACGCCTGCGTGGACATCTACCAGGGCTGCGTGCCGGCGCTCGTACCGTTCCTGGTCGCCGAGCGCGGCCTCGGGTACGTCGCGGTGTCCGGCATCACGCTCGCCGCGACCCTGCTCTCCTCGGTCGTCCAGCCCGTGTTCGGCGTACTGACCGATCGCCGCCCGCTCACCTGGCTGATCCCGGTCGCGATGACCACCGCCGGTCTCGGCATCGCTCTCATCGGCGTCGGGCAGACCTACTGGCTCATGTGGTTGGCGGCTGCGCTGTCCGGGCTCGGTGTCGCGGCGTACCACCCGGAGGCCGCCCGGATGGCCCGCGTCGTGAGCGGTGGCAGTCACGTCGGGATGAGCTGGTTCTCGGTCGGCGGGAACGTCGGGTTCGCGCTGGCGCCGGTCCTGGTCACACCGATCGTCGCCGCGGGCGGGTTGTCGCTGACGCCACTGCTCGTCGTACCCGCGCTGTTCGGCGCCGCGATCACCACGTGGGCGGTCCGCTCGCGCAGCGCGGTCGCAGTCACCAGCGCCCGCAGCGAGGGGACGGACGATTGGCCGTCGTTCCTGCGGTTGTCGCTGATCATGATCTGCCGGTCGATCGTGTTCGTCGGCCTCGGTACCTTCGTCGCGCTGTACGCCGGCCAGCGGGTCGGCGGCGGTACGACGACCGGCGGGATCGCCCTGTTCGTCCTCTTCGCCGCGGGCGCACTCGGCACGCTCCTCGGCGGCCGCCTCGCCACCCGCTACGGACGGGTCCGCACACTCAGGACGTCGTACGCCGTCGCCGTACCCGCGATCGCCTGCCTGGTGTTCGTACCCGGCCCAGCGTTCTTCGCCTTCCTCGCGGCGACCGCGATCGCGATGTCGATCCCGTTCTCGCTGCACGTGACCCTCGGCCAGGACTTCCTCCCCGGACGCGTGGGCACCGCAGGCGGCATGACGCTCGGTCTCGCGGTCAGCATCGGCGGCGTCGCCACCCCGGTCCTCGGCACCATCGCGGAGCACACCTCGCTACGCCTCGCCCTCAGCACGCTGATCGCGTTGGTCCTGTGCAGCACCCTGATCGGCTACGCCCTGAACGAACCAGCTTGAGTGCGGGCACGAAAGGCGCCAGGGGTCAGGTGGGTCTGCCGACGGAAGTACGACGAGAAGTTCGACGCGTCGTCGAATCCCAGTTCCTCGGCGATCTCGGACACCGATGCGTCACCGTGACTGAGCTGGCGCTTGGCCTCGAGCACGACGCGTTCGTCGATGAGCTCTTTGGCGGAGAGGCCGGTGTTCTGGCGGGCCAGACGGTTGAGAGTGCGGGCGGAGTACCCGAGCCGGTCGGCATACTCGCTGACCTTGTGCCAGTGGTGGAAGTGCTCCTCGATGTGATCGCGAAACCAGTTGAATGCCTCATGCGTAGGGCGGGCCGGCGGCACACCGCCGGGCGGCTCGACCCGCGCCAACTGGACGAGAAGGAAGGCGAGACCGTGGGCGAGCGCTGCCTGGTGGAGGGCGCCGCGTTCTGTCGAGCGAGGACCGGCGCTGAGAGTCAGGAGTTCGAGGGCCGGGGGGACCGGCGAGCCCTCGAGGTCGCGAGCCGGCCAGTGGCTCTGCGGGCGGACCAACTGCGAGCGGATGAGGTCGCGGGTGTGATCGTCGATCGTGTGGGAGCCGAACATGACCACGGCCCCCTCGATGTCGTCGATCGCTCCCCACTGATGGACCTGTCCGGCGCGCACCCACAAGACGTCACCCGGACGCAACGGACAGTCGGTGAAGTCGACGGCGTGTACGGCGGTGCCGCGCTCGATGTGCATCAGCAAGTCGAAGTCGAGACGTTGCGGGGTGAGGAACTCGTGCGGCCCGCCGCGGTCACGGATGCCCTTCAGCGTGTTCACCTCGATGTCGCCAATGCTCGGGGAGGGAGGCATGAACCGCACGCGTCGGATTGCCGCGTGTCCCGTTTTCACCATCGTCGCGCACTTCCTGACCGTGAGAATCGGCGCCGGCGGACCTAGCGTTACCTGTATGTCGAATCTTACGTACGCCGTCGTGGACGCAGCGGACTCGTCGCTGAACAAGACCTCTGTACTGGTCACCGGTGAGGCCGAGGCAGTGGTGGTCGACGCCGCCTTCACCCGTGCCGACGGGCATCGGATCGTCGCCGAGGTGCTCGACTCGGGCAAACGGCTCACAACCGTGGTGGTCACCGCCGGCGACCCGGACTTCTACTTCGGTGCCGAGGTCATCGCCGACGCCTTCCCCGAGGCCGTCTTCGTGGCCCCAGCCGATGTCATCGAACACATCCAGCACAGCTATGCCGGCAAGCTCCAGGCCTGGGCCCACCTCGGCCAGAACCTGCCCACACGACTCGTCGACATCGCTACCCTCACCGACCCGACGCTCACCGTGGACGGGACGACGATCGAGGTACGCCGTGGCAGCGAGATGCTCGGCGACCGGTCGTGGTACCTGTTCGAGCCCGCATCGCGGTCACTGCTGGGCGGCGTACTCCTGTTCGAGGGCTTGCATGTCTGGACCGCCGACAGTGCCACCCCGGAGCTGAGGGCCGAGTGGATCCGAGTGCTGGACGACCTGGAGGCGCTCGATCCGGCGTACGTCGTCGCGGGCCATCGGATCGCCGGTGCGCCGACGGACCTGACCGCCATCACCCACACCCGCGAGTACCTGGAATTCTTCGAGAAGACGATCGCTACCTCCGCAGACGCGGCCGAGGCCGAGGCCTCACTGCTCGCGGCCTATCCGGACGCCGGGCTGAAGATCGCTGCCGGCCTGGGCACGAAGGTCGCGAAGGGCGAGCTGACGTGGGGCTGAGCCCTGGATCGAACACAGGATTCGACACCGGGCTCGCACCGGAGGACGTCGTACGACGCCAATATCTCGCCTCCGCCGCGGGTGACCTCGAGGCGCTCCGCGCGACCCTGGCTCCGGACGTGGAATGGACCGAGATGGCGGGATTCCCGCTGGCCGGAACGTACCGCACCCCCGGGGGTGTGACCGCCAACGTGATGGAGAAGCTCGCCACGGAGTGGGAGAACTGGACCGCCCACGACGACACCTACGTCGTCGATGGTGAGAACGTCGTCGTCCTGGCTCGCTACACCGCGCATCACCGGGCAACCCGGAAGCCCCTGGACGTGCGGGTGGCGCACCACTTCGTCGTCCGTGGCGGGCTCATCGTCAGATTCGAACAGTTCGTCGACACTGCTCTGGTCCGCGACGCCGCAGCCTGATCCGCTACGCCCTGAACGAACCGGCTTGAGTGCGGGCTGCGCGTTCTGTGATGCGGCGGTCGACCTTTGCCGCGAGTTCGTCAGGTGTGCATTCGGCCAGGTGGTCGCGGACGAGGAGGTGGATGAACGAGTACTGCGCATGTCCGGTGCGGGCCAGTACGTGGCGGTCCGCGGCGTACTGCAGGAAGGCTCGGCGGTGCCACGGAAGGTATCCGGTCCAGCGGAGTAGCGAGTCGTGCAGCAGCCGGGACAGCGGGCCGGCCAGGACAGGCGGACGACGACGCCAGGCCTTCGCTGCGACCGTCCCAACCACGATCCCCGCGACCGCCTCCAGTTGCGGCGACGCCAGGTCCGCTCCCAGGACCAGTGCAACCAGGAACGCGACAACGGCCCCACCAGCGACCCATGGGTCCATCCGCCAACCCTTGTCGGCTGTGGTGGGGAGGTGGTCGGTCGGCAGCGACTTCACCATCCTGATGGCCTGAGCAACCAGGAGCCCGATCGCCACCCCACAGGCGAACGGGGTGGCGTCGCCGAGGCTCAGGGTGATCCAGCTCGCCACGACGACCACGGCCAGCCGTACGCCGAGCAACAGCCGCCGTCGGTTGTCGTGGAACACGATCAGCTCGACACCGTAGGCTCCAGCGATCACAGCGGCCTCGACAACGAGCGCGGGCTTGGCGGTGAGCAGTTCGACCAGTCCGAGTGCCGCGACAGTCACGGCGACAGTCATCGCCGTACCTGCGAACAAGATGAGGGCAAAGAGCGGTACGCGATCCGGTCCGCTCTCTTCGCGCTTCTGCCACGGGTGCGGCCGGAGGTGGACAAGCAACAGGGCAGCACCCACCACGGCCAGTCCGGCAAGTACGCCGTACTGCGCGAGCATCACCAGCGTGACGCCGGCAGTCAGTGCGGCAAAGAGCGCGGGCAGGCACACCGCGTGTGTCAGGTAGTCCACCTCCTGCAGCGACAACCCGTACCACCCGTCCGGCACCATCCACCGCGGTACCGCGGTCCGGTCACCGGCACGGCGACGAGTCCACCAGGCCAGACACCACAGGCGCCGTACGGCGGTCTTGGCGTCGTACTGCCGCGCGGTCTGGCGGTTTCGGGCGAGGACTTCGCAGATGTAGGTGTCGAAGAGCTCCCGGCGTAGGTCAGCGACGCCACGGGCGTTCACTTCCTCCGGCGCTCGGCCCTGGTACGCCAGGACCATCACGTTGAGCATCAGCGGCGAGTTGACCAGCTCCCACAGTGCGTCGTCCTGCTCGATCGCAGCGCGCGCACCGTCGAGTGCTGGTCCGACGGTGGTGAAGTAGTCGAGGACCTGTTCTCTGGTGAGCGGTCTGATGTGCACGGCACCGAACAGCCGCAGCTTGTTGGGGAGGCGTTCGTACTCGTTCGTTCGGCACGTGACTGCGAGCTGGCCGATCCGGTAGTTGCGGCGGAGCTCCTCCAGGACCGGTGCGAGCTTGGCGCGGTTCGGTTCGGCGATCTCGTCCAGTCCGTCGAGCAGGAGGGTCAGCTCGCCGTTGCTCAGCCAGTTGCGTCCGACAGCGGGCGGGATTGCGTAGCGGTCGTCCAGCTCGTACAGCAGCCAGCGGACGAAGCCCGCGACCAGTGGGCTGTCAGCAGGGTCGTCGTCCTTCTGGTACGACGACTGTGCGGTCCAGCCGGCCAGGTCGACCAGGACAGGGATGGGCTGGTCCTTGGTGGCATGTGCTTGCTTGGCGAGGTTCCGGGCGAGGTCGAGGAGCAGCGTGGTCTTGCCGGCACCAGGTGCGCCGAGGATCAGCATCGAGTCCTGGAGCTCGTCGAAGACACCTGCGATGTCTGCCTCGTTCGGGACGCGCCGCGGTGCGCTGTCGAGCGGCTGGACGACCAAGTCGTACGGGCGGACCACTACGCCGGGGTGCTCGTCCAGGGCCAGGGCTACACGGGTGCGCGCGGCCAGCGAGCCGGCACGACGTTCGGAGAAGTAGCGGTCGATGCGGGCGAGTGCGTTGGGGCGGTTGCGCGGCTGGTCGGCGCCACGGTTGGAGATGATCGGCAGGCGGCGGTCCCGGACCTCGAACAATGCGGTCAGGACCGCGACGACCCAGAGCACCCCGATCGCCGGCCAGACCCAGCCGACGTACGGCGCGAGGAAGGCCGGTGCGGTGCCGCCGGTGCCGACGTTGATCGCGATCGGCAGCAGCACCAGGGCGAGCGAGACCGTCACCACGAGCACGACGCCACGCAGCAGTGCCCGCATCCTCACCCTCGGAGCGTAACGGCCTGTGAGCCCACCGTCGCCGCTGCGCGTGCCGCCCGGCTTGCACTCGACCGTCGTACTTCGTCGTACACACGGGAACGTCCAGTGGGCGAGCTGCGGGTAGGGGAATAGTTGTCGGTTCACATACATTGGTTGGTGATATGACTACGGAGCGGATCGACCGGACCGGTGTCGGGCTTCGGTCGGAGCGAGGCCCGATCCTGCTCGCGGTGATGCTGAGCGTGGGGCTGGTCGCGATCGACGCGACGATCCTCGCCACCGCCGTACCGTCCGTGGTCGCCGACCTCGGCGGATTCACCCAGTTCCCCTGGCTGTTCTCGATCTACCTGCTCGCGCAGGCCGTGTCGGTGCCGATCTACGGCAAGCTCGCGGACCAGCGCGGGCGGAAGCCGATCATGCTGCTCGGCGTCGGGCTGTTCCTGCTCGGGTCGGTGCTGTGCGGGTTCGCCTGGAGCATGCCGGCGCTGATCGCGTTCCGGCTGATCCAGGGGCTCGGCGCGGGCGCGATCCAGCCGATCGGGATGACGATCGTCGGCGACATCTACACGGTCGCGGAGCGGGCCAAGGTGCAGGGCTACATCGCCAGCGTCTGGGGGATCTCGTCGTTCGTCGGCCCGACGCTCGGCGGCGTGTTCTCGGACTTCATCTCCTGGCGGTGGATCTTCTTCGTGAACATCCCGCTCGGGATGGCCGCCGCGTGGGTGCTGGTCCGCCGGTTCGACGAGAAGGTGGCGGAGAAGACCAGCCACCGGATCGACTACGCCGGCGCGATCCTGCTCGCGGTCGGCGGTTCGCTGCTGCTGCTCGGGTTGCTCGAGGGCGGCGTGATGTGGGCCTGGGACTCGCCGACGAGCATCGTGATCCTGGCCGCGGCCGTCGTACTGCTGATTGCTTTTGTGCTGGTCGAGCGGCGCGCGGCCGAGCCGATCCTGCCGTTGTGGGTGCTCGGCCAGCGGGTGCTGAACTCGGCGAACTCGGCAGCGTTGCTGATCGGGTTGCTGATGATCGGGCTGTCGACGTACGTGCCGCTGTTCGCCCAGAGCGTCCTCGGTACGTCGGCCCTCGTCGCCGGGTTCACGCTCGCGGCGATGACCCTCGGCTGGCCGATCGCGGCGTCACTCGCCGGGCGGATCTACTTGCGCGTGGGCTTCCGTACGACGATGTCGATGGGCGCACTGATCGTCGTACTCGGATCCGGTGTGCTGCTCACGGTCAGCGCCACAAGCGACGTACTGCACCTCGCCGCGGCCTGTTTCATCATCGGCATCGGGCTCGGGTTCTCCGCCTCACCGTCGGTCGTGGCGGCGCAGTCGTCCGTCGAATGGCAGACACGCGGTGTGGTGACCGGCGCCAACATGTTCGCCCGCTCGGTCGGCAGCGCGGTCGGGGTCGCGGTCTTCGGCGCCGTGGCGAACGGCGTCGTCGCGGCCCGCCTGGGAGACGACCACGCGGACCTGGAGAAGGTACCCGCCGGCGTCCTGGCCCCCGCCATCCACGACGTCTACTACGGCGCCGCGGCCGCCGCCCTCCTCCTCGTAGTAGCAGTCCTCTTCATGCCCAACCGAATCACCGAACACCCGGTCCGCTAGCTCATCAGCGCCAGCAGCAATGGGGATCCCATTAAGTTGGTGGCATGCCCACGGTCGACTGTGTAGGTGCACTGATCCAGGACTCCGAACACCGCGTCTATCTGCAGCGGCGTACGGCTGAGCGGCGGTTGCTTCCTGGGATCTGGGACATCGTCGGTGGGCATCTGGAGGCGGGGGAGACGCCTGAGGAGGCGCTGGTCCGTGAGGTCGAGGAGGAGACCGGCTGGAAGGTCCGCGACATCGTTCGGACGGTCGCGGACTGGGAATGGGAGTGGGAAGGCCGGGTACGGCGGGAGGTCGACTATCTCGTCACCGTGGACGGGGACCTGACCCGACCGCGTCTCGAGGTCGGTAAGCACGACGCGTCTGCGTGGGCCGGACCGGGCGACCTGGACCTGCTGATGGTCAACCGGACCGACGGCGACCGGCGGCTGCGGGACCTGGTGGCGCATGTGGTCCGGACGCGGTTCACCGACCGCCTCCGGCTGGAGCCGACCACTGGTCCGAACGGTGTACTGCCCGGACATCAGGCGGACCTGGTGCGGCTGTACGCGGACCCGTGGGTGGCCCGGTGGTACGACGGGTCGTGGTCGCCGGAGGAGGCAGCCGCCCGAGCCGCCGAACAGCAGGCGGGCTGGGACCGCGACTCGGTGGGCAAGTGGATCGCGTACGAGCGGTCGACCGGCGAGCTGGCCGGGCGGGGCGGGATGTCCCGGATCCCGGCCGACGCGCCGGCAGCCACGGCCATCGCCGCACTGGTAGGACCCGAGTGGACAGGCCTCGAACTCGGCTGGGCCCTCGTCGAGTCGGCCCGAGGCCGGGGCCTAGCCACAGAAATCGGCCGCGCCGGCCTCGACTACGCCTTCAACACCCTCAACGCCACCTCCGTGATCGCGTTGACAGAACAGGTCAACACCGCATCCCAGGCCGTCATGAAGCGCCTAGGCATGCAGTACGCCGGCGAGATCCGAGCGGAAGGCTGGGCCGCCGACAAACCCGACGTACAACCAGACGCCCCCTTCGCCGTCTACGTAGCCAACCCTGGAGGTCAAGGTCGGCATCACCGCCACCGCCTGGGCGGGAACCGAGCCGGTTGACCCAGGCACGCGCCGAGTGGTGGCGGATGGCCTACGGGTGCTGCATGACCCCGAGCAACTCGTCGCGGACCTGGTCCGCGCCTGCAGCGGACCAGAAGCGGACATCTGACCACACCACCGCCCCGCGGCGGGGTTGAACAGGTTATTTCCTGTCCCCTGCCTCCGGTTCCTGTTCGCTGCCTCAGGTCCTGACCACCGGACCTGGGCATCACAGCTAGCGGTCCAGGGCGGTGAGGAAGCGGGTCAGGAGGTTGGCGAAGGTTGTGCGTTCTTCGGGGGTCCACTCCGCCATGGCGGCGGCGAAGTGGGTGCGGCGGTGGGTGTGGACTGTTTCCAGTTGGGATCTTCCGGCGGGGGTGAGGACGAGGTTGGTACGGCGGCCGTCGGCCTGGTCGGCTTCTCGGCGTACCAGGCCTGCGGTGACTGCGGCGGCGACGAGTTTGCTGGCGCGGGGCTGGTCCACGCCTAGGGCGGTGGCGATGCCGTTGACGCCGAGCGGGGCGGGTCCTGCGGCCTCGACGGCGTCCAGGACCTCTTGGACCGGGTCGGGTCCGCCGGACTGGACGGCGAAGGTACGGCGGGTTTGGCGGCGGCGGATCGCGATCATCGCGGCCTCGACCTCGGCGACCGGGTCGGTCTTGTCCATGCCTGACTCCAACTATATGCTTTTTGACATGTATATGTCAGATGACAACAAGCCTATCGGCTGGTGGCTGAAGGAGGTCGACCGACTGCTCGAGGAGTCGTTCGAGCAGGTCCTCGCCGACGACGGGCTCACCCGGCGCCAGTGGCAGGCGCTGAACGCCGCGGCCGGGCACAGCCTGATCGCCGAGGCGCTGGCCCCGTTCCTGTCCAGTGCGGAAGAGCTGGCCGCCGTGACCGGGCCGCTGGTCGAGCGTGGCTGGCTGACCGGCGAGACGCTCACGGCGGACGGCGAGCGTGCGCTGCAGGCGCTGAGCACGAAGGTTCAGGCGCAGCGGCGGCGGGTTACGGCCGGGGTCTCGGACTCGGAGTACCTGGCGACGGTCGACGTACTCCGCCGGATGGCCGCCAACCTGGCGTGAAAAGGCTCCGAGTGTGACCGCCCAGGCGCGGCGCTCACACTCGGAGCCGGCCACCTCGCGGGGGAGGTTCCCGGTGAGGTGTCGGGAGCCTCCGGTGTCCTACCGCCCAGGACACTCGGCCCTGCCTGGCCCGAGGTGTCGGCCAGGAGGTGGGTTGGAACGGCTGGGCGGCGGCGATACAGGGAACTCAGCCGCCAGGCCCAGCCGGGTCGGGAGGGCGGTGCGGTCCGGAGCTGAGGAGTGCTCCGGACCGCACCTTGGGTTTCGTCCGGGACTGAGGAGTGCCACGGACCTTCCAAGCACTGACCCTGAACGTGAGGAGACTCCAGGGTCAGCAGACCGGGTCTGAGGAGGACCCGGAAATCTGCGGTCGTTCAGTCGTTCGAGTCGAGCGGGCCGAGCAGGTCGTTGGTGACCTTGAGACCGGCGAAACGGCGCCGCATCGCCTGCTCGTAGCGGGCCGCCAAGGGCGCCTCCGCGACGTACTGCGCGATCACGTGCTCGCCGAACCAGACCCGGACTCTGCGCCGGTGCTGTCTCGACGTCACTTCCGCGATGGCCACAACTTCTCACCCCGTAACTCTGAGCCCTTGCAACCAGTTGGACTTACTGGTTGTCATGGCAGTAATGGTGCACGAGCCCAACGTGACCGCTCTAGGACCTGGACCGGACCTTTGCCGGACCTCTTCCGGTCCTCTCGCGGACATCTGGGGGACAGCACCTTGTCGTGGGGCACAAGTCGAGACAACGTCTGACTGACGTGAACGGGAGGAACGATGGCGAGTAGGTATGCGCCAAAGACGGTCCTGGCGCACCTGATCCAGCGCCGGAACCAGACCTACTCCGAGATCGTCGCCGAGTTCGTCGAGCTGGGTGGAACCATCACCGAGCGGCACCTGCGTCGCCTCGCATCGGGCGAGCGCGCAGGGACCACTCCTCAGACCCGGCGCACCCTGCAACGCCTGTTCGGCAAACCGGTCGAGGAGCTCCTCGCGCCGTACGTGGCCGAACAAGCCGCCCAGGTGGTGCCGGCACCTGCCGCGAGTGGACGGATCACGACAGGTAATGAGATGGAGGTTCTCGACATGGCTGCCAGCCGCGCGAGGGCATTTGCCCTCGCGGCCCAGTCCGGTCTCGGAAGCGAGGCCATGGAACAGGTGTACGACGACGTACGCCACGCCGCCCAGGCATACCCTCAGCGTCCACTCCCGGAGATCCTCGGCCAGCTGGTCGAGACGCAGGACCTGGTGTTCGGCCTGCTGGAGAGTCGCCAGCGCCCGGACCACCACCGCCAGCTGTACTTCCTCGCCGGTGTCACCGGCGGGCTGCTCGCCAAGGCCTCCCACGACCTCGGCAACCCGCACGCCGCGCTGACCCAGGCGCGGACCGCGTTCATGTGCGCCGACAACGCCGACCACCACGGCCTGCGCGCCTGGGTGCGCGGCCTGCAGTCCCTGGTCTCCTACTGGGCCGGCAACCCGCACGACTCGGTGCGGTACGCGCAGCTCGGCGCCGGGTACGCCGAGCAGGCCAACAGCACCACCAGCGTCTGGCTCCCGGTCAGCGAGGCCCGCGCCTGGGCCGCGCTCGGCAACCCGGAGGCCACCCGGGCCGCCCTGGAGCGCGCCGAAGAGGCGTGGAACTCGGTCCACAACGACGACCTGGACGACATGGGCGGCCTGTGCACGTTTGGCCGGAACCGCCAGCTGTACTACGCGGCCGACGCGCTCGCTCAGCTTCCCGGTGAGGTCGAGCAGGCTCAGCGGTACTCGAGCCAGGCCGTCGACGCGTACACCGACCAGAACCACCCGGAGTGGGCCTTCGGCGACGCTGCCGGCAGCCACGCCGCGATGGCGATCACCCGGATCGCGAGCGGTGAGCTGGACGGCGCGGCGGACGCGCTGGCCCCGGTGCTGACGCTGCCGACCGAGCGCCGGATCAACGGCGTGGTGCACTCCGCCCGCCGGGTCCACCAGGCACTACGGCAGTCCGGTCGTGCCGACGACGCACGCGAACTTCAGGAGGAGATCGAGACCTTCACCCGGACTCCGATGCAGACCTACCCCCGGTAGCCTGCGCGGATGGAGGAGCTCAGCGGACGGCTGACAGTACTGCGGGAATTCCGGACAAGCGATCTCGACGACTACCTGGCCATCGCCGGTGACGACAGGGTCACCACCTGGATGGCGTTCGGCAGCTACGACCGCGCCAAGGCCGAGCAGAGCCTGGCCGCCATCGTGGCGCGGTCCGCGCAGGAGAACCGTGCCGACTACATGCTCGCCGTGACCCGGCCGGACGACGATCGCGTGATCGGGTTCGGCCGGATCGCGCCGAGCGGGTCGTGGACCGCCAAGCTCGGCTACGCGATCGGTGCGGACCACTGGGGCCACGGGTACGCCACGGACGCGGCCCGGGTGCTGCTGGGCTTCGCTTTCGGTGCCCTCGGCCGGCACCGGGTCACGGCCGCGATCGGCCCCGAGAACGAGGCGTCGATCGCGGTCGTCAAGCGCCTCGGCTTCACCTACGAGGGCCACCTCCGCGACCACGTCTTCACCAACGGCGCCTGGCGCGACTCCCTGCTCTACTCCCTCCTCGAAGCCGAACATTCACCCAGGAGTCACCCGGAACCTTGACCTGGTTTGTCAGGACCTGCAAGGTTGCGCGTCATGACGCAACAGGTGCCGGAGTGGGCGGACCCGAAGGTTCCGGATCGGGAGCTGGACCCGCAGGGGGTGTCGCGGCGGACCCTGATGCGCGGGGCCGGGCTGCTCGGAGCAGGGTTCGCGGCGGCCGCTGTGACGACACAGGAGGCGGCTGCGAGTACGGCGTACGCGGACAGCGATCCTGAGCTCGTCTATCTGGTCGGGGACCATCACGTCCACAGCAGGTACAGCCACGACGCGAAGTACGACTTCAGCCAGCTGGCGCAGCGTGGTGCGCAGTACGGACTGGACTGGATGGCGTTCACCGAGCACAGCAACTTCGGGCATGCCGACAAGGGCGCGGCCGCCGAGAACACCGAGGTCCTGAAGGCGCGTGCGGAGAACCCGCGGATGCTGATCTTCCAGGGGCTCGAGTGGTACATCCCCGCCGCCGAGCACGGCACGGTCCTCGTTGCCCCCGGCGCCAACAACGTCTCGTTGCTCCAGCAGTTCGAGCGCGAGTACGACGGCAAGCTGACGAGCCGCTCCGCCGACACACCGGACAACGAACTGCACGCGGTCAAGGCCCTGCAGTGGCTGGCCGCGCAGAAGCAGGCGCGGTACGTCGACGACGTACTGGTGCTCGCCAACCACCCGATGCGCCTCGGCATCGACGCGCCGCACGAGCTGCGCGCCTGGCGGGACAGCGGTGTCTGCATCGGAATGGAAGGCGCACCTGGTTCCCAGGGCGACGCGGACCCGGCCTGGGTCGCGTACCGCGGGTCGACGCACGCGCAGCGCGGTGAGTACGCCAACGCACCAGGGACCGGCAGCTACGCCGGTTACCCAGCTGACGCGTACCGGACGTACGGCGGCTTCGACTGGGCGACCGCGACCGTCGGAGGGCTGTGGGACAGCATGCTCGCCGAAGGCCGGCTGTTCTCGATCACCTCCAACAGCGACAACCACCGGACCATCTGGGACACCTGGAAGGACGGGGAGTTCCCGGCAGGACAGACCTTCGACAGCCTCGGCTGGAAGCCGTCGCCGACGGACTCCGGCGTACCGCAGCCGGGCAGCGACTTCTGGCCCGGTCAGTTCAGCAGGACGCACGTCGGCGTCACCAGGTACGGCTACCTCGAGGTGATGGCCGCCCTGCGGGCCGGACGCGTCTGGGTGGACCACGGGCAGCTTGTGGACGGTATCGACGTACGGCTCGCACCTGTGGGTTCACGACAGCGTGGTGCGACGCTGGGCGGGCGGTTGCGCGTCCAGAGGTCACAGCGGCTCGAACTGCGCGTCACCGTGGCCAGTGCGTCCCGACCGAACTACCACGGCCTGCTGCCGAAGCTGGCGCATGTCGACGTCATCCGCGGTGTGGTGACCGGTCCGAGCGCCGACCGGGACAGCTGGAAGGCTCCTGACACCAGGGTGGTCGAGCAGGTCGACGTACGGCGGAAGTCGGGTACCTACGAGGTCCGCATCCCGTTGGGACGCGCAGAGCGGTCGCACTACGTCCGGGTGCGCGGCAGCGACGGCAGGCGGAGCGGGCCCGGGTACCTGGGCAGCCGCGATCGACCCGGCGGGTCCGATTCAGCACCCGGACAACGACGGCGACCCGTGGCTCGATACCTGGCTCTACACCAACCCGATTTTCGTCGACGTGGTCTAGTGGTGGTGTGGTAGTCAGCCAGCTGAACCCGCTGCGGGATGGGCTCGCGCGGATGATTTTGACGAAGGTTGCGGGGCCGGATCCGCACGCTGAGCGCGACCGGGTGCACAAGCCACCCGGTCCGCGCTGGTTCGCGCCGGACAGTCCGATCCGGCGGGTGCACGGGGACGCGTCGATGTTCGCCGGGGGACTGCGGGCGTTGCTGCTGCAGTCGTTGCACCCGCTGGCGATGGCTGCCGTGGCGGCGCACTCCGGGTACCGGGGCGATCCGTGGGGGCGTCTGCGGCGTACGAGCTACTTCTTGGCGATCACGACGTACGGCGCGATCCCGGACGCCGAGGAGGCGATCGCACACGTCAGGTCCGTGCACGAGCGCGTCCGCGGGACCAGCCCGGACGGGGTGAAGTACCGGGCGTCGGACCCGCACCTGCTCAAGTGGGTGCACGTGGCCGAGGTGGACAGCTTCCTCGCGGCACACCAGCGGTACGGCGCGCATCCGCTCAACGCGGCGGAGCAGGACCAGTACGTCGAGGATGCGGCGCTCGTGGCCGGCAAACTCGGGGTGATCGACCCGCCGACCACGGTGGCCGAGCTGCACGACCTGCTGAAGCAGTACCAGCCGGAGCTACGCGGTACGACGGAAGCGCGCCAGGCGGCCCGCTTCATGCTGGTGCACCCGCCCGTGCCGTGGGCTGTACGACCCGCGTACGGCGTACTGACGGCTGCTGCGGTCGGACTGCTCCCGTGGTGGACCAGACTGCCGCTACGGCTCCCGTACCTCCCGCTGGCCGAGCAGACCGTCGTACGGGCGGCAGGGGACGGACTCACCCGGACCATCCGGTGGGCCCTCGCCTCACCAACACTGGCAGAAACCGGCGCGGAGGCATGACCGTCCTCTAGGTTGTTCTCGTGCCGCTGCGTCCTCATCGTCCACTCCCGTTGGCCACTCCAGCGGGAGTCGAGGTGCTGACCAAGATCCTGACCCAGGGGCCGATCCCGCGGGTGGAGATCGCGCGCCGGACCGGGCTGTCGCAGGCGGCCGTGACGAAGGCGGTCGCGCCGCTGATCGAGACCGGGTTCGTCACCGACCAGGCGGCCCCCGCGGAGGGCGACGGCCAGCTCGGGATCGGGCGGCCGGTGAGCCCGCTGACCGTCGTACCGAGCAGCGTCTCGGTGATCGGCGTCAAGGTCACGCCGACGAGCCTGATCGGTGTCACCACCGACTTCACCGCCGGCATTCTCAACGTGCGGCACGAGGAGCTGGACAGCACCGACCCGGAGGCGGTGATCGAGCAGCTCGCCGCGCACGTGAAGGCGCTGATCTCCGCGCTCAAGTCCGGTACGGCGGTGGCCGGTCCACTCGCCGGGATCGGGATCGCGGTATCGGGCGATGTCGACGCGGCTCACGGCGTGGTGCGGGACTCACCGCTGATGGGCTGGCGCAGCGTCCCGGTCGCGGAGCTGCTCGGCAAACGGGTCCGCGTACCGATCGTCGTGTCGAACGACGTCCGCGCGCTGACCGTGGCCGAGCACTGGTTCGGGGCCGGCGTGAACGCGGACTCGTTCGCCGTCGTGACGATCGGCTCCGGCATCGGGTGCGGGCTCTACATCAACGGCGAGGTGGTGTCCGGCGCGTACGGCGTCTCGGGCGAGCTCGGCCACCTGCCACTCGCGCCGGGCGACCTGGTGTGTACCTGCGGCCGACGTGGCTGCGTGGAGACCGTGGCGTCGTCGGACGCGATCCTGACGCGGACGCGGGAGACCACCGGGCGGGCCGGACCTGGATCTGGCCGGTGCGATCAAGTTGGCGCACGAAGGCAACGGACACGCGCGCGAGGCGTTCGACCGGGCCGGTGAGGTGATCGGCGCTGCCCTGGCCGCCATGGTGAACCTGGTCGGGCCGGAGCTGGTGATGATCGCCGGCGAGGGCGTCGCGGAGTACGACCTGTACGAGGAGCGGATGCGGCGCGCGTTCGCGGAGCACGCGTTCGGAGCGGCCGGGGACTGCCGGCTGATGCTCCGCTCCCACACCTTCGACGACTGGGCCCGCGGCGCCGCCGCGACCGTGCTCCGCTCGTACGTCCGAGGCGAACCACCCCTCCAACGCTGAGCGGAGCATCAGCCGGCGTAGCGTCAGCTGCGGGCCGCGGCGAGGATCTTGCGCCAGACCTTCTTGTAGGACTCGAGGCCGTCGGCCGCGAGTGGACCGGTCGGACCGGCGGTGATGGAGACCCGCTCGGGGATGGTGCCCCAGACCGGGATGTTCTCCTCCGCGTACTGCTGCATGGCTTCCTGGTACGACCGCGTGTAGGTCCGCGCCGAGCAGATCACCAGGCCGGCCGGTACGTCGTCCGGGACGAGCTCCAGCACGGCCTTCACGCGGGGTGTCTCGACGCCGCCGACGCGGGTCGGGATGACCACGATCCGGGCCCGTTCGAGCGCCTTGTTGAGCATCCGCTCGTGGGACGGGGGCATGTCGACGATGCCGATACCTTCCGGCGGGACCTTGTCCACCGCCTTGTTCAGCAGGCGCTCGGTCGGCGCCTCCGCGATCTCGATCCTGTTCAGTTGTTCGTCCTCGGACTCCGCGATCCAGTCCGCGGCGCTACCCTGCGGATCGGCGTCGATCAGAGTGGCTGTGCGCCGGTTGGAAGATGCCAGCGCGGCCAAGTACACCGACGTGGTTGTCTTCCCGACCCCGCCCTTCAGTGCAGCTGTCACGATGATCATGGGAGAGAACTTACCCGGTTTTGTCCGAAATCCGGCGTGTCATCGGCGTTGCCCGCCAAGATCGTGATAGTTGCCCCCGGCCCATGTGAACAAGCTCAAGCCCCCTTCAGCCTGAATCCTTCCGCCCGCCCGGTGCCGCTCAGCTGGGTTTCCGGACCAGTTCGGCCAGTGCGCTCAGGCCGTCGGCGCCGTATCCTGCGGCGTCTGCGCGGGCGAAGAGGGCGGCCACCGCACCCGGTACGGTCACGTCGAGGCCTGCCTCGGTGAACGCCTGTACGACGTGCTCGGCTCCGACGGCCTGCATGTGCAGGTTGTTCTCCGCGCCGGGGTGTTCACCGGATTCCAGTTCCGCGGTCAGGATGCGGAGGAAGCCCATCGGCCCGTCCTCGGCCAGGTCGGTGAGCATCGTCGCGACGTACGGGCGCAGCTTCTCGGCGCTGCCGACCAGGGTCGCCGAGTAGAAGTAGCTGACCAACGTGGCCCAGAAGACGTTCAGCATGGCCTGGTAGTAGAGCATCGCCTGCCCGGGGTCGGTGCCGACGTGATCGACCCGGCCGAGCACCTCCAGCGTCGCCTGGTGTGCGGCGACCGCTTCCTCGCTTCCGGCATAGAACACGTACGAACCGGGCTGGCCGATCCCCGGTGGCGGCACCATGATGCCGCCGGTCACCAGCGTCCCGCCGCGCTCGGCCACCCATTCAGTCGCCTTCCGCAACCGCTCCGGGCTGTCCGAGCTGAGGTTGAACAGGACCCGCCCACGCAGGTCCGCGTCGGCCAGCGAATCGAACATCGCGCCGTAGTCGACCTGACTGATCACCACAACCTTGCTGGCGGCCACCGCCTCGGCCGCGGTCGCCGCCGGTACCGCTCCCAGACCGTCCGTCTTGCCGGGCGTCCGGTTCCAGACCGTGGTCGGGTGGCCGGCCGCGACGAACGTCCTGGCCATCGTGGACCCCATCGAACCGAGCCCGATCACTGTCACTGCTTCACGTGAACTCATGCACCCGATGCTCGAAGAACGCGCTACGGGTTTACTACGGGTATGTACTTCGGGGTGCTCGGTCCGCTGCTCGTGCGGACAGACACCGGCGAACCGGTCGCCGTACCCGACACGAAGGTCCGGACGCTGCTCCTCGACCTGCTGGCGAACCACGGCCGGCCGGTCAGCGCGGACCGGCTGATCGACGACCTGTGGGGCACCCGGCCGCCTCGCAACGCGACCGGCACGCTGCAGGCTCGTGTCTCCCAACTGCGCACCGCGCTGGACCGTGCCGAGCCTGGCGCACGCGGCCTCGTCCAGCACGGCCCCGCCGGCTACACGCTGACCGCGGACGTTGTCGACAGCAACATCTTCGAGCAGCACGTGCGGGCGGGCCGGTTGCAGGAGGCGCTCGCCCTGTGGCGTGGACAGCCGTACGCCGACCATGAGTTCGCCCGGGCGACCCGCGAGCACCTGGAGGACCTCTACCTGAGTGCGCTCGAGCAGTTGTCCGACCGCGGCGACGACGTACTGCGACAGACGACCGCGCTGGTCCAGCAGCGCCCGCTCGACGAGCGGCTGCACGCGGTACACCTCAAGGCGCTCTACCGCGCGGGGCGGCAGCATGAGGCGCTCGACCAGTACGCCGAGCTTCGCAAAGCGCTGGCCGAAGAGCTCGGCGCCGACCCCGGACCGGAGCTGAAGGAGCTGCATCAGGCGATCCTGCGCCACGAGCTCCGCCGCCCGACCTCACTCCCGGAGCCGCTCAATGATTTGATCGGCCGGGCGGACACGCTGGCCGAGGCGCAGAAGCAACTGGCCAGCAACCGGCTCCTGACTCTGGTCGGTCCCGGTGGAGTCGGGAAGACGCGTCTGGCGTTGGAGCTCGGCCGTACCGCGATCAACGCGCGCCTGGTCGAGCTCGCTCCGCTGCAGCAGGACGACGTACTGGACGCGCTGGCCACCGCGCTGGGTCTCCGCGACGAGTCAACCGACCTCCTCCCGCGGCTGCTCGATTCACTCAGCAGCAGGCAACTCCTGCTCATCCTCGACAACTGCGAGCACCTGGACCTGGCAGACCTGGTACGCCGGTTGCTCGCAGCAGCTCCCGGTCTACGCGTACTCGCGACCAGCCGGGAGCCTCTCGGCCTGACTGGTGAGCGGGTGCTCGACGTACCGCCCCTGACAGCTGCAGCCGCAGAAGAGCTGTTCCAGGCCCGGGCCGGTGTCACCGAGGACGTGACCGCGATCTGCGAACGGCTCGACGGCATTCCGCTCGCACTGGAGCTGGCGGCGACCCGTGTGCGCGCAATGGGTGTCCAAGGGCTCGCCGAGCGTCTGGACGACCGCTTCCGGTTGCTGACCGGCGGCAAGGGCGGTCCGGAACGCCAGCGCACGCTACGGGCGACGATCGACTGGAGCTGGGACCTGCTGGACGAGGAGGAGCGCCAGATGCTCCGGAGACTCGCGGTCCAGGCCGGCACGTTCTCACTGGAGGCGGCGGCCGAGGTGAGCGATCTGCCCGAGCACCTGTTGCTGGCGCTGGTCGACAAGTCGCTGGTGGTGGCGAGCGGCGGTCGGTATCGACTGCTCGAGTCTGTCGCCGCCTACAGCCAGGAACGGCTGATCGAGGCCGACGAGGAGACAGCCGTCCGGGACCGGCACGCGGCCTACTACCTCGCGCTCGCGCGCCAGGCCGACCTGCACGGGCCCGGCCAGCGGGAGTGGCTGCAGCGGCTCGACCAGGAGGCAGCGAACTTCCGGGCCGCCCCGCCCTCGCTCGAGCTCGCGACGGCGCTCGCCTGGTACCGGTACCTGCGCGGCCGGCTCGGCGAAGCACGTCGTACGCTCGCCGCCGCCCTCGCACTACCCGACCAGGAGCCGGCGCTGCGCGCAGAGGCCATGGTCTGGCTGGCCGGCATGGCGGCGACCGACGCCCAGGGCACCGATGTCGCAGAAGCCGGTGAGGAAGCGTTGCGAGCCGTCGGCGACGACCCGCACGCGCTGTGGTTCCTGACCATGACCCGTTGGGCGTACGGCGACGCGGAGCTGCTGTTCACCCGCATCGACCAGGCGATCGAGGCGTTCACCGAACGCGGCGACCGCTGGGGGCTCGCGGCCGCGCTGAGCACCCGGTCGCAGCTGAACATCGTGCGTGCGGATCTGGGCGCCATGCGCCGGGACAGCCTGCGGAGCCTCGAGCTGTTCGACGAGCTCGACGACGACTGGGGCCGGCTGCAGGCGACGTACGCGCTGATCGTGGCCGCCGAGATCAGTGGTGACTACCCGACCGCCACGGCGTACCTGGAGGATGCGGTCCGGCACGCGGAGGATCTCGGGCTGTGGGCGGAGGTCTCGTTCCGCACTGCGGGACTGGGCCGGATCGCGCTGCTGACCGGCGACTACGCGCGGGCCGACGAACTGCACGAGCAGGCCCGGCTGCTGGCGATCGAGCAGTCCAACAAGTCGGCCGAGGAGTACGCCGAGGTCGGTCTCGGCTTGACCGCCCGCCGCCTGGGCCGCCTCGACGACGCCGAGCGGCACTTCACCAAGTGGCTCAACTGGCTGACCCAGATCGGCGGCACTCCCGGCATCGCGTTCATCACCAGCCAACTCGGCTACATCGCCGAACAACGTGGCGACCTCACGACGGCCCGCACGCTGCACCAGCGCGGCCTGGAGCTCGCCCGCCGGATCGGTGACCAGCGGGCGATCGCCCTCGCGCTCGAAGGGCTGGCAGGCGCAGCCGAGGATCCCGGCCGCGCCCTCGAACTGCTCGCCGAAGCGGCAGCGTTACGTCAACAGATCGGCGTACCGCTGCCACCGGTTGAACGCTTCGATGTAGACAGAGCTATTTCCCGAGCCAGGCGTTGACCTTGGGCTGGTTGTCCTTGACCCATTTCTCGGCGGCCTGGTCGGGGGTGAGTTTGTCGACGGCGATCATGCGGGCGACCGCGTTCTGGTCTTCGTTGGTCCACTTGAAGTTCTTGACCAGGTCGTACGCCGGGCTGCCGGAGTCGGCGAACTTCTTCGAGACGATCTTGTCGAGGTCGTACGGCGGGTAGTCGCAGGCGATCTTCGCCGGGACGGCGTCGCAACCGGCCTTGTACGCGGGCAGGTCGATCTTGACCAGCTTGATCTCGTTGAAGAACCACTGCGGCTCGTAGAAGTACGCGAGCAGCGGCCGCTTGTTCTTCTCCGCGTCCCGGAAGGCCTGGATCAGCCCGGTCTCGCTGCCGCTCTGCACGACCTTGTAGTTCAGCGCCAGGTTCTTCACCAGCGCCTCGTCGTACGTCACGTACGACGGGTCGCCGTCGAGCAGCTGCCCCTTGCCGCCGGACTCCGACGTCTTGAACAGAGCGGCGTACTTGTTGAGGTTCTTCCAGTCCGTGATGTCCGGGTACTTCGCGACCATCCACGGCGGTACGTACCAGCCGATCACGCCCTTGACCCCGGTGGAGCCGGCCTCGACCGCGACCTTGTCGGTGGTGATGTACTTCTTCTTCAGGTCCTCGTGACCCCAGTTCTCCAGGTTCACGTCCACCTCGCCGGTGGAGAAGCCCTGCCAGGCGATCTCCTCCTTGAGGTTCTTCTTCACCACCTTGCAGCCGAGGTCCTTGGTCGCGACGTACGCCACGACGGCGGCGTTCGCCTCGTACCCGACCCACGGGCTGACCGTGAGGTTGAAGGTGCCGCACTCCTTGCCGGCGCTCGGCTGCGGCTGGGAACCGATCTTCTCCCCACCGCACCCGGTCAACGCGAGCGCCACCGCCGTCAGCACACCGGCGTACCGGAGCTTCTTCACCGCTTGTCTCCTCTACCTTGGAAATCCTGGGTACGACGGGCAGCCGCCTGCGTGATGCGGTCGAGCATGACGCCCAGCAGGACGATAGCGAGTCCGGCGGCCAGCCCCTTGCCGTACAACTCGCTCTGCGCGAAACCGGCGGCCACGTCGTACCCGAGCGCGCCCGCGCCGACCAGTCCGCCGACGACCACCATCGACAACACGTAGATCAGTCCCTGGTTGATCGCGAGCGTGATCGCCCGCCGCGCTACCGGCAGCTGCACCTTGCTGATCACCTGCCAGGCGCTCGATCCGACCGAGTTCGCCGCCTCGACGGTCGCGACCGGCACCGCCTTGATGCCGTCCGCAACGATCTTGGTGGTCACCGGTACGGCGAACACCACCGCGGCCGCGATCGCGGTGAAGCGGCTGGTCCCGAACAACGCCAGGAACGGCACCAGGTACACGAACGGCGGCATCGTCTGCCCCGCGTCCAGCACCGGCCGGATCCAGGTGTCGACCCGGCGGTTCCGCCCGGCCCACACACCGAGCGCGAGCCCGACGGCCACGACCACGACCGTCGCGAGCAACGTCGACGCCAGCGTGACCATGCTGTCCTGCCACACGCCGGTTGCCACCAGCAACACGAGGCACACCGCCGCGGGCACGGCGCCCCGCCAACCTCCGAGTACGGCGGCCAACGCGACGACGACCGCGCTGACGAGCCACCAGGGAGACCCGGTCAGGAGCGCCTCGAGCGGGTTCAGCACGCCGATGGTGACCGCGTCCCGCACGCCGTACGTGAATCCGCCGAAAACGTCCTGCACCCAGTCGGTCACGTCCGTGGCGACGACAGCGATCCGCGAGCCCACGTTCACGTCCGACGGGAACTCGGCCGCCCACACGTAGGTGCGGGAGAACCAGACCGCGACGAGCACCGCGAGACCGCCTGCGCCGAGCATGACCTTCCGCCGCACACTCGCCGTACGCCAGGGCCGGTCGCCCGCCGCAGTCGTCACGCGGTCGAGGACGATCGCGATCACCACGATCGCCAGCCCGGCGTTGAACGCGACGCCGACGTCGAGCGTCTGCAGGGCCTTCAGCACGGTCTGGCCGAGGCCCGGTGCGTCGATCAGCGCGGCCACAGTCACCATCGAGAGCGCCGCCATGATGGTCTGGTTGATGCCGACGACAACGGTCGACCGCGACATCGGCAGCAGGACCTTCAGCAGCGTCTGACCGCGGGTCGAGCCGAGCGAACGCGCCGCCTCGACACTCTCCGGCGGCACCGAGCGGATCGCGTGCGCGGTCAGCCGGACCGCGGGCGGCGCGGCGTAGATCAAGGTGGCGATCGTCGCCGCGGCCGGCCCGATCGCGAAGAACAGCGTCAACGGCGCGAGGTACACGAACGTCGGCAGCGTCTGCATCAGGTCGAGCACCAGCGTCGCGACCCGGAACGCCCGGTCCGACAAGCCGGCCCAGATGCCGAGCGGGATCGCGACCAGCAACGACAGCAGCACGGCCGCGACGGTCAGCGCGAGCGTGTCCATGCTCTCCTGCCACAACCCCTGCAACCCGACGAAGCCGAGTCCCGCGGCAGTCAGTACGGCGACCTTCCAGTTGCCGAACGCCCACGCGCAGTACGCCGAGATCGCGACCACGCCGAGCCACCCGATCACCGGCACCGGCCGGTCGAACGACGGCTGCGAGATGACGCTCTGCAGCAGTACGACGAAGTGGTCGACCGCGATCCGGATCGCGTCGAAGAACACGTTGCCCTGGCCGACGCCGTCGCGGTGTTCGGTCAGCCAGCGATGCAGCGGGGTGGTCTCCTGCCCGCCGAGGACGAGCGTGTCGATTCCCCGCAGGACGAAGTACGCCGCGACCCAGACGACGAGCAGCACGCCGACGACCACGCTGCGCCGAGGACGACGTACCTCGACTTCCATGTCACTGGTGATGGCGGCCATCAGTTGTCCGCGACGACGGCGAGGATCTCCTCGTCACCGATCACACCGAGCAGTGTGCCGTTCGAGACGACCTTGACCGGCCGGTCGGCCTCCAGCACGAGGCGGGTCGCCTCGCGGACCAGGACGTCCGGACCGAGCTCGGGCCCGTCCAGCGGCTCGCCGTCGCGCGGTCGCCGGGCGATCCATCGCAGGGTCAGTACGTCGGCGCGCTGGACGTCGCGGACGAACTCGCGCACGTAGTCGTCGGCCGGCGCGCCGACCAGCTCGTCGCCGGTGCCGAGCTGGATCGCGGCGCCGTCGCGCATCAACAGGATCCGGTCGCCCAGCTTCAGGGCCTCGGACAGGTCGTGGGTGATGAACACCATCGTCTTGCCGACCTCGCGGTGCAGCCGGACGACCTCGGTCTGCATCTCGCGCCGGATCAGCGGGTCGAGCGCGGAGAACGGCTCGTCGAACAGCAGTACGTCGGGATCGTTCGCGAGCGCCCGCGCCAGGCCGACCCGCTGCTGCATGCCGCCGGACAGCTGCTCGGGGTACAGGTGCTCGTTGCCGGACAGCCCGACCAGGTCGATGACCTCCTGGGCGCGGCGCCGCCGGTCCGGTTTGCTCTCGCCGCGGATCTCCAGGCCGTACGAGACGTTGTCGATCACCTTGCGGTGCGGCAGCAGGCCGAAGTGCTGGAACACCATCGAGAACTTGCTCCGCCGCAGCGCGCGCAGCCGCTTCTCGTCGGCCGCGCGCAGGTCCTCGCCCTCGAAGAGCAGTCGCCCGGCCGTCGGCTCGATCAGCCGGGTCAGGCATCTGACCAGCGTGGACTTGCCCGAACCGGACAGCCCCATCACGACGAACACCTCACCGGGGGCGACGTCGAAGCTCAGGTCGCGAACGGCCGCCGTACAGCCGGTCTTCGCGTAGAGGTCCGTGCGATCGAGGGCCGCGAGCTCCGGCCGGTGCGGAACCCGCTGGGCCTTCGGGCCGAACACTTTCCACAGGCCCTGGACGGACAGCAGTGCCTCAGAATCCTGAACGTCGGGGTATTCGAGCTGAGCGGTCACAGGTAAACCCTCGCATCCGCCGGCAGACACAACGTGAACCGGGACTCTACCCAACCCACAGTTCGCCGAAGCAGCGCCCGTCCGCGACACTGGCACGATCGGACCGACGCAGCCCGAGGAGGCTGATATGCCCGACGAGGAGTCCAACCAGCCCGACGGACCCACTCCGCCCGGTGTCCGGGCGCAGATCCTGTCCACCGAGCACTGGAGCCTGCTGGCCACCCGCAGCCTGGCGTGGAGTGAGAGCTTCAGTCGCGCCAGCTGGTTCGTCACCGTGGTTTCGGCGGCCGTCGTCGCCCTCGCACTGGTCGCGGACAGCACCGATTTCGGCACCGGCTTCCGCGTCTTCGCGCTGCTGATCATCCCGGTGCTGGTGATCATCGGGGTCGCGACGGTGATCCGGCTCGTGCAGCTCAACGCCGAGGACGTCGAGGTGGTGGCCGGCATGAACCGGCTGCGGCGCGGCTACCTGGACATCGCGCCCGAGCTCGAGAAGTACTTCGTCACCGGGCACGGCGAGGACGTCGCCGGCGTCATGCGGACCTACGGCACCCGGCGGACACGGGTCCCGGCCACGCAGTACCTGTCGAGCATCGCGCTGCTCGTCAGCGTGATCGTCGCGGTCCTGGTGGGCGCTCTGGCGGGGATTGTGGCCGGGGCGCTGGGCAGCGCACTCGTGGTGTCGCTCGTCGTCGGGCTCATCACAGGGCTCGCCGCCCTCGCGCTCGTCGTCCTGCTCGTCGTCCGTCATGTCCGCCGAACCTGGGCCCTGCGTACCTGACCTCAGGGCTGGTACGGCGGGGCCTCGCCCCAGCCCCAGTGCGGGACCGGGGCCTTCGGCGGCGGGGTTGCGCCGGGCTGGGAGTTGGCCAGTGCGATCCGGGTGCCCCACTCGACGTACGCGACGAAGGCCGAGCGGAACTCCGGGTCGTCCGGGAGGCCGGCCGGGTCCGCGCTGCTCGCGATCAGCGCGGCCCAGCGCGACCGCTGTTCCTCGGTCAGCTGGAGGTTCAGGTGGTGCGACAGCATCGCCGGGTAGCCGCCGAGCTCGTCGGTGTACCGGCTGTGGCCGCGGAACACCTCGCCGAGCCAGATCGCCACGTGCTCGCGATGGTTCTCGCTCATGTGCGCGAAGACCGGTGCGAGGATCGGGTCCTCGAGCACCTTGTTGTAGAACACCTCGGTCAGCCGGCGCAGCGCCTCGTGCCCGCCGGCCCACTCGTACAGCGTCGGAGTAGTCACGTAATCATGTAATCACACGAGCAGGGCATCGGAGACCGCCTTCAGTTCCGCTTCGATCCGGGTATCGCCGTCGGCGGTGAACCACAGCACGTTCTGCAGGATCCGCCCCGCCGTCCACCCGAGCGCACGGTCCCGGTCGATGCCGGTCACCTCGAGCATGAGGTCGAACCGGTCGCGGATCGCCTGCGAGAGGTCGCCGGTCGCCACCAGATCGTCCCACCGGTTCCACACCGCCGGCATGAGCTCGAACGCCGGGTCGCCGGCGAGCGGCTTCGGGTCGATCACCAGCCACGGCTGCCGCTGCGCAGCCATCACGTTGTAGTAGTGCAGGTCCCAGTGCAGGAGCCGGTCGCCGGATTCCGGCAGCATCTCGGTCACCTGTGCGACGTACCTCCAGGTCAACGCCTGTTCGGCCGGGTCCGCCAGCTTCGGGATCAGGCCGGGAGCGTCCTCGATCATCCCGGCGGCGATGTCCGAGAGGTGGCGGATGCCGGGCGGGGCGGGGACGGCGCTCAGGTGGTTCAGGAGCTCGGCGAGGATCTGGGTCGCCTCGACGTGATCGGGAAGGTCGTCGAGCGTTCGCGGTTCGAGGCGTTCCAGCAGCAGCGTCGACGTCTCCGGGTCGTCCTCGAACACCTCGACGACGTCGTCGTGGTTCCACGTGCGCAGCGCGAGCGCCTCGCTCTCGGACTCGTCGTTGACGGTCTGCAGCTTGAGCATCGCCGCGGTCCCGTCCCGCCGTACGACGGGGAGGATGAGCGACGCCTCGCCGCTCAACGGGTCGCCGGACACGGTCAGCTGCCACTCGTCGACGTACCGCTCGACCGCCCCGGGCAGCCCGGCCAGCCAGTCGGGCGCCTTCTCGCTGTGATTCCGGACAAGCTTCGCGGGAATGTCGATCACCCCCGGCACAGTAGGTGGTTCGGGGAAGTTGTGCTTGGGTTTTGCCGTGGAGAGCAGGCATCGGCGGGTGCAGCGGTTCGTGGCGGCGACGTACTTGGGGATTCCTCTGGTGCTGCTGGTGGTGGTCGCGTTGATCGCGGTGACCGGTCCAGTGGCGGCGTGGATCGGGTGTGTCGTGCCGGTCGCGATGCTGGTGATCGGGTTCGTGCTGCGGCAGCGGCATCGGTACCAGCCGCGGTGGTGGCTGGGTGTTGCCGGGTTGTTCGGCGGTCTCACCGGCCTGATGGTGACGCTGTTCCCGTTGGCGGTCGGGGTCTGGTGGCCGGCGATCCTCGCGCTGCCCGGCCTGATCCTCGGGATCGTCGGCGGACTGGCTCTGGCGCGGGCGGCCGACCGTGCGCTGCTGGTCCCCTTCGTCCCCGAGCTCGCCGGTACGCCGTACGAACTGGTCTTCCGGCTCCGGGGCATCCCGCTCGCCGCCGTCCTCGTCGGCGCGGACTCGGTCACCGTCCAGTCGCATCCGGTCCCGCGTGCCGACCACCAGTTCCGCACCTATCCGCTGAGCGCGATCACCGGCAGCTATGAGTTCTCACTCTCCGGTGCGGAACGGCTCAAGTTCCCGATCGCGGTCACCCACGCGGTCGCCAGCCAGGGCCCGGCCGTGATCCTGCAGGCGAACGGCGAGGACTGGGTCCTCCCCACGAACCAGGCGGGGACGCTGATCGACGTCCTCACCGAACGCCGGGGTAGTTGAGGTCTAGGCAGGTACGTTGCAGAGTGTCACTCTGCCTACATGTGGGGGCACAGAGTGGTTGCGGCGCTTTTGGCGTCGGCAGTGGTGGGGACTGGGATCACAGCAGCTGAGGCTGCAGTGGATCCCAAATTGACGGTCACGAGCGTCACAGCTGACCGAACGACGATCGCGGTCTCGGGACTGAACACCGTCCCGGTGAAGCTGACCGTCGCGGCGAAGTACGACACGACCAACCCGGACGACAACAACCTGGTGCTGCTCGTCTACATCAAGCGGGTCAGTGGAACCGGCCCGATGACCGAGCTGCTCTCGACCGATCTGCCACGCACCTCCGGCACGGTGCAGGACGGGGTCTGGTCCGGTCCGGTGCACATCTCGTCCACCGCGAACGGGACCTACAAGGTGTACGGCGTCTCGTACGGCCCGTACTTCACCTGGCAAGCAGGCGGGATGCTGCCCGACCCGACACCGGTCGACGGCCCGACGCTGACCATCACCGGCACGCACCAGCCGAAGGTCACCGCCAAGGTGACCCCGGCAGTGGTGCCGTTCGGCCCGAACTACACGATCACCTGGGCGATCACCGACCGGACGACCGGCAAGCCCTACGGCACCCGCGTCCGCGCCTTGCTCGGCGTCGACAACCAGTGCGCGGAGGAAGCCGGTGGGATCAACGTGCTGACGACGACCGCCGGTCTGATCACCCACTCGTACCCGTCCAGTGACGGCGACTGGGGCAACTGCCTGCGGATCAAGAGCACTCCGCTCGACATCACCGGCCTCGGTCTCATCGTCATCCGGCCCGGTGTCGTGTCGGCCGTGCCGTCCAAGGCAAGCGCAGCCGTCGGCACGCTGGTGCCGGTCAACGGCCGCGTGCTCGGCCCGCCGGTCAACTGCCCGGTCCTGCTGCAGCGCTTGTACGGCGCTTCGCAGTGGAGGCAGGTCAGCACCGCGAAGGTGCGGCTGAGCGGACGCTACACAGTGTCCGCGCAACCGGCGTACAAGGGTCTGATCCCGTACCGCGTGTACTTCCCGGCGTGCGGCCGCTACCTGACCGGCGTCAGCACGGTGTTCTACATCCGAGGGCTCTAGGAAGATTGCCGGCGGGCGGTCTCAGCCTTCTCCGCCTGCCAGCCGTCCTCGTTCTTGCCGAGCCGCCAGTAGCCGGACAGCGACACCTGGTCCCGGCTGAGTCCGCGCTCCTGGAACAGGTTCTTGCGGATCCGGAACACGAATCCGGCCTCGCCGTGCACGAACACCTGCGGCGTACCGTCCGGGAAGTCGAGGGCCTCGACGGCCGCGACCAGACCGTCGCCGCGCTCGCCGTCGGCGGTCGCGCGGTGGAACCACTGCACGTCGGCCTCGCCCGAGCCGCCGAACTTCTGCTCCTCGGTCTCGTCCGCCACCTCGAGCAGGACGGTCGCGCGCGCACCCGGCGGCAACTGCTCGACCGCGGCGCCGATCGCCGGCAGCGCGCTCTCGTCACCCACGAGCAGGTGCCAGTCGGCCGCCTCGTCCGGCGAATACGCACCGCCGGGACCGTTGAACCACAGCACGTCACCCGGCTGGGCCGACGCCGCCCACGGACCCGCGATGCCCTCGTCGCCGTGGTGGACGAAGTCGATGGTCAGTTCCCGCGTCGCCTCGTCCCAGCTCCGGACGGTGTAGGTCCGCATGGTCGGCCAGTGCTCGGCCGGGTACGTCTCCCGCACCACGCCCATGTCCAGCGGCTCGGGGTACTCGACGCCGTCCTTGCAGAACAGCAGCTTCACGTAGTGGTCGGTGAAGCCGTTGTCGGCGAAGTCGTCGGAGGTGAGCACGACGCGGATCATGTGCGGGGTGATCCGCTCGGTCCTCAGGACGACCGCGCGCTTGCAGACGCGGTTACGGCGGGGTGCGGGGCTGGTCACTCGACCACGGTCCTCTCGGGCGGATAAGTTAGGTCAACCTAAGTAAGCCTAACTCACCCGCCCGAACGGGTCAGGTTCCGCGGATGGAGAACGCCTTGCTGACGCCGGCGACGTACGGACGGCAGGCGGGGAAGTAGACCCGGTAGGGGATCGATCCCTTGTACGCCGGTTGCGCGGTGAGCGTGAACCGCCCGGACGCCCGCACCGCGGCGGAGCCGACGGTCCGCCACTGCGAGGCGCCGTACAAGCGCTGCAGCTGCACCGGGCAGTTGAACGGCCCGCCCCTGACCGAACCGTTGACCGGCACGATCGTGCCGACCGGTGCGCTGGTCTTCGACGGCGCCGCGGACACGATGGCCGGCCGGGCCGGGACGAACGAGAGCCACCCGATCGCGTCCGGCGTGCCCGGAAGCAGCAGGCAGGTGATAGGCATGTGCGCCCCTCTCGGGTAGGCCTTCGTCACGACGCCGTTGGTGTCGGTCAGATTCGTGTACCCCGGGCCGAAATACTCGACGCAACTGCTGTCGACGCCCAACTCCACCCGGATCCGGCTGCCGTACGGCTTGCCGGTCTGCGCGTCGGTGACCGCCCACTTGATCGTGTACGGCTGGTTGAACGGCACCACCTTCGGCATGACCACCGCGGTGACCTTCGGCTGATGCGTCCCGGTGACGGTGACCGACGGGCCGGCGTACGGCGTCGCGTCGTACATCGGCGGGTTCGGCGGGAAGAACGGGCCGGTGACCACGCCGGTGACCTTGAAGGTGCCGTTCGCCGTCGACGGGACGTTGAGCGGTCCGCTCCAGGTCCCGGCCGTCTCGTTGCGGACCAGGTTCGTCGAGAGCATCTGCCGCACCTGGCCGGTACCGCCGGTGCGTTCCAGGATCACGTTGACCGGCACCTTCGCGTCGGTCGAGGAGCCGGTGTCGTACTTCCCCTTCACCGTCACCGTGATCGGCACGGTGTTCAGCCCGCTGACCGCGACGCCGGTCTTGTTCAGCGTCACGGACTCGATGCTCAGGTCGGGATCCGGCGCGGCCTGCGCCGCGGTCGGTGCGATGAGCAGCGCCAGCGGAGCCGCGAGCAGTGCGGCCAGGATGCGTCTCATGATCAAAGCCCCCGGATGTAGAAGGCCTTGCTGACGCCGGCCTGGTAGTTGTAGCACTTCGGGAAGTAGACGCGGTACGGGATCAGGCCCTTGTACGCCGGTTGCGCGTTCAGCGTGAACTTTCCGCTGTACGACCGGATGTTGCCCGCAGGGCTGACCGTCCTCCACTGCGTGGCGCCGTACAGCCGCTGCAGGTACACCTTGCAGGCCGACGGCGCGCCCTGGACGACGCCGTTCACCGGGACGATCGTGCCGACCGGTGCACTGGCCTTCGACGGTGCCGCGGTCACGATGCCGGGCCGCGCGACGCCGAGTCCCAGTCCGCCGACCGACGCCGGATTACCGGGCAGCAGCAGGCAGTTGACCCATTCGGCGTCCGAGGCCGGGTAGGCCTTGGTCACCACACCGCTGGTGTTGGTGAGGTTCGTGTAGCCCGGGCCGAAGTACTCGGCGCAGATGTTGTCGGTCCCGAGGACGACGCGGACCTTGCTGCCGTACGGCTTGCCGGTCTGCGCGTCGGTGACCGCCCACGTGATCGAGAACTTCGAGCCGAACGGCACCACCTTCGGCGACACCGACGCGGTGATCTTCGGCTGATGCGTCCCGGTGACCGCGAGCGACGGACCGGCGTACGGCGTCGGGTCCGTCATGCTCCCGCTGCCCGGGAAGAACGGGCCGGTCAGCACACCGGTCACCTTGAACGTGCCGTTCGCCGTCGACGGGACCTGCAGCGGTCCGCTCCAGGTGCCGTTCGCGAGCCGCGGCAGGTTCGTGGAGAACAGCGTCCGCTGCGACCCGGTGCCGCCGGTGCGTTCGAGGATCACGTTCACCGGCGTGGTGGCGTCGTACGTTCCCTTCACCGTCACCGTGACCGGCACGGTGTTGAGGCCGCTGACGGCGACACTCGTCTTGTTCAGCGTGATCGAGTCGATCTTGAGGTCGGGGTCGGGGGCAGCCTGGGCCGCGGCCGGGAAGACGGCCAGCAGCAGCGGTGCCGCGAGCAGTGCAGCGAGAACTCGGATTCTCATCATCAGATCCCTCGGATGTAGAACGTCTTGCTGACGCCCGCGACGATGTTGTGGCAGGTCGGGAAGTACGCACGGTAAGGAATCAGGCCCTGGTACGACGGTTGCGCGTTGACCGTGAACCGGCCGGACTGCCGCACCGTCGCGGAGTTGACGGTCCGCCACTGCGAGGCGCCGTACAGCCGCTGTAGATGCGCAGAGCAACTACCAACGCGGTACACCGAACCGTTGACCGGGACAACGGTCCCGACCGGCGCGCTGGTCTTCGACGGCACCGCCGACACGATCGCCGGGTGCGCGACGAACAGCCACTGGCCGACGATGTAGTACGGGTCGGCGTAGACGTGGGCACAGTTCATCGCGCCGCCGTCGTACGCGGTGTACGACTTGGTGATCAGGCCGTTCGTCCCGGTCTTGTACATCGGGCTGCCGCCCTCGGCGCACGGTGTGTCGACACCGAGGCCGATCGGGATCCCGGTGCCGTACGGTTTCCCGGTCGCGGTGTTCGTGACCGCCCAGGTGATCGAGTACGGCTTGTCCCACGGCACCACGCGCGGGTTCACGGACGCCGTGATCTTCGGCAGATTCGTGCCCTTCACCGTGATCGTCTGGCCCGAGTACGGCGTCGGGTCGACCGGCGTCCCCGGGTCCGGAGCGCCGTACGGACCGGTCATCACGCCGGTGACCTTGAACGTGCCGTTCGCGGTGGACGCGACGTTGAGCCGGCCGGTCCACGTGCCGTTCTGGACGGTTCCGCCGGTCCGCTTCAGGTCGGCGGACACGATGCTGTCCCGCGGTCCGGTGCCGCCGGTGCGCGTCAGCACGACGTTCAGCACCAGGCCGGCGTCCCCGGGCTCGCTGGAGTTGTAGCCGCCCTTGACGGTGACATTGATCGGGTACGTGTTCAGCCCGGAGACCGCGACCGAGGTGCGGTCCAGGACGACCTGGGAGATCGTCAGGTTCGGATCCGGGTCGGCCTGCGCAGCTCCGACCGGCAGCAGGCCGGCCAGGGGTACGGCGACCAGCGCCGCGAGCACTCGTCCGATTCTCATGCACTGAGCGTGACAGCGGTACAGGCCGGTTCCAAGCATTTCGGCTCAGGTGTGCGCGATCGGGTCGCGGTGTGTAGACCGGTTGCCGCGAGCCCGTGGTTCAACTTCCGGGTGGCGATTGTTAACCGGTAGGCAACTCACCGACCGTGTCAGGGACCGCTACGGTCCGCACGCTGTCCCAATGAGCCAGGTCTTCGGAGCCGACGGGCACCCGGCGCACTTGATCACGCGCAGGGACCAGCTCGGTACGCCGCTCTCGTTGAGCGGCGTACTGCCGGAGAGCAAGGCGATCCTCTTTCAGGGCGCGCCCGGTATGGGCAAGACCACCGAACTGAACCGGGTGGAAGATCTGGCCGAACTCCACGGCTGGACCACCATCAGGGTGACCGCGTCCGAGAACATCCCACTCGAGCACCACCTGACCACCGCGTTCCGGCAGAAGCTCGACGACCTGCGGGACAGGTTCGGCAAGCGCCAGGTACGCAGCCTGAGCAAGTCGGTCCGTGACCTGACCGAGAGCGGCCGCAACACCCGGTGGGGGTGGGAAGCGCGGCTCGGCGGCGGCGTCGTCCCGCTCGAGTTCGTCGGTAAGCACGAGAAGGACACCACCGCGCACGACAAGCTCGGCACCACGCTGAACGACTTCGCCGACGAGCTCGGCCGGATCGCCGGCCACGAGAACGAGCCGATCCTGCTGCTGATCGACAAGATCGACGCGGCGTCCGAGCACGACCAGGCGGGCGTGAACGACCTCGCCATCCATCTCGAGGAACTGGATCGACCCGTCTGGCTGGTCATCGCCGGCGGCACGAAGTCGACGAGTTCGCTGATGCACGCATCCCGGCGGATGTCCGGTATCGCCACCACGATCACCAACCAGTTCAGTGTCCGCGAGCTCGAGCCGCTGTCCGACGCGGAGCTGGCCGTGTCCCTGACGGAGCCGCTCGACGACGCGGAGATCCCGTACGAGAACGACGGTATCGACGTACTGGTCCGCGCCGCCAACGGCAACCCGAGCCAGTTGCGGAAGTTCGCCCTGGCCGCTGTCGCGATGCGGGACCCGGAGCGCGGGATCACGGCGGCGGCTGCGCAAGCGGCGACCGTCAAGGTCTGGACGGACTCGGAACACAGCTACCAGAGCAAGTGGAACCAGCCGGAGACCACGCACGCCCAGAAGGACCTCCTCGCCAGAGTCGCGGCGCAGGGAACGAACGGCCTCTACATGCCGCCCGAGACCCGTCCCGATCTGTCGGACGAGTGGCAGCAGGTCGACAGGGCGCGCCAGGAACTCGTCGCCCGTGGAATGCTCCGGGAGCACGACGGCCAACTCGTGACGATTCCCGACAAGGGGTTCCGGGACTGGGTCAACACACACCTCGACCAGACACCGGCGCCCGACCGCGGACCCGAAGTCGGCCGGCCCGCCGCCAACCTGGCACCGGTGCACCTGGCCGGCGATCGGGCTGCGGTCAACAGAGTGTTCGGTACGTCCGGTCAGCTCGTCGAGCAAGTCGACCGCAAGGACAAGAACGGCCGGCCGATCTCGCTGGAACAGGCACTCCCGATCGGAACAACGGTGTTGTTCACCGGCCCTCCCGGCATCGGCACCAGCCAGGAGCTGACCCGGACCAAGGCTCTGGCCGACCGGGAAGGCTGGATCTCGATCCGCTTCAGCGCCTCCCCGCGCGAGTCGGTGGAGGCCAGGATCATTCGCGCCGTTCAGCACGACCTGGACACCTTCAAGCGGCGGTACCCGGCCGACCAGGTCAAGGAGCTGAAAGAGATCCTGAACCGGATGGCCGTCCGCACCAAGAACTCGATGAACACCGCGCAACTGCGGGCCGGCCTCTCGCCCGGACCGAAGATCGGCGTCCACCGGGCCTGGGAAGGCGTCACGAAGGACTCGGTCGGTCGAACCCTGAGCGAGCTCGGCGAACATCTCGGCAAGATGGCCGGGCCGCACCGCGAGCCGATCCTCCTGATGGTCGACAACCTGGATGCCGCGTCGGACACCGATCTGGTCGCACTGACCGGGCTGTCGGCCACCCTGCACCAGAACCGGAAGCCGGCGTTCCTGATCGCGGCGGGCGGCAACCAGCTGGAGTCCCGGCTGCTGTCGGCATCAGGTGGTCGCTCCGGCACGGAGACCGAGCTGAAACTCGACGTCCGCGAACTGGTACCGATGAACGCCGACGAGATGCGCACGGCACTCGTCCGCCCGCTGTCCAAAGCCGGGATCCGGTGCGAGCCGGGTGCTGTGGACAAACTGCTGGAGGACGCACAGGGCCACCCGAGCAGGCTGCGGACGCTGGCCGGCGCGGCCCTCGAGCTCGTTCAGCCGGGCGAGAACACCATCACCACCGACATCGCCGTGACCGCAGCCTCCCGGCTGAACACGCGATCCCAGTCGCTGTACGCCGCCGCCTGGGCCAACTGTTCGAACCACGAGATGGCGTTGCTCGCGAAGACCGCGGCGCACGGGTCCCACGGCGTACCGATCCCGTCCCGGACCGAGAGCCCGGATCGCTGGGATCTCGACGACGCGTCCAAGACGCTGATCTCACGCGGCTTGCTGACCCGCACCGACGTCCGGATTCACGTCACCGACCCGGGCTTCCAGGACTGGGTGCAGACCCGGCTCGGCACGTCTACCGCGCTGTCCGGCATCGCGGCACCGGTCAGGCCCCAGACGCAGCTCACGACGACCGGAGGGCGGACCGGAGAACACCGGCCCGCCCTCGGCGTGAAACAAGACGTGCAGCAGAACCGCTGACCCTTACGGCCAGATCGACGCGACCCACTCCGGGTGGTCGATGAACGGGTTCCGGTTGTGCTGGAACTGGCTGTAGATGACCTCGTTGCGGTTCTTCTCGAACGCGTCCGGCGGGTCGGCCGCGGCCCAGGCCTTCAGCACCGAGACTTTGCCGATGTACGGCGCGGTGCCGTTGCTGACGGAGTCGTTCAGCTCGAGGTTCGCGAACCCGTCGTCGCCCTCGTACCGGACGGCCATGTAGAAGATCATCCGCGCGACGTCACCACGGACCGCTGCCCGGGGCGCGAACGAGTCCGAGTCCGCCGTACAGCCGGAGCACTGCGCGACCGTCGTACCGCCGTTGTCGAAGTCGAGGTTGCCGCGGGCCGAGTTCACCGTCACGTCCTCGGGGCGGAGGTGGTGGACGTCGGTGCCCGGACCGGTCGCAGTCCCGAAGTCGCCGTGCGACTTGGCCCAGACGTGCTCGCGGTTCCAGTCGTCGGCGTCGCCGCCGTTGAGGGTCTTGCTGATCGAGCGGCCGGAGTAGATCTCGATGACGTTGCTGCTGTTGTTCGGGTCCTGGTCGGTGACCTTCAGCGCGTCCCAGACCTGGTCGTAGCTGAGCTTCGTCTGGCTCGAGATGATCGTGTGCAGCGCGGACTTCAGCGCCGGCGCCGGTCTTGCCTTCGGCGCCGGCGTAGTAGTCACCCGGATCCGGGCCCGGGTCCGTAGCCGCCACCGCCGGTGAAGGCGGTCGCGTTCTTCAGGCCGGGGTGCGAGAAGTACGCCGCCAGCGTGCCGGTGACGGTGATCTGCTTGCCGAGCAGGCTCGGGTTGCTCTGCAGTCCGTACGACGCGCGGAACGCGGTCGGGATCTGGACGTAGAGCATCGACGACGGACTCGTCTGGGACGCCGAGTCGGCGAGCGCCAGCGCGTAGTCGTTCGGGAAGTTGCTGCGGACAACGGTGCTGGTGGCGGTCGGCTGGCCGACCACGTACCCGGTGACCGAAGCGGTCGAACCGTCTTGGCGGCCGATCGCCGTGGCGACCGTGATCGAGGTGGCGGCACTGGACGGCGTGATGCCGAAACCGAGCAGGGCCAGGACGGCGGTGACAAGCAGCGCCGGACGCAAGAGTCGGGACACGGCTACTCCCAGGGGCGGTTGGGGACCGGACGCAGGTCAGTCTGCCCAGCTTCCCCAGCCGGCGAACATCCCGCCTGCAAACACTTGATGAAGGTTTGAACCGGTGGGGCGGTGAACGAGTGAGTGCCGCTCACCACCCCACCTGGGTGTATGGGCCCCCATCAAGCCGAGACGCACAGCCGCAGCCTGCTCGCCCACACACCAGCGAGGCGCTACTGGCGGGCAGCACCTCACCGTCGAGGTCGGCGTGGCGGACGCCGTTTACGGACCGTACTCATTCCAGCACGCGTTGTCCATGGCTCGCGTGCGCCATCTCACTCTCCAGACCGGTAGCATCCAGCGGGTGCCCATGCAGTCAATGCCGTTGCGGCTGTTCAATTCCCTCGGACGCCGCGTCGAGGACTTCACGCCGGCCACGGACGGCATCGTGCGGCTGTACAGCTGTGGGCCGACGGTCTACAGCTACGCGCACATCGGCAACCTGCGCGCGTACACGTTCGCCGACACCCTGCGCCGGGCGTTGCTCTGGAAGGGCTGGCAGGTCGAGCACGTCATCAACATCACCGACGTCGGCCACGCGGTCGCGGAGGCCGAGCTCGGCGAGGACAAGCTCGAGGTCGCGGCCGCCCGGGAACGCCGGTCGGTCGAGGAGATCGCGGCGATGTACACCGACGCGTTCTTCGCCGACCTGGCCTCGTTGAACATCCTGCCCGCACACCACTATCCGCGCGCCACGCAGTACGTCGAGCAGATGATCGCGTTCGCGGAGCGCCTGGTCGAGCGCGGCTTCACGTACGAGATCGAGTCCGGGCTGTACTTCGACACCTCGAAGGATCCGACGTACGGGCAGCTCGGTCTGATCGACGTGAGCGGTCAACTCGAGGGTGCCCGGGTCGAGGAGGTGCCCGGCCGGCGGGCCAAGACCGACTTCGCGCTATGGCGTGCGGAGGCTCCGGGGCAGCTGCGGGCGATGCGCTGGAACTCGCCATGGGGCTGGGGAGCACCCGGCTGGCACCTCGAGTGCTCGGTGATGAGCATGCTGCTGCTCGGCGAGCACTTCGACATCCACACCGGCGGCGTGGACCACCGGCAGCTGCACCACGTCAACGAGATCGCCCAGAGCGAGGCGTACCTCGGAGACGGGCAGCCGTGGGTCAAGTTCTGGCTGCACAACGAGTTCCTGCAACTCGGCTCCGCGAAGATCTCGAAGTCGGCCGGTCACATCCTGACCGTCAGCGACCTGGCCGAGCAGGGATTCCATCCGCTCGCTTATCGGCTGTTCCTGCTCGGCGGTCATTACCGCGCTCAGCTCGAGTTCACCCTGGCCGGACTCGACAGCGCGCAGTCCACGCTGCGCCGGTTGATCCGCCGTACGTCGTCACTCGGTGAGCTGCCGTCCGTGACCACAGCGGACGAGGCTCGCGCGGCCGCTGGCGACGACGCAGCGGCTGTCGCGGTGATCGACCAGATCGACGACGCGATCAGCTCGGATCTCAACACGCCGCGCGTGCTCGCGCTGCTGCAGGACTCGCTGCGTGATCAGGCCCTGTCCGAGTCGGGGCAACGGGCGGTCGTGGCCGCGTGTGCCGCCGTACTCGGGCTGCCGTTCGGTCAGCTCACCCCGGCGGACGTCGAGCCGGTGGCGACCGGGTTGCCGGAGCTCGACGAGGCTGCGGTGGATCAACTGGTCGCGGACCGCGAGGCTGCTCGGGCTGCTCGCGACTGGGCCCGCGCTGACGCGCTGCGTGCCGAGCTGACCGAGCTGGGCGTTCAGGTCACCGACACCGCCAACGGTCCGACCTGGACGCGCGTCGCCGTCTAGACCGGTACGGCGACTGTGTCCGCCCGCTGCGCGCGCTTGAGGCCGAACAGCAGCAGGCCGATCGAGATCGCGCCGACGACGGCGTACGTGATGCGGCCGCCGATACCGTCCCAGGTGGAGTGCAGCGCGACGGCGAGCGCGTACATGCCGAGGAACCCGGCGAACCGCTTGCCGGTCGGCTTGAGCACGAACCGCCACAGGCCCCAGCAGGACAGGCCGGTCCAGGCCGCGTGACCGGCCGGGGAGAGCAGACCGCGGATGAACAGCGTCTGCTCGGCCGCACCGACGTTCCCGTTGGACTGCAGCAGCGCGACGAACGCGTAGCCCATGGTCTCCAGTACGGCGAACCCGGTGCCGACCGCGACCCCGATGACGATCCCGCGCCCGATCGACGTCCGGTACCGGTGCCCGAAGAACACCACGAGGATCGCCGGTACGACGAGCTTGGCCGCCTCCTCGATCAACCCCACCCCGACCATCGGCAACGTCCCGAGCCGCCGCATCGCGTCGTACTCGAGCAGGCCCGCGACGACGACCCCGACCACCCCGCCGAACAGCAGGCAACCGCCCAGCGTCGGCCCGTCGATCAGCCAGCGCCCGGACCGCCCGGCGGCGAACGTCACGAAGGTCAGCGGTACGACGAGCGCGCCGAGCAGGATCATCGTCGGGAACAGATTCGGGTTCCCGGTGTCGGTCAGCACCGCCAGGACGGCGAGGTACAACCCGCCGCCGATCACGAAGGTACCGAGCCATCCCCACCTGCGTACTGCCTTCGCGCTCATGCCTCAGATGGTGCCAGGTTCATGGCGTGGTTGCGCCATGTCGCAGGGACGGCAGTGATGGACAGGGCGGATTGCTGTGACGTGATTGCAAACTCAGGACCAAGAAGAGGTGTGCCTGCCCCAAACCTCTCGAAGGAGAATTCCGCCTATGTCTTCCCCCCGACGTGCTGCCGCGCTCACCACCGCGGCGGTGCTTGCTCTTGGCGCGGCGACGGTGATCCCGTCCGCCGCCGCCCCTCCCACCGGGTCCACAGCGATCAAGACCTCCTCGGTCACGCTGATCACCGGTGACGTCGTCGAACTGACCGATGCCGGCGCCGGCAAGAAGGCCGCCACGGTCCGCCCGGCGGCCGGCCGCGAAGGCGTCTCGTTCCACACGATCGAGGCCGACGGCGGACTCCGCGTGCTGCCGAGCGACGCCGTACCGTTCGTGTCCAGCGGCGTCCTGGACGTGGACCTGTTCGACGTCGACGAGCTGATCGCCGACGGCTACGGCGGAGCCGCGAGCCTCCCGCTCATCGTCAAGGACACCCCCGGCGCCCGGTCCGCGCAGAACCTCGCCGGTACGACGACGACGCGGCAGCTCCCGTCGATCGGCGGCCGCGCCCTGACCGCCGCGAAGGACCAACTGCCGGAGCTGTGGAAATCTCTGAAGCCCGGCGACGGCGCCCGCTCGCTGAACAGCGGTGTCACCAAGATCTGGCTGGACGGCAAGGTCCGTCCGGTGCTCGACAAGAGCGTCCCGCAGATCGGCGCGCCGGACGCCTGGAAGGCCGGGTACGAGGGCTCCGGCGTGCAGGTCGCCGTACTGGACACCGGTGTCGACGCGACGCACCCGGACCTGGACGGCAAGGTCAAGGAGAGCCAGGACTTCTCCGGCAGCCCGACCGGCACCGAGGACCACTTCGGCCACGGCACGCACGTCGCCGCGACGATCGCCGGCACCGGCGCGGGCGCAGGCGGCACCCGGAAGGGCGTCGCGCCGAAGGCCGACCTGCTGGTCGGCAAGGTGCTCGGCGACGACGGGTACGGCTACGACTCCTGGATCATCGCCGGGATGGAATGGGCCGCGTCCGAGGGCGCGAAGGTCGTCAACATGAGCCTCGGCGGCGAGGCCACCGACGGCACCGACCCGCTCAGCCAGGCGGTCAACGACATCACCGCGCAGACCGGCACCCTGTTCGTGGTTGCGGCCGGCAACGAGGGCCAGGACGAGACGGTCGGTACGCCGGGCGCCGCGGCGTCCGCGCTGACGGTCGGAGCCGTGGACCGCGAGGACAAGCTCGCCGACTTCTCCAGTCGTGGACCGCGGCTCGGTGACGCGGGCCTGAAGCCGGAGATCACCGCTCCGGGTGTGGACATCATCGCCGCCCGCGCGACCGGCACGGCTATGGGCCAGCCTGTGGACAACTTGTACACAGCCGCCTCCGGTACGTCGATGGCGACGCCGCACGTCGCCGGTGCAGCGGCCCTGCTCGCGCAGCAGCACCCGGACTGGAAGGCCGACCAGCTGAAGAACGCACTGGTCAGCACCGCGAAGACCCAGCCTCAGCAGACCGTTTATCAGCAGGGCGCGGGCCGGGTCGACCTGACCCGGGCCGTCGCGCAGAAGGTGACTGCCAGCGGAGTCGCGGACTTCGGCGTGCAGACCGGCGGAGGCGGGCACGCGGACCATCACGTACCGGAACGACTCCGGCAGCGCCGGTCACGCTGAACCTGTCCGTCCAGGTGACGAACCTCGACGACAAGCAGCCGGAGACCGACGGTTTCGGCCTGCCGGCGACCGTCACGGTCCCGGCCAACGGCACCGCCGACGTACCGCTGACGCTGGACCCGGCCAAGCTCGGCCGCGGCCAGTACAGCGGCTGGATCGTTGCCACCGGCCCCGACGGCGTCGTCACGCACACCGCGGTCGGCGCACTTCGGGCCGGCCCGCGACACAAGGTGACGCTGCGCGCGCTCGACCTCGCCGGCGAGCCCACCGGCGTCCCGGTCATCTCGCTGTACGGCGACAACTCGCGGTCCGACGTGCTGGCGTGGATTCCCAACGGCGGAACGTTCACGGCCGAGGTCGAGGAGGGCACGTACCTGCTGCACTCGCTCGTGGACGGCAACGACCCCCAGAACGAGCAGGCGAGCCTGTTCACCGACCCGAACATCGTGATCAGCAAGGACACCGAGATCGTCATCGACGCGCGGAAGGCGGTCCCGATCAAGATCGAGACGCCGAAGCCGTCGGAGCAGCAGGCGATCCTGAGCTACTACGTGCACCGTGAGTACGGCAACGGGCGTTCGATCAGCCACGGGGTCATGCACTTCAGCACGGTCCAGCAGGTCAACGTGACGCCGACCAAGCCGGTCAAGGACGGCACGTTCGAGTTCTCGTCCCGCTGGCAGCTGGTCGCGCCGCTGGTCCAGGCGTCGATCCCTGGGGTGTCCGGTCCGCTCGACATCAACCTGCTGCACCGGTCGCCGTCGTACGACGGCAAGAAGCGCTTCCGGCTCGTGACCTCGCTGCAGGACGCGAAGGGCGCCCTGGTGGTGCTCGACTCCGACGGCGAGGAGGAGCAGATCGCGGCGGCCGCGGCGGCCGGTGCGGCGGCGGTCATCCTGATCCGGCCGGCCGACTGGGGCGCGTGGACCGTCTGGCGTCCGGTCGGTGACCGGGAGCCGATCCCGGCGATGGTGACCACGTTCAAGGACGGTCAGAAGCTGGTCGAGCAGGCCCGTCGTGGCGCGGCCATCGATCTCACGCTCACCACGTCCAGCCCGTACCTGTACGACGTACAGCAGGTCTCGACCGGGTCCATCCCGGCGAAGATCGTCTACAAGGTGACGGCGGCGAACAGCGCCCGGATCACCACGCGGTACGCCGACAACGGCGGGTTCAACTGGGCCAAGGAGCAGCGGTTCGGGTGGCGTCCGTGGCAGGAGTACTCGTGGAACGACTCCCAGCGGTTCGTCGAGACGCCGAAGGTCCGGGAGGAGTGGGTGACGTCGGGTGACTCGCTCTGGCAGCACCGGGTGCACCACCTGTACACGTGGGACACCATGAACCCGCTGGCCGGCGGTATGACGTCCGTACCGCGTAGCTACCGGAACGGGTCGTCGGACGAGACGTGGTTCGGTCCGGTCGTACGTCCCGCGGCTGCGCCCGGCATCCAGTCCACGCGCACCGGTGACCGGCTCTCGCTCCGCATCCCGTCGTTCGTGGACGCGGCCGGCCACTACACGATCGGTGAGGCCACGAAGGACTCGGCGACGCTGTCCCGCAACGGTCAGGTCGTGGCCGAGCTTCCGGACGCGTGGGAGGACGTGATCACCTCCAGCGACAACGCGGCGTACAAGCTGGATGTGTCCACCGAGCGCATCGACAAGGAAGGCGAGTGGAACTGGGGGACACGTACGCAGACCTCCTGGGAGTTCCGCTCGGCCAAGCAGGCGGACGACAAGGCGACGCCGCTCTCGCTGCAGCAGGTCGACTACAAGGTCCCGGTCGACCTGACCGGCCGGGTGGGCGCCCGGACGCACGTGGTCGGCTTCGAGTCGCCCCGGGCGACCGGACTGCAGGCCTGGTCCTCGTTCGACGAGGGCAAGACCTGGCAGCGCCTCGTCGTACTCGGTGCCGTCGGCCACTACCTGGCCGTCGTCCCCAACGCCCACGACACCGTGTCACTCAAGGTCGCAGGCAACCGGCCCGAACGGCGCAAAGATCACGCAGACCGTGATCCGCGCGTACGGCGTCAAGTACTGCGGTACGGCTGCTAACCCGCGCCGGCCGTGGCTCAAAGCCAGTCGCGTTTCGCGGCTTGGAAGGCGAGGCCGGTGCGGGTGTCGACGCCGGCGAGCGCCATGAGGCGGTCGAGGCGGCGTTGGACGGTGCGGCGGCTGATGCCTAGCTGGTTGGCGATCGACTTGTCCGGTACGCCGCCGACGAGCAGGGAGAGCAGGAGCCGCTCGGAGTCGTCCAGGCCCTCGTCTTCGTACTTCTCCTCGGGCTGCAGCCGCACAGGTGTCGCCAGCTCCCAGTAGCTCTCGAAGAGCGCCAGCAACGCGTCCAGGAGCTGGCCGCGGCTGATGATCGCTGCGGACGGCTCACCGATGCTCTGCTCGTCGTCACGGACCAGGGGGCAGATCGCCGTCGACCGGTCCACGATCGCGATCCGGACCGGCAGCGTCGGCACCACCCGCGCCTCCTCGCCCCAGCTGACGCCTTCGGCGATCGAGTCCAGCTCACCGGGTGTCTCGATCAGTGCGCGCTCGTAGATCGCGCGGTACCGGACGCCGCGGGACAAAGCGCCGTACTCCTCGGTGTTCTCGGCGCCCTGCATCGCGAGCGGGTTCGCGCGGCAGAACCAGAGGATCTCCTCGCGGGCCGAGTTCTGCAGGTCGCGCAGCCGCTCGCGGAGCGTGGCGGCGCCGACGATCACCTCGACCAGGTGGTGTGCGTCGCGCCGGCTGACGCTGGCCCGGAACTCCTCGCTGAGCGCGCTCACGGTCTTGCGGGCCGCCTCGAGCGACTCCTGGCGGCGCAGCAGCGTCGTACCGAAGGCGACGTCCGGCGGCAACGGCCGGAACACCGGATCGTCGGCCGGCTGCGCCGTCACGAGGCCCTTGGCCTGCAACCGCTGCAGCACTTCGTCGGCCTGCGGCTGCGGCAACTTGGCGACCTCGGCCAGGTCACCGGCCTTGGCAGCCGACAGTCCGACGAGCAGCCGGTAGGCGTGTTCTTCCCGTTCGTCCAGCAACGGACCGTCCGGCATCCGCCCCACCTCCGAGGACCACCTAATCAGGCTTCCTGATCGGGAAGCGAGCCCAATCATTGACACCGCCCCATTGGCACTGATGAGCCATGACACCGTTCCGCCATCACACAACTGCTGAGGGCCCGTCACTTTCCGGTCAGAAGCCCGCGGAACTCGCCAGCCGCCCAGTACCACCGCCCTGGAGAAGAGACCCAATGATGAGCTTGACCGACTACGCCGGCGTCGCCGGCCTGATCGCCGCGGCCGCCGTCGCGATCTGGATGCTGCGCAACCACCGCACCGTCGCGCCCAACGCTCGGGCCGCGAGACACCGCGGCGCGCCTACCTTGCGGCTACCGCGACCGACCCGTCCGGAGCGCGCTTCTTCGCGCGGTAGTAGGTAAGCCCGCCGAAGGCATACATCGACAACCCCAACGCGGCCATCAGCACGATCACGACCCACTGCCACGGGCCGTCCTGGTAGAGGGCCAGGAACCACGACTTGGCGTCGTCATTGCCGGTGAGCTTGAAGATCGCCGGTACGACGGCCTGTGGGAACAACGGGATCGCCCCGAACCCGAGGCAGAAGCCGGCCAGCGTACGCCGCCACTTGGGGAGCGCATCGAACCCCGCGGTCTTCTTGGCCTGCTCCGCGGGCGATCTGCCATGCCTGAGCAACGTGAGCAACTCAGGACCCCGTGCGTCGAGCCGCCGAGCTGCCACGCGGCCGAAGTACCACCAGGCGAGTACGCCGGACAGGACGCCGACCGGCACGCCCCACCAGCCGGTAGTAGAGCGCCAGGATCAGCGCCGGGGCACAGGTCGTCGCGACCAGGACGAGCATCACGTAGACGATGCCCATCGTCTCGCCCTCGTTCTCACCCGAGTTGAGCGGGTTGCCGGACCGCTTGTGCGCATCGGTCGTCGGTACGGCGGCGTACACCGAGCAGGCCACCACCAGACCCGCTGCACCACCTAGCAGCGCAGGCAGCACGCTCAGCACCAGCGGCCAGGCCCTGGTGTCGCCGGACCACCAGGTGAGCAGCAGGGTGATCAGCAGCGTCGACGGACCGAAAACGAGCAGGAACGCCCGCTGCCGCGCCCGCACGTCCGCCCGGCTCGAGCCAGGCGTCATCAGGGTGGTCCAGAACGCCGTACCGTCCGCGCCGTAAAGGTTGGCGGCCATCGAGCCCGCCATCACCACAGCCGCCGGACCGGCCCACGGCAGCATCGACTTCATCCCGATCGCCAACGGCATCATGCAGAAGAACAGCCCGTAGGCGACGGCGAACACAGCCCGGTGACCGTAGAGCAGGTCGCGTGTCCACGACCGCAGCTCCTTGGCGGCCGCAGCGCCCTCAGGTGTTCTCGCCGTCAGCAGTCGCCTCGGCGTCCGGCCGGCGCGAGTGACCGTCGTACGTCGTACCAACAGGGCTGACCACGCCAGGAGCATCACTACAGCGAGCACCACGAGCCCTGCCAGCGCAGCAAGCACTTGGAGCCAGTCGCCACGTCCGGCCGCTTCCACCGCCACCAGACCCCAACCGGACGGGGCAATGCGCGCCGCCTTCGCGACAGTGCCTTGTACGTCGGTGGACACGAACGCGACGATCAACGCCCACCCCTGTGCGGTGAACGCCAGGATGAACGCGTTGACCAGCGCCGCGATCACCGCACCGGCCCGCACCTGCAGCAGTACGCCGTACACCGCGACAGCGAGTCGGGACGCCAGGATGAAGCAGAGCAACTGCAGCAACAGCGCAGGCACCGCAACAAGCCCCGCGACGACGCCCCCGCTGACCACGACCAGGCTGAGCAAGGCGATCAGGCTGATGACAGGTGCCACGCCGGCCAGCGCGGCCACCAGCAGACCGGTGGAGAGCGTGCGCGGCGGCAGCGGCATCATCGTGAAGTACTCGGGCTTCAGCGTCTCGTCGCCACCACCCGCGAACAGCGGCCCGACCACCCAGCCCAGCATCCAGACCGCGAGTACGACGACCAGTACGTCGTGATCGCCCCGCGCGGCGACCCAGAGCGTGCCGCCCGCGAGCGCCAGGCCGACGAACCCGCCTGTGACGATCCACGACCGCCGGAACTGGTCCTCGAGCCCATGCCGGAACGCGGCCAGCCGCATCCGGACCAGCGTGCGCGACGTCCCGTACGTCAGTGCGAGAGCCACGTCAGCCCTTCCGCGCCACGGGTCGACGCACCGACCAGCGACACGAACGCGTCCTCCAGACTGCCGCCGGCCTGCACCTCCGCAACGGTGCCTGCGGCAACGACCTTCCCGTCCGCGACCACCGCGACGCGATCACACAGCTGCTCGACCAGCGCCATCACGTGGCTCGACATCACCACCGACCCGCCGCCCGCGATGAACCGGTGCAGGATGGTCCGGATGGTCGCCGCCGACACCGGATCGACGGCCTCGAACGGCTCGTCCAGCACCAGCAACCGCGGCGCGTGCAGCAGCGCGACCGCGAGCCCGAGCTTCTTCCGCATCCCGGTCGAGTAGCCGATGACCTGCTTGTCGTCCTCGTGGTCGAGCTCGAGTACGTCCAGCAACTCGGCGGCCCGCCGCGCGACCTCGTCCTCGGGCAGTCCACGCAACAGGCCGAGGTACGTCAGCACCTCCCGCCCGGTGAGCCGCTCCGGCATCCCGAGCCCGTCCGGCAGCACCCCCACCAGCGCCTTGGCCTGCGTCGGCTCCCGCCAGACATCCACCCCGAAGATCCGCGCCGTACCGCCGTCCGGACGCAGCAACCCGACCGCCATCGACAACGACGTCGTCTTCCCGGCCCCGTTCGGCCCCAGCACCCCGAAGAACGACCCGGCCGGCACCTGCAGGCTGAGATCGTCCACCGCCCGCTCATCACCGAAAACCTTGGTCAGCCCCACGAGCTCCAACGCATGCTCCATGCGAAGAACTGTCCCACCGCCCCCCGCACCCCCGCGTCACCCTGACGGCGGACCCACCCCATCATCTGTTCGGCGGAGCAGGCGTAGTCCGGTCAGGGACCGTAGTGGTAACGGCACGCGATGATGTGGATCCCGTCGTCGGCGATCCGGTAGACGAGCCGGTGCTCCGAGTTGATGCGCCTCGACCAGTAACCGGCGAACTCGTGCCGTAGTGGCTCCGGCTTACCGATGCCGTCGTGGCCGTTGCGATCGATGTCCTCGATCAACTGGTTGATCCGCTTGAGGAGCTTGCGATCTTGCCTGCCACCACAGGTAGTCCTCCCAACCGCGGTCGAGGAAGACGACCTTCATGCAGCGCCACCCGCCGTACCTTGGTCATCGGCGGAGTCGGGGTCAGCCAATTCTCGTATGGTGCCGTCGCCCGCCCTGTCCTGCTCGATCGCCTCGCGCAACCGCCTCGCGTTGGCCGGCGACCGCATCAGGTAGTCGGTCTCCTTCAATGACTCGTACTCCGCCAGCGTGACAACGACGACAGGCTCATGCCCGGCGCGGGTGATCACCAACTCTTCCGCGTCGCTCTCCACCGCATCGAGGGCCGCAGCCAGGTTCGCGCGCGTCTCGGTAAAACTCATCGTCTTCACGCTGTACAGAATAACGTACATCCACCAGATTCGTGGGCGTCGGCAGGATCCTCCGAAAGGAGGAAATGTGCCCCGGCAACGCAAAAGTCCCGGTCGAGTTGACCGGGACTTCGTTGTGCGCGAGGGGGGAGTTGAACCCCCACGCCCTTTCGGGCACACGGACCTGAACCGTGCGCGTCTGCCTATTCCGCCACCCGCGCGCAGTCGCCTGATACAGCTCTTGGCGACGAGAAGGAACAGTAGCACGGGTTCTCCCGGTGCTTCACATTGCGGGTTCGGTCGAACCTGCCGATACGATCGATCGTCGTACCCGGTGTGTCCGCCTGACCGGAGGACATCTGTTGGCGTACCGACCGTGGAGGAGGAGGCGTGCGACCGTTACAGCGCTTCGAGCGACGCCTGGAAGGCATTGTGAGCGGTGTCTTCGCGCGCGCTTTCAAGGGTGACGTCGAGCCGATCGAACTGGCCGCCGCCCTCAAGCGTGAGATCGACAACACCGCGCGGATCCTGTCCCGGGACCGCCGGCTGGTGCCGAACCACTTCACCATCGAGCTGGGTCCGGACGACTTCGAGCGGCTGAACGCGTACGGCCGGACCCTGAACCACGAGCTCGCCAACGAGCTGCGGGACCACGCCGACATCCAGCGCTACACGTTCTCCGGGCCCATCGACATCGAGTTGGTCCAGCAGGATGAGCTCCCGACCGGTAAGTTCCGGGTGGTCAGCGAGACGCTCGGGACACCCCAGCGGCGTCCGGAGCCGTACCAGCAGCCCGAGCCCCAGGTCTACCAGCAGGAGCCCTACGTGCCGCCGAACCCGCCGCCGGTTGTTCCGCAGTACCAGCAACCGCAGCCGCCAGCACAGCCGCAGCAGCCGCGCCGCGGGCACCCGCAGGTGATGCTCGAGGTGAACGGCCGCCGCCGCCCGGTGAACCCGCCCGGCGTGGTGCTCGGCCGCGGCACCGACGCCGACATCCAGATCAACGACCCGGGTGTCTCCCGGCGGCACGCCGAGATCCGCCTGATGCCGGAGGGCCCGGACGGTATCCGGGTGGTGATGGTCGACCTCGGCTCCACCAACGGCACGCTGGTGAACGGCCGCCGGACCACCGAGGCCGAACTGGTGGACGGCTCGACGGTCCGGATCGGCAACACGACCATGACGCTGCGTCTCGCGGACGAGCCGATGGCCCAGCCGCCGAGCAGCGGGTGGTGACTGACCTTCCATGTCGGAACTGACCCTGACCCTGATCAAACTGGGGTTCCTGGCCCTGTTGTGGATGTTCGTCCTCGCGGTGCTGTCCGTGATCAGGTCCGACCTGTTCGGCGCGAAGGTGGACAGCCGGGCCGCGGCTGCCGCCGTCCCGCAGAACGCCCGTACGCCGAAGCCCGCGAAGCCGGTCAAGAAGCGCAAGGGCCTGCCCGGGTCGGTGACGATCGCGGACGGCCCGCAGGCCGGGGTCGGTGCGTCGCTGGGCGAGGAGCCGGTGATCATCGGCCGCGGGTCGGACTGCCAGATCCGGCTCGACGACGACTACTCCTCCACCCGGCACGCCCGGGTGTTCCAGTCCGAAGGCCAGTGGTGGGTCGAGGACCTCGGCTCCACCAACGGCACGTACCTTGACGGCCAGCGGGTCACCCGCCCGGTCCCGGCCGAGATCGGCGGTTCGATCCGGATCGGCCGGACGACGCTGAACATCGCGAAGTAGGCCTGCCTCGATGACCCTGTCGCTCGACTACGCCACACTCTCCGACGTCGGACGAGTGCGCCGCAACAACGAGGACTCGGCGTACGCCGGTCCGCATCTGCTGCTGCTCGCCGACGGGATGGGCGGCGCGGCAGCCGGTGAGGTGGCCAGCGCGGCGGCGGTCCAGGTGATCCGGCGGCTGGACACCGCGGAGATCAGCGGCGAAGACATGATCGAGGCGCTGGCCGGCGCGGTACACCGGGCCAACGAGCGGCTGTCCGAGCTGGTCGAGGAGGACCCCGAGCGCGAGGGCATGGGCTCGACGGTCACCGCGCTGATGTTCGACGGCACGCGGCTCGGCCTGGCGCACCTGGGCGACTCCCGCGCGTACCGGCTGCGGGACGGCCAGCTGTACCAGCTGAGCCACGACCACACCTTCGTGCAGTCGCTGGTCGACGAGGGCCGGATCTCCCAGGAGGAGGCCTTCACCCACCCGCACCGGAACCTGATCCTGCGCGTCCTCGACGGCCGCCCGGACTCCGACCCGGACCTGGAGATGCTCGACGTCCAGGCCGGTGACCGGCTGATGCTGTGCAGCGACGGCCTGCCCGACTACGTGAGCGACGAGGTGATCGCGGCCTCGATGGCCTCCGGTACGCCGGACTCGGTCGTCGTCGAGCTGATCACGCACGCGCTCGAAGCCGGCTCGAACGACAACGTCACCGTCCTCGTCGCGGACGTCGTCGAGACCGAGCCCGCGAGCGGCGTCCAGCCGCAGCTGGTCGGTGCCGCCGCCGAGCTGGCGCAAGGCAGCACCGGGCGCGGCGAGCCGACGGTCGCGATCCGCACGGGCGGCGGTGACGGTCACGGCGGCGGTGGTCACGGCGGCCTCGACCCTGAGGAGCTGCGGTACGCGCCGCGCCCGCCGAAGCGGTTCGCGTGGCTGCGGCGGATCGCCGTACTGGTCGTCGTTCTCGGCCTGATCGGCGGCGGCGGCTGGTTCGCGTACAGCTGGACCCAGAAGCAGTACTACGTCGGCACCGACGGCGACTACGTGGCGATCTTCAAGGGCATCGAGGCGGATCTCCCCGGCTTGTCGCTGTCGAAGGTGTACGAGCGGCAGACGCTGCAGGTCGACAAGCTCCCGACGTACAGCCGGGAGCAGGTCGAGGCGAACATCCAGGCGGACAACCTGCCCGGCGCGCGCTCGATCGTGGCCGAGTTGCAGCACACCGCTGCCGAGTGCGCCGCGAAGCCGACCCCGACCCCCAAACCGTCGACGCCGGCGCCGTCCACCAAGCCGCCTGTCTCCAAGCCGCCGGTGACGACGTCCGTTTCGAAGCCGCCGGCTTCCTCGCCGCCCCCGTCGACGGCCCCGACCGGTACGGCGTCGCCGAGCACGCCGGTCGACCCCGACGACTGCGACGGGGTCCGATGAGCATCGCCTCCACGTCCGTTATCCAGATCATCCCGCGTACCCGGCGCGGGGTGGAGCTGCTGCTGCTCGTGATCGCGATCGCGGTCTCGGTCGGCGCGTACGTGAACATCGGCATCACCGTGCAGAACGCCGTACCGGCCAGCACCGGGTACTACGCGGCCGGGATCGGACTGCTCGCGCTGATCGCCCACTTCGCGCTCCGCTACCGGGCGCCGTACGCCGACCCGGTGCTGCTGCCCTGCGCCGTGCTGCTGAACGGCCTCGGCGTCGCGATGATCCACCGGATCGACCTCGGCCTGGCCATCGTCGCCGAGGCGAAGGGCAAGGTCCCGAAGGGGCCTGCGGCGCCGCAGCAGATCACCTGGACCGCAGTCGGCGTCGTGCTGTTCCTGGTCGTCATCCTTGTGATCAGAGATCACCGCCGGCTGCAGGCGCTCACCTACACCGCCGGGCTGGCCGGTCTGGTGCTGCTCGTGCTGCCGTTGATCCCCGGCCTCGGCGTGAACCTGAACGGCGCCCGGATCTGGATCCGGCTGGCCGGCATGTCCTTCCAGCCGGGTGAGTTCGCGAAGATCTGTCTGGTCGTGTTCTTCGCCGGCTACCTGGTGGTGAAACGCGACGTCCTGACGCTGGCCGGGCACCGCTTCCTCGGGCTCGACCTGCCGCGGGCCCGCGACCTCGGCCCGATCGGGATCGCCTGGGCGGTCAGCCTCGGTGTCCTGGTGTTCGAGAGCGACCTCGGTTCGTCCCTGCTGTTCTTCGGCCTGTTCCTGTTCCTGCTGTACGTGTCCACCGAGCGGGCCGGCTGGCTGATCATCGGCGGCGTGCTGTTCGTCGGCGGCGCGTACTTCGCGTACATGACGTTCGGCCACGTGCACCGCCGGGTCAGCGACTGGCTGGACCCGTGGGCGATCGACGGTGGCCAGGTGAAGCTCGGGCTGATGGGTCAGTCCTGGGGCGGCATCCTCGGCCGCGGTCTCGGCCAGGGCCACCCGGAGGCCACTCTGTACGCCAACAGCGACATGATCATCTCCTCGTTCGCCGAGGAGCTCGGGCTGACGGGGCTGATCGCGATCCTGCTGGTCTACACCCTCATCATCGAACGCGGCCTGCGGACCGCGCTCGGCTGCCGGGACATCTTCGGCAAGCTGATCGCGACCGGTCTGGCGATGTCGTTCGCGCTGCAGGTGTTCGTGATCGTCGGCGGCGTCACCGGGCTGATCCCGCTGACCGGTCTGGCCACCCCGTTCATGGCGCTGGGCGGTACGTCGCTGGTCGCCAACTGGGCGATCATCGCGCTGCTGCTCCGGATCAGCGACCAGGCCAGGCGGCCGCAGACCCCGGCCGCTCCGGTTTCCGACGAAACGATCGCGATGGCGGTGCAGAAGGCATGAACTCAGCGATCCGGCGGCTGGCCGTGGCGGCGATCATCCTGATGCTCGCGCTGATGGCGAACTCGACGTACCTGCAGGCCTTCCGCGCGACCGAGATCAACGGCCGCAACGACAACAACCGGGTCCGCGACTCGCAGTTCTCGGTGAACCGCGGCCCGATCCTGATCGGGAGTACGCCGGTCGCGCAGAGCAAGGAGTCCGGCGACCGGTTCAAGTACCAGCGGACGTACGCGAACGGCCAGGTGTACGCCCCGGTGACCGGGTTCTATTCGTACCTGTTCGGCCGCGGCGGTATCGAGCTGACGATGAACGCCGAGCTGAACGGCTCGGACCCGTCGATGGCGTTCCGGCGGATCATCGACGTGATCAGCAACCGCCCGCAACAAGGCGGCAGCGTGACCCTGACCCTGAACGCCGCGGCCCAGCAGGCGGCGTACGACGGCCTGGCCGGGAAGACCGGTGCGGTGGTCGCGATCGAGCCGAAGACCGGGCGGATCCTGGCGATGGCCAGCCGGCCGTCGTACGACCCGAACCAGCTCGCCTCGCACGACACGGAGAAGGTCGGCGCGGCCTGGAAGAGCCTGAACGCGAACAAGAACAAGCCGCTGTCGAACCGCGCGGTGCAGGAGCTGTACCCGCCCGGGTCGACCTTCAAGCTGGTCACCGCGGCGGCCGCGCTGTCCAGCGGCAAGTACACGCCGGAGAGCAAGGTGAACTCGCCGGCCGAGCTGCCGCTCCCGCAGACCACGGTCCCGCTGGTGAACGAGGACGGCAAGAACTGCGGCGGCAGCAACAGCGCGACGCTGACGATCGCGCTGCGCTACTCCTGCAACACCGCGTTCGGCACGGTGGGCATGGCGCTCGGCGCGGACGCGCTGAACGAGCAGGCCGCGAAGTTCGGCTTCGGCGCCCGGCCGCTGAGCGAGCTGCCGAGCGTGGCCACCAGCCAGTTCCCCGGCGACCCGAACGAGCCGCAGACCGCGCAGTCCGCGATCGGCCAGTTCGACGTCCGGGCCACCCCGCTGCAGATGGCGATGGTGGCGGCCGGGATCGCGAACAAGGGCGAGGTGATGAAGCCGTACCTGGTCCAGAACGTGAAGACCCCGGACCTGAAGACGGTCTCGGAGACCAAGCCGGAGTCGCTGCACCAGGCGGTCACGCCGCAGGTCGCGGCCCAGCTGACCGCGATGATGGTCGACGTCGTCAACAACGGCACCGGCAAGCCGGGCCGGATCTCCGGCGTCCAGGTGGCCGGCAAGACCGGTACGGCGCAGACCACGAAGGAGCGCCCGCCGTTCGCGTGGTTCACCGCGTTCGCGCCGGCCGAGGACCCGAAGGTGGCCGTGGCGGTGCTGATCGAGGACGCGAACATCCCGCGCAACGACATCGCGGGCGGCACGTTGGCGGCTCCGATCGCCAAGAAGGTGATGGAGGCGGTGCTGGGCCAATGAACAGCCGATGAGCACCATACGGAATGATGCGATGACAGCGCGTCTTTCCAACGGGGAACCGCGTGTGGCGGCCGCTACCGTGGGCAAGTTGAGTGTTTTACCGCAGACAGGTTGGAAGGCTGAGTCATGACATCGCAGGCACGTCTCGTCGGCGGCCGGTACGAAGAAGGCGAACCGCTCGGCCGCGGCGGCATGGCGGAGGTCCGCAGGGGTCTCGACAACCGGCTCGGCCGGAGCGTCGCGATCAAGCGGCTGCGCGTCGACCTCGCGAGTGACGCCACCTTCCAGGCGCGGTTCCGGCGCGAGGCCCAGTCGGCCGCGTCGCTGAACCACCCGACGATCGTCTCCGTGTACGACACCGGCGAGGAGCCGGACCCGAACGGCTCCGGCGTCACCATTCCGTACATCGTGATGGAGCTGGTGACCGGCAAGACGCTGCGGGACCTGATCCGCGAGGGCCGCAAGATCATGCCGGAGCGGGCACTGGAGATCACCTCCGGCGTCCTCGAGGCGCTCGACTACAGCCACCGGGCCGGCATCGTGCACCGCGACATCAAGCCCGGGAACGTGATGCTGACCCCGCAGGGCCAGGTCAAGGTGATGGACTTCGGGATCGCCCGCGCGGTCGCCGACACGTCCTCCACGATGACCCAGACCGCGGCCGTGATCGGCACCGCGCAGTACCTGTCCCCGGAGCAGGCCCGCGGCGAGACCGTGGACGCCCGCTCCGACCTGTACTCGACCGGCTGCCTGCTCTACGAACTGCTCACCGGCCGGCCGCCGTTCGTCGGTGAGTCGCCGGTGTCGGTGGCCTACCAGCACGTCCGGGAGCAGCCGCTGCCGCCGTCCTCGTTCGACCCGGACATCCCGCCGGAGGTCGACGCGGTCGTCCTGAAGGCGCTGGCGAAGAGCCGCGAGGAGCGGTACCAGAGCGCCTCCGAGATGCGCGCCGACATCCACCGGGTGCTGGCCGGCCAGCAGGTGACCGCGCCGATGGCGGCGGTCGCGGAGACCCGGTCGATGGCGCCGACCTCGGCGGCGCCGACGGCCGCGACCCAGCAGTACCACCAGACCTCGGCGAACGACCTGCTGCCGCCGGGCGGCGACGACCTGGACGAGGCGCAGGACGCGCGGTCCCGCCGCAACCGCGGCCTGGCCTACTTCCTGCTCGGCCTCGCGATCGTCGCGATCGCGGTCGGCGCGTACGCGCTGTTCTCGAACATGAACAAGGACGACAAGGCCGGCGGTCAGACGTCGGCCACCCCGCCCGCCAAGGTCGCCGTACCGGATGTCAGCGGCAAGTCGGTCGCCGACGCGACCGCGTTGCTCGCCGACAAGGGCCTGAAGTTCGCGGTGGGACCGGCGGAAACCAGCGACACGGTCGGCCGCGGCTCCGCGATCCGGCAGACCCCGGCAGCGGGCACCGAGGCCGAGCAGGGTTCGGTGGTCACCGTGGTGTTCTCGTCCGGGCGAAGCGCGTTCCCGGTGCCGGATGTGATCGGCAAGTCGGAGTCCGCGGCCCGCAAGGCGATCGAAGGCACATCCGCGAACTTCGAGGTCAAGGACAAGACGGTCGAGCAGGACAGCGACCAGAAGAAGGGCATCGTGCTCGCGGTCAGCCCGGACCCGAGCGGGCAGTACCCGTCGGGTCAGGAGTTCACCCTGACGATCTCCAGCGGCAAGACGAACGTCGACGTACCGAATGTCGTCACCCAGACGTTCGACGACGCGAAGCTGACGCTCGAGCAGGCCGGCTTCCGCGTCGGGCAGACGTTCGGCAACGACCAGAACCAGGCCGAGGGAACCGTCCTCAACCAGTCCGTGAAGGCCGGCACCAAGGCGCCGAAGGGCACGCTGATCACGCTGACCGTGAACAAGCTGCAGCCCACCACCCCACCGACGAGCGAGCCGACCGAGACGCCGACGACGACACCGTCGACGCCGACCATCACGATCCCCGGCGGCTGATCCCTGAACGACAGAACCCCCGGAGCGCGCTCGCTCCGGGGGTTCTTCGGTTCTACGGACTAGCTGACGACCGGTGCGAGGCCGGCGGAGCGGGCGACCGCGTCCGGGTCGCCGCAGATCTCGAGCCAGTTCGCGAGCAGCCGGTGGCCGCCCTCGGTCAGCACCGATTCCGGGTGGAACTGCACGCCCTCGACCGGGAGGTCGCGGTGCCGGGCCGCCATGATGACGCCGGCCTCGGTCCGCGCGGTCACCTGGAGCTCGTCCGGCACGCTGTCCTGCGCGATCGCCAGCGAGTGGTACCGGGTCGCGGTGAACGGCGACGGGAGCCCGGACAGGACGCCGGCGCCCTCGTGGAACACCTGGCTGGTCTTGCCGTGCAGCAGTTCGTCCGCGCGGCCGACAACCCCGCCGTACGCGACGCCGATCGCCTGCAGGCCGAGGCACACCCCGAAGATCGGGACCTCGCGGCCCTTCTCCTTCACGATGTCGACGCAGGCGCCGGCCTCTTCCGGCGTACCGGGGCCGGGGGAGAGCAGCACACCGTCGTACTCACCGGCCTGTTCAGGGGTGACCTCGTCGTTGCGGAGCACGGTGGTGTCGGCCTGCAGCTGCTGCAGGTACTGCACCAGGTTGTAGACGAAAGAGTCGTAGTTGTCGACGACAAGGATCCGCGGCATACGGTCCATTATCGCCCGCTGGCGGTCGGGCTTGTCGAGGGCGTTCGCGGGAAGCCGGGAACCGTCGCGCTCTGCAGGTCCAGGGTGCCCTCGTAGGCCGGCATCGAGATCGACGACTCGTTCTTCACGTCGTACCCGAGCTGGAACTTCACCACGTAGTCCTGCAGGTTCTCGATGTACTGCGAGTCGTCGAGCGCCTTCTGCAACTTCCGCCGGTCCCCGATCGCGGTGATCTTGTACGGCGGGAGGTACGGGACGCCGTGCAGTACGACGGAGTTGCCGACGCACTTGATCCCGGTGGTGGAGATGACCCGGTGGTTCTGGATCGAGATCGCCTCCGCGCCGCCGGCCCAGAGCGCGTTCACCACCGCCTGGATGTCCTGCTGGTGGATCACCAGCCAGTCGGCGTCGACGTCCGGGTTCTCCTTGACGACCTCGGACGGCGCGTCCTTCAGCGTCACGGTCAGCCCCGGCCCGGTGACCGGCGTGGTGCCGACCGCGTCGGCCAGGTCCTTGAGCTGCTTGGCCAGCACCGGGTCGATCGACCCCTGCTGCGCCTGGAGCTTCTCGATGTCCTGGGTGAGGGCCGCGTGCTGCCGGACCAGGCTGGCGCTGCGCCGGCTCTGTTCCTCCACGAGGCCCGCGAGCGTAGTGTTACGGCTGGGCCGGAGGTCGGTGCCCCGGGCGTTGGTCGCGCTGGTCGCGAACAGCAGACCGGCGCACAGCAGCGCCAGCGGCGCACCCGCACGCCACAGCGAAATCCGCCTCAACCTACGCACCCGTGATCTCCATATTGCTCTCTGCACTACGCTAACCCGGACCGGACCCCCATCAGGTCCTCGCGGTCAGCTTATGCGTCCGTCCTTACAAGGAGTTCAGTCGTGCCCGAGTCGAGCAGTCGCAACAAGAAGAAGACCGAGAAGGTCAAGGCCGAGAAGACCCCGAAGAGGCCCCGCAGCACCAGTCGCGTGTGGGTCGCGCCGCTGATGCTGGCGTGCTGGCTGCTCGGACTCGCCTGGCTGGTCGTCTTCTACGTGGCCGGCACGGACATCCCCGTGATGAAGGACCTCAACAACTGGAACCTCCTGATCGGCATGGGCCTGATCGCGGTCGGGTTCATCGTCTCCACCCAGTGGGTCTGACCCACCTCCTCCACGAACCTCAAGTTATCCACACCCGTATCCCCAGTTGTGCACACCGATTCTGCGGAGTTATCCCCAGGTTGAGGCTTAGTTCTCCACCGAATGTGAGCGAAACCGGTTCGAATCTGTGGATAACTCAGGTTTGAGCCGATGAGTTTCCACATCGGAGGCCGTCGACGTCGGGAACGGCCGGGCGTAACGTCGAAATCGCCAAGGAACGATCCACGAGACAGGGAGGGTTCTCAGATGTTCGTTCAGGTCATTCAGGGGCAGGTCACCGACGCCGAACAGGCACACACGGCGATGGATCGGTGGATGGAAGAACTGGCGCCCGAGGCGTCCGGCTGGCTGGGGACAACCGCCGGTGTCACCGAGGACGGCAAGTTCATCGCGCTGGCTCGTTTCGATTCCGCCGACGCCGCGCGGCGGAACAGCGACAGCCCGGCACAGGACAAGTGGTGGCACGAGTTCTCGTCGCTGCTCAGCGACGGAGCCACCTTCCACGACACGGAGGACGTCGTCCTCGACACGCACGGCGACCCGGACAGTGCCGGATTCGTCCAGGTGATGCAGGGCGCCGGCAGCAACCCGGAGCGCGCACGGGAGCTGATGGGTCAGCACCGCGACGAATGGGCCGCGTTCCGGCCCGAGATGCTCGGCAGTGAGGTCGCCATGTACGGCAGCGGCGACTACACGATGGCGATGTACTTCACCTCCGAGGCCGAGGCCCGCGAAGGCGAGCGGAAAGAGCCTCCGCCGGAACTGAAGGCGGAGATGGACGAGATGAACAGCCTCTCCTCCGGCCCGCCGGCGTTCTACGACCTCGAGCACCCCTGGCTGTACTCACCCAAGTAGACAGCCGACCCGAGGCGGCCGCGACGGATCCCGTCGCGGCCGTCTCCTTCTACGTAGGGATATACGTAGACATGTGCGCACCCGTGTGCGTATAGTTCTACGTAGGAGGAGACAAGCGATGCCGAACAAGACGATCTACGTGTCCGACGACGACCTGCCGCTGTACAAGCGGGCCCAGGAGCTGGCCGGGAACCTGTCCTCGGCGATCTCGATCGCACTGCGCAAGTACGTCGAGATGGAAGAGGGCAAGTTCGAGGGGTACGAGGAGATCACCGTGCGGGTGGGCCGGGGCACCGGCCGCAAGCAACGGTTCTCCGGCGTACTGCTCGCCGAAGGCGGCCGGTCGAGCAGTACCGGGTACGAGGCCTTCAAGGTCTACCGCAGCCGGACCGGCAAATTCGTCCTGCACGCGGACCGCCGCAGCCAGTTCAAGCAGAACGCCGACGACGAGCGCTTCCTCACCGGGTGGCGTTCCTGGGTCGGCAACTGGAGCAGCGACCAGTCCTGGAGCATGGCGCAGGGCGAGGCCACCTTGCAGGTCGTGGACACGGTCGACGAACTCCGCGAACTGATTCCGGAAGACCTCTACCAACTCGTCGAGGAGGCCGCCGATCAGCCGGCGGTCGAGGATCTCGACATCTAACTGAACCCACACCACCACTGGACGCCGGCAGCCGGCCGTCCGGCTGGTGAGGCACGCCCAAATCTCCTCCAGCAGACCCGTCAACCACCCCGGGTCAGGTTCACCCTGCCCGAAATCACCCGAGGATCCCTCATGTCAGCAGCGATCGACGTCCGCGGACTGCGCAAGTCCTACGGCGAGAAACTCGTGCTCGACGGCATCGACCTGAACGTTGCCGAAGGCACCATCTTTTCCCTGCTCGGGCCGAACGGCGCCGGCAAGACCACCGCGGTGCAGATCCTGTCCACGCTGGTCGCCGCCGACGCCGGCGAGATCCGGGTGGCCGGCCACGACCTGCACCAGTCACCCGAGGCGGTCCGCGCCGCGATCGGCGTCACCGGCCAGTTCTCCGCGGTCGACGGTCTGATGACCGGCCGCGAGAACCTGATCCTGATGGCCGATCTGCACCACCTCGGCAAGCAGGAGGCCCGCCGCCGGGCGGACGAACTGCTCGAGCAGTTCGACCTGGCGGAGGCCGGCAAGAAGCTCGCGTCGACGTACTCCGGCGGTATGAAGCGCCGGCTCGACCTGGCCATGACGCTGGTCGGCAGCCCGCAGATCATCTTCCTGGACGAGCCGACCACCGGTCTCGACCCGCGCAGCCGGCACCGCATGTGGACGTTGATCCGCGAACTGGTCGCCGGCGGCGTCACGGTCCTGCTCACCACGCAGTACCTGGAAGAGGCCGATCAGCTCGCCGACCGGATCGCCGTGCTCGACCACGGGCGACTGGTCGCCCAAGGTACGGCGGAAGAACTCAAGCGGCTCGCGCCAGGCGGACACATCCGGCTGCGGTTCACGTCGCCGGAGGAGTTCACGCTCGCCGGTCAGGTGCTGCCGACCGCCGTACCGAATCCCGAAGCACTGGTTCTGCAGGTGCCGAACGACGGCAGCGTGCACGCGCTGCGCGACCTGCTGGCCCGGATCGACGACGCCTCGCTCGAGGTCGACGAACTGACTGTCCACACCCCCGACCTGGACGACGTGTTCTTCGCCGTCACCGGTCAGCCCAAGTCCGAAGAGGTGACCGCACGATGAGCACGACCGCAACCATCCGCCCGATGGCCGACATCGGCACCATGCTGCGCCGCAACCTGCGGCACGCCCAGCGGTATCCAGGCCTGTCGCTCGGCGCCCTCGGGATGCCGGTGATCATGATCCTGCTGTTCGGTCTGGTCTTCGGCGACACCTTCTCGGCCGGGCTCGGCGGGGGAGGCGGGAGGGGCGACTACATCAACTTCCTGACTCCGGGCATCCTGCTGATGTCGATCGCGTCCGGGACGATGTCGCCCGCGGTCGCCGTCTGCATGGACATGTCCGAGGGCATCGTGGCCAGGTTCCGGACGATGGCGATCTTCCGGCCGGCCGTGCTCACCGGGCACGTGCTGGGCAACGTGCTCGTGACGATCGTCAGCCTGGCCCTGGTGGTCGGCTTCGCGGTCCTGATCGGGTTCCGTCCGAACGCGTCGGTCGGCGACTGGCTGCTGGCGGCGGTGCTGCTGATCGGGTTGACCATCGGCCTGACCTGGTTCGCGATCGCGCTGGGGCTGACCAGCAAGACGCCGGAAGGCGCGAGCAACGTAGTACTGCCGATCAGCCTGTTGCTGCCGTTCCTGAGCAACACGTTCATCCCGCTGGAGGCGATGCCGAGCGGCATCCGCTGGTTCGCCGAGTACCAGCCGTTCACCCCGATCATCGACAGCCTGCGTCACCTGCTGCTGGGTACGCCGATGGACGCCAGCAGCGGCTGGCTCGCCGCCGCCTGGTGCGTGGTGATCGCGATCGTCGGGTACTTCTGGGCCCAGTCCAGCTACAACAAGGGGACCGTCGCCTAGGGGGTGTCTGACGGTTCCGCGCCGTCGCGAGGAGGTGCTCGGTGCGGTGGCTCGGCGTGCGGGAGCGAAGGTCTCGATGCGGAGCATCGTGGCCTTTGCTCACGTGCGGCGAGGTGCCGTGCCGAGTGCCCCGCAGTAGGCGTGGGACCGTCAGACACCCCCTCAGGACGGTGCGCCCAGGACGTTCGCGCGGCTGCGGATGTGGGCGGGGACCATCAGGTCGCAGTCGGGGTTGTTCTCCGGTGCGCCGGCGACGAGTTGGAGGGGGACCACGCCTGTCCAGTAGGGCAGGTCGAGGTCCTCCTCGTCGTCGTTGGCGGGTCCGGAGCGGGTCTTCACCGAGGCCTCGGTGAGCGAGAGCGCCAGCACCGAGGTCTTCGCCAGCTCCTTGCGGTTCGGCGGGCGGACGGCGGCCGACCGGCCGGGGACGAGGTGGTCGACGATCCGGTTGAGAGCGTGCAGCTTCTCGTCCGGATCGGAGACCAGCCGCGGTACGCCGAAGATGACCGCGGACCGGTAGTTCACCGAGTGGTGGAACGCGGACCGGGCCAGCACGAGGCCGTCGGTGTGCGTCACGGTGACGCACACGGTCTGCTCCGGGGCCGCGACCACGCTCCTGGCCGCGACCGAGCCGTGCAAGTACAGCTCCCCGTCCGGTCCGCGGTCCAGGTCCACGCCGTACGCCGTCGGCAGCACGAGCGGATCGCCGTCGACCACTACGCCGAGGTGGCAGAACATGCCGTCGAGCAGTACGTCGTACAGCACCTGCCGCTCGGTGGCGGCACGTTCCTTCGAGCGACGCAACGAGGTCCGGGCGGTCGGCTGCAACGGCGTAGTGGTCATGTAACTAGGTTGACCTGCGAGTGGACTGGCGGCACGGGCCATTCCGGCTCGAATCAGCTAGTCCACTCGAACCAGCGAAGCAGCGTGACTCACGTGGTGGCGCCGGGTCGGCAGGCCCATCGTCGGGTTCTCCGTGCCCCAGGCGGCGCCCTTGCAGATCAACTCCTTATAGACGGCGGCCACCCGGCCCGTCAGGGTCGCGTTGACGGCGCGGTCGTCGCTGGTGACGTACTGGATCAGCCCGTCCTTGCGCCCCAGCGAGATGCACTGGTTGAAGTAGGACAGCGGCGCGTGCGGGAGCTTGCCACCGGTCAACCGGGCTGCGATCGAGTCCGCGGCCTGCCACGCCATCGGCTGACCCGAGGCGCAGGACATCCGCAGCGGCTTGTTCTTCGAGCCCATCGCGTACGCCGCGTCGCCGACGGCGTACACGTCCGGGTGCGAGACGGACCGCATGGTCTCATCGACCACGATCCGACCGGTGTCGCTGACCTCCAGCGACGTCGCCTCCACGATCGGGTGTACGGCGAACCCGGCCGTCCACACCGTGACCGCGGCGGGGATCGCTCCGCCGTCGGCCGTCGTCAGCTGATCCGCGTCGACCCGGGTCACCGCCGCCTTCTCGTGCACGGTGATGCCGAGCCGGTCGACGACCTTGCGGAGATGCCGGCGTCCCTTGGGCGACAGCCAGTCACCCAGCTCGCCGCGGACGGCGAACGCGACGTCGAGATCCGGCCGCGACTCGGCGAGCTCGGTCACGAACTCGACGCCCGTGAGCCCGCCACCGACAACCGTCACGGTCTGTCCGGCGACCAGAGACGCCAGCCGCTCACGCAGCCGGAGGGCACCGGGACGGCTCGCGATCTCGTAGGCGTTCTCCGCGACACCTGGAACGCCCTGCGGATTCCAGCGGCTGCCGAGCGCGTAGACGAGGGTGTCGTACTCCAACTCTTCCGAGTCCAGCGCGACCGTCTTGCGGTCGACGTCTACCCCGGTGACCTTCGCGAACTTCAGTTCGACGCCGGTCCCGGCGTACATCTCCTCGAACGGACGGAACTTGAGGTCCCGGCCGGTGGCCACCTCGTGCATGCGGACCCGCTCCACGAAGTCGGTCTCGCCGTTCACGAGCGTGATGCTGACCTCGTCGCGGTACACCCGGGCGGCGAGGCGGCCGGCGGCGACGGCTCCGGAGTACCCGGCGCCGAGAACTACGATGCGGTGCTTCATATTCGTACTCCTGTCGGATTCGGTGTCCCCCCTTGAACCGGGCAGGCCGCCGTTTCATGACAGGTCGGCGATGTGAAGCAGGTCACAGGATCGTCGTCAGCGGTTCCCCGTGATCGGAGGCGGCGAACAGCTCGGTCGCGCGGGCCAGCTTGTCCGGGTTCGCCTGGGTGCGTACGGCGGTCACACCGTCGGCGCTGACCTCGAAGCACATGACACCGATGACCTCGCCGTTCACGACCACCACGAGCGCGGGTTCGCTGTTGGCCGGCCAGGCGTAGATCTCCGCCGAACCCCCGACGTACAGGCGCTTCGCCTCGGTCGGTTTGAACATGCCGCGCAGGAAGCGGGCGACCGCGAGCGCACCCGCGACCGCGGTGGTCCGGGCCGGGACCTTGCCGCCGCCGTCGCCGACCGAGACGGCGTCGGCGGTGAGCAACCGGACGATCGAGTCGGTCTGGCCGCTGGTCGCGGCGGCGAGGAACTCGTCCACGATCCGCCGCGCCGCGGCCTCGTCGACCTCGGTGCGCGCCCGGCCGTCCGCGAGGTGCTGCTTGGCCCGGCGGAAGATCTGCTGGCTGGAGGATTCGCTGATCTCGAGGATCTCGGCGATCTCCCGGTGCGCGTAGTCGAACGCCTCCCGCAGTACGTAGACCGCCCGCTCGTTCGGCGTCAGGCGCTCCATCAGCGTGAGTACGGCGTACGACACCGACTCCCGCTGCTCCACGGTGTCCGCCGGGCCGAGCATGGGGTCGCCGTCGAGCAGCGGCTCGGGCAGCCACTGGCCGACGTACGTCTCCCGCCGTGCGCGGGCGGAGGCGAGCTGGTTGAGGCAGAGGTTGGTGAGCACCTTCGTCAGCCACGCCTCGGGGACCTCGATCCGGGCGATGTCCGTGGCCTGCCAGCGCAGGAACGTCTCCTGTACGGCGTCCTCGGCCTCACTCGCCGAGCCGAGCAGCCGGTAGGCGATGGCCTCGAGCCGACCCCTGGACCCCTCGAACCGGGACACGTCCTCCGCGGTCATCGTCATACTGCGATCCTAATGATGTGCAGACTTCGCTGCCGCTGACGATCGACCGGGCCGCCGGACTGCCGTTGCACCTGCAGCTCGCGGAACAGTTCCGTGCGGCGGTGCTGGACGGGCGGCTCCAGGCGGGTCATCGATTGCCGTCGACGCGCGACCTCGCGCGGGAGCTCGGGGTCTCGCGGTCCGTGACGCAGGCGGCGTACGACCAACTGCATGCCGAGGGCTGGATCGAGGGGCGCACCGGCGCCGGCACGTTCGTCACGGACGTGGTCCCGTTGCAGCCCGCCGTACGACGACGCACGCAGCACCGGCCCGATGCCGACGCGAAACTCCTGACGCTGCGCCCCGGGATCCCGTACATCGCCCCGACGCCCGACCCGGGTTGGCGGCGAGCGTGGCGAGAGGTGTCCACCCAGTCGCCACCGGGCGGGTACGACGACGCGGCCGGGCTCCCCGCTCTGCGCGCCGCCCTCGCGGACCACGTCGCCCGGGTCCGCGGAATCGCCTGCGGCCCGGAGAACGTACTCGTCACCAACGGCACCGTCCACGGGCTGCGGCTGCTGCTCACGGTCACGCGGCAGCCCGGCGACCGGATCGCGATCGAGGACCCCGGGTACCTGAACGCGGTCGTCGCCGCCCGCGACCACCGGCTCGAGATCGTCGACGTCCCGGTCGACGAGGACGGCCTGCAGGTCGACGCACTGACCGACGCCGCCGCCGTCTACGTCACGCCGTCGCACCAGTACCCGCTCGGCGGCCGGCTGCCAGTTGCCCGACGCAACGAACTGGTCCGCTGGGCACGCCGCACCGGGAGCCTGCTGATCGAGGACGACTACGACAGCGAGTTCCGGTACGACGTCGCGCCGCTGCCCGCTCTCGCCCAGCTGGACCTGGAGCGGGTCGTCCACCTCGGGACGCTGTCGAAGACGTTGAGTCCCGCGCTCCGACTCGGCTGGCTGGTCGCGTCCGAGGCGATGGTGGATCGGCTCGCCACGTTCCGGGCCGACTCCGGCGACTGGCCCGGCTGGCCGATGCAGGCCGCGATGCTCGCCATGCTCCGCGACGGGTACCTCGACCAGGCCGTACGCCGCGGGCGCCGGCTGTACGCGGACCGTCGTACGCACACGTGCGCGGTGTTGTCGCCGTACGGTCAGGTCGTCGGCCAGGACGCGGGACTGCACATCACGCTGCTACTTCCCGACGACGCCGACGATCAGCGGATCGCCGCCGCGGCCCGCGAGGCCGGCGTCGTGGTCGCACCGCTGTCCGAGTACCGCCGTACCGTGCCGGGACCGCCAGGGCTCGTGATCGGATACGCGACGCCGTCGACGTCCGACCTGCACCGGGCCCTGACGATCCTGACCGGCATCCTCAGTCGCCGTTGAGCGGATCGATCCCGGGAGTCCCGCCCCAGCGGAAGTAGACCGGATCCTTGAAGCTCGGCCCGGAGACGCTCAGATGGTTGATCACGGTCGCCGTACCGTTGGCATGCCCAACGGCATACCAGTGCGCCGTCCGGGTCTCCTTGTCGACGCCGACCAGGAGCGTCCCGTAGTTGCCGCACTTGCTCGCCACCAGCTTCTCGAAGCCCTGCCAGGTCCGCGTCCGCACCGGCTTGACGATCGGCTTCATCGGCGACGAGGTCGGAATGCGGATCGTGTAGAGCGCACCGCCACGGGTGTTCGCCAGGAAGGTGTCGTACGTCGACGTCTTGCTGATCAACGCCATCGACTTCACCGGCGGAGAACCCGGGCGCGGATCCAGTCTTCTTGAACAGCCAGCGGTCCGCGCTCCACCGGAACAGCGTGCCGTCACCGCTCAGCCCGTACGCCGTCGTCCGGTTGCCGGCCTCGGAAACCTCCACCGCCTTGTAGTTCGACCACCCGCCGCCCACAGGCTGCCGCTCGGCCGGCCCGTCGGGCAGGATCTCGTTCATCAGGTCGATCGTGTACTCGCGGTAGTACAGCGTGTCGCCTGCCACCACCCAGCCATGGTTGGTGGCGCCCCAGCTATACGCCTCACTCGTGAACGACGTACTGAGCCGAACCACTCCGGGGTCGAACACACCGAAGATGGGACCCGGTTGCCCGACATTCTGTGGTGGCCAGCCGACCGTGATCCCGCCGTTGTTCTGCGCACCACTCGCGAGCACAGAGCCGGGCCAGAGCGAGCATGACTGCGTCGTCGCGGCCTCGGCAGTCGGCGCCGTGACTGCCGCGGCGATCAGCGTCGCCACGGCAGCGAAGATCCGCTTCACGTCAGTCGCCGTTGAGCGGGTCGAGGTAAGGGACGACGCCCCAGCGGTAATAGGGGGCATTCGGGAAGGTCCCATCGACCTTGCCCAGAGCGTTGATCACCGTCGCCGTGCCGTTCGCGTGGCCGACGGCGTACAGGTAGCCGCTGTTGGTGTCCTTGTCGATGCCGAGCAGCACGGTGCCGTAGTTGCCGCACTTGTTCGCGACCAGCGCCTCGAAGCCCTGCCAGGTGCTCGTCCGCACCCGCGTCACGATCGGCTTCAGCGGCGACGTGATCGGGATCCGGATCGTGTAGAGGGCCCCGCCGCGGGTGTTCGCGAGGAAGGTGTCGTACGTCGCCGTCTTGCTGATCAGCGCCATCGACTTCACCGACGAGAACCCGGGCACCGACTGGGCCGCCCTGCCGAAGCCGCCGTTCCAGCGGAACAGTGTGCCGTCGCTGCGCAGCCCGTACGCCATGAAGTGCGAGATCTTCCGTGCGCTGTCGTCGAACGAGGAGACCTCGAACGCGGTGAAGTTCGACCAGCCGCCGCCGATCCGACTGACAATGTCCTCGCCGACATTGCGGTTGTAGAAATAGCGGTACAGCGCATCGCCCCGCACCACGTAGCCGGACCGGTCGAAGCCGGCGACGTTGGGTTCGGTCACCCAGGTCGAGCTGAGCCGAACCTGGCCGGGCGGGAAGACGGGCTCGTCGACCGGGCTGGGACCCTTCATCGTCGGCGGCTTGCCGGCGGTCACGGAGGCCCCGGTCTGGGCGCCGGCAGGGTCGACCGACCCGAGCGACACCCAGCAGGCCTCGGTCGCGGCCTGCGGCACGGCGTGGGCTGTCGGTACGAAGGCTGCCGCGGTCAGGGCGACCGTACCGGCCAGGCAGGCGAAGGTGCTGCGTCGTTTCATGTTCTCTCCCGGATCTCGGTCTTCCACAGACCTTGATGCGGGAAGGGCTGAACAAGTTACGGATTCCTGGTGCGGGGTGGCTCGACGACCGGGCGGTCGCCGTCCCAGGTGAGGCGGGACAGCCACATGGTGCGGCCTTTCGGGTCGGTGCCGACCTGGGTCGGGTCCCAGGCGTGGTAGACGAACCAGTCGCCGAGGACCATGTTGTGGCCTGGTCCGGCGGCGTCCGGGCTCGACTTCAGGATGGGGTCACCGGTCTTCACACAGGGACCGATCGGCGACTCGCACAGGGCGTGACCGACGGCGTACGTCGCCTTGTCGAACGCGTTGCCGGAGTAGAACAGGTGGAACTTCCCGTTCCGTTCGACCATGTACGGCGCCTCGACCAGATCGCCCTCCCACGGCAGGTCCTGCTTGATCAGCCGATGGACCGGACCGGTCAGCGTCAGACCGTCCGCGGACAGCTCCGACACGTAGATCCAGGTGTCGACGCCGATCGCGTTGCCGTCGTTCTTCCAGTACAGCCAGCGCCGGCCGGTCGAGTCCTGGAACGGCGACGCGTCGATCGAGCCGCCCTCGTCGGCCTGGCTGATCAGCGGCTTCATCGATTTGTCGACATATGGACCTGTGGGGGTGGATGCCACCGCGACGCCGACGGCTTGCCGATCCGCCGCCCGTGAGGTGTAGTACATGACGTACCGGTCGGGCGCGTGGACCGCGACCTCCGGCGCCCACACCCGTCCCGGGGACGTCCAATCCGGCAACGACGGCAGCGCGTCACCCACCGCCTCCCACGACACCAGGTCGCGGGAGGTCAGCGTCTGCACGTTGCCCAGCGGACCGTTGGTCGCGAAGGCGTAGTACTCGTTGCCAACCGCAATGACCTGCGGATCGGCGAAACTGCCGTCGTAAACCTTCATCTACTTACTCTCGTAGAACTTCAGGTAGTCGAAGGTGGCGACCGGCGGCGGGTTGGCGCCGGTGAACTCGCCGTGTGCATAGAGACCAATGCGAGCCGCTTCCGGGAGCACCCAGGATGCGCCCCAGGTCCAGTTCTTCCCGTCCACCGACGTGGCGGCTCGGTAGACGTGTTCACCGGCAGCGTTCTGGTGGTACGCGAGCCGCATCCACAGCGTCGGCGCCGAGCGTCCGATCGCGGCCGCGCCGTACGACGTCGCGCCGTCCGACGGCCGGGCCACGAGCTCCCGCCCGTACTCCGTCTGGCGGGTCTTCCAGATCGCCACGCTGCCGAGACGCGCGAAGTCGCTGTCGTTCAGGTACGCGATCATGCCGGCCTGCTGGTAGTTGCGGACGTCGCCCTGCCCGGTGTCGAGGTGCAGCTTGGTCTCCGCGATCCAACTGCTCCCGGCCGGTGTGGTGTGGAACAGCAACCCGGCGTTGTTCGACGCGCCGGTCATGTCGGCGTTCTCCAGCGGCCACGACAACTTGCCATTGGCAACGGTCGCCTTGTCGTCCTGGCGGACCCACGACCAGTCCGCACCGAGCGGACCGTTGAAGTCGTCGCCGGACAGCAGATCACCAGTCCGCGGTACGTCGGCCAACTTCGTCACCGGCTTCGCGACCGGGCGGACTGTCAGGTTGTCCACCTCGGCCGACCCCAGCCACCGCACCGGCGCCGAGTTCAGCTTCAATCCGGGCACCTGCAGTTGCGCCTCCGCGTAGACATCTCCGAGGCCCGCGTCGTTCAGTCGTGCTGTCACGGTTGAACCGGAGACCTGCACAGCCAGCTTGTTCCACTGGGTGCGGTCGAAGTCGGCCGGCAGGTTCGCCGACGTCGTACGGCGGCCGACCGTCAGCGTCACGCGATTGTTCGCGACAGTCGCCACGACCTGATTGCCAAGGACCGTGGTGAAGGAACTGCCGAGTCGAACGTCCGCCTCGACTCGGAGCGAGCCGGCCGGTGCGGCAGCGCGGGTTTGGGCCACTCCCTTGATGGTGGCGGTGGGGCCGCCGAGCGAGTCGCCCTGTTGCCTGGTGGCGCCTTGGACACCGGACGCCGGGTCGGTGGAGTCGATGCCGAGGGAGGAGCCGGTGGTCGGCGCGGGGACCGGACCGTCGGACGGGCCGAGGCCTGCGCGGGTGCGAGGCCAGCCGTTGATCCAGTCGATCTTGTCGATCAGCATCGGCCGCCGGTTGATCCCGAACGGGTCGGTCAGCCACGGCGTACCGCGATCGATCGCGTGGTAGACGATGTGGTCCTGACCGGCCGCGTCGGTGATGAACGCGTGGTGGCCGGGTCCGATCCATTTGTTGCCGTTCTGCGTGATGACCGTCGTACCGCCGACGCGGGAGTCGGTGAGCGCGGCGCCATCGGCGTCGACGAACGGACCCCGTGGGGAGCGGGAGCGGCCGGCGAACACGGAGTACCCGGTGGTCGGGCCGGCGCAGCAGTTCATCGACGAGCCCATGAAGTAGTACCAGCCGTCGCGGTAGACGACGTACGAGCCCTCGTACCGGTCGCCGATCGTGATCTGGGTCGGCTCACCGACGGCGTGCATGCCGTCGGCGCTCAGTTCGGTGACGGAGATGCCGCCGTAGAAGCCGCCGTAGTACAGGTAGCGCTTGCCGTCCGCGGCGGTGAGCATCGCGGGGTCGATGGTGCCGTAGAAGCCGCCGTTGCCGTCCGGTTTCGGGGCGACGACCGGGCCGCCGGTGGCGGTCCACGGTCCCGCTGGAGTCGGGGCGGTGGCCACACCGATCGCGGGATCGCCACCGGGGTTGGCCGCGGTGTCGGTGACGGTGAAGTACATGACGTAATGGCCGTCGAAGTACCGGATGTCCGGCGCCCAGAAGAACGAGCCGGGCGCGGCCCAGGCCGGCTTGGTCTGGTCGTTGAAGACCGTGCCGAGGTACTCCCAGGAACTGAAGTCCTTGGTCCGGGCCATGTGCATCAGGCCGAACGGGCCGTTCGCCACCAGTGGATCGGAGGTGGCGTACGCGTACCAGTAGCCGTCGCGGCCCTGGATGATCGACGGGTCGGCGAAGGTGTCGGCGAAGCTGGAGCTGATCGCGTTGGTCGTGGTCACCACTGGTGCGGCTGTCGCAGCAGAGGTGCCGGCTGCGACGGCGGCCACGGTCAGGACTGCGGCAAGGAGTCGTTTCGAAGGCACGGGCGGGTCCCCTCTCGAATCAACTGCTGAGCTGGATCAGGTGCCACGATGCGGGCGGCAGCGTGGCACGGCAGACACCGTCGACGACCTCGGTGGCGTCGACGGTCCGGGGCTGGACCCGGTCGGGATCGTCCGCCGTGTTCACGGCGGAGCGGTCCTCGTCATAGAGAGCCAGGTGCCGGATCACGCTTCCGGTCACCGGGATTTCCAGGTCGATCTTGTCGGTCTCGCTCCGGTTCACCACGAAGATCGCGGTCTCCCCGGTGTTCTCGTCGTACGTCGCTGTGCTCCAGAGGGCTGGGATGCGGCCGAAGGCGGAGGTGTCGAGCTCGGGGCCGCCGGTGATCGCGGTCCGCAGCACGGTCGGACCGGCGTACTGCGCGGTCAAGGCGAACGGGTAGAAGATCGTCTGCCGCCATGCGCGCCCACCGGGCTCGGTGCGGATCGGGCCGATCACGTTCACCAGTTGCGCAAGGCAAGCGATCTTCACCCGGTCGGCGTGCCGGAGCAGCGTGATCAGCAGGCTGCCGACAACGACCGCGTCGTCGACCGTGTAGGTGTCCTCGATGAGTGGACCGACCTCGCGGATCGGCAGGCCGAGCTCGCCGGGGAAGTGCTGCTGGTACCAGACGTTCCACTCGTCGAAGGACAGCGTCAGCTCTTTGTCGCTGCGCTTGAGCGCCTTCACGTGGTCGGCGGTCGCGATCACCGCGGAGATCATCCGGTCCATCTCCTCGGCGGCCGCCAGGAAACTCGCCTGGTCGCCGTCGCGCGGCTCGTAGTACGCATGCAGGCTGATGTGGTCGACGAGGTCGTAGGTGCGCTCCAGGACGATGCGCTCCCAGTCGCCGAACGTCGGCATCCCGGCGTTGCTCGATCCGCAGGCGACCAGTTCGAGGCCGGGATCGACGCGGCGCATCGCGTTCGCGGTCTCCTCGGCGAGCCGCGCGTACTCCTCGGCGGTCTTGTGGCCGATCTGCCAGGGGCCGTCCATTTCGTTGCCCAGGCACCAGATCCGGATGTCGTGCGGCTCCGGACTGCCGTTCGCGACCCGGCGATCGCCGAGCGCGGTGCCGGCCGGCAGGTTGCAGTACTCCAGCAGGTCGACGGCCTCGCGGATCCCACGGGTGCCCAGGTTGACCGCCCAGATGGGCTGTACGTCGGCCTTGCGCGACCAGGCGACGAACTCGTCGGTGCCGAACTGGTTCGGCTCGATCGCCCGCCAGGCCAGGTCGAGCCGCCGCGGCCGCTCGTCCTTCGGCCCGACGCCGTCCTCCCAGTCGTAGTTCGAGACGAAGTTCCCGCCCGGGTAGCGGATCGCGGTCACGCCGAGCTCCCGGACCAGCGCGAGCACGTCCTCCCGGAACCCGTCCGCGTCGGCGGTCGGATGCCCCGGCTCGTAGATCCCGGTGTACACGCAACGCCCCATGTGCTCGACGAACGAGCCGAACAGCCGACGGTCCAGCGCCCCGACCACGAACGCCGGATCCACGACAAGGCGCGCCATGAGACCTCCCTGGAACGGTTTACAACGTTTAACGTGGATGTCTACAACGATTGATATCCCCTGTAAAGACCTCACCCCTCTCACCCGAATTTGCCTGGCAGACCCACCAAATTGCCTGGCAGACCCACCAACTCGTCGGGTTCCACACCCTGAATCCAGCTCACGAACCCCCGAACTGATGGGTTGGCCAGGGAAATGGGGTAGGGGTGCGGTGGCTGGGTGCGGTGGGAGGGTGCGGTGGGAGGGGTGGTGGGCGTGGCAGACTCGGGCGACGGGATGGCGACAGGAGGTTCTCCGATGGCGACCAGGCTGAGCGACGTGGCCGCGCGAGCCGGTGTGTCGGTGAAGACCGTCTCGAACGTGATCAACGATTACCCGCACATCACCGCGCGCACCCGGGCCAAGGTCGAGGCCGCGATCGCCGCCCTGGACTACAAGCCGAACGTCAGCGCACGCTCGCTGCGCAAGGGCCGCTCGGACTTCATCGCACTCGCCATCCCGGAGATGGGTTCGCCGTACTTCGCCGAACTCGGAGCGGAGATCAGCCGGGCCGCGAAGCGTCGCGGGATCACCGTGCTGATCGACCAGACCGAAGGCGAGTCCGCCGCTGAACGGATCGTCCTGGACGGCATGCGCGGACAGCTGATCGACGGCATCATCTTCTCCCCGCTCGCCACCGCCCCGGCCAAACTCACGTCAGCGGACACCGGGAAGCCACTGGTCCTGCTCGGTGAACGACCGGCCGGCGGCCAGTTCGACCGCGTCGCGGTGGACTCGGTCCAGGCGTCGTACGACGCGACCATGCATCTGATCTCGATCGGCCGCCGCCGGATCGCGGCGATCGGGGTCGGCGGGACCAGCACCGGAGCGGTCCGGCGGAAGGGATACCGCAAGGCGCTCAAGGCGGCCGGTCTACCGCACGACCCCACGCTCGAGCTGGCCGGGACCGGGTACCACCGGATCGACGGCGCCACGTCGATGCGCGAACTGCTCGCGCTGCCGGAGCCGCCGGACGCCGTGTTCTGCTTCAACGACCTCCTGGCCCTGGGCGCGCTGCGAACGCTGGCCGACTCCGGACTGCGAGTTCCGGAGGACGTCGCCGTGGTCGGCTTCGACGACATCGAGGACGGCCGGTACCACTCGCCGACGCTGACCACGATCTCGCAGGACACCGAGTGGCTGGCCGAGAACGCGGTCGACCTGCTCCTCCAGCGGATCGCGGGAAACGGCGACGCCGGCCACCGCGACCTCGCCGTCCCCTACACCCTGCAAATCCGCGAGTCGACCGGCGGTTAGCGCTCCGGGAAGCCGGCGAGCTGCTTCGCGAGGCCGTTCTGGGTCTTGCTCACTCGACCGACCAGGCTGAGTACGGCGTTGCGCAGCGGGCGGATCGCGCGCGGGACGTTCGCGAGCCGCGTCAGGCGGTGCGCCAGGCCGATCACCCGGACCGCCTCTGCGCGGCTGTTCGTTGCGTACGCGTCGATGCCTGACTCATCTCCTGCCAGCGCGGTGGACAGTGCGTCCGCCAGGGTGACCGCGTCGCGCAGGCCGAGGTTCATGCCTTGGCCGCCGGCCGGGCTGTGGGTGTGGGCGGCGTCGCCGGCCAGCAGCACTCGGCCCGAGCGGTACGCGTCGGCGACCCGCTCGTGGATCCGGAACCGCGAACCCCAGACGACCTCGGTGACCTTCGGGTGCGCCTTTCGCGGGCCACGGTCGGCGAGCAACCGCTGCGCGTAGGCGAGGTCGGGATGCTCCGGTGCGTCGTGCATCTCCGCGACGAGCCGGAAGCTTCCGTCGGGCAGCGGCGCCACCACGAGCAGCCCGGCGGAGGCGAAGTACAGCGCGACCTCGTCGACCGGCAGGCCGCCGTCGACGCGGACGTCGACCAGGCTGCACGAGATCTGCAGGGTGTTGCCCGGCATCCGGAGGCCGGCGAGTTCGCGGATCGTGCTGTTCATGCCGTCCGCTGCCACGACGTACTGCGCCTTGATCACGTCGCCGCTGTCGAGCGTGACCTCGGCGCCGTCGGCGGTCTGGGTCAGGCCGGTCGCGGCGTACGGGCGGAGGACCGAACCTCCGAGCTCCTCGAGCCGTTCGAGCAGCACCTGCTCGGTGACCGGCTGGGGGATCATCGTCACGAACGGGTAGTCGGTCGGCAGGTCCGCGAAACCGACCGGGATCAGCTTGCGGTCGTCGGCGCGGATCGCGAAGTCCTCGAGCTCCAGGCCGAGGTCGACGAGCCGCTTGGTGACACCGAGCTGCTCCAGCACCTCCAGCGTGCGTGGGTGGATCACGCAGGCCCGCGAGGTGTTCGCCCCCGCGGCCTGCTGGTCGACGACCACCACGTCATGCCCGTGCAGCCGAAGCCCGACCGCCACCGCGAGCCCGACCGGCCCCGCACCAACCACCACAACCTCTGCCTGCTGCGGAATCATCGTCGCTCCCTTGTCAACATGTGTTGACTTTTAAGGTATGCGGCGGGGTTGGCAAAAGTCAACACTTGTTGGCATATGCTGTGGGTATGGCGGAGAAGAAGTCCGATCGGACCAGGGCGGCGATCCTCGCGGCGGCCCGCGAGCGGTTCGGCGCGGACGGGTACGAGCGGGCGACGATCCGCGCGATCGCGGCGGACGCGGCGATCGATCCGGCGATGGTGATGCGGTACTACGGCAGCAAGGAGAAGCTGTTCGCGGCGGCAGCCGAGTTCGACATCCGGTTGCCGGACATCGGCGACGTACCGCTGGAATCGCTGGGGGAGGTGCTCGCGCGGCACTTCCTGGAGCGGTGGGAAGCAGACGATTCGCTGCGGGTGTTGCTGAGGACCGCGGTCACCAACGAGGTCGCGGTCGAGCGCATGCGCGGAATCTTCGCGGCGCAGCTTGCGCCCACGTTACGAGTGCAGGCCGTCGACCATCCCGACGTACGGGCAGGTCTGGTCGCGAGTCAGGTGCTCGGCTTCGCGCTCTGCCGGTACATCCTCGGCATCCCGCCGATCGCGACGATGCCCGACGACGAGGTGGTCGCCTGGCTCGGGCCAACGTTGGCCCGCTACTTGACCTCGCCGGCTCCTAGCCAGGTGTGAACGGCAGGCAGTGTCTCCGCCAGCGACGGGAGCTGCGGGTGCCACTTGAGCTCCCACTCGAGTGAGAGCGGGTAGTCGGTGCCGTCGAGCACCGTCAGCAGCTCCTGGATCGGGAAGTCGCCGGCGTCGATCGCGACCGGTCGGTAGTCCTGCTGCGAGTCGGCCTGCTTGAACTGGACGAGCTCGAGCCACGGCCGCAGCAGGGCGAACGCCTCAGCCAGAGTCTCGCCGTGCGACCACGTGTGCGACGTGTCCCAGAGCGCCTTCACGTTGTGGCCGGGGACGTTGGTGTCGAGCAGCGCACACAACGCGGCGACCTGCCGGGCCGTCGAGTGCGAGTCGTGCGTCTCCAGCAGGATCGGGACGTCCTTCGCTGCGGTCGTCACGCGGTCGAGCGCACGGATCTCACCGGCGCTCGGGCCGTCCGGCGTACCCTCACCGGGATCGTCGCCGGGGAACACGCGGACGCCGCGGGCGCCGAGGTCCGCGGCGAGTTCGAGGTGCTCCTCGAGCGGCTGCTCCTCGACCGCGCAGAGCTTCACGTAGCTGCTGACCGCGAAGATCTCCAGGCCGGCGTCCTCGATCCGGGTCCGCAGCTCACGGCGCTGCGTCGCCGACAGACCGGTGTTCGTGAACTCGTCCGGCGCGGCCCGTAGCTCCAGACCGGTGAATTTGTTGCCCTGGGCAAGTTCCAGGACGTCTTCGAGTGCAGCTCCGGGGCAACCGAGGGTGGCGAAACCTAGACGCATACTGCTATCTGATCAGATCCAGCGGCCACGGCGCGGCTGGGTCCGCGGATTGGTCGGCTGCTCGGGGTCGGTCGGCTGCTGCTGCTCGTCGGCGTACGGCGTCTGCTGCTGGTACTCGGTCTGCTCCGGCTCCGGCGAGTACTGCGCCCCGTACGACTCGGTGGCGTAGTTCGGGCTGTAGGTCTCGTAGGACTCGGTGCTGTTGTACTCCGAGCCGCCGTTGTTGCCGTACGCGTCGTACTCGTGGTTGCTCGAGCTGTAGGACTCGGAGTTGTACGACGACGCGTAGTCCGAGGTGTACGACGCCTCCTGGTTCGAGTAGCCGTCACCGGAGGAGTACGTCGGCTCCGGGCCGTACGACGGCACCGGCGGGAGCGGCTTCGACGGGGTCAGGAAGTCGTCCTGCTCCTGGTAGCTCGGGGCCGGCGCCGGCTCGTAGTACCCGGACGACGCGGACACGTGCGACGACGGCTGCGTGTGCTCGGACTGCCCGTAGACGTTGTGGTCCGAGTACGACGAGTACGTCTCGTTCTCGGCGGCGTTCGTCGAGTGGCTCGGCACCGCCGGCTGGATCGCCGACGGGCTGTCGACCGCGACCCGAGCCGCCCGGCGGCCGGCGCGCGCAACAGGCGCGGGCTCAGGCTCGGGTGCGGTCTGCGCCTCCACAGGGGAGGCCGTCGAGGTGTAGTCGGACTCGTACGAGTACGGCTCGGAGTAGCGCGCCGCCCACGGCTCCTCGGCCGGCTGCGGCTGGGGCTGGGGCTCCGGCTCGGGCTGGTAGGCGTACGGGTCGGGCTGGACGACGGTCATCGGGGCGACCTCGTCACGCCAGCTGCTCGTCGTACCGAGCACGTCCGCGGTGACCGAGCTCCGGTAGTCCTCCCAGCTCTGCTGCGGCGCCTCGTACGTCGTCTCCTCGACCGGCTTCTCGTCCCGCCAGGTCTCGATCGGGTTGAACTGCTCGGTCGCCGGACCCGCCTCGTCGTCCTGCCAGTTCTCGGCGACCGGGGCGAACGGGCTCCACTTCGGCGCGTCGTCCGACGGACCGCCGGCGAACGCGGCCGGGGCGGCAGCGCCGTCACCCGGGAAGCTCTGCGGCGCGAACGGGCTCTGTACGGGCGCCGGCTCGGCAGCCGGAGCGTACGGCGCGGGCGCCTGCGGGGCCGGCGCGTAGGCGGCCGGGGCCTGCGGTGCCGGGGTCGGAGCGAACGGGCTGCCCAACTGCGGAGCACCGGCCATCTCCAGCTGCGGCTGGCGGACCAGACCCAGCGCAGGCCCGGTGGCGATCGGCTCGGAGATCGCGGGCTGCTCGTCGGTGTCGTCGTTCGCGTACGACGGAACCTGCGTCACCTCGTACGACGGGACGGCGCTGAGCTTCGGGCCCTGGTCCCACCACGGCACCCACTGGCGCGTGGTCTGCATGTGGTTGATCTTGCGGATCACCATCGTCGCGGCGACCGCGGAGACGACCGTCAGCACGAGGGACGCCGTACCGGCCAGGGCGATACCGCGCAGCGATCCGACGGTGGCTTCCATCCACATCAGGAACCGGCGGACCACCACGTCGAACGCGAGAGCGCCGATCCAGGCGACCCACCACACGGACGTGAGGGTCGGCGTCCGGAACCGGCGCAGGTCGTCGCTGTACACAGGGGTCTTCGGGTCGCTGGCGAGCCAGACGTCGTCGACGATCTGTTTCGGGTACCAGAGGTTCGGACCGGGGCAGAACCAGCTCGCGAGCACCCAGCCGTGGCTGCGGCGGTGGTCGGCCTGGCAGAACACCTCGGAGTTGACCCGGGCCCGCCAGAGCCAGATGACGAAGACGACCGCGGCGGCGACCGAGATGATGACGTTCGGGATCGCGGTGACCTTGGCGATCGCGTCGGCGCGGTTCAGATCCGCGTCGTCGACGTTCGGCATCCCGCCGAGGTAGCGGTGCACCACGGAGTACGTGTTCCAGTCGGACCAGGTGGACAGCAGGTGGGTGACCGTTGATGCGCCCAGCAGTCCGATCGCGATCTTGCCGACCGTCCCGACTTGCTGGAACTCCTCAGCCGCGTGCGGCTGCCACTCTTCCTGATCCTCGACAGCAGTCATCAATGCCTGCGGGTGGCTCACGTCTCGCGTCCCTCGCGTTGCTGGAACTCCGTCGTCTGTCCGGCGTCTCTGCCTGGCCCTGCCCCCGCGTGACCGAGCCACATTGATACCACGAAGTAGGTACGCCAGGGCAGTCGGCCCCAGCACAGAGGGTGTCGACTTAACGTGTTCTTTTCGTACGCCCATCACCAGTGGTAACGAGGGAGAAGACAGGGCGTGACGGTTTGGTTTACCGCGCAGGTGGTTGGTAGCCACTCTGCGGTGTCCCGACCGCCCACCACGGCACCCACGGGCGCATGCTCTGGAGCTCGTCGATCCGCTGGATCAGGATGACCGCGAGCACCGCCGCGCCGGTGGTGAACAGCGCCGAGACGGAGGACAGTATGACGTTCGTCCGCAGATCTCCGAGCTCCGACGCGCCGACGAGAACCCCTCTTTGCACGATGTTCCCGGTGACCAGGCCGGCCACCCAGGTCAGCCACCAGGCCCAGACCAGCTGCGTGCCCGGAACGTCCTTGAGCAGCGGCGTCAACGGATCGGTCCGCGGGTCGCTGGCCGCGACGACGTCGTCGACGACCTGCTTCGGGTACCAGAGGTTCACCACCGGGACGAGCCAGCACCCGAGCACCCAGCCGCGGGTGAACCGGTGCTCGCCGCGGCAGAACATCTCCGCGTTCCAGCGGACCCGCCACAGCCAGACGATGAACACCACCGCGGCCGCGAGCAGCGCCAGCGCGGCGACGATCCCGAGCGAGCCGGAGATCAGGTCCGCCTCGGCCAGTTTGTCCGGGTCGCCGCCGTACACCTTGCGGGTCCGGTACAGGTTCCAGTCCGACCACGCGGTCGACCACGTGGTGACGGTGACGAGTCCGATCAGGACCGACGCACCGATACCCATGGCCCGCTCGGAACTGAACCACCGCCCCTGCGGTACTTGCGACGCCCGGCTCGGCATGGATCAGACATAGCACAACAGGGCGTGACCGAGCGAGAGCATCACGTTGCGGCCGCTCCGTGGCGCATTCCTGCCAGAAAGTGTCGGTGCGGATGGGGAGGATGGGTCGTATGGAATGGTCCGTGGTCGACTCGCCGATCGGCGACCTCACACTCGCGGTGGACGAGACCGGGCTCTGCCGACTGCACTTCGGGACCACCGACCGGCCACTCGGCCGCGACCCGCTGCTCACCGAGGCCGCCGAGCAGCTGAAGGCCTACTTCGCCGGCGAGCTCCAGGAGTTCACCCTGCCGCTGTCGGTCCGCAGCGGCTCCGACTTCGAGCGCGCGGTCTGGACCCAGCTCACCCGGATCCCGTACGGCGAGATGCAGACGTACGGCGATGTCGCGAAGATCGTCGGCGACGCCGGCGCCGCCCGCGCCGTCGGTACGGCGTGCAACCGGAACCCGATCGCGATCGTCGTCCCCTGCCACCGGGTGGTCGGCGCCGGCGGAAAGATGGTCGGCTTCGGCGGCGGCATCCCGACCAAGCGGCACCTGCTCGAACTCGAGGCGCGGATCACCCTCGAGACGCTCTGGACCTGAACCTGACGAAGATCTGACACTCGGCAGGGACGAATCGAGGCGCGGTGGCCACGCCCGGGCACTAACGTTTGAAGCGAACGATTAAGGCGTCCTCCCACCTGCCTTGGAAGACACATATAAATGAACAAAGCCCGCACGACTGACCACCACCACCCCGACCTCAGTGCCCTGATGAACAAGAGCGCCGAGGAATGGTCCGCCCCCGAGATCCAGGACGCCGCTCGCGCGGCGCTCAAGATGCACGCTCCGGACCGGGAGCCGTTGACCTGGACCAAGCGGCTCAAGGTCGTTCCCTGGCTGCACCGCAACGACGCGGTCTGCCTGAGCTGCGGCGGCACCTACCCGTGCATCACGCACCGGTACGCCACCCAGCTGTTGTCCGCAGGCCGTTACACGATCGCGAAGTCCGACGACCCGGAACCACAGGTCAACTGACGTCGTTCGCGCAAGGCGACGTCCGGACAGACGAAGGTCCCGAACCCCAGCCGGGGTTCGGGACCTTCGCCGTTGCGGTGGTGTCAGGAGTCGCTGGGCTTGGAGTCTCCCGAGCCCGTCGACTTCCTGGTGGTGGTCCGCTTCGTGGCGCCGTTCGAGGCGGCCTTCACGTCGTCCTTGGCCGCTTCCGGCTTGGCCTCCGCCTTCGGAGCCTCGGCCTTGGGACCGTCCGGCGTCGGGCCGTCGGTCTTCGGCGCGTCGGTCTTCGTGGTGTCGGCCTCCGGCTTGGCGTCGGTCTTGCCGTTGGACGACGGGGTGTCGGTCGGGCGCGACGACGTACCCGCCGGGGCGGAGCTGTAGTCGCGACCGCTGGTCGGAGTGGACTGCCAGGCCGGCTCCGGCGGCGTCAGCAGCTTCTTCACCGCTGCCGCGGCCAGTGCGCCGAGGCCCAGGAACAGCACCACCTTGCGGAGCTTGTGGCTCTTCTTCGGCACGTCGAGCTCACCCTTCAGCGCGGCCTTGGTGGCCTTGCCCCGGCGGGCGGTCTCCTCGACGACCGGTTCGGCGGCGGCTGCCAGGGTCGCCAGTGCGGCGGTCACCTTCGGCAGTACGTCGTCGTTCAGCCGCTCACGGGCCCTCTCGGCCGCGTGCTCGGTGGCCGGACCGACCTTGGCGAGCGCGTCGTCAAGCACCGGACCGGCCTTCTCCACCGCCTGGTGAGCAAGGTGCGCGCCCCGCTCGACAGCCTTCTCGGCGTACGGCGACACCTTCTCCCGTGCGGTGCCCACAGCCGGCCCGAGGTGGTCACGGACCTGGCCCACGGCCGGTCCGAACTTCTCCGACGCCGACTCGGCGAGTGGCCTGACCCGGTCCTTCGCGACCTCGACCCGGCCCTTGGACTTCCTCAAACCCACGGTTCCCTCCTCGGTGCCGCCCGCCCAGCGGACAGCTCTCCCGCCCATCGGCGACATGGGCTCTTTCTGGTGACGACTCTGGACAAACCCGGCTTCATCTGCATCGTACGACGTTCCCGGCCGATAACCCGGTGCCCCCACCGCACAGTCCGTACACATCCGCGTCGATGCCAGGGTTCTTGGAGTGACATGACAGGATCGAGGGGTAAGCCGTAGTAACCCGACTAGGAGTGACTCCCGTGGCCGAAGAGCTGTACGCGACCCTGCAGACGAACAAGGGCGACGTCGTCATCAGGTTGTTCCCCAACCACGCGCCGAAGACGGTGGAAAACTTCGTCGGCCTGGCCGAGGGCACCAAGGAGTGGACCGACCCGCAGACCGGGCAGCCGGTCACCAAGCCGTTCTACGACGGCCTCGGCTTCCACCGGGTGATCGACGGGTTCATGATCCAGGGCGGCTGCCCGCTCGGCACCGGCACCGGCACGCCCGGGTACCAGTTCGACGACGAGATCCACCCGGAGCTCCAGTTCGACAAGCCGTACCTGCTCGCGATGGCGAACGCCGGCATCCAGTTCGGCCACGGCACCAACGGTTCGCAGTTCTTCGTGACCGTGGTCCCGACGCCGCACCTGAACCGCAAGCACACGATCTTCGGTGAGGTCGCCGACGACGACTCGAAGAAGGTCGTGGACGCGATCGCCACCGCCGACACGGCGCCCGGCGACAAGCCGCTCGAGCCGATCGTGATCAGCAAGGTCGTCGTCGAGCGCAAGAACGCCTGATTTTCCGAGCGGGGCCGGGGCGCGCGCCCCGGCCCCGCTCTCTCATTGGAGGGACGCAACCCGCGTGACCGAGACCGTCTGCTACCGGCACCCGGATCGGCCCGCCGGGGTGCGCTGCCAGCGCTGCGACCGGCCGATCTGCCCGGCGTGCATGAACAGTGCCGCCGTCGGCTTCCAGTGCCCGAACTGTTTCAACGAGGGCGTCCGCTCGGTCCCGCGGACCCGCACGTCGCTCGGCGGCATCCAGCGCGCCGGCAGCCAGCAGGTCATCACCTACACACTGCTGGCGCTGAACGTCCTGGTCTTCATCGGGGTCCGCACCGGCAGCCCGCAGCTCCTCAGCGACCTGGTGATGGTCCCGGTGCTGACCGAGAGCGAGCCGTGGCGACTGCTCACGTCGGCGTTCACGCACGTGCAGTTCTTCCACATCTTCTCGAACCTGTTCATGCTCTGGCAGCTCGGTCCGCCACTGGAACAGATGCTCGGCCGGCTCCGGTTCACGGTCCTCTACCTGCTGTCCGCGCTGGGCGGCAGTGTCGCGGTCTGGTTCCTGTCGTCCCCCGGCGGCGCAACCCTCGGCGCATCCGGCGCGGTCCTCGGCCTGGTCGGCGCCCTCCTGGTGATCAGCCGAGCCCGCGGCTTGGACATCACCTGGATCATCATGTACGTCGCGGTCACCGCCTTCCTCTCCTTCGCCATCCCCAACGTCTCTTGGCAAGGCCACCTGGGCGGCTTCGTAGTAGGCGCCGCAGTAGCCTGGATCTACCTCCAACTCGCAGACCACCGCCGCAACAAACAGTCCGCCTAAATGGTTCGTCCTGGCGGGCTGCCGGGGTTGAAGATGAGCGCGATGACTACTTCTTCTCCCCGGCCGGTTCGCTTCGTCGAGATGACCGGCACTGCGATGAGCGCATTGCTGGCCGACGATCGTTCGGCGGCACAGACCGAGCTCGGATTCCCGCTCGGCGACGAGTTTCTTAGTGACAGGGCCAAGTGGCTTTGGCAGTACCGCCTGGATCAGCTGGAGCGCGATCCCAGCACGTTCGGGTGGCTAGTCAAGCTTGCGGTGGCCGACGGGGTTGTGGTCGGGTACACCGGTTTCCACGGGCCACCCGATGAGGCCGGCATGGTGGAGATCGGCTACACCGTCGATCCGCCGTACCGGCGCCAGGGTTTCGCGAAGGCGATCCTGACCGCGCTCCTCGAACGTGCGGCGGCCGAACCCGCCGTACGGACCGTCCGGGCCACGATCAGCCCGACCAACGAGGCGTCGCTGGCCACCATCGCCGGCTTCGGTTTCGTCGAGAACGGCGAGCAGTGGGACGAAGAGGACGGCCTGGAGCTGATCTTCGAACGCCCCAGCCGCTGACCCGCGCGGATGGGGCGCATGGGGCTGTAGTGACAAGCGGCCTAGGCCACAACTTTTGCTCAGTTGGATAAAAGCTGATGACAACCGGGGTGGCGGGCTCGTCTAATCAGGTGACGTCCCGACGGGGGACCGAGTGGTTAGGACATCGGTATGAGCCCACGCGCAGTGGACAAGCGAGCCCGGCCCGGCAACGAGCATCAGGTTGTCCGGCCGGCCGCCCCGGAATCCCCGAGTGCGGTGACGGCACTTCAGACCACCAACCGCATCTCCCAACAGAAGCAGCAACAGGCCAAGGCCTCCTGACACCTCTGCACCCGGACGGTCACCGGAGCATGAGGCAGGTGTCGCCGAACTCGTGCCAGAGGTAGTTGGCTTGTAGGGCGGCGTTGTAGGCGCGTTGGACCTGGGCGGGACCGGCGACGGACTCGAGGAGGAGTAGGTGGGAGGCCTCGGGGGCGTGCCAGCCGGTGATCAGGCCGTCGACGACGTACGGCGGGCGTTCCGGGCCGAGGATCAGGTCGGTCCAGCCGTGTGCCGGCGTGACGGTGCCGTCCGGGGTCGTGGCTGATTCGATGGCGCGTACGGCGGTGGTGCCGACAGCGATCACCCGTCCGCCGTTGGCCTTGACCCAGTTGACGAGGCGGGCCGTGTGCGCGGGTACGTCGTACCGCTCGGGTTGAGGCGGCTCGTGGCTCTCCAGTGAGGACACGCCGCAGTGCAGCAGGATCGGTGCGATCAGTACGCCCTGCGACGCCAGGTGGCTCACCAACTCGAAGCTGAACGGTCTGGCAGCGCTAGGCATCTCCGCACTGCCCGGGTCGCGAGCGAAGACAGTCTGGTACGACGCCAACGGCCACTGCTTGCCGACGTAGTTGTAGGTGATCGGCCGCCCGTGCCGCTGCAGGTACCCGAGTACGTCGGCCACCGGCGGCTTGGCGATCCACAGGCGGTTCGAGCCTTGGTACGGCGCCAGCAACGTCAGCGCGCCTTCCGGCAGCTCCACCCGGTCGCCCGCCGTACCGTCGAACATCGGTGCGCCGCCGTCGCGTAGCTCCACGACCCAGGTGCCGTCGTCGAGTGGCGTCGAGAAGTGCACGGTGTACGACGAGCTGTCCACAGCAGCGGGCAACGTAGTGGAAGTGTTCACCAGCAGCAGGTCCCCGGGCCGCAGGTGTTCTCCGATGCGGTCGAAGCGGGTGTGCGTGACGGTCGACCCCTCCGCGACCAGCAGCTTCACGTGGTCCCGCGAGAGGCCGCGGGCTTCCGGTGGTTCGCCGGCGTTCAGCGCATCCGGCAGGTCGAACCTGGTGTGTGGATGCAGCATCACGAGGCCACCGCAGGTGCGAACTCAGCCGCCCGGTACCTGCCACTCGCCGGCCGGCTGTCCAGCAACTGCAGGAACGCCGGTACGACGGTTGCGGGCTCAGGCCGGTCGGAGATGTCCTCACCGGGGAAGGCGGCTTGGTGCATCGCAGTACGCAAGTCACCCGGGTCAACGGCGTACACCGCGAGTGCTGGATGCTCAGCGGCCAGGACCCGAGTCGCATGGTCCAGTGCCGCCTTGGCGGAGCCGTAGCCACCCCAGGTTTCGTAAGCCTCCACTGCGGCGTCGGAGCTGATGTTGATCAGCACACCGGACGCTGTGGTGAGTGCAGGTAGCAGGGCCTGCGTCATTGCGATCGGTGCGAGTACGTCGACCTCGTACACGCGACGGAGCTCGTCGAGGTCGGTTGTGGCCAGTGCTTGCAGTGGGCTCTGCCCGAGGTAGCTCGCGTTGTTGATGAGCAGGTCGAGCCGACCGAGCTCGGCGATCGCGTCCACCAGGTCGGCGCGGTGGTCGGGGTCGGTGACATCGCCGGCCAGCGGTACGACGTCGGTGCGGTCAGCCAGTGCGTCGGCGGTGTCTTTGAGCGCTTCGGCGCCACGCGCATCGATCACGAGCGCCCAGCCGCGGTCGGCCAGCCCGTGTGCGAGTGCGAGCCCGAGGCCGGCGGACGCGCCGGTGATCAGAGCAACAGGACGGTCGGACGGATCAGGAGTCATGCCGATACCGTCATACCTCAACCAAACTTGAAGTCAAGCCTTCTTCGCGGCGATCAGGATGCCTGGGTTCATGACGTCGTCGGGGTCGAGGGATTGCTTGACCGCGCGGAGGGTGTCGACGGCCAAGGGTCCGATCTCGGTGGCGTAGGCGTCGCGGTGGTCGGTGCCGACGCCGTGGTGGTGCGAGATCGTGCCGCCGGCGTCGCCGATCGCCTTGCTGGCGGCGCGTTTCGCCGTCCGCCACTGCTCGATCGGATCGTCGGACTGCGCGCAGATCACCGTGAAGTAGAGCGAGGCGCCGGTCTCGTACACATGGGAGATGTGGCAGAGGACCAGCGGCGGCGTCTCGCCCAGCGCGCCGACGAGCGCCTCGGTGACGGCTGTCTTCAGGGCCGGGATGCGCGACCAGAACGCGGCCGTCTCGAGGGTCTCGACGAGCGCGCCCTCATCGAGCAGAGGATCACGGAGGTACGGCGCCCGGTAGCGACCGACCCGCCACGTCTCACCCGGGTCCGCGCCGAGGTTCGTCCCGCCGGCCGCTGTCAGCACGTCCGCGGTCGCCTGGTTGTACGGGCCGTCGAAGCCGATGATCGCGAGGACGCCGCCGGATCCGCCGCCGAGCACATCCGGGTCGGCCAGGTTCACCGCGGTCTCGACCTCGTCCGACAGCCGGAGCACCGTCGGCAACGGCCCGTCCTGCGCGAGCCGCCGTACCGCGGCCAGCCCGGCGTCGAAGCTCTCGAACCGCCAGCCCTCGAAGTGCCGCTCGGTCGGTCGCGGGCGGATGCGTACGACGACGGACGTGATGATGCCGAACGCGCCCTCGGACCCGAGTACGAGCTGGCGCAGATCCGGGCCGGCCGCGGACATCGGCGCGCGTCCGAGCTCGATCGTGCCGCGCGGGGTGGCAAGCGTCAGGGCGACCACCATCTGGTCGAAGCGGCCGTAGCCGGCTGACGACTGGCCGCTCGACCGCGCCGCCGCGTAGCCGCCGATCGACGCACCCTCGTAGGACTGCGGGAAGTGCCCGAGCGTGTAGCCGCGCTCGGCCAGCAGCGCCTCGGCTGCCGGACCACGGACGCCTGCCTGAAGCGTGGCCGTTCGGGAGATCTCGTCGAGGTCGACCAGTTGATCGAGTCGTCGCAGGTCCACGGTGACGAATCGGCGGGACGGCGCGAGGCCGCCGACAACCGACGTACCGCCTGAGAACGGGACGACGGCGAGGTCCTGCTCGGCGCAACCGGTGAGCAGTTCCTGCACCTCGTCGTGGGAGGCGGGGTAGACGACCGCATCCGGCATGTCCGACGTGTCGCCCGCGCGGTCCTTCAGTAGATCGGTCGTGGAGTAGCCGCGGGTGTGCGCCCAGCGCGAGTCCAGGTCGGTAGCCACATGCTCGTTCCCAACAATTTGACTCAAGAACGACAGTTGGTCGGCCGTCAGGCCCGGTCGGTCGGCTGGTTCGGTCGGCGGCTGCGCAGGCCGCCGTACGCCGAGATGCTTCAGGGCGTCGAGCGCGGCGGAGGGGAGCTCGACCGGGTGGGCGGGGTCGCCCCAGCGGCCCGGCGTGAGTTGCACCACCGGCAGGTCGGATTCGTTGGTCACTGGCTCCCCTTGGATGGTCCGGCGAGGTAGCGTCGATGGGAGGTGGAACCCCCTGGCTTCCACCTCCCATCGACAGTTCCGGGATGGCAAAGTCGCTGATACACTCTGACGTGTGATGTCTCAGCGTAGCAGCGAATCGGATCAGGAAACCACGAACCGTCCCACGCCGGCGAACGCGATCGGCGAGGAGCGGATCCTGGACGCGGCGTACGAGCTGCTGCTCGCGATCGGGATGCGCCGGATGACGATGGCCGACATCGCCCGGCACGCCGAGGTCTCCCGCGCGACGCTGTACCGGCGCTGGCCGAACGTGCAGGCCGTGGTCGCGGCGTTGATGACCCGGGAGTGGACGATCGCGCTGGTGTCCGCCTTCCAGCCGGATGCCGTGGACGGCCGGGCGCGCCTGGTCGAGGGTGTCGTCGAGGTGGTCGCGAAGACCCGGGTGCACCCGTTGATGCGGAAGATCGTCGAGCTCGACCCCGAGTTCCTCACGCCGTACCTGATGGAGCGCCGCGGCAGCAGCACGGTCGCGCACCTCGCGCTGGTCGAGGAAGGCCTCCGCCAGGGGCAGGCCGACGGCTCGATCCGCGAGGGCGATCCGGTGTGGCTGGCGCGGCAGATCATCCTGGTCTCGCTGGCGTCGGCGGTGTCGGGTCCGGTGATGGCGGAGAAGAACGAGTACCCGAAGCTCGACGAGGAGCTGCGCGTGATGCTCACCAGGTACCTCAGGCCATGATCAGCGTGGGCAACGCGAGCCTCAACGCTGCGCGGCGGTCCCGCGAGCTCGACTCGCTGACGGCCGTCGACGTGCTCGTCATCGGCGGCGGGGTCACCGGCGCCGGCGTGGCGCTGGACGCGGCCGCACGCGGGTTGAGCGTTGCCCTGGTGGAGAAGCACGATCTGGCGTTCGGGACCAGCCGGTGGAGCTCCAAGCTGGTGCACGGCGGCCTGCGCTACCTGGCGTCCGGTCACGTCGGGATCGCGTACGAGAGCGCCGTCGAGCGCGGCATCCTGATGAAGACCACCGCGCCGCACCTGGTGCACCCGATCCCGCAGATCGCGCCGTGGTTTCCACAGGCACGGTTCGTCCAGGCGGCGCTGCTGCGGTCGGCCTTCCTCGGCGGCGACGTACTGCGCACGTTCGCGCGGACCAGTGACGACTACCTGCCGCACTCGCGCCGGGTCAGCTCGGCCGAGATCCTGCGCTACGCGCCGACGCTCAAGCCCGAGGGGATGCGCGGCGGCTTCCTGACCTGGGACGGGCAGTTGTACGACGACGCACGCCTGGTCGTCGCGATCGCCCGGACTGCCGCGCAGTACGGCGCTCGCATCCTGACCCATGTCGCCGCCACGGAGGTCACCGGCCGCGGTGCGGTTCTGGTCGACCAACTGACGGGAGACCGGAGGTCGGTGGATGCGCGGGTGGTGATCAACGCGGCCGGGATCTGGGCGGATCAGGTTGCCTCCGGCATCAAGCTCCGGCCGAGCCGCGGCACCCACCTGGTGCTGCCGCAGTCCGTGTTCGGCGGGCTGTCCGCCGTACTGACCGTGCCGGTGCCGGGGGAGCTGCGGCGCGTCGTGATGGCGATCCCGGCGCCTGACGACCGGGTGTACGTCGGCCTCACCGACGAGGACGCGCCCGGCCCGGTGAGCGACGTACCGCATGCGACCGACGCGGAGATCGACTTCCTGCTGAACACGATCAGCGCCGCGGTGCAGCAGCCGGTGACTCGCGCGGACCTGCTCGGCACGTACGCCGGACTCCGGCCCCTGCTCGACACGCGCCATCACAACGGCGAGGACAAGACCGCCGACATCTCCCGCCGGCACGCGGTGATCACCAGCCCGGACGGCGTGGTGACGATCGTCGGCGGCAAGCTCACGACCTATCGCCGGATGGCGCAGGACGCCCTCGACAAGGCGCTCGCGCAGTCGACTCTCGAGGTACGGCGCTCCTGCGAGACGCACCGGATCCCGCTCGTGGGTGCGGCCGATCGCGTGCACCTGGCCGCGGTCCGGGCGCCGGCGCGGTTCGTCCAGCGGTACGGCGTCGAGGCGCCGCAGGTGATCGCGGGTCCGCCCGAGCTGCAGAACCCGATCGCGCCGGGGCTGCGGACGACGTACGCCGAGGTGAAGTTCGCGGTCCGGCACGAGGGGGCGCTGACCGAGGACGACGTACTGGATCGGCGGACGCGGATCGGGTTGTCGGCGGTGGATCGGCAGCTCGCGCTACCCGCCGTACGGGAGGCTTTCGCCGCGGTGTGACTCCGGTCTTGAGGTTAACTTGGCTGCGGGGAGGTAGAAGGTGACGCAGCCGTACCAAGGACCAGGGCCGTATCAGGGCCCGGGCCCTTACCAGCCGATGCCGTACCAGCCGATGCCGGTGGTGCCGCAGTACCGGCCGTTGCGGGCGCTCGCGATCGTCAGTGTCTCGCTGATGGGCGTGACCGCGCTCGGTGCCGTGATCCAGTGCGTGCTGCTCTGGCGGTCGTACTCCGAGGTCAAGCGGTTCATTTACGGGCTGCTCTCCGACGAGGAGATCCAGCGCGGCATCGAGTCGATCACCGGCACCGGCCCGCTGCTCAACCTGATCAGCTACCTGCTGATCGGGACCGGGATCGCGTTCCTGATCTGGCTGTGGCGCGCCCGCGACAACGTCGACTTCCTCTATTCGCCGTTCGCCCCGAACCCGACCGTCCCGACCCACGGCGCGCACCGCCGGTCGCCGGGGTGGGTCGTCGGCTCGTGGATCTGCCCGATCGTGCAGTTCTGGTACCCGTTGCAGGTCGTCGAGGACGTCGCCCGCGCCAGCGAGCCGGCCGACCAACCCGGCGTCGCGCGATCCGGACGGATCCGCGCCTTGCTGTACACGTGGTGGGTGTCCTGGACCGGCTTCTGGGTCATCATCGTCGGCGGCGGATCGGCCGCGGTGATCGGGTTCGTCATCTGGATCGTCCGGCTGGTCCAGGTGGCGGACAGCGATGTGGAGGGTCAGTACGTCGACATCTACGACCTGCAGGACTACATGGTCCGCGTCGCGCTGGCCGTCGACATCGGGTTCACCGTCGCGACGGTCCTGCTGGTCGTCGCGGCGGTCACGGCATCACTGCTGATGCTCCAGGTCGGCAGTTGGCAGTCGACGCGGCTCGCTCCGCCACCGCCGCCGGTCCAGGACTTCGTGCCGCCCCAGACTCCGCGGTACGCCCCGCGCCAGCAGCACCCCGGCCCGGGCTTCCCGACCTACGGACCCTGAAGCAGTACGACGCTCGCATCGTCGTACCGCTTCCAGCCGGGCTTCGTCGACGCGGCGTCGTGTTCCCGCACCAGGTCGATCAGCCGTCGCGGGCCTACGGTCGTGAGTACGTCGAGCAGCTCCTCCCACGAGTGCCCGTAGCGCTCGGTGAAGCGGGACGCGCCGTCGGAGAGGATCGCGATCACGTCGACGTCGGCCCGGTCCGTCGTCCCGACGACTGCCTCGTACGCCGCTTGGGGTTCGGTGCTCGCCGCCCAGAAGCCGCCCGGCTGGTTGCGCAACCGGCGTACGGCCTCGAGGGTCCGCTCCGGGAGATGCTCGATCCGGTCGTCGCTGTGGACGGTGACCTTTCCGTCCGGTGCGCGCATGACGACGGGTGAGTCGGCCAGGACGAGATGCTCGACGTGGTCCGGGTGGAGCCGAACCATCGAGACTGTGGACGACGGGCTGTCGGGATTGCTGACGTCGCAGGTGTCCGCGTGGCTCGCGCGGACGCCGACGATCGCCTCGGCGAGCAGGTCGGGAAGTGGTGTGGGCGATCGGGTGAGAAGTGGCGGCGCCAGTTGGCGGGCGAGCTGCATGACCAGCCAAGGGACGTCGTGCCGGCAGCCGGACTCGACGCCCGCCGGAGCGGTGGCACCATCCAGTACTACGGCGAAGTCCGGTCCGGTCAGGACGAGATCCTCGTTGACGGACGGCGGTCGCCGATCCGGCGCAGCCTCACTGAGAGCTCGGATTTCCACAGGCCGATTGTGCTACCCAGCTGTCGGCGAGCGACTGCTCGAGGGCGATCTTGGGGGACCAGCCGAGCGCGTTTCCGATCAGGGTGGTGTCGGCCTGCTGCCACGGCGCGCCGAGCGCGGTCTCCTGCTCGGTGTCGTCGACGATCGTCGCCGGCTGACCGCTGAGCTCGAACAACTGCCCTGCGATGTCCCGCGCGAGTGTCGCCTGGCCGGTCCCGACGTTCATGACCGGCGGCAGCTTCCCGTCCGCGAGCGCGACCGCGATCACCGCCTCGGCCACGTCCCGTACGTCGACGAAGTCGCGCCACACGTCCAGCGACCCGACCTCGATCAGCTGTCGCGACCGCAGGTCCCGGATCACCCGCCCGGTCAGCGTGCTGTCCGGCGCCCCCGGCCCGATCACGTCGAAGATCCGCAGTACGACGGCGTCCGCGCCGGCCCGCTGCGCCCGGAGGACGAGCTCCGATCCGGCGAGCTTGGTGATCCCGTACGGACCGAGCGGCCGCGGCGCGCTGTCCTCGGACAGGCTGGTGCCGTGCGGAGCCCCGCCGTACTCCGCCGCGGAACCGAGCTGGACGAACCGGGCATGGCCGGCGTGGTCGCGGACCGAGCCGAGCAGGGCCTCGACGGCGATCACGTTCGCCTGGACCAGGTCGGCCGGCTCGCCGATCGTGGCGCCGACGGCGTTGACGATCACGGTCGGCTTGTACATCCCGATCTGGGTGTCCAGCGCGTACGGGTGCATCGCGGCCAGGTCGCAGCGCCGGTACGGCTCGCTCCGGGTCCGGCTCAGCCCGCGGTACTCGATCCCGCGGTCGGCGAGCAGCGCGCAGATCCTGGCGCCGAGGAAACCTCCCGCGCCGAACACCATCACCCGCTCTGTTCCGGTCACCCCTCCATCGTGCGGTCGTTATTTGTCGGTCCGCCGTACGTTCTCCGTCGTCAGCATCACAGTGTCGGTACGGCGTGGCAGTCTGGGGGACTCATCGAGCGAGGGAGAGTCATGGCTGACCGTGTGGGCGGGCGTCCGGCGGCGCAGACCGAGTCGACGATCCGGGACTGGGACGACGCGGACCCGTCCGGGCAGACGTACCGCCGGGTGCTGTTCCTGGACTCCGACCTGACCGAGGTGGAGAACCGCGCCGGGGTGTTCGAGGAGTGCACGTTCCGCGGGGTCCGGTTCAACGCCTCGACGCACACCGACGCCGCGTTCGTGAACTGCACGTTCGTGCGGTGTTCGCTGTTCGACACGACGTTCACCCGGTGCAAGTTCGTCGGCAGCCTGTTCGACGACTGCGCCCACAGCCTGATGAAGGTGACTGGCGGTGATTGGTCTTTCATCGGGCTGCCCGGTGCGGATCTGAAGGGCGCCGAGTTCACCGGGGTGAAGATGCGCGAAGCGGACTTGACCGGTCTGCGGGCTCAGAAGGCTGTGCTCCGGGACCTCGACCTGTCCGGCGCGTCCCTGCAGAAAGCCGATCTTCACCGGCGCTGACCTGCGCGGATCCGATCTGTCGACGCTCGATCCGCTGACCGTCACCCTCAAGGACGCCCGCATCGACCTGACCCAGGCGATGGTCGTCGCGGCTGCGCTCGGGCTCGACGTCCGTCCGTAAGCTGTGGATATCCCCAGGTAATCACGCGGTCATCCACGGTCCCATCCACAGCCTGTGGATAACTATCCGGATAACTGTGTATTCGTACTGTGATATCTCGCCGGGCGACCGGCCTGGGCCAGGGTCCCCCGCCGATGCCGGGCCGGATGCCGCGGCCGCCGTACGACGAGCATCGCGGCGTGCTCGACCACAGCCGGGCTGACGACCAGGAAGCCCGGCCGGGCGACCAGGCTCCGGGTGAGCGTCTGGAGGCCGGCGGCCAGGCCGACCCCGCAGAAAGCGCCGAGCGAGTTCGCGATCAGGTCGTGCAGCTGGCACGACCTGCCGAGTTGCGGCAGCAGCGCCTGCACCGCCTCGACCGCGGCCGACATCCCGATCCCGGCCGCGATGCCGTCGCCCGGACGACCACTGGCCAGCGTGAGCATGCCCGCGGCCGGTACGAACAGCACGACGTTGAGCAGACCTTGGAGCGACGTCAGTCCGCCGGTCGTGGTCAGGTGCGTGCCGCACTCGCCGATCTGGCCGAGGCGATGCGCCGTCGGGCTGAGCGTCGCCGCGATCACCAGCGCGAACGCGGCCGGCAGGCAGAACGCGGCCAGCCTGGGGACCAGGTCGCCCGGGCGGCGGAACGAGGAAAGGGCGATCGGCAGGGTCATGCCGGTCAGTACGAGCCAGGTGTCCAACAGGTGTGGGATTCCGCGATAAGTCTCGAGCACGTGTCCGGACCCTCCCGTGGTCGACCTGACTCGAACTCCTCTGGACTTCGTGTTCCTCAGTCGACGATCTGCCGCGTGCTCCCACTGCCGCCAGCCCTGTCCGGACATCTGCACGCAGCCGTAAACCCCCCGTGACAGTCTGTGACAGTCCGTGCACAAACTGACACGCAAGGAAGGTGCTCAAGGCAACGATCGTGTGCCTGTATCAACCGATCGGTGGAGGCGGGTAGGGCTGAGCGGGCGATGTGCGGACCCAGGGCAGGGCGGGAGACTCGTCGTATGACAACCCCGGTGAACGTCGGACATCCCCGCAGTACGGCCGCGTTGCGGAGTGTGCAACTGCTCGTGGCCGGCTACCTCGCGATCAGCGTGCTGACGCTGGTCGCCGTCATCGCCCTGCGCCACCACGCGACCTTGGTCACCGACGCGGTCTGGGTTCGCGGGACGATCGTGGTCGCCAGTGCCCTGCTGACCGTCCTGTTCGCGCGCAGCGCGGCGAGAGGTTCCCGGAAGGGCTTCCTCCGGCTGCGGATCGTCTCGGCGGTGATGCTGGTCGCGATCGTGGTGATCATCGCGGTGCCGGGCACGTTCCCGCTGTGGATGAAGGGTGAGCAGGCCATCTGCGGACTCCTGCTGCTCGGCGTCGCGCTGCTGGTCAACGGCAAGCACCTTCGCTCGGTGTTCACTGGGTGACATGGGCGAGCAGGTTTGGCCGCTGCGGGTGACGGTGGTGCCGTATGTGCTGCTGGCCTGCCTCGCGGCGGTCACCATCCCGATCAAGCGCGACCAGCCCGCGTCGCTGGCCGTCGACCTGGGGCTGTGCGCGCTGATCGCGCTGTGGACGCTCGGCATGTTCACGCTCCGCCCGGCCCGGCGGACCGACGTACGCGCGATGGCGCTCTTCGTCATCGGCTTCGTGATCCTGCTCGCGGTCCTGGTGGTGCGAGACCCGTGGTTCGGCTTCCTCACCCCGGCCGGCTACTTCTACACGTTCGTCCTGCTGCCGTGGCCCGGCGAACTGCTCGGCGTCGCCGCCGTCGCGGTCGTCGCCGGTACGGCGCAGTCGTACGACATCCCGAAGACGAACGTGCTCGGACTCTTCGGCTACGCGGCCGTGGTCGGGGTGAACGTGGTCGGGATGTGTCTCGCCGGGTGGCTCGGCCACCGCGGCGAGGAGCTCAGCCAGCAGCGCAAGGAAGCCGTCGACGCGCTCACCGAGGCGAACCGCCGGCTCGAGGCCACACTCGCCGAGAACGCGATCCTGCACGAGCAGTTGCTGACCCAGGCCCGCGACGCCGGCGTGATCGACGAGCGGCAGCGGATGGCCCGCGAGATCCACGACACCCTCGCGCAGGGGCTGACCGGGATCGTCACCCAGCTCCAGGCCGCGGAGAACGCTTCCGACTGGCGCCGGCATGTGACGACCGCGGTCGGGCTCGCCCGCGAGAGTCTGACCGAGGCACGCCGCTCGGTGCACGCGCTCCGTCCCCAGCCGCTGCAGTCGGCGACGTTGAGCGAGGCGATCGCGGACGTCGTACGGCGGTGGTCGGCGGTGCAGGGGATCGACGTACAGCTGACCACTACCGGCACGCCACGGGTGATGACGCCCGAGGCGGAGTCGACTCTGCTTCGGGCAACCCAGGAGGCGTTGGCGAACGTGGCGAAGTACGCGCAGGCAACTCGGGTGGGGGTGACCCTGTCCTACATGGACAAGCACGTCGCGCTGGACGTCCGGGACGACGGTGCCGGCTTCGACCCGGGCCGGATCACGTCGTCGGAGGCGGGTGGGTTCGGCCTGGTCGCGATGCGGCAGCGGGTCGAGGCGCTCGACGGGACGTTGGAGGTCGAGTCGGAGCCGGGCCTCGGTACGGCGATCTCCGCGACGCTGCCGCTGACGGGACGGCCGGCATGATCCGGTTGGTGATCGCCGACGACCATCCGATCGTGCGCGACGGGCTGAGCGGGATGTTCGCGGCCGAGCCCGGGTTCGAGGTGGTCGGCGAGGCGGGCGACGGCGCCGAGGCGATCCGGCTGGCCGAGGCGCTGCAGCCGGACGTGATCCTGATGGACCTGCAGATGCCTGGCGTCAACGGCCTCGCGGCGATCAGCCAACTGGCGGAGCGTGGCGTACGGTCCAGGGTGCTCGTGCTGACGACGTACGACACCGACGGGTACGTCGTCCCCGCGATCGAGGCCGGCGCTACCGGGTACCTGCTCAAGGACGCGCCGCGCGACGAGCTCCTCCGCGCGGTCCGAGCCGCCGCCGACGGCCAATCGGTCCTCGCGCCCTCGGTCGCCAACACGCTGATGAACCACGTCCGCACCCCACCGGCCGCCGACCTGCTCAGCCCACGGGAGCTCGAGGTCCTCCAACTGGTTGCTGCCGGCAACACCAACCGCGAGGCCGCGCGGCACCTGTTCATCAGCGAGGCAACCGTCAAGACGCATCTGCTCAACATCTACGCCAAACTCGACGTCTCCGACCGCGCCGCCGCCGTGGCCGAAGGCTTCAAACGCAAGCTCCTCTAGACGCGGTAGTCGGTGTCGCGGCGGTCGGTGATGAACATGTAGCCCGGCGCGTGCGTGATCGCGTACGGCGGCCGGGACGCCATCAGCGCCGCCTGCGGAGTCACCCCGCACGCCCAGAACACCGGTACGTCGCCGTCGGCCGCGTCGACCGGATCGCCGAAGTCCGGTCGCGCGAGGTCGCCGATCCCCAACCCGCTCGGTTCCCCGATGTGCACCGGTCCGCCGTGCACGGCCGGCATCGCTCGGGTGATCCGTACGGCGTCGTCGACGCGGTCCGCCGGAATCTGGCGCATCGACACCACGAGTTGACCGTGCAACCGCCCGGCGGGCTCGCACTCGCGGTCGGTCAGGTACATCGCCACGTTCCGCCCCTGGTCGACGTGCCGCAGCGGGATCCCCTCTGCGGCCAGCGCGGACTCGAACGTGAAGCTGCACCCGAGCGAGAACGCGACCAGGTCGTCCCGCCACACCTCGGTCGCATCCGCTACCTCGGCCACCAGCTCGCCGTCCTGCCAGATCCGGTACTGCGGAAGATCGGTCCGGAGATCCGCGCCCCGGGCAAGTCGCGTCGTCGGGTCGCCCGGATCACTCACGTCGAGCACCGGGCAGGCCTGCGCGTTGCGCGTGCAGAAGAGCAACACGTCGTACGCCCAGTCCGCGGGGACTGCGATCAGGTTGGTCTGCGTGTACCCGCCGGCCCAACCGGTGGTCGGCCCGCTGTAGTCGTCCCGGAACAGTGACCGTGCCTGCGCCGGAGTGAGCGTTGCAGTCGTCGTCATGAGACCCCCTGTCAGGTGATCTCACGATAGAGATTGTTGAACAATACGACAAGAGGTCAGATGACGATCTCGTGCATCCATTCGGCCGGAGTCTGGGTGTGCAGGCGCCAGTAGTGGTTCGCGATGTCGTCCGGGTCCCAGGCGCTGCCGGGGGAGACACCGCCGCTGACGGTGACGCTCGCGGCATGGACCCCGGCCGCGCCGTACTGCTGATGGAGCAAGGTGACGACCGCGCGAACGCCGGCCTTGCCGAGGGAGAGGCTCGCGTAGTCGGGCTTCGGCAGCGGCATGCCGCCGGTGATCAGGAACGACCCGCTGCCGCGCTCGGCCATCGCGGGCGCGAGATGCGCTGCGGTGGTGATCGCGCCGACCACGTTCACCGCCAACGCGTCGAGATGCTGCTGCGCGGTGAGGTCGCCGATCCGGTCCGGCTGGATCAGCGCGGCGTTGTAGACGACCGCCTCAGGTACGCCGTATGCCTCGACCACCCGATCGAGCGCCGAACGGAGGCCGGCTTCGTCCGTCACGTCGGCCGTGACCGGCAGTACGCCGTCACTCCCGAGCTCCTCGGCCGCGGCCTTCACCGTCGACTCGGAGCGCGCGATCAGCCCCGCGCTCATCCCCTCCCGGACGAACCGGCGCGCCACCGCGAGCCCGATCCCAGGACCTACTCCCACCACGACAACTCCAGACATGGCGGGAATCGTAAACCTTGCCCTCCAGGTCAAGGTCAAGAAGGGCGGTGCTGGGCGACTGCTGTGGCCGACCGGTCGTCGCCATCGGCGCGGAGGCCGTCGATCACGCCGTCGACGTCCGCGGCCGGACGGTTCTGGCTGAGCTTGAACTTGGCCTCGATCCGCTTGATCGCGATCTCGACGCCGACGATCGCCCGCAGCTGCCCGGCGACGAACTTCGCCGGCGCATCGTCCACGGACCACGGCTCCGCCCGGCCCGTCTCGTGATGGTCGGACAAGCGCCGTACGACGTTCTCCACCCAGGCGGGGTCGTCGTGCACGGTCATCGTTCCGTGCACGTGGGCGGTGATGTAGTTCCAGGTCGGGACGACGCGGCCGTGGTCGCGCTTGGAGGCGTACCAGGTCGGGGAGATGTACGCGTCCGGTCCGCGCATGATCACCAGCGCATCGCCGATCACGGGCAGGCGCCAGTGCTCGTTGTTCCGCGCGAGATGGCCGAGCAGCACGTTCCGCTCGCGATCGTGGACGAACGGCAGCATCGTCGCCGTCAACCCGTCGGGCGTCATCGTCACCAGATCCGCGGCGCCGTGGTGGGCCAGCAACTCCAGAACGGCCTCGTCGTCAGGGGCGAAGTGCGCAGGAACGTACATGAGATCCAGTCTCCCCACCTACGCGATCCCTCGACAGGTCCAATCCGTGCGGCGTTCGTCAGCCCACTTTCAGCGCGGCGGCCTGGTCGTAGTCGTCGTGCCAGTCGCCGGTCGGCGGCAGAATGATGCGCTCGACGCCTGCGGCCTCGTACGCGGCGAGTTGCTCGAGCGGATCGCCGCCGAGCTGGGGCGCGACCACGGTCGCCTTCAGCTGCTTGCCGTCGGCAAGTTCGTTGATCCGCTCCAGGCTCGTCCGTACCTCGTCCGGCGACGACGCGATCGTCGCCCATCCATCGGCGTACGCCGCCGCTCGCCGATACGCCCGTACACCGTTGCCGGCCACAAAGATCGGCGGCACCGGCGACCCGGGCGCGATCGTCACGTCGAGGTCCGTCCCGAGCGTCGTGGGTTTGCCCGCGATGAGATCCGGGAGTACGGCGAGCGCCTCGTCGGTCAGCCGCCCGCGGTCGGCGAACTCGACACCGGCCGCCCGCCAGCCGATGTCGCCGTGCGCGGGATTGCCGGTCCCGACCCCGAGGACGAGCCGGTTGTTCGACACCAGCTGCAACGTGCTGATCTGCTTCGCCGCCCACGCAACCGGCCGCAACGCCAGCAACATCACGTTGTACCCGACCGTGATCCGCTCGGTCACCGCAGCCGCGGTCGCCAGTACGACGGAACTGTCCAGCATCGGCGCACTCGCGACCAGATGATCCGTCGACCACACCGAGTCCAGCCCGATCTCCTCGGCGTACCGCGCACTCTCCCGCACATTCCCGAGAATCGCCTGCGCCGGATCCGGCGACGACGTCGGCAGAATGACCCCGATCTCAACTGTCATACCCGCCCCAACCTCCACCCCGCCAGACCTATTCCGCCCGGGTGAGGGACTCGACCGCGGGGCGGAGAAGGTCGATGATCTTGTCCGGGTCGGCATCGGCGAGATGGTCGAGTTTCAGCAGGTGCCGTCCGAGAACGACGCCGATCAATACGGCGCTGACTACATCGACCCGGAGCTCGCCGTCGTCGCCCGGGATGACCTTGCTGAACGTGCTTCCGCGAAGCTGCGCGTTCTCGCGGACCTCGTCGGCGGCGCCGGGATGGGTGAGCATCGAGCGCAGTACGGCCAGCGAGGCGACCGGCTCCTCGATCAGCGACTGTCGCAGCCGGTCGAGCAATTGCTCGGCGATCTCGTCCGCGGTGCCGTCCAGGACGGCCTGGTTACCGGCCTGGTTCCCGGTCTCGGCGGCTCGGGCGAACAACCGCTGCTTGTTGCCGTAGTAGTGCATCACCAGACCGGGATCCACCTGCGCGGCCGCGGCGATGGCGCGGATCGTCGTCCGGTCGTACCCGGCCTCGGCGAACAGCCGGCGTGCCTCGGTCAGGATTCGCTCCTGCGTCTCGATCCGCCGCCGGTCCCTGGTGGTCTCGTTCACCGAATTCATTCTACAGGTGTTGAATATCTGGTACTTTCGTTCTACGGTCGTTGAACCAAACATCGTTGGAGGGGTCATGACACCACTGGAAGTACTCGAGCTCCGTCGCCGCCACATCGTCGATCGCGACTTCGAGTCGTTCGCGAATCTCTTCGCCGAGGACGGCGTGATCGAGATGCCGTTCGCCGTCGCCGGCGTACCCGCTCGGCTCGACGGTCGCGAGGCGATCCGCGAGTTCTCGTTGAAGGCTGCGGATCATCCCGTCGAGATCATCGACCTGCGCGTCGTCCAGTTGCACGAGACGGTCGACCCCGAGGTGGTGATCCTCGAACTCGTCACCGACGGTCGGCACACCACGACCGGCGAGCCGTTCCAGGCCACCTGCGTCCAGGTGTTCCGGATCCAGAACGGCGAGATCAAGCTGTTCCGCGACTACGTCAGCGCCGCCACCGTCCCCGACCTCAGCTGAGTGCGGTGTGCTGCCACGACGTAGACGCCGCCGGCGGCTGCGACCAGACCGGCCAACCCCTGGCCGGATGCGTCCACAGGGTGAGGTTTTCTCACCTGACTGCAGGTATCCGGCCGGGTTAGGGTCCCGGGATGAGTCGACGGGTTGCGGCGTACGCGGTGTGTGTTGAGGACGGGCGGGTGCTGCTGGCGCGGTACGTCTCGCCGTACGGCGATGGGAGTTGGTGGACTCTGCCGGGTGGAGGTGTCGAGCCTTGTGAGGATCCGTTCGACACGGTGACGCGGGAGGTCGCCGAGGAGACCGGGTACGAGTCGGTCGTCGAGCGGCTGCTGGGCGTCGACTCGCGCATCATCCCGGCCGCCGTACGCCGTCGGCCCGGGGCCGCCGACCATCAGAACATCGGCATCTTCTACGCGGTCCGGATCACCGCCGGCACCACCCGGCCCGAACCCAACGGCGAGACCGCCGAATCCGTCTGGACCCCGATCGCCGAGATCCCGGCGCTCCATCGCGCCGCGCTGGTCGACATCGGCGTCGCCCTGGCCCAGTCCCACCCACCCACCGGCCACGTCCCGCCCGTCGAAGCAGGCGGCCTGATCGAGCACTAGCGCAGGTCGCCGTCGCCTCCGAGGACACCGCGGGACGCCCGGTCTGCCAGCTTGGCGATGTTGTGCTCGGCAACGTCCTCGAGCCGGATCTCGAGCCTGGTGCACAGCTCGGACAGGTACCAGAGCACGTCACCCAACTCGAGCGTCAGCGCCTGCCGGTCCGCGTCGGTGATCACGCCCTGCCGATCCCGGAAGATCTTCTTCACCTTCCCGGCGACCTCGCCCGCCTCGTTCACCAGCCCCAAGGTCGGGTACACGATCGGATGATCGGTCGCAACGAGCCCCCCGGTCCGCGCCGCCGCCTCCTGATAACCACTGAAATCCATTTCACTCACGCCACCAGTCTTGCAACACTCATCACCCATGTACGACCTCCCGGTCCAGAACACCGACGGCTCCGTGCTCCTCACCTTCGACCGCCTCCACGAGGAGGACCTCAGCAGCCTGGACCCCTCCGTCCCGCTGACCGCCTCGCTCGTGGTGCTCTGGTGGGGTCAGAAGTGCTTGATGGTCTTCAACCGGTTCCATCAGGGCTGGGAGCTGCCCGGCGGCATGATCGATCCGGGGGAGTCAGCTCGCGAGGCCGCCGTACGGGAGCTCGATGAAGAGAGTGGTCAGCGGGCGGACTCGCTCGACTTCGCCGGGGTGGCGAAGATCCGGGTCGCGCCCGACAACCGGTTGGAGTTCCTGGCCATCTATCGCGGGTACGTCGACACGCCCCGGCCGTTCGCGCCGAACGACGAGATGTCAGAGGCTGTCTGGTGGAACCCAGGCGAGCCGCTGACCGATCTGTGCCCGATCGACGCAGCCCTCGCGACACATTGCCCACTGGAACGGTGAGCTCATGGGAGAACTCGTCACCGAGACCTTCGAGTACGACGGCGGGCGGCAGGTGGCCGTCTACGTACCAGCGGATCCACCCGAGGCCATCGTGTTCGCGGGTGACGGCCAGCTGATCACCGAGTGGGGCGTGGATCTCGAGCAGGCCGACGTACCGCCGACGATGGTGGTCGGTGCGTACCGTACGGACGACACCGACGAGATGGTGCGGATCGAGGAGTACTCGCCGTCGTTCAACGCGGAACGGTTCGCGGCGCACGAGAAATTCTTCGTCGAGGACGTCCGCGACTGGGTGCGATCGCGCTTCGGCGTCGCCCTGCCGGCCGAACGGACCGCGGTGTGCGGCGTCTCGGCGAGCGCAGAACTCGCCCTGGCGATGGGTGTTCGCCACCCGGACATCTACGGCGCGATCTTCGCCGCCTCACCTGGTGGCGGCTACCGTCCGCCGGAGGTCATGCCGAGCCCGCTCCCACGCGCGTACCTGGTCGCCGGCACCCTCGAACCGTGGTTCATGGAGAACGCCGCCCACTGGGCCGACGCCCTCCGCGACGCCGACGCCGACGTGGTCATCACCGAACGCGAGGGCGACCACGGCGACCCCTTCTGGCGGGCCGAGTTCCCCCTGATGGCGTCCTGGGCCTTCACCAACTGACAGCTATTCGCCCGTAGCGCCGTCGATGCGCTCGCGGAGAAGATCCGCGTGCCCGTTGTGGCGCGCGTACTCCTCGATCATGTGCAGGTAGATCCACCGCAACGTGTAATCCTCGCCCGGGCTGACTTCGTCGAGACCGAGACCTGCCACGGCCGCACGCGATCGGGCGACACTCGCCTGGTAGCTGGCCAGGTCATCGGCCGCACGTGCGACGTCGGCGTCGAATCCGCGGGCCGCCCCCGGCACGTAGTCCCAGAAGTACAGGTGATCCGGTTGATCGTCGTACTCATGGAACCAGGCCTCGACCCCGGACAGATGCCGAACCAGACCGAGCAGCGACATCGACGACGGCGGCACCGACCGCAGCACCAACTGCTCCGGCGTCAGCCCGCCGCACTTCAGCAGCAACGTCGTCCGCTGGAACTCGAGACGATCTTCGAGCGCGGCCCGCTCGTCGACCGGATTGTTCGGCGGCTCGACCCGCTCAGGCACACTCCAGATCGACACCCGGCGAGGCTACCTACGGCCCGGCATCTTGGCCAGCGAGTTTGTACCTGCCGCGGGGTGGGCAGCTCGCCCACCCCGCGAGGTTCAGGCGGATTCGGTCGGGCGGTTGTGGCGTTCGCGGCCGGGGAAGCGGTGGATCTCCTGCGGCCAGTTGAGTACGACGGCCAGGCGGCCGGCCCAGTAGCGCGCCGTCTCGTCGTCCGGTACGTCGACGACGCAGAGACCACCGAGGTGCTCCTTGGTCTCGACGTACGGCCCGTCGCTGAAGATCGGCTCACCGTCCTTCGCCTCGACGCTGCAGATCGCGGTGGAGGCGTCGATCCCGCCGTTGCTGAAGACGAAGACCCCGGCCTCCTGCATCTCCGCGATCACCGCCATCCCACCGGCACTCTTCGTCCGCAGGTCGTCCGCCGTCTGATCCGGCACCCACTCGTCGTTGAACGCGATCACATACTCAGCCACTGTCGTCTCCTCTCGGCGCAGCAACCCGAACGGCCGCCACACCAACTCCACGAACACAGCACCCCAATCCGACACCATCCCACAGACCAATCTGTGCGGCATGCTTGGGAGCGGGGGAAGTTTTTTCGGAGCCGTGTCGATCCGCGGGCCGCTCGTTCGACCTGGGGGTGCGAGGGTCGAGAGGCGGCCCCGTCGGACAAGGAGTACGTGATGGCGCAGTACATGCTGATCATGCGGGGCACCGACGAGACGAACGCGGCCATGATGGCCAACATCGACGAGATGATGACCACGACCCGCCAGTTCATCGAGGAGATGGACAAGGCCGGCGTGTACGTCGCGGCCGAAGGGCTGGACGATCCGGCCCAGGGCGTCGTGGTGCAGTTCACCGACGAGGCGCCGATCGTCACCGACGGGCCGTACGGCGAGACCAAGGAACTGTTCGGGGGCTACTTCGTGCTCGACGTCGCCTCGAAGCAGGAGGCGGTCGAGTGGGCCAAGCGGGTCCCGGCGGTGCCCGGGTCCAAGATCGAGGTACGGCGGGTGCCCGGCGAGGACGAGGTCCCGCAGGACAGCGCGAAGTTCGTCAAGGAGACGCGTACCGCGAGAGCACGGCTGATGGATACGGCCGGCGTCGAGGCCGTCTGGCGGATCGAGTCGGCGCGGATCGTCGCCGCGCTGACCCGGTTCACCGGCGATTTCGGGCTGGCCGAGGATGCGGCTCAGGAGGCGGTGGCCGAGGCACTGGTGTCGTGGCCGGTTGCCGCCCCGGCCAGTCCGGCCGGCTGGCTGATGGCCACGGCCCGGCGGCGGGCGATCGACGCGATCCGCCGCCGGACCGCCCTGAAGGACAGGTACGCGCTGCTCGCGACGGCGCCGAGTGGTCGACGACGAGATCGACCCGGACAGGATCGACGACGACGTACTGGCGCTGATGTTCATCAGCTGCCACCCGGTGCTCTCCCGCGAGTCCCAGGTGGCACTGACCCTGCGCGTGGTCGGCGGCCTGTCCAGCGAGGAGATCGCCCGCGCGTTCCTCGTACCCGTGCCGACCGTGCAGGCCCGCATCACCCGGGGCAAGAAGACGATCGCCGCGGCCGGGGTGCCGTTCGAACTGCCGGCGGCGGACGAGCGCCGGGAGCGATTGGCCGGCGTGCTCAGCGTGCTCTACGTGATCTTCACCGAGGGGTCGACGGCCACGTCGGGCGAGCGGTTGGTGCGCCCGGACGTCGCGTACGAGGCGATCCGGCTGGCCCGCACGCTGGCCGCGCTGCAACCGGACGAGCCGGAGGTGCACGGTCTGCTGGCGTTGTTCGAGTTGACGGCCGCGCGCTTCCCGGCCCGGACCAGCCCGGACGGTTCGCCGATCCTGCTGGAGGACCAGGACCGGCGCCGCTGGGACCTGTCGGCGATTCGCCGTGGGCTGGCCGCGCTGGTCAAGGCATCGCCCCGCGGCTTCGGCCCGTACGGCCTGCAGGCCGCGATCGCCGCCGCCCACGCCTCGGCGCCGTCGGTCGAGGAGACCGACTGGGACCGGATCGTCGCTGCTCTACGAAGCGCTCGGCCGCGTTGCGCCCTCCCCGGTGGTCGAGCTCAACCGAGCCGTCGCCGTAGCCATGGCCTCAGGTCCGGCCCAGGCCCTGGAGATCGTGGACGAACTGGTCGCCTTGGACCGACTCCCCGGCTCACACCTGGTCCCGACCGTGCGCGGCGAACTACTGACCCGCCTCGGCCGCCACTCCGAGGCCCGCGCCGAACTCGAACTGGCAGCCCGCCTCTGCACCAACCACCCCGAACGCTCAGTTCTCCTCCGCAAGGCCGCGGCCCTGGACTAACTTGTTCACCCCTGTGGGCAAGCCTGTGGACAGGATCACGGGGGATAATCACCCGATGCCTGAAAAGCACTCACGCCTCGTGCCCGGCGGTCGGGCTTTCTACCTGACCGAACGCCTGTGGAAGTTGTCCGAAGGCCTTCCTGTCGAATCCGTACCGATCGACGAAATCCGCGAGTTCGACGAGGACTGCTGGTTCGGCGGCAGGCCCGTCACCTGCCGAATGGTCGCCCACCACGCCGCCCTCATCCAGAAAGCCGACCTCAGCTACCCAGTCATCCTGTCCGCCGACGGCCGCCTGATGGACGGCGGCCACAGAATCTCCAAAGCCTGGATCAACGGGCAAACAACAATCAACGCCGTCCGCTTCACAACCGACCCAGACCCCGACTACTACGAGTGGAACACCCCACCCGAGTCCGCCTGACCGACGTTGCATTTCGATGACGGCCAAGCCGCGGCGAAATGATCTGTGCGAGGTTTTGCCTCGTGCTGTCTCTTCGTTCGTGGGGGTGGGGCGGCCGGCGAGCCATTGCGGCAGCCGGCTTGTTGGCGGCCGTGTCGATTGACGTCCTTGGCCGGGTGCGAGACCGTTGCGGGTGCTGGGGTGACTGGTATCAGCGTCGATGCGCAGGCTCGGCCGGTGATCGTGTTCGCTCTGTGCAACGACCACATCGATGGTGTGACGATCTTCCGCGCTCGCGGCAAGGCAGACCCACCGGGGGACCAGTCCACGGTCTCAGTCGCTCGCTGGGACGCGGTTTCGCCAGTGACGCCAACGACTGCGGTGGACGCGATGCTGAACACCGTCAAGCCATCCCGGTCGTGGTCCCAAGTGGGCCCTTCTGAGGCATTGAGGCCGCGTGTCGTCTACACCGCCTATGGGTGGACGCACGACAACACGTGGTTCACAGGCCATGTTGATTTCACGCTGAAGCAGCTCTCCACCTTGAAGCCCGGTCAAGTGCTGACCCAGACCTACGACCCTGACAAGGACCGAGACCGTGGACACCGTCCAGTCCGACGAGCAGTTCAGCGCGAAGGCCTGCAACGGAACGCGCTGAGGGCGTCCGCAACACCCGCTGCCCGTGGGTGAAGGATCTCGATTCCCATGCCCGGTCATGGCAGGTGTACGAAGCCGACGTAGTCCGCCCCAGCTGGCCCGGGACGCGACGTTCCGTCGCGGGTCCAGCCGTGTCGCTCGTAGAACCGGATGGCACGAGAGTTCCGCTCCCAGACATCCACCTCGCCCACCGCATCAGCCTGGCGTGCGAGGGAGACGAAGCGTCCCATCAGGGCAGTACCAACGCCGTTCGACCACCGGCCTGGCTCGACGAAGATCCCGACGAGCCGGACGCGCGTCTCGTGAGGCGCATTGGTCGGAAACGCTCCGTTGGCATCCAGCGTGATCACACCAACGATGTCCTCGCCCAAGACAGCTACTAGGACGGCGAGTCGAGAATCCACCACCATCTCGCGCCACGCCTTCCGGTACCCCTCATCAGGAACCGCTGCCACGTCATGGCCGCCGGCACCGTAATACACAGCCCTCGACCGGGCATGCAGCTCCGCAAGCGCATCGCCGTCGCCGGGCGCCGCGTCTCGAATGCGGACTACCTGAGTTGGCTCTGTCATGAGGAACGAGGCTACGACTCCACCGAAAGCGCGGTGCTGGCTCGGGCACGCGGAGGGCACGGACCTGCCCTACTGTCAGGTCCCGTCATTCGATGAGTCGGGCGCTTAGCGCGTTGGCCTGGTTGTCGCTCAGACCTCCGTGACGAAGGTACGGCTCAACCCCGCCATACCTGTCTTCGAGGTGCTTGAGTGCTGCGAGCATCGTCTCCGGCCGGGCGGTGAAGGACTCAGCCACCTGGCTCCGCTCGGTGGGATCGTCGATGAGGAGGAGCTGTTCGTCGAAGTGGTCGCGCATGCGGTCGTCCAGGACGGCGTAGTCGGCGGCGACGCATTCAGTCGGTACGCCGGCGAGGCTCAGGGCCAGTGCGACCACGGTCCCGGAACGGTCCTTTCCGGCATGGCAATGGACGACGACTCCACCGCCGGGCGCATCGGCGATCGCCCCGACTGCGGCGGCGAACAGCTCGGGGTGGAGGTCGAGCATCGCCACATACTGCTGGTCGATGCTCTGCGTCGGATCGTAGGGATCGTCTGCGTTGGAGAGCGGCATGTTGCGGTAGAGAGGGTCTGATGCGAAGGGTGACGGGTCACCTTCGCACTCCGGGGGAGTCCGTACGTCGATGATGCGGCTCACAGAAGCCCCCCGCACCGCTTGGACGCCGGCCTCTGTCAACCGTGAATGGTTGTCGGAACGGATCAACGCGCCAGAACCGATCTGGCGACCGTCACTCGTGGGTAAACCACCGAGATCGCGGACGTTGAGGCAGTTGGGCCACGTCAGACGCATGGGTGCGGTCACAGTTGTTGAACCTCTTCCTTCCGCCAGCCGAGCGCCGAGTCGTCAGCTGTGCGGACACGAGTCTGCGCCGCTGGACGCCGAAACATAAGTCTTGAAGTTGCGGCCCAAAACTGCGAAAAATGGATTGGGAGAACTCGCCGTTTCCGCTTGATCATCACGAGCGGCGCCGGCGACGGCGGAGTCGCTCGTAGCACCGCGGTGGGCCGACCACAGTCCGCGAACCCGTAGTGCACACGAACGCCGGTTGCTCAGGAGCAACCGGCGGTTGGTGGAGACGAGGGGACTTGAACCCCTAACCCCTGCCTTGCAAAGGCAGTGCTCTGCCAGTTGAGCTACGCCCCCGTTGGGGTGGTCAGTGGCCCGGGGTTACCGGGTCGGCGACCTCGGCCCAGAGGTCCTTCTCGGCGCGGGACTGCTGGGTCTTCTTGTACACGAAGTATCCACCGACGCCGGCCAGCAGCACCAGCAGGATCTTTCTCAGCACTGGAGACTCCTCGGATATGGCTTCGAAAACAACGTGAGGGTGGGCCTAACTGGACTTGAACCAGTGACCTCTGCCTTATCAGGGCAGCGCTCTAACCGTCTGAGCTATAGGCCCGCGTACTGCGGTGTCGAACCCGGGAGAGATTACCGCACCAAGTGCCCTACTCCCAAACCGGTTCCGGCCGGGCCTGGAGCAGGTCCGGCCGGAACGGGAGGTGCCTGGTCAGTCCTCCGACGCCAGCGTGACTTCGAGGCCGCCGAGGAGCGTCGCGGCGATGTTGTAGAGGAACGATCCGAGGGTCGCGAGCGCCGTGATGATCAGTACGTCGGCGCACGCCAGCAGCGTGGTGAAGCCCATCACCTTGCCGGTGTTGACGTAGTTCTCGACCCGGAACGGCTCGCCCGCCGGGGTCCCGAGGACTTCCTGGACGGTCGAGTTGATGTTGTCGAACACCCCGGCCGCGCCGATCGCGGACCAGACGATGAAGACTGCGACCCAGGTCACGATCCCGAACGCGATCGCCAGCAGGAACGCTGTCTTCATCACGGACCACGGGTCGATCCGGGACATCCGCAGGCGCGCCTTCCGCGTCTGCGGCCGGCCCGATGCCTTGGCGTCCTTCTCGGCGAGCCGCTCCTGCTTGGCCTCGGCCCGATCCGCCTTGTCGGACTTCACCGCGGCGGCCTTGTCGAGGACGGCCTGCCGCGCCGAGCTCATCCGGTCACCGAACGACTCGGTCTTCGCCTCGTTCCCGCCGTACGACGGGGTGCCGCCGACCGGCGTGACGACCGAGGGAGGGTTCCACGGCTCCGGGCGACCAGGAGTACTCGGGGCGGGCTGCGGCGGCCGCACCGGTGCGGACCCCTGGGCCTGCGGGCGGTACTCGGACGGCCGCTGGCCGTTCGGCGTACCTGTCCTCTGGCCGTTGGCGCCGGGAGCGCCGTTGGAACGACCGTTGGAAGCCGGGTTGGCCGGGGCAGCTGACGGCGTCCCACCCTGCGCGGGGCGCGGGGATTTGGAGCTGTCGGCCGCACCTTCAGGCCATGTCGGCCTCGCGCGGTTGGTCATCAGTCACCCTCCTGGCCGGCTTCGTCGTCTTCGACGGTAGCCGCGCCGTCCACGTCCGTCGAACGCTCTTCATCATTCTGGACGCTCTCAGAGGTGGATTCGGTTGTCGCTCCGTCCACATTCTGGGCACCTTCAGCGACAGTACCCTCCTCGGCGGCTTCCGATTCCTCCCCGACGACGGTCAGATCGGTGTTCCGGGCGATCGCGACCACCGCGTCGGACTCGCCGACGCCGGCGAACCGGACGCCCATCGTGTCGCGGCCCTTGACCGGGACGCTGTCGACCCGGCTGCGGACGACCTGACCGCTGGCCTTGATCGCCAGCACCTGGTCCTCGTCGACGACGATGATCGCGCCGACCAGCGAGCCGCGCTCGTCGTTCAGCTTGACCGCCTTGATGCCGAGACCGCCACGGCCCTGCTGCCGGTACTCCGAGATCTTCGACCGCTTCGCGTACCCGGCGTCGGTGACCGTGAAGACGAACTGCGTGTCCTCCTCCGAGCCGGCCCGGATCACCGACATCGACAGCACCTCGTCGCCGGACCGGAACTTCATCCCGGTGACGCCGGAGGTGGCCCGGCCCATCGGCCGCAGCTGCTCGTCGTTCGCGGTGAAGCGGATCGACTGGCCCTTCCGGGACACCAGCAGCAGGTCGTCCTCGGCGGTGGCCAGGTCGGCGCCGATCAGCTCGTCGTCGTCCTCGCGGAAGTTGACCGCGATGATGCCGCTCTGCCGCGCCGAGTCGTAGTCGCGCAGGGCCGTCTTCTTGACCAGGCCCTTCTTGGTCGCGAGCACCAGGTAGTCGGACTGCTCGTAGTCGCGCAGCGTCAGCACCTGCGCGATCTCCTCGTCCGGCTGGAACGAGAGCAGGCCGGCGACGTGCGAACCCTTCGCGTCCCGCGCGGACTCGGGCAGCTGCCACACCTTGGCGCGGTAGACGCGGCCCTTGGTGGTGAAGAACAGCATCCAGTGATGGTTCGTGGTGGCGAAGAAGTGGTTGATCTCGTCCTCGGCCCGCAACTGCGCGCCACGGACGCCCTTGCCGCCCCGGTTCTGCGTCCGGTACAGGTCGGTCTTGGTCCGCTTCGCGTAGCCGCCACGGGAGATCGTGACGACGACCTCCTCGTCCGGCACCAGGTCCTGCACCGACAGGTCGCCGTCGGCCGCGATGATCTCGGTCCGCCGGTCGTTGCCGTACTTGTCGACGATCTCGGCGAGCTCGTCCTTGACGATCGACCGCTGCCGCTCCGGGCTGGCCAGGATGTCCTCGAGGTCGGCGATGACCGCCTCGAGCTCCTGCAACCGCTCGATGATCTTCTGCCGCTCCAGGGCGGCCAGCCGGCGCAGCTGCATGTCCAGGATCGCCTGCGCCTGGATCTCGTCGATCTCCAGCAGCTGGATCAGGCCGGTGCGGGCCTCGTCCACGTCCGGGCTGCGCCGGATCAGCGCGATCACCTCGTCGAGGGCGTCCAGCGCCTTCACGTACCCGCGGTAGATGTGCGCGCTCTTCTCCGCCTCGCGCAGACGGAAGCGGGTCCGCCGCTGGATGACCTCGATCTGGTGGTCGATCCAGTGGCTGATGAACAGGTCCACGCTGAGCGTGCGCGGTACGCCGTCGACGAGCGCGAGCATGTTGCAGCCGAAGGTGTCCTGCAGCGGCGTGTGCTTGTAGAGGTTGTTCAGTACGACGCGCGGCTGAGCGTCCCGCTTCAGCACGATGACGAGTCGCTGACCGGTCCGCGACGAGCTGTCGTCACGGATGTCGGCGATGCCGCTCATCTTGCCGGTGTTCACCAGTTCGGCGATCTTCAGCGCCAGGTTGTCCGGGTTGACCATGTACGGCAGCTCGGTGACGACCAGGCTGGTCCGGCCCTTGGCGTCTTCCTCGATGTCGACGACCGCGCGCATCGTGACCGAGCCCCGGCCGGTGCGGTAGGCGTCGTCGATGCCCTTGTAGCCGACGATCAGCGCGCCGTTCGGGAAATCCGGGCCCTTGATGTACTGGAAACAGGCGTCGAGCAGCTCTTCGCGGGTCGCTTCCGGGTGCTCCAGCGCCCAGTCGACCGCGGCCGCGACCTCACGCAGGTTGTGCGGCGGGATGTTCGTCGCCATACCGACCGCGATCCCGGACGAGCCGTTGACCAGCAGGTTCGGGAAGCGGGCCGGCAGGATCACCGGCTCCTGCGACTTGCCGTCGTAGTTGGGCCGGAAGTCGACCGTCTCCTGGTCGATGTCGCGGACCATCTCCATCGCCAGCGGCGCCATCCGGCACTCGGTGTACCGCATGGCGGCGGCCGGGTCGTTACCCGGTGAACCGAAGTTGCCCTGCCCCTGGATCAGCGGCGCCCGCATCACCCACGGCTGCGCCAGCCGGACCAGGGTGTCGTAGATCGCCGAGTCGCCGTGCGGGTGGTACTGACCCATGACGTCACCGACGACGCGGGAGCACTTGTTGAAACCACGGTCCGGCCGGTAACCGCCGTCGTACATCGCATAAAGAATGCGGCGGTGCACCGGCTTGAGGCCGTCGCGGACCTCGGGCAGCGCGCGGCCGACGATGACCGCCATCGCGTAGTCGAGGTACGACTGCTGCATCTCGGTCTGCAGGTCGAGGGGCTCGACGCGGTCGTGGCCCGGCGTGGTGGGGGTCTCGGTCATGAAAAAGTCCCGTTCAGATCAGTACGTCGGTGAGCAGCAGCGAGATCAGATGTCGAGGAAGCGGACGTCCTTGGCGTTGCGCTGAATGAAACTGCGCCGCGCTTCGATGTCGTCGCCCATCAGCGTCTGGAACGTCTCGTCGGCGCGGATCGCGTCGTCCAGCGTGATCTGCAGCAGCACCCGGTTGGCCGGGTCCATCGTGGTGTCCCACAGCTCGTTCGCGTTCATCTCGCCCAGACCCTTGTAGCGCTGGATCGGGTTCTCCTTGGGCAGCTTCTTGCCCGCCTCGTAGCCGGCCTCGAGCAGTCCGTCGCGCTCGCGGTCGGTGTACGCGAGTTCGTCGGGCTGGTTGCTCCAGCGGATCTTGTACAGCGGCGGCTGCGCGGCGTACACGTGACCGAGCTCGATCAGCGGGCGCATGAAGCGGAACAGCAGGGTCAGCAGCAGCGTCCGGATGTGCTGGCCGTCGACGTCGGCGTCGGCCATGATCACGATCTTGTGGTACCGCAGCTTCTCCTCGTCGAAGTCCTCGTGGATCCCGGTGCCGAGCGCGGAGATGATCGCCTGGACCTCGTTGTTCTGCAGGACCTTGTCGATCCGGGCCTTCTCGACGTTCAGGATCTTGCCCCGGATCGGCAGGATGGCCTGGAACTTCGGGTCCCGGCCGCCCTTCGCGGAGCCGCCCGCCGAGTCACCCTCGACGATGTAGACCTCGCACTCCTCCGGGTTGGTCGACTGGCAGTCGGCCAGCTTGCCCGGCAGGCCGCCGCCACCCAGCAGGCCCTTGCGGTTGCGGGCCAGGTCGCGGGCCTTGCGGGCCGCGATCCGGGCGCTCGCCGCCGCGGTCGCCTTGCGGATGATCTCGCGGCCCTCGGCCGGGTTCTGCTCGAACCAGGCGCCCAGCCGGTCGTTCACGACCCGCTGGACGAAGCCCTTCACCTCGGTGTTGCCGAGCTTGGTCTTCGTCTGGCCCTCGAACTGCGGCTCGGCGAGCTTGACCGAGATGATCGCGGTCAGGCCCTCCCGGATGTCGTCACCGGTGAGCCTGTCCTCTTTCTTCTTGATCATGCCCTGGTCCTCGCCGAACGAGTTGACCAGTGAGGTGAGCGCGGCCCGGAAGCCCTCTTCGTGGGTGCCGCCCTCGTGCGTGTTGATCGCGTTCGCGAAGGTGTGCACGGACTCCTGGAACGAGCCGCTCCACTGCAGCGCGACCTCGAGGCTCATGCTGTTCTCGCCGTTGGCCGCGGCCTCGAACGAGATCACGTCGCGGTGCACGGTCTCGCGGATGCCGGTCAGGTACTTCACGTAGTCGACCAGGCCGTTGTCGGCCTTGAACGCCTGCTCGACCGGGTGACCGTCCTCGGTGTGGTCCGGACGCTCGTCGCGGATCACGATCTCGAGGCCCTTGTTCAGGAAGGCCATCTCGCGGAACCGGGTCGCCAGCGTCTCGTACGAGTACGTCGTGGTCTCGAAGATGTCCTCGTCCGCCCAGAACGTCACGGTGGTCCCGTTCGACTCCGACGTACCGACTTCAGCGAGGTCCTCGTCCGGGACGCCGTGCGTGAAGGACTGCGTGTACAGCTTGCCCTTCAGCTTCACGTCGACCTTGAGCCGGGTGGAGAGCGCGTTCACGACGGACACACCGACGCCGTGCAGACCACCGGACACCTTGTACCCGCCGCCGCCGAACTTGCCGCCGGCGTGCAGAACAGTCAGTACGACGGTGACGGCCGGCTTGCCCTCGGACTCGACGATGTCGACCGGGATACCGCGGCCGTTGTCCTCGACCTTGACCGCGCCGTCGGGCAGCAGGGTGACGACGATCCGGTCGCCGAACCCGGCCATCGCCTCGTCGACGGCGTTGTCGACCACCTCCGTGACGAGGTGGTGCAGACCGCGCTCACCGGTGGACCCGATGTACATCCCCGGACGCTTGCGCACCGCGTCCAGACCCTCGAGCACCTGGATCGCGCTCGCGTCGTACTCGCGCTCGACGACGTTCGACGGGATGGCGTCGAGCATCGCGGGGAGTTCCTCGCTGGATGCGGCGGTGCCGATGGGGTCGGCGGACTGGTTGGCGTCGATCTCGGTCGGCTCGTCGGTCACCGGCTGTTGTCCTCCTCGGACCCCGCGTTCGCGAGGCATCGCGGCACAGTTGAGCCGCCCTCTACGGTGATGGCAGAGGCGCGGCTCGCTCTACTCCGTCCATTCTACCTGTCGAGCGAAGCAGAACCGGCCACCAGCCGCCCGAAACTCACCTCAGGGCGTCTTTTCTCCCTCATCTCCATGTCCCCTCTCGCGGGTGGGGGGCCAGAAAGCGCTCACGGGCACTCAGTGGCCTCCGGCAGTTTCGCCACTGACCGTTCCGGCACTCACCGGTCCAGACCGCTCGGGCCCGTTCGGGGCGGCCAGGGACGACGGGTGCCCGGCGCGCACCCACCGCCCCTTAGGATCGCAGCCGTGGAAAGTCTCGACGAGGTCATCGACGCGATGATCGCCGACCGGGTGATTCACCGGCACCGGCGGATCTGGTTGCTGCTGATCGCCCTCATCGTGGCTGCGGCCCTGGTGATCCTGGCGACCGGCGGCTGGAAGGAGAAGAAGGGCCGAGTGGTCCCGACCCTGACGGCCCCGGCGACGGTGACGGCCGGCCGGTTCGAGTTCGGCTTCACCAAGGCGGAGATCGTCCGGAAGCCGAAGACCGAATACAGCGCGGCCGAGACCACGTTGCGGGTGTACTTCACCGCCAAGAACATCGACTCCGAGGAACACACGAGTGAGTCGGTGAGCAGCGACCTGCTCGTGTTCGTGCCGGGCGGGGGCGAAGACCTGATCGACTCCAACGGCGGTGAGTGCCAAGGTGCCCTGCACTGGGACCTGGTCTACGGGCTGCCGCCCTCGGAGTGCAGCACCAAGTTCGAGGTCGCTCCGGATTTCGCCGCGGACATGGTCGAGATCGGGGTCTACGAGGAGCACTACGAGGCCGACAACGGCTCACTCGGACTGAGCGAGAAGCCGTACTGGCAGCACGAGACCCCCGCTGCCGTCGTCCAGCTCAAGCCGACCGTTGTTGTCGACGACGGGAAGAACGGATGAAGCTCTACCGCCCCGCGACCATCCTGGTGGGTGTCCTGTTCGTCCTGCTCGGCGGCGTGACCCGGCTGGCAGGCCCCGAGAACGTGCTGGGCGAGGACCAGAACCTGAAGGTCGTGCACGGCACCATCGGTGAAGCGCTCCCGTACGCGGGCAGCGGATCGACGATGAAAGTCACCCGGATCAAGTTCGCCAAGACGATCATCCAGGCCGACGCGAGTGACGACGACAAGCCGTTCGAGACCAACGGCGTCTTCGTCGCGGTCGAGTGGGATGCGGTCCGCGGCGTGAAGGACCCCGATTCGTTCAACCCGACACTGATCACCGACGGCGGCAGTGTCTACACCAAGGTCAGCGACCCGACCGAGAGCAGGATCGACTTTCCGGACGCCGGCTTCGCCAGCACCGGGACCGTCGTGTTCGAGGCCAACCCGGCCGATCTGAAGGGCCTCACCCTGAGACTCAGGCCGTCGATGTTCTTCAACGTGTACAACTCCGAGCTCCGCGTCGATCTCGGAATACCGACCGAGGCCATCGCGCAGCAGATGGTCGACGGGGCCGTCGATCAGTACGTGATCAACGACGACGTCACCCGGGTGGCGTCGTGAACCTCGCGAGCCGGGCCAGCCGGCTGACCGTTCAGCTCTCGCTGATGGTCGCTCTGATGGGCCTGGGGGTGTTTACCGTGGTCCGTCCCTATGTGAGCGACGACGAGGACCTGTACAAGCAGGGCCGGATCGACGAGGTCATCAGCAAGGGCCCGGTGACCGTCCAGTCCATCGAGTGGAAGCTGGACTCGATGAAGGCCTACACGTCGATCCTCAACGAGGACGGCGAGGCGATCGAGCTCGACGCTCCGGCCGGTTCGATCTTCGTGCTGGCCACCCTCACGGTGACGCCGCGCAAGGGTCTCCAGCTCGACGACCAGGGATTCAGCTGCGATGCGAAGCTGCGGGACAGCAAGGGCAACCTGTGGGACGACACGCAGGCGACCGGCTATCCGCTGCCGACCTACTGCGGCGACGACGACCACCCGTTCACGATGGACAAGCCGGGCAAGGTCGCCAAGGTCTACATCGTCCCGAAGAACGACGTACCGAACCTGATCGGTCTGACCGTCGAGGACTTCTACATCCACCGACGGGTACTGATCACTCCCTGACGGGACGCGCGAGCAAGATCAGGCGTTGGCGGGAGCCGGCTGCTTGGCCGGCGGCGCCTTCGCCTCGGCGATCGCCGTCGCCTCGGCGCGACGCTCGTTGCCGACCGAGATGCACAGGTCGAACGCGGCTGCCAGCAAGCGCGATCCGCAGCGGCTCGAAGAGCAGCGACTGGATCAAGCTGGCGATCTCATGGTTCATCAGGCCCCAGTGCTGTCCGTGGATGCCCGATCAGCCGCTGGAAGAACACGAAGGCCCAGTCGTTGCCGAGCACCCAGAACGTGTAGACGAGGCAGACCACGCCGAGGAACACCGGTCCGACCCGGACCAGCAGGCGGAACGCGTTGAGCGCGGGATAGAACTTCTCCCGCACGCCCGCCAGCAGCAGGTCCGGCGCCTTGTAGGTCAGGCCGACCAGCCGGCCGCGTTGCGGCGCCTGCTGCTGCTCGGCGTGCGCGCCGAGCCGGCGCTCCAGCCGGGTACCGCTGAAGACACCACCGCTGGACAGCACCCGGTGGCCGAAGACGACGGTGGTGATCGCCAGCCAGGTCAGCGGCTCGGCGACGCCCAGCTTGAACAGCGGCCAGAGCGACTCCCAGAAGAAGCCCCAGAGGAACTCGATACCGGCCGGGATCGGGATGTGGATCTTCTCGAAGAAGCCCTTGAGGCCGTCCCACCAGTCCAGCGACCAGTACCAGAAGCTGCGGTCCTTGAACCACTCCTTGCCGTCGGCTGATCGCGAACGGCGTGATCACGAACGGTCAGCAGCACGAAGAAGGCCTCGGCCCAGACCTGGGCGAACTTGACCGGACGGCTCGGCCACCGGTCGTCGATCGCCTGGAACACCCGGCGGAGCACCAGCAGTACGACGAGCGCCGGCAGGTAGCCGTGCCAGTTGTGATTGCCGAGCTTGAAGAACGACGAGCCGGGCTGCGACCCGTTCTGGACCAGGAGGTCGCGCTCAGCTGGCTGACCTGCTCGTCGAAGAATCCCCACGCCGACCAGACCGCGACCAGCGGCAGCAGCGTGACCGCCAGCAACTCCAGCAGGCCACGCTGCGTCGGGTCCGAGGTCTCCTCGGCCTTGTTCGCTCGCCGCGTCCCGCCAGCGGTAGAGCGACATCGCACAGGTCCGGATCATGCCGACCGCCGCGGTGATCTGCATCAGTACGCCGACCGAGAACAGGCCGGTGCCGAGACTCGAGTGCTGGTGCTGGCCAGCCAGATCGCGCCCTGCGATGCACACCGTGAAGCCGACGAAGCCGGCGAGGCACCAGGTGGCCATGGGCAGCAGGTTGCGCCACCAGAGCCGGAAGGTGTCTCCGATCAGGTGGACCATCTCGCGAAAGCCGTCAACGAGCGTGCGCATCGCGCCTGATCCTAGGGGAGGGCCGGGTCCTCCCAGCAACTCAGGCTGTCAGCCGTAGGTATCGCGGGGGCCGCGGCCGCCGCGGACAGTGCGGGGGCCCTTGCGCCAGCTGTGGTGTTCGGGCCCTGGACCTTGACCAGGGTGACGGTGCCTTCGCCGAGTTCGGCGTTCAGCCGGCGGAGCAGGTCGGGGGCCAGCAGGTTGAGCTGGGTCGCCCAGGCGGTCGAGACGTGCGGACGGTGAGCACGGTGTCGTCGTAGCACTCCGGTTTGCAGTGCTCGGCCATCTCCGGGCCGACGATCGACGGCCAGCGGGCCATCACGCCGTGGACGGCGACGTCGACCTCCCAGCCCTGGTCGCGCATCAGCCGGCCGAGGGTGTTGGTCAGCTTCTGCGGGTCGCGGTCGTCGGGGCGGGCGCTGCTGATCTGGGCGCCGCCGATCCGCGGCCGCCGGCGGCGCTTGACCGGCATGATGCCGCCCTTCGCCGCCTGCTGCTTCAGCCGGCCCGCCAGCGACTTCGCCAGGTCCAGCCCTTGCTTGTCGTGCTCCGGCTCGATCGCTGTGCGCGGCGCTCTCAGAGCCGTTCTCAGAGGAATTCGGGGGTTCAGGCACGCTGAACGACCCCTTCACCCGACCTCGAAGCGCGCGCCGCTCAGCTCAGCGGGCACGTCCGCGCCGACCGCCGCGGTCACCAGAACCTGCTCGGCCGGCGCGACCAGCTCGGCCAGCCGGTCCCGGCGCTGGGTGTCGAGCTCGGCGAACACGTCGTCGAGGATCAGCACCGGTTCACCTCCGTCCGCTCGCAGCAGGTCGTACGACGCCAGCCGCAGCGCGAGCGCGAACGACCAGGACTCACCGTGACTCGCGTACCCCTTCGCAGGCAAGTCCCCGAGCCCGAGTACGACGTCGTCGCGGTGCGGACCGACCAGCGACACACCACGATCGAGCTCGTCCTGCCGCTTCTCCCGCACCGCCGCGAGCAGCACCTCCTCGAGCTGCTCCCGCGAGACCACACCAGGCTCGAGCAGTACGGACGACTTGTACTCGAGTCCGCGCATCACCCTTGCCCCGGGCAACAGCGTCGTACGCGCTGGACACCAACGGGCGCAGCGCCTCCAGCAACTCCAGGCGGGTCGCCAGCAGCTCGGAGCCGGTGCGCGCGAGGTTCGAGTCCCAGACCTCGAGCGTGCGCAACTGGCCCTCGGCGGCACTGGAGCGGTTCTGCCGGCGGGCCTGCGAGGCGCTCCGGAGCAACGAGTTCCGTTGCTTGAGCACCCGGTCGTAGTCCTGCCGTACGCCGGCCATCCGCGGTGACCGCAGCGTCAGCAGCTCGTCCAGGAACCGCCGCCGCTCGGACGGATCGCCCTTCACCAGCGCGAGATCCTCCGGCGCGAACAGCACCGTCCGGAGCAGACCGAGCACTTCGCGTGGCCGCGGCACCGGCGAACGGTTGACCCGGGCCCGATTTGCCTTCCCAGGATTGATTTCCAGCTCGACCACCACGTCGCGGTCGTACTGGCTGCGGATCTCCGTCCGCACGATCGCGCGGGTGGCGCCGGCCCGCACCAGCGGCGCGTCGTTCGCCACCCGGTGCGAACCGAGGGTCGCGGTGTAGTGGATCGCCTCGACCAGGTTGGTCTTGCCGTGGCCGTTCGGCCCGACGAAGGACGTCACGCCCGGAGTGAGCTGGACCTCCGCCTGCTGGTAGGACCGGAAGTCGAGCAGACCCAGGGCGGTGACGTACACCTCAGTGCTTGATCGGCGGTGTCGCGTACGACGGGTCGGCGGACTCGGCGCCCTTCACCGCGTGCCCGCCGAACTGGTTCCGCATCGCGGCGATCGCCTTCATCGCCGGCGAGTCGTCCTGCCGCGACGAGAACCGGGCGAACAGCGCGGCGGCGATGGCCGGCGTCGGTACGGCGAGATCGATCGCGGCCTCGACGGTCCAGCGGCCCTCACCGGAGTCGTCGGCGTACCCCTTGATCTTCTCCAGGTGGTTGTCGTCGTCGAGCGCGTTCACCAGCAGGTCCAGCAGCCAGGACCGGATCACGGTGCCCTCACGCCAGGACTGGAACGCCTGCGGCACGTTCTCCACGATGTCCGACGCCTCGAGCAGCTCGTAGCCCTCGGCGTACGCCTGCATGATCCCGTACTCGATGCCGTTGTGGACCATCTTCGAGAAGTGCCCGGCGCCGACCTTGCCGGCGTGCACGAAACCGAACTCGCCCTCGGGCTTCAGCGCCTCGAAGATCGGCATCACGGTGTCGACGGTGGCCTTGTCGCCGCCGCACATCAGCGCGTAGCCGTTCTCCAGGCCCCAGACACCGCCGGAGACGCCGCAGTCGACGAAGCGGATGTCCTTCTCGGCGAGCTGGGCGGCACGACGGGTGTCGTCGGTCCAGCGGCTGTTGCCGCCGTCGATCACGATGTCGCCGGGGGAGAGCAGCTCGGCCAGCTCGGTGACGACCGGGTCGATCGCCTGCACCGGGACCATGATCCAGACCACCTTGGGCTGGTCGGACGCGGTGAGCTTGCCGACCATGTCGGCCAGGTCCTTGGAGTCGGAGATGTCCTGGTTGTGATCGAACCCGACCACGGTGTGGCCCGCGTTCCGGATCCGCTGGCGCATGTTGCCGCCCATCTTGCCGAGACCGACAAGGCCGAGCTCCATCGTGAATCCCCTTGTTCTGTTGGTGTTCAGCTGTTCAGGCGGACCGGCATCAGCACGTAGCGGAACTCGCTGATGGGTTCGCCGTCGAAGTCCCTCACACCGGTCAGTTCGGCCGGCTTCGTGGCCTGCGTGAAGGCCAGGTGCGCAACCGGCGTACCGATCGCGCCGAGACCGTCGAGCAGGTACGTCGGATTGAAGCCTACGGTCACCGGCTCGCCGACGACCCGGGCCTCGAGCGACTCGGACGCCTGCGCCTCGTCACCACTGCCGGCGTCGAGCGTCACGGTGTCGTCCTCGAAGGTCAGCCGGACCGGAGCATTGCGCTCCGCAACGAGTGCGACGCGCTTGACGGCCTCGACGAGGGTCGCGGTGTCGATCCGGACCCGGGTCGCGATCGCCGCGTCGGTCGGGATGATGCCGCGGACCTTCGGGAACTCGCCGTCCAGCAACCGGGTGGTCGCGCGGCGACTGCCGCCGGCCACCTCGCCCTCGAAGCCGACGATGCCGTCACCGGTGCCAGGTGCGGCCAGCGAGACGATCACGTCCGAGCCGGTCATCGCCTTCGCGGTCTCCGACAGCACGCGGGCCGGAATCAGCGCCGCGGCCGAGGCATCGGGGGACTGCGGGTTCCACTCCAGCTCACGGATCGCCAGCCGGTAGCGGTCGGTGGCCAGCAGCGAGATCGTGGAGCCCTCGATCTCGACCCGGACACCGGTCAGCACCGGCAGCGTGTCCTCACGGCCGGCCGCCGTCACGACCTGCGAGACGGCCTGGGCGAAGACGTCGGCCTTCACCGTGCCGCTGGCCGCCGGAAGCTCCGGAAGGGCCGGATATTCCTCTGTGGGAAGCGTCTGGAGCGTGAAGCGCGAACTGCCACAGGTGACCTGGACCTTCGCGCCGTCCACCGCGATGTCCACGGGCTGGTTCGGAAGACTCTTGGAGATGTCGGCGACGAGCCGGCCGGAGATCAGGCACTTGCCGGGGTCGGCCACCTGCGCGGGCACCGTCACCCGGACCGAGGTCTCGTAGTCGAAGCCGGACAGGGTGATCTGCCCGTCCTCGGCCTCGACCAGAAGGCCGGCAAGGATCGGGACGCTGGGACGACTGGGCAAACTGCGCGCGGCCCAGGCCACCGACTCGGCCAGTACGTCGCGCTCGACGCGAAACTTCACCGCTGGGTGCCTCCTGTTTCGGCTGTGTGCCAGGCAGATCCTGCCACGGACAAAGGTGCTGTGCGCCCATCGGGCCTGACGTGGCGCTTCGGGCGGGTCGCGTCGCCATGGTCCTGTGCTTCGGAAAAGACAGCGTTGCTGTCGTTCTGAAGACAGCCTGACAGGTCCGGCAAGCCGGCGCGAGATCGGGGTTTTCCCCAGATCGGGCCGCTCGATCGTTTTGTGGCCTTCGATATCTCTACAGATTCCATAGTGTTCTTCGCACCGGTGGATACTGTGGAAAAGCGCCGAGTTCGCAGGTCAGACCCTGTTTTGGCCTGGGGACGCCGTGTGGACGACGCTCGCTTGTGCTGGGGACGGCCGTGGACGGCGAAATCTGTCCCCACAGCCAATCCACACCCCAACCGGACCTTTCCACGGCCATACCCACAGTTTTCCACAGCTGTGTCCCCAGCCTGTGTGGTTATTGCTGCTTGGCTTGGTGCTTGATTCGGTTGGTCAGTTCGGTGACCTGATTGAAGACGCTGCGCCGTTCCGACATCAGTTGCCGGATCTTCCGTTCGGCGTGCATCACCGTCGTGTGGTCGCGGCCGCCGAACTGCTGACCGATCTTCGGCAGCGACAGATCGGTCAGCTCGCGGCACAGGTACATGGCGATCTGACGGGCGGTCACGAGCACCCGGCTGCGGCTCGAACCGCACAGGTCGTCGATCGAGAGACCGAAGTACGACGCGGTCTGGCCCATGATCATGCTCGCGGTCACCTCGGGCTTGCTGCCTTCGGGAATCAGGTCCTTCAGCACGATCTCGGCGAGGCTCAGGTCGACCGGCTGCCGGTTCAGGCTGGCGAACGCGGTGACCCGGATCAGGGCGCCCTCGAGCTCCCGGATGTTCGTCTGCACCTTCGACGCGATGAACTCCAGCACCTCCGGCGGCGCCGTCAGCCGCTCGGTGGCGGCCTTCTTCCGCAGGATCGCGATCCGGGTCTCGAGGTCCGGCGGCTGGATGTCGGTGATCAGGCCCCACTCGAACCGGTTCCGCAGCCGGTCCTCCAGCGCCTCCAGGCGTTTCGGCGCGCGGTCGGAGCTGATCACGATCTGCTTGTTCGCGTTGTGCAGCGTGTTGAAGGTGTGGAAGAACTCTTCCTGGGTCTGGATCTTGCCTTCCAGGAACTGGATGTCGTCGATCAGCAGTACGTCGACGTCGCGGTACCGGCGCTGGAACTGGGACGCCTTGTCGTCGCGGATCGCGTTGATGAAGTCGTTGGTGAACTCTTCGCTGGACACGTACCGCACGCGGGCGCCGGTGTAGAGACTGCGGACGTAGTGCCCGATCGCGTGCAGCAGGTGGGTCTTGCCCAGACCGGAGTCGCCGTAGATCAGCTGCGGGTTGTACGCCTTGCCCGGTGCCTCCGCGACAGCGACCGCGGCCGCGTGCGCGAAGCGGTTCGAGCTACCGATGACGAAGGTCTCGAAGGTGTACTTCGGGTTCAGCCGAGCTTCACCCTGCGCCTCGGTGGCCTGCGTCGAGCCGTTCGGCGGTGGGGCGACCGAGCCGAGCGGCTGGCCGAACGGGGACTGCTGCTGCGGCTGCTGCTCGTACCGCTGCGGCGCCTCGCGCGCAGGCTGGCTGAACTGGTTGTCCGGGTCGGTCAGTGCGGACTGGATGGTCGGCTGGAACGCGCCGTCGGTGCGAAGCGGTTCGCGTACGGGGGGTTGCTGCTGAACCGGCTGCTGCATGGGCTGCTGCTGCATCGGTTGCTGTTGCGGTGCGTGCTGGGAGTGCTGTTGCTGCACCGGCTGCTGGGGGTACTGCGGTTGCGGGGGAGCTTGCTGTTCGCGGAGCTCCGGGTCGAGGGACGGGTCGACGGTGACGGCGATCCGGATGTCACGGCCGAAGCTCTCGGTGAGGATCCGCTCCAGGTCGGGGCGGAGGCGCGTCTCGAGCTGACCGCGGGTGAAGTCGTCGGGTACGGCGACGATCGCGGTGCTCTCGTGCAGCGTGACCGGACGCGAGTTGGTCAGCCAGGCGCGCTGGTTCGGCGGCAGACCGGCAAGCACCCGAGCCCAAGCGTCCCCAAGATCCGTAACCGCCGCCACCCGCCCCTGCTGCGGAACCACCTGCTGCTGCGGCGCCGGCTGCGGAACCACGGCTGCGGAACACCGGCTGCTGAGGCGCCGGCTGCTGAGGCGCCTGTTGGTGGGGGGCCTGCTGTTGCGGCGCCTGCTGCTGTGAGCCGGACTGCTGCGGGGCGGGCTGCTGCGGGGTCGGCTGCTGGGGGTACTGCGGTTGCTGGGGCGCCTGCTGGAAGGTGGGCTGTTGGGGGGCTTGCTGAGCCGGCGGCTGCTGTTGTGGCAGCTGCACGTGCTCCTGAGGAGCGGGCTGCTGCTGAGGTGCGGGCTCTTGCTGTGTCACGTGTTCTTGGGGGTTGTGGTCCGCCGGCTGCTCGGGCGCCTGCTGAGTCGGCACCTGGAGCTCGGGCACCTGCTGGTCCTGTGGGTGCTGCTCGGGGACCTGTGCCTCTGGGAAGAGTTGGTCGGTGGCCGGCTCTGGAGCTGCGGGCTCGGCCGGCGGGTGTTCGGCAGTTGGTTGCGCGGCCGCGCTCTCCTGCGTTGGCCGGTTGTTGGGTGACCACTGGTTGGTGGCTGCGTTGTCCACACGTGCCTCCCCCTCGATCGGTACCGCGCCTGGTGCATTGCCGCCAGTACCCCAATCCGCCGTACCCCAGGCGTTGCCCGCACCGGGGTACTGGTTGACGGCCGGCGCCGCACCGAAGTACGTCGTACCTGCCGTGGACTGAGGTGGGCCGGACGGAAGATCAGTGGCTGCGCGCTCCAGGTCGGAGCGGTAGCCGTACGGAGACGCGGGCGGTGCGGGGCGGTACCCCGCGGCCGGCGGCTCGGGCATCGGGATCGGCAGCGACGGGCTCAGATAGTCACCCGGATCCATTCGCGGACTCGGCACCTGGGGCGGCGTCTGGGCCGGCGCCGGTGTCGGCGGCTGCAGTGGTGTCACCGGTCCGGTCTCGGCGCGAGGCAGCGGCTCCGGTACGGGCCGGACCTCGGTGCGGAAATTCGCGTCGGGCTCGGGACGGATGTCGGCGTCGGGTTCGGGTCGAAGATCCTGCCGGCCGTCGGCGCCGTACTCCGCCCGATACTCGGCCGTGAATTCCACCGGTGTGAATTCCGCACTGGCGGAATGGTCCTCGACCACGCGTTGCTCCCCGATTTCGTCGCTGCGGTGGCCGGCGCGATCCGGAGTTGATCCCGAGCTGCGCGACCGTTCGACCCGACCACCGTACGGTCTCTGTCCACACGGTTGTCCACAGTTGTGAACGACCGCCGGAGCAGGTTGGTTACCGATCGCGGGGTGTGGGACCTCTGGTGTGAGGGAGTGACGCTAACAAGTCGGAGTAGGCACCTTCAAGCCGTCATCCACAGGCTATGAACAGCAAATTGGGGGCAACCTCCGGCGTGTCGGGTGGACGCCGGAGCGTAGTCGTGGTTCGGAATCGCTCTCTGTCGTCGTTCCGGTCGGACAGTGACGAATCCTGATCCAAGCGGTTGCCCACTATCCTGTCCACAAGCCTGTGGAAAAGTCTGGGGATACCCGGTTTGACCTGTCCACAAGGAGCCACGTACCGTGGATCGGTCGGCTGTTGAGCCGGCCGTTTCGTGCTGCGCTCCCTGCGGGACCTGTTCTCTGGTTCTCCGACGGTGTGCAGGACAGGCACCTTGGACAGATCCAATCAGTGGATTTGTCGACATTTTGTGTTCTCGAGTAACCGGAGTCATTCCAGTGAGCAAGCGGACGTTCCAGCCGAACAACCGTCGTCGGCACAAGAAGCACGGCTTCCGTCTTCGGATGCGTACCCGCGCGGGTCGCGCGATCATCGCCGCCCGCCGTGGCAAGGGTCGTCAGCGCCTCGCGGCCTGAGCGACCCATCTGACGGTGACCACCTCGTGTTGCCCGCGTCGAACCGGTTGCGCCGGTCCGACGACTTCCGTCGCGCCGTCCGGTCCGGACGGCGCGCGGCGCGACGCGTGGTGGTTCTGCATGTGCTGGCGCAGGCCGGTGAATCCGGCCCGGCGCGCGTCGGATTCGTTGTGAACAAGGCGGTGGGCAACGCGGTTCTGCGGAACCGGGTCCACCGCCGTCTGCGTGCTGTCATGAACTCGCGGCTTGCCGACCTTCCGGCCGGCAGCCTGACGGTCGTCCGCGCACTCCCGTCGTCCGCTGCGGCGTCGTACGACGAGCTCGCGGCCGATGTCGACGGCGCCCTGGGCCGGGTGCTGCGGCCATGATGCGCATCAATCCCGTGCGCAGCGGGATCATCGGTTTCCTGAAGTTGTACCGGCTGTTGATCAGTCCGCTGTACGGGCAGGTCTGCAGGTTCTACCCGAGTTGTTCGGCGTATGCCTTGGAAGCGGTCGAACGCCACGGTGCGGTGCGCGGTAGCTGGCTGGCGGGGAGACGACTCCTTCGCTGCCACCCGTGGAACCCCGGAGGCTACGACCCCGTTCCTCCCAGAGATGTCGACCAGCGCGGAGAGTCTCTCTCCGCCAACCAGCCCGGACCGTCAGCCGACGCCGGGCCTGTGCAGCGAGGTGTGTGAGTGACTCTTCTGGCCATCCCCGGGCTCGCGGTGTGGGACGGGATCGTAGACCTGTTCAACACGGTGATGACGCCGCTGTACTGGGCTGTATCCGCACTGCTGGTCGGGTGGCACTGGCTGCTCAGCCAGGTGTTCGACCCGAACAGCGGCTGGGCCTGGGCGCTCTCGATCGCCGGCCTGACGATCGTCATCCGGACGCTGCTGATCCCGCTGTTCGTCCGGCAGATCCGCTCCAGCCGGAACATGCAGCTGCTGCAGCCGAAGATGAAGGAGCTGCAGAAGAAGTACGGCCACGACCGGGAGAAGCTCGGTCAGGAAATGATGAAGCTGTACAAGGAGACCGGGACCAACCCGTTCTCCTCGTGCCTGCCGCTGCTGCTGCAGTCGCCGATCTTCCTGGCCCTGTTCCGCGTGCTCGACTACGCGTCGAAGGGCAAGACGCACAGCAGCATCATGGACCCGCACGTCCAGTCGCTGCAGCACGCGAAGATCTTCGGTGCGGAGATCTCGCAGACCTTCCTGAAGGCGAACGGCGACGGCGCCGGCAACGTCAAGGTCGTCGCGATCGTGCTGATCATCCTGATGACGGCGACGATGTTCACCACGCAGCTGCAGCTGATGCGCAAGAACATGCCGAAGGAGGCCCTCACCGGCCAGGCCGCGCAGATGCAGAAGATCATGCTGTACGTCTTCCCGATCTTCTTCCTCGTCGGTGGCTTCAACTTCCCGATCGGTGTGCTGATCTACTGGTTCGTCTCCAACGTGTGGACCATGGGCCAGCAGTTCTACGTGATCCGCCGCAACCCCGCTCCGGGCACCCCGGCGTACGACGCCATGCAGGCCCGCAAGCGCGAGGCGAACCTGCGTCACGGCCGCTCGGCCGAAGAGGGCGTTCCGGGTACGGAGGACGCGGCGACCGACACCGACACGACGGACCGTCGTCCGGCGCAGCGGCAGCAGCCGAAGCGGCAGTCGCGCAGCGACCGGAAGACTGGCCCGGTGGCTGGTGGCGCGGCCGCGTCGAACAACGGCCAGGCATCCGAGTCCGCTCCGGAGGACACTCCGCGGCCGCAGGACACGCCGAAGAAGACTCAGGCCGGTGCTGCCAAGAAGCAGCCGGCCGGCAAGAAGGGTACGGGAGCGAAGCGCCAGCCCGCGGCGAAGTCGGCCGCGCAGAAGAAGGCGGCGCAGAAGCGCTCCGGCGGCTCGCGCTGACCCGAGCAGGCTCTCCCTCTTGCCTGCGAATGCTGCGCTTTGAACGACCGGGTCCCCGTGAGGCGGATCCCGACATGGTGAGAATTGAAGGAGTGGCCGTGAGCGACGGCATGCAGAACACCGACACGGCGGAGCAGTCCGCCGGTACGAACTCCGCCGACGACCGCCTGAAGGCGCTCGAGGCCGAGAGCGATATCGCGGCCGACTACCTCGAGGAGTTGCTCGACATCGCCGATCTCGACGGCGACATCGACATGGACATCGACGGGGACCGGGCCGCGGTCTCCATCGTCGGCGCCGAACTGAACAACCTGGTCGGCGAGAACGGCAAGGTACTGGAGGCGCTCCAGGAGCTGACCCGGCTGGCCGTGTACCGGGAGACCGGTGAGCGGTCGCGGCTGATGCTCGACGTGTCGAACTACCGGGCGAACCGGAAGGCCGAGCTCGAAGAGGTCGGCCGCAAGGCGGTCGAGGAGGCGAAGGCCACCGGTACTCCGGTGCGGCTGGACCCGATGACGCCGTTCGAGCGCAAGGTCGTCCACGACGTCGTCGCGGCCGCCGGCCTGACATCGGAGTCCGAGGGCGAAGAGCCCCGCCGCCGCGTGGTGATCCAGCCATGACCACGCCGCAATGAACGACGTTTCACGTGAAACACCGCCGCTCGTGGACAAGCTCTTTCCACGGGCGGCGGTGCCGCTTTCGGTGTACGCCGAGTTGCTGGCGACCGAGGGAACTCTCCGAGGACTGATCGGGCCGCGGGAGGTACCGCGTCTCTGGGACCGGCACCTGCTGAACTGTGCCGTCGTCGAGCGACTGATCCCGGAGGAGGCTTCGGTCGCCGATGTCGGCACCGGTGCCGGCCTGCCCGGCATCGTGCTCGCGATCGTCCGTCCGGATCTGCAGGTCGATCTCATCGAGCCGTTGCTGCGACGCACCACCTTCCTCGAGGAGGCAGTCGACGCGCTCCAGCTCGAGAACGCGACCGTCGTACGCGCGAGGGCCGAGGATCTGCCGCCGGCGTCGTACGACGTGGTGACCTCTCGAGCGGTGGCTCCGTTGGCGAAGTTGGCCAGGTGGTGTCTGCCGCTGTGTGTCGAGGGTGGACTCATGCTGGCGATGAAAGGGGCGTCTGCAGAGGAGGAACTCGACGCCTCAGAGCGCGATTTGATGAAGCTCGGCGCAGAGCTTTGTCATATTCACCAACTCGGCGGCGAGGAACTGGCCAACCCCACGACTGTGGTGAGTATTGTGGCCGGACGTGCTGCAGGGGGATCCCGGCACGGAAGACACGGGAGGTGAGCGGGTTGGTGAGTCGTGCCCTCGGATGGCCCGAGAAGAGCACCGGCGTACCGACGTCGTCACAAGGCATCGGCTGGCCGACCGAACCGGATTCCGCCGTTCGTGTGGTGAGTCAAGAACCCGCTCCCGCTGCCCCAGTACAGACCTCTTCGACACCGGCAGCCGAGCAGCCGCCGCTGTCACCGCCGATCGACACCTCGGGGCTTCAGGCCGCTGCGGCAGCCGGTCTCGACAGTCGGGTGACCGACGATCCGGCGTCCGTTTCACGTGAAACGCCGGACATGCGGGATGATGGTTCCGGGCCCGATTCGGCGTCACTGGTGGACGTCGAGCCGGACCTTTCCGAGTCTCCACCGCCTGTGGACGACGACCGCATGAAACTGCCCTCGCAGACGGGAATTCGTCCACAGAAGCCTGTGGACGAAGCTGGGGGTAGACCCGCCCCGACCCCTACAGACATCCTCTTCGGGCCAAGTCCCGCACCTATTGGAATGGGCGCTATGACTGCCGCACAGATCGCCGCGCGGGCCACGTCGGACGAGCTTCAGCGACGACTCCTCGAGACTCCGATCGCCGCCGCGACCGAACGGACCCTGCTGGTGAATGAAGGACGCACGATGGGCCGCGAGTTCCCGCTGCCCGACCAGACCCGAGTCTTCGTCGTCGCCAACCAGAAGGGTGGAGTCGGCAAGACCACGACGACGGTGAACGTCGCCGCCGGCCTCGCTCTGTACGGCGCGAAGATCTTGGTCATCGATCTCGACCCGCAGGGCAACGCGTCGACGGCGCTGGGGATCGACCATGCCGAAGGTACGCCGGGCGTGTACGAGGCCGTCATCGAAGGCGAGCCGCTCGGCAAGCTGATCCAGCCGTGTGCTGAACACCCCGGGATCCAGGTGATCCCGGCGACGATCGACCTGGCCGGCGCGGAGATCGAGCTCGTCAGCCTGGTGGCGCGGGAGAGCCGGCTGAAGACCGTGCTCGAGGCCTACCTGGCCGAGACCGAGGCAGCCGGCGAGAAGTACGACTACGTCTTCATCGACTGCCCGCCGTCGCTCGGCCTGCTGACCGTCAACGCGTTGACTGCCGCGCGTGAGGTGCTGGTCCCGATCCAGAGCGAGTACTACGCGCTGGAGGGTCTGTCGCAGCTGCTCCGCCACATCAACATGGTGAAGTCGCACCTGAACCCCGGGCTCGACGTGTCGACGATCCTGCTGACCATGTACGACGCCCGCACGAAGCTGGCCGGTGAGGTCGCCGCCGAGGTGCGTGGCCACTTCAAGGACGCCGTACTGCGGACCGCTGTACCGCGCTCGGTGCGGATCTCGGAGGCACCGAGCCACGGGCAGACCGTGCTCGCGTACGACCCGGCCTCGGCCGGCGCGCTGTCGTACCTTGAGGCGTCCCGAGAGATCGCGATGCGGAACAACGCCTGACGCGTCCGTTTCACGTGAAACGGGCCACGGGGGCCGGTACGGGAGTAGCGGAGTCCGGAGTGCGTTGTGGTAGGCCAGCAGTAGCTCAGCAGGATGTCGATCTCGAGGGAGCGCGATGAACACCCGACTCGGACGCGGACTTGGCGCGCTGATCCCCAGCTCGCCGGCGCCTGGCACCATGACCCTCGGCAGCAAGTCGAACTCGATCCCGGGGGCACCCCCGGTGGCGGGGTCGGAGGGACCGGAGCTGGCCGCGGTCCCCGGGGCGTCGTTCGCGGAGATCGACGTCGACAAGATCACGCCGAACCCGAAGCAGCCGCGCACCGTCTTCGACGAGGAGGCGATGGAGGAGCTCGTCCACTCCGTCAAGGAGATCGGCCTCCTGCAGCCGATCGTCGTACGCCGGCTCGAGGGCGACCAGTACGAACTCGTCATGGGCGAGCGGCGCTGGCGCGCGACGCAGCAGGCCGGGCTCGCGACGATCCCGGCGATTGTGCGGGAGACGTCGGACGACGCGATGCTGCGGGACGCGCTTCTGGAGAACCTGCACCGGAGCCAGCTGAACCCGCTGGAAGAAGCTGCGGCGTACCAGCAGATGCTCGACGACTTCGGGTGCACGCAGGAAGTACTGGCAACGCGGATCGGGCGGTCGCGCCCTCAGATCTCCAACACGCTGCGGCTGCTGAAGTTGCCGGCTTCTGTTCAGCGTCGGGTTGCGGCCGGTGTGCTGTCCGCCGGCCATGCGCGGGCGCTGCTGGGTCTTCCGAGCGGCGACGCGATCGAGCGGCTCGCGCAGCGGATTGTTGCCGAGGGCCTCTCGGTGCGGACGGTCGAGGAGATCGTTGCGCTCGGCGACATGAATGCCGAAGACCCCACGCCGGCACGCCGTCGGAACAAGCCGGTCGCGCCGCGGCTGGTCGACCTGGCCGATCGCCTCTCCGATCGCTTCGAGACCCGCGTCAAGGTCGACCTCGGCAAGACCAAGGGCAAGATCACCGTCGAGTTCGCCTCCGTGGACGACCTGGAGCGCATCGTCAGCCTGATGGACCCCAACAAGTCCACCGACGCCTGACAACAGCCACCTCGTCGCGGTCCAGCTGCGAGCAGGCCTGCCCGAACTGTCGGCGGGCGCTGGTAGAACTTGCTGTCCAAACCGTCCAGCGAACTGGGGGAGGACACAGTGCAGAAGCGACCGCGCGTGGTGGTCAGCGTAGGGGCGAGTGTCGACGGCAAGGTCGCGCTCACCCGGAACGCGCTCCTGATGCACCAGCCGAGTTCGGAGCTGTGGGCAGCGATGACGCCGGAGGCATCGGACTCGGTCGCGATCGACGTCATCGAGGTCGCCAGGCAGGAGTACGGCTGTAACGCCATCCTCGAGGGCAGCGGCAGTCTGGTGACTGAGGACGAGACGCCCGCTGAACTGCCTGCCTACGACGGCGACTCGGTCAGGCTCTACGAGGACTTCCTTCCGGAGGAGGTCATCGAGCAGCGGACGCCGGCGCACATGTGGTTCACGGTCGTCGACAGTCGTGGTCGAGTGCGCTGGACGGAAAGACACGAGAACTGGGACGCACTGGTCCTGGTGGCGCGGTCGACTCCGGCGGACTATCTCGGGTACCTCCGCCGGGAACGGATCTGCTATCTCGTTGTCGGCGAAGAGCGCGTTGAGCTGAGCCGAGCGGTGGCCGCGATGGGGACCGAACTTGGCATCAAGTGCATCCTGTCGGCCGCGGGCGGTGGCTTGAACGGTGAGTTGTTGCGGGCAGATCTGATCGACGAACTGCACCTCACCCTGGCGCCTGCATTAGTCGGTGGACTCGGGACGCCGTCGGTGATGGACGGATCGCCACTCGCGGTCGGCGAGTCTCCTACGCGACTGGAGTTGCTCTCGGCGCAGACCGATTCGGGCGGCTCAGTTCGCCTCCACTACGTCGTACGGCGGAGTTGAGGGGAGCTTTCAGAGCTCCTGAGATCGGGAATCACACGGATGTAAGTTCGCCGAGGGCGCTTAGGATCGCGCTCACAGAGCTAGTTCGCACCACGAACTAGCGGGATAGGTCGCCAGGGAGATATGTCGACAAATCCATGTCTGCAGAGACGGCAATGTTTCATGTGAAACATTGCCCCGCGCGGGGGTTAGCGACCGAGGAGTTCGTGGGTGGTCTTGCGCTCGGCGTAGAACGAGAGGAAGGGAATCGTTCCGGCGACGGCCATCAGGACCAGCCGCGGGAAGGACCAGCGGACCCGGCGGAAGAGGTCGAACGTGCCGAGCAGGTACACGACGTACAGGAAGCCGTGGAGGGGGCCGACCACGTTCATCGCGGCGGGGTTGTCGCCCAGGTACTTCAGCGGCATCGCGACGAAGAGCAGTACGAGCAGCATCACGCCGACGACGTACGCGATCACGCGATAGCGGGTCAGCGCGCCGCGGACGGCCGGGGTGAGCGGCTGCGAGCCGGCGGAGGTGGCGGGGTCGGCAGAGGAAGTCACGCTGAAACGGTACCGCTTGACTCCACAGCCTCTTCGGCGCGGTCACCCGAACCCGCATCCTCTTCGTCGGGTTCGCGGTGGGCGTCGAGGACCATGCGGGCCCACATCCACAGGGTGAAGGCGGCGAAGATCCACCACTGCACCGCGTAGGCGACGTTGCGCAGGCCGGCGTGGTCCGTTGGGGGTGGGGGCGGTACGACGGTCGCGGGTGCGGGGGACGGTACGACGCCTGCGTCCACGGCGGACTGTACGACGAACGCGTCGTACACCCGGTAGTTCACCAGGTGCACGATCGTCGGGATCCGCAGCGACGACAGCACCCGTCCCTTGGCGGCGTCGTCCGACGAGTCCTCGGCCTCGGACGCCACGACCGATCCGCTCAATCGCACCGGGCCGGAGGGTGGCGTGACGGCCGGGTCAGAAGGCGATGCGACCCATCCGCGGACGATCATGACCGCGTCGGCGTCGGACAGCTTCAACGGCGAGACGACCCACAGTCCGGCTCGCCCGTCCTGCAGGCGGTCCGCGATGAGGACCTGGTCCGCGGCCGGCCCCCAGGTGCCGTCGACGGTCACTCGGCGACCGACAGCCTTCGCCGGAAGGCCCTCGTCGATCGAGAACAAGGACTGCAGTACGACCGGAGGTTCGGCGGCGCGTTGGGCGGTGGCGTCGGCCGTCTTCGACCGATACACGCCCAATTGCCACACGCCCATGAGCGTCATGACCGATGCGATCGCCAGGGCGAGCACGAGCAGACCGACCCACCGAGGCGACAGAGCCGTCCGCCACAGCGGCCGAGCAGAACCGGGCATGGGGTATTTCTCAGCGGGCTGCTGCAGTGGCGAGGAGGTCGCGGCAGAGTACGCCGAGCTCGATCCCGGCTGCCTCGGCGGCCAGCGGTACGAGCGACGTCTCGGTCATTCCGGGTGCCACGTTCACCTCGAGGAACCACGGCACACCGGCCGCGTCCACCACGAGGTCCGTCCTGGACAGGTCGCGCAGGCCCAACGCCTGGTGCGCCTGCACAGCGGCCGCAGCGCACGCACCAGCGGCCTCAGGCTCCAGCCGCGCAGGTACGACGAACTGCGTCGCCCCGGCCGTGTAGCGCGCCTCGTAGTCGTAGAACCCCGAGTCCGGCCGGATCTCCACCGCAGGCAGTGCCCGCGGCCCATCGCCGACGTCGACGACCGTCACGGCCACCTCGGTCCCGTCGATGTACTGCTCGATCAACGCGACCGGGCCGTACGCGTAGCAGTTCACCATCGCCGACGGGAGTTCGTCGGCCGACCGCACGATCGACGCACCCAGCGCCGAACCGCCACGCGCCGGCTTCACGACCAGCGGCAGTCCGACCTGCTGGACAATCGCCTCCATCAGCGCGGCGGCACCCAGCTCGCGGAACGTGTCATGCCCGAGCACGACCGAAGCGGGCGTGTGCAGTCCAGCAGCGCCGACGACCGTCGCGGCCACGGGCTTGTCGAACGCCGTACGGCACGCTGCCGCGTCGGCTCCGACGTACGGAACGCCGTACAGGTCGAGGACCTGGCGGAGTGCGCCGTCCTCGCCGGTGACGCCGTGCAGGACGGGGAAGACCGCGTCCGGGGGATCCTGGCGCAGACGATCGACCAGGGAGGCGTCGACGTCGCGCTGCTCGACCTCTACGCCGACACTGCGCAGGGCGTCCGCCACTCGGCGGCCGGATCGCAGCGAGACGTCCCGCTCGTGCGACAGTCCACCTGCCAGTACCAGCACTCGACCCAGATCACTCATCACAAATCATCCCGATCACTCGTGGGCGACTCCGGCACGGTCGCCGGTCCCGAGGCCCACTGGAACGGTACCCCTACCGATTCATGGACCCCTGATCGCCCGCAGGTCCTTGCGCAACCTTTGCGAACCGGAACCTAGCTCAGTTCTGGCCCTGGAGCGTCGTACCCGTGGCCGGCGCCTGGTGTCAGCGGGCCGAACGTGTGCCGGAGATCGAGCTCCTCGTTGATCACCGCGGCGAGCCTGCCGACGCCGTCGGTGATCCGCTCCGGCGTCGGATGACAGTACGACAGCCGCATGCACTGGGAGCCGAAACCGTCGGCGAAGAAGGCCGTTCCGGGCACGTACGCGACCCGCGCCGTGACCGCCCGGGGCAGCATCGCCTTCGCGTCCAGCCCTTCCGGCAACGTCAGCCAGACGTAGAACCCGCCCCGCGGCCGCGTCCAGGTCGTTGCCGCTGGCATCTTTTCCGTCAGCGCCGCGAGCATCGCGTCCCGGCGCTCGCGGTACATCTCCCGGAACTGCTTCACCTGCCCCATCCAGTCGTGCCGGACCAGGTACGACGAGATCGCGAGCTGACTGAACGTCGGCGGGCACAGCGTCGCGGACTCCTGCGCCAGCACGAGTTTCTCGCGTACGGCGTGCGGCGCGACCGCCCAGCCGACCCGGAACCCGGGGGCGAACGTCTTCGAGAACGAGCCGAGGTAGATGACGCCTTCGCGATCCGCCGCGCGCAGCGCCTTCTGCGGCTCACCTTCGAACCCGAGCAAGCCGTACGGATTGTCCTCCAGCACCAGCACCGACGCCTGCTGGCAGATCTCCAGCACCCGATCCCGCCGCTCGTCGGACAGCGAAACCCCGGCCGGGTTGTGGAAGTTCGGGATCGTGTAGAAGAACTTGATCCGCTTACCGGCCGCGCGCACCGACGCGATCGCCTGCTCCAGCGCCTCCGGTACGACGCCGTCGTCGTCCATCGCGACGTGCACGACCTCGCACTGGTACGCACGGAAGACGCCGAGAGCCCCGACGTACGACGGCGCCTCGCAGATGACCACGTCGCCGGGATCGCAGAACACCCGCGTCACCAGGTCGACGGCCTGCTGGCTGCCGACCGTGACCACGACGTCGTCGGGATGGGCCTCGATGCCCTCGAGCCGCATGATGTCGCAGATCTGGTCGCGCAGCGTCGGATCGCCCTGGCCGGAGCCGTACTGCATCGCGGTCGCGCCGTTCTCGATCACCAGGTCGCGGACCGCGCCGCCGACCACGTCGAGCGGCAGACCGCCGATGTTCGGCATACCGCCCGCGAGCGACACCACCTCAGGCCGGCTGGCGACCGAGAACAGCGCCCTGATCTCCGATGCGGTCATCCCCTTGGTCCGGGCTGCATACGCTTCGACGTAGTTGTCGAGACGGGTCTGCCGGACATCGGGCACGTCAGCACTCACGGGGGCCACTCCAACGGTGATCGAGGGGGAAGTCACCAGGTTACGTCGACAGACCCCTGTCGGGACTGGGGATCGGCGTGACCTCTCACTACCATGCCTTATAGGGGCAGGTTCGACCATGCCGGAATCTGGCTGCTGAGACAGCCGGCCTGGCGGGTGCGGCCTGAGAGGTGGACTGGGAAGGCGGATCAGAATGAGCGTGGGCAGGACAGCCGGCTGGACGCTCGGTGGGTTGGTGCTGGGCGTGCTGGCCGGGTTCGCCGGCGAGCTGTTCAGGCGGCAACCCGCAGGGAAGGTGCAGCAGCGGTACGTCGCTCCGGAGGCGACCCGCACCACGGACGCGCGGACCCCGTCCGCCGTCCCCGAACCGGCGGCCGAACCAGCCGCCCGATGACCATTTGGGCGACACGCACCGTGACGAAGCTAACAGCCTGTACGGCCGATCGGATGCGCTGATGGCCCGACGGGTGGAACCGCTGACGCTCGCCAACCTCGGCGAGCTTCCGGTGCCCTGCCGTGACTGTGCGTTCTGGCAGCTCGACCCGGTGGCCGCGCGCCGGGCGGACCGCAACGGTGACACCGGGCTGGAGAAGGAAGCCTGGCTGTCCCAGTTGCTGCTCGACTGGGGGACCGCCGGGATCGTGCTGTACGTCGACGACGAGCCGGCCGGGTTCGCGGTGTACGCGCCGGCGACGTACCTGCCCCGGATCCAGGCGTTTCCGACCGCACCCGTCAGCTCGGACGCCGTCGTCCTCGCGACCGGCCGGATCCTGCCGCGGTACCTGGGCCTCGGGCTCGGGAAGATCCTGGTCCAGGCGGTCGCCAAAGACGTGCTGAAGCGCGGCTTCCGGGCCGTGGAAGCGTTCGGGGACTCGCGGTGGGACGGGCCGGGCTGTGTCTGGCCGACCGAGTTCCTGCGTGCGGTGGGCTTCGCAGTGGTGCGGGAGCACCCGCGGAATCCGCGGCTGCGGCTGGACCTGCGGTCGGCGATCACCTGGCGCAGCGAGATGGAGGCCGCCGTCGAGCGACTGATGGGCGCCATCCGGCCGGAGAAGGCCCCGTCCGGGCCGGTGACGGTTCGCGACGCCCTGAGATCAGGCCCGGAGTAGCCCATGATCTGGCGGGCGCTGGCCGACGTGGTGATGATCGTGCACGGCGCCTTGCTGCTGTTCTTCGCGATCGGTGCCTTTCTCGCGTGGCGCTGGCCGAAGCTGATCTGGGTCCACCTCGGCATCGTGGTGTGGAACGTCGTGATCGTGCTGGTCGACTTCGGCTGCCCGGTGACAGCGACCGAGAAGTTCTTCCGCCGCGAAGGCGGTGAGAGCGTGTACACGGGCGGATACATCCAGCACTACCTCAACGGCAGGCTGTGGCCCGACGGCGCGACTCCCATCGCAGAGAAGGTCGGCTTCGTGCTCGTGGTCGTCGGGTACGTCGGCTTCTTCGTCGTACGGCGGCGTACGAAGGTCAGGGGTGAGTCAGTGGGACCCCGGACGTGATGTGGGGGAGTCCTCCTCATACTGGAGACGTGCCCATCGACGAGTACCTGGCTGCCCTGAGCAAGGAGCTCTGGGGGCCTCGGCGCCGCAAGGCGGACCTGCTGGCCGAGGCCCGCGATCACCTGACCGACGCCACCGAGTCCTTCGAGGCGGACGGGCTGGACAGGTACGACGCGGAGAAGCACGCCGTGGCCGAGTTCGGGGCACTCGAGGAGGTCGCGCCGGGCTATCGCGCGGACCTCGCCGTCAGCCAGAGCCGGCGTACGGCGGTGTTGCTGTTCGCGGCGTTGATCATCCAGCCGATCGTGTGGCGTGAGGGCGCCTGGAGCTGGAACAGCGGCCCGGACGATCCGAACCCGCTGAACGACGTCCTGCAGGCACTCGTCCGGAATGTCGGCACGATCGCCATCGTCGGCGCGGTCCTGGCGGTCGTTGCCGCCGGCATCGGTCTGCGGAGCTCGTTCGTGCGGACGCATCTGACCAGGGTCACCACGCTCTTCGCGTTGGCGAGCGCCGTGTCGATCGGTGGGATCGGCGTCCTGATGGCGTTGACCAGTCCGCATCCGAACGGCTTGCTCGACCTCAGCGTCGTCGGGGCGTTCGTGGTGCTGCCGCTCGTGTTCGTCGGCCAGCAGGCCGCCCGCGGCCTACGCCTCGCCCGGGCCTAAGGATTACCCAGCACGCCTTCCACCACCGCGCGGAACGTCACCCACTCCTGCTTGCCTGAGGCAAGCATCTTCGTGCCGGCGCTGGTGAGCTGGTACGTACGGCGTTTCCGTCCGCCGACCGTGCTCCACTCGCTGGACAGGTAACCGGCCCGCTCGAGTCGCCGGAGCGCCGGGTAGAGCGTGCCGGTGGGCAGGTCGAGCTCGCCGCCGCTGCGCTCCAGCAACGCTTCCATGATCGCGTAGCCGTGCAGCGGTTCGTGCTCGACGACGGCCAGGATCATCGGGTCGAGGTGTCCACGCAGCGCATCCGCCTTCATGTAGCCAGTCTACTCATATGTCTGTTACCGTCGAGAGGCAACATGTAGCCAATCTACTTATCAAGGACTCTCCATGACCGTGGACACCGAGATCCGACCAGCCACCCGGCCCGGTCTGCTGCACCGCGTCTCCGGGTGGGCGATGCGGCACGCCGGCCTGGCGCTCCTGCTCTGGGTGCTCGTGCTGGCCGCGGTCATCGCTGCGGCGACGGTGGTCGGCGCCAACTACAAGAACGACAACTCGTTGCCGGGCACCGACTCCCAGCGGGTGACGGACATCTTCACCGCACACCAGCCGAAGGGCGACACGGCCTCGGTCCAGCTGGTCTTCCAAGCCGACGGCGGCCTCGACGCGGAGAAGTCGCGGATCGCGTCGATGCTGGCGGTGGTCCGCGGTCTCCCGCACGTCGCCTCGGTCGCCGACCCGTTCGCCGGTCCGGGCGCCATGTCGACAGATCGACGTACGGCGTATGCGACGGTCGGACTGGATGTCGCAGTAGCCGACATGCCGGTGGACGACGTACGGACGATCATCCATCGGGCGCAGGACTTCGTGCGGCCTGGGTTCCAGGTCGAGGCCGGCGGGGACCTGGCGCGGAACGCTGCCGAGAGTTCGGGCGGCGCATCCGAGGGCGCGGGAATCCTGGCGGCGCTGGTGATCCTGGTGTTCCTCTTCGGATCGTTGCTTGCAGCAACGCTTCCGTTGTTGACGGCGGTGTTCGCGGTCGGCAGCACGGTCGCGTTGCTGATGCTCGCGTCGCACCTGTTCACGGTGCCGGAGTACACGACGCCGGTGATGATGCTGGTCGGGCTCGGTGTCGGCATCGACTATGCGTTGCTGATCTTCTCGCGCTATCGCCACGAGTTGCTGAAGGGCGAGGCCGACGCGAAGGTCGTTGCCTTGGACACCGCGGGCCGGTCGGTGATGTTCGCCGGGTGCACCGTCGTCATCGCGCTGCTCGGCCTGCTGGCGTTGGGACTCGGTTCACTGCAAGGCGTTGCGCTCGGTGTCACGTTGACCGTGTTGATGACGATGCTCGCGGCGGTGACCTTGCTGCCGTCGTTGCTGACGCTGTTCGGGAAGCGGATCGAGCGGAGTGTGCGCAAGCATGCCGCGAAACAGCGGCGTACCCCTGGCGACGGCTGGCGGAAGCTGGCCGGCGTTGTGCAGCGTGGGCCGTGGGTGCCGTTGGTGCTCGGGGTTCTCGCACTGGTGGCGTTGTCGCTTCCGGCGTTGGGGATGCGGCTCGGGTTCGCGGACGCGGGGACGGACGATCCGGCGAAGACGAGCCGGAAGGCGTACGACCTGTTGGCGGAAGGGTTCGGGCCCGGGTTCAACGGTCCGCTGGTCGTGGTGTCGGAGGGAAACCAGACGCAAGAGCTCAGCCAGGCGCTGGCGGGCGATCCCGGGATCGCCGCGGTGACACCGCCGCAGGTGACGCCGGACGGCAAGATCTCCACCGTCCTCGCGTTCCCGAAGTCGGCTCCGCAGGACGCGGCCACAAGCGATCTCGTCCAGCGATTGCGCGCGGACACGTTGCCGAAGCTCGAAGGGACGTACCTGGTGGGAGGGGCGACGGCCGCGGCGGACGACTTCGCGGCGGCGGTGAGCAAGCGGCTGCCGATCTTCGTGCTGGTCGTGGTGGGCCTGTCGGCGTTGCTGCTGATGGCGGTGTTCCGGTCGGTGCTGATCCCGTTGAAGGCGGCCGTACTCAATCTGCTCAGCATCGGCGCCTCGCTCGGCGTGATCACGCTGGTGTTCCAGCAGGGCTGGTTCGGTGCGCAGCCCGGGCCGATCGAGGCGTTCGTGCCGGTGATGATCTTCGCGATCGTGTTCGGGTTGTCGATGGACTACGAGGTCTTCCTGGTGTCCCGGATCCACGAGGAGTGGCGGCGTACCGGGGATGCACGGGTCGCGGTACGGGAAGGGCTGGCGACGACAGGCAGCGTGATCACGGCGGCGGCCGCGATCATGATCGTGGTGTTCGGCGCGTTCCTGCTGAGCCCGGACCGGATGCTGAAGCAGTTCGGCCTCGGGCCTGGCGACCGCCGTACTGCTCGACGCGCTCCTGATCCGCTGCATCATCGTCCCGGCAGTACTCCGCCTGCTCGGCAACCACGCCTGGTGGCTACCGAGCAGCCTCGACCGCGTCCTCCCCAAGATCGCGCTCGAGAAGGACTAGCCCTGTGTAGCGGCCACTCCGATCCTGTGGCCCTGCGCGTCGGCGAACACACCGAAGCTGGTGCCTGGCACGTGCTGAGCCGGCTGGACGATCTGTCCGCCCAGCCCCTCAGCGCGCGCAAGAGTGGCTTCGACGTCCTCGACGGCCACGAAGAACAGCACCTCGTCCTCAGCGCTCTGCCGCGGGCTGATGGCGACGTACGGGCCGCCCTCGGCTCCGGTGTCGATGAACGTGTACCCCGGAACCGCGCCCTCGGACGCGACCTTCCACCCGAACAACTCCGCGAAGAACTCCCGGGTCTTGTCGGGGTCCGCCGACCTGATCTCGGCATGGACGACTGGATGTGCCATGAACCCTCCCTGAACAGGCCCGGTGTCATCACCGAACTCACTCAGTTGACGAACAGCCCACCCAGGAATCGACTGGCTAAACGGTGAGCTGGCCGAAGCGGAGCATGCCGGTGGCGGCGTCCTGGTCCGGTGGGAGGTAGACGCGCTGGATGGCGACCACGATCGCCTCGGCGATCACGTCGCGGAAGGCCGGGTCGGCGAGGCGGGCGGAGTCGTGCGGGTTCGTCACGTACCCGATCTCGAGGCGCACCGCCGGCATCTTGGTCCGGCGGAGCAGGTCCCAGGTCTTGGCGTGCGTGTGGCAGTTCAGCAGGTCGGTGCGGGCGACGATCTCGCGCTGCACCAGGCCGGCGAACTGCTCGCCGACGCTCGACGTGGCGCCGTGCAGGTCGTTGCCGTAGAAGTACGTCGCGACGCCCTGCGCGGCCGGGTTCATCGACCCGTCGGTGTGCAGCGAGACGCACAGGTTCGCGTCCGTCTCGTTCGCGAACGCGGCCCGGGCCAGCTCGTCCGGCCCTTGATCGCGGCCACGCGACAAATACGCCCGTACGCCGGTGGCGCCGAGGCGACCCTCGATCCGGGCGGCCAGGTCGTACGCGATGTCCGACTCGCGCAGGCCGTAGCCCTCCCAGCCGTAGTCGAAGCCGCCGTGACCCGGGTCGATCACCACGGTCTTGCCGGACAACCGCGGCCCGGCAGCGCGGACGGCTTCCCGCGCGCGCAGTGCGTCGGGGCGGCCGCCGGTCGCCATCGGCCGGATCCGCTGCAGTGCCTTGAACGTCGACGGTCCACAGGTGCCGTCGGCCGGCAGACCCATGTTGCGCTGGAACTCCGTCACGGCGCGCTGGGTGTCCGCCGCGAAGATCCCGTCGATCCGGGCGACCGCGAACCCGAGCTCCTGCAGTTTCGCCTGCAGGCTCAGGACGTCGTCACCGCTCATCGGGTGCGCCGGCACGTACGTCAGCAGCCGGTCGCCCAGCCGCCAGCGCGCGTCGTCGATCGCCCGGTACGTCTGCGGACCGACGACGCCGTCGATCATCAGCCCGCGTTGCTGCTGGAATCCCCGGACGGCGTGCGCGGTCGCTTCGTCGTAGACGTCGTGGCCGCCGGTCAGCAGCCCCAGTCGTTGCAGCTTGCCGACGATCTCGGCGACGGCCTCACCGCTGTCGCCGATCCGGTAGACGCCGTGCGGGGATTCCATCAGTCAGTACTCCTTGCCGTGGCGGCGGGGTGGTGCGCAGGCCGTGCCGTATCACTCCGTGAAGGCTGCGAGCTCCTTCAGCAGCGCCGCCTTCGGCTTGGCGCCGACGATGGACTTGGCCAGCTCACCGTTTACGTAGACGTTGATGGTAGGGATACCGGTAACCCTGTAGTTGCTCGGGGTGACCGGGTTCTCGTCCACGTTCATCTTCAGGAACGTGAGCTTGTCGCCGTGGTCCTGGGACAGCTCTTCCAGGATCGGGGAAACCTGGCGGCACGGTCCGCACCACTCGGCCCAGAAGTCGACCAGCACGGGCTTGTCGCTCTTCAGGACGGTCTGGTCGAACTCGGCGTCGGTGACGGCCTTCATGTACGTAGCTCCTTCAGTGATGTGTGAGGTTCAGGTTCAGACGGAGACAGGCTCGGTGGTGGCGGTCGCGTGCTCGGCGTCCGCCAGGTGCGCCAGGAAGCGCTCGGCGTCCAGGGCGGCCGCACAGCCGGTGCCGGCCGCGGTGATCGCCTGCCGGTAGGTGTGGTCCACCAGGTCGCCGGCGGCGAACACGCCGGGCAGGTTGGTCTCGGTGCTGTTCGGCTTGACCAGCACGTACCCCTCCTCGTCCAGGTCGACCTGGCCCTTCACCAGCTCCGAGCGCGGGTCGTGACCGATCGCGATGAACAGGCCGGTGGCCGGCAGCTCCCGGGTCTCGCCGGTGACGGTGTCCTTCAGGGTCAGGTGGGTGAGCTTGTCGTCACCGTGGATCGTGTCGACCGCGGAGTTCCACTGGAACTCGATCTTGTCGTTGGCGTACGCCCGGTCGGCCATGATCTTCGAGGCGCGCAGCTCGTCGCGGCGGTGCACCAGGTGCACCTTCTTCGCGAACTTGGTCAGGAAGGTGGCCTCCTCGACGGCGGAGTCGCCACCGCCGACGACCGCGATCTCGTGGTCACGGAAGAAGAAGCCGTCGCAGGTCGCACACCAGGACACGCCGTGCCCGGACATCCGGTCCTCGTCGTCCAGGCCCAGCTTGCGGTAGCCCGAACCCATCGCCAGGATCACGGCCTTGGCGCGGTGCTCGGTGCCGGCCGAGTCGGTGACGACCTTGATGTCGCCGGTCAGGTCGACCTTGGTCACGTCGTCGGCCACCAGCTCGGCGCCGAAGCGCTCGGCCTGGGTGCGCATCTCGTCCATCAGCGCCGGGCCCATGATGCCCTGCGAGAAGCCGGGGAAGTTCTCCACCTCGGTGGTGTTCATCAGCGCGCCGCCGGCGGTGACGGAGCCCTCGAAGACCAACGGCTCCAGTGCCGCGCGTGCGGCGTACACCGCAGCGGTGTAACCGGCGGGGCCGGAGCCGACGATGATGACGTTGCGGACTGTGGTGGAGTCGCTCATTCAGGCGTTCCTCGTGTCGTCGAGACAGTGACGTCGTACTCAACGGATCCTAGAGGCCGACCATTCCCACGGTACCCATCGCCGGGCCGCCGTACCGCATCGCCGTACGGGTTGTCGGCTCAGCGGTTGCGCAGCGTCACCGTGGTCTCGAAGAACGAGGTGGCCACGCCGCCCGGCACGCTACATCCGGTGACCGCGAAGACCTGGACCTCACCCGGCTTCGCACCCTGCAGCCCGATGATCGTCGCCCGCTTGCCGTCGACCTTGGCGGGCTGCACCAGCCGGACGTTCGAAATCGCCTGATCGGCCGCGAACGACCGGGCACACGACTGCTCGTCGGCTGAGCCGTGCAGGATCGAATTCGGGGTGTGGTCCAGCCACCGCTGGGTCGACGGACCGATGTCCTTGGTGTTGACCGCGACCGCGTCGGCCGGCGGGGTGTTCGGGTCCGCGGATGCGGCGCCCTCGTTCGCCTGGTCCTTGGTGGCGATCACCACGCCGACGCCGAGTGCGGCGATCAGCACCACGCCGGCCGCGGCGCCGAGCAGCTTCGGCAGGTGCCGGCGCGGCTCCTCGCGGATCTGGGCCAGCGAGTGCACCCCGACGGTGGACGCGCGCAGCACCGACTCGGACACGATCACCGAGTCCAGGTGCTCGGCGACGTCGGCCGGGATCGGGATGTCGCTGCGGCCTTCCTCGGCCAGGTCGGTGGTCAGTTGCAGAAGGGCGTCGTACGTCTGCTGGCACTCCGGGCATGCCTTCACATGCTCACGAGCGCTGTGCGCCTCGGGGGCAGGCAGCAGGTTCTCGATCAGATCGGCGATCGTGTCCGTGTCCAGGTGCTCGAGGTGCTCACTGGTCGGCAGACCGGGATCGGTCATGGGGGCTCGCCTCCTCACGGGAGGTGCGCAGCGTGGTCATAGAAAAACTCCGGTCGAAGGCGTCAGTCGTCCGGTCGCCAGAGGCAGGCGACTTCGCTAGGACGGCGAACCGGGTCATTCGGTTCCCACCGCTTCCGCGGCGGATTTCTCCGGTACGTCGGACTGCCGGGTCGTCTGCCAGTGACGCAGCAGCGGGAGCAGCTTCGCGCGACCGCGGGCGCAGCGCGACTTGACCGTGCCGGGGGCACAGTCGAGGATCGCGGCCGCCTCCTCGATCGAGTAGCCCTCCATGTCGACCAGGACGAGCGCGGCGCGCTGGTCCACGTTGATCTGCTTCAGCGCGTGCAGCACGTCCAGCCGGCGCTCCCGGACCTCGGCCGGGTCGTCCTCGGCCGGCCCGGCCAGCTCGGCGGCGCGGTCCTCGTCCTCGGGCAGCGGGTCGGCGGCGCGCACCTGGCGGCGGCGGATCCGGTCCAGGCAGGCGTTCACCACGATCCGGTGCAGCCAGGTGGTCACCTTCGCGTCCCCGCGGAACGAGTCGGCCCGCCGGAACGCCGAGATGAACGCCTCCTGGAGCGCGTCCGCGGCCTCCTCGGGCTCACCGAGGGTGCGGATCGCGACCGCCCACATCCGGTCCCGGTGCCGCTTGACCAGGTACCCGAACGAATCCGGGTTGCCGGACACGTGCATCCGCAGCAGCTCGTGGTCGTCCAGCTGGTCGTAGCTCACCGGACCGCTCGCCGGGGCACCCTGCGGGACCGGCTCGTCCGCGCCGATGCGCGGGACGTCCGGGCGGGGCGGCGGATTGCCCGAGTCCACGTGAGCGGTCATTTCTGGATCGTGACCTCCGAGATGATGCCCTGGTACCCGTCAGACACCTTCGGCAGCTTGGTCAGCCACACCAGCACGTACTGCGACTGAGTCCCGGCCGGCAGGGCCACGTTCACCGTACCCTCGGGCTGGTCCTCCTTGGTCGCCACGGCCTTCCAGCCGTCGATCGACGACGGCGGCTTGGTGGTGTCACCGTTCGGGATCAGCACCTGGAAGGTGGTGTCGTCACCCACCAGGGCGACCGCGACGCTCGAGACGGAGGTCTTCGCGCCGAGGTTGTAGTAGATGCCGACGCCCGGCTTCAGGCCGCCGAGGTTCGGCTTGTTCCGGTAGGACTGCGTCTTCCAGGTCGTCGCCGGGTCGCCGTCGTAGGTGTTCTTCACGTCCTTGGGGTGCTCGACGTCGTCGCCGTCCGGGTCGAAGTCCTTGGCGCTCGCGATCACCGCCTTCCCGCCGGTGGTCGCCGACGGGGTGGTGCTGGTCTGCGGCGGGGCACTGCTCTTCGAGCCGCCGTCGCCGCTGCCCTGGTCGTTGTTCATCGCGCCCTTGAGCAGGAACTGCGCCATCGCGATCACCGACAGCAGGGCCAGGATCGCGAGCAGGATCAGGATCCGGCCGCCCCATCCGCCCTTGGCCTTCGGCTCCTCGTGCCGGCGCCGGCCGTTCCCGTTCGAGGGCGGCGGTGGCTGCCGACGTACCGGACGCGTTTCGGTGCCAGGGTTGTACGCGGCGCTGTGCGCCGGTTGCGGCGGGCGGTACCCGTTCGGCTCCGGGTCGTACGCCGGTTGCGAGGCCGGGTCGAGCGCCGGCGGCGGGGACTGCGGCACCACCTGGGTGGCGTCGTCGATGCTGCCGTTCTGCCGGGCGACCTGGACGGTCTCGTCCATCTGGTTCGGCGGCTCGTGCGAGCTGCCGACGACGCCGGACAGCGCCGCGGACAGGCCGGCCGCGCTGGTGATCGGCGGAGCGTGGTGCCGCGGCGGGTCACCGAGCAGGCGGTCGCAGATGTCGTCCAGCGAGCGCGGTACGCCGGCGCGCACCTGACGCGGGCTCAGCAGCCGGCCGTGCTCGACGGGCGCGGGCTGCAGACCCCAGGCCGGTGCCGGGCCGGGCCAGCGGCCGGTCAGCGACGCGTAGAGCAGTTGGCCGAGGGAATGGACGTCCTCCTCGGGCGAACCGGCGCCGGACGACCGCAGGGCCGCCTCGGTGGCGACTCCGATGACCTTGATCGCGCCCGCGTCCGTGATCACCACGGTCGCCGGGCTGATCGCTCCGTGCGCGTAGCCGGTGCGGTGCAGGTTCTCGAGGGCCTCGGACACCTCGCGGGCCAGCCAGCCCGCCTGCTGCCCGGTGAGCGGTCCGCTGCCGAGCATCCGCTCCAGCGTCCGGCCGCCCGCCCACTCGCGAACGCAGTACGTGACGCCGTCGTGCATGTCGCAGTCGAGCACCCGCAGGAACCGCGGGTCGTTCGCCGCGGCGGCCCGGCGGGCGGCGTCGAAGAGCAGATTGGTCCGGGGATCACCGACCGGCAGGACGTCGACGACGACCGCGCGGCTGAGGACCTCGTCCACGGCACGCCATACCCGGGCGCCGTCGATCTCCGCGAGCAACTCGGCGATCCGGTACCGCCCGGCCAGGAGGGCACCAGGGCTCACGGTCTGGTTCGACACGGTGTCTCTCGCCCTCCTTGATGCCCAGCGGCCTGATCGCAGGCCCCATGTTAGTGCCCCACTGACCGGACAGGTGGTGCACGAATGCACAAGCGGTCCGGATCAGCGGCGGATCGGCAACTTCGATGTGACCATGGACACCACGTCGTTGACCTCGTGGATACGGAGTACCCGCGACACGGCGGCGTACACCGGCAGCATCACGACCGCCGCGACGGCCAGTTGGAGGAGCGCGCCGAGGGGTCCGGACCAGTCGATCGCGAGGCTCAGCAGCCAGAGAACCACGCGGCCCGCTCCGGCGCCGGCCACCGCGGCGATCACCATGGCGAGCAGCGGCAGCCCGATCCCGGCGCCCGGCACCCGCGGCACCTTGCGCCGCAGGACCGGCCGGGAGATCAGTACGGCGACCAGGTACGCCAGCGCGTACGCCCCGCCGAGGACCACGCCGCTGAACCGGAGGTGCGCCTGGTCCAGCAGCACCCGGACCCCGATCACGGCCGCCGCGATGTTCGTCGCCGCGATCACGCACTGCAGGAAGAACGGCGTACGGGTGTCCTCGAAGGCGTAGAACGTGCGGAGCTGGAAGTACTGCACGGTGAACGGCACGATCCCGAGCGCGAGCGTCATCAACGTGTACGACATCAGCGTCAGGTTGTTCTTACCCGAGCCGTACCCGGCGATGATCGTCACGATCGGATAGGCGAACGCGATCATCGCGGCCGCCGCCGGGACGACGATCGCGAGCGTCTGCCGGATCGACCGGGCGGACATCCGCCCCACCTCGGCGGTGTCCCCGTCGGCCGCCAGCGCCGACATCTGCGGCAGGGCCGCGGTCGCGAGCGAGACCGTGACGATGCCGTGCGGCACCAGGATGATCAGCATCGCGGTGCTGTACGCGAACAGACCGGCCTTCGCGCCGGGGTCGTTCGTGGCGCTACCGGCGATCGCGAGCTGGGTGACGACGACCAAGCGTCACCTGGTTCACGGCGACGAAAAGAACTGTCCAGATGCCCAATCGGGCAGTGTGTCCCAGACCAGTACCGCGGAGGCCGAACTTCGGCCGGTAGGTGTGCCCGCTCGCCTTCAGATAGGGCAGCAGCACCAGCAGCTGTACGGCGATACCCGACCGTGTGCCCGAGACCGAGCAGCAGCTCCTCGCCGTGGCCGTACGTCGGCGGGTTGTCGCCGACCCGGTAGATCAGCAGGAAGACCACGATCGACGCGCACGCGACGATGTTGTTCGCGATCGGCGCCCACATCATCGGACCGAACCGGCGCCGCGCGTTCAGCACCTGCCCGACCAGGACGAACGCGCCGTAGAAGAAGATCTGCGGCAGGCAGAGCCGGACGAACATGATCATGTTCGCCTTCTCGGTCACCCGGGACGGGTCGTGCAGCTCCTTCGGCAGGTACAGCTCGGCGATCGCCGGCGCGAGCAGCACGCAGGCCACCGTGACGATCGCGAGTACGACGAAGCCGAACGTCAGGATCCGGTTCGTGAAGTCCTGGCCGCCGTCGGAGTGGTTCTTGATCGCCCGCACGAGCTGCGGGACCAGCACGGTGTTGAAGACGCCGCCGGCCAGGAGGATGTACAGGCTGTTCGGGATCGTGTTCGCGGCGGTGAAGATGTCGCCGCGCAGCGCCGTACCGATGGCGGCCGCGAGCAGGGCGATCCGGATGAATCCGAGCAGGCGGGACAGCACCGTTCCGGCTGCCATCACCGCCGCGGAGCGCAGGGTGCGGTCAGCCATCCTTCGAACCGACTCCTTCTTTCAGCGACGCATCCGGAGCTCCGGGTACGCCGTTCGCCTCGGGGCGAGCGTGGGCGGGATCAGCGGTGATCGGTGCTCTCCGCGGTGGCGCCGGTGGTCGCGGCGGCCGTGTTGCGGCGCTCGGTGCGGACCCGGCGGTAGATGCGGACGAACGACGTACCGAACAGCAGGGCGCAGGCGGCGCCGACCAGGATCCAGCCGACGCTGCCGTACTGGCTGGCCTGGATCAGCAGCTCCTGCGGCTTGCCGACCGGCCTTCCGTCCGCGTTGGTCACCTGGGCGTTGGCGCGGATCAGGCCGTTCTGCTCGGCGCTCGCGGTGATCCGCGGCGTCCACTTCTGCCCCGGGCCGAGGACGGCGGTCGGCAGGTCCTTGATCTTCAGGTCGGACCGGTTCGCCGAGCTGACCACGATGCCGACCCGGACCGACCATTCGGTGTCGTTGGTGATCGTCAGCGGGAACGTGCCCTTGCTGCCGGCCAGGTTGACCTTGATCTCCTTGCGCAGCCCGCGGTCCACGCTCGCGTTGACCAGGTGCACCTTGCCGAGCTGCTGGTTGGCCGAGCCGAGCTCGATCGCGGTGAAGTGCCGGGCCTCTTCCGGGTAACCCGTTCCAGCTGGACGAGGTGGACCGCAGCAGCGCCTGCGTCATCACCTCCGGCAACGCGTTCCCGTCGACGAGCAGGTCCTGCATCGTGGTGGTCGCGTCGTCGAGCTGCCTGATGCTGTCCAGCTGGGTTCCGGTCAGTACGCCGTTCGTCTTCGCCGCGGCCGGTGCCTTGGTGGTCAGCGGCGTCGGGTTGGCCGTCACGACGCTGGCCACGTCGGTGGCCTTGATCCACGGCAGCGACAGACTGCCCGCGAGTGCGGCGGTGGCGCGGCCGTCGCTGTCCCAGCCGCGAGGCGGCGCGACGACCACGGACGCGGCGCCCTTGCCGCCGGCCGCGATCAGCGCGGTGACGGCCGCGAACCGTTGCCGGACCTGGAGCGGGCTCTCGGCGGTCTCCGAGTCCGGGCCGCCGGTGGTCAGGGACGAGTTGGCGATCACCGTGCGGACGGCTCTGGTCAGGGCCTTCCGGCGTGAGTACGTCGTACACGGGGCTGGTGGTCAGCGACCGGGCGGGTCGTCGGCGGACCACGACGAGCTGCTGACCAGGTTCAGGTCGTCGGTGGTGGCACCGGGGAATCCGCCGGATGCCGCGGCCAGGTAGCGGCCGGCGGCGGCGCCGCCCTCGAGCGACAGCCCGTTGGTGAAGCACCGGGCGCCGAGGTTCGCCACCGGACCGCTCGGTCTTCGTGCGGGCCTGCGCGACAAGCTTCTTCAGCGGGTCGCCCGAGTCGAGCAGGCCGGCGACGTCCGGATCGCCGTACGGCAGCAGGACGACCTGGTTGCCGCGGGACCGGCCGGCGTCGAACTCCCTGAGCCAGGTGGTCGCGACGGCCTGTCCGGTGCCGGGCGTCGGCTGGCCGTTGCTCGCCGACGACGACGTACCCCTTGGACAGCTGCCGGACCTCGTCGAGCATCGCGGGGTCGACCAGCCAGGTGACCAGGTGCTGCCGGCCGAGCGCGAGCAGCCTGCCGAGTGAACCGGTCGGACGCGAGCGACGTGGCCAGCGACTCGTTGGCGAAGTTCTTGCCGCCGAGCTGGGTCGGGCGGTGCCGCAGCGGTACGACGAGGGCGGTGTTGACCGGACGGGTCAGCGGCTCCTTGCCGAGCACCGGCATCAGCGTGCGGGCCCGGCCGGCCATGATCCGGCGAGCTGTTCGGCGGCTGGCCCCGGAACGCGACGCCGACGACGTACACGCCGGTCTGGTCGTTGATCCGCCATTCCTTCCACGGCACCGTGAGCGTGAACTGCGACCGTTCGCCTTCGGCGCGAGCGGCTGATCGAACGGCTGGAAGGTCTGCTCGTCGTTGGCCAGGTTGCGAGCAGCTGTCGCGGTCGTTCATCGGGATGTTCTGCTCGGTCGGAGATCGGCGTCCAGCCGGCGTACTGGCCAGCGGGTCCGGTCGATACAGGCGAGCGCCTGCGGCTCCTCGAAGGTCACCGAGCTGGTGTTCGTCACCCGGCCCTTGATCACGACCGGCTCGCCGGGCTTCGGCGCGGTCGGGCCGAACGAGTCGATGGTGACCTGGACGGCCGGCTCGTCGGCGGGCGCCGCCTCCGCCTCGGGCGGAGCGCCGAGAGTCGCTGCCGAGGCAGCAACCACAAGGCACGCTCCCGCCACCGCGGAGAGCCTCAGTCGCCGTCTGAACACGCCGTCACCGTAACCTAGTTCCCCGTGTCACCCTTTGCCGACCAGTCAGGCTCCGCCGGATCGTTGTCCGCCGCACAGCGGCGAGCCGTCCAGGCCCTGCTGGAACTCGCTCCAGTGGTCGACGAACTGGGCCACCGGTTCGCCGACGCAGGCCACGAGATCGCCCTGGTCGGCGGTCCTGTCCGGGACATTCTCCTCGGCCGGGGGAGCAAGGATCTGGACTTCACCACGTCAGCGCACCCCGATGTGATCGAGCGGTTGCTGTCCGGCTGGGCGGACCATGTCTGGGACATCGGCAAGGCGTTCGGCACCATCGGTTGTCGCAAGGGCGAGTGGGTCCTGGAGGTCACGACGTACCGGTCGGAGACCTACGATCCCACCTCGCGCAAGCCGGAGGTGGCCGTACGGCGACAGCCTGGAGGGCGACCTGGCCCGCCGGGACTTCGCGATGAACGCGATGGCGGTCCGGCTGCCGTCGCGGCAGTTCGTCGACCCGTACGGCGGGATGGAGGACGTCGCGCACCAGCGGATCCGGACCCCCGGTACGCCGGAGGACTCGTTCTCGGACGACCCGCTGCGGATGATGCGGGCGGCCCGGTTCGCGGCGCAGCTCGGGTTCACGCCCGACCCGGCCGTGGTGACGGCGATGACCGCGATGGCCGACCGGATCACGATCGTGTCCGCCGAGCGGGTCCGCGACGAGCTGGAGAAGCTGATCTGCGCCGACCACCCGCGGATCGGGCTCGACCTGCTGGTCTCGACCGGGCTGGCCGAGCACGTGCTGCCCGAGCTGCCGGCGCTGCAGCTGATGAAGGACGAGCACCATCGGCACAAGGATGTGTACGAGCACTCACTCACCGTCCTCGATCAGGCGATCGATCTGGAATCGCGTCTGACTGTTCCGACGCCCGATTTCGTCGTTCGGTTCGCGGCACTCATCCACGACATCGGGAAACCGAAGACGCTGAAGTTCGAGGGCCCGCGGAAGGTGACGTTCCACCACCACGACGTGGTCGGGGCGAAGCTGGCCCGGAAGCGGATGAAGGCCCTGCGGTTCAGCAACGAGCAGATCGAGCAGGTCAGCAAGCTGATCGAGCTGCATCTGCGCTTCCACGGGTACGGCGACGGCGAGTGGACCGACTCCGCCGTACGCCGCTATGTCCGGGATGCCGGCGACCAGCTCGACCGGCTGCACATCCTGACCCGCGCCGACTGCACCACCCGCAACCGCCGCAAGGCCGAGTCCCTCCGCGCCGCGTACGACGACCTCGAAACCCGCATCGAGCGCCTCCAGGAGCAGGAAGAACTCGACGCCCTCCGCCCCGACCTCGACGGCAACCAAATCATGCAAATCCTCGGCCTCGCCCCCGGCCGCGAGGTCGGCGAGGCCTACAAGTTCCTGATGGAGCTCCGCCTCGACCAGGGCCCGCTCGGCGAAGACCGAGCCCGCGAAGAACTCCTCCGCTGGTGGTCCGAGCGCAGCTCCTGGCGCAGGCTGAGGCACGGCGGAACACCAGGACAACCAGTGCCCGCCTACGATCGTGCCCGCGAACTCCTGGCGCGGTACCACAACGAGGACCTGCCCGCGGACTTTCCACGGCATACCGCGGACAGCCTTCAGGGCCTACCAGGTCACGCCGTACGAGGAGTGGCTGATCTTCACCGCCGACGGGTTCAGCAACCAGACTTTCCTGGTCAGCGATCCGAGTGGTGTACGAGTCGCCGGGCTGGGAGAGCTACGAGGACGCCCTCACGCCGCGGCCCGCACCTTGAAAGCGGCCGGAGCAACCCGCCGGCCGCAGGAAGATCAGAGCCTGGAAGGAACGCGGCTAGATCCGCTGCGCCTCTTGCGAGGCGTACGCGGCGGCGATCGTTTCGGCCGACTCCGGGTGCGGCGTGTAGGTGACCGACCCGATGGCCGCCACCGGGAGCGCCGGGTCGATCGAGTTCGTCAGGTAGGCGGCGTCGTACTGTCGGGAGGTCGGTGAGGGGGATCGGGGCGGTGTCGAAGGAGTCGAGGCCGCGTTGGAGGATCTGCTGGCGGATGCCGGGGAGGGTCGGCGCGGTGGGGAAGATGATGCGTGGGCCGCGGGCGAAGCAGATGTTCCAGATGGAGGCTTCGGAGAGCTCGCCCGTTGCGGTGTAGAAGACAGCGTCGTCGTACCCGGCCTGCTCGGCGGCGTGGGCGTAGTACGTGAGGTCGAACGTGCCGGTGTGCTTGAGGTGCGGGACGGCGCGTTCGTGCTGGTAGGCGAGCAGGCGGAGCGGCCGGGTGCCGGCAGCCACCGGCGGGCCGACTCGCGTCAGTAGGTGGAGCTCGTCGTCGGCGAAGACGTTCACGCGGATCGAGAGGTCGCCGGAGCCCGCGTGGTCGAGCGCCTCGCGGAGGTCGGCGCGGACGCGGTCCTCGGGGAGCGGCCGGCCGAAGACCTCCCGCGTACTGCGGTCCAGCCGCTCGAAGTGCAGGTCCAGCCCGTCGACCTGACCGTCGCGGACCTGCATCGAGGTGAAGTGCCCGTACGACGTTGCTCGCAGCAAGCTCGGGTGGACCATCGGTAACAGGGCGCCGTCCAGCAGCAGGAAATCGCTCACGAGCACTAGTCTCCGGGTGTGGACGTGTGGAGCATCATCGGGTGGGGCGGATCCGCGCTGGTTGTGTGGTCGTTGCTGCAGACGCGGATCCTGCGGTTGCGGCTCCTGAACCTGATCGGCTGCGTGATCCTGGTCGGGTTCAACGCGGTCGTCGGCGTGTGGCCGATGGTCGGTATGAACGCGGTCCTCGCGGTCATCAACGTCGTACATCTCTGGCGGCTGCTCCGGCACCGGCACGACGACGCGGAGTACCAGGTGCTCCCGGTGAACTCGGCTGACGCGTACCTCGGCTACATCCTGGAGCGGCACCAGAAGGACATCACCCGGTTCAACCCCGGCTTCACGCTCGCCGCGAGCCCGTACGCGTTCCTGGTCCAGCACGGCGACCGCACCGTCGGCGTCGTCCTCGCCCACGACGCGGGCACGGGCCGCGCGCAGATCGACCTCGACTACGTGGTGCCGAAGTACCGCGACTTCACCCCGGGCGAGTTCGTCTACCGCCGCAGCGACGTGTTCACCGACCAGGGCTTCCACCAGGTCATCGCCCCACCCCGAATGCGCGACTCCACCCCGTACCTCAAGAACCTCGGCTTCCACCGCGAAGGCGAAGACCTGGTGCTGAACCTCTAGAGGTCCTTGGCGTAGCAGAGGGAGGCGGTCTCGTTTTCGAAGGGTGGGTACGGCGGGGTGGGGCGGTAGCCGTGGTTTGTGTAGAGGGCGATTGCTGCGACCTGCTTGGTGCCTGTTTCGAGGCGGAGTCTGGTGAGGCCTGCTGTTCGGGCTTGGTCCTCGACGACTTCGAGGAGCATGCGGGACAGGCCCCAGCCGCGGGCGGAGGGGACGACGTACATCCGCTTGATCTCACCGAGACCAGGAGCGACCGGCTGCAGTCCGATGCAGCCGACGGGCGCTTCTTCCAGCGTCAGCACAGTGAAGGCGATGTCGGGGTGCAGGCCGACGAGCGGCTGGTCCTCGCCGTACATCGCTCCCAGCTCGGCCTGTTGCGCGGTGGTCAGGGCCAGCACCTCCGCGTCGGTCGGCGGCGCCAGTCGCAGTTCCACTCCCTCGATCACCATGCCATCGGACGGTAGCAAGATGGCGTGACGCTCCTGTTTCCGTTTCCTCTCCATGGTCTGATGGGCGAGTGAGGACGTTGGAGGAGATCGCCGCCGGGGTGCGGGACGGTGCGTTGGATCCGGTGCAACTGGTCGAGGACGCGCTGGCGCGGGCCGCCGACGTGGCGGACCTGAACGCGATCGTGCACCTGGACGTCGACGGTGCGCGGAAGGCGGCCGCGACCCACGACCGGACCGGTGCGCTGGCCGGCGTACCCGTGCTGGTGAAGGAGATCATCGAGGTCGAAGGCCTGCCGTACCGCTGCGGGTCCGCGTCCATGGACGAGGTCGGGCAACAGGACGCGGACGTCGTACGGCGGTTGCGTGCCGCCGGAGCGATCGTGATCGGGTTGAGCCACACGCACGAGTTCGCGTACGGCTGCACGGGTACGTCGAACCGAGTCGGACCGTGCCGGAATCCGCACGACCCGTCGCGCATGACCGGTGGATCGAGCTCGGGATCGGCTGCTGCCGTCGCGGCCGGTGTGGTGCCGTTGGCGCTCGGGACGGACACGGCGGGCTCGGTGCGGATCCCGGCTGCGTTGTGCGGGGTCGTCGGCTTCAAACCGTCGTACGACACCTTGCCGACGGATCGGGTCTTCCCGTTGTCCAAGAGCCTCGACCACGTAGGCGTCCTGACCCGCACCGCAGCGGACGCCGCCTACGCCCTGACTGTGCTGGCAGGTATGGGATCTGCGACTATCCGCAGACCCCGCCTCGGAGTGGCGACGAACCCCGAGTACCTGCAACTCACTCCTGAGGCCCGCAGTGCGTGGACTGCTGCATTAGTGGGACTCGACGCCGTCGACGTGCAGCTCCCGGACTGGTCGCACAGCTTCTCGACCGCCGCCAACCTCCAAGGACCCGAGGCGTTAGCCAGCCACCGCGGCCGTCAACAGGACCAGTACCAACCTGACGTCCGTCAGCGTCTGATCGAGGCCGCACAGGTGCAGCCGGCGGACTATCGGCGAGCACAGGAAGACGCCGCCACGATCACCTCCGAGCTCGACGCAGTCTTCCAGCACGTCGACGCCGTACTCGACCCCGACGGTCCTCACCACCGCGCCGCCGTTGACCGCGGCCGATCTCGACGTACGCCGGCAGCTCCTCAACAACACGCGCCTCGCGAACCTCACCGGGCACGCGGCCGTCAGCCTTCCGATTCCGGCTGACGGCCTCCCGGTCGGCCTCCAGATCATTGCTGCGAGCAACGAACAGGCGGCCGCGGTCGCGTGCTGGATCGAGGCTCAGCGGTAGATCCGCAGATCGGCGAGGCTCCACCAGTTGGCGGCCGTGCCGGTTTGCGTGATGCGAACGTAGCGCGCCCGCGTCGGTGGTAGGTCGATCGTCGTCAACTGGCTGCTCGACGTACCGGTGGCGACCGTCCGCCAACTGCTGCCGTCGTTGCTGACAGCAACCGACTGACCGTGCGCGTAGTCGCCGAGGTTCCCGCCGCTGTCCAACGCAACTTGCCGGAACGTCTGCGCCTTACCCAGGTCGACCTGCACCCACTGACCGGGTGCCTGCGCCGCCTTGCTCTGCCACACAGTCGATCCGTCCGCGTCGATCAGCAACCCAGCATCGGCTCCGTTGACGCTCGCCGTCGCGCTCACGAGCCGAGAGCTCGCGCGGCACGTCCGCCGAAGTCCGCCCCCAGGTGTACGTCGCGATCGACCCACCCGGCAGCTCGTACTCGAAGGACTGGTCGCCGACCGCCACCGCGAACGACCGCGGATCGTCGTTCTCGTTGTGCACCACGAGCGCCGTCGTACCGTCGGGGTTGCGGAACGCGGCCGACATCAGCTGCCCGTTCCATCCGGTCGTCCCGTACGACGTACTCCCGATCCGCACCGCGCCCGGCTTCACGAACTTCGACAGGTGACCGATCGTGTAGTACTCCGCATCCGTCGACACCGTCCCGTCCGGCTGCAGCGTGACCAGGCCGGTGCAGGTGTCGCAGCCGCCGAGGTGCGGGCCGCCGGTCGAGTCGAGGGCGATGTTCCAGTTGACGACCGACTTCGCCCAGTTGCGCGTCGTACCGAGCATCAACGTGCGCGCGTGCCAGGTGAGCGTGCCGCGGAAGATCTGCGGCGGGGTGTCGTTCGGCCCGTGCGAGCCGGAGCACTCGGTGAACCAGATCCCCTTCGACGGGAACGCGTTGTGGAGATCGGTCTGCTTCGACGGGTCGCCGGAGTAGCAGTGGTACGCCGTACCCGCGATCCACTTCGCCGCCGAGGTCTGCAGCAGTTTGTACGGGTAGTCGGTCTCCGGGTCCTCACCAGGCGGAGTGGAGGCGATGTCACCGGGGTGCGTGGTCCAGTTGTGGTCGTACCCGAGGATCTTCGTTCGCGGGCTGACCTTCTGCAGCAGCGGACCCAGGGCGGTGATCACTGCTGCTTCCTGACGGACGGGCAGGTCGGTGCCCGGGTACGCGCTCGGCTTGCGGTTCTGCGGCTCGTTCTGGATCGAGAGGAAGTCGACCGGTACGCCGGCCCGCGTGTACGCCTGGACGAACTTCACCAGGTAGCGCGCGTAAGCGTCGTACACCTTCGGGTCGTCCTTCAGTCGGCCGCCGACGAGCGAGTCGCCGGTCTTCATCCACGCCGGCGGGCTCCACGGCGTCGCCATCACCTTGAGCGCCGGGTTGAGCTGCTTGGCGCGGCGGAGCAGTGGCAGCACCTGCTGCTCGTCGTGCGCGATGCTGAAGTTCCGCAGCCCGAAGTCGGTCTGGCCGGCGGGTACGTCGTCGTACGTGTAGTGCTCGGCCGCGGCCGTGAAGTCGGACGAGCCGACCGGCTGCCGCAGGAAGCTGACGCCGATGCCCTGCCGCGGGTCGAACAGCTTGCGCAGCGTCTGCTCGCGGTCGGCCGGGCTGAGGCGGTACAGGACACTCGCCGACGAGTCGGTGATCGAGGCGCCGAAGCCGTCCATGGTCTGGTACGTCGTCCGCGGGTCGACCGTGATCGTGGTCCGGTCGCTCGCGCCGTCGTGGAACGCGACCGGTGCGCGCTCGTGGAGCAGCTCGGCGCGGTCGGGCGTGGTGACCCAGACGTTGACCTGACTCGTCGGGGGATGGGCCTGGGCGGGCCCGGTGAGTGACGCCGCCGCGAGAGCAAGGGCGACGCCGAAGGCGGGTGTTCTCATCGCACACTCCTCAGGATGAAACAAACGTCCTCAGAGAACGCTCGCCGCTGAGGGCTGTCAAGGTCTGGGAGCGTGGAGCTAGAGTGCTGAGCGTGAAACATCGGGATGTAACAAATGCCGCGCGCTAGAGCCACCGTGCGGGACGTCGCGGCCGCGACCGGGGTGTCGATCGCGACGGTGTCCCGCGTGCTCAACCAGCAGGGCAGCGTGGCGCCCGAGACGCGGCTGCTCGTCGAGCAGGCGGTCGAGGACCTCGGCCTGCGCGCGCCCGCGCCGCGCGGAGGTACGGCGAAACCGGTCGACGGGGCCGTCTACGTGCGGTGCCCCTACGTGCTGACCGACTACTTCGGGCTGATCGTGTCGTCGATCGCCGAGACCCTCGATCGCCATGGTCGGCAGGTTGTCCTCAACGCCGGCGAGGCCACGCAGCAGGATCCGGCGCTCGCGAGCCTGGCGTCTCGCCGGGGGATCGGCGGCGCGATCCTGATCCTTCCGCCGGAGCCGAGTGAGGACCTGGTTCGGCTGAGTTCGCGGCGCTTCCCGTTCGTCGTCGTCGATCCGCGGACGGCGCTGCCTCGCGACATCCCGTCCGTGTCCGCGGCTCACCACTCCGGCGCTCGGCAACTCACGGCGTACCTGACGGGGCTCGGGCACACCCGGATCGGTGTGATCGCGGGCCCGCGGGAGTGGCTCGCCGCCGACGCGCGGTTGAGCGGTCATTCGGCTGCGCTCGCGGACGTCGGGCATCCTGCCGGATCCGTCGTTGGTACGGCATGTGCAGCCGACCACGCTGCATGGTTACCGAGCCGCCGCCGAGCTGCTCGACCTCGATCCACGGCCGACTGCGCTGGTCGCGTTCAACGACAAGGCTGCGATCGGCGCGCTGCAGGCCGCTCGCGAGCGCGGCCTCTCGGTCCCGACCGATGTGTCGATCGCCGGCTTCGACGACCTCGACCTCTCGCGCGCGACGAGTCCCCAGTTGACTACCGTCCGCCAGCCCTTGCAGGAGATGGGCCGCATGGCCGTCAGCCTCCTGATCCGCCTACTGGAACGCCACGAGGTCGAGGCCCTCCACGTCGAGCTGGCGACCGAGCTCGTCGTCAGAGATTCGACCGGTCCGCGAGCAATCGACTAGAAGGCAGTGCGCGAAACGGCTCGGTTGTGGCAGGTTTTAGACATGAACCTTCGGATCGGCATTGCCGGGATCGCCATCGAGTCCAGCACGTTCTCGCCTCACCGGGCCGGCCTGGCCGATTTCGACGTACGGCGTGGAGACCACCTGCTGGAGCGGTACGACTTCCTCGGCAAGGACTGGGCGCAGGGCATCGAGTGGGTCCCGCTGCTGCACGCGCGGTCGCTTCCCGGCGGCGCGGTTCTGCCGGAGGTGTACGACGAACTGTCCGCGGAGATCATCACGCGCCTCGAAGACGCCGGACCGCTGGACGGGTTGTTCTTCGACATCCACGGCGCGATGAGCGTCGTCGGTCGGCAGGACGCGGAGGCGGACCTGGCGACGCGGATCCGGTCCGTGCTCGGTCCCGACGTACTGGTGTCGGCGTCGATGGACCTGCACGGGAACGTGTCCCGCGAGCTCGGTACGGCGGTCGATCTGATCACGTGCTACCGGATGGCGCCGCACGAGGACGCGATGGAGAGTCGCGAGCGGGCGCTGCGCAACTTGGTCGAGCGGTTGCGGTCCGGGCTCGGGAAGCCGGGGAAGGCGTGGGTTCAGGTGCCGGTGCTGCTGCCGGGCGAGAAGACGTCGACGCGGCTCGAGCCGGCCAAGTCGATCTACCGGCGCGTGGGCGAGATCGCGGACGAGCCCGGCGTACTGGATGCGGCTGTCTGGGTTGGGTATGCGTGGGCTGACGAGCCGCGGTGTCGTGCGGCCGTGGTTGTCACGGGCGACGACCATGCGCTGATCACCGAGCGCGCCACCGAGTTGGCGAAGGCCTACTGGGACGCACGCGACGGGTTCGCCTTCGTGGCGCCGACCGGGACGCTGCATGAGTGCGTCACGGCGGGGCTTGCCAGTACGGCCCGTCCGTTCCTGATCAGCGACTCGGGTGACAACCCGACCGCCGGTGGTGCGGGTGACACGTCGTGGACGCTTGGTCAGCTGCTGACGATCGAGGAACTGACCGCAGGCAAGGCCACCGCGATCCACGCCAGCATCGCCGACGCCGAAGCGGTCGCCGCTTGTGTCGCTGCCGGTGTCGGGAATCCGGTGGAGGTCGCCGCCGGCGGCAAGGTCGACTCCGGTCCTGCCGGTCCGGTCGCGCTGTCCGGCACCGTGTTCTCGATCTCCGAGGATCCCGTCGGCGGCACGGTCGCGGTTGTGCAGGTCGGTGGGTTGCACTCGATCCTCACGACCCGCCGCAAGCCGTACCACCACCTCGCCGACTTCACCCTCCTCGGCCTCGACCCGGCCGCCACCGACCTGGTCATCGTCAAGATCGGCTACCTGGAACCAGAGCTCTACAACCTCGCCGCCGACTGGCTCCTGGCCCTAACCCCCGGCGGCGTAGACCAAGACCTCCTCCGCCTGGGCCACCACGGCGTACTCCGCCCCCTCTTCCCCTTCGACCCAGAGATGGATGCCCCGCAGCTGGCACCAGAACTCCTGCCACCCTCGGCCTGACCGCCCCTCGGAGCCGGCGGTTGGGGAGGATTACCTACCCGGAGAGGGAAGGAATCCTCCCCAACCCACCTCCATCCGCGCCGAGCTACAGCTTGCGTAAGAGGTGGAGGGCCTCGATTGAGTGGTCGACGAGTTCGTCGGCGGTGTACGGGCGGTCGGACTCGGGGAGGCCGGACCATTCGATCGCCAGGTCCTCGGTGTACGAGAGCCACGCGTGGACGCGGAGGTACTCGCGGGACGCGGGTTCGTCGGCCACCTCGGGGGTGCCGAGGTAGGTGAGGACACGCTTCGACAGGCCCGCGCGCGTCTCGTCGTACACCTTGACGGCGAAGTCGTCGCCGCCGGCGGCACCGCGGACGAACGAGATATAGGCGGCACGGCGGCGTGAGATGAAGGCGACGAACTGGACCAGCATCTCGCGGAGCTGCTGCTCGGGCGCCAGCGTCTCGTCCGGTTTCGTGACCCGGAGCAGGCGGCGGCCGGCCGCGGAGATGACGGCGAGGTAGTAGTCGCGCTTGCTCGGGAAGTAGTGGAACAGCAGCCCGCGGGAGATTCCGGCCTCGCCGGCGATCGCGTCGATGGACAGCTCATGGATCGGTTGGTCGCGAAGCATCATCAGGCCGATTTTGACCAGTTGCTTCTTGCGGTCCTCCGCTGACATCCGGTGATCCATGCCATTGAGCATTGCTTAGGGGCTGAGCTACGGTCAAGGCGAGAGGGAGGAGTCTTGATGGGGTTCGAACCTTCGGCCCGGGCTCAGGATCTTATCGCGCGCGTGGAGACCTTCCTGCGCACCGAGATCGAGCCGGTCGAGGCAGAACTGCACACCGCGATCCGCACCGCCGGTGACCCGTGGCAGCCGCAACCGATGGTCAAGGACCTGCAGGCGAAAGCCCGTGACGCAGGCCTGTGGAACCTGTTCCTCCCGCCCGCGGAGCCGGGGAACGAGCAGTACGGCGAGGGCCTCAGCAACCTCGACTACGCCCCGATCGCGGAGCTGACCGGCCGGTCGTTCATCGCGCCGTACATCTTCAACTGCAACGCCCCGGACACCGGGAACATGGAGGTCCTGCTCCGGTACGGCAACGACGACCAGAAGAAGCGCTGGCTCGAACCCTTGCTGGACGGGACGATCCGCTCCGCGTTCTGCATGACCGAGCCGGACGTCGCGTCCTCCGACGCCACCAACATGCAGGCGACCGCCGTCCTCGACGGCGACGAGGTCGTGATCAACGGCCGCAAATGGTGGAGCACCGGCGTCGGCCACCCTGACTGCGAGCTGCTCATCTTCATGGGGCTCACCGAGCCGGAGGCCCATCGGTACCAGCGTCACACGATGGTCCTCGTCCCGCGGGACACCCCGGGCGTGAAGGTCGAGCGCCTGCTCCCCGCGATGAGCAGGTACGACGAACCGCACGGCCACGGCGAGGTGTCGTTCACCGAGGTCCGGGTGCCGGCCGCGAACATCCTGGTCGGACCGGGCAAGGCGTTCGAGATCGCCCAGGGCCGGCTCGGACCGGGCCGCGTGCACCACTGCATGCGGCTGATCGGCCTGGCCGAGAAGGCGCTCGAGCTCGCTCTGCAGCGCGGCACCAGCCGGACCGCGTTCGGCAAGCCGCTCGTCAACCTCGGCGGCAACCGCGAGCGGATCGCGGACGCGCGGATCGCGATCAACCAGGCACGGCTGCTCGTGCTGCAGACGGCGTACCTGCTGGACACGCAGGGGCTCGCGGGCGCGTTGAGCGAGGTCAGTCAGATCAAGGTCGCCGTACCGCGGATGGCGCAGGACGTCATCGACATGGCGATCCAGTTGCACGGCGGCGGTGGGCTGTCGGACGACTTCCCGCTCGCGGCCGCGTGGACGAGCGCCCGCGCGTTGCGGCTGGCCGACGGGCCGGACGAGGTGCATCGTGGGGTGATCGCGAAGATCGAGCTCGCGTCCTACCTCGCGGCGGTTCAGGAGGCCAAGTGAGTCGGGTCCTCGTCACCGGCGCGGCCAGCGGGCTCGGTGCCGCGCTGGTCGCGCGGTTCGTTGCCGACGGCCACCAGGTGCTCAGCACGGACATGGCCGAGGACTTCGACGGCGGTACGCCGTACCTGAAGCTCGATGTCCGCAGCCCGGACGACTGGGACGCGGCGGTCACGTGGTGCGAGCAGAACTGGGACGGTCTGGACATCCTGGTGAACAACGCCGGCATCGCGACCGGCGGGCGGATCGACGTCGAGACGCTCGACGAATGGGACCGGGTCGTCGACATCAACCTGATGGGCGTGGTTCGCGGCTGCCGCGCGTTCGTACCGCTGTTCAAACGGCAGCGGTCCGGGCAGATCGTCAACACCGCGTCGGCGGCCGGCCTCGTCCACCCGCCGATGATGAGCTCGTACAACACGGTGAAGGCCGGCGTCGTCGCGCTCTCCGAGACGCTCTCGCACGAGCTGCATCCGTACGGCGTGAGCGTGTCGGTGGCCTGCCCGTCGTTCTTCCGGACCAATCTCGCGGACTCGATCCGCGGCGCGGACAGTGCGATGGGCGCGACCGCGCGACAGCTGATCGAGAAGTCACCGCGGTCCGCGGACGACATCGCGGCCGCCGTACTCGAGGGAATCAAGAAGAAGCGGTTCCTGATCATCCCCGACCGGCCGGCGCAGCTTGCCTACCGGACCAAGCGGTTCGCGCGGCCGCTGTACAACCGGCAGATGCGCAAGATCGCGGCACGAGCGCGACAGCGGGCCGAGGGCAAGGATGGGTGATGGCGCGCGGGCGGTCCGCGAGGAGGACGCGTTCGACGTGCCGGCGGTCGACACCTGGCTCCGTACGCAGACCGCGGTGCCGGACGGACTTCCCGAGGTCAAGCAGTTCTCCGGCGGCGCGTCGAACCTGACGTACTTGCTGAGCTATCCGGGCCACGACCTGATCCTGCGTCGCCCACCGGCGGGGACGAAGGCGAAGAGCGCGCACGACATGGGCCGCGAGTACCGCATCCAGGCCGGCCTCAAGCCGGTGTTCCGGTACGTGCCGGAGATGGTTGCCCACTGCAAGGACGAAACGATCGTCGGCTCCGAGTTCTACGTGATGGAGCGGGTGGTCGGGACGATCCCCGGGCATCACGCGCTGGGCGTCGACCTCACTCCGGTACAGACCCGGCAGCTGGGTTTCACGTTGATCGACACGCTCGCCGAGCTGCACGCGGTCGACCCCGAGGCGGCCGGGCTGTCCGATCTCGGTCGCGGTGCGGGGTACGTCGGACGCCAGGTCACCGGCTGGTCCGAGCGGTATCGCAAGGCGAAGACGTGGAACGTGCCGAGCTACGAGCGCGTGATGGAGTGGCTCGCCGCTCATCAGCCGGCCGACGTACGCACGTGCGTTATCCACAACGACTTCCGGCTCGACAACGTCGTACTGGCGCCGGACGATCCGCTGCGTGTGGTCGGCGTACTCGATTGGGAGCTGGCAACGCTAGGGGATCCGTTGATGGATCTCGGGAGTGCGCTGGCGTACTGGGTGCAGGCCGACGACGACTGGGCGTTCCGCCGGTTTCGGCTGCAGCCATCCGACGCACCCGGCATGATCACACGGGATGAGATCGTGGAGTACTACGTGAAGCGGTCCGGGCTCGAGGCGGAGAACTGGGCGTTCTACGAGGTGTTCGGGCTGTTCCGGCTGGCGGTGATCGCGCAGCAGATCTACTACCGCTATCACCACAAGCAGACCCGCAACCCGCGGTTCAAGAACTTCTGGCTGCCGGTGAACCTGCTCGAGCGGCGCTGCCGCAAGATCATCCGGCAGGCGTGAGTGGCCGCCATCTACCTGATTCGGCACGCGCAGGCATCGTTCGGTGCGCGCAACTACGACAAGCTGTCAGAGTTCGGTGAGCAGCAGGCTGCGCGGCTGGGTCAGACACTCAAACAGGTCCAGCCGGAGCTCGTGATGTCCGGTTCGATGCACCGGCACCAGCAGACGGCATCGCTGGCGGGATTCACGGCGGAGGTGGATCCGGGGTTCGACGAGTTCGACCACCAGGAGGTGCTCGTCGCGCACAAGCCGGCGTACAAGCGGCATACGGTGATGGTGGCCGACCTCGCTCGCACCGGGAATCCGAAGCGCGCTTTCCAGGACGTCTTCACCGCGGCGACGCAGCGGTGGATCGACGGCGGCGACGGGTACACCGAGACGTTCCAGGCGTTCTGCGACAGGTCCGAGGCCGCGGTACGACGTACCGCCGAGCGACTCGGGAAGGGTGAGACGGCGCTCGTCTTCACGTCCGGCGGGCCGATCGCAGCCGTGGTGAGCCGGCTGCTTTCCGGCGGCGACGGGCTGTGGGCGAAGCTGAACCCGGTGACGATCAACACCGCGATCACCAAGGTCGTGTCCGGCCGCGGCGGGCTGACTGTGGTGAGCTACAACGAGCATGTCCACCTCGGTGCCGACCTGCTCACGTACAGATAGGACTCCCGATGCGACGGAACCTCCTGATCACCGGCGCCAGCTCCGGGCTCGGTGCCGAGATGGCCCGGCAGTTCGCGGCCAAGGGCCACAACCTGGCGCTGACCGCGCGCCGGACCGAGCGGCTGGACGCGCTCAAGGCCGAGCTGACCGAGCGTTATCCACAGGCCACGATCGTTGTCCACAGCCTGGATGTGACCGATCACGACCAGGTGTTCAAGGTGTTCCGGGAGGTCGACGCCGAGCTGCCGCTGGACCGGATCGTCGTGAACGCCGGACTCGGCAAAGGCGCGCCGCTCGGCACCGGCCGGTTCGACGCCAACCGCGACACCGCGCTGACCAACTTCATCGGCGCGCTTGCCCAGGCTGAGGCGGCCATGGAGCTGTTCCGGGCCCGGAACGCCGGCCATCTGGTGCTGATCGCGTCGATCTCCGCGCTGCGCGGGTTCCCGAAGACAGTCACGACGTACGCCGCCACGAAGGCCGGGCTCGCCTCGCTCGGGGAAGGGCTGCGGCTGGAGCTGCTGGGCAAGCCGATCAAGGTCAGCACGATCTATCCCGGGTACATCCGGTCCGAGATGAACGAGCGGGTGGCACACGCGCCGTTCATCGTCGACACCGAGCCGGGGGTCCGCGCGATGGTCGCCGCGATCGAGGCGGAGAAGGCGAAGGCGTACGTACCGGCGCGGCCGTGGTGGCCCCTCGCCCAGGTCATGCGGTTCGCACCGCTCCCGCTGCTGAAGAGGATGATCTGAATGCGTTGGGGTCTGACTGTCCCGCTGACCGGCGTACCGTTGCGCGATCATCGGGTGCTGATCTCGGAGCTGCACGAGTTGGGGTACACGGATCTGTGGTCGGCGGAGGTGGCCGGCGCGGATGCGTTCACGCCGCTGGTCCTCGCGTCCGAATGGGATCAGCAGTTGCGGTTGGGGACGGCTGTCGTACCGGTGCACACGCGCGGTCCGGCGGCGTTGGCGATGAGTGCGGCGGCGTTGGCGGATCTCGCGCCGGGGCGGTTCGTGCTCGGGATCGGGGCGTCGTCGGAGACGATCGTGACCGGGTGGAACGGGATCGCGTACGACCCGCCGCTGGCCCGGACCCGCGACGTACTGCGGTTCCTGCGGCAGGCGTTCGCGGGGGAGAAGGTCGACGGGGAGTTCGACAGCTTCACGATCCGGCGGTTCCGGCTGGAGAAGGCGCCTGACGTACCGCCCGCGATCATGCTCGCCGCGCTCCGTCCGCAGATGCTGCGCCTGGCCGCGCGCGAGGCCGACGGTGCGATCACGAACTGGTTGTCGGCCGACGACGTACGCCGGGTTCGCGAGGAGCTCGGTCCGGACAAGGAACTCGCCGCCCGCATCTTCGTCTGCGTCACCGAGGACGCCGAGATGGCCCGCAACATCGGCCGCTTCCTGATCGCGACGTACCTGACCGTGCCCGGGTACGCCGCCTTCCACGACTGGCTGGGCCGCGGCGAGATCATGAAACCGATGCGCGACGCCTGGTCCACCGGCGACCGCAACGCCGCCATGGCCGCCATCCCCGAAGACCTCATCGACGCCCTGATAGTCCACGGCACCCCCACCGAATGCCGCGCCCACATCAACCGCTACGTGGAAAACGGCCTCGACACCCCCATAATCGCCACCCTCCCCACCGGCACCAACCTCCTCGAAACCGCCCGCTCCCTGGGCCAGCACTAGGACCTGGCCACACGACGGCTGAGGTCCAGTTCGGCGGTGACATCCTCTGGCGTGTACGCTGTGTACACACCAGAGGAGGGAGACGACCATGAGCTCCGGGATCGAGTACCGCAGTGCGCGCGAGGCGCGTGAGCACTTCAAGGAAATCCTCGATGCCGCCGATGACGGTCGTCCGGCCACGGTGACCCGCGACGCGCGCCGGGTTGCTGCCGTCGACGCAGACCGGCTGGTTCACTTCCTGACTCGCGTCCGCCCCGCCGGTGCCGAGGTAGTCGCCGAGAACGACAGTTGGTCGCTCTTCATTCCGGGGCTGCCCGTTGCCGCTGACGGGGCCACCCTCGACGACGCCGTAGCAGAGATGATCGAGGCACTCCGCGACTACGCCGAGGAATGGGTCGACCACCTGCGCCTCGCGCCCAACCACGCCGAAAACTGGGGTCTTGTCCAAATCGTCGCGCTCTCTTCGGATCAGCAGCTGCGCGACTGGCTGCTTGCCTGACGAACACCATGAGCGAACGACGCCGGCCGGCCACCCGGACGGACCACGAGACTTTCTGCATCACCGAAGGCTGGGCCGAACGCAAACGTGCGACGGGTAAGCGCGGAACCCATCACGTCAACTACGAGTTCGCCCTGCCAGACGGTCGCATTCTCTACACCAGGATCAGTCATCCGGTCGATCGCACCGGCTACGGCCCGTCCATCTGGTCGCACATCCTGCGCGACCAGCTCGCCGTCACCGCCGAAGAGTTCTGGGCGTGCGTCGAGGACAAAGTTCTCCCAGACCGGCAGGAGCTCCAGGTCCCCGCCGAGACGATCCCGGTCGGAGTCGTCAGAGTCCTCATCGTCGAGGCACACATCCCGGAAGCTCAGGTGCAGGCGATGACGAAGGCAGAGGCCATCCAGCGCCTCGCCGAGTTCTACACCACGGGTCGGTAGACAGTCGCGCCTGATTGTCCGAAACCATCAACTGCTAGCGGGTGGTGGTGATTTGGAAGGCGCGGACGCAGAGGGGGGCCGGGTCGAGCTGGTTGATTACCAGGACTCCGGTGACGGCTGCGCCCTTGGAGGTTCCTGACAGGGGGATCACGAAGGTGGGTACCTGGCCGGTCGGGGTGCCGGTGGTGAGTTTGGTTGGCGGGCCGACCAGCGTGCGCATCAGCAACGGGATCAGTGGTTCTGAGCCCTCGCAGGCGAAGGCGGCGGCGCCCTTGGAGTTGTTGGTGTTGAGTTGGGTGACGAAGCGGCGTGCTAGATCGGCTACGCCCGCTGGCCCTTTGCTCGCCACGCTCGGCCGGGCAGTGGTCGGGCGCACGGCAGTCGGGCGCACGGCCGTTGGGCGGGCGGTTGTGGTGGGCTTCGGGTTGCGGGCGGTGGTGCGGGGTGCGGCGGCTGCGCTGCCGGGCTCGGGGTCGGAGGTGCGGTGGTCGCTCACGAGGCGGTAGGCGAGTACGGCGACCGCGCCCAGGGCAACCAATACGAGTACGACGATCAGCGCGATGATCAGACCGCCGCGGTTCTTTCGTGGCGGCTGGCCGTACGTCGGGGCCGACTTGTAGTCGCCCGGCTGCGGCTGCCAGCTGTAGTTCGGGCCGGGAGGCGGTGAGCTCACAGGCTCAGTGTGGCAGCGCGATCAGCTCAATCGGTGCTCTCGCAGCCACATCGTTGCGCGACGGTTGGAGGCTCGCGACAGCCACGCGTCCTGGATGACCTCGGTGAGTTCCTGCTTGGTGAGTTCACCCAGCCGGCTGGCCCGGACGAGCACCGACGGGTGGCCGTCGAAGTGCGGCGTGGAGAAGAACGGGTTCGAGTCGTCCGACAGCAGCGCGAGCTTCTCGTTCTCGGACTCGACCCAGATCATGATCACGTCGTCGTACTTGTCCCCGCTCACCGGATCCACCGCGTCGGGCCGCGGCGTACGAAAGAACACGAAGGACTTCCCACCCACCTGATACACAGGCCGATCCGTCCCGTCGTCCCGCTCCCACTTGGTGACATACGGCATCCCCGAGGCAACGTCATGCACATCCGCCACCCGAGCCCTCCGCGCCACCATGCCCCGAGTCTAGGGTCGCCGGCTTTCGGGGCGTCGTACTCCAACTGGGGGCGGTGCACAGCAAATAACCTGTGCACCGCCCCAGTTCGGGTGCAGCGGCCCCGGAGGTGGCGCGTCAGCTGGCGGGGAGCCAGATGGTGAAGGTGGAGCCGGTGTTGGGGTTGCTGGTGACGGTTATGTGGCCTTGGTGGGCTTCGGTCAGGTGCTTGGTGATCGCCAGGCCGAGGCCGCTGCCGCCGGTGGTGCGGGTGCGGGAGACTGTCGGCGCGGTAGAAGCGGTCGAACAGGTGCGGGAGGTGCTCCGGTCGCGATGCCGGCGCCGTTGTCGGTGACGGTCAGGTTGATAGCCGTCGCCATCAGATTCCACAGGCCGTACGCCGACCACGACGTGGCCGCCCGTCGGCGTGTAGCGGATCGCGTTCGAGACCAGGTTTCCAAGGGCTTGCCGGATGCGCGCGCTGTCGACGACCGCGACCGAGGACACCGGCGGTCGCGGCGGTCAGGGTGACCTCAGCGGTGTCGGCGGCGGGGCGGTGGGCCGAGACGACCTGCTGAGCCAGCTCGGAGAGGTCGCGTGATGCCGGGTGCAGGCGAAGCATGCCGGCGTCGGCGAGGGCGAGGTCCTGGAGGTCGGCGACCAGGTGTTCGAGCAGCCCGGTCTCTTCGAGCAGCGACGTGACGAGCGACTGATCGAGCGGTACGACGCCGTCCTCCGACGCAACCAGATACCCCTTGATGTTCGCCAACGGTGTCCGCAGCTCATGCGCCACGTCGCTGACCATCGCCTTGCGCTGGAAGTCGTGCCGCTGGATCGACTCGGCCATGTCGTTGAACGCATGCCCGAGCCGCGACACCTCGTCCTTCCCGCTCACCGGCACGCGCGCCGCATGGTCGCCGTTCCGCATCCGCTGCGTCGCACCCGTCAACGCCACGATCGGCCGGACCAGCCGACGCCCGGCGAAGAACATCACCAGCGCCGCGATCAGCAGTACGCCGAGCGCGGTCGCCGCCGTCCGCAACAGTCCCTCACCGGAGAAGACGTTGAACGTGCTCTTCGCCCCGAGGTACAGCTTCGCGGGCGGAGCGACGTACGGCGTCAACGCCTGGACGCGGGCCTGGGTGGTGCAGTCGATGAACTTGTCGGTGAAGTCGCCCTTGGCCAGGGGCTCGACCGACTTCAGTCCCCCGAAGTCGTTGACCTGGTACTTGATGCTCGCGGCATCGAGGCAGGCGGCCGCGCGCCGTACCTCGTCGTCGTTGACGATCTTGGCCTTGGCGCTCGGGGCGTACAGTCCGGGCTGGTAACAGCTGTCGTCCTTCGAAGAGATGCCGGGCTTCTCCATCACGCGCGCGCCGGCGAGCGACTGCGTCGACTCGATCATCACCTGCGGAACCGCCCCGCCGGTCTCCGCGACGGTCGCGGGCCTGCCCTTCGCGGTGTAGCAGTCGGCTGCCTGCTGGGCGAGCTTCGCCTGGTTCCGCTGCTCCTCCTCGGTCAACCCCCAGTCAGGGGCGCCCACGAACGGCGGGATCGCGTTCGCGGTCGTCACGAACCCTCCTGCCGCGCCGGCCGCCACGGTCTTACGGGCGGTGTACACGCTCATCGCGCCCGAGACGCTGGCCAGCTTCGCGCCACCGGAGTTCCGGACGTCGATGGTTGCCGCCGGCACCGACGGGAGTTCCGGCGCGGCACCGAGCATCCGGGCCGAGTCCGCGATCACGGAGCCGTCGTCGGCGGTGACCGCGACCCGGCGGCCGAGCTTGTCGGCCAGCTCGTGCACCAGTTTGTCCACACCCGACCAGGTCGGATGATCGGCGGCGTACTTCGACAGCTGGCCGTAGATCTCGCCGTCGACCTGCAGTTGCCCCGTGTTCGCGTCGATCTCGCCCTGCAGCTTCTCCGTCGTGCTGTACGTCGCGATCAGCGCGGTAGCGATCACGGCCCCGAGCGCGACCGCGAGCGACAGCCCGAGGAACCGGACCAGCACGCTACGACGCATGACTCACCGCCTTGTCCGCGAGTTTGTACCCCACGCCGTACACGGTCTTCAGGTACGCCGGTGCGCCCGCGGACGGCTCGATCTTCTTCCGCAGATTCATCACGTGGACGTCGACGGTCCGGTCGAACACGTAGTGGTCGAAGCCGAACGCGTGCTCGAGCAACTGCTGCCGCGAGAACGCCCGCCCGGGCGACGCCGCCAGGCAGGCGAGGATCTTGAACTCGGCAGGTGTCAGCTCGATCAGCTCCCCGGCCAGCCGGACCTCGTGCCGGCTCGGGTCGATCTCGAGCTCGCCGACGCGGTACACCTCGCCTTCCGCGCGGCTCCGCGTACGACGCAGTACCGACCGGACCCGCGCCACGAGTTCGCGCGGGTTGTACGGCTTCGTCAGGTAGTCGTCCGCGCCCAGGTCGAGTCCGAGCAGCAGATCGTCCTCGGTCGAGCGGGCGGTGAGCATGATGATCGGGACGTCGCCGTCGGCCCGCAGTACCCGGCAGACGTCCAGGCCGTCGACCTTGGGCATCATCACGTCGAGCACGAGCAGGTCCGGGCTGCGCCGGCGGGCCTCGTCGATCGCTTCCCGGCCGTCGTGGACGACGACAGTCAGGTGCCCTTCCCGTTCGAGGTACCGCCGGATCAACTCGGCCTGCTTCAGGTCGTCTTCGGCGACCAAGATCCGCGCTGGCATAGCTCTCAATGTCCCCGAAGTTGATGAGAATCCAATGAAGATCGGCTGAGAGCATCAGGTGCAAACGGGACCTTCACAGGTTCTTCACGGCCGCGGCGGCACGCTCCACTCCCATGAAGACCTCACGAACAGCGCTCGCGATCATGGCGGTTCTGGCGCTGGCTGCCTGCGGGAACGACAAGGCGCCGGTCGCGTCCGATCAGCAGAGCGACAAGAGTCCGCTCGCGGAGTACATGGGCGACGGCTTCGTCAGTTCGTCCGGCGGCGGGTTCAAGATGGCGGTCCGGGCCGGGGGCGCTCAGCAGCCGAGCGAGGAGGACCTGGCCAAGCAGCGCAAGGTCGAGGACGCCACCGCCACTTGCATGAAGACGGCCGGTTTCGAGTACGTCGCCGTACCGCCGGAGCAGAACGCGAAGAGCAAGTTCGCGGAGGCGTTCAGCCTGCCACCGGACAAGTTTGCCGAACAGTACGGGTACGGCATCAGCACGATCGACTGGTCCAAGGCCGGCGCAGACGACGACTCGAACCCGAACACCAAGATCCGCGCCGCGTTGTCGGCGGCCGCGCAGAAGGCGTACGACAAGGCGCTGAACGGACCGAACGCGAACGGGAACGGCGCCGTCGTGATCGAGGGTGGCAAGGACGGCCCGAGCTCGAGCGGTCAGCAGGACATGGGATGTCGCGGCAAGGCGGTCAAGCAGGTGTACGGCGAGGACCGCGGCATGGACTTCAAGAAGTTCGACAGCCTCTTCAAGGACATCCAGGCGCTGCAGAAGCGGATCGACACCGACCAGCGGGTGGTGGACGCCACCAGCGCCTGGACCGACTGCATGGCCGACGCTGGGCACGCCGGTCTCAAGAAGGTCGACGACCCGCGTGAGCAGATCCAGCAGAAACTCGACACGCTGACAGGGAACAAGCCGCCCACGAAGGGTGGCCCGTCCAAGACGGTCACCGGCCCGCCGTCGTTCGACAAGGTCGACTCGGCGAAGCTGTCCGAGCTGCGCAAGTCCGAGATCGCCCTCGCGGTGGCGGACCAGAAGTGCAAGGCCAGTGGGTACGACGACGCGTACAAGAAGGTGCAGTACGCCGCCGAGAAGGAGTTCGTCGACCAGCACAAGGCCGAGCTCGAGGCGTACCGCGACGAGACGGCGAACCGGTGACCGCTTCGCCCAAGTCCCGCCGCCGGGTGCTGGTCGGGGTGTCCGCGGTAGCCACCGTCTCGCTCGGAGTCGGTGTCGCCGCGGGCAGCCGGATCAGCTCGCCGGAGGACGCCGCCGCGAAGACCGCGGCACCCAAGGCGTCCCAGATCACCGTGCCGGTGGCGAAGAAGGCGCTGTCCAGCAAGGTGGTCGGCCGGGGTGACGCGTCGTTCGACGGCGCGGTGAACATCCGGGTCGAGACCAGCGGGCTGACGACGCCGGCGATCGTCACCGGGAAGGTGCCGGCGGTCGGGTCGACGATCACCGAGGGCAAGGCGCTGCTCGAGATCACCGGGCGGCCGGTGATCGGGCTGGCCGGCGTACTGCCGATGTATCGCACGCTGTCGCCCGGGTCCAAGGGACCGGACGTGCTGCAGTTGGAGCAGACGCTCGACCGGCTCGGGTACGACCCGGGGACGGTCGACGACGAGTACACGCTGGACACGTCGGCGGCGGTGGAGGAGCTGTACGAGAGCGCCGGGTACGACGCTCCCGAGCCGGACGAGAAGTTCGCGCAGGCCGTCGACCAGTCGAAGAAGCAGGTCGACGCGGCGAAGAAGCAGCTCCGCCAGGCGCAGTCGCAACTCAAGACCGCCAAGGCTGCCAAGGCTAAGGACACCTCGGTTCAGCAAGGCGCTGTGGATGACGCGGAGGAGAACCTCGCGGACGCGCAGGAAGCGCAGAACGAGGCCGAGTTCAAAGCAGGTACGCCGCTGCCGGTGTCCGAAGTGGTCTACGTGAAGACGCTGCCGCGCCGCGTCGACGACGTGAAGGTCGAGCGCGGCGGAACCGTGAGCGGTGTGGTGATGTCGGCCAGCGGTGCGTCGCTGGTCGTCACGGTCAAGGTCGACGCCGAGACCGCGCAACGGCTGAAGGCAGGTATGGCGGCGACGCTCGACCTGGGTGACAGCGTGTCCGTCGCCGGCAAGGTTCGCCGGGTCTCCAAGAACGGCAACCAGTACGACGTGGTGGTCGCGCCGAACGCGTTGACCGCGAGCCAGCTGGCCCTGCTGCGGGACGCGAACGTGCGGGTGACGATCCCGATCAAGAGCACCAGCGGCAAGGTCCTCGCCGTACCGGTGGCTGCCCTGTCGTCCGGATCCGACGGCGCCTCGCGGGTCGAGGTCCTGCGGAACGGGAAGGTGGAGCTGATCCCGGTCACGGTCGGGCTGACCGCCGACGGGTTCGCGCAGGTCACGCCCAAGGGCGACGCGAAGTTGTCCGACGGCGACCAGGTGGTGGTCGGACGATGAGTACCGCGGTCGCGTTGCCGGCACCGGTCGTCGAGATGATCGGCGTACGGCGGTTCTTTCCGGGGCCGCCCGAAGTACAGGCGATCAACGGGATCGATCTGATCATCGGGCAGGGGGAGTACCTGTCGATCGTCGGGCCGTCCGGGTCCGGGAAGTCGACGTTGCTGCACCTGCTCGGGTTGTTGGACAACCCAACGGGTGGGGTCTACCGGCTCGACGGGGTGGACACGATGAGCCTGCGCGAGCGGCGGCGCGCCGTACTGCGGGGGGAGCGGATCGGGTTCGTGTTCCAGTCGTTCCATCTGCTCGACCATCGCACCGTGCTGGAGAACGTGGCGCTCTCGATGGTGTACGTCGGAGTGCCGCGACGGCAACGGATGGCGCGGGCGCGGGTCGCACTGGACCGGGTCGGGCTGTCGCACCGGATGGAGTTCGCGCCGACCACGCTCTCCGGTGGTGAGCGGCAGCGGGTCGCGATCGCGCGGGCGCTCGTCGCGGAACCCAGTCTGCTGCTCGCGGACGAACCGACCGGCAACCTGGACAGTGCGAACGCGGAGGCGATCCTGCAGGTGTTCGACGAACTGCACTCCGAGGGCATGACGCTGGCCGTCATCACCCACGACGACAACGTCAGCCGCCGGGCGCAACGCCAGGTCCGCATCGTCGACGGAACCCTCAAGTGGTAACCCAAGCAGGCCCCCCGGATCCCGCCGGCGGGCCGTCCACATCCCGGCGTCGCCGGCTCAGGTCTCGCCCCGCGGTGCGAGATCTCCTCGACGAGGCGCTGGCCGGCGTCGCCGCCCGTCCGACCCGATTGATTCTCACCACGCTCGGCACTGTGCTCGGAGTTGCTGCGTTGGTGGGAACGGTCGGGCTCGGGCAGACCGCGGCCGGGCAGATCACGCAGCGGTTCGACCTGGCCGCGGCGACGAGGGTCGTAGTACAGCCGGACGACAAAGGTGGGCAGGAAGGGGAAGCGGCGACGCAACTGCCGTGGGACGCGCCGGACCGGATCAAGCGGCTGAACGGCGTGGAAGCGGTCGGGACCGTCAGCAGCCTGGAGATCGGCGACGACCTGGTCGAGAACGTCACCGGCCTCGACGGCGGCGCGGGCAAGGCTCTCCAAGTGATGGCCGGATCGTCCGGTCTCTGGGACGCCGTACGCGCGGTGCTCAAAACCGGCCGGTTCTTCGACGAAGGGCACGACCAGCGTGCCGACAAGGTGGTTGTCCTGGGCAAGCACGCGGCGGAGCGGCTCGGGATCAACCGGGTCGACTCGCAGCCGGCCGTGTTCATCGGCGATGAGCCGTACACGGTGATCGGGATCCTCGACTCGGTCACCGGCCGCGCCGACCTCAACGACGCGGTGATCATGCCGAACGGTACGGCGCAGCAGGCCTACAACCTCGAGTCGCCGGACGCGGTCGAGATCCGTACGGCGGTCGGCGCCGCGCAACTGATCGCGGAGCAGGCCCCGATCGCGATCGAGCCGAACAACCCGAGCACCTTGAGCGTTGACGCTCCGCCGAAGCAGGGCGCCGTACGAAAAGGTGTGGAGTCCGACCTGAACGCGTTGTTCCTGCTGCTCGGTGCGGTCGCGCTCCTGGTCGGCGGACTCGGCATCGCGAACGTCACGCTGCTGTCCGTCCTGGAACGCATCTCGGAGATCGGTCTGCGCAGAGCACTCGGCGCGGCCCGAAGACACATCGCGGTTCAGTTCCTGGTGGAGAGCGTGATCGTCGGTTTCCTCGGCGGCCTGCTCGGTACGGCGGTCGGCGTCATCCTGACCGTCAGCGTGTCCTGGGTCCGCGACTGGACACCGATCCTGGACAACCGGCTAGCGTTCGGTTCACCCCTGCTGGGTGCGTTCATCGGTCTGGTCGCCGGCACCTATCCCGCCTGGAAGGCCTCCGCCATCCAGCCGATCACCGCCTTGCGAGGCACGTGAGTAGACCAGGGCGGTGATCGCGAAACCGACCACGATCAGCGCCAGCACCGGGTAGGACTTCCCGCTGTCGGGCAGGATCGCCGCGCCGAGTGCGGCCGCGGAGACCTGCCCGACGTTGAAGATCATGTCGTACAGCGAGAACACCCGGCCGCGGTACACGTCGTCGACACGCGTCTGCACGAGCGTGTCGACGCTGATCTTGATGCCCTGCGCGCAGAACCCGGTCAGGAACCCGCCGACCACCATCGCGGGCTTGGTGTAGAGCCCGATCGGTACGGCGCTCACCACCGCCGCGGCCACGAACAGCCAGGTGATCCACTGCCGCAGCTCCATCACCCGAGTGCCCCACGGCGTGACCAGCGCGGCGACGAACAGGCCGGCGCCGACCGCACCGGTCGCGATCGCGAGGCCGCCGAACGCTTGATCCAGCTGGCCGGGCCCGTAGAAGTGGTTGCGGTACAGCAGGATCATCGCGACCGTCATCAGCCCGAAGAAGAACCGCAGCGAGCCGATCGCGGCGAGACCGAGCGCGGCCTGCCGGCGCTCGCGGAGATGCCGGCCGCCGTCGACAAGGCCCGTCGCGATCGTGCGGAGTGCTTCGGCGATGCCGGGCTCGTCGCCGTTCAGGTCCGGGCCGAGCTGGTCGCGCCGCAGCCGGAGGGCGAGGAACGCGGCGGCCGTGTAGACGACGACGGTCAGCGCGAGGACGACCAGGTCGGAGTCGACGAGCAGCTTCACCCCGGCGCCGATCCCGCCGCCGATCAGGAAGAACGCCGTACCGGAGGTCGGGGTGACCGCGTTGGCCATCACCAACTCGTCGCGCTCGACGACGTGCGGGAGGCCGGCGGAGAGACCGGAGAGCAGGAAGCGGTTGACGCCGAGGGTGAGCAGTACGGCGAGGTAGAACAGTGCGCCCGCGTTCCCGGCCGCGACGATCGCGCCGACGCCGATGACGAGCGCGGCCCGGGTCAGGTTCGCGGCGAACAGGATCTGGCGGCGCGACCAGCGGTCCAGCAGTACGCCGGTGAACGGTCCGAGGATCGAGTACGGCAGCAGCGAGACCGCGAACAGGCCGGCGATCGCCGCGGCATCCGGTGCCCGTTCCGGCGAGAACAGCACGTACGACGCCAGCGCGACCTGGAAGACCCCGTCCCCACACTGAGACGTCAGCCGAACTGCAAACAACCGCCGGAAATCGCGCCGTCGCAACAACGTCCGCAAATCCCGCATGAACCGCACGACTGCACTGTAGCTATTCCGCCTGGTGCAGGCGTTGGGCGGCGGTGTCACCCCGCTTGCCGACCGGCTCGACGCCGGTGACCTTGCCGAGGCCGAGGAGGGGCATGTTGCCGTAGATGGTCTCGGTGTTGCCGGCCGGTACGACGTACGTCTCGTGCCAGATGCCGACCGCTCCGCTCTTGAACGAGTTGCGGAAGTACTCGACCCAGGCGGGCCGGTGCGTGCGGCCGGTGTCGTTCGCGAACGCCTGGAGCTTCTCCACCGACTCCCAGTACTGGATCAGGGTGATCCCACGCCACGTCGGCAGCGTCCGGAACCCGAGCAGCCCGCTCTCCTTGTCCTTCATCAGCTCCCGCAGCATCGGCCCCATCGCGCGGAATACCGGCATCCACTCGCGCACCCTGACCAGCGAGTTGACCCGCATCCCGATCAGGAACACGACCACTTCCCCGTCGTACGCCGCCGTCTGCCGCCCCGCAATCACCTCACCCATGCAGACAGTCCACCACGCCGGGGAGGAGGGCGAAGCGCATACTCGATTCAAGCCTCTGTAACGGCCAGTTGAGGACGCGCCCGAGCAGGTGGCGTGGCCGTCCGGGAGCGATAGGGTCGTTCTGCCGGTGTCACAGTCCGTTGTGCACCGGTTACCATGGCTACTCAGTTCTGAGCCGCAGCGCGGATGGGAATTTCATGGCTGAATCGCAGGATCCTGACGTCGACCCGCGGATGTACGAGCAGTTGAAGCTCGACCGGCCGCACGGCGCCCGGGTGTACGACTACTTCCTCGGCGGGAAGGACAACTTCGCGATCGACCGGCAGGCCGCAGAGCACTTGCTGCAGGCGTTCCCGGGCTTCCGCACCGCCGCCCTGTCGAACCGGATGTGGATGCACCGCGCGGCCAAATACGCCGCCGAGCAGGGCATCACGCAGTTCCTCGACGTCGGCACCGGTATCCCGACCAGCCCGAACCTGCACGAGGTCGTCCAGAAGATCACCCCGGAAGCGCACGTGGTGTACGCCGACAACGACCCGATCGTGCTAGCGCACTCCCGGGCGTTGCTGGTGAGCACGCCGGAAGGCAAGACGGCGTACCTCGAGGCAGACGTCACCGACCCGCAGGCGATCATGCAGTCCGACGAGGTCAACGAGCTGATCGACTTCAGCAAGCCGGTCGCGCTGAGCATCGTCGGCGTCTTCCACTACCTGCCGGACGCCTTGAAGCCGTACGACCTGGTCCGTCAGATGGTCGAGCCGCTCGCCCCCGGTTCGCTGCTGATCTTCTCGCACTGCACTCCGGACTTCGCGCCGGACCTGTGGGAGCGGGCGATGGTGGTCTACAAGGCCGACGGCGGCGACGCGCAGGTCCGCAGCAAGGAAGAGGTCACCGAGTTCTTCGAGGGCACCGAGCTGGTCGAGCCCGGCGTCGTGTCGCCGTTCCGCTGGTACCCCGACGAGGAGACCCAGCGCCTGGTCGACAAGGGCGAGTTCACCGACATCATGTGCAGCCTGTGGGTGGGTGTCGGCCGCAAGCCGTGATCCGCAGCGCGTACCCGCACCACCTGGCGATCACGCTGCGGTGGAAGGACAACGACGTCTATGGGCACGTCAACAACGTCGAGTACTACAGCTTCTTCGACACCGTGATCAACGACTTCCTGATCCGCCGCGGTGGGCTCGACATCCATCGCGGCGACGTGATCGGGTTGTGCGTGGACTCGCAGTGCACGTTCAAGCAACCGCTCGAATTCCCCGGCGTCGTCGACGCCGGGTTGCGGTGCGGGCAGCTGGGCAACTCCAGCGTGCGCTACGAGATCGCCTTGTTCAGTGAGGGCTCGGACGAACCGGCCGCGACCGGCCGGTTCGTGCACGTCTTCGTCGGGCGGCACGACCGCGTGCCGGTCCCGGTACCGGACGAGATCCGCGCGGCACTCGAAGGGATCACGGGATGATCGTGCGCGGCGCCGTACTGCGGGAGATGGGCCTGCCGACGCCGTACGCCGAGTCGCGGCCGCTGCACGTGGAAGAGCTGGAGCTCGCGTCGCCGGGTCCGGGGGAGTTGCTGGTCCGGATCCGCGCGGCCGGGTTGTGCCACTCGGACCTCTCGGTGATCGACGGGTCGCGGCCGCGCGTGATGCCGATGCTCCTCGGCCACGAGGCCACGGGAGAAGTCGTCGCGTCCGAGGCCCCGGGATTCGCGCCGGGCGACGTGATCGCCTGCGCCTTCGTACCGTCCTGCGGCACCTGCGCCCCCTGCTCCGAGGGCAGGGCCGCGTTGTGTGAGCCTGGCGCTCTTGCCAATACAGCCGGCACGCTGTTGGGCGGCACCCGCCGCCTGTCCACCGACCTGCACCATCATTTGGGCGTTTCCGGGTTCGCGGATCATGCCGTGATCTCCGCGCGTTCAGCCGTGAAGATCGATCCGTCGCTCCCACCAGCGATCGCCGCGCTCTTCGGCTGCGCCGTGATGACCGGTGTCGGCGCGGTGGTGAACACGGCACAGGTCCAGGCCGGACGCAGCGCGGTGGTCTTCGGACTCGGCGGTGTCGGCCTGTCCGCACTGCTCGGTGCCGTCCTCGTCGGAGCGCATCCGATCGTCGCCGTGGACGTCGTACCGTCGAAGCTCGCACTCGCCCAGGAGTTGGGTGCCACCGCGGTCGTGGACGCCCGTTCCTCTGACGCGGTCGAACAGGTACGTGAAGCGACGGCCGGCGGCGCCGACTACGCGTTCGAGACGGTCGGAAGCGCGAAAGTGCTCGAGCAGGCGTACGCCGCCACGCGCCGCGGCGGGACCACCATCACCGTCGGACTGCCGCATCCGTCACAGACGTTCAGCGTGCCCGCGGTCAGCCTGGTCGCGGAGGAGCGCACGGTGAAGGGCTCGTACCTCGGTTCGTCGGTGCCGTCCCGCGACATCCCGAGGTACGTCGCCCTGTACCGGGCCGGCCGCCTCCCCGTCGACCGGCTACTGACCGCGACGGTCGGGCTCGACGACCTGAATCAGGCCTTCGACGACCTGGCCGCCGGCGCGTCGATCCGTCAGGTGTTGCTCTTCTGAAGGTTCTCGGCGGCCTTCTGGAACGTCTGGTCGTTGCGGTCCCGGGCCTCGTCCGTGTAGTTGTCACCGAAGAATTCGGCGGTGGGAACCGGCCGGATCTCCAGCAGCCCGGAGGTCTCGGGGTCGTCGGAGCCGCGGACGTCCGCCGCGATACAGCGCCAGCCCCACTCGACCGCCTCCTCGCGGGAGGCGACCTCGATCAGGCAGAACCCCGCGATCAGCTCCTTGGTCTCGGCGAACGGACCGTCGACCACCCGGCGCTTCCCCTCGTCCAGCTGCAGCCGGAACCCGTGTGAGCTCGGCAGCAGCCCGTCGCCCGCGAGCAGCACGCCCTTCTCCGCCATCTCGGCCATCACGAGGCCCATCGCGGTCAGGCTCTCCTCGTTCGGCGGCTGGCCCGCCTCGGACTCTTCGTTGGCCTTGAACACCATCATGAAGCGCATCGGGACCCTCCCAAGTCGACGTTAAATCCCGAGACGAATCTATACAGCGATGCGGGCCTTCGGGCAGGCTACGCACAGTGCGTGCCCACGCACCAGATGTGAGGAGTCCTTGAGGAGGACCCCAGCTATGCCCACCCGCCCCCGCCGGATCGGTGCCCTCGCCGTCGCCGGTGCCGTAGTTTTCGGAGCTCTGGCCGTCGTCGTCGGTAACCAGGCCGACGCCCAGCAGCCCGCTCCGCTCCCCATCGACCAACTGCTCGGCCAGGAGCTCCAGGGCAAGGCCGCGCTCGGCCGCGTCCAGTCCCGGCTCGCCGAGATCGCCGACCAGAACAAGTTGTCCACAGACCACCTGCGGCAGATCCTGGCGACTGACCGCACCGCCTGGCTGGACCGCGGCGGCAAGCTGTTCTACCGCGAGCCGGTCGCCACCGCCGCCGAGCGGAAGGCCGGAGCCGCGGCATCGCCCCGCTGGGCCACGCAGGCGGTCGCCGCCGCGACCGGTCCGGCGTTCGAGCTGCACAGCAAGCCCGGGTCGAACCGCGTCATCTACTTGGACTTCGACGGCCACACGATCACCGGTACGGCGTGGAACACCAACGGCAAGCCGTCCACCGTGAACGTCACGCCGTACGACACCGACGGGAACACCGGTAACTGGAGTACGGCCGAGCAGGACGTCGTACGCGATGTCTGGGCTCGCATCGCGGAGGATTACGCGCCGTTCGACGTGGATGTGACGACGCAGGAGCCGGCCGCGGCGGCGATCACGCGGTCCGGTGCGTCCGACCAGCAGTACGGGACGCGGGTGCTGATCGACCCGACCACCTGGTACCAGTCCGGCTGCGGTTGCGGCGGGGTCGCGTACGTCGGTGTGTACGACAACACCAGCAATCACTCGTACTATCAGCCCGCTCTGGTGTTCACCAAGGGCGTCGGGACCGGTGCGAAGAACATCGCCGAGGCGGCCTCGCACGAGGCGGGCCACAACGTCGGCCTCTCGCACGACGGCACTGCGTCCGTCGGGTACTACGCCGGCCACGGCGCCTGGGCGCCGATCATGGGCGTCGGGTACTCGAAGGCGATCAGCCAGTGGAGCAAGGGCGAGTACACCGGGGCGAACAACAAGGAGGACGACTTCGCGGTGGTCGGCCAGAACGGGCTGGCGCTGCGGGCCGACGACCACGGCAACGGTACGTCGGACGCGACCGCGTTGACGCTCGGAACCAGCGTGAAGGGTGTGTACGCCAGCGACTCCGACGTCGACACCTTCCGGATCGACCTCGCGGCCGGCACCTTCAACTTCGCGGCCTCCGCGGCTGCGTCCGGCGCGGACCTGGACATCAAGCTCCAGTTGCTGAACTCGTCGGGTGGTGTCGTCGCCACCGCGGACCCGGCGGCCGGGCAGTCCAACTCGGCCACTCCGACCGGGCTGAGCGCGAGCATCAGCCGCCAGGTCACGGCCGGCCGCTACTACCTCCGGATCGAGAACACCGGGTACGCCAGCCCCCTGAACACCGGTTACTCGACGTACGGCAGCCGCGGCGCCTACACCGTCCGTGTCACCGCCGGCTAACACCTTGAGTCACCCGGGGCCGTCGATCCCACCGAGACCGACGGCCCCGGGTCTTTGGGGGGAGCCGCCCACCCGAGGGGACGTGAGGACGAACCCGTAGGAACAGGACTCGCACGGGCTCGCACTGCGCGCGGACAAGGCCGGTTAGCGGCAGCCTTCAGCCGGGTAGGTATTACCTGCGGATCGGTTCCGCCCTCCTGAACCCTGTGGCTGGTCGGCCTCTGGCGGACCGACCAGCCACAGGCTGTCTCTAGAGTTTGCGGTCGAGTGCTGCGGTCAGTGCGACCGGGCTGACCTCGAGCCGGTCGAAGCGCCAGCCCTTCTCGGTCCGGCGCGCGCCGTAGTGGTGTACGGCGGCTGCGATCGCCTCCGTCTTGTCGTCGAGGACGTAGATCGCGATGTCGTGCGCGCGCACGGTTGCGGTCTCGCCCTGGACCTCGATCACGAGATTCGACTTGTTGTGCAGCGTGCGGGCGTAGTCGTCGTGACGCGCCCGCACCATAGTGACGATCGCCTCGATGCCGATGGCCTCGCCACCGCGGGACTTGACGGCCACGTCCTCGGTGAAGAGGCGGTCGCTCTCGTCGTACCGCTGCTCGTCGATCCACAGGCTGTGGCGGGAGACCAGGTCGGCCAGTTCGCTGCGGTCGGCGAGCTCGCGGATCAGGGTGTCGGTGGCGGTCATCTCTAGGCTCCTTGAATAGTTAGTAAGACTAACGTTGGCTATGCCAATGAATATAGATCGTTAGTCCGACTAACGCAAGGCGTATGCTGACGCCATGGAGGACGGCGAGGAACTGCGTTTCGACCGTGGCACGGAGACGCCGGACCGCATCAAGGCGCAGCTGTCACGGCTGGTCGGGCTGACGGCGGCCCAGACCGCCCGCGCCTCCAGCGACGCTCTCCGGGCCGTCGGTGCTCACAAGGACCACTTCGTGGTGCTCGCCGCGCTCGCCGAGTTCGGCCCGGCGAGCCAGTCCTCGCTCGCCGGCCGCGCCCGCGTCTACAAGAGCGACCTGGTCGCCGTCCTGAACGAGCTGGCCGACGGCGGCTGGATCCGCCGTACGCCGGACCCCGCCGACAAGCGGCGCAACGTCATCACGATCACGGACAGCGGCGTACGGCGGCTTGCCGAGCTGGATCAGGTGCTCGCCGGTGTGAACGCTCACATCACGGAGCCGCTGACCCGCGAGGAGCGCGATCAGTTGTTCGCGCTCCTCAACCGGGTCAACACCCACCTCGCGGGGCCACCTACCTGATCAAGTGCTTGGCGGCCAGTTGGGACAGCGCTGCCGCCTGGTCGGCGAGGACCGCGTCGTCGAACCGGACGAGGCTCGAATGGTTCGACGGAGCCTCCTCCTCCGAGACGTCGTCCGGCCGGGCGCCGACCATCGCGAAGGTGCCCGGCACCTCCTTGAGCACCATCGAGAAGTCCTCGGCGCCCATCAACGGGTTGTCCAGGTGCTGCACCCGCTCCGCGCCGAACAGGCCGGTGAGGATGTCCGCGGTCTCCGCCGTACGGCCGGCGTCGTTCACCGTCACCGGGTACTGCGGGTCGAGCCGCGCGTCGACCGTGCATCCGTGGGCGGCCGCGATCCGCTCGGCCAGCGCCGGCAGCTCGCGGGTCAGCTGCTCCAGCATCGCGTCCGACAGCGTCCGCACGGTCGCGCCGAGCCGGGCCGTGTTCGGGATGACGTTGATCGCGACGCCCGCCTCGAGCTGCGTCACCGTGATCACCACCGGATCGAACACGTTCACCCGCCGCGTCGCGTACGTCTGCAACGCGAGCACGAGCTCCGCCACCACCGGCACCGGGTCGATCGTCCGGTCCGGCGACGACCCGTGGCCGCCCTTGCCGTGCACCGTGATGTGCAACTGGTTCGAACTGGCCATGATCGTGCCCGGACGCAGCTGGAACGTCCCCTTCGCCGCCTGCGACCAGACGTGCAACGCGTACGCCGCGATCGGCTTGTCGCCGGTGGCGCTCAGCAGGCCCTCCCGGAGCATGTACCCGGCACCGCCGAGGCCTTCCTCGCCTGGCTGGAACATGAAGATCACGTTCCCGCTCAGCTCCTCGCGATGCGCACTCAGCAGCTGCGCTGCTCCGACCAGTCCCGTGGTGTGCAGATCGTGGCCGCAGGCGTGCATGTTCCCGTTCTCGGCGGCGTACGCGAGCCCGGTCTCCTCGACCACCGGCAACGCATCCATGTCGCCCCGCAGCAGCACCGTCGGGCCGGGCCGGCCGCCACGCAGTACGCCGACCACGGAGGTCAGCTCCTTGCCGGAGGTGACCTCCAACGGCAACCCGGCGATCGCGTCGAGCACCAGGGCCTGAGTCTTCGGCAGATCGAGTCCGACCTCGGGAACCTGGTGCAGCTCCCGCCGCAGCTCGATCAGCCCAGGCGCGATCGCGGTGGCTTCCTCGACGAGACTCATCAGTTCGCTCCTTCGAATGCCCATTGGCCGACGTTGGCCACGGTCCCCGGCCAGAACGCGGTCGCTCCGCCCACCGCCACGGACTTGTTCGTCGCGGCGACGGCGTGGTCGGAGTACAGCGTCAGGACCGGCATGTCAGCCTGCCACAGCGCCTGCAACTGGTTGTAGATCTGGTGCCGGGCCTCCGGCTTCGCCGCGGACTTGCCGGCCAGCAGCAGCTTGTCGCTCTCCGGCGAGTTGTACCCGGTCAGGTTGAAGGAACCGGTCGAGGAGTACATGTTCGACACGTCCGGGTCGATGTTGAAGGTCAGGCCCATCAGCACCATGTCGTGGTCCTTCGCCCGCGCCTTGGCCAGCGTCGTCGGGAAGTCGTAGTTGGTCTGGACGACGTTCAGGCCGATCGCCTTGAAGTTCTGCAGCAGGATGTCGGCCGACCGCTCCCGGATCTTGTTCCCGGTCGGTACGACGAAGTTGATCTTCCGGCTGAAGTCCCAGCCCGCCTCGGTGAGCAGCTTCTTGGCCAGCACCGGGTCGTAGCTGAGGGTCTTCAGGCTCTTGTCCAGGAACGGGCTCTGGCTGGTGTACGGGCCGTCGATCACCTCGCCGTTGCCGAGCAGCAGCTCGTCGACGATCTGCTTGCGGTTGATGGCGTGCGCGAGGCCCGCCCGCAGCCGCGGGTCCGCGAACGTCTTCACGTTGAACTGGATCGTCTGGAACCCGATCGTCGGGTTGACCTTGGTGTCGACGTCCTTGAACGCCTTGACCGTCTTCAGGTCCTGGAACGGGATGTTCCCGATCCCGCCGCCGGAGTTCATCATGATCGACCCGGTCTGCAGCTCACCGGCCAGGTTCGAGGCCGGCATGATCTTCATGATCAGCTTGGCGATCTTCGGCGCACCGCCGTAGTAGTCCGGGTTGGCGGCGTACTCGATACTCGCGTTCTGGGTGTACTTCGTGAACTTGTACGGTCCGCTCGTGACGTCGGGAAGTTGCGCGAACTTGCCGTCGTCGATCTGCGCCGGCGCGGTCTTCGCCAGCACGTGCTCGGGCATGATCACCACCTTGGTGCCGATCATCTCCTTGACGTAGTTCGGGTCCACCGGGGTCTTCGTGGTGAACACGACCGTGGTGTCGTCCGGCGCGGTCAGCCCCGGTACGGCGGCCTGTCCCTTCGGAAGCTTGCCGGTGGCATCGACCCCGGTGAGCGCGGTGACGTTCCCGCCGAGCGTGGTGAGCGACTCCCGGTTGGCGATCAGGTTGATCGTGTACACCACGTCCTTCGCGGTGATCGGCTGCCCGTCGCTCCACTTGGCGCCGGCGTGCAGCTTCACCGTGAAGGTCTTGTTGTCCTTGCTCTCGATCGAGTCGGCCAGCTTCGGCACGAACTTCAGCGGTTCCGGCTGGTCCAGCAGCGTGTCCATCGCGAACCGTACGGCGAACTGTCCGCCGACGTCGGACTGGTTGATCGGGTTGAAGCTGGCCGGTGGGTTCACTGTTCCGACGTACAGCGTGTCACCACCGCCCCCGCCGCTGCCGGCGTTGCCCGTGCAGGCAGTCGGTATCAGCAGCAGGCCGATCGCGGCCAGTCCGGCGCTGAGCCGGCGTGTGGTCCGTGCAGACATAGCGGGTCCCTTCTCGACAAGGATGGGGTTCAGGTCTCGGAACGGGACTCCATGGAGTCGCGCAGGCCGTCGCCGACGAAGTTGATGGCGAGCACGGCGAACAGGATCATCACGCCGGGCGGGATCCAGATCCACGGCTGGCTGGACAGCACGGTGATCGACTGCGCCTCGCTGAGCATGTTGCCCCAGCTCGCCGCCGGCGGGCGGACGCCCATCCCGAGGAAGCTCAGGCCGGACTCGAGGATGATCGCCTGCGCGACGCCGAACGTCGCGTTCACGACGATCGGGGACAACGCGTTCGGCAGGATGTGCCGGAACAGGATCCGCGGTGTGCGGTACCCCAGCGCGACCGCGGCCTGCACGTAGTCGCTGCCCTTGATCGAGAGCACGCTGCCGCGGACCAGCCGGCCGATCATCGGCCAGGCCAGCGCACCGATCACCACGATGATCGTGAGCAGGCTCGGCCCGAGCACGCTGACCAGGATCAGGATCACCATGAAGTACGGGAACGACATGAACACGTCGGTGATCCGCATGAGCACCTGGTCCACCCAGCCGCCGTAGTACCCGGCGAGCAGGCCGAGCAGGACGCCGATCACGACGTACACGACGACGGCTCCGACGCCGACGCTCATCGACACCCGGGCGCCGTAGATCAGCCGGCTGAGCACATCCCGCCCGACCGAGTCGGTGCCGAGCAGATGCGCGCCCGACGGCGACGACTCGAACTTGTCGAAGATCTGGTTCGGGTCGTGCGGTGCCAGGAGCGGCGCCAACGCGGCCATCAGCACCATCAGGACGACGATCACCAGCCCGGCGACCGCCAGCCGGTGCCGCCGGAACCGCCGGATCATCAGCCGGGTGGACGACTGACCGGTCTCGGGCTCGAGCCGCTTATGCATAGGCAACCCTCGGGTCCACCACCGCGTAGGCGATGTCGGTGAGCAGATTGGCGACGAAGACGGCGATCGCCGCGATCAGGTTGATGCCCATCAGTACGGCGTAGTCGCGGGCGCCGATCGACTGGATGGTCAGCAGCCCGATCCCGGGCCACTGGAAGATCTGCTCGGTCACGATCGCGCCGCCGATCAGCGCGGACAGGTCGATCCCGATCACCGTCACGACCGGGATCAGCGCGTTCCGCAGGGCGTGCTTGTTGGTGATGACCGACGCGCCGAGGCCCTTCGCCTTCGCGGTCCGGATGTAGTCCTGGCCGAAGGCGTCGATCATGCTCGACCGGACGTACCGGACCATGCCGGCCGCGACCGCGGTGGCGAGCACGACGACCGGCAGGACGAGATGCGAGACCCGGTCCGCGAACCCGCCCCCGCGGCCCAGGGTCACCATGCCGCCGGTCGGGAACCAGCCCAGGGTGAGCGAGAAGACGTAGATCATCGCCAGGCCGAGGAAGAAGTGCGGCACCGAGATCCCGAGGAACGACGCCCCGACCACGCCGTAGTCGGCGGCCGTGTTGCGCCGCCGGGCCGCGAAGATCCCGATCGGGATCGCGACCAGGTAGGCGACGACGAGCGACGTACCCATCAACAGCAGGGTCGGGCCGATCCGGTCCGCGATCAGTTGCGTGACGGGCTCGCGGTTCTGGAACGAGACGCCGAGGTTGCCGTGCAGCAGCTGGGAGAGCCAGTTGAGGTACTGGACGAAGACGGGCTTGTCCAGCCCGAGCGCGGCCTCGGTGCGGGCGACGTCCTCGGGAGTTGCGGTCGGGGACAGGTACAGGTCGGCGGGGCTGCCGGGGGCGAGGTTGATGATCAGGAAATTGATCAGTGTCACGCCGAGCAGGACCGGGATTCCGATCAGGATGCGCCGGATGAGGTACGAGATCATCAGCTCGCCTCCTGGGCCAGCGGGAAGTGGCAGGCCACCTGATGCCTGGCACCTCCCGCGGCGTTCAGGGTCGGAGCCTCTGTCCGGCAGATGTCCTGGGCGTAAGGACAGCGGGTGTGGAACACGCAGCCGGGCGGAGGATTCGCCGGGCTCGGCACGTCGCCTTCGACGATGATCCGCTCCCGGTCGCGCAGCCGCGGGTCGGGCTCGGGGTAGGCGTCGAGCAGGATCTCCGTGTACGGATGCTTCGGCCGGGCGAAGATCTCCGCGGTGCTCGCGGTCTCCATCACCTTGCCGAGGTACATCACCACGATCCGGTCGCTGATGTACTTGATCGCGCCGAGCCCGTGGCTGATGAACACGTAGGTCAGGCCGAACTCGCCCTGCAGGTCCTTGAGCAGGTTCAGGACCTGGGCCTGGATCGAGACGTCGAGCGCGGACACCGGCTCGTCGCAGACGATCAGCCTGGGCTCGAGCATCAGCGCCCGCGCGATGCCGACGCGTTGCCGCATCCCGCCGGAGAGCTCGTGCGGGTAGCGGTCCAGGGAGAGCTTCGGGAGCCCGACGGTGGCCAGCATCTCGGCGGCCTTCGCCCGCGCGCCGGCGCGATCGAGACGCTTGTGCGCGACCAACGGCTCGGCCAGCAGGTCGCCGATCCGGATCTGCGGATTCAGCGACGAGTACGGATCCTGGAACACCATCTGCAGCTCGGTCCGCAACCGCCGCATCTTCGCGGTCGACAGCGTCGCGATGTCGGTCCCGTCGAAAAGCACCGAACCCGAGGTCGGCGGCTCCAGCCGTACGACGGCACGCCCGGTGGTGCTCTTCCCGCAGCCGGACTCGCCGACGATGCCCACCGTTTCACCCGGGTACACGTCGAAGCTCACGCCGTCGACGGCACGCACGTGTCCGACCGTCCGGGCGATGACACCTTTGCGGATCGGGTAGTACCGGCGGAGGTCTCGCACCTGCAGCAGGGGGCCGACGTCTTCCACTGCCGTCATACCGAGACCGCCGTTCCAGATCCGTCGTACAGCCAGCAGCGGACCGAGTGTGCTTGGTGGTCGTCGAGCGCGCGGAGGGCCGGCAGTTCCGTCGCACAGCGGTCCATCGCCTGTGGACATCGTTCTCGGAAGCGGCAGCCGGTCGGCAGGTGCAGCAGGCTCGGGACGGAACCTGAGATCGGGGTGAGCCGGTCCCCGGCCGGGGTGGTGATGTGCGGGATCGACTTCAGCAGCGCGACTGTGTACGGGTGCTTCGGCTGGTCGAACAGCGTGTAGACGTCGGTCTCCTCGACGACCTGCCCGGCGTACATCACCGCAACCCGGTCGGCCATCTCCGCGACGACGCCGAGGTCGTGGGTGATGAAGATCGTCGCCGTACCGGTTTCCGCGCTCAGCTCGCGCATCAACCGCAGGATCTGCGCCTGGATCGTCACGTCCAGCGCCGTCGTCGGCTCGTCGGCGATGATCAGCTTGGGCCGGCAGCTCAGCGCCATCGCGATCATCACCCGCTGGCGCATCCCGCCGGACAACCGGTGCGGATGGTCGTCGACGACCGCGCCGGCGCGGGGGATGCCGACCTTCTCCAGCAGTTCGATCGCCCGTTGGCGGGCCTCGGCCTTGGTCAGCCCGAGATGCAGGATCATCGTCTCGGCCAGCTGGTCGCCGATGGTCAGCACCGGGTTCAGCGACGTCATCGGCTCCTGGAAGATCATCGCGATCGCGTGCCCACGGATCCGGCGCAACTCCGGCTCCGGCAGACCGGCGAGATCCTGACCCTCGAACAGCACGGAGCCCTCGGTGACCCGGCCGTTCCCGGCCAGCAGGCCCATGATCGACAGCGCGGAGACCGACTTCCCGCTGCCGGACTCACCGACCAGGCACAACGTCTCCCCGGCCGCCACGGTGAAACCGACTCCGTCCACCGGCGTGACCGGACCCTGGTCGGTCGTGAACTCGGTCCTCAACCCGTCGACCCGGAGCAGGGTGGACGCAGTGACAGGGGGCGTAACCGACAAGCGATCCTCCGTGGGGCGTCGAAGAACTCACTGTCCGGAGCCGGAACGGATGGCTCTGGACATTGGATACTGTCATCCGCGCACTGAGGATGCTCCTCCCTCCGCGCAATCGATCAAATCCTTGTCATGACATCGCAGGGAACTTGCGTGACACCCGTGACGCATGCGGGGATTTTGAGTTGTGGACGACGTAGATTTCCTGCTGGTTAACGCCTTACAGCACCGCCCGCGCGCGAGCTGGTCCCAGCTCGAGGCGATCGTCGGCGGTGACGCGTCGACCCTGTCGCGCCGCTGGAGCCGGCTCGTCGACAGCGGACTGGTCTGGAGCTCGTGCTTCGCGGTGAGTCCGGGTGACCCGGACCGCCCGGACGGGCGCTTCGACTCCGTGACGCATCCGTTGACCGGCGTCCTCGCGCTGGTCGAGGTGTACTGCGTCGCGGGCAGCCGCGAGAGCGTCATCGCCGCTATCGCGAAGACACCGTCAGTGCTGACCGTCGAGTGCACGTCCGGCGGGCCCGACCTGATCCTGACCTTGTCCTGTCCGTCGGTCGCCGAGGTCGACGCCTACGTCGCCACGGAACTGTCCGCGGATCCGGGCGTACGGCGGACGCGGACGCACTTCACCCGCACCTTCTTCAAGGAAGGAACGAGCTGGCGCCCCGGCATTCTCAGCGAACGTCAGGTCAAGGCGCTGCAGGCGTTTCCTGCGACCGGCATCGACGCACCGGCGATACCGACGCGGCTGCACGAGCTCGTCATCAACGGTCTCGCGGGCGACGTGCGCCGATCCGCGACCTCGATCGCCGACGAGATCGGCCGGAGCGTCGCCACCGTGACGCGGGCGATCGGGCAGATCCTGCACGCGCCGTGGGCTCGCACACGGGTCGACTTCGCGCACAACCTCGTCGGCTACAACGCGTCGGTGATGGTGTGGTTGAGCGTGCCGCATCACCAGTTGGAGATGGTCGGTGCGGGTCTCGCCTTGATGCCGGAGACCCGGATGTGCTGCTCGGTGGTCAACCGGGCCAACCTTGCCGTCACCTTCTGGCTCCGCAGCCTGCGTGATCTCGACGCCGTCGAAACCAAGATCGCCCGCGCCTTCCCGACCGCGCGAACCGAGGAACGCTGGCTCCTCCCACGCTTCCCCAAGCGCCTGGGCCACACCCTCACCCCCAGCGGCCACCACGCTGCCTTTATCCCACCGACCCACCCTCTGAGCGCGGGACGCCCCTGACAGACGGCCGGCCCGTTAATGGTTCGGGGCGTAGGTCAGGATGACGACACCGTTGCCGACCTCCGTCACGGCGGCGAGGGCCAGCTGGGTTGGCGAGATTCCCGGGAGGAGGCGTTCTCCGGATCCGGCGACGAAGGGGTGGACCCAGAGCCGGAGTTCGTCGAGCAGGCCTGCTTCAACCAGGGCGCGGCTGAAGGAGCCTGTGCCGTACTTCAGAAGCGTCCCCTCGCGGGACTTCTTGAGTTCGGCGACCGCCTCGACGGCGTCGCCTTGCAGGACCTCGGTGTTCCAGGTCGCCTCGGTCAGCGTGCTCGACGCCACGTACTTCGGCAGCGGGTTGATCAGGTCGGCCAGTTCTCCGGACCGCTCGGGCCACGACGCGGAGAAGACGTCGTACGTCTGCCGGCCGAGCAGCAACGCATCGGCGCTCTCCAGCAACGTTCCGGCGTGCCGGTTGTGAGCGTCGCCCTGGAAACCTTGCTGAGCGCCCCAGAACGCATCGCCCGTCACCATGCCGTCCAGTGAGATGTACGTCGATTCGATGAGTCTCATGGCGACGGAAGCTACCGGCCCGGCTCAGGGCCCGTCTTGTACCGAAGCGCAGCGAACCCGCGCGCCGACAGCCGCCTCACAGCCCCAGGATCACAGTGCCGCGGGACACCTCCGCGGGAGTGTGTCCGATGAACCGCCGAAGCGATCGGGTCAGGTGGGGCTGGTCGTAGTACCCCGCCTCCACCGCCACGTCCGCGATCGTCCGGCCCGCGTGCAGCATTCGGACAGCGCTCCTGGCGCGTTCGATGAGTTCCAGCGTGCGAAGCGGTAGGCCGACAGCTCGCACGAACCGACTCTGTGCAGTCCGCGCCGGCATCGCACGTGGGCCGCCGTACCGCAGCTCTTCGATCATGGGGTCGACCCGCAGCAGTCCCTCCTTTCGGAGCCGATCGATGAACACGTCGATGTTCTGCGGCGTCGGCATTTCCCACGCCCGGCCGTCCAGCAGGATGCGACCGTCCGGCAGCATCGGCAGCACCGAGTCACGCAGGTTCGTCAACCGCCCCGGCGGGAACATCGGCAGGTACGCGCCGACCCGGAAGTCGGCGCCGAAGTACTCCGAGTCCGCCGAGCACACCATGGTCGTTGCCTTCGTCGCCGGACCGCGGAGGTGCACGGCCCAGGTGCCCCTGATCCGCGCGAATCCGATCCCTGCGGTCACCGATGCCAGCGAACTGAAGGCAGTCGGACTGTCGCACTCCGCCGACCAGATCTGCGTGAGCGGCCCCACCGGTCCACTGACGATGTGACTGTCCAGCCCCATGAACGCCAGTGAAACAGAATCCCCCGCCACACGTCACCCGCTCACCGCGCTCGGTCAGCGCGCCCGTCACCGCGCTCGTCAACGCGCTCGTCACCGCGCTCGCCATCGCGCTGTGACCGCGCGCTGTGACTGCACTGGTGGGCGCCGCGTGCGGGCTATCCATGTCTCTCCAGCGATTGCGCGGGCCGTGGTGATCTGTGGGTGGGGTGGAGGTGGGTTGTGGATGAAGGGCCGGCAGTTGACGGGCGGGTGGCTGAGGGTAGGGCGGGGCTTGGGGGAGTCACACCGGAGAGCGCTGCCTCGTGAGGGGACGGGATGCGGCGGGTGGGAGGTGGAAGCGCGCAGGGGTCGGGCTGGCTGAAGGCGTAGGTGGCTTCCGCGGTGTGGGTTTCGTGGTGGAGGTGGGCCAGGAGTTGGTTGGCGGTGTCCAGGGAGTTGGTGGTGGCGAGGTCTGGGGGAGAGAGTTCGTAGGTTTCCAGGTGGGCGAGGCCGGAGCGGAGGATCGACTCCAGGCGGGAGCGGGTCTCGGCGCCGGGTGGTTCGAGGTCGGGGAGACGGGTGGAGTTGTAGGTGAGGTCGACCAGGAGCGGGAACTGGCCGGCGGCGGTTTGGCGGTTGAGGAGGCTGAGGGTTTCGCCGGGTGGGAAGCCGTTGCGGGCGTCCAGGTCGGTGGTGAGCTCACGGACGGCGGGGACGAAGGCCGCGTAGTACCCGTTGGAGCGGACGGAATCGATGCCGGGGGCAACCTTGTCGATGCCGAGGCGGTAGATGAAGTCGTCGAGGTGGTCCTGGGCCCAGGCCTCGGTGATGCCTTCCTCCAGTTGGCGGCTGCCGAGTTTCGTGAAGGCTTCGCGGGCTGCTTCCTGGGTGGCGTCGTCCGGGCCGAGGAAGTGCGCATGCTCGTGGAGCAAGGTGGCCAGGGACTCGCGGTAGGCGATGAGGGTCGGAGTCGGACGGCTCGCGCCCGCGTGTTCGTAGAGGTGTCGGAGTGGGTCGACGATCGACTCGCGGTCGAGGTAGAGGGTGCCGTCCCAGTGCGCGAGGCCGAGCATGGCGCTGGAGGACTCGATGATGTGACCGTTCCAGGCGGAGCGGTCCGCGCCGGCGAGTTCGCGAGCTGTTTCTCCGCTCATCGCGAGTAGCTCGAGGACCGAGGTCGGGTGCGGCGCCACCGCTGTCGTCGTCACGAGCGGAACGCGGTCGCGAGCCGGGTGAGCGAGTCGGCGGTGCGGCGAATCCGTACGCGATCGTTCGGGTCCTCGGCCTGCGCCGCGAGCCGGCCGAGTTCGGCAATCAGCCAGTCGGCCCGAGCCTGCCGCTCAGCTCGCGCCTGCACCGCGGCTCCCGCCTGTGCCGCCGCTCCTGCCTGCAACGCGGCTCCCGCCTGCAACGCGGCTCCTGCCTGCGTCGCGGCCGGCGGCGGGTCGAGTGGGGCGTGCGGTGTGGCGTTGGTCGGCGTACCGATCGAATGCTCCATGAGATGTCCTCCCGAGTCGTGAAGTCGGCGGAGAACATACGGAGATCACCCCCCGAATCAGCAGGCCACTTTGAAACTGTGGATAACCCCGAACCGGGCCGCAGCACCCCCGACGACAACCGCGGGCAATCCGTGACGCCAGGTGTGGGTGAGCTGTCGTAGCGGGGAAAGAAATCGTCGCTATATGCAACTTTGTTTCCCCGCTATTTGGGTCTGGCCCGGATCGGGCAGGAAGCCTCCCGTTGACCCCGACACGCAAGGTGTTGGGCGGGAGGTTAGAAGAGTGTTGGTGGTTCGGACTCGACTGGGTCGGGGAGGGGCGCCAGGGTGGGGACGGACGCCGCGACCGTTGTGTGGAAGTGGCGGGCGAGGTTGAGGGCTTCGACGTTGTCCGGGGTGTGCAGGAAGATCGTGGGGGAGCGGCCTTCCGACAGCCAGTGGATGACCAGTTCGACTAGGTACGTCCAGCCGGCGACGGTTTCGTCGACGGAGTCGCGGCCGATGTAGCGGACGATGGGGTGGCCGGTCAGGGCGCGGGTGCGGCGGGCTACTCGCGGCTTCTTCATCCAGGCGTCGCGCTCGGCGAGGCTGGTTGGGCGGCGGGCGAAGAGCGTGCCGGTGTCGAACGGGATCCACTCCGCGTTCGCCCGCGCGAGCACGCGTTCGAGGTTGTCCGCGGCGCGGGGATCGTCGAAGAAGTCGCGGTGCCGGACTTCCACGGCGTACCGGTGTTCGCGGGGCGCCTGGTGGAGGAACGCGGCCAAGGCACCGAGGTCGGTCGGCGCGAACGCGGCCGGGAGCTGGATCCAGACCGCGTGGTTCCGCGGGCCGAGCGGCTCGATCGCGGCGAGGAACGCGCGGAGTTCGGCGTCGACGTTGTTGAGCCGGCGCTCATGCGTGATGACCTGCGGCAACTTCACCACGAACCGGAAGTCGGGCGGCGTCTGCGCGGCCCAGGAAGCCACCGTCGACGCGGACGGCGTCGCGTAGAAGGTGGTGTTGCTCTCCACCGCGTTGCACCACGAGGCGTACGAACGCAGCTTGTCCCGCGAAGGCTGTGGCCACGCAGCATGAGTCCACTGCGCGCAACCGACGTACAACTGCATGCTCAAAGCCTACGAACGTACTGCCGGCAGACATGCACCCGAGAGAACCGCTCACGCATCGAAGCCTCGTCCGAGATCGGCGCGTGCATAAAAGCAGTCACCAGCTTGCCTGGCGCCTCGAACCCGTCGGCGTCGTCCTGCGAGGACTTGTAGACATGGAGATAGCGGTAGTTCTCCGTGAACCCCGACCGCTGATACCAGTCGTTCGCCGGCGCATCCCCGCGCGTCCAAGCATCCAGTACGTCGACCTGAAGCCGAGGAAGAACCGCCTCCAGCAACCGTGTGGCCAGACCGTGGCGCTGATGATCGGGATGTATCGCGAGTACGTCGATGGTGGCGCGATCTGTGAAGATCTCGACGTCCATCAGGCCGACCACCGTGTCGTTGTCGATGGCCACGAGTCGATGCGCCGGGTTGTCGAAGACCGGGCGTTGCGTCACGACGTCGTCGTAGTACTCGGTGCCGAAGAAGCTCAGGAGCCGGCAGCGCAGCCAACTGGCGGCGTCGGTGTCGCGGTACTCACGGATCTCGGTCATCCGGCGTCATGATGGCACGCCGCCCCGACACCAGGGACGAGTGTCGGGGCGGTTTCTGCTGCCTAGATCAGCGCTCGACCTCGCCGCGGATGAACTTCTCCACCAGGTCGCGGCAGACGTCGTCGGCGTACTGCTCCGGCGGCGACTTCATGAAGTACGACGACGCGGACAGGATCGGGCCGCCGATGCCGCGGTCCTTGGCGATCTTCACGGCGCGGATCGCGTCGATGATGATGCCGGCCGAGTTCGGCGAGTCCCAGACCTCGAGCTTGTACTCCAGCGACAGCGGGACATCGCCGAAGTTGCGGCCCTCGAGCCGGATGAACGCCCACTTGCGGTCGTCCAGCCAGGCCACGTAGTCCGACGGGCCGATGTGGACGTTGCGCGGGTCGATGTCGTTGACCAGCTGCGACGTGACGGACTGGGTCTTGCTGATCTTCTTGGACTCCAGCCGGTCGCGCTCCAGCATGTTCTTGAAGTCCATGTTGCCGCCGACGTTCAGCTGGTAGGTCCGGTCGACGGTGACGCCGCGGTCCTCGAACAGCTTGGCCAGCACGCGGTGCGTGATGGTGGCGCCGATCTGCGACTTGATGTCGTCGCCGACGATCGGTACGCCGGCCTCGGTGAACTTGTCGGCCCACTCCTTGGTGCCGGCGATGAACACCGGCAGGGCGTTCACGAACGCGACCTTCGCGTCGATCGCGCACTGGGCGTAGAACTTCGCCGCCTGCTCCGAACCGACCGGCAGGTAGCAGACCAGGACGTCGACCTGCGCGTCCTTCAAAGCCTGAACGACATCGACCGGCGCCGCGTCGGACTCGGTGATGGTCTCGCGGTAGTACTTGCCGAGGCCGTCGAGGGTGTGACCGCGCTGGACGGTGACGCCGCTCGGCGGCACGTCGCAGATCTTGATCGTGTTGTTCTCGCTGGCGCCGATCGCGTCGGCGAGGTCCAGGCCGACCTTCTTGCCGTCGACGTCGAACGCGGCCACGAACTCCACGTCCCGGACGTGGTAGTCGCCGAACTGAACGTGCATCAGACCGGGGACGCGCTCGTCGGGCTTCGCGTCACGGTAGTAGTGCACGCCCTGGACGAGCGAGCTTGCGCAGTTGCCGACGCCGACGATCGCTACGCGAATCGAGGTCATCTGGAATCTCCTTGGGTAGGCGGGTGGTGCTGGTCAGGGGGCCGCTGTTGCCGCCGCTCGCCGTCGATCAGCTCGTTCAGCCAGCGGACCTCGCGCTCGGCCGACTCCAGGCCGTGCCGTTGCAGCTCGAGGGTGTAGGCGTCCATCCGCTCCGCCGTCCGGCTCATCGCCGCCCGGAAGTTGGCCAGGCGCTCCTCCATCCGGGCCCGACGGCCCTCGAGGATGCGCAACCGGGTGGCCGGATCGGTCCGGCCGAAGAACGAGAAGCGGACGCCGAACGTGTCGTCCTCCCAGGCCGACGGGCCGGCTTCGTGCATCGCCTGCGCGAAGTAGTCCTTGCCGTCGGCGGTGATCGTGTACACGATCTTGGGCCTGCGACCCGACTCCGGTGTCCCGGGGTCGGCTGTGATCAGCCCGTTGCGGAGCATCGCCTTCAGACACGGGTACAGCGAACCGAACGACAGCACGCGTCCCCAGCCGAACTGGGCGTTGACGCGCTTGCGGAGCTCGTAACCGTGCATCGGCGCTTCGTGCAGCAGACCGAGTACGGCGAGCTCCAGGACCCCACTGCGGTTTCCCATGAGCCACCTCCCTCGGTCCAGTTTGTCATGACCTGATGTATCGGTTCGATACATCGTGCCGCCACTGTAAGCAGACCTGTGGCCTGTGGACAACTCTTGACAAACCCGGCCTTTGTCACCTTCGCCGGGCGGCACGCCCAGGAATGCTGTTACGTCAGACGCCGATCTGCGTTAATCGAATGACACCCAGCGTCGTAGCCCGGGAGCGGACGGTAATGACCGACAGTCATGGGAAGCACGCCAAGTCGGACGTGGAAGCCGAGGGTCCACTCGCCCGGCTGGCGCTGCGGTTCACCGCGTTCACCGAGAAATGGTTGCCGGACGCGTTCGGTTTCGTCCTGGTCGGCACCTTCGTGGTGCTGCTGTTCGGGCTCGTCACCGGTGAGCCGCTGCTGAAGCGCCCCGACGACCCGGCCGCGACCAAGGGCTTCGGGATGATCGATGCCTGGGGCATCGGGTTCTGGTCGCTGATCACGTTCACCCTGCAGATGGCGATGATCATCATCGGCGGGTACGCCGTCGCCACCAGCGGACCGATCGCGCGGTTGATCACCCGGCTGGCCCGGATCCCGAAGAGTCCGCGGACCGCGGTCGCGTTCGTCGCCGCGGTCGCGATGCTGGCGTCGTACCTGAACTGGGCCTTCAGTCTGATCTTCGCGGCGATCCTGGCGCGCGAGGTGGCGCGCAACGTGCCGAAGGCGGACTACCGCGCGCTCGGTGCGATGGCGTTCCTCGGGCTCGGGACCGTGTGGGCGCAGGGGTTGTCCGGTTCCGCGGCGCTGCAGGTGGCGAGCGCGAGCAGCAGTCCGGCGCCGGTGCAGGAGGTGATCAAGGCCGGCGGTCACGCCAGCGGCCTGATCCCGCTCAGCGACACGATCTTCACCTGGCAGGCGATCGCGGCGACATTGATCGTGTACGCCGTCGGTGTCGGGATGGCGTGGTTCATCGCGCCGGGCGAGGGCAACGCGCGGACCGCGGAGCAGATCGGGATCGAACTCAAACCGCTCATCGGCCGAGGATCGCCATACAACGGAAAGCAGGGCAACGGTCAACGGAGCGAGACGCGGAGGCCAGGTGACTGGCTCGAACATTCGCCACTGTTCAGTCTGCTGATCGTTCTGCTAGGCGCCGTCTACCTGGTGCGCTACTTCAGCGGGAAGAGTTTCTTCAACGCGCTCGACCTCAATACGGTCAATCTGATCCTGTTCCTGCTCGCGATGCTCCTGCACTGGCGGCCGTGGCGGATGGCGCGTGCGGTGCGCGACGGTGCACCCGCGGCGGCCGGCGTACTGCTCCAGTTCCCCTTGTACGGCGGGATTTTCGGGATGATCGCCTACACCGGGATCTCCGCTCGCCTCGCTGGGTGGCTGGTGCACGCGAGCAACCAGTTCCTGTTCCCGCCGCTGGTCGCGATCTACTCGTGCATCCTCGGCATCTTCGTCCCGAGCGGCGGCAGCAAGTGGGTGATCGAGGCGCCGTACGTGCTGCAGGCGGCCAACGAACTGAAGGTCGACGCGGGCTGGATGGTCGTCGTGTACGACCTCGGCGAGGCGAGCGCGAACCTGCTGCAACCGTTCTGGATGCTGCCGACGCTCGCCATCCTCGGCCTCAAGGCGCGCGACATCATGGGCTACACGTTCACGATGTTCCTGGCCTGTTTCCCGGCCGCCCTGATCGCCGTGACATTGCTCGCACCACACGTCACGGGGTAACCGCTTTCACCGGCTTTGAGTGCGGCGGGACCTGCTTGCTAGCATCCGGAGCGGATTCGGGCCTGTTACCACACCCACCGTAGTCTGTGGGGCAATGACTTCAGCGAGATCGTCGAGGATTGCACAGTGAGTGAAGCTCGTAGGAAGGCCGCCCCGCCGCCCCGGCGCAAGAAGCACTGGGCGCTCCGGGTGCTCGGCTGGCTCGCCGCACTCTTCTTCCTCGGCGTCATCGGCGCGGTCGCAGCTTTCTTCGTCGTCTACCAGACGACCAAGATCCCGGACCCGAACAAGGAGTTCGCCACCAACACCACGACGGTGGCCTACTCCGACGGCGGCCAGCCACTCGGCTCCTTCTTCGACCAGAACCGGCACTCGGTGCCACTGGCCCAGATCCCGAAGCACGTCCAGGACTCGGTGATCGCGGCCGAGGACCGGACGTTCTGGACCAACCCGGGCATCTCCCCGAGCGGCATGGTCCGCGCCGCGGTGAACATCGCCCGCGGCGAGCAGTTGCAGGGTGGTTCGACGATCACCCAGCAGTACGTGAAGGTCATGTACCTGACTCAGGAGCGGACCGTCTCCCGGAAGCTGCAGGAGCTGTTCATCGCGACCAAGCTCGGCCGGCAGCAGGACAAGAGCAAGACCCTCGAGGGCTATCTCAACACGATCTACTTCGGCAAGGGGGCCTACGGCATCTCCGCCGCAGGCGACGCCTACTTCAAGCAGCCGGATCCGCGGAAGCTGACCGTCCAGCAGACGGCGCTGTTGGCGACGGTGCTGAACAACCCCACTCTCTTCGACGTCGACGACGATGATCCGCGAACCAAGAAGCGGATCATCGAGAGGTACCGGTACGTCCTGGACGGCATGCAGCAGATGGGGACGATCACCCCGACCAAGGAGGCGCAGTACGCCAGCAAGTTGCCCGCTCTGGATCCGAAGGAGAAGAACAGCCGCTACCAGGGTCCGAAGGGCTACCTGCTGGACATGGCCCGCAAGGAACTGCTGCAACGCGGTTTCACCGAGGATCAGATCAGCGGCGGCGGTCTCAAGGTCACGACCACCTTCAACTACAGCCAGCAGAAGAAGATGATCGTCGCGGCCCAGCAGGAGCTGCCGGACAAACGCGACAACCTCCATGTCGGGATGGCCACGGTGCAGCCGGGCACCGGGGCGCTGCTGGCGATGTACGGCGGGCCGGACTACCTGAAGAGTCAGCTGAACTGGGCGACCACGAAGGCACGACCAGGATCGGGGTTCAAGCCCTTCGCGCTGGCCGCGGCGCTGAAGGACGGCAAGAGCATCTACGACATCTTCCAAGGTGACAGCCCGATCAAGATCCAGGGCCAGAAACTCGGCAACGAGTTCAACCGCGACTACGGCGACGTCACCCTGCTGAAGGCCACCGAGCAGTCGATCAACACCGCCTTCTACGACCTGGTCGACAACCAGATGGACGACGGTCCGAACAAGCTCGTCGACGCCGCCGAGGCAGCCGGCATCCCGAAGACGAAGGCCCTCGAGACCGGGCGGCACAATCCGTCGACTGTGCTCGGTCCGGACCCCTACGCGTCCGCGGTCGACATGGCGGAGGCCTACGCGACGTTCGCGGCCGACGGCGTGTACGCGCCGCTGCACGTCATCAAGGAGGTCAAGGGCCCGGACGGCAAGGTGCTGTGGAGCGAGAAGAGCCTGGACAAGCAGAAGAAGCAGGCCTTCGACCAGAACATCGCGCGGACCGTCAACTACGTCCTACAGGATGTAGTCACGAAGGGCACCGGAACTGGCGCCAAGGATCTGGACCGTGCGGTAGCCGGCAAGACGGGTACGGCGGGTGGTGTGGCGGTCGAGGACCGTGCGGAGAACAAGGCGTGTGACGGCTGCAAGGAGGGCTCGGCGACGCTGACCTCGTGGTGGACCGGGTATACCCCAGAACTGTCCACAGCCGTGGTGTACAGAGCCGGGAAGACCGGTGAGTCGGACCTCGACCCGTACTCCGACGACAAGGCGTTCTTCGGCGGGAACTGGCCACTGAAGACCTGGTTGGCGTTCATGAAGCCGGCCCTCGACGGCGTGCCCGACGCGGAGTTCCCGGAACCGAGCGAGGACACAATCAAGGACACGTCGACCCCGACGTACACCCCGCCGCCGAGCACACCGCCACCCAGCACACCGCCGCCGAGCACACCTCCCCCGAGCACGCCGCCGCCGAGTACTCCGCCGCCGAACACCCCGACCGGCAGGCCGACGAAGACCAAGCCGACGCAGACGACGACGACCCCTGTCATCCCAACTCTGCCGACCGGCGGCCCATCGCAACCGACCGAGACTCCGACGAGGACACCCGGCGGCCAGTAGCACCGGTGCCTGGCAGCCGGGCTTCGGCGGCTGGAACCCGGATGAGGGACGATGAGGGCGTGACTCGGGCGGACTGTGGTGTGCGGCGGTGGTGGCGTGTTTGAGCGCTCTGCTGCCGGGGAGCCCAGGCCGGGGAAGGCTCGGCGGGCTCGGGTCGACGGGGTTGGTTGGCAGCGGTGGATGCCGACGCCGCTGGGTCGGGAGGTGCTCGGGTGGTGGCTGGTCACCCGGGTGGCGCTGTTCGTACTGTCGGTCTCCGCGCCGCTCATGTTCAACCGGGGCAGCGACTACCCGAACGTGTGGAAGGCCTGGCTGCAGTGGGACGTCTGGCACCTGAAGGCGGTCGCCGAGTTCGGCTACAACCACGGTGAGCCGTCCGGCGCGCCGCTGGCCGCGTTCTTCCCGGGCTTCCCGTTGCTGGTCCGGCTGGTCAGCTACACCGGCATCGGGTACGTTGCCGCCGGCATCGTGGTGTCGGCAGTCGCCAGCGCCGTGGCGGGCGTGTACCTCGCGCGCCTGGCGCAGTACGAGTTCCCGGAGCTGAAGGGCATCGGCCCGAACGCCGCGATGATTTGGTACGGCGCTCCGGTCGGGGTCTTCCTCGCCGCCGGGTACACCGAGGCCCTGTTCTGCGCGTTCGCGTTCCCCGCTTGGCTGGCCGCGCGGCAAGGACGCTGGGCACGGGCCGCCGTCTTCGTCGCGCTGGCGTGCACCGTGCGGGTGTCCGGGCTCTTCCTGATCTTCGCGCTGCTCGTCGAGTTCGTCACCTCGAAGAAGCGTGACTGGCTGTCGCTGCCGTGGCTGGCGCTACCCGTCGTACCGGTGCTCGGCTTCATGGCGTACCTGAAGCAGATCCACGGCTCCTGGTTCGCCTGGCAGGACGCGCAGGAGAAGGGCTGGGCGCGGGAGTTCACCTGGCCGTGGATCTCGCTGATGCATACTTTCGAGGCCGCGAGCAAGGGCCACTTCCCGGCCGACCGCAGCGACTGGACCTGGATGTTCCGGGCCGAACTGGTCACGCTGTTCATCGGGCTGATCCTGCTCGCCTGGCTGTTCTGGCGCCGGTCCTGGGGCGAGGCGGCCTGGGTCGCCGCCACGATCGGTGCGTTCTGTACGTCGTTCTGGATCTACTCACTCACCCGGGCCACCCTGCTGATGTGGCCGCTGTGGATCGGCCTCGCGGTCCTGGCCAGACGCAGACCGTGGATCGGCCGCCTCTACCTGGCCGTGGCGATACCCCTGGCGGCCATCTGGGCAGCCGGCTTCTTCACCGGCCGCTGGTCCGGCTGAGTAGTTCTGCTCAGGCGCTGGACCCGTCAGGTACTTACCGTGATCCCATGGAAGCCCGGACGATCGGCAGGGTCGCCCTGCAGGCGGTCTTCGTCGGCGTGCTGGCAGGCGCCGCCTACGCGCTGATGCGTCAGTTCGGTGCGCCGCTGTGCCCGCCGACCGGGGTGAGCTGCGCCGTGGAGAGCGGTGGCGCGCTGTTCGCCGTACAGCTCGGGGGTGTGGCGACGGCGCTGGCGCTGCCCGTGCTGGCGCTGCGGGCCGGTCTCGGGTGGGTGTTCGCGGTCGCGGCGACGGCCGGAGTGCTGGCCGTGAACCTGGCCTGGTTCCTGTCATTGTCCGGCATGTGGACAGTTCTGGGGTGAGGCAACCCTCGGGAGGGTTCGAGCGTCGATAGGGGTGAAGGGGTGGCAGTCCGGGCGGGGACCGCCACCCCTCCTTACTTTCAGTGAAGTGATGCCGGCGGAACCTCTCAGGGGCAGGCTCCGCCGGCTGGACCACACGAGGGCGACGGCACCAGCCGTCGCCCTCGCGTCGTCATCAGCCGTAGTTGCGGTCGATCGACTGGGACGGGGTCGGGCTCGGCTTCGTCTCGGCGACGCGCTTGTCGCTCGGGTGCGTGCCGGTCTCGACGCCCTTCAGCGTGCCGAGCAGCTCGATCTCGGACAGCGTGACGCCGTCGGCGCCCGCCGCCGGGGTGAGCACCAGCCGGTACTGCGTGTACGCCTTGGGCGAGCTGATGCTGAAGGACCTCGTGTACGACGCCCACGCCCAGCTCTCCCCGGTACGGCGGTCGACTGTCGTCCACGTCGTACCGTCGTTCGAGCCCTCCAGCGTCCACGCCGACGGAGCAGTGCCGGTCGCACCGCTGGTGAGCGTGTACATGCCGACCGGACGGCCCTGTGGCAGGGCGACCGTGACCGTCGGCTGGGCACCGGTCAGCGTGACCTGTGTCTTCGAGTCGTTGTCGATCAGCGCGGAGACGTCCGCGCCACCCGCACCGATCACCGCGCCGGTGTCGGAGGTCGAGTCCCGCCAGGTCGTCGGGTCCTCGCCCGGCTTGGTGATCGACGGCGGGGCGTCGTTGCGGCCGGTACCCCACTTGGTCGGCTGGTCGGTCATCTCGAACTCGATCTTGCCGCCTCCTGCGATCAGGTCGTGCGGCAGCGCGGTCGACGTCCACGGCTTCCCATTGACGCGAACGCTCTTCACATAGATGTTGCGAGAGGAGTTCTGCGGTGCGCTGATCACCAGCTTCTTGCCGCCGGCCAGCCGGACCGTCGCCTTGGTGAAGAGCGGCGAGCCGATCGCGTACGACGGTGAACCGACCTGCAGCGGGTAGAGGCCGAGCGAGCTGAACAGGTACCACGCCGACATCTCGCCGTTGTCCTCGTCACCCGGGTACCCCTGGCCGATCTCCGAGCCGGTGTACAACCGCGACAACGCCTCACGGACGAGAGCCTGCGTCTTCCACGGCTGGCCCGCCACGTCGTACATGTAGGTGATGTGGTGCGACGGCTGGTTGCTGTGGCCGTACTGCCCCATCCGGACGTCACGCGCCTCGAGCATCTCGTGGATCGTGCCGCCGTACCCGCCGGTGTGCAGCGCGTCTTCCGGCGTACTGAAGAACTCGTCGAGCTTCTTGGCCAGACCGTCCCGCCCGCCGTAGATCGCGGCCAGACCGGCCCCGTCCTGCGGGGTGGAGAACGCCATGTTCCACGCGTTCGTCTCGGTGTAGTCGTGGCCCCAGTCCCGCGGGTCGAAGGTGCTCGGGGAGTTGCCCCAGACACCGTCCGGGCCCTTGCCCTGGAAGAAGCCGACCGTCGGGTCGTAGAGCGTGACGTAGTTGCGGGCCCGGTTCAGGAAGTACTTGTAGTTGTCCAGGTACTCCTGCTTGCGCGGGTCGTTCTTCTTCGCCTTGTCGTACAGGGCCTTCGACATGTTCGCGATGCCGTAGTCGTTGATGTAGCCGTCCATCGACCAGCTGAAGCCCTCACCGGTGGTGTTGGCCGTGTAGCCGTTGAACGTGGACAGGTCCATGCCCTTGCGGCCGACGTTCTGCGACGGCGGTACGACGGACGCGTTCTTGACCGCCGCGTCGTACGCCGCCTGGACGTCGATCCCCTTGATGCCCTTGAGGTACGCGTCCGCGAAGGCGACGTCGGACGACGTACCGACCATCAGGTTCGCGTAGCCGGGGGAGGACCAGCGGGAGATCCAGCCGCCGTCCTTGTACTGCTGGACGAATCCGTTGACCAGATCCGCCGCCTCGTCCTGCGCGAACAGCGAGTACGCCGGCCACACCGTGCGGTACGTGTCCCAGAACCCGTTGTTCACGTACGTCTGGCCCGCCACGATCTTCGAACCGGTCGTGGTCGGGGTGTCGGTGCCCACCTTCGGCGACGTCGGCGACGCGTAGGTGATGACCGGCTTGTCCTTGGTTCCGGTGTTCTCGGAGCCGTTGTTCGGGTAGAGGAACAGCCGGTAGAGGTTCGAGTACAGCGTGGTCAGCTGGTCGGCCGTCGCGCCCTCGACCTCGATCGTGCTGAGCTTCTTGTCCCACGCGGCCTGCGCGGCGTCCTTGACCTTGCCGAACTTCGATCCCGCGGGAAGCTCCAGCTCCAGGTTCTTCCGGGCCTGCTCGGTGCCGATCAGCGACGTCGCGAGCCGCAGTTGCACCTGGGTGGCCTTGGCGTCGAACGTGTAGTACCCGCCGACGTTCGCGCCGCCGCCGTCGGACAGCTTGCCCGAGGCAATCACCTTCTGGTCGACGACGCCGTACACGAAGAGCCGGCCGGCGCCGGTGGACAGGCCGCTCTTGATGTCGCTGTACCCCGTGACCACGCCGGTCGCCGGGTCGAGCGTGAGCCCGCCGCTGTTGTTCACGTTGTCGAAGATCAGCGACGCCTTGCCGGCCGGGAAGCTGAACCGCAGCATCGCGGCGTGGTCGGTCGGCGCGATCTCGGCCGCGTTGCCGTTGTCGAACGTGACGCCGTAGTAGTACGGACGGGCGATCTCGTTGTCGTGGCTGAACGACCAGGCGCGAGCCTTCCGGTCCGCGGTCGGGGCGGCGGCCGTCGACGGCATCACCTGGAAGGTCTGCCGGTCACCCATCCACGGGCTGGGCTCGTGGCTGATCGACAGCGCCTGCATGGTCGGCTTGTTCGCCTCGTTGTTGCCCTTGGCGTAGTCGTACAGCCAGGACGTGGACCCGGCGTTCGTCACCGGCGTCCAGAAGTTGAAGCCGTGCGGTACGGCGGTCGCCGGGAAGTTGTTGCCCCGCGAGAAACCGCCGGTCGCGTTCGTGCCGCGGGTGGTCAGCGCGAGGTCCGACGGGTGCTTGGCCGCGGTCTTCTGCGCCGCGCGGTCCGGGTTGATCGCCGCGGCGATCCGGACGTCGTCGATCCAGCCGCGGAAGTCGGCCGGTCCGGACGGCTTGTCGTACCCGACCAGGATCCGCGTGATCGTCTTGCCGGCGGCAACCTTGCCGAGGTCGGCCTCGACGTTGTTCCACTGGTTCGTGTAGAGCGCCTTGGAGTCGCCCTGGCCGCGTGGGCTGAGCTCGAAGCCGTGGTGGTCCTTGGCCTTCAGGTCGCTCAGGTAGGTGCCGTCGGAGAACGCCAGGTCGAGCGCGGCGTACGTGCTCGGGTAGCTCAGGTCGCCCTCGACGTGCTCCGGGAAGATCTTGTACGAGAGGCGGGTGTCCTTGCCCACCTTCAGGTCGACGTCGGACACCTTGTTCCACGTGTAGCCACGGCCCTCGGCGTCCTGGTGCCCGGCGTACCGGAAGGACTTGACGCCGGTGAAGCCGACGCGGGCGCGAGCGTTGTACGCGCTGGTCGGGCCGGAGTCGAGCCGCGACTCGGCGACCGGGCCGGGTGGCGGCAGCGGGGCGCCGTTCGACAGGTACCAGTCGGCGAGCTGGACGATGTTCTCGCCGTGGTTGAGCGTGATGTCCAGCTTGAAGTACGTGTACGCCGTGTCGTTGGCGAAGCTGTACTCCTTGGTCTGGAACCGGTTCTCGAAGCTCTGACCGGTCTGGGTGTCCAGCGTGGTCCACGTGGTGCCGTCGTTGGAACCCGAGACGGTCCAGTTCTGCGGGTCGCGGCCGTCCGCGTCGTTCGCCGAGGTCAGCGCGTACTTCTTGATCACGACCGGGGCCGAGGTCTGGTAGACCAGCCAGCCGGTCGGCTCGAACACCAGCCACTTGGTGAACTTGTCACCGTCGGCGACGTTCGTGGCGATCTCGCCGCCACCGGTGTTCTCGCCGTTCGCGGTCACCTTGGTGACCTTGTCCATCTCGCTGCCGCCGATCCCGGTCGGCGTCGGGCCGCGCACCCCGTCGGTGCGGGGCTTCCCGTCCGGGCCGGTCTCGACGGCGTCGGTGTAGCCCGGCTGCGGCTGGCCGGGCTCGAACGAGGTGAAGTACGACGAACCGCTGACCACCGGCTGCTCCGAGGCAGCAGGTGACGCGGCATGCGCTGGCGTCATGGCAACAGACAGTGTCACAACCAGCGTGAGAGACGTGACGAGCCCCAGTGGGCGGCGGAGATTCATCGACGCTCCTTGCACGGCCGGACCGGTGCCACGGGAGTCCCCGTCCACCGGCATGGGTACGCGGCCCCGATGACAAGGTTGTCAGCCCACGCCCGGCCGGAATCGTCTCCCGCCGATCACGCGCGGTCAAGACTTCGTCGCGTTCGGTCCGCCTCGGGTCGGAGTTTTCCACAAGTGGCAACGCGATCGGGCTGCGACAGGCACAGGCGGTAACTAGAGTTGCCTTGCGCGGTCCGCTGGGGAGACCGCACGTTCTCGGGAGGACGTAGTGGCTGTGGATCGTGCCGGGCCGGTCCGTCGGCAGCACACTCATCTGCTCCTGCCGCATGCCGCGCTGGACGCCCCGCAGCGAGCTCTGTTCGAGGTCGCGCTGCGCCCGGCCGGCTGGATCGCGGATCTGGACGACCCGTCGACGATGTCCCTGCGCTGGAATCGCGGCGAGGCGGCGCTGCGGCTGCAGACGCTCGGCTGGTTCCCGCTGCTGGTCACCGTCGGCCCGATGGGGACGGCGACCGGCGTCCACCGGGATGCCGCCGCGAGGCTGACCTCGGCGGTGCTGGCCGGTGGCGGGAAGAGCTTCACGGACCGGCAACTGGTCGAGTACCTGCCGCAGGCCCAGGCGCGCTGGCAGCGTGCACTGCTCGAACGTCGACGGTTATCCACAGCCGAGCGCCTCCTCCAGGCACGCCGTTGCTCGTCCTGTGGAGCATGGTCCGACATGGCGGCGACACACTGCGCCGGATGTCGTCGGCGGTTCACCACTGCTGATGATTCGGAACGGGACTCGACGGTCGGCCGTGCCTCGGCAACCGTCCAGGAGGCCGAGGCGATCCTGGCGGATCTGGCGCGTGGCGTAGTCATGGACCGGCTGAACGGTGCGGCGCATGGCTGAGCCGATCGTCGCGACGCGTGAGGCCGAGCAGTGGGGCTGGGAGTACCGCGGGCGAGAGGTCGTGGTCGTCGAGCAGCAGGACCCGCCCGTTCCCGCCGTACCGCCGCCGTCGGAGCTCGCGACGCTCGAGACCAAGCGTGCTACCGCCGTACGGATGCGTCCCGTCCTGACCTGGACGATGGTCGCGGCCGTCGTGGCGACCGGCGTGGTCGGTGTCGTCGTTGACCCGTTAGTGGCGCTGGTGCCTGCTGCGGTGGCGATCGGTCTCGGCTGGTTGTGCTGGGGACGGCCGGAGCTGCTCCGACGGGCGACCGTCAAGGAGCATCAGCTGTGGTTGGCGCACTGCGTCAGCACGATGGCCCGGTTCGAGCGCGACGTACAGGCGTGGCAGCAGGACCTGAGTGATCGGGAGCAGACCAAGTCCGTGCAGGTCAGCGCCGTACGCCCATGGGTGCCGGTCGGCCCGGTGACGAAGGAACGCGTCGACCTGTACGGCGGGACCGCCGCGGGCTGGCGCGCTGCGCTGCTCGCGATGGGGAGCTCGCTGATGAGCGCCGGCGGACGGCTCGTGGTTCTCGACCTCACACAGGACGCCGTGATCGAGCCGCTGCGCCAGATGGCTTCTGAGTACGGTGCGCCTATCCGGTCGGCCGTCGTACCGGACGAGGCGCGCTCGCTGAACCCCCTCACCGGTCTGAGCGCTGACGAGATCGGTGTGGTGGTCGCCGAAGGTCTGCGTGCGGCCGAGCCTGAGCAGACCGAGTCGCGTGGTGTCGACGCGACCTTGGTGCAGCAGGTTGTCGAGTGCCTGGTGGATGCTCCAGTCACGTTCACGAGACTGCACCTCGCGTTCCAGGTGTTGCTGCGGCAGCTCACGCCGGATCAGCGGGCTTCGTTGACGCGGGCCGAGTACACCAAGCTGTCCGACCTATTGAGCGAGTCTGCCCGGCGTACGGCGGAGGCGCGGCTGTTCCGGCTGGCTGCCGGCGTACAGCGACTGTCTTCGGTGACGGGTGACGCGCCGATGGATGGGTGGGAGGACGATGACGTCTCGCTCCGGGTGTTCGAGTTGTCGCATCGCGAGCCGGAGCTGACCGCCTCGTTGCTCAGGCACCTGCTGTTCCAGATCACGATGGTCCGGATCCAGCGCGGCCAGCTGTCGGGGCGCGGCGAACGGATCGTGGTGATTGCCGGAGCTGACGCTGTGGCGCGGCCGGAGCTCGAGCGGTTCGACGGCATCTGCCGACGCAACGGGATCCGTCTCGTGCTGCTGTTCGCGCATCTGCGGGACAGTGCGGTGGAGCTCCTCGGCGGTGGGGACGCCGTACTGTTCATGCGCCTCGGGAACGCGAAGGAGGCCGAGCAGGCCGCGACGTTCATCGGGCGGCAGCACCGGTTGGTGGCGAGCCAGTTCACCTATTCACATGGGACGAACACGTCCACGTCGACGTCGGACAGCACGACGCGTGGCAACAGTTCGTCGACGAGCGATTCGGTCGGCGTACAGACGTCAGACAGTCGGCAGGCGACGTTCGGCCTGTTGTTCAGTCGGCGGCATCGGTCCGGGTCGAAGACTTCGGGTGAGCAGTCTTCGTCGTCGACCACGGGCGGTACGTCGTGGTCGGAGTCGACGTCGAGCTCGGCGTCGAGCGGGAGTACGGAGAGTACGTCGGTTGGGTATCAGCGCACGTACGAGTACTCCGTCGAGCCGACCGTGTTGCAGGGGTTGTCGCCGACTGCCTTTGTGATGGTGGATCCGCTCGATCCGGCGAGTCCGCGGCTGGGTGATTGCGATCCTCGGTTGGGTGCTTCGTGATTCCGCGGCCGGGTGCTTTTGTGATTCCGCAGTGGCGTGTGACCTCGGTGCCGTTGGCTGGTGGGCCGGATACGGACCTGGCGCAGCGGCTGACGGCGCTTCGGCGTGGGCTGTTGCCGGCGCTGATGCTGCAGGCGTCGGCCGGGCGGCCGTTCAGTTGCTGCTGGACTCGCGCGGCGGACGGTGGGCCGATCGAGGTTCGCGTGGGGATCGAGCCTGTGGACGGCGCGGTTTCCTATCCGGTGGGCGCTCGGTCGGTCGCTGCGGACGCGGTCGATTTCCCTTGCTGGGTGGGTGTGGACGGTGTGCACGACGTACTCACCGCGCTTCCCGAGGCCGAGGTCGAGCCAGCCGGGATGTTGGAGGATCTTGCGGAGGCGTTGCCGTCCTTCGCGTGGTTGGTGCGGGCTTCGCCTCTTGGTGCGCAGGAGCGGGGCGAGTTGCTTGACGATCTTCATCTGCGGATGACGATCGGGTTGGACAGGGAGAAGATCTCGGGGCGGGACGCGCTCGAGCTCGAGCGGAGCCGGGCGCGCTACCGGGACTTCTCGGCGGCGCAGGGCGGGCTGTGGTCGGTGGAGATTCTTGCTGGTGGGGTTGATGAAGCCAGCGCGTTGCTGGTGGCGCAGACCTTGTCCGGGGCGGCTGACTTGCACGCGACGCCGTACGCGTTGACGGCTCAGTCTGAGGGCCGCGCTTTCGAGGCGACTGGGGAGTTGCTGGCGGCGGTTGCGCGGCCGCCGGTGCGGGAGATCGCTGGTGTTCGAGTGGTCGAACAGGTGCGTTTCGACCTGACGCCCGAGACGCCGGCGGACGGGATCCCGCTCGGGGACGTCATCGACGCGTCGGGGCGCGCGGTCGGGACCATGACCGTTTCGCGGGACACGTTGAACCGGCACGCGTTCGTTGCCGGCGCCACCGGTTCGGGCAAGTCGCAGACGATCCGCCACCTGCTCGAGGGGCTGACGGCGGCCGCCGTACCGTGGCTGGTGATCGAGCCGGCGAAGGCGGAGTACGCCGGGATGGCCGGCCGATTGGGTTCGGAATCGAGTGTCGCGGTCGTCCGGCTCGGCGACCCGGACGCCGTACCGCTGAGCCTGAATCCGCTGGAACCGGAGGCCGGGTTCCCCCTCCAGACACACCTCGACCTCGTCCGCGCGCTCTTCCTCGCCGCCTTCGAGGCGAACGAACCTTTTCCACAGGTACTCAGCCAGGCGCTGACCCGGTGCTACACGTCGTACGGCTGGGATCTCGCACTGAGCAGCGGCGGCCCGCAGTACCCGACCCTCGCGGACCTGCAGCTCACCGCCCGCCAGGTGGTCGACGACATCGGGTACGGCGCTGAACTCGCCGCCGACGTCCGCGGGTTCGTGGACGTCCGCCTCACGTCCCTGCTCCTCGGAACGCCCGGCCGGTTCCTCGGCGGCGGCCACCCGCTCGACGTCGCGGACCTGCTCAGCCGGAACGTCGTACTCGAACTCGAGGACGTCGGCGACGACCAGGACAAGGCGTTCTGCATGGGCGTCGTACTGATCCGCCTGATCGAACACCTCCGCGTCCGCCGCGGACCGGCCTCCGGCCTGCGCCACGTCACCGTCGTCGAAGAGGCCCACCGGTTGCTCAAGGCAAGTACTGGCGACTCTGCGGCACCGCCGGTCACGCGGTCGAGATGTTCGCCGGCCTGCTCGCCGAGATCCGCGCGTACGGCGAAGGCATCGTGGTCGCCGAGCAGATCCCCAGCAAGGTCATCCCCGACGTCGTCAAGAACTCCGCCCTCAAGATCCTGCACCGCCTCCCCGCCGCCGACGACCGCGAAACCGTCGGCGCCACCATGAACCTCGACACCCCCCAATCCCGAGCCGTAGTCTCCCTCCCACCCGGCCAAGCCGCCACCTTCACCGACGGCATGGACCGCCCCATCCTCCTCCGCATCCCCCACGGCGAACCCCGCGAACGACCGCCGGCTTCACCGCCAACCGTGGCCGCGGCCGGTCGACGTAGCGTGTCTGCGGAGTCAGCTGTCACGGTCGCGCCTGCACGGTTCGCAACATCGCCGACGCCGCCCGATTCCTTGAGAGACAACCCCAGGTTCGATCCTGTGGGTCGAACTCCTCACCGTCGCCCACGTCGCAGGTCTGGCGAGACCGACGCCGGCTTGGGACCTGCTGGCCGACGCAGTGCCCGCTCGCGAACTGGAGTGTGCCGTCGCCGACGCAGTCACGAGAGCAGTCGCAGGTCGAGCGGACGCCATCACCACGGATCTCGATCCGCAGCGTCTGGCCAAGCATCTGTCCGAGGTCGCGGTAGCGGCACTTGCCCGGCGCGAGCCTGTCTGCGGACGGCGGGAGATCGAGTGGCAGGCGGGCCTCTACCGCTTCGCCGACGTCGCGGACGAGCTGCGGGCGTACGTCGGTCCACGCGACGAGCCGCACCCTTCGACGGGAGGCTGGCGTGAACGGGGCCTGGACCTGGCCGGACCGACGGTCGACGACCAGATCGAGAGCTTCCTCAGCGCCTGGCCTGGCCCGCCGCCGGAGTCCTTGCTGTTCGGCGACGGCAGCTTGGCCGCGGCCGCGGCGCGACTGTCCACGAGCACCGAACGCCACCGGCAAATCATCGAGGCCGCCGAGCCGCTCACCATTCCCGGCAACTGGCATCACCACATCTTCCGCGAGACCACATGACCGAGATCTACGGCGGCTGGACAGACTGGACCGCGACCGAGTCAGCGTTGACGCCCCTTCTCCCGCGCGAGGCGGTGGCTGAACTAGGTGTCGCGTTCGATGCCGCGGTCGAGTGGCACGAAGGCCAGACCAGACCGGCCGGCGAACCCTATTGGCAGCATCTGCTTCAGGTGCTGCAAGTGCTGGCGAGCGGCCTCGGCGTCAAGGACGTCGATCTGCTGCGGGCGGGTCTGCTGCACGACGTTGTGGAAGACACGGCGGGCACGGGAGCCGATCTGGTGGCGCGGTTCGGGGAGCGTACGGCGGGGTTGGTGGATGCGGTCACGATTCCGGAGATCGGTGAGGAACGGGCGGCGTACCTGGCGAAGCTCGCGCGGGCGCCGCACGACGTGTTGCTGTTGAAGCTGTCGGATCGGTACAGCAACGTGCAGCGACTCCATACGCATCCGCGGGTTGCGAAGCAGCGCTCGTACTACGCGGAGACTGTCGAGCGGTTCGTTCCGTTGGCGCCTGTGGATGAGCGGCTGGATGAGCTGTTCACGCGTTGGGCGGACGCGTACTCGTACCTCACGGGGCCGGTCGACAGCGTCGAGACTGCCGACAAACTGGCCGCAGCTCTTCACCGGGAGCAGGTCGACAAGAGCGGGGAGCCGTACGTCGATCATGTCCGTGGTGCTGCGGCGATCGCGCGGGCGAACGGCGCCCGTACGGACCAGCAGATGGCAGCGCTTCTCCACGACACCGTGGAAGACACTGCCTGCACGCTTGCTCAACTGCGCGACCTCGGCGTACCCGCTCCCGTCGTGGACATGGTCGATGCCCTCACCCGCCGGCCCGGCGAATCCCACGACACCTATCTGACGCGCCTCACCCGAACCCCCGATGCCGTCCTCGTCAAGCGAGCCGACATCGAACACAACAGCAGCCCGTCCCGCCAGAGCCGACTGGATCCGGCGACACAGGACCGCCTGCGCCAGAAGTACGCCCACGCCGTACGAGTCCTCGACGAGGCCACCAGCAACCATGGATAGCCGCCGCCACCGCGCCGACAACTCCATCTCCGAGACCACGCCGCACCACGACAGCTCCGCGCCCCGGGACGACCTCGATCCGACTCCCAATCACCGCCCAGAGCACACCGACGCGCGCACGCCCGCCCCCGAGCCGAACGACCGCCCACCGCGCCCCACCCCCGCCGACGAAACGAAGCCCGACCGGCAAACGGAGTCCGAGGAGCGCGATCCTCACTCGTCGGACCGATCGGCCGAGCCGCCCTCAACCGACGCCCCTCCAGACCCCTTCGCGTCATACTCCCCCGAACTCCGCGCCCACATGCACCACGACGACACCCTGTCCCGCCTGCAATACCTCAGCAACCCCCTCCCCGAACCTGACCTGGCTACCAGAGCCCGTACGGGTGATGGAGTGTCCGGGGAACCGGGGGACCAACTCACTGTGGGAGTTGACGACGAGCCCAACGGTGTCGTGGACGACAGCGGCGCGGCCGCGCAACCAGAACCTGCGACGGTGCAAGAACCGACAACCGCCCCAAACCGCGATGCCTCGACGCCGTCACCCCACGTGTCAGCCGACTCCACCGAGGACCGTACGGACGACGACGTCGATTCTGGCGAGCGGATCCGAGTTGGGGGCTCCGAGACCGAGGAGCACGCGGTAGCTGACGAGCAGACTGTTGACCCGGTGACCGACGACTCGTCCGAGGCCGCAACCGACGCCGCGGCTCCCATCACGAAGCCGGTTGAGGAATCCGACGGCTCACTCGATGTTTCGGATCGACTGTCGAATGACGGCGACGAAGTTCGCGAGGGCATAGGCGATCAGCTCGACGAGGCCGACGTACCGGCAACGACAGTGGATCGCGCTCGGCATTGGCAGGAGCTTGGCTACGATCCTGCGATCGGGAAGTTCCGGCAAGGTGAAGCCGAGACGGCAGTACGGATCGAATCCGAGCGGGACGTTCGTCTCGAACGCGCCCAGATCGACGAGTCCTACGACTGGATCGACTCGCACGGACGTACATATGATGCCGTCGGCAACTTCTCCGCACGGTATCTCGATCTTCAGTGGGACCATTTCAAGACGAAGGTCGAGCATCACTTGGAGAAGGCGGATTTCGTTCCGATCGACGTTGCAAAGTTCACTCCTGAACAGCGCGAGCGGATCCACGACACATTCGACACGTACTACCCGCGTGTATTCATCGTCGGAGACGAGGAGTCTGATGGCCGGAACGATTGACCTTGGTGGCAGCCGTTGGGATGTCCCGTCGTGGGCTTTCAACTTCGTGATGGACTACCTCGTCAGGAGGCTGGACGGTGAGCCGATCGCACAGAAGGTGCGCGAAGTCGATGAAGAGAATATTGGCTTCTTGAACATCGGCGAATTCGTACCCACGGTGCGGATCCAGGTCCTATCGCTGCTCCACGACGGCCTTGTCGCCGATGCGGAGGAGCGTTTCCCGGAGGATCTTCCCGGGCGGGCCGGCGGCATCGCTCGGCTCAAAGACCTGGCCGATCTGGCGGGTGTCGCCCTGCAGTCCGACGGATAGCAGCAGCCCTACGGCAGACCGCCGGTCGCAGTGACGCCTTGTGATCGGCTTGTGCGTGTGGGCGGGGGTGTGGGGGCGCGGGTAGGTTGAGGGGTATGGACGAACGTGTGCTGGTCACGGGGGCGTCGGGGTTTGTGGGGCGAGCCTTGGTGGGGGCCTTGCGGGGGCGGGGGGTGTTGGTTACTGCTGTGGATCGGGAGCCGCCGGATTCGTCGTGGGATGACGGGGTGCAGGTGGTGACGGGGGATCTTGCGGAGCAGGAGACCTGTATTGCGGCGTTCGAGACGCGGCCTACGGCGGTGGTGCATCTGGCGGCGTTGACGTCGGTGTTGCGGTCGGTGGATGCGCCGATGCAGACCTTTGCGCAGAACGTGACGATCACGCAGGTGCTGCTGGAGTTGAGTCGCGGTAGTGGCGTGGACCGGTTCGTGCTGGCGTCGACCAATGCGGTCGTGGGGGATGTCGGTACGTCGACCATCACCGCGGACCTTCCGCTGCGGCCGTTGACGCCGTACGGCGCGACGAAGGCGGCGGGTGAGATGTTGCTGTCGGCGTACTCGGGGAGTTACGGGATGGCGACCGCGGCGCTGCGGTTCACCAATGTGTACGGGCCGGGGATGTCGCACAAGGACAGCTTCGTGCCGCGGATGATGCGGGCGGCGTTGAGCGGTACCGGTGTGCGGGTGTACGGCGACGGGAAGCAGCGGCGGGATCTGGTCTTCATCGACGACGTGGTGAACGGCGTACTGCTCGCGCTCGACAGCAAGTACGACGGGCGCGCGATCATCGGGTCCGGGCGGTCGGTGTCGGTGCTCGAGATGATCGACGTGGTGCGTGCGGTGACCGGATGTCCGGTGCCGGCTGAGCACATCGACGCGCCGGCGGGCGAGATGCCGGCTGTGGTCGTGGACATCACCAACGATCTCGGTTACCAACCGACGGTTTCGTTGGAAGACGGTCTGGCTAAGACCTGGCAGTACTTCAAGAACCAGTGAATCAAAAGGCACCCCTCGCTTCGCTCGGGGGATGGGGGAGGAAGGCAGTGCGGAAGCACTGGCTGCTGGCCGTCTTCCTGGTGGCGGGTCTGGTACTGCGGGTCCTTGCGACCGTCGCGTACCGGCCCGCGATCATCTACACCGACTCCGTTCAGTACCTGACCAACATGGGCAAGCTGAGTCCTGACCAGCTGAACCCGATCGGGTACGACTTCGTGCTCGGCCCGTTGGTGGCGATCGGCGGACTGACCTTCGTCGTGATCGTGCAGCACCTCGCCGGCCTGCTGCTCGGTGTCGCGATCTACGCACTGGCGCGCAGGCTCACCGTCTACCGCTGGCTGGCCGCGTTCGCCGCCGCACCGATCCTGCTCGACGCGTATCAGGTGCAGATCGAGCAGAACATCATGGCCGAGACCACGTTCGACGTGATCCTGGTGGCGATCCTCTGGCTCCTCCTCGCCAAGGGCGTGCCGGGCTGGGGGCGCGCGAGCGGTCGTCGGCGTACTGGTCGGCGCCGCCTTCACGGTCCGCGCGATCGGCCTGGTCCTTCTGATCGCAGTCGTGCTCTACCTGATCGTGGCGGGCAAGCAGCGCATACGCCGTACCGCTGCCGCCGTCGCAGGATTCGGTGTCGTCTTCGCCGCGTACGCCGGCTACTACCACGCGGAAACGGGCCGCTGGGGTTTCACCGGCGCCGAGAACCAGGTCCTGTACGGGCGGACCGCCACGGTCGCCAACTGCGACAAGCTCCCGCTCGAACGAGGGCACGCGGCTGTTCTGCCCGAAGGAACCGCTCGGCCAACGCCTCGGCGTGGACAGCTACGCCCACAACCACTACGGCGACCCGAACTGGCCCGGCCCGCTTCCACCCGGTACGACGAAGCGGCAACTGGCGACCGAGTTCGCACACCTCGTGATCAAGCACCAGCCGCTGGACGTGACGTGGGCGGCGCTGAAGGACTTCGCGAAAGGTTTCGCGCCCACACGCGCCACCTCACCCGACGACGTGCCGCTGGACCGCTGGCAGTTCCAGCTGACCTACCCGAACCTCAAAGACCCCAACACCACAGAGGCTGCAGTGAAATGGGGAGGGTCCGAGCCACACGTCTCCCACGTACCTGCGGTCATTCTGCGCGCGTACCAGCTCCACGGTGGCTACACGTCCGGCACACTGCTCGCACTGTGCGCGCTGATCGCTCTTGCTGCAGTAGCAAGGGCTAAAGAGCTCCGGTCGGCCACACTGTTCCCCGTAGCGGCCGGTGTGATCCTCCTGCTCGGCTCAGCTGCGTTCGAGTTCTCCTGGCGCTACCAACTGCCCGGACTGGTGTTCTTCCCGCTAGCAGGTGCCATCGGTCTCCGGGCCCTGCTCGGCAAGGATCAGGCACGACCTGCGATGGCGGACTTCCCGGACGCCGTGGACTCCGAAGCAATCAAGGACAGGCCGAACTTCGCCCCGGTCGTCGTAGTCATCGCCGCCTACAACGAGGCCGACGGCATCGGTCCGGTGCTCACCGACATGCCGCGTACCTGCGCCGGCTTCCCGGTCGACGTCCTCGTCGTCGTAGACGGCGCCACCGACAACACCGCCGAGATCGCCCGTGAACATGGGGCGTACGTGTGTGTTGCCCCGAGCAACCGTGGTCAGGGCGCGGCGCTCCGGCTCGGGTATCACCTGGCAGCACAGGGCGGAGCGCAGTACGTCGTCACAACGGACGCGGACGGTCAGTACGACAACAGCGAGCTGGAGACTCTTCTCGAGCCGATCCTGCTCGACCGGGCCGACTTCGTCACCGGGTCGCGCCGCCTCGGGGCCGAGGACGCGGACAGCCGGCTGCGCTGGGTCGGCGTCCGGGTGTTCGCCGTACTCGCGTCGATCCTGACCCGTAAGAAGCTGACCGACACGTCGTTCGGGTTCCGCGCGATGCGGGCCGAGCTCGCGACGGCGGTGACGTTGCGTGAGCCGCAGTACCAGTCGTCGGAGCTGCTGCTCGGTGCGCTCGCGCTCGGCGCCCGCGTGGTCGAGCTGCCGATGACGATGCGCCGCCGCGGCGACGGCAGCAGCAAGAAGGGCCCGGGTGTCGTGTACGGCGCCAACTACGGGCGGGTGATGACGACTACGTGGCTACGGGAGTACGTGCTTCGACGGGGTCGGAAACCGTCTTGGCGAACACCAGCCGGTCGAACAGCACGAACTTCACCATGAACAGCACCGCGTACGTCGCGAGGTACGACCCCGTCACCAGCACGGTCTGCCACGCGTGCGACTCGATCGGCTGAACCAGGTGATCGGTCACCGACGTGACCACCGCGGCGACGACCGCCGACCCGACCACGATGATTGTGTACGGCAACTTCTGCCCGCTGCGGCCCCAGGTCCAGCGGCGATTCAGCACGTAGTTCGGGATCGCGCCGGCGAGCCAGGCGACCAGCGTCGCGACGAGCGCCGCCGTACCGAACCAGTAACACAGGGCGAACGCCACCTGGCTGACCACGGTGGCGATCACGGAGGATGCCGAATACTTCGCCCACAGCAACAATCGGCCGCGGGAGAGATAGGCCTTGGTGAGAACGCGCATCGCCGCCTATTCTGCACCCCCGCACCAGCCGGCGGCAGTACGGCGGCGATTCTCAGCCGATTCCCAGCGAATAGGTGGGGCTGGTCACGTTACTGGAGCGGGTACTCGGGATAGGAAGGACTGTGACGACGTTTCCCGACGGAAGGCGGCCGAGCCGTGCGCGTACTCGTCCTGGGCGGTGACGGCTACCTGGGGTGGCCGACGGCACTGCACCTCTCCGACCGTGGCCATGACACGGCCGTGCTCGACAACATGGCCCGGCGTGGTTACGACCGCGAACTGGGCGTCCAGAGTCTGGTCCCGATCGAGGATCTCGAAAGCCGGGTCGCGGCCTGGGAAGAGGTCTCCGGCCGGCGGATCCCGGCGTACGTCGGTGATCTGCTCGACGCCGACTTCGTCTACCGGGTCGTGCGGGAGTTCGCGCCGGACGCGATCGTGCACTTCGCCGAGCAGCGCGCCGCACCGTACTCGATGATCGACCGCGAGCACGCTGTGTACACCCAGCACAACAACGTGGTCGGCACGCTGAACCTGATGTACGCCATCGCCGAGACCAACCCGGACATCCACCTGGTGAAGCTCGGCACGATGGGTGAGTACGGCACGCCGAACATCGACATCGAGGAAGGCTGGCTGGAGGTCGAGCACAACGGGCGCAAGGACCGGATGCTCTACCCGAAGAAGCCGGGCTCGTTCTACCACCTCAGCAAGGTGCACGACTCGCACAACCTCGAGTTCGGCTGCCGGATCTGGGGGATGCGCGTCACCGACCTCAACCAGGGTGTCGTGTACGGGCAGGAGACCGACCAGACCGTGCGGGACGCCCGGCTGGCGACGCGGTTCGACTACGACGCCGTGTTCGGCACGGTGCTCAACCGGTTCGTCATCCAGGCGGTGCTCGGCGAGCCGCTGACCGTCTACGGCAGCGGCGGGCAGACCCGCGGGTTCCTGGACATCCGGGACACCGTCGAGTGCATCCGGCTCGCGGTGGAGAACCCGGCGGACGCGGGCGAGTTCCGGGTCTTCAACCAGATGACCGAGAGCTACTCGGTGTCGCAGCTCGCCGGCCTGGTGGCCGAGTGCTTCCCCGGCCCGGTCCAGGTCGAGCACCTGGACAACCCACGGGTCGAGCAGGCCGAGCACTACTACAACGTCAAGCACACCGGTCTGGTCGGCCTCGGCCTCCAGCCGCACCTGCTGTCGGACACGTTGATCGAGTCGATGTTCGACATCGTCTCCGCCAACAAGGACCGCGTCGACGCCGCCGCGCTACTGCCAACAGTCCGCTGGCAGGGCCACGTCAAGCGGTGAAGAAGCAGAAGATGTGACCGACCGGGTCGGCGTACACCCGGACGTCGGGCTGTGGCTGGAAGTCCATCAGCCGCGCCCCGGCGTCCATCGCGCGCTGGTGCGCCGACTCCAGGTCGTCCACCAGAATGTCCAGGTGTAGCTGCATCTGCTGGACCTCGGCCTGACTCGGCCAGGTGGGCGGCCGATACTCCGGCTCCAGCTGGATCGACAGTCCGGTCGTGCCGTCCGGATCGGTCGCCGTGACCCACGTGTCGTCGTGGGCATTCAGCTCCCAGCCGAGCAGCCGGCTGTAGAACTCACCGAGCGCCCGCGGGTCGGGTGCGTCCAGTACGACGCCTTTCAACGCGTATTTGTGGTTCATCTACCGCACGTTAGCGGCACGCGCCGACAAGAAGTGTCGGGATGACGGCGAGGAACCGGTCCCGGCGGCCGCGGCCCGCCTGTTCCTTGAGCCAGCCGGCGGCGTCCTCCTGAGTGATCAGGGCCTTGTCGACGGCGGCCTCCGCGGCGCTGTTCAGCTGTGGAGCCATCTGTTGGTAGTCGGTGACGACTTCGGTGTGTACGGCGACCTCGACGTCGGTGAAGCCGGTGTCGAGGAGCACGTCGCGCAGCGTGCGGGTGGCGCGCGGGGAGACTGTCCTCGACTCGAGGCCGAGGCGGATCACGTCCGTCAGGTCCTGGTCGGAGCTGTCGATCAGGATGAAGCCGTAATCCTGCCCGCCGAGCACGATCCGCCCGCCAGGACGTAGTACCCGATAGGCCTCGGCCACCGTCGGAGCGGAATCCTCGAGCAGATGGAACAGCCGTAACGCGCGGTAGCCGTCCATCGACTCGTCCTCGAGCGGCAGCTCATCGGAATGTGCCACGTGAAACATGGCCCCGGGCGCCCGCTCGCGCGCAGCCTCGATCGCGTCGGGATCGGCGTCGATCCCGGTCACCTTCAGGCCCTTCTTCGCCAGTTCGGCGACCGCATGACCCGCTCCGCACGCGACATCGACGCAGGTCGCGCCGCGTTTCAGCCCCAGCATCCGGTACGACGCCGTACGCAACTCCGCCGCCCCGGGCCGCTCCTCGATCCGCTCCAGAAAGCTCATACAGTCCACGGTGCAACCTCAGGTGGACCTGAAGTCAATCCATCGACACCTTGTCGAACGACGTGGTGGTGTAGCGGACGTCGAGATCGACCTCGTCGCCGACTGCGGGCGGGGCGACCGAGGACGGCAGGAACAGCATGCTGGCCTGCATGTGCGGCGGTTCGGCGAACCAGCGCTGCTTGCCCTCGATGGTGAACGGCGACAACGCCATACCGGCCGCGTCGAGGCTGCCCTTGGCCATCGCGATCGCGCGCTGCCGGACGCTCGCCGCCGCGGTCGGAGCCTCCAGGCCGACGCCGTGCGCCGTACCGCCGGAGACGATCAGGATGTGCCCGTCGCCGCTGACCCGGCGCTGCCGGTAGCCGACGCGCTCACCGCGGCGGACCGAGTGCACGTCGAGGACGGTCGCCCGGACCGAGAGCGCGCCGCGGTCGCCGAGCCACAGCCCGGTGCCCATCCGGAGCTTCACGTCCGGACCGATGTCGGCCAGCTTCTGGGCCGGTACGTGCGACACCCACAGCGTGCCCTTGCGGACGTCGAGCGCAGCCTTCGCCAGTTGCTGAGCCTCGCGGAGGTTGGCCGACGTACCGCCGGCGCCCATCGGGAAGTGCAGCGACCAGCCCTCGAACCGAATCCGGTCGAGCGCGTTCAGCAGCATCGTGTGCCGCAGTTCGCGGGCGCCGATGCCGTGCCGGCGCATCGAGGTCATCACCTCGATCAGCACCCGGCTGCCGGCCGGGATCGAAACCAGGTCGGCCAGCCGGCTGACCGTGTGGATCACGAACTTGTTCTGCGGCACCTCGAGGAACGGCCGCCACGGCGACAGGACCACGACGTCCTCGCGTGGGTCCGCGGGAACCTCGAAGTACGTGCCGACCGCGACCGTCCGGGCGCCGAGCGCACGGGCCTCTGCGAACAGGCGGTGGTTGCCGAAGCCGTACCCGTTGCCCTTGGCGACCGGAACGATATCGGGGTTCCACGTGGAACGCAGGTGATCACGCCATCGATCGGAATCGACGTGCAGGACTAGGGGCATGGTGTGTCAACGCCGTCTCATGTAGAGGTCGAATGCGGTGTAGAGCGCCTTGTTCAACGGCAGATCCCACTCACCGACGTACTCGACGGCCTCGCCGCCGGTCCCGGTCTTGAACTGGATCAACCCGACGTGCGGGTCGTTCGGGTCCAAGGTGTCGGTGATGCCCCGTAGGTCGTACACGGACGCACCCGCCGCGAGTGCGTCCGACATCATGCGCCACTGGATCGCGTTCGATCCGCGGACGTCGCGTTTGGCGGTCGAGCTGGCACCGTAGGAGTACCAGGAGTGACCGCCGACCCGGACCCAGATCGTCGACGCGACCAGGTCGCCCTCGTGATGGGCGTTGTAGATCCGGAAGTCACAGCAATCGGCCGGCTGGTTGGCCATCGCGGCGTACATCTTCTCGAAGTACGGCAGCGGCCGCGGCGTGAAGTGGTCGCGCTCGGCGGTCTCGACGTACAGCTGGTGGAAGGCCTTGATGTCCTCGGTGCCGCCCTGCGTCACCTCGACGCCGGCCTTGTCGGCCTTCTTGATGTTGCGCCGCCAGAGCTGGTTCATGCCCTTGAGCAGGTCTTCGGGGGTGCGGCCGGCCAGCGGCACCTGGAAGACGTACTGCGGTTGTCCGGCCGCGAAACCCTCCGCGATCCGGGGCGACTTCCAGCCCAGCTTGCGGAGTTTGTCGGCGACGGTGGCGCCGGACGGTTCGATCACGTCCGGGCGGACGTCGCCGAGGCGCGGCTGCTGACCGCCGGCGATCGCGTCCTTGATCGTCTGCGCGGTCCAGCGCCGGGTCGCCACCGGCGGACCCATCCGGATGCCGAACGCGCCGCGCTCGAGCAGGTGTGCGGCCAGCGGGCGCAGGTAGCTGCCGAGATCGATCGCGTCCCAGTCGATCACCGGGCCTTCCGGCAGGTAGGCGAGGTACCGCTTCACCTTCGGCATCTGCCGGTACAGCACCAGGCCGACGCCGACGAGATTGCCGGGGTTTCCCGATTCGTACCAGCCGAGTGACTCCGCCTTCCACTCGCTCTTCACCGCCGCCCAGCCCGGTGTCTGCAGGAAGCTCGCCGACGGCTGCGCCGCGATGTAGGCGGCGTGCTCGTCCGCGGAGATGGTCCGAATGCTCAAGTCACTCACGGTGGGTCAGGTTACCGGCCCAGCCACACGAACCGTAGCTGAGCCGGTTTCTGATCAAACCTGTGCGAGTAGCTTCTCCGACAGGTCCCACAACCGAGTGGCCGACTCCGGATCGAGCGCGTACTCCGCGACGCCGTGCATGGGATCGCCTGCCGTCAGGGGCAGCGCCTCGTTGTTGTCCTCGAAGTAGCGGCCGGTGACACCGTCGACGAGCGGCGAGGCGGCCAGCAGGACCGACGTCGACGCGCCCTGCTCGACGGTCTTCCACTCGAAGCGGTCCCACTCCCTCTGCAGGTCCTCAGACACGTGCCGCTGCAACGCGGTCCGGATCCCGCCCGGCATCAAGGCGTTGGCGACGATGCCGTCACTCGCCCAGCGCTTGGCCGCCTCGACGGCGAACAGGATGTTGGCCGTCTTGGACTGCCCGTACGACGCCCACTCGTCGTACGGCCTGTTCTCGAAGTGGATGTCCTCGAAAACGACGTCCGAGGAGTGATGCGCACTGGAGCTGACGGACACGATCCGCGCGGAGCCGGCTGCCGCGAGTGCGCTGTGCAGGCCGAGCGCTAGGCCGAAGTGGCCGAGGTGGTTGGTCGCGAACTGGTGTTCCCAGCCTTCTGGCGTGCGGTTCAGCGGCTCGGCCATCACGCCGGCGTTGTTCACCAGGATGTGCAGCGGGCCGTCCCAGCCGGCGGCGAAGGCGCGCACCGAGGCGCGGTCGGCGAGTTCGATCGGCGCGACGAAGACGTGGTTGTTGCCGGTGCTTTCGATGATCTGGGCGGCGATGCGTTCGCCGGCCGCGGTGTTCCGGACGGCGAGGGTGACCTCGGCGCCGGCCACGGCCAGCGCGCGAGCGGTTTCGACACCGATGCCGGACGCGCCGCCGGTGACGACGGCCCGGCGACCGGTCAGGTCGACGCCGGCGATGACCTCGGCCGCGGTGGAGTCATGCGTGAAAGGAGTGGTGATCCTGCTCATCAGGTCCGTTCCTGTTCTACGAGCTACGCTTTAACCGGAGGAGCCTCCGGTAATTCCAGTTAACCGGAGGTGCCTCCGGTTATCAAGTCGGCTAGGTTGTGGGGTCACGGGAGGTGGGGGAGATGACCGGCATCAGCGAGCGTCCGCTGCGCGCGGACGCCCAGCGCAACCGGGACCTGATCGTGGTCGCGGCGACGCGCGCGTTCACGAAGTGCGGTCTGGAGGCGACGCTGGAAGGCATCGCGAAGGACGCCGGGGTCGGCATCGGCACCCTCTACCGGCACTTCCCGACCCGCGAGCTGCTGATCGAGGCGGCGTACCGGAACGAGCTGGCCGCGGTCTGCGACGCGTCCGTGGAACTGCTGGAGAAACTGCCTCCGGACCAGGCGCTGCGGGCGTGGATGGACCGCTTCATCGACTACATGGCCCGCAAGCGCGGCATGGCCGATGCGCTGCGAGCGGTCTTCGCTTCCGGTGCGAACCCGTACGCGCAGAGCCTGGAACTCCTTGTCGGTGCGGTGCAGCCGCTGCTCGACGCGGGCGCTGCGGCCGGTCAGATCCGGTCGGACATCTCGGCCTCGGACATGCTGGTCAGCATCGGTGGTGTGGGCGGTGCCGCTGCCGATGACCGCGAGCAGGCGGGCCGCCTCCTCGACCTGTTGATGGACGGCCTCCGGTATCGCGCATGAAGGTTGCTTTGGTGACCGGATCTGCGTCCGGCATCGGAGCGGCGACCGTACGGCGGTTGGCCGCGGACGGGATGACCGTCGCGGTGCACTCGCGCTCCAGCCGGTCCGCCGGGGAGGCGTTGGCCGCGGAGCTCGGCGGCTCGTATCACCAGGCCGACCTTGCCGATGACGCGGCCGCTCAGGCTCTGGTGCCGGAGGTGGTGGCCGAGCACGGGCGTCTCGACGTACTCGTCAACAACGCGGGCATCAGCTGGCCGGTCCCCCACGCGGACCTCGACGGGCTGACCGCGTCGGACTGGCGACAGCTGCTCGACGTGAACCTGATCGCACCCTGGCTGCTGTGTACGGCGGCCCTCCCGGCGCTCCGCGAGTACGGCGGATGCATCGTCAACGTGACAAGCCACGCGGGTGTCCGACCCAAAGGCAGCTCGATCGCGTACGCCGCCTCGAAGGCCGCGCTCAACCACATGACGAAGCTGCTGGCTGCCGCGCTCGGGCCCGATGTTCGGGTCAACGCGGTCGCACCCGGACTCGTCGACACGCCACTCACCGAGTCGTGGACCGAGGCCCAGGACCTGTGGAAAACCTCGAGCCCGATGCGCCGCGCCGCCCAGCCGGCGGACGTCGCCGACCTGATCTCGGCAGTTGTCCACAACACCTACCTGACCGGTGAAGTCATCCTCCTCGACGGCGGCCTGAACCTGCGCTGATTCTGTCGGTGCCCACACTTACGATCGCGGGATGTCTTTGGGTCGGGACTTCCGTCGGTTGTGGGTCGCGTTCACGGTCAGTGCCTTCGGATCGGCGGTCGGGCTCGGCGCGTTGCCGTTGGTCGCCGTCATCGCCTTGGACTCCAGCACATTCCAGGTTTCGATGCTCGCCGCGTTGTCCGCGGTGGCTGGCGCGGCGCTCGCGTTGCCGATGGGCGACTTCATCGAGCAGCGGCGGAAGCGGCCGGTGATGATCGCGTCCGATCTGGTGCGGTTCGCGGCCCTGGTCTCGGTGCCGGTCGCCGCGGCGTTCGGCGTACTGACCTATGCGCACCTGTGTGTCGCGGGCGTGTTTCAGGCGGCCGGGACGATCGCGTTCCAGTCGGCGAGTGGCGCGCACCTGAAGGCGCTCGTGCCGGCCGCGGGACGGGCCGAGGCGAACAGCCGGTTCGAGCAGACCAACTGGGTCTCGCTGAGTATCGGTCCGGCGGTCGGTGGTGTGCTGGTCAGTCTGGTCGGCGCGACCATCACGCTGGCGGTCGACGCGGTCTCGTTCCTCGGATCGGCGCTCGGTATCCGGCGGATCCAGCAGCCCGAGCCGGAGCCGGTGAAGCGGGAGGGCAAGCGGGACATCACGGCCGGCTGGCGGTACATCCTGCGGCATCGCGGGCTGCGCATCCTGTTCTGGAACTCGCAGCTGTTCGGCGGGCCGGTCATGATGACGTCGCCGTTGCTGGCGGTGTTCATGCTGCGGGACCTCGGTCTGTCCGCGTGGAGCTACGGGGTGATGCTCGGTGTCTCTTGTATCGGCGGGGTGATCGGCGCGCGGATGGCGCCGCGGCTCACCCGGCGGTACGGGCTGCAGTGGATGCTGCTGGTGTTCGGCGTACTGCGGGCGCCGTGGCTGCTCCTCTTCCCGCTGGCGCCGCACGGGTGGGGCGGGTTCGTGCTGCTCACTTTGGCGGAGACGGGGCTCCTGGTCGGAGCAGGTGCGTTCAACCCGTCGTTCGCGACGTACCGCATGGAAGTGACCGAGGACGGGTTCATGGCGCGGGTCGTCGGGTCGTGGTCGATCAGCTCGCGGTGCGTGCAGCCTGCGTTCATGGCGCTCGGCGGGGTGCTCGCGACAGTGGTCGGGATGCGCGGGGCGCTGTGGGTCGCGGGCATCTGCTGCACGCTGAGCGCCGTACTGCTTCCTTGGCGGTCGGCTAGACCAGCTGCATTGCCTGAGCCAGCCTGACGATCGAGCCCACCTCTTCGGGCTGCCCGTCCAGGTACGCGGCGGCTTCGTCCGGCGGCAGCACCAGTACGTCGGTGACCTGTTCGCCGTCCTCGGGGTTCGTCGGCTCCTGCTCGATGACGACGTCCGCGACGTAGTTGGCCCAGTACGAGACCGGGTGCGGGAGGTGTGGGCGGTACGGCCCGGGGCGGCGGTGGTCGGCTCGGTGGGCGCCGAGCCAGGTGAGCGGACCGGTCAGCCGGGCGCCGGCCTCCTCGAGCAGCTCGCGGTGGACGATCTCCTCGATCGTCTCGCCCGGTTCGCGGGTTCCGCCGGGCAGGAAGCGCCAGCCCAGATCGTTGGTGCAGACAACGATTCCGCCGGTGGTCCGGCCGACGACGTGGACGTTGCTGATCAGCTCGTCCGGCGGCTGCTCGACGGTGTACCGGACGTCGAGGTCGCCCCACTCCCAGTAGCCCGGTGCGAACAGGTCGGGGAACTGCTCCGCCCAGGTCTGCATAACCTCATTCTGCGCTACCGTCGCTGCCATGGTGCAGCCAGACCCCGACCCCAAGCCCGCCGCGGCCGCCGACTCCAAGCCGGTCGCCGAGGAGGCCGCACGGGTCGAGGCGGTCGCTGAAACCGAGAACGAAACCGAGAACGAAACCGGGGCCGAGAACGAAGCCGCGGACGAGGACGGCGACGAGGAGGCCGAGCCGAAGCCGGATCCCGAGAAGGCCCGGAGTGCGGTCGACCGCCTGATGTGGACCAGCGCCTGGCTGACCGTCCTGGTCGGTGTGTTCCTGCTGTCCGGCATGTTCCAGGCCGACCGCGGTTACAGCGTCCTCGCCTGGCTCGGCGCGATCGTGGCGATCCTGGGCCTGCTCGCCCTGATTGCGGCGTACGCCGGCTGCGCGCTGAACCGCATCACGCTGCGAACCAAGGTCCTCGGCCGCGCCGACCTGTTCCAGACCAGCACCCTCGTCGTGGCGATCGTCGTGATCTGCGGCCTGCTCGTGCCGGCCAACAACAGCGCCGCGCTCGCGATCCTGCTCCCGTGGGCCGTGAGCTACTGGCTGCACGGCCTGACGAAGGACTCGACTACGTGAGGTGCGCCCGCAGGTAGTCGAGGTCGGTCTTCTGGCCGTTGTCGGCGTTCGGCGTCTCGACGACGACCGGGGCGCCGGCGGTCTGCACGACCGCGACGATGTCGGCCGGGTCGATGTGCCCGTCCTCGAAGTTGCTGTGCCGGTCCGCGCCGGAGCCGAACTCGTCGCGTGATCCGTTCGCGTGCACCAGGTCGATCCGCCCGGTGATCGCGAGCACCCGCTCGACGATCGACGGCAGCTCCTCGCCGGCCGCGTGGAAGTGGCACGTGTCGAGGCAGAATCCGACGTTCTCCAGCCGGTCGTTGCCCGACGCCTGCACGGCCTCCCAGAGCCGCGCGATCCGGTCCAGCTGCCGGGCCATCGCGTTCTCACCGCCGGCCGTGTTCTCGATCAGCAGCGGCACCGGCAGCTCGGCGCGCTCGATGCACTTGCGCCAGTTGTCGAACCCGGCCTCCGGGTCGTCCTCGTCACCGACGTGCCCGCCGTGCACGATCACGCCCTTGACGTCGATCTCCGCCGCCTTGTCCAGCGTCTGCTGCAACAGCTTGCGGCTCGGGATCCGGATCCGGTTGTTCGTGTTCGCCACGTTCAACCGGTACGGCGCATGCACGTAGAGGTCGACGCCCGCGGCGGCGGCGCGCTCCTTCAGCGCCTCCTCCCCGTCGGCGTACGCAAGCTTGGGCGCCTTGTAGTCCTGCGGATTCCCCAGGAAGAACTGCACCAGATCAGCCCCCCGGTCGGCCGCCTCGGCCAACGGGTCCTCCTGGTCCACATGCGCACCAAGCTTCACAGTCATACCCACCACCCTAGAACCGCCCACCGACAAACTCCTCAGCAGACACCGGCGGGCCAACCGCGTCGGTGGACCAGCCGGCGGAGCGGGTGATCTTGCGTTGGTCGGGGGGCGGGGGCTGGACGGGGCGGCCTTCGAATTCTGTGGACAGGACGATGTGGGTGTTCATCTCGCCGTGTTCGCCGAGGCGTTCGAAGAGGCCTTCGAGGTGGCGCATCGAGGTGACGCGGACGCGCAGCATCGAGCAGGAGTTGCCGCTCAGCTTGTGGATCTCCAGGACCTCGGGGAAGTCCTCGGCGCGGGTGGTCTTGAGCAGGCAGCGGCCCGTCGTACAGCGCATCTGGACGAACGCGGACAGCGGCTGGCCCGCCTTCGCCGGGTCCACCTCGGCGCGGTAGCCGGTGATCACACCGGCCTCCTCCAGACGTCGTACCCGGTCCGCCACCGCGGGCGGCGAGAGGTTGACCTGCTTGCCGAGCTGGTTGAACGACAGCCGGCCGTCGGACTGCAGTGCGGCGAGGATCTGCCAGTCGGTGGAGTCCAGTTCGCGCTCCTGAAAGGTCATCTGTCCAGAACACCTTCGATATCGACGGTCCACAAGGCCAGACGCCTTGCTTCGGGCATTCTTCGCAGCGTTCCGCCTTTCTAGCGTTGTTGGCATGCTGATCCCCGTCGTTCTCGCCGCCGCCCTGATGAACGCCGCGATGGTCGCCGCCAGCGCGGTCAGCGCCATCCTGATCGCCGACGACCTCGGCCCGGCGCTGGCCGGGCTCCCCAATACCGCAGGTGTCCTGGGCACGGCTGCCGGTGCCATGGCGGTCGGCCGTTGGACAGCCCGCTTCGGCCGCGCACAGGCTCTCCGGACCGGGTACGGCGTCGGCGTCGCAGGCGGGGCGTTCACAGTCCTCGCTACTGTCGGCGCACCGGTCGCACTGCTCTTCGTCGGCATGTTCCTGCTCGGTGTGGGCAACGCAGCCAGCCTGCTCTCGCGGTACGCCGCTGCAGACGTCGTACCGCTTGCTCGCCGGGCACGTGCGATGAGCACCGTGGTCTGGGCCAGCACACTCGGTGCTGCGGGCGGACCGTTCTTCATGGCTCCGTCGCAGTCGTTCGCCTCCGGGTTCGGCCTGCCGGCGATCGCAGGTCCGTTTCTGCTTGCTCTGGCCGCGGTGTTCGCCGCACTGGTCGCGTCGACGTACATCCGGCGTACCAGCTCGACTGACGCGCCACAGGTCCGTCAGGCGTCCGGCGGACGACCTGTGCTGCTGGCGGCCGGAGTGATGATCGTGGGGCACCTGGTGATGGTGTCTGTGATGACAGCTGTTCCTGTGCACACGCACCAGCACCACGACGGGCTGGGACTGCTCGGGGTGATGCTGTCTGTCCACACCCTGGGGATGTTCGCGCTGTCGCCGCTCACCGGCTGGTCCATCGACCGCTTCGGGCCGCGGGCGGTGATGCTCGCGGGACTGGTGGGTCTGCTCGTGTCCGCCGTACTGGTCACCCGGGGCGGGTTGGTCTTCACGCCGGCGCTGTTCCTGCTCGGGTACGCGTGGAATCTCTGCTACCTCGGCGGCAGCGCCCAGCTGGGATCGCTGCCGAACTGGAGAGCCGCGTGGAGTCGTCGATCTGGACCGTCGCCGCGCTCGCCACCGCCTCCTCGCCGTGGCTGTTCACGCTCGGCGGGTTCCCGGTCCTGGCGGTCGTCTCGGTCGTTCTCGTCGTACCGTTGCTCGTGCTGGTGACGCGCCGATCCGAGCTCGCTGTCGCGGCGCGATGACGCGGAGTGGCCGGAACAGGCCTGTGGATATGGTCAGCTGACCGTCCGAACGCTGGTACTCTTTTTGCTGTGGCCCGGTCCATCGACCGGGCTCGTTGCTTGGCGTCGGCGGCAAGTGCCGGCGTGGAGCAGTCCGCATCGCCCTCCTGCCACGGAGAGACCGTGGCCGCCAAGTCCGAAGGAGGTGGAGTTCGCGCATGCGTCGTTATGAAGTCATGGTGATCCTCGACCCGGAGCTCGATGAGCGCACCGTGGAGCCGTCCATCGACCAGTACCTGAACATCGTCCGCAAGGAAGGTGGAACGGTCGAGAAGCTCGACATCTGGGGTCGGCGCAAGCTTGCCTATGACGTCAAGAAGAAGTCCGAAGGCATTTATGCCGTCGTCGACCTGACCGCCGAGCCGGCGGTGGTGAAGGAGCTCGACCGTCAGCTCACGCTGAACGAGTCGATCCTGCGCACCAAGGTCATCCGGCCGGACCAGCACTGAACCTCGGGCGTCAGGTGGTCTGGCGTCACACCACCCATCGTCTGCAGTACAGGAGGAAGTTGTCATGGCCGGTGAACCACCCATCACTCTGATCGGAAACCTGACAGGTGATCCGGAGCTGCGGTTCACGCCGTCCGGGGCCGCGGTCGCGAACTTCACGATCGCCTCTACTCCGCGGACGCTGGACCGGCAGAGCAACGAGTGGAAAGACGGCGAAACCCTCTTCATCTCGTGTGCCGTGTGGCGGCAGGTCGCCGAGAACGTCGCCGAGTCGCTGACCCGCGGTTCCCGGGTCGTCGTGCACGGGCGCCTGAAGGCGCGCAGCTACGACGACCGCGACGGGAACAAGCGCACCGTGTTCGAGTGTGATGTCGAAGAGATCGGCGCCAGCATGCGCTACGCGACGCTGAAGATCTCGAAGACGTCGCGGTCCGACGGTCGGCGGTGGCGGTTTCGGTGGCGGCGGCAACCAAGGTGGCGGTAGCTACCAGGGTGGCGGCAACCAGGGCGGTGGCTACCAAGGTGGCCAGGGAGGCGGCCAGGGCGGCGCCTCGCAGAACGACCCCTGGGCGACCCCGCAAGGTGCAGCACAAGGCGGTGGCGGCCAGTCCGCCCCGCAGAACGACCCCTGGGCCAGCCAGGGCGGCGGCTCGACGGAGGAGCCCCCGTTCTGATCGGCCCGCAATCCCGTTAGTGACCATTCCGGCATCCGTGCCGGGCTCTGGAAGTAGGAAGAGAGCACCACAATGGCCAAGATCATTCGGAAGCCGAAGAAGAAGGTCTGCGGCTTCTGCAAGGACAAGGCGACGTACGTCGATTACAAGGACACCGCGCTGCTGCGCAAGTTCATCTCGGACCGCGGCAAGATCCGCGCCCGCCGGGTGACCGGGAACTGCGTGCAGCACCAGCGCGATGTCGCGACCGCTATCAAGAACGCTCGTGAGGTGGCCCTGCTGCCGTACACGAGCACCGCTCGCTGAGGGAGGCGCGAACCATGAAGCTCATCCTGTCTCAGGAGGTCGAGGGCCTCGGGGCTCCCGGCGACATCGTCGAGGTAAAGGACGGCTACGGCCGTAACTACCTGGTTCCGCGCGGCCTGGCCATCGGCTGGACCCGCGGCGCCGAGAAGCAGATCCAGTCGATCAAGCGGGCGCGTGACGCCCGGGCGATCCAGGGCAAGGAGCACGCGAGCGAGGTCAAGAACCAGCTCGAGCAGCTCTCCGTCACCCTGGCCGTCAAGGCCGGCGACACCGGCCGCCTGTTCGGCTCGGTCACCCCGGCCGACATCGCCACGGCGATCAAGTCCGCCGGCGGACCGCTGGTCGAGAAGCGCGCGATCGCGATCGCGTCGCCGATCAAGACCACCGGCAAGCACCAGGTGGCCGTCCAGCTGCACCCGGAGGTGGCCGCCACGGTCCGCCTCGAGGTCGCGGCCGGCTGATTTCTGCCTGACGTTCAAGGCCCGCGTTCCCGTTCAGGGGACGCGGGCCTTGTCGTTGTTCCGGACCGGAACCGTCCTCAGGGCTGCTCGGGCGCCGGCCAGTCGACAGGCTGCGGCTCGACCGGCTGTCCCTTCGAGCTGGGCGCCTCGACCGTGGGCCAGGCGACCGGCTGCGGCTCGTTGCCCTCCGCAAGCGCCTGGGTCGGCGCCAGGAGCACGCCGACAGCAAGCACCGCACCCGTGATCCGCGCCGCGCGGCGCATTCGCCGGTTCATTTCTTGGCCGGGTCGAGTGCGTAGAGAACCGAGTTGTACACGAGGACAGCGCGTCCGCCGACGATGCCCCACGGCCGCGTGGTGCCGTCGTTCATCAGGTAGGTGTTCCAGTTCGGCGACACGGAGTACGGCTTGCTCTTGATGGTGCCGTAGAGCATCGACCCGGCGACCGACAGCGGCTGGAAGCCGGCGAGGGGCCTGGTGTTGTTCTTGGAGAGGGTCAGGTTGATCAGGCACTCGCCCCAGGCAGCGAACTTGCGGTTCGGATCGGGGACCCAGTCCCAGTCGTCGGTGTCGCCCTTGCGGACCGGACGGCAGACCGCGACGGACTTGCCGCTCGCGGTGGAGTGCACCACCGGCACCACCTCTTCCGGGTCCGCGGCCGAGGTCCACAGGACCTGGACGTAGTCCGGGCTCGCCGAGACCACCTGCAGGACGGCGCCCGTGCCGCCTGGCTTGGCCAGGGCGACCTGCGCCGTCTCCTTGCCCGGTTGCGCCCAGAAGAGCGGACTGTCGTACTGCGAGATCAGCGTGCGGTCACCTTCGGCGAGCAGGATGGTCGAGTTTCGCGGCGGATCCGGCACCGCCTTGAGTTCGCCGCCCGAGATCACCATCGCTCCGGAATCGTCGGACAGTGTGACCAGCGGCGACTTGCCGAAGAACTGCACCTTGGCGCTGTCCGGCAACTCGATCGTCTTCGCCTCGGCCCCGCCGCCCGCCCAGTAGTACAGGGTGTCCGGCGTCGTGACCGCCAGCACCTGCTTTCCGTCGATCGTGGTGTAGATCGGGTTGTCGGCGTCCTTCGGCACCTTGTCCTGCCACAGCACCTTGCCGTTGGCATCGAACACGGCGACCTTCTGGTCCGTCGTCAGAATGGCGACCTCGGTGCCGTCGGGCTTGATCGCCGGCGTGCTCTCCTTGGCGATGTCGACCGTCCAGCTCGCGTGCGTCGAGTAGCCGATCGGCTGGGTCTTGGGCGCGAACTCGTCCGAGTGCACGTTCGGCCCGGGGAGGACCGGCAGCTTGGGCGACTCGGTCACCTGCGGCTTGCCTTCGCCGAGCTTGCTGAAGACGGTGATGTACAACGTCGTACCGGCGATCAGGACGACGGCCACCGCCATCGCGAGCACGATCGGCCAGACCGGCTTCTTGCCCTTGCGAGGGTCGGTCTCGATCGCCTCGACCTGGCCGTCCGGGTGGATGACCAACGGCCAGGAGGCGCCGTCGGCCTCGACCGCGGTCGCCTTCACCGCGCGGCCCAGCTGGGCGGCCTGCTCGCTGACGAGCTGGATCGCCGCCGCTCGCGGATCGTGGTGGTTGACCGGGTGACTGCGCCCGGCGATCTTCACCTCGGCGTTGTGGTCGTCGTACAGCCGGATCGTGACCTTCGGCCAGGAGGGGATCTTCTCAGCCACGATGTCCTCTCATTCCCGCCACAGGTCTCCCTCGTTCATCAGGTTCCGGCGTCCACGTTCTAGCATGTCCCCCGCATGAGGGCATGTCGGGGACTCCGGGCATGCAGAAACCACGCGGGCCGGTCGGCTCGACTGACCCCGACAAGGGGGTAGAAACATCCTCGCCTGTGGATGGGTCACGCAAGTACACCCGGAAAGCGAGAGAATACGGTGGGCAACAGCCTGTGACGGACCGCGAGAGGAGGGGCTATGACGCAGAACCCGTGGACACGAGAGCAGTCTCCGGGCCCGCAGCAGCCGTCGCCGGGCCCCGGGCCTCAGCAGCCGGACATCACGCCGCGGGGGCCGTCGGCGCCCCAGCACGGGGTGCCGGCGCCCGCGGAGGATCAGCGCCTGCCCAAGTTCGCGATTCCGGCTGCCGACACCCTGTGGTGGGTCGGCGTCCACGGCGGCTCCGGCGAGACCACGATGTCGGTCCTGCTGCCGGGGACCCGGGCGTCCAACCACCGGTGGCCGATTCCACCGCCGCCCGTGCCGACGCCGGTGATCCTGGTTGCCCGGACCCACGGGTCCGGCCTGCGCGCCGCGCAGCGAGCCGCGATCGAGTGGGCCTCGGGTGTCGTCCAGGGTGTCGCCGTGCTCGGCCTGGTGCTGATCGCGGACGCTCCTGGCCGGCTGCCCCGCGTGCTCGACGACTTCGCGGACATCGTCGGCGGAGGTGTTCCGAGGGTCTGGGACATCCCGTGGATCGAGGAGTGGCGCAGAGGGGAGGCTCCCACGCCTGACAACACGCCGGACGAGGTTTTCGAAGTACTTGAATCCATCTACGCACTTCGCGCGTCAAACCCAGCGGACTATCCCGCCCCGTACTGAAAGGCTCTGAAGACAATGATGTTGCTTCACCTGGTGAGCGAGCTCCCGAACACGCTGCCCTTGGAGGCGCCGCCTCCCGAGGTCACGGAAGGCCTGAACAAGGTCCTCGGCTGGGTCAAGTGGATCGCGTACCTGATCTGTTCCCTCGGCATCATCATCGCCGGCGGCATGATGGCCATCGGTCAGCGTCGCGGCGAGGGTGGCGAGCACGCCGCCCGGCTCGGCTGGGTCCTGGCGGCCTGCATCGTCATCGGTGCGGCGACCGCCCTCGTCGACGCCCTCGGGGGCTGATCGTAGGTGGGTCTGTTCAGTAGGAGCTCGGACTCCGATGACGACGGCGACGGCGAGAAGAACAGCTTCCTCGAGGAGCGTGGCTTCATCGCGTCGGCGATCGTCATCGGAGCTGTGCTGATCTGCCTGGTGGTCGTGTTCATGCTGGGCGGCCGTTCGGACAATCCGACGGCCAATCCCAGCCAGACGCCGAGCACGAGCGCTCCTACCGGACAGCCCACCGGACAAGAGTCGACCGAGCCGCCCGTGGAGACACCGACCGCACTGCCGACCTCCACGCGGACGACGCCGCCACCGCCCAACAGCCACACCGGCGGCTGCCACAACAAGAACCCGAACCAGGCGATCCCGCGGATCGCGGCACCCAACCTGGTCACCTGGCAGTTCGAGGGCGCGATGCTGATCCCGCTCCAGGCGGCTTCAGGCCCGGCGTCGACCAGCCCGAACGGCGTGCGTTCCTGCTTCGCGCACTCGCCGACCGGCGCGGTGCTCGCGGCGATGGTCCTGCTCGGCCAGCTCCAGAACCAAGCTGTCGGCATGGCCGCACTGCAGAGCCGGGTGGTGCCCGGCCCGGGCCGCGACGCGGCGATCGCCGCGTCCCGGCAGGCGGCCAAGACGCCGAAGACGGCCAACGGTGAGGTGCAGTTCGCCGCCTTCAAGGTGCTCGACTATCCGCCGAACGCGACCCGGGCGATCGTCCAGGTCGTCGCCGATCTGAACAACAAGGCGTACGGCGCGATGCCGGTCACCCTGCGGTGGTACAAGAGCGACTGGTACGTGGAGCTGCAGGAGGACGGCACCCTCAACGGTTCGGTCGAGCCGGACATCCTGTCCAGTCTCAGTGGCTACGTTAGGTTCAGTGGTTCATCATGATTGTCCTCGGATGCTCCGGGTGGCCCTGGGACTGGGACGACTGCTTCAAGGAGGGGCTGCAGGCCGCGATCGAGTGGGCCTTCGGCACGTTCTTCGACTTCATCTTCGAGGCGATCGCCAAGGTCGTCATCGATGCTGTCGACTCGGTCCTGAAGGCCGTCGGCCTGCTCTGGGTCTACATCCCCACCCCGAACATCGCGGAGAACACCCCGGCGCTGTGGATCCAGGGACACCTCCAATTCATCACGCTGTTCGTTGCCGCGCTCGCGGTCGTCGTCGGCGCGATCCAGATGGCGATCTCGCACCGTGGTGAGCCGGCCCGCGACATCCTCAAGTCGTTGATCACCCTGGTCGTGGTGACGGGTTCCGCGGCGGTCTTCGCGAGCACGCTGATCGCGGCCGGGGACGGGTTCTCGAAGTGGATCATCGACGAGGCACTGAAGAAGGACGAACACGCCTACGCCAAGAACCTGCTCGACGTGCTGGACGAACCGTTCGGCTGGTTGCTGGTGATCTTCGTCGGCATCCTGATGGTGATCGCGGCCGTCATCCAGCTGGCGCTGATGATCGTCCGTTACGGGATGCTCGTGCTGCTGGTCGGCATGCTTCCGCTGACCGCGGCGGCGACCAACACCGAGATGGGGATGATGTGGTTCAAGCGGGCGCTGGCCTGGCTGGCCTCGTTCATCATCTACAAACCGGTCGCGGCGATCATCTATGCCACCTCGATCAGTCTGATGGGTGAAGACAAAGACGGGTCGAAGATCCTCCAGGTGATCATGGGCGTGACGTTGATGATCGTGGCAATCGTCGCGCTGCCGGCCATTCTTCGTTTCGTCTCACCAAGGACGTCTTGACATGATGCCGCTGTCCGTCCTCGACTGGGCGATCGACCTGATGAAAGACATTCTCGGGGTCGTCCTCGCCCCCATCATGGAAGTGGTGATGAGGTTCGTGTTCAAGCCGATCCTTGATGCGATCGCGTCGGCGGTCGGGACTCTCATGAGCACGATCGCCACCTTCTGGGTCTATGTGCCGACCATCCCGGTCGGGAACGAGACCCCTGGGCAGGAAGGCAGGCCGGCCAGCGGCACGGTCTCCTGGGTCTGGGAACACACGCAGTTCATCGCACTGTTCCTCGCCGCCCTCGCGCTGGTCGTCGGCGCCATCCAGATGGCCTGGACCCAGCGTGGTGAGTCGGCCCGCGAACTGCTCCGCGCGATGATCACGCTCGCCGTCGCGGCGGCGTTCTCGATCGCCGTCGCGCAGGCGCTGATCAGCGCCGGCGACATGTTCTCGAGTTGCATCATCAGCAGCGCACTGGATTCGAAATCGAGCGACGGCAGCTGGGTCACAGGCTGTCAGGAGATAGGCTCGGGTGACTCGGTGGCGTTCGGCAGGACCATGTCGCTGGTGCTCGGCTTCGGTGCGGCCGCCGCCATCGCCGGTTCGCCGCTGCTGATCGGCATCATGATCGCGGTCGGCATCCTCTGCGTGCTCGCCAGCCTGATCCAGATCGTGCTGATGGTCGTCCGTAGCGCCATGCTGATCCTGCTGGTCGGCGTCCTGCCGATCGCGGCGGCCGCGACGAACACCGAGATGGGCCGCAACTGGTTCAAGCGCATCATCTCCTGGCTGCTCGCCTTCATCCTGTACAAACCGGTCGCGGCGATCATCTACGCGACGGCGATCCGCCTGGTCTCGAACAACGGCGATCTGTCGTTCGAGTACGTCACGGAAGGCGACGGCCTGCTGAACCCCGACAACATCGGCCACATGGTCATGAACGTGGTCACCGGTCTCACGATGCTGATCCTCGCGCTGTTCGCGATGCCGGCGCTGATGCGCTTCATCGTGCCGATGGTCGGGGCGACAGCGGGTGGAGCCGGTGCAGGCATGATGGCAGCCAAGATGGTCGGCGCCGACAAGGCCGGTGACATGGTGAGCAAGGGCGCCGAACAAGGGGCGGACGACGGCGGTGGCGGTGGTGGCGGTGGTGACGGTCCGTCCGGTGCACAGAACGTCGGACGGGCGTCGCAGCAGGCCCCGAGCGGTGGCGGCGGTGGCGCGACAGGTGGAGCCGAAGGCGCTGCGGCCGGTGGCGAGGGCGCTGCGGCCGGTGGTGCGGCCGGTGGTGCGGCCGGTGGTGCGGCAGGCGGCGGTGCAGCGGGCGGCGCAGCTGGTGGTGCCGCGGCCGGTGGTGCGGCGGCCACCGGGGTGGGCATACCGGTCGCCGTCGCGATTGTCGCGCTCAAGGCCGGCAAGGCGGCTGCGGACGGCGCCAAGCAGGTCGGCGAGGAGGCCATGGGCGACGGCGGCGAGTCGGGCGCCCAGGGCAGCGGCGGCGGCGGGGGAGGCGGTGACGGTGGCGGCCCCAGCGGCAGCACCGGCGGCGGCGACCCGAGCCGCGAGCGTGACCGCGGCCGCGATTACAGCAACGACGACCAGGGCAACCAACCACCACCACCACCGGACGGACCAAGTGGCAGCGGCTGAGAACGTACGACGCGTACCTCGCACCTACGGCAACTGGCGAAAGCCCGCCTCGGCGGGCATCGCCGGCCTGGGCATGCTCGGCACCGGCATCATGATGGGTGGCCTGCTGCTTGTCGTCATCGCGACGATGGTGGGCGGCATCAAGGCCGCGCTCGTCACCTTGCTGCTGGTGGGCGCGGCGCTCGGGCTGCTGATCACGAAGGACAAGCACGGGCACTCCACGCTGCAACGGCTCTCGACCCACATTGGATGGCAACGAGCAAAAATGGCTAAGCACAACGTTTACCGCTCCGGACCGCTCGGCCGGACCGCCTGGGGCAAGTTCCAGCTTCCCGGCCTCGCCGCAGCCTCCCAGTTGAGCGAGTACCAGGATTCGTACGGGCGGCCGTTCGCGCTGCTGTTCTACCCGAGCACCCGGCACTTCACCGTCGTCATCAACGCCGAGCCCGACGGCGCCTCGCTCGTCGACGAGGAGCAGGTGGACATCTGGGTGGCGCACTGGGGCCAGTGGCTCGCCTCGCTCGGTCACGAGCCGGGCATCGTCGCCGCGTCGGTGACGGTGGAGAGCGCACCGGACACCGGTATCCGGCTGCGCCGTGAGGTCGGCAACAACATGATGGACGGGACGCCGGCGATCGCCAGGGCGATGCTGACCGAGGTCGTGCAGTCCTACCCGGAGGGCTCGGCGCTGGTCTCGGCCCGGGTCGCTCTGACCTTCAAGGGGACCGACCGCAGCGGCAAGCGGCGCAAGGAAGAAGACATGGGCCGCGAGCTCGCGGCCCGGCTGCCCGCGCTCACCCAGAGCCTGAACGCGACCGGCGCCGGTGCTGCCCGGCCGGTCAGCGCGCAGGAGCTGTGCGAGGCGATCCGGATCGCGTACGACCCGGCGTCAGCGGTCCTGATCGACGAAGCCCGCGGCCAGGGCATGCCGCCCGAACTGCAGTGGACCGACGTCGGTCCGGCCGCCACCCAGTCGTTCTGGGACAAGTACCGCCACGACTCCGCCTGGTCCGTGACCTGGCAGATGTCGCAGGCACCCCGCGGTGAGGTGTTCTCGTCGGTGCTGTCGCAGCTGGTCGCGCCGCACGCCGACATCGACCGCAAGCGCGTGACGCTGCTCTACCGTCCGCTCGACGCCGGTACGGCGGCTCGCATGGTGGAGGCCGACAAGCGCAACGCGTCGTTCCGCGCCACCGCGTCCGCCCGGCCGTCCGCGCGCAACATGGCCGAGGCACGGGCCGCCGACCGGTCCGCGCAGGAGGAGGCGCGCGGCGCCGGCCTGGTCAACTTCGGCATGGTCGTCACCGGCACGGTGATGAGCGCCGAGCAGATCCCGGACATGATCGCCGCTGTCGACAACCTCGGCGCCACCGCGCGAGTTCTGCTGCGCCCGGCGTACGGCTCCCAGGACTCCGCGTTCGTCGCGGCGCTGCCGCTGGGCGTCGTGGTGCAGAACCACCTTGCGGTGCCGGCGGGACTCCGGGAATCCCTATGATTGGACAAAGCACAGTGGCAGCTGGGGAGTCACAGTGAGCGAAAAGAAGCAGAAGAAGCCGGTCGATCCGTCCCGTCGCGGCAAGCGGCCGATGCCACGCGGCTGGCCCGGTCCGGGCGGCGGCTACTCGACGTACCTGCAGGCTCCGCAGGAGTGGCGCGGTACGACGGTGCAGGTCTGCGGGATGTGGCCGTTCGCGGCCGGCACCGGCAGCCCGATGGTCGGCGTACCGATCGGCCGGAACATCCTCTCCGGCGCGACCATGTGCTGCGACCCGATCAGCTGGTTCATGCGGGCCAAGCTGATCTCGAACCCGTCGATGTTCGTGCTCGGCAAGCCCGGTCTGGGCAAGTCGACGATCACCCGGCGGATGGCGCTCGGCCTGGCCGGGTACGGCGTGATGCCGCTGGTGCTCGGTGACCTCAAGCCGGACTACAAGGACCTGATCGAGGCCCTCGGCGGACAGGTCATCCAGCTCGGTCGTGGTCGCGGGCACCTGAACGTGCTCGACCCGGGTGAGTCCCGCGAGGCCGCGCTCCGGTTGACCGGCAAGGCCCGCGAGGCGATCCAGGCGGACGCCCACGGCCGTCGGCAGACGATGGTCTCGGCGCTGATCGCGATCATGCGTAACCAGAATCCGAACGACCGCGAGGAGACCATCCTCGACGAGGCGCTCAAGGTCCTCGACGAGCGGTTCCAAGGTACGCCGGTACTCCGCGACCTGCTGCAGGTCGTGCAGGACGCCCCGGACCGGGTCCGCAACGTGGCCCTGGACCGCGGCAGCCTGGACCGCTACCGGCAGATCACCGAGGGCCTCGAGGCGTCGCTGATCGGTCTGGTCGGCGGTGGCCGGCTGGGCGAGATCTTCTCCGAGCAGACCGACAACCCGATCCAGATGGACCGTCCCGTGGTGTTCGACGTGTCGAACGTCGACGACTCCGAGACCAGCCTGCAGGCCGCCGTACTGCTGGCCTGCTGGTCGTACGGGTTCGGCGCGGTCGCGGTCTCGCAGGCGCTCGCGGACGCCGGCCTGGAGCCGCGGCGGCACTACTTCGTCATCCTCGACGAGCTGTGGCGGGTGCTGCGGGCCGGGAGCGGTCTGGTCGACCGCGTCGACGCGCTGACCCGTCTGAACCGGCAGCGCGGTGTCGGCATGGCGATGATCTCGCACACCATGTCCGACCTGCTCGCGCTGCCGAACCCTGAGGACCGGATGAAGGCGAAGGGTTTCGTCGAGCGTTCCGGCATGGTCATCTGCGGCGGTCTGCCGCGCGCCGAGATGGACAACCTGACCGAGGTCGTGTCGATGTCCATGGAGGAGCAGAACATGCTCGTCGGCTGGCAGGACCCGCCCGCGTGGGACCCGGCCACCGGCAAGGAGGCCGCGCCTCCCGGCCGAGGCAACTTCCTGGTCAAGGTCGGTGGCCGGCCGGGGATCCCGGTGCACGTCGGGCTCACCTCCGTCGAACGCGAGATCAACGACACCAACAAGCTGTGGACGACCGGCAACGACGGGAAGCCGCAGAAGGTCGAGGTCGCACCGGACGGGACCGAGCAGGTTGTCGGTGAGTACAGCCTCGACGACCCGATGCTGCTGCCGCCGCCCGATCCGACCACCCGCGTGGGGAGCTGACGAGTCATGGCCCAGGGCAGGAAGAGCACCGGACCGGGTGGGCTGTCGCCCGAGTCGGTCCTGATCTTCGCCGTCATCGGCGTGTTCGCGCTGGTGGTGTTCTCGCTGTGGATCGCGCTGAAGGTCGCCGCCGCGATCAACGGCTCGCGCCCGGCGGGGAACCCGTTCGACGCGATCGTCGATCTGACGAAGGGCAACCTGGAGTGGTCCGGCGCGGCCACCGGGATCCTGGTCGTGGAGATCGTGGTGCTGCTCGGCCTGGTCGGCGGCGGGTGGATGTTCTTCCGGAACCGGGAGCGCTCGATCGGCCGGGTCGACCGGCAGGCGCAGCTGATGTCGAAGCGGTCCGAGATCTACAAGCTCACCCGCGAAGGCGCGCAGGAGAAGGCGAACCAGCTCGGCGCCGGGCACGCCGGTCCGGGCATCCTGATCGGCCGGACCGTCCGCGACAACCTCGAGGTCTTCGGCAACTGGGAAGACATGCACGTCGACATCTGGGGTCCCCGAACCGGTAAGACCACGTCGCGCGCGGTGCCGGCGATCCTGGACGCGCCGGGCTGCGTCGTCGCCACCTCGAACAAGCGGGACATCGTCGACGCGACCCGCGGGCCGCGTTCGGAGAAGGGTCCGCTGTGGGTGTTCGACCCGCAGGAGGTCTGCGAGGAGCCGCCGAACTGGTGGTGGAACCCGCTGACCTACATCACCGACGAGACCAAGGCGCGTGAGCTGGCCGAGCACTTCGTCGCCTCGCAGCGCCAGGTGGGCGCCCAGACCGACGCGTTCTTCGACGCCGCCGGTACGGACCTGCTGGCCGGCCTGCTGCTCGCGGCCGCGGTCGCCAAGCGGCCGATCACCCAGGTCTACTCCTGGCTGGCCGACCAGCGGAACGACGAGCCGGAGCGGATCCTGCGTAACACCCCGGGTCTGCAGATGTCCGCGGACGCCCTGTCCGGCGTCATCAACGCGCCGGACAAGCAGCGCGCCGGTGTCTACGGCACGGCGCAGCAGAGCGCCCAGTTCCTGGTCAACCGCAAGGTGACCCGCTGGGTCATCCCGAACGGCCCGAACGACAACCGGCCGCAGTTCAACCCGCACGAGTTCGTCCGCCAGGGCGGCACGCTGTACAGCCTGTCCAAGGAAGGCGCCGGTACGGCGGGCCCGCTGGTCACCGCACTGACGGTCGCCGTCGTGGAGGCGGCCGAGCAGTACGCCCGCGGCTGCCCGATGGGCCGGATGCCCAGCCCGCTGGTCGGCGTACTCGACGAGGCCGCCAACGTGTGCCGGTGGAAGAACCTCCCCGACCTGTACTCGCACTTCGGTTCCCGCGGCATCGTGCTGATGACGATCCTGCAGTCGTGGGCGCAGGGCCAGGAGTGCTGGGGCGACCACGGCATGCAGAAGCTCTGGGGCTCGGCCAACATCCGGGTGTACGGCGGTGGCGCGGCCGACGCGTCCTTCCTGGAGAACCTGAGCAAGATGATCGGCGACTACGACATCAGCTCGAGCTCGGTGTCGTACAACGAGGGCAAGCGCGGTACCAGCCAGCAGGTCCAGCGGCACAACATCATGGAGGTCTCCGACCTCGCCTCGATGCCGCCCGGCCGCGCGGTCGTGTTCCCGTCCGGGATCCCGGCCACGCTGGTGAAGACGGTCCCGTGGTTCACCCGGCCGGACGCCGGTGCGGTGAAGGCGTCGCTGGCGAAGTACGATCCGGGAGCGGCAGGGAGCGGTCCGGTGAGCAACAACCCGTGGGTGGCTTCGACCGCCCAGGCACCTCCGCAGCGTGGACCGGAGCGACCGGTCTGGGAGCAGAACGAGGGAGACAACCGCGGTGGATGGTGAGCAGGAGCTGTTCTACCCGCACGTCGCGGCGTTCGTGGAAGACCGGCTCATCTACCTCTACACGCGCAGGCTCGGGCAGCAGTTCATCTGGTGCCCCGAGTGGTACCGGCACGCCGAGGCACTGAGCCGGCTGGACTCGATCTGGCGTGCCTGGGAACACCTGCGACTGGACCCGGCGACCGGTATGTCGGTCTGGTGGCGTGACCACGCCGACCCGCACATGATGTCGCTCCTGGACCCGGACGGCCCGTTCGCCGCCTGCCGGAACAACCAGCACACCGACTACCCGATCCCGCCGCTCCCGGTGCAGGAGCCGCCGGCCGGCCTGTTCTTCGACCAGCGCCAGCCGAACATCCGCGGGATCTAGCGGATGTGGAGGTGGGGCAACCTGCTGCTGGCGTTCCTCGTCGAGCTGGTTGCCCTAGGCATCTTCGCGTACTGGGGCTGGCGCACAGGCGGTACGACGCTTGTGCGCTGGCTGCTCGCGCTGGCGCTGCCGTTGGTCACCGCGATCGTGTGGGGCATGTTCGCGGCACCGACCGCGTCGCACACGAGTCCGGTACTACGTTGGACCGTGAAAGTCCTCGTGTTCGGCTTGGCGGGTGCCGCCCTGTGGAGCCTGAGGCACCCGCTGCTCGGCGTCGGCTTCGTCGTGCTGGTCGCGGCGAACCTGGCAATCATCGAGGCCCAGAACCTGCAGCCCTGATCAGCGCTCGCGGGGTTTGTCGATACTGAGATCAGGCGTACCGGCACGACTCGGGTTCTTGACGACCTTGCCCTGCTTGTCCCTGACCTGTCCGCGCCCACGCACGTGCAGGCGGGCCTGGGGGAGCTGGGCCTCGGGTGCCTCGTCGGGCGCGCGGACGGCTCCGGACGCGCTCGGCTGTGCGTCGCGGGCGTCTTCGCGGTGCTCCTGCGCGGAGGCGTCGTACGCGTCGGCGATCTGGTCCTCGCCGGCGGATCGGCGCGCCTCCGTCGTGGCGAGGTTCTGGAAGCGACGGCCTTCCGCGGCGAGTCCAGCCTGGTCGGGGTCTGCGGCCGCCTGGTCGAGTTCGTGCCGGCCGTGGGCCCGGTCGCCGAGGCTGCGCTGCTTGTCGTTCGTGGCGTACTGCCGGTGGTCGTCGCGAGCGTGCTCGTCGGCGAACGCGAGATCCATGGCCCGGGTGGTGTCCGCGGTGGCGTCGCGCAGTTGCTCGCGGTCCCGCTGCTCATCCAGCGTCTGCTGGTCCTTGACGGCGAGCTCGACGCGCTCCTTGTGGGCTGCCGCGTCCGCCTCGTCCAGGAGCGCCTGCTCGGTCTCCTCGTCGCGGCGCTTCTTGGCTTCGTCGGCCAGGTCGTGGGTCGGGTCCTTGTCGGCCTCGGCCCGAGCCTGGGCGGCCCGCCGTTCACGCGCGGCCTCCGTGTAGTCGTCGCCGCGATCCCACTGATCGGGGATGAGCTCGACGGACTGGTCGTCGTCGGTGTCGGGCATGCCGCTCCTTTCCTTCTGATCCACGATGCCGCACCGCAGGGTCAGCGGGTAGCCCCGGTGACCAGCCAGGCGTCGCGGCGCTCACGCGTGGTGAGCGTGACGAATCTGAGCAGCATGTACCCGCCGAACGCCCACCACAGCGCCACGATCCCGCCGCCGAGCCAGAGCACCGCCAGCGCGAGCGGGACGTACAGCACGAGCGCGACGATCCCGGCCGCTGCGAGGTACCGCCCGTCCCCGGCGCCGATCAGTACGCCGTCCAGCACGAACACGACCCCGTTGATCGGCTGCCACAGCGCGGACACGATCAGGATGGCGGCGAGCGTACGACGTACCTCGGGGTCGCTGGTGAACCACGGGACGTAGATGTCGCGCAGTCCCCAGAGCGCGAGGCCGCCGATCAGCCCGGAGAACAGGCCCCACCACATCATCCGGCGGGTGATCGTACGGGTGCCCTCGACGTCGCCGGCGCCCAGGGCGCGACCGGTGAGCGCCTGTGCGGCGATCGCGATGGCGTCCAGGGCGAGCGCGAGGAACGACCACAACGTGAAGGCGACCTGGTGGGCCGCGACAGACGTCGTGCCGAGGGCCGTGGCGACGAACGTGAGCAGGATGATCGCCGCGCGCAAGCGTCAGCGTGCGGACGACGAGCGGTACGCCCATCTGCGCGGACGCCAGGATCCCGGGGCGATCGGGGCGGAGCTTGGCGCCGTCGCGGCGGGCGCCACGGACCACCACCACGACCAGCGCGACACCGGCGCCGGTCTGCGCGAGCGCCGTACCCAGAGCGGAGCCGGCGATGTCCAGGTGGAGGCCGTACACGAGCAGGACGTTCAGCCCGATGTTGGCGAGGTTGGCGCTGATCGCGACGACCATCGGGGTCTTCGTGTCCTGCAGGCCCCGCAGTACGCCGGTGGCGGCGAGCAGGAGCAGCATCGACGGGATGCCGAAGCAGGAGATCCGCAGGTACGTCACCGCGTAGTCGGCCACCTCCGGCGACGGGTCGAACGCCGCGATGGCCTGCGGCGCGAGCACCAGCCCGAGGAGCGCGAGTACGACGCCCAGCAGCAACGCCAGCCAGAGTCCGTCGATGCCCTGGGCCAGCGCGCCCTTGTGGTCGCCGGCGCCGATCCGGCGGGCGACCGCGGACGTGGTGCCGTACGCGAGGAAGACGCAGATGCCGACGAGGGTCTGCAGGATGGTCCCGGCGACGCCTAGCGCGGCGAGCTGCGGGGTGCCCAGGTGACCGACGATCGCGGAGTCCGCGAGCAGCATCAGCGGCTCCGACACCAGGGCGAAGAACGCCGGGACGGCCAGCCGGAGGATCTCCCGGTCCTGTTCGCCCGCCCATCGTCGAGGTCTCACCGGAGCGAGGTTACCCACGACTCGCGGGCGCGGCGGAAATTGGTCCCAGACTTTTTCTTCTCCACAGTTGTGAACTAGAGAAACCGCAGGTCACGGGCCTGTTGTGAGTTCTTTTCCGCAGATATCCACAGGGTTGTGCCCAACCTGTGCACACCCCTTCCGGGGGTTATCCACGGTTCGTCCACAGGGGGTGTGGACGACCGAGTGGCCAGGGACGACGCGACCGGCGTACGGTCGCGAGGCCTGTCGCCGAAGACTGTCGGTGGGCCTGGCTAGAGTTCGATCAGGTGTTCGAACCGGCCGGCGGTGGCTGGGCAGCAGGCGGACGAGGAGGTCGGACGAAGTGAGCGTGGCGGAGTTCCGCGGGGGCCAGGACGGCGGCCACGAAGAGCGGCGTCCGGAGATGGGCTTCGACCGCACCCCTCCCCAGGATCTCGCGGCCGAGCAGTGTGTGCTCGGCGCGATGATGCTGAGCAAGGATGCGATCGCCGATGTGATCGAGAATCTGCGCAGCACGGACTTCTACCGGCCGGCGCACGAGGCTGTCTTCGACGCGATCACCGACCTGTATGCACGGGGCGAGCCGGCCGACGCGATCACGGTCGCGGCCGAGCTCAACAAGCGCGGCGAGATGACCCGGATCGGCGGCGCGCCGTATGTGCACACCCTGGTCGCGTCCGTCCCGCTCGCGGCCAACGCCAGCTACTACGCGCACATCGTCCGGGAGAAGGCGATCCTGCGCCGCCTGGTCGAGGCCGGCACCAAGATCGTCCAGCTCGGGTACGCCGGTGAGGGCGAGGTCGACGATGTCGTCGACGAGGCGCAGGCGGAGATCTACTCGGTCACCGAGAAGCGGACCGCCGAGGACTACGCGCCGCTGAAGGACATCATGGAGGGCGCCCTCGACGAGATCGAGGCGATCGACTCCCGCGGTGACGCGATGGTCGGCGTACCGACCGGGTTCACCGACCTGGACGAGCTGACCAACGGCCTGCACCCCGGCCAGATGATCATCGTCGCCGCGCGTCCCGCGATGGGGAAGGCGCTCGCGCTCGACACGGCGCTGCCGACGCCGACCGGCTGGACCACGATGGCCGAGGTCGCGGTCGGCGACCAGTTGCTGGACGCCGACGGGCTGCCGACCACGGTGGTCGCGGCGACCGAGGTGATGGTGGACCGGCCGTGCTTCCGGCTGTCGTTCTCCGACGGCAGCACGATCGTCGCCGACGCCGAGCACCAGTGGCGCGTCGAGGACGGCGGCCGTCCGGTGGTCTGCACGACTGCCGACCTGTACACGGCGATGTCGGCGAGTCCCGGACTGACACCGCCGATCCCCGGGTCGGCGCCGCGGAAGATCACCGGGCACGGCTTCCCCGCCGCGCTGCACGGCGAGGGCGAGCGGCGGCTCGAGTGGGTCGACCCGGTCGACAGCGTGCCGGTGCGGTGCGTCGAGGTCGACAACGCCGACCACCTGTACCTGGCCGGCAAGACGATGATCCCGACCCACAACTCCACCCTCGGCCTGGACTTCGCCCGGTCCTGCTCGATCAAGCACGGCCTGACCTCGTGCATCTTCTCGCTGGAGATGAGCCGCAACGAGATCACCATGCGACTGCTGTCGGCGGAGGCCAAGGTCCCCCTGCACCACATGCGCAACGGCAAGATGACCGACGAGGACTGGGCCCGCCTGGCCCGCAAGATGGGCGAGGTCTCCGAGGCTCCGCTGTTCATCGACGACTCGCCGAACCTGACGATGATGGAGATCCGCGCCAAGGCCCGCCGCCTCAAACAGCGCCACGACCTCAAACTGATCGTCATCGACTACCTCCAGCTGATGACGTCCGGCAAGAAGGTCGAGTCCCGCCAGCTGGAAGTCTCCGAGTTCTCCCGCTCCATCAAACTCCTCGCCAAGGAACTAGAGCTCCCCGTCGTCGCCATCTGTCAGCTCAACCGAGGCTCCGAACAACGCTCCGACAAACGCCCCATGGCCTCCGACCTCCGCGAATCGGGCTGCTTGACCGCGGATACCCGGCTGATGCGGGCTGATACCGGTGCGGAGATCTCGCTGGGTGAACTGCTCGCCACGGATGCCCGTGATGTTCCGGTCTGGTCGCTCGACGACCGGCTGAAGCTGGTGCCGCGCACCTTGACGCACGCCTTCCCGAGTGGGGTGAAGGAAGTGTTCCGGGTGAAGCTGGCGTCCGGTCGGGAGATCGAGGCCACCGCGAACCATCCGTTCCTGACGTACAACGGATGGAAGCCGCTGGGGGAGTTGTCGCCGAGCACTCGCGTGGGTTCGCTCCGGCACGTTCCGGCGCCGCTCGACGTCAGGCCGTGGGACGAGGACGAGATCACGCTGCTCGCTCACCTGCTGGGCGACGGCTCGTTCGTGAAGCGGCAGCCGATCCGGTACGCGAGCATCGACGAGGCAAACCTGACCGCAGTCGCCGAGGCGGCTCAGCGGCGCTTCGGCATCACCGCCATCCGTGACGAGTACGCCGCTGCCCGGGTCACCACGCTTCGCCTGCCGGCGCCGTACCGGCTCGCTCGTGGCAAACGGAACCCGATTGCCGCCTGGCTGGACGGCCTCGGTCTGTTCGGCTTGCGCAGCCACGAGAAGTTCGTGCCTGACGGTGTATTCGGCCTCCCGAAGGAACAGGTGGGGCAGTTCATCCGCCACCTCTGGGCCACCGACGGCTCCGTCCGCTGGGACGAGAAGGTGGGTCAGGCGCGCATCTACTACGCCAGCACCAGCCGCCGTTTGGTCGACGACTTGGCTCGCCTCCTCCTCCGCCACAACATCTTCAGCCGCATCAAGACCGCGAAGAAGGCGGGTTACCGCGACAGCTATCACCTGCACATCTACGGTGCTGAGAACCAGTTGCGGTTCTGCGACGGCATCGGCGTACACGGCTTGCGTGGTTTGAAGGTGCTGGAGGTCGCGACCGCTCTGCGGGACATCAAGGTGAACACCAACCTGGACACGGTTCCGCAGGAGGTTTGGTCGCACGTTCGCGAGGTGCTTGCCGACCGCAACGTCTCACACCGCGAGTTCGCTGCCGCGATGGGCACCCAGTTCTCCGGCTCGACGATGTGGAAACACGCCCCGAGCCGACAGCGCCTCGCCAAGGTCGCCGACATCCTCGACGATGCCGACCTCGAGGTACTCGCCACCAACGACGTCTTCTGGGACACCATCACCTCGGTCGAAAGCCTCGGCGACCAAGAGGTGTACGACGCAACAGTCCTAGGCACCCACAACTTCGTGGCAAACGGAGTCGCCCTCCACAACTCCCTGGAACAGGACGCCGACGTCGTCCTCCTGTTGCACCGCGAGGACGCCTACGAACGTGAGTCGACCCGGCCCGGTGAGGCGGACTTCATCGTCGCCAAACACCGCAACGGCCCCACCGCCGACGTCGTCGTAGCCTTCCAAGGCCACTACTCCCGCTTCGTAGACATGGCCCACGACGGCTGAGTTGCCAACGCGCTCGATCGGTCGGGCGATACCGCACCGACCGTAGCAAAGATGTAAGCCTGCGATGTGTGCCGCGGACTGACGAAGCTGACCGGCCCCTTACCCGTGGTGCGCCGGAGGGCAAAGTGCCCATGGCAAGGCAGAATGGGTCCATGCGAGTGGCAGGCGCGAACGTAGCTGGCGGCAGGGTGTACCTGTGCGTAGTAGACGCCACGGAGGACGATCGCCACGGCCTTGCGTACGAGGGTGGGAACCACAGGTTTGACGCCAATGAGCGTCTCGCGGAGGCGGACCGTCTGCTCGACCACGCAGCGCGAATCCGCCAACACCTCGAACCGATGTCGGTCGACCGGGTTGTACTCACCCAGGTCCGCAAGTACAACCAGTGGAAGTATCGCGATGCCTACATCCATGTGACCGCCGTATCAGCGCTGATGATCGCTACCCAGGAGCTCGGCCTCCCCTTCCAGACGGTCACGACCGAGGAGATCGGGAGGTCAGTCAACGTGGGTGCGAAGGCTCTACAGGATCTAGAGGTCCAGTCCGTGGGCTATGTCGCTGCTCCTCGATACTGGACAGCGGGTCTCGGGGCGGCCCACGCGGCGGCGGCTCACGCTCTAGTCGAACGCGGAGCAACCGCATGAGCCACGCTGCTCACGTGGGTAACCGCGAAGACGAACGCGTTCTGAGTCTCGACTTCGAATGCCTGAGGAGCATTCCCGAGGGCATCAACGAGGTTCGAGTCTGGCGCGACAATCTCCTCGACTGTCACCGTGTCGGCAAGCGGATCGACCTGTCCAAGGTGTCGGTTGACGACGACGTGCTGCCGGAGCCGGCGACGCTGCAGAGCATCGATCACATCAACGTGGTCCCCGTCATCGCTGCAGCGCGAGTCGGCGGCTTTCCGCAGCCGATGCAGGTTGTCGAACTTGTCACCCCGTACTATCCACGCGGCAGCGTGACGGATGCACTCCGTCGGGGCGAGACTTTCACGGCCAGCCAGGCCGTCGTCACCACCCAAGCCGTGCTGAGGGGGCTGGGCGTTCTCCATGAGCGGTACGGGATCTGTCACCGAGACATGAAGAGCGGGAACGTCTTGCTCGCATCGGATCGCACGATCGCGAAGGTCGCGGACCTTGGCCTGGCCGGAAAGTTTGATACGTCCGGACAGGTGCCCGCCGTCCAGAACCCGACTCTGTACAGCCCTTCGGAGATCCTGGGCGTGGATCTGCTCACGCGCGCCAGTGACATCTACCCGGTGGGACTCATGTTGCGCGAGTTATTGGGTGGGCCCTTCCCATACGCGAACTACACCACCACGGCCACGGTTGAGAGGCTTCTCCGAGGTCTGTGCCCCATCCGCACGGACGACTTGGCTCTCCCTCCGTGGGCCAGTCGCTCGCTGCGCAGGATCTACAGAAAAGCGACGCAACGGAGTCCTGGGGCGCGATATCAGACCGCAGCCGCGATGGATGAGGCGCTCAGTCGTGCCGTCGTTGTCGATTGGGATTCCGTAGGCGAGGCTCGCTGGGAGGCCCCGTTTGTGCACAGCAGGAAGTGGATTGCGGTCGAGGCCTATACGCTGCGAAATGGCCGGGTCCGCCTGAGCACGCTCGTGCGCGGGAGTGGCTGGCGGCGGACGGTACCTGACGTGGACGTCTCGGACGTCGACTCGACTCAGGCTCGAGAAGTCTTCGACCACGCTAACGACATCGCCAACGCACGCTGACCTGCCTTGGACAACGCGCTGCGTTCTGCGGCGCCCAACATGGCGAGCATCTCGTCCACATGGCCGACCCTGTCGTTGGCCACCGTCCACGTCGCGTCCGCTCCGGTTCCGTTCGGAACTAGGTACTGAGTGGCGAGCAGTCGATCGGTGGCGCTATTCACGCAGGCGTCTGTGATACCCAGATCAGGGTGGATAGCTCGCCCCAGGGCTGCTGCGACGGCCGAGCGTTGCGGGATGTGCCGCTGGAGATCTTCTAGCAGCACCTTGAGAACCCAGGTGTGACGAGAAAGTCCGGGCTGCGTTCCAGAGTGAGCCGAGGCCGCACGAATCGCCATCAGCACCACGGCCTCGTGGCTGAACGCGATCGCGGTCATATCTTCATACTATCGGAAACGCATAATGCATATGCCATATTTCGCAGTAGGGTTCTCCTATGCCTGGGCTGCCATCCGACCCGGTACAGACGATGTCCAAGACCTTGTTCGGGCAACTGCATCGGCTCGAGGTCATGGACGCCATCGCGAGGAGCAGCGACGGTCTGATCAACCCTACTGATCTCGCCGCGGAACTTGGGTACGCCTCCCAGAGTCCTCTTCAGGCACCTGTACGGGACTTGGAGCAGGCAGGCCTGTTGATTCGGCTGCCCACCGAGGCCGGGCGGACTTACTTCCAGCGGGCGGAGAGCGCCGTGTGGGTGTGGATCGAGGAGCTCATGCGGTCCCTCTTGGCGCCGGACCGCTCTTCTTCTCCGATGGCCCCGGCCGATCGAGCCGAGCGATAGCCCAGGTTGTGCGTTCTTCCGGCGGTCCGCGGAGATGGATTCCTGGGTTGAAGGCGGCGCGAGGCGATCAGGGTCTTTCCGCGGATGTGCCGATGACGACCGATCCGGTCAGTTGGTCGCCGGTGGGATACGTGGTGACGCGCCGATCTCGAGCTGGGTGAGCGATCGACTGCGCGGCGTAGGGGTCGAGGTGGGCGACCGGGTTGTCTTGGCCGAGGTGTGCACGCTGGGCAATGGTGTAGATGACGGAACAGAAGGCGGGTGTCCTCGCCTTGCTGTACCGCGAGCCAGAGTCGACCCGGCCGCCCAGTAGGCGGACTTCATTGTCGCCAAGCACCGGAACGGGCCGACTGCGGACGTGGTGGTTGCCTTCCAGGGCCACTACTCACGGTTCGTGGATATGGCGCACGACGGGTAGTTCAGAGGCGTTCGATCGCTACGAAGGCTGCTAGGGCCAGCAGTACGGCGTTGATGGCGACGCTCGTGAATTCGGCGCGGCGGGTGTGGGTGATGATCGCGCCGATCATGACGGCGGCCAGGCCAATGGCTGCGGTGGGGACGAGCCAGGTGGCGAGGTCGAAGGCGCGGGGGAGGATCAGGCCGAGAGCGCCGGCGACCTCCGCGACGCCGATGGCCTTGATCAGTTCGATCGGGAACGGGGCCGCCCAGCCCATCCGGGGATTGCCGGCCAGGGACGCCTTGGTGGCCGGCACCTTCATGACGCCGGACATCAGGAACATGGCGGCGAGCAGCCCGGAGACGATCCAGACGACGACGTTCATGGCGACGGCTCCTTCAAGGGTATGACTTGAATGTTCATGTCATCACCTACGATACGGCGATTGACGTGAACGTTCAAGTCATTGTCTCGGTGGTTATGCTGCAGGCATGGGGAAGGAGACGGCCGAGCCGCGCTGGCTGACAGCCGACGAGCTGGAGACCTGGAAGAACCTGCAGCTGGTCATGGCCCTGCTCACGGGGGAGCTCGGCGAGCAGTTGCAACGCGACTCCAGTCTCAGCTTCCTGGAGTACTACGTCCTCGCGGGCCTCTCCGATCAGCCCGATCACACGATGCGGCTGAGCCACCTCGCGATCCTGGCCAACTCCGAGCTCTCCCGCCTGTCGCACCTCATCCGCCGCCTGGAGAACCGCGGCCTCGTGCGGCGTGAACCCGACCCGGACGACGGACGGTTCACCAACGCGATCCTCACCCCCGATGGGCACGCCGAACTCGTGAAGGCCGCGCCAGGACATGTCGAGCTGGTCCGCCAACTGGTCTTCGACCCGCTGACCGAGACCGATCGCCGTGCTCTGCACAGGGCGATGACGAAGCTGCTTCCGGGGCTGCTCGGAGAGTGCTAGCGGTTCTTCCAGCGGTCGGCCGAGATGGACTCCTGGGCGAGTAGGCGGAGTGAGGCGATCAGGGTTTCGCCGAGGATGGTGCCGATGACAACGGATTCGGCGAGTTGGTCGCGGGTGGGGTTCGCGGTGACGGCGTCGATCTCGAGTTGGGTGAAGCGTTCGACCGCGTCGGCGTACGTGTCGAGGTGGGCGACGAGGTTGTCCTGGCCGAGCGTGCGGAGCGCGGCGACCGTGTCGATGAGGGTGGCGAGCGCGGGTGCCTCGGGGTCGACGGACCAGCTGCGGTCGGCGATGAGGCCGGTGACCTGAGCGGTCGCGGCGGCCCGGGCGTCGTCGGTCGCGGACAGGCGGCGGGTCGGCGTGAGCGCGCGATGGGCGCGGCCGATCTGTTCGTGCAAGGGCTCGGTGTCGGAGTCGAGTGACTCGAGAATCTCCTTCACCGTGGCGACCGGGACCTGTGCGAGTTCGATCAGTGCGCGGATCAGGCGGAGCCGGCGGACGTGGGTGTCGCCGTACGACGCCTGGTTCGGGCTGCTGAGCTCGCCGGCGGGTAGCAGGCCTTCGCGCAGGTAGTACTTGATCGTCGGCACCGGGACGTCGGTGGCCTTGCTGAGTTCCCCGATTCGCATCGCTTGCCTTCCTGTTGTCTGTGATGGATAGTATCAGTATCCATAAGCGGATACCTGAACTATCCATAAGGAGGCGAGTCGGATGATCCCGCTCGTACTGATCCTGGGGACCGTCGGCTTCCGGGCGCTGGGTGCGCTCGGCGTCCGGCGGTTCACGACCTGGCCGGTCGCCGCCGCGCACGCGATGGCGGTGATGCTGGTGCTGACCGCGAGTGCACACTTCGTCCCGGCGAGCGTGACGGTGATGCCCAACCACGCCGACATGGTGCGGATGGTCCCGCCGTTCCTGCCGTACGCCGACGCGCTCGTCTACCTCACCGGCGTACTCGAACTGCTCGGCGCCGTCGGCCTGGTGATCAGCCAGACCCGCAAGCCGGCCGGCTACGCGCTGGCCGCGCTCTTCGTCGGACTACTGCCGGCCAACATCCACGCCGCGGTCGCGCACGTGCCGTTCGCCGGCGGCGAGGCGACCCCACTGTGGCAGCGCATCCCCGAACAGATCCTGTACCTCGCCGTTGCCCTCTGGGTAGCGCGCACCTCCCGCGCAACCGCGCCTGTCAAGGAAGAGGTCTACGCATGACCGACGCGTCCCGCGTCATCGCCGGCGTCATCCTGCTCACCGTCGTGACGATCGAGTTCGGCGGCTACTTCATGACCAAGATCGTCCGCGGCCAGGTCCCGATGACCGGGTTCCAGAAGTCGTTCGCGCGGGCCGGTCACGCGCACGCCGGCGTACTCGTGATCTTCAGCCTGGTCGGACTGCTGTACGTCGACCAGACCGGGCTGACCGGCTTCTGGTTGTGGGTCGGCCGGCTCGGGATCCCGGTCGCCGCGATCCTGATGTCCGGCGGCTTCTTCGCCTCGTCCGCCGGCAAGGACCGCACCGCGCCGAACCAGTTCCTGTGGATCCTCTGGCTCGGCGCGTTGTCGCTCGCGATCGGCGTACTGACCCTCGGCATCGGCCTGATCGTTGCCTAGCGCAACCCGGCGAACGCCTGGGCGAGGCGTTCGCCGGCCTCGGTGATGAGCGCGGCGGTCTCCGGGGTCGCTTGCTCGACGGTGAAGGTGCCGAGGTGTGCGATCGCGGCGACCTGCGTCAGCAGCATGGCGGGGCTGTCCGCGCTGAAGCGGACCTTGCACGACGAAGGGCTGAGTGGTTCGACGATGCCGCGGACGACGCCTTCGAAGGTCGAGGTCACGTCGACCGACGACGCCTCGACCGTCAGAACGACCGTGTGCTCGTACTGCGCCGACACGAACGACTCGAGCAGGTACGAGGGCCCGTCCAGCACCCGGGGCGTGAAGCGATGCAGCACAGGAGTCACGGAAGCGACCCGGTCGACGCGGAAGATCCGCCAGTCGTCTCGCCCGGGATCGAACGCGAGCAGGTACCACCGCCACGACAACGTCAGCAGCTGATGCGGCTCCACCCGGCGTCGCGTCGTACCGCGCTGCCGGCCGTGGTAGTCGAAGGCAACGATCTCGTGGTTCCGGCAGCAGCGCGCGAGTACGGCGAGAACTCCCGGATCGACCTGCGGTACGCCGGGTCGCGGGATCGCCTCCGCTGCCGAACCCACTGCCGCGAGCTGGGGCCGGAGGCGCACCGGCAGCACCTGCTCCAGCTTGGCGAGCGCACTCATCGAGCTCTCCGCCATCCCGCTCACCCCGCCACCGGCCGCGCCGACCAGTCCGAGCGCGACGGCGATCGCCTCGTCGTCGTCCAGTTGCAGCGGTGGCAGATGCGTCCCGGAGCCGAGCCGGTACCCGCCTGCGGTGCCGGTCGTGCCGGTCACCGGGTAGTCGAGGGACCGGAGGCGCTCGACGTCCCGCCGTACCGTGCGCTCGGTGACGCCGAGCCGGTCGGCGAGCTCGTGACCTGACCACTCGCGCCGGCTTTGCAGCAACGACAGCAGCCGCAGCATCCGGCCGGGCATCTCTTTGCGAGCACTCATCCACAGATCATGCCTTGAGGACAAGATGTGTCCGCAAGGGCGTTTAGCGTGATCTGCATGATGTTGACGACGACTAGTCAGGGGTACGACGAGGCGCGGCTCGGGTTCCAGCGGCGGGACCCGCATCGGCCTGCGGCGATCTTTCCGGTGACGAGCACGGCCGAGGTCGAGGAGGCGGTGCGGTACGCGATCGACCACGACCTGCGGATCGCGGTCCAGGCGTCCGGGCACGGTCTGACGCAGGCGATCGACGGTGGCGTACTGATCGCGACCGGCGGGTTCAACGGCGTGACGGTCGACGCGGAGCGCAAGACGGCGTGGATCGAGGCGGGCGCGACCTGGCGGAAGGTGATCGACGCGACCGCGCCGTACGGTCTCGCGCCGCTGTCCGGCAGCGCACCTGGCGTCGGCGCGATCTCGTACACGCTCGGCGGCGGGCTCGGGCTGATGGCGCGACGGTTCGGGTACGCCGCGGATCACGTCCGCCGGATCGAAGTGGTGACCGCGGACGGCGTACGGCGCAACGCCGAGGAGGACCCGGATCTGTTCTGGGCGCTGCGCGGCGGCGGCGGCAACTTCGGTGTCGTCACGGGGATCGAGGTCGAGCTCTTCGACGTACCGACGCTCTACGGCGGCAGCCTGTACTTCGATCTCGCCGAGCACCCGACGGTGCCCGAGGTGTGGCGGGAGTGGACCAGGTCCGTGCCGGAGGAGGTCACGTCAGCGATCGCGATCCTGCCGATGCCGGACATCCCGCAGGTGCCGGCGCCGTTGCGCGGCAAGTACGTCGGGCAGGTGCAGCTCGCGATCCTCGGCGATCGCGGCGAGGAGCTGATCGAACCGCTCCGGGCGATCGGCAAGCCGGTCCTCGACACCGTGGGGGAGTTGCCGTACGTCGACTCGGGCCAGGTCTTCGCGGAGCCCGAGCGCCCTGACAGCTACACGTCATGCAACGTGCTGCTGAAGGACCTCGACGCGCTCGACACGCTGCCCGAGCTCGCCGGTCCGGGCGCCGCGAGGATGCAGGTGATCGGCATCCGGCACCTCGGCGGCGCGCTCGCCCGGCAGCCGGAGATCCCGAACGCGGTCGGTCACCGCGATGCGGCGTACTCGCTGACCGTGCTCACCCCGGGCAAGGGTGACGCCGCCCATGAAGTGCTCGAACCGTGGGCTCCGTCAACTGTTGGCCGCGCGCTCAACTTCACGTTCGCGAAGCTCACCGACGACGAGGTGGCCGAGGCGTACGACGACTACGAGCGGCTGGTAGCGCTCAGGCGCCGCTACGACCCGACCCGTCGGCTGCACGCGAACCACCAGCTCTAGCGATCAGCTCCTCGACCAACGCGCCCTTGCCGTCGACATAAGCGGTGCGGTCGGTGGTGAGCAGGTGCGCCAGCTCGCGTTTGCGGGATGCGTACAGCTCGCGATCGGCCGCGTCCGCGCGCAGGTGATCGCGCAGCACTACGTGGTCCCGATGCGCTTTGTTGCCTTCAACAACGACGTACAGATGGTGGTAGTAGACCGCGTCCGGCGGCAGCGCGAACGCCTCCCGGCCGGGGATCCCTTGGTCGCCCTCGTGGCGGTAGCCGGCTGCTTCCAGGGCTGAGATCGCCGCGGCCACCAGTTCGGGGAGACGGGACGACGATGTCGACGTCGATGATCGGCTTCGCCGCCAGACCGGGTACGGCGGTGCTGCCGACGTGCTCGCACACGTGCGGGACCTCGGCGAGGTACGGCGTCAGCCGCGCTCGGATCTCCGCGAACCACATCGGCCACCGCGGGTCGTAGTCCACAACGTCGGCGGGAACGATCACAGAGCCGCCGTCACGTCGATCTCGACGAGTTGGCCGGTGAAACCGAGCTGGGCGACACCGAGCAACGTGCTCGCGGTCGTGAACGCCGGCGCGAGCGGCGACTCGTTGAGCTGAGTCCACACTGCGCCCAAGTCGTCGCGGTCCGAGCTGGCCACGTAGATCACCGTGCGTACGACGTTTTCCGGCGTGGCGCCCGCCGACTTCAGCGCGGTGAGAATGTTCGCGATCACCTGCGCGGTCTGCCCTTGGAGACCGCCCGCGGCCAGCTCACCGGACGCCTGCAACGGGCACTGCCCGGCGAGGTAGATCAAGGTGTCCGCCTGCACCCGCGTCACGTGGTGATACCCAGGCGTCGCATGCAGCCCGTCGGGATTGCTCCGCTCGATCGTCACGCCTCGACCCAACGCGATCCCTCAACTCCCGGTCAACAGATTTAGCACGTACCGCTTCTGCCACGGCGTCTCCACCGCGTGCTTGTCGTACTTCCGTCGTACGTAGTCGACCGCCTGATCAGCGGGCAGCCCGTCCAGTACGGCGAGACACGCGAGCGCTGTCCCGGACCGCCCCCGACCGCCGCTGCACGCGAACTCGACCCGCCCGGTCCCGGTCCGCTCCAACGCCTCGCGAAAGGTCGTCAGCGCCTGCGCGCGATCCACAGGCAGCCGGAAGTCCGGCCACTTGATCCAGTGCGTCTCCCACGGCACGTCCAGCGGCGTTTCCTTGCCGAGCAGATACACGCCGTACGTCGGAAACGGCTCTGCCGCCGGGCCGTGCCGCAGACCGCGTCCGCGCACGAGCCGACCCGACGGCAGCTCCATCACACCTGGTGCGTCCTTGCTCCAAAGGCCCACAGGGCCAAACTACACAAGCCGCTCCTCGGTCGACGTGGAGAAGAGGTGCAGCTTGTCGGGGTCCGGCGCCAGGTGGACGACGGTGCCCTTGTCGTTGTGCAGCCGGGTGCCGACCCGGGCGATGATCTGGTCACTGGTGTGCTCGGCGGTCCCGTACAGGAACGCGTCCGACCCCAGCTCCTCGATCACCGACACCTTCACCGGCAGACCGTCGTCGGCGAGGTGCAGCGCCTCCGGGCGGACGCCGAGCGTCAGCGTCTTGTCGTCACCGGCCTTGGCCAGTACGTCGCGCGCGATCGGGACCACGTAGTCGCCGACCTTCGCGCCGCCCTCGACGATCTCGGCCTCGATCAGGTTCATCGCGGGCGAGCCGATGAAGCCGGCCACGAACTTGTTCCGCGGCCTGTCGTACAGGTTCAGCGGCGTGTCGACCTGCTGCAGCACGCCGTCCTTGAGGACCGCGACCCGGTCGCCCATCGTCATGGCCTCGACCTGGTCGTGGGTGACGTAGACGGTGGTGACGCCGAGCCGGTGCTGCAGCTCGGCGATCTGGGTGCGGGTCTGGACGCGGAGCTTGGCGTCGAGGTTCGACAGCGGCTCGTCCATGAGGAAGACCTGCGGGTTACGGACGATGGCGCGGCCCATCGCGACGCGCTGGCGCTGACCACCGGACAGTGCCTTCGGCTTGCGGTCGAGGTACTCCTCCAGACCGAGCAGCTTCGCGGCTTCCATCACGCGCTGGGCGCGCTCGTCCTTGTGGATGCCCTGCATCTTCAGGGCGAATCCCATGTTGTCGGCCACCGACATGTGCGGGTACAGCGCATAGTTCTGGAACACCATCGCGATGTCGCGTTCCTTCGGCGGGGCGTTGGTGACGTCCCGGTCGCCGATGAAGATCGCGCCCTCGTTCACCTCTTCGAGCCCGGCCAACATCCGCAGCGCCGTCGACTTCCCGGACCCGGACGGTCCGACGAGCACCACGAACTCGCCGTCCTCGATGTCCAGGTCGAGCTTGTCGACCGCCGCGAGGTCGGTGCCCGGGTAGACCCGGGTGGCTCCCTTGAACGAGACAGTTGCCATGTCGCGCTTCCTTTCCTTCGCCGGCAGGAACGTGCCGGACGATCCGTAGCAAAGGCCCCCAGGTCTTGGGTGTCTGGTTGGTGATACATCACCAACCACTGGAGTCAACGAGCGAACCACCACTTACATTCCGGGGTGATGTAAGCGTCGTGATTGACAAAATAGATTTTTACGTACAAAGTTCTTTGTGTGATGAGAGACGTGATGCATCTGGAGCAGCTCGAGCAGGCCGAGGCCCTGTTCAAGCCGCAGCGGATCGAGGTGCTGCGGCGGCTGGCGGAGCCGGCCACCTGCGGCGACGTGGCCGAGCAGCTCGGCCAGACCCCGCAGCGCGTCTACTACCACGTGAAGCGCCTCGTCGAGGCGGGACTGGTGACCCAGGTGGACGAGCGCAAGGTGCGCGGGATCCGCGAGGGCATCTACCAGGCGACGGCCCGTTCGTACTGGCTGTCCCCGACGCTCGTCGGCCGGATCGGCGGCCTCCGCCGGACCCGCGACGAGCTGAGCCTCGGCTACGTGCTGGACCTGATGGAAGAGGTCCAGACCGACATCGCCGCGCTGGATCGGTCGGCTCCGGAGCTGCCGTCCATCGGGGTGTCCGGTGAGATCCGGGTTCCACCGGACCGACGGCGGGAGTTCTTCGAGGACCTGCGCGGCACGCTGCAGGACCTCTTCGAGCGCTACGGCGGCAGTGAGGGCGACGCCTTCAAGCTCGCGGTGGCCTGCTACCCCAAGGGAGACCGAACCAATGACTGAACCACTTGTCCTGCAAGTGCGCGCCCAGGCCGGCATCGACGACGTCCGGCAGGCGCTGACCGATCCGAAGGCCCTGAACCTCTGGCTCGGCGAGCACTCGACCGTCGACCTGCCCGGCACGTTCGAGTTCTGGGGCCGCTACATCCCCGAGGGCGACGCGCCGCACCAGCGGGTCCTCGGGTACGACGGAAGCACGCTGACGCTGGCGTGGACACTCGGCGGCGAGGAGACCACCACCGAGATCACGCTGACCCCCGACGGCGACGACGCCACGGTGGTCAAGCTGTCGCAGACCGGCTTCGACTACGCGGACGCGATCAGCGGCGCGAACATCCGCGGCGTACTGCAGACCTTCTGGTCGCTGGCGCTCGCGAACCTCGTCGACCATCTCGACGGTCGCGAACTCACCACCAGGCCGGACTTCACGTCGCCGGTCTTCGCGGGTGAGGCGTTGATCGACGCGCCGGTCGCGCAGGTGTACTCGTCGCTGACCGAGGCCGAGAAGGCGTCGGCCTGGTTCGGGTACCCGGTCGAGATCGACCTCCGCAAGGGCGGCCGGTTCGCGATGGGCGGGTTCGACGCCGGCCCGGGCGTGGAGATCGTCGACCTGGTCGAGGGCCAGAAGATGTCGATGGACTGGGGTCCGGCCGGCATCAGTACCTGGGAGCTCGCCGAGTCCGACGGGAAGACGCGGCTCACCTTCGTGATGAGCGGGTTCGACGAGTCCAACCCGCCGTACGGCGCCTGGCTCGGCTGGCTCAGCGGGGTCGCCGCCCTCCGCCGGTTCAACGAACTGCCGGACTGGAAGATCTGGGCCGCTTAGAAGTACGGACCTTCCGGGCGGATCGAGTCGCCGATCAGATCGAGCAGGGCGGTCACCGCTCTGCTCGGTCGTCGTCCGGCGATCGTCACCACGGACAACGTCCAGGTGAGCTCGGCGCCGGTGATCGCCAGCTTGGCGACGCCCGGCTCCTCGGCCAGTTCGAGATCCGGTACGACGCCGACACCGAGACCGGCCCGCACGTAGTCCGGGATCGTGGTCAGTTCCGGCACCTCGACCTGGATCCGCCGGGGCGTCCCGATCGTGTCGAAGGCCCGGTCGACCATCTTCCGGTTCCCGAAACCCGCCGGCATGTCCACGAACCGCTCGCCGGCGAGCTCGTCGAGTCCGATGCCGGTGCGCTCGGCGAGCGGATGCGACGACGGGACCAGCGCCACGAACGGAACCGTGGCGATGTCGCGGACCTCGAGACCGGACAACTCCGGCCGCGGCAGCCCGAGCAACGCGATGTCCAGCCGACCATGCCGTACGTCGTCCGCGAGGCCGGTGGATCCGGTCGGCGAGGTCGCGACCTGCACCTCGACCAGCGGGTACTTGCGATGGAACGCCCCGAGCAACTCGGCCATGTTCACCAGGCTGAGCCGAGCCAGCGTCCCGATCCGGATGCTGCCGCGCAACCCCGACGACGCCTCCTCGACCGCGGCCCGCGCCCGGTCCAACGCCTCCAGCGCGGCCTTCGCCTCGGGCAGCAACGCCTGACCGGCCGCGGACAGCACGACGCGCCGGGTCGAGCGATCGAACAGGGTCGTCTTCAGGTCGGTCTCGAGCGCGCGTACGGCGGCCGACACCGTGGACTGCACCGTGAACAGCCGGTGCGCCGCGCGGGTGAAGCTCAGTTCCTCGGCGACGGCGACGAAGTACTCCAGCTGGCGACTGTCCACAGGCTCAATTATCGGATTTGACGATAAGAGCGTGCAAGAACTTTCGTTGGACTCGATAGATGGAGCGCGGCACGCTGGAAACATGTCCACCATGACGTCTTCGCGAGCCGGCGCACGGATCCGGTTCGCTCATGCTCCGGGGTTCTGGGTGATCGCGGCGGCCTTCCTCACCACGATGGCCTTCTCGACGATCCCGACGCCGCTCTATGCGATCTACCAGCAGCGCGACGGCTTCCCGACGTACGTGATCACGGTGATCTTCGCCAGCTACGCGGTCGGGGTGATGGCGTCGCTGTACCTGGCGGGGCATGTCAGTGACTGGCTCGGGCGGCGGCGGGTCGCGTTGCTCGCCGTACTCGCGGAGGCGTTGTCGGCGGCGATCTTCCTGCTCTGGCCGGAGGTCCCCGGGCTGCTGCTGGCGCGGTTCATCTGCGGCGTCGGAGTCGGCGTACTGACAGCGACCGCGACGGCGCACCTGTCCGAGCTGCGGCAGGTAGCGCGTCCAGGTGAGGACCCGAGCCGGTCCGCGCTGATCTCGAGCATGGTGAACCTCGGCGGGCTGGCGGTCGGTCCGCTCGTGGGTGGACTACTGGCGCAGTACGTGTCGTCGCCGTTGGAGCGGCCGTACGAGATCTTCCTGGTGCTGTTGCTGATCAGCGCGGTGGGGATCGCGCTGGTGCCGGAGACCGTGGAGCGGTTGGAGGAGCGTCCGGCGTACCGGCCGCAGCGGGTGGCGCTGCCCTCGTCCGCCCGTCCGCTCTTCTTCGCGTCCGCGATCGGTGCCTTCGCGGCGTTCGCGATCTTGGGTCTCTTCACGTCGCTGGCGCCGACGTTCCTGGCCGGCGTGCTGCACCACACGTCTCGCCTGCTCGCCGGGGTCGTCACCTTCGCCGTCTTCATCGCCGGCGCCGCGAGCCAGGCAGTCTTCGTCCGCCTCAGCCGCCCGGCACAGCTCCGCCTCGGACTGGTCGCGATGTCCGTCGGTCTGGTGGGCGTGGCGGTCGGCGGTCTCATCCCGAACCTGTACCTCTTCGTCATCGGCGGGATCGTCGCCGGCGCGGGCGTCGGCCTCGTCTTCCGCGGCGCGGTCGCGACCGCCGCGTCACTCGCCGACCCGTCGTCCCGCGGCGAGGTCCTGGCCGCCCTCTTCCTGATCGCGTACGCCGGACTCGCGATCCCGGTCCTCGCGATCGGCCTGGGCATCGCGCTCCTCCCGGCCGAGGTCGCGCTGCTGCTCTTCTCGGCGCTGATCCTGATCCTGGTGAACGCCGCCGTAATCCGGATGCTGGCCGCCCAGCGCAGATGATGTGATGCGCGGGTGGACCTCGAACGTGACTACGGACTGACTGTCTCCTCGCTGGAGCCGCACCCCGGCGGCTTCGCCACCGACGGCTGGGTGGCAGACGGCCGATGGTTCGTGAAGGTGTGGAAGGAAGGCGAGCAGCCGTCGGGGTTGTCGCAGTTGGCGGAGTTGCACGCTCTCGGGCTGCCGGTGGTGGAGCCGTTGCGGACGCTGCAGGGAGAGCTGTCCGCGAAGAACGTCGCTGTTTTCCCTTATATCGAAGGGCGTACGGCGGCCTGGAGCGACTGGCGTGTGGTGGCCCGGGCGTTGCGGCAGGTGCATGAGGCGCCGCTGCGGGTGACGCTGCCGCCCGCCGACGTCAGCGAGCCGCACATCCGCACCTTGGGGCAGCACTTGCAGCACCCGTGGATCGCGGATCGGGCGGATGTGGTGGCTGCGGCGATCGCGCGGTTGGACGACGTACGAACGCGGCTCAAGCCGGTGCGCGACGTCCTGTGTCACACGGACTTGCACGGGTTGAACGTCTTGATCGACGACCACGGTGAGGTGGCGGCGCTCCTCGACTGGGAGAACGCCGTGATCGGGCCCCGCGAGTACGACGTGTGGGTCGCGGCCGACGGTGATCGGCTGGCGGATTTCCTCGACGAGTACGGCGCCGACGACCTGGACGCCGACCACCTCGAGTTCGCGCTGCTCGCCCGTGGGTTGCGGGACATGTCCGCCCGGGTGATGTTCGAGGTCGATCGACCGGGCGTCGACACCTGGGGCTTCGACCGGATCGCGCGTGTGGACAGCGATCTCGAGGTGTTCCGCCCGTACTGCCGCTAGGCCGCGGCGCCCGGGCCGGGGAGGATGTCGATGTCGTCGGCGTGCATCGGCTTGCCGCAGTGGGCGCAGGCGAGGTCGACGTGGCTGATCTCTCCGCAGGCGTGGTGCCGGTAGAGGACCGGCGGTCCGGCTTCCCCGGCCAGCCATTTGTCGCCCCAGGCAACCATCACCATCAGGACGTCGAGCAGTTCCCGGCCGCGGTCGGTCAGCACGTACTCGTACCGCGGCCGATTGTCGTACGGCCGGCGCTCCAGCACGCCCCGGTCGACCAGGTGGTTCAGTCGCTCGGTGAGCACCTTGCGGGAGATCCCGAGGTCCGCCTGGAGCTGCTCGAACCGGGAGAACCCGACCCAGATGTCGCGCAGGATCAACGGCGACCACGGCTCGCCGATCACGTCCAGCGTGCGCGCGATCGAGCACGCCATCTCACTGAAGTTCGTTCGCTGCATGACACCAGTCTAGCGCTTGGGGTTCCCTCAAGGAACTCCAATGTGTTAGCGTTCCTTCAAGGAACCCCAAGGGAAGGTGAACACGATGAGCAAGGTGGTCTGCGCCCTCGCCGTTTCGGTCGACGGGTACATCACCGGACGCGACTCCGGTCCTGATCACGGCCTGGGCGATGCGCCGATGCTGTTCGACTGGTACTTCGACGGCGACACCCCGAGCCAGGTGTTCGACGGCTTCAAGCTGAGCGCACCGAGTGCACGGGTCTTCGACGCGCTCGCCGGCCGGGTCGGCGCGATGGTCGCCGGGCACAAGACGTACGACGACTCGGGCCACTTCGGCGGCGGCAGTCCGCACCCGAAGGCGTCCCTGGTCGTGCTGAGTCACGGTCCGGTGGCGCAGATCAGCGAACGGCAGACTCTCGCCAACACCATCGAGGACGCGATCGCCGCGGCGCGTGAGCTGGCCGGCGGGAAAGATGTCGGTCTGATGGGTGGCGGTGTCGCGACCGCGGCGCTCCAGGCGGGCCTCGTCGACGAGCTCGTGTTGCATCAGGTGCCGATCCTGCTCGGCAGCGGCCGGCCGTTCTTCCAGGAGTTGCCGGAGCAGATTCGCCTGAACCTGATCGAGGCCGTGCCCGCGCCCGGCGTCACCCACCTCCACTACGAAATCGTCCGCTGAAGGAGCCGAGCCATGTTGAAGCCCGCCGTACGCAACGCCGTCGAGAGCACCTCCATCGCCCACCTGGCCACCGTCCTGCCGGACGGGTCGCCGCACTCCATCCCGCTCTGGGTGAGCTCGCTCGACGACAAGATCATCTTCCTGACCGGCCCGAACTCGCAGAAGGCCCGCAACCTCCGCAACGATCCCCGCGTCGCGCTGTCGCTCGCGCCGGTCGACAACCCGTACGAGCCGGTCATCCTCCGCGGCCGCGTCGTCGAGTGGATCGACGGCGACGCCGGCTGGGAGCTCGTCGACCAGATCGCCCAGAAGTACATCGGCCAGCCCTACGGCCGCGACGTCGAACGCGTCGTCGGCGTCATCGAGGTGGACCACCAGACGGTCGGCGTCTCTTAAGATTCCCGCATGGGTGTGACAGTGACGGTTGGGGAGCAGGACGCTTATCTCGCGCGGGTCGGGCGGGCAGGCATGTTGATGCTGCCGATGATCACCGGGATCGGTGAGCAGATCCGGGAGTGGGCCGACGAGCTGGCCGGGGAAGGGATCACCGCGCTGTCGTGGGATCCGTTCAAGGGACGCAGTACCGACAATGCCACCCGCGAAGAGCTCAGCGGGATGCTGCGGGAGATGGACGACGACACCGCTCTCGCCGAGCAGGGCGCGTTGCTGGACTACCTGTTCGACGACCTCGGGTGCAGCAAGGTCGGCGTCATCGGATGGTGCCTCGGGGGACGGTTCGCCTTCCTGCTCGGGGCGCGTGACCAGCGGGTGGCGAACGTCGTCGCCTTCCATCCGACCGTGCCGTCGAACCGGCCGCCGCATCACACGTACGACGCGATTGCCGAGGCGGCTGGGGTTACGGCGCCGGTGCTGGTGAGCTACCCGAGCGCGGACGCCGCCGTACCCAATGCGGACTTCGAGACGTTGCAGACCGTGTTGCAGGCGCGGACCGTTGGCGCGACGTTCGCGCAGTACTTCCCTGGTGCGGACCACGGGTTCTCGGACAAGTCGCGGCACGACAAGGACGTCAACGCGGACGCGTTCCGGCTGGCGTGGCCGCAGGCGCTCGCGTTCATGAAGTCGACGGTCGCCTGAGCTCGGCCTCCAGTTGGCGGTGGAGTTCGCCGAGCCGGCTGCGGCCTGGAGTGCCGTCGGGGTAGCGCGCGAGAACGTCGCGGACGGTGGGTGGGACGCGCTCGACCGCCCACCGGATGACCGCGTCGGCTGCTGCCGGATCGCCGGTCGCGAGTTCCTGCGCGTACGCCGCATACTGCGCGGCCGCGACGATGTGCTTCACCTGAGTCGCCGCCGCAAACGGATGCAAATACGCCGAACCAGCAGCCCCAACCGCCGCCCGCGCCCCCGCCTCCGCGACCGGATCGTCCAACTCGCCGGCTGCCTTGAGGGCTGCCCAGGCGGCGGTTCGGATCGCCTTCGTTCGTTTGCCTCCGGCACCGAACTCGCGGACCGCCTCGATCGCGTCCCGCGCCCGCCGATCGCCCGGCGCCGCCGCCTCGAACAGCGGCAGCGCCTGCTCGGCACAGTCAGCCGTCCACAGACTCAGCTGCCGCAGCTCATCGAGACTCAACGGGATTTCTTCATGCCCCATGAGCCTCAATCGTATCGTTGAACCCGCGTGTTGAAGCTTTCAAGCCGCCCGGCGATGCGCGGTAGGCGTAACGCCCCGAACCCGCTTGAACGCAACGCTCAACGCGAACGCGTTCGCATACCCGACCCGCCGAGCGATCGTCTCGACCGTGTCCCGGGTCGACCGCAGCTGATCCGCAGCGAGCGTGATCCGCCAGCCGGTCAGGTAACTCATCGGCGCCTCACCAACAACCGCGCTGAATCGCCGAGCCAACGAAGCGCGCGAGATCCCGACCCGATCCGCGAGCTCGGTGACGTTCCACGGGTACGCCGGATCCTCGTGCAGCAAGCGCAACGCCGTACCCGCCACCGGATCGGTCTGCGCCTGGTACCACCCCGGCGCGTGCGAATCCGGCCGAGCAAACCACGCGCGCAGCGTGGTGATCAGCGCCAGGTCGAGCCACCGGTCCAGCACACTCTGCTGACCGGCCGCGTCCCGCTGGATCTCGCTGGTGATCATGTCCATCACCGACCCCGCCACCTCGGCCGCCGGCACGACGAGCACCGGCGGGAGCGCGGTGACGAGCCGCCGGTTGACGTCGCCCGCCACCTGATAGGTGCCGCTGGCAACCATCACTGCACCCGACTTCCGGGCGCCGTACGTCCGCACGCCGAGCCGGGCCGAGTAGTCGATCGGTGCCCCGGGCAACGGTTCGCAGATACCGCCGGGGTGGATCCGCAGTTGCGGTGCGGTGGTCAGGCTGTCGCTGACGACGTACGGCTCCGGGCCGGTGACGATCGCGACGTCGCCCTGCTCCATCCGCTGCGGCTCGAGACCCTCCCGGGTCACCCAGCCCGAACCGCGGATCAGGATCGCGAGCGCCAGCGGCGCCTCGTCCCGGATCTCCAGCGCCCAGGGCAGATCCAGGATCGTCAGGTTGAACACCCCGTCCTGCGCGCGGGTCCCGGCCAGCAGTTCGTCGAGCACGTCCATGGCCCGAGCCTACGTCAGGATGAGCGTTCCGAACATCGGATTGCGGCGTACGGCCATGGTTTGTCTCACCGCGCTCCGGTGGACTAGAGCCATGAACCCGATTCTGATCCTCAGTGGCAAAGGCAAGACCGGCCGTCGCGTCGCGGCGCAGCTCGAGGCGCGGGGCGTCCCGTACCGGCTCGCGTCCCGCTCCAGCGAGCGGCGGTTCGACTGGTACGACGAGAGCACCTGGGCGGACGCGATCCGCGGCACCGACACGGCGTACCTCGCGCCGCCGGTCGGGCCGACCGGACTCGCGCAGGCCGGCAAGTTCGTCGAGCAGGCCGACGGGCTGCGGCGCGTGGTGCTGCTGTCGGGCCGTGGTGTGGGGAGCCCGGGACGCGACTTCGCCGTGTACGACGGGCAGCTCGATCTGGAGAACGTGGTGAAGGCGAGTGGGCGGGACTGGACGATTGTGCAGCCTGCTTGGTTCGCGCAGGGGTTCAGTGAAGACTTCCTGCGCTACCACGTGCTGGGCGGCGAGATTCGGCTGTCCGCGGGCACCGGCGGCGAGGCGTGGATCGACACCGACGACGTCGGCGACGTGATGACGACGGCGCTGCTCGACGAGTCGTACGTCGGCCAGACCCTCGCGATCTCCGGCCCACGCACCCTCACGATGACCGAGATCGCCGACGAACTGACCGCTGCAACCGGCCGCCCGATCAAGTACGTCGACCTCGACCCCGAGGCTCACGTCGCGGAACTGACCGAGCAAGGCCTCACACCCGAAGACGCCGCCGCCGTCCGCGACCTCTTCACCGTCATCCGCAACCACCGCTCCGAGTACGTCTCCAACGGAGTAGAACAAGTCCTCGGCCGCCCACCCCGCGACTTCACCGACTGGGCCCGCGAGACCGCAAAAGCTGGTGTGTGGGACGTCTGAACAAGCGGAAGCCCTCGCACCCACCTGAAGGTGCGAGGGCTTCGCGCGGTCAGCGGTTTTGCAGCTTGGTCCACTCGTTGTGGGTTAGTTCCTGGAGTTCTGTGGTGGGGGTCTTGGACTGGAGGTTGCTGCCTCCGCCTACGGCGCCGCCGCCGAAGACGATGTTGGCCCAGTTGTTCTGGGCGATCAGGATCGACGTGGTCTTGTCGCCGTTGATGTCGGCGGCCGTCGTGGTGTCGGTGGTGTCGCCGTCGCAGTTCCAGTCGATCGGCTGGTTCGCGGCGCCGGCGGTCGTCTTGGTCGAGCCGTTCGGGCACTTCCAGCTCGTCCGGTACCCGGCGCCCAGGCTGCCGAGGCCGACCGTCTCGTCCGGCCGGGCCTCGTTGATCGAGGTCGGCTGAACGCTGGAGTAGCCCCAGTACTTGGTGCCGTCGGCCTTGAGCACACCACCCAGCTGGAACGAGTAGTTCATCACGCTCAGGTAGTTCGGCTTGTAGTTCAGGTTGTCGGTGCCGCCGTGCTTGAGGCCGATGTTGTGACCGAGCTCGTGGATGAACGTGCCCACGTTGATGTCGTCGGTCGCGTTCCAGTTGCACTTCGGGCCGACCGTGACGATGAACGTGTCGTTCGGGATGTTGAACGCCTGGCCGCTACTGCAGCCGCCGTCGTAGCTGTCGCCCCAGATCATGTAGTGGAAGACGGCCTTGCGCGCCGCCGCGAAGTTGGCCGCCTTGATCGCGTTCGTCTGGGTCGCCGACGGGTTCAGGTCGGCGTCGTACGCGACCTCGTTGCCACCGCCCAGGTTGTACGCCGTACCGCGGGCGGACCCGGCGTCGAGGTGGATCTTGACCCCGGTGCTGCCATCCGGGTTGCTGACCGGGGCGGACGCGAAGACCTGGACGATCCGGTCGAGGCCGGCCGTGGTGGTGAGCCGGCCGGCCATGTAGTCCATCTCGACGAACAGGTCCTTCTTCTTCGGGTTCGCGCCCATCCCGGGCAGGTCCACGTCGACAACGCCGTCGCCGTTCGCGTCGTACCCGTTCGTCTCCCAGGTGTCCGGCAACGAGTCGCCGTCGGTATCGGTCGCGGCCACCACACGCTTCTCGGTGTCGGCTTGCGGGAAGGGCGCCGCCACCGCGCTCGAGGCGGCGAGCGCGGTGGCGGCCAGAGAAGTCAGTACGGCGAACAAGGCGGGGCGGGGCCTCATCAGATCTCCTTCGGGGGCGGTGGGTGATCTGAGCGCTACCGTAGGTGATTTCCATCGTTGAGAACGGCCCAGCGGGGACAGTGACGCATTTGGGTCAGCCGGCCGAGCGGAGCATCGCGCGGATGCCGACGGTCAGCCCGAGCGCCGCGGTCACGATCGCCGCGACCATGCCCCACAGCACCGCGCTGGACAGTACGTCGCCCGAGAACAGGGTCCGCTCCGCGTCGACGACGTACGACAACGGGTTGAACTTCGCGGCGACCCGCATCCAGCCGGGACCTGTCTCGAGCGGCAGCAGCATCCCGGACAGGATCATCAACGGGAACAGGAACGTCTGCTGCACCACCCAGAACATCCAGTCCTGCTTCCGTACGGCGATCGCCAGCGCATAGCTGAACGAACCGAGCCCGACGCCGAACACCGCTAGCAGTGCTAGCCCGATCAGCGCGCCGCCGAGGTGCAGGTCGAACGCGAACGGCGTCATCACCGCGATCACGATCACCGCCTGCCCGAACAGCGGCACCATCTCCTTCAGTGCCCGGCCGATCAGCAACGAGGAGCGGGACAACGGCGTGACCAGCATCCGCTCGTGCGCACCGGTCTGGAACTCGAACAGCAGGTTCGCCCCGGTGGTCGACGTACCGAAGAGCGTGGTCATCACCAGGATCGACGGGACGAACCACTGCCACACGCCGTCGCCGAACGTGCCGCCCATCGATCCGGACAGCAGCGGGCCGAACAGGGCGAGGAACACCAGCGGCTGGATCATCCCGAACAGCAGGCTGAACGGGTCCCGCAGTACCGGCTTGAGTTCCCGCGCCATCACGATCCGGATGTCGCGGAGCAGGTTCCGCGAGGGCTGGGTCGAGGTCGCGGTGGAGGTTGCCGACAGGGTCAGGGTGGTCATCAGGCTGCCTTTCCGTTCGAGTCTTCACGCAGGCTGCGGCCGGTGAGGTTGAGGAACACGTCGTCGAGGGTCGGGCGGTGCACCTGCGCCGACGCGATCGGTACGCCGTCGCGCTGGGCGGCCGCGACCAGTTCGGGAAGCGCCGCCGGCCCGTCCGCGACCCGGACGCTCACCTCGTCACCGACGGCGATCACTTCGCGTGCCCCCGGCAACTTCTCGGCCAGTTCGCTCAACCGCGCAATGTTGCTCGGAGCAACGGTCACTGCAAGCCGGTCGCCGGCCAGCGTGGCCTTCAGCCCGTCGGCGGTGTCGTCCGCGATCACCTCGCCGTGGTCCACGACGACTACCCGCTCTGCCATCGAGTCGGCCTCGTCCAGGTAGTGCGTGGTGAGCACGATCGTCATCGCGTACTGCTCGCGCATCCGCAGGATGTGGTCCCACAGGTTCGCCCGGTTCTGCGGGTCGAGGCCGGTCGACGGCTCGTCCAGGAACAGCAGCGGCGGCGCGTGCACCAGTCCCATCGCGACGTCGAGCCGCCGGCGCTGCCCGCCCGACAGGTCCGACACCTTGCGCTGTGCCAGGTCCTTCAGCTCCAGGGCCTCGAGCAGTTCGCCGGCCCGCAGCTTGGCGGTACGGCGGTCGTGGCCGTAGATCACGCCCTGCCCGACGAGTTCGTCGCCGACCCGTTGCGAGTGGCCGGCGCCGTTGCCCTGTCCGACGTACCCGATCCTTCGCCGGACCTGGCTCGGATGCGTGGTCACGTCGTACCCGGCGACCGTCGCGGTGCCCGAGGTCGGCGTGATCAAGGTGGTGAGCATGCGCAACGTGGTCGTCTTGCCGGCGCCGTTCGGGCCGAGGACGGCGACCAGCTCACCGGGTTCGACGTCCAGGCTGATGCCGCGGACCGCGTGCACGGTCTCGGTACGGCTCACCACGAAGTCCCGGGTGAGCGCTCGGGTGCTGATCACGATCTCTCCTTCGGTCAGGGTCTCTACGACAGACATTTCCAGGGAAAGAGGACAGGTTCTGGCCGCTACTCATGGCAATCTGAAGTCATGTCCGAGACCTCAGCCCGACTGCTCGCGCTGCTCTCCTTGCTTCAGGCCCGCCGCGACTGGCCGGGCCAGCTGCTGGCCGACCGCCTGGAAGTCAGCCCGCGGACCGTCCGCCGGGACGTGGACCGGCTGCGCGACCTCGGGTATCCCGTGCGCGCGACCAAGGGACCCGACGGCGGCTACCGCCTGGATGCGGGGGCGGATCTGCCGCCGCTGCTGTTCGACGACGATCAGGCGATCGCGGTCGCGGTCGCCCTGCAGACCGCGACGACCACGGTCACCGGGATCGAAGAGGGCGCGTTGCGGGCGCTGGCCACGGTCCGTCAGGTGATGCCGGCGCGGTTGCGGCATCGGGTCGACGCCCTGCAGGTCACCACGGTCGACCGCTACGCCAACCGCCGTACGACGGTCGACTCCGAGCAGTTGATCGCGATCGGTACGGCGCTTCGCGCGAACGAGGTACTGCGCTTCGACTACGCCGCGCCTCGTACAGCGGAAGAGGAATGGGTGCCGCCGCGGAAGGTCGAGCCGCACCATCTGGTGACGTGGGGCGGGCGCTGGTACCTCGTCGGCTGGGACCTGGATCGCAACGACTGGCGGACGTTCCGGGTGGATCGGATGACGCCGAAGACGCCGACCGGGCCGCGGTTCACGCCGCGCGAGCTGCCGGCGCCGGACGTGGCGACGTACATCTCCAGCAAGTTCCGCGGGCAGGACCGCAATCCCTGCCGTGGTGAGGCGATCCTGCAGGCGAAGGCGTCGGACATCGCGCAATGGGCGGGCCATGGCGCCGTGGTCGAGGAGCTGACGCCGACGAGTTGCCGGCTCGCGCTCAGTGGGTGGTCGTGGACGGGGCTGGCCGCGACGTTCGGGATGTTCGAGTGCGATCTGGAGTTCGTCGGACCGCAAGAGTTGAAGGACGCGGCGACGCAGTTGGCCGCGCGCTATCGGGAGGCTGCCTCGTGACCGCAGAACTGATCGTCGTGGACGCTGCCGCCTGGCTGAGTTGGCTGCACGAGCATCACGAGGAACCGGACGGCGTCTGGCTCGTGCTCGCGAAGAAGAACGTGACGACGCCGACGAGCCTGACGTACGACGAAGCGCTCGAGGAAGCCCTGTGTCACGGGTGGATCGACGGGCAACGGCGGGGCCGCGACGAGCAGACGTTCGTGCAGCGGTACACGCCGCGTCGCGCGCGGAGCATGTGGTCGAAGCGGAACGTCGGCATCATCGCGCGCCTCGAACAGGAAGGGCGGATGCGCCCGGCCGGACGTGCCGAGGTCGAGCGCGCGAAGGCCGACGGCCGCTGGGACAACGCGTACGGCGGAGCGGGGGCGCTCGAGATCCCGGACGATCTCGCGGCGGCACTGGCCGCGGAACCGAAGGCGCAGGCGATGTTCGAGATCCTCACCAGCGCCAACCGCTTCGCCGTCGTCCACCGAGTCATCAACGCCAAACGCGCCGAAACTCGAGCGAAGCGGGTCGCGCTGTACGTCGAGCAACTGTCCCGCGGCGAGACGATCTATCCGCAGAGGCGGACGCTGTAGGTGGACCTGCGCGCATGCAGAAGTGCCGTTTCGCGGTGCTTTCGCCCCTGTTTGCGGGGGTTCTGCATGCGTAGCGGTCCGCCCTAGACGAGGTCGAGGGTTGCGTCCTGGCCGGCCGTCAGGGGGAAGTAGGCGAGGAAGGTGACGCCTTCGTCCTCGGTGTCGAAGCGGGCGATGCGTTCGACGGCGGGCTCGTAGAACACGTCGCCGGGGTGCAGGACCTGCGGCTCGGTGTCCTCGGCCTGCTGGTAGACGGCCGATCCCGACACGATGTTGCCGAACACGGGGCCGTTGTGGACGTGGGCGCCGAGCGCGGTGTGCGGCTCGATGGTGATCCGGCGGACCTCGACACGCTGCACCGGAAGCGCCTCCGGCAGGTGCTGGTCCAGGACGACTACGCGGCTGATCGATTCGTTCATGACAGCATCGTACATACCAATAGGTACAGAACGCGCGCGAGTATCGATCGCGCCGGAGCGGGGCGGGTCAGTAGAGGACCGGGTTGAGCGGCGAGGAGACGGTTTCGCCGGGCTGGTTGCCGGGCATCCAGCTGGCCAGGTCGAGTACCTGGTTCGCGTTCGCCGGCTCCGAGATCTCCATCGCGGCGTCGACGTAGATCACCGTCATCACCCGGCGCGGGATGTCGGTCGTGTTCGGCGGCGCGTGATGGAACGTCCAGCCGAGGTGGTAGCTGACCTCGCCGAGCTCGTACGGGTCGGAGACCTCCGGGAAGTTCTGCTCGGCCAGCGCGTCCTGCAGCACCCGCTCCGACTCGTCGCTGATCGCCAGGTCCCGCCCGTGCTCGAACGTGTGGCTGCCGGCCGCGAACGACAGCGGCCCCATCTCCATCGGGGTCTCCTGCAGCGGGACCCAGAGCGTCACGCACCGATCGGTCGCGAACGGCCAGTAGTACTGGTCCGCGTGCCACGGGGTGACTCCGCCGCCGGACTCCTTGTAGAGCGCCTGGTCGTGGTACAGCCGCACCGACTGCACGCCGAGCAACTGCGCCGCGATCCGCGCGAGCCGCGGCGAGGACACGAACTCCAGCACCCGCTCGCTGTCCTGCCAGAGGTTCGTGACCTGCAGGAACGCCTTGCCGTACGTGTCGCGCTCGTCCAGCGGCTGTTCCTGCGTGTTCAGCTCGATCACCTTGTCGGTGATCTCCGGCTCGTACTCCGCGATCGTCTCCGCGCTCAGCACGTTCTTCAGCTTCACGAATCCGTGCTGCCGGAAGTGTGCGATGTCGGACCGGCTGAGGGCGTAGTCGGTCTCGAGCTCCGGGCGGGTCAGAGTCATGGGACCCAAGAGTTCATGAACGTTTCATCGCTGTAAAGATCAGTGATCAAATCTTTGCCCGCCGTGCACGTGCACGTGCACGCCCCAATACCGGTCAGGCCCGTAAGCCGAACCGCCCCAGCGCCGCGAGGATCAGGTCCTGCGTTCCGGAGCCGCCCGCGCCATGACCTTCCTGCTCAACCAGGTGCAACTCCGCGCCTGGCCACGCCTGCGCCATCCGCCAGGCGATGTCCGGCGGACCGCTGATATCGAGCTTGCCGTGGATCAGCACCCCGGGGATCCCGGCGAGCCTCCCCGCCTCCCGCACGAGAACGTCCTCTTCCAGCCAGGCCGCGTGCGCCCAGTAGTGCGTCACGAGTCGCGCGAACCGCAGCCGGAAGACGGGATCGTCGTACCTCGAGTCCGGCCGCCAGCCGGGATGCGTGCGGACATGAGTGTCCTCCCAGTCGCACCAGTCACGGGCAGCCTTCTCGCGAACGGCTGGGTCGGGGTCGTGCAGAAGACGGCTGTACGCCAGCGCGAGATTCCCGTCCCGTTGGTCTTCCGGTACGCCGTCCCGGAACCGCGCCCATTCTTCGGGGAAGATCCGGCCCATGTCCCGGGTGATCCACTCGACCTCGCGGCGTGAGGTGTTTGTGACGCTGAACAGGACGATCTCGGAGATCGCCTCCGGGTGCTGCTCGGCGTACGCCAGCCCGAGCGTCGCGCCCCAGGACGCCCCAAGGAGCAGCCACTTCTCGATACCGAGTGTCCGCCGGAGCAGTTCGAAGTCTGCGATCAGATGGGCGGTCGTGTTGGTGCTCAGGTCAACGGTCGGCTCAGCAGCGTCCGGCGTACTGCGGCCGCAGTTGCGTTGGTCGACCAGAACCACCTTGTATCTGGTGGGATCGAAGTACCTGCGCCACGAGGCGCCGGCGCCTGATCCCGGCCCGCCGTGGACGACGAGTGCAGGCTTGCCCTCCGGGTTGCCGCAGGTTTCCCAGTAGATGTGGTGTCCGTCGCCGACGTCGAGCATGCCGTGGTCGTAGGGCTCGATGTCCGGGTGCATCTACAGGACTCCGGTGTAGGTGAGGGCGAAGGTGGCGCAGGGGAGGAGGAAGAGGGTGGCCAGGGTGATGATGCCTTTGAAGGATTGGTGGGGGCCGATCAGTTTGCGGTAGGCCGCGATGAGGACCGGGACCATGACTAGCTCGAGGGGGAGCATGGTGCGGGGGATGATGGTGTTGGTGGCGGCGAGGATTACGGACAGGGCGGCTGCTGCGATCCAGGCGGCGTACCCGATCAGGTACGTCGTGCGGGGGCCGAAGCGGACTGCGACGGTCTGGTAGCCGGCGGCGCGATCCGCTTCGAGGTCGGCGAGGGTGGTGGGGAGGTAGAGGCCGATCGCGGCGAGGGTTCCCTGCAGGCCCATCAGCCAAGGGAAGTCGCTGAGGTCCGGGTTGATCGCGGCCCAGCCGGCCAGCGGGCCGAAGGCGCCCAGGGCGAGGGCGTTGACCGCGACGTCGAAGCCGGCGCGGGTCTTCAACCGCACCGGTGGGACGGAGTACGCGTAGCCGAGGAGTACGGCGAGCAGGACGCCCAGCGCGAACACGATCCCGACATGCAGGCTCAATCCGACCGCCGCCACGGCCGCCGCGAAGGCCAGCCGCTTCGCCGCTCGCAGCGTGATCCGGCCGTCGAGCAGCGGCGACTTGGCCTTCCGCGGGTTGAGCCGATCGCTCGGCAGGTCGTACGCGTCGTTGACCGCTAGCACCGCTAGCCAAACCAGCGGACCCATCACGACCGCCCCGACGATCAGCCGCGGCCACTCCTCGACAGGCGGGATCAGCCGATGCGTCGCGAGCAGAATCCCCGTGTAGTAAGGCACGATCGACACGACCCAGAACGCCGGGCGACCGACCGCGACGACGTCCCGTACCCGGGCCGCCGACCCTCGAACCTGCACCACCGTGCTCACATCACCACTGTCCACCTCCGCGGTGCACCGCGTCCTCCCTCCGCCGAGTGAACCTCCTCACCCGCCCGGCTGGATGTGAGCCACGGAACCTTTCTCCAGCGCGACCCACACAGACGTATCGGCGTACAGGCCGTGCGGTTCGGCCCCATCCCCGAACGCGAACTCCTCGGTGACGTTGCCCTTGGCATCGATGTGGACCAATGCGGCCGCCGCCCACAGGGTGAGCCAGCAACCACCGTCAGCTGTCGCCGCCGCGGCATGCGGCTTCGAATCGGCCGGAAGGGCGAATTCCGAGATCGACCCGTCGACGTCGATCCGACCAGCCTGGCTCGCAAGCAGCTCGGTGAACCAGACGCCGTCCGGCCCCGCGCTGATCCCGACCGGACCTGACGCGGGCGTCGGCAGGGGATAGGTGGTGACCTCGCCGCCGGTGGTCATCCGCCCGATCGCGTTGGCCTGATTGAGCGTGAACCACAGATCGCCCGCGTACGTCGTGATCATCCCCGGAAACGCGCCCGCCGTACCGATCGGGTACGTCGACACCTCGCCGTCGACCGTGATCCGCCCGATCGCGTCGATGCTCATCAACGTGCACCACAAGGCACCGTCGGGACCGACGCACAGCCCGTACGGCGCGCCCGCAATCTCGATCGCCGACACCGCCCCGTCGTACCCGATCCGCCCGATCCGGTCGTCGCCGTTGCGCGTGAACCACACGGCGTCATCGGGACCTTCAACGATCACGCTCGGTCGAGACGAGGGCGCGTCGAGGTCGAACACGCGCCCCGAGACGGTCGCGACGCGGCCGGTGTGGACAAGCGTCGTCCACACCTCACCGCCCGCCGCGACCACGCCGTACGGCGCGCCATCGACCGTGAACTCACTGACTGACATAGGTGTTCTCCTCAAGATCGATGACGGCACTGATGCCGCGACTCCGTCGCGGCGGGTCATGGGCTGTGACTCCCGGCCTTCCCTCGTCGCTCCGGTCGCTTCGCTCCCTCCGCTCCTCAGTCCAGGCCGGGAGGCCCATGACCGTGCCGCGCCAGCGGGAGGCGAAGCGGCGGTCGTGGCTGACCACGACGAGCGCGCCGGCGTACCGGTCGAGCGCCGCCTCCAGTTCCTCCACCAGCACGAGGGACAGGTGGTTGGTCGGCTCGTCGAGCAGCAGTACGTCGTACGGCGTGGTCAGCACTCGTGCCAACGCGAGCCGTCGGCGTTGCCCGGTCGACAACGCGCCGACCCGCGTCTGCAACTGGTCCTGACGGAACAGCCCCAGAGCCGCCGCGCCGGGATGCCGGGCGAGTGCCTCGCGCAACGTTTCGTCCGGTCGCGCCTCGGTCACCTCCTGCTGCAGGTAGCCGATCCGTCCGTGGCGCTCGACGTACCCGGAGTCCGGCTGGAGTGCACCGGCAAGGACGTCGAGCAACGTCGACTTGCCGACGCCGTTCGGGCCGGTGATCAGGACGCGACCACCAGCGGGTACGTCGAGCGACGTCGGCGGCAGCCGGTCCGCGACCGCGACGCCGACCGCATCCAGCCCGGCCGGAGCGCCGGTCGTGCGGATCGACGCCTTGAACCGGAGCGGCTTCGCCGGCACCGGCGGCGGGTCTTCCTCCAGGCGGCGCAGGCGTTCCTTGGCGTTGCGGATCTTGCTCCGCTCCGCCTCGTTCACGCGACCGGTCGCCCGGTCGTACGCCACCTTGTTGTTGTCCTTCATCGGTCGCCCGTACGCGACCCGGTCGGCAGTGGTCCGGACGAGCACGCGCATCTCCGCGACCTCGTCCTCCCACTCCTGCCGGGCCTGCTCGAGTCGCGCCCGCTCGGCCGCCTTCTCGTGCAGGTAGCCCTGGAAGCCGTTGCCGTACCGCGTGACCCGGTGCGTGTCGCCGTCGACCTCGAACAGCGTCGACGCGACCCGCTCCAGGAACGCGCGGTCGTGCGAGACGACAACCGTCGTACCGCGTCGGGATCGCAGGTGATCCTCCAGCCAGGTGGCGGCCGACACGTCCAGATGGTTCGTCGGCTCGTCGAGCAGCAGGACCTCCGGCGACGACGCGAGTACGGCGGCCAAGTGCAACCGCGCCAACTCGCCGCCGGACAGTTCGGACAACCGGCGATCACCGGGCAGCGTGGACAGCCCGAGGCCGTACGTCGCGCGGGCGAACCGCGCGTCCGCGTCGTACCCCTCGCGGATCTCGAACACCGTCTGGAGTTCGCCGTACTCGTCCAGGACGTCGGTGCGTCCGTCGGCAAGCAAGCCTTCCAGCGAACGCATCCGCGCCTCGATCCGGCGCAGGTCGGCGAGCGCGTGATCGGCCAGCGCCTGTACGTCGAGGTCGAGCGGCAACGGGTTGTCCTGCGCCAGGAAGCCGATGCTCCCGATGGCGTTCACCGTGCCGTCCGTGGCCGGCTCGAGACCGGCCAGGACCCGCAGCAGTGTCGACTTGCCGGAGCCGTTCTCGCCGATCAGGCCGCTGACCTGTCCGGGCGGGAAGGCGCAGGTGATCTGGTCGAGCACCAGGCGGTGGTCGTAGGACTTGGTGACGTCGTGCAGGGACAGCTGGGTAGACATGAGGATCCTCCTGACCTCTCGCGGGTTCGTGGTTGGCGAACGGCGGGTCAGAAGATCACTGGCTACTCCCTAAATGCGACGGACGTTGCGTTAGGATGATGTCATGATCACTGAGGCCGGCGCAAGTAGGCCCGGAGGACGGACCGCCCGAGTGCGGTCGGACGTGCTCGCGGCGGTGGAGTCCGAGCTGGCCGAGCACGGGTACGACGGACTCACGATCGACGCGGTCGCGGCGCGTTCCGGCGTACACCGGACGACGCTGTACCGGCGCTGGAAGACCGTGCCCGGCCTCCTGGTCGACCTGCTCGAAGCCGGCGCCGACGACTCGTGGGAGCCCGCCGACACCGGCTCGCTCGAAGGCGATCTGATCGCGGTCAACCGCGAGATCCACGCCGCGCTGACCGCTCGGCCGTCCCTCACCCAGGCGGTGATCGCGGCCTCTTTCCGTACGACGGACGCCGCCGACGCACTCACCCGCTTCTGGGAGGACCGCTACGAGCGCACCGCGCTGGTCGTCAGCCGGGCTGTTGCGCGCGGCGAGATCCCGAGCGACACCGATGCCCACCAACTCCTGCTCACCGCGACCGCACCGCTCTATCACCAGGTGGTCCTGCTCAGGCAGCCGATGACCCGGGACCAGGCCGATCACCACGCGCGGATCGCCGCCGCGTCGGTCCGCTAATTGCTTTGCGGCGCCGATCCGCCCCGCCATACGGTGACAGCCCTAGAGGATTGGGAGATCCGATGAGCATCAACCTCCATGCGCTGTCGGTCGACGCGAAGGATCCCGCCCGGCTGGCGCGGTTCTGGGGCAGCCTGCTCGGGTGGGAACAGGCCGACGGCAACGAGCTGGTGCCCGACGGCAAGACCCCGTTCCGGCTGCGGTTCCTGCCGAGTCCCGTCGAGAACGACCCGCCGAGCCACATCCACTTCCACTTGACCAGCGAGACGCCCGAGCAGCAGCAGGAGACGGTGGCGCGAGCGCTCGAGCTCGGCGGCCGGCACATCGACATCGGGCAGGCGCCGGAGGCAACGTATATCGTCCTCGCGGATCCGGAAGGCAACGAGTTCTGCGTGATCGAGGCGGGGAACAACTTCCTCGCGAACACCGCTTTCTTCGGCGAGGTGGCCACGGACGGCACACAGGCGGTCGGGTACTTCTGGAGCAAGGCGCTCGACTGGCCGCTGGTCTGGGACCAGGACGAGGAGACCGCGATCCAGGCGCCGTCCGGCGGCCCGAAGGTCGCGTGGGGCGGCCCGCCGGTCAACCCGAAGCCGCCGAAGAACCCCATGCACCTCGACCTCACGGTGCCGGCCGACGGTGACGTCGACGCCGAGGTCGAGCGGCTGATCGCGCTCGGCGCGACCCGGCTGGAGAGCGGTCAGGAGGGCGCGGACGCGATCCCGATGGCCGACCCGGACGGCAACGAGTTCTGCATCCTGACCGGACCGCGAGCGTAGAACTCGACGTCCTGAGGCTCCCGCCAGGCTCTAGCCGGGCATGCCTGGGTTGTAGGCGCAGGCGGAGGTCAGGTCGTCCGCGGCGGGCTTGGGGGTGGCCTTCGGCTGGGCCGCGGTCGACGGCGGCACCGTGGTGGTCTTGCGCGGAGCGGTCGTCGTACGGCGGACCGGGTTGAGGGCCTGCGCGACGATCTCGCGCATGCCGGCGTAGTTCGGGTTCTTGCCGGTCGGGAAGTTCTTCTGCTTGTTGAGGTCGACGTTGGTGATCTTCGCCGTCTTCACCCGCGCTCCCAGGGTGGCGAACGCGCCCAGCTGGTTCCGCGGGATGTCGGTGCGGATCAGCTGCTCGCCGGCCTTCGCGATCGCGTCGTAGTTCGTCAGCACGTTCTGCGGGGTGGCGCGCTCGACGATCGCCTTGATCGTGCAGCGCTGCCGGGCCTGGCGGGCGAGGTCCGCGGTCGGGACCTTGTACCGGCCGCGCGCGAACCACAACGCGTCGGTGCCGTTCAGCTTCCGGTTCGGGCCGGGCTCGAGGTACCGGCTCGGCGGGATCTTCTTGTCGTCGTTGCCGCCGACGGGGACCCGGTAGTTGATGTTGACCGTGATCCCGCCGAGCGCCTCGACCAGCTGCGCGAACCCGGCCAGGTTGATCTGCACGTAGTAGTGGATCTGCAGCCCGAGCGCCTCGCCGACGGACACCTTGAGGATGTCCGCGCCCTCGTTGTCCGAGGGGCCGAGGATGCCGGGATGCAGCCTCGGGATGTTGCGGTACATGGCGTCCAGGTAGAACTCCGGCTGCTCCTTCGGGTCGTTCGGGTCCCAGAACCCGGTCGGGTAGATCTTGTGCAGCGGTGAGTTCTCCGGGAACGGCATCCGCATGAAGTTCCGGGTCAGCGAGATCAGCGAGGTGTTGCCGGTCTTGGTGTCGATGCTCGCGACCATCACCGTGTCGGTCCGCGTCCCGCCGCGGCCCTCGCCGTCGTCCGCGCCGAGCAGCAGGATGTTCAGCCGCGGCAGCTGCTGCCAGATGTCCTTCTTCGGGGTGATCGTCGGCCGGGTCTGGCTCTTCGTCTCGTCACCTCCGAAGACCTTCGTCACCAGGTCCCGCTGCGCCATCAACGTCTGCGCGCCGGTCGCCGTACTCACGGTCATCGCGAAGCAGATCACGCCGATCACCAGCGCGCCGAGCAGCCGGGAGCCCGGTGCGACGGTCAGCGGCCGGAGCATCTTGTACGACGTGACCAGGACGGCGATCCACACGAGTGCGATCGCGGCCAGGCCGACGATCATCCAGTTCAGCACCGACGGGTTCAGCGCCCACGAGATCGCCGCGTCCCGTTTCCGGAGCCCGACGTACGCCGCAGCGCCGTACAGCGCGAGGCTCAGCACGATCAGCGTCGAACCGAGCTTGGTCCGGCGAGCGACGAGGTACGCCGTACCGGGGAGCAGCACGCCCAGTACTGCGATCGTCAGTGCGGCGAAGGCGGACCGGCGTCGGGGATTCAGCCGACGCGCCCGGGTACCGCGCGTCGCTCTGCTCGGGGCCATGACTCATACGATTCACTGACCCGGCAAAAAGTTGGCATGATCGGCCAAGTGACCGACATTCAGGTACGACGGGCGGGGGCGGATGATGCGGAGTCGCTGGTCCACTTACGCGGATTGATGCTCGCCGCGATGGGCGCCGACGTCGGCGGACCGGATGCCCCGTGGCGGGCGACCGCGCTCGAGTGGTTCACCGGACAGTTGGCCTCCCCGGACACGTTCGCGGCGTACGTCGTCGACGACCCGAGTGCCGGCGTGGTCGCGGGCGCGGTCGGCAACGTGTACGTGCACCCGCCGGGCCCGAACGACTCGACCACGGTTCGCGGTCACCTGTACAACGTCAGCACCGAGCCGGACTTCCGGCGGCGCGGTCTCGCCCGGGCGTGCGTGGTCGCGCTGATGGACTGGTTCCGGGACGAGACCGGCGTCGGCCAGGTCGAGCTGCACGCGACCGACTACGGCATCGACCTCTACCGCGGGCTCGGGTTCACCGAGGCGAAGTACCCGACGCTGCGTTTCCGGACCACCAAGGCGTAGCACCGCCGGTGTCGCGGAGCGCGTTGGTCGCGCAGGTGGAAATCCGGCTCCGCCCGTGGACGGAGGAGGGTTTCGGGGCACAGTGGCAAGAAGAGTGAGAACGGCCCGCCCGCTGTGAGGAGCTCACTGGATGCGCCGCTGGACTGTTGTCGTCGCGATCGCCGTGGTCGCGGGCTGGGTGCTGCTACCTGTCGGTCCGTTCGGCGGGGACGGGTACCCGGGGCGTGGCGTCGTACCGGCGGCTGTTCAGTCGGACCAGCCTGCCCAGCCCGTTGAATCGCCGGCACGGTCCGTGGTTTCGCAGCGGCCTCCGGAGGCGATCTCGTACCCGGTGGCGGGGACGCGGACGTACGCCGTACTGCCCGGAGATCCCGCGGTGATCGGGCGGGCGGGGAAGCTGATGCGGTTCCAGATCGCGATCGAGGGCGGGATCACCGGCATCGACCGCGGCGGGTTCGCGCGGTTCGTGCGGGCGACGTACGGCGGGGCTCAGGGGTGGGCGTCGCACGGGCTGTGGCGGTTCCAGCAGGTCGGGCCGGGGACGAACGCCGACTTCACATTGATGCTGGTCACGCCCGAGACGCGGGACCTGCTCTGCGGCGCGGCGCCGGACCGGTACACGAGTTGCCGGATGGGGAACCGGGTCGTGCTGAACGTGGCGCGGTGGGTGCACGGCGTACGGAATTACGCCGCGCCGCTGACGACGTACCGGCAGTACATGGTCAACCACGAGACCGGCCATCGGCTCGGCCTCGGCCACGAGCTGTGCCCGGGGCCGGGCCAGCGGGCGCCGGTGATGCAACAGCAGACCCTCGGCCTGCACGGCTGCACCGCCTACGCCTGGCCGTACTTCAACGGCAGCCCGTACAAAGGCCGCCTAGGCCAGTACGACGACCGAATCCCTCACGCCTGAATGATCGACAGCACGTTCCCCGCCGGATCCTTGAACCAGGCAATCAACGGACCCGGACCGCGGTTGATCCCGAGCTCGTCCTGTTCGTCGACGTACCTCTCGAACACGATGCCCCGCGCGGTCAGCTCCCGCACCGTCGCCTCGACGTCGTCGACCGGGAAGTTGAGCGTGGTGTACTCCGCCGGGACGTGATTGTCCTTCGGGTAAACGAGAACCGTGTTCCCACCACCCGTCCGCAGGTACAACAGCCCGTCCTCTTCGCCGACGTCGATCCCCAGCGTCTCGCCGTAGAACTCCTTCGCCCGCGGCAGATCATCCACCGAGAACCCACTGAACGCCTTGCTGTCCTTCAACATCTGGTGTCCTCCTGACTCGCTTGACACCAGCTACGTCGAGACCGCCGGCCCGTTCTCGACACACCCCAGGTCAGTTGTGGAGAACCTGGGGGAGGGTGGGGTTGACGGCGGCGGCCACCGAGGCGGACTCGAGGCCGTCGGCGACGGTGTGGAGGAGGCGGACCAGGTGGGCGGCGTCGGTGGGGCCGAGGATGCCGGTGATGACGTCGAGGACCCGGACGGTGAGGCCGTCGAGCTGGGAGAGGCGGGCCTGACCCATCGCCGTGACGGTCAGGTCGGGTGTGGTCCGGACCATGCCGAGCGCTTCCAGGTCGGCGATCGCCAGCTCCGCCTCGCCGGTCGTGATGCCGACCTGCTTCGCGACCTCGGGTGCCGTCGTACGGCCGTTCGCGACCGCGCTCAGCACCAGGGCGGCAGGCATCTTCATCCCGATCGCTTCCTGCAGGCCCAGGATCAGTGGGTGCGCATGGCCGCGCACGCGTTCCACCGCGTCGAGCAGCCGGAGCGCGTCGGCGACGTCACTGATCAAGTGCTCGGTCTGGACGGCCGCGATCCCTGTCGGGCCAGGTCGCACAGGTGACGGTACGACGCCGCCGATGACTCGCTCGGGCACCACGAGGGAATTCGCCACGAGCGGCTTGTCCTCGGATCCCCTCTCCGTGGATCCGTTGGTCAGCGGTCTGATACCAGCGTCTTCGATGGTCACGTCTCCCAGCGTACGGAGCCGTTCCGACAGCTTCGGCGTGTCTTACCTGAGGAATCCCTGTGAATCTCATGACATAGGTGACCTACGATCCGGCCATGCAGAAACGAGTGCTGGTGATCGGTGGCGGCGGAGGCGGGATCGGTCGGGCGACGTCTGACGCCTTCGGCAACGAAGGGGCCGCGGTGGTGGTCGCGGACCTCGATCCGCAGCGTGCCGGGGAAGCAGCCGACGCGGTGCGAGCGGCCGGCGGTACGGCGTACCCGATCTCCGGTGACGTCCGCTCGGCGGCCGATATCGAGGCGATGGTCGCGGGCGCGGTCGAGAAGCTCGGCGGACTCGACGTACTCGTCACCGTCGTCGGCGGGCAGGTCGCGTTCGTGCCCGCGGTGAAGTTGCACGAGATGGCCGACGAGGACTGGGACACGATCTACGAGGTCAACCTCCGGTACGTCGCCCGCGCCGTTCGGGCCGCGCTCCGCGTCTTCCTCGACCAGGGCACCGGCGGCGCGATCGTCAGCGTCGGATCTGTCACCGGATTCATGGCCGCGCCCGAACAGGCGGCGTACGGCGTGATGAAGGCGGGCCTGCTCAGCCTGGCGCGCACCGTCGCCGCCGAGTACGCGCGGGACGGGATCCGGATGAACATCGCCGCGGCCGGCGCGATCGCGACCGCAGTCGCCAATGCGAACGTCGCCGCCGAGGTCGTCGAGGAGATCCCGGCCGGCCGGTTCGGTCGTTCCGACGAGGTGGCCCGGGCAGTGGTCTACCTGGCCTCCGACGCGGCGTCGTACATCACCGGACAGCAGCTCGTACTGGACGGCGGCGTCTCTGTGCGCGGCCCTTTCGAGTAATCGAACACAGTGTCGAAAGAATTGGATCCTGGCGGGTCCGAAAAAGTTTTGGCAGCCGGCCAGAAAATCCGAATTCGGGCGTGACCTCGGCTCTCCGTCCTCCGTTGGAAGTGACGTGACGGTGAACACAACACGGCGCACCGGCACCGCGCTCGCCCGCGTTTTCCAGGCCGTTCACCCTCGAAGTTTCAGCCAGGAGGACCAGTGACAACCGCCACCGCCACCCAGACCATTTCGCGTCGTCGCGTGCGTGTCTGGTTCGGTGAGCACGTGATCGCCGACTACAACGCCGAGCCGGCGTTGGCCGAGCGGTACGCAGACGCCATGAGCCGTCGGTTCGCCGGTCTTCGGGTCACCAACGACCCGATGCCCGCCGTCGACAGGCTCCCCGACCCCCTGCCCGGCGAGCGCATGTGGGACGTAGCGCCCCGCTGAGAAAAGACCTCCGGTACCTTTCGCGTTCCGTACTCACCAGACAACCCACGCGGAACGTGGCCACGGTCGAGTCGCCTCACCTCGACCAATCAAAGGAACCGGTGCAGTGCTCTTCCAAGGGCACGCGGCGGCAAGCGAGTGCGGGCGTTCTGCCCCTCGCTTGCCGCCATTTTCTCCCCTGTTAATGCGCCTGATGAAAAACAAACCTCGTTCGCACCGGATCCCCCAGCTCCGGTGCGAACGTTTTTCACTTCTGCGCGTAGTACTCCGGTTTCATCTGGATGAGCTGCACGTAATTGCCGTCCGGGTCGATCAGCGTCGCGAACCAGCCGATCCCACGGTCCTCCGGGTGCACCAGCCAGTCGACGTCGAGCGTCCGCAGGTGCGCGGCCGCCGCCTCGATGTCGTCGACGGCGAAGTTCACGATGTGGCGCCCCGGTTCGGAGTTCTTGGCCGCGACGTCGTCGCGCTGCTCGATCACCAGCCCGAATCCGCCGAGGTTCAGGTTGCCGTACCCGTCGACCTCCGCCCGGAACCCGTCGCGGTACCACGCCTTCAACCGCTCCGCGTCCGCACTGCCGAGCAACATGCTGTTGAGAATCACGATCATTCCTCTCCGCGTGACACTGACCTCGGTACGTCGGAGCGGCTCGGGGACTTTCGACATGACCTGCTCAACTCGCATGATGAACGGATGAAGTTCACCGCCGAACTGCTGTCCACCGGCAAGAACACCGCCGGCTTCGAGGTGCCAGACACGATCGTGGAGTCACTCGGTGGCGGCGGCCGGCCGAAGGTGAGCGTCACGGTCAACGGGTACACCTTCCGTACGTCGATCGCGCGGATGGGCGGACGGTACCTGCTCGGATTCAGCGCGGACCGCCGTACCGAGGCCGGCGTCACGCCCGGCGAAGTACTCGAGGTCGACGTCGAACTCGACACAGCTCCCCGCGAACTCGAGATCCCCGAACCGCTGGCCACCGCGCTCGCCGCGGATCCGGAGGCCAAGGCGTTCTGGGACACGCTCAGCTACAGCAACCGCCAGTGGCACACCCTGCAGGTGACCTCCGCCAAAACCGAAGCCACCCGCATCCGCCGGATCGAGAAGTCGATCGCCGCCCTCCGCGAGGGCCGCGCTCGCTGAGAGTCAGCAGTACGAGCGGCAGCCGCGGTCTGCGCCGTACGCCCGGCGGCTCGCGGCCACCGACGCCACGGGGGACAACTGGCCGCCGTCATGCCAGCTGTTCAGGAACTGCTGCGGTGCGACGGCTCCGCGCCGGATCCACCACATGTTGGGGCCCGTCGGCCAGCTGATCCCGAAGTGAAGGTGTGGCGGTGTCCCTTGCGCGCTCCCCGTCTTCCCTGTCCGTCCCAGCGATTGCCCCGCCCGCACCTGCACACCCGGCGCGATCCCGGGCTGGATCGCCGAAAGGTGCGAGCCGTAGTACCGAACTCCATCGGCGCCCACCACCGAAACCGACAGCCCACCACGGTCAGCACCTCGGTTCGTCTTCGGATCCCACGAGTCGACCCGCGTCACCTCGTCGACCCGCCCGTCAACCGGCGCAACGAACAGACACCCAACATGAGCAAAGATGTCCGACGCTGGATAGTCGTGATGGCTTTGCGAGGCGTCTGCTCGGCAACCACCTACGGGAAATACGTACCGCGGTGCTGAAGGCTCTGGGTTAGAAGGCGGTCGTGTCGTGGGCGCAGGGGTGCTCGGGCGTGGCGGAGTGCTTGGGCGCGCCTGCGTGGCCGGCGGTGTCGTGGTGCTCGTCGTCGCCGGTGTGGTGGACGGCTGTGGTGTTGATGAGGTCGGTGTTGGTGTCGGGGCGGCGGTGGGTTGCGCCCGGTCGAAGACGCCGGCCGCTGACAGCGCGAACAACCCACCGCCGGCGATGATCACCAGCGCTGCGAGAAAGACCGCCCAGAGGCGCCGCGTCACGGATACCAGAACGCGTTGACTGCTGCAGACGAGTACACGGTTTCACACGGTATCCCGTTCTTGTCCGCATCCATCCGGTCCGGCATGCCGTAGTACCACCAATACCTGACGGCCTCCGCGTACGGCCGCCTGATCCTCCAGGTCCAACCGTCCCCTTCGCGCTCCAACACCAACAAACCTGCTGCGCCGACCACCAAACCTCAGCTGTTGGTGTTCCAGGTGGGGGAGTTCTCGAGGATGTCGGGTAGTTCGCCGACTACTCCTAGGCGTTGGGTGCAGCGGGTCAGGGAGACGTAGAGGTCGCGGAGGCCGCGGGGGGACTCGATGACGATGCCGTCGGGGTCGACCACGAGGACGGAGTCGAACTCGAGGCCTTTGGCTTCGCGGGCGGTCAGGACCGTGACGCCGGTCAGGCCGTCGACGGCCTCCTGGATCAGCTCGAGCCGGCTGCGGGACGTGATCACGCCGACCTCGCCGTACGCCGTCTCCTCGGCCGCCATCTTGTAGACGTACAAGGCCTGTTCGGCCGCCGGTACGTCGACGTGCCACGGCTTCACGCCCGTGGAGCGGACCGATTGCGGCGCCCGCGCCGACGGGTCGACCTCACGCAGTACGGCGTGCGCGAGCTCCATCACCTCCGCCGGTGTGCGGTAGTTCAACGTCAACTCCGCCAGCCGCCAGCGATCGCCGAACGTCTCGCCGAGCGCGGACGACCACGACGTACCGCCGCCGATCGAGCTCGTCTGCGCCACATCGCCGACCACCGTCATCGACCGCAACGGACACCGCCGCGCGATCGCGCGCCACGCCATCGGCGACAGTTCCTGCGCCTCGTCGACGATCACGTGACCGTACGTCCACCGCCGGTCCGCGGCCGCGCGATCCGCGAGCGTCCGGTCGTCCTCCGCCTCGAACCGCTCGGCGAACGCCTCGGCATCGAGAATGTCCTTCGCAGTAAGGATTTCCGCCTCGTCGTCCTCGTCGAAGTCGGTCGACCCCGAACCGGACAGCACGTCCAAAGCCCCTTGTGCATAAGAGATCGCGCGCGCCCGCGCGGCCCGCTCACGCGCCGCCTCGGACCCGTCGTCACCGAGCAGCTCCGCCGCTTCGTCCAGCAGCGGTACGTCGGACTGACTCCAGTCGTCGCCGTACCGCAACAGGTGTTCGCGATCCAGCGCCGACAACTGCGGCGCCGCGGACGCGAGCCGGTCCTCGTCGCCGTACAGGTCCTCCAGCAACCGCTGCGGACTGAGCAACGGCCAGAGCTGCTCGAGCAACGCCTGTACGGCGGGCTCCGCGAGCACCTCGCTCCGTAGTTCGGCGAGGTCGTACTCGTCGAGCAACTGCTCACCGTCGAGCGGATCGGTGCCGATCAGTTCGGCGTACTGATTGGTGAGGTGATCGGTGATCTCGTTGAGGACGAACGGCCGCGCCTGATTGTGGGTGAGGTTGCGGCCGCGGACTCGTGCGTGGACTGCCTCGCACACGGAGGGGTCGAGGGTGAGCTCGGTGCGTTCGACGGTCACGTGTACCGGGCGCTCGGGGAGCCATTGCCGATCGGCGACCGCCTTCGCGATCACGTCGGCCATCACCGTCCGGCCCTTCACCTCGGCGCTCTCCGACGACTCCGGTCGGGTCGCGTGCACACCCGGGAACAGTTCGGCGATCGTGACGAGCCGGACACCTTCCTCACCGAGCGACGGGAGCACTTGGCCGATGAACCGCAGGAACGCCGCATTCGGCCCGACAACGAGAATTCCGCGCTTTTCCAGTTGTTCACGATGCGTGTACAACAGAAATGCCGCCCGGTGCAGTGCGATTGCCGTCTTTCCGGTGCCCGGGCCGCCTTGGACGACCAGGATTCCGGGCAGTTCGGAGCGGATGATCCGGTCCTGATCGGCCTGGATCGTCTGCACGATCGACTCCATCTGGCCGGTCCGGCGAGCCTCCAGCGCCTTCATCAGGACGGCCTCGCCGATCACGCCGGTGCCGGGCTTCGACGCGTCCGCGGCGTCCCGTCCGAGGTCGAGCTGCTCGTCCTGGACGTCGACTACGCGCCGCAACCGGGTCTGGATGTGCCGGCGGCGGACGACGTCATGGTTGGCCACCGCGGTCGCGATGTAGAACGGCCGCGCCGCCGGTGCACGCCAGTCCACCAGCAGGGGTTCGTAGTCGGCGTCGTGCAGACCGATCCGGCCGAGGTGCAGGACCTCGCCGTCGGCGGCGTCGAGGCGGCCGAAGTACAGGCCCTCCTCGGCGGCGTTCAGCCGGGCCTGGCGGAGCTTGAGGTCACGGATCCGTCCGTCGCGCTGGTGCAGGGCTTGGGCGTTGCGGGTCTGGACCAGCTGCTCGTCGTCGGCGCGTGCGTCGGTGCGCTCCCGCTCGGCGTCCAGCGCAGCGTAGAACGTGATCAGGTTGGCCTGTTCGGTTTCGACTGGATTCGGCAATTCCTGTCCCTTGTGTTAAAATCCGTGCCGTTGGTTCAAGCCGCATTTGTGGAATTCTCCTGGCGGCAGCCACAAATCCTTGAGTTTATCCGGTGCCCGGGTTTTCCTGTAGTGGTGTTCCACGCCATCGTCCCGCCGTACCTGCTCGAGCAGCTCGAGCGATCCGCGGGTGACCCCAGCGTTCGTGCCCGGATCAGGCAGTCGTTGCAGCACGACGCCGTACTGCGAACGCGGCCCGCGGCCGGTCGTGAACGGGTGGCAGCGGCGGAGGGCGGCCGGCAGCGCAAGGTGTACGACGCCGAGAACGGGACTGATCTGCCGGGCACACTTGCCCGCTCCGAGGGCGACGACGCCGTCAACGATCAAGCGACCAACCAGGCGTACGACGGCACCGGCGCGACCTGGGCGTTGTACAAGGAGTGCTACGGGCGCGACTCGATCGATGGCGCCGGCCTGGTGCTCACGTCGACGGTGCACTACGACCGTGGGTACGCGAACGCGTTCTGGGACGGCGCGCAGATGGTGTTCGGCGACGGGGACGGCGAGATCTTCGGGAACTTCACGGCCTCGATCGATGTCACCGGCCACGAGCTGACGCACGGCGTCACGCAGTACACGGCGAACCTCGCGTACGAGGGCCAGTCGGGCGCGCTGAACGAGAGCGTCTCGGACGTCTTCGGGTCGCTCGCGAAGCAACGCGCACTCGGTCAGAGTGCCGCGGACGCCGACTGGCTGATCGGGGCGGGACTGTTCCTGCCCGGTGTCCAGGGCGTCGCGTTGCGGTCGATGAAGGCGCCGGGGACGGCGTACGACGATCCGCGGCTGGGGAAGGATCCGCAGCCGGCCGACATGTCCGGGTACGTCGACACGGCCGACGACAATGGCGGCGTACACATCAACTCGGGCATCCCTAACCGGGCGTTCTATCTGGTCGCGGTCGAGCTCGGCGGGAACGCGTACGACGACGCCGGGAAGATCTGGTACTCCACGCTGACGTCGGGGAGCCTCTTGTCGTCGGCCAGCTTCAAGGACTTCGCCGCCGCGACCGAGGCCGTGGCGCGCGATCTCTTCGGTGACGAGTCGCCGCAACTCGCCGCGGTGACCAAGGCCTGGCAGACAGTTGGCGTCCTGGGGGACCAGACTTCACTCATGAACGCCGCCCAGACCAACCTCGAAACCAGCACCCCACCCGCCGCCCCACCCGACCAGCAACCACCGGATCAGCAATCCGCCGAGCAGCAGCCGGCCGGCCAGCAGTTGCCTGCCGAGTGAAGTCGAAGCCCTGGCTCTGGCCGGCCAACGCGGTGGGAATGCTGGCGATCGCGATCGCGGCGGTCCTGCAGCCGGTGACGATGCTGTCCATACCCTGCGACGCGCCGACGTGTGATCCGCACGGCTACGTGGCGATCTTCAGCGTCTTCCCGACGGCGTTCGTCGTCATCGTCGCCCTGAGCGCACTGGGTTTGCTGAACGGTCGCAAGCGGTCCGGGTTCGGCGTGGCGATCTTTGCGGCCGCGGCCTGTGGCGGAATGCTCTTGATGTTCGGCGCCGTCCTGATCGCACCGGTGCGGTGGCCGCTTGTCGCGGTGACGTTGGTGGTCGCGGGACTGGCGATCGAGGGGTTGCGGTCCGCACCGGTACCTTCCCGCAGATGAGACGGTTTGACCTCAAGTCCTGTTGAGGTATTAGCGTCGTTCGTCGTGACAGTTCATCCGCTGCGGCTCGTCGTGCTGACGCGCAACCTCGACGCCGGGCGGTTCGGGACGGCGGTCACGCGGTGGTTCGCGCGGGAGGTCGAGCGCGCGGACGAGTTCAAGCTCGACCTGATCGACCTGAGCACGGTGCCGCTCACCGAGTTGCCGGGCCGGATCGAGGACGCGGACGCCGTGATGATCGTCACGGCGGAGTACAACCACGCGTACCCGGGTGACGTGAAGACCGCGATCGACGCCGTACGCCGGCCTTGGTACGCGAAGCCGGTCGGTTTCGTGGTGTACGGCGGACGCTCGGGCGGACTGCGCGCGGCCGAGCAGCTCCGGCTCGTCTTCGGCGAGCTGCACGCGGTGACGATCCGCGACAGCCTCGGCTTCCGCGAAGAGGACTTCATGGACGGAGAGCCGGCCGACCCCACGACCACCGCAGCCGCGACCGCCCTCCTCCACCAACTCGCCTGGTGGGCCCGCTCCCTCCGCGACGCCCGCACGGCTACGCCGTACCCGGGATAGCGGACCTGCGCGCAGGCAGAACCCCCGGCTTAGGCCCCGAAATCACCCGAATTTGGGGGTTCTGCGTGCGCGGGCGTCCGGAATACCCTCCCGCGTGCAGCGGTTGGGGTTCAACGTGACCGCCGAACCGATGCCCCTGTCCGTGCTCGACCTCTCGCCGGTGCCGTCGGGTACGCGGCCGTCGCAGGCGCTGCACGAGACGCTGGAACTGGCCCGCACCGCCGAGGCCGCCGGGTATCACCGGTTCTGGCTGGCCGAGCACCACAACATCCCGAGCGTGGTCAGCACCAGCCCCGAGGTGATGATCGCGGCGGTGGCGGCCGCGACGTCGACCATCCGCGTCGGATCCGGCGGAATCATGCTGCCGAACCACTCCCCGCTCAAGGTCGCGGAGGCGTTCCGGGTCCTCGGCGGGCTGTACCCGGACCGCATCGACCTCGGCCTCGGGCGCGCACCGGGCACCGACCAGCGCACCGCGCTCGCGTTGCGCCGTAGCCGCGAGGCGCTCGGGGCCGACGACTTCACCGAGCAGTACGCCGAGCTCCGCGCGTACGCCGAAGGGTTCCCGGCGGGGCATCCGTTCGAGCCGATCAGCGCGCAACCGGACGACGTACCGCTGCCGCCGGTGTGGATCCTCGGGTCCAGCACGTACGGCGGTCAGGCGGCCGCCGTACTCGGGACCGGGTTCGCGTACGCCGGCCACTTCGGGACGCTCGATCCGGCCGGCGTGATCTCGGAGTACAAGGCGAACTACCAGCGGCTCGAGCACGACGGCGGGCCGCACGCGATCCTCGCGCTCGCCGCGATCGTCGCCGAGACCGAGGAACGGGCCGCACAACTCGCCCGGGCCAACGCGCTCTCCACCCTCCGCCTCCGCTCCGGCCGCCCCGGCCCGCTCCCGTCCCCCGAGGAAGCGGCCGAGTACCCGTGGACCGACGCCGAAGAGGCCGCCATCGAGGACTGGGCCGGCCTGGTGACCGTCGGTACGCCGGACCAGGTCGCCGACGAGCTCCGCCGCAAGGCCGACGCGGCCGGCGCCGACGAGCTGATCATCACCACGAACATCCACAACCCCGCGGAACGCCGCCGCTCGTTCCAGCTCCTCGCCGAGTCCTGGGGCCTGAAGCCGCGCTGACCGCACCCATCAGCTGCGTCCGCCGCGGACGTGTTCGAAGATGAGGCTCGTTTCCGCGTGGCTGACCGCTGGATCGGCGGTCAGGTGGTCGAGCACGAACTCCCGGAGCGCGTCCGGCGTCGCCGCGGAGACATGCAGCAGGTAGTCGTTCGCGCCGCTCACGTGGAACAGCGACAGGACCCCGGGGAGCCGGGGGACCTTGGTGCGGAAGCGGTCGATCTCGTCGCGGGAGTGCGCACCGATCCGGATCGCGATCAGCGCCTGCAGCGGCCGACCCAGCGCGGCCAGGTCCACGTCGGCGTGGAAGCCGCGGATCACGCCGCGCTCCCGGAGTGACCGCACTCGGGTGAGGCACGTCGACGGCGCGATGCCGGCTGCCTCGGCGAGCGCGTTGTTCGGCATCCGGCCGTCCGCGGTCAGCAGTCCGACCAGCGTCCGGTCCACCTCGTCGAGCCCGTCCGGCATCGGCCGCGGGGCCGGTCCCGGGCTCCGACGATCCTTCGGCATGCCACCACTGTAGGGGCCGTCCACAGAATCCACAGCGTGTGGACAGGCCTGTGGACGAATTTTCTTCGGAACTCTTGCCTCAATCCGCAGAAGATTCCACAGTCGCCTCAGTTATCCACAGGTGGAGGAGGCCCCCATGCTCGACACCCGTGCAGTCCACGCCGGCCGCGACGACCTGGCCGCCCTCGGCGTCCACGTCCCCCCGATCGACCTGTCCACCACCTATCCGCTCCCCGACGTCCACACCGGCGGAGCGTCGTACGACGCACTCGCGGAGGGCCGCGGGCCCGACGGCGGGAGCCTCGTCTACCAGCGCCTGTGGAACCCGACGGTCGCTCGCTTCGAGGACGCACTCGCGGAGCTCGAGCACTGCGACGGCGCGGTCGCCTTCGGGTCCGGCATGGCCGCGCTGACCGCCTGCCTGCTCGCCACCGTCGCCGCGGGCCGTCCCCACGTGGTCGCCGTACGCCCCCTGTACGGCGGCACCGACCACCTGTTGTCCACAGGCCTCCTGGGGACAACCGTCACGTACGCCGAGCCGAGCGAGGTCGCCGGAGCGATCCGCCCGGACACCGGCCTGGTGATCGTCGAGACCCCGGCGAACCCGACCGTCGACCTCGTCGACATCGCGTACGTCGCCACCGCGGCCGGCGACGTACCGGTCCTGGTCGACAACACCTTCGCGACGCCGGTCCTGCAGCAACCGGCTCGGCACGGGGCGAGCCTGGTGTTGCACTCGGCAACCAAGTACCTCGGCGGTCATGGCGACGTGATGGGTGGCGTCGTCGCGGCCGGCGTGGAGTGGATCGGCCGGCTTCGGCAGATCCGCGCTGTGACAGGTGGCCTGCTGCACCCGTTGGCGGCGTACGAACTGCACCGGGGACTGCAGACGCTGCCAGTTCGAGTACGGGCGCAGCAGGCGACCGCCATCAAGGTCGCCGACTGGCTGTCCGCGCAGCCGAACGTGGAGCGGGTCCACTACCCAGGCCTGACCGATCCGGCCGGGCTGATCGGACGGCAGCAGGCGGGCCCGGGCGCGGTGCTCGCGTTCACGCTCAGCGGCGGCTACGAAGCGGCGTCCCGGGTGGCGAGCGGCCTGAAGCTCATCACCCACGCTGTCTCGCTGGGCGGCGTCGACACCCTCATCCAGCACCCCGCCGCCCTGACCCACCGCCTAGTCGCGTCAGAGGCCAAACCGACCGACGCCCTACTCCGCCTGAGCCTCGGCCTAGAAGACCCCGAAGACCTAACCACCGACCTAGCCCAAGCCCTCACCCTCGCCTGACGCCCCAACTTTGAGAACCCACCAACCAGATTTCGGCCGCGAAAGTGGTTGGTGGCTTCTCAAAGTTGGATTCTGCGCAGGGCAGAACGGTGTGGGGAATCTGCTCAGGGCAGATTCGGGGCGGTGGACCTTCGGGGAGTGGCACACTCGGTACAGGAGATCCGTAGGCGAGGAGGGCCAGACGTGTTGCTACGCCAGGTGATCGGAAGCGTTTTCCGCCGGCTGCGGCGCGAGCGGGGAATCACCCTCCGTGAGCTCGCCGAGTTGGCCCAGGTGTCGGTGCCGTACCTGTCCGAGATCGAGCGCGGTCGCAAGGAGCCCTCCTCGGAGATCCTCGCCGCGATCTGCCGGGCGCTCGATCTGGAGCTGTCCGACCTGCTCGCCGAGGTGCAGTTCGACCTGACCACCGCGGTCCGCTCGACGCTGCCGGTCCGTCTCCAGACCGCCGCGATCCGCGTCGAGGACCCCGCGTCCCGCCGCATCCCGTCCGGCCCCCGCGCGTACTCCTCCATCCCCACGGCGTACACGCTCGTCGCCTAGAAAATCGGTCACGCCCGGCGCCCTTACCCTGACCTGGTGCCGAACCACGTGAAGCGCCGCGCGCCCGCCACACCAGGCTCGACCCCAGCTGTCGGCCAGGTGGCGTTGCTGTGAGGTACGTCGTGCGTTTTCCGGTGGATGATGCGGAGTTGTCGGCGTTGCATGCTGCTGCGTTCGAGGGCGAGCCGGACGTGGAGCCATGGGCGGAGCGGTTGGAGCGGTGGGCGCTGACGTGGGTGGGGGCCTATAGCAACGATCGGCTGGTCGGGTTCGTGCAGGTGTGCTGGGACGGCGGCGCCCACGCGTTCGTGCTGGACACCGCCGTACATCCGGATCACGGGCGGCAGGGGATCGGCAAGCAGCTCGTGCTGACCGCGGCCGAGGAGGCCCGCAAGGCCGGGTGCGAGTGGCTGCATGTCGACTACGAGCCGCACCTCAAAGCCTTCTACGAAGACGCCTGCGGCTTCCGTCCGACGGATGCGGGTCTGCTCAAGCTCCGATGACGGTCAGGCGTTCGGTCGAGATGCAGGACGTCAGGCAGCGTTCCTTCGCGTCACCGAGCAGGTCGGCCGTCCACGTGGTGAACCCGCCGTCGCCCAGCCCTTCAGTGCCACTGCCCAGGCCCGCACCGCCGAGCCCGATGCCGAGCCCGGTGCCCGCGTAGTAGCTCGCGCTCTTCGTCCGTTCGGTGTCCTCCGTGAACGCGACCTTCAACGCCGGGCGGACCGTGTCGTCGATCCGCTCCCGCACCGCGGACTCGGTGAACATCGTGAACGTGAGCTCGGCCTTGTCGCCGAGTACGGCGTGCCAGAAGCTCAGGTGGTCGATCAGCAACTCGGCCTCGGTCCGGCACGACCCGGTGTCGCGGGCGCTCGACACCAGCACGAACAGCTCGAAGTGCGCGGACATCCCCGGACCGTCGAACGGCTGCGCGCGCACCACCCGCTGACAGGCCGCCAGGTGTACGCGGTCCTGCCCGGCGCGACGCCGTACGGCGGCCTCGATCGCGAGCTCGTTGGTCGGATCACTGGCGACCTCGGTGCCGCGGATCGTGCTGACCACCTGGTGCTGGTTGATCGTCGCGATCGCCGAAGACGTGCCCAGCGGCGTGACCGGAGACAGCTGCACGCCGTCGAACTTCTCCGGGAGCAGCGCCCACAGCCGTTGCTGCGTCTGCACCAGCTCCCGCGGATCGATGGTCGACGGCCGCACGAACCGGTCCTGCTGCCAGCGCTGCAGGAGCCGCGCCGGCGTCACCTTGGCCGCGCGCTGACGCGTCACGTCCAGCAGGACGGACTGCAACTCGGACTGGCTCAACCGGTCCACGAGGGCGTCTCGGCTGCCGTCCGGCAGCTTCGCCCAGAATCGTTCGCTGACGTCTCCCATCGCTCTACTCTGACCGATATTTCCCCTGATCCGCGCCTGATTTATGCCGTATCGTCGTCACCATGACACTTCCGCGCCCGCACCCGTGACCCTCTGACCGAGGGCTGTCGGTCCGCATCGTCGCCTTCGAGGCGTTGCAGGACTTCATCCCGCTCTACCCGCTGTACCAGCTGCTCTTCGCCGACCACGGGCTGTCGGCTGCCCAGATCTCGACGCTGTTCGTCATCTGGTCGGCGACCGGGTTCGTTCTCGAGGTGCCGTCCGGCGCCTGGGCGGACTCGTACTCACGGCGCAAGCTGCTGATTCTCGGCGCCCTGCTCAGCGGCCTCGGGTACGCCGCCTGGATCACGCTCCCGTCGTACGCCGGATTCGCGCTGGGCTTCGTCCTGTGGGGTACGTCGTCGGCGCTGATCTCCGGGACCTACGAGGCGTTCGTGTACGACGAACTCGCCGCGCGGGACCGTACCGAGCACTACCCGACGCTCCTCGGTCGCGCGCGATCCGCGTCGTTCGTGATGAACCTGGCCGCGACCGCGCTGGCGACTCCGCTGTTCAACCTCGGCGGCTACGTGTTGGCCGGTGTGGTCAGCGTGCTCAGCTGTGTCGTGCAGGCGGGCGTTGCGTGGTCGTTGCCTGAGGCGCGACCGGTCGAGGACGCCCGGGAGTCGGACGAGCCGGGTGCACGGGCCGCGTTCGGCAACTATCTCCACATGCTGCGGTCCGGCGTGACGGAGGTGCTGACGAGTCGGCTGGTCCGGCGGTCCGTGGCGCTGGTCGCGTTGCTCGGCGGCTTCCTCGCGTTCGACGAGTACTTCCCGTTGCTCGCCCGAGAGACCGGCGCGGCGACGAGCGTGATCCCGTTGCTGATCGCGGGAACCGTTGCTGCGCAGGCGATCGGCAGTGCGCTCGCGGGACCGGCGTACAAGTTGCCTGCAGCAATCTTCGCGGTGGCGCTCGCTGCGACCGCGGTGCTGATCGCGACCGGATCGCTGAGCCGCTCGGCGTGGGGGTTCCTGCCGATCGCGCTCGGGTACGGGCTCATGCAGCTGGTGATCGTGGTGTCCGAGTCGCGCCTCCAGGACGCGATCACCGGCCCGGCGCGGGCGACCGTGACCTCGGTGTCCGGGCTCTTCGCCGAAGTGTCCGCGATCGCGGTGTACGGCGGGTTCGCGCTCGGATCGGTGTGGTTCACGATGTCGATCCTCGTGGCGGCGTTGACGATCCCGGTGCTGCTGACCGCGTTCGTCGTACCGTTCGCGCTGCCGTCACCGCGTAGTTCGGTGAGCACCGAAGTGACCGACACCTAGCCTCACATCATGAGCAGCGAGAGCGTTCTACACGTATGAGGAAACAGGGTGTGCTCGCCGCCGGCGCGGCCGCGGTGACGGTGGTGTTGTGGGCGTCCGCGTTCGTCGCGATCCGCCATGTCGGTCAGGAGATGTCGGCCGGCGCGCTGACGCTCGGGCGGCTCCTGATCGGCAGCGTGCTGCTGGGGATCTTCGTGTTCACCCGGCCGCGGCGCTGGCCGGCTCGTGAAGACTGGAAGCTCCTGCTGGTGTGCGGGTTGCTCTGGTTCGGGGCGTACAACCTCGCCTTGAACGCGGCGGAGCGGCACCTGGACGCGGGGACGACGGCGATGCTCGTGAACATCGGGCCGCTGCTGATCGCCTTGCTGGCTGGGGTGTTGCTGAAGGAGGGCTTCCCGCGGCAGTTGGTGATCGGGAGTGCTGTTGCGTTCGGCGGGGTGGTGTTGATCGGGCTGTCGTCGTCCAGCGGCAAGGCCGAGGTGTGGGGTGTTGTGCTCTGCCTGGCGGCTGCGGCGGCGTACGCGATCGGGGTCGTGTCGCAGAAGCCGCTGCTCGCACGACTGCCGGCGCTCGAGGTGACCTGGTTGTCGTGCGTGATCGGCGCCGTTGCCTGCCTGCCGTTCGGGCCTGCGTTGGTCCGCGAAGTGCGACCTTCGACGATCTGGTGGGTCGTGTTCCTCGGTGCGTTCCCGACCGCGATCGCCTTTACTACTTGGGCTTACGCGTTGGCTCGGACGACAGCGGGACGGATGGGCGCCACGACGTACCTCGTCCCGCCGATCACGATCTTCCTTGGTTGGCTGCTGCTTGGTGAGAGTCCGGCGCCGCTTGCGTACGCCGGTGGTCTGCTGTGCCTGCTGGGGGTCGCGGTCTCGCGCTACCGGCGACGTACTGTCGCTGCGATGCCCGCGGTCAAGGTCGACAGCCCGGACTCGAAGCCGCTGTCGAAGTCGTAGGCGAGGCCGTCCGCGCCGAGCTCGTTGACGATCCGGGTCAGGGTCGGGGCCTTGTGGGTGGGCAGCGCGCGGACCCGGGTGAGCAGGTCGGGGGCGAGCTCGAACGTCTCCGCGCGCACCGACGCCTCGCCGAGGCTGAAGCCGTGGATGAAGTCGATCAGGGTGTTCGCGGCCTCGAAGATCTCGCGCGGTGCGAGGCCGGCCCGGTCGAGCGCTCGGTAGAACGGCTCCATCGTGACCACGACGACGTCCGACACCGCGGACGTGTCGGACAGCACCTGGAGCGCGAGGTTCGGGTGCTGGCGGAGACCGTCGCGGTAGGCGCGGGCGGCCTGCTTGAGCTGCTCGTCCCACGGAACGGAGTCGCCCGGGTCGGGGAGTTCCAGGCCGGCGAACACGAGCTCCGCGAGTCCGGCGAGGACAGCGGCCTTGTTCGGCAGGTGGTGGTACAGCGACATCGGGTTGACCTTCAGCGTGGCGGCCAGCCGTCGCATGGTCAGCGCGTCGATGCCCTCGTCGTCGACGATCTCGAGCGCGGCGGTCAGGATCGCGTCCCGGCTCAGCCGCTCCTCCCCGGCGCGGGGCCGCCCGGAGCGCTTGCCGCCATTAACCATACGACGTATGGTACATAATCATACAACGTATGGATAAGGAGGACGGCATGCAGCCGTTGGCGGGGAAGGTGGCGCTGGTCGCCGGTGCGACCCGGGCAGCCGGACGGGGAATCGCGGTCGAGCTCGGCGCGGCCGGCGCGACCGTGTACGTGACCGGTCGGAGCACGCGGGACCGGCGGTCCGAGATGAATCGGCCGGAGACGATCGAGGAGACCGCGGAACTGGTCGACAAGGCCGGCGGCCACGGCATCGCCGTACCTGTGGATCATCTGGACCCGGAACAGGTCCGAGCGCTGGTCGAGCGGATCGAGCGCGAGCAGGGCGCGCTGCACATCCTGGTGAACGACATCTGGGGTCAGCACAGTGAGCCCGAGTGGGACAAGACCGTATGGGAGAGCGACCTCGAGAGCGGGCTCCGGCTGCTGCAGCTGGGCGTGAACACGCACGTGATCACCAGCCACTACGCGTTGCCGTTGCTGATCAAGTCGCCCGGCGGGCTGGTGGTCGAGATGACCGACGGGACGAGCGAGTTCAACGCGGACAACTACCGCGTCTCGTTCTTCTACGACGTCGCGAAGGGTGCGGTCGGGCGGATCGCGTTCGCGCTGGCGCACGAGTTGGACAAGTACGAGGCGACCGCCGTACTGCTCACGCCCGGCTGGCTGCGGTCGGAGGCGATGCTCGAAGGGTTCGGCGTCCGCGAGGACAACTGGCGGGACGCGACCGAACGGGTCCCGCACTTCGCGATCTCCGAAAGCCCGTCGTACGTCGGCCGCGCGGTGGCAGCCCTCGCGGCGGATCCCGACGTACGACGCTGGAACGGCAAGTCCACGTCGAGCGGCGAACTGGCCAAGCTCTACAACTTCACCGACCTGGACGGCTCCCGCCCCGACGCCTGGCGCTACATCGTCGAGGTCGAAAACGCCGGCAAACCCGCCAACACCACCGGCTACCGCTAAAGCTTGTACGGCGGGCAGACACCGTCGCCGACTGATGGAACCGTCACGGGCGAGGCGTCGGCCGACAGGGGTGCGTGGGGGTGGGCGGCTGCGATGGGGGTGCCTGTTGCGGCTGCTAGGGCGAGGAGGTCGCGGCGTGAGGTGATGGCGACGGCGGGGTCGCGCTCGTACACGTACGTCAGCTCCGGCCAGCGCGCCTGCGCGGGATGCACCAGCACGTCACCACCGAGGATCGCCCGCTCCGTCACGACAGACTGATGCCCAGGTGTATGCCCCGGCGTAGGCACCAACCGCATCCCGCGCAGCGCGACCTCCCCGTCGACCACCCGCAGCTGCCCGGCCTCCTCGATCGGCCGGATCCGGTGCGAGTGCGTCGACCCACCGCGCACATGCTCCAGCTCATCCCGCTGTACGACGTACTCCGCCCGCGGAAACCCCACCCGCACCCCGTCGGACACCCACCCCACATGATCCAGATGCACATGCGTCAACACGACCGCATCCACATCCCCCGCCTCCACTCCCACCTGCCCCATCAACTCAGGCAACCGCCCCGCAACCCCCAACCACTCAGCCGCCTCCCCACCAGCCGGCCCAACCCCCGCATCCACCAACACCACACCCGCGTCAGACACCACCAAATAGCTATGAAAATGCAGCAACCACCCGTCCCCCCGAACATTCCCCGGCATCACCCGCCGAGTCCACGCCGCCTCCTCCACCCCCCACCCAGGCAAAGCCTCCCCAACCCCCTCCGGAAACAAGGCCACCGCATCACACAACACCGTCACATCCACGCCGGAACTCATCACATCCCCACCCACGGCCGCTCCGCGGTGAAGGTGAGGTGGGGCTTGGTGTAGGCGGTCATCGGGGTCCCCCAGGAAAGAGAAAACCAGCCCGTGCCTCGAGGCAGAGGGGGCTGGCGGTGTTGCAAACAAGCGTACACCGGGCGACAGTCGGCGAGGCGTAGAAATCTGGGCCTGTGGATATCAAGCGAGGAGCATCCAGGTGGCGAGGGTGGTCATGAGGAGGGCTATGGCGGAGTCGAGGAATTGCCAGGCTCGGGGGCGGGCGAAGAGGGTGGCTAGTTTGCGGGAGAAGAAGCCCAGGGCGAAGAACCAGGTGAAGCTGGCGGTGACGGCTCCTAGGCCGTAGAGCCAGCGGCCGTCGGTGCCTCGTTGGTTTGCCAGCGAGCCCAGGAGTACGACGGTGTCCAGGTAGACGTGTGGGTTGAGATAGGTGAAGCCCAGGCAGGCGAGTACGACGCTGCGCAGGGCGGTCGGGGCGTGGCCGGCGGCCGTGATCGAGCCGGGGTTGAAGGCGCGTTTCGCGGCGAGGAACGCGTACGCGTAGAGGAAGGCGGCGCCGCCGAACTTGGCGATGTCGAGGGCCAGTTGGCTGCGGGTGAGGAGTGCACCGAGGCCGAGGATGCCGCTGGAGATCAGGAGCGCGTCGGACAGCGCGCACGTCAGGACGACCGGGAGGACGTGCTCGCGGCGCAGACCTTGGCGGAGGACGAACACGTTCTGGGCGCCGATCGCCACGATCAGCGAGAGTGCCGTGGCGAAACCGGCGAGGAGGGGCATGTCTTCGACGGTAAGCAGTCGCGCGGCTTCAAACCAGCTAAAGATTCTGATGCACCATTAGGATTGCTTCATCATGCAGTTCGACTCCGTGCAGCTCGAGACGTTCGTGGCCGTCCTCGACGAAGGCAGCTTCGACGCCGCCGCCCGACGGCTGCGCGTCACGCCGTCCGCTGTCAGTCAACGAATCAAGGCGTTGGAGAGCCGGCTCGGTCAGGTCGTGGTGATGCGCGGCAAGCCGGCGCGCGCGACCGCGGCGGGTGCCGCGCTGCTCCGGCTCGCCCGCCAGGTCTCGCTGCTCGAACTCGAGGCGATCGCCGCCGTCCGCGGCACGGTCGACGCGCAGCGGATCCCGATCGCGGTGAACGCGGACTCGCTCAACAACTGGTTCCTGCCCGCGATGCTCGACCTGTCCCGGACCCACCACGCCCGGTTCCTGGTTCATCAGGAGGACGAGGAGCACTCGGCGCAGTATCTCCGCAACGGCACGGTCCTGGCCGCGGTGACCGCGGACCCGCGACCGGTCCAGGGCTGCCGCGTCGTACGGCTCGGAAAGATGCGGTACCTGCCGCTCGCAACTCCGGAGTACGCCGAACGGTGGCTGGTCGGGAAGCCGCTGCCGGAGGCGCTCGCCGAGGCTCCGATGGTGGTGTTCAACGAGAAGGACGTGCTGCAGCACCGGCTGGTCCGCAAGGTGACCCGGCGGAAGCTGGATCCGCCGTCGCACGCGATCCCGGCGTCCGCGCCGTTCCACGAAGCGGTCCGGATCGGGCTCGGCTGGGGGATGATCGAGGATCAGGTCGCCGGACCCGAGCTGGCCGCCGGCCGCCTGGTGGAAGTTGCTCCAGGCAAGTACATCGACGTACCGCTGTACTGGCAGCACTGGAAGCTCGAGTCCGACGTCCTCGACGCGCTCACGGCCGCGGTGCTACGTGCTGCTGAGGCAGGCCTTCGTACGTCGTGAGTTCGATCGCGTTCCCGACCTTCAGCGACATTTCCCGGATCAGGTTCCGCCACGGCAGGTACGGCATCAGCCGGTACGTCAGGTTGCGCACCTTCAGGAACCACTTGCTCGCCGGGATGAACCACCGCGCCCCGTCGACCGCCTGCTGCTGACAGGCCTCGACGAAGCCCTTCATCCGTACGTCGTACGCCGCGAACGCCCGCACGTGATCGCCGCCGGCCGCGTGCAGTTCACCGGCAAGCACGTACGCACCGACGATCGCGAGACTCGTCCCCATCCCGGACAGCGGTGAGGCGCAGTACCCGGCGTCGCCGACCAGGGCGACCCGCCCGCGCGAGTAGCTGTCGAGCTTGATCTGGCTGATCGAGTCGAAGTAGAAATCCGGAGCACTGCGCAACCCGTCGAGCAGCTTCGGCACCTCCCAGCCGAGGCCGGCGAACTGTTCCTCGACGATCGCCTTCTGCGACGCGGTGTCGCGCCGGTCGTAGGTCAGGTCCGAGGAGGCGAAGTAGAACAGGGCCTTCGCCTCGGTGTTGCTCCGCGCGCTGTACGTCCCGACGGTCTTGCCCGGCACGTTGAGGATCTGCCCGGTGTGGTCGAGCCCGAGGTGGTTCTCGACCGTGCACACCGACGCGTAGTAGCCGAGGTCGTGGAGGTACGACGATTCCGCGCCGAACGCCAGCCGCCGTACGTTCGAATGCAGCCCGTCCGCGCCGATCACGAGATCGAACCGTCGCGTCGTACCGCTGTCGAAGACCACGTCGACGCCCGACTCGTCCTGGGACAGCGAGGCGATCGAGTCGTCGAAGAGGTACTCCGTCGTGTCGGCGGTCAGCTCGTACAGGATGTCGACGAGGTCGCCGCGGAGGATCTCGAGCTCACCGCTGAACGCCTCGGGGGACGTCTTCGCCGTGACCTTGCCGGTCTCCTTCACGTACGTCATCGCGCCCATCTGGGTGGCGCGTTCCTCGACCGCGGACAGGATGCCCATCCGTTCGAGCACGGTCATCGACGCGCCGCGGAAGTCGACCGCGTACCCACCGGGCCGCGGCGCCGGCGCTCGCTCGACCACCGTCGGGCGGTAGCCGTAGCGCTGCAGCCAGTAGGCCAGGGCCGGACCGGCCACGCTCGCGCCGGAAATCAGAACCGTCGCCATCGGAACCCCTCCAGAAGTTGGTGATGCGATGACTGTACGTCGGTCTTAGACAGATGTGCAAGACGTTCGTATGAGACGGGCGTGTTAGGGTCCCGGGTATGGGAAACCGCGAGGCGCTGGTCGAGGGCGCGAAGGTGTGCCTGCTGGAGAAGGGCTACAGCCGTACGACGGCGCGAGACATCGCGACCGCGGCCGGGGTGAGCCTCGCGGCCATCGGGTACCACTTCGGCTCGAAGGAAACGCTCCTCAACGAAGCCCTCCGCGAACTCCTGATCAACGAATGGGCAACCGAGGTCGCGGGATCCACCGACGGCGGCGCTAGCGGCGCTAGTAGTTCTAGCGATGCTAGCGGAGGTGGGGTAGGCGCGGAGGTGGGGCGAGCGGTGGTTCAGGCGCCGCGGGAGCAGTTCGTCGCGACGTGGGGGCGGATCGTCGACGGGCTGGCGAATCCTCGGTTGCGGGCGTTGTGGACGGCGCAGTTCGAGGTGCTCAGCCTTGGGGCGAGCATGCCGGAGTTGGTGTCGGACCTCGCGAGGATGCAGGGCGAGGCCCGCGAAGGCCTCGCCCATATGTTCGGCGGAGTCGCCCCCGACGCGGACTCCGAGGAGGTCCAGGCGATCGGGTCGCTTCTGCAGGCGATGCTCCTCGGCGTCGTCGCGCAGAGCATGTCCGACCCTGACACCGCACCCACCGGCGAAGAGCTGGCGAAATCGCTCCGCGCGCTGGCCGACCGGGTCAGTCCCAGCGCATAGCCATCGGGTTGTCGGGCGGGATCAGGCCTTCGGACATCAGTACGGCGCTCAGCGGGCGGACGAGATCGTGGAGCTCGGTGGACAGGTCGTCGCCCAACGCTCGCCACCCCTGATCCGCCAACGAGTCCGTGGTGTCCTCCACTTGCTGCCGCAGCGCCCGCCCGCTCTCGGTGAGCTGTCCATCGGAGGACAGCAGTCCGCGACTTCGCAGGTCTTCGGAGGCGGCTGACCACTCCTCGTCGCTCCATCGCCGGTTGAGCTGGAAGATCTCCTTCGACGGTCCACCCGCCGCGGAGAGCGTCACCAGCGCCTGGCACGGGCTGAGGTCGGCGGCGACGAGCGCCGCGACATGCCCGTCACCCCGTGATTCCCGCAGAATCGTGGTCGCCTGCCAGAGCACCAGATGCGGCTCGTCCGGCCACTCCAACGCAGCGTTCGCCGCCGCGATCGGCCGCCCCGCAACCGGTGCGACCTCCGCCGCCCGCCGCCCCAACTCAGCCGCCCGCCCAAAAGCAGCGTCCGGGAACAGGCGGCGTACGGCGTTGTCCACAGCTGCCAGGCGTGCTTCGAGGAGCTGGGTTGGGGTGGCGTAGGTCCATGCGTCCGGGAGTGATCGCGCGACCATCGCCGGGTGGAAGTTGTAGAACACGGCGGCCACGATCTCCGGACCGACCGGACCGAGAGGCGCGGCACGGCAGCCGAAGTAGCTCATCCACCCGCCCTTCAGCCCGAGCGCATCGGTCGCCTTCCGCGTCTCAGGCGAGAAGTACGTGATCGCGTGGAACGGCTCCAACGCCTTCCACATCCGCCGAGCGCGATTCATGGGAGCGGGCGGTACATCACGTGTAGGCCGACGTACCCGAGTTTGGGGTGGTCGAAGGCTTCTGGGACGGTGCCGGCGATGCGGAAGCCGAGGGACTGCCAGAGGTGTACGGCGGGTTCGTTGGTCTCGACGACCGCGTTGAACTGGATCGAGCGGAACCCGGACTGCCCGGCCCACGCGATCATGTCCTCGCAGAGCAGCCGGCCGACGCCCTTGCCGCGCGCCTTCCCGTCGACCATGAAGCTCGCGCTGGCCACGTGCGCGCCGGGCCCGGGGCGGTTCGGGTACATGTTCGCGCTGCCGAGAACGGTGCCGTCGGCATCGACCGCGACGGTGGTCCGCGCGAGCGGCGAACTGGACGGCGACATCCAGAGCCCGCGGGCCTGTTCCTCGGTGAGCTCCGGGTCGTACGTGTACGTCTCCCGCGCGGTGACGATCTCCCGGAAGAACGGCCAGATCGCCGCCCAGTCGTCAGCGGTCGCATTCCTGATCTCAACAGTCATATTGGGAGAAGCATCACCCGAGGTTCGGCGGTTGCCAAGGGGGATTCCCGATAGGCTGTTTGAGGATGACAAACTCCGTGATCCAAGGGCTGCCGCGCTGGACGTTGGCCGTGCCGCCGCTCGCCTTCGTCGTCCTGGTCGGGACCTGGCACCGCGACCTCGGCACCGTGCTGCTGATCCTGGTCTGTCTCGGTCTCGGTGCCGCGGTGATCGCCGCCGTGCACCACGCGGAGGTCGTCGCACATCGCGTCGGAGAACCGTTCGGCACGCTGATTCTTGCGCTCGCGGTGACGATCATCGAGGTCGCGCTGATCGTCACGCTGATGGCGTCGGGCGGCGAGAAGGCCGCGTCGCTGGCCCGCGACACCGTGTTCGCCGCGGTGATGATCACCTGCAACGGGATCCTCGGGCTGGCGCTCGTCGTCGGCTCGCTGCGGCATCGCGTGCAGGGGTTCCGGGTGCAGGCGTCGTACTCCGCGCTCTCGGTGACGACCGCGCTGGTGACGCTGAGCTTGGTGCTGCCAACGTTCACCACGAGCGCCGAGGGTCCGCGGTTCAGCTCGGCGCAGCTGGCGTTCGCGGGGGTGACGTCGCTGGTGATGTACGGCGTGTTCGTGTTCATCCAGACGATCCGGCACCGGGACTACTTCCTGCCGGTCGCCCCGGACGGTGACGTCGACGAGGACGAGGACCACCACGCGGCCGCGCCGAGCGGGAAGACCGCGCTGCTGAGTCTCGGGCTGTTGTTCGTCTGTCTGATCGCGGTGGTCGGGCTCGCGAAGACCGTGTCGCCGAGGCTCGAGTCCGCGGTGGAGTCGGCCGGCGCGCCGGTGGCGGTCGTCGGTGTCGTGATCGCGCTGCTCGTGCTGCTCCCGGAGACGGTTGCCGCAGTACGCGCGGCACTGCGGAACCGTCTCCAGACCAGCCTCAACCTGGCGCTGGGCTCAGCGCTCGCCAGCATCGGCCTGACCATCCCTGCGATCGCGATCGCCTCCATCTGGCTGGACGGACCGCTGATCCTCGGGCTGGGCGGCAAGGAGCTGGTGCTGTTCGCGCTGACCGTCGTGACCGGCATGTTCACCCTCTCGACCGGCCGGGCGACGTTGCTGCAGGGCGCCATTCACCTCGCGGTGTTCAGCGCGTTCCTGTTCCTTGCGGTAAGCCCTTGAGGTAGTCGATCACCGCTTGCTGGTGATTGTGCTCGGCCCAGCCCAGCGCGTTCCCGTTGTAGTTGGGGTCACGCACACCCGGGTCGGCGCCCAGCTCGATCAGCTTCTTGACCGTCTCCAGGTGACCGTTCAGCGCGGCGCGGTGGATCGGCGCCGCACCGCCCGAGACCCGGCTCAGGTCGTACCCGAGCCGCTGCAACGGTTCCATCGCGACCGCCCGCCCGACCTCGGCGGCACGAACGGGCAGGTGCGGGGTACGGGCGACCGCGCGAGCGGCCAGGTCGGCGTCGATGTCCGGTGTCTCACCGCGCATCGCCGCGGCGTACACCTCATGGATCTCGTCCAGCGGCGCGGCGCCCCGGGCACGGAGCAGTTCCGCGATCTCGGTATGCCCTTGGACGGCGGCCAATTCGTACGGGCGATTGCCGCCGAACCCCGGGTGCCTGGTCCCGACGCCCTCCGGATCGGTGCCTTGGGCAAGTACCAGTTCGGCCCGGTGCAGCAGGCCGGCCCAGGACGCGAAGACCAGTTCGTCCTCGAGCAGTTGCTGCGGGGTCGGGTGGGCGGTCGTCATCCGTTCGTGCCACGGGCCGCCGTCACCACGTCCCAATCCGTACTCCAGCAGGAGTTCCAGGTGTACGTCGTCGTACGGCGGGGGACAGCCGGGACCGCAGTTGTACATCGTCTGGCTGTCGTTCGGGTCGGCGCCCGCGTCGAGGAGGAGTCGGGCCAGCTCGACGCGCTGTGCGTGCGGGGGTTGGTCGCCTTCGCCGCGGCCGAAGACGCCGGTGAGCGCGGTGAACGGTGACGGCAGGCCCTGCCAGAGGTAGCCGGCGTTCGGATCGGCGCCGTTCTCGATCAGCAGGCGGGCGATCTCGAGCTGGTTCGGTGCGTCGAGGCGGTTGTAGGTGAGGTAGAGGAGCGGTTCCCAGCGGTACGGTCCGCCTTCGGCGCTCGCCTGCGCGAGGTTCGCCCGTACGCCGTCCAGGTCGCCGGCCACCACCTGGGTGTAGATGTTGCTTTGGGCAATCTCCGGATAACGCTCCAGGAGCTCGCGCGCTGATCGTTGGCGGGCCGGATCGTCCTGTCCGTAGTGCAAGGTCGCGAGGCGGAGGAACTCGTCGGCACGTTGCTCGGGAGTATCGAGCGGACCGCCGACGGATTGCCGGTGGGGTGAGCGGCTGTAGCGGTCGACGAGCTCGAGGTGCCGCACGATCCGCGGCCAGCTGGGGAATCCGTAGCTGCGCGCGATCACCAGCTGCGCGTCCGCCAACGTCTGCACGGGATGGAATTCCTCGGCCAGTGCGAGCGCTGCGCTCTCACCGGCGCGGACGCCTTTGAGCAGGGTCTTGGCCTGACCGCGCAGGTGATCCAGGTGCGGGTCGTCCGGAAGATTTCGGGTCGGCATCGCCGACCTCCTCTCTACGAGCCTGCTGTCCGCATCGTCAGGCGAGAAAGGAGGTGAACTGGTGCCACACCACAGCGATCGTCCAGGTGGGCTGAGCCCTTCCCGCGGACCGGAGGCACCCTGAAGCGCCTTCCGGCAGCCTAGCTCAGCGCGGCTTCTCCATCCACCACTCGATGAACTCGTAGGCGCGATCCTTCTCGAGCCGGATCACCCAGAGGTTGCTGAACTCGCCCGGCGGATTGGTCAGGTACGTCGTCCAGCCACGGACGAACGCGACACCGTCGCCGAACCCGAGCACCTCGTACTCGAAGGTTGTCTCGCCCGGTGCGTCGGCGATCTCGATCCAGGCCGCGACGATCGCGTCCCGGCCGCTCACCGGGGCCTCGTCCGGCCGCCGGTACCAGGCGGCGTGCTCGGTCCAGAGCGCGGCGATGTCCTTGGGATCGTTGCTCTCCCAGGCCTTCCGGTACCTGTCGACCCAGCGGTCGAGATCCTTCTCCTTCACGAGATCCGCCGGTGGTTGAGCACGACCGCGGCCGGAGTCGCGAGTACGCCGGGATGCTCGCGCGGATCCGCGTCGTACGTGACGAGGTTGCCGGCGCCGCTCAGCCCGAGGAAGTCCTGCGCGCCGGTCGAGGCCGCGGTGATCGCCTGCTCCACGGTCAGCCCGTGCCGGACGAGCTGGTCGATCTCGGCGGCGACGGTCCCGACCGCGTCGGATCCGGTCAGCACGCGGACGCCGTACCGCTCGGCGAGCGGGAGGACCGAGGCGAGGTGCGCCGATCGTCCTTCGCGCCGAGCCTTGCGCTCCGGGGTCTCGTCGGGACTCGGGCTGACGGAGGCGCAGAGCGTCGGAGTCCACGCGCCGCCACGCGCGCCGAGCGCCTGCAGGTCCTGCTCGGTCAGCACCGTACCGTGCTCGACCGAGTCGATACCGACCCGGATCAGCTCGCTGACGTGGTCGGTGTTGACGTGCGCCGCGACGCGGACGTTGCGCGAGTGGGCGAGCTCGACCATCGCCTCGACCACCTCGATCTCGTACGACGGCGCGATCTTGCTGCCGCGGATCGGGCCGTCCGGGCCGACCTCGGGGAAGTCGCCGACCAGCTTCAGCCACGTCGCGCCGTCGGCGATCTCGGCCTCGACCGCGGCCAGCAGGTCGTCCGGAGCGACCGGCTCGTACGCGGCCGGGAAGTACCGGCCGTTCGGGGCGAGGAACCGGCCGGCCGCGAGGACGAGCGGGCGGTCGGGGTCCGCGGTGCGGGCGAGTTCGAGGGTGACCTCGCGGTTGCCGCCGACGTCCCGGACCGCGCTCACCCCGGCGTCGGCGAGTTCCGCGAGTCGCTCGGCGGCGAAGTCCGCGCCGCGCAGGACCGGTCCGGTGGGGCCGGCCGCGATCGTCAGGTGACAGTGCGAGTCGACCAGACCCGGTACGGCGTACCGCCCGGGCAGTTGTTCGCCCGACGGGTCCTGGCCGAACGTCAGGCGGGCGGTGTCGCCGGAGGGAAGGACGGTTCCTTCGAAAACCCAGGTCGTCATGGTCGCCATTCTGACCCAGGCGAGATCCAGATCACGTGACATCGGACTTGAACATGTTCAAAAGAGCGGCGTACGGTCAGAACCGGAAGAGTTGAACGTGTTCAAGAGTGGGGACAAAAGATGGACATGACAGTCACGACGTACCTGGTCTACCTGCTGATCGCCGTGCCGCTGACGATCTGGGTGGCGCGGACGCTGAGCCGGAACGGGCGGATCTTCCTGGTCGACGTCTTCCACGGCAACGCCGAGTTCGCCGACGCGGTGAACCGGTTGCTGGTGGTCGGGTTCTACCTGATCAACCTCGGGTTCGTGACGCTGTTCCTGCGCAGCGAGAGCCCGGTGGTGGACGCGAGCGGGGTGTTCGAGCAGCTCAGCGTGAAGCTCGGGATCGTGATGCTGGTGCTCGGGGCGGTGCACCTGACGAACGTGTGGATCTTCAGCAAGATCCGGACGCGCAGCCGGCTCGACAGCATGACCCGCCCGCCGGTGCCGCCGAACGACAACATCCAGAGGCCAGATGGATCGTGCAGGCTGGCCAGCCACAGATGTTGAGGCCACCGAGCCATGCGTGAGTTGACGGTTCTGTACGACGCTCACTGCGGACTGTGCCGCCGCTTCAAGGACTGGCTGGCGGCACAGCATCCGGCGCCGGACGGGTACGGCGGGGTGGTGCGTCTGCGGTTCGTCGCGGCGGGGTCGACGGATGCGCGGACGCTCTACCCCGCGCTGGACCATGACGCGACGCTGCGGGACGTGACGGTGATCGCGGACGACGGGTCCGTGTACGTCGGCGATCGCGCCTGGATCGTGTGTCTGTGGGCCACGGGGGAGCACCGGCACACCGCCGTACGACTGGCCAGTCCGGCGATGCGGCCGGTGGCGCGGGCGATCGTTCAGGCGGCGGCGGGGCTGCGGCGGATGAGTGGAGGTGATTACGCTGACGGGTGTGACGGACAGTGCGACCGCGAAGGGTGAGCAGACGCGCGAGTTGATCCTGTCGACCGCCTTGCGGTTGTTCCGGGAGCAGGGGTACGGGAAGACCACGATGCGCGCGATCGCCAACGAGGCGGGCGTATCGGTGGGGAACGCGTACTACTACTACGGTTCCAAGGATCACCTCATGCAGGCGTACTACGACCTGCTGCAGGACCAGCACCGCGAGGCGGTCGAGCCGATCCTCGCGACCGAGAAGGCGTTCGTGCCGCGGTTGGCCGGCGTACTGCGGACCTGGCTGGACGTGTCCGCGCCGTACCACGAGTTCGCCGGGACGTTCTTCAAGACGGCGGCCGATCCGCGCAGCCCGTTGTCGCCGTTCAGCGAGGAATCCCGTCCGGCGAGGGACGCGAGTGTCGAGATCTTCCGGCGGGTCATCGACGGCTCCGACCTGAAGTTGGCCGCCGACCTCAAGGCCGAGCTCCCGGAACTGCTCTGGCTGCTCCAGATGGGCGTGGTCCTGTTCTGGGTCCACGACCAGTCCGAGGACGTACGCCGGAGCCGCGCCCTGATCGACCGCGCCGTACCGCTCGTGGACCGCCTGCTCCGCCTGACCCGCATCCCGGGCGTCCGAGGCGTCACCCACGACGTCGTCGCCCTGATCAACTCGATCAAGCCGTAGGTACTACTCGCCGGTCGCGCCGTCCAGGCGTTGGCGGAGCAGGTCGGCGTGGCCGTTGTGGCGGGCGTACTCCTGGATCATGTGGTTGTAGAGGTAGCGCACGGAGTGCAGCGGCTCCTGGCCGGGGCGGAGGAACGTGTCGTCCAGCGAGTAGTTCGCGGCCAGCGCGTCCGAGGTCTTGACGATCTGGCGGAAGTCCTCGAGGTCCTCCGCGACGATCGCCGGATCGACGTGGTCGAAGTCGCCGTCGGGGAACTCGGCACTCCAGTACTTCGGGGGCGAGTCGTGGCCCGCCAGCGCTCGATGGAACCAGTACTTCTCGACCTCGCTCATATGCCGGACGAGTCCGATCAACGACAGACTGGCCGGCTCCACGGCGCGCTGGACGAGCTGCTCGTCCGTGAGCCCGGAGAGCTTCCACAGCAGCGTCCCGCGCTGGAAATCGAGGAACCCTTGCAGCAATGCCCGCTCGTCGGCGACCGTCGGTGGGTCGACCCGAAACTGTTCCGTCACCCGCAGAACCTACCCCGTGTGACGAGCGTCCCGTAAGAAACGGCCCCGCTGTGCCGTAAGCTTGTTCCGACGGCCCGCCCAGTTCTGCCTCGGGCCGGTGAGCGCAACTACTGTGCGCCAGCAGTCGACCACCACGCGCCGCGGCCCTACCGGCCGCGCCGGGCAGGACGACCCCCGAACTTTTGGAGTACCACTATGGCGGCCCGCCGCCTCACGTCTACAACCACGTCCAACCAATCCGCCCCCCAGTCCCGTCAGCCCGCCGGCGACAAGCCGGCCGGGCAGTCACGGCCGCGGCGCAGGCGCCGTTCCGGTGCCGCCCGCAACCAGCAGTCCGCTGCCCCTGAGCAGATCTTCGAAGTTGCCGTCAGCAACGATGACGAGGTGACCGAAACGGTTGCCCCCGACAACCGCAGCTTCGCGGAGCTCGGCGTACCGGATCGGCTGGTGGCCACGCTGGCCGCCGCCGGCGTGTCGAATCCCTTCCCGATCCAGGCGGCCACGTTGCCGGATTCGCTGGCCGGCAAGGATGTTCTCGGCCGCGGACGGACCGGGTCGGGCAAGACCTACGCGTTCGTCCTGCCGGTCCTCGCGCGGCTCGCGGCCAGCGGCACCAAGCGCCGTCCCAACCATCCGCGCGCGCTGATCCTCGCTCCGACCCGCGAGCTCGCGACCCAGATCCAGGCGTCGATCACACCGCTCGCCGACACGCTCGGCCTGCGCTCGATGACGATCTTCGGCGGGGTCGGTCACGGCCCGCAGATCACCAGCCTGCGGAAGGGCGCCGACATCGTCGTCGCCTGCCCCGGTCGGCTCGAGGACCACGTCCAGGCCGGTCACGCGAAGCTCGGCGCGGTCGAGATCACCGTGCTCGACGAGGCCGACCACATGGCCGACCTCGGGTTCCTGCCCGCCGTACGCCGGATTCTCGAAGCAACGCCCGCCACGGCGCAGCGGCTGCTGTTCTCCGCCACGCTGGACGCCGGCGTCGACGTTCTCGTGCGGCGCTTCATGACCAACCCGGTCACGCACAGCGTCGACTCGGCCCGCTCGCCGGTCTCCCAGATGACGCACCACGTCCTGCACGTCCAGCCCGACACCCGGCTCCCGGTCCTGGTCGACCTGACCGCCGCACCGGGTCGTTCGCTGGTGTTCACCAGGACGAAGTACGGCGCCAAGTCGCTCACGAAGAAGCTGATCGCCCAAGGTGTCCCCGCGGTCGAGCTGCACGGCAACCTGTCCCAGGGCGCCCGTACGCGCAACCTGGAGGCGTTCTCCGACGGTTCGGCGCGGACCCTGGTCGCGACCGACATCGCCGCGCGCGGGATCCACGTCGACGGCGTCACGCTGGTCATCCACGCCGACCCGCCGATCGAGCACAAGGCGTACCTGCACCGCTCGGGCCGCACCGCCCGCGCCGGCGCCGAGGGCACCGTGGTCACCCTCATGACCGACGACCAGGCTCGCGACGTCCGCGACCTGACCCGCAAGGCCGGCATCGCTGCGAAGGTCACCAAGCTCGGCGCCGATCACCCCCTGCTGACCGAGCTGGCCCCGGGCGAACGGATCTTCGTCGCGCCGACGGCCAGGCCGGTCCAGGAGGAACGCGTCGCGGGCGGTAGCGGATCGGGCCGGGGCAATCGCCGCCGGCGCGCTTCGGGCCCCGCTCAGCAGGCGACTGGCAAGCGGTCAGGCCAGGCGACTCGTACGACCGGTGGCTCGCGGAGCTCCAAGTCCCGCGCCGGCGCGGGCGGCCCGAAGAGCTACTCCACGAGCACTCCGGGATCGGCGGCTCGTCCCGCCGGAGCCGCTGCGTTCTCCGCAGGCTCGCGCGCCGGCAGCTCCCGCCGAGGTCGCTGACCCACTGCAAGGCCCAGTCACTCCGACTGGGCCTTGCGCTTGCTGTTGGACGCCGGCGGGGCGACAGTCGGAGGCATGGTCAGGCTCGCGGCTGGGGTGGTCGCAACAGGTGGGCTGGCGATGCTGGCCGTGCAGGGCAGACCTGGCATCGCAGGTCGACGGATGGCGAACGGCGGTGGACGTCGCTGTCGGTGTCGCCTTCATCCTTGCCGGGGCCTTGCCCACCGGCCCGGCTCGTCAGCGAGTGCCGGTTGCCGTCGTAGGTGGTGCTTGGCTGCTCGGATCTCTGTTCGTGCAGGCGCTCCCGCTGCATCAGGCGGTGCTTGCAGTGGCGTTGGCGGCATTTCCGACCGGCCTGATCCGCGGCCGATTCGCCTGGCTGGTGGCCGCGCTCGCGGGAGTGGTCGCTCTCGGCCTCGTCCCGCAACCCGGGGTGGCTCTGCTCTTCGCTCTGGTCGCCGTCTACGCCGCGACGCGCCCACCGAGCGCTCGGTGGTATCCGGTGACGGCAGCCGGCGCGGTGGCGGTGACACTTTCCTTCAGCTGGTCGCTCGCCCAGAGCAAGGAATCGTTCGATCCGGCGCTCGCCCTCCTCGACTACCAGGTCGTCCTCGGACTGGTCGCTGTGACCTTCCCCGTCGCGTACTGGTCGGCGCTCCGAGTACGGCGACGGCTCGCCGACGCGGTCCTGGTCAGTCGGCCGTTGACCGGGCTTGACGGCTTCGCCTCGGTACTCGGCGGGGCGCTCGGCGATCCGAGCCTCAGAGTCCACCGCTGGCAGGACTTCGCCGGTGGACAGGCAGACCGGCAGTTGCTCATGGTGAGTGAGGCCGACGTACCGGTCGCTGTCGTTGCGCATCAGTCGGCGGCGTTGGAGGATCCGCTCACAGCCCGGGCGGTCGAGACAGCCGTGCGGCTGGCGGTGACCAACATCCGGCTGCAGGACGAGCAGCTCGCCCGACTGCGCGAACTCGAGGCAGCGCGTGCGCGCGTCGTCGCAGCCGCAGACCGTCAGCGGGAGGAGGTGGCGGAAGAGCTGCGGCAGAACGTGGCGGCCCTCTTGAGCGACGCCCAGGCTCAACTGGCCGACGTACAGGTCGGGACCGCGACCGCACTGGACATTGTGGAAGCAGAACTCGCAACCGCGATCGCAGAGATCGGCGACCTGGTGGCAGGCATTCCGCCCGCGACGCTCGGGGAGGGGAGGCTACGCGATGCCCTGCAGATCCTGGCCGCACGAGCTCCGGCCGAGGTGGCGGTTGGCTACGGCGACGACGCTGCCGGTGACGCCGACGCCGAGACCGCCTTGTTCTACGTCTGTTCAGAGGCATTGGCCAACGCGGCCAAGCACGCCGACGCCGGCCGGATCACGATCGACGTACGCCGGTCCGGCGATCTGCTGCAGGTCAGCATCACCGACGACGGGCGCGGTGGAGCCGACGCGTCCGGATCGGGGCTGACCGGCCTGGCCGATCGACTGGCCGTTCTCGCCGGCCGGCTCCGGGTCGAGAGTCCACCCGGAGCCGGTACGACGGTGACTGCCACCGTCCCGTGCCGGCGCCGGCAGTCCTAGCCGATCTTCTGGTACGGCTCGATGTCCATCTCGGACCCGTACGCGCTGGATGGCTGGCTGAAGGTGAGACGGTTGCCGTCGACCGCCCAGGTGAGGTGGAACGGCCGGTCCTTTCCCTTGGGCACGAGCCAGACGTGGTGATCGGTGCCGCGGAGATCTCCGGCAGCGAGCACACCGTCGGTGATGGTGCCACCGCAGTCATCGCTCGGGTCGCCGATGGGTCGGCAGCGGCTCTCGAACGTCCCGTTCCGCACCGTCAGGGTCCAGGTCCCCGAATTTCCGTCGTGGTTGTCCAGACCCGCGGCGAGGACGTCCTCGGTGGTGAGTTCTACCCGGTAGACACCGTTCGGCAGCGCGGAGACCTCCTGCGGGATCTTGGGTGCAGGAGCTTCCTTGCCGGTCCGCTGGCAGGCTTCCGGCACGTTCGGGACGTCAGCCAGGGGATTGGCCGTCGCGATGGCCTGGATCTCCTTCAGCATCGGCCCGCTCGTCGGGTCGGCCGCAAGCCCGTCGAGTACAGGCTGCAGTTTCCTGCGCAGGCCGGCGACCTCACCTGGTGCGGCGCTGATGAAACGGACACCGTCGCTGCACATCGCGTCGGCGATGGGCGACTCCTCGTAGGTGGCGTCGACAGAGGCCTTCGTCGCTCGCTCCGCCGCATCCCGGATCCAGCCTCGTTGCTGGTCGGTGAGGGCCTCGAACCGTTTCCGGCTGAAGCTCAGGACGAAGACCTTCGGCCAGATGGCGGAGGGCCGGTCCAACTCGGCCATCGCCGCCGAGCTCCACATCAGCGAGCGCACCGTCGAGGCAACCTGCGCACACCTGTTCCGCAAGCTCCAACTGGAGCCGTCAGCCGACGTGAACCGCCGGGTGCTCGCCGTACTGACCGCCCTCCGCGGTTGAGCAGACGGTACCTTTGCTGGTGCTGTGAACTGACAGAGAGGTTCTGATGCGGATCCGTACGGTCTTGAACGATCTCGTGCCGGAAGCGCTAGGCGTGACCGACTCGCACGACCACCTGTTCTTCCGCTCGGCCATGCTCCCGGGGCAGGAGCTGGACGACGAGGCGGCAGCGGTTGCCGAGGTACGGGCGTTCGCGGATGCGGGCGGCCAGGCGATCGTGCAATGGACCCCGCACGGGCTGAACCGGCAAGCCGGTCTCCTGCCCGGAATCTCAACCAGCACAGGCGTTTCGATCGTCGCAGCGACCGGCATGCACCGGCGCGAGCACTACCCGGACGGGTACGTCGACAAGGTGCAGGACCAGCTCGCCGAAATCTTCGTCCGCGAGCTGACGACCGGCATCGGCGACACCCCGGTCCGCGCCGGGCTGATCAAGGTGGCCGGCGGATTCCACGTCCTCGACGGACATGCCGAGCTCGTGATGCGGGCAGCGGCCGAGGCTCATCACGCGACCAACGCGTCGATCGCCATCCATCACGAGCTCGGTTCCGCCGCGGACGCCGTACTCGATCTCCTCGTCGACGAACTCGACGTACACCCGGGCGCTGTGATTCTCGGGCATCTCAACCGGTTTCCCGATCACCGTGTGCATCTCGAGCTGGCGCAGCGGGGTGCGTGGCTGGCGTTCGACGGGCCGTCGCGGGGCAACAACGCGACCGATCCACGGCTGACCGATTGCCTCGCGGCGCTGATCGACGCCGGGTACGCGGACCGCCTGCTGCTCGGCGGCGACACCACGACGGCGCGCGCCCGGGCCGCGACCGGAGAGGGTCCGGGGATGCCGTACCTCCTGACGCACCTCAGGCCGCGGATCACGCGGTACTTCGGTGCGGACATCGCCGACGCCGTGTTCCGGACCAACCCAGCGCGCGCCTTCGCCACGGATTGGCGGGCGTAGCGGTACCTTCCGGGCATGAGCGTGATCGCGCAGATCTTCGTGGGTGTCGCGGGTGTGTTCCATGTGGTCGTGTTCGCCATGGAAAGCGTGCTGTTCCGGAAGCCGAGCACCTACCGGCGGTTCCTGGTCAAGGACACCGAGGTCGAGGCTGTTCGACCGTGGGCGTTCAACCAGGGCTTCTACAACCTGTTCCTGGCGATCGGCGCGCTCGGCGGGCTGGTCTGGGGTGGCGACAAGGGTCACGCGATCGCGCTGTTCGCCTGCGCGTGCATGGCCGGCGCGGGCATCGTGCTCCTCGCCTCCGACCGCCGGATGCTCCGCGCCGCCGCCACCCAGGCGGTGCCGCCGATCCTCGCGCTGGTTCTCGCCGCGGTTCTCTAGTTGACTTAAAGTGCACTTGAGCAACGATGGTCGTCGTCATGACCACCGTTGCCGAGCCAACTGTCGAGACAGGCGGCGTCCTTTCACCGCAGTACCGCGCGCTGACCGTCGGGATGGTCGCGCTGATCACTCTGGTCGCGTTCGAGTCCCTGGCGGTCGCGACCGCGATGCCGACCGTCGCACAGGCGCTCGACGGCCTTCCGCTGTACGCACTCGCGTTCGGCGGCCCGCTCGCCTCCGGTGTGGTCGCGATGGTTGTCTCCGGCACCTGGAGCGACCTGAAGGGCCCGACCCGTCCGCTCTGGCACGGTACGGCGTGGTTCCTGGCCGGCCTGTTGATCGCGGGCCTGGCGCCCTCGATGGAGATCCTCGTCGCGGGCCGGATCATCCAAGGCTTCGGCTCCGGCCTGCTCACGGTCGCCCTGTACGTCGTCGTGGGTCAGCTGTACCCGGCCCGCCTCCGCCCGCGGATCTTCGCCGCGTTCGCGACCGGCTGGGTCGTACCGTCCCTCGTCGGTCCCGCGATCGCCGGCCTGATCGTCGAGCACACCAACTGGCGGATCGTTTTCCTCGCCGTACCGGTGATCGCGATCCCTGCCGCGCTCGTGATGCGTCCCGGTCTGGCCCGCGGGAGCGCGTACGACGTACGTCCGGGGAGGCTGTGGGACAAGCGGGCGCTGTGGGCAGTCGCGGCCGCGGTAGGTGTCGGGCTGTTGCACTACGGCGGGCAGCAGCGTGGCGTCGTACAGATCGTGCTGCTCGTGGTCGGTCTGGCCGGGGTGGTCGTGTTCGGGCCGCGGCTGTTGCCGTCCGGGACGTTCGCGTTCGGGCGCGGGCTGCCGTCGGTGGTTGCGCTGCGCGGGCTGGTGGCGGCGTCAGGGTTCGGTGCCGAGGTGTTCCTGCCATTGATGCTCACCCGGGAACGCGGCCTGTCGCCGGCGTTCGCCGGTCTCGTGCTGACGGTCAGCGCGCTGAGCTGGTCCGCCGCGTCGTGGTACCGCGGCCGGCCGAACCAGCCGTTCTCCCACGCGGTCTTCCTGCAGGCCGGCATGGTCGCGATCCTCATCGGCATCGTCACGGCGGCGCTGACGCTCGACCCGGACGTCCCGGTGCTGGTCGGCATCCTCGGCTGGAGCTTGACCGGCCTGGGCATGGGAACCGTGTTCCCGACCTTGTCGGTGCTGGTCCTCGAGTACTCCGAACGCGACGAACAGGGCGCCAACAGCTCCGCCCTGCAGCTCAGCGACTCGTTGTCCACCGCAACGATCCTCGCCATCGGCGGATCGCTCTTCGCAGCAATGGAACCGCACTCCGCAGTACTGGCGTACCTCGTCGCCTTCGGCCTCCCGGCCCTACTCGCCCTCCTCGGCGTACCCGCAGGGCGCCGTACTGCTACTCCTTAGAACCTGTGACCGCGATGCTTGCGCCGAGGCCGATGATCATCAGGCCGCCGGTGCCACCGACCAGCTCGAGCCGGCGCGGTGAACGGGCGAACCACTCGCGCGCCGTACCGGCCACGAACGCCCAGACGCTGTCCGAGCAGAGCGCGATCAGAATGAAGATCAGCCCGAGCACCAGAATCTGCGCCCACGCCGGCGCACTGGCCCCCTTGTCGACGAACTGCGGCAGCACAGCAGCAAAGAACACCGCCGTCTTCGCATTCGTCACCCCGACCAGGAACCCCTGCCGAATGGTCCGCCGGGTAGTGCTCGGCTTCGCCGTACCGCGCATCGCGTCAACCAACGACTTCCGCGAACGAAACGCCTGCACCCCGAGAAAGATCAGGTACGCCGCACCGACGAGCTTCACCACGGTCAGCGCGACCGCACTCGCGGCGATCAACGTCCCCAGCCCAACCGAGATCCCACCCAGCAAAACCGCCGCACCAAGCGTGTTCCCCACCATCGTCAGCACAGCTTCCCGCCGCCCAACCGCCAGCGCCCGCCCAACAATGAACAACACACTCGGCCCCGGCACAACGATGATGATGAACGCGGTAATCGCAAACGCAAACAAATGATGAGCGGACGGCATCCCCCCAGAGTAAATGCGACGCCGTCGCGCCGACAGCCCTCATCCGCCGACTGGGACACCGCCCCGACAGCCGCCGGTGATCCGCGAGCTGCCACCCACCATCCGCACCGAACCGCCCAGCCAAGCCGCGTCCAGGGACCGCATCACAGGCCGATGGCGGGTTGTTTGACCGCTGGCCCGCTACAACCCGCCACCGGTGAAACAACCCGCTAGCCGAGCGATCTGCCTGGGGTGGCAGAGCGCCGGCGGAGGGACTGTGACAGGACGGCGAGTGTCCTGCTTGTGAAGTAACCGAAGTTGATCGCTGGTACTTTGAAAGTAACGATCGGGTGTTACTATCAGAGTATCGGGAGGTGATTGTTGTGCGTGCTGTCGATGTGTTGGGGACATTGGAGGTTCTTGGTTCCAGCCAGTGGGGGCTGGTGACCACCACCCAGGCCCACGAAGCAGGTGTGTCCAAGATGCACCTGTCCCGCCTGGCCGACCATGGCACCGTGCAACGGGTGCGCCACGGCGTCTATGCGCTTCCCTCCACCGACGCCGGGCCATTGCAAGGCTTGCGGGCAGCCTGGCTGGCCACCGGCAGTACGCCGGCGGGAAGCCAGCCGCTGGCCGTGGTGTCTGGTGAGTCCGCGGCAGCCGTGCACGGGCTCGGTGACCTACTGCCCTCCAAGTACGAATTCGCTACCGCGGTACGTCGGCAGACCACGCAGCCGGACACCCGGTACCGCAAACGCGACCTGCCGGACGAAGACATCACCCTGGTCAATGGGCTGCCGGTGACGACCGTCGCCCGTACCGTCAAGGACCTCGCCACCGGAGGTACCGACTTCGACCACCTGGCCAACGTGGTCCGAGATGCTCTCACCACCCACAACGTCGCTTCCGCCGCTCTCGTAAAGGCACTGGAGCCAGCGGCGGGGCGTTTCGGATTCCCCGACGGGAACGCTCTGCTCGCCGATCTACTGAAAGCAACCGGCTACCGACCTGATACCCGGATCCTGGAGTTGATGGCCCCCGAGTTGCAGGAGGAGTTCCTCCGAGCAGTCGCGCCTGAACTCAACAACCTCGTCCGCCAAGCCGTCGCCAAGCAATTCCGGCAACTCGCACCGAAGCTCGACCTTCCCCAGTGACTCAAGACGAACAAGCAGATGCCGTCTTCGGCAGAACAGGAAGGCCGACGATGGCGCAACCGTTGACCCAGCTGGAAGCGAACCGCCTGCGGCAGTCGCTGGGAACCAAGCTGGCCAACGAGGCGAAGAATCGTGGCGTCGCAGCCGATCCGATCCGCAAGCAGTACATCTTCACGATCTTCCTCAGCCGCATCTTCCAGAACCCCGACGTTCCTTGGGTACTGCTGGGCGGCAACGCTCTGCTGATCCGAACCGGCGGCGGCCGATTCACCCAGGATGTCGACCTCGCCCGCGAAGAACCGTGGACCAGTCCCGAAGACGCGTTGTCCGAACTCCGGCAGCTTTCCAGCCGACCGCACCACGGCGATCCGTTCGAGTTCGAGCTGTACGCCGTAACCATCAATCGGGAAGCCGACCCCTACGGGTACGGCATCGAAACCGCCAAGGTAAAGGCTCGGGCCCGCTTGGGTGGTCAAGAGTTCGAGAGTTTCAGCATCGACCTGAGCACCCGGCGACACCTCGACGCAGCGGTTGACCAGGTGCCGCTGAAGCCGATCATCGAACACGAGACTCTGCGGGATCTCCCGTCGATCCCCACTACCCCGATCGAACATCACCTGGCCGACAAGATCTGCGCTCTCTACGAGTTGCACGGCGACGACCGCGACGAGGCATCAACCCGCTACCGCGACCTGGCCGATGTCGTCCGGATCGTTGCAGCGATCCCGTTCGACGCCGGCCGGCTGTCGACGGTTCTTCGACGAGAAGCCGGGCGCCGCCAAATGGAACTGCCGGACAGTGTCCGCGCGCCGAGTGAAAGCTGGGTGGTCGGGTTTCCCCGGTCGGCTGCAGGGTTCGCGCAGTACCCACGAGAGTATTGGGATCTGAACGCAGCCTTGGCGTTCTGCGATACCTGCTTGAGCGAGATCCTCAACGGCCGGCGAACCAACGGCACCTGGAATCCAGAAGAACGCTCCTGGCAGTAGGACGGAACACGGAAACGGCGCCCGGAGTGGGCGCGGTGAGGAGCGGAGCGACGAGGCGAGCGCCCGCGAAGCACGCGTGGGCTGACTGCATCCACCTTTCGTGGGTTGGGGTGGGATTGGTCACCGGGGGGTCGTGGTGCGTTGACCGGGGGGTGGGCGGGACCCTACGGTTCGAGGGTCAACCTGCGGTGCCATGAGGGAAGCCGGTGAGAAGCCGGCGCGGCCGCGCCACTGTGATCGAGTTTCGGCTCGTAAGTCAGGACGCTCGGGCATCGCAGCCTTTCTAAGGGGACGCGCACTTCCCCAGGAGGTCAGTTCAGATGGCAGCTCCTGCCCAGTCGGTCGCCGTACCGGCTCTCTCTCCCAAGCTTCTCGCCGCCGCGCTGCTCAGCGTCGGCCTGATGTTGCTGCTCGCGTATCTGGTCGGGTTCGACCAGGGTGCGGTGTCCCGGTCCGGGATGTACCTGCACGAGCTGATGCACGACGGTCGCCACCTTCTCGGCGTGCCCTGCCACTAGACGACATGCGCACCTTCGGATCGCTCCTGGTGCGCGGATTGATCGTCGGACTCTTCGCCGGCCTGCTGGCCGGAACGTTCGCCTACGTGCTGGGCGAGCCGCGTGTCGACGCGGCGATCGCGATCGAAGAGGCCGGCAGTCACGCGCACACCCATGACCATGGCGACAGCACTGAGCCTGCCGCCGAAGAGGAAGAGCCGCTCGTCAGCCGTGACGGTCAGCGGGCGGGCTTGTTCCTCGCTACCAGCCTGTACGGCGTTGCGCTCGGCGGACTGTTCGCCGTCGCGTTCACGCTGCTCCGGCGCAAGCTCCGGACCGGGAACGACGCGTACGCCGCGCTCGGTCTCGCCGCGGCGGGCTTCGTCGGCATCGTGCTGGTCCCGTTCCTCAAGTACCCGCCGAACCCGCCCGCGGTCGGTGATCCGGACACGATCACCCGCCGTACGGTCACCTATCTCCTGACCCTGGTGATCGGCCTGCTCGCGGTCTGGGCCGGCGTCGCGCTGTCCCGGTGGGCTTCGCGGTACGGCGAGGTCGCCCGGCTCGCGGGTGGTGTCGTCGGGCTGGTCGTCACCGTCGTGGCGGCGTACCTGATTCTGCCGCGGATCAACGAGGTTCCGGAGACGTTCCCCGCTACGCTGCTGTGGCAGTTCCGGTTCGCCTCGCTCGGTACGCAGGCGACGCTGTGGCTCCTGCTCGGATTCGGGTATGCGGTCGCGGTGGACCGCCGGCCGATCCGATCGAAGGTGGCTGCCGCTTGACGGCTCTCACAGTGCTCGCGCACGCCCTGACGCCCGCGTTGCGCGGACTCGTGCTCGGTGGTGACGCCGAGCCCGATCCGGCGAGTGTCGAGGCGGCGCGCGAGCTGAAGCTGTCCGCTGATGCCGTGTACGCCGGGCCGGAGCAGGCCGCCGTACGCACGGCCGCCGTACTCGGGCACGACCCGGTGGTGGAGCCTGCGCTGCGGGACCGTGAGTACGGCGAGTGGGCCGGACGCGGGCTGGAGGAACTGCTCGCGTCCGAGCCATCGCGAACCCCGGCGTGGCTCGAGCGGCCGCACACCGCCACGCCCGGCGGCGAGACCGAGAACGACGTGCTCGCCCGGGTCGCCGATTGGCTGGGCGACCTGGCGGCGCGGGAGCACGGCTCCGCGCTGGCGGTCGTCCACCCGGCGATCGTCCGCGCGATCGTCCTGTACGTCGTCGACGCGCCGGCCGAGTCGCTCCGTCACGTCGACGTACGCCCCCTGGCCACGGTCAACCTCTCGTACCACTCCGGCAACTGGTCGCTGGCCTTGACGCCTCAGTCCTGACAAACTGCGACTGGCCCGGTTGCACGCCCAGGTGACCGGCTGTCACGGGGAGTCACGATGACTGAGTCCGACCAGCTTGCCGAACGGTTCCGTGCCAACCATGCCGTGCTCGTCGCGGCGCGCGATCGGCTGCAGGCCGCCGCCGACGCCGGCACGGCGAGTGACGACCAGCTGAAGCGGCTGGACACCGTCAAGGAACTGCTGACGCCCGTCAAGACGACGTCGGTGGATGCCGAAGGCAACGTCGTCGAGGTCGAGCGGCCGCGGCAGTTCCTCAAGGTCGATCCCGAGGGGCAGGGTCGTGCGGTCGAGGTCCTCGGCGATCTCCAGGCGGCGAAGAACGTCGCGGTGCTGGTGCCCGGGATGGGAAACAGCCTGGACACGTTCCGCGGGCAGTCGGACCGCGGTGACCTGATCAAGCAGGAGGCCGGCCCGGGTACGGCGGTTGTCGTGTGGCTCGACTACGACTCGCCGCAGGGCCTGGTGCAGGCGGCGAGCAAGGACGCGGCGATCGAGGCCGGGCCGCGGCTCGCGGAGTTCATGAACGAGGTCGACGAGCTGAAGGCCGACGACGCGGACGTCACGCTGGTCGCGCATTCGTACGGCACCGAGGTGGCCGCGCAGGCGGTGATGGCGGGCGCCCGGCCGAAGCAGCTGGTGATGACGGGCTCGCCGGGCATCGCGAAGTACGTCGACGAGGCCTCCGACTTCGTGCAGCCGCCGACCCGGCTGTACACCGAGCGCGCCCCGGGGGACTACGTCTCGTACACCGAGTGGCACGGCCCCGATCCGGCGAACTTCTCGGACGCGATCCGGATGGCGACCAGCGATCCGCGCGTCGCCGACGACCCGGTGTCGGTGCACTGGCACAACGAGTACTACCGGCCGAACAGCGAAGCGTTGCGGAACATCGGGCGCGTGGTCCGGGGCGACCTGACGTCCATCACGACCACGAACACGAGCCGATCCGCCGAGACCAAGCTCTTCCTCGGTACGTCGTGGGGCGGCGCGCTGAACGCTGTCGCCGGGGCGGCGTCCAAGGTGTACGACGGGGTTGTGGCCCTCACCAAACCGTCGAAGGAATCGGCCGGAGCGGCCGCCGGACAGACTGCTGCAGGGCGGCCGAACGGTGCGGGACGGGAAGGGCGGCAGCGATGACGGGCGAGCGCGAGTTCCTGCGGAGCGAGTTGGTGGCGGTGGCGGAGACCGTCGTACCCGATCAGCGGCCGGTCGTGACGCATGACCCGGGGCCGGTGAATCCCGGCGTACTGTTCGACGGGCGCGGGACGGCCACCGTCTCCAGGGTGACCGTCGAGACCGGCAATCCGCGGTCGCCGGACCCGGAGGCTGCCGTCGACGCCGCAGCCGTGGCGTTGCGCGCCCGCGGCTGGACCGCGGACGTCGTACCTCCGGAGAACGGTCATTATCGGGTCGCCGCCACCCGGGACGGCTTCGATGTCGCCGTGCACGCGTGGTCGGCGGACTGGCGGATAACGTTCACCGGGGAGACTCCGGTCGTTTCTTGATACCGAAACGCGGCGTGTCCTCGCGGCGCTTGGCTGCACGGTGTATCACGGAAGCGTGACCTTGACCGAAGCCCGCAATTACCTCCGCTCGGAACTCCTCGCGGTGGCGGCCATTGTCGTCCCCGACCAGACACCGACGGTGACCCAGGACGTCGGCCCTGTCGGCCAGGGCGCGCTGTCCGACGAGAGCGGCCCCGAGTCGGTCTGCACGATCACCGTCGAGACCGGCGACCCCACCACCGCGCCCGACCCCGAGGCCCAGATCGGCTTCGCCGCCGAAACCCTCGAGTCCCGCGGCTGGAAGGTCACCGTCTCCGAGCCCGCCGAAGGCCGCCACGAACTGACTGCCCGCCGCCAGGGCTACGACCTCACCGCCACCGCCGAAACCACCGACTGGCGCCTGACCATCACCGGGCAGACGCCGTACGTCGACGATCTGTAGAAGGATCCGTACGTCGCCTACGATGCACTGGCAAGCGTTTGTCCCTGTGTCTCGTGAGGTGAGCGATGTCCGAGGACCTCGATGCGCTGATCCTGCGGGTGCGGGACCTGCCGCACGACCTGGCGGTCGGCGAGGTCGACGCGTTCTTCCGGTCGCTCCCCAGCCAGACGGCGAAGGCCCTGGCGGAGAGTCGTCCTGAGCAGGTCGGAGCCTTGGAGGGTGCGCCGCCCGAGCTGCGGTACCGGGCCAACCACCTGATCTTGGTGGCCGCACAGCAGCGACTGCACGCGTTGGTCGAGAGCCGGGAAGCGACCCTTGCGCAGCGCCGGCGGCTGGTGACGATCAACGAGATGCTCCAGCCGGCCGGGAAACGCCTCGACGTCGACGCCGACGGGAACCGAGTCGAGGTCGTCGTACCTCGGCAGTTCCTGCTCATCGAGCCCGAGGGGCAGGGGCGGATGATCGAGGTGCAGGGCGATCTTCGGACCGCCCGCAACATCGCCGTACTGGTGCCGGGGATGAACAACGACCTGGAGCGCGTGCGTGCGCAGTCGGTGCGGGCGAAGGAGATCGGTGAGGAAGCCGGCCCGGGTACGGCGACGGTGGTGTGGCTCGGGTATGACGCGCCGCTGGGGCTGACCGAGGGCAGATCCACCGAGAGTTCTCGTGCGGCCGCGCCGTTGCTGTGCCGTTTCCAGGAAGGCCTCGCGGTCATCGCGCCGGACGCCAAGGTCACGCTGATCGGGAACAGCTACGGCGCCCAGGTCGTCTCCCGGGCAATGCTCGAAGGGGCTCGCGCGCACCGGTACCTGTTGACCGGCAGCCCCGGAGCCGACCCGAGCGTCACCTCTGCCGCGCAGATGACACCGCCCGGCACGGAGCTCTTCGCAGTGGCACGGTCGCGCGGGGACTACGTGTCGTACGCCGAACAGCACGGGCCGGATCCGGCGTCGTTTTCGGACGTCGTGCGGATCGAGACCGACAACGAGCAGGTCCAGATCACCGGGCACATGGGCTACTTCAACAAGAACAGCGAGTCGATGACGAACGTCGGCCGGATCATCCGCGGCGACCTGGACGCGATCACGCTGGCGGCCCGCACGACGCCTGCGGAGGAGAGCCGAGTGCTGGGCACCTCCTGGGCGGGCCCGTTACGGACGCTTGGGCAGTCCAAGGCGGCGGTACCGATCTCAAAGGTGTTCGACGGGCTCGCGACGCTGCGCACGGTCGCCTCGACGCCGTCGAGGAAGGCCGTCCTGGAGAGCACCCGACGTTCCCGCACACAGGAAGGACCCGAACGATGACGTTGACCGAGGCGCGCGACTTCCTCCGCGCGGAGCTCCTCGCAGCGGCGGCAGGCGCCGTTCCCGGCTACGAAGGCGTCGTGACCCACGACGTCGGCCCGGTGAACCCCGGAGTACTGTCCGACGGCAGCGGTCCGGACACGATCTGCTCGATCACCGTCGAGAACGGCGACCCGTCCGTCACCGACCCGGCCGGCGAACTCGCCGCCGCCGCAGCAGCCCTGACTGCCCGCGGCTGGCAAGCCGTCGTCGCGCCGGTCGAGAACGGCCACCATCGAGCCACCGCCGAACGCGACGGCTTCCAGGTCACCATCCACGCCTGGGACAACGAATGGCGTCTCACCCTCTCCGGCGAAACCCCGTCGATCCCGGCGTAAGCCTCGGTCAGCTCGTCGCGGCGCGTTCTGCTGCGCTGCGGAGGACGCAGAACTCGTTGCCTTCGGGGTCCTGCATGGTGACCCAGCCGGTGCCGTCGGGGTTGCGGTGGTCGTGGGCGATGGTCGCGCCGAGGGTGAGGAGCCAGGCGACCTCCTCGTCGCGGGGGCCGTCGGGTTCGAGGTCCAGGTGGCCGCGGTTCTTGACGACCTTCTCGTCGTTGTTCTGTTCGAACAGCACGGTGAGACCGTCGGCCGGGACCGCGGCGTACGGGTCGCCGGGGTGGTCGTCGTCGGGGCGCTCGGCCTTCAGGACCTGAAGCCAGAAGCCGGCGATCTCGTAGGGGTCGTGGGCATCGAACGTCACCGTACGCACGCGAGAAGTCATGCGCAGAGGCTACTTCCGGAAGAACAGCCGGTCCTCGGGAATTTCCGGATCCAGGTACGGCGTGAAGCCCGCGGCGACTGCGATCTCGGTGAGGGCGGGCCCGGTCCAGCGGTGGACGTAGATGTTCATCGGATGGCCGCCGTACCCGGACGTCTTGTGGTTCGATTCCTCGCCGACGTGGAAACCCATCAGCAGGACGCCGCCGGGGGCGAGCACGCGGTGGAACTCGGCGAACGCCTGCGGGACGACGTCGCGGGGGAGGTGGATGATCGACCACCACGACACGACGCCGGCGACCGAGTCGTCCGGTACGTCGAGCGCGGTCATCGATCCGACGCGGAAGTCGAGCTCCGGGTGATCGCGACGGGCGACCTCGATCATCCCGGGCGAGAGGTCGATCCCGACGACCTGCCAGCCCACGCGCAGCCAGCAGACCGGTCGTCCGGCCCGGTCCGCAGCCGACGTCGAGCACGGCCTTGGAGTCGCTGGGCAGGAGCTCGGCGAGGAGGTCGAAGGCGGGGTCTTCCCAGTCGGCGCCGGTCACGACGAGTTCGGCGTACGACGGCGCGACGGTGTCGTACGAGCTGCTGATATCGGCGAGGTAGTCGGTCACCCGGCCGACCCTAAGACCGGCCGGGGACAGTTTTCAGGCTTTGCCGAGGGACTGCTTCTGGCGGCCGAGGCCGTCGATCTCGAGCTCCATCGTGTCGCCGGGCGACAGGTACGGGAACCGGCCGGACAGCGCGACGCCCTCCGGCGTACCGGTGTTCACGATGTCGCCGGGGCTCAGCACCATGTACTGCGAGAGATCGCGGATGAGCGCCGCCACCGAGAAGATCATGTCCTGCGTGTTCGAGTCCTGCCGCGACTCGCCGTTCACCCACGAGCGCAGGTTCAGGTTCGTCGGGTCGACCTCGTCGGCCGGGACCAACGAAGGCCCGAGCGGGTTGAACGTCTCGCAGCACTTCCCCTTCGACCACTGGCCGCCGGAGACCTCGATCTGGAACGCGCGCTCCGACACGTCGTTCGAGACGGCGTACCCGGCGATGCACGCGAGCGCGTCCTCGTCGGTCTCGACGTACCGGGCCTCCTTGCCGATGACGACCGCGAGCTCGACCTCCCAGTCGGTCTTCGCGGAGCCGCGCGGCACCAGTACGTCGTCGTACGCGCCGACGACCGTGTTCGGGTGCTTGAAGAAGACGATCGGCTGCTTCGGGGGCTCAGCGCCCGACTCGGCGGCGTGGGCCGCGTAGTTCTGGCCGATGCAGACCACGGCGCCCGGCCGGGCGATCGGCGCGCCGACCCGCAGGCCCTCGGTATCGGCGACCGGGAGCTCGCCGGCCTCGAGCGCGGCGCGGGTCCGGGCGATGCCGTCGGCGGCGAGGAACGCCCCGTCGATGTCGGCGGTGAGCGGACTTAGGTCGTGAACGGTGCCGTCGGCGGCGCGCACGTACGGGCGCTCCTCGCCGACCGCGCCGAGGCGCAGCAATTCCACAGATATCTCCCTAGGACGGATCAGTCTGGTCGAAGAAGGGCCGCAGCCGGGCGCGGGAGGCCTCGATGTGCGACCGCATCGCCGCGGCCGCCTCCTCCGGGTTGCCCTTCCGGACGGCGGACACCACTGCCTTGTGCTCTCGCAACGCCTTCGTCGCGATGCCGCCACCGTAGTACAGGCGGAACAGGTGCAGGTGGCAGTGTGTCCGCTGGAAGGACAGCCGCGCGGTCTCGTTGCCGGACAGCTCCAGAACGAGGTCGTGGAACCGCTGGTCGTGCGCGGCCATCGCCCGATAGCTCTCGTACGACGGACGATCCGGTACGTCGGTGTAGCTGAGCATCTCCGCCTTGAGCCGGGCCAGGTCGTCGGCGCCCGACCGCTCGGCGGCACGCCCGGCCGCCCACGGCTCGATGTGCAGGCGGTACTCGAAGAGGTCGTCGAACTCGTCGCGGGTCAGCCGGGACGACACCCGGTACCCGCGCAGCGGCTCCTTGATGACCAGCCCGTCGGACTCCAGCCGGGCCAGCGACTCCCGGATCGGGGTCTGTGAGATGCCCAGCTCACGGGTCAGTGCATCGATGTTCAACCGGGTGCCCGGCTCCACCACGCTGTCCATGATCAGGCCCTTGACCGTCTCGTAGACGTCGTCACTCAGCACCTGTCGCTGCGGCAGGCGGGCGAGTTGCCCCGCCAGGCCCACGTGCGCATCCGTCACTGTCGCCCGCTCCTCCCGCACTGTGCTCCTTGGGCGTTGAGCCTCATTCTGCCCGACTCGCAGTCCGTCTTGACGGGTCCAGTGTGAAGCGGGAGCATCAGGTACGCAATATCCTATAGGATCTTGGAGGAAATCGGTGAGCTCTGCGATTGTCCGGGCCGAGGCGTACCTGGTCGACCTGGAGGTCGAGACGGTCCGCACCGACGCCGTCCAGGCCTTCCTGAAGCAGGAGACGATCTTCGTCTCCTTGTCGACATCCGACGGGCTGACCGGGCTCGGGTACTCGTACACGATCGGCACCGGTGGCACAGCCGTGCTCGCCTTGCTGCGGGACCACCTGCTGCCGCGACTCGTCGGTGCGGACGCCCGCAACGTGGAGGCCATCTGGTCCGACCTGTTCTGGTCCACGCATGCCACGACTGTTGGTGCGATCAGCTCACTCGCTCTGGCGTCCGTTGACACCGCCCTGTGGGACCTGCGGTGCCTGCGGGCCGGTGAGCCGCTGTGGCGGCTGGCCGGTGGCTACCGGCAGCGGGTGCCGTTGTACGACACCGAGGGCGGCTGGTTGCACCTGTCAACGGATGAGCTGGTGGCCGGCGCTCTTGCGTCGCAGAAGGCCGGCTGGCCCGGTGTGAAGCTCAAGGTCGGGAAGCCGCGGCTGCACGAGGACGTGGAGCGGCTGCGGGCGGTTCGAGACGCGGTCGGGCCCGGGCTGGACATCATGGTCGACGCCAACCAGTCGATGACGTACCCCGAGGCTCGCCGGCGTGCCGCCGCGTTCGAGGCGGTGGACCTGTCCTGGTTCGAGGAGCCGTTGCCGGCCGACGATCTGACGGGGCACGTGCACCTGGCGGCGTCCACGTCGATCCCGATCGCCGTGGGGGAGTCGCTGTACTCCGTCTCGCAGTTCCGGGAGTACGTCGCTGCAGGCGCGGCCGGGATCGTCCAGGTGGACGTGGCGCGCGTCGGCGGGATCACGCCGTGGCTGAAGGTGGCGCATCTGGCCGAGACGTTCAACCTCGAGGTGTGCCCGCATTTCCTGATGGAGCTGCATGTCAGCCTCACGGCCGCCGTACCCAACGGGCGGTACGTCGAGCACATCCCACAGCTGCGGGCGATCACCCGGTCCGAGATGGCCGTCGTCGACGGGCACGCGGTCGCGCCCGACGTACCCGGTCTGGGGATCGACTGGAATGCTGATGCCATCGACGATCGGCGCGTTGCCTGAGAAGGGACCACACCAGCATGAGCAGAGTCGACGCCCACCACCATGTCTGGGATCTGACCGTCCGCGAGCAGTCGTGGATGGTCGGACCGGAGCTGGACCCGATCCGCCGCAACTTCTCGCTCGCCGACCTGGCACCGCTCGCCGCGGCCGCCGACGTGAGTGCGACCGTGCTCGTGCAAACCGTCGGCCTGGTTGCGGAAACAGTCGAATTCCTGGAGCTTGCCGCTGGCAATGATCTCGTGGCGGGCGTGGTCGGCTGGGTCGACCTGACCGCTGCCGACGTCGCCGACACGCTGGCGTCGCTGCAGGCCCGTCCGGACGGTTCGTACTTGAAGGCGATCCGCCACCAGGTGCACGACGAGCCCGACGTCGACTGGCTGCTGCGTCCCGACGTACAACGTGGTCTGGCCGCTGTCGCGGACGCCGGTCTCGCGTACGACCTCCTCACGAAGACCCCGCACCTGCCCGCCGCGATCCAGGCCGTCCGCAACCTCCCGCAGCTCACGTTCGTCGTCGACCACATCTCCAAACCCGTCATCGGCGAGCCGCTTGGACCCGTGGGCCACCCAACTCCGCGAGCTGGCCGCTCTCCCCAACGTCACCTGCAAACTCTCCGGCATGGTCACCGAGGCCGACTGGACCACCTGGACCCCCAAAGACCTCCAGCCGTACGCCGACACCGTCCTGGAAGCCTTCGGCCCGAACCGGGTGATGTTCGGCTCGGACTGGCCGGTCTGCCTCCTCGCCGCGTCGTACGCCGACGTCGTCGACACCGCGGAAATCCTCACCTCCACACTTTCCGCATCCGACCAACAGTCCGTCTTCAACACCACAGCCACCCGCACCTACAACCTCACCTGAGGCGGCGGAGGTGGAACTTCGGGCGATCGAGCGCGCGGCGGATGCGTTTCAGCGGGCGTTGACCGCCGCGCAGATCGAGGCGATCTGTCGGCGGGCGTTCGGTTCTGGCGTGGTGGCGGTGCGGGCCGTTGAGTTGGGGCTCGGTGGGTACAACAGCGTGTACCGGGTGGAGCTGGCCGGGAGGGACGACGCGGTGATTCTGCGGGCGGCGCCGCGGGAGGCGGTGCAGTTCGGGTCCGAGGTGCACCTGATGCGGAACGAATACGCCAGCGTTCCATGGCTGGCGGCGATTGCGCCGTTGATGCCGCAGGTGCTGGCCGTCGACTGGTCGCACGACATCATCGACCGAGACTGGATGATCCAGACCTGTCTGCCCGGCGTCCCGGCTCCGGAGCACCTCGGCACGTATCCACGATCCGGCCGTACGACGTTCTTCCGCCAACTCGGCGCGATCACCCGAACCGTGCACGACGTACGCGGCCCGCACTTCGGCCGCGTGGCCGGCCCGTCGTACGCATCCTGGAGTGAGGTCGTGATCGCATCGTTCACGCAGATCGCCGACGACCTGGAGCAGGCGGGCCTCGACGGCGCCGACGTACGAAAGGCCGCCGAGCTGTCTGCAAAGGGCCGCGCGACGCTGGACGAGATACGCGAGCCGCGCCTGCTCACGGGTGACCTCTGGACGGTGAACTGCCTCCTCGACGCGAACGCCCCCGAACCACTGATCTCCGGCGTACTCGACTTCGACCGCACCGAATTCGGCGACCCCGCCGCAGACTGGACCATCCGCTTGGCCCAGGCGAAGAACGACGAACGAGAAGCCTTCTGGGACTCGTACGGCACTCTCGACCCCTCGCCCACCGCAGCCCACCGAGCCCGCATCTACGAGGCCCGCCACCTAGCCGCAATCCGCCTCGAACGCCACCGCCTGAACAACCCCAAAGCCGTCCACGAAAGCTACGACGCGATGGCAAAGGTTCTTGCCCAACTCCGCTGAGCGACGGGACTAGCTGCGGCGGCCGGAGCGGGATGCGAACTCGTCCAGCACGGTGATCACCTCGCGTGCGATCCACGCCCGGTCGCGCTTTCCCGTCGAGATCTGCTTCAGGACCTTGGCTTCGACAAGCTGGTCGACAGCGCGCTGTGCGGCCGGCTGTGACACGTCCAGATGCTGCTGGACGTGCGCGACCGTGACCGCCGGTTGGCTGAGGAGGTGCGGCAGGAGGCGACGGGCAGCCGAACCCTTCCGTGACGGGAGGACTTGCTGCCAGTCGGCGTAGATTCCGGTGAGATCGCTGACCAGGCGGCGGCCGTTGCCGACGGCAGCGAACGATGCTCGGGCGAACTGCGTGATGATCGGGATGGGGTTGCCGTCTCGGTACGAGCCGAGCGCCGCGAAGTACGCATCGGTGTCGGTGAGCAGGCCGGCTGAGACCGGGACGGTCAGCCGCCGGGTCACGCCGGACCGGCGCAGCATCGCGTGGACCAGGGTCCGGCCGGTGCGGCCGTTCCCGTCGTTGAACGGATGGATCGTCTCGAACTGGGCATGTGCGATCGAGACCTGGGTGAGGACCGGGATGTCGGTACGCCGGCAGAAGGCGACCAGGTCGTCCATCAAGGCAGGCACTCGCTCGTGCCGGGGTGGGACGAACGTCGCGGTGTGTGGGGTCGGCCCACCTCCGATCCAGACCTGACCGTCGCGCAGCCGTCCCGGGTGGGCATAGGCCTGGTCGTGCATCAGTGCGCGGTGGGCGGCGAGGATCGAGTCGGTGCTGAGGTCGTCGGCCAGGTCGATCGCCTTCTGCATGGCGTCGACGTTGGCGGCGACCATCAGGGCGTTCTGACCCGAGGACTCGTTCAGGGTCGCGATGGCCAGCGCCTTCGCGCCTGCGGTGACGCCTTCGATCTGCGAGGAGGACGCCGACTCGGTGCGTAGCAGGACGACGGCGAGCGGCGCGAGCTCACCGTCGGCTCGCGGGAGCGACGCGGCAAGCTCGGCGTCGAAGCGGGAGATCTCGACCAGCGCATCCTCCGCTCCGGCCGCAACATCCGACGGAATGTCGAACTCCAGCCCCGAGATCGCCGGCGGGACGGACGCCAGATAGGAGCCCGTCGACTCCGCGCGTTCACGACGAGACATCGGGGTGTCGCCCGCGTCCCATGGCGACGGCTCCCAGCCGACCGCCAGCTCAAGATCTCCGGGTTGGTTCACACCGCCAACTATATAACTTTCTTCGAATAAAGTTATATAGCGGGTCGTTCAGGCGTGGTTGGGACGAATTCGACGCGGACGCCGAGGAGGCGGATGGGGCGGTTGAGGGTGAACTTTTCGAGGATGGAGAGGGCTGTGGTGGCTATGAGTTCGGGGTCTTGGGTGGGGGATTTCAGTTTGCGGCTTTTGATGGGGGTGTAGAAGTTGATGAAGCGGACTTTGACCGAGACGCGTTGGATGGTGCGGCCTTCGGCTACGACTTCGCGGGTGACGGTGAGGGCGATGCGGCGGAGTTCGCGTTCTACGTCGGGTCGGTCGGCGAGGTCTTCGGGGAAGGTTTCCTCGTGGCTGCGGGAGACCGGTTCGCGGGGTACGTCGGTGACCTCGGTGTCGCCGAGGCCGCGGCCCAGGGCGGCGTACCAGGCACCCATTTTGGGGCCGAAGCGTTTCTTCAGGACGTCGAGGTCGGCGGCGGCCAGTTCGGCGACCGTCTGTACGCCCAGCTCGCCGAGGTTGCGTTCCATCCGGGGGCCGATGCCCCAGAGGTCGCGGACGGGGCGGTGGTCCATCACCTCGCGCCAGTTGGCCGCGGTGAGGCGGTAGATCCCGGTGGCGGGGCCGGCGCCCTCGAAGGGTTCGGCGTGCGAGCGCTTCTCCTTGGCGAACCCGGTCGCGAGTTTGGCGCGGGTCTTGTTGTCGCCGATGCCGACCGCGCAGGTCAACCCGGTCCGCTCGGCAACGGCGGTCCGCAGCTCGAAAGCCAGCGATTCCGGGTCGTCGGTCTCGGCGCCGACGAAGCACTCGTCCCAGCCCCAGACCTCGACGACGACCGGGAAGGACCGCAGCGTGTCCATCACCTCGGCCGACGCCGCGTCGTACGCCGCCGGATCCGTCGGAAGGAAAACGGCGTCCGGGCATTTCTTGTACGCCGCCCGCACCGGCATCCCGGAATGCACGCCGAACGCACGGGCCTCGTACGACGCGGTGGCGACCACCTGCCGTGGTTGGGTCGGGTCGCCGGACCCGCCCACCACGACAGGCAGCCCACGAAGCTCAGGCCGCCGCCGGATCTCGACGGCCGCGATGAACTGATCCATGTCCACGTGCAGGAGCCACCAGCTCATAGCTCACAGATAACCACATCAGCTCGACGCGCTGGAGTACGTCAGCAGCCCGCGCCGCCACAGCAAGCGGACCAGCAGCATCGCCACCACCGCGAGCCCGACCCCGACGGCCACGGTTCCCCAGCCGAGATCGCCCGACAGCGCCCGTACCGGGAACGTCGTCGCGAACGCCACCGGGAACGCGAACGTCAGGAACGTCCGCACCGCGGCCGGGAAGAACACCAGCGGGTACCGCCCGGCCTCCATCAGGTTCAGGAACACGAACCCGATCGGGTTCACCGACTGCAGCCAGAACGCCAGGAACGACATCGCCGACCACACTGCGGTGAGCAGCACCAGTCCGGTGCCGACCAGTACGACGGCCTGCACGATCTGCCCGGCTCCGGGGCTGAGATCGGCCTGCACCAGCCCGATCACCAGGACCGCGATACCGCTCGCGACGTTCGTGAGCTCCGCGACGTTGATCCACCGCAGCGTCAGGTAGAACTGGCTCGACACCGGCCGCAGCAGGACGCCGTCCAGCTCACCTTCGGTCAGGTACGTCGTCATCCGGTTCAGGTTCGGCGCGACGAACGTCGCCATCAGCCCGGTGACGATCTGGAACACACCGACCAGCGCGATCACCTCGGCCCGCGACCAGCCGTGCAACTCGGCCGTGAACCCGAACAGCAGCAACGTCGGCACGATCCCCAGCCCGAGCTGCACCAGCCCGACGAGCAGCGTGGTCAGGAAATGCGCACGGAAATGAGTTTCCCGAACCACCGCCTGCGCGAAGAACCGCCGCCACAACCGCAGATGCCGCCACTGCTTGTGCCACCAGGTCCGATCCAGCGTGGTCATGGGGCCTCCCGGTCTGGACTGAGGAGCGGCGGGAGCGAAGCGACCAGAGCGACGAGGGAAGACCGGGAGTCACAGCCCCATGACCCGCGCGCCGGAGGCGCGCATTCAATACAGCTCATGCGCCCACCGCCGAGTACGCGCGGATCCCGGCCGCCCAGACGAGTCGGGCGATCGCCGCGAACACCACGACGTACCCGAGCTGCAATCCCAGCCCTGCAAGGAGTTCGGGCCCTGTCAGCTGACCCGCGACGATCTCGACCGGGAACGACACCGTGTAGCGGAACGGCTGGTGGTCGACGAATCCGCGCGACCACTCCGGCATCAGCGCCAGCGGTACGACGGAACCGGACAGCACGCTCGCGATGATCACCCGCGCCTGTACGAGTGCGCTCACGTCGTCCATCCAGAACGCCAGCGACGCGATCAGGATGTCGATCGTGAACACCAGCATCGCCCCGAGCAGGATGCTGACCGCGAACAGCGCCCAGCGTCCCGCGCCGGCCGGGATGTTCATCGAGTCGCGGAAGATCCACCACACGATGCCGATCATCGGCACCAGCGCGAACAGCTTGAGGAACTTCTCCGACAGGTTGTTCGCGACGAACCCGGTCAGCAACGACGCCGGCCGGATCATCCAGCTGGACAGCTTGCCCATCCGGATGTCCTGCGCGAGGAATCCGGCCATCCACGACGACGTCGCCATCGTGACGAATCCGAGCAGCACGAAGTACGTCGTGACGTACCGCTCGTCGACCGGCAACTTGGCCCCGCTCGCGAGTGCCGTCCGCCAGATCAGCAACGAGATGATCGGCATGCAGATGTTCGCCAGCATGAAGATGATCCACGCACCGCGGTACACGGACTGCTGCGCGATATCGGCCGCCGTCATCCGCCGTACGACGCGGAGATTGCGGACGAAACCCGCCGCGCCGGAGGCGTGGCATCGATACAGTCATGACGCGTCGCCTAGCGTGCTGCGGCGCAGGAACAGGTCGCGCATGATGTCCTCGATGTCGGCGTCCGCGACGTCGAGGTCGACCAGCGGGCCGAGCCGGGTCAGCTGCTCCATCACCGATCCGGCGCGCTCCCGATCCGCCTCGAGCGTCACCGTCGGCCCGGACACCTCGACCGCGCTGACGCCTTCCAGCGCGGTCAGTCGATCGGCCTCGACCGGCGTCGCGTACGTCGCGCGCACGAGCTTGCGTGGTTGCGCCGTACGGACGAGGTCGTCGAGACCGCCGTCGAACTGGAGCCGGCCGTGGTCGATGATCATCACCCGCGAGCAGAGCGCCTCGATGTCGTCCATGTCGTGGCTGGTGATCAGGATCGTCGTACCGCGGAGCTTGTTGACGTCGGCGAGGAACGACCGGACACGGGCCTTCGCGACCACGTCCAGACCGATCGTCGGCTCGTCCAGGAACAGGATTTCCGGGCCGTGGACGAGCGCGGCCATCAACTCGAGCTTCATGCGTTCACCGAGTGAGGTCTTGCGGACCTGCACGTTCAGCAGGTGCTCGACCTCGAGCAGCTCGGCGAGTTCGGCGACGTTCCGGTCGAACTCCGCGGTGGACAGGCCGTACATGTCCTTGTGCAGCAGGAGACTCTCCATCGCCGGAACGTCCCACCACAGCATGGTCTTCTGGCCCATGACGAGCGCGATCCGGCGCAGGTAGTCGTGCTTGCGGTCCGACGGCGTGTGGTCGAGCACCTGCAGGTCGCCGGAGGTGGTGTAGAGCAGGCCGGACAGCATCTTCAGCGTGGTCGTCTTGCCGGCGCCGTTCGGGCCGAGCAGTCCGACGACCTCGCCGCGGCCGATGGAGAAGGTGACCCGGTCGACGGCGAGCCGGGTCTCGTACTTGCGTCTCACCAGGCTCTTCAGCGCGCCGCCGAGGCCTGCGCGCTGCTGGTGGAAGGTGTAGGTCTTGGTCAGATCTTGTGCCGCGATGACAGGCGGCAGGTCGTGAACAGGCGTCACGTCGATGCACCGTTTCGAGAGAAGTGTCGGGACCGGGCAGCGTCAACGCGTAAACGCGCAGAGCGCAGGCCGCTCACGCCAAGTGAGATCGGCCAGGAGGACGCTGAGGTCCGTCCCGGCTACGCGGTCCGTTCCGACCGCGGGGGCTGAACTGATATCAACCCTTATCTCGACGTGTCGACATCGCTCCCTGAGGGTCCTTCCGACGTGCGGCTGCCACCGACCACCGTATGACGCGACGGAAAGCGCCGTCCAGCGACTTTCAGCCCGTACGCCAGGTCCGGCACCAACTGGCATATCGTGCCGGGGTGGTGGACTTGACGTTAGAGGTGGCTCAGAAGTTGTTGGCCGCGCAGCCGTTCAGCGTGCTGGTCGGGGCGCGGGTGACCGCGTTCGGGGACGGCGGGGCGACGCTCGAGCTCGAGATCCGGCCGGATCTTCTGCAGCAGAACGGGTTCCTGCACGGCGGCGTACTCGGTTACGCGGCCGACAACGCGCTCACGTTCGCCGGCGGTACGGCGCTCGGCCCCGAGGTGCTGACCGGTGGCTTCACGATCAGTTACCTCCGCCCGGCCCGGGGCGTGCAGCTCCGGGCCGAGGCGAAGGTTGCCTATGCGAGCAAACGGCAGGCGACGTGCACGTGTGAGCTCACGACGCTTGATGACGCAGGTACGTCGACCCTGTGCGCGATCGCCCAGGGCACGATCATCGCCCGCTAGTCGAAGAGGTCTTCGAGGAACGACTTCTTTTTCTTCTTGTGCGGGTGCTGGTTCCCGTACCGCGGGTCGTACCGCCGGTCGTCGTCGCGCCGGTCGTTGTCGTAGCGCCGGTCGTCGTCGTACCGCTTCTTCTCCTCGTACCGCTTCGTCTCCTCGTACCGAGGCTGCTGCGATTGCTGCGCCTGCTGCGGGGCGTTGAACCGTGCCTCGGCGTCGACGAGCCGCTCCAGCTCACCCCGGTCGAGGAAGATGCCGCGGCAGTCGCCGCACTGGTCGACGGTGATCCCGCTGCGCTCGTACGTCCGCATCGCGCCGCGGCACTTAGGGCAAACCAAGCTTTCCATCCGGCAACCCTAAGTGACGATTTCCCCGCCACGGCGCGCTTTCAGCGAACTCTCAGGAAGTCCTCATTTGAAACTGCTGAGGAAGCTCTTCAGGAGCGGGCCGGCGGTGTGCGAGCCGGACTCGCCGCCTTCCACGATGACCGCGAACGCCACGTCACCTCGGTAGCCGGCCATCCACGCGTTGGTGGTCACCTTGCCGTTCGCGACGACCTCGGCGGTACCTGTCTTGGCAGCGACCGCCCCGTTGCCGGCCAGCACCTTCGCCGTACCGCCGGTGACCGTGGTGCGCATGAACGTCCGCAGCGCCGCGACAGTTGCCGCGGGCAACGGAGAGGCGGCCGCGCCGGCGGCGTCCTTGCCCGGTACGAGCACCGGCTTCATCGCCGTACCGTGGTCGACCGTCGCCGCGATCAGCGCGACCGACAGCGGGCTCGCGGTGACCGTGCCCTGGCCGATCATCGACGCGGCCTCTTCGACGTCGTCCTTGGGCGCCGGCACCTGGCCGCCGTACGCCGAGATCGACAGGTTCAGGTCCCGTCCGATCCCGAACATCGCCGCGGCCTTCGTCATCCCGTCCTTCGGCAGTCGCGCGTGCTGCGAGATGAACGCGGTGTTGCAGGACTGGTTGAACGCCTGCTGCATCGTGCCGTTGCCGTACGCCGCCAGCGCGTCGTAGTTCTTGAACGTCTTGCCGAACACGTTGATCGTGTTCGTGCACGGCAGCGGCGTCGCGGCGGTCAGCCCACTACCGAGCAGCGCCGCCGAGGTGACGATCTTGAACGTCGAACCTGGCGCGTACCGGCCCTGGAAGGCGCGGTTGTAGCTGGCCACCTGCGGGCCGTTCGCCGCGGCGAGGATCTGACCGGTCGACGCCTGGACGGCGACCAGCGACGCCGGCAGCTTGCTGGTCGCCAGCGCGGCCTCGGCGGCCTTCTGCATGTTCGTGTCGAGGGTGGTCTTCACCGGCTTGCCGGCGGTGCCCTTCTGGGTGAAGACGGTCTTGATCGTCAGCTTGGTCTTGCCGTCCCGCAGCGCGACCGTGCCGCCCGGCGTACCGGCGAGCTGCTGCTGGAACGCGTACTGCAGGCCGGTCGTGCCGACCTGGTCCTGCGCCGACGCGGTCGGGCCGGCGTTCTTCAGGGTCTCGTCGGTCGCGGTCTTCATGGTGCCGAGGAGCGACCGGGCGAAGGTCGCGTTCGGCGGCAGCGACTGCGTGCCGCCCATGGTCAGCACCCCGGGCAGCTTGCTCATCGTCGGCCGGAGCGCCTCCCACTCCTCGGCCCGGATCGTGATCGCGTCCACGAACTGCCCGGCCGGTGCGGCCTTCGCCCGTACGGCGAGCTTCGCGCCGTCGACGTCGAGGTACTTCGTGAACGCGGCGTACGTCGCTGCCGTGGCCTTGGTGCCCGCGGTGACGCCGACGATCACGACCGGCCGGTTCGCGGTCAGGGCGACGCCGTTGCGGTCCAGGATCGAGGCCCGGGCCGGTAGCGCGCGGACCCGCTTGAGGTAGTTGGCGTCGCCGAGGCCGGGGTAGATCGTGTCGCCCGAGGCTTTGACCTTCCAGGCGTCGCCGGTCTTCGCCGCGGTCGCCGTACTGGTCCACTTCATCGCGCCGATACCGCGCAACTGCGCCTCGACGGCCAGTTCCTGGGTGCAGCTTCCGTCGGTGCACTTCGGCTCGCCCTGCGGGGCGACCGTCACGGTGCTCGCGACCAGCGCGCTGTCGACGTCGTCGAGCCGCTTGGCGAACACCGTCGGGTTGTCGGTGAGCGCCCCGGCCGCGTCCGGCTTCCCGTTCGGCGCCCACGCCTTCACCCAGGCGTCGGCGAACTGCTTGATGACCGCCCCGGACGCCTGCTGCTCGTCGTTCCCGGACTTCCCGCCGCCGCCGGACTTGCTGTCCGAACAACCAGCGGTGATCAGCAGACTACTCAGGCAGACGATCGCAGTGGTTCGCTTCACAATCCCAACTCTCGCACGACGACGGATGGACACCGGGGCACAGTCTTCGGCGTGTGGCCACGACACCACGAGGGCGAAACTACTCAACCCACCCAAGTACGACGCGCGGACCCGCTCGGGAGTTGGCGTCAGAGGGTGGGGGAATCGGGAGCGAGATGCTGCGCGAATCGGCGCAGCCGGATTGTGGAACCGCGTTCCAGAGTCGCGGCGCCGGGCGTATTCTGCTCCTTTGTGACCCGCCTTGCTCTGCACAGCCGCCTGATTCCCGGTACCGAAGAGGCCTACGAGATCGAGCACGCTCGTGTCTGGCCGGAGCTGATCACCGTGATGCACACCGCCGGGATCAGCGACTGGTCGATCTGGCGCAGTGGCCGCGACCTCTTCCATCTGGTGGTGACCGACGACTTCGAGGCCGCGGTCGCGTACCTCCGCAAAGACCCGATCGACCAGCGCTGGCAGCAGCACATGAGCCAGTTCGTCGAGGGTTTCGCCGAGAACCCGGAGGGCGTGGCCGGCCAGTCGCTGCGCCACGTCTGGACCATGAGCGAACAAACCGACTAGTACATCTCCCAGACCAGCACCTCGGCCCCGGCCGGGCCGGCGGTGAGACGTTCGCCGTCGGAGCCGTTCAGCCGTACGGCGTCCGCCGTACCGAGCTCAGCGCCTTCGAGGTTCGCCGTACCCGTCGCGACGAAGAGATGCAGGTACGCCGCCGCGGGCAGCGTGATCGTGCCGCCCGGGGCCAGCCGAGCGACCGACATACCGGCAGACGGCTGGTGGAGGTGGATGGCGGTCGACGACGCGTGCTTGGCGAGTCCGGATGCGACCGGGACGAGCTCCCCGGTGGTGAGGTCGAGCTCCGTCTGCTCGTACGACGGGGGCAGGTCGAGGCGATCGGGGCGGACCCACATCTGGACGTAGTGGACCGGATCCGGGCCGTCGTTCCACTCCGAGTGCTGGATACCGCTGCCGGCCGTCATTCGTTGAGCGAGTCCGGGGTGCACCTCGCCGCTGTTTCCTTGCGAGTCACGGTGGGCCAGCGCGCCCCGCAGTACCCAGGTGACGATCTCCAGGTCCTGGTGCGGATGCGTGCCGAACCCGGTGCCGGGGGCAACTGTCTCGTCGTTGTGCGCGAGCAGGAAGCCGAACCCGACGTTCGCCGGGTCGTAATGCGCCCCGAACGAGAACGAGTGCCGCGAGTCCAGCCACTCGCTCGCGGTCCGGAACCGCTCGTCCCCCCGATGGATCTCCACAGCGTCTAGTAATACCCCACAAAACGGACTGCGCCGCTCGGTGGGCGGCGCAGTCCGGTCTACTGGTGAGACGTCCGGTCAGCCGGTCGGGTTCCCGTTGTCGGAGCCGAGGGTGGCCTTGATGGACTGGGGTTTGCCGCTGCGGGTGACGGTGAGCGTCACCTGATCGCCCGGGCGGTGCGAACGGACCGCGGCGACCAACGCGTCCCCAGACGCGATCGCCTTACCGTCCACAGCGGTGACGACGTCACCTGACTGCAGACCGGCCTTGTCCGCCGCACCGCCGGACGTAACCTCGCCGAGGCGTGCTCCGTTCGTGAGCCCGTCGGAGGACTGCGCGTCGCCGACCGTCACACCGAGCCGCGCATGAGTGGCCTTGCCCTTGGCCACCAGCTCGTCGATGATCGGCTTGGCCTGGTCGATCGGGATCGCGAACCCCAGGCCGATGTTTCCGCCTTCGGATTGTCCCGATCCGCCGGCGGTTTTGATCGCGCTGTTGATACCGACCACCTGGCCGGCGAGGTCGATGAGGGCGCCGCCGGAGTTCCCCGGATTGATCGCGGCGTCCGTCTGAACTGCTGGGAAGACTGTCGTACTGTCCTGCTCCTCGTCGCCCGATGTCACCGGGCGGTTCAGTGCCGAGACGATGCCGCTGGTCACGGTCGCCTCCAGGCCGAACGGCGAACCGATCGCCACCACGCCCTGCCCGACCGCGAGCTTGCCGCTCTGGCCGAGGGTCGCCGGGGTCAGGTCGGTCGCGTCGGCGTGGATCACCGCGAGGTCCGTGAGCGGGTCGGTGCCCTTGACCGTGGCGCTCACAGTGCGGCCGTCGTTCAGCATCACGCTGAGCTTCGCGCCCTGACCGGCCCCGGCGACCACGTGGTTGTTGGTGACGATCAGGCCGTCCTTGCTGATCACGATGCCGGACCCGGTCGCTTCGCCCTGCGAGGTCGCGACGGCGATCTTCACCACGCTCGGCAGCACCTTCGTGGCGGCGCTCTGCACCGAGCCGTCCGGCGCCGACACGGGCGCCGCCTGGTTGCCGTTCAGCGGGGAGGTCACCGACGGGGTGTTCGCGGTGTGGTCGTTGGTCGCCGAGTAGACCGCCGCGCCGCCGACACCGCTCGCCGCACCGACCAGCAGCGCGGTGAGCGCCACCGCGGCCAGCCCGCCCCGGCGCTTCGGCTTCACCGCGGTGGCCGTGGCCGGCTGCGGTCCTACGGGCCAGTTCGGGCCCGGAGACGACCCCTGATGCGTCCCCGGCGCCCCGAACTGCGGATAAGTACTCCCACCTGCGGGGTACTGTCCCGGCCGCTGCCCTTGCGGCCCCGAGTCCAGCCGCGGCTGCCCACCTTGCGGTGCGTGCTGCTGCTGCTGATGCTGCCCGTACATCGGCAGCTGCTGCGTCCGCTCCGGCCCCTGCGGTCCCTGTGCATTCTGGCCGGGCTGGTTCTGCGGCTGCTGCGGCTGGTTCTCGGTCATGGCAAGTACTTTGTCGGCCGGACCTGAGAGGGCCCTGAAGATCCCCTCGGAGTGACCGAAGAACTCCATGAAGATCCTCTCAAGGACCTGTCAGCAAACGATCAGCGGGTCTGGGTGGCCGCGTGCGGGAGCCAGAGGGTGAACTGTGCGCCGGCTCCGGGCACGTTGCGGGCGTAGATCATGCCGCCGTGCTGCTCTGCCGCGTGCTTCACGATTGCCAGGCCCAGTCCCGATCCAGGACGGCTACGGGCTTCACTGGAGCGGTAGAAGCGGTCGAACACGTGCGGCAGGTCCGCCTCGGCGATTCCCGGGCCCGAGTCGGTCACAGTCAGTACGCCGTCCAGCAGCCGGACCGTCACGTGTCCGACCGGCTGTCCGTCGCTGCGCTGCTCCGTACCTTCAGGAACGCTGTACTTCGCCGCGTTGTCGAGCAGGTTCGTGACAGCACGCCCGAGCAGTCGCTCGTCACCCCAGACCGGGAACGGCGTGAGCTGGACGTGCCACTCCAGCCCGGGCGCACGTCGCCGTACCTTGATGACGGCGTCCTCGACCAGGTTGGACAGCTCGATCAGCTCCGCGTTCCGTACCTGCGGGGTGTCGCGGGCCAGCTCGGTCAGGTCACCGATCAGCTGCGTCAGCTCGTCCATCTGGGCGCGTACGTCGTCCAGCAGCTGCTGCCTGTCCTCGGGCCGGAGTCCGCCGCGCTTGTCCGCCTGGGCGAGCAGATCCAGGTTCGTGCGGACGCTGGTGAGCGGCGTACGCAGCTCGTGGCCCGCGTCGCCGACGAGCCGGCGCTGCCGGTCGCGGGACTGCGCGAGCGCACCAAGCATCGCGTTGAACGCCATCGCCAACCGGGAGATCTCGTCGGTCCCGGTCACCGGGATCGGCTTCAGGTCCTCGGTCCGCGCGACGTGCTCCGCCGCTCCCGTCAGCCGCGCCAACGGCCGCAGACCGGACCGCGCGACCGCGTTACCCGCGAGGGCTGCGCCGATCACACCGATCAGCCCGAACGCCCACAGCACGATGCCGAGGTTGTGCAGCGTCTGATCGATCGGCCCCAGCGATTGCGCGACGACCAAAGCCCCGGGCTGGAGGAAGTCAGAATCGGCCTGGCACTCATCACTCAGCCCGACCGGACAGAAGCGAGCAGGTACGGCGACAACACGAAAATGTGAGCCGCCGTTGCGTACGCCGACGGTTCGCAGGCTGGCCTGGTCGCCCTGGTTCCGCGCTATCTGGAGTTCGTCGGCGCCCATCGGCGGCAGCGGACTCTTCGCCGGGGCGAACTGGGAGCCGTCCGCGCCGAGCACACCCACCCGGATGTCGCTCAGGCCGAGTGCGTCGGAAGAAGCGGTCCGCAGGTTGGTGAGGTTGGTCAGGACGCCCTTCTGCGCCGCCTGGCTTGCCCGGAGGATCAAGCTGTTGTCGAGGTTCTGGTACATCTGCTGGCGCACGGTGATGTACGCCGCGATGCTGACGATCGCCACCGCGAGGCCGACCGCGACCGCCGCGAGCAGTGTCACGCGGGCATGCAGCGTGAGCTTGTGGAGCGTCTCGTTCCACCAGGTCTGGGTCCGGGCAGCGGTCGCGGCGACGCGATTGCCGTTGCTACTGGCAACGGGCCGCACTGATTGCGTCGGCTGCTGCTGCGGTTGCTGCGGACGGTCGGCGTACGAGGGGAACTGCTCGGGGTGTTGCTCACTCACGGCGGGGTGTCCCTCAGCACGTACCCGATGCCGCGGACGGTGTGGATCAGGCGAGGCAGACCGTTGACCTCGGTCTTACGGCGCAGATAGCCGACGTAGACCTCGAGCGAGTTCGCGGTGGTGGGGAAGTCGTAGCCCCAGACCGCGTCCAGGATGACCGCGCGCTCCAGCACCCGGCGCGGGTTGCGGATCAGCAGCTCGAGCAGCGAGAACTCGGTCCGGGTGAGCTGGATCGCCACGTCGCCGCGGTGCACCTCATGCGCGTCGACGTCGACCACGAGGTCGGCGTACTGCAGCACCTCGCCGCGCTGGCCGCCCTCGCCGGGGGCGCTGCTGCGGCGCAGCAGCGCGCGCAGCCGGGCCAGCAACTCCTCCAGCGCGAAGGGCTTGGTCAGGTAGTCGTCGCCGCCGGCGTCCAGGCCGTCCACCCGGTCCGCAACCGCGTCCCGCGCGGTCAGCACCAGGATCGGCACATTGTTGCCCGCGGCCCGCAAGGCCTTGGTGGTCTCCAGCCCGTCCAGCCGCGGCATCATCACGTCCATCACCACGACGTCCGGCTCGACGTTGCCGATCACCGCGAGCGCCTCGGCGCCGTCGGACGCGGTCACGACCTCGAAGTCGTTGAACTCGAGCGAACGACGCAACGAGTCCCGGACCGCCCGGTCGTCGTCCACCACCAGTACCCGCATCGTCTGCCCCGCTCCGCTCGAAGTTCCGTCACCGAGACTAGGTCGCTTCTGTGAGAATCGCCTGAGAACCCGCTGATCGCTCGCACAACACCTCTTGCACACCTTAAGTTGCCACTCGTGGACGTCCTCGAATTCACGCCCGAGCCCGCCGACTTCGCCTGGACCTTCGGCGGGGTGCCTCCGGTACGTCGGGTGAAGCCCGGAACCGCCCTCCGCCTGTGGACCGAGGACGCGTTCGCCGGGAGCCTCCGCAGTACGACGGACCTCGCGAGCGCCTCGCTGACGATGCCGTTCGTGAACCCGCAGACCGGACCGTTCTACGTCGAGGGCGCCGAGCCGGGCGACACGCTGGTCCTGCACTTCGTCGAGCTGACCCCGGCCCGCAGCTGGGGCGCGTCGGCGACCATCCCGTTCTTCGGCGGCCTGACCAGTACGGACCGGACCGCGACGCTGCAGGACCCGCTGCCGGAGCGCACCTGGATCTACGAGGTGGACAGCGCTCGCCAGACGGTCGGGTTCCAGGCGCAGGGGAGTGATCTGGAGATCGCGCTGCCGCTCGAGCCGATGCTCGGCACGGTCGGGGTCGCGCCGGCCGGCGGTGAGGTTCGCTCGGCGCTGGTGCCGGACACGTTCGGCGGCAACATGGACACGCCGGAGATGCGGGCCGGAACCACCTGCTACCTGAACGTCAACGTCGAGGGCGCACTGTTCTCGGTCGGCGACGGTCACTACCGGCAGGGCGAGGGCGAGTCCTGCGGCACCGCGGTCGAGGGCGCGATGAACGTCGTACTGATCGTCGATCTGCTCAAGACGCCCGGACCGGTCTGGCCGCGGCTGGAGAACAACGAGTACCTGGCCGTGGTCGGGTCGAGCAGGCCGCTCGAGGACGCGTGGCGGGCCGGTCAAGTGGACATGGTGCGCTGGCTCGGTGACCTGTACGGACTGGACAAGCTGGACGCGTACCAGCTGCTCAGCCAGGTCAGCGAGGTCCCGCTGGCGAACGTGGTCGACGCCAACTACAGCGTCGTCACCAAGGTCCCGAAGCGCCTACTCCCGCCAGTGACGGCGTACGACGGCATCCACCAGCATCTAGCTGAACTGCGGCACGACCTCCTCCGCGAACCGCTCTAGTGGCTCGTGGTCGTAAGCGACGCCAGGGATGTACGAGATCACGTAGTCGATGCCCGCTTCGGCCAGCTGCTCCACGTGGTCGCTGAGCTGCTTCGACGTGACCACATCTGCCAGCGCACCGGATGTCCCGCCGGCACCGATCTCCCGGAACTCCTCCAGGCTGTACCGGCCACGTGCCTTGGCCGTCGCTGCCACTGGGTCAGCGCCGGCCTCGATCGGGAAGACGTTCAGACTGGTCGACTTGATGATGTCGTCGTAGTCGCGGCCGACCTCCTCGCAGTGCTTCCGGAGGATCGCCAGCTTCTGCTCGATGACGTCGACCCGTCCGGTGCCGACGTTGCAGGCGTCGCCGTACTTGGCAACTAGTCGCAATGTGACGCGTTCACCCCCGCCGCCGATCCAGAGCTTGGGTTTGCGCCGCGGGACGACGTACGGCTTGTCGACCGAGTGGTACTGCCCCTGGAACACCACGTCGTCCTCGGTCCACAGTCGGTGCAGCAGCTCGACCGACTCGACGAACGAGCCCATCCGCTCCTTCTGGCTCGTCCAGGGGTAGCCGTACGCCTTCCACTCCTCCTCCGACCAGCCGGCACCGATTCCGGCGTACATGCGGCCGTGGCTGGCGACGTCGACAGTGGCGGCCATCTTGGCGAGCAGCGACGGGTTGCGGTACCCGTTGCAGCCGACCAGCTGACCCAGGTTCACCCGCGACGTGTCACGCGCCAGTGCGGCGGTGGTTGTCCACATCTCGAAGACAGACTCGCGGGCGGGCTCAGGGACGGTGTGGAAGTGGTCGAAGAGCCAAATGGAGTCCCACGGACCTGCGTCGGCAGCCTTGGCTACAGCAGTCATGGCCTCCCACTGCTCGACCGGGTCCGCCAGCTCCACCAGATCCATCCGCCAGCCCTGCGGAACGAACACACCGAACTTCATGCAGTCCTCCTCGAGATAGCGACCCCGGCCAGGCACAGCGCACCACCGGCCAACGCCAGCACGGTGGGAGCCTCACCGAGTAGCAGCCAGCCCAGAACGATCGCGACAACCGGCACCGCGTACACGGTGACCCCCATCCGTCCAGCACTCGTACGCCGCAGCGCGAAGGCCCACGTGGTGAAGCCGAGCGCGGTCGGGAACGCTGCCAGGTAGACGATCCACCAGATGGTCGAGGCGTCGGCGGACCGGACCTCGGCGACCAGAGTGGGCGCGAACGGCAGGCAGACGACCGCTCCGATCGTGCAGGCGAGCCAGGTGACCTCAGCGGCAGGCAGACGGCTCAGGAGCGGCTTCTGCGTGACCACGCCGACGGCGTACGAGATCGCGGCGACGACGCAGAGCACGACGCCCCACACCTCGGCGCGGCCGCTCGAGGTCGACGTACCGATCACGACGATGCCGGCGAACGAGACCAGGCTGCCGATCACCAGTTGCCGCGGGAAGCCTTCACCGAGACCGACTCCGGCGAGTACGGCGATCAGCAGCGGGGCGATGTGCACGAGCATCGCGGCCGTCCCGGCGTCGAGCCGCCGCTCGGCCTCGTTGAGCGCCAGGTTGTAGACGCCGAACCAGAGCACGCCACACGCGATCAGCGGGAGCCAGTCGCGTTGCGTCGGCCAACGACGTACGGCGGGCCGCGACCGCTTCAGCAGGAGGGCGCCGAGGAAGATGCTGCCCAGCCCGAGCCGGGCCAGCGACAGGGCGCCGGCGGAGATCTCGGTACCGACGTGCCGGATGGCGACGAACGACGACGCCCACAGGACGACCGTGACGGTAGCGGCTCCGGCCGCGAGCCGACCGGCCCGCGGCGGAGCCTCGATAAGAGTTGTCACTCTCACTAGAGTAGGAACGAGGTCTGCGAGGATCCATGACGGATCGGAGCCTAGGAGGCGGTTTTGCTTACCGAAACGAGAAGTCAGATCCTGGATGAGCTCAATACCCGGATCTTGAACGAGCTCACAGCCGATCCCCGGTTACGGACCACCGAGCTGGCCCGCCGGCTGGGCGTTTCGACGCCGACGGTGCGCGAGCGGGTCGCGCGGCTGGAGGAGTCCGGCGTGATCCGCGGGTACCGCATCGACATCGACCCGGCCGCGCTCGGCCGTCCGGTCGCCGCCTGGGTACGGCTGCGCCCCGGCCCCAATCAGATCCCGAAGATCATCGAGCTGGCCGGCCGTACGCCGGAGGTTGTCGAGTGCCACCGGATCTCCGGCGAGGACTGCTTCCTGATGCGCGTCCAGGTCGCCGAGATCGCCGCGCTGGAGGACGTGCTGGACAAGTTCCTGGTGCACGGCCAGACCACCAGTTCGTTCGTCGTCTCCACCCCGATCCCGCCACGCAGCGTGCCGTTGTCCGCAAGGTGAACCCCAACCACCGCTGAGAGTGGTCTGCATCACTAGTCTGGTGGCGATTTCGTCTCCGGAAGGACCTGGACCATGGCTGCCGACAAGTCTGTCCGCCGCGTTGCCCTGCTCACCGCCGGCGGGCTCGCGCCCTGCCTGTCGTCCGCCGTCGGCGGGCTGATCGAGCGCTACACCGAGGTGGCGCCCGACGTGGAGATCATCGCCTACCTGAACGGGTACCACGGCCTGCTCAGCGGCCGGTTCCTGACCGTGACGCCGGACGTGCGGGAGAAGGCGTCGGTGCTGCACAAGTTCGGCGGCAGCCCGATCGGCAACAGCCGGGTGAAGCTGACCAACACCGCCGACCTGGTGAAGCGCGGCCTGATCCAGGACGGGCAGAACGCCCTCCAGGTCGCGGCCGAGCGGCTCGTCGCGGACGGTGTCGACGTACTGCACACCATCGGCGGTGACGACACCAACACCACGGCCGCCGACCTCGCGGCGTACCTGCACGAGCACGACTACGACCTGACCGTGGTCGGCCTGCCGAAGACCATCGACAACGACGTGATCCCGATCCGGCAGAGCCTGGGTGCGTGGACCGCGGCCGAGCAGGGTGCGCTGTTCGCCCGCAACATCATCGCCGAGCACACGTCGAACCCGCGGATGCTGATCGTCCACGAGGTGATGGGGCGGAACTGCGGCTGGTTGACCGCGGCAACGGCCGAGGCGTACCAGCAGTGGGTCGACGAGCAGGAGTGGAACCCGGGCATCGGCCTGGACAAGGCCGGCTGGTCGGTGCACGCCGTATACGTGCCGGAGGCAACGATCGACCTGGACGCCGAGGCGGAGCGGCTGCGGAAGGTCATGGACGAGGAGGACTGCGTCAACATCTTCCTGTCCGAGGGCGCCGGCGTACCGTCGATCGTGGCCGAGATGGAGGCCCGCGGCGAGGAGGTCGGCCGGGACCCGTTCGGGCACGTCAAGCTGGACACCATCAACCCGGGCGCCTGGTTCGCGAAGCAGTTCGCCGAGCGGATCGGCGCGGAGAAGACGATGGTGCAGAAGAGCGGGTACTTCAGCCGTTCGGCCGCGGCCAACGACCGCGACCTCGCGCTGATCAAGGAGTGCACCGACTACGCGGTCGACGCGGCGCTGCGCGGTGAGTCCGGCGTCGTCGGCCACGACGAGGAGCGCGGCGACGAGCTGCGCGCGATCGAGTTCCCGCGGATCGCCGGCGGCAAGGAGTTCGACCCGACCGCCGACTGGTTCGTGACGCTGAAGTCGGGGATCGGCCAGGGCTAGGTCTTGTCGCGGAGGCGGTCGACCCATTGGTCGGCCGCCTTCTCGATCTGCGTGAGGACGTCGTCGAAGCCGGCGTCCTCGCCGTAGTACGGATCGGGTACGTCGTCACGCGCGAACAACTGCGCCTCGGTGCCGCGCAGTTCCGCGAGATGTCCCGAGTCCATCGCGAGGATCAGGTCCCGGTCCCAGCCGCGCTCGAATTGGCGGGCCCGATGCGTGCTGCCGTCGTACCCGCGGCGCCGGAGGGCCGCCGCCGCGCGCGGGTCCATCCGGTCGCCGACGTGCCAGCCGCCGGTGCCCGAGCTGGTCACCTCGACGTCTCCGAGGCCGGCCTCGGCGAGCTTGGCCCGCAGCACCACCTCGCCCATCGGCGACCGGCAGATGTTCCCACTGCAGACGATCTCGACGTGCACTAGCGGACTTCGGCCTTGTCCGGCAGGACGGCGTTGAGGATCATGCCGACGACGCTGATGATCAGGGCGCCGAAGAGCGCGGCCCAGAAGCCGTCGACGTGGAACTGGACGTCGAGCTTGCCGGTGATCCAGGACGTCAGCAGCAGCATCGCCGCGTTGATCACGAAGGTCAGCAGACCGAGGGTGAGGATCAGCAGCGGGAAGGACAGCACCTTCACCACGGGCTTCACGATCGCGTTCACGATTCCGAAGATCGCGGCGACGACGAGCAGCGTCAGTACGCGCTTGCCGGTGGTCGCGCCCTGCAGGGTGATTCCGGAGACGAGCCAGCTCGCCGCCGCCAACGCGATCGCGTTGACCAGCAACCTGATGATCAAGTTCTTCATGCCGTCGATCCTCCCACCCGACGGGTAACACCACGCTCGGCACACACCCTGATCCGACCCTGATCCCCTCGACCTCGCGAAGAAGTAGTGGTGGAGGTGTTGACAGCGAAAATGACCAAGTGATCTGATCATTTTCATGTCACGACGTAGAGGGCTGCTTTTCGCGTTGTCCCTGACGGCTGCGGGGCTGAGTGTGCCCGCGGTCCCTGCGGCCGCCTCCACCTGTGGTGCCGTCCAGACGAACTGGACCGCCCAGGCGACTCCACATGCCGCCCCCGAGGGGTTGCTCAACGCCTACAGCGACACCGGGAAGGGCTGGACAGGTGCGGACAGCACCTACTCCGTGCCGCTCCCCGGTGGCCGTACGGCGTGGGTCTTCTCCGACACGTTCCTCGGCCCGGTGAACCCGGACGGCTCCCGTCCGACCACCACACCGTTCGTCAACAACTCGTTCGTGATCCAGCAGGGCACGAAGCTGAAGACGGTCACCGGCGGTACGGCGACCAACCCGACGGCGCTCGTTCCGCCGCCGTCCAACGGCTGGTACTGGTTCGGGGCAGCCCAGACCAGCCACGCCGGCCGTGACCTCGACGTGGTCGCCTTGCGCTTCGAGAAGACCGGGACGGGCCAGTGGGACTGGCGCTGGGCCAGCAACTACCTGGCTCGGTTCGACAGCACCACGTTCAAGCTGAAGAGCCTCACCCCGATTCCGTCGGGTGCGAACGTGCAGTGGTCCGGCTGGCTGCTGCGGGACCGCGGGTACACGTACGTCTACGGCGTCGAGGACCTGGGGGCAGCGAAGTACCAGCATGTCGCCCGGGTGCGTGGCGACGACCTGACCGCGAAGCCGTGGGAGTACTGGACCGGCTCTGGCTGGTCGAGTGACGAGACCGCCTCCGCCCGGGTGCTCCAGGGTGTCGCCAACGAGCACAGTGTGACCCGTTGGAGCGACGGCTACCTGCTGGTCACGCACGACACCAACGAGCTGTTCAGCAAGCGCGTCCTCGGGTACTTCTCCTGCTCGCCGACCGGTCCGTGGGTGAAGCCGGTCGAGCTGTACCAGACGCCCGAGACGGGCGGGAACATCATCACGTACAACTCCCACGACCACCCGGACCTGCGACGCGGCACCTCGCTGCTGGTGAGCTACAACGTCAACAGCCTGGTCAGCGACGAGCTGTACGGCGACGTGAGCATCTACCGCCCGCGGTTCGTCTCGGTCACCCTGGCGGCGGCCAAGTGAGCTCCACGGGAGGCGTCGTACGGCGGAGCTTGCTGGACGATCTGGCGACGTCCATGCTCGCTCTGATCGCGGAGCGGAAGCTGGCGCCGGGTGATCAGTTCGAGGCCGTCCGGTCGCTGGCGGAGCGGTTCAAGGTCGCCGTACCCACTGTCCGGGAGGCGCTGCGCCGACTGGAGGCGACCGGAGCTGTCGAGCTCCGGCACGGCTCTGGGGTGTACGTCGGTCCGAACGTCGGCCGGCTGGTCCTGGCCAACCCCCTGGCGCTGGCACCGAGTCCGGACCGGTTGGTGGAGCTCCTGCAGGCCCGTGCCCTCATCGAGCCGCCTGTTGCCGCACTGGCGGCGCAGACGCGTGCAGAAGTGGCGCTGGAGCAGATGGCCAAGGACCTGGACACCGCGGCCGAGCTGATCGCTTCCGGCGACCATGCTCAGTTGGCCGAAGTGAACATGGACTTCCACCGCTCACTGGCACAGGCGTCCGGGAACGCGACGCTGGCCGAGGTGGTCGAGTCGGTCACGGTCGTGAATGTCCGGGAGCAGTTGGAGATCCTGCACATCCACGGTGACCGGCAGGCCGACCTGGACGAGCACCGCGCGATCTACGACGCGGTCCGGTCCGGCGACCCGGACCTGGCCGAACTGCTCACCCGCGAGCACCTGGACGGCGTACTGGCCGTCATCAACGAACGTACTTCAGCATCCCTGAGCTGAAGGAGCATCAATGCAATCCAACCGGAAGGCGCTGACTGCGTTGGCTGTCGCCGGAGCGCTGGCACTGTCCGCCTGTGGAGGCGGTGGCGGAGCCGCGGCTCCGAAGAAAGGGGAGGACAAGCCGGTCGACTCGCTGAAGTTCTACAACGACAAGGGTGGCTGGAAGGACGCGTTCACGCAGGTCGGCGCGGCCAGCAAGAAGGACGTCGGCGTCGGCATGGAGCCGGTCGGGTACTCCGACTCGAACACGTACACCGCGTTCATCCGGTCCTCGTTCCGGACCAAGGAGAAGGCCGACCTGTTCACGTGGCACACCGGCAAGGAACTTCAGGACCTGGTGGACCAGAAGCTCGTTGCCGAGACCACCGACCAGTGGACCAAGGCGGTTGCTGACGGCAACATCCCCGAGCAGCTCAAGCAGTACTTCACGTACGGCGACAAGCAGTACTGCGTCCCGCTGAACGCCGGCTACTGGGTGATGTACTACAACAAGGCCGTCTTCAAGAAGGCCGGCATCACGCAGACCCCGAAGACCTGGGCCGAGCTGACCCAGGTGGCGGACAAGGTCAAGGCCGCCGGCGTGAAGCCGTTCTACCAGACCAACATCCTGTTCTCGTTCGTCTGGTTCGAGACGCTGCTGGCCGGCAAGGACCCGGACCTGTACGACGCGCTCGCCACCGGCAAGGCGAAGTACACCGACCCGGGTGTGGTCGAGGTGATGAACGAGTGGAAGAAGATGATCGACGCCGGGTACTTCAGCGACCCGGGCTCGAAGACCGAGCCGCAGGCGCAGCTGAAGAACGGCGACGTCGCGATGATCAACTTCGGCACCTGGTTCAGCGGCAACCTGAACACGCTGAAGATGAAGGCCGGCACCGACTACGACTTCTTCGTGATCCCGAACGTGAACCCGGATCTGCCGAAGACGTCGATGATCTTCGAGACCGGACCGGTCTGCTCCGCCGCGGGCAGTGACCACGCGTCGACGGTGAAGAAGTGGACCGACTGGTGGGTCACCCCGCAGGCGCAGACCGCGTGGGCGAACTCCCGCGGCGACCTGTCGTTCAACCCGAAGGCCGAGGTCAAGGACCCGGGGCTGGCGAAGCTGAACAAGGACGTCGGCGGTGACGGGTACCGGCTGATCAACCGGTGGTTCGAGGCGACGCCCGTACCCGTTGCGAACAAGGCACTCGAGGTGTTCGGCGCGTTCGTGACCAAGCCGGGTGACCCGATGCCGGGCCTGCAGAAGATCCAGGCCGAGGCGGACGCGTACTGGGCCAAGCAGAAGTGAGCAATCAGGCCCTTGACCGGACGGGGGCGCGTAAGGCGCCCCTGTTCGGCCTACCAGCTGTCGCGGTTGTCGCACTCCTGTTGTACCTGCCGTTCCTGTGGACGACGTACGTCAGCTTCACCGACTACGACGGGCTCGCCTCGCCGGTGTGGTCCGGGCTGGCCAATTACAAGGCGATGTTCAGCGACCCCGATCTGATCGGGGCACTGGGCAACACGCTGCTGTGGGTGGTCGGCATGGTGACACTGCCCGTGGCGCTCGGGCTACTGATCGCCGTACTGACCTACGGGCACAAGTGGGGCACGTGGCTGCGGCTGCCGTTCCTGCTGCCGTACGCGATCTCCGGTGTGGCCGTTGGCGTCATCTGGGGCTTCGTACTGCAGCCGGACGGCGCACTGGGTCAGGCACTCGGGTTCCTTCGGGCTCCCGGGTGCCCACACCGGCTGGCTGCAGGCGGGTCCCGGCAACACGCTCATGATGATCGTGGCGGTCACCTGGCAGGCGGCGGGCGTCAACGCGCTGCTGTTCGTGGTCGGCCTGCAGTCGATCCCTGCTGAGCCGCTGGAGGCTGCGAGGCTGGACGGCGCGGAGGGGTTCAGCCTGTTCCGCCACCACCTCTGGCCGCAGCTCCGGCCGATCACCACGGTGGTCATCGGGCTCTCGATCGTCGGCAGCCTGAAGACGTTCGACGTGGTCTGGGTGATGACGCAAGGCGGCCCGGGTACGTCGTCCGAGACGCTGGCACTGTCCATGTACAAGGAGACGTTCGTGCTGAACGACTACGGACAGGGCGCGGCGATCGCGCTGTTCCTGAGCCTGGTCACCTTCGCCGCCTCGATCCTCTACCTCCGTTACCAGTTGGGGGATGCTCGTGAGCAGGGTTAAGACCGCAATCCTCGTCGTACTGGGGCTGATCTGGCTCGCGCCGGTCTATCTGCTGGTCGTGAACGCGTCCAAGTCCGTCGACGGGTACGACGCGAAGTCCGTGTGGAAGCCTGCCGGGTTCTCGTTGTTCGCGAACTTCGGCGACGCGTGGAGCAAGGCGGCGCTCGGGGACACGTTGGTCGCGACCACGATGTACAGCGTGATCGCGCCGGTGGTCGCGGTGCTGATCGGCTCCGCCGCCGGGTACGCGATCGTCGTACTGCGGCTGAAGCGCGGCTTCCTGTGGTTCGTGTTCATCTTCGGCGGGACGATCTTCCCGCTGCAGATGATTCTGATGCCGCTGTTCTCCGGGTACGCGAACTCCGGGCTGTACGACACCCGGATCGGGATGATCATCGTCTACACCGCGATCAGCGTGCCGTTCTCGGCGTTCGTGATGCGGAACTTCTTCACCGGGATCGCGCGCAGCGTGTTCGAGGCCGCGGTGGTCGACGGCGGCGGGTTGTTCCGGATCTTCCGCAGCATCTATCTGCCGATGGCGGGGTCGGCGCTGGCCGCGATCTTCATCCTGCAGGCGACGTTCGTCTGGAACGACCTGCTGCTCGGCCTGACCCTGAGCCAGTCGGACTCGGTCCGCCCGATCATGCCGGCGCTTACCGGCCTGCAGAGCACGTACGGCGGGGCCTCGCTCCCGACCGTGCTGGCAGGCGGCCTGCTCGTCTCGCTGCCGACCGTCATCCTCTTCCTCGCCGCCCAACGCTTCTTCTCCCGGGGCCTCGCCCTGGGCCAGTTCTGAGAGGACACATATGAGTAGCCGCACAATCGTCGTGACCGGTGGCGCCGCCGGTATCGGACGAGGTGCAGTCGAACGCTTCGTCGCCGCCGAAGACCGGGTGATAGCCCTGGACCGGGACGCGACAGCGCTGTCAGCCCTGGGCGATCAGGTGACAGGCCTGGTTGTCGACGTGTCTGACCGCGAGGCTCTCGCGGCGGCCGCCGCCGAGGTGGGGCCGGTCGACGCTCTGGTCTGTGCCGCGGGCGTCCAGCGGTACGGGACCGTGGTCGACACACCTGCTTCGGTGTACGACGAGGTGATGGCGGTGAACGTCGGCGGCGTGTTCTTCGCGTGCCAGGCGTTCGTCCCCCGGATGTCGCGCGGCGGCAGTGTTGTCGTGGTGTCGTCCGTGCAGGCGTATGCGGCGCAGACGGGCGTCGCGGCGTACTCGATGGGCAAGGGCGCCTTGCTCAGTCTCGTACGGGCGATGGCGGTCGATCACGCTCCGGACGGGATCCGCGTGAATGCGGTCTGCCCGGGGTCGGTGGACACGCCGATGTTGCGTACGTCGGCCGCGCAGTTCGCCGGTGACCGGACGACGGACGAGGTGGTCGCCGAATGGGGCCGCTCGCACCCGCTCGGCCGGGTCGCGACACCGGGAGAGGTTGCCGAGGTCATCTACTTCCTGTCCTCCCCGGCCGCGTCGTTCGTGACCGGGGCCGACGTGAAGGTCGACGGCGGGTTGACCGCCGGGCTGGCCGTCGTACTGCCGGAGGACGCGAAGTGAGGATCGTCGACATTCGCGCGACAACGGTGACGATGCCGTTGGAGGCGCCGCTGCGGCACAGCAACGGAGCGCACTGGGGACGTTTCGTGCGGACGGTCGTGGAGGTCGAGGCCGACAACGGGCTGATCGGGCTCGGCGAGATGGGCGGCGGTGGGCAGAGCGCCGAGGCCGCGGTCACCGGGCTCAAGTCGTATCTCCTCGGTCACGACCCGGCGCGTACCGAGGCGCTGCGCTGGATGCTCGCCAACCCGACCGCGAGCTTGTACAACAACCGGACGCAGTTGCTGGCGGCAATCGAATTCGCGTGTCTCGACCTGCAGGGCCGCGAGCTCGGCGTACCGGTCCACGAACTGCTCGGCGGCAAGGTCCGCTCACACGTCCCGTTCGCGAGCTACCTGTTCTTCCGGCACCCGAACGACGACGGCACGGGCGAGATCCGTACGGCGGAACAGTTGGTCGCGCATGCCCGCGACCTGGTCGACCAGCACGGGTTCAGCGTGCACAAGCTGAAGGGCGGCGTGTTCCCGCCGGACTACGAACGCGAGTGCTTCCGAGCGCTGGCCGAGGCGTTCCCGGGGCACCGCGTGCGGTTCGACCCGAACGGCGCGTTCAGCGTCGAGGAGGCGATCCGGTTCGCCCGCGGCATCGAGGATCTCGACAACGACTACCTCGAGGACCCGACCTGGGGTCTGAACGGGATGCGCCGGGTCCGCGAGAACACCCCGATCCCGCTCGCGACGAACACCGTCGTGGTGAACTTCGAGCAGCTCGCCGCCAACGTCCGCGACCCCGCGGTCGACGTGATCCTGCTGGACACCACGTTCTGGGGCGGTATCCGGCCGTGCATCAAGGCGGCCGGCGTCTGCGAGACGTTCCAGCTCGGGGTTGCGGTGCACTCGTCCGGCGAGCTCGGCATCCAGCTCGCGACGATGCTGCACCTCGGCGCCGTCGTACCGAACCTGTCGTTCGCCGCGGACGCGCACTACCACCACCTGCGCGACGACATCATTGCCGGCGGCAAGCTTCCGTACGCCGACGGCGCGATCGCGGTCCCCGACGCGCCCGGCCTGGGCGTCGAGCTGGACCGCGACAAGCTGGCCGAGTACGCCGAACTGTTCCGCGAACTCGGCCCGTACCCCTACGACCGCGATCCGGCCCGCCCGGACTGGTACCCCCTGCTCCCGAACACCGATTGGGCCGACCCCTCATGACGATTCCGCGTTCCGCCGATCTGGCGAGCGACGTCCTTGTCCACACGTACGACGACATGTTCAACCCGCCCGGGCTCACCAACTTCCTGGGTACGGCGCAGGTCGACCACGACGTCGTGGCGATCAGGAGCGTCAACTTCCCGCCGTACTCGCACGGCGACACCATCACCGGCCAGCTGTACGTCGACGGGCGCCTGGCGCGCTCGTACGGCGGGACGGTCGAGGTGGTGTGGCGGCCGGACTGCGTCGTCCGCTCCACTACTGTCGACGGCCTGGAGCTGCGGACGACCACTGCATGCGCTCCCGGTCGCCCTGCTGTCGTAGTACAGCTGGAGGTATCAGGTACACCAGGGCGGTCTGTCCGGCTCGGGTTTGCGCTGGAGAGCACTGCCACGCGGTCAGGTTCCGGCTGGCTACGGCCGGAGCCGCCGTCCGAGCCGAACACGTTGTCGGCCGTGGACAGCCGTGTCGTAGGCACAGGTGCCTCTGGCTCTGCAGTCAGCCTGCAGGGGCTGGACGTGCCGTCGACGGTCGACCGCTCGATGCTGGAGGCCACGGTCGAGCTGGACGCGTCTGGGCGCGCGCAGCTCGGGTATGTGCATGTGCTGGCCGGGTCGCTGGATGAGGCGACGGAGCACTTCGACGTTTGCGTGGCCGACGTACCTGCGGTTCTCACTGTCGCGGAGGGCGTGTGGGACATGGCGCTCGCCGACGCGTTCGACCCTGCCGGCGACGGCTTCAGCGGGTCGTTGCCGGTGCTGGAGACATCCAACGAGGCGTTGCAGAAGCTGTACTGGTGGGGTGTGCTCGGGGTCATCTGGTTCCGGCGTGACAACCCGGCCAGTGTGCTCGGGCGGACGTACGACACGTTGATGCCGCGGTACTGGCAGACCACGACGTTCATCTGGGATTACAGCCTGTCCTCGCTGACGCATGCGCTGCTGGACCCGGAGCCGATGCGGAAGCACATCGAGCACTGGATCGACCTGGACACGCACAAGCATTTCGGCACCGAGTGGCTGACCGGCGGACCGGTCGGCTACTGGTACTCCGTGAACGACTTCGCCATGACCCGGCTGGTGCGCGACTACGTGCGCTTCACCGGGGACGAGGCGTTCCTGGACGTTTCCGTTGGTCCGAAGCCGGTCGGGGAGCACGTGCACGACTGGGCGACCGCCTGGCGCGAACTGCGCGGTGAGCACGCGCTGGCCGACTACGGCGGCATCGACAACCTGATGGAGTGCGTCAGCAGCTACGTGCACGAGGTGGCCAGCTTCAACGCCGCCAATGTCTGGTGCATGCGGGTAGCGGCTGAAATCGCGGACCGCTCCGGTGACGCGGACCGTGCTGCTCTGCTCCGCAAGGAGGCGTCTGCGCAGGCAGGCCACGTCAACGAGCTGTACGTCGAGGGCAAGGGGTTCTGGCACGCGCGGCAGCCCGACGGCACGCTCGTCCCGGTCCGGCACTGCTACGACTTCAACATCATCGGTACGACGATCCCGGACGACCTGTCCGAGTCGCAGTGCGCCGAGATGGTGTCGTTCTTCCAGCGGGAGCTGCAGACGCCCACGTGGATGCGCGCGCTGTCGCCGTACGACGCGGATGCCGCGTTCAGCGTCCGGCCGGACCACCAGTGGAACGGTGCGTACCCGGCGTGGCCGGCGGACGCGGGGCGCGCACTGTTCGCGCTCGGGCGCGGCGACGTACTGCTGGACTGGCTTCCGGGTCTCGCCAAGTCCGCGAACCAGGGCCCGTGCGGTCAGGCGCACTTCGTCGAGGAGGCGCAGCCGCCGATGGCCGGTGGTGCGCGGAAGTCGCCGCCGCAGTTCCCGTACCTGATCGACTGGTCCTGCTCGTCGTCCGGCGCCTGGGTCAGCCTGGTCCTGGAGGGTGTCTTCGGCATCGAGGTCGCCCTGGACGGCACCGTGACCGCGAGCCCGCAGGTCGCGGCACTCGACCCGGACGCCCGTCTGACCGGCCTCCGGGTCGGCTCGAAGACGTACGACGTGACGGCGGACGGACTGGTCTGAGGGTCAGGCCGGGGGCATCGCGATGGCCTCGAGGAGCGACTCCTCGGCGCCGGCGAGATGACGACGGAGCTCCTCGACGCACTCGTCGAGCTCGCCCCGCTCGAGCAACCGGACGAGTTTGCGGTGGGACGCGACCTGCTGGCGCGCGTCCTGCCGCAGCGCGTCCACCCGGGCCAGCGCGAGCCGCGCCTCGCCGGTGACCGAGTCGGCGGTCGCGATCAGCCGCTCACTGCCGGTGAGCGCGACCAGGCTCCGGTGGATGGCCAGGTGGGTCTCGGTCAGCGCCTCCGGGTCGGCGCCGTCCTTGGCGGTCGCGGCGAACACCCGCATCGCCTCCCGGACCCGCTCCCGGGCCGCCTCGTCGGCGTCGTACCAGGCCCGGATCCCGGCGGACTCGAGCACGAACCGGGCGCGGCAGATGTCGGCCACCGCGTCGGGGTGCAGGATCGCGACGCTGACGCCCTTGTTCGGCTCGCGGACCGCGAGGCCCTCGGTGACCAGCATCGTCATCGCCTCGCGGATGGTGCTCCGGGCGACCCCGAGCGCCTCGGCGAGCGGCTGCTCACGCAGCGGCGTACCCGGCTCCAGATCACCGGCGAACAGGGCGGCGCGCAGCGCGTCGACCACCCGGTCCACCGTGGTCGAGCGGTCCACCCGCAGCCGTTCGTACATGGTGTGATTCTCGTCCAGACCCGGTCCGTTGTCGCGCCCGACCCGGCCCTGGGCGGGCGCCCTGTGGATAACTTCCGGCACATGACCCGGTTTTCGGGCAGCATTTCCCTAGTGGCCGCCCCTTCCCGCGGACCGACGCGGGAAGCCCACTTGAACGAGCGAGGAGTACAGCGTGGACGCCGGCAAGATGCTGCAGACCGCTGCCGCGTTCGTTCTGGCGGTAGTCCTGTCGTTGGGCATCGTCCTGATGATGCTGCTCGGCGTGCTGTCCGGGCTGGACTCCGCCGAGGCGCAGTGCGCCCAGCACGCCCAGGACCAGCCCCTGATGGGCTGGCCGACCGACCGGCACGAGATCGACGGCGAGTGGACCGTCTTTCACCGGGGCTACGACTTCAAGGTCGACGAGGACGCCAAGGTCTACTCGTCCCAGGACGGCACGGTCGTCCTGGCCAAGGACAACGAGGTCCGGATCCGCCTCGAGAGCGTCGAGACCCGGTACAAGTTCATGAAGACCATCAGCGTCAGCAACGGCGCCAAGGTCAAGCGCGGCGACCAGATCGGCACCGCCGGCACGGGCAGCGAGGGCACCGACGCCGAGGGCGCCCCGATCGGACTCGCCGGCGCGCATCTGCACTGGGAGATGTGGGCCGACCAGGAGAACAACAACAAGTGGTCCATCGTTCCGAAGCCGGAAGAGAACATCTTCGAGCTCGAGTCGGAGTCCGGTAGCGGGTGCAGCTGCGTCGACAGCAACCTCTCCGGGGCCAACAACCAGCAGAAGGCCTTCAACTTCTTCGTCCAGAACGGCTACTCCAAGGAGCAGGCCGCGGGCATCGTCGGCAACATGATCGCCGAGTCCAGCGTGGAGCCGGCTCGCCTGCAGAACACGGCTCCGGGCGTCGTCACCCCGCCGGACAAAGTGGTCAACTCCCCGCTCGGCTGGGGCATCGTGCAGTGGACACCGGCCGGCAAGATGATCAACCCGTCCCGCGACGCCGGTGTCCAGGACGACAAGATCGCCTCCCTGGGCTACCAGCTGGAATTCCTGATCAAGCAGCTCAACGGCGACGGGCCGCTCGCGGAAGGGGTGGCAGGGCGAGCGATCAAGGCGGCGAAAACGGTCGATCAGGCCGCGTACGAGTTCGGCGACAAGTTCGAGCGGTTCGGCGGGCACGAGAACCCGAACCACCCGACGTACGCCGACCGCAAGGCGAACGCGCAGCACGTGTTCGACCAGTTCGCCGGTTCGGCGCCGGCGTCCGGAGGGGGCGCGCAGAGCACCGGTAGCGGTGGGTGCGGCGAAGGCAGCGGCAACATCGCCGAGGTCGCGAAGAACCTGGCCTGGCCCGAGGACGGTCACGACGGTGTCGACGCGAGCATCGCCAAGAAGGAGTACGTCGATGCGATGGAGAAGTTCAACGACGGCTCCAGCGGCATCGACCCCTACAGTGACTGCGGCCGCTTCGTCGCGACGGTGATGCACATGAGCGGCGCCGACAAGGACTACCCCAACGTGGGAACCGGCGTTCAGAAGACGTACCTGGAGAGTTCCGGGAAGTACGACTGGTGGCACGGGGAGCCTCCGGGCGGCATGAAGCCTGGTGACATCCTGAACGGGCCCGGCCACACCTACCTCTTCGTCGGTCCGTGGGGCAAGGACGGTGGAGGCTACAACGCGGCGTCCGCCTCGCTCCACGGTCACGTGCCGGAGGCCGGCCATCTGTACGACGTCGGCGGTGGCGAGGGCAACTTCACGGTCTACCGGCTGAAGAACGCGCCGAAACCGGCGAGCTGAGCAAGGACAGGAGCAGCGGATGCTGGATGAGAACCGGAGACCGTTCATGATCGGCGTCGTCGCCTTGGCGGTCGTCCTGATCCTGATCGGCGGCGTCGTGCTGTTCCGCGGCGGTGGCTCGAGCACGACGCTGACCGTGCAGTCGATCCCGAACGACCTGACCCTGAAGCTCGACGGCCACGAGATCCCCGCGAACGGCGACGTCAAGATCAAGGCAGGCAAGCACACCCTGGAGGGTTCGCGGAGTGGCTTCCAGACCTACACCGAGACGTTCACCTCGGGCAACGACCGGCTGAGCTACAAGATGTACCTCTACGCCAACAACGCCGAGGGCCGGGAGTGGACCAAGAACAACCCCGAGCAGGAGGCCGAGGCCGAGGCCGAGGCCGGCCGGAAGTACGACAAGATCCAGTTCCGGCTCAAGCAGAAGTACCCGATCCTGAGCCAGCTCCCGTACGTCGGCGACGGCTTCCAGGCGACGTACACGAAGTCCAAGAGCGACCCGAACAACCCGGAGGCGATCTCGATCGTCATCGAGGTCTTCGGCTCCCAGGGCAAGACGAAGGCCCTCCAATGGATCAAGGGCTACGGCTGGGACATCAACACCCTCGACGTCATCTGGACCACCGGCAAGTAGGCCACGGCGCCGGTCAGGCGGGGAGAACGAGCTCCCCGCCCGGCGTGCTGATCGGGGCCAGCGGGAAGTCCAGCGGGTTCGTCATGCACCGGATCGAGCCGCCGCCTTTGTGAAACTCCGACAGGTCCAGTACGACGACGCGCAGCCCGAGGCCCGTGAAGACGTCGTGCAGGCGCGGTGAGCAGGACGGCATGATGATCGTCTCGCCGACCACGATCGAGTTCGCGCTGAACGCGAACGCTTCCTCGTCGGTGAGCACGATCGGGTCCGGGACGATCCCGGACAGCTCGGCCTGGCTCGCGGCGTCGAACGCCGGCGGGTAGATCATCGCGTGCGTGCTGTCCACCGGGCAGAACGGCAGGTCGAGGTGGTACATCCCCTCGTGGGCGATCCGCAGCCCGCGGACCCGGATGTTCCACTCGGTCGCCAGGTGCTTGAGTGCCGCTTCCTCGGTCCGCGGCCCGTACCCGACGACCAGGCTGTCGCCGAACACGAACGCGTCCCCGGACTCGAAGTGCGGCCCGATGCCCTCCCCGCCGGTCCGGTCGAGGCGGAACCCGGCCTCGGTGAACCACTCGGCCGCGCTCAGCGACTCCTTCCGGCGCGGTTCGAACCGCATGTGCGAGAGCATCGCGCGGCCGTCCGCGGCGGCCAGCCCGAGGTTCATCGCGTACACCATGTCCGGTGAGTCGGCCCGTTGCGCGAGGACCTCGACCTCACCGCCGGCGTCCACGATCGCCTGCCGCAGCGAGTCCCACTGCTTGAGCGTCAGCGCCGGGTCCGGCTGGTCCTGCGTCGACATGTACGGGTTGATCACGTAGTCGATCCGGAAGTGGTCCGGCCGGACCATCAGATAGCGACGACCCCACTCCAGCGGCTGTCCCATGACACCCTCCTGACGACGTATTGGATCTTGCCTGATCCCCTGATTGTCCGACAATCAGTCAGTTTGAGGCTCGACGTTTCCGGAGTCAAACGGCGTGCTGTACGTCGCTTCCGGGAGGGTGGTTCCGGGGCGTGGGTAAGGACTAACCTGCGGGCATGACCCCTGACAACGAGGTTCGCTTTCGCGCCTGCCTGGACGATGTCGCGGCTTACAAGCCGGGCCGTCCGCCGGAGCGCTCCGACGGTCGCCCGACGTACAAACTGTCCAGCAACGAGAACCCGTACCCGCCGCTTCCGGGGGTGCTCGCCGCCGCGACCGAGGCCGCCGCGCAGATGAACCGGTACCCGGACATGGGTGCCGTCGACCTGCTCGAGGCGCTGTCGGACCGGTTCGGCGTACCGGTGAGCGACCTCGCGGTCGGGACCGGGTCGGTCGCGCTGCTGTACCACCTGCTGCAGGCGACGGTCGCGGAGGGCGACGAGGTCGTCTACGCGTGGCGCTCGTTCGAGGCGTACCCGATCGCGGTCCAGCTGACCGGCGCGACGTCGGTCAAGGTGCCGCTGACCGCCGAGGCCCGCCACGACTTCAAGGCGATGGAGGCCGCGATCACCGACCGCACCAAGGTCGTGCTGGTCTGTACGCCGAACAACCCGACCGGCCCGGTGGTACGACGCGACGAGCTGCTCGCGTTCCTGGACGCCGTACCGTCGAACGTGCTGGTCGTGATCGACGAGGCGTACCGCGAATTCGTCCGGGAGACCGAGGTTGTCGACGGGGTCGAGCTGTACCGCGACCGGCCGAACGTGCTGGTCCTGCGGACGTTCTCGAAGGCGTACGGGCTGGCCGGGTTCCGGGTCGGGTACGCGATCGGTCACCCGGCCGGTCGTCGCGGCGATCCGGAAGTGCGCGCTCCCGTTCGGCGTCAGCTACGTGGCCCAGGCGGCCGCGATCGCGTCCCTCGCGGTCGAGGAGGAGCTGCTGGAGCGGGTCGACGCCCTGGTCGAGGAGCGCCAGCGGGTCGTCTCCGCGCTGCAGGCTGCCGGCTGGGACGTCCCGGAGTCGCAGACGAACTTCGTCTGGCTCGAGCTCGGCGAGGACACCGTGCGGTTCGCCGAGGCAGTCCAGGCCGAAGGCGTCTCGGTCCGCCCGTTCCCCGGCGAAGGCGTCCGCGTCACCATCGGCGAACCCGAAGCCAACGACCTGTTCCTCACCGTCGCCCGCACCTGGCGCCAGTGAGCGCTCTTGTCTGGATCTCGGGTGCTTCGGCTGGGATCGGTGCCGCGCTCGCCGCGACGGTGCCGTTCCCGGACGCCCGGGTCATCGACATCTCACGCCGCGGCGGTACGGCGGAACACTTCAAAGCGGACCTCGCGGACCCCGCCGACTGGTCCCGCGTCGCGGAACACTTCACCACCGAGCTGTCGGCGTACGACGGAGACCACGCGGTCTTCATCCACAACGCCGGCACGATCACACCGATCGGCCCAGCGGCCGGAGCAGACCCGGACGCCTACACCCGAGCGGTCCTGCTGAACTCCGCCGCACCCCAGGTCCTCGGAGCCGCGTTCCTCCGAGCATCGGCGCACCTCACCTGCGAGCGCCACCTGATCATGCTCTCCTCCGGCGCCGCAACAACGGCGTACTCCGGCTGGTCGTCGTACAACGCCGGCAAAGCCGCCGTAGAGCACTGGGTCCGCACCGTAGGCCAGGAACAACCCACCAACGGCTGCCGCATCCTCGCCGTAGCCCCCGGCGTAGTAGACACCGCCATGCAATCCGAAATCCGCTCCACCCCCGAGACCGACTTCCCCGCCGTAGACCGCTTCCACACCCTCAAATCCACCGGCGCCCTCACCACCCCCGAAACAGCAGCCATCGGCATCTGGTCCCTCCTACCCCAACCCCTCCCCAACGGCGCCTGCACAGACCTCCGCAACCACTGACCCCGCCCGCGGCCTGGCATAAAGAAGCGGCGCCGGGAGGAGTGAGGCTTGCTCCCGGCGCCGCTTTTGGTGCTCCGAGTCAGTCAATCCACCGAGGTGACTGGTTCGGGTCCTGCATCCACTGACCAGGGAGGGTCAGTTGTTCTGCTCGTTGCTCTGCTCGCAGGTCTTGAGCGAGTCGACGGAGTTGCCGTCGTTGTCCAGGCCCAGGATGCCGACCGGGTTGGTCAGCGGGACGGTGCCACCGATGCCGGTGCCCGAGATCTCGTTGTGGCAGACCTGCCACGGGCCGACCTTGTTGTCGCTCATGGAGACGACACCGTTGCTGTCGGCCTTGTACCACTTGCGGTTCTGCTCGTTGCTCTGCTCACAGGTCTTGACGGCGGTGACGCTGTTGCCGTCGTTGCCCCAGCCCACGATGCCGGTGATGTCCTGCGCCGGCACTGTGCCGCCGATGCCGGTGGCGGAGCCGAAGTTGTGGCAGGCCTGGAACGCGCCGAGGTCGTTGCGGTCGATGGCGACCAGCGAGCCGTCCTTCTTCGCGCCCCACCAGCGAGCGTGGTCGCCGTCGTAGCCCTTGCTGGCCGAGGAGACCGCGTCGGCCAGGCCGGTGACCTGCGCCTTCTGCTGGGCGTCGTCGAGAACGTTGGCGCTCACGACGGTGGCCAGACCGAGGGTGGCGACAGTCGCCACCGCTGCAGCGGCGACGATCTTACGAGTTACCTGCATTATGCCAGGTTTCCTTTCGGGTTTTGACGGATTCGTCTTAGTGCTAACGACACCTGGCGCGGGCGGTTACAAACTTTTTCGTCAACTTTTTTCCGGGTACGGGTCTCCGTAGTAGTCCGGTGATGAGTTCCCTGACGGAGCAACCAATCCCATGCTGACCAGGCAACTTGCCGGTAATCAAGCGGTCGGGAGAGTGAGCGGAAGTTGAGACAGAAGGTCCCGTAACCGAGCTCGTAGTACGTCGTTGAGTCAGCGCGGGTGACGGATGCCCGGTTGAATCGGAAGATTGTTTCGGTGGGCTCGGTGGCTGCCGAATTGGCAATAGCACGATTCGTCGGAATATGTTGGAACCATTGCCGGAGTTTCGTGCCGTGTTTTTTCGGGGCGCGGCGCGACCGGCAGCCAGACCCGCTGCCGCGCGCATCGGCAGCGGTGGGAGACCCGGGTCCCTTGGGGCCCGGGTCTTTCTTTTTGCCGCGAGCGCCAAGAGCGCCAAGTGCCGCTACGAGCGCCGGCGCTCCGAGGTGACGACGAGCGCGACGCCGACGATGATCACCGCGCCGCCGAGCAGGATCTGCCAGGTCAGGCTCTCGCTCAGGATCAGCCAGCCGAGGAACACAGCGACCGCCGGGTTCACGTACGCGTACGTGCCCACCAGTGAGATGGGCGCGTTCGCCAGCAGATACGAGTACGCCGTGTACGCGAGCAGCGACCCGAACACCACCAGGTAGGCGAGTGCGATCCACCCGCTCCCGTGGATCCGGTCGAGGTGCAGTCGCCCCGGCTCTCCCCGCAGTACGCCGAGCAACACCATCGCCATACCGCCGAAGACCATTTCGTAGAGCGCTGTCACCAGGGGGTCCCGCGGCAGCCCGAGCCGCGGCGCGTACCGCGAGCCGATCGCCCAGCAGATCGTGCCGACCACGAGGATCGCCACCGACAGCGGCTTCGCGCTCGTGTTGCCACCTGACAACGCGAGCAGCGCCGCCCCGCCGAACCCGATCAGTACGCCGACCCAGGTCATCGACCGCGGCCGCTCACCGCCACCGACCCGCAGCAGCATCAGCCACAACGGGATCGCGGCGACCAGCAACGCGGCCAGCCCGGACGGCACCGTCTGCTCCGCGATCGCGACCGCTCCGTTGCCGAAGGCCAGGAGCAGGATGCCGACCGTGGCCGCGCCGATCGCCTCGCGGCGGGTGATCCGCAGCCGCTGCCAGCCCGACTTCAGGGCCAGGCCGACGGCCATCAGCGCCGCGGCGGTGAGGAAGCGGGTGGCCATCCCGAGCATCGGCGGGATCTCGGCCTCCACCACGACCCGGATCGCCAGGTACGTCGAACCCCAGACGACGTACACGACCGCGAGGGCGGTCCAGATCATCGCGCCCGAGGCCGTCCGGGAACCGGACTCGACCACTCTGGCGGGGGCAGACGCGACCATCGGGACCTCCTCGAGGCTGTCAGGGGTGTTTTGCAAGAACGATGCTTACGCTATGGCTCGCCACGACTCCCGCGCAAGGCGGTTTCCGGCCACCGAGCCACGGATTCCCGCCAGGACGGCCTACGTCGAGACCCATTTGTGACACTTGCCGTCGAGATGCCAGATCTCTGTAATATGAGCGTGCCGATAGGACCAGTGGATGGACTGGTGTCTCACCGCAGGACCGATTTCGGTACCGCCGTACCCGCCGGAGTCCAGACAGTTAGCGAATCAGGCACCTCGTCGGTACGGTGTCCGGCAAGATGGGAGTGAGACCAGTGAGGAGGTCCACTGCCAGCAGTGCATCAACCCCTGGAATCACGCGGACCAGCCTGCGAAAGCCTCATCCGGCGCACCGGGCCGGCCCCGTGCAACGTTGCGGTCGCGGCGATCCCGCGCTCGAACCCGAGGAGTGCATGTGAGTGAGTCTGTGCCGGGCCCTGCCCCGGAAGTGTTCGCGCCGCACGAGGCGCCCGTCAGTCCGCCCCAGGCCTCCGAGGAGGTCGAGTTCGTCCAGCTCCTGACGCCCGAAGGCGAGCGCGTCGAGAATCCGGACTACACGTTCGACCTGGACGACGAGACGATCAAGGGCTTCTACCGGGACATGGTCCTGGTTCGCCGGATCGACACCGAGGCGACTGCCCTGCAGCGTCAGGGTGAACTCGGGCTGTGGGCGTCGCTGCTCGGCCAGGAGGCCGCGCAGATCGGCTCCGGCCGGGCTCTGAACAAGAAGGACATGGTCTTCCCGACGTACCGCGAGCACGGCGTCGCGTTCTGTCAGGGGGTCAACCCGCTGAACCTGCTCGGCCTGTTCCGCGGCGTCGACCAGGGAGCGTGGGACCCGAAGGACAACAACTTCCACCTCTACACGATCGTGATCGGCGCACAGACGCTGCACGCGACCGGGTACGCGATGGGCCAGCAGCGCGACCACGCGGTCGGCGACGCCGACAACGGCGAGGCGACGATCGCCTACTTCGGCGACGGCGCCAGCAGCCAGGGTGACGTGAACGAGGCCTTCATCTACGCCTCCGTCTTCAACGCGCCGGTCGTCTTCTTCTGCCAGAACAACCAGTGGGCGATCTCGGAGCCGATCGACCGGCAGACCCGGATCCCGCTGTACCAGCGCGCCGCCGGCTTCGGCTTCCCCGGCGTCCGCGTCGACGGCAACGACGTACTCGCGACGTACGCCGTCACGCAGCAGGCCCTGAAGCGGGCCCGCGAGGGCAGCGGCCCGACGCTGATCGAGGCGTACACGTACCGGATGGGCGCGCACACCACGTCCGACGACCCGACGAAGTACCGCCTGAACGAGGACCTCGAGCACTGGAAGCTCAAGGACCCGATCGAGCGCGTGCACGCGTACCTGAGCCGGCACGCCGCCGTCGACCACGACTTCTTCGACGAGGTCGAGGCCGAGGGGGACAAGATCGCCGCCGAACTGCGCGCCGGCTGCCTGGCGCTGCCGGACCCGGTGCTCACCGACTTCTTCCAGAACGTGTACGTCGACGAGACTCCGCAACTGGCCGAGCAGCGGGACCAGTTCGCCGCGTACGCCGCTTCGTTCGAAGGCGAGGGCTGAGCGATGAGCAAGATCACTCTCGGCAAGGCCATCAACGCCGGACTCCGGGCCGCGATGGAGAAGGACCCGAAGGTCGTCGTGATGGGCGAGGACATCGGCAAGCTCGGCGGTGTGTTCCGGGTCACCGAAGGCCTGCAGAAGGACTTCGGCGAGGACCGGGTCATCGACACCCCGCTCGCCGAGTCCGGGATCATCGGCACCGCGGTCGGGCTTGCGCTGCGCGGGTACCGGCCGGTCTGCGAGATCCAGTTCGACGGCTTCGTGTTCCCGGCGTACGACCAGATCATCAACCAGGTCGCGAAGATGCACTACCGGTCGATGGGCAAGATCAGGATGCCGATCGTCATCCGGATCCCGTACGGCGGCGGTATCGGCGCGGTCGAGCACCACTCGGAGTCGCCGGAGACGCTGTTCGCGCACGTGCCTGGCCTCAAGGTGATCACCTGCGGCGACCCGGTCGACGCGTACTGGATGATCCAGCAGGCGATCGAGTCCGACGACCCGATCGTGTTCTTCGAGCCGAAGCGCCGGTACCACGAGAAGGCCGAGCTGGACGAGTCCACGCCGCCCTCGCTGCCGCTGCACAAGGCGAAGGTGCTCCGCGAGGGCACCGACGCGACGCTGCTCTGCTACGGCCCGATGGTGAAGACCTGTCTGCAGGCGGCCGAGGCCGCGGTCGAGGACGGCCGCAACCTGGAGGTCATCGACCTGCGGACGATCGCGCCGTTCGACCTGGCGACGATCTTCGCCTCCGTCAAGAAGACGCGGCGTGCGGTTGTGGTGCACGAGGCGCCGTACTCGTTCGGTCCGGGGTCGGAGATCGCGGCCCGGGTGACCGAGGAGTGCTTCTACCACCTCGAGGCGCCGGTCCTGCGAGTCACCGGGTACGACACTCCCTACCCGCCGTCGCGGATGGAGGACGACTACCTTCCGGACCTCGACCGGGTGCTGGACGGCGTCGACAAGGTGATGGGGTACTGATGGGCATCCAGCAGTTCCGCCTCCCCGACGTCGGCGAAGGACTCGTCGAGGCCGAGATCGTCAGCTGGAAGGTCAAGCCCGGCGACACGGTCAAGCTCAACGACACCGTCGTCGAGATCGAGACCTCGAAGTCGCTGGTCGAGCTTCCGGTCCCGTTCGCCGGCGTGGTCACCGAGCTACTCGTGCCGGAAGGCGAGACGGTTCCGGTCGGTACGCCGATCATCTCGGTGCAGACCGAGTCGTCCGAGGCCTCGCCGGAGGATCTCGTTCCGGCGATCCCTGAGCCCGAGGAGACCGGCGGCCGTACTGCGGTCCTGGTCGGCTACGGCCCGAAAACCACCGATGCCAAACGCCGCCAACGCAAGCCCGCAGCCTCCGCCGACCCGGCGCCGGCTCCGGTGGCAGCCGCCCCGCCCGCACCGGTGGTGGTTCCCGTCGCCGCGCCGGCCGCCCTCTCCAGCCCGACTCCGGTTGCTGGGGGCAACGGGTCCGTTCATGTGCTCGCCAAGCCGCCGGTGCGCAAGCTCGCCAAGGATCTGGGGATCGATCTGGCCGTAGTGACGGCGACCGGGCCGGGTGGAGTGATCACGCGGGCCGACGTCGAGGGACACGTGGCGGCGCCGGCAGTTGCCGACGTTCCGGCGTACGAGCCTGCTCCGGTTGTCAGCGGGCGCGAGGACACCCGCGTGCCGGTCAAGGGTGTGCAGAAGGCGATGGCGCAGGCGATGGTTGCCAGTGCGTTCACCGCGCCGCATGTGACCGAGTGGATCACCGTCGACGTCAGCGCCACGATGGAGCTGGTCGAGCGCCTGAAGTCGGACAAGGCGTTCAAGGAGCTGCGCGTCTCCCCGTTGCTGATCGTCGCGAAGGCGGTCACGCTGGCAGCCCGGCGTACGCCGATCATCAACGCGGCCTGGGACGAGCAGGCACAGGAGATCGTCTACAAGGGCGCGGTCAACCTCGGCATCGCCGCGGCCACCCCGCGCGGGCTGATCGTCCCGAACATCAAGGGTGCCGACTCGCTCACCCTGCCTGACCTGTGCAGGGCGCTGAACGACCTGGTCGCGGTCGCCCGCGAGGGCAAGACCCAGCCGGCGGACCAGGCCGGCGGTTCGTTCACGATCACCAACGTCGGTGTGTTCGGCGTCGACGCCGGTACGCCGATCATCAACCCGGGCGAGGCCGCGATCCTCGCCTTCGGCGCGGTCCGCAAGCAGCCGTGGGTGGTGGACGACGAGATCGTCCCGCGCTGGATCACCACGCTCGCGCTGTCCTTCGACCACCGCCTGATCGACGGCGAGAAGGGCTCCACCTTCCTCGCCGACGTCGCAGGCATCCTCGAAGACCCCGCTCGCGCACTGATGTTCTGACCACCACAGGCCCGGGTGCATCCCACCCGGGCCTGCTGGCAGGTACCGGCCACGTGCGGATCACGTCCGGTGAGCACTCGTACCGTCGGTGCGGTGCCGAGCTCGAAGATCGCCTCCGTACAGACGGTCCGGCTGATGCACCGTAAGAACCTCTTCGGCCGCTACACCGGATGGAACAAGGTCGCCTGGGACTACGTCGGCTACCTGCACCAGGTACGGCGGCCCCAGGACGGCGACTCGGTGTACCGCTGGGTCGGCGACTGTGCCGTGTGCAGCAACCCGCCCATGTACCGCGTCTACAGCGTTGCCGCGACCAAGCGAGTCCTCAAGTTCTGGAACACCGCCGGCGGGGTGATCGCGCTCCTCGGCGTGCTGGCGATCCTTCTTGGGATATTCGGGCCGGTCGGCAGCCCCGGAGTCTGGATCGGCAGCGGTGTGGGTGCCGTGTTCCTCGGGCTGACAGCAATTGGGCTTGCCGACGACTACTTCGGGTTCATCGGGCCGGGCATCTGGTCGTCGGGTCACCCGGTACACCGGCTGCTCCTACCAGAGGTTTGACCTCAAGCGCTTGAAGTGTGTGAGCGTGGTCGGCACGTGCGATCTGCAAGCTCGACAGGTAGAGCACCGGCGAGACGGTGTACGCACGAACACGTTCACGCTCAGGTGCACTACCCGGCCGCCCGACACCTCCTGTCGAGCTGCACATCACACCAGGCCTGGTGCCGCCTCGGACCCGTCGAAGATGCACTGTCCGTACGACGTCTCACCGGTGCCTAATCCGCCTGACTGGCTCGGCTCGGCGGTGAGAGGGTGTGGGGGTGGTGGTGATCTTGGTGGTGCTCGGGGCGGCGGTTCTGCATGCCACGTGGAACGCGATGGCTCATGGGGCGCCGGATCGGGTTGCCGGGTTGGCGTTGTTCGAGCTTGCGGCGGGGGTGATCGGCCTCGTCGCGGTGCTGGTGATGGGGCTGCCGCCGGCCGGCACGTGGTGGTACATCATCGCGTCCGCGTTGCTGCATCTCGCGTATCTCGGTGGGCTGCTGGCGTCGTACCAGCTGGGTCAGTTCAGCCAGATGTACCCGTTGGCCCGCGGTACGTCGCCGTGGGTCGTGGCTGTGGTGTCGATCGTCGTACTGCACCAGACCATGGCCGTACTCGAGTTGGCCGGCGTACTGCTCGTGTCGGCCGGGCTGATCGCGCTCGTGTTCATCGGACGTCCGGGGCGTGGACAGGTGCCGGCGCTGTTCGCCGCGATCGGGACGGGGCTGATGATCGCGTCGTACACGGTCGTCGACGGGGTCGCCGTACACAAGATGCCGGTGGCAACGTACATGGGCTGGGTGTTCATGCTGCAAGGGTTCGCGGTCCCGTTGGCGGTGCTGTTCTGGCGCGGCCCGCAGGCGTTCAACCTGCCGCGTCCCGCGATCCTCTCCGGGCTGGCGGGCGGCGTCGTCTCGATGGCCGCGTACGGACTCGTCCTCTGGGCCCAGACCCGCGGCACCCTGGCCGCAATCGCCGCCCTCCGCGAAACCAGCATCATCTTCGGCGCCATCATCGGCGCGATCTTCTTCCACGAACGCTTCGGCCCCAAACGAGCCGCCGCCGCAGCCGTCGTGGTCGCCGGCATCATCCTGATCACGACCGGCTAGCCGTCTCGACCCTGCCACGTGGTGACGCAGGCTTCGTTGCCCTCCAGATCCGCAAGCACCCAAAAGGCGGGCGCACGGGTCGCGGACAGAAGTCGGCCCCCAGCCGCCAGCGCGGATTTGATCCGGAGCGGCGCCTCGTCATGCGGAACGCTGATGTCGAGGTGGATGCGATTGCGCTGCGGGCGGGCGCTGTCCATCTGCTGGAACCAGATCGCCGGACCCTGCCGCAACGGGTCGACGAGAGGATCCTCCGGGCCTTCGGCGCCGGCCTCATCCGAATAGCCCAGCACCGCCTTCCAGAACGGCCGAATCCCGGCGATGTCCAGGGCATCGATCGCCAGCTCCAGAAGCTGGACGGACCGTGCCTCCGTTCCGATTCCGGGCTGCGTCAGAAGCCCCGACTTGCCAGCGGTGGCGGAGATCCGCCGCGCGAGCTCGATGTCCCGCGTAGTAACCGCTGCACAGTCCAACGACTGCAGCGTGAAGACGGCCCGATCGGAGCGGACATCGACCCGAAGATGACGGTCGGCATCGTCGCCACACACTGCGACAGCGTCCGCTGCCAAGCCGATCGCCTGAGCCAACCTCCCGACCGGAACCGACGTTTGCAAGGCGCCCAACACATAGCGCCACCCGAAACCCTGGACCGCCTCCGACGCCTCCCGCCGACCCACCATCTGCTCCATGGCCGCATCCTCGCAGCCCCCTCTGACAGCCCACTCCTCGTCCGTCGAGTCGTGGGATCTGGCTGAAGATTCGAGCCTCGATCCACGACTCGGCGATCGGAGGCCGGAGCCAATCGCCACGACTCGACGACGACCGGGGTCTACAGGCAGGTACGGTCGGTGCTTCGTGGATCGTCTACTGCGCGTCTGCGGTAGATCTCGCCGGCCATGGCCTCATCGCGCCACGGTCGGGCCTTCTCGAACCACATCGCGAAGTCGGGCTGATTCAGGTCGGCGTACACCACGCCTTCACCGCCGTCGAGCTGTGCGAGGTAGCGTCCGTCCGGACCGATCACGCCGGAGTTCATCAGGTGCGCGGTCTGCGAGGGCAACGCCATGGCGACCCAGTACGTGTTAATCGAGGCATGGGTGCGGGCCTTGGCCTCGAAGACCTCGTCGACGGGATAGGCCGACAGCAGCAGGCAGTCGACACCGAGTTCGCGGTACTGCGAGAACAGGTCGGGGAAATTGATCTCGATACAGATCGCGCACCCGAACCGGAACCCGTCGACCTCGAAGACGACCGGGTCGAACCCGGGGCTGTAGAACCGCGTGATCTCGGTGTGCGAGCAGAACCGCTTGTCGTACCGATCGACGACCTTCCCCTCGTCCGAGATCACGTACAGGCTGTTGTGCGGCCGATGCGGCGAGGTCAGTGGGTGCGCGGAACCTAGTACGACCCAGATGCTCAGTTCCGCAGCCAGTACGGCGATCTGCTCGAGTTCGTCGCGCACCGCCGGCCAGTCGACGTCGTCCCAGCCCTGGATCTGTTCCTTGGCGTATCCGGACAGGAATCCTTCGGGGAACTGCACCAGCCGAGCTCGCTCGGCGGCGGCCTCGCGCATCAACCGCCGTACCGTGCCGCCGTTGTGGCGAGGGTCGGCGGTGGCAGTCGTCTGAGCGACCGCGATGCGAAGGGATTGCTTGCTGTTCGTCACTTTCGTCCTCCGCGCCCCGGCACACGGCTCCCCCAGCAACCACGTCCCGAGACGGTAGGACCAGCGACAACGACCTGAGACCAAGGTCCCTTTGCCTTCACAGAGGACCGCGCTGGGGACGATCAAAGAAGGTAAGGCGCAGGCCACGCCGCGACACATCGTGCCCGCCCTCCAAGCACCCGTCAACCGTGATCTCGCTCCGAGTGGGCCGCGGGGGAGGAGCGTGATCAGCCCAAGCGGTGCTACGCACGGCTCCTCCTTCGCCGCACTACGCGCCGCCCCACCCACCCCGGCTGGCGCCGGTCGCGCGCTGCCGCGCGTCCGACCGCCCCGTGTTGGTGCGCGATTGTGTCAGCCAGCTCGCATGTCCCGCGCTGCGGAGTCCTCTGAGCGCCCCGCCGTACTCGTCGGCCTGGTCGCACCCAGCCGAGCTCCTCGGCTGACTTGCGATAACCCGCGGGGACTGGGAACAAGCAATGGCCTGTTCCCAATCTCCAGCGGTTGTCCACAGTTGCGCGATCGCCCGTCTGCGGGCGGCGGAGTCTCTCGAGCGCCCCGTCGTACCGATTGCCATGGTTGGCAGGTCCCATGCGTGTCGCGAGGTGGCTGCCCGGTCGCGGGGCGCTGCAGTTGCGCCGGATGACAGTCGACTTCGTCGCGGGCGTGAAGTTGGCAGTCGCCTGCGAGCGGTAGCGAGCACCACGCGGGCGTTAACCCGCGTGGGATGACCACTGTTTCCTCGGCAATCCACGTCTCTTCGTCCCCGGTAAACCACAGTTTTCAGCGGTAAACCACAGTTCTCCGACGAACCACAGTTCCCGGTAACAGCAGTGCTGTGAGCGGGGGTCCCGGGCGGGGGACCCCCGCTCGGTTCAGCGGGTTACGGCGTCTAGGGCGTCGGCGATGCCGTCGCCGTAGAAGGCGTTGTTTGCTGTGGTGCCGGTGCAGCGGGGGTCGGGGGTGGTGGGGCAGGCGGTGTCGTCGGCTTCGTGGTGGAGGGCGCGTTCGATGTCGCGCGGGCCCCACCACGGGTGGGTGGACTTCATCAGGGCGGCGATGCCGGTGACGTGCGGCGAGGCCATCGACGTACCGCTGAACTTGGCGTACCCGCCGGGGACCGTGGACAGGATCGAGCTGCCGGGAGCGGCGACGTCGATCTTGTTGAGGCCGAAGTTGGAGAAGCTGCTCTTCACGCGGTCGACGGTGGTGCTGGCGACGGTGATGACGCCGGGCAGTTCGGTCGGCATGTCGAGGCAGCCGTTGTTGATCGTCCGCGTGACGGCGGTCGAGTCGTTCGGGCTGTTGGCGTCCGTGGTCTTGTTGGACAGGTCGTAGTTCGAGTTACCCGCGGCCGCGACCGAGAGTGTGCCTTGGTCGGTCGCCCACGCGTACGCGCGCCGTACCGCTTCCTGCACCGCGCCTTGGTCCCCGTTGTCCTTGCACCAGAACTCGTACGGGTCGATGAAGTAGCTGTGGTTCGTGACGGCCATGCGGTGCTGGGCGGCCCACACGATCCCGCAGATCGAGTACTCCGGGTAGATGTAGCCGGCGTCGTTCACGACCTTGACGGACGCGATCCGTACGCCGGGTGCGACCCCGACGATCCCGACGCCGTTCCGGGCTGCAGCGACCGTCCCGGCCACGTGCGTGCCGTGTGAGCTGGTCGTCGGCCGCCAGGCGCCAGTTGTGGTGTCCGGTACGCCGTTGTCGACGCAGCTCACCGAGTCCGACGCGTCGAAGTTCGGTGCGAGGTCGGGGTGGGTGTCGTCGACGCCGCTGTCGTTGATGCCGACGAGCACCTTGCGGGAGCCGTCGGTCACCGCGTGCGCCTGGTCCGCCTTGATCTGGACCATGTCCCACTGCTCGCCCTCGCGCGGGTCGGCGACCGGGGTCGCCTCCTCCAGGTCGTTCGAGTTCAGCTCCGCCGTGGGCCTTCGCTGACCGCCGCGGTCCGGGTCGCGCCGACCGACTGCACATCACGCGAAACGCGGACGTCGGTCTTGAAGTCCGGGTTCGTCGACTGCGCGATCACCACGCCGAGCTGCCGGTACGAGACCAGGACCGTCCCGCCGGCTGCCTTCACCGCGTCCTCGGTCTTCCGGACGTGACCAGGCGTGGCCTTCGTGTTCACCACATAGTTCATCAGCGGGCCGGGAGCCGGGTCGGCTTGAGCCGTGGTCGCGGCGCCCAGGGAGATACACACCAGGGCGGCGGCGGAGAGGCCGGCCGCCAGTCGGCGGGGGCGGGACGTTCGGGACAAGATGCCTCCTCAGAGCGGGCCGGGCGGACGGGCCCGGGTAGCCGAGACTCTAGGACGGATCCGGGACAGACGGAGGCCTTCATCCACAACACAGGGGAAACCCTGCATCACGCAGAGGTCCTGTTTGGTGGTGCGGGGCACTCGGCACGCCCTCCCGCACCTCCTCGCTACGGCGCTGGACCACCAAACAGGACCTAGTTCCCCACATCCTGTGGACGCGCCTGTGGATAACTCGTGGACAAGCTGGGGAATACCCGGCCGAAGCGGTGGATTGTGTTGTGTGTAAGATAGATACAACAGAGATACGAGACGTATGGGTGGGAGTTCAGTGGTAGGCGGGGACCCGGCGCAGGCGCCGGATGCGTTGATATTGGGTGACGAGACCGCGGAGATCGCTCGTGTGGTCGTCGAGGCGGCGCCGGGAGTGGAGAAGATCCCCGCGGCCGAGCGCGTGTATGCGTACGTGAAGGCCGCGATCCTGGACCGGGCCTACCCCGGCGGCGAGCTGCTCACCGAGGGTGAGCTGGCGACCGCCGTCGGCGTCTCCCGTACGCCGGTGCGCGAGGCGCTGCTCCGCCTCGAGGAGTCCGGCCTCGTCAAGCTGTACCCGAAGCGCGGCGCGCTCGTCCTCCCGGTGCTCCCGCAGGAGATCGACGACGTCCTCGAGGCGCGCGAGCTGATCGAGACGCACGCCGCCGCCAAGGTCTGGCCCCGGCGCAAGCGGCTGATCGAGGCGCTGACCGAGCGCGTCGACGAGATGCGCGCGCACCGCAAGGCCGGTGACGCGAAGAGCTTCCTGGAGGCCGACCGGGCCTTCCACGAGGCCATCGTCGATGCCGCCGGCAACCAAATCCTCGCGAAGCTCTACAACAGCCTGCGGGACCGTCAGGTCCGGATGGGCGTGCCCGGGATCGAGGTCCAGCCGGTCCGGATGGACAAGTCGATCACCGCGCACCAGGAGATGATCGACGCGCTCGGCGGCAACAGCGTCAAGCGCTTCCGCGAACTCGTCATCGCCCACATCGCCGAAGCCTCGAGCGATCTGCGGGGCACTCGGTGACCGAACTCCTCTTCCCCCTGGGCGGTCGGCGAGCCTGGGCGGTGTGGGCCACTGCTGTCCTGACGTACCTCGTGACCGTGCTGCACCGCGGCTCGATGAGCGTGGCCGGCCTCCAGGCCGCAGAACGCTTCGACATCTCCGCCTCCGCTCTGGCGAGCTTCACCGTCGTCCAGCTCACGGTGTACGCCGCTATGCAGGTCCCCGTCGGCGTACTACTCGACAGGTACGGCTCCAAGCGCCTCCTGATCGCCGCGTCCGGACTGCTGTTCATAGCGCAGTCGGCGTTCAGCCTGGTCGACTCGTACCCCGCTGCGCTCGCCGCACGCGCCGTACTGGGTGTCGGCGACGCACTGGTGTTCATCAGCGTGCTGCGCGTGGTCATGTCCTGGTTCCCCGCGCTACGGCAGCCCGTGATGTCGCAGGCGACCGGAATGCTCGGTGGGCTCGGAGCGATCATGTCGACCGTGCCGATGGCCGCTGCCTTCCACGCCTTCGGTTGGACGACCACGTTCGCCAGTGCGAGCGTGCTGAGCCTCCTGGCCGGTGTGCTCGTGCTGTTCCTCATCAAGGACTCGCCGTACGACGAACCGCTCCGCCGCGCGAAGCAGCCGTTGCACGAGGTCAAGAGGAACCTGCGCCGAGCCTGGCAGGAGCCGGGTACGCGGCTCGGTCTGTGGACGCACTTCACCACCAACTTCTCCGGGAGCACGTTCGGCCTGCTCTGGGGCTACCCGTTCCTCGTGCAGGGACAGGGGCTCGCTCCGACGACCGCTGCGGCCATGCTGATCATTCCTGTGCTGGCAGGGCTCTGCTACGGCCCGCTGGTCGGGCGGTACGCCGCCAAGTTCCCGTTCTACCGCTCCTGGATCGTGCTGGCGGTGATCGCGGGCTCGGTCGTGATGTGGACCGTCGTACTGCTCTGGCCGGGTCGTGCGCCGATGCCGGTGCTCCTCGCGCTCATCGTCGTACAGGCGGCCGGCGGACCGGGCTCGATGCTCGGGCTGGACTACGCGCGGACGTTCAACCCCACCACGCGGTTCGGCGCGGCCAACGGGATGGTCAACACCGGCGGGTTCATCGCCACCCTGATCTGCATCGGCATGGTCGGCGTACTGCTCGACGCGTCGTCAGGTGGTGCACCGCAGGGGATCGACGACTTCAAGTTCGCGCTGGCGTTCCAGTACGTGCTGTGGGCGATCGGCACCCGGCAGATCCTCAAGTACCGGCGGAAGGCCCGCGGCAACCTGGCGCGGTACAACCCCGAGGCCTACCAGGCCCTGCTCGCCAACGAGATCGTCCCGCTGAAGGGCTGATACCAGCGCGCTGTCATAGCCTGACAGCCGAGTGCCAGGGCGGTGCCAGGGCGCCGGTGCACGGTAGTCCCAGTGAAGTGAAGAAAGCTGGGAGGAACCCGATGACCACAACGAACCAGGTCGCCATCGAGGCGGTCGGTCTGGTCAAGAAATATGGCAGTACGACCGCGCTGGCCGGCGTCGACCTGAGCGTGCCGACCGGCACGGTCCTCGGAGTCCTCGGCCCGAACGGCGCCGGCAAGACGACCGCGGTCCGCATCCTCGGCACGCTGCTCCGTCCGGACAGCCGGCCACGCCACCGTCGGCGGGTACGACGTCGTCCGGGAGGCCGGCAAGGTCCGCGAGCATCATCGGCCTGACCGGGCAGTACGCGACGTGTCGACGAGGACATGTCCGGCCGCCGCAACCTGATCATGATCGGCCGCCTGCTCGGCTACTCACGGCCGCAGGCCCGCGCCAGGGCGGACGAGCTGCTGGAGCGGTTCGAGCTGGTCGACGCCGGCGACCGGATCGCCAAGACGTACTCCGGCGGTATGCGCCGCCGGCTCGACCTGGCCTCGAGCCTGGTCGGCAACCCGAGCATCCTGTACCTGGACGAGCCCACGACCGGTCTCGACCCGCACGCCCGCAACGGCGTCTGGGAGACGATCCGCAACCTGGTGCTCGACGGGACCACGGTGCTGCTCACCACGCAGTACCTGGAAGAGGCCGACGCACTGGCCGACTCGATCATGGTGTTCGACAAGGGCTCGCGTGGTCGCCAACGGGCGGCCCGCCGAGCTGAAGGCGCAGGCGGGCAAGCAGTCGCTGGACGTCCGCCCGGCCGAGCCGGCCCACCTCGAGCGGGTCGCCGCGATCGTCGCCGAGTCGACCGGCGACACGTCCGAGCGTCGACGTGGTGAACACCCTCGTCAGCGTCCCGGTCAGCGACGGTTCGTCGATGCCGGTCGTCGTACGGCGGCTGGACGAGGCAGGGATCGCGGTGACCGAGCTGTCGCTGCGGCTGCCCAGCCTGGACGAGGTGTTCCTGGCGCTGACCGGGCACACCGCCGAAGAGAAGAAGTCCGACGCCGTCCTGGAAGGAGCGAGCCGATGAGCACCGCAACGCTTGAACCAGCCGCGCACCTGGGCCACCGGTCACGGCCGTTCGCCTGGGTCCAGCAGAGCCTGACCCTGGCCTGGCGGAACATCGTCCGGATCCGGCAGAACCCGGAAGCCCTGGCGGACGTGACGTTCCAGCCGATCATCTTCCTGGCGCTGTTCCTGTTCGTCTTCGGCGGTGCGATCGCCGGCGGCGGGGGCTGGCACGGCTACCTGCCGACCCTGCTGCCCGGCCTGCTCGTGCAGACCGTGGTGTTCGCGACGATGGGTACCGGGGTCGGCCTGAACGACGACTTCGCCAAGGGCGTCTTCGACCGGTTCCGCAGCCTGCCGATCGCCAGGATCTCGCCGCTGATCGGCGCGGTCCTCGGGGACGCGGTCCGGTACACGCTGTCGATCGTGATCCTGATGACGAGCGGCTTCGTGCTCGGTTTCCGCTTCGACAACGGGGTCGGCAACGGCCTCCTGGGCATGCTGATCGTGCTGCTGTTCGCGCTGTCGATGTGCTGGATCTGGGTCTGGCTCGGCCTGGTCATGAAGACCGCCCAAGGTGTGCAGGGCATCGCCTTCCTGGTGATGTTCCCGCTGACCTTCGGCAGCAACATCTTCGTGCCGGCCAGCACGCTGCCGGGCTTCCTGCAGGCCTTCACCAAGGTCAGCCCGATCACGTACCTGGTCGACACCGAGCGCGCCTTGATGGGCGGCGGTGCGCTCCAGAAGCCGCTCCTGATCACGCTGGCCTGGATGGTCGGTCTGGTCGCGGTCTTCGCCCCGCTGGCGATCCGCGCCTACCGCCGCCGTACCTGAGCAAGCCGTACCTGAGCAAACTGTCGGTGGTGAGCGGCACAGTGGTCGGTATGACGACCAACTGGACGCTCACCATCGACTGCGCGGATCCGGCCCTCGTCGCACGCTTCTGGTGTACGGCGCTCGGCTACACGGAGGCGGATCCGCCGCAGGGCTGGGACACCTGGGAGGACTGGCTCACCGATCTGAACGTCCCGAAGGAAGACTGGAACGGCGGCGCCTCGATCTCGGATCCGAACGGCGTACTCCCGAACATCTCGTTCCTCAAGGTCCCCGAGCCCCGCACGGCCAAGAACCGCCTGCACCTGGACCTCCAAGTAGCCGGCGGCCGCGCCATACCCCAGGACCTCCGCGAACAACGCATCCGCACCACGCCGGCCACCCTGATCGCCGCCGGCGCCACCCTGTTCCAAGAGGTCCCCATGGACAACTCCACCAGCCCTCGACCACCTGTGGATGCAGGACCCGGAGGGCAACGACTTCTGCGTCGTCTAGCCACCCTCCGGTCGGCGTTCGACGCGGAAGGCGGGGTGGTCGCCGGCCTCCGCTGCAAAGGCTGTCACGTCGTCGTCGGGGTCGGCCCGGAAGGCGGTGCGGACGAACGGCACGATCCCGTACTTGCGGCGGTACGCGCGCAACACCTCGTGCTTGACCGCGCCGTCGACCTCGATCAGTTGCACTGTGCGAAAGCTGCGGCCGCGGCCGAGCTCGGCGACCGCATTCGCCCTGACGTTCCGGACCCACTGCGTGTCGCCGAACGGTGAGACGAGCCAGGTCTGATCGTCTCGCGCGACGAGCGCCACCGGGGCGGTCCGCGGCAGACCACTGCGCCGCCCCACCGTCCGGAGCAACACGAGGGGCCCCATCGGGACGCCCCAGCGCAGCAGGCGCATCGGCACCCGGCTCATCCGGGCCAGCCGCGGCGGAAGCTCGACAGCCATCAGGTGTCCTCCTTCTTCCTTGCACCGGCAGCGGGAAGGATCTCAGTGCCGATCGCCGGGGATGATCTCGCCGAAGGACAAGGGTTCTCGGGTGCAGAGGTAGGTTGCCCAGTGCAACTTTGTCGGGGTGCCGGCGGGGTCTCGGGTGATGCGGAGGAGTTCGCCGGTTTCGCGGCCGGAGACGGTGCGGTAGGTGTCCTCGGAGACGCGTTCGAAGACCGCGGGGGACTGGTACTCGGCGGCGGCCGGGGACTTGGCCTCGAGTACGCCGTTCTTCACCGAGAACACGAACGGGCTGCCTTCGGTGAACCAGGTGCCGAGGACGCCGGCGAGTTCGGCGGGGACCTCGGCGCCGGGGACCCAGGCCTCCGGCGGGAGCGGGTCGTCCTCGAGGACCTTGATGATCAGGTCGGTGGCCAGCGCGCTCGGGGCCGGCGACGACGTGGCGCCGAACAGCGCGATCCCCGCCGTACCGGACGCGCGGTCGACGAAGGTCGACGTGATGTGGCCGGGCATGCCGCCGTCGTGGCCGACGAACAGCCGGTCACCCCGGCGCAGCAGCATGAACCCGAGCCCGAACGCGAGCTGCCAACGGTCCACGTCGGCCATGATCTGCACCTGGCACATCTCCTCCAGGGTGTCCTTCGACAGCACCTCGTCGACCGGGTTCGCGACGAACATCGCCCACTTCGCCAGGTCCTCCGCGGTCGACGCGAGCCCGCCGCACGCGTCCATCGCGCCGATGTCGAGCAGCGGCTCCCGCACCGGTACGTCGGACCACGGCGGCACGTAGTACCCGGTCTGCGCCGGACCGCCGTCCATTCCGACCGTCGTACGGCGCATCTCCAGCGGGTCCAGGATCCGCGCCTTGACCGCGTCGTACCAGGACCGGCCGTCGACCCGCGCGACGATCTCGCCGAGCAGCGAGAACACCAGGTTCGAGTAGTGGAACCGGTGGTGCGGCTTGCCGATCCGCTCCGCGGCGTTCCAGCCCGGCACCAGTTCCTCGCGGGACGGGAACTTCATCAGGTCCCACACGTCGCCGACCGGCTCGCGCTGCATCCCGCTGGCGTGGCTGAGCATCTGCCGGACGGTGATGCCCTCGTGCTTGCTGTCCGGAATCAGCTTCTCGATCGGGTCGTCGAGGCTGAGCTTGCCCTCGTCACGCAACGCCATGATCGCGACCGCGGTCAGCGTCTTGCTCTGCGACGCGATCAGGAACTGGGAGTCCGCGGTCGGCGGTACGCCGGGATTGTCCAGGTCGGCGGACCCGACCCCGGTCGACCAGGCGAGCGACCCGGCGCGGGCGACGGCGCCCACCACCCCGGGAACCCGGCCCTTGGATTGACGTTCGGCGACGATACGGGCGAGCGCTGTTTGTGTCTGCGCAGCAATTTCGGTCACGGCTCCCGACCTTAAGCTCCGGAATGACAAAAGGCACGGGTGTTTGGTCGGCGTGATGTGCGAGGCTGGTGGGGTGCGCATAGCGGTGCTTGGGCCTCTCGCGATGTGGGCGGCCGATGGGACTCCGCTCGACATCCGCGGCGTCCGCCTGCGCGGTCTGCTCGCGCGCCTGGCGTTGAGCGCCGGCCGGCCGGTCAGCGTCGAGACCCTGGTCGACGGGCTGTGGGGCAGTGAGGCTCCGAGTGCGAACGCGCTGCAGTCGCTGGTGTCCCGGCTGCGGGCGAGCCTGCCGGCTACCGAGTCGAGCATTTCCGTCCAGTCCGGCCCGGCGGGCTACACGCTGACGATCGGCCCGGACTGCGTCGACGCCCTCCAGTTCGAGGAGCTGGTACGGCGGGGCCGTGCGCTCCTCACCGCCGACCCGGAGCAGGCGCACACGCTCCTCACACAGGCCGAGAAACTGTGGCGTGGCGATGCCCTCACCGACCTGCGCGACCTCCCGTTCGCAGGCGTCGAGACGGACCGGCTGGCCGAGCTCCGCCTCGCAGCCGCGGAGGACCAGGCCGAGGCCGCCGTCAGCTGCGGTCACGCCCGCGACCTGATCACCGACCTCGAACACCTCGCCGTCACCCACACGCTCCGCGAGCGCGTGCACGAGCTCCTCATCCGCTCCCTGTACGCCGACGGTCGCCAGGCGGAAGCGTTGGCGGCGTACGAACGTATCCGGACCACACTGGCCGACGAACTCGGAGCCGACCCCGGCACCCGCCTCCGCGACCTGCATGTCTCGGTACTGCGTGGCGACGCCGTAGATCCGACCGCGAAGACAGCCGCCGTACCAGCGCCAGCAGCGCCCCGCAGCAACCTGCGTGCGCCGTTGACCAGCTTCGTCGGCCGCCGCGAGGACGTGGCGGAGCTGACGCGTCTGCTGAGCAACGGGACCCGTCTGGTGACCATGGTCGGACCAGGCGGCGCCGGCAAGACCAGACTGGCGACTGAGACCGGTAGGACGCTCGTAAGCCAGTCCGGCGACGGCATCTGGTTCGTAGAGCTCGCACCACTCGGTGACTCGGCCGACGTGGCGCCTACGGTGCTGTCTACGCTCGGCGCCAGCGAGTACGTCGACCTGCCGTCGACACCCTTCGGCGCGCCGAAACACGTTCCGACGAGCCGGGCCGCGACCCTGCGACTGGTCGAGGTCATCGGCGACCGCCGGATCCTGCTCGTCCTCGACAACTGCGAGCACCTCGTCCAAGAGGTCGCCGGCATGGTCGACTCACTGCTGGCGTCCTGCCCGCGGCTCCGCGTACTGACCACCAGCCGCGAGCCGTTGAGCATCCCCGGAGAGCACCTGCATCCGGTCGGTCCGCTCGGTCTGCCTCCAGAGGACTCGGTCACCGACGAGTACCCGGCGATGCAGCTCTTCGTCGACCGCGCCCGCGCCGTACGTCCTGACTTCCAGCTGACCGACGCCAATCGGGAGGCGGTCGCCGAGATCTGCAGGCGGCTCGACGGGATGCCCCTGGCGATCGAGCTCGCCGCAGCTCGGCTGCGGGCGCTCAACCCGCCGCAGATCGTGGACCGGCTCGCGGACCGGTTCCGGCTGCTCACCAGCGGTTCCCGGACCGCACTGCCGCGTCACCAGACGCTGCGGGCGGTCGTGGAGTGGAGCTGGGACCTGCTCGACCCGGACGAGCAGGCAGTCGCCCGGCGGCTCTCACTGTTCTCCGGCGGCGCAACACTCGACGCGGCCGAGCAGATCTGCAGCGACGAGAGCATCCCCGCCGAGTCAGTGCTCAGCGTCCTCGCATCCCTTGTGGACAAGTCACTCGTCGAGGCCGCGGCCGACGAACGGTCCGTGCGCTACCGGATGCTGGAGACGGTCCGTGCGTACGGCGCCGAGCAGCTGAAGGCCTCGGGTGAGTACGACCGGTTCCGGCACGCGCACACCATGTACTTCAGCCGCATGCTGCGGCAGGCGCGGCCGAAGCTGCGTACCGGTGAACAGATCGAGTGGATCGCCCGGATGACTGCCGACAACGAGAACCTGATCGACGCGCTCCGGACGGCGATCGACATCGGGTCGGCGCGGGTCGCCGTCCAGATGGTCGCCGTACTGGGTGAGTACTGGACGATGAGCGGCCGCCCGGCCGAAGCGGTGAGCTGGATGCAGGCCGCCCTCGCCGTACCGGGTAAGAGCGTTCCGCTGGACAAGGCCGAGGCGCTGTACCTGCTCGCGCTCGGCCGGATGTCCACCGAGGAGGAACCGTCCACGTCGTTCCAGCAGATGATCCGTGGACTCGCCACGGTCCGCTGGATGACCCGGCGGCACCGGATCCTCGTCGACTCCGGGATCGGCCTGTTCACCAATGCGATGTGGGCGGCGATCCGGCGGGACAAGGCGACCTGCTTCGCCGAGCTCGAGGCCGCGTCCCGGCACCCGGATCCCTGGATCCGGAACATGGGCCTGATGACGAGCGCGATGTTCCGGGAGAACGAAGGGGAGGTCGACGAGATGGCGGCCACCCTGACCATCGCGCTCGACGGCTTCCGCCGGCTCGGCGACCGCTTCGGCATGTCGATGGGGCTGCGCGGGCTCGCCGGCTACCAGGCCAGCCACGGCGAGCACGCCCAGGCCTTGGAATCAATGACCGATGCCCTCCGGCTGGTCGAGGAGCTCGGTACGACGGACGGTGTCGCGCAACTGCTCGGCGGCTGTGCGATGAGCCGGATCGAGCTCGGCGACTACGACGGCGCCCGCGCCGATCTGGAGCGGGCGACGCGGCTGTCGGAGGAGACCGGCTCCCGAGGCGGCCAGGCGATGGCGCAACATGGGACTGGCGCGGCTGGCGCACCGCATCGGGCGGTTCGACGAGGCGAAGGAGCTCGCGGAGCTCGGCTACTCGATGCTCGACCATGAGGCGGAGCGTGTGGCGCCGCACGGGCAAGCGGCACTGCTCTCGCAGCTGAGCCGGGTGTACGCGTCCACCGGCGATCTCGAGGAAGCGCAGCGGTGCGGCCGCGAAGCGGTCGTACTGGCGCTCAGCACCGAGGACATGCCGGTCGCGGCAGCTGTCGTCGAGACGTCCACAGACGCGCTGGTGCTGGCCGCCGGCACCCGCACCGCCGAGCTGTCGGCGGCCGCTCGCACGCTCGGCCTCGCGGCCGCGATCAAAGGCACGCGGGCGATCCCGGACGCCGACGTACAGCGTCTCGTCGACGGGCTCCGCGATGCCCTGGGCAACGAACCGTACGAGACGGCGTACGGCGAAGGTGCTGCCCTGACCCGCAACGACGCCGTCGCCGAACTCCGGAAGCGCTACAGCACCGACTAAGCCGTGATCAGTTGGACCGCCAGGTCGCGGAGGGACTGCTGGACGTTCTGCTCCGGCGGCCGGGGGTCGGCGAGCATCCAGTCGTAGACGACGGTGTTCACCGCGCCGAAGAACGCCAGCGCGAGGAACCGGAAGTCCTTGCGCTTGATCTCGCCGCGTTCGACCGCGGAGTCGCCGAGGGCCTGGACCTTGCCGATCAGCAGCTCCCGGAACGCGATCCGCTGCTCCTCGACCGCCGGGCTGGTGCCGACCACCTCGACGAACGAGATCCGGGCCTGCCGGAGGTCGGCCATGATGGTGCGCAGGTACGAGTCGACGGCCGCGGCTGATCCGCTCCCGGACCGGCCGGTCGGCCGTCCGGCGGAGCGCGTCCCCGGTGGTCCGGACCGCCAGCTCGATCACCTGCGCGTGCACCGCGAGGAGCACCGCTTCCTTGTTCTGGAACTCGTGGTAGAAGTGCCGCGTGGACACTTTCGCCTGTGTGCACAGGCGTTCCACGGATGTCGCCGGATATCCGTCGGTCCCGAAGAGCTCGAGCGCAGCAGCCAGTAGCCGTTCCCGGCGCGCGGCCTTCCACTCCTCGACTGACCGCCCGGAATAACGGCGTACGGAGGGTTCCCTCATCACACCTCTTGTCGCTACCCCGTGCCAGATTCCGGACATCCTATCCACCCCTCGGCCCGCCCGTAACCGGGTCACCACCCCGAGCCTCTGCAGTCGGCTGGTGGGGTGGCATGCTCGTTGGGTCGGCGACCGCCTTCGCTGAGAGGTGAGACGTGGATCCACGGTTCGACCTGCCCCTGTACACGCGGGCTGAGGCCGCGCTGCATCTCGGGCTGCCGGCGACGACGCTCGGGGACTGGTTGCGGTCGGGAGCGCTGGAGGCGGGCAGCGGGAGCCGCGGCGAGCCGACCATCACGTTCGCCGGTCTGGTCGAGACGCACATGCTCCGGCACCTGCGTCGTACCGGCCTGTCCTTGCATGCGATCGGCGAAGCCGCCATCGCTCTCCGCTCCCGGGCCGGCCGGCGCTATCCGCTGGCCTGGTCGGGGCTAGCCCACGACGGCCGCGACCTGCTGGTCGAGATCGCCGCCGAGGGCCGTGAACCGGGCTGGGAACGGATCCGCGACAGCCAGGGCGGCTTCCCCGGCGTCCTACGCCGCGGCTCGGCCGCGATCGGCTGGTCGGACGACGGGTACGCCGGAACGCTGCGGCTGGTGATCTACCACGACATCGACGTGATCGTGGACCCCAACCGCTCCCACGGCCGCCCGATGGTCGACGGCGTCCAGGTAGATGACGTCATCGCCCAGGTCCGCACCGGCGCCCCGTACCGAGAAATCGCCACCAAGTTCAACCTCGAGGACTTCGAAGTAGAAGCCCTGGTCCGCCCCCACATCCGCCCACCCGCCTTCCACAAAACCCGCCCCCACGAAACCCAGACCGAGGTCCTGCTCTAAGGACAGGAGGTAGTCGGCCGCTCCCGCCTCAGCCCCACGGTCGAGCGCCCGCATCAGGCGACTACCTCCTGTCCTTAGCGGTTGTCCTTGATGCGTTTGGCCTTGCCGAGGGAGCGTTCCAGGGCGTGGGGAGGTAGTACTTCGACGGCGGCGGTGACGCCTACCCGGTCCTTGATCCGGCGGGACAAGGTGGTGGCCGCGGCTGTACGGTCCGCCAGGTCGGGGGCGGCTTCTACCTGGACGGTTAGTTCGTCGAGGCGGTTGGGGCGGGTGAGGACGCAGAGGTAGTGCGGGGTGAGGCCTTCGACCAGGAGGATCTGTTCTTCGATCTGGGTGGGGAAGACGTTGACGCCGCGGACGATCATCATGTCGTCGGTGCGGCCGGTGATCTTCTCCATGCGGCGCAGGCCGGGGCGGGCGGTGCCGGGGAGCAGGCGGGTGAGGTCTCGGGTGCGGTAGCGCAGTACCGGGAAGGCTTCCTTGGTCAGCGTGGTGAAGACCAGTTCGCCTTCGGAGCCGTCGGGGAGTACGTCGCCGGTGACCGGGTCGATGATCTCCGGGTAGAAGTGGTCCTCCCAGATGTGCAGGCCGTCCTTCGTCTCCACGCATTCCTGCGCGACGCCCGGGCCCATCACCTCGGACAGGCCGTAGATGTCGACGGCGTGGATGCCTGTCCGCTCCTCGACCTCCACCCGCATCTGCTCGGTCCACGGTTCGGCGCCGAAGATCCCGATCCGCAGCGAGGTGTCCCGCGGATCGAGGCCGCGGGCCTCCATCTCGTCGACGATCGAGAGGAAGTACGACGGCGTGACCATGATGATCCGGGCGCCGAAGTCGCGGATCAGGTCCACCTGCCGCTCCGTCATCCCGCCGGAGACCGGTACGACGGTGCACCCGAGCCGCTCGGCGCCGTAGTGCGCACCGAGTCCGCCGGTGAACAGTCCGTACCCGTAGGCGACATGGCAGACGTCGCCCGCGCGCCCACCCGCCGCGCGGATCGATCGCGCCATCAGGTCGGCCCAGTTGTCCAGGTCGTTCTTCGTGTAGCCGACCACCGTCGGGCGCCCCGTCGTACCGGACGACGCGTGCACCCGCGCCACCTCGGTCCGCGGTACGGCGAACATGCCGAACGGGTAGTTGTCGCGCAGATCCTTCTTCGCCGTGAACGGCAGCCGACCCAGATCGCTCAAATCAGTGAGGTCGCCAGGCTTGAAGCCGACGGAGTCCAACGCGGCCTGGTAGTGCGGGACGTTCTCGTAAGCCCGCCGTACGGTTGCCTGCAGCAACGACAGCTGCCGGGACCGGAGCTCGTCGACCGACAGCTGTTCGCCGGCATCACGCAACTCCGAAGGGCAAGCCTCACCGAGCATGCAGGACTCCTCTACTAAGGACGGGCGAGCAGGGTCGCGATGCCCTGGCCGACGCCGATGCACATGGTGGCCAGCGCGTACCGGGCGTCGCGGTGGCGAAGCTCCAGGGCCGCGGTGAGAGCGAGGCGGGCGCCGGACATCCCCAGCGGGTGGCCGAGGGCGATGGCACCGCCGTTCGGGTTGACGTGTTCGGCGTCGTCGGGCAGGCCGAGTTCCCGCAGTACGGCGAGCGACTGCGCCGCGAACGCCTCGTTCAACTCGATCACGTCGATATCGGACAACGCGACCCCGGTGCGATCGAGCAACTTCCGCGTCGCGGGCGCCGGTCCGATCCCCATGATCCGGGGCGGTACGCCGGCAGCGGCCGTCCCCACGACCCGGGCCAACGGCGTCACGCCGTACCGCTCCACAGCCTCACCACTCATCACGAGCAAGGCCGCCGCGCCGTCGTTCACCCCCGACGCGTTCCCCGCGGTGACCGTCCCGGGCGATCGGAACGGAGTCTTCAAACCGGCAAGCGCTTCGAGCGACGTCTCGCGCGGATGCTCATCAACATCAACAACGGTGACCGCCCCGCGCTTACCCGGTACGTCGACCGAGACGATCTCCTCGGCAAGCCGCCCGTTGGCCTGCGCCTTGGCGGCCCGCTGCTGCGATCGCAACGCGAACAGATCCTGGTCCTCGCGAGAGATCGAGAACTCCGCGGCGACGTTCTCGGCGGTCTCCGGCATCGAGTCGATCCCGTACTGCGCCTTCAGCACCGGGTTCACGAACCGCCACCCGATCGTGGTGTCGAAGACCTCCGCCTGCCGGGAGAACGCGGTCGTTGCCTTCGGCATCACGAACGGCGCCCGCGACATCGACTCCACGCCGCCGGCCACCACGATGTCGTTGTCCCCGGCAATGATCGACCGAGCGGCGTACGCGACCGCGTCCAGGCCCGATCCGCAGAGCCGGTTGATCGTCGTCCCGGGGACCGAGTCCGGCAGGCCGGCCAGCAGTACGGCCATCCGGGCGACGTTCCGGTTGTCCTCGCCGGCCTGGTTCGCGCAGCCGAGGATCACGTCGTCGATCAGGGCCGGGTCGAACGCGGTCCGGTTCAGCAGCGACGAGATCGCGTGCGCGGCGAGATCGTCCGGGCGGACCGTCGGCGAGCGCGCCGCCGTACCGGCCGATCGGCGTGCGGACCCCGTCGACCAGAAAGGCCTCGCGCGTCATGACTCCTCCAAGATGGTTCCGGACAGTTGGCGGCTGCGGCCGCGGAACTCGGCGATCACCTCGTCGTCGCGGCGTGACCGTGATGTCGTAGATCGCGTTCCGGCCGAACGTCGTCCGCTCCCGGGCCTCGGCGACCAGCAGATCGCCGCGGTGGGCCGGGGCGACGAACACGATGTCGCAGGCCTGCGCGACCGTCACCTGGTTGCGTGAGTTGCAGGCGAACGCGAACGCCGAGTCGGCCAGACAGAACACGAATCCACCATGCGCGATCCCGTGCCCGTTGACCATGTCGTCGCGCACCGGCATCTCGAGCCGCGCCGTACCCTCGCCGACCGCCACCAGCCGCATCCCGAGCCCGGCGCTGGCGGTGTCCTCCGCCCACATCGCCGCCGCCACGCGCGTCGCCAAGTCATCCATACGTGCCCATATCGAGAAGAGGCTTGTGACACCCTAGTCCGAATCGCGTCAATCGACTGTAACATCGCCCCCATGACCACCGACCTGCTCTCCTCCCACCGCGAGCGCCTCAACGGTGCGCTGAAGGCGATCCACGACCGCGGCTACCACTCCGCGTTCCCGGAGTCGCCGAGCCCCCGGGTGTACGGCGAGACCGCGGCGGCCGACGGCAAGGCGGCCTTCGAGGCCCATCTGGGTACGACGTACGCGCTCGAGATCCCGGGATCGCGCGGCACGGTCGTCACCGAGCAGTCGCCGTACGGGATCGCGATGGACGTCTCGTACCCGCGGGTGGTCGAGGAAGGTCTGGACGAGCTGCTCGACCGCGGCTCAGCAAGGGCTCGCGGACTGGCGCACGGACCGGGATCGACGGGCGGACCGGGGTCGCGCTGGAGATTCTCGCCCGGCTGCACAAGCGGATCTTCGAGCTGGCCAACGCGGTCCAGCACACCAGTGGTCAGGCGTTCGTGATGGCGTTCCAGGCCGGCGGCGCGCACGCGCTGGACCGGGCGCTGGAGGCGGTCGCATACGCGCACGAGGAGATGAACCGCTACCCGGCGACCGCGACCTGGGAGAAGCCGGCCAAGGGCGACCCGATCCGGATGGAGAAGAACGTTCACCGTCACCGGCCGCGGCGTCGCGCTGGTGATCGGCTGCAACACCTTCCCGACCTGGAACTCCTGGCCCGGCCTGTTCGCCTCGCTGGTCACCGGCAACGCGGTCGTCGTGAAGCCGCACCCGCTGGCCGTGCTGCCGCTGGCGATCACCGTCGACGTCTGCCGCGAGGTGCTCGCCGAGGCCGGCTTCGACCCGAACCTGGTCACCCTGGCGACCGAGCGCGCCGGCGACGGCCTGGCCAAGCCGCTGGCGACCCGGCCCGAGGTGAAGCTGATCGACTTCACCGGCGGCAGCGAGTTCGGCGAGTGGCTGGAGCAGAACGCGACCCAGGCGACCGTCTTCACCGAGAAGGCCGGCGTCAACGCGGTCATCCTCGACTCCACCGACTCCTTCAAGGCGCTGACCGGCAACCTGGCCTTCACGCTGTCCCTCTACTCCGGCCAGATGTGCACCACCACCCAGAACCTGTTCGTCCCGGCCGGCGGGATCGAGACCGACGAGGGACACAAGTCCTTCGAGGAGGTCGGCGCCGCGCTCGCGACGGCGATCGGCCAGGCTGCTCGGCGACGACGCCCGCGCGGTCGAGATCCTCGGCGGCATCGTGAACCAGGCTGTGATCAGCCGCCTCGACCTCGCCCCGGAGTACGGCGACGTCGTGCTGGAGTCCCGCGCGATCCAGCACCCGGCGTTCCCGGAGGCGGTTGTCCGTACGCCGCTGCTGGTGGCGATCGACGCCGACGACGCCGACGTATACGGGCGCGAGTGCTTCGGCCCGGTGTCGTTCCTGGTCAAGACCGCCGACACCGCGCAGTCGATCGACCTGTTCCGGAAGACCGTCGCCGAGGGCGGCGCGATGACGGCCGGGATCTACTCGACCGACTCGAAGGTCCTGGACGAGGCCCGCGACGCGGCGCTCGACGCGGGCGTCGCGCTGTCCGAGAACCTGACCGGCCAGGTGTTCGTGAACCAGTCGGCCGCGTTCAGCGACTTCCACGGCACCGGTGCGAATCCGGCGGCCAACGCGACGTACACCGACGGCGCCTACGTCGCGAGCCGCTTCCGGGTCATCCAGTCCCGTCGCCACGTTGGGTAGTGGGACAGGAACTGTTCCGGCAGGAATGGAAGGACTCGCGGCGCTCAAGTTGCTGCCGGTGCGTCGTTGAGCGGACCCTGATGCGGAAGGCATGACAGAAATCTCCATCCGCCGATCCGCCAGGAGAACGACCGTGACACACAGCGTGACCGAGGCCCTCGCTTACTACGACAGCTGGCTGGCGTTCAACCAGCGCTACCAGCGGGTGCCGGGCGTGCAGGTCGCGGTGTACGCCGAGGACGCGATCGCGTTCTCGGCGGCGTACGGGCTGGCGGACGTGGAGAACGACGTACCGCTGACCGACCAGCACCTGTTCCGGATCGCCTCGCACTCCAAGACGTTCACCGGGACCGCCATCTTCCAGCTGGTCGAGCAGGGCCGGCTGCGGCTGGACGACAAGGTGTCCCAGCACGTCACCGAGATCGTCGGCACGTCGGTCGGCGAGCGGACCGTGCGTGAGCTGCTCGCGCACGCCGGCGGCCTGACCCGGGACAGCCTGGACGCGAACTGGTGGCAGCTCGTCCTCGGCCTTCCCGGATCGCGACCAGCTGCTCGACGTACTGCGGGACGAGTCGTCGGCCGTGATCGCGGAGAACGAGCGCTTCAAGTACTCGAACATCGGCTACGGCCTGCTCGGACTCGTCGTCGAGGCGGCGAGCGGTACGCCGTACAACTCGTATGTCCAGACCGCGATCGTGGGCAAGCTCGGGCTGTCGGGTCTCGGCCCGGAGCTGGACCCGGCCCGGCTGAACGAGTACGCCGCCGGGTACAGCGCGCTGACGTACGCCGACACCCGCGTCCCGATCGAGCACGTCGACACCCGCGCGCTGGCCTCGGCGACCGGGTTCTTCGGCAACGCGCGCGACCTGGTGACGTACTTCTCCGCGCATCTGCCCGGCGACAACCGGCTGCTCTCGGACAAGTCCAAGCGCGAGATGCAGCACCCGCTGTGGACGACCGGGTCGGACGACGAAGGCGCGGTACGGCCTCGGCCTGGCGGTGAACAAGGTCGGCGACCGGGAGGTGTTCGGCCACGGCGGCGGGTACCCGGGCCACATCACCAGGACCCTCGTCGACCCCGAGCGCCGGATCGTCGTCTCGGTGCTGACCAACGCGATCGACGGGCCCGCGTCGCAGCTCGCCGAGGGTCTCTTCAGGCTCCTCGACCTCGCCGAGTCGAAGGACCGCGGCGAAGGCGACCTCGCCCGCTTCACCGGCCGCTTCGCGAACCTGTGGGGTGTCACCGACTTCGCGGTGATCGGCGGCCGCCTCTACGCGACCGACCCGTCCGGCCCGAACCCGGCCGACGAGCCGCAGCCGCTCGAGGCCGACGGCGACACCCTCCGCGTCACCGGCGGCAACGGCTACGGCTCGTACGGCGAGTCGTACGCCTTCACCTTCGACGCCAACGGCACGGTCGAGACGGTCCGCGGCTCCAGCGGCCTCACCCTGCAGCCCATCGACACCTTCACTCTTCCGGAGCGGGTTACCGTGGCCCCGTGACCATCCACGGTGATCATCCGTTCCTGCCGCCTGAGGCCGAGCGGAGTCCGGTACGGCGGTTGCGCGGGCGGTTGCCGTCGCCGGTCGGGTTGTGGACGACGGCGTACGACGGGAAGCGGGCCGGGCTCACGGTGTCGTCGATGCTGGTGGCGGACGGCGAGCCCGGGTACGTGATCGGGCTGCTCGACCCGGACTCGGACCTGTGGGAAACGTTGCGCGAGGCAAGGACCGCGGTGGTGTCGCTGCTCGGCGAACCGCACCGCCAGCTGGCCGACGCCTTCGGGTACGTCGCCCCCGCGCCGGGCGGACCGTTCCGGATGATCGACTGGACGGACACCGACTGGGGCCCGGCGCCGGTCGGCGTCAGCACCTGGGCCGGCTGCACCCTCGTCGACCCAGACCCGCCCGAAGTGGGATGGGCGCTCCAGGTCCAACTGGAGATCGCGCACGTCGAGCTCGCCGCGGACGACGTACCGGCGCTGGTCCACCGCCGCGGACGCTACGCGACGATCTAATCGGTTGACCGCGGCGGGCTAATGGCATTAGCCTCTTGGCTATGGCAGTTAAACGATCCCTGACACCTGCTGCCGTGGTCGAGGTTGCGCTGGGCATCGTCGACGAGCACGGGCCGGACGGCCTCACGCTCGCCGCCGTCGCGCAGGGCTGCGGGGTCGCCACACCGTCGCTGTACAAGCATGTGGCGAGCCTCGGCGAGCTGAAGGCACTCGTCGGTGTGCGGGTGCTGGAGGACATGACCGAGCAGTTCACCGCCACCGTCCTGGGGATGGGCGGTGACGAGGCGGTCATCGCGCTGATGCACGCCTACCGCTCGTACGTCGCCGCCCACCCGAAGCGGTACGCCGCGATGCCGATGGATCCGCTGCACGATCCGGTGCAGGAAGCGGCGGGCAAGAAGCTGGTCGGCGTCATGTACGCCACGCTGCGCGGTTACGGGCTCGAGGGCCCGGCGGCGGTGCATGCGACCCGGCGCCTGCGGGTGCTCGTGCACGGCTTCGCGTCCATCGAGTCCGGCGGTGGCTTCGGCCTGCCCGAAGACCTCGACGGTACCTACGACCAACTCATCCAGATGTATCTCGCCAGCCTGAGGAAAGACTCATGAGGATTCCGCTCTCCGTTGCGGGTGTGCTGTTCCTGCTCTACCCCGCCCTCCGTCCGTGGGAGGACGAGACGACCACGTCGGGCGCCGCGGCCGCGATGGGCGCCACCGCATGGGTCATCGCGCACCTGTGCGCGATGATCGGGTTCATCGTGGTCGCGGTCGCGTTGCTGCAGTTCGACCGCAGGGCGGCCACCGTGTTCTGGATCGGCGCCGGCCTGACGCTGCCGTACTACGGGGCCGAGGACTTCGGCCTGCACGCGATCGCCAACCAGCCGAACATCCTCGACCTCGCCGAGGACGTGCGCTACAACCCGTTCGCGATGACGATGTTCGGGCTCGGGCTGCTGACCATGGCGGCGGGCGCGATCATCCTCGCGATGCGGCTGCGTACCGTGCCGGCGATCCTGTTCGCGGTCGGGTTCGGGCTGTTCCTGCCCCAGTTCTTCGGCCCGCCCGCCCTGCGGATCGGTCACGGCGTACTCCTCGCGGTCGCCTGCGTGTGGCTGGCCTGGGGCGCGAAGCGGGTCGAGCCCGCACCCGTGCCGGTCTGATCTAGCCTGGCTCCATGCGAGCCACAGTGATCCATGGAGCGTTCGACGTACGGCTGGAAGATCGTCCGGACCCGAAGATCGACGGGCCGGGGGACGCCGTGGTCAAGGTCGTTGCCTCATGCATCTGTGGGTCCGACCTGTGGCCGTACCGCGGCGAGAACCCGGTCAAGCAGCCGCGGCCGATCGGGCACGAGTTCGTCGGCATCGTCGAGGAGATCGGGTCCGAGGTCCGCACGGTCAAGCCGGGTGACTTCGTGGTCGCGCCGTTCGTCGTGAGCGACGGCACCTGCCCGCACTGCCAGGCGGGCTACCAGACCGCCTGCCAGAACCTCGTCGGCTACGGCAGCGAGCAGGGCCGACGGCGGCCAGGGCGAGTACGTGAAGCTCCCGTACGCCGACGGCACGCTGGTCGCGACGCCCGAGGTGCCCGACGACTCGCTCGTCCCGTCGCTGCTCGCGCTGTCCGACGTGATGGGCACCGGGTGGCACGCGGCGCGGTCGGCGCGCGTGAAGGCCGGCGACACGGTCGTTGTCGTGGGCGACGGTGCGGTCGGGCTGTGCGGCGTACTCGCGGCTTCGCGGATGGGCGCGGAGCGGGTCGTTGCCCTGTCGCGGCATGACCGCGGCAGAAGTTGGCGAAGGAATTCGGTGCCACGGACATCATTTCCGAACGCGGCGACGCGGCGCGGGACGCCGTACTCGAACTGACCAAGGGCGTCGGGGCGGACGCCGTCCTGGAATGTGTCGGGACGAAGCAGTCGATGACGACCGCGTTCGAGGTCGCGCGGGCCGGGGCCACGGTCGGGTTCGTCGGCGTACCGCACGGGGTCGAGGTGCCGATCGGGACGATGTTCCGGCGGAATGTCGGCCTGGCCGGCGGGGCGGCGCCGGTGCCGCGCGTACCTGCCGGACCTGATGGCCGACGTCCTCGCCGGTGAGATCGATCCCGGCAAGGTGTTCGACTCGCAGATTCCGCTGGCCGAGGTCGCCGAGGGCTACACGGCGATGCACGAGCGGCGGGCGATCAAGGTCCTGCTGCGGCCCTGAGCATTTGCGCAACGCGAGTGCGCGCAAGGGCTGTTCGACCAGGGAATGTGCGCGCTCTCACACTGTCAAGGTGCGCGGGGTCACGGCTGCGCAACGCGCCTGCGCGGAGCGTTGACACCCGCGTGCGCGCGTGCCCAGAGTTGGCCCGTCAAGGGGGCATCGTTGTCACAGGCGGCTCCATCGAGCTGATCGGAGAGTGAAATCATGCGTGGTGGTCTGAGCAAGACCCTCGCGGTGGTGGGTGCGGCGGGTCTTCTCGCGGTGAGCGCCTGCGGGAACAGCGACGACAGCGGCGGTGGGAGACTCGTCCGCGAACAAGGACGTCACCGTCTTCACCTGGTGGGCCGACGGTGGCGAGAAGGCCGGGCTGGACGGCCTGGTCTCGGTGTTCAGGACCGACTGCAAGGACTACAAGTTCGTCAACTCCGCCGTCGCCGGTGGCGCGGGCTCGAACGCCAAGCAGGTGCTGGCCAACGACCTGCAGGCCGGTAAGCCGCCGTCCACGTTCCAGGCGCACGCCGGCGCGGAGCTGCGGGACTACATCAACGCCGGCCAGGTCGACGACGTCAGCGGCCTGTACAAGGAGTTCGGGCTGGACAAGGCGTTCCCGCAGAGCCTGATCGACAACCTGACCGTCGACGGCAAGATCTACTCGATCCCGGCCAACGTGCACCGTGCCAACGTGGTCTGGACGAACCCGGCCGTGCTGAAGAAGGCGAACCTGGACGCCGCCACGGCTCCGGCCACGCGTGGACGCGTGGATCGCCGACATGGACAAGCTGAAGGCCGCCGGGGTGAAGGCGCCGCTGGCCATCTCCAAGGGCTTCGCCCAGGAGATGGTGATGGAGGTCGTGCTGCTGGCCGAGCTCGGACCGGACAAGCTTCAACGGGCCTGTGGGACGGCAAGACCGACTGGGCCGGCGCGAACGTGACCGCGGCGCTGAACAAGTACAAGAAGCTGCTGACCTACACCAACACCGACCGCGAGTCGGTCGACTGGCCGGACGCGCTGGGGTACCTGAACAAGGGCCAGGCGGCGTACTTCGTGATGGGTGACTGGGTCGCCGCGCAGCAGCTGGCCGACAAGGTGCCGGACTCGGCGTACACCTACTGGCCGGCTCCGGGTACGGCGGGCAACTTCCAGTTCCTGTCCGACTCGTTCACGCTGCCGACCAACGGCGCGGACCCCGAAGGCGCGAAGTGCTGGCTGAAGACGGTCGGCTCGGCCGAGGGCCAGAAGGCGTTCAACACCAAGAAGGGCTCGATCCCGGCCCGCTCGGACGCCAACCCGGCCGACTACCCGAAGTACCAGCAGTCGGCGATGGCGGACTGGAAGAAGGACAAGATCGTCCCGTCCTGCGCCCACGGTGCCGCGTGCACCCTCGGCCAGAACAACGACATCCTGTCCGCGCTCAGCCAGTTCAGTGGCGGTCAGGACGTCGCGAAGCTGCAGACGGCGCTCGGTACCGCGATGAAGACGAGCTGATGCAGGTCGAGTTGCGGAACCGATCCGAGTTGGAGGACTGATCGTGCACGGGAGAATCCGCACCTGGGGACCTGGAGCCCTGGTGCTGCTGCCGACTGTGCTGCTGATCGGGTACTTCGTCTACGGGCTGATCGCGTGGTCCTTCAACACCTCGCTGACGAACAGGCACACCGCTCGCAAGGGCCCGGCGGACTACGTCGGGTTCGAGAACTACGGGCACCTGTTCGGTGAGGAACGGTTCATCAACTCGCTGAAGAACCTCGGCGTGCTCACGGTGGCGTTCATCGTGGGCACGCTGATCTTCGGCCTGCTCTGGGCGCTGCTGCTGGAGAAGGGCGTGCCCGGCGAGTCGATCTTCCGGTCGGTCTACCTGTTCCCGATGGCGATCTCGATGATCGCCTCGGGCGTGGTCTGGGGCTGGTTGCTGAACCCGTCCCAGGGCGAGGACGCGCGCGGCCTGAACCGGCTGTTCGAGATCCTCCATCTGAATTTCCTGGAGAATCCGTGGTGGACCGCGGGGAGCAGATGGACGACGATGGCGTCCATCGCGCTGCCCGCGGTCTGGCAGCTGTCCGGGTACATCATGGCGCTGTTCCTGGCCGGTTTCCGGGGTATCCCGCCGGAGCTGCGCGAGGCGGCCCGGGTGGACGGTGCGTCGGAGTTCAAGCTGTACCGGTACGTGCTGTTCCCGCAGCTGTCCCCGATCGCGCTGTCCGCGCTGATCATCCTCGGGCACATGTCGCTGAAGCTGTTCGACCTGATCTACGCGATCACCGGGCCGAACCAGTTCCGCACCGAGGTGCCCTCGGTCTACATGTGGAACACCTTGTTGCGCAGTGACCAGGCCAAGGCGGCCGCGATCGCGATCGTGCTGCTGGCCGTCGTCGCTGTCCTCGTCATCCCGTACATCGCGTACACCGTCCGGCAGGAGACCGAGGAATGAGCGTCGTCGAGACCGCCGCCGCTACCGGACAGGCTGCCGCGGCGATCAGCCGGAAGCCGCAGAAGCGCGGGACGATCGCGGACGGGTCGACCCGGCGCAGCCGGACCGTGCGGTACATCCTGCTGCTGCTGTTCCTGCTGTTCGTGCTGACCCCGGTGTACGTCGTACTGATCACGAGCTTCAAGACCTCCGGTGACACCACGGCCGCCAGCGCAGTGGTCGCTGCCGAAGGAATGGACGCTGGAGCCGTGGCGCAAGGCCTGGGACGTCCTGCAGCCGTACATGATCCGGTCGCTGTCGCTGGCGATCCCGGCCGCGATCATCTCGTCGCTGATCGGCTCCGCGAACGGGTTCGTGCTGGCCCGCTGGCGGTTCCCCGGTGCGAACATCGTGTTCGCGTTCATCCTGTTCGGGATGTTCATCCCCTACCAGGCGGTGATGCTGCCGCTGCGGACGACGTTCACCGAGCTGGACGTCACCCGGGGCGTGCCGACGCTGATCCTCGCGCACTGCATCTACGGTCTGCCGATCTGCACGCTGATCTTCCGGAACTACTACGCCACGATCGTTCCGAACGAGATCATCGAGTCGGCCCGGGTGGACGGCGCCGGGCTGGTCCAGACCTACCTCCGGATCATCCTGCCGATCTCGATCTCCGGGTTCGTGGTGACGCTGATCTGGCAGTTCACCTCGGTCTGGAACGACTTCCTGTTCGCGTTGTTCCTCACCCAGCAGAACAACGGCCCGGTGACCCTGGGCCTGGCGGCACTGGCCGGCGGTCAGAAGGTCGACTACGCGGCGAGTATGGCGGGTGCGCTGATCACGTCGTTCCCGACGCTGCTCGTCTACATCCTGCTGGGCCGCTGGTTCATCGGCGGTCTGATGGCCGGCGCCCTCAAGGGCTGACGCTACGGCTCTTCGAGAACCCGACCAACCACAATTCCACTCGCGAAACGGTTGGTGGGTTCTCAAAGTCGTTCGGCGGGGTTGTCCACAGGGCGCGCTGGCGAGACTGCGGGGGACGGGGTACGGACGGTAATCTCACGGAGGTGACCAAGTCTCCGAGTGGACGGGACGGACGGCGCAGCCATCTGCGGCTCGTCGGCTCCGACACCGGGCGAGCCGCCCGCGCCGGTGGCGGCTGTGGACGTCGACACCACGCCGAGCGTCGCCGTGCTGGAGACCTTGCTGGAAACGCTTTCCCTCGACATGGCCGCGGTGCCGGCCGCGCTGCATCCGGTGATCGCCGAGGCGTCGGTGGCGCGCTCGGCGGCGATGCTCGCCGACCAGCTGTGGCCGGCCGGGCTCCCGGACGAGATCGGCGAGGTCGAGCGGTTCTTCTGGGCCGACGCGGCGCGGGTGCTCGGTGAGCGTCGTGACCTCGAGTCCTTCGTCCTGCTGACGAGTCTGGCCCGGACGGTCGGCCCGGCCGGGCGGCTGCCGCTGCAGCGGGCGCATGTGTCCCGGTTGCGGACGCAGGACGAAGTACCGGAATGGGTGACCCGGATCGCCGGCTTCCGGCTGACCAGCGCGATCGTGTCCGAGGACATCACCGGCGACGGGCTGAGCGTCGTACTCGACTACGACGACGAGCAGCACCCGCACACCGTGGTGGTGTTCATCGACAACAACCTCGGCGCGATCGTCAAGGACGTGTTCGTCGGCCCGCCGGTCGACCGCGTCCTGGAGGCGTACCAGCGCGGCGGCCGGGTGACCATCCGGACCGTGCGCCCGCCGATCGCGGCCGGCATCATCCTGCAGGCGCTGGGGGAGACCCACGACTACGACGATCCGCCGGTCAGCGAGGACTTCGAGTTCTTCTCCGGCCTGCTGGTGAACCGGCTGACCCAGATGCCGGAACGCCCGGTCCGGCCGCCGATCCGCCCGCTGATGACCGCCACGGCAGCGCGAGCAGCTGGTCGAGGAGTTCCTCGAGTCGCGGTACGCCGTTGGTCTGCCGGACGACGCGGCGGACATCGCCCGGCTGTGGATCGATCACGCGGTCGACCACACCGTCGGCGGTCCGCTGCGCGTCAGCGCCGTACTGGTCGAGCTCTTCCTCGCGCACTGGTTGCCGCGCAAGGTGCTTGCCGACAGCACCTATTTCGACGCGGTGCCGCTGGTCGTGAAGGCCTGGCTCGAGTTCGCCGGCGAGCGGACCCACCTGCCGCTGGACGCCATCGACGAGGCGGTCGACGCCGTCGACGTCTGGCAACCGGCGCTGGAAGCCGCCGCGATGATCGACCCGGTCGGCTCGAAGCCTGGCGAGCGGGTCTTCCTCGACGACACGACCAACGACCTGGAAGACGCTTACCGAGCGCTGGCCGGCCTCGGATCCCCGCCCCAGCCCGACCTCCGCGGCCTGGACAACCACCAAGCCGCCACCCTCTCGGTCCTCGCACCGCACGCCTGGCTGATGGCCGGCGAAACCCTCGGTACGGCGTACGCACCGGACGCCTTCGACATCGCCGAACGCCTGGTCCGCGACGCCCCCGACCTCCTGGCCAAGGCCCGCCTCTCCACCTGGCCCCGAGCCATCGTCTGGCTCCTCGCCCACCGCCACCGCCTGGTAGGCCCCGGCGAACCCCTCACCCCCTACACCCTGGCCACCGACCTCTCGTCGTCCCCGGCCACCCTGCGAAAAACCGCAAAACTCCTGACAGACACCCTGATCCTCCCGCGCTGACGGCCTGACCGATCGTCACACCCGTCACACCAAGAGTGTCGGAGGAATCCGATAGACCTGTTCAATCGCGGTTGTTGCCGCGTGCCAGGGCTTCTTGGGGGACAGGGCGATGACGAGGAACGAGTACGCCGACCTGTATCTGCGGGTCTCCATCGATCGAGCTGGACAAACAGCGATCGAACGGCAGGAAGTCGATTGCCGGAGCTGGGCCGGTGAGCAGCAGTTGAAGGTGCGCCGGGTTCACGTCGATCGTGGACGGTCCGCCTATCTCGACGCCGCCGGCCGCCGCCGGGGCCTCCGACAAGCCCTGGCGGCGGTCTCCTCGGGTGTGGTCGGAACGCTTGTGGTCTGGAAGCTCGATCGGCTGTCCAGACAGGGGATCGGGCAAGTCGGTGAGTTCCTGCAAACGATCGGCGCGGTGGGCGGTCGACTGGTGTCGGTTCACGACGGCCTCGATACGTCCGACAAGTCCGATCGGCGGACGGTCGAGATGCTCGCAGAGCTTGCTCGATCCGAGTCGGAGAATCTCGGTCTGCGAGTTCGATCGGCCAAGAGATATCTGCGGTCGAGAGGGCGCTGGATCGGTGGAGCGCCGCCGTACGGTCTCTTCGTCCAGGACGGACAGCTCGCGGTAAACCCGGCAACTGGACCTATCGTTCGACAGATCGCCGACCGGATCCTTGGAGGTTCATCGCTCGCCGAGGTGGCGCGCTGGCTGAACGATGTTGGCGTCCCGTCGCCGCGAGGAGGCAGGTGGGCTGTTGGATCGATTGCGCAACTCCTTCGCTCGCCCGCGCTTGCAGGCCTGCTGCCAGAGACGCTCAAGCACCCCGACGGCCGGTACCGCGGGGTCGTCCGGCCGTGGACGGACCCTGCTACTGGAGAACCGGTATCGGTGATGGCGCCGGGCCAACGGTCGCTGATATCACCCTCCGAGCAGCTCCAGATCGCCGCCGTGTTCGAGGAACGGACCAAGCTGTCCAAGTACGGCGTACGGCGTGGACGGCGGGCCCCGGACAGTAAATACCTGCTCACGGGCCTGTTGCGTTGCGCCGGCTGCGGTGACCGGATGAGCAAGCAAGGCAACTCCTATCGCTGCCAATCCGTGAGGCTTGGTCGTCGCTGTGATGCGCCCGGTGGCGCCTACCAACCTGCGTTGGACGCCGCCGTCGTACAGCTCTGGATGGACCGCCTGGACGTGCTTGAGGACAAGGATCCGCTGCAGCAGGTAGTTGTCGAACGCTTGGCGATGGAAGTCGACCCCGAGACGGTGCTTCGGCGCGTGTCGATCCAGGCTGCTTTGGTTGACGAGCAGACAGCACTTACGGTGCTCGAGCAGGATCACTATGTACGGCGCACAGTCGACCGCGGCCGGTACCTGCCGCTCCACGAGGAGCTCACCCGTCGCATATGCGATCTCGAATCGACTTTGGAGAGTCTCCCGGCTCCCATCGTCGACACGGGATGGCTCCGCGACTCGGTGCTCCGAGCTGAGAAGTGGTCGGAAGCAACCGTTCGCGAGCGCCGTGGCCTGCTGAAGCTCGCGATCGATGCAGTCGCTGTGTCGCAAGGTCGACACGGTGCACGCTTTGTGCCGGCCGATCGTCTGGTGATCCGCTGGGCCGAGCCCTTGGGCGGTTGAGCAACAATGGTGCCGTGACTGGTGCTCCCGGCAAACCCCGTCCACTCGTTCGTGCCCCTGAGCTTCGTGGCCGGACATGGCTGAACACGGGCGGCAAGTCGTACTCGATCGCGGACTTCCGAGGTCGTCACTTGTTGTTGGATTTTTGGACGTTTTGCTGCATCAACTGTCTGCATGTGCTGGACGAGTTGCGGCCGTTGGAGGAGAAGTACGGCGACGCGCTGGTGATCGTGGGGGTGCACTCGCCGAAGTTCGCGCACGAGGGTGAGGAAGCGGCGGTTCGGGCCGCTGTCGAGCGGTACGAGGTGGGGCATCCGGTGCTGGACGACCCGGAGCTGATCACCTGGCAGAACTACACCGCCCGCGCCTGGCCGACGCTGGTCCTGGTGGATCCCAACGGGTACGTCGTCGCGCAGTACTCCGGTGAAGGCCACGAGCACGCCCTGGACGCCCTGCTGGCCGAGCTGATCGTGCAGCACGAAGCAGCAGGCACCCTCACCCGCGGAAAGTCGCCGTACGTCGCGCCGACGCCCGAGCCGACAGACCTGCGTTTCCCCGCGAAGGTCGTTGCGGTGGACAACGGGTTCCTCGTGGCGGATGCCGGCAACCACAGCATCGTCGAGCTCGCCGCCGACGCGACCACCGTCGTACGCCGGATCGGCACGGGCCAGCGTGGTTTCGCCGACGGGGCCGCCGATCAGGCGAGCTTCTCCGAGCCGAACGGGCTCGATGGTGCTTCCGTCGGACGTGGCCGGGAAGGTCGGGTACGACGTGGTGGTCGCGGATACCGTCAACCACGCGCTGCGCGGGGTGTCGCTCGCCGACGGGCAGGTGACGACGTTGGTCGGCACCGGCAAGCAGTGGATGGACGGCGACGGGACCGACGTACTGAGTTCGCCGTGGGATGTCGCCTGGTGGGGCGACAAGGTGTGGATCGCGATGGCCGGCGTCCACCAGCTGTGGACGTTCGATCCGCTCACCGGGGAGACCGCGGTTGCGGCCGGAACGACCAACGAAGGACTGAAGGACGGCGCCGCTCGGCGACGCGTGGTTCGCGCAGACGAGTGGGCTCGCGGCGGACGGCGATCGCCTGTGGCTGGCCGATTCGGAGATCTCGGCGCTGCGATGGATCGACACCGAGGTGCACACCGCGGTCGGCACCGGGCTCTTCGACTTCGGGCTGCGCGACGGCAAGGCGAGCGAGGCGCTGCTGCAGCATCCGCTCGGGGTGACGGTCCTCCCGGACGGGTCCGTCGCGATCGCCGACACGTACAACGGCGCCGTACGTCGTTATGACCCGCGGACCGAGACCGTCGAGACGATGGCGACCGGGCTGGCCGAGCCGAGCGGGGCCGTTGTCGTGGGCAACGAGCTGCTCGTCGTCGAGTCCGCGGCGCACCGTCTGACCCGGATCCCGCTCGGCGCCTCGGCGACTGCCGACGAGTTCAGCACGCGAACGCAGCGCCCGCCGATGGATCTCGCCGCTGGGGAGGTCACGCTGGAGGTCGTCTTCAACCCGCCGCCGGGTCAGAAACTGGACGACCGCTACGGCCCGTCCACGCGGCTGCTGGTCTCCTCCACCCCGGACAACCTGCTCCGCGAGGGTGCGGGCGACTCCACCGATCTCGTACGCCGTCTTGTCATCGACCCGCACGCCGGCTCCGGGGTCCTCCACGTGGCCGTCCAGGCTGCCTCGTGTGACGACTCCGCTGAGGTGGAGTTCCCCGCCTGCCACATGCACCGCCAGGACTGGGGCGTCCCCGTCCAGATCACCCCTGACGGCCCGAACCGTGTCGAACTCGTCCTCTCCGGCAGTAAGTAACTTGTTTGACGGAGGGGTACCGTCGGGGGTGTAGGACCAAGGACTCGCCTGGGAGGCTCGGATGAGCATCGGTGTGGGGATCTTCTTGATGGTGGTGGGCGCCGTTTTCGCGTTCGCCATCCGCGATACCTGGGACGCCGTGAACCTGCAGATCGTCGGCTACATCCTGCTCCTCGCGGGCCTGGCCGGCATCCTGCTTTCCTTCTACATCACCAACCGCCGCCGGCGGGTTGAGACCGACGCCATCGATCCAGCCATCGAAGAGGAGTACCGCGTCGTCGAGGAACACCACCGCGACATCAAGGAGTAGGACCTAGCGCTCAGCGGCTGTGGAGTTCGATGTCGCCTGAGGTCGTGGTGGCGGTCAGGGTGTGGCCGGCGGTCGTGTTGTTGCCTAGGCCGTCCTCGACCTCGCCGTGCTTGGTCTCGGTGGTGACCTTGTAGGCGCCGGTCGGGGCGCTGATCTCGATATCGCCACTGGTGCCTTTGGCGAGGATGTCGTTGGCCTCGGAGAGGTCGAGTTCGATGTCGCCGGACGTGGTCTCGACGTTCACCGCGCCGCCGCTCAGGTCCTTGGCCTCGATGTCGCCGGAGTTGGCCTTGACGTCGAGTTTGCCGGTCAGGTCCTGTACGGACACGTCGCCGGAGGTGACGTCGAGGTTGATGTCGCCCTTGACCTCGCGGAGCTCGACCTTGCCGGAGTTGGACTTCGCGTCGACCCCGGCCACGCCGGTGATCTCGATGTCGCCGCTGCCGTTCTGACCGGTGACCTTCGTGCCGCGCGGCACGGTCACCTCGAAGTCGGCGGTGCACTGCCAGCCGCAGTCGCCGTCCAGCTTGAGTACGCCGTCCTGCACCGAGTACGCGTCGCCGTGCTTCCAGAACCAGAACTTGCGCTTCTCCCGCACGCTGGCCTTGTCGTCGTCGGACACGTTGATCGTGATGTCGGCGTGGCCCGCGGCGAGCTGGACCGTGGTGATCTTGTCGTCGACCTTGTGCGTGTCGTCGGAGTCCCGATCCCCGAACTGCCAGAACGCCAGCCCGGCCGCCGCCACCAGCAGGATCACGCCGAGCTGCTTGTTCTCCGCCATCGTCCGCCTCTTCTCGAGCCCACCCACGTTGTCGCAACGACAGTAGGCTCCGGGGCCAGGCCCCAGGATCAGGCAGATCCCCCGACGCGCCCCTGAACCGCTCTCAGGGAAGCCCTCTTACCTGTGCAGTTCTCCCCTGGACACCGCCGCGGCCAGATCGTCGCCGGTGGTGCCGAAGAAGGTCCGGGCCCAGACCGAGTCCTCGTACCAGTACGGCCCGTCCTCGCCGGGCAGCGACGCCGGCGCCGAGCGATGCTTGAGGGCCTGCCGGCACTCGTTGCACAGCGGCAGCGTGAGCGTGGTGCCGTCGGACTCCACCTTGGTCGGCCGACCGGACGAGCGACCGTGCAGCGGGTTGAACGCGCACAGCTCCGGTACGGCGTCCACCTTCCGGTCGGCCGCGATCGCGACCGCGGCGTCGTACTCCCGCCGTGCCTTGTCCAGCAGGACCATCGCGCCGACCAGGTCGACGAGGCCGGGCGACGAGTCGAGGACCTTCGACGCGGCGGCGTGGTCGTCGAGCGCGGCCTGCTGGTGAACCAGCCCTGCGCCTTCGGTGGTCGGGAGCGCGGCCAGTTCCGACCCGAGCCTGGTGAGCTCGGTATTCGTCTCCTGGGTCAGGCGCCGGCGCCGCTCGGCCGCCACCGTCGCGGCCACGTGCGGCGGGATCCGGAACGTCTTGGACCCCGAACCGCGGCTGCGCCCGATCAGCAGACCGAGGCCGACCAGTACGACGAGTCCGCCGACGATCGACAGCGCGACGATCCACCCGTGCCCGCCCGGCTCCGAGCTGTCGCCCCGGGACGGCCCACTCGACTGCGGTCGGTTCGAGGTCTTCGGGATACCCGGTTGGGCGAGCAGCTCGTACATCCGGGCGAGCACCTCGGTCGGCCCCGCGTCGTACCCCGTGTCGGCCAGCGCGCGCGTCCGCGCCGCCTGCAGCTTGTCCTCGCTGACCTGCGACACGTCCCGCGTCTCGTACCACGGGAAGCGGCTCCCGCCGTCCACCACGACGTACAGCCCCGGCAGCCGGAGCGCATCCATGATCAGGGTGAGTGCCGTGTTCTCCTCGCCCTGGAACTCGTCGCTCGGGGTCAGCGGCAGAACGACGGTGTAGACCGGGTACCCGAGCGCCTTCGCCTTCGTCCGCAGGTCGTCCAGCAGCTTCGCGGGCAACGCCGTCTTGTACGCCGGGTCGATGTAGACCGGGTCCTTCTTCAACGCGGTCGCGATCTCTTGCGCCCGCTCCGCCGGAGTCCGCGCAGTACCGGCCTCGGCCGGAGCCGCAACGAGCAGCGTCAACGCCGCCGCGAGGCAGGCAAGGAGAAAACGGGCCTTCACGCGCGTCCCTTCCGTCGTGGGCGGGCGAGCGCCGCCACGATCAACACGAATCCGCCGAGGAGGGCGCCGCCCATCAGGCCGAGCGCGGTGCCGCCGAGGCCGTTCCCGATCGCCTTGCCGACGGTGAACTTCTCCACCGGTGCCGAGTCCTCCGGCTCGGGCGGCAGCGGCGCGGTCCGGGCCGGCTTCGGCGTGCTGTACGTCGACTCCCGCAGGCCGTCGAGGTACTCCGAGAGCTGCTTGCTCAGCGCCTCTTTCCCATCGGCGTAGCGTCCACGTCGGCGCGTAGACGCCGAGCTGGTGCGCGACGCCGTACGACTGGTCGCCGTCCATCACGACGTACACGCCCGGCTTGCCGTTCGCGGCTGCCAGCCGGCCGGCGAGCAGGGTGGTGTCGCCCTTCTCCGGGAACCATTCGCCGGTCGGTACGACGGCCACGAACACGGGCACCTTCGCGTTCGAGATCACCTGCAGCGTCTCGTCGCGATCGGCGATCGACGTGAAGTCCGGGTCGACGTACAGGTTCTGCTGAGCCCAGGCCGCGACCGCGGCCGTGATCCGCGGATCGGTCGGCGTGGCCGCCTGTGCGGTCCCGGTCAGGAGGAAGACTATTGCCGCCAGCAACAGGATGAGTCGTCTCATCGGACATCGTCCATCCGGCCGGTGACGCGATCGGCGAGGTCGTCGGAGAGCGCTCCGAAACCGGTCGCGACCATCGGGCTGTCCTCCGGGTCGAGCGTCCAGTACGGCACCTGCTTGCGGTCGCCACCGAGCAGCCCCGACTTGGCAGGCACCCGGAAACCGCGCGGCGTATCACCCCGGCGTACGACGCCCGCGCACTGCTGACATGCGGGTACTTCGACCTCGTCGGACCAGTCGACCTTCGCCGTGCCGGGGTTGTGTGTCGGGTTGAAGAAGCACGGCGGCTGGAGGGCCCCGCCGGAGGCGATCCGCTCGGCCTGCCGGGCGAGCACGAGCGCACCGGCTGACGCGAGAACATCCTCCGGCTGGTCCTCGCGCAGCGTCCGCGCCGCGTCGAGCCGGCGGTACGCCTCGTCGCGCTGATCCAGCAACTGGGTCGTCTTGTTGCGACGCCGGTCCAGTCGCGCGAGGGCCCGCTCGGCCTGCTTGATCTTGCCGTCCGCCTTGAGCTGTACGGTTCCGCGGATCCGCCGGCTTACTGGTCCCCGACGGCTTCGGCTTGCCCCGGCGCCGCAGTGCGATCACCAGCGTCAGCACCAACCCGAGGAGTCCGCCGACACCGAGGCCGATGTACGCGGCCCGGTCCGACTTGTCGGTCACCGAGAGGCCGCGGTGGCGCTCCGGCTCCAGATCGGCGGCCGGGACAGCCGGCAGCGCGCGACCGTCGTACGCCGTCGACGCATGCTGGATCGTGCGGACGATCTGCGGCGCCGGACGGTCCGAGACGATGTCGAAGCGCTGCTTGTCGTCGCCCCGCACGCTGGTCAGATCGCGGCCCCGGAGCCCGCCCTGGCGGTACAGCCCCGCATTCGTCGCCCAGTAGTTGTCGTCCACGGTCGCGACCAGGTACAACCCCGGTTCACCGACCCGCGCATGCAGCAGGGTCGGCAGGTCGAACCGGTTCTTCGTGAGGTACGGCGTCCGCGGCACGATGCGCGACGTACACGGGAACGCCCGCCGTACGCATCGCGCTCCGGATCCGGTCCAGCTCGGTCGCGGGGATCGCCAGCCGCTCGTCGACGGACAGGTGATCGGTTCGCCAGGCGGCGGCGATCCGGTCGGGCAGCTCCGGCGTCTCCGCACGCGCCGGTAGGGCGGGGAGGAACGCGAGTGCCGCGAGCAGGGCGGTGAGAAATCGGACGGGCATCGCGGACAGCGTACGACGACCGGACCTGGACACATTCACACGGACGCAAAGGCACATCTACTGGTTCCCACCCGGGAGAGTTGGCGCGACCCTGGCTCGGACAGGGGAGACCAAGCCAGGGTCACGGTGTTTCAGGGCAGAAACGTTGCTACACCGCCACGCTCCGCAACAGGGCAGATCGTGGGGCAACCCGGGGCAGATCAGCCAATTTCATGCCCCGAGACTTCTCGCCCTGAGCATTCTTGCCCCAGGCCCCGAACCTCCGGCTCGACCCGCGCAAGCGGCCGAGCCGGAGGAGTACGGGATCAGAAGGCGGATTCCGGGAGGTCCATGACGTCGAGGTCGGTGAGTTCGGCCTTGATTCGTTCGGCGCGGACCGACGGCATCGTCGAGCGGACGAACCACTGCGCCGCCGCGACCTTGCCGGTGTAGAAGTCCTGGTCGGCGGGGGACAGCTCGCCGCCCAGCTTCTCCAGCGCGACCTCGGCCTGCCGGAGCATCAGCCACGAGCAGACCACGTCGCCGAGGACGAACAGCAGCCGCGAGGTGTTCAGGCCGACCTTGTAGACGTTCCGCGGGTCGCCGTTCTCGGCCTGCGGGTTGGCGGCCATCAGGGCCTGCCCCATGATGCCCAGGATCTTCTGGGTGTCCTCGAGGCCCTTCGCGAGCAGCCCGCGCTCCTCCTTCAGCCGCCCGTTGCCGGCCTCGGAGGCGACGAACGCCTGCACCTGCTCGGCGAGGTGGCCGAGCGCCTTGCCCTGGTCCTTGATGATCTTGCGGAAGAACAGGTCCTGGCCCTGGATCGCGGTCGTGCCCTCGTAGAGCGTGTCGATCTTCGCGTCCCGCACGTACTGCTCGATCGGGTAGTCCTGCAGGAAGCCGGAGCCGCCGAACGTCTGCAGCGACTCGGTGCCGAGCAGCGTCCAGGACTTCTCCGAGCCGTAGCCCTTCACCAGCGGCAGCAGCAGGTCGTTGACGCCCTCGGCGAGCGTGTCGTGCTCACCGGCGTACCGCGCCTGCTCGGCCCGGTCCTGGTACGTCGCCGTGAACAGCACGAGCGCCCGCAGCGCCTCGGCGTACGCCTTCTGCGTCAGCAGCGAACGCCGTACGTCGGGGTGGTGGGTGATCGTGACCCGCGGCGCGTCCTTGGCCGGGTTCGTCATGTCGGCGCCCTGGACCCGCTCCTTGGCGTACTCGAGCGCGTTCAGGTAGCCCGTCGACAGGGTCGCGATGGCCTTGGTGCCGACCATCATCCGCGCGTACTCGATCACCTGGAACATCTGCGCGATGCCGTCGTGCACCTCGCCGAGCAGCCAGCCCTTCGCCGGGCACGCCGTCGCCGAAGGTGATCTCGCAGGTCGTGGAGACCTTGATGCCCATCTTCTTCTCGACGTTCGTGACGAAGGCGCCGTTGCGCTCGCCGGTCAGCTCGCCGGTCTCGAGGTCGAAGTCGTACTTCGGAACCACGAAGAGGCTCAGGCCCTTGGTGCCCGGACCGCCGACGCCCTCGACGCCCTGCGGCCGCGCGAGCACCAGGTGGACGATGTTCTCGGTCATGTCGTGCTCGCCCGAGGTGATGAACCGCTTGACGCCCTCGATGTGCCAGGAGCCGTCGTCCTGCAGCGTGGCCTTGGTCCGCCCGGCGCCGACGTCGGAGCCGGCGTCCGGCTCGGTCAGCACCATGGTGGCGCCCCAGCCGCGCTCGATGATGTGGTGAGCGATCTTCTTGTCCCGCTCGGTGCCGTTGCGCCAGAGCACGTGCGCGAAGTTCGGGCCGGCGGCGTACATGTGCACCGGCCGGGTTGGCGCCCAGCACCAGCTCGGCGGCGGCCCAGCGCAGCGACGGCGGGGTCGGCTGACCGCCCAGCTCGGCCGGCAGCTCGAGCTTGAACCACTCGGCGTCCATGTAGGCGTGGTAGCTCTTCTTGAACGCCTCCGGCATCCGGACCTCATGGGCTTCCGGGTCGAAGACGGGCGGGTTCCGGTCGGCGTCCGCGAAGGACTCGGCCAGCTCGTTCTTGGCCAGCCGGTCGACCTCCGCGAGCACCTCGCGGGCGGTGTCGACGTCCATCTCGGCGTACGGGCCCTGACCGAGCACGTCGCCCCGGCCCAGCACCTCGAGCAGGTTGAACTCGATGTCCCGCAGATTCGACTTGTAGTGACTCACAGACACTCCCCAACTTTACTCGCCAGTAACTTGAGTATATACCCGCCGGTAACGAGGGCAAAGGGAGATTGACTGTGAGGTATGAAGTTGATTTACGAGACGCATGCGACCACGGTCGACAACGAACGCGGGATCGCGACGGGCTGGTTGCCGGGTGAGCTGTCGGCCGCGGGCCGGGAGCAGGCGCGCGAGCTGGGGGACCGGCGACGTGACGTCGACGTGGTCTTCAGCTCGGATCTGCGGCGGGCGGTGCAGACGGTCGAGCTGTCCGGGCTGACCGTGCCGCACTTCCAGGACTGGCGGCTGCGCGAGTGCAACTACGGCGAACTGAACGGCGCGCCGCGGGATGCGCTCGAACCGCGGGTCGAGCGCGTCGGTACGCCGTTCCCCGGTGGCCAGTCGTACGACGACGTACTCGAGTTGACGCGCTCGTTCCTCGCCGACGTCAGGCGGTGGTACGACGACCAGGTGGTGCTCGTGGTGGCCCACTCGGCGAACCGCTGGGCCCTCGAGCACCTCGTCGGCAGTCGCGCCCCGATGGAGCAGTTGGTTGCCGACGGAGTCAACTGGCAGCCGGGCTGGGAGTACTGACCGGGATGGCCGGCCCGTGCAGCCGGCCATCCCGTTGTTTCTAAGGCTTGTAGACCGTCGCGCTGCCGTACAGCTTCTGGGTGAAGGCGGTCATGTACGACGACGTGTCGGACTCGGTGAGGTTGTACGTGAGGAAGACGCCGTACCCCTCGCTGACCGTGCGTTGGGCGAGGCTTGCGGCGGTCGAGGAGCTGGTGGCGGTGTACGACACCGCGGCGGGGGACACGCGCGACTTGGCGCTCGGCGCGGACGGGACGCCCCAGGTGCCGTAGTACGGGTTCCAGCCGTAGTCGAAGGTGTCGACGATGCTCTGGCCGTTGTAGGTCAGGCGCTCCGCGGCCGGGCCGATGTCGTAGAGCGTGATGAGCTTGTTCGGGAGCTTCGCGCGGAGCGCCTGGACCAGGTAGACGAACGAGAAGTCGTTCGGCTGGCCGGTGCCGTTGTTGCCGTACTCGACGTACTCGTCGTCGAAGTCGATCCCGTCCAGGCCGTACTGGTTGACCGCGTCCGCGAGTTCCTGGGCGAAGGCGTCGGCGGACGCCTGGTCCGGGAAGTTCGCGAAGCCGGCGCCCTGGTGGTTGCCGAGGATCGAGAGCAGGACCTTGATGCCCTTCTGCTGCAGCGGGCCGGACCTGCGTGGCGACGTTGTCCAGCACACTCTGGACCTGCTGGTTGAAGGACAGGTACGCCTTCGTGCCGTCGTAGTTGATGTTCGCCGCGAAGATCACCGCGACGTCGATCACCTGCGCGCCGCCGTTCGCCAGCGTGTACTTGCCGGCGTTCAGCATGCTGTGGTCGTTGACCTCGATGTACGCGACGGTGACCGGTCCGGTCTTCGCGCGCGGGCGGCGCTTGTCCGCGGCCTCGGCGGGCAGCGCGGCACCGGTGGCGGCCGCCGCGGTCCCGACGGCCAGGGCTGACAACAGGGTCCTTCGCTTCATGAGCTGATCGACTCCTCGTCAAACGATGGGCGGTATCGCTATATCGGTTAAGTACCCGCCGCCGCCTAGGCCTTCAGCCAGGCGGCGAGAGGAGATAAACCGGTATAGCGACACCGATCATCGATCGGTGACAACCCGGTGTCAAGGGGTCACTGCAACGGTACGACGTCGGTCCGGCCGTCGACCTCCACCCGCACCTCGGCGCGGGTTCCGGCCGGCACCAGCAGCGCGTTCGATCGCGCCGGAGTCCACGAGCCACCGTCGTACCGGTAGGAGAGCCGCGCGTCCCTGCGGGCCACCGCCCAGCCCTGGCCGTCGGGCAGCTTGATCGCGACCGGCAGTACGGCGGACTTGTCCGGTACGCCGCCGTGCACGATGCGGGCCTTCCCGGCCTTCGGCTTGAGGACGGCGTACACGTGGGTCGGATCGGCGTCGAGTTGCTGCTCGCCCAGGTACACCGACGTCCCGTTCGCGGTCACGCCGTACCCGGTCCAGATCGACAGTGCCGTGCCGTACGCGTTCGGGTCGCCGACGGCGCCGATCGCCCTGTTGAACGTTTCGTTGGCGGTCTTCCGCAGCTTGTCCGCCCCGTCGGTCATCGGCCACTGGGCGTCGTCGTTGGGTGCGAAGTCACCCCACAGTCGCGAGTCTCCGGCTGTCTGCGGTGGCGAGGCGTTGACGCCGCCGTTGACGATCGACAGGTACGAGAACTCCTTGCCCGGCATCCGATTGAGCCGCAGGTCCTCGAACTTCTGCCCGGCCGACAGCGGCACGACGGCCACCCGATCGCGGAAGCTCAGTTGGAAGTAGATGCGCTGGACCGCACCGTCGGAGTCGTAATTGCGCTGCAACGACAGGCCGATCGACTTGCCTGGCAGCTGCAGGACCACCAGGGCCACCTTCCCGTTCTGCCCGACCAGGAAGCCGGCCTGCTGCGGCGCGCCCGGCACGGGGTAGTCGTCGCCGACCACCATCGGTTTGCCGTCCGGCCCGTCGCCGACGAACCCGACCAGGGCCGCCACGCCCTCGCGATACAGCTGCACGTTCGCATGGTTGCGGAGGTCGGAGTTCTCGACCACGATCGCGGCCCGGCCGCCCTGCGTGGTGCCGGCCCAGGCGACCTTGGCATCGCCCTGCATACGGTCGAAGATCCCCCGGCCGCTGTTGAGCGACTTGCTGTGCGAGGCACGCCAGGCGGCGAGCACCTCCTTCAGATAGGCCTTGTCGCCGGCCAGGTCGCCATGCGTCGGGCCGTTCATCAGGAAGGCGAACGGATCACCCTGGCCGGGGATCGACGCCACCGGCGGATCGGACCGATGGTCGAGGACGGTCGGCGCGGCGACGGCGACACCGCCGACGACGACCGTGGTCAGTGCGACGGCCCCGACGGCGATGAACCGGCGCCGCCGAACCCGGCGGGCGCCGCCGGTCCGGGCACGGTCGAGCAGGTCCGCGGGCGCCTCGACATCGGCCACGTCGGCGCTCAGCCGCTGCTTGAGCTCGGTCTCGGTCATCGCAGTCCTTCCAGGATGGCGGGTTCGGTGATGAGGCGGAGCCGATCCAGACCGCGGGAGGTCTGGCTCTTCACGGTGCCGATCGAGCAGCCCAGCGCGTCCGCGGCCTGGGCCTCGGTGAGGTCCTCGTAGAACCGGAGCACGATCACAGCGCGTTGCCGCGGCGGGAGCTCCTGCAGGGCGGTGATCAGCTGGTCGCGGACCGCGTGGTCCTCCGAGCTGTCCGGGGTCGGCCGGTCGTGGTCGCCGAGCGCGACCTCGGGTTTGCGGCCCTTGCTGCGCCAGCGGTTCGCGGCCAGGTTGGTGAGGGTCTTGCGGGCGTACGCCTCGGGGGCGCTGTGGATCCGTCGCCAGTGCACATACATCCGCTCGTACACCTCCTGGACCAGGTCCTCGGCCGTGTTCCGGTCGCCGACGAGCAGTACGGCGGTCCGCAGCAGCCGGGTCGAGCTCCCCTGGACGAACTCGTCGAAGTCATCACCCCGCGTGATCATCCACCCCTCCTCGGTGATTGGTCCCGTAGTGGGATAGACACCGGCATGGAACAGAAGGTTGCACGGGAACGGCTGTCATGCACGAAGATGGACGCTGCGACCGGCCATCGACGGGAGTGACATGCGAGTGATCGGGCTGATGTCCGGGACGTCGTACGACGCGATCGACGCCGCTGCCGCGGACCTGCGGCTCGACGGCGATCAGTTGGTGCTGACTCCACTGGGGATGTTGAGTCAGCCGTACCCGGACGAGCTGCGGGCAGCCGTCGCGGCGTCGTTGCCGCCGGCGTCCACCTCGGTCGAGCAGGTGTGCAAGCTCGACACCGGGATCGGGCAGTCGTTCGCGGCAGTGGCGCAGCAGGCGGTCGAGCAGCTCTGCGGTGGGTACGCGGACCTGATCGTGTCGCACGGGCAGACGGTGTTCCACTGGGTCGACAACGGGCTGGTGCGCGGGACGCTGCAGCTCGGGCAGCCGGCCTGGATCGCGGAGGCGACTGGCGTACCAGTGGTGTCGGACCTGCGATCGCGGGACGTGGCGGCGGGTGGGCAAGGGGCGCCGCTGGTCAGCATCCTCGACGTGCTGTGGTTGCGCGGACGTCCCGGCGTACCGGTGGCACTGAATCTCGGCGGGATCGCGAACATCACCGTCGTCCAGGAGGAACCCCTTGCCTTCGACACCGGCCCGGCGAATGCGCTGATCGATGCGGTCGTGACGGAGCTGACCGGGCAGCCGTTCGACGCGGACGGAGTGATGGCGGCGCGCGGGCAGGTGCACGAGGAGCTGCTCAAGCGGTTGCTGGCCGAGCCGTACTACGCGCGACCGGCGCCGAAGTCGACGGGGAAGGAGCTGTTCAACCTCGCGTACCTGGCCCAGGCGATGGAGGGCCTGCCGGTGATCCCGGCGGAGGACCTGGTCGCCACCGTGACCACGCTGACGGCGCGGACCGTCGCCGACGCCGTACGGCGGCACGGCGGGACCGAGGTGGTGGCGTCGGGTGGCGGGATCCGGAACCCGGCGCTGATGCATCTGCTGGCGGACGAGTTGGACATTCCGGTCCGGACCACCGACGAGCTGGGGATGCCGTCGGCGGCGAAGGAGGCGTACGCGTTCGCCGTCCTCGGCTTCCTCACCGTGCACGGTCTCGGCGGAACAGTCCCGAGCTGCACCGGCGCCGGCCACTCAAGCGTCCTCGGCTCGGTCACCCCCGGCCTGAGCGGACTACCGACGATCTCGGGCGAGGCACGACCACCCATGCGCCTCCTGGTCGAGTGACCGCACACTAGTCCTTATGACGAGGTTGTTCGTGGTGACGGGGGCGCCCGGATCGGGGAAGTCGACGGTCGTGCCGGAGCTGGTCCGGCTGAGTCCTGGGAACCTGGTCGTGATGGACATGGACGAGCTGCTGGACGACAACGGCCGGCTGCTCGGGCTCGACATCGCGAGTCCGATGGCGGTGCCGATCTGGCCGGCGTACAACGCGCTGTGGCTGCGGATCACCGAGCTGATCCGGCGCTCCGGCATACCGGTTCTGCTGCTGTCCCCGGCGCAGCCGGCCGAGCTGCCCGAGGGCCGGTGGCTGCACCTGGACTGCCCGGACGCCGTACGCCGGAAGCGGCTGGCGCGACGTGGCTGGCCCGAGTCCCAGATCGACGAGGCGCTCGCGGACGCGGCCGAGATCCGCAAGCTCGTACCGCGGTCGGTCCGTGGGGACGTGTCGCCGGAGCGGGTCGCGAAGAGCATCCTGGACTGGATGCGTGGCGAACGGTTCGGCAAGACCCTCAGCCTGTGGGGCCGGTTCCGGAGTTGACCTTCGAGTTGGTGCAGGGATGAAGGTCGGGGCCATGAGGCTGACGATCAGTGAGTTCGCGCGGTTGGTGGGACTGGCGCCGAGTGCGCTCCGGTTCTACGACGACTGCGGTCTGCTCCCACCCGCCGAGGTCGACGCGACGAACGGCTACCGCTACTACGACAAGTCGCAACAACCCCGAGCCCAGCTGCTCCGCGACCTGCGCGAGATCGACCTCCCCCTCCCCGACGTCCGCCTAGCCCTGGACGCCTCCGCGCCGGAGATCGCCGACCTCGTCCGCGCCCACCTCCGCACCCTCGAAGCCAAATCCACCGCCACCCACACAGCCGCAACCCGCCTCCTAACCAACCTCCTCACCCAAACAACCACCGCCCACCTAGGCGGCCCAGAACTATCCAGCGCCATCCGCCAAGTAACCCCCACCGCCGCAGTACCCGCCCGGGACGGGACGGGCTCAGGTGACGGGAACGGGGCCGGCGAACCCTCCACCCCCGTCAGTGCAGTTGGCTCGGGTAGTGCGGACGGGGGTGACGACCTGGGGGTGGTGCTGAGCTGTGTGTTGATTGAGTTGGGGCCGGATGAGGTCACCTTCGTTGCGACGGATCGGTATCGGCTGGCTGTGCGGACCGTGCGACCCGTGGAGTTTGACGGCGTGCCGGCGCGGGTGCTGGTTCGGGCCGACGAGCTGGCTGACGTGAGTCGGTGGGCTGCGGCGGGGGACGTCGTACGGGTGGAGGTGAACGGCGGGCTGACGCTGGTACGCGGCGACGAGTCGCGCGAACTGCAAACGGTTGATAGGGAGTATCCGGCGTACGACCAGATCCTCGACGGGCTGACGCCGCCGGCGTGCCGGGTGGTCGTCGATCGCCTGGGATTACGGGACGCCCTGGCAGGCCGCGATGTCGTTGCCCTTGACATCGATCAGCAGAGTCTGCGGATCGGCGACGAGGTGAAGCTCGACGCGATCGGGACCGGTTCGGTGCGGATCGGGTTCACCGCGAGTCTCCTGGCCGCCGCGCTCGAGGCGAGCGTCGGACCGGACGTACTGCTCGAGATCTGCGAACCGACGCGACCGGTCGTCGTACGGTCGGCCGACCAAGGCACGTTCACCACCCTCGTCATGCCCGTCCGGCTGGACGGGTGAACCGGTCCTACTACGGCTGGCTGGCAGGTTCGACACTCTCGGTACTCGGCGACACCGCGCTGTTCTTCGCGCTCGGCTGGGCCGCGACGGGCATCGGCCCGCAGGTCGCCGCGCTGGTGCTCACCGGATTCACCCTGCCCCGCGCCGTACTCCTCCTGCTCGGCGGCGTACTAGGTGACCGCATCGGTCCCCGCCGCCTCCTCCTCGCCTGCACAGCGATCGTCGGCTCATGCTGCTTCCTGCTCGCCGTCGCTGTAGGACTCCGCGGAGTCTCAGCCGGACTGCTCCTGACCACGGCCGTCGTCGTCGGCACCGTCGACGCCTTCGCACTCCCGGCCGCCGGCGCACTCCCACGACTGTTCGTCCCCGACGATCAGTTGCCCAGAGCAATGGCATTGCGTACGTCGGCCACCCAACTCATCACCCTCGCCGGCGGCCCGATCAGCGGCCTGCTCGTCGCGACGGTAGGGCTGGTCGGAGCGCTCATGCTCGACGGCCTGACGTTCGCCGTCCAGTTCGTGGTGCTCCTGGTACTCAGACCGCCGTACGACGTGACACCGCAACGCAATCGCCCATCAGTCATCCGCGACGCCATGGACGGACTCCGAATAGCCGTAAGCGATCCCGTACTACGAATGATCCTCGCGGTCGTCGCCCTGGTCGCAGCCTTCGTACTACCGGTCACATCCCTCTGCGTCCCACTACTCGCCCGCTCCCACGGCTGGACAGCAGGTCAGGCCGGCCTCCTCGTGGCGGGCAACATCGCCGGCGGACTGCTGATAACAGTCCTAGTCGCACGCTTCGGCACCTTCACCCGAGCCGAACTAGCCGGAGGCCTCGGCTGCCTACTAGCCGCACTCGGCATCGCAACCCTCGCCCTAGCCCCATCGCTCCCCACCGCGATCGGCGCAACCCTCACTCAAGGCGTAGGCATCGGCCTCTTCACCTCACACCTAGCACCCCTCTTCATCCGCAGCACCCCAAAATCCCACCTGACCCGCCTCCAATCCCTCCTCTCCCTAGCCCAAACCGTCCCCCTGATCGCCTCGACAAACCTCCTGGCCACCCTCCCCATCCACCAAGCCCTAACCCTCGCCGCCGCCGCGACCGCGCTCGCCGGGTTCACGCTGCTCCGCGGCTACCGGGCGAACTCGATCTCGAAGGTCGGGTAGTCCGGCTGCGGACACGGCTCACCGTCGACGCACTCGCGTGATCCTCGGCGGTACCTCCATGCAGGCAGAACCCGCGGATCTGAGCCGGAGCACGCCGGTTGGCTGGGTTCTGCCTGCGTGGGGGTACATCCTCGCTGTTGACAACACGTTGTCGTTATGACAGCATGTTGTCTATGAGCACAGCATACGTGGCGGTGTACGAGACGTTGGCGGACTGGGAGATCGGGCATTTGGTGGTGGAGCTGCGGACTGGGCGGTTCACCGGGGTGCCTTGGACTGTGGTGACGGTTGGGGAGTCGTTGGAGTCGGTGGTGACCATGGGTGGGATGCGGGTCGTGCCGGATGTGACGATCGCTGACGTGACGCCCGAGGCGGGGGATCTGCTCGTGCTTGCTGGATCGGGGCAGTGGGACATGGGTGGCGGCGAGGCGTTCGCGAAGTTGGCGGGGCAGTTCCTCGATGCCGGCGTACCGGTGGCGGCGATCTGTGGAGCGACGGCGGGGCTGGCTCGGGCGGGGCTGCTCGATGAGCGGAAGCACACGAGCGCGGCGAAGGAGTACCTGCAGGCGACCGGGTATCAGGGTTCGGAGCAGTACGTCGATGCACGCGCGGTCGTCGACCGGGATCTGATCACGGCCGGACCGGACTCGCCGGTGCAGTTCGCGCGGGCCGTGATGGAGCGGCTCGGACTCGCGGACGAGCCGAAGCGGGAGGCGTACGAGGGCGTGTTCCACCGTGCCGACCCGGCGGCGTACGCAACGCTGGTCGGATGACGGCGAGAGATCAAGTGGGGCCGGCCGAGCGCGCGGTGGGCGCGGAGCCGGCGGCCGTTCCGCCGCGCGCGGAATGGCCGGAGGTCGGGAAGCGGTCGGAAGGTGGTGTGGTGTTGACGGACGTCGTACTCGCCACCTTCCGGCTGAACGCGCGGCTGATGGAGGCCGCGCAGGGCTTGGCGGCGAACGGCGGGATCACGGCGGCCTGGTGGCAGGTGCTCGGCGGCGTCCTCGACGAGCCGCGGTCGGTCGCCGACGCCGGCCGGATCATGGGGGTCAGTAGACAAGCCGTGCAGCGGATCGCGGACCTGCTGGTCGAACGTGGTCTTGCCGAGTACCGGCCCAACCCGGCGCACCGCCGCGCCAAGCTCCTCGCCTGCACCGAGGCCGGCTACTGGGCGATCCGGCAGGTCTCACTCGCTCAGGGCCCGTGGACCACCGAACTCGCCAAGGCCGTCGACCTCGACGACCTCCGTACGACGCTCAGCACCCTGCAGACCCTGATCACCAAGCTGGAAGAAGCTTGATCGCGAGGCTCCGCCCGTAGGTGTGCCGCGTGCTGAACGTCAGCCGCGTCCCGGTGACCGTGCGCGTCACCTGAACCCCGTCGACCGGGACCGCGGGCTTGAGGTACTGCGCCCGCAGATTGACGGTGATGGTGTCGCGCTGCGTCGTCGGATCGGAAACGGCCACCTGCACGCTCGAGGACTGTCGGCGAATGAGCAGTGAGGCCGGACCGTCGATGCCCAGTCCCGGAAGGTTGTGCGGGCCGGGCGTGAAGGTGTTGACGGCGGTGAGTCGCAGGCCGAGGTGCTGAATCGCCTGCATTTTCACGGTGTTCGAGAGCGTCACGATCCGGCCGTGCTGGTACGACTTCAACGCGGACTCTGTTGCGTTGGGCACCAATGCGTAGGCGAGTGCGCGCTTCGCGCCGGCCGGTTGGGCGACGGTGAGCGCGAAGACCTGCTTGGTGACCGCGGTGTCCGGGTTGGAGGTGCGCACCACCCGGCGGCTGCGGGTGACTGTCTGGAGATCTGCCGACAGTTCGGTCGGCTGCAGGAAGTAGTAGCCGACGGACATGGCGCCGTTGGCGTAGCGAAGCCAACGCGGTTCCCCGGTGCCGGTCCAGTTCCGACCATCACGCCGTACGCCGGTGATCGTCACAGGATCGGTGGCGCCGGCGATGCGGGTGTCGAGGGTGGTCGTCACCGCGCGGGTCGCGTCGCCGACACCGGCTGCGAGTACGACGATCTCGTCGTCGAGCAGGAACCACGACTTGGTCGCCGACGCGTTCCGGTAGACCACGAAGTCGTCCGGCAGGCTCGCCCGCGACGCGTACGCGAAGTCGTCGGACTGCACCCAGCCGACCGCGCCGTACGCGTCGAGCGTCGCGCCGCCGGAGTACTCGTTGGTTCCGACCGGGAAGTAGACGTACGTGTTCTGCGCCTCCGACGACGCGGTGAAGGTCGGCGGGTTGTCGTAGTACGCCGTCCCGTACAGCTCCGGGATCGACTTGCGGCGTCTCGACCGGCGCGGTCACGCCGCGCCAGCGCGTACGGCGACACCGTGGTGAAGTAGTCGATGCCGAAGGACTGCGTCTGGTCCTGACCGGCGAGGTACAGGTAGTGCGCGCCGTCGCCCTGGAACCACGGCAGCAGGTTCTCGCCGCTCATGTACTCGTACTTGCTGATCCGCGACGAGTTCCGCGCCAGCGCGAACGCGTACCCCGGCCTGCGATGCACGGTCCGGTCCATCGCGTTGAACGCGGTACTGAGAGCCGCTGGGTTGAGGTCGGCCGGGACGATCGACGCGTCGGCCTTGAGGTCCGCGAACCGGCCGATGCTCACCGGCGACACGAAGCTGTTCACGTTGATCGTCGCGCGTGCAGTGAACTTCGCGAAGGACTTCAGCTGCTTGGAGTCCTCAGGGCTCGCATAGTCCGCGAGGTCGACGATCGCCTCCACGATGACCGCGACGTCGTCGTACCCGGTGCCCGTCCGGGACACCGCGCGGCCCTTGACGATCTCCATCATCCAGCCCTCGAAGATCAGCGGCGCGAACCCGTGCTCGACCCAGCCCTGCACCACGCCGACCAGGTCGTCGCTCTGCGCGTACTCCGTCCCGGCGAGCACCTTGATGGTCTGCACGACCCTGCTGAGCAGGCCTTTTCCGTACGAGCCCGTGTAGGCGACCGAGGCGTGCTGGATGAACGAGCCGTCCGCGTAGTACCCGTCGGTGACGCCGTGCTGCAGGTTGTACGGGTCGACGGTCGCGAACACCGTGAACTGGTCCTGCAGCGCTTTCCGGATCCGCGCGTCGTCGTTCAGCAGGGCGCCCTGGAGGACCCGGTTCGCGGTGATGTCGACGAGGTTCGCGCCGGTGTGGAAGCGCGAGTCGAGGTCGACGTCGCCGTCCTTGCCGTTGCGCAGGTACGCGTCCATCGAGGCGACGTACCGCGTGATGAGGTCGGCCGGCGGCGTCGATCAGGGCGAGCGTCTTCGACACGAACGTCGAGATGCCGATCTCCCAGGTGAACCAGTTGCCGTAGTACCCCTTCGACTGGTCGCCGTAGTAGTTCGTCGTGCAGCCAGACGAGCTTCTCCGCGATCCGTGCGCGCACCTGCTCGTTGCCCTGCAGGTCCGAGGCCGGTCCGGGGCGCCGGTACGCGAGGGCGATCTCGTAGAGGTGCTGGTACGACGCGCTCAGGTTCGGATCGCTGGTTCCGAGCGGGAGGCCCGCGAACAGCTCGCCAGTGCCGGCGCGGTCGAGGGCGGCCAGCCAGGTACGGGCGGTGGCGTCGATCGCGGTGACCTTCGCGGCGACCTCGGGGCGCGCGTTCGACTCCGCCGTACCGGCGTAGATCGCGATCGCGTTGGCCAGCAGTTGGCTGGGGTCGGCGCTCATCGCTCCCACGGTGGCACGGGCGGCCGGAGCCGGATTGACCGCGGTCAGCAATGCGGTCGCAGGGACAAAGGACAGCAGACGACGGCGGGTGAGATCCACTGGTACTCCCGGGCGGATGGGAAAACCTAACCAGTGAAGTCAATCAGTCGGAACTATCCTTCGACAACCGCTGACTCGGCAGAAGATGCGTCAGGCGCCGCCGGCGGCTACTAGTTGAGGGTCGATGGAGAGGACCTGTGCTGCGTTGCCGGTGGACTTGGCTGGGATTACTACGGCGACCTGGTGCAGGTAGTCCTGGTGGAGGGTCTGGGTGTACTTGGCGTTGCCGCTGAACGCGGTTGCCTCGCCGCTGGTCCAGTACGCGTTCGAGCCTGGCTCGACGCGTTGCAGGTACCGCTCGGTGAGTGACAGGAACACCAGCGCGTCGCCGGACTCCGTGATGAACGTCAGCGGGACGCCGGACAGTGCGAACGTATCGGTGACGTCGGCGATGTACGGCTCCGCGGTGTCGGCGGCCTTCGACTTCGCGCGCAGGTCGAGCATCTTGGTCAGGCCGGGGGTCGGCGTGAACAGCTTCGACTGCGGCGCGCTCATACCGCCGGTGAGGAACGCCGCGAGGTCCTTCGCGACCGCCTCGGGCCGGCCCTGGAGCTTGCTCAGGTCGTCCGCGTTCGGGGTACGCAGGCCGTCGATGGACGGCAGTTCCACGGGGTTCGGCGGGTAGACCGAGTGGGTCAGCAGCCACGGGCTACCGGCGTTCTCCCGCTGCCAGACGCCGAGCTGACGGCTGCCGGGCGCATCCGAGACGCCGGAGCTGACCACGAACCGCATCGGGTACGACGTGAACTGCGGCGCGCCGATCTCCGGGTCGGTGTAGGTGAACGGCTTCGACACGTCCTTGCCCGCGGCGTCGAGCTTGCGGCCGATCACGAAGCCCGCCTGGGTCTGCGCGAGCGTCGGGTTGCCCTCGATCGTCGCGGCCAGCTTCCCGTCCCGGGTCTTGTTCGCCTGGTTGTTGAGCTCGTTGTACCGCTGGACGACGGCCTGCGCGTCGGCGAGCGTGACGGCCGGGCGGGAGTCCGCCGCGGTCATCGTGTTCTTCGGCGGCATCAGCCCGCAGCTGGTTGCCGTCAGCAACATCGCGCCGCTGGCCAGCAACGCCGCCGTACGCCGGACTGCCTCGTCGCTCTTCACGAACTCCGGCGAGGCCGCCAACGGGACGGTCTCCTCGGCAACAGCTCTCGGTGGGCTCCTCGACAGGTTCGGCGTACGTCGTCTGCGCGGGCTCGTCGTACCGCTGGGAGGCGCCCGCCCCGATGAGCACGGGCGACTTGGCGCGCGCGACCGCGCAGCTGACATGAACATCGGCGCCGCCGGCACCGCAGCCGCCGGCCGAACCACCGCAGGCCGCACAGGCACCTGCCGAACGGGCGCCTGGACCGGAGCCGGAGCCGGTGCCGGCTCAGTGGGCTGCTCTTCCTTCGCGGCGAGCGGGGCGAACGGGCTGACTCGGTCGGGGGCGAAGGGGGAGACGCGGTACGCCGGGGCGTTCTCCTCCTCGCGCTGGACCGGGGCCGTCGTCACCAGCACCGGGATCCGCGTGTTCGTGATGACCGGGATCTCGGTCGTGTCCGCGATCTCCTTCACCACCGGGCGGCGGCGCAGCACCAGGGCCAGGCCGAGCGCGAGCACCACAACGCCCGCCCCGAGCACCAGCAGGCAGATGCCGAACAGCCGGTGCACCTCGACGCCGAACGTGACCTGCGCGCCGACCGCCGGCGTACCGTCCGCGTTCATCACGACGACGTCGTACCGCCCGTCCTGGATCGGCCAGTTGACGGCCTGCGAACCGGGCGCGGACTGCGCGACCCACCAGTCCAGCTGGCTGGGCGGCGTCAGCTTCTTGGTGTCGCCGCGCAGGTCCTGCGTGCCGAACGTCGCCGGCGGATCGAACGGATCAGCCGGGTGTGCGCGGTCCCCGAGAGGTAGTCGCGCACGTCGAGGTCCTGGCCGACGCCGATGAACAGCGGCTTGTCGCCCGACGCGCTCACGTGCAGCGTCGGGCCGTGCCGGTCCAGGAGGGACGGTGCGGTGACGACCGCGAGGCCCGCACTGGTGAGCTGCCGGTCGGGGTGTCGAGATCGTGTTGTCCGGGCCGACCAGCCAGAAAGCAGCGACGGCTCCGGCGATGGTGGCGAGCAGGCCTGCCAATGCCAGCAGCAGACCCAGGGTGATGCGGGCGAAACGCATGAAGAGGCTCCCGTTGTCCGACGAGCCCGGCCCACGGCGGGTGCACCGGACGGCGGGCGCACTGGTCCGGACCCCTCTCCAGGTGTCCGGAAGCTCACCCGTTGTCACTGAATAACTGAGCCAACAAGGATCTGTTACGATTTCGTGTGTTAACGAATGGCCGTTCACAAACTCGGGGGCGCTGACATGGCCCGGCCACGGTTGGTGAGCGACGACGCGATCCTGGATGCCACCCGTCAGGTCCTGGCCGAGCTCGGACCGGTGAAACTGACCCTCGCGGCGGTGGGTTCGCGCGTCGGTCTGGCGCCGCCGACGCTGATGCAGCGGTTCGGGTCCAAGCGCGGTCTGCTGCTCGCGTCCGCGGCCCGGTCGCCGATGCTGGTCAAGCTCGCCGCCGAGGAGGCCGCCGCCCGGAACACGTCGCCGCTCGCCACACTCCGGGACTTCGCGCTGTCGGCGGTCGCGCACATCAAGCGCCGCGAGGAACTCGGCAACGGTCTCGGCTTCGTCCAGCTCGACGTCGCGGATCCGGAGTTCCGGCAGCACGCGCTGGCGCACTCCGCCGCGATCGTCGACAGCTGCGACACGTTCTACCGGGCCGCCGTGGAAGCCGGTGAGCTCCGCGCGGACACCGACGTACCGGCGCTGGCTCGGCACACCCTTGTCTGTTTCAACGGCGCGCTTCAGGTCTGGGCGGTGAACGGCTGGGGCTCGCTGTCCGAGTTCCTCACCGAGCAACTCGACCTGATGATCGCCCCCTATCTCAGGTAGGACGCGCCGTTGAAGTCGAGGACCGCGCCGCTCGCCCAGTTCGCCTGGGCTGAGGCGAGCCAGTAGATCGCGTTCCCGACCTCCTCGGCGGTCGCGACCCGGCCGAACGGGCTCTGCGCCCGGATCGCGTCGCCGCCGGGACCCGCGAGGAACGTCTCGGTCATGTCGGTCGCGATGAAACCGGGCGCGATTGACGTCACGGTGATGTCATGTGGCGCCAACGATGCCGCCAACGACTGCCCGAGCGAGTGCAGTCCGGCCTTCGAGGCGCCGTACGCCGGGACGTCGGGCTCACCGCGATAGGCGCCGCGCGACCCGACGTTGACGATCGCGCCCCGCCGTACGCCGTCTGCGGGCTCGTTGTCGAGCATCTGCCGCGCCACACACCAGGTCACGTGCGCCGCCCCCTCGAGGTTGACGGCGAGGGTACGACGCCACGTCGCGACCCATTCGTCGTACGACGTCTCCGCCAGCGGGTGACCGACCCGGCGGGAGCCCGCGACCGGCTCGTCGACGAACATCGCGGCGTTGTTCACCAGCACGTCGATACGACCGAGCGCGGAGGCCGATTCCGCAACCAGGGAAGGGATTGCGGCGGCATCGCCGAGGTCCGCGGCGATCACCGCATGCCCCTCACCGGGCAGTCCGGCGCGTACCTCCTCGGCGCGATCGACAGCACCTCGGCAGTGCAGCACGACCCGGTCGCCGGCGGCCGCGAACGCCCGCGCGGCAGCCGCGCCGACACCCCTCGACGCACCGGTGATCAGTACTCCTCTGGACATCGTTCCTCCTGTCGGTGACTGCATGACATTGCTGCCCTTGCCGCCACAGTGACATCAGACAGGGGTTGACAGTGACGTCACGATGACGTCATGCTTGCTGTCATGGAACTTGACCACTACCTCGAGTCGGTCCGGCGGAGCGTTGAGAACGCCACCGCCCTGGCCGACGAGCAAACTCGCTCCGTGGCGCAGCGCCTCGGGGCAACGCTGGATGACGCGGGCCGCCTGGCCCTCATCTCAGCCCTGTCCGACGCCGCCGGGGAGATCAGCCGTGAGCTGTCCCCGGGTTCGGTCGAGCTCCGGATGGCCGGCGGCCGCCCGGAGTTCGTGGTCACGCCGGCGCCCAGCCAGCTGACCGGTCCGGACGAGACCGACGAAGACATCGACGACGAGACCGACGCCGACGCGGACGCCGAGTTCGTGTTCGACGCCGACGAGCCGACCGCGCGGATCACGCTGCGGCTGCCGATGTCGATCAAGAACAAGGTCGACGAGGCCGCCGACGCCGAGGGCATCTCCTCGAACGCGTGGCTGATGCGCACCGTGATGACCGAGCTCAGCGAGCGCCGCCGCGGCGGCCCGCGCCCGCCCCGGCCGCCGCGCCCGCCGCGTGGCCCGGTGTTCGGCCCGGAGGGCCCGCTGGGTCCGAACGGACCGCTCGGCCCCGACGGGGTCTTCGGCCCGAACGGCGTGTTCGGTCCGAACGGCCCGTTCGGCGAGGAAGGCGTCTTCGGTCAGGACCGCGGCCGCTTCGAGCGCGACCGGCGCCGTGACGACCGGGACCGCCGCCGGGAGGACAAGGATCGGCGCCGCGAGGACAAGAACCGGAACCGGGGCGGACACGGACCGGGCCAGCGACTGACGGGATGGGCAGAATGAGCGACCGGAGCGCCACCCAGTTCATCGACGACGAGAACGAGCGGATCGACCGGATCCGGATCGAGATCGGCTCCGGCCTGGTCGAGCTCGTCGCCAACCCCGAGGGCGAGGGGACCGCGGTCTCGATGGAGATCGAGGGCGACCACGAGGGCGTGATCTTCAACGTCACCGACGGCGAGCTCGTCGTCGAGAGCCCGCGCAACGTCCGCCGCGGCCCGGAGATCACGCTGCGGATCGCCACCTCGACGGTCCTCGACGCCCGGGTCAAGACCGGTTCGGGCGACATCGTGTCGCAGGTGCCGCTCGGCTCCGCGCGGCTCGCGACCGGCTCCGGCGACGTCCGGCTGACCCGGGTCGAGCACGAGCTCGGCGTCAACACCGGCAGCGGTGACGTCAAGGTCGAGTCGGCCGCCGGCGCGGTCCGGGCCGGCACCGGGTCGGGCTCGATCGACATCGAGGAGGCCGGCGACGCGCTCGGCCTGAGCACCGGCTCCGGCGACGTCACGATCGGCGACGCGGCCGGTCCCACCTCCGTCAAGGTCGGCTCGGGTGACATCACCATCGAGCGGATCCGCGACCACTCGGTCGCCACCTCCGGCTCCGGCGACGTGAAGGTCGAGATCGCCGACGGGCCGAGCGTCCAGGCCGAGACGGCCCGTGGCGACGTACAGATCGGGGTCCCGGACGGACTTCCGACGTACCTGGACCTGAAGACGGTCACCGGACGGATCCGGTGCGATCTCGAGCCCGGCCAGAAGCCGGCCGAGGGGGACCGCGCCCTGATGCTGCGCGCCCGCACCGTCTCCGGCGACATCACCGTCGTCAAGGTCTGACCCGAGAACGACCGCACGCGTCGGATCGGCGCGCCCGGGTTCGTTGGGTTGATGTAGGGGAGCCAGAGGTCCCGCCTCCGGGCGGGACCTGGGCGAAGCATTGCCGAAAACCAGCACGGGGACTATGCGAGGGGAACACGATGATGATCAGCGAGAACGAGGAAATTGCCCGGTACCGGATCGCCGAGCGGGTCAAGGCCGCCGAGGCTCGGGCGCTGCGGCGCCAGGACACGACCCGGACCAGCCCGCGGGAGGGACTGGCAGGTGTGCTGCGCAAGCTGGCCGACCGGCTGGAGCCCGCCTCCCGCCGCCTGACCGAGCCGGCCGCCCGGCCGCTGGCCGAGCCGCAGGCCCGCCACCGCGGGACCGGGCTCTCGATCGTCCGATGAACGGCGTACCGCTGAACAGCGCGGCTGTCGCGATCTGCGCCGTACTGGAACGACTCGGCCTCGTCGGCCTCCGCCGATAGCTGCACCCGACTGCTGCAGGTTGGTGCAATGCCTGTGGATAACCGCCGGGCGGACCCGCGGACACTGCTAGCGTTCAGTCGATCATTCTCGGCGACCTGGGAGAGATACCGACGATGTTGCGTCCGATGGTGGCAGCCACAGCTGTCACCGCAGCCCTGATCCTGGTAGCCGGTTGCGGCGGCGACGACAAGAAGTCCGACTCGGGCTCCGAGAACAAGGGCGGCGAGTCCACCACCTCGGCCACGCCGTCCGCCCCGGCCGTCCCGTCCTTCGACCCGCCCAAGGCCTTCACCGCCGCCGCGGCGTACCCCGTGCCCGACTACGAGGGGCGCGACAGCTACGACGACGCCAAGCCCGGCATGGTCGGCCAGGTTGCCCTGTTCGCCAACTACCGGGGTATCACCGGTCACGACGTCGCCGACCCGAGCAAGGCCTGGGAGATCAAGTCGACCGCGGTGGAAACCACCACCGTCAGCGACGCCTCCCGACCGATGGCGGCCAAGATCGACGGCAAGGACGTCGCGGTGGTCGCCTACGCGGAGTCCGACAAGGGCAACGGCACGCAGAAGCCGAAGGACCTGGTGCTGGTCCAGTGGATCGACGTCGTGTCCGGTCAGAAGCTCGCCGAGGTGTCGACGCCGATGAGCGCCGTGACGTCAAGCGTCCTGCATATCTCGAACACCCAGTACGACCCGGAGACCGGCCAGGTCGCCGTCGGTGTGGCCAGCGGCGGCGCCATAGCGACGGTGTTTGCGGACCCCGGGACCAAGAAGGGCACTGAGCTGCCGAACATCCTTCCGGGTGCCGTGCACAACGGCGTGGTCGCGGGCGCGAAGCCCGAGAGCAAGCAGAATGCCAACGATTCCGGGGTAGTCCTCGTCGACGGTGCGAGCGGCAAGGTCACGAAGCAGATCCCGCTGAAGCAGGGCGAGGTGCAGCCGCTCGCCGGCGGCTCCAAGCACGGCTTCTTCTACGGCACGCTGTATTCGGGCGCCACCATGGAGCGGGTCGCTTCGCTCTACTCGGTAGATCTGTCGACCGGCGCCGTGGTGAAGTCGGCGCCCGGACTGAAGGAGCGGGACTCCGGCGGGTACGAGTGCATCTGGGACCAGGCGAGCTCGGTCGTCTGCCGGGAGAAGCAGCCCACCGGTCCCCAGGAGATCTTCGGGTTCGACGACGAGACCGGCAAGAAGGCGTGGGGCTACACGAGCGAGTCCGGTGGGCGGGTCGTGCCGACCGTGACGGCGGCCTTCCACGGCGTCGTGTACGTGCAGACCGAGAAGCAGGCGGTGCTGCTGGACGCGAAGACCGGCCAGGACCTGCCGGGCGGGTCGGCATCGAGCACCCCGAGTTCGAGCGACAGCCCGTCCTCCAGCGAAACTCCGTCGGACAGCGGGTCTCCGTCGTCCGGTGACACCCCGTCGAGCAGTTCTTCCTCCGGCGGGGGCGACATGAGCCTCTACAACGGCACGCAGTCGTCGCCGGCCGCGGTCTCGCCGAACGGTGGCGTCTACCGGCAGCTGCCGTCGGGCAACAGCTACGGGTCCGGCCAACTGCAGGCGGTGCTCGTCTACCTGAAGCCGACCGCCTGAGACAGCTGAAACGAAGGGCCCCGGGACATCCCGGGGCCTCTTCGTGTGTCAGACGTCGGTGCGGTGGAAGTTCTTGAAGGAACGGGACGGGGTCGGGCCGCGCTGGCCCTGATACCGGGAGCCGTACTTCGACGAGCCGTACGGGTGCTCGGCAGGGGAGGACAGCCGGAAGAAGCAGAGCTGGCCGATCTTCATACCGGGCCAGAGCTTGATCGGCAGCGTCGCGACGTTCGAGAGCTCGAGCGTCACGTGGCCGGAGAAGCCGGGGTCGATGAAGCCGGCGGTGGAGTGGGTCAGCAGGCCGAGACGGCCCAGCGACGACTTCCCCTCGAGGCGGGCGGCGACGTCGTCGGGGAGCGTGACCAGCTCGTACGTCGATCCCAGGACGAACTCACCGGGATGCAGGATGAACGGCTCGCCGCCCTCGGGCTCGACCAGCCGGGTCAGATCGGGCTGTTCCTCGGCCGGATCGATATGCGGATATCTGTGGTTCTCGAAGACCCGGAAGAACCGGTCCAGCCGTACGTCGACACTCGACGGCTGCACCATCGCAGCATCGAACGGATCCAGCTGGACCCGCTTCGCGTCGAGCTCGGCCAAGATGTCACGGTCGGAGAGCAGCACGGTCGCACGTTAGCAGCGTGCTGCTCGTCCGCACAGCTCGAGTTGCCGGTCAGGCCCGTTTCCCGTGCCTGGTGGTGAGTCGTCCGGAGCCCTCAGCTCCCCGGCGGGAGCACACCACCAGACCGTGGGCCTGAGGCAACTATCTTCAGTTGGCCAGCTTGTTGAACTTCGACACCTGGGTGGCGAAGGTCTTCACCTGCGCCGGCGACCAGTCCTTGAGCAGGTCCTCGATCACCTTGTGCCGCTTCTTCCGGGCCGCGGTCAGCTTGCGCTTTCCGGCCGCGGTCAGCGTCAGCAGCGTCGCACGCGCGTCCGACTTGTCGGCGGCCCGCTTCAGCAGACCCTCCTCCTCGAGTCGCGCGCAGGCCCGGCTGACCGGTCCCTTGTCCACCTCGAGCGCTGCCACCAGGTCGGCCATCCGCACCGGTGCCAGCTCCTCCACGTGGTTCAGCAACGCGTACTGCGCCGGCTCCAGGTCCGGGTGCGCCTCGTCGGACAGCGTCCGCTGCAGACCGCGCAGCCGCCGTGCCAACGTGACGAGTTCCTTCTCCAGGTTGTCCACCGCGTCAGTTGTGTCTGTTGCCACCGTTCACCCCTTCATCCAGTTGCCCCGCAACCATCTTGTCCGGTCCCGGCGAGGACCGCATCCTCACGTTGCGTCGAATGTTGCCCCCGGCAACGCGTTCTAATCTGCCAGAAGATGACGAACCTGCCCAGTCCTGAACGTGCCCTTTGTGAAAAATTGCCCAAGAAGCCCCGGTGCAAACCGTCCACCCCCTCTTTTCGATGCGTTCGGCACCGAATTCCGAGACTGAGCCACTGACGGCGCAACAACCCGGCGGTTCCACGGTAGGCCCGGCCGGGCTTCCCGGCACGCGGACCCGGCGTGGTTGCGCGCCCTCGGATCGGCTATGCTCGTCACCGCTGTCGGGAGACCGGCCGCGCGGGTGTAGTTCAATGGCAGAACATCAGCTTCCCAAGCTGACAGTGCGGGTTCGATTCCCGTCACCCGCTCGACGAGAAACGCCAGGTCAGAGGGTGGGTTTTGACCTGGCGTTCTTTCGTTTCACCCCGAGGGCTAGGCTGCCGCGGTGATGACTGAGGAACCGCGCGGAGTCCGGAGTGGACCGCGACGGGTCGCGTGGGCGGCGCTCGCGATTTTCCTTGCCGCGTTCGCAGTCTTCGAGAGCCTCAAATACGGCCTGCCGACTACAGCAGCTGCGCTGGCGTTCTTCGCGCTGCCCGACGTGGCGCGGCTCGCGGGCGTTAGTCCGCCAGGGCTGCTGTACCAAGCCGTGCACCGTGTTTGGATCCCGCTCGTGGTGCTGATCGTTTACTCCTTCGGGCCGATCGTCTGGCCGCCCATCTTCACCGCCGCCCTCGGTTGGTTTACCCGCATAGCCGCCAACAGGGCGTTTGCGCGCACATGAAGCAGGCCGGTTACGCGATCTTTCTGAACGGTGGGTATGGCGTTGGTAAGTCGTCCACGCTCGAGCATGTGGGGGATCTGCTCGCGAATGCCGGCCGGCCGTTCAGCCTGATGGATGTCGACTGGTTCCACCGGTCGTGGCCGCCTGCTGAGCAGGACAATGCTCTGATCGAGGCACAGAATATTGCTGCGGTCTGGAAGAGTTATCGGTCGGTGGGGCCGCGGCAATTGGTTATGTGCGGGGTGATCAGTACGGCGGCGGCTCGGGAGCGGTACGCCGCCGCGGTTGAGTTGCCTGTTCGGATGGTTCGGCTTACCGCTGATGCTGACGTCACGAGGAAGCGGTTGCGAGGGCGGTACAGCCCTAGTCAGAGATCGGCTTTGGAGTGGCACCTGGAGCGCTGCGACGAGATCGCCGCGCGCCTCGACGCCGCGCACCTGGACGAATTGGTGATCGACACCAGCAGGCTTGGCCCGCACGAGGTGGCTGAGCGCACCTTGCGCCACTTCGGTCTGCTGGACACGTCAGAGTGAATCGATCGTTTGCGTTGCTCGGTGCAGTTGGTCGAGTTTGCCGGGAAGGTCCCGCAGAGTGTTGGCGATGGCGGCCTCGATCGTTGTGCGGTCGCCCATCCATTGGGCTGCGGTGATCTCTCCGAGTGAGACGCGGATCTGTTCGCCGAGAACCTGGACGACATTTCTCGCCACACTGAGGAAGAGGTCCGCCCCGACCCATCCGAGTTCGCCGCCTGCTGCGACGTACGCGGCGAGGATTCTCTTGATCTGTTCGGGTTCGCCGCCTCCGAAGATGTACGCGGACCGGCCTGCGTCGAGGGCCGCGCTGTCGGTTCGGACGCTGTCCCAGTCCACCAGAACGGGGCCGGACGGCGACATGACGATGTTGTGCGTCTTGAAGTCGCCATGAGTTGTCACGAGGTCCGGTACGTCGTCGCAGAGTTCGGCGATGCGTGCGGTGATCGCGAGGATGTGCGGAAGGCTGCTACTTCCCGGTGACCATGCGGCGTCACGGTTCCGGGCCTTGGCGAACCAGCTCTCCCAGGTCTCCGGCGGCGCTTGCCGCCACCACTCAGGCAAGCCACCTGGGCCGAGCGGCTGCAGTTGATGGATCTGCGCCATCGTGCGGCCGAGCCAGGTCGAGATGTCGGGCTCGGGTGTTTGGTGCTCGATCCATCGGTAGACCCGGAACAGCCGGTCGTCGACGCGGGTCACCCAACCGAGGAGAGGATCGGTTGGCGCGATCGGCTCCGGCATATCCACACCGGCCGCGAGTGCCTGGCGCTCGAACGCCATCGCGATCGCCAGCTGATGCATATCCGCGGCCGGAAAGTAGCCCTTGACGAAATAGCTTCCGGTGGAGGTGTCGAGTCTCCAGGTGTCCGCGTCGCCGCGCCGGACATGGACGAGGTCGCCGTTCGGTCTGCCCAGACCGAACGCGACCGCGACTTCTTCTGAACTAGGCATGGTTCAAATGGTTGACCTAGGTTCCGTAGACCTCGAGTTCGACGATGCGGGAGTAGGTGTGGTCGTTGCCGTCCAGGCAGAGGATGCGTACAGCTTCCGCCTGGACAGGGGCAAAGGTGGATGTCACGTGGCCGAGAGTGTTGCCGCGGACCTGGGTGACGGTTTGCCATGCGCCGCCGACCTTGGCCTGGACGTCCCAGTCGCGGAGGCCGTTGAGTCGTGCGGGGTACTTCGCCGAGTCGAGGGTGTAGAGCTCCACCCGGTTCACGGTGGCTGGGGCCGACAGTGCGACGTCGTACGTGTCGGGGAACGCCGCGCGGGTGCCGTCGTTCCAGCCGGTCAGGGTGTCCCAGTGTTCGGGGTCGTTGTCGCCGTCGACGCCGCCGCAGAGGGTGAAGTTGCCGTGGGTGGAGGACGCCGTCGCCTGCTCGCCGAGCGCGAGGTTGTCGCCGGGGCCCTTCGACGGCAGCGGCTCGACGGTCACCGGAACTGTGACCCGCGACCGGTCGACCTCGACGTCGATCTTGTACGAACCGGACTTGGTGTCGCGCGGGACCCGGACCTCGACCGGCGCGGAGACCGGCTGATCGGGATCGACCGCAGGCAGCCACGACGAGAAGAGCGTGCGGGACAGCTGCAGTGGACCGGTCGGCTCGAGCGTCAGGTCGGCGTACCGGTCCTGGCTGCCGGTGTTGGTCATCGTCAGGTTGAGGGTGCTGGGGAGGCACGGGAGTCCGACCACGCTCAGCTGCTCCGGGGCGACACTCACCGCCACGTCGGAGGTTGCCGCAGGCATCGAACCGGAGCCGAGCAGGGCGGCCGCCAGCAGGGTGCCGGCCGCGACGACGGTCTGTCGGGGGATCCTCATTTCTGTACCTCCGCGATGCCGGGGCGGCCGTCCTCGACGAGGAGTTTGGCGCGAGTGCTCACGGTGCCGCCCTGGACGGACACCTTGTCGACGACGCGGTAGTCGGAGATCCATCGCTGCGGCGTGATGGAGCAGCTGACGTACCCGCGCTGGAAGTTGCCGAACTTCATGTGCGGGTTCTCCCGCAGCAAGGTCGCGCCGCCGGCGTCGAGGTCCTCACCGTCGATCCCGGACGTGATCGACGTACCGACGAACTCGGCGCCGACCGTCGCCGACGCGGGGTCGTTGAAGTCCAGCTTCAGGTCCGACGCCACGCTGCGGTGCAGGTCGCCCGCGATCGACACCAGGTTGCGGACCTTGCGCTGTGCGGCGCCGCCGAGGATGCGGTTCCGGGACGCTTCGTACCCGTCCCAGGTGTCCATCGGGACCAGCACTTCCGGCCCGTCCTTCGTGTCCAGCCGGGCGATCGCGGTCTGGTGCGCCAGCACGTTCCAGCGCGTCTGCGACGCCGACCATCCGTCGAGCAGCCACTTCTCCTGCGCGTCACCGGTGATCGTGCGCGCCGGGTCGGCCGTCTCGGGGCCGGGCGCTTTCGTGCCGTCGCCGTACGCCTGGTCCGACCGGTACTGGCGCGTGTCGAGCACGTTGAACTCCGCGAGCCGCCCGTACCGGATCCGCCGGTACAGCTGCATGTCCGGCCCCTTCGGCAGTTGCGCGAGCCGCAACGGCATGTGTTCCCAGTACGCGCGGAACGCGTTGGCCCGGCGTACCCGGAACTGCGCCGGCGGCGCACTCGGATGCGCCTCGTCGGCCCAGTTGTCGACCACCTCGTGGTCGTCGAGCGTCACGACCCACGGCGCGTTCGCGTGTGCGCTCTGCAGATCGGGGTCCAGCTTGTACGCCGCGTACCGCTGCCGGTACTCGTCCAGCGTCACGGTCTGCTGGGTGATGTACGGCTCGTTCGAATGCGGCCGGATGCCGCGGTCGATCCCGAACTCGTAGATGTAGTCGCCGAGGAAGAACACCACGTCGTGGTCGCGCTTGGCCATGTCGGCGTACGCCGTGTACCAGCCCTCCCACCACGCCTGGCAGGACGCGAACGCCAGCGACAGCTCAGGAACGACAGCGTCGTACGCCGGTGCGGTCTTGGTCCGACCGACCGGGCTGAGCTGCCCGTTCACCCGGAAGCGGTACCAGTAGTGCCGCCAGGGCTGCAGTCCGCGTACGTCGACGTGCACCGAGTGGCTCGCTTCGGGCCCGGTCCTGGCCGTGCCGGAGCGGACGATCCGGTGGAACCGCTCGTCCTCCGCGACCTGCCACTGCACCTCGACCGGCCGCCGATCCATCCCGCCGAACGGCGCGAGTGGATCGGGGGCCAGCCGGGTCCAGATCACCACCGCGTCCGGCAACGGATCGCCGGACGCGACACCGAGCGTGAACGGATCCCGCCGGTCGACCCGGCCGGTCCAGCCCGCTGCGGCCGTCTTGATCTCCGGAAGACTGCCGCTCAGCGCGAGCGCCGCCGCTGCTCCGCTGACAGTAAGGAAATTGCGTCGTGTAGTCGGCATCGGCACCCACCCACCCGATCATCCTGAGGTGATCACATCCGTAACGGGAGATTACGAGAAGTTCACACCAAGGGGTGGGAAAATGACCGATTCCGGCCTATTTCACGATCTTGCTCGCCGGCGGCGCGGCGATGTTCACCGGCTTGTTGTAGTCGGACATCGTGATCTTCATGCTCAGTCCGGACGACTCGAAGTCCAGTTGCCGAACGCGGTGCGCCGAATCCATCAGGATCTCGTAGACCAGGGTTTTCGGTGCGTCGGTCGGAACCTGCTGCTTCACGGCGTTGAGTGCCTTCGTAGTGTCGACCGTGACGGTGTAGCGGTCCAGCGTCTCGTTGCCGAGCGACTGCGTGCCGGTGAACTTCACAGCGGCTGCCGAGGACAGGGCCGTGGAGAGCTCCCTCGGATCACTGTCGGCGAGCATCGAGCGAACCTGAGCTGCGTCGGCACCCGTGGCTTCCAGATACTTCCCGGGCGGCGTCAATCCCGGTGCCGACATGTAGAGCATGTTGCCGACCACGATGACCTTTGCGGTCTTGCCGCGGGTGACCGCCCCTGACAGGTCCATCGACATCGCGAGCGGCTTTGCCGTCTGCAGCCGCTGACCGTCACCAACGGGGTGCCGTTGGCCGTCATGGTGTAGACGATCCGCCACGACTTCTGCTTGCCCAGCGCCGTGTTCATCGCCGGAACAAAGGTGGCGCGGTTCAGGCGGTTCACCGGAGCGGACGTGAGGGGTGCTGCGGCGTCGCTCTCGGCCGGGACTGACGGACGGTAGCCGGTGGCTTTTGGGTCGCCGTTGGCGCAGGCGGCCAGGCCGAGGGCTAGTGGTACGGCGGCGAGAATGGCCACCGCAGCGCGGTACTTCATGAACTGTGTCCTCCCCAGGTGATGCGCAGCCGTCGGATCTTATGGTCTGGACCACCTGGGGAGGAAGAGGTTTGCAGCTAGTTGCAGGTCAGCTTTCGCCGCGCTTTACGGAAGCCAGGAGGAGCTGGGCCACGTCCTGGACCTCGACCGACTCGCGGGCCGATCCGTCGGCCTGCTTGGCGGTGAGGCCGTCGGACAGCATCACCCGGCAGAACGGGCAGCCGGTGGCGATCTTGTCGGCGCCGGTCTCGACGGCCTCGGTGGTCCGGTTCAGGTTGATGCGGGTGCCGAGCTTCTCCTCCATCCACATCCGCGCGCCGCCGGCGCCGCAGCAGAACGACTTCGTCTGGTTCCGCGGCATCTCGGCGTACTCCGCGCCCGGGATGATGTCGAGCAGTTCGCGCGGGGCGTCGTACACCTGGTTGTGGCGGCCGAGGTAGCACGGGTCGTGGTACGTGATCTTCTGGCCGTTGAGCGAGCTGTCGGCCTGCGCGACCGGGGTCAGCTTTCCATCGCGGACGAGGCGGTTCAGCAACTGCGTGTGGTGGATGACGTCGAGCTCGACGCCGAGCTGGGAGTACTCGTTCTTCAGGGTGTTGAAGCAGTGCGCGCAGGTGGAGACCACCTTGCGGACGTTGGTCTCCTTGAAGACTTCGGCGTTCTGCATCGCCAACTGCTGGAACACGAACTCGTTGCCGGACCGCCGCGCCGGGTCACCCGTGCAGGTCTCGCCGTCACCCAGTACGGCGAACGAAACGCCGGCGATGTTCAACAGCTCGGCGACCGCCTGCGTGGTCTTCTTCGCGCGGTCCTCGAACGCGCCCGCGCAGCCGACCCAGAACAGGTACTCGACCTCGTCCAGCGACTCGACATCGGAACCGACCTGCTTGACCTCGAACGGCAGGTCCTTGGCCCAGTCCATCCGGCCGGACGGGTTCATGTTCCACGGGTTGCCCTTGTTCTCCAGGCCCTTGAACAGCCCGTTGAGCTCGGACGGGAACGACGACTCGATCAGCACCTGGTACCGGCGCATGTCCATGATCGCGTCGACGTGCTCGATGTCGACCGGGCACTGCTGCACGCAGGCACCGCACGAGGTGCAGGCCCACAGCGCCTCCTCGTCGATCACCGCGACGTCCGCGGGTCCGACCAACGGCTTCTCCTGCTCGGCGAGCACCAGGTCCGGCAGCGACTTGCGGGTGTCGTCATCGGCGGCCAGCAGGTACGGCGCCTTGGCGTACGCGTGCTCGCGCAGACCCATCATGATCAGCTTCGGCGACAGCGGCTTGTCCGTGTTCCACGCCGGGCACTGCGACTGGCACCGCCCGCACTCGGTGCAGGTGGTGAAGTCGAGCAGGCCCTTCCAGGTGAAGTCCTCGACCTTGCCGACCCCGAGCGCCGCGTCCTCGTCGAGCTCGTCGATGTTCTCGAAGTCGATCGGAGCACCGTTGACCATGATCGGCTGCAGCGCGCCCAGCGCCGTACCGCCGTCGGCCTTGCGCTTGAACCAGATGTTCGGCCAGGCGGTGAACCGGTGCCAGGCGACACCCATCGTCGCGTTCAAGGAGATCGTGATCATCCACGCGAACGAGATCAGGATCTTGATCATCGCGACCAGGTAGACCGTGTTCTCCAGCGCGTGCTCGGACAGGCTGCCGAACAGAGCGTCGCCGACGAAGAACGTGCTGGGGAAGTGGAACTTGGTCCCGGCGCCGAGCTCGTACTCGAGGCCACGGAGCAGCAGGATGCAGATCAGTACGCCGAGGATCGTGTACTCGACGTAGTACGCCTGCCAGGCCGTGGATCCGAAGAACCGGCTGTAGCGGCCCTTCTCGCCCCGCGGCAGGTTGCGCAACCGGATCGCCATCAGCCCGATGATCGAGACCAGGCCGGTCCACGTGAGGAACTCGCTGACCCACTCGAACACGAACCAGTGGCCGATCACCGGCAGCACCCAATGCGGGTCGAACAGCTGCCCGAACGCCGTCACGAGGCTGAGGAACAGCCCGATGAAGCCGAACGCGACGAACCAGTGCAGGGCGCCGATGTGGCTCCACTGCAGCATCCGGGTGTGGCCGAGTGTCTCCTTGGCGAGCGTGACCGAGCGCTGCCCGGGGTTGTCGGTGCGACCTGCGGCCGGCTGGCCCAGCTTGATGACGGACACGATGTGCCCGATCGTCTTGCCGAACAACGCGGTGCCGACGGCGGCGATCGCGAGCGAGACGACGATGGCGAGGATCTGCATACCAGCGATGTTATTGGTCGGTTACCCGTCAGTCATGTCTGTGTAGGGCTCGTCACGCCGCCACTTGCGGCTGTCACCAAATCGACACACAGCGTTACAGAAGGATCGTTGCGCCCGGACTGAACCGATCCGTAAGTTTCTAACCACTGCAACCGCAGTACCTGTCAATCGGTTTCGGTGGGAGAGAACCATGCGTCTTCGTCGGGGAATCGCTGCTGGAGTACTGATCGCGACCGGAGTAGTGGTGCCGGCCGCGGCGAGCGCGGCGCCGGCCGTGGCCAAGAAGTGCGACACCAAAGCGGTCTACTGGTACGAACGCGGCGGTCACGAGGTGTACGTCGGCACGAACCTGTACAGCGACTGGATGGAAGGTCCGGGCCGGATCACCTACCAGAAGACCGCCACCTCGGAGTCGAACTCGGCGTGGTCCGGTGACCTCGGGGTGAGCATCCCGCTGGTGATCGCCGAGATCCAGAACAAGTACTCCAAGACCGTCGGGAAGTCCCACGCGGTCACCGACAGCTGGTCCTACACAGCAGAGGTTCCGGCCAACAAGGTACGCCGTCTGCACCAGCTCAAGCAGTCCTGGCGGGTCCAGGTCGTGCGCTGGAAGTACACCACCAGCGACTGCAAGAAGACCAAGGAAGTCAGCAACAAGACCGCCACCTTCCCGACCAAGAACCGCGACTACATGTGGATCCTCGTCGGCCGCGAGTAGATCTCAGTCGAGGAGCCTGGTGAGGCGGGCGGAGACGGCGGCGTGGCGTGGGTCGTCTGTCGGTAGGCCGGCGGCGAGGGTCTCGAAGATTTCCAGGTCCTCGGCGCCGGTGGTCGTCTGCGCGAACTGCCACAGCAGGTCGGCGTTGCGGGCGTCGAGGGTCGCGCGGCGCAGGGTGGCGTCGAGTTCGTCCCGCTCGGAGCGCAGTGCCGGGGCATCGGAGCGGGCGAGCAGCGGACCGGCGTACAGCTCGAGGGCCTTCGGCAGGTCGCCGCTGCGGAGGGCTGCCTGTACTTCGGTCACGTCGCCGGTGACGTCCGCGATGATGCGGTACGGCTTGGTGTCGAGGACTCCGCCGCCGAGCAGGTTCCGCAGGCGGTGCATCTCGGCGCGGACCGTGGTCGGGTTGCCCTCGTCGCCGTACAGCTGGAGCATCAGCTGCTCGGCCGTGAGTCCGGTCGGCTGCAGTAATAACAGTGCGAGTACTTCGGCACGCCGCAACGTCAGCGCGATCTCGCGGCCGTCGACGACCGCGGTCGGTTGCCCGGAGCCGAGCAGCTTCAACCGCAACGACGGTCGCGTACGGCGTACCGGCGTACCGGGCATGCGGAGCAGGAAGCCCTCGTCCAGTCGCTCGATCAGACCTTCCCGTCCGTCGCCGAGGTCGATGCGGTCGGCGCCGTCCGGTACGACGAGGCGGTCGGGCAACCATTCGAGCGGCTGGACCGCGAGCACGCGGCCGGTCGGGGTCAGCAGCGCGCCAGGTGCATCGCCGAGCGCCATCAGGTGCCGCATGTTGCGGGCGCGCAGCATCTCGTCGGCGGCGGCCATCCGGACCTTCAGCTGTCCCTCGGCGAGCTGAGCCGCCGCGGTCACCAGGGCGACCATCGCGGGGTGGACCGTGCGCAGCGGTCCGGAGACGTCGACCGCGCCGAGCAGCTTGCCGGTGTCGGGATCGTGGACCGGGGCGGCGGCACAGGTCCATTCGTGGATCCGGCGGACCAGGTGCTCGGCCGAGTGGATCTGGACCGGTTGGCCGACGGCGAGCGACGTACCCATGCCGTTCGTCCCGATCTTCTCCTCCGACCAGACCGCGCCCTCGGACAGCGCGATCCGGTCGGCCTGGCGTTTCACCTCCGACGAACCCTCGCGCCACAGGATCGTCCCCTGCGCGTCGGTGATGATCATGATGTGCGACGCCTCGTCGGCGATCGTGGTCAGCGTCTGCCGGAGCACCGGGAGGACGGCCTGCAGCGGGTGGTTCTCGCGGAGCGCCGCGACCACGTCCGGGTCGACGATCACGGGCGGCGCATCGAGCTCGGGATCCACCGCGGCCGCGAGAGAGCGCTCCCAGGAAGCGGCGACCAGCGGGCGCGGGTCGCCGGTGGCTCGGCCTCCGCCGAGAACCTCGTCGTACAACTCGCTCAACCGGCGGGCCTGATCCGGTGCGTCCATGCCGCCTCACTCCACGCTGCAACGTCGGTGCAACGTTCATTCTCCTACCTTCGGTTCAACGTCGGGTATCCGAAGGAGAACCAATGACGATCTTCGCAGCTCCTGGGCAGGATGGCAGCCCGGTCACGTTCAAGCCGCGCTACGACCACTACATCGGTGGCGAGTGGGTGCCGCCGGTCAAGGGTCAGTACTTCGAGAACCCCACTCCCGTCACGGGTGAGACCTTCACCGAGATCGCGCGCGGTACGGCGGAGGACGTCGAGCGCGCCCTCGACGCCGCCCACGGTGCCGCGCCGGGCTGGGGACGGACCTCACCGGCCGAGCGGGCGAACGTCCTGAACAAGATCGCCGACCGGATCGAGGCCAACCTCGAACTGCTCGCGGTCGCCGAGTCCTGGGACAACGGCAAGGCCGTCCGCGAGACGCTGGCCGCCGACCTGCCACTGGCGATCGACCACTTCCGGTACTTCGCCGGCGCGCTGCGGGCCCAGGAGGGCTCGGTGTCGGTCATCGACGACGACACGATCGCCTACCACTTCCACGAGCCGCTCGGCGTCGTCGCGCAGATCATCCCGTGGAACTTCCCGATCCTGATGGCGGTCTGGAAACTGGCGCCCGCGCTGGCGGCCGGCAATGCCGTCGTGCTCAAGCCGGCCGAGCAGACCCCGGCCTCGATCCACGTGCTGCTCGAACTGATCCACGACCTGCTGCCGCCCGGCGTACTCAATGTCGTCAACGGGTTCGGGGTCGAGGCCGGCAAACCGCTTGCCTCGAGCAACAGAGTCGCCAAGGTCGCGTTCACTGGTGAGACCACGACCGGCCGGCTGATCATGCAGTACGCGTCCGAGAACATCATCCCGGTGACGCTCGAACTCGGCGGCAAGAGCCCGAACGTGTTCTTCGCCGACGTCGCGTCGTCGCGGGACGACTTCTACGACAAGGCGCTCGAGGGCTTCACGATGTTCGCGCTGAACCAGGGCGAGGTCTGCACCTGCCCGTCGCGGGCGCTGATCCAGTCGTCGATCTACGACTCGTTCCTGGGTGACGCGGTGGCCCGCACACAGGCGATCAAGCTCGGCAACCCGCTCGACACCGACACGATGATGGGCGCGCAGGCCAGCAACGACCAGTACGAGAAGATCCTCGCCTACCTCGACATCGGTCGCGCCGAGGGCGCTCGCGTCGTGACCGGTGGAGCCCGCGCGGAACTGGAAGGCGACCTCGCCGGCGGGTACTACATCCAGCCGACGGTCTTCGAGGGCGACAACAAGATGCGGATCTTCCAGGAGGAGATCTTCGGTCCGGTCGTCGCGGTGACGAAGTTCGACGACTACGCCGACGCGATGAAGATCGCCAACGACACGCTGTACGGACTCGGGGCGGGCGTCTGGTCGCGGGACATCAACACGGCGTACCGGGCCGGCCGGGAGATCCAGGCCGGGCGGGTCTGGACGAACAACTACCACGCGTACCCGGCGCACGCTGCGTTCGGCGGGTACAAGAACTCCGGCATCGGCCGGGAGAACCACAAGATGATGCTCGACCACTACCAGCAGACCAAGAACCTGCTGGTCAGCTACAGCCCGTCGAAGCTCGGCTTCTTCTGAGCCCATGGTCGAGAAGGTGCTGCTGACAGACGCGGCGGCGGGATGGCTCCGCCGCCTCACCGCGATGCACGGTCCGCTGATGTTCCACCAGTCCGGTGGCTGCTGCGACGGCAGCTCGCCGATGTGCTACCCGGACGGGGAATTCAGAACGGGGTCGGCGGACGTGCATCTCGGCGATCTGGTCGTCGACGGGGTAGACGATCCGATCAGCTTCTGGATGTCCGCGAACCAGTACGAGTACTGGAAGCACACCCAACTCACCGTCGACGTGGTGAAAGGCCGAGGCAGCGGCTTCTCCGTGGAAGCCCCCGAGGGAGTCCGCTTCCTGACCCGCTCCCGCCTCTTCACCGACAAAGAGTCCGCCGACCTAGGACTCCCCTAATCGAGTGCCGACCGTCCGGTGGCGTTGCCGGGCGGCCGGCACTCTTCCTTCACACAAACAAAAACGGCCTCCCGAAGAAGGCCGTTAGACCAAGTCCGCGAGGCCTTGGCATGGTAACCAAATCTTAGCGGTCCGCGCCGTGAGTTCGTCGGGGCTGTTGTTGTCCGGCTTGGTGGTGTGGGGAGTTCTACTGGTCGTTTCAGGTGGGTAGGACTCCCCGGACCAGGTGTCACCCGTCCTCGGCATGACCAAGCTGACAGGTGCACAGCTACCGCGAACCGTGCGCGATTCCGTCAGCGGTCGGGCTTACGAACGCCCGCCGAAATGGAGCTGATCGGTCGTGCGCCGTCGTTCAGTACGGCGGCGTAGATCGCGGAGCTGTTTCGGTTGCTGTTCGCGTCTTTCAGGTGCAGGATCTCGAGTCGCTGGCTGTCGTTCGCGTCTCGCAGTCGCAGGGCTTCGGCGACGTGCGGGCGGTTGACTACGTGGAGCCAGAAGGTTAGGTCGATTTTCCAGTTGTCGGTGTGTAGGACCGTGTAGAAGCGTTCGTCGGTGATGGCTGGTGTGGGGCGGCGGTCGGCTCGCTCGTCTCGGAAGTCGACCGTGCGCAACTCCACCCTGCCGTCCAGGGTGATCAGGCCGGTGAGGATGGTGGCGCTTGTGGCGTCAGGCGCGTCGAACATGACGTCCAGGTCGCGGTCGACCATCAGGCCCGACAGTGCGCTGCCGATCAGTACCGGCTTCCACGGGAACGCGGTGCCGAGGTCCAGTCGCGTGAAGAGTTGCTGGGCCTCGGCCTGCAACGCCTGTGCGCGCTCGACGAGGTTCATGTCTCGACCGTAGGGGTCAGGTTGTTGTGATCACCAAGGGTTTTCCGGGGTGGATCGGGGCGTCGATCTGGTACGGCGTGCCGTCGATGTGGACTGTGCGGAGGTCTAGGTGGCCGGTCTTGCAGGTGATGGTGAGGGTGGATTCGGTATGGGTGGCGGTGGCCCAGCCGGTGTTGGTGGTGAAGGGGAGGTGCCAGGTGTTGGCTGAGCGGGCCAGGGGGAGGGGTGCGAAGGTGATCGTCTTGGTGAGGGCGTTGTGGCGGTAGCCGGTGAGGGCTTCCAGGACGGACCAGCCGGCGGCGTTGCGGATGTAGTGGTCGCCGCATTCGATCGGGTTGAACGGGTTGCGGCGGGTTCCGTCGTACCTGGTCCAGAGGCCTTGCAGGATGGACATGCCCTCGTCGGTGAGGCCTTCGTAGAGGCAGTGGGCGGCGACCTGGTACTCGGAGCCGGTCCAGACCTCGTCGCAGTACCGCGTGGGGATGTCGGGGCGACCGCCGTGCGGCCAGGTGCACATGAGGAGGCCGGTGTCGTCGCCGTCGGCGAAGACGCGGTACGGGTGGTCGAAGTCGCGGAAGCCGGTCCGCAGGTTGTGCCGTACGACGTTGCGCAGCGCCGTACGCACGTGGTCCTCCGGAAGCAGGTAGCCGAGGTCCAGCTGGTGCGCCCACCACTGCCCGATCAGCTGGTCCGCCAGGCAGCCGTCACCCCACTGGAAGTCACGGGTCTCGTCCGGGTCCAGGATCTGCCGGTAGTACTCGCCTGTGAACAGCAGCTCGTCGTACGCCGTGCTGCCCGTGTCGAACAGGCTCCGGTACTGCTTGGCGTCCTCACCGAGCAGTAGCGCCATCTCCTCCGCCGCACGCAGTGCAGCGAGCCACAGCGTGCCCATGAACGAGTTGACGCCACACAGGTCGATGTCGTGCGTACTGGGCTGGATGCCACGCAGTACGCCGTCCCGCAGCCACTTGCCGTGGATGTGGTCCAGCAATCGGACCACCTGAGGCCAGCGTCGACCCAGCCAGTCCAGACCGCCGCCCTGGCGCACCTCACGGTATGTCTTCAGCACGCTGCCGAGCATCCCGTCCAAGGCAGGCTCTTCCGGGCCACCGATCACCACGTCCCACAGCTGCTTCACGTAGAGCGGTGCACGTACCCGGTGCGGGATGTAGCCCTCCGGTGCCTGCATGACGTCGTACTCCGTGTCACGCATGTTCTGTTCCAGCGACGGGAAGAGACGCGACAGCGTCTGCTCGTAGTTCCACACGTGCGTGCAGTTGAGCGGACACGAGCCGCCGTACCGGCCGCCCCACATCGCGGTGGACGCGCCGAGAACACCTTCGAACCCCAGTACGTCGCCGTCCGCGGTCTGGAAGACGGTTGGACTCCGTACGTCGGCCGCTAGCGCTGCTAGCCGTGCACCGGCCTCGCCGGGCAGGCTGCTCTCCTCGAACGCTTCTGTCCAGGCGGTCGTCAGCGTTTCCAGTTCGGACCAGTTCTCGATGAAGTGGTCGGCTGCGGCGACGGCGTCCGGCGTACGAGAGGTGTACGCGTTGCCGAGCCAGAAGCGGCTGTGACCGTACTCCGGGTGCGGGCCGAACTGGTTGAAGTCGACATATCGGTTCGGGAAATGCCACGCGATCAGGAACCGGACCTGAGCCGTCTCACCCGGTTGCAGGTTGAACGGGACGGCCAACCCGCCGTTCCACGTCGTCCCAGGTGCGCTCGAACCGCTCACCGGTGTCACGGGACCGTTGAGGAAGGCAACGAATTCGTCCGGACGGGACCATTGCGGGTGAGTGAACGCCTCGGAGTCGGTCGCGAGTACCAGCTGCCCGGAGCCGGGGTGATCGAGAGGAAGTGTGGTGTTTTCGAGGACGAGTGAGGTCCAGCCGGCGCCGCGGCGGGTGCGGTTGGTGTTGCCGCCGTACAGGCTGCAGGACACGCCGTCGACAGGCGTGACGCCGTCCCAACCCACTGAATTCTGCAAAGCACCGGCGAGCTTGCCGTGGACGGCGATGTCACCCGGGTTGTGCAGCGTGAACGTGAACCCGACGACCGGCTGCGAGCTGGCCGCCGCGTCGGACGGCACCAACGGGTTGAACACGTCCAGGCTGATCTCGACAGGCAGATCCGTCTCGTACTCGACGCGAGCCCGGGGGTACGTCGCGGTCACGTGCGTCGTACCGATCGACGGGATGACCTCGTGCAGTCGCTTCTCGCCGGCGGGCACCACGTCATCGGTGACCAGCGGGGTGTCGGTGGGCTCCAGCGGCGGACCTTGGAGGAGGCGGATCTCGTCGAGCGGCGGCTCGATCTGGGAGAGGCGGAGCGCGAAGAAGCTGTCCGGCACGTGTCCTTCGTGGTTGCCGATGTTGTGCAGCTGCCACTGCCGCAGCGCGCCGTTGCCGGCCAGCGCGACGGTGCCGGTGCCGAGACCTCCCAACGGCAGTGCGAAGTGTCGAAGGTTCTCACCGGTGTAGTGCATGTTTCTGAACCATACTGGAGCCTCCAGGCAGGGAAATCGATTTCTCAGGGAATCCCGGCAGCATAGTCCCGGGGGCTGAAACTGTGTCAAGGGTCGGTGCTCCGGAAACTCAGGGGGAAACCTTCATCGGCTCGAGCACCCCTCGTGACGCTGCGATTACGCGCGAATTCTGGTCCAGCCGGGGCGGTTGTCACGGGGTCGCCCATGACATTTGTCAGCGGTCCGATCGCTGGCTTCCGGTGCTCCCGCGGACGCACGATGCGATCACCCCCAAATCAAGCCGGCCTCCGCCCACCGGCCGAACGGGACCTACACGCGGAGGCCTGCGCAACCTCGAGGAGTCCAGTTGAGGCAACGGATTCTCGTGTCCGCCCTGGGTGTCGGCGCACTTGCCGTCGCAGGACTGACCGCCCAAGCATTGACGGCGTCGGGCGCCACCGCGGCCCCGTCTCCCTACACCGCCGGCAAACACGCCGCCCGCGTCTGTTCGGACGCGAAGGCCAAGCACACCGCGAGCTGCAACGCGGTCAAGCTGGTGAACCCGGACGGCGTGGCTCCGGCCGCGACCGCACCGCCGGCCACCGGTCTGACCCCGACCGGCCTGCGCGACGCCTACAAGCTGAACGGGCTGAGCGCCGGCGGCCGGACGGTCGCGATCGTCGACGCGTACGGCTACCCGAACCTGGAGCGCGACCTCGGCGTCTACCGCTCGCAGTTCGGCCTGTCGGCGTGTACGACGGCCAACGGCTGTCTGAAGGTCATCAACCAGAGCGGCGGCACGACACTGCCGCGGTTCAACGTCGGTTGGGGCGGCGAGCAGGCGCTCGACGTCGACGCGGTGTCGGCGGCCGCACCGGACGCGAAGATCGTCGTCGTCCAGGCGAACTCGGCGAGCTTCGCCGACCTCGGCGCCGCGGTCGTGACGGCCTCCAAGCAGCCGGGAGTCGTTGCCATCTCCAACAGCTACGGCGGTGGCGACGCGTCCGACGCGACGTACGGCAGCTACTACAACCACCCGGGTATCGCGGTCACCGCCTCCACCGGTGACGACGGCTACCAGGGCGGCAGCTACCCGGCGTCCTCGTCGTACACGACTGCTGTCGGCGGTACGTCGTTGGTTGCCGCCAGCAACACTCGGGGCTGGAGCGAGAGCGTCTGGGACGGCGCCGGCTCGGGCTGCTCGACGTACAACACCGCACTGCCAGGTGCCGCGTCGTTCAGCACCGGCTGCTCGAAGCGTGCGATGGCCGACGTCTCCGCGGCCGCCGATCCGTCGAAGGGCGGCATGGCGATCTACTACCCGACGAGCAAGACGGCGTCGACCTGGGCGCAGTTCGGCGGTACGAGTGAGGCCGCGCCGATCATCGCGGCGGTCTACGCGCTGTCCGGCAACACGGCCGGGTACGCGAACGCGTTGCCGTACGCCCACCCGGGCTCGCTGTTCGACGTGACGAGCGGCAGCAACGGCACCTGCCCGACAACCCAGTGGTGCAACGCCCGCACCGGTTGGGACGGTCCGACGGGCCTCGGTACGCCGAACGGCGCCGGAGCTTTCTGACCCTTTGAGACACCGCTAGTGACCGGTCCGTGGCTACGTGCAACCTTCCGGTCACTAGCGGTACTGTTCCGAGCACGAAGGACAACCCTCGACTCCGCGGCATTCCGGTGATTTCTCTTCCCCGGACCCGCCCGCAGGCTTAAGGTCAGCCCCCGGGACGGGGCGTGGAGGGCGACCCGCGAACACGAACTTGATGGAGATTTGCTGTGACAACATCACGCAGAGGGCGGGGGCTCCTAGCAGTCTCAGCCGTCTCCGCGGCCGCCACTGTGCTGGCCATGACGGCCGGCGGTGGCGCGGACGCTGCTCAGAACTCCGGTGCCGAGGGCAAGAAACCCGCACAGAGCGAGCAGAGTGCTGCCAAGGACCGCAAGGGCAACTTCGACGCCCGGACGCCGAACGCCCGTACCACCTATGCCCGTTCCGCGAAGGTCGAGGGCAAGGAGACGGCCGCCGCGAAGAAGTTCCGTGACTCGCTCGGCGCCCAGGGCGTCGTCTCGGTCGACCCGAACACCGGCACACCGGCCCAGGTCACCAAGCTGAACGGCTTCCTCACCGGCAAGAGCGCGAAGAAGGCCACGGACGTTGCCCTCGGCTACGTGCAGGCGCACCCGGAGATCTTCAAGCTCTCCGACGCCGACCTCGGCACGCTGAAGCTGCGCAAGGACTACGTCGACGACCTCGGTACGCACCACATCTTCTGGTCGCAGGTCGTCGACGGCGTCGAGGTGTTCGGTAACGGCCTGAAGGCCAACGTCACCAAGAACGGCCAGCTGATCTCGGTGATGGGCTCGCCGGTCTCCGGCCTCGCTACCGCCGCGCAGACCCGGTCCGCCGTCGCGGCCCCGAAGGTCACCGCCGCGGACGCCCGCAGCGCCGCGATCAAGGACGCCGGCGGTACGGCGAAGTCCGCGACCGCGACCACGTCCGGCGTGAACACCAAGTGGAGCAACGGCGACACCGCCAAGCAGGTGTGGTTCCACACCGCCGACGGGCTCCGCAAGGGCTGGCTGACCTACACCAACTCCGGCGGCACCAAGATCTACAGCCACGTCGTCGACGCCCAGACCGGTTCCACGCTGTACCGCAAGGACCTGGTCAGCGAGGGCAACGGCGACGCGCTGGTGCAGGACAACTACCCGGGCGCCGCGAAGGGCGGCACGCAACGGGTCGAGAACCTGATCTACAACAAGTGGCTGCCGAAGAACGCCAAGACCCTCCTGGAAGGTACGTCGGTCGCCGCCTTCGCGGACGTCAACGACGACAACCAGCCGAACGCCGGTGAGACGGTCAAGGTGCCCGGCACCAAGACCGGCGCCGAGTACAAGCTGACCAGCTTCCCGAACGCGTCGTCGTACTGCTCGACCTCGTTCATCTGCACCTGGGACCCGGCGAAGCCCGACTCCTGGAAGACCAACATGAACCAGGACGTCACCAACGCGTTCTACCTGGCCAGCAACTTCCACGACTGGCTGGCGAAGCCGCCGATCAGCTTCACCCCGGCGGCCGGCTCGTTCGACGCCGCGGGCGGCGACCCGGTGCACCTGAACGCCCTCGACGGCGCGGCCACCGGTGCGAACGGCGGGCCCGACGCCAACCACGACGACAACGCGAACATGTCGACGCCGCCGGACGGCACCTCGCCGACCATGCAGATGTACCTGTGGCACTCGCCGGGCAAGTCCGACGCGCAGGAGCCGTGGGTCCCGGCCAGCGGCGCCAACGACGCCAGCATCCTGTACCACGAGTACACGCACGGTCTGTCGAACCGCCTGGTCGTCGACGCCACCGGCAACTCGACGCTGAACAGCATCCAGGCCGGCTCGATGGGCGAGGCGTGGAGCGACTTCTACGCGATGGACTACCTGGTCTCGCACGGCCTGGAGAAGGACACCACCGCTGCTGGTGAGGTCCTCGAGGGCAAGTACGTCGCGCACGGCGACCTGTTCCGTACCCAGGCGATCGACTGCCGCGTGAAGGCCGTGAGCCCGAACTGCGTCAAGGCGAACGGCGCCAAGGGCGGCTACACGTACGGCGACTTCCCGACCATCGGTTCCCGCGGGCCGGAGGTGCACTCGTCCGGTGAGGTGTGGGCCCAGACGCTGTGGGACCTGCGCGAGCGGTTCGGTCGCGCCTACGCGATGAGCATCATCACCCGCGCGATGGAGCTGTCGCCGGCCGACCCGACGATGCTCGACATGCGCAACGCGATCGTCCAGGCCGACCTGGTCGCCAGCGGCGGCAAGAACGCCGACATCATCTGGACCGTGTTCGCCAACCGCGGCATGGGCTGGTACGCCGGTGTCGTCGACGGCGGCGACGCCTTCCCGGCCGAGGACTTCCACAAGCCGCCGACAGGTGCGACCACCTCGCTCACCGGCACCGTGAAGGACAAGGACACCGGCGCTCCGGTGGCCGGCGCGCTCGTGTACGTCGGCGGTCACTCGTCCGGCTACGCGGGTGACTACGCGGGCTCGACCGACGCGACCGGCAAGTACACGATCACCGGCGTTGCCCCGGGCACCTACCCGAAGGTCGTCGTCTCCGCACCGGGCTACGAGCTGCTCGTCCAGCCCGTCAAGGTCAGCGCCGGCGCTCAGGCGAACTTCGTACCGCGCCGCAACTGGGCCGCCTCCTCCGGTGGCGGAACGGTCGCCGGCTTCAACGGTCCGGACTACAGCGACTTCGGTTGCGGCCCGGGCGGTGCGATCGACAACGCGCAGGGCACCGGCTGGGGCAGCACCACCGGTGACGACAACGGCACGCCGACCGGCACGATGGTCCCGAAGCACGTCGACATCAAGCTGCCGGAGAAGGTCAACATCAGCTCCTTCAACGTCGACCCGTCAGCCACCTGTGGCGACTCGGGTACGGCGTCGACCGGGCAGTACAAGATCGAGACCTCGGCCGACGGCACCACCTGGGCGACCGCTCAGGAGGGCACCTTCACCACCGCCAACCAGGGCAAGTACAACCTGCTCGCCCCGAGCGGCAACGCGACCGGTGTCCAGTACGTCCGCTTCTGGATGCTCAGCCCGCAGGTCCCGGACTTCTCCACCACCTGCCCCGGCAGCACCACCAGCGGTTGCAGCTTCACCGACCTGACCGAAGTCCAGGTCTTCGGCACCAAGTAACCGCAGTACCCCCCGCGAAGGCCGGCCGAGCACCCGCTCGCCCGGCCTTCCGGCGTTCCACTCCGCTGACCGGCTGTCCGGATCTTGGACAACGGGGAGTAAGTGTAGTGGGTTAGTCTAGTTTCGGGGGCGTGGAACCTGTCGCGCATCGGTCGCTGTCTCGCTCAGTTGGGCGGGGCGGCGACCGAGCCGCGTTCGATCAGGGTCGGGGTGAGCGTGGTCCGGCGGACTCGGCGGTTGGTGTCGACGGCGGACGTCACGCGGGAGACGACGTGGCTGACCAGGTCGTCGAGGGGCCAGTGGAAGGTCGACAGCGGCGGCGTGAGCAGCTGGGACATCGGCTGATCGTCGTACCCGAGCAGCGAGAGATCTTCCGGGATGCGCAGGCCGAGTTCGCGGCTGGCGGCGTACACACCGAAGGCCATCGAGTCGGCGAGCGCGAGGATGCCGGTCGGGCGCGTGCTGTCGGAGAGCAGCGTGCGGGCGACGGCGGTCGCGCCGGCCAGGTCGTGCGGGCATTGCAGCAGGCGGATCTTCAGGCCGAGATCGTCCGCGACACGCTGCGCGATCTCCTCGGCGGGGCGCTCCACTTCGAGGCGGCGGGTCGGGCTCAGTACGGCGATGTCGCGGTGGCCGGCGTCCGACAGGCGGCGCAGCGCCGTACTCACGCCGGTCTCGTTGTCGAGGATCACCTCGGACTTCGCCTTCGCACCGGGCAGTGCGTCGCCGATCGCGATCACCGGCGCCTGCTGGGCGATCTCGGCCCAGGCCTTCGCGGCCGGGTCGATCGGGATCACCACGATCGCGTCGGCGCGGTGGTCGACCAGGTGCTGGGCGAGCTCGAGCTGGCGGTCGGCGTCGCCGGCCGAGTCGATGATCCAGGCGTTCCGGTTGGGGGCCAGGAGCTCGCGGCCGAGGGCGGCGGCGACGCGTTGCTGCCAGAGATCCTCGAGCGAAGCGCACAGTACGCCGACGGAGCCGCTGCGACCGGAGGCGAGCGCGCGGGCGACCGGATCGGCCTGGTAGCCGAGGCGGTCGGCGGCGTCCTGGACCCGCTGCCGGGTCTCGGGTGTGCCGTGCAGACCGCGCAGCGCATACGACACAGCGGCCATCGAGAGCCCGGTCTCGGCGGCGATGTCCTTGAGGGTCGGCCTCCGGCTGGTTCCCGGCATGCTCAAGACCCTAGCCCGCGCCTCGGACAAAAACTTGACAGACGGGGCTTTGAAGCGCTTCACTCTAATCATCCTGAAGCGCTTCAATGTGATCAACCAGGCGAGGGGAGGGGCCGATGATCGACGTCCACCAGCATCTCTGGCCGGAAGCCTTCGTCGACCGGCTCCGGGCTCGCCGCGAGCCGCCGTACCTCGACGGCTGGACGCTGCACACCACTTGCGAAGCGCCGTACGACGTGGATCCGGCCGCACACGAGCTCGGTAAGCGAGTCGCTCTGGAGCAGGACTCCGGTACGACGCTGGCCGCGGTGTCGCTGTCGAGCCCGCTCGGTGTTGAGGAACTCGGCGATGCGGAGCTGCTCGCTGCCTGGCACGACGGGGCCGCGGAGTTCCCGGAGCCGTTCCGGGCGTGGGCTTCCGTCGACCTGCTCGATCCGGACGTTGCCGGGCTGGAATCCCTGCTGGACAAAGGGTTTCTTGGACTGCAGCTGCCGGCGCACGTCATCGGCACACCGAAAGGTTGGGAGGCGCAGGCGGAGCTGCTGCGCGTCGCCGAGCGGTCGGGCAGGCCGATCCTGGTGCACCCCGGTACGGCGCGACCGACCGAGGCGCCGGGATGGTGGGCGCCGGTCGTCGACTACACGACACAGTTGCAGGCGGCCTGGTGGGCGTGGCATGCGTTCGGCGGGCGACGCTCGTACCCCGATCTGCGGTTGTGCTTCGTTGCCGCCGCCGGTCTCGCGCCGGTGCACCACGAGCGGCTGACCGCGCGGGGCGGCCGGCTCGGCACCATCGACCCGAACCTGTACGTCGACACGTCGAGCTACGGCCCGCAAGGGATCGACGCGGTCGCTCGGGTCCTCGGCATCGACCAGGTCGTGCACGGCACCGACCGGCCGTACGCCGACACGGTCGAACTCCGCCAGGGCGACGCCGCGACCGCGGTGATCCGCCACGACAATCCTCACCGGCTGCTGTTCGGCTCCGGTGTTACTACTCCTGAGAGGGGAGTGCAGTGACTGCTCAGCCAATCGACGTACCCAACGTCCCGGCGCGCCAGGCCAGCCGGCTCGTGGAGCTCAACAACTGTCTGTCGCTCGACGACCTTCCGGGACGTGATCTCACCCCTGACGAGCTGGCCGAGCTGGCCGGCGGGCTCGCGGCGCAGCCACATCTGTGGGAGGACAAGGTCGCCTACAGCGACGACGAGCGCGTCTTCGCTTCGCTGCACCGCGACGCCAACGTCGACGTCTGGCTGATCTGCTGGACCCCGGTCAACGACACCGGCTGGCACGACCACGACGTCTCGTCCGGCGCCGTCGCGGTCGCCCGCGGAAAGCTCGTCGAGCACAACCTGGCCATCGGCGTCGAGTCGGTCGAGACCGAGATCGAGGCCGGCGACGTGTACGGCTTCGGCCCGGACCACATCCACCGTGTCGTCGGCCTGGACAAGGGCAGCGTCACCATCCACGCCTACAGCCCGCCCCTGTGGCGCATGGGCCAGTACTCGGTCAAGGACGGCGTACTCCGCCGGGTCTCCGTCTCGTACGCCGACGAACTCCGCCCGCTCGACTGAGTCCGAGGGGAGTGGGGAGTTCTACCAGCCGTTCCAGGTGGGTAGTGTTCCCCGCTCTCCAAGAGGTCCCGGCCTTCAACGCTGAGCCCTCTGCGGTTCGGTGGCCACTCGGGTGGAAAGTGGTTATGGAACGTCGGGTGCCGCAGTGGTTAGCGTCGGGTGTATGAGGATCCGCGTGGTTGATGCGTTTGCTGACCGACCGTTCGCCGGGAATCCGGCGGGCGTTTGCGTGCTCGAGGCCGGGGACTGGCCGGACGAGGGCTGGATGCGGGCGGTGGCAGCCGAGATGAAGCATGCGGAGACTGCGTTCGTCCGGCCGTCGGCGGGTGCCGAGGCGGACTGGGATCTGCGGTGGTTCACACCGACGAAGGAAGTCGTGCTCTGTGGGCACGCGACGCTGGCGACTGCCCATGTGCTGGCGGCGGACGGGAAGGTGTCCGGGAAGGCGTCGTTCGCGACGCTGAGCGGGGTGCTGGTCGCGGACGTTGCGGACGACGGGATCACGCTGGACTTTCCGGTCAACCGGCCGATCGAGGTACCGGTTCCGGACGGGCTCGGCGCCGCGCTGGGTGTGGAGCCGGCGGAGGTCTACGTCACCGGCGAACTCCGTGACCTGCTGGTCGTCGTCCGCGACGAGGCGGTGGTCCTCGCGGTCGCGCCGAACTCTGACGCGGTCGCCGAGATCACGCAGCGGGAGAACCTTCGCGGCGTGATCGTGACGGCGCAGGGCTCGGCGTACGACTTCGTCTCGCGGTTTTTCGCGCCCGCGAGCGGTATCCCGGAGGACCCGGTGACGGGCAGCGCGCACACGAGCCTGGCGCCGTACTGGGCCGAGCGCCTCGGGCGGGACGAACTGGTGGGCTACCAGGCGTCCGCCCGAGGCGGTGTCGTCCAGGTCGTGGCCGCCGGCGACCGCGTCTACCTGAAGGGCCAGGCGATCACGGTGCTGGACGGGGAGTTACTCGTCTAGGCCCAGGTCTCGGCGTGGGTGGCCACGCCGTTCGGGGCGATGAGTTCGGTGACGACGTCCTCGGCGTCCGCGTCGAGCGGCTCGAAGGGCGGCTCGGGTACGACGTACGCGCGGGCGCCGGCCACCATCTCGATACCGGGCAGCTCGAACCACGCCTCGCCGACCTCACGGCTGATCTCGTAGATCGCCTGCTCGGCGGAGTCGACCGGGTCGCGGTCGCCGGACTCGTCCAGTTCGGCCGGGTGCCGCTCCTGCGCGGCGCGGCCGGCCTCGAGCAGCGCGTCCAGGTCGAACACGCGCAGGTCGAACCGCGACACCACGCTGATCACCTGGTCCTGCTCGGCCTCTTCGTCCTCCTCGTCGTCGGCCGCGTCGTCCAGCAGCAACGGCGACGTACCGGTGTGCTCGAAGACCGCGTCGTTCCAGTCCTCGACCACGCCTTCGAGCGCGGCGTTGTGCTCGAACAGCGTGGTGTGATCCTCGTCGCCCGTCATCGCGAGCAGGGCGTCGGTGTGCGCCTGGAGCCGTTCGGCGAGCTTGCGGCTCGCGTCGGCGAGGGCGGTCCGGGTCTCCGCGGAGAAGAACTGCTCGGCGGGGGCGGGGGTGTCCAGTTCAGTCACGTGGGTGTTCTTTCCTCAGCTGTCGGTGGCAATGCCAGCGGTAAGTATGTGAGAAGCCTGTGAGAGGTGTGTCAGCGGGTGTGAGAGGCCTGCGAGAACCCTCCTGACCGGGCAGTCAACGGTGTGCAGTGAAGGCATGTGCACTTTTGCCGCGAGGCGGCGCCGTCATGCATGACGTGATCTACCTCGCCGTCACTGTCGTCGTCTTCGCGGTCATCTGGCCGCGCTGCGTGGAGTGGAGAAGCTGTGAGCGCCGAGAACATCGCCGGGCTGGTGGTTGCCGTGGCTCTGGTCCTCTACCTGGTCGCCGCCCTGATCTTTCCCGAGAGGTTCTGATGTCCGACACCGCAGCCGGCCTGTTGCAGGTCGGCCTCCTCATCGTGCTCCTGGCTGCCGCGTACCGGCCGCTGGGCGGGTACATGGCCCGTGTCTACACGGGTGAGAAGCACTCCCGGGTCGAACGCGGAGCCTACAAGCTGTTCGGCGTGGACGCGAAGGCCGAGCAGACCTGGGCGGTCTACGCCCGGTCGGTGGTCGCCTTCTCCGCGGTCAGCGTGATCCTGCTCTACCTGATCCAGCGCTTCCAGCACGCCCTGCCGCTGTCCAACGGGCTGCCCGGGGTCGAGTCGGGCCTGGCGTTCAACACCGCCGCGTCGTTCGTCTCGAACACCAACTGGCAGTCCTACGTCCCCGAGGTCACGATGGGCCACCTGGTCCAGTTCGCCGGCCTCGCGGTGCAGAACTTCCTGTCCGCGGCCGTCGGCATCGTCGTCGCGATCGCGGTCATCCGTGGTTTCGCCCGGTCCAAGACCGACCGGCTGGGCAACTTCTGGGTCGACCTGACCCGGACCGTGATCCGGGTGCTGCTGCCGATGGCGGTCCTGGGCGGGCTGCTGCTCGTCGCGATGGGCGTCGTACAGAACTTCTCCGGCGGTCACGAGGTCACCTCGGTGGTCGGCCAGGCGCAGACCATCCCGGGCGGTCCGGTGGCGAGCCAGGAAGTGATCAAGGAGCTGGGTACCAACGGCGGCGGCTACTACAACGCGAACTCCGCGCACCCGTTCGAGAACCCGAACGGCCTGTCGGACCTGTTCGAGATCTTCCTGCTGCTGGTGATCCCGGTCTGCCTGACCCGGACCTTCGGCCTGATGGTCAAGGACAAGCGGCAGGGCTACGCGATCCTCGGCGTGATGGGCACGATCTGGGGGGCCTTCGTCTTCCTCGCGACCCTCTTCGAGAGCCAGGGCGCCGGTGTCGCCACCCGGGCGGCCGGCGCGGCGATGGAGGGCAAGGAGACCCGGTTCGGTGAGTGGGCGTCGACGTTGTTCGCGGTGTCCACGACGGGTACGTCGACCGGCGCGGTCAACTCGATGCACGACTCGTTCACGCCGCTCGGCGGTGGCGTGCCGCTGTTCCACATGATGCTCGGCGAAGTGACGCCCGGTGGTACCGGGACCGGTCTGTACGGCATGCTCGTGCTCGCCGTCCTGACGGTCTTCGTGGCCGGGTCTGATGGTCGGCCGTACGCCGGAGTACCTGAAGAAGAAGATCACCGCGCGCGAGATGAAGCTGGTCTCGCTCTACATCCTGGCCACGCCGACCCTGGTTCTGGTCGGTGCCTCGATCGCGATGGGGCTGGCGACGGCGCGCGCGTCGATCCTCAACACCGACAGCCCGCACGGCTTCTCGGAGGTGCTGTACGCCTTCACCTCGGCCGGTAACAACAACGGCAGCGCGTTCGCCGGTATCAGCGCGAACATCCCCTTCTACAACACGGCTCTCGGGCTCGTGATGCTGCTCGGCCGGTTCGTGCCGATCGTGATCGTGCTGGCGCTGGCCGGCTCGTTCGCCCAGCAGCAGCCGGTCCCGGTGACCCAGGGCACGCTGCCGACGCACAAGGCCCTGTTCGTGACGATGCTGGTCGGCGTCGTACTGATCGTCACCGGCCTGACCTATTTCCCCGCTCTCACCCTCGGACCCCTCGCGGAGGGACTGTGACCACGCTAGTGACGACCCCTCCTCCAGCTCCGGAGAAGGTGGCGAAGAAGGCGCTCTCGGGCGCGTTCGACCCGAAGATGCTGCTGACGTCTCTGCCGGACGCGGTGAAGAAGCTCGATCCGCGGGTGATGGTGAAGAACCCGGTGATGTTCGTGGTCGAGGTGGGCGCGGTCGTATCCACGATCAAGGCCGTCACCGACTCCAGCGTCTTCGTCTGGTGGATCGTGGTCTGGCTGTGGCTGACCGTCGTGTTCGCCAACCTGGCCGAGGCGGTGGCCGAGGGCCGCGGCAAGGCCCAGGCCGAGACGCTGCGGCGGGCGAAGACCGAGACCACGGCCCGGCGCCTCACCGACACCGGCGAGGAAGAGGTCCCGGCCACGGCGCTGCGACTGGGCGACCGGGTGGTCGTCGAGGCCGGGCAGATCATCCCCGGCGACGGCGACGTCGTCGAGGGTGTGGCCAGCGTCGACGAGTCGGCGATCACCGGCGAGTCGGCGCCGGTCATCCGCGAGTCCGGTGGCGACCGCAGTGCGGTCACCGGCGGTACCAAGGTGCTGTCGGACCGGATCGTCGTGAAGATCACGACCAAGCCCGGTGAGAGCTTCATCGACCGGATGATCGCGCTGGTCGAGGGCGCCTCGCGGCAGAAGACGCCGAACGAGATCGCGCTGAACATCCTGCTGGCCAGCCTGACGATCGTGTTCCTGATCGCCACGGTGACGCTGCCGACGTTCGCGGCGTACGCGCAAGACGAACCTGAGCATCGTGATCCTGGTGGCCCTGCTGGTCTGCCTGATCCCGACCACGATCGGTGCGCTGCTGTCGGCGATCGGTATCGCCGGCATGGACCGGCTGGTGCAGCGCAACGTGCTGGCGATGTCCGGCCGCGCGGTCGAGGCCGCGGGTGACGTGAACACCCTGCTGCTGGACAAGACCGGCACGATCACGCTGGGCAACCGGCAGGCGTCGGAGTTCATCCCGGTCGCAGGGCGTCAGCGACACCGAGCTGGCCGACGCGGCGCAGCTGTCCAGCCTGGCCGACGAGACGCCGGAGGGGCGGTCGATCGTCGTACTGGCGAAGACCGGCTACGGGCTGCGCGAGCGGCACACCGGGGAGTTGCCGCACGCAACGTTCGTGGAGTTCACCGCGCAGACCCGGATGAGCGGCGTGGACGTCGACAACCGGCAGGTCCGCAAGGGCGCCGCGGGTGCGGTGAACGCCTGGATCACCCAGCACGGCGGGACCACCGACCCGAAGCTGGGCGAGATGGTCGACGGTATCTCGGCCTCCGGCGGTACGCCGCTGGTCGTTGCCGAGAGCATCGACGGTACGGCGCGCGCGCTCGGGGTGATCCACCTCAAGGACGTGGTCAAGGCGGGGATGCGGGAGCGGTTCGACCAGATGCGCGCGATGGGCATCCGGACCGTGATGATCACCGGCGACAACGCGCTGACCGCGAAGGCGATCGCCGAGGAGGCCGGGGTCGACGACTTCCTGGCCGAGGCGACGCCCGAGGACAAGATGGCGCTGATCAAGAAGGAGCAGGAGGGCGGGCGCCTGGTCGCGATGACCGGCGACGGTACCAACGACGCTCCGGCGCTGGCGCAGGCCGATGTCGGCGTGGCGATGAACAGCGGTACGTCGGCCGCGAAGGAGGCCGGCAACATGGTCGACCTCGACTCCAACCCGACCAAGCTGATCGAGATCGTCGAGATCGGCAAGCAGTTGCTGATCACCCGCGGTTCGCTGACCACGTTCTCGATCGCGAACGACGTGGCGAAGTACTTCGCGATCCTGCCGGCGTTGTTCGCGGCGGCGTACCCGGGTCTGGACAAGCTGAACATCATGGGCCTGCACTCGCCGCAGTCGGCGATCGTGTCGGCCATCGTGTTCAACGCGCTCGTGATCGTCGCGCTGGTACCGCTCGCCCTGCGAGGTGTGCAGTACAAGCCTTCGTCGGCGTCGTCGATGTTGCGGCGCAACCTGCTCATCTACGGCATCGGCGGTCTGATCACCCCGTTCATCGGCATCAAGCTCCTCGACCTGGTGATCTCCTTGATCCCCGGTCTGCGCTGAGAAGGTATCTGCCAATGGCAAGCAATCTCCCCGGCTCGGTTCGCCAGTTCGGGGTCGCAATCCGGGCCCTGCTGGTCTTCACCGTTGCCCTCGGCATCGTCTATCCGCTGGTGATGACCGGGGCGGCGCAGGCGCTGTTCCACGGCAACGCGAACGGCTCGATCATCAAGGTGAACGGCAAGGACGTGGCGTCCGACCTGATCGGTCAGGCGTACACCATGGACAGCGGCAAGAAGGACTCCGACGGCAAGGCGATCATGGTCGCCGACCCGAAGTGGTTCCAGACCCGACCGTCCGCGAGCGACTACGACGCGAAGGCCAGCGGCGGCTCGAACCTCGGGCCGAACAACGCCGACCTGCTCGCGGCGGTCGAGGAGCGGAAGAAGGCTGTCGCGGCGCTCGAGGGCGTCGACCGAGTCCCAGGTCCCGCCGGACGCCGTCACGGCCAGCGCGAGCGGCCTCGACCCGGCCATCAGCCCCGCGTACGCCGCTCTCGCAGGTCAACCGGGTCGCCCGCGAGCGCGGCCTGGACGTGGCCAAGGTCCAGCAGTTGGTCAAGGAGAACACGAAGGGTCGCACGCTGGGTTTCCTGGGTGAGCCCGCGGTGAACGTGGTGACGCTCAACAACGCCCTCGCAGCGCTGGGCTGACCTGAGATCATTGAAGTATGAGCAAGAGCGGCCGTGGGCATCTGCGGATCTACCTCGGTGCCGCGCCCGGTGTGGGCAAGACCTACAAGATGCTGGGCGAGGGTCAGCGCAGGCTGACCCGGGGCACCGACGTCGTGGTCGGGTTCGTCGAGACCCACGGCCGGCAGCACACCGACGAGATGCTCGCACGGGCTGGAGGTGGTGCCGCGCCGGATCATCGACTACCGCGGCGCCAGCTTCACCGAGATGGACATCGACGCGGTGCTGGCCCGGCGGCCCGAGGTCGCCCTGGTCGACGAGCTGGCGCACACCAACGTTCCGGGCAGCCGGAACGAGAAGCGCTGGCAGGACATCGAGGAGCTGCTGACCGCCGGGATCGACGTGATCTCGGCGGTCAACATCCAGCACCTCGAGTCGATCAACGACGTGGTCGAGAAGATCACCGGCGTACCGCAGCAGGAGACGGTGCCGGACCGGGTGGTCCGGGCCGCCGACCAGATCGAGCTGGTCGACATGACGCCGGAGGCGCTGCGCCGCCGGATGGCGCACGGCAACGTGTACGCCGCCGACAAGATCGACGCTGCCCTGGGCAACTACTTCCGGGTCGGCAACCTGTCCGCCCTGCGCGAGCTCGCCCTGCTCTGGCTCGCCGACCGGGTGGACGCCGGCCTGCAGCAGTACCGTGCCCAGCATGACATCGATTCGACCTGGGAAGCCCGGGAGCGCGTCGTGGTCGCCCTCACCGGCGGCCCCGAGGGCGAGACGCTGATCCGGCGTGCCGCCCGCATCGCTGCCCGGTCTTCCGGCGGGGACCTGCTCGCCGTCCACGTCGCCCGCTCCGACGGTCTGACCGGCGCGGACCCGAAGCGCCTCGCCGAGCAGCGCAATCTGGTCGAAAGCCTCGGTGGGACCTACCACCAGGTGGTCGGTGACGACATCCCGACGGCGCTGCTGACCTTCGCCCGCGCGGAGAACGCGACCCAGTTGGTCCTCGGCGGCTCCCGCCGGTCCCGGCTGTCGTCGCTGCTCACCGGCCCGGGGATCGGCGTCGACCACGATCCGCGACTCCGGCGACATCGACGTACACATCGTCACGCACTCGCTGATGGGGCGTGGCCGGTTGCCTCGGCTGCGGGGCAGCCTGTCCCGGCGGCGCAAGGTCCAGGGGTTCGTGCTGGCCCTCGTTCTGCAGCCGATCCTCGCGATCGCGCTTGGCGCTCGGGGGTGACCGGCTGAACCTGACCAGCGACGTGCTGGCGTTCCTGCTGGCCGTGGTCGTCGTGGCCCTGGTCGGTGGGCTGTGGCCGGCGCTGCTGACCGCGGTCGGCGGCTCCGTCGTCCTGAACTACTTCTTCACCCCACCGACCCGGACCTTCACGATCGCCGAGCTGAACAACGCGCTCGCGCTGGCGATCTTCATCCTGGTCGCGGCGATGGTGAGCTCGGTCGTCGACCGAGCGGCCCGCCGGACCAGACAGGCGGCCCGGGCGGCGGCCGAGTCCGAGACGCTGGCGACCTTGGCCGGCTCGGTGCTGCGCGGCGAGACCGCGCTGCCCGCCCTGCTCGAACGGGTCCGCGAGGCCTTCGGGATGACCGGAGCCTGCCTGATGGAACGCGTCGACGACGACGAACTGACCGAGGTCTGGCGGCCGATCGCTTCGGCCGGAACGCTGACCTGCACTCGGCCGGAGGAGGCCGACGCCGAGATCCCGGCCCGCGACGACCTCGTCCTGGTGCTGCAGGGGCATCAGTTGGCGGCCGACGAGCGCCGGCTGGTCGGCGCGTTCGCCGCGCACGCGGCCGCGCTGGTCGATCGGGCACGGCTGAGCGAGGCCGCAGCCGAGGCGAAACCGCTGGCCGAGGCCGACAAGCTGCGTACGGCGCTGCTGCGCGCGGTCGGCCACGATCTGCGATCCCCACTGGCGTCGGCCAAGGCGTCCGTGACGAGCCTGCGCAGCGACGACGTGGAGTGGAGCGACTCCGAGCGCGAGGAGCTGCTGGAGACGGCTGACGAGTCGCTGGATCGGCTGTCGCGGCTGGTGGACAACCTGCTCGACCTCAGTCGGCTGCAGGCCGGCGTACTGCCCGGTCTTCACCCGCCCGATGGCGCTGGACGAGATCATGCCCGGCGTCCTGGCCGAGCTCGGTGACGACGGCGACAAGGTGACCGTGGACATCCCGCACACCCTGCCGCTGGTCGAGGCGGACCCGGCGTTGCTGGAGCGGGTGATCGCGAATCTGCTGGCCAACGCGGTCCGGTACTCACCGCCCGGGCGGCCGCCGCTGATCACCGGAAGCGCGTTGGGCGACACCGTCGAGATCCGGGTGATCGACCGCGGACCGGGGATCCCGCGCGAGGACCGGGACCGGGTGTTCGCGCCGTTCCAGCGGCTCGGCGACACCGACAACACGGTCGGCGTCGGGCTCGGGCTGGCGCTGGCCCGCGGTCTGGCCGAGGCGATGCAAGGCACGCTGCAGCCCGAGGACACCCCGGGCGGCGGCCTGACGATGGTGGTGGCGATCCCGACCGCGACCCTGCGCCCGGCCGACGTGCCGGTCCCCGGCGCACGGGAACGCTCCGAGCCGGAGGCACACGAATGACCAGGGTTCTCGTGGTTGATGACGAGCCGCAGATCGTGCGGGCGTTGCAGATCAACTTGAAGGCCCGCGGGTACGAGGTGCACCTGGCCGGCAGCGGTACGTCGGCGCTGAAGGTCGCCGCGCAGCATCCGCCGGAGCTGGTGATCCTCGACCTCGGGCTGCCGGACTTCGACGGCGTGGACGTGATCCGCGGACTGCGCGGCTGGACCGACGCGCCGATCCTGGTGCTGTCCGGGCGGACCGACCAGACCGACAAGGTCGAGGCGCTGGACGCCGGCGCGGACGACTACGTGACGAAGCCGTTCGGGATCGACGAGCTGCTGGCCCGGATGCGCGCCGTACTGCGTCGCAGCAATCTCGCCCAGGACCAGCCGGTCGTGACCGTCGGCGGCGCCGTCGTCGACCTGGCCGCGAAGCGCGTCACCCTCGAGAACGGCGAGGACATCCGCCTGACACCGACCGAGTGGCACCTGCTGGAGGTCCTGGTCCGCAACCCCGGCAAGCTGATGTCCCAGCGCCAGCTCCTCACCGAGGTCTGGGGCCCCGGCTACGAGTCCGCCAGCGGCAACCTCCGCTTCTACATGGGCCAACTCCGCCGCAAACTCGAACCCGACCCCGCCCGCCCGAAACACCTCCTGACCGAACCAGGAATGGGCTACCGCTTCGAGCCGTGAAGCCTGTCCGTTTCGTTCAAGACCCTGGGTGTCGGGATGGGTAAGGGTGGGGATATGGACATCTTCACGGCAGGTCGGGACTTTGTACGGCGGGATGCTCGGGTGCTCGAGCGGCGGCTCTTCGCGGCGGTTTTCGAGGGGGCGGATCCGCAGGGGGTGGTCGACGCGCTGCGTGGGTTCCAGAACGCTGACGGCGGGTTCGGGCAGGGGCTGGAGCCGGACAAGCGGTGTCCGGACAGCCTGCCGCTGGACGTCGAGGTCGCGTTCGACACGCTGCTCGCGGCGGGTGCCCGGGACGAGGAGATGATCCGGCGGGCGGCGGACTGGCTCGACCAGACCGCGACGGATGACGGCACTGTGCCGTTGTGCGGCCCGGCAGTGGAGGGATACCCGCGCGCCGAGCACATCACCGAGTGGACCTACCAACCGGGCATCAACCCCACCGCGGGTCTGGTCGGCCGGCTGCACAAGCTCGGCATCGAACACCCGTGGCGCGACCGGGCCGGCGCCTGGTGCGCCGCCCAGTTGTCTGAGGGGTTCCCGGAGGACGCGCACGGCATGCTCGAGGCGCTCACGTTCCTGGAGTCCACCGGCGACGTCGACTTCGACCGCGTCCGCGAGTGGCTCCCCAAGCTCGGGCATTACCGCGCCGACGCCGCGGATCCGACGTACGGCGTGACTCCGCTGCAGTTCGCGCCGACTCCGGACAGCTTCTGGCGCCCTCTCTTCACCGACGCCCAGCTCGAGGCCCACCTGGACCGCCTGCTCGAGGACCAGCAGGACGACGGCGGCTGGGCCATCACCTGGGAGCCGCCAGGCCCGGCCGCAACCCTCGAGTACCGCGGCATCGTCACGGTCGGCGCACTGCGGACGCTGAAGGAGTACAACCGCCTCTAACCGGATTCGGCGGGATGTTCGACTTGGCGGTCGCCCCACTGGGTGAGTAGGCCGCGGGCGATCTCCAGGTCCTCGCGGAGGGATCGGTCGGCCAGGTCGTCCGGTAGGGCGGCGAGGGCATCGGTCAGCCACGGTGCGACGGCCGCTGGGGCGAGGTCTTCGGGAGTCAGGCGGGCCAGGCGGATCGCGCGGACGGCGGTCACGAGTTCGCTGGCGAGGACCTCGCGGAGCGCGTCGAGGAGTTGCTTGGTCAGTACGGCGGCTTGCGGCGCGAAGCTGGCGTGCAACTCGGCGCCGCGGGACAGCGTCGCCGTACCGAGAGTCGCGGGTTGCGCGGCCGAACGAACCGCGGCGAGGGCGTCATGGGCGACGTACTCGATCATCATCACGCCCGAGCTCGCCTCGGCGCCGCTGGCCAGGAACCGGCTGAGGCCGGTGTAGTCCGGGTCGACCAGGTTCGCCACCCGGGTGGTCGAGAGGGTCGCGACGCTGTGCAGGCTGAGCCGCAGCGAGTCCAGCGCGAGCGCGATCGGCATCGCGTGCCAGTTGCCGTTGTGCAGCACGGTGCCGCCGCTCACCAGCGGGTTCTCCGCGGCCGCGTTGATGTCGATCCGCACACTGTTGCCCAGAGCATCGGCATGGTCGACGGCGGGCCCGAGGACCTGCGCGAAAGCCCTTAGCCCGAAGGGATCCTGGACCCGGGCAGGCTGGAGCGGCAGCCCGTCGAGCAGTTCGCGCATCCGGCGGGCGGCCCGGACCTGGCCCGGCTGCGGACGGGCTTCTTGGACGCGGACGTCGTACACCTCGGCGTTGCCGCGCAGCGCGACGTGGGAGAGGGCGCCGACCAGCGGTACGACGTTGATCAGGGTGGCGGCCTCGACGTACGCGAGGCAGCAGTCGGCGAGCGTGAGCGCGTTGCTGGACAGCAGCGGGAGGGCGCTGGTTCCGTCGATGACGTCGCCGAGTGCGAGCCCGAGTTCGGCGAGCGGGCCGAGGTCGCCGGTGCCGATCGCGCCGCCGCGGTGCAGGTCGGGGAGATCGTCGTCGTTGAGCAGACCAACGATCGCGTCGGCCACCGCCGGGTCGAGCCCGGACCCGCCCGCCGCGAGCTGGTTGACGCGGATCAGGAGCCCGAGCCGTACGACGTCCTTCGGGTACGACGTCGTACCGGTGGTGGAATGCGATCCGAGCAGCCGCGCGCCGTGCTCCGGGTCGGACGTCAGCACGTCCCGGTTCGCCCCGACGCCCGTGGTCCGCCCATACACCGGCCGCCGCAGGGCGACCTCGGCCACCACCTGCGCCGACTCGTACATCCGCTTCCGGGCGTCGTCACTCAACCGCACCGCCGTACGCCGCTGCCCGAGCGCCACCGCCTCCAACGGCGACAGGCCCGCACCCGTCAGTTCAACCGGCTCCATGCGCACAGTGTGATCCGCCCCACCCGCCAACTCCCACTACCCCACCCATCTTCCCGTCTCGAATCCGAGACAGCTCAACTTTGAGAAGCCACCGACCGTCTTCGCGGCCCCAGAATGGTTGGTGGCTTCTCAAAGTTGGCATCGCCCGGGCATGCGAACGCCCCGCTCGAAGGATCGAGCGGGGCGTTGGGGTACGGCGGGTTACTTCTGGCCGTAGCGCTTGCGGAACTTCTCCACGCGGCCCTGAGTGTCCATCACGCGCTGCTGACCCGTGTAGAACGGGTGGCTCGCGGACGAGATCTCGACGTCGACGACCGGGTAGGTGTTCCCGTCGTGCCACTCGGTGGTCTCGTTGCTCTGGCGGGTCGAACCGGTGAGGAAGCTGAAGTTGCCGGACTTGTCCCGAAAGACGACCCGGCGGTAGTCGGGGTGGATGTCCTTCTTCATGCTGCTGTACTTCCTTCCAAATAGGGGGCGAACGGATCGGTCAGGGGGTGGACCGCTTCGTCCGCACGCAGGACACAACCGTCGAGGCGCTCGCGTAATTCCCGGACGTCCAGGTCGACGCCGGTCAGCGAGAGGTACGACGCGCGGTCGCCGTACTCGGGGTGCCACTCGAGGGCCGACCGCGCCTGGTGCTGCTGCCCGACGCCTGCCCAGCGGTCCGCCGGGAGGTCGGCCAGCCACGGACCGAGGACGCCGATCGAGACGTTCGTGCCGAAGCTGTCCCAGCTGAGCCGGCTGCGGTGCTGGGTCGCGATCCAGAGCGTGCCGCGGCCGCGGGCCGTGCCGGCGACCAGGTCCTCGAGGGCGTCGTACAGCCGCTCGGGGTGGAACGGCCGGGCTGACTGCCAGACGAAGGTTCGTCCGTCCAGGGGTGCCGCGATCGAGCCGGGCTCGACGGTGGCGCCGGGGACATGCAGTCGTACGCCGAGGAGGTCGGCCGGACTGGTCTTGACCAGGAGCTTCGGGTTGATCGCCTGGATGAGCGCGCGGGTGGTGTCGTCGTCGGTGGTGAGGACGGCTGCGTCGGCGTACTCGAGCTGCCGTACGACGACCTCGGCGATCGCTCGGCCGTCCTCTGCCGCGGTCGGGATGCCGCGTTCGCGGATCAGCTCTTCGCCGGTGAGGTCGGCGATCGCGGTCGTCGTGTCGACGGTGGTGATGACCGTGTCGACGGTGAGGTCGGTGTCGTGGTCGATCTCGGTCGCGATCGCGTGCGTGTCGCCGGCGGTGGGGACGTTGACGATCGCGGCGTCGTACTGGTCGACGGCGGCGATGCTCGCCAGCAGTTGGACGAGCGATCCGCGCATCGCGCAGGAGACGCAGGGGTGGTCCATCGTGATCACGTCGCGGTCGATCACGCCGGTGGCGGTGCGGGCGACCCGTACGACGGAGCCGGTGCTCAGGGCGCTCACGTCGTACTCGACGAGGACGGCCCGCGGGCCGGCGGCGGCCAGCAGATTCCCCGCGACGGCGCCGCGGAACCCGTCGTCGAGCCCCGTCAGCAAGGTCACCGGAATCATCTGCGCTCCTGTCTTGTTGAAAATGATTACCAATACAAAGTACCCTATGGGTCCCCGGTCAGTGAAAGGACAGCATGGCCAAGCGCAACGACCTCCGCCCCATCGTCAAGCTCCGCAGTACGGCGGGAACCGGCTTCACCTATGTAACCCGCAAGAACCGCCGGAACAATCCCGACCGCCTGGATAATCCGCAAGTACGACCCCAAACTCCGCCAGCACGTCGACTTCCGCGAAGAGCGGTAGATGGCCACCACGGCGAAGATCGCCCGCAACAACCACCGCCGCCGTACCGCCGCCCACTACTCCGAGCGCCGGGCCGCCCTGAAGGCGATCATCACGCCCCGGACACGTCGCCCGCGGACCGCGCCGAGGCGCAGCTGAAGCTCCAGAAGCTCCCGAGAGACGCCAGCCCCACCCGCATCCGCAACCGCGACATCACGGACGGCCGCCCCCGCGGCTACATAGGCAAAGCCGGCCTCTCCCGAATCCACTTCCGAGAACTGGCCCACCGAGGCGAACTCCCCGGCATCACCAAATCCTCCTGGTAACCCGCTTCAGCCGTGGAGGCGGCGGGTTAGGGCTTTGGCGGCTTGGCGGATTTTGTGGGCCAGGTGGGGGCGGTCGGTGGTGGGGAAGGCGTCGGTGCGGAAGGTGACGCTGATGGCGGCTACTGGGTGGCCGGCGTGGTCTACGGCGGCGCTGGCTACCGAGGCGACGCCGGGGGTGATGAAGGAGTCCTCTACGGCGAAGCCCTGGCGTTTCTCGTCCGCGAGGAGGCGGCGTAGTTGGGTCAGCGTCTGCGGTCCCAGGTCGGTGCGCCGTACGAAGGACTCCGGCGTCGGGAACAACGCCCGTACCTGAGCCGGCGGCAACTCCGCCAGCAACGCACGCCCGGAAGCAGTGAGCGTCGCAGGCAGCCGTACGCCGACATCCGTCACCAACGTGACGGGTCGCGGCGGCTGCTCCTTCAACAGATACACCAGCTCCCGACCATGCAGTACGCCGAGATGCGCCGTCTGCCCCACCTCGTGCACCAGCTGCGCGAGCAGCGGCCGCGCCAACCGCTCCAGCGGATCGTGCCGCAGGTACGCGGACCCGATCTCGAAGGCAGCCACCCCGAGCCCGTACCGCTTCTCCTCGGGCAGATGCACGACGAACCCCTCGTCGATCATTGCCCGCAGCAAGTGGTACGTCGACGAGCGCGGCAACCCGACCGCGGAGGCGATGCGCTCCATCGGTACGGGACCGGGCTGCGTAGCCAGGAACGTCAGGACCCGCAGGGTACGGGTCGAGGCGGGAACGTTGCCGCTCACAACGGCACTGTAACCCCGCCCTGCCTCAGATCCCGGTCGATTGGCGTTTGTTCGCGCGGCTCCGGCGTAGCCAGAACCGGAAGCCCTCGCCCGCGACGGCGACCGCGAACAGCCCGCCGGCCACGCTCCAGTCCATGAACGACGGCCCCGACACCAAGTACCCGATGACGAGCGCCAGCACCAGGAAGAACGTCAGCGAGGTCGCGAGCCGCTTCACAGTGCCTTCTCCGCGGTCCACGCGCCCCCGGTCTCCTGGTAGCCGAGCCACCGGTTCACCGCGAGCATCGGCTCGTTCGCCGCGTCGTTCCCGGTCGACGCGACCGTGAACCCGGCATCCCGTGAGCGGGCGAGCGCCACGGACTTCACCACCTTCGCCAGCCCGCGGCCACGCGCCGCGGGGATCGTCCCGGTCAGGTTCGACCAGATCATCTTCCGGTCCGGATCCGCGGTCGTGGTCACGAACGACAGCACCCGGTCCCCGTCCAGTACGGCGACACTCAGGTCGTACCGGTTGTCCGGGTTCGACCACGACGTACGGACCCATTCCTCGTACGCCGGACCGCCCGACAGCCCGCTCGGGTCGTCGTCACGCACCTGGACCTCGGCGTCGTACAACTGCTGGGGATCCAGTTCGTCGTACGTCGCCACCCGCAAGCCCTCCGGCGGGGCGACCGGCTCGCGCGCCGTGGTCAGGTCGGCAGCGGAGTGCGACATCCGCCGCCCGATCGTGAACCCGCGCTTCGTCGCGAACGTCTGCGAGGCCGAGTCGTCACCCACGACCACCAGCAGGCGCCCGGCGCCGAGCTCCGCGCACCGCTCCGTGACCGCGGTCGCCAACGCACTCCCGATCCCGCGCCGGCGGTCCTCCGGCGGCACCTGGATCGTCACCCGCACCCGCGGCGCCTCGGCATCCGCCGGCGGCAGGTAGATGTTCGCGTAGCCGACCACGTCCGCGCCGTCGACGGCGATCAGCACCTCCTGGCTCCGGCTGTGCCGCAGTTGCAGCTCGATGGCCTGTGCGGTCTTCACCAGTTGCGGCACCGCCGCGGCCCAGACACGGGCGATCCCCACCGCATCCTCCGGACGCGCCGTCCGGATCTCGAACACCATGGCAGGACTCTACGGCTACTGAGGGTCGCGACCTCTGTCTCAGACCCGAGACGGATAGTGGTATGGCGCTGCTGTCCAGGAGCGATCCGGCGCGGTGCAATGTTCGAGTGGAACACACAGTGGATGTCGGCGTCGGACCGCTGACCCCGGCCGAAGTGGTCGCGGTCGCGAGGTACGGCGCGCAGGTACGGATCGACGACCAGGCCCTCGAGGAGATCGCGAAGTCGCGCGCCGCGATCGAGGCGCTGGCCCACGCGGACACCCCGCACTACGGGGTCTCGACCGGGTTCGGCGCGCTCGCCACGCGGCACATCGCACCGGACCTCCGGGCGCAGCTGCAGCGCAGCCTGATCCGCTCGCACGCGGCCGGCTCCGGTCCCGAGGTGGAGACCGAGGTCGTCCGGGCGCTGGCCCTGCTCCGGCTCTCGACCCTCGCCACCGGCCGCACCGGCGTGAAGGTCGAGACGGCCCAGGCGTACGCCGGTCTGCTCAACGCGCACCTGACGCCGGTGGTCCACGAGTACGGCAGCCTCGGATGCTCGGGCGACCTCGCCCCGCTGTCCCATGTCGCCCTCGCGATCCTGGGCGAAGGCAAGGTGCGCGATGCCGACGGCAACCTTCTCGACGCCGGCGAGGCTCTCCAGAAACACGGCCTCGCGCCGGTCGTCCTGGCCGAGAAGGAAGGCCTCGCGCTGATCAACGGGACCGACGGCATGCTCGGCATGCTGCTCCTCGCGCTCGCCGACCTCGACCGGCTGTTCAAGTCCGCTGACCTCGCCGCCGCGATGAGCGTCGAGGCCCAGCTCGGGACCGACCGGGTGTTCGCCGAGGACCTGCAGGCGCTTCGTCCGCACCCCGGCCAAGCCGCGTCCGCCGCCAATCTGCGCGCGATCCTCAAGGACAGCGCGATCGTCGCCAGCCACCGCGGTCCGGACTGTAACCGGGTGCAGGACGCCTACTCCCTCAGGTGTTCACCCCAGGTCCACGGCGCCGCCCGCGACACCGCCGCGCACGCCGCGAGCGTCGCGGGCCACGAGCTCGCCGCCGCGATCGACAACCCGGTCGTGCTCCCGGACGGTCGGGTCGAGTCCAACGGCAACTTCCACGGCGCACCGATCGGGTACGTGCTCGACTTCCTCGCGATCGCCGTCGCGGACCTCGCCAGCATCAGTGAACGACGTACCGACCGTTTCCTCGACGTCGCGCGCAACCACGGCCTGAACGCGTTCCTGGCCGACGATCCGGGCGTGGACAGCGGCCACATGATCGCGCAGTACACGCAGGCCGCGATCGTCTCCGAGCTGAAGCGCCTCGCCGTACCGGCCAGTGTCGACTCGATCCCGAGCAGCGCGATGCAGGAGGACCACGTCTCGATGGGCTGGTCCGCCGCACGCAAGCTGCGCAAGTCGGTCGACGGCCTGCAGCGGGTGCTGGCGATCGAGATCCTCACGGCCGCTCGGGCGCTCGACCTGCGCGCTCCGCTGGACCCGGCACCGGCCACCGCCGCCGTCCGGGCCGCCCTGCGGAAGTACGTCGAGGGACCGGGTACCGACCGGCATCTCGCTCCCGAACTCGAGCACTCCGTCCGGCTCGTTGCCGACGGCACCTATGTCACCGCCGCCGAGGCCGTCACCGGCCCCCTAACTTAATTAAGCACTGTCTTAAGAAAGGCTGGATCACCCATGTCCGGACCCCGTCCCGTACGCGCGCCTCGCGGCACCACTCTGACCGCTCGCGGCTGGCAGCAGGAAGCCGCGCTGCGGATGCTGCAGAACAACCTCGACCCCGAGGTCGCGGAGCACCCTGACGAACTCGTCGTGTACGGCGGTTCCGGCAAGGCCGCCCGTGACTGGAACTCGTTCGACGCGATGGTGCGCACCCTGACCACGCTCAAGGACGACGAGACGATGCTCGTGCAGTCCGGCAAGCCGGTCGGCGTGATGCAGACGCACGAGTGGGCGCCGCGGGTGCTGATCGCGAACTCGAACCTGGTCGGCGACTGGGCCACCTGGGAGGAGTTCCGCAAGCTCGAGGCGATGGGGCTCACGATGTACGGCCAGATGACGGCCGGGTCGTGGATCTACATCGGCACGCAGGGCATCCTGCAGGGCACGTACGAGACCTTCGGCGCGGTCGCGGAGAAGAAGTTCGGCGGCTCGCTGGCCGGCACCGTCACGCTGACCGCCGGCCTCGGCGGCATGGGCGGCGCGCAGCCGCTGGCGGTCACGATGAACGACGGCGTCGCGATCTGTATCGACGTCGACTCCACGCGGATCGACCGGCGCATCGAGCACCGCTACCTCGACGTACGGGCGTCGTCCGTGGACGAAGCGCTGCGGCTGGCGGAGGAGGCGAAGGCGGCCCGGCGGCCGCTGTCGATCGGTGTGCTCGGCAACGCGGCGACGATCGTGCCCGACCTGCTGAAGCGCGGTGCGCCGATCGACATCGTCACCGACCAGACCTCGGCGCACGACCCGTTGATGTACCTGCCGGTCGGGGTCGAGTTCGAGGACTGGACGACCGCGCGTGAGAAGGACCCGGCCGGGTTCACCCACCAGGCGCAGGAGTCGATGGCCCGGCACGTCGAGGCGATGGTCGGGTTCCAGGACGCGGGCGCCGAGGTGTTCGACTACGGCAACTCGATCCGGGACGAGGCGCGGAAGGCGGGGTACAGCCGCGCGTTCGAGTTCCCCGGCTTCGTGCCGGCGTACATCCGGCCGTTGTTCTGTGAAGGAAAGGGCCCGTTCCGGTGGGCCGCGCTGTCCGGCAACCCGGCGGACATCGCGAAGACGGACCAGGCGATCCTGGACCTGTTCCCGGACAACGAGCACCTCAGCCGGTGGATCAAGCTGGCCGGCGAGCGGGTCGCGTTCCAGGGGCTGCCGGCACGGATCTGCTGGCTCGGCCAGGGCGAGCGCGACAAGGCCGGGCTGCGGTTCAACGAGATGGTGGCCTCCGGCGAACTCGAGGCGCCGATCGTGATCGGCCGCGACCACCTGGACACCGGCAGCGTGGCCTCGCCGTACCGGGAGACCGAAGGCATGCTGGACGGCTCGGACGCGATCGCGGACTGGCCGTTGCTGAACGCGATGGTGAACGTGTCCAGCGGCGCGTCGTGGGTGTCGATCCACCACGGCGGCGGCGTCGGCATCGGCCGGTCCATCCACGCCGGCCAGGTGTCGGTTGCCGATGGCACCGACCTGGCCCGGCAGAAGCTGGAGCGGGTGCTCACCAACGACCCGGCGATGGGTGTCATCCGGCACGTCGACGCCGGCTACGACAAGGCCGTAGAGGTCGCCGACGACAAGGGTGTCAGGATCCCGATGCGGGAGTCCTGACCACCCTCAGTATCTCTATCGTTACAGTGCACTTTCCCACGAACCGAGAAACCGTCCGATCGCGTGGCTTCAGTCTCGCGGTCCGCTAGGGTCTTTCGGGCGACCGACGACAAGCGCGAAGGGGCGCCATGATCGAGTTCGAGGACGTCACCAAGCGGTATCCGGACGGCACCGTCGCCGTCGACAAACTGTCCCTGCGGATCCCGAGCAACCAGATCACCGTGTTCGTCGGCCCGTCCGGCTGCGGCAAGACCACCTCGCTGCGGATGATCAACCGCACGATCGAGCGGACCAGCGGGACCATCTCGATCGACGGTGACGACATCAACAGCAAGGACGCGGTGACGCTGCGCCGGGGGATCGGATATGTGATCCAGAACGCCGGCCTGTTCCCGCACAAGACGGTCGTGGAGAACGTCGCGACCGTGCCGAAGCTGATCGGCTGGGACAAACGCAAGGCGCACAGTACGGCGATGGAGCTGCTCGAACGCGTCGGCCTCGACGTCAAGCTGGCCGAGCGGTATCCCGCGCAGCTGTCCGGTGGCCAGCAGCAACGAGTCGGCGTCGCCCGTGCGCTGGCAGCCGATCCGGCGATCATGCTCATGGACGAGCCGTTCAGCGCGGTCGACCCGATCGTCCGCCACCAGTTGCAGGAAGAGCTGCTCCGGCTGCAGCGCGACATCGGCAAGACGATCGTGTTCGTCACCCACGACATCGACGAGGCGATCAAGCTCGGGGACAACGTCGCCGTACTGCGGGTCGGCGGCAAGCTCGCCCAGTTCGCGCCGCCGGCCGAGCTGCTCGCCAACCCGGCCGACGACTTCGTCCGCGGGTTCGTCGGGCAGGACCGGGGTTACCGGGCGCTGACGTTCGTGCATCCGGACGAGCTGCCGGTGAAGCCGTTGCCGGACGAGCTGGCGTTGCAGGACGGCGTACCGGTCGGGTGGCGGAACGGGTCCGAGGAGCTGCTGCCGGTCGGCGCCGTCTTCAAACGCGGCGATTCGCTGCGCGCGGCCTTGGACGCCGTACTGACCTCGCCGACGGGCTCCGGGGTCTGCGTGGACGACGACGGCAAGGCCGTCGGCGTCATCGACCAAGCGACCGTTGCGGAAGCTTTGCGCTCATGACGTGGATCGGCGACAACCTGGGCCTGATCTGGGAACAGTTGCGCGAGCACCTCTACCTGGCGATCGTTCCGGTCATCCTCGGGCTGATCATCTCGGTGCCGTTGGGGTACGTCGCGACGCGCTACTCCTGGTTGGCGAACCCGCTGATCGCGTTCGGCGGTGTCCTGTACTCGCTGCCGTCGATCGCGTTGTTCATCGTGATCCCGGCCGTCCTCGGCACCAAGGTGCTGTCCACGGTCAACATCATCGTCGCGCTGACCATCTATACGGTGTCTCTCCTGATCCGGAACGTGATCGACGGACTCCGCTCCGTGCCACCCGACGTCCGGCAGTCCGCGATCGCGGTCGGGTACGGCGCCTTGCACCGGGTGGTCGCGGTGGACCTGCCGATCGCCGTACCGGTCATCTTCACCGGCCTGCGGGTCGTGACGGTCGCGAACATCTCGATGGTGAGCGTCGGCGCGGTGATCGGGATCGGCGGGCTGGGGGAGCTGTTCACGCTGGGCTTCCAGAAGGACTTCCTCACCCCGGTCGTGGTCGGTGTGGTGCTGTCGCTGGCCCTGGCGCTGGTCGCGGACCTGGTCCTGGTCACGCTGCAACGGATCCTGACCCCATGGGCGCGAGTCGCAACCCCGGTCGGAGAGGTGGCCTGACATGTGGGAGTACCTGACCGACTCGTTCAACTGGTCCGGCAACGAGGGGATCTGGGCGCGGATCGTCGAGCACCTCTGGTACACGTTCGCCGCGCTCGGCCTGTCCGTCGTGATCGGCCTGCCGATCGGCCTGCGGATCGGGCACACGCGCCGCGGCGCGTTCCTGGCCATCAACCTCGGCAACGCCGCGCGCGCCCTGCCGAGCCTCGGCCTGCTGATGATCGCGGTGCTGCTGACCGATCAGATCGGCTTCCTGCCGGTGCTGATCGCGCTGGTCGCGCTGGGCATCCCGCCGATCCTCGCCTCGACGTACGCCGGTCTGTCGGGTGTCGATCCGGCCACGATCGACGCGGCGCGGGGGATGGGGATGACCGGCCGCGAGATCCTCACCAAGGTGGAGATCCCGATCGGGCTGCCGCTGATCATCTCCGGCATCCGCAGCGCCACCCTGCAGATCGTGTCCACGGCGACGATCGCCGCACTGGTGTCGCTCGGCGGCCTCGGCCGGTACGTCGTCGACGGGCTGAAGCTCCGTGACTTCCCGCAGATGTTCACCGGCGCCCTGCTGGTGGCACTCCTGGCCATCGTCCTCGACGCGATCTTCGCGCTGATCGGGCGGATCACCGTCTCGCCAGGGCTGAAAATCGGCTGAAGTGTCCGATGAACCTGATGAACTTGAGACACATCCATCGGCACCGGTCGATGGCTGAACGAGAACACTGGAGGCTCTCGTGTTGAGATCCACACTCATCCGTACTGCGATCGCCGGAGTGGCTGTCCTCGGCCTGGCCGGTTGTGGGGGTGGGGGCGACCAGCTCGGCAGCGACAAGGCGGGAGACTCGCCCGCGCCGTCCAAGGTGACCAGCATCACCGTCGGGTCCGCGGACTTCTCCGAGAGCCAGCTGCTGGCGGAGATCTACGGCCAGGCGCTGGCCACCAAGGGCATCGAGGTGAAGAAGAAGCCGAACATCGGCAACCGCGAGACCTACATGGCCGCCATCAAGGACGGGTCCGTCGACCTGGTGCCGGAGTACACCGGCGCCGCGCTGGCGTACTTCGACAAGAGCTCCACCGAGACCGACCCCGACAAGGCGTACGACGCGTTGAAGAAGGCGCTGACGCCCGGGCTCGAGGTGCTGGACAAGTCGCCGGCCGCCGACGAGGACACGATCGTCGTCACCAAGGCGACCGCGGACAAGTACAGCCTGAAGTCGCTGGGCGACCTCAAGGGCAAGAACCTGGTCGCCGGCGGTAGCTCGGAGTTCAAGGTCCGGTCGGCCGGTCTGAAGGGCCTGAAGGAGAAGTACGGCGTCGAGTTCAAGGAGTACAAGACGCTGGACGCGGGCGGTCCGCTGAGCATCAAGGCGCTGACCGACAACCAGATCCAGGTGACGAACCTGTTCACCACCCAGTCGGTCATCAAGGACCAGGGCCTGGTGCAGCTCGACGACCCGGAGAAGATCCTCCCGCCGAACAACATCGTTCCGCTGATCCGGACCGACCACAAGTCCGACGACGTCGTGGCGACGCTGAACGCCGTCGACGCCAAGCTGACCACGGACGCCCTGACCGACCTGGTCAAGCGGATCGACGTCGGCAAGGAGAGCGCGGACGCGGTCGCGAAGGACTGGCTGTCGAAGAACCCCCTGTCATGAGTCTGTCTTGAGCTTCGAATCCCTCTGGGCGGACGAGTCCGCCATCGGCCGTAGCCCCGACACCGGCGGTTACACCCGTGGCGGCTGGTCTCCCACCGAACGCGAGGCGACGCACTGGTTCCTGGACCAGTGCGCCGCCCGCGGCCTGCAGGTCGAGTCCGATGGCATCGGCAACTTGGTCGCCTGGTGGGAACCGCACGGAGAGTCGGCTTCCCGCGCAGGCATCGTGACCGGTAGTCATCTCGACTCGGTGATCGATGGCGGGGCGTTCGACGGGCCGCTCGGAGTCGTGTCGGCTCTGGCGGCTGTGGACCAGTTGCGGGCAGAGGGGTTCGAGCCTGGGGTGCCGATCGGCATCGGGGCATTTGTGGAGGAAGAAGGGTCGCGGTTCGGGATGCCCTGTTTGGGGTCCCGGGTCGCGGCCGGGGTGTTGTCCGCGGAGAAGGCGCTGGCGCTGACCGACCGCGCCGGCGTTCCGCTGGCGGTGGCGCTCGAGAGTTCGGGGATCGACCCGGACCGAGTAGGCCCGTCGCCGTTGCTGCGGCGGATGGGGACGTTCGTCGAGCTGCACGTGGAGCAGGGGCGCGGATTGACCGCGCCGGTGGGCGTGGCCAGCTCGATCTGGCCGCACGGGCGCTTCCGGTTCACGTTCGGTGGCGAGGCCAACCATGCCGGCACCACGCTGATGGAGGACCGGCACGACCCGATGCTCACGTACGCGATGACCGCCCTCGCCGCCAACAAGCAGGCCCGGCTCGCCGGTGCCCGCGCGACGTTCGGCCGGCTGTCGGTGGAGCCCAACGGGACGAACGCCGTACCGTCCCAGGTCACCGCCTGGCTCGACGCCCGGGCCGCCGACACCGCCATCCTCGAATCGTTGCTGGCAGCAATCACCAAGCAGGCGACGGAACGCGCCGAGCGGGACGGTACGACGCTCGAGGTGACACCCGAGTCCGTCTCGCCGATCGTCGACTTCCCGGCCGGCCTACGGGACCGGCTGGTGAACGTGCTCGACGGCGCACCGGTGCTGCCGACCGGCGCCGGGCACGACGCGGGCGTGTTCTCGGAGGCCGGGATCCCGACCGCGATGCTGTTCGTCCGCAACCCGACGGGCATCTCGCATTCCCCGGCCGAGTACGCCGAGATGGACGACTGCCTGGCCGGCGTCGACGCACTGACCGCCGTGCTGAAGGACCTCGCGAGGTGACGTCGTACTGGTGCGAGACCGCTCTCCTCCCCGACGGCCTCGCTCGACGAGTTCTGGTGTCTGTGGTCGACGGTCGCTTCGCCTCGGTGGTCGCCGGCGTCGACCCCGGCGACGCCCAGGTGCTGAACGGCCTCGTCGTTCCCGGGCTCGCGAACTGTCACAGTCACGCGTTCCACCGCGCGCTGCGCGGCCGCACGCAGACCGAGCGCGGCACGTTCTGGACCTGGCGCGAGCAGATGTACGCCGTCGCCGCCGCGCTCACGCCCGACACGTACTACGAGCTCGCAAGGCCGTGTACGCCGAGATGGTGCTGGCCGGGATCACCGCGGTCGGCGAATTCCACTACCTGCACCACGCACCCGGCGGCCGTCGGTACGACGACGCCGAACGCCATGGGGACGGCGCTGATCGCGGCGGCCCGTGACGCCGGCCTGCGGATCGCGCTGCTCGACACCTGCTACATCGCCGGCGGGATCGACCAGCCGCTCAACGAGGTGCAGCAACGCTTCAGCGACGGCGACGCGACGGCCTGGGCCTCCCGGGTCGTGCAGCTCGCCGGCGTCGGACGATGTCGTGATCGGTGCGGCCGCGCATTCGGTGCGCGGCGTTCCGCAGGATCAGCTCGGTGCGGTCGCCTCGGCGTTTCCCGACGTACCGCTGCATATCCATCTGTCCGAGCAGGTCGCGGAGAACGAGGCCTGCCTGGCGGCGTACGGCCGGACCCCGACGCAGGTGCTCGACGAGGCCGGGTTCCTGTCCGGGCGGACGAGTGCCGTGCATGCGACGCATCTGACGCTCGGTCGACATCGGGCTGCTCGGGAGCTCCGCGACGTACTCGTGCTTCTGCCCGACGACCGAGCGCGATCTCGCGGACGGGATCGGGCCGTCGGTCGCGCTGCGCGACGCCGGTTCGCCGTTGACGCTGGGGTCGGACAGCCATGCGGTGATCGATCTTTTCGAGGAGATGCGAGCGGTCGAGCTGGACGAGCGGCTGGCGTCGCAGGAGCGCGGTCACTGGTCGGCGGCGGAGCTGCTCAAGGCGGCAACCGTGGACGGCCACCGGTCGCATCGGCTTCGAGGACGCCGGGGTGATCGCGGCCGGTGCGCGCGCAGACCTGGTCGCGTCCGCCTCGACAGCGTGCGTACGGCGGGGACCGGCGGCGCCGTGGAGACCGCAGTTTTCGCCGCGACGGCTGCGGACGTCACTGACGTGGTTGTGTCCGGCCGGCGAGTGGTTGCTGCGGGCAAGCATTCGAAGATCGACGTACGGCTGCCGCGCTGGCCGCCTCGATCGCGGCGGTGACCTCGTGAGCTCGCTCCTGCTGACCGGGATCGGGTCGCTGGTGACCAACGATCCCGCGCACGGGCGGGCTGCTCGGTGAGCTCCACGACGCGGCGCTCGTGATCGACGGGAGCACGGTCGCGTGGGTCGGTTCGCGGACGCGAGGCGCCGGCCGCCGACAGCGTCGATCGACCTCGGCGGGCGGGCGGTGATCCCGGGGTTCGTCGACTCGCACTCGCACCTGGTGTTCGCGGGTGATCGGGCCGAGGAGTTCGCGGCCCGCATGACCGGTACGCCGTACTCCGCCGGCGGCATCCGCACCACGGTGGCGGCGACCCGCGAGGCCACCGACGAACAGCTGACCGCGAACGTGTCCCGGCTGGTCGCCGAGATGCGGCGTCAGGGGACGACGACGGTCGAGATCAAGTCCGGGTACGGGCTGACGGTCGCGGACGAGGCGCGGGCGCTGCAGATCGCGCGGCAGTTCACCGAGGAGACGACGTACCTCGGTGCGCACGTCGTACCGGCCGACTACGCCGACGACCCGGCGGGCTACGTCGCGCTCGTGACCGGGCCGATGCTCGACGCGGCGGCCAAGCACTCGAAGTGGGTCGACGTCTTCGTCGAGCGCGGGGCTTTCGACGCGGACCAAGGCGCGGGCGATCCTCCAGGCCGGGATCGCCCGTGGCCTGCAAGCTCGAGTGCACGCGAACCAGCTCGGCGAGGGGCCTGGCGTCCAACTCGCCGCCGAGGTCGGCGCCGCTTCGGCCGATCACTGCACCTATCTCACCGACGCCGACGTCGACGCTCTCGCGTCGAGCGGAGTCGTCGCCGGCCTCCTGCCCGCGATCGAGTTCTCCACCAGATCGCCGTACCCGAACGCCCGCCGCCTCCTGGACGCCGGCGTCACCGTAGCCCTGGCCACCGACTGCAACCCCGGCTCCGGCTACTCCTCCTCCATGCCCTTCTGCATCGCGCTAGCAGTCCGCGAAATGCACATGACCCCCGCCGAAGCCCTCTGGTCCGCCACCGCCGGCGGAGCCGCGTCCCTCCGCCGCCCCGACCTAGGCCACCTAACCCCCGGCACCCCAGCCAACCTAGCCGTCCTAGACGCCCCCACCTACCTACACCTCGCCTACCGCCCCGCGCGTCCCCCTGGTCACCCAAACCTTCATCGGCGGACGACTGGTTTAGGGGCGGGCGGACCGCCCCCACTCACCAACCTCAAGTGACGTGACCGCCACACGCTCAGCGGTCGATTCAGGCGGCGCGCAGCAGCCGGTTACTGAGTGGCGGAAGTCCGGCGGCCCGCTCGATCGTGGCGACCACCCAGTCGGGGTCGTACATGATGTCCTCCCAGCTGAAACGAAGGACCCGCCAGCCACGGACCGTCAGGTTCACCTGTCGGCGGCAGTCCTTGACCAGCGCCCGCCGGCTTCCGTGAAACTCGAACCCGTCCGCCTCCAGGCCGAGGAGAAGCTGGGAATTGCCCAGGTCGAGGCGAGCCGAGAACTCCGCGTCCCGCACGAGCACCTGAGGTACGAAGCCTGTGATTCCCCGGTCGATCAACAAGGCCCGCAGGGCCGACTCCAGGACTGATTCCGACCGACCGTCCGCGAACGCGACGACCTGCTGGATGCGCCGACGGTGCGGTCCCCGGAGCCGAGCCGCTGCATCCAGGAGCACGTCGTGCTCGACACAGCCCGTACGTAAGGCTGAGTCCGCTATCGCGAGCCCATCGGCCAGCGGCACGATGCGAAGGCAGTCCAGGACGGTCCGGAGCGGGGTAGTGACATCGTCCAGCGCGGGAACGTCCGCCCAGTGCAGGACGCACGGCAGCCCGGTGCGCCGGCGGACCCGGCCCGGCGGCAGGGTGACGTGCGGCTGAACGGGCGGGTTGATCACCCCGAAACCCCAGTGCTGCGCCGCGCTGAGATGCGAGATGACACCGCCGTGACTTCGTGCCGCGGTGAGCGCCGGTGGTGAGGTCGGCAAGGCGTAGACCCCCTTCGCCACGCGGTTGATCACGCCTGACGTGAGCGCGTTGCGGATGGCGCGTGCGGACACGACCGCGCGCAGGTCCGCGAACGTCGCCGACCCGCCGCGCCTACCGATCACCTCAGCCACGTCTGCCATGAATCCATGATGGGGAGTTCTCGCGGTTCGGGGCGGGCGTTGTCCACAGGCGGACCGCCACCACTCAGTGAGCAGGCGACTTCTCGGGCGCTTGCGCTCAACTCGGCGTGCGGGGAGCGCTTCCCGGCGACTTGGTGAGTGGTGGCGGTCCGCCAAACCACATCCGCCAACCACGCCCGCCCGCTCTAGTCCGACAGTTCTTTGGAGAGGAGGGCGGTGGTGGTGCCGTTGGGGAGGCGTTGTTTGCCTACCTCTGTGTAGCCGCGGGATTTGTGGAAGGTGGTGGCTGGGGGGTCGGGTGGGACGGAGGCTACTGCGCGGTCGAAGGGCTTGGCGGCTCGTTCGATGGCGCGGTAGACCTGGGTCGCGATGCCGGTACGGCGGTGTTCGGGGTCGATCACGATCCGTTCGATGAGCAGGAAGCGGTCGGCGTAGGTGTTGGTGAACGCCTCGAACGCCAGCCCGTCGTACGCCGAGCCGGGGGTGAACGTGAGGAGGAATCCGGCGGGTACGTCGTCGAGGTCGACGACGACGGCGTGTGCGGCGATCAGCCGGAGCCAGTCCAGCCGGTCGGGGTTGAGGGGTTCGACAAGACCTTCCGCGGTGCCGTTCAGCGCGAGAACCGCGCCGAGGTCGGCTGCGGTCATCGGGCGGAGTTTCACAGTGATCAGGATCGCACGGTAAACGTTTGCTTCGGGAGGGGTCTCCCTGGCCGCACCCTGGCCGCGACCCCGAAATCGGGGGACGGGCTTGGGAATGACCTGACCGTCGTGCAATGTTGAGTCCAGTGAACTCAAGTTTGTTCGGTCACGGATTTGAACCGAGGCGGACGAACGGGCAACATTGAGTCTGTATCACTCAACTTCGTGGAGGTAAAGAATGGCCCGCGCGGTCGGTATCGATCTCGGTACGACGAACTCCGTCATCGCCGTACTGGAAGGTGGCGAGCCCACCGTCATCCCCAACGCCGAGGGAGCGCGCACGACGCCCTCGGTGGTGGCTTTCGCCAAGAACGGCGAGGTCCTGGTCGGCGAGGTGGCGAAGCGCCAGGCCACCACGAACGTGGACCGCACCATCCGCTCGGTCAAGCGCCACATGGGCGAGGCCTGGAGCGTCGACATCGACGGCAAGAAGTTCACGCCGCAGCAGATCAGCGCGTTCGTGCTGCAGAAGCTGAAGCGGGACGCCGAGGCGTACCTCGGGGAGCAGGTCACCGACGCGGTCATCACCGTGCCGGCGTACTTCTCCGACGCGCAGCGCCAGGCGACCAAGGAGGCCGGCGAGATCGCGGGCCTGAAGGTGCACCGGATCGTCAACGAGCCGACCGCGGCCGCGCTCGCCTACGGCCTGGACAAGGGCACCGAGCAGACCATCCTGGTCTTCGACCTCGGCGGCGGCACGTTCGACGTCTCGCTGCTGGAGATCGGCGACGGTGTCTTCGAGGTGAAGGCGACCAGCGGTGACAACCACCTCGGTGGTGACGACTGGGACGCGCGGATCGTGCAGTGGCTGGTGACCCAGTTCAAGAACAAGAACGGCACCGACCTGTCCGGCGACAAGATGGCGATGCAGCGCCTCACCGAGGCCGCCGAGAAGGCGAAGATCGAGCTGTCCAGCGCCGCCGAGACCACGATCCACCTGCCGTACCTGAGCCTCACCGACGCGGGCCCGCTGCACCTGGAGGAGAAGCTCTCCCGGGCCGAGTTCCAGAAGATGAGCAACGACCTGCTGGAGCGCGCCCGCGCCCCGTTCAAGGCGGTCATCAAGGACGCCGGGATCGACGTGGCCAAGATCGACCACGTGATCCTGGTCGGCGGTTCGACCCGGATGCCCGCGGTCGCCGAGCTCGTCAAGGAGCTGACCGGCGGCAAGGACCCGAACAAGGGTGTGAACCCGGACGAGGTCGTCGCGGTCGGCGCCTCCCTGCAGGCCGGTGTGCTGAAGGGTGAGGTCAAGGACGTCCTGCTGCTCGACGTGACCCCGCTGAGCCTCGGCATCGAGACCAAGGGCGGCGTGTTCACCAAGATCATCGAGCGCAACACCACGATCCCGACCAAGGGCTCGGAGATCTTCACCACGGCCGAGGACAACCAGCCGTCGGTGATGATCCAGGTGTACCAGGGCGAGCGCGAGATGGCCCGCGACAACAAGTCGCTCGGCAACTTCGAGCTGACCGGCCTGCCGCCGGCGCCGCGGAACGTGCCGCAGATCGAGGTCACCTTCGACATCGACGCGAACGGCATCGTGCACGTGAACGCCAAGGACCTGGCCACCGGCAAGGAGCAGCGGATGACGGTCACGGGCGGCTCCGCGCTGCCGAAGACCGACATCGACCAGATGGTCCGCGACGCCGAGCAGTACGCCGAGGAGGACCGCCAGCGCCGTGAGGCGGTGGAGAACCGCAACCAGGCGGAGTCGCTGGTCTACCAGACCGAGAAGTTCCTGCAGGAGAACGAGGACAAGGTTCCGGACGACGTCAAGACCGAGGTCAAGGACGGCGTGGCCGAGCTGAAGAAGGCCCTCGAGGGTGACGACGCCGACGCGGTGAAGGCCGCCTCGGAGAAGCTCGCCCAGTCCAGCCAGAAGATGGGCGCCGCGATGTACGCGAACGCCCAGGCCGCCGGCGGCTCGACCGACGACGGTGCCACCTCCGAGGACACGGCCGGCAGCAACAACAACGACGACGATGTCGTCGACGCCGAGATCGTGGACGAGGACCGGCCGCAGGACAAGACGGAGGACAAGTGACGGATCGACCGACTGGCAGCGAGTTCGGTGACGGCGAGCCCGTCATCCGCGACAAGCGCCGGATCGACCCGGAAACCGGCAAGCTGCGGGAGCCTGCGGAGGACTCCGCGGCTCCCGCGGCGGGGGCCCCGAGCGGACAGCCGCCGCGGGACCCGTCCGATCTGATCGGTCCGTCCGCCCAGGAGGCCCTGCTGACCGAGGCGCTTGCGGAGCGTACGGCGGACCTGCAGCGACTGCAGGCCGAGTACGTGAACTACAAGCGCCGCGTGGACCGTGAGCGGGAAGCCTCGCGCGAGCTCGTGATCGGCACGGTGCTGTCCGAGCTGCTCGGGATCCTGGACGACGTCGGCCGGGCCCGCGAAGCCGGTGAGCTCGAGGGCGCGTTCAAGGCCGTCGCCGAGTCGCTGGAGCGGGTCACCGAGAAGCTCGGCCTGGCGAAGTTCGGCGAGAAGGGCGACACCTTCGACCCGCGGATCCACGAGGCCCTGCTGCACAACTACTCCGACGAGGTCGACGGCCCGACCGCGACGATGATCATGCAACCGGGCTACCGGCACGGTGAGCGGATCCTGCGGGCGGCGCGTGTGGCCGTGTCGGAGCCGACCGAACAACTACCGGGCGAGGCCGCGAAGGCCGACGTACCGGTGGAGAGCACTGATGAAGACGCGGACAGGTCCGCGGAGTAGTAACGACCACGACGGGAGGGGAGGCGTCAGATGAGCCAGAAGGACTGGATCGAGAAGGACTTCTACAAGATTCTCGGCGTCTCCAAGACCGCCGAGGCCGACGAGATCAAGAAGGCCTACCGCAAGCTGGCCCGGCAGTACCACCCGGACTCCAACGCCGGGGACACCAAGGCGGAGGCCAAATTCAAGGAGGTCTCCGAGGCGTACGACGTCGTCGGCGACCCGAAGAAGCGCAAGGAGTACGACGAGGCACGCCGGCTGTTCGGCAGCGGCGGCTTCCGGATGCCGAGCGGCAGCGGTCAGGGCGGTGGCTTCGACTTCAACGTCGGTGACCTGTTCAACCGCGGCGGGCAAGGCGGCGGCAGCGGGCTCGGCGACATCCTGGGCGGCATGTTCGGCGGTGGTGGCCAGACCAGGACCACCACGACGGCCCGGCCGCGGCGCGGCCAGGACATCGAGACCGAGGCGACGATCGAGTTCGCCGAGGCTGTGAACGGTGTCACGGTCGGGCTCCGGATGACCAGCGACGAGCCGTGCGCGACGTGTCGCGGTACCGGTGCGAAGTACGGCACTGTGCCGAAGGTCTGCCTGAAGTGCGAAGGCACGGGCATGCAGACGTCGGTGCAGGGTGGCGTGTTCGCGATGACCGAGCCGTGCACCGAGTGCAAGGGTCGCGGTCTGGTCGTCGACCAGCCGTGCGAGACCTGCCACGGCTCCGGCCGCGGCCAGTCGAGCAAGACCATGCAGGTCCGCATCCCCGCGGGCGTGCAGGACGGTCAGCGGATCCGGCTGAAGGGCAAGGGCGCGGCCGGCGAACGGGGTGGCCCCGCGGGCGACCTCTACGTCACCGTGCACGTCAAGTCGCACCGGATCTTCGGTCGGCAGGGCGAGCATCTGACGCTCAACGTCCCGGTGAGTTTCACCGAGGCGGCGCTGGGTGCCGAGATCAAGGTTCCGACCCTGGACGGCCTGCCCGTCACGGTCCGGATCCCTGCAGGTACGGCGAACGGGAGCAAGCTGCGCGTCCGCGGTAAGGGTTCGGTCCGGCGGGACGGGACCAAGGGCGACCTGATGCTCACGCTCGAAGTACAGGTCCCGCACGACCTGACCGACGAGCAGAAAGAGAAGCTGCAGGAGTTCAGCTCCGCGTCGGACCAGCCTGATCTGCGGACCGGGTTGTTCGGGAGTTCGTGATGGGTATCCCGTTCAGCCAGGTGCCGACCTGGGACGACCGCACCCCGATCTACGTGATCTCGGTGGCGGCCCAGCTGGCCGGCATGCATCCGCAGACGTTGCGCCAGTACGACCGGCTCGGCCTGGTAGTGCCGAGCCGGGCGTCCGGCCGCGGCCGGCGGTACTCGGCGTACGACGTGGCGAGGCTGCGTTATGTGCAGCACCTGTCGCAGGAAGAGGGCGTCAACCTCGCGGGAATTCGGCACGTCCTCGCGCTACAGTCGGAGGTGGAGGACCTGAGGAATCGGGTCAACCAGCTCCTGGCCGAAGTCCAGCGCGGTGTCGGCGCCTCTCGACGCCCCGCCGCCAGCCGGGTCTTCTCGGCCGGTCCCGCCGGCGACGTGATCGCCATGGGCCGGCAGCAGACCACGACGCGATGGATCCGCACCCAGCCTCTGGAACTCGGCTCGCGCTGATCCCCCGTTTCACCAGCTACCGGAGGTCTTCCGATCCCCCTCGGAGCCTCCGGTCCGGTGGAGATCGTCGTTCCCCCACGACGTCTCCACAGTCGAAGGCGCGCTATCCCCCCAGCGCCCTTCGACCCCCGCAGGGTGGTCCGTCACAGGACCGCCCTGCGGTTCTCGTTGTGCCTGTTGTCTTCCGGCGGGCAGCGCATACCCTGGCGGGGTGACGCTGAAGCTGGAGACTGACCGGCTGCTGATCCGGGACTGGGAGGAAGACGACGCCGACGCCGCGCTGGAGATCTTTGGCTCCGCCGACGTGGCGCCCTGGCTGTCACCGGCCATCGACAAGGTGCCGGATGCCGCGACCATGCGGTTGATCCTGCAGTCCTGGATCGAGGCCCAGCCGAACTTCGTCGTACCCGCGGGCCGCTGGGCGGTCACGCGCCGGGACCACGGCGAGGTCCTCGGCGCGCTGCTGATCCGCCTGCTCCCGCCGTACGAGGAGGATCTCGAGATCGGCTGGCAGTTGCGGCCGAGCGCCTGGGGTTTCGGGTACGCGACCGAGGCGAGCCAGGCGTTGATGGGCTGGGCGTTCGACGACGGCGAGGTCGACGAACTGTTCGCCGTCGCGCGACCGGCCAACAAGCGCGCGATCGCCACCGCGCGACGGATCGGGATGGAGTGGGTCGGCGAGACCGACAAGTACTACAACCTGAATCTGCAGGTGTACCGCATCCGCGCGTCCGAGTTCAGTACGGCGAGCAACAGCAAACCACCCAGCAGGTAGGCATCTCCCGCCACCGACCGGATCACCGTCCGGTCCGCCGCAGGGATTAGTTGCCAAGGGCAACTCCAATGCGGAGATCGCCGCCGGGCTGCACCTCACCGAGCACACGGTCAAGACCCACGTCAGCCGGATGCTGGCTGAAACCGGACTCCGGGACGGGGGACTGATGTCGGCCAGCGTGATCGATTGACTACGGGGGGTGTCTGACTCAAAAATATATCCGCGCCGCCGTGGACAACGCCTCCCGCTCAGAACGAGGACATGTGCACCAGCAAACCGCAGTACTGACAACCGCCCTTCTCATGACTGCAACTGGTGTCGCCCACGCGGCACCATCCGCTGTGACCTACTACGTCGACTCGTCCGCCGGCAACGATTCCCCGATCGAGATCTTCACTCTGCAGGTCCGGTCTCTGGGGAGGAACCGAAGTTGAGCGTATTGGTGGTCGACAATGAGGCGATCTTCCGAGCTGGACTGACGGCAGTCCTGGAATCCTCAGGTATCGAGGTCTCCGGTGGCTGTGCCCGACGCCACGCCGTCGAACTGTCCGGGCAACTGGGGGTGAAGATCGCGCTTCTGGCCCTTCGCGTGGACGACGCCGACGGACTGGATCTCGTCTCGCGGTTCATCGGGCTTCCGGCCTCGCCCGCAGTGGTGGTCGTGATGACCCGCGCGGACGCCGCGGACGCCCTCGCCGCACTGCGTGCCGGTGCGTCGGGGCTCGTGCTCAGTGACTGTGAGCCGCACCAGCTCTCCGATGCCGTGCTTGCCGCTGTCAAGGGCGAGACAAGGGTCTCGCCCCGTCTCGCCGAATTGGTTGTCGCAGGCTGGACCGATGCTCAGGTCGCTGCCGCGGAGCGGCGGCCCGTGACAACAAGGCCGGGCTCGCCGGCGGCAGCTCTCGCCGAACGGCTCTCGCCCAGAGAGTGCCAGGTGCTGGCACTTCTCGCAGTCGGGCTGAGCAATGCGGCGATCGCCGGACGGCTGACAGTCAGTACCGACACCGTCAAAGGTCACATCAGCTCGATCTACACCAAGATCGGCACTGGCAACCGAGTCACGGCCGGCGTGCTGGCCTGGCAGTGGGGCCTGGTGGAATGCCCTTTACACGGCGCCTGCCCATCGCACGGCTGGGAGGGACAGTGCATGTGCTCGACGTCCGTGAGCACCCTGTCGGCATGACGTACGCCGCGGGCGTGCGTGTCGACTGCCCGTTGCCCGGTGCGTTCGCGCACCGGGCAACGGGCATCCGCACTCCTCGTCACGACCGGCGGAGCAGACCCTTCAAGCGCCAGGCTGTCATCGAGTAGGCCACCATCCCAGCAGCCAGCAGCCCCAGACTGATCCCGAGACTCATCGGCCGCTCCACCACGGGCGCGCGGGTGAAGTCCCACCACGGGTAGCTGCCCGTTCCGTCCTGCACGCCCCAGTAGCCGACGAGCAGGAGTACCAGTGCGGGCAGGATCCACCCCTGCCGCCAGCCGAGCAGGCGCCCACTGACCAGCCCCAGCCCAGTCCATCCGGGGAGTGCGCCAGCCATGACCTCCATCACCCGGCCCTCCACAGACACGGCGCAGATGCCCAGGAAGACGGCCATGCTCGTGGCCCACAGCAGCGTCAGCCGCAACGCCCTCCCGCGGTGAAAGCGGGTGGTACCGACCGCCTCCAGCGCTGCCATGCGGCTGTGCAGGGACAGTACCGGCAGGACTCCCGCGAACATGGCGAGCATCCGCCAGCTCGGAGTCCCCGCGGCCCGCGCACCCGCCACGGTGGGCAGTGGGGCCAGCGTGTCCCCTAGCCAGGTCACGGCCAGTCCGCTGAGCAGGACCAAGAGCAGGACGCTCTTCGGCCGCCGCACGCCGCATGGCGGGTGAAAACGCCTACCCCAAGAGGTCTGCCAGGCCGACGGCAGCGCGTCGACGCGCGTGCCGGCGTGGCTGTCAGTCACAGTATTTCTCCAGGACGTACTGCACCGTTGCCGTAGCCCACGCACTCTGCTCCGCCTCAGGCCGGTCGGCCATCTCCTTGCCGATTTCCACCGCTTTCTCCATGGATGCGGTCATTCCCTCTTCCCTGTACTCCGGTTGTCCACCACCTGCCAGCCGCTTTTCAAGCCACCGCTCCAGAGCGAGGACCGACTGGTCGTTGGCCTTCAGTTGCGCGTCATAGCCCTTGAAGTCCCCGTCCGCGCAGGCCGCGAACGTCTGCGCGCTGATCGCCATTGTCACGCCGTAGGCCAGCGCCCAGACGGAACCACTGTCCAGGTCGAAGTCGCCGCCCCACTCGCGGTCCGTGTAGACAAGGCCGAGGGAATACACCCCGTCCGGCATGGCCAGTGCCCGGGGCAGCTGCTCAGTCCGGGTCAGCACGTCCTGGGCCATCGTCTTGTACTTCTCCTCCTCGGGCCACAGGCAGATCTCGGTGCGGCCCTTGATGCAGGTCTTCGATCCGGAGCCGTTCCGCTTGTCGATGACCGGGTTGCCGGCGGCTGCCCCGGTAACGGCGAGTGCCAGGACGAGGGCAAGTCCCGGTAGCGGGCTGACTCGCGTGATCCGCGGGCCGTACGGCAGCCAGAGGCAGGCGACGAGCAGCAGCAGTGCTGCCGCCGCGCGTAGGCCTATCTCCAGCAAGTCGGGCTGCATCCGGGCCGGGCCGTTCACCACGGAGAGGTCGGTGTCGAACGACATGGCGAGGAACAGCCAGCCGAGCGCACCGGCGGCCGGGCCCCAGCGTCTGGACAGCAGTCGGCCGAGGATCCAGCCCAGCCCCGTGGCCGTCATCAAGCTCGAGACACCGAGCAGGAGATATCCCAGGTACAAGGTGAAGCCGGGCGGCCATGAGGACGCGGTGACCGCGAAGCAGACTGCCTGGCCTACCAGGTACGGGACGAGGAAGACACACAGGACCACGGCAATGCGTGGCAGTTCAGCCCGTGGTCCGGGCCGGGGCATCGCGCTCAGAGTCTCCGCCACCTCGGGCGGACGGCGCAGCGAGGAGGTCCACGCGGCCGCAGCCGCGCCGAAGACGCCCAGAAAGAGGGTGGGCACCTGCCCCGCGGCGCCGGTGTCTCCCCACAGGCCGTGCCAGTAGCCGTTGCGGGTGAGGACGAGGGTGAGATCGAGTGCAACCGCAGGGATAAGCAGCCACCTCAGCGGGGAGGTGCGCAGCGCCAGCAGGAAGGAGGTCACAGTTCCCGCTCTCCTTCCGGTAGGAGTTCCATATAGGCACGCTCCAGCGGGGTGTGTCCGGCGGCACCGTCACCGGCCCGGTCCGCCATCTCGGGCACCCCGCCGTCGAAGCGGACCCGTCCACTGTGCAGGACGACGACGCGGTCACAGGCGGCGGCCACATCGTCGATCAGGTGCGTGCTCAGCAGGACGGTGGTATCGGTGAGTCCGGCGAGGATCCGGCGGAACTGCAAGCGCTGGCGCGGGTCCAGGCCCACAGTGGGCTCGTCCAGGATCACCAGGCCCGGGTCGCCGACGATGGCCCACGCGATCCCCGCACGCTGTCGCATGCCACCGGAGAGCCGGGACATTCGCTCGTGCTTGCGGTCCAGCAGGTCGACCTGGCTCAGTGCCCGCTCCACGGCCCGTGACCGGTGTTCGCCAGGCACCTCGCGCATCCACGCCCCGTACTCGACGAAGTCACGTACCCGCATCCCTGGATCCCATCCGAACCGCTGCGGCAGATAGCCGATCCGACGGCGGATGCGCCGCGCGGCTTTCTCGCCGTCGATGGCGACTCCGTCGAGAGCGATCCGGCCGCGCAGCGGTGGCTGCACCGTGGCCAGGGTCCGCATCAAGGTCGACTTGCCGGCGCCGTTGGGTCCGAGGAGCCCAGTCACACCGGGGCGGAGTTCGAGGCCGAGGTCGTCGAGGACCACCCGCCCCGGGTATCCCTGGCGGAGGTCGGAAATGTGAACATGCATGAGGTCCCCTTTCCGAGGTGAGTAACATCGAAACGCGGCACGTCTGCCCGCAACTCCAATGCGGGCAGACGTGTCGCAGCTTTGCTACTTCAGGCGGCCTGTAACGGTGTGACGTTTACTGGTAGAACCAGGTTTGAACGCCCGTCACAGACCAGTCGCAGTCGTGGCCGTCGTACGTCGCCCTGCTGCCCTTTCCGCGGTAATGGTCCATCCAGTTGTCGGGCTCGAGGGTGCAGATGGCCTTGGACTCGTAGGTGCCGGCGTAGGCCGCACCCGGGCTGCTGCACATCTGGTCCCAGTCGGTGTTGTACCAACGGCCGAAGCAGTTGTGCACCTTGTTGCCGTCACCGCCGGCGGAGGCCTGGGGTGCGAGCGCGACCCCTGCCCCGCCCACTACCAGCAGTGCGGCGAAGGCGGTTGCTGTCCGCGCGCGGAAGGTGGAATTAATTCGCATGAAGAATCCTTTCCCCTAGAATGTGAAATTCCCCCGACCGGGCCGCCCTGTGGCCGTCGAGGTGTATTTCGTCCGGCGGAATTCGGGCCGCCGGTGTCTCATGATCATTGCGGACGCCAATGGCTCACCGCACCCCCCGACGGGGCTTAATAATTTGCGCTCACCCCCCCACGAAGGGGGGAGAAGAATTGCCCAGGACAGAGCAGTCGGTGGTAGTTGTTGACTGCCGACGGTGTCGTTCACCCGCGGCGGAGGGGTCGACATCGGCCCGGTCCGGGGAACGCTGGCGATCAACAACTCCGTCGACATCGCGTACGGCGACGGCTGGAGCTGTGACCAGGGGTGTGGCGCGGACATCCTGAAGCTGCGCAACAACATCGTCAAGGTCGGCGGCAAGGTCGGGTACGACGACTCGTTCGACACCGGCGACCCGGCCGACGCGGCGGACGAGGACAACGGCGTGTACCAGGGCAGCGTCTATCAGTTCACGCTCGGCGTGCACTCGGTGAAGGCCGATCCGCTCTACAGCAGCGCCACCCGACCTCCGGCTGAAGGCGGGCAGCCCGGCCATCGACCGCGCCGAGAAATCCGGCTACTCGTACGACTTGGCAGACAAGGATCTGACCGTCCTGACCAAGTGGGACTCGGGCGCCTACCAGCACTGACCATCCCTGATTCATCCCTGGGATTTTCCAGAGTTGAGTGGAATGGACTCAAGTTTCGATAGGTTGTATCTGGTAAGACCTGTTACTTGAGTTGGAAGGCTGGAGCTAGATGGACGTTCAGCGGTTGACGACCCTCGCGCGGGAAACGCTGTCGGTCGCGATCCGTCAGACCTCCGCGGCGGGCAACCCGACCGTGGAACCGATTCACCTGCTGTCCGCGCTGCTCGCGCAGCCCGAGGGCACGACGATCGGCCTGCTCGAAGCGGCCGGCGGGGACCTCGACGCCGTACGCCGGAAGACCGCCGAGCAGGCGAGCCGGCTCCCGAAGGCGAGCGGTGGCAGCGTGCAGGCGCCGAGCCTGTCGCCGACGACCGGTGACGTGCTGAACCAGGCGGAGCAGCGGGCCCTCGGGCTCGGGGACGAGTACGTCTCCACCGAGCACCTGCTGATCGCGCTCGCGACCGTCGAGGGAGCCGCGAAGAGCGCGCTCGGCGTGACGCCGGACGCGTTGCTGCAGGCGTTCGACCAGATGCGCGGCAACCGCCGGATCACCTCACCGGAAGCCGAGGGCACCACCAAGAGCCTGGAGAAGTACGGCGTCGACCTGACGCAGGGCGCGAAGGACGGCAAGCTCGACCCCGTGATCGGCCGGGACACCGAGATCCGGCGCGTGGTCCAGGTGCTGTCCCGCCGTACCAAGAACAACCCGGTCCTGATCGGTGAGCCCGGCGTCGGCAAGACCGCCGTCGTCGAGGGACTGGCCCAGCGGATCGTGGCCGGTGACGTGCCCGAGTCGCTGCGTGGCCGCCGGCTGATCAGCCTGGACCTCGGCGCGATGGTCGCCGGTGCGAAGTACCGCGGTGAGTTCGAGGAGCGGCTGAAGGCCGTGCTGACCGAGATCAAGGAGTCCGACGGTCAGGTCATCACGTTCATCGACGAGTTGCACACCGTCGTCGGCGCCGGTGCGTCCGGCGAGGGCGCGATGGACGCCGGCAACATGCTGAAGCCGATGCTGGCGCGTGGCGAGCTGCGGATGATCGGTGCGACCACCCTGGACGAGTACCGGACGCGCATCGAGAAGGACCCGGCGCTGGAGCGTCGTTTCCAGCAGGTGTTCGTCGGCGAGCCGTCGGTCGAGGACTCGATCGCCATCCTGCGTGGCCTGAAGGAGCGCTACGAGGCGCACCACAAGGTCGCGATCTCCGACTCCGCACTGGTCGCCGCGGCGACGCTGTCCAACCGCTACATCAGCGGCCGGCAGCTGCCCGACAAGGCGATCGACCTGGTCGACGAGGCCGCGTCCCGGCTGCGGATGGAGATCGACTCGTCCCCGGTCGAGATCGACTCACTGCGCCGTACCGTCGACCGCCTGAAGATGGAGGAGCTCGCGCTGTCCCGCGAGGACGACCCCTCGTCGCAGGAACGGCTGGAGCGGCTGCGCGCCGACCTCGCCGACCGCGAGGAGGAGCTGCGCGCGCTCGAGGCCCGCTGGGAGCGGGAGAAGACCGGCCTGAACCGGGTCGGTGAGATCAAGGAGCGCATCGACGAGCTGCGCGGCCAGGCCGAGCGCGCCCAGCGCGACGGCGACCTGGAGACCGCGGCCCGGATCCTGTACGGCGAGATTCCGCAGCTCACCAAGGAGCTCGAGGAGGCCGACGCCCAGCCAGAGGTTGCCGAAGGCCCCGAAGCGATGGTGAACGAGGAGGTCGGGCCGACCGAGATCGCCGAGGTGATCGCGATGTGGACCGGCATCCCGACCGGCCGGCTGCTCGAGGGCGAGACCGGCAAGCTGCTCCGGATGGAGGACGAGCTCGGGCACCGGCTGATCGGTCAGCGCGAGGCGGTCAAGGCCGTGAGCGACGCCGTACGGCGAGCGCGCGCGGGCATCTCCGACCCGGACCGGCCGACCGGTTCGTTCCTGTTCCTCGGCCCGACCGGTGTGGGTAAGACCGAGCTGGCGAAGGCGCTCGCGGACTTCCTGTTCGACGACGAGCGGGCGATGGTCCGCATCGACATGTCGGAGTACGGCGAGAAGCACAGCGTCTCGCGGCTGGTCGGCGCACCGCCCGGGTACGTCGGGTACGAGGAGGGCGGCCAGCTGACCGAGGCCGTCCGCCGCCGTCCGTACTCGGTGATCCTGCTCGACGAGGTGGAGAAGGCGCACCCCGAGGTCTTCGACATCCTGCTGCAGGTGCTGGACGACGGCCGGCTGACCGACGGCCAGGGCCGTACGGTCGACTTCCGGAACGTGATCCTGATCCTCACCAGCAACCTGGGTTCGGCGTACCTGGCCGACCTGACGCTGGACGACAAGGCCAAGCGCGACCAGGTGATGGCCGTGGTGCGGCAGTCGTTCAAGCCGGAGTTCATCAACCGGCTGGACGAGATCGTGCTGTTCGACGCGCTCGGCAGCGAGGAGCTGACGCAGATCGTCGCCCTCCAGGTCGCCGCGCTGCAGCGGCGGCTGACCGATCGGCGGATCACGCTCGAGGTCGACGAGGGCGCGATGGAGTGGCTGGCGATGACCGGGTACGACCCGGTGTACGGCGCCCGCCCGCTCCGCCGCCTGGTCCAGTCCGCGATCGGCGACGAACTCGCCCGCGGCCTCCTCAACGGCACCATCCGCGACGGCGAATCCGTCAAGGTGACCCTCAACGAGTCGAAGGACGCGTTGGACGTCTCCGCCTGACGATCAACTGCGAAAGCCGGGCCGGTCTCCCTGACCGGCCCGGCTTTGTGCTTGGCCGGGAATGCCTTCAAACACTTGAACTTCCGGCAGTTGCCAGTCGGTATCTCTCCGCTCTTGTAACCAGTGGTTACTGCTTGGTAGGAACGTCCGTCAGCACAGTACTGAACAGTAGTTCAAGTACGTGAAACTTGGATTTTCCGGCGGGGGGTCCCCGGAGTCCCACAGTGAGTGGAGGACTCAATGCAGCGCAGCACCCTGGTATCCGGTGCCCTGCTGGCCGTGGTCGCGGGTCTGTTGTGTCTGGTCGGGGAAGCTCTCGGTCTGGATACGCAGCACGTGGCACTGGTCGGCGGGGCACTGGGCGGTGTGGTGGGGCTGGTGCAGGATCGGACACCGGCGATGCGCGCGGCCGGCTTCTTGATCGGGCTGTTCGTCGCCTGGCTCGGATTCGCCGTACGGGCGCTCTATCTGCCTGACGCGGCGTCCGGCCGGGCCGTCGCGGCCGTCGCCGTGGTGGCCGTGTGCGTGGCGTTCACGGCCGGCTCGGCCGACCGGATCCCGTTGTGGACCTTGCTGCTCGGCGCGGCCGCGATGGTCGCCGTGTACGAGGAGACCTACACCGCGGACAGTCCGGCCTTCCTGGCCCAGTCACCGTCGGCGGTCACCGGCGTACTGCTGGCGGCCGGGCTCGGGTTCCTGGCGACCTCGCTCCAGCGGCCGCGACCGGCGCCGGCCGCCGAGCTTTCCGAGGTACCACCCGACGAGCCGGCCGAAGAAGACGCCTGGGTTCCTGCCGACGACACCCGTGAGCTTGCCTCGACCGAAGGAGACCGTGCGTGACCGCCCGACGCATCACCCGGGGACTGGCTCTCGCCGTCGCCGTCCCCTCCGCATTCGTCCTGTCGACGTCCCCGGCGCTGGCCACGTCGAGCGCACTCTCCGCCGGACCCGTCACGGTCACCAACACCGAGACCGTTCAGGCCAGACTCGACCCCAGCGGCAAGGTCCAAGGCGCTCGCATCTACGAGCAACTCGCCTTTGTCGGCACCGGAAAGGTGAAGCTCGCCAACCCGGTGTCGACCGACAGTCTGCGCAACCTGGACAGCTTCGGCGGCTTCTCGGTCGAGAACGGCAAGATGGCCGTGGATCTGTCGGTGGACGGCGACCAGCGGATTCGCACCGTCAGTGACTTCGACAAGAAGAAGCTGCCGATCAAGGTCGCCGTCACGTACACCCTGAACGGCAAGAAGCTGTCCAAGCCCAGTGACGTCGTCGGCAAGAAGGGCCGGCTGGAGGCGCACTACGTCGTGGAGAACACCTCGGCCAAGACCGAGTCGGTGACGATCACCGACGGCTACGGCAAGCAGGTCGTCGAGGAGGCCGAGGTCGTCATTCCGATGGTCGGTCAGCTGACGACTGTGCTGCCGCCCGAATTCGCTGATGTCACCTCGGCCGAGGCGAACAAGGCCGGCGACGGCAAGGGCGGTACGAAGCTGAGCTTCACCGCCACGCTGTTCCCGCCCGTCGGTGCTGCGACCGCGGAGTTCGGCTGGGCGGCCGAGGTCAAGGACGCGATCGTCCCCGAGGCCGAGCTGACCGCGTTGCCGGTCAGCCCGCTGGACAGCCCGTCGTTCAAGACCGCGGTCTCCGGATACCAGAGCGGCGCACAGAAGGGCGCCGACCTGGTCGAAGGCGGCACGACGCTCGACCAGAACCTGATCCGGCTGCGGGACGGCGCCCAGAAGCTGCTCTCCGGCCTGCTCCAGCTGAACGCCGGTGCGAAGACCCTGAACGAAGGCCTCGCCAACCAGGCCGCGCCTGGTGCCACGAAGATCTCCGGCGGTGCGACGCGGCTGGCCGACGGCCTGGGTGAGCTCGAGTCAGGTGCATCTCTCCTCCGCAAGAAGACCGGCGAGGCCGCCAAGGGTGCGGACAAGCTGGACAAGGGCGCGGGTGCAGCTGCAGAAAGGCGCGAAGGACCTCGCCGCAGGTGCCGGCCGGCTGAAGACCGGCACCGGCAAACTCGCCTCCGGCCTGGACGAGGCCACCGGCAAGGCTCCTGCCCTGATCGACGGACTGAACCAGGTCAGCGGCGGACTGAAGAGCGTCGAGGACGGGCTCGGCCAGATGTACGGCGGCATCGGCCAACTGCCCACCAAAGCGAAAGGCCTGCACGACGGCGTGGCCCAGCTCCGCGCGGGGATCGGCTCGGTCGGAGCCGACGGAACGCTGCTCGGCGGATTGGAGAGCCTGAAGAAGCAGCTCGCGGCCTCCGGTCCGGGAATCGACAAGATGCGCGGTGGCGTGCACTGTGCGGCGGACGCGCTCACTGCGGTCAGCAAGGGCAAGCCGGTCGGAACGTACGACGAGGCTTGCTACGGCGCCGCTGCCGCGCAGCTGAACGGGCCGGCCGGGGCGCTCAACGTCGGGCCGGAGACCAATCCGGTCAAGAAGCTGATCCTCGACTCGGTGATCGCCCAGATGGGCTCGATGGGTGACCCGATGCCCGATCTGGACAAGCCGCTGCCGGATTCCGCCAAACTGCAGGCCGCGCTCGCTTACCTGAAGGGCCGGCTGACTCAGCGCGCCGTACCAGGCATCGCGCAGCTGCAGTGTGGGCTCGACAACCGGGTCTCGGGCTGCCCGGACTCAGAGCCCGGTCTGATGCAGGGGCTCATGGCGGTGGATGCCGGCGTGACTCAGCTGGTGTCCGGCGTGGTTGCCAGCGTCCAGGGCGGCATCGGCACTTCCAAGGACACGCCGGCCAAGAAGACCCTGCGTGGTGGGGTCAACGGGCTGCAGGGTGGTATCGGACAGATCCAGGCAGGTGGCAAAACGTTGCTGGCCGGCCTCAACCAGCTGTCGGACGGCGCTGACCAGCTCGACACGGGAGCGGGTGCGCTGTCCACCGGCACTGGCAAGCTCAAAGCGGGTGCCGGCGTGCTGGCGAACGGCACCGGGCAGCTCGGCAACGGGCTCGGGTTGCTGGCCGGCGGTACGGGCAAACTGGCCGACGGCGTCGGCCAGGCCAAGACCGGCTCGGACCAGCTGGCGCAGGGTTCCAAGGATCTGGCGACCGGCATCGGCTCCGCGGCCGAGGGTTCGGGCAAGCTGGCGGACGGTCTCAACACCGCCACCGAACAAGCGCCCGCTATCCCCGACGGCGCCGGCCGACTCTCGAAGGAAGGTGCGAAGGTGCTGACCAAGAACGGCGCCGACACCGCACGCGACTTCGGCCGCCGCTTCAGCCTGCTGTCCGCCGCCGCCGACCGCGCCAAGACCGAGTCGATGCCTTTCGGTGCTCCCGAGGGTGCGACCGGCGCAACGGCGTACTCGCTCAAGCTGGCCGGGGCCACCGGTGAAGGCGACCGCAGCTGGATCCGCCTCCTCGCCGGCCTGGCGGTCTTCGGTGTCGCCATCGGCGCCACCAGCCTCCTCCGCAGGCGCGCCACCTCCTGAGGTTCGCTGCCCAAGCCGGCCCGGTCCTGCAGACCGGCCCGGCTTGGGCAGCGTTGTTTGGCCGATCTGGGAGGATCGGGGCGGGGGTCGTGGAAGGACGTCGGATGACTGGGCAGCGTGGCAACGAGCCGGTTGATCGCGGGCCGGGGCCGTACAGCGGACTGTTCGGTGCGGTGCCGGACACGCACAGCTACCAGGCGACGACACCCAAGCAGGTGACGGTTGCCGCGGTCATCTCCGCCGGGCTGGGCGCGATGTGCCTGCTGCTGGCGGCGCTAGCGCTGACGTCCGCAGGCGGCCAGATCTCCGAGGTACTCACCGGCGCCCGAGGCAACACACCGGTCGCGGTCGCCGCCGCAATGGTCTGCGCCGTCGTCTACCTCGTCCCCGCCCTCTACCTCCGCAAACGCCGCCCGTGGGCCCGCTACGTCCTGATCGCCGTAGCCGCCCTCGGCATCGCAGGCGGCGCAATGGCCTTACCAGCAAGCCTCCTAGGCCTAGCCATCCACATCACCCTCCTAACCCTCATGCTCCAAAGCCCCACCAAGCGTTGGTTCCACGCCCGCTAACGCAGCTTCTGGAGGCGGGTCAGGGCTTCTTGGAGGACTTCGGGTTGTTTGCAGAAGGCCCAGCGGACCAAGGGGCGGCCTGGTTCGGGGTTGTCGTAGAAGACTTGGTGGGGGATGGCTACTACGCCGGCTCGTTGGGGGAGCATTCGGCAGAAGTCGATGCCGTCGGTGTGGCCGAGGGGGCGGATGTCGGTGGTGATGAAGTAGGTGGCGGCGGGGAGGTGGACCTCGAAGCCCAGGTCGGCCAGGCCCGTTGCCAGTAGGTCGCGGCGGGACTGGAGGTCGGCGCGCAGGGCGTCGTAGTAGTCGTTGCCCAGGGCAAGCGCGTTCGCGACGGCCGGCTGGAAAGGGGCGCCGGAGGTGAAGGTGAGGAACTGCTTGGCGGTGGTCACCGCCGTCACCACCTCAGGCGATCCGGTGACCCACCCGATCTTCCATCCGGTGACCGCGAACGTCTTCCCGGCGCTGCTGATCGACACGGTCCGGTCGGCCATCCCGTCGTACGTCGCGAGCGGCCGGTGCGTCCCGTCGTACACCAGGTGTTCGTAGACCTCGTCCGTGATGACGATCAGGTCGTGTTCGAGGGCGACGTCGCGGATGCCGCGCAATTCTTCGTCGTTGAGGACCATCCCGGTCGGGTTGTGCGGCGAGTTGATCAGCAGCACCTTCGTCCGCGGCGTGACCGCGGCGCGCAGTTCGTCGAGGTCCAGCCGGTACGACGGTGCGCGCAGTGTCACGGGTACGCGCCGACCGCCGGCGAAGGCGATCCCGGCCGCGTACGAGTCGTAGTACGGCTCCAGCGCGATCACCTCGTCGCCGGGCTCGACGAACGCGAGCAGCGCGGCCGCGACCGCCTCGGTCGCGCCGGTCGTGACCAGGACCTGCGTGTCCGGGTCGTACGAGAGGTCGTAGAACCGCTTCTGGTGGTCGGCGATCGCCTGCCGCAGCGCGGGTACGCCGCGACCCGGCGGGTACTGGTTCGCGCCGGCCCGGATCGCCGCGATCGCGTCCTCGAGCAGCGAGTCCGGCCCGTCGCGGTCCGGGAAGCCCTGCCCGAGGTTGATCGACCCGGTCGCCACCGCGAGGGCGGACATCTCGGCGAAGACCGTCGTACCCAGACCGTCCAACCGCTCAGCGTGTGCGCGCATCCACCGAGGGTACGTCTCCCGGTCCCTAACCCTCGATCGTCGTCACCATGTGCGCAAGCCAGGCTCGCGCCGTGGCGCGGTCGGTCTTGCTGAACGCGGCCTCGAGTTCGTCCTCGAGCTTGCGGATCGCCGGGGTCGCCTCGGCCAGCCGCTGGGCACCGCCGGCGGTCAGGTGGACCTGCTGGGTACGGCGGTCCTTCGGGTTCGGTCGGCGCTCGATCAGGCCGGCCCGCTCCATTCCGGTGATCAGCTCGTTGGCGGACTGCCGGGTGGTGCCGACGACCCGGCCGACGTCGGCGATGGTCAGGCCCGGATCCTCCCGCACGCAGAGCAGCGTCCCGTACTGCTGCACCGACAGCCCGTGCTCGTCGAGCGCCACTGCGAGGGCCGAGCGCATGCTCAGCCAGGCGTGCCGGACGAGAAACGTCACGCAGCCGTCGTCCTGGTAGGGGTCCATGCTCCCCATTCTGCCGGGTCCGCACACGGAGACACGAAAAGGAGATTGACAGGTTCCTGTCAATCGAGGATGATCGAAACCTCGTCAGGGTCCTGACAATCATAGGAGACTTCGTGTCTACGATCGACCCCCGGCGGCAACGCCGCATTCTTGCCATCCTGGTCGTCTCGGCCGTCCTGATCTGGATCGACTCGACCGTCCTCGGTATCGCGCTCGAACGCCTCGCCGACCCCGTGCAGGGTCTCGGCGCCACGCCCGGCCAGCTGCAGTGGGCCGTCGGCATCTATTCGTTGCTCTTCGCCACCGCGCTGTTCCTGGCCGGCGCTCTCGGGGACCGCTACGGGCATCGGACCGTCCTGATGCTCGGCCTACTGATCTTCGGCATCGCCTCCGCCTGGGCTGCCTGGGCGACCGATCCGGTGGCGCTCATCCTGGCCCGCGCGGCGATGGGTCTCGGTGGCGCGCTGATCATGCCGCCGTCGATGGCGATCATCGGCTGGACGTTCCCGCCGGAGCGCCGAGCCGGCGCGATCGCGATCTGGGGCTCGTCGGCCGGCGTCGGGGTCGCCGTCGGCCCGGTGCTCGGCGGCCTGCTGATCGATCATTTCTGGTGGGGCTCGGTCTTCACCATCAATCTGCCGATCGTCGCGTTCGGCCTGGTCGGCGCCGCGCTCGTCCTGCCGAATCCGCGGAGCCCGCAGCGTCGCCGGCTGGACCCGCTCGGCCTCGGTCTGTCCACTCTCGGCCTGCTCGGCCTCTCGTACGGACTGATCGAAGGCGGCCACCAGGGCGGCTGGGACCGCTGGCAGGTCTGGGCCAGCATCGCGGCCGGACTCGTCCTGCTCGCCGGGTTCATCCTCTCCGAGTGGCGGGAACGCGAGCCGAGCTTCGACCCGCGCCTGTTCCGCAACCGCCGGTTCGCGGCCGGCAACTTCGCCCTCGCGGTCGTCTTCCTGCTGCTCACCGGCCAGAGCTTCTACCTCGCGTTCTACCTGCAGGGCGCTCGCGGGATGAGCGCGCTGTCGGCCGGCCTGATGTCGTTGCCCGCCGCAATGGGTGTCATCGTCGGCTCGCAAGTAGGTGTCCGGCTGGCTGCCCGGTTCGGGGTCGCGAAGGTCTCGGGTACGGCGGTGTTCGCGCTGGCCGCCTGCTCCGGGTTGAACCTGGTCTACGACGTCGACACCCCGCTGGTGTGGGTCGGCGTGATCGGTGCGTTCGTCGGTCTGTCCATCGGTATGACGACTGCCCCGACCACAACCGCCGTACTGGCGACACTCCCGCTGGATCGCATGGGCGCCGGATCAGCGGTCAACAACGTCCTTCGCCAGGTCGGCAGCGTGCTCGGTGTCGCCATTCTCGGCACGATCGTCTCGTCGACGTACCAGCACCGGATCGCGCCGACGCTGTCCGGACTTCCTGACGCCGCCGGTACGTCGGCCGAGGCGACCCGGCACGCGGCGGCGAGGCTCGGCCGACCGGAGCTGGTGACGGCCGCGAACGACGCCTTCATCCACGCCATGCATACCGCGGCTCTGGTTGGTGCAGGCATCGTCTTGGTCGGCGCTGTGGTTCTCGTGCTCGCGTTCCGGACCCCCAGGCCATCACAATCGCCGGATCAGGAAGCGACTACGCCTGAGCGCGCCGGCATCGGCTGATTGTGATGGCCTGGGGAACCGTCAGTTCCACCGAGACGCCGGCGAGGTCTCGACAGGTCAGAGAAATTTCCGAACCATGAAGACGTCGATCGGATCCTCGGCCTCGATGACGAAGCCGTGGCGCTCGTACAGCTTCCGGGCCGGACTGCCCTGCAGGACGTTCAGCGCGACGGTCGTACCGCCGGCTTCGTCCAGGACGGAACGCAGTACGGCGGAACCGAGGCCGCGACCCTGGTGATGCGGGGCGAGGTAGAAGTGCTCGAGCCACTGGCGGTCCTCGGCCGGCCGCATGCTGATGGAGCCGGCGAACTCGCCGTCGACCTCGATGATCCGGGTGTGCTCGGGTGCGTACGCGTCCCGCAGGCGCTGCCGGACGCGATGCTCGTCGTACCGCCCGAGGCGTTCCAGGTCCGGGCGCATGGCGACGGCCCGGAGCTCGACGAGATCTTCGAGGTCGTTTGCCGTGGCGGGCCGCAGGCTCCACCTCACGGCAGCGCCGGTTGGGGGACGGGCCGGAGGGCGCGCAGCCAGAGTTCGGTCTGGGCGATGTGGGCGGACGCGGCGGTGGCTGCGGCCGCGGGGTCGCGGGTCGTGATCGCGGCCAGGATCGCGCGGTGGCCGCGGTCGCTGGTCTGCTTGATCGCGTCGAAGTCGGCGCCGGGTTCGAAGATCCGGTAGTGACCGCCGCGGCCGCGGATCACGCCGGTGAGCGCGGTGACCGTCGGGTTGCCACCGGCCGCGCAGATCAGACCGTGGAACTCGGCGTCCAGGTGCTGGATCTCGGTCGCGTCGGTCGTCGACTCGAGTTGGTCGAGGACGGCGCTCAGTCGCGCTGCGAGCTCCGGGTCCTGGCGGGCGGCCGCGGCGGCGGTGGCGTGCGCCTCGAGCACCCGGCGTACCTCCAGCAGTTCCAGCACTCCTTCGAGCGGGATCAGCTCGACCGACAGCGAGAACCGGCCGATGATCGCGGCCGGGTCCAGCGCGGAGACGTACGTGCCCGACCCGTGCCGGGACTCGATCACCCCGAGCGCGCCGAGCGACCGCACGGCCTCCCGCAGCGAGCTCCGGGACACGCCCAAGTGGTCGCACAACTCGGGCTCCGGCGGGAACTTCGCCCCCGGCCCGAGCTCCCCGGACGCGATCATCTGCCGCAACCCGGCCAGGGCCTTGTCCGTAGCAGCCATCCCCTCACCTCCTCCCGAAGCGTAAGTCCTCAGACCACTTCTGGTCACATCTGTCCATGCTCAGCCTGCCCCCCGTGCTCTTAGCGGTGATTCATCAGATGTTTGCTTGGAGGAACGCCGGCAAGTCGGCCGCCCGCCAGCGCCGGTGCGCGAGCTGCTCGTACGGCGTCCCGCCGGTCACCCAGACCGTGGTCATCCCGCGCTCGTGGGGCCCGGTCAGGTTCACCTCGAGATCGTCGAACATCGCGGCCCGCGCTGGGTCGATCCCGAACGACGCCAGGAACGCGTCGAGGCTCTCGTCGTACGGCTTCGGGATCAGGTCGGCGGCGAGGATGTCGAAGACGCCGTCGATGCACGCGGTCAGTCCGAGGCGCATGAGTACCTGCTCCGCGTGGTACGCCGAGCCGTTCGTGTACAGGTACCGCCGCCCCGGCAACCCGGCGAGGATCTCCGCCAGCACCGGATCGGGACGGAGTACTCCGTAGTCGATCGTGTGCTCCCATGCGAGGTAGTCGTGCGGGTCGATCGACCGGGTGTTCATCAGGCCGCGCAGGGTCGTCCCGTGCTCGGCGACGAGTTGTGCTTGCAACCGAAGGGCCTCGGCTTCGTCGGTGCCGAACAGGTTGGCCAGGTACGCCCGGATCCGGACGTTCATCTGGTCGGCCAGTCCGACCTCGGCGGGGTACAGCGTGTTGTCGAGGTCCAGAACCCAGGTGTCGATGTCCGCCAGCACCCGAACAGAGTAGGTGACACACTGGAGTCGTCACCGACGGGAGGACTGCACGATGCCGACTGCGCTCGTCACCGGGCCGGCGACCGGGATCGGCCGGGCGTTTGCGGACAAGCTTGCGCTCGAGGGGTACGACCTGGTGCTGGTGTCGCGGGACGAGGCACGCCTCAAGGAGGTTGCCGCCGACATCACGCGACTGCACGGTGTCGAGTGCGAGGTGCTGGCCGCCGACCTGACCGACGCGGCCGATCTGGCGCGCGTCGAGGAGCGTTTTCGGACCGGGCCGATCGAGCTGCTGGTGAACAACGCCGGCTTCGGGCAGAAGAAGCCGTTCTGGGAGAACCCGGTCGAGGTCGAGGAGAAGCAACTCGATCTGCTGGTTCGCGTCGTACTGCGGCTCACGCATGCCGCCGTACTTCCGATGATCGAGCGCGGCTCGGGTGCTGTGATCAACGTGTCCTCGGTGGCCGGATTCCTGCAGCGCAACATCTACAGCGCGCACAAGTCCTGGGTGACGACCTTCTCCGCCGGATTGGCGACCGGGCTGCACGCGCAGGGTGTTGCCGTCATGGCGTTGTGCCCGGGGTTCGTGCACACCGAGTTCCACGAGCGGATGGGGATGGACAAGTCGCTCATCCCGTCGTTCATGTGGCTGGACGCGGACGAGCTGGTCGCCGCGGCCTGGAAGGACCTGGCACGCGGCAAGGTGATCTCGATCCCGAGCCGCCGCTACAAGCTCCTGATGATCGCCGCCCGCTTCACACCCCGGGCGCTCATTGCGCGCGTGTCGACGGTGGGGCTGGACGGCCGCCGTCCCGCTTCGTCGGCTGCCCGGCGCGACTGACTACAGCTTCTCGGCGACCTCGGTGAGCACTGCGAGGGTTGCGGTGATGAGAGGGTGGTCGGCGCGGCTGTTGCGGACCGCGGCGTACACGCGGCGGGTCGGCGCGGGGTCCGCTAGTGGGCGGATGAGGGCGAGGGTCGGCTCGGGTACGGCGAGGCGGGGGACGAGCGAGACGCCACCTCCGGCCGCGACCAATGCGGCGACGGCGCGGAAATCGTCGGACTGGTGGACGATCCGCGGCTGGAAACCGGCCTGCTCACAGGCGAGCAGTACGACGTCGCGGATCGGGTTGCCAGGTGCGGTCATCACCCAGTCGTCGTCCGCGAGCATGCCCAGGTCGATCGTGTCGTGGTCCGCGCCCGGGTGCGTCGGCGGCAGGACGGCGACGAACGGCTCGGCGTACAACGGGATCCGGACCAGGCGTTGGTCGTCGTGCCGTGGAGAGCCGCGGTGCTCGACCGCGATCGCGAGGTCGGCGTCGCCGTCGAGCAGATGAGTGATGCCCTGGTGGCCTTCGGCGTCGCGGACGACGAGGGTGAGGCCGGGGCTGGTTTCGCGGAGCCTGGTCAGCGCCGGTGCGACCAGCAGAGTGATCGCGGTCGCGAAGGCGACGACGCGGATCTCGCCGTTCGCGCCGTTCGCGTGCAGCCGCATCGCGTCCTCGGCGCGTTCGACCTCGGCGAGGATGGTGTCGGCGTGGGCGAGGAGCAGCCGGCCGGCCGAGGTGATCGCGACCCGGCGGCCGCGGCGTTCGAGCAGTTCCTGGCCGACCTCGGACTCCAGGGCCGCCAATTGCTGCGAGACCGCCGAGGGCGTCAGATGGAGCACCTCGGCGGCCGCGGTCACAGTCCCGTGGTCAGCAAGCGCGCGCAACACCCGCAGGCGTCGTACCTCGATCACGAAGCTCAGCTTGGCACAGGTCGGTCGGGAGCAGCTTCAGGTCGACAACGGGCAGCGCCGGGGTACGGCGCTCGCGCCACCGGCGTACGGCGTCGCGGATCGGGTGGCGTCTCGGGACATAGGGACGCAACGGGGCGTCCGGCATTGCGGAGTGGGTCTGTTCGTGGATCGACTTGATCATCGAGAACGGGATGTAGTGCACGGTGGTTCCTTTCGACCCTTCGACAGTAGGAACCCGGACGTTGATACGTCCAATGAAAGTTCTGCGCGGAGTTGATGTGCCTGGTGCATGATGTAGGCATGGAACTGCGCCAGCTCAGGTCGTTCGTGGTGGTGGCCGAGGAGATGAACGTCGGACGTGCGGCGACGCGGCTGCACCTGACCCAGCCGTCGCTGAGTCGCCAGATCGCGGCGCTCGAACACGATCTGGGCGTGGAGCTGTTCGCCCGCGTGAAGCGCCGGTTCGTGCTGACGGCCGCGGGCGCGACGTTCCTCGCCGACGCGCAGGACCTGCTGCGGCAGTCGGACGAGGCGGTGCGTACGGCGCAACGGACGCAACGCGGTGAGCTGGGGACGTTGCGGCTGCGATTCGTGCAGTCGGCAACGTTCGACACGCTGCCGCGGCTGCTGGGCGCCTTTCGGCAGGCGTATCCCACGGTGGTGCTGGACCTGGAGTCGTGGACGACGTTGCGGCAGACCGAGGCGCTGCGGGACGGGCGGATCGACGTCGGGCTGCTTCGGCCCAGTACGCCGGCCGGTGCGAGTGTCGTCGTACAGCTCGCGCCCAAGCTGACGTCGCGAGTGGTTGCCGAGGACTCTTTGGTGGCGGTGCTGCCGGCCCGGCATCGGCTGGCGCGGCGGAAACGGCTGCGGCTGGCCGAGCTGGCGGAGGAGCCGTTCGTGTTCTACTCGCGGCCGAGCGGGCCGGCGGTGCACGACACGATCGTCGGGTACTGCCGGGACGCCGGGTTCACACCGCGGATCGAGCAGGAGGCGGCCGACGTACAGACGATCGTGTCGCTGGTCGCGGCCGGGCTCGGGATCTCGCTGCTGATCAGCCCGACGCCGCCGTCCAACCCCGACACGGTCGTCTACCGCGAGTTGTCCGACGACCTACCACCGTGGCAACTCTCCGTAGCCTGGTCCCCGGACAACCGCTCGCCCGTGCTGGCGCGCTTCTTGGAGCTCGTTTAACCGAAGACTGGTTCAGCCGAAGACGTCCGGGTCGCCGCCGGTGCGGACGCCGGTCTCCAGGTCCGCGATCGCGGCCATGTCGTCGTTGTCGAGGCGGAAGTCGAAGACCTCGAAGTTCTCCTTGATCCGGCTCGGCGTGACGGTCTTCGGGATCACCACGTTGCCGAGCTGCAGGTGCCAGCGGATCATCACCTGGGCCGCGGACTTGCCGTACTTCTCGCCGATCGTCGCGAGCGCCGGGTTCGCCAGGAGTTCGCCGGACGCCAGCGGGCTCCACGCCTGCGTGACGATGTCGTTCTCGGCGTTGAACGCGCGCAGCTCGTCCTGCGGCAGCGCCGGGTGCAGCTCGATCTGGTTCACCGCGGGCCGGATCGTGGTCTCCTCGAAGATCCGCCGCAGCGCGGGCTCGTGGAAGTTCGAGACGCCGATCGCGCGCACCCGCTTGTCGGCGTACAGCTGCTCGAACGCCTTCCAGGTGTCGATGTACAGGTCCCGCTGCAGCGACTGCCAGTGGATCAGGTACAGGTCGACGTACTCGAGGCCGAGCTTTTCCAGGCTCGCGTCGAAGGCCTTCAGCGTGCTGTCGTACCCCTGCTCGGAGTTCCACAGCTTGGTGGTGATGAACAGGTCGTCACGCGGCAGGCCCGACGCCGCGATCGCCCGGCCGACGCCGGTCTCGTTGCCGTAGATCGCGGCGGTGTCGATGTGCCGGTAGCCGGTTTCGAACGCCGACGCCACGACATCGGTGACGATCGAGTCCTCGACCTGCCAGACCCCCAGGCCCAGCTGCGGGATCTCGACGCCGTTGTCCAGAGTGATGGAGGGGACTGTGTTCATCTACCCATTCCACCCGGCAAAGGGTTTCTGGCCCAGTCATCCGACGTGTGACAACAACCTCATTAACCGGTAGTAACCAATTCATAGGACTTGGCATCGGGCTCCAGGAACCGCAGCAGCCCGTCGCCTTCCCGCTCCAGCTCCGCCTGCGTCTTCTTCAGCGTCCGGCCGAACGGCGTGAGCGTGAGAGTCGCCACACCACGCTTCTTCTCGGTCGTCCACAGACCGGCGACCAGTCCGTCGACGGTGTACGTCGCCTTGACCCGGAGGTTCTTCGTGAACACGGCCGGCTTGTGCTCGTCCGCGATGATCCGCTCCCGTTTCGCGTGCGACAGCAGCACGTTGTCGAACTCCGGCAGGAATCGCACCGGTGCCGGTATGTCCGGATCGGGGCGAGGCGCATCCGGTACGTCGTACAGCGTCTTGCCGGCCTCGTCCGTGAACGTCTCGAGCTCCAGTTCGTCGAACAACGGCTTGGCCTTCTGCAAACCGGACCAGGTCTGGAAGTCCGCCGGCGTGGCGGGACCGAACGCCTGCAGGTAGCGGGTGATGAGCTCCTTGACCTGCGAACGCTGGTGGAGCTTCTTCCCGATCCACTCCTCGGCCGGTGTGAATCTGGAGTTCGCCGTCCAGGACCAGCGGACATCCGTTGGGTAGACCACCAACGGCACCAGCATCCGCGTGCAGAACCCGAGCGCCCGCTCGTTCACGTCCGGGAACTGCTGCTGCAACGCGTCGCGCACCTCGGTGAACGTCAACGGTTCCTTGGCCAGCAGCTTCTTCGCCGCGGCCACGACCTTCTCCGGCTCCAGCCCCGCGCCGCGTTCCCCCAGCACCTTCAGCCCCGCCTCGAGTACCGGCGCCACAGTCACCCGGAACCGCAGGTAGTCCGCCGCAGTCACCAGATGCAGCGTCCCCCTGAACAGCGTTCCCCGTACGACGTCGTGCTCCCGGACCGCCTGATCCAGCTCGGACTCCGCGAACCCGTCGATCCGCGACCACAACCCGACGTACGGATGCTTGGCCTCCTGCCCCTGCATCCCCACCAACCGCCCGACCACCTCAACCGCCGGCACCGCTTCCCGCCCCAGCAGAACCTGCCGAGCCAACGTCGCCCGATTAACCGCCCGCCCACTCATCACCACCATGCACGCATCTTCGCGCACAGCACCGACAACGTCAGCTGTAGTCGTTCTCGTTGTACTTGGGGAGGCCGAGGAGTTGGCGGATTTGGGGTGATGGGGACTTGGCGCCGGCGGCTGTGGCTTGTTCGACGTGGTCGGCCAGTTCGGACTTGGTGCCGGCTGCGGCGGCGAGGAGCCACTGCGGTCGGGCGGCGGCGTCTGCCTTTGCCAGCGCGCGCATCTGCGTCGAGACCTTGGCGGGCCAGACGACCGACCGCAGCGCGCTGTACTCGGCGAGGTTCGCCGCGGCCACCGCCTTGGCCCTGGCCTGCAGGGTCGTCAGCGACATGTTCTCGTTGGCCGCCTTCTCGAACCGCTCGAGCGCGACGTTGTACGGCCGGGTGATCTGCAGGTACTTCACCCCCGCAGCAGAAAGACTCAGCATCGGCGGCGTCGTCCGCGCGACCGGAACGGTCCGTGCCGCCGACGGTGGCGCATACGCCCCGGCCGGTTCCGATGGAGTCACCGACGGCGCACTCGACAGGGCAGGCGACGGCGCCGTTGCCACCGGCCCACCGTCCGCCCCACACCCGGCAACGCACGCCAAACCCAGTACTCCGACAACGGCCAGCATCTGGCGCATAAAGCTCCTCACCCAGTGCGAACCGGACAACCCTAGCGGCGTCCGGCCCGACCGGGCGAACTACCCCGCCAGGGCTGCGCGGGCCTCGGCGAAGGCAGCGATCGCGCGTTCCACGTCCTCGGTGGAGTGGGCCGCGGAGAGCTGGACCCGGATGCGGGCCTTGCCCTGGGGTACGACGGGGTACGAGAAGCCGATGACGTAGATGCCGAGGTCGAGGAGTTTGTCGGCCAGGCGGCCGGCTTCCGCGGCGTCGCCGATCATCACGGGGGAGATCGGGTGGTCGCCGGGGAGTACGTCGAAGCCCGCCTCGGTCATCTTGGTGCGGAAGAGCGCGGTGTTGGCGGCGAGCTTGTCGCGCAGGTCGCTCGAGGTGCCGATCAGCTCCAGTGCCTTCAGCGAGGCGGCGGTGACGGACGGCGCCAGCGAGTTCGAGAACAGGTACGGGCGGGAGCGCTGGCGGAGCAGTTCGACGATCTCGCGGCGGGCGGCGACGTAGCCGCCGGACGCGCCGCCGAGCGCCTTGCCGAGCGTGCCGGTGACGATGTCGACGCGGTCCTTCACGCCGAACAGCGACGGGGTGCCGGCGCCGTCCGGTCCGACGAAACCGACCGCGTGCGAGTCGTCGACCATCACCAGGGCGTCGTACCGCTCGGCCAGGTCGCAGATCTCGTCGAGCGGGGCGACGTACCCGTCCATCGAGAACACGCCGTCGGTGGCGATCAGCCGGTACCGCGCGTCGGCGGCGTCCTTCAGCTGGGCCTCGAGGTCGGCCATGTCCCGGTTCTTGTACCGGTACCGGCGGGCCTTCGAGAGCCGGACGCCGTCGATGATGCTGGCGTGGTTCAGCTCGTCGGAGATGATCGCGTCCTCGGCGCCGAGCAGCGTCTCGAAGAGGCCGCCGTTCGCGTCGAAGCAGGAGCTGTAGAGGATCGTGTCCTCGGTCCCGAGGAAGTTGCTCAGGGCACCTTCGAGGTCCTTGTGGATCTGCTGGGTGCCGCAGATGAAGCGCACCGAGGACAGGCCGAAGCCCCACCGGTCGAGGGCTTCCTTCGCCGCGGCGACGACGTCCGGGTGGTCGGACAGTCCGAGGTAGTTGTTCGCACAGAAGTTCAGTACTTCGTTGCCTGACGCAACCGAGATCAAGGCCTGCTGGGGTGAGGTGATCACCCGCTCGGACTTGTAGAGCCCGGCGTCCCGGATCTCGCCGATGGTCGTCGTCAGGTCGTCCCGCATCCGCCCGAACATCAGTGCGTCTCCTCCAGCGTCTCAGCCGTCCAGTCCATGATTACCTTGCCGCACTGCCCCTGGCGCGCCACGTCGAAGGCCCGCTCGAAGTCGCCGTACCCGAACCGGTGGGTGATCACCGGGGTCAGGTCGAGGCCGCGCTCCAGCATCACCGACATCGAGTACCAGGTCTCGAACATCTCCCGGCCGTAGATGCCCTTGATGGTCAGCATGTTGAGCACCACCGTGCTCCAGTCGATCGCGATCTCGTCCGACGGCAGTCCGAGCATGGCGACCTTCCCGCCGTGCGTCATGTTCGCGAGCAGCTCCCGCAGCGCGGCCGGCTGCCCGGACATCTCCATCCCGACGTCGAACCCCTCGCGCATCCCGAGGCTCTGCTGCGCCTGCGCGATCGTCTCGTCGGCGACGTTCACCGCACGGGTCACGCCGATCTTCCGGGCCAGGTCGAGGCGGTACTCCGAGAGGTCGGTGATCACCACGTTCCGCGCGCCGGCGTGCAGCGCGACCGCCGCGGCCATCACGCCGATCGGGCCGGCGCCGGTGATCAGCACGTCCTCGCCGACGAGCGGGAACGACAAGGCGGTGTGTACGGCGTTGCCGAACGGGTCGAAGATCGCGGCGACGTCGAGGTCCACCGCGTCCTTGTGTACCCACGCGTTCATCGCCGGCAGAGCGACGTACTCCGCGAAGGCTCCCGGCACGTGGACGCCGAGGCCGCGTGTCTTGATGCAGAGATGACGGCGCCCGGCCCGGCAGTTGCGGCAGCGACCGCAGACCAGGTGTCCCTCGCCGCTGACCAGGTCGCCGACCGCGACGTCACGGACGCCCACGCCGACCTCGACCACCTCACCGCAGAACTCGTGCCCGGTCACCATCGGTACCGGCACGTTCTTCTGCGCCCAGTGGTCCCAGCTCTGGATGTGCAGATCGGTGCCGCACAACCCGGTACGGAGCACCTTGATCAGGACCTCGTCGGCCTCGATCTTCGGCTCCGGGACGTCCTGCAACCACAGACCGGGCTTGGCCTCAGCCTTCACGAGCGCCTTCATGCCCACATCGTCGTCCCGGGCAACCATCCCCGTCCATCGACACGTCGTACACAGCCTTTACAGGTCAACTGCATACCAGGCGCGCCCCGCGCGTGATCTAAGCTCAAGGCTCATGAGCTACGACCGGGACGGACTGCTGGAGCAGGTCAAGGGCAAGGCGATCGTGCATGGTCGCGTGACGCTGGCGTCGGGTAAGGAAGCTGACTACTACGTCGACCTGCGCCGGATCACGCTCGATGCGGCCGCGGCGCCGCTGATCGGCCCGGCGATGCTCGAGTTGACCAAGGACCTGGAGTACGACGCTGTCGGCGGACTGACGCTCGGCGCGGACCCGGTCGCGATGTCGATGCTGCACGCGGCGGCCCAGGAGGGGCGGACGCTCGACGCGTTCGTCGTACGGAAGGCCGAGAAGACGCACGGTCTGCAGCGGCGGATCGAGGGACCGGACGTGAAGGGCCGCCGGGTGCTCGCGGTCGAGGACACCTCGACGACCGGGGGATCGGTGCTCACCGCGGTCGAGGCGTTGCGTGAGGCCGGGGCCGAGGTGGTCGCGGTCGCGGTGATCGTGGACCGGGCGACCGGCGCGCAGGAACGCGTCGAGGCGGAGGGCCTGGAGTACCGGTCGGTGTTCGGTCTCGAGGACCTGGGGCTCTGATGGAGAGCAGCACTCTTCTGTTCGTCCTGCTGGCGATCGTCGTCGGTGTCGGCCTCTTCTACTTCAACTACTACCGGGCGAAGAAGCGCCGGGAGATGTTCGCCGGTCTCGCCGCCCAGTACGGCTGGTCGTACGCGCCGGTCAACAACTCGCTCGCCGGTCGGTGGGCCGGTTCGCCGTTCCGCACCGGCGACAACCGGCGCGCGAAGAACGTGCTGTCGGGGCCGTTCAACGGTCACCAGATGGTTGCGTTCGACTACAGCTACCAGACCCACACCACGAACGGGAAAGGTCAGCGACGGACCACCACCCACAACTTCGGTGTCGTCGTGCTGCAACTGCCGGGCCCGCTGCCGCATCTCGAGGTGACGCACGAGGGAATCTTCGGCGGCGCGGTGGCCAACGCGCTCGGTTTCCGGGACATCCAGTTCGAGAGCGAGCAGTTCAACCGCGCGTTCCGGGTCAAGGCCGACGACGAGCGGTTCGGGCACGCCGTGGTGACGCCGCGGATGATGGAGATGCTGCTCGCCCGCGGCGAGATCGGCTGGCGCTTCGAGGGGAATTCGCTGGTCGGCTGGGACAGCGGCGCGCACAACCCGAACGAGGTGCTGAACCGCCTCGGGCTGCTCGAACAGGTCGCGCTGAACGTTCCGGGGTACGTCTGGCGCGACTACGCGGGCGTCGACCCGCGCGGTCAGCAGCCCCCGCCGGGCGGACCCGGCTACCCGTAGAGTCGCTCCCAGCACTGCCAACTCTCGGGAGCTCGTCATGGTTTGGGTCATCATCGTGATCGTCGCGGTGATCGTCATTCTGGCGATCATGCTGATCACGTCGTACAACCGGTTCGTCAAGCAGCGGAACCTGATCCAGGAGTCGTGGCGGCAGATCGACGTCGAGCTGCACCGCCGGTACGACCTGATCCCGAACCTGGTCGAGACCGTGCGCGCGTACGCGGCGCACGAGCGGCACGTGTTCGAGGAGGTCGCCCGGCTGCGCACCCAGGCGGTGAACGTGCAGGGCTCCAACCCGGAGCAGCGGGCCGCAGCGGAGGGTCAGCTGTCCGGCGCGCTGCGTCAGATGATGATCTCGGTCGAGCAGTACCCGCAGCTGCAGTCGAACCAGAACTTCCTCGGTCTGCAGCGCGAGCTGACCGACACCGAGGACCGGATCGCGGCCGGCCGCCGGTTCTACAACGCGAACGTCGGCGACTACAACACCCGGATCGAGGCGTTCCCGTCGAACCTGATCGCGGGCGGCTTCAAGTTCGAGAAGGCCGGCTACTTCGAGGTCAAGGACGAGCAGGTCCGCGCGGTGCCGCAGGTCTCGTTCGGCACGATCGGCTCGGTCGCCGGGGAGCAGGCGCCGCCGCAGATGCAGCCGGGTGCGCCGTCGTCGGGTCAGATCCACCCGCAGATGCCGGGGGACCAGGGCAACTACCCGCCGCCGCAGCAGATTCCGGGCGGTTACCAGCAGCCGGCCCAGCAGCCGCCGTACCAGGGTCAGCCGGGGCAGTACCCCGCGCCGGGGCAGCCGGGGCAGTACCAGGGAGAGCCACCGGTGGGCGGGCCGCCTGCGGGTTCCCCCGCGCCACAGGACGGACAGCCGCCATTCACCGGTGGCCAGTAGGCACCGGTTCCCCGTAGTCCAGGACCCCCGATCCCGGACTCTCTCCCAGTGCCAGGCCCGGTGTGACGGCGGTCAAGTCGCCACCTCCGGGCCTGCCCTCCCCCCGGTACCTGTGACTACAGTGCCGGACTGAGATACATCCGGCGTACATCGGCTCACGACAGGAGCGGTTCCAGAGTGGAGAGAGGTCGGACGAGTGGACAGCCTGAGGTACGGGATCCTCGGACCTCTGCGGCTCGTTCACGTCCCGGGCCAGCCGCTCAAGGCCGCCAAACCGCGCCAGTTGCTCGCCACCCTGCTGCTGCACCCGAACCGGTTCGTCTCGACCGACCTGATCGCGGACGCGCTCTGGGAGAACACCCCGCCGCGGTCCGCGACCGCGAACATCCGGACGTACGTCAGGGCGCTCCGCGGAGTACTGCAGGACGCGGGGCTGCCCGCGCCGATCGACACCTCGGCCGCCGGCTACAGCATCGAGGTCGGTGTCGACGAGCTCGACGCCAGCCTCTTCGAGTCGCTGCTCGCCGAGGGCGGCCACCTCCGCGACCAGGGCGACGGCCGGCAGGCGATGCAGGTGCTGTCCCGCGCGCACTCGCTGTGGCGCGGCCGCCCGCTCGAGGACCTGCCGATGCCCGCGGCGTGGGAGGGCTCGATCTCCCGCCTGGAGGCGCAGCACCGCGGGCTCGTCGACAGCCTGCTGGACCTGCGGCTCGAGTACGGCGACGCGAGTGGTGCCGCCGTACTGCTGAGTGCACGCCTCACCGACGACCCGTACGACGAGCAGCTCTGGCGGCGGCTCGTCGACGCACTGGTCGCCGCGGGGCGAGTGGGTGAGGCGCGAGCGGCGTACGCGAAGGCAGTGCAGACGCTCGCCGACGAGCTGGACATCAAGCCCGGTCCGGAACTGGAGGCCGCCGGCGCCCGCGCCGAGAACGGCCGCTCGGCCAACTGGCCCAACCCGGGCATTCCCGCGGACCGTACGGCGGAACGCCCGGGACCGACCGCACAACCCGGACCGATGGCCGCGCCCGAGCTGACCGATCCGCTGCGGCCGCCGAGCCAGCTCCCGCTCGACCTGGCCGACTTCAGCGGCCGGCAGGAGCTCCTCGACGAGCTGCGCGACCTGGTCTGCGGTCGCGACCCGGTGCGGCCGCCGATCGCTGTCATCTCCGGTGCGCCGGGGACAGGGAAGACTTCACTGGCCGTACGGCTCGGGCACCTGGTCCGGGAGTACTTCCCGGACGGGCAGATCTACCTGGACATGCACGGCGCGACGCATCCGCGCGACCCGGCTGCCGCGCTGACCGATCTGCTGCTCAGCCTGAACCTGCCCGACTACGCGATCCCGACCGACCCGGACCGGCGGTCCGCGATGCTGCGTTCCGAGCTGGCCAGCCGCCGCGTGCTGATCATCCTCGACGACGTGGCCACCGCCAGTCAGGTGACTGCCGCTGATGCCTGGTACCGGCGCCTCGGCCGTCGTCGTGACAAGTCGCAACCGGCTGATGGATCTGGCAGGTGCGGACAGTACGCCGCTCGACACGTTCGACGACCGCGAGGCAGCCCTCCTGCTGGCATCGGTCGCCGGCGCCGGCCGGATCGACCCGTCCTCGCCCGAGGCCGAGGAGATCCTGGCGGCGTGCGCGAACCTGCCGCTGGCGATCCGGATCGTCGGCAGCCGCCTGGCACAGCGGCCCGATCTGAGCGCACGTGAGCTGGCGCGGCGGTTGCGGGACGAGACGTCGCGGCTGGACGAGCTGAGCATCGGCGAACTCGCCGTACGGTCCAGCGCGGACCTGAGCTACGGCGCGCTGAGTACGGAGGAAGCCCGGCTGTACCGGCTGATCGGTCACTTCGCGGTGGGTGTCTTCTCCGCGCGTGCGCTCGAGGCGGTCGCGTCGCCGGCCGCCGTACGACGCAGTCTGGATCGGCTGATCGAGGTCAACCTGGTCCGGATCAGCTCGGTCGACCATCGCGGTACGGCGCGCTACCGCGTCCACGACCTCCTGCGGCTGCACGCGCTCGGCGTCGGCGACGACGAGCAGAAGGCGCAGGCGGTCCGCGACGTCGAGGCCGTGGTCGACGCGATCCTGAACAAGATCCGGCGCGCCAACAACGGCGCTGTCCTTCGAGTACTTCGGCGTACTGGAGCACACCGGGCCGTTGACGGCGCCGGACCCGTCGCCGTTCACCGAGACCGACGCGATCGCGTGGTTCGACAGCGAGCGCAGTACGTTCGTGCCGGCCATCCGCGCCGCGGCGCAGAACGGGCTGCACGAGCACGCGTGGCGGATCGCGGCGGCATGGGGGCCGTACCTCGACCTGCGGGCCGGGTTCGACGACTGGAACGGCTCGCACCAGCAGGGACTGCTCAGCGCGGTCGCGTGCGGCGACCGGCGCGGCGAGGCGATCATGCACCGGAACCTCGGCCAGCTCGCCGTCTACCAGGACGACTGGGAGACCGCGCGCCGGCACTTCGACGCGGCCGCGCAGGCGTTCGCGGAGGTCGGCGACCGGCTCGGCGAAGGTGTCGCGGCCGTCGGGCTCGGCACCTGGTTGCGGGAACGCGGCGAGCGCGACAAGGGCCTGGAGCAGTACGAGAAGGCGATCGAGGCGTTCGTGGAGGACGGGAACGCCAACGCGGAGGCCCTGGCCCGGACCGCGGCCGCGAACATCTACCTGGCCCGCGGCGACTTGGTCACTGCCCGGCGTCTCCTGGCCCAGGCGTTCCTGATCGCCGTACGGCGGGCCGACGCGCACCGGGAAGCCAAGGTACGGCGACGGATCGCGGACCTCCGCGTCCATCAAGGACGGCACGACGAGGCGGTCCGGCAACTGCGGAAGGCGCTGGCGATCTTCGACGGGATGGGTGACGACCACTGTGCGGCGTACACCCGGGCTCTGCTCGGGCAGGCGCTGATGGAGCGCGGTGAGGTGGCCGCGGCGCGCAGGATCCTGCTGGACGCGATGGACATCGGTCACCGGCTGGGCGATCGCAGCGTCGAGGGCGAGGCGGCGCAGCACCTCGGCGAGCTCTACCTGTCCACAGGCAGCTTGGACAACGCCCGCCGTACCCTCGAACGCGCTGCCCGCGTGTGGCAGCAGGCCGGGAACGACGGAGCGGCAGCCGACTGCCGCCGCATGCTCGCCGGGTTCGAAGCAGGGGCCGCGGCCGGCTGATGCCGTGAATGTACGGCGGCTGTATTCGGGCCCGGCAACATTCTGACTATGCCACGGCACGTAGGCCGAGGACGGGGGATCGGGGAGGACCTATGGCCTGGGGGGACGTAGTCGTGGAACGCCGGAACGTCCCGCGGGTGGCAAACCCGCGGGACACCGAGGCGGCGCTCAACTGGCAGGTGGAGCGCGTCGGATCGGCGGCCTGGCTGGACTGGCCGCTGAAGTTCCAGCGGATGGCTTTCGGTTATGCGCACGACAGCGGCTGGCACGACGCGGCCGACGCGGTTCGGTGGCTCGACCACCACGCCCTGCTCCGTGAAGGGGCGGCGCCACGGGGGGCGCTGGTCTGGTACCAGGCGGCAGACCGGATCCGGGTGGCTTGCTCACTCGGTTCCGGTCAGGTGGTCGGACCGCTGCCGACCGGACCGGTCGAGGCCGCCGACCTGTCGCTACTCAGCACCGACTGGGTCTGGTCGGAGCCGCACTTTCCTTTCGGTCACTGACCGTTGCTCACCGGGTGCTTCGGTGCGGCGTGCTTAGGGGCGTCGCCGGACTTGTTGTTGCGGTTGCGCCGGCGGGCCAGGAGGTACTCGACGACCATCGGGATCAGCGAGATCAGCACCAGCAGGATCAGCGCGGCCTCGAGGTTCTTGTGGATGAACTCGACGTTGCCGAGCGCGTGGCCGAGCACCGTGATGCCCGGCGCCCAGATCACCGCGCCGACCCCGGTCCAGAGGAAGAACTTCTTCGGGTCCATCTTCCCGGCGCCGGCCACGATCGTGATGAACGTCCGGACGATCGGCACGAAGCGCGCCATCACCAGGGCGCGCGGACCGTACCGCTCGAAGAACTCATGCGTTTGCTCGATGTACTTCGGTTTCAGGAACCGGGCGTTCGGATTGCGGAACAACGACGTACCGAGGGCCCGGCCGATGTAGTAGCCGGAGACGTTGCCGAGGAACGCGGCGATCGTCAGCAGCACACAGGCCAGCCAGAGCGGTACGTCGATGGAGCCTTGCGCGATGAACAGGCCGACGGCGAACAGCAGTGAGTCACCGGGCAGGATCGGGAACAGCACCCCGCACTCGATGAACACCACCAGCAGCGTGCCCCAGAGGGCCCAGTTCCCCATCCAGTGCAGGAGGTACTCCGGGTCCATCCAGTTGGGCATCAGCATCGCGACAAGAGGAAGCACGCGGACAGGGTAGCGTCCCAACCTGTGCATGAGCTGATCGGCGACGTACGGGGAGCGGACATGGTGGGCCCGAGCGAGGTCGGGGTCGGGCCCTGGGAGGGCGACCGGCCGGACGACCCGCGGCTGGATCCGGAGCTGCTCGAGGCCGGGGACCGGCGCAATGTCGTGGACAAGTACCGGTACTGGAAGCTCGAGGCGATCGTCGAGGACCTGGACCGGCAGCGGAACCCGTTCCACGTCGCGATCGAGAACTGGCAGCACGACCTGAACATCGGATCGGTCGTCCGGACCGCGAACGCGTTCCTCGCGTCGGAGGTCCACATCGTCGGCAACCGGAAGTGGAACCGCCGCGGCGCGATGGTCACCGACCGCTACCAGCACGTCCGCCACCAGCCGGAGCTGTCCGACCTCGCGACGTACGCCGCCGAGCGCGGGCTGCCGGTGCTCGGGATCGACAACCTGCCGGGGTCCGTGCCGTTGGAGACGTACGACCTGCCCCGGGAGTGCGTCCTGCTCTTCGGTCAGGAGGGACCCGGGTTGACCGACGACGCGCACCAGATCTGCACGTCCGTGCTGTCCATCGCTCAGTTCGGCTCGACCCGCTCCATCAACGCCAGCGCGGCGGCCGCGATCGCGATGCACGCCTGGATCCGCCGGCACACGTTCGGTCAGCCGTCGAGCAGCTGATCGAGAATTCCGGCTGCCAGCTGCAGTACTGCGCGCTCGGTGGGATTGAGCCGCTCGGCGATCGCCTCGGCGAGCCAGTCGTCCGAGCTCTTCATGTGGTCCTTGAGCAGCTGCCGCCCGCGATCGGTCAGCTCGATCGTGTGCCGTCGCCGGTCGTGCGTGTCCTGCTGCCGCGAGATCAGCTGCTGCTCCTCGAGACTCGCCAGCACCCGCGTCAGCGACTGCGGCTGCACCCGCTCGGCCGCGGCGATCTCGCTCGCCGTCAGTGCCCCACGCCGATGCAGCTGCCCGAGCACCGCGACCCCTGTGCTCCCCAGCCCGTCTCCGACCCGCTCGGCCCGCAACCGCAACGCCAACCGCGTACTGGCCCGTCCGGAGCGCAACGGCCGTTTCATAAGCTTCCATTTACTGTCCTTCAAGCTAGCTGACGCTTGAGAATGCTAAGCTCAGCTTACTATGAGCGTGCATGTTCATCCACTGGTCCAGGGACACGCCTGTCGTCCCGGCCCAGCTGGTGACCGCGGCCCTCGCGATGGCCGCACCCATCACGTACGGCGTGATCACCGGCCACCTCGCGCACGCCTCCTTCGCCGCCCTCGGCGCCCTGGCCGTCAACTTTGTGCGCCCACCAACCGTTCGCAGACCGTTTGCGTGGTTGGTCGGTGCTCAAAGTCGTGTGGGGGTGGTGGTGACCGGGGCCGCGCTGGTCGGGGCGTGGTTGGGAGGTCGTGGGTGGGTGACCGCGGCGGGTGTCGTGCTGCTGGCTGCGGTTGCGGCGGTGGTTGGTGGGTTCAGTCGGTGGATGGCTGATGCGACGGCACGGTTCATCACGTTTCTCGTGATGGCGACCGGGCTGAGTGGGGCCGCCTGGGAGGTCGCTCGGTGGTTTGCGGGCGGGGTGGCGTGGGCGATCCTGCTCGGGCTCGCGGCCGCCGCGTTCTCGGTACCGGTTGCCCCGGCCGGCGGCGTACCGACGTACCGGCAGTTGTGGCGACGTTGGTGGGGAAACCTGCATCGCTTCGAGGGATGGCAGTACGCCGTACGCCTGGTGCCTGCGCTCGCGGTGGCCGAGGTGATCGGCGTGCTGTGGCATCAGGAGAAGGGGTACTGGATCGCGCTCGCCGTGGTGATCGTGGTCCGGCGCCGCGGCGGATCGTTGCTTCGGGCAACGCAACGCTGTCTTGGTACGTGCGCCGGCGTACTCATCGGCGGCGCACTCGTCTTCTGGGTGCCGCCGTCGTGGGCGATCGTGGCGGTGGTGAGCGTCCTCGCCGGACTACGCCCGCTGCTCAAGGAACGCAACTACGCGGCCTACGCCACCGTCATGACCCCGCTCGTCGTTCTCCTGATGGACCTCGGCCGTACGCCTGGACTCTCGACGATCGGGTACCGCCTGATCGACACCGTGATCGGCTGTCTGATCGCGATTCTTCCTACTCTGGTTCTGAGGAGGCGACATGTGGCCTGATCACGCGATCTGGTGGCAGATCTACCCGCTCCGATTCACTGCGGCCGAGGCCACGGCCCAGCAGGCGGTCGTGCATCGCCTGCCACAGGTGGAGAACTGGCTCGACTACGCGATCGAGCTGGGCTGCAACGGGCTCCTTCTCGGTCCCGTCTTCGCCTCCGAAACCCACGGCTACGACACCGTCGACCACTTCCGGATCGACCCGCGTCTCGGCGACGACGCCGACTTCGACCGCCTGATCGCCCAGGCGCACGCCCGCGGTCTCCGGGTCGCCCTCGACGGCGTCTTCAACCACGTCGCCCGCTCCTTTGCCCACCCGGAGTGGTTCCGCCGCGATGGCCTCGACACCTTCGAAGGTCATGAACATCTGGTGGCGCTCGACCACAGCAACCCCGAGGTCGCGCAGTACGTCGGTGACGTCGTGCGGTTCTGGAACGACCGCGGTGTCGACGCGTGGCGTCTCGACGTGGCGTACGCCGTACCGGCCGAGTTCTGGCGCGACGTGCTGCCGCGGGACCGCGACACCTGGTACTTCGGTGAGGTCATCCACGGCGACTACGCCGCGTACGTCGAGAAGAGCGGGCTCGATTCCGTCACGCAGTACGAGCTCTGGAAGGCGATCTGGAGTTCGCTGAACGATCGCAACTTCTACGAGCTCTCGTACGCGCTCGGCCGGCACAACGCGCTGCTCGACACGTTCGTCCCGCAGACGTTCGTCGGCAACCACGACGTGACCCGCCTCGCGACCCGGCTCGAGGACGAACGCCACCTCGGCCACGCGCTCGCGATCCTGTTCACGGTCGCCGGCGTACCGAGCGTCTACTCGGGTGACGAGCAGGCGTTCCGCGGTCTCAAGGAGGATCGCGCCGGCGGTGACGATGCCATCCGGCCGGCGTTCCCCGGGTCACCCGACGAGCTGGCGCCGTACGGCCTGCCGACGTACCGCCTGCACCAGGAACTCATCGGCGTACGGCGTCGCCATCCGTGGCTGACCCGGGCGCGGACAACCGTCGAGCATCTGACCAACGAGACGATCGCGCTGCGGAGCACCCACGGTGAGGAATCGGTCCTCCTGCTGCTGAACATCTCGGACCAGGAGCAGCGCTTCCCGCTCGCGGACACTCCGCCCGTCCCCGCCCACAGCTGGGAATTGTTGACAAGTCCGTAACCTTCCTCCGCTTGCGCCCGTTGTTCTCGGTAAGACAGAAGTGAGGCTTCTCGTCGCGCTGGACAAGGTGACGGGACACATGGGGGTTTGCTGATGAACACTCTGTGGGACGAACTGATACACGAGCTGGGCACCGTGCGCGCGTTGAGCGCGGCAGCCCTGGAGGCGCGGTCGGAGACCTCGCGGGTCGCTCTGATCACCTTGCTGGACGCCGAAACCGCGGAGATCTCGGAGATCCTCGACCGCATCCTCCGCGAGGCCGCCGCCTCCTCAGCGGCCTAAGACCGCACCGACCGCCCGTCGGAGCGTTTCCGTCGGATCGTCGGGCTGGTCGAACGCGCGGTACGCGATGTGCGCGTCGGGCCGGACGAGCAGACAGCCCTCGTCCGGGATCTCGCGCACCCGCGCCCAGTCGCCGTACAGGTCGTCGAGCTCACGGCCCGGACCGATCACGAACGGCTCGATCGGTACGCCGAGTTGCTCGGACACGGACTGCGCCGCCTTCACCCACGCGTCGCCACCGATACCGGTGAGCAGGGTGAACCGGCCCTTCCCGACCACGTCCAGCGTGCTCACGGTGTCCGTTCCCCGCGTCAGCCAGCAGTGCGGGATCCGGGCGCCGGGCCAGGTTGTCGGGTGGTAGTACAGCTCGTGATCCCGTTCGTACTGCGGTTCCGGCGTACCGTCGTCGACCATGGCGGACGACCGGTACCGCTGCCCGAGCTCGACACCGTGCGCGTTGAACTCGTAGTCCTTCAGCTCGATCGCCTTCCGCAGCTCCTCGCGCTGCGCGGCTGCGGTGGGCGTGTCGTCCTTGCGTGACTCGATCGTCCGCCCGGCCGGCGCGTCCGGCGTCATGCCGAGCGCCCGGAAGATCTGGCCGAACTGGTTGCGGCTCTTGTTGGCGCGGTCAACGATCTGCCGCGCGATCGGGGCGCGCTCGGCCTCGTAGCTCTGCAGCAGCTCGGGCGCGGCCTGGCCCTTGAGGACCAGCGCGAGTTTCCAGGCCAGGTTGTACGCGTCCTGGATCGAGGTGTTCGAGCCGAGGCCGTTGCTCGGCGGGTGCCGGTGGATCGCGTCACCCATACAGAAGACGCGGCCCTTCGAGATCTTCTCGGCGTACATGTGGTTGACGCTCCAGACCGACGTACCCTTCAGCTTCACGTCGATCGTGTCGTCGCCGACCAGGTTGTGCACGATCTCGGTCGCCATCGCCTCGTCGACCACCGGGGCGGGCTGGTTGATGTCGTAGCCCCAGACGATCAGCCACTCGTTCCACGGGCGGACCATCCGGACGAGGCCGGCGCCGATCCCGCCGATCTGCGCGCCGGGCTGGAGGACCCAGTACAGAACGCTCGGGCGATGCGCGACGTACCGGCTCAGGTCGGCCTCGAACACGATGTTCATCGAACCCTCGATGTCCATCGCACCGGCCATCGGCAGATCGATGTCCTGGGCAACCTTGCTCCGCCCGCCGTCCGCACCGATCAGATACTTGGCGCGGATCTGGTACGTCGTGTCGCTCAGCCGGTCCCGCACCGTGGCGGTGACGCCCTCGTCGTCCTGCTCCAAGCTTTCGTACTCCGTGTTGAAGCGGAGCCGCGCGCCGCGACTGGCGGCCGTACTGACCAGGATCGGCTCGAAGAGCGTCTGGGGGAGATCCATCGGCAGGCAGGGACTCGCCTCCGTGTAGTCGGCCAGGCGGCGTGGATGCGTGCCCCACGTGCGGATCCGGCCGATCTCCTCGCCGGCCAGGCTGGTGCAGAACGCGGTCTGGCCCATCAGGTCGTGCGCGGTGCCCTTGTCGACGACCTGGTCCTCGATGCCGACGTCGCGCATCAACTCGATCGTGCGTTGGTTCGTGATGTGCGCGCGGGGCGTGTTGGCGGTCCAGCCGTACCGGGTCAGGACGATGTTGTCGACGCCGTACGTGGACAGGAAGAGGGAGGCGGCGCCGCCGGCCGGGCCACTACCGACGATGAGAACGTCTGTGGTGATCATTGCTGGGCCTCCGCGGTGGTGGCGAGCACCAGGTCGTAGGTGACGGTGAAGTAGGGCTGTTCCGGCGTACTGCCGTCGGGGGCCTCGGTGCCGGCCGGGTGTTCGGCGAAGTCGGCGATGAGCGACTGCTTGACGCCGAAGACCGCGTCGGTGTCGAGGTATTCGTCGCCTGCCGCGAAGACATGGGTGATCAGGCGGCTGTACCCGGGGGCCGTGACCATGAAGTGGATATGCGCCGGACGCATCGGGCCGCGACCGCCCGCGCGGAGCAACTCGCCGACCGGCCCGTCGTCAGGGATCGGATAGGCGACCGGCTTGACCGCCCAGAACCGGTAGCTGCCATCGGCATCGGTTGTCAGATGGGCGCGGTTCTGCGGACCGTCGAGCTCCTTCTGTACGTCGTAGAACCCGTCCTCATCGGCCTGCCAGGTCTCGACGAGCGCCTGTGGGATCGGCTCGCCCTTGGTGTTGAGGACACGCCCGCTCACCAGGCACGGCTGTCCAGGGGCGCCGTTCGAGATGTCGCCACCGAGCTGTATCTCGGGAGATCCCTCGACGAAGAACGGTCCGAACACGGTGGACTGCGTGGCCTCGGGCGGCTTCCGGTTCCCGAGTCCGACCGTGAGCATCGACAGCCCGAGTACGTCGGCCAGCAGCACGAACTCCTGTCGCGTGCCGGTCGAGATCTGACCAGTCCTGGTGAGGAAGTCGATCGCGGTGAAGTACTCGTCCTCGGTGAGATCCACCTCGCGTGCGAACGCGTGCAGGTGGCGCACGAGGGCGCCCATCACCTCCCGGTAGCGGCCGCTCGCGCTGTCCCCGAAGCTGGCCACCACGGCTGCGGTCAGGTCATCGCCTTGCAGGTCCATCGGTCTCCTCGCTCATCAAGGTCGCGTACCGGACCAGGCGCGGGTCAGGATCTCCCGCACCAGGTCCTCCGTCACCGGGATCGGGTTGTCCGTCGGCTTGAACGCCGCGGCTGCTTCCGCGACGTGCACCTCGGTCAGGCCCAGTTCTCGCAAACTCGTGGGCACCCCCGCTGCCTCGAACAGGTCGAACAATCCGCCTGCAAGGTCTGTTGTGCCCAAGGCGGCTTCCAGTCGCGTTTTCGCTTGTGGGACTGAGGAAGCGTTAACGCGGGCAACTTGAGGAAGTACCGCTGCGTGAGTCTCTGCGTGCGGGAGGTTGTAGGTGCCGCCCAGCAGATGGCACAACTTGTGATGCAGGCCGGTGCCGGCCGTCGCCAACGCCGAGCCGGCCAAGCAGGCGCCGTACAGAAGGTTGCTTCGAGCATCTAAGTCGTCTGGGGCGCCCAGCACGCCCCGCAATCCGCTGCTCAACGCCCGCAGTCCTTCCACCGCGGTCAGCTCCGTGATCGGATCGGCCTTCGGTGTCCAGACCGCCTCCACACAATGCGCGATCGCATTCGCCACACTCGCTGCCGTCACCTTCAATGGCAACCCACGACTCAACATCGGGTCATAAACCACCACCCGCGGCAGCACCCGCAAGTCAGTCCCAGTGTTCTTGCGACCTTCGGTTGTCTCACCCCAAACGGGCGTCATCTCAGACCCCGCGTAGGTCGTGGGCACGGCGACGATTACCACGTCGCGGCTTCCCACAGCCGGCCCGCCTGTGCTTGCTGGAGAACGGTCGCTCGTGAGGGCGATGGCTTTGGCGAGGCCGATTGCGGAGCCTCCGCCGATGGCGACGACCCCATCCACTCCAGTCTCACGTGCCTTGGTGCGCGCGTCCTCGGCGACCTCTGTGGGGACGTGCTGTGCCACGCCGTCGATCCGGCCGGCGAAGCGATCGCCTAACTGACGTTCGACCACGTCGGCCGCGGTGCGCGCGGAGTTCGTTGCCACCACGAGCGCCCGCCGTACGCCGAGCGCTTCGACCTCGGCCGCGACCCGGTCGAGCGTGCCGGCTCCGAACACCACCCGCCCGGGCAGGAACGTGTGCGCGAACCCAGCACCAGGCTCGACTGGACGAGGCATCGGCAGCTCCGCTAGGATTTCGCTCAGCGAATAGTTCTTCTTTCAACGAAATGCAGGCTAGCCGATGCCGGGTGACGCGTCTACGGGCACGTTTCTGCAGGGTCTGGAGCGAGGCCTCGCCGTGATCCGCGCGTTCTCGACCGAAGCGCCCTCGCTGACCCTCAGCGAGGTGGCGCGGGAGGTCGGCATCACGCCCGCGACAGCGCGCCGGATCCTGCTCACGCTGGAGGAACTCGGCTACGTCCGCAGCGACAACCGCCGCTTCTCCCTCACCCCGCGCGTCCTCGCCCTCGGCTGGGCGTACCTGTCCTCCCTGGATCTCGGCGAACTCGCCGGCCCGTTCATGGAGGAACTGAGCGCCAAGACCCGCGAGTCCTGCTCGATCGCGACCCTCGACCTCCCGGACATCGTGTACGTCGCCCGCGTACCGACCAGCCGCATCATGACCGTCGCCCTCGGGGTCGGTGCCCGGCTGCCGGCGTACCCGACCTCGATGGGCCGAGTCCTCCTTTCCGCGTTGCCCGACGAGGACCTCACGGCGTACCTCGAAACGCTGCAGGCCGAGCCGCTCACCGATCGCACGATCACGGCCCCGGACGACCTCCGCGCCAGCATCACCCAGGCCCGCGCCGACGGCTACGCCCTTGTAGACCAGGAACTCGAACTCGGCCTCCGCTCGATCGCCGCCCCCATTCACAACTCCCGCGGCCGCATCATCGCCGCACTCAACGTCTCGGCCCACGCCTCCCGCTCAACCTCGACGTCCCTCTGCGAAGAGTTCCTTCCGCACCTGCAGCAAGCCGCCGCTCAGATCACCACCGCCCTGACGCACCGCGGCAATTTCTGAGAGAGGCTCCGAATCCGGAAGTGGTCTGTCCGGAACCGGGCCTAGCATCTGACTCAGTGTCAGGGTGATGTTGCCGCTCGCGCGGTGGTTGGATCCTGAGCACCTGGTGTCTGGCTCATAGCATCCGTGCCGGCCTTCGGGTCTGGCGAGCATGCGTTTTGCCGGCACCGGGTGTGAAGGAGCCGGCCGGCGTGACTTGATAGGAGCGTGGCACCGCCCCCGACTGAGATGTGTCCGCCGGCCGGTCCAACCGTCCCTCGCATCTGAGTGAAGGAGGCAGCCTCCATGGTTGTTGTTGGTACCGATGTGCACAAGCGGACGCACACGTTCGTCGCGGTCGACGACACCGGGCGCAAGCTCGGCGAACTCACGGTGAAGGCCGACACATCCGGTCATGACAAGGCCGTCCGATGGGTCCAGCGTGAGTTCGGGGCTGAGGGTGTCGGGGTGAGGTGGGGTATCGAGGACTGCCGTCACCTGTCCGCGCGACTGGAGATCGACCTGCTCGATGCCGGGCAGCAGGTGGTGCGGGTGCCGCCGAAGATGATGGCCGAACAACGCCGTACTGCCCGCACCCGTGGCAAGTCCGACCCGATCGACGCGCTCGCGGTCGCCCGGGCCGTGCTGCGCGAGCCCGGCCTGCCCGAGGCGAGCCATGACGAGGCGAGCCATGACGAGGCGTCGCGGGAGTTGAAGTTGCTGGTCGATCACCGCGATGATCTGGTCGCTCAGCGCACCCAGGTCATCAACCGATTCCGCTGGCATCTGCACCGGATCGACCCCACCGTGGACCCGGCACCGAAGGCGCTGAAGCGAGCCGCCACCCGCCGCCAGCTCGCGGAGTTCCTGGCCGGCCGGTCCGGGATCGATGCGCGGCTGGCCCGCGAGCTCCTCGCCGACATCGACGCGGTGACCGGGCGGGTGAACGCGCTCGAGAAGGAGATCGCCGCCCTGGCAGTTGTCCAGGCTCCCGCGCTGCTCGAGCTGTCCGGCTGTGGCGCGCTGACCGCGGCGAAGATCGTCGGTGAGACCGCCGGGATCGCCCGGTTCGCTCACGAGGCCAAGTACGCCATGCACGCCGGGGCCGCACCGATCCCGGTCTGGTCCGGACACACCAAAGGCCGGGTCCGGCTGAACAAGTCCGGCAACCGCCAACTCAACGCCGCCTTGCACCGCATCGCGGTCACCCAGATCCGTCGCGACGGCCTCGGCAAGACCTACTACGACAAACGCCTCGCAGCCGGCGACACCAAGACCGAGGCCCTGCGCTGCCTCAAACGGCGCCTCGCCCGCGTCGTGTTCAACACCCTCAAAAACAACCCTTCAACCACGGCCGCCACCGGACTCCCAGCCGCGGCTTGACATAGGAGAAACGCATGGAGCAGTCGTTCAGCGGCGAGGTCATCGAGTGGCGCGGACCGGCGCCGTACTACTTCGTCCCCGTGCCGGAGGAGGAGAGCGACGCGTTGCGCGCCGTCGCCTCGGCCGCCAGTTACGGCTGGGGAATGCTGCCGATTCGCGCCCGGATCGGCAGTACCGAGTGGAAGACATCGCTGTGGCCGAAGGACGGCAGTTACGTGCTCCCGTTGAAGGACGCAGTACGCAAGCCGCACGGACTGGACGCAGGCGACACGGTGGACGTCCGGCTCATGCTGGACGCGCTGCCCGAGAGGGAGAAACGCCCCGCACCTCCGCGGACGCCCCGCCCATCAGGCTCTCGAGAACCGATCGCCCCGGAACAGCTCACCATCGTCCCCGCGAACGAGGCGACCGCTGAGGACCTCGAGGCGGTCTTCGGTACCAGGGGTGACACTGCGCGCTGCTCCTGCCAACGATTCCGGATGCTGCCCAAGGAATCCTGGGCCTCGGAAGGGCCCGAGGAACTCGCCGCCCGGCTGCGCGACCAGACCGCCTGCGGCAACCCGAAGGCCAAGACCACGAGCGGCCTGATCGCGTACCTCGACGGCGAGCCCGTCGGCTGGTGCGCCGTCGCCTCGCGCGCCGACCACCCCAGGCTGCTCCGTGACAACCGCGTCCCCTGGGTGGGCCGCACCGAGCACAAGGCCGACACGACGGTTTGGGCCGTGACCTGCTTCGTCACCCGCGTCGGCTACCGGCGCCGCGGTATCAGTCGCGCACTCGCCCAGGCCGCCGCCGACTTCGCCCGTGACCGCGGCGCCCGCGCGGTGGAGGGCTACCCGGACTTCGTCGACGGCGGATCGGTCGGCACTCTCGGCACGTTCGCCGACGCCGGCTTCACCGAGGTGAGCCGGCCCGGCAAACGCCGCGCTGTGCTGCGGATCGACTTCTGAACAGCCTCAGGCCTTCAGTTCTTCGAGGATCTGCAGGTAGTGCGGGTTGTTCATGATGCCGATCAGGTTGCCGAACGGGTCGACGACCGACGCGGTGCGGAAGCCCGTGTTGTTGCCTCGCTCAACGATTCCCTCGTTCAGCGTCGCCCCGAGCTCGAGCATCCGCGCGAGCGTGCCCTCCAGGTCGTCGACGTGCCAGTTGACGATCGCCCCGGCCGCCACCGGCCCGACCTGGTGCGTCGCGTACTTGGCGTCGATGATCCCCAGCTCGCACTGGAAGTCCCCGAACCGGAACTCGACGTACGCCGGCTCCTCCGCGGTCGGCACGGCGTAGTACGCCTCGATCCCCAGCAACTCCTCGTACCAGCTCCGTGCCGCCTTCACGTCGCCCGCGTAGAAGCTGACAGTCGCAAACCCTCGCAACATCGTGGTGGTCCTCTCTCAGGTGCTGCCCCGGTTGATGACCACCACGATTCCACCCAAAGTGCTCACCGAGTGAGCACTTTGTCGAGGTCCTGTCTGGTGATCCATCGCCTACTGCGGGGCACTCGGCACGGCACCTCGCCGCACGGGTGCAAAGGCCACGATGCTCCGCATCGAGACCTTCGCCCCCGCACGCCGATGCACCGCACCGAGCACCTCCTCGCTACGGCGCTGGATCACCAGACAGGACCTAGTCGGTTTGGGTGACCTTGCGGAGGCCGCGGGGGGCGTCGGGGTCGAGGCCGAGTTTGCGGGCCAGGAGTTCGATGGCGCGTTGGGCCGGGATGACCAGCGCGAGCGGTGCCAGCGTTTCAGGGAGGTCGGGGCCGGCCAGGTTCACGTCGCAGCGGGAGGCGAACGTGGGGTCGCCGCCGATGCCGAGGATCTTGCTGCCCTTCTCGCGGACGATGCCGGCCAGCTCGGTCATCCCGGGCAGGGCGGGACCCTCGCCTGCCGCGACCAGGATCGTCACCAGGTCGGAGTCGACGACCGCGATCGGGCCGTGCTTCAGGTCGGCGTACGAGAGTCCGCGGACCGGCTGCAGGCAGGTCTCCTCGAGCTTCAGCGCGACCTCGAGCGTCGTGCCGAACGTCAGTCCGCGACCACTCGCGAGCACGTCGTGCGCCGCCGCCAGCAGGTCCGCCGCCGCTTCGACCGACCCGGACAGCATCTTGGTCGCGGCGTCCGGAACCCGCGCGATGTCCGCGTCGAGCGTCCCCGGCCGCGGCGCGAGCGCGTCCACGGCGACCGTGATCGCGGCCAGCTGCGTCGTGTACGTCTTCGTGGCCGGTACGGCGAGTTCCTTGCCCGCCTGCGTGATCAGGGCGACGTCGGCCGTCGAGGCCAGCGGGCTGTTGCCGTCGTTCGTGATGCCGACGATCGCCGCGCCGTTCCGCTTCGCCCACTCGGCCGTGTCGACGATCTCCTGGGTCGCGCCCGACTGGCTGACCGCGACCACCAGCGAGTTCGAGAGGTCCAGGTTCGCGCCGTACAGCGTGGCCACCGAAGGCGCGGCCAGTGAGGCCTGCCGGCCGGCGTGGATCTCGGTCAGGTAGCGGCCGTAGACCCCCGCGTTGTCGGACGATCCGCGCGCCACGAAGATCACGTTCCGGCGCCCGGCGGCCAGCCGGGTGACGTCGTGCCGCAGCGGCAGAACATGCTCGAAGGTCGCGGCGAGCGCGGCCGGCTGCTCGGCGATCTCCGCCGCCATCCGGGTCTCTTGGGCGGGGACAGACACCACTACGATCACTGGTCCTATCTGGTCTTAACAGGTATGCTGCGCACGATAGCAGTGAGCGGCGTCCCGGGGCACCCCCGAGACCCGCCCAGGTCTGGAGGATCGAGATTCCATGGTGGCGACGAAGCGGGCCCAGGTCCGATCGGTGCTGGAACGGCTGATCGACGTCGAGCTGCATCCCGGGGACCCGATCCCCTCCGAACGTGCCCTGGTGGACAAGCTGAACGTCTCCCGGGTGACCGTCCGGCAGGCGATCAGCGACCTGGTCGAGTCCGGCGCCCTCGAACGGGTGCACGGCAAGGGGACCTTCGTCACCGGTCCGCAGGTCGACTCGCAGTTGCACCTCACCTCGTTCTCCCGGGAGATGCGGGCCCGTGGGCTCGAGCCCGGGACCGTGGTCCTGTCGGCCAGCGAGATCGAGGCCTCCGACGAGACCGCGAAGGGCCTGCGGGTCGCGAAAGGCACCAAGGTGATCCGGGTCGAGCGTCTCCGCACGGCCGACGCGTCGCCGATGGCCTACGAGGTCGGCTACTACCCGTCCGCGCTCTTCCCCGGCCTGCTCGGCCGCGAGCTCGGCACCTTGTACGACGTCTTTGCCAGTGAGTACGACGTCGTCGTCACCTCCGGTGAGCAGACCGTCCGGGCGGACAACGCCGACGGTCATGTCGCCCGGGTGCTCGGCGTGGCCCGGCGGGCACCCCTGCTGGTCCTCGAGCGCACCACCTTCGCCGGCCGCAAGGTCGTCGAACTGTCCTGGTCGGCCTACCGCGCCGACCGCTACCGGCTGCACATGGCCCTGACCCCCCGCGGCCCGCGCACCGGGTCGGCCTGAGCTCGACGCGCGGTCGTCATCGGGCCGCAACGAACTGGACCTGTCCTGTTCATCAACTGGTCTACATCCCTGCCGAATGCTCCCCGGCCACCGGGCCGGTTCGGAAGGTGGGCCGCCGGATCCGACGAAGTGCCCGGCAGCAATACTGGAGCCGAACCCACAAGAACTGTGTTGTGAGGAGTACCGCGAGACATGCCTATTGCAACCCCTGAGGTCTACGCCGAGATGCTGGACAAGGCCAAGCAGAATCGCTTCGCCTACCCGGCCATCAACGTCAGCTCCTCGCAGACGCTGATCGCCGCGATCCGCGGTTTCGCCGAGGCGGGCTCGGACGGCATCGTCCAGGTCTCCACCGGCGGTGCCGACTACCTGTCCGGTTCCACCGTGAAGAACATGGTGACCGGTTCGGTCGCGCTGGCCGCCTACGCGCACGAGGTCGCCAAGAACTACCCGGTGAACATCGCGCTGCACACCGACCACTGCCCGAAGGACAAGCTCGACGGCTTCGTCCGGCCGCTGCTGGCGATCTCCGCCGAGCGCGTCGCCCGGGGCGAGAACCCGCTGTTCCAGTCGCACATGTGGGACGGCTCGGCGGTGCCGCTGACCGAGAACCTGGAGATCGCCAAGGAGCTGCTGGCCCAGGCGGCCGCGGCGAAGATCGTCCTGGAGATCGAGGTCGGCGTCGTCGGCGGCGAGGAGGACGGTGTCGCCAACGAGATCAACGAGAAGCTGTACACCACCGTCGAGGACGGCCTGGCCACGGTCGAGGCGCTCGGCACCGGTGACAACGGCCGCTACCTGACCGCACTGACCTTCGGCAACGTGCACGGCGTCTACAAGCCGGGCGCGGTGAAGCTGCGGCCGGAGATCCTCGCGGAGATCCAGGACGCGGTCGGCGCCAAGGTCGGCAAGGAGCGCCCGTTCGACCTGGTGTTCCACGGCGGGTCCGGCTCGACGCTCGAGGAGATCCGGGCGGCGGTCGACAACGGCGTCATCAAGATGAACGTCGACACCGACACGCAGTACGCGTTCACGCGGCCGGCGGCGGGGCACATGTTCGCCAACTACGACGGCGTACTGAAGGTCGACGGCGAGGTCGGCAACAAGAAGGCCTACGACCCGCGCGCGTGGGGCAAGGCGGCCGAGGAAGGTATGGCGAAGCGCGTCGCCGAGGCGTGCGAGGACCTTCGCTCGACGGGCACGTCGCTGAACGCCTGACATCATCTGGTCCTCCTGTAGGGGGTCTGCGAAGGGCTCACCGCCACCGGCGGTGGGCCCTTCTGTCACATCCGGGCTAGGTCGAAGTGGCGGATTCCGGTGCGGCGGGCGGCTCGGGTGAACGTGGTTCGGATGCGGTCGGCCACGGTCGGTGGGTCGGCGAGGTCGGCCCAGGAGATCCAGCAGTGTTCGACGGGTTGCGGTCCGTCGGGGTCGGCGACGGCCGGCTCGGGGATCGGCTCCTCGGTGGAAGGCTCGAATTCCTCGCACCAGAAGGGAAAACGCGGTTCGAACTCGACGATGGTGCGCTCGTCGGGGAACCACAGTCCTTCGGCCGCGGAGACGTCGGGGTCGGCTAGCTCGGAGTCCGGTGGTGGTGACGGGCTGGGTGCGGGGAGGCCGGCGTCGGCGAGGATGAAGCGCAGGCGGGACTCGGCGATCGAGGCCGATCCGGTGAGCTGGTCGAGGACTCGAGAGGCCCGCTTGCTGCCTTGGTCGAGCAGCGTGACCGCATGGTTCAACGTGCGCCGGTTGACGAGTCCGGCGTACATCGCGGCGTCGGCGAGCACGATCGCGGGCGCGGGTGGTGCGGTCGCGGCCACCTCGGCGATCGCACGGGCGGGCGAGGTCATGCGCAGCCGGTTCCACAGTTGGAGGCCGGGCCCCACTGGGTCGCGGATGTGGCGGTGGACGCCGCGTAGCCGGCCGGAGCGACCGTCCGAGGCGGTCACGTGGACGCGGGTCAGGTCGAGACCCCAGACAGGCAAGGCGTGCAGGGCCGCGGCGGACTGATGACTGGCGAACACGCCGGGTCCGCTCGCGCGCAGGACGTCGTAGATCCGGCGCAGGTAGAGGACTTCGTCGGTGACGAGCATGAGTGAACGGTGAGCGGCATAGGTCCCGCGCCGGATCCGTCGCCAGGAGCCGGAGTGGAGGAGGGAGTCGATATCAGCGTCGTGGTAGCCGGAGGCCCGCGCGTCGGCCCGGGTGAACACACCACCCCGGATCGACGCCATTACGGCGAGTTGAGGATTCATGCCCAAGAACGTGCCGCGATCCGACCCCGCCCGGACCCACGATTTTCAATCTGTGGAGAACTCGTGCCGCACCCAGACGTTCGGTTCGACGTACACCGCGCGGTCAGCGACGACGTCACATTCCACCGGAACGAGCGCGCCCGGGACTTCGACGGGACCGCTGCGGTCGAACGGAAGCCCGGTCCAGGAACGCCATTCCGCAAGGGATCCCGCGATCACCCACGATGCCGGTGCGACGCCGACGATTCGGCCGCCGGCGCGAACGTGGGTGCGCAGCCAAGGGTCGAAGGGGAGCCCGTCGGGGCGGGTGCGGGAGGCGTAGTCGTCCATCGCGACCAAGGGCTCGAGTTCCTTGCGCGTCGGGCGTACGGGCGCATCCAGGGCGCTGAGACCGATGTCTGCGGCTGCCTCGCGGAGAGTGGCGAGGAGGAGGGCGGCCACGCCCTCGCCCTGGAAATCTCGGGCGACGCTGATGTTCAACGCGCAGGCGGTGTCGGGCTGGACGCCGCGACGGGCGTCGGTGAACGCCCGGACGACCGACTGTTCCCAGCCGCCGGCGGGAAAGTTGCTGCCGGAGAGTTGGACGGCGTGGGCGTCACCGACGGGCTTGCCGCCACAGGTCGCGATCAGGCAGGTCTGGGCGAACGTCTCGACCGTCTGCGCGAAGTACGCCTCGGAGACGCGGTTGTGGCGCATGAAGGCCGGCCAGGCGCCCACGTCGATGTTCGCGTTGGCGAGGTCCGGGCGCTCAGCGACGGTGGTGATGTCGAGCGTGCGTCCGGAGGGCAGGCGATGCCTGGAAAAGGGCATAAAAAAGGCCCGTCATGTATCTATGACGAGCTCCGCGCGGGTTGGTACCCAGGGTTGCCAGAGGAGCGGCATGCCGGCCTCGGACGGGGTGCGGTTGCCTTTCCGCTCGTTGCAGGAGGCATGGGCGGCCACGGCGTTCAGCCACTCGGTGCGGCCGCCCCTGGACCTGGGTTGAACATGGTCCATGGTGTCGGCGTTCTCGAGACCGCAGTACGCGCACCGGAACTTGTCCCGCCGCAGGACGCCGTGCTTGCTGTACTTCATCCGGCCGGCCGCGTAGCGCCAGTGCGTCACGACGTACCGGACCAGGCGGAGGACTCGAGGAACCGGAAACGGGCCGATCGTTCGCTCTCCGTGCGACTCTTCCACCACGGCGACCTCCCGCACCAGCATCCGGATGGCGTGCTGGATCGAGACGGTGTGCAGCGGTTCGTACGACGCGTTCAGGACTATGACGCTCATCCGGTGCCTCCTTCCGGCCGTAGCTGGGAACCACGGCGGTTGATGCAGGGTCTCAAGCATCCGTGGCCGCCGGGTGAACGGTCAACGGATTTCGCCAGACGGTCACGTGCCGCTACGGCTGCGTGATCGGCGATCATGTGCTTATGGAATTGAACAATCTGCTCTCAGGTCCACCCGAGACACTACTACCGGTCGACCCGGCCGCGGCGGAACTCGCCGACGGGGCCGCTCCGGCGGACGTCGCGGCCAAGCACCCGACGTCGTCGCTGGCCTGGGCGGTGCTCGCCGAAGGGGCGCTCGCCGACGGCCGCACGATCGAGGGGTACGCCTACGCGCGCACCGGCTATCACCGGGCCCTCGACCTGCTCCGCCGGAACGGCTGGAAGGGCCACGGGCCGGTGCCGTGGGAGCACGAGCCGAACCGTGGGTTCCTGCGCGCTCTCGCGGCGCTCGGGAAGGCCGCGGCGCTCATCGACGAGAAGGACGAGGCCGAGCGCTGCGTCACGTTCCTGCGGGACTCGTCGCCGGCCGCTGCCGACGCTCTGAGCTGAAACCTGCTTGTGGGGCTGGTCGCCCGGCGGAATGATCTGCCGGGTGACCAGCCCTTACGCGCAGGCCGGATTCGGCATCGGGTTCGAGTGGGGGCCGGTAGGCGCCGGAGTCGTTGCCGGCGACATCGTCGCGGTCGTCGACGTGCTGTCGTTCACGACGGCGGTGACGGTGGCGGCCGACCTCGGGATCGACGTCTACCCGTACCGCTGGCGAGACGAGACGGCAGTCGCGTATGCCGAACAGTACGGCGCGAAGCTGGCCGTCGGCCGTTCCGAGGCAGGCCAGGGCGACGTCAGCCTGTCGCCGGTGTCCATCAGGCAGGTGACGGGAATCACCAAGCTCGTACTGCCGTCGCCGAACGGTTCGACGATCGCCAAGCAGTTGAGTGATGGCGGAGCGACCGTGATCGCGGTGTCGCTGCGAAACCGAAGGGCCGCGGCGGAGTGGGTCAGAAAACACGTGCAGGGCGACGGTCGGCGAGGCCGAAGGTGGTGGCGGTTGCAGCGGGGGAGCGGTGGAAGGACGGGTCGCTCCGGCCCGCGGTTGAGGATCTCTGGGGAGCGGGCGGGTTCCTGAGCGCGCTCGAGGGCGACAGCCTCTCCCCGGAAGCGCGAGCGGCGGTGGCGGCGTACGACGCGGTTGCGGACGAGCTGCCCGCGCTCCTGCACGAGTGCGCCGGCGGCCGCGAGCTCACGCAGTACGGCTTCGCTGAGGACGTCGCGATCGCGGCCGAGGTCGACGAGAGTGACTCGGTGCCGGTGCTCGAGGGCGGTACGATGTTCCGGTCAACCTGAACCATCAAGGTTTCTGCCCGTTGACAGTGCCGGCAGGCGGTGAGCGTCCCCGTTGTCTGCCGAACATGGACGGTTCTAGGCGGACGGACAGACCGGCGAAGCTGGACGCCCACGGTCGGGTCCCCCGCCCCATCGGGCAGCGGAAGGTCACACCGTGCCGGCTCTCACCGGACGGATAGACGCGCCCACCAACACTTACGCAGCGGTACTGCGTACTCCCGGCGCGTGGAAGTTCTACCTAGCGGCGGCCCCGGCACGGATCGGGATCGCCATGACCGGCCTCGGCATCGTCTGGCTGGTCCACGGATCAACTGGCTCGTACGCCGCGGCCGGTAGCGTCACCGGCGGCTTCGCGGTCGCCGAAGCGGTCGCCGGACCGCAGGTCGCCCGGCTCATCGACCGTTTCGGTCAGACCCGAATGTTGCCCGTCACGCTGCTGGCGCACGCCACGACGATGGCGCTGCTCATCGGCCTCACGGTCTCGCACGCCTCCCTGTGGTCACTCATCGTGGCCGGTGTACTCGCCGGCGGATCGCTACCGCAGGTGAGTGCGCAGACCGGGGCGCGTTGGTCGCACGCCCTCCGGGACACGCCGCTCCTGTCCACCGCGTTCGCCTTGGAGGCGTTCAGCGTCGGCGTCGCGTTCATGGTCGGCCCTGGACTGGTCGGCATCTTGAGCTCGTCCATCAGCCCGGCGATCGGTTCGATCCTCGCGACAAGCCTCTTGCTCTCGGGAGGCTTCCTGCTGGCAGTGCAGCGAGGTACGGCGCCGCCACCGAGCAGGCCCGGTCATCATCAGAGTCCCAAACGCTTGCTGCACAAGCGATTCGCTGGCCTGGTCGGTACGAACGTCGGCATCGGCCTGTTCTTCGGCAGCATGCAGGTCTCCGTCACGGCGTTCGCAGTCTCACGAGGTACGCCGGGACTCGCCGGACCGCTCTACAGCATCACCAGCCTGGTGAGTCTGTTCACCGGACTTCTGTACGGCGCGAGGCGCTGGCGGACCGCTCCGGAGACGCAGTTCGTCATTGCCTTCGTTTGGCTGACCGTGAGCTGTCTGCCCTTGCTTGCGGTGCACAGCCCACTGACCGCAGCCTTCGCGTTGGCGCTCCCCGGCCTGGCGATCGCGCCGTTCCAGACCCTGTCGGCGGTGCTGACCGAGTCAGCCGTCGACTCCGCTGTCCTCACCCAGGCCTTCACCTGGGTGAACTCTGGCGGCGCAGCAGGCATAGCGCTGGGCTCGGCGTTCGCCGGCTGGGTCGTCGACGGCCACAGTCCGCAGTACGGCTTCGTGGTCGCGCTCGGAGCGGCACTGATGGCAACGGCGATGGCGGTGACCGTGAAGGTCAGCGGTAGGTGATCTGGCGTTCGGCCGCGGCGCGTGCCGCGTACTCGGCCGGCGTCAGCCCGATCTGCTGCTTGAACTCCTTGGAGAAGTGCGCCTGGTCGAAGTAGCCGAGGGATGCGGACAGGTCCGCGAGCTCGGCGACTTCGCCCTGGGCGAGCAACTCCGCGCCGTCGTGCAGCCGGTAGCGCCGCAGCACCCACTTCGGACCCACGCCGACGTACCGCCGGAAGAGCCGCTGCAGCGTGCGGATCGGTACGCCGAAGCGCTCGGTGATCTCGTCCACGCGCGCCACGGAGCGGTCCGCGGCCATCGTCGACACGATCTCCCGGACCAGCTCGTACGACGGATCGGGCGGCGCCAGGTGATCGCGCAGGAACGCCTCGAACACCGCGCGCCGCCGTACGTCGGACTCGGCCTCGAAGACCAGGTCCGCGAGCCGGTCGCCGTCGGGGAAGACCGCGGTCAGCGGCAGCACCTCGTCGCGGAACGAGCCGACGTCGAGACCGGTGACCGCGCCGAAGCCGCCGGCCCAGAACTTCACCCCGAACGCGCGCCCGCGCCCGCGCAGCTCCCGCTCGAACTTGCGGGTGCAGACGCCGTTCACGAAGGCGCCACCCGGCTGCTCGAACGTCACGTTCACCGACGGGAACGGCAGCACCTCGGCCGTGTACGGCTCGTCGAGATCCCACTCGACGATCCAGTACCACTCGACGAACCGTCCGGCCTCCGGACCCGGGGTGAGCCGGTTCAGCGAGCGGTGCCGTGCCTGCTCGCGGGGATGCAGGATCCCCTTCTCGCTGCTGCTGGGCTCGGTCAACGCGGGCTGTCGCTTTCTTACAAGAACGTTCGGGGCTCAGCAGATTGACTGTGAGTCATGACGACGAACACGGTAAACCCCATCCCCGACAGTTATCACTCGCTGACCCCGTACCTCGCCGTACCGGACGGCCCGAAGGCGATCGAGTTCTACCAGTCGGTGTTCGGAGCCGAGGTGATCAGCCGGCAGGACCTGCCCGACGGGCGGGTCGGTCAGGCGGAGCTGAAGTTCGGGAACTCGATGCTGCAGTTGAGCGACCAGATGCCGCAGATCGGGTTGCGGGCGCCGAACGGCGAGTGGGTGCACTCGTCGCTGGTGCACTACGTGCCGGACGTGGACGCGACGTACGCGAAGGCGATCGAGGCGGGCGCGAAGTCCGTGGAAGAGGTGCAGACGTTCATGACCGGGGACCGGTTCGGCACGGTGATCGACCCGTTCGGGCACCGGTGGGCGATCCTGACGAAGGTCGAGGACGTGTCGCGGGAAGAGGCCGATCGCCGGGTGAAGGAATGGCTGGCCGGGAACCCGGAGGAGCTGCAGTAGGCGCGTAAGACGGCCGGCAGCGGGCCTTGCGGTGCAAGGATGCCGTCATGGCCCCTACCGTCGTCTTTCCCTGGCGCCGACTGACGCGGGCGGTCGTCTACGCGGTTGTCGTCGCCGTCCCGCTGGCGATGCTGGCGTTCCTCGTCCGCACCAAGTACCACCCGCTGGTGACCTTCGACGAGGACGTCATCGTCGCCGCAACCGACTACACCCGCGGCCACCCACGGTTCCGGTCGTTCGTCGAGACGTGGGAGGCGATCAGCCAGCCCTGGGTGATGTACCTGATCGTGGGCCTGCCGGTGAGTCTCTACGCCTGGTTCGGCAAGCACCTGCGGACGCGGGCCTGGTGGGCGCTGGCGACGATGGCCGCCGGCTGGGCCATCGCGGGCCTGCTCAAGCTTCTCGTACGCCGTGCCCGTCCCGAGATCGACGACCCGATCGCCCAGCACGCCGGGTTCTCCTTCCCCTCCGGTCACGCCACCAACAACGCCATCGTCGTCACGGTGGTCGTGCTCTTGATCTGGCCACTCGTGGGTACCGGTCTCCGGAGGTTGCTGGTCGGTCTCGGTGCGGTCTGGGTGATCGTGACGTGTGCCGACAGGCTGTATGTGGGCGCTCACTTCCTGTCCGACGTCACGGCCGGTGTGCTGCTCGGATGCGGGCTGACGGCAGCCTCGTACGCGGGCTTTGTGGGCTGGAGGCCGCCAACCCCCACCGGCAGCACGACGAAAGGTCCAGACTGATGGCGTTCCGCACCCGCTGGCAGGACGACACGTCCCGACCCACCGCCAAGGAGGCGGGCCGTGACCTGGTGGTCCGCGCACTGGCCCCTCTCGTGGTGTGGTGGCTGGTCGTGGTCGGGATGGGCTGGCTCCTCACCGAAGGCCCGCTGAAGAACCTGGGCGACTCCGAGGACAGCGTCAGCAAGAGCTTGGAGTCGTCGCGCACGGCGTTCGGTGACGCGGTCACGCTCTTCTTCTCGTGGACGGGCGCGACGGTCAGCATCGTCGGCGTGTGCCTGGTCGTGGTCGTGCTGGTCTGGCAGCGGACCAAGCAGTGGTGGTTCGCGGTCGTGCCGCTCATCGCGATCGCCCTGCAGGGACTGGTCTTCTTCGTCACCCAGCTCCTCATCCCCCGCGAGCGTCCCGACGTCGGGAAGCTGGACAACTCGGCGCCGACCAACAGCTTCCCGAGTGGGCACTCCGGTGCCGCGACCGCGCTGTACTTCACCCTGGGGCTGATGGCCCTGCGGATCAGGAACCCGGTGCTCCGCAGAGTGGTGGTCGGCGTGTGCCTCGTGGTCCCGTTCCTCGTCGGGACGGCACGGCTCTACCGGGGCATGCACCTGCTCAGCGATGTGCTGGTGGCCATCGTCAACGGCTTGGTCGCGGTCCTGCTCGCCTGGTGCTGGCTGCGTCGCGACGCTGTGGAGGATCAGACGCGCGCGTAGCGGGCACGCGCGAAGGAGTACACGCCGTACGCCGCCAGGCCGAGCGCGATGCCGAGCAGGATGACTGTGCCGGCGGGCAGGTCCCGCATCGAGCGGAGTCCTCCGTCCAGGCCGGCAGCCTTACCCGCCCGCTGCTGGATCGCTGCCGTGATGAAGAGGATGCCCACGGCCGCCAGTGCGATGCCCTTGCCGATGTAGCCGACCCTGGCGGCGATGACCACCCACCGACCCGGATGCTCCTGCAGGTCCCCGAGGAACCGTTCCCGCCAGCCCTTGTGCACGTGGTAGGCGGCGATGCCGATGACGGCGACGCCGACCAGACCGACGAGCACCCGGCCACCCGGTGCCTCCATCAGGGTTACCGTGAATTCCTTGGTCTGCTGGTCGCTCGACGTACTCCCGCCCGAGGCGAACGTGAAGGCCGTCCAGGCAAGCACGCCGTACACCACGAGCTTGCCGCCGGCCTTCGCCTTGTCGGACGCCTCGCGCCGGGTGACGATCTCGGTGAGCTGCCAGAGGGCGAGCAGGGTGAACCCAGCCGCGAGCACCCAGAGCAGGGCCTGCCCCCACGGCTCCTCGGCGAGTGTCGCCAGCGCCCCCGACTGGCTCGCCTCCTGCTGTCCGCCGCCGCCGAGAGCGATCTGTGCGGTCAGGTAGGCGAGCAGCAGGTGCAGGACGCCGCTCGCGCCGTAGCCGAGGCGAGCGCCCCACTCGACCACGGGATGGTTACCGGCCCTGGCCGCGGCCCTCTTCGCCTCACCGGCCCGATCGCCGCTGCTGTTCATGATGTTCTGCCCACGCACCACGAGTACCCGGCCACCGCCGCTGGCAAGCGACCGTCTCGTCGGAGAACGAGACTGTTCCCGTCAGGGAACGAGGAAGCGGCCCGCCGGAACCGTCCCCTGCGGCAGTTTCGGCGGGCCGCTGACTAAGAGTGTGCACGCGATCACGGAAATTGGCAACCCGTCACCTGATGAAACAGGGACTTGAAACGATCGCTGGAAGGTTGTGGACAAGCCCGAAACGGGTGAGCTCCGGTCCGGTAGGCTTTGGTCGCAAGAGCCTGGATGCGTTGCCGGATGAAGGTCCGGTGAACGTCTCCGGGCTTCACCGTTTCAAAGCACAGGAGGGCTGAGATGCCCGCAATCGTGCTCGTCGGCGCCCAGTGGGGCGATGAGGGCAAAGGCAAGGCGACCGATCTGCTCGGCAACACGGGCGAGGTCATCGACTACGTGGTGAAGTTCAACGGCGGTAACAACGCCGGCCACACGGTCGTGATCGGGTCCGAGAAGTACGCGCTGCACCTGCTCCCGAGCGGCATCCTCACACCGGGCGTCACGCCGGTGATCGGCAACGGGGTCGTGGTCGACCTCAGCGTGCTGTTCGAGGAGCTCGACGCGCTGCAGGCGCGCGGAGTGGACACCTCCCGGCTGGTGGTCAGTGCGAGCGCGCACGTGATCCCGCCGTACAACCGGACCCTCGACAAGGTCACCGAGCGGTTCCTCGGCAGCCGCCGGATCGGGACCACGGGCCGTGGCATCGGTCCGACGTACGCCGACAAGATGAACCGGATCGGGATCCGGATCCAGGATCTGTACGACGAGAAGATCCTCGAGCAGAAGGTCACCGGTGCGCTGGAGCAGAAGAATCAGCTGCTGGTGAAGGTGTACAACCGGCGCGCGGTCGAGATCCGCGAGGTCCTCGACGAGTTGCTCGGGTACGCCGACCGCCTCAGGCCGATGGTCGCCGACACCAGCCTGCTGCTGAACAAGGCGCTCGACGACGGCAAGACTGTGCTGATGGAGGCCGGTCAGGCCACGCTGCTCGACGTCGACCACGGCACCTACCCGTTCGTCACCTCCTCGAACGCGATCTCCGCGGGCGCCTGCACCGGCACCGGCATCCCGCCGACCCGGATCGACCGCGTGATGGCCGTCGTGAAGGCGTACACAACCCGCGTCGGCGAGGGCCCGTTCCCGACCGAGCTGCTGGACGCCGACGGCGAGTGGCTGCGGCAGCAGGGCTTCGAGTTCGGTACGACGACCGGCCGCCCGCGCCGGTGTGGCTGGTACGACTCGGTCATCGCCCGGTACACGGCCCGCGTGAACGGCGTCTCCGACTTCGTCCTCACCAAGCTCGACACCCTCACCGGTCGCGAGCGGATCCCGGTCTGCGTCGCGTACGACGTGAACGGCGTCCGGCACGACGAGATGCCGATGACCCAGACCGACTTCCACCACGCGGTGCCGGTCTACGAAGAGTTCGACGGCTGGTCGGACGACATCACCGGCTGCCGTACGTTCGAGGACCTGCCGAAGGAGGCGCAGTCGTACGTGCGCGCCGTCGAGGCCCTCAGCGGTGCCCGGATCTCCGCCATCGGCGTGGGCCCGGAGCGCAGCCAGATCGTCCAGCTCTGAGACGAGCCGAAGACCTCCCCGTCGTCAGTTGCCGATGATGGGGAGGTCCCGGATGAACGGCGCGTTGCGCAGGTCGCCGAGCGTCGGGCGCTCGATGTTCGGCGTCTGGATCGGGCTCCGCGCCCAGCCGGCGCCCTCGCCCTGCGTGGCCAGGTAGAACGTCACGCCGCCGATCGCCAGCAGGACGACGGCCATCAGGCCGGAGAACCAGTGCGCCCGGAACGTGTTGCGTGCTGCGATGTGCGCACCGCGGCGCAGCGAGCTGCCACCAGGTCCCCACCAGCAGCAGAACAGTGCGGTCAGTGCCGCCGTACCGAAGCCGACCGCCGACAGCGGCTCCCACTCGAGTCCGTACGCCGAGGCAGCGACGCCGGTGACGATGCCGCCGACAACAACCGCGGTGAGCAGCGGCAGGATCAGGCACGGCAATGTGATCAGGACGGCAGTGGCGAGCTGTACGGGGCTGGCGGCCAACGCAATAACGCCGTCCGACTTCCCGGACCGGCCGCGGACCTGACGGCGCCGCATGAGCGCCGTACTCGAGCGGTCGACCGTCCGGGCGAGTACCAGCAGCAGGATGGCCACAACAGTGCCGAGGCCCGGGGTCAGGGCGACCAGTCCGGTGAGCGCGAGCATGCAGCCGACGATGACCGCAGTACGCCGACCGGTCGGTGGAGACTTGACCGGTTGAGCTGGTTGAGCTGCGACAGGCACCGGCTGAGCAGGCTGCTGGTACGGCGCCGGAGGACCACTCTGGTACGGCGGCGCGCTCTGGTACGGCGCAGGCGCATACGGGTTGTAGACAGGAGGTGCCTCGGCGACCGGCTTCTTCGTGGCCGCGTCACGGAGCTTGTCCCGCATCGGAGCGAATGCGGACAGCGGCGGAATCACCGGCGGAACCAGCTGCGCCACCTGCGTCGGCGTCGGACCCGTCGGCTCCTCGACCGCGGGCTCCTCCGTCGGCATGAGCCTCGTCACCAGCTTGGTCGGCGGTACGGCGGCCACGGTCCGAGCTTCACGTGGCGGGAGCGCGTCGCGACCCTCGGCGTACCGGCTGAGGCCGGTCATGATCTCTTCCTGCGTCGGCCGATCGGCCTTGCTGGGTGAGAGCGCCGCGGCGAGCAGTGACTTCAGCCGCGGGTCCAGCCCTTCCAGGTCGGCCTGGCCCGAGTGCACCCGGGCCAGCACTGCCTCGAACGGTCCCTTGCCGAACGGCCGGCGTCCGGTCGCGGCGAACGCCGCAGTGGCCGCCCAGCCCCACCAGTCCGCGGACTGCGACACCATCTCGCCCTCGATGAGCTCAGGTGCCAGGTAGCCCGGCGTACCGATCACGAGACCGGTCTGGGTGAGTCGCAGGTCGTCGGCGGCCTGAGCGATGCCGAAGTCGATCATCACCGGCTTGCCGTTGCACATCATCACGTTGCCGGGCTTGAGGTCGCGGTGGATCACTCCGGCCGCGTGGATCGCCTGGAGCGACTCTGCGAGGCAGCCGGCCAGCGGGAGCCACTTGCGCGGGGTCAGCGGTCCGCGCTCGTCCACCTGCTCGTCCAGTGGGCGGCCGGGAACGAAGCGGGTCACCAGGTAGGGCCGCTCGCCCTCCAGGTCGTGGTCGAGGATGCCGGCCACACCGGGGTGGTTCACCTTCTGCAGCGTGGTCGCTTCGCGCTGCAACCGGGCCCGCGCGATCGGGTCGTGCGCCACGTGCGACCGCAGCACCTTGAGCGCGACCTCTTGGTGCTCGGGCCCCTCGGCCAGGTAGACGACACCCATGCCGCCCTGTCCGAGCCGTCGGATCAGTCGGTACGGCCCGACCCGCTCTTCCACCTCCTCTTCGTGGGTGGAAGGCGGCCCCCCTGTCACTGACATGCCTTCTACGGTACGTCTACATCAGATCAATCAATCCTGATCGGAAGGGTGAAGGTCAGCAGACCTGTTCCGATGGCGTTCGTGATCCACGGGCCCGCCCGCAGATGAGCCTGATAGGTGAGGGCAGTCGCTCCGGTTGGCGGACCGGACAGCTGCAGGACCAGCTTGCCCGGCTGGTAGGCGACAGACGTCACTGTGACCGCGGCGCCATCCACTCGGAAGTCAGCAGCGACGCCGTCCTCCACAGTGAGCGGATCGGCCGAGCGCAGCTGGACCGTGAGCTGTGAGCCACTGGCCGTGACACTGCGCGGGTTCGGCGGAGCCACACCAGCGGACGGACCGCCGTACAGGTCGCGGGCCAGTACGGCGTACGCGTGGTCACCCATGTCGCGGTAGCCACCGGCGTACGCGTAGTGGCAGCCGTCGTGGCCGGACAGACCCGTTGTCGACAGCACGGTGACGCCGAGCGTGTCACCCATTTCACGCTGTGCTTCGCGGAGACTCGTGCTGGTCGAGTTGCCGCAGGGCGACGTACGGACTTGGTAGACGTAGTACTTCGGGGTCGTGCCGAAGTCGGAGCGCCAGTCCTGCAGGAGCGACGTGAAGCCGCTGACGTGCACGGCCGCGTTGTCGTTGTCGGACTCGCCCTGGTACCAGAGCACGCCGCGGAGGTGGCCGATGACTCCGGCGGCCACCAGGCGCTGCCGGAGCCGGCCGTAGTTGGTGGCGATGTCGTCAGGGTTCGCGTCGTTGCGCTGGAAGAAGCTGATCGGCTGACCGCCGTGCGCGCCGTTGATCAGTGCGATCGGAACCTTGTACTTGTTGACGAGCTGCCGGCCCATCCGGATCGCCCACTGCCCGACCGAGCCCGACTGCCGGGACACGTCGCCGGTCGCGTAGCCCCAGACCCGGTCCGCCGCGGAGATCGTCGGATCGGAGACCGGACTGCCGAAACTGCGCAGGTACGGCGATTCCTCGCCACTCGCGGCGCCGTTGTACATCGACGCCTCCGCGTTCGACTGCCCTTGGACGACGTACGCATCACCGGACACAATGCCCTCACGACGAGCCACGACCCGGCCGAGCGCCACCAGTTCGAACGTGTACTCGTGCAGTCCGGCCTTGATCCGCGGCGTGAAGCGGAACTGCTTCGATGCCGACGTGTAGACGTCGGTCTTGCCGTTGCCGATCACCTTCAGTTGCACGCTCTTCACCCGCGGATCGGTGATCCGGCCGGCGACGGGCACCGCCGCGCCGCCGGACGCGTCACGGGGAATCAGCTGCCGGTCCTGAGGCGACTCGGTCAGGGTGACGATCGACGTACGCACGTACGCCGTCAGCCGCCGCTGGCTGTACTGCGCTGCGTTGTCGGCGAACGTCCAATCCGGATCGGCGGTGGGCCTCGCGCCGATGCCGAGCGACAGCAGACTGGTGTCCGACTGGGTGAAGGTGTTGATCGCGAACACCGGCTTCGCGGGCACGCTCGACGGTCGAGTCGGGCCGACCTGCGAGACCTGGAACGAGCCGTAGCCGAGGGTCGTGTTCGGGCTGTCGTCGGCGTCGTACGTGGTCGCCGACGCGTTCGCCACTTGGGCACTCGCGGTCTTCGCGTACTGGTTCGGCCACATCTCCAGGTAGCCGGACTGACCCGTGCCCGTGGTCACGCCGGGCACGTTGGACCGTACGTCGAGATCGCCGACGCGTTGGCGCACGATCTCGCCGGGCCGGGTCGGCAGACCGATCCGCCGAGCGTCGGTGCTGAACGGTTCCATCGCCGTCCAGACCCACTGCCCGTCGAGTTCCAGGCAGTAGCCGACACGGTCGAAGTTGGACCCGATCTCGGCGGTCCGGTCGAGGCTGTAGGGCGGGGTCGTGTTCAGGTAGTTGGCGCGTTCGGGCAGATCCAGTTGGAGTACGGGGGTGAACCCGGCAGCTGCGGCATCACACGCGGTGGCAGCACTAGCCGGTGTCGGTAGGACGACCAGGGATGCGGCGAGCAGAGTCAGGACAAGAGCGGCAGGACGTCGCATGGCGAAACCTCCGGGGCGGCGGGGTGTCTCTACTACATGTAGTCAGCTGCTCACCCAAGAGCCACCCCGAAGCGCTCAGCGGTGCCAACCGTGCGCCGAGAGGTGGCCAGAATCTTACGAACCACGGCCTCGTGGCCACTGGCTCCCGTCGCCGCGTCCCAGTTGGGTGGAGGTATGCGGATCGAGATTCTGGTGTTCGACGGTGTGGACGAGATGGACGTGATGGGGCCGTTCGAGGTGTGGAGTCACGCGTCGCGGCGGCCTGGGTTCGACCTGGCGCTGGTCGGGTTGGACGGGCCGACCGAGGTGACCGGGATGCACGGCCTGCAGTTCAAGGCGCCTGAGGGTCTCGGTCAGCCGGACGCGCTGTTCGTACCAGGTGGTGGCTGGATGAACCGCGCGGAGAAGGGCGCGTGGGCCGAGGCGCGTCGCGGCGTGATGCCGGCGCGGATCGCCGAGCTGGCGCCGTCCCTGCAGTGGATCGGTTCGGTGTGCACCGGCTCGATGCTGCTCGCCGAGGCCGGCCTGGTGAAGGGTCGAGCGGCGACCACGAACCGCGGCGCCTGGGCCGAGCTGGAGACGTTCGGCGCCGAGGTGAAGACCAACCGCGTCGTCGACGACGGCACGCTCGTCACCGCGGGCGGCATCACCGCGGGGATCGATCTGGCGCTGTACGTCGTCGAACGCGAACTCGGCGCCGACGTGGCCGACGGGATCGCGGGTGCCATGGAGTACACCCGCGACCGCGACGTGTACGTGTCAGCCGGCTAGCTCGGGATAAACGGCGGACAGGTCGAGTGCAGCGCCGGCCTTCGCACCGCGGGCGGTGTCGTCGGCGAGCACCTCGTACGCGCCGGACTCGATGCCGTCGAGGGCCTGCTTGGCGATGTCCTCAGGGCGAGCCTTCGGTGCGGTGACCGCAGTTGTCATGTCGGTGTCGACGTACCCCATGTGCAGGCCGGTGACGCCGATGCCGCGGTCGAGCAGTTCGAGCCGGATCGCGTTGGTCTGCAGCCAGAACGCGGCCTTGGTCGCCGCGTACGCGCCGCCGCGAGCGACCCAGGACAGCGCGGAGTGTGCGTTCAGGATGTGGCCGCCGCCGTTGCGCTCGATCACCGGGACGAGTGCGCGGGTCAGGTTCAGCGGACCGAAGAAGTTCGCCTCGAAGACGGCGCGCACCTCGTCGGTCGGGGTGTCCAGATAGGTGTACGGCGAGCCGACGCCGGCGTTGTTGATCAGCACGGTGACGTCCGGCACGGCCGCGACCAAGGAGTCTATCGACGCCTGGTCGGTGATCTCGAGCGGCAGCGGTACGACACGCGGATCCGTGCTCGGCTTCGGGGTACGGGCGGTGGCGTAGATCTTGGCCGCGCCGCGGGTGAGCAGGTCGTCGACGATCGCCTTGCCGATCCCGCGCTGCCCGCCGGTGACCAGGACAACCGCGCCTTCGAGTGTGGTCATATCAAACTCCTGAGGTGGAAACCGATCTGTTTCAGCCACCGTAAACCGATCTGTTTCCGAATTCAAATCCAGCCGGTACCCTTCAAGGCATGAGCACTTCCGCAACTCCCCGTGAGCGGCTTCTGGACGCCGCGGGCGAACTCTTCTACCGCGACGGCGTCAACATCGGCGTGGACGCGCTCTGCAAGGCCGCGGGGGTGTCGAAGAAGTCCATGTACCAGCTGTTCCGGTCGAAGGACGAGCTGATCGCGGAGAGCCTGGCCAGCCGCGGTCCGGCGTACCAGACGATGCTGTACCCGGGGGCCGAGGACGACCGCGCGCCGCGGGAGCGGATCCTCATCGTGTTCGACCGGCAGGACGCCATGGTTGCGGCGGGCAACTACCTCGGCTGCCCCTATGTGAGTACGGCGGTGGAGCTGAAGAACCCCGAGCACCCGGGGTCGGTGGTGGCGCGGCACTTCAAGCAGCAGCTCACCGACTTCTTCCACCGCGAACTGGTGAAGGCCGGCGCGGAGGATCCGTCCACGCTGGCGGTCCAGCTCACGATGATCTTCGACGGTGCGGCCGCCCGCGCGGTCGTCCGCGCCCAGCCGCTCGGGGGGATCGGTGCGACCACCGCCGCCGCGCTGCTCGACGCGGCCGGCATCCGCGCCGGTGAGTTCGCCCTCAGCTGAGCCTATTCTCGCCACCGTGGAGATTCCTGGCGAGTTTCATGACCTGCTGGCTTCGACGGCGATCGCGCTGGTGGGGACGATCGGCAAACGAGGCGAACCGCAGGTGACGCCGCTGTGGTTCCTGTGGGACGGCGAGCGGGTGCGCATCAGCCTGGTGGACGGGCGGCAGAAGCTGCGCAACCTGCAGCGGAATCCGCTGATCTCGCTGGTGATCGTCGACCCGGCCCGCCCGACGTACTACATCGAGCTGCGGGGCCGGATCGACGACCTGGTTCCGGATCCGGAGCTGGCGCTGGAGCAGGCGGTCGCGCGGAAGTACACCGGCAGCTGGACCGACGTCGAGCCGCCGGGGACGACGCGCTACGCGACGAGCATCGTCGTCGAGCGCATCACCAGCCAGCTCGGTCACTAGTGGGACGGGAAGGCCTTTTGTTCCACGGGAAATGGGACAGAAGAGCCCTGTGTTCCAGGGAAGTTCCGGTACCGGCGAGGTCTTGACCGTGGGCATCGGGCGTCGTGAAACTGCGGTGGAAACCGCTGTCCTACCGCCCCCGAAGACAGGACACCGCCCATGCGCAAGATGCCCTTCGTCCTGGCCGCCGCCTGTGCCGCGCTGGTTGCCGGGACCCTCAGCAGTCCGGCAGCCGCCTCGCCGCAATCGGTCGACGCACCTGCGACCTTCACCCATCCCGGCGTCGGGTCGAGTCAGGCCCAGCTCGACTTCGTCCGGGCCAAGGTGCAGGCCGGCGCGCAGCCGTGGACCAACGCGTTCAACCAAGCAAAGAACAGCGCCTACGCCTCCCTGTCCCGTACGCCGAAACCACGCGCGGTCGTGGAGTGCGGCCCGTACTCGAACCCGAACTACGGCTGCACCGACGAACGTGAGGACGCCATCGCGGCGTACACGGACGCACTGCTCTGGTACCTCACCCGCGACGACCGCTACGCCCAGAAGTCCATCCAGCTGATGGACGCCTGGTCGGCGACCATCCAGGACCACACCAACAGCAATGCGCCACTGCAGACCGCCTGGTCCGCGTCGTCGTGGCCGAAGGCCGCGGAGATCATCAAGCACGTGTACGGCAACTGGCCGAACTCCGGCCGCTTCGCCACCATGCTCCGCAACGTCTACGTCCCCGAGATCATCAACGGCTCGAACTCCAACGGGAACTGGGAGTTGAGCATGACCGAGGCGCTGCAGGGCATCGGGGTGTTCCTCGAGGACAAGGCGATCTACGACAAGGCGATCGCGCTCTACCGGGTGCGCGTGCCGGCGTTCGTGTATCTGGAGTCCGACGGCGCCCTCCCGAAGACGGTGCCGAGTCAGAACCTCAACACCCGCGACAAGATCGTCAGCTACTGGCAGGGCCAGGGGACGTTCGTGACAGGCTTGACTCAGGAGACCTGCCGCGACTTCACCCACACCGGCTACGGCATCTCGTCGATCTCACACGTGCTGGAGACGGCGCGGATCCAGGGCATCGACATGTACCCCGAGTTCGGTGAGCGGCTCCGTCAGGCGCTCGGTTTCCAGTCCAAGTGGGAACGCAACCTGGAGCCGGTGCCGTCGTGGCTCTGCAAGGGCACGCTCAATCGCGGGCTCGGACCGATCACCGAGGTGGGGTACAACGCGCTGCACACCCGGCTCGGGATCGCGATGGCGAACACCCAGGCGCTGACGGAGTCGCGTCGGCCGGCGGGCTCCAACAACCTGTTCGTCGCGTGGGAGACGCTGACCCACGCGGAGAACCCGTCCTAGCGGATCAGCAGTGTGCCTCGCCGCGCTTCCAGTAACCCTGGAACGAGATCGCCGACTTCGGCATCCCGCCGGCGTTCACGAGGTGGCGACGTACCTCTTTGATCATCGACGACTCGCCCGCGACCCACGCGTAGTCAGGGTCGAACGGAAGCGCTCCTGACTTCACCGCGTCCACCAGCGAGCCGTCAGTCACCCACGTGACCTCGGCTGAGCCGGCCAGCGGCCGAATGTCAGCAGCATCCGGTACGGCGACGAACACCGTGGCCTGCACTGCGGCCGGCAGCTCCTCCAGGATCCCGGCCAGTGCAGGCAACGCCGTCTCGTCCGCAACGAGGACCCGGCGCACGCTGGTCGCCGGCGGGACGTAGTCGACGCCAGAGTGCAGCAGGCCCTTCGTGCTGGTCGTGTCGACCGCGAAGGGCAGCAGGAGGCCTACCTGGTCGCCGAGCTCGGCTTCACTCACCCAAGCCGACGCAGGTCCGTTTACTCCGTGCAGAACGAACTCGACGTCCAGTTCGGCCACCTCCGGCCGGAGCGCGCGCACGGTGTAGGTCCGCATGATGAAACGCTCTTCGACCGACTGGGCGCACCAGTCGGCGTACCACTCGGGTCCGGAGGGCAGCTTGATCGCACTGCCGTTCGGAGGGGTGAGCAGGATCTTGATGCGCTGGTCCGGTCCGGCGGTGACCGCCTCCGCGATCCGCGGTGCGACGAACGTCACGCGGCGCAGGTGCGGGCTCAGGTCCTCAACGGCCGCCACGGTGGCCAGGAGCGAGTCGAAAACGATCGGTCGCTCGAGCACAGTCGTCATGCTGTGGTTTCTCCATCAACTCTGGCCGGGTTATTCTGAGGCATCTAGAGGTTAGCCTTACCTAAGAGGATCCCGAAAGTCCAATGCCCCCGTCCAGTGCCATGGTCGAAGCCGGCCCGGAGACCGCTGACCCGTCGCGCCCGCGCCGTCGAACCCGGCGGAGCACGCTCGTCCTCGGGCTGGTCGGTTGCGTCGTCCTGCTGGTCCTCGTGTCGCTGCTCAGCATCGCGATCGGGTCCAAGCAGATCCCGTTGTCCACGGTGATCGATGCTCTGCGCCACTACAACGAGTCCGACACCGATCACGTGATCGTCCGGTCACTACGCGTGCCGCGGACGCTGATCGGTCTGATGGTCGGCGCCGCGCTCGGTCTGTCCGGGGCTCTCATGCAGGGCGTGACCCGGAACCCGCTGGCCGATCCGGGCATCCTCGGGGTCAACGGCGGAGCCGCGTTGTTCGTTGTCGGGGGCATCTACTGGTTCGGGTTGTCGTCGTTGACGTCGTACGTCTGGCTGGCCTTTCTCGGCGCGGCCGCGGCATCGGTCGCCGTCTACTTCCTCGGTTCGCTCGGGCGCGAGGGCGCGACGCCGGTGAAGCTCGCGCTCGCCGGGGCGGCGCTGACCGCGATGCTCGGGTCGCTGACGACGGCGTTGCTGATCGGTGACGTCGACACCTTCGACCAGTTCCGGTTCTGGTCGGTGGGATCGTTCGCCGGCCGCGGACCCGACATTGCGAAACAGGTGGCGCCGTTCATCCTGGTCGGGATCGCGCTGGCCTTGTTCTGCGGGCGGGTGCTGAACGCGTTGTCGCTGGGGGATGACGTGGCCAAGTCACTCGGTCAGCGGGTGGGGCTCGCTCGCGCCTTCGTCGCGGTGGTCGTCGTACTGCTCTGTGGTGCGGCGACCGCGGCGGCCGGGCCGATCGGGTTCATCGGGTTGACCATCCCGCATGTGGCGCGGTTGGTGACCGGGCCGGACTACCGGTGGATCCTGCCGTACTCGATGCTGCTCGCGCCGATCCTGCTGCTCGGCTCCGACGTGATCGGACGCGTCGTCGCGCTGCCCGGCGAACTGCAGGTCGGCATCGTGACCGCGGTCCTCGGCGCCCCGTTCTTCATCATCCTGGTACGACGCCGAAAGCTGGCAGACCTGTGACGGCTCAGGCGGTCCAGGTCATCGCTCGGGCGCGTGCGGCGCGGCAGGCCCGTTCAGTCGTCGTTATCGCTGTTCTCGCGGTCCTGGTGTTCGCGACCTTCTGCGTCTCGTTGTCGCTGGGTGACTTCAAGATCCCGGTGATCGACGTGGTGAAGACCCTGTTCGGCGGTGGCGATCGGGCGACCGAGTTCATCGTCAACCGGCTGCGGTTGCCCAGGGCACTCACCGGGCTGCTGGTCGGTACGGCGTTGGGCCTGTCGGGTGCGATCTTCCAGAGCATCGCGCGCAACCCGCTGGCGAGTCCGGACATCATCGGCGTGACGTACGGCGCGAGCGCGTTCGCCGTGTTCGCGATCGTCACCCTCGGGCTGACCGGGGTCGCGGTGTCGGCGTTCGCGATCGTCGGCGCGGTGCTGACCGCCTTCATCATGTACGTGCTGGCGTGGCGGCACGGGGTGTCGAGTTACCGGCTGATCCTGATCGGGATCGGCATCGGCGCGATCGCCACCAGCATCACGTCGTACCTGCTGACGAAGGCCCGGGTGGAGATCGCGCAGCAGGCGCTGATCTGGCTGACCGGGAGCCTGAACGGGCGGGACTGGTCGAACGTACGGTCGCTGGCGATCACCTTCGTCGTGCTGCTGCCGTTGATGGTGTTCCTGGTACGGCAGCTGCGGATCCTGCAGCTCGGCGACGAGACGGCGTACGGGCTGGGGCTGCGGGTCGAGGTGGCGCGGCTCGGGTTGATCGTGGTTGCCGTACTGCTGGCCGCAGTGGCGACGGCGGCGGCCGGGCCGATCGGGTTCGTGGCGTTCGTCGCGCCGCCGATCGCGCGCCGGCTGACCCGGTCGCCGGGGCCGGCGATGATCACGTCCGGCCTGCTCGGGGCGCTCGTGGTCGGGCTGTCGGATCTGGTCGCGCAGCACGCATTCGGAGAGACGCAGATGCCGGTCGGCGTGGTGACCGGCGTGGTCGGAGCGCCGTACCTGATGTTCCTGCTGGCGCGGGCCAACAGTGTCGGGAGTGGTGGCTGAAAGATGGAGAACCCTGTGGAACACAGCTTGGCAGCCGACGGTCTCGCGGTCGGGTACGACCAGCGGGAGATCATCCACGACCTGTCGGTTCGGATCCCGACCGGGAAGATCACGGTCATCGTCGGCGCCAATGCCTGCGGCAAGTCGACGCTGCTGAAGACGCTGGCGCGGTTGCTGAAGCCGTCGCGCGGCACGGTGCTGCTGGACGGGAAGAGCATCCAGCAGATCCCGACGCGGGAGGTGGCGACCAAGCTCGGCCTGCTGCCGCAGTCGCCGACCGCGCCGGAAGGGATCACCGTTGCCGACCTGGTCGGTCGTGGGCGGTACCCGCGGACGCGGTGGATCCGGCAGTGGTCGCGTTCCGACGACGAAGCCGTTGCGGAGGCGATGACGTCGACCGACGTGCTGTCGATCGCGGACCGGCCGATCGACGAGCTGTCCGGCGGTCAGCGGCAGCGGGTCTGGATCGCGATGGCGCTGGCGCAGGAGACCGACATCCTGTTGCTGGACGAGCCGACGACCTTCCTCGACCTGACGCACCAGTTCGAGGTGCTCGATCTGCTGGTCGACCTGAACAAGTCGGAGGACCGGACGATCGTGCTGGTGCTGCACGACCTGAACCAGGCCTGCCGGTTCGGCGACCACCTGATCGCGATGAAGGACGGCGCGATCGTTGCCGAGGGCAACCCGTCGCAGGTGATCACCGAGGACGTGGTCCAGGACGTGTTCGGGCTGGCGGTCAAGGTCGTCCCGGATCCGGTCGCCGGTACGCCGATGGTCGTCCCGATCGGCCGGCACACCACCCCTGCGGCCGGCCCCCAGGACAACCTGGCGGCGAAGGCACTGGCTGCCTCCGCCGCCGCGAGCGGTATCTGCCGTCCGACAGATACCTAACGCAGGTTGTACGCGCGGATCACGGTGTAGTCGACCGTGCCGCCGTCGGCGCGTTCGGCCGTGGCCCGGAAGGACACCGAACCCTTCGCCGGGTGGCGCAGAACAGCGAGCCACGTGTCGGTCCCGGTCTGGATGAGCTTGGTGGTGCGCCAGGTGGTGCCCTCGTCGTAGGAGACGTCGACGCTGATCTTCCGGGTCGCGGACGGTGTCGAACCCGGCTGCGTCTTCAGGCTGACCGGCACCACGTACGGCGTACCGGCTGGTGCGCTGTTGTTCAGGTCGACCTGTGGCGTGAACGCGAAGGACGACAGCGGCAGGTACGTCCACTTGTCGGTGCCGACCTCCGCCGACTTGAACGTCCAGGAGCCGCTGATCTTCGTGGACGCGGTGAAGCCGGTGCTGCGATCGACGGCGTATTCCAGCTTGTACGACGCCTCGGCTGCCGGCACCGGTCCGCTGGCGTCGTAGAAGTACTTCGGGATCTCGACCAGCTTCACACCGTTCTGGTAGAACCCGACCCTGCCGCTGTCCAGTAGTGAGTACCCGGTGTGCCCGGCGTCGTCCCCGAACGGCGGCAGGTTCATCACGACGGTGTTGCCGACCCGCGCGACGTACGTGCGCGCGTCCCCCAGTTCCTGGTCGGATTTCGTCGGTCGGGGTGGTTATGGTGGCGAGCATGTTGTCAGCGCTCGGGTATCACCGGTCTGTCCTGGCGGTTGTCCGCCAGGTGGATCAGCGTGCCTGGGCGGCGTTGCACGGTGGGCCGGAGGGTTCCCTCGACGAGGTTCTGTTGCGGAATGCGTATCGGTTGGAGGCCGACGTACATCCGGAGGTGTTCCGGGCGGGGGAGCGGGCGGCTCGTGCGTTGGAGTTGGACGAGGGTGTCGACTTCTACCAGGTGAGCGGCGAGCCGAATGCGGCGTACCTGCACCAGGCCGGCAAGGCGGTGATCCTCTTCCAAGGGGCGTTGCTCGACCGCCTGGACGAGGACGAACTGACGGCGGTCATCGGGCACGAGTTGGCACATCGGCTGTTGTGGCAGGCCGAGGACGGTGGGTATCTCGCTGTCGATCGGTTGCTCGACGCAGCGGCGGGTGACGCTCGGACGCCGTCGCAGTACCTCGAGACACATCGGCGCTGGTCGTTGGCGACGGAGCTGTTCGCGGACCGGGGGGCGGTGACGGCGTGCGGTGATCTGAGTACGGCGATCCGCGCGTTGCTGAAGCTGGAGACGGGCCTGAGTACGGCGGACCCCGCGGCGTACCTGCGTCAGGCGGAGTCGCTGGATCTCCGCTCCGGTAGTCGAGGGACGTCGCACCCGGAGGCTGTCGGGCGGGCGTGGGCGTTGAAGAACTGGCTCGACGGCGAGGACGTCGAGGTCCTGGTGACCGGTCCGCTCGACGTGGACGCGCCGGACCTGCTCGACGCGGTGTTGTTGCGTGAGCTGAGTCGGGACTTCGCGGCGGCGATCGCGCACACGGAGGGGCTGCGGACCGATGCGATCGCGACGGCGGCCGCCGGCTTCGCGGATCCGCCCGGACCTCTCGGCGTGCCCGGAGGAGCGGCGCGCTTCGACGAGCCGTTGGCGGTGCGGCCGGTGGATGGCGCGCCACTGCCGCGACCACGCCCGTTGACCGCGGCCACGAAACGCTATCTGTGTTACTTGCTCCTCGACCTCGCCACGGCTGATCCCGAGGTCGGCGATGCCGGGCTGGTCGCGTCACTGGCTGTCGCGCGACGATCCGGATTGCCTGGGTACGTCGATGTCGCGGACGACGAGCTCGGGTGGAGCGACAAAGAACGGGCACGCTTCGTGCAGGCCGCCGCGGAGGTGGTCGGATGAGCGCGGAGGATCTCGTCGCGCTGGCCGTCTCGCAGGGCGGTCTGGGCAACGACGCGTTGCTGGCGGCGGTGCTGCCGCTGTTCCACGAGACGGCGGCGGTGCACGAGCGTGGGCTGGTCGCGCCGTTGCGCGGGCTGGATCGGATCGTGGTCGACGAGCAGAACCGGCTGGGTTTCGCGCCCGAGGACGCTGGCCGGCCGACTCTGGCCACCGCTGAGATCGAGGCGCGGCAGGGCAAACGTCCTTCTGCTGTTGAGGTTGTGGCGCATCGACAGGCCGACTTCGATCTGGGGGAGAGCGGCGGCCAGGAGACCACCGTCGTACCCGAGCCGGTTCCGGACGCGATCGCGGCGCCGACGCTGGTGGCCGGGTGGCAGAGCTGGGAGCACGTGGTCGGGCACCACGATCAGCTCACCGACATCTTCAGTCTGGGGCAGTTGCTGCTCGCGCTCGGCTGCGGTCTCGACCTGTCCAGGACGACGGACGTCGCGTCCCTGATCGATGCCCGCGGCAACTTGTACCGGCTGGATCCGGACCTGCACCCGGTGATCGTCTCGGTCGCCGCGCAGATGGTCGAGCCGGACCGGCACCGGCGCGCGCAGGACCTGCATTCGCTGATCGAGCAGCTGGAGAACTACCGCGACCAGCCGCTCGACTTCGACGTCGAGGCGATCGTCCAAGGCGCCGCAGACCGGCGTACGGCGGTGCTCGGCGCGCTCCGCGACCGGCTCTTCGACCTCTCCCGGCGGAACCGGCTGATCAACTTCCGCCCGACCGCCCAGACGCTGAACCTCACCGAGGTCTCGGTGCCGCTGATGCTCGACGTCCGGACGATCCGCTCGGAGCAGCTGTTCACCTGGCGCGACGACATCGCGGAACACCTGCTGAAGAAGGCCCAGCCGCTGGGCAAGTGGATCCGGTACGACGAGGCGCCGTACGCCGCGAACACGCTGGACAAGCTGATCTCCACGGCGCGCCGGGATCGCGCCGACTACGGGCAGGACCAGCTGCGGCTGGTGCCGGCGTTCTTGCGCTGGCACGACCTCAAGAACGACCGGGACACGCGGCTCGCGTCGCCGTTGGTGCTGGCGAAGGTGGAGCTGACGAAGAAGCGCGGCGTGCGGGACTCGTACACGTTGCGGGTCACGGATCCGATCGCGGAGGTCAATCCGACGCTGCGGCACAGTTTGCGGCAGCTGTACGGGATCTCGTTGCCGGAGACTGTCGACTTGTCGGCTCCCGGTGCGCTGCGGGAGTTGCACGAGCGGCTGGCGAAGGAGATCCAGGCGACCGAGCCGGGGCTGCAGCTGCATCTGCGGGAGAAGCCGCGGATCGATCTGGTGCGGCAGCGGGCGATGACGAGGCTGCGGACGTACAACCGGCGGCGGCACGGGAACGTGGCGACCGGGTTCGGCGGGAAGCAGTATCCGTACTCGTACCGGCGTACGGACTATCAGCCGCTCGGGGTGCAGATCTTCCGGGGCCAGATTGCGCAGCAGTCGCTGCCGCTCGGGATCGCGCTCGGCGCGGCGCCGCGGCGGCCGGGGGCGCTCGAGACCGACGTGTACTCGCTGGACACCGAGGGCGGGCCGTACTCGTGGGACGTCGACCTCTGTGCGGTGTCGCTGGCGAACTTCAACTACCGCACGCTGGGGCTGGTTCGGGACTACGACGAACTGCTGACGACCGGGGAGTCGGCGGCGTCGTTCGACCAGCTGTTCTCGGACCGGCCGCGACCGGTGGGGAGTGCGCTGCCGGAGCTGCCTCCTGCCGACCGGCATCTCGTCGTACCTGCTGATGGATCGCAGGTCGCGGCGATCGCGCGGGCGCGGCGGGGCGAGAGCTTCGTGATCCAGGGACCGCCGGGGACGGGGAAGTCGCAGACGATCACGAACCTGATCGCGGACTTCGTTGCGCGCGGGAAACGGGTGCTGTTCGTCTGCCAGAAGCGGGCGGCGCTGGATGTCGTGCATGCGCGGTTGGCGAGTCGGCGGTTGGACGGGCTGTGCGCGTTGATTCACGACTCGCAGGGTGACAAGAAGGCGTTCATTCATGGTCTTCGGGAGACGTACGAGTCGTGGCTGTCGGCTGAGGACGATCTGGATGCGTTGACCGAACGGCGTGCCGAGCTGGTTGCGCGCGTCGATCGGTTGCTGGCCACGGTGGATGCATTTGAGAAACAGTTGGCGACGGGCAGTCCCCGCCTCCGGGACCTCGTCAATCGGCTCGCTTCGCTGCACGATCACGCGTGGAATTCGCCTGAGGGGTCCGAGCTGCCGGCTGTGGATGAGTGGTTTGCGGCCGAGGTAGCTGTGCGGGAGGTTGCGCAGGCGCTGGCGGCGGCTGATCCGTCGACCGGTGGAGTGTTGGCTCGGAGCTCGATCGCCTTCCTCGCGCGGTGGGACTCCGACGTGACAGCGTCCGCCAGGGTGATCCGCGCGAAGTGGGATGCGGTGGCGGTCGCCCTGTCCGGGTCGGGTGATTCAGCGGTGCGGGAGGTGCGTGGGCTGGCTCAGCTCGGACGGTTGCTGGAGCCGTTGGCTGCGTTGGATCAGGTGGAGGCGATCGTTCCGCGGTCGGCGACGGCTCGCGAGCTGTCGGCCGCCGGTGCTGAGCGGAAGAAGCTCGTCGCCGCCGAGCGGGCCGCGTGGAAGGAAGCCGCAGGCTGGCAGGAGCCGCTCGCGCCGGCCGACGCACGATCCGCGCTGAAGGTTGCCCAGAGCAAGGAAGGTGGCGCGTTCTCGTTCCTCAGCGGCGACTGGCGCCGCGTGAAGAGCCTGGTCCGCAGCCGCTTCGACAGTACGACGCGGTCCGTGCAGCCGTCTGTCACCGAGATCCTCACCGACCTGGTCGCCGCCCAGTCCGCCTCGGCCGCCGTCGCGGAACACACCGAGCAGACCCGCCACGACTGGGCGGTCGACGATCCACGCGAGCTGATCGACCAACTCGCCGCCGCCCGCAAGAGCATCCCCGACTGGCGTTTCGTCCTCGACGACGGCGCTCCGGCTGAGCTCGCGCGCTTGGCGGATGCCCTCGACGACGCCTCGGAAGTCACCAGCGACCTGCTTGGCCGATCACTGGGACACGTTGACGGTCGACGGTCTCCGCGACCTCGCCGATCGGCTGGCGTCCGAGAGCCCCGTCGTACGCGCCGTCGGACCCAAGCTTCGGGAGCTGACGCCTTCCGCGCTCACCGCTCTCCGTCGGCTGGATGCGACGCCGGACCAGCTCGAGTACGCCGTGTGTGCCGCGGAATGGGAGCGTGCCCGCTCGGCCGCACCGTTGCAGCTGTCCTCGGACCGCGTCGACGAGATCGTCGGCGAGCTGGGCATGGTGTACGACGACCTCACCGCGCTCAACGCGGAAGTCGTCGTCGCCCAGGTGCGGCGCCGGTTCCTCGCCGAGGTCGACCACTCCGAGCGCAGCGTGACCGGTATGTCGCCGGAGGACCGCGAACGCAAGAAGACGTTCGCGACCGGGCGGCGCGAGCTGGAACACGAGTTCGGCAAGGTCATGCGGTACCGGTCGATCCGCGACGTCGCGTCCGGTGCTCCCGGCGAGGTGGTGTCCGTACTGCGGCCGGTGTGGTTGATGAGCCCGTCCTCGGTGTCCGACACGTTGCCGTTGACAACTTCGTTCGATGTCGTGGTGTACGACGAGGCGAGTCAGATCCCTGTGGAGGAAGCGATCCCGGCGCTGCACCGTGCGCCGCAGGTGATCGTCGTCGGTGATCAGATGCAGCTGCCGCCGACGCAGTACTTCCGGGTGCGGAGCGAGACCGACGATCTGCAGGCGGACGATGAGGCCGCCGAACAGGTCGGGATCGCGTTGACCGAGGACAGCTTCCTCTCGATCAGTGCGTTGCGGCTGGCGTCGACGATGCTGACCTGGCATTACCGGAGTCGGTCGGAGGCGTTGATCTCGTTCAGCAACGCGGCGTTCTACCAGGGGAAGCTGGCTACGGTTCCCGATCGGTTGCCGCCGAATACGGCGCCGCCGTGGACGTTGCGGGCAGATTCACCGGTGGCCGAGGTGTGCGACAGCGTGCTGGCCGGGAGCATCACGGCGGTTCGGCTCGTTGACGGGGTGTACGTCCGGCGTACCAACCCGGCCGAGGCACGGTGGATTGCTTCGCTGGTGCAGGAGTTGCTGGTGCGTGGCACCGGGAAGAGTCTCGGGATCGTGGCGTTCTCCGAGGCGCAGCAGGGCGAGATCGAGCGGGCGCTGGACGAGCTCGCGGAGCGCGATCCGTCGTTCGCGGCGCTGTACGAGGCGGAGCAGGTGCGGACGCACGGTGAGCAGGATGCCGGGTTGTTCGTGAAGAACCTGGAGAACGTGCAGGGCGACGAGCGCGACATCATCCTGATGAGCGTCTGCTACGCCGCCGGCCCCGACGGCCGGATGCTGATGAACTTCGGACCGATCAACACGTCGGGCGGTGAGAAGCGGCTGAACGTGATCTTCAGCCGGGCGCGCGAACACATGGTCATCGTGAGCAGCATCGAGCCCGACGCGATCACCAACACCTACAACGACGGCGCGAACACACTGCGCCGATTCCTCGGGTACGCCGCTGCTGTCTCCCGAGGTGATCAGGTTGCCGCCAAGTCCGCGCTCACGTCGTACAGCCTGAGGACCACGCGCTTGGCACGCACGCGTCCTACTCCGGTCGTCGAACAACTCGCTGCCGCGTTGGAGGCTCGCGGCGTGGAGGTGGACCTCGCGGTCGGCGAGTCCGTGTTCCGCTGCGATCTCGCCTTGAAGCTCCCCGAAGACACCGGATACCGCCTAGCGGTCCTCGTGGACACACCCGAACGAGTCGCCGCCGACACTCTCCTGGAACGCCTGACCACCCACCCCACCGCCTTGAGCACCACAGGTTGGCGGGTCCACCACGTGCTCACCACGGACTGGACCCGCTCACCCGACACTGTCATCACACACCTGATGGATGCCTTGTACCGCCCGGTCGACTGATCCAGGTTCCTACGGCTGGGTGGTGGAGCCGCTGAGCAGTAGCTTGGCTGCCGTCGTCGCACCGTCGAGCTTGACCTCGCCGGCGACCTTCTCGGCGCGTGCTCGCGTGTCCGATGTCAGGGCTGCGGAGAGCGCGCTGGACAGGGACTCGACGGTCGGCGCCGAGCCCTCGTGTGCGGCGCCGATGCCCAAGGCGGCGACGCGGGAAGCCCAGTACGGTTGATCCGCGATCAGCGGTACGACGACCTGTGGCACGCCGGCTCGCGCGGCAGTGGTCGTCGTACCCGCGCCGCCGTGGTGCACGACCGCCGCGACCCTCGGGAACAGCGCCTGCTGGTTGATCTCGCCGACAACCAAGCAGTCCTCGCCGTCGCCGGCGAGGTCGGCCCAGCCGCGGCTGAGCAGTATGCGGCGCCCGTGTCTGCGGCACGCTTCGATGGCCGTCTGTGCGATGTCCTTCGGCGCATGTGCGGCCATGCTGCCGAACCCGACGTACACCGGCGGCTCGCCGGCATCGAGGAACGCCTGCAGTTCGTCCGGAAGCGGACGGTCGTCACGCAGGATCCACGCGCCGGTCTGTACGACGTCGAGATCCGTCATGCCCTTCGACGGGCACAGTGTCGGATCCGCCGCGAGCCAGGGGTGATCGGTGAACACGTAGTCGCGGACGTTCTCGACCGGCGGCAGACCGATCGCCGCTCGCTGGCTGTTGAGCGCCTGGCCGTACAGCTCGTTCACCCGCTGAGCATCGTGCTCCCACAGCACGCGCAGGTTGGTCTCGCCGACCGGCGACGGCGTACCCGGTCGTGCACCTGGCGAGAAATGCTGCGACGGAATTCCGGCCAGGTGAAAGCAGGCGAGCACGTAGCGGAGGCCGAGTTTGTCGGCCACGTCCCGCGCACCGGCCGGCATCAAGCCGGTCGCCACGATCGCGTCGGCGCCTTGCGCCACGGCGCCGAGCGTCTCGAACCGCGCGGCGACGAGCCTGGGCGCCAGCTCGAACGCGGGATGCCCCGATGCTGGTTTCGGCGCGGTGACCACCGACCGCGCCGACGGACCGAGCGGCACCATCGGTACGCCGGCCCGCTTCAGCAATGCCTCGAAATCCGGCTCCGGTGGTACACAGACCACGGCCTCCGCACCGACCTCCTGGAGCGCCACCGCCAGCGCCGCCAACGGTTCCACATCTCCCCGCGATCCCCAGGCCGTCAATACAACACGCATTGAAAGGTCTCCGTTCCCCGAGTTGCCGGCCTCCGCATGAGGCGGTCGGCCGCCCATTCTGCGCGTCGAACCTGGGCTTGCGGCAAGTCCCCCGGTCCGCTATAGATTGGAAGTAGTAGGGGGATGTGGGTGGAGCCGGCTCACGATCAGGCCGGCGAGCAGCGCGCCGAGTGTGCCGAGGGTCAGGTCGCCGAGGGTGTCGGTGTAGGCGGTTTGGAGTTCGGGGGAGTTGCGGACGAAGGTGACGTACTCGCCGACCTCCCAGACGACCGCGGCGGTCGTTCCGAAACCGAGGGCGATGAACGTGGTGACGGCTCGGGAGAGGTCGCGGGGTGCGAACGCCAGCAGAACGCCGGCCGTGAGGAAGCCCCACAGGATGAAGTGCATCGCGTCGTCCCACCAGGTCGACGGTGTCGAACAGGTTGAGCCGGTTGCCGATCAGATCGATCAACCAGGGCAGCGTCATCAGCAGATCCGCCGGCCACGGGAACGTGCGGTGCAGCTTGCTCCGCGTTCGTCCGTAGGCCCACCACCACAGCGGCAGGACCATCCCGCCGAGCGGGTACACGACCAGGCGGGCGGTCGAGGCCTTCCCCTTGATCCCGCTGAGGTCCGGCCAGATCAGGGCCGACAGCAACAACCCGAGCAGCAGCACCTTCGCGAGCAGAGCGGCGTACCGTGTCAACCTCATACCACCAGTCAATCGGGCCGCGGCGTACGGCGGATGAGTACAACTACCCGATCATTAAACGCCCAGCCAGCCGCGGCGAGAGGCTTCATGGCCCAGTTGGAAGCGGGTGACGACCTGCGCCCGGTCCATGAGCTGGCTGACCCGGCGCTGGACCGTGCGCAGCGACATGCCGAGCTGGCCGCCGATGGCGTGGTCGGTGAGGCCGGCGAGCAGCAGGGTGAGGATGCGGGCGTCGGTGTCGTCGAGGCGTTCGGCGGCGAGTTCGGTGGTGCCGTCGGCGGTGGGTAGTACCTCGTTGGCGGTCGCCCAGACCAGGTCGAACAGATGCAGGAGCGCGTCGAGCAGGCCGGACGGATGCACGAGTAGTGCCCCGCCGGCGGCGTTCGCCGCAGTGGGGGCCAAGGGCAACAATGCGAGCGATCGGTCGGCGATGATCAGCCGGAGCGGAAGATCGCCGGTGACCCGGATCAGCTCGCCGGCCTTGAGCGACTCGGCCACCAGATCGACGAACCCGGGCTTGGCGAACGCCGCCCGCTCGACGACTACCTTGTAGGTGACGCCGCGAGCCAGCGCGGCATCCTCGTCCACGTTCTCGTCCGCGGGCACCAGCGCGACCGAGGCCTTCACCAGCGCCAGTACTTCCTCCGACGCCCCACGCTGCATCTGACCGAACCGCTGCGCCACGGCCTGCGCGCCGCGGACCACCTCGATCACGTCGGTGTCGGAGCGATCCGCCATCACGCCCCGGTACTGCTCCGCGAGCCGCCCGAGCTCGAGCTGCGCCCGCCGGATCTCCTCCTGGCGTTGCACGATCAGCGAGCCGAGCGCGAGCGTCGGCGGAGAGGCGACGAAATGGCCCGGCGTCGCGGTCGACCGCGCCACCAGGCCCTTCTCCTCGAGTCCGTCGAGGGCAGCGGCGACGTCGGCGACCTCCACCTCCATCGCGGCCGCCAAGGTCTCCAGCGACTCCGACGGCAGCGCGATCAGCCGCCGGTAGGCGCCTTCCTCGATCGCATCCAATCCCAGCACGTCGAGCATCGTGCGCTCCTTCGCGGGCCCTTCGGTGACGTACGGCGTGGCGGACAGATGTCATGCCGCAATCCCGCCATTGAGCAGTCTACGGCGGCATGGCATGTTCATGCCATCTGTTCCGCAGATCCCCCAGGAAGGGTCCGCCCATGTCCCGATCCGCCCGCGCCGTTGCCGGTGGGCTCGCCGTACTCGTGGCGCTCGCCGCGGTCACGACGACTCCATCGCAGGCCGACGGCGTCGCCGTACCTGATGCCGCACCACCCACCGAGACCCACCGCGTCACGCTCCTCACCGGCGACGTGGTCACCCTGACCGAAACGGCGGGCGGGCCGCCGACCGCGTCGGTCGAGCAGGCAGCCGGTAACGCCGGAGGCGTCCAGATCCAGCAGGTCGGCGACGACCTGCACGTCGTACCGGACGTCGCGCTGCCGTACCTCGCGGCGGGCCGTCTCGACCCCGAACTCTTCAACGTCACGTCTCTCGTCGACCAGGGGTACGACGACGCGTCGGTGAAGTCGATCCCGCTGATCGTGCAGTACCGCCAGGGCCTGCGCGCCGCCGCGGCGACTCCGCAGCACGCCGACCGTGGCGCCACGCTGGAGAGCATCGGCGGTCTCGGCCTGTCCGCGCACAAGGCGGAGGCCTCCCAGTTCTGGTCCGGCATTACCGCTAGCACTGCTAGGTCCGCGGCTCCGGGGCAGTTCGGCGCCGGGATCCAGAAGGTGTTCCTCGACGGGAAGGTCGAGGCCAGCCTGGCCGAGAGCGTCGCCCAGATCGGCGCGCCGGACGCCTGGGCCCAGGGCCTCGACGGCACCGGTACGACGGTCGCCGTCCTCGATACCGGCATCGACCAGACCCACCCGGACGTCGCGGGGCGGATCGCCGAGACCAAGAGCTTCGTCCCGGGTGAGACCACCGAGGACGTCAACGGTCACGGCACCCACGTCGCCTCCACGGTCGCCGGCACCGGCGCCGCGTCGAACGGTGTCGAGAAGGGTGTTGCGCCGGCTGCGCAGCTCGCGATCGGCAAGGTGCTCAACGACGGCGGCTCGGGTGCCGAGTCCTGGATCATCGAAGGGATGGAGTGGGCCGCGCACCGCGCCAAGGTGGTCAGCATGAGCCTCGGCAGCACCGAGGCCAGCGACGGCTCCGACCCGATGGCGCTCGCGGTCGACGAGTTGAGCGCCGAGACCGGTGCCCTGTTCGTGATTGCCGCAGGCAACTATGGCCGGGTCGGCGGGATCGGCTCGCCGGGTGCGGCGGCGTCCGCACTCACGGTCGGCGCCGTGGACAAGAACGACGTACGGGCGTATTTCCAGGACATGGGTCCGCGCCTCGGCGACGCCACGGTGAAGCCGGAGATCGTGGCGCCGGGCGTCGACGTTCTCGCGGCCCGCGCGGCGAAGTCCTCGGGCACCGGGTACTACAAGTCGCTCAGCGGTACGTCGATGGCGACGCCGCACGTGGCCGGTGCCGCGGCGCTGCTCGTCCAGAAGCACCCTGACTGGACGGGCGAGCAGGTCAAGGCCGCATTGGTCAGCACCGCGAAGCCGCTGGCCGGCGAGACGGCGTACCAGGTCGGCGGCGGTCGGCTCGACGTACCGGCGGCTGCGTTCGGGAAGATCACCGCGACCGCGACTCGCGACTTCGGCCTGCACACCTGGCCGCACGGCGACGACGCTCCGGTCGCGCGCACCATCACCTACACGAACCTCGGCGACACCGCGGCCACGCTCGACCTGTCGGCCGACGTGACCAGCGACGGTACGACGCCGGCGCCGGCCGGACTGTTCACGCTCGGCTCGGCGCAGGTCACCGTGCCCGCGAACGGGACCGCCTCGGTGACCGTCACCGCGACGCCGAACCTGGCCACGCCGGGACTGACCTACTCGGGCACGGTCATCGCCAAGCAGGACGGCCAGCAGATCGCGCAGACCGCGGTCGGCCTCGTCATGGAGGGGGAGCGGTACGACCTCAACGTGCACGCGACCGGACGTGACGGCAAGCCCGCGGGCGGGTTCCTGACGCTGTACAAGTACGGCGACCAGTTCGTGAACACGCTCGAGATCGACCCCGCCACCGGGACGGTCGCCGAACAGCGCCTCGAGCCCGGCGTGTACGCGGCGTACTCCTGGCTGCCGGTCGACGGGCAGGAAGGCGTCGCGCTGGTCGGCAACCCGCACCTCGTGATCGGCAAGAACACCGACCTCGCGCTCGACGCGCGGAAGGCGAACCCGATCACGCTCAGCACGCCGCTTCCCGGCGAGGACGTCTATCGCCGATCCGGCTGGTACCACGACTCCGGGATCGGCGGTGACTACGCGACGTTCCTCGGCCAGTACGTGCCGACGCCGGTCGTCACCAAGGTGTACGCCGCCCCGACCGGTGCGGTGGCCGGTGGCGTGTACGACTTCTCGTCCCGCTGGCGCCGTACGTCGCCGCTGGTGTCGATGACGGTCGACTACAAGGCGCTGCACCCGTTGCTGCAGCGCGGTTCGAAGCGCTGGGACGGCAAGGCGACGCTGACTGCGGCGTACGTCGGTGCTGGTGCGGCCGCGGACTATGTGGGCAAGGACGTTCGCGGAAAGGCCGTGTTCGTGACGGCGAGCGATGCGGTCACGCCGAGCGACGCGGGCGACGGCTGCTCGCGACGCCGGAGCCCGGTTGCTCGTTGTGGTGAACAACGGCGCCGGCAAGTACTACGACCTCGCCGGTGGGACCGATCTGCCGGTGTACTCGCTGACGGCCGCCGAGGGTGGTCCGCTGGTTGCGCGGATCGGTGCCGGGGGCAACGTTCGGCTGCGGGTGATGGGGACCGAGGCGCCGCCGTACCTGTATGACTTGGTGAAGGCCTACACCGGTGCGCTGCCGGCGGATCTGCGGTACGCGCCGCGGTCCGGGGAGCTGGCCACGGTCGTCAACCGGTTCGTCGGGCCGACCGGTGAGCTCGCGTTCGAGAGTCGCGCGGACTGCCGGATCGGGTTCTGGCCGCCGTGTCTGCAGGTGACCGAGCCGATCCACCTCGGGACCCAGCGGATCGACTATGTGTCCACGCAGGCGGGCACGGACTGGTACGAGCAGACGAACCACCCGCGGGGCTGGGAGCAGCGGGGCGAGCGGCACACCTACAAGCCGCGGACACTGCAGACGAACTCGTGGTTCGCTCCGGCCGCCCGGCCTCGGGTCGGCTCGGGGTACTGGAACCCGCGCCGCAGCGGTGATTTCTTCGCGGTGAATGTGCCGACGACGAGCAGCGGCGACCAGGGTGTCACCGGGTCGATGGACGACGAGTCGACGGTGGAGACACGGCTGTTCCAGAACGGGACGCTGATCCGCACGAGCACCTTCCAGGCGGTGCAGACCGGCGTACCGGCGACCTCCGGATGGGCGGACTACCGGTTCGAGATGGACACCGCGCGGCCGGAGGTGTGGAGCCTCGGGACGAAGACGAAGAGCGCGTGGGACTTCCGGGCCCAGACGACCGAGTCGAGCGACTGGGTCTACCTGCCGCTGATCCAGCTCGACTACCACCTGGCGACGGACCTGAACGGCGCGTTCGCGGGCGGTAGCCGGCAGCGCATCGGATTGTCCGCGTTCCACCTCGCCGGCGTCGAAGGTGCGGGCAAGGTGAACGGCGCGACGCTGGAGGTCTCGTACGACGACGGCGCCAGCTGGCAGGCCGCTCCGCTCTCGCGGACGGGTGCCGACTGGTCGTCTGTCGTGCGGCTGCCGAAGGGTGCGTCGTACCTCTCGCTGCGCGCGACGGCGACCGACGACGCCGGGAACAAGGTCAGCCAGGAAGTGATTCGGGCGGCTGCGATCCGGTGAGGAAATGACTCAGCCGGCGGTGACCAGGAACTCCTGGTCACCGCCGGCTGGTGGTTTCGTCAGCTGACGGTGATCAGGTCCACGACGAAGATCAGGGTCTCGCCGGGCTTGATCGCGCTGCCCGCGCCGCGGTCGCCGTACCCGAGGTGCGGCGGGATGACGAGCTTGCGCCGGCCGCCGACCTTCATGCCCTGGACGCCGGTGTCCCAGCCCTGGATGACCTGGCCCACGCCGAGCTGGAACGCCAGCGGGGCGCCGCGGTTGTACGACGCGTCGAACTCCTCGCCGGTGGAGTGGGCAACGCCCACGTAGTGCACGTTCACCCGCGAGCCGGCCTTGGCCTCGTCGCCGTCGCCCACGGTGATGTCGGTGATCTCCAGATCCGCCGGCGGCGGTCCATCCGGAAAGTCGATCTCTGGCTTCTCAGTCATGCCACCAGCTAACCAGACTGCCCTAGGCTCTCGGTCAGGAGGCTGACCAATGGGGGTGGGCCGGACCTGGAGGTGTTGTGATGCCGGAGCCTGTGACGCAGACGCTCGACGTACCGGGGGCGACGCTGACGTACGACGTTCGTGGTGACCTGGCGCAGCGGCCGGTGCTGTTGATGATCGGCTCGCCGATGGGCGCCAGCGGATTCCCGACCTTGGCCTCGCACTTCGAGGACCGCACCGTGGTGACGTACGACCCGCGGGGTGTCGAGCGCAGCGTCCGGAGCGGTGAGCTGGGTGAACTCTCGCCTGACGACCACGCCGGTGACCTCGCCGCCCTCATCGAGCACCTCGACGCGGGGCCTGTGGACATCTTCGCGAGCAGCGGCGGTGCGGTGAACGCGCTGGCTCTGACCGCGCGTCGCCCTGATCTGATCAACACACTGGTCGCTCACGAGCCGCCGCTCGCCGGGATCCTCCCGGACAGCGAGGCCGCACTGGCCGCGGTCGCGGACATGTACGAGACGTACCAGCGCGACGGCATGGGGCCCGGGATGGCGAAGTTCATCACGCTGGTGTCGTTCGACGGCGAGATCCCGGCCGACTACACGCAGCAGCCCGCGCCGGATCCGGCGATGTTCGGCCTGCCGGTGGACGACGACGGGTCCCGTGACGACGCTCTCCTCGGGCAGAACCTGCGCGGCTGTACGTCGTACCGGCCCGACTTCGACGCCCTGGGTAAGGCGGCGGACCGGATCGTCGTCGGGGTCGGCGAGGAGTCGGTCAACGCGCTCGCAGGTCGTGGCGGGACGGCAGTGGCCGAGCGGCTCGGGCTGACGCCTGTCGTGTTCCCGAGTGGGCACGGTGGCTTCCTCGGCAACGAGTACGGGCAGCCGGGCAAGCCGGTCGAGTTCGCCGCGAAGCTCCGCGAGGTGCTCGGCGTAGAGTAGCGCTCTGTGATCAAAGCGCTCGTTTTAGTGGTCAGCTTGCTGACTGCGCCTGCCCCGGAAACGTATGCGCAGTACTCCTTGATGTTCGAGAAGTCCGCCGGCCAGTACTTCGCCGGCGGGACCGCAGCTGGCCAGTGGGCGTGGACTCCGTTGAGTACGACGGAGTCCGACATCTCCTGGGGCGACCCGAAGGCCTGGCCGCCTAAATCTGCGGAACATTTCATCCACGACGGCGACTGGGTCCTCCTCGACGGCTACAACGACGGCGCCGGCCGCCCACTCACCCAGATCCAACGCGTCACCACCGAAACCATCGGCGACGCGGACTGCACCAACCAGCAACCCCTCCCGTCCGCGGCCGGCCGCCAGCACTACGTGAAGTGGACCGTCCCCACGGCCGGCTACTGCCTGGACGCCACCGGCACGATCAAGCCGCCCAACGGCTCCACCACGGTCCACTTTCGCCACCTCCAGAAGTGGCTCCCACCCCACCCCTGCCACAACCCGTACTACTCGAACCAAACCTGCATCACCCAGCACGAACAATGGTGGGACGACAACCAACACCCCTACGCCCTCCAGCTAACCCGCACCGTCGAGTTGGCTCGCGGCCTAGGCATGTCCTTCACCAACCGCACCACCGACCCCCTCACCTGGAACGCCGACGGCCGCTACTACTGGCACTACTGAGAAGCCGAGGACGCGACGCCTGGTTCCCGCTGATCGAAGCCGACGAACGGACAGCCGCGACAGCCATCGGCGCTCTCGAGCTTAGGGTCCCAAACCACAATGTCCGACGGGGCGAACGGTTCGGCTGGCTAACGCCATCACACTGCCCGAGCATCTCAGCGCCGCGCCGGAAGGCGAGCGCATCTACGAGACCCTCGGCTTCACCAGAACGTCAGCACCACGGATGAAACTCGTTCTCTGACGTTGACACACGAATTGGGTGGTCGACGCAGGGGCAGGTCCCGTTGTGTTCTGTCCGTCAGCGCTCGGTCGGGGTACGTCGACGTACCGCCACTCATCCCGGCGGAGCCGCCTGAACCCTCGGCTCGAGCGAGCGTCGCGGCTGGTCCCGTTCGTCGCCGAGCGTGCTCTCCAGTACGGGAACGAGAGGGCGCCGTTGATGCTTAACAGGGCGTGTGACCTACTGTGCCGCTAGTTTGGCCGCTTCGAGGTCTCTCATTTGGGAGGCGGTTGGGACAGGGTGGGTCCCGATATGGTCGACGACGAATCGGAATCCGTGGGGGCTGGTCCATGCGACAGCCCCGGAGGGCAGGCGTCGGCTTCGCCAGCCGCCGAAGGTTTTGGCGCGGTGGTGGAGTCGGCCTAGCGGTATGAGGTTGTCGTCGGTGGTTTGCCCTGGTGGACCGGTCCGGTCGTACGGCGAGATGTGGTCTTGATCCATCCGACCGGTGGCTTCGGCGCCGCTGTATGGGAACATGTCGACCGGGTGCCGCAGCCGAACGCGTTCGCGGAGCCGATCCGGGATCTCGTAGCTGTGCACGTTGATCTCATCCTGCAGATCAATCACAGGCTTCACGACGATCTGGTCATGACCGAGAAGCTCTCCCAGCTGGCCGGCGAGCAGCGGCCCAAGTTCCTCAACCCGCAGCACTCCGTTGCCGGTAGCAAGTGTCCGGTCGGTGAGGTGCACGTACAGCGTGTGCCGCGCCCGCCGCCCACTCCCAGCCCCGAGACCGTTCTGATGGGCCTCTCGCTTGATCGCCGCAAGCCGCCCCGCCAGCGTGCCCGCCAGAGCCACCCGCGTGAACCCATCCCCACCATCCCCACCGCCACGGGCTCCGTCGCCGGGGCCATACGCGCGGTCATCGCCACCGTTGTACGCAGCATCATCCGCGCCGTCGTACGCAACGTCATCCCAACCGTCGTGCGCGCCGCCATCGCCACCGTTATGCGTGGCGTCGTACGCGGTGTCATCCCGGCCGTCATACGTGACTTCGTCCGCGCAGTCATACTCACCGTCGCGCGCGTGGTGGTGCCCGCTGTCGGCGCCACTCTCGGCCGTGGACGGCGTGGTGGTGTCGGCTGCCGTCGCATCCTGCTCGGCGGCAGCGTCCGGGGTGACGTGAGTCTGCTGGGGTTGGGTCTGTGGGGTGTGGGTCGGCTGCGGGGCGGTGGGCTGTGTGGCAGTGGGTGGGGCGTCGGTGGGCGGTGCTTCTGCTAGCGGCGCTTCTGCTGGCACGGGGTCTGCTGGCTGGGGGTGGGTCGGTTGAGTGCTGGCAGCGGTCGGTTGGGTGCGGGCGAGGTGGCGGGCGACTTCGAGGAGTTGGTGGGCTGCTGCGGGGTCGGAGATCCAGCCGATCGCCTTGGCGCGGCGCTGGTTCAGGTTGTCGGTGTCACCCAGGGTCTTCAACGCGCGGGCTAGGTCGTCGATGGTGGCGTCGAAGCGGATTACGTCGCCTGCTGCGGCGCGGACCCAGATCTGTTTTGTGCCGTGGTCGTCGGACGGGGTGACGAAGACGCCTCGGGTCCGGGCGGCTGCTTCTGCTTGGGCTTTCGCGGCTTCGGGGTCGGCTTCCCACAGGGCTGCGGTGACGATCTTCTTCAACGCGCCGGGGGTGACGGTGTTGACGATTCCGACGACGCGCCGGTCGACGATCGCGGCCGCCTCGAACGACAGCGACAGGCAGGCGTGGGCGATCTTGCGGGCCCGCCACGAGACCGCGTTTCCGGCCAGGACCGCGGCCCAGATCCTGGGCAGCCGATGCCGTAGCGCGAGCGCTTCGCCGATCAACGAAGCTGCCGCACCTGACGACATCCGCATGACCGCGCCGAACTCGATCGGGGCGAACTCTGCGACGCCTGGGCAGCCGTCGCCGCCGTATACGTGGATCTGTTCGTAGCCCGGACGCGGCTCGCGGTACATCTCCCCGTGGCGATCGGCGAAGACCAGTGCCGCCTCCAGTACACGGGCGGCGGCGCGGTTCTGGATCCGGTCGAACTCGGCTGCCGCGGACAGTAGGTCCGCGGTGGCGAGTTCCTCCAGATCTCCTCGAACATGTGTTCTATTCTAGATCACGATCAGATCTCGTTCAAATCGATGAGCGGCCAGAACCCTTATCTACAAGGGGAAGCGCGCCACCCTGGGTTGACGGAGCCGGCCGGGGGCATTCGTCATACGCGCGATGACTTGACCTCAAGTCTCGTTGATGTTTCACCATCGACCTCATGAACACTTCAGACGTCGCTTCACGTGAGGCCGATATCGCGGCGATCGAGCGGGTGGTCGCTGTCGGTCGAACACGCGCAGAACAATGAGCTTCCCGACGAGTTTCTCGGTCTGTTCCGAGCGGATGCGATCTGGACGACGGGCGGTGGCAAGCGGCTCTTCGGCCTCGAGGCGATCTCGACCTTCACACGTCAGGTGCTTCCCGGCGGGATGCAGGGCATGACGGTCACGTTCGAGTTGGAGCACGTGCTCTTCATCCGGCCCGACGTCGCCGCGGTCAAGGTGCGCCAGGTGTACCGGACGCCCGATGGGCCGGACGTGGGCACGCCGCTGTGGGTCATGGCGAAGGAAGACGGGCAGTGGCTTCTGACCGCCTGCCAGAACACCGGCGTTCTCGAAGACGAGTTGGTTGCAGACGCGAAAAGCAGGCCTGTCTTCAGTCAGGGCGACTGAAGACAGGCCTGCGGTGCGTTAGAGCTACTTCTTGACTGTCTTGTTGTACTGGTCGATCTGGGGCTTGATGGAGTCTGCTGCCGCCTTCATGGCGGTCGCTGGGTCGGTGCCTAGGACTGCCTTCTCCAGGCCGTCTTCGGCTGCCTTGCGGGCTTGGGGCATGACGCCGAGGATGCAGCCGGAGGAGGCGTTGGTCGGCTTGGTGTTGTGGAGTTGGGTGATGGCGGTGGTGAACTGCGGGTACTGCGCCACCCACGCCTTGTCCGACGGCTCGTCCAGGGCCTTCTTGTTGATCGGGAAGTAGCCGGTGCCGGTGTGCCAGGCTGCTTGCTGGGCGGGGGAGGAGGCGAACTTCACGAACTCCCAGGAGGCGCGCTTCTCGGCGTCGGAGTGGCCGGGGCCGTCGACCCACAGCGAGGCGCCGCCGATGATCGGGCCGCCGCTGTCAGAGGCGGTCAGGTGCGGGAACGGCGCGGTCATGACCGTGAACTTGCCCTTGGCCGCGTCCAGGTAGCCCCGCAGTGCACCGGTCGACTCCAGGTGCATCGCCGACGTACCGGACTTGAAGACGGCCTGTGCGTCGTCGGTCTTCTTGCCGGTGTTCGGCATCAGGCCCTGCTTGACCATCTCCTGGTACCAGGTCGCGATCTTCACGCCCTGCTCGTCGGCGAAGTTCACCTTCGTCGCGAGGTCCTTGCGGCCGTTGTCGTTGTCGCAGTACGTCGTACCGGACTGGGCGATCAGCTGCTCCACGAACCAGCCGTAGATCGCCGCGTTGAAGCCGTACTGAACGGTCTTCCCGCCCTGCTTGACGGTCAGCTTCTTCGCCGCCGCCATGATCTCGTCGAGGTTCGTCGGCGGCTTGGCCGGGTCGAGGCCGGCCTTCACGAAGGCTTCCTTGTTGATGTACAGCAACGGCATCGACGTGTTGAACGGCATCGAGTTCAGCGCGCCGTCGATCGAGTAGTAGTTCGCGATGTTCGGCTCGATCGAGTCGAGCGTGTAGCCGTCCTTGTCGGCGAACTTCTGTACCGGCACGGTCTGCTTGGAGTCGATCATGAACCGCGAGCCGATGTCGTAGATCTGTACGACGGAAGGCGTGTTGCCCTGCTGCACCGAGGTCTTGTACTTCGTGATCGTGTCGTCGTAGTCACCCTGGTAGACCGCGGTGACCTCGATCTTGCCGGAGTTCGCGGCGTTGAACGCCTTCACCAGCTTGTCGACGGCGACGCCGTTCGCGCCCTTCATGCCGTGCCAGAAGGTGACCTTCGTGACCCCGCTCGCCTTGTCGAGCGCGCTGGCGTCGGGCGCGTCCTGCCCGCCGCTCGCGGAGTCCTTGGAGTCCGAGGAGCCACTGCAGCCGGCGGCGACCAGAGCCAGCACCGCCAGCAGTGCCGCGGCACTCGCCGTACGTCGAACGGATCTCATGCGAAACCAACCTTTCTCAGCGGATTGCACCCGCGGTCAGCCCGCGGACGATGAAGCGCTGGCCGAAGATCACGATGGCCAGCGTGGGCAGGATCGACAGCGTGACGCCGGCCAGGATGAGTCCCGGGTCGGCGGCCTCCGCGTCGTTGAGCTGGCTGATGCCGATCTGCAAGGTACGGCGGGACGCCGAGTCGCCGATCAGCAACGGCCAGAAGAACTGGTTCCACGCGGACAGGAACACGTACAGCCCGACCGCCATCAGCGCCGGCTTGTTCAGCGGCAGCAGGATCCGGCTGAGGAACCGCCAGTGCCCGGCGCCGTCGATCGTTGCCGCGTCGCGCAGTTCCACCGGGAACTGCAGGAACGACTGCCGGAGCAGGAACACCCCGAACGCGTTCGCCAGGAACGGCAGCACCAGCGCGATCATCGTCCCGGCGTACGTCTTGGTCAGTCCGTGCCCGCCGAGCTCCCAACTCGTGATCGTCAGGTAGTTCGGCAGCACGATCGACTCCCACGGCACCATCAACGTGGCCAGGAACAGCCCGAAGAGCACCGTGCGTCCCCACATCTTCATGAAGACGAACGCGTACGCCGCCAGCACGCTCGTGATCAGCTGCGACAGCGTGATGATCGACGTCTGCAGGATCGAGTTCAGGTACTGCTGCCCGATCGGCGTACCCGACGACGTCGCGCCCTTGTAGTTGCCGGTGAAGAACCCGTGCGGGAAGAGATCCGGCGGGTACGACGAGATCTGGCCGGGCGACATGACCGACCCGGCGACGACGTAGTACACCGGGAAGATGACCGCGAGCGCGGCCAGGATCAGGACGACGTACGTGATGATGCGGCCTGGTCTCACTTGTAGTGCACCCGCCTCTCCAGGACGCCGAACTGGATCGCCGTACAGGCGAGCAGGATCACCAGCAGCACGATCGCCTGGGCCGACGCGGCGCCGAAGTCGCTGGCGTTGTTCGCGAAGGCGGTGTGGTAGATCGAGTAGACGAGCGTCTTGGTCGACTGCTCCGGGCCGCCCTCCGGTGTCAGGATCTTGATCTGCCCGAAGCCCTGCAGGGACTGGATCGTGGAGATCACGACCAGGAAGAACAACTGCGGGCCGAGCAGCGGGATCGTGATGTACCGGGACGCCCGCCAGCCGCCGGCGCCGTCCAGCGTCGCCGCCTCGTTGAGCTCGGTCGGGATCGCGCCGATGCCCGCGGACAGGACCAGCACGTTGTACCCGATGCTCATCCAGACTGTGGTGATGGCGACGCTGATCAGCGCCCAGGACGGGTCGGTCAGCCACCCGATCCGGTCGACGCCGAACCGGCCGAGCAGGCCGTTCGCGAGCCCGATCGCCGGGTTGTAGATGGTCGCGAAGATGACCGAGGCGCTGGCGACCGAGAACGCGAACGGCAGCGCGAACGCGGTCCGGAAGATCCGGATGCCCTTGATGTGCTGTTCGAGCAGCAGTACGACGACCAGCCCGCCGAGCACGCCGGGGATCACGGTCAGCAGCACGAACGCGAACGTCACCCAGAGGATGTGCCGGAACTCGGCCGAGCCGAGCATGTCCTTGTAGTGCTGCAGCCCGACGTACGCGTCCGGCCGGCCGAACAGGTCCGAGCCGTGCAGCGACAGCGAGACGGACTTGCCGAGCGGCCAGACGATGAACAGCGCGAACACCACCAGGCAGGGCACGAGCATCAGCCAGGACAGCAGGGACGCCGGTGTCGGTCGGCGGCGCACACCCGCCGGTAAGCTTGTTGTAGTCAATCCTTTACCTCCAGTAAGAGCGCAGTCTTACACCGCCCAGGGCCGTTCGAGCCAGGGCACGCTAGGCTGAGCGCCCGTGAAGGTCTTGGTGATCGGCTCGGGTGGCCGCGAGCATGCTCTGGCCTGGGCGCTGGCCCAGGATTCGGAGGTCGAGCAGGTCGTGGCGGCCCCGGGCAACCCTGGCATTGCCGTGTTGCGTCCGGCGTACGACGGGCAAACGATCGTTTGCCGTCCGGTGGACATCTCCGACCACGACGCGGTCGTCGCGCTGGCGCGAGAGCTGGACGTCGATCTGGTGGTCGTCGGACCGGAGGCGCCGCTGGTGGCCGGCCTGGCCGACCCGCTGCGGGACGCCGGGTTCGCGGTCTTCGGGCCGTCCCGGGAGGCCGCGCAGATCGAGGGCTCGAAGGCGTTCGCCAAGGACGTGATGGCCGCCGCGAGCGTGCCGACCGGACGGGCGTACGTCTGCACGACGCCGGAGGAGGCCGCGACGGCGATCGACGCGTTCGGGCCGCCGTACGTCGTGAAGGACGACGGGCTCGCCGCGGGTAAGGGCGTGGTCGTCACCTCGGACCGTGAGGAGGCGCTCGCGCACGCGGCCGAGTGCGACCAGGTGCTGATCGAGGAGTTCCTGGACGGCCCCGAGGTGTCGCTGTTCGCGATCACCGACGGTACGACCGTGCTGCCGATGCAGCCGGCGCAGGACTTCAAGCGCCTCGGTGACAACGACGAGGGCCCGAACACCGGTGGCATGGGCGCCTACACGCCGCTCCCGTGGGCGCCGGACGACCTGGTCGCCGACATCACCGAGAACGTCCTGCAACCGACGGTCGACGAGCTCCGCCACCGCGGTACGCCGTTCAGCGGCCTGCTGTACGCCGGTCTCGCGCTGACGTCACGCGGTGTCCGCGTGATCGAGTTCAACTGCCGCTTCGGTGACCCGGAGACGCAGGCGCTGCTCCCGATGCTGAAGACCCCTCTGGGCGGCCTGCTGTACGCCGCCGCGACCGGCAAGCTCGCCGACCACGGTGACCTGAGCTGGCGGAACGCCTCCTCGGTCGCGGTCGTGGTCGCCGCGAAGAAGTACCCGGCCAGCCCCCGCAAGGGCGACGCGATCACCGGCGTCGAGCAGGCGGAGAACGACCACGTCCGCGTCTTCCACGCCGGTACGGCGCTCGACGACGAGGAACTGGTGACGGCAGGCGGCCGCGTCCTCGCGGTGAGCGCCGTCGGCAAGGACCTCGCCGAGGCCCGCCAGCGCGCGTACGCCGCCGTCGGTCAGATCCGGATCAAGGGCTCCCAGCACCGCACCGACATCGCCCTCAAGGCCGAGCGCGGCGAGATCACCCCCTGAACCTCAGATGTACCCGCTGCCGGTCGTCGGGCCGAGCGTGCCGTCGATCGTGTTGTCCCGCACCGGCTTGAACGGATCGATCTTCGGCATTCCCGGCAACGGGTGCTCGAACATGTCCCGCAGCCGCTCGTCCTCGATCCCCGGTACGCCGAGCACCGCGACCCGCAGCAGGCCGGTGCCGGGGTGCTCGAGCAGCTCGCGGTACGTCGGGCTGAACCACCGGAGCATCCGGAGCTGCCCCTTCGCGCGGACGGCCGCCTCGAGGTCCTTGACCGCTCCGGTCGCCGCGATCCGCGCGAGGAAGTCCGCGACGCCGAGACCGCTCTCCGGGACCAGCGCGAGCGCGGCCGCCTCGACCGGGTATGTCGCCTCGGAGCGGACGAGCTTGACCCGCTGCCGCTTGTCCGCGACCTCCAGCCGGCCATCGGTGGCGAGCGCCACGAAGATGACCAGTGCAGCTCGTTGTGCGCCGCCGAGCAGCCAAGCGGCCTCATACGTGGTCAACTTGTTCATGTACACAGAGTGACTTTGGATAGGGTCACGAAAACTGATCGCGAAAACAGGGAACCGGATCGACGGGTCGGGGGTGTTGGTGGGTATGGAGACGGAGGGGCTGCGAGAGTTCTACAGCGCCCATCAGCCGCGGCTGGTAGGCGTGATCTCGCTGCTGACCGGGTCACGTGCCGAGGCCGAGGACATTGTCCAAGAGGCGTTCGTGCGGCTCGTGCCCCGCTGGGACAAGGTGTCGCGGTACGACGCTCCGGAGGCCTGGGTTCGCCTGGTCGCCGTGCGCCTGGCCGCGAACAGGCACCGGGACGGCAATCGGTTCACGCAGTTGTTCCACCGGCTGCCGGCCGACCACGTCCCGGACCCCGCCGACCGGTACACCGGTGATCTCGAGCAGGCTCTCGCCGGCCTGCCGATGCCGACCCGGCAGGTCGTCGTCCTCCATTACGTCTGTGACCTGACCGTGGCTCAGGTGGCGGACACGCTCGGAATCGCGGAAGGCACGGTCAAATCGCGCCTGTCCCGCGCCCGGGACACCCTGTCCGATTCATTGCTGTTGAGGAGTGACGACCATGCCTGAGCTGCAGGAAGACCTGCAGGCGCTGGCCGACCGCCGCGCCGCCGAGTCCGCCGGAGACTTCGACTCCGTTCTGACCACGGCCAAGACCCGCAAGCGCCGCCGGACCGCCGGTCTGACCGTGATCGGTGCGGCCGCTGTGGTCGGCGCCGTCGCGATCGTCCCGACGCTCCGCCCGGCCTCGAACAACGCACCCGTGGCCGACAGCCCGGTGCCCACGAACAAGGTCGTCCCGCCGTCGGTCGAGTCGGTGCCGTCCGCGCCGCCGGTCCAGAAGGCCGGCCCGCTGGGGCTGAAGTCGGCGACCACGCTGACCAAGACCGCCGGCGGCCAGTTCGTCGCCTCGTTCCCGGACAAGCAGCTCCGCGCGGTGACGTTCTCGCTGTCCTCGGCCTCCAAGCCGGAGGTGGCGCTGTACACGCTGGTGGCGAAGGTCCCGGGCGACGCGACCACGCCGTACGCGATCCGGATGACGGGTGAGATGGGGATGAGCATCCCGTCGTACACGGGTGCCGGTCCGTACACGCTGGCGATGCCGAAGGGCCTGCCCTCGGGTTCGTACCGGGTGTGCACGCTGTCCGGTTCGCTGCTCTGTGGTCTGGTGACCGTCAGCTAGTCGCCGTCTGGGAGAATGGGGCTCGTGACCAAACCCCGGATCCCCAACGTTCTCGCCGCGCGCTACGCCAGTCTGTCGATGGCGGAGCTGTGGTCACCGGAGCACAAGATCGTGCTCGAGCGGAAGCTCTGGGTCGCCGTACTGAAGGCCCAGAGCCGGCTCGGGGTCGAGGTTCCGGACGGGGTCGTCGAGGACTACGAACGAGTGGTCGACCAGGTCGACCTGGCGTCGATCGCGGACCGCGAGCGGGTCACGCGACATGACGTGAAGGCGCGGATCGAGGAGTTCAGCGCGCTCGCCGGGCACGAACACATCCACAAGGGGATGACGAGTCGTGACCTGACCGAGAACGTGGAGCAGCTCCAGATCCGCGCCGGCCTGGAACTGGTCCGGGACCGTGCGGTGGCCACCGCCGTACGGCTGGGCCAGCTGGCGGCCGACCACGCGGCGCTGGTGCTGACCGGGCGTTCGCACAACGTGGCCGCGCAGGCGACCACGCTGGGCAAGCGGTTCGCGTCGGCCGCCGACGAGCTGCTGGTCGCGGTCGCCCGGATCGAGGAGCTGATCGAGCGGTACCCGCTGCGCGGCATCAAGGGCCCGGTGGGTACGTCGCAGGACATGCTCGACCTGTTCGGCGGGGACCCCGCCAAGCTGGAGGAGCTGGAGCAGGACATCGCCCAGCACCTCGGGTTCAGCCACACGCTGACGAGCGTCGGCCAGGTGTACCCGCGGTCGCTCGACTACGAGGTCGTGTCCGCGTTGGTGCAGCTGGCCGCGGGGCCGTCGAGCCTGGCGACCACGATCCGGCTGATGGCCGGGCACGAGCTGGTCACCGAAGGCTTCAAGGAGGGCCAGGTCGGCTCCTCGGCGATGCCGCACAAGATGAACACCCGGTCCTGCGAGCGCGTCAACGGTCTCGCGGTGATCCTCCGCGGGTACGCGTCGATGACCGGCGAGCTGGCCGGCAACCAGTGGAACGAGGGCGACGTCTTCTGTTCCGTCGTACGGCGGGTTGCGCTGCCGGACGCGTTCTTCGCGCTGGACGGGCTGTTCGAGACGTTCCTGACCGTGCTGGACGAGTTCGGGGTCTATCCGGCGGTGGTGTCGCGTGAGCTCGAGCGGTACCTGCCGTTCCTGACCACGACCAAGGTGCTGATGGCCGCGGTGAAGAACGGCGTCGGCCGGGAGACCGCGCACGAGGTGATCAAGGAGCACGCGGTCGCCACCGCGCTCGACCTGCGCAAGGGTCTCGCGGCGAACGACCTGTTCCACCGCCTCGGCGCCGACGGCCGCCTCGGCCTGACCGAGGAGCAGATCGTCGGCATCGTCGGCGAGCCCCTGTCCTTCACCGGCGCAGCCGTCGCCCAGGTCGCCGCGGTCGTCGCCAAGATCGACGAACTCGCCAAGCGCCACCCGGAAGCAGCCGCCTACACCCCGGGTGACATCCTCTAACTCGTGTTCGCACCGCTCACCTGGTTTCTTGTCGCGTTGGCGCTGCTCGCGATGGTGTACGCCGTCGTACTGGCGGCGCGGGACAAGCGGATCGACTGGCCTGTGCTCGGTGCGGTCGGAGTTGTCGAGGTCGGGCTGATCGCGCAACTGGTCGTCGGGATCGCGCAGTACGCCGGGACCGACCGCGACGTGTCCGGGCCGTTCTTCATCGGGTACCTGATCGGGTCGCTGATCATCCTGCCGATCGGGGCGTTCTGGGCGCTGGCCGAGAGCAGCCGGTGGGGTGCCGGCGCGCTGGCCATCGCGTGCCTGGTGATCCCGATCGTCGAGCTGCGGCTGCACGACCTGTGGGCGGTCTGAGATGACCGATCCAGCGGCCACGAAACACGGGCCTGGACGGATCCTGATCGCGGTGTACGGCGTGTTCGCGCTGGCCGCGACCGCGCGGGCCGGCGTACAGATCGCGACCAAGTTCGGTGACGCCCCGATCGCGTACCTGCTGTCGGCCGTTGCCGCGGTCATCTATTGCGCGGCGACGTTCGCGCTGGCGAAAGCGACCGTGGTGTCGCGCAAGGTCGCCACGGCCGCGATCGCGATCGAGCTGGCCGGCGTGATCGGGATCGGCGCCTTCAGCTACGCCGCACCGGACGACTTCCCGGACGCGACCGTGTGGTCGCACTTCGGGCAGGGCTACGGCTTCGTGCCGCTCGTCCTGCCCGTGCTCGGCCTGCTCTGGCTCCGTCGCACGCGGTGAGTCCCAGGAAACTGCCAGCCACACACAGGGGCTGACACAGGTTCACCGGACAGCATCGGTGACATGCAGATTCCAGGTCATCCTCGGGTCGAGATCGTCGTACCCGTCAAGAACGAGGAAAACGACCTCGGACCGAATATCAGACGGTTGCGGGAGTTCCTCGACACCGCTTTCCCGTTTCCGGCCGAGGTCTGCATCGCGGACAACGGAAGTACGGACGCGACATATGAGATCGGCACGCTGCTCGCCGCCGAGCTGCCCGGGGTCCGGGTGGTCCGGCTCGAGCAGTCCGGGCGCGGCCGCGCGCTGAAGCAGGTCTGGTCTGCCAGCACCGCCGAGGTGCTCGCCTACATGGACGTCGACCTGTCCACCAACCTCAACGCGTTGCTGCCGCTGGTCGCCCCGCTGCTCGCCGGGCACAGTGACGTTGCCATCGGCACCCGGTTGGCGAAGAGCTCCCGGGTGGTCCGGCGGCCGAAGCGGGAGTTCATCTCGCGCTCGTACAACCTGTTGCTACGGGCAACGCTGAGTGCGCACTTCTCCGACGCGCAGTGCGGGTTCAAGGCGATCCGCGCCGACGTGGCGCGCGAGCTGCTGCCACTGGTGGAGGACACCAGCTGGTTCTTCGACACCGAACTGCTGGTGCTCGCGGAGCAGGCCGGGCTGAGGATCCACGAAGTACCGGTGGACTGGGTCGACGACCTGGACTCCCGGGTCGCGATCGCGAAGACGGTGGGCGAGGACCTGCGGGGGATCGCCCGGCTGATGCGCGATGTGGGACGTGGGCGCGTCGACCTGGAGCCGATCCGGCAGAAGTACGGTCGGCCGCGCATCCTCGATCCGCGGACCGCGATGGCCGCGCGGGTGCTGCGGTTCTGCGCGGTCGGGGCGCTGAGTACGGCGGCGTACGCGCTGCTCTATCTCGTGCTGCGGCAGGGCATGCCGGCTCAGGTGGCGAACTTGATGGCGCTGCTGATCACCGCGGTCGGCAACACCGCGCTCAACCGGCGGATCACGTTCGGGGTGCGCGGTGTGGAAGGCCGCTGGCGGCATCACCTGCGCGGCCTGGTCACCTTCGGGATCGGCTGGAGCCTGACCGCGGCGTCCCTCTGGCTGTTGCACACCGCGGTCGCCGCGCCGCATCAGGCGGTCGAGATCACCGTCCTGACCATCGCGAACCTGGCCGCGACCGTCGTCCGGTTCAGCCTCTTCCAGGCCTGGGTCTTCGACGACGACGCACCCACCATTCCCTCCTTCGAACCCCCGGCGGTTCTCGAAAACACCCGGAGCAACTGACATGGCAACACTCACCGATCCCGTCGAGGCGACCAGACCTCGCGCGATCAGCACGCAGTACACGCTCGGAAAGGACAAGGTCCTGTACGGCGGGCTGCTGGCGCTGACCGCGATCGCGTACCTGTGGGGCCTGTCCAAGAACGGCTACGCGAACGAGTACTACGCCGCCGCGGTGCAGGCCGGGTCGACGAGCTGGAAGGCCTGGTTCTTCGGATCGCTCGACTCCTCCAGCTTCATCACCGTCGACAAGACCCCCGCCTCGCTGTGGGTGATGGGGCTGTCGGGCCGGATCTTCGGCTTCAACACCTGGAGCATGCTGGTCCCCGAGGCACTGATGGGCGTCGCCAGCGTCGGCTTCGTGTATGTGTCCGTACGGCGCTGGTTCTCCGCGAACGCCGGCCTGCTGGCCGGAGTGATCCTCGCGATGACGCCGGTCGCCGTACTGATGTTCCGGTTCAACAACCCGGACGCGTTGCTGATCCTGCTGCTCTGCGCCGGTGCGTGGGCGGTGACGCGGGCGATCGACTCTGTGAAGCACTCGGCGCGATGGATGATGCTGGCCGGTGCGCTGGTCGGGTTCGGGTTCCTGACGAAGATGCTGCAGGCGTTCCTGATCCTGCCGGCCTTCGGGATCGCGTACCTGGTCGCCGGGAAGCCGGCGCTGGGGAAACGTCTCCTGCACCTGGTGCTGGCGACCGTCTCGCTGATCGTGAGCGCCGGTTGGTGGGTCGCGGTCGTCGAGCTGATCCCGGCCTCGTCGCGTCCGTACATCGGCGGGTCGTCGACGAACAGCATTCTCGAGCTGACCCTCGGCTACAACGGCCTCGGCCGGTTGAACGGCAACGAAACCGGTTCGGTCGGCGGCGGGACCGGCGGCGCGGGCTGGGGCGGCGCGGCCGGCGTACAGCGGCTGTTCGGCGGTGAGTTCGCCTCGCAGATCGCTTGGCTGCTGCCCGCGGCTCTGCTCGCGACGATCGTGCTGGTCGTTGCCTCGGGCAAAGCGCCGCGGACCGATCGGATGCGGGCGTTCGCGCTGCTCTGGGGCGGCTGGCTCGTTGTCACCGGTCTGGTGTTCAGCTACATGCAGGGCATCATCCACAGCTACTACATGATCGCGCTGGCCCCGGCGATCGGTGCGCTGATCGGCGCGGCGATGGCGGTGCTCTGGAAGCGACGTACGGAATGGTTGCCGCGGACAACGTTGGCCGGAGGGATCCTGCTGACGGCCGGGTGGAGCTTCGCGCTGCTGAACCAGACGCCGACGTGGCAGCCTTGGTTGCGCTGGGTGGTTCTGGCCACCGGTGTGGTGGCGGCCGGGCTGCTGATGATCCTGCCTGAGCTGAAGTTGCATCGTACGGCGGCTCGGCGGGCCGGGCTGTTCGCGGCGACACTGCTCACGGTGAGCGCCCTGGCCGGGCCGACGGCGTACTCGGTCTCGACGATCAGCACGGCGCACGCCGGTGCACTGCCTTCCGCTGGACCGTCGGGTGCCGGTGGCATGGGCGGCGGACGCGGTGGCTTCGGAGGCGGCGGCCGGATGGGTACGCCGCCTGGCCAGACCGGCACCGGTGCGACGCAGCAGCCGGGCACTGGCACTACGCAGCAGCAAGGTGGTCCTGGTGGTGGCGGTATGGGTGGGTTCCTCGGCGGTGGCGGGATCAGTGGAGTCTCCAGCGAACTGGTGACGCTGCTGCAGCAGGGCGCGAAGGGGTACACCTGGGCCGCCGCGGCAGTCACCGCGAACGGCGCCGCGCCGCTGCAGATCGCGTCCGGCGAACCGATCATGGCGATCGGCGGGTTCAACGGGACCGACCCGGCGCCGTCACTCGACGAGTTCAAGGAACTGGTTGCCCAGGGCAAGATCCACTACTTCGTCGGAAGCAGTGGCGGCGGGATGATGGGCGGCCGCAACGGCACCTCGAGCGAGATCGCCACCTGGGTCAGCGAGAACTTCCAGTCCCAGACCGTCGGCAGCACCACCGTCTACGACCTCTCCACCGGAACAGGAGCATGAAGATGACACAGTCCGCAGAAGCCCAGTTCCAGGCGGCACAGGCCGCCCAGAACAACCCGGCCACGCCACCCGCCCAACCGGGCCTGGAGTCGGAGGTTGCCAAGGGTGGTGGGCGGCCGAGCAACCTGATGCTCGCCGGTGCCGGTTCGATCCTTGCTGTGCTGGCGTTCCTCGGCGGCATGGCGGTCGGGCACTCGTGGGACGGCACGAGCAACCAGCAGGGCCAGTTCGGCGGGCCCGGCGGGATGCGCGGCGGATTCCCCCAGGGCAACGGCCAAGGCAACGGGCAAGGCAATGGGCAGGGCACACTCCCGAACCAGGGTCAAGGCCAGGGAACCCAGCAGGGACAAGGCACCGGGACGCAGCAGGTTCCCGGGCAGACCCGAACCAGTTGAACCTCGCCTGAACCAAGGCAGCCCGGCGGGCTCCGAGCGGACACTCGGCCCGCCGGGCGCTGTTTTCTGGACGACCGTCAAGCATGAGACGACACGCTGAATGGTTCACTTGCGCACCGGGAGGGGTAAGGATCGGTGCGTGGAATGGTCGAACGTCACTTGGTTCCTGACCGCGCTCGGCGCGGTCGTCGTACTGATCACGCGCGTCCGGCTCGGTGGGACTGTTGTCGACGGCACCGGTCACGGCGCCGGCCGGCACGGGTACTCCGCAACGCTGATACGGCTGCACACCGTGGTCGGAGTGGTCACGCTGCTCGGCTGGGTCGTTGCCCTGGTCACCGGTCGGCGCGCGATCGCTCTGCTCATCCTTGCCGGCTGGTGGTTGCTGACGGTCATCGGATTGTTGCTTCTGGCCCGTTGGCTGCCGAGTGCCGGCAAGCATTCCGAGGATGCGCAGAGTGACGCCTGGGGTTCCGGCGCCGGCCTGTCCGTCCTCGGCCACGTGGGCATGCTGATCGGCGTCGGCTATTTCACGTTCGTCACGATCACGGACCGTCTCTGAGTCCGGCGATCAGCGCCGTGACAGAGCGTCGTACGGCGGCCTCGAACGCTTCTGGTGAGAGCGTCGTCCCGGCCCCCGCGACCCGGTCGTACATCAGCCCGTCCAGCATCGCGGCGACCGGCCACGCCGCCGCCTCCGGATCGGGTACGTCGAGTCCGGCCAGCAACTGCGTGAGCATCGTCCGCAGCTGCCGCCCGCCTTCGTCGATCGCGGTCCGCAGCTCCGGCTGACGGCTCGCCTCGAGCGACAACTCGTACCGGGCGACCAGATCGTCCGGCCGGTTCAACGCGAGTCCCGACGTCATCGCCACCATCAGCTCGACCGGATCCGCCCCGGGCGGCGGCATCCCGGCCACGTCGCGGGTGAGCATCCGGCGCACGCACGCGGTGAGCAGGGCGTTCCGCGTCCGCAGGTAGTACGACGTGGAGCCCGGCGGCAGGCCCGCCTCGGCGTCGACGGCGCGGTGCGTCAGCCCGCGCAGCCCACGGGTCGCGACGAGATGGATCGCGGCGTCCGCAATGGCCTCCTGCCGATCCGCACCCCGCGGAACCTCCTTCGTCACGTCGCACAGTCTCGCACTTCCCAGCCGAACTCTACAGCTGTAGAGTCAGTGTCATGAGTACGGCGATCGTGGTCGGGGCGGGTATCGGAGGGGTCATCGCTGCTGTCGCGCTGCAACGGCGCGGCTGGCAGGTCACAGTCCTGGAGCGCGCTCCGGAGCTGGGTGAGGTTGGGGCCGGTATCTCGGTCTGGCCGTCGGCGGTCGCCGTACTCGAGGAGCTCGGAGTGAAGGGCGTCGAGAAGGCGTCGGTGCAGTCCAAGCCGGCCGGGATGCGCAAGCCCGACGGTCGCTGGGTGGTCGGGGCGGCCGACCTCGGCATGGAGCTTCCGGTGATGATCCATCGCGCCCAGCTCCACGACCTGATCACGGCCGAGTTCGGTCCCGCGGTGACGGTGCGGACCGGGTACGACGTACGGACGGTGACGCAGGATGCGGACGGGGTCACGGTCAACGGTGAGCTGCGGGCGGAGCTCCTGGTGGCGGCCGACGGGATCCGGAGCGCGGTGCGTGGGGCGCTGTATCCGCAGTACGCAGGGCCGCGGTACTCCGGGTTCACGGCGTACCGCGGGATTGCCGAGGTGGACCTCGACGACGGTGGCGGTGAGACTTGGGGCCGCGGGCAACTGTTCGGGTTCGCGCGGCTGATCGACGGACGGTTCTACTGGTACGCGACCGCGAACCAGCCGGCCGGCACGAAGAGCGAGCCGACCGTGTTCGAGAGCTGGCACGATCCGCTGCCGCGGTTGATCGCGGGCACCGAGAAGATCCTGCAGAACGACATCTACGACCTGACGTTGCCGCTGGTGCCGTTCGTGCAGGGGCGGGTGGTGCTGCTCGGCGACGCGGCGCACGCGATGACGCCGAACCTGGGCCGCGGCGCCTGCTCCGCGATCGAGGACGCCGGCGCGCTGGCCCGGCACCTCGGACGGACCAGCGATCTGCCGGCGGCGCTGACGGCGTACGACGCCGAACGACGGCCTGCGACGACCAAGCTGGTGAAGCGGTCCCGCAGCGTCGGCCGTGTGGGCCAGACCGAGAACCCGGTGCTCTGCACGATCCGCGACGCCGTGCTCGCCGTCGGCGGGAAGCTGGTGGCCCTGCGGGCCCGCAAGTAGGCGGATGGAACAATCTGGGCTGTGACCACACCTCCGCAGGCGCCCGAGATTCCCGGTGCGAAGCACCTCCACTCCGGCAAGGTCCGGGATCTGTACGAGCTCGAGTCCGGCGACCTGCTGATGGTCGCGAGCGACCGGCAGAGCGCGTTCGACTGGATCCTGGAGACGCCGATCCCGGACAAGGGGAAGGTGCTCACCGCGATGAGCCTGTGGTGGTTCGAGCAGCTGGACGTGCCGAACCACGTCATCTCCACGGATGTGCCGGCCGAGGTCGCCGGGCGGGCCTTGGTGTGCGAGAAGCTCGCGATCTACCCGGTGGAGTGCGTGGCCCGCGGGTACCTGAGCGGCACCGGCCTGCTCGACTACAACGCCACCGGCGCGGTCTGCGGGATCCCGCTGCCGGGCGGCCTGGTCGAGGGCTCGCGCATCGACACCCCGATCTTCACGCCGGCCACGAAGGCCGAGCTCGGCGAGCACGACGAGAACGTGTCGTACGACGTGGTGGTCGCTACCGTCGGCGCGGACACGGCGGCTGCCCTGCGGGACACCACGCTCGAGATCTACACGACGGCGCGGGCGATGGCCGAGGAGCGCGGGATCATCCTGGCCGACACGAAGTTCGAGTTCGGCGCCCGCGCGGACGGGACGCTCGTGCTCGCCGACGAGGTGCTGACACCGGATTCGAGCCGCTTCTGGCCGGCCGACCAGTGGGCGCCGGGCAAGCCGCAGCCGTCGTACGACAAGCAGATCATCCGGGACTGGCTGCAGTTCGAGTCCGGCTGGGACCGCACGTCCGGCGAGGCGCCGCCGCCGTTGACCGACGAGGTCGTCGAGCGGACCAGGTCGTCGTACATCGCGGCGTACGAGCAGCTGACCGGGCGGAAGTTCGAGGCCTAGTTCGACGCCTAGATCGCGCTGATGCCCAGCGCCAGCAGGATGAAGCGGGCGCTGCGGCCGATCAGGACCGACAGCGTGAAGACGACGGTCTTCATCCGCGAGGCGCCGCCGATCAGCGCGACGCCGTACAGCGGCGGGACGCCGACGAACGCGCTCAGCAACGTGACCGGGATGCCCCAGCGGCTGTCGCTCATCGCGTCCAGGAGCCGCTTGCTGAGGTCGCGGTTGCGCTGGACGAAGCGGCCCCAGCGGGTGTCCAGGTCGACCGGTTTCGGTTCCTTGGTCTTGCGGGCCGCGTAGCCGGGGCGGTACCGGACGGCGAGGAACATCGCGACCTTGCCGATGGTCTGACCGACGGCGATACCGCTTGCGGCGACGATCGGGTTCAGGGCATTCGTGACGCCGACGCCGAGCACGTACGCCTCGGCGTTCACGAACGGTATGACGGCGGACCCGATCCCGAAGCCCACCGCAAGCACCAGTTGCCACACCCACATAACTCCGAGGCTAAGCGCGATCACGGCCACCGCCACGGATCTCGACCCCGGTTCGGGGAGGGATCAGGGTCACATCCGGGTCATGATCGTGGCTCTCCCGGGGCGGCGGCCTGGCGTCCGCAGAGGATCTGGATCAGCCGGTAGGACGAGACGATCTTGACCGCGAGGGCCGCGACGGCGACGACGTACGGTAGCCAGTCGGCGCCGGTCTGGCCGGCGACGACCAGCGAGACCACCACGGCGCCCGTGTTCATCGCCTTGGCCGGCTTGGACCAGTTCCAGACGTAGATCGGCCGATCGAACTTGTAGAAGTAGTTCGGGCTGAGCATCCACGGCCAGAGCAGGAACGAGAACGTCAGCATGGTGTCCAGTACGCCGAACTGCACCAGGTAGATCGCCAGCGGGCCGATCGTGTCCGGGTACGTCGCCATGAACGCGGCCGCGAGCAGGAACGAGCAGGCCCGGTCGCAGACGATGTCGAACACCGCACCGGACAGCGACTCCTCGTTCCGGCGCCGAGCCACCCAGCCGTCGAGGCTGTCGCCGAACCAGTAGGCGACGTACCCGATCACCAGCCAGAGCAGATCGCCGGTGCTGAACGCGTACGTGGCGAGCGCCATCGCGATCACGGTCCGGACCAGCGTGATCTGGTTCGGCACGCCGAGCAGCAACGCGGGTCGGACCGCCAAAGGTGTCGAGGTCATGAGGCCTCCCGGCCTGGACTGAGGAGTGGAGGGAGCGGAGCGACCGGAGCGACGAGGGAAGGCCGGGAGTTACAGCCCCATGACCCGCCGCGCCGGAGGCGTGGCATCAGTAGAGTCATCAGGCCGCCCTCAGATTCTCGGGATCGAGTGCGTCCCGCAGTTGGTTGCGAAGCAGAAAACCGGCGGCGGCGCCGCCGAGGTGACCGAGGAGCCAGCCGGCGATCGCCAGGATCGCCGCGAGCAGCAGCGTCCCCGGCTCGAACGGCCCGACCGCGCCGCCGGCTACCCGGTTGATGCCGGTCACGGTGCCGAACAGCAGGCCGGCGGCCAGCGCGGGAGCCGCGACCACGGTCAGCTGGCGGCGAATGACCCGGCGGAGGAACGGCAGGTCCACACCCAGCGCGGTCAGGCTGGCGAACTGGCGCCGCTGGTCGACCAGTTGGTCCGCGACACCGACGATCAGCGCGGCCAGCGCGGTCAGGGCGACGAGGACGAGCCCGGCGATCGTCAGACCGAAACCGGTGCTGTAGAACGCGGTGCTACCGCCCAGGTCGACGTCGTCCTGGACGCTGGCGATCCCGTTCGCCATGGTGCCGACGAGGAAGCCGCAGCAGCCCAGCAGCATGCAGATCCGGGAGGCGGGCCGGGAGTCGGTCACCAGACGGAGACCGGTCAGCAGGTTGGCCGCGTCGCCGGACCGCTGCAACCGCCGCCCCAACCCGCGGATCCAGACTCCGGAGGTGCTCAGGAAGAACAGCGCCAGGCCGGCGAGCAGGATCGTGGAGCCCACGTAGCCCATGTACGGCGAGGCGAGCAGGCCGAGCGCGATCAGTACCGGTCCAGCGATGATGCCGGTACGACGCTGCGCCGCGGACTGTGGTTGCCGCGAGACGGGCCCGTCTCGGTGCAGGAGGCTTCCGATCACCGCACCGGCCGCCGTCGTCATCACCACCACCGGGATCCACAGGACCCCGTCCAGCAGTTCCGCACCGGGCAGGACCCGGGCCATCAGGGGCAGTGCACCGAACAGCAGGCTGAGGACCAGGTAGGCAGGTCCAGCGAGCAGTCCACCGGCCAGACCGGCAATGGCCGCGTCGGTGACGGTCAGCTGGCGTAGCTGCTTCCGGGAGGCGCCTGCCATTCGCAGCGCATTCAGTCGCCGTTCGCGGGCCGCCGTACCCAGTCGTAAGGCCTGGACCGCCAGGCCTCCGGTGAGTGCGGCCAGGATGATCAGGATCGCGATCAGCCCGGATCGGAGGCCGCTCTCGGCGATGTAGTTGCTGTAGACATCGTTGCTCAGCTCTCCCTTGCCCAGGCGAGCGATGCGCAGTGCGCCGAGCAGCAGGGCTCCACTGAGTGCGAGCGCTGCTGTCGCCAGCTGGACCCGGCTGCGGTCCGCCGGCGTGCGTGAGCGCGCCAGCTGTACCAGTGTCTCGAGTGTCATCAGAGCGACACCTCGTGCTGGATCAGGCCGTCGCGCAGCCGGATCTCGCGGTCTGCTGACGCTGCCACCAGGTTGTCGTGGGTCACCATCAGCAGAGCGGCACCGCGGTAGCGGGCAGCCTCCAGCAGTACGTCGAGCAGCTCCTGGCCGGCCCGACTGTCCAGGCTGCCGGTGGGCTCGTCGGCGAGTACTACGGACGGACCGGTGACCAGTGCGCGCGCTACCGCAGCACGCTGCGTCTGGCCGCCGGACAGCTCGCCCGGAACCGCGTCAGCGTCGTCAGCGATGCCTACCTGGTCCAGCCAGTTCATCGCGGCCTTGTGTGCCTCAGCGCGCTCATGACCACCCAGCAGGAGCGGAAGCGCCACGTTGTCGACCAGTGGCAGGTCCGGCACCAGCTGACCGAACTGCAGCACGATGCCGACCTGCGTACGCCGGAGCGCCGCACGCTGCTCCTCCGGGAGAGCAGCCAGGTCCTTGCCGTCCACGCGCACGGCACCGGCGTCCGGAGTGAGGATGCCGGCCGCGCAGTGCAGCAGCGTCGACTTGCCGCAGCCGCTCGCACCGGTCACCGCGACGACCTCGCCCGGCTTGAGCTGCAGGCTGACGCCGCGGAGCGCCGTGTTCCGGCGGTAGGCGTACTCGATTCGTTCCAGTTCCAGAGCAGCATTCATCAGCGAGCCCCCCTCTGCTCGGAGATGCGGTCCATTGCGCCGTCCAGCCAGCGCAGATCAGCGTCCAAGTGGGCCACGATGTACTCGCGGACCAGTGGCGAGGTCGGGTCGTTGTCGGCCGGCGTCTCCCGCAGCTCCCGGATCCGGCGCAGGTGACTCGCGCGCTGACGGGCGAGGAACCCCGCCGCGTCGCCCCCGGTCCGGATGGCTGCCACGAGCTTCCGCAGTACCTCGTCGGCGCTTCCCCAGGCCGGCGGCACCGGGTCGTTGAGCCAGTCGCTCAGGTGGTCGCGGCCCTTGCTGGTCAGCGCGTAGACCGTCCGGTCCGGTCCGCCGCCGGAGGTCTTGTCGACGATCTCGACCAGTCCGTCGCGCTCCAGTCGCCCAAGTGTCGTGTACACCTGTCCGAAGGCGAGCGGCCGGCTGTCCGGGAACCAGGCGTCATGGCCCCGCTTCACGTCGTACCCGTGCGCCGGGCCGGCGGACAGCAGCCCGAGGACGAGCTCAGCAGTGGCCATGACCAGAACTATACACCGCGTGTATGTACTCAGTGAATAGTCCAGGATGCGGCAATCCTCGCGGTGGTCGGTAGGATTCAGCCGTCACCCCGCAACGAACCTGGAGTAGTCAGTGGCTCGCGTTGTCGTCGACGTCATGCTCAAGCCCGAGATCCTCGACCCGCAGGGCAAGGCGGTGCACGGCGCGTTCGGCCGGCTCGGCTTCGACGGCGTGGCCGACGTCCGGCAGGGAAAGCGCTTCGAGATCACCCTGGACGGTGAGGCGACCGAGGAACGGGTCGCCGAGATCCGGAAGGCCGCCGACACGCTGCTGGCCAACCCGGTGATCGAGGACTACACGCTGCACGTGGAGAACGGACAGTGAAGATCGGGGTCGTCACCTTCCCGGGCTCGCTGGACGACGCCGACGCCCGCCGCGCGGCCGCGGTGGCCGGCGCCGAGGCGGTCGCGCTCTGGCACGGCGACGAGGACCTGCACGGCGTGGACGCGGTCGTCCTGCCCGGCGGCTTCTCGTACGGCGACTACCTGCGGGCCGGTGCCATCTCCCGGTTCGCGCCGGTGATGGAGACCATCATCAAGCGGGCCGGCGAGGGGATGCCGGTGCTCGGCATCTGCAACGGCTTCCAGGTGCTGTGCGAGTCGCACCTGCTGCCCGGCGCGCTGATCAAGAACCACCACCGCAAGTTCGTCTGCAAGGACCAGGCGCTGCGGATCGAGAACAACAGCACCGCGTGGACCAGCGACTACGACGCCAACCACGAGATCACCATCGTGCTGAAGAACCAGGACGGTTCGTTCGTCGCCGACGAGGCGACGCTGGACCGGCTGGAGGGTGAGGGCCGGGTGGTGGCCCGCTACCTGGGCAACCCGAACGGCTCGTACCGCGACATCGCCGGCATCACCAACGAGCGCGGCAACGTGGTCGGCCTGATGCCGCACCCGGAGCACGCCGTCGAGACACTCACCGGCCCGACCACGGACGGCCTGGGCTTCTTCACCTCGGTGCTGAAGGCCGTCGTCCCTTCCTAATGAGATACACCGGACTGGTCCGCGCCTTACTGATCACGGCGGCGGTCCTGCTCCTGAGCAGCGGTACGGCGGCCGCGCAGCCTACTGGTCTGTTCGCGAACGTCGTGGTCATCGGCGTACCCGGACTGACCTGGTACGACGTGAAGGCGTCGCCGGAGCTGACCGCGCTGGTGAACCAGTCGCACGTGGGCTCGATCTCGGTGAAGACGGCCGGCCCGCACACCTGTCCGATCGACGGGTGGCTGACGATCAGCGCCGGCACCCGGGCGTGGGGGAGTGTTGCCGACCAGTCGTGCGGTGACCTGCCCGCGGTGACCAACGGCAAGGTGAGCGACTGGCAGACGTACGTCGACCGCCAGGCCGAGCACCACACGGGCGCACCGATCGGCCGCCTCGGCCAGACCGGATACCCCATCTGCGGCTTCGGTCCGGGCGCTGCGATCGCCCTGGCCCGGACGGACGGCTCCGTCAGGAACTGGCAGCCCGAGTTCGACGCCTCCCAGCTGGCGAAGCCGGACTGCAGAGACGCGATCGTCGACGCCGGTGCGCTGCCGCCACGGGAAGGGCGCGCTGAAGCGCGTCAGAAGGTCGCTCAGCTGGTGGCGCAGGCCCGTGCGGCCGGTGGCTGGGTCCTGCTGGTCGGTGTCAGCCAGGAGCTCGCGAACGCGCACCAGGAGTCGCTGGTCGCGATGCAGCTGCCCCCGGACAACGGGCCGCGCTGGCTGACCAGCGACAGCACCCGCCGCCCGGGGCTCATCCAGCTCACCGACGTGACGGCGACCGTCCTCAAGGGCCGGACTCCGGCGAACGTCGACCCGGCCGGTTCCGCCGACGCGGGTCCGCTGGACGGCAACGAGATCCACTTCACCGGAGACCGCCACACCGACGCGGCAGCCGTCATCGAGGACAGGCTGGACGCCAACCAACGGTTCGAGCAGCCACGGCCGATGCTGTTCGCGGTGTCGCTGACGATCGTTGCGGCCGAGGTGCTCGCGCTGCTCTGGTTCTGGTTCCGGCGCTCGCCCGCGTCCCGTCGTACCGCGGTGTTCACGTTGCTGATGCAGGGCGGGTTCTACCTGGCTGTCTTCCTGTCCACACTGACCGTCTGGTGGCGTTGGCCGTCACCCGGTTTCTCCTTGTACTGCGTGATTATCGGGATCAGTGCGCTGGCTGCTCTGGTGGCACAGGTCGTGCTGAAGAAGTACGCGTACCTCGGGCTCGCAATGGCGGCGTACCTGATCCTGCTGGTCGACGGTGTGCTCGGTACGCCGCTGCAGGTCGGCAGCATGTTCGCTGACGGGCCTGTGATCGGTGGACGGTTCTACGGCTTCGGGAACTCCACCTTTTCGACGCTGGCGGTCGGAGCACTCGTCACTGCGGGCTTTGCGGCGCAGAAGCTCATCGGCAAGAGCAGGGTGCAGGCTGCGATCGCCGTACTGGTCGTCGGCGGTGCTGCGATCGTTGTGGACGGCAGACCGGGCTGGGGGACGGACTTCGGCGGCATCATCGCGCTGACGCCGGCCGTGCTGCTCATGGCCTGGCTGACGTGGCGCGGGAGTATTTCACTGCGCGCACTGATCGGTGTGGGCGTGGTCGGCGTACTGACCGTGTCCGCGGTCGCCTTCCTCGACTACCTGCGTCCACCGGACCAGCGCAGTCATTTCGGCGCGTTCGTCGCTCGCCTCCTCGACGGCGACGTCAGCGACGTACTGATCCGCAAGCTGGAGATGGCCGTGCAGTTCTTCAGCGGGCCGGCCGGCTGGGCCATGCTCGTCGCCGTCATCCTCTGCATGCTGGCAACGCTCCTGCCGCACCGGGTGCCGTCCGAGTCGTACCGCACGTTCTACGACAGCCTCCCGATGATCCGCCCCACCCTGCTGGCCCTCTCCACCTGCGGCCTCGTCGGCATGCTCCTGAACGACGCCGGTGTAGCCCTCCCCGCGATCATGACCGGCTTCGCCCTCCCACTCCTGGCGGCCCATCTGATGGTCTCCCGTCAGCCCGCTACCGTTTCACCTGAGTCCCACCTAGTGCAGGAGTCCTAACGTGTCCACCGACACCGTCAGCAACGCCACGAGTACGCCGGACGTCGAGCAGCCGTGGGCTGAGCTTGGGCTGAAGCCGGACGAGTACCAGCGGATCCGGGACATCCTGGACCGGCGTCCGACCAGCTGCGAGCTGGCGATGTACTCGGTGATGTGGAGCGAGCACTGCTCGTACAAGTCGTCCAAGGTGCACCTGAAGCGCTTCGGCGAGATCCCGCAGGAGACACCGGCCGGGAAGATGCTGGCCGGGATCGGTGAGAACGCCGGCGTCATCGACATCGGCGAGGGGTACGCCGTCACGTTCAAGGTCGAGTCGCACAACCACCCGTCGTACGTCGAGCCCTACCAGGGCGCGGCGACCGGGGTCGGCGGCATCGTCCGCGACATCATCGCGATGGGCGCCCGCCCGGTCGCGGTCATGGACCCGCTGCGGTTCGGTCCGCTGGACGCCCCGGACACCAAGCGCGTACTGCCGGGGATCGTGTCCGGCGTCGGCGGCTACGGGAACAGCCTCGGCCTGCCGAACATCGGCGGCGAGGTCGTCTTCGACCCGACGTACCTGGGCAACCCGCTGGTGAACGCGCTCTGCATCGGCGTGATGCGGCACGAGGACCTGCACCTCGCGAACGCGACCGGCGTCGGCAACCAGATGATCCTGTACGGCGCGAAGACGGGCGGCGACGGTATCGGCGGAGTGTCGGTGCTCGCGTCGGAGACCTTCGCGGAGGGCGGCCCGACCAAGCGGCCGGCGGTCCAGGTCGGCGACCCGTTCATGGAGAAGCTGCTGATCGAGTGCACGCTCGAGCTGTTCGCCGCGCACGTCGTCGAGGGCATCCAGGACCTGGGCGGCGGCGGCCTGTCGTGCGCGACCTCCGAGCTCGCCAGCGCGGGCGACGGCGGCATGCGGGTGTCGCTGGACAAGGTGCCGCTGCGGGATGCCTCGCTGTCTCCCGAAGAGATCCTGATGAGCGAGTCGCAGGAACGCATGATGGCCTGCGTCACCCCCGAGAATGTCGAGGCGTTCCTGAAGATCTGCGAGAAGTGGGACGTCCAGGCCGATGTGATCGGTGAGGTAACCGACACGGGGCGGCTGGAGATCGACTGGCACGGCGAGCGGGTCGTCGACGTACTGCCGGAGACTGTCGCGCACGAGGGTCCGGTCTACAACCGCCCGTACGAGCGGCCGTCCTGGCAGGACGAGCTGCAGGCGGACGGCGCCGAGAAGTTGCCGCGGGCAAGCAGTGGCGCGGAGCTTCGGGACACGCTGCTGAAGCTGGTCGCCTCGCCGAACCTGTGTGACAAGTCCTGGGTGACGGATCAGTACGACCGGTACGTGCTCGGCAACTCGGTGCTCGCGCAGCCCGAGGACAGCGGGATGATCCGGGTCGACGAGACCAGCGGCCTGGGCGTCGCGGTGTCGACCGACTGCAACGGCCGCTTCGCCAAGCTCGACCCGTACACCGGCGCCAAGCTCGCGCTCGCGGAGTCGTTCCGGAACGTCGCGACCACCGGCGCCCGCCCGGTGGCGGTCACCGACTGCCTGAACTTCGGCTCGCCGGAGGACCCCGCGGTGATGTGGCAGTTCACCGAGGCGATCCGCGGCCTGGTCGACGGGTGCAAGGAGCTCGGCATCCCGGTCACCGGTGGGAACGTGTCGTTCTACAACCAGACCGGCGAGACCGCGATCCTGCCGACCCCGGTGGTCGGTGTGCTCGGCGTGATCGACGACGTCACCCGCCGTACGCCGATCGGGTTCACGGCCGAGATGGAGGGCCACCAGCTGTACCTGCTCGGTGAGACCGAGGAGGAGCTGTCCGGGTCCGAGTGGGCGCATGTCGTCCACGGTCACCTCGGCGGGCGGCCGCCGGCGGTGGACCTGGCGGCCGAGCAGCAGCTGGCCGACATCCTGATCAACGCGTCCCGCGACGGGCTGATCGACGCGGCGCACGACGTCAGCGACGGCGGCGTCGCCCAGACGCTGGTCGAGTCCGCGCTGCGCGGCGGCGTCGGCGCGCGGGTCTGGGCCCCGGACGGTCTCGACCCGTTCCTGTTCCTGTTCGCGGAGTCGGCCGGCCGCGCGATCGTCGCCGTACCGCGGACCGAGGAGGTGCGGTTCACCGACATGTGCACCGCCCGCCGCTTCCCGCACACGAAGATCGGCGTCATCACCGGCGACACCCTCGACATCCAGGACCAGTTCGAGCTCCCGCTGTCCGAACTCCGCGAGGCCTGGACGGCAACCCTGCCCGCCGTCCTCAACTGACGGTTGTGTGACCCGGGCGCCGCTGGTGCCCGGGTCACCTGTCCGTGGTTCGCTGCGGTGAGGATGTCAGCCGACCAGCGCCACCCGCTGGGTCGCCTCGGTCAGCACCTTGGTGAGTCCGGCCTGGTCCTGGGGACGGCCGGCGACAGTGATCTCGATGTACGCGCGGCGGCCGTTCTCGTAGGTGTCGACGAAGCGGGTGGCGACCCAACGCTGACCACGGGCGCCGTCGCGGTAGGTGTAGGTGATCTGCGTGTAGGCGACGCGCGGGCTGTCCCAGCCGACCTTGGACGGCGTGCTGCCGTTGCCGCGGTACACCATCTTGAAACCGTTGACGCCGTGCAGCGCGTGGACCCGCTGGTCGGCCGCCCGGCTCGTGCTGACCTTGCCGCCGAGGCCGCCGTTGACGCGCAGCATCCACGTGTTCGAGCTGTCGGTGAACTTCGCCTGCTCCCGGCCGAGCTGGGTGAACTTCCAGCCCGTCGGCGCGTACACCGCGACGTTGCAGTGGCTCCCGAGGCCCCAGCACTTGTAGCTGAAGTGCAGGCTCGCCGGCTTGAGTGCGGGCTTGGCGTGCGTGGTGACGGCTGCGGTCCGGGCCGGGACGGCGGCGTCGCTCGGCGCGATCCCGAGGACCAGCCCTGCGGCGCCGATGATCGCGGCGGCGGCCAGAACGCGAGCGGTGAGGGTCTTCTTCATGGTGTCTTCTCCATCGTCAAGGGGGCTCCGTGCGGCCCGTCGAGATCAGAGATGACTCGGTGGCGCTGCGACGTTGAGTGCCGGATCTGTGATCAGCGTCTCCGCCGGACCCGGCAACAAGTGCGCCCGATGCGGCGTCAGAAGACGCCTTTCGGGACGTCTGGCACACTCAGAGGGACGAGTGTGAGGTGAGGCGGATGGCGGAGCGGCGACCGGTGAAGCCGTCTGATCTGGTGGGGATGGCTGCGGCCGCGGGGCAGGAAGCTCGGGTGGTGGCGGCTCGGCGGCGGATGGCTGCGATTCGGCTGACCGACGAGGACCGGAGGGTCGTCGCGGACGAGTTGGCCGAGCAGTTCGCGATCGGGCGGCTGGACGAGGGCGAGCTACACCGGCGGGTCGACCTGATGAACACCGCGGTGACACACGGCGAGTTGGAGCCTGCCTTGGCTGGGTTGCCGGTGTCGTCGTTGTACGCGCCGCCGGCGCGGAAGCCGGGGAAGTGGCGGTGGGCGGCGTTTGCCGGGGCTGTGTGGTTGGCAGTGCCGTTCGTGTTGGCGGGGTTGTTGTTTCTGGTGTTCGGGCGGGAGATCGCGGCATTGATCTTCGGCGTACCTGCGATTGTCTGGGTCGCGTACGCGTACCGGTGGGCTTCCAAGCCGCGGCGGGAGTCAGGTTCCTAGGGTCGACTCTCGCGTGATCAGTTGCGTGGGGAGTTCCAGTACGCCGTGGTGCGGCTTGCCGTCGATTGCTTCCAGGAGGAGCGTGGCGGCGCGGCGGCCGAGATCTTCCAGGCGGAGGTCGACGGTGGTGAGCGGCGGGCGGCTGGCGAGCGCCATGACGGGCCAGTTGTCGTAGCCGGTGACCGCGATGTCCTCGGGTACCGAGTGGCCGAGTTCGCGGAGGCGATCGCAGACGCCGCGGGCGATCTGGTCGCTGCCGCAGCTGATCGCGTCCGGGTTCTGACGCAGTACCAGATCGGTGGCTTGGCGGCCCCAGCGCTCGGTCCAGTCGCCGTACAGCGGCTCGGTACACAAGGCAGCGGCGACAGCTTCAGCGCGTTCTGCTGCGGAGCGGTGGTGCGCCGGGCCGGTGATGTGGGCGATCCGGGCCCGGCCTAGACCCTGTAGATGGGCGATTGTCGCGGCGGCGCCTGCCGCGTCGTCGACGATCACCGACGCGTCGGTCGGGTCGGTCGAGGCGGCGAGTGCGTAGACAACAGGCAGCGGTACGTCGATGGGCGCCCGCGGCTCGGTCCGGCGGCCGGTGACGACGATGCCGTCGACGCCGCGCGCGACGAGGGAACGCAGGTAGGTCTGCTCGCGCAGCGGGTCGTCGCGGGTGTCGCAGAGGACAGTCGCCAGCTCGCCCGCGCTCAGCACGTCCTCGACACCGCGCATGATCGGGATGCTGAAGCGGCCCGAGCTGTCGGTGGTCAGCAGCGCCACGGTGTACGTCCGGCCGGAGGAGAGCGCACGGCCGCGGGCATCGGGCGTGAACCCGAGCGTCGCCGCGGCCCGGCGTACCCGATCTCTGGTCTCCTGGCTCAGCTGGCCGGTGTTGCTCAGCGCCTTCGACGCGGTCCCGGCGGACACCCCGGCGAGCGCGGCAACGTCCACCATCCGCACGCCTGGCCTCTTCATTCCTGTTTCCTCTCGATCGTTCGGCGCAGCGTAGCAGGAGCGCCTCGGAGACCTCATTGACCTGCGCATTGATCTTGACCGCCGTGATCGGTAGTCCTACGTTGTCAACCACGGAAAACGTGTGCGGTTTTTCCGCCTCTGACACCTGAAAGGCCCCGACAACCATGGCTATGCCTGAACCTGCCGGCCGCGGCGGGCACTACGTCCCGCAGCGCGCCCCGCTCCGGCCGGTCCCGTTTCAGAAGCTCCCGCCCGGTGCGATCGAGCCGCGCGGCTGGCTCGCGCAGCAGCTCGCACTGCAGGTCGACGGGCTCTGCGGCCGGTACGACGAGATCTCGGACTTCCTGGTGTACGAGACCAACGGCTGGGTCGACCCGGCGCTGGGAGCCTGGGAGGAGCTGCCGTACTGGCTCCGTGGTTTCGGCGACCTCGGCTACGTCACCGGCGACAGCGGCGTACTGACCCGGACGCAGCGGTGGATGGACGGGATCCTCGCGACACAGGCAGCCGACGGGTGGTTCGGTCCGGAGCGGTTGCGGACCTCGCTGGAGAACGGTCCGGACTTCTGGCCGGGTATGCCGCTGCTGGCCGCGTTCCGGTCCTGGTACGAGTACTCCGGCGACGAGCGGGTCATTCCGTTCATGACGAAGTACCTGCGGTTCCAGAACACGCAGCCGCCGGAGGTGTTCAACCGGTCGTGGGGCGCGTTCCGCTGGGGCGACAACATCGACAGTGCCTACTGGCTCTACAACCGCACCGGAGAGCAGTGGCTGCTCGACCTGGTGACGAAGATGCACAACGGGTCCGCGGACTACGTCAGCGGCATTCCCAACTGGCACAACGTCAACCTGGCGCAGGGGTTCCGGGAGCCGCTGCAGTACTGGCTGCTGTCCGGAGACGCCAAGCACCGAGAGGCGACGTACCGGAACTATGCGACGGTCATGGGGTTGTACGGCCAGTTCCCGGGTGGCGGGTTCGCTGGGGACGAGAACTCGCGGCCCGGGTTCGGTGACCCGCGGCAGGGGTTCGAGACGTGCGGGATCGTCGAACTGATGCACAGCTGCGAGATGCTCACCCGCTTCACCGGTGACGTCGCGTGGACGGACAGGTGTGAGGAGCTGGCGTTCAACTCGCTGCCGGCGTCGTACGACCCGCAGCAGCAGGTCATGCACTACATCACCTGTGCCAACAGCGTGCAGCTGGACGACCGGCCGAAGCACGGGCAGTTCCAGAACCCGTTCCCCATGCAGTCCTACAAGTACGGCGTACACCAGTACCGTTGCTGCCCGCACAACTACGGCATGGGCTGGCCGTACTACGTGCAGGAGCTCTGGCTGGCCACGACCGACAACGGTCTCGCTGCGTCGATGTACGCCGCCAGCAAGGTGACTGCGACGGTCGGAGCTGGTGAGACGGTCAGTGTCGTCCAGGACACGGAGTACCCGTTCTCGGACACCATTGCGTTCACGGTGCAGACGCAGCGACCGGTCCGATTCCCCTTCTATCTAAGGCGTCCTGGCTGGGCTCAAGGCGCCACAGTGAAGGTCAACGGGCAGCAGGTGCAGACGTCTGGTGACTGGATGAAGCTGGACCGCACCTGGCACACAGGTGATCGCGTCGAGCTCACTCTGCCGATGCGCACCACGACGCGGGTGTGGGACGACAACCAGCACTCGGTGTCCGTCGACCGCGGCCCGCTGACCTACTCGCTGCAGATCGACGAACGCTACGAGCGCATCGGCGGCACCGACGAGTGGCCGGAGCTCTCGGTCTACCCGGAATCGCCGTGGAACTACGGCCTGGTCGCTGACGCGCCGATCGACGTCGTACGGCGGGAGGCGGGCGACAACCCGTTCACCACGGACGGAGTGCCGCTCGCACTGACCACACTGGCCCGGCGGATCCCGCAGTGGGAGACAGACACCGAGGACGTGGTCGGACTGCTCCAGCCTGGGCCGGCGCAGTCAGACGAACCTGTGGAGACCGTGACCCTCATACCGATGGGTGCTGCCCGGCTGCGGGTCACGTCGTTCCCACAGGTCGCTGCCGACGGCAAGGAGTGGAGCTACCGCACCAGGATCACCGCGTCCCACGTGAACGACGGTGACTCGCTCGAGGCGCCGGACTCCGGACGTACCCCGGAATCCTCTGCAGACACGTCGTTTCCGCGCTTCACCTGGTGGGACCGCCGCGGTACGACGGAATGGATCGAGTACGACCTGCGCTCGGTACGTGAGCTGTCCGAGGTCTCGGCGTACTGGTTCGACGACACCGGCTCCGGGAAGTGTCGTGTGCCGCAGTCCTGGCAGGTGCTGTGGCGGGACGGTGAGACGTGGCAGCCGGTCCAGAACACCACGCCGTACGACGTGGCGGTGGACCGGCTCAACACGACTGCGTTCACACCGGTGCGGACGCAGTACGTCCGGGTGGAGGCCGTACTGCGTCCGACGTACTCAGGAGGCTTGCTACAGCTCCGGGTTACTTGACCGGTGTCGGGCTGACGTACAAGGAGACCTCGCCCTCTGCGTACGCGGAGGCGTCGTCGACGTACCAGTTGCCGGGCGGGGACTTCACCTGCTCGTGGTTGGGGCCGGCGCTGGTCAGGTACTCGATCTCGCGGACACCGCGGGACTTGACCAGCGGCAGCACCTGGTCGATGGTCTTGTTCTTCACCGTCAGCCCGGCCAAGACCTCACCCTTGTCCGTCGCCGACGACGAGGTGTGGACGTAGAGCTCGCCGTTCTTCGCCACGCGGCCGAACTGGATCTCGGTCGTGCCGTCGTAGTTCTTCGGCAGCTCGACACCTTCCTGACAGCCAGGGTCCGAGGCGTTCAGCGTTCCGTTGCACTGTTCGCCCGGCTCCAGCATCCGGATCTGGCTCATGTCCTTGTCGTTGCGGCCGGTGTAGCTGATCATCTTGCCGACCCAGGGCGGGCTGACCGGGACGCTCAGGACCGTCACGTCCAGACCCATCTGCTTGAACTCGGCGTTGTAGCGCTTCGGGTCCGCGTTCGGGTCGACCACACGAACGATCAGCTTGTCGCCGCGTTCGGTGAACGACAGCGCCTGCGGCTGGCTCTGGTCGGGGCGGTTGACCACGGTGGCCGCGACCACACCGCCGATCAGCAACGTGCAGGCGGCGGCCAGCACGAGCCGGCGCGGCTGCGAGCGGCGCAGGGGGCGTACGACCGGAGAGGCCTCGTCCGTGGTGACGGCGTCCGCCAGCTCATCCCAGGCGTTGTCGGAGACGCGGTCAGTGGACTGGTGCGGGTTGAGGCCGCGGACCGCGGCGTCGATGTCATGCGTCTTCATGGGAAACCCCTTCTTTCAGGGTGGACTCAGTGCTGAGAGCGACCACGGTGCGGTTCGCGAGTGGGGCGGTGAGCAACTTGGCGAACCGCTTCCGGGCGCGGTGCAGCCTGATGCGTACGGCGTTGCGTGAGATGCCGAGGACTGTGGCGATCTGGCCTGTGTCGAGCTCTTCCCAGGCGACCAGCGACAGCAGCTCCCGGTCCTGCTCCGGCAGTGCTCGGAAGGCACGTGCCGCGGGGGCGGCGTCGTCCAGCAGTGGGTGCACCGGTACGGCGTCGCTGAGCTCGCCACGGAGCTTGGTGGCCAGTGCGTGCCGACGGCCCTCACCGCGGCGGTGGTTGGCGAGCACCCGGCGCGCTACGCCGTACAGCCATGGTCTGGTCTGTGGGTCGAGCGGTACGTCGTCCAGCCGGCGCCAGGCCACCAGGAACGTGTCGGCGAGCAGGTCGGCGGCGTCGTGGCCGCTGTCGGTCCGGCGGCGCAGGTACCCGAGCACCGCCTCCCGATGCGTCGCGAAGACCTGCTCGAACCGCTCCCGGCGCGCGTTTGGTGGTGGGTCGTGCACGACTCCCTCACTCACCGGCCCACTCCGAGCCTCGATCGGTATCAGCGTCATACCTGGTAGATGTCCACCAGCCCGTCCACCCATTTCACCCCGCCGAGATTGCAGCTTCCTGCAGCTTTCCGTGTGGGTTCGATGACCACGAGTACCTGCGAGAATCGGGGTGGGGCCAGTCGGGGGGGAATCTGTGGGGAACGATCCGGAGTTGGAGCACCTGCGGTTCGCACCGTTGACACAGGCAGACCGGGCGCGGTGCGATCTGGCGCTGGCGGAGCTGTATACCGGTCGCCGGATCGACAAGACGCAGTTGTTCCACCGTCTGGACCTGCTCAACAGAGCCTCGACCCGCGCCGACCTGACGCAGGTCTTCGAAGGCTTGCCGTTCCCCGTCCTGGCTGCACAGACCCGTCCGGCGAAGTCCACAGCCCGTCCGAGGTTCGCGGTCCGCCGGAGGCCTGCGGCGAAGTTCGCGGCCGAGCCGGCGCAGGTGGACCGTCAGTTGGTCGTGCAGTTGGCGAAGAGTCTCGGCCTCGGGGTGGTGTTCGCAGGCGTCATCATCGTGACGAACCCCAGCATGGTGTTGCTGCTGGTTCTGCTCGTGGTGACGGCAGGCCAGATGTTCATGGCGTATCGAGACTGGGCCAAGAAGCGCCGTTCGCAGTGAACTAGCCTGTGGGTGTGGAGGCTGTGTTGCGGTTGGCGGTGGCTGCGGACGGGCCTGCGGTGGCTGAGCTGGCTCGGGCCGCGGTGGAGACCCAGTTCCCGGCGTACTACGACGCGGCCGAGACTGCCAGCGCGGCCAAGCACATCACCACGCTGGACACCGCTTTGATTGACGACGGCACCTACTACGTCCTGGAGGCGGGTGGTGAGGTCGTCGCCTGTGGTGGGTGGAGCCGGCGCAACAAGCTGTTCAATGCGAGTACGGCGGGAGCGGACGAGCGACTCCTCGACCCTGCAACGGAGCCGGCCCGCATCCGCGCCATGTTCGTCCGAGCGGACTGGACGCGGCGTGGACTCGGCCGGGCGATCCTGACCGCGTGCACCGATGCAGCCCGCGCGGAGGGGTTCACCCGGCTCGCACTGATGTCGACGCTGCCCGGCGTACCGCTCTACAAGGCCTTCGGCTTCACCGAGGTGGAGCCCGCGAAGCTGCCGATGCCCGACGGCATCACCCTGGCCGGTGTCGCTATGGAACGACCAATCGAGGAGATCGCATGACCGCCGGTACTACTGTCACCGCCCCTGACGGCACGGAGGTCGTGCTCGGTGAGATCGGGACCCGCGTGCTGCTGAAGAACTCGCGCGTCCGCGTCTGGGAGGTGCAGCTGCAGCCCGGTGAGGCCCAGGGCTGGCACCTGCACCACAACCCGTACGTCGTCCTGTGCCTCTCGACGTCGCCCTGCCACATGGACTGGCTGGACGGCAGTCCGGCGCGGCAGCTGAGCGAGACGGTCGGCGGCTCGGTCTACCGTCCCGTGTCGCCGGTGCACATGCTCACCAACGACGGCGACGCGCTGTACCTCAACCGCCTCATCGAGGTGCTCGACCTGGGCGAGGAGGCCTCCGGAGACCCGTACTTCGGGGTCGACACAGCTGAGGCAGGGTTCGAGCAGGCCGGTGAGATCCCCACCAAGGTCGTGGTCGACGAGGACGACGTACGGGTGCAGCACGTGACGCCCGAGGCCGGAGAGTCCTACACCTGGCACACCGGCGCCTACCCAGCTCTGGTGGTCGACCTGGATCTGTCACAGCCTGACGTGACGTATCTGGAGCCAGGGGAGTCCTACACGCTCCCAGCCAAGTCAGAGCGCACCTCCGGCTTCAACCTGGTAGAGCTGCGCTACTACAGCAGCCCGCGTACCTGAGCCGCATCCCGAGCCGCCAGCACAGCGGCAGTGTCGACCCGGCTCAGGTCGGCCTGCCGTAGCTGGGCCTTCACCAACGGCACCTGTGGTCCGACAGCACTCAGCTCGGACACACCGAGGGCAGCAAGCAGTACGGCGGCCTGTGGGTCGCTGGCCAAGTCACCGCAGACCGCGACGCGTACGCCGGCGTTGCGGACGACATGGTCGATCAGCTGGAGTACGGCGGGATCGAGACCGTCGGCGAGCGGTGCGACCGCGGCGTTGGTCCGGTCGGCAGCTGTCGTGTACTGCGTGAGGTCGTTGGTGCCGATGCTGACGAAGTCGAGCTCCGTGGCGAGACTCCCGACGCGCAACGCCGCCGCGGGGACCTCGACCATGATGCCGACCTCGAGACCGTCCCGCGGGCCGAGCTCCTCCAGCGCCCACGCGACCTCGTCGGCGGTCGTCACCATCGGGAACATCACGTGCACCGGGGTCTCGGCCGCCGTACGCCGGACCGCTTCGAGCTGATCGCGGAGCAGTTCGGGGCGACGGCGGAATACTCGGAGGCCACGCTCGCCGAGGAACGGGTTCGCCTCGCGGTCCTGCGGGAGGAACGGGAGCGGCTTGTCGCCGCCGATGTCCCAGGTCCGGATCGTGATCGGCTTGCCGCCGAGGGCTCGCGCGATCGCGCGGAACGCCTCGACCTGCTCGTCGACGGTCGGCGCCGTACGGCGATCCCCGAAGAGCACCTCGGTGCGCACCAGCCCGGACCCGCCCGCACCGCGCGCGTCGACGGCATCCTGGACGACACCGACGTTCACGAGCACGTCGATCGTCCGGCCGTCGCGAGTGGTGGCGGGTAGGTCGGCGTCGGCGATCGCCCGCGCCTGCTCGCCTTCGCGTTCGGTGATCGTCGCGCGGACCCGCTCCTCGTCCGGCGCGACCTCGAACGAGCCGGTGCGAGCGTCGAAGGAAACGATCGCGCCCGGCGGCACGTCGACGTCCCCGATCCCGGTGATCAACGGGATCCCCCGCGACCGAGCCACGATCACCCCGTGCCCGGTCGTCCCCGCCGCGCGGACGGCGATCCCAGCGATCCGGGTCGCGTCGAGGGTGGCGGCCGTGGCCGCATCCAGCTCCGGTACGACGAGGATGCCGTCCGTCGGCGCTTCCTCAGCCACTCCAACCAGCAATCGCAGTACGCGATCCCGTACGGCGCGGACGTCCTGGGCGCGTTCCCGCTGGTACGGGTCATCGAGCGCTTCGAAGGTGGCCGCCAACCCGTCGTACACCTGCTGCCACGCGTCCGGGGCCGATGCACCGGCGGAGATCGACGCACGTACGTCGTCGAGCAGCTTGCGATCGCCCAGCAAGGCGAGATGCGCCGCGAAGATGTCGCCGTGCTCGTCCCGCAGTTCGCGGAGCTGGGCGCTCGCAGTCGCGAGCACGTCGTCCAACCGGCCAATCTCGTTGTCCCCGGCAACATAAGCACCCAGCTCGACCTGAGCCCCCGCGAGGACCGCCGGCCCAAGAGCCACATCCAGCCCGGACCCACCCGGCGAAGGAGCGGCCTTCTCCACCACCGCATCCCCGAAGTTCTGCGCTGCGAGGTTCTCGACCGCGGCGAGCACCGCATCGGCCGCAGCACCGCTCGCACCCACCCGCAATCGGTGCCCCTGCTGGGCGTTGAGCGTCGCGACCATGCTCAAACTACCCGCATCGACAGGCCCCTTACCGTTGTCCAGATCGGTAAGCGTCACGACCGCGTCGAAACCGTTGACCAGCCCCACCAACCGCGCCGCCGGCCGGGCATGCAGACCATGCTCATTGCCGACAACAACCTCGACGGTCCGATCGGCCTCGACAACCGAAGCAGCGTCGGCAGGAGCCACGCCGAGGTGATCCTGCTTCCCGACCAACCCCCGCTCAGCCTCCGCAGCAACCGCATCCAACGACGCATCGGTCGACGCGGTCACAACCGCCGCGACCAACCCCTCGACCAACGGCGCACTCGTCAGCCGCACCCGCCCGGCCAACTCGGGATCGACGAACTCCAACGCCATCTCCGCGCTCAACACCGCGCTACCCAAATCGAGCAACACCAATACGCCGTCCGGGCTATCCGCAGTACCAAGAGCCTCCGAGACCGCCATCGCGTCGGTCCCGAACGTCGTCGCGTCCAGCCCCGCGGCGACCGCGATCACCGGACGCTTGTCCTCGGCAACCATCTCCGCGGCGAGCCCGACCGCCGCCTCAGCCAGCGCGCGACTGTGCGACACCACCACGATCCCGATCATGACAGTGTTCGGGCCGCGGACTCCAAGATCAGCGTCGTGCTGGTCGCGCCGGGATCCTGATGCCCGGCGCTGCGCTCACCCAGGTAGCTCGCACGGCCCTTCCGTGCGACGAGTGGGATCGTCGCGTCCCGGCCCTTCGCGGCGGCCTCGGCGGCGGCGGTCAGCGCCCTACCGAGGTCTGATCCGCCGGCCACTGCGCCGTCGTACGCCTCCAGTGCCGGCGCCCAGGCGTCGTACATCGTCTTGTCGCCGAGCTCCGCCTTGCCGCGGGCAAGCACCCCTTCGACCCCGGCGTGCAAACCCTTCCCGATCGCCTCCGGCGTCAGGTCGGCCCCGGCGAGCGCGGTCCCGAACCGCAGGAAGAACGTCCCGTACAGCGGCCCGCTCGCCCCGCCGACCTTGCTGACCAACGTCATCCCGGCCTTCTTCAGCAGCTCGTCGGCGCTGTCGAACGACGTCTCGTCCAGCACCCCGACCACCGCCTGGAACCCGCGATCCATGTTCGCGCCGTGATCGGCATCCCCGATCGCCGAGTCCAGCTCGGTCAGGTACGCCGCGTTGTCGTGCAGCGAACCGGCGACATCCCGCAACCAGCTGACGAAAGAATCGACTCCCATGCTCACGCGTTCCAGCGTAGGCCGGGGGTGTTCACCGGTGCGTCCCAGAGACGTACCAGTTCGTCGTCCGCCTTCAGGAGCGTGACCGAGCAGCCGGCCATCTCCAGCGAGGTGATGTAGTTGCCGACCAGCGAGCGGGCGACCGTGATGCCCGCGCGGTCGAGGAGCTGGGCGACCTCGTTGAACATCAGGTACAGCTCGAGCAGCGGCGTACCGCCCATGCCGTTGACGAACGCGATCACCGAATCGCCTTGCTGGTAAGGAAGATCCGAGACCACCGGGTCGACGAGCATCGCGGCGATGTCGCGCGCCGGAGCCATCGGAAGCCGGTGCCGGCCGGGCTCGCCGTGGATGCCGATGCCGACCTCCATCTCGTTCTCGGCCAGCTCGAACGTCGGCTTGCCCGCGGCCGGGACGGTGCACGACGTCAGCGCCATACCCATGCTGCGGCCGTTGTCGTTGACCTTCTTCGCGAGGTCTGCGACCTCCTGCAGCGGGCGGCCCTCTTCGGCGGCCGCGCCGACGATCTTCTCCAGCAGTACGGTCACGCCGACGCCGCGGCGACCGGCCGTGTAGAGGCTGTCCTGAACGGCGACGTCGTCGTTCGTCACCACCGACAGCACCTCGGTGCCGGCGTCGGCGGCAGCCAGTTCGGCGGCCATCTCGAAGTTCATCACGTCGCCGGTGTAGTTCTTCACGATGTGCAGTACGCCGGCGCCCGCGTCGACCGCCTTGGTCGCGGCCATCATCTGGTCCGGCACCGGGGAGGTGAACACCTCACCCGCGCAGGCCGCGTCCAGCATCCCGAGCCCGACGAACCCGCCGTGCATCGGCTCGTGCCCCGACCCGCCACCGGAGATCAGTCCGACCTTGCCGGGTCTCGGCGCGTCCTTGCGATAGACGATCCGGTTCTCCAGGTCCACCCGGAGCCGGTCCGGATGCGCCGCCGCCATTCCCTGCAGCGCTTCACTCACAACATCGGCCGGGTCGTTGATGAGCTTCTTCATGCCCCCCATCTGAGCACACCCGGGCCTGGAACGGGAGCCCCCGATTCAGGCGGCTTCGACCTCGGAGAGCAACGGAATCGAGCGGATCGAGCGACTGATCGTGAGCAGTACGGAGCCGATCGCGAGCAGCCCGCCGAAGATCAGCAACGCCTCCCGGGCGCCCAGAGTGCCGAGGAAGACACCGCCGAGGAACGGCGCCAGCGGGGCCGCAGTGTTGGCCATGAACATGAACGCACTCTGCGCCCGCCCCTGCAGGTGGTCCGGCGTGATCAGCATCTGGTAGCCGAACAGGCCGGAGTTCAGCGCGGGCAGCAGGAAGACCGCGAAGGCCGGCAGCAGGATCAGGACGACGGGTCGCGTGCTCGCCGCCGTCGCGGCGAAGGCGACCGTGATGATCCAGGAGCCGGCAATCGTGATCCGCCCGGTGCTGAACCTGGCCAGCAGCTTGGGCGCCGCGAACGCGCCCGCCAGGCCGCCGACCCCCATCGCCGTCTCGAGCAGACCGATCACGGAGGCCGGTACGCCGCGCTGCTGCATGCTCAGGATCAGCACCAGGATCGTCCCGTTCGCCGCGAAGTTCAGCAGCGTCGCGACGACCGCGATCGTCCGCAGGTCGCGCTGGCGCAACAGCCAGGTCAACCCGGTGCGGATCGCCTTCAGCATCGGCTCGTGCGCGCCGCCTTCGGGCTTCGTGGCGGGCAGCGGATGCCGGATCGTGGTGAGCATGATCGCCATCACCAGGTACGAGACCGCGTCCACCGCGATCGGGATCGCCCGGCCGATCGAGTAGAGCAGGCCGCCGAGTGGCGCTCCGGCCAAGCCCGCCAGGTTCTGCCGGCCGTGCGCGGCGGCGAGCGCGGTGCCGAGGTCCTCCGGCGGGACGATCTGCCGGAGCGCGGCCGTGTCGGCGGGCATGAACAGGCCGTAGCCCGCTCCGTTGACCAGGGCGACGGCCATCAGATGCGGGAGAGTCAGGTGGCCGAGCCAGCCCGCGACGGCCACCGAGCCGAACAGGACGGAGCCGAGCAGGCTGTACCCGATCAGGATCTTGCGTCGGCTCCACCGGTCCGCCAGCGCGCCGCCCGGCAGCGCCGCCAGTATCGTGCCGAGTGCGGCCGACGTACCGACGAGACCTGCCTGCACCGGGGAGCCGGTGATGGCCAGCCCGAGCAGGGTGAAGACGAACGAGCTCATCGAGGAGCCGATCGAGCTGATCGTCTGCCCGGTGAGGAGCTTCAGGTAGTCACCGTTGTGGAGCAACCCCCGGGCGGTCATAGCCGTGAGGGTATGCCGGTGTCAGGTCAGTCCTTGGGGCGCAGGAGCGGGCGGACGACCTCGCGGGCGTCGTGGATCCGGGACTTGACGGTGCCGAGCGGAGCGCCGACCTCGGCGGCGATCTCCTCGTACGAGAGGCCGTAGACGTCGCGCAGTACCAGCGGAGTGACCATCTGCGGGCGGTCCCGCTCCAGGGTCTCCAGGGCCTCCAGGAGGTCCAGGCGGGTGCCGGCGATCACACTCGTGGTGCGCGGGTCCGGCTTCTCCATCTGCTCGGGGTTGTGCGCGGCCTGGGCGGTGCGCTTCAGCTTGCGGTACGTCGAGCGCGCGGAGTTCGCCGCGACCGAATGGACCCAGGTGGAGAAACTGCTGCGGCCGGAGAACGAGTTGATCTTGGTGGCGATGTTGAGCAGCGCCTCCTGAGCCGCGTCCTCCGCGTCGGCGGAGTACGGCAGAACGCTGCGGCAGATCCGCAGGACGCGCGGATAGACCTGCCGCAGCAGGTCGTCCATCGCGTTCTTGTCGCCCGCCTGCGCCTGCTCCGCCAGGGTGCCGAGGTCGTCGGCCGGACTGGTGCTCTCGCTCATCTGCGCCTTTGCTCTCCATCGGTCCCGGTGAGGACACTCCAATGACCCATAATGCCCTGTATGGGGGTCCCAACCAGACTCGGTCGATACGTCGTGCGCCGACGCCTGGGCTCAGGTGGTTTCGCCACGGTCTGGCTCGCTCATGACGAGCAGCTCGACGCCGAGGTGGCGATCAAGGTGCTCGCCGACAACTGGGGGCACGACGACTCGGTCCGGCAGCGGTTCCTCGAGGAGGGCCGGTTCCTGCGCCGCGTCGAGTCCGAGCATGTCGTCCAGGTCCACGACGTCGGCGAACTCGAGGACGGCCGGCCGTTCCTGGTGCTCACGTACGCCGACCGCGGCACGCTGGCCGACCGCCTGAAGAAGGCGCCGCTGGAGCTGCCCGAGGCGGTCGACGTGGTCGTCCAGGTCGGTCGCGGCCTGCAGGCGCTGCACCGGCGCGGCCTGCTGCACCGCGACGTGAAACCGGCGAACGTCCTGTTCCGCAGCACCGACGACGGCGAGCGGGCGGTGCTGTCCGACCTCGGGCTGGGCAAGTCCCTCGACGAGATCTCCCGCATCACGATGCCCGGCGGCACCCCGTCGTACGTCGCCCCTGAGCAGGCGCTCGGTGAGCGGCTGGACCAGCGCGCCGACCAGTACTCGCTGGGCGCGGTCGCGTACGCCGCTCTGACCGGGCGGTCCCCGCACCAGGTCGACGGGCTGGGCGCGGCGAGCCGGGTCAAGGTGGCGCCCCCGCCGAGCTCGCTCGGGTTCGAGCTGCCGGGTCAGGTCGACGCGGCGATCGTCCGGGCGCTGGACCCGGACCGGGAGAAGCGCTGGCCGGACGTGCAGTCGTTCACGCGGCAGCTCGTGGGTGCGCTCGACGAGAACACCCGTGACTTCCCGCTGTCGACCCGCGAGACGGTGATCGTCGCGTCCGACGACCTGGACGCGAAGACGGCGCTCAGCGACGAGAACCAGCCGACGATCGTGAAACCCGCCGAGCCTTCGGAGACCGTCTCGGCGGACTCAGAGACCGTCGCGGTGCAGAGTGCCGCGGTGGAGCCCGCCGCCGCTGAGGCTGAGACCGCCGCGGTCGAGACAGCGGCGCCCCGGAAGCGGCGGCGCGGGCGATGGGTGGTTGCCGCCCTGCTGGCGCTGGTGGTCGGCGGTGGTGTCGGGTACGGCGGTCACTGGTACCTCTCGGGCCGCAAGATGATCCAGGTCTCGGAGGGCCAATTCTCGGTGACCCTGCCGGAGGCCTGGGCGCAGTCGATGGCCCAGTCGGACTGGACGGCGCCCGGCGGCACCGGGAGCGCCCCGGCGTTCCGCGTCAGCCGCGATCCGGACTGGTCGGGGAAGACGCCAGGCGTGTTCATCGGGGTGTCGAAGTCGAAGCTGGCGGTCCCGAGCGGCACGCAGTGCGGCAACCAAGGCACTCCCTTGCCGCACATGGTTCGGGAACTCTTAGTAACCGACCGGTTGTCCGCTGACTGCTTCGGTGCCGATATCGTGCTGCTCCAACGGGTCGTCGATCACGGGGACGGCGGCTCGCTACTCGTACAGGTGGTCGTACCCGGATCGGATGTCTACCGAGCCACGGAGATCGCCGATTCGGTGCAGTACTCCGACTGAGGAAGTCCCCATGCGTTTACCGACCGAACGGCTCCGGCCGTCGCCGGCGCTGCTCCAGTCCGCACGTCGCAGGTTCTACCGCGTCCGCTCCACCATCTTCCGCACCATCTGGCCGGCCGACTGACAGGCCGGTCGCCTGGGTACGTCGTACTTCGTGATCGAGTCCTTCCACGCATTCGACGTACCGGTGTCCGGGGCTGTCATTCACGGCAGCCGCGGTGGCGACGGACCGCCGCTCCTGCTCCTGCACGGCTTCCCGGAATCGCACGTCATGTGGCACCGGATCGCGCCGGTGCTGGCCCGGGAGTTCAGTGTCGTCGCGACCGACCTCAGCGGGTTCGGTGACAGCACCTCCTCTGGCGACCAGTCGATGCGAGAACTCGCGAGGCACCAGGTCGAGGCGATGAAACACCTGGGGTACGACGCCTTCGCCGTGGTCGGGCACGACCGTGGTGCCCGTTGTGCCTACCGGATGGCGCTCGATCATCCCGAGGTGGTGACGAAGCTCGCCGTACTGGACGTCGTACCGACCGGCGACGCGTTCGACCGCGCCGACAGGGAGTTTGCCCTCGGATACTGGGTCTGGACGTTCATGGCCGCACCCATCGCCGAGACGTTGATCGGCCGGGCGCCTGACCTGTTCGTGAACCACCTCCTCGACACCTGGTCCGGCGCCGACGCGTTCCCGCCGGAGATCCGGGCCGAGTACATCCGTCACTTCCGCGACCCGGAGGTCGTCCACACGATCTGCGAGGAGTACCGCGCCGCCGCCACGACCGACTGCGAACACGATGCGGCCGACCGGGGCGTGCGCCGCATCAGGTGTCCGACGCTGGTTCTCTGGGAGCAGGACGGCTCGGTCGGGCGCTGGTACGGCGACCCGATCGACATCTGGCGCAACTGGGCCGACGACGTCACCGGCGGCCCGGTCGACTCCGGCCATTTCCTGCCCGAGGAGGCCCCGGAGGAGACGCTCGCCTGGCTACTGCCCTTCCTCCAGGTCAGCTAGGACTCGATTGTGAGCCAGGTGATTCCCAGGCCCAGCACCCACAGGGCGCCGCCCAACCAGGCCAACGTGTGGAGGCCGGCGGTGAAGGGAGTGGAGTGGCTGAGAACGGTGCCCTAGAGGGCCACAGTGCGAGCAGCGTGCCCAGACCGCAACTGGCTCCAGCGCCGCACCCACCAACGCGCCGTACACCTGTCTGATGCCGGCCGGCGCGGGCTCGCGGAACTGCTCTAACCCGACAGGGGAGTGTCCCGCCGCTGGACGCTGTCAGCCGCGTGGTCCAGTACGTCGAGCAACGCGTCCTTGTCCTGCGGGAGACCGGTGGAACTCATCTCGACCGCACAGTTGCCACTGTCATCCGCAACCCAACGCACAATGACGTAGCGCAGAACGCCCTCGGGAGAGAGATCCTCGTCCGGCACGTAGGTGTAGGTGAGCGTGGCGTAGTTCTCTTCCACGTCCTGTGAGATGACCTTCACCATCTGGCTCGCCGAGATGCCGCCGAGCTGCTTGAGCCGGGCTGTCAGCGAGTCGACGGGCGGCCGCGTGATCGTGAAGCCGGCCTCCACGCGGATCCAGCGCTTCTTGGTCCGGTCGGTGAACCGGCCGCTCTTCGGCGGGTTCTGCTTGGTGTACTCCCAGTCCGACGGCACCCGGACCGAGATCCGCGACTTGACCATGTCGGTCACCGTGAAGGTACGGGTCGCGTAGTGCAGGTCGTCGACCTCGAGGGCGGGCGATTTGTCGTACGTGACCTTGCGCGGCGGCCCGGTCGGTGTCGGCGTCGGGGTAGGCGTCGTACCTGGGGTGGAACCCACCGCCAGCGGTGCCGCCGTACCCGCAATGCTTGGTTCCTTGGTGAGGAACAGGCCGACGCCGTAGCCTCCCGCTCCGCCGACCCCGGCAAGCGTCAGTAGACCGGCGCCGAGCATCGCGCGCCTGCTCACCGTTTTGGCCATGCCCCCACCTCCCCAGGTCTACTTACAGAAGACACCTCAGCCCTCGCAGAGGTTGCACCGGATAAGTAACGATTCTGTGAAAAGGGCTCAGCCGACCTCGCTGACGGAGGTCGTGGCCTTCTCGAGGATCTCGTGCAGGGCGTCGGCGTCCTGGGGCAGGCCGGTGACGCTCATCTCCACGCTGGTGCCGGCACCGTTGATCGCGATCCAGCGGACCATGACGTACCACAGCGTCTCGCCCGGGATGTACGTGTACACCAGCGTGGCGACGGATCGGGGTTCGCCATCGTCCCCGGTGACCACGTCCGTCTTCTGGTCGAGGATACGGACGTCGTTCTCCGGCGCCTGGCTCTTCTTGAGGTCGACGACGAGATGGTTCATCTCGGCCTCCGGGGTGCCCTCGGCCGGCTCGTCCGCCTGGACCCGCACGCCGCGTTGCTCGACCTTCTCCACATACCTGACCTGGTCGGTGTGTTTCGGGTCCCTGGTCAGCCGCCAACCCTGCGGTATCTCGAGGGAGAGCCTGACGGATTGCCCGTCCTGCGCCGTCACAGAGAACGTGCGTTCGGCGTAGTCCAGTCCGGTCTCGAGCGGCTCCTCGTCGTTCGGGATCGGGGTCTTCACCGGAATCGTCGGCGTCGGGGACGGCATCGCGGACGGGGAGATGCTGCCAAGAGGTCCGGCGGTACCGGAGGCCGTTGGTTCCGGTGTGTCGAGGTAGTCGCCCGCGTAGTAGCCACTGCCGGCGCCGAGTGCCAGGGCCAGCAGCAGGAGGCCGGCCAGGAGGACTCGTCTCACGCGCACGTGGGCCATCTTCTCAGGACTGGTGGGCCGGTCCCCAAAACGCCGGTGGAGCCCTTTTCGCACCGGTCCCGACTGAATCCTTTCAACGAGGTCTTGACACCCTCCCGGGCCGTACGTACCGTCCCCGTGACAAAAGTAACACGATCTTTCGGTTACTTCACACCCGTGGCCGGTACGTCGGCGCTCAGGAGGAACCATGGCACTCGATCGGTCCGTCAGCCGTAGGCGGCTCCTGCAACTCGCCGGTGGTGCGACCTTGGCCGGTGCGTTGTCGGCCTGCGGCGGTGGCAACGGCAGCGCGTCGTCCGGCGGCCCCCTCAAGGTGATCGGCGCCGGCAGCCAGGAGGCCGGCCTGCGGAAGGCGCTCGACGACTACAAGAAGGCGCATTCGGACTTCGACTTCAACCTCTCGTTCTCGCCGGCCGACCAGCTGCAGACCTCGCTCCGCGCACAGCTCGCGGCCGGTAACGCCCCGGACCTGCACGCGGTCTACCCGGGCAACGGCAGTGCGATGTCGATGGTCCAGCTGAGCAAGGCGAACCTGCTCACCGACCTCAGCAGCCAGTCCTGGACGCAGAAGATCCCGACCGGCTTCAAGGGCGCGTTCCAGAACGACGGCAAGACGTTCATCTTCTCGCCGGGTACCAGCGTGCTCGGCGCGATCTACAACAAGAAGGCGTTCGCGACCGCGGGCGTCGAGGTTCCGACCACCTGGTCGGAGCTGCTGTCGGTGTGCGACAAGCTGAAGAAGAAGGGCATCGTGCCGATCGCGCTCGGCGCCCAGACCCCGTGGGTCACGCAGCTCATCGACTACGCGCTGGTCCCGGGCACGGTCTACGCGAAGACGCCGGACTTCGACGACAAGATGACCGCCGGCAGCGCGTCCTTCGCGGACTCGGGCTGGGCGGACGCGATGGACAAGTACCTCGAGCTGCAGAAGAAGGGCTTCTTCAACGACAACCCGAACGGGACGACGTACGAGCAGGCCACCTCGATGGTCGGCACCGGCAAGGCCGCGATGGCCGTCCAGGTGTCCGCGGTCCTGCAGGCCTTCCGCGCGGCGTCGCCGACGCCGGACGACCTGGGCATGTTCCCCTTCCCGGCCACGGATGTCGTCGCCGACAACTGGATCCCCGGCGGCGTGGTGGTCGGCATCGCGGTCAGCGCGAAGAGCAAGAAGGCCGAGGCAGCGAAGAAGTTCATCGAGTACTGCGGTCAGCCCGACATCGTCAGCGCCTGGGCCGAAGCCGTCGCGTGCGTCCCGCTCTACTCCGAGGGTGACGCCAAGGTCGACCCGGTCCTGAAGCCGTTCCTCCCGTACCTGAAGGACAACAAGGCGGTCCCGTTCATGGACCAGCGCTGGCCGAACGCCGAAGTACAGCCGACCCACTTCGCCGTCGTACAGGAGCTCCTCGGCGGCAAGAGCACGGTCCCGGCCGCCCTGAAGAAGATGGACGAGGCCTACCGGAAGACGGCATGACGGTCACAGCTCAAGCGGTACGTCGAGACGCGGTCAAGGCACCGCGGCGCCGTGGCGGCGGGATTGCGCCGCCTTGGTTGTTCGCGGTGCCGGCGTTGCTGATTTATGCGCTGGTTGTCTTGTATCCGGCGTTTTCCGGGGCCGGGTCGGCGTTCACGGACTGGTCGGGAGTCGGGGCGCAGCGGTCGTTCGTGGGGCTGGACAACTTCCAGCAGTTGTTCCATGACGACCAGGCGCTCGGTGCGTTGCGGAACACGTTGCTGCTGACGTTGGCGATCGTCGTCGTACAGAACGGGATCGGGTTGCTGCTGGCACTCGGCGTACACACAAGCATCAAGAGCCGGATGGTGCTGCGGGTGATCTTCTTCGCGCCCGTCGTGGTGAGTCCGGTGATGGTGTCGTTCCTGTGGAAGTACGTGTACAACCCGGCGCCGGATGCCGGGTTGAACGCTGCGCTCGGGGCGATCGGCCTCGGCGGGTTGCGGCAGGACTGGCTGGGCAATCCGTCGATCGCGTTGTGGTCGGTCGCCTTCACCGTGATCTGGCAGTGCGCGGGGTACTCGATGGTCATCTTCCTGGCCGGTCTGGAGGGTGTACCGGCCGAGCTGCACGAGTCCGCGATGGTCGACGGCGCGGGCACCGTGGCCCGGTTCCGGCACATCACCTGGCCGTTGCTCGCCCCGGCCGTGACGATCAACCTGATGCTGTCCACGGTCGGCGGCCTGACGCTGTTCACCCAGATCATCGCGATGACGAACGGCGGCCCCGGGTACGCGACCGACACCTTGTCGACGGTCCTCTACAAGCAGGCCTTCGTGTTCGGGAAGTTCGGCTACAGCACCGCGGTCGCCCTGGTACTGGCGATCTTCGTCGCGGCCGTGTCCTTCATCCAGATCGGGTACCTGCGCTCGAGGGAGACCGCGGCATGAAATACAAGCCCCGTACTTTCGTGCTGGAAGTCGTCATGGTGGCGACCGCCATCGCCTTCCTCTTCCCCGTCTACGCGCTGGTGACGCTGGCCTTCAAGGACCCCGGCCAGATCGCCAACAAGCCGTTGTCGCTCCCGGATCCGCCGTCGGTCGGGAGCTTCGGCGAAGCCTGGCAGTCGGCGTCACTGGGCTCGGCGCTGCTGAACAGCACCCTGATCACGGCGAGCAGTGTCCTCGTGCTGATCGTGCTGGGCTCGCTGGCGGCGTACTTCCTGGCCCGTACGGCGACGCGCCTGAGCTACACGCTCTACATCCTGTTCCTGGTCGGCATCATCCTGCCGTTCCAGCTCGGGATGATCCCGCTCTACCAGATGGTCAACGACCTGGGCCTGCTCGGCACCTACCAGGGGATGATCCTGTTCTACACCGGCATTCAGTTGCCGTTCACGGTGTTCCTGTACACCGGGTTCATCCGCTCGCTGCCGGCCGACTACACCAACGCGGCGCTGATCGACGGTGCCTCACACCTGCAGGCGTTCGCACATGTGATCTTCCCGCTGCTGCGGCCGATCACGGGCACGGTCCTCATCCTCAACGCCGTACACATCTGGAACGACTTCTTCACCCCGCTGCTGTACCTGGGCGGATCCGGCCGGGAGACGGTCCCGGTCCGCGTCTTCGCCTTCGTCAACGAGTACACGTCCAACTACGGCCTGGTGGCGGCCGGGCTGGTCCTCGCGGCGCTCCCGATCCTGCTGCTCTTCCTCGTCCTGCAGCGCTACGTGATCCGCGGATTCGCCTCCGGATTGAAGGGATGACCTTCCGGCCTAGGACACTGAGCACTCACAAACGAACAGAGGGGGATCGGCATGGTACGTCGGTTGTGGGCCGGAGTTCTGGCAGTCGGAGCACTCCTGGGCGGGGTCGCGGTCGTGGGGAGCACCCAGGCCGAGGCGAAGACGGTGGCGGTATCGGACACGCTGCTGCCGGGTCAGAAGCTGCTGGCCGGGCAGTACATCCGGTCGCGCAGCGGGGTCTACACGTTGATCATGCAGCCGGCCGGCGACGTCAAGCTGTACCAGCGCGGAGTGAAGGATCCGCTCTGGGCCTCGGGCACCTGGCGACGGAACTCGGTGCTGATGATGGGCACGGACGGGACGCTCCAGGTCATCTACGGCCGGACGAAGATCTGGTCGATGAGCATCAAGAGTGTCGGCGCGAAGCTGGTGCTGCCGGACACCGGGAACCTGGCGATCTACAACACTCGCGGCAAGGCCAACTGGAACCGGCACATGGTGGTCGGGACGTTGATGCCGCAGAGCAAGCTCGCCGGCCCGGACGCGGTCTGGGACGAGGTCATCATGTACTCGGTGAACCGGATCTACACGCTCAAGTTCCTGACCACGGGCAATCTGGTGCTGTACAAGAACGGCACCACCGTTCTGTGGAGCACCGGCGTGAAGGGTGCCCCGGGCGCGTACGGCTGGGTCAGCCCGGACGGCTCGTTCGGCACCGTGAACGGCTTCGGGGACCTCACCTTCTTCTACCAGACCCGTCGCCCCGGTAGCGTCCTCCAGCTGACCGACGACGGGCACCTCCGGATGGTCAACGGAAAGACCGTCGGCAAGATCTTCTACTGATAAGACACTGAGCGAACTAGGGGTGCGGAATGGTACGTCGACTGGTGGCCGGGGTCCTGGCCGTCGGGGCACTGTTGGGTGGGGCCGTGCTGGTGGGAAGCGCACCGGCCGAGGCGAAGACGGTGGCGGTGTCGGACACGCTGCTACCGGGTCAGAAGCTGATGGCCGGGCAATACATCAAGTCGCGGAGCGGCGTCTACACGTTGATCATGGATACGCGCGGGGAGGCGAAGCTGTACCAGCGCGGGGTGTCGTGGCGGTTGTGGAGCTCCGGGACCTGGCGCGCGGGCTCCGTGCTGGTCATGGGCACGGACGGGACGCTGCAGATGATCTACGGCCGGACGAAGTTCTGGTCGATGAGCATCAAGAGCGCCGGCGCGAAGCTGGTGCTGCCGGACACCGGGAACCTCGCGATCTACAACACCCGCGGCAAGGCCAACTGGAACCGGCACATGGTGATCGGCACGCTGATGCCGCAGAGCCAGATCCATGCCCCGGACCCGGGTGGACGTGAAGTGATCATGTACTCCGTCAACCGGATCTACACGCTCAAGTTCCTGACCACGGGCAATCTGGTGCTGTACAAGAACGGCACCACCGTTCTGTGGAGCACCGGCATGAAGAACCAGCCTGAGTCGTACGGGTCGGTCGGACCGAACGGCGCGTTCTACAACAACAACAAGTTCGGTGACATCACCTGGATGTACGAGACCCGCCGCGACGGCAGTGTCCTCCAGCTCACCGACGACGGCCACCTCCGCATGGTCAACGGCCGGACCGTCGTCAAGACGTTTGCCTAATAGACCTCGATGCGGTCGAGGCTGATGACCGCACTGGTCGACGCGGGGTTCTTGTCGCCGGTCACGCGCACCTTCAGGGTGTGCGGGCCGGACGGCAAGGCCGGGCTGACGTACATCAGCTGCTCGCCGACGCGGATCGAGCTGTAGTAGTCGATCCGCTGCTCGGGTCCGCCGTCGACCGAGATCGCAGCGATCCCGTTGCCGACGTCCGCCACGCTCAGCAGGGCCACGCGGGTGCCGGTGAACTGGATCGTCGCGGTCGCGTTCGGCTCCCCGCTCCAGTGGTCGTTGCCCCAGAAGCACTGGTTGCCGCAGCCGGACCCGGAGCTCCACGCCCCGGTGTAGGAGACGGCCGCGTCGGTGTCGTTGATCCAGTAGTTCGGTGAACCCGGGTCGCCCGATGGCAGGTTCTGGGTCGCGCCCGCGGCGAGCGGCCGGCCGAGGTTCGGCGTACCGTCGGCGTTCCAGGTGATCTTCTGCACCCGCGTCGTGCGGTACGAGTACGTGTAGGTGCTGGTGTTCTTGCCGTGGTAGGCGATCCAGTCCTCGGTCCCGTCCGGTGACTTGAAGAACGAGTGGTGCCCGGGACCCCAGACGCCGGTCTCGTCGTTGCGGGAGAAGATCGGGCCGGGGTGCTGCACCCAGTTCGCCGCGACCATCGGGTCGGCGCCGTTCGCGATGCTCTTCGTCCACAGCTGGTAGTCCGGCTTGCCGGTGTCGCACGTCGAGTAGGTCAGGAAGGTGCGCGTCGCGCCGTACAGCGGGGTCGGCCCTTCCCGTACTTCGGTGCACCCGCCGTCGGCCGGGATGGCGACGCGGTCGCCGGTCGCGGTCCACGGGTTGCTCATCCGGACGATGTACAGCTGCGCCGGTCCGCCCTGTCCGCGGCCCGGTCCGGTCCAGACGAAGTACTGCTGCCCGTTGACCGTGATCGGTTCGCCGTCGATCGCGTACTCACCGAAGTCCGCGATCTTCGCCTTGAAGGTGTACGGGCCGAGCGGGTCGTCGCCGGCCGACTCGAGCACGTACATCCGGTGGTTGGCGTCCACGCCGTCGGAGGCCGTGTAGTAGATGTACCAGCGGTTCCCGACATGCCGGAACGCCGGCGCCCACATCTGCGTGTTGCGGCTGGTGTCCGAGTCCCGCCACACCACCTGCTCGGGTTGCACGAGCAGCGTCGCGAGGCTGGTCGACGACCAGATCCCGATCCGGTCGCCGCGCGTGGTCGCGACGTAGTACTTGCCGTTGTAGAACATCAGCGACGGATCCGCGGACGGATTCACCGGGTTCCGGAACGTCTGCGAGGCCACTTGGGATGGCACTTGGGAGGGCACTGCCTTCTCCTGCTTCTCGGCTGCGGACGCGGTCGGAGCGAGTAGGCCGCAGAGCAGTACGGCGACCAGGGCGGCACGGAAGATCCTCATGACACACCTCTCGAAACCTGGGGGCGGACCAGTCTCGCTCTCGGTTGTACCGGCTACTTCCAACGTTGTAAACCCTTGAGGGCAGGAACCGACACCCTTCAGCCGGCGTCTCACCGCACATGAAGCTCAAGGTTCGGGTCGTGCACTACCGGCACGATTGCTGGTACGCCGACATCGACGATGCCGACGACCGGCAGCCCGACGACCCCTTCTGGTACGCCGACGGTTGCCGCACCCAGGCCGAGGCCATCGCCCTCGCCTGCGCCGAACTCGCCGCGCTCGACCAGACGGTCGCCGGCGGCAACGCACCGCCCCGCATCAGCGAGACCCGCGCCAAGGTCGCCTAAGGGGGTGTCTGGCCCTCACGCCCCGGCATGATGGGGCGATGCTCGGGGACTCGGACGGCACCAAGGGCGAAGCCACGATCGAGCAGATCGGCCGCCGGCGGACCTTCACCAAGACGCTCCAACTCGCCATCGTCCTCGCGATCGTGCAGGTGCCGATGCGGGCCGCGGTCCACGAAGCGGCCGGTTCGGCGGCCGGTTGTGAGGCGCCGGGGCGGCTTTCGATCCTCGTCGACTCGGGGTTCGTCGTGGCCGGCGTGTATGCGGCGTACCGCGCGTACAAGTACGTCAAGTTCCTGAACCTGCAGTCCTGGAAGCGGGTCGCGGCCGTCGGCTCCTGGGCTGTCCTGATCGCCGCCGTCCTCGACATCGCCGAGAACCTGACCCTCTGGGGCGACTTCGCCTCCGCCCCGTGCGCCGACCTCTCCACGGGCTGGTTCACCTGGTTGACGCGGATCGTCGTCGTGGCCGGCGTACTGATCCTCGCCGTCAGCCTGTTCGCGACGAGCCGCTTCGGTCAGCGGAAGTTGTACGGCGCGGAGCCGACGGCGCCCGCGACGTTCCGCCGGGCGAAGCGCGACAACAAGGACACCGGCCGCCTCATCATCACCTGTTCCGGCGGCGGGATCCGCTCGGCGTCGTTCTGCCTCGGCGCCCTGCAACTGCTGCGTGAACGCGGTCTGTACGACAAGGCGTCGACCGTCATCGGCGTGAGCGGCGGCGGGTACATGGCCGCGGCCTTCCACGTACTTCGTCGTACCTGCGCCGACCCGTTCTCGCCGGGATCACCCGAGCTGGCCCGCCTGCGCCGGCAGACCCGCTACCTGCTGTCCGGCGGCCGGGCGATGTTCCGCGCGGCGTTGTCGGTGCTGTTCGGCCTGGTGGTGAACCTGCTGCTGATCGGCATCACGCTGCGCGCGATCGCCTGGGTCCTCGGGTGGTTCCTCGCCGACCAGAAGGTGATCAGGACCGACCTCCAGGTGGATTGGCGGCCGAACGACTCCTGGTTCTTCGTCGGCATGTCCGTGTTCCTGCTCGCGGTGAGCGCGCTGATGTTCCTGATCGAGAAGGTCTGGGACCGCTGGGCGCGGATGCCGGACCTGGTCCGCACGGTCCTCGCGACGATCGGCAACGTGACCTTGCGGTACGGCGTACCGGTCGCGGTCCTGCTGCTCGGTGTGCCGGGAGGCCTTTATCTGCTGGGGAAAGTCCCCGGCGAATCCATCGACCAACCGAGTCTGCCGTCGGCACTGCTGGCATTGGTCGACCCAACGAAGCAGGGCGTCGCGTCGTTCAGCGCGCTGGTCGTCGTCCTGATCGGCCTGGGCAGATCGGTCTGGAACGGACTGACCGTCGAGGGCAAGGCGGCGACCGGGCTGCGCGCGCGGTTGCTGATGTTCGCGCGGACCAAGCTCGCGCCGTGGGCGGGGAGCGCGATCATGGTGATCGCCGCCGTCATCGTGCTGCTGCGCTGGACCGGCGGCTACGCGACGGACACGTCGTACCAGGAGGACTGGAACGTCGCGCTGATCCTGGTCGCGATCGCGATCGCCATCAAGATGCTCACCGACGCGAACCGGACCTCGTTGCACTCGTTCTACCGGGAGCGGCTGTCGCGCGCGTTCCTGGTGAAGCGGCAGGACAACGGCGCCGCGGTCGGACTCGACTACCACCTGCGGCTGCGGTACTCGGACTGGGCGAAGCCGATCGACGGCGGGCCGCAGCTCGTCATCGCCGGAGTCGCGAACGTCGACGACCCGGACTTCGTGCCGACGCAGCGCGACTGCGTGCCGTTCGTGTTCGACGCCGAGCAGATCGGGATCGTCGGGGACCGGTCGCTGCCGGACGGCGGGCGGCGTGAGACGGCCGATTACGAGCGCGAGGCCGACGTACTCAAGCGCGAGGTCACGGTTCCGGCGGCGATGGCGATCAGCGGCGCCGCGTTCAGCCCGCTGACCGGCCGGGTGAACGCCCGGACGCGGCCGGTGCGCCTGCTGCTCGCCGTACTCAACGCCCGGCTCGGTGTGTGGCTGCCGAACCCGTACTGGAACAACCGCGCCGAGCCCGCCTTCCCGGACCAGACCGGCTTCGTCCCGAAAGTACGCCGGTACTTCGGCAGCATGATCGACACGCCCGGCCCGTACCGGCTGCTGCACGAGGCGGTCGGGTCGCCGTCGATGTACGAACGCCGGATCTACGTGACCGACGGCGGCCACTACGACAACCTCGGCCTGGTCGAGGCGCTCCGCCGCAAGCCCGCGCAGGTGATCGCGATCGACGCCTCGAACGACGCCGAGGACCGCTTCACCGCGCTCGCCGAGGCGATCGCGACCGCCCGGATGGACCACGGCATCGAGATCACCCTCGACCCGTCCCCGATGATCCGCGGCGGCAAATCCCGCGCCGACCGGGCCTGGGCGTACGGCATCGCCACGCATCCGCTCGAGGAGGGAGAGGAAGGGGAGGAGGGCGAGGAGAAGCCGTACAAGACCGAGATCTTCTTCGTAAAAGCCGTCCTCGCCGGCCACCTCGACTGGGACCTCGAGCAGTACGCCGTCGAGCACGCCGACTTCCCCCGCCGCACCACCGGCGACCAGTTCTACGACGAGTGGGACTTCGAGGCCTACCGCTCCCTCGGCCACACCCTCGCCCAATCCCTCACCGACCACCACCGCGTGCACGCCCGTCTCAGCGATCTGTAACACATAGTCACGGTGACCGGATGTAACCCCCGAGGGGGAACTCACCATGGCAACTTTCCATTCACCACCGGGCTGGCCGGCTCCACCGGCGCCCGACTGGCAACCACCATCAGGCTGGCAACCGGACCCGTCCTGGCCGCCGGCGCCAGCTGGTTGGGCGTTCTGGCTGAACACCCGCGGGCAGCGGACGCGCGGACCCAGTGGCCGGTACGGCGCCGAGCCGCCGGTGAAGCTGATTGCGGGATGGGTGGCCGGGGCGTTCGCGGTCATCGTCATCCTGGCCGCGATCGGTGGTGCGAGCAGCCCGGCTGCTGTCTCGTCGGCGCCGGGCGCGAGGGTGACCGTACCGGGGCCGACGACAACGGTGGCCGGCCCGACTGTGACCGTCCCCGGGCCGGCGGTCACGGTGCAGCAGACCGTTCCTGGGCCGACAACGACGATCACGCAACCACCGTTGCCGGCGCGAACCGTGACGGTCGCGGCACCGCGAGCAACCACTAGGACGACCGCACCGGTCCCGTTGGCGCGGCCACAGAGCCCGCGGCCGACGAAGACGACGGCCGCACCGGTCGAGGTGTACTACGCCAACTGCTCCGCGGTGCGTGCTGCGGGCAAGGCGCCGTTGTACCGAGGCCAGCCTGGTTACTCCTCGCACTTGGATCGCGACGACGACGGCGTGGCGTGTGAGTGAGCCGATCACCACGCACTGTGTCCACAGTCCGGCTTGTGGATAACGCAACTGGGCTGTGGATATGTGGGCGGTTGCTGTGGACAACTGGGGTGTTGGTTGTGGAGGAGGCAACAAAAGACTCTGCCGATGCACGTGCAGTCCGGTAGTTGAGAGAACGGTTGCCGGGGCGCTGTTTCGGTGCTGAGATGGGTCCCCGTACACCGATGAAACTTTACGAAGATTTATCCGTGACATTCGGTGCGCCAGATCGTTGATCTGTCAGACAGTTCGCGCTCAGCGGATCGCTGGGGAATCCGGAGGGACCGCCGTGCAGAAGTTCAACCCGCCACCGCAGTGGCCGCAGCCGCCCACGGCCGGCTGGCGCCCGCCGCTCGGCTGGAAGCCCGACCCGGCCTGGCCCGAGGCTCCCGCCGGCTGGCGCTTCTGGCTCAACCGGAACGGTCGCCGCAGTAGTGGCCCGATCGGCGCGTACGGCGCCGTAGACGCCGGCCGTCTCGAGCTGGCCACGGCCGACCCCGCCCTGGTTCTCATGCACTCCTGACCCGACGCTTCTGGCTCCCGCAGGCCGACCGGCTTGCGGGAGCCGTTTCATGTCCGCCTTCGGTCAAGGACTAGTACGTTCTTACCGTCTTCTGGTGTTATGTTATCAACGCAGATAACACTCATCTGGGAGGCGCTTCGTGGGCTGGATCGGGCTCGACCTCGGCACGCAAAGTGTGCGTGCCGTGCTGGCCGATGCCAAGGGTCACGTTCTGTCCCGTGCAACGCGCCCGCTCGCGAGCCACCGTGACGGCGTCCGTCACGAGCAGGACCCGCAGGCCTGGCTGACCGCCGTCGACGCGGTCCTCGCGGAGGTCGGAGCGACCGACGTCGACGGCATCGCGATCTGCTCGACGTCCGGCACCTTCCTGCTGACCGACCGCGCCGGCCGCCCCGTCACACCGGCCCTGATGTACGACGACGCCCGCGCGGCCGCCCGTCGCGACCACATCGTGGACGCCGACCCGGATCGCTGGGCGACGAGCATGCAACCCACCTGGGCGCTCCCGAAGATCCTCGATCTCGATCTGACTGACCGTAGCGTCGTGCACAGTGCCGACTTCGTCGCGGCGCACCTCGTCGGCCACCCGGTCGCGACCGACACCAGCCACGCCCTCAAGACCGGCTACGACCTGATCGCCGACGCCTGGCCGGCCGCCGCGTTCGACAAACTCGGTCTCCCGCTCGCCGCGTTCCCCGAGGTCGTCCGCCCCGGCACCGAGCTCGGCCGCACGCCGGACGGCGTCCCCGTGTACGCCGGCATGACCGACGGCTGCGCGGCCCAGATCGCCGCCGGCGCCCTCGCCCCCGGCGCGTGGAACTCGGTCCTCGGCACGACGCTCGTCCTCAAAGGCGTCAGCGCCGAGCTGCTGACCGACCCGACCGGAGCTGTCTACAGCCACCGTCACCCCGACGGTGGCTGGCTTCCGGGCGGCGCGTCCAGCACCGGCGCCGGCGTACTCACCGAACTGCTTCCCGGTGCCGACCTCGACGCGCTGGACCGTGCCGCCCACCCGATCGATGCGGTCACCTACCCCCTCACGAAGACCGGCGAGCGCTTCCCCTTCGTCGCACCGCAAGCCGAACGGTTCACGCTCGGCTCCACCTCCGGCGACCTGCAGACGTACGCCGCTGTGCTGCAAGGTGTCGCGTTCATCGAGCGACTCGCGTTCGAGCACCTGGAGACGCTCGGTGCCGACCCGGTCCGCTCGGTCTCGCTCACCGGCGGCGCCACCCGGGCCGGCTACTGGAACCAGCTCCGCGCCGACGTCCTCGGCGTACCGGTAGAGCTTCCGGCTGTGCCCGGACCCGGCGTACGGAATGGCCGTCCTCGCCGCGTCCGGCGGGACCGATCTCACCGGGACGGCGCGACGGATGGTCCGCGTCGACCACGTCCTCGAGCCGCGCGGCGACCGACTTGACGATCTGTACGGCGCGTTCGTCGCCGAACTCGACCGCCGGGGGTACAGGGGATGAGAACGACGATCGTGCTGGCCCGCCACGGCCGGACCGAATGGCACCACGGCAACCGGTACACCGGCTCCACGGACCTCCCGATCGACGAGGTCGGCGTACGGCAGGCCCAGCAACTCAAGGACTGGGCGGCGGACTACGCGCCGGATGCACTGTGGGCGTCGCCGATGCTGCGCGCGCGGCAGACGATCACGCCGACCGCGGAACTGCTCGGCCTGACGCCGACGCTGGACGCCCGGTTGCGCGAGGTCGACTTCGGTTCCGCCGAGGGCAAGATGCTGAGCGAGTTGCCGCCGGCGGTGGGCAAGGCGTTCGAGCTCGACCCGGTGCGGGACCACTTCCCGGGCGGCGAGGATCCGGCCGCGGCCGCCGATCGGGTCCGCGAGGTCTTCGACGAGATCGGGCAGCGGCACCAGGGCCAGAAGGTCCTCGTCGTCGCCCACAACACGCTCATTCGGCTGCTCGTGTGCAGGGTGCTCGGTCTGCGACTGAACGACTACCGCAGACTGCTACCTGCGCTCGGTCCCGCGGCGCTGGTGCGTTTGCGCTTCCAGGGCGGCACAGTGGGTCTCGAGGCGTACAACGTTCCTCCTGTGCGAATGGAGACCCTGGCATGACAACGGATGTCGACGGCGACACCACCGAACTGAGTCGTCCCGCCCGCCGGCAGGCCGAGATCGCGGCGTACGTCGTGAAACACGGCTCGGTCTCGGCGAACGACCTGGTCGAGGCGTTCGGTGTGAGCGTGATGACCGTGCACCGCGATCTGGACGAGCTCGAGCGGCAGGGCGTGGTCCGGAAGTACCGCGGCGGGGTCAGCGCGCAGCCGACCAGCGTGTTCGAGAGCAACGTCGCGTACCGGCTGAACACCGCGCACGCGGAGAAGGCCGCGATCGCCCGGCACGCGCGGGCGATGATCGAGCCGGGGATGTCGGTGATGCTCGACGACTCGACCAGTGCGCTGGCCCTCGTCGACCTGTTCGAGGACATCGCTCCGTTGACCGTGGCAACGAACTTCCTGCCGGCGATCACCAAGCTGGCGCAGCTGCGGGACGTCACGCTGCTGGCCCTTGGCGGGATCTACTCGGCGACCCACGACTCGTTCGGCGGTATGCCGTGCGCGGAGGCCGTCGAGGCGCTGCATGCCGACCTGTTGTTCTGCTCGGTGTCCGCGGTGTCGTCGACGCACGCGTTCCACCAGGAGGAGGAGATCGTCCTGGTGAAGCGGGCGATGCTGCGCTCGGCGCGGACCAAGGTGCTGCTGGTCGACCACGCCAAGCTGCAGCGCACCGCTCTGCACCGGCTCGCTCCGCTGACCGACTTCGACGTGGTGATCGTCGACGAGAAGACCCCGAAGGACCTGATCGAACCGCTGCGCGACCACGGCGCCACCGTGGAGGTCGCCAAACTCTAGGAGGGGGTTGTTGTGCGTGGACATCGGTGTTGATGTAGGCACCACAGTCACGAAGGCCGTCGCGTTCGACGCCGACGGCCGTCCGGTGGCCGAGGCTGCTCGGCCGACGCGTCTGGTCCGTCCCAGGACCGGACGGTTCGAGCACGAGACGGCCGAGATCGTTGCTTCGGTCAACGAGGTGGTCGGGGAGCTGGCGGCCGCCGTCGGAAACCGTCCCGATGTCCTCGCGATCACCGCGCAGGGCGACGGCCTGTGGCTGGTCGATCCGGACGGTACGGCGGTCCGCCCAGCGATCTCGTGGCTGGACGCGCGCAGCAGCGCGATCCTCGAGCGGTGGACCGCGGACGGGGTCTCGGAACACGTGTTCCGGCGTTCCGGAAACCGCATGTTCCCCGGCGCATCGGGCCCGCTGCTGTCCGCCGTACTCGCGGAAGAACCCGACATGATCGAGCGGGCCGGTACGGCGGCGTACTGCAAAGACGTCGTGATGCAGGCGCTCACCGGCGTCCGCGCGACGGACGTGTCGGACGCGTCGGCGCCGTTCCTCGACCCGCGGACCGGTAGCTACGACGACGAGGCGCTGGCGGCCACGGGCCTGTCCGACGTACGCCATCTGCTTGCACCGGTCGCCGCTGCCGGACCGATCGGTGAGCTGCGCGACGACTCGACCGGCATGGCACCCGGGACCCGGGTCTCCGCTGGCCCCTACGACCTCCCGGCCGCCGCGGCAGGCGCTGGCGTGACCGAGCCCGGCGACGCCCTGCTGACCGTCGGTACAACGTTGGCCTGCCAAGTCATCACGCGAGAACTGCCCGTCGACGGCGAGCCCGCCGGCCTGTTCCTCGGCACCTGGACACCGGGAGTCTGGCTCCGCGCGATGCCCGCGATGGTCGGTACGGCGGCCCTCGACCGCGTGCTCGCGCTCGTTGGCGTCGACCACCGACCAACTGCCGTCGCTGCTCGCGGACAGCCCGCCCGGCGCGTCCGGCGTCACGGTCCTGCCCTACCTATCGGAGGCGGGCGAACGTGCACCGTTCGTCGACACCCGCGCCCGCGGCACGATCGACGGCATCTCGCTATCCACGACGACGGCCGACCTCGTCCGTGCGACCTGCGAAGGCATCGCGTACGCCGCCCGCCACTGCCTCGACGCGGCCGGCTGGACCGGTCGCGTCACCGTGTGCGGCGGCGGCGCCAGGAGCAGCGAGTGGACCCAGATCCTCGCCGACGTACTGAACGCGCCGTTGCACACCGCCGAGGCCGAGCAGGTCGCCGCGCGCGGTGCGGTGATCTGCGCGCGGCGCGCGATCGACCCGGACAGCGCCGGCGTCGAGTGGATCGCCGAGACCCGCCAGGTCGACCCGGATCCGGCCCGCGCCACGTTCTACGCCGAGGGCTACGCCCACTACCTGCGCCGCATCGAGTCGGCCCGCCCACGCTGGTCCGACCCAGCACCTACGTTCACAGGAGATAGATGAGAACCGTCAAGACGTTGCTCGCCGGCGACCATTTCGTGCGGAACGATCTGCTGGCCGCGGCGCTCCAAACGATTCCGGACGTGGCGTTCGAGTTCCGTGAGGTCACGCTGCCCTGGCCGCTGACGCCGTACGGGCGGGTTGCCGAGGTGGACGAGGCGAGTGACGCGGAGGACCAGCTGATCGAGGCGCTGGCCGGCGTCGAGCTCGCGGTCACGCAGATGGGGCCGTTCACCGAGCGGGTGCTGGACGCCGCGCCCGACCTGCGCTTCCTGGTCGTGTGCCGTGGCGGTCCGGTGAACGTGAACGTGGCCGCGGCGGCCGAGCGGGGGATCGCCGTGGCCTCGACGCCCGGTCGGAACGCGGTGGCGGCCGCCGAGCATGCGGTCGCCCTGATGATGGGTGCCCTACGCAACCTTCCGCGGTTGCAGCGGACGCTGGAACAGGGCGAGTGGCGCTCCGACCTCTACGCGTACGACGAGTGCGGGCTCGAGCTCGACGGGTCGACCGTCGGTCTGGTCGGGTACGGCGCGATCGGGCAGCGGGTCGCCCGGGTGATGCTGGCGTTCGGCGCCCGCGTCCTGGTCGCCGACCCGTACGTCGAACAAGCGCCCGAGGGCATCGAACTCGTCGAGCTGGACGAGCTGCTGCGGCAGTCGGACGTGGTCAGTCTGCATGCGCGGCTGACCGATCAGACCCGCGGGATGATCGGTGCGAAGCAGATCGCCGCGATGCCACGGGGCGCCGTACTGGTGAACACCGCTCGTGGTGGTTTGCTGGACTACGACGCGACGGTGGACGCGTTGGAGTCCGGCCAGTTGGGAGCGGCGGCGTTCGACGTGTTCCCGTCCGAGCCGGTGCCTGCGGGCTCTCGGCTACTGACCGCGCCCAACATCGTGATGACACCGCACCTCGCCGGCGCCACGCGACAGACCGCCCACCGCGCCGGCTCGATCGCGGCGGAAGCCGTCGCCGCCTTCCTCAACGGAAAGGACCCCGCTGGACTGGTCTCCGCGTAAGCGGGGCACAGGGCAAGGAACATGAAACTAGCGACCTCCACTACTTGGACCGAGCTGCTCCTGCTGCTGATCGCGTTCGTGCTGTCGATGGTGATCGGCATCGAGCGTCAGATGCGGCAGAAGAGCGCCGGTATGCGTACGCACACCCTCGTCGGCACTGGGGCGGCTTTGTTCACCCTGGTGTCCGGGTTCGGCTTCAACGCCGTACTCGGGACCGAGGTCAATCTCGACCCGTCCCGGATCGCGGCGCAGATCGTGTCCGGCGTCGGCTTCCTCGGCGCCGGCGTGATCTTCATGCGCCGGGACGTGGTCCGCGGGCTGACCACGGCGGCCACGATCTGGATGACGGCCGCGATCGGCATGGCCTGCGGTGCCGGGATGCCGGTCCTCGCGGTCGCGGCGACCGTCCTGCATCTGGTTGCCGTCGGCCCGTTCGCGCGGCTCGGGCGGTTCCTGCCGTCGCCGGACCGCCGCCGCATCGTCACGGTGCGGTACGACGACGGAGCCGGCGTACTGCGGGCGATTCTGGCGACCGCTACGTCGATGGGATTCGAGGCGTCGGTGCTCGGGACCGAGGTGCACCGGGACGGAGCACGTCCGCAGGTCCGGGCGGCGATGCGGTTCTCCGGGCGCGCACCGCTGCAGAACCTGGTGCTCGCGCTGGACGATCTCGACGGCGTCACCGGCGTACGGCTGCGCAACGACGATGACGATTGAGCCACGAATGTGATTTCGGTGAGAAAATCACACTCATTCTCTATACCTAACCATCATTCGGTGATAATTTCACCGGCATGTCCGCTGCACCGAACCTCGTTGACCTGCGCGAACTGGCCGTCCGGCTGGCGATCGCGGCGGGCGAGGAACTCCTGGCCCGCCAGCGGAGTCTGTCGATCGACGCGGCCGGTGTCGAGACCAAAAGCTCCGCCAACGACCCGGTCAGCGCGGCCGACCGTGCGTCCGAGAAGCTGATCGTCGACGGTCTGACCGCGACGCGCGCCGGCGACGGACTCCTCGGTGAGGAAGGCGCTTCGCGCGCCTCGACCACCGGCCTCACCTGGGTGATCGATCCCTTGGACGGCACGGTCAACTACCTCTACGGCCGCCTCGACTGGAGCGTGTCGATCGCCGTCGAGGACGACAACGGTGCACTCGTTGGTGTGGTCCACCAACCGCGCACCGGTACGACGTGGTCCGCCGTACGGGATGCCGGCGCCTTCCGTGACGACCAGCGCCTCGGGCCGTTGCGACAGACTTCGCTGGAGTCGGCCCTGGTGGCTACAGGCTTCTCGTACCTCCCGGATCGACGCGCCGAGCAGGCAGCGCTTCTGCAAGACTTGCTCCCGGTCGTCCGCGACATCCGCCGCGGCGGATCGGCCGCGCTCGACCTGTGCTCGGTCGCAGACGGTACGGCGGACGCGTACTACGAGCACCTGATCCAGCCGTGGGACGTCGCCGCCGGTGCGCTGATCGCCCGCGAGGCCGGCGCCACCGTCGTCCGCGGACCTGAAACTGCTTTCCCACAAGGCATCCTGGCGTCCACGCCCCCAGTGGCCGCCGCGTTGCTCGAGCTACTCACGAGGAGGTCGGTGTGACGGTAGTTGACCTGCCGGCCCGGACCCATCCGGACGAACGAACAATTGCTGACGGCAATGATCAGCGGAAGCGCCGGAGGCGGCGCGAGTACGGGCTGTTCGCGTTGCTGGTCGCGCCGAACCTCCTGGTGATCGCGGTCTTCGCGTACTGGCCGATCATCTACAACGCGTTCCTCAGCCTGACCGACTGGAACATGATCGCGGCCCGCCCGAAGTTCGTGGGCCTGGCCAACTACGGCCGGACGCTGACCGACCCCGCGTTCCACAAGACGCTGTGGATCACGGTCGTGTTCACCGGGCTGATCGTGGTCGGCAGCCTGGTGATCGGGCTCGCACTGGCGTTCCTGTTCAACCTGCCGCTGAAGGGCCGCGGCGCGGTCCGGACGATCGCGTTCGCGCCGCACATCCTGTCCGGCGCCGCGGTCGCGACCATCTGGGCGTTCATCTTCGACCCCGGCTACGGCCTGATGCGGGCGCTGATCGAACCGTTCGGCGCCGAGCCGCCGGACTGGATGAACAACTCCGACTGGGCGCTGCCGGGTCTGGTCATCGTCTACCTGTGGAAGAACGTCGGGTTCGCCGCGCTGATCTACCTGGCCGGCCTGCAGGGCCTGCCGAAGGAGCTCGACGAGGCGGCCGCGATCGACGGCGCGTCGACCTGGACGCGGTTCCGGTCGATCAAGCTGCCGTTGCTTGCCCCGATCACCTTCTTCCTGCTGATCACCACGGTGATCGGCACCTTCCAGGCGTTCGACGTGATCGCGGTGATGACCGGTGGCGGCCCTGGTGATGCCACCACCACCCTGAGCTGGTCGATCTACAACGAAGGCTTCCAGGCGTTCAACGCGGGCCGCGCGGCGACGCTGTCGATCATCATGTTCGTCATCCTGCTGGTCGTCACCACGGTGCAGGCCCGGGTGATGGAGAGGCGGGTGCACTACCGATGAAGACACGCGCGATCCAGTACGTCGTACTGATCGGTGTGGCGGCCGTGTTCCTCGGACCGCTGTACTGGTTGCTGTCCACGGCGTTCAAGCAGCCGACCCAGATCTACCAGTGGCCGCCCGCCTGGTGGCCGCACCTGACCTGGGAGAACTTCAGCCTGGCGTGGAAGGCCGCGCCGTTCGACCGGTTCTTCCTGAACTCCACGATCATCACCGTGATCGGGACCGCGCTGAAGGTGGTGAACGCCGTGCTGACGGCGTACGCCTTCGCCTACTTGCGGTTCCCGTTCAAGAAGATCCTGTTCTTCGCGGTGCTCGGCGCGATGATGGTGCCCGGCCACGTGACGCTGCTGCCGAACTACCTGACCGTCGCGAGTCTCGGCTGGATCAACACCTACGCCGGCCTGATCATCCCCGGCATCGGGTCCGCGTTCGCGACGTTCCTGATGCGGCAGCACTTCCTCACGTTGCCCACAGAGGTGACGGATGCGGCCGCTGTCGACGGCGCCGGACACCTGCGCACGTTGTGGCGCGTCGTCCTGCCGATGTCGCGGCCGATGCTGATCACCGTCGTGGTGATCACGGCGGTCGAGGAGTGGAACAACTTCGTCTGGCCGCTGATCGTCACCAACACCGCCTCGATGCGGACACTGCCCGTCGGGCTGCTGATCCTCAAGGACGAGGAAGGTCTCGCGGCCTGGGGAACGATCATGGCCGGCACGCTGCTGGTGCTCGCACCGATGCTGCTGATCTTCCTGATCGCCCAGCGCTACATCGTCGGCGGGATCACGGCCGGAGCTCTGAAGGGATGAGCATGCTCAAGCGCAGGATGTTCCTGGGGCTCGCGGCCGGCGCCACGCTGGCGGGCTGCGGCTACCGTTCCGTCGACGCGATCTACTCGCAGCCGGCCGGGTCCGTGCCGAAGCAGTACGCGAACCGCACGCGGGTCGTGTTCTGGTCGCCGTACGGCGGGGTGAACGGCAAGGCGGTGGACAAGCTCGTTGCCAAGTTCAACGAGTCGCAGCAGGACGTGTACGTCGAGGTGCAGTTCCAGGGCAGCTACGACGACGTGGCGCAGAAGGTCGCGGCCGCGCTGGTCGCGAAGCAGGCGCCCGATCTCGCCGTACTGTCGGACGTCACCTGGGAACGGTTCTTCCTGAACGACGCGCTCGAACCGTTGAACGGTTACTTCACCGACGGTTTCGGGCCTGGTGTGTTCCAGGAGAAGCTGTTCGGGGAGTACGTCGTGAAGGGGCAGAGCTGGGCCGTGCCGTTCGCCCGCAGTACGCCGATCATGTACTACAACCGGGACGCGTTCGCGAAGGCCGGGCTGCCCGACCGGGTGCCGCGGACCTGGAGCGAGCTGCGGTCGTGGGTGCCCGAACTCGCGAAGGTGCAGTCCGGTGGACGGTCGTTGCGGACGATCGCGTTCGCGAAGATCGACGGCGACTGGCAGTTCCAGGGCAACGTGTGGCAGTTCGGCGGCGCGTACTCCAAGGGGCTCGACGTCACCATCGACGAGGCCGGTGCGGTCGCGGCCGGTGAGTGGCAGCGGTCGATGGTGCACGATCTCGGGGCGGCGTACATGGCGAGCAGCCCGAGTACGGACTTCGCGAACGGGCTGGTCGGCGTGATCCAGGAGTCGACCGGTGGAATGAAGACCATCGGTTCAGCAAGGCGAAGTTCAAGGTCGGCGCCGGGTTCATCCCGTCGGAGGTCGCGGCCGGGATCGCCACCGGCGGCGGCGGGATCGGGATGCTGCGGAACATCTCGACCGAGCGGAAACAGGCCGCGGCGACGTTCCTGCAGTTCCTCGCGCTGCCGGAGAACTCGGCGTGGTGGACGACGCAGACCGGGTACCTTCCGGTGGTGAACAAGGCCCGCGAGGACGCCGAGCTGAAGAAGCTGATCGCGGAACAACCGAACTACGGCGTCGCGATCGCGCAACTGGAGAACGCGCGGCAGCAGGACGCGATCCGGCTGTACGGGCGGAACGCGAACGTGCAGATCTACACCGGGCTGCAGCAGATCTACGCCGACAACGCGCAGCCGAAGAAGGTGTTCGCCTCGGTCGCGCGCCGGCTCGAGGCGATCGGCGACGAGGTCAAACGTCTCTACGAGGAGAAAGTGCTGTGATCATCACCGGCCACCGGGGCGCACTCGGGACCGAACCGGAGAACACGCTGCGCTCGTTCCGGCGGGCGGTCGCGGACGGCTGCGACGAGATCGAGCTCGACCTCCGCGTCACCGCGGACGGCGAACTCGTGATCATGCACGACGCGACCGTCGACCGCACCACGTCGGGTACGGGCGCGGTCGAGGAGCTGACGCTCGCCGAGCTGCGGGCGTTGGACGCCGGACTCGGTGAGCAGGTCCCGACCTGGGCCGAGACCGTCGCCGCGATCGACGTACGGTTCCAGGCCGAGGTCAAGGCGGAGGCCGCCGTACCGCTGCTCGCCCAGTCGCTCAAGTCGGACCCGGCGCTGGCCGAGCGGACCCTGGTGACGTCGTTCCACCCGGAGATCCTGCTCGCCGTCCGGGAGGCGTTCCCCGACGTGACGACCGGCCACATCTTCGGCCGTACGCCGGACATCGCCGAGGTCATCGCCCGCACCCGCGCAGCCGGCGCGACCTGGTCCCTCTGCGGCATCGCCGGCCTCACCCCAGAGGCCGTCGCCGACCTCCACACCAACGGCCTGTCCGTCACCGCCTGGCCCGTCCCCGACGCGGAAACCCTCGCCAAGGCCGCCGCCCTGCGCGTCGACGGCATCACCACCGACAACCCGCACCTCCTCACCCACCCCTAACCACCCAACTTTGAGCACCCACCAACCGTTTTGCCGGGCTGGAAATGGTTGGTGGGTGCTCAAAGTGCGCTGGGATGGGTGGGGCCACACGTTCCAACGTCTGAATATGTTCTTCCGTGGAACATAAATGTGTGATTGGCTCTTCTGCATGGGAATCAGCATCGGTGTGGTCGGAGCCGGACAGTTCGCCCCTTCGTTCCTGCGGCTGTGGTCCGCGCATCCGGACGTGTCCGATGTGCGGCTGACCGACGTCGTCCCGGAGCGGACGGCGGAGATGGCCGCCAAGCAGGGGATCACGGTGACGACGGCGTCGTTCGAGGAGATGCTCGAGTCGGACGTCGACGCGGTCGCGATCTTCACGCAGCGCTGGCTGCACGGCGAGATGGCGATCAAGGCACTCGAGGCCGGCAAGCACGTGTACTCCACGGTCCCGATGGCGATCGAGGCGGACCAGATCGCGCGCATCATCGAGCTGGTGAAGGAGACCGGGCTCACCTACATGATGGGTGAGACGAGCTACTACTACCCGTCGTCGGTGTACTGCCGGAAGAAGCTGGCGGACGGTGAGTTCGGCCGGGTGTTCTACACCGAGGGCGACTACGTCCACGACATGGACCTCGGGTTCTACGCGGCGTACCAGTACTCCGGCGGCGACGACTGGAAGAAGACCGCGTCGTTCCCGCCGCTGCTCTACCCGACGCACGCGGTCGGCAACGTCCTCTCGGTGACCGGTCAGCACGCCACCCACGTGTCGGCGATCGGCGTCAAGGACGACCGCGGCGACGGCGTCTTCGACAAGGAGATCAGCCAGTTCGACAACGACTTCTCGAACGCGACCGCGCTGTTCAAGCTCGCCGACGGCGGCGTCATGCGGACGAACGAGATGCGCCGGGTCGGCTACCCGTCGCACATCCGGGAGTCCCGGCTGCGGGTGTTCGGCACCGAGGGCAGCTTCGAGCAGCTCGCCACCACCACGTTCTGGCAGAACAAAGAGGGCGTCGAGGACATCGAGCACCTGATGGAGACCAAGCCGACCGGTGATGACGCCGACCTGGCAAACGTCGACCCGGCGCTGCGCGACGCGTTCCGGTCCGGTCTCTCGCCGGTCCACGACCGCTCCCGCCTGCCGAAGGAGTTCGACGGCCTGCACAACGGCCACGAGGGCTCGCATCATTTCCTCGCCGACGACTTCGTCCGCGCGGTCTCCGACAAGACCCTCCCGCCGATCAACGCCTGGGTCTCGGCCCGCTACACCCTCCCCGGCATCTACGCACACCAGTCCGCGCTGCAAGGCGGCGTACAGCTGGAGATCCCGGACCACGGCGACGCCCCGGAGTGACCTCCGGTCGGTAGCATCCGGTATGGACCTCTTCGCCGGAATCTCCGTCCGCGACTACGCGACCGCGGTTGCCTGGTACGAGAAGCTTCTGGGGGCGCCGCCGAGCTTCCTGCCCAACGACATCGAGGCGGTGTGGGAGGTCGGCGAGCACCGGTACCTCTACATCGAGGTCGTCCCGGAGCACGCCGGCCATGCGCAGCACACGTTGTTCGTCGAGGACTTCGACGCCACGCTCGGTGCGATCGCCGAGCGCGGCCTCGAGCCCGCCGTACGGGAGACGTACGAGAACGGCGTACGGCATGCGACGTTCTTCGATCCGGACGGCAACGAGGTCTCGTACGGCGGCGCACCGGTGGAGTGACGTTACGGTACGGCGATTGGTCCAGCTCGGACCAGGGCAGGACTCGCGCGGTGATGGTCGTCGAGTTCTGCCCGGAGCAGTCGGTGGACGCCGTAGATGGTGATGCGGTCGTCGGGGCGGTGGACGAGTCGAGGGGGAGGTCGGCGGCGAGGGTGCGTTCGTACTGCGCCGGTAGTGACCGGATCCGCGCGACCTGCGGGGCGTGACCTGGAAGGGCCGGTCGTCGTACGCCCAGAACGGCAGGTCGAGATGGTGAGCCAGATCGGCGACCGGCAGATCGACCGTCGGCAGGTCGAGGGCGTGCAGCCGTTCGACGTCCCAGTGGAAATCGAGGATGTACGCCGTGAGTTCCGGTGGCACCGTCAGCGGGAAAGGGCGACGGGTCATTCGTAGATGCGGCGCAACCGCAGGGTCATCGAGTTCTCGATGTGCCGGGTCATCGCGGACTCGGCGGCGGCCGGATCGCCGGAGGTGATCGCCTCGACCAGCACGCGGTGCTCGGTGAGGACCTCGGGGCCGATGTCGCGGTCGTAGTGCAACCGGAAGATGTGCAGGTGACAGTGGGTCCGCTCGAACGCCGATCGAACCTGCTCGCTCCCGGACAGCGACGCGATCAGCGAGTGGAACCGGTTGTCGTGCACGGTGAGCGACTTGTACCCGGCGTAGTCGATCGACGTCGGCTCGACCGCGTTCGCCAGTTCAGCGCGCAACCGTTCCACACCCACGGGGGAGATCAGTTCGGCCGCCCGCCGCGCCGCCCACGGCTCGAGCAGGAGCCGGAACCTGTAGAGGTCGTCGAACTCCTCGAGCGAAAGAAGCGGGGTCGCGCGGTAGCCCTTCAGGGGCTCCTTGACGGCGAGCCCCTCCGACTCCAGCCGGGCCAGCGCCTCCCGCACCGGCGTCGACGACACCTGGAACTCCCGCGCGAGTCCGTCGATCGAGATCCGCGCCCCGGGCCGGATGACGTGGTCCATCAGCATCGTCTTGATGGCCTCGTACACGTCGTCGGCGAGCATCTGCCGCCGGAGCAGCCGCCGGTCCACCGGTGCCACTGGCTCGCTCATGAGGTGTCTCCGGAATCTGGTCGCGGGGTTGACCCCACCGTTCGGTTTCGGCAGGGTAACACTGGTAATCATGCATCATGCACGATTTCGGCCCGAGCAAGCTATGGGAAGGCGCCAACGATGAGGTTCGAAGAGATCGGCGTCCTGCCTGAGCCCGGTGACAACGTCGCGATTGCCTCCCGGCGGCTGGACGCCGGCACGGAGGTCGAGCTCGACGGTACGACGATCACGCTGCCGCACACCGTGCTCGAAGGGCACCGCTTCGTGGTCGTGCCGGTCGCGACCGGCGACGCCCTGACCTCGTGGAACACGGCGTTCGCGCGCGCCTCCCGTGACCTGGTCCCGGGCGACTACGTCTGTACGCCGACCAGCCTCGCCGCGGTCACCGCCCGCGGTGTCGACGGTCTGCCCGACGAGCCGAGTGCGACCAACGAGCCGCTCGACCCGTTCGAGCTGGACGAGTCGGCGCTGCACTTCGGCGCCCAGGTGACGAGTGTCGAGCAGCCCGGCACGTTCCTCGGCTATCCCCGTGAGCAGGGCCCGGCCGGGACGCGAAATCACGTCGTACTGCTGGCGACCAGTTCGCGCAGCAGCGGGTTCGTCACCGAGTTGGCGCGGCGCTTCGACGGCGCGGCCGCGGGCGACGGCGTCGTACCGGTCGCGCACACCGAGGGCGGCGAGGACGAGGTCCCGAACAACCTGCACTTCCTGCTCGCCACGCTCGGCGGCTTCACGCTGAACCCGAACGTCGGCGCCGTCCTGATCGTCGACACCGAGGGCGACGTGGTCTCCGGCGAGGCGATCAAGAACTTCCTGGCCGAGAACGGCTACCCGTCGATCAAGGTGCCGCACGCCTACTTCACCCGCGAAGGCAGGCTTCGAGCACGACCTGACGGCCGCCGGCGCGCTGATCGAGCCGTGGCTGCCGGTCGTCGACGCGCAGCAGCGTGAGGAGGTCCCGCTCGCGGACCTCAAGATCGCCTTGCAGTGCGGCGGATCCGACGCCTTCTCCGGGATCTCGGCCAACCCGCTCGCCGGCCAGGTCAGCGCGGAGGTCATCCGGCACGGCGGTACGGCGGTGCTCGCGGAGACCGACGAACTGATCGGCGCCGAGCCGTACGTGCTGAAGAACGTCCGCGACCTCGCGACCGCCAAGCGCTTCCTGGCCACGATCAAGTCGTTCAAGGAACGCGTCGGCTGGCACGGGCACACGGCCGAGGGCAACCCGTCCGGCGGCAACGTGTACCGCGGGCTCTACAACATCGTGCTGAAGTCGATCGGCGCCGCCCGGAAACTGCCGCGCGAGGTCCGGCTCGACCACGTGATCGACTACGGCGAACCGCTGCCCGGCGACGGTTACATCTTCATGGACAGCCCCGGTAACGACCTCGAGTCGGTGGCCGGCCAGATCGGCAGCGGCTGCAACCTGATCTTCTTCACCACCGGCAACGGCTCGATCACCAACTTCCCGTTCGTCCCGACGCTGAAGTTCGTCACCACGAGCGCGCGGTACGAGCGGTTGCGGGCCGAGATGGACGTCGACGCCGGCAAGTACCTGACCGGTACGTCGATGGCCGACCTGACCGCGGAGACCTTCGATCTCGTGGTCCGTGTCGCATCCGGTGAGAAGAGCGCGGGCGAGCGCGCCGGCCACAGCCAGGTGTCGATCTGGCGGAACTGGAAGCAGACCGGCCCGCGCGAGGGCATCTCGATCACCACCGACGGCCGGATGAGCCGCACGCTCGCCGACCTCCCGAGCGAGGACCGCGACGCCCCGCTCGACGGCCTCCCGCACCGCGGCCTGACCTCCGACGGCCGCACGCTCGCCGAGCTGCTGAAGGTCGACGACCGGTTGGTCCCTGAGGCGGTTGGTCTGATCCTGCCGACCAGCCTCTGCTCCGGCCAGATCGCCCTGCGGATCGCAGCCCAGGCAGAGCTGGAGAAGTGGGCCGGCGACGCCGTCACCCGGATGGTCGCGCTCCCGCACACCGAGGGCTGTGGCAGCAGCGGCGGCGCGTCCGAGGAGACGTTCGCGCGGATCATGCTCGGCTACCTCCTGCACCCGAACACGCGGATGGCCCTGCTTCTCGAGCACGGCTGCGAGAAGACGCACAACGACTACTTCCGGTCCCGCTTGGTCGAGGCCGGCAAGGATCCGTCCCGATTCGGCTGGGCGAGCATCCAGGCGGACGGCGGTCTCGACGCCGTCGGCGGCAAGGTGCGGGACTGGTTCAGCAGCTTCGACCTGTCGGCTCCGGTCGCGCAGTCCGGTGATCTCGGCGCGCTGACGATCGGCCTGGAGGCCCGCGGCCCGTTCTCGGACGAGACCGCCGAGGCGCTCGCGCTGATCGGCCGCGAGATCGTCGGCTCCGGCGGTTCCGTCGTACTGTCGTCGCGTGGCGCGTTGCTGGCACACGACGGATTCCGTACTGCGGCGTTCGGATCGGCGGACCCGGTGGGCCCGACGATCGCGCACGGCCAGCGGTTCGCGGAGCCGGGGTGGCACGTGATGCGGATGCCGGGGACGGACTGGATGGAGACCGCGACCGGCTTCGGTGCGACGGGCGTCCAGCAGATCCTGGCGCATGTCGCGGGCGGCACCTTGTCGGCGCAGCGATTCGTCCCGGTCGTCGAGTTCAGCAATGACCCGGAGACGGTCGCGACGTACGGCGACGACCTGGACGCGGTGGCCACCGGTGACGCGACCGAGCAGGCGCGGATCGGTCTGGACGTCGTGGCCGCGGTCGCCGGTCGCCGGCTCGTTCCCAAGGCGGTTGCCTCCGGCAACGTCGGTTTCCAGATCACCCGTGGTCTGCTCGGTACATCGATGTGAAAGGCCTGTCCATGCATTTGGTCCGCTATCTGTCCCCCGTCGACGGCCGCCCGATCCCTGGTGTGCGCACCGGGGACACGGTGGCTCCGCTGCCGGGGGTGAACAGTTTCGCCGAACTGCTCCGGCTCACCCGCGAGGAGCTGCAGGCGGAGGTCGACAAGGCCGGTGAGGCGCTGCCCGTCGAAGGGCTGACGTTCCTCCCGCCGCTCGACGGTCGCGGCGAGGTGTGGTGCGCGGGCGTGACGTACGAGCGCTCGCGCGGCGCGCGGATGGAGGAGAGCAGCGAGCAGTCGGTGTACGACAAGGTCTACACCGCCGACCGGCCCGAGCTGTTCCAGAAGGCGCCGGCCTGGCGGGTGGTCGTCGACGGCGAGCCGGTCGGGATCCGGTCCGACTCCGGTCACGACGTACCCGAGCCGGAGCTGGCGGTCGTCGCCAACAGTCACGGTGAGATCGTCGGGTTCACGGTCTGCAACGACATGAGCTCGCGGTCGATCGAAGGCGTCAACCCGCTGTACGTGCCGCAGGCGAAGCTGTTCGCGGGCGGTTGTGCGCTGGCGTCCGGAATCCGGCCGGTCTGGGAGGTCGCGGACCCGAAGAAGCTCGGGATCAACCTGGTGATCCGTCGCGGCGGCGACGAGGTGTTCAGCGGTACGACGTCCACCGAGAAGCTGGTGCGCGAGCTCCAGGACCTGATCGACGTACTGTTCCTGCCGAACGACTTCCCCGACGGCGTGATCCTCGCGACCGGCACCGGCATCGTCCCGGAACTGGACTTCTCGCTCGCCGAGGGCGATGTCATCACGATCACCATCGACGAGGTCGGCACCCTCACGAATACCGTGGCCGCAGGCCGGGAACCGTTCGCGTTCCTGGCAACCGACAACCTGGAGGGAACCCGATGACCCCGGACACCACCCCCGCTCAGCTGGAGCAGGCGCTTGCCGCGGCTGCGGCCGCCGCACCTGCGTTCGGTGCCTCCGAACCTTCCGTTCGGGCCGGGTGGATTCGCGCCGTCGCGGATGCGCTCGATGCGGCCTCCGACGAGCTGGTGCCGATCGCGATGCGTGAGAGCTCGCTGCCGCAGGCGCGTCTGACCGGTGAGGTCGCCCGGAGCACGGGGCAGCTGCGGATGTTCGCGGACGCCCTCGAAGAAGGTTCGCTGCTGGAAGTCACGATCGACACCCTGGACCCGCAGGCCAAGCCGGTCCCGCGCCCGGACCTGCGCCGCGTCCTCGTCCCGCTCGGCCCGGTGCTGGTGTTTGCCGCCAGCAACTTCCCGTTCGCGTTCAGCGTCTGCGGCGGCGACACCGCGTCCGCGCTCGCGGCCGGTTGCCCGGTGATCGTCAAGGCGCACCCGGGCCACCCGGAGCTGTCCGTCCGCACCGCCGAGGTGATGGTCGAGGCGCTGAAGGCAGCCGGTGCCCCGGACGGATCGTTCGGCCTGATCTCGGGCTTCGACGTCGGCGTCACGGCCCTCAAGGACCCGCGGATCACCGCCGCCGGCTTCACCGGTTCGGTCCCGGCCGGCAAGGCACTGCACGAGATCGCGGTGACGCGCCCGGAGCCGATCCCGTTCTACGGCGAGCTCGGCAGCCTGAACCCGGTCTTCGTCACCCAGGCCGCGATCGATGCCCGCGGCAAGGACATCGCCAGCGGGTACGTCGGTTCGTTCACCCTCGGCGTCGGGCAGTTCTGCACCAAGCCCGGCCTGCTCTTCCTCCCGGCCGGTCACGGTCTGCAGGAGCAGCTGTCCGAGGCGGCCGGTGCCGTCGCCGAGGCGCCGATGCTGAACGACCGCATCAAGGACGGCTTCAGCTCCGGCCTCGACCGGCTGGAGAAGGTCGACGGCGTACGCGTCTGGGCCTCCGGCGGCGCGACCCTCCTGCAGACCACGGTGACCGAGCTGCTCGCCCGCCGTGACGAGATCCTCGAGGAGTGCTTCGGCCCGGTCTCGATCGTCGTCGAGTACTCCTCGCTCGACGAGCTGCAGGCCGCCGTCGAGGCATTCGACGGCAACCTGACCGCGACGCTGCACGCGGAGGACGCGGACGCCGAGCTCGCGCGCGACCTGCTCCCGCTGCTGACCGCCCGCGCGGGTCGCGTGCTGTGGAACGGCTGGCCGACCGGGGTCGCGGTGTCGTGGGCCCAGCATCACGGCGGGCCGTTCCCGTCGACGGTCGGCTCGATCCACACCAGCGTCGGGGTGACCGCGGCACGGCGGTTCCAGCGTCCCGTCGTGTACCAGGACGCTCCGGATGCGGTGCTGCCCGACGTACTGAAGGACACGAACCCGGCCGGGATCACCCGCCGGGTGAACGGAACCGTGACCACAGGTGAGGTGTCGCGATGACCGATGTACCTCCGACCAACGACCCGGCCGAGGGCGACGTCCTGGCCGGCGAAGGCGCTCCGGCGTCGACCGGGCGGCGGAGTTTCGACCACTGGTTCGGTGAGCACGGCCGCAACGGCTTCATCCACCGGTCCTGGATGAAGTCGCAGGGCTTCTCCGAGGAAGCGTTCGACGGGCGCCCGGTGATCGGGATCTGCAACACCTGGTCCGAGCTCACCCCGTGCAACGCGCATCTGCGTCGTCTCGCCGACTCCGTGAAGCGCGGGGTCTGGCAGGCCGGCGGGTTCCCGCTGGAGTTCCCGGTCATGTCGCTCGGCGAGACGCTGCTGCGGCCGACCGCGATGCTGTTCCGGAACCTGCTCAGCATGGACGTCGAGGAGTCGCTGCGCGGCAATCCGATCGACGGCGTCGTGCTGCTGACCGGCTGCGACAAGACGACGCCCGGCTCCATCATGGGTGCCGCCAGCGTCGACCTGCCGACCGCCGTCGTCACCGGTGGTCCCATGTTGAACGGTAAATTCCGCGGCTGCGACATCGGCTCCGGTACGGCGGTCTGGCGCTTCACGCAGGACCTCAACGCGGGCCGGATGTCGGCCGAGGACTTCGCGGCGGCCGAGGCCGGCCAGTCGCGCAGCAACGGCCACTGCATGACGATGGGCACGGCGTCCACGATGGCCTGCATGGCCGAGGCGCTCGGCCTGCAGCTGACCGGGTCCGCGGCGATCCCGGCGGTCGACTCCCGCCGGTACGTGATCGCGCAGAAGACCGGGCAGCGGATCGTCGAGATGGTCAAGGAAGACCTGAAGATCAGCGACATCCTCACCCGTGACGCGTTCGCGAACGCGGTCCGGGCGAACGCTGCGATCGGCGGCTCGACGAACTTCGTCATCCACCTGCTCGCGATCGCCGGCCGGGTCGGCGTCGACGTGACGCTGGACGACATCGACGAGTGGGCGCGCGGCGTCCCGTGGCTGGTCGACCTGCAGCCGTCGGGCAAGTACCTGATGGAGGACTTCTACTACGCCGGCGGCCTGCCCGCGGTGCTGAAGGAGATCCTGCCGCTGCTGAAGACCGACGCGATCACGGTCACCGGCAAGACGCTCGGTGAGAACGTCGCGAACGCGGAGCGGATCGAGGCGACGTACCCCGGGGCCGCTCCCGGCAGCGAGACGTACGCCGTGATTCGGCCGGTCGGTGATCCGCTCGGTAGTGGCGCGGGAACCGCCGTACTGAAGGGGAATCTCGCGCCGGACGGTGCGGTCATCAAGCAGTCAGCGGCGTCGGAGCGGCTGTCGCGGCACCGTGGCAAGGCGCTCGTGTTCAGCAGCATCGAGGAGTACGACAAGGCGGTCGAGGATCCGGATCTCGATGTCGACGAGGACACCGTGCTGGTGCTGCAGAACGCGGGGCCGCGCGGGTACCCGGGGATGCCTGAGGTCGGCAACATGACGATCCCGCGCAAGCTCGCCGAGATCGGTGTCGACGACATGGTGCGGATCTCGGACGCGCGGATGAGCGGTACGGCGTACGGCACCGTCGTACTGCATGTCACGCCGGAGGCTGCTGTTGGTGGGCCGTTGGCGCTGGTGCGGACGGGCGACTGGATCGAGCTCGACGTACCGGCGCGGCGGCTGCATCTCGACGTACCGGACGAGGAACTGGAGAAGAGGCGCGCCGACTGGCAGCCGCCGACACCACCGACGGACCGAGGCTGGGCCCGCCTGTACGTCGACCACGTAACTCAAGCAAACCAAGGCTGTGACCTAGACTTCCTCGTAGGCCGCACCGGCTCCACCGTAGCCCGCCAGAGCCACTGATGACCTGGGGACCGTTCGAGGGGATTCGGGGGTTGCGGCCGTCGGGAACTCTTCCGCAGGTGACGCCGATCCGGCGGATTCTGTCGGATGTGCCGACGGAGGCCGACCCGTATGCCGCCGCGCGTGCAGCTCTCGAACCGCTGCGGGGGCGGATCGTGCCGGACGCGCGGATCGCGGTGACCGCCGGCAGCCGGGGGATTCACGATCTCGTGCCGGTCGTGAAGGCAGCCGTGGACTGGCTCCGCAACGCCGGCGCCGTACCGTTCGTGATCCCCGCAATGGGCTCCCACGGCGGCGCGACCGCAGACGGCCAACGCGAGATGCTCGAAGCCCTCGGCATCACCCCGGAAACCGTTGGCTGCCCCATCGAAGCAACCATGGAAACCGTAGTAGTCGGCGCCCTCCCGGACGGCACCGAGGTCCACCACGACGCCATCGCCGCCAAGGCCGACGGCGTACTCCTGGTCAACCGAGTCAAACCCCACACCGACTTCCGCGGCCCGATCGAGAGCGGAATCGCGAAGATCCTCGCGATCGGACTAGGAAACCACCTCGGCGCCGCCTCCCTGCACGCCGGCGGCATCCCGTCACTCGGCGCCAACATCGAGGCCGCCGCCCGCATGGTGGTTGCACAAGGCAAGATCCTCGGCGGCCTGGCGATCCTGGAGAACGCCCGCGAGCAGACCGCCTCGGTCGAGCTGCTCCAGGCCGACGGGATCGCCGAAGCGCCCGAGAATGCCTTACTGCAAAGGGCTTCCAGCCTCCTCGGACGCCTTCCGTTCGACGAGCTCGACGTCCTGGTGGTCGACGAGCTGGGCAAGGACAAGTCCGGCGCCGGCATGGACACCAACGTGATCGGCCGGTGCTGGGTGCACGGCATCCCCGAGTTCGAGTCACCGTCGATCGCCGCGATCAGCGTCCACTCGCTGTCGCCGGCCTCGCACGGCAACGCGTCCGGACTCGGCCTCGCCGACGTGATCCCGGCGCGGTTGCTGGAGCAGATCGACTTCCAGGCAAGCTACGTGAACGCGCTGACCTCAGGCGCCGGCGGTGCGCGCCGTTCGCGGTTGCCGATGGTGATGGAGGACGACGAGGCCGCCGTACTCGCGGCCGTCACGATGTGCGGACGGCGGCACTGGTCCGAGCTCCGGCTGGCCAGGATCAAGGACACGCTGTCGCCGAACGAGCTGATGGTGACACCGGCCCTGCTGACCGAGGCGGCCGAACGATTCGACCTGGAGATCACCGGTACGGCGCGGGACCTGACGCCGGCCGGGCGACTCGGACCTTGGAGCGAGACATGAACCTTCGCGAAGCACGTGCCCTGCTGGCCGATCGCGGCTTCCGGCCGGGCGAGACGTCGACCCGTACCTTCCCCGACGGGTCGCCGTACAAGGTCGAGATCCCGTCCTGCGAAGGGCCGCGGGTGATGACCGCGGTGCTCGAGGAGGCCAAGTCTCGCGGCATCACGATCGACCGGGTCTCGCAGGGCAGCGGCGTGATGATGCTGACCGACGGCGAGATCGAGGAGATGCTCTCGCTCGGCGCCTCCGCAGGGCGTCGAGGTGTGCCTGTTCCTCGGGCCGCGGGGTTCCTGGGACATCGGCGGTCAGGCCAAGGTGTCGGCCGCGGTCGGCGGTGTTGCGCGGGGCAACGATCAGGTGGCGGCGTCGTTGTGCGACGCGTTCCGCGCGGTCGAGCTCGGCGTACGGAGCCTGCTGGTCGGCGACATCGGCGTACTCGAGATCCTGGGTCAGTTGAAGATCGAGGGTGAGCTGCCTGCGGATCTGGTGCTGAAGACGTCGGTGTTGATGCCGTTGCCGAACGCACCGACTGCCCGGCTGTACGAGCGGCTCGGCGCGACCAGTCTGAACGTGTCGACGGACCTGCCGGTGCCGGTGCTCGCGGAGATCCGGTCGGTGACGACGGTCCCGATCGACATGTACATCGAGGTCCCCGACGACCAGGGCGGCCACGTCCGCTTCTACGACGTACCGGAGATCGTCCGGACCGCGGCGCCGGTGTACCTCAAGATGGGTCTGCGGAACGCACCGAACATCTACCCGGTCGGGGCGCATCTGATCGGTACTGCGGAAGCCCTCGGACGGGAGCGTGTCCGCCGGGCCGAGCTGATCCTGCGGTTGCTTGCGGAGCAAGATGAGGGATGAGTTCGTGGACCGGCTGCGGTCGGTCCTCGGAGATGACGCTGTCGTCGACGATCCCGACGTACTGGACAGCCATCGCAACGATCACGCGAAGTTCTGCACCGCCGGGGCGCCGCGGGTGCTCGTGCGTCCGTCGTCGACCGCGGAGGTCGTCGAGGTGGTCCGGGCTGCGGGCGAGGCCGGCGTCCCGATCGTGACGCAGGGCGCGCGTACCGGGCTGTCGGGGGCCGCGAACGCGATCGACGGGTGCTTGCTGCTGTCGACCGCGCGGATGACGCAGATCCTGGAGATCTCAGCCGAGGACCAGGTCGCCGTGGTCCAGCCGGGCGTCGTGAACGCTCAGTTGTCCCGCGCTGTGCTGGACCAGGACCTGTTCTATCCGCCGGATCCGTCGTCGTGGGAGATGTCGACGGTCGGCGGGAACATCGCGACGAACGCGGGCGGGTTGTGCTGCGTGAAGTACGGCGTGACCGCGGACTTCGTACGTGGACTCGAAGTGGTGCTGGCGTCCGGTGAGGTGGTGCGCACCGGGCGGCGGTCGGCGAAGGGTGTCGCCGGGTACGACCTCACGCGGCTGATCGTCGGGTCCGAGGGCACGCTCGGGGTGGTGACCGAGGCGACGCTGGCGTTGCGCCCGGCGCCCGAGGCGGCGTTGACCGCTGCGGCGACGTTCCGGTCCATCGAGGACGGGATCGCGGCCGCTGCCGCCGTGATGGCCTCGGGTCTGCGGCCGTCGTTGCTCGAGTTCCTGGATCAGCCGACGCTGCGGGCGATCCAGGACTACCGGGACATGGGTCTTCCCGAGGACGTCGGCTCGATGCTGCTCGCCCAGTCCGACCGGGGACCGCGGGCGGCCGAGGACGTCGCGCAGATCGCGGAGATCTGCACGGCGCACGGTGCGATCGAGGTCGCCGAAGCGTCCGACGCGGAAGAGTCCCGCATGCTGCTCGAAGCGCGCCGGCTGGTGAACTCCGCGCTGGAGCCGTTGGGTACGACGCTGATCGACGACGTCGCCGTACCGCGGTCGCAGCTGATCACGCTGCTGCGCGGGATCGCGGAGATCGGCGCGAAGTACGACGTACTGATTTGTTGCCCTGGGCATGTAGGTGACGGGAACATGCACCCGACTGTGGTCTTCGACCCCGCCGACGCGGCGGCCGAGGCGCGGGCGCTGGAGGCGTTCGGCGCGGTGATGCAGCTGGGTCTGCGGCTCGGCGGGACGATCACCGGGGAGCACGGGATCGGGACGTTGAAGGCGCGCTGGCTGGAGACCGAGCTCGGGCCGGTCGGGCTCGAACTGCATCGGCGGATCAAGGCCGCGTTCGATCCTGGGAACTTGTTCAATCCTGGAAAGGTGCTGCTGTGATCGATGCGTCCGCCGTACGCCCGTCGCCGCGGCAGCTCGCGTGGCAGCGGCAGGAGCTGACCGCGTTCGTGCACTTCGGGCCGAACACGTTCACGGACCTGGAGTGGGGGACCGGCGTCGACGATCCGGCGGTGTTCGATCCTTCGTCGCTGGACTGTTCGCAGTGGGTTGCTGCGTTGGTGTCCGCCGGGTTCAAGAGCGTGATCCTGACGGCGAAGCACCATGACGGGTTCTGCTTGTGGCCGAGCAAGTACCTGCCGCATACCGTTGCCGCGTCGCCGTATCGGGGCGATGTCGTCGCGGAGCTGTCGGCTGCTTGTCAGGCAGGTGGTATCGGGTTCGGGGTGTATCTGTCGCCGGCGGATCTCTATCAGGAGAAGGCGCCGGGCGGGTACTACGGGAACGGCAGTCCTGCTGTCGCTTCGCAGATCGGCGAGTTCTCGTACGTCGTGGACGACTACAACCGGTTCTACCTTCAGCAGTTGCATGAACTGCTGACGTCGTACGGGCCGATCGCCGAGGTCTGGCTGGACGGGGCGAACCCGACGAGCAGTGCGCAGAGCTATGCGTACGACGCGTGGTTCGACCTGATCCGGCGGCTCGCGCCGGACGCGACGATCGCGATCGGCGGGCCGGACGTGCGGTGGGTCGGCAACGAGGACGGGTTCGCGCGGGAGACCGAGTGGAGCGTCGTACCGTTCGTTGACGGGCAGATGGTGGCCGCACAGACGGCGGCTTCCGTGGCTGGGCCTGACGAGTTGGCTCGCGCTGACGAGTTGCGGTGGTATCCGGCTGAAGTCGACGTGTCGATCCGGCCTGGGTGGTTCTACCACGCGGCCGAGGACGCTGCGGTGAAGTCGTTGCCGGAGCTCCTGGACATCTATCGCAAGTCGGTCGGGCGGAACGCCGTACTGCTGCTGAACATCCCGCCTGATCGGCGGGGGCTGTTCGCGGATCCGGATGTGGATGCGCTGGCTGCGTTTGGTGCGGCGGTGCGGGAGTTCTACGACACCCCTGTCGCGCTGCCGGGTGAGGTCAACGTGCTCGATCTGCGCGAGGACATTGCGGCTGGTCAGCAGGTCGAATCGTTCGCCGTGGATGCGCTCGTCGAAGGTTCCTGGCGGGAGATCGCACAGGGCACGACAATCGGCCACCGACGCCTGCTTGCACTGGATTCGGCTGTGACTGTTGACGACGTACGGGTGCGGGTCCTCTCCGCACGCGCCGAGGCGACCGTCTCGCTGGCGGTCCACTTCGACCCGTTGCTGTAGCTGAGTCCCCCTGCCTGGAGTCGAACCAGGAACCGAGCCTTCGGAGGGCCCGGCGAGATTCCGTCACCAGGGGGTTCAGGTCAGGCGGACGAGGGCGCCGCCTGCGGTGATGCCGACCGACGTGCGGACGCCGGCGACGCTCAGGTCGACCACGTACGTCGTGCCGGACCAGCGGGTCGTGTACGTGACAGCACCAGAGGCCTTGACCGGTGCGATGAACGACAGGATCGACGCCGTGGTGCCGGACCGCGCGAACATCAGCGTCGGCGCCGACAGCCGGGTGTTGATGTTCGGATAGGTCCAGCCCTGGATCGGCTGCGTCTGGGCCTGCTTGAGCAGGATCGCTCCCGCGGGAAGGGCCTGCCGGTACGGCACCTGGAACAGGATCGTCCGGGTGTCCTCACCCGGCTTGCTCGCCAGGGCGGTCGTCCGCGAGTAGACCGTCGCCTTCTGGTCCGCCGGCAGGTGCCACAGCGTCTGGAACTGCTGGGCCGTCGTGGAGGATGCGCGATCGAGCGTGACGACCAGGTCCGGGTTGTTGAGCACGAGGACGCCACGAACGCGGTTGATGCCGGCCCCGGGTACGTCGGAGAACTCGAAGAAGTCGGCGTTCGACCTGAGTTGCGACCGGGTCAGCTTCGTCGCCGGCAGCCGGTCGGCCGACAGCGGCGTCGTCATCGCACTGCTCGCGAACGGGCTCTTCGCCCAGGTCCGCCAGACGTCGTTCTGGTAGCCGGCGTGCCCGCCGTCGATCAGGATGTCCCGCCCGCGGGCGGTGTAGGTGAGCGACGTGTGGTCACTGTGACCGTGCAGTTGCCGCGCCGGACCGTACCTGATGCTGTACGACGCCTGGTCCGCGAACTTGCCCCACCCGGATCGCCCGAAGACGTAGCCCGCCGAGAACAGGCCGACGCGATCGGTCGGCGCGATCCCGGTCGCGCCGAGACTTCCGGCGTACTCGAGAGGTGTTCCGGCGACAGCCGCCGTACGGACGACCTCCGAGTCGCCGAGCTGGTGCAGGTTGCCCAGCGAGTTCGTGGCGAGGGCGAGCCAGTTCGCCAGCAGCGCGCGGCGTGCGGGGATCGTCGTACCGGGGTCGGCGCCGCAGGCTCGCAGTACGTCGACGGCACGGCCCCAGAGGGAATAGTTGAACTGCGCGTAGGCGGTCGACTGCTCGTTGGTCGAACCCTCGGTGTCGATCGAGGTCGTGATGCCCGCGTTCAGGCGCTGCTGGGCGAGCGTCATGTAGTCGGCGCGGTTCAGCGTGCAGCCGACGCCGAACAGCGCAATGCTCTCGTCGGTGCCGTGATTCCACGCGCCGCTCCAGTTGTTGACCAGAAACTTGGCGTGGTCGAGCAGCGCGTTGTCAAGCCAGCTGTACTGCGGCGGAAGTGTGGTCACGTTCAACCCGGCGAGGACTGCTTGCCGGGTGCAAACGATCACGTTCGTGCGGTGCATCGTCGACTCCCAGGCGCCGATGTCGGCCTTCCAGGAGTACGGATTGTCGCGGACCCAGTCCTTGACGATCGTCGTCACGCGGTCGATCGCGGCGGTGTCACCCTGTCCGGCGGCGGTGATTCCTTGGCCGAGCCAACGAAGCGAATGGAACCACATGTACCAGCTCGGGTTCTTGTACGGGTTGAGTTTCCAGTTGATGTTTCCGTTGCCGTCACCAACCTTGTACGGCTTGAACCCGCCCCAGGAGTAGGTGTCCTGCAGGACGGACGAGAGCGGTGTCGCGTCGTCGACGGTGCTGAAACCGGGGCAGGTGTACGTGCCGCCTGCCCCGGTTACCGCCTGCGCACTCTTCGCGGACACGGTGGTCGCGGGGACGACATTCGTTGCCCCCGGCATGAACTGTGCCGCCTCCGGCTCGGGCAGCTCCGCGGCGATCGCGATCCCCGGACCGTTCCCGGCCGTCGCGACTCCGCTGGTGCCGGCCAACCCCGCGGCAACCAGCCCGAATACCAACAACCATCTGATCATGCGCTTTCCCCACCCACTCGCCCGCGGCCCCCCGGCGGCGGTGACAACCTCTACACCCGCCACGATGGTCAGATGGCGGAGAAAGTTGCGTGATCGAGTGACTACTCCTCGACGGCGACGACGCGGGTCCAGTCGGAGCAGTCGGATTCGCACCAGACGTGATCGCCGGCGTGGGCGATCCGGTCCCGCTGCACATGCCCGCACGCAAGCCGTACCCGGCGCAGCGCATGACCCTGCTTCACTGGAGCACCGGTCCTGCCACCAGGCACTCGCTTCCTGTTCCTGAGGTCGGCCATGGCCGGTCCTCCTCTCTTGTCATATCTGTTGGTCTTGCGTGCAGAAGGCAGGATTCGAACCTGCTCAGCGCGTGGCAACGGGTTTACAGCCCGCCCCGCCTCTCCAACGACGGCGCTTCTGCTCATCGCCTGGGGAGATAGCGACCGACTCTTTCCGAGTAGCGCTCGTACTCGTCCCCGAAACTCTCCTTCAGCCGGTGTTCCTCCCGGACGACATTCCGGTGTAGCCCCGCCCCGACAGCCGGCAACGTCGCCAGAACCCAGCCGGATCCGGTCACCAGCCCGATCCCGAGTTGCATCAGGACCCAACCGGCGTACATCGGATTCCGGCTCAGTGCATACGGCCCGCTGGTAACGAGCTGTTCAGGGCTGGAGAGGTCGGTGGTTCGTGCTGCTCGCAACGAGCTCGTGATGACGAAGCTGCCCGCCGCGATGAGCGACCAGCCGGCAGGTCGTCTCCCGATCCGCCACGGCCGCACCTGCTCGAGCGCAAAGCCGACCGCGATCCCGGCCAGACTGGCCTCAGGGATCGGAATGTTCCTCAGCCGCGCGCTCGTGCGACCTCCTCGACCGTCCTCTCTTCAAGGTAGGTCCTGGCAGGGCGGCCGGTCTTCCCCGGCCGCCCAGCGGTGAGAGCGAGATTCGAACTCGCGAGCCGACCGAAGCCGACCGACGGTTTAGCAAACCGCTGCCCCTACCAACAGGCGGACCTCACCAACAGGCCCTGCCGTGTCCCCTGACCACGGCAGAAACCCGTTCAGCCCTTGACGCAAATGACCTGCTTGAGGTGGGCCACTACCTCGACCAGGTCGGACTGGGCCGCGATGACCGAGTCGATGTCCTTGTAGGCGGCCGGAATCTCGTCGATCACCCCGGCGTCCTTGCGGGACTCGACGCCGGCCGTCTGCGCGACCAGGTCGTCGACGGTGAACCGGCGCTTCGCCTCGTTGCGGCTCATCCGCCGGCCCGCCCCGTGTGAGGCCGAGTAGAAGGAGCGCTCCGAGCCGAGCCCACGGACGACGTACGAACCGGTGCCCATCGACCCCGGGATCAGCCCGAGGTCCCCGCGCCCTGCCCGGATCGCACCCTTGCGGGTGACGAGCAGGTCGAGCCCGTCGATGTGCTCCTCGGCCACGTAGTTGTGGTGGCACGAGATCGGCTGCTCGAACCGTACGTCGACGCTCGAACGACTCCCGCACCGCCTGCATCACCAGCGCGAGCATGACGGCGCGGTTCCGCGGCGGCGTACTCCTGCGCCCACGTGAGGTCGCGACGGTACGCGTCCATCTCCGGCGTACCGGACAGGAACACCGCCAGGTCACGGTCCGGGAGATCCGCGTTGTGCGGCAGCGTCCCGGGCGATCCGCATGTGCCGCTCCGCGAGCTCCTTGCCGATGTTCCGGCTACCGGAGTGCAGCATCAGCCAGACGCGATCCTCGTCGTCGAGGCAGACCTCGATGAAGTGGTTGCCCCCGCCCAGCGAACCCATCTGCTGCTTGGCCTTGCGCTCCCGGTCCTGCACTCCGTCGTGCAGACTCGTGAACGACACTCCACAGCTTGTCCCACGGACGCGGGTCCAGCCCAAGCCGTCGTACGCCGACCTGGTTCTCGTGAGCCCGGAAGCCCACAGGTACGGCGGCCTCGATCCGCGAACGGATCGCCGACAGGTCGTCCGGAAGATCCGAAGCCGTCAGCGAGGTCAGGACACCTTCCATCCCGCATCCGATGTCGACCCCGACCGCGGCCGGCGACACGGCCTGGTTCATCGCGATCACCGACCCGACCGTCGCGCCCTTACCGAGGTGCACGTCCGGCATCACCCGAACCCCGTGCACCCACGGCAGCGCCGCAATGTTCCGCAACTGCTGCAGCGCCTTCGCATCCACGTCGTACTCCTGCGCCCACATGAGCGTGGAGCTCTTGGCCCCACTCAGCTCTACTGGAAGCTCCACGTTCATCTCCCCATCCTCTCGTTCGTGGTTTGGCGGCGGAAGCAGGTCTCGAACCTGCACGCCCGCTGAAGGGCTGACCGTTTTCGAAACGGCTGCCGTTAGGCCGAAGCTCGGCTTATTCCGCCTTGTTTTCAAGGCTGCCAGGGCAGGGGTCGAACCTGCGGGGCCTCGGGTCAGAACCGAGGGTGGGTCACCGTCGCCCACCTGGCATCGCGCTCGACGGCGGCACCGGTGGGTGTCGCGTCAGAGCGCTATCTCGGCACGGGAAGGGATCCACGGCTGCCACAGCAGTGGCATGCCGGCCTCCTCCGGTGTGCGCGAGCCCTTCTTCTCGTTGCACGACGCGTGCGCGGCTACGGCGTTCAGCCACTCGCCTCGACCACCGCGTGACCGTGGGACCACGTGGTCCATCGTGGTGGCGCCGAGCTGGCCGCAGTACGCGCAGGTGTACTTGTCGCGCTTCAGTACGCCGGCCCGCGTGTACTGCAGCCGGCCGGACGCGTAGCGCCACTTCGTCACGACGTACCGGACCAGACGCAGCACGCGGGGGAGGGGGAACGGACCGATGCTGGCGCCGTCGTGCGCTTCCTCGACGACGGCGACCTCCCGGACGAGCATCCGGATGGCGTGCTGGATCGACACGACATGCAGCTGCTCGTACGAGGCGTTGAGCACGATCACACCGCTCATGTGGTTCCTCCTCCCCTCCAGTGTGCCCGACCTGCGGTCAGCAGGTCGGCGAATTCGGTGTCGGTCAGTCGTGTGCGGCTCCAGGGATTCGAACCCTGAACCTCCTGGTTCTAAGCCAGGCGCCTCTCCCAGTTGGGCCAGAGCCGCGGGGCGTACGACGTACGCTGCGTGAGCGCGTCGTACTCGAGGGTGTCCGGCGGGGCTCGAACCCGCTTCTCCGGGGTCACGTCCCGGCGCATCGCCCGCTTCTGCTTCGGACACAGCACGCCCGGCAGGATTCGAACCTGCAACCTCCTGCTTCGTAGGCAGGCACTCTCTCCGGTTGAGCCACGGGCGTTCACCGGCCCTGCGCCGGATGTACTGCGGATTTCCGGCGCAGGGCACGCTTGTGGCGCCCGCTCGGCCGGTAGCTGAGCTTCCTGCGGGCGCCTGGTCCAGCTGGAGGGACTCGAACCCCCGTTCCCCTCAACCCAAATGAGGTGGCCTGGCCGCTGGCCTACAACTGGTCCTCTCCCGGCTCCGCGAAGGGCCGGGAGAAATGCGATGAATGTCCAGTTGTCATTGTTCATGCCGATATCCGTGAATACCGGAAAATGTCTCGGTGAAGTAATCCCGTCGCCGGGCAAAAGAAAAGAGCCGCCTGCTGCCGGTACCCGGCTCAGACGGCTCCTGGAGGTCTCTCCATTCGGAGATCACCCAGGCGGGCCGCCCATGCGCAGGCTGAGCTGGTGGTAGAAGGTGTCGTCGCCCACGGATCGCAGGCACGCCGACAAAGCCGCGCGGCTGGGCCGCCGGGCTTCGTTCAGGATGCACGTTCCGTACACGATCTTCTCCTCAAGGTCTTTGGTCTCGCGGGAAATAGTCTGACCCACCACCGACAACCAAGTCAACGCATTTCCCAAAACAATCGTTCCCGCGCTTTTCCAACCCCCTCCGACGTACACCGCCACATACTGGTTCCAGTACGCCGCCCCACCCCGGTTCCCGTACGCCGGCCCACACCGGTTCCGCGTACGGTGTGTTCACCCGTCCGTCCCCCGGGTGACCCCGACCACACCCCGCACCCCGCCGCACCCCTCCCCAAGGATCCGATTCGGAATCCTCCCCCTCCTCCCGCTACACTCTTGCCTCGGCACCCGCCGCCTTAGCTCAGTCGGCAGAGCGTCTCACTCGTAATGAGAAGGTCGTCGGTTCGATTCCGACAGGCGGCTCCATCCAAACCCCCAGGTCAGAGGCTACTTTCTGACGCTGGGGTTTCGTCGTTTCCCGCCTCTTCCAGTTCCCGTCGCTCAACGGTCCACCCTGCGGGGCATGGAACAGCCACGCTGCGTTGACTTTGTCGCCTGCCCACCGGTCAACGATCGGCACTAGCCCGTGGCTCAGGGGCCCGGCTTCCCGTGTCGGGCCTCAGTTGCCTCTCGCCATGGCGAGGGTGCCCTTGAGGTCGAGGCCGGCTTTGGTGCCGCCGTCGCAGAGGATGTCGACGCCGGTGAGGTAACCGGGCCGGTCACTGGCACAGAAGCCCGAGGACCTCGGCGATCTCCTCGGGCTTCCCGTAACAGTGCAAGGAGGCGTACTCCAGGAGCTTGTTCGATCCACTCTTCTCCTCCAGCCGGCCCATTCCGGTGTCGAAGCTGCCCGGGGAGACGGACGGGACGCGTGCGCCATGAGCGCCGAATCGTGCGGCCACCGTGCGGTTGTCGCTCTGCGGTCTCCGGTCACTTCGTTCTGTCGGTGGAGTGTTGCTATTTGGGCTGCGCGAGGCACCAGTCGATGGCGGTGTCGTGTCCGGATCTGTCGGTGTTCCAGTCTGGATCTATTCGCTGGTCGGGGAAGACGGTGGCGATATTGGCGTCGGAGAAGCGGTAGTGCCGCGTTGCGCAGTGCGCACGCAGGCCCGATCGGGGGAGATCGAAGGTGCCGAGTTCCTGGTAGCCGACGGGCCGGGCGCCGGTGGGCTCGCCAACAAGGATGGCTTCGGTTTCGCGGCGGAAGTCGGTGGCGGTGACCATCGCGGCGGAGTAGGTGTTCCTGCCGATCAGTACGTACAGACCGCCGGGGCGGTTGATGGTCGGCAGGGTCCAGATCGGGTAGATGAGGTTGTGGCGGGCGAGGGTGTAGTCGCCGCCGCCGTTGTCGCGAAGGTCGAGGATCAGCCGGGCTGGTGCGGCGTCTTGCAGGTGCGCAATCAGTTGTCCAGCGGCCTTCTCGAGGCCGTCGTAGCGGCGGAAGTTCGCGTAGGTCGCGTCTGATGTGGGAAGTGCGGTGTAGGCGAGCGGCTCGTCGCGGTTCCGCATCCGGAGCGGGGCATCCGGCGAGGGGGGCGGCCATGACGGTGCTGTCCCAGGTGATAGGGATGCCACCTTGGCTGTGAAAGACGCGTCGTCCTGGCCGACGAAGCTGAACTCGCCGGCGGTGGTGTCGGGCAGGCAGTTGAGGGCAACGAGCACGTCGGCGCGGGTGAGTCGATCCGCGCTGCGGGCCCGCTCGTGCCAGGCGTTCTCGCCCTGTGGAATGAGTGGCTGGAGTCGCCGGTCCAGCTCCTCGACGGCGATGCCACCGATCGCAAGCAGTTGAGCACCGAGCACTCGAGGGTCGTCAGTGAGCGCGTTCACTACGCGCAACTGGTCGCCGTACCAGAACAATTCCAGCGGAAAGCGCCGGTAGTGATCGTCGGTCTCGACGCTGGTGTGGCCGTCGCCGATCATTGCTGCTACCTCGTCGAAGCCGACCAGGATTGCGGTGCCGGACAGGTCTGGAATGCGATCGTGCAGGCGAGCCACTGTGGCGTCGAACTGTTCCGGTGAGATCGTGTGGAAAGGGTCGCGGTGCTGCTCAAGGAGGCCGTTGGCGAGGGCATCGAGGTCTGCGTGCCAGTCGTCCGGATCCATGAGCCGCAACCGCTCGGCAGCGGTCGGTCCCAGTCGATCGTCGGCCGCTGTTGCGGCGAACATTTCGGATGGAGTACTCGGGTCCTTCGTCGTGTCTGCCATCTGTCCTCCAACCTCTACTGAGTGGCTTCTGGACGCATTCTGTGCATCGGCAGGTCGACTCCAGCCCTGGCTCTATCGCGCCGCCGTGCTGACGAGTCGTGAGAGACATGTTTCGAGAGTAATCTCTCAGATTATCCTCGACAACACAATCGAGCGTCTTGCAGCCGGACATGTCAGTCGTAGTTGATGGCAGGAAGGCCGAGCAGAACGGGCCGTCGGCGGCGGTGTGGCGTTCCATCTGTTCAAGCTTCTCGTGTGCTCCGGCGAGGCTGAGCTGCGTGGTGGCGCGATGGTGCATCTGCCGGCTGGGCCGGTGGACTTCGAGACGAGCAGGTGACCTCCGAGATGCCAGACATTCCTGCTGTTGCCCGCCTTCATTGAAGCCCGGGTGACGCCATGGGGCCTCGGCACCGGACTTGCTCGGGTCCTCCGAAGAAGGACTGCGCAGGGGGCTACCGGCTGCTGTGCTTCCCGTCCGGCGGGTCTGGAAACTTCGCTATTGCCTCCAGCGCGGGATCCCGGCCGGTGCGATAGGCGTCGACCGTCAGTGGGGTGGGCAGGTCGACCTCGATCCACCGCCGCATGTCTCGGGGGTCCCATTGCTGCCACCACAACGACGACACTCGTACGGTGATCCGATGATGCGGCAGCACCAGCTGCTCGGCGTCACCGAAGTGGTTGCCCCGAGAGGCTGCGGGCTCCCCGACGAAGATCGGGAACGTCCATTTCTCCAACTCGCAGATCAACATCTCCGCCGCCGAGAACGTGCGCCTGCCGGTGATGACGAACAGCCGGCCACGCTCGTCGAAACGTGACCGCAGCAAGGGCCGGACGATGGCCGGGTTGTAGTCGCCGTTGCCACCGTTGTTGTGCCGCAGGTCCAGCACGAAGCGGCGCGCCCCCTCAGCCTCGGCGACCGCCAGCGCGCGCGCAAAGAACGCGCCGAACGGCTCTTCACGTTCCCGGATCGCGTTGAGCTGGCAGTACACCAGCCCACTCTCGGGCAGATACGAGAACCAGTACGTCTCGGTCAGCCGCGAGAGCCATACCGGAGCACTGTCGCGGAGATCTACCCATCCGTCGCGCAGACCCCACAACGAGTTCGCCGGATCGCTGCCTGAAAGCAGAGGGAAAGGCCCGACAGCGTCAAGCGTCACGGCGTCACCATCGATGGTCAGCTCCGCACGGCCCGGCTCGTCGGAAAGGCCCAGCGCGTGCAGTACCTCCGGCATGACCATCAGGAGCGGCGCGTACATGGCGATTCCCTGGTCGTTGTCGCGCCCGATCAGCGCCGCGACGAGTCTCTCCACCTCCTTGATCGGGACACCGCCGATCCCGGCTACGCGACCACCTAGCAGGGCCGCGTGATCGCGCCGGGCGGCCCGAACGTGGTAACCGTCCGCGAACCGATACAGGCTGATCGCCAGGGCGTTGAAGCCGGCCGGATCCCGCCATGGCATCACGCCGGTGTGGCCGTCGCCGACCGCGGCTCCCAGCCTCATCAGTTCCACAACGACCTGGTGCCGGGCGAGCGTGGGCAGGCGTCGCCGCAGCTCTCCGATGGCTTCGTCGAACTGCCGGCGGCTCATCGTGTGGAACAGGTTCGCGTGCATAGCCGGCATCTCGCGGGCCACGACGTCGAGATCGTCGTTCCAGCGACGCCGTTCCAGTTCGTCCACCTCGACAGCCTAAACAGCACTGACCTTGACGTTGTGTGATGCGAGCTTCGGTAGCATCGGGGCGTGGGTGTGACGGCGTCTGGGGTGTTTCGGCGTACCGCGATCGAGCGGACGGATCAACGGGTCTCTTGGGAGCGAACGGATCAGGCGTTCTTCTCGAGTGGGGCGTGCCACGTGCTGGCCTGGACGTGCAGGGACTTCTATCCCGATCAGGAGATCGCCTTGGCGGCGCTGTACTTGGGTGAGTTCGAGCATCCACTGCACGTGTACGCGAGGTGGGGCACGTGGGTGTTCGATGCGTCGGGTTGGAACCTCGAGTCCGAACTCCTGCAGGTCAACAGCGACTTCGAGGGTCGTCCCGTGCGTGAGGTGGAGACGATCAGCGTTGACCTCCGGGAGTTCTGCGAAAAGCACGTGCATCGACAACCGCACCAGTACTTTGCAGATCCGACAGAACGCGCACGCGCCTACGTGGCCCGATACGACCCGCCCTGGCTCTAGTCGCTCGTCAGGCTCGGTAGGTGGCGAGGGTTTCGGTGACGGCTTGGTCGAGCGGTGTGGCGTGGGCGCCGAGTTTGTTGGCGATCTTGGTGCTGATGCCACACCTGACCGGGAGCGTCGGGGGGTTCGCCTAGTACGGCGAGCGCTTCGCCGATGTCGGGGATGTAGGTGTACGTGTGCGGCTGGTCGGGGTCGCCGAGGACCAGTACGCCAGGGATCTCGGTGCCAGCGGGTTGTAGTCCAGCGGCTCAGGGGGTGGCGACCCGACGGGTCACTCAGCGCAAGATCTGACCGCGCTGACCTCAGCATGGGCCTCACCATCAACTCTGTCTATGACCAGTCGGCGCAGACCCACCGCCCAGCCTGCTCCCGGGGTGGCTGAGTTCAACGTTGACAGGGAGTGATCCCCCGAGGATGGTGAGCGGCACGGGGCGTATGTGGGTGGGGGTGTCGGGCGTGTTCGTCGTTGACGGGCATGGACGCCGGGGTCTTGTGCTGCCTGCAGGGGGAGCTCAGACGCATGGCGAACAGCGCGCTCGGGTTCGCCAAGGGCTTCGAGCCGTCAACGATCACAGCGACGAGATCTCCTGAGGTCGAAGGACACACCCCGGTACCTCTGGGTGAGAACCGGACGATCCCCGCTTCATCCGTTGTGCAAGCTCTTTGGAGATGGTTCTGATGGCAACACCTGTCGCGTACCCGGTGCATGTGAACGCCGCGCTGGATCCGAAATCGTCCAGGTGGCTCTGGCTGGTCAAGTGGATCCTCGTGATCCCGCACTACGTCGTACTGCTGTTCTTGTGGATCGGCTTCATGGTCAGCTCGGTCGTCGCGTTCTTCGCGATCCTGTTCACCGGCCGCTATCCACGCGCCATCTTCAACTACAACGTCGGCGTGATGCGGTGGTCGTGGCGCGTGACGTACTACGCCTATGGAGCACTCGGCACCGACCAGTACCCGCCGTTCACGCTGGCCGAGGTCGAGGACTATCCCGCGCACCTGTCGGTCGACTACCCCGAGCACCTGTCCCGAGGCCTGGTCCTGGTGAAGTGGTGGCTGCTCGCGATCCCGCACTACATCATCGTCGGCGTCTTCGTCGGCGGTGGAATGTGGGCTGCGAACCGGTCCGACAACTGGCAATGGAACATTGGCGGCAGCGGCGGCCTCGTCGGAATCCTGGTGATCATCGCCGCCGTCATCCTGGCCTTCACCGGCGCATACCCTCGATCCCTGTACGACGTGATCCTCGGAATGAACCGCTGGGCGCTGCGGGTCGCGGGCTACGCGGCCCTGATGACCGATGTGTACCCGCCGTTCCGCCTCGACCAAGGCGGCAGCGATCCCGTCCTCGCCGTCCCGCCGCCGGCACACGGCCCAAGCTCCGAGCGCTTGCTCAGGGCATCGGACGCTGACGCGGCTCCAGGCGGCACACCTTGAGCGACCTGCGCTAAGCGTGCGGTGTCGTTTCCCGGACACTCATCCGTTCGCCGGGGCGGCTGAAGATGCTGAGGATCTCCGCGGGTTCGTGGCCGGTGCTGCCGAACCAGTGCGGCTGTTGGGTGCTGAACTCGGCGACCTCGCCGGGTCCGAGCACCCAGTCCTCGTCGCCGACGACGAGGCGCATGTGGCCGGACAGCACGTAGATCCACTCGTGGCCGTCGTGGGCCCTGAGCTCGGGGGTGACTTTGCTGCTCGGAATGACGATCTTCCAGGCCTGCGTGCCATCGGGATGTTGCGTCAGCGGGATCACTGTCCGGCCCTTGACGCGACCCGGCTTGAGGCGGATCCGCGGATCGCCCTGCGCCGGCGCGGCGACGAGGTCGTCGAGCGGCACCCGATACACGTGCGACAACGCCAGCAGCAGTTCCAGGGTCGGCCGCCGCTGTCCGGTCTCGAGCCGCGACATCGTGCTCTTCGAGATCCCCGTCGCTGTCGAAACCTCGGCGAGGGTCATCTTGCGCTGCGCGCGCAGTCGCTGGAGCCGTCCCCCGACCCCCTCGAGCACCGCGGCAATCTCCGCCGCTGAGGTGTCCTCCACAAGCTCATCTGACGCCCATTTCCCACAAACAGCAACCTTCGTGGCCGAACCCCCGACTCAGCGCCAGCCTTGCAGCATGACCACACCATCGCTCGGTTCGAAGCCCATTCCGACGTCGCAGCCCGCCGCACCTGGACCGCCGACCAAGCACCAGTTGGCCCTGATGATCTGGCTGGCCGTGTTCCCGACCCTCACCGGTCTCAACCTCGTCCTCGGCGGCTGGCTCGGCACGCTGACGCCGGTCGTGCGGACGTTCGTCCTCGCGACCATCGCCGTACCGATCGTGATCTACGGGCTGATGCCGCAGTTGCACCGGCTGCGCCGGCGCCTGCTGACCCGCCACAATCACTAGGAAGGGAACGTCATGAGTGCACTGGAGAACGCCGCCGTTCGCGGCGAATCACGCGGACGAACGGTTGGCCGCGATCAGGAGCTGACTGTCCGGCGGATGAACGTGATGCGGCTCGGGTACGCGTTGATGGGGGTGGGGCTGGCGATCGTCAAGTGGCCGATTGTGGTTCAGGACGTTCGATCGCTGCCGGTGATGGAAGGCGTTGTCGCCTGTCTGCTGACGGGGATGTCGTTGCTGGCGCTCCTCGGGCTCAGGTACCCGGTGCGGATGCTGCCGATCCTGCTGTTCGAGGTGGCCTGGAAGGCCATCTGGGTCGGTACGGTCGGGATTCCGCACCTGATCGCCAACGACCTGAGCACCGAAGCGCGCGGCGTCCTGATCAACTGCACCATCGTCGTCGTCATCGTGGCCGTCATCCCATGGCGCTACACCTGGCAGCGCTACGCCCGGACTCCCGGCGACGCCTGGCGCTAACTGTCAGTTCCAAGCACTTCGTCGAGCCGAGCCGGCCAGCCCTCGTGGCCCAGGTCGGCGCCCATCAAGGCGTCTCTCCAGTCCGACTTGGCGAGAGCGACGTACTGCTGGAACCGGTACCAGTCGCCGGCTGTGCGGATCACGAGTGCAGCGTGGATTCGTTCGGGGTCTTGGCCGCCGATCACCTGCTCAGGCAACTCACGAAGCTCCGCCAGCACCATCTCCGCACTACCCTCGGGAAACTCCCGGTTGATCCACCGGGTTAACCGCGGACTGATCTCCATGAGCACGATCTTCGCGTACGACGGTCGCAACGCCGTTCAAGCCGCCATCCGCACGAGACCGACCACGGCTCACTCCACGAGGTCGGGGTCGTGCATGAATTTGCGGACGTCCTGGGGGCAGCGGCAGGCCACCGCGATCTTTCTGGCCCAGGCGAGGGCCTCTTCGCGGGTGGGGACGTCGACGATCATGAAGCCGCCGATGAGTTCCTTGCTCTCCGGGTACGGGCCGTCCGTCGACCAGTCCGTCGGTGTCGACGACCGCGTGTTCCACGTCGCCGTCGTCGTAGCTCAATCCGCCGCCGAACCGGAACACGCCGGCGTCCTTCGCGTCCTGACACACCGCGTGGGAGGCCTTGCCCACCTCGGGGAAGTCCTCCGCCGGGATGTGGTCCATCGCGCCCTTCTCGAACGAGATCAGGTATCGCGGCATCTCATCACTCCTCGTCTCGGCGACCTCCTTCGGTCGCCGCTCACCCCTGCAACGAACGGCGAACCCAGGATCCGACACGACGCCGCAAATCACCCGAAGCAGGCCCGCGGTGCGTGGTTGAATGCGCGGATGGAGGCGCACCCGGTTGACCAGGCGCGGTGGGAGGACCTGGTCGAGCTGTTCGGGCCGAGCGGCGGGACGCGGGGATGCTGGTGCATGGCCCGTCGGCTTCCGGCAGCAACTGTCGCCGCGAACGGGAGCGCCGAGAACCGTGCCGCACTTGAGGGTTTCGTCGAGGCGGGCGTCCCGGTCGGGCTCATCGGGTACGTCGATGAACGCCCGGCGGTCTGGTGCGCCGTCGCCCCGCGGACGGAGTACTACGCGATCGTCCACTCGCGGACCCTGCCGATCGACGAGCCGGACGACGAGACGATCTGGGCGATCAACTGCCTGTTCGTGAAGGCTGGGTACCGCGGGCGAGGGCTGACGTCGCCGATGGTCGACGCGGCCGTCGAGTACGCGCGGACGTCGGGCGCACGGATCGTGGAGGCGTATCCGGTGAAGGCGATGCCCGGTGATCCCGGTCGTGGCGTACTCAGCACGTTCCTCGCCGCCGGTTTCACGACGTACGCCGAGGACCGTACGACGGCCAAACGCAACGTCGTCGTACGCCGGACCCTATGAACGCCCAAGCCCGCGCCGAGGCTCGCCTGCGGACCGCGCACGAAGTGCTGCGGGACCTCGACCTGATCGAGCGATGGAGCACGTACGGCGAGGTGACCGTCGTCGGCTCGGTCGCGATCGAGCTCGTCGTGGCGCCGGACATCGACCTGGAGATCCGCTCGGAGGAGCCGCGCGTCGCGGACGGGTTCGCCGTGATGAGCGTGCTGGCGGAGCTCCCGCAGGTACGGCGGATCACGTATCTCGACGCGCGCGACCGCCACGAGCAAGGCCAGTACTGGAAGCTCGAATACGAAACGCCCGATGACACGTGGACCGTCGACATGTGGGTGTTCGGCCGCGAGGCGATCGGCGGCGGACCGTTGGCCGCAGCGCTCCGACAACACCTGACGCCGGCCGCCCGCGACACGATCCTCGCGATCAAGGAGGAGGCCGAGACCCTGAGGCGAGCGCGCACAGGGCTACTGGCTGTACCAGGCGGTCCTCGACGGCGGCGCGTCGTCGTACGACGAATACCGCGACTGGCTCGGCGACCGCAACATCTACGAACGCACCGGCTGGCTCACTGATCCCAGCTCCACGTCTCCCCGTCGAGAGTGAATCCCCAGTCCCGCCCGCGGATGCCGCGCGCCAGGTAATCGACAGCAGGTACGGCGATCGGCGGGTACGGCATGTTGCCCAGCAGCCGTACGGCGTCCTCGACCGGGACCCACTGAACCTCCATGACCGACCCGTCCGGATCGTCGACGGCGAACGCGGGATCGCTCACGTCCACGACGTAGTTCCAGGACCGCGACGTGACGCGACCGTCAGCCGTCGTCCGCGTCGTCCACACCAGCTCGAGATCTCCCGCCGCGGCAACCAGCCCCGACTCCTCGCGTAGCTCCCGTACGGCGCCGTCCGCCGGAGTCTCACCGTCCTCGACGGCCCCGCTCGGGAGGTTCCAGTACGGCGCATCCCACGCCTCGTACCGCTCCCGGACCACCGCGACCATCCCGTCGTACCTTGCGATCACGCCCGCGTATCGCTGCATGCGGGCGAGTATTCCAGGTTCCGGAAGTGGAGCGTCCGGAATCGGATCTACCGTGCTGGCATGAGTGAAAGTGCGTGGGTGTCGCCGTGGTGGGAGCCGCCGTTGGCGGGGAGTGATGTCGAGCATCTGGTCGGGGCGCTGGACCGGTTGCGTACGACGTTCCGGTACAAGGTCGACGAGCTGGACGCGGACGGGTTGAACACCCGGATCGGGGCGTCGTCGATCACGCTCGGCGGGTTGATGAAGCATCTCGCGGCGAACGAGGACTACATGTTCGACGTGAAGTTCCGCGGGAAGCCGATGAGCGGGCCGTGGCTGGAGAACGGCTGGCGCGACGACAACGACTGGGAGTTCAACTCCGCCGTCGACAACACGCCGGCTGAGCTGTACGCGCTGTGGGACGGTGCGGTCGCGCGGTCCCGGGAGACGTTGACGGCGGCGATCGCCGACGGCGGGCTCGACCAGCCGGCCGACATCACCTGGCCGGACGGGCGGCACGCGAGCCTCCGCCGCCTGGTCTGCGACCTGATCGAGGAGTACGGCCGCCACACAGGCCACGCCGACCTGATCCGCGAGGCCGTCGACGGCCGCGTCGGCGAAGACCCGCCCGGTGAATGGAGGCCTGTCGGCGCGAAAGGGACCGCTACGCAGGCATAACCCCGTCAAAGTCGACGAAATCGGCGCCAGAAGGGGACTTCTGCCTGCGTGTGGGTCCGCCAGCTACTTGATCCGCTGCAGAGTCCCGTCCGCCGCGACCCCGATCACCGTCGTCACGCCGTCGACCGTCAGGTTCACGATCATCCGTGAGCCCTGCATGGACGTCGTGTACGAGACCGTCGCGTTGGTACGCGTCGGTGCGATCACCGACAGGATGTTCGCGTTCTGCCCCGACCGGTTGAACTTCACCACCGGCGACGGCAGCCGCTTGTCGATCGTCGTGTAGTGCCAGCCCTGGATCGGGTCCTGCTGCCCGGTCGTGACCTCGATCGGCGTCGTCTCCTGCTGGAACGGGATCTGCAGCAGCGTCGTCTTCACCTTGTCACCCGGCCGCGCCGCCACCGCCCGGTCGTTGCCACTGACAACCACCTTCTGGTCCGCGGGCAGATGCCACAGCGTCGAGTACTCCTGCTCCGCAGCCGACGAACCGCGATCCAGCACCACCATCAGGTCGGGATCCTTCAGCACCAGCACGTCCCGCGTCCGGTTGATCCCGGCCCCCGGCGAGTCGTTCAGCTCGTAGAACTCCGACGTCGCCTTGATCGACGACCGCACCAGCTTGGTCTCCGGGTGTCCGGTCGCCGACTTCACGACCATCTCGTTGTGCGCGAACTGGCTCTTCGCCCAGAACCGCCAGTCGTCCACCTTGTACCCGGCGTGCCCGCCGTCGATCAGGATGTCGCGCCCGCGCGAGGTGTACGTGATCGACGTGTGGTCGTTGTGCCCGTGCAGTTTCTGCGACGGCCCGAACCGGATGCTGTACGTCGATTCCTGCGAGAACGGCCGCTTCTCGCCCCATCCGGTCCGCCCGAAGATGTACCCGGCGTCGAAGATCCCGATCCGCTGCGTCGGCCGGATCCCGCGGGCGCCGCGAGTACCGGCGTACTCGAGGACCGTCCCGGCGACGGGCACCGTGCGCACCACCTCGGAGTCGCCGAGCTGCGGCAGGTCCCCGAGCGAGTTGGTCGCCAGCGCGAGCCATTTCGCGAGTTCCCGCCGGCGCGCCGTGATCGTCGTACCGGGGTCGACGCCGCACTTCCGCAGTACGTCGATCGCCCGCCCCCACAGCACGTAGTTGAACTGCGCGTACGCCGTCGACTGCTCGTTCGTCGAGCCCTGCGTGTCGATCGACGTCTTGATCGCACTCGTCAGCCGTTCGGACGCGATCTGCTTCAGATCGTCGCGCTGCAGCGTGCACCCGATCCCGAACAGCGCCAGGCTCTCGTCGGTGCCGTGGTTCCAGTCGCCGCTGTAGTTCTTCTGCAGGAACCACGCGTGTTCCATCAGCGCCTTGTCCAGCCACGCGTACGTCAGCGGCAGCCGCGCCACGTGCAGCCCCGACAGCACCGCCTGCCGCAGGCAGATCAGCACGTTGGTGCGGTGCATCGTCGACTCGTACGCACCGACGTCGGACTTCCACGAGTACGGGTTGTCCTTGACCCAGTCGTGGGTGATCGTGCTGACCCGCTGCAGTGCGGCCTTGTCGCCGGCCGCGGCGGCGGTGATTCCTTGGCCCAGCCAACGAAGCGAGTGCAGCCACATGTACCAGCTGGGGTTGTTGGGCGGGTTCATCCGCCAGTTGATGTTGCCCTTGCCGTCACCGACCTTGGTCGGCGGCGTCGTACCCCAGGTGAACGTGTCCTTGTAGAGGTTGGCGACCGGGTTGGTGTGGTCGATCCCGCTGTACGCCGGGCACGTGTAGACGTTCTGCCGTACCGGCGCCGGTGGCGCGGTCGGCGGCTCGGGCGTGTGGCTCACGGTCGGATCGGGCGCGGCCTCCGGCGAGGAGCCGCCCCACGGGATCATCAGTACGGCACCCAGTACGGCGACGCTCGCGAGCAACGCGATCGTGAGTCGTAGCGTCGTACTGGACGTGCGCAGATGTCTCGCGGGCATCGTTGGTCCTCCCCACATGCACGAAGGCATGACTATTCTGGCCTAGACCTGAATTCGGGGAGGGCGATCCCGGTGACAGAGTCGAGTGGTTGTGTCGGTGAGTACTTCAGAAAACGCGGAGCGAGCGGTCGAAGGTTGCACCCGGCATCAAAGCTGCCGGTCAGCTCCAGTCAGGTACGTCGCCATCGGTTCCCCCCGAGAGATCAAATTGATTCCGCTACCTCATAGATGTCGCGAGTGGTCCGAAAAGTTGCGCGGATCGGGGACTTCGGTTTCCGGCTGCCCGGAAGGGCAGCGTCAGTTGGTCCGGATCGCCTGCAGAATCAGGGCGTTCCGCGCGTTCTGGCCGGCCGGTACGGTCGTGTGCCGGCCGTCGCGCAGGTCGGTGTGCAGCCGCTCGGGCTGCGCCGCGAGGAACTCCGCCCAACGGACGATCCGCAGGTTCGCATGCTGCAGTGCGGCCTGAGCCAGTTGCAGGTCGATCCACTCGCTGTTGCGCTGGTCGGCGACCTGGACCGTCGTCGGTTCGTCGGTCCGAGAGACCTGTACGTCGACCCAGTTCACGGTCCGCTGCGGGCCGGCGATCCGGAGCGCGCGCTCGACCTGGGCCGCGAACGCGGGCGGGTCGAAGATGTCGTTGGACCCGACCGCCATCACGATCCGCCGCGGGAGGCCGTACTCGCGGGCCCAGGCTGCCATCGCGTCGACCGCGGCGGACGTCGGCTGGCCGGCCCAGCTGTACTGCGCGAACGACGTACCCAGCTGTTGTCCGAGGAGCCGGCCGAGAGCCGCGCCGTCCTGTACGGCGATGCTGTCCCCGAAGAGCACCACGCCGTCGGACGCGACGACGTGGCGGACCTCCGCGGTGCTCGAGATCACGCGGTTGTTCGCCTGCCAGGATCCGAGCGCGCCGGAGCCGTAGGTGCCCGAGCTGACGATCGGTGCGACGGCCTTCGCATGCGCGGTCGGCGCTTCGAGATGCAGCAACGCCAGGAGGAACGCGGTCAGCACCACGATGATGGCGGCCGACGTCGACCAGCGCTTGATGGACACCTCTGTTCACGCTGAAGGTGGCACTGAGGTTGGCACGCCGGCTAGCGACTTTGGATGGCGTCCGCGATCAGTTCGTTGCGGGCGGCTCCGCCGGCCGGTTGGCTGGTGTGGACGCCGTCGCGCAGGTACTGCGCCGGGCGGTTCGCCCGCGACGTGAGGAACCCGTACCAGTCGATGATCCGCAGGTTCGGGTGCCGGACCGTGGCGTCCTGCAGTTGCTCGTTGATCCACGCGCTGTTGGCGAGGTCGGCCGCCCGTACACCGGCCGGCTGCTTGGTGCGGTCCACGTACACGTTCACCCAGTACACCGTCCGGTCCGGCCCGGCGATCCGGAGCGCGCGCTCGACCTGTGCCGCGAACGCGGGCGGGTCGAAGATGTCGTTCGTACCGGCTGCCAGCACGATCCGCCGCGGCAGACCGTAGCTGCGCGACCACTCTTCGAGCGCGTCGACCGCTGCCGACGCCGACTGCCCGGACCAGTCGTGGAAGGCGATCGAGTCGCCGGTGCGATCCGCCAGCAGCCGCTCGAGCGCGGCGCTGTCCTGGACGGCGATGCTGTCGCCGAACATGAAGACCCCGTCGAACGCGAGCACCTCGCGGATCTGGTCCTCGGGACTGATCCGGTGGATCAGCTTCTGCCACGGGCCGAGCGTGCCCGATCCGTAGCGCCCCGGCCCGCTCGACGGAACGCTGTACGACCCGCCGACCGTGGTGTCGGCGCTGGTCGATCGCGGATCGAGTACGACGAGCACGCCGCCGAGCAACGCCACCACGAGCAGCGTCACGACGATCGCGACGACCGACCCCAGGAACGCCCGTAGCGCGGACGGTTTCCTGTGGTGCGCATGACCCGCCTGTTCCCTCACCTGCATCAACATCTCGACGCCCCCCAGCCTCCGTCGTCGTCTGCCTCTACAGACATGACGCGGTGACCCCCGAATTCGCTGCATGCTCCACCCCCAACACCCTGGAGCGAACCCCCCGGTTCCCCACCCCAGGATCCCCGAAGACCCAAATCCTGGATAGATTCGGCCATGCGGGAACCCGCCACTCGTGATCGAGTGACGGGTGGTGGGCGTTCGATCACGACGGGTGGATGGTGCAGGACCACCCGTCGGGGAGCTCAGCCGGCGCGCTCCGCTTCGCTGCGTTCGACACAGAACTCGTTGCCTTCGAGGTCCTTCATCGTGACCCAGCCGCGGCCGTCCGGGACCCGGTGGTCCTCGTGGATCGTGCCGCCGAGCGACAGGATCCGCTCGACCTCTTCGTCCCGCGTGCGCTCCGTGGGGCCCCAGTCGAGGTGCACCCGGTTCTTCACGGTCTTTCCTTCCGGGACCCTGATGAACAGCAGTCCCGGTGCGGGCGCCGGCGCCTGCACGAGTACCTCGTCGTCTCCCGGCACGTCCCCGTCGGCCACCGGCCAGCCGGTCACGGCACTCCAGAACTCCGCGAGCTTGTAGGGGTCTCCGCCATCGATCGTGATGTGTCGCAGCAACATGCCGAGACCTTAAGCCCTGTCTGGTGATCCATCGCCTACTGCGGGGCACTCGGCACGGCACCTCGGCGCACGGGTGCAAAGGCCACGATGCTCCGCATCGAGACCTTCGCCCCCGCACGCCGAGCCACCGCACCGAGCACCTCCTCGCTACGGCGCTGGATCACCAGACAGGACTTAACCGTACGGCGGGTTTCAGGGGGTCGCGAACTGTCGGCGGCCGGGTCTACTGTGCGGGACATGGGCGCCGGGCCAGAGGGCCCGGCCGGTGGGGGAAGGACAGTTCGATGGCATCTCGGCTCAATCCGTACATCCAGTTCAACGGCGACGCGCGCGCGGCGATGGAGTTCTACCAGGGGGTCTTCGGCGGCGATCTGTCCTCGAACACCTTCAAGGAGTTCGGCGCCGGTCACGGACCGGACGACGACGAGAAGCTGATGCACAGCCAGCTCGAGACCCCGAGCGGGTTCACCCTGATGGCGGCCGACACACCGCAGGGCATGCCGTACAACCCGGGTGAGAACATCGCGATCAGCCTCAGCGGCGAAGGCGACGAGCTGCGCGGCTACTACGAGAAGCTGTCCGCCGACGGCGGCAAGGTGACGGTCCCGCTCGAGAAGCAGATGTGGGGCGACGAGTTCGGCATGGTCACCGACAGGTTCGGCATCAACTGGATGGTCAACATCGCGGCGAGCTGACACCTGCCTCCCCGGGGAAATTCGGTGTCCCCGGGGAGCATCGCGCCGCTACCTTGGTCCGGTATGGGACTCAACGACGTGCTGTACGACCCGATCCGGCACAACAACTGGGCGACCGGGAGCCTGATCAGGTTCTGCCTCGCCCAGAACCTGACCGCTGAGCAGCTCGAGATCACCGGCGTCGGAACGTACGGCGGCATTCTCGCGACCCTGGACCACATCGTCCGCTGCGACGGTAGCTACCTGCGCCGGATCGTCGACCGGCCGGTCGAATTCGTCGACGGCGAACCGGCAACCGACCTGGAAACGCTCGGTCGCTGGAATGCCGAACTGGGTGCACTGTGGGAGGTGTTCCTGACGCAGCCGTTCGACGTCGAACGCGTGATCATCGTCGACGACAACACCCGTGGCACCCGCGCCGGCATCTTCGTCGCCCAGGCGATCAACCACGCCAACCACCACCGCGAACAGGTCTGCGCCATCCTGACCGGCATGGGCATCGAGCCCCCGGACATCCAGGCCTGGGAGTACGCCTGGGAGACCGAGCGCATCTGGGACCTTCCGGCGGCCGCCGCGGCGGAGTAGGTCAGCTGCTGATCATGGTTGCCGCCAGGCCGGCTTCGTAGGAGCCGCCGAGCTGGTTGAGGGTGACGGCCATCCGGTTGGTCGCGTTGATCATGGCGATCAGGGTGACCAGCCCGATCAGCTGGTTCTCGTCGTAGTACTTCGCGGCTCGGGCCCAGGTCTCGTCCGAGACCCCCTCGGACGCGTCGGCGAGCCGGGTCGCCTCCTCGGTCATCGCCAGCGCGGCCTGCTCCTCCTCGGTGAACACCGTCGAGTGGCGCCAGCCGGCGACCAGGTTCAGGCGAGTCGCGGTCTCACCCTCGGCCGCGGCCTCCTTCGCGTGCATGTCGATGCAGTGTCCGCAGCCGTTGATCTGACTGGCCCGCAGCATCACCAGGTTCTGGGTCGCGGTCGGCAGGCCGGTCTCCTGCAGGAGGGTGTGGACCGCGAACAGCCGCTTCGCGAGCTTGCCGCCGAGTGCGTTCTGCATCAGGTCGATACGGGGTTCCATCGTCGTCGTCCTCACTCATGGGATGTACTGGACGAACACGAGATGCCGCCGGCGCGACTCCCGTGACGACCTGAGGACGTGACGAGCGCCATACCGCCAGAGCTGTCACAGAATCCGGCCGAGCGGCATCTGGTGGGTGACACACGCGCGTACGAGGAGACCAGCTCATGACCGGTACGGACCGGGCCACCGAGGCCTTCGTTGCCCATCGCAACCTCCTGTTCACCGTCGCCTACGAACTCCTCGGCTCGGCCGCGGACGCCGAGGACGTACTGCAGGAGACCTGGCTGCGCTGGGTCAAGGTGGACCTCGACACGGTGCAGGACCACCGCGCGTACCTGGTCCGGATCGCCAGCCGCCAGGCCCTCCAACGCCTGCGCACCCTCGGCCGCCGCAGGGAGTCGTACGTCGGACCTTGGCTGCCCGAACCGCTGCTCACCGCACCGGACGTCGCCGAGGACGTCGAACTCGCCGACAGCGTCTCGATGGCGATGCTGCTGGTCCTCGAAACCCTCAAGCCGACCGAACGCGCCGTGTTCGTCCTCCGCGAGGTGTTCGGCCTCGACTACGACGAGATCGCCAAGGCCGTCGACAAGACCCCCGAAGCCGTCCGCCAGGTGGCCCACCGAGCCCGCTCGCACGTGGCCGCCCGCCGCCCGCGCGGGGTCGTCTCCGCCAACGAGACCCGCCACGCCCTGGCAGCGTTCCAGCGCGCCGTGAACACCGGCGACATCCAGGGCCTGGTCGACATCCTCGCCCCCGACGTGGTCTTCCTGGGCGACGGCGGCGGCGTGGTCCAGGCCCTCCCGCGGCCGGTCGTGGGCGCCGAGAAGGTCGCCCGCCTCCTCGCCCTGGCGGTAGAGCGGCTGGCCGAAGGTTCCCTCGAGGTCACCCAGATCAACGGGCAACCAGCGTTGATCCTCCGCTTCACCGACGAGGTGGACACCGTCACCGTCCTCCACGTGGAAGACGGCAAGATCGCCGGCCTCTACGCCGTACGGAACCCGGCCAAGCTCGCCCACCTCACGGAAGAGACCTTCCTGACCCGCTAGGAGACGTCGGGCCGGGTCATCAATGGCGACTGCGCATGCAGCACCAGGTTGGGGCCGGTCAGGGGCACGGTGTTCCAGGTCGCGACCGCGGTCCCCGCTTCTACTACCAGGCGGACACGGTGCGGGGTGGTGATGACGAACAGCTCGGCGACGAACGTGTCGTGCTGCCAGGCGCCGGTCGCGATCACCGGACGGCCGAGCGGCGAGCTCTCCCGCCATTCGCCGTGACCGACCTCGAAGTCGAGAGGCCCGAGCCGCAGTCGCCATCCACCGCCCACGGGATCGACGGTCACGGTGGTGCCGTCGGGCAGCGGCGAATCCGCTGCGGAGCCGTCGAGTCTCGCCTTGACGGAACGCTCCGGGGCGGCCGAACCCGGCACCGGCGCGAACGACAACTGCCGCAGCCGATCGGCGAGGATCTCGTCGTCCCGGGTGCTTCCGGCGTCATCCAGGCCGGGCAGCAGACACTCCCGAACGGCGTTGGGCGTTACCCCTGACGGGCCGTCGCCGGCCGTCACGGCGACGACCAGATCCTGCTCGGGATAGACCATGCACAGCTGCTCGAAGGAGCCGTAGCCGCGGTACCCGTCACGCGACATCCAGAACTGGTACCCGTATCCGGCAGTCGAGTCGGCGTCGAGCGAGCCGTCCGCCAATTGCAGGGTCTCGATGTGCCGGCTGGTCGCGAGCCGCACCCATTCGCGGGGGACGAGTTGGCGGTCGTGCCAGAGGCCGCCGCGGAGCAGCAGTTCACCGAAGGCGGCGATGGCCTCGGTCGTGAGGTGCAGTCCGTGGAATCCGAACGCGGCACCGCTCGCCACCCGGTCCCATTCGGCGTGGTCGATGCCCATCGGCTGGAAGATGCGCTCGTCGAGCAGTTCCGGGAGGCCGCGGCCCGTAACCCGTTCGACCATCCGGGCCAGGATGAACGTGGTCGAGTTGTCGTAGGTGTGCTGGGTCCCCTCCGGCGCGGCGAACGGCGTACGGAGAAAGCCCTTCACCAGATCGTCAGGCTCCAGTCGCCAGGCCTCTTCGAGGCTGTCCTCGGCGTGGCCGGCCGTCATCGACAGCAGATGGTGAACGGTGATCCGGCGGCCCTGCTCCGAGACGTCATCCGGAACGTGGTCGGGCAACACGTCGACCAGCCGATCGTCCAGCGCGAGCAGCCCGTCGGCAATCGTGAGCCCGACAGCCATCGAGGTGAAGGACTTGGTCAGCGAGTAGAGCAGATGCGGGCGTTCAGCTGAGTACGGCGCCCACCAGCCTTCCGCGACGACGTGCCCGCGACGTACAACCATGATCGAGTGACACTCGACGGACTGCGCTTCGAGCTTGTCCAGCAACTCGACGATCGAACGCGCCGAAACACCCGCCGCAGCGGGCGTCGAGCGCGGCAACAGACCAGACACCCACAAACCCTAACAACGCCATGGGACGCTAGGCCTGTGCTTTTTCTGGCTCGATTGCCGCGCCGCTGGGTGACCATCCAAGTTCCGGGCACCTACGGGGAGCGGATCCTCGGCACGTACGTCGGGTACGACGAGCTCCCGCCCACGCCCGTCGACGTCGCCGACCTCGCATGGCTGCGCGACGCTCCCCGCCATCCCGAGGACTACCTGGCGCGTGCCTCCGAAGACGCCGTCAGGGATCTCTCCGCGCAGGCCGTGGCCGACCTTCTCGGCGACCGCGCCACCGTCCCCGACGATTTCGCGCGATTCCTGGGCGACGGACTACGCGACCGCCTGAGAAGTGCAACCGACTCGTACTTCGACCTCGGCGACTTCACCGTCGCAGTCGAGGGCGGCCGCCTCCTGCATCTGATCTCGGACTCCCAATGGGTCTACCACTGGCTCCTCTACCTCGGCGACGACGGCACCTCCGCCGTCGTCGGCACGACCTCCCCCACCGGCTTCACGCCCGACCCCGACGACGACCAGCAGGAACCCAGCGAGTACGTCGTAGTCGCCAACTCCTTCGCCGAGTTCACCTGGCGCTGGTGGATGGACAACGAAATCTTCTACCGAGCAGTCGTCGAGAAAACCCCGCTGACCCCAACCCAACAGTCGTACATCGCGCAGTACGGCAACCCGGTCCCGTTGTGACTACAGCTGTTTGCGTAGCAGGGTGATGGTTGTTTCGTAGCGGGTGACGGAGCCGTCCGGTGCGTCCACGTCCCACGAGCCGGTCTCGCTCCCGCTGACGACGTACCCAAGCCGCTCGTACAACCGCTGCGGCCGCGAACTCGCGTCATCCACCCCCAACTCAGCAAACGGCACCCCTCGCGCGCGGACCCGCTCCTCCAGCGCATGAATGAGGACCGTCCCGACCCCACACGACCGAAACGCCTCCAGAACGGACAGCTGATTCAACGTCGCTCCGCCCACGGGCTTCGTGTAGTCAACCGCACCGAACCCCACAGGCTGCCCCGAAGGCGTGCACACCGCCAGATAGTCGGCTTCACCGAGCTGAACCCGCTCCAGCTCCTTGCGCATAGCAACAACCTTCGTAGGCGGCTCCCCCAACCGCGGCAGATCCGCCTCCGCGAGATCACGAACCGTCAACGGCACAACAACCTCGTACATAACAACCACCCTCCATCAGGCCAACCGCCCGGGCTGGTGTGATCGGCAAGCTCGACAGGAGATGTCGGTCGGTCGGGTAGTGCACCTGAGCGTGAACGCGTCTGCGCGTACAGCGTCTCGCCGGTGCTCTACCTGTCGACCTTGCCGCTCACCCGAACCCGAAGAGCCGACCGGCAGGTTGCCACTGGCGGGGTTATGTCACCGCTGGCCTCCTGCTTCCTGCCATCGGACACATAGCCCGTCAGCCCGGCGCTGCCAGGCTGGAGTGGACGACTGGGGACTCCTGCTGGACGTTCCAGGTGCGCTGCAGTCCCCACACGACCCCGACTCGGACCCGGGTCGGCAGGGACGCGGGCGACTGTGGTTAGGGGAGTAGGGGGGTGGATTCGGGGACGGGGGTTACGGGGGTGCCTTTGGTCAGGTAGGTGGTGAGGTTTTGGACTACCAGGTTGGCCATGGCGGTTCGGGTGGGGATGGTGGCGGAGCCTACGTGGGGGAGGAGGACGGCGTTGGGGAGGGTGAGGAGGTCGGGGTGGACCTTGGGTTCGTGTTCGAAGACGTCCAGGCCGGCGGCGTGGATGGTGTTGGTGCGGAGGGCGTCGACCAGGGCCTGTTCGTCGACGACGGTGCCGCGGGCCACGTTGATGACGATGCCGTCGGGGCCCAGGGCCTTGAGTACTTCGGCGTTGACGAGGTGGCGGGTGGTGTCGCCGCCGGGGATGACGATCATCAGTACGTCGACGTCGGCGGCCATCTCGACGAGGGACGGGTAGTACTGGTACTCGACGTCCTTCGGGCTGCGGTTGTGGTAGGCAACGGTGATGCCGAAGGGCTGGACGCGGTCGGCGATCGCCTGGCCGATGCGGCCGAGGCCGAGGATGCCCATCCGGCGGCCGTGCATGGTTGCGCGGGTCAACGGGTACGGCCCGCCGCCGTCCCACTTGCCGTCGCGGAGGTAGCGCTCGGCCTGCCCCAGCTCGCGGACCGTCATCAGCAGCAGACCGAGTGCGGTGTCGGCGACCTCGTCGTCCAGGACGCCGGGAGTGTTGGTGACAATCACCCCGCGTTCGGCGGCGGCGGTCGCGTCGATGCGGTCGTACCCGACGCCGAAGCTCGCGACCAGGCGGACCGCGGGCAGGCGGTCGAGGTACGGGCCGTCGATCGCCGTACCGCCCGTGGCGACGGCGACGATCTCGTCCCGGCGGGCCGCGAGTACGGCGTCCGGGTCGCTCTCCTCCCAGAGCCGGATCAGCTCGCAGTGACCGTCCAACCCGGGGGCGACGGCCTCGTGCATCGGTCCTGGCATCAGTACGACTGGTAGTCCCATGCCTTCATCCTTGTCGACCGTCGGTTGCCGGACCAGGAACCTGACCCGGATTTCTCACGGCCTGGACAGGAACCCGATGTTCACCCCCGCTTCGCCCGAGCCACTGTTGCCTCGGTGCCCAAAGCGACGACGATCAGGGGAGGAGGCCACCATGATCATCGATTGCGCTTACTACCGGGACGGACGCCGCCAGCACGTCGAGGCGATGTCGGTCGCGGACGCCGCCGCGAGTTGCCGGGCCGGCGGGTTCGTCTGGCTGGGGATGTACGAGCCCACCGCCGAGGAACTCACCGAGGTCCGGGAGAGTTTCGGCCTGCACGAGCTGGCCGTCGAGGATGCGCAAACGTTTCACCTCCGCCCCAAGGTCGAGCCGTACGAGGGCGACATCCGCCTCGTCATCCTCCGCACCGCCCGGTACGACGACGAGCGCGAGGAAGTGGACTTCGGCGAGGTCAGCGTCTTCGTCGGGCCGGCGTTCGTGATCACCGTCCGTCAGGGTGTGGCGAGTGACCTGCACGGCGCGCGGATCCGGCTCGAGCAGCGGCCCGAGCTGCTGGAGTGCGGCACGAGTTCGGTGCTCTGGGCGATCCTCGACCAGGTCGTCGACGGCTACGGTCCGGTCGTCGCGGAACTGGAGCGCGACATCGAGGAGGTCGAGCGGACGGTGTTCGCCGGTTCGGTCGCCCCGACCGAGCGGATCTACTTCCTGCGCCGCGAGGTCACCGACTTCTACCGCGCCGTACACCCGCTGCTAGCAGTGCTAGCCACCCTGGAACGCGGGGCTCGCGACACCGCGCTGCTGCCGTACTTCCGGGACGTGCACGACCACCTCGTCCTGGTGAACGAGGAGGTCGCCGCTCAGCGTGACCTGCTCGCCACCGTTCTGGAGGCGAACATGGCGGTGATCGGCGTCGAGCAGACCAAGGTCAGCGTCCGGCAGAACGCGACGATCGAGCAGCTCACGATCCTGGCCACGGTCTTCCTCCCACTGACCTTCGTCACCGGCTTCTTCGGCCAGAACTTCGGCTGGCTGGTCGACCACATCGGAGCGGAATGGGACTTCGTCGCCCTGGGCATCGGCGGACTGCTGGTGCCCTGCATCGCCCTGGCGATCTGGTTCCGCCGCCAACGAGCAGCAAGACGAGAAGCCACCTGAGTAGCGGCCGCGACCTGTCCGCTACCCCGTCGATGCTGGATGCATGACCAACACAGCGACGTTCCACGCGTACTTCGGCTATCGCGACGCGGTCGGTGCACTGCGCTGGCTCGAGAAGGCGTTCGGGTTCGAGACCACGATGGAGGTCCCGGACGACAAGGGCGGGATCATGCACTCCGAGGTGCGGTACGGCGGGGTCTCGTTCACGTTGTTCACCGACGAGGAGGGCTACGACCGGCCTGCACGCAAGGGCGAAACCGTCGGCCACGGGATGTACGTCGCCTTCGACACGCAGGACGAGGTCGACGCCATCTTCACACAGGCGATCGCCGCCGGCGCGGACCCGGTCTGGACGCCCGAACTGTCCGAGTGGGGCAACTACCGCTGCCGCGTCGCCGACCCTGAAGGCTACGAATGGACCTTCGGCACCCACCGCCCCGGCCTTCCCGCCGCCTGGTAGTTGTGCCCGATTGTTGTCCGGGGCAACTTCTGAGCCAGACGGCGGGAGAGCGGGTCTACTTCGGCCAGCCGCCGAGGTTGAGGTCGGTGACGACGACCGGCTGGCCGGTGGCGAGTGACTGGTTGGCCGCGATGCCGACCGCGACCGCGCGGACGCCGTCGTTGACGTCGGCGGCGCGACCCAGCGGATCGTTGCCGGGGCCAACGAAGAGGTCGTTGTAGATCAGCTTGTCGCCGCCGCCGTGGCCGCCTTCACCGCGGGGGATCTCGACCTCGACGGCCGGCGCCCAGTGCTTCTGCAGCACGAGCCGCTCGCCGTTGGTGCGGACGTCGCCGGCGATCACCCGGTCGGACGGGTAGCTCGGGTCGATCTGGTCGTCGACGACCGCGGCCCGTTCGACCACTTCCAGCTCGGCGCGGCCGAGCGTTCCGTTGACGGAAACGCGGTACCCCTCCCACGGCGAGTGCGCGTTCAGCGAGTAGCTCAGCCGCGCGCCGTTCGCGTACTCCGCGATCACGGACATGTTGTCCTCGATCGTGATCCCGGGAGCGAACACGTCCTGGTCGCGCAGGTACCCGTCGTACTTCTCGCTCTCGTAGTACAGCTGCCGGTTCGTGTCGTCGGTGCGCAGATCGAGCAGCCACGGGTCGTCGGCGGCGCCGTCGATCGTGCCGCGCGCCGGACGCTCGCCGAGGCCGCGGGCCGCCGCGTTCTCGGAGCCGTAGAAGGCCAGCCCGCCGGAGGCGAACACGCGGGTCGGCGTCGAGGCGATCCACCAGTTCACCAGGTCGAAGTGGTGGGACGCCTTGTGGACCAGCAGGCCGCCGGAGTTCTTCTTCTCGCGGTGCCAGCGGCGGAAGTAGTCCGCGCCGTGCCGGGTGTCGAGCACCCACTGGAACTCGACGCTGGTGACCTGCCCGATCTCGCCGTCCTGGATCAGCTGCCGCAGCGCGCTGTTCCGCGGTGAGTAGCGGTAGTTGAACGTGACGACGACGGACTTGCCCGACTCGTTCATCGCGTCGACGATCTGCCGGGTGCCGTCCGCGTCGATGGTCAGCGGCTTCTCGACGATCACGTCCGCGCCGGCGCGCAGCAGCCGCGACACGACCGCCGCGTGCGTGTAGTCGGGGCTGGTCACGACGACGCGGTCGACGGCCTGTTCCTTGACCATCCGCTCCAGGTCTTCGGCGCCGTACTGCGGGAGCTCGGGGCCGCCGAGCTCGGTCAGCTTGCCCTGGTGGAACGCCAGCCGGCCCGGGTTCGGGTCGAGCAGGGCGACCAGCTCCGCCTCCTCGGGGTGCTCCTGGAGGATCGCGCGGATGTACGACTGCGCTCGCGAACCGGTCCCGGCGACTGCATAGCGTCTGGCCACGGTGAACTCCTTCTACTCGTGTAGACACTGACGCTAGCAATCGCTTTCCAGGCCGGTCAACCGTCGTACCATCACTGCATGCCCAAGGATCCGGTGACCCGCAACGACGTGGCGGAGTACGCCGGAGTCAGCACGGCCGTCGTCAGCTACGTCGTGAACGAGGGCCCGCGGAAGGTCGCCCCGGAGACCCGTGAGCGGGTGCTCGACGCGATCCGCGTGCTCGGGTACCGGCCGAACGCGACCGCGCGGGCGTTGCGGATGGGTACGACGCGGACCTTCGGGCTGATCACTCCGGACGGGGGCAATCCGCTGTTCGCGGAGCTCGCGAAGGCGATCGACCGGGAGGCGGCGGCGCGCGGGTACGTCGTACTGCAGACGAGCGCCGACGGGGACCCGGTCACCGAGCGGGCGAAGATCGCCGAACTGCTCACACGCCAGGTCAGCGGGCTCGTCCTGGTGGCGCCCACCGCGGACCCGTCGCTGGACGACGTCGAGGTCCCGGTGATCGCGATCAACCGCGTACTGCCGACGGTCAGCTCGGTGCGGCCGGCGTACCGCGAGGGCGCCCGGGCAGGTGTCGAGCACCTCATCTCGCACGGTCATCGCGTGATCGGGCTGGTGATCGGCGGCGCGGGCCACCCCGAACGCGAGCTCGGCTGGCGCGACGCGCTGACGGCCGCGGGCCTCCCCGAGGGACCGATCGCGCGGGCGAAGTTCTCCCGCGAAGGCGGTTATCGGGCCGCGCAGACTCTGCTGTCGGCCGAGCCCACCGCGATCTTCGCGAGCTCCGACCTGCAAGCGATCGGCGTACTGCGGGCACTTCACGAGGCCGGTGTCCGCGTGCCGGAAGACGTTGCGGTGGCGGCCTTCGACGGCACTCCCGAAACGGAGTACACCTGGCCGCCGCTGACCGTCGTACGCCAGCCTGTTGAGCTGGTGGCGCGCGAGGCCGTCCGCCGGCTGATCGACGGCGAGGACGCGATGGAGGCCCTAACCGTCCCGACGGAACTGATCCTGCGCAGATCCTGCGGCTGCTAGAGGGTCCCGACGTCCTCGAAGATCAGCGCCGTACGGGTCGCCAGGACCTCGGGGATCGCCTGAAGCTTCTCCAGGACCAGACTGCGGAGGCCTTCGTTGTCGGCGGCGCGGACCAGCAGGATCGCGTCGAAGTCGCCGCCGACCAGCGCCATGTGCTTGATCTCCGGGATCGCCTGGAGCTGCTTGCGGAGGGTGCGCCAGGAGCTCTGCCGGAGACTGAGCGTGACGTACGCCGAGGTTGCCAGGCCGAGTCTGAGCGGGTCGACGGTGACCGTGAAACCGGTGATCACGCCGGTGTTCGTGAGCCGTTCGACGCGGGCGTACGCGTTCGCGCGGGAGATGTGCACCTCGTCGGCGAGGGCCCGGATCGACAGCCGTCCGTCCCGCCCGAGCGACTCGATGATCTGCCGATCGATCTCGTCGAGCGCCGGAGCCACGACAATCTGTCCAGGACTGGCCCGGTGGACCATCACCTCGTCGGACATTCGCACGACCTCCTCGGCTCATCGTCAGGCCAAACGTCTCTCAATAATTCCAGCTATGGCTCAACTTGGCCAGGACGTACGACGATGTGGCTACCGTCCGTCTCCTGCGCTGGAGGGTCCATGACCACCGTCGAGGAGCATTTGCTCCCCTCCGCGGAACCCGTCTGTCTGATCGATCAGAACGGCGTACCGCACGACCACCCGTCGTACCGGCTGCCCACCAAGGAAGCCCTGCTCGACGGCTACACACAGTTGATCCGGGGCCGCCGGTTCAATGACCAAGCGAGCGCACTGGTTCGCCAGGGCCGGCTCGCGGTCTACCCGTCGTCCTTCGGGCAGGAGGCCTGTCAGCTCGCGGCGACGATGGTGCTGCGCGAAGGCGACTGGCTGTTCCCGACGTACCGCGACTCGGTGTCGATCGTGAGCCGCGGCGTCGACCCGATCGAGACGCTGACGCTGCTCCGCGGCGACTGGCACTCGGGCTACGACCCGTACGAGCACAAGGTGGCGCCGCAGGCGACCCCGCTCGCGACCCAGCTCCCGCACGCGGTCGGTGTCGCGCACGCGGCCCGGCTGAAGGGCGAGGACACGGTCGTGATGGCGCTGGTCGGCGACGGTGGCACCAGCGAGGGCGACTTCCACGAGGCCCTCAACTTCGCGGCGGTCTTCCAGGCGCCGGTCGTGTTCTTCATCCAGAACAACGAGTACGCGATCTCCGTGCCGCTCGCCCGGCAGAGCGCCGCGCCGTCCCTTGCGCACAAGGGGATCGGGTACGGCGTCCCGGGCGAACGCGCCGACGGGAACGATCTCGCCGGCCTCCTCGCTGTACTCGGACAGGCCGTCGACCGGGCCCGCGCAGGCGAAGGCCCGCAGCTCATCGAGGCGCACACGTATCGCGTGCAGGCGCACACCAACGCGGACGACGCGACCCGGTACCGCCAGGACGACGAGGTCGCCCCGTGGCTGGACCGCGATCCGATCGCGCGCCTCACGACGTACCTCGAGCAGCAGGGCTGGCTGGACGACGACGTCCGGGCGACTGCCGAGGCCGGCGCGGTGGAGGTTGCCGCGCAGCTGCGTGCCGGGCTGATGCCGGAGCCGGAGGTGGATCCGGCGGATCTGTTCGCCCACCTGTACGCCGGGGAGACGCAGCAGCTGCGGGAGCAGGCCGCGTTCCTCCGCGACGAGCTCGCCCGCGAGGAGGCCTGATGACGCACACGAAGATGTCGATGGCGCAGGCGCTCAACCAGGCGCTGCGGGACGCGATGACGGCCGACGAGTCGGTGGTGATGTTCGGTGAGGACGTCGGCGCGCTCGGCGGCGTGTTCCGGATCACCGACGGGCTGACCGCGGAGTTCGGCGACAAGCGCTGCTTCGACACCCCGTTGGCCGAGGCCGGCATCGTCGGGATGGCGGTCGGGATGGCGATGAACGGGATGCGCCCGGTGGTCGAGATGCAGTTCGACGCGTTCGGGTACCCGGCGTTCGAGCAGGTCGTCTCGCACGTCGCCAAGATGCGCAACCGGACCCGCGGCCGCGTGCAGCTGCCGATGGTGATCCGGATCCCCTACGGCGGCGGCATCGGCGGGGTCGAGCACCACAGCGACTCGTCGGAGAGCTACTTCGCGCACACGCCCGGGCTGACTGTCGTGACGCCGGCTACGGTCGCGGACGCGTACGGATTGTTGCGTAGGGCAATCGAGTTTCCGGATCCTGTGGTCTTCATGGAGCCGAAGAAGCTCTACTGGGCGAAGGAAGAGGTCGACCTCACCGAGTCGCAGCCGGGGATCGGCACGGCCGTCGTACGTCGGGACGGGGCGGACGCGACGTTGATCGCTTACGGGCCGGCTGTTCCGGTCGCGTTGGAGGCGGCCGAGGTTGCCGCGGCTGAGGGGCGGCAGCTGACCGTGGTGGATCTGCGGTCGGTGGTGCCGTTCGACGACGAGACGGTATGCGCTGCGGTACGGCGTACCGGACGGGCTGTTGTGGTGGCCGAGGCGAGCGGGTTCGCCAGCGTGTCGTCGGAGATCGTTGCCCGGGTCACCGAGAAGTGCTTCCACTCGCTGGCCGCTCCGGTGCGGCGGGTGACTGCGTTCGACATTCCGTTCCCGCCGCCGAAGTTGGAGAAGTACCAGCTGCCGAGTGTCGACCGGATCCTCGACGCGGTCGACGACCTGCAGTGGGAGGACTCGTGAACACATTCCTTCTCCCCGATCTCGGTGAGGGACTGACCGAGGCGGAGATCGTCCGGTGGTTGGTGAAGGTCGGCGATGTGGTTGCTGTCGACACTCCGATTGCTGAGGTCGAGACTGCTAAGTCGATTGTCGAACTGCCGTGTCCGTATGCGGGAGTGATCGAGGAATTGCACGGCGAGGCTGGTACTACGGTGCCGGTTGGGAAGCCGTTGATCACGGTGGGGGATCCGGACGGGGCGGCGTACCGGGCTGAGGAGCGGGCCGGGTCGGGGAACGTGCTGGTCGGATATGGGACTTCCGAGTCCTCCGGGGCGGGGCGTCGGCGGCGGCCTCGGGTTTCCGGAACAAATGTTGCGCCTGCTGCCGAAAAACTTCCGGAAAGGCGCGTTCCGCTGGTCATTTCCCCACTGGTACGCCGCTTGGCCCGCGACGCCGAGGTGGATCTGCGTTCGCTGACGGGCTCAGGCCCCGACGGGCTGATCGTCCGCCGCGACGTCGAGCTGGCGATCGCACACCGCACGTTGACGGAGCCCCTGCCCGCCGCCACGCTTCCCGCCGCAACGCCCGCCCCGGCGCAGTCCGCCCAATCCCAGCCCTCCGTAGTGCAGTCGGCTGGGTCGCGGACTGGGTTGGCTGAGTTGCGGCGTACTCCTATGAGTGGGTTCCGTAAGGCTGTGATCGGGACGCTCAGCAGGAGCCGGGCCGAGATCCCCGAGGCGACCACCTGGGTGGACGTGGACGCGACCGCCCTGGTCGAGCTTCGCGAATCGTTGCGATCGGCAACGGATCCCGGCCCGGGGCTGCTCGCGCTGATGGCACGCTTCGTGGTCGCCGGACTGCTGAAGTATCCGGAGCTCAACGGGTACGTCGACACCGAGCGCGAGGAACTCGTCCAGTACGACGGCGTGAACCTCGGTCTCGCGGCGCAGACGGATCGCGGTCTCATGGTTCCGGCTGTCGCAGGCGCTCACGCACTGACGACGCGCGGTCTGGACGCCGAGGTCCGCCGCTTGACAGCGTCAGCGCGGGACGGTCGACTGACTCAGCAGGAGTTGACCTGCGGGACGTTCACGCTGAACAACTACGGCAGCTTCGGGGTGGACGGCAGCGCGGCGATCATCAACCACCCGCAGGTCGCGATCCTCGGCGTCGGCCGGATCATCGACCGTCCGTGGGTGGTCGACGGTGAACTCGCGATCCGCAAACTCACCCAGTTGTCGCTGGTGTTCGACCACCGAGTCTGCGACGGAGGTACCGCAGCCGCCTTCCTCCGCTTCGTCGCCGACGCCTTCGAAAACCCAGCATCCGCGTTCGCCGACCTCTAGGAGATCTGGCGGGGGCGGAGGCCGACGAGGATTACTCGTAGCCCGGAGGTGAAGCGTGCCTCCGGGCCGGCGGTGCTTTCGCGGTTGAGGTACGCGGCGAGGTGCTCGGCGTCGACGCCCATCCGATCCGCCGACCCGGCCGCCCAGCGCCGTTCGTTCAGCCCACTTCGCCGTACGACCGACAACCAGGCCGAGTCCGTCACCGCCGACCCGATCAGGTAGTGGAAGATCGCCGACACCGCCGAGTCCAGATGGGTGCCCTTGAAACCGGCGTCGCTGAGACTGGACTGCACCCGCTCGGTCAGCGCCTGGTAGTTCGGCCCAAGCCCCGCATGCGTCGGCAGCAGTTGCGCGGCCCAGGGGTGTTCCCACAGCGCCTGGTACGCCGCCTGCACAACAGCGGTCACCTGCTCGCGCCAGTCGCCCTCCGCCTCCACCAGCGCGTCACCGAGCACCGTGTCGACGACGAGCTCGAGCAGGTCGTTCTTGGTCGCGATCCGCCAGTACAGCGCGGACGTCGCGGCCGTACCCAGCTCAGCCGCCATCACCCGCATCGAGAACGTCTCCAGCCCGTCCCGGTCCAGCACCTTGATCGCCGTCAGGACGATGTCCTCCCGGCTCAGCCGTGCCCGCGTCGGAGGTGGTTCCTCGCGCAGCCACACCGATCCCAGGGCGGTCTTCCGATCCGCTTCGCGCGCCACCTGCGGGAGCATAGCGAATACACCGTTTCAGATCCTAAAACGGTGTATTAGTAGCGAATGGCAACTACTCTTCGTCCACCTCGGCCACGGTGGGTCGCGAAACGTAAGGAACACGGCGAGTCGAGGTCATGAGACTTGCGTGCAGTGATCCGGATCACGACAATCGCGAAGGTCGAGTTCTGTCGGGGGACCGGTCCGATCGGATCGAAGGACGACGAACGGACGCGCCTGGTGCGGCCCTGGAGATGACGCTCGGGGAGTCACCGGCGAGCTGCCGGTCGCGAAAGACCGGCTTCAACTTAGGGGAGACTGTGAAAGACACATCGGTGGGCGCACGCGGGCGCCTCAAGCGTCCGCGACCACCAGCAGCTAGAGCGTCTGGGGGATCGCGTTGCTGACCCTCGGTGGTCTGCTCGTGTTCGCCGGTGTCCTGAAGGCTCGTCAGCGTCGCGGGCAGCACTCTGCCTGAGGTATCCGGCAAGCGCCGCCGCCAGGGTCGTGCCCGGTCGTCGTGGTTGACGATCTCGGCTCTGGCGGTCGGCGTCGTACTTCTCCTGGTCGGTGGTTACGTCCAGATCAGGATGAACAACTCTGACGAGGGTCGGCAGCAGACCACTGCCGGCCCGTCGTCGACGACGCAGCGGCCCGGCACGACATCCGTCGTACCGGGCCGGCCGTCATCCGGCTCCACGGCGCAGCAGACCACCCAACCGACCGCACAACCGACCACGCCGCAGGACACACCTCCGGCCGAGGTCCTGAGCACGGCCCCGGTCCGGCCGGGGGACCCGATCTCGCTGTCGGTGCCCAGCCTCGGGGTGTCCGCGCGCGTGCTCTCGATCCGCGCCCGTGGCGGTTCGCTCATCCCGCCGTCGAACCCGCGGGTGATTGGCTGGTGGTCCGACGGCGCCCGGCCCGGGGCGACCAAGGGTTCCGCGGTCATCACCGGCCACACCGTGCACACCGGTGGAGGTGCGTTCGACGATCTGGACCGGCTACGTGCAGGGGACGGGGTCTCCGTGACAACTCGGCACGGGACGATCAAGTACGTCGTGACAGCGGTCGCCATCTATCGCAAGAAGACCCTGGCCAAGCGGGCTCAGCAGGTCTTCAGCCAGGGTGTCCCGGGGCGACTCGTGCTCGTCACGTGCGAGGACTGGGACGGCACGGGCTACCTCAGCAACGCCGTGGTGATTGCCGTACCCAAGCCTGGCTAGGCGGCGTTGAAGGTGTCCGGGTCGGGACCGGTGCGCTCGCCGCGGTCCAGTGTGCCGATGATGGTGAGGTCGTCTTCGGTGAGGGTGAAGTCGAAGACGTTCAGGTTCTCGCGGATGCGGGACGGGGTGACGGACTTCGGGATGACGATGGTGCCGAGCTGCAGGTGCCAGCGGAGGACGATCTGGGCCGGTGTGCGGTCGTAGAGCGTTGCCAGCTTGGCGACTACAGGTTCGTCGAGCAGCGTGCCGCCCTTCGCCAGCGGGCTCCAGGCCTCGGTACGGATGCCGAAGTCAGCGCCGTACGCGCGGACCTCGTCCTGCCGTAGGTACGGATGCAGCTCGACCTGGTTGACGGCCGGGGTGATGCGGGAGGACTGCGCGAGACGGTCCAGGTGCTCCGGCTGGAAGTTGGACACACCGATCGCACGCACACGACCGTCGGCGTACAGCTGCTCCAGTGCTCGCCAGCTCTCGACGTACAGGTCACGTGCTGGCGTCGGCCAGTGGATGAGGTACAGGTCCAAGTACTCCAGGCCCAGCAAGGACAGGCTCTGGTCGAACGCCTTCAGTGTGGAGTCGTACCCCTGGTCCGCGTTCCACAGCTTGCTAGTGATGAACAGGTCGCTCCGGCCGATTCCGGACGCAGCGAGCGCTTGCCCGACACCTGCTTCGTTCTGGTACGCCGCTGCAGTGTCGATACTGCGGTAGCCGGCCTCGAGCGCATGCGTCACGGCAGCAGCCGTTTCGTCGTTCGGGACCTGGAAGACGCCGTACCCGAGCTGTGGCATCTCGACGTCGTTGTTGAGCTTCACGGTGGGGATCATCAGTGGCTTCCTTCAAGTACGAGTGCGGGGGCGTGGCTGGTGTGGCGGCGGTCCAGCAGGCCGGAGATGAGGGCTACGAGCAGACCGGCAACAGCCAGCGCGGCGCCGACCCAGTTGGGTGCGGTGTAGCCGAGGCCGTGCTCGATGGTGAGTCCACCGAGGTACGCGCCGGCAGCGTTGCCCAGGTTGAACGCGGCGATGTTGGCAGCGGACGCCAGCGCCGGAGCGCCCTTCGCCTTGTCCATCACTCGCTTCTGCAGCGGGGCGACAGTGGCGAACCCAGCAGCACCGAAGAGCGCGATCGTCACGGCAGAGGGGAGCTTGGCGTGCGCGGTGAACACGAAGACGACCAGTACGGCGGCCAGTAGCGCGAGGATCAGATACAGACTCGGCATCAGCGAGCGGTCCGCTGCTCTGCCACCCAGCAGGTTGCCCACCACGAGCCCACCGCCGAACAGCACGAGCAGCCAGGTCACCGCACCGGACGAGAAGCCCGCGACCTCGGTCATCATCGGTGCGATGTAGGTGAACGACGCAAACACCCCAGCGAAGCCCAGTGCGGTCATCGCCAACGCCAGCCACACCTGCAGGCTCTTGAACACCGCCAGCTCGCTACGCAGCCCAGGACCTTCCGCAGTGTCCTGCCGCGGCACCAGGAACACGATGCCGAGCAGCCCGATCACACCGAGCGCAGTCACCGCCCAGAACGTCGACCGCCAGCCGAACTGCTGGCCGAGCGCGGTCCCACCCGGTACGCCGAGCACATTGGCGACAGTCAGCCCGGTGAACATCAACGCGATCGCGCTCGCCTGCTTCGCCTTCGGGACCAGCGACGTCGCGACCACGGACCCGACGCCGAAGAACGCGCCGTGGGACAGCGCCGCCACGATCCGTCCGGTCATCAGAACGCCGTACGACGAAGCCAGCGCGGAGACCAGGTTGCCGGCGATGAAGACGCCCATCAGCGCGATCAGCACGGTCTTGCGGGAGACCTTCGGAGCCGATCGCGGTGAGCAGCGGGGCGCCGACCACGACCCCCAGCGCGTAGCCGGAGATGAGCAGTCCGGCGGACGGGATGCTGACGCCGAAATCGGTGGCGACCTCGGGCAGCAGCCCCATGATGACGAACTCGGTGGTGCCGATCCCGAACGCACCGATAGCGAGTGCGAGCAGAGCCGCTGGCATAACGCTCCTTCGAAGGTAAGCTGATGACTATTACCGGCGTGCGCGATAGTTGCACACGCGGGCTATTGCACAAGCGCTATGATTGCGCATGCAAGGATGAAGTTCAAGTGGAGGTGTCGTGGGACTGCCGGATGACGCCGCGGAGGCGCGGGCGCAGGGGTGGCGAACCCTGGCGGCGCTGCACGCCCGGATCGAGGACGAGCTGGAGCGCGCGCTGCAGAAGCAGCACGGGCTGTCGGTGAGTGAGTACAGCGTGCTGGACGTGCTGGCGCGGCAGGACGACTACCACCTGCGGATGAACCAGCTGTCGAACGCGGTGGTGCTCAGCCAGTCCGCTACCACCCGCCTGGTGAATCGGCTGGAGGACCGCAAGCTGCTGCAGCGGTACCTGTGCCCGACGGACCGGCGTGGCATCTACACAGAGGTCACCGAGGCCGGCCGCGAGCTGCTCGATCAGGCGCAGCCGACCCACGACGCCGTACTGACGTCTGCGTTGGAGCGTGCCGCCGAGCTGCCTGAGCTGTCCCCGCTGGTCACCGCGCTGGGAAAGCTCCCGCTGACGGTGTGACATGGCCCGCCACTACGACAACCGCAAGCTCTACATCCTGCTGATGGGCAGCTGCCTGACGCTGATCATCCTGGCGTGGTTCGTCGTGCGCCTGTTCTCGATCCCGGTAGCCGTCGGGATGAGCGCGGTCGCCGCCGTACTCCCTCCGATCGCCGCCATCGTCGCGAACTGGGGTCACGACAAACGCTGACGCGCGTCGGCCGGGGTCGGGTCGAGGTAGAGGTGCCGCACCATCGGGAACGCCTCGCGCACGTCCCTGTCGATCTGCTCGGCAAGCTGCTCGACGGCGGCGCCGGTGGTCTCGGAGTCGTCGAGGTCGACGGTCGCGACGACCAGGACCTGGTCCGGCGCCAACTGCAACGTGAGCAGCTCGACGACCGCGTCGATGCCCGGCGTGCTGCCGATCAATTCGCGGAGCCCGCTCTGGGTTTCGGCCGGCAGCGCACGCCCGATCAGCATCGCCTTGTTGTCGCGGCCGAGCGTGAACGCGACCACCATCAGGAGTACGCCGATCGCGATCGATGCCGTGCCGTCCCAGAGATGTTCGCCCGTGACCAGGGCCATGGTGACGCCGAGCGCGGCGATCAGCAGGCCGATCAGGGCGGCCGAGTCCTCGAAGGCGACCGTCTTGACGGCTGGTTCGGCGATGCGCAGCTGCTTGCGGATCGAGATCCCTGCCGCGCGAGCCTCTCGCCGCAACTGGAGGAACGCGCGCACCCAGGACGATCCTTCGAACACGAACGAGACCGCGAGCACCAGGTAGATCACCTGCGGCGCCGCGATCGGCTGCGGATCGAGGATCGAGCGGACACCTTCCGAGATCGAGAAGCCGGCGCCGAGCACGAGGATGCCGATCGCGGCGAGCAGCGACCAGAAGTACCGCTCCATCCCGTAGCCGAAGGGATGCCGCGCATCGGCAGGCTTCCGGCTCCGATGCAGCGCGGTCAGCAGGAACGCCTGGTTCAGCGTGTCGGCGACGGAGTGCGCCGCTTCCGCGAGCAGCGCGGTGGAGCCGGAGAGGAGACCGGCGACGACCTTCGCGATCGCGATCGCGAGATTCGCCGTACCGGCCAGGAGGACTGTGGCGTCCGACTCTTTGTCAGGCATCACCTTCGCGTGCCCGGATGCCGGCCGATCGAAACAGTACGTCGATGAACGCGGCGGCGAGCGGATCCGGCTCACCGCGCGTGTACGCCGTGAGCGTCCGACGTACCGCGGGCTCCGGGTGCAGGATGTGGCCGTCGAAGTCCTTCGGCAGGATGTTGTCGGGGACCAAGGCGGGGCCGAGACCTGCCGCGGCCAGTGCGGGCGCGGCGGCGGTCTGTTCGGTCCGTACGGCGATGCGCGGCTCGAATCCTGCTTGTGCGCAAGCGTTGTCGAGGACATCGGCGAGGCCGTGGCCTGGTGCGTAGTGGACCCAGGAGCGGTCCGCGAGGTCCTGCAGTTTGACCGTGTGACCGGTCGCGGCGGGGTCGTCGGCGGCGACCACGACGACAAGTTCTTCGGTGCCGAGCACGCGCGTGACGCCGGACCAGTTCGAGGGGTCGGGCCCGACGGCGAGGTCCGCTTCGCCGGCGTTCATCGCGTCGACGAGCTCGTCGGTATGCCGGTGCTCGAACAGACGGATGCCGACGTTCGGGCGGGTCCGTCGCCACTCGCGGAGCGCGGCCGGCAGGACGCCCAAGGTGATCGAGTAGAGCGTCGCGATCTGGAGCTCGCCGACCTCGAGTCCGGCGGCTTGTCGGGCGGCGCAGCGAGCCCGTTCCGCGTCGGCCAGGGCGGCGCGCGCGTGCGGAAGCATTGCGCGGCCCGTCGGCGTGAGGCGGACGCTGCGGGGGAGTCGCTCGAGCAGCGGTCCGCCGGCCGAACGCTCGAGGGCCCGAATCTGGTGGGAGAGCGCGGGCTGGGTGACGTGCAGGAGCTCGGCGGCCTTCGTGAACGAGCTCTGGTCGACCACGGTGACGAGGTACTCCAGCTGCCTGAGCGTTGCCATGCCCTCAGCTTATGGCTTCGGTGAAAACTATGCCTTGGATTTATCTCCGCAGGTCAGCAAGGCTGATGGTCATGGAGAACGTTGCGTTGGTGGTCGGATCCCGCGGTGTGATCGGGACGAATCTGGTCGAACATCTGGCGTCGCTGCCCGACTGGCGGGTGATCGGGCTGTCGCGTCGCGGCGGTGCCGACGTACCCGGGCGGGTGCGGCACGTCGCCGTCGATCTGCTGGACCCGGACGACACCCGGGACAAGCTGTCCGGGCTGACCGACGTGACGCACGTCTTCTACGTCGCGTACCAGGACCGGCCGACCTGGGCCGAGCTCGTCGCGCCGAACCTCGCGATGCTGGTCAACGTCGTCGACGCGATCGAACCGGTCGCGCGGGGACTGCAGCACGTCAGCCTGATGCAGGGCTACAAGGTGTACGGCGCGCATCTCGGGCCGTTCAAGACGCCCGCCCGGGAGGACGATCCGCCGCATCTGCCGCCGGAGTTCAACGTCGATCAGCAGCGCTTCCTGGAGGAACGCCAGCAGGGCAAGGCGTGGACGTGGTCGGCGCTGCGCCCGTCCGTGGTCGGCGGGTCCGCGCTCGGCAACCCGATGAACCTCGCCGTCGCGATCGCCGTCTACGCGTCGCTCTCGAAGGATCTCGGCGTACCGCTGCGCTTTCCCGGCAAGCCCGGTGCGTACCACTCGCTGCTCGAGCTGACCGACGCCGGATTGTTGGCGAAGGCAACGGTCTGGGCGGCGACCGCGCCGGCGGCGGCGAACCAGGCGTTCAACATCACGAACGGTGACCTGTTCCGCTGGAGCGAGTTGTGGCCCAAGCTCGGCGCGTGGTTCGGCCTGGAGGTCGCGCCGCCGCTGCAGCTGTCACTGCAGGACGTGATGGCGGACAAAGAGCCGGTCTGGAAGCAGTTGCAGGCGTCCCACGACCTGACCTCGACGTCGTTCGCCGAGGTGTCGTCCTGGCCGTTCGCCGACTTCGTGTTCGGGTGGGACTACGACTTCTTCGCCGACGCCTCGAAGTCACGCCGGGCCGGTTTCCACGAGTACGTCGACACCGAGCAGATGTTCTACGGCATCTTCGCCGACCTGCGCAGGCGCCGCATCATCCCGTGATCACTCGCCGCGTAGATAGGTGCCGTGGGTGCGGAGGAAGTAGATCGGGTCGGTGTACGTGCCGGGGAGCTTGCCCAGCAGTTTGATGACCGTCGACGGTCCGTTCGCGTGGCTCATGGCGTACAGGTACGCGGCGCCCGTGTCCTTGTCGATTGCGGTCAGGAGCGTGCTGATCTGGCCGCATCGCTGGGCGATCAGGTAGTCGAACGCCTGCCAGGTCCGCGAACGGACCTGCTTGACCACCGGCGTCATCGTCTTGGTCAGCGGCAGCCGGACCGTGTATAGCGCGCCCCCGCGGGTCGTCGCCAGGAACGTGTCGTACGTCGTGGACTGGCCGAGCAACGCCCACGTCTTCACGGCGCTGAAGCCACCGGTCTGCCCGGTCGGGGTCCAGCCGAACGAGTTGATGACCCACCGGCGGATCGTCCCGTTGCTGAGCCCGTAGAACTGGTTCCGCGCCGTACGGCGGTCCTCGTCGACGGAGAGGCCGATGGCCGAGTACGGGCCCCAGCCGGCGCTGATCTGGGTGAACGTCGGGTCCGCCGGCTCGGCGGTGTTGGAGTTGTACGACGCCTGTCCGATGACACCTGTGTTCTTGACCACGATGCCGGACTCGAGCGACGGCAGGTTGCTGCTCCAGTTCCAGATCGTGCTCAACCGGGCCTCGCCGGGGCTGAAGACTTTGACCTGCCGCTGGACCGCGGAGACCGACAGGGGCTGGGTGGCGGTCACCGTGCGGTACTGGACGACGCCTTGGCTGGTCACGGAACCGAGGTCCATCGTGCAGGCGGCCGCGGTCGGGGTGGCAGTCGCTGAGCTCGGGACAGCCAGCAGGGACAAGGGCAGTGCGAGCGCCGGGAGGCCTCGCAGGAGCTTCGGGTAGATCATCGTCACCATTCCTCTCAATGAGGTTGATGCGCGCAACGGATCCGAAGTTACCGCGTCGATGTGGCATGCTCCGGGCTGTGACGGCGATGGGTGCGGGAAAACTTCTCGGGACGAACCTGCGGGCGCGGCGGGACGAACAGGGCATCTCGCTGTCCGAGCTCGCCCGGCGGTCCGGGATCGCGAAGGGCACGCTGTCGCAGCTCGAGTCCGGCGCGGGGAACCCGACGATCGAGACAGTGTTCAGTTTGTCGAACGCTCTCGGCGTACCGGTGTCGGCGCTGCTGGCCGATTCGCCGGCCTCCGACGTGGTGCTCGTGCGGTCCGCGGACGTCGACGTACTGTCCGGCGACGCGATCGACCTGCGGATGCTGCGGCGGCTGGAGCACCCGGGCGGGCTGTTCGAGATCTACAACCAGGAGATCCGGCCGGACGCGGTCCAGCAGTCCGACGGTCATCCGGGGACCGAGCACCACATCGTCCTGTCCGGATGCCTGCGGATCAACGCTCACGGGCAGATCGAGGAACTCCGCCCCGGCGACTACCTGGCGTTCCGTGCGGCCGGACCGCACTCGTACGAGGCCGTGGACGGGCCGGTGCGGTCGGTGCTGCTGCTCGAGTACCCGCCGGACGTGTACCCGACGGCGGCCGGCGGGCCGCACCTGGCGGGTTAGTTCGGGACAGTTCCGGGCTGGTTCCGGAAAAGGTCCGGATGAGGTCCGGTTGAGTGCATTGACCGGCCGCCGGGAGCACGCGTACGCTCGGTATCGTTCATTTTAGCGAACGCCTGCCGAGGAGGCCTGCCATGCACCGGTCCGCGACACCCGACGTGGTGGTGGTCGGCGCGGGCATGGTCGGGGCCGCGTGCGCGGAGGCGCTGTCGGCGGCCGGTGTGCGGGTGCTGGTGATCGACCGCGACGGCCCGGCCGCGGGTACGACGGCGTCCGGCGAGGGCAACGTGCTGGTGTCGGACAAGGAGCCGGGACCGGAGCTGGAGCTTGCCGTCGCGTCCCGGGCCGAGTGGGAGACCGTCCGCGGCCGGCTGCCCGAGTGGGTCGCCGACGTGGAGTGGGAGGCGAAGGGCGGCGTCGTGGTGGCGACCGGTGACCCGGAGCCGTTGACCGCGTTCGCGGCGAAGCAGCGCGCGGCCGGGGTCACCGCGCGGGTGATCACGCCCGCGGAGGTCTTCGAGCTGGAGCCGTTGGTCACGCCACGGGTGACGGTCGGGGTGCATTACCCGGACGACGCGCAGGTGCAGCCGGTGCTGGCGGCAACGGCGTTGCTGGCTGCGGTTCGCGAGCGCGGTGGCGAAGTGCGATCGGGGGTCACCGCGCTCGGGATCCGCCAGTCACGTGGTCGCGTTGTCGGAGTGGACACGTCGGACGGCGACATTGCTTGTGGTGCGGTGCTCAACGCCTGTGGGCCGTGGGCGGGTGCGTTCAGTGCGGCGGCCGGTGCGCCGATCGAGGTGCTGCCGCGGCGCGGGATGATCCTCGTGACGGCGCCGCTGCCGGAGTGCGTGCGCCACAAGGTGTACGACGCGGACTACGTCGGCGCGGTCGGCAGCGGGGACGCTGACCTGCAGACTTCCACGGTGGTCGAGTCGACGCGGGCCGGGACGGTGTTGATCGGATCGAGCCGGGAGCGGATCGGGTTCGACGACGCGATTCGCGTGCGGGTGCTGCGGGAGCTTGCGCGGAAGGCTGTCGGATTGTTCCCGTTCCTTGGCGACGTGCCGGTGATGCGGACGTACGGCGGGTTTCGGCCTTATGCACCGGATCATTTGCCGGTGATCGGGGCGGATCCGCGTTTGCACGGGCTTTGGCATGCGACGGGACATGAGGGTGCGGGGATCGGTCTGGCTCCTTCTACCGGCCGCCTCATCACCGAACAGTTCCTGGGCCTCTCGCCGCATGTTGATCCGGCCCCGTTCCGGGTTGACCGGCCGGCGGTGATCGCCGCATGAGCGCATACCTTCGCCCGCGGTCGGGCGATCCGGCCGAGGTCGGTACGCCGACGGCGGTGGACGTGACTGTCGACGGGCAGCCGGTCGCGGCTCAGGCGGGTCAGACGGTGGCCGCCGTACTCCTGGCCAACGGTCGCGACACCTGGCGGACCACTCGCGTGCACGACCGCCCCCGAGGAGTCTTCTGCGGAATCGGCGCCTGCCAGGACTGCCTCGTCACAGTCAACGGCCTCCCCGACATCCGAGCCTGCCAACGCACAATCACCCCCGGCGACGCAATCACAACCCAATCCGGCGCCGCCCTCCCCACAACCGTCTCCACAGAAGCAACTGTGGTGGTGCAAGAGCGCAGGGTTGCTGAGGTTGTTGTGGTGGGGGCTGGGCCGGCGGGGGTTGCGGCTGCGGTTGCGGCGGGGGATGCGGGGGCTGAGGTGCTTGTGGTGGATAGCGGGCGGGGGGTTGGCGGGCAGTACAACCGGCAGTTGCCGGTGGAGTTTGCTGCTCGGCGGCCGGATCGGCTGCAGCATGAGTGGAAGGTGTTTGCCGAGCAGCGGGACCGGCTGGTCAGCCATCCGCGGATCACGTACTTGCCGGACACCTCGGTGTGGGCGATCGAAGGTCACCGGCTTTGGGCTCAGACCGGTCCGGCAGACGCCAGTGGCCGGCAACCGTTCGCCATCGACGCACAGTCCGTCGTGCTGGCCGCCGGTGCCTACGATCGCGTGCTTCCCTTCCCTGGTTGGGATCTTCCGGGCGTCTACACCGCCGGTGCCGCGCAGGCGCTCGCCAAGGGCCAGCGGATCGCCGTCGGCCGCCAAGTCCTCGTCGCCGGCACCGGCCCGTTCCTGCTGCCGGTCGCCGAGTCGTTGGTCGGCGTCGGCGCGCACGTCGTCGCACTCCTGGAGGCCAACTCGCTGACGACGGTCCGCAAGGGCTGGTCCAGCGATCCATTGGTTGCCCCGAGCAAGCTCCGGGAAGCCGTCGGGTACGGCGCGTTGCTCGCCCGCCATCGCATCCCGCTCCGTCACGGGTGGACCGTGATCGCCGCGCACGGCACCGACCGCGTCGAGGCAGCCACGATCGCCCGGCTGGACAGCGATTGGCGTCCGATCCGTGGCAGCGAACGCCGGGTGGAGGTCGACGCCGTCTGTGTCGGCTTCGGCTTCACCGCGAACCTGGAGCTCGCCGTCTCCGCCGGCTGCACGATCACCACCGGCCCCGACGGCGGCCCGGCGGTGGCCGTCGACGCCAACCAGCAAACAACCACCCCCGGCGTCTTCGCCGCCGGCGAACTCACCGGCATCGGCGGCGCAGCCCTCTCCACCGCCGAAGGCACCCTCGCCGGCACCACCGCAGCCCACCACGCCCTCGACCGGATCTGAGGTGGCTGGGGTTGCGGATGTGCGCGGGGCTGTTGAGCGGGGGCGGCGGTTTGCTGCTGCGTTGGCTCGGGCTTATCCCGTGCGGGACGGGTGGAAGAGTTGGAGTACTGCGGACACGCTCGTCTGCCGGTGTGAGGAAGTGACGCGCGGGCAGATCGAAGCCGCCGCGCAGGAGCGTGGGCTGGACGACGGGCGGGCGATGAAGCTGAGCAGTCGCGCAGGGCTCGGGATGTGCCAGGGGCGGGTGTGTTCGCGCACCGTCGCAGCCCTGCTGGCCGCGCCGGGCGACGTACCGAAACCGAGCATGAAACGACCGATCGCCGTACCAGTGAGGCTGCGGGATCTGGCGGACGCCGAGGTCGCGGAATCACCAGAAACCGTGCTGGACGAAACCATGGAGGAACAATGAGCGAGAAGCTGGAAGGCGTGATCGTCGCGACCGCGCTGCCGTACGTCGAGGACGCGTCGGCGCCGGCGGGATTGCGCCCGGACCTGGACAAGTACGCCGAGCACTGCCGCTGGCTGGTCGACAACGGCTGCCGTGGCGTCGGGCCGAACGGGTCGCTCGGTGAGTACTCGTCACTCTCCGACGACGAGCGTCGCGCTGTGGCGAAGACCGCGATCGAGGCCGTCGGTGACGACGGTGTCGTGGTGATCGGCGTCCACGGCGTCGGGTCCCACCAGGCGCGCGCCTGGGCGGAGAAGGCCGCCGAGGACGGCGCGGACGGTGTGCTCTGCCTGCCGCCGACCATGTACCGCGCGAACCGGGGCGAGGTGATCGCGCACTTCACCGAGGTCGCGAAGGCCGGACTGCCGGTGATGGTCTACAACAACCCGCTCGACACCAAGGTCGACCTGACCCCGGACCTGCTCGCGGAGATCGCGCAGATCGAGAACATCGTCGCGGTGAAGGAGTTCTCCGGTGACGTACGGCGGATCCTGGAGATCCGCGAGCTGGCGCCGGACCTGGCCGTGATCGCCGGTGCCGACGACCTGACCCTCGAAGCGCTCCTGATGGGTGCGACCGGCTGGTTCGCCGGCTTCCCGAACGTGTTCCCGAAGGAATCCGTTCAGTTGTTCGAGCTCGCCACGCAAGGCAAGCTGGAGGAGGCCCGCGCGTTGTACGAGCCGCTGGTCGCCGCGTTCCGGTGGGACTCGCGGACCGAGTTCGTCCAGGCGATCAAGTACGGCATGGACTACGTCGGACGGTTCGGTGGACCGTGCCGGCCGCCGCGCGGGCCGCTGGTTCCCGAGCACGTCGCGCAGCTGGAGCAGGACATGAAGAAAGCAGTGGAGTCACTGGTATGAGGTCCGTCCGGACGATCACCGCGATCGACTCGCACACCGAGGGCATGCCGACCCGCGTCGTCACCGGCGGGGTCGGCGTGGTGCCCGGTGCGACGATGGCCGAGCGGCGCGAGTACTTCATCAAGCACCTGGACGACCTGCGGTTGTTCCTGATGAACGAGCCGCGCGGTCATCCGGCGATGAGCGGCGCGATCCTGCAGCCGCCGACGCGGGCCGACGCGGACTGGGGCGTGCTGTACATCGAGGTCTCCGGACTGCTGCCGATGTGCGGACACGGCACGATCGGGGTCGCGACGGTGCTGGTCGAGTCCGGCATGGTCGAGGTGACGGAGCCGGTGACCGAGGTCCGGTTGGACACGCCGGCCGGCCTCGTCGTGGTTGACGTTGCCGTCAGCAACGGTCGCGCCGAGCACGTGACGTTGCGCAACGTTCCGTCGTACTCGCATGCTCTGGACGCCTCGGTCGAGGTGCCCGGGCTGGGTCGCGTCACCTACGACATGGCGTACGGCGGGAACTTCTACGCGATCCTGCCGCTGGAGCAGCTCGGGATCCCGTTCGATCGGGCCGAGAAGGACCGCATCCTGAGGGCCGGGCTGGACATCATGGACGCGATCAACGCCACCGATCGTCCGGTGCATCCGCTCGATCCCGGGATCAACGGCTGCAAGCACGTGCAGTTCACCGCGCCCGGTCTCGACGGCGCCGACTCCCGGAACGCGATGGCGATCCACCCCGGCTGGTTCGACCGTTCACCGTGCGGCACCGGTACGTCGGCCCGGATGGCGCAGCTCCATGCCCGTGGTGAGCTCGCCCTCGACACCGACTTCGTCAACGAGTCGTTCATCGGCACCCGCTTCACCGGCCGCCTGATCGAAGAAACCACAGTCGGTCCCCACCCCGCCGTGGTCCCCACAGTCACCGGCCGGGCCTGGATCACCGGCACCGCCAACTACCTGCTCGACCCGGACGACCCCTTCCCCACCGGCTTCGTCCTCTAGGCCCGGCTGACCTGGTCCGCCGGCGGAGTGCGGTCAGCGGTGGAGTTGGGATTGCCAGTTGGTGGGGACGTTGCCGCCGGGGACGGGTTGGGTTTCGGGGCGGGAGGCTGGTGGGGCGAGGGTAGGCCCGTCGTAGTACTGGGACTCGCCGTAGTGCCAGAACCAGTCCTCGCCGGGCTCGAAGCTGCGGACGATCTGGTGCCCGGTCTCGCTCGCGTGGCCGGAGGCATGCTGGGCGGGGGAGGAGTCGCAGCAGCCGATGTGACCGCACTCCGCGCACCGGCGGAGGTGGAACCACCAGCCGTCGACCTGCAGACACTCAACGCATCCGGTACCGCTCGGGGGAACAGTGCTGTCGATACCTGGCGTTCCAGAACTCTCCGTCATACCGCCCATCCTGTCCCGTCCCCGGGCTCCCGGACAAGAAAATGTAGAGGACAGAACCTGTCCGCTTCCTTGTTCAGACTGGAGGCATGACAACACAGCAGATCCCGGGCGGTAAGTCGACCATTACGCCGTACGTCGCGGTGAAGGGGGCCGACAGGTTCCTGGACTTCGTGGAGCGGACCTTCGAGGTGCGGACGAGCGGGCGGTGGCCGAACCAGGACGGTACGGTCGGCCACGCCGAGATCACCGTCGGCGCGTCGGTCCTGATGACGTTCGACGCGGCGCCGGAATGGCCGGATACCCCGAGCTTCCTGAGCGTGTACGTCGACGACGTCGAGCGGACGTTCCAGCGGGCGATCGACGCCGGCGCGACCGTCGTGACCGACCTGATGTACTCCGGAATCACCGGCGACCGCGGCGGCCGGGTGAGGGACCCGCTGGGCAACATCTGGTGGCTGCAGACCCACATCGACGACGTCGACCCGAGCACCGTCCCGGCCCTGTTCGGCGACCCCGAAGAGGCCGCCAAAATGCGCCACGCCCAAGACACCTTCGCCGACGAGATGCGCAGGCGTATTACGAACTGAGCAGCCGCACCGGCTGGCCGGGGCGGACCTGGGCGCACGCGTCCAGGTCCGCCGAGGTGACGTACGCGATGACCGGGTAGCCGCCGGTGACGGGATGGTCTGCGAGGAAGATGACCGGCGTGCCGGACGGTGGAATCTGGATTGCGCCGCGGGCCATGCCTTCGCTGGCGAGTTCGCCGGTGCGGGCGCGTTCGAGTGGCTCCCCGTCGAGCCGTACGCCGACGCGGTTGCTGTTGCTGCTCACCTCATAAACCTGCGACACGAGCGACGCCCAGCCCGCGTCGGTGAACCAGTCGCGTCGCGGTCCCGGGGAAACCCGCAGTACGACCGTCCCGTCGGTCGGATGCGCGACCGGAGCCAGGTCGACCCCGGGCATCGGCTCGACGGACGACCCGACCGGCAGCGTCTGATTCGCGACGAGCGGCGCCGGCCCGAGGCCGGACAGCAAGTCGGTGGAGCGGGAGCCGAGGACCGCGGGTACGTCGATCCCGCCGCGGACGGCGACGTACGTCCGGAGTCCGCTCGCCGGTGCTCCAAGACGCAGTACCTGACCCGCGCGCAGCGTGGTCGGTGCGTTGAGCGGTACGCCGCTACATGGCGCGCCCGTGATCGCGACGACGAGATCTGTGTCGGCGTGCACCACCAGGCCGCCGTACGTGACCTCGATCGCGGCCGCACCGAGGGGATTGCCGACCAGCCGGTTCGCCAACGAGTAGGACGCTCGATCGCACGCGCCCGACAGAGGTACGCCGAGCGCCGCCTGGCCGGCCCGTCCGCGGTCCTGGATCGTTGCCAAGGGCCCCGGTTCGAGAACGGTCAGGCTGCTCATCCACGACCCGCGTCGACGAACCGGACCCGGCGCCCGGGGTGGAACAGCGCGGCGGGGTCGCGGGACGAGTCGAAGATGCGCACCGACGTACGGCCGATCAACTGCCAGCCGCCCGGCGACTCACGGGGATACACACCGCTGAATTCTCCCGCAAGCGCGACGGCGCCCGTCGGCACCTTCGTCCGCGGCGACTCGCGCCGCGGGATGTCCCACGCGCCGGCCGACGTCAGGTACCCGAACCCGGGTGCGAACCCGCAGAACGCCACCGTCCACTCGTCCCCGGTATGACGCTCGACCACCTCGGCCGCCGTACATCCGAGCAGCTGTGCCACGTCCGACAGGTCCTCGCCGTCGTAGACGACCGGGATCTCGATCAGGTCGCCCGACGCCTGCGCCCCGGCGATCGGGGTGACCGCACGCAGAGCTCGAGACAGTACGTCGAGACTCCCCGACGTCGTGACCAGCACGGTGCGCGCGGCCGGTACGACGTCCACCACATCCGCCGGCGGATCCGCGGTCAGCGCGGTGTAGTACCCGAGCACCTCGTCGAGATCGTCGAGCTCGACCAGCAACGCCCGATCACCCGACGGAAGAAGACGCATCAGCCGGTGAACGGGCGCAACGTCACGCCCGCTCCCTCCACCGCGCCACGCACCCGGCGAGCGATCTCCACAGCTCCCGGAGTGTCGCCGTGCACACAGATCGACGCCGCGTCGACCACCAGCGAGCCGCCTTCGTTGTCACGGATCGGCTGCCCGGTCGCCATCGCCGTACAGCGCAGGGCGATCTCGTCCGCGTCGTGCAAAACCGCACCCGACGAGCGCCGGGACACCAGCGTGCCGGCCGGCGTGTACGCGCGGTCCGCAAAGGCCTCATGTACTGCGGTCAGACCGGCCTCGGTCGCGAGCCGGAGCCACTCCGAGCCAGGGAGCCCCAGCACCGGAAGGCTCTTGTCGTAGTCCGCGACAGCCGCGACGACCGCGGCGGCCTGCTCGGTGTGGTGGCCGATCGTGTTGTACAGCGCCCCGTGCGGCTTCACGTACCTGACCCGATCGCCCGCGATCCGGGCGAACGCGTCCAGCGCGCCGAGCTGGTACACCACCTCGTCGCGCAGCGCGGCCGGTTCGATGTCCACGAACCGGCGCCCGAAGCCGGCCTTGTCGGCGTACCCGACATGCGCACCGATCGCGACGCCGCGCTCGACCGCCTCGGCCGTCACCCGGCGCATGATCGACGGGTCGCCGGCGTGGAAGCCGCAGGCCACGTTCGCACTGGTCACGACGTCGAGCAGCGCCGAGTCGTCGCCCATCGACCAGGAGCCGAATCCTTCACCCATGTCCGCGTTGAGGTCCATGTGCCACCTCCTGGCCCCGAGCGTAGGGATTGTTGAACAATCCTGCAAGAGGCTTGTTCCACTTTTCCGGCCCAGCTGAGATGATGCGGACATGAGTACGGGTGGGGCCGAGGACACTGCAGCGGACACCGGACGGCAGTCGTGGTTGCGGACCGTCGCCGCGGATGTCGCGCGACTGGACCGGAGCAGTTCGGCCGAGCGCGCCGCGGACATCCTGCGCCGCAGTATCACCGAAGGCGCGTTGCCGCCCGGCGCCCAGCTCTCCGAGGTCGAGCTGACCGAGGTCCTGGAGGTCAGCCGGAACACGCTGCGCGAGGCCTTCCGGCTGCTGACCCACGAGGGCCTGCTCGTCTACAAGCTGCACCGTGGCGTCTTCGTGCCGGAGCTGGACGAGCACGACGTGATCGACCTGTACCGGCTGCGCCGCGTCCTCGAAGTGGACGTCGTCCGCGGTCTGGCCGATCGTGATCCGGAGCTCCCGGCCGGCCGGCTCGAGCCCCTGCACGACGATGTCGAAGCTGCCGAGGCCGCCGCCGCCGCGGACCGCTGGCCGGCCGCCGGTACGGCGAACATGCGCTTCCATCAGCACCTGATCGGGCTCGCCGACAGCGCCCGGATGGACGCGATGACGGGCCGGCTGCTCGCGGAGCTGCGGCTCCTCTTCCACGTGATCGCGACCCCGCGCGAGCTGCACGAGCCGTACATCCCGCGGAACCGCGGGCTGTTCGAACTGCTCGAGGCCCGCAAGTACGAGCAGGCCGCGGCCGACCTGCACCAGTACCTGCTCGACTCCGAGCAGGACATCCTCGCCGCGTTCCGGGATAAGGGCTTGCGCCCGCCCGCGACAACCTGAGTTGATGTGAGGGCGTGTCTGATGGCGCAGCGCCTACTGCGGGGCACTCGGCACGGCACCTCGCCGCACGGGTGCAAAGGCCACGATGCTCCGCATCGAGACCTTCGCCCCCGCACGCCGAGCTACCGCACCGAGCACCTCCTCGCTACGGCGCTGCACCATCAGACACGCCCTTGACAACGTCAGCTGCAAAGGGGAGCCCAGCTCATGACCGATGACGACCGGACCGACCAGACGCCGAAGTCCTACCGCCCCATCGACGCCAAGGGATTCCGGGAGTTCATCTCGCGTGGCTGGGGACCGGTCGACCGTTCGGTGGCGGTGCCGGAGGGGCTCGCGGAGGCGGCCGCGGAGCATCGGCGCAAGCTCGCCGCCGCGCTGCCGGGTCGCCGGATCGCGCTCGCGGCCGGTCGGGCACCGGTCCGGTCGAACGACACCGACTACCAGTTCCGCGCCGACAGCGACTTCGTCTGGCTCACCGGTTGCCAGGCCGAGGGCTCCGTCCTGGTCATCTCGGCGGACGGCGACGCGACGCTCTACCTCCGCGAGACGGCCGGGCCGGACGAGGCGGACTTCTTCTCGAACGCCCGCGACGGTGAGCTGTGGATCGGCCCGGTGCCGGGCCTGAAGGACTGGTCGGACGCGCTGCAGATCGCCTGCCGCCCGGTCGAGGAGCTGCCGGCCGCGGTACGTGGCGCGGTCCCGTTCATGCTGTCGGTTCCCGGTGTCGAGCCGATGCTGGACGCCTTGGTACGGACGTCGCCCACGGACGGCAACGCGCTGCGGCAGACGCTCGCCGAGCTGCGCCGGATCAAGGACGACTGGGAGCTCGACCAGCTGCGTGACGCGGTTGCGGCGAGCGTGCTCGCGTTCGGCGACGTGGCGCGGGAGCTTCCGGAGGCGATCCGTGGCGGCGGCGAGCGCTGGCTGCAGGGCACCTTCGACCGGCGCGCGCGGACCGCGGGCAACGGCGTCGGGTACGCGTCGATCGTTGCGGCCGGCAACCACGCGCCGGTGCTGCACTGGGTCCGCAACGACGGCGCCGTGAACGAAGGCGACGTGATCCTGCTGGACGCCGGCGTCGAGACCCGCACGCTCTACACCGCCGACGTGACCCGCACCTTCCCGGCCAGCGGCGAGTACACCGCTGCACAGCGGCAGGTGCACGACCTGGTGCACAAGGCACAGCTCGCCTCGCTGGACGCGGTCAAGGTGGGAGCGCCGTACCGCGCCTTCCAGTATGAAGCGCTGCGGGTGCTGGCCGAGGGGCTGCGGGACTGGGGCGTGCTCGACGTCTCGCTCGACGAGCTGCTCGGCCCGGACGGGCAGCAGCACCGCCGGTACATCGTCTGCGGGACCGGCCACTACATCGGCCTCGACGTCCACGACTGCGACGCGTCCCGGCCGGAGACGTACTTCGCCGGCACCATCGAGGCCGGTATGGCGCTCGCGGTCGAGCCGGGCCTGTACTTCCACCCGAACGACGAGACCGTCCCGCCGGAGCTGCGCGGAATCGGCATCCGGATCGAAGACAACGTCGTCGTCCACCAGGACCGGCTGGAGATCCTCACCGAGGACCTCCCAATCACCACCGACGGCCTCGAACAATGGACCAAGTCGCACCTCAACAGCCCTGTAATCAAAATTACTCGTCACGAGCAGTAACGTTCGTCGCTGGCCGACGATGTACAGGTCGGGGGAGGGCCGAACTCGGCTGGGCGCGTGGCAGTGGGGGGCCGCGAAGCCCGCGCCGGCCGGTTCGGTCCCGGACTGGGGCCAGGGGGGACCCAGGATCCCGGGTTACGGGGAGTAATCAGCATGAACCTACGAGTGCGAGTCATGAACTACGGAAGCCGGCACTGGTACGCCGACATCGACGACGCCGACGATCCGCAGCCGGACGATCCGTTCTGGTTCGTAGACAACTGCCGGACTCAGACGCAGGCGTTGCAGAGCGCCTGCGCCGAGCTCCGGCTGATGTCCGGCCGGCTGGTTCGGGGTGATCACCTCGACCGGGTGCTCGAAGTGACCGGCGTACCGGTCTGACCCGTCACCCGGCGGGCGGTACGGCGGCACAGCTGCTGCCGCGCTCCGGTACGTCCCGCGCGATCAGGTAGTCGTCGATCGTGCTCGTCATGCACGGGCTCTTCGAGTAGCTCCCGTGACCCCAGCCCTCGTACGTCAGCAGTACGCCGTACCGTCCGAGCTGCCGCTCCACGCTCTGCGCCCACGCGTAGCCAGTGGCCGGGTCGTGGATCGCGTTGGCGAGCAGTACGGGCGTCTTGAGCCCACGGACCTTCAGCTGGTGCTGCGGGTTGTTCGCGGGCGGTGAACCGAGACAGATGGACACAGCCATCAGCTGACCGGGGTAGCGCATGTCCTGGTTGTTCCGAGCGAGCCGCTGGAGATGTCCGGCGTACTCGCGGTAGCTGCGGACCGGCAGGTTCCAGTCCTGACAGAACACCGCCAGCGGGTACGGCGCGACTCCCGTCTGCACCGGCTTGGGGGGAGTGGCCCCTGCCTTCAGCATCTCGGCCAGCGCCGGCCACTGCGGTCCGTAGAGCGCTCGGAACACGGAGAAGCTCAGCGTGAACGGGTCAGGCGACTTCGCCAGTAGGTCAGCCCAGAGAGCGTGGATGTCGCGCCCGTGCAGTGCACAGGTCGTCGTGGCGTCGCACCACTTCACGAACTCGTCGAACGAGTCCTGGACCGCGACAGCCTGGTCGTCGAGGAAGGCACCTGTCTTGGACGAGCTGTGATCGCTCACGCTCTCCAGCACCATCGCGCGGACCCGGTGCGGGTACGTCTCGGCGTACTGCGCTCCGAGCACCGTCCCGTACGAGCTGCCGTGGAAAGAGATCGTGGACTCGCCGAGCGCTCGCCGTACCGCGTCGACGTCGCGCACCGTCTGCCAGGTGTCGATGTGGTCGTACAGCGGGCCGGTGTGCTCGCGGCAGTCCGTGGCGAGCTGCCGGTTGTAGGTGATCGTGGATGTGAACTCGGCAGCGCTCTTGATGATCGGCGACGGCTGCTTGTTGAGGAGCTCGGCCGAGCAGCGCACCGGGTTGCTGCGCGCGATACCGCGCGGGTCGAAGCTGACGATGTCGAAGCGGTCCTGCAGGTCGGTGCTGAACCGGTCGATCCCGGTCTTGATCCGGTCGACCCCCGAGTCGCCGGGACCACCTGGGCCGAACACGAGGACGCCGACGCGTTCGCTCGGCACCTTCGCCGTACGGCGGGCGATCGCGAAGTCGAACGTGGGACCGTCGGGGTCGCGCCAGTCGACCGGCAACTGGAGCGTCGCGCACTGCGAGCCGAGGACCTCTTCGGGGTCGTCCTTGCCCTCGGGTTTGCAGTCGGTCCACTGCACCCTGGTCGTGTCGTCGTCGTTGCTGCTGCGCTGTGGGGAGCGTGGTCAGCCCGGCGGTCGCGACGCCGAGCAGTACGGCGCCGGTGACGGCGCGCTGGGTGAACGTCATGCCGCCGATCCTTCGGCAATCGCTTGCTCGACGGCATCAGGGAGCCGCCCCCGTGCGACCCCGAACGCGGCTTGGGGGCCTTGTTAGGGTCGCTGTTGATGAGTACCAAACATGCGGCGTGGTTCCGGACGGTGGCGATCGCCGAGGCGATCTCGTGGACCGGACTGCTGATCGGGATGCTGTTCAAGTACGTGCTGTCCGACAACGAGATCGGGGTGAAGATCTTCGGCCCGATCCACGGCGGCATCTTCATCGCCTACGTCGTCACCGTGCTGGCTGTGCGCGGCCCGTTGCGATGGTCCTGGCCGGTGACGTTGGCCGCGCTGGCGGCCAGCATTCCCCCGTTGTTCACCTGGTTCTTCGAGATCTGGGCAGTCCGCACGGGCCGGATTGACGCCGCCCAGCAGACCGCCGTACCGTCCACAGCAGAAACAGCCGCATGAACCCGTGCGGGAGAGACCCGGCCACGAACCGGGCGCCGTAGGAGCAACTCTCCCCAAGAATCTCTCAGGCACCTTCACCGCGCGGGCGAGGCACCTCTGGAAGGCATCCGCCTGACAGAGCGGGGAGGACACCAAACGGTCAACGACGACCGGAAGGAACCTCCACACGATGGCGATCAGCGTCTTCGACCTGTTCAGTATCGGGATCGGCCCGTCGAGCTCCCACACCGTGGGACCGATGCGCGCGGCCCGCACGTTCGCACGCGGTCTCGCCGACGACGGCCTGCTGGCCGCGACGACGACCGTCGAGGCCCAGCTCTTCGGCTCGCTCGGCGCCACCGGGCACGGGCACGGCAGCAACAAGGCCGTCCTGCTCGGTCTCGAGGGCGCTGACCCCGAGACGGTCGGTCACACACTCGGTCGACGCCCGCGTCGAGACGATCCGCGAACGCGGCCGGATCCTGCTGGCCGGCACCCACGAGATCGCGTTCGACGAGAACACCGACCTGCTCATGCACCGCCGCAAGGCGCTCCCGTACCACCCGAACGGGATGATGTTCGTCGCCCGTGACGCCGACAAGGCGGTACTGCGGGAGCGCACCTACTACTCGGTCGGCGGTGGATTCGTCGTCGACGAGACCGCTGCCGCGGGTGACCGGATCGTGCCGGACACCACCCCGCTGAAGTACCCGTTCACCACCGGCGCGGAGCTGCTCGACCGGTGCCGCGAGTCGCAGCTGTCGATCAGCGAGGTGATGCTCGCGAACGAGCTCGCCTGGCGGACCGAGGACGAGGTCCGCGCCGGGCTGCTGCACATCTGGCAGGTGATGCAGGACTGCGTCCGCGAAGGCTGCGAGACCGAAGGCATCCTGCCCGGCGGACTCAAGGTGCCGCGCCGCGCCCACGCCCTGCACAAGAAGCTCACCCAGGACCCGTGGTCGGTCGACCCGCTCAAGGTGATGGACTGGGTGAACCTGTTCGCGCTCGCGGTCAACGAGCAGAACGCGTCCGGCGGCCGGATCGTCACGGCCCCGACGAACGGTGCCGCCGGCATCATTCCCGCCGTACTGCACTACTACCGGCGCTTCGTGCCCGGGGCGACCGAGGACGGCGTGGTCCGGTTCCTGCTGGCGGCCGGGGCGATCGGCGTGCTGTACAAGGAGAACGCGTCGATCTCCGGCGCCGAGGTCGGCTGCCAGGGCGAGGTCGGGTCCGCCTGCTCGATGGCCGCCGCCGGTCTGTGCGAGGTTTTCGGCGGTACGCCGGAACAGGTCGAGAACGCCGCCGAGATCGCGATGGAGCACAACCTCGGCCTGACCTGCGACCCGGTCGGCGGACTGGTGCAGATCCCGTGCATCGAGCGGAACGCGATGGCGTCGGTGAAGGCGATCAACGCGACCCGGATGGCGATGCACGGCGACGGCGTCCACGTGGTCACCCTCGACAAGGTCATCAAGACCATGCGCGAGACCGGCGCCGACATGAAGATCAAGTACAAGGAGACGTCCCGCGGCGGCCTCGCCGTCAACGTCATCGAATGCTAGTAACGGCAGTACCAGGCTGAAACGTGGTGAACCCGGGATACTGGGGGCATGGGCGAGCTCGGGCGGACGTTGCACGCGTGGCGTGATCGGGTCGCGCCTTCGGAGGTCGGCCTGCCGGCCGGTGGCAAGCGGCGGGCTCCCGGCCTGCGGCGCGAGGAGTTGGCGCACCTCGCCGGGTTGTCGGTCGACTACATCGTCCGGCTGGAGCAGGGCCGGTCGGACTCGCCGTCGGCCCAGGTCCTGACCGCGCTGGCCCGCGCGCTCCGGTTGTCCGATGCCGAGCGCAACCATCTGTTCGTGCTCGCGGGTGAGGTCGAGCCGTCGCCCGGGCGAGTGTCGGCGTACATCCCGCCCGGTGTGCAGCGGATCGTGGACCAGTTGGAGGGCGCGCCGCTGTGCGTCACCGACGCCGCCTGGACGGTGATCACCTGGAACCCGCTGTTCGCCGCGCTGATCGGCGATTTCTCGCCGTGGCAGGGGCAGTGGCGAAACATCGTCTACCGGCATTTCGTGGATCCGGGCGACCGCGTCGTCATGACGCCGGAACAGCAGCAGAATTTCCGGAACGCGATGGTGACGGATTTGCGCGCGTCCCTCGCCCGCTATCCGCGCGATCCGGATCTCAAGGCGTTGATCGAGGAACTCCGTGCCGGGTACGACGAGTTCGCGCAACTGTGGGAGCGGCCGGTCGTCCGCTTCCACCAGAGCGAGCGGAAGACGATCCGGCACCCGGACGTCGGCACCTTCGACATCGACTGTGACGTGCTCGCGGTGCCGGGCAGTGACCTGCGCATGGTCGTCTACACCGCCGCCCCGAACACCGAGGCCGCCGAGAAGCTCCGCCTGCTGTCGGTCATCGGCCTGCAGGCATTGCTCTGACCAATCAGCTAACGCACTGCATTCCTACGGTCGCGTAGCTGGTAGCGGATTTCCCGGAAGATTTCGCTTTGACGTGGAATTTCTTCCAAGGGCTGTTTGAATCGACTCCTTAACCGATACGCTCCGGGTCTTGTGAAACCGATGTCTGTCACGGCTTTCCGCCGCCCGCCCTGGCAGAACCCGCGGCACCGTCGCCAGGCTGCCGCCGGCGCCGGCTTCCTGCTGCTCGGCTACCTCGTGCTGGTCTTCATCGCCCTGCTGGGCGGTCCGCGGATCGGTGCCGGGTTCCTGCCACTGCCCGGCGGCGGGCCGAAGCCGGCCTCGCCGATCGCCGGCCCGCAGCCCGGTGAGCCGACGCAGAACATCCCTGGACTCCCGCCCCGGACCAGCCCGACTCCGGTTCCCACACCCGGCGTGGCACCCAGTGCCGCCGTGACGCCGTTGCCGACAGCAACCAAACCGGGCGAGACGCAGCTACCGGTCGGTGTCACCAGTACGCCGTACCCGACGATCGTCCCCGGTACGGCGACGCCGCAGATCGTCGAGACCACCGAACCCACGGCTCCGCCCGCGACCAAGCGACCCCCGACGGTCACGACCGCGCCGCCGCCCACGAAGGCGACGACCGCGCCGACCAGTCGCCCGACCGCATCGAGCACCCCGACCGCGCCCCCGACGAAGCCGACCACCGCGCCGCCCACCACCACCACCCCGACTCCTCCGCCGCCACCGCCTGACGACCCGGACGACCCCGGACTCCTCGGCGGCATCGTCGGCTCCCTGCTCGACAAGCTCGGGCTCTAGTACGCCTCGACCTCGGTGGTGGCGGCGTTGCCGCCTGGGCGGGGTTGCAGGTTGACCTGCCAGGCCTGGTTCTTGCCGAAGATCTGGTCGAACTTCTTGAACGAGCAGTCCGCCCGGAACTTGCGGTGCTCCGCGTCCCAGTCCGCGCCGCCCTTGAAGTAGAGGCGGTACGCGCCGCCGAGCCGGTTCACGGTCGTGGACTGGGTCGCCCGGAGATACACCATCACCTGCGGAGTACCCGGTGGCGTGCCGTCGCCGACGATCGAGATCGCGACGTCCTTCGTCGTACCGTTGGTGATCTTGAGCCGCCCCGTCCCCTCCGGGTCACGCCGTACCAGGACCTCGCCGTTGTCGGGTCGCACCTGCTCCGGCGCGGGCCCCGGATCGGGCAGCGTTGTGCCGAACGTCAGCTTGAGCCGTTGCAGCTGCACGAGAGCGGTGCTCAGGTCGGCCCGCACCTGCCGCTGCGCCTTCTGCGAGGTGTACGCCGCACCGCCGCAGCGCGCATCCTCCTCGGTCTTCTCCACCGCGCTCGTCAGCCGCATCGCGGCCACACCGATGCGCTCCTGCAGCAGCGCGTGGACGCCGGTCAGCCGGGACGTCACCGTCAGCGCGGACAGCCGGACCGCGATCGTGTTGAGCGACTCCCCGAGCGTGCTCACCGCGTCGCTCAGACCCTCGGCCGTCCGGACCCGGGTCAGCGCTCGCCCCGGCCCGGCGAGCACCTGGTCGATCCGGGTCAGCTCAGCCTGATAAGCCGCCGCATTCAACGGCCCCGCAACCGGCACCGATGACGTCGGCGCCGGCGCGGCACTACTCGAAGAAGACGTCGCGACAGGGCTCGGCGCAGGCTCCGGTTCCGCACCGCAACCCGCCACCAGACCCACCCCAGCACAGAGCGCAACCCAGCGCTTCATCCCCACCCCAGCCCCCCAGGTCCCCAACCCGTGAGCTGTAAGGGTAAGGCATCAATCCCGTGGTGCGGGACGGACGAACGGGAAGGCCAGCGTGCTGCGGATGTTCTGGCCGGTGAGCATCATCATGACCCGGTCGACGCCGATGCCCAGGCCGCCGGTCGGAGGCATCGCGTACTCGAGCGCCGACAGGAAGTCCTCGTCCAGCGACATCGCCTCGGGGTCGCCGGCGGCGGCCTTCAGGGACTGCTCGGTGAGCCGGCGGCGCTGCTCGATCGGGTCGACGAGCTCGGAGTACGCCGTACCGATCTCGGCGCCGAACGCGACCAGGTCCCAGCGCTCGGCGAGCCGTGGATTCGTGCGGTGGTTGCGAGTCAGCGGGGACGTCTCGAGCGGGAAGTCGGTGTAGAACGTCGGCAGTGTGGTGTTCGGCTCGACGAGCTCGTCGTACAGCTCCAGCACGAGTTCGCCGGCCGACATCTCGAACGTCGTGTGGACGCCGTGCTCCGCGCACAACGCCCGGAGCTGGTCCGCGGGGGTCTCCGAGTCGATCGCCGTACCGGCGGCCTGGCCGACGGCGTCGTGGACGGTGACGACCGGCCAGTCGCCCGAGATGTCGATCTCCTCGCCGTCCCGGCGTACGACGGGCTTGCCGTGCACCGCGGTGGCGGCCTCGATCAGCAACTCCCGGGTGAGTTCGCGCATCACGTGGTAGTCGGCGTACGGCTGGTAGGCCTCGACCGAGGTGAACTCCGGGTTGTGAGTCGCGTCGGCGCCCTCGTTGCGGAAGTTCCGGTTCAGCTCGAAGACCTTGCCCATCCCGCCGACGCTCAGCCGCTTCAGGAACAACTCGGGCGCGATCCGCAGGAACAGCTCGGTGTCGTAGGCGTTGATGTGCGTGACGAACGGCCGCGCGTTCGCGCCGCCGTGCACCGCCTGCAGCATCGGCGTCTCGACCTCGATGAACCCGCGCGTCTCGAAACCGTTGCGAACGGCCCGTACGGCGGCACTGCGCTGCTGCATCATCCGCAGCGAGTCGGGGTTCATCACCAGGTCGAGGTGCCGCTGCCGGACGCGCGCCTCGGGGTCGGTGAATCCCTTCCGCTTGTCGGGCAGCGGGTGCAGGCACTTCGCCGCCATCCTCCACGACGTCGCGGCGATCGACAGCTCACCCCGGCGGCTCGTGACGACCTCGCCGGTGACGCTCACGTGGTCGCCGATGTCGACAAGTCGCTGCCACTGGTCCAGCGGTACGTCGCCGCAGGACTCGGCCGTCAGCATCACCTGGAGCTGCGTGAGCCCGTCCTGCAACTGCGCGAACGCGAGGCCGCCGTGGCTCCGCATCCGCAGCACCCGGCCGGTCACGGACGCCGTGTGCCCGGTGTGATGGTCCGGCGGCAGGTTCGGGTACAGCTCCCGGACGCGTTCCAGCGTCTCCGTCCGCGGCACCTCGACCGGGTACGGGTCGATGCCCGCAGCAACGAGCTCGGCGAGCTTGGTACGCCGGATCTGCTCCTGCTCGGTGAGCTTCCGCGTCGGCAACGCCGGCCGCAGCAACTCCACTTCCTGTTCGTGTACGGCGGTGGCGAACGCGCGACCGTCCGCGGCCATGATCGCGTGCCGCTCGGCCGCCTCGACACTGTCGACGCGGGTCCACGGCCGCGGCGCGGGCAGGAAGCCTTCCGCGGTGCCGGCCGCCAGCACCACCTGCGCGAGCGACGCGCCGCGCGAGTAGCACATCAACCGCGGCGACCAGCGCGGCAAGTACTTCTCGTTCGACTGGTACAGACTCTCCAGCTGCCAGAAGCGCGATCCCGCGGTCAGCAACGCGTTCGTGAGCCGCAGTACCGGTCCCGCGCCGACCCGCTCGGCGTCGCTGAAGATCTCCCGGAACATCGCGAAGTTCAGCGAGATCCGGTGGACGCCGAGGTCGCGGGAGGCGTCGATCAGCGAGGTCACCATGAACTCCATCAACCCGTTCACGGACTCGGGGTCGCGCCGCATCAGGTCCAGCGACACACCCCGGACACCCCACGGGGCGAACGACAGCAGCCCGCGGACGACGCCGTCGGCGTCCCGCGCGATCACCATCACGCAGCGTGCGTCGGACGGATCGCCGAGCCGCCCGAGCGCCATCGAGAACCCGCGCTCGGTCCGCGCCCCGCGCCATTTCTCCGCAAGGTGGACGTACTGCGCCAACGTCTCCGGGGACAGGTCTCCGTGCCGTACGACCTCGGCGTGGTACCCGGCCCGCTGCACCCGCGTCACGGCCTGGCGCACCGGTCGCATCGTGCGGCCTTCGAGGGTGAAGTCCGCGACGTCGATGATCGCCTCGTCGCCCATCGACAGTGCGCGGAGGCCCGCGTCGACGTACGCCTGCGCTGCCTCTTCGCTCGCCGACAGGACCGCCGGGGACCAGCCGTACCTGCGGGCTTCGGCGAGCCAGCGCTGGATCGCGGCGGGCCAGGCAACCGGGTCGCCGAGCGGATCGCCACTGGCCAGGCTGACGCCGTTCACCACCCGGTACGCGATCGCGGCGTCGTTGTCCGGTGAGAACACGACCGCCTTGTCCCGGCGGGTGGCGAAGTACCCGAGGGAGTCCCGCTCGCCGTGCAGCAGGAGCAGGCGCCGTACCTCGAGTTCCTCGGGCTGGGTGAGGTACCGGACCCGCTGGACCGAGCGGAGGAAGATCCAGAACGCCAGGACCAGCGAGGCCGCCGAGATCGCGCCGACGGTCAGGCCGATCCAGCCGTGGCCCTCGTGCCCGCCCATCTTGCTGCGCGACTGGCCGAGCGCGGCGATCACGGCCCAGCCGATCTTCTGCCGTTGCCCGCTGAGCGTGCGCGGGAAGATCTGGGTGAGGGTGACGCTGACCGCGATCGAGATCAGCATGCCGAACACCAGCGCGCCGACCGCGAGCCGCCGGCTACCGGGCGCGAGCCGGGCCGGGAAGGCGCCGCGGATCTTCCACAGCAGGATGACGATCGCGGCCACCACGACCGCCTGGACGATGCCCCACTCCAGGTCCTCGACGCTCGCCGGCCCGAAGTCGCGGAGCAGGTCCGCGTCCGTCGGGTTGGCCAGCCGGACGCTGGTGAACGCGATCCCGGCGACCTGCGCGAGGAACCAGAGCGCCTCGAAGACCCACAGCACCCAGAGCAGCGCGGCTCGCTTACCGCGCAGCAATGCGCTGCCGACCACCGCGAGGTAGACGGCGGAGAAGATGGTGTGCCCGGCCGGGATGCCGACGAAGTCGAACGCGAAGTCGACGTGTTTGACGAACTTCGGCGCGCCAACGTGCAGCGGAATGGCGATGAACGACCACACGGAGGCGAGCACGACGACGCGGCCCACCCAGACCGCGGCTCGGTGCTGCCACACCGGGATCACTGCTGCTTGTTCCGACCGCACCAGCCGATCATCCCATTAGTTCGCTGCGACTTCGGTCGACCTAGCACTACCCCGACAGTACAGCTGACGCCACAGTCAAGACTTTGGTTGACATGCGACGGTGTTGTGTATGGCCGCCGTCCCGTACCGCCTCATCCGCAACCTGATGCTTGCCGCAGGCGTGCTCTACTGCAGCCTGCTGCTCGAGGCGGCGGCCGGCTTCCCGCTGGACGTCCACAGCTCATTCCTGAGCGAGCTGGGGGCGCGGGACCAGTCCACGAGTCCCTACGCGCGCGGGATGGATTTCGCCACGGGCGTGTTGCTGCTGGTCGCCGTACTGCTGGCCAGGCCCGCGGCGCGGTCGCAGCGGGAGCTGACCGGTCTGCTGATCAGTACGGCGGTGTTCGGGCTCGGCACCTTGTTCGACTCGTTCTCGCCGATGGACTGCGCGCCGTCGGCCAGTGGGGCGTGCCGAGCAGCAGAGGCGAACGGCCAGGTCGGGGTGGCGCTGGTGCTCCATGAGGTGACCTCGACCCTCGCAGGTCTCGGCAGCATCGCGATGGGCGTCTTCGCGGTCCTCGTACTCCGGCGGTTCGGCTGGGGTGGACCGTGGGCCAAGGTCGTCGCCGTACTGGCCGGAGCGGTCGCGGTGACGCAGACGTGGCTCGGTGTCCAGACCGGGAGCGACGTCCTCGCCGGCAACGAACTGGACGCTCCGGGCATCCTGCAGCGGGTCTCGATCGCGCTTGTCTGCTTAATGCTGGGGACAGTGTTACCAGCATTGAGGCACGCTTTATCTCAATGAGCGTGACATGGATCGTGGTGCCTGGGCTGGCTGAGACTCCGGAGGAGTTCAGCCGGCTCGTCGAGTTGCTCCCCGACGAGGACGTTCGCGTCATCGATCCGTGGCGTACGCCGATCACGTCGGACGTGGACGCGTTGCGGGCGGCTGTCGGCGTACGGCCCGATGCGGAGCTCGGACTGATCGGGCACTCGATCGGCGGACTGGCGGCACTGCGCTGGGCGTTGACGCGGCCACTCGAGGTCACCCGGTTGGTGCTGGTCGACAGCAGCCTCACATCGGAGACGGGGTGGCGTGCGTTCTACCCCGGGAAGCGTGGCGACCGGGTGGTTCGCGCAATGGCGCGGTTCCTCGGACGGGTCGGAGTACCGCAGCTGTTGGGTCCTGCGGTACGACGGTTGATCGTGCGGCTCGGCAGCACGTCGAACCACGACCTGTTGTCGAAAGCAACGGCCAAGGCCCGGTACGGCGGGGACAGGTCGTGGCTGCTGTTCTGGGACGAGCTCGCGGGCAGCTGGGAGCTGGCCGCGGAGGTGGCCAAGCTGGTGGCCGGTCCGGTCGGTGCGATCGCTCCGACGTCTCTCCTGGTGGCGACCGGCGGTACGTCGCGCTTCACCGCCAACAGCTGGCTGGCCGGCCAGCAACGCCTGGCTGACGCCCTAGGCGGAACAGTCGAGGTCCTCGCCGACTCCGCCCACCTGGTCCACCTCGACCGCCCCGACGCCATCGCCGCCGCAGTCCGCCGATAACCCTAGGTAGTGCTGGTCATCGCCGGTGTTGGCAGTTTGCGTTGCCAGACCTCGTCCAGGGCCATGCGCATGGCGCCGGTGACTACGGCGTCCTCGGCCAGGGCGGAGAGCTCCAGCTTCGGGTGGTTGAGCGTCAGCAGGCGCAACTGGTCCGAGATGGCGTCCAGCAGTACCGCGCCGGCGCGGGCGACACCACCGCCGATGACCACCGCGGTCGGGTCCAGCACGAGCACGGATGGCGCCAACGCGCGTGCGAACGTCCGGGCGACCTGCTGTACGACGGCCTGCGCCACCGGGTCACGCTCCGCCGCAGCGGCGAACACGTCCGCGGTGTCCAGTTGCTCTCCACCCAGCTCGGCCAGCCGCGACTGCGGGTTGTCCAGCGCAGCCTGACGACCCAGCGCCGCGATCGCTTCCGAACCGACCGCACGCTCCAAGGGGCCGCGGCTGTCTTCGGGGTTGATCACGTCGTCCGTGTCGGTGGCGATGAAGCCGATCTCACCGGCCGCGCCGGTGCCACGGTGCAACCGGCCGTCGATGACGATGCCGGCTCCGAGCCGCTCACCCCACTGGACCGCCAGCAGCGTGCCGGTCCCACCGCGGGCGGCGGCGATCGCCAGCGCGGCCAGGTTGGCGTCGTTGTCCAGCATGACCGGGCAGTCGAGCAGACCGCGGACGTGCTTGATCAGGTCGATCGCCGACCAGCCCGGCACACTCGGGACCAGCTGGACCCGGCCGGTGTGCTCGTCGACGATGCCAGGGCTCGCGGCGACCACGGCGGCGATGTCCTCAGCGGGCACCTCGGCCTCGGCCAGGGCCTCGTTGATGACCTCACCGATGACCCCGAGCAGCTCTTGTGCGGTCCATCCGGGTCCAGAGCGACGTACCAGCGACAGCTTGCGGCCGGCCAGGTCCGAGACGCCGACAGTGACCCGGTGCGGGCCGACGTCGAGTCCGAGCACCGGCGCGGCACGGCCACGCAGCGAGACGCGGATGGCCGGGCGACCGAGCGAGCGGTCCGCGGAGTCGGGGCCGTGCTGCTGCAGCCAGCCGGCGTCGAGCAGCTCGTCGACGGCCTGGGCGACCGTCGGCCTGGCCAGCCCGGTGCGTTCGACCAACTCGGCGACGCGCAACGGTGCGGGCGCGGAGCGGCGGACCGCATCCAGCACCGCGGCCACGTTGATCCGCCGCAGCATCGTCGTACCGCCGCCGCCGACCGTTCCCTTGCTCATGTCCGACCCCTTGCCTGCCACTCGCACAGTATAGATAGCGAGCGTTCGTAAATACTGTCCATTGACCCACCGATTGGCGGATACCGGTGCGTGAGTCGACAACTTAGTCCTGAAGTACGGTCCGGGCGAAACTGCTCAGCGCTTCCCGGTCCGGTTGCTGCGTCTTCGTCATCAGGCTGGCCACGTGCTTCTCGACGGTTCGCGGCGAGATGTGCAGCCGGGATGCGATCGACTTGTTGCCGATCCGGTCCACCAGCAACCGGCAGACCTCGTACTCGCGGGTGGTGATGCCCATCTGCCTGAGGTACGCCGGAACCTGCTCCGAACCGCTCCGCCGCTGTGACACTGTCGCACCGAGCTGCCGCATCAGGCTGCGACACGCGCTCGCCACCGCCTGGATGTCGGCGTTGTGGAAGTAGTCCTCGGCTCGCCGCAACCACGTGACCGGTTCACCCCACCCGTCCGCGTGGGCTGGCTCAGCCACCAGGCGCAGACCGAGGTGGTGCGCCATCGGGTACAGCGACGCGGTCTCCGTCGCCGCGAGCACCATCGCGTTCGCCGCCTCCACCTGCCCGTCCCGGCCGAGCAGTACGGCGTGAGCGAGCTGGACGAACTGCTTGTTCCACCGCATCCCACTCGCAGCGGTCGCCGTGACGACCTCGAAGTGCGCCCAGCCGTTCCGGCCGGACAGTACGCCGAGGAACAACCCCAGACCGTTCTTGCCCGCTGTGTGCAGCGTGGTCGGGTTCTGTGCGTCGTACGCGAGGGCCTGTGCCATCTCGGAGTCGGCCAGGTCGCGGTTCTCCTCCAGGAGCGCGCAGAACGCCCGCGCCAGTCCGTAGGAGTACGGCAGCTCGTACGACGCGCGCTCGCCACCCCAGTTCGCGACCTCGGCCAGCGTCGTCTCCATCGCGGACCGGCGCCCCTGATGCGCCTCCAGGATCGCCTTGGTGGCCAGGAAGTACGTCGCCGACCGGCCCATCCGCAGCCGGCGGGTGACCTCGAGACACTCGTCGATGATCTCGGCGGCCCGCGTGTACTCGGACCGCAGGATCGCCTGCTGGCCGAGGATGCCGTCCACCTCGTACACCAACGGGATGGCGCCGATCCGCAGCGCCTGCTGACGGGCGCGCTCCAACTCGAGGATGCTGCCTCCGGCGAGGCAGATGGTGCCCGCCTGGAGGATGTGCGAGACGACGCGCTGGAACGTCATCGCGTGGTCCTCGGCGACCTGCCGCGCCCGGTGGAAGTAGTCGATCGACTCGTCGAGGTCGTGCTCGCGGGCCAGGATGCCTATCAGCTGCAGCGCCTCGCAGGCGACCTCGGGCAGCTTCGCGCGTTCGGCCGCCGCGGCCGCGCGGGTGGCGAGCTCGGTGGCGGCCTTGAGCCGGCCGGGACTCGTGCGGGCCAGCTCGAGGTTCGCCGCGACGACGTCCACCGGCGCGAGGTCGGCGTCGCCGGCGTTGCTGCCGAGCAGGGACCGGGCGGTGGTGACGTGGGCCAGCGCGGCCGACCAGCGACCGGCCATCATCTCGGCGTTCGCGAGCTGGACGTGCAGCGCGGCGACCTTGCGGCTGTCGAGGTTGCGATCCGCCAATTCGTCGACGGACGCGGCATGCGCGGCGATGTGCTCGAAGCGGCCGGTCGCACTCAGCGCGAGCAGCAGCGAACCGAGAACCTCGGCCCGGTGGCCGATGTCGGGATCGGCGGCGAGCAGGGAGTTCGCGCGGTCGAGCAGGTTGGCCGCCGACCCGGTCGAGCCCTCGTCGAACGACCGGCGCCCGGCCAGTGCGAACAGCCGCCCGGCGCGGATCGGGTCGCCACCGGTCTCGGCGAGTTCGGCGACCATCGGGCACCACTCGCCCGGCAGACCGGGATGCAGCTCCTCGACCGCGTCCGCGCAGCGGCTGGCCAAGGTGGAGCGTTCGGTCGGCGTCAGGCCGGCGAGCAGCGATTCGGCGGTCAGCGGATGCCGGAACGCGTACCAGTCCGGCACCGGTTCGTCCGGACCGACCAACTGGGCGGCGACGCCGGCCCGAAGCGTTGCCAGCAGCAACCGTTCGTCCGTGCCGGTCGCCTTGCGTACGACACTCAGTGGGAACCGGTGACCGATCACAGCGGCCAGCACGAGGATGTCCCGCGACTGCGACCCGAGCTGCGCCGTACGGCTGCTGATGCTGCGCACCACCGCGGGCGGGACGTTCGTCTGCAGGTCGTCGACGATCTGCACGCTGCCGTCCGGACCGGACAGCAGTTGGCCGCTGCGACTCGCCTCCTGCAGCAGTTCCTCGACGATGAAAGGGATTCCGGCGCTGTCGGTGAACAACTGATCGGCCAGTTGATCGGGTACGCCGCTGACCGAGACCTCCAGGCAACCCGCGGCGAGCTCCGCCACTTCGCTCCGGACCAGCGGATGCAGTTCGGTCAGCTCGGCCGCACCGCGCTGTGCCGACAACTGCGCCAGTTCGTAGGCCGCGCAGGTCTCGGACCGCATCGTCGCGACCAGTGCGATCGGTTGCTCGTCCAGGTTGTCGAGCAGGTACTCGATCACGGCCAGCGTCTCGGGGTCGGAGCCGTGCAGGTCCTCGAGTACCAGCAGACAGCCACGATCCCGGCCTGCCAGGGACAGCAGCCGCAGCACTGCCTCACCGAGTACGACCGGTGACGCAGCGGTGGCATGGGCGCTGCCGTCGTCCCAGTCCGGCACCAGCCGGCCGAGTACCTGACGGTACGGACCGAGGCTCTCCGTCGTGGGCATCTCATCGCGCCGGATCAGCGAGAGCAGCGCCTCGGTGAACGGGCGGAACGCGACCATCGTCCCGATCGCACCGACCCGTCCGCGCAGCGTCGTCATCCCGGCGTCGAGGCCCTGGGCGGTGGCTGTCGCGGCCAGCCGGCTCTTGCCGATCCCGGGCTCGCCGACCAGGAAGATCGCACCACCGTGACCGCCGCGGGCTCCGGCCAGCAGGCGGTCAAGGCTCTCGATCTCTAGGTCTCTGCCGACGACAGTCGGCGAGCGGGTCTGCATGGTTGCCAACTGTAACGACGGATGGTTGTCGGCGCAGGTTGTTCGACGGGGGGCCGGCCGCAACTGGTCGGCAGCCGGCCACTCCGTCAAACGTTTCGTACCTGCTTGGACCTAGATCGTGGTCCAGGGAATGCTGTCCGGAGCCGCGACGACGGCCGCGGCCGCGAACGCACTCAGGCCGACGGTCCCTGCGAGGGCCATCGCCCGCGCGCCGACCTTGCTCCGCTTCGGCAACGTGATCGGGCCGAGCGGGTCGGTGCTCTCCGGCTCCGGGCAGTGCTGGTCGGCCGGAAGGTTTGACTGAACATCGTGGTGCTGGGCGGTCATGCTGTTCCCCTTGTCACAGTGTGGGCTTTGGTGCTGTGCCACACCTCGACCCGGCGGTTGGTTCGAGCAACAGCACGGACGGAACCCTTTCGGGGAACGCAAGTCGGAGCAGTCCGTAGCCAATCCCTGCCAGACCGGTCAGCAGGCCTGGAGACGGAATGGCACGGGGTGTCCCGCACTGCGGTCCGTACTGCTGTACTGCCGCGAGCACCAACCCGGCACGACGTCGTCGTACCGCCTCTGCAGTTGGGTACTCACGTCCGGCGAGCCACACGAGTGACTCCGCCGCACCGAGCTCGCCATGGCACAGACTCAGGTCTGCGAGCACCGGTCGTTCTGTTGCGGCCCTCAGGTAGGCATCGAGGTCCGCGGGTACTCCGGTCGCGGCGCGCGTCAGCGCGGTGCCTGCGTCACCGGAGCACCAGCCAGGTCCACCGTTCCCACTGCGGCCGTCGCGACGATCCAGATCGGCCGCCGTGCGAGCTGCGTCCAGGTACTGGTCGCCGGGTACGCCGTACTGGCCGAGCGACCACGCGATTCCCTGGAAGCCGCGTGCGAAGCCGTGGTCCGCTGCTACTCGGCCACGGAGCCCGCTCTCGACTGCTTTCACCAGGTGATTCGCGTAGCGCTCGGCCAGCCGGCCGGCGGCCGGAAAGCCTTGCACTGCTTGCATTGCGGCCAGCCCACCCGCCGCACCTTCGGCGTACGACGGGAATTCGGTGGGGTCCGGTTCGAGCCGTTCGCTGAGCTCCAGCGACGCGGCCAGCCAGGTGGCGAGGTCGGGGTCGCCGAGGAGCGCGGACAGCCGGTTGAGCCCGTAGCTGATGCCTCCGAGCCCGTGGAAGCCAGGGCCGATCAGTTGGGCGGACTCCGGGTCGCCGGCGAGTGCCTCGAGCAGATGCGGGATCGGACGGATCGCATCGCGGGCCAACTCGCAGTACTTGTTCGCACCGGTCAGTACGCCGACCTGCGCGAGGAAGAGCGCCGTACCGGTGTAGCCGTTGGACAGGCCGGCGCCCATCTGACGTACGGCCCAGTGATGGTCGTCGAGCAGTTCGAGGCCGAGCCAGTTGGCCGCCCCGCCCTTGTCGCTGACCACCTGCGCCATGATCTCGTCGGCGATGTCCGCGGCCGCGAACAGCAGCTGCTCGGGGTCCGGTTCGGTCGCCCCCACGTGTGGTCGTGCGGTCGTGCTGGCGTGCGTGATCGGCTCTGGGCGGGTGGCGAGGGACGCGGAGATCAGCCAGGCTTGCCGCTGCTCGTCGATGTCGTCGAGGCTCGCGATCTTCGCCTCCACCGCAGCCAGGCCCTGCGTGGCCAGGACATCGGCGATGCGAGTGCCGTCGGAGGCCCACACGTCCCGGCTGTCCGGCTGTGCGGTGAACAGCGGTACGTCGCCCGCCCACAGGTCGGCCAACTCGAACGGAACAATCGCGTGCAGCGACTCGTCCGCATCCCACAGCAGATCGAGCAGTTGGCTCCGGCCGGCCGCGTCGCGCAGTGCATCCGGATGCGTCGACTCGTCCAGCAGGCTCGTGTACAGACGGGTACTGCGAGGCACGAACCGGATCTGGTCCGCACCACACCGCGCCAGCAAACCGTCCGGTCCGAGGAACTCGTCACGGTGCCGGGCAATCGCCTCATACGCGGCCCGGAACCCTGTGAGCACAGCGATCTCGTGATCACGCGGCTCCATCAGCTGCCCGTCGAGCGTGGGGCGGTTGGCCGCGTTCTTGGTCCGGCCAGGACGCCGTACCAGATGCATCGAGTCCAGTCCGGCGTCTGCCCAGTCGACCACACTCATCAGAGCCGTCGAGGCGTCGTCCCCGCCGAGACCGGACACGTCCGCGATACCGTGCTCACCCGCCACGAGCAGCGGCAGCAGCGCAGTGCGGTACACCGAGCCGACCAGCGAGCGGTACGCCGGATCGAGGCTCAACGCGGTCAGCGGCACCTGGCTGGGGTGGAACAACGTCTCCACGTCGACCAGCACCGGCTGGTCGCCCGCGGCGATCAGGTTCTCGAAGTGCATGTCCGTGCCGTCGAGCACGTACAGCAACGCCAGCAGCGCGCCTTGCCGTTGGTAGAACCGCCGTACGCCGGCCAGATCGGTGCACGGCTCGTGGACGACGTACTCCAGCCAGCCGTAGCCGTCGCGGGGGAGCAGCCGGACTGTGCGGACGCCCAGCGCGGATCGCGAATTCAGCCAATCCACGAACAGGTTGAAGTGGCCGTGCAGCTCGAGCGACCGGGGCTTGTAGACCACCCGCCGGCCGTCCGCGAACGTGAGGATCGCGGTGCAGCGTCCGCCGCGGTGCGGATCGCCACCGGGCTCGATCGCCGTCAGTACGCCGGGGTCCCTGCCGTCCAGCAGCCCGGCGACCAGTGCCTGACGGTCCTCGGCGAGTCGTGCCACCAGCTCGAGGTGTCCCTCGACGCCTTGTCGGCACGACTCGCTCAGGACCCGGGCCAGCACTGGGTAGGCGGCCAGGAACTCCGCCAGCTCGCTCCCTCCGACGAGCCGGTGGGTGAAGTCCAGGAAGCGTGCGGCCGGAGTGTCACCGGCCAGCTCGCCGCGGTCCCGGGCGCGGGCGAGCTCCAGGACGAGCGTCCGCGAGGCCAGCTGCACCAGCCGGAGCCCCAGCCGTTGCAGGAACTCCTCGGCGACGGCTCCGGTGTGACCGGCCGCGGTCAGGTCCTGGCGAGCCGAATCGAGCAACGGCTCCAGGCAACGCATAAGCGCCTGCCGCCAGTCCGTGCCGGACCCACCCGCTGTCCTGGCCGCCCCACCTGAAGTGTGGCCGCCGGTGACACCGGTCCCTGCAGGGTCTCGACCGGCGGCAGGCGCGCTCGGTGGGAGAGAGATGCTGCGTTCCACGTACTCGGCCCAGGCCGGTGCGGACCGGGTGAGGGCGTGGATCAGTTCGTGCGGCCGCAGGCCCGCGGACCACCAGATATCTGGCTGGCCGGTGCGGATCGCGGAGTTGAGCACGGGCTCAGGCTGCCACCGCCCCCTGGGTGCGGGCATGGGTAGTAGGCCCCCATATTTCCTCCGCAATCAGTGCCTGTCGCGGCGTGACGACCTAGGGGTGACGGCCCGCCGGCACGCCGGGAACAATGCCTGCGCGGCAACGGCTGCGGCAAGAGATGTGAACACCCAAATTCGGGGGCCGGGCGACGTGGTCCGGATGGGGGCATAACTGCCGGAAGATGGGGGTCGAATCCCCATGCGGAAAGCGGACCGCCGCTGCGACTGTGGTCGCGTGCTCACCCCTGTCGCTCCCGGACTGCCAGTCTCGGCTCACTCTGTGCTGGACGTCGTCCCGCAGCTGCCCGGTCAGTCGGCTGCGGCCGCGCTCCGGGAAACCGCGGAGGTGGCACTGACCGCCGACGACCTCGGATACCGCCGGTTCTGGGTAGCAGAACAGCACGGCGTCCGGGGTGTCGGCGGTGCCGCACCCGCAGTGCTCGCAGCCGTACTGGCTGCGCGCACGGACCGCATCCGGTTGGGAGCCGGCGGGGTGGTACTGACCAACCACCAGCCGCTGGTGGTTGCGGAGCAGTTCGCCGCACTCGCAGCGGCGTACCCGGGTCGGATCGACCTCGGTGTGGGCGAGCAAAGCAGCGTTGCACCCAGTACTGCGGCTGCACTCGCTGGTGGTGCGCGCGACACGTTTCCGCAGCGGCTGGATGAGTTGTGCGGCTTCCTGCGCGATGGAACGCCAGGACGGGCACCGGTAGGCGACGTACGGCTGTCGCTGGCCGGACAGCCACCACCTGTGTTCGTACTGGCCGATCGCCCGGCGGCTGCGATGACAGCCGCCGCACGTGGACTGCCTGTGTTCCTGGCGCATCACTGCGCAGCGGACACCACACCTGCTGCGATGGCGGCGTACCGCGAGCACTTCGAGCCGACCGGTCCGAAGACGCGGCCGTACATCGCTGCCACGGTCGGAGTGGTGGCGGCGGACTCGGACGAGGAGGCGGTCATCCGGTTCGCCGAGTACGTCCGGGTGCAGACACGCCTCGCTGCTGCAGGACCACGCGCGACGCCGGGGGAGTTGATGGCGTTGCTGGAGTCCCCGCTGACCGGACGCGAGCGCGGCCGCGCCGAACGGCTGCTGGACTACCCCGGGCACATCGTCGGCTCCCGTTCGACTGTGGCCGCCGCGTTGGGCCGGCTGGTCCTCGAGACGACCGCCGACGAGATCATGCTCGTTCCGCTGGGCTTCGACGGCCTGATCCGGTCGTCCATCCTGCGCAACGTCGCGGCCGCGCTGACCCGCATGGTCCGCACGGTTCCGAGGTCCGCACCGCCCCTCATCGCCACGGCCTAATCTGGGTACTGCCGACTAGTTGAGAGGCAGGCTCATGTCACGAGAGCGCGAAGTCGTCGAGGCGTGCCCGACCGAGTTGTTCATCGGCGGCAAGTGGGTGGCGGCCGACAGCGGCAAGACTCTCGCTGTCGAGGACCCGGCCACCGGTACGACGCTCTGTGACGTGGCCGATGCGAGCCCGGCGGACGGCCTGGCGGCTCTGGACGCCGCGGTCGCCGCACAGGCCGACTGGGCCGCGACGGCACCGCGGGAACGTGGCGAGATCCTCCGCCGTACCTATGAGCTGATGACCGAGCGGGCCGACGACCTCGCGCTGCTGATGACGCTCGAGATGGGCAAGCCGGTCGCCGAGTCCAAGGGCGAGATCGCCTACGCGGCAGAGTTCTTCCGCTGGTTCGCCGAGGAGGCGGTCCGGATCGACGGCGGCTACCAGATCGCGCCGAACGGCGCGAGCCGCTTCCTGGTGATGCGCCAGCCGGTCGGCCCGTGCCTGCTGATCACTCCGTGGAACTTCCCGGCGGCGATGGGCGCCCGCAAGATCGGCCCGGCGGTCGCCGCCGGCTGCACGATGGTGATCAAGCCGGCCGCGCAGACACCGTTGTCGATGCTCAAGCTGGCAGAGCTGATGACCGAGGCCGGACTCCCGGCCGGCGTTCTCAACGTGGTCACCACGCACGACGCGGGCGGCGTGATGGAACCGCTGATCCGTGACGGCCGCGCCCGCAAGCTCTCCTTCACCGGCTCGACCCCGGTCGGTCGCAAGTTGCTCGAGCAGGCGTCGGATCAGGTGCTGCGGACCAGCATGGAACTCGGTGGGAACGCGCCGCTGCTGGTGTTCGAGGACGCCGATCTGGACAAAGCTGTCGAGGGCACGATGCTGGCCAAGATGCGCAACGGCGGCGAGGCCTGTACGGCGGCCAACCGGATCTACGTGCAGTCGTCGATCATGGACGAGTTCGCGACCCGGCTGACCGAGCGGATGTCCGGGCTGAAGGTCGGCCGCGGTACCGAGGACGGCGTCGACGTCGGCCCGCTGATCGACGGGAAGCAGCGGGACAAGGTGGCCGACCTGGTCGCCGACGCGATCGCGCAGGGCGCCCGCCCGTTGACCGGCGGAGCGGTTGCCGAGGGCAACGGGTACTTCTACCAGCCGACGGTGCTGGCCGACGTACCGCGGACTGCCCGGCTGCAGAAGGAGGAGATCTTCGGGCCGGTCGCGCCGCTGACCGCGTTCGAGACCGAGGACGAGGCCGTGCGGATGGCGAACGACACCGAGTTCGGGCTGGTGTCCTACCTGTTCACCAAGGACCTCAGCCGCGCGCTCCGGGTGTCCGAACGGCTCGAGGCCGGGATGATCGGCCTCAACCAGGGCATCGTGTCCAACCCCGCCGCACCGTTCGGCGGCGTGAAACAGTCCGGCCTCGGCCGCGAGGGCGGCAGCGTCGGCATCGACGAGTACCTGGACGTCAAGTACGTCGCGATCAACGTCGACTGACCAGCCGGGCGGGCGACCCCGCCCGGCCTTTGTAAGTCAGTTCAGCAGGTCGTTTACCGAGCGCAGTACGGGTACGGCGACCTCCGTCGGGGCGGCGGCGCCGGTTACGTGGAAGGTGTGGGTCTCGCCTGCTGACAGGGTGATGAGGCATGAGTCCACGCGTGCCGCCGGGTCCAGGCGGTCCGGGAACAGGGCCAGGTCCTTCGTCAGTGCGGTCGCGGTGACCGTCACGTCGTACCCGCCCTCGGTCGGCGTGACCGTCGCCGTGTAGGCGTTGCCTGCGAGCTGCAGTTCGGTGTCCTCGACGAAATACCAGTACGCCGTGACGCCGTCAGCGCCACGCACCTCCAGGTACTCGGCGCGGGGGTTCGACGCAACCACAACCGACTCCGGAAGCGCGCTGACGGTCGCCGACCGTGCCGCGATCTCGACCGCGAACGTCTCCCGGGCCAGCACCTCATCGCCGACAGTTGAGCGTCGCGTGACGGTCACCTCGGTCGACCAGGTCTGGTCGGTGTCGTTGTGTGCGGCAACGACCAGCTCGTCCTCCCGCGGCTGCACAGTCAGCAGCCGGTCGGCGTACACGCGCTTCAACGCGTACCACAACGGCTTCCGGATCCCGTGCCCGTCGACGGCCGCCCAGGAGACCACAGGCCAGTTGTCGTTCAGCTGCCAGACGACCGCGCCGGTGTTCAACGGGAACAGGCTGCGGAAGTGTTCGATGCCGTAGGCAATCGCCCGCGCCTGGTTCAGCTGCGTTGTCCAGTGCCAGTCGTCGATGTCCTTCCAGGCCGGCAGATGCTCGCCGAGCCCCCGCTCCAGCTTGAGGTTGCCCTCGAACGCCTTCTGGTGCACCAGCATCTGCTGGCCGTACGGGTCCAGCGGCGAGTCGTGCACGACCGACGTCAGCGTCGACCACGCCGGCGGCCCCTGGAACCCGAACTCCGACACGAACCGCGGCTTGTACTTGCGGTACGTCGTGTAGTCCACCTGGTTCCAGACGTCCCAGATGTGCATCGTCCCGTGCCGGTCGTCGTTCGGGTGGATGAACTGGTCGAACGAGTACGGACTGCCGGCCGAGTACGGCGTCCGCGGGTCGAGCTCCGCGACGATCTTCGGCAGCAGGTCGAGGTAGTACCCCGCACCCCACGGCTTCCCGGCGAGCGGGACCCGCCAGCCCCACTCGACGTACCCCCAGATGTTCTCGTTGTTGCCGTTCCACACCGCGAGGCTGGCATGCCGGCTCAAGCGGGTGACGGCCTCGCGTGCCTCGGCCTCGACCTCGCTCCAGAGCGGCTCTTCCTCGGAGTACGCCGCACACGCGAACAGGAAGTCCTGCCAGACAAGGATTCCCAGCTCGTCGCAGACGTCGTAGAAGTCCTCGCTCTCGTAGATGCCGCCGCCCCAGACGCGCAGCAGGTTCATGCCGGCGTCGACCGCGTCCTCGATGCTCGTCCGGTACGTGTCGGCGTTCAGGCGGGTGACGAACGCGTCGTCGGGGATCCAGTTCGCGCCGCGGACGTAGATCGGCTTGCCGTTCACGGACAGCACGAACGGCGTGCCGTCGTTGTCCGGGGCAACGTCCACGCTGATGTCCCGGAAGCCGACCCGGCCGGTCCACTCGTCGTCGGTCAGCGTCACGGTCACGTCGTACAACGGCTGCTCGCCGTATCCGCGCGGCCACCAGAGGTCCACCGCGGGGACCCTGTTCGTGACGACGGCGGTGTCTGTGCCGGGCTTGATGCTCGCGGACTGCGTCGTCCCGCCGACCTCGACGGTGACGGTGGCGAACTCCGCGGCGGTGTCGGTCCAGACCAGCGAGACAAAGGTGTTCAGAACACCGTCCGCGCCCGCCAACGGGCGGACCGAGTCGATGCGTACGCCGGACCAGGACTCGATCCGGATCGGCCGCCAGATGCCCGCGGTGGCGACGTCCGGTCCCCAGTCCCAGCCGAAGTTCGAGGCCATCTTGCGCAGCTCGTTGTACGGGTGCAGGTTGGTGTGCGGCCAGCTGCCGACCTTCGCCCGCTCCGCCTCGGCCGCGGCCACCGGACCCTCGAACTCGATCACCAGCTCGTTGTCCCCGGCAACCAGTACGCCGGTGACGTCGAACCGGTACGAGCGGTGCTGGTTCGCGGTCCGGCCGACCTCCTGGCCGTTCAGCGTGACCGTCGCGACCGTGTCCAGACCCTCGGCCACCAGCTCCTGCCGCTCGTTACCATCGGCAACCCAGCTGAACGTGGTCCGGAAGCTCCAGCGGGTGCGGCCGATCCAGTGCAGCGCCGACTCGTTGTCGCCGTCGAACGGATCCGGGATCTCGGCGGCCGCGAGCAGGTCGGTGTGCACCTCGCCCGGCACGGTCGCGGCCAGGGCGCGGCCGATCAGGCCGTCGGGCGCAGGACCTTCGACCGCTTGTACGGTCCAGGCAGCACCGCCGTCGGTGGTCAGGTCGAGGGTCTTGAGTGATGTCACAGTCGGGCTCCAGAGGTGAACCGGTTTAGTGGAACAGCACCGCTCCCCGCGACAACCGAGGAGCGGTGGACGTCAGGCGTCCAGGACGTACCGTCGCCACAGATCGGCGAGGGCACGATGTCCGGCGGCGGACGGGTGGACGCCGTCGCCGGCCAGCACCGCCGGCCCGACGGATACTGCTTGCTTGGTCAGCTCGACATCGGTCGGCACCAGGATCGCGCCGTACTCGACGGCCAGCTTCCGGACCACGTCGAGCTTCGGGTCCAGGTCCTCGCGCCACTCCTCCTGCCCGTCCTTCACCGGCAGCAGGAACGGCTCCATCAGAACCACAGGACACGACAGCGGGTCGAGCAGTGACCGGTACGACGCCTCGAAGTCCTCAGGTGTCGTCGCGTCGTCCTCGTCGTACCGCCGCCAGGTGTCGTTGATCCCGATCAGGATCGACACCAGCGACGGGTCGTGGGCCAGCACATCGTCGGCCCACCGGGCGGCCAGATCGACCGCCCGGTTGCCGCTGATGCCCGCGTTGACGATCGCCGGCCGGCGTTCGCCGAGATCGTCGTACAGGTTGCGCACATAGCCGTCGCCCAGCCCGTCGGGGTCGGTACGGCGGCCGCAGTCGGTCACCGAGTCCCCGGCGAACACGACGGTCCGCCGGGGATCGAGGAGGATGCTCGTCACGGTCGTCAGAGGGTGGCTTCGGTGACGTCCCAGTCGTCCGGCAGGATCGCCGCGACGTCGACAGTGCTCTTCACGTCCACGAATGCGCCGGTGTCGATCGAGTCGGTGATGGAGGCCATCACGTCGACGATGTGGAACGCCAGCGCTCCGGTCGCCCGGTGCGGCCGGTCGGCCCGGATGGCGCGCGCCATCTCGAGTACGCCGGTACCGCGCTGCGCGACCGCCTTCGTGTCGGCGATCGTCTCCCAGTCCTCCGCACCGCGACGACGGATCTTGATCGCACCGTCGAAGCCGTTCGGATCCGGTACGGCGAGCGTCGCCTCGGAGCCGGTGATCTCGACGAACCCGCCCCGCGACAGTGGCGAGTCGAAGCTGAAGATGCTCTGCGACGACTGCCCCGACTCGAACTTCGCGATCGCGCTGACATGAGTCGGCACGGTCACGTCGAAGTCGGTCCCTGCCAGCGGACCGGATCCGATCGTGCGCTTCTCCTTGGACTTCGAGCCGAGCCCCGCGACCGCGGCGACCGGACCGAAGAGCTGGACCAGCGTGGTCAGGTAGTACGGACCGATGTCCCACAGCGGCCCCGCGCCTTCCTGGAACAGGAACGCCGGGTTCGGGTGCCACGACTCCGGGCCGGGGGACTGCATCAGCGTGAGCGCGGTCAACGGCGTACCGATGTCACCGCGCTCGATGATCCGGCGGGACTCCTGCAGACCCGGCCCCAGGATGGTGTCGGGTGCGCAGCCCAGCCGCACGCCCGCGTCCTGTGCCGTCGCCAGCAGTTTCAGGCCGCTCTCCTGGTCGAGCGAGAACGGCTTCTCGCTCCAGACGTGCTTACCGGCGGCGACCGCGGCGAGGGCCACCTCGACGTGCGCGATCGGGATGGTCAGGTTGACCACGATCTCGACGTCCGGGTTGCTCAGCACCGCCTCGGGACCCCCGTGGGTCTCGATGCCGTACTGCTCGGCCTTCTCCTTGGCGGCCTCCGGCCGAAGGTCGCCGATCGCGACGACCTTCAGGTCCGGGAAGCTCTGCATGCTCTTGATGTAGGCGTCGGAGATCACTCCGGCGCCGACAACACCAACACCGACTGCCGTCATTCAGGTGCACCCTCTCCGGTCAGGAACGCGTAGCTGCCCGCGACCGCGTCGAGGATCTCGCCGGTGAAGTCGTCCAGCTCGACCACCCGGAGCGCCTGCGGAGCGGCGGCCAGGATGTCCCGGACCGCGATGGTGCCGTCGCCGACCGCGACCTGCGCCTTGTTGTCCAGGGTGCCGTCGCCGTCCTTGACGTGGATCGCCGTGACCCGGTCGCCGAACTTCTTCAGCAGCGCCGGTACGTCGGCGCCGCCGACCGCGGCCCAGTACGTGTCGACCTCGAGGATCACGTCGTCGGACAGGTTGTCCACCAGGATCTCCAGCCCGTGCGCGCCCCCGATCTTGGACTCGAGCTCGAACTGGTGGTTGTGGTACCCGACCGTGATGCCGTGGCCGGCGGCCTCGACGGCGGCCTTGTTCAGCCCGTCGGCGATGACCTTGATCTCGTCGGCCGACTGCCAGCGCGCCGGGTCGGTGTGCGGGTCGATGACCGTGGTGATGCCGAGCCGCTCGGCGGCGGCGTAGATCGGGGCGCTGTCCTCGCGGAGCAGGCCGGCGTGCGTGGTCGGGGCCGAGAGTCCGTGCTTGGGCAGCGCCTCGGCCAGACGGTCCGCGAAGGCGGTCACACCGAAGGGCTCGACCTTGGTGTAGCCGATCTCCGCGATCCGGGCCAGGGTGCCGTCGAAGTCCTCTTCGAGCTTGCCCCGGACCGTGTAGAGCTGGAGGGACAGGTGGTCTTTTGCGACCATGGTTTCTCCTTGTCGGCGGCGTCTGACCCGCTGCCCTGGGATCAACGCCGACTGATAAGCCGAACCGGTTAAGTAACGACGGCAACCGTATCCCAACCGGCCCCGTCCACACCACCCTCCGCCCAACGACTGGGCGGTCACCAGGCCCTGACAACCGCCGGAATCCCAAGTTTCCACCGGCGGCGGAGAGGTTTGATCAAACGGTCACTTTGTGTGCCCAGGTGATGACAGAGGGTTGAAACGGCGCAACACTGAAGGGTGCTGGATCGACCGTCAGCGATCCGGCCGCCCGTGAGGAGGGTGTTGTCGTGTCTCGTGTGACCATCAAAGAGATCGCCAGGCGTTGTGGGGTCTCCCAAGGAGCGGTGTCTTATGCGCTCAACAATCAGCCCGGGGTGTCGGAGGCGACCCGGGCGCGCGTGCTGAAGGTCGCCGCCGAACTGGAGTGGGTGCCGAACCGGGCCGCGCGGCAATTGTCCGCGGCGCGCAGTGAGACGTTCGGGCTGGTGCTCGCCAGGTCCGCGCAGACGCTGATCGAGGAGCCGTACTTCATGGGCTTCGTCGGCGGCGTCGAATCGGTCCTGTCGGAGAAGTCGTTCGCGTTGGCCCTGCAGGTCGTGGCCGACCTCGACGAGGAAATCGCGACGTACCGGAAGTGGGCCGCCGAGCGCCGCGTCGACGGCGTGATCGTCGTCGACCTCCGGGTCGCCGATCCCCGCATCCCGGTACTGCGGAAGCTCGGTCTGCCGGCCATCCTGGTCGGTGATCCCGCGCTCGCGGACGGGATGCCGTGCGTCTGGACCGACGGCACCGCGGCGATGACCGCGGCGCTCGATCATGTGGAGTCCCTCGGGCACCGGGTGATCGCGCGGGTCGCCGGTCCGCCCGAGTTCGGCGACGTCTGGATCCGTGACCAGGCGTACGACGTGGCTGCCCGCCGGCTCGCGCTGACGGCCTCGGTCCATCACACCGACTACTCGGCAACACAGGGCGCCGATGCGACCCGCGACGTACTGGCTGCCATCCCACGGCCGACGGCGATCATCTACGACAACGACCTGATGGCGGTCGCCGGTCTGGCCGTCATCCAGGCGCTCGGCCTCCGCATCCCGGACGACATCACGCTGGTCGCCTGGGACGACTCGGCCCTCTGCCGGATCACGCATCCGACCCTCACGGCCCTGAGCCACAACGTGGTCGGCTACGGCGCCGAGGTGATGTACCGCCTGCTGGATGTCCTGGCAGGCGCGCAACCTCAGTCCCATCTGTACTCGACGCCGCTGCTGCTCATTCGGGAGAGCTCTGCCCCGCGGTGACGGTGACCGGGACTCCGTTGACGGCCGCGGTGCCGGAGGTGGGGTCGATGCGGCTGGTGTCGGTGATGTCGTTGGCGCTCGGCCCCGCGACCTGGTTGGCGACCGTCAGGTGAGTGCCGGCACGGTTGTGGCCGAAGCCGTGCGGGAGGCTGACCACGCCCGGCATGATGTCCTTGCTAGAGGCAACTTCTACCGAGATGGAGCCGGCTGCGGAGGTGACAGTCACCAACTGGCCGTCGGCGAGGTCGCGGTCGGCCAGGTCGTTCGGATGCATCAGGAGCTGGTGGCGGGGCTTTCCCTTCACCAGGCGCGCGGAGTTGTGCATCCAGGAGTTGTTGTTGCGCAGGTGCCGCCGGCCGATCAGCAGGAGCTCGTCGACCGCGACGGTGGTCAACGCGTCGAGCCGCGGCAGGTCGTCCAGGATCATCCGCTGCGCGAGATCGATCCGCTTCGACTTCTTGTGCAGGGCGCCGGGGAGCGCCGGCTGCAGCGGCCCCAGATCGATCCCGCCCTGCGAACGCCGCAACTTCCCGACCGACAACCGGTAGGGCCCGATCCGCAGCCCCGCGTCCACGATCCGCCGCGGCGACAACCGCAGCCGTGCCGTCGTCTCGACCCGGCGCCGGCTCCACGGAGTACGCCGTACCAAGGCCAGCCCGAGAGCCCGGAAGATCTCCCAGTCGTGCCGCGCCTCGGCGGGCTTCGGGAGTACGGCGTCGTTCCACCGCGCGGTGTTCCGTACGGCGAGTTGGTGGAACACGATGTCGTAGTGGTCCCGCTCCAGCGGCGGCGCCGGCGGCAGGATCACGTCGGCGTGCCGGGTCGTCTCGTTGATGTACGGATCCACCGCGACCATGAAGTCCAGTGACCCGAGCGCCTCGTCCAGCCGCCGCCCGTCCGGGGTCGACAGCACCGGGTTCCCGGCGACCGTCACCATCGCGCGGATCTGGCCCTCGCCCGGCGTCAGGATCTCCTCCGCCATCGTCGACACCGGCAGCTCGCCGCCGAACTCCGGCAACCCGCGCACCCGGCTCTTCCACACGCCGACATGCCCGCGTCCGAGCCCGAGCAACGTGTTCACGGCCGGCCGCGGGAACATCGTCCCGCCGGGCCGGTCGAGGTTCCCGGTGATGATGTTCAGCACCTGGATCGCCCACTGGCAGATCGCGCCGAACTGCTGCGTCGACACCCCGACCCGCCCGTAACAGGCCGCCCGCTCGGCCGCCGCGAACTCCCGCGCGATCCGCCGGATCGCGTCCGCCGGAATCCCGGTGATCCCCGCCGCCCGCTCCGGCGTCCACGCCTCGACCGCTGCCTCCACGGCCTCGAACCCGTCGACGTACGCCGCCGGCCGCGCTGAGCCCTGCGTGATCACCTCATGAATCAGCGCGAGCAGAAACGCCGCATCCGTGCCCGGACGGACGAAATGGTGCTCGTCGGAAACCGCTGCAGTCTCGGTCCGGCGGGGATCGATGACGACCACCTTTCCGCCGCGTTTCCGCAACTCCTTCAAACGTTTTCCGAACCCGGGCGCGGTCATCATGCTCCCGTTCGACGCCAACGGGTTCGCGCCGAGCATCAACAGGTACGACGTCCGGTCGATGTCGGGCACCGCGACCATCAACTGGTGCCCGTACAGCAGGTACGACGCCAGCATGTGCGGCAACTGGTCGATCGAGGTCGCGCTGAACCGGTTCCGGGTCCGCAACTGCCGGACCATCGTCGGCATGTGGGTGAGCGCGCCGAGACTGTGCACGTTGGGGTTCCCGAGGTACACCCCGACCGCGTTCCGCCCGTGCTCGCGCTGGATCCCGGTGAGCTTCTCGATGACGAGCTCGTACGCCGCATCCCACCCGATCTCCTGCCAGCCGTCCGAAGTACGTCGTACCGGCGTCGTCAACCGATCGGGGTCCTCCTGGAGATCGCGCAGGGCGACCGCCTTCGGGCAGATGTGACCGTGTGACAGCGGGTCGGACTCGTCGCCGCGGATGTCGGTGACCTTGCCGTCCTCGACGGTCACCAGGACACCGCAGATCGCTTCACAGAGATTGCAGGACGTCCGCAGTACGGTCATCCACTCAAACTACCCTCGGGTAGCCAATGCCGCATCAGTCGAAGCGTGCCTCGTCGAGACGTCCGAGGATCGCGTCCACGGTCTCGCCGACCGACAGGTCGGAGTTGTCCAGCCACAACCCCCGCCGCGGACTGAACGCGTGCAGTTCGTAGTCGAGTTCGTCGACCAGATGATGCGCGCCGCCGAGCCGGGTCGAGATGACCTCCGGTCGCGGCGTCAGTACGACGAGGTACCGCGGCCGGGTCTGGATGCCGTCCAGGAATTCGCGCAGCAATTCACCGATCACCACGTCCTGCAGAACCACCGTGAAACCGGCGTTCGCATACTGGTCGGCGGCCAGACAAGCCAGCCGGTAACGCAGTTGCAATTGACGTTGTGCCTCGAGCACATCGTCGGCCATCGAGGCCTGACCGCTGACGATCATTCGCCGGAAAACGTCCCCCCGAAGATGCACGCCGTACTGGAATCTCTCGGCGAGCATTTGGGACACCGACGACTTCCCCGCCGCCATGATTCCACTGACGACGATCACCCCCTCGGACTCCATGCGGTGATCGTGCCACGGGCCGCGACGTTTTAGTCCGGTCTCGGCGATTCTTCTTCGAAAACCCCAGGTTTGTCAGGGGTTTTCGGCCATCAGCGACTCCAGATGGTGGCGCATCAACTGCCGCAGCCGCGACGGCGTGGTGCGCTCGGGCTGGATCGCCGCGTGCAGTGCGAGGCCGTCGAGTACGGCGTGCAGGAGGTCGACCTCGCGGCGCAGATCGAGACCGTCCTTCAGTACGCCCGCATCGGCGAGCGAGCGGAGCAGCGACTCGCACAGTTGGCGCAGTCCGTTGTGCACCGTGTCGAGGTGCTCCTGCAGTGCTCCGGCGTCGGATTCGGCCCGGGCCTGCGCCGTGAACGCTAGCCAGATGTCGAACTCGGCTCGGCGCTCGGCGTCCAAGGGGAGAACCTCGTCCAGGTAGCGCAGCACGATGGTCTGCACACTGCCCTTGTGCTCGATCGCGCCGATCCGCTCGGTCACCCGGCGCGACACCAGGTCCATCGCGAAACTGAGCAGCCCGTCCTGGTCCGGGAAGTAGTACCGCACCGCGCCCGCGGACCAGCCCGCCTCGGCGGCGATGGTGCGGACCGAGGCCGCCCGGATCCCGTCCCGGCGCACCACGCGCCAGAGCGCCTCGGCGATCTCCTCGCGGCGGGCGGTGTGGTCGACGATCTTCGGCATACGGCCCTTTTTAGCACAGCTGTGTTAGCCTCGTTTTACAACACAGTCGTACTGGAAACTTTCTCGGGAGGGAACGCTGTGCTGCTCGCTGTGATCGTCGCGTGTGAGATCGGATTCTGGGTCCTGCTCGCCGCCGGCCTGGTGACGCGCTACCTGCTGCGGCAGCCGAAGGCCGGTCTCGTCCTGCTGGCCGGCGTACCGCTGGTCGACGTCGTGATGCTGGTCGCGAGCGTCCTGGACATCCACCGGGGAGCGGAGCCCTCGTTCAAACACTCGCTGGCCGCGATCTTCATCGGCGTCAGCGTCGGGTTCGGGCACCAGACGCTGAAGTGGGCCGACCAGTGGGCTGCGCACTTCATGGGTGGCGCGCCGCGTCCGGTGAAGCCGCCGAAGAACGGTCCGGAGCGCGCCCGCCGTGAGCGCGCCGGCTGGTTCCGGCACCTGCTCGCTTACGTCGTCGGCGTCGGCATCATGATCGGCCTCGGCCTGCTCTCCGGTCGCGGGTACGACGCGGTACTCGCCCCCGCCGGCACCTGGACGCTCGTGCTGGCGATCGACGCCGTCGTCTCGTTCAGCTACTCCTTCGACAGGGCATCCCGGGAGAAGCAGTCCGTCTGACCTCCCGGGATCGGATGGTTACTCGTCGTACATTTTCGGCATGACAATGGTCGGGCGGATCTGGGCGGCGGTCACCGGGCTGATCGTGGTGTGCGGGATCGTCGTCCAGTTGGTGGTGACGGCGACCGGGCACGAGGGGTTCTTCCCGGACAACCCGGAGCGGGTGTTCAACGTTTTCGCGTTCTTCACGATCCAGTCGAACCTGCTGCTCGGCGGGACCGCGCTGATGCTGGCGGCGCAACCGGACCGCCCGCGGAGCCGGCTGTTCGACACGCTGCGGCTGAACGGCGTGCTCTGCATCGCGGTGACCGGGATCGTCTATCACGCAGTACTGGCCGGGACTGGACGATCTGCACGGCTGGGGGTGGGTGGCGAACTTCCTGTTGCACACCGCCGCGCCGGTGGTCGGCGTACTGGGTTGGCTGCTCTTCGGGCCGCGTGGCCGGACCGACTGGGCGGATCGTCGGCTGGTCGATCGTGTTCCCGGTGCTGTGGCTGGTGTTCACGCTGATCCGCGGCGCGTTCGTCGGTTTCTACCCCTACCCGTTCGTGGACGTTGACGAGCACGGGTACGGACGGGTGCTACTGAACTGTCTGCTGGTGGCGGTACTCTTCCTGGCTCTGGCGGCGGGGGCGACCACCCTCGACGGCAGGCTGCGCCGGAAGACAACCGTCGAAAGGTAGACCCGTGCTGGTGACCTCGCGCTCGTACGCCGAGTACGAAGCGATGTTCGACCTGAAGGAACTCCCCGACTCCGTGCTCGACTGCTGCGCGGGTGGCGCCGGCTTCACCGCCGAGGCCGCGGCCCGTGGCGTGGACGCGATCGCCGCCGATCCGGCGTACGAGCTGGACCATCCCGAACTCGTCGACAGCGTCCGGCGCAGCCTGCCGGCGACGTCGGGGATCATCGGCGAGCACGAGGGGAGCTTCGTCTGGCACTGGTACGGATCGCCGGAGCGGAAGGATCAGCTCCGGATCGAGGCGGCCGACCTGTTCCTGCAGGACGTCGCGGCCGCGCCGGAGCGGTACGTCGCCGCGGGGCTGCCGGACCTGCCGTTCGGTGACCGGCGGTTCGACTTGGTGTTGTGCTCGCACCTGCTGTTCACGTGGGCCGACAAGTACGACCGCGACTGGCACGAGACCGCGCTGCGGGAGCTGATCCGGGTCAGCAACGCCGAGGTGCGGATCTTCCCGCTGGTGCTGCAGGGAGCCGGCGAGTCGATCCCGTGGCTGTCGGAACTGCTGGACTCGCTCGAGGGCGTGACCTACCAGATCCGCAAGGTGCCGTACGAGTTCCAGGTCGGCGCCAACGAGATGCTGGTCATCACGCGCTCCTGACCCACTGGTGCTTCCCGCTCATCGCGTTCACGGATGAGTTTGCGCCTACCCGCCACGATGAGCAGGAAGCGTCCAGGGGTGTGCCGGGCAAGTGGCGGGAGGACGGTCTACCACCGACCCGCCCGGCTGCCGGGTCAGCGGAGGTACTTGCCGCAGACGGGCCACGGGGAGGCACCGCGCTGCGCGTAGAGCTTCTTCGCGCGCATCAGCTGCTCGGCCGCGGACGCCTTCGCCGGGTTGCCGGAACCGCCGACGCTGCGCCAGGTCCGCAGGTCGAACTGGAACAGCCCGTAGTAGCCGGCCGGGTTCACCGCGCGCGGGTTGCCGCTGGACTCGCAGTTCGCGACCTTGGCCCAGGCGCCGCTCAGGTTGGCCTTGCCGCTCCTCGTGGCCGGGCGGTCCTCGGAACGGCTGGACTTCGCCTTGCGCTCGGTCTTCTCGGACTTCGAGGTCTTCTTCTCGGCCTTCTTGGTGACCTTCCTCGGCGCCGTGGTGGTGGCCTTCTTCACACCGTCCAGCGAGAGGGTCTGCCCAATCAGAATGAGGTTGGGGTCCTTCAGGTTGTTGATCCGGGCCAGCTCGTGCCAGTCGGCACCGTTGGCCTGGGCGATCTCGGAGAGGGTGTCACCGGACTTGACCTGGTAGTCGGTCGCGAACGCCGCACCGGCGCCGGCCGCGGTGATGCCGGCTCCCAGACCGGCGATGGACAGGGTTCGAGCCACCCGGCGGGTACTTCGCCGGGTGCGCGCATGTCGGGCCTTGGACATCTGAAAAGCGCTCCTTGTGAGCTTGGGCATGGTGGGGCGCACCAGGCCCCCCGTTGCAGGGGAGGGGCACTCGGACAGGTCACAGGACGGCGTCCGAACGGTCACGCCCCGGTAACGGCGTGACCTGAGTCATCCTGTGGGACGTTCGACGGAAACGCAAGGCCAGATTCCGATCTGCCCCGAACTTTTTCCAGGGCCTGACATTCCGAAACCCCAACAACAGAACGGTTTCCGGGCTCGACACGCCGCTCGCCGGAGATCGGGACCGATCGGTTTACCACCGCCTGAAAGCACCCTTTCGGGACCATTTCGACGGCGTTGTCCCGTGTCGTCCGGACACTTCGCTCGTTATCGAGACACGGGTGCCGCCGTCCGGCGATCGGGGTGCGGCAGCCAGTGGATGAGGCGACGGATGTGATGGGGGCAGAAGGCGTGATCCGAGTGGCTCTCGGCCATCGCGGCACGTTGGTGCGTGGTGCACTGGCCGCGGTGCTGGCAAGGGAGAACGACCTGGACGTGGTGGCCGAGCTGGACCGCTCGGAGGACGTCCTCCAGGTGGCCGGGCGGCGTCCGGACGTGTTCCTGCTCGACCCGCAGCTGCCCGGCCGGATCCGGATCGAGGAGCTCTGCCGCAAACTCGCCGGGCGCGGCGTGCTGGTACTGATCGACCACGAGGCGATCGCGGCGACCAGCCTGGCGCTGGTCAAGCAGGCGCCGCGGATCGGGTTGATCGCGACCGACACGACCACGGACCTCCTCGTGCAGGCGGTGCGCGATGTCGCGAAGGGGCTGCCCGTGGTCGACGTACGGCTGGCTGTGGCGGCGTTGAAGGCCGGTGACAATCCGCTGACCGATCGTGAGTGCGAGGTACTGCGCCACGTCACCACCGGCGCCACGGCGCAGGAGGTCGCCCGTACGCTCAGCCTCAGCGCGGGCACCGTGCGGAACTATCTGTCCCGGATCCTCGCCAAGACCGGGTCCCGCAGCCGGATCGAGGCGATCCGGAAGGCTCAGGACGCCGGCTGGATCTGAGCGGCGTCCGAGTGCGTCTGGGGTGCGGGTGTCCAGCTGCCGTGCAGGTCGCGGTACATGCGGGACGTGCGCATCAGGGCGGCGTGGGTCCCGAGGGCGGCCTTGTTGCCGTCCAGGACCAGGATGCGCCGCGCGCGCAGGGCGGAACTGATGCGGTGCGCGATCACGACGAGCGTCCCGCTGCGTTGGGCGAACGCCTCCTCGGCCTGCCGTTCGGCCTCGGGGTCGAGGAAGCAGGTCGCTTCGTCGAGTACGACGAGCGGTGCGGGTGACAGGTAGGCGCGCACCAGCGCGATCAGTTGCTTCTCTCCGGCGGAGAGTTCGCTCGGCTTCACCGTCGGCGCGCAGGCCGCCGATCCGGTCGACCAGCCGCGTCGGCGCCGACGCGTCTGCACGGCCTGGGTCGAGTTGGTCTTCTGTTGCGTCGGGCAACAAGTAGGCTGAGGTTGTCGTGCACGGTCCCGCTGAAGACGTACGCCTCCTGCGGGATCAGTACGCGGGTCGCGGCGAGTCGCTCGGCGGTCACCTCGGCTGGTGGTGCGCCGCCGAGCAGCACGCGACCACCTGTCGGCGTCAGCATGCCGCAGACCAGTCCGGCCAGCGTCGACTTGCCGATGCCGCTGGGGCCGACGACGGCGAGGTGCTCACCTTCGGGGATCGTCAGTTCGAGCTTGTCGAGGACCGGCTCGGCCTTGGGTCCGTACGCGAAGGTCAGTTCACGCAGCCGGACCTGGTAGCCGTTCAGCTCGTCGACCGGTCGCGATCCTTCGGCCGGCGTCGAGGCGTCGAGGATCCGGCCGAGCGTGATCACGTACCGCAGGCCGCTGTCGCCCAGCGCGTTCATCACCGTGTTCAGCGCCGGTTGCAAGCCGATCAGGACGTAGGTGAGCCCGCCGAGCAACGTGCCCGTGCTGACTCCACGCCCCACCAGCCACGGCCCGGCCGCGAGCAGGATCAGCAGCGGAAGCCAGCCGCCGACCGCGAAGCACAACGTCCGGAGCGCCGACACCTTCGCCAGCGCGCGCTCCGCCGCCGCGTGGGCCTCGATCGGCCGGCCGGCCAACCACTCGGCGTACTCCTCGGTCCCGGCGGCGGAGATGTCGCGCACCCCGCCGAACACCATCCCGGCCGACGCCGCGAGGTCCTCGTCCGCGGTCAGGGACGCGCGCACCCGGTCCGCCGCCATCCCGAGGACCGCGAGCGACAGCACGAACCCCAGCAGGAACGGGGGTACGACGAAGGCGGCGACGAGCGGAGCGAGTGACAACAACCCGGTCAGTACGCCGAACAGCGTGACCGCGAAACTGCGCAGTACGAGGACCAGCCCCGCGAACGTGTCGCGGACGATCTCCACCTGCCGGTTCAGTCGCGCGACCGCCCCGTCGTCCCCGGTCCGGAGCGCGCCGCCGACAACCCGGCGTACCAGATCGTCCCGCAACGGCTCGACCAGCTCACCGAGCCGCCCGTACACCTGCCGCGCGCCGGCCGCCCCCAGGCAAGCCGTCACGATCAGCCCGCCAAGCCACGCGATTCCTTGCCACGCATGCCCGTCGAGAAAGCTGTCCGTCGCCCGCGCCACCGCGATGCCGTAGACCGCCGTCGGCAGGATCTCCGGAACCGACCACCCGATCAACTTGACCGTGGCCCGCTTCCGCAGCGCGCCAGCGCCGTACGACAGCTCTCGCCTCATCCGAAGACGGCCCGGTACGACGTGTTGTGCCAGAGGTCGGCGTGGGGGGCGATCGCCTGGACCTGGCCGTGGTCGAGCCAGATGACCAGGTCTGCGCGCGCGGCCGTGGCCGGGCGGTGGGTGACGATCAGGCGGGTGCGGTGATGCCGGTCCTCGGTGAGGGTGCGGCTGATCTGGCGTTCGGTCGCGGTGTCCAGGCTCGAGGTCGCGTCGTCGAGGACCAGCAGGCGGCCGGCGGACCAGGCGCGGGCCAGGCCGAGGCGTTGCCGTTCGCCGCCGGACATCGGTGCCTTGCGCAACGAAGTGAAGTACCCGTCGGGCAGGCGGCTGACGAAGTCGTGGGCGTGCGTGGCGCGGGCGGCGGCGAGCGTACGGACCGGGCTGACCGCGTGCGGGTCGATCGTCTCGCCGACCGTCCGGCCGACCAGCTGCGGGCGCTCGAACGCGCACCCGACCGCGCTGCGCAGCGCGCGCCGGCTGACGGCCTGCAGCGGTACGCCGTCCAGCGAGACCTGACCGGTCGACGGGTCCCGCAGCCGCGCCGCGACCGCCGCGAAGACGGACTTGCCGGCGCCGCTCGGGCCGACGACCGCGATCGTGATCCCACCCGGGAGGTCGACATTCACGTTGTCCAGCAGGACGTTCCCGTCGGCGACCACGCTGACCCCGTCGAACGTCAGCTGCCCGGGACCGGCCGGGAGCGCCAAGGTGCCGTGGGCGACCGGCTCGATCGCGATCACCTCTGCGGACCGCTGGACGCCGGCCTTGGCGCGGGCGAGCTCGCCGAGGACACCGGTCAGGTTGCCGAGCCCGGCGCCGAGTACGGCGTACTGCGAGGCAGCGAACAGCTCGCCCGCCGTGATGTTGCCGGCCACGAGCTGCAGTCCGCCGACGGCTAGTACGGCGACCAGGACGAGCGGGCCGACGACCGCGGCCTGCGCGCCGGAGCGGGCCAGGATCCGCCAGGTGACGACGCCGTTGCGGTGCAGTTCGGGGAGCAGACCGAGGATGCGGCGCTCCTCGCGTTCCGTCGTACCGGCGGCCGTGATGGTGCGGATGCCGGTGAGCGACTCGGACAGCAGGGCGGCGATGCGGCCTTGGGTCTCCTGGTAGGCGAGGCTGACGTCGGCGGTCCGCTTGGCGAAGGTCCAGAGGACCAGGACCACGAGCAGGACGCCGCCGAAGAACGCGGCGGCGAGCCACGGGTCGATCACTGCCAGCAGGACGAGGCTGCCGAGCGGGGGAGCGATGGCGGCGATCGCGGTGACCGCGGCCGGTCCGGCCTGGGCGGCGTCGGTGGCGTTGGCCGAGACGCGGGTGACGAGGTCGCCGGTCTCGAAGTCGCGCGTACCGCCGGGGCCACCGCGGACGACGTGCCGGACCAGCCGATGGCGCAGCCAGGCCGTGGTCTCGGCGACACAGGCCGCGCCGGCGAACGCGTCGACGATGCTCGCCGCGATCCCGAGCCCGATGAGCGCGGCCGCGACGACCAGCCAGCGCGTGTAGCCGGTGCCGGCCACGATCGAGTCGACCGAACGGCCGAGGATGGTCGGCAGCGCGAGCGTGACGGCGCTGCCGATGAGCGCGTTGACCCCGATCAGCGGCAACCAGCCCCGACCGTGCTTCGCTACCTCGTTGAAGGTGATCATCGGCCTAGGCCCGTCTCGTTGGCCATGAAGGCGAGCAGGTCGGCGGCGAGGTTGATGCCGCCGGTCGTATGGCCGGCGTCCGGTTCGAATCTCAGCAGCACCGGCCGGCTGCTCGCGGTCGCGTGCTGCAAAGCCGCGCACAGCTTCCTCGCGTGCAGCGGGTCGACGCGGGTGTCGTTCCCGAACGCCGTCAGCAGCACGGCCGGGTACTTCACGCCGTCGGCGACGCGGTGGTACGGCGAGTAGCTCGCCAGAGTCTTGAAGTCGTCGGGGTTCTTGACCGAGCCGTACTCCGGCGATCCAACGCTCGCCGAGACCTGAGAGCTCGTAGCGGATCATGTCGGTCAGCGGCGCCGAGCAGACCGCGGCGGCGAACAGCTCCGGGCGTTGGGTGAGTGCGGCCGCCGTGAGGAGACCGCCGTTCGACTCACCGCAGATGGCGAGCTGGTCGGCAGTGGTCCAGCCTTCGGCGATCAGGTGCTCGGCGGCGGCGATGAAGTCGTCGAAACTGTTCTGCTTGTTGTGGCGGGTGTCGTTGCGGACGGTCGCGGTGACGAACGAGCCGCCGGCCTCGACCCAGGCCAGCGCGAAGGCGGAGTACGTCGGGGTGAGCGCCTGCCCGAACCCGCCGTACCCGTAGAGGATCGTGGGACGCGGCCCTGGTTTGCCGATGACCCGCAGGTCGACACCGGAACTGGTCGTCAGGTGGTGTGTCTCAAGGTCCTGTGACTCCGACCGGTGCGTCGTCTGACCCGTGCTCGCGTCGTAGGAGCAGACCGTCGGCGGCGTCACGCTGTCCGTGTAGGTGAACCAGGCGCGATTGCCATGCGCCGTGAGCGAGCCGATGGACCCGTGGCCGCGAAGGTCGAGCGTGCCGAGCTGCCGGCCGGTTGGCCGATCGTGGACGGCGATCTCGGTTGCCGTGCTGACCAGGACGACGTCGTCGAGGACGGCGAGGCCAGTCAGCGGGGCATTCGGCCGGAGGTAGTCGTGCCAGACGGTCGGCTCGGTTGGGTCGCCGACGTAGATCCCTTGCGTGGTGACGACGTACAGACGGCCGTCCGGACCGACCGACATGATGGTGGTCGTGTCCTGCGGGAGATGCCTCGGCGGAGCGTCCGTTGTCAGGTCGGCGAGCCAGACGTCGGTTGTCGTACAGATCGTCAGCCAGCGACCGTCCGCGCTGATCTCCAGTCCGTACGACGCCTCGTCGGAGAGGATCGTGGTGTCGTCGGGGTCGCCCAGGCGGTGGCGGCGTACCTGACGGAAGCGCACGTAGTAGAAGGTCTCGTTGTCCGGGAGCCAGGCCACGGGGGAGTAGCGGCAGCCGTCGATCGGGCCGTCGATCAGCTCGCCCGTCAGCACGTCGAGAACGTGGAGCGACGAGCGCTCGTCGCCGCCGCGGGAGAGTTGGTATGCCAGCTTGGTGCCGTCCGGAGAGGGCTGCCAGGCGTCGAGCGTGGTCAGACCGCTCGGATCGAGTTGCTTCGGGTCGATGAGCGGCGTCTCGTCGACGTACAGCACGGCGTACTGCTGGCCGGTCTCGCGGCGCAGGGTGAAGCAGCGGTCGCCGCGCCAGACGGGCGTGGACACGCTGCTGACGTCGGACAACTGCCTCACGCGGTTCTTCCAGCGGAACCGGCTGGTCAGCGACGCGGCGTACGTCAGCCACAGGTCGTCCTGGTCCCGCAGCCAGTGCTCGGACGCCGAACGGGTCCTCGAGCCAGCGGTACGGGTCCGCGACGGTACAACCGTGCACCTGCTCCACGAGCGTCAGACGCTCGGCGCATGGATAAGACTGCACGGAATCGATCACCTCACTTCTCTCTCCCAACAACACAACGAGCCCGCAGGCCCGGGGCTACCCGGAGACAGGTCGGCCCTGGGCGGACACTGCCCACCCAGGGCCTCACTACCTGACATACAGGTGCCGTATCAGTGGCAGAGCAGCAGGCTCAGGTTGCTCGGGGTCTGCGAAGCGCAGCCCAGCACGGTCAGCGTGGAGCCGCCGTGGTGGTGGCCGCCGTGGCCGTAACCGGGGGTCTCCAGACCCTGAAGGTCGAGAAGTGCCATGTTTTTACACCTCCTTCGGTGCAAATCGTCGGGATGGAGACTCGGACCACTGGGGAGGTCCGAGGAACGGGAGGGAAACCGGCGCGTCGTGCAGCGCCGTACCCAGAGCCAGCAGGACGCCGGCCGATCCGGTGGCCAGGTCCATCGAGAGACGGAGCAGCTGGTTGCCCGGGTATGCGAGGCCGCCCTCGAACGGCATCGCGTGCCAGCCGAGGCCGTGGACCAGGTCGTCGACCTGGTCACCGAGTGAGGCGGCGGCGAGGAGAACACCGGCGCGACCCATGAACAGGCCGGGCTGGACGTAGTAAGAACAGTGCGTGACCCGCTTGAGCTCCTGCAGCGTGGCCGCGAGCTCATCGGACGGGCGGTGCCGCAGGTAGCGCTCGAGGACGAGTGCGACGCCGACCGAGCCCTCTTCAAGGTACGGCAGGGTCCGCCAGCCCTGGTTGACCTGACGCATCCCGTCCTCGGTGAGCACGGTGCGCTTGAGGTCCTGCCGGATCGCGATCTCGGCGAGGTCGAGCAGACCGGTGTCGCCGAGCTGCTCGAACGCGTTGAGGAACAGCAGCGCCGGACCGGAGGCGCCGTACATGAGGCCGGCGCGGGCATGCTGACCGCCGCTGATCTCGGGTACGTCGTGGTCGAGGCGGTCTGCGACCAGGTCGAGGACCCGGACCGCCTTCGCCCGGAGCGCCGGCTCGGTGTCGAAGTGCAGGAGGTTCAGGCCGATGCCGGCCAGGCCGGAGTGCAGCCCGAGCTCGCGGGAGCTCCAGTCGTCGGCGAGGGTGCGTTCGACCAGGTCCAGTGCGTCCTGCCGGTGACCGAGCTCGTCGAGAACGTGGGCGACACCGTGCAGACCGTCGTACAGTCCGGGGCCGGCCGCGGAGTTGAGGGCTTGCTTGCGCAGCCAGTCGTCGTACTCCGGGAAGCGTCCGGCGCCTGTCTTGGCGAGCGCGTACAGGACGCCGGCCGCGCCGGTGGCGAGGTCGATGCCGCCGCCGTCGCGGAACTGCGCGATGTCGCCGGGGAACAGGCGATCGGTGCGTTCAGGGGTCGCTGAAGCGACGATCGACTTGGTGAGCGCCGCGCGTACGTCGGTCCACTCGGCCTTGCCGGGCAGCGCCAGGTCTTCGAGCTCGTTGGTCGTGTTGGCGCCGACGATCGTCCGGACGGCCTCGTCGAGCGTGGCACGCGGTACCGGGAAGGTGTCGGCGATCATATCGGCGAGCTGGTACGCCTTGCCGGGATGGAGATTCAGCAGGATCGTTGCCTGCGGCGCATAAACGCCGAGCGCGATACAGGCGAGCGCATACCGGTCGACGTCGACACCTTGCCGGTCCTGCGGAGCGGCGTACCCGGGATGGGCGAGGGTCGAACGCGCGTGGTCCTCGGCCCGGGTCGCGACCTCGAAGTCGATCAGCGTCAGCTTGCCGTTCACGTCGAGCAGCAGGTTGTCCGGGTGCAGGTCGCAGAACACCACACCACGCTCGTGCAACTGGCCGACGGCCTCGCCGACCTTGGTGACCATCGCGTTCGCCCATTCGGCGTACGTCGCCTTGTCGGCCTCGGTCGCGTCCGGATGCGTCAGCGGGTAACGCCGTACCAGCTCGCGTTGCAGCGACACCGAGTCGATGTGCTCCTGCACGAGGAAGTGATGGTCGCCCAGCTGCAGGTAGTCGTGCGTCTTCGGTACAGCGTCCAGGCCGTCCAGCTGCTCGAGGATGTCGCGCTCGTGGGCGATCCGCGCGACCGCGTCCCGTCCGGCCATGTCGAGACCCGCGTGCGGTCGGCCCTCTTTGAGTACGACGCGGTCGCCGGTCTCGTTGTGGTGGCCGAGGTACACGCCGCCGCCGTTGGAGAACTGGATGACGCCGTCGATCGTGTACGCGAGGTCGTTGGTGGTGACGGCGTTGCGCGCGTCGAGATGCGGCTTCAGGAAGTCCGGGAGCTGGATCCAGGGCGGCAGGACGAAGGTCGGGCCGCGGTGATCCGGGACGAGATTGCCCTGGGCATCCTCGATCGCCAGGACGCGTTCCCCGGTCGGAGAGAGGCAGTACCTGCTGACGAAGGCGCCGTACCGGACGAACAGCGGACCCTCGGCGTAGCGCAGATCGCTCAGGATATAAGGGCCTTCGACGCCGTGAAGGGCATCGTCGAGCTCCTTGAGTACGAGCTCGAGCTGAGTGTCGTCGGTCGGGTAGATCGTCACCAGCTTGCCGCTCGACCCGCGGGGAGCGGCCTTCGAGTTCGTCATCACGAGGACGGCCTCGTTGCGCAGGAACTTGAACGCGATGCCGCGCGGGACGCAGTACTCCCACACGGCCTCGAGCGTCCGCTCGACATCCTGGAGCTGGGCCGAGACGTGGATCTTCCAGCCCTGCTGGGGAAGCCGGAGACCGTCGGGCGCGTAGTGCATCCACTGCTCGCCCGGCACGTGCTGCCAACCGCTCGGCACGGGCCGCTGCGTGATCGCGAAATCCGGATGCTGCGCGCCACGGTTGGCCGGCGTCTCGTAGAACCGCCGATCCGCAAGGCAGTAGAACTCGTAACTCTCGTGCATGACTGTCCGACCCCCCTTTCGTGGCCCCGCCATATCTTGGGCGGCCCGACCGGGGTCGGCGTAGTGCACGATGTCATCACTCTCGTGTGAAGAACCCACGCACTACGAGTGAGTAACTAAACACTCTTCGTTACCGAACCGCGAATCCTGAGCGCAAATCACCCCGCGACCACATGTCAATCCACGGCAACAACGTCACAGCCCGTAACTCCACTGCTCGATTGCGTCGTACCCGCATCGGGATCAGACCGGGTAGGTGTGGACCTCGGTGGCTTTGAGGGTGGTGTGGAGGGGTTGGCCGGGGGTCAGGTGGAGGTCGGCTACTGCTGCGGGGGTGATGTCGGCGAGGAGGTCGGGCGGGCCGGTGGGGGAGGCGTCCAGGCGGACTCGGACTGTGTGGGCGTGTTGTTCTATGCCGGTGACGACCGCGGGCCAGGTGTTGCGGGGGCTGCCGGACGGGGGGTCTACGTAGAGGCTGACGGCGGTGGGCGGGAACGCTACGTGGACTGGGCCGGTGGCTGGTTCGGCGAGAGTGATCGTGCCGCCCTCGGGCAGTCTGACCGCGGTGCCTGAAGCGTCGCCGCGGTAGAGGTTGAGGCCTACCAGTTGAGCTACGTAGTCGGTGCGGGGGCGGTGCGCGACCTCGGTGGGTTTGCCGTCCTGGACTACCTGGCCGTTCTCGATGATGACCAGGCGGTCGGCCAGGACCATGGCGTCCAGCGGGTCGTGTGTGACCAGCAGGGTGCGGCCTTCGAAGCGGTTGAGGTGCTGGCCCAGTTCGGCACGGACGTGAAGCGTCGTACCGGCGTCCAGTGCGGCTAGTGGTTCGTCGAGCAGCAGGAGTTCGGGGTCGGTGGCCAGCGCTCGGGCCAGGGCCACGCGTTGGGCCTGTCCGCCGGACAGCGCGCGAGGACGGGTACGGGCGTACTCCGACAAGCCGACTGTTTCGAGCCAGCGCGTGGCCTCCAGCCGGGCGGTCTGCTTCTCTACACCGCGGGCGCGAAGTCCGAAGGCCACGTTCTCCAAGCAGCTCAGGTGGTTGAACAGCAGGTAGTCCTGGAACACCACGCCGATCGGCCGGCGGTCCGGCGTACGAAAGGTGCGCGGCGGCTCGTCCCACACCGTGTCGTCCAGGGCGATGCGTCCGCGGTCCAACGCGAGCAGTCCGGCGATGGCACGGAGCGCTGTGGTCTTGCCGGCGCCGTTGGGGCCGAGGAGCGCGACAACCTCACCTGGCTCGACAGTCAGGTCCAGGGCGAGCTCGAAGGAGCCACGGCTTACCTGCACATCGGCGTACAGAGTCAACGGAGCCCACCGATCCAGCGTTCGCGAAGAGACGCCAGTACGACGACGGACACCAGCAGGAGCACCAGACTCAGTACGACGGCCACATCCGGATCAGTCTCCAACGCCAGGTACACGGCCAACGGCATAGTCGTCGTACGGCCCGGGAAGTTGCCGGCGAACGTGATGGTGGCGCCGAACTCGCCCAGTGCACGCGCCCAGCAGAGCACTGTCCCGGCAACCACGCCAGGTGCGATCGAAGGCAGCGTCACGCGCCGGAACGTCAGCCACCGCCCCGCACCGAGTGTTGCGGCCGCCTCCTCGTATCGCGGGTCAGCAGCACGCAGTGCGCCCTCCACAGAGATCACCAGGAACGGCATAGCCACAAAGGCTTCTGCCACGACCACACCGGCTGTCGTAAACGGCAGTGAGATGCCGAACCACGTGTCGAGGTGCTGACCGACCAGACCGCGTCGTCCGAGTACCAGCAACAACGCAACGCCGCCAACCACCGGTGGCAGCACCAGCGGAACCGTCACGAACGCCCGGATCAGGCTCCGCCCCGGCAGCCCGCCGCGGGCGAGCAGCCACGCCAGCGGAACACCGAGTAGCAAGCACAAGACAGTGGCAAGAGTCGCGCACACCAGTGACAGTCGGAGCGCCTGCCACACGTCGGCACTGAACAGGCGTCCCGGCAACGTCGACCAAGGCGCCTTGATCAGCAGACCGACCAAGGGGACGAGCAGGAACGCCAGCCCGAGCAGAGCAGGCAGCAGGAGGACCAGGGGCAGCCGCCCGCTAGTACTCCTGCCACGACGACTCACGGTGCGTCGAAGCCCGCGGCGGTCAGGACCGCCTTGCCCTTGTCGGACAAGACGTAGTCGACGAACGCCTTGGCGCCGTCCGGGTTCGGCGCCTTGGTCAGCGTGGCGATCGGGTACTCGTTGACGGCCTTGCTCGACTCCGGGAACTCGATGCCCTCGACCTTGTCCTTGGCGGCCAGTACGTCGGTCTTGTACACGAGCGCCGCGTCGACCTCACCGAGGCTGACCTTGGTGAGCGCCGCCTTCACGTCCTGCTCGAGGCTGTCCGGCTGCGCGGTGATGCCGACCGCCGCGAACACCTTCGCGGCCGCCGCGCCGCACGGAACCTGCGCGGCGCAGATCGCGAGCTTCTTGTTCTTGTCCGCGAAGTCCTTGATCCCGGTGATCTTGCCCGGGTTGCCCTTCGGTACGGCGATCTCCAGCGTGTTCTTCACGAAGTTCACCGGCGTGCCCTTGTCGGTGACGTCGTCCATGTTCTTCGGCGCGGCCGAGGCGAAGACGTCCGCGGGCGCACCGGAGTTGATCTGCTTCGCGAGCGCGGAGCTGCCGGCGAAGTTGAAGGTCACCTTCACGCCGGGGTGGGCGGCCTCGAAGTCCTTGCCCAGCTGGGTGAATGTGCCGGTCAGCGAGGCTGCGGCGAAGACGTTCACAGTGCCCGACAAGGCCGACGAGCTGTTCGACGGAGACGATGCCGCCGGGGTGTCGTCGCCACACCCGGCCACGGCGAGCGCGGCGACCGCGGCAAGGGCGGCGAACGCGGTACGGCGGAACATCAGGCCTCCGGGATCTCGACGACGACATGGGTGGACTTGATGGAGGCGACGGCCACCACGCCGGGCTCCAGGCCGAGCTCGTCGGCGGCCTCGCGACTCATCAGCGACACGACGCGGAACGGCCCGGCCTGCATCTCGACCTGGGCCATCACACCGTCCTTGAGCACCCGCGTGACGATCCCCCGCATCCGGTTGCGCGCCGACGCCGCGGAGGTGTGACCCGGCTCCGGCGAGTCCGCCAGCTCCTGGGCGAAGATGGCGAGCGCTTGCCCGTCGACGGCCATCCGGCCGTTCTCCTGCTTCGATCGCAGCCGGCCCTGATCGATCCAGCGACGCACCGTGTCGTCGCTGACCCCGAGGAGCGCGGCCGCCTCACTGATCCGCAAGTTCGGCACGGAAGACAGCCTACCGCCGCAGATGCGGATTGATGCCAGGTTTTCCACAGTCGCGCAGCGGTGACGGAAAGTAGTGGCGATTCCTCGTAAGTTAGAGGACATGAGCACATCGGCGATGCGGGACTACTTGGACGGGCCGCACAAGGCGGCGCGGGACGTCGTGCGGGCAGGGCTGGGCGCGCACGCTGACTTGGGTGACCTGGCGGTCCGGCTGCCGCGGGACGAGTACCGGGACCGGATCCTCGACCTGCTGCTGCAGTCGGCCGCGGACGGGCTGCCCGCGCGGGGCTATCCGAAGGAGTACGGCGGCGCGGCGGACCTGGGCGGGTTCATCGCGGCGTTCGAGACGCTGGCCTTCGGCGACCTGTCGCTGATGGTCAAGGCCGGCGTGCAGTTCGGCCTGTTCGCCGGCGCGATCCAGCACCTCGGGACCGAGAAGCATCACGAGCGGTATCTGGCGGATGCGATCAGCGGGCGGTTGCTCGGCTGCTTCGCGATGACCGAGACCGGTCACGGATCGAACGTGCAGGCCCTCGGCACCACGGCGACGTACGACGAGGCGACGGGAGAGTTCGTCGTGCACACGCCGTCGGCGGCGGCGCGGAAGGACTACATCGGCAACGCGGCGCGTCATGGGCGGATGGCGGCCGTGTTCGCGCAGTTGATCGTCGGCGGCGAGAGCCATGGCGTGCACTGCCTGCTGGTGCCGATCCGGGATGCGGACGGGTCGACGCTGCCGGGCGTCACGTTGTCGGACTGCGGGCCGAAGCTCGGGCTGAACGGGGTCGACAACGGGCGGATCGTCTTCGACCAGGTCCGGGTGCCGCGGGAGGCGTTGCTCGACCGCTACGCCCAGGTCGATGCGGACGGCAACTACAGCAGTGCGATCGAGAACCCGGACCGCCGGTTCTTCACCATGCTCGGCACGCTGGTGCAGGGCCGGGTGTCGGTCGGTGGCGCGGCGATCAACGCGAGCAAGGTGGCGCTGACGATCGCTGTCAGGTACGGCGCTCAGCGGCGCCAGTTCGGCGCTCCGGGAAGCAACGAGGAGGCGATCCTGCTCGACTACCGGATGCATCAGCGCAGGCTGCTGCCGTTGCTCGCGCGGACGTATGCACTGCACTTCGCGCAGGCCGAGCTGGTGGAGGAGTTCGCCCGGGTGTTCGACGACGACCGGGGCGAGCACGACCGGCGGGCGCTGGAGGCCCAGGCCGCCGGGACGAAGGCGCTCGGGACGTGGCATGCGACCGAGACGATCCAGATGTGCCGGGAGGCGTGCGGCGGCGCGGGGTACCTGGCGGAGAACAGGCTGGCCACGCTGAAGGCGGACACCGATGTGTTCACCACCTTCGAGGGCGACAACACGGTCCTGCTGCAGCTGGTGGCGAAGGGTCTGCTGACGGACTACCGCGAGTCGTTCGGGAAGCTCGACCCGTTGGGTACGGCGAGGTTCGTCGCGGCGCAGGCGGTGGAGATCGCGGTCGAGAAGGCCGCGCTGCGTCCGTTGATCGAGCGGCTGCGGGACGTCGTACCGAATCGGAGTGATACGGGTGATCCGGATGCCGGGCTGCGGGACGACGCGTACCACTCGGGGCTGCTGCGGTTCCGGGAGGAGCACATGCTGGCGGGGGTCGCGCGGCGGCTGAAGGGCGGGATCGATGCCGGCGACGATCCGTTCGACGTGTTCAACCGGTGCCAGGACCACGTGATCGCCGCCGGCCGGGCGCATGTGGACCGGATCGTTCTCGAGGCGTTCCAGACCGCGGTGCGGAACGCGCCGGAGGAGATCCGGCCGCGGCTGCACGATCTGTACGACCTGCACGCGCTGGCGACGATCGAGGCGGAGCGCGCGTGGTACCTCGAGCACGGGCGGCTCTCACCGGGGCGGTCGAAGGCGATCACGGCGCTCGTCAACGAGTTGTGCGCCCTCGTCCGCCCGGCCGCGGTGGACCTCGTGGACGCGTTCGGAGTACCGGGCTCGGCAACGGAAGTGCCCATGGTTGTACCGTCACAGCATGAGTGAGCCGATCGAACCCGCGTCGGCTGCCGAGGCCGCCCGTGAACTCGCCCGGGTGCTGCTGGAGCAGGCTGACGCTCTGGACCTGCACGACCTGCGGGCCACCGGCGCGATCGAGAACGTCCGGGTCCAGGCCCGGGCGCTCGCGGACGCCGTGCACGAGCGAGGCTGGGGCGACATCTTCCTCGGGATCGACTCGTACGACCCCGACGAGCTGGACGACCTGCCGCTAGGACCGGACGACTTCGACGACCCCGCGGACTACCGGGAGATCGTCGAGGGCGGCGCCCTGGACGACCTCGAGGACATGGGGGAGCCGCTGCTGCCGGAGAGCGGGGTCCGCCTCAGCTACCAGGCGCGGTACGACTACGTGGTGACGGATCCGGACGCCTTCGTCGCAGTACGTGCGGAGCCGTGCGGACGAAGCGCAGAACGACGAGGTGATCGACGACATCGAGGACGCGCAGTCGGCGTTCGAGCTGCTCTGCTACCTCGACGGACTGGGCTCGAAGGAGTACGAGTCGTTCGGGCTGATCCCCGGCGGCGGCGAGGAGTCCCACAAGATCGTCCAGTTCTCGTTGTGGGACCTGGACCCGACCCGGCGCGACGACACGTACCCCTACTAGGCCCGTACCAGTCCGGAAAAACAGAACCGCCTTGCTGTACTGGTCCCCAGCAGCACCAGTACAGAGAGGCGGTCTTCAGTAAGAAACGCCGGCCGTGCCGGGTGTTGGTCGCCACCTCACTGGCGACCAACACCCCACCGACACGGCCGGCGTCCTGCTGTTGCCCCGAGAGGGCAGTGGCCCGAAGGAGGGCGGTCCCGCGTCTCATTCCGTGGCCGGCAGGGGAGGTACAGTCCGGTCGCGGACGGGAGTACTGCGAAATCCACCTGGACCTAGTGCCGGCGACCCGTCCGCCGCCGACAAGAGAACGTTGTCACGCGGCCCGCGTACCGGGAATCCTCCGGTTCAAACATTTGCATTGCCTTTGAAGTAAGCAACGCTCAGTAAAAATTCCCTCACTTTCCGTACAGATGTTGCCTTCTGCAACAACTAACCACTCGTCAAGACATCTATTTCAGGCGAGTTCCAGTGATGGACGGACGGGGACGTCGCCGTACGTCGTGGTGCGCTGGCGGGCCGGGCGGCCGGCGGCGGTGGCCATCGCGGTGAGTTCGGCGATCGACTTGCGGCTGCCGTGCTTGGAGCCCGCCATCCGGCTGATGGTCTCCTCCATCAGCGTGCCGCCGATGTCGTTCACGCCGCCGTTCAGTACGGCGACGCAGCCGTCCACACCGAGCTTCACCCACGAGCACTGGATGTTGTCGATCCGGCCGTGCAGCATGATCCGCGCCATCGCGTGCACCGCCCGGTTCTCGTCGTACGTCGGGCCCGGCCGGGCGACCCCCGCCAGGTAGATCGGCGAGTTCTGGTGGATGAACGGGAGCAGCACGAACTCGGTGAAGCCGCCGGTCTGGTCCTGGACGGCGGCGATCGTGCGCAGGTGCTGGACCCAGTGGTGCGGCGCGTCGACGTGGCCGTACATCATCGTCGAGCTGGACGGCAGGCCGACCTTGTGCGCGGTGCTGATCACCTCGATCCAGCTTGCCGTCGGCAACTTTCCCTTGGTGAGGATCCAGCGGACGTCGTCGTCGAGGATCTCGGCCGCGGTGCCGGGGATGCTGTCCAGCCCGGCCTCCTTCACCGAGATCAGGAACTCCTCGATCGACAGGCCGGTGCGGACCGAGCCGTTCACGACCTCCATCGGCGAGTACGCGTGGACGTGCATCTCCGGGACCCGGTCCTTGACCGCGCGGACCAGGTCGGCGTACGCCGTACCGGGCAGGTCGGGGTGGATGCCGCCCTGCATGCAGACCTCGGTCGCGCCGATCACCCACGCCTCCTCGGCGCGCTGTCCGACCTCGTCCATCGACAGGGAGTAGGCGTCGGCGTCGGTACGGCGCTGGGCGAACGCGCAGAACCGGCACCCGGTGTAGCAGACGTTGGTGAAGTTGATGTTCCGATTCACGACGTATGTCACGTCGTCCCCAACCGTTGCCTTCCGCAAGTTGTCCGCAAGCTGCGCGAGCTGATCAAGCGCCGGCCCGGTAGCGGTCATCAGAGTCAACGCCTGGGCGTCGGAGAGCCCAGCCGGGTCGCGCTCAGCAGCGGCGAGAGCTTCCTTGACGTCGCCGTCGATCCGCTCAGGTGCAGACCTCTCAGCGACCTGCTCGCGCAGCACATCCCAGTCTCCGTAGGCGGCGTCGAAGTCGGAGCGGGTTTCGGTGCGGCGGCCCTCGGTGTCGATTGCTGTGTGCAGGTCGGTGCGGCCGACGCTGTCCCAGCCGCCGTCCGGCTCCTGCCACGGGAGGCCGACCGGCTTCGCGGACTCGTTGGCCAGACCCGTAGCGGGGTCGACGAGAGCCTCGACGTGCGAGATCAGCCGCGGATCGAGCCACGGCTCCCGCAGGTACTCCGGGTGCGCGGTGAGCCGCTCGCGCAACTCGAACCCGGCGTCGGCAGTCACCTTCGCGAGGTCGTCGATCTGCGGCCACGGCCGCTCGGGGTTCACGTGATCCGGGGTGAGCGGCGAGACCCCGCCGAAGTCGTCCACACCGGCGTTGAGCAGCGCACGGCACTCGGCAAGGTCGACCAGGTTCGGCGGCGCCTGCACCCGGACCCGCGGCCCGAGCACGATCCGCGTGACGGCGATCGCGGCCAGCCACTCGTCCAGCGGTACGTCGTCGTCGTTGCGCATCGCGGTGTCCGGCTTCACCCGGAAACCCTGGATGATCACTTCCTGGATGCCGTTGTACTGCCGCGCGATTTTCCGCAACGCGAAGATCGAGTCGGAACGTTCCGGCAGCGTTTCCCCGATGCCGATCAGCAGCCCGGTCGTGAACGGCACGTTCGACCGCCCGGCGTCCTCGAGCACCCGGAGCCGGACCGCGGGGTCCTTGTCCGGCGACCCGAAGTGCGGCTGGCCCTTCTCCTCGAACAGCCGCCGCGACGTGGTCTCGAGCATCATCCCCATGCTGGGCGCGACCGGCTTCAGCCGCTGCAGGTCCTGCCACGACATCACGCCGGGGTTCAGGTGCGGGAGCAGACCGGTCTCCTCGAGAACCCGGATCGCCATCGCCCGGACGTAGTCGAGCGTGCTGTCGTACCCGGCCTCGTCGAGCCACTGCCGCGCCGCGTCCCACCGCTCCTCGGGCGCATCGCCCAGCGTGAACAGCGCCTCCTTGCAACCCAGCGCCGCTCCCTGCCGCGCGATCTCCAGCACCTCGTCGGGCGACAGGTACGGCGCGTGCACCCGCCCTGGCGTGGTCGCGAACGTGCAGTAGTGGCAGCGGTCCCGGCACAACCGCGTCAGCGGGATGAAGACCTTCTTCGAGTACGTGATGATCCCCGACCGGCCGGCGTCGGCCAGCCCTTGGTCACGGACCCTCGCCGCGGTGGTCATCAGCGCGGTCAGCGCGTCGCCGCTCGCGCTGAGCAGCACCTCCACCTCCGCCGGGTCGAGGGTCTTGCCGTCGTCCGCGCGCTTCAGGGCGCGCCGCATCGCTGTCGTCAGATCAGGGGCCACGAAATCCGAGCCTAAGTCGCGGAAAACGCTGGATCCCGCGATTCCGGACGGCAAAATCAATCCGTACAGACGTCCTGATAGTTTGCTGTTCGTGCAGGTCAGGCGGGGTGTGGACGGGCGTCGAGCGCGCGGTGAGCAGCGCCGGAGCGAGTTGCTCGCGGCGACCCTGACCGTGATCGAACGCGACGGAGTCGCAGGTGTGAGCCATCGCGCGGTGGCCGCGGTGGCCGATGTCTCGGTCGCCTCGATCACCTACCACTTTCCGACACTGGACGATCTTCTGGTCGCGGCCCTCCAGTCGGCCGCGGAAGACCTCGCCGTCGAGCTGCACGGTCGCGGAAGCGAGCTGGGCGCGCGACCGGCCGACGAGTTGGCGCGGCTGATCGAGCACAGCGTCGTACGGCGACGTGGCCGGACGTTGGCGCTCTACGAGTTGTACCTGTTCGCGGCTCGGCGGCCGGACCTGCGGGAGACGGCCGGCGCGTGGTTGGAACCGCTGACTGAGATCGCCAGGGCGTTCACGGCGGATCCCCAGAAGGCGAGGCTGTTGGTGGCCGCCCTGGACGGCCTCTTGATGCAGGCGCTGATCGGCGCCCGCGACCTGGATCGGGCCGACGTCGCCGCGTTATTAGAGGTGCTGAGGTAGATCGCGCCGAGTAGGGTCGCGAAGGAACTCGCCAACAGGGAGGTCCTCGGTGTCAGAGCCCCCGGTACAGCCATTGTTCGCATCCGCAACCCGAGCCGTCCGGAAACTGCAGGACCTCGGTGATCCGCTGCCCGCCGACGTGGTCACGCAGCTGTCCAAGGTGGAGAGCAGTTCGCTGAGCGACGCGGAGCGCCGTACTCAGCTCGAGACCTTGCTGCGGCCGTTCGTCCTGCTGGACGTGTCGATCGACGAGCAGGGGAGCGCAGTGTGCACTGCGGGTGCGGCGCCGCCGCGACTCGTGCAGCACGGCTGGCGCAGCTTCCTCGTGCGGGTGGCGAATCCGCATCGGATCGAAGCCAACCTGGTCGCGCCGGACGGCGGCGTGTACGGCTTGATCGACTATCTGAGTCACTCCGCGCGGATCGCGTTGCACGACACGCTGACCGTCGTTCCGCGGATCAAGGACGCGTGGCTGGACGCGAAGATCGCCGTACCGAGTGAGCTGTCCGGCTTCGAGCTCGAGTACAAGGTCATCAGCCTCTACACCCGCGACGGTGGCATCAAGCAGGGTGGACTGACGCTGTTCGCCGCGGACGAGCACCACCATCACAGCCTGAGCCGGTCACCCCTGCAGTTGGCGGGCTTCCGGACGAACTTCGAGTTGCGCGAGTACGGCGCTTCGTTCGACTTCGACTGCGCCACGGCCCGGGAAATCCGGCTCGACATCCGGGAGCCCGACGGACGCAGCTGCATGGCCGCGATCACCGTGCGGGACGGGCAGGGACGCTCGTACCCGTCGAAGGCGATGCGACTGGCGCCGGACATGTTCTTCCACGAGCACGTGTACCGGGCGACCGGCGAGATGATCCGGCTGCCCGAGGGCCGGTACGAGGTCACCGCGATCCGCGGACCCGAGTATCGGCCGGTGCTCCTCGACGCCGACGTCGACGCGGGGACCGAGGCGATTCCGGTCACCCTCGACCGCTGGGTCGATCCGGCGAGCCGCGGCTACTACTCGGGCGACCCGCACATCCACGCCGGCGGCTGCTCGCATTACAACGTCCCGAGCGAAGGCGTCACGCCCGAAACCATGATCCGGCATGTCCGCGGGGAAGGGCTGTGGCTGGGCAGTGTGCTCACCTGGGCGCCGTGCTACTACCACCAGAAACAGTTCTTCAGCGGCGAGTCGATCAGCCCGCCGGCCGACCTGGAGGACCCGGCGATGCAGGCCGCTCAGGGCATGACCTGGACTCCCCAGCCGACGGACCGCGATGCCGAGAGCGCGTTGCGGTACGACGTGGAGGTCTCCGGGTTCCCGTCCAGTCACTCCGGGCACCTGATCCTGCTTGGGCTCACCGACCAGGACTATCCCGGGACGAGTCTGATCGAGGACTGGCCGTCGTGGAACCTGCCCGTACTGCGCTGGGCCAAGGAGCAGAACGCGCTGGTCGGGTACGCGCACTGCGGAGTCGGGCTCGGGGTCGGCACCGAGGAGTTGCCGAATTACATCGTGCCGTCGTTCCAAGGCATCGGCTCCAACGAGATCGTGGTCGACGTACCGCTGGGTGCCGCTGACTTCCAGTGCGGAGGGCAGTTCGCGCCGGCGGCCGAGCTGAACATCTGGTACCACCTGCTCAGCGTCGGCTTCCGCACCTTGATGCTCGGCGAGACCGACTATCCCTGCATGTACGACGAGGGACCGGGCGTCGGGCGTACCTACGTGCGACTGGACGAGCCGCCGTCAGGCCCGCAGGCAATCGAGGCGTGGACCACCGGTCTGCGGGAGAGTGCGTCGTACTTCGGTGACGGTCGCAGCCATGTCTTCGACCTGGCCGTCGACGGTGACGTCGGTCGTGAGCACGCGCTGGACGGGTCGGGCTCGGTGCGGGTCAGCGCGACCGTGGCGGCCTGGCTGCCCGAGGAGCCGCCGCCACCGCCGGCGGGGCGTCCGGCGTACAGCGCGCCGGTCGGCTGGCACCTCGAGCGGTCCCGGATCGGCACGTCCCGGTCCGTGCTGGTCGAGGTCGTGCTGAACGGTGTCGCGGTGGCATCGCAGGAGATGGTTGCTGATGGCACCGAACAGGAGGTCGCGTTCGACGTACCGGTGGAAGAGTCGTCCTGGCTTGCGCTGCGGATCCTGCGCAGTGTGCACACCCAGCCGATCTTCCTCGAGGTCGGCGGCCGGCCGATCCGGGCCTCCCGCCGCAGCGCTCAGTGGCTGCACGACTCCGTCGACCAGCTGTGGAAGGTGAAGTCGGGGTTCATCCGGGACGACGAACGAGCCGCCGCGCGGCAGGCGTACGACGAGGCGCAGGCGATCTACCGGTCGCGGCGCGAAGAATGCGAGACGGACTGATGACTCACCAAGCACCTGCCATCGGCTGTTGCGGGCCGGTCGACACCGATGCGCCGCTCGCGGTGACCATCAACCCGGAGGCGCGGGTGAACGTGGCCCGCAGCGGTGCGCCGATCGGGACCTTGAAGCCAGGCGAGTGGCACACGCTCAGCCGTGACGGTCGTCAACGACGGCTTCGTCACCGGACCGTTGGCAGTCGAGGCCGAACCGGTGCGTGGGCTCGAATTGGACCTGCCCGTGCACGAGCTGACCGGTGAGCATCGTCAGGAGGCTGAGTTCCGGGTCCGGCTCGACGCGCCCACCGTTGTCGACGTGACCTTGACCTTCCGGGCTCTCGGCGCGCTCGGTGGTCTTGCCAACCACAGCACCGTCAACCTGCTGCTGTCGGCCCGCGAGTGAGGTAGCGCGCGAGCTACCCGTGGTCGGGTGCTGAGGCCAGGGCCTGTTGAAGTCGCGGCCTGTTGGCTGAGTGCATGCTGAGGTTGTCGGTCGGGGCGCTGCGGACGAGGTGGCAACTGTTCGCCGGTGCGGTGGTTGCCGTCGCGCTCGGGGTCGGGTTGGTGCAGTCCGGGTTGCAGATGCTGGCCGCGACCGACGTACCGGTATTGCCTGCGGGGCTGTCGGCGTACGAGCGGGCCAAGGTCCGTGAGGGGTACGTCGGGGCCGCGACGCTGCTCGGAATGTCGGTCATGCTCGCCGTTTTCCTGAGCGTGTTCATCGTCAGTACGACGTTCGGGTTCATGACGGTGCAGCGGCGGCGCGAGTTCGGACTGCTGCGGTTGGTCGGGGCGCAGCGAGGCTACCTGTGCTTCATGGTCGTGACGGAGGCCGGTCTGCTCGGGGTGGTCGGCAGTGTGGTCGGGCTGCCGTTGGGGGTGCTGGCGACCTGGGCGCAGTCGTGGTTGCTCGTTCGGTTGGGGATGCTGCCGGAGTGGTTCGACGCGCCGTGGGACCAGGGTGCGGTGTGGGCGGCGATGATCGTCGGCGTGAGTACGGCGTTGGCCGGCGTACTCGCCGCGGCGTGGCGGGCGTCGCGGGTCAATGCGCTCGAGGCGATCGTCGAGGGGCAGGCGGCGCGGCGGGTGATGACGGGATGGCGGTGGTTCTGGGGACTGTCGGCCGCGTTCGGCACGGTGCTGCTGGTGATCGTGGCGCAGGCGGCGCGAGACCTCGTGGCCGGGTTGATGATCGGGCTGGTCGTGATGATCAGCGGGTCCGTGGCGTTGAGCCAGCTGAGCCCGGTCGTCGTACCGCTGGTCGGTCGGCTACCCGCGATCGTTGTCCGCGGCAACTTGATCGCGGATCTCGCGCGGGCCGGCGTGCTGCACGCCGTACGGCGGAGCGCGGCGACCGCGGCGCCGTTGATCGTGCTGGTCGGACTGGTCATCGGGCTGTGGGGCACGTTCGGGTCGCTGGCGAAGGCGGTCGGGGTCGAGCAGAAACAGTTGATCACGGCGGATGTCGTGGTCGATCACGTCGTCCGGCCGGGGCCGGGAATCGTGGCGGCCTCGGCGCAGACCGCCGTACCGATCGCTGTGACGCGGGGACGGAAAACGCTGTATTCCGAGGCGATCGGGATCGATCCGGCGGCGTACCAGCAGACCCACAAGCTGCGGCCGCGGAAAGGCTCGCTGGATCGGCTGACCGGGCGGACGATCGCGATCGGACCGGGGATGGCGGCCGAGGGGTACAAGCTCGGGTCGACCCTCAAGGTTGCGCTGGGCAACAGATCGATCGCCGTCAAGGTTGTCGCGATCATGCCCGAGACGCTCGATGTGAGCGAGAACTTCTTCGTTCCGAGGAGCTTGCTGCCGGCCGGTGGGCGGACCGAGACGCTGGTGAAGCTGGCGCCCGGTACGACGTTGGACGGTCAGACGGTCGAGCAGTGGGCCGAGGCTCGTGGTGAGGCGCAGCAGCGCAGCAATTCGGGACTGTTCGCCGCGTTGCTGGGGCTGGCCGGGATCTTCACGGCGGTCGCGGTCGTCAACGCGGTCGTGATGTCGACAGCTGACCGGCGGCAGGAGTTCAACTTGTCACGGTTGGCCGGGCTGACGCGGGCACAGGTCGTGATGGTCGCGCTCGTGGAGTCCGGGACCGTGGTGGTGGTCGGCGTACTGCTGGGATCGCTGGTCGCCGCGGCCGCACTCGCCGGTATCGCGGCGGGGCCTTACGGCCTTGCTGCGTTGGCGATTCCGTGGCGATTGCTCGGACTGATCTTCGCGTCAGCGCTGCTGGTCGTCGGGGTCGCGGCGGCGCTCACTGCCGGTCGCGCCACGTCTCGCCGGCTCGGCACATACCGAGCAGAATGACGTGGTGGAACGGCCGGATCAGGTTGTAGTAGAACCTCCCGGCAGGCCGCAGGAACTGCACCAGCGTCACGACCTTGAACGTCGCCGGCTGCTCGTTGTCGGTGATGAACGCGAGCCACGCGTCCAGGTGGTTGTCGGAGACCTTCAGCAGCAGGTAGTGGTCCTCCTCGCCGCGCACGACGGTGAAGAACGCGTTCTTCTCGCCCGGCGTGAAGCTCACCGTGTCGGGCTGCAGGCGTCGCGAGTCCGGTACGCCGGTGGTCTCGAGGCGAAGGACTGCCGCCACGGCCATCCGCACGGCGAACAATCCCTTGACCCACAACGGACTGTGGCCCAGTGCGCCCGCGACGAACTCCCGCAGCGTGACGTCGCCCCGCCCTGTCTTCACATCGATCTCGTCCACGACCGGCACCAGATCGTCCAGTTCGTGCAAGGTTGTCGGCATTTGTGCTCCTCTAGTCGATCGGCCTCTAGTCGATCAGGCGGAGAACCAGGTCGTAGATCTCCCGCACGTCCCGCTTGCCGATCGGCGGCACCACCTGCTCGGCGCCGATCAGAATCAGGTACAGCAACTGCGCGAAGCGATCCGGGTCCACGTCCGCACCCAGTCCACGGCACAGCTTCTTCAGGTACGCCGTCCGCGCCTTGTCGACCCGCTCCTGCGCGGCCCGCACCTCGCTGTCCTGCAAGGCCCAAGCGCGTACGGCGATCTCCAAGGCCGCGCTGTCCGGGTCGGCCAGCACCAGCCGCAACAGATGCTCGAGCTTCGCGCTTCGCGTCACGATCGTCTTCAACGGCGTCGATCAACCGGGTCGTGTTCCGCGCCTCGAAGTACTCCAGCAAGGCCGCCTTGTAGCCGGAGGCCCCGTTGAAATGGTGGTAGTACGACCCCTTCGTCACCCCGAGCGTCCCGGTCAACCGCTCGATCGTCACCGCCGGCGCACCCTCCGCCGCCAGCAACTCGAGCCCCGCGTCCAACCACTCCGTCCGACTGACCACGCCCAGACCATACCATACCGTTTGGTATGGTCGCCGAGACCGCAGACGCAGACGACCCGCCGGTCACCCGCGATCGGCCCGCCGCCCCGGCTGGTGAGTTACCCCCCCGTCGAGCAAAACGACGTGTTATCTCCTCGGGTTGTCGTTCTCCACTGATACGCGAGGAGACAACCCTGCATGCGAGGGGTCAACCGGTTCTTGTGACTGATCCTTGGGTGGTCGTGGTCAGGCGCGACCAACTGACCGCGGGACCGGCCGCGACGTACGGGCCTGCTGCCCTTGCTCGCCGGCCTGACCGCTTGGTGAAGGGTTTCCGTCACGTCCGTGGAGGATTTCTGGCGCTATCCCAGGAAAATCCTCCTACCATCACCAACCCGCTGACGATCATGATCACCACCGGTGCCTCCGCCGGCCACGCACCCGGGAGCCGGATCTGGGGAGGATCTTCTGCCCAAATCGGGATGTGATGTGAAGGGACATGTCGGACAGGGTGTGAAGGGACATGTCGGACACGGCTTGTGTTAGGTGTTCGAGGGTAGGGGTTTGGTGGGGCGGCGTCCGTGGGGCAGGCCGGAGGGGACGTCTTTGATGTCTGGGTCGAGGTGGATGTGCTTGACCAGGTAGTGGTTGTGGAAGACCACGACGTGCGGGCCGTCGCGGAGGATGTGCAGTTGGGTGCCGGCCCATTCGCGGCCGAGCGCGATCCGGTACTCGCCGCCGACTGTGATGCGTCCTTTGGAACAGGCTTTGACCGTGGTGAGGGTGGTGCGTGGTGCCGGCGGCTGGTCCGGGTCGGGGCCGGTCTTGGTGCTGGCGTGGTAGCGCTGGTCGGGGGTCTGTCCGTCGAGGGCCTGGTGGGGCCGGCGGGTGTTGAAGATGATGTCGTAGCTGTCCAGCAGGCGTTGCAGTTCGGTCAGATCGGCGGCCGCGGGGCGGGCGTTGAGCCACTGTTTCAGGGGCTGCCAGTCGCGTTCCTTCTTCCCGCAGGTTTGCGGGTGGTAGGGCGAGGAGGTGACGTGGTAAACCCCGATCCGGGCCAGTTTGGCCTCGAGGTCGGAGTAGCCGCCGGTGCGGCGGCGTGTGCTGAACGACAGCCCGTTGTCGGACAGCACCACCGCGGGCTTGCCGTGCCGCTCCAACGCGATCTTCATGCACGCCCAGGCCGAGACGGCGTTCTCGCTGACCGCGGCCACGGTGGCCAAGATCTTGCGGGAATGATCGTCGATCACCCGCACGATCGCGACCTCCTGACGATCGGCCAGCCACCAGGCCGTGGCGTCGGTCTGCCACATCCCGTTCGGTGACAAGGCCTCGAACCGCTTGTAGGAGCTGTGCGGACGCTTGCCCGGTGACGGCGTGACACAGCCGTGCTCGGTGAGGATCTTGTGCACCGTGCGCGCCGACGGGACACCCACCGCACCGCCGGGGCCGGCCAGCAGCAACCAGTCCCGCACACTCCTGGCCCCCGCGTCCCAGCCGTCGGCAGTCAACTGGCGATGCATCGCCAGCAGCCGCTCGACCACCTCGACCGGAGTCGCGTTCGGGCTGCGCCGCGGCCGCCGCGACCGCGGCAGCAACCCCTCCAAACCCTCAGCCTCGAACAGCGCCCGATACCGGTAAAACGTGTCCCGGCTGATCCCGTACCGCCGGCACAACTCCGTCACCGAGACCGACGAATCATCCAGCGCAGCAAACGCACCAATCGCGAACCGAACCTCCATCGGAACCACCAGATCCGCCATGACCCACACACTGAGCCACAACCATCAGGTGTCCGACATGTCCCTACACACCTCTGTCAGACATGTCCCTTCAGAACACATGCCCAAATCGGGACAAGATCCTCCCCAGGTCACCTCCACCCGGCCTCACGCCACCACCACGGATCGGTCACAAGCGCCGGCTGTCCCCTCGCGTTGGACTCCGGTGTGCAGAACGCATGCGACTTGACCGGTGGGCTCGGCCGGCGTTCCGGGGGTGCTGCGCGGCCGGCGAGTTGCCCCGCAGAACCGCGGCCTTGTCCGGGATCCCGCCGAGTCGTGGCGATTGGTTGGCCCCCGGAACCTCGAGTCGTGGATCGAGGTTGCGGTTGGTCGCCGAAATCCACGACTCGAGGAACGTCGGGTGATTGCGGCACGGCGGTCGAGGGGGCGGCTCAGCTCAACGACCCACACATGGATCACACGAGCCGGTCAGGCGTCGGCGGCGGTGAGGGCTTCGGCTTCTGACTTGGAGTGGGTGGTGGGGACGCGGAGGTGGGAGAGGGGCTTCCAGCCGCTGGCGAGGACGCCGACCGCGAGGAGTACGGCGAAGGCGCCGACGTAGAACGGGAGCTGGATGTTGAACTCCTCGCCGAGCTTGCCGGCCAGCCACGGTGCGACCGCGCCGCCGGAGAAGCGGACGAAGGAGTACGCCGCGGACGCCGTACCGCGTTCGACCGGAGCGGCTGCCATCACGGCCTCGGTGATCAGCGTGTTGTTGATGCCCAGGAACAGGCCGGCCACGATGACGCCGGCCGCGAGTACCGGCTTGTGGTGCGCGTAGACACCCATCACCGCGAGGTCCGCGCCGAACAGCAGCAACACGGTCATCGCCACCGGCAGGGTGCCGAACCGGCGCTGCAGGCGCGGCGCCACGAACACCGACGTGAACGCGAGACAGATGCCCCAGCCGAAGAAGATCAGCCCGATCTGCCGCGCCGACATCGCCAGCGGGAACGGGGTGAACGCGAGCAGCGTGAAGAACCCGAAGTTGTACAGCAACGCGGTGACCGCGACGGTTGCGAGCGACCGGTGCCGTAGCGCCTTCAGCGGCTCGAGGACCGACGTACGGCGTGCTTCCGGCGGCGATGCGGGCAGCAGGAACGCGGTGGCGGCGAGGCCGATCGTCATCAGGACGGCGACGCCGAAGAACGGGCCGCGCCAGGAGATCGTGCCGAGTTCGCCGCCGACCAGCGGGCCGGCCGCGATGCCGACGCCAAGGGCGGCTTCGTAAAGGATGATCGCCTCGGCGACCGAGCCGGCGGCCGAGTTCACGATCGTCGCGAGCGCCGTCGCGATGAACAACGCGTTGCCGAGGCCCCAGCCGGCCCGGAAGGCGACGATCATGCCGATGCTGTTGGACAGTCCGGCCAGCGCGCTGAACACGACGATGATGGCCAGGCCGATGAGCAGGGTGCGCTTGGCGCCGATCCGGCTGGAGACCGCGCCGGTGATCAGCATCGCGACACCGATGACCGCCATGTAACTGGTGAACAGCAGCGAGACCTGGGACGGGCTCGCATGCAGTTGTTCGGCGATCGGCTTGAGGATGGGATCCACCAGACCGATGCCCATGAACGCGATCACACAGGCGAACGCGACCGCCCAGACGGACTTGGGCTGCTTCAGGAACGACGACTTGCTCACCGGGGCGTGTCCTCCAATGGCTCGAGGGTGAGGAGTTTGTGGATGATGGCGACGGCGGCCTCCAGGGTGGTGAGGTCGGTCGCGGGGAGCTGACTCAGGTGCGCGGCCAAGGCGGCGCCGGCCTGGTGGCGGGCGCTGCGCAGCTCGGCGAGGCCTGCGTCGGTGAGGCTGATCAGGCTGGCGCGCGAGTCGGCCGGGTCCTGGGCGCGGCGCACCGAGCCCTGGTCCTCGAGGCGCTGCACCAGGTTGGACATCGTCGGCTGCGAACACCGATCGGCCTTGGCCAGCTCGCTGATTCGCGCCTGCCCGAGCTCGTCCAGTCGCCCCAGCACGCGCATCGCGGCGTGCGGAAGCGTGTTCACGTTCCGGGTCGCCAGCCGCGCCAACCGCGTCGACGCGACGACCATGTCTTCCCCGAGGCCGCGTCAGCTCAGTTGCCATCACATCGACAAATATACATAGCAAAGCTATGCATCTCCACAGAAGTGAACAGGATCACGACTTGGAGTGCCACACTGGTCGCGCCTTGGAGGTGGTCATGCCGAATGTCGGTCGGTCCGCGGTCATCGTCGTCGTCCTCGCGCTCGGACTGGCCGGATGCGGGTCCGATCCAGCCGCGCCGGCACCGAGTTCGCCGACGACATCCGCCCCGGCACCGAGTTCGCCGGCCACCTCCGCCACGGCGGGGATCATGGCCGCGTGCCCGGTCCAGGGCGCGGAGGCATTCACCGCGCCGGTTGCCGGCGGGAGTGCGGTCAGTGGCGTGCAGTTGGGTGACGCCAACCGGGCCGTCGTGTTGTCCTACGAGTGGGGCGGATCGCCGTGCGACTGGTCCGGCGTCGCGACCGAGCTGGTCGCCCGCGGCTACCGGGTCGCACTGTGGGAGTACGGCGCACTCACCGGCTTGGATCGGATCAAGGAGCTGCAGGCCGTCGTGAACCAGGTCCGGGCCGCCGGCGCGACCGAGGTTGTGCTCGCCGGTGGCTCGGTGGGCGGCTGCGTATCGATGATCGGCGGCTCCATGATCACCCCGGCGGTCTCAGGGGTCGCGGTGTTGAGCTGCGCGTCCTGGTACGACGTGGAGCACAGGCTGCCGACGACGCCGCTCGCCGCGAAGCTCCGGGTGCCCGCGCTGTACCTGGCCGGAGACGGCGACAGCCTTCCGATCGCCGAGGTGCGCAAGGACTTCGCCGCCGTACCTGCCAAGGACAAGAAGCTGGTTGTCGTCGCCGGCTCCGCCGGCCATGGCGTCGAGCTCCTGGACGTCACCGAGGCCGCCGTCGCGAAACCGGCGCTGTTCGCCTTCCTCGACCGGATCACCCGCTGAACAACGCCGATTCCCGAAATCTGTAACGGTCGGCCCGGTGTCAACGATGTGCACATTGCTGCCCGGTTCGGCCACTCGTTGGCGGGCTCGGCGCTGTTCAGCGCGCGCTCGAACTCTTCGAGACGCTTTCAGAGGGGAACTCGTATGAAACTGCAGCGCTTCGCGCTTGCACTGGCCGGAGCCGGGCTGATCGCCGCGGCCGCCAGCTCCGTCCCGGCCGCCGCCACCGCGCACACCGACCCGAAGCCGCACTTCTCGGACAAGGTCGCGCACCCGGGGCCGCTCACGGCGAAGGCCGCCAGCGCGGCGTGCCAGACCTGGATCGGCGTACCGACCGCGGCGGGCACCATGGGGGAGATCGACGCCACGGCCGGCAAGCCGCCGACGTCCTACACGTGGGATCCGTTCAAGTTCGTCGGCAGCCGCGCCGACGCGACCTGGTACGGCGCCATCAACGCCGCCGGCACGCAGTACTACTACTACGGCCTGCTGCTGCAGGGCGGGAACCTCTACCGCCACACGACGTACCTGCCGGACGACGCCGACCCGGTGCCCACCTTCAAGAAGGTCGGTCCGGGCTGGACGAGCTTCAAGTCGATCGCCACGTCGAACTACAGCGTCGGTACCCCGCGGCACGCGTACCTGTACGGCCTGAACACCAACGGCAGCCTGTACCGGTACCAGATGGTCGGCAGCAGCTTCCGGGGCCTCGGCCCGCTGCCGGGCTTCCGCGGCTTCAAGGCGATGACGGTGATCAGTGAGACCGCGACGTACGACACGTTGCTGATGACCACGAACGCCGGCGCGCTCTACACCGTGCACATCCCGATCGCGCCCGGTGCGAAGCCGGTCCTCAAGCTGATCCGCTCCACCGGCTTCGCCGCGTACGAGTCCCTCGTCGTCGAGGGCTGCGGCACCCGTGGCGGCTCGCTCGTCACGGGCGTGGACCACAACACGCAGTCCGCGTACCTGTACGCGATGAGCAAGGCGAACGGCGCAGCGACCGCGATCACGTCGTACGGCAAGATCCCGGGCGTCTTCAACGGCGTCAGCCACGTGCTGCTCACCACGCACTACTCGCAGCTGGTCGGCGAGTAACTTCCGCAGGACGAAGCCCAGGACGCCGATGGTGTCCTGGGCTTTGTCGCGTTCAGACGGTGACCGGATCGCCCGCGGCGGTGCGGAAGGCGCTGACGGGGATGGGGCCGCGGTGCAGGATGTGGGGGATGTCGGCCCAGGGGTAGAGGGGTTCGGTGGCGTTGAGGTTGCGGAGGCGGTGCAGGGCGCGCTCGGAGGGCTCGGACAGGGCGGCGGCTGCCTCGGGGGTGTAGGGGATGAAGTCCTCGGCCGGTTGCGGGCGGAGTTCGGGGTCGTGGCGCTTCAGGAGGATGCAGGTGCGGGCCGGGTCGAGGAGGTCGGCGTCGAGGGTCCAGTAGTCGACGACGACCGGGCCGATCCGGCCGGACTCGTGCATGGCCTCGAAGATCGGGGCCGGGTGGACGGGGGACAGGAACACGACGTCGGCCCAGGTGCAGTCCAGCGGATACACCGGAGCACTCACCCGGTGCGGGCGATCCAGGTACTTCTTGAAATGAAGCTCGTAGAGGTCGGGGTAGTGCACGCGGAGCTGGCTGAGCGGCAGGATGTCATCACCGCGAACGTCACCGGCGGCTTTGTAGAGAAGAGTCGTCATACAAAGAAGCCTCCGAACACGAGAACCGTGCCGGAGGCTGCCTACTTATTCTACAGGAATCCCCATGGTCAAAGCGATCCTCGGAAGCGCAGCGTTCTTCTTCGCCGCGCCCTGCGTGGTCGCCGGCGTGCTCCCGTGGTGGGTCAGCGGCTGGGCCGCGCCACGGTTCTGGCCGGGGTTCGTGATCGTGGCGGCCGGTGCGTTCGTCGTACTGCGCGCCTTCGTCCGGTTCGTCCGCGAAGGCCGGGGTACGCCGGCCCCGGTCGCGCCGACCGAGGAGCTTGTGGTCGGTGGTGACTACCGCTTCGTGCGGAATCCGATGTACGTCGGGGTGGTCGCGGCGATCTTCGGGCAGGCACTCGTTTTCCTCGACTGGCGGGTGCTCGGGTACGGCGTGATCGCGTGGGCCGTGATGGCGTCGTTCGTGCGCTGGTACGAGGAGCCGGTACTGCGGGAGCGGTACGGCCGGCAGTACGAGGAGTACTGCCGGGCCGTGCCGGCGTGGGTTCCGCGGTTCAGGAGCCGGTGACGAATCTGCACGGCTGCAAAGTTGCAGCATTTAATTGTTTGCAGTGACTGCAAGTTTATCCTTAGCCTTGTCGGTGTGAGGCATGGAGAGGGTGGGCTGCGGGAGCGCAAGAAACTGCAGACGCGGGCGGCGCTGGCCGACGCGGCGTTGCGGCTGGCGCTCGAGAAGGGGCCCGACCACGTCACGGTCGAGGAGATCGCCGAGGCGGCCGACGTCTCCGTGCGGACCTTCTTCAACTACTTCCCGCACAAGGAACACGCCATCCTCGCGCGCAACCCCGAGCACCTCGAGCGCGCCCTGGAGCGGATGCGGACGGCGCCGCCCGAGGAGTCGCCGCTCACCACGATGTGGTTCGTCGTGCACGACGTACTGCGGGAGCTGGAGAGCGACGGCCAACTGTCACGCCGTGGCGAGCTGATCATGAGCTCGCCGAGCCTGCTGTACCAACTGATGCTGTCGAGCCTCGACGACGAACGGCAACTGACCGCCGCCCTCGCAGAACGGATGGGCGAACCGGCCGGATCGGTCCGGCCGGCGCTGATCGTCAGCACGGCCGGCGCCGCCTGCCGGGTGGTGATGGAGCTGCACAAGACCGCTCCCGAACGGCCGATCCGCGACCTGCTCGACGAAGCTTTCCATGTACTTGCCCAAGGCATCGATCCCGCCTTCGGGCCGAACCGCCAGAAGAAAGGCACCTCATGACGACGACCTCGTCACCCACTCCGGAACCCGTGGGTGAGGTCAGCACCACCGAAACTACGACCCTCACGCCGCGCCAGACCATCCAGGCCATGTCCGGCCTGATGATGGGCCTGTTCGTGGCGATCCTGGCCGGCACCGTGGTGAGCACCGCGTTGCCGCGCATCATTCACGACCTGGGGGCGAGCCAGTCGTCGTACACCTGGGTCGTCACGCTCGAGCTGCTGACGATGACGGCCACCGTGCCGCTGTGGGGCAAGCTCGCCGACCTCTACAACAACAAACTGCTGATCCAGCTGTCGCTGAGCTTCTTCGTGGTCGGCTCGCTGGTCGCCGGTTTCGCGCCGAACATCGAGGTGCTGCTCGGGAGCCGGGTGCTCCAGGGCCTCGGCGGCGGCGGTCTGACCGCGCTCGTGCAGATCGTGATGGCGGCGATCATCCCGCCGCGCGAGCTCGGCCGGTACTCCGGGGTTTTCGGTGCGATCTTCGCGTCGGCGACCGTCGGCGGCCCGCTGCTCGGCGGCTTCCTGGTCGACTCGCCGCTCGGCTGGCGGGCCTGCTTCCTGGTCGGCGTGCCGTTCGTGGTCGCGGCGATGATCCTGCTGCAGCGCACGCTGAACCTCCCGACCGTCCGTCGCGAGGTGAAGATCGACTGGTGGGGCGCGGTCCTGATCATGGGCGGCGTCAGCACGCTGCTGGTCTGGTCCTCGTTCGCCGGCAACAAGTTCGAGTGGGTCTCCGGCTGGAGCCTCGGGCTGGTCGCGGTCGCTCTGGTCGCGCTGGTCGCCGCGGTACTGGTCGAGCGCCGGCACCCCGAGCCGATCATCCCGATGGACCTGTTCCGCAACCGCACGGTGACGCTGTCCATCGTCGCCAGCGCGCTCGTCGGCGTCGCGATGTTCGGCGGCTCGGTGTTCCTGGCGCAGTTCTTCCAGATCGCGCAGGGCTACACGCCGACCAAGGCCGGCTTGATGAGCCTGCCGCTGATCCTCGGCATGATGGTCGCGTCCACGATCGCCGGTGGTCTGATCACGAAGTACGGCCGCTGGAAGATCTACCTGGTCGTCGGCAGCGTCCTGCTGCCGATCGGGCTGGCGCTGTTCGGCACCATCGACGCGCACACCTCGAAGTACCTGCTGTGGAGCTTCATGGTCGTCCTCGGCGTCGGCATCGGCCTGGTGATGCAGAACCTGGTTCTCGCCGCGCAGAACGACGTACCGGCCCGGGAGCTGGGGGCGGCGACGTCCGCGGTCAGCTTCTTCCGGAGCATGGGCGGCACGATCGGCGTCAGCGTGCTGGGCGCGATCCTGGCGAACAACGTCGCCGAGACGCTGAACCCGGGCGGTGCCTCGTCCGGCGGCGGCAACGCGGTGCCGAACATCGCCGAGCTGCCTCCGGAGGTACGGACGATCGTCGAGAACGCGTACGGCGCGGCGACCGCGGACCTGTTCATGATGTCGGTCCCGTTCGCGGTCCTCGCCCTGATCGCCGTCCTCTTCATCAAGGAGAAGGCCCTCCTCACCACCTCCGGCGCCGAACGCCGCGCCGAAGAGGAGGGGCCTGCCAAACTGGATGCATGATCGTCGCATTCAGCATCAGCCCGTCGGCCGGTGACGAGACCGGGGGCGTGAGCGAAGCGGTGGCCGAGGCCATCCGCGTCGTCCGCGCCTCCGGTCTTCCCAATGAGACCAACGCGATGTTCACGAACATCGAGGGCGAGTGGGACGAGGTGATGGCGGTGGTGAAGCAGGCTGTGGATGCTGTCGCTGCCGTGTCGCCTCGGGTCAGCCTGGTCCTGAAGGCCGACATCCGGCCCGGCTACACCGGCCAGCTCGCCGCCAAGGTGGAGCGGATCGAGCAGGCGCTAGGCGACTGAGTTGAGGGCCGCGACGACGGCGTCGTAGCGGTTCTCGCGTTCGGCGTCGCGGAGGAAGCGGACGCGGTCGACCAGGATCTCGTCGGCGTCCGGCTGCTGCTGGAGGATGTGCATCGTCTCGTCGAGGTACTCGTCCAGCGGCATCGACCGTTCGTCGTTCTCCTGGTTCATCAGCGTCGTCTGAACGGCCGGCGGGACCACCTCGATCACCTGGACCCCGGTGTCGGCGAGCTGGATCCGCAGGCTCTGCGTGTAGCTGTGGATCGCGGCCTTCGTCGCGCTGTACGTCGGCGTGATCGTCAGCGGCACGGAGGCGAGACCGGAGGAGACCGTCAGGATCACCGGATCGCGCTGCTTCAGCAGGTACGGCGTGAACGCGGTGACCGTGCGGATCGTGCCGAGCAGGTTGATCTCGATCGTCTGCTCCGCGGTGGCGAGATGACCGGGATCGCGGAGGTCCTCGACCAGCATGATGCCGGCCATCGTGACCAGCACGTTGACGTCGTGGGTACTCGTCACCTGCGTGAAGGCGGCCGCGATCGAGGCCGGGTCGGCGACGTCGAGCGGGATGCCCTCGATACCGTCCTCGGCGGCGATCTTGTCGAGCAGGTCCTGCCGCCGGCCGCTGATGATCACGGTGTTGCCGAGGTCGCGGAAGCGACGGGCGAGTTCGAGGCCGATTCCCGACGTACCGCCGGTCATGAAGATCGTGTTGCCTGTTGTTCTCATGACTCCAGCGTGGGACCGGATGCCCCGGGCAACCAGGCTGCGGTCAACCACTGCTCGGCAAGCAGTGGTTAACCGGCGAGACCGGTGGACACTGGAGTCATGGAGTACGCCGACCTGTCCGACTTCCTGCGCAAACGCCGTGAGGCCCTGCAGCCCGAAGACGTCGGGATGCCCCGCGGCCGCCGACGCCGTACGCCGGGACTGCGCCGGGAGGAGGTTGCGGCGCTCGCGTCGATGTCGGCCGACTACTACAGCCGGCTCGAGGGCGGACGCGGCCCGCAGCCCTCGGTCGACATGCTGGGCGCGATCGCCCGGGCGCTCCGGCTGACGCTCGAGGAGCGCGACCACCTGTTCCTGCTGGCCGGTCACGGTACGCCGCCGCGCACGACGGCGCCGCACCACGTCGACCCGGGAATGCTGCGGATCCTGGACCGGCTGCACGACACCCCGGCGCTGCTGCTCAGCCGGTGTGGCGAGGTGGTCGCGCAGACGCCGGCGCACGTCGCGTTCGCCGGTGAGCTGACCAACTTCCAGGGCATGGAGCGCAGCGAGTACTACCGCTGGTTCGCCCATCCCGAGTCGCGGGCGCTGTATGCCGAGCCCGAGGTGTCCACGAACAGCCGGCTGTTCGTCTCGATGCTGCGTACGGCCGTGACCATCGACGGACCGAAGTCGATCTGCGCCTCGATCGTCCGGGCGCTGCAGAAGCTCAGCCCGGAGTTCGTGGCGATCTGGGACGCCCACGAGGTGGTCGTCGCGCACAGCCGGACCAAGCGGTTCCGGCACCCGTCCGTCGGCGAGCTGGAGCTGTACTGCGAGCTGATCCAGAGCCGCGACCAGCAGCAGACCCTGATCGTCTTCACCGCGGAGCCGGGCAGCGAGAGCGCGGAGAAGCTGGAGTTGCTGGCAGTGCTGGGAAGTCAGACACTCGATCCGGCGCGCTGACCTGTCGTACGACGGCTGAGGTAGAAGGCGAACGCGGCGGTCGGGAAGAACATCACGATGCCGTAGACCGCGACCGGGATCGACATCTCGCTGTTGCCGAGCAGTGCCGGGCTGAGCGCGATCGTCAGGGCGAGCGTGGCGTTGTGGATGCCGATCTCCATCGAGCAGGCGATCGACTGCCGCTCACCCAGCCGGGCCAGCTTCGGTACGACGTACCCGAAGAAGAGACTGAGCACGTTCAGCAGTACGGCGACCGCGCCGACGGCGGCGATGTAGTCGAGGACGTTGGCGCGCTCGGTGTAGATCGCGGCGAAGATCACCAGGGCCAGGACGATGACGGAGCCGAGCTTGACCGGCCGCGTCATCCGCTCCGCGAACCCGGGCCGCCGGCTCCGCACCAGCATCCCGAGGGCGACCGGGACCAGCACGATCGCGAACACCTGCAGCATCTTCAGAGGCTGCAGGCCGATCTGGCCGTCGCCGAGAAAGTGGCTGAGGGACAGGTTGACCACGATCGGCAGGGTGACCACGGCGAGGACCGAGTTCACCGCGGTCAGCGAGACGTTGAGCGCGACGTCGCCGCCGGCCAGGTGACTGAACAGGTTCGCTGTGGTGCCACCGGGGGAGGCGGCCAGCAGCATCATGCCGGCGGCGTGCGCGGGCTCCAGCTCGAACAACGTCACCAGCCCGAAGCAGATCACCGGCAGCAGGATCACCTGGGTCCCGAGCGCGACCAGGACGGCCTTGGGCATCCGCAGCACCCGGCTGAAGTCGGTGACCGTCAGGGTCAGACCGAGGCCGAACATGATGATCGCGAGCGCGACCGGCAGCAGGACCGAGGTGAGCACGGAGTCGTTCATCGGCGGCTCCTTCGGAAGTCGGTGGCTCAGGGTGACAGCGGTACGGGACGGCGGCAAGATCTCGGGCTTGGTTCCGGGACCGGCGGAGTCTTTACGGGGTTTAAGTCATGAGTTAATTTAAGTTCTGAAATTTACAGAGCGTTCTTACGGAAAGGTCCGCCCCCATGCTTTCCGATCGTTTTCGCCTGCCCGCATTCCTGTTCGCCCTCGTGCTCCTGGTCGGCTGCCTGACCAGCACCGCGGCGGCTCAGGTTCAAGCCACCTTCAAGGTCCTCGCGTTCTACAGCGGAACCTGGGACGCCGCCCACATCGACTTCGAGAAAGAGGCGAACCAGCGTTTTCCGGAGTTCGGCGCGCAGAACGGGTTCACCTACACGGCCACGAACAACTGGGACCAGCTCAACAACCTGAGCTGCCTCGCAGTACCAGGTGGTGATGTTCCTCGACGACTCGCCGCACACCGACGCGCAGCGCAACGGGTTCAAGAACTACATGGACAACGGCGGCGCGTTCTTCGGCTTCCACGTCGCGGCGTACAACGACGCGAGTGGTGGCTGGCCGTGGTTCAACAACACGCTGCTCGGCACCGGGAGGTTCCAGTCCAACACCTGGGGCCCGACCGCCGTGACACTGCGGACCGAGAACCGCTCGCACCCGTCCCTGGTGAACACCGGCGCGACGTTCCGGTCGTCGGTGAGTGAGTGGTACAGCTGGCAGAACGACCTGCGGAACAACCCCGACATCCAGATCCTGGCGTCGATCGACAACTCCAGCTTCCCGGTCGGCACCGACCCGAACCAGACCTGGTACAGCGGCTACTACCCGATCATCTGGACCAACAAGAACTACAAGATGATCTACGCGAACTTCGGCCACAACGCGATGAACTACGAGACCAACACGCGCCTCTCGTCGACCTTCGACAGCCCCGCGCAGAACCAGTTCATGATGGACGCACTGAAGTGGCTGGGCGGCGCCGCCACGACGCCGCCGGTCGGCCAGCCGTCGCCGACCACGTGGTACTCGGTCGCGAACAAGGCCAACGGGAAGTGCGTCGACGCCCGCGCGGCCGGGACCGCCAACGGGACCGTGATCCAGCAGTACAGCTGCAACGGCACGCAGGCGCAGCAGTTCCAGTTCCAGCCGACGTCCAGCGGTTTCACGCGGGTCAACAACCGCAACGACGCCACCAAGGTGATCGACGTGACCGGTGTGTCCGCCGCGGACAACGCCGGCCTCCAGTTGTGGACGTACAGCAACGGAAACAACCAGCAGTGGCAGGCCGTTTCCGAAGGCAGCGGCTACTTCCACTTCGTCAGCCGTTCCAGCAGCAAATGCCTGACGGTTCCGGGTGGTTCGACCGCCGACAGCACTCAACTCGTCCAACTCACCTGCAACGGAAGTTCGGTGCAGTCCTTCAGGGTGGCGTGAGGTGCGGTTAGATTGCGGCGCATGAGAATCCTGCGTGTGGCCGCTTTGGCGGCAGGAGGTCTGTTGTTGATGGGTCAGGTCGTGCCCGCCCAGGCTGACGGTGGATCGTCGTACCGGTGGGAGCTGACGCCGACGGGGACCACGGCGCAGTTCCGTGGGCTCTCGGCGGTCAGCAAGGACGTCGCCTGGGTGGGCGGATCCGCGGGCACCGTGCTGCGGACTGTCGACGGCGGGAAGCACTGGCAGAACGTCAGTCCGCCCGGTGCGGAGGCGCTGCAGTTCCGTGACGTCGAGGCGTTCGACGCGCGGCGTGCGGTCGCGCTGACGATCGGGACCGGCGAGGACTCCCGGGTCTACCGGACGGCCGACGGCGGAAAAACCTGGACGGAAACGTTCCGGAACACGGACGCGAACGCGTTCTACGACTGCATCGCCTTCAACGACGACAAGCACGGCCTGGCGCTGAGCGACCCGGTGGACGGAAAGTTCCGGATCGCCGCGACGTCCGACGGCGGAAAGTCCTGGAAAGTGCAGCCGACCGACGGAATGCCGGCCGCCCTGGCCGGTGAGTTCGCGTTCGCGGCGAGCGGCACCTGTCTCGTCGCCGGCCACGGCCGTACGGCGTGGTTCGCGAGCGGTGGCGGCGATCGGCCGCGGGTGTTCCGGACCGTCGACGGCGGCCGGCGCTGGACGGTCTCGGACTCTCCGATGGCGAGCGGTGAAGCCGCCGGAATCTTCAGCCTCGCGTTCCGGAACTCGTTGTTCGGCGTCGCGGTCGGCGGTGACTTCCTCAAGCCGACCGAGGCGGTGAAGGCCGCGTCGGTCACGTACGACGGTGGTCGCACGTGGAAGCTCGTACCGGCCGACAAGGCGCCGAAGGGCTACCGGAGCGGATCGCACTTCGTCCCGTGGTCGCCCACGACCGTCGTCGCGGTCGGTCCGTCCGGGAGCGACGTCAGCTTCGACGGCGGCCGCAGCTGGAAGCAGTTCTACGACGGCAGCTTCGACAGCGTCGAATGCGCCGGGCACGGCATCCAGGCAGGTTGCTGGGCCTCCGGCGCCAAGGGTGCAGTCGGACGTCTGGTGCACTAAGAGGGCGTCTGCGCACCCTGCGCCTACTGCGCGGCACTCGGCGGGCACCTCGCCGACCTGGAGCGAAGGGCCCGATGAAACCACATCGAACCCTCCGCTCCAGCTCGCCGAGGCACTCCGCCGAGCACCTGCTCGCTACGGCGCAGGGTCCGCAGACGCCCTCTCACGTTCAGACCGGCGACACTCGCTCGTTGTGCGGGTGTCGCCGGTTTTCCGGAAAGATGAGTGCATGCGTAAATTGTTGACCGTCTTCGTGGGGCTCCTGATGATGGTTCCTACCGTTGCCGCGGCTCAGCCCGACGCTGGTCGTCCGGGCCGGCCGCTGACCGTCATGTCGTACAACATCCACCACGGCGCCGGGATCGACGGTGTGCTCGACCTCGAGCGGATCGCCGTCCTGATCGAGCAGTCCGGGGCCGACGTGATCGGCCTGCAGGAGGTCGACCGGCACTGGGACGTGCGGAGCAACTGGGTGGACCAGCCGGCCTGGTTCGCCCAGCGGCTGAAGATGCACTACGCGTACGCCGCCAACCTCGACCTCCCGCCCGTGAACCCGGGGGAGCCGCGTCGCCAGTACGGGACCGCGATCCTCTCGAAGTACCCGATCCAGGACTTCGAGAACACCCTGCTGCCGAAGTACCCGACCGGTGAACAGCGCGGCCTGGCGGTGGCAGACCTCACGGTCCGCGGCGCCAAGCTGCGCTTCGCGAACACGCATCTGACCAGCAACAACAACGCCGAGCGGCTGGAGCAGGCGCAGAAGGTGGTCGAGCTGCTCAGCGGATCGCGGACGCCGACGCTGCTCGTCGGCGACCTGAACGCGACGCCGGAGAAGCCGGAGATCAAGACGCTGACCGCGGTGTACGACGACACCTGGGTCGAGGTCGGTGTCGGTCCGGGCTACACGATCGAGGCGGACAACCCGACCAAGCGCATCGACTTCCAGCTGCACAGTGCGGGCCTGCGCCCGACGAAGGCCGACGTACCGGTGACGCCGGCCTCGGACCACCTGCCGGTGGTCGCCTCGTTCGTCCTCAGCTGAATCACCGAGCTCGCAGCAACGCCCCTCCGGCTCGGCCGGAGGGGCGTTTTCGTGCGCCGACCTGCGGCTTCGCGGAATTACAAGCTTGTAGTTTGTCAAGTCGACACACGGGTGAAACAAAGATACTTGTGTGAAAGCTGTTCCCAATGGGGCTGAAGGCAACTAGTGTCACGTATGTGGTCCAGGAGGACCAAAAGTTCACGAACCCTGGGGAAGGGGTTCGTGACCGGCGGAAGGAACGATCCCGATGCGGACGCCCCCCAGGGCCACGTCCGGCAGGCGGATCACGAGTGCTGGGAAGACCGGCCGAGCGGGCAAGGCTCTGCTCTCCGGTGTGCTCGCGATCTGCTTGGCCGGCACCATGGCCATGCCAACCCTTCCGGCTGAGGCCGCGAAGCCGAAGCCGCCGGTGATTCCGTCCAAGGCCGCGGTCGAGCGCGCCAAGCAGGCCGCCGCCTCGAAGGCCGGCCAGGTCGCCGCGATCGAGCGTCAGCTCGCCGCCGCCGGCGCGCGGCTCGAGCAGCTCGGCATCGCGTCCGGTATCGCCGACGAGGCGTACAACGGCGCCGTCTACCGCCTGCAGCAGGCCAAGGCCGAGGCAGCCGCCGCCGCGGCCCGGGCCGCCGAGGCGCAGAAGACGCTGACCGCTCAGCGGCAGCAGATCGGCCGCTTCGCCGCCGCGTCGTACCAAGGTGGTGGCGAGGTGGCGAAGATCGCGCCGCTGTTCACCGCGGAGGGTCCGCAGCAGCTGCTCGACTCGGCCGGTGCGGCGCACTCGGTGTCGGCCGCGATGCAGGGTTCGTACCTGCGGTTCACGGCGACCCAGGTGATGACGAACCTCTTCAAGGTGCAGGCCGACCAGGCGGTCGTGAAGGTGAAGAAGGCGGCCGACGAGGCAGCCAAGGCGAAGAAGGCGGCCGAGTCCGCGGAGGCTGCGCAGTCGGCCGCGGTGACAGCGATCGGCGTACAGCGCAAGCAGTCGATCGCGCAGCTCGCCACCTTGCAGAACATCTCCGTCCACGTGGCTGCCCAGCGACAGGCGGGGCTCGAGGAGCTTGCGCGGCAGCGCGCCGCTGCGATCGCTGCGAAGAAGGCCGCCGAGCTGAAGCGCCGGATCGCCGCCCGGGAGGCCGCTGAGCGCCGCGCGGAGGCGGCCGAGCGGGCCCGGGAAGCGGCGGAGAAGGCTCGCGAGGAGAAGGAAGAGCGCGAGCAGAACAACGGCAAGAAGAACCCGCCGAAGCGGCACAAGCCGTCCACGCCGAACCGTGACAACGACGACAACGACAACAACAACGGGGGCAACCACAGCTCGCGGAAGGGCGCGTCGGCGGCGATCGAGTTCGCGATGCGGCAGCTCGGCGACATGTACCTGTGGGGCGCGACCGGGCCGAGCCGGTGGGACTGCTCCGGTCTGACCCAGGGCGCCTGGGAGAAGGCCGGTGTGCAGCTGCCGCACTACAGCGTCGCGCAGTACGAGCAGATCCAGCACATCGACGAGGACGAGCTGCGGCCCGGCGACCTGATCTTCTGGTCGCTGAACCCGAGCGACCCGGGCACGATCCACCACGTCGCGATGTACCTCGGCAACGGCCGGATGATCCACGCGCCGCGGACCGGCAAGCCGGTGCAGATCGACAGCGTCTACTACTGGGAACCCCCGGACTTCTTCGGTCGTCCCTGATGCGGTTGTCCCCGGCAACGGTTCGTTGCCGGGGACATTTCTCTTCTAGGCCAGCCGGTGTCCGCCGTCGGCGTGCAGAACGGTGCCGGTGATGAAACCGTTGCGGAGCAAGGCGATGATCGCTTCGGCGATGTCCTGGGTGCGCCCGATCCGGCCGACCGGGAGCCGCGCGGCCATCGCGGACAGCGTCTCGGGTGCCGCGTCGCCGGCAACGTCCTGCCAGATCGGGGTGTCGACCCAGCCAGGTGAGACCACGTTGACCCGCAGCGGCGCCAGTTCGACCGCGAGCGCCGCGGCCAGCGAGGCGAGTGCGCCGTTGAGTGCCGCGAGCAACGAGGCCCGCGGACCCGGCCGGTACGCCGCGATACCCGAGGTGAACACGATCGAGCCGCCGGGTTCGAGCAGCGGGGCGCCGTGCTTGGCGAGCAGCAACGGGCCGAGCAGCTTGGAGTCGATCGCGCCGCGCGCCGAGCCCACGTCGTACTCGGCGATCGGCTGGTAGGCGCCGCCGACATCGGCGGCCGTGGTGACGATGTGGCTGACCTTGCCGGTGGTCGCGAAGAGACGTTCGATGTCCTGCTCGCTTCCCAGGTCCATGGCAACGGTCCGTACGCCGAGTTCGCGGCGTACCGCGTCGAGCTTGGCCGGGGTCCGGCCGGCCATGGTGACCTCGCTGCCTTGGGCAACGAGTTCGGCGGCGAGGGCGCGGCCCATCCCCGAGCTGCCGCCGACGATGACGACGTGTTCCTGCAACAGTTTCTCCTTCGGTGGTTGACGTTTCGAGCCAACCACCGGGTGCGTCAGTCCGCCACGACTTGTTGCCTAACGACCGTTAGGCCGGGGCTAACGGTCATCGCGTGGAGGACCGGGTTGTGCGAGTCGGTGCGCCACACGGCGGCGTACCGCGCGATCAGCGGGCGGCCCGCGAGTGGTCGCCAGACGACGTCCGGTGTGGCGGCCCGGCGGGAGCCGAGGCTGAAGGCGGAGCGCCGTACGAGGAGTGCCGACCGGAGTTGTGAGTGGCTCATGCTGATGTCGCTCAGCCGTACGCCGGTGCCGATCCGGCGGATCGTGTCGTCGTAGAACTCGGGCGCGGCGGCGCGGGGGATCCAGATGAGCTCGAGGCCGGTCAGGTCGTCGAGCGTGAGCTCTGGCTGGGCTTGCGAGCGGGTGGGTCGCGGTCAGCAGTACGCCGAGCTCCTCATCGGCGAGATGCTCGGAGGTGATTGCCGGAGGCAACGTCAGCGGGGTGCGGACGAGGCCGAGGTCGATCTCGCCGGCGTCGAGCATCCGGAGCTGGTCGATGGTGGTGCCTGCTTCGAGCGTGACCGTGCTGTTCGGGAAACGTTCGGTGGCGAGCTGTTCGAGGGCGGCCGGGACGTGGCCGGGGATCCCGTTCAGCAGGCCGAGGCGGAGCACCGGCTCGTCCAGGCCGGCGGCCCGGCGCGTGTCCTTCAGCGCCAGGCCGGCCGCCTGGAGGGTTTCCCGGGCGCGGGCGAGCAGGACCTGCCCGGCCGGGGTGAGCTCGACGCCGCGGCTGTGCCGGATCAGCAGGGCGGTGCCGATCTCGCGTTCGAGCTGCTTGATCTGCTGGCTGAGCGTCGGGGTGGAGATGTACAGGCGCTCGGCGGCCTTGCCGAAATGCAGCTCCTCGGCGACGCCCACGAAGTACCGCAGCTGCCGAAGCTCCACCTGGTGATTCTATTCAGGCTGGCAATTTCTCTTGAGGGCGTGCTACGAGGCGGCCGAGGCTGGTGCGGGCGTCGAGGGTTTCGTGGATGCGGACGACGTCGGCGAGCGGGTGGGTGGCGTGGACGATCGGGCGGAGCTCGCCGGACTGCCAGCGGCGGGTGACCTCGGTGATGTCGGCGCGCGCCTCGTCCGGCCGGGCCTGGCGCCAGCCGAGCATCCCGACACGCCGGTGACGGTCTTGAGGCCGAACAGGCTGCTGACCGGGATGCTCGGCAACTCGGTGGTGATCGCGCCGTACGTAACCATCGTGCCGAGGGGTGCGACCAGGCCGAGGCCCTGGTCGAAGACGGTGCCGCCGACCGCGTCGAGGACGGTGTCGACGCCGTCCGGGGCGATCGCGCGGACCCGGTCCGGCCAGTCGGCGGCGGTGAGGTCGACGGGTTCGGCGCCGAGGTCGCGGATGAAGTCGAGCCGGTGCGCGGAGGACGCCGTACCGATGATCGTCTTCGGGTCGTAGGAGCGGGCCAGCTGGACGGCGAGGTGGCCGATGGTGCCGGCCGCGGACTGGATCAGGATCGTGCCGCCGGCCGGGATCCGGCCGGCCTCGAGCAGACGGTGGGCGAGCGGAGCGGTCAGCGACATCATCGTGGCCTCACCCGCGTCCGCGTCGTCCGGGATCGCGGCGAGGAAGCCGGCGTCCGCCACGGCGTACTCGGCGAAGGCGTCCACGGTGAGGGCGGAGACGCGCTGGCCGACCGCGATGCCGGGCGGGGTGTCCGGGCCGAGCTTGACGATCCGGCCGACGACGTCGCCGGTCAGGGTGCCGGGCAGCGAGCCGTCCCAGGGAGAGCCGCCGCGGCGGAGAACGGTGTCGATGGCGTTCGCGCCGATCGCCTCGGCCTGGATCAGGACCTCGCCGGCGGCGGGCTCGGGGACGGCGACCTCGTCGAGCTGGAGTACGTCGGGACCGCCGTGGCGGTGGAAGCGCACTGCGCGCATGGTGGGTGCTCCATATCGTGGGAGTTCATAAATAATGGGAGACTCCCACGATAACTCGACGGGTCGGCGTTGCCAATAGAGTTGGTGCGGTGAAGAAGTCGCCGAACCACCGGCTGTCCGACCACGTGCTGTTCGCGCTGGGGCGGTCGAGTCAGCACGCCCAGCGGCTGGTCCGGCAGCACATGACCGACGGCGGCGTCCGGACGCAGCACTATCACGTGCTCGCGAGCCTGTCCGACGACGGCGAGGCGGTGCAGGCGACGCTCGCGGACCGGATCGGGTTCGACCGCAGCGATCTGGTCACGCTGCTGGACGAGCTCGAGGAGCTGAAGTTCCTGGCGCGGCGGGTCGATCCCGCCGACCGGCGACGGAAGATCGTCGCGATCACCCCGGCGGGTGAGCGGCAGCTCGACGCGATGGACGAGCTGATCCGCGCCGCGGAGGCGGAGCTGCTGGAGCCGCTGACCGCGGCGGAGCGCAAGACCCTGCTCGCGCTGCTCCGCCGCGTATCAGGTGACTAGCGTGACTAGTGGCCTTCGGTCTTCAGGCGGGCGAAGGAGGCGGTGATCTCGGTCTCGGCGTCGGCGCGGCCGACCCAGGTGGCGCCTTCGACCGACTTGCCGGGCTCGAGGTCCTTGTAGACCTCGAAGAAGTGCTGGATCTCGAGGCGGTCGAACTCCGGCACGTGGTGGATGTCGCGCAGGTGCTCCTGCCGCGGGTCACCGGCCGGGACGCAGAGGACCTTGTCGTCCGGCCCCTTCTCGTCGGTCATCCGGAACATGCCGATCGCGCGAGCGCGGATCAGGCAGCCGGGGAACGTCGGTTCCGGCAGCAGCACGAGCGCGTCCAGCGGGTCGCCGTCCTGGCCCAGGGTGTCCTCGATGAACCCGTAGTCGGACGGATACTGGGTCGCGGTGAACAGCGTCCGGTCCAGCCGCAGACGGTTCGTCTTGTGGTCCAGCTCGTACTTGTTGCGAGTGCCCTTGGGGATCTCGATGAAGACGTCGAACTCCATACGGCAGATACTGTCACGGTTCCGACCGACCGAATGACAGGAGCAGCCCGGTGGCCCGACCTGCCCGTGCGGCATTCGTCACGCTCCTCGCCACGGCGCTCTGTGCCGGCCTGGTGAGCAGCGCACGCGCCGTACCCGGTTCAGTGCAGACAGCTGACCGGAGCACCCAGCAGGCTCCGGCCGTCCTGGCGCCGGCGACCACCGAGGGTGTCGCCCCGACCGCGGCCGGCGTCGGTACGGCGCTCGCGGCGATCCTCAAGGACCCGTCGCTCGGCCCGCACCACGGCATCTACGTGTACGACGCCTCACGCGGCAAGCCGGTGTTCTCGGTCGGCGCCGCCACGCCGTACACGCCTGCCTCCACCTTGAAGCTGCTCACCACGGTGTCCGCGCTCGCGACGCTCGGCCCGGACCACACGTTCGCCACCAAGGTCGTGAGCACCGGCAAGGGGTCGATCGTCCTGGTCGGCGGCGGCGATCCGCTGCTGACCGTGCAAAGCGTCCGCGAGCGACGGGTTCCCGGCCCGAGCCACGCTCCAGGCCCTGGCCGCGAGTACGGCGAAGGCTCTCAAGGCGCAGGGCGTCGCCTCGCGTGACCCTCGGGTACGACGCCTCGCTGTTCAGCGGCCCCGCAGTCAACGCGAACTGGGAAGCGAACTACGTCCCTGAAGGCATCGCCGCCCCCACCTCCTCGCTCTGGGTCAACGAGGGCCGTCTGTCTCCGGGCATGGCCAAGCGTTCGACCTCTCCGGCGCTGGCTGCTGCCACGTCGTTCCAGAAGCTGCTGACGCAGTACGGCATCAAGGTGGGTGCTGCCAAGGCCGCTCCGGCACCCGCCGGCGCCACGCCGCTGGCACTGGTCAAGTCGCCGACGCTCGGCCAGATCGTCGAGTACGTGAACCTGCACAGCGACAACGACGGCGCCGAGGTGCTCCTGCGGCACGTCGGCATCGCGACCGGCAACGGCGGCTCGTACGCCGGTGGCGTCAAGGGCCTGCGGGCCACGCTGACCAAGCTCGGCCTGGACGTCAGCAAGGCCCGCATCTACGACGGCAGCGGTCTGACCCGCGCCAACAAGGTCCCGCTCGACCTGCTCGCCGGTGCGGTCCGAGTAGCCGTGTCGAAGGACCACCCGGAGCTGCGGCACCTGCTGAGCGGTCTGCCGGTGGCCGGCTTCAACGGGAGCCTCAGAGAGCGGTTCACCTCGGCCGGTACCGGCACCGGGACCGGACTGGTCCGTGCGAAGACCGGAACGCTCACTGGGGTCCACAGCCTGGCCGGGTACGCCCGCGACCGCACCGGCACGCTGCTGGTGTTTGCGATCGCCAGTGACAGCGTCCCGGTCCCGAAGACGCTCGACGCCCGGGCTGCGCTGGACCGCGCCACCGCCGCACTCGCCAACTGCGGCTGCTGATTGCCTTGGGACATAGCACTAGGGTCGTTGTATGAGTACGGCGGAAGGCGGGACCACGACCGAGATGGTCGACTGGCAGCTGGCGACCGGTGTGGCGCGGAAGCTGGTGCGACCCGGCCCGGCGGTCAGCCGCGCGGAGGCGGACCAGGTGGTGGCCGATCTGCGGCAGTTCGCGGCCGAGTCCGAGGGGCACGTGCGCGAGTTCACCGGGCTGAAGGCCACGTCGGCCACCGCGCCGGTGATGATCGTCGACCGGCCCGGCTGGGTCCAGGCGAACGCGGACGGCTTCCGGACCGTGCTGCAGCCGCTGGCGGACAAGCTGCGCGAGAAGGCGGACCGGACGGCGGGCCTGTCCTCCGCGGTCGGCTCCCGGGTGACCGGGATCGAGGCCGGTGCGCTGCTGGCCTTCCTGTCGTCGCGGGTGCTCGGTCAGTTCGACCCGTTCTACCCGGCGCAGCCTGACCCGGACCGTCCCGGTCTGACCGGTCGCCTGCTGCTGGTGGCGCCCAACGTCATGCAGGTGGAGTCCGAGCTGGGCGTCGTACCGCGGGACTTCCGGCTGTGGGTGTGTCTGCACGAGGAGACGCACCGGGTGCAGTTCACCGCGGTCCCGTGGCTGCGGGACCACCTGCGGTCGGAGATCGCGCTGTTCCTGGACCAGGCCGAGCTGGACGCTTCGGCGTACGCCGCGATGTTCCGCGAGGCAGTGCAGCGGCTGGGGCGGTCGGTGCGTGGTGAGGCCGAGCTGAGTCTGGTGGACCTGATGCAGTCGCCGGAGCAGCGTGCCGTGCTGGACCGGCTGACCGCGGTCATGTCGTTGCTGGAGGGCCATGCGGACTTCGTCATGGACGGGGTCGGGCCGTCGGTGATTCCGACGGTGGACACCATCCGGTCCAAGTTCACCTCGCGGCGGACCAGCGGCAACCCGGTGGACCAGCTGCTGAAGCGGCTGCTCGGGCTGGACGCGAAGCTGCGGCAGTACAAGGACGGTGCCGCGTTCGTACGCCGGGTGGTGGACCAGGTCGGCATGGAGGGCTTCAACCGGGTCTGGACCGGTCCGAACACGTTGCCGACGAAGAACGAGATCGCGAACCCCGATGCCTGGGTCGCCCGACTCCACGGCTGAGCGCCTCGTGGGGGAGCGGCGGGGGAAACTCCACCCCGCCGTCGCTCGCACAAGGGAAGCGGTCCGGTCGATGCTGACCGAGCTGCCGCAGGGCACCACCGTCCTGGTCGCCTGCTCCGGCGGGACCGACTCGCTCGCGCTGGCGGCCGCTACCGCCTTCGAGGCGCCGAAGCTCGGTCTACGGGCCGGTGCGATCGTCGTGGACCACGGTCTGCAGCCGGACTCGGCACATGTCGCCGAGACCGCCGCGGAGCAGTGCCGGTCGCTAGGGCTGGACCCTGTCCAGGTCCGCGCGGTCGAGGTCGGCACAGACGGCGGTCCGGAGGGCGCTGCGCGCACAGCGCGGTACGACGCACTCCGCGACGCGGCCGACGAGCTGAGCGCAGACGTCGTACTGCTGGCTCACACCCGTGACGATCAGGCCGAGACTGTTCTCCTTGGGCTGGGGCGTGGCTCTGGTGCACGCTCGCTGGCCGGGATGGCTCCGGCTGTCGGCCGGCTGCGCAGACCGTTCCTGGAGGTGCCGCGAGCCACTACGGCTGCTGCGTGCATCGCGTCCGGGATGCGGCCGTGGCACGACCCGCACAACGACGATCCGCAGTACACGCGGGTCCGTGTACGGCACGAAGTACTGCCAGTGCTGGAGGAGGCGCTGGGGCCTGGTGTGGTCGAGGCGCTGGCCCGTACGGCGGGTCTGCTCCGAGCGGACGCGGACGCGCTCGATCAGCTCGCTGCGGACGTTGCTGAGACCACACTGAGCCGCACTGAGGGACAGGTCCGCAGCGACATCGGCGTACTCGTGGAGCAGCCCGCAGCGATCCGCACGCGGGTCCTGCGACAGGCGGCGCTGGAAGCCGGTTGCCGGGCCACCGACCTCACTGCCGGTCACGTGGCGTCCGTCGACGCGCTGGTGACCGACTGGCGCGGGCAGCGCTGGATCGATCTGCCGCAAGGCATCCGGGCGGTCCGCAACGGCGGATTCATCATCCTCGGCCCTGATGTGACAGGCTGAGCCGCGTGGATGCGGCGGACATCGAGAAGGACCTGAGCAAGATCCATTACAGCGAGGACGAGATCCTCGCGAAGCTGCGGGAGCTGGCAGCGCGGATCGAGGCCGACTACGAGGGCAAGGACCTGCTGCTGGTCGGCGTCCTGCGCGGCGCGGTGATGGTGATGGCCGACCTGGCCAGGTCGTTCAGCCGGCACGTGGAGATGGACTGGATGGCCATCTCGTCGTACGGCTCCGGGACCAAGTCGTCGGGTGTGGTGCGGATCCAGAAGGACCTGGACACCGACATCACCAACCGGCACGTGCTGATCGTCGAGGACATCATCGACACCGGCCTCACGCTGAGCTGGCTGGTCAGCAACCTGGAGTCACGCAAGCCCGCCTCGCTGGAGCTGTGCACGGCCTTCGTGAAGCCGGACGCCGCGAAGATGCAGGTCCCGGTGAAGTACGTCGGCCTGGAGCTGCCGGACGAGTTCGTCGTCGGGTACGGGCTGGACTACGCCGAGAAGTACCGGAACCTGCGCTGCGTCGCCACACTGGCCCCGCACGTCTACTCCTGATCCACGCTTCAGGGCAGACTTGGTGACGGCCTGTACAACGGGTCGTACCGTCCATTGGTGACCCTCGTGCTGTGTTGTCTTGTGCGACACGAGACACTTGGACTGGTATTACCGTCACAAGCCCGCCATACCCGGGCCTGCCGAGCTAGGAGGGACGGGGCCTAGGCCTCGATCATGGACGTGAAGCGCATCTTCCGCGGACCCCTGTTCTGGATCGTCGTCGCCTTCCTGGGCGTCCTGGTGATCGGGCAGCTCCTGACCGGCTCGACCGGGTACAAGACCGAGCCCACCGGCCAGGTCGTCCAGCTGATCCAGCAGGCCAAGTCGTCGAGCGACAAGACGATCAAGACGGTGACGCTGATCGATCCGGATCAAGAGATCCGGGTCGAGAAGACCGACGGCACCAAGCTCCGGGCCCACTGGGTGGACGGCCAGGCCGAGAACCTCGGCAACGACCTGCAGTCGCTGTTCGACAACGGCAAGGTCGAGCGGTACGACGTCGAGAACCCGAAGCCGAGCTTCATCGGCCAGGTGTTCTCCACGCTGATCCCGTTCCTGCTGATCGCGGTCGTGTTCATCTTCCTGATGAACTCCATGCAGGGCGGCGGCTCCCGGGTGATGAGCTTCGCCAAGTCGAAGGCCAAGCTGGTCACCAAGGACACCCCGAAGACGACCTTCGCGGACGTCGCCGGCTGTGACGAGGCGATCGAGGAGCTCGGCGAGATCAAGGAGTTCCTGCAGGAACCAGGAAAGTTCCAGGCGGTCGGGGCGAAGATCCCGAAGGGCGTGCTGCTCTACGGCCAGCCCGGAACCGGTAAGACCCTGCTGGCCCGCGCGGTCGCCGGTGAGGCAGGCGTGCCGTTCTACTCGATCTCCGGTTCGGACTTCGTCGAGATGTTCGTCGGTGTCGGTGCCTCCCGGGTCCGCGACCTGTTCGAGCAGGCCAAGACGAACGCCCCGGCGATCGTGTTCATCGACGAGATCGACGCCGTCGGCCGGCACCGTGGTGCGGGCCTCGGCGGTGGTCACGACGAGCGCGAGCAGACCCTGAACCAGTTGCTGGTCGAGATGGACGGCTTCGACGTCCGCGGCGGCGTGATCCTGATCGCGGCCACCAACCGGCCCGACGTCCTCGACCCGGCGCTGCTGCGGCCCGGCCGCTTCGACCGGCAGATCGCCGTCGACGCGCCGGACCTGCCCGGTCGCGCGCAGATCCTGAAGGTGCACGCCCGTGGCAAGCCGATGGCACCGGACGTGGACCTGACGCGCGGTCGCCCGCCGTACCCCGGGCTTCACCGGTGCCGACCTGGCCAACGTGCTGAACGAGGCCGCCCTGCTCACCGCGCGGAACAACCAGCAGGTGATCGACAACCGCGGCCTCGACGAGGCGATCGACCGGGTCATCGCCGGTCCGCAGCGCCGCAGCCGGCTGATGTCGGACAAGGAGAAGGTGCTGACGGCGTACCACGAGGGCGGGCACGCCCTGGTCGCCGCTGCCCTGCCGCACTCCGACCCGGTCCAGAAGGTGACGATCCTGCCGCGGGGCCGGGCGCTCGGCTACACGATGGTGCTGCCGGACGAGGACAAGTACTCGACCACCCGGTCGGAGATGCTGGACAAGCTCGCCTACATGCTCGGTGGCCGCGCGGCCGAGGAGATGGTCTTCCACGACCCGACCACCGGCGCCAGCAACGACATCGAGAAGGCGACCGCACTCGCCCGCGCGATGGTCACGCAGTACGGCATGACCGAGCGGCTCGGCGCGATCAAGTTCGGCCAGGACAACGGCGAGCCGTTCCTGGGCCGCGACATCGGCAGCCAGCGCAACTACTCCGAGGAGATCGCGGCCGCGGTCGACGAGGAGGTCGGCAAGCTGATCCTGAACGCGCACCAGGAGGCCTTCGACATCCTGGTGGAGAACCGGGCCGTCCTGGACCACCTGGTCGAGGAGCTGCTGGAGAAGGAGACCCTGGACAAGCACCAGATCGCCCGGGTCTTCGAGCCGGTGATCATGAAGGAGCGTCGGCCGGCCTGGACCGGGTCGTCGACCCGGGTCCCGTCCGACCAGCCGCCGGTGATGCCGGTTCCCGGCCGCGCGGAGCAGAACGGGCAGAACGGTTCGCTGCACGACGTGCTGCCGGGCGGTTCCGTCGGCCCGGACGAGGCGATCCGCCCGCCGGACTACGGCAGCGGCCCGACGCCGCCGAGCCACCAGTGAGCTGACCCCAGCTCGAACGAGCGCCGCCACCCGACCGGGTGGCGGCGTTTTCGTTTGCGCGCGGGGTAGCGTGCGGAGTTCCGTTGGCGGGAGGAGCCGGCATGGCGTCACCGAATTTCGACCACGAGCGCGCCGAGCGGGCCGTGCGCGAGCTGCTGTACGCGATCGGCGAGGACCCGGAGCGCGAGGGGCTGCAGGACACACCCGCCCGGGTGGCCCGTTCGTACGCCGAGATCGCGGCCGGGCTCGGTCAGCGCGCCGAGGACGTGCTGACCACCACGTTCGCGCTCGAGCACGACGAGATGATCCTGGTGAAGGACATCGAGGTCTGGAGCCTCTGCGAGCACCACCTGGTCCCGTTCACGGGCGTCGCGCACGTCGGCTACATCCCGAGCCGGGACGGCCGCGTGACCGGGCTGTCGAAGCTCGCCCGGCTGGTCGACGTGTACGCGAAACGCCCGCAGATCCAGGAGCGGCTCACCACGCAGGTCGCCGAGTCCCTGGTCGAGATCCTGCAGCCGCGCGGCGTGATCGTCGTGATCGAGTGCGAGCACCTGTGCATGACCATGCGCGGTGTCCGGAAACCGGGCGCCAAGACGATCACCTCCGCCGTCCGCGGCCAGCTCCGCAACCCCGTCACCCGCGCCGAGGCGATGAGCCTGATCGTTGGCTGATCGTTGGCCGACCCCACCCCCGTAGCCCGGACAGGGCTGTCCTCGTTGAAGTTTGAGAGTCCAACACTATGGACATTCTGTCGCTGAGCGTTTACTTTCCGTAGTGGTGCTTGGCCAACGGGGACCAGGTGCTGGTGTGAGGAGGACAGGATGTCGGGGCGTTTCCGGGTCGGCGCCGCACTTGCCGGGGTCGTCGTCCTGACGGCCGGCGGGCTGGTCGCAGCGAACTGGGCCACCGCGGACACGCGGAACAAGACCGGACCTCAGACCGCGCACCAGAAGCAGGCCGCGAAGACGGTGGACCCGCTGGTCGCCGAGACCCTGGACTCGGAGCTCGGCTCCGACTCGGGTGTCGTGGGCAGCTACTACGACGACTCCGGCGCGCTGATCGTCGCGGTGTCCGACCTGTCGACGGCTGACCTCGTCCGCCGGATCGGCGCGGTCCCGCGGCTGGTGAAGTTCACCGCCGAGCAGCTGAACGCCGTACAGGGACAGCTGAACCGGCTGGCCGTCACGTCGAGCGCCGGCAAGGTGCGGTCCTGGTACGTCGACCCGGTGTCGGGGACCGTCGTGGTCTCGGTACCGAGAGGCGTGCACGACTCGATCACCGACCGGTTCCTGTCCCGCGCGCTCGCGAACGGCGAGCGGGTGACCCTGCGCCAGGTGTCCGGGACGGTCCGGCCGACCGCGGACGATTTCAGCCTGCGCGGCGGCGTACAGGTCACCAAGAACACCGGGTACATGTGCTCGCTCGGGTTCAACGCCAAGACCCGCAAGGGCAACCGGATCTTCCTGACCGCGGGGCACTGCACGTCCGGCAAGCCGTCGTTCTCCCGCAACGGGTACGTCCTCGGCAACACGTCCACCTCGAGCTTCCCGGGGCACGACTACGGGTCGGTCGGCGTGATCGACGGCTGGGACCAGCAGGGGTACGTCGAGGGCTGGGGCAACGGAAACGTCGCGGTCAAGGGGATCGCGGACGCCACCGTCGGCTCCACGCTGTGCAAGTCGGGCAAGAGCACCGGATGGACCTGTGGGCGGATCGTCGCCCGGAACGTGACGGTCAACTACGGCAACAACCGCGTGGTCCGTGGGCTGTTCCAGCACACCGCCTGCGTCGAGTCGGGTGATTCCGGCGGCGCCAGCATGACCGGGAACTACGCGCAGGGCATCACCAGCGGGGCGGCGCTGATCGACGGGCAGTGCCTGGAGAAGTTGGGCCAGACCAACGAGTCGTACGCCCAACCCATCGCCCCGGCGCTGCAGGCGACGAAGTCCCGCCTGATCCTCGCGAACTGATCCCAGGCGACACCCAGCCCTGCTCACGGAAATCGGCGGCTGGTTGCCGGAGTGCGCGCAGGGGCTACTACGGTGTGTGGGTGAGAACTGAGCCGTGGGGTCACGTGGACGGGTTGCCGGTGCTGGACCGGTGTCTCGTCATGGGTGTCGTGAACGTGACGCCGGACTCGTTCTCGGACGGCGGCGAGTGGTTCGAGCCGAGCGCCGCGATCAAGCACGGCCGGGAACTGCTGGCCGAGGGCGCCGATCTGCTGGACGTGGGTGGTGAGTCGACTCGCCCGCGGGCGGTGCGGCCGTCGCAGGAGGAGGAGATCCGCCGGGTGATCCCGGTCGTCGAGGCCCTCGCCGCGGACGGCGCGATCATCTCCGTCGACACCATGCGGTCCGCAGGTCGCGGAGCTCGTCCTCGACGCCGGCGCGACGATGATCAACGACGTGTCCGGCGGGCTGGCCGATCCGGACATGCTCCCGCTGATCGCCGAGCGCGGAACGCCGTACCTGTGCATGCACTGGCGCGGGCACTCGGTCGACATGCAGAACAAGGCGGAGTACGGCGACGTGGTGGCCGAGGTCGTCGCCGAGCTCGGCGAACGCCTCGAGGTGATCAGCCGGGCGGGCATCGACCTGAACCGGGTCGCCCTCGATCCCGGCCTCGGGTTCGCGAAGAACGCGGACCACAACTGGGAGATTCTGCGCCGGCTGCGGGAATTCGCCGTACTGGAAAGACCGTTACTGATCGGTGCGTCCCGGAAGACGTTCCTCGGTAGGCTGCTCGCCGACGAGCAGACCGGTGAACCCAGACCGGCCGTACGACGAGACGACGCGAGCGTGGCCGTATCCGCCCTGGCCGCCGCCGCAGGTGCCTGGTGTGTCCGGGCGCACGCGGTGGCACCGAACGTGGACGCGGTCCGGGTGGCTAAGAGATGGGGAACTGTATGACGGATGGACCGCGGCAGGAGGGTGCTCCCAAGCGGCAGGCCGGCGCCACGGTGCAGGACGTCGTACTGAATGCCAACACCGCGTTCTACAACGCGTTCGAAGCAGGTGACCTCGACCTGATGGCGGCCGTCTGGCTGCCGGAGCCCGATCCCGTCTGCATCCATCCGGGGAACGCGGCGATCTCCGGGTACGCAGAGCTGATGCGGGCCTGGGCGATGATCTTCGCGAACACGCCGTACATCCAGTTCTTCCTCACCGACGTGCAGGTACGGGTGGATGAAGACGTGGCCTACGTCACGTGTACGGAGAATGTCCTGTCGTCGGGTGAGGGCGCCCCGGAGGACGGGTTCGCGGGCGGAAAGGCGCTCGCCACGAACGTTTTCCGTCGAACTTCCAGCGGCTGGCGGTTGTGGATCCACCATGCCTCACCGGTACTGTCGTCTGGGGGTCAATCGGAGGAGGCGGAATGAGTGGTCCCGTGACCTCCCCTGATGTGATCGAGATCCGGGGCATCCGCGGTTTCGGGCGCCACGGGGTGTTCGACCACGAGCGGGCCGACGGACAGGAGTTCGTCGTGGACGTCCGGCTGGAGCTGGACACCCGGGCCGCCGCGGCTTCCGACGACCTGGCCGACACCGTGAACTACGGGGTGGTGGCCGAGCAGGTGCACCAGGCGATCGAGACCGACCCGGTGGATCTGATCGAGACCCTCGCCCAGCGCATCGCCGATCTCTGTCTCGCCGACAAGCGGGTGACAGCGACGGCCGTGACCATCCACAAACCCTCGGCGCCGATCACGGTGCCGTTCGACGACGTTGTCCTGACCGTGCAGCGCAGAGCCGGAGAATCCTCGTGACTGAGACCCCTAGTCCCCACGTCATCGACGCGGACACCCTGAGCGGTGGCCTGAAGCCGATCCGCCAGGTGATCCTGTCGCTCGGCAGCAATCTCGGCGACCGTGAGGCGAACCTGCAGGGCGCGGTCGACGCACTGCGGGACACCCCGGACGTCGTGGTGGTCGATGTCTCGCCGGTCTACGAGACCCAAGCCGTCGGCGGCCCGGACGAGTCCGGTCCGTACCTGAACATCGTCCTGCTGGCCGACTCGACGCTGGGCGTCGACCTGCTGCTCGAGCGGGCGCACGCGGTCGAGCAGGCGTTCGGCCGGGAGCGCAGCGTGCCGGGCGCGCCGCGGACCCTCGACGTCGACCTGATCACCTACGGGCAGAAGACGATCGAGACCGACGAACTGACCATTCCGCATCCGCGGGCGCACGAGCGTGCGTTCGTGCTGGCGCCGTGGCTCGACATCGAGCGGGACGCCGTACTGCCGGGCCACGGTCCGGTCGCGGAGCTGCTCGCCAAGGTCGGGACCGACGGTGTGACCAAGCTCGACATCGAGCTGCAGTAGTGGTGTCCGGCGGTACCGAGCCCGATCGGGCACCCAGAAACGGCGACGAACCGGAGCCGCCGCCTCCGGGCTCGGTGCGGCCGACGTCACGGCGGCTGCTGGTCGCGATCGCCGTCCTCGGGGTCGGCGATCGGCCTGACGATGGTGAAGGCGATCGAGGCCGGCGGCGGGGTCGCGCCCACGGTGTCCTGGCTGACGTTGATCGCCTGGGCGTTCCTGGCCGCGCTGCTGTTCGCCGCGGCCCGCAACACCCACCAGCGGGTCCAGGTACGGCGGGAACGGATCGAATCGTCGCGTGCGGTCTTCCTGTTGATGATCGCGAAGGCGAGCGCTTTCGTCGGCGCGTTGTGCATCGGTGTTTACGCAGGGTTCGCGTTAAGCTTCCTGCAGGCGATGGGCTCCTCCGGACCTCGTAACCGTGTGATCATGGCCGGCGCGGCGGCGGTGGTGTCGGTGCTGGTCGTCACGGCCGGATTGTTGCTCGAACGCGCGTGTCGTGTTCCCGAGGACCCCGACAAGACCCCTTAACATGCGGTCCATGGGTTCCAGGGGTAGCCGCCGTCGAACCAGGACCACAGTTCTCACCGTCGCCAACGGTTTGCTGATCGTTGTCTGCCTGGGCGTGAGTATCGCGCTCTTCTCGCAGAATGCCTGGATTCTCCGGGCCGCCGCAGGTGGGGCTGTTCTGGTCGCGATCGCTGCTACCTTCCTGTTCCGCCACCAGTTGCTGGTCGAGCGGCTGGCGCACTCCGACGAGCGCGCGCAGGTCGCGCAGGAGTACTCGCGGATCACCAGCGCCCGGGTCGTCGAGAACGCGGAGTTCGTCGACCTGATGCAGCGCCGGCTGGACAAGATCGACCAGCGCCTCGACAAGATCGACGAGGAGGTCGCGACCGTCGTTGCCGCCGGCGACAAGCATTCCCAGGCCGACGCGCCGACCGTCGTCGACCTCAAGCTCCGAGGCCTGGCCGCGTCCTGATCCCAGCCCCATACTGCGGTGATGGGGCTGGATGCGAACTACCCGGCTGTGACGATGAACGATCCGGACGGCCATGTCACGGTCTACAACGAGGACCATCTGCCGATCGGGCAGCTCGGGCCGACGCCGTACGAGTCGCCGTCGGTGAATGTGACGTGCCGGCGCAAGGCGTGGGACGACCTGTACTGGTACCGCCTGCTGAACCCCGAGGGCTTCCCGTTCCCGGCGGACGAGGCGTACGTCGGCGCCGACGAGACCCATGAACTGAACCCCGGCCAGCCGTACCCGATCCCGGACTGCGCGAGCGGCTGCCCGATCAAGATCGCCCAGGCGGCCGGGGCCGGACTGCTGGTGATCGGAGGAGCCGCCGCAGCCGCGGCCTGGCGTCGAAGGGCGAGATCACTCGGTACGGCGTAGCTCCTGTCGCGTAGGTTCTGGGGTGTGGATCTCGCGAAGCTGCTGAAGGTTGCCGGAGCTGCTGTCGAGCGTGGGCGGGCGGTGACACAGAGCCGTGCGATCGGTGAGCTGACGTTCAAGGGCGACCGGGACATGGCGTCCGAGGTGGACTTCGCCGTGGAGCGGGAGGTGCGGGCCTTCCTCGAGCGGGAGACGCCGGAGATCGGCGTACTCGGCGAGGAGGAGGGCGGCGCGACCGACGGGACGCGCTGGGTCCTGGACCCGGTCGACGGGACGGTGAACTTCATCCACGGCGTACCGCTGTGGGCGATCTCGCTCGGGCTGATCCACGAGGGCCGCGCCGTCGCGGGTGTGATCGACCACCCGGCGCTCGGTACGACGTACGCCGCGGCCGAGGGACTCGGTGCGACCTGTAATGGGAAGGCGATCCGGGGCAGTCAATGCACCGATCTCGAGAACGCGTTGGTTGCCGTGGGCGACTATGGGGTCGGGCCGAACGCCGACGCGGTGAACGCCGATCGAGCGGCGCTGACCCAGCGGCTGGTCCCGCGCGTGCAGCGCCTCCGCATGATCGGTACGGCGGCGACCGCGCTGACCTGGACGGCGAACGGGTACTTCGACGCGCTGATCATGTTCTCCAACAAGCCCTGGGACACGATGGCCGGCGTGGCCATCTGCCGCGAAGCCGGCGTCACCGTCCTGGACCTCGACGGCACGAACCACGCGCCCGAGTCCCGCGGCGTCTTCGCCGTCGCCGACGGCCTCGCCGCCCCGCTGCTCGACCTCATCAACGCCACCACCTGACGCTCGCCTCGGTCCCGGTGGCAGCGGGGAAACAAGTTTGCACATCGCGACGACTACTTTCCCCGCCCGCCCCGCCACCGGTCAGCGGACCGGACAGGTAGGGCGGCAGGGGTGGGCGGGGATGGTTGGGTCCTTGCGGCGGCTCACCTGCAGGACCTGTACGGCGGCGCTGCACGGGCGACTGATGATGTCGAGCCAGCCGTAGCGCAAGGTAACCTCTGACCGCAGAGCCGCACGGTTGTCCCGCGCGAGGTCCCGCCACCGCTGCCCAGGCGCGAAGTGGAAGCGCCCGTCGAGTTCGACGACGAGTCCGACCGGCTCATACGCGACGTCGGTGAACTCTTGATCCACGGCACGCTGCCGGCGCCCCGGCGGCAACCCGTGTGCTCGTTCGACGTCGCGTAGATACCGGAGCTCCAGCAGCGAATGGGTTCCCTCGGCGACATCGGCGAGGATCGACCTCAGCGCCGCGCGATGACGGAGCTGCGCCCGACCGTCGAGTGCGCTCAGTATCTCGGCCGGTCTGACTCGGCCGCTCTGGCAGGCCTCGGCGACGATCGCTGCCGCATCGTCCAGTGAACGGGAGATGCCGACGATCTCCAGAACGGCCTCCGCGGGCCGGCTTCGCGGTGGGACAACCGCGGCCAACCGTTCTTCCCAGTGCTTGTCCCGGGTGATGACGAGTCCCGGCCGTGCACGAACGCGTCGGCGCCAGGGAATGGTCACGTACACCGGACGGTGCCCGTCGCGTTTGATCAGGCCGAACTGTTCTGCGGCGGTGTAGTGGCTCCAGGCAACTTCAGGTCCGGCGTAGAGCAGCGCGGCGACGATCCGTTCGTCGTATCCGAGTGGGCCGGTATGGGTCGCGTAGACCCCGGGATGAACGATCTGCCATCGCCTGCTCCGCAGCCGGCGGCGAATCTCGGAGTCCGATCGGCCCGCTGCGAGCAGCTGGTTGCGGGAGACGATCCGCTGCTGCTCGTGGATCAGTACCTCGAGGCCCTCGTCATCGAGTTGTCGCCGCCACCACCAGTCCATTCGCTCCAGAGTGACGGATTCCGGCCCCCCGCCGCAGACCCCCTGTGGATAACCCCGTGACGTCGGAGGTGGGGTAAGAAGTCGTCGCTATTTGCAAACTTGTTTCCCCACGGCGCTGACCTACTTGTCGATGTCGCCGACGACGAAGAACATGCTGCCGAGGATGGCGATCATGTCGGGGATCATGGTGCCGGGGAGCAGGGCGGGGAGCGCGGAGATGTTGTTGAAGCTGGCCGAGCGGAGCTTCAGGCGCCAGGGGGTCTTGTCGCCGCGGGAGACCAGGTAGTAGCCGTTGATGCCGAGCGGGCTCTCGGTCCAGGCGTAGGTCTGGCCCTCGGGGACCTTGAGGATCTTCGGCAGCCGGACGTTGACCGGTCCGGCCGGCAGGGTGGACAGCTTGTCGAGGCAGGCGTCGACCAGGTCGAGCGAGACCTTCACCTGGTCGAGCAGTACGGAGAACCGGGCGAAGCAGTCGCCCTCGGGACGGGTGACGACGCGCAGTACGTCCTGCAGTTCGCCGTACGCGAGGTACGGCTCGTCGCGGCGGAGGTCGGCGTCCACCCCGGAGGCGCGGGCGATCGGCCCGGAGACGCCGTACTGCGCGACCAGTTCGGGGGAGAGTTTGCCGACGCCGACCGTGCGGGCGCGGAAGATCTCGTTGCCGAGGATGAGGTCCTCGATGTCGGGCAGCCGGGTCCGGACCGCGGCGGAGGCGGCAGCGGCGCGGCCGAGCCAGCCGTACGGCAGGTCCTCCTTCAGACCGCCGACCCGGTTGAACATGTAGTGCATCCGGCCGCCGGACAGCTCCTCCATCACGGCCTGGATCGTCTCGCGCTCGCGGAACGCGTAGAACACCGGCGTGATCGCGCCGAGCTCGAGCGGGTACGAGCCGAGGAACATCAGGTGGTTCAGGATCCGGTTCAGCTCGGCCAGCAGGGTCCGCAGCCAGACTGCCCGGACGGGGACCTCGAGGCCCATCATCCGCTCGACCGCGTGCACGACGCCGAGCTCGTTCGCGAAGGCGGACAGCCAGTCGTGCCGGTTCGCCAGGACGATGATCTGCCGGTAGTCGCGGACCTCGAACAGCTTCTCCGCGCCGCGGTGCATGTAGCCGATGATCGGTTCGCAGCCGACGATCCGCTCGCCGTCGAGGGTCAGTCGCAGCCGCAGTACGCCGTGGGTCGCCGGGTGCTGGGGCCCGATGTTGAGCACCATGTCGGAGGTCGCCAGCTCCGAGCCGGCGCCGGTCCCACCCCGCTCGTACGCGGGATCGAATCCAGCCGCTCCCGCGCCGACTCCGACCACTCTTTCGGTACTCATGACCACTATCGTGACAGGCTTTACCCGTGGACGACCTCTTCGCACCCTCGGATGTCAGTTGGACGCCGGTCTCGCCCAAGCTCGCCACGCTGCGCCGGCTGAACGCGGCGATCGTTGCCGGGCTGGCCGCGATCGCGGCGCTGGTCGCGCTCGGGCTGACGCTGAGCTGGCTGTACGGCGTGCTCGCGGTCCTGGTGATCGCCCTGCTCCTCGGCTGGGCGTGGGTGCTGATCGGCCGCAACCAGCGGTCCTGGAAGTACGCCGAGCGCGAGGACGAGCTGCTGGTCAGCCACGGCGTCATGTTCCGCGAGCTGGTCGTCGTACCGTACGGCCGGATGCAGTTCGTGGACGTGACCGCCGGGCCGCTGGAGCGCGCGTACGGGATGGCCACCGTGGAGCTGCACACGGCGACGCCGGCCACCGACGCGAAGATCCCGGGGCTGCACCCGGACGAGGCCGGACGGCTCCGTGACCGGCTGTCCGCCCTTGGTCAGTCACAGGCGTGGGGCCTGTGACTCAAGAACCGGTGACACAGCAGACCGTCGAGGTCGTCGGCCAGCGGCTTCACCCACTCACCCCCTTCGTCAAGGGATGGGGGTACTTCGTCGTCGCGGCCTTCGCCCTGGTCAACAACGAAGGCCTGCGGAGCAATCTGAAGATCGCCGGCATCGGCCTGGCCGGCGTGCTCGTCGGAGGCATCCTGCTCGGCGCACTGTCCTGGTGGTTCACCAAGTGGCAGTTGACCGCCGACGCGATCCGGGTGGACAGCGGGTTCCTGTTCCGCCGGACCCGGATCATCCGGTTCGACCGGATCCAGGCGATCGACGTGGCGCAGCCGTTCGTCGCGCGGCTGTTCGGTATGGCCGAGCTGCGGATGGACGTGGCCGGCGGCGGCAAGAGCGACGGCAAGCTGAGCTACTTCCGGTACGAGGAGGCGCAGCAGGTCCGCACCACACTGCTGGTCCGTGCCAAGGGCGAGCAGGCTGCTGAGCAGCAGGCGCACGATCAGCAGGCCGAGGCGATGGCTCCGCCGCTGCTGACGGTCCCCACCAACCGCCTGCTCGGTGCGACGCTGCTGTCGTCCACGGTCGTCGCCAGTGCCGGCGCGCTGATCTGGCTGATCGTCGCGACCATGGTGCTGGACTTCCACATCGGTCTGTTCGCCGGTCTGCCGTTGCTGCTCGGTGTGGTGCAGCCGATCTGGAAACAGGTCGTGGGGAACCACGGGTTCACGCTGTCCGAGTCCAGCCACGGTCTGCGGACCAAACGTGGCCTGTTCGACGTCCAGCGCCAGACCGTACCGCCCGGCCGCGTACAGGGCCTGCTGATCACCGAGCCGCTGATCTGGCGACTGCTCGGATGGTCCCGGGTCGAGCTGGACATCGCGGGCGTGGCCGGTCAGAAGGAGGACGGCGACGACGCGCTGGAGGGCGCACAGCTGCTACCGGTCGGCGAGCGTGCCGAGGTGGCCTACGTCCTCGCGCGGGTGTTGCCTGGCTTCGACCTGAGCCGCATCCAGATGCATCAAGCACCGGAGCGCGCCAAGTGGCTGCGTCCGATCGGCTGGCGCTTCCTGACGTACGGCGTCGACGACCAGGTCATGGTCACCACGCGCGGCTGGGTGAGCCGCCGTACGTCGATCGTGCTGCACCACAAGACGCAGTCCGTCCGGCTGGAACAGGGGCCGATCCAGCGGCGCCTGGGGCTGGCCAACGTGCACGTGGACACCCCACTGGGTCCGACCGACGCCACCGCACTGCACCGCGACCAGGTGGAGGCTGCGGCGCTGGTGGCTGCTCAGGCGGACAGGGCGCGCGAGGCTCGCCGTACCGTGGCCGCGTCGGTTGCTGTCCAGACCCAGCCGAACCCGCCGAGCCCGGACGGATCCAGCAACTCGGCAGCCTCCCCGGCTGACGACAGCTCGGACAGGTAGCGCAGCGGCTCCGTCTGAGCCAGCTCCAGGCTCGGACGGGCTCCACTGACGCCCAGGGCTCGCAGGGCGTCCCGCTGGCTCAGGATCGTGCCGCCCAGCGAGTCAAGGGCGACATGGGCTGTGATGTCGCAGCTGCCGTCGGGGTCGGGTGAACACTCACGACCGGAGCGGAAACCGGTCAAGGTCCCGTACGGCGGTCTGGTTGCCTTCACATGCCCGTAGTCGATGGCGATCGCGACTGCGCCGTCCGCGAGCCGCCGGACCACGTCCTGCCAGGCCTCGTCACGTGCCCTGCCGACCTCGGCCCGGTCGCCGGGCTCGCCGGGCCACCACTCCCGCAACCAGTCCAGGTCGTTGCCGTCCACAACGTCCCCTGGTGTCAGGTCAGCGGCCAGATAGCGCGGTACGCCGTCCTCGTCCCACTCGACGACCTCACACGGGACGTTGTCGAGCCACTCGTTGGCGATGACCAGTCCGGTGAGGCGATCGGGCAGCTGGTCGTCCAGCTCGATGTCGACGACCGTCAGTCCCTCTGCGCGCAGGACCTTGCCCAGCTCACCAGAGCCGGCGGCGATGTCCACGACCTCGTCCAGGCCGAGCTCACCGGCCAGGCGCGCGATGGCCTGGCCGTACAGGGCAGATGCGTGGACCGACGTACGGAAATGCGCAGACGGGCGCTCCCGGCGGTAGAAACCGCCAGGGCCGTACAGAGCCTGGTGCCAGGCGTCTCGGAAGGTCTCGGTCATCGCGTGCCGTTCGAAGAGGGTTGGACCGCCACGATCCTAGGATCAGGCATCGTGGCGAAACTTCCGGAGGAGCTCGCGGTCCTGTTCGAGGGTGATCCGGCGTTCGATGTGGTCGGCGCCGAGCCGCCGTACGTCGTCACTCCGGAGTGGCTCGACGCGACGAAGGCCAAGGTCGCGGATCTGGTGGACCGGCCAACGCTGGGCAGGGTGTCGGCCAGCAACAAGTACTTCATCGAGGGCTCACCGCTGCTGGTGGACACGTTCTACTTCGTGTTCAAGAGCCTGTGGCCGGCGCTCGGCATCCTCGTCGGCGGCGCGCGGAACCTGCACTTCCTGCTGCTCAACCAGTGGCGCGAGGAGCAGCAGGAGATCGACACGGATATCGCCAACTGGCGTGAGACCGGCGCGTCCTTCGACATTCCGTACCCGCTCCGGCGGGACCGGGATTCGCAGGAGGAGGTCATCCGGGCCTGCCGGGAGATGCTGGACCTGCTGACCGGGATCCCGGGACTGGAGGCCCGCCGGACGGCGATGGCGTCCATGCTGGACCACGTCCTGGCCAGTCCGGAGCTGCTCGACCTGCACCTCACGCAGTCCCGGCCGGCGGTGCTGAAGCGCTGGATCGAGGAGTTCGGCGACGACGACATGCGCCAGGTGTATCCGAACCTGTCCGGCAACCCGCTCGACCTGATGGTGCACGGTATGAACCGGCTGCAGGCGGCGTACGCGCGGATCGCGGCGGTGACGCCCGAGGCGGAGAAGCCGTTCGCGCAGGAGATCGCGAGCCTGCTCCAGCAGATCGGACGGACCGACCTGCCCGCCGGGCTTTCGTTCTCGGTGCTGGGCCCGTCCGGGACGGCCGAGGTCCAGGCGGCGCTCGACAAGGCGAAGACCCGGCCGGATCCGGCCGAGTGGCGGCGCCGGCGGCAGGCGTGGATGATCCGGGCGGTCGAGGCCGGAGCGGCGTACGACGCCCGCGAGTACCTGGCTGCGACGTACCAGGTCGGCGCCAGCCTGAACGGGCTTCCGGACAAGGCGAAGGCCTCGAAGGAGCTGTACATGGTCGCCGGCTTCCTCCGGGGACTGCGTGACCTGCACTCGTTCCGGCCGCCGAAGGCCGTGGTCGAGGCGGAGGCGCCGGACAAGCTGCGGGCGGACGTGCCGACGGCCGGCGACCCGATCGCGGACCTGAGCGAGATGACCGGTCTGGGCGCGGTGAAGGCTCGCGTGCACGAGCTGGTCGCGGAGGCGAAGGTCGCCAAGCTGCGCGCCGAAGCCGGGCTGCGGCTGCCGAAGCCGATGGGGCACCTGGTCTTCAGCGGCAACCCGGGCACCGGCAAGACCACCGTCGCCCGGATCCTCGCCGAGGTCTATCGCGACCTGGGCATGCTCTCGTCGGGCCACCTGGTCGAGGTGGGGCGGGCCGACCTGATCGCGTCGTACATCGGCCAGACGGCGCCGCGGGTGACCGAGGTGGTCGAGCGTTCGCTGGGCGGCGTGCTGTTCATCGACGAGGCGTACTCGCTGTTCAACGGTTCCGGGCGGGACTACGGCCGGGAGGCTGTCGCCACCCTGATCCAGCTGATGGAGACGCACCGCGACAACCTGGTCGTGGTGATGGCCGGCTACCCGAACGAGATGTACTCGCTGGTGGAGAGCAATCCGGGCCTCAAGTCGCGGATCCGGACGTTCGTGAACTTCCCGGACTACACCGACGCCGAGTTGCACCAGATCTTCCTGCAGGCGGCCGAGCAGGCCGGGTTCGTCCTCGGCGCCGGGGTGTCCGAGCAGGCGCTCGCCGCGCTGCACAAGGCGCCCCGGGCACCTGGGTTCGGCAACGCGCGGACGGTACGGACGCTGCTGGAGCGGATCGCAACGCTGCAGGCGGTCCGCCTGTCCACGCTGGAGTCGCCGACCATGGAGCAGGTCCGGACGATCGAGCGGTCCGACGTCGCCGATCTGACCGACCAGAACCTGGGCGACCTGCCGCGCCACGAGGACCCGCGGTCCGAGCTCACGGGGATGACCGGGCTCACGGAGGTCAAGGCGACCGTCGAGCGGCTGGCCGCGGAGGCCCAGGCCGACGTACTGCGGTCCAAGGCCGGGATGCCGCCGACCGAGCGGTCCCGGCACATGGTGTTCAGCGGCAACCCGGGCACCGGCAAGACCACCGTGGCCCGGCTGCTTGCGGAGATCTACCGGGACCTCGGTCTGCTCGGCGTCGGCCACCTGGTGGAGACGAGCGGCAACGAGCTGATGGGCCAGTACGTCGGCCAGACCGCGCCGAAGGTGAAGCGCCTGGTGGAGCAGGCCCTGGGCGGCGTGCTGTTCGTCGACGAGGCGTACACGCTGGCAGATGCGCGCGGCTACGGGGCCGATGCGCTCGCCACGCTGATCAAGCTGATGGAGGAGCACCGCGAGGACCTGGTCGTGGTGCTGGCCGGGTACACCGAGCCGATGGAGGGGCTGTTCCTGCAGAACCCGGGGCTGCGTTCGCGCGTGCCGACGACCTTGGAGTTCCCGGACTATTCGTCGCCGGAGCTGCAGGAGATCTTCCAGTACCTGAGCGGCAAGGCCGGGTATCTGCTGGCCGACGGGGTCTTGGAGCGGGTCGGGTCGTTGCTGGACCGGATCCGGCACATGGCCGAGTTCGGGAACGGGCGGGACGTGCGGAACCTGTTCGAGGCCACGGTGTCCGAGCAGGCCGTCCGGATCGGTGCGCTGACCGACCCGAGCGTCGACCAGCTGCGTGAGCTGACGCCGGCCGACGTACCGGCGGACTGGCAAGCCAAGAAGGCTGCCGGTGCGGTGGGCTTCCAGGTCAGGAAGTAGCGGACCCCAGCGGCACGGCGCCAAGCTGGTGCCACACGCCCTCCGCGTCCTCGCGCCACAGCTCCAGCTCGGTCAGCTGGACGGTCGGGGCCGGTGCCGCGGCCAGGGCGGCGTTCGCCTCGGCCACCACGGCTGGACCGCCCTGGGTGGACGACGAGATGGTCAGGTGCGGATGCGGGTCCGGGAACTCACCGCCGTACGGCGGACACTCGGGGAAGGCGTCGAAGACGGACATGAGTATCGAGCGGACCGTGTCGACCGGCTCCGGCTTCAACCACGCCGTACCGTTCGGGAACTGACCCGCGGTCGGGAAGCTGAGCTCGAACGGCTCGATCGACGCGACTGCCGCCTGTAGCCGGGCCAGGTCGGTGTCCGTGGGTTCGGCAACCCAGGGGACCAGCACAGTCACGTGCGGCGGGATGAGCTCGGTCAACGGGACCTGTGGTCGCGCGGTCGACCGTGACACCGAACGCCAACGCTCTGTGTACTCCGCCAGTTCAGGAACTGTGATCAGAATCGCGGTCAATTCGGCACCTGCTGCCCACGCATCACTCACCCACACATGCTCTCATCACCTACCCTGACAGGTAGATCGTCTGGTACCCGGAAGCGGGACTGGAACGAGAAGAGAGTGAGTGATGGAACGGATCGGCTTGATCGGAGCCGGCCGGGCCGGGACCGCCTTGGGAGCAGCCTTGGCGGCAGCCGGACATCCCCTGGTCGGAGTCACCGCGCGCTCGGACGCGTCCCTGGACCGTGCCGCCCGCCTTCTGCCCGCTGTGCCTGTGCTGACCGCTGACGAGGTCACGAGGAGCGCCGACGTCGTACTGGTCGCCGTACCGGACGACCTGATTCACGAGGTCGCTCACACGCTGCCGTTGACCAGTGCGCAGTACGTCGTGCACCTGTCCGGAGCACACGGTCTGGCGCCGCTCAATGGGCTGGCTGCGACACCTGTCGCTCTGCATCCGTCGATGACGTTTCCAGGCGGCCCGGTGCGGCTGGACGGGGTCATGTTCACCGCGACCGCTCCTGATGCGGCACGGTCGATCGTCGAGCGGCTGGTGAAGGCGCTGGGCGCACAGGTGCAGTGGGTCGCCGACGACCAGCGTGCCCGCTACCACGCCGGTTTGGTCCACGGCGCGAACCACCTCACCACACTGGTCTCGCAGGCGGTCGCCGTACTGCGGGAGGCGGGCGTAGCGGATCCGGTGGCCACACTCCGGCCGTTGCTCGTCGCAACCCTCGACAACACGCTGCGATCCGGTCATCATGCGCTCACCGGGCCGATCGCCCGGGGCGATGTCGACACGGTGGCAGCACATCTCGCAGTACTTCGGGGCAGCACGAGGCGCACGTACGCCGAACTGGCCCGGGTGACTGTGGAACTGGCGACGGACGGACGGCTGGACGCCGAGACGGTCCGCCGCTTGACCGAGGTACTGGACGGGCACCGGGCAGACCGGACAGGGGAGGCACCGCGATGAGACTCACCCAGACCAAGGCCGAACTGCGGGCGGCGGCTGCGATCAGGCCACGGGCGGTCGTGATGACGATGGGCGCCTTGCACGACGGCCACGCCGCGCTGCTGGCCGAGGCCCGCGAACGGGTCGGGCCGGACGGCAGCGTGGTCCTGACGATCTTCGTGAACCCGTTGCAGTTCGGGCCGACCGAGGACTTCGACCGGTACCCGCGGACGCTGGCCAGCGACCTGGCGATCGCGAAGAACGAGGGCGTCGACCTGGTCTTCAACCCGTCCCGGGACGAGCTGTACCCGAACGAGCCGTCGATCACGGTGCATCCGGGGCCGTTGGCGGACGAGCTCGAAGGCGTGTTCCGGCCCGGGCACTTCTCCGGCGTGCTCACTGTCGTGTCGAAGCTGCTGCACCTGACCGGGCCCGACCTGGCGTTGTTCGGCGAGAAGGACTACCAGCAGCTGACGCTGATCCGCGAGATGGTCTGCGACCTCGACATGGACGTCGACATCGTGCCGGTGCCGACGGTGCGGGAGGCGGACGGGCTGGCGCTGTCCTCACGCAACCGCTACCTGAGCGAGACCGAGCGTGACGAGGCACTGGTGCTGTACCGGGCTTTGAGCGCCGGTGCGAAGGCCGGGATGAACGGGCCGGACGCTGTGCTCGCCGCGGCCCAGGCCGAGCTCGAGGCGGTGCCGTCGGTGAAGATCGACTATCTCGCCCTGCGAGCCCCCGATCTCGGCCCCGTGATCGGCCCCGGCGAGGCCCGGATGCTGATCGCCGCCCGCGTCGGTCAGACCCGTCTCATTGACAACATTTCCATCACCCTCCGATGAATTCGATTGATACCGTCGCGGGATGAGTGCTCCCGCAGTCCCCGAACGGTTGGCCGCGCCGGAGGCCGGCTGGACCGACTCAGTTGATGTGGTGGTGATCGGCTCCGGCGTTGCTGGGCTGAGCGCCGCGCTCAAGGCCCGTGAGCTGGGCACCGTTCTGGTGGTGACGAAGGACGTCGTCGCCTCCGGCTCCACGCAGTGGGCGCAAGGCGGCGTCGCCGCCGCCCTCGACCCGGAGGACTCTCCCGAGGAGCACCTGCAGGACACGCTCGTCGCCGGCGCCGGACTGAGCGACCCGGAGGCTGTCCGGGTGCTCGTCACCGAAGGACCGGACGCCGTCCGCGACCTGATGGACCTGGGCGCGCGCTTCGACACCATGGCCGACGGGGAGATCTCGCTCGGCCGTGAGGGCGGGCACCACCGCAACCGGATCGCGCACGCCGGCGGCGACGCGACCGGCGCCGAGATCGAGCGCGCGCTGGTTGCCGCGGTCAAGCGGGCCAAGGACATCCGGCTGATCGAGCACGCCCTGGTCCTCGACCTGCTCACCGCCTCCGACGGCTCCATCGCCGGCGTGACGTTGCACGTGATGGGCGAGGGGCAACTGGACGGCGTCGGCGAGATCCGTACCCGGGCAGTGATCCTGGCGTCCGGCGGTCTCGGACAGTTGTACGCGGCAACGACCAACCCGAGCGTGTCGACCGGTGACGGGATGGCGCTCGCGCTGCGGGCCGGCGCGAAGGTGCGGGACCTGGAGTTCGTGCAGTTCCACCCGACCGTGCTCTGGCTGGGCAAGAGTGCGAAGGGTCAGCAGCCGTTGGTGTCCGAGGCGGTTCGCGGCGAGGGCGCGTTCCTCGTCGACCACACCGGCAAGCGGTTCATGCAGGGCCAGCACGAGCTCGCCGACCTCGCGCCGCGGGACATCGTGGCGAAGGCGATCATGCGCCAGATGATTGCTACCGGCAAGGACCACGTCTACCTGGACGCCCGGCACTTCGGCGACGAGAAGTGGCGGGTACGGTTCCCGACCATCCTCGCGTCCTGCCGCTCGCACGGTATCGACCCGGTCCGCGAACTGATCCCGGTCGCCCCCGCCTGCCACTACTCGTCGGGCGGCGTGTGGACGGACCTGAACGGGCAGACCTCGGTGCCCGGCCTGTACGCGTGCGGTGAGGTCGCGTGCACCGGCGTCCACGGGGCCAACCGGCTCGCCTCGAACTCTTTGCTCGAAGGACTCGTGTTCGCCCGCCGGATCGCCGCGCACCTCGCGAACGGCCTGCCCGAACGGCGGGAGCCGGTCGTCGACCGCCGTACGCCGGGACTTGTCGACGCGGACGTCGTACCCGAGCTGCAGCGGGCGATGACCGTCGGCGCCGGCGTGATCCGGAGCGCGACCGGGCTGTCGGAGGCGGGTGCGGCGATCGCCAAGCTGATCGAGCAGCCGTACGACGAGCCGGGGACGCCAGGCTGGGAGGCGACGAACCTGGTGACGGTCGCCTCCGCGCTGATCGCCGCGGCGACCGCCCGCGAAGAAAGCCGTGGTGCGCACTGGCGCGAGGACCATCCGGACCGCGATGATCTGCACTGGTTCGGAAGCCTGGACCTGACACTTGATCAGCGGGCTGTGCCACAGGCCACGTTTGTTCCGCGCGAATCCGAGGAGAATGACCGGCATGGATGAGACAGTCGACCGGCAGTGGGTCGGGGACCTCGTGCGGGCAACCATCGAGGAGGACCTGGCCGGAGGCGTCGACGTGACGACCACCGCCACGGTCGACCCGGACCAGGTGTCGGTCGCCGAGCTGGTCGCCCGCGCCGACGGCGTGGTGGCGGGCCTGGAGATCGCGGAGCTGGTGCTGCGCCAGGTCGCGGCGCCGGACGAGATCGAGATCGAGCACACCGTCCGCGACGGCGACTCCGTGCAGCGGGGCGCTGTCCTGATGACCGTCCGCGGCAAGACGCGGCAACTCCTGACGGCCGAGCGGACCACGCTGAACCTGCTCTGCCACCTGAGCGGTGTCGCCACCCTGACCCGGCACTGGGTCGACGCGGTCGAGGGCACCGGCGCGGTCATCCGCGACACCCGCAAGACGATGCCGTTGCTCAGGTCCCTCGAGAAGTACGCCGTACGGTGCGGGGGCGGGAAGAACCACCGGATGGGTCTGTCGGACGCCGCGCTGATCAAGGACAACCACGTGATCGCGGCCGGTGGTGTCGCGGAGGCGTTCCGCCTGGTGCGCAAGGCGTATCCGGAGATCGGGATCGAGGTCGAGGTGGACTCGGTCGAGGACGCGGTGATCGCTGTCGAGTCCGGCGCCGAGCTGATCCTGCTCGACAACATGGACGTCCCACTGCTGCGTGAAGCCGTCGAGAAGGTCGCGGGCCGGGCCCGGTTGGAGGCCTCGGGCGGGCTGACCCTGGACAAGGCGCGGGAGGTCGCCGAGACCGGTGTCGACTTCCTCGCGGTCGGTGCGCTGACGCACTCCGCGCCGGTGCTCGACATCGCCCTGGACCTGCGAGAAGGCTGATGCTGCTAACCGTTGCCGTCGAGAACACCAGGACGCTGGTCGGCCTGGTGTTCGAAGGCACGGTCAAGCGGCACTGGTGGGTCGGGACCGATCCACGGCGTACGGCGGACGAGTGGGCGGTGCTGTTGCAGGGCCTGCTCACCGGTGAGTCGCCGGTGTCCGGGATCGCCGTGTGTTCCGCCGTACCGCATGTGCTGCACGAGTTGCGGGACGTCGTGGCGCGCTACTACCAGGGTGTGCCGAGCGTCGTCGTCGAGCCCGGCGTGAAGACCGGGCTCCCGGTGCTGGTCGACAACCCGCGGGAGGTCGGCACGGACCGGATCGCGAACGCGCTGGCGGCCGTGACCAAGTACGGCGCGCCCTGCCTGGTCGTCGATGTCGGTACGGCGATCACGATCGACGTGGTCAACCCGGCCGGCGCCTTCATCGGCGGAGTGATTGCCCCGGGCATCGAAACCGCGACCGACGCGCTCGGGCAGGCGGCCGCGCAACTGCGCCGGGTCGAGCTGGTCCGGCCGCGATCGGTGGTCGCGAAGAACACCGTCGAGGCGCTGCAGTCCGGTGCGATCCACGGCTTCGCCGCGCTGGTCGACGGTCTGGTCGCGCGGATCCGGACCGAACAGTCTCTGAACGAGGACGTCGCGGTCGTCCTCACTGGCGCCCTCGCGCCGCTCCTCGCGGGCCAGTTGAACACCCCGGTCCGCGACGAACCGTTGCTGACCCTGCGCGGTCTGTATCAGGCCTTCGCCCGCAACCACGGTTGAGAGTCGACCTCTTGTGCGCTTGAGGTGACCTGCCTCACTATGAGCCCCAGGGGTGACTTCAGGGGTTGGGGGAAATATGAGGTCTGTTTATCGTGCCTTGGCCGGGCTCATCGCGATCGGGGTGATCGTCCAGGCGATGGCGATCGCACTCGCGTGGTTCACGGTCATCAAGGATGTCGACGGCGGCTTGGTGTTCGACAAGAACTCCGATGCCAACGTCGGACACATGATCCACACCATCGTGGGGAGCGGGATCATCCCGCTGCTGGCGATTCTGCTACTGATCGTCTCGTTCTTCGCGAAGGTCGACGGCGGCGTCAAGTGGGCGCTGTACGTGTTCGGTCTGGTCGTGCTGCAGTTCCTGCTCGCTGTGCTGTCGTTCGGCGCATCTGCGGTCGGCGCACTGCACGGGCTGAACGCGTTCGCTCTCTTGGCAGTCGCGGCGATGGCGGCCCGGCGTGCCGCGGCGCATCCGGTGACGGCGGCCGCTGCCGCACCCGCCTAGATGCTTTTGGCAACTGACGTGCGGCGATCGTGAAGCTGCGGTCGCCGTCTCGGCGTGCGCTGATCGCGATCGCCGCGACCGTTGTCGTGCTGGCGCCGATCGGGTTCTTCTGGCAGCGGAGCCTGATCCCGAGCGACCTGTCGCCGATGACGATGGGGTACGCCGACTACGGGGGCGGGCCGGCGGCCGCCCATCACGGCGCCGACGTCGGCCAGTTGACCGGGCCCGTTGACGGGACGCCTGAGGTTGCGGTGGAGCTGGTTGCGCGCGAGGAGCGTTTCGAGATCCCCGGCCGCGGGTCGATGGACGGCTACACGTTGAACCACACGTCGCCAGGGCCGCGGATCGTGGCGAAACAAGGCGATCTCGTCCAGGTCACCCTGCGCAACGAGAACGTTGCCGACGGCATCACACTGCACTGGCACGGTGTCGACGTACCGAATGCCGAGGACGGTGTCGCGGGCGTCACGCAGGACGCGATCCCGCCGGGCAAGTCGTACGTGTACCGCTTCGTCGCGAAGGACGCCGGCACGTACTGGTACCACTCGCACCAGGTCTCGCACGAGCAGGTGCAGAAGGGGCTGTACGGCGTACTGATCGTCCAGCCCACCGCGGCGGACGTGATCGCGGCGGTGCACACGTACGACAAGGTCCGCACGGTCAACGGCGAGTACGGCGAACGTCGCGTGAAGGCACCGGGGCCGGTCGCACGGGTGCGGTTGGTCAACACCGACAACGGCCCGATGGCGGTTTGGGTCGACGGGGCGCCGTACAAGGTGGTCGCGGTCGACGGGACCGAGGTGAACGCGCCGACCGAGGTGAGCGGGAAGGCGGTGCTCGTCACCGCGGGCGGCCGGGTGGATCTCGAGATCTCCACGGCGAAGGCAGTACGGATCGGGCTTGGTGGGGGACCGACGACGCTGGTGATCGGGGACGGTGACGCGCCGACGGGGACCGAGCCGCGGGACCGGGTGGACCTGCTGAGTTACGGAGCGCCGAAGCCGATCGGGTTCGATCCCGCGAAGGCGACGCGGGTGTTCCGGTACGACATCGGGCGGCGGATCGGGTTCTTCGACGGGAAACCCGGGCTGTGGTGGACGATCAACGGACATCAGTACCCGGACGTGCCGATGTTCGTGGTGAGCGAGGGCGACATCGTCCGGATGACGATCAAGAACACCTCAGGCCAGGTGCACCCGATGCACCTGCACGGCCACCACGTCGTCGTACTGAGTCGTGACGGCGTGCCCGCGAGCGGGAGCCCGTGGCGGACGGACTCCCTCAACGTCGAGGACAAGGAGTCCTACGAGGTCGCCTTCGTGGCCGACAATCCGGGTATCTGGATGGATCACTGCCACAACCTTCCGCACGCCGCCCAAGGCCTCGTGACCCACCTGATGTACACCGGCGTCACCACGAACCACCATCTCGGCGGCGCCCCGAACAATCAGCCGGAGTAGATCGGGCGGCCGACCGTCAGGGCTTTGCGGAGCATCTCGGGGAGGCCGTTGAAGGCCTCGTCGGGTTGGGTGCCGGTGGCGTCGAGAGTCTTGGAGAAGAAGGCCCGGGCCGCGGCGGCGAGGGCGACGTCGAGTACGTCGGCATCCGTCAGGCCGAGTGCTTTCAGGGCGTCGACGTCCGCCTGCGTGACGGTGTCGGCGGCGAGTGCGATCTGACGCGCGAAAGCCATCACCGCGCGGTCGATCGGGTCGTACGCCGGCTCGTCGACGAGCGCCGCGACTTCCTCCGCGGTGTAGAACTTGTCGGCCAGGATCTGCCCGTGCGCGAGACTGCAGTAGCTCGACTTCAGCGCGGTCGCCGCGGCCAGCGTGGCGAGCTCGTAGCGGCGCAGGTCCATGGACTCCTGGATCGTGCGGACCAGTTGCTTCCAGGCCTCGTAGACGGCCGGTCGCGCGGCGAACGTGTGGACGAAGTTGGGCACGTGCCCAGCCGGCGCCCGGTTCGCTGCGAACATCTCCGGGTCGTTCGGCGTACCGATGAATGCCATCGTCGGTTCCCCCCTCAGTGGCTTACCTCACGGTAGGTCCGCCATACCGATCCGGCAACGGCCATGGGGAGAGGGCACCCGCGACTGGGTATGGTTCACCCGGTTGGTCGTGAGGAGACGAGGGGTGGTCCGAATGCGGCGCGTGCTCGCCGTAGCGCTGGCGGTGGTTGCGGGGACTGCCTCGCTGACCGCCTGTGCCTCCGATCCGCCGCCGACCGATGTCGCCGTCGCGTGGGCGCCCAAGGGGCGGGCCGCGGTGCTGGTGACCTGGAAGGACAACGGGCAGCCGAACCGGGTCACGATCGAGGGTGTGCTCAGCGAGAGCCCGTCGTACGTGAAGTACATCCCGGCCGGTGACCCGAACCGGTGGGAGATCCCGACCTCGGCGTTCCCGCCGGACGGGAACTACAAGGTCGCGGTCGGGACCGGAACCTCACAGGGCGGCGTGACCAGCAAGCTCACCAAGTCGCCGGTGTTCGACACCGACGGTCCGGTGCGGCCGAGCGCGGCGGCCGTGGCGAAGCAGGGGCGCGGCGTGCTGATCAGATGGTCGGTGCCGGTCGCTCCGCAGGACTTCACGCCGAACGACCCGCTGGACGTGAAGGGCAAGAAGACCCAGCGGTACGTGCCGATGATCGGGCGGCCCGGCAAGATGCTGAAGGTGATCGGCCCGGCGACGACCTCGAACCGGCAGGTGATCAAGAGCGTCAAACCGCCGTACACCTTCCAGCTGCGCACCCAGAACGAGTGGAGCACCAGCATCGGCGGGCAGGTACTCGGGCTGACCAGCTCGATCAACGCGGTCGTGCCGAGGCTGGCCCAGTTCAGCGTGCCGATCCGGGTCCGCGGGCGGGTCATCCTGCACCAGGTCGGCTGTGACCTCGACGCGCCGTGCACGAGCAAGCGCGCGACCCCGGCCGGCGTACCGGTCGTGGTGCTGACCCAGGTCACCCCGGGCGCGCGGTGGACGCCGGCGGCCCGCGGGTCGACGACGGCCGGCGGGTACTACGACATCCCGGTGGCGACGGGTGGCAGTCGCCCGTACAAGATCACCGTGCCGGAGAACACCAAGGGCGGGACGCAGACGGGTACGTCGACCAGCAAGCCGGCGTACACGAAGAGCATCGTCCGGGTCGCGTCGGCCGGATTCGCCAACGGGAACACGGCGACGGCGAAGGGCTCGACGGTGACCGTGTCCGTCGGCGTGAAGCCGGCCCTGAACACGACCGTGATGCTGCAGGCCTGGAACCGGCAGACCCGTCGGTGGGTGGACTCGAAGGCGCTGCCGATGCGCAACGGCGCGGCCGCGCTGGCGTTCAAGGCCGCGCAGCCGGGCGACTTCGTCTACCGGTTCGTGATCCCCGGCGCGATGATGTTCGGCCGGCCGATGGACGGGATCACCACGCCGGGGCTGGAGCTACACGTCCGCTGACGCGGCCGGTGCCGGCTCGGGAACCAGTTCGCGGCGGCGCTTGCGGACCTTGTGGACGACGTACAGCGCGACCGCCACGACCGCGACGGCGATCAGCGCGACGACCGACACCCGCCCGAAGATCTTGTCGGCGTTGTCGCCGATCTTGTACGCGACGACACCGATCGTGGTCGCCCACGCGATACCGCCGGCGGCGTTCGCGGCCAGGAAGCGCGGGTAGTGCATCCGCAGCATGCCGGCCATCGGGCCCGCGAAGATCCGCAGCAGCGCGACGAAGCGGCCGAAGAACACCGTCCAGACGCCGTACTTGTGGAAGTACTTCTCGGCGCGGACGATCCGGTCCTCGGAGAAGTGATGGAACCGTTTGCCCAGCCGCTCGAACAACCGGCGGCCGGCCTTGCGGCCGATGAAGTAGCCGATCGAGTCGCCGATGATCGCGCCCGCGGCGGCGGCCAGGATCACGAACTCGATCTTCAGATGATGCTGCTGCGACGCGAGCAGCGCGGCGGCGATGAGCGTGGTCTCGCCGGGCAGCGGTACGCCCATGCTCTCCACGCCGATGACAAGTCCGACCACCAGATACGCCAGCACGGCCACCCCGGTAGGAATGGCGATCGCCTGGGCGAGTAGAGGTTCCCCCATGCACCCATAGTGACATCGGCGGACAACTGATTTGGTGACCGGGCAACTATCCCCGGGGAATTTCAGGGTTGTGGCCGTTCTCCGACGGGATCGTCGGTGTCTCGCCCGAGAACGCCTTGGTGACGCTCTGCAGTGCGGTGGTGACCTCGGACGGGATGACCCAGAAGGTGTTGCCGGGGCCCTTGGCGAGTTCGGGGAGCATCTGCAGGTACTGGTACGCGAGCAGCTTCGGGTCCGGGTCGTTGCGGTGGATGGCCTCGAAGACGGTGTCGATCGCCTTCGCCTGGCCCTCGGCGCGCAGGATCGCCGCCTGCCGGTCGCCCTCGGCGGTCAGGATCCGGGACTGCCGGACGCCCTCGGCGTTGAGGATCGCGGCCCGCTTCTCCCGCTCGGCCCGCATCTGCTTCTCCATCGACTCCTTGATCGACGCCGGCGGCTCGATCGCCTTGAGCTCGACCCGGTTCACCCGGATGCCCCACTTGCCGGACGCCTCGTCGAGGACGCCGCGCAGGATCGAGTTGATGTGCTCGCGCGAGGTCAGCGTCTTCTCCAGGTCCAGCGCGCCGATGACGTTGCGGAGCGTCGTGACGGTCAGCTGCTCGATCGCCTGGATGTAGTTGAAGATCTCGTACGCCGCCGCCCGCGGATCGGTGACCTGGAAGTACAGCACCGTGTCGATGTGGACGACCAGGTTGTCCTCGGTGATGACCGAGTTCGGCTCGAACGAGACCACTTGCTCGCGCAGGTCGATCAGCTGCCGGGGCCGGTCGATGAACGGGATCAGGACGTTCAGGCCGGGCTCGAGGGTGCGCAGGTACCGGCCGAGGCGCTCGACGTTGACCGCCCGCGCCTGCGGCACGATCCGCACGGTCCGCAGTACCAGCACGACAGCGAGCAGCGCGACGACGATTCCGATGATCAGTCCGGCCATGGTTCCTCCTGAGGATGGACGAGGGCGGTAGCCCCCTCGATGGCGAACACGTCGACGCGGGTGCCCGCGGGGATGTGCAGGTCGGGGTCGTAGGACCGGGCGCTCCATTCCTCGCCACCGATCCGGACCCGGCCGTCGTCCCGGTCACAAGGCGCGAGTACGACGGCCTCGCGGCCGATCAGTGCGGCGACACCGGTGCGCAGCTTCGGGTGCCCGGTCAGGTGCCGGCGGGCGATCGGGCGGACCAGTGTGACCATGGCCGCGGCGGTGACCGCGAAGGCCAGCACCTGGAAGGCGATGCCGAGTCCCAGCGCGCCGATCCCGGCCGCGGCGAGCGCGGCGACGGCGAGCAGGAGCAGGTCCAAGGTCGCCGTCATCAACTCGGCCGTGCCGAGGACGGCGGCGACGATCAACCACAGGATCCAGGACTGCATGGCGACCACCAAATGGCGGAAAGTACCTCTTCATTCGAAGGTACTCCGAGATCCGTGGATCCGTAGCTAACGGTTCAGCTGCCTTCCGGCGGATCCCCGGTCGGTACGACGGCTATCAGCGACGTCACCTCACGCGTCCCGGCCGGATGACTCGCGGCCGTCCGGGTCTTCTTGTAGCGATCGACCAGGTCGTTCAGGTCCTGGTTGAACTGCTCGGCCTCGTCACGGGTGAGCCACAACCGGGACCGGCTCATCGAGCTGACGCCGTCCCAGGGATCGTCGGCGTCCATGTCCACGAACTGGTCGAGGACCGCGTCCATCGCGGTCTTGATCATCGCCTGGCTCGCCAGCCGCCCGGCGCCGGTGGACTGCGACGAGATCACCAGGCTGGCGGCCGGCGCCTGCCAGGGCCGCTCGCGGCCGTCGGCGGACTCGTCGGCGCGCTGGATGATGCCCCACTTCTCCAGCGCGCGCAGGTGGTAGCTCATCGCGGACGGCGTCAGCCCGGCCAGCTCCGCGCACTCGGTCGCGGTCAGCACCTTGCCGTTGAACAGCTCGTCGATGACCCGCTGCCGGGCCGGGTGCGCGAGCGCACGGATCGCCTTCGGGTCCGTGATCACCAGCCGCTTCTTCTTCGCCACGGGGTCAGCGTAGCGAACCGCTTGACGCCGCAAAGTCTGAAGTGTTTACTTCACAACTATGAAGCAAACACTTCAGACCTCGCTCTGGTCGTCCCGGGACATCCGGCTGGTGCTGCCCGCTCGCGCGCTCTCGTACGCGGGCGACTCGATCGCGATGATCGCCTTGATGCTGCGGGTCTCCGACGGCCACGGGCCGGCGGCGGTGACGGCATTGCTGCTCGCGTTCGCCGTACCGACCGTGGTGATGATCCCGTTCGCGGGGCGGATCGTGGACGGGTTCGACTCGCGCACGGTCCTGGTCTGGTCGGGGCTGCTGCAGGTCGTCGCCGGCATCGGGCTGGCGTTCGTGCACGACCTGGTCAACACGCTGGCGCTGGTGTGCGTGCTTCAGATCGGCCAGGCCGTCGCCGGGCCGGCGTGGGGTGCGCTGATCCCGCGGATCGTCGGCGAGGAACTCGTTGGTCGCACCACCGGGACCAGCCAGGCACTGATCGGGGTCGCGACGCTGGCGGGCTCGGCGGCCGGTGGTTTGCTGGTGGGCTGGGTCGGCAGCCGCGGCGCCCTGCTCGTCGACGCCGCGACCTTCCTCGCTCTGGTCGTCGTCGCGCAACTGGTCCGCACTCGCCGCCGGCCGGAGCCCGGGGCCGCCCGCGAGAGTGGCGGGGTGTCGGCGGGACTGCGTGCCATCTTCGGTGACGACATCCTGAAGATCCTGGTGCCGGCGCTGTGGATGTTCGTGGTCGTGGGCGAGGCGGTCAACGTCGTGGAGGTCTTCCTGATCACCGGCGAGCTCGGCCTCGGGCCTGCTCTGTACGGCGCGGCGGGCGCGGCGACCGGAGCCGGGGCGATCCTCGGTGCCTGGTACAGCGGCCGGCTGAACGGCGACCGGGCCCGGGCGATGGCAGTCGTCGTGGGAACGGCGGCGATCGGCGGGTCGAGCGTGCTGATGGGTCTGGCGGGCAACCTCGTGACGCTGCTGATCGGGGCCACCACGATCGGCGTCGGCAGCGGGTTGCTGAACGCGGCGACGAGCGCACTGGTGGTGACCAGGTCCGCCGAAGCCGTCCGTGGCCGGGTGATCGCGGCCCTGAACGGCACGGTCCGCTCGTTCAGCATTCTCGCGATGCTGCTGGGCGGTCTGGCAGGCGCGGTGCTCGGTCCGCGCGGGACCTTCGTGACCTGCGGAGTGGCGTGCGTGGTGGCCTCCGCGATCGTCGGCGCCCTGGTCGCCCGGAGCAAGGACGAATCAAAGGATTCGGAGCTGGAGGCACTCAGTCACTAGCCTTTGGGCATGACTGACGCACACGTGGACCCGGTGAACCCCGACAGCGGGCAGGACGACCTGCCCGAGCAGATGCGGGTTCGCCGGGAGAAGCGTGACCGCCTGCTGGCCGAAGGCGTACCGCCGTACCCGATCTCGGTGGCCCGGACGCACCTGCTCAAGGACCTGCGGGCGAAGTACGACGCGCAGGACCTGGAGCCCGACACCCGGACCGGCGAGCAGGTCTCGGTGGCCGGCCGGGTGATCTTCCTGCGCAACACCGGCAAGCTCTGCTTCGTCCGGCTCCGCGAGGGGGACGGGACCGAACTGCAGGTGATGTTCTCGCTCGCCGACCTCGGCGAGGAGGAGCTGGCCCGGTTCAAGCAGCTCGTCGACATCGGCGACCTCCTGTCCGTCCAGGGTGAGGTGATCACCAGCCGGCGCGGTGAGCTGTCCGTGCAGGCGACGGCGTGGCAGATGGCCGCGAAGACGCTCCGCCCGCTCCCGAACGAGCACAGGCCGCTCAGCGAGGAGGCGCGGGTCCGGATGCGGTACGTCGACCTGATCGTGCGTCCCGAGGCGCGCGAGATGGTCCGCGCGAAGGCAGCCGTCCTGAAGGCATTGCGCGCGACGTACGACGGTCACGGCTTCGTCGAGGTCGAGACGCCGGTGCTGCAGCTGACCAACGGCGGCGCCGCGGCCCGGCCGTTCTCGACCCACCTGAACGCGTTCGACCAGGAGATGAAGCTGCGGATCGCGCTCGAGCTCGACCTCAAGCGCGCGATGATCGGCGGCGTCGACCGGGTCTACGAGATCGGCCGCACGTTCCGTAACGAGGGGCTGGACTCCACCCACTCGGCGGAATTCTCGATGATCGAGGCCTACGAGGCGTACGGCGATTACGACACGATGGCCGAGCTGATCCAGGAGCTGATCCGGAACGCGGGCCGTGCGATCGGTCGTACGACGATCACCGGGCGCGACGGTTCGACCATCGACATCGAGCAGCCGTTCCGGCATGCGACGCTTTTCGGGCTGCTCTCGGAAGCGGTCGGAGAGAGCGTCGACGCGACCACCGACCTGGCTGGTCTGACCAAGTTGGCCGAGCAGCACGACGTCGAGTTGCAGCCGGGCCGGAATGCCGGCGAGATCGCCGTCGACTTGTTCGAGAAGCTCTGCGAGCACACCCTGATCCAGCCCACCTTTGTCCGCGACTATCCGGAGTCGGCACGACCGCTGGCGAAGCCGCACCGGGAAATTCCGGGGCTGGTCGAGGCCTGGGACCTGTTCCTCAACGGCGTCGAACTCGGGGTCGCGTACTCGGAGCTGAACGACCCGGTGATCCAGCGCGATCGCCTGGAGGAGCAGTCGATGCAGGCCGCCGCGGGCGACCCGGAGGCGATGGATCTCGACGAGGACTTCCTGCGCGCGATGGAATTCGGGATGCCGCCGGCCGGCGGGATGGGGATGGGCCTGGACCGCTTGGTGATGTTGCTCACCGGGACCGGTATCCGGGAGACGATTCTGTTCCCGTTGCTGCGCCCGGAGTGATTTTCCAGGTCGTTGCATAGCACAACAGACGGCCTTCGCAAATCCAGGGGCCGAATTCATTCCGGTCGGGCCGGTTCGAACCGGATGAATACTCAAGGTCACCATGACTGCACTGCGTCGATGAATGACAAGTACCTGGTTTGTGCGGTACAAATCAGGTGCTAACAATTCAGCAGGAGGATTGTGCCCGATGGCGGGCGCGGAAAGGTTGTCATCGATGGCGCAAAGGGTGCAGGTGGTTCTCGAGGACGATCTCGACGGCGGTAAGGCCGACGAGACCGTCACATTCGGGCTGGACGGAACGACGTACGAGATCGACCTGTCCAAGAAGAACGCCGCGAAACTGCGCGACGCACTCGCCGGGTACGTCGGCTCGGGTCGCCGGGTGGCCGGCCGCCGGGGTGCGGCGGGCCGGGCGCGCGGGCGCGGCCGGTCGGCCTCGGACTCCGCGGACATCCGGGCCTGGGCCAAGGAGAACGGCTACGAGGTCAGCGAGCGCGGCCGGATCTCCGCCGAGGTGCGCGCGGCGTACAACGACGCGAAGTAACTTTCAGTTGTCGCCGGTCCCGGCACCCGCACATTGGGGTGCCGGGACCGTCCGCATTCCGGTTGTTTCACAGAGTGGGACACGGCGTGTCGGATCTGATGGCTGACCCGGCAGGCAGTTCTGGGAATTCGCTGGTGGCGAACACGCTGTCGGATCGCGGTGCACCGGGAACACGCTGGTTACCAGTGCGGTTGTTCCCTTGTGATGCCGCCCAGAGGGCTGATGGACACGTGATCGGGTGTTCGCCGAGAGCGAGCCTGTCGGCACCGGGGACTAGCATGCATGTACGGGGGTCGGCCAACACGGCACGTCCGACTCCTCTGAGGCAAGGAGCGCTTTGGCGATGTTTGAACGATTTACGGACCGCGCCCGTCGGGTAGTCGTCCTGGCACAGGAAGAAGCCAGGATGCTCAGCCACAACTACATCGGGACCGAGCACATCCTGCTCGGCCTGATCCACGAGGGTGAAGGGGTCGCCGCCAAGGCTCTCGAGAGCCTGGGTATCTCGCTCGAGGCCGTCCGCTCCCAGGTCGAGGAGATCATCGGCCAGGGGCAGCAGGCACCGAGCGGGCACATCCCGTTCACCCCCCGCGCCAAGAAGGTGCTGGAGCTCTCCCTGCGCGAGGCCCTGCAACTGGGCCACAACTACATCGGCACCGAGCACATCCTGCTCGGCCTCATCCGCGAGGGTGAGGGTGTCGCAGCGCAGGTCCTGGTCAAGCTCGGTGCGGACCTGAACAAGGTCCGGCAGCAGGTCATCCAGCTGCTGAGCGGTTACCAGGGGAAGGAGTCGTCGCCGCAGGGCACGGCTCCGGAGGGTGCACCCAGCAGCTCCCTGGTGCTCGACCAGTTCGGCCGGAACTACACGCAGTCCGCTCGTGAGGCGAAGCTCGACCCGGTGATCGGGCGCGAGAGCGAGATCGAGCGGGTCATGCAGGTGTTGTCCCGGCGTACCAAGAACAACCCTGTCCTGATCGGTGAGCCGGGCGTCGGCAAGACCGCCATCGTGGAAGGTCTGGCCCAGCAGATCGTCCGTGGTGACGTCCCGGAGACGCTGAAGGACAAGCAGATCTACTCCCTCGACCTGGGCGCCCTGGTAGCCGGTTCGCGCTACCGCGGCGATTTCGAGGAACGCCTGAAGAAGGTGCTCAAGGAGATCCGCACCCGCGGCGACATCGTGCTGTTCATCGACGAGATCCACACCCTCGTCGGGGCCGGTGCGGCCGAGGGCGCGATCGACGCGGCGAGCATCCTGAAGCCGATGCTGGCCCGCGGTGAGCTGCAGACGATCGGCGCCACGACTCTCGACGAGTACCGCAAGTACGTCGAGAAGGACGCCGCGCTGGAGCGCCGCTTCCAGCCGATCCAGGTGGCCGAGCCCTCGATCGCGCACACGATCGAGATCCTCAAGGGCCTCCGCGACCGGTACGAGGCACACCACCGGGTGACCATCACCGACGCCGCGCTGGTGAACGCCGCGCAGATGGCCGACCGGTACATCTCGGACCGGTTCCTGCCGGACAAGGCGATCGACCTGATCGACGAGGCCGGCGCCCGGCTCCGGATCCGCCGGATGACCGCGCCGCCGGACCTGCGCGAGTTCGACGAGAAGATCGCCACCGTGCGCCGGGAGAAGGAATCCGCGATCGACGCGCAGGACTTCGAGCGCGCCGCCCGGCTGCGGGACGACGAGAAGAAGCTGATCAACGCGAAGGCCGAGCGTGAGAAGCAGTGGAAGGCCGGCGACATGGACGTCGTCGCCGAGGTCGACGAGGAACTGATCGCCGAGGTGCTCAGCACCGCGACCGGCATCCCCGTCTTCAAGCTGACCGAGGAGGAGTCCTCGCGGCTGCTCGACATGGAGAAGGAGCTGGCCAAGCGGTACATCGGCCAGACCGACGCGGTCAAGGCGCTGTCCCGCTCGATCCGGCGTACTCGCGCCGGCCTGAAGGACCCGCGCCGCCCGAGCGGCTCGTTCATCTTCGCCGGCCCGTCCGGTGTCGGTAAGACCGAGCTGTCGAAGGCGCTGACCGAGTTCCTGTTCGGCGACGAGAACGCGCTGATCAGCCTCGACATGTCGGAGTACTCGGAGAAGCACACCGCGTCCCGGCTGTTCGGTTCGCCTCCTGGGTACGTCGGCTACGAAGAGGGTGGCCAGCTGACCGAGAAGGTACGCCGCAAGCCGTTCAGCGTGGTGCTGTTCGACGAGGTGGAGAAGGCCCACCCGGACATCTTCAACTCGCTGCTGCAGATCCTGGACGAGGGTCGTCTGACCGACGCCCAGGGCCGCGTGGTCGACTTCAAGAACACCGTGATCATCATGACCACGAACCTGGGCACGAAGGACATCGCCAAGGCGGTGAGCCTGGGCTTCTCGCAGGCGAGCGACACCACGTCGTCGTACGAGAAGATGAAGGCGAAGGTCACCGAGGAGCTGAAGCAGCACTTCCGGCCGGAGTTCCTGAACCGCGTCGACGAGATCGTGGTCTTCCACCAGCACACGATGGAAGACATCGTGAAGATCGTGGACCTGATGGTGGCCCAGATCGAGCAGCGGCTGAAGGACAAGGACATGGGCATCGAGCTCACGGCGGCGGCGAAGGAACTCGCCGCGAAGCGTGGCTTCGACCCGGTCCTCGGCGCCCGTCCGCTCCGTCGCGCACTGCAGCGCGACATCGAGGACATCCTGGCCGAGAAGATCCTGTTCGGGGAACTGCGTCCCGGCCAGATCGTCCTGGTCGACGCGGCACCGGAAGGCACGGTCAACGAGGACGGACTGACCGAGTACTTCACCTTCACCGGTAACCAGAAGTCGACGACCTCCGACCTGGAGCTCACCGACCTCACCACCGGCGGCACGACCGGTACCACTGGTCTCCAGGACACCTGAGCCAGTAGCCGATAGCGAAGGCCCCGCGGACATCATGTCCGCGGGGCCTTCGTCTTGCCCGTTCCGGGGATGCAACCGGGTGCTCGCCCCACCCGGTACTTAACGGTGAGGAAGCGCCCAACCAAGACCGGAGGACGCGTGGCGAGCAACCGAGATCAGGACTTCACCGAGTACGTGAGGGCCCACCGCGGGCGGATGATGCGGATCGCACGTCTGCTGACCAGCGGGGATGCGCACTGGGCCGAAGACCTGGTGCAGACCGCACTGACCAAGCTCTATGTGAAATGGGGTGCGGTCAGGCCCGAGATCGGGGCGGCGCGGTACGCCGACAAGATCCTGATCAACGTGTTCCTGGACGAGAAGCGCCGGTTCTGGCGTCATCGCGAGACGTTGACCGGCGAGGTCGCCGAACCCGGACCGCAGGCCGGCTCCGGACCGGAGGATCGGCTGACCGTGCTGGCCGCGCTCGAACGGCTGCCCAGGCGTCAACGGGCCGCTGTCGTCCTGCGGTACTTCTGCGATCTGGACGTGGCCGCTGCCGCCGAGCTGATGGGCAGCAGCCAGGGCACCGTCAAGAGCCAGACCGCTCGTGGGCTGGACAAGCTGCGCGACCTCATCGTCGAACCCCTGAACACACTGGAGCATGTGCGATGACTGATCTGAAGAACCTTCTCGACGACGCAGCCGGGACCGACCCCGTCGTCACCGACACCGACGTCGCGGCCGACCTCAGCCGGGGCCGGCGTGCCGCCCGACGCCGCCGCTTCGCCGGCGCCGGCCTCACGACGGTCGCCGCGGCCGTCGTCATCGGCGCCCTCGCGGTGCCGCTGGCGTTCGCACCTGGCCGGGACTCCGGCGACGCGGACTCCGCACTGTCGGCGCCTCCTGCAGCCGGCGCCGGGACGGCGATGTCGGCCGGCGAGTTGCTCCTGGTCGCGGCGGCCCACGAGGAGAAGGCCGAACCGACGACGGGCAAGTACTTCCGGGTCAGGAAGGTCCAGAGCAGGGAGTGGACCGTCATGGCCGGCGGCAAGATCGTCTGCTGCGGGTCGATCCCGGCCGGTCCGGGTGGCTACAAGCTGCGTGAGCTGACGGTTACGGAGACCTGGACCGGCCTGAAGGGCGGCACCGCCTGGCTCGGATCTCGCTCACTGGGGGCGCACCCGGCAACGGCGGCCGACGAAGCGGCGTGGCGAAAGGCGGGAGCGCCGGCGACCTGGAACGCCGGTCCGACCGACACGGTGGCCAAGCACGATCAGGTCATCTCGTCCAAGCCGGGAAAGGCCACCTTCTTCGAGGTGAAGGACGCCGCGGACCGCTACACCGTTCTGGGTCGGAACGGCACCCTGCAGGACGTGCTGGCGCTGCCGGCCGGCTCGGACCAGTTGCGCGCCCGACTGCTCGACGTGAAGGCGTCGACCGCTCCTGACGCCACCGACGTGTCGGCTCTCGTGCAGCTCTCGGAGAGTCTGCTCAGTGACACTCCGGCACTGCCGAAGGTCCGCGGAGCCGCGTTCCGGCTACTGGCCGGGCTGCCGGGCGCCACGGTCCAGCCGAACGTCACCGACCTGGCAGGCCGGACGGGTACGTCGGTCGGCTTCTCCTTCCCGGCGTACCAGCTGAACATCCGGCTGATCGTCGACCCGAAGACCGGCAAGCTCCTGAGCAGCAGCCACACCGGCGGGAAGAACGGGGACAGCTCGATCCTGCTCTCCGGCTGGACCGACGCCACCCCGGAGGCACCGTCCGCCGCCATCAAGTGAGCTGACACCTGGCAGGTACAGGTCACGGGCCGGTGCGGCCTCGCAGGAGCCAACACGATCGAACTCGTCCCACACCCGTTCGTAGAGGCTCCTGATGAAAAGACGACACCTGATCGCCGTCACCGCGGCGGCGCTCCTCGCCGTAGTCGGGTCAGCCGCCGGGGCTGACCCGACTACCGCCCAACCGGCCGCTGACTGGGATCCGCGGCAGCCCGGACCGTCCGACCTGTTCACCGGGACCGACGGGTCGGTGAACTACTTCCGCTCGGCGATCCCGGCCGATCCCGAGCTCGACGCGAACTCGGCCGCGATCGTCAACAGCATCGGGAGCAACACGCCCCGGCTGAACGGTCCCGAGTGGCAGATCACCGTCTACACCGCGAGCAACTCCGACCCGCTCTACCACCCGGCGTTCAGCGAGGACTGGGGTTGCTCGGTGGGGGACGGCATCCACATCCCCGACTACGCGACCCGCGAGGTTCCGTCGCCGGGCGACGAATGGATCGTGGTCTACAACAAGGACGACAAGACCGTGAAGTCCATCTGGGGCGCGAGCAAGGCCGGCGGCAGCTGGAACGGTTCCTGCGGCGGGACGTGGCCGGCCGCGAGCGGCGGTGGGACCGAGTCCAAGACGTCCGGCGTGGGCACCGGCGCCGAGGTCCAGGCAGGCGCCGGGTTCATCCTCAACAGTGAGGTGCGGGCCGGAGCGATCGAGCACGCCCTGTACTTCACCTCCACCAAGAGCTGCGACTCGTTCCGCGCGCCGGCCGGCAAGTCCGACGGGGACGGCTCGGGCTCGTCCTGTGTGCCGATGGGCGCGCGCCTCCAGCTCGACCCCGGCGTCGACTGTGCCGGACTCGCCGGCGCCTCGAGCGGCGAGAAGATGATCTGCAAGACCCTGCAGACGTACGGCGGTTACGTCCTCGACAGCGGCGGTCCCGGCCCGATCAGCGGAATCGGCGTCGCGGGCGACGACCTGACCGATCCCGACCGGTCGCCGTGGCAGACGCCCGGCAACGGTATGCGCCCGGGCGGCATTCTGGACCAGGCAGGTCTCGACGGCTCGACCGAGGCGCTGAGCCACATTCCGTGGACCAAACTGCGCGTCCTCGCCTCCTGGAACGGCCAGTAGATCCAGCACCATCCCACGCCCGCCAGCCCCTCTGGGGTTGGCGGGCGCTCTTGTGTCCGGGGCGCTGGTCCAGGCCGGTATGCGAGTACTGCGACGTCGCTCGGCGTACCAAAAACACGCCTGATTTGTGCGAAGGCTACTGATTGGTCGTATCGTCCTGCGGAGCGTGATCGCTTCGATACGGAGACGGCTTCCGTCGCCTACGGATCGATGGGAAGATCGCGCGACTGCTGAGGAAGCAGTTACTTACCGCCTGCCTGCCGCGTTGTAACCCTGTGACCACGCTGTTCGGACCCGGACTGTCGGAAAGGGGGCCGAGGATGGAATCATCTCGTCGCATGGACGCGCCGCGTCTACCGCTGACCCAGGAACCGGTCGCCGACACCGGTTCCTTTGGCGTGCGGCAAGCGGGCGGAGTGCTCGAGCGGGCCCAGCGGATCGCCGACACGCTCCGCGAGCAGGCCGAGCACGAGAACGATCTCGCCCGCGACGAGGCCGGCCGGATCCGGGCCGCGAACGAGCGCCTGAAGGCCGACGCCGAGAGTGCCGCGACGAAGCTCCGCTCGGACGCGATGGCGGCCGCCCAGCGCGTACTGAACGACGCCGAGCGCGCGGCCGAGCAACTCCGCACCGACTCCGAGTCAGAGGCCGAGCGGGTCCGCTCCGAGGCCGAGGAGACAGCGGACAGACTGCGCGCCGAGTCGACCGCCGAGGCCGAGCGGGTACGTCGGGACGCCGCCGCCGCAGCCGAGAAACTGACCTCCGAGTCGACGGCCGAGGCCGAGCGGGTCCGCTCCGAGGCGACCGCCATCGCGGAGCGGCTGAAGGTTGAGTCGGAGTCCGCTGCTGAGCAGCTCCGGGCTGTGGTCGCCGAAGAGGTGGCCAAGCGCCGGGCGGAATCGGAGGCTGCCGCCGAGCAGCTGCGGGTGGAGAGCGAGGCGGCGGCCGAGAAGTTGCGGGTCGAGTCGCAGGCGGCGGCGGATCAGCGGGTTGCGGCGGCCGAGGGTGAAGCGCGCCGCGTGAAGGACGAGGCCGACGAACTGTTCGACGAGGCCCGGATGGCCCGCGAGTCGGCCCAGGCGATGGTGGAGCGCGCCAGCCGTGAGGCGCAGCAGCTGGTCGCCGACGCCGGCGAGCAGGCCGCGCTGGTGTCGCAGGCCGCCAGCCGCAACGAGGCCGACCTGATCTCCCGTGCCGAGTCCGAGGCGGCCGAGCTGCGGGCCGCGGTCGAGCGCGAGGTGGAGACCGGCCGCGAGCGTGCCCGCGTCGAGATCGCCGCGGCGCACGCCGAGATCGAGCGGCTGCGCGGCGAGAACCGGACCGAGCTGGAACGCCGTACGGCGGAGCTCGAGGAGACCGAGCGCGCCAAGCTGGCCGCGATCTCGCTGGAGATCGACAAGCTCCGGGCCGAGGCGGTCGCGGAGATCGCCGAGCGGAAGGCCGAGGCCGAGGCCGGTAACGAGCGGCTGATGGCGGACGCCCGGGCCCAGGCCAAGCTGGTCGTGGACTCGATCGAGGCGGACCGCCGGACGGCCTCGGGCGAGGCGCAGCGGATCGTCGAGGACGCGAACAAGGCGGCCGAGGCGGCGATGGCCGAGGCCGAGAAGCAGACGCGGTGGAGCAAGAAGACCGTCGACGAACTGATCGGCGCCGCGGAGTCCGAGGCGCAGTCGATCCGCGACCAGGCCGCCGTCGACGCCGCCGAGCTGCTCAAGCAGAAGCGCGCGCACCTGCGTCGCGTGGTCGGCCGGTCGACCAGCCGGCTCAAGCAGACCCAGGACGCGATCGCCAAGGAGAACGCCGAGCTGACCCAGCTCGCCGAGACCACGCTGTACTCGGCCGGAGAGCAGGCGGAGTCGACCCTGGCCGCGGCCAAGCAGGAGGCCGAGCGGATCACCGCCCAGGCGCAGGCCCGGGTCGACCGGCTGAAGGCCTCGGCCGGCGAGGATGCGCGGGAGATCATCCAGCGCGCCAACCGCCGCGAGGCGGAGGCCGAGCAGAGCACCCAGGTACTGCGGGAGCGCGCGGCCAACGACCTGTCCGAGGCGCAGCGCCAGTCGCACGAGCTGATCCGCAAGTCCCGCGCGGAGGCTCAGCAACTCGAGGCCCAGGCCCGCGAGCACGCCGACACCCTGCGTGCCCAGGCCCGAAAACTTCTCGCCGACGCCGAGGCGAGGGTCGCTGCGCTGAACCAGCGCCGTGATGAGATCACCAAGGAGCTCACCCAGCTTTCGGGTGTGATCGAGGCACTCGCTGTACCGGGGTTCCGCCCAGGTGGTGGAATGTCCTCCAGTGAGGGTTCCACGGGGGAATCAGGATGAGGACGTGACAGTCAGATCCTTGTCAGTGACAATGTGTGATCCACCCACCCATCGAAGTGAGCATCGGAAAACATGAGCAGTGAAAGCCCAACCCCGTTCCGTACCGTTCTGCGCGGCTACGAGCCTGCCCAGGTGGATCAGCACATCCGTGAGCTGACCACCTCTCTGACCGCTCTGCAGCAGCAGTCCGAGCAACTGCAGCGCCACGTCCAGGAGCTGCAGTCCCGCACGGACGCGGCGGAGGCGGCCGTCATCTCCGCCCAGGAGGACTCCAAGGACCGCGCACCGACGTTCACCGAGTTCGGTGAGCGCGTCGCGAAGATCCTGTCGCTGGCCGACGACGAGGCCCGTGACCTGGTGACCCGCGCCCGCACCGATGCGGAGGCGATCGTCGCCGACGGTGAGGCGCACGCGAAGAAGGTCCGCAAGGAGGCCGAGCAGTACTCCCTGGACTGGAAGAGCGAGGTCGACGCCGAGGCCGCCCGGATCCTCGAAGAGGCCCGGACCCAGGCCGACGACATGCGCGACGAGGCCGAGCGCGACGCCACTGCGCGCCGCAGCGAGGCCCAGGCACTGTACGAGCAGGAGCGGGCCAAGTCCGCTCAGGCCGCGGCCGCCTTCGAGACCACCCTGGCCGAGCGCCGGGGCAAGGTCGAGCAGGAGTTCGCCGCCCGTACGGCGCTTGCCGAGCAGCAGCTGGCCGCCGTCACCGATCGCGCCGCGCAGGTGCAGCGGGAGGCCGACCGGTCGCGTTCCGAGGCCGAGCGGTTGTCCCAGCAGCAGCTGGCCGACGCGAACCGGCAGGCCCAGGAGATCGTCGCCGCCGCGAAGGACAAGTCCGAGCGGATCCGTGCCGAGTCCGAGCGTGAGCTCGCGGCCGCGACGCAGCGCCGGGACAGCATCAACGCGCAGCTGACCAACGTCCGCCAGATGCTGGCGACGCTGTCCGGTCAGCCCGCGATGCCGCTCGACCTGCTGGCCGACGACGACGCAGACGCCACCACCGGCAGCAAGAAGAACTGAAGCACCACCACCAAAGACGCCGGCTCGAAACCTTCGAGCCGGCGTCTTGGTCTCTCACGCAGGGAGCCGGTAGCGGCCGCGGCTGAGAGGTTCGACGAGGCCGTCGGCCACCAGCCCGTCCAGGGCTCGCTCGCGTTGGACCGGGTCCGGCCAGCACGTGTCCAGCTCGGTCTTCGGTACGGGCGCCGATGCGGCTCGCAGTACGGCGAGCAGGCGGCCGCGGGCTTGGCGGTCGGTGCCTTCGTAGGTCTGGCCGCGGCGCGGCGGGCCGTCGTACGGCGGGCTTCCGGCCTGGACCCACGCGCACTGGGACTGGATCGGGCAGTCGGTGCAGCGCGGCGTACGGGCGGTGCAGATCAGGGCGCCGAGCTCCATCGATGCCACGGCCCAGCGGGCGGCGGTGCGCTCGTCGGCGGGCAATGCGCTGACGGCGAGGCGCTGGTCGGCGGCGGTGGGGGAGATGCTCGGCTGCGCGACGCCGGTGAGGGAGCGCGCGAGGACCCGGCGTACGTTCGTGTCGACGACCGCGTGCCGTTGGCCGAACGCGAAGGACGCGATCGCGGCGGCCGTGTACGTCCCGACGCCGGGCAGTGCGAGCAGAGCGTCGTGGTCGTCCGGCACCTCGCCGCCGTGACGCTCCACAATCGCCTGAGCGGCCGCGTGCAGCCGGAGGGCGCGCCGTGGGTACCCGAGCCGGTCCCAGGCCCGCACAGCCTCACCAGGAGCCTCTGCGGCCAGGTCCACCGGCTTCGGCCACCTCTCCAGCCAGCTCCGGTACGCCGGCAGCACCCGATTCACCGGTGTCTGCTGCAACATGAACTCACTGACCATCACAGCCCACGCCCCGGCACCCGGCTCCCGCCACGGCAACTCCCGCGCATTCACGTCGTACCAACGCAGCACTGGGTCATGGAGAGCTAGCGGCGAGCCTAGGTGGTCCTGCACGGAGCCGATATTAGAGTGCGCTTCATGAGCAGTCTGCTCCGTCCGGTCGGGCACCTGCCCGCCAGCGTGTACTGGTTCCGGCGTGGACTCGTGCTCGCGGTCGTAGTGGTGCTGGTCATCCTGATCTCCCGGCTGATCGCGGGCGGTGGCGACGACACGAAGAACGCCGCCGCGTCGGACCCGCAGCCGAACCCCACCGGCGCCGCACCGGCCTCGACTCCGACGACGACCTCGAGCCCCAAGCCGAGTACGTCGCCGACACCGACCCCGAAGCCGACGAAGACCACCCCACCCGCGGACCTGACCTGCAAGGGCTCGGACCTGAGCATCGACGCGCTGCCCGGGAACCGGAAGATCGTCTCCGGCTCGATGCTGAACTTCGTCATCCAGTTCACGCCGCTCGACGACGGCTGCAAGGCGACCGTCAACGCCGACAAGCTGACCGTCACCGTGACGTCCGGGACGGACCAGATCTGGAGCACGACCCAGTGCGACAAGGCGATCCGGACCGCCACCCTCGTCGTTGCCAAGGGCAAACAAGCGGCGGTCACGGTGCCCTGGAACGGACACCGGTCCAGGCCTGGCTGCCTTCCGGGTCAACCGATCGCCAAGCCTGGAACCTATGTCGTCAAGGCCGAGTACGACGGCCGCCTGTCGGGCGCCCAGGCCTTCACAGCGTCGTCTGATCAGCCGGCTTCGACCGGCTGAGTCGCATCGTCCGGCCGCTTCTGCAGGTGGCTGGGCGCGGTGAACAGCAGCGCCGCCACCAGCCCGACCAGGAGCACCAGCGCGGGCAGCATCAGCGACTGCGCCATCGCGTCACTGAATCCCGGCCGGACCATCTCCGGCAGCCGGCCGCTGGAGAACCCTTCGCCCGCAGGCGCGCCACCAGCCGCCGGCAGGTTGTGCGCCAGCCGCGACTCCATCAGTACGGCGATGCTCGCACTGCCGAGCACCGCGCCGACCTGTCGCGTCGTGTTGTAGACGCCGGCCCCGGCGCCGGCCTGGTGCATCGGGAGGTTCCGCGTCGCCGTCGTACCGATCGGCGCCCACATGAACCCGTTCGCGACACCCAGCAAGGCGATCGGCAGCAGCAGTTGCCAGATCGGTACGTCGGGCTCGATCACCTGACTCATCCAGAACATCGAGACCGCGCAGCACAGCAGCCCGAACCCGGCGATGAACCGCGGCGGCGTCCGGTCGACCAGCCGCCCGACGAACGGCGACAGCGCACCGGCGATCACCGCCATCGGCACCAGCAGCAGTGCCGATCGCGTGGGCGTCAGCCCGCGGACCGCCTGCGCCCACAGCATCAGCGGGAACGCCATCGCGGTGATCGCGAACCCGACCGTGGTGATCGCGACGTTCGCCAGCGAGAAGTTGCGGTCCTTGAAGAGGCCCAGCGGCAGCAGCGGCTCGCCCCGGTTACGGGACTGCCAGACGACGAAGATCGCGAGGACGACGATGCCGGTGATGATCAGCGACCAGACCGAGATCGGGCCCTTGATCTGACCCCAGTCGTACTTCTGCCCCTCCTGGATCCCGAACACCACCAGGAACAACCCGGCCGCGCTCAGCACGACCCCGATCAGGTCGAACTTGTGCTCGTGCGTCGGCAGGTCCGGCACCAGCCGCATCGCCAGGACGAAGCCGACCACGCCGACCGGCGCGTTGATGAAGAAGATCCACTGCCAGCCCAGCCCGTCGACCAGGACACCGCCGAGGATCGGGCCGACCAGCGTGGCCACGCCGGCGGTCGCGCCCCACAGGCTCATCGCCCGGCCGCGCTCGTTCGGCGGGAAGATCCGGGTGATGACCGCCATCGTCTGCGGCGTCATCATCGAGGCGCCGAGGCCCTGGAACACCCGGGCCACGATCAGCATCTCGATCGAGTTGGTCAGACCGCACCACACCGATGCCAGCGTGAACAGCGCCAGCCCGGTCAGGTACAGCTTCTTCGGGCCGATCCGGTCGCCGAGGCGGCCGGTGATCAGCAGCGGTACGGCGTACGCGAGCAGGTACGCGCTGGTCACCCAGACGACCGTGCCGACGTCCGCCCCGAGGTCCTCGAGGATCGCCGGGGTCGCGACCGAGACGATGGTCGAGTCGACCAGGATCATGAAGAAGCCGAGCACCAAGGCCCAGAGCGCCGGCCACGGCCGTACCTCCGGAGGCCTCACGGGTTGTTGCGAGGTTGCCATTCCAGGTCCTTGCTCTCGATACGTTCGATGGTGGTGGTGAGCCAGTCGCGCTCGGCGGTCAGCTGGGTCAGGAGGTAGGTGCCGCCGATCCAGTACACCTGCGGCACCTGTCGCGCCTCGGCGGCGGCGAGGGCCTCGTCGATCTCGGTGATCCAGTGGTCCAGGTCCGCGATCCGGCGGCGGAAGCGCAGGACGGCGTCCTCGGGCTCGAGGTTGTGCGCCTCGCTCAGGACGACGGGGAAGAGCGGGTATTCGTGGACGTACTCCTCGATGCCCGTCTCCACCCGCCGGGTCAGGGCGGCGCCGCCTTCCGGGGTGAGCTCGTACGTCGTGCGCTCGGGGCGGTTCCCGGCGCGCTCGGTGCCGGTGGCGCGGACGTAGTTCTGCCGCGCCAGCCGCTCGACCGTGTGGTAGAGCGAGCCGGGCCGGACCTTGACCAGCCAGTGGTGGTGTCGCCTGACGAGCAGTTGGTACATCTCGTAGGCGTGCATCGGTTCCTCTTTGAGCAACGCCAGGACCGAGATCGCCAACGGGGTCAGTTCGGCCGCCATGATCCTCCACCTGGATTGCTCCGTACGAAATGTTCCACATGGAGTATTCGCCGATGTGTGCGGAAATGCAAGACGCCTCCGGCTCTTTCACGAACCGGAGGCGTCTGCTGACTGCGGGTGGTTACACGTAGCGCTCGAGGATGCTGGACTCGGCCAGCCGGGACAGGCCCTCGCGGACGGTGCGGGCCCGGTTCTCGCCGACGCCCTCGACCGTCTGCAGGTCGTCGATGCTTGCCGCGAGCAACTTCTGTAGGTGACCGAAGTGGTCGATCAGCCGGTCGATGACGGCACCGGGGAGCCGCGGCACCTTGGCCAGCAGCCGGTAGCCGCGCGGGGTGACCGCCGCGTCCAGCTGCTCGGCGCCTCCGAGCTGCAGCGCCCGCGCGACCTGGCCGATGTCCAGCAGGTCCGTCGGGCTGACAGCGTCGAGCTCCAGCAGTACGTCGTCCGCGGTCTTGGGCCGGCGACCCGCGGCCGGCGGGAGGTAGTCGCGGACCACCAGTTCACGTTCGCCGGCGACGCCCGCGACGAGCTCGTTGAGCTGCAGGGTGAGCAGCCGGCCGTCGGTGCCGAGCTCCACGACGTACCCGTCGATCTCGGTGGCGATCCGCCGGACCATCTCCAGCCGCTGCGCGACCGCGGCCACGTCCCGGACGGTGACCAGGTCCTCGATCTCGAGGGCGGACAGTGTGCCGGACACCTCGTCCAGCCGGAGCTTGTAGCGCTCGAGGGTGGCGAGGGCCTGGTTGGCGCGGGACAGGATCGCGCCGGTCTCCTCGAGCACGTAGCGCTGGTCGTCGACGTACAGCGCGATGATGTGCATCGACTGCGACACCGAGATCACCGGGAACCCGGTCTGCCGCGCGACGCGGTCCGCGGTGCGGTGCCGGGTGCCGGTCTCCTGGGTGACGATCGACGGGTCCGGCATCAGGTGCACGGCGGCCTGGATCAGCCGGGTGGCGTCCCGGTCGAGGACGATCGCGCCGTCCATCTTGCTGAGCTCGCGCAACCCGGTCGCGGTGAACTCGATGTCGATCTCGAAGCCGCCGGTGGAGATCGCGTCCACCGCCTTGTCGTGACCGAGCACGATCAGTGCGCCGGTCCGCCCGCGCAGGATCCGTTCGAGTCCTTCGCGTAGTTCGGTACCGGGGGCCACCGCCGCGAGCGTCGCGCGGAGCCGGGCGCCGGTGCTGTTCTTGTCCGTGTTCGCCGCCACGGGACCTGAGTCTATGCGGTCAGCCGCGTGCCGTTGTCCGGATATCTGCCGCAGCGCCCGCCAAGGAGCTCGTGGATCGGCCCGCGGCGGCGCGTGCGCGTGCACTCGCCCGTGCATCGGACTGTGCAGTTCTCGTTTCCCGCGTGAACGAAGTGCGTGGAGGTACGACGCCTGCCGCGTCAGGGGCAGCGGATGACCTGACCGGCGTACGAGAGACCGCCGCCGAATCCGAACAGCAGCACCGGCGCGCCGGACGGAATCTCGCGCTTCTCGACCAATTTCGACAGCGCGATCGGGATGCTCGCGGCCGACGTGTTGCCGGACTCCACGACGTCCTTGGCGACCACCGCGTTCACCGCGCCGAGCCGCTTCGCGAGCGGCTCGATGATGCGCAGGTTGGCCTGGTGCAGGACGACGCCGCCGAGGTCCTCGGGCTTCAGCCCGGCCTTCGCGCACACCTGCTTGGCGATCTCCGGCAGTTGCGTGGTGGCCCAGCGGAAGACGCTCAGGCCTTCCTGCGCGAACGGGCCGTCGCGTCCCTCGATCCGGACCGCGTCCGACATCTCCGGCACCGAACCCCACACCACCGGACCGACCTCGGGCTCGTCACTCGCGACCAGCACGGCCGCGCCGGCGCCGTCGCCGATCAGCACGCAGGTGGTGCGGTCGGTCCAGTCCGTCCAGTCGCTGAGCTTCTCGACGCCGATGACCAGGGCCTTCGTCGCGGCACCGGCCCGGATGGCCTGGTCGGCGGTCGCCAGTGCGTAGGCGAAGCCCGAGCACGCGGTGTTCAGGTCGATCGCGGCCGGGTTGCCGAGGCCGAGACGCGCGGCGACCCGGGCGGCCATGTTCGGCGACCGGTCGATCGCGGTGCAGGTCGCGACCACGACGTAGTCGATCTCCGAGGTGTTGATGCCCGCGTTCGCGAGAGCCTTGTCGGCGGCCCGCCAGGCCATCTCGTCGACCTGCTCGTCGGGCGCCGCGATCCGGCGCTCCCGGATGCCGACCCGGCTCTGGATCCACTCGTCGTTGGTCTCGACCATGGTGGCGAGCTCGTCGTTGGTGAGCACCCGTTCCGGCTGGTAGTGGCCGAGCGCGACAACTCTGGATCCGGTCATCAGGTGCTCCTGCAGTCATCCGGCGGGGGGGTATCCGGGCTCACCATCGAACCCGGCGTGGCGCCCCCAGAGTACGTTCCTTTCCCTGCTGCTGTGGATCCCCCGTCTCACCTGTGGCGTTGGCCACAGGACGTTAGGCGAGGCCCGCGGCAAGGAGGGCTGAGCGGAGGTCGGGGGCGGCGAAGGTGCGGAGGCCGTACTTCTTCTGGATGTCCATCGGCTTGACGTCCTTGCTCCGGTTCGGGATGTCGGCGGGGACGATCGCCTTGGTGAAGCCGAGCCGGGCGGCTTCCGCGAGACGTTTCTCCAGGCCGCCGACCCGGCGCACCTCGCCGGCCAGGCCGACCTCGCCGATCGCGACCAGCCCGGGGTGGATCGGCTTGTCCATCACCGACGACGCGACCGCGATCGCGACCGCGAGATCCGCGACCGGCTCGGTGATCTTCACGCCGCCGACGGTGGCGACGTACACCTCCTGGTCGGCCAGCTTCAGGCCGGCCCGGTTGCCCAGTACGGCGAGGACCATCGCGACCCGCGACGACTCCAGCCCGGACGTGGTGCGGCGCGGTTGTGGTGCGGCGGACGGGCCGACCAGCGCCTGCACCTCGGCCAGCAGCGGGCGGCGGCCCTCCATCATCACCGTCACGCACGTGCCGGCCACCGGCTCGGCGTGCTCGGAGACGAACAGTCCGGTCGGGTCGGTGACCTCGACGATCCCGGTGTCGACCATGTCGAAGCAGCCGACCTCGTCGGACGGGCCGAACCGGTTCTTGGTCGCGCGCACCATCCGGAACCCGGAGTGCCGGTCGCCGTCGAAGGCGAGCACGACGTCGACCAGGTGCTCGAGCATCCGCGGACCGGCGATCGCGCCGTCCTTCGTGACGTGACCGACCAGCACGACCGCGATGTGCCGTTCCTTCGCGAGCCGGACCAGCGCGCCGGTCACCTCGCGGACCTGCGTCACGCCGCCCGGCGCTCCGTCGACCTCCGGGTGCGCCATCGTCTGCACCGAGTCGATCACCAGGAACGACGGCTCGACCGCGTCGACCTGACCGACCACCGCGCCCAGATCGGTCTCCGCGGCCAGGAAAAGTTCGTCGACGAGCGCGTCGGTCCGTCCGGCCCGGAGCCGCACCTGCGCGGCCGACTCCTCACCGGACACGTAGAGCGTCCGCTGGCCGCCGCGGGCGGACTGCGCCGCGACCTCCAGCAGCAGCGTGGACTTGCCGACGCCCGGCTCACCCGCGAGCAGGATCACCGCGCCCGGCACGACACCGCCGCCGAGCACGCGGTCGAGTTCGCCGATGCCGGTCGGGCGGGACTCGGCCTCGATCGCGGACACCTTGGCGATCGGCATCGCCGGCGACGTCACCGGGCCGGCGGTGATCCGCGCGGCCTTCGGCCCACCGACCTCGGTGACCGTGCCCCAGGCCTGGCACTCGCCGCACCGCCCGATCCACCGCGCCGCGGTCCATCCGCACTCCGAGCACGCGTACGCCGCCTTGCCCTTCGCCTGAGTCCCCGCCTTCGCCATGAGAACAACCTATTTCAGGCCGCCGACAAAACGTCTGACCGTTCGAAGAAGGCGTTTCAGTCCGTTGATCGGCGTACGGCGTGGTGGGTCCTCGGCGACGACGGGGAGTTCCGACGTACGGCGGGCCGCGTCGAGGTACTTCGTGAGGATCTCGCTCTCCGAGGTCCGCAGCGTCGCGCTCCGTTCGAGCAGGTCGAGTGCGGTGTCGAGTTCGTCGGCGATGACGGCTGCGGAGCCGAGGTGCTGCAGGCAGCGGGCGTGGCCTTCGCGTTCGTCGATCTCGGCGTACAGGTGGGCGGCGTGCTCCCACCGGCGGCCGGCCTCGTGCTGGTTGCGTTGCATCCACGCGGCCACGCCCATGAGCTCCAGCGCGTGCGCCTGACCACTCAGGTCGCCGGCTGCTGTCGCACGGGCGAGTGCGGGTCGCAGCTGGTCCAGGGCGCCTTCGTCGTCGTACTGGTACAGGTGCACGACTGCGAGGTTGATGGAGATCGCCACATCGGCTGCGAGGTCCGGACCGGGCCGGGTGAGGCGTGCGTCGTCCAGCCGGTCGCGTGCGTTCAGGACGGCTTCGTCGCGGTCGTTGCCGGCCGGTGCGCGTTCGGCGCGGGCCAGGTGCAGCAGGGCGCGTTCGACCTGGCGCCGCATCTTCAGCGCAGCCGCCGTACGGCTGTGGGTCGCGATGTTGTCCGAGAGCCCCAGACGAGTGCTGGCGGTGTCCAGGTCGCCCATCATCCGGTACGCCGTTGCCGCGCGAGCCGCTGCGAGCTCGGCGAGACCACGGCGCCCGCTGGCCTCGGCCGTGGCGTTCAGGAGCTCGCTCAGTTGGAGCAGCGCGTCTGGATCGGGACGGCGTACGTACCAGGCCTCGAGTGCGTCGCAGATCCGGGCGAAGTCGTCGACTGCCGCGTTCTGCGGGTTCTCGGTCGCGACCAGGTCGCGGAGCCAGTCCTCGTTGACCGTGAACCACTCGGCTGCCGCCATCCCGCCGGCGTCCGAGCCGAGCGAGATCATCCACTGCTCGGCTTCCTCGGCCGCCGCGTGGAGCTCACTCGCACCTTGCAGGCGGCGCTCGCGCGCACGCCGGCGCCGCGCGCGCAGCCGAAGGTAGGAGATGACCACGAGCAGCGCGGCCACGGAGTACCCGACCCACTGCACGATGCCGCGTTGGCCGAGGCTCTGGTTCAGCAGCTGCGAGGTGAGGTCGGTGAGCAATGCGGACGCGACACCGCCGACGACCAGGGAGAACTCCTGGATCCGCGACTGCTCCTCTGGCGGCTCTTGCCTCGGCTTCGGCTGCTCCTCAGTCATGGCCGGCTCCCCGTCGTCAGTCCACGCACCACGGTCCGCCAGAACGACAGCATGAGAACCGCAGGTACGACGGACGCGACTACAGCCGCAGCAGCGACCGGTCCGCTCGACGTGGAGAACTGCCGCGCCTCACCCCACAGCACCAGCGACAACGGCGTCGTACCAGGTCCACTGATCAGGAACCCGACGATGAAGTCGTTCCACACCAGTGCGAACTCCAGCACCGCAACGGCAACCAGTGCGGGACGGTATGTCCGCTGCACAGTCGCCAGTACGGCGCTCTGCCGCGCTGGACCCTGCAGCGCCTCGGACACGAGCGCTGGTGGTGCAGAGGCGAAGGCGGATCGCAGCAGCAGTACGGCGAACGGTAGACCGGCCGCCGCGTGTACCAGTGCCAGGGCGACCCGGGACCCGGCCAAGCCGGCGGTGTCGATCGCATCCCGCAGCGGAGCGGCGTACATCTGCACTGGTGTCACAGCCAGTACTACGAACACGCCCATCGCGATCCGCCCGAGTCTCGTGGGCAGACCGCCCCAGGCGACCAGATAGGCAGTTGGTACGGCGATCACGAGCAGGACAGCTGTTGCAGCGGCCGCGATCACCAGCGTGGACAGCAGAGCCCGGAACAACCCGACGTTCGCCGCCGCAGCGAACGACGAGAACCCGAGACCCGACAACGACCACCAGCCGCGGAGTCCTGCCTCCCGCGGCGAGTGCAACGCGGTGGCGACGAGTACGACGGCCGGGAAGATCCACACCAGCGCGACAGCGAGCCCGATGAGCCAGCCGAACCGCCGTACCACCCTGCCCGGCTTCGGGCGCCCTAGTGACGGATCCGGCCGTACGACGGTCACCGGCATCGCCCACCGCCGCCGACGCAGCCCGCGTACGCCGATCAGCCCGACCGCCGCGACGATCGCGAACAGCACGACACCGAGCGCCGCCGTACGTCCTGAGTCGCCACCTGTCGTGGTGGCCCGCCACCAGTTCAGCCCCAGTACGTCGGCCGACCGCTGCATCGACCCTGGTACGACGATCAGCACCAGGTCGAACACCCGCACTGCCGCAATGACCAGGGTCAACGTGACCACACCGGTCACCGGACGCAGCAACGGGATCTCCAACGCCCGCAGCCGTCTCCAACCCGTCACGCCCTCAGCTGTGATCGTCCGCGACACGTCGTCCGGTATCGCGTCCAGACCGGCGCGGAAGAGCGACACGACGTACCCGAGCCAGGTCCAGCCGAACGCGGACACCAGCACCAGCCAGAACAGACCAGGACCCAGCCACACCGGACTGGTGCCGAACAGCCGCGTCCAGACAGCAGTGATCGTCCCGCGTTCCGGTGTCGGGTCGAAGATCAGCCGGAACGTCGCACCGGACACCAGCACCGACACAGCGAACGGAATGACCAGCGCGGGCTGCAGGAACGTCGTGACCGCCGGGAGCCGATAACTCAACAGGGCAAGGAAGAACCCGACCACAACGGTTCCGAACGCGACCATCACCCACAACAGACTGTTGCCCACAGCATGCAGCGCGGACGGGTCGCCCATCACCGCGAAGTTGCCGAACCCGAAACCGCCACGCGTCCGGAACGCCGCCACCACGGTCACGCCGATCGGTATCAGCAGCAGACAGCTCAACAGCAACGCCGGCAGCCCCAGCAGGTACGGTCCGGCGGGCCGGCGCGGTTTGCCCTGCACCGGACGGCCGGTGACCTCCCGGCCGACGACCTCGAGCGACAGGCCGTTGGTCTGCAGGCCCATCAGCCCTCCTCAACCTTCTGCAGCTCGGTCATCGCGTCATCCACCGCATCCTGTACGGCGGTGTCACGGTGCCCGACCGCGACCAGGAAGTCGGTCAGCACTCGCCACAGTCCATTGATGTCCCCGACCTGACCGAGCCGGTCGGACAGGTCGAACTGCAGTTGCTCCCCAGGCCGGGTCAGCTGCTCGGCGAGCCGCGTGAGCTCGGGGGAGTACCCACTGGTCCGTCCGTCGACCAGGAACCCACCTTCGGCGATCCACGGGTTTGCCGCGGTCGGTGTGGACAGCCGGCGTACCAGGTCGCGTGCGTCTTCCGAGGACGGCTTCTGCAGCACCATCACATCGCCTCCGACGACCACTGGTGCGGCAGCGCCCGCAGTCATCGGCGGAAACGTGAAAAGCCCTATGTCGTTGGGGTCTGCGGCAAACGAGCGCACCACCGGCTCGGCGAAATCGGATGCGAGCACCATGGCCGCCTTGCGATGCCCGAACACCTCCACCAGCGCGTCCGGGAACTGCTGGACGAGTGACTCCTCCACTCCGCCCGCCAGGAGGCCAGGTGTCGACCACATGGTGCCCAGCAACCGCAGTGCGGCTCCGAACTGTGGCTGCTGCGACGGCCGCGGGTCTGTCGCCGTCGCAAGACCTGAGTACACGGACGGCGCGATGCCCAGCAGGACGTTCTCCAGGAAGTCGGTGAGCACCCAGCCGTCCCCGGCGGCCAGCGCCAACGGTGTGACGCCTGCCTGCGTCAGCGTCCGGTTCAGCGTCAGCCACTCGCTCCACAGCCGCGGCGGTTGTACGCCGACCTGCCGGAACACCGAGGGGCGGTACCAGACCGCGGACTTGTGCGCTGTCTTGAACGGCACGCCGTACGTCGTGCCTTCGTGGACCAGGAGCTCCTTCCACAGGCGTGCTCGACCGAGTGCTGCGAGGTCGTCGGGGATCGGCTCCAGGTCAGCCAGATGCCGCGGGACCAGACCTGGTTGCGGCAGCATGACGATGTCCGGTCTGCGGGTGGAGCGGGCGCCGAAGGCGGTCGAGATGGCGTCGCCGAGCGGTACGACCTCGACCGGGTAGTCCAACCCACCCAGACCGCCCAGGACCTTGTGGAACGCTCGCAACTCCTCGCCACTCCAGCTGACAGCTACGCGGACCGCACGCCGCAGTCCCAGCACATCACTCGAGCAGCCGGCGAGCAGGAGTGTTGCTGCGGTCCCCAGGAACGCTCTGCGGCTACTCAGCATCGACAAAACCTGCAGTGCGAGTCGCGCTGGTTGTGATGAGCAACAGAGCGGCTGAGGCCAAGTCAGGGTTGGGCCGGAGCGACAGGAGCGATCCCCACGTAGGCAGGCCGTTCGCATCCTCCAGCACGATCACTCGTGGGTAGGAGCCGAGTGCCCGAGCCACTCCGGCCAGCCGGCGACGTCCTGCGGTGATCTCGTACGGGTAGCGGTCCAGCACGTCTTCCAGCCCACAGCCGCGCGCCTTGACCACACTCGCTTCTCGCGCTGCCTGTGTGGTGATCGACTGCGACGTGCGGTGCCCGTGCATCACGTTGCCGAGCACAGTGAGGTGGGGGAGCAGGCCACCTTCGGCAGGGACCAACCGGACCCTTCCGCCGGCCAGCACGAGCGCACCGGACGGTGGATCGTCCAGTCCGGTCACGATGTCGGCCAGCCTGCGGCGGTCGGCTGCCTGAGGCACCACCACCGCACGCTGCTCACCTACGTCGATCCGGAGCCGCCCCGGCAACCCCGGCACGTGATCGAGCAGCAGTCCGTCCATCCGTGGCTGGTGCCTCCCCAGAATCCCCGTCGAGTGGTTCGTCAACCCTATGAGGACCGGAGGTCGGTCCGCAGACCACAGAGTGTCGTCAGAAGGTCCTGCTCCACAGGTTGATCGCGTAGTCCACCTCGACGCCCGTGTGCGAGGCGAGGATCCGGCGCGCGTCCTTCGGCGTGAACTCGATCTTCACCACCGCCTCCAGATCGGCGCGGGTCTCGAATCGCCAGCCCATGTCCAGCGGCGTCCGGTGCCAGCCGCGATCGGTCCAGAACCGCTCCACCTCAGGCGCCTTGATCATCGGGTACGACGTACTGAACCACTCACCGAACGTCGAGCGGCTCCCGTCGTTGTCGATCACGAACGCGGTCCCGCCGCGGCGCATCACCCGGTTCAGCTCGGCCAGCCCGGGCTCGCACCCTGGCCCGAAGAAGTACGCCCAGCGCGCGTGCATCACGTCGACCGACGCGTCCGGTACCGGCAGGCGTTGCGCCGTACCTTGCCGTACGTCGACGTTCGGCAACGCCGCCGTACGTCGACGGGCCGCATCCGCCAATTCCCCGTGCGGCTCGACACCGATCACCTGTGCGGCCGTCGCCGCGAACGTCGGTAGGTGGAAGCCGGTGCCGCAGCCGATGTCGAGCACCGTCGCGCCGGCCCAGTCGCGGATCGCCCGCATCGCCGGCTCGATCACGCCGTTCGGGTCGACCGCCCGGTTCTCGATCTCGTACACCTTCGGGTGGTGCCAGATGTTCGGACTCGGGATCCCGCCCTCCGCGATGCTCACAGCGCTAGACCCTAGCTACTGCCTGTTTGGTCGTTGCGGCGAGCAGGGCGGCCGGGATGAGGAGGATGCCGCAGAAGACGGCCAGCCAGTGGAAGCCGAGGTACGCGAGGACCGGGCCGGCAGCTGTGCCCGAAAGGGAAGCCAGGATGCCCATCGTCAGGTCCGACAGGCCCTGCGCCGACGTACGGATGCCGTCCGGCACGGACCGCGACAGCAGTGTGGAGCCGGCCACCAGACAGGCGGACCAGCCGAGGCCCAGGGTGAACAGAGGCCAGTCCGGTCAGCGCGTGCGCGTCGTCCGGCGCGACCGCGGCCAGCGTCATCGCGACTGCGAGGATGCCGAGGCCGATGCCGATCGTGGGGATGCGGCCGAGCCGATCGGCCAGCCAGCCGGTCAGCGGGGACAGGGCGTACATGCCGGCCACATGTCCGCTGATGACGAAGCCGACGATGGTCAGCGAGGCGCCGTGGTGGCGCAGGTGCACCGAGGTCATCGACATCACGCCGACCATCACCGCGTGCGCCGTCGCGATCGCCAGCAGACCGAGACGCGCGTGCGGGATGCGGATGACCTGCCGGAACGTCTCGGCCAGCGGCTGGCGCTCCACCTTGCCCGGCCGCACCTGACTGCGCATGCCGACCCACACCGTGGCCGCACTGAGGCCGAAGGCGACGACCGAGAACAGGTAGGGACCAGCCAGGGCCAGGATGCCGAGCGACGTGCCGACCGAGCCGCCGACACCGGTCAGGTTCGGTCCGACGATCACACCGATCGTGGTGGCCCAGACGACCAGCCCGAGCGAACGGGCAATGCGGCTGGGCTCTGCGGCGTCAGTGGCGGCGTACCGCGACTGGAGGTTGGAGGCCGAGCCGCTGCCGAAGAAACAGCCCGCGGCCAGCAGTAGGACCATTGAGCCGATCTGCGCAGCGACGATCGTCAGCGCAGCGCCTACGAAGGCAATCAGATAGCCGAGGGACAACGAGACCCTTCGACCGTGTGAGCGAGCCAGACCGGCCAGCGGTACGGCGAGAACGGCGGCGCCCAGTGTGGTCGACGTGGCGACCAGACCGGCCATGGACGTGGAGCCGGAGACGTTCTCCGCGAGCAGTGCGGCGACGGCGAATCCGCTCGCCGTTGCGACCCCTCCGAGCGCGTTGCTCGCCACCAGGACCCGCAGGGTCGTCCGCTGCCGCTCGCTTGTCACGAGCAAACCTTCTCATGAACCTGACACTGAAGGTAGGTCGATTGTTAGTGCTTGTCCCCATCGCTTCTGCGCAGTTCTGGACAGATATAGGATCGTCCTGACATAAATCGACCTGCGCTCCCTGGAGTCCCGATGTCCGACATCGCGATCGTCCCTGCCCCGCGACACCTCACCGTCGACGAAGGCCGGTGGATCACTGCCGACCCGGTCGGTGACGCCGTCCGGGACGTGGTCGAGAACCTCGACCCGAACGAGTACCGCATCGACATCAGCGCCGACGGCGCCCGGCTCACGGCCGGCTCCGAGGACGCGCTCCGGCACGCGGAGACGACGTACGCGCAACTGGTCGAGTCGGCGGAGCCGGCCGCGGACGGGAACGTCGCCGTACCGCTGGCGCACGTCGAGGACGCGCCGCGGTTCGGCTGGCGCGGGATGATGCTCGACGTCGCGCGGCACTTCATGCCGAAGGAGTTCGTCCTCAAGGTCATCGACGTCCTCGCGCTGCACCGGCTGAACGTGCTGCACTTCCACCTCACCGACGACCAGGGCTGGCGGGTCGAGATCGAGGCGTACCCGCGGCTCACCGAGGTCGGCGCGTGGCGGGCCGAGACCATGGTCGGCAAGATGTCGCACGGCCAGCAGGACTTCGAGTACGACGGCACGCCGCACGGCGGGTTCTACACCAAGGACGACCTGCGCGAGATCGTCGCGTACGCCGCGGACCGCGGGATCACCGTCGTACCCGAGATCGACCTGCCCGGCCACATGCAGGCCGCGATCACGGCGTACCCGGAGCTCGGGAACCACCCGGACCAGCAGCTGACGGTCCGGCCGTACTGGGGCATCAGCGACGACGTGCTGAACGTGAACGACGCGACCGTCGAGTTCGTGAAGACCGTGCTGCGTGAGGTGCTGGAGATCTTCCCGTCGCCGTACATCCACCTCGGCGGCGACGAGTGCCCGTCGGTGCAGTGGGCCGAGTCGGAGGCGGCCCAGAAGCGGCAGGCCGAGCTCGGGCTGGACGAGCCGGGGCAGCTGCAGGGCTGGTTCACCGCGCAGGTCGCGGAGGTGCTGGCCGAGGAAGGGCGCCGGCTGGTCGGCTGGGACGAGATGGTCGAGACCGACTGCCCGAAGGACGCGGTCATCATGGCGTGGCGCAGTGCGCAGCGCGGTGAGGTCGCGGCGAAGGCCGGGCACGAGGTCGTGATGGCGCCGTGCGAGTCGGTGTACTTCGACTACTACCAGGGCGATCCCGCGACCGAGCCGCTCGCGATCGGCGGGAACATCCCGCTGGAGAAGGTGTACGACTTCGAGGTGATCCCGGCGGCGCTGTCCGACGAGGAGAAGGCGCTGATCGTCGGGACGCAGTGCCAGATCTGGACCGAGTACATGGAAGGCCCGGAGCAGGTCGGCTACATGCTGCTGCCGCGGCTGTCCGCCTTCGCCGAACGCGCCTGGGGCTCCCCGAAGGTCTCGTACGACGAGTTCCTGACCCGCCTGCGCCCCCACCTGACCCGCATCGAACGGATCGGCGTCAACTACCGCCCCCTCGACTAGCCAACTTTGTGCACCGTTCGACCATTTCCAGCCCGCGAAAATGGTCGAACGGTGCACAAAGTAGTGGTGGCGTCCGATAGTTGATAACTCAGTTGCTGCAGAGGTAACCAATTCTCGGTGAAGGCTGTTGTGGGGGTGTAGACGCACTCTCGTACGACGACCACGATGGTTTGCCGGGAGGTGAAGTCCGTGACCGTGGTGGGGCCGCTGGATGCGATGTTTCTCGGTGGTGAGAGCCGGGAGCAGCCGATGCATGTCGGTGGGCTGATGCTGTTCGAGCTCCCGGAAGGCGCCGGGCGGGATCACGTGTTCCCGGAGTCGTCGCGGGACTTCGTGTCGCGGCTGTACCACGACATGGTGACGGCGCCGGAGGTGAATCCGGTGTTCGCGCGCCGGGTGCGGAACCGGCCGGTGGACCTCGGCTACTGGTCCTGGGAACAGGACGACGAGATCGACCTGGAGTACCACGTCCGGCTGTCCGCGCTGCCCCGTCCCGGGCGGTACCGCGAGCTGTTCGAGCTCACCAGCCGCCTGCACGGGACGCTGCTCGACCGGCACCGCCCGCTGTGGGAGATGCACCTGATCGAGGGCGTCGAGGGCCGCCGGTTCGCGATCTACAGCAAGATCCACCACTCGATGATCGACGGCGTCACCGCGCTCCGCTGGATGCAGGACACCCTCACCACCGACCCGACCCGCACCGGTATGCCGGCCACGTACGCCCTGCCGCCGAAGGTTGCCGAGCCGCGCCCGGAGACCGGATTGCTGCAGGCGATGGCCAAGGTGCCGGGTGACGCGTTGAAGACGGCCGCCGGGCTCGCCGGTCTCCCACTGGCCGGCGTGAAGAGCCTGCTGCACTCGACGATGCCGTTCCAGGCGCCGCGGACGATCTTCAACCAGCCGGTCACCGGCGCGCGGCGGTTCGCGGCGCAGTCGTGGCCGATCGAACGGCTGGAGAAGGTCCGGGCGATCACCGGCGCGACGCTGAACGACGTACTGCTGGCGATGTGTTCAGGGGCCCTGCGCAACTATCTGCTCGAGCTGGACGCCCTGCCGGACAAGGCGCTGACGGCGATGGTGCCGGTCTCGTTGCGTACGTCGGACGACGCGCCCGGAGGCGGGAACTCGCTCGCCACGCTGATCGCCGACCTCGCCACCGACCAGGCGGATCCCGAGCGCCGGATCCGCCGGATCATGGCGTCGACCGCGCACGGCAAACGCGTCCTGTCCGACCTCAGCCCGCTGCAGAACCTGATCGTCGGCGCCCTCGGCTTCGGCGTCGCCGGCCCCGCCGCGGTTCTGCCGGGCGTCGCCGGCTCATACGACACCGCCGTACAACGTGGTCATCTCGAACGTGCCCGGCCCCACCGACAGCCCGCTCTACTGGAACCGCTCCCGCCTGCTCGGCCTCTACCCCGCGAGCATCGTCCTCAACGGCCAGGCACTGAACATCAGCGTCACCAGCTACGCCCACGAACTCCACTTCGGCCTGATCGGCTGCCGCCGCACCGTCCCGCACCTGCAACGCATGCTCGCCCACCTCGAGACCTCACTCGCCGAGCTCGAGAACATCCACTAAGCCAGCAACGCGTCCATCTGCCCGACGGCCTGCTTCAGTCCTTCGTCCATCCCCATACCGAGCAGCTGATCCATCTGGGCTCGCGTGTCGAACACTGCCCGCAGTTCCATCCGTGTCTTCCCGTCGTACGAGCTGAGCCGCATCTGCGTCGTACTGACCGGCATGTTGTCGACCGGCTTCCCGTCGGAGTCCGCGAAGGTGTCGATGAACTCCAGCGAGGTCGGTACGTCGACAGCCGTGATGTTCCACCGCCCGTGGTACTTCTCGCCTTCCGGGCTGGTCATGTAGTACGTGACCGCACCGCCCGGCGTCAGATCGTGATCGACCATCGTCGCGGGATGCGTCGGCGGTCCCCACCAGCGTTCGAGCTTGCGGGGGTCGGCCCACAGGTCCCACACCCGCTCGGTGGTCGCCTCGAAGTCGGCGATCATCGTCAGGGTCAGCGCGTCGAAGTCCTTGTCAACGCTGGTCACGCTCATCGTCATCGGTCCTCTCCGTCAATAGGTCGGACATCCGGTCCACACGCCCGCGCCAGGTCGCCTCGAGTTGGTCCAGGGCGTCCCGAGCCCGCCGTACGGCGTCGACGTCGGTCCGCACGAGTTGCTCGCGGCCACTGCGTTCCTTGCTCACCAGCCCGGCCCGTTCCAGTACGGCGACGTGTTTCTGCACGGCCGCGAAGCTCATCGGGTACGACTCGGCGAGCCGCGACACCGACGCCTCGCCGGCCAGGCACCGCCGCACGATGTCGCGCCGCGTCGTGTCGGCCAATGCGTGGAGCAGTCGATCGACCACTTGCTCATCTACAACCATTTGGTTGTACGTTAGGCCGACGTCGATCACAGGTCAAGCGGTACGGCGGATTACGAGGGGTTACAGCCGAACGATCCCGTTCGGTGTGGTGAAGACGGCGGCGACCAGGCCCGGCTGACCGTTCGGGCCGACCCAGGCGACGTCGAGGTCGTCGAGGAGGTGGTCGGCGGGGTGGCCGATCCAGTCGGTGACCCGGGTCGGGTCGCCCGCGATCTCCAGGCCGGTGAGCTTGATGTCCTTGCCGCCGATCGAGGGGTGCTCGCCGAGGTCGTCCCAGTGGACGAAGAACGGCAGCTGCGGGTCGGCCATCAGGCCTTTCACGCCGATCTGCCGCCAGGTCAGGTTCAGCCCGTCGGGGCGGTGCCGGTTGCCGGGGACCGCCGGCCGGCCGAGGCGCTGCTCCATCCGCGCCATGTCGCGGACCGCCACCACCCAGCCCAGCCAGCCGCCGCCGAGCTCCTTGCGGGCACGGACCGCCTGACCGAACGGCGCCTTGTCGGACGCCGGGTGGTCGAGCACGTCGACGACCTCGATATACCGATCGTTCTCCAGCGGGAGGATGTGGTTCACCGTGCCGAACCGCGGATGCACCCCACCGTCGACGAACTCCGCCCCGAGCAGCGCGGACAACCGCTCGACGGTCGCGCGGCACCCATCAGGCCCGCACGCGTACGACAGATGATCCAGACGCATGCCTGTCATTCTTACGCCCTCCACCGACACTCGCGGCCCCCAGGGTGTGTCGGACTACGCTCAGGTGTCATGCGCACAGTCGTCATCGGCGGTACCGGTCACATCGGAACCTATCTCGTCCCGCGCCTGATCCGGCTCGGACACGACGTCACGGTGCTGAGTCGCGGCGAGCGAACGCCGTACCACTCGGACGGAACCTGGAAGAACGTGGAGTTCGTCCAGGTCGACCGGACCGCGGAAGATGCCGCGGGGACCTTCGGCCGACGGGTCGCGGACCTGAGCCCGGACGTCGTCATCGACCTGATCTGTTTCACCGAGGACAGCGCCCGGCAGCTCGCCGAGGCGGTCGAAGGGAAGATCCAGCACCTGCTGCACTGCGGCACGATCTGGGTCCACGGCCCGAGCATGAGCGTCCCGACCCGCGAGGACGCGCCGCGCAAGCCGTTCGGCGACTACGGCGAGCAGAAGGCCGCGATCGAGGCGTACCTGCTCGCCAAGGCCCGCCGCGACGGCTTCCCGGTCACGATCGTCCACCCCGGTCACATCTGCGGCCCCGGCTGGACGCCGGTCAACCCGGCCGGCAACTTCGACCTCGGCGTCTACGAGAAGCTCGCCCAGGGTGCTGACGTCCTGCTGCCGAACCTCGGCCTGGAGACGCTCAACCCGGTCCACGCCGACGATGTCGCGGGCGTGTTCCTGGCCGCGATCGCGAGTCGCTCGACGGCCATCGGCGAGAGCTTCCATGCGGTGGCGAGTGACGCGATCACCCTGCGCGGGTACGCCCACGCGGTCGCCGACTGGTTCGGCCAGCCGAGCCGACTCGGCTACCTCCCGATCGGCCAGTTGCAGCAGCGGATGTCCAAGCAGGACGCGGGCGCCACCTGGGACCACGTCGAGCACAGCCCCCACTGCTCGATGGACAAGGCCGCCAGACTGCTCGACTTCCGTCCGCGCTACTCCGCGTTCGAGGCAGCCCTTTCCGGTATCAGCTGGCTCGTCGACAACGGCAAGATCGCTACTTAGAGGCGGGGTGCGGCAGCACCGGGCGCGCGGCCTCGAGGCGCTGGCGGCACAGGTCGGCGAGTACGTCGTACGCCTTGAGACCCATCAGCGTCTGCAGCTCGACCTTGCTGGACTCGAACACCGGCTCGACCGCGATGTGCGCCTCGGTGTTGCCCGTGCAGTACCAGTCCAGGTCGTGCCCGCCCGGTCCCCAGCCGCGCCGGTCGTACTCCCCGATGCCGACCTCGGTGTACGTCGTACCGTCCGGGCGCTCCACCTCGCGGAAGGTCCGCCGGATCGGCAGCTGCCAGCACACGTCCGGCTTGGTCTCGACGAAATGCACGCCGCGCTTCAGTGCCAGCCCGTGCAGCGCGCACCCGGCGCCGCCCTCGAACCCCGGCCGGTTCAGGAAGATGCACGCACCCTCCCAGACCCGGGTCTTGCGCTCGCCCTCGTCGTCGGTCTCGACCCAGCCGTTGCCCCGGCCTTCCTTGCGGAACTGCCAGTCGTCCTTGCCGAGCTCCTTGACGTACTTCTTGACCCGCTTCTCGTCGTCGGCGTCGGAGAAGTGCGCACCGAGGGTGCAGCAGCCGTCGTTCGGACGGCCCTTGTAGATCCCCTGGCAGCCACCGCCGAAGATGCAGGACCAGTTGGACGTCAGCCAGGTCAGGTCGCAGCGGAAGACCTGGTCGGGGTCGGCGGGGTCGGTGAACTCGACCCAGGCACGGGGAAAATCGAGAGAAACCTCAGGCACCCGGAAAGCGTACGCGCACGACCCGTCGATCCGTGAACGACGACTCCAGAACAGTGAATACTCCGGTCGTCCAGTAGCGTGAGGGTATGCGGCTCGGCGTACTCGACGTGGGATCCAACACCGTCCATCTGCTCGTGGTGGACGCGCATCGCGGTGCCGCGCCGCTCCCGGCGTACTCGCACAAGATCGAGCTGCGGCTGGCCGAGCACCTGGACAAGGACGGCAAGATCGACCAGTCCGGTGCCGACGGGCTGGTCTCGTTCACCAAGCAAGCGGTCGAGCTGGCCGAGGACAAGGGCTGCGAGTCGTTGCTCGCGTTCGCCACCTCGGCGCTCCGCGAGGCGCCGAACGGCGAGAAGGTGCTGGGCCGGGTCCACAACGAGACCGGCGTGGACCTCGAGGTGCTGAGCGGCGAGGACGAGGCCCGGCTGACCTTCCTGGCGGTACGGCGTTGGTTCGGCTGGTCCTCCGGGCGCCTGGCGGTGTTCGACATCGGCGGCGGCTCGCTGGAGATCGCGGCCGGGTCGGACGAGCAGCCGACCGTGGCGGAGTCGGTCCAGCTCGGCGCGGGCCGGCTGACCCGCGAGGGGCTGACCGCGGACCCGCCGAACAAGGACGAGGTCCGGGCGCTGCGTCGCCGGATCCGGATGGAGCTGGCCGCGGTCGCCGGTCCGGTACTGCGGGCCGGTAAGCCGCAGCGTTCGGTTGCCACCAGCAAGACGTTCCGCTCGCTGGCCCGGATCGCCGGTGCGGCCCCGTCCGCCGACGGACCGTACGTGCCGCGCACGCTGAACCGGGACGACCTGAACGAGTGGATCCCGAAGCTGACCAAGATGACCGCCGCCGAGCGGGCAGCCCTGCCCGGGGTCTCGGCCGGTCGCGCCTCCCAGCTGACCGCCGGCGCGCTGGTCGCCGACGCCGTGATGGACCTCTTCGACCTGCCCGCGCTCGAGGTCTGCCCGTGGGCCCTGCGCGAAGGCGTCATCCTGTCCCGGCTCGACCAGCTGCAGCCCCGGTGAACCAATGAACCCCCGTACGACCGCCAAGATCGGCCTGTCCACCGCCTCTGTCTATCCGGAGTCGACCGCGAGCGGCTTCGAGCTCGCCGCCCGGCTCGGATACGACGGTGTCGAGGTGATGATCGGGATCGATCCGCTGAGCACCCAGATCGACGCGATCCAGCGGCTGATCGACTACCACCAGCTGCCGGTGCTCGCGCTCCACGCCCCGACCCTGCTGATCATGCAGCGCGTCTGGGGGACCGATCCGTGGAGCAAGCTCGAGCGCAGCGCCGAGGCCGCGAAGGAGCTCGGTGCCGACGTGGTCGTCGTACACCCGCCGTTCCGCTGGCAGCGGGACTACGCGCGCGGGTTCGTCGAGGGGATCGCCCGGCTGGAGGAGCAGACGGGCGTGACGCTCGCGGTGGAGAACATGTACCCGTGGCGCGCACCCGGTAGGGACCTGCAGGCGTACGCGCCGAGCTGGGACCCGACCGAGCAGGAGTACGCGCACACCACTCTCGACCTGTCGCACGCCTCGACCGCCGAGCAGGACTGCGTCGAGCTGGCCGCGACGATGGGCAAGAGCCTGACCCACGTGCACCTGACCGACGGCACCGGCTCCGCGAAGGACGAGCACCTCGTCCCGGGTCGCGGCACGCAACGTGCCGCGGACCTGCTGGGTGTCCTCGCGCAGCAGGACTTCCGCGGCCACATCATCATCGAGATCAACACCCGCCGCGCGACCAGCCGCTCCGAGCGTGAGGTCGACCTGGTCGAGTCGCTGGAGTTCACCCGCAAACACTTCGTCCGGTCTGGGGGCTCCCGGTCCCGGCGTACGTCGTTCGCCGTCACCCCGGAAGGTGAGATCTCGGAGCTGACTCCGTGACAGCTACCGGCCGTACGCCGGGACGCCGTCCAGGGGGACCGGATACCCGGGGAGAGATCGTGCAGGCCGCCCGGGAATCCTTTGCGGACAAGGGATTCGCGGCCACCTCGATCCGCGCCGTCGCACGCCAGGCCGGTGTCGACGCGGCCCTCGTGCACCACTACTTCGACAGCAAGGACGAGCTGTTCATCGAGGCGATGGCGATCCCGGTCGACCCGCGCCGGATCGCCGCGCAGATCATCGACGGTCCGCGCGACGAGATCGGGCGCCGGATCGCGACCGTGTTCCTCGGTGTCTGGGAGTCGCCGGACGGGCAGCAGCGGATGAAGGCTCTGTTCCGCAGCGTCGTCACCAGCGACGAGGTGGCGCGGATGATGCGCGAAGGCATCACCCAGATGATCATCCAGCCCGTCGCTCAGGTGCTCGACGTACCGGATGCGCAGCTGCGGGTCAGCCTGGTCGCCACGCAGCTCGTCGGTGCCGCCATCGTCCGGTACCTGGTCGGGCTCGAACCGATTGCTTCCCTCGACATCGAGACCTTGATCGATCGGCTGGCGCCGGTCCTTCAGCTGCACCTGACCGGTTGATGGAGATCCCGACGGACGGCGAGATCCGCGCGCTGCACCGGGAGTACGCGCCGAGCCGCAACGCGTTCGAGCTCGTCCATGAGCACTGCCGGCTGGTGTGCTCGATCGCGGAACAGTTCTTCGCCGGTGCGGACGTCGACACCGATCTGGTGCGTGCGGGCGCGCTGCTCCACGACATCGGGGTGTATCGCCTGGAGTCGACGGCGTACGTCCGGCACGGCGTACTGGGGCACGAACTGCTGGCGTCCCTCGGCTTACCGGTGGAGATCTGCCGGTTCGCGTCGTGTCATACCGGTGTCGGGATCACGCGCGACGACGTGGTGCGGCAGTCGCTGCCGATCCCGGTCGACGACTACCTCCCACGGACGCCGGAGGAGGAACTGGTCCTCTACGCCGACAAGTTCCACAGCAAGCGACTCCCGCCGGTGTTCCTCTCCGGCGACACGTACGCCGCCGAGGTCGCCCGATTCGGCACGGACAAGGTGCTGAGGTTCGCCGCACTGCGGTCCCACTACGGCGACCCATCGCTGGCCGAGCTGAGCGGGGCCACGGGGTACGCCGTCGTCTAACGACAGGAGGTAGTGCCTCCTCGCCCGCTGGGTGCCTCCGTGAGGGGGCCGAGATCACGGACTACCTCCTGTCCTTGGCGGTTGCCAAGGTCCGCTGTGCGCGCTAAATTCATCACATGATGAAAAACGCTGTGAGCTGCCGTGACGTCGTCGTGGTGCGTGGCGACCGGGAGGTCCTGCACGGGGTCGGGTTCGATCTCCGGGCTGGGTCGGTGACCGGGTTGCTCGGGCCGTCAGGCTGCGGCAAGACGACGCTGATCCGCGCGATCGTCGGCCTGCAGGCGCGGGTGACCGGCGACGTGTCGGTCCTCGGGCTGCCGGCCGGTGCGCCGAAGCTGCGCGGACGGATCGGCTATGTGACGCAGGAGCCCAGTGCGTACGGCGATCTGACCGTCACCGAGAACCTGCGCTTCTTCGCGGCGGTCCTCGGGGTCCCGTCGTCCGACGTGGAACGGGTCGTCGAGGCGGTCGATCTCACCTCGCACGCCGACGCCCGGGTCGACCAACTGTCCGGCGGGCAGAGGTCGCGCGCTTCGCTGGCAGCCGCACTGCTCGGCAGCCCCGAGCTCCTGGTGTTGGACGAGCCAACGGTCGGCCTGGACCCCGTTCTACGGCGCGATCTCTGGAACCTCTTCCATCAGTTGGCCGAGGCCGGCTCGACGCTGCTCGTGTCGAGTCACGTCATGGACGAGGCCTCGCGCTGCGACCGTCTCCTGCTGATGCGCGACGGCGAACTGCTCGCCGACGACACGCCTCAGGACCTGCTCCTGTCGGCGGGGACCAGCGACATCGAGCAGGCGTTCCTCACCCTGATCGACCGGAAGGCTGGCGCCCGATGACGCCGCGAGTGACCTTTGCCGTAGCCGCCCGAGTCCTGGCCCAACTGCGGCGGGACCACCGGACGGTGGCGATGCTGATCGTGCTGCCGGCGCTGCTGGTCAGCCTGATGTGGTGGATGTTCACCGATTCCCCGATGGTCTTCGACCGGGTCGGCGGTCCGCTGCTCGCGGTGTTCCCGTCGATCATCATGTTCGTCGTCACGTCGGTCGCGACGCTGCGCGAACGGTCGAGCGGGACGTTGTCGAGGCTGTTCACGATGCCGATGGGGAAGCTGGACTTCCTGCTCGGGTACGCGCTCGCGTTCGCGCTGATCGCCGTCGTCCAAGCGCTCGCCGTGGTCTCGATCGCCTTGTACCTCTTGGATCTGGACATCCAGGGCGCCGCCTGGCAGCTCGGCGTGGTCGCGGTCCTCGACGGCGTACTCGGTACGGCGCTGGGCCTGTTCGCGAGCGCGTTCGCGGCGACCGAGTTCCAGGCCGTGCAGATGATGCCGGCCGTCATGATCCCGCAGATCCTGCTGTGCGGTCTGCTGGTCCCGCGCGATCAACTCCCCACGGTCCTGCACGCCGTGAGCGACGTACTGCCGCTGTCCTACGCGGTAGACGCCGTCCTAGGAGTTGCCAAGGGCAACGGCTTCACCACCAGCACAGGCGCCGACACCCTAGTAGTCCTAGCCTTCATCCTCGCCGCCCTAGGCCTAGGCGCAGCCACCCTAAAACGCCGCACCACATAAGAAATCAGGCCGTCGGACCGGGTCTTTTACTCGCCGAAGAGCCAGTCGGATTTTGCTGGTGGGGTCCAGCGGAAGTAGGTGGGGTCGGTGAAGGTGCCGGGGACCTTGCCGTGGCCGGTGATCGACGTCTTCGCGCCGTCCGCGTGGCCGAAGGTGTAGAGGTACGCCGACTTGGTGTCCTTGTCGATGCCGACGACCACAGTCCCGTAGTTGCCGCACTGGGCGGCGACCAGCGACTCGAAACCCTGCCAGGTCGCGGACCGCACCTTGGTGACGATCGGCCGCATCTGGCTGTTGACCGGGATGCGGATCGTGTAGAGCGCGCCGCCGCGGGTGTTCGCGAGGAACGTGTCGTACGCCGCGGCCTTGCTGATCAGCGTCATCGACTTGACCGACGCGAACCCTGGCGCCGAGCCGTACGCCTTCCAGCTGCCGACATCGCCAACGACCCACCGGAACAGCACGCCGTCCGCACGCAGCGCGTACTCGTAGGTCCGCGGATGCGTCGGGCTGTCGTTGAACACCGACGTCTCGTGGTCGACGAACTTGCTCCACCCGCCGCCGATCCGGGCCAGCTCCGACGACGTCACCTTGCCGGCCTTGTCGAGCTCGAGCCAGTGCTGGTACATCGTGTCCCCGAGCACCACCCGCCCGTGCCGGGAACTGCCGGTCGATGTCGCCTCGTTGACGAGCGACCCGATCATCCGGACCGCGCCGTCGGAATACACATTCGGTACGACGCTCCGCGCGCCGGCGGCCGGCGGAGTCGATGCCGTCAGTCGTTGCAGTGTCTGGTCACCGCCGGCCGTCACCGAGCCGAGGTTCAGCCCGCAGGCTGCCGTCGTACCGGCTGGGCTTGCGGTGGCGGTCGTCGCGCCCGCGGCGGCCAGGCCGGCCGCCGCGAGCACGGTCAAAGTTGTGCGCAATCTCCCCATGTCTCCCCCTTAGTGGTTCGATGGGTGAGACCAACGACACAGCCCTTTGGTTGATAACGATCGTCGTTACTGGAAGACCTTGACGATCTTTCCGGCCCGGTCGTACGCCGCGACCTTCGCCTGGTCCTTCAGCTTGTACACGGACTTGGTCTTCCAGGTGAAGGCGAACCAGCCGCCTTCGCCGACCGGGACCTGGTAGACCGGTCCCTTCCCGATCCGCAGCCGGACCGTGACCGCGGCCTTGGAGGAGACCCGGCCCCAGCCGGTCATCGAGTACTCCGTGCAGGTACCCGCCGTACAGCCCCCGCCACCGCCGCCGGCCACGTACATGTCGGCACGGGACGACTTGTCCGCCGGGTTGAGCACCGGGTCGTCACCGCTGAGGCTGGTGAGCGTCGTGAACGTCGCGCTCCCTTCGTACTCGCCCCCCAAGGCCTTGTCCCTGAACAGTCCGCAGTCCATGACCTTGTGTCCCGTGGGGGAGATCGCGACCAATTCGGCCTTTCCGAGCGCCTTCGACTCGTCCGAGGCCGCGACCTGCCAGCCCGTCACGTCGACCCAGGCCAGCACGGAACAGTTCCGCAGCTTGTCCGCGGTGCTCTTCGGGAGCGGGTCTCTCGCCGCCGCCGCGACCAGCGCCGCCGACGGCTTGTCGCCACCGGGGATGAGGCAGGTGATGCCGCTCGCGCCTTCCTTGAACTCGTACATCGTCGTATGTCCCGACCTCGCCGTACCTGTGCCCGCGAGCTTTCGGGTCTCCTCCGGGTTCCGCAGGGCACAGCGGCGCTCAGCCTCCGCCCGCGTGATCCGCTGGTCCGCGGACGCCTCGCCGCGCGGGATACCCGGTACGGGACCGAACTGCGAGTTCGCCGTCTGATCGCCCGCAACACCGGGCTGGTTGCCGGCCGAGCTCAGGTTGGGCAGCAGGCTGGCGCCGACCGCGATCACCGCGATACTGGCGACCGCCCCGCCCGCGCCGATCAGTTTCCGGCGCCGCCTGCCGCGGCGGCCGCGCTCCAGCAACTGGTTCGTGTCCAGTGGGTCCAGCCCCTCCGACTCGGCGAGTCGGTGGAGTGCGGCGCTGACCTCTCGTACGTCTTCCATCTCGTTCTCCTTCACAGCGCCCGGCTCGCCCGCCGCTGGTCAATGGCTCGTCGGAGAGTGTCGAGGCCTCGTGCCGCCTGGCTCTTCACGGTGCCCGTGGAACAGCCGAGGATCTCCGCGGTCTGCTCGACGGACAGGTCCTCGTAGTACCGCAGTACGACGCACGCCCGTTGTCGCGGCCCGAGCGCTTGAAGTGCGGCCAGCACCTCGTCGCGTTCGGCATGCCCCGCCGCGAAGTCGTCGTACCCGACCTGGTCCGGTACGTCGGCGATCGTCACCTCCCGCCGCCACGGCCGGCGTTTCCCGTCGTACGCCGCGTTCACCACCATCCGGCGCGCGTAGGCGAACGGGTTGCTCACCCGCCGTACTTTCGGCCAGGCCAGGTACAGCTTGTACAGCGCGTCCTGGACGACGTCGTCCGCCCGGTGCCGATCGCCCGATACCAGAAACGCCGTCCGCCGCAGGGCAGCCCCCGCCCCTTCGACGAACTCGACGAACTCCCGGTCCCGCTCCACCATCCGAGCCTCCACTCTCCATCTCCCCCTCAAGACGAAAAGCCCGACACCCCAGGTTGCACCCTCTCGGCAAACGTCAGCCGGCGAGGTGGGTGACGTTGTCCCAGGCGGGGTCGGGGGTGGTGGTGAGGGTTACTTTGCCGTGGGGCCAGCCGGTGGTGGCTGCCTGTAGTTGGGCGTCGGCGGGGGTGGTGCCGTCGGTGTAGTAGTGCAGGATGCGGGTGCCGGCGGAGGTTTCGTGGGCGAGGAGGTTGCCGGAGCCGCCCAGGCGGTCGGTGAGGTGGTCCTCGAACGCCCGGAGTTCGTCGAGCATCTCGGACTCGGGAAGCCCGTCGTCACGCACCACCGGATAGTGGATCGCGACCGCAACATGCGTATCGAGGTGCGGCCGACGGATCGAGCGCAACGGGTACTCCGCCGTCGCGATCACCCGTTGCCCGTCGCGCGTACCCTCCAGCATCTTCCACGCCGGACTACCGTCCTCGAGCGTGTGCTCCGCAGCAAACCCAGCCACCGCGGGCAGCAACTCCATCACCGGTACGGCGTCATCAGGCGCGGCGGGCAGCGTGTCGATGGCACCGACCCACGTCTCCACCATCTCCTCGCCGAGCACCAGATCGAGGATCAGGAACGTCACCCGCCGCTGCACGTCCACCGACAGCGACGAGAAAACAGGATGGTGTACGCCGACGTGCACCGAAGCCGAATCCGGCTCGATCGAGACCACCGACTCGTCGACCGCAACCGGCGGGAGCCCCTCGAACTGGATCGTCACCGCGGGCCCGGGCCGCCGCAGGTCGGCGTACTCCCAGGTCTGGTCGGACGACGGGGCGGCCCGCAGCCAGCGGCGAGCGACCGCGCGCTGAGCCGGGTTGCCGGCGGCGGTGACGATCAGCACGTGCTGGGCGTGCAGCCCGGGGCCGAGCTCCCACTCCAGGTCCGGGTGGATGCGGGCGACCCGCTCGTTCAGTTCCGCGTTCGCGTCGGTCGGCTCCCGGCGGGCGACCGCGTCGGCGACGCTGGTCGCGCCGGCGCTCGACCACCAGGACCAGAACGCGCCGATCGGGTCGGCCTCCACGGCGTTCCGGCGGCGACGCTTGAAGATGGGCATGGCCGCATCCTCTCCCAACCAGGGGTGCGACCATGGACACCGTCGGCAATGGGTGGGTTGAGGAGGAACACGGAGTGCTTCGGCGAATCCTGCTGGGCGTGTCTCGCAGCCCCCAGATGAAGAAGGCCGTGTCGTCGCTGCCGGTGTCGAGTGGCATCGTCGCGCGGTTCGTCGCCGGTGAGACCGCTCCGGAGGCCGTGCTGGCCACCGAGAAGCTGGTCAGCAACGGGCTCAACGTCACCCTCGACCACCTCGGTGAGAACGTCACCGACCAGAACGCGGCGTCCGCGACCGCCAACGCGTACCTGGACCTGCTGCGGAAGCTCTCCGCCGCCGGCCTGACGAAGAACGCCGAGGTCTCGGTGAAGCTGTCCGCCGTCGGCCAGGCGCTCCCGGGCGACGGCGAGAAGATCGCGCTGGAGAACGCGCGGACGATCTGCCTCGCCGCCCGCAACGCCGGTACGACGGTGACGCTGGACATGGAGGACCACACCACGACCGACTCCACGCTGGGGATCCTGCGCGAGCTGCGCCAGGACTTCCCGGAGACGGGCGCGGTCCTGCAGGCCTACCTCCGCCGTACCGAGTCCGACTGCCGCGACCTCGCGTACGCCGGATCCCGCGTCCGCCTGTGCAAGGGCGCGTACAAGGAGCCAGAGTCGGTCGCGTTCCAGGAGAAGCGCCAGGTCGACAAGGGCTATGTCCGCGCGATGAAGGTCCTGATGAACGGCGAGGGCTACCCGATGATCGCGTCGCACGACCCGCGGCTGATCTCGATCGCGGGCGCGCTGGCCGACCGCGCGAACCGCAAACCGGGCAGCTACGAGTACCAGATGCTGTTCGGGATCCGCCCCGAGGAGCAGCTCCGCCTGGCCGGTCTGGGCCACACGGTCCGCGTCTACATCCCGTACGGCGAGGACTGGTACGGCTACCTGGTACGCCGCCTCGCCGAGCGCCCCGCCAACCTGCAGTTCTTCGCCCGCTCCTTGATCAGCAAGAAGTAGGACGGCCCGACCCGGCTAACCTGTGGTCATGAGTAACAAGGTGGCCGTTCTAGGGGCCGGAGTGATGGGGGAGACGTTGCTGTCGGGGCTGATTCGGGCCGGGCGGCGACCGGAGGACCTCCTGATCACCGAGCGCCGGGAGGAACGCGCCGCCGAACTGCGTGAGCGGTACGGCGTCGACGTCGTGTCCAACGTGGAGGCGGCGAAGCAGGCGGACACGCTGGTCCTGGTGGTGAAGCCGCAGGACATGCCGGATCTGCTCGCCGAGATCGCCCCGGCCGTGCAGCCGACCCAGACCGTGGTCTCGCTGGCGGCCGGTATCACCACCAGTTTCGTCGAGTCGCGGCTGCCTGAAGGCGTCGCCGTCGTACGCGTCATGCCGAACACGCCCGCCCTGGTCGACGAGGGCATGGCGGCGATCTCCCGCGGCGCGCACTGCGACGAGAGCCACCTCGAGCTGGCCGAGAGCCTGCTCGCCGCGACCGGTCGCGTGATCCGGGTGCCGGAGAAGCAGCAGGACGCGGTGACCGCGATCTCCGGCTCCGGTCCGGCGTACATCTTCTTCGTGGTCGAGTCGATGATCGAGGCCGGCGTCCACATGGGCCTGCCGCGCGGTACGGCGACCGAACTCGTCGTACAGACCGTGGTCGGATCCGCGAAGCTGCTCCGCGAGACCGGCGAACACCCGACGGTACTGCGGGAGCGCGTGACGTCCCCGGGCGGTACGACGGCCGCCGCGGTCCGCGAACTCGAGGACCACAAGGTCCGCGCCGCGTTCCTGTCCGCGATCGAGGCCGCCCGCAACCGTTCGCGCGACCTGGCAGCCGAATAACACCTGTCGCGCGGGTGGCGTTATGGTTGGGCGCCGAGGTTTCCTGCCATGTTCGAGGGATATGAGTTCGCCCATGGGTAATGGTTCGGTCGAGCCGGCGACCACGCCTGCGCAGCTTGAGGAACGCGAGGCGCCGCCGCTCCCGTGGCGCGTGCCGCTGGACCCGGCGCCGTGGTGGGCCTGGGCGTTGTTCGTGCTGCCGTTCGTCGTCGTACCGGCGCTGAACTCGTGGCTGTGGATGGGCGCCCGCGACATGCTCGCGGTCGGTCTGCTGACGATCATCGGAGCGTCGGTCGTCCGCGTCGCCGGCGGCGTCGTGCTGTACCGGGTCGAGCTGTTCCCGAGCGGCCTGAAGGCCCGCACCAGCATGCTGATCCGCAGCCTCGCCTGGCAGGACGTCGGCAAGATCGAGGTCGGCGACGACAACGTCGTACTCACCCGCGGCCCGGACGAGCACGAGATCAACGGCATCCCGACGGACCGCACCGCCGAGGTCGCCGCCGTGATGGAGGTGCTGCGCGAGCAGTCCCTCGAGGTCAAGGTCCAGCGCCACCGCCCGCGCCCCGGCATCGGCACCCTGCTCGTCCTGCTCTACGTCGTCCTCTCCATCGGCGCCTTCCTGCTCCGCTGGCACATCGTCATCTGACGACCCACGGCCCTTCACCGGTCACGCGTTCGACTGATACCCGTACGACGGTCGCCCCGGCGTACACCTGCTCGTTCCCGAACGGGAACTCGTCGCGGCCGAGGTACTTCTGCGACAGCCGGTCCATCAATCCCTTGTACTGCGGACTTCCCGGCCCGTCGAGTGTCGCCGTACCCCGCACGACCAGGTACTGCGTCAGCCCCCGCGGGCTCGGGCGGTCGTCCTCCACCACCAGCGTCACCCGTGGATCGCGGCGCAGGTTCCGGGTCTTGCGGTGCTTCTCCTCGACACCGACCAGGAGATCGTCACCGTCCCGCCCGACCCACACCATCGCGGCGTGCGGCGACCCGTCCGGGTCGATGGTGATCAACGTGACGTCCTTGGGCTCGTCGAACAGCCGGTAGGTGCTCTCGGGAAGGTTCATGGAGCAGACGCTAGACAGCGCCGTGGGAACCTCTGGGTACCCTGACCGCTGTGCACGGAGTAGAACCTGGCGATGTCTTCCTGGCCGATTGCCCGGCCCGTCTCGCGGTCGAGGTGATCGCGGACAAGTGGGCCGTGGTCGTGCTGTGGGGTCTCAACGACCACGCCCGCAGGCACTCGGAGCTGATCGAGCTGATCGGCGGAATCTCGAAGAAGGTCCTCACCCAGACCCTTCGCCGGCTGCAGGCGAACGGCCTGGTCACACGAACCGACCACGGCGGCGTCCCACCCCGCGTCGAGTACGACCTGACCGACCTCGGCCGCACCCTGATGGGCCCGGTCCGCATGCTCACAGAGTGGGCAGAGCAGAACGGAGACGCAGTCCTCGCGGCCCAAGAGGCAGGATGAAGCCATGGACTTTTCTTTGTGGCCTGCGGCGTCCCGGACCTGGCAGGGCGTACTCGAGGGTGCTGAGTACGCCGAACGGACCGGCTGGCACGGCGTGTGGATAGCGGACCATTTCATGCAGAACGGGGACGACCTGAGCGTCCCGGTCAACGAGGTACTGGCGCTGATCGCGGGGGTCGTCGCGCGCACCGAGCGGGTTCGCGTCGGCTCGATGGTGCTCGGGAACACGTACCGGCATCCGGCCGTGGTCGCGAACGCGGCCGCGACGATCGACCAGATGGCGAACGGCCGGTTCGTGCTGGGGATCGGCGCCGGCTGGCAGGTCAACGAGCACGAGGCGTACGGCATCGAGCTGCCGCCGATCGGTCCGCGCCTCAAGCGTTTCGAGGAGGCCTGTCAGGTGATCAAGGGCCTGCTCACGCAGGAGCGGACGACGTTCGACGGCAAGTACTACCAGCTCACCGACGCCCCCTGTGAGCCGAAGCCGGCGAACCTCCCGATCCTGATCGGCGCCGCGGGCGAAAAGGTTGCCCTCGGCATCGTTGCGAAGTACGCCGACGAGTGGAACCACTGGGGCCGCCCGGAGCTGGCCGCGCAGAAGGGCGAGGTGTTCGCGAAGCACTGCGAGCGCGTGGGCCGCGATCCGAAGACGGTACGGCGTTCCGCGCAGACGTTCCTGGAGGTCGTCGTACCGGGTGACACCGAGGCGATCGAGCGCAAGGAGCGGCTGGAGAGTCGGGGTGCGCACGTGATCATGGGATCGGCGCAGGAGGTGCTCGACGTGGTCGCGCAGTACCCGGCGGCCGGGATCGACGAGCTGCTGGTGCTGGACACGTTCCTCGGTGACGGCGACCGGCGGTTCGACGCGTTGGAGCGGCTGCGCGAAGAGGTACTAGCGAAGATCTAGGGTCGCGACCACAGGCCAGTGGTCGCTGGGCACCCGCCCGTCCGGACGGTAGTGCGAGACGGCCGCGTCGGTCACGGTCCACGTCGAGGTGACGAGGATGTGGTCGATGCGGTCGTCGTCGACCGCGCCGGTGAAGTCGTGCCAGCTGCCGCCCGCCTCGATCGGTACGGCGATCCGCAGGCCGGAGTCAACCAGCGTCTTCACCGGGGGAGAGTCCGGCGTCGCGTTCAGGTCACCCATCACGATCCACGGGATCGATCCGGTGATCCAGCGCGCGATCAGCCGCGACGACTGCAGCTGCGCGACCTCGCCCGCGTGGTCGTAGTGCGTGTTGACGACGCCGACCGTCGTACCGTTGCGGTGCCGCAGCCAGACCAGGGTCGCGACCCGGGTCAGGTCGGCGTCCCACCCGATCGATCCCGGCGTCCCCGGGTCGTCGGACAGCCAGCGGGTCTCCTGCCGCTCGACCCGCCAGTCGCCGGGCCGGACCAGGACGGTCGCGTGCTCACCCGCGTTCATGCCGTCGTCCCGGCCGGCGCCGACGATCTCGTACTTCGGGAACCGCCAGCGCAGGTACTCGAGCTGGTCAGGCAGCACTTCCTGCAGCCCGACCACGTCCGCGTCCAGCTGTTCGATCGCCGCCACTGCCGCCTTCCGCCGTACCGGCCAGGCGTTGTCGCCGTCGGGTGCGGAGGAATTGCGGATGTTGAACGTGGCGGCGCGGATCTTCATGCAGTAGATCCTGCCAAACCCATCGCCCGGCTCGCCGCCTGGAGTCGGGGAGTGCTCGCCTCGAGCGCCCGGTCGCGCCCTTGCGCGAGCATGTTCTCGATCGCTCCCGGGTCGGTCGTGAGCCGCGCGTACTCCTTCTGCAGCGGCTCGATGACGGCCAGGACCGCGTCCGCGACGTCCAGCTTCAGCGAGCCGTACGACGCGTAGGACTTCGCGAGCTCGACCGGGTCGCCGTCGGTGCACGCCGCCAGGATCTCCAGCAGGTTGGTGATACCCGGCTTGGCCGCCTCGTCGTGGCGGACCTCGGTGTCCGAGTCCGTCACGGCGCGCATGACCTGCCGGCGGATCACGTCCGGCGGGTCGAGCAGCCGGATCGTCCCGATCGCGTCGTCGGCGTCGGACTTGCTCATCTTCGCGGTCGGGTTCGCCAGGTCCTTCACCCGCGTCGCCAGCGCCGCCTTGTTGAGCTGCGGTACGACGAACGTCTCGCCGTACTCGCGGTTGAACCGGATCGCGATGTCCCGGGCCAGCTCGACGTGCTGGTCCTGGTCGCCGCCGACCGGGACCCGTTCCGCGCCGTACAGCAGGATGTCCGCGGCCATCAGGCACGGGTACGTGAACAGCGAGGCCCGCGTCATCGGGCGGCCGTTGCCCTTCTCCTTGTACTGGATCATCCGGTTCAGCTCACCGACGTACGACGTGCACTCCAGCAGGTACGCGAGCTGCGCGTGCGTGGGTACGTCGGACTGGATGAAGACCGTTCCCTCGGGGACACCGGCCGCGAGCATCAGCGTCGCGAACTCGCGGGTCAGCGTGGCGAGTCTTCGGGGGTCGTGCCTGGTCGTCATCGCGTGCAGGTTCGCGACGAAGTAGAACCCGTCCGGGTCGGTGAACCGGCGCAGTGCGCCGAGGTGGTTGCCCAGCGTCAGACGGCCGGACGGGGTGATGCCGGAAAGCGAGGTCATGATCGTGCCCTTTCGGTGTGTGGGTCCCACCGAGGGCAAAGAAAAAGGCCGCCTCGGCGAGACGGCCTCGTGGTTGCGTGCGAACACGCCGGGTGGACCGCCCTAGACGGCCCACCACAGCTGCAAGTTCGTGTTCACGTTGTCAGGATACCAGCGACTGGACGATCAGCTCGTTGCGGGCGTCCTGGCCCAGCGGCACCGTCGGGTGCACGCCGTCGCGCAGGTAGTTGAGCAGGCGGTACGGCTTGACCCAGAGCCATTCGGCCCAGCGGATGATCTTCAGGTTCGGGTACTTCTCCTGCTGGTCGTACAGCTGCATGTTGAGCCACGAGCTGTTGCGCTGGTCGGCGAGCTGCACGGTCGAGGTCACGCTCTTGCGGACGACCTGGATGTTGACCCAGTACAGGGTCCGGTTCTGGCCGACGATGCTGATCGCCCGGGCCACCTGGGCCGCGAACTTCGGCGGGTCGAAGATGTCGTTGGACCCGCTCGCCATCAGGATCCGCCGCGGCAGGCCGTACGTCGACGCCCACTGCTGCAACGCGTCGACGGCGCCGGACGTGGGTCGGCTGGACCAGTTGTGCACGGCGAGCGGACTGCCGTCCCGGCTCTGGAGCCTGAGGGCCAGCGACTTGCCGTCCTGGACGGAGATGCTGTCGCCGAACATGAAGACGCCGTTGACGGCCCTGGTGTGCTGGATCTGCGCCGGCGTGGAGATCGCGCGTTGGGCGCCGGCCCAGGAGCCGAGTACGCCGGAGCCGTACGGTCCGGTGGACGACGACGTCGTCACCGCGAACTCCGTGGACTCGTCCGAGGTTGTGGTGGCGGTTGCGGTTTCTGTCGAGGCGGCGACCGTGGCGGCCGCCGCTGCCGCGGCTCCTACCGTAAAGATCTGCCGCCGGTTCGGTTTCATTTGCCTCACCGGAGAACTCTGGCCGCCTGCGCTCGTACTCGCAAGTCCGGATCTCACTGTCCGCAGTCGGTCGACGGCACGATCGGGCCAGAAATTTCGGCTTTTCTGTCAAACACTGCAAATTCTGTAACGCTTTGCAGTCCGTCGCCGATGAATCGACTGTTGGACCACTGACGGGCCGGCGCGACCTGGGAGGGGTGTCGCGCCGCCCGTTCGGTTCTGCCCGGGCCTCGCGTCAGCCTGTCGTCAGTTGCTCGATCAACGGCCCCGCGACTGCCATCAGCTCCTCGGGTGACGCGTCCAGGCCGTCCAGCCTCACCAGGTGCCGCGAGATCACGAGCCCAAGAGTGAGCGCGCCGATCACGCCGGATCGCACCAACGTGTCGTCCCCGGACAACTGCGCCGCAACCTGCCGCTGCTGCGCTGTCATCGCGGCCCGGACCTCTTCAGCTGCTTCCGGATGGGTGAACATCGCGCGCAGTGCGGCGAGTGCCGCGGCCGGCTCGTCGGCGAGCTTCTCGGTCAGCGCGGCGGTGAGTTGCTCCGCGATCTGCTCCGGTGAGCCCTCGATCGGCCCGTCCGCGGGGATCGCGGCCGCCTGCGCGAACAGCTTCTCCTTCGAGCCGAAGTACCGCATCACGAGACCGGGATCGCTGCCGGCCCGGGTCGCGATCGCCCGGATCGTGGTCCGGTCGAAGCCCTGCTCACCGAACAGTTCCCGGGCCGCGGTCAGGATCCGGGTCTCCGTCCGCCGCCGCTGTTCCACCCTGGTCGTCACGACCCTCAGTCTACGCATGTTGACCCAATGCCCCGGAACGGTCTATCTTTTCAGTCAACATCTGTAGACCGAATGAGGAGCACCGATGATCCAGGCGATCGTGCTGGCCTTCCTGGCCGGCCTGATGGGCACCAACGGCATCCCGCACTTCGTCGCCGGCATCACCGCCCGCGAGTACCCGAACCTGACCGGCAACTCGGCCACCAACAACGCGGTCGGCGGCCTGGCCGCGTTCGCGATCGCCGGCGCACTGCTCGCCCTGGCGCAGGTCGGCGACCATCCCCGCGCGGCGTTGGTCGCCGGCTGCCTGGGAGTCGTCGGCATGACCGTTTTCCATGCCCGGCGAGGCGCTTACCGATTAAGTGTCAGGTTCGGGAAACCCGTACCGGAGTCCTGAAGGTTAAGGTCAAGGGCATGAGTGGTGAGGCGCTGCTGGTGTTCGACGACGGGTTGACGGCGTACGACTTCGGCCGTGGGCACCCGATGAGTCCGATCCGGGTGGAGCTGACGATCAAGCTCGCCCGGGAGTTCGGCATCCTCGACCAGCTCAAGGTCGTGCCCGCGCCGACCGCCGACGACGCGCTGCTCGAGACCGTGCACACCGCCGAGTACGTGGCCGCGGTCAAGCGCGCGGGCGAGAACCCCGACGACGTCGATCCCGCGCACGGACTCGGTACGTCGGACACGTACTGCTTCCCGAACATGCACGAGGTCTCCGCGCGGATCGCCGGCGCCTCGGTCGAGGCGGCCCGCGCGGTCTGGGAGGGCGACGTCCTGCACGCCGCGAACGTCGCCGGCGGCCTGCACCACGCGATGCCCAACCAGGCCAGCGGTTTCTGTGTCTACAACGACCCGGCGATCGCGATCCAGTGGCTGCTCGACCACGGCGCCGAGCGGGTCGCGTACGTCGACGTGGACGTTCACCACGGCGACGGCGTACAGACCGTCTTCTACAACGACCCGCGCGTCCTGACCGTCAGCCTGCACGAGTCACCGACCACGCTGTTCCCGGGCACCGGGAGCGCCGGTGAGACGGGCGGACCGGGTGCCGAGGGTACGTCGGTCAACGTCGCGCTCCCGCCCGGGACCGGGGACGCGGGCTGGTTGCGGGCGTTCCACGCGGTCGTTCCGGATGTCGTGAAGGCGTTCGGTCCGAGCGTCCTGGTCACGCAGCACGGGTGCGACTCGCACGTCGAGGATCCGCTGGCGCACCTGACGAAGACGATCGACGGGCAGCGAGCGGCGTACCTGGCCTTGCACGAGCTCGCGCACGAGGTGGCCGGCGGGAAGTGGGTCGCCACGGGTGGCGGCGGGTACGCGATCATCGACGTCGTCCCGCGGGCCTGGACGCACCTGCTGGCGATCGTGGCCGGCCACCCGATCGACCCCGCTACGGCGGTGCCGGAGGCGTGGCGCGAGGAGGTCCAGCAGCGGTTCGGGCGGGTCGCGCCGGTGCGCATGACGGACGGCCGCGACGCCTCGTATGTCGACTGGTCGAGCGGCTACAACCCCGACACTTGGCTCGACCGTGCCATCAAGGCCACCCGTGATGCCAGCTTCCCTTTGTTAGGTCTTGACCCCACCTACTGAGTCACACGAGTCCCCCTCTTTCCCATTCGTACCAACAGCCACTACGCTCGTGCCATGCACGGACGGAGGTGCCGGAGGGGAAGCCGGCGCACGATCCGTGCTGGAAGTGCGGTGCGCAATGGCATCAAAGAAGTCCGGCGGTGAGTCGCCGCTCGCCGAGGTGAAGTTCCTGACCGTGGCGGAAGTCGCCACGGCCATGCGCGTGTCCAAGATGACGGTGTACCGGTTGGTGCACTCCGGTGAGCTGCCCGCGGTGCGGGTGGGTCGTTCGTTCCGGGTGTCTGAGGACGCCGTGCACGACTACCTCAAGGGCGCCTTCTTCCAGGCCGGATAACCACGAGAAGCCGGAGGGGCCGGATCCTGTTCAGGACCGGCCCCTTCGTCATGTCCCGGGCCTGTTCAGCGCCCGTAGCGCCTTCGCTGCTTGTGCGACGGTCTCGTCCGGCAGATCGCCCCACAGCTCGTGGTGGGCGGCCGAGCTCGCCTTCACGGCCTGCTCCGCGAGGCTGATTCCCTCCGGGGTCAGGCGGATCTGCGTCCCGCGCCCGTCGTCCGGATCGGATTCGCGAACGGCCAGTCCGCGACGGACGAGCTGATTAGTCACGTTGCTGGTCCCGCCCGACGACAGCAGCAGGCTCCGGACCAGGTCCGACGGCTTCTGGCGGTACGGCGTACCGGACCGGCGCAGCGAGACGAGTACGTCGAACTCGGCCATGGTCAGCTCCAGGTCGCGCAGCACCCGCCGCGTCGACGCGTTCAGCTCGCCGGCCAGCATCATGATCCGCTTCGTCAGCTCGCTGGTCGGATACAGCACCTCGGGCAGCTCGTGCTCCCAGGACGAGATCAGCCGGTCCACAGGGTCGTCGGTCACGGTTGACAGCCTATCTGCCTTTGATGATAGCTTTCTTCAAAGCTTTCTACTGAGGGAGATCGACGTGAGGTTGTTGCTCAAGGGCGGGACGGTGATCGACACCTTCCCGGAGGTCGTCGTACGGCGCGACACCGACGTACTGATCGAGGACGGGCGGATCGCCGCGGTCGGGGCCGGGCTGACCGCGGACGCCGAGGTGATCGACGCGACCGATCGGATCGTGCTGCCGGGTTTCGTCGACACGCATCGGCACCTGTGGCAGACCGCGTTACGCGGGATCACCCTCGACGCGGGTCTCGGGGTGTACTTCGAGCAGGTGCTGGGTGCCTACGGGTCCAGGTTCCGGGCGCCAGATGTTGCGGCCGGCAACCTTGTCGGCGCGCTGGAGTGCTTGGACGCGGGGATCACCACGGTCCAGGACTACTCCCATGTGCAACGCTCCCCGGAGCAGGCCGATGCGGCGCTGGACGCGTTGGAGCGCAGTGGGATCCGGGCCGTCTTCGGGTACGGTCCCTCGCCGCTGGGCGGTAGCGCTGTCGACGCCGGGGAGATGCGCCGGATCATGGCGCGCCGATCCGAGCGGCTCGAGTTGGCGGTCGCGGCGATCGGGCCGGCGTACGCGCCGTTCGAGACGGTCCGCGCGGACTGGGAGCTGGCGGACTCGCTCGGGGTGCCGGTGGTCGTTCATGTCAGTAGTACGCCGCAGACCCCCGACCCGATCACGCGGTTGCGGGATGCCGGGCTCGCGCGGCCGAACACGTTGTACGTGCACGGCAACAACCTGCCCGACTCCGAGCTGAAGGTGATCGCCGAGACCGGCGCGGCCGTTTCGGTCACGCCGACGGTCGAGGCGCGGATGCAGATGGGGCCTCAGCTGTCGGGGCGGCTCCGCGAGGCAGGGATTCCGTTCAGCCTCGGGATCGACGTCGTGACCACGGCCGGCGGCGATATGTTCCGGGCGATGCACGAGGTGCTTTCCCTTGGCTACGAGGCGTTCACGGCCGCGGAGGTGCTCCAGTTGGCGACGTACGGCGGGGCTCGAGCGCTCGGGTGGACCGACGTGGGATCGCTCGCCGTCGGCAACAAGGCCGACGTCATGCTCCTCCGCAGTACGGACGTCAACCTGGCCGGCGGCCTGCACGACCCGGTCGCGACCGTGGTGACCGCAGCGCATCCGGGGAACGTGGACACGGTCCTGGTCGGAGGCGCGGCGGTCAAACGCGACGGCCGACTCGTGAGCCCGTTGCTACCGGCGGCCCTCACCGACCTCGCCGAATCAGCCGCCTACCTCACCGGAGCCGTCTAGCGCCTGACTAGCTCGCGGATCGCCGTGCTGATTTCGGTGGGGTTCTGCTCTGCCATGAAATGTCCGGAGGTGGTGGTTTGATGGTGGAGATCGGAGGCCCAGTTCTTCCAGCGGGCCGCGGCGTCGAAGCCGAGCGCGGCGCCCCAGTCCTGCTGGATCACCGTCACCGGCATCCGCAGCTTGTTGCCCTGCGCAAGATCTTCCTCGTCGTGCGTCACGTCGACGGTCGCCGAGGCGCGGTAGTCCGCGACGATCGACGGCACGGCTTGGCGACAGGCCTCCAGGTACGCCGCGCGGACGTCGGGCGGGATCGCCGCGGGATCATTCGCCCAGAGATCGAGGAAGTACCCGAAGAACTCGTCCGAGCTGGCCGCGATCATCCGCTCCGGCAACCCGATCGGCTGCGCCATCAGATAGAGGTGGAACCCGACCGCCGCGCTCGTCCCCTGCATCACGTCCCACATGTCGAGCGTCGGCAGCACGTCCAGGCACATCAGGTGCGTGACCACGTCCGGGTGATCCAGACCAGCGCGGAACGCCACCAGCGCACCCCGATCGTGCCCGACCAACGCGAACTGCGAATGCCCCAACGCATTCGCCACCGCGACAACGTCCGCAGCCATGCTCCGTTTCGAATACCCCTCGGCCGGCTTGTCGCTCTCGCCGTAGCCCCGAAGATCCGGACAGATCACGGTGTGATCTGTCGCCAACTCAGCCGCGACCCGCCGCCACATCACATGCGTCTGCGGAAACCCGTGCAACAACACCACCGGAGCCCCCGAGCCACCAACAGCAGCATTCAGCACCACACCATCCGCACCAGCCACCCGCCGGTACTCAAACCCGTCAATCTCCATACCACCCAGCCTCGCCGACCCGGATGAGCGTTCGATGAGCGCTACCGTGGCCAAGTGAAGTTCGGCGTGCTGGGACCCGTGGTCGCTTGGGCGGAGGAGCCGACCGACCCGAAGAGCACGCCGGTTGATTTGCGGGGGCCGCGGCATCGGGCGGTGCTGGCTCGGTTGATCGTGGCGCGGGGGAGGGTCGTGCCCGCGCAGGTGTTGGTGGACGACCTGTGGGTCGATCCGCCGGCGGGTGCGTTGAGTGCGGTGCGAACCTTCGTGGCTGCCCTCCGTCGAGCAATCGAGCCGGAGCGTGCCCCACGCGAACCAGCCCGCCTTCTGGTGACCTCAGGCCCCGGCTATGCCTTGAACACAACAAATGTCGACGCCTGGCACTTCGAGAAAGCGGTGCGAGCATCGGGCTCGAGTGGTGGGTCGGTGGTGCGAGCGGCGGGTTCGAGCAGATCGACCGGTTCCGTGGCGGAGGAGCGGTTGGCGGAGCTGTTGGGTGGGTTGGCGTTGTGGCGCGGGCCGGCGTACGCCGAGTTCGTGGACGAACCGTGGGCGTTGGCCGAGCGGGCGCGACTGACCGAGTTGCGACTGCACGCGGTGGAGCAGATCGCGGAAACACGCCTGGAGCTGGGTCGCGCGGCTGAGGCGGTGCCGGACCTCGACGCACACGTCACCGAGCATCCGTGGCGCGAGGATGCGTGGCGGCTGCTGGCGTTGGCGCTGTACCGGAGCGAGCGGCAGGGCGACGCTCTCGCCGTACTGCGTCGCGCCCGCGAGACCCTGGTCGGTCAGCTCGGTGTAGATCCTGGTGCGGCGCTGGGCCGGTTGGAGAGCGACATCCTCAACCAGGCCGCGCATCTCTCGCCGGCCGGGAGCGTGTGGGCGGAGACGACTGCGGCTTATGACCGGGTCGTTGGTGGGACGCGGGCTCGGATCGAATCGACTGTTGGGCTGCTCCGCAACCTCGCGGTCACCGGTGGCGGCGGGCTGGAGGCCGCTCGTCGGCACCGGCTCGCAGCGATCGCCGCGGCCGAGGAGCTCGGCGACCCCGACCTCACCGCCCGCGTGATCGGCGCGTACGACGTACCGGCGATCTGGACCCGCTCCGACGACGAAGCGCAAGCAGCCGCCATCGTCGCCGCCGCCGAGCGCGCACTGCCGACCCAGGACCACGCCAGCATCCGCGCACGGCTGCTGGCCACGATCGCGCTCGAGTCCCGAGGCTCCCGTTCGCCGCGAGCACGCGAGGCAGCACTCGAAGCCGAGCAACTCGCCCGTGGCCTCGACGATCCCGCATTACTGGCGTTCACGCTGAACGGCGTCTTCATGCAGACCTGCTACCGCGCCGGCCTCGCCCCACAACGCGACGCGATCGGCGCCGAACTCATCACCCTCTCGCAACGCCACAACCTCTTTACCTACGAGGTTCTCGGCCATCTGATCCGGCTCCAATCCGCCTGCGCCAGAGCCGACCACACGGCATCCGACGAACACGCCGCAGCCGCCGACGCCTTGGCTGCCCGGCACGAGCTCCCGCTCGTCGCCGTCTTCACCCGCTGGTACGCCGCCCTTCGCAAGGACACGCCCGAGTCGTATCGCGCGGCAGCCGCTCTGCTCGACGACGCGGGCATGCCCGGCCTGAGCGCCGGTCTTCTCCCGCTGGCGTTGGCCGCGCACGCCGTACGGCATGGCGAACCGATCCCGGCGGGTGACTACGGCCCGCATGCCCCGTGGGTGCACGGATCGCCGGATCCGCCGCCCGGCCTGCTGTTCGAGGCGTACTGGGCCCTGACCGCCCACAGCACCCAGGACCCCGAGCTGCTGGCAAAGGCACAAGCCGCACTAGCCCCGGCAGCCGATGAACACGCAGCAGGCAGCGGCCTCATCACCCTCGGCCCAATCACCAACTACCTGAGTTAAAGGTCGTCCGGGGAGGCGGTCTCGGACTTTCGGGCGGACTGGTGTCGTAGCTCGTGGTGGGACTGGTGGGCGGTCGTCCGGTACGCCTCTTCGTACGCCGCGAGTGCGCCGGCCACCCCGGACCCGCGACCTCGCCGTTTCGCCCACGACGCGAACCAGGTCAAGCCCGCGAGCACCACCGCGAGGCCGCCGAGGAACACCAGGTACGCCATACCAACCACCGTACCGCGCCACTGCCAGCCGACTCCCAGGTTCCTTCCAGGACCGTCGCAGACCGTGCGATCAGGATGGAATCACCAACCTGAAGGAGGCTTCCGATGCCGATCCGAATCGTCAAGACCGTTGCCGTAGGCACCATTGCGACCCTGGGGCTCGCAGCCGTCGCCTTCACCCCTTCCGCCTACGCGAGCACCACCACGAAGACCACCACGCCGCACCTGGCCGTCCTCACCAAGCCAGTCGTCCCGATCGCCGTCCGCAAAGCCGCCTGAGATGCTGACTGCATGACAGCACGAGTGGTCGCCGACGGCCTGGTGCTCCGCGCCTGGGAGCCGGCGGACGCGCCGGCGATGGTCGAACTGTTCGACGACCCAGAGGTGGCGTACTGGACACCACTGAAGTCCCCCTTCGACCTCGCCGTCGCGACGGAGTACGTCGAGAACGCGCGCAGCGCGAAGGACAAGCTCCAGCTGGCGATCACCACAGACGGTGTGCAGCCCCTCGGCGAGGTCATGCTCAACCTCACAACGGGTTCGCTCGGGTACGCGATCGGACCGGCACACCGCGGACAGCGTCTCGGGGCGCGGGCGCTGAAGCTGCTGACCGCCTACGCGCATGAAACGGCCGGTCTGGCGCGGGTGGTTCTTGAGATCGAGCCGGACAACGCAGCGAGTGCTGCGGTGGCGCGGGCAGTTGGTTATCGGCTGACGGATCTGCCGCCGGAGCAGGTGGTGGACAAGGGGCGCGAGCTGACGTTGTTCACCTGGGAACACCTCGCCTGACGTCAGGCGGCCTTTGCGCGCCCGGACCGCCAGCGAGTGCGGGATGTCCGGGCCGGTGGGTTCCTCGAAGCGGTCGATGAGTAGGCCGGTTGCGAGGATCGCGTTCAGGTACTCGGGCAGCGGGACGTGCCGCATGCCGATCCGGTGGCGGATTCCCTCGTCGCTCCACAAGGGCGAGGCCTCGTGCCAACCGGATCGGCGGTACGTCGGATGCACCACCCGCGTACCGTCGTCGGCGTACAGGACATGCGGCCCGTTGAAGCAGGGGTGTACGCCGTACGCGACGAGCGCCCCGCCGGGACGCAGCACGCGGGCCGCCTCGAGCAGGACCGCGCCGAAGTCGTCGACATCTGTCGAGATCCACAGCGTGATCGCGGTGTCGAACGACTCGTCCGGGAACGGCAGCGCCGCGGCGTCGCCGCGCATCAGCGGACTGTCCGTCCGCGTCCGGGCGAGCCGCAACTGGTCCCGCGAGTAGTCCAGCCCGACGACACTGCGTCCGCTGGCCCGGATGGTCTCGAAGTTCCGCCCGGTGCCGCAGCCGATGTCCAGGCAGGGCCCGGATCCGGGTCCCAGCAGCTCCAGCAAACCCGGTTGATGATCGTCCGCACCGATCACGTACCGACCGTCGTACCACTCCGCAAGACCGTCGTACCGAGCCCGCATCCAGCCTCCCCAGGTAGGGTCCCAGTCTACTGGTGCAGCCTGCTTTAGGTCGGGACAGTGACCTACGGGTAAGCTTTGCCGACGTTCTCTTTGAGTTTGGATGGTCCGACGTGGGTTCCGTAATCAAGAAGCGCCGCAAGCGTATGGCGAAGAAGAAGCACCGCAAGCTGCTGAAGAAGACGCGGGTGCAGCGCCGCAAGCTCGGCAAGTAGTCCGTTCTGCCGCGCCCGGTCCGGCTGGGGGTTTCTCGTGGCACAGGTAGTGATGGTGACCGGCGTCTCGAGGGACGCCGGTGCTCGCTGTGCCCGGAGACTGGCTGACGACCCGTCGATCGGCACTGTTCTCGGTGTCGATGTGGTTCCGCCGCGCGCGGAGCTCGGGCGGGTCCGGTTCGTCCGGGCCGACATCCGCAACCCGGTGATCGCCAAGGTGATCGCCGCCGAGGACGTGGACACGGTCGTGCACACCGGCGTGGTGGCCACGCCCGGCAGCGCGGGCGGCAGGTCGTCGATGAAGGAGATCAACGTCATCGGCACCATGCAGCTGCTCGCCGCCTGTCAGAAGGCGCCCGGCGTGGCCAAGCTGGTGGTGAAGTCGTCCACCACCGTGTACGGCGCGGGCGCGCGGGATCCGGCGATGTTCACCGAGGAGATGGCGCCGCGGGCGATCCATCACCACGGGCTGAGCAAGGACGCGGTCGAGGTCGAGGGCTACGTGCGCGGCTTCGCCCGCCGCCGTCCGGACGTCTGCGTCAGCACACTCCGGATGGCGAACTGGATCGGCCCCAAGACCGATTCGCCGATCACGCGCTACTTCGCGATGCCCGTCGTACCGACAGTGTTCGGGTACGACGCCCGCCTGCAGTTCCTGCACGAGGACGACGGCGTCGAGGCGATCCACCACGCGACCGTCAACGACCTTCCCGGGACCTTCAACCTGGCCGGTGACGGCGTGCTCTCGCTGTCCCAGGCGATCCGCCGCCTCGGCCGGCCGACGCTGCGGCTGCCTTCGTTCACCGCATCCAGCACGGCGGCCGCCGTACGGCGAGCCCGGCTGGCGGACTTCTCGCCGGACCAGATCACCTTCCTGACCTACGGGCGGGGTGTGGACACGACGCGGATGCGGACCGAGTTCGGCTTCGAGCCGAAGTACTCGACCGCGGAGGCGTTCGACGACTTCCGGCGATCGCTCGGGACCGGCGCGATGAGCCGGGTGTCCAGCTTGCTCACCGCGGGCCTGGGGGCGCTGCGTGGCTGACGCGGACGTGATCCCGATCGGCTCCGGCGGCCGACCGGGCCGGGGGAGCGGACGTCGTACGACGCCGTCCGCCGCGGCTCGTGCGCTCGCTGGACCCGGTGGTCGCGCGAAGAAGAAGAGCCGCCGCGACGAGCGAGCCGACGCCGACGCCACGACCCGCGCCGCGAAGCGCGGCGCCGCGACGCCGGTTGGCGCCGTACCGGATGTCGACGGGCCTGAGGCGCCTGCTGGTTTCGACTTCGCGGGGCTCGAGCAGGCGGTGCGCGGGCTGTTCGGGGAGGACGGGGAGCGGCGGGTCGCCGAGTGGCTCGCGTTCCTGCGCCGGCGGTTGACCGGAGAGTACGAGCTCGACGAGTTCGGGTACGACTCCGATCTGACCGACCAGGTGCTGCTGCCGATGCTGCGGCCGATGGTGGAGAAGTGGTTCCGGGTCGAGGTCCGCGGGATCGAGAACATTCCGTCCGACGGCAGCGCCCTGATCGTCGCGAACCACTCCGGCACGATGCCGCTCGACGGACTCGTCACGCAGGTGGTCGTCGCGGACCACACCGGCCGGCCGCTGCGCACGCTCGCCGCGGACCTGGTGTTCCAGACGCCGTTCGTGGGTGAACTGTCCCGCAAGGGCGGTGCGACGCTCGCGAACAACGACGACGCCGAGCGGTTGCTCCGTCAGGGGAACCTGGTCGGTGTCTGGCCGGAGGGGTTCAAGGGGCTCGGGAAGCCGTTCGCCGAGCGGTACAAGCTGCAGCGGTTCGGGCGCGGCGGGTTCGTCAGTGCGGCGATGCGGACCGGCGTACCGATTGTTCCTTGCTCGATCGTGGGCGCCGAGGAGATCTATCCGCTGGTCGGCAACATCGCCTCGCTGGCCCGGTTGCTGGGTGTCCCGTACATCCCGATCACGCCGTTCTTCCCGCTGCTGGGGCCGCTCGGCCTGATCCCGCTGCCGTCCAAGTGGCTGATCGAGTTCGGCGAACCGATCCGCACCGACGACTTCGCCGACGGCGCCCCCGACGACCCGATGCTGGTCTTCAACGTCACCGACCAGGTCCGCGAAACCATCCAGCAAACCCTCTACACCCTCCTCATGCAACGCCGCAGCGTCTTCTTCTAACCCACCCGGCGCCCCACCCGCGCCCACCTCCCGCGCACCCCACCTCCCGCCCGGCGGACACCACCTCCGGCGGACAACACCTCCCGCCTCGCACGGCGGGTCACCCGCCTCCCGCGCACGCCACCTCCCGCCCCGCACCACGCCACCTCCGGCCCCGCGGACGCCACCTCTCGCACCGCACCATCTCCCGCCTCACGGGCACCGCCTCCTGCCTCGCGGGCACCGCCTCCCGCGCAGACGACCGCCCCGCCTCCCGCCGGTGCCGGACCTCAACCACCCACTCACCCGTGGAGCAGAAGACGGGATATCCGGCTCTCCTGCCCGATGTGTGGGTCATGATCAGCCCGATCCGGGGTTGTGCGACAGGAAGTGGTGGGTCGGCACCTGGCATTGCCTGTCCCCAGTAACCAGTGCCTGTCCCCCGCATGAGCGTCGTGCCGCACGTCAGCCACTCACCGGTCGAGCAGACGGCGGGCCCACCACGAGCGCCGGCTCAATCCCAGGCCCGCCCAGTCGGCCGATGGATGGTGTGCAAGCTCGACAGGTAGAGCACCAGCGGGACACCGTACGCGCGACCACAATCACGCTCAGGTGCACTACCCAGCCAACCGACACGTCCTGTCCAAATGCACGCCCGGCCGTTCACGGAGCCGCCCCGAACACACCAACCACCCACACATCAGTCACAAGAGCCGGATATCCGGCTCCTGTGACGCATGTGTGGGTGGTGACCAGCCGAACCCAACCGCTCGCCGCCGTCGTCGCTCGCCTCCCGCCCGGTCGGGTCATCGCCCATCGAACAGACGACGGGATATCCCCGCGTGTGCAGGGTTCTCTACTGCTAAACGAGGGGAGAACCCTGCACACGACGCGACGGGATAACCCCGCTGCTGGTGCTCCGCGGGCTGACCGGCTCCTGGTGGTCACGGAACTGGTGGTGATGGAACTGGTGGTGTTGGTCGGAGGGTTTTCCTCGGATGGCGCCAGAAATCCTCCACCGACGTCACCGAATCCCTCCCGCTTAAGCCACGGCCCGCGCCGAACGCCGGCGTTGTCCGGACGATCACGTCGAGTCGTGGCGTTTGGTTGGTCCCCGCAACGCCGAGTCGTGGATCGAGGCTGCTGTTCAGGTGCGGTTGACCGCCGAAATCCACGACTCGACGACCACGGGTGACTGCGGCACGGCCGACGAGCGAGCGGCCGAGCGATCAGGCGGCCCAACCCACCCACACATTCGTCACAAGAGCCGGACATCCCCTCAAATGCAGCACGCCGGCGCGGTTGGCGGAGGGAGACGGTCGGGGCGGAAGCGGCCTGCTCGTGACTTGTGGCAGGCGGGGCAGTGGTGTGCACGGGGCGGCGTCCGCGGGGCGGGTGGTGGTGCGGGTGGGTGGTGGTGGTGCGCGGGAGGTGGTGGTGCGGGGCGGGAGGTGGTGCAGGGCTGGAGGTTGGTGCGGGGCGGGTGGTGTGAGGCGGGTGGGTGTGAGGCGGGTGGCGCGGGGCGGGTGGTTTGCGCGGGGCGGGGAGACGACGCAGCCCCCGGCGGTGGTGCTTGTGCCGGGGGCTGCGTCGTGCTCGGGTTCTACTTCCAGGGTGGGAGCAGGGTTTGGATCACTCCGGGCAGGTTGATCAGTGGTGTCGTCGGGAACGGCCACGGCCAGGACGGCGTGGTCGGGGTCAGCGTTGAAGGCAGCACGGTTGGCGTCGCAATCGGCGAGTTCGACGACGACGGCAGTGGTGGCGTCTTCAGGCTGGTCGGCGGCGGAGCGGTGGACTCCACGATGGTGGTGTTCGGCAGCTTGGTCGGCACGGTGGTCGGCTGCAGGCTGGTCGAGTCGACCGGTGTCGGAACTGTCGTCGCCGATGCCTTGGGGCTCGACGACGCCTTGACCGGGTTGCTCGACTCGGAACCGGTGCCGGGGCTGGTGCGGTTCGGCTGGTTGTTGTTGGTGCCGTTGTTCGGCGAGCCCGACGGCTTCGGTGCCGCACACTTCGGGCATGCCGCCGAGGTGTGCTGCGCCAGCTGCTCGATCGTGGCCAGTGCCTCGACCCCGGACTTCAGCGACTCCGGCGGGAGTTTCGGCGCGAGCTCGACCAAAGCCTGGCGGGCGCTGGTGATGAACGCCGTGATCGCGGTGATCGAACTCTCGTCGTTGTCCTGCTGGTACGACGCGACCAGTCGGGACACGCCCTTGCGGGACTGCGCCGAGAAGTCGTCCAGTGTCGCGTTGATCGTGCCCACCGAGCCGCCGTTGCCGGCCAGCTCCTGGACTTCGGACAATCGGGTCATCGCGTGCTCGAGATCGCGCCGGCCGCGGGAGTCGTCACCGACTCCGACGTTGGTCGCCACGTTCTCGATGCTGCGCTTCATTCCGTACAAGGTGTCGCCGGGCATGGCCTGCTGAGCGGCGGCGGCGGAACCGATGCCACCTCCGAGCAGTACCAGCGCGGCGGTGCTGGCCACGAGCCGGATTCTCCGGCCCTGGCGACGACGGATATCTGTCACGGACGCGCCAACGTCCTCGCTACCCGGCGGGTCGTCCGAGTCGTCTGGTGCCGTGTGCACCGTCAACGGAGTCGCAGTCGTCGCCGCGCGCGCCGCCGCCTGTTCCAGCAGGCGGTGCCGCAGCTCGGCACTGAACTCCGGTCGCGGTGCAACTGCGCCGGCGGTCCTCAGCCGTCCGACGAGCTCCACAGCTTCCAGTAACTCGGGGTCATCGCCCAGTCGCGTGGAGTGACGGGGCCCGTGATCGACGGCGTGCGCGAATGACTCCGCGCGCGCTCGAGCCCTGTGTAGGTCACTCATGAGTTCTCGTTCTCCTCAATGGCCAGTCGGGGTCACCGACAGGTCCTCACCAGGCAAACGAGGTAACTCCCTGACGGGTTACGAAAGACGTTCGTTGTCATCCGCCTCATCTCAAGTCCTTGGGGATAACCTTCGCCAAGTGCCGTACGGCCCTTAGTTGGAGTTGCTTGACGGCGCCTTCGGATTTCTCCAGCGCCTTGGCCGTTTCGGCGATCGACAGACCGGCGAAGAACCGCATCGTCAGGCAGTCGCGCTGCTCGTCGGGCAGGCCGGCGACCGCGTCCCGGAGTACCTCGGCGGTGGCCGCGGCCAGCACGTCGATCTCCGGGCCTTCGGTCTGCCGGTCGTGGGTTTCGATCTCGTCGGTGACCACCTCGAGCCGGACCCGGCCCGACTTGTAGTGGTCGGTGATCAGGTTCCGGGCGATCGTCACCAGCCAGGCTCCGAAGTCCCGGCCCTGCCAACGGAACGAGTCCAGCGCGCGGAGCGCCCGGACGAAGGTTTCGCTGGTCAGGTCCTCGGCGAGTGCCGAGGACGACACCCGTGCGTAGATGTAGCGATAGACGGTGAGCGAGTACTCGTCGTACAGCTCACCGAAGGCACCGACGTCCCCGGCCTGGGCGCGATCGACGAGCTCCGCACGTCTCATCCCGTCCGGGCTTGGCTCCGGCGTGGTCAAGTGTTCTCCCCGTTCAACTGACACGTCGTTCGACACATCCGCGAATGGCCACAGCGACTGGGACAGCACTGAACGTTACTGCTCAGATACGTGCTGTCAACAGGCTGGGGCGTGCCGCCTTCCGTCCGGTCCGATGGTCACGAATGCGCCAGCGGACTGCGTCCGCGGTACGGAGCAGCCTGCTGTCGGGGGTGGTGCGTTGCGCATGAAGGTCCCCGCCGCGGGCGGGTTTCTGCAGTGTGAGGTTCAGCAGAAGCGCGCTCGCGAAGTCACCTGTATATCGGTGGTTACGCTCCGCTGCAACCGTTCTGTGAAAGACGGTTGGTCCCGAAGCGAATCCCGGCCGTGACAGACTCGCCTGGTGAACGTGAATTTCGCGGACATTCTTCGTGACACAGCGCAACGACACGGCGAGCGTCCCGCGCTGGTCGACGGGGACCGGCGGCTGACCTGGAGCGAGCTCGATCAGGCCGTCGACCGGACCGCGCAGGGGCTCGCGGCGGCCGGCCTGGTGCCTGGGTACCGCGTGCTGCTCCTGGTTGCCAACAGCACCGAGTTTGTCACGTCCTACCTGGGCATTCTCCGCGCCGGACTGGTCGCCGTACCGCTGAACACCGGGCTCACCAAGCCCGAGCTGGCGGCCGTCACGGCGCACTCCGGAGCCCGGCTGGCGATCGCCGGACCGGGGCTCGCGGACCGGTTCGAGGGCGTCCGCACGGTGGCCCCCGACGAGCTCCAGGGTGACGCTCCGTTACCTCCGTCGAAGGATCCCGAGACGCTCGCGGTTCTCCTCTACACGTCCGGAACCAGTGGAGATCCGCGCGCCGCGATGCTGACCCATCGGGCCCTCGCGGCGAATGTGCGGAACCTCAGCGAGCTCGGCGAGGACCGGATGGGGCCCGAGGACGTGGTGCTCGGGGTGCTCCCGATGTTCCACGCCTTCGGCCTGAACGCGGTCCTCGGCTGGGCGGTCGCCACCGGTGCCGCGCTCGTCGTCGAGCAGCGCTTCGACCCCGAGGAGACGCTCGCCCTGGTCCGCCAGTACGGCGTGACACGGCTGCCGCTCGCTCCACCCGCACTGAACGCGCTGCTGACCCGCTCCGATCTGCGGGAGGCGCTCAAGACCGTCAAGGTCGTGCTGACCGGGGCGTCCACGCTGGATCGCGCGCTCGCGGACCGCTTCGAGCAGGCCGCCGGGCTGCACGTCCACCAGGGGTACGGCCTGACCGAGGCGTCCCCGGGCGTCACCACGACTCTGGGCGAGGCCGAGCCGAAGCCCGGCTCGGTCGGCCGCCCGCTGCCGAACGTCGAGGTCCGGATCGCCGACGAGCAGGGCGAGGACGTCGAGGGCGACGACCCGGGCGAGATCCTGATCCGCGGCGGTAACCTGTTCTCCGGCTACTGGCCTGACGCCGTCGACGGCCCCGACGCGGAGGGTTGGTACCGGACGGGCGACGTCGGGTACCTGGACCCGGACGGCGACCTCTTCCTGGTCGACCGGTTGCGCGAGCTGATCATCGTGTCCGGGTTCAACGTCTTCCCGAGCGAGGTCGAGGACGTGCTGGTGGGCGCTCCCGGCGTACGGGAGGTCGCGGTCATCGGCGTACCGTCCGAGGAGACCGGCGAGGCGGTCAAGGCCTTCGTGGTGCCGTTGCCGGACGCATCCGTCGACGTGACCGCGATCCGGGAGTACGCCGAGGGCCGGCTGGCGCGGTTCAAGTGCCCGGTCGAGATCGAGGTGACGGACTACCTGCCGCACTCGGTCACCGGCAAGGTCGCCAAGGGCCGGCTCCGCGAGGCGGACCGATGAGCAGGGTCCTTATGTACGGAAAGCCCGGCTGTCATCTGTGCGACGACGCCCGCGAGGTCATCCGGGCGGTCTGTGACGAGGTGGGCGCGGACTGGTCCGAGGTGGACATCACGCAGGACGACCGGTTGTTCACGCAGTACGGCGAACAGATCCCGGTCACGTTCGTGGACGGGAAGCAACACGACTTCTGGCGAGTGGACCCCGCCAGACTGCGAAAGGCCCTGATGAGGTAGGGGTCACTTCCGCCGATTTTGTTCTCACGTTCACAAGCTCCTAGAGTAAGAGAGCCGCCGGCCGTCAGACCGCGGTGAACCAACCGCTCCCAGGAGAATTGTGACGCGTGCCAGCAGCCGTCGCCCCGGCCCGCCGACGAGAACCGAACGCGGCATCCCCGAGGCGACTGTCGCGCGCTTGCCGGTCTACCTGCGGGCCCTGACCGCGCTCTCGGACAGTGGCATCGCGACCGCGTCGAGCGAGGACCTGGCGACCGCGGCGGGCGTCAACTCGGCCAAGCTCCGCAAGGACCTGTCCTACCTGGGCTCCTACGGCACCCGCGGCGTCGGGTACGACGTGGAGTACCTGCGCTACCAGATCGCCCGCGAGATCGGCGTCACCCAGGACTGGGCCGTGGTCATCGTCGGGATCGGAAACTTGGGCCACGCGCTGGCGAACTACTCGGGCTTCGGCACCCGCGGCTTCCGGATCGTCGCCCTGCTGGACGCCGACCCGAACCTGGTCGGCGAGCGGATCGGCGACATGGAGGTCCGCGACTTCGCCCAGCTCGAGGACATCGTGAAGGCCGACCGGGTCTCGATCGGGGTCATCACCACTCCCGCCGGTCCGGCCCAGGAGGTGTGCGACCGGCTGGTCGCCGCCGGTGTGACCAGCATCCTGAACTTCGCGCCCGTGGTGCTGTCCGTGCCCGACGGCGTCGACATCCGCAAGGTGGACCTCTCGATCGAGCTGCAGATCCTGGCGTACCACGAACAACGAAAGTCCGGAGAGGCGGCGCTCCCCCAGGTGCCCGAACTACCAGCGATGAACGGTATGCCGGATCTCCCGAGTGTCGGGGGAGGTGTCGGCGCATGAGTTACCTCGTGGTCGGCATCAGTCACCGTTCCGCTGCCATCGACGTCCTCGAGCGGGTCGCGCTCGACGCGGACGCGGCGACCAAGCTGGCCCTGGCGGTGCGGGACTCCGCGGCCGTCGCGGAGTCCGCGGTCCTTGCCACCTGCAACCGGACCGAGGTCTACGCGACCGTCGACCGGTTCCACGCCGGGATGGACGAGGTCACCGCGATCCTGTCCGACGTCACCGGCGTACCGCTGCTGGATCTGGCCGAGCACCTCTACGTGCACTTCGAGGAAGGTGCGGTCGCGCACCTGTTCCAGGTCGCGGTCGGGCTGGACTCGATGGTCGTCGGCGAGAGCCAGATCCTCGGCCAGGTGAAGGAGACGCTGCGCGTCGGCCAGGACCTGGAGACCGTCGGCACCGACCTGAACGCCCTGTTCCAGCACGCGTTGCGGGTCGGCAAGCGGGCCCGCACCGAGACCGGGATCGACTCGGCCGGCCGCTCGGTCGTCTCGGCCGGCCTGGACGCGGTCGGCGGCTTCGAGGGCCGCCGGGCCCTGGTCGTCGGCGCCGGTTCGATGGCCTCGCTGGCCGCCCAGACCTTGCTCAACGGCGGCGCGAAGACCGTAACCATTGCCAACCGCAACTACGACCGCGCGGTCGCGCTGACCGACCGGATCGGCGGTACGGCGATCCGTCTCGCGGACGTGCCCGAAGCCTTGCGCGACGCCGACCTGGTCGTGTCGTGCACCGGCGCGCGCGGCGTCGTACTGCCCGCCGAGACGATCCGCGACGCGACCGACGGCCGGCCGCTCGGCGTACTCGACATCGCGCTGCCGCGGGACGTCGCTCCCGAGGCGGCCCGGATTCCCGGCGTCACGCTGATCACGCTGGCCGACCTGATCGGTACGGCGGGCGGCAGCCAGGCCGACATCGACGAGGTACGCCGGATCGTCGGCGAGGAGACCGGTTCGTTCGAGGCCACCCGCCGGGCCGCTTCGGTGGCGCCGACCGTGGTCGCGCTGCGGGCGATGGCGAGCTCGCTGGTCGACTCGGAGCTGGCCCGCCTCGAGCGCCGGCTGCCCGAGCTCGACGAGCACGAGCGGCACGAGGTCGAGCGGACCATCCGTCGCGTCGTCGACAAGGTGCTGCACAACCCGACGGTTCGGGTGAAAGAGCTCGGCGGCGATCCGGGCGGACCGACGTACGCCGACGCGCTGCGGGAACTGTTCGCGCTCGACCAGGCGACCGTGGACGCGGTCACGGCCGCGAAGACGCCGGCCGAGACCAGCAATACCCGCGCCGACTCGAAGGCGACCGGAGGTGAGCAGGCATGATCCGCCTCGGCACCCGCCGCTCCAAGCTGGCGACCGCACAGTCGACCATCGTGGCCGACCAGCTGCGCGCGCTCGGTCACGAGGTCGAGCTCGTCCTGATCACGACCACCGGCGACGTCAACCGCGCACCGGTCGAGCAGATCGGCGGCACCGGCATCTTCGTCAGCGCACTGCGCGACGCACTGCTGGCCCACGAGATCGACATCGCCGTGCACTCCTTGAAGGACCTGCCGACCACACCGCTGGACGGCCTGATGCTCGGCGCCATCCCGGTCCGCGAGGACCCGCGCGACGTACTCGTCGCCCGCGACGGCCTGACGCTCGGCGAACTGCCGCACGGCGCCCTGGTCGGCACCGGTGCCGCACGGCGCGCCGCGCAGCTCGACGCGCTCGGCCTCGGCCTCGAATGCACCGGGATCCGCGGCAACGTGGACACCCGGATCGGCTTGGTCACCGACGGCAAGTTGGACGCCGTGGTGCTCGCGAGGGCAGGCTTGTCCCGGCTGGGCCGGCTCGCCGAGGTGACCGAGACCCTGGATCCGATCCAGATGCTGCCCGCGCCGGGACAAGGTGCCCTGGGCATCGAGTGCCGCGCGGACGACACCGGCGTACTGGCTGCGCTGGCCCCGCTGGAGGACCCGGCGACCCGCGTGGCGGTGACGGCGGAACGGCAACTGATGGCCACGCTGGAGGCAGGGTGCACGGCTCCGGTCGGCGCACTCGCCGAGGTGGTCGAGGGTGAGGACGGCCCCGAGCTCTGGCTGCGGGGCGCGCTCGGCCAGGACGACGGTGTACGGCGGCTCTCCGCGAACGGGCCGGTGGACGACCCGGTGTCTCTCGGCAAGGCGCTGGCGAACGAGTTGCTGGAGCGAACATGACACCGGCACAGGGCACGACCACTGCGGCCAAGGACACGGCCCACAGGACGAGCAGGAAAACGACGAGGGCGAAGGCAGACGTGAGCGCGAAGACAGCCGCTACCGCGGTACCTCAGAAGGCCGCGACCAGTACCGCCAAGCAGACCAAACCGCTCGGCCATGTGACATTCGTCGGCGTCGGTCCCGGTGACCCGGCGCTGCTGACGATCGCGGGCCGCGACGTGCTCGCGAACGCCGACGCGGTCGTTGTCGAGGGCCCCGAGCACGACGCGTTCCTGACCTACTGCAGGCCGGGCGTCGAGGTCGTGGACGGTTCCGGCGCCGAGGGCAGCCGGGCGCTGCGGGTCGCGGCGCGGGCCCGCCTGGTGGTGAAGACGGCCAAGTCCGCGGCGAACGTGGTCCGGCTGCTGACCGGCGACCCGTTCACCTTCTCCAGCGGCGCCGAGGAGGCGGCCGCGTGCAAGAAGGCGGGTATCGGGTTCAACGTGGTGCCGGGCGTCAGCGAGGTGAGCGCGGTTCCGACGTACGCCGGGATCCCGCTGACCATGAAGGGCGACCGTGAGGTCACCGTCGTCGACCTCGCCGAGAACAAGCTCGACCTGAGCCGCCTGCAGCCGAAGCAGACGCTCGTCCTGCTGAACGCCACCGAGGTGCTGAAGGAGACCGTCGCGGCGCTGGTCGAGGCCGGCTTCGACGCGTCCACCCCGGTCGCGGCGACGGTCTGCGGTACGACGACCTCGCAGACCAGTGTGGTGGGGACGCTCGAGACGATCGTCACCGACCTGCGGGCCGCGAAGGTGACCGGCGAGGCCGTGATCGTGATCGGCGCCGTCGTCGAGCAGCGCGAGGCGCTGTCCTGGTTCGAGACCAAGCCGCTGTTCGGCTGGCGGATCCTGGTCCCGCGGACCAAGGACCAGGCCGGCCCGCTGATGGACCGGCTCCGTCGGTACGGCGCGATGCCCGAGGAGGTCCCGACGATCTCGGTCGAGCCGCCGCGCAACCCGCAGCAGATGGACAAGGCGATCCGCGGTCTGGTCGAGGGCCGCTACGAGTGGGTCGCGTTCACCTCGGTCAACGCGGTGAAGGCGGTCCGGGAGAAGTTCGACGAGTACGGGCTGGACGCGCGGGCGTTCTCCGGGCTGAAGATCGCGGCGGTCGGCGACAAGACCGCCGAGGCGATCGGGGCCTGGGGCATCCGTCCGGACCTGATCCCGTCCGGTGAGCAGTCCGCCGCCGGGCTGGTCGAGGACTGGCCGCCGTTCGACGAGGTGCTGGACCCGATCAACCGGGTGTTCCTGCCGCGCGCGGACATCGCCACCGAGACGCTGGTCGCGGGCCTGACCGATCTCGGCTGGGAGGTCGACGACGTCACGGCGTACCGGACCGTCCGGGCCGCTCCGCCGCCCGCGCCGACCCGCGAGGCGATCAAGTCCGGCAAGTTCGACGCGGTCGTGTTCACCTCGTCCTCGACGGTGCGGAACCTGGTCGGCATCGCCGGCAAGCCGCACGCATCGACGGTGATCGCGGTGATCGGCCCGGCGACGCTGAAGACCGCCGAGGAGCACGGCCTGCGGGTCGACGCGATGGCCGAGTCGCCGTCCGCCGAGGAGCTGGCCGACGCACTCGCCCGGTTCGGTGCGGATCGGCGTGACACCATGGTGGAGGCCGGCGAGCCGGTCACCCGTCCGTCCGAGCGTCGCTCGGGTTCACGTCGAAAGAGCTGAAATGCCTGGATTCCCGGAAGTGAGGCCGCGGCGGCTGAGGTCGTCGGAAGCGGTGCGCAGGCTGGTCGCGGAGACCACGCTGGAGCCGCGGCAGCTGATCCTGCCGATGTTCATCCGGGAAGGCGCGCGCGAGCCGATCGCGATCAAGTCGATGCCGGGCGTCGTACAGCACACCCGGGACACGGCGCGGAAGGCGATCGCCGAGGCGGCGCAGCTCGGGCTCGGCGGCGTGATGCTGTTCGGCGTACCGACTCCAAGGACGAGGTCGGGTCCGGTGCGCTGGACCCGGACGGGATTCTGAACGTCGCGATCCGGGACGCGGTGTCCGAGGTCGGCGACGCGCTGCTGGTGATGTCGGACCTGTGCCTGGACGAGTTCACGTCCCACGGGCACTGCGGCGTACTGGATTCCTCCGGGCGCGTGGACAACGACGCGACGCTGAAGGTCTACGCCGAGATGGGTGTCGCGCAGGCCACCGCCGGCGCGCATGTCGTCGGACCGTCCGGGATGATGGACGGGCAGGTCGGGGTCGTTCGTACGGCGCTCGACGCGGCCGGATTCCTCGACACGATCATCCTGGCGTACGCCGTGAAGTACGCGTCGGCGTTCTTCGGGCCGTTCCGGGAGGCCGTCGACTCGTCGCTGACCGGTGACCGCAAGACCTACCAGCAGGACAACGCGAACGCCCGCGACGCGATCCGCGAGGTCGACCTCGACATCGCCGAGGGCGCCGACATCGTGATGGTCAAGCCCGCGCTGCCGTACCTGGACATCCTCCGCCAGATCCGCGACCACGTGAACGTCCCGGTCGCGGCGTACAACATCTCCGGCGAGTACGCGATGGTCGAGGCCGCCGCCGCCAACGGCTGGATCGACCGCGACAAGGCCATCCTCGAAACCCTCACCTCAATCCGCCGAGCCGGCGCCGACACAATCCTCACCTACTGGGCCACCGAGGTAGCCCAACAACTGCACTACCGGTGATCGAGTAGAAGCGACGAACGGGGCGGGTAGCCGGGGGCTGGCACCTCAACTGGTGGGCTTGCACAAGAAATAGCAGGTCCAGACCCACCAAGTTCTGTCTCCACTCGCCGGTTCCTGTCTCCAGCCACCACGACCGTCGGCTCAATCCCATGCGGCCGCCGAGTCGGCCAATGGCGTGCAAGGTCGACAGGTAGAGCACCGGTGAGACACCGTACGCACGACCACAGTCACGCTCAGGTGCACTACCCGGCAGACCGACACGTCCTGTCCAAAATGCACGCCCGGCCGCGCACGGCGCCATCCCGGACGCATCCACCATCCACATCTGCATCACAAGAGCTGGCTATCCGGCTCTCCTTGTCCGATGTGGGTGGTGATCAGCCCGATCCGGGGTCGTGTGACAGGTAGTGGTGGGTCGGAACCTGGTATTGCCTGTCCCCAGTCACCAGCGCCTGTCCCCACAACCCACCGTCGCCCGCCCGCCGTCGTACCGCCCGGTCACCCCGCCCCCGCGTCGAGCAGATAACCCCGGCTCTTCCGACTTCAGCGCACGACTGAGTAGTCGGATTGGGTGAAGCCGGCCTTTAGGGTGCGGGTGGCGTTGTGGGTTAGGGGGATTTCGGTGGGGATGGGGCCGAAGAGGGGGATGCCGGTGCCTAGGAGGACGGGGGCTGTGGTGATGGTTAGTTCGTTGAGCAGGCCTGCGGTGAGGAAGGTTTGGATGGTGGCGGCGCCGTCGGCGTAGATGCGTTGGGCGCCGCGGTCGTTGAGGGTCTCGACCAGGCCGTCCAGGGTGCGGTGGACGAGGATGCGGTCGTCGGTGTCGGGGTCGAGCGTGGTACTCAGGACCTCGACCTGCTTGCCTTCGTACGGCCAGCTGCCGAACGTGCATGCCAGCTGGTACGTGTTGCGCCCGAGTACGACGGTGTCCACCGACGCCAGGAACTCGTCGTACCCGGTCTCGCCGGCGTGCTCGGCCCGGCTGGTGAGCCAGTCGATGGACCCGTCGGCGCGGGCGATGTACCCGTCGAGGCTGGTGGCGATGAAGGCAGCAGCATGAAAGCTCACCCTGCCATTGTCTCAACCCTTCAAACCGGTTTGGGCGAGGCCTTCGACGAATTGGCGTTGGGCTAGGACGAAGATGATGAGGACGGGGAGTGCGGAGAGGGTTGCGGCTGCGAGTTGGGTGTTCCACATCGGTCCGCCGTACGCGTCGACGTACTGGGTGAGGGCCTGTGGGACGGTGAACTTCTGCTTCGAGGAGAGGAACACGATCGGCTCGAGGTAGAGGTTCCAGCTGTGCAGGAAGGTGAAGATCGACACCGCACCGATCGCCGGCCGGGCCAGTGGGAGGGACACGCGCCAGAAGAGGCCGAAGCGACCCAGCCCGTCGACGCGGCCGGCTTCCTCGAGCTCCATCGGTAGCGTGATGAAGAACTGCCGCATGATGAACGTCGCCAGCACGCTCGGCGCACCGAGCATCGGGATCAGGATCAGCGGCCAATGTGTGTCCACCAGCCCGAACGCGTCGAACATCCGGTAAAGCGGGATGATCGTCACCTCGTTCGGCACCAGCAGCCCGCTGAGTACGACGACGAACACAACCCCGGCGCCGCGGAACTTGACCCGCGCGAACGCGTACCCGGCGAGCGCCGACACCGCCAGCGTCCCGATAGTGACGACCAGAGCGATGTAAAGGCTGTTCAGGTACTGCCGCCCGAACGGCTGCAGCTCGAACACCTGCCGATAAGCGTCCAACGTCGGCGACCCCGGCAGCAAAGAAGGCGGGAACGCGAAGATCTCGGCCACCGGCTTCAGCGACGTCGTCGCCATCCACCAGATCGGGAACACGAACGGCACACAGCACACCAGCAGTACGCCGTAGATCAGCAACTTAAGCCTCATGGCTCTGTCAATTCTCATAGAAGGCCCACCTACGACGCATCCGCCACTGGACCGCGGTCAGCACGAGGACGATGAAGAACAGCAGCAGCGACAGCGCCGAGCCGTACCCGAAGTGATGGAACTGGAACGCCTGCTGGTACAGGTAGTAGACGAGCACGGTCGTCGACGTCTCGGGTCCGCCTTGGGTCAGTACGGCGATCTGCGCGAACACCTGCAGCGAGCCGACGATGGTCAGGATCATCGTCAGCAGGATCGTCGGACTGATCAGCGGCACGGTCACCCGACGGAACCGCGCCCACGCGGACGCGCCGTCGATCCGGGCCGCCTCGTACAGCTCCACCGGAACACCCTGCAACGCGGCGAGGAACAGCACCATGTTGAGGCCGACGTTCTTGAACAGCTGGACCACGATCACCGACGCCATCGCCGTACCGCCGGATCGCAGCCAGTTCGGCCCGTCGATCCCGAGCACGTTCAGGAACCCGTTCAGCCCGCCGTTGTCCTGCAGCAGGAAACCCCACACGATCGTCCAGGCGACCAGCGTCACCACGACCGGCGAGAAGAACAACGTGCGGAAAACCACCGTTCCGCGGAGTTTCTGGTTCAGCAGTACGGCGAGGAACAGCGCCAGGCTGAGGTTCAGCACCACCAGCCCGGCCGAGAACAAACCTGTTGCCCTGAGCACCGGACCGAGCCGCTGGTCGTCGGCCAGCGCCGCGTAGTTGTCGCCGCCGACGAACTCGAACGTCCCGCCCAGCACGTTCCACTCGTGCACGCTGTACCAGACCACGAGCCCGAGCGGAACGATGACGAAGGCAACGATCCCGGCGAGCTGCGGCAGGACCATCAGCCATCCGGCCAGGGTGTCCCGCCGCCGCATCGTCCAGTACGGCGCACGCTCCGCCGGCGCCCGGGGAGGCGCCGGCTTGTCGAGAAGCAAGGTCATTTCGCCAGCAGGGGGTTGATCTTCGAGCAGACGCCGGACATCACCGTCTTCACGTCGGCGTCCGGCTTCCACAGCGGGTCGAGGGCGGCACGGACGGTCTGCTGCAGCTCGGCGTACCCGGTATGGCTGGTCTTGATGTCGCCGCGCTGGATGCCGTCGATGACGACACTCTGCAGCTGGGCCGGTTTGAGCAACGGGTTGGCCTTGGCGAGCGTCGCGGCGTTCAGCTGCGACTTGCGCGGCGGCGGGAAGAACTGCGCGAGCTTGGCCGCGTTCTCCGCGTTGCTGAAGTACGCCAGGAACTGCTTGGCCGCGTCAGCGTGCTTGCCGCGCTTGAAGACACCGATCCCGGCCTGCCCGACGACGGAGTACTCACCCGACGGGCCCTTGGGCAGCGGCACCAGGTCCCACTTGAACTTGGACTTCTCGAGCAGCGCCGCGCGGCTGATCTGGGTCAGGATCATCGCCGAGTCACCGGCGTAGAAGTCCTTCGTGACGCCCGGGCCCGGCATCCCCTTGTCGGTGAAGATCAGCTTGTGGATGAACGTCATCGCGTCGACCATCTCGGGCTGGTCGAAGCCGCAGGTCTTGCCGTCCTCGCTCCACGGCCGCGCGCCCCAGCCGGACCAGATCGAGTTCAGCGTGTCCCAGCCCTTGTAGTCGAAGTCACCGACCACGACCCCGCCCTTCCCACGGGCCTGTACGGCGGACGCGGTCTTGGCGGCCTCCTCCCAGGTCCAGGTCCCGGACGCGATCTGCTGGGCCGGAGAAGGCCGCCCCGCCGCTTTCACCAGGTCGGTGTTCACGAACACCCCCAGCGGCGAGGTGGAGAACGGGTACGCGTAGAGCTTGCCGTCCTTCTCCCAGTTGGTCGTCGTACTCGGCACCAGGTCGGCGTCCTTGTCGATCGGTTCGAGCGCGCCCGAACTGACGAAGTCCGGTGCGGTGCTCTCCAGGATCCACGCCAGGTCCGGCACGTTGCCGCCGCCGATCTGCGTGGTCAGGGTGGTGGTGTAGCTGTCGAACGGGATCGACTCGAAGGTGATCTTGCCGATCTCGGGATGGTCCTTCTTGTAGTCGGCGGCGATCTGGTCGAACAATGCCAGGTGCTTGGCGTTGGCGCTCCAGATCGTCATCCGCAGGTCCACCGGACCGGAAGAGCCGGAGTCGCCGTCGGACGACCCGCCGCAGCCCGCGAGGGCCAGCAGAGCCGCGGCCACCGTGGCCGCTGTCAGGGAACGGAGTTTCATCGGTCAGTCCTCCATCAGTAGCCAGTGACGTCCGGCCAGGCGAGTTCGATGCCCTGAGCAACCAGGCGGTCCTGGAACTCGGCGAGCAGGGCGGGGGTGTTGCGGACTGCGCGCGGGGCGGTGCCGCGGTCGAGGCAGAACGCCGCGAGCGCGCCGGCGGACTCGCCGATGTTCCACTCGACGGGATGCAGCCGGTAGCAGCCGTTGGTGATGTGCGTGGTGCCGAGGTTCTTGTTCGCGGGCAGCAGGTTCTCGACGCGCTGCGGGATGATCGCGCCGAGCGGGATCCGGAACGGGCTGCTGGCCACGTCGATGTAGTTGTCGCCGCCGGTCGAGGGGTGCAGGTCGATCCGGTACATCCCGATGCCGACGCTGTCGTCGTACTCGATCGCTCCCTGCGCACCGCGGACTTCGACCGAGAGGTCCTGCTCGACGATGGTGTACTCCGCCTTGATCCGCCGGGATTCGCGGATGTACGGCGCCTGCGCGAGACCGTCCGCGGAGCCGACCAGGTCGCCCCGCAACCGCAGCCCGGAGAAGCCGGTGCCGCCGTCTGGTCGTGGTGCCTCCGTCTGCAGCCAGTACAGAACGGATTGAGAGAGTTCGCGCGCCGCCGCGAGATGCTTGGCCGCATCCGGTACGTCGATGACCGGGCCCTCGAAGTAGTCGATCATCGGCCAGTTCACCAGGCAGATGTCGCTCTCGTACGCACCCGGAACGAAGTGCCGGCGAGCCGCGATCCGGCGGAACGTCCACAGGTTCGTGTCGCCGCCCGTCCGCCGCTGGTCCGCGACCACCGCGAGCGGGTCGTCGTCGGGGTTGGGGGTGAACGTCCGCTGCGAACTCTCCAGCGTCCGTGGGTTCGGCGCGGTCCAGGACAGCAGGCGATCGCCCCAGAACGACGGCTGGTAGTTCCGCCAGAACGCGTAGTTGGCCGGCTTGTCCCCGACCTGGTCCCCGTCCACGTGATCGACCGCGAAGCAGTACGACACCGCCTGCATGTTCAGCGGCTGCGCCTCGGCCGGAGCGCTCGGCTCGCCGGTCTCGCCCTGCGCCTCGAACCCGGTCACGTACTCGGTCCCGGTCAACGGCAGCAGCTCACCGGTCTCGGTCGCATCGAGGATGTACGGCGCGGTGAGCGTCAACCGCTCCTCGGTGTCGCGATGCTGCACGGTGACCGCGGTGACCCGATCGCCGTCCGTGTCCGCGGCCACGGGCCGGTACGGCTGCAGCACCTGGAGCCTGCGGGTGGCTCGGTAGGGAGCGAGCATGGACTCGAGGACGGCGAGCGCGACGCGAGGCTCGTGGCAGAGCTTGGACACGTGCCCGGCGCCCGGATTGAGGTTGGTCGCGGCCCGCGATGCCTCGGTGAGCGGGTAGTGGCGGCGGTAATAGTCACGGATCCCGTTGCGCAGCGTCCGGTACGACGCCGTGACGCCGAACTGTTCGACCCAGGAGTGCTCGTCCGGCGGGACGGCCTGGCTGGTCAGCTGTCCGCCGAGCCAGTCGAACTCCTCGGTCAGGATCACCGAGCGACCGGCACGCAGCGCGGCGAGAGCCGCGGCCACGCCGCCGAGTCCGCCGCCGATCACAAGTACATCGGTATGCATTCAGGCACCTTTGGGTGAAGTGAGTGTGATTCCGTCGGTCAGCTCGCAGGGGAGCAGCAGTTGCTGCTCGGTGGCGGTCCCGCTGAGGACCGCCTCCAGCAGTTCGACCGCGCGTACTCCCATGGCTCGCCGCGGGACGTGGAAGCCGGAGAAGTCGAGATCGCTGGCGGCAGGCCGCGTCGAGTCACCGAGCGCGACCACGGACAGGTCGCCCGGTACGTCGACCCCGCGCTCGGCCGCCGCGGCGTACAACGCGATCGCATCGGCCCGCTCCTCGACGAACGCTGCGGTGATGCGTCGATCGAGCAGGTCGTCGAGCACCTCGCCCGGCGAACGATCGAGGGTCGGCACATGTGGTGCACGCGGGCCGGCGGCCTCGCGGAAGCCCCGGAGACGGTCAGCCGACGACTCGGCGCCGACGCCCAGCCCGACGAACGCGATCCGCCGGTGGCCGAGTTCCCGCGCCCGCTCGACGACTGTCCGCGTGGCGGTGCCGTAGTCGGCGCCGACGTACGGCACCGGGGCGCCGGCGTCGTCGCGGCGACCGACCGAGACGAACGGGTAGTCCTCGGCGATCAGCCGGGCCAGCTCGTCGGAAGGGATCTCGCGGCCGAGCAGCAGGCAGCCGTCGGCGATCCGGAGCCGGTTGTTCTCGTGGAAGATCCGGCGATGCCCTTCGGTCACCGGAGCGCTGGTGAACAGCAACAGGTCCCACCCGAGGCGCTCGGCGCGATCCTCGATACCGGCCAGGAACGGGTGGTAGAAGTCGCCGCTCGCACTCGGGAACACCGACTCGTAGGTGAACACGCCGAGGATCTGGTTGCGCTGCTTCGTCATCCGGCGGGCCAGCGGATCGGCCTGGTAGCCGGTCTCGCGGATCACCTTGAGCACCCGGTCCCGGGTCTCGGCCGGGATCCGCGCGGTCGCTTCGCTGCGGTTGTTCAGCACCAGCGACACCGTCGTCTGGCTGACCTTCGCCAGTCGCGCGATGTCGCGTTGGGTGAGTCGGGTGGTCGCCTTGTCCGGCATCGATCGATCCTCACGGTAATACGGATTGCCGGGGACATTAGAACAGTCGCCGGATCGTCGTCAAGGGTTCGCTGCGGCTGCTAATCCGGATTACCAAAGCCAAGGTCTTGACCACGGTCGGTCCGGCGCAGAAAACTCGCCCGCAGTTCCGATCGTTCCGATCGTTCCGAGGAGAGCATTCATGCACGTCAAACGTCGTACCGTCCTGCTCGGCGCCGCGGCTGCCGGTGCTGGGCTCGCGCCCGCGATGATGTCGGCACCGGCTCGTGCCGCCGGCCTTCCACTACTGGCGAACCTGCCGGCCGGAGCACCCGACCGACGGCTGTTCGCGCCCGGGGAACAGCGGTTCGCGGGGTACCTGGTGATCCTCGCGCCGATGACGAACGACATCGTCGACACGGATCCGTACGGATTCATGGGCGGCGGTTGGTGGCGGACGCCGTCGCAACCGTTCAACTCGCGCGTTCAGGAACACGTTTTCACGCTGAGCTGGTTCTACGCGAACAAGCGGTCCTGGAACCCGTACTACCGCGACAACGCCCTGCTCGGCCGACTCGACGCAGCCCTGCAGCACTACTTGGCGCTGCAGAACCCAGACGGCTCGTGGCCCGAGTACTCGCCAGGCGAGCGCGGAAAGGCATCCAGCGGTTTCGGCATTGGCTACCTGGCCAAGACCTTGGCGAACCTTCGCCAGGCAAATGCGTTGCCGAGCCGGCGGACCCAGTTGGAAGCCGTCCTGCGCAAGGGAGTCGACTGGTACCTGGACCCTGGCAACTCGGTCGTCTGGGACGACCCGTTCGAGTACACGAACCAGGCGGTCGCCGGTGTCGCGGGGTCGGCGCTCACCCTGCGGCTGCTGCCCGACCAGGCCCGTTGGACCAAGCTGCAGGACCGCATCCGGTTCGTCGCGAAATGGGCGCAGAGCCCGGCCGGGTTCTTCTACGATCCGCGCGGGATGGACATCAACTACAACTTCGAGGTCATGCTCCCGGAGATGGCCGAGCTCTACCTGCAGACCAAGAACCCGCTGCTGGTCTCGATGACGCGCAAGTTCTCCGACTGGTTCGGCTACAACCTGCTCCGCGAACCGGACGGCTCCGGCTGGCTCACGTACTACGCCGTCTCCGACCGGACCTCGGTCGCGTTCTACGACGACGTCACCCCGGACCCGGACCGGAGCATCCTCGGCTCGCACTTCGTCCCCGCCGTACCGGACTTCGGAGCCTTCTTCACGTCCCGCGAGGACAAGGCAGCGACCCGGCAGGCGTGGGCCGACGACGCGGCTCCGGTGCCTGCGCTCGCCAAGCAGGACACGTCGCCGCGCATCATCGCGCACGCGCCGTACGGCGAGACGCTGCCGACCCGGTCCGCCAAGCGCGCCGCGATCGCGAACATCCCGTACCTGCGCCGCGACGACTTCACCGAGCGGCGCCACGACGACTACGGCAACCAGGACTACCTCTACGTACGGCGACCCGGCCTGTACCTCGGCGCCTTCTTCGGTGAGCGGCAGGGCAGCGCGGTCAAGGCCGGAACGGGATTCCTCTGGCACCCGGCGGCCGGCACCGTGATCCACGCGCAGCAGACCGCGACCGGCTGCTGGGGCACGGTCCGCGACGGCAAGGCCGATGCCGAGAGCAACCTGATCGCGGAGTACCCGTCGAAGGATCGCGTCCGCTACCGCACGCCCGACGGCTCGGTGTCGACCGAGCTCGTGATCGGCTCGCACTCGGTCAGCCGCCGGGTGACCGCGTCGAGCGCCGCGACCGAGCAGGTCCCGCTGGTGCTCCAGCCGGGCGACGAGGTGGTCTTCTCCGACGGGACCGTCGTGCCGTACGGCGAGACGCGGACAGCGACCGCCGACGGCATCGTGATCCGCCGCGGACGGGCCACGATCACGATCACCTGGTCGGGACGGCGTACGGCGACGCTCAGCACGTCGTCGCGGACCTATCTGCGCGACCAGCGGCGCCGGGTCCACGTGCTCCGGATTCCGCACGACGGCTCGCTCGAAACCGTCGTGCGGACAGCCGGGTAATCAGGAGGTGCGCAACTGCAGCACCTGGCGGCCCGGCGTGCGGCCGGTCAGGTACACGCGGAGTCCGTCCGGGGTGAGGCTGCCACCCAGGTAGGTGTAGCGCTCGCCCGGATCCATGGCGACCCGGGCGGCGCCGTTCCCGGGTCCGAACTCGATCCGCTCGGAGCCGACCGTGTAGCTCCCGGTCCCGGACGTCAGCTGGTAGTTGCCCGCAGCATCCAATGCGTCGACGCCGGAAAGCGTTCCGCCCGCACGGAAACACAGCTCGATCGCGTACGCCGTCTCGTCGCCGGCGAACTCGAACGCCAGGTCGTAGCCGCCGCCGACCTCGGTCACCGTCACCTCGGTCCGCAACGTCCGGTACTGCTTCGGCCGGTGCCCGAAATCCATCGCCGCGTAGAAGCGGCCGTCCGGAGTGAGGGCGTACTGGCCGTCCGAGCGGCGGTAGCGCTTGGGGAGCGGCAGGTGGTACGGAACCTTCACCTCCTGGGACAGGCGGAAGGAATTCGCACCCAGCCGACGGAGCCCGTCGCTGCGGAAATGCCCGGTGCTGAAGAACTGCGGCGACAAGCCGGACCGAGTCGAGGATCGCCGCGCCGTTGCGGAGCTTGAAGAAGGTCGGGTTCGTGGAGAGGCCCGACGAGATCAACGGGAGGTCGTGGAAGTCGGTGCCGCCGAACACCGTCGCGGTCCGGGCCTCTCGCCGGATCCGGACCGAGGCCTGCGACGGGTAGTGCTGCACGAAGTTCGTCGGAGCCGCTGCCGCGGCCGGGAGGACGGCGGACAGTTCCGGCCGCTCGAGCACCTCAGCCAGGAAATCGCCGAGTTCGCCCGTGCCGCGCGCCTCGATGCTCTTGGCAATGGTCGTGAACCGCCCGTCGTGCGTGTGCAGGGCGAGCTCGCGGAACTGCGTCAGGTACCACCAGACTTCGCGCACGCCCTTCTGGTCCTGCCGCCGCGACGCGGTCGTGTCCACCTCGCCGTTCGGCTCGAGCAGGTACAGCGTCACGTCGAGGTTCCGCCGTACGTAGTCCAGCAGCGCCGGCTTGTCGCGCAGCCACGCGATCGTCAGCAGGCACGGGTTCGTCACCTCGGCGGCGTACGTCGAACTCCGCTCGCTGTAGATCCCGTCCGGGGTCGCGTCGATGCCCTCGTCGAGCCAGTCCTCGATCCGCGCCGCGTACCGCCGGTCCGGGAACAGGTGGTTGGCCCGAGCCAGCGCCGCGGACACCTCCCACCGGTGGTTCGGCGTGTGTACGCCGCCGGTCGCCAACGCGGGCCCGGCTTTCTTGATCACCGAGGCCAGCGTCGCGCGCATCGACGCGGTCTCCGCAGACGCGTCCGCGTCGAGCAGCGCGTACAGCATGCAGACGTCCTGGATCGCGAAAGCGCTGTCCGGCGGCGAGTGCAGGTTGCCGACGTCGTACAGGCCGTCCTCGTGCTGCCGCGCGGCGAGCTGGTCGACCAGCCAGCCGAGCGGTCCGAGGAGGGTGGCGTCGTGGTGGTACGACGACCTTCCCCAGACATAGCCGGAAATCAGCCGGCGGGCCTTGCGGGCCACGGTCCGGACACTGTCGGAAACGTTCTGGAAGTTGCCGAGCACGAGCGGAATCTGTTTCTGGTTCGCCTCGGTCAGCAGGGTCAGGAAGTCCTCGTCCACGGCAGCTACCTCAGCACGAGCCGCACCTGGATGCAGCGCGCCGAGCGCAACTGTGGTCAGCGAACCAGTGAGAAATGTACGTCGCAGCATCGGGATCTCCCGTCGGTAAACGGTTGCCAAATGCTCAGAACTGTCGCGGCGGAACTTTGTCCTGTCAATACCTCGCAACGGGTCCGGATCCGGTCGTTTCCTACATCGATGAACTCTTGCGGGAACCGGTTTCTTGTACTAGTTTGACCGGCCAAGGCAAGCGCTTTCCGAAGAAGGTGACCATGAGTGCGCTGGGCGAGCTGGGCAGTCTGCGGGGAAAGAAACCGGTAGGTCAGAAGAAGGACAACCTGGCCGCTTATCTCTTCCTGGCGCCGTGGTTGCTGGGGCTGTTCCTGATCACGATCGGGCCGATGGTGGCCTCGCTGTACCTGTCCTTCACGGACTACAACCTGATCCAGGCGCCGAAGTGGATCGGCCTGGAGAACTTCACCCGGATGCTGTCCGACGAGCGGCTGCACAACTCGCTCCGGGTGACGTTCACCTACGTGTTCGTCTCGGTCCCGCTGCAGCTGGCGATCGCCCTGCTGCTGGCCGTCGTCCTCGACCGCGGCGTCCGCGGTATGGCGTTCTACCGCTCGGTGTTCTACCTGCCGTCGCTGCTCGGCTCGAGTGTCGCGATCGCGATCCTGTGGCGGCAGGTGTTCGGCACCACGGGCCTGCTCAACCAGGTGCTGGACGTGTTCGGCATCGAGGGCAAGGGCTGGATCTCCGACCCGAGTACGGCGCTCGGCACCCTCGTCGTACTGAACGTCTGGACGTTCGGGTCGCCGATGGTGATCTTCCTGGCCGGCCTGCGGCAGATCCCGACGATGTACTACGAGGCCGCGTCCGTCGACGGCGCCGGCGTGCTGCGGCGGTTCTTCAGCATCACGATGCCGCTGCTGACGCCGATCATCTTCTTCAACCTGGTGCTGCAGATCATCCACGCGTTCCAGTCGTTCACCCAGGCGTTCGTCGTCTCCGGGGGCAGCGGCGGACCGTCGGACTCGACGATGTTCTTCACGCTGTACCTCTACGACCGGGGCTTCGGGAACTTCGACATGGGCTACGCCTCCGCGATGGCGTGGTTCCTGCTCGTGATCATCGGGGTCTTCACCGCCGCGAACTTCTTCGCCTCGAAGTACTGGGTGTTCTATGACGACTGAAACGCTCCGCACGACAGTCACCGCACGGCGCGTGCCGGCGCCATCACCTGGGCAAGGATCCGGCCGCTGGTGATCCACGTGCTGCTGGCCGGCTCCGCGCTGGTGATGCTGTACCCGGTGATCTGGATGGTGGTCAGCTCGCTGCGACCGGGCAACGAGATCTTCCGCGATCCCGGGATCCTGGTGAAGGACCTGCACATCGAGAACTACCGGGTCGGCTGGAACGCGCTGACCGAGCCGTTCACCCGCTACCTGCTGAACTCGGCGCATCGTGGTGCTCGGTTCGATCCTCGGCAACCTGGTGTCCTGCTCGATGGCGGCGTACGCGTTCGCCCGGCTGGAGTTCGCGGGCAAGAAGTTCTGGTTCGCGATCATGCTGCTGAGCATCATGCTGCCGATCCACGTCGTGATCGTGCCGCAGTACATCCTGTTCTCGCAACCTGGGCTGGATCAACACGTTCCTGCCGCTGATCGTGCCGAAGCTGCTCGCCACGGACGCGTTCTTCGTGTTCCTGATGGTGCAGTTCATCCGCGGCATCCCGCGCGAGCTGGACGAGGCCGCCCGGATCGACGGCTGCGGCAAGGCCTCGATCTTCCTGCGGATCATCCTTCCGCTGATGGTCCCGGCGCTCGCCACCACGACGATCTTCACGTTCATCTGGACCTGGAACGACTTCTTCAGCCAGCTGATCTACCTGACCGACCCGCACATGTACACCGTCCCGGTCGCACTGCGGTCGTTCGTCGACTCGACCTCCAGTTCGTCCTGGGGATCGATGTTCGCGATGTCGGTCGTGTCCCTCGTTCCGGTCTTCCTCGCGTTCCTGCTCGGCCAGCGGTTCCTGATCAAGGGCATCGCGACCACCGGCATCAAGTAACCCCTGAAAGGTGCACCTCATGAGGCACATCCCACGCGGCCTACGGGCCCTGACCGCGGCCGCGGTCACCGTCACGCTGCTGGCGGCGAGCGCCTGCGGCGGCGACTCCGGTGGTGCGTCGTCGTCCTCCGACGGCGGCAAGGTCACGCTCCGATTCACTTGGTGGGGATCGGACACCAGGACCAAGCTCACCCAGCAGGTGATCGACGCGTACCAGAAGGACCATCCGAACGTCACGATCAAGGGCGAGTTCGGCGAGTGGTCCGGCTACTGGGACAAGCTCGCCACCACGGTCGCGGCGAACGACGCGCCGGACATCATCCAGATGGACGAGAAGTACCTGCGCGAGTACGCCGACCGCGGCGCGCTGCTCGACCTGAAGAAGGCCGACGGTCTGGACACCGGCAAGTTCGAGCCGGACACGCTCGGCGCCGGTGAGTTCGACGGCGGCCTGTACGGGCTGAACGCCGGCATCAACTCGTTCGCGGTGGTCGTGAACCCGGCAGCCTTCAAGACCGCCGGCGTGCCGATCCCGGACGACAAGACCTGGACCTGGGACGACTTCGCGAAGACGGCCGCGGAGATCACCACCAAGACCGGCGGCAAGGTCACCGGCACCGGCGCACTCGGGACCAATGAGGCCGGCCTGAACCTGTGGGCCCGGCAGAACGGCGAGTCGCTCTGGACGAAGGACGGCAAGCTCGGCGTCTCGCCGGAGAAGACCACCGACTTCTTCAAGTACATCCTGAAGCTCCGCGACGCGAAGGCGATCCCGTCGGCCGAGGCGATCTCGCAGGACATGAACGCGTCGCTCGACCAGTCGGCGTTCGCGACCGGCAAGCTCGCGATGAGCTTCATCTGGAGCAACCAGCTGGTGGCCTTCAGCAAGGCGACCGGGCAGCAGCTGAAGCTGCTGCGGATCCCGAGCCCCGACGGCCAGGCCGCGAAGAACGGCTCGTACTACAAGGGTTCGATGTTCTGGTCGATCTCGGCGCGGTCGAAGCACCAGAAGGAGGCCACGGAGTTCGTCAACTACCTGGCCAACAACCCGGCCGCCGGTGGCGTACTGCTCGCCGAGCGGGGCGTGCCGCCGAACACCGAGGTCCGCGCCGACGTGACGCCGAAGCTGAAGCCGGAAGACGCCGCGACCGCGAAGTTCATCGAGGACATCAAGCAGGATCTCGGTGACCCGTCGCCGGCGCCGCCGGTCGGTGGCGGTCAGGTGGAGAAGATCATCCAGCGGTACACGACCGAGGTACTGTTCGGGCGGCAGGCGCCGGAGGCGGCGGCCAAGGCGTTCCTGGACGAGGTCAACGGGGAGCTCAAATAGTGTTGCTGACGGCAACTGATTGTCGATGACGGGGGCCCGCGTGGCCGTGGTGGGAATCCACGGCCACGGAGCCTCCCATGTACGCAACGTCGCCCGGCTGGCGGAGGCCGGCCGGGCCGAACTGGTCGCGGTCGCCGATCCGCAAGGCGCGGACGACCTGCCCGCGAGCGTCCAGGTCTTCAGCGGTCTGGACGAGTTGCTCGCGGCAACCGAGGTCGACGTCGTGGTGATCTGTACGCCGATCCAGACCCACGTCCCGCTGGCCGAGCTGGCGATGCGCGCGGGCGCCGACGTACTGCTGGAGAAGCCGCCGACGGCGTCGATGGCCGAGTTCGAGCAGCTGTCCGCGGTGGTGGCCGAGACCGGGCGGGCGCTGTCAGGTGGGCTTCCAGGCGCAGGCCTCGGAGGCCACGCTGAAGCTGGCGGCGATGGTCGCCGAAGGGCAGCTCGGCGAGATCCGCGGGATCAGCGCGGTGGGGAAGTGGGTGCGCAAGGCCCGGTACTTCCAGCGTGCGCGGTGGTCCGGCAAACGGCGGCTCGACGGTGTCGATGTCGTCGACGGCGCGGTGACGAACCCGCTCGCGCACGCGGCCGCGGCGGCCCTGCTGCTGGACGGTTCGACCGGCGTGGACGACGTACGGTCGATCGAGACCGAGCTGTACCGCGCGAACCCGATCGAGTCCGACGACACCTCCGCGGTGCGGATCACGACCAGCCGCGGTACGCCGATCCTGATCGCGGTGACGTTGTGCGCCGTCGATCACCTCGAGGCGACGGTGATCGTGCACGGGTCGGAGGGGCGTGCGGTCCTGACGTACCAGTCGGACCTGATCGGTGAGACGAAGTACGGCAGAGCTGATCTCTTGGAGAACCTGCTCGCACATCGGGCGGATCCGACGGTCCCGCTGTACGTGCCGCTGGCCGCGACGGGTGGGTTCACCCGCGTGGTCGAAGCGGTGCGGACGGCACCGGACCCGGCGGTGATCCCGCCCGAACTGGTGCGCTGGGAAGGCGAAGGACTGGAGCGCCGGCCGATCGTTCTCGACGTGGAGGACTGGATCGACCGGGCCTCGGACGAGCTGGCGTTGTTCAGCGAGATCGGGGCGCCATGGACAGTGCAACCACCACGGGAGAACGCATGAATCTTGGCTGCAATCATGCTGTCAACCAATCGATCCAGGTGACGGCGGGCGGCGGCGAGCTGTTCACCTATGTGTACAAGGCGGACGACCCGCAGTACGAGTCGCCGCGGCCGTACTTCCACCCGATCCGGACGCTGACCGGCGATCTGGTCAGCGTGTACCGCCCGTGGGATCACCTGTGGCACAAGGGGATGTCGTGGTCGTTGCCGCACTTCGGGCACGACAACTTCTGGGGCGGGCCGACGTACACCAAGGAGAACGGGTACAAGGCGCTAGGCAACAACGGGTCGCAGGATCACGACCGGGTTGATGCGCTGGATGTGTCGGATGATCAGGTGCGGTTCGCGCATCAGTTGTCGTGGCACACGCAGGGCGGTCAGCATGTTGTCGACGAGGCTCGCACGATCACCGTGCGGCTCGCGGACGATGGCTGGGTGTTGGTTTACGAGACCGCGATGACGAATGTGTCGGGCGAGCTGATTCAGATCGGTAGTCCGACTACGGCGGGTCGGCCTAACGCTGGGTACGGCGGGTTGTTCTGGCGGGGGCCGCGGTCGTTCACGAACGGCACGATCCTTGCGCCGCAGGGGAAGGGCGGCGATGAGTTGCGCGGGCAGCGGGCGGCGTGGATGGGTTTCACCGCCCGCCAGGACGAGACCGACACCGCGTCGACGATCATCGTGGCGGACGCCACCGACAACGTCCGCCACCCACCCGAGTGGTTCGTCCGCTCGGAGGACTTCGCCGCAGTCTGCCCCGCCCCGTTCTTCACCGAAGAACTCCCCTTCCCCGCCGGACGACACCCTCCGCCTCCGCTACGCCGTACTAATCGCCGACGGCCTAACCGACGACAACCGCGCCAATTCCCTAGCAACCCAAGCCCAAAAAGCCCTAGCCACCTAACCCGACCCACCACCCCGCGGGACCGCATTTGCCTGGCCCACCCACCAGATGGGGGGTTCCACACCCGCAACCAGGGTGGCGAACCCCCGACTTGGTGGGTGGGCCAGGCAAATTGGTGGGTGGGCCAGGCAAATGGGGTTAGCGGGGGAGGGCGAGGGTGAAGTTGGTGTTGCCGGGGGTTGAGGTGAGGGTGAGGGTGCCTTGGTGGGCCTGGGTTATGGACTGGGCTAGGGAGAGGCCTAGGCCGGCGCCGCCGGTGGAGCGGTTGCGGGCGGTGTCGGCTCGGGTGAAGCGCTGGAAGACGTTGGGGAGCAGGTCGGCGGGGATGCCGGGGCCGTCGTCGTGGATGGTGAGCAGGGCGGAACGATCGCTGCTGGTCGCGGCGACAGTGACCGTGGTGCCGGGTGGGGTGTGCCGGCGGGCGTTGGTGAGCAGGTTGGCGACGACCTGATGCAGGCGCTGCTCGTCGCCGATCACGATGATCGGTTCCGTCGGCAGATCCAGCTCCCAATGGTGGCTGGGGGCAACGATCCGCGCATCCGTGACCGAGTCGAGGGCCAGCCGGGACAGGTCGACCGGGCGGCTGTCGAGCGGCCGCCCGGCGTCCAGCCGCGCGAGGAGCAGGAGGTCCTCGACCAGCGACGCCATCCGGCTGGTCTCGACCAGGACCTTGCCCATCGCGTGCGTGAACAGTTCGGGATCGCCCTGGTGCAAGCTCAGCTGGGCGTACCCGTGGATCGTCGTCAGCGGCGTACGCAGCTCGTGCGAGGCGTCCGCGACGAACTGCCGCACCTGCTGCTCGCTGCGATGCCGCGCGTCCAGCGCGTTCTCCATGTGCCCGAGCAGCGTGTTCAGCGCGACCGCGACCTGGCCGACCTCGGTACGTTCGTCCGTGAGCTGATCCGGCACCCGTGCCGTCATCCCGATCTCGCCCGTGTCGAGCCGCAGACCGGCCACCTCGCGGGCGGTCTGCGCGACCCGGCGCAGCGGCCGCAGTTGACGCCGTACGACGAACACCGCGACCCCGCCCGCTGTGAGTACGCCGATCCCGCCGAAGAGCGCCTCCCACCCGATCAGGCTGTTGATCGTGTTCTGGATGTCCTCGGTCGGAAGCCCGGTGATCACGGTGACCTGTCCGACGCTCGTCGCGTGCACGCGGTACTCGCCGAGATCCGGAAGGTCGACCGTCTTGTTCTGACCGTCGTCCAGATCGTCGAGTACGCCGACCGCCTGGTCCGACAGTTCGGTGAGCTTGCCGTCGGCGGTGATCACGTTGCCGACGGCCGTGGACGATTCCGTGTAGACCGTCACCGTGCCCGCGTCCTGCCCGTGCGGGGCGTCCGGCGGCGGGCCGCCGTTCTTGAGCGCGCCGATCGCGCGCCCTTGAGTGGCGGCGACCTTCCCGTCCAGTTGCCTGGTCAGGTACGAGCCGATCGCGGCGGTCGTCAGCGCGCCGATCACGAGACTCATCACCGCGACCAGCAGCACCATCGCCGCCGCGACCCGCACACTCAACGAACGCGCCGCGACCTTCATGTCCCCAGAATGTGCGCCCAGCCCTGAGAGTTGCTTCGCGTTTCCTGGGACCTTCCTGTGAAGCCAGAACAGGAAGGTCAGAGCAGTACGGCGGCCGCCGCGCGCAGCCCGTCGAGCTCGGCCGCGGCCCAGCCCTCGTCCCGCGACTCGGCGCCGCGCCAGCGTGGCTTGTCGACGAGGTGGAAGTACAGGTTGAAGATGCTGCCGGCGACCTGCAGGTAGGGGATCGCCGCCTCGTCCTCGGGCGTGATCGGCCGGCGGGCGGCGTACCCGGCCTTGAACGCGTCCCAGTGCGGGGTCGTCGCGACGCCGCCGAAATCCGCCGCCAACGGCCCGACCGCGGCGAGGTCGAAATCGAGAAGGAGAAGTCCCTGATTGGTCAGCAAGACATTGTCCATCGTGACGTCGCCGTGGCAGGTTCCTGCCTTTGAGTACTGCGCGAGGTTGTTCCGTACAGCACCCGCAAGAGACCGGAGCAGGTTTTCCTCCGTGGCGTCCACGGCGAGGATTTCTTCGAGCGGCCGGTCCAGCCGGTGAACGAGATCGGCCGGCGGCCGGTAGTACGGCGACGTGTAGTTGTCGGCGGCATCGTGAAATGCGGCGAGTTGCCGGCCGAAGTCGGCGTACAACTCGTCGGTGAAGGGCGGGTACGGCTTGCTGCCCTCGACGTACCCGAGCAGGGTGAACGGCCGGGGACCTTCGGGTGTCTCGAGGAGCCCGACGGTGTCGCCGTCGGGCAGCGGGAGGACCGGTGGAGCGAGTACGCCGGACGCGCGCAGGTGCTCCGAAAGCCCTGTCTCCCAACGGATCTCGTCCGGTCCGCGGCCGCCGTACCGATAGAGCTTGAGGACGTAACGGGCGTCGTCGGTCGCCAGTTCGTAGACGTCGTTCACCAGCGAACGGAGCAGGGTGCAACTGATGAAGGCGAGGTGGTAGCGGGTGCCGAGCTCGGCGGCCAGCGCCTCGGGATCGGGGAGCGAGCGCACGGTCGGGATCACGGAGCCGACCCTACGGATCACCGAGCCGACCCCACAACGCGTTTGAATTGACAGGTTAGAACCGTGGTAAGAGTGGGGAGGTTCGAGACGTTTCCGGATTCGCCTCCCCTTTCGGGGCCGGAAACCGGTAGCCTCTTGCAGCGCGCTGTATTGGGGGCCGCCGTACCACCCACCCGACGAACTGCCGGAGAGCCCAAACCGGTCAGGAGAGCACGTCTTGCAGGAGAACACCAGCACAACCAGTACTGGCGAACTGGCCAACGTACCCCTCACCGGTGCGGACAAAGTCGCCTACGCTTTCTACGCGACCGCGGCTGCCGCGGCGCTGGTCGGCCAAGTCTGGGCCGGCGTGACCCATATCCCCTGGCCGGACAGCGGCTTCTCGCAGCTGCTCAAGATCGTCCTCGTCACCCCGGCGGTCGCGGTGCTCGAGCTCGGTGGTGTCGCGACCGCGGCACTCGCCGACCTGCGCCGCCGCAAGGGCGAGCAGGCCTACGCGTACCGTGCGATGTCGTTCTTCGCGGCGCTCGTCGCGGTCGTCTTCAACGTGGTCGGCCACTGGCGGCCGGAGGAGCGGTTCCTCGCCTTCGGCTTCGGCGGTCTGTCCGCGTTCGCGTACGTGCTCTGGCTGATCCACAGCTCGGCCCGTCGCCGCGACGCACTCCGTCGTGCGGGCCAGATGCGCGAGACCGGTCCGGTGTACGGCATCGTCCAGTGGGCCCGTGAGCCACGGGTCACCTGGCTGGCGCGGTCGCTGGCGATCGAGCACGGCTACGGCCTGTACGAGAGCCTCCGCGCGGCCCAGCACCAGATCCGGAACAAGAGCCGGCGCGACGCGATCGCCGGCACCGTCGCGGAGTACATCCGTTCCGAGCACCAGGACGAGCGGCTGGCGAAGATCGCCGAGACGACGTACGACCCGGACCGGCTGGCCGGGATGCTCGAGGAGCGGATCAACTACGAGGTCATCACCAGCAAGCTGACCAAGGCGATCTCACCGCCGCCGGAGCAGCCCGAGGACCGTCCCGCCGTACCCGCCGCCGTGTGGGTGCTCGAGGGCGGGCAGCCGCGGCGTGCGGACGGCACCGGCGTCGGACTGCGTGACGACGACGCCTGGACCGGCGAGCTGATGGCGATCGTCGATCAGCCGGATCCGACCGACAGCGACGTCTCCGAGGCCGTTGTCGTCGAGGACGAGAGCGAGCCGCAGCACGTCGTCAACGGTACGGCGAGCAGCCTCAAGCCGTTCGCCCCGCAGCCGAAGGCGGAACCGCTGGTGGAGAAGCCGAAGCCACCATCACCGTTCGCTGGCCCTGCCGATCCGCAGCCGCCGGCGCTGATCACCACCCCGAAGGTGGAGCCCGTCCTGCCCGACCCGGCGCCGGTCGTCGTCGCGAAATCGGAGCCGGAGCCGGAGCCCACCGACCTGGAGAAGAGGCGCACGCGCGCCTGGAACATGCTCGCTGACTGGCCGGAGGGTCACGAGCGCACCGCGGCGAACCTGGCGCGTGCGGTGAGCTGCAGCGAGCCGATGGCGAAGCGCTTCATCGAGCAGTACGAGGCCGAGCACGGCCTCGTGTTCAGTTCGCCGAACTGACGCATCAACTGCCGGTGGACCTCAGACGTTGAGGTTCACCGGCAGTTCTGCGAGACCGCTGACCAGTACGCGGCGCCACTCGAGCTCTTCGGCCGGCTTCGCGAGACTCATCCGCGGGAAGCGCCGGACGAGGGCCGCCAGCGACTCCTGCAGCTCGATCCGCGCCAGTTGTGCGCCGAGGCAGAAGTGCGGTCCGAAGCCGAAGGACATGTGCTTGTTGTCGCGGCGATCCAGCCGCAGCTCGTCGGGAGCGTCGTACGCCCGCGGGTCCCGGTTCGCCGAGTTGAGCGCGGCCATCACCCCTTCACCGGCCTTGATCTGTACGCCGTGGAGTTCGATGTCCTCGATCGCGACCCGGAGTTGGCCGACCTCGCTGAACCTGTTGAACCGCAGCAGCTCCTCGATCGCCGACGGGATCAGCTCGGGCTCCTCGACCAGCCGTGCCCAGTTCTCGGGCCAGCGCAGCAGGGTGGCGACACAGCTGGAGATCTGGTTGGCCGACGTCTCGTGTCCGGCGACCAGCAGGTTCACGCCGAACGCGATCAGCTCCTCCTGACTCAGCCGATCGCCTTCCTCGCGGGCACGCACCAGCTCGTCGAGAAGGTCCTCCGCGGGACCCGAGGTGTTCGCGAGCTTCTTCGTGACCAGGTCCTCGATGTACGCCGTGAGGTTGGTCATCGCGTCCTCGACGAGGTCCTTCTCGGCCATCTTCATGCTGTACCCGAGCTCGGTCCACTCCCGGAACTGCTCGCGGTCGGCGTACGGTACGCCGAGCAGCTGGCAGATCACCTGGATCGGCAACGGCAGCGCGACCAACTGCCTGATGTCGGCACCGTCGCCGACCTGTGCCACGTCCTCGGCGAGCTGCGCGGACACGTCCGCGACCCACGGCCGGGTCTGCTCGATCTTCCGATGCGCGAACGTTGGCACCACCAACCGTCGGAGCCGACTGTGCTCCGGCGGGTCGGTGGTGGTCAGGCTGTTCGGCATCGGTTTGGCCAGCGCGACCCGGGGGGCTCCCTGCTTGACCACAGCGGCGCGCGAGAACCGCGGATCCGCGAGCACCAGTTTCACGTCGTCGTACCGCGTCACCAGCCAGACCTCGGCCCCCGCCAGCGTGCGCACCCGCGCCACCGGCCGGTTCTCCCGCAACGCGGCGAAGGTCGGCGACGGATCGAACCGAAACGCATCGTCGAACGGAATCTGCAGAACCGGTTCAGTCATACCCCGACCCTAAGTTAGGCGACCCTTGCCTGCAGTTTCGGCGCGTCGTATGGCTACAGCTGGGCGTTCGGGCTGCCGACGCCGCGCAGCAGTGTGTCGACGACCTGGGTCGCCAAGGTGTCGATGTCGGTCTCGTCCGGATCGCTGCTCTGGGCGACCTCGTGGAGCAGGGCGTAGTAGACGCGGCGTGCCCACACCAGGTCGACGTCGGCGCGCAGTACGCCGGCTGTTTGCAGTCGCGCGAAGAGGCGATCGCAGGAGGCGACGACGCCGGCCATGATCTCGTCACTGTCGCTGCTCGCGGCCAGTGCGCTGTTCATCGAGAAGCCCCAGGACAGCTTCACCTGGAGGGCGTTCGCGGTCGCCCGGTAGAGCGCGACAAGGGGCGGCGCAGTGTCGAACCGCGCCTCGTCGACGGCACTCGCGAGCTGCGTCGACGCCCAGGTCTTCATCGTGGTCACCAGCGCCTCGCGGGTCGCGAACCGCCGGTGCACGGTCGTCCGGGCGACGCCGGCCGCTGAGGCGATCTCCTCCATCGAGGCCGACGGATTGCGGTTCAGGACCCGCTCGGCCGCCTCCAGGATCGTCCGCACCGTCCGCTCGGCGTCGGCGCGCAGCGGGCGGGCAGGACTGGAGGTCATGCGAAAAGACTACCCGTAAGTCACGTCTCTCACGCTACTTGCAACAATGGTGTAGCAAGTAGTAGGTTTTCAGTGTCAACCAAGACTCGATTAGGGATGATGAGATGGATCTTCAGTTGAAGGACAAGACTGCGCTCGTCACGGGGGCCAGCCGGGGGATCGGCCTGGCTGTCGTCGAGCAGTTGGTTGCCGAGGGAGTGCGGGTCGTCGCGGTCGCGCGGACCAGTACGCCGGAACTGCGTGACACCGGTGCGTACGTCGTACCCGCGGATCTCGCGACGACGGACGGGCCCGAGGAGGCGGTGACGGCCGCGCTCGCGGAGGTCGGGGAGCTGGACCTGCTGGTGAACAACGTCGGTGGCGGCGACGGTGAACTGGCCAGTGGATTCCTCGCAGTCGGCGACGACGTCTGGCGCCAGCTGTTCGAGGTGAACTACTTCGCCACCGTGCGTACGACGCGAGCGGCGTTGCCGAGCCTGCTCCGGCAGGGCGGTGCGATCGTGAACGTGTCCTCGAACAGCGCCCGGATGCCGTCGAGCGGACCGGCGCCGTACACGACCGCGAAGGCCGCGCTCACCGCGCTGGGCAAGGCGCTGGCCGAGGAGTTCGGTCCGCAGGGGGTGCGGGTGAACACCGTGTCGCCCGGTCCGGTGCGGACGGCGCTGTGGACCGATCCCGACAAGTACGGCGGTCAGCTCGCGCGGACGCTCGGTGTTCCGCACGAGGATCTGCTGGCCGCGCTTCCGCAGCAGACCGGCATGCTGACCGGCCGGTTGATCGAGCCGTCCGAGGTAGCCGCGCTGGTGGTGCAGTTGTGCTCGCCACTGACAGCGAGCATCGTCGGCGCGGACTACCTCATCGACGGCGGCATCGTGAAGACGGCCTAGCCGCTGAAGGTGCGGCGGGTCGTGATCGTCGAGACGACGACGGCGGAGCCGATCAGCAGCAGGAGGACGGCGCCGATCAGGGCGCCGATCGTGATGCCCTCGACGGCTGGGAGGGTGCCGCCGACGCTCAGTTCGGCGTCGACCTGCTGGGATCCGTCGGCGTTCATGATGACGACGGACCAGTCGCCACCGCGGGCGGTCCAGTTGAGGGTTTCGGTGCCGGAGGCGACCCAGAACGTCTGGTCGGCGGGCGGGGCGGCCGGCTTGTCGCCGGGACGGGCTGTGGTCGTCAGGTGGAAGGGATCGACGTCGAAGTCCGCGACCTCGTCGTGGCTGACTCCCTTGAGGTACGCCGCGACGTCGGCGGCCGGACCGATACCGATGAAGACCGGCGTACCGGACGTCGACTTGACGTCGATGCGGACCTTGCCGAGGAAGTCGTCGGTGTAGAAGGCATCCGGTCCGACGCCGCCGATGTCGAGCCCGGGCGCCGACAGCGCGTAGGTGCTGGTGCTGACCCGCTCTGGTCCGGCGGTGAAGTAGCCGTTGTCGTCGCGTTGATGCTGCGCCCAGAGACCGACGCCGCCGACAGCGAACAGGGTGACGCCGACCAGGGCCAGCAAGGAACCCATGACGACCAGCGCGGTGCGCCAGCCGCTCCAGGCGCGATCGACGGGCGGGGTACGAGGGGGAATCGAGGTGGTGGTCATGACACTGGCTCCTTGACGGCTGTGGCTGTGGCATTGGCTGGTGCGGGGGTGGTCCAGAAGCGGCGGTTGACGATCAGCAGGCCGATGGCGACTGCCCACCACACCGCGACGTACAGCCAGGTCTCTCGGGTCAGGTCCGAACCGGCGGGCCAGAGGTCGCTGGTGTTGATGCTGCCTTCGGTGGCGTGCGCGATGAGGGTGATGAGCGCGCTGCCGGCGGCGTGGTTGAACAGCCACGCGTACCAGAAGGTGACGCCGACCGTGGTCAGCGCTTCGAAGGGCTGCAGGCCGAACGAGGAGATGAAGAACAGCGGCAGGTGCCAGCCGGTGATCGCCACGGCCAGGATCGCGGTCGAGACGAGCGGAGTACGCCGTGACTGGAGCTTTTGCTGCGCGTAGCCGCGGAAGCTCGGCTCTTCGCTGAACGGTCCTCCGGTCGGGTCGATCATGATCATGCCGACGACGACCGCGAGGCCGTACCAGGGCGTGAACTGCCCGGTGTTCGGAGCCGGAGCGCCGAGGGCCTGGTTGAGCGAGATCGTCACGAGGTGGACGACCAGCGGTACGGCGATCGCGGCGACGTACCAGATCCAGCGGACCCGCCAGCGGATCAACCGGGCGCCCATGGCACGCAGGCCGGCGAAGCCTTCGGTCAGGTAGACGACGACGAGTGCGGCGACCAGGGCGCCGGGAGCATAGAAGCTTCCGAACGGGACGCCTGCCCAGGCCAGCGCATAGGCCAGGACGAAGAAGCTGACGACGGGATGATTGCGGATGAAGGTCATGACGGATCTCCTGGGAATCGCGGGTGGCTGGGGACTCGGTGCACGGTCCGGCCGGCGTGGCGGGTCGGGTTCGTTCTGCATCACGCGGGATTTGTGCACTGGTTCCTCCAGGGACGGGGTCTACGTCGAGACTCGCGTTTCCTGGCGCGTTCGGGAGACCGGGCGGCCGGTGGAGGAGGGGTTCGGGTTTCTGGTGTCTCAGGCCCGCAGATAGAGCAGTACGGCGAGCACCCGGCGGGATTCGCTGCGGGTGGACGGGATGCCGAGCTTGGTGAAGATGCCGGAGACGTACTTCTCCGCAGCCCGCAGGGTGATCGTCAGCGCGTCGGCGATGCCCTGGTTGGAGGCGCCGGTCGCCATCAGTTCGAGCGCTTCTCGCTCGCGGGGAGTCAGCACCGCGAGTGGATCGTCACCACGCCGGCGTTTCAGCAAGGTGGACACGATCTTCGGATCCACGGCCGAGCCGCCACCGGCCACTCGCCGTACGGCGCCGACGAAGTCGTCCACGTCGCTGATCCGGTCCTTCAGCAGATAGCCGACACCTTCGGCGGACTCCGACAGCAGCTGCATCGCCAGGCCGAGTTCGAGGTACTGCGACAGCACCAGTACGCCGACGCCCGGATGCTGCTCGCGGATCCGCAGGGCGGCGCGCATGCCCTCGTCGTTGTGCGTCGGAGGCAGCCTGATGTCGAGGATCGCGATCTCGGGCGGGAAACTGCGGACGTACCGCAGCAGGTCGTCGGCGTTGTCGTACGCCGCGGCGACGTCCAGGCCGGCGCTCTCGAGGATCCGGGTGAGTCCCTCGCGCAGCAGCACGCTGTCCTCGGCGATCGCTACTCGCATGGGAACTCCGCTTCCAGCCGGGTCCCGTGGCCCGCCGGACTCCAGATCCGCAACTGTCCGCCGACGGCCTCGACCCGATCGGCGAGACCGCGCAGCCCGGTCCCACGCTCGGTGTCCGCGCCGCCGATCCCGTTGTCGACGACCGCGACGACGATCGCGTCCGCCGTCCGGGTGACGCTGACCGAGGCGGTGCTTGCCTCTGCGTGCTTGCCGATGTTCGTCAGGCTCTCGCTGACGACGTAGTACGCGGCGACCTCGACGCGTTCGGGCAGCCGTCCGTCGATCGCGACGTCGAGCTCGACGGGTACGGCGGCTTGTGCGGCAAGGGATTCCAGCGCGACCGCCAGGCCGTGGCCGGTGAGTACGGCGGGGTGGATGCCGCGCGCGACGTCCCGCAATTCGTCGAGGGAGACGGCGACCTCACGTTTGGCCTGCAGCAGCCGTGCCGCGGTTTCGCTGCTGCCCGGGGAGCTGTTGGCGAGCAGTCCGAGTTCGAGTGCCAAGGCCACCAGGCGCTGCTGGGCGCCGTCGTGCAGGTTCCGTTCGAGTCGCTGTCGTTCCTTCTGCTCGGCGTCGACGACCCGGGCCCGTGAACCTTGCAGCTCCTGCAGACGAGCGCGGAGCTCGACCTGCAGTCGGTTGTTCTCCAAGGCGATTCCGGCCGCTGCCGCGACGGCGTCGAGCAGCTCGCGTTCGTCCTCGAGCGATCGGTCGAACTCCAGGGCGATGATCGGCTCGTGGTCGCGGTGGATGACCCGGGTCGCGCGTCCCTCGTCAAGGCCTCGCAGGGTGACGGCCTGACCGTCCGGATCGGCCCAGGTGCCGTACTGCGGTAGCCAATAGGCAAGGGTGAGGGACGGGTCGTGCAGGGCACGCGCCAGGGGCTCGCGCAGATCGCTGGTCGGATGCGCGCGCAGTTCCATCAGCAGAGCGCCGACGTCGGCGCGGGCGAGCCGAGCGTCCAGCAGGCCCAGCAGGAAGGCGGCCGGCGCGAGGCCGAGGGCGGCGAACGTGATGTGCCGGACGGTTTCGATTTGCGGCCAGCCGCGCAGACCTGCGACGTAGAGGAGCGCGAGCATCACCAGTGCCAGTCCGAAGGTGTCCACCAGCAGTGTCGCCGGCCGTCTCCGCGCGCGGCCCGGGCTTGGTCGGCGTACCAGAAGCAGCACGGTGCCGATCAGCAGCAGGGCGCTCATCGCGATCAGCTGGAACTGCTCGATGCGGCTCGCGAGCGCCGGTTGGGCGGTGATCGCGAGCAGGCTGTCCGGGTTGCTGCCGAGCAGGATCTTCGCCAGTTGGAGAACCGCGACGTTCACGTAGCCGGCGATGACGACCAGCTGGCGCGGTCGGGTCGCCAGCTGTCCGGTCGGATAGGCCAGGAAGACGTGCAGGAACATGGCGGACGGCACCATGTCGAGGAGGTTGCCCAGTGAGTGCAGCGCTGGCAGCGAGGACCACTGCAGTGCGGTCAGGGCCATCACGAACGCGGCGGCGATCATCAGCGGGCCGAGGCGACTCTCGGGCCGGCGCCACCACGCGAGCGTTCCGCTGATCAGGTACGGAATGGTGATCCAGTTGAACAGGAACGCCTGCAGGCCGGGCCGGACCAGTTCGTCGCCCGCCATCGCGAGCGCGATCGAGACGAGCAGCGTGCCGAGGCCCACCACGACAGTGGCCCACAGTGCCCACGGCCCGGGGCCGCGGGCGCGCGCGATCGCCGGTGCCGCCACCTGTCACCCCCACCCCTGCCCAGCGTGCGCCCGTAGCGAACGCCAGGCAAGGGCCGGGAACGACAGCTACTTGGTGCCGAAGGAGTAGATGGTGGTGGACTTATAGGTCTCTCCGGGGCGGAGGACCGTCGACGGGAAGTTGGAGTGGTTCGGCGAGTCCGGGAAGTGCTGGGTCTCGAAGGCGAACGCGTCGCCCTGGCGGTAGGCCTTGTTGCCGATGCCGAGGAACGTGCCGTCGAGGAAGTTGCCGCTGTAGAACTGGACGCCCGGCTCGTCGGTGAGCACCTCGATCGTGCGGCCGTGCTCCGGCTCCCAGAAACGTCCCGCGAGTCGCAGTCCGTTGCTGTCCGGCTGCCCGCCGATCACGAAGTTGTGGTCGTACCCGCGGCCGAAGACCAGCTGCTCGTGGTCGCCGCGGAGCCGCTTGCCGATCGCGGTCGGCTTGCTGAAGTCGAACGGCGTACCGGCGACCGGAGCGATCTCGCCGGTCGGGATCAGCGTCGCGTCGACCGGCGTGTACTTCGGCGCGTTCAGCTCCAGCACGTGGTCGTAGATGGTGCCGTTGCCCTCGCCGAGCAGGTTGAAGTAGACGTGGTTGGTCAGGTTCACGATCGTCGGCTTGCCGGCCACGGTCGCGTGGTAGTCGATCCGCAGGTCGTCGCGCTTGTCCAGCAGGTACGTGACGGTGCTGGTGAGCTCACCAGGGAAGCCCATCTCGCCGTCCGGGCTGACGTAGGTGAACGCGACGCCAACGGCTTTGTCGGTCCGGACGACCTTGGCCTTCCACACCTTCTTGTCGAAGCCGAGCGGGCCGCCGTGCAGTGCGTTCTCGCCGTTGTTGACCGGGATCTGGTACGCCGTCCCGTCCAGGGTGAACTTGCCCTTGGCGATCCGGTTGCCGTACCGCCCGATGGTGGCGCCGAAGTACGGGCTGAGTGCGGCGTAGTCCGGCAGGTTGTCGAAGCCGAGGCTGATGTTCGTGGTCTTGCCGCGGCGGTCCGGCGTCTCGACCTTCTGGATGGTCGCGCCCCAGGTGAGCATCGAGATCGTCACCCGGCCGTTGGTGAACGTGTAGACGTCCACGTTCTGACCTTCCGGAGTGGTGCCGAACGGGTCCTTGCGGATCTCGAGCTTGCCGTGGTGTGCGCCCATGGTTCTCAACTTATCCGGCGTACCAGCAGCCGAACTGGCCTGGGTACTGGCGTCAGCGGTGGTGCTGAGCGCGCCCGCGGCGGCGGCACCGAGGCCCAGGGCGCCGGCGGTCCGCAGGACCTGGCGGCGGGGCAGGTGATCGGGCATCGCAATCCCCTCAATCGTTGGAGCTCAATCGTTGTAGGTGGCAGACCTTGGCACGATAAGCGCGCTGGACCAGTGTTTGGAACAGTTCGGAACGGTGTGAATTCGTCCGATCTCTGCGAGTCTGAGACGGTGGTGACCGGATCGGTCCGGTCCAGGGCCCGATCGAGCCTTCAGCGGTACGTCGGGCGCGGGCGAAGATGAGGTCATGAGCCGAACCGCACTGATCGTGATCGACGTCCAGGAATCGTTCCGGGTCCGCCCGAACTGGCAGCTGGTGAACAACCCCGACATCGCCGAGCGCGTGGACCGCCTCGTGCGCGCGGCCCGGGACAAGGGCGATCTCGTCGTCTGGGTGCTGCACACCGAGCCCGGGACCGGTGGCGCGTTCGACCCGGCCAACGGACACGTCCAGCTGATCGACGGACTCGAACCGTTGCCGGGCGAGCCGATTCTCACCAAGACATCGCACAACGCCTTCACCACAACGAATCTGCAGCAGCTGCTGACCCAGCACGGCGTCAGCGAGATCGTTGTCTCCGGCATCCGTACCGAGCAGTGCTGCGAGACCACCGCGCGCGTCGCGTCCGACCTCGGGTACGACGTCGTGTTCGTCACCGAGGCGACCGCGACGATGGCGTTGGCGCATTGGTCGATCCGTGACGAGGCGACCGTCGAGGAGATCCTCGCCGACCCGCGGACCCTGACCGCGGAGCAGGTCGTCGAGCGCACGGAGTACGCGCTGGCCGGCCGGTTCGCCACCATCCGGACGCTCGACGAGCTCACCGGCGTACCCATGCCATCCTGACCGGATGCGCCCTACTCGCGTGGTCTTCGTACTGGTGCCGAGGCTCCACTTGCTGGATCTGGCCGGGCCGGCACAGGTCTTCACGACGGCAAACGACTTCGGGTACGGGTACGAGGTCTCGTACGTCGCCGAATCCGAGGAGATCGTGACCGCTCAGGGCGTGCCGTTGCGGCCTCAGTTGGAGTGGCCGGAGCTCGATGCGGGGGACCTGGTCGTCGTACCGGGATGGCGGTCGCCGCGGTTGTCGCCGGAGCCTCCGATCGGGCCGGAGTTCCGCGAACGACTGCGTGCGCACCATGCCGCGGGCGGGTCGGTCGCGAGCGTCTGCTCGGGAGCCGACGCGCTCGGGTGGGCGGGTCTGCTCGACGGGCGGCGCTTCACGACGCACCACGACCTGACCGACGAGTTGGCCGCTCGGTACCCGCGGGCGATCATCGTGCGCGACGTGTTGTACGTCGAGGATGACCGCGTCATCACGTCCGCCGGGATCGCCAGCGGTATCGACCTCGCGCTGCACCTCGTCGCGGTCGGCCGCGGTGCCGAGGCGGCGGCCCGGGTCGCGCGCGAGATGGTCGTCTACGCCCGCCGCAACGGCGACGAACTGCAGGAATCCGCGATGCTCCGCCACCGGGATCACCTCAACGACCTCGCGCACCGCGTCCAGGACGTCATCGACACCCGGTACGCCGACCGGCTGCCGCTGACCGACCTGGCCGGACAGGTCGGCGTCAGCGAACGCACGCTGACCCGCATCTTCACCGCCGCCACCGGCCTCACCCCGCTCCGGTACCAGCAGCTCCTCCGTCTGGAACGAGCCGAACACCTCATCGGCCACGGCACCACCGTCGAATCCGCCGCCCGCACCGTCGGCTTCGAGGACGCCCGAATGCTCCGCCGCCTCCGCTCCCGCACCGCGGAGCCGGCCGCAGGGTGGGCCTAGGTCCACCCCCTCGGGGGGCTCAAGGCTCCTGAGTTCCTTCCGTGCTCGGGCCAGGCTCGTCCTGACCGAACCAACGGAGAGGTGGGGACAGGGTGAGCAGGGGATCAGTAACCGTGCGCATTGCGCGCTGGAGTGCTACTCATCCATGGCGGGCGATCGGCCTCTGGCTGCTGCTCGTCGTCGTCGCGGTCGGGATGTCGGTGGTCATCCCGAAGCAGCAGGCGGAGAACAAGGCCACCTGGGTCGGCCAGTCCGGCCAGGCCGCGGAATTGATCGAGAAGGCAGGACTGGGCGAGCACCCGACCGAGACCGTCCTGCTGACCGACCCGGACGGACAGCTGGACAAGGCAGCCGCGAGTACGGCGATCGCTCAGCTCCAGCAGAAGCTCGCGGCACTGGACTCGATCCGGTCCGTCGGACAGCCGGTCTGGTCGGAGAACGGCAAGGCCGCACTCGTTCCGATGGAATTGAAAGGTACGGCGGACGACGCCTCCGACCACATCGAGAAGATCGTCGCCACCACCGCCGAGGTGCAGCAGGCGAACCCTGACCTGAGCATCACGCAGGCCGGCAGCGCGTCGGTCGACGCGGGGATCTGGAAGCAGGTCGGTTCCGACCTCGCGAAGGCGGAGAAGCTCAGCCTGCCGATCACGTTCGTGCTGATGCTGCTCGCCTTCGGTGCGCTGATCGCGGCCGGGATCCCGGTCCTGCTGGCGTTCTCGGCGGTCGGTGCCGCCCTCGGCTTCTACGCGCCGCTGTCCTATCTGTTCCCGGACGGCGGCTCAGTGGCGAACGTCGTACTGCTGATCGGGATGGCGGTCGGCGTCGACTACTCGCTCTTCTATCTCAAACGTGAACGCGAGGAACGTCTCAAGGGTCGCAACACCCTGCAAGCGGTCGAGATCGCCGCGGCCACCTCGGGGCACTCGGTGGTCGTGTCCGGTCTCGCCGTGATCGTCTCGATGGCCGGCTTGTACGTTTCCCAGGACGCGACCTTCACCTCGATGGCGACGGCAACGATCGTGGTCGTCGCGGTGGCGGTGCTCGGTTCGCTGACTGTGTTGCCCGCGCTGCTCGCGAAGCTGGGTCACCGGGTCGACCGGCCGCGCGTCCCGCTGCTGTGGCGGCTCAACCGTCGCATCGGTCCGGGTGGCATCAGCCGTCGCATCCTGGCTCCGGTACTGCGTTACCCGCGCGCCGCCCTGTCGCTGTCCGCGATCGCAGTGGTGGCGCTCGCCGTACCAGCACTCGGGATGAAGACCGAGCCGTCCGATCTGAACACGCTGCCGCAGAGCATCCCCGAAGTACGCACGCTGAAGGATCTGCAGGCGAACTTCCCGTCCCAGGGCGGTCTTTCGTACGCCGTCGTCGCGCAGGGCGAGGGTGCGGTCGCGGCGTTGACCGGGCTGCAGGAGTCCGCCGTACAGAGCGGCAAGTTCGTCGTGCCGCCGGGCGAGACGATGAAGCAGGCGGATGGGACCGCGGTGCTGACGTTGGTGTCGGTGCTGCCTGAGAGCAGCGCGAACGCGGACGCCGCGCTGAGTCAGTTGCGGACGGAGTTGGCGCCGGCGGCGCTGGGGTCGACGACCTGGGCGGTCGGCGGCGAGTCGGCGGAGTCGGTCGACTACGGCAACAACCAGCGGGACCGGCTGCCGTTCGTGATCGCGTTCGTGCTGGCGTTGACGCTGGTGATGATGGCGGTGACCTTCCGGAGCGTGGCGATCGCGGTGGTGACGACCTTGCTGAACCTGGCCTCGGTCGCTGCCTGCTTCGGCGTACTGGCGCTGGTCTTCCAGCACTCGTGGGCCGAAGGGCTGCTCGGGTTCACGTCGGCCGGGTTCGTGGTGTCGTGGATCCCGCTGTTCCTGTTCGTCATCCTGGTCGGGTTGTCGATGGACTACCACGTGTTCGTCCTCGGCCGGATCCGCGAAGGGGTCGCGGACGGGCTGACGCCACGCGACGCCGTCCGCAAGGGCATCACCGAGTCGGCAGGTGTGGTGACGAGCGCGGCCGCGGTGATGGTCTCGGTGTTCGCCGTCTTCGCCACCCTCGGGATGCTCGAGATGAAGCAGATGGGAGTAGGCCTGGCCGTGGCCGTCCTGATCGACGCGACGCTGGTCCGGATCGTGATGCTGCCCTCGATCATGGTCCTGCTCGGCCGGAAGGCCTGGTGGCCGAACAAGGTCGCGAACAGGCCCGCGCCGGACGTCCGCGAGCGGGAATTCGCGGCGGTCTAGACCGTTTCGAACCTTTTCGCCGGATCCTGCGTCTACCTGTCCGAACCGACCAATGAGGGGGCGGCGCGCGGGGGAAGTAGCGCGCCTGGGGTGTGTTGGCCGGGACGGATGAGGGGTCACCGTCCCGGCCAACGCTTGTCCTACCTGGAAGCCGCGGTCAGTTTCGTGACCGCGGTGCTCAGTTGTCCGCTGAGGAGGGCGTGGTCGGCGTCGGAGATGAGCTTCGACGCCGGCTCGTTCAGGTTCTGGCCGACGTGGTTCTGCGCGATCCACCGCGCCACACCGACGACCGCATCGTCCTCGGCGAAGGTGTCCGTCTTCGTGCGCTCCAGGAACTTGGCGGCCTGAGCACTCGCGGCCAGGGCAATGGTTGCCTGCGGCCCCGACCAGTCGCGGACCTGGAGTGCGACACCCGCCGCGATCCCGGCCGCCACCGCGTACGGATCGTGCTTACGCAGCAGGGTGTTGCGGGCCTCGGTCAGCGCGGTGCGGGTTGCGGCTTGGGTCGTAAGGCCCCAACCGAACGGGTACTGCGGGTTGTAGGACGCATCGCCCACGTTCAACGGCTGCTGGTCCTCCGCACGCGGCCAGCTGACCGGCAGGCGACCGCTGAACGGGACCTTGCCGAACAGCACGTCCGCGACCCCGGCGCCCTCGGTCCCCGGCAGCCACGACGCGACCAGTGCGTTGATCTTGCCGAGCTGGTCCGCGATCACCTGCGGACGACCGGACACGATCAGTACGACGCACTTCATCGCGCCGCAGACCTTGTCCACAGCGGCCTTGTCGGTGTCCGACAGCAACAGGTCGTGACCGTTGCCGACATCCCCGATTCCTTCGGCGTACGGGCGTTCACCGACCACGACCACGCCCACGTCGTGACCCTCGAGCGGCGCTGACGCGTCGGCGCTGAACGTCGCGTCCGGCACCACCTGCTTGATCCCGTCGAGGATCGTCGTACCCGTGGTCGTCGCACCGGATCCGCCTTGCCAGCTGATGCTCCAGCCGCCCATCTGGTTGCCGAGGTCGTTCGCGTTGCTGCCCGCGACGTACACCTTGGCAGTCGAGGCTAGTGGCAACAGATTGCCGTCGTTCTTCAGCAGTACCTGGGATTTCGCGGCGGCCTCGCGCCCGACGGCGCGGTGCGCGGCCGATCCGATGGACGACGCGTTGGACGTGTCGGCGTACGGGTGCTCGAACAGGCCGAGCTTGAACTTCTCGGTCAGGATCCGGCGGACCGCGTCGTCGATCCGCGTCATCGGGATCCGGCCGGCGCCGATCTCCTCGGTCAGGCCCTGGGTGAAGCCCTGGTAGTTCGTCGGCACCATGATCATGTCCAGGCCGGCGTTGATCGACGTACGGATGTCGCTCGCGTAGTCGCCCGGCAGCTGGTCGATCGCCTGCCAGTCGCTGATCACGAACCCGTCGAAGCCCATCCGCTGCTTCAGCACGCCGTTGATCAGCTCACCGTCCCCGTGCATCTTGACCGGGTGCGGCGCCGTCGACCGACATGCTCGAGTACGACGGCATCACCGTGCCGATGCCGAGGTCGACGGCGGTCTTGAACGGCGCGAGATGGATCGTCTCCAGCTCCTGCCGGGTTACCTGCGTGATGCCCTGGTCGATCTTGTACGAGCCGGTCGTCGAGCTGCCGTACGTCGTACCGCCGTCGCCGACGAAGTGCTTCGCGGTGGCGAGGAGGTGGTTGTTGCGCGCGAGCTGACTGCCGTCGGCCTTGCCCTGCAGGCCGGTGATGACGGTCGCCATCGACTGCACGAGCGCCGGATCCTCGCCGTACCCCTCGTACGCGCGGCCCCAGCGGTCGTCGCGGACCACGCACACGCACGGCGCGAAGTCCCACGGAATGCCGGTGGCGCGGACCTCGGTCGCGGTCACCTCACCGGTTCGCCGGGCCAGGTCCGGATCGCGGGTGGCGCCGATCGCTGATGTTGTGCGGCAGGATCGTCGCGCCGATCACGTTGTTGTGCCCGTGCACCGCGTCGACGCCGTAGATCAGCGGGATCTGCAGGCGGGTCGCCTGCGCGTTCAGCTGGAAGGTGTCGATCATCGCGGCCCACGCGGTCGGGGTGTTCGGGGTCGGGACGGAGCCACCGCCGGACAGCAGTGAGCCGAGCGCGTAGGACGCGATGTCCGAGCGGGACCGGAGCGCGTTCCGCTCGGCCTGGGTCATCTGTCCGACCTTTTCCGCCGTCGTCATCCGGGCGAGCAGGTCGGAAACACGTTTCGTGATCGGGAGTTTCCGGTTCAGGTACGGCAGGCCGTGCGCGTCGATCACCACGACGGGCTGGGTCTGCGGGGCCTTCGCACCGATGACCGTGAGCTCGAGGGGAACGGTTTCCGCGATCTCGGCGGAACGGTCTTTCCGGGTGGTCACGGAAATGTTCTGCGACGTTCCGGAAACCGTTCCGGCCGGGAACGTGATCGTTCCGGAAACCGGTGTGTAGTCGTCGACGCCGGCCGTCCCGGTTCCGGTCCTGTAGTCGACGGTGACCGGCTCGTCGAGCGGCGTACCGCCGGTGGTCGCGACCGAGACCTTCACCTGCGCGGTCCCGCCCTCCTTGACCGGGTACACGTCGGCGTCGGTGACGACACTGTTCTTCAGCGCCGGGTCGGCCTTGCCGTAGACCTCGACCTGGTCGATCGCGAACTCGCCCGGCGCACCGGCCGGCATCGTGAACGCGTAGCCCCACATCTGGGTCAGGTTCAGGATGTGGTCGATACCGCCGACGGGCTGGTAGTCACCGCGGTACACGAGCTCGCTGAACGGGATCTCGACCAGGTGCCAGCCCTGCCAGTCGTCGGTGAAGCTGGTGTTCCACAGCTCGGACGCCTCGGCGTTCGCGCCGCCGTCCTTGATCTCGAAGAAGATCCGCTTCCCGGAGCCGGGCGGAAGCGGGGCGGTGTTCTGCCCGTACCACCAGAACCGGATCCCCTTGTACGGCGACCAGTCGCCGGGGTTCACGTCGTACGTGACGTCGTGACTGAAACCGCCCCAGCCGCTGATGTTGTACGTCCCGTGCAGCACCTTCTCGCCGGCCGGTGCGTCCGCCCGGGTCTGCAGTTCGAGCGTCGGTGGGTCGTCCGCGTCGCTGCCCCAGGTGAAGATCCCGGCGTTCGGCGGCGCCGCGAACGGCTCCGCACCTTCGAAGGCCGCCAACGTCACCGGAGCCGGATCGTCGGCCGCCGCCGGCGTCGTCACCAACAGACCGCCGAGCAGAGCAGCCGCCGCGACAACCGCCACGGATCGAGAACCAGACCACCAGAGCATGGCGACTCCTCACAGGGACACAGAAGGGGACACAGAGCACGGGCGCTCGCGCCCGACTCTCAGCCCTCCCCGAACCCCGGTCAAGACCTCACCGGTTCCGGAACTAGAGCGCTCTCACGGTGTCCCCAACAGCGACCGGGCCCATGTGCGGCCGCGGCCCCGGGCGGTACTCCGACCGAACGAGCTCCGGGCCCTCGATGTGCACGCTGCCGAGCGACGTCATGCGGTGGTCGCCAACCCACTCGATCAGGGCGTCAGGTGCCGCGATGTCCCCCGTGAAGTGGAGGAGATTGAGGTACCAGATGTCGCGCCGTTCCGTCTCGTACCAGGCGTCCGGCCCGAGCTCGTGGGTGACATGGTCGCTGAAGGTGTCGGCCGCCGAGTCCAACGGCTCGGCGCAGGCCATCACCGTGCCTGCGGTGAGCGTGAGCCCGGTGACCCGAAACCCGATCGGCCAGGGAGAACGCGCGGTCGCGCGGTGCAACGCGGAGTGGTAGCGGGCAGCGGTCGGATCGTCGGCGGGGACGTGCTCGCGGCGGGGCTCCAGCGCGCGGACCGTCAGGTGGACGGAGCCGAGTTGCCCGGTCTCCCAGTGACCAGGCCCGGCCAGGTCGGCCGCCTCCTGCGTGACGGCGTCCAGAGTGAGGGCAAGTCGGCTGTCCGGTGCCGGGCGGAGTACGACGCTGAGGGGCCAGCGGCCGCCTTCGCGGGGGAGTTCGTCGCGTTGGTGCGTGCCGGCCGCGATCCGCGGTGCCGCGGAAGTGAACAGGTGGTCGAACTTCGTGGTCTCGATGATGAAACCTCCTTCGCATCGTTACGACGCAAGGACTGGACAGTCGGTTGGTGGGTAGATGACTGTGGGTCGCGACCGCGCTGTACGGGGAGAGGACACCTATGAAGCTCCGCTATGTGCTGGGCAGCGTCATGCTGATCGTTCCGATGGCGGTGGTTGCCGTGGGCTCCTCGGCGACCGCGGCGGCACCACCGGACCCGGCAGCAGCACAGGCTGCCCAAGGTCAGGCCGCAGCGAAGATCCCCTCGATGCTCCGCGACGCCGCAACGCTGGCCGCGAAGAAGCAAGCGAGTGTGCAGGCCCGCTCACTGGGCGTCCAAGGCAACAGCCTCGGGGTCCAGGTGTACGCCGCCGCGCCGGTCACCGCGCAGCAGCAGGCCGACCTCACCGCGCTCGGCGCCTCGGTCCTCAAGAACTCCGCAGACTTCCCGGCCGTCGCCGGCGCCACGCTCCCCAGCACCGGCCTGGTCTCCGCCACGGTCCCGTACGACAAGCTGGACGCCGTCGCGGCACTCGGCTGGGTGACAGCCCTGCGTCCGGCCCTGCGGCCCGCCGTCGACGTCGGCCCGATCACCGCCGAGGGCGTCCAGATGCATCAGGCGGACAAGGCACAGGCCAACGGCCTGACCGGTCGCGGTCAGAAGATCGGCGTGATCTCCGGTGACGCCGACCATGTCGCGGACGCGATCGCAGCGGGAGAGCTGCCGGCCGACACCAAGGTGCTGCAGTCGGCGTCGTACGGCAACGACGAGGGCACCGCGATGATGGAGATCATCCACGACCTCGCGCCGGACGCGAAGCTGGCCTTCGCGAGCACGCTGGACACCAACGCCGACTACTTCGAGGCGTTCCACATCCTCGCGAAGTCCGGCGTCACGATGATTGCCGAGGACATCGCCCTCGACGACGAGCCCGCGTTCCAGCAGGGCCTCGGCGCCGCAACGGCCGAGGCACTCGCCAAGCACGGCATCTGGGTCAGCTCGTCGGCCGGGAACCTCGGCAACCGGCACGCGCCTCGCGTGACGGCCACCGGAACGGGCACGGGCGCGGACGGCGCGACCGGGCCGTACACCGGCTGCCCGAAGTCGCCCGACAACGTGGTGCGGTTGCGCGGCAGCGACACGACGTACGACCTCAATCTGCTGCCCGGCGCCGGGGTCCTGCCGACGCTGCAGTGGAGCGAGCCGCGGGCGATCTACCCGACCGCGGGCCAGGGTGGGTTCACCGACCTCAACTTGTACCTGATGGACAGCACGGGGACGAAGTGCCTCGCGTCCAGCACCGCCGTGCAGGCGAACGGCGTCGGCGACACCATCGAGCAGTTCGAGTACTTCAACACGACGACCGCGGCGCAGCCGGTGAAGCTCGTCGTCGACGTCGAAGGCACCTCGACGGCCCGTAAGGCCCCGATCCTGGATCTGCGGTGGCGGGCGTTGTCGGCCGGCGTGCAGACGATCGACCCGCCGGAGGCGGCCGGCTCGATGAACCCGGACTCGAACTACACCGTCTTCGCCACCAGCTCTGGCGCCGTGAACGCGAGCGTGTCCACCGACCCGAAGACCTCGCCGCTCGAGGCGTTCAGTGCCGCGGGTCCGACGCAGCTCGTCAGCACGACCCGCTGCCCCGGCGGCAGGCCTGGTCCGTGCCGCGGGATCCCCGGTGCGGGTGCGCTGAACTTCCCGGCGCCGAACTGGCTCGCCGCCGACGGCGAGTCGGTCAGCGGCGTCGGCGGCTTCGGCTCCGGCACCTGCCCGACCACGACCCAGGGCGGCTGCCGCTTCTTCGGTACGTCGGCTTCGGCGCCGACCGCTGCCGGCGTGGCGGCCCTGACCCGGCAGGAGTTCGGCGGCCGGCTGGCGCCCGTCGCGCTGAACGCCCTGCTCTCCGCCCGAGCTGTCGATCGCAGCGGCCCCGGCACCGGAGCGGGAGTGCTGAGCGCCCGATGAATTAAGAAGCTGTAGTGGTCCGATTGAGTGCAAATTCAGTACTCGTATTCATGGACCGATGCTGCCATCCCCGGAAAGGATGGCAGCATGACTACACGTTTCGGGGTCTTCGTACCGCAAGGCTGGAAGATGGACCTGGCCGGCATCGCCGATCCGATCGAGCAGTGGGAGGCGATGACCGACGTCGCCAAGCGCGCCGACGAGCAGTCGTGGGACTCGATCTGGCTCTTCGACCACTTCCACACGGTGCCGGAGCCGAGTGAGAACACGACCTTCGAGTGCTGGAGCGCGACGGCCGCGCTGGCCCGCGACACCAAGCGGGTGAACATCGGCCAGATGGTCGGCTGCAACGGGTACCGCAACCCGTCGCTGTACGCGAAGATCGCGTCCACCGTCGACGTCGCCAGCCACGGCCGCCTGTACGCCGGGATCGGCGCGGGCTGGTACGAGCACGAGTGGAAGGCCTACGGCTACGAGTGGACCGACGTACCGCAGCGGATGGCGGCGTTCCGTGAGGCGACCGAGATCATCTACAAGATGTGGACCGAGGACAAGCCGGTCTACAACGGCAAGTACTACTCGATCGATGCCCCGATCAACGAACCGAAGGGCGTCCGTAAGCCGCACCCGAGCTTCTGGATCGGCGGCGGCGGCCCGAAGGTGACGCTGAAGCTGGTCGCGCAGTACGCCGACGCCGCGAACATCGGCGGCGGCAACCCGGAGCTGTTCAAGGAGAAGGCCGACATCCTCCGCGGCCACTGCGAGAAGCTCGGCCGCAACTACGACGACATCATCAAGTCGACGAACTTCAACGTGTTCCCGATCGACAAGGGCGACGACCCGCAGAAGGCGACCGAGAAGGCGCTCGGGCCGATGAATCGGGAGAAGTTCGACCGGGACAACCTGATCACCACCGAGGACGAGATCGCGAACAAGGTCGAGGCGGTCCTCGAGGCCGGCGCGAACTACGTGATCTTCTACGTCCCCGGCGTCGCGTACGACCTGGATCTCCTGGAGCGGGTCGAGAACGTCGCGAAGCGGTTCGCCTGACCAGAACCGGTCATGGCGGATGTAGGTCAGGGGTAACAGTGGACCGGGGCTGACGGCAACTGCGAGGGTCGCTACGACGGCCTCGCATGGGTCGGGGCGTCGGGAGGTTTCCCCCTGTGATGTCTCGAATGTCCCGATCCGCGGTCGGCCTGCTCGCCGCGGTGGTCGCCAGTTCCCTGCTGCTGACGACCACCACGGCGAATGCCGGCCCGCCCGATGCGCCGGTCGGCCCGGCTGCGACCAATCCGGGGACCAACCCGACGCCCGGCGCGAGCAGCAAGCGGATCACGCTGGTCACCGGGGACGTCGCCGAGCTGACCACCAGCTCCAACGGCCAGGTCTCGGCCCGCCTGCTCGACGACGAGCCGTACTACTTCGGCACGTTCGACGGAGACCTCACCCTGGTCCCGGCCGACGCCTACCCACTGCTCTCCGCGGGCCGCCTCGACAAGCGCCTCTTCAACCTGACCGAGCTGGCGGCGCAGGGGTACGACGACGCTAGCAACGCTAGCCTTCCCCTCCTCCTCACCGCCCCGGCCACCCTTCGCAGCGCACCGAGTACGCCGGCTGCTGCGACGTACCGCCGTACTCTCGCCAGCGTCGGAAGCACCGCGGTGACCGTGCAGAAGGCCGACGCGAAGACGTTCTGGGACGGCATCAGCGGCCCGACCACGTTCAAGTCCAGCCAGGTGACGAAGATCTGGCTCGACGGCCGCACCCACGCAACCCTCGACCGGTCCACGAAGCAGATCGGCGCCCCGACCGCCTGGAAGCAGGGGTACGACGGTCACGGCGTGAAGGTCGCCGTCCTCGACACCGGGTACGACGCCGGCCACCCCGACCTCGCCAAGCAGGTCGTCGCGTCGGAGAGCTTCATCCCCGACGAAGCGGTCCAGGACCTGCACGGCCACGGCACGCACACCGCCTCGATCGTCGCCGGTCTCGGTACGGCGTCCGACGGCAAGCGGAAGGGTGTGGCGCCGGGCTCGGAACTGCTGATCGGCAAGGTGCTCGACAACAGCGGCGGCGGGTACGACTCCGAGGCGATCGCCGGGATGGAGTGGGCCGTCCAGCAGGGCGCGAAGGTCGTCAGCATGAGCCTCGGCGGCTTGCCGTCCGACGGCACCGACCCGATGAGCGAGGCCGTCGACCGGCTGTCGAAGTCGAGCGGCGCGCTGTTCGTGATCGCGGCCGGCAACTCCGGCGCCGAGGAAACCATCGGATCTCCCGGCGCGGCGTCCGCGGCGCTGACCGTCGGCGCGGTCGACCGGGACAACAGCCTGGCGAACTTCTCCAGCCGCGGCCCGCGCATCGGCGACGGCGCCCTGAAGCCCGAGGTGACCGCCCCCGGCGTGGAGATCGCTGCCGCGCGCGCCGCCGGCACCGAGCAAGGCCACATCCTCGGCCAGTACTACACAGCCATGAGCGGTACGTCGATGGCGACGCCGCACGTCGCCGGCGCGGCCGCGATCCTCGCGCAGCGGCACCCCGACTGGACCGGCCCGCAGCTGAAGGCCGCACTGGCCTCGACGGCTGTCCCGTCGGCCGGCGCCCGCACCGACCAGCAGGGCCTCGGCCGCGTCGACATCCCGAAGGCGCTCGACCCGTCGGTCCTCCCGGACACCGCCAACCTGTTCTTCGGTGACCTGTCCTGGACCGGCCCGACCGCCCCCGCGCCGGTCGCCCGCACGGTTGCCTACCGCAACAACTCGAACCGCTCGGTGACCCTCACCCTGTCGGTCGACGCACAGTCTCCGGCGGGGGTGGAGGCCGGGCTGACGGTGAGCCCAGCCCGGCTGACCATCCCCGCCGGTGGTACGGGGTCCGCGACGGTCACCCTCGACCTCGCCACGACCCAGCCCGCCAAGTACGCCGGTGTGCTGACGGCCCGCGCCGGCGCCACGGCGTACCGGACCGGCCTCGGGTTCGCGGCCGGCGGGCGGCTGAACCAGGTGACCGTGAAGGCGATCGGCCGCGACGGACAGCCCGCCACCACCAAGGCGGGTGCGAGTGGCGTGCAGCTGTGGAACCAGGACACCGGCGACGTCAGCGCGATCGCGTTCGACGAGACCGGCAGCCGCACCCTCGACGTACCGACCGGCCGCTACAGCGTGATGGCGTACGCCGTCGGCGGCGACGAGGCGGACTGGGCGAACTCGATCACGCTGCTCGGCGATCCGGACGAGTGGATCGGCAGCGACCGGACGTTCACGTTCGACGCGCGGACCGCGCACAAGGTGACGATCAAGACGCCGCGACCGGCCGACGCGCAGAGCATCGGGATCGCCTGGCACCGCAAGGTCGGCGACCGGGACGCGGTGTCCGGCTGGGCGTACAACGGCCGGGTCGCCGACGGCGTCTACGTCCAGGACTTCGGAAAGGTTGCCAACGGCACCTTCCAGGTCGTGCAGCGCTGGGACCTCGCGCAGCCGAAGCTGACCGTCGACATCAATGGTGTCCGGCTGCCCACGCCGGCCGAGGGATCGTCCCGGAACGTGTACGTCGGGAACGCGAAACTCCCGCTCTACAACGGCGGCGACGGCACCGCGGCCGAGCTGACCGGCGCCAAGGACACCGCCGTACTGATCCGCTGGGGCGGCTTCAGCAAGACGACCGCACAGGTCAAGGCCGCGAAGGCCGCCGGCGCCAAGGTGGTGTTCCTCTACAACGAAGCTCCCGGCTTCTGGTCGACCGGTAGCGATCAGGGCGTCCCGCTCTACCTGCTGCGATCCGATCAGGGCAACCAGTTGCTCGCCGAGCTGGCGAAGGGCCCGCAGTCCGTGCAGCTGAACGGTCTGCTCGACAGCACCTACCGGTACGACGTCGCGCTCGGCCCGTCGGTCGTGAAGGGCGGACTGACGTACGACGTCGCGAAGATGCGCCCGGCCGTGGTGACCACGGACTTCCAGCAGAACGACGCGTTCTGGCTGCACCGGGACCAGCGGATCGCGCACCTTCCGGGGATCTCGACCGGCCTGACGTCGTCGCGGTTGGTGGCCGGTGCGGTGAAGCGGACCGACTACCTCGTGACCGACCAGAAGGGCGTCACGTGGGACGAGAAGACGTCCGCGGGGGAGTGGAACGAGACGGGCTTCGAGTCCACGATCACGCGGTCCTACCGGCCGGGCGAGCAGGTCACGCGCGGGTGGTGGGAGTCGATCACGCGTCCCGCCGTACCGGGGTTGTCGGATGCGCCGGGTGACGAGGCGCAGGGCTTGCCGCCGGCGCGGTTCGAGAACGCGCTGCGGATCGCGATTCCGCAGTACGTGAGCGGCGACCGGACCACGTTCGGCTGGGGCGACCGCGGCGACGTGACGAGCATGAAGCTGAGCAGCAACGGCGTCGAACTGGGCAGCAAGAACTGGTCGGTCGCACAGTTCACCGTGCCGGAACGCGCCGCGTGGTACGACCTGACGCTGGACCAGCAGCGTGGCCCGAACAGCTGGGCGAAGACCTCCACGTCGACGCACACCCAGTGGCACTTCCTCTCGGTGCCGTCCAAGAGCCGCGCCGTACTGCCGCTGGTGCAGGTCGACTACAAGCACACCAACGGCTGGCTCGAGCTCACCCCGCGCTACCAGCCGGGTGTGCGCGGCGTCGGGATCTTCCGGACCACGGCGGAGATCTCGTACGACGGGAAGACCTGGAAGAAGCTGTCGCTCCGGGGGATCGGCACGGTCCGCGCCCAGGTCCCGGCCGGTGCGTACCCGAGCATCCGGGTGACCGCGACGGACCTGATCGGCAACAGCATCACCCAGACGATCGACCGCGCCTGGGCCAACTGAGCGGTCTGAACGTTAAAAAGGGGCGACGCCACGAAGCGGGGGGATTGCTTCGTGGCGTCGCCAGGGGCGCGCCAAGGGAGGGGTGGGGCTGGCGCGCCGGTCCAGTAGGGATCAGCTCCCGAGGATGCCTCCACCGAGGATGCCCAGCAGTCCGAGGGCGGACAGCAGGCCACGGATGACCTGGTCGACCGCCTTGGCGCCACCGGTCTGGTAGGCGGTCACGCAGTTCTGCAGCTGGGTCTGGGTCGGCTTGGTGATCGTCACCTTCGCCATCTCGGACTGGCAGTACGTCGTGGCCTTCTGCAGCTCGGCCAGCGTGCTGCCCACCGTGCCGACGATGACCCCGACGGCCGTCGTCAGGCTGGTGAGGCCCGGCTTCGGCGTGGTCGTGGTCGGAACCGTCGGCTTGGCCGTGGTCGGCTTCGAGGTGGTCGGCGTCGTCGTCGGCGTGGCCGTCGGCCGGCTGCTCGGAGTCGCCGTCGGCGTCGCGGTCGGCCGGTCCGTCGGCCGGTCGCCGTCCCGCTCGTCGGTCAGCGTCGGGGTCGGCGTCGCCGTCGCCGTGGGCGTCGGGATGTCGATCGCCTTCGGCAGGTCCTTGTCCGACGGAGCGTCGATGGTCGGGTCGTCGATCTGGTCGCCGGCCTCGTCCACGTCGTCACCCGCGGTGCCGTTGCCGACCGCGATCCAGCTGCCGCCCGCGTACGCCTTGGCGATGCTGACCACCAGGTCGACGTACTGCTGGGAGTGGTTGTAGCGCAGGATCGCGGAGTTCAGGTCACTGGCCTTGGACAGGTCGGTCTTGCCCGAGCACAGGTAGACGCCGGTCGACATCGCCGCGTCGTCGATGTCCTGCGGGTTCCGTACGCCGTCGCCGTCGCCGTCCACTCCCATGGCACGCCAGGTGCCGGGGATGAACTGCATCGGGCCGACCGCGCGGTCGAACGCGCCGTCACCGTCGAACGAACCCGCGTCGGAGTCGGAGATCCGCGCCGTCCCGGACGAACCGTCCAGCCGCGGGCCGAAGATGCCCGGGACCGCGACGCCCAGCGAGTTCAGCGCGTTGCCGCCGAAGCGGCCGTGGTTGGACTCGACCCGGCCGATCGCGGCCACCAGCGTCCACGGCAGGTGGCACGCCGGGTCCACCTGGGCCAGCACCTGCTGGGCCCGGGAGTACGCCTTGAGCGCGGCGTTCGGGATGCCGTTGCGGGACAGTCCCGAGACCACCTGAGTCGGTTGCTCGCCAGGGTCGACACCGTGGCCGACCACACCAGACACCGGCACGTTGGCCGGGAAGGCGATCGGCTGCTTCGGTACGACGACCGGGTTGCCTCCGGACAGACCGTTCTCCAGCGACGCCGTGGCGATCGCGGGGTCGTCCGTGGCACTGACGGTGAACGCGCTCGCGAACAGCGCCAACGGGATCAGCGGCGCCACCTGACGCCACCCGCTACCCGTGGCGCGGCGCTTGCCCTTCGCCATCGATGATTCCCCTCCGTGACTCATCGACCAGCCCGGCCCCACGCTGCGGACAGTCTTTGTGTCTGTGTCGGTTGCCGTCGTAATAGGTCTAACGTCCGCCCCGTTGCGTGGGTTACGTTTCGAACGCAGACCGTGTACGTGCGGTCACCCGGGTACCCATACTGGCGCGTAACAAAGCGTCTGTGAACCCCTTGCGGACGATCGGGTGCTGAAAAGCGCCCGGCCCTGCCGGTCGGCACGCCGGACCGGTGAAGGAGAATGGCGGCCGTGCCCGCACACACTGAACACTCCGCCGAACTCTTCGCCAGAGCCTCCACGGTGACCCCCGGAGGGGTCAACTCCCCGGTCCGCGCGTTCCGCGCCGTCGGCGGCGTCCCGCGTTTCATGGCCTCCGGTGACGGATGTCACATGACCGATGTCGACGGCAACCGTTATCTCGACCTGGTCAGCTCCTGGGGCCCGCTGCTGCTCGGCCACGCCCATCCCGAGGTGATCGCCGCCGTCCAGGCCGCCGTCGGCCGCGGTACGTCGTACGGGACGCCGACCGAGACCGAGGTCCTGCTCGGCGAGGAGATCGTCGGGCGGACGCCGGTGGACAAGGTCCGGCTGGTGTCGTCCGGGACCGAGGCAACGATGTCCGCGCTCCGGCTGGCCCGCGGGTTCACCGGCCGCGCCAAGATCGTGAAGTTCGCCGGCTGCTACCACGGTCACGTGGACGCGCTGCTGGCCCAGGCCGGTTCCGGCGTGCTCACGCTGGGCATCCCCGGTACGCCGGGAGTCACCGAAGCGACCACGGCGGACACGATCGTGCTGCCGTACAACGACCAGGCCGCGGTCGCCGCCGCGTTCGCGGAGTACGGCGACCAGATCGCGGCCGTGATCACCGAGGCGTCGCCCGGCAACATGGGCGTCGTTCCGCCGCGGGACGACTTCAACGCGTTCCTCGCCCGGAGTTGCACGGAAAACGGTGCACTTTTCATTTCCGACGAGGTCATGACCGGCTTCCGGATCACCCGTTCCGGCTGGTACGGCGTCGATGGCGTCCGCCCGGACCTGATGACGTTCGGCAAGGTCATGGGCGGCGGCTTCCCGGCCGCGGCGTTCGGCGGTCGCGCCGACGTGATGTCCCACCTCGCGCCGGAGGGCTCGGTCTACCAGGCCGGCACGCTGTCCGGGAACCCGATCGCCACCACCGCCGGACTGACCACGCTGCGGCTGGCCACGGACGAGGTCTACGCCAAGCTCGACGAGACCTCGCTGACCATCCAGCGGCTGGTGTCGACCGCGCTGGACAAGGAAGGTGTGCCGCACGTCATCTCGGCGGCCGGGAACCTCTTCAGCGTCTTCTTCGTGGAGTCCTCGGAGGGACCTGCCGAGATCCGGGACTTCGCCGGAGCCAACGCCCAGGTACTGCCCCGGTTCACGGCGTTCTTCCATGCCATGCTGGACGCCGGTGTCTACCTGCCACCGAGCGCGTTCGAGGCCTGGTTCGTCAGCGCGGCGATCGACGACGACGCGCTGGCCGAGCTCGAGGCCGCTCTGACTCCGGCCGCCCGCGCGGCAGCCGCCGTACAGGACTGAAGGGACAGCGGTGACCGAAACGACGGTCGTGCACCTGATGCGTCACGGCGAGGTGCACAACCCGACCGGCGTGCTCTACGGCCGGATCCCCGACTATCACCTGTCCGAGCTCGGCCGTGCGATGGCCGACCGGGTGGCCGAGCACGTCAAGGGCCGCGACATCGTGCACCTGGTCAGCTCCCCGCTGGAGCGGGCCCAGGAGACGATGGAGCCGATCGCCAAGGTGTTCGGCCTGACGCCGGACATCGACGAGCGGGTGATCGAGGCGGCGAACCTGTTCGAGGGCAAGAAGTTCGGCGTCGGCGACGGCGCGCTGAAGAACCCGAGCGCGTGGTGGTTGCTGCGGAACCCGTGGAAGCCGTCCTGGGGTGAGCCGTACCAGCAGCTCGTCCGCCGGATGCGGGACGCGGTCGAGACCGCCCGGCAGAAGGCCGCCGGTCACGAGGCGCTGATCGTGTCGCATCAGCTGCCGATCTGGATCGTCCGGTCCGCGATCGAGGGCCGCCGGATGTTCCACGACCCGCGCAAGCGCCAGTGCAGCCTGGCCAGCCTGACCTCGTTCACCTTCCACGGCGAAGACATCGTCTCGGTCGGCTACTCCGAACCCGCCAAAGACCTACTTCCCGTGAAGAACCCGAAGAAGTTCGTCGGAGGGGCCTGATGCGCCGCGGCTCGTTGTTCTGGTGGCCGGTCTGTTGCTCGCGGTCACCGCGTGCTCGTCCGGTCAGCAGGCAGCGCAGAACCGCCAGGGCCAGTCGGGGTTCGTGAGCGGCAACGGCAACGTGTCGACGTTCGCCGCGGGCGATCGGAAGCCGGCGCCGGAGCTCACCGGCAAGACGCTCGACGGGAAGACCTGGACGCTGTCCGAGCAGACCGGCAAGGTCGTCGTACTGAACGTGTGGGGTTCGTGGTGCCCGCCGTGCCGCAAGGAAGCGCCCGAACTGGTCGCGGCGTCGAAGGAGCTCGGGTCCGCGGTGCAGTTCATCGGATTGAACACCCGCGATCTCGACCCGGCGCAGGCGAAGAAGTTCGTGCAGGAGTTCGGCGTCCCGTTCCCGAGCATCTACGACCCGAACGGCAAGGCGCTGCTGCGGTTCCGCGGCCAGATCTCGCCGAAGGCCATCCCGACGACGCTGGTGATCGACAAGAACGGCAAGGTCGCCGGCCGCGTCGTCGGCGAGGTCACCAAGCAGACCTTGCTCGGCATGGTGGCTGACGCTAAATGATGTTTGGCGCGGGCTGATGGGACAGTGGTTCGCCGACTCGATGACCGGGTCGATGCTGGTGGCACTGCCGATCGCGGTGCTGGCCGGTGCGATCTCGTTCTTCTCGCCGTGCGTCGTACCGCTGCTGCCCGGCTATCTGTCCTACGTCACCGGCCTGTCCGCCGCCGAGCTCGGCTCGGACAAGCGCGGCCGGATGCTGGCCGGTACGGCGTTGTTCGTCGCCGGGTTCTCGGCGGTGTTCATCCTGACCGGCGTGGTGTTCGGCAAGGCGGGCGATCTGCTGATCGACCACCAGACCACGATCACGCGGGTCCTCGGCGCGCTGACCGTCGTACTGGGTCTCGTCTTCCTCGGTGGGTTCGGGTTCCTGCAGAAGGACGTGCGGGTGCACCGGGTCCCGGCGGTCGGGATCGCGGCGGCGCCGCTGCTCGGCGTACTGTTCGGATTCGGGTGGACTCCGTGTATCGGGCCGACGCTCGGGACCGTGATGACGCTGGCCACCACCGAGGGCAGCACCGCGCGCGGGGCGACGCTGGCGCTGGTGTTCAGCCTCGGGCTGGGAATCCCGTTCATCGTGGCCGCGCTGGCGTTCCGGCGGATGCTGTCCGCGGTGGCGTGGGTTCGCAAGCACCAGCTGCTGGTGATCAGGATCGGCGGCGTACTGATGATCGCGGTGGGACTGCTGCTGCTGACGGGAGTGTGGGATGCGATGACCGCGGACCTGCGGCAGTGGGTCGCCAACTTCGGATCGGCGGTCTGAGATGACCAGTACAGATCGAGGGATCAAGGACCGGATCGCCGCGGCGTCGGGCCCGGAGGAACCGTCCGGACCGCCGGCGCTCGGCCTGGTCGGCTGGCTGCGCTGGGCCTGGCGGCAGCTGACGTCGATGAAGACCGCGCTGGTGCTGCTGTTCCTGCTGGCGCTCGGCGCGGTGCCGGGATCGCTCGTCCCGCAGACGTCGATCGACCCGATCAAGGTCTCGGACTTCCTCGCGGCGCACAAGACTCTCGGGCCGCTTTACGACAAGCTCGGGCTGTTCGACGTCTACAAGTCCGCGTGGTTCTCGGCGATCTACCTGTTGCTGTTCATCTCGCTGATCGGCTGCGTCGTACCGCGGTTGTCCGTGTACGTGAAGGGTCTGCGGGCCAGGCCGCCGAAGCCGCCGCGGAACCTGAACCGGCTGCCCGGGTACCAGCGCTTCGAGCTCTCCGAGGCCGGCGACATCCTTGAGATCGCGACCCGCGAGCTCAAGAAGCGCCGCTTCCGCGTGCAGACGTACGACGGCGCGGTCGGCGCGGAGCGTGGCTACCTGCGCGAGGCCGGCAACCTGCTCTTCCACTTCTCGCTGATCCTGGCGCTGGTCGGGGTCGCGTGGGGCTCCCTGTTCGGCTACCGCGGCACCGTACTGGTTGTCGTGGGCAACGGGTTCTCCAACTCCGTCGCGCAGTACGACGACTTCACGCCGGGCCGCGCGTTCAGCGGTGACGACGACCTGCCGCCGTTCTCGTTGACCGTCAAGGACTTCGAGGTGAAGTTCCAGGAGGACGGCCCGCAGAAGGGCGCGGCGCGGGAGTTCAAGGCGCAGCTGGATTACCAGCAGACGCCGGACGCGCCGGAGAAGTCGTACGAACTGCAGGTCAACCATCCGCTGAAGCTGGACGGGAGCAGCGTTTTCCTGCTCGGCCACGGGTACGCGCCGCGGGTGACGGTTCGCGACGGGCAGGGAAACGTGGCGTTCTCCGGGCCGTCGCCGTTCCTGCCGCAGGACAGCAACTTCTCGTCGTTCGGCGTGGTCAAGGCGCCGGACGCGCGACCGATGACGCTGGGGTTCGAAGGCTTCTTCCTGCCGACCTCGTACATCGGTCCGAACGGGCCTGTGTCGGTGTTCCCTGACGACCTGAACCCGGAGCTGGTGATGACCGGGTACTACGGCCGGCCGCAGCCGGAGACCGGGAATCCGGAGTCGGTGTACCAGCTGGACAAGTCGAAGCTGACGCAGTTCGAGCAGAACGGCGACAAGTTCCGGTTCCAGCTCGCGCCGGGGCAGAGCGCCAAGCTGCCGGACAAGGCCGGGTCGATCACGTTCGACGGCTACAGCCGGTGGGTGAAGCTGCAGATCAGCCACACTCCGGGGACCGGTCTCGCGCTGGCGGGCATCTCGCTGGCGATCCTCGGCCTGATGGGCTCGCTGTTCGTGCATCCGCGCCGTACCTGGGTGCGGGTCCGCGAAGAGGACGGGCGTACCGTTGTCGAGGTCGCCGGTCTGGACCGCGGCCCCGAGCGCGGCCTCGGCGACGAGATCCAGGCCATCACCACAGCTTTGAAACCCGCCAGCTCGAGCACCGAGGAGCAGTCATGAGCCCGGAGAGCTACGCACAAGTCTCCAACTTGCTGATCCCGACGGCCACGGTGATCTACGCCCTCGCGATGGTTTCCCACGCGATGGAGTGGGCCCTTGGCCGTGCCGCGGTCGCCAAGACCGCCGCGGTGAAGGAAGAGGTGCTGGTCGCGTCCGACGGCGCAACAGTCTCCGGCGGCGTTGGCGACGTACCTGACGTTCCTGCTGTTGAGCGGCTCGATGCTGCGAGCCGGATCGGGCTGTTGCTGACCTGGTTGGGCTTCGTGCTGCACCTGGGCGGTGTGCTGACGCGTGGGCTCGCGGCGGAGCGGGTGCCGTGGGGCAACATGTACGAGTTCTCGATCACGGCGTCGCTCGCGGTCGCGATCGTGTACCTGATCTTCGTGCAGCGCTACAAGCTGCAGTACCTCGGGCTCGGCGTGACGTTCGTGATCGCCGCCGTACTCGGTCTGGCGTCGCTGGCGCTCTACACGCCGGCCGGTCCGCTGGTCCCGGCGCTGCACTCGTACTGGCTGGTGATCCACGTGTCCGCGGCCGCGATCTCCGGTGGTGCGTTCACCGTCGGCGGCCTGGTCTCGGTGCTGTACCTGGTCAAGGCCCGCGCCGAGCGGCGCGTGGTGGACGGCGGCACGATGTCCGCCTCGCTGCGCCGCCTTCCGAGCGCCGAGGCGATGGACGGTACGGCGTACAAGGTGCTGGCGTTCGCGTTCCCGCTGTGGACGTTCGGCGTACTGGTGGCCGGGCCGATCTGGGCCGAGCACGCCTGGGGCCGGTACTGGGGCTGGGACCCCAAGGAGGTCTGGTCGCTGGTGACCTGGGTGGTGTACGCCGCCTACCTGCACGCCCGCGCGACGGCGGGCTGGCGGGGCCGCCGGGCCGCGACGATCGCGATCGTCGGCTGGTTCGTCTTCATCTTCAACTTCGTCGGGGTGAACCTGCTGGTCTCCGGCCTGCACTCCTACGCCGGGGTCTGACATGAAGGAGTTCGGGATCTACACCGGCCTGCGGGCGGCCCTGTTCGCGGTCTGCCTGGCGGTGCTGTGGTTCGCACTGCGCACCTGGCTGTCGATCTGGCCGATCGCCCTGCTTGCCCTGATCGTCTCGTCGATCCTGTCGATCTTCGTCCTCCGCGCCGCCCGCGACCGCCTGGCCGGCAAGATCGAGACCCGCGCCACCAAGATCACCACCCGCCTCGAGCAGGCTCGCTCCGCCGAGGACGACGACTAGGCGCGAGTCCCGCCTGAACCCGCCGTACCAGTGGCTGACTGGTACGGAGAGTGATCTATGCCACGAGCGAATTCCGGGCAAAATCATTTGTGCATCCCTTCACATGAGTCGTACCGTAGTCGATGAAACGGAACCGTTTCGTTCTATCCGTGTTCTGGTAGCTACTCAGGGTGATGACGGTGGATGCAGCAGGCGTGCGGCAGCGGCCGCGGGTCGAAGGTGGGCGTGAGGAGGAGATCCTCGACGCGACCGTGGCGGTGGTGGCCGAGCTCGGCTACGACCGGCTGACCATGGACGCGGTGGCGACGGCGGCGAAGGCCAGCAAGGCCACGCTGTACCGGCGCTGGTCCACCAAGGCCGAGCTGGTCGTGGACGCGATCAGCCGGGCGAAGGGCTGCCCGATGCCGGAGGACGTCGACACCGGCAGCCTCCGCGGCGACCTGATCTCGATGTCCTGCGGTGACGGTGGCTTCACCGACGAGCTGCCGATGTCGGTGGTCGCCGGCCTGCTCACCGCTCTGCACCGCGACGCCGACCTGCAGAAGGCGTTCCGCGAGCGGTTCCTGGCGCCGCGGCTGCAGCTGACCCACAAGGTGTTCGAGCGGGCCGGTCGAGCGCGGCGAGATCGCGCCGGACGTCGACATCGAGCTGCTCGCGACGACGCTGCCCGCGGTCATCGTGCACCACGCCTACGTCCTCGGCGTCGAGCCGACCGACGATCTGATCCTTCGAGTGATCGACAACGTGATCCTGCCTGCGGCGCGGGGGCCGCAGGTGAGCTGACCGGTGAGGGGCCGGTCCGCGATTCAGCCAGGCAAGTCTGCCCAAGAGGGGAAATACTTCATGTCCGAAGAAGTCATCAACGCCGATCCGCCGGAGGGGCGGCCGGTCGACGCCGAGACCGGGGCCTCCGCGCACGGCCACCGCAATCTCGGGATCGCGCTCGCGCTGATCTGCATGGCGCAGCTGATGGTGGTGCTGGACGGCACCATCGTGAACATCGCGCTGCCGCACATCAAGGACGCGCTCGGCTTCAGCAACGCGTCGCTGCCGTGGGTGGTCAACGCCTACGCGCTGGCGTTCGGCGGCCTGCTGCTGCTCGGCGGCCGGATCGGTGACATTCTCGGTCGCCGCAAGGTCTTCATCTTCGGTGTCGTGCTCTTCGGCCTGGCGTCGTTCGTCGGCGGTATCGCCCAGAGCGAGAGCGTGCTGCTGGCCAGCCGGATCCTGCAGGGCCTCGCGGCCGCGGCGGCCTCACCGAACGCGCTCGCACTGATCACCACCACCTTCCCGGCAGGCAAGGAGCGCAACCGGGCGATGGGCGTGTACGCCGCGATGTCCGGGGCCGGTGCGGCCGTCGGTCTGATCCTCGGTGGCGCGCTGACCGAGGCGTCGTGGCGCTGGACCTTCTTCATCAACACGCCGATCGGCCTGATCGTGGCGGTGCTGGCGTTCCGGTACCTGGGCGAGTCGGCCCGGCAGACCGGCAAGTTCGACCTGCCTGGCGCGATCACCGGCACGGTGGGTCTGACCTCGCTGGTCTACGGCCTGACCCACGCGGGTTCGAACGGCTGGGGTGACGCGGCGACGCTGACCTTCATCTTCGGCGGGCTCGCGCTGATCGCGATCTTCCTCGTCATCGAGGCCCGGTCGCGGCACGCGCTGATGCCGTTCCGGATCCTCGCGAACCGGACCCGTGGCGTCAGCTTCTTCGTGATGCTGATCGTGGGCGCGGCGATGTTCTCGATGTTCTACTTCCTCGGCATCTACGTGCAGAGCATCATGGGCTACAGCGCGATCAAGACCGGTCTGTCGTTCCTGCCGTTCAGCTTCGGCATCGTGGCCGCCGCACAGGTCGCGTCGACGCTGGTGGCGCGGATGGACCCGCGCTGGATCTCCGGCGCCGGCGGCGTGCTGGTGTCGGCCGGCATGTTCGGGTTCAGCCGGCTCGAGGTGGACTCGACGTACTGGACCCACTTGCTCCCGTACATCCTGGTGCTGGCGTTCGGGATGGGCCTGATCTTCGTGCCGCTCACGCTGACCGCGGTCAGTGGGGTCGCGGACGAGGACTCCGGCGTCGGTTCCGCCGTACTGAACACGGTGCAGCAGATCGGTGGTGCGGTCGGTCTGGCGCTGCTCGGCACGATCTCCGCCAACGCGATCAAGGACAAGTTCGCCGAGCTGGCCCCGGGCCTGCAGAAGGCGGCCGAGTCCGGGCAGTCACCGGAGCAGATCAAGCAGTTGCAGGGGCAGTTCACGGCGCTCGCCACGACGCACGGGTTCACCCGGGCGTTCATCTGGTCGGCGTTCCTGGCGCTGGGCGCGGCCCTGATCACGCTCGTCGGCCTGTCGATCAAGCACAAGGACCTGGCCAACGACGGCCAGCCGGTCCACATGGGCTGATCGGCTCAGTACTCGAAGGGCCCGCTTCCCGGGAGGGGGAAAGCGGGCCCTTCGTTTGTCTACAGGGGTTTGCGCATCACGAGTTCGCGCTGTACTCCGTCCGGCATCAGGTCGCCGAGCTCGTCGGTGTCGACGTACCCGTGGCGCAGGTACAGGTTGTGCGCCGGGTCGTTGCCCGGGACAACCGACAGTTCGAGGGTCGTGGCGCCGATGCCGCGGGCCCAGTCCTCGATCGCGGTCATCAGCGCGTTGCCGACGCCCTTGCCGCGGCCGGCGGGCGCGACCCACATCGAGACCAGCTCGGCCGTCTGCGGTTCCTCGCCGGGGAAGCCGCCGGCCATCCCCGCCGGCGTACCGTCGATCGAGGCGATCACTTGATAGGCGCCGGTGACGGAGAGGCGCTCCCGCCAGCGTTCCTCGGGAGCGTCGATCCAGTCCGCGAGCTGCGACCCGAAGGCGAACGGCGCTTCCTCCAGCGCGGCGAGCCGTAGCTCGCGCCAGGTTTTCCAGTCGTCCGGGCCGATTGCTTGTACGTCGATCACGCGCACAGGATCGCAGCCGGCCCGGACGGGCACCAATCAGTTTCTGGGCGGGAACTTGGAGGAGACCCAGTCGCGGACGCCACCGAGGCCGTCGCCGAGGTCGCGGAGGAACTTGGCCAGCGGGTCCTGCGAGCGGTTGAACGCGTCGGTGTACGACTTGGCGGCGTTCTTCGCCTCCTGCGAGATCGACGCGTCGCCGTCCTCCTGACGCTTCGGGTACTCACCGGAGACGATCGTCGTGTACTCGCCCTCGTCGACCCAGCGGCGCAGCTCGTGCGCGCGGATCACGGCCAGCGGGTGCGACTGCGCCTCGAGCAGCAGCAGCTTCAGCACGCTGTCGCGCAGGTCGCCGGCGCTCTCGTACTCCGTGCCTTGCGCAAGGAACGCGGTGGTGTCGAGTTCGTTCAGCTGACCGCCGCTGGCGAGCTTCATCTGGACGCGCAGCGCGACCGCCGGGTCCTGGACCGCGAGCAGACCGGCCCGGTCACCGGACAGCTCCGCCTTGCGGGACCACTCGTGCAGCGCGGCGATGATCGCGCGCAGCCCGAGCGCACCGATCGGCATCCAGCCGATGGCGCCGGTGAGGCGCATCAGCCAGAGCAGGAGCGACTGGTACAGCGCGTGCCCGCTCTGCGCGTGGCCGAGCTCGTGACCGAGGACGAACCGCAGCTCCTCCTCGTCCAGGCCCTGCAGCAGGGCGCTGTTCACCACGATGAACGGCTTGTCCATGCCGATCGTGACCGCGTTCCAGATCGGGCTGTTGGTGACGTACAGCTCGGGGAGCTGGCGGACGTCGAGCGTCGAGGCCGCCTCGGTGTAGAGCCGGTTCACGGTCGGGAACTGCCGATCGTCGACCCGGATCGCCGAGCCGAGGTACTGCAGCCGGAACGCCCGCTCGTTGATCAGTCCCGACATCTTCCGCAGGACGTAGTCGAACCCCTTCAGCTGCCGCAGCGCGACCAGCGCACCGCGGTCCGCGGGGTGCTCCCACGCCCGCGAGCTGATGTCGGTCAACGTCACCCGCTGCCGCGTCGGCCGATCACTGTTCTCGGTCATCGTTCCCCCTGCCCGTCGTCATGGGTTCCCAACCTAGCTCGCGTTCGGGGTCGGACGCGGATTGAGCGCTACAGCCAGCAACAACGTGGGGATCCAGCCGATCGGTACGGCGAACCAGCCGAGGTGCCCGGCGGCCACCGCGGTCGTGGCGACGGAGAGCGCCGTACCGCCCAGCCAGTACCCGAGGGCGTTCGCGGCCTTTCGCTGGAAGCCGCGGCGGTAGCCGACCCAGGCGAGGGTGAGGGTGGCCGGCAGCGCCAGCGTGATCGACCCGAACGCGAGGATCGCGAGCATCATCGCGATCTGTTCAGGCGAGAAGTGGATGGCGCCGAGCGGGATCATCGGGGCCACCCGGCGTACTGCTGGGCGTGCAGCGGCTGCTGCATCGGCGTCGGCTGGTGCATCGGGTGAGGTACGACGTACGGCATCGGCATCGGCTGGGGCTGGAGGGTTCGGCGGTGCAGGATCCGGTCCCGCTGGGCGCGGGGCATGAGGAACCAGGTGAGTAGCCAGAGCAGCGTCCAGTCGAGGACCGCCGCGCACCAGAAGATGTCCAGGTAGGCGCAGGCGGCCATGATCGCGGTCGACAGCGCGGTGCTCCACGTCCAGTACCAGAACCCGTTCCAGAGGCGGTGACGTCCGCTCCGGAGGTAGCCGACCACCGCGAGCGGGCCGCTCACCGGGACGGCGCTGCCCACCGCCATAGCCGCGATCATCAGTGCGAGCAACCAGTCAGGGAATTCGATCATGCGACTGATCCTCGCCGCCGGAGGAGTGGTTGCGGAGCGTAGGAATACTCAAATCGCCCCATACGTCCTAGCCTGGCCCGCATGAGTGAGGTTGACGGGGTATGCCGTGAGGTCGATCGCCGGGACGAGAAGGCGCGCGCCTGGGTGTCCGAGGCGATCCGGATCGTGGACGCCGACGCGAACCGGAGCGCGGACACGCATCTGCACGTGTTCCCGATGCCGGAGGGTTCCGGTGTGGACCTGTACCTCAAGGACGAGTCCGTGCACCCCACGGGTTCGCTCAAGCACCGGCTCGCCCGGTCCCTGTTCCTGTACGCCCTGTGCAACGGCTGGATCCACGAAGGCACCACGGTCATCGAGGCGTCCAGCGGCTCCACCGCGGTCAGCGAGGCGTACTTCGCCCGCCTGCTCGGCCTGCCGTTCGTCGCGGTCATGCCGCGCTCGACCAGCCCCGAGAAGGTCGAGCTGATCGAGTTCTACGGCGGCCGCTGCCACTTCGTCGAACGCTCCGGCCAGATCTACGGCGAGGCCAAGCGCATGGCCGACGAGACCGGCGGCCACTACATGGACCAGTTCACGTACGCCGAACGCGCGACGGACTGGCGTGGCAACAACAACATCGCCGAGTCGATCTTCGGTCAGCTCTCGCTGGAACAGCATCCGATCCCGACCTGGGTCGTGGTCGGCGCCGGCACCGGCGGTACGTCGGCCACCATCGGGCGGTATGTCCGCTACCAGCGCTACGACACGTCGGTCGCCGTGGTGGACCCGGAGAACTCGGCGTTCTTCCCGGCGTTCGAAGCCGGCGACCACGAGTTCTCCACCGGCCGCCCGTCCCGGATCGAAGGCATCGGCCGCCCGCGCGTCGAACCGTCCTTCGTGCTCGGCGTCGTCGACCGGATGATCTCGGTCCCCGACGCCGCCTCGATCGCCGCGATGCGCTTCTGCTCCCGCGTCACCGGCCGCCTCGTCGGCGGCTCCACCGGCACCAACCTCTGGGGCTCACTACGCCTGGCCGCCGAAATGCGCCGTACGGGCGCCCGCGGCAGCATCGTCACCCTCCTGTGCGACAGCGGCGAACGCTACGGCAACACCTACTACGACGACGCCTGGCTCCGCACCAGCGGCATAGACATCACCCCCTACACCACCACCCTCGAATCCTTCGCCACCACCGGCCACTGGACCGAACCCCAGTAGGACACGTCTTCGGGCGGTAGCCGGCGTGGTGGTGGGGTTGAACAGGTTATTTGCTGTTCAACCCCACCCTTTCCTGGGCGCCCGCCGGTGTGTGGGTCAGGGCTGGGTCAGGCGGGTGGTTATGTCGTCGGCGAGTTTGGCGAGGAGGCGGCCTAGGTCGGTGCGGTCTTGGGCGGGCCAGTCGGCTACTACCTCGCGGAACCAGTCGACGATTGTTGTGGTGTAGCGGTTGGCGGCCTCGGTGCCGGTTTCGGTGGCTTCTATCAGGCTGGCTCGGCGGTCGTTGGGGTCGGCTACCCGGCGGACGAGGCCGCGCTGTTCGAGGGCCTGCACCTGGCGGGTGACGTGCGGGCCGACGACCTGCATGCGGTCGGCGATCTCGCCGACGCGGAGCGCGCTGTCCGCCATCGACAGGGTCAGCAGGATCGTCATCGCCGGCCGGTCCAAAGCGAGACCGGTCGCCTCCGTCGCCTGCTGGGTGAGGCGGCCGCGGTTGATCGCCGTACTCAGCTGAGCCAGCCGCGGCAGCAACGCCAGCTCGTCAGGAGAGTCAGCGGTCACTTGATTACCTACCTTAGGTATGTTTATGCTGGAGCAACTAGATACCTAAGGTACATACTTCTGGAAGGGATCTCCATCATGACCACTGTTCTGATCTCCGGCGCCAGCATCGCCGGCCCCGCCCTGGCCTACTGGCTCGATCGCTACGGGTTCGAGGTGACCGTGGTGGAGAAGTCGGGCGTGATCCGCGGCGGCGGGTACCCGATCGACATCCGCGGCACCGCCCGCGATGTCGTCGACCGCATGGGGTTGCTGCCGCGGCTGCAGAAGGCGCACGTCGGCACCCGCAGGATCTCGTTCGTCGACCCCGACGGGACGCCGATCGCCGCGCTTCAGCCCGAGTCGCTGACCGGTGGTGCCGAGGGCCTGGACCTCGAGGTACGCCGAGGTGACCTGGCCGACGCGCTCTACGCCCCGATCAAGGACCGCGTCGAGTTCCTCTTCGACGACTCGATCGCGACGCTGGGCGATCGCGGTGACCGGGTCGACGTCGTCTTCGCGAGCGGTACAGCGCGGACCTTCGACCTGATCATCGGCGCCGACGGCCTGCACTCCAACACCCGCCGGCTCGTCTTCGGTCCGGAGGAGCAGTTCCACCGGTACATCGGGTACGCATTCGCCGGCTTCACCCTGCCGAACGACTTCGGGCTCTCGCGCGAGGGTGTCGTCTGGAACGTGCCGGGCCGCGCTGCCGTCTTCTATGCCCAGGAGCCGGACCAGGACGTGCACGGCTTTCTCACGTTCCGCCAGGAGGAGCCGCCGTACGACGCGTTCCGCAACCCGCAAGCCCAGCGCGAACTGGTCGCCGCCAAGTTCCCGGAGCAGAGCTGGCACGTGCCGCGACTGGTGCAGGCCATGGGCGAAGCGGACGACCTGTTCTTCGACGTGGTCAGCCAGATCCACATGCCGACCTGGTCCCGCGGGCGGGTCGCGCTGGCCGGCGACGCGGCCCACGCGACATCGTTCCTGTCCGGCCAGGGGTCGAGCGTCGCGCTGGTCGGCGCGTACGTGCTGGCCGGCGAGTTGGCGACGTACGCCGACCACGCGACCGCCTTCACCGCCTACGAGCAGCGGATCCGCGGCTTCGTCGAACAGAACCAGGCCCTGGTCGAGAACGGCCGCAGCTCAATGGCGCCGGAAACCCAGGAGCTCATCGACGCCCGCAACGCCGCCCTCCGATCAGGAACTCCGGCCAGCGCCCAACGCCACGAAGCTCACACCGCGTTGGAGCTGCCGGAGTACGGCTCAGCTGCCTAGCGCTAGTCCGACGCCAAGCCCAATGGCGTAAAGGAGTTCGGTGAGGCCGGTGAACTTCAGCACGGGGATGAGAGCAGGCCCCACCGCGTCGCTGAGGATGATCCGGGTGGACTTCACGGCCAGTGGGAGTGCGATGAAGGCCAGGAGGGTCCACGGGGTAGCGATGACGGAGACGGCCGCGAGGATGAAGGCCAGCCCGATCAGTGCGGCGTAGAAGCGGCGGGAGAGCGCGGCGCCGAGTACTACGGCGAGGGTGCGCTTGCCGGTGACCGAGTCGGTCGGGATGTCGCGGAGGTTGTTGGCGACCAGGAGAGCGCAGGCGATCGCGCCGACCGAGACAGCGCCGGCGATGGCCGACCAGTGCAGCGTTTCCGCTTGGGCGTACGTCGTACCGAGCACGGCGACCAGGCCGAAGAAGAGGAACACGCTGACTTCACCGAGCGCCCGGTAGCCGTACGGCTTCTTGCCGCCGGTGTAGAACCAGGCACCGAGCAGCGACGCGGCCCCTACAACCAGGAGCCACCACGTGGTCGTTGCACACAGCACGATGCCCAGCGCCGCGCCGATGCCGAGGCAGGTGAAGGCGGCCGTCTTGACTGCCCGCGGCGTGGCGACCTTGGAGCCGACCAGGCGGAGCGGGCCGACGCGCTTCTCGTCGGTGCCGCGAATGCCGTCGCTGTAGTCGTTGGCGTAGTTGACGCCGATCTGCAGGGCCAGCGCGACGCCGAGGGCGAGCAGCGCCTTCCACCAGACGAAGCCGTCCAGGAACGCGGCCGCGCCGGTTCCGACGAGAACGGGGGAGATCGCGGCAGGCAGCGTGCGGGGGCGGGCGCCTTCGATCCACTGGGCAGGGGTGGCCATGACCATCGATTGTGTCAGCCGGGAGCCGGGCGTCCGGAGGCGGGCCGTACGCTCGGTGTGTCATGTCTAGGTTGCGACTGGTTCCGGGGACGCCGGACGGGGTGTTGGCGGCGCTCGCCGGGGTGCTGGACGGCAGCGGTACGCCGTTTGCGCCGGTGCCGAGCGACCCTGCCGCGGCCGCACGGGTTCACGACGCGGCCAAGCCGGACGAGCCGGTCGAGGACGGCTGTGCGGTGGTGCTGACCACCTCTGGGTCCTCTGGTGAGCCGAAGGGCGTGCTGCTGTCGCGGGAGGCGCTGATCGCGTCAGCGACCGCCACGCACGACCGGCTCGGCGGGCCGGGGCAGTGGTTGCTCCCGATGAAGCCGTACTTCGTGGGCGGCCTGCAGATCCTCACGCGCTCACTGGTCGCCGGTACGACGCCTGTGCTGCTCAACGACAGCTTCACGGCGGCGGCGCTGGAGCTGACCGGCGTACGGCGCTACACGGCGATGGTGCCGACGCAGCTCGCCCGTTATCTCGAGACGGATCTGGACGCACTGCGGTCGTTCGACGCGATCATCATCGGCGGGGCGTCCACGCCCGAGCCGTTGAAGGTCAAGGCCGCGGAGGCCGGCGTCAACGCGATCCCGGCGTACGGGATGACCGAGACCGGGAGCGGTTGTGTGTACGCCGGTCTGCCGCTGGACGGTACGTCGATCGACCTGGACGACGGACGCATCCTCATCAAGGGGAGCACACTCTTCGACGGGTACAGGCTGCGGCCGGAGCTCACCGCTGAGGTACTGCAAGACGGGTGGTTCCGTACGCAGGACCGCGGTGAACTCGTGGACGGGCGGTTGCGCGTGATCGGTCGCGTGGACGACGTGGTGATCTCCGGTGGAGTGAACGTCACGCTCACCACCGTGCAGGCGCGGCTGCTCGAGCATCCGAAGCTCACGGACGCTGTAGTACTTGGGGTTCCGGACGCTGAGTGGGGGACTCGTGTGGTCGCGTTCGTAGTAGGTGAGCCGACGCGCGACGAGCTCCGCGACTGGGTCAGTCAGACCCTGCCGCGGACGTGGGCCCCGCGGGACGTCGTACAGCTGCAGGCGTTGCCGATGCTTGCCTCGGGCAAGGTGGACCGGCAGCGGTTGCTGGAGGGCGTGCGGTGATCACGTACTCGATCGGCCTCAAGAACAAGTTCCGTGGCATCACAGTGCGCGAGGGGATGCTGTACGAAGGCCCTGCGGGCTGGGCCGAGTGGAGCCCGTTCCTGGACTACGACGACGCCACCTGTGTCTCCTGGCTGCGGGCGGCGCGAGAGGCGGCCGAGGACGGCTGGCCGGCGCCGGTCCGCGACCGCGTGCCCGTCAACTGCACAGTGCCGGCCGTTGGACCCGAGAGAGCTGCGGAGATCGTCAGAGCGTCCGGCTGCAGTACGGCGAAGGTGAAGGTGGCTGAGCCGGGTCAGTCGCTCGCTGACGACCTGGAGCGGGTCGAAGCGGTGCGTGACGCGATCGGCCGCGGGCAGGTGCGCATCGACGCCAACGGGCTGTGGTCGGTGGACCAGGCCGTGCAGAACCTCAAGCAGTTGCAGCGGTTCGACCTGGAGTACGTCGAGCAGCCGTGCGCGACTGTGGAGGAGCTGGCCGAGGTACGGCGACGTACCGACGTACCTGTTGCCGCTGACGAGTCGATCCGCCGGGCCGAGGACCCGTTGCGGGTCAAGAAGCTCGACGCCGCGGACATCGCCGTACTGAAGGTGCAGCCGATCGGAGGCGTCCGTGCGTGTCTTGAGATCGCTGAGCAGATCGGACTGCCCGTAGTGGTGTCGTCTGCACTCGAGACCTCAGTAGGCATCGCTGCCGGCGTCGCACTCGCTGCTGCGCTTCCGGAGCTGCCCTACGCCTGCGGTCTCGCCACAGTGTCGATGTTCACCCAAGAGGTGGTCGCCGAGCCGCTGCTGCCCACCAACGGGTACCTGCCGGTCCGAAGCGTCGTACCGGATCCCCAGCTGCTGGAAGCCGCGCGTGCGGACGCACACCGGACAAAGGTGTGGGAAGAACGCCTGTCCCGAGTAAGGAGTGCCGGATGAACCCGTCCACGGCTTTTGCGACTGTGGTGGTCGACGAACTGATCCGCTGCGGTGTACGCGAGGCCGTGGTATCGCCCGGCTCCCGCAGCGCCCCACTGGCCCTGGCGCTCGCGGCCGCTGACCGTGACGGTCGGCTGAGGCTGCATGTGCGGATCGATGAGCGTACGGCGGGGTTCCTGGCCATCGGCCTGATGCGAGGCAGCGGCCTACCAGTACCCGTGGTGACCACCTCAGGTACTGCAGTAGCGAACCTGCACCCAGCTGTGCTCGAGGCGTCGCACAGCGGGCTCCCGCTGATCGTGCTGAGCGCCGACCGGCCACCTGCCCTGAGGGGCAGCGGTGCGAACCAGACGACCGACCAGATCAAGGTGTTCGGCTCTGCGGTCCGCCTGTTCCACGAAATGGGTACGCCGGTCCGTGAGGTCGGTCAGGTCGCGTACTGGCGTTCGCAGGTCGCGAGAGCCGTGGCTACGGCAGTAGGTGCCCGCACCGCCGACCCGGGGCCAGTGCAGCTCAACTGCCCGTTCTCGGAGCCGCTGGTCCCGACAGAGGGACCAGAGTGGCCTGAGCCGCTGAGCGGACGCAGCACCGGCCCGTGGACCTCCATTCACGCAGCAGCGGGCCGTCCGGCAGCTGTGTCGCCTGGACCGAAGACAGTGGTCGTTGCCGGTGATGGTGCGTCGCAGTCCGCGCGGTTGGCGGCGGAGGCCGGGCAGTGGCCGTTGTTCGCGGAGCCGTCCAGCCGGGCACGGATCGGTCCGTCGGTCATCTCGGCGTACCGGTTGTTGCTGCAGGCAAGCACCCTGGCGGGCGAGATCGAGCGCGTGCTGGTCTACGGCCACCCGACGTTGTCGCGGCCGATCTCGAAGCTGTTGGCGCGGCCGGACGTCGAGGTGATCGTGGTGTCACCGACCGGGCCGTGGCCGGACCCGGCGCGCCGCGCCAAGTCCGTGGTGACGGCGCTCGAGGTCACCGCACCGGACTCCACCGATTGGCTGCCGCGCTGGCAGAACGCCGACCAGCTGGCCCGTCCCGAGATCGACAAGGTCCTTGCGGACGGCTTGAGCGGGCCGCGCGTCGCGGCCCTCGTCGGTGAGGCGGTCGGCGCCGACGGCATGCTCGTCGTCGCCTCTTCGAACCCGATCCGCGATCTCGACCTCGCCCCGATCGTCCCGATCCGCACGGTCGCGAACCGCGGTCTGTCCGGTATCGACGGCACGATCTCGACCGCGATCGGCGCCGCCCTCGCGAACGCCGGCCCGACGCACGCGCTGATCGGCGATCTCGCCTTCCTGCACGACAGCAACGGGCTCGTCATCGGGCCGGACGAGGCCCGCCCCGACCTGCGGATCGTGGTCGTGAACGACAACGGCGGCGGGATCTTCTCCACCCTGGAGCAAGGCGATCCGACCCATGCGACGCACTTCGAGCGCGTCTTCGGTACGCCGCACAACATGGACATCGGCGCACTGTGCGCGGCTAGCGGTACGGCGCACACGCTGGTGCAAACCGTCGACGAGTTGCGGTCCGCGCTGACAACCACGGTCGCCGGCCTGGACGTAGTCGAAGTGCGGATCTCCCGGGACGATCACCGGCCGATCGGCGCGGAGCTGGTCGCGGCGCTCAAGCCGCTGTAACAGGGACCTTCCGCGCCGGTTGCAGCGTCCGGAGGTGGCTCAGCAGCGGCACTGCCATCGCGATGACCAGTGCGGTCGTCGTGAGGATCGGGATCGTCGCCCCGCGCAGAGACGAGTTGAGGGGCGCGGCGATCGTGAAGATCAGGCTGACCGCGGTGATGATCGTGGTCAGCCGCCGCCCGAGGCGTGCGACGGCCAGGAACGGCAGGCACCAGAGGAAGTACCAGTCGTGCGCGCTCGGCCCGAGTACGACGACCGCGAGCAGGGCGACACCCACAGCCCTTGCTGCGTAGTGGATCGACGACCGGAGACTCAGCCACGCGATCAGGGCGAGTGCGGCGACCATGCCGACAAGGCGGACGATCTGTAGCGCTTGTGCGGCCGCGGTGTCTTCCCCTAGCCAGCCCAGTACGCCGGACGCCGCCATACCGATCAGGTTGGCGATGGAGAAGGGCGAACGGACCAGCCCGGGTACGTCGAGCGCACCGAGCCAGCCGGAACCCACACCGGTCAGTGCGCCGATAGTGACGAGTGTCAGTACAGACACCGCGCCGGCGATGACCAGACTGGCGAACCGGAGCAGCCGCCCGGCCAGTGGGCTCATCACTGCGGCGATGGCGATCACCACCAGTCCACCCGGGAGCTTCACTGCGGCCGCTACACCGGCCACGACTGCCGCCGTACCCCAATGACCCGTCAGTGCCAGAGCGAACGCGCTGCTGGCCAGCCCGAGCATCAGTACGTCGTTGTGGGCCGCGCCGATGCCGTGGGTGATCAGCATCGGGTTCAGTACGACCAGCCAGGTGGCGAAAGCCGGGTCGACGCGACATGCGGTCGCCAAGCGCGGTACGGCCCAGGCGATGAGGACTATGCCGAGTACCGCGAGGAGGCGGTGCGCCAGCATCAGCACGTACGGGTCCATGGTGAGGTGGGCGACCAGACCGCCGTACGCGAGTGGCAGGGGACCGTACGGCGCAGGTGTCTGCATCCACATCGGGTCGACGGCCTCGACGATGTGGCCGGACAGTACGCCGGGACCCACGTCGTACGGGTTGTAGCCCTCGGCGACCAGTGCGCCCTGGGCCGCGTAGCTCCAGGCGTCGCGGCTGAACAGAGGTGGCGCCAGCAAGAGCGGTGCGCTCCAGCACGCCGTCATACGAAGCAGTGGGAGGCGTTCGCCGGCTAGGACGCGCCTGCCCACGGTCAGCCAGGCCCAGGCCATCAGCCCGAGCCCAGCGACCATGAACGTCAACCCGACCATCCGGCCGGTCAACGAGTGGCGCAGCGGGATGGGGGCGACCCAGGACGACGCCGGCACCACCGACGTCACCAGGCTCGCCAGCGCGACTACGACAGCGCCGACGACCCCACGGACCATCGGCGAGCGCATGGCCGGACCGTAGCCCGGCCATGCAACGCCGTCGATGAACATCAAGCGGATTCCTTGCGGAACGTTCTTGCGCCGACGGCCAGTCCGATGACGGTCAGGAGGACCACCCAGAACAGGCCCCACAGTGACGACGAGCTGGTGATGTCGCCGCGGAACAGGGCGCGGACGCCGTTGACCACGTGCTTCAGCGGGCTGATGTCGGACAGCCGCTGCAGCCACGTCGGACCGATCTGCATCGGCAGCAGGATGCCGGACAGCAGCAGGAGCGGCATGGCGATGCCGTTCAGCAGCGGGGCCAGTGCGTCCTCGCTCTTGGTGATGAGCGCGACCGAGTACGACAGCGAGGCGAACGTGGCGCCGAGGAGCGCGACGATCACCAGCGAGAGCAGTACGCCGGCCCACGGTGCGCGCAGGCCCAGTGGCAGTGCTGCGAGCAGCAGGAGGACCGACTGGACCACGAGTACGACGACATCCCGCAGTACTCGCCCTGCCATCAGCGCGATACGGGACGCCGGCGTAACGCGGTCGGCCTCGATCACGCCGGCCCGGTACTCCGCGATCAGGCCGAAGCCGACGAACATCGCGCCGAACATGCCGAGCTGCACGATCAGGCCGGGAATGAAGACCTGGTAGGCGTTCGTGGTGGCGCCCTGGCTGATCTGGGCGGTGATCGGCTTGAGCAGCGGGCCGAACAGGAACAGGTACATCAGCGGCTGGCTGAGCATCAGGATCGACCACATCGGGTTCCGCAGCGACAGCCGCATCTGGCGATGGAAAACGATCCAGGTTTCACGCAGGACGGTCACGCCGCGGTCTCCTTCTTCTCTTCGGTCCCGGTGGTGTCCTCGTCGCGGAGGGAGCGGCCGGTCATGGTCAGGAACACGTCGTCGAGCGTCGGCCGATGGACCTCGACGCCGTGCAGCTCGATGCCCTGGGCATCGATCGAGCGGAGCAGAGCGGGCAGCACCGAACCGCCGCGGGGGATCCGGAAACCGACCACGTCGTCCTCGGTCTCGACGTCGACCGCACCCTCGAGTTCGCGGACGATCTTCATCACCGCCGGCGCCTGCGTGGTGTCCGCGATGCTCAGCCGGACGGCGTCCCCGGAGACCTGCTGCTTCAGGTTCTCCGGCGTACCCGCGGCGACGATCTTGCCGTGGTCGATGACCAGGATCCGGTCGCAGAGCGCGTCGGCCTCATCCAGGTAGTGCGTGGTCAGGAAGATCGTCGCGCCGCGGTCGCGGAGGCCGCGGATGTGCTCCCAGAGGTTGGCGCGCGCCTGGGGGTCGAGGCCGGTGGTCGGCTCGTCCAGGAAGATCAGCTTCGGGTCGTGGATCAGGCCCATCACGATGTCGAGGCGCCGGCGCTGCCCGCCGGAGAGCGTCTTGCACTGGCGGCGCCAGAGGCCGGGGAGGTCGAGCTCCTCGAACAGGCGCTGCCCTTCCGCGGTCGCCTTCGCCTTCGGTACGCCGTACAGCCGGGCGTGATCGACGACCTCGTCGCCGGCGACCGCCTCGGGCAGCGTGGACCCGCTCTGCGGGACGTACCCGATGCGGCGGCGGACGCCGACCGGGTTCTTCGCGAGATCACATCCGGCCACCGTCGCGGTCCCCGCCGTCGGCTGGATCAGCGTCGCCAGCATCCGCAGCGTCGTGGTCTTACCGGCCCCGTTCGGGCCGAGAAAGCCGACGATCTCCCCGTCGGCCACATCAAGGTCAACCCCCTGTACCGCCTGTACAGGTCCCCGCTTCGTCTTGAACGTCCGCACCAGCCCGCGAGCTTCGATCATCATGCGAGCAAGTCTGCCTATTCAACATTGACTAGTCAATATTGATTACCACCCCTCCCACCCCAACTTTGAGAAGCCACCGACCACTTCGGGCCCGCGAAAATGATCGGTGGCTTCTCAAAGATGGATGCGGGAGTGGGGCGGGCGGGGGGTGGGGTTAGGTGGGGGCGTCGGGGATTTGGCCCCAGTGGGTGAGCATGCCGGGGTGGGGATTCCAGTCGGCGGGTTCGCCGGCGAAGGCGTAGGCGCCGGCGCGGATCCGTTCGAGGAACTCGCGGGTCCACCGGAGCTCGCCGCTGTCGCGCGCGGAGGTGATCCGGAACATCTCGACCACGTGGTTCGGGGTGGCCGGGTCCTCGAGGATCTGGCGTTCGGAGTACGGCTCGGCCTTCAGCCAGGACTCCAGCTGGCTGATCCGGGCCTCCAGTGCGGCGATCACCTCGTCGCGGCGCAGCGACCACAGGAAGCTGATCGTGGCCTGCATCTTGTCGGGGTGGAACCCGTCGACGGTCCACAGCATGCCGCGCAGCAGCGAGAAGTACTCCGTCTCGCCGTCCGCCGTCAGCTTGTACGACGTACGCCCGGGGCGATGCGCGCCGTCCTGCTCGAGTTCCTGGAGGTACCCGTGCTTGGCCAGCGTGCGCAGCCCCGTGTAGATCGAGCCGGGGTTGACGTTCGCCCACGCCTCGACGTTCCAGGTCAGCAGTTCACGGCGCAGCTGGTACCCGTACGCCGGCTGGAAGATCCGCACGACCCCGAGCAGCAACAACCGCGTGGTGGACATGCTCGCAGTGTAAATCCGAGCGACCCGTCCGATGTCCCAGGCGTACGCTGCCGGACATGGAAGTCCGGGTGACGAGCGATCCAGAGGCCTTCGAGCAGGCCGTTTTTCCTTTTCTGCAACAGGATCCGGTGCTGAACAACCTCGTCATGACCGTCGTCCACGAGCGGGCGACCGGCCGGATGAGTGAGACCGAGCCGTCGTACTACGTCTCCGTGCACGACCCGGACGTGGTCGGCGTCGCGATGCGCACCCCGGGGCGGTACGTGTATCTCGGCGCGCTGCGCGAGGACTTCGCGGAGCCGGTCGCCGACGCGCTCGCCGACGTACTGCCGGAGGTCCCCGGCGTCGCGGGGGATCGACCCGTGGTGACGAGGTTCGGTGAGCGGTGGGGTGAACATCGGGGCGGGCGGGCGACGGTGGTCCGCGGCACCCGGTTGCACAAGCTGATCGAGCTCACGCCGCTCGAGGCTGACGCCGGCGGTCCGCGGCGGATGACGGCGGGCGAGGTCGACCTGGTCGGCGCGTGGGGCAAGGACGGGTTTGCCGAAGAGCTGACGATCGGACACCGCGAGTGGGCCGAGCGGCACCTGGAGCACGAGAGCATGCTGATCTGGGAGGTCGACGGCGAGCCGGTCAGCATGGTCGGCTTCCATCAGCCGGTCTTCGGCGTCAGCCGGGTCGGTCCGGTCTACACGCCGCCGGAGCGGCGCCGGCACGGGTACGCCGGTGCACTGACCAGCCACGTGACGGCGATGATCCTTGCCAACGGCAACCAGGCCTGCCTGTTCACCGACCTCTCGAACCCCACCTCCAACAAGATCTACCACCAGGCGGGCTACCGCCCGGTGGCCGACTTCGTCGAGGCGGAGTTCAGCTGATCTCGAGGGACTGACCTGGGGTCAGGCCGTGGTACGGGCGGCCGCCGGCCTCGCCGATCCAGCGTTCCATCATGCCGAGGCCGATGTCGCTGAGGAGGGCGTTGTGGATGCCGACGGTCTGCTCCGCCTTGATCGAGCGCGCGTACTCGACTGCGGGCGCCACCGAGAACCAGGGGCCGGAGATCGGCACCAGGTTGGTGTGCACCTCGCGGTCCGGCTGGGTGAACGAGTCGCCCGGGTGGTAGACCGCGTCGTCGACCAGGTAGCCGATGTTCTCGCACGGTACGCCGAGCTCGGGCAGGATCACCGCGTGATCCTTGCCGTAGGCACGGACCGCGAAACCGGCCGCGTCGAACGACTGACCGTCCGCCACCACCGTGACCCGCTCGTCGTTCAGCGCGGCCGCGACGCCGGCGGTGGTGAAGACCGGCACCTGCAACCCGCGCAGCCGCTCGACGTCGACGTGGTCGGGGTGCTCGTGCGTGACCAGCACCGCGTCCGCCTTCTCGAAGGCCGCGTCCTCGGAGAACGTGCCCGGGTCGATCAGCAGCACCTTCCCGTCCTTCTCCAGGCGGACACAGGCGTGTGCGAACTTGGTAAGCCTCAACTCAGTCTCCCAACGCGTCTCTCATCGGCACCAGCTTGGCGTTCGTTTCGGCCAGTTCGGCGTCCGGGTCGGAACCCGCGACGATGCCGGCCCCCGCGAACAGCCGCATCCGGCGTGGCTCCTCCGGGTCGGCCTGGCCGCAGCGCAGGGCGATGCACCACTCGCCGTCGCCGGCCGCGTCCATCCACCCGACCGGTCCGCTGAACCGGCCGCGCTGCATGCCCTCGATCTCACCGATCAGGTCCCGCGCGTCCGGCGTCGGCGTACCGCAGACGGCCGCGGACGGGTGCAGGGCGGCGGCGAGCCCGAAGGAGGACGCGCCGTTGTTCGCGACACCGGCCACATCGGTCGCCAGGTGCATCACGTTCGGCAGGTGCAGCACGAACGGGGTCTCCGGCACGTTCATCGACGTACAGTGCGGCTCCAGCGCCTCGGCGACCGAGCGGACCGCGAACTCGTGTTCCTCGAGATCCTTCGAGGACCGGGCCAGCGACGCGGCCAGCGCCAGGTCGTGCTCGTCGTCGCCGGTACGGCGGATCGTCCCGGCCAGCACGCGGGACGTGATCAGGCCCTTCTCCCGGCGTACCAGCAGTTCCGGGGTGGCGCCGATCAGGCCGTCGACGGAGAACGTCCAGCAGTTCGGGTACGCCGTCGCGAGCCGGTGCAGCGGCCAGCGCAGATCGATCGGCTGCGCGGCGATCGCGATCAGGTCGCGGGCCAGCACCACCTTGTCGAGCTCGCCGGCGGTGATCCGGCGGACCGCGTCGGCGACGATGCTCGACCAGTCCGTCCCGGTCCGGGCGCCGTCCGCGAACGTCACGTCGTACACCGGCGACGGCTCGTGCACGACCAGCTCGGGCGGCGCGCCCAGCGAACTGGCCGGCGAGATCGTGGTCACCCAGGTCGTGTCGCCGCGGCGGCCGACGATCACGTCGGGGACCACCAGCTCGCCCGGGTCCTGGTCGGTGAAGCCGAAGGAGCCGAAGCAGACCAGTCCGGAGCCCGGTACGCCGACCTCGTCGCGGACCACCGCGGCCGACGTCAGCTCCTGCCACCAGGTCATCGCCTCCTGGAAGCGGTTGCCACCGGCAACGTCCAGCCGGGCGGCGACGCCCCAGCCGACATGGCCGTCGCCCCGCCGTACCCACGCGAGTCCGCCCTCGTCGGGCAGATGGTCCAGCAGTTGCGCCGAGACCCCGTCCACCGCCTGACTGCGAACCACCAACTGCGGTGCGGGGCCTCGGGTCGCGAGGGCCGCACGGCTACCTGGAGATGCACTCACGAGATGCAAGCGTATGCCTCCCGTCCGCCCAACTCCCCCTCGCGTGATGAACTAGACAGGTGACGCGCGCAGATCTGAGCAAGGACCCGCAGGCCGTGGCGGCCATGTTCGACAACGTGGCCGAGGGGTACGACCGGACCAACGCGGTCGCGACGATGGGGCTGGAGAAGCTGTACTGGCGGCCCGCGACGCTGGCCGCGATCGCGCCGGGGAAGGGGATGAAGATCCTCGACCTGGCGGCCGGGACCGGTGCGTCGAGCATCAACCTGCGCGAGGCCGGCGCCGAGGTGGTGTCCTGCGACTTCTCGGTCGGCATGCTGCGGGTCGGCAAGCGCCGGCATCCCGAGCTGGACCTGGTCGCGGGCGACGCCCTGCGGCTGCCGTTCGCCGACGACACGTTCGACGTGGTGACGATCTCCTGGGCGCTGCGGAACGTGAACGACGTCGCGGCCGCGCTGGAGGAGATGCTGCGGGTGACCCGCCCCGGCGGACGGCTCGTCGTACTGGAGCAGTCGCACCCGACCTGGAAGCCGTTCCGGGTCGTGTACCTGGAGTACATGATGCGGGCGGTGCCGGCGGTGGCGAAGGTGGTGTCGACCAACCCCGAGGCGTACGAGTACCTGGCGGAGTCGACACGCGCCTGGCTGCCCCAGGAGCCACTGGCCCGGGCGATCGAGGACGCCGGGTGGACCCGCGTCCAGTGGCGCAACCTGACCGGCGGCCTGGTCGCCATCCACCGGGCCGTCAAGCCCAGTTAATTACGCAACGGAACTTAAGCGTAAATGGCTTGCCTGCAAGGAGGTTGGGGCGAGTTTCGTGTCCATGTCAGGCAGTCCTAGACTGTCGAGTGATAGGGGCTCGTGAAGAACTTCACGAGCGCACACGCCCCCACAACATCCAGGCCGGAGAGATGAGCGAGAGCGTGCCGAGCGGGCAGCAGGCGGAGACCGCCGATGTGATCGTCGTCGGTGCCGGACCCGCCGGATCGGCGGCGGCGTACCACCTGGCGAACGCCGGGCTGGACGTCCTGCTGCTGGAGAAGACCGCGTTCCCGCGGGAGAAGGTGTGCGGCGACGGGCTCACCCCGCGCGGCACCAAGCAGATCATCAACATGGGCATCGACATCTCCGAAGAGGCCGGCTGGATCCGCAACTACGGCCTCCGCATCCAGGGCGCCGGGCACCAGCTGCAGCTCGACTGGCCGGATCTGGCCAGCCACCCGAACTACGGGCTGACCCGGAACCGGATGGACTTCGACGAGATGCTCGCCCGGCAGGCCGAGAAGGCCGGGGCGCAGCTGCGGGAGCGGACCAACGTGACCGGCCCGATCCTGGACGGCCGCGGCGACATCGTCGGGGTCACCGCGAAGCCGGTCGACGACAACGGCCGCCGGGCCGGGGCCGACGTCGAGTACCGGGCGCCACTGGTGATGGCGGCCGACGGCAACTCGTCCCGGCTGAGTATCGCGATGGGCCTGCACAAGCGCGACGACCGCCCGATGGGTGTCGCCGTACGGACGTACTTCACCAGCCCGCGGACCGACGACGACTACCTCGAGTCCTGGCTGGAGCTGTGGGCCGACGACCCGAAGCAGCCCGGTGGCCGCGTGCTGCTTCCCGGCTACGGCTGGATCTTCGGGATGGGCGACGGCACGGTCAACGTCGGCCTCGGCATCCTGAACACCTCGGACGCGTTCGGCAAGGTCGACTACGCCGACCTGCTGAAGCAGTGGCTCAAGGTCACGCCCGAGGAGTGGCAGTTCCGGGACGAGTTCCAGACCATCCCGATCCGGGGCGCCGCGCTGCCGATGGGCTTCAACCGGCAGCCGCACTACACCCGCGGCCTGATGCTGCTCGGCGACGCCGGCGGCATGGTCAACCCGTTCAACGGCGAGGGCATCCCGTACGCGATGGAGTCCGGGGCGTTCGCCGCCGAGGTCGCCGCCCAGGCGCTGCACCGGCAGCCGAACCAGCGGGAACGCGCGCTGTCGGCGTACCCGAAGGCGCTGAAGCAGGAGTACGGCGGTTACTACACGCTCGGCCGGATCTTCGTGAAGCTGATCGGAAATCCGGAGGTGATGCGGCTCTGCACGAAGTACGGTCTGCCGCGCACCACCTTGATGAAGTTCACCCTGAAGTTGCTCGCCAACCTCACCGACCCGCGTGACGGGGACGTGATGGACAAGATCATCAACGGCCTCACCAAGCTCGCTCCAGCCGCCTGACCGGCGGGGCGAGTGAGCTGAGCCACAGCGGTACTGATAACAACAGACACATACAGACCACCGGCTGAAGGAGGGAGCACGCAGCGATGCACCCCTATACACCGATTCTCGCTCTCGGTGTGCTCGCGGCGCTCTTCGTCGCAGGCAGCATCACCATTAGCGCCCTGGTCGGCCCGAAGCGCTACAACCGGGCCAGGCTGGACTCCTACGAGTGCGGCATCGAGCCCACTCCGCAGCCGGTCGGTGGTGGGCGCTTCCCGGTGAAGTACTACATCACCGCGATGCTGTTCATCGTTTTCGACATCGAGATCATCTTCCTCTACCCGTGGGCGGTGGCCTTCGACCAGATGGCGCTGTTCGGGTTGATCGAGATGGTCGTCTTCATCGTCACCGTCTTCATCGCGTACGCCTACGTGTGGCGCCGCGGTGGACTGGAGTGGGACTGACATGGGTCTTGAGGAACAGCTTCCGGCCGGCGTCCTGCTGAGCACTGTCGAAGGACTGCTCGGCTACATGCGCAAGGCCTCGTTGTGGCCGGCAACCTTCGGGCTCGCCTGCTGCGCCATCGAGATGATGACCACCGGCGCCCCGCGGTACGACGCCGCGCGGTTCGGCATGGAGGTCTTCCGGGCCTCGCCGCGCCAGGCCGACCTGATGATCGTGGCCGGCCGGGTGAGCCAGAAGATGGCTCCGGTGCTGCGCCAGATCTACGACCAGATGCCCGGCCCGAAGTGGGTGCTGGCGATGGGCGTGTGCGCGTCGTCGGGCGGCATGTTCAACAACTACGCGATCGTGCAGGGCGTGGACCACGTCGTACCGGTCGACATGTACCTGCCCGGCTGCCCGCCGCGGCCGGAGATGTTGCTGGACGCGTTCCTGAAGATCCACGACCAGATCCAGCACATGAAGCTCGGCGCGCACAAGAAGGCGCTGGAGACCGAGCTGGAGGCCGCGGCCCTGACCGCCGCCCCGACGATCGAGATGAAGGGTCTGTTGCGGTGAGTGATTCGCAGCCGGAGAACTTGCCGGCGACTTCTGCCGCTGGTGACGCGCAGACTCCGGAGGCCGAGGTCATCGAGCAGCGCGAGGGCATGTTCGGTGTCCGCGGTACCGGTGACACCTCCGGCTTCGGTGGCCTGCGTCGTCAGGTCGCGCTGCCGGGCGGTACACCGAAGCCGTACGGCTCCTGGTTCGACGGTGCGGTGGACCGGCTGGAAGGCCTGGCCGCCGACGGTGCGATCGAGAAGGTCGTCGTCGACCGCGGTGAGCTGACCCTGCACATCAAGCGCGAGAACCTGCTCGAGGTGAGCCGGCACCTGCGTGACGACGAGGCGCTGCGGTTCGAGTTCTGCTCCGGTGTCAGCGGTGTGCACTACCCGGAGGAGACCGGCCGCGAGCTGCACGCCGTCTACCACTTCCTGTCGATCACCCACAACCGCCGGATCCGGCTGGAGGTGTCGGCGCCCGACGCCGACCCGCACATCCCGTCGATCGTCTCGGTCTACCCGGCCAACGACTGGCACGAGCGGGAGACCTGGGACTTCTTCGGCATCGTCTTCGACGGACACCCGGCCCTGACCCGGATCCAGATGCCCGACGACTGGCCGGGTCACCCGCAGCGCAAGGACTACCCGCTCGGCGGTATCGACGTCGAGTACAAGGGCGCTGTCATCCCACCGCCCGACACGCGGAGGTCGTACAACTAATGACCGCAACAGATCCTTACGCGACCACCCGGGACACCACCGAGGGCAAGGTCTTCACCGTCACCGGCCAGGACTGGGACTCGGTCGTGTCCGGCCTCGACGAGGAGCCCGAAGAGCGCGTCGTCGTCAACATGGGCCCGCAGCACCCGTCCACGCACGGCGTGCTCCGGCTGATCCTCGAGCTCGACGGTGAGAACGTGACCGAGGCCCGCTGCGGCATCGGCTACCTGCACACCGGTATCGAGAAGAACATGGAGTTCCGCTCCTGGGTGCAGGGCGTCACGTTCGTCACCCGGATGGACTACCTGTCGCCGTTCTACAACGAGGCGGCGTACTGCCTGGCGGTCGAGCGGCTGCTCGGGATCGAGGACCAGATCCCGGACAAGGCGAACGTGATGCGGGTGCTCCTGATGGAGCTCAACCGGATCAGCAGCCACCTGGTCTGCATCGCCACCGGCGGTATGGAGATCGGCGCGCTGACCGTGATGACGATCGGCTTCCGCGAGCGTGAGAAGACCCTGGACCTGTTCGAGCTGATCACCGGCCTGCGGATGAACCACGCGTTCATCCGGCCGGGTGGTGTCGCGCAGGACCTCCCGGCGGGTGCGCTGGACAAGATCCGCGAGTACATCACGTGGATGAACAAGCACCTCGTGGAGTACGCCGAACTCTGCAACGCCAACCCGATCTTCAAGGCGCGGCTGCAGAACGTCGGCTACCTGGACCTGGCCGGCTGCATGGCGCTCGGTATCTCCGGCCCGACGGTGCGCTCCACCGGCTACGCGCTGGACCTGCGCAAGAGCCAGCCGTACTGCGGGTACGAGACGTACGACTTCGACGTACCGACCTGGGACTCCTCGGACGCCTACGGACGGTTCCGGGTGCGGCTGCAGGAGATGCACGAGTCGCTGAAGATCGTCGAGCAGTGCGCCGACCGGCTGGAGAAGATGGACGGCCAGCCGGTGATGGTCGCCGACAAGAAGATCGGCTGGCCGAGCCAGCTGGCGGTCGGCGCCGACGGGATGGGCAACTCGCTCGACCACATCAAGCACATCATGGGCGAGTCGATGGAAGCGCTGATCCATCACTTCAAGCTGGTCACCGAGGGCTTCCGGGTTCCGGCCGGCCAGGCGTACGTCGCGCTCGAGTCGCCGCGCGGCGAGATGGGCTGCCACGTCGTCTCCGACGGCGGCACCAAGCCGTACCGGGTGCACTTCCGTGACCCGTCCTTCGCAAACCTGCAGGCGATGCCGATCATGTGCGAGGGCGGCCAGGTCGCCGACGTGATCGTCGCCGTCGCCAGCCTTGACCCGGTGATGGGTGGAGTGGACCGCTAAATGGCCGAGAACCACACGACTGCTACCGACAAGACGGTGCCGTACAGCACCGGCGACTCGAAGATCACCGACGCCACGATCGCGGAGATGCGCGAGATCGCGGCGCGGTACCCGGTCGCCCGGTCCGCGCTGCTGCCGATGCTGCACCTGGTGCAGTCGGTCGAGGGCCGGGTCACCCCGGAGGGCATCGAGGCCTGCGCCGACGTGCTCGGGCTGACCGGCGCCGAGGTGTCGGCGGTGGCCACCTTCTACACGATGTACAAGCGTCGTCCGGTCGGCGACTACCACGTCGGCGTCTGCACCAACACGCTGTGCGCGGTGATGGGCGGCGACCTGATCTTCGACCGGCTGAAGCAGCACCTGGACGTCGGCAACGACGAGACCACCGAGGACGGCAAGATCACGCTCGAGCACCTCGAGTGCAACGCCGCGTGCGACTACGCGCCGGTGATGATGGTCAACTGGGAGTTCTTCGACGACATGACCCCGGAGTCCGCCACCCAGCTGGTCGACGACCTGCGGGACGGCACCGAGGTGAAGTCGCCGCGCGGTGCGACGATCTGCACCTGGCGCGAGGCCGAGCGGGTGCTGGCCGGGTACTCCGACGGCCGTGCCGACGAGGGCCCGACCGGCGGCAAGGCCTCGCTGGCCGGCCTCCGCCTGGCCCGCGAGCGCAACTGGTCGGCCCCGAACGGCTCCGAGACCCCGAAGGAGGGCTGACCATGGTGGACACGCTGACCCCGGTGCTTTCCGACAACTGGGACCAGATCAACGCCTGGCAGCTGGCGTCTTACCAGCGCACCGGCGGGTACGACGCGTTGCGCAAGGCGCTCACGATGCAGCCGGCCGATGTCGTTGCCACGGTCAAGGACTCCGGGCTGCGCGGCCGTGGCGGCGCGGGCTTCCCGACCGGGATGAAGTGGTCGTTCATCCCGCAGGACAACCCGAAGCCGAAGTACCTGGTGGTGAACGCCGACGAGTCGGAGCCGGGTACCTGCAAGGACATCCCGCTGATGATGGCCTCGCCGCACACGCTGGTCGAGGGCGTCATCATCTCGTCCTACGCGATCCGCGCGTCGGTCGCGTTCATCTACGTCCGCGGTGAGGTCCTGCACGTGGTCCGCCGGCTGCAGCAGGCGGTCCAGGAGGCCAAGGACGCCGGCTTCATCGGCACGAACATCCTCGGCAGCGGTTACGACCTCGACGTGGTCGTGCACGCCGGTGCCGGCGCCTACATCTGCGGTGAGGAGACGGCGCTGCTGGACTCGCTGGAAGGACGTCGCGGTCAACCTCGGCTGCGTCCTCCCTTCCCGGCCGTGGCCGGTCTGTACGGGTGCCCCACTGTTATCAACAACGTCGAGTCGATCGCTTCCGTTCCCGCCATCGTGAAGTTCGGGCCGGACTGGTTCTCCTCGATGGGCACCGAGAAGTCCAAGGGCATGACGCTGTACTCGCTGTCCGGGCACGTCACCCGCCCGGGGCAGTACGAGGCCCCGATGGGCATCACGCTGCGGGAGCTGATCGACCTCGCCGGCGGGGTCCGCGAGGGCCACGAGCTGAAGTTCTGGACGCCTGGTGGTTCGTCGACGCCGCTGCTGACGTCGGAGCACCTCGACGTACCGCTGGACTACGAGGGCGTCGGCGCGGTCGGCTCGATGCTCGGTACGAAGGCGCTGCAGATCTTCGACGACTCGGTGTGCGTCGTGCGCGCCGTACTGCGCTGGACCGAGTTCTACAAGCACGAGTCCTGCGGCAAGTGCACGCCGTGCCGCGAAGGCACGTGGTGGCTGGTACAGATCCTCGAGCGCCTCGAGCACGGCAAGGGCACCGAGGAAGACCTGGTCACCCTGCTGGACCTGTGCGAGAACATCACCGGCCGTTCGTTCTGTGCGCTGGCCGACGGTGCGACCGCGCCGATCGCCAGCTCGATCGCGCATTTCAAGGACGAGTACCTGGCGCACTTCGAGAACGGCGGCTGCCCGTTCGACCCGATGGCAAGCACTGTCTTCGCGACTGCTGGAGCAACCGCATGACGATCCAAGCGAACCCGCCGGCCGGGTCCGAGGTGGAGCGCACCGATCTGGTGACGCTCACCATCGACGACATCGAGGTCAAGGTTCCCAAGAACACCCTGCTGATCCGGGCCGCGGAGCAGATCGGGATCCAGATCCCGCGGTTCTGCGATCACCCGCTGCTCGACCCGGTCGGCGCCTGCCGGCAGTGCCTGGTCGAGATCACCGACGCCGGGAACGGCCGGGGGATGCCCAAGCCGCAGGCTTCCTGCACGATCACGGTTGCCGATGGCATGGTCGTCCGTACCCAGGTGAGCTCGCCGGTGGCGGACAAGGCTCAGCACGGGCAGATGGAATTCCTGCTGATCAACCACCCGCTCGACTGCCCGGTCTGCGACAAGGGCGGCGAGTGCCCGCTGCAGAACCAGGCGATGTCGAACGGCGGGGGCGAGACCCGCTTCCACGAGATCAAGCGGACCTACCCGAAGCCGATCAACATCTCGGCCGAGGTGCTGCTGGACCGCGAGCGCTGCATCCTCTGCGCGCGCTGCACCCGCTTCTCCGAGCAGATCGCCGGTGACCCGTTCATCGCGCTGATCGAGCGCGGCGCGCTGCAGCAGGTCGGCATCTACGAGAAGGAGCCCTTCGAGAGCTACTTCTCCGGCAACACGATCCAGATCTGCCCGGTCGGTGCGCTGACGAGTGCGGCGTACCGCTTCCGCTCGCGGCCGTTCGACCTGGTGTCGGTGCCGTCGGTGGCCGAGCACGACGCGTCCGGTGCGGCGATCCGGGTCGACTACCGGCGCGGCAAGGTGATGCGCCGGCTGGCCGGCGACGACCCGCAGGTCAACGAGGAGTGGATCTCCGACAAGGACCGGTTCGCGTTCCAGTACGCGACCACCGGTGACCGGCTGACCCACCCGCTGATCCGTGAGGACGGCGAGCTGCGGCCGGCGTCCTGGCCGGAGGCGCTGACCTTCGCCGCCGAGAAGCTGACGGCGGCGCGTGGCAACGCGGCGGTGCTGACCGGTGGCCGGCTGACGGTCGAGGACGCCTACGCGTACTCGAAGTTCGCCCGGGTCGCGCTGGGCAGCAACGACATCGACTTCCGGGCCCGCCCGCACTCCGCGGAGGAGGCGGACTTCCTCGCCGCCGCGGTGGCCGGGACCGGCCTGGGTACGACGTTCGCGGACCTGGAGAAGGCCGGCACCGTCCTGTTCGTCGGGTTCGAGCCCGAGGAAGAGGCACCGTCGGTCTTCCTCCGGGTGCGCAAGGGCGTGAAGACGCACGGCACCAAGGTGTTCACGATCGCGGCGTACGCGTCCCGCGGTGTGGAGAAGCTGAACGGCGTCGTCGTCCAGGCGTCGCCGGGCACCGAGGCCGCCGTACTCGCGGATCTCGGGAACGCCGGTGAGGCCGGGGCTGCTGCCCGGGCCGCGCTCGGTGCGGATTCGATCATCGTCGTCGGCGAGCGGCTGGCCGCGGTGCCGGGCGGATACTCGACGGCGCTCCGGGTCGCACTCGACACTGGTGCGCAGCTGGCCTGGATCCCGCGGCGTGCGGGTGACCGGGCCGCGCTCGAGGCCGGTTGCCTTCCGGGCCTGCTGCCCGGTGGACGGCTGGTCAGTGACCCGCAGGCGCGCGTCGACCTGCAGGCCGCCTGGGGCGTGGACAACCTGCCGGGTGAGCCCGGCAAGGACCTCACCGAGATCATCGCCAACGCTGGATCCCTGCAGGCATTGGTCGTCGCGGGCGTCGAGATCGACGACCTGCCCGACCCGGCCGCGGCGCTCGCCGCGCTGGAGGCCGCGCCGTTCGTGGTCAGCTTCGAGGTTCGCAACTCGCAGGTGACCGAGTACGCCGACGTGGTCTTCCCCGTCGTACCGCCGGTGGAGAAGTCCGGCACCTTCGTGAACTGGGAGGGTCGCGAGCGGCCGTTCCCGGTCGTGCTCGCGGTGCCGACCGCGATGGCGGACGTGCGCGCGCTGGCCGCGCTGGCGCAGGAGATGGGCAACCCGCTCGGCTTCAGCACGACCGACGGCGCCAAGCGCGAGTACGACGAGCTCGGCCGCTGGGACGGCGACCGGGCCCAGGAGCCGACGTACCAGGCCGGTCCGGCCCTCGGCGCGTTCGACTCCACCCGGCTCGCGACCTGGCGGATGCTGATCGACGACAGCCGCGCCTGCGACGGTGAGCCGCACCTGACCGCGACCGCCCGTACGCCGGTCGCCCGGATCTCGCTCACCACCGCGCGCCGGATCGGTGTCGCGGACGCCGACGAGCTGGTGGTGAGCACCGACGCCGGGAGCATCCGGCTGCCGGTCGTCATCACCCCGATGACCGACAACGTGGTCTGGCTGCCGACCAACTCGGCCGACTCCCACGTCCGCCGGTCGTTGCACGCAGACCATGGCTCGATCGTGACGATCGCCGGAGGAAACGCATGACGATCCCACTCGCGGTGCCGGATGCA
>CAWGHT010000004.1:0-1605509 GCA_963822475.1 uncultured Actinomycetota bacterium
GGGAGTACATCGATCCGAACGCCGGCAAGGTTCGGTTCGAGGTGGTTGCCGAGCGGTGGCTGGCGTCGCGGGTGGTCGATCCGGCGAGCGCGATCAGGTACGAGTCGTCGTTGCGGTTGCATGTTGCGCCGGTCTTCGGGCGGCGGCAGTTGAGCAGTATCAAGCCGTCGGAGATTGCTGCCTGGATCGCTGACCTGGGTGCGCGATTCGGGTCGTCGACGGCTCGTACCGCATTCCTCGTCCTGCACGGGACGTTGGAACTCGCGGTCGACGACGAGGCGATCAAGCGGAACCCGGCCAAGGCCCGGGGCGTGAAGGTCCCGGCCGAGAAGGCCGGGAGGGTCGTCGCGTGGAGCGATGAGACCGTGTTCCGGATCGTCGAATGCCATCCACCCCTGTATCGGCCGATCGCGTCCGTCGGCGCGGCATGTGGATTGCGTCAAGGCGAGCTCTTCGGGCTTGCCGAGGAGGACATCGACTTCGACGCGATGGTCATCCATGTACGGCGGCAGGTGAAGAAGCTAGGTAGGGACTTCGTGTTCGCGCTGCCGAAGAACGACACCGAGCGAACGGTGCCGATGTCCGAAGGGACCGCACGGACACTCCGAGAGCACATCGAAGCAACGAAGCCTCGGCCGTACACCCTGCCGTGGGAAAGGCTCGACGGGAAGCCGCTCACGGTGAAGCTTCTGTTCCGGTGGACAGACGACAAGCACATCCGGGCGCGGACGTACGACGAGCTGGTCTGGAAGCCGGCGCTCTCCACGCGGGCGTGATTCCGATGCCGAGGAAGGACGCTCGGGGACGGCGGCAGTACACGACCAGCCGCGAGAACGGCATGCACGCGCTGCGCCACTACTACGCGAGCATCACTCTGGCGGACGGCGTCAACATCAAGGAGCTGGCCGAGTACCTAGGTCACGGCGACCCAGGGTTCACTCTCCGGCTGTACACCCACATGCTGCCGTCATCGCACGAGCGGGCGCGGAAGGCGGTGGACTCCCGGCTGGCCCGCCTCTTCTCCACTGAAATCTCACGGAGCTGTCACGGAGCAGGCCGCCGACCGCTCCCCCACTGACCCGTGGGAGCCCGACGGCGGCCTGTACCTAGATGACCCTGGAATCGGGCTCTGACCTGCGGAAACGTCTAGCGGATGCGCATGCCGGAGATGGCGCGGGCGATCACCAGGCGCTGGATTTCGGAGGTGCCTTCGAAGATGGTGTAGATCTTGGCGTCTCGGTGCATTCGTTCTACGGGGTATTCGCGGGTGTAGCCGTTGCCGCCGAGGATTTGGATGGCTTCTTCGGTGACCTTGACGGCTACCTCGCCGGCCTTGAGTTTGGCCATGGAGCCTTCGCCGTGGCGGTAGTCGGGGGTTTCGCCGCGCATGAGGGCGGCGGACATGTTGGCGGCTCGCCAGACCAGCAGGCGGGCGGCGTCGATTTCCATGGCCATGTCGGCGAGTTTGAAGGCGATGCCCTGGTTGTCGATGATGGGGCGGCCGAACTGTTCGCGGGTCTTGGCGTAGTCGAGGGCTACCTCGTAGGCGGCGCGGGCGATGCCGATGGCTTGGGCGCCGACGATGTGGCGGGTCATTTCGAAGGTGGCCATCGAGGCGTTGCGCCCTGCTGAACCAGAAGACGAACCAGCAGCGGCGGCTGCGGGCTTCGTGGGCTCGGGCGATGCGGGCGTCGAGTTTTTCTTTGCCGCCAAGGACGTTCTCGGCGGGGATGCGGACGTTGTCGAAGAAGACGTCGGCGGTGTGGGAGGCGCGGAGGCCGTGCTTGCGGAGCTTGGTGCCCTGCTCCAGGCCGCGGACCTCAGACTTCGGTACGACGAACGCCGCCTGACCCTTCGTCCCGAGTGACGGGTCGACGGTTGCGACGACGACGTGGATGTCGGCGATGCCGCCGTTCGTCGCCCACGCCTTCTGGCCGTTGATGACCCACTCGGACGTCCGCTCGTCGAAGACGGCCCGCGTACGGATCGCGGACACGTCGGAGCCCGCACCGGGCTCGGACGAGCAGAAAGCGGCGACGCGTACGTCGTCAGGCGTGCCGTAGCAGCGCCCCATCCACTGGCTCCACTGCTCAGGCGTGCCGTTCGAGAAGATCGCGGACGACGCGAGGCCGGTGCCCTTCAGGGACATCCCGATGCCGGCGTCGCCCCAGAACAGCTCCTCGTGGACCAGCGGCATCAGCAGGCCGGTCGGGTCGACGAACAGGTTGATGTTCGTGTCGAGGCCGTAGATGCCGACCTTCGCGGCTTCCTGGATGATCGGCCAGGGCGTCTGCTCGCGCTCGTCCCATTCGGCCGCGGCGGGCCGGATGACGTCGGCGGCGAACGTGTGCGCCCAGTCGCGGATCTCGCGCTGGTCGTCGTTGATCGCCAGCGAGAAGGTGCTCCAGTCGGGCTTCGAGCGCTCGGCGCCGAGTTCGCCGGCCAGAGACATCACGTCTGCGGACACAACAGGGTCGCTCATCAGGTCCTCACAAAGGCGGAGATGTTACCGACGAGTGTAACTGTCGTTTGCACCAACGGGTACCACTGTGGCTAAGATCGATTCATGAGCTCCGCGCTGCTCGCGATCGGACGCCGCCGCACCACGGCGGAGCGTCGTCGCGACCGCGAGCGGGACATCATCCGCGCCACCCGCGAGATCTTCGACGAGCGCGGCACGATCGACGCCCAGATCGACGATATCGCCAAGCGGGTCGGGATCAACAAGGCCCTGATCTACCGGCACTTCGCCGGCAAGGAAGAGCTGTTCGCGCTCACCCTGGTCGACTACCTCGGCGAGCTCGACAAAAGCCTGCAAGAAACAGACAACCCGCGCCGGGCGCCGCTCAACCGGCTCAAGGCGCTGAGTGAGACGTTCGTCGACTTCTGCCTCAGTATCCGGCCTTCACCGACTGCGCGATGAGTCTGCTCAGAAAGACCGGCGAGCAGTTGTTCGGCGAGATCACCGAGCCGGTGATGGTCAAGCTGGGTACGGCGATGGCCGCGCCGCTGGACCGTATCGCGGTGATCCTCAAGGCCGGCCAGCGTACGGGCGTGTTCGACGAGGTCGACACGGCGTACCTGGCGAACCATCTCTACACGCAGACGCTCGGATCGTTGCACATGGCAAGGGTCGGGCTGATCGTGTCGGGCAGCCAACCGGGGCACCCGGTGGTGCATCATGCCGATGTCGGCACCGTCCGGTCGACGGCGATCACCGCGACGCTCGCCACCGCGGTGGGACAGAAAGCCCTGACAACCAAGAAGACCCGCTCCGCTAGAGCAGGAGACATATCGTGACCGAACCCCGCAAGGTGGCCGTGGTCGCCGGCAACCGGATCCCGTTTGCCCGGCAGGACAAGACCTACCGGCACGCCTCGAACTCCGACATGCTCACCGCCGCCCTGAACGGTCTCGTCGACCGCACCGGCCTCGGTGGCCAGGAGGTCGGTGAGGTGGTCGCCGGAGCCGTCCTCAAGCATGCCCGCGACTGGAACATGGTGCGCGAGGTGGTCCTCGGGTCCAAGCTCGCCCCGACCACCCCGGCGTACGACATCCAGCAGGCCTGTGGCACCGGTCTCGAGGCGGCCATCCTGGTCGGCAACAAGATCGCGCTCGGCCAGATCGACGCGGGGATCGCGGGTGGCGTCGACACCGCCTCCGACGCGCCGCTCGCGGTCAACGACAAGCTGCGCAACGTTCTGCTCGACCTGAACCGCGCCAAGACGTACCCGGACCGCCTGAAGGTCCTCGCCCGCGTCCGCCCGAAGGACGTCGTACCGGAGATCCCTCGCAACGCCGAGCCGCGCACCGGCAAGTCGATGGGCGACCATGCCGCGCTGACCGCGCTCGAGTGGGGCATCACCCGGGAGGCGCAGGACGAGCTCGCGTACAACTCCCACATCAACCTCGCGAAGTCGTACGACCGTGGTTTCCAGAACGACCTGATCACGCCGTACCTGGGCCTCGAGACGGACCAGAACCTGCGCCCTGACACGACGCTCGAGAAGCTGGCCAAGCTGCGGACCGTGTACGGCAAGGGTGAGACCGCGACGATGACAGCGGGCAACTCGACCCCGCTGACCGACGGCGCCTCGGCCGTCCTGCTGAGCACCGACGAGTGGGCGGAGGAGCACGGTCTGCGGCCGCTCGCGTACCTGACCCACTCGCAGACCGCCGCGGTCGACTACGTGAAGGGTGCCGAGGGCCTGCTGATGGCTCCCGCGTACGCCGTACCGCGCATGCTCGCCCGCGCCGGGCTGACCCTCCAGGACTTCGACTACTACGAGATCCACGAGGCGTTCGCCTCGCAGGTGCTGTCGACCCTGAAGGCGTGGGAGGATCCGATCTTCTGCAAGGAGCGGCTCGGACTGGACGCGCCGCTCGGGGAGATCGACCGGGACAAGCTGAACGTGAACGGCAGCTCGCTCGCCGCGGGTCACCCGTTCGCGGCGACCGGCGGGCGGATCGTCGCCGCGCTGGCCAAGCAACTGGACGAGAACGGCGGCGGTCGCGGGCTGATCTCGATCTGCGCCGCGGGCGGCCAGGGTGTCGTCGCCATCCTCGAGAAGTAGGAGCTGAGATGACGGATCGCTACCAGACCTTCACCACGACGCCGCTCGGCAAGACGCTGGTGAAGAACCTGGGTCTGCCCGACCCGACGCCGCTGCCCCGCTGGACCGAGGGCAGCCCGGTGATCGACGGGCCGGTCGTCTTCGGCGCGATCGGCGAGACCGACGCCGGCAAGGCGGTCCAGGCGCTGCTCCGCGACATCGGCGCCGCGTTCAGCACCGTGACCGAAGGCGTCGCGTCCAGCACGATCCGGCCGAAGGCGATCGTCTTCGACGCGACCGGCGCCACCTCGACCGCGGACCTGACCAGCCTGCAGCGCTTCTTCTCCCCCGTCGTCCGCCAGCTCGCCCCGGCGGGCCGCGTCATCGTCGTCGGCCGTACGCCGGAACTCGCGAGCTCCCCCGAGCAGCACATCGCGCAGCGTGCCCTCGAGGGCTTCACGCGAAGCCTCGGCAAGGAGGTGAAGCGCGGCGCCACGGTCAACCTCGTGTACGTCGCCCCGGACGCCCACGAGCAACTCGACTCGACGCTCCGCTTCTTCCTCTCCCCCAAGTCGGCGTACGTCGACGGCCAGGTCGCCCGGATCGGGACCGGGCCGCTGGTGAGCAACGACCCGAGCCGTCCGCTGGCCGGCCGTACGGCGCTGGTGACCGGAGCCGCCCGCGGTATCGGTGCCTCGATCGCCGACACGCTCGCCCGTGACGGCGCGACGATCATCGGCGTCGACGTACCGCAGAACGCGGACCCGCTGCGCAAGGTGATCTCCAAGATCGGCGGCACCGAGCTCCTCCTCGACGTCACGTCGGTCGACGCCGCGCAGCGGATCGCGGCGCACGCCCAGGAGCAGCACGGCGGGCTCGACATCATCGTCCACAACGCGGGCATCACCCGTGACCGGCGGCTCGTCAACATGCGCACCGACGCGTGGGACGCCGTACTCGACGTGAACCTGCGCGCGCCGCGAGCGGATCACCAAGCACCTGGTCGATTCCGGGGCGCTCCGCGAAGGCGGCTCGATCATCGGGGTGTCGTCGATGGCCGGGATCGCGGGCAACAACGGCCAGACGAACTACGCGACCTCGAAGGCCGGCGTGATCGGTCTGGTGCAGGCGCTGGCGCCCGCGCTGGCCGAGCGGCAGATCCGGATCAACGCGGTCGCGCCCGGGTTCATCGAGACCGAGATGACCGCGAAGGTCCCGTTCACGATCCGCGAGGTCGGGCGGCGGATCAACTCGCTGCAGCAGGGCGGTCTGCCGATCGACGTGGCCGAGACGATCGCGTGGTTCGCGGATCCGGCCTCGGCCGGCGTGACCGGCAACGTCGTACGGGTGTGCGGCCAGAGCATGCTGGGCGCCTGAGATGCCGACCCGACGGTACGACGACTCCCCCGGCCTCGGCTCGCTCTACGCGCGGACCGTCCGGGCCACGCTCCGACGGGCCGACTACGAGCCGGACGCGGACGGGCTGACGCTCGAGCTGCCCCGGTCGGCGATCGACCAGGACCACCTGACCGCGTACCGCGAGGTGACCGGGTTCGCAGCAGGCCCCTCGCTGCCCCCGACGTACCCGCATGTCCTGGCGTTCCCGCTGCACCTGGACCTGATGTCCGATCCCTCGTTCCCGTACAAGCCGATGGGGATCGTGCACCTGTCCAACACGATCACGCAGAAGCAGCCGATCCCGCTGCACGCCGAGCCGGCGATCCGCGTGCACAGTACGGCGGAACGGCCGCACCCGAAGGGCACCGTCTTCGACGTGATCAGCGAGGTCTTCGTCGATCACGAACTGGTGTGGAGCGATCTCACCACCCTGCTCAGCCGCACGTCCGGGACTGAAGGCGCGCACGCCGACCTGCTGCACCGACCCGGTGCTGAGCCCGAGCGCGTGGTGGGACCTGCGCGGCAACCTCGGCCGCCGGTACGCCGCCGCGTCCGGCGACCGGAACCCGATCCACCTGTTCAAGCTGACCGCTCAGGCGTTCGGGTTCCCGCGCCAGATCGCGCACGGGATGTGGGCCAAGGCTGCCGCGCTCGCGTCGATCCAGCGGGCCGGCGCGTTGCCGGACGCCTTCACGGTCCGCGTGGACTTCCGCAAGCCGTTGCTGCTCCCGTCGCGAGTCGGGTTCGGCTACGAGCAGACGGGCAAGACGGTCGACTTCGCGCTGTACGACGAGGGGCACGACGTGACCCACGTGATCGGGCAACTGCAGGAGAACTGAACCGCCGCGCAGGCAGAACCCCCTCGGACATGCTCAAAACCCGTCCGAATCGTGGTTTCTGCCTGCCTGGGGATCCGCCTCCACCCGGATCCGATCCAGCACCTCGCCGATCGGGGCCGGCTCCCACCGCTGACCGTCCCGCTCGCGGACCGCGAGCTGGCCGGCCGCGGCCTCGCGGGAGCCGATGACGGCCTGGTACGGCGCCAGCCGGTTCTCGCGGATCCGGGCGCCCAGACTGCCCTCGTCGGCGTGTGCGATCTCGACCCGGAGACCGCGATCCGACGCTCTCCGGGCGACCTCCGCGGCGAGCTTCTCCTCGTCGTCGGAGATCGGCAGTACGACGACCTGGACCGGGGCCAGCCACGCCGGGAACGCGCCGCCGTGGACCTCGATCAGCTGAGCAACCGCTCTCTCGATGCTCCCGACGATCGCGCGGTGCACCATCACCGGACGGTGCTTGTTGCCGTCGGCACCGATGTACTCGAGCCCGAACGCCTCCGGCTGGTGGAAGTCGATCTGGACGGTCGACAGGCTGAACTCGCGGCCCGCCGAATCCTCCATCTGGATGTCGATCTTCGGCCCGTAGAACGCCGCGTCGCCCGGCGCGTCCTCGTACTCGACGCCCGCGTTCTCGAGCACCTCACGGAGCAGTTCGGCGGCCTGCGCCCAGCTCGCCGCGTCACCGACGTACTTGCTGGCCGGGCTGTTGAACTCGGCGTCGTCCGCAGGAAGCGCGAGGACGTAGCGCGACGCGCTGATGCCCAGGTCGGCGTACGCCTGCTTGATCAGTTCCAAAGCCCCGGCGGCCTCTCCCGCGACCTGGTCGAGGCGGCAGAAGATGTGGGCGTCGTTGAGTTGCATCGCGCGGACCCGGCTCAGGCCGCCGATCGCTCCGGAGAGTTCGGCGCGGTACTGCCCGCCGAGCTCGGAGAAGCGGAGCGGGAGTTCGCGGTAGCTGTGCGAGCGGGACCGGAACATCAGCGCGTGGTGCGGGCAGATGCTGGGACGCAGGACCAGTTGCTCACCGCCCATATCCATCGGCGGGTACATGTCCTCGTGGTACTTGGCCCAGTGGCCCGAGATCTCGTACAGCTCGCGCTTGCCGAGAACCGGTGAATAGACCTGCTGGTAGCCGGCTCTTCGTTCCACGTCGGCGATGTAGCTCTCCAAGGCGTGCCGGACGGCGGCACCGGCGGGCAGCCAGTAGGGCAGTCCCGCGCCGATCAGCGGGTCGGAGTCGAACAGGCCGAGTTCGCGGCCGAGCTTGCGGTGGTCGTACATGATTCCTCCATGGGTTGAGGCGAGCAACCCACGGAGCACGACAAAGCCCCGGGGCACTCGCCCCGGGGCTTGGTCAGACAGTCAGATGTCAGCGCGCCAGGACGAGGTCCGGCGTCGTCGTGACTACTGCGCGCTGCAACATGTCTTCACGGTATCAGAGGAAACGGGAAAGGAAAGCACGGGTTCGTTCGTGCTGCGGGTTGTCGATCACCTGCTCCGGCGTGCCCTGCTCGACGACCTGGCCGGCGTCCATGAAGACGACCCGGTCGGCGGCCTCGCGGGCGAAGCTGATCTCGTGGGTGACGACGACCATCGTGAGACCGGCGCTGGCGAGACGCTTCATGGTGGCGAGCACCTCGCCGACCAGCTCGGGGTCGAGCGCCGAGGTCGGCTCGTCGAACAGCATCAGCTTCGGCCGCATCGCCAGCGCCCGGGCGATCGCGACGCGTTGCTGCTGACCGCCGGAGAGCTGGCGCGGGTACGCCTTCTCCCGGCCGGCCAGTCCCACCTCGGCGAGCAGGCCGACCGCACGCTCGGTCGCCTGCCCGTCGCCCCTCGCCCAGGACCGCGATCGGCGCCTCGATGATGTTCTCCAGCGCGGTCATGTGCGGGAACAGGTTGAACTGCTGGAACACCATGCCGATGTCCTTGCGCCGGCGGGCGACCTCGTTCGGCGACAGCTCGTGCAGCCGGCCGTTGCGTACGTCGTACCCCACATCGCGGCCGTCGACGGTGATGCGGCCGGCGTCGAGCGACTCGAGCAGGTTGATGCACCGCAGGAAGGTCGACTTGCCGGATCCGGACGGGCCGAGGACGACCACGGTCTCGCCCGACGTCACGTCGAGATCGATCCCGGACAGTACTTCGGTGTGCCCGAAGCTCTTGCGGACGCCGCGCGCCTGCAGGACCGCCGTACTCATGCCGCACTCCCCTTCGGACGGATACGCAAGAAGTCCCAGAAACTCGGAGCCTGGTGCCGGGCGCCGCGGTTGTAGTGGCGTTCGATGAACGACTGGACGACGTACAGGACCGAGGTGACCGCGAGGTACCAGAGGCAGACCACGATCAGCATCGGGATCGTCTCGAAGGTCCGGTTGTAGATCGACTGCGCCGTGTAGAGCAGGTCGGACAGCGCGATCACGCTGACCAGCGCGGTCGCCTTCACCATGCTGATCACCTGGTTGCCGGTCGGCGGCACGATGAAGCGCATCGCCTGCGGCAGGATGATCCGCTTCATGATCCGGGAGTTCTTCATCCCGAGCGCCTGACCCGCCTCACGCTGGCCCGGGTCGACCGAGAGCAGGCCGCCGCGGACGATCTCGGCCATGTAGGCGCCCTCGTTCAGTCCGAGGCCGAGGATCGCGGCCAGCAGCGGGGTGATCAAGGTGTTCGTGTCGACGCTGGCGAAGACCGGCCCGAACGGGATACCTATGTTCAGCTGGGGCAGCAGCGCGGACAGGTTGTAGAAGAAGATCAGCTGCACGAGGGTCGGCGTACCGCGGAAGAACCAGATGTACAGTCCGGCGGCGCTGCGCAGCAGCGGGTTGGCCGAGATCCGGCAGACCGCGAGGAGTACGCCGAGCACGACGCCGATCACCATCGCGACGACGGTCAGCATCAGCGTGATACCGAGGCCCCGGACGATCGACTCGGCCCGCAACCAGGCCCAGACCACGTCCCAGCCGAAGTTGTCGTTGGTGACCAGCATCTTCACCAACTGTGCGGCGAACACCAGTACGACGAGCGCCGACAGCCAGCGCCAGGGGTGTTTGCGGTGCGCCGCGTTGCGGACGTCGAGCTCCAGGCCGGCGGCCGGAGCGTCCTGCACCGTGGTTGCCATGGTCAGCCCTTCCCGAGGTTGAGGCCGGGTTTGGCCAGCTTGTTCTTCTCCAGCCCCCACTTCGCCATGATCGCGTCGTAGGTGCCGTTGGCATGCAGTTTCTCGAAGGCAGCGAGCAGTACGCCGGCCAGCGGCGACCCGATCGGCACGAGCGCACCCTGGAACAGGTCCTCGAAACCGTTGCCCTTGCCAACGCCGGCCAGTTCCAGCTTGCCACCGGACTGCGCGACGAAGTAGGTCAGGGGCGCCTGCGACGAGAAGAACGCGTCGGCGCGGTTGGACTGGACCGCGAGGATCGACGACGGCTGGTCCTTGTACGACTGCACCTCGACCGCCGGCTTCCCGGCGGCCACGCACTTGGTCGACTGCGCCTTGATCACCTTCTCCGCCGATCCCGCTGCCTGTACGGCGATCCGCTTGCCGCACGCGGTGTCCAGACCGTCGATGCCCTTCGGATTCCCCTTGTGCACGGCGAAGACGACGTACTCCTGGACGTAGTCGATGAAGGTCGCCTGCTTCTGCCGCTCGACGAAGTCGCCGGTCGGTCCCAGGTCCAGGTCGTACCGCTTGGCCTGCATTCCGGACAGCACACTGGCCAGGCCGTCAACGGTGGTGTGCTCGATCTGGATCCCGAGCAGCTGGCTGATCGCCTGGGACAGGTCGGCGGTCGCGCCTTCGATCGACGTGTCCTTGTCGGTGCCGACGATCACGTACGGCGGGAACGATCCGTTGTTGACGGCAACGATCTTGCCGGCGGTCTTGATCTTCTCCGGCAGCTGGTCGTGCAGGGCCTTGTCGACCTGCTGCTGCGGGATCGCGGCGGCCGGCGCCTTCGCGTTGGCGTTGGTGCTGGTGTCGACCGGGTCTGCGGTGCACGCGGTCACACCGAGCAGACTTGCGGCCAGTACGGCGAGTGTTGCGGTGCGGGGGATGGACACGACTACTCCTACGGCTTCAGCTGGTGGGGACGGCTTCGACCGGTCGAGGGGTGGGGCTGACGGAGAAGCGCCGGTTGATCAGGACCGGCAGGCGGCGGCGGGCGTCGGTCAGACGCTGCCGGGAGACGACGGCCGTGATGGTGGCCGGCTCCTCTGCTGCTTGGGCGAGCGGGACACCGAGCGGGTCGACGATGAGGCTCTGGCCGATGTTGCGCTGACCGCATTCACCACTCGCGACGACGTACACGGTGTTCTCGAGCGCGCGGGCGGTGACGAGAGTCTGCCAGTGGTGTTCCTTGAGCGGGCCCTTGACCCAGGCGGCCGGCAGCACGAGTACGTCGGCGCCGTCGAGGGCGAGGAGGCGGGACAGTTCGGGGAACCGGACGTCGTAGCAGGTCATCAGGCCGACCTTGAAACCGTTGACGTCGATCAGTTCGGGGACGACGTCGGCCGGAGTCACGTTGTCGGACTCGAGTTGGCTGAACGCGTCGTACAGGTGGAGTTTGCGGTAGAGCCCGGTGATGGCGCCGTCCTTCAGGACGACGAGCGTGTTGAACGGTTTGTCGTTGTCCGACTTCTCGTGGATGCCTACGACAACGGTCACCGCGAGGCCCTCGGTGGCTTTGCGGAGGCCGGTGACGAAGGGGCCGTCGAGCGGCTGGGCGTACTCGCGGATGCGCTCACGCTCCTCGATGAAGCGCGCGAGGACGCCTTCGGGGAGTACGAGCAGGTCGACGCCGTCGGCGTCCGCCTGCTTGATGAGCTGAGTCGACGTCTCCAGGTTCTCCTGCCAGTCGACGCTCGCGACGAACTGCGCGGCCGAGACGTTCAGCGTGCTCATGCGATCTTCTCCAACGGGTCGATCTGGTACGGAAAGAGGTCTTCGGCGGGCACGGGCTGCGCGAGCAACTCCTGGGCGACGAGGTGATCCTGGAAGGCGGCGACCATCCGGCGGTCCGCGGACACGCCGTACGGCATCCAGTCTGGGCCGAAGATCCTGGCGGTGACGCCGACTTCCTCGTTGTGCCACGGGGTGATGTCCATCAGCTTGTTCCGGCGCTGGAAGCTGAGCTGCTTCGCCTGCTCGAACAGGTCAATGAGCTGCTGAGCGATCTCGGGCCTTTCGTCCAGCGCTTCCTTGCGCAGGGCAAGCAAGTGGATGCCGGGGACGAAGCCGTGGCGATCGTAGTACGCGCGCTCCTCGGCACGGGTATCACGGAACAGCGTGCGGTACGGCGAATCCTCCGCGTGGAATCCAGGTGGCATGAACGGCGTCATCACGGCGTCCAACTCCTTGTCCAGCAGGAGATCCACGAGCCGGGCGCCGTCGGCGGTGTGCCGGATGTTATTGCCGACAGCAACTCCCCCGATGCGGTCCACCACCGGGTGGGCCGCGGTCAGCGGGCCGACCTGCCAGTCGGCGTCGTGGATGCCGACGCCGGCCTCGGCGAGGATCGCCCGGGTCCAGGTGTTGCCGCTGTCCGGCCAGCCGGTCAGGCCGATCCGTGCGCCCTTCAGGTCCGCCGCGGTCTCGGCCGTCGAATCCTGCCGCACGATGATGCAGCGATGCCGGAAGCCACGCATCAGGAAGATCGGCAGCGCGACCACCCGGTCGTCCCCGGCCGCACGGGCCCGGACGTAGCGGCTGAACGAGGTCTCGCCGCCGTCGTACTCGGGGGAACCCCACAGGTCCGGCGTCGCCTCCAGCCGGGTGACGGTCGGGCCGGGGACATCGCCGAGGGCCAACGGGATCACGTGGTCCCAGTGCCGTACGCCGAGGTGAAGCTTCACGCGGTGGGTTCCTTCGATGCCGGGACGCTCTCGTGGGGTCCGGGTCGGATGCGCGACGTCGCTGTCGCGAGCTCGATTGTTCGGTAGCCTATGTTCAGCGCGATCACCCGAACAATGCATTGAAATGTTACTGATCAAAAACCTGGGGGACGGCATGGCCGAAGACGTTCCACCGCAGGACGGTCCGGCGGTGTCGTCGGCCTGGCTCGCGGAGCAGATCGCCGAGTCCAGCGCGGCGGGAATCGCGGCGGCGATCTCCCGGCTGGTCCGGCACGGTGAACTCAAACCGCAGACCCGCCTTCCGACGGTACGCGCGCTGGCTCCCCGGCTGGATGTCAGCCCGGCGACCGTGTCCGCGGCCTGGGCGACCCTGCGCAAGCAACGCGTCGTCGCCGGCGGCGGACGGCAGGGCACCTGGGTCCTCGGCGGACTCGCGGTCCCCCGGCCGACCCGCTACGAGAACATCTCCCGCCTCTGGCCGGATCAGACCCTCAACCTCACGCGCGCGATCCCGGACCCGGACCTGCTCCCGGACATGTCCGCCGCGTTCGTCCACGCCCTCCGCGACCCCGACCTGCACTCCTACGAGGTCGTCTCGATCAGCGCGCCACTCCGTGCCGCCGCGGCCCGGACGTGGCCCTTCGAGACCGACCAGTGGATGTGCGTGAACGGCGGCTACGAAGGTCTCCTCCTGCTGATGCGTACGACGGTTGTCCCCGGCGAACACGTCGCGATCGAAGAGCCCGCGACCCCGCGCCTGCTGGACATCCTCGACAACGTCGGCGCACGGCCGATTCCCGTCGCGACCGACGCGGAGGGGCCGGTCCCGGCATCACTGCGGGACGCGCTGCAGCAGGATCCGGTCGCCTTCATCTACGAACCGCGGAGCAGCTCACATTTCGGCGCCTCGGTGACGCCGTCGCGCCGCGACGAGCTCGCGGCTCTGCTCGCCGGGACCGACACGCTCGTGATCGAGGACGACGGGCTCGGCGAGCTGAGCTCGTTCGAATACCACGGGATCGCCGAAGTACTGCCGGAGCAGAGCGTGCTCGTGCGGAGCTACTCCAAGTCCCACTCCCCCGACCTCCGGCTCGCCGTGATGGCCGGCGCCGCCGAGCCGATCGAGCGAGTCCGCGTCTACCGGCAGTTCGGATCGGGCTGGACGAGCCGCGTGCTACAGAACGCGCTCGCCTGGCTGCTCGACGACGACCTGTCGAAGACCGCGGTCGCCACCGCGCGGACGACGTACCGGGAACGCCGTGACCACCTGACGGAGCTGCTGGCCGTCCGCGGTGTGCAGGCGACCGGCGTCGACGGGCTGGCGATCTGGGTGCCGGTTCGCAGCGAACACGAGGCGCTCCTCGTCCTCGCCTCACACGGCATCGCCGTCGCCGGCGCGAGCGCCAGCTGGACGAAACCCGGCCCACCCGCCATCCGCGTCGCCACCGGCCTCCCCATCCCGGCCCCCGACCAAGTAGCCGACGCCGTCGCCCGCGCCGTACAGGCCCGATAACCCCGGTTCAGTCCGATTCGTCGAGGTCCAGGCCGACGGGGCGGATGAGGCCTTCTTGGGCGACCGAGGCGATGAGTGCGCCGGACTCGGCGAAGAGGCGGCCTGTGGCGAAGCCCCGAGCGCCGGAAGCGGAGGGCGAGGCTTGGTCGTAGAGCAGCCACTCGTCGGCGCGGAACTCGCGGTGGAACCACAGGGCGTGGTCCAACGAGGCCGGCTGGATGCGGCGGTCGCCGATCACGATGCCGTGCGGGAGGAGGCTGGCGCCGAGCAGCGTCAGGTCACTGGCATAAGCGAGAACGCACGCATGCAGGGCGGGATCGTCGGGAAGCTTGCCGGCGGCCCTTATCCAGAACTGGCGTCCGGTGACTCCGGCCAGGCGGACGTCGAGCGCCGCCCACTCCTTGTCCCAGTCCGCTGCCGGCCGTCCGGACCGCGCCTCGAGGACGGTCGCGAGTCGCGGCGCCTCTTCTGGCGGTACGACGTCGTCCGGCATCGGATCCTGGTGATCGAGCCCGGGCTCGCGGCGCTGGAAGGACGCGGACATGTAGAAGATCGGCTTCCCGTTCTGCGACGCCACCACTCGGCGGCTGCTGAACGAGCCACCGTCGCGGGTCGGCTCCGGGCGATACACGATCGGCACGGAGGTATCGCCGGCGCGCAGGAAGTAGCCGTGCAGCGAGTGCACCACCCGCTCCGGGTCGACGGTGCGGCTCGCGGCAGCCAGCGCTTGTCCTAGCACCTGACCGCCGAACACCCGTTGCATCGAGGTCTGCGGCTGACGACCCCGGAACAGGTCGACGTCGATCATCTCCAGGTCGAGCAGCTCGACCAGATCCTCCAGCGACTCAGGCATGCCTCATCCTGACAGCCCCGGCCGCCGAACAACGCCGTACCCACTGTGGAAACCGTCACGTACGCCCAACGCCCCTCCCCATCTGCCTGGCAGACCCATCAAACTGAGGGTTCCTGACCCTGGTTAAGGGTCACAAACCCCTCATTCGATGGGTCTGCCAGGCAAATTGGTGGGTCTGCCAGGCAAATGAGGGAGCGACGCGGCGCCTGCGGAGTGTGAGGGGGACACGTCGGCGTGGGGCGCGCCGGGGGGTTAGTCGTTGTCTTCGCGGTTGAGTTCGGCGAGGAACTGTTCTACTTCCGCGCCGAGCTCCTCCGCGGAGGGGGTGGAGTCGGCGAGGAGGCTCTTGCGGGTGAGGGAGCCGTCGGCGGCGTCGTACTGCGTCTCCAGGGCCTTGACGACTGCGCTCGCGTCCTCGGAGGCCTCGACCTGCTCGTCGACCAGCCGGCCGGTGACGGCGGCCTCGTCGAGGAGGGCCTTGCTAGGGAGGAGCAGGCCGGTCGCGGCCGAGATCGCGTGTACGAGGGCCAGCGCGGCACCCGGGAAGCGGTTCTCGGCCAGGTAGTGCGGCACGTGGACGGCGAAGCCCATCGCGTCCTTGCCCGCCTCGCCGAGACGGACCTGCAGCATCGTCCCCGCGCTCGCGGGCAGCACCATCTCGCCGTCCCAGATGTTCGAGCGGGTGACCAGCTCGGGCCGGGTCGCGTGGGCCGTCAGGCCGAGCGGCCGCGTGTGCGGCACACCCATCGGGATGCCGTGCACACCGACCGTGAGCGTCACGTTGTAGAGCTCGATGAGCTGCCGGACCGCCCCAGAGAACCGGTCCCAGTGGCTGTCCGGCTCGGCGCCCTCGAGCAGCAGGAAGTCGACGCCCGCGTCGTCGGTCACCAGGTGCAGGCTCAGGTGCGGCGGGGTGTAGTCGGTGAACCTGTCCTCGGCGAACGTCACCTCGGGCCGCCGGGCCCGGTAGTCGTGCAGGAGGTCGACGTCGAACCGCGCCAGCAGCCGGTGGTCCAGCACCTCGAGCAGGTGGTCCGCGGTCACGCGCCCGGCCTGGCCGGCGTCCATGAACCCGTCCAGCGAGTGCACCAGGACCTTCGGTGTCGCCGCCGGGCCGGTGGCCACCGACTCGTCGACGATCTCGTAGAGGTCGTCCGGTCGCAGCATCGTCGTCTCCTTCGCAACTTCCAACAGACTGACAGGCAGTTCTACCTTCCCCAACGTCGCGATGTCGCGGAGTAATTCCGACCCTGGGGAAGTTGCCGGAAAGATTCAGGATGTTCCACGACTCGGCGGTCGGCGCGACAGCTGGCGGAAAGCGCTTGCTAGGTTGTCGTCGTGAGCCCTGAGCCGAACTCCGCCCTGACCGTCATGCTGGCGATGAACGACGCCAGCCGGGACCGCGTCCTCGTGCCGCGGGTCCGGCAGCGCCTCGACGCGATCGCCACCGTGCTGCCGGTCGGCCCCGGGTCCAGCTTCCTCGCCGACCCCGCCGTACGGGCGGCGCTCCCGGACGTCGACGTACTGCTCACCGGCTGGGGCTGCCCGCGGATCGGGCCGGAGGTTCTCGAGGCGGCGCCGAAGCTGCAGGCGATCCTGCACGCGGCCGGCTCGGTCAAGGCGATCGTCGATCCGGCCGTGTTCGACCGCGGTATCCAGGTCTCGTCCGCGGCCACGGCGAACGCGCAACCGGTCGCCGAGTTCACGGTCGCGGCGATCGTGCTGGCCGGGAAGCGCGCGTTCCGGCTCGCAGCGCAGTACCGGCTGGAGCGGCGTAAGGCGGACCCGCACGGGATGCCGGGCAGTTACGGTACGACGGTTGGTCTGCTGGGGGCGTCGCGCATCGCGAAGATGGTCGCGGAGCGGCTGCGCAACTTCGACCTGGAAGTGCTGATCAGCGACCCGTACCTGACACCGGACGAGGCGGCGGCGCTCGGCGCGGAACTGGTCGACAACGACACGCTCTTCAGCCGCAGTGACATCCTCAGCGTGCACGCGCCGCTCCTGCCCGAGACGGTCGGCCTGGTGGACGCGCGGCTCCTCGGGCTGCTCAAGGACGGCTCGTCGCTGATCAACACGGCCCGCGGCAAGATCATCGACTCCGAGGCGCTGATCCGCGAGTGCGTGACCGGCCGGATCGACGCGGTCCTCGACGTCACCGACCCCGAGCCGCTGCCGCCGGACTCGCCGCTGCTCGACCTCCCGAACGTCTTCGTCACCCCGCACGTCGCCGGTGCCGTCGGCAACGAGATCGCCCGCCTCGGCGAACTCGCGGTCAGCGAACTCGAGCGCCTGACCGCCGGCGAACCCCTCCTGCACGCCATCAGCCCCTCCGAAATCGGGAGACTCGCATGACCCGCTTGATCCTGCCGGACACCGACCGTGAACTGTCGCGCCAGACCGGGTGGGGGCGGGCGCACTGGGAGGCGCTTGCGGACCATCTGCTCGACTCGCTCGTTCCGTACTTCTCCCCCGGCGCGTCCCTGGTCGAGCTCCCGGGCCGGCCGAGCCGGTCGGGTACGGCGTCCGACGCGCTGGAGGGATTCGCGCGGTCGTTCATGCTCGCCGCGTTCCGGATCGCCGGCGTGCAGGGCAAGGGCTGCGAGGAACTGATCGAGCGGTACGCGCGAGGCGTCGCGAACGGCGCCAACCCGGACCACCCGGAGGCGTGGCTGCGGCTCACCCCGAGGTCGCAGCAGATGGTGGAGGCCGCGGCGATCGCGGTGTCGCTGCACGAGACCCGCGAATGGATCTGGGACCGCCTGGACACGCGGGCGCAGGAACACGTCGCGGAGTGGCTCGGCGGCTTCAACGGGTCGACGACGCACGACAACAACTGGCGGCTGTTCCAGGTCGTCAGCGAGCAGTTCCTCGCGTCGGTCGGAGCGCCGTACTCGCAGGAGGACATCGACGGCGGCCTCGACCGCATCGAGGACTGGTACGTCGGCAACGGCTGGTACTCCGACGGCGACGGGCAGAACTTCGACAACTACATCGGCTGGGCGATGCACCTGTACCCGGGCCTGTGGGCGCGGATGGCCGCCGTGACGCCGGGAGCGCAGTACGAGGACCGGCTGAAGCTCTACAGGGAGCGGATCAAGCTCTTCCTCGAAGACGCCGTACATCTGGTCGGGAACGACGGAGCGCCGATCTACCAGGGGCGGTCGCTGACGTACCGGATGGCGGCCGCGGCGCCGTACTGGATGGGCGCGATCCTCGACTCGACGCCGTTGTCGGCGGGTGAGACGCGGCGGCTGTGCTCCGGGATCGCGCGGCACTTCGTGGAGCACGGGGTGCCGGACGAGCGTGGCGTGCTGACGCTCGGGTGGTACGACACGTTCCTGCCGACCACGCAGCAGTACTCCGGTCCGGGTTCGCCGTACTGGGCCTCGAAGGGGTTCGTCGGGTTGATCCTGCCGCCGGAGCACCCGGTGTGGGCGGACCCGGAGGACCCGATTCCGCTGGACAACGCCGATCAGCTCCGAGCGATGCCGGAGCCGGGGTGGATCGTGCACGCGAGCCGTCACGACCAGGTGGTGCAGCTGGTGAACCACGGCGCCGACCACGCACCGGTGGCCGAGCCGCAGGGCGTGGAGCCGGCGGGCGATCCGCACTACAACCGGCTGGCGTACGCGAACCACGCGGGCCCGGACCTGTCCGATCACGAGCCGCACGTCGACAACCTCATCTCGCTCGTGTCCCCCGACGGACTGGCCAGCGGGCGCGGGCGGATCCGGCGGCTCGGCGTGGAGGGCAGTACGGCGTCCTCGTGGCACAACGCGTGGCTCGGTGACGAAGGACCGTGGGCGATCGAGATCACGTCGGTCGTGCACAGCGGCTGGGAGATCCGGTGCGCTCTCGTCGACGGCCCTGATGGAGCGCTGGTGCGCAGTGGTGGGTTCGCAGTAGCGGGCGACTCTTTGCCGGAGGCAACAGCCAGCGACAACGCCGCGTCCGCACGGAATGACGACGGGTTGGTGTCGGCGGTGGTCGGCCTGCACGGGTACGACGAGGCTGGCGTGCACCGCGGGCTCGGAGTGAACCCGTACGGCGCGCACTCGGCGACGCCGTACCTGACGGCACCGCATCACGGGGAGCCGTTGGTGCTCGTGAACGCCGTACTCCTGACCCGCGACGCGCTCCGGCCGGAGGCGCTTGCCGAGGGCATCGATGTCGCCGTGGACGGTACGACGGTGCGGCTCGGCCTGCCCGGAGGCGGCACCGAGGTGGTCGAACTGGGACGGAATCGAGCCGGTTAGGTCAGGCTCGCCAAGGGTGTGGATTCTGCGGACGGCCGTTAGATTGACGGCATGAGCACGTACGAGAAACTCCTGCAGGAACAGATCCGTAACGAATTCACGGCCGCGCAGCAGTACGTGGCAGTCGCTGTCTGGTTCGACGACCAGGACCTGCCGCAGCTGGCCGCGCACTTCTACAAGCAGTCCCTGGAAGAGCGCAACCACGCGATGATGATGGTCCAGTACCTGCTCGACAAGGACATCCGGCCGCACATCCCGTCGGTCGGCGAGGTCGAGTCGGACTTCAAGACCGCGCTGGAGCCGCTCGAGCTCGCGCTGGCGCAGGAGATCACGGTCACCAAGCAGATCGAGATGCTCGCGCGCACAGCCCGTGACGAGAGCGACTACATCGGCGAGCAGTTCATGCAGTGGTTCCTCAAGGAGCAGGTCGAGGAGGTCGCGGCCATGAACACCTTGGTCAACGTCGCCAAGCGCGCCGGCGACAACCTCTTCCACCTCGAGGACTTCCTGGCCCGCGAGACCGTCGGCGACCCCGGCACCGACCCCACGGCGCCCACCGCCGCGGGTGGAACGGTCTGACCTACCAGCTCCCGCCGCCTCCGCCACCTCCGCCGCCGCCCGACGAGCCCGAGGACGACGACGAGGAGGAACCGCTGTACGAGCTGAAGCCGGACGAGCTCCCGCCGCCGGATCCGGGCGCCGGCGCAGGATCTGGTGGCGACACGAACGTGCTCTGGACCGTGGTGCTGATCGAGCTGGCCGACCAGTTGGAGTGGTAGTACGACGGGCCGACGTACCACGTCGGATCGGGCGTCAGGCGGCCTGCCTCCACGAGCTCCCCGCACACCCGCTGCCAGCGGGTTGCGAGCCGGAAGGCGATCGCCCAGGGCAGGTACTTCGAGAAGATGTCCTCGCCCTCCTCGAAGCGCAGCTGATCCGCCTCGGCGGTGGCGAGGTACTGGTGGAACCCGATGACCTGGTCCGTGATCGCGCGACCCTCCGCGCTCCGGTGCCCGCGCCGCTTCCGCCCGATCCACATCCAGAGCAGCGTCAGCAGGGCGCAGCCGGGAACGACGACCGCGATCACGCGGCCCGCGGTGGCCGGGCCGGACCCGATCTGTGCCGCGCCGAGGCAGAGGATGAAGAGGGCGAACGTGAGCATCCAGCCGAGGGCGGTCGATCCGTCACCGCTCCCGGACGAGGCGGGCAGCCTGAGGTACCACTGCTGCTGCTTGATGCGGGTCCACACCGCGTCGTACATCCTGTCCGCGGCCTGCACCAGCGTGTAGTCGCCGACCTCGGCGCGTTCGAGCGCCCGCTCCTCGCCCGGCTCCTGCTTCGGGAACAATCCCTTGAGCAGCACCTTCTCGTGCTTCGCCGTCGCGATCTCCGGATTGACCAGAACGGCCTTGCGCGCGCCGTCGTCGGTGTTGTCGAGGCGGATCGCGCCGCGGACGGCGAGGTGGACCAGGGTCGCCGCGAGGGCGGTGGGCTTGTCGGTCACGTCAGCCATCAGCGCGCCCTCGGCGACCGTGACCTCGGGCGGCGCGAACGCCACCGGGATCTGGTCCTCGGCGAGCTGGTCCTTTCCGATCGGCGCGTTCGCGCCTGCGGGCGGGACGGTTCCCGGCGGCAGGTCGACGTACCGCAGGTCGCGGAGGCCATGCCGGTTGTAGAGGACCGCAGCCACGATGCCGGCTCCGGTCGCAAGCAGCGACCCGGCGAGCGCGAGCCAGGTCAGCCCGCTGCGCTCCAGCCAGTTCGGCGGGTCGTCGACGATCGGGGTGTCGTTCTGCACGGCGCCGGCCTTGATCCCGGCAACGATCGTCAGCTGGCTCCCGCGGGACAGCTTGGATGTCGCTGAAGTGCCCGACGCCACCGGTGAGGTCCTTCTTCTCGCAGGCGCTGGTGGAGCCGGCGTTGCCGCTGTAGCACTCGACCTGCTGTACGCCCTCCGGCGCCTGGACATTCACGGTGACCTTCGTGATGTGGGCGTCCCACGCCGAACCGGTGGCGTCCCAGTACAGCTCGCTGTGGTCGTCGAAGTGCCGGAGCGCACCGCGGACGTCGTACGAGATCACGTACGTCGCGCTGTTCGACCAGATCGTCCGGTCCTTCGAGCCGATCTTGATCCGCAGCGTCTGGTCCCGGTCGAGGTTGTACTTCGCCGTCTCGGTCGTGAACTGGTCCGGCGCGGTCGGCGACGACACCTCGATGTTCGAGACCTCGTACTTCTGGTCCTTCGTCTTGTCGTCGGCGTACGGCTCGCGGATCACCAGGTCGCGGTAGATCCCGTGCCGTCCGGACTCCGCGAAGGTGTAGTCGATCGTCTCCTCGACGTGCAGTACGCCGTCCGCGGAGACGCTGTAGAGGATCGCGAACGACTCGATCTCGTCGCCGTACGCCGTGGTCGCGGCCTTGGCCGGTACGGCGAAACCCGCCACCGCGAGAACGGTGAACAGTGTGCTGATGACGACCCCGAGCCCGCGACGCATAGCGGGAATGTAGCCGCCGATCAGGCCACTACCAGCTGCCGCCGCCTCCACCGCCGCCACCGCCGCCGGAGGACCCGCCGCTGAATCCGGACGAGCTGCCGCCGCCACCGCCGGAGCTGGACGGCGTGGGCGGCGGGCTGAAGGTGTTCGCGACGGTCGCGCCGACCGCACCCGCGGTCCAGCCGGAGGTGTAGTAGGACGGCCCGAGTACCAGTACGGGTCGGGCGGGATGCGGCCGGCGGCGACGAGCTGCTCGCACACCTTCTGCCAGCGGTCGGCGAGACCGAAAGCGATGGCCCAGGGCAGGTACTTCGAGAAGATGTCCTCGCCCTCCTCGAAGCGCAGCTGGTCCGCCTCGGCCGTGGCCAGGTACTTCCGGAAGCCGATCAGCTGGTCGGCCACCGCGCGCCCGGCCGGGTTCCGTTGCCCGCGGCCCCGGATCGCGATCCAGATGCCGATGGCAACGATGACCGCGATCACCGGCACCGCGACGACCACCGCCCGGCCGAATCCACCGGTCGCGGCGCTGACCACGGTCCCCATCAGGCCGGCGCCGACGATCCAGATCCCGATCATCGCCATACAGGCACAGCCGAAGCCGTTCTTGAACGCCGAGCCGCCGCCGGCCCGCGGCATCCGCAGGTACCACTGGCGAGCCTTCACCTGCTCACGGAGTGCCTTGATCATCTCGTTGTGCGCGTTCCGCATGGTGTTCTCACCCACCGCACCACGCTCCAGCTGGACCTCCATGCCCGGCTGCAACCCCGGGTACAGGCCGAGCATCAGGGCCTGCTCGTGCGGGGCAGTCGCGGCCGCCGGGTTCAGCAGCACCGCCTTCTGCGACGCGCCGTCGTTGTCGATCCGTACGCCGCCGCGCACCGCCAGGTCGATCAGCGTCGCGGCCGTCTCGGTCGTGTTGGCCTTCGCGTCGATCAGCAGACCGCCCTCGGCGACCGGGATCCGCGGCGGCGCGAACGCGACCGGGATCTGGTCCTCGGTGAGGTCGTCCTTCACCGGCTGCGCGGCGATCCCGTCCGGCGGGAACGTGCCCGGCGGCATCCCGGCGTACCGCTGGTCCTTGTTGCCGAACTTCGCGTAGAGCGAGGCGAGCACGATGGCGGCCACGGTCGCGATGCCGGAGCCGATCAGCGAGAGCCAGGACACCCCGTTGCGCTCCAGCCAGTTCGGCGGGTCGACCAGGATCGGGGTGTCGTTCTGGACGGCGCCGGCAGGGATGCCGGCGACGATCGTCATCCCCTCGCCGCGGGCCAGGTCGGCGCCGCCGAAGACGCCCTGCTCGCCGCTCACCGTGCTGGTGCACTCCTGCGTCGAGCCGGTCTGTCCCTGGAAGCAGTCGGTCTTCTGGACACCGCCGGGCACCGTCGCGGTGATATCGACCTGCTTGATCGCCGCGCTCCACGCGCTGCCGGTGGCGTCCCAGTACAGCTCGCTGTGGTCGTCGAAGTGCCGCAGCGCGCCGCGCACGTCGTACGTGATCTTGTACGTCGCCTCGGTGCCGGAGACCGTCTTGTCCGGGTCGCCGATCTTGACCTGCAACTCCCCGTAGCGGCCCTTGTTGCCTTCGAACGTGTCGACGGTGAACTTGTCCGGCGCGCCGCTCGGGGACGACACCTCGATGTTCGAGACCTGGTACTCCTGGTCCTTCGAGTCGTCGTCCTTGTAGGGCTCACGGGTGACCAGGTCCCGGTAGATCCCGTGCCGCCCGCTGCTCCCGAAGTGGTAGGCGATCGTCTCCTCGACGTGCAGTACGCCGTCCTCCGACACCGTGTAGGCGATCGTGAAGTTCCTGATCTCGTCGCCGGGTTCCGTCGTCCCCGCACTCGCCGGTACGGCGAAACCCGCCAGCGCCAGGACGGCGAACAACGTACTGATGACGACCCCGAGTGCCCTACGCATGCCCGCGACCCTATCGAGGGCCGGGGTCCGGGCTCCGCAGGCTCGACACGAATCCGCGAGCTGAGGGGCCTTGTGCGAAGTGTCGGTTAGGGGAATCGTGGGTGGACCAGGAGGAACGTCATGGCAGACAAGACGAACGCTTCTCAAGGCACCGGAGCCGCGCCCGCTGTGGACAACCCGGCCGCCATCCGCAACGTGGTTCTGGTCGGCCCGTCGGGCTCCGGCAAGACCACTCTCGTCGAGGCCCTGCTGGTGGCCTCCGGAGTCCTGAACAGACCCGGCACCGTCCTGGACGGAACCACGGTGTGCGACTACGACGACGCCGAGATCCGGCAGCAGCGCTCGGTGGGCCTGTCGCTCGCCTCGCTGCCGCACGACGCCGGCCAGGGAAAGGTCAAGATCAACCTGATCGACACGCCCGGGTACGCCGATTTCGTCGGTGAACTGCGGGCCGGACTCCGCGCCGCCGACTGTGCGCTGTTCGTGATCTCGGCGAACGAGGGCGTCGACGAGCCGACCAGGACGCTCTGGCAGGAGTGCGACCAGGTGGGGATGCCGCGCGCGGTCGTGATCACCAAGCTCGACCACGCCCGCGCGAACTACCAGAACGCGCTCGCCACGGCGCAGGACGCGTTCGGCGACAAGGTCCTGCCGCTCTACCTGCCCGCTGGTGACGGGCTGATCGGGCTGCTGTCCCAGTCGTACTTCGAGTACGCCGAGGGCAAACGTTCGACCGCGGCGCCGGACCCGTCGTACGCCGGCGAGATCGAGGAGCTGCGCGGCACGCTGATCGAGGGCATCATCGAGGAGTCCGAGGACGAGTCGTTGATGGACCGCTACCTCGGCGGCGAGGAGATCGACCAGAAGGTGCTGATCGACGACCTCGAGCGCGCGGTCGCGCGCGGCTCGTTCTTCCCGGTGGTCCCGGTCTGCAGCGCCTCCGGGCTCGGCACGCAGGAGCTGCTCGAGGTGATCACCAGCGGTTTCCCGTCGCCGCCCGAGCACAAGCTCCCGGAGGTCTTCTCCCCGCACGGAGTCGCCCGCCAGGGCCTCACGTGCGACGCCGAGGGACCGCTGCTCGCCGAGGTGGTGAAGACGACGTCGGACCCCTACGTCGGCAGGGTCAGCCTGGTGCGGGTGTTCTCCGGCACCATCAGGCCCGACACGACAGTTCACGTGTCGGGCCATTTCACGTCGTTCTTCGGTGACCACAACGGCGCGTCCCACGGGCACGAGGACCACGACGAGGACGAGCGGATCGGCACGCTGTCGTTCCCGATCGGCAAGACGCAGCGCCCGGCGGGGCAGGTCATCGCGGGTGACCTCTGCGCGATCGGCCGGCTGACCCGCGCGGAAACCGGTGACACGCTCTCCGACAAGGCCGATCCGCTGCTGCTGCGGCCGTGGAACATGCCGGAACCGTTGCTGCCGATCGCCGTCCAGGCGCATGCGAAGACCGACGAGGACAAGCTCGGGGCCGGGCTCCAGCGCTTGGCGGCCGAGGATCCGACACTGCGGATCGAGCAGAACCCGGAGACCCACCAGATCGTGCTGTGGTGCATGGGCGAGGCGCACTCGGACGTCGTACTGGACGCGCTGGCGAACCGGTACGGCGTGACCGTGGACACCGTCGAGCTACGGGTGCCGCTGCGGGAGACGTTCGGCGGGTCGGCCAAGGGCCACGGGCGGCACGTGAAGCAGTCCGGCGGGCACGGCCAGTACGCCGTCTGTGACATCGAGGTCGAGCCGCTGCCGGGAGGGTCGGGTTTCGAGTTCGTCGACAAGGTGGTCGGCGGTGCGGTGCCGCGGCAGTTCATCCCGAGCGTCGAGAAGGGCATCCGGGCGCAGATGGAGAAGGGCGTCGGGGCCGGGTACCCGATGGTCGACATCCGGGTCACGTTGCGCGACGGGAAGGCGCACAGCGTCGACTCGTCCGACATGGCGTTCCAGATGGCCGGCGGGCTGGCGCTGCGCGAGGCCGCGGCCGCGACCAAGGTCGCGATGCTGGAGCCGGTGGACCTGGTGTCGGTGCTGGTGCCCGACGATCTCGTCGGTGCGGTGATGAGCGATCTGTCCGGGCGTCGCGGGCGGCTGCTCGGGACCGACAAGGTCGGCGAGAACAGGACGCTGGTGAAGGCCGAAGTACCGCAGGTGGAGATCACCCGCTACTCCATCGACCTTCGCTCGCTGTCCCACGGCTCGGCGTCCTTCAGCCGCGAGTTCTCCCGCTACGAGGCGATGCCGGAGTCTGCCGCGTCCAAACTGAAATGAGTCAGCTGCTGAGGCGGCGGCGTACGTCGCGGGACTTGAGGTACGCCGCCACGTCGTCGTAGCGCTCGCTCTGGTTGGCGAACTCGATGTACGAGCGGACGCGGTGCAGCCAGTCGAGCGTCGACGGCTTCACCGCGGTCAGCGCGTCGGTGAGGTGCCGCATCGCGAGCGGGGGCTCGCCGCCGGTCGAGAGCGCCTCGTCGATCACCTTGTCGACGCCGCGCTCGATCAGTGCGCGCAGGTCGGCGCCGCTGAACATCGCCGTCTGTCCGGCGAGCGCCTTCAGGTCGAGGCCGTCGGCCGGCACCTCCTTCGTCAGCACGGACAGGATGTCGGCGCGGGCAGGTTCGTCCGGCGGCGGTACGAAGATCACCCGGTCGAACCGGCCGGGGCGGAGCATCGCCTCGTCGACGTCCCACGGCGCGTTGGTCGCGGCGAGCACCAGCAGGCCCTCGTTCTCGGAGCCGATCGCGTCGAGTTCCTGCAGCAGTACGTCGACCAGCCGGCGCGCCTCGGACCCGCCGTGCTTGTGGCGAGCGAACGCCAGCGCGTCCAGCTCGTCGAGGAACAGCACGCACGGCGCGTTGGCGCGGGCACGCTCGAACGCGGCGTGCAGGTTGCGCTCGGAGACCCCGAGGTACGGGTCCATCACGTCCTCGATCCGGACGTTGATGAACGGCAGCCCGCACTCCCCCGCGGTCGCCCGCGCGAGCAGCGTCTTGCCGCAACCGGGCGGCCCGTACAGCATCACGCCGCCGCCGGACTTCCGCCCGTACTTCTCGTACAGCTCCGGCCGGCTCAGCGGGAGGATCACCATCCGGTGGATGACCCGCTTGATCTCCTCCATCCCCCCGACCTGGTCGAAGGTGGTGGTCTCCTTGGGCGTGTCCGGGACCAGCGGATCCTGCTCGTCCTCGGGCCCGACCTTGATCCGTACGCCGCTGCGCTCGGCGATCATGCCGTCCACGAGCTGCTGCAGCCGTCCGGTCCCCTCGACCACGCCGCGCTGACGAGCCGCTTCGAGCAGGTTCCGCAGCAAGGCGAGCCGCCCGTTCGCCGCAGCCAATTCACCGACCGGCACGAACTGGTCGTCCGGCAGACCGTGCTGATCCAGCAGTACGACGTACTGGTCGAGTGCCTCCTCGGTCTCACCGGCCGCGGCCAGCGACTCCGCGAGCACGAGCCGCAGCAGTACGTCGTCCGGGGCCGCGTCGACCGCCTTACGCAAGGCCTCGATCCGGTCGTTACTCATGATCCCCATTTCCTGTTGATCCAGCGGCGGACCAGCGGTGGGACCACCCAGGAGTAGACGCAGAAACCCAGCCACACCATGGCGAAGGCGAAGGACAGCGGTGCGAGTCCGGCCGCGCGGAGGCCGTAGATGACCGCGACCGCGCCGACCCAGACGACCAGCGGATTGATGCGGGCGAACGGGCGCAGCGGAACCATCAGCGGGTGGTTGAACAGCTTCGCCTCGCGGGCGGCGGCCCGCAGGTCGGCGTCACCCGGTTGCGAGGCGGCGGCGGATCGCAGCGAGTTGTATCCGGCTCGCGAGTCGCCGGTCAGCATCGACGCCGTACCGTGCAACGCCCGCGCGTTCGGGTCCTCGGGGTCGTACGACAACGCCTCGGTGCTGTGCCGGTGCATGTCGCGGTCCTTGCCGAGCGCAAACGCCACCTGCGCACGGGCAGCCGACACCGCCACGCTCTCCGGCGCATGCGACGCGGCACGCTCGACCAGCGCACTCGCCTTCTCGGCCTGCCCGGCCGCCAGGCAGACGTGGGCGTAACCCAGCAGGAGATCGGGATCGTTCGGGTCGAGGCTCAGGCCCTGCAGGAACGCGGCCTCGGCCTCGGGCAGACGACCCTCCGAACGCAGCGCGGACCCGAGGACGTGCAGCATCGCGGGGAACGGGCCGTGCTGGGCGAGGCCGTCCCGCAGTACGTCGACTGCCTCGGCATCCCGGTCCAGCGCATGCAACGCGGCACCGCGGAACAGGTACGCGCGGTAGTCCAGGGCCGCATCTCCGGACAGTCCCTGCAGCTCGTCGAGCACGCGCTCGGGGCGGGCGATCTGCAGCCAGTGCGCGGCCATCCGCAGCCGTGCCTCACTTGGTTCGTTCACAGCACCACCGTCACCAGGAAGAGGATCAACGCTTCGGCGACCGCGCCGCCGATCGTCACCGCGATCCCCCAGCCCCACAGGGATCCGTAGTCCGCGCCCCGCAACTGGAACGCGCGGTCCATCGGACGCTGCAACCGCAACTGGAGCATGCAGCACAGTACGGCGACCACGCGGATGCTCACCCGGAGACCTGACGTGACGCCGACGTCGTCGTACAGCAGGACGAACACGCCGATCACCGCGAGCAGACCGACCAGGCCGGTGAGCAGGATCAGGCGGCGCTTCGCGACGTCGACGCCGAGCCGGCGCGCGTTCAGGAAGGCCACGGTCGTGGACGCGAGCACGCCGCCGAAGAACGCGACGTACGTCTGGGACATCAAGCGCCACGGGCGCGCCGACATGTCCACGCCGGCGCCGACGGTCGGGCGCAGGAGTTCGTCCGGCATCGGGCTCCAGGTGCAGAGGGGCAAATCGCCAGGGTTCGGCTCGCGCAGTGTATAGCCTGTGCCGATGAGCGAGAACTGCATCTTCTGCGGGATCGTGGCCGGCACCATTCCCTCCACCCGGGTCGCCGAGACCGACCGGGCGATCGCGTTCATGGACATCAACCCCGGCACGTCCGGGCACCTGCTGGTGATTCCGCGCGAACACTCGACCGATCTCCGCGAAGCCGCTCCCGAAGACCTCACCGCCGCGACCCTGCTCGCCCAGTCGCTGGTCTCCCGGGTGATCGACCGCCTGGACGCCGATGGCGCGAACCTGCTGAGCTGCATCGGCGCCGAGGCGTGGCAGTCCGTGTTCCACACCCACCTGCACGTCATTCCCCGCTACAAGGACGATCCCCTCCAGCTCCCCTGGCACCCGACGCCCGGAGACCTGGAGGAGATCAACGCAACGGCCGCCAAGCTCACCTGAGCCCGGAGAAGAACTCGCGGAGGTCCTGCGCGAGCAGGTCCGGCGCGTCCTGGGTGGCCCAGTGGCTGCCGCGGTCGAACTCGTGCCAGGACACGATGTTCGCGTGATCCCGCTCGGCGAACCGGCGGAGCGGCCGGAAGTCGAACGCGAAGCTGGCCAGCGCGGTCGGTGCGGTGGTCGGCTCCTTCGGATGATCGGCGTGCTTGTCCTCGTAGTAGAAGCGCGCTGACGACGCGGCGGTGTTCGTCAGCCAATAGATCGTCGCGTTGGTCAGGACGTGCTCGTCGCTACAGCTGCCGAGCAGTTGCGCGATCCACGCGAGCTGACCGGTCGGCGAGTCTGCCAGCGCGTGGGCGATGTTCTGCGGCGCCTGCTCCTGCAGCTTCGCGTACGCGCCCATGTTCTCGTTGAAGAACCGCAGGAACTGCAGATATCCCTGCTCTTCCTCGGTCAGGTTCTCCAGCTCCGCCGGGTCCCCGCTCGGGAACGAGAACAACTGGGTCACATGGACGCCGATCACGTGCTCCGGATCGACTCGTCCGACCTCCGGGGACACGTAGGACCCGCCGTCGTTGCCATGAGCGCCGTACCGCTCGTAACCGAGCCGGCGCATCAGCTCGGCCCACGCCGCCGCCACCCGGTACCTGTTCCAGCCGCGGTCCTTCGTGGTGCCGGAGAAGCCGAAGCCTGGAACGGTCGGGATGACCAGGTGGAACGCCTGCCCGCCGTTCTGCGGGTTGGTGAGCGGCTCGATCAGGTCGACGTACTCGAGTGACGTGTTCGGCCAGCCGTGGGTGACGATCAGCGGGATCGCGTCCGGGTCGGCCGAGCGGAGGTGGAAGAAGTGCACGTTCTGACCGTCGATCTCGGTGACGAACTGCGGGTAGGAGTTCAGCCGCTCCTCCCACTTCCGCCAGTCGTACGACGTCAGCCACTGCTCGGTCAGGCGCCGTACGTACGACAGCGGTACGCCGTACTCCCACTCGGGCGGCAGCGGCCCGGTCTGGACGGCGTCCGTGTAGTCGATGTCGAGCTCGTTCGCCCACCGGGTGCGGGTGAGGCGGTCGCGCAGGTCGTCCAGGTCCGCCTGCGGAATGTCGATGCGGAAGGGCCGGATCTCGGTGTTGTTCGTCATGTCTTCACGCTAGAAGCCCATTAGGCGAGTTAGCTTCCTAATGGTCTGCCAGACTTTCGGGCATGATCGAGACCTCGGCGCGGCTGTTGAAGCTGCTCACGTTGTTGCAGTCGCCGCGCGACTGGACCGGTGCCGAGCTGGCCGAGAAGCTGCAGGTCAGCGCCCGTACCGTGCGCAGCGACGTCGAGCGGCTGCGGTCGCTCGGCTATCCGGTCGACGCCACCCGTGGGTCCGTGGGCGGTTACCGGCTCGGGGCGGGCGCCGCGCTGCCGCCGCTGCTGCTGGACGACGACGAGGCCGTGGCGGTGACGATCGGGCTCCGGAAGGCGGCCGGCGTCGCCGGAGTGGAGGAGATCTCCCTGCGGGCGTTGAGCAAACTGGAGCAGGTGCTGCCGTCGCGGCTGCGTCGGCGGGTCAACACTCTTGCCGGCTACACAGTGCAGGTGCCGCCGGACGAGGTGGGTCCACAGGTCGACCCGGAGCTCCTCACGCAGCTGACCGCGCTCTGCCGGGACCGGGAGCAGCTGAGGTTCGACTACCTGGCACATGACGGGTCGGAGACACTTCGGCGCGTCGAACCGCACCGGGTCGTCAACTGGGGCCGGCGCTGGTACCTCGTCGCGTTCGACCTCGAGCGGGACGACTGGCGGACGTTCCGGGTCGATCGGGTGCGGACGCGGATCCCGACCGGACCGCGCTTCGCTCCACGTGAGCTGCCCGAGGACGGTGACGTGGCGGCGTACGTGGCCCGGCGGGCGTCGGCTGCGGCCTGGCGGTACCGGGCATCCGTGGAGGTCGCCGTACCTGCGTCGATGCTCGCTCAGCAGCTCACGCCTGCCGCCGGGGTGGTCGAGCCGATCGACGAAGGGCGATGTCTTCTGCAGACAGGTGCTGACAGTGTGCAGAGTCTCGCGGTGCACCTCAGTCTGCTCGACGCGGACTTTGTCGTGCTCGAGGGTCCTCCGGAGTTGACGGCGTACCTGGAGCGGCTGGCCGAGCGCTACCGGCGCGCAACGAGCTCGTAGACGGACAGGAGCTCCGGGAGCAGGACAGACCAGTCGTACTTCGGTACGGCGGCCAGCCCGACGGACCGGAGCTGCTCGCGCTCATCGGGCCGACGCAGTAGCCGGAGCGCACGGGCAGCCAGCTCGCCCGCGTTCCCGGGCTCGAACAACTCCCCCAGCTGCCCGCCCTCGAGCACGTGCCGGAACGCGGGCAGGTCACTCGCCAGCACCGGCGCTCCTGCCGCCATCGCCTCCAGCAGCACGATGCCGAAGCTCTCGCCGCCGAGATGCGGTGCGACGTAGACGTCCGAACCGGCCAGCATGTCCGCGCGAGCCTCGTCGTCGATCGCGCCCAGGAACAGCACGTTGTCTTGGTACTGCCGCCGCAATGCTTCGTCGGCTTGCCCTGATCCGGCGACCAGGACCTTCAACCGTGGAAGCTCGGCGATCAGGCCGGTACGGCGTCCAGCAGCACGCCGAGGCCCTTGCGCGGCTCGTCCAACCGGCCCAGGAAGCTGATCGTGCCGTCCTCGCCCATCCACTCCGGGCGCGGACTGCCCTTGAAGCGGGCCGTGTAGAGGCCGTTCGGGATCACCACCGCCTCGCCGCCGATGTGCTGCACCATCATCGAGCGCGCGTTCTCCGACACCGCGATCCGGGCGTCGATCTTCTCCAGCGCCGGCCGGAGCAGGCTGGACGCCACGCTCATCGCCCGGGACCGGACCTGCCAGGTGTGGAAGGTGGCGACGAACGGCCCGTCGGCGGACCACAGCGCGATGATCGACGCGCTCGGCGTGGTCGGCTCGTGGACGTGAACCACGTCGAAGTTCCCGTCGGCGAGCCAGCTCTTCACGCGCGCCGCCGTCCGCGGACCGAACGTCACGCGGGCGACCGACCCGTTGTACGGCACGCCGACGGCGCGTCCGGACGAGACGACGTACGGCGGGATCGCGCTGTCGTCGACAGGGGCCAGGACGGACACCTCATGGCCGAGGGAGAGCAGCGCCTCGGCGAGGTCGCGGACATGGTTCTGCACCCCGCCGGGCGTGCCCAGCGAGTACGGGCAGACCACGCCGATCCTCACGGCTCAATTCTCACCCGTCGAGGAAGATGCGCTGCAGCATGTGCCAGTCCTGCGGGTGCTCGGCGATCCCGAGCGCGAAGGCGTCCGCGCACCGCTGGGTCATCGCCGCCGCGCCGCCCTCGGGATCGACCACGTCGTGGAAGGTGATGACGAGATCCGGGCCGTCGTAGTGCAGCGTCGCCGGGATCAGTGGTGCGCCGGTCTTCAGACTGAGGGCGGCCGGTCCGGCCGGCATCCGCGACGGCCGGCCGAAGAACGTGACCGGGACACCGCGCTCGGACAGGTCACGGTCGGCGACCAGGCACACGAATCCTCCGGCCCGCAGGCGGTCCGCGAGTACGCCGGTGACGTCGTCGTCACCGCCCGTCAGCGGAAGCACCTCCATGCCGAGCTTCTTCCGGTACGCGATGAAGCGGTCGAACAGCGACTCCGGCTGCAGGCGTTCGGCGACCGTCGACACCGGCATCCCGGTCAGCCCGGCCCAGGCGCCCGCGTGGTCGTAGTTCGCCAGGTGCGGCAGCGCGCAGATCACGCCCTGCCCCGCGGCGTACGCGTCGCGCAGCACCTTCTCGTTGACCGTCCGGACCCGGCCGACGATCTGCTCGTCGGTCCACTCGGGCAGGCGGAACGCTTCCTGCCAGTAGCGCAGGTACGACCGCATCCCGGCGTGCGTGAGCTCGTCGATCTGGGCTTCGCCGGCTTCCGGACGTACGACGGCCAGGTTGCCGCGCAGTCGCCGTACGCCGCGGCCGTTGCGGCGGAACGTGCGGTCCGCGGCCCGCTGGAACAGCCACGTGACGGTCCGCTCGGGCAGGCGTCGTACCAGGGTCCAGGCGAGCGCGAAGGCCAGGTCGACGACCCGGTGCCGGACCCCTTCCATCAGGCCTTGGAGTCCGGCGGCGGCGTGTCGAGGCCCGCGTTGGACGGGTCGGCCAGGACCTGCTTGCGCACCGAGAGCGCCCGCTGGACAACGGTGATCGTGCTCGCCGCGGCGAGGTACCAGATCACGATCTCCAGCAGGATCGGCAGGTTCAGCACGTCGGAGAAGAACGCGAGGACCAGCGTCAGCACCAGGCGGTCCGCGCGCTCGGCGAGGCCACCGCTCGCCTTCAGGCCGAGGCTTTCCGCCTTGGCCCGCGCGTACGACGTGACCGCGCCCATCACCAACGCACACAGCGTCACGGCCGCCATCAGCGTCGAGTCGCCGGCCCGCGAGTTCGCGTAGTACATCACCAGGCCGCCGTAGACCGCGCCGTCGGCGATCCGGTCCAGCGTCGAGTCGAGGAACGAGCCCCACTTCGACGACGTACCCGACGTCCGGGCCATGTGGCCGTCGATCAGGTCCGAGAACACGAAGCAGGTGATGACCACCGCGCCGATCCACAGCTGGCCGCGGGGGAAGAAGATCAGCGCCCCGGCGGACACACCGATGGTGCCCACCAGCGTGACCACGTCGGCGCTCACGCCGAGCTTGAGCAGGAGGGTGGCGATCGGCGTGATCACCTTGGTCCAGAACTGACGGAATCTGTTAAGCATGGCGACGCGATCGTAGTTCACCCAGGTGGAGGTCCGGTGACAAGGCACGGGTTTCGGCCTGCGGCGGGCCTTCGTACGGGGGATGCTGGAGGGTGAGGAGGTGACCGCCATGCGCCGAAGGCAGCTCGCGGGCGCACTCGTCCTCCTCTGCGCGGCAGCCGGTTGCTCGGTCGCCCAGCGCGCGAACGGCACCGCTCCGGCTCCCCTGCCACCCTCCGTCATCATCCCGACCGCCATCGCTCCCCCGCAGCCCGAGGGACTCGACGGTACGTCGGGAGCGCCCGGGCCACAGGTGTGTGCGGCCATCACGCGCCCGCTGACCGCGAAGTTCCGCGGCCCGGTCACGGCCAAGCCGAACGCCTGGAACGACGGTGGACTTCCGGCGATGGACCTCTGCACCCTGCTGCTCGGAGACCTGCCGGTCACGATCGGCGTCAGCGCGCTGCCGATCCAGCCGGACACGATCAGCCGGCTCGTGGAGAATCCCGGGGCGGTCGAGTCGCTGCCGGAGCTCGGGCCGGAAGCAACCATCAGCGAGTCGCGGATCGTCTTCCGGGTCGCGGACCGTGCGGTGCGGATCAGCCCGGCCGGCGGCATCGACCGCGATCCCGCGGACGGGATCGAGAAGGCGAGAGCGATCGCGATCGCGCTGGCCGCACGGGACGCCGTACCCCGTAGTTTGCGGCCGGCCCGGCAGGCGGACGAGACGTGTCAACTGGCGACATCGGCAGCCGAGCGGTTCATCCGGCTGCAGGTGCAGTTGCGGCGGGACTATCGGGTGAAGGGCGCGCTGACCTGCATCTGGGGAACGTACGACGCGACCGTGTCGATTGTGGAGGCCTTCGATCAGCTGACGATCCCGGAAGCGCAGCGGGTGCCGCCGCCACGGTTCGCGCCGATCGGGCAGCCCGGGTACTACCTCCCGGACGCCGGCGAACTGGTCTTCCGCCAGGGTCGCCGGGTCGTCCGCGTCACCGCGCTGACGAACCCACCGCGTGAGGTCACGCTGACCGCTCTCACCAATCTCGTCGACCCGATGCTCCCCCTGTTCTTGCGCTGAATTCCTGGCGCTGAACTTTCCGGTCCAGACCAGCGTCAAACCACTATCTATCAGTAATGGGGGTGGTGGAAATGCGCACACTTCTCAGGTACGGCGGGTTGATGGCCGCCGCGACACTCACCACGGGACTGCTCACGGCCGGCACGGCGACGGCGGAGCAGAGCGGGACGACGGCGCCGTGCACGATCTCGGTCGGCTCGGTGACGGCCGGCGGAGATCACCGGATGCAGACCTTCTCGGCGACAGCGCCGGTCACGAAGGTCACCGACAAGATCGTCGCGAAGGACGTCTACGCGGACGGTCAGACGAGGCTCAGCGCGGCCGTTCGGTACGGCCCGGGCGAGGGCTCGGAGCTGCACACCGGCCAGGTGGTGCTGGGATCGGTTCTGTACGACTTCTCGTACCGGACACCGACGGGAGGCGGGACGGTGTCGCAGAAGCAGCTCACTCGGGTGGGGCCGGGCTGGCAGGCCTACCGGACCCTTGACCGATCGACGGTCGGGGCGAAGTCCGTCGAATGGTCGCTGACCAACGACGGGGCGGAGCTGGAGCGCCGTACGGTCAAGACCGAGAACGGGCGGATCTACCGTCACATGGACGGTTGGGCCTCCAACTTCCGCGGCGTGAAGGGGATGGCGTTGATCAGCCAGACCTCGACGTACGACACGTTCCTGATGACGCACAGCACCGGGCGGCTCTACACCGCCCGCCTCCCGCGCGTCAGCGGGCACATCATCCAGCCGGTCGTGAAGCCGATCAGGATGTCGACCTGGGGGGTGTTCGAGACGCTGGTCGCCGCACCGTGCGGTCAAGGCACGATCGTCCTCGGCATCGATCGCGACACCGGCAACGGTTACCTGTACTCCGTTGGCCACGCCAACGGACTGTCAACGGTCATCAAGGGCCTCGGCAAGGCTCCCGGCACGTTCAAGGACCCGGTGTACTTCAGCTGGACCAAATACAGCGACCCACTGCTCTTCGGCGAGTGACCTGGGGGACAAATGAACAACTGGACGAAGTACGGCGGCTTTCTGGCCGCGGGGGTTCTCAGCGCCGGTCTCCTGACCGGAACGGCGTCAGCACAACCCAGCAGCACCGCCCGTACCTGTGGGCTCAATCTGGGCTCGGTGACCGCCGGCGGCGATCACCGGGAGCAGGTCATCACGGATGACGGTCTGCTGGTCGACAATTTGATCATTGCCAAGGACCTCTTTCCCGACGGGCAGGTCCGGCTGAGCGCGACGGTCCGGTACGGCCCCGCAGAGGTCGGCGGTATGGCGCACGTGGGCCCGGTCATCATGGGCTCGACGATGTACGACAGCAGCTACGTGACGGCGAACGGCCAGGGACCCGTGACGGAAAGGCAGTTCACCCGGGTCGGGCCTGGCTGGCAGGTCTACCGGAGTCTCGACCGGTCGACGTACGTCACCGCGACCACGCAACGCGAAACCGAGTACTCGCTGCACAACGACGGGACGTTGTACCGCCGCAACGTCACCTACAAGAACGGTGTGGCGAGCCGGCAGGTCACCGGATGGCAGTCCGGCTACCGGGGTGTGAAGGCGATGACGCTGATCAGCCAGACAGCGACGTACGACACGTTCCTGATGACGCTGACCTCCGGCAAGCTGTACACGGCCCGGCTGCCGTTGGCCGGCGGGCACATCATCCCGGGTGTCGTGAAGCAGGTCCGGGGTTCGACGTGGCAGGGGTTCGAGACGCTGGTGGCGGCCGCGTGCGACGACGGCATCCTGCTGCTCGGCATCGACAAGGACACCGGATCCGCCTACCTGTACAAGGTTGGGCACGCCAACGGTGCCGCAACCTCGATCAAGATGATCCGCAAGGTGCCGGGTGCGTTCAAGGAGTCGGTCTACTTCCATTGGCAGCTGTTCACGGGCGAGCGGCTGGCGGGCGACTAAGTCCAGTAACAGCTACTAATTAAAGGTTCGGCCCGGCTCTTCGGAGCCGGGCCGAACTTTTTCGGTCATGACCGCATCCAACCTGCTGTCCGATACGAGAGCAGGGGGAGAACAGAATGATCAAGTGGGCCAGGTACGGCGGAGCGATCGCGGCCGGGGTTGTCAGCGCGGCCTTGCTGAGCGGGGGTTTCGCCGCAGCACAGTCCACCGGTGGCGCGAGCACTTCCGGAGCCACCTGCAGCATCAAGGTCGGTTCGGTGACGGCGGGCGGGGACCACCGGCTGCAGACGTTCGCGACCGACGGCGTGAAGGTCGAGGACAAGATCGTTGCCAAGGACATCTACCCGGACGGGCAGGTCCGGCTGAGCGCGACGATGCGGTTCGGTGCGACCGAGGTCGGCGGTGACGGGCACACCGGTCCGGTCATCATGGGGTCGAGCTTGTACGACACGTCGTACCTGACGCCGGCCGGTGGGGGCACTGTCTCGCAGAAGCAGGTCACCCGCGTGGGTGGCGGCTGGGACGTGTACCGGTCGCTCGACCGTTCGACCGTGGTCACCGCGACCACGCAGCGGGACACGGAGTACTCGCTGCACAACGACGGCACGCTGTACCGCCGCAACGTCGTCTCCACGGACGGCGTGCAGAGCCGGAAGGTCACCGGCTACCAGTCCGGGTACAGCGGGGTGAAGGCGATGACGCTCATCAGCCAGACCTCGACGTACGACACGTTCCTGATGACGATGACCAGCGGCAAGCTGTACACCGCCCGGCTGCCGCTCGCCGGCGGACAGGTCATCCCGGGTGTGGTGAAGGAGGTCCGGAGCTCGACCTGGCAGGGCTTCGAGTCGCTGGTCGCGGCGCCGTGCGGCGACGGCACGCTGCTCCTGGCGATCGACAAGGACAGCGGCTCCGGCTACCTGTACCACGTGGGTCACGCCAACGGCACCGCGACGACGATCCAGTCGCTGGGCAAGGCCGCGGGCAGCTTCACCGATCCGGCGTACTTCCTCTGGAAGAACTTCGCCGGTCAGGGTCTGAACGGGGAGTGAGCCCGTGACAATCGCCCCACCCGATCCGTCGGGTGGGGCGATTGTTCGTTTACGGCCAGGACTTCGCGAGTAAAGCGCGGGTGTCCGGGAGGAGTTGGGGCAGGACCTTCGTGTGAGCGATCGCCGGCATGAAGTTGGTGTCGCCGGCCCACCTCGGGACCACGTGCTGGTGCAGGTGGGCGGCGATGCCGGCGCCGGCGATCTCGCCCTGGTTCATGCCGATGTTGAAGCCTTGCGCGCCCGACACCGTACGGATCGCCTGCATCGCCTGCCGGGTCAGCGTGGAGACGTCGGCGACCTCCGCCTCGGTCAGCTCGGTGTAGTCGGCGACGTGCCGGTAGGGCACGACCATCAGGTGGCCCGGGTTGTACGGGTACAGGTTCAGGACGGCGTACGCCGACTCGCCCCGGTGCACGATCAGCGCGTCCGCGTCCGGCAGACCCGGCAGCCGGCAGAACGGACAGCCCGCACCGGCCTCGTCACTGGTGGGCTTGTTCTCTCCTTCGATGTACGCCATCCGGTGCGGCGTCCACAACCGCATGAACGGATCGGGCACCCCGACCCCGTCCTGACCCACCAGTTCTTCAGGTGCGTACGGCGAGTCGGGGGTGTCCGTCATACTTGAACGCGCTTCTGCACGGACTCGACGATCTCGGCCACGGCGTCGGCGATCGGTACGCCGTTCTTCTGCGTCCCGTCGCGGTACCGGAAGGAGACCGAGCCGGCCGCCATGTCGTCGTCGCCGGCGATCAGCATGTACGGCACCTTGGCCTTCTGGGCGTTCCGGATCTTCTTCTGCATCCGGTCGTCGGACGCGTCGACCTCGACCCGGATCCCCTGCGCCTTCAGCTGCTTGGCGATCTCGAACAGGTAGTCCACGTGCCCGTCGGTGATCGGGATGCCGATCACCTGGACCGGGGCCAGCCAGGGCGGGAACACGCCGGCGTAGTGCTCGGTCAGCACGGCGACGAACCGCTCGATCGAGCCGAACAGCGCGCGGTGGATCATCACCGGCCGCTGCCGGGAACCGTCCGGCGCGGTGTACTCCAGCTCGAACCGCTCCGGCAGGTTGAAGTCCAGCTGGATCGTCGACATCTGCCAGGTCCGGCCGATCGCGTCCCGGGCCTGGACCGAGATCTTCGGGCCGTAGAACGCGGCGCCGCCCGGGTCCGGGACCAGCTCGAGACCGGAGCCCTCGGCAACTTCCCGGAGCGTCTCGGTGGCCTCTTCCCAGACCTCGTCGGTGCCGACGAACTTGTCCGGGTTCTTGGTGGAGAGCTCGAGGTAGAAGTCGTCCAGGCCGTAGTCGGCGAGCAGGCCGAGCACGAACGTCAGCAGGTTGCGCAGCTCGTCGCGCATCTGCTCACGGGTGCAGTAGATGTGCGCGTCGTCCTGGGTGAAGCCGCGGGCGCGGGTCATGCCGTGCACGACGCCGGACTTCTCCAGCCGGTAGACCGTGCCGAACTCGAACAGCCGCAGCGGCAGCTCCCGGTACGACCGGCCGCGGGCCGCGAAGATCAGGTTGTGCATCGGGCAGTTCATCGGCTTCAGGTAGTAGTCCTGGCCCTGCTTGCGGATCTGCCCGTCCGCGCCGCGCTCCTCGTCCAGGTGCATGGGCGGGTACATGCCGTCGGCGTACCAGTCCAGGTGACCGGAGGTCTCGAACAGCTGGCCCTTGGTGATGTGCGGCGAGTAGACGAACTCGTAGTCGTCCTCGACGTGCCGCTGGCGGGAGTAGTCCTCCATCACCTTCCGCAGCACGCCGCCCTTGGGGTGGAACACCGCGAGACCCGAGCCGATCTCGTCCGGGAAGCTGAACAGGTCGAGCTCGGTGCCGAGCTTGCGGTGGTCGCGCTTGGCGGCCTCCTCGAGCCTGGTCAGGTGCGCCTTGAGCTCGTCACGGGACTCCCACGCGGTGCCGTAGATCCGCTGCAGCTGCGGGTTCTTCTCACTCCCCCGCCAGTACGCCGCCGCCGTACGCATCAGCTTGAAGTTGCCCAGGTACCCGGTGGCCGGGACGTGCGGGCCGCGGCACAGGTCCTTCCAGGCGACACTGTCGTCACGCCGGACGTTGTCGTAGATCGTCAGCTCGCCGCCGCCGACCTCGACACTCGCGCCCTCGGCGGCGTCGGCCGCGGAGCCCTTGATGCCGATCAGCTCGAGCTTGTACGGCTCGGTCGCGAGCTCGTCGCGCGCGTCGTCGTCGGAGACCACCCGGCGGCTGAACCGCTGCCGCTCCTTGATGATCTGCTGCATCTTCTTCTCGAGCTTGGTCAGGTCCTCCGGCGTGAACGGCGTCGGTACGTCGAAGTCGTAGTAGAACCCGTTCTCCACCGGCGGGCCGATGCCGAGCTTGGCCTCCGGGAACAGGTCCTGCACCGCCTGCGCGAGGACGTGCGCGGTCGAGTGCCGGATGATCGCCCGGCCGTCCTCCGACGCCGCCTTGACCGGCTCGATCTCGTCGCCGTCGGCGATCACCCGGGACAGGTCCCGCAGCTCACCGTTGACCCGGGCGGCGATGGCGGAGCGGTCCTGACCGAAGATCCCGGCGAACAGCTCCCCGATCGTCGTCGTCTCGGTCACACTCCGCTCAGCCTCGCCCTCGACGCCGATCAGGTGGACCTTGACTTCCGACACGTGCACTCCTCAGGTCTCGACCAGCCGATTACCGGTCACGGACAGATGGTATCGACACACCTGACGAAAGTAGGGGTCGGGACCAGCCACTCGTCCGATGCGCCGAGGGTGCCTCCATTTCTAGGTTCGAGGTATGAGCGACGCCATCCTGCACTTCGCCGACGAACTGATGTCCTCGTGGTGGATCTACCTCGCGTTGTGGGGTTTCGCCGCGCTGGACGGGTTCTTCCCCGCGATCCCGAGCGAGACCCTCGTCGTCACCGCCGGCGTGTTCGCCGCGGCCACCGGTGAGCCGAACCTGTACGCCGTGATCGTGGTCTCCGCGATCGGCGCGTTCATCGGCGACCACGTCTCGTACGCCCTCGGCCGCGGCGCCGGCGGCCGGCTCCTCGACCGGGTGAAACCAGGAACCAAACGCCACGCCGCCGTACTGTGGGCCCGCCGAGCCCTGGCCGAACGCGGCGGCCTGGTCCTCGTCGTCGCCCGCTACATCCCCGGCGGTCGTACGGCGGTCACACTGACGATGGGCTCGGTCCGCTTCCCCCTCCGCCGCTTCACGCCGTACGCCACCCTCGCCGCCATCAGCTGGGGTATCTACTGCACCCTGGTCGGCTACATCGGCGGCAAAGCCTTCGAAGACAACCCGCTGAAGGGCGTAGCCCTGGGAATCGGCCTCGCCCTGGCGGTCACCCTCCTCGTCGAACTGATCCGCCACCGCCTCCGCAAGCCTGAACCTCAGCTCGAGCGTGAGCCCGAACTGGCCGACCGCTGAGCCTTCTGGCTGACACACTCTCCGGTCGTGCCCAGAACGTTCCTCAACACAAAGGTCCTCCTCGCCGCCGGTCTCGCTCTGGTGGTGTTCGTCGCCGTCGCAGTGGTCGTCCGTGGACGCTCCGACCAGGGCGAGCAGGTCGCGCAGTACGTCGTACCGGACACGGCCGGCCCGGCAACCGGGCAGGCGCAGGCGTTCACGGAGGCACTGCGGAAGCGCGGGCTGGTGTGCTCCGACCTCTTCCCGGGCAACAAGCCGCTGCTGGTCCGCAGTTGCTCTCGCAAGGACGCCACCCACGACGTGTACGCCGACTTCGCGGCCACGCCGGAAGGTCAGCTGAGCGCGGCGTCTCTAGGTGCCAAGTACGACGTGCCGGGCGCCGCTGCGGACGCCCAGACAGAACTCAAGGCGATCGTCGGGGAGTTCGCCGTGGCCGGTGCGGCCGGCGGGCTCACGGAGCTGGTCGGCAAGTACACGAACCAAGTGAGCGCGCCGATCACCACCGCTTGGGGCACAGTCACTGTCGTCGGCGACACAGGCCTGGAGCTGGAGCGCAAGGGCTGGAAGTGGCCGAAGCTCCCGGATCGTCCCTTCACCGGCACCGCCGAGCAGGTTGTGAAGGCCGTCACCGCCGACGGGTTCACCTGTACCAGCGGCGGCGGCTCTGGCGTGCAGAACTGCGACAAGGCTCGGACCTGGTCACCGCGATCAGCAGCGATGACGGCATCCACACGATCGGCATCAGGGCCGGCTCCTGGACAGCGGCTCGCACCCTCCAGGAGCACATCTTTCGTGCCTTGACCGGCAGCGGCGAACCGGCAGGCGACCGGCGGCCGCTGGCCACCGATTGGTTCGCCGCCGGCGAGACCGCCGGAGCACGCGCGTATGTCGACGGACTTCAGCTCTGCCAGACCAAGTACCAGAGCAACACGGTCTTCAACATCACCGCGCTGGTGCCGTTCGGATCTCGCTCCAGCGACTGCTGACCCCGCTCAGCGGGGGGTGTTGAGGGCGATGGTGATTTGTTCGGAGACTCGGGCTGCCAGGTCGAGGGCGGCGCGGCGGGTGGCGGGCTGCAGGGCGTTGTGGTCGAGCGGGCCTTCCGCGGCGACGTGCATGTCGGTCGGGATGTCGATCACGGCGGCCGCGCGGGATTCGAAGTACGGGCGGAGCTGCTTCTCGACCTCCTTGTTCACATCGCCAGGGCCGTTGGAGACCGCGATGATCGCGCGGCGGATCAACCGCTGCGCCTCCGGGCCCTGGTTGTCGAGCTCCTCGAGCATCTGTACGGCGGCCGCGCAGGACAGGCTCTTCCACTTGATCGGGATGACGAGGGCGTCGGCCGCCTTCATCGCCTCGCGCCAGTTGCTGGAGCCCTCGTTGTTCCCGGTGTCGATCACGAGCACCTTGTAGAACCGGCTCAGCAGGCGGTGGATCTGGTCGAAGTCCTTGGCCTCGATCTGCGCGTACGTCGTGGTCGCCGACGTGAGGACGTCGTACTGACCGGCGACCTGGTGGCGCAGGTACGCCGCGACGTCGCCGAGCCGGGCGTCCGGCTGGGTCAGCATCGGCATCGCCTGCAGCATGTCCGTGACGGTCGACCGCGAGTTCGTGTCGTGGGTCCGCAGGTGCATGTTGCCGCGCAGCTCGTTGTTGTCCCAGGCGACGACACCGCCGCCACGGGCCTGACCGAGCGCACCGGCCAGCATCAGGGTGGTCGGCGTCTTGCCCGAGCCGCCCTTCGGGTTCGCCACGACGATCGTCACCGGACGGCGGAAGGCCGTCGCGGCGGTCGCCCGGGCAATCCGCTCGGAACGCTCGGAGCTACCCGGACGAAGCTTCAGCATGCTCCGCATGCCGCGCTCGGCGGGGGCCTCCCGCGGCAGCGGCAGGGCCTGGATCAGCTCGTCGGCGCGGTAGGACAGGTTCTGCGGCGGCTGCTGCGCCTGCTGACCGGGCGCGCCCTGCGGGAAGAAGTGCTGAGCGGCCGGCGACAGCGGCTGCTGACCACCCTGTGCCGGCTGGGGACCCGGAGCGGGCTGCGGGGGCTGGGCAGGCGGGAACTGGGCTCCCTGCGGCTGCGCGCCCTGCTCCTGTCCGGAGCCGTGGAACGACGAACCGCCGAACACGGGGCCGGGCTGACCGGCATCCTGAGCGGGAGCAGCAGCCTCGTCGGTGGCTGCCGGCTCGGCCTCGAGGTCGGCCTCGTCGTCCTGCTCTTCCGGCTGGCTCCACGACGCGGAACCGGACTCAGCGGCCGGCTGCGTCCACGACGGGGTCGGCGCGCTCGGCTGCGGCTGGGTCCACGGCGCCGGCTGGTCGGCGGGCTTGGTGGCCGGTCCGGACCACGAGTCACCCGGGAAGTCCTGCGACAAGGCATCCGCCTGTTCTTCGGTCTCCTCGACCGCTTCGGCATCGGGCGTCTGGTTCGGGTCCGGCTGAGACCAGGAGGGGGTCGGCTGCCACATTCTCCGGACCTCGGCCGCCGCTGCTTCCCGGTCTTTGTGCTGTCCGGAGTTGTGCGAGTCGGTCACGACCTGGATCCCCGATTCTGTGCGAGGGGGCGGGTGGCCCCTGGAGGCTTGCTGGGTGGTCCGGAGAGGTGAGGTCCCCGGAAGGGTCCACTATCCCATGACCGGGTGTCCTCACCACGTCACCACCCGGAGCGTCCGATGACGGTTCCACAACCAGTATCCAGGCTCGCACCGACGCATGCGTCCCGGTGACCCGAAGCGGCCAGATCCGCCCCTCAGGCCGTGACCAGACCGGCTTCGTAGGCGACGATCGCGGCCTGGACCCGGTTCTTCACGCCGAGCCGCAGCAGAACGGCGCTGACGTACGCCTTCACGGTCCCTTCGACCAGGTACAACCGGCCCGCGATCTCGGCGTTCGACAGGCCCGCACCGACCAGTCCGAGCACCTCCCGCTCCCGGGGAGTCAGTACGGCGACCTGCTCCTTGGCGGCCGTCGCACGCGCCATCGCACCGCCGCCTGACCCGGCACTCAGCTCGGCGATCACTCGCTGCGCGACCTTCGGGGACAGGTAGGCGGCGCCCTCGGCCACTGCCTTCAGGCCCGCGATCAGCTCCCGCGGGTCGCCGGACTTCAGCAGGAAGCCGCTCGCACCGTCGCCGAGCGCACGGGCGATGTAGGCGTCCTCCGAGAAGGTCGTGAGGATGACGACCGCCGTGTCCGGGACGGTCCGCCGGATCTCTGCGCCGGCAGCCAGTCCGTCCATCCGCGGCATCCGGATGTCCAGTACGGCGACGTCCGGCCGGTGCCGCCGTACCGCTTCGACCGCTTCCACGCCGTCGGCTGCCTCGGCAACGACCTCGATCTCGTCGTCGGTGCCGAGGATCGCGCGGACACCGGCCCGCACCATCGCCTCGTCGTCGGCGAGCATCACCCTGATCATCCGTTGCCTTCCGGGGTCGGTGGGACAGAACCGCTCTGTACGACGGCTTTGGCGACCAGTGCGCCGTTCGCGAAGCACAGGCGGTACACGTAGTTGCTGGAGAACGGAGCGGCCGGCCGGTAGTACCGGCAGCTCCAGTCGGCGGGTGGCTGGTAGCCCTCCCCCGGCGGGTCGATCATCTGCATCCTCGGCAGCACCTTTGCTACGTCCGCCTCGGACTGGCCGATGGTGAGTCCGTTGTACTCCGCGGGTCGCAGGATCGCGCTGTAGCCGGCGACGAGGTAGTAGCCAAGGGCAACCGCACCGACCACCGCACCTAGTAGTACCGGCGCGGCAATGGCAGTGATCAGGCCGCGCTGTGCGCTCCGCCGTACGGTGGCTCGCTCAACCGCGGCAGTCGGCGGCTCTGGTCGGCCTCCTGCCCGCGGCATGCTGGCAGTGACCTGGAAACCACCACCTGGTCGTTGATCTGCAGTGAACGTGCCGCCAGCGAGCCTGACGCGTTCCCGCAGGCCGTCGAGGCCACGCCCGCCTGACGGCGCAGCCGCTGGCTGACTCGCTCCGGTGTCCAGAACCTCGACCTGTACGTCGTCCTCGTGCGTTGTCACGCTGACTGTCACGGACGCGCCAGGTGCGTGCTTGCTCGCATTCGTCAGCGACTCCTGCACCACGCGGTGCACAGCACGGTCCACCATCGGCGCCAGTACGCCGTCGACGTCCTCAGTCAGCCGCACCGCCAGACCTGACGCAGCAGCCCGGTCCACCAACGCACGCACGGTTTCGTCATGCGGCACGATCGGTGCGTCCTGGTCACGCAGTACGCCGACGATCTCGCCGAGCCGCTCCGTCGCGGTGGCGGCTGACTCGCGTAGCTCACCCGCGGCCCGTCGGTGCTCCTCTGGCAGGGACGGGTCGAGTTCGAGGGCTGCTGCGCGCAGAGCGATCAGGCTGAGCTCGTGACCGACCGAATCGTGCATGTCCTCGGCGATCCGGGACCTCTCGCGCAAACGCTCCTGGTCGATCTCCATCTGTTGCTCGCGCTCGATCCGCTCGGCGCGCTCCCAGCCGGCTGTTGCCAGCAAGGCCTGCTGTGCCCGGTAGCGGCCGATCAGCCAGGGCAGCACGACCAGCAGTAGTGCGAGCAGAAGCATGAGGAGCCACGTCAGCACGGACTCTGTCGCCTGAGCTCCCCTGCGCATCGTCAGAGCGAGCAGGAGCATCCCGATCAGCGACCAACTGCACAGCAGGACGAAGTGCTTGAGCTGTGTCTCCCGTCGGCCGGCCAGGTAGCTCAGCAGGCTGATCGCCGGTACCAGGGCAATCTGCACGCCGTTCGTCGTACCGAGCGCGAAGGCGAGGATGACGATCTCCGTCCACGCCACGACGCCCAGAGCAACCAGAGGCCACCTGCGTCGCCCGAAGACAGCAAACGCCAGTACGGCGAGGCAGACACCGCGGAACCAGTACGGGTCGTGCCGTGCACCGCTCTCTGCGAGCACCAGGAAGCTCAGCGCGGCCCACAGACCCACGTCCCCCAGGCGCCGCCACTTCATGACGTAGACGCTACACAGTCGCCCGGCCCGCGCCGTACTGCCGAAAGTCAGGTCTGCGCGTCAATCAGCTCGAAAGGCACAAGGGACAGGTTCGGCACCTGCTCGCCGCGCAGCTGCGCGAGCAACAGGTCCACGGCACGCCGGCCCATCTCTGTCTGGTTCTGCCGGACATGCAGGTACGGCGGTCCGCCGATGGAGTCTCCCGGCGAGTCGAAGCAGGCGACCACACGGTCTCCGCCCAGCGCCCTGTCGACCATGCGGGCCAGGTTGTACTCACACGCGAAGTACGCCGTCACCTCGGGCCGCTGGTCGCGGAAGGCGCGGATGGTGTCCATGTCCGCGCGGACGCTCTCGGTGGTCGTCGAGCCGGGCAGGGTGCTGCGCAGGTCGGTCAGTTCGTACGGCTGACCATGCTTGTGGTCGGCGAAGGCGGCGCGGAAACCTTCCAGACGGTCCTCGATCGAGGAGGTGTTCACCGGCGGCGGCGAGACGAAGGCAACGTGCTCATGTCCGCGTTCCAGCAGCCGTGTGGTGAGTGCACGAGCAGCAGCCACGTTGTCCGTGTGCACCGCGGCCACAGGGATGCCGGAGAGATGGCGGTCCACCACGACCACCGGGAACCCGTCGAGCACCTGCCGGAGCAGGCTGGCGTTGTAGAAGTCGCCGTGCACCGGGAACACGATCAGACCGTCCACAGTGGCCACCAACGAGTCGACAGCCTTCTCCTCATCGGTCTGCCGGCCGTGCGTACGCCGTACCACCAGGTGGGCGCCGTACTCCGCGCAGCGCTCCTCGATCGCGTTCAGAAGATCCAGCCCGTACGCCTCGGACATATCAGGCACGATCAGCGCGATCGACCGGGCCTCGCGGCGCGGCGTCGGACGCAGCGGGACGGTCAGATCGGTGAGGTCCGGGAGCCGGCGTACGACGAACGTCCCCTTGCCCCGGACGCGCTCCACCAGGCCGGCTTCCCGCAGTACCTCCAAGGCGCGCTTGGACGTGATCCGGCTGACCGCGAACTGCGCCGCCAGCTCCATCTCGGACGGCACCCGGTCCCCCGGCCGCAAAGCGCCCCGGCGGAGCTGCTCCAGCACGTGAGCACAGATCCGCTCGTACAGCAGTGCCACAGCGCCTACCCCTCGGAAGTTCCGGTTGACATATCCAATCATCCCGCAAACTGTCGGCGCGGCCTGGGACCGTACCGGACATGGACATTGAACTAGTCGCAGCCCCGTTCGGCTGACACCATGCCGCCATGACCCGCCCACCGGTGCCTGCGTTCGCTGTGCGGCCTGTGGCGACCGTCGCGTTGATCGTCGGTGCGGTGCTGACTGCGCTGTCCGGACGCTACGGCTACCACCGCGACGAGCTGTACTTCATGGTCGCCGGGCGGCATCTCAGCTGGGGGTACGTCGACCAACCGCCGCTGACCCCGTTCATCGCGCGTGTCTCGACGGCTGTCTTCGGCGACACCGTGATGGGTCTGCGAGTGCTGTCGACGCTGAGCACTGTCGCCACGATCGTCGTGGTCGCGCTGATCGCGCGGGAGTTCGGCAGCGAGCGGCGTGGACAGATCCTGGCTGCTGTCTGCGCCGCGGTGTCCGGCTTCGTGCTCGGCGTCGGGCATTTGGTCTCCACTGCGACGTACGACCTGCTTGCCTGGATGCTGATCGGTTTCTTCGCGGTGAAGCTGCTGCGGACGGGCGACGGGCGCTGGTGGCTCGCGCTCGGGCTGACGGCCGGGATCGCGTTGGAGAACAAGTACCTCGTCGTGCTGCCGATCGGCGCGCTGCTCATCTCGCTTCTCATCGTGGGGCCGCGCGGAGTGCTGCGGTCCTGGTGGCTGCTCGCGGGCGTGGCTGTCGCGGGGCTCATCGCGCTGCCGAATGTGGTGTGGCAGTTCCAGCACGATTGGCCGCAGCTCACGGTCGCGAGCGGGATCAGCGAGGACGACGGCACCGAGAACCGGATCATGTTCATCCCGCTCCAGCTCTTGCAGCTGTCACCGTTCCTGGTCCCGGTGTGGGTGGCCGGCTTCCTACGGATCTGGAGGCACCTGCGCTGGGCTCCCTCCGTCGCGCTGGCGTATCCCGTGTTGTGTGTCGTCGTGCTCGTGACCGGCGGGAAGTCGTACTACGCGCTGCCGCTGCTGCTCGTACTCGTAGCGGCCGGTTGTGAGCCCACGCTGCGCTGGGTCGATCGTCATCGAGCCCCGGCTGTCGTCGGTCTCGTGCTGACTGCCGTGACGTCTGCCGTCTTCACGCTGCCGGTCCTGCCGGCGTCGGCCGCCGACTTCGTCATCCCGGTGAACAAGGAGCAGGGCGAGCAGATCGGATGGCCGGCGTTCGCCGCATCGGTCGCGAGCGCGTGGAGCCAGATCCCATCTCCGGAGCGAGCGACGCTTTTCACCGGCAACTACGGCGAGGCCGGAGCCCTCGTGCGCTACGGGCCGGCCCACGGCCTGCCAACGCCGTACTCCTCGCACATGAGCTTCTGGGACTGGTCGCGCCCGCCGGATACCAATACGGGAGCGGTGTTGCTCGTCGAGATCGAAAGGAACCCGGGCTTCGAGTCGTACTTCCGGGACTGCAACCAGGTCGGCACGGTCGACAGCATCGTCTCCAACGACGAGGACGGCACGGCGTTGGTCCTGTGCGCCGGAACCGGGGAGCCGTGGTCCACCTTGTGGCCGAAGATCCGGCAGTTCTATTGATGCCCGTACGGTTGGACGATGCTCTTTGCTGACCTTCCCGCCGGGCTGCTGTTCCTGCGCGACGACCGGGTCGGCAAACGGTGGCACGTGAACCTGCCGGCTTTCCGTCTGGCCCGGTACCCGGTGACTCATGACGGGTTGCCGCTCACCGGCGTGAGCTGGTACGACGCAGTTGCCTTGTGCAACCAGTTGTCGTCGGAGGCAGGCCTGCCCGTCGCGTACACGATCGACGGCGAGCAGGTGGACTGGGACGAGTCCTCCCCCGGCTACCGCCTGCCCACCGAGGCGGAGTGGCAGTACGCGTGCACCGCCGGCACGCCCGGCTATCGCTACGGGCCGCTCGACGAGATCGCCTGGTACGCCGAGAACTCCGACGGCCACGCCCATCCCGTCGGTCTGCGCACGCCGAACGCCTGGGGGCTGCACGACATGCTCGGCAACGTGTGGGAGTGGTGCTGGGATCTGTACGACCCGGACACCTACGGCCCGTACCGCATCTTCCGCGGCGGCGGCTTCGCCGACGAAGACCGCTCCCTCGGCTCGACGGTCCGCCGACGATCACACCCAAACCTCACAATCGACGACCTCGGCTTCCGCCTCGCCCAATCAATCGTCGACTGACGGCCTGAGGGCGATCTTGCCGACTGTGGCACGAGCCTCGAGTTCGGCCAGAGCCTTCGGTCCGTCGGCGAGGTCGTAAACGGTCGGACGGCCGGGCGGATAAACACCTCTCCTGATCAGTTCATCGAGCTCCCCGAGAACCTCGGCGAAGAGCTCAGGCGCCTGCTGGATCGTGGTGGTCAAGTGCTGCCCGATCACATGCACCGGATGCTTGAAGTTGAGCTCCCAGTTGCTGATCGACGACTCACCAGCCGCGGCCCCGATCACCACAACCTTCCCAGTCACCCGACGCGCAACCTCCACGCTCTGCCGAAACGTATCGCCACCAACCGACTCGAGCACGACGTCAACACCCCGCCCACCCGTCAACCGACGCACCTCAGCGACCAAGTCCCCTACCCGGTAGTCGATCACGTGATCCGCCCCAAGCTGCCGTACGACATCATGCTTCGACGCAGACGCCGTGCCGATAACCGTCGCGCCGTAGTACTTGGCGATCCGCACAGCAGCCTGTCCCACACCACCGGCAGCCGCATGAATCAGCACGGTGTCACCAGCAGTCAGCCGTCCAAGGGGCCGAAGAGACGCAAGAGCGGTCGCCCAGTTCAGAACCAGACCAAGCGCTTCGTCGTCACTCCAGCCGACCGGCACCGGCACGACGCCATCCGCGGCCATCACCATGTACTCCGCGAACGCACCAGCTCCCGTGCCGATGACGCGGTCGCCGAGCGCCACATCCGTCACGTCCTCCCCCAGAACGACAACCTCACCCGCCGCCTCAAAGCCCGCAAGGTACGGGGCCTTCGGACCGCCGTCATACGTCCCCCGCGTCTGCATCACGTCCGCGAAGTTCACCCCCGCGGCACCAACCTTCACGAGCACCTCTCCCGCCCCCGCCACCGGCACCGCGACATCCACGAGCCGCATCACTCCCGGCCCGTCCAACGAAGGCTGTTCCAACGCCCGCACGACCGTCACCATCCTTCTAAAGGTTGTTTGATGAAGATCGTACATCTGTTTGCCGACCGTCGAACTCCTTCGCGTAATGCCCGACCCAACCCCCGCAGCCGAGCGAAGCGAAGGCGTCCACCGAGGGGCGGTTGGCGATGTGGTGAGGGACGCGCGAACGGGACCCACGCCGCTGAGGGAACTGACCAACCCAGCCACCGCAGCCGAGCGAAGCGAAGGCGCAAAGGGGGTGCGGGTGGCGAAGCCCCCGCTAGCGGCAAGCGGAGCGAAGCCGCACAAATGACGAAGGCGACCCGGTCCGCGCTCTCCGCGGACACGAGTCGCCTATCGGCTTCGTGGACGATACTGGGATCGAACCAGTGACCTCTTCCGTGTCAGGGAAGCGCGCTACCGCTGCGCCAATCGTCCAAGGGAACCTGTTGGGGTTCTCGAGGTGGAGACGGGATTCGAACCCGTGTACACGGCTTTGCAGGCCGTTGCCTCGCCTCTCGGCCACTCCACCACTGAGAAAGCTGGCCTGCCGAACCCTCTCCGAGCGGACGACCGGGTTCGAACCGGCGACCTCAACCTTGGCAAGGTTGCGCTCTACCAACTGAGCTACGTCCGCATTGCGACCGGTTTTCGGTGTCTCCGGCGCGAGAAGAACATTAGCCCATCTCCGCGTCAGTTCAAAAACCGGGGTCTCCGGTACGTCGACGTACTGTCATCAACTGCTCACCTTCGGACTCCCGCGCGGAACGGGATCACCTGCGCACTAAGGTGTTCCGCGGAAGGAGCACCACATGCGTATCTGGCTCAACGGCGCCTTGCTGGACGACGAGGCGACGGTCTCGCCGCTGGACCACGGGCTGACCACCGGTGACGGCGTTTTCGAGACGATCAAGATCGAGAGCGGCCGCCCGTTCGCGGTCCGGCGGCATCTCGACCGGCTGGTCCGCTCGGCGGTCGGACTCGGCCTGCCGACGCCGGACGTCGCAGCGATCGAGGCGGGTATCGACGCGGTGGTCGAGGCCGATCCCGGCATCCCGTTCGGCCGGCTGCGGATCACGTACACGGGTGGTGTCTCCCCGCTGTCGTCGGACCGCGGTACGTCGGGCCCGACCGTCCTGATCGCGACACAGGAGATCAAGCGCCCGTCGCCGGTGTCCGCGATCGTCACCGTCCCGTGGGTGCGCAACGAACGCAGCGCGGTCGCCGGCCTCAAGACCACGTCGTACGCCGAGAACGTCCGCGCCCTCGCCTACGCGAAGGAACGCGGCGGCAGCGAGGCGATCTTCGCCAACACGATCGGCAACCTCAGCGAAGGCACCGGCTCGAACATCTTCTGTGTGTACGACGGTGAGCTCGTCACGCCGACGCTCGAGTCGGGCGCGCTGGCCGGCGTGACGCGCGGGCTCGTCCTCGAATGGTTCGGCGGCGTCGAGCGCGACGTACCTCTGGAGCAACTGTTCGAGGCGGAGGAGATCTTCCTCACATCGACCACGCGTGACGTCCAGGGCATCCAGCGTGTCGACGACCGAGACCTCCCCGCCCCCGGCACCATCACCGCCCAGGTCGCCAAGATCTTCACCGAACGCTCCACCGAAAGCCCGAACCCATAGTTGCCGCCCTTTCCGGAACATAACTGCCAACAGACGGCGAAAAGGTTCCGGAAAGGGCGTCGAGTACCTACTCGCCGGAGGCTTTGCGGCGTTCGCGGTAGGCGGCTACGTGCAAGCGGTTGCCGCAGGTGCGGGCGTCGCAGTAGCGCTTGGAGCGGTTGCGGGACAGGTCGATCAGGGCGTCATCGCAGTCCGGCGCCTCGCATCTGCGGAGACGTTCCCGTTCGCCGGCCGAGATGACCTGCGCCAGCGCGATCCCGCACTCCACCGTGATCCGGCACGCCAGCGACGCGCCCGCGCGGGAGTAGTGGATGTGCCACGGGTGCCCGTCGTGGTTGGTCAGCCGCGGCGTCGACGTACCGCGCGCGATGATCGCGTTGATCATCGTCGCCGCGGACGCGTCGGAATCCGTGGTGAACACCGGCGCGAACAACGGCCGCAGATCACGCACCTCGGCCAGGTCCTTGTCCGACAGCGTGTCGACCGCGCTGAACTCCCGTTCCTGGACGAACTTCTCCAGTTCCTCCAAAGTGTCCAGCGAATCGACCTGGCTGTTCGGCCCGGGCAGCGTGTTGACGAGCCGGACCAGCGTCCCGAGCGCCTGCTCGGTGTCGTGCGAGAAAGTCACAATCACGTCTCCAACGTGACGGGGTCTCCGTCCTGCAGCAAGAGTAGCCCGGCCGGATTAGATCGTCGCTTCATCATGCGCTATGGTTTCACCCGCAACACCACACAAGAAACATCAGCACCACCCCGGGCGATTGGCGCAGTGGTAGCGCGCTTCGTTCACACCGAAGAGGTCACTGGTTCGAACCCAGTATCGCCCACGAGAGTCGACAGGCGACGTGTGTCCGCAGAAAGCGCGGACCTCGTCGCCTTCGTCATTTGTGCGGCAGCGCTCCGCTCGCCGCGAGCGGGGGCTCCGCCACCCGCACCCCCTTGCGCCTTCGCTTCGCTCGGCTCCGGTGGTGGGGTTGGGCAGTTAGCTCACCAGCGTGGGTCCCGTTCGCACATCCCTCACCACACCCCCAACCGCCCCTCGGTGGACGCTCTCGCTTCGCTCGGCCGCGGTGGTTGGGTTGGGCAGTCAGCTCACCGGCGCGGGTCCCGTTCGCGCGTCCCTCACCACACGCCAAGCGCGCCGTAGCTGGATGCCTTCGCTGCGCACACGACCACTTGCCTCGACGCCTGGACCGCTCGGCGGCCGCATCTTGCGGTGTTGGAGGTGACGTTGCTTTGGTGAGTTAGACGAGCCAGGTGTAGTTGTCCATCAGGACGCGGTGCTTTAGTTCGTTGACCTCGCGCCAGGCCTGGATCTTCGTTGGTGTGATGCGGAAGAACGGGTAGTTCGGCAGGGGACGTGGGTCGAAGCCGGCCTTTGCCGCGAACGCTTCGCCCTCGGCCTTCGACACCTCCGTGACCGAGACCGTGCCGGCTACGTGGATCACGTCGCGCACCTCCCCCAGCGTCAGCTGTACGACGGGGTTCGCCAGCAGGTTGCGCGCCGTCGGGTTGGAGCGCGACGTCGACAGCAGCAAGGTCCCGTCGCTCCACAGGAACGAGAGCGGCATCAGGTACGGCGTACCGTCGAGCGACGCCGTCGACACCCAGGCGTCGACGTCCTTCTCCAGACGGTTCAGGGTGTCCTGCTTGCGGACCTCCAGCGGGCGGGCCTCGGCCGTCATCGCTCACTCCTCTGTCACATGTGGTGCTCGTACTCCGTCAAACGCATGACGGCCCTCGGCCGGTCAGTGTGACAGCTCAACATATGACAGGTGAAGGATGTGATCCGGATGGGCGGCGACGACTGGCTCGCGACCCGGTTCGAGCAGAACCGGGACCGGCTGCGGGCCGTTGCGTACCGGATCCTGGGGTCCGAGCCCGAGGCCGAGGACGCGGTCCAGGAGACCTGGATCCGGCTCAGTCGCAGCGACACGGCGACGATCGACAACCTGGGCGGCTGGCTGACGACCGTGGTCGGGCGGATCTGCCTGGACATGCTGCGGACCCGGCGCGGGCGGCCGGAGCTGCCGGTCGGCGAGCACTCCCCGGTCCTCGCGGACGACGTCGTACCGGATCCCGAACTCGAAGCAGTACAGGCCGATTCGGTCGGGCTAGCACTGCTAGTGGTTCTCGAGACGCTGTCGCCGGCCGAGCGTCTCGCGTTCGTGCTGCACGATCTGTTCGCCGTACCGTTCGAGGACATCGCGCCGATCATCGGCAAGTCCCCCGCCGCCGCGCGCCAGATCGCGAGCCGGGCGCGACGACGGGTCCGCGGTACGCCGGAACCGACCGACGTCGACGTGGTACGGCAGAAGGAAGTCGTCACCGCATTCCTCGCCGCAGCACGTGGTGCGGACTTCTCGGCACTGCTTCACGTCCTCGACCCGGAAGTCGTCGTACGAAGTGACGCGGGCGCAGCGGCCTACGGCAGTACGCCGGGGCTCGCCGGAGCTGACCGGGTCGCGCAGGAATTCTCCGGTCGGGCGGCCGCCGCGAAGCTGGTGCTCGTCGACGGAATGCCTGGCCTGGTGTGGATGCAGCGCGGCGAACCGCTGATTGTGTTCTCTTTCACCGTGGTCGACGGGCGTGTCGCCGCGATCGATCTCCGGGGCGATGCGGAGTACCTCGAAACCGTCGATCTGGTGTCGCTGAAGGCCTGACCGGACGGCGTGGCGAGTGGACAGAATCGATGGGATTCGTGTGACGGATGAGGTGCGATTCAGGCTCGTCGCCACCCGGTGAAATCTGGTTTTTGTCCGGGCGGAAAGTGCGCTACTGTTCTGCTCTCGCACCGAGCGGCAACGCGACGGAGCGCAGTGCGGACGTAGCTCAGTTGGTAGAGCGCAACCTTGCCAAGGTTGAGGTCGCCGGTTCGAACCCGGTCGTCCGCTCGGAGAAGGTTCGGCAGGCCACCGCCTTCACGTGGCGAATGGCCTCTCTGGTGGAGTGGCCGAGAGGCGAGGCAACGGACTGCAAATCCGTTTACACGGGTTCGAATCCCGTCTCCACCTCGAGGACGATTGGCGCAGCGGTAGCGCGCTTCCCTGACACGGAAGAGGTCACTGGTTCGATCCCAGTATCGTCCACGAACAACAGGCGGCAGGTGCGAAAGCACCCGCCGCCTGTTCGCATTTCAGCGGCGACTCTGGGCCGCAACCGCCAGCAGAAGCACTGCAGCGCCTAGCAGTGCTAGCGGGGTCAGTCGTTCGTGAAACGCCAGGACGCCGATGGCGGTGGCTACTACTGGTTCGAGTAGGGCTATGACGGATGCGGTTGAGGCTTTGAGGGTTCTCAGGCCGATGTAGAACAGGGTGTAGGCGAAGGCCGTGGGGACCAGGCCGAAGTACGCGATCAGGAGCCAGCCGGTGAGGGTGGTGGGTAGCGCGGCGAAGGGCGCTAGGAACAGGGCGCCTGCGGTGAAGCCTAGGAGCGCGGTGGTCAGGGGGTCTGGGGTGTTGCGGTTCAGGAGGGTTGTTAGCGAGTAGCCCGCTGCGGACAGCACGGCTGCTGCGATGCCGGTGAGGTTGGCTGTGCCGCTGGTGGCGGACAGGAGGACCAGGCCGGCCACGGCAGCGAAGAGGGCTGGGGTCAGTCGTTCGCGGGCGGCGATCGTGATGAAGATCGGGGCTGTGCCTAGGGCGATCACGGTGGCTATGCCTACGCCGACGCGTGGGATCGCGGTGAAGTAGCCGAGTTGGCAGACGGCTAGGCCCAAACCGCTCAGAAGGTGGCGGAGCGGGTTGGCCGCTAGTACGGGGCGCCAAGAAGCGAGGCGTGCGGCGGCCAGCCATACAACGGCTGCGGCCAGGCGCCAGAAAGAGGTGGCTAGCGGGGTCAGGCCGTAATCAGACAGCAGGGCGCCGGTTGGGCCGCCGGTACCCCAGGCCAGGGCGGCGAGGACGACGTACACGAGGGCACGCCGAGTCGAGAGACGATGATGCATCGGACACTCCGGGAAGGTGTTCGCAACGAATGGTCGGGGCGTCTGCGAACAGCCCGAAGAAGCCCAGGCCGGAAGACCTGGGCGCGAGGATGCCGTCCGCTAAACGGCGGCCGGCGGAGTGATGATGCGATGCACAAACAGGACCCTAACCAGTCCAAAACCGGCGGGCGAACGGATTTACATCCGCAGGTACGAGCCGCCGTTGAAGTCGAGGACGGTCCCGGTCGCGAACTCGGCTTCGCGCGACGCCAGGTACAGAATCGCGGCCGCGACCTCGGACGGGTCGGCCACGCGTTCGAGCGGGCTCTCCAGTCGGCGGCGGTCGTACCCCTCACCGGCCAGGTTCACCGCGGCCATGTCGGTCACGGTCCAGCCCGGCGCGATCGCGGTCACCGCGATCCCTTCCGGGCCCAACGCCCGCGCGAGTGACTGCGTGAACGAGACGATCGCCGCCTTCGAGGCGCCGTACGCGGGCTGGTTCGGCTCGCCGCGGAACGCGCCGCGGGACGACACGTTCACGATCCGGCCGCCGCGCGACATGTGCTGCACCGCGCACCACGTGACGTTGGAGGGACCAACGAGATTCACCGCGAGCGTGTCCGCCCACGCCTGCTGCCATTCGGCGTACGTCGTCTCGCGGATCCGGTGCGGGTGATACACGCCGGCGTTGTTGACGAGTACGTCGATACTCCCCAGCGCCGCGGCAGCGTCCGACACCATCGACTGGATCGCCGCCGGATCCGCCAGATCCGCCTGCACCGTCAGATGCCCTGAGCCTGGCAGCTCCTTCAGCACCTGCGCCGCGGCGTCCGCGGAGGCGCTGTAATGGATCGCCACCCGGTCACCCGCGGCAGCGAACGTCCTCGCCGCCGCCGCACCGATCCCCCGCGAAGCCCCCGTCACCAGCACCGATCGGTTCATACGACCGATCCTGCCATCAAACGACACAGCATCACGGTCGGGGCTTGTGGTCGCGGCGGTACGACTTGCTGGCGCGGACCCACTCCTTCTTCATCTCGGTCCGGAGCCGGACGTCCGCACGACGCGCCATGTACGCCGCCTCGCGTTGCAGCTTCACCCAACTGTCGTAACGCCGGTACGGCAGCGACCCGTCCTCCAATGCCGCCCGTACTGCGCACTCGGGCTCCATCACGTGTGAGCAGTCCTTGAACTTGCACTGCTCTGCGAACGCCGTGATATCCGGGAACGCCGCGGCCAGCCCCTCGCCGCTCTCCTGCAGACCGATCCCCCGCAGCCCAGGCGTGTCGATCACAACCCCACCCTGAGGTAGCGCGATCAGCTCACGCCGTACCGAGGTGTGCCGCCCCTTCCCGTCCTCACGGATGTCCTGCACGTCCAGCAGCTCCACACCCGCCAGCGCGTTCACCAGCGACGACTTGCCCGCGCCACTCGAACCTAGCAACGCTAGCGTCGCGTTCCCGTCGAGCAGCGCCCGTACGTCGTCCATACCCGCGCCCGTGGTCGCGCTGCACACCAGTACGTCGGCACCAGGCGCGGCGACCGCCACGTCCTCGGCCACCGACTCGGCGTCCCCGACGAGGTCGGACTTGGTCAGTACGACGACCGGTCGCGCACCGCTCTCCCAGGCCAACGCCAGGAACCGCTCGATGCGCACGATGTTCGGCTCGGGGACCAGCCCGACGACGATCGCGATCACGTCGACGTTGGACGCGAGCACCTGACCGCGCGACGAGCCGCCGACCTCGGCCCGGACGATCGTCGTACGGCGGGGCAGCACCGACTCGAGCGTGATCCGGTCGTCCGGCCAGAACCGCAGGACGACCCAGTCCCCTGTGCTGGGGGCGGCCTGCGCGTCAGCGGCCATCTCGGCGAGCAGCGCACCGGACCAGCTGGCGCGGACCGGTCCGTCCTCGGTGAAAACCGTCGCCAGGCCCTTGTCGACCCGGGCGACGCGTCCCGGGACGAGGTCCTCCGGGACGGACTGCAGAAACTCGGCCGTGGAACTGTCGAGTCCCAGGGCCTGAAGCGTGGCTGACATGCGACGAACCTTTCAGCGGGTCCGGCCGCGAGATCAGCTCAGCGGACGGACGGTGCGGGAGACAACGGCCCAGCGGGCCTGTTGCAAGCTCATGGCAGGTGCCTCCCTTCCGAATCCCAGCGGTCCCGAGCCGGAACCGTGTGTCGCGATGCCGTCAGCCTAGGTCGTCGGTGTCAGCCTGCGCACCGGATTTTCCGACGGAAGCGGGTTTCCGCGGAGCCTCAGGCTCAACTTGAGCTTCAGGCTCACGCTCAGGTCGAGGTGCGGCCGAGGGAGCAGTCTTCCGGGGCCGCTTGGTCAGGTTCTCGACCTTCCGCCCGATGGCCGCCTCCGGCCGTTCCTCCGACTCCGGCGGCGTCGGCACGTAGCCCTCCTCGTGGTGCGGATCGGCCTCAGCTTTCATCACCGGCTCGACCTCGTCCTCGTCCTCCTCGCCAGGCTCCACCTCCACCTCGGGCTCGGCCTGCTTCACCTCCGCGACGTGCTGCTTGTGCGGCCACAGCCGGTCCACGACCGCGTTCAGCGCCGCACCGATCAGTACGGCGATGGCGGTCATGTAGAGCCACATCAGTACGGCGATGGGCGCCGCCAGCGGGCCGTAGATCGACGTACCGCCGACCGTGCTCTGCAGGATCCACCGCAGTACGAAGCTGCCCAGGATCCAGATCGACAGCGCCAGGAACGAGCCGGGCAGGTCCGAGACCCACGGCGTACGGATCGGGACCGAGAGGTGGTAGAGCGTGTTCAAGAAGCCCGCGGACAGGATCGTGACCACCGGCCAGTACAGCTGGTTCAGGAAGTCCAGCCGGTGCGGCAGGAGCGCGTCGACCGCGTCGGGGCCGGCCAGCACCAGCGGCAGGACGATCACGCCGATCACCAGCGCCGCGCAGTACAGCGAGAACGACAGCGCGCGGGTGCGGACGATGCCGCGCTTGCCGCCCATCCCGTACATGATCGTGATGGTGTCCACGAACACGTTCAGCGCGCGGCTGCCGGACCACAGCGCCAGGACGAAACCGATCGAGATGACGTCCGGGCGGCCGCCGTTCAGCACCTGGTCCAGCGTCGGCGCGATGACGTTCTTGATCGAGTCGTCGGTCAGCGCCCGGGCGGCCAGGTCGACGATCTGCTGCTTGATGTCGTTGATCGTCTCGACCTCGAACCACTTGCTCGCGATGTAACCGAGCGAGCCGGCCAGCCCGAAGATCAGCGGCGGCAGCGAGAGGATCGCGAAGAACGCCCCCTCGGCCGCGAGTCCGGTGACCCGGTAGCGCAGACAGACCCCGACCGTCTGGGTGAGCAGCTTCCAGGTCGTCGCGGGGACCCTGCGGACCCATGCCAATGAGAGGGAGCTCCCACCAGTGGGTCCTGCCCCAGAACGTGCCATACCGCTTACCGTACTGACATGGCGGACCCATTCGCGGTAACGAATCAGGCTCCCCCACTGCGGGGCGTGAACTTCTTCACCCAGGACCCGGCTCTCGGTGACGCTCTGCGCCCGTACGCCGACCTCGCCGGCGATCCCGGTCTGCAGCGGATCGGCGAGCTCGCGGGATCCGAGGAAGCGCTCTCCCGCGCTCTCCCGGCGAACCAGAACCCGCCCGTACTGCGCACCCACGACCGCTACGGGAACCGGATCGACGAGGTCGAGTTCCACCCGTCGTGGCACTGGCTGATGGAGCAGGCAGTCGGGTTCGGGCTGCAGGCGGCGCCGTGGACGAGCGACCGACCGTCGCCGCACCTGACGCGTGCAGCCGGGTTCTTCCTGTGGTCGCAGGTCGAGCCGGGCCACGGCTGCCCGATCTCGATGACGTACGCCGCCGTGCCCGCGCTCAGGGCGGACGCGCAACTCGCGAAGGAGTGGGTCCCGCAGCTCGCCTCCACCCAGTACGACGTACGCCGGCTGCCGGCCGCCGAGAAGAACGGTGTCCTCGCCGGAATGGGGATGACCGAGAAGCAGGGCGGTTCCGACGTACGGGCGAATCTCACGACAGCGACGCCCGCCGGCGACGTGTACCAGCTGAACGGGCACAAGTGGTTCTGCTCGGCGCCGCAGGTGGACCTGTTCCTGGTCCTCGCACAGGCGCCCGACGGGCTGAGCTGCTTCGTCGTACCGCGGGTTCTTGCCGACGGCAACCGGAACCCGTTCGCGCTGCAGCGGCTGAAGGACAAGCTCGGCAACCGCTCGAACGCCTCCAGCGAGGTCGAGTTCCACGGCACGATCGGGTACCGCCTCGGGGACGAGGGCGCCGGCGTACGGACGATCATCGAGATGGTGGCGGCGACCCGGCTGGACTGCGTCCTCGGCTCGGCCGCGCTCCAGCGGCGCGCGCTCGTCGAAGCGAGTTGGCACACGCAGCACCGCTCGGCGTTCGGCGGCCTGCTGGCCGACAAGCCCGCGATGCAGAACGTACTGTCCGATCTCGCGCTGGAGAGCGAGGCGGCAACGGCTCTGGGGATGCGGCTGGCAGCCGCAGTGGATTCCTCCGACCCGAAGGAAGCAGCCTTCCGGCGGATTGCGCTTCCCCTCGCGAAGTTCTGGGTGTGCAAGCGGACGCCGTTCATGGTCGCGGAGGCGCTGGAATGCCTCGGCGGCAACGGGTACGTCGAGGAGTCCGGGCTGCCGCTGCTCTACCGGGAGTCGCCGCTGAACTCGATCTGGGAAGGATCGGGCAACGTCAACGCCCTCGACGTACTGCGTGCGCTCCGCCGGCCGGAGTCGCTCGAGGCTTGGCTGCTCGAGATCGGGTCGGTCCAGGGTGCCGACGCGCGGCTCGATGCGGCGGTCAACGACGTACTGCAAGCGCTTGCTGATATCGAGAACGCCGAGGCCGGGGCGCGGCGACTGGCGGCGCGGATGGCCCTGTGCCTGCAGGCGTCGCTGCTGATTCGGCACTCGACGCCGGAGGTCGCGGACGCGTTCGTGGCTTCCCGGTTGGCCAACGACTGGGGTGGCGTTTTCGGGACGCTCCCACGAACGACACCGTTCGAGTCCATCCTCGCTCGGACCATATAAGGTTGCTGTGCCTTTCTTTTGGGCAGTCGCGACTGGCGCGCTGAAGGTGGAGAACCACCGGGGAGCGAAACCCGTCGGCACCGTGCGCCTGGGTGCCTTCGACCCACTGCAACCGCAGGAGAGACAACGATGACTCAATCCTTCGACGGCGCTGCCGCGTCGGCCGCGTACAACAACGCGCTGCAGGTGATCGCCGCGGTGGAACCCACCATCGCCGGCGCGATCAAGGCCGAACTCGCCGACCAGCGGTCCTCGCTGAAGCTGATCGCGAGCGAGAACTACGCCTCCCCCGCCACCCTGCTCACGATGGGCAACTGGCTGTCGGACAAGTACGCCGAGGGCACCATCGGGCACCGCTTCTACGCCGGCTGCCAGAACGTCGACACCGTCGAGCAGACCGCCGCCGACCACGCCAAGGCCCTGTTCAACGCGCCCCACGCCTACGTCCAGCCGCACTCCGGCATCGACGCGAACCTGGTCGCGTTCTGGGCGATCCTGGCGCAGCGGATCGAGTCCCCGGCGCTGGCCGAGGCGGGCGCGAAGCACGTCAACGACCTGACCGACGAGGACTGGACCAAGCTCCGCAAGGCGCTCGGCGACCAGAAGATGCTGGGTATGTCGCTGGACGCGGGCGGTCACCTGACGCACGGTTTCCGGCCGAACATCTCCGGCAAGATGTTCAACCAGCACTCCTACGGCACCGACCCGGAGACGGGCCTGCTCGACTACGACAAGGTCGCCGAGGCCGCGCGCGAGTTCAAGCCGCTGATCCTGATCGCCGGCTACTCGGCGTACCCGCGCAAGGTGAACTTCGCCAAGATGCGCGAGATCGCCGACGAGGTCGGCGCGACCCTGATGGTCGACATGGCGCACTTCGCCGGCCTGGTCGCGGGCAAGGTCTTCACCGGCGACTTCGACCCGGTCCCGCACGCGCACGTCACCACGACCACGACCCACAAGTCGCTGCGCGGCCCGCGTGGCGGCATGGTGCTCTGCCAGCCGGAGTACGCCGACGCCGTCGACCGCGGGTGCCCGATGGTTCTGGGCGGTCCGCTCAGCCAGACGATGGCCGCGAAGGCGGTCGCACTGGCCGAGGCGCGGCAGCCCTCGTTCCAGGACTACGCGCAGGCCGTGGCCGACAACGCGGTCACGCTGGCCGAGGGCCTGATGAAGCGTGGCGTGAAGCTGGTGACGGACGGCACCGAGAACCACCTGGTGCTGCTCGACGTCTCGTCGTACGGCATCACCGGCCGGCAGGCCGAGTCGGCGCTGCTCGACGCGGGCATCGTCACCAACCGGAACGCCGTACCGCGGGACCCGAACGGCGCCTGGTACACCTCGGGCGTCCGGATCGGTACGCCGGCACTCACCACACGCGGCTTCGGCGGCGACGAGTTCGACCGCGTCGCGGAGCTGATCGTCGACGTACTGTCCTCGACGACGCCGACCACGACCGCCGCGGGCGCTCCGTCCAAGGCGAAGTACGTGCTGGCCGACGGCGTGGCCGACAAGACCCGCGCCGCCTCCGCCGAAATCCTCGACAAGCACCCGCTCTACCCGGGCCTCGAGCTCAGCTGACACACGTCACAGCGCCCGCTCCTCGTTTCGGGGAGCGGGCGCTGTTCCGTCTGGTCAGGCGTCCGGCTGGACACCCATCAGGGCGTCCTGCGAGGGCTTCTCGGCTCGCGCCGGCATCAGTACGGCGGCGAGGATCGCGCCGGCGACGGCGATACCGGCCGAGACCCACATCGTGGTGTTGAGGCTGTTGATGAAGGCGTCACGGACGTTGTCGAGCAGCGCCGGCGAACCAGCCTTCTCGGCGACCGCGAGCCCGCCGGCCAGGCTCTTCTCCACCGCGTCGGCCGCCTGCGCGGGCAACCCGGCGGTGTCGACGTTGTTCCGGTAGACCGAGTTCAGCACCGTGCCGAGTACGGCGACGCCGACCGTCCCGCCGACCTGCCGGAACGCCTGCAGCAGGCCCGATCCGGTCCCGGCCCGCTCCGGGTCGAGCACGCCGAGCGCCGCGTTCATCGCCTGCGGCATCGAGCACCCGAGGCCGAACCCGACCACCGCGAACCAGATCGCGGTGTACCCGTACCCGGTCCCGAGCTCGGTGAAGGCACCGAGCACGAACCCAGCCGCCATCACGACGAACCCGGTCATCACCACCAGCCGCGTACCGGCCTTCGCCTCCACCGGCTCGGCCAGCTTCGCGCCGACCGTCATACCGCCGATGAACGGCAGCAGCTTGAGACCGGTGTGCAGCGCATCCGATCCGTTGATGCCCTGGAAGTACTGCGGCATCGTGAACAGCAACCCGAAGATCGCGAACACCGACACGGTCAGCAGTACGGCGCCACCGGTGAACACCCGCTCGCTGAACAGCCGCAGCTCGATCAACGGTTCGCTGTTGCGCCGCTGCCACACGAGGAATCCGGCGATCAGTACGACGGCCAGCCCGAGGAACACGATCGTCCCGGTGTCGCCCCACGACGCCTCCCCCGCCTTGGTCACGCCGTACACGAGGGCCGCGAGACCGGTGCTCGACAGGATCATGCCGAGCCAGTCGATCGCCGGGCGGTTCGCGCTCCGGCTCTCCGGGACGAGCAGCGTGACCGCTATCGCCGCCAGGAACGCGATCGGGACGTTGATCACGAAGATCCACTGCCAGCCGGCGTGGTCGAGCAGCAGGCCGCCGACGATCGGGCCGAGCGGCATACCGATGCTGTTGGCAACGACGAAGAACCCGATCGCCTTCTTCCGCTCCTCCGCGGTCCGGAACAGCACGGTGATCAGGGAGAGCGCGACCGGAACGATCATCGCCGCACCGATGCCGAGGAAGGCCCGGGCCGTGATCAGGGTCCCCGCCGAGTCGGCCAACGCACAGGCCAGCGAGGCGGCGCCGAACAGCGTGAGCGCGATCGCGATGATCTTGCGCCGCCCGTACCGGTCGCCGAGCAGACCGGCCGGCAGCAGCAGCGCGGCGAGCACCAGGTTGTAGCTGTTCGCCATCCACTGCAGTTGGCTGGTGGACGCCTCCAGGTCCTTGGCCAGCGTCGGCAGCGCGACGTTGAGCACGGTGGTGTCCAGACCGAGCACGAGCACGGCGAGACACAAAGCGATGAGCACACCGAAGCGACGGGCGCCGGTCAGCGTCTGTCCTTCGGTATCGATGGTCGAGGTCATGAATTCAAATTATCAGAAGTCTGTGATAGTTGCGATAGATCAAATTACTGTAAGCTTCAACGATGGGTGAGGAACCGAGCCGGGAGGCCGTCAGCCAGTTCGTCGAGCGCTTCGCGGGGGTGCTGGCGAACAGCGGCGTACCGACGATGTCGGCTCGGGTGATGGGCGCGATGCTGGTCAGCCCGACCGGGACGCTGACCGCGGCCGAGCTCGCCGAGTCGCTGCAGATCAGCCAGCCGGCCGTGTCCGGCGCCGTACGCCAGCTGCTCCAGGTCTCGTTCATCACCCGCGAGCGCCTGCCCGGCTCCCGCAAGGATCACTACCGCATCCGCGAGGACGTCTTCGCCGCGATCCTCGAGCGCCGCAACCAGGGGCTCGGCGAGTGGGAGTCGACCAGCCGCTCCGGCGCCGCCCTCTTCGGCCTCGACACCCCCGTCGGCCAGCGCCTCACCGAGGCCGCCGACTTCTTCGCGTACATCCACACCGACATGGACCAGATGATCAAAGGCTGGCGGGCGGAACACCCGCGGTGAACCGCCGCGAGGCCAAGCAGCTCGTCGGTACGGCGTGGTTGGACAGCGACTATCGAACCCAGTGGGAGACGCGCATCATGCGTCGGCGCGTCCCGCTGTACCGCGTCGGAATCGCCGCCCTGCGTGCGCTGAACGCCGTGACGGGTGGACCGAACCGGCCGTCGCTGCAGGTCACCCGGTGGAACCGGATCGGGCCGCACGGCGGCACCTTCGTGATGGACAAGCTCGAGACGATGACCGGGCGGACCGATCATCCGGTCACCTCGCGGGCCGAGCTGCGCGCTCGTACGTCGTTCGCGGCCCGGCTGGCGCGAGCCGTCTCCGCGGACGAGTGGCCGCAGATCATCGCCGAGCACGAACGACGCCGGCGTGGTGAGCGACCGCAGTACCGGTATGTCGGGCATCGGCCGCTGAACGCGGTGTCGCACGCGCTGATGGACGAGGCGTGGGTCCGGGGCGAGCTGCCGACGGATCAGTTTCGGGCCTGGAACGTGCTGAAGGAGGAGGACGAGGGGGCGTTCTACAGCGAGTTCTTCACCGACGGAGGCGCGCGAGGTTATCCCGGTGGCGAGACGAATCCCGGCTTCCGGCTGGGACGGATCACGTTCGACGTCAGTTGGCGGGAGAAGGCGTCGCTGACGGGTGAGCGCCACGTACTCCGTCGCAGCCGGCTCCTCCGCGCGAAGGAGCTGGTCAAGTTCTTCCGCACGGAACTCCGCGAAGCAGTCCGGCCGCCCGTAGCCTCGCCGGCGCAGGCCCACTCGGCCCAGACCACCACACGCGACGACGTCTACACCAAGCCAGTAGTCGCCGCGATCGCTGACTTCACCAAACCTGAGGCCCAGCGCTCCCCCACCGCCCGCGGCGAAACCACGCCGGATCGCAAACGAGCCTCAGCCATCGACCTCGCCAACACCGTCGCCAAGGCACTCCCACCAGCCGTCAGCGGAGGGGTGGTCGGGGAAGGTCGGTCAGGACCTGGCGAGCCACCGCCAGGGCAAGGTCGTCCGCCCCATGCGGCGCAACAATCTGCGCACCCACCGGCAGCCCGTCCGCCAGTCCCGCCGGAACACTCACCGCGGGATGCCCAGTCACGTTGAACACCCAGCACGGGTCGCCGGTCACGATGGTCTCCTCGTGCTGGTCGTAGCCGTGGGCAACGGTCAGCGTGGTCGGCGTCACCAGCGCATCGACCTCGGCGAACAGATCAGCCAGCGCTGTGTTGTTGTGGTCCCGCACCTCGCGGGCTCGGTTGGCTGCCGCGGCGTCGGCGCCCCGCCCGTTGTCGAGCGCTGACAAGACCGACCACGCGTCGTCCGTCGGCGCGAGCTCCAGCGGTACGTCGACCACCTCGACACCGCACTGGGCCAACCGCTCCCGCACCACCCGATCAACCCCCGGATCCGCACCCCACCGCCCCAACGTCGAGAAGTACGCAACCCGCCACCGCCTGGTCAGCGCAGGCTCGGTTGGGACGGGCCAGTGGGGTAGGGATGTGGGGTCCAGGCGGTGGGGGCCGCTGGCGATGCTGGTGGCGAGGATTACGTCGTCGAGGTCTGCGCCGATCACGCCGGCTGTGGTCAGTCCGCCGAGGGCGCGGCCGCCCGGGCGTGGGACGCGACCGTAGGTGCCCTTGAACCCGACGATCCCGCAGAACGATGCCGGGATCCGCAACGAGCCGCCGCTGTCACCACCGGTCGCCAGCGGTACGACGCCCGCCGCGACGGCCGCCGCACCTCCCGCGGTCGAGCCGCCGGGCGACCGCTCCAGGTCCCACGGATTCCGCGTGTACTCCCGCCCGTTCCACCCGAACGTCAGCGACACCGCACCCGGCCGCGCTCGCGTCGCCCACCCGATCGGAATAGCGCCGGCGGCGATCAGCCGGGTCAGGAGCGGCGACTCCGGCGGCGTACGCGCCTTGATCAGGAACGGTACGCCGGCCAACGGCCCACTCGGATCCACCCGCTCAGCAGCCCGCCGCGCCCCGTCAGCATCCAACTCGTCCAGGAAATGCAACACCGGATCAAGCTCCCGAGCCGCCCGGAGCGCGCTCTCGACAACCTCCAGCGCAGACACCTCCCCCAACCGCACCCGCTCAGCAACAGCCCGAGCGGTCATTCGGTGATGAGGGTGTAGGCGAAGGCGAGGCGGCGGTCCAGCCAGTCCGCCTTGATCGTGATCGACTTGGTTGCTTCGGACAACATGACGATGTCGTCGCCGGCCCGCCACTCGAGGACGCGCTCCTTGGTCGGCTGGTCGCCGCCCTCGGCGCCGAAGCCCGTGAGCGCGTCCAGCACCCCGGTGAAGAGCCGCCCGGCGGCCTTCTCGGCGAGCTGTTTCGCGTCGCCGCTCAACCACTCGGTCCGCCCGATCACGTCGACCTGGCCCGGCTGCTCGATGCGCCAGTTCGGACGGAGCAACGGCCGATTCGAAGGGATCCGGATGATGGTCCCGACCGTCGCCCCGCCGGCGTCCTGTACGACGAACTCGTGGCCCCCACGTTGATCCACCGAGCAGAGCACCTGCGTCGCTTCGGGATCACGGAACAGGGCCAGGCCGGCGGTCCCGACGTACGCACAAGGCGCGAAGACCCGATCGTCCTTGGACCCTTGCGGGACCCGGATCGCCTTCGCACCCCAGCCGATCCGGTTCCGCTTGCGGGTCGCCGGGCGTTCGACCGTACCGAGGGTGAACTCCCGGACGCCTTCCCAGGCGACCTGAGCCACCGGCTCCTCCGGTTTCGACTTGCCGAACGCCATCCAGGCCTCCTCCTGTGAGTGGTCACCGGATCAGAGCGTAAGTGGTGTTTCGGGGTCGCACACAGTAGAAAAGGCCCATGTCTGAACAGCAGCCGCCCCCGTACCCGCCTCAGATGCCTGGTGGGCCCGCGGCGTACGCGCCACCGCAAGCCCGGGTGATCAGCGCCGGCTACCGGCGGTGGGCCAGGATTCTCATCGGGCTGGCAATCGCCCTCGCGGTCCTCATGGTGGTCGCACTCGTGGCGAGCTTTGTCCTCCTTGCAGTGGCGGACGCGGACGTGGACAACGCCGCCTATGGTTACCTCGCCATCTTTCTCTGGTTCGGGATCTTCGCCGCGATCCCGTTCCTGCTCGGGCTCGGCATCCCCGGTGTGGTCATGACGCGGCGTGTGCGGCAGCAGCGGACCACCTGAGCTGTCACCGAGTCAGGGCGTAGACGGCGATCGCGGCGAAGTCGTCGGCCGGTTCGGAGGCCTGCCACGAGCGCACGTCGTCGACGTACCGCGAGCCGTGGCCGGTGAACTCGGCGTACCGATCGACACCGTCGGCCGGGCACGGGTTCATGCCGTCGAGGTGATCCCCGAGCCCTTCCTCGAACAACGACTCCGAGTTCGGTCCGTTGACGACCGCGCCGGTGAGCTCGCGGCCGGTGATGTTCGCGATCTGGTGGTGCGGGCACCGCTCCGCGTTCCGGCCGACGCCGACCATGAACGAGACGCCCCACGCGTTCGCCCCGAAGTTCCAGTCGAGCTGCTGCTGCCCGAAGGCGTCGTACCGCCGATCGCCGGTCACCTTCCGGTACAGCCGCGCGGTCGCGGCCAGCCCGAAGGCATGCGGTACGGCGTCGAAGTTGTCGTACTGCGCCCCCGCCCGGAACGGATCCGCCGCGGCCCGCGATGCCCCGACCTCCAACTGCGCCCGCAGATCGCCGACCAGCTGGGAAACCAACGGCCGATCCGCCCGCGCCGCCCGGATCAGATCCGCATGAGCCAGGGCGCTCACGTCGTACAGGTTGAGCGTGTCGCCGCCCGCCTCGTGCTCGACGTACTGCGTCGCCCAATACCCCGCCTGCCTCAGCCAGGACCCGGCGCGCCGATCGCCCAGCCGCTGAGCGGCCAGAGCGAGCTCGGTCGCACCCAGCTCGAGGTCGTCCCGCCACGCCGTCTCCGGGTAGAACGCGAACGGCAGCGAGGTCACCAGTTGGCCGACGTTCGTCGTTCGAGCCTGCCCGTAGATCTGAGCAGCCGTTGCGAGATGCCGGCGAGCTGCCGCGCGATCCGGCTCGACCTGAGCGGCGAGCGCGAACGCAGCCGCCGTACGACCGGCCAGGTTCGGGCTGATCGGCTTGCCCGGCGCCGCGGCCCGGAAGACCGGGCGGTTCCGCAGGAAGCGTTCGGACGGATCGGTGAGGGAATCGTCGACACCCGGCAGCCGCCAGATGTCGTGGTCGCCGATGAACGTCTCCTCGACGTTCCCGGCCCCGACACCGACCTGGATGTACAGCGTCCGGGTCCGCTCGTCCCACATCTTGTCCAGCCAGTCCAGCCCGTGCCGCGCCTCCGCCAGCACCTTCCGGTCCGGCCGCCGAGCATCCCGTGCCGATGCCCACAGCAACGATTCCGAGTACGCCGCGATGTGCGTGAACTTGAGGTAGTCGCCCGCGTCGTACCACCCACCGGTCACGTCGACCGGCCCACCGAGCTGCTGCAGCTCACCGACGGTCTGGTCGGTATCCGGATCCACAAACTCAGGGATCTCGTAGACGAGCGCCCGAGCGTCATTGCGGTGCGCGGTGTCGCGCTGAGTCGTGAAGAAGTTGATCGCCTTGTCCTTGGCGCCGGTCAGAAGCCGGTCGGACGACGCCCGTACGTCGAAGCTCGCGGCCGCCATGCCAGGCACCTCGAGACGGTAGCTCCCCGGGATCTTCAGCGCGGACAGATCCAGCTGATAGACGTGCCGGTACGTCGCGTTCCACTCCCCCGCGTCATCGCCGGTCCGCCCGCTCAGCACGCGCCGGCCGTGCCGATCCACAACCTGATAGCGCACGCCCGCCGCGACGTCATGAGTCATCACGTACGCCGCCTTGCTGTCGAAGGCGCCGTACCCGAGCTGATTCACCCGCACAGCCCCACCTGCGACACCGTCCGCCGCACTCACCGGACCCACCAGACCGACCACCAGACCCGCTGCCAGAACCACCGCTCCGACCCGCCGCCACGACCTCACGATTGTCTCCCTCCACCAATCGTTAGGAAAGTTTCCTATTACTCGGACGGACGGTAGCGCACCGAACCTCCCGGAGTACAGACCTCAGCGATCGACCCGCACGGCCGCCCACAGCACCAGCGCCGCGAACAGGGCGGCGACCAGCGCGCAGGCGATCGGGATGCTCGACAGGCTGATCAGCGCGCCGAAGCCGACCATGGCGAGCGGCATCATCGCCTCGTCGGACAGGTTCACGATGCTGAAACTGCGGCCCAGGTACGTCGGGTCCACGCTCTGCTGGAACGCCGCGGACAGCTGCGCCGACGCGATCCCCGCCGTACAGCCGATCATCGCCATCGCGACGAAGACCCCGAGCTTCGGCATCAGCCCGATCATCGCGCAACCGGCCGCCTGGACGACCAGCGCGAGCAGACCGGACCGCGCCAGGTCGGCCGGCTTCCACCGCATCGCGACCAACGCTCCCACCGCGGCCGCGACCCCGGAACACGCCTGGAACCATCCGTACCAGGCCGGGCCCCACCCGGCGGAATGGGTTCGTTGCACCAGGCCGACGGCGAGGATCGGACCGACACACAGGTTCAACCCGGAGAACGCGATCACCAGCGTCCGCGCCCGGGCGTCCCGCTTGAGGTAGGCGAACCCGTCGCGCAGGTCGGCCCGGATCGAGTGACCTGTGGAGACCGGCTGCGGGAGCCGCGGCTTCACCAAGAACGCCAGCGCCACCGCGATCACCACGAACGACGCCGCATCGACGAGCATCACCGTGATCAGGCCGCCGTGTGCGACGAGCAGGCCGCCGAGCGGGGCGCCCGCGAAGATCGCGAGCCGCTGCGCCAGTTGGGTCCCGGCCGACAGCTTCACCAGGTCTTCCGAGCGGACCATCCGCCGCGGCAGCGTTCCGGAGGCCGGTGTGTAGAGCGCGTCGACCGCCCCGAACACGACCGCGACCGTCGCTAGCAGTGCTAGCGAAAGTCCCCAGATCGCCACAGCAGTCGCCGCGAGCGTGAGTACGACGATCCGTGCGAGGTTGGCGAGGATCATCGTCCGGCGGCCGTCGAAACGGTCCGCGAGCGCACCGCCGTACAGCAGGATGAGCGCCTTCGGCAGCGCGCCGATCCCCATCACCAGACCCGCACCGGCCGGACTCGTGACCTGTGCGGCGCTCCAGGCGAGTCCGACGTACCAGGCCATGTCGCCGGCCTGCGACACCGCGGCCGACGCGATCCATCCGTGTACCCGACGGTCTCTCCGGAGCGGCGGGAAGACCTCGGTGGTCATGGGCGTGCGGGAATGGCGTGCGCGAAGAAGAAGACGCGGTGCGCATCCTCACCTTCGGCCGGGTGGTCGGAGTACGAGCGGACCAGTTCCTCGATCCGATCGCTGAGCTCGGTGAGCTGATCGGGCGTCAATGTGAGCCATCTCTCGGTGGCGTACGCCGCCCGCACCCAGGGCTCCTCGAACTCGTACCGCATGTCGAACCACTGCCGCACCTTGCCGACGTGATGGGCCAGGTTCGCGTCCTCGGCGGTGGCCGCGACCAGCTCGCCCGCCGGATCCCCCTTCGCGTCCGCGATCGACCACGAGTACTCCGAGGTGTCGCCGAGTTTCCACCACCGCTCGCGGCGGTTCTTGGCCAGCTCCGGAGCTTCGACGATCACGCCCGCGGACGCGAGAACCTTCAGGTGATGGCTGACATTGCCGACAAGTTCTCCGGTGGCCCCGGCCAGCCGGGACGCGGTCGCGGAGCCGTCGATGTGGATCAGGTCGAGCAGCCGGCGGCGCAGCGGGTGGTGCATGGCGGCGAGCACGGACGGTGTCACCGGCCGGCGGTTCGGAGGCGTCATGGCGAGCACCGTAGCTTCCACAAGAGCTCTTGCACAAGAGTTCTTGTACGACGCGTTCGCCGCCCGAATCAATCTCCACCAGACTGGTGGAGATAGCCACATCGTGAGATAGGGTCTCAGGATGTAGGAATGGGAGTTGATTTGTCAGCGGTTCGAGCTGACGCTTGTGGACATGCTCGCTGCGTTCACCACCCACCTCGTAGGTCGGCTCCATGTCGACCTCGGGCGGATGCGCAGTGCCATCTGTTGTCCTTCGATGTTCTGACAGCCACCCTGCCAGGGCCAATGACGGCCCCCTGATCACCCCCGATCACCGCTGGGTGCGCACCGCGCGGAACGCATCGAACCGACGACGCTTCGATCCTGCCGCCCTCGGTGAGCACCTGTCACGAGGACAAGGACACGCCCCAGATGACTGCCGGCGTCACCTCCCCCGCCCGCAAACCGGCCCGCCCCCGTAAGGGCAAGGGCGAAGGTCAGTGGGCGCTCGGATACCGCGAGCCGCTGAACAAGAACGAAGAGAACAAGAAGAACGACGACGGCCTGAACGTCCGGGCGCGGATCGAGAACGTCTACGCGCACCGCGGCTTCGACTCGATCGACCCGGCCGACCTGCGCGGCCGCTTCCGCTGGTGGGGTCTGTACACCCAGCGCAAGCCCGGGATCGACGGCGGCAAGACCGCGACGCTCGAGCCGGAGGAGCTGGACGACCGCTACTTCATGCTGCGGGTCCGGATCGAGGGCGGCCAGCTGACCGCCGAGCAGCTGCGGGTGATCGCCGAGATCTCCACGACGTACGCGCGCGACACCGCGGACATCACCGACCGGCAGAACATCCAGCTGCACTGGATCCGGATCGAGGACGTGCCGGCGATCTGGCAGCGGCTGGAGTCGGTCGGGCTCTACACGACCGAGGCGTGCGGCGACGTACCGCGGGTCGTCATCGCGAGCCCGGTCGCGGGGATCGCGGCGGACGAGATCATCGACCCGACGCCGGCCATCGACGAGATCGTCACGAAGTACATCGGCTCGGACGAGTTCTCCAACCTGCCGCGGAAGTTCAAGACCGCGCTCACCGGGCACCCGTCGCACGACGTCGTACCGGAGGTCAACGACATCGCGTTCGTCGGTGTCGTGCACCCCGAGCACGGCCCGGGCTTCGACCTGTGGGTCGGCGGCGGCCTGTCGACGAACCCGATGCTCGCGCAGCGGCTGGGCACCTGGATCCCGCTGGACGAGGTCGCGGAGGCCTGGTGGGGGGTCACCAGCATCTTCCGCGACTACGGCTACCGCCGGCTGCGGACCCGGGCCCGGCTGAAGTTCCTGCTGGCGGACTGGGGCGTCGAGAAGTTCCGCGAGGTGCTGGAGGAGAAGTACCTCAAGCGGAAGCTGATCGACGGTCCGGCGCCCGAGGTGCCCGCGATCCAGGGTGACCACGTCGGCGTTCACCAGCAGAAGGACGGCAAGTACTTCGTCGGCGTCGCGCCGGTCGTCGGACGCGTCTCCGGTACGTCGCTCGCACAGGTCGCCGACGTGGTGGCGCGGCACGGATCGGACCGGATCCGGACGACCGCCCAGCAGAAGCTGCTGGTGCTGGACGTCGAGGAGTCGCAGGTCGATTCGCTGGTCGCCGAGCTGGGCGCGCTCGGGTACCAGGCGAACCCGTCGGCGTGGCGGCGGAACACGATGGCCTGCACCGGGATCGAGTTCTGCAAGCTGGCGATCGTCGAGACCAAGGCGAAGGCCGCGCAGCTGATCAACGAGCTCGAGGAGCGGATCCCCGAACTCGACGTACCGATCACGGTGAACGTCAACGGCTGCCCGAACTCGTGCGCCCGGATCCAGGTCGCGGACATCGGCCTGAAAGGCCAGCTCGTACTGGATGCCGACGGCAACCAGGTGCCGGGCTACCAGGTGCACCTCGGCGGCGGCCTCGGGCTGGACGCCGGGTTCGGCCGGAAACTGCGCGGCCACAAGGTCACCGCGGACGGGCTCACCGACTACGTCGAGCGCGTCACCCAGAACTACCTGAAGGAGCGCAACGAGGGCGAGCGCTTCGCCCAGTGGGTCACCCGAGCGGACCAGGAGGCACTTCAGTGAGCGAGCGTGCGGCGCCGATGTACTGCCCCTACTGCGGGGACGAGGATCTTCGTCCCTCTGAAGAAGGCCATGGTGCGTGGGAGTGCCGGCCGTGTGCACGGGTGTTCCAGCTGAAGATGATCGGGTTGCGGGTGACGGTGGAATGAGTACGGATCTGAAGACGATCGCCGAGGAGGCGAACGAACGTCTCGCCGACGCGTCGGCGGTGGAGGTGCTCGCGTGGGCGCGGGAGACCTTCGGTGACGAGCTGGTGGTGACCGCCTCGATGGCCGACGGCGCACTCCCCCATCTCGCGGCCGCCGCGGCGCCCGGTGTCGACGTACTGTTCCTCGACACCGGCTACCACTTCGCCGAGACGATCGGGACCCGGGACGCGGTCGCGGCGACGCTGCCGATCCACCTGATCAACGCCCTGCCGAAGCAGACAGTCGCCGAGCAGGACGCGGAGTACGGCGAGAAACTGCACGACCGCGACCCGAACAAGTGCTGCGCGATGCGCAAGGTCGAGCCGCTGAACCGGTACCTGTCCGGCTACAAGGCCTGGGTCACCGGCATCCGCCGCGAGGAGGCGCCGACGCGCGCCAACACCCCGGTCGTCGAGTACGACGAGAAGCGCGACATGGTGAAGCTCAACCCGATCGCGCCGTGGACGCAGGAGGACCTGGACAGCTACATCCAGGACAACGGCGTGCTGGTGAACCTGCTGCAGTACGACGGCTACCCGTCGATCGGCTGCGAGCCGTGCACGCAGCAGGTCGCGCCCGGTGAGGACCCGCGCAGCGGCCGCTGGGCGGGCACCGGCAAGGTCGAATGCGGGTTGCACACATGAGCATCACAGTCACAGAGCTGGATGCTCTGGAGAGCGAATCGATCTTCGTGTTCCGTGAAGTCGCGGCGGAGTTCGAGCGGCCGGTGATCCTGTTCTCCGGCGGCAAGGACTCGATCGTGATGCTGCACCTGGCGCGGAAGGCGTTCTCGCCGGCCGCGGTGCCGTTCACGCTGCTGCACGTCGACACCGGCCACAACTTCCCCGAAGTACTGGCCTATCGCGACGCGGTCGTCGAGCAGCTCGGGCTGAAGCTCGAGGTCGCGAAGGTCGAGGACTACATCGCCGACGGCCGGCTGCGCGAGCGCACCGACGGGACCCGGAACCAGCTGCAGACCGTTCCGTTGCTCGACGCAATCAACGCGCACCGGTTCGACGCCGTCTTCGGCGGCGGCCGCCGTGACGAGGAGCGGGCGCGGGCGAAGGAGCGGATCTTCAGCCTGCGCGACGAGTTCGGTCAGTGGGACCCGCGCAACCAGCGACCGGAACTGTGGTCGCTGTACAACGGGCGGCACCGGCCGGGTGAGCACGTGCGAGTGTTCCCGCTGTCCAACTGGACCGAGCTGGACGTGTGGAACTACATCGAGCGCGAGCAGATCCCGCTGCCTTCGATCTACTACGCCCACGAGCGGGACGTGTTCGAGCGCGACGGCATGCTGCTTGCCGTCGGCCCCTACTCCCAGCCCCGCGACGGCGAGACCGTTGCCAAGCACACCGTTCGCTATCGGACCGTGGGCGACATGTCCTGCACCGGCGCCGTCTCCTCCACGGCGACGTCGCCCGCCGAGGTCGTCATCGAGGTCGCGGCCAGCGAGATCACCGAGCGGGGCGCCACTCGCGCCGACGACCGGGCCAGCGAGGCCGCGATGGAAGACCGTAAGCGAGAGGGGTACTTCTGATGAGCACCCTGTTGCGGCTGGCAACGGCCGGATCGGTGGACGACGGCAAGTCGACGCTGGTCGGGCGGCTGCTGCACGACTGCAAGGCGATCCTCGCCGACCAGATCGCGCACGTGAAGACGGTCTCCGAGGCCCGCGGCGGCGACTTCGACTTCGCACTGCTCACCGACGGCCTGCGCGCCGAACGCGAGCAGGGCATCACGATCGACGTCGCCTACCGGTACTTCGCGACCGACAAGCGCTCGTTCATCCTGGCCGACTGCCCCGGGCACGTGCAGTACACCCGGAACACGGTCACGGGCGCCTCGACGGCGGACGTGGTGATCATCCTGGTGGACGCCCGCCACGGAGTACTCGAGCAGACGCGGCGGCATCTGGCCGTGGCCGGTCTGCTCCGGGTGCCGCACGTCGTACTCGCGGTGAACAAGATCGATCTCGTCGACTACGACGAGGCCGTGTTCACCAAGATCGCCAAGGACGTCAACGAGGTCGCCGATCAACTCGGCATCGCGGACATCCAGGCCATTCCGGTCTCGGCTCTCGCCGGCGACAACGTCGTCGGACAGTCCACCCAGACTCCGTGGTACGACGGGCCGACCCTGCTCGAGTTCCTGGAGAACGCGAACGGGCGGATCGACAACTCTGCGCAGCCGCTGCGGTTCCCGGTGCAGTACGTGATCCGCCCGCAGACCGGACGAGTACCGCGACTACCGCGGCTACACCGGAACCGTTGCCTCCGGCACCGTCACGGTCGGCGACCCGGTGATCGTGCTGCCCGCGGGACGCCGTACGTCGATCGCCGGCATCGACCGGCCGGTCGTCACCGCCACGTCGACCGCGGTCGTCGAACGGCCGTCCGCGATCGCCGGTGAAGCCGTCACCGTCCGGCTCGCCGACGACATCGACGTCGCCCGCGGCTCAGTGATCGTCGCCGCCGAGCACTCCCCCGGCACCCGCCGGGAGCTCGCGGCCACCATCAGCTGGCTGGCCGACCGGCCACTGACCGTCGGGGCCCGGGTGCTGATCAAGCACACCACCACCACCGCGCAGGCGATCGTCACCAAGATCACCGGCGCGCTGGACCTCGACACGCTCGGAGTCATCGACGCCGCCGAGCTCGACCTGAACGACATCGGCAAGGTGCAACTCAAGATCGCCGCACCGCTGGCCGCCGACCCGTACTCCAGCAACGCCATCACCGGTTCGTTCCTGCTCATCGACGCCCACGACGGGTGGACGCTCGCGGCCGGAATGATCGACGACGAAGAAGGGGAACTGCTGTGACTGCTCCAGCGCTCGTGATCCTCGCCCACGGCAGCCGCGATCCGCGTTCGGCCGCCACCGTCCACTCGCTCGTGAAGTGCCTGCGTGGGATGCGTGACGACCTGCGGATCGAAGCCTCCTTCCTCGACCACTGCCCGCCCACGCCGTACCAGGTGATCGGCAAGCTCGCCGCCGAAGGCGTCGAGGAGGTCGTCGTCCTGCCGCTGCTGCTGTCGGCCGCGTACCACGCGCGGATCGACGTACCGGCCGTCCTCGACGAGGCGCAGAGCCGGTTCCCGAACCTGCGGATCATCGCGTCCGACGTACTCGGGTACGACGACACGCTGCTCGACGTACTCGACCGCCGGATGCGCGCCGAGCTCAAGGGCGGCCGGGTGCGTGAGCTGGACGCGCTGGTGCTCGCGGCGGCCGGTTCGAGCGACTCGCACGCGAACGCGAGCGTCACCCGCCTCGCGCGGCTGTGGGGCCAGCGTCACCGGCTCCCCGTGACCGCCGCCTTCGTCTGCGCCGCCTCGCCGTCACCGGCCGAGGCCGTACTCCAGTGGCGCCTGGAGGGCCGCCGCCACGTCGCGGTCGGCTCCCTCTTCCTCGCTCCCGGCGTACTCCCCGACCGAGCCGAAACCACGTCCCGCCGCGCCGGCGCGGTCGCAGTCTCGGCCCCCCTCGGCGTCAGCGCGGAGGTAGCCCGCCTGGTCCTCCTCCGCTACGGCGTAGCCGGCCTCGACCTCCTGACACTCGAGCCGGCCCCGCGTCCGGTGATCGCCCGCGCCCGATGTTGGTGCACTCGGCCTCGACCCTAGCCCGCTCGGTTAGGTGCGCGCTCGGCTGTGCCTGTGCAGGTCCAGACTACGCATGATATCTTGATATCTATGGCTAAGGATGGGACCAAGAACATCTTGTTGCGGCTCGATCCGGTGTTGGCTGAGCGGTTGCAGACTGTGGCGTCGGTGGAGGGGCGTTCGGTGTCGGACGTGGCGCGGGAGGCGATCGCTGCGTTGGTGGATCAGCGGCGGCAGGACGACCAGTTCAGCCAGTTGCTCGAGCAGAACCTCGTCCGGCACGAGGAGTCGTTGCGCCGGCTGCGTGGAGACGACTGATGCGTTACCTCGGTCGGTACGACGTTCTCGCGATCGCCGCGCGCGTGCTGCGGTGCGACTCCGACGACGTCGTACGCCGATCGAACCTGGACGGCGATCGATCGCGTGCTGGACGGCGTACGGCTGACCGGCGGTCTCGCGGAGTCGGCCGGGGTGCTGCTCGCGGGTCTGGTCCGGGCGCGGCCGTTCGGCGGAGCGAATCGGGTGGTGGCCGTCGCGGTCGTGCTGCAGTTCGTCACGCTGAACCGGGCCGAGTTGCAACTCGAGCCGGTGGCCGACGTCGACGATCTGCTCGATCGGATCGCGGCCGGTGACGCCGGGTACCACGAGGCCGCTGCCTTCATCCGGAGCCGGCTCGAGCATCACCCGGTGACGGCCGAGGACCTGCAGGAACGCCTTCGGGTCGAGCTGGTGCTCGACGAGGAGGCGCTGACCTTCGATCTCGTGCAGGACTGGTGGAGGGGAGATCCCATGTACGAACAGTTCAGCGAGCCGGCGCGGCACGTCATCGTGCTGGCGCAGGAGGAGGCGCGCAGCCTCGACCACGTGTACGTCGGCACCGAGCACCTGCTGCTCGGGCTGATCACCTTGGGGCAGGGCATCGCGTCGCGCACACTCGCCGACCTGGGCATCACGGCTCCGGCGGTGCGGGATCTGGTCGTCGAGATCATCGGCCGCGGCCGGAGCGGTGCGGCGGCCGGCGCGATCCCGTTCACGCCGCGCGCGAAGAGCACGTTCGAGTTCGCGTGGGGCGAGGCGCGGGCGCGTGGCGCGGAGCAGGTCGGCCCGGAGCACCTGCTCCTCGGCGTACTCCACGACGGCGACGGGGTCGGCGGGCAGATCATCACCAAGCTCGCCGAGAGCACCGACGAGGTACGCCGGAAGCTCGAGAAGCACATGAACTGGCGCCGGCGCTCGGAGGACCTCGTCGCGGGCATGCTCGCCGACGATCCCGCGAACACGTGGACGACGTACGGCCGCCGGCATCACCTGCTCGCCGAGCTCAACGCCGTCCTCGAAGAGAACGAGCGCCTGCACGAGCAGGTCGCCGCACTCCGCGAACTGCTCCGGCGCCACGACATCGACCCGGACAGCTGATGCTCAGGTCGCGGCTTCGACGACCAGGCAGATCCCGACTGTCAGGAACCACAGGTTCGTGCTGAGCAGGAACCCACGCTCGAACAGACCGAACACCACGCGCAGCCGCGGCACGAGCGCGATCACCAGCAGGACGAGCGACACGAGGGCGATGATGCGCAGCACCGACAGGAAGCCGCTCACCGACTCCCAGGCGCCGACGGATCCGAGTTCGGGCGTCAGGTCGGCGATCGCGGAGTACGTCAGCGCGAACGCGGCGACCGCGAACAGATAGTGCAGCCGGCCGGAGCGGGTCAGTCGCTGCCCCTCGAGGTCGGTCGGGAACTTCAGCATGCCGACCCGCATCACCGGGATCAGGAGCAGGAACACCAACTGCAGCACGGTCACTGTCGGAGTGCCGGGCTCGAGCGCGAGTCCGGCGGCCAGCGCAAGGATGCCGACCGACGAAGCCACGAGTGCCCAGCGGAACAGCCACGCGTAGCGGCCGACGCCGTAGTCGCTGACGGCATGCCGGACCGGGTGGTAGCCGGTCGGAAGCACGTGCAACGCCACGAAGACGCAGAGGTAGCCACCCATCCCCAGGACGGCGAGAAGAGCCAGGATCAACGCCATGCGGGCAACCGTAGATGGTCCAGGACCAGGGCCACCTAGCCGGTGTCAGGTTGCTGCCAGGCGCTTCTTCTCCTTCTCGATGTCGAAGTCGGCCGCGGGCCACTCCGGGTTCAGCTCCTTGAGCGTCTCCAGGAGGATCGTGGTGACGGCCCAGTTGCGGTACCACTTGCGGTCGCTCGGGATGACGTACCAAGGTGCGTCAGGCGTGTTGCAGCGCTCGAGAGCGGCGTGGTACGCGTCCATGTAGTCCGGCCACAGCTGCCGCTCGTCGACGTCGCCCGGGTTGTACTTCCAGTGCTTCGTCGGGTCGGCGAGACGCTCCTCGAGCCGGGCCCGCTGCTCGTCGGCCGAGATGTGCAGATAGCACTTCACGATCGTCACGCCGCTCGCGGTCAGCTCGGCCTCGAACTCGTTGATCTGGTCGTACCGCCGGGTCCACACGTTCGGCGTGACCAGCTCGCGCACGCGGGCGATCAGCACGTCCTCGTAGTGCGACCGGTCGAAGACCCCGATCATCCCGTGCGCCGGCACCGCCTGCCGGATCCGCCACAGGAACCCGCGGCGCTTCTCGGCCGGCGTCGGCGCCTTGAACGAGGTGATCTTCAGGCCCTGCGGGTCCATCAGCCCCGCGCCGTGCCGGATCACGCCGCCCTTGCCGGAGGTGTCCATCCCCTGCAGCACCAGCAGAATGCTCCGCTCGCCACCGGTGCGCCCCTCGGCGAACAGCCGCTCCTGCCAGTCCGAGACCTCGGCGCCGAGGTTCTCCAGCGCGAGCTTGCCCTCGTCCTTGGCCCCGCTGAACCCTGTCGTCGCACGCGTGTCGTACTTCGTCAGGTCCACCTCGCCGGCCGGCACCCGCAGCTGCTCCCGCAGTCCCCCACCGGCTGCCTTCTGGCCCTTCTTCTGCTTCGCCATGAGGTCATCCTGCCTCATCGATCCCAGACTTCGGCGGACGTTCACCGGCTTGCGGTACGACGTTGCCGCCGTCGCCGCATCAGCACCAGCTCGACGACCGCGACGACGACCGCGCTCACCGCGAGCGAGACGATGCTCCACAGCATGCCCCCGAGCAACGAGAGGCAGTCGCTGTCACCGCTCGGGCAGTCGGTGGCGTCGTAGTACGCCGTACCGGCGCCCAGCGCGATCAGCATCAGCGCCACGGCTCCGCAGAGATAGCCGGCGACTCGCACCAGCCATCGCCCGCCGCCCGCGTCGGTTCGCGCTCGCGGTGGCTGGACGGCAGTCGCGATCAGTGTGAAGGCGACGAGCCCGGCGGCTACGACGAAGAACAGGAACTCGCCTTCGTCGCGGTTCCAGATGAACCGGAAGTCGTCGTGCCGCGACGCCTGCCAGATCAGCCAGGCACAGAACATCACCACCACGACGCCCAGGCCGAGCCGAACCCTACGCATGCCTTCAGGGAATCATGCGGCGCGGGCCAGCGCGATCAAGCGCGACAGGGCTCGCAGGTACTTCTTTCGGTAGCCGCCCTTCAGCATCTCCGCCGAGAACAGCTGGTCGAGCGGGACGCCGCTCGCGAGGAGCGGCAGGTTGCGGTCGTACATCCGGTCCGCGAGCACGACCATCCGCAACGCCACGTTCTCGTCGGTCAGCGGCCGTACGTCGGTGATCGCCACTGTCTCGATCCCGTCGAGCAGGGCGCCGTACTTGCTCGGATGCAGCTCGGCCAGGTGCCGGTGCAGGTCGACGAAGTGGTCGCACGACGCGTTCGCCCGTACGGCGGCCTCCTGCTCGACCTTCTCGTCGGGCCACGGGTCCGGCGCCACCGGGAGGCCCCGGTGCCGGTAGTCGGGCCCGTCCACCCGCCGTACGTCGAAACGCGCGGCGAGCCCCTGGATCTCGCGGAGGAACTCGATCGCCTGGAAGCGGCCCTCGCCGAGCTTGTCGGGCAACGTGTTCGAGGTCGCGGCGAACTCGACGCCGGCCTCGACCAGCTGGCCGAGCAACCGCGAGATCAGCATCGTGTCGCCGGGATCGTCCAGCTCGAACTCGTCGATGCAGATCAGCCGGTACGACGACAGCGCCTCGACCGCCGTCCGCAGCCCGAGGGCGCCGACCAGGTTGGTGAGCTCGACGAACGTGCAGTACATCTTCGGGCCCGAGGACACGTGCCACAACGATGCGAGCAGGTGCGTCTTGCCGACGCCGAACCCGCCGTCGAGGTAGATGCCCGGCTTGTCCGGGGACTCGTTCCGTCCGCGCAACCGCGACCACAGCGACGGCGTCGGCCGCGGACCGGCCAGCTTCTCGGCCCGCGCCGACAGCACCGCGAGCGCCTCCGCCTGCGACGGCTCGTCCGGATCCGGGCGGTACGTGCCGAACCGGACCTCGGCGAACCGCGGCGGCGGCACGCACTCGGACAACAGCCGATCCGGCGACACCTCCGGCGTCCGCTCACTCAACCGCACGACCATGCGCCCAACCCTAAGGTCTCGCCCTGAGCACCCACCATCAGGACAGACACCTGACCGGAAAGGTGGAAACAGCTGTGGCCTTGACCACTTTCTTACTTTCAGTTAGGAAGTTGAGTGTGAGGTTCGTGAGGCCGAACGACGAGGAGTCTCCGATGGGCGAACAGCACGTGCGGCGGCGGACGGTACTGAAAGGCGCGGTGGGTGCGCTCGGCCTCGGGTCGGCGCTGGCTGCCTGCGGCGGGAGTGACAGCGGCGGCGGCACCACGAGCGGCGGGAAGGCCGTGGTCCGGATGTGGTCCTGGTACAACGACCAGGAGGATCAGTTCCCGAAGCTGATCAGCGCGTTCGAGGCCGCGCACAGCAACATCAAGATCGAGAACCGGATCTTCGGCACCCCGGACCAGTACCTGCCCGCGCTGCAGGCCGCGGTCGCGGGTGGCGACGTACCGGAGATCTTCGCGCCGCACACGCGGGCGCTGACCTACGGCACCGGCGGGGTGTCGGCCGATCTGAAGCAGGAGCTCGGCGACGACTTCCTGAAGGACTTCTTCGACTCGGCCAACCAGGAGTACACCCTGGACGGCAAGCAGTACGCCGTCGGCTGGATGGCGCAGACGTTCGGGCTGTTCTACAACCCGGACATGCTGAAGAAGGCCGGAGTCGCGGAGGACGGCATCGAGACCTGGGACGACCTGATCGCGGCGGCCGCGAAGATCAAGGCGACCGGCAAGTTCCCGGTGGCGCTCAGCTGCAACCCGACCACGAGTTCGCTGGACTTCTTCCTGCCGCTGATCACGCAGGTCGCCGACGACCCGACGTACTACCTGAAACTCGACCAGCTCAAGGACGGCGCGACGTACGAGGACCCGAAGGTGGTCCAGGCGATCGAGCTGCAGCAGAAGATCGTCAAGGCCGGCGTGTTCCAGCCCGGTACGACGGGCACGAGTGGCGACCAGGCGCCGCAGATCTTCTACACCGGGAAGTCCGCGATGCTGTTCAACGGCAGCTGGACGCCGCAGGGGCTGACCAAGGACGCGACGCCGGCGTTCAACAAGCTGTACAAGGTGATGAAGACACCGGCGATCGCGCCCGGCAAGCGGCACTGGACGGCGAACCAGGCGGGTGCCGGGTGGGCGTTGTCGGCGACCAGCAAGAACAAGGACGCCGCGCTGGAGTTCCTGAAGTTCATGTACTCGGCCGACCAGTACTCCCCCACCATGAACGGCTCGAACTCGATGCCGGCCACGAAGAGCGCGGCGGCCCGGATCGAGTTGCCGATCATGAAGCAGATGACGTCGTGGCTGCTCGACGGCGACGGCTGCCCGCACATCCCGTTCGGTCCCGGCTCGGTGGCGGCCGGCGATCCGCTCGCGAAGATCTTCGACGGCAGCGGCGAGCCGGCGGCGGTCGCGAAGGCGATGCAGCAGGCGGTGCAGAACGCCAAGGGCGGCTGATCGGATGGCGACAGCCCAATTCTTCGGGACGCCACTGAGAAAATCACAAAGAGTCGCGGGCTATCTCTTCGTTCTTCCCACGTTCGTCCTGTTCCTGGGTTTCGTACTCTGGCCGATCCTCTACACGGCGTACCTGAGCCTGACCTCGTGGGGCGGGTTCGGGGCGCCGCGGTTCGTGAACTTCGACAACTACAGCCGGATGCTGCACGATCCGGTGGCCCGCCGGGCGCTGCTCGTCACGCTGGTGCTGACCGGCGTGACGACGGCGATCCTGACGTTCCTCGGTCTGGTCACGGCGGTGCTGGTGAACGTGATCTGGCCGAAGGTCGGTGTCGTCGTCCGGACCATCCTGTTCATCCCCGGGATCGTCTCGTTCGTCGTGTCGGCGGTGCTCTGGAAGCTGATCTACGACCCGAACATCGGCACGCTCAACCGGTTGCTCGGGGCAATCGGTCTGGACAGCCTGCAGCACCCGTGGCTGGCCGACCACAAGACCGTGCTGCCCGCGATCATCGTGGTGACGGTCTGGGGCGGCCTCGGGTTCAACATGCTGATCTACTTCGCCGGTCTGCAGAGCATCGATCCCAACCTGTACGAAGCCGCGGCGATGGACGGGGCCAACACGGTCCAGCAGTTCCGCCACATCACCGTCCCGAGTCTGCGGATCGTGACCGGCCTGATCGTCAGTCTCGGGTTGCTCAACGGGTTCAAGGCGTTCGACGTGATCTTCGTGATGACGGGCGGCGGCCCGAACCACGCCAGCGAAGTGCTCGGCACGTATCTGTACTCGCTGGCCTTCGGGTCGACGTCCGGCTCGATCCCGCAACTGGGGTACGCGAGCGCGTTCAGCGTCGTGACGATGGTGCTCTGCACGCTCGCGGTGATCGCCCAGCTCTGGCTGACCCGGAGGGCGGACCGATGAAGAAGAGTCTGCTCGGCAAGTCGTTCGCGACGTTCGTACTGCTGCCGTTCTGCCTGCTGATGGCGTTCCCGTTCGTGTGGATGCTGCTCACGTCGCTGCGCGAGCAGAACACGATCTTCAACGGGCCGATCATCCCGCGGAAGTTCACCGGTACGGCGTACAAGGATGCCTGGACGTCGATCGAGTTCCCGCTGCATTTCTGGAACAGCGTGTGGATCACGTCGGTGACGGTGATCGGCGTACTCATCTTCGCCACGCTCAGCGGGTACGCGTTCGCGAAGCTGGACTTCCCGTTCCGCAACACGCTGTTCGTGCTGCTGCTGACGACGCTGATGATGCCGTCGACGGCGCTGATCATCCCGCTGTACCTCGAGCTCAAGTCGTTCGGGCTGCTCGACAGCCAGGCCGGTCTGCTGGTGCTGTACATCTCCGGATCGGCGCCGTTCGCGATGTTCCTGATGCGGGCGTTCTTCCAGACACTGCCCGACGAGCTGATCGAGGCCGCGCGGGTGGACGGCGGCAGCGAGCTGACGATCTTCCGGCGGGTGATCCTGCCGCTCACCCGGCCCGGGATCGCGACCGTGGTGATCTTCCAGTTCCTGTCCACCTGGAACGAGTTCCTGATCGCCAACACGGTCCTGCGCAACACCGACTCGCTGCCGCTGCAGCCGGTGCTGTTCACGCTGATGGGTCAGTACTCCACGAACTGGCCGGCCCTCACCGCCGGCCTCACGTTGTCCGTCGTACCGGTCGTGATCGTCTACGTCCGGATGCAGCGGCAGTTCGTCGCCGGGATGATGCTCGGCGCCGTCAAAAACTGAGAGAGGTGCTATGCCGATCAAGAACGTCGTGGTCAACTGCACTGATGTCCAGCGCTCCGTCGAGTACTACACCAGGTTTCTCGAGCTCCGCGTGATCGGCGAACCGAGTGCGGAGCGAGCGATCCTGGACGCGGTGACCGCGACAGTCGAGTTACGGGCTGTCAGCAACGATCGGGAGCCATGAGCACCTGGTCGCCCGACGATCTGCAGAAAGGGTTCCGGCACGTCGGCTTCAAGGTGGACCGGATCGACGAGCGGGCCGCTGCACTGAAGGCCGGCGGGGTCGAGTTCAAGCTGGACCCGCTCGATGCCGAGGGCGACGTCCGGATCTGCTTCTTCTACGACCCGGACGGCACGCTGCTCGAGATGATCGAGGGCGATCTGCAGTACGCCGAAGTCGTGGACGCGGACGGGGTGGCGCGGGAGCGGGCGCTCGGCGTACCGTCCCGCCCGCGGTTCGACCACATCGCGGTCACGATCGAGGACCGCGACGCCACCGCCGCCCACTACCACGACCGCCACGGCTTCGACTTCATCGGAACCATCGAGCAGCCGCACGACAGCCGCGGCTTCCACATCGGCTACCTCAAGGGCGGCGACACCGTCCTCGAGGTCTTCACGTACGACGTCCCCAAGACGTCACGCGACCCGCAGCTCGACGTCGCGGGTTTCGCGTACGCCGAACTCGCCGGCGACCCGCCGGACCTGCCCGTCGCGATCTCGCCGGACGGGACGAAGGTGTACGTCGACCCCGACGGGTTCCCGTACGCCGTAGGCTCCGGCGCATGACTCACAACTGGCTGCGCCCGCTGGGCTCGACCGGCCTGACCGTCTCCGCCGCCTGCGCCGGCGGCAGCGGGATCGCCGGCATGCCCGCCGTCTTCGGGTACGACGTCACGCCCCAGGAAGCGGTCGACCTGGTACTGCGTGTGTTCGACAGCCCACTCACCTGGATCGACACCTCGAACGGGTACGGCGACGGCTCCAGCGAGACCCGGATCGGCCAGGCGATCCGCGAGTACGGCGGACTGCCCGAAGGGTTCCTGGTCGCGACGAAGGTCGACGCGAAGGACGGCGACTACTCCGGCGCGCGGGTCCGGGCGAGCATTGCCGAGAGCAAGGAGCGGCTCGGGCTGGACGAGCTGCCGCTGGTCCACCTGCACGACCCCGAGGCCCACGACTTCGAGTCGATGCGTGACGCCGTCGACACCCTGATGCAGCTGCGCGCCGACGGGCGAGATCGGGCACGTCGGCCTGGCGGGCGGCGACACTCGTGAGCTGTCCCGGTACCTGGATCTCGGCGGGTTCGAAGTACTGCTCGTGCACAACCGTTGGAGCCTGGTCGATCACTCGGCCGACGGCATCTTCCAGCGCGCTCGCGCCGAGGGCATCGCGGTGGTGAACGCGGCGGTCTACGGCGGCGGGATCCTCGCGAACCCGGCGCGGCGCGACGAAGTACGCCTACCGCGAGGCGCCGGCCGCGGTCCTGCAGGCCGTGGCGGAGATGGACAAGGCGTGCCGCGACTACGGCATCGACCTCGCGACGGCCGCCCTCCGGCACTCGATCGACGACCCGGGCATCGCCGGCACGGTCGTCGGCATCACCAAGCCGGCCCGCGTCGACGCGTTGGTCGCTGCCCGGGATGCGGACCTGCCGGAGGAACTGCTTAACCGGTTAGGTAGCCTGCTTCCGGACAGGCAGTACTGGGTCGAGAAGGAGACGACGTGACCAACGGCTTCCCCAGCGGGTTTACCTGGGGCGCGGCGACCGCGTCGTACCAGGTCGAAGGCGCCACGACAGCGGACGGCCGCGGCCCGAGTATTTGGGACACGTTCGCCCACACTCCGGGCCGGATCGCGGACGGCACCACCGGCGATGTGGCCGTCGAGCACTACACCCGGTTCGCCGACGACGTCCGGCTGCTCGCGGACCTCGGGCTGAACGCGTACCGGTTCTCGATCGCCTGGCCGCGGATCATGCCCGCAGGCGCCGTCAACACTGCCGGGCTCGACTTCTACCGTCGCCTTGCCGAGACGTGCCTGGAGAACGGCGTCACGCCGTACGCGACGCTGTATCACTGGGACCTGCCGCAGCCGCTCGAGGACGCCGGCGGCTGGCTGGTGCGCGACACGGCCGAGCGTTTCCGCGACTACGCCGCCGTCACGCACGACGCACTGTCGGACGTGATCAAGCACTGGATGACGCTGAACGAGCCGTGGTGCTCGGCGTTCCTCGGGTACGGCAACGGTGAGCACGCGCCGGGCCGGACCGAAGGCGCGGATGCGCTGAAGACGGTGCACCACCTGCTGCTCGGGCACGGTCTCGCACTGGAAGCCATCCGGTCGGAGGGCGGGACGTACGGCATCGCGCTCAACCCGGCGCCGATCCACGCCGCCACCGACTCCCCCGCCGACCGTGATGCCGCGCGCCGGATCGACGGCCTGCGGAACCGTCTCTTCCTGGAGCCGTTGCTGTCCGGGCAGTACCCGGCGGACGTCCTGGAAGACACCGGGATGACGGAGTGGTTCGCGGCGCAGGAGGCCGACCTGCCGCTGATCGGGGCGCCGCTCGACTTCATGGGCGTCAACTACTACTGCCCCACCACGGTGGCCGCGCCGGACGGGCCGATCTCGTCGCCGGTCGCCTCGACCCAACCGGGCAGCGAGAACGTCGTCGCCGTCGACACCGGTCTCCCGCGGACCCAGATGGGCTGGCCGATCCAGGCGACCGGCCTGCGCGACATCCTGGTCACGATCAACAAGCTCGCGCCCGAGCTGCCGTTGTACGTGACGGAGAACGGTTCGGCGTACCTCGACGAGGTCACCGCGGACGGGACGGTCGAGGACGACGAGCGACTCGACTACCTGCAGCAGCACGTTGCGGTCTGCCGGGATCTGGTCGCCGAGGGCTTCCCGCTGAAGGGGTACTTCGCCTGGTCGTTGCTCGACAACTTCGAGTGGGCCTGGGGCTACAGCCGCCGCTTCGGCATCGTGTACGTCGACTACGCGACGCAGGCGCGCACCGTGAAGAAGAGCGGCCGCTGGCTCGGGGACTACCTCACGAGCGAGCGTTCTGGTGCGGAGTGAGTTGACTGTGGAGGACGAGTGAGGCGGCACCCAGTGCCGCCGCGCTCGGACCGAGTTTGGAGAGCTCCACGCGCGTCGGATGCATCGCGCGGACGAACGACAGCCGGTTGAGCTCGGTCGACGCGACCCGCACGTAGATGTCGCCGGCCTCGCTGAAACCGGGGCCGGCCAGGATGATCTGGTCCAGGTCCAGCAGGTTGGTGATCGAGAGCAGCGCCTTCGCCAGGTACGTCGCGGACTCCTCGATCAGCTCCACGCAGCGCGCATCACCGCCGGCGGCGAGGCGCGCGATCTTGGCGAAGTCCGCCCGTACGGACGTCTGACGGCCGCGCAGACCGAGCTTGTCGACCAGCGTCGCGTCCTGTTCGGCCCGCGCGACGACCGCCGCCGGGGCGGCCAGGCTCTCCAGGCAGCCCTGTCCGCCGCACCAGCACATCGGCCCGTTGACGTCGAGCACCATGTGGCCGATCTCGCCGACGTTCGACGACGAGCCGCGGTACACATCGCCGTTCGTCACCAGACCGAGCCCGAAACCGGCCGCCAGGTACACGGTCGCGAAGTCGTTCACCGACGGGATCTTCCCGGCCCAGAACTCGCCGATCGCCGCGCAGGTCGAGTCGTTCTCGACCACGATCGGGTGGTCGATCGCCTCCTTCAGCGTGTGCCGCACAGCGAACGGCTCCCACGCGTACTTCTCCGAGTCCGTCCGCAGCAGCCGCGTCCCGCCCCGGCCCTGCCGGCCGGCCAGCGCCACACCGACTCCGACCAGCGTGGACGGCTCGATCCCCGCCTTCACGATCAGGTCCTCGAGCTCGGCGGTGATCCGCTTGACGGCGGTCGCCGGCGCGTCCTTCCCGATCCCCCGCGACGACAGTTGCTCGATCACCCGGCCGCTCATGTCGGTGACGACGTACGTCGTACTCGGGGTGTCGACCGCGATACCGACCGCGTGCCGCGCGCGCGGGTTGAACTGCAGCAGCGTGGCGCGTTTCCCGCCGGTCGGGTCGCCGTACCCGGTCTCGATGATCAGGCCGTCGGCGAGCAGTCGCTTGACCACCCGGGAGATCGACGCGCCGGTCAGGCCGGAGCGGTCGGCGAGGTCGACGCGGGTCACCGTCCCGCTGGAACGGATCAGGTCGAGGATCGCGCTGTGGGTCTCCTGCGCGGTCGCACCTCTCAGCATCTTCGCCACGTCACCCTCCCTCGGAGCGCACTTTAGTACACAACGTAAGGAAGTGGCAGAGGTTGACCTCAATCATTGTTGAGGTTCTAGCGTGAGCGGTGTGAAAGCGATCAGATTGCACGCATTCGGTCCGGCGGAGAACTTGGTGTACGAGGAGGTGCCGGACCCCTCTCCCGGCAGCGGCATGGTGCTGGTCGAGGTCGAGGCCGCCGGCGTCCACCTCGTCGACACGATGATCCGCGCGGGCACCACCGGCGGCGGCCCGATCCCCGTCCCGGAGCTGCCGACGATCCCGGGGCGCGAGGTCGCGGGCCGGGTCAGCGCGGTCGGACCGGACGTCGACCCGACGTGGATCGGCAAGCGGGTCGTGGTCCATCTGGGCATGGTGCCAGGCGGGTACGCCGAACGCGCGGTGGCGAAGGTCGAGTCGCTGTACGAACTTCCCGATCACGTCGACGCTGCCCAGGCAGTCGCCGCGATCGGCACCGGGCGTACGACGGCCGGCATCCTGCGGCAGGCGCATCTCACCGCGGACGACGTCGTACTCATCACGTCAGCCGCGGGCGGGATCGGCAGCTACCTGGTCCAGGCCGCGCGGAACGCCGGCGCGATCGCCATCGGGCTGGCCGGCGGGCCTGCCAAGGTAGACACGGTCCGCTCGCTCGGCGCGCAGTACGCGATCGACTACCGCGATCCGGAGTGGACTGCGCGACTGAAGGCCGAGTTGGGCGATCGGGAGATCACTCTGCTCTTCGACGGGGTCGGCGGTGCCAACGGCCAGCAGGCGTTCGAGCTGCTCGGTGTCGGCGGACGCGCGCTCATGTTCGGCTGGTCGGGCGGCGGGCCCATCGAGTTCACCCACGAGGACCTGATGAGCCGCGGCCTCACCGCCGGGTGGGCGATCGGTGCCAAACTCGCCCGCCACCTCCGCGACCTGGAAGCAGCCGCCCTGGAAGAAACCGTCTCCGGCCGGTGGACGGCCCTCACCACCACGTTCCCGCTCTCCGAGGCAGCCACCGCGCATCAGGCCCTCGAGGACCGCCGGACCACCGGGAAGGTCGTCCTCATCCCCTGACGGTCGGTGTGCAGACGCCGGCGCGCGACCAAGTTGGGGAGGATTTCCTGCCCGATTCGGCACAGGATCCTCCCCAACTGTGCTCAGTCACCCTCGAGGTGCAGCTCGGTGGATCGGTTTGTCGCGCAGCGCTCGGCGAGGCGTCGTACGGCGGACAGCACCTCGCGCTCCGCGACCGTGAGAGGGCCGGCGAGTTCCTGCTCCAGCTCGGCGACGAACTGCGGCATCTCCACCGCAGTCAGCTCCAGGTCGCCGTACGGATCCACCCGTCCCAACATCGGCAACGAACTCCGGGCGCAGACCCGCACGAACACGTCATCCGAGTCAGGTACGACGTCAAGCTGAGTCAACCGACGACGCCTCGAACTGGTACCCGGCTGACTCACCTCGTTCAGCACCACATCAACCCCCATGGCGTCTCACCTTAGGCGTTGGTCAGGTGTTGCGGGGGGCGTACATGATGACGACCACGCCTAGGAGGCAGATGGTGGCGCCGAGGAGGTCGTAGCGGTCGGGTTTGAAGTGGTCTACGAGGATGCCCCAGGTCAGGGAGCCGGCTACGAAGATTCCGCCGTACGCGGCGAGGATGCGGCCGAAGTGGGGGTCGGGCTGGAAGGTGGCGACGAAGCCGTAGGCGCCTAGGGCAACTATTCCGCCGGCGATCCACAGCAGACCGCGGTGTTCGCGCCAGCCTTGCCAGATGAGCCAGGCTCCCCCGATCTCGGCGAGTGCCGCCAGCAGGAAGAGTACGACGGACTTCAGTACGGTCACTGAGCGATCTCCGAGAAGGGCAGGGGGCAGTCGGGGTTGCCGGCGCAGGTCTCGAGGTCGTCGCAGCCGGCGGCTATGCCGGCGCGGAGGGTCTCGGCGATGACTGTCAGGTCGGCGAGTTTCGCTTCCACGTCGGCCAGTTTCTCGCGGGCGCGCGTCTGCAGTCCGGCTCCCCCGCCGCGCGCGTGCCGATGCCTGGCGGTGTCGAGCAGCTCGGAGATCTCGGCGAGCGTGAACCCGAGCCGCTGCGCCGCCTTGATCACGCGCAGGGTCGTGACGGCCTCCGCGGGATACAGGCGGTGGCCGCCGAGAGTGCGGTCCGGTTCGTCGAGCAGTCCGCGGCGTTCGTAGTACCGCAGAGTCTGCAGGTTGACCCCGGCCGCGGCCGCTACCTCGCTCGATCTCATCGCGGTAGGCGTTCGGACAGACCATCGAGTACGGCGGTCTGCGTCGGCGGGACCGCGATGCGAAGAGTCGTGCCGGTCAGGGTGAAGGTGAAGAAGGAGCAGCACTCGTTCTCGCGAGCGGTCAGATCCTCGACCGTCGTACGGGCGTCTGCGTCGAGCGTCAGGTCGAGCGTCTGCCGGTCCACGCGGACGGCGCCCCGCAGGTAGGTGCTGAACAGGTCGTCGAACTCGGCCATGCGGAACGGCCGCTCCGCGGTGGGCAGGGTGCAGGCTTCCGGAGCCCAGATTTCGTCCATGCTTCGACGGTAAACCTGTACCGACGTACCGGATGCAACTACTGCCCGCGATAGGTCAGCGTGAAGACGACCGCGCCGAAGCTCACCCGGTCGCCGGGGCGGACGCGGACCGTGGTGGTGATCCGGAGGTCGTTCACGCACGTCCCGTTCATCGAGCCCAGGTCGCGGAGCATCCAGCCGTCGCCCAGGTGCCGGAGTTCGGCGTGGAAGCGGGACACCGAGACGTCGCCGAGCCGGAGCGTCGCGCCCGGGAAGCGCCCGATCCGGACGGTGGAAGAACCCGGCTCAGGCAGCGCGAGCGGTGCGGGAGTTGCTGAGGTCCGGTACTGCGAGGTGGTTCGACCTGATCGCAAGAACTTGGCGCGCAACGTGCGCAGCCAGGTTTTGCCGCGGGGTTCGGTGCGGGGCAGGTCGCGGAGTACGTCGGCCAGTTCGCCGCGGCTCTGGGCGCGGAGGACGAAGTTCATCCGGCGGATGAACGTGTCGTGCGACAGGCGGCCCGAGCCGGCGCCGTCGCGGAGGATCGCCAGCGCGCGGTCGCGTTCGGCGTCCGAGGGACGCGCCCACTCCACCGGCACCCCGGTCATGGGGCCTCCCGGTCTGGACTGAGGAGCGGAGGGAGCGCAGCGACCGGAGCGACGAGGGAAGACCGGGAGCAACAGCCCCATGACCCGCCGCGACGGAGTCGCGGCATCAGTACGGTCATGGGGCGATTGTCCGTGGGGGGCGGTTCACTGTCCACCACGAGCTTGTGACAGTAGGTTCCTGGTGACTGTCCGCGCTGTGGGACAGAATGACGGGATGCGACTGCCTGTCATGCCGCCGGTCAAGCCGATGCTCGCCAAGCCGGTCAAGGAGATCCCCCGCGGGGACGTGTCCTACGAACCGAAGTGGGACGGGTTCCGGTCGATCATCTTCCGCGACGGGGACGAGGTGGAGATCGGCAGCCGGAACGAGAAGCCGATGACGCGGTACTTCCCCGAGCTGGTCGAGGCGGTGAAGGCGAATCTGCCGGAGCGGTGCGCGATCGACGGCGAGATCATCGTGATCGGCGAGTCCGGCGACCGGCTCGACTTCGAGGTCCTGCAGCAGCGGATCCACCCGGCCGCGAGCCGCGTGAACATGCTGTCCGAGAAGACCCCGGCCCGGTTCGTCGCGTTCGACCTGCTGGCGCTCGGTGACGACGACTACACGGAGCGCCCGTTCAGCGAACGCCGTACGGCGCTGATCGACGCGCTCGCGAGCGTGAAGGCACCCATCCACGTCACCCCCGCGACCGCCGACCACGAGACGGCCGCGCAGTGGTTCGAGCAGTTCGAGGGCGCCGGCCTGGACGGGCTGATCGCCAAACCGCTCGACGGGACGTACCAGCCGGACAAGCGGGTGATGTTCAAGATCAAGCCGGAGCGTACGGCGGACTGCGTGGTGGCGGGCTATCGCCTGCACAAGAGCGGCCCGGACCGCATCGGCTCGCTGCTGCTCGGCCTGTACAACGACGACGGCACGCTCGCGAGCGTCGGCGTCATCGGCGCCTTCCCGATGGAGCGCCGCAAGGAGCTCTTCCAGGAGATGCAGTCGCTCGTCACCACCTTCGACGAGCACCCGTGGGCGTGGGCGAAGCAGGAGGAAGGCGTCCGTACGCCGCGCAACGCCGAGGGCAGCCGGTGGCAGGCAGGCAAGGACCTGTCCTTCACTCCCCTGCGCCCCGAGCGGGTCGTCGAGGTCCGCTACGACCACATGGAAGGCATCCGCTTCCGGCACACCGCGCAGTTCGTCCGCTGGCGTCCCGACCGCACCCCCGAGTCCTGCACGTACGAGCAGTTGGAGGAGCCGATCAAGTTCGACCTGGCCGACGTACTGTCGAGCGCCCAACGCTGATGCTCTACAGCCTCTACACGCGTCGCCTCCGCCGCCAGCTCGTCGGCCTGCCGAAGCCGGAACACGTCGCGATCGCGATGGACGGCAATCGCCGCTGGGCGCGCGGCGCCGGGTACGACGACGTACGCATCGGCCATCGCTTCGGCGCCGAACACCTCGAGCTCTTCCTGAACTGGTGCGCCGACGCAGGCATCCGGTGCGTGACCGCATGGGTGGCGTCGCCGAGCAACCTGCGCAAGCGCGACGCCGACCAGGTCGACTACCTGATGAACCTCACCGAGACCGTGCTCGCCGAGCACGTACGGCGGGATCACCGCTGGCGACTGCACGTCGCGGGCCAGCTGGACCTGTTGCCTGACTCAACGGCCCGCGCGCTGAAGGAGGCGGTGGAGGAAACGCGCGACCGCCCCGATGCGGGAGATCTGACGATCGCCATCGCGTACAGCGGCCGGCTCGAGGTGGTGGACGCCGTTCGCGCGGTGCTGGACGAGGCGGCCGCGAGCGGTCGGTCGCTGGACGAGGTCGCCGACTCGCTGAGTGAGGAGGAGATCAGCCGGCATCTGTACGTGCCGGGGCTGCCGGACACGGACCTGGTCATCCGGACCAGCGGCGAGCTGCGGATGTCGGACTTCCTGCTGTGGCAGGCAACCGATTCGGACATCGAGTTCTGCGACCTGTACTGGCCCGCGTTCCGCGAGGTGGACCTACTCCGAGCGCTCCGAACCTACGGACGCCGGAGACTGGAACGATCCAGTTGAATACTTCGCGCCTCTGAGGGGGCACTATGGGGGTATACCGACTGGTAAGCACGGAGGTGGCACGATGTACGAGGTCGTACTGCTCGTCGAACAGGAACTGTCCGAACCCGACGCGAAACGCGTCGTCGAGCTCCATCAGGACATGCCCGATCCGGTCAGGTACCACGTGCTGGTGCCCTGCCACAACGCGGAGGCGGGCGTCGAGGCCTCGATCAGCGCCCTCGGGACCGCGGACCTCTACGGGCCGGGCCTGGCCGGTCAGCGCCAGGACCTCGCGGAGGCGCAGAAGGCGATCGACACCGAGGCCAAGGGCTGCAGCGGGCGCAGCGTCCAGAGGCTCCGCGACCTCGGGCAGACCGCCGAGGGCGGTATCACGCACGACCGGCCGATCGACGCTCTGGTCGCGACCGTGCAGCACGTCCAAGGCCAGGAGGTGATCATCCTGACGCGGCCGCACATCGTGGCGGAGTTCTTCCACCTCGACTGGACCAACTCGGCCCGCCGCCACCTCGGCGTACCGGTGCTCCACCTACTGGAGCACGACTCACGGCCGGCTAGTGCGGGAGCAGAGCCGCGTAAGTGATTCCGCCGGCCAGGCTGGCGATCAGTAAGGACAGGCCGGTGCGGACCGCGCGCTCGCCGGTTCGGCCGTAGTGGCGGCCGTCTTCGGAGTGGTACGCGACTTTGAAGCCGGCGTACCCGGCTGCGAGGACGAGACCCAGTTTGATCATCAGACACCTGCCGCGGTACCGGACTCGTTGAACTGCGTGTGGTACAGATCAGCGTACTCGCCGCCGGCCGCGAGCAGTTGCTCGTGCGTGCCGCGCTCGACGATGTTGCCGTGGTCAACCACCAGGATCAGGTCCGCGTTCCGCACCGTCGACAACCGGTGCGCGATCACCAGCGACGTACGGCCTTCCAGCGCGGTGTCCAGGGCCCGCTGAACGGCGACCTCGGACTCCGAGTCGAGGTGCGCGGTGGCCTCGTCGAGTACGACGATCTTCGGGGCCTTCAGCAACAACCGGGCGATCGCGAGTCGTTGCCGCTCGCCACCGGACAGCCGGTGACCGCGATCGCCGACCACGGTGTCCAGCCCGTCCGGCAGCGCTGACACCAGCTCCCAGATCTGCGCGGCCCGCAGCGCGGCGACCATCTCGTCCTCTGTCGCGTCCGGCTTCGCATAGGTGAGGTTGGCGCGGATCGTGTCGTGGAACATGTGCGCGTCCTGCGTGACGTACCCGATCGTGTCGTGCAGGGACTGCAGGGTGACGTCGCGGACGTCCTGACCGCCGATGCGCACCGCTCCCCCGGTCACGTCGTACAGGCGGGCGACCAGGTTGGTGATGGTCGTCTTGCCGGCCCCGGACGGGCCGACCAGCGCGACCATCTGCCCGGACCGTACGACGAAGCTCACGTCCTCCAGCACCTGCGCCGAGACGCGCTTGTCCAGGACCGCGACGGACTCGAGGCTGGCCAGCGAGACCTGCTCGGCCGTCGGGTACGCGAACGCGACATGCTCGAACTCGACACTCGCCGCGTCGGCCGGCAGATCAGTCGCATCCGGGGCGTCCTTGATCATCGGCTCGAGGTCGAGCACCTCGAAGACCCGCTCGAACGACACCAGCGCGGTCATCACGTCGACGCGGACGTTGGAGAGCGCGGTCAGCGGACCGTACAGCCGGCCGAGCAGGGCGACGAGCGCGAGCAGCGTGCCGATCGTCAACGTCTCGCGGACGGCCAGGTTGCCGCCCACGCCGTACACGAGGGCTGTTGCCAGCGCGGCGACCAGGGTCAGCGCGGTGAAGAACACGCGGCCGAGCATCGCGATCCGGATGCCCAGGTCGCGGACCCGCCCGGCCCGCTCGCCGAAGTCGGCGTTCTCGAGCTTCGGCTGACCGAACAGCGTGACCAGGAGTGCGCCGCCGACGCTGAAGCGCTCGGTCATCGAGGTCGACATCTCGGCGTTGAGGTTCATCTGCTCCCGCGTCATCGCGGCCAGGCGGCGGCCGAGCACGCGCGCGGGGATCAGGAAGATCGGCAGCATCAGGATCGCGACCACGGTCAACTGCCAGCTCAGCACGAGCATCGCGCCGATGACCAGGATCAGGCTGATGACGTTCGAGACGACGCCGGACAGGGTCGAGGTGAAGGCCTGCTGGGCGCCGATCACGTCGTTGTTGAGCCGCGAGACCAGCGCACCGGTCTGGGTCCGGGTGAAGAACGCGACCGGCATCCGCTGCACATGCGCGAACACCTTGGTCCGCAGGTCGAAGATCAGTCCCTCACCGATCCGCGCCGAGAACCAGCGCTGCACCAGGCCGAGCGCCGCCTCCACGACCGCGAGCAACGCGACCACCAGGGCCAGCGCGGTCACCAGGCCGGCGTTCCCCTTGGTGATCCCGTCGTCGACGATCTTCTTGAACAGCAGCGGCGACGCGATCACCAGCACCGCCGAGACGATCACCAGCAGCAGGAACGCCGTGATGTGCCAGCGGAACGGCCTCGCGAACCGGACGATCCGTCGCAGCGTGCCCTTGGCGAGCTTCTGCTCGAGGACCGACGAGTCCTGGCGCCGCCAGCCCATCGCGCCCATACCTGGACGCATCATTCCCGACATCGGGCTCCCTCCCTGTGCTGAACCTTCATAACACCCGCGGTCACTCCGCACTTCCCGCAACTTTTGGTTGCGCATCGGCATGACCTGGTCTAGAGTCACATGCAACCAAAGGTTGCGAAAGGATGGAAGCAATGACCAGGAGCATCGAGCGGGAGATCCGGGTGGAGGCTAGCCCAGAGGTGGTCTACGAGGTGATCAGCTCGCCGGAGCACCTGCGCGAGTGGTGGCCGGACGACGCCGAGCTCGACGCCGTCCCCGGCGCGACCGGGACAGTCGGCTTCCGGCAGGCGGAGGGGACGAAGGTTGTGCCGCTCACTGTGGTCGAGGCCGAGCCGCCGCGACGGTTCGCGTTCCGCTGGGACTACGAGGGCGAGGAGGCCACGCCGGAGAACTCGCTGCTCGTGACGTTCGACCTGGTTCCGGTCGACGGCGGCACGCTGCTGCGGTTCGCCGAGACCGGGTACGACGAAGCGGCCAAGTCCGACGCGGTACTCGCGGACCACACCAGCGGCTGGAACTACTTCCTCCCCCGCCTCGCGCCGTACGCCGAGAAGTTGGCGCAACGGCCGTGATCGACGACGAGCTCTGGTCGGCGATCGGCGACCCCACCCGGCGGCGGATGCTCGACCTGCTGCTCGCGGACGGCGGCGGTACGGCGACCAGTCTCAGCGACCAACTGCCCGTCACACGGCAGGCCGTCGCGAAGCATCTCGGCGTACTCGACCGGGCCGGGCTGGTGCACTCCACACCGTCCGGACGGGAACGCCGCTACACCGTGGACGAGGAACGCCTCGCCCGCGCGATCAACCAGCTGACCGCCGTCACCGACGCCTGGGACCGGCGGCTGCAACGCATCAAGCGCATCGCCGAGGCGATCGAACAAGCCGAGAGGAAACTCCCATGAGCGACATCCTGCACCGCGTCGGCATCATCGCGTCCCCACAGGACGTGTACGCCGCACTCACCACGATCGACGGTCTGGCCGGCTGGTGGACCGAGGACACGGTCGGCGACCCCGACGGCGTGATCCAGTTCCGCTTCGCCACGGCGGGTGGCGACGGCTTCGACATGAAGGTCGTCGAGACCAAGCCCGGCGAACTGGTCCACTGGGAGGTCGTCGGCGGCCCGGACGAGTGGATCGGTACACACGTCACCTTCGAGCTGTCCCAGACCGACGAGTACACGATCATCCTGTTCAAGCAGGCAGGCTGGCGCGAGCCGGTCGAGTTCATGTACCACTGCAGCACCAAGTGGGCCACGTTCCTGATGAGCCTCAAGCAGTACGTCGAGACCGGCAAGGGCGAGCCCGCGCCGCACGACGTACTGGTCAGCAACTGGCACTAACCAAGGGCGGCCAGGAGCTCCTTCAACCGGCGGTCCTGGGCCTCACGCTCGGCCTTGAGCTGGTCGTCGTACGAGCGGTCCGCGGCACCGAGGAGCAACGCCTTGGTCTCGCGGATCGCGCCGGGCAGCGGGCCGAGCAACGCGTCGGACAGGTCCTTGACCGTCGCCTCCAGCTCGTCCGCCGGTACGACGATGTTCGCGAGGCCGAGCTCCTTCGCCTCCGCGGCCTCGACCCAGCGGCTCGTCGCGCAGATCTCCAGCGCCCGCGAGTAGCCGACCAGCTCGACGAGCGGCTTCGTGCCACCGAGGTCCGGCACCAGCCCGAGCGACGGCTCGCGCATGCTGAAGCGGGCGTCAGGCGTGACGACCCGGAGGTCACAGGCCAAGGCGAGCTGGAAACCGGCGCCGACCGCATGCCCCTGCACCGCGGCGATGCTGACGATCTCGGGCCGCCGCAACCAGGAGAACCCGGACTGGAACCTCGCGATCAGCTCCAGGAGCTCGTCGGTCGGCTTGGCGCCGAGCGTGAGCAGCGGCTCCTGACCCAGGTCGTTCTCGCCCATGATGAGGCGGCGGTCCAGGCCGGCCGAGAACGACGGGCCCTCCCCCGACACGACCACCACGCGGACGTCGGACGGCAGCGCCGTACCGAAATCGGCCAGCGCGCTCCACATCGCGGGCGTCTGGGCGTTGCGCACCTCCGGACGGTCGAGCACCACACGCGCGACCGGTCCGTCCACCGTCAACCGCAGTCCGAGATCCGTCATGGCCCGGATATTACTCGGAAGTAATCAGGCTAGCGAGATCAGGTCGGCGTACTCGTTGGTCCAGAGGTCCTCGACGCCGTCGGGGAGCAGGACGACGCGTTCGGGTTCGAGGGCCTCGACGGCGCCCTCGTCGTGGGTGACCAGGACGATCGCGCCGGTGTACGAGCGGATCGCGTTCAGCACCTCGGCGCGGGACGCGGGGTCCAGGTTGTTGGTCGGCTCGTCGAGGAGCAGGACGTTCGCCGCCGACACGACCAGCGTGGCCAGGGCGAGGCGGGTCTTCTCGCCGCCGGACAGCACCTTGGCGGGCTTGTCCGCGTCGTCGCCGGTGAACAGGAACGAGCCGAGCACGCTGCGCGCCTGCGTCTCGTTCAGGTCCGGGGCGGCGGTCTTCATGTTCTCCAGGACCGTCCGGTTCACGTCCAGCGTCTCGTGCTCCTGGGCGTAGTACCCGAGCTTGAGGCCGTGGCCGTCGAGCACCTCGCCGGTGTCGGCCTTCTCGATCCCGCCGAGGATCCGCAGCAGCGTGGTCTTGCCGGCGCCGTTCAGCCCGAGGACGACGACCCGCGAGCCCTTGTCGATCGCCAGGTCGACGTCGGTGAAGATCTCCAGCGAGCCGTACGACTTCGACAGCTCCCGCGCCATCAGCGGCGTCTTGCCGCACTGCGCCGGTGTCGGGAAGGAGATCTTCGCAACGCGATCCTGCTTGCGCTCGTCCTCGAGCGAGGACATCAACCGCTCGGCCCGCCGCAGCATCTGCTGGGCCGCGGCCGCCTTGGTCGCCTTGGCGCGCATCTTGTTCGCCTGGTCGACCAGCTGGGTCGCCTTCTTCTCCGCGTTCGCCCGCTCGCGCTTGCGGCGGCGCTCGTCGGTCTCCCGCTGGAGCAGGTACGCCTTCCAGCCGACGTTGTAGACATCGATCTCGGCCCGGTTCGCGTCCAGGTGGAAGACCCGGGTGACGGTGTCCTGCAGCAGGTTCACGTCGTGGCTGATCATGATCACGCCACCGGCGTACGACTTCAGGAAGTCGCGCAGCCAGATGATCGAGTCGGCGTCCAGGTGGTTGGTCGGCTCGTCGAGCAGCAGCGTCTCGGCCTGCGCGAACAGGATCCGGGCCAGCTCGACGCGGCGGCGCTGACCACCGGACAGGGTCGACAGCGGCTGGCCGAGGACGCGGTCCGGGAGGCCGAGGTTGGCGGCGATCCGGGCCGCCTCGGACTCGGCGGCGTACCCGCCGGCGGCGTGCAGCTCCGCCTCGGCCCGCTCGTACCGCCGCATGCCCTTGGCGCGGGTCTTCTCGTCCGCGCTGGCCATCGACTTCTCGGCGGAGCGCAACCGCCGTACGACGTCGTCCAGGCCGCGCGCGGACAGGATCCGGTCCCGGGCCAGTACCTCGAGATCGCCGGTGCGCGGGTCCTGCGGCAGGTAGCCGATCTCGCCCGAGGACGTCACGGAACCACTCGCCGGCAGTCCCTCGCCGGCGAGGATCTTGGTCAGCGTCGTCTTGCCGGCGCCGTTGCGGCCGACCAGCCCGACCTTGTCGCCGGGGCCGACCCGGAACGAAGCGGGCGCGAGCAGCTGACGGGCACCGACGCGCACCTCGAGATTGGAAACGGTGATCATCGGGGGTCGCAGGCGTCCTTACGCTGGGTTACGGGCTGGCAGGGCGGTACGAGGCGGTGTCGCGGCACGCCTGAATCCCCCGCTCTCAGGTCTAGTGTAGGTGGCGTGAAATTCAACCCGGATGCGGATCTCGACACGAGTGGCGTCGAAGACACCCGCGGTAGTGGTGGCGGCGGCCGCAGCGGCCTCCCCGGCGGGATGATCCCGGTCGGCGGCGGCATCGGCGGCATCATCCTGCTCGTCGTGATTCTGCTCCTGACCGGCGGCCTGCCAGGCGGAGGTGGCAGCGACGAACCGGTCACGCAGAACACGGCAGCGGGCAACCTGAGCTCCTGCAAGAAGGGCACCGACCTGCAGTCGAACTCGGACTGCCGGTTCGTGTTCTACCAGAACTCGATCGAGAGCTTCTGGGCCGCGGAGCTCCCCCGGCGCGGCAAGAAGTACACCCGCGCACCGATGCGGGTGTTCGAGGGCTCGGTCAACACCGGCTGCGGCCCGGCGACCAGCGCGGTCGGCCCGTTCTACTGCCCGCCGGACAAGCGGGTGTACCTGGACATCGGGTTCTTCGAGACGCTGGAGAAGGACCTGGGCGCCCGCGGCGGCGAGTTCGCCGAGGCGTACGTCGTGGCGCACGAGTACGGCCACCACATCCAGAACCTGTACGGCATCCTCGACCGGATCAAGACCCGCAGCGGGCCCGCGTCCGACTCGGTCCGCTCCGAGCTCCAGGCCGACTGCCTGGCCGGGATCTGGACCAACCACGCGACCACGGTCCCGAACTCGAGCGGCCAGCCGCTGATCACCGAGCTCAGCGACGACGACATCGCCCGCGGCCTGGACGCCGCCGCCTCGGTCGGCGACGACCGCATCCAGTCCAAGACCCAGGGCCAGGTCACCCCCGAAAGCTTCAGCCACGGCACCGCCGAACAACGCATGAAGTGGTTCCAAGCCGGCATGGACTCCGGCGACATGACCACCTGCGACACCTGGTCCGCCAGCTCCCTCTGACAACAAGCGAACCGCCCCGTACGCCGGAAGCGTGCGGGGCGGTTCGTTGGTAGGTCAGGCGACCTGGGCCGGGCGGTGGTAGCCGGGGAGGAGTTCGTCGACGAGGGCGTCGGTTTCCGCCTCGGGGCCGCGGGGGGCGCCGTGTTTGGTGAGGGCGGCGTACATCTGGCCGGCCACGTTGGTGACGTCGCCGGTGGTGCCGAAGTGGGCAGCCAGGCGGAGCGTGGCGCGCCACAGTTCCTCCGAGGCCGGCGAGAAGCTGAGGCCGGTCTGGAGGGCGGTGCGGGCCAGGTTGCCGTCGTTGTGGCTGAGGGACGACTCGGCGAGCCGCAGCGCGGCGTCGACGACGGCCTCCACCATCCGGCGCTCGATCCCGGACGCGGCGAGCCACGAGTAGCGGCCGCCGGGCAGGTTCGACCAGGCCGGGCCGTGCACCAGGCTGAGCGCCGTCGACAGCGCGCCACGCGGGTCGTCGACCATCGACGCCTGCTTCGCCAGCGTGCGGAACACGTCCCAGTCGACCCGGACGACGCTGCGGTTCAGCATCCAGCGGCCCGACTCGTCGGCGTACATCGCGTCCACGCCGACCCAGCGCCGGGTGTGCTCCAGCGCCGCGTCGCGCAGCTCCTCGCTGATGCCGCGCGGCCAGATCGCCCCGGCGAGCACGTTCGGGTGTACGCCGTAGTCCTGGCTGGCCAGGAACGCGATGATCTCCGTCGACAGCGTGATCCGGCCGTCGTCGATGACCCCGCGGGCGTCCACCTCGACCGGGCCGAGCAGGTCGACCTCGACCGGCGCCGGCTGGCTCAGGTCGGTGGTGGAGAACTCGTACGCCGGCATGTCCTGCTCGGACCGGCGCTTGTCACGCGCGTCCGACTCGGCCGCGTCGAACAACGCGACCAGGTCGGCGAACTGCTCCGGGTTGACGCTGTGCGCGTCCACCTCGAGACCGAGCAGCCGGCAGACGGCCTGGTTCTTCTCGTCCACGACGAACCGCCACGGCGAGTTCATCACGTCGCCGACCACGACCACCGAGATGCTGCGCTTGGTGTCCGCGGCCAGCCGGTTCAGCTGGTCCTGCTCCTCCGGCGACGGCGGCGCGGACACGAAGATGATCTCCGAGCCCCACAGCGCCGCGTCCGGATGCGTCATCCGGGCGTCGGCGACCGAACCGGCGTTCCGCCGCTGGCAGGCCTGCAGCTGCGCCTCGCTCCGGCGGACGACCTCGGCCATCGCGTCGTCGAGGCGGATCCAGTAGCTCAGCCGCGTCGGCGAGAGCGACGACAGGTCGTCGCCGAACCCGACCATGCTGATGTGCGCACCCTCGGACCACAGGTTCGTCGCCAGCTCGACAGCGAGCGAACCGACCACGTCGCGGGACGCGTTGTTCACGCCGCCGAACGCGACGATCCCGTTCGCGGAGTCGAGATCGATCAGCACCGTCGCGCCGTCCGCGTTCTGGCCGACCGTCACCAGCGTCGGGTACGGCGCCGGCGCGTTGACCTCACCGCTCGGGCCGTACGCGCGGCGCAGCGTCCACCGCGTGCCCTCGGCAATCGCCTGCCACGGACCCGGCGGCTCGGCCTGCGCGCCGTACGGGTCGAGCACGAGCGTGAGCGCCCGGTCGGTCACCAGCGCGGCGACCACGTTCGGCATCGGGCGGCTCAGCTGCGTCATGTCGGCGCCGAGCTTGCGCAGCGAGTTGTCCACGAACTGCGCGGTCGGAACGTCGGACGCGAGCCGCAGGCCGATCTCGGTCTGCCGGTGACCGGCAGCCTTCGGGCCGGGACCTTGCGCCCAGCCGCGGCGCCGCTTCAGCGCCAGCGCCAGACCGGCCGCGAGCAGCGTCGCGCCGAAGCCGAAGATGCCCGCGTCCTTCAGGCTGATGCCGTCGTCGGCCGCGACCGGAGTTGCCTCCGGCACCTGGGTACCGCCGCCGGCCGGCTCGCCGTGCTCGTGGCCGGCTCCCGGGGCATGCGGCTCGACCGTGACGTTCGGCTCCCCCGGCTTGACGTTCTTCGCGCCCGGGTCGTTCTTCGCGCTGCCGATGCCGACCGACGAGGGCTTCTCGATGCCCTGCTCCGAGTAGCGGCCCGGACCGACCGGCTTCGACTCGGGCGTCGTCCGGGTCTCGGTCTTGTTCTCGACCGCCGTCTTCGGCTTGGCCGGGGTCGTCTTCGTGCTGACCGTTGTCTTGGTGGTGGTCTTGGTGGTCGTGGGGTTGCCGATGCTCACGCGGACCGTGTGCACGCCCGGGCCCTTGGCGTCGGCCGGTAGCCGCACCTGCCAGCCCGGCAGGATCAGGTCCGGGTTGGTCAGCCGGCGGCCGTCGGGCTGCAGCTTGTTCTTGTTGAGGTCGTAGATCTCCTTGTACCGGCGACCGTCACCGAGATACCGCTCCGCGATGTCCCACAGGCAGTCGTAGTTCCGGGCCTCCGGCGGACGGACCTCGGTGTACTTGACGACCTGACCCTTGTGGTCGTTGTTCGTCCGTACGCCGACGTTCGTCTTCCCGTGGCTGCCGCTGAGCACCGTGCTGGCTGCCTCGGTCTGGCGGTACTCCGACGTCGAGGACTGCTCGTTGCCGTGCCGCACGCTGACCGACGTCGGCGCGGCCGGGCCGCTCGTGGTGACCGCGCTCGCGACCGGCAGGCTGACACCGGCGCCCGCGGCGATCAGCACGACCGTGCCGATCAGCCGGCGGGCCAGGACCTGGGAGCCGCCGCCGAGCGGGACGCGTGGCGAAAGACCGTGACCGCGGATCTCCGCGGCCGCCTCCGCGATCAGGCAGACGACGAAGTGCAGCCAGGCGAGCCAGATGAAGAACGCGATGATGCCGAGCACCGTCTCGATACTCAGCTCGCTGAACAGCATGCTCTTGCTGGGCATCTTGTCCGGCCACGGCGTACCGAAGAACCGCAGCAGCACGTACGGCACGCCGCCGACGATCGCCAGGATCGCGAGCAGCGCGACGAAACCCTTCAGCCGGTCCGCGCCCGGACTCCCCTGCCGCCGCTGCGGCAACCGCGCCGCCTGCGTCGGCTCATTCGTCCTTACCATCGCTCCTCCATACCCCCACCATCAGCCACCGATTGCCTGAGCTTCCTGCACAGGCAGGCGCTGCACGGCCGTCACATTTGCCTGGCCGATCGGCTTCCAGCCACCGGCGTCCTTGCCGATCCAGTACGACACTTCCCACGTGATGGTGAGCTTCACCGTGTACATCTTGTCCGGCTGGCTCGCACTGGATTTCTTGTAGACGTGCTTGCACGGGTTCATCTGGTGGTACGGGTCCTGCGTCTGGTCGTACCCGTCCGGGTCGTCCAGCGGCGTCACACCGACCGGGCACTTGAACGTCCCGGTGTTGTCACCTGGGTCGACGACCATCTCGACGACCATGCCGCGCATGCTCAGGTTGTGCCTGTCGTCGTAGAGACCGCTCAGACTCCCGGTGTTGTCCGTGGTCACCTTCGAGCTGTCCGGGGTCAGGGTGAAGTAGGCCGGCACGTTGACCCGCGGTGTGTAGGTCGGCATGACCTGCAGCGCGGGCGGCGGGTAAACGCCCTGGAACCGCCTCCAGAAATCTGCCATGTAGTCCGGGAACGGGCACTGGGCTCGGTCCTGCGCATCCACGGGAACGTAGGCCCGCTCGAGGTGTGCTTTCGGGCCACCGTTGTAGGTGTCCAGCTCGTAGTCGGTGATCGTGATCCGCATCACCCACTCCTTGCCGTCCGGTGCCTTCGGCAGCCGGATCCCCTTCGGGATCTCGAAGTCGCGGCACGGGACGAAGGGCCGACCGTTGAGCTTGTCCCGCCAGGTCGGGGGCGGTGGCGCAGGCTGAATCCGCGGAATGTAGGCGTTGCCGGAACTGCAGTACGCGCCGAAGCCGACCGAGTTCACATACATGCTGCACACGGAGTTGCCGGTCTGGATGGTATCCGCGGTGGCAGTTGTGGCGGGGGCAACCGTCACAAGCGCGAGAACAGCGCTCAGGACGAGCAGCGTACGGCCCACTCGGTTGTGCATCCTCACTCCCCAGACTCGTCTTCCCGCAGATTATCTTCGACCAGGGGCATCATGCCCGGTACCCAGTACCCCGTCACCTCTTCGCAACCTGAAATTCCGCATTCTGGTCTAGGCCGGGTAGCGGACGCTCGAGCAGTTCACACCCTTACTGGTCGCCATGCGGTACGGCAACCAGCCGACCCCGGTCTGGATCATTTCGATCACCTCGGGCGACCCCTTGGGCGCAACGAGAGTCCAGTTCCGGGTCTTCGGGTCCCAGTACTGCGTGGTCTGCGAGCGGCAGGTCTGCACAGCGACAGTGTCGTCCGGCGTTGCCTTCGCGCCGACTACGACCACACTCCCCGGCGGCTTCATCACCCAGCCGTTGCGCTTGGCATCCACGATCTCCTCCGATACGTCCTCATAGAAGAAGGACGGGAACCGCTTCTTCAGGATTGTGTCGTCCTTGGACACCAGGGCCTGGAAGTAGAGCGGGTAGCTGGTCACGAGGCCTTGGACGGCGGGGTTGGAGGCGAAGTTCCCTGGTTGGACGATGACTTGTTTCGCGGTTGGTGCGGTGGGTTTGGCGGTGGTGGCCGGTGCGGTGGTCGTGGTCGGCTCGGAGGACGGTGCGGTGGACGGCGTGCTGGACGTCGTCGTACCGGATTCGCTGCCGACCGGGACCGGGCGGCCGCCGTCGTTGGTGTCCTTGCTGCAGGCACTCAGCAGCAGGGCACCGACCACCGCAAGGGCCGGGAGGGCAAACCTACGCACGGACAGAATCCTCCGGGTTCTAGCGCCCGCTCGGCGGCGAGCTGCTTGTGGGGCCTGACGGTTCGCCGGTCGGCGGGGTCTCGGACGGGGTCGGTGTCGGTGTCACGTTCGGCGAGCAGGAGGCCGGGAACGGGAACGGCGACAGGGTCCAGGTCGGGGTCGGCGAGCCGACGGTCCAGGTCGGGCACGGCAGGTCGATCGTCGGCGGGCGCGGGGTGTCGATCGTGCCGCCGGGGCCGTCGGTGGTCGGGTTCACGACGATCGGCGGGATGGTCGGGCTGTCGTCCGCCTTGTCGACGCCCTGTTCGGCGTGCGCCTGACCGGTGCCGCTGGCCTTCAGCGTCTGCTTGCCGATCAGGCCGAGGAACGTGGTCTTGTTGGCGATGTCGACCTGGATGTCGACCTCTTTGTCGGTCAGCGTGGTCGGCCCGCACGCCGTGACCGCCGGGTCGTTCGACCGCACCTGGCCGCAGAACGCCGTGATCGCGGTCGCCGCCTTGGCGGTGTCGATCTTCGCCTCGGCGACGTTCAGCTGGATGGCCGCGGCGCCGACGCGCGCGGCCTCCTGCGCGTAGCCGACCGCACGGGAGCGGGCGCCCAGCTGCCGGCCGCCGTCGATCACCAGGCCGGCCAGGGTGAAGATCATCACCGCGAGGATCGCGACCGCGGGGCTGAGCGCGCCGCGGCCGAACCGCCGATGGTTGCGTCGCGCATCGATCCGGAAGAACTCGATCAGCCGCGACCGAGAGCGTTCAGGAGCCGTCACCGCGCACCCCCCGGTACGGATCGAGCGAGGACGTGAACCGCTTGGTGATCGTGGTGTCGCCGCCCAGACCGAGGAAGCCGAGGTCGCGGTAGTTGATCGTGCAGGTGACCTCGACCGACAACGGCGTACCGGCCACGAACCCGGTCGTGATCGAGCCTGCCGCGGACTCCTTGCACGAGGCCACCGCCTGGCTCATCGCCGAGTTGACGGCCTCGTCGACGCGGGCCTGCGCGTCCTGCAGCGACCGCGCCTGGCTGGCGCCCCGGGCACCGTCACGGGCCGCGCTCTCCAGCAACGACGACGTCTGGAAGTACCGTCCGCAGGCCAGCAGGAACATGAACAGCGCCAGCAGCACGGGCGCGAGGATCACCATCTCCAGCGCCATCGTGCCGCGCTCGCGGGTACGGCGGTGCCGTCCGCGAGACCCCGGTCTGCTCGTCATCTGCTCGCTCACTTGTCGGCTTCGAACTGTTCGATCCGGCCGGTGGCGGTCCGGGTCACCTTCAGCTCCAGGCCCGGCACCAGCGAAACGGTCTTGCCGGTGACCGTGAACGAGACCACGCCTTCCGGATCGTTGTACGCCGGGAACGGGACGGTCGCGTTCTGCAGCGTCGTACCGCCCAACTGCTGGGCGTAGGACTGGACGTCCGCCCGCACCTTCTCCCCCACCGCCGGGGTGTAGACCAACGGCTGCACCAGCCGCAGCCGGGACACGCCCTCCTGCGCCGCGTTCAGCGCGACGGAACGCCCGTACAGCCACAGAGCGGTCTGGATGGACACGAAGATCAGCGCGATGATCGCCGGCGCCAGGATGGACAGCTCGAGTGTGCTGACCCCCCGCTCCGACCGTCTGCGTCGAATTCGCTTCCTCCCCAGCCGCATGGTTCTTCCGTCAGCCCTTGTCGATATCGGCCGTGTGCTTGTCGATGACGCGCTTCACCACGACGCCGATCGCCAGCGCGGCGACGACCAGGATGCCCGAGATGATCGCCCACTCGAGGGCGGAAGCGCCCAGCTCGGTGTTCCCCTGCCTTTGCGCGGGCCCGCTGGGCCTGCGCCCGCGCCACCGCGTAGCCGCCCATTGCCCGCCAGAACATCAAGTCCGAGGTCATGCGAATGCCTTCCAGTTCGTGAGGCCGAAGCAGGCCTCAGTATGCAGTGTTCGACGGACCAATCCGCCCAACGGCTCCCTTGCCCTCATCACTGTTCGGACTAACTTCCGAGGATCGCCACGCCGGCCGGGAAGGCCAGGAACAGGAAGAACGCCGCGATCATGACCAGCTGCGCGACCAGCATGGACTGGGAGCGCTCACCCGCCTTGCCCTCTACGTCGGCCAGTTCCTTGCGCCGCAGCGACGCGGCCCGGGCGAGCAGCGACGAACGGATCTTCGCGCCCTCGTCACCGGCCAGCGCGAGCGCCGAGGCCAGGTCCCGCAGTTCCTCGACGCCCAGGTCCTCGCCGAGCCGGGCCATCGCGTCCCACGGCGTGATGCCGATCAGCCGCGCGTTCGCCAGCGCCTGCCGGATCCGGGCCATCGCCCAGTGCTCGCCGATCGTCGACGCCGTCATCAGCGCCTCGGGCAGACCGCGGCCGCCCGCGAGGTTCATCGCGACCAGGTCCAGGAAGCTGCCGACCACGTGCCGGAAGTCGCGCCGCCGCGTCTCCGCCTGCTGCCGCAAGGCCAGGTCGGGCAGGAAGAACGCCAGCGCCATGAAGGCGAGCGTGACGATCGCCGGGGCCACTCCGGGCGCGCTGATCCCGATCGCGGCGGCCAGGAACAGCACGATCGGGACGAAGAGCATCGCGCCGAGCGCGAAGAAGACCTTGGTCGCGAGCATCGCGGCGAACGGCTGGTTCATCACCGCGAGGTCGCGGCGCAGCTTGCCGAACGCCCAGCCGCGGGAGTTCGCCTCCGCCTCGAGCCGGCGGCCCAGGGTCTCCCGGGCCCGGTCCACGCCGCCCAGCACCCGCTCGCCGGCGGCGCTGGTGGTGGCACCGCCGGTGTAGCTGCCGCGCCCCGCGTCGATCCGCGCGATCGTGGACAGCACGTTGGCCCGCGGCTTGATGAACATCCGCACCAGCACGTACACGCCGAGCCCGGCGATACCGCCGGTAATGAAGGCCCAGGTCATCCGCTCACCGTCTCCATCCGACCGTCGCCCGACCGGGGCAGCCGGTTCTCGTCCGTGATGCCGATCAGGAACCGGTCCGGCACCTCGATCTTCGCCAGCCGCCGCAGCCACAGCAGCCCGAGCGCGTAGAGCCCGATCACGACGGCCAGCACGACCTGACCGACGAAGCTCGTGTACGGCGCCATGTACGCCGAGTTGAACAGCACCAGACCGGCCGCCATGAGCAGCGTGATCGCGACGACCACCTGGACGCTGCGCCGGGTCGAACGACGTTCCGCTGCGACCTTCCGGCGTACGTCGAGTTCCTCGCGGGCCGAGTCGGCCAGCGCGCTGAGCACCTCGCGCAGACCGGGACCGCGCAGCCGGGCGTTCAGCACCAGGGCGGCGACGATCAGGTCCGCGGACGGGTCGTCCAGGTCGTCGGCGAACCGCATCAGGGCCGACGGCAACGGTTCGCGGATCCGCAGCCGGTCGACCAGCAGGTTCAGGCTGGGCTTGATCGCGGGCGCCGCGTTCACCGCGGTGGCCGGGATCGCCTGCTCCAGGCCGACCGCGCCGGCGATCGTGTCGCGCAGCGCCTCGGTCCAGGTGGCCAGCGCGTCCAGGCGGTCGATCGCCCGGCGTTCCTCACCGGTGCCGCCGAAGAAGCGGTCGGCCATCGCCGCGAGCAGGCCGAGGGCGACCGCGAGCACCAGCCAGCGGGTCACCACCAGCACGATCAGGCCGACCGCGAAGCCGGCGCCCAGCCGGACGAGGTTCTTACGGGCCTCGACGCTGCGGTTGCGGAACAGCGACGGCGTCTCGTCCTTCGGCTCGGTACCGCGGATCGCGACGATCAGCAGCATGATCGCGCCGCCGACCAACGCCCCACACAGCAGCGCTCCCAGAGTCCGGTCGTTCATCGCGCTCACGCCCACGTTCCGTGTACGAGCGGCTGGTACCCGAAGTGCTCGAGCTCGTCCATGCACGCGATCGGCGCGTGCGCCGCGGCGTGGCCGTCCGGTCCCGGTGCGAACACCTCGCCGGACAGCACCCGGCCGTCCCATCCGGTGACCTCCCGGATGCTCTCGACGTACCGGTTGAGGCCGCCGCCGCGGGAGTAGTCGTTGTGCTTGCGGACGAACACGACGAAGTCGAGCGCGCCGGCGATCAGCATCTGGGTGGCGTCCATCGGCAACCGCTCGCGGGCCTGGATCGCGTACGTGCTGATCCGGTTGAACACCTCCATCGAGCTGTTCGAGTGGATCGTCGACAGCGAGCCGTCGTTACCCTGGCTCATCGCGTTCAGCATCGTGACGATCTCGTCGCCGAGCACCTCACCGACGATCACCCGGCTCGGGTTCATGCGCAGCGACCGCCGGACCAGGTCGGCCATGCTGACCTCGCCGACGCCTTCGGAGTTCGGCAGCCGTTCCTCGAACGCGACCACGTTCGGGTGCAGGTCCTTGAACTCGCCGAGGCCGAGCTCGAGCGAGCGCTCGACGGTGATCAGCCGCTCGTGCGGCTGGATCTCGTTGGCCAGCGCGCGCAGCAGCGTCGTCTTCCCGGAGTTCGTGGCGCCGGCGATCATGACGTTCTTCCGCGCCGCGACCGCCGCCCGCAGGAACGAGCCGACGTCGTCGGAGATGGTTCCGTTGCCCACCAGGTCCTTGAGGAACACCTTGCCGAGGCGGGCCCGCCGGATCGACACCGCGGGACGGGACGTCACGCCCATCACGGCGGACAGCCGGGACCCGTCGGGCAGCCGCAGGTCCAGCTGCGGGTTCGCCGAGTCGAACGGGCGGCTGGTCAGGCCGGCGTGCGCCGCCAGCACCTGGATCAGCTCGATCAGTTCCTCGTCGCTCTCGGCGACCGGGCCCGGAGTCTCCTCGCGACCGTCGCCGTACTGCACGAAGACCTGGTCGCAGCCGTTGATGTCGATGTTCTCGACCTCGGGGTCGTCGATCAGCGGCTGCAGCCGGCCGACACCGAACAGCGCGGAGTGGATCGCGCCGGCGATCTGCGCGTCGTCGTCCGGCGTCGGCGGCGTCCGGCCCTCGGCCAGCTCGTACCGCGCGTGGTCCTCGAGCACCTGCACGATCAGCGACCGTGCGTACTCCCGCTCGTCCTCCGCGCTCATCGGAGGTACGCCGTTCACCTGGTCGCGGCGCCGCTGCTCGTTCAGCCGCTCGGCGACCTGCACCCGAAGCTTCCGGACAAGCTCCTGAGTCGCGCGCTCATCGATAGTCACCAGGCGGTGGCGGGAAGGCCGCGTTGGCCATGTCGAAGTCCTGCGGCGGCGGAGCGGAGACCAGCGACGCCATCTCCGCGGTGATGGCGCTCGCGGACCGGATCAGCTGGGTCTTGTCGAGCCGGCCGTGGCCGCGCCCGTCGAAGAACGCCGCACCGATCGGGTCGTACGCCAGGTGCCAGCGGTGCCGCACCGGCAGGGACATCGCGTCCAGCACGGACCAGACCTGCTTCACCCCGTCCCGCTGCTTCGGGTCGGCCACGACGACCACGCCGAGCTGAGCGTCGACATGGTGCACCAGCGTCGACAGCCGCTCCCGCAGGTGCGCCACCGACGAGCCGGTCGCCGAACACATCAGTACGACGAGACGCGCGGACTGGATGACCGGAAGCTGCGGCGACGACGCACCGATCCGCCCGCAGTCGGCCAGTACGTCGCCGTGCTGCATCTGGTTGAACGTGATGCCGAGCGGATGCCACAGACCGCCCATGCCACCGACCTGCTCCGGCGAACGCACGCCGAGCAGTACGTCGAGACCGCCGTCGAGCTGCTGGCTGTGCGCGAGGATGACCTCGTCCCCCAGCCCCTTCCGGCTCGCAGCGGCGAGGCTGACCAGGCCGCGATCGGAGTTGAGGCCGGCTCCGCTCGGTCCGGTCATCCGGATCGCCACGTCGCTGCCGGCCGGGTCGCACTCGGCCAGCAGCACCTGCCGCGGCCAGAGCGCACCGAAGACCAGACTTGCCGTGGTCACCCCGGGCGAGCCCTTCGCGCTCGCCAGCGCCACCAGCGCCATCAGTTGGCCCCGTTGCGTGCGACGTCCGGCTTGGTGCCCGGCGCCAGCTTCACCAGCACCAGGGTCTTGGCCGCTGCCGCTGCCGCAACCGTGGTGATGTCGTCGGCGGGGATCAGGATCGTGACGTTGAGCGAGCTGTTCGCGCTCGTCTTGCTGTCGGTGATCGCACCGGCCGTGGAGGTCACCTCGGCAGCGCTGACCAACGGCACCGCGGCACCCTCCGCGTTGGCGGACGGCACGCGGATGACCTTGACGATGTCGCCGACGAGAAGCCCGTCCGACGGCGCGCGCCCGGCCTCCAGGCTGACACCGACCAGGGCGCCGCCGGCCGGGATCGGCTGCTCGCCCTCCTGGGTCAGGTTCTCCGGCGTGACGAACTGGTCCTTGTACATCCAGGTCTTCGTGTAGCGGCCGATGTACTTCTCCGCTTCCGACCACGGAATCAGGCCACCGGTGGCACCGGCCAGGTCGCCCCGGGAGAGGTCCTTGGCTTCGAGCTTGCTGCCCGGTGGCAGCGCGTCGACCGAGATCGCCACGAAGTCGGAGCGGTTGCCGCTGTTCAGCGCGATCAGCGCCGATCCGGCGGCGCCGAGCAGGATCAGGATGACGGCGAGCGCGGCGAGGGCAGGACGGCGTTCCCGGCCGCTCGGGAGGCGGGTCGAACCGCCACCCGTCGATCGGCCCGCTGCCCGGGCGCCTTGGGAAGAGTTACGCGTGGAGGACGAGAGACTCACCCGCATACCGTAATGGCAGCGAGGTGCCATCCGTGCCAGCAGCCCACTCCCGTTACCGCGCCGCGACCCGCTCCAGCTCGGCAGGCTTGAGCAGCTGGTTGAACGCGCCCGGTCCGCCGTACAACTGGTCTAGATAGGCATACATCGCGCGCAGGCACAGGCCGATCTGCCGCTGCCAGTCGGGCTGTCCCTCCAGCCAGATCACCAGGTCCCGCCCCTCGACGAGCGTGACGGCGGCGTTGACCGGCTGCACGAGCCGTTCCGACTCCGGGTCCGGCTCGATCTCCGGGCCGCGCGCCTCCTGGACCGCGGCGGCCAGCGCTGCCTGCTCGGCGCCGGTGAAGAAGTAGTCGAATCCGTGCTTGCCGTGCAGGAGGTCGAGGTACTCGCAGAGCGCGAGGAACAGCTCGATGCCGTCGTACTCCCGGCCGTCCCCGGCATGGTGCCGCAACTGGGCGACCGTGCTGCGCCCCTGGGGGATGTTCCACTCGGAGTCACCGAACTTCTCCCACATGGTCTTGATCCTAGGTGGGCTGGTGGGCGTAAATCGTTAACGGTTCGGGTGAATCGAGTTGCTGGCAAGTAACCGATTGTTTGCTAAATTCCGGACCAGAGGGTCCGGGTGACAACTGGTGATCACCCGGGCACTTATCGGGAGGGGTGATTCGGCTGACTACATCGACGTTGTCCGCCACGGATCCGACGGCTCGCGCTCGCTGGGCGGTCGGAAACGCTCTTGGGATCCTGCACCCCTCGGCGGTGCCGCTGCGTGACGGCCGGGTCCGGCTGACCACGCACGACGACGTGCTCGCCGCGCGGGTGATGCGCGCGATCGAGGAACTGCTCGTCCGCCGGGCCGCGGACCGGGTCGGCGACGACCGTCTGCTGGCGGAGTCCGTCAGCGTGATCGGCACCGAAGTGGCCCGGGCCCGCGGTGAGTTGCCCGCGCGCGGTGCGGTCGATGCCCTCGACCGGTACCTCCGGGTGCCTGGGCTGGATCAATCCCGTCGTACCGAGGCCGACGCAATGCTCCGGGTCGCCCTCAGCGCCGCGGCGCCGGACGACCCGGAGGCGGCCGCGCGCCTCAACCGGCTGACTACGCCGCAGAACGCCATCGCGACCTCGAGGCTCGTGTCCGCCTCGGCCGCGATCAACCGCGACGCGGAGCTCCTGAGCCTGGGCACGCCGCCTGCGACGCGACGTGCCGGACGCCGCCGCGCACAGGTCGGCAGCAGGCACCGCAGCGCGGAAGGACGCCGGGTCTGGACCTCGCAGATCCGCGGCACCGGGCTGGCGGTCGGTTCGCGTCCGAGCTCGCAGGGGCAACTGACCGACCTGCACGCACTGGACCTGCTCGCGGCGATGGATCGCCCGGCCTTGATCGCCGCGGTGACCGACCGTCCGGCTGTCGACCCCGACGCGCGCCAGGCCCTCCTGCGGATGACGGGCTCCGCTGTACCGCAGCAGCTCCGCGTCGAGGTCGGCGACACGACCCTGGGCGCGATGGGGCAGGGCATCATCCGGGCCGGTACGGCGAACGACCCGCACGTACTGCGGATTCCGGCCGGACTCAGCGACGAACAGGTCCGCTACGTCTGGACGCACCAGCTGACGTTGATGTCGCAGGAGATCGCCGCCGCGGAGGCCGGCCGGTCCCGCGGCGTCCTCGGCAAGTTGAAGTCCGTCTTCGGCCATGAGCGCCGCGACCGGCGGCTCCATGCGGACCACGCAGCGTTCCAGAGCCTGCTCGTGGACTGGCACGAGGCGCGTGCCGAGACGCTCGCGAACGGGCATCCGAGCGGGCCGCGCAGCGTCCCCGAACTCGAGCGCGACCTGGAGGGCCTGGCCCGGACCATCCGCCGGCACGGCGGCTCCGAGCCCGCACTCCCCTGGACCTCCGGAGCGGTCGCAAACCCCGAGGCAACCGCCGCAGGCTGGGCCGCCGCGCGCGCCGAGGCCGAGGCGAAGCCCGCCCGGAACACGCCGGCTCACCTGCGCGGTCAGGTCGTCACCCAGATCGAGACGCTCCAAGCCGCGGTCGAGGACCTCGACGACAAGGCGTCGAACAAGCGGAAGAGCTCCCGGGCCGCGACCAAGGAGGCCGAGAAGGCCGAGAAGGACGCCGGTGCCGAGGACCTGCAACGCGACCGCGGCGCCCCTGAGCGGGCGCGCAAGCTGCGCGTCACGGCCACGACCGCCGAGAACAAGGCGGGCCGGCACACCGAGATCGCCGGGGCCTACGAGCAGGCCGCCGCCGACGCGCGGGAGGCCCTGGCCGGGTACCGGACGCTCCTCACCGAGATCGACGCCGACGGTTCGCAGAGCCGGATCGCCGATCTGGCCGCTGCCGCGCAGCAGCAGGTGGCGGTCTACGAACGCAGCCTCGGCCAGGCGATGCCGGTCAAGGATCTGCTGATGACCGGCGTGCCGGACGGCGACCAGCTCAACCTGCCGGTCGCCGACATCAACCGGGTGCTGGCCGCGAACAAGTTCAGCGAACAGCTGGCCACCCGCGGCCCGCTCCCGGTGCCCGCGGCGGAGTACCGGCGGCTGCTGTCCGACGACGGCATGGTGTTCAACGTCGACAACGACGCCGACACCGACGTCTCCTCGCTGCGCCAGGTGCGGCTGCGACTGATCCCGGACGACCTCACCGAGCGCGACGACATCGACTACACGATGGCCGAGCAGATGGGGGGCACGCTCGGCGAGGGCGGGACGAGCGTCAGCACGACCGACACCCACTCGACGAACCTCAACGTCGGCGTGAACCTCGGGACGTTGATGGCCCTGGCCGCACCCGGTACGCCGGTCCACGCCGCCGCGCAGCTCGTCTCGCCGAAGGTCGAGGTGGCGCGCGGCCGCTCGCTCGCGGAGAGCAGCGGGGCCACCGCGCACCACCAGTCCGGCTGGGTCGACGACAACCGTGGTGAGTCGATCCTCTACGAGTGGTCCGGCAAGTGGCAGATCGAGGTCCGGGCCTCCCCCACCGAGCCCTGGTCGGCGGTCGAGACCGTCGACGCCGGCCGCCAGCAGACCTGGGTCTCCAGCGCGTACACCGTGAAGCCGCCGGCCGAGACCGTCTCGCTGGCAGAGATCGGCCACGGGCAGGAGGTCACCGGCGAGTTCCCGCGGCACGCGGTCACCAGCATCACCGGACTGCACGACGTCACGGATCGCCTGGTCCGCAAGGCGCAGCAGGAGTACGGCGACCTGGACCGGGTCTCGTACAACCACATCGCCGGCCTGATGATCAACGACTCGCACCGCCTGCTGCGCGAGTTCAGTCAGCCCGGCGGTGTCACCCGGCGGATCCCGACCGGCGGCGAGACGGAGTACGACCTGACCTGGGAGGTCGAGCCGATCTGGGCCGACGCCCGACTGGTCGGTGAGTCCAGCACGGAGATGTGGCAGGAAGAGGTCCTGGTCGACTTCGCCGGCGTCGACGCGAGCCAGACCTCCACGGCGTCGGTCACCGGCACGGTCTCGGCCGCGATCCCGGGGCCGAACGTGTCGGCCGGGCGCAACGTTTCCCGGTCGGGCGGCCAGAGCGTCAGCATGACCACGATCACGCCGGCCGTGCACCGCAACCAAGGCCCCACGCAGGGCGTGCTGGTCGGTCTCCGGGTGCGCGCCACGCTGCGCAAGGTCGGCGATTCCACGGCCAAACCCATCGTCGAGACCGGCAAGTGCCAAGCACTGCTGCGGGCCGCGGAGAACGACCTGCTGCGCGCAGGCGGCCGTGCGCACAAGGACGCCGTACTGCGGGAAGACGACGGCACCATCAAGACGGACGAGCACGGACACGTGCTGCTGCGCGGCGACGCCGTGCCGTCGACCGTGCCACAGAAACTGCCACCGTGGATGGGTCGCGGCGAGAACCAGTTGCGTGGCGTCGGCAAGGCCCTGCCGCAGAACCTCAAGGGCGCCGAGCAAGCGCAGCGCCAGGCGCTGGAGCAGTTGGCCAAGATGGGCTTGGTAGCGCGGCCCGGGGAGCAGGCCACAGCTCAGCAGGAGGCCAACCGCGAGCGGATCGTGCAGCAGATCAGCGCGCCGCGGATCGAGGCCGGCATCAACCAGGCCTGTCAGGGCGGCCTGGTCGTGATGCTCGAGGACACCGCCTTCGCGGGGACGCCGCGCTGGCGGCCGTTCCGGCTGTCGGTCACGCAGGACTACGACGAGGCGACCAACGAGTTCGAGGTCACCGGCGCCGGGACCAGCACGAACGAGAACGTCGTACTGCTCGGCATCAGCTCCGCGGCCACCGGCCGTACGTCGAGCCGGACCCGTGGGGTGCCGCTGTCCGCCGGGGTCGGCGCCTCGAACCCGCCGGCGGAAGGCGTCCGCGGCTGGATGGGCAAGATCGGCGTGAAGTTCAGCCGGAACGCACTCGGCCGCACCCTGAGCTGGACCGCGAGACGGCGCCTCAGCAACGTCACCCTGAGCGAGAGCACCGAACCGGTAGACCGGCTCGAGCAGGGCATCCGGATTACGTTCGCCGAGATGACCGACGACGGCGACGCCGAGCCGATCGCCGACGTCAGGGGCAGCATGGAGGTCGCGTACGACAGCTCGATGACCCGTGCCGACGCTCCGGTGTACGAGAAGAACCCGAAGCCGCCGCACCACCTGGCCGTCGAGCAGGCGTTCCCGGTCGCGGTGGATGCCGGTAACCCGGCCGACGAGCTCTGCAAGGCGATCCCCGCGATCCGGTCCGACTCCACCGCTCTGCCGGCGCTGCACGAGGCGCTGTCGCCGACCAGCCTGGTCGCGAACCGCGAGTGGCAGAACGGCAGCTACCGGCTGCCGTTCATGGTGGTCCGTGCCCCGGGCAGCCCGGCGCACGCGCTCGCGGACGGGACGATCCTGCCGCAGGAGTACGAGATCGTGATCCGCGGCGAGGCGGTCAGCCTCACGCACGTCGCGATGAGCCAGGAGAACTCCGTCGACATCAGGTTCGCGATGACCGACGTCGGCTCCACCACGGGTACGTCGGCTTCCGGCGGCGTCACCGGTGAGGCCGGCGGCGGCCTCACCGAGGCCGACGGCTCCGCCCGCTCCGGGAGCCTGTCGGTCGGGCGCATCGGCGGCCGGTCGCAGTCCACCACGACGAGCGAGACGTCCGGCGACGAGCGGCTGCTGATCAACCCCGGCACGCACCACGAGTTCATCGAGCGCCAGAAGCTGACCGCGGACATCATGCACAACGGTCAGCTGGTCAAGTCGATCCCGCTGCCGGACGCGGTGACCCAGAAGGCGATGGCCGAGCGGCGAGCGCTGGACCTGTACGCGTCCGGCAAGCTCGACCTGCCGCTCTGGGTGGTGTCGGACGCCGCCGAGCGGTACCTGAACGACCGGCTGCCGGTCAGTCACCGGGTCGCGGGCAGCTTCCTGCGTCGCTACCAGCGCGAGAAGGCCGGCGTCACCACCGGCCTGGCCGCCGAGCACACGGTCGAGAGCCTGACGGCCAAGCTGCGCGAGAACGCCCGAGGCCCGGCCGTGCAGGCCCCGACGGCCGAGGCGGAGTTCGACGCGACCGTCGCGAACATCGAGGCGCAGGCAGACGTCCCCCGCGTCATGAGCACCTCCCGGGCGTACGAGGAGAGCCAGGGAGCGGCCAAGATCGAGTCGCTCACCGTCGAAGGCACCACCAGGCAGGTCGACCTGCGGACGCTGGTCGAGCCGCAGGTGGACGAACTCGCTCCCGGCCTCCGGGACGCCAGCCGCGTGCTCCAGAGCACCCTCGACATCGACCTGAAGCCGGGAAACCTCCACGGCCACCTCGAGGACATGCTCGGTCCGGACGGCCTCGAGGTTCCGATCGAGGTGCCGATCCAGGGACAGGAACGACCCGACGTCCTGTTCGTCCAGGTCCGCGCCCGGTACGAGGGCGAGCGGACCATCGAAGGCGTACCGACCACCCCCGAAGGCGAACCCGACATCCCGAAGGAGGAGGCCGGAAGCGTCGATCAGAACTACGACTCGGAGCAGCTCGACCGGTCGACCGCCCACACCGTGACGGTCTCCGCCGGTGTCGACGGCAAGACCGGCACCGATCTCGGCGACGCCTCCGGCGGGGTCGCGACAGACCAGACCAAGTCCAACACAGCCGGCAGCGGCGAGCTGAACACCACGATCGACCGATTGGGCCATTTCGCCCTGGACAAGACGCACCAGAAGATCGTGTTCACGACCCAGGTCGTCAGGCTGCGCAACGCCGGCGCGGCCGCGATGGCCAGTGCCCGCTGGAAGCTCGGCCGGATCGACCCGGCCGACGTCACCAGCGTGTCCGAACCTCGCGAGCTCCGCGCGGACATCGTCCAGTGGATCCCCCACGGCGATCTGATGGACGGCCCACAGATCGAGACGCAGCCGGAGCTGGAGGAACACGCCGAGCACCGCCCGATCCGGCTCCCCGAGGGCGCCGTACCGATCCGGGCCGCGCTGCACGCGAAGGGCGCCGCCCGGCGCAACGAGCTGGTCGAGAACCTGACCGCCCACCTCGAGCAGCCCGGCGTCCTCGGCCGGCGGGGTACGGCGGAGTACCGGCATCTGATCAGGTCGAACCTCAAGCCGAGCGCGCTGAAGGCCAAGGCCGGCCGCTTGCTCGCCGAAGGCATCGCGCTGCAACCGATGGCGCGGCCGGGCAACGGGCGGACGACGGTGAGCGTCGCGATCAACGCGACGGCGCTGGGCTGGGAGCTGCACGGGCCGTCGCTCGAAGGTCAGGCAGGCCGGGTCTGGCGCCGGCAGGAGGTGTACCGCTCCTCCAGCAGCAGCAACCGGCTGACGCCGGTCACCGCGTCCGGCGGCGTCGACGGCGGGCTGGTCTCGGTCAGCGGCTCGATCGGCGAGCAGGTCAAGGAGCAGTCGTCGGACGCCAACGGCACCCGGCTCGAGACCAGCCGGTTCGTCGAGGGTCAGATGGTCACGGTCCGGATCCCGGTGGTGTACGACGCCACGGTCCGGACGACCACCGACAACGGCCGCGGCGAGCCGGTCGTGAAGAAGTCCGTCAACGTGCCGGACCTGGCCCGCGGCGAGATGTTCGTCCGGATGCTCCGGCACCAGTACCTCGAGGGACTCCGGCAGATGGAGACCGGCGCGTCCCTCGACGCCGTACTGGCGAATGCGCGGCTGCAGGCGGTGCCTGAGGAACTCGGGCCGCCGGACATCACGGCGACCGAGTACGGGCAGGGCACGTCGGGCGCGGTCTTCCAGCCGTACCGGCCGCTGCTCAACGCCCTCGAGCGCGCGAAGGCCGAGCGCAAGCCCGTCGTCCTGCTGGTCCAGGAGGCCGACGGCACCGAGCGGAAGTACCAGGCCCTGCCGAACGGGACCATGCTCGGCGACCGCGACGGCGGGTTCGCCTCCGCGTTCGCGACGCTGCACCCGCAGCTGGCGCTGATGGCCGAGGGCCGGGTCGACCTGCGGGAGCTGTACAACACGTCGTCACCGGACGGCAGCTTCAGCGCGAAGGTGGCCGGTGAACTGGAGAAGGCGAACGTGCCGCGGGACATGCTCAAGGTTCTCGACTACACGACGGCCTCGCGGACGCTGCCGCAGGCGTCCAACCAGGGAGCGCGGATGTCGCCGGGTGGCGCTGCCGGGCGAACGATTGCACCAACCGGCCACGGGCCGTCGCTGTCCGGACCGTGAGCCGATGATGGACACTCCAGTACCTGGTGAACGAGGGGGGCTTGATGGCATTCGCGGTCGCGCGGACCTGGGACGAGGCGCAGCTGTACCTGGAGCTGCATCCGTGTCCGGACTGCGGGTCGGTCGACGCGCCCTGGGAACAGGCACTGATCCAGATCAGAGGTGAATCGGCGTCCAGCTACGCCGCGACCTGCCCGGGGTGTTCCGCCGAACGCGAGTACCTGTTCGGGGTGCCGGCGCGCGAGACACCGGTGCACGGCTGGCCGACGTTCGGCGGTCCGGAGCCGTCCGAGATCCTCGACGCCGGCCAGTGGATGGACGTCGCCGACACCGCCGCGGCGGCCGTCCCCACGGATCCCGTCGAGGCCGGTAGGGTGCTGGCCATCGCGCGGGCCGCCGTCGTCGAGGTGATCAAGTTCGTCCCGGCCGGCGCGGACGCCGTACCGGACGACGAGTTCTGGACGCCGGAAGGACAGGCGGTACGCGCCGCCGAGCCCGGGCGCTTCCGGCTGGACCGGTTACTGGTGACTCGTGACGCGTACGCCGAACTGGCCGGCGAGATCAGCGAGACAGGAGCGAGATAACCGATGCCGATGGCAAGGACCCTGTGGGAGGCCCAGATCTACGTCGCGCTGGAGACGGCGCAGGCCGGACCGCAGCCCGGTGAGGTGCTGGCGCCCGCCCCCGATTTCGAGCTCGGCGACAACCTCGTCGAGGGCCCGGACGCCTGGACCTACCGGTCGCCGATCGGCGAGATCACCATCCCGTACTCGTCCCAGCGCTCGTCCACCCGGCTCGGAGCGCACTGGGGACTGGGCCGGTCGCAGCTGGTCGACGCGGCGGAGTGGGCCGTCGTCGCGCACCTGTACGCCGACCGGACGATCGCGGCCGACATGGCGTACGACGGCCAACCGGGCCGGGAGCGCTATTACGTCGAGCTCGGCTGGGAACTCGCCGCCGAGGCGATCCGGGAGGCGATGAAGTCGCTGCCGGAAGGTACCAACGGCGGCGACACGGTCCCCGATTCGGAGATCTGGACCAGCTTCGGCACCGATGCCAAGGCCCGCGACCCGTATCTGGTCAGCCGCGCCAGGCTGGACGACGACCTGGAGTACTACACCGGCACGCTGGCGGACTTCCGCGCGTTGTACAGCGATTCCTGATGTGACAATCCCCACCGGCAATTGTTAACTCGTCTGGTGGGATTCGTAGCGAGAAATTGAACAGCTGGTTGCTAATCTCCCCGTCCGGTGATCTGAACGGGGAGATTGGCGTTGACGAGTGCTGCCGGCACGGAGAACGACTCGCGGGTTCGCGCGCGCGAGGCGCTCGGGCTCGCTGTCGGCGTGGTCGCGCCCGAGGCGCTCGCGCTCCGGGACGGCACGCTGCGGTTGCGGCACTCTCGTGAACGGCTGGCCCGCAAGGCGCTTCGCCGGCTGGAGCGCAGGCTCGCCCGGCGAGCGACCGCGGTCGGCGACGACCGTCTCTTCGCCGAAGCGGTGGCGTTCGTCGGGGCTCAGCTCGAACGGACGCGCGGCGGGCGTGCGGCGGACGGTGCGACCGGAGGGCTCGACGCTCTGCTCGACCTCCCCGGGCTGTCCGCGGTACAGCAGCGCGAGGCGCAGGCTCTGCTGCAGGACCTGCTGGACGGCAACCGGCTCGAGAGCGAGGCCGACCTTCGGCGACTGACCAGTGCGCGGGCCCGGCACGAGAGTTCGAACCGGCCCTTCGCGGCCGATCTGGTCGCCAACGCCCGCTCCCTGGCCCGCGACGCCGAACGCCTGACCCAGCAAGAGCCACAGGCTCAGCCCGCGTCGCTGCGGGCGCCGGGCCGGTCGCGGCGCCCGGTCGGAGGCCTCCACGGACCGAGCAGTGGTGCGGGGCGGCCGGCGGCGGGTGGATTTTTCGGGCCGATCCGCCGGCTCGTGAGCGACTTCAGGGCGAGCGTCGGGGCACACCGCGCGATGCGGGATCGTCGAGCGGAGGCGCAGTACGAGGAGTTCCGCCGGCTCAGTGTGGAGTGGCGGGACACGCAGGCCGGTGCAGGCGTCCGAGCGCTCGCCGATGTCGAGACCGACCTGACCAACCTGTCCGGCGCCATCCGCCACGGCGGGCACCCCGCTCCGAGGGCACCGTGGACCGGTCTGCACGTCGTCGTACCCGACGCGCAACAGACGCCGACGACAACTCCGGAGGAACGCTTCCAAGCCCGCGTACGTCGGCAGATCGCCGATCTCGAGACCGCTGCAGCGGATCACGCGCGCCGCGCCGACGTACGAACCACGAGCGCGGCCGCCGCGCGCGACCAGGCGGCAGAGCTGTTCGCCGCGGCCGACGACGAGGCCGGCGCGCAGGACGCATCCGCGAGCGAGCGCGCCCGCCGGCTCCGCGTCCGCGCCGTCGCGCGGCTCCGGGTCGCCGACCGCCATACCGAGATCGCGAGCCTGTGCACAGCCGCGGCGACTCAGGCCCGCACCGCCGCCGAGGCGTTCCGCGCGCTGTCTCCAACAGGCGATGCCGAGGCCGCAGTGCGGGAGGTTCAGGCGTACGAGCAGGCGACCGCAGCCACGCTCCCGGCAAAGGACGTCCAGCACAACGGGCTCCCGTCCGGCCGGCTCCCCCACCTGACCAGACTGTGCAAGGAGCTCAACGAGGCGCTGAAGGAACGCAAAGCGCCGTACTCCTTCACCCCGGACGTCCTGCACCGGACGCTGCGCGGCGAGAGCCGCCGGATCCTCTCACCCGACGGCTTCGTACTGACGATCGGCAACGACGCGCGCGCAGGTGCCGACCACCTCCTGCAGTTCCACCTCCAACTCGATCCCGGCGAGCTGTCCGAGGTGCTCGACAGCCCGCTGACCATCGACGAAGCCCAGGTGGGGCAGGTGGTCCAGGGCGGCTTCAGCGTCGCCACCGCTGCGGCCCAGAGCACCGCGACGACGGCCGGCGCAAGCCTCCGGACCGTGACCCAGGCGCTGCCGGACTCGAGCAAACTGAAGGCGGTCGCCGCGTTCGTCGCGCCCGGCGTCGAACTGAGCCGCGGCCGCGGCCGGACGGTCAGCGGCGGGGCGACCGAGTTCGCCCAGACCGGCGCGGTCGAGGCGCTCCGCGGTGAATTCCTGCGGTACCGCTCCGACCGGCCCCGCTGGATCTGGCGGATCCGGGAGTCGGCCACCGCGGAGTGGTCGCCGCCCAACGTCGTCGAGGCCGGCGCGGACCACGACGCGGCCACGCTCGACCTGGGGTACATCCACACCTACACGGTTCCGCCGCCGACCGAGACGACCGATCTGGAGACGCTCGGTCTGGCCGCGGAACGCCGTACGGCGATGCCCGAGCACATGGCCACCCGCGTCGACGGCCTCAACGACCTCTGCGACCGGACCCTGGCGGAGCTGCAGAATCGACTCGGATCGGTCGACCGCGTCGGACACGATCGGGTCCGCAGCCTGATCGCCGAGGACGGGATGATCCGGCTGGACGAGACGACCCGGCCCGGCGGTGTCTGGCGCCTCATCACCGACGGCGGCCGACCGGTCGCCTGGGCACAGCTGGAGACAACCGTCGACCTGGAGTCCGCCGAGTTGACCAGCGACAGCTCGCCGGATCACAAGCTCGAACTCTGGCGCGTCGGCAACTCGGGCGCGTCCGGCAGTCAGTCGTTCAGCCGGTCGCGTACGGCCGGCCTCACGGCCAGTACGCCGATCCTCCAGGACCTGGGCCCGACGACCGCGGACCTCGCGCCGGGACTGCAGGTGGGACGGAACACCAGCTACGAGGACACGGCGTCGACCGCCGACCTGGGCAGCCGGTGGAGCACCCAGCGGGTGGCGCCGACCGTCGGTGTGAAGCTGCGCCTGCGGCACAAGGTCACTGTCCACCGCCTCGACCGCGACGAATCGTTCACGACCGAAGGCGCGGGCGACGCCTGCCTGCGGATGGCGGAGCGCGACGCCTTCCGCTACGGACTCCCGGTCCCCGCCGCAGCCCTCCTCCGGGATGCGGACGGAGCCCTGCAACGCGGTACGGACGGCCGGCTGCTCCTGCGCGGGGACCCGCGCCCGACCGACACTCCCCTGCAACTCCCGACGTGGCTGGGCAACGGGCCGGGGCAGTTGCGCGGTGCCGGGCCGGCGATGATCCGGGAGCTCACCGGCGCCGACGACGCACTGCAGGACTTCCTCACGCACCTGTCGGAGGAGGGCCTGATCCCGCCGCTCGACGACCACGGTCGCCCAGTACCGGCGGCCCTCGCCGGCCAGGACCCCGCCCTCGCACTCAGCCAGGCGGAGAACTGGGAACGCGCCTGTCAACAGATCGCCAAGCACCGGCTGGAGACCGGGTACGACCACGCCGCGCAGGACCGGCTGCTCTTTCAGCTCACCGAGCACCGGACCGGCCACCCACCGCGGGTCCGGTCCTTCAGGATCTCCCTCGAGCAGCACTTCGACCGCGTGACGCCGCTCGGCGTGGCGGACAACGACATGGTCGTCAACGTCGACATCGGCGTCAGTACATCGGGACGTACCGGCTCCCGCGCGCAGAGTGTGCCGTGGTCGGCGCGGCTGGGTCTGAGCAACGCGCCGGCCGCCGGTGCTGCCGGGACCACACCGACGGCAGGTGCCTCGGTCGGCCGGACGTCGCGGGGCCGTTCCGTCGGTTGGTCGTCCACCAGAGGCGTGTACCGGATGACGGTGGCCGAGTCGGGTTCGACGGTCTCGGTGTTCGACGTACCGCACACGATCACGGTCAGCGAGGTCGCGTCCGACGGTACGGCGGTCCCGGTGGCCTCGTCCGAGGGCAGCGCGCAGGTCTGGCTCGACAGCGAGTTCTGCGGAGCACAGCAGCCCACGGTCGCCGTACCGGGCCGTGTCCGATCCAAGCTGCTGCAGACGGCGGCGGTCCACCACATCGACGCGCGGAACCCGATCGCCCGGCTGACGGCCGCCGTACCCGGCCTCGAGGGCAGCTCCGCCCTGCACCAGCTCAGCGGATTCCTCGCCCCGCGGAATCTCGTCGCCCGGCCCGAGCTGCTCACCGCCGAGTACCGCACCAGCCTTGCCGCCAGTTCCGTACCGTCCGACTCACTCGAGGCGATCCGGCAGCGCGGTCTCACTCCGCGGCCGAGCTCCCTGACCGTCACGACGCGGGTCGAGAACCTCAGGTACGTCGGCGCCGGGCATCCCATTCTCGCCGAGCTGAACGTGACGCTGGCGACCACCGGCAGTACTACGGGCCGGTCGGCCGCCACGACCGCGGGGATCAACGGCGGTAGTGGCGCCGTGTCTGCCGACGGGCAGTCGTACGGCGGCTCGCTCGGGCTGACCCGCACGACCACCGTCTCGTCGAGCGCGTCCGAGTCGGCCACGTCCGGCGTCGAGCGGACCCTGATGCGGGACGGGCAGCACTACCAGTTCTGGGGCGATCTCGTCCTCGATGCCCAGCTCCGGGCCGGCGGTGCCGCACCGCGGCGGATCCCGCTCGAGAACGGCGCCGTACTCCTGACGCTTCCCGAGCGCGACGCGCTGCAGTCGTACGGGCGACGCGACCTGGATCTGCCGCTGCACCAGGTCTCCGACGCGGTCGAGCGCGTCCTCAACGGCAACCTCGTTCTCCCGCGCCGCACCATGAACGCACTGGTGCGGCGCTACCGGATCGACAAGCGGGGCGCCACCGACGGCCTCGCTGCCGGACACACGAACGAGGTGCTGGCCGGCGCGCTCCGGACGGCGGCCGGGCTTCCAGCACAGCTCGATGAGCGGCTGGACGCCGTACTCGCCAAGGCCGAAGATCTCGCTCGACTGCGGGTCGATCCGCAGCTCCCCCGCCACTACGACCGCCTGATGGGCGCCGCGCAGGTCGACCAGGCCTCGCTGCAGGACCAGGACGGCAACGACACCGACCCGTTCCGGGAGGTCTGCGCAGCCGTCGCGGAGCACTCGCCGCAGGCGCTGGACGATCCCGTCCTGGTGGACGCGCTGCGCGGCGAGCTCGCCGGCACCCGCTGGCGGAACCAACTGGACGACATGCTCGACCCGCGCGGCTTCGTCCTCGAGCGTCCGGTCCGCATCGGGGCGAGCACCCGCAATCTCCGGGTCCGGGTGCGCATGCGGTTCGTCGGCCCACAGAGCACCGAGGCGGGTGGAACGGAAGGCCAGAGCGGTAACGGCTTCGGCCTCGTCGAGCTGTGGGCGCTGCGCGACCGGAGCCGCAGCCAGACCGAGGGCACGTCGTACGGCGCCTCGCTCGACGTCTCGGGCGCGGACGGGATCCCGGCGACCGCCGGTGCCGGCGCGGAGCTCAACACCTCCACTACCGCGGCGAGCACCGAGGCCGGCACCCAGATCAATACCGCCCTGGCGACCGAGACAGCCCGGGTCGAGCGGGACTATCAGCTCTTCATCGAGATCGAGGACTCGGCGACCCCCGGCGGGACCTCCGATTCCACGACCCGCAGGGAAGCCCACGGGCGGATGAGTGTCGCCGTACCGGCGTCTGTGCTCGACTCGGCTCCCCCGGAGCTCGGGCTGGAGATTCCAGACCACACAGACCACCGGCCTGTGGTCCTGCCCGATCACTACCAGCCCGAGGGCACGTTGCCGTACCTGCCCGGCGACGCGGAGGACAACGCCCTGTTCGAGGCTGCCTGCGCTCGTCTCGGCGAGGTGGATCTGCTCAAGGCCGAAGGCGTACGGATGCATGCCTCGACGCTGGAGTCGCGGCTCGGCGGCGCGAACCGGATGGTCGCGTTCCAGGAGATGGCCGGTCCGTCAGGGCACGAGCTCGTCCCGCTCGCTGTTCCCGGCGACAGCGCGCGGGTGGTCGCGATCCGGGTCCGCGCCGAGGTTTCAGGTCTGGAACTGGTGTCGGATCCGGACGAGGAGTTGACCACCCAGCTCGGCCAGAACTCCCGCGCGCTCCGGGTCAGTCAGCTGACCGCCCGCAGCAACAGGCTGCTGCCCGGTTCCCGGACGATCGGTACCGGTACGCCGGGCGGCGAGCTCAGCGTGAGCACAACGAGCAGCCGGAGGGTCAGCGAGCAGGACACCGGTACCGTCGGTGCGCGCCATGAGACCGGGCTGTACGAGTCCGGGCCGGTCGTCACGGTCAAGGTGCGGGTGGACTACCACCTGGACTTCGAGCGACTCCGGCTCGGCCGGCGCAGGCAGCCGAAGGTCGAACGCTCGGCCACAGTGCGGCGGGCCGCGTCCGGTGAGGCGTACCTGACGATGTACCGGCACGAGTACGACGCGATGCGGGAGCGGATGGAGTCCGGTCAAACCGCTGGTACGAGCTCGGACCGGGTGCGGACTGTGCAGGTGTCGGTGGATGCCGACGAACAGCATCCGTACCGGCCACTCGTCGATGCCCTCGACCAGGCCCGGCGCGAGGACGTCGACGTCCGGCTCGCGATCCGGGAGGCGAACGGCCGGCGAACCGTCTACGTCGCGCATCCGGACGGCACCATGACCGGTCGCGGCGACCGTGGCTTCGCGGCGGCCTTCGCCACACTGCACCCCAGGCTGGCCCTCCTCGCCGAGGGCCGCGTCGATCTCCGGGACCTGCACACGCCGGACGCTCCGCCGCGGCGGTTCACCAGCGCGGTCGTGGAGGCACTGCAAGAGCACGGCATCCCGGCGGCGGCACTCGTCGAAACCGACTCGCGGATGAGTCACCCCCGAACCGCCAAGGCAGCGATGCGCAGAAGCCACGCCGTCAACCCCGCGAGCGGGATGACGATCGAGTGACCGACTACGACCCGCCGTACGCCATCGCCCGGACGACGACCGAGGCGATGCTCTACCTCGACCTCACCGCATGCCCGGACTGCGGCTCGGACCAAGCAGCGTGGCAGTCCGACGTCCACGACGCGGCGCTGCGGTACGTCGGTACGTGTGCGGGCTGCGGCGCCGAGCGGGAGTACCTGTTCTCACCGCCGTACCAGGGACTTCTCGACGAGATTGCGACCTTCGGCGGGCCGGAGCCGTCGGAGCTGGTCGACGCCGGGCAGTGGCTGGCGGTTGCCGACTGGATCGCCGGCGAGGTGCCGGCCGACGACCGGTCCGAGGCGGCCCGGACCGTGATGGCCTACGCACACGAGGCCGTGCAGGAGATCCTGAAGTTCGTCCCGCCGGCCGGCGACGCCGTACCTGAGGAAGCGTTCTGGACGGACGCCGGGCGGGCCGAACGGGAGCGCGACCCCGGGCGCTTCCGAGTGGACCGGCTGCTGGCCGTCCGGGACAGCTACTCCGGCTGATCCAGCTCGATCCGGATCGCGCGGGCGTCGGCACCGGCCTGCTCGAGAACCTTCAGCTTCGGATCCGGTACGCCGAGGAACGGCGGCCGCACCAACCCGGCGATCTCCTTCAGCCGGGGATCGTCGAGCACCGTGTCGACCGCCCGCCGGTCTCCCCCGCACACCAGTACGTCGAGCTTCGCCGGCGCCAGGATCCGCACCGCGACCTCGGTCGCCGCCGCGAACGCCTCCCGCGCCTGGTTGTCCCGCCGGCGCGCGTACCGCTGCTGCGACCAGCCGCCCGCCTTGGTCGTCCCCTGCACGTGCCGCGACCCGACCTTCGAGTCGAGAAGCTTGCCGCCGGCAAACACTCCCGCGCCGTAACCACCGCGCCGGACGAGCAGTACGCCGAGCCGCCGTTCGGTGAGCACATGCGCCACGAGCCCCGCGCGCGACAACTCCGCGAGCGGCTCGAAAGGCACAGTCACGACAGCGGACTCGCCGTCCTCGCCGGACAACGTGACGCTCGTCGGCGTCACGTCGTACACGACCTCACCATGGCGTTCACCGAACCCGGTCAGCCACCTGTCCAACCGCTCCGGCGCGACGTGAACGGTGCGCGTCATGCGTCAGTCCTCTCGGACAGTCCGGCGCGCACGATCGCTCGCGCGGACGACAGCATCACGTCCGCAGCCTCGTCGCGGCTCAGGCCGGCCACGTCGACGAGCCAGACCAGCGCCTCGATCCCGACAGCGCTGCGCACGGCGACGGCGAGCCGGTGGACGGCAGCCTCGGACAACCTGTCGCGGGCCGGGGAGAGCGCATCCTCGAACCAGCCGATCCCACGCCCTTGCCGCAGTGGCAGCTGACCCGGCTGTGCGGACGGCTCGAGCGACAGGCGAAGCATCGTGCGCTGCTGCGGCTCGAACTCCAGCACGATCTTGACGAACGCCGCCACGACCGCGAGGAGCCGAGCCTCGGGGTCGTCACCGCTGTCGGCCGGCAACAAGGACGTGAGCTCGACCTCCGGGTGGGCGGCGGCGAGCAGCTCCCCCTGACTGCGGAAGTACCGGTACGCCGTCGTCCGCGAGATCGACGCAGCCGCCGCGGCCTCCTCGACCGTCGGAGCCGACCCCTCCTGGGTGATCAACTCACGAGCGGCGGCGATCAGGTCGTTGCGCGTGCGCTGCTTCTGCCGGGTCCGGCCGGACTGCTCGTACGCCGTTGACATGGCATACACGGTACCTTACTTTCGTAATGGGACTCGAGTCCCACAAACGGGAGGGGTGTTCGACATGACCACACTGGCTGCGACGGTCCGCGATCACGGCGAGGGCGAACGGCGGTGGTTCAGCGGCGGCGGGCTGCAGACCTGGCTGGCGACCTCGGCGGAGACCGGAGGTGCGTTCCTGCTGTTCGAGTTCGTCGGCGAGCAGGGCAAAGTCACACCGCTGCACATCCACCCCGCGTCGGACGAGACGTTCTACGTGCTCGACGGAGAGATCCTGCTGGACCTCGACGGGAAGAAGCGTGGCCTCTCGGCCGGTGGAGTCGTGGTGATTCCCCGCGGCGTACCGCACGCCTTCACGGTCGTCTCCCCGACGACCAGGATGCTGACGCTCCTGACACCGGGCACCGACGAGGCGTTCTTCCGGCTCGCCAGCGAACCCGCTCCGGAGGGAAGCCGGCCGATCCCGGTCGACTTCGACCGGATCCGGGACGTCGCCGAGCAGACCGGCGCCATCCAGATCGTCGGACCGCCACCGTTCTGAGCACATGCGAAGAGCCCGGGCCACCTGACCCGGGCTCTCGCACTGCGGAAACACTCAGACGTTGAAACCCAGCGCGCGCAGCTGGTCGCGGCCGTCGTCGGTGATCTTCTCCGGGCCCCACGGCGGCATCCAGACCCAGTTGATCCGGAAGTCGTTCACGAGGCCCTCGAGCGCCATCCGGGTCTGGTCCTCGATCACGTCGGTCAGCGGGCAGGCCGCGGACGTCAGCGTCATGTCGATGATCGCCGTACTGGTGTCGTCGACGGTGATGCCGTAGATCAGGCCCAGGTCGACCACGTTGATGCCGAGCTCGGGGTCGACGACGTCCTTGAGGGCCTCGTTGACATCCTCGACCTTGGGCGGCGTCGTACCCGCCTGAGCCGCTGCGAGGTCGACCTCGGGCAGCTCGATCTTCTCGTCGGTCTGGTCAGGCATTCTTCACTCCTTGATTCGCGGCGAGTGCCTGGGCGGTCGCGTCCCGCCAGGCCGACCAGCCCAGCAGCGCACACTTCACCCGGGCCGGGAACTGCGCGACGCCCGCGAACGCGACGCCGTCCTCCAGAACCTCTTCGTCCGGTTCGACATTCCCGCGGCCCTGCATCAGCTCGAGGAACTTCTCGTACGTCGCCATACCCTCGGCCACCGGCTTGCCGATCACCAGGTCCGACATCACCGACGTGGCCGCCTGGCTGATCGAGCAGCCGACGCTGTCGTGCGTGACGCCCTTCACGGTGTCGCCGTCGAGCTCGACCCGGAGCGTGACCTCGTCCCCGCAGGACGGGTTCACGTGGTGCACCTCCACGTCGTACGGGTCCGCGAGGCCCTTGTGGTGCGGGCTGCGGTAGTGGTCCAGGATGATCTCCTGGTACAGGCTGTCGAGCTGCATATCAATCCACCTTGAAGAACGATCGGACGAATCCGAGCCCGTCGACGAGCGCGTCGACCTCCTCGGGAGTCGTGTACAGGTAGAAAGACGCTCTGGTCGACGATTGCATTCCGAACCGCTCGTGCACCGGCCGCGCGCAGTGGTGCCCGGCCCGGACAGCGATCCCCCGGGTGTCCAGCACGGTCGACACGTCGTGCGGGTGGACGCCGTCCAGCGCGAAGCTGATCGCGCCGCCGTGGTCCGTCGCGTCGGTCGGCCCGAGCAGCGTCAGGCCGGGGACCGTCTTCAGTCCTTCGAGCGCGTACTCGACGATCGCGTGCTCGTGCGCGGCGATCTTGTCCATCCCGATCCCGGACAGGTAGTCGATGGCCGCACCGAGCCCGACCGCCTGCGCGATCGGCGGCGTACCGGCCTCGAACCGGGCCGGCGGCGGCGCGTACGTCGAACCGGTCATCCGGACGACCTCGATCATCTCGCCGCCACCGAGGAACGGCGGCAGCGACGCGAGCAGCTCGTACCGGCCCCAGAGCACGCCGATACCGGTCGGGCCGACGACCTTGTGACCGGTGAAGACCAGCAGGTCCGCGCCGAGCGTGGACACGTCGACCGGGAACTGCGGGACCGCCTGCGACGCGTCGACCACGACGGTCGCGCCGACCGCGTGCGCCTTGGCGGCGATGTCGCTGATCGGGTTGATCGTGCCGAGCGCGTTCGACACCCAGGTGAGGGCGACGACCTTGGTGTTCTCGGTGAGCAGCTCCTCGATGTTGCTGAGGTCCAGCCGCCCGTCCTCGGTCACGCCGAACCACTTCAGCGTCGCGCCGGTCCGCTCGCACGCGAGCTGCCACGGGACGATGTTGCTGTGGTGCTCCATCTCGGAGACCACCACGACATCGCCCGGCTTCAGCGACGCGCCGAGCGTGTGCGCGGCCAGGTTGAGCGCCTCGGAGGCGTTCTTGGTGAAGACGATCTCGTCCCGGTTCGGGGCGCCGATGAACGCGGCCACCTTGTCCCGGCCGCCTTCGTACGCCGCGGTCGCCTCGGCACCGAGCTGGTGCATGGCGCGGGCGACGTTGGCGTTGTGCACGAGGTAGTGGTCCTCGATCGCCTGGACCACCTGGCGCGGCTTCTGCGAGGAGTTCGCCGAGTCCAGGTAGACCAGCGGGAACCCGCCCGCGAGCTCGCGGGACAGGATCGGGAAGTCCGCCCGGACAGACTGCAGGTCCAGGGGGCTGCTGAAGGTCCGGGTGGTTGTCATGCCTTCGTGCTCGCCTTCAGAAAGCGCTCGTAGCCGTTGGCTTCCAGCTCCTCGGCGAGCTCCGGGCCGCCTTCCTCGGCGACGCGGCCGTCGACGAAGACGTGCACGAAGTCCGGCTTGATGTAGCGCAGGATCCGCGTGTAGTGGGTGATCAGCAGGACGCCCTTGTCACCCTGGCCGGCGAACCGGTTGACGCCCTCGGAGACGATCTTCAGCGCGTCGATGTCGAGGCCGGAGTCGGTCTCGTCGAGGATCGCGATCTTCGGGTTCAGCAGCTCCAGCTGGACGATCTCGTGGCGCTTCTTCTCACCGCCCGAGAAGCCCTCGTTGACGTTGCGGGTCCCGAAGGACGGGTCCATGTCCAGGTCGGACAGCGCCTTGTTCACGTCCTTGACCCAGGTGCGCAGCTTCGGCGCCTCGCCGTCGATCGCGGTCTTGGCCGTCCGCAGGAAGTTCGCCACCGACACCCCCGGCACCTCGACCGGGTACTGCATCGCCAGGAACAGGCCGGCCCGGGCGCGCTCGTCGACGGCCATGTCCAGCACGTCCTCGCCGTCGAGCGTCACCGTGCCGCTGGTGATGTTGTACTTCGGGTGCCCGGCGATCGAGTACGCCAGCGTCGACTTGCCGGAGCCGTTCGGGCCCATGATCGCGTGCGTCTGACCGGCCGCGATGGTCAGGTCGACGCCGCGCAGGATCTCCTTCGGGCCGTTCTCGGTGTCGACCGACACGTGCAGGTCGCGGATCTCGAGTGTCGCCATGGGTTTCTTCTATCTCCGTCTGTTTACAGGGATGCTTGGTTCAGGGGGTTCTTCACATCGACGAGTACGTCGTCGCCGTCGAGGCGCACGGGGTAGATCGGCACCGGGTCGTACGCCGGCAGGCTGGTCGGCTCGCCGGTGCGCAGGTCGAAGCGGGACCCGTGCAGCCAGCACTCGATCTCGCACTCGCCGACGTCACCCTCGGACAGCTGGATCTGCGCGTGCGAGCACTCGTCCCGCACCGCGAAGTACTGTCCGTCGCTCTTCACGACCGCGACCTCCACACCGCCGACCTCGACCGGGATCACACCCTCGTCGGGGACGTCGGCGGCGGCGCAGGCGCGCTCGAACGTGTCGCTCATCGTGTCACTCTCACTGCCCGACAACCGCCTTGGCCGATGCGCTCAACTCCGCGGCCCGCGCCAGCTTCTCCTCGATCACGTCGTGCAGGTGCTCGGTGACCTCGGGTACGCCGATCTTGCCGATGATGTCGTTGAAGAAGCCGGACACCACCAGCCGCCGGGCCGCGTCCTCGGGGATGCCGCGGGCCTGCAGGTAGAACAGCTGCTCGTCGTCGAACCGGCCGGTCGCGGAGGCGTGCCCCGCGCCCTCGATCTCGCCGGTCTCGATCTCCAGGTTCGGCACCGAGTCGGCGCGGGCGCCGTCGGTGAGCACCAGGTTCCGGTTCAGCTCGAAGGTGCTGGTGCCTTCGGCCGCGGCCCGGATCAGCACGTCGCCGATCCAGACCGAGCGGGCGTGGTCACCGGCCAGCGCACCCTTGTAGATCGCGTTGCTCTTGCACTGCACCGCCTCGTGGTCGACGAACAGCCTGTTCTCGTGGTGCTGACCCGACTCGGCGAAGTACACCCCGAGGAGTTCGGCGTCGCCGCCAGGTCCGGCGTACCGGACGTTGGTGGCGATCCGGACGATCTTGCCGCCCAGCGTCACGACGACGTGGTGCAGCTTCGCGTCCCGGCCGACCAGCGCGTCGTGCTGGCCGAGGTGGATCGACTCGTGGTCGCCCTGCTGGATGCTGACCACGCGGAGTTCGGCCCCGTCGCCGACGACGATCTCGACGTTGCTGCCGAGCTCACCGGCGCCGGTGTGATCGATGATCACGATCGCCTTGCTGTGGCGGCCGGCGTCCACGATCAGGTGGCTGAAGCCGCGGGAACCGAGGCTCGCGACGTTCACGTGCACCGGCTCGGTCAGCTCGGCCTCGACCGGGATCCGGACCGCGAACGCCTCGCCCGCATGGTTCCAGGCGACGGCCGCGGACCGGTCCTGCGGCGTGCCGACCTTCAGCGAGTCGGCCGCGACGGTCTCGAAGACGACGCCCTCCGGTCCGGAGGCGTCGATCTTCGGGGTCTCGGTGCCGGCCGCGTCGTCGAACAGGGCCTTCAGCTGCTTGACCGGGGTGAAGCGCCACTCCTCCTCGCGTCCGTTCGGCACCGCGAAGTCGGCCACGTCGTACGACGTCGGCCGCTCGCTGCGTGCCTGGAGCGGGACCGGCGAACCCGGTCCGTGGGAGTGCGCCTTGTTGCCGGTAGCAACAAGGGTTTCAGCGGCGGACATCAGCCGACGGCCCCTTCCATCTGCAGCTCGATGAGCCGGTTGAGTTCCAGCGCGTACTCCATCGGGAGTTCGCGGGCGATCGGCTCGATGAAGCCGCGGACGATCATCGCCATCGCCTCGTCCTCGGCCATGCCCCGGCTCATCAGGTAGAAGAGCTGGTCGTCGCTGACCTTGGACACGGTCGCCTCGTGACCCATCGCCACGTCGTCCTCGCGGACGTCGACGTACGGGTAGGTGTCCGAACGGCTGATGGTGTCGACCAGCAGCGCGTCACAGCGCACCGTGGACTTGCTGTGGTGCGAGCCCGGCGCCACCTCGACCAGACCGCGGTACGACGTCCGGCCGCCACCGCGGGCCACCGACTTCGAGACGATCGAGCTGGAGGTGTACGGCGCGTTGTGCACCATCTTGGAACCGGCGTCCTGGTGCTGGCCCTCGCCCGCGAACGCGACCGACAGGGTCTCGCCCTTGGCGTGCTCGCCCATCAGGTACACAGCCGGGTACTTCATCGTCACCTTGGAGCCGATGTTGCCGTCGATCCACTCCATGGTCGCGCCCTCTTCGCAGGTGGCGCGCTTGGTGACCAGGTTGTAGACGTTGTTCGACCAGTTCTGGATCGTCGTGTAGCGGCAGCGGGCGCCCTTCTTCACGATGATCTCGACGACCGCGGAGTGCAGCGAGTCCGACTTGTAGATCGGCGCCGTGCAGCCCTCGACGTAGTGCACGTAGGCGTCCTCGTCGACGATGATCAGGGTCCGCTCGAACTGGCCCATGTTCTCGGTGTTGATCCGGAAGTACGCCTGCAGCGGGATGTCCACCTTGACGCCCTTGGGGACGTAGATGAACGAGCCGCCGGACCAGACCGCGGTGTTCAGCGACGCGAACTTGTTGTCGCCGACCGGGATGACGGAGCCGAAGTACTCCTGGAAGATCTCCGGGTGCTCGCGCAGGCCGGTGTCGGTGTCCAGGAAGATGACGCCCTGCGCCTCCAGGTCCTCACGGATCTGGTGGTAGACGACCTCCGACTCGTACTGCGCGGCGACGCCGGCGACCAGGCGCTGCTTCTCCGCCTCCGGGATGCCGAGCTTGTCGTAGGTGTTCTTGATGTCCTCGGGCAGCTCTTCCCAGCTGGTCGCCTGCTTCTCGGTCGACCGGACGAAGTACTTGATGTTGTCGAAGTCGATCCCGGACAGGTCGGCGCCCCAGGACGGCATCGGCTTGCGGTCGAAGAGCTTCAGGCCCTTCAGCCGCAGGTCGAGCATCCACTCCGGCTCGTTCTTGAGGGCGGAGATGCCCCGCACCACGTCCGTGCTCAGGCCGCGCTGGGCGATCGCCCCGGCGGCGTCGGAGTCGGACCAGCCGTACTGGTAGTTGCCGAGGCCTTCCAGTTCGGGGTGAGCGGTTTGCGTCATCGAGCAGTCCTCGCAGATTCGCTGTCGGATACAGGGGCCGCAGGGGCAGGGCCCGGGATATGCGTCGTACACACACCGTCGCCGTGGGCGATGGTGGCCAGTCGCTGTACATGCTTGCCGAGGAGTCTCGAGAACACCTCGGTCTCGGCCTCGCACAGCTGGGGGAACTGCTCGGCCACGTGCGCGACCGGGCAGTGGTGCTGGCAGAGCTGGGCGCCGTGGCCCGCCTCCGCCGTGGAGGCCGCGTAGCCGTCGGCCGTCAGGGCCTGGGCGAGCACCTCCGTCTTCTTGCTCTCGGGAGCCTGCGCGAGCAGTTCCCGGTAGCGCTCCTCGACCTCGGAGACTCGGCGCCGCGCGAACTCTGCCACGGCGTCGTCACCGCCGGCCTCGGCGATGAACCGCATCGCGGTCGCCGCGAGGTCGTCGTACGCCTGGTGGAAGGCGTGCCGGCCGGAGTCGGTCAGCACGAACACCTTCGCCGGGCGGCCGCGGCCACGGGGGCCGTAGACGCGTTCCTCGCGGGATTCCACCAGGCCCTCGTCGAGCAGGTGGTCCAGATGCCGGCGAACCGCCGCCGGGGTCAGTTCGAGCCGTTCCGCCAGCACCGCGGCGCTGGACGGGCCGTTGGTCAGGATCGAACGTGCGACCCTGTCCCTGGTGGACTCGTCCCGCGCGCCGGCAGCGCCGTGGGGCACGGCTCGGTCGGTCGCAGGAGTTTTCACAACATCAGTGTCGCGTAATTCACCGGGGCCTTCAAATAAGGCTCCCCTAACCGGTTCCCGCGGTCCACGCGGGGCACGGGACCCGACCGTGAGCGAGGTCACTCCGGGCCGTTCTCTATGCTGCCGGTGTGCCAGTCGCGGTGGAGATCGACAACCTCGTCGTGCGGTACGGCGAGAAGACCGCGGTCGACGGTCTCAGTCTCACCGTAGCCGCCGGAACGGTGACGGCCGTGCTCGGCCCGAACGGCGCCGGCAAGACCACGACCGTGGAGACCTGTGAGGGCTTCCGGCGCCCGGACTCGGGCCGTGTCCGGGTCCTCGGCCTGGACCCGCTCGCCGACCACGACGAGCTGATGCCGAGGATCGGCGTCATGCTCCAGGAGGGCGGCGCCTGGTCGGGCGTCCGCGCGGTCGAGATGCTCCGGTACGTCGCCACTTTGCACACCCACCCGCTCGACGTGCCCGCCCTGGTGGAGCGCCTCGACCTGGGCAGCTGCGGGCGAACGCCGTACCGGCGCCTCTCTGGCGGGCAGAAGCAGCGGTTGTCGTTCGCGCTGGCGATCGTCGGACGGCCGGAGATCGCGTTCCTGGACGAGCCGACCACCGGGCTGGACCCGCACGGCCGGCGCGAGATCTGGCAGCTGATCCGCGACCTGCGCGACGACGGCGTGACCGTCGTACTGACGACGCACGCGATGGACGAGGCCGAGCAGCTGTCCGACCAGGTGCATGTGGTGTCGGCCGGCAAGGTGATCGCCTCGGGCACCCCGGACTCTCTCACCGAACACCACACGAAGTCCCTCGAGGACGTTTTCCTCGAACTGACCGCGCCGAAGCGGGAGACACGATGAGCAGCGCCGCGACGTACGCCCCACGGCCGGGCAGCGCGCCCTGGCCGCGGAAGGTGCTCGCGCACACCCGGATGGAGTTCAAGCTGCTCCTCCGCAACGGCGAGCAGTTGCTGCTCGCGTTGGTGATTCCGCTCGGTCTGCTGCTTCTTCTCGGCGGGACCGGCCTCGGCGAGCGGCTGCCGCTCGGAGGCGGCCGGCCGATCGACGAGGCAGTCCCCCGGGTGCTCGCGCTCGCGATCCTGTCCTCGTCGTTCACCTCGCTGGCGATCGCAACCGGCTTCGAGCGCCGGTACGGCGTCATCAAGCGCCTGGGTGCCTCGCCGCTGTCCCGCACCGGTCTCCTCGCGGGAAAGATCGGCGCGGTCCTGATCGTCGAGGTCATCCAGCTGGTCGTCCTGATCGGCACCGGGTTCGCGCTCGGATGGAAGCCGATCGGCGGAGTCGAGGCCGTCTTCGGCGTCGTCCTCACGGTTCTGTGCGGTACGGCGGCCTTCGCGTCGCTGGGTCTGCTGATGGCCGGCGTACTGCGGGCCGAGGCGACGCTCGCCGCGGCGAACCTGCTGTACCTGCTGCTGCTCGTGGGCGGCGCGATCATGACGCCCGTCGACGAGTACCCGGCCGGTATGCAAGGCGTCGTACGTCTGCTGCCGAGTGCCGCGCTCGCCAACGGGATCGCGAATTCGACGGTCGAAGGGGTGATTCCGTGGGCCGCGGCGCTGTCGCTGGCACTCTGGGCGGGCGTGCTGGGGTACCTGGTCTCCCGCACCTTCCGCTGGGACTGACCTTTAGAGTGTGCCGGTGATGACGACCGAGACCCCGCCCCAAGAGACTGAGCCAGTCAGCGGATTCTGGCGACTGGTTCCCGAGCCGAGCCTGGACGTCGTCCGGCGCTGGGGCTGGGCGTCGATCGTGGTGAACATCGGCATCGTGGTCACCGGCGGACTGGTCCGGCTGACCGGCTCGGGGCTCGGCTGCCCGACCTGGCCGTCCTGCACCGACGACTCGTACGTCCCGCACGCCGCCCTCGGCATCCACGGCGCGATCGAGTTCACCAACCGGATGCTCGGGTTCGTCGTCGCGATCGTCGCGATCCTCACCTGGCTGGTCGTCATGCGCTACCGCCCGATCCGGCGGGACCTGCGCCGGCTGGCGACCGCGGCCGCGCTCGGGGTCCCGCTGCAAGGGGTCATCGGCGGCATCAGCGTGCTGACCGGCCTGAACCCGTGGATCGTCTCGGCGCACTTCCTGGTCTCACCGGTGATCATCACGCTGACCGTCGCGATGATGCGCCGGTCGCGCACCAGCCCGTACCCGCACACTCCCCCGGTGGTTCGCGCCCTCGCAACGGCTGCCGTGGCGGCGGTCTGGCTGACCGTTGCCCTCGGCACCATTGTCACCGGGGCCGGGCCGCACTCGGGTGATCCGGAGACCGGCCGCAACGGTTTCGACCCCGAGCTCGTCAGTCAGCTGCACTCCGATGTCGTCTTCGGCCTGCTCGGAATCTCGATCGCCCTGGTGATCGCGACCCGCGTGACCGCGACCTCACGGACACTGCGCAAGCTCGCCGCCTGGCTGCTCGCCGTCGAAGTACTTCAGGGCGCCGTCGGCTTCACGCAGTACTTCACCGGCCTGCCGTGGGGTCTCGTCCTCGTCCACATGTTCCTGGCCGGCCTACTGATCGCCCTCGTCACCGCCGTCTACGGCGAACGCGGGACACCCGCCACCTGACGGAAAGTGTCGAATCCGGGCCACCTCACCGCGGGGCTGGAGGCGATTGCCGGCGCTGTGTGATCAGTACGTCGATGCCGTCCAGGATTCGGTCGAGGCCGAAGGCCACGTCGGCGTCGTGGATCTCGTCGGTGTACTGATCGCCGGCCATCAGGGCCGCCAGGACCGAGTACCCGAGTTCGTGCAGCCGAGGCTCCAGGAATCGTGTCACCGCTGCCGGCTCGACGGAGTCCGTGCCACTGTCGCGCACATCGCGCCGCGCGCTGGCGATCCGCCGGGCGTAACCGTCCAGCAGCAACGCGCACGACAGGCTTTCGGTGGGACTGAGCCCGGCACCGGTCAGCACCTTCAGGATCGCCTCTGCCCAGCCGAGCAGGTTCGGCGTCATCGGCGCTCCGCGGATGGGCAGATCGCAGAGCCATGGGTGGACGTCGCACCGATCGACCATCGCCTGGGTCCAGATGGTCGCTGCGGCTCGCCAGTCCGGTGCCTCGACGACCCGGTCCGGCGCCGGACCCCAGGCTGCGTCACCGAGCAGGACCAGCAGCTCGTCGCGGGACCTGACGTACCGGTAGATCGCGTTGGCGGTCAGCCCGAGCTTCTGGGCGATCTTGGGCATCGACAACGCCGCGAACCCGTCGGCATCGGCCAGTTCGAGGGCTGCGTCGACGATGTGCTCGACGCTCTGGGTCGGCTTCCGGCCGAGTCGGTTCGACTTGGCCGGCAGGCCCCATGCCAGCACGAGCCCCGGTGGTAGCTGCTCATCGTCGGTCAACGGCATCAGGTCGGCTCCTCGTTTGACTTCGTGTGTACCTTACACTTTATATTAGTGAGACCCACCCACAAATACAGTCGAGGATGCGAGCACGCCATGGGACAACAGGATCACCACCTTTCTCGCCGGCTCGGAGTGCTGCTGACCGCAGCGTTGCTCGCGAGCTCGGCAGCAGCCTTCGGCGGAGCAGCCGAAGCCACGACGAACACCGTCGTCTCGACGGACGCCGGGGCCGTACGCGGCACGCTCACCCCGGATGCCCGGCTCTTCCAAGGCATTCCGTACGCCGCCCCGCCCGTCGGCAAGCTCCGCTGGGCATCGCCGCAACGGGCCGCGCCATGGCCTGGCATCCGGGACGCCGCCAAGCCCGGGAACCGCTGTGCCCAGGCCGAAGGGCTGATCGATCCGGCCAGCAACACCGAGGATTGTCTCTACCTCAACGTCACCACGCCCCGCGACGGCGGCGCGCGCAAGCTGCCGGTCATGGTGTGGATCCACGGCAACGGCTTCATCAGCGGCGCCGGCAGTCTGTACGACGCGCAGCAGTTGGCGAACAGCGGCCAGGTCGTCGTGGTCAGCCCCAACTACCGGCTGGGCATCTTCGGCTTCCTCGCCCATCCGGCGCTGGACCACGGCGGAGCCCGGCACCTCTCGGGGAACTTCGGCCTCGAAGACCAGCAGGCCGCATTGCGGTGGGTCCAGCGCAACGCGGCGGCGTTCGGCGGCGATCCGGGCAATGTCACGATCTTCGGTGAGTCCGCGGGCGGCACCAGCGTCTGTTCCCATCTGGTCGCGCCGGGTTCCGCAGGACTGTTCCAGAAGGCGATCCTGCAGAGCGCCGAATGCACGGGGCGGAAATGGTCGCCCGGACCGCCGACCTGGTTCCCGCTGCCACGCTCCGAGCGCGAGCAGCGCGGCCTCGACGTCGCGGCCGGCATCGGCTGCTCCGACCCTGGTACGGCTGCGGCCTGCCTGCGGGCCAAACCTACGGACGAGCTCGCCAAGTTGTCTGACGTGGGCGTCGGATCAGGACCCACCGTTGGTGGTGGCGTACTGCCCCTCAGCCCGGATCGCGCCTTCGCAACCGGCCGCTTCCACCACGTACCGATCATCCAGGGCACCACGCGGGACGAGCACCGCCTGTTCACCGCGGCAATCGAAACAGCAACCGGTCAAGTGACGACCCCGGCCAGCTACCGCGAAGAAATCCACACGCTGTTCGACCAGTCGGACGCCGAACGGGTCCTGGCCCGCTATCCCGTCGAAAAGTTCCATTCGGCCGGCGAGGCCTTGTCGACCGTCGTCACCGACTGGGCGTGGGGCTGCCCGGTCCTCGATCGAGACCGCGCACTGGCCGGCCAGACACCGCTGTACGCGTACGAGTTCGCCGACGAGACCGCTCCGTGGTTCACCACGCTGCCGAAACCCAACTTCCCGACCGGCGCGTTCCACGGCGCCGAACTGCAGTACCTCTTCGCCGACGAGCAGCTCCCGGGCCCGAGCACACCCGCACAGGAACGACTCTCCGCGACGATGATGCGCTACTGGACGCAGTTCGCACGTACCGGGAACCCGAACGCTCCGGGTCAGCCGCGGTGGCAGCCGTTCCAGAACAAGGACCACGTCCAGTCACTCGCTCCGGAGAGAATCACCTCAGTCGACCTGGCCAAGGAACACCAGTGCGCCTTCTGGGCCTCAATTGACCGCTGACCTGATCAATCAGGTCCGCCGCTTGGGCGCCCGTCATCTGACGGGCGCCCCGCGTGTCACTCAGTACTTCACTCTGTAGACCGCACCGGGCCCGAAGACCGACGCAGAGACGAACAACTGGCCCGCGCGGTTGAAGCCCGCACCGCCCGGCAGTGTCAGCTGGTCCTTCACCAGCTCACGCTTGTACCCGGCCTTGTGAGACCTGCCCGGGTACTGCAGGAACAGGCCGCCCTTCGTCGGGCCGCTCAGTTCGAACTTCAGCCAGCTGGCCTTGTCCAGCTCGACGACAGCGAGCGTGCCCCGCGGCCCTCCGGCCAGGTCCACGATCGACGTGTACCCGTCGGCGTACCGCTGGCAGTTGCCCTTGGACGGCTTGTCCGGGTCGCACACCGCACCGACCGAGCCGGGCTTGATCCGCCAGATCTGCGACGTCCCCGGCGTGGCCGGGAAGCCGCGGAGCTCACCGACGTACCAGTAGCCGTCCGAGCCCACCGTCACCGACGTGGCGACGGCCTCGGCCGGGATCGGCGTACCGGCCGGCGGCAGCGGGTTGCCGTCCGGGTCCGTGGCGGGCAGACCGGCAGGAACCTTCACGACGCGTGGCTTGAGCTTCGCGACCGTCTTGATGTGGCCGTTCGGCCAGACCCGGAGCAGGTCGTTGCCGGCGGCGTCCGAGACCAGGACCGTGCCGTCACTCAGCGCCGCGACGCCGAACGGGTTGGAGTCGGTCGGGTTCTCCTCCAGGTCGTACGGGTCCGGGTCCTTCTTCTGGTACGCGCCGATGTCGGCGATCTTGACCGGCGCCTTCCCGTACCGCATCCGGTAGAGCGTCGTACTCCCCGGCACCGGCGGCTGTCCCGGCTCACCGCCCGCGCCGGTCAGCGCGTACGTCGTACCCCACTTGTTGGTGTCGATCGCCGGCGGGAACCCAGCCGTGCCCGGCACCGTGCCGAGCTTCAGGGTCCGGTGCCCGTCGGTCACGTACACCGACCCGTCGGTGACGCTGTAGATGACCTTGTTCCCGTACGTCGAGACGCCGCGCGGACCGTCCAGACCTGTTGCCACCGGCCTCAGACTCGAGTGGCTGTGACCGGCGTCGGCCTGGCCCACGACCAGCAGCGAACCGGTCAGTGCGAGTGCCGCGACCGCGGCGATGCGTGTTCGTACCCCCATGCGAATCCCCCTGCTGCTACGCCTCCCCAGGCGTGGATCCCCCTCCACAGGCAGGAGCCCATCGCAACACCAGATCACCATCAGGTCAACGGGAAAACTCCCCGCGCCCGGCGGGCGACGCTCAGTGCAGGAGCGGGTCGATGGCCGCCGCGATGAACAGCAGCGCGAGGTAGATATTCGAGAAGTGGAAGAGCCGCATCGGGCGCAGTGCGGCGCCGTCCGCACCGGTGTGGGCCCGGAGCAACAACCGGCGCGCCTCACGCAGGAACACGAAACCGAGCACGATCGCGGCCAGCGGGTACACCCAGCCGGTGTCGCCGACCGGCCAGAGCGCGAGCGACGTGATCACCATGACCACGGAGTACGCCATGATCTGCCGCGCGGTGGCGACCGGGGTGGCGACCACGGGGAGCATCGGCACGTCGACCGATGCGTAGTCCTCGCGGTACCGCATCGCGAGCGACCAGGTGTGCGGCGGCGTCCAGAAGAAGACGACCAGGAACAGCACGACCGGCGTCCAGGCGAGCTTGCCGGTGACCGCGGTCCAGCCGATCAGGGTCGGGAAGCAACCCGCGATCCCGCCCCAGACGATGTTCTGCACGGTCCGGCGCTTGAGCAGCATCGTGTAGCCGAAGACGTAGAACAGGTTCGCGGCCAGCGCCAGGCCGGACGACAGCCAGTTCACGTAGAAGCCGAGCTCGAGGGTGGCGAGCACACCGAGCACGACACCGAAGATCGTCGCGGAGCGCGGGCTGACCGCGTGCCGCGGCAGCGGGCGGCGCCGGGTCCGGCGCATCTGCTCGTCGATGTCGCGGTCGAGGACGCAGTTGATCGTGTTGGCGCTGCCGGAGGCGAGCACGCCGCCGATCAGCGTGGCGACGACCACCTCGAGACCAGGCACGCCACCGGCTGCCAGGAACATCACCGGAACGGTGGTGATCAGGAGCAGCTCGATGATGCGCGGCTTGGTCAGACCGACGTACGCCTTCACCACGTCGCGCACCGACGGACTCACCACAGCAGTAGCGTCCGGCAGCGGCGTCGGGTACGACGTCGTCGCGGCGGGACGCGGGTCGACGGCCGTCACGAACACCTCGAACAGAGTGGGTTGACGCCGGATGAGCGGCGCTGACGATTCAGCAGTCTACGACGCCCCGTAGGAGAGTTCTCGCACCCCCCTCCGATACCTCGGGAACAGCCGGATCCGCTGAACGGTTGACAAACAGTCGAAGGGTGCGCAGCGGAACGAGCCGGCCACAGTAGGCTCTTCCTGAGCGAGAAGATCATCATCGAGAGGAGCGCCGGCGGCGTGACGGAGAAGACCAGCCCAAAGCTTGAATGGACCGAACTGGACCAGCGCGCGGTCGACACCGTACGGGTGCTCGCGATGGATGCGGTCGAGAAGGTCGGCAACGGACATCCCGGTACGGCGATGAGCCTCGCGCCGGCGGCGTACCTGCTGTTCCAGAAGGTGATGCGGCACAACCCGGCGGATCCGCACTGGGCCGGCCGCGACCGCTTCGTGCTGTCCGCGGGGCACTCCAGCCTGACCCTGTACATCCAGCTCTACCTGGCCGGCTTCGGCCTCGAGCTGGACGACCTGAAGTCGCTGCGGACCTGGGGCAGCAGGACCCCGGGCCACCCCGAGTACCGGCACACCGCCGGCGTCGAGACCACCACCGGCCCGCTCGGCCAGGGCGTCGGCAACGCGGTCGGCATGGCGATGGCGGCCCGCCGCGAGCGCGGCCTGCTCGAGCCGGACGCGCCGAAGGGCGAGAGCCTGTTCGACCACCAGGTCTACGTGATCGCCTCCGACGGTGACATCGAGGAAGGCGTCGCGTCCGAGGCCTCGTCGCTGGCCGGGCACCAGAAGCTCGGCAACCTGACGGTCATCTACGACGCGAACAAGATCTCGATCGAGGACAACACCGACATCGCGCTTCTCCGAGGACGTGGCGGCGCGCTACGCGGCGTACGGCTGGCACGTCCAGGACGTCGACTGGACGAAGGGCGGCACCGGCTACGAGGAGGACGTCCAGGCGCTGTACGACGCGCTGGAGGCGGCCCGGGCGGTGACCGACAAGCCGAGCTTCATCCGGCTGCACACGATCATCGGCTGGCCGGCCCCGAACAAGCAGAACACCGGCAAGATCCACGGTTCGGCGCTCGGCGGGGACGAGGTCGCCGCGACCAAGAAGGTCCTCGGCTGGGACCCGGAGCAGACGTTCCAGGTGGCCGACGACGTGATCGCGCACACCCGCGAGGCGCTCGACCGCGGCAAGGCCCTGGAGGCCGAGTGGACCGCGAAGTTCGACGAGTGGAAGGCCGCGAACTCGGAGCGGGCCGCGCTGCTCGACCGGCTCTCGAAGCGTGAGCTGCCGGCCGGCTGGAAGGACAAGCTGCCGAGCTGGGACGCCGACGCCAAGGGTGTCGCGACCCGCGCCGCGTCCGGCGACGTGCTGACCAACCTCGCGCCCGAGCTGCCTGAGCTGTGGGGCGGTTCGGCCGACCTGGCCGGCTCCAACAACACGACTCCGAAGGGCCAGCCGTCGTTCATCCCGGCGGAGTACTCGACCAAGGAGTTCTCCGGCGACGAGTACGGCCGGGTGCTGCACTTCGGGATCCGCGAGCACGCCATGGGCTCGGTGCTGAACGGCATCGCGCTGCACGGCCTGACCCGCCCGTACGGCGGTACGTTCCTGGTCTTCTCCGACTACATGCGCCCGTCCGTCCGGCTGGCCGCGCTGATGCAGCTGCCCGTGACGTACGTCTGGACGCACGACTCGATCGGCCTCGGCGAGGACGGTCCGACGCACCAGCCGATCGAGCACCTCTCGGCGCTGCGGGCGATCCCGGGTCTGGACGTCGTACGGCCCGGTGACGCGAACGAGACGGCGGCCGCGTGGGCCACCATCCTCGAGCACACCGACCGCCCGGCCGGCCTGGTGCTGACCCGGCAGAACGTGCCGACCTTCCCGCGGGGCGCGGACGGCTTCGCGACCACGGAGAACGTGCACAAGGGCGCGTACGTGCTGCTCGACACGGACGGTACGCCGGACGTCGTCCTGATCGGCACCGGCTCCGAGGTGCAGCTCGCCGTCGAGGCGCGCGCCAAGCTGGCCGAGGAGGGCGTCAACGCCCGCGTCGTCTCGATGGTGTCGCGTGAGTGGTTCGACGAGCAGGACGACGCGTACCGCGAGTCGGTCATCCCGGCGGACGTGCGGGCCCGGGTCTCGGTCGAGGCCGGGATCGCGCAGAGCTGGCACGACATCGTCGGCGACGCCGGCCGCTCGGTGAGCCTGGAGCACTACGGCGCGTCCGCGGCGTACCAGACGCTGTACGACGAGTTCGGCATCACCACCGACGCGGTCGTGCAGGCCGCGAAGGACAGCATCGCCGCCGCCGCGGCGATCAGCGGCCCGGGAGTACCGCCCGGGCGCGCCGCCGCCGGCCCGGTCGGACCGGCCGACGCCCACTGAAGACGACAACAGAACATTCGGGAAGAAGGCATCGGACACATGAACGATCGCTTGAAAGCACTCGCTGACGCGGGTGTCTCCATCTGGCTGGACGACCTGTCCCGTGAGCGGCTGACCAGCGGCAGCTTGCAGGCCCTGATCGAGGACAAGCACGTGGTCGGTGTGACCACGAACCCGACCATCTTCGCCAAGGCCATCTCCGACGCCGACGCGTACGCCGGGACGGTCGGCCGGCTGGCCGCCGAGGGCGTGTCCGTCGACGAGGCGATCCGGGTGATCACGACCAGCGACGTCCGCGACGCCGCCGACGTGTTCAAGCCGGCGTACGACGACTCCGAGGGCCAGGACGGCCGGGTGTCGATCGAGGTCGAGCCGACCCTGGCGCACGACACTGCGAAGACCGTCGAGCAGGCCAAGCAGCTGTGGGAGATCGTCGGCCGGGAGAACGTCTTCATCAAGATCCCGGCCACCAAGGCGGGCCTGCCGGCGATCACCCAGACTCTGGCCGCCGGGATCAGCGTGAACGTGACGCTGATCTTCTCGCTGGAGCGCTACAAGGCCGTCGCGGACGCGTTCCTGACCGGCCTCGAGCAGGCCGTCGAGAACGGTCACGACGTCACCAAGATGGCCAGCGTCGCGTCGTTCTTCGTCAGCCGGGTGGACAGCGAGATCGACAAGCGCCTCGACGCGATCGGCACCGACGAGGCCAAGGCGCTGAAGGGCAAGGCCGCGATCGCCAACGCCCGGCTCGCGTTCGAGGCGTACGAGGAGATCTTCGGCAGCGACCGCTGGCGCGAGCTCGAGACCGCCGGCGCCAAGCCGCAGCGTCCGCTGTGGGCCTCCACCGGCACCAAGGACCCGTCGTACTCCCCCACCCTGTACGTCGACAACCTGGTCACCCGCGGTGTCGTGAACACGATGCCTGAGGCAACCATCAAGGCGGTCGAGGAGCACAGCGAGATCACCGGCGACACGGTCCGCGGCGACTACGCCGGCGACCGCAAGGTGATCGACGACCTGGAGAAGCTGGGCATCTCGTACGACGAGGTCGTGCAGCTGCTCGAGGACGAGGGCGTCGCGAAGTTCGACGCCTCCTGGTCGGAGCTGCAGGACACCGTCGCGTCGGCCCTCAAGGCGGCCGCGAAGTGAGCGCTCCGAAGGTCAGCACGCAGAACGGCGACTGGGCCGAGGTCGTCGACAAGCTGGTCGCGGAGAAGATCGCGTCCCGGATCGCCGCGAAGGACGCGACGATCTGGGGCCCGGAGGCCGAGTCCGAGGCGTCGATCCGGCTCGGCTGGGTCGACCTGCACGAGACCTCGCGGCCGCTGCTGGCCGAGATCGAGGCGCTGCAGGCCGACCTGCGGTCCGAGGGCCTGGACCGGATCGTGCTGTCCGGCATGGGCGGCTCGTCGCTGGCGCCGGAGGTCATCACGCGGACGGCGGGCGTGGAGCTCGTCGTCCTCGACTCGACCGACCCGAGCGTGGTCAAGCGCGCGCTGGACGGTGACCTGTCGAAGACCGTGATCGTGGTGTCCAGCAAGTCCGGCGGAACGGTCGAGACCGACAGCCACCGCCGTACCTTCGCCAAGGCGTTCACCGACGCGGGCATCGACGCGGCGTCGCGGATCGTCGTCGTGACGGACCCGGGTTCGCCGTTCGAGAAGCTGTCGGCGGACGAGGGCTACCGCAAGACGTTCCTCGCGGACCCGAACGTCGGCGGGCGGTACAGCGCGCTGACGGCGTTCGGCCTGGTGCCGTCCGGTCTGGCCGGCGCCGACATCGCCGAGCTGCTCGACCAGGCGGCCGAGGCGGCGCCGGAGTTGCAGGCCGACTCCACCGACAACCCGGCGCTGTGGCTCGGCGCGGTGCTCGCGGCGAGCACGGGCCGGGACAAGGCGATCATCACGGCCGACGGTTCCGACATCGTCGGCTTCCCGGACTGGGCCGAGCAGCTGATCGCGGAGAGCACCGGCAAGAAGGGCACCGGCGTACTTCCGGTCGCGGTCGAGGTGACCGCGCCGGAGCTGCGCAGCGAGGCTGCCGACCTCACCAACGCTCTGCTGGCGGAGAAGGCGACCAGCGGCGTACCGACGGCACTGACCTCGGGTTCGCTCGGCGGCCAGTTCCTCCTGTGGGAGGTGGCGACGGCGGTGGCGGGCTACCTGCTCGGCATCGACCCGTTCGACCAGCCGGACGTGGAGAGCGCGAAGAAGGCGGCGCGTGGTCTGCTCGACGCGCAGCCGGAGCCGGAAGCGGCCGCGTTCACCGACGGCGTCGTGGAGGTCCGCGCAACCGAGGGCCTGCTCGACGGTGTGGACTCGCTGCAGGGCGCGGTCGACGCGCTGCTGGGCAAGCTCGAGCCCAAGGGCTACGTCGCCGTGATGGCGTACCTGGACTCCGAGCGGGACGCCGACCTGCTCGCGATCCGGCCGGCGCTGGCGACCACGACGGACCGTCCGGTGACCTTCGGCTGGGGCCCGCGGTTCCTGCACTCGACCGGTCAGTACCACAAGGGCGGCCACCCGGAGGGCGTGTACCTGCAGATCACCGGTGCGCACCCGGTCGACGTCGAGATCCCCGACCGGCCGTTCACGTTCGGCACGCTGATCTCGGCGCAGGCGGCCGGTGACGCGGGCGTCATCGCGGAGCGCGGCCGTCCGGTACTGCGTCTGCACCTGACGGACGTGGCGTCCGGCGTACAGCAGCTTTTGTCCCTGTTCAAGTAACACGACAACTCGGAGGAAAGCGGCCATGACCGCTGAGCTCGGCGAAGAGCCGACAGGTCCGGTGAACCCGCTGCGCGATCCGCAGGATCGGCGGCTGCCGAGGATCGCCGGGCCGTGCAGCCTGGTGATCTTCGGCGTCACCGGCGACCTGGCCCGCAAGAAGCTGATGCCGGCGGTCTACGACCTGGCGAACCGGGGGCTGCTGCCCCCGGGTTTCGCCCTGGTCGGGTTCGCCCGTCGGGACTACACCAACCAGGACTTCGCCCAGATCGTGCACGACTCGGTGAAGGAGCACGCGCGGACGCCGTTCCGCGAGGAGGTCTGGCAGCAGCTCGCCGAGGGCTTCCGGTTCGTGCCGGGCGACCTGACCGACGACGAGGCGTTCAAGCGGCTCCGGGAGACGGTCGACGAGCTCGACGTCACCCGCGGGACCGGCGGCAACCACGCGTTCTACCTGTCGATCCCGCCGGGGCTGTTCCCGGAGGTCGTGCGGCAACTGTCCGAGCACGGGCTGACCGACGAGCACCCCGGCTCGTGGCGGCGGGTGGTGATCGAGAAGCCGTTCGGTCACGACCTGAAGAGCGCTCGCGAGCTGAACCAGGTCGTCGAGTCGGTGTTCCCGCCCGAGGCGGTCTTCCGGATCGACCACTACCTGGGCAAGGAGACGGTCCAGAACATCCTCGCGCTGCGGTTCGCGAACGCGATGTTCGAGCCGATCTGGAACAGCAACTACGTCGACCACGTGCAGATCACGATGGCCGAGGACATCGGCATCGGCGGCCGTGCCGGGTACTACGACGGCATCGGCGCCGCCCGGGACGTGATCCAGAACCACCTTCTCCAACTGCTCGCGCTGGTCGCGATGGAGGAGCCGGTCAGCTTCGACGCCTGGTCGCTGCGCCAGGAGAAGAAGAAGGTGCTGAACGCCGTACAGCTGCCGGAGCGGCTCGACCTGCACAGTGCCCGCGGGCAGTACGCGGCGGGCTGGGCCGGTGGCTCGAAGGTGAAGGGGTACCTGCAGGAGGACGGCATCCCGGCGTCCTCGGCGACGGAGACGTTCGCGGCGCTGCGGGTCGACGTCGACACCCGGCGCTGGGCGGGCGTCCCGTTCTACCTGCGCACCGGCAAGCGGCTCGGCCGGCGCGTCACCGAGGTCGCGGTGATGTTCAAGCGCGCGCCGCACCTGCCGTTCAACAAGACCGAGACCGAAGAGCTCGGCCAGAACGCCCTGGTGCTGCGGATCCAGCCGGACGAGGGCATCACGGTCCGCTTCGGCGCCAAGGTGCCCGGTACGTCGATGGAGATCCGCGACGTGAACATGGACTTCATGTACGGCGGCTCGTTCACGGAGTCCTCCCCCGAGGCGTACGAGCGGCTGATCCTCGACGTACTGCTCGGTGATCCGCCGCTGTTCCCGCAGCACACCGAGGTCGAACTGGGCTGGAAGATCCTCGACCCGGTGCTCGACTACTGGGCGCGGCACGGCAAGCCGGAGCAGTACTCGTCCGGCGGCTGGGGCCCGGACTCGGCCCACGAGATGCTCGCCCGCGACGGACGTGCCTGGAGGCGGCCATGATCATCGACCTGACCGACACCACGTCGAGCGAGATCGCGTCGGCGCTGCTGAAGGCCCGGCGGAACGCGGGCTCGCCGGCCATGGGCATGGTCGGCACCATCGTGGTGGTCGTCGACGAGTCGTCCCACCACGACGCGATGAAGGCCGCGAACGAGGCCGGCCGCGAACACCCGTCCCGGGTCCTGGTCGCGATCCTGCGGCCGGGCCGCGGCGCGTCCGGCCTGGACGCCGAGGTGCGGGTCGGCGAGGGCATTCCGGGTGAGGCGGTGCTGCTGCGGCTGCACGGTGAACTGGCGAAGGTGCCGGAGTCCGTGGTCACGCCGCTGCTGCTGCCCGACTCCCCCGTCATCGTTTGGTGGCCGGGCGGCGGGCCGCGCGTTCCCGCCGAGGATCCGCTGGGTCGGCTGGGCCGGCGCCGCGTGACCGACGCGGCTGCTACCCGTCGGGCGTCGGTGGACTACACCGCGCGGGCCGAGGGATACGCGCCTGGCGACACCGACTTCGCGTGGACGCGGTTGACGCCGTGGCGTGCGCTGATGGCGGCCGCCCTTGATCAGTACCCGACGAAGGTGACCGGGGCCGAGGTCACGGCCGCTCGCGGGAACGCGAGTGCGGATCTGATGGCCGCGTGGTTGCAGTCGCGGCTGAAGGTGCCGGTGGAGCAGCGGAACTCGCGAGGGCCGGGTGTGACCGCCGTACGGCTGTTCACGCCGTCGGGTCCGATTGCGTTGACGCGGCCGGATGGTGCGGTGGCGACGTTCAGCGTGCCTGGGCAGCCGGATCGGCCGGTGGCGTTGAAGCGGCGTACGACGTCTGAGCTGTTGAGCGAGGAGCTGCGGCGGCTCGATCCGGATGACGTGTATGCGAAGACGCTGGCGTGCATGGTCGAGCGGGACGCGCTGCCGGCGGACGCGAAGAAGGTCGGGGAGACGGCGCGGAAGTCCACGGCGGCGAAGGTGACCGCGGCTGGGAAGAAGGTCGTCGCGGCTAAGAAGACTGCCCCTGCGAAGAAGGCTGTGGCGAAGAAGACAGCCGCGAAGAAGACGCCTGCGAAGAAGGTTGCTGGGGGCAAGAAGGCGGCGAAGCGATGAAGCAGGCCGAGTTGCTGATCCATGCCGATGCCGACGATCTGGCGTACGCCGTCGCGTCCCGGCTCATCACCCGGGTCGTCGATGCCCAGAGCACCGGTGGCGTCGCCCAGGTCGTGCTGACCGGCGGCCGGGTCGCTGCCGTCGTCTACCAGGCTGTCGCGGAGTCGCCGGCCCGGAACCAGATCGATTGGCAGCGGGTCGAGTTCTGGTGGGGTGACGAGCGTTTCCTGCCCGACGGTGACCCGGACCGGAACGAGACGCAGGTCCGGGAAGCGCTCCTGTCCCACCTGGACGTCGACCCGGCGCGGGTGCACCCGATGCCGGCCGACACCGGGCAGGGCGCCGAGGCTGCGGCTGCGGCGTACGCGGAAGAGCTGGCTGCCGCGGGCTCGCCGAAGTTCGACGTACTGATGCTCGGCGTCGGCCCGGACGGGCACGTGGCGTCGCTCTTCCCTGGTTATCCGCAGCTCCAGGTGACGGATGCCGCAGCGGTGGCCGTTCACGACTCGCCGAAGCCGCCGCCGACCCGGGTCTCGTTGACGTTCCCGCGGCTGGACCGGGCGCGGGAGATCTGGTTCGTGGTGTCGGGCGAGGACAAGGCCGACGCGGTCGCTCAGGCGCTGAGCGGCGGTGACGTCCCGGCCGCGCACCCGATGGGCCAGGACCGGACCCTGTGGTTCCTCGACCAGGCCGCAGCCTCGAAGCTGACCTGAAGTGGCCTCCAACGCACCCTATGGTTGGTCGGCGAGGGGGGCTGCACGGCGACTGACCGGGAGCTAGGCATGCTGAAGAAGACCATTGCGGTGGCGGCGAGCATCACGCTCGCCGCCACCGTTTTTGTTGCCACCTCAGACAATCCCGTGGAGGCGGCCGCGCCGGTGCTGATGGGCGTGCACGACGACGTCGCGCCGAAGGACCTGGCGAAGCGGTACCCCGGGGTGCGGGCGACCCGCGAGTTCGTCAACGGGGTCCAGCCGGTGAAGACCGACCTGCGGAAGAAGTACGCCGGGGTCGCGCAGGCGTCGTGGGACGCCGGGCTGATCCCGTTCGTCAGCATCAAGACCGCGCCGGCGGCGACCAGCTCCGGGAAGTACGACGTACGGCTCCGGGAGCTCGCGGTGTGGCTGAAGGACCGGCCGGACACGTACTTCATCTGGTACCACGAGCCCGAGAACGACATGGACGGGCCGACGTTCGCGAAGGCGTTCAAGCGCGTCCGGGACGTGATGAAGGCGGCGAACCCGCAGGTGAAGGTCGGGTACTCGGCGATGGCGTTCCAGTGGGACGGTCAGCCGCGGACGAAGGACCCGAAGCCGTGGCGGGTCGAGGCGGACTTCTACGGCGCCGATACGTACAGCGGCGGCACGCAGCCCGCGACCGCGATCGTCAGCGAGCACGCGGGGCACGTGCGGTGGTACCGCGAGGTCGTGCAGAAGACGCCCGGCGCGGTGGCGAAGTGGGGACTGACCGAGCGCGGGTTCAAGCGGACGAAGAGCGATCAGGCGCGGGCGAACGAGATCGACCGCGAGACGGCGTACCTCGAAGGTCTGCCGGCGGGCTCGCGGCCGGTGTTCTACCTGTACTGGAACACGAAAGGCACCGAGGGCGATCCCGATCTGGTGAACGGCCCGAAGGCGCGGGCCGCGGTGGGACGGATGGTCGGGAAGCTCGGCTGAGTTCGGCCGGCGCCGAAGAGTCGGGATGAAAGACTCGGGCGTATGACGACGTTCCGCGAGTTGCATGCCGATCCGTTCGTGATGCCGAATGCCTGGGACGCCGGGAGTGCGGTGATCCTGGCGGCGGCCGGGTTCCCGGCGATCGCGACGACGAGTGCGGGGATCGCGTTCTCGCTGGCGAAGGGCGATCACACGCTTCCGGACGGGGCGCCGGCGGTGTCGCGGGATCAGATGTTCGAGCGGGTGCGGGAGATCTCGGCGGCGAGCGTCGTACCGGTGAACGGAGATCTCGAGGACGGGTACGGCGCCTCGTCGTCGCAGGTCGCGGAGACGATCGGGCTCGCCCGCGAGGCCGGGTTGGCCGGCGGAAACATCGAGGACTACGACGGGCGGGAGCTGTACGACGTCGAGCTCGCGGTCGAGCGGATCGTGGCGGCACGCGAGGCGGCCGGGGACGAGTTCGTGCTGACCGCGCGGACCGACGGGCAGCTGCTGCGTACGCCGACCTCGCTGAGCGACTCGATCGACCGGGCGAATCGCTTCCGCGCGGCCGGGGCAGACTGCCTGTACGTGCCGGGCGTGAACGATCTCGACACGATCCGCACGCTGGTCGCCGAGATCGACGGGCCATTGAACGTCGTCATCGGTTTGGGCACCTCCACGCTGACGGTTGCCGACTTGCAGGCGGCCGGGGTCGTCCGGATCAGCCTCGGCGGCAGCATCGCCCGGGCGGCGCTCGGGTTCATCCGCCGCAGTGCGGAGGAGCTGGCGACGAAGGGCACGATCACCTTCGCCGCCGACCAGATCCCACAGGCCGAGCTGAACGAGCTCTTCGCCCGAGCGTCAACCGGGCAGGACGTCACCGAAAGCGGCAGCTAGCGGCGGGAACATCTCTCGGACGTCTCCCCCGCTGACCCAGATTCCGATCGCCAGCGCAGCCGTTGCCTCCAGCAACCTCGCCCGCCGCAGTCCGCCCGCGAGCACCGGCGTACAGCCCAGATCCCGCACCAGCTCGGCGACCTGCTCCACCCCGCCGTCCCCACAGATCGGCACCCCGAGGCCGGCGGGCGGGCGCCGCCACACCGCGTCGGCCGCCAGGTTGAACGCCTTCACGACCTGCACCCCCGGCACGGCCAGGCTGATCGCCTCGGCCGTGGCCGGCTGCGCCAGCGTGAAGTCCCGGTGATCCAGCGCGTTCGTGCAGTCGATCAACGTCGTACCGGCAGGCACCACCCCCGCAACCGTGACCGCCACCTCGGCGGGCACAGCCAGCAGCACGACCTCGCCGTACGCCGCTGCCTCCTCCAACGTCCCCGCCGCAGCACCGACCCGCTGCGCGACCTCCGCGGCGCGCCCCGGATCGCGGCCGCCCACCATCACGTCGTGGCCCGCCTTGACCCACTGCGAGGCCAGCGCCTCGGCCATCAACCCGTTGCCCAGTGTTCCTATTCGCATGATGCCGACCGTAGACAGTTCGATGCGCACCTCCAGGTGTCCAACGGCCGACGCACAATGGACGGGTGGAGCCGAGATTCTTCGCCGACTGCCAGGCGCGTGTCGCCGCCGACCTGATCAGCGGCCGCTGGCCGATGGTCGTGCTGTACTCGCTCGCGGACGGACCCGCGCGGCCCGGCGAGCTCCGCAAGCAGATCGGCGGCATCAGCCAGAAGGTCCTCACCGAGACCCTCCGCCGCCTCGAGCACAACGGACTGGTCGAACGCACCCGGTACGCCGAAGCGCCGCCGCGGGTCGAGTACTCGCTCACCGTCGCCGGCAAGGACCTTCTGGTCCCGATCCGCGCCCTCGGCGACTGGGCCGCCGTTTACGCCGACCAGCTCCCGACCGAAAACAAACCGTAAACGCCTCGCGGGACAGTGGTGAAGTCAGCCCGATCCCGACGGAGGTCCCCGCCATGTTCACCCTGCAGCAGATCGTCGACGCCCCGCCCACCGAGGTGGTCCGGGCGTTCACCGAGCCCGAACCGTTCGCCGCCTGGTTCGTCGCCGAAGGTTTCAGCACCCCGTCCGACCGGGTCACGCTCGACGTCCGCCCCGGCGGCCTGATCTCGGCCGTGTTCGTCGCCGCAGACGGCTCCGAGGTCCCGTTCACGCTCCGTTTCGGCGAGCTGGACCTCCCGCACCACCTGGTCTTCCACTTCGACCAGCCCGCCGAGGAGATCACCGTCGACCTGACCGCGCTCGCCGACGGCCGTACGCGCCTCGACTACCGCAGCGTCGGGCTGTCCGACGAGCAGCAGATCCCGATCGAATCCGGCGTCGCCACGATGCTCGGGCACCTGGCGGCGTACTTCACCCAGTGACCTATCCGGAGGGTCCTCCGCAAAACGGGATAGGATCCCGCGTATGACAGCTTCCGATTCCACCGACCGTCCGTACGGCGCGTTCCCCGTACGGATCGGTCTGCAGGTCCAGCCCCAGCACGCCCAGTACGCCGACATCCGGCGGACCGTGGCGGCGGCCGAAGAGATCGGCGTTGACGTTGTTTTCAACTGGGACCACTTCTACCCGCTCAGCGGTGAGCCCGAGGGTCTGCACTTCGAGTGCTGGACCATGCTGGCCGCCTGGGCGGAGGCGACCGAGCGGGTCGAGTTCGGCGCCCTGGTCACCTGTAACTCCTACCGCAACCCCGACCTGCTCGCCGATATGGCGCGGACGGTCGACCACATCAGCGACGGCCGGCTGATCTTCGGCATCGGCTCCGGCTGGTTCGAGAAGGACTACGACGAGTACGGCTACGAGTTCGGTACGGCGGGCGGCCGCCTGGACGCTCTCGGCGAGGCGCTGCCGCGGATCGAGCAGCGCTGGGAGAAGCTCAACCCGAAGCCGACCCGGGACATCCCGGTGCTGATCGGCGGCGGCGGTGAGAAGAAGACGCTGAAGCTCGTCGCCAAGCACGCGAACATCTGGCACGGCTTCGGCGACGCCGAGACGATCGCGCACAAGCACGCCGTACTGGACGAGCACTGCGCGACGATCGGCCGCGACCCCGGCGAGATCGAGCGCTCGGTCGGCGTCGGCGACAAGACGCCCGAGCAGGTCGGCAAGGCGCTCCTCGACGTCGGCACCCGCCTCTTCACCGTCCACGCCGGCGGCCCCGACTACGACCTAGGCCTCCTCCGCGACTGGATCACCTGGCGCGACGAGGTCAACGCCAAGTAGCACCCGACTTTGAGCACCCACCAACCACAAACGCGCCACGGAAACGGTTGGTGGGTGCTCAAAGATGCCGCAGAGGTGGGGGCGGTTAGGATTTCGGGCATGTCTACGTTGCCTGGGAATGGTTCGGTGCGGCCTATTACGCGGTGGGGCGAGGACGTCATGCATCGGATCAATCAGCCTGTCACCGACTTCGGGGACGAACTGCAGACGCTGGTCGCCGACATGGTCGCGACGATGAACGCGGCCGAGGGCGTCGGCCTGGCGGCGAACCAGGTCGGCGTGGACCTGCAGCTGTTCGTGTTCGACTGCCCCGACAAGGAGGGCAAGCGCGTCCAGGGCGTCGTCTGCAATCCGGCGCTGGAGCTCCCGGAGGGCAAGGACCGCAACCTGGACGAGGGCGACGAGGGCTGCCTGTCGCTGCCGGGTGCGTTCACCAAGTGCGCCCGCCCGGACTTCGCCAAGGTCACCGGCGTCGACCAGCACGGCAAGCCGGTCAGCTTCGAGGGCGACGGCCTGCTGGCCCGCTGCCTGCAGCACGAGACCGACCACACGCAGGGCATGGTCTTCGGCGACCGCCTCTCCCGCAAGTACAAGAAGCGCCTCTTCGCCGAGGCGGAGGAATTCGCCCCCGATTACCCGTCCGACTGGCCCATCACCCCGATGGTCGAGCACGAGGACGAGCACGAGGACTCCCAGGCCACCTGAGCTACCAGCGGGCCTTCTCCAGGTCGATCCCGTCGACGGTTTCGGCCGCGGTCTGACCTGTGGTGTCGAGCCACAGGCCTCGGCGCGGGATGTCGTCGAGGCCGGCCTGCAGTGCGCGTACGCCGTCCTCGAGCGAGGGGCCCCAATCGCGGTACGAGTTGGCGCCGCCACGGCCGATCTCCCGCTCGACGATCGACTCGACCGACGGCACGAGTACGACGAGGTACGGGTCGACGTCGTGCAGCCGGGAGAACCAGCGCTCGACATCGTCACCCAGGATGATGTCGCTGCACACGAAGTCGAAACCGGCGTCGGCGTAGTGCTGTGCGACCAAGGCGCTGGCGTCGTACCGGAGTTCCAGTTGCCGCACGGCCTCCGCCGACGGGTCCGGAGTCATGACCTCGGCACCTGCGACCACGCCGCGGAAGAACACATCGCCGTCGAGCGTCGCGGCCGGCGGCCCCATCCGGGCGGCGAGGAGCGGCGCGATCGTGGACTTCCCCGCGGCCTGCATGCCGGTGACCAGGACTACTTTCGCCATTCCTCCGCCTTGAGTGAGTAGATCGTGGCGTCGAACGGTACGCCGTCGTCCTCCAGCACCGCTTCGTGGTCGAAGCTCATCCCGAGCCGGCGCATGACGGCGATGCTACGGACGTTCGGTGTGTCGGTCACCGCAATTACCCGCGGCAGCCCGGCCTCCTTGAAGGCGAAGTCGAGCCACGACGCGGCCGCCTCGGTCGCGTATCCGTGGCCCCAGTACTCCCGCGCCAGCCGCCATCCGACCTCGAGGTCGTCCGGGTACCACTTCTCCTTGCTCAGTCCGCAGGCGCCGAGGAACACGCCGTCCGAGCGTCGCTCGACCGCCAGGAAGCCGAAACCCTGTGCTTCGTAGGACGCGTTGATCGCCCACGCGGTCCGGTCCGAATCCTCGCGGCCCAGCGGTGGACCGAGATACTGCGTGACGTCGGGATCCGCGTTCAGCGCGGCCCACGGTTCCAGGTCGGAGTCGCGGAACGGGCGCAGTACCAGGCGTTCCGTTGTACGCACGGCTCCCCCTCAGCGTCGAGTGGCGTAGAACGCTACTGCTGCTGAGGATGCCACGTTGAGGGAGTCGACGCCGCCCGCCATCGGGATGCGTACGGTCAGGTCTGCCTGTTCGAGCACGTGCGGTTTGAGGCCGTGGCCCTCGGTGCCGAAGATCAGCGCGAGTTTGTCGTCCTTGCGGTCCGCGAGCTCATCGAGCGTGATCGAGTCGTCGGCGAGCGCCATCGCGGCCGCGACGTACCCGTTGTCCTGCAGCTGCCGCAGGTCGCCGGGCCAGCTCTGCAGGCGGGTCCACGGGACCTGAAAGACGGTGCCCATCGACACCTTGATCGAGCGCCGGTACAGCGGGTCCGCGCACGTCGGCGTGACCAGGACGAGCCCGACACCGAGCGCGGCCGCGGCGCGAAACCCCGCTCCGACGTTGGTGTGGTCAACGATCTCGTCGAAGATCGCGATCCGCCGTACCTCGTCCGTGAGCAGGTCCGGCAGCGGTACGGCGGGCTGCCGCTTGTACGACGCCAGCGCGCCGCGGTGCACGTGGAACCCGGTGACCTGCTCGGCCAGCTCCTCCGAGACGACGTACACCGGCTTGTCCGGCCATTTCTCCAGCACGTCCTGCAACGAGTCGAGCCACCGCGGCGCAAGCAGGAACGACCGCGGCTCGTACCCGGCGTCCGCCGCCCGGCGGATCACCTTGTCCCCCTCGGCGATGAACAACCCATGCTCTTCTTCGATGAGCCGCCGAAGACTGACCTCCCGCAACCGAACGTAATCCGCCAGCCGCGAGTCCCCCGAGTCCTCCACCGGAACCAGCGTCACGCCTGACCTGCCACATCCACCACGTTGCCGATGACAACGATCGCGGGTGCGCCGACGCCCTCGTCGGCCATCGCCTGCGCGATGCCCGCAAGATCCGATTTGACCATCCGCTGCCCCGGAAGGGTGCCATCGGCAATCGCCGCCGCCGGCGTCTCCGCGGCCCGTCCACCCTCGATCAACCGGGCCGCGATCGCCGGCAGATTCTCCACCGCCATCAGCAAGACCAACGTCCCGCGCAACTGAGCCAACGCATCCCAGTTCACCAGCGAATCCGGATGCGACGGCGGAATGTGCCCCGAAACGACCGTGAACTCGTGCGTCACCCCCCGATGCGTCACCGGAATCCCAGAAACCGCCGGCACCGAGATCGAGCTAGTGATCCCCGGCACTACAGTCCAAGGCACCCCAGCCGCCGCACAAGCGAGCGCCTCCTCGAACCCGCGCCCGAACACGTACGGATCCCCACCCTTGAGCCGTACGACGACCTTCCCCTGCTGCCCGCGCTCCACCAGGATCCGGTTGATCTCCTCCTGCTGCGCCGCCCGCCCGCGCGGCAACTTCGCCGCGTCGAACAGCTCGACATCAGGATGCAGCTCGTCCAGCAACTGCTGCGGAGCCAAGCGGTCCGCGACCACCACATCCGCCTCGGCCAGCAGCCGCCGCCCGCGCACCGTGATCAGATCCGGATCCCCCGGTCCCCCACCAACGAGGTACACGCCAGGCCGCCGATCCACCTCCCGCGCGGCCAGCTCCCCCGTCCGCAGCCCCTCGAGGATCGAGTCCCGTACGGCGGCCGACCGCCGGTGATCGCCACCGCCGAGCACACCGATCGTCACGTTGTCGTGCTGCCCGGACGCGGGCGTCCACGCGGTCGCACGGGACCGGTCGTCGGATCGCACGCAGAAGATCCGCCGTTCCTCCGCCTCGGCCGACACCTGATCGTTGACCGCGGCATCATCCGTCGCGACCACGACGTACCAGGCTCCGTCGAGGTCACCGGCGGCGTACCCGCGCTCGATCCAGGTCAGCGACGGGTTGCCGAGCAGCCCCTCGATCGTCGGCGTGATCGACGGCGAGACGAGGTCGATCCGCGCCCCGGACTCGAGCAGCCGCGGCAACCGCCGTTGGGCGACACCACCGCCGCCGACGACGACCACGCGCCGCCCTTCGAGGACGAGACCGGACAGGTACTGGTTCGTCACGAAGTAATCCCCGCGTCCTCGAACGTGGCCATCTCGGCGAGCGCACGGACCGCGCAGGTCAGGATCGGGTACGCGAGCACCGCGCCGGTCCCCTCGCCGAGCCGCAGGTCCAGGTCGACCAGCGGCTGCAGGCCGAGCTGCTTGAGCGCGACCGCGTGCCCGGGCTCGGCGGACCGGTGGCCGGCGACGCAGTAGTCGATGACGGCCGGGTGGAACGCCTGCGCCACCAGCGCGGCCGCGCCGGCGATCACGCCGTCCAGGATCACCGGGACCTTGTTGGCCGCCGCGCCGAGGATGTACCCGGCGAGGGCGGCATGCTCCAAACCGCCGTACGCCTGCAGAGCCTTGAGCGGCTCGGTCGGCGGTACGTCGTGGAGCGCCAGAGCATCCCGTACGACGCCTGTCTTGTGCGCCAGCGCCGCGTCGTCGATGCCCGTCCCGCGCCCGGTGACGGCGTCGGCGGTCGCGCCGGTGAAGGTCGCGATCAGCGCTGCCGAGGCGGTGGTGTTGGCGATGCCCATGTCGCCGGTCAGCAGGCAGCGGTACCCGTCCCGGGCCAGCTGGTCGGCAAGGTCGAACCCGACCGTGATCGCTGCCCGCGCCTCGTCCTCGGTCAGCGCGTCGATCTGCGAGAGATCGCGCGTGCCCGGGCGGACCTTCGCGTGCACGATGTCCAGCTGCTCGACCGGCGTGGCGACACCGACGTCGATGACGCGGACGTCGACACCGTTGTTCTTGGCGAACGCGTTGACCGCGGCACCGCCGGCGGCGAAGTTCGCGAGCATCGCGGCGGTCACTTCCTGCGGCCACGGCGAGACGTTCTGCGCATGGACGCCGTGATCGGCCGCGAACACCGACACCACGGCCGGAGCCGGCACTGCCTGCGTCCCGGTCATCCCGGCCACCCGAACCGACAGCTCCTCGAGCACACCGAGCGACCCAGCCGGCTTCGTCAGCTGCGCATGCCGCTCCTCGGCCGCCCGCATTGCTCCGGAGTCCGCCGGAGCGATCCGCTCCAGGTACCCCTCCAGCGCGCCGTCCATCGCGTCCTCCATCCGTCCCCGTTCACCAGTCCGGCCGACGGTCCCGTCGTACCGCTCCGATCTTCGCATCCCCGAGTGTGTCCCCCGGGACGGACCGGCGGGATGTGGACAGTAGTGTCGGAATCACCACATCCCGCGAGATCCCGGAGGGCTCACAGATGTCGCTCGACCGTCCCGTCGCACCGGACCCGTACAAACTCCTCCCGGAGGTCGGTGCGTTCACCGTCACCAGCACCGACGTCGCCGACGGCAAGCCGCTGGCGGACGACCACGCGTTCGCGGGCGGCAACACGTCGCCGCAGCTCAGCTGGTCCGGGTTCCCGGCGGAGACCAAGGCCTTCGTCGTGACCTGCTACGACCCGGACGCCCCGATCGTCTCCGGCTTCTGGCACTGGGTCCTGGTCAACCTCCCGGCCACCGTCACCGAACTCCCCACCGGCGCCGGCACCACCGAACGCCTCGACAACGGCGCCTTCCACGTCCGCAACGACTTCGGCACCAAGTCCTTCGGCGGCGCCGCCCCACCCGCAGGCGACCAGACCCACCGCTACTACTTCGTCATCCACGCCATCGACGTAGAAGCCCTGGACGTCGACGCCGACGCCACCCCCGCAGTAGTCGGCTTCAACCTAGCCTTCCACACCCTCGCCCGAGCCACCCTCACCCCGACCTACCAAATCGCGGAGTAGTACCGCGGGGAGCCGCCTCCACCGAGCCGGCTCCCCCAGCTGCCCTAGCTGGTCCTCCGAGCCTCGACCCGGTCGAATGCTCCGGCGGGGTAAACGAAGACCCGCTTGACCGTCTTGATCGGCTCCTTGGCGCCGAGGATCGCAATCCCCTTCGCGCCCGGATGCAGGTAGAAGCTGCTCGAGTTCGACAGCTCGATGCCGCGGTTGTACTTCGCCCCATCGCCGTCCTCACCCGCGAACGCATCGCGCCACGTGTCGATGTAGTCGCTGATGGACGTTGCCTCGATCTGCTGGCCGTCGTTGGTCACCACAACTACCTCGTACATGTTGATGGTGTCGTCGGACTTGTTGTCGACCTGCGCGATCAGGTAGGTGATCGGCCGCGCCTTCGCCAGCCGGCGATAGTCGCCGTACCGCTCCAACCGCGGGTCCAGGATGTTCGCAGGCACTTGAATCGTGCCGACCGCTCCCTGGTACGAGAACGTGTACGTCCCTGGCCCGGTCAGCTTGGCCGGAGTGGCTGGAGCGCGGTCCGGGCTGCTGACCGGCGGACTCACCGGTGAGCTGCTGGTCGTCGCAGATACCGGCGGCGCTGTCGGTGGAGGCGACGCACTGGTCGGCGACGCGGAGGGCGCGTTGATGACGCAGCCCGCACACATGACAAGCACCCCGGTGGCCGCAACGAGCTTCGCACCGCGCCACACGTGAACAGTCCCCATTGTTCCCCCTCGCGGCACCGCCCCCAGCGCCGCATCGAGCCATTATCGACCTGACGGCGCCAACACGTATACCCCCGGCTGTGGTCCTCAGAGGGCGGTGACGTAGACCCATTCGCCGGCTTCTCGGGTGAAGGTGCTGGTTTCGGATTGGGTGCCTGGGTTGCCGTTTCTGGTGTAGTGGGCGTGGAACTCGACGGTGCCTTCGCTGTGGAAAGGGCTTCCGCCGGTGGTCTTGACGATTTCTAGGCCGGTCCACTTTTGGCCTGGGGTGAAGTCGATGGTGGCCGGGCGGGTGGTGAGGGACCAGGTTCGGCGCAGGTACGCCGCATCGTGCATCGCGAAGGCGGCGTACCTGGACCGCATCAGCTGCTCTGCGGTGGTGGCTGTCGCTTCGCCGCGGTGCAGGCGGCCGCAGCAGGCGTCGTACGGCAGGTCTTGTCCACAGGGGCAGGTGGGGACTGGCATCTGCCAATTGTCCCCGATCCGTCGCCCGCCTGCGTGATCTACTGCGGTGATGGCGACCGAGGCGGCACGCTGGCGACGGCAGATGGTGCGGCCCGTTCTCGACTGGTACGCCGCTGTGGACGGCGTCGACGCGGTGATGCTGGGTGGGTCGACCGCCCGCGGAGACGCGGATCGCTGGTCGGATGTCGAGGTCGGCGTGTTCTGGCAACGACCGCCGACGCCCGCCGAGCGGCGCGCGGTTGCGGGGGCTACTGACGTTCGGTTGGTGAACGTCGACGGGCCACCGTGGGACGACCACCTCTACCTGGGCGAACTGATGGTCGAGGTCGCCCACACACTGACGGAGACGGTCGAGAGCGCCTTGGATGAGCTGCTCAAGGGCAAACCCGACGGCCAGGTCATGCAACTGGCGCAAGGACTCATCGACGGACGCGAGGTGATCGGCCCGCGGGCGGAGCTCGTTGCACGCTGGCAGGAGCGCGTGGCGACTTACCCACGCGATCTGGCGCTCGCCGTCGTACGGCACAACGGAAACATCGAGAAGTTCTGGCGCTGGCAGATGTTCTTCGAGCGCGACAACCCGCTGCTCGTCGCGCGCGAGTTCGTTCGCATGACCAACCAGCTGCTCAACGTCCTCTACGCCCTCAACGGCCGCTACTCCGGCCACGTGCTGGCCTTCAAGCGCCTCGACGCGCTCGACCTACCCCTGGCGCCACCCGTCCTCGCCACCCGCCTCCGCGCAGTCTTCGACCGGCCCGCCCCCGAAGGTGCGCAGACCCTGCACGATCTCATCGAGGAAACCTTCGACCTCGTCGAACACCACCTGCCCGAGGTCGACGTCGCCGCCCTGCGCACCACTTTCCGCAGCAACCGCAAGCCCGTCGAGTCAGCGGACTGAGAGCCGCGGATCCCGTACCGGCAGGCTCGCCACCTCCGCGCACACGTCGTCGTACTGCTCCCGGCTGAGCTTCTCCGACAGCACCACGTCGACGCGACCTCCCTTCCGTCCCCAGGCACCGACGATCCGCCCGTCGACCATCAACCCGTTCGGATGGAAGGAATCGGCAGCCGTCGTCAGGGCCCGCAGACCCGGCGCGATGAACCGGCCGCCGCGGTCGCGGCCGAACAGCCGCAGATCCGGTGCCGCCAGCAACCGCACGCCACGCGGCGCCTCCGCCGACCACAAACGCTCCTCGTCGTCCCGAAGTACCCAGCCCGGTACGCCGTCGAAGTCGACCTCGGCCAGCTCGTGAGCCAACTGGTCCCACACCACGCGTGCATCGGCCGGCGACAGCCCGGACCACCACGCGAACACCTTCGGCGTGGTCGGACCGAAGCAGTGAACATGTCGCCGGCACAGCTCTCGCCGCGCGTCGTCCAGGTCGATCGCCGGTCGCGGAACCTCCCGGACCCAGATCGATGTCGTGTCCCACCGCACCGCGATCCGCCCGCTCGCACACGCCTCACGCAACCCATGGATCCCGGCCCCACGCCGCCGCTCCTGACCACCCAACGTCTCGCAGACCTGCTCCGCGAGTACGTCGATCCACCCCGAATCCAGCGGCAGCCGGCCCAGCGTGAACACGCCGAAGTCCCGCGCCGGCAACACGTACACGGCCGCCCGCGGACTGTACGTCTGGATCAGCGACGGGTGCTCCCAGTCCGCCGGCGAACACCCCGCCATCCGCGCATGCAGCCCGAGCAACGCGTCCCGCGGCGCGGTGTCCTGCAACCCGACGTACGCCGCCTTCTCGTGGGAGCCCACCGGCAGCCGTTCGACCAGGTTGTTGACCTGCAGCCGGTAGGCAATGACCTGCTCCCGCGTAACAATCCGCATAGCCTGACCGTAGACAGAAAACACGCCACCGCCTGACCTGATTTCGAGGAGCACCCTTGAAGACAGCCCGACTCGATCTGGTGGCGCTCGATCTGGACCGGGATCTCGGCGCGCTGCACGCGATGTTCTCGGATGCGGAGTGGGCACGGGGCGGATACATGACGCCGACCGCGTCGGTCGACGAGTCGCGGGAGCGGTTGGTGCAGGAGTTCGGGGACAACGGTGGGTGGACCTGGGTACTGCGGGTGCGGCCTGACGAGGACGCGGCGGGGGTGATCGGCGTGTTCTCGGATCAGGGCAGCTCGATCCGGGGCATGAGCTGGTACCTGAGACGGGAGCGCTGGGGCGCGGGGCTGATGAGCGAGGCCGCGCGTGCCGTGATCGACCACCTCCTGCAGCAGCCGTCGATCAGCGGGATCGAGGCGTGGATCGACTCGCGCAACGTACGGTCGATCGCGGTCGCGCGGCACGCGGGTCTGGACCTCGTCGGCCGGTTGCCGCGCACGAACTACGGCGAGATCGCGCAGTCGGTCGTGATGGGCCGCGCCGCCGAGCCGAGCGACCCCGTGACGTTCGGAGCCTCTCCTGTCCTCGACGTGCACGACGTCGCCGGAACAGTGCGGCTGCTGTGCGAGCTGCTAGGACTCCACGTCCGCTTCCAGTTCGGCGACTTCGCACGGCTCGGGTTCACCGAGTGGAACGGTCAGAGCGGGCTGGAGGTACGACGGACAACCGGTGACGTCTCGCCCGCCGCCGTCACCGTCGAGGTCGGCGTACTCGTCGATCCCCTGTACGACGCCGCGCTCGCCGCCGGCCTGGTCGAGTCGACGCCGCCCGAGGACACGCCATGGTCCCGGCGCACGTTCACCCTGGTCCTCCCCGAGGGTCACCGCCTGACGATCTCGGGGCCGCTCACCGCAGCCTGAGCAGCTGCACTCAGCTTCGGAAGTCGTAGTTGTAGACCATGATCGCGCCGACGCCCAGGGCGACGAGGGCGAGGAGCATGCCGATCGCTGCCGCAGGCTTCCCGCGGCGGTTGCCGGCGAGCCCTGCGATCGCCAGGGCGAGGGCCGGTAGGGCGAACGGGAAGGCCAGGTACTGGCGGACCGGGAACCGGTCGATGAGATTCGAGAATGGCAGGAACGGCGCGACCAACCCGGCCACGCCGAGCAACAGCGCGAGGACACTCGGCACGGCCGAGCCCATCGGCCGATGAACCCCGGACGGCACGGCGGCAACAGGCTGCTGAGCGTGCTCTGGCCAAAGGTGCTGCGGGTACCCAGGGCCTGCGGGTGGAGGCGGCTGCTGCGGATAGGTGGTGCTCTGCCACGGGTGCTCAGCGGCACCTGACTGGGGATAGCCGGGGGTGGGTGATTGGGGTGCGGCGGGGCGGGGATCCGGCTCGGCCGGGCGGTCGGTCATGGAAGCTCCACACTCGGGGGCAGACGCGAACTGTGCCTGGTGCGAATGGCACTTTCTCCGCAGACGCGGCGACTCCCGAGGAGGTTCCCCCGATCGGCGCGATCATTCCTCGCGGAGGGGGATCGGCGGCACCGTCTACGTCGACCACCTCTCCCCCACCGCCCGCACTCAGACCCTGACCCAATCGTCCGACCAACGCCCATCGGTCCTGGCCCATCGCGCCAACCGCCAGAATCAACTCGCCGAGGCTCGCTCAACGCGTTAACGTCCGCAGCGTGGAGGACCCGAAGCAGGTCGTACGCCGCGGCTACGACGCACTCTCACGCCGCTACGACAACGCCACCGACGCCGACTCGAAGTACCAGTCCTGGATCGACGAGCTGATCGCACGACTCGGACCTGGCAGCCGTGTGCTCGACGTGGGATGCGGCAGCGGCGTACCCGTGGCTCGTGCGCTGAGCGCCGCGGGGCATCACGTGGTCGGCGTGGACATCAGCGAGGTCCAGATCAGCCGCGCCCGCGAACTCGTACCGCAAGCCGAATTCATCAACGCCGACGCGATGTCGCTCGACTTCCCGGCCGAGTCGTTCGACGCCGTCGTCTCGCTCTACGCGCTGATCCACCTGCCGCTGGACGAGCAGCAACAACTCCTCGCCCGGATCGCGACGTGGCTCCGGCCCGGCGGATGCTTCGTCTGTACGACGGGCCACACCGCCTGGACCGGCACCGACGACAACTGGCTCGACGGCGGCGCCCCCATGTGGTGGAGCCACACCGACACCCCGACGTACCGCAGCTGGATAGCCGACGCAGGTCTGGTCGTAGACGCCGAATCCTTCGTCCCCGAAGGCTCCGGTGGGCACACGCTCTTCTGGACGCATCGGCTTTCCGGAACATAATTGCCACCGGCTGGCGGTTATGTTCCGGAAAGGTGGGGTGGGCTGACGGCGCGGTGGTCGAGTTCGCCCCGAGGCGACAGGGTCAGGCGATCGTCAGCGCGGCCAGGGCGCGGTCCATTGCGGCGTTGAACTCTTCGGGCGACAGCGGACAACCGGGACTTGATGTCCCTGCTCCACTGGTCGGCGAGGACCTCGGCGGAGCCTGCCTCGACACCGTCGAGCGCAGCGTCGGCCAGGTCCGACGGCGCGATCTTGTCCACGGGCCAGCCGGCCGCCATGTCGGTGTCGGCCAGGCCCAGGTGGACGCCCGTCACGATGGTGCCCTGCTCCGCGAGCTCCTGGCGGACGCTGTTGGTCATGGCCCACGCGGCGCCCTTGCTCAGGTGGTAGGCGTGGCCACCGCCGGTCCCGAACCACGACATCGCGGAGAGGACGTTCACGATCGCGCCCCCGCCGTTCCTGGCGAGGGCCGGCGCGAACTCCCGGATCAGCCCCAGAGGGCCGAGCATGTTGGTCTCCAACTCGAGCCGGATCGCGTCCAAGGAACCGGTCACGAGGTCGGTCCCCGTCTGGATGCCCGCGTTGTTGACAAGCAGCGAGACGTCGGGGGCCGCCGCGGCCGCGGCCCGCACGGACACGGGGTCGGTGACGTCGAGGGCCAGCACCTCCACGCCGGGCAGGTCCACGCTCTCGGGCCGGCGAGCCGTGGCGTAGACCTTGCGCGCGCCCCGATCGAGCAGACGCTGGGCGAAGGCGCGACCCAGGCCGCGGTTGGCTCCGGTGACAAGGGCAACTGAGTTGTTGATGTCCATGTCCGGTACGCTAAAACCTGACGCTGACGTCAGGGGCAAGTTCCGGCCGTCCGGACCGGTGTGAAAGGAGTCACCATGAACGGTACGGCGACGTCGGCCGAGCGGCCGCTCCGCATCGGCGAGGTGGCACGGGGCGCCGGCGTCTCGGTACGTGCCGTGCGCTACTACGAGCAGCAGGGCCTGCTCACCGCGGAGCGCAGCCCGTCGGGCCAGCGCCTCTACGGGCAGGACGCCGTCACTCTGGTGCGCTTCTTCCAGCAGATGTACGCCGCCGGCCTGACCAGCCAGAGGATCGCGGAACTCCTGCCGTGCTGGGACGCCGGGCACACCGACGCCGAGCAGCGAGCCATGCTGCGCGCCGAGCGGGACCGCATCCAGGCCAAGGTCGACGACCTGCAGGCCGCCCTGGACCGCCTCGACGAGGTCATCGGAATCACGGACACACACCCGTAGGCGGCCTCTTAGCGGGGCGCGGTCGTTTCTTGGCGTAGGGCTTGGAGTACGTCGAGTTCGCGGTCGATCTCGCGGCGCTTGGCCTCGAGGCGCTGAACCTCCTGGGCGAGGAGCATTTCCAGTACGCCGGTGCGCTCTTCGGGTGGCGCGTCGAGGCACGGCAACAGCTCACCGATGACGGCGCTCCCGAGCCCGGCCGCGAACAGGTGCTGGATCATCACAACCCGCTCGACCATCGACTCGTCGAAGTCCCGCCACCCGCCCGGGGTGCGACTCGAGCGGATCAGGTCCTGTTCCTCGTAGTACCGCAAAGAGCGCGTGCTCACGCCGGTCGCCTCGGCGAGCTCTCCGATCCGCATGAGTCAAGTGTTGCACCTGACACCAGTGTGAAGTTCCACCCTGAGGAGGTCGCACCGTCCCTGGAAGGAACCTCATGCACTGGCTCTACCTCGCGATCGCGGTCGTGTTCGAGATCGCCGTGGCGATCTCGGCCGGCAAGGCGCAAGGCTTCAAGCACCGCGGCTGGACCGCCGCGACCCTCGTCACCGGCGCCCTCGGCACGTACTTCCTCAGCCGCGCCCTTCTCACCTTCGACGTCGGCGTCGGGTACGCCCTATGGACGTCACTCGCCGGAGTCGGCATCACCCTGCTCGGCGCACTCCTCTTCGGCCAGAAACTCACGTTGCACAAGGCCATCGGAATCGCCCTGGTCATCGGTGGCGTCGTCGGGCTCCAACTCTCGAGCGGATCGTGATCGCATGAACACCAAGCATCAGTCTTCCCGTACGGCGTGGCTCACGCTGCTGCTCGCCGGTGCGTTCGAGGTCGGCTACGCGCTCTCGGTCGGGGGCAGTCACGCCTTCACGGTCTGGCAGTGGTCCGTCGCGGCGGGCGTGTTCTTCCTGCTCACCCTCTGGGCCCTCAGCCAGGCCCTCCGCACCATCGAGGTAAGCATCGGCTACGCCACCTGGGCAGGCCTAGGCTCCGCCGGCGCCGCCCTACTAGGTCCCGTCTTCTTCAACGAGACCCTCACCCCCACCAAAACCCTCTGGCTAGCCATCACCATCACCGGAGTCATCTACCTAAAACTCGCCGACCGCCAACCCAACCCCAGGTGACACCACCCGCCGCATGAGCTCGAACTGCCTAGTCTCCGCGAGTCGGCGTTCGATCGCCGGCACGAGGCGGGCAGGTTTCCGGAACATAATTGTCACCAGTTGACGATTAGTTTCCGGAGATCCGCGCAGCGATCCGACCGCGCGCAGGATCCGCCCAACGCAACAGTCCGCGCGCCGCCGGAGGCGGCCGACAGGTCAGCCGGCGCGTAGCGGTGTCCGATTCACGTCCCCCACCAAACGTCCGGGGTCGAGGTGGTGGCGGGGAGCCTGGTGGACTCCCCGCCGGTTGGGGGGCTAGTCCTTGATGCCGGATTGGGTTACGCCTTGGATCAGGTAGCGCTGGAGGAAGGCGAAGATCAGGACCAACGGGAGGATCGAGACGGCTACCGCCATGAAGAGCTCGTGGATGTTGATGGTTTGGGCGGTGATGAACGTCGACATCGCGACTTGGATGGTCCACGACGACGAGTCCTGGCCGATCACCAGGGGCCACAGGAACGAGTTCCAGTTGCCGATGAACGTGATCGCCGCGAGGGCCGCGAAGAACGGCAGGGAGTTCGGTACGACGATCCGCCAGAACACCCCGAAGTACCCGGCGCCGTCGACCCGCGCCGCCTCCTCGAGCTCCTTCGGAAATCCGAGGAAATACTGCCGGAAAAGGAAGGCCGCGAACCCGCTGAACAACGTCGGGATGATCAGGCCCCGCAGCGAGGACACCCACCCGAACGACGACACGACGATGAACGACGGGATGAACGTCACCGCTCCCGGGATCATCAGCGTCGCGACGATCGCGTAGAAGATCTTGTCCGCGTGCCGATAGGGAATGCGCGCCAGCCCGTACCCGGCCATCGATGCCAGCAGCAACTGTCCGCCGGTGCCGAGGATCGCGACGACGGCGGAGTTGTACATCGCCCGCGCCATCGGCACCGTGGTGTCGTTGAACAGCTCACTGATGTTGCTCCACTGCAGATGCGAGGGGAACAGCGTCCAGTCGGGAGCGGTGATGTCCTGTTCGGTGGACAACGCGTTGCGCAGGATCAGGTAGAACGGGATCAGGAACAGCACGACCGCGATGAACAGGGCGAACCAGCGCAGCACCAGGGCGACCCGGCCCCACGTGCTCCGGCTGAAGCCGATCGGTTGCGGAGTTCCCGTCGTACGTTCGGAGACAGCCATCAGTCGCCCGCCTTTCCGAAGCCGAAGATCCGGCTCTGCAGCAAAGTCACGAGCATGATGATGACCGCGAGGATCAGCGCGCCGGCCGATCCGTGCCCGAGGTCCTGGATCGAACCGAGCGAGATGCCGTACAGGTAGACCAGCGGCGGCCGCGCGTAGTTGACGTTGCCGACCAGGTTGTAGAACTCGTCGAACGCCTGGTACGCCGCGATCAGGTTCAGGATCAGTACGGCGACCGACGTCGCCCGCAACTGCGGCAACGTGATGTACCGGAACACCTGCCACCCGGGCTTCGCCCCGTCGACGTACGCCGCCTCGTACAACGTCGGCGAGATCCGCTGCAGCCCCGCGATGAACAGGATCATGTAGAACCCGAGCTGCAGCCACAGCCGCACCGTCACCAGCGGGATCCAGTACCACGGCGGATCCACCGTCGACAGCCAGGCGATGTTGTCGACCCCGAACCAGCCGAGCACGGTGTTCGCGAGGCCGAACCGGACGCCGTTGAAGATCGACAGCTTCCAGATCAGCGACGCGACGACGTACGAGCACGCGGTCGGCAGGAAGAACACCGACCGGAAGAACGCCCGCGCGATCTTCACCTGGTTGACCAGCAACGCCAGCGCGAGCGCGAGCACGAACGTCAGCGGGACGATGAACACCGCGAAGATCGTGAACGTGCCCAGGCTGGACAGGAAGTTGTGGTCGGTGAGCATGTCGACGTAGTTGCGCAGCCCGACGAACTTCGTCGGTGTCGCGGTGTTGTACGCCTCGAAGAAGCTGAGGACCAGGCTCCAGATGATCGGCAGGTACGAGAAGACCAGCAGCCCGACCACGAACGGCCCGACGAAGATCCAGAACCACAGTCCGTTCCCGGAGATCCCCTTGTGACGACGACGCCGCGTTCCCTGCCGCTCACCAGTGGCGGCGGGGTCCGCGGACGTCTTGGCCGGAGCGCTCATCCGAACAACCGCGTCAGCTCGCCGTTGACGGTCTTCTCGGCCTTGGTGATCTCGGCAGCTGGGTCAGCTCCCTTCTTGATGACGTTGGTGAGCAGGTCGGTGAACGCCGTACCCATCTTCGGCGTCCAGGCCGGGTTGTCGGTGTAGCCGTAGTCCTGGGTCAGCTTGACCGTGTCGGCCGCGACACCGCTCTGCAGCTTGGCCGCCTTGGCCGCGAGGCTCTTCCGCGGCGGGATGTGGAAGCCGTAGCTCAGGGACCAGTCCTCCTGGTACTCCTCCTTGTCGATCCACAGCCACTTGACGAACTTCTTCGCCGCGTCGACGTTCGCGCTCTTCGCGGAGACGAACTGGGTCCAGCCGCCGGAGTACACGGCCGGCTTGGCCTGCGCGTCGAGCTTCGGGAACGGGATGACGCCGATGTCGTCGCCCAGCGCCTTCTGCATTCCCGGCACCGCCCACATGCCGATGAACTGCATCGCCACCAGGCCCTGGTTGATCGCGGTCGGGTCCCACCAGTCCGTGGGCGCACCGAGCAGGACGCTCTTGCTGGCGTACAGCTCGTGCAGTTTGCCGAAGGCCTGGGCGGCGCGATCGCCGGTGAAGCCGGGCTTGTTGTCCTTGGTCAGGAACTCGCCGCCGGACGAGTACAGCGCCGGACCGCCCATGACGTTGCCGCCGTCGTTGCCGACGAAGATGCCCTTCACCTTGTTCGTGGTGAGCTCCTTGGCCGCGGAGATCAGGTCGTCGATCGTCTCCGGCGGCTTGATCCCGGCCTTGTCCAGCAGACTCTTCTTGTAGTAGATGACCTGCGGGTCGATGATCATCCGGACCCCGTAGATCTTGCCGTCCAGGGTGTTCGTGGCCAGGTCGCCCGGCTGGAAGTCGTCCTTGACGTCGGCCATGATGTCGTCCAGCGGCACGACCTGGTTGCTCTTCACCATGCTGATGTTGAAGTGGCCCTCGAAGACGTCCGGGCCCTTGCTGGACAGCAGGCCGGACGCGAGCTTGGCGTCGTAGTCACCCGGCGTCCACTGCACTGCGACGTTCGCGTCGGGGTACGCCTTGGCGTACTTCAGCGCCGCCTGCTGGGTCCCGGTCTCGCCGTACTGGTGATACCACTGCGCGAGATTCGGCTTCGAGCCGCCACTTCCCCCGCCGGACGACGGTCGGCCGGTATTACCACCACAGGCCGCGGTGAATGCGGCGAGGGCGGCCAGGCCGCCGGTCCGCTTGAGCAGGTCGCGCCGGGAGAGTCCGGCGTTCGGAACATGAGCAGGCATGAATTCCACCTTCCCGAGAGGGAACGTCGCAGGGGACGCACGGTTCCGAGGTACTTAACGGTGTTAAGCATCTCCGAGTTCTGGCACACGGTACTGCAAGTCAATCGTTGTAGAAGTGGCAGCACAATGGCTCAAAAGCGCGCCCGGCGCAAGACCGGGCGCGCTGTTATTTGTTCGAATGTGTGGAGTTTGCTTGACTTGGTACCAGCCCGTGATCAGCCGAAGATCTCGCCCGCCGCCGCCTTCCGGTCCAGCAAGGCCGGCGGCTCGAAGCGGGCGCCGTACGTCGCCGCCAGTTCGCGTGCACGTTCTGCGAACTTCTGCACACCATAGGCATTCACGTACTGCAACGCGCCGCCGTGCAGGGGCGGGAAACCGATTCCGAAGATCGACCCGATGTTGGCGTCCGGCACCGAGCGCAAGACACCCTCGTCCAGGCACTTCACCGTCTCGAGCGCCATCGCGAACAGCATCCGCTCCTGCAGATCGAGCAACGGTACGTCGCTGTGCCGAGCGAAGTGCTCCCACAACCCGGGCCACAACTGCTTCGGGCCGTCGGCCGGATAGTCGTAGAACCCCGCACCGGCCGCCTTGCCGCGCCGGTCGAACTCGTTGACGAGCCGGTCGGCAACCGCCATCCCAGGATGGTCGTCGAACGCGCCCGCGCTGTCACCGGCCGCCCGCGCGGCGTCCCGGATCTTCTGCGGCAGCGTCAGCGTCACCTCGTCCAGCATCGCCAGCGGCGGCGCCGGGAACCCGGCCTGGGTCGCGGCGCGCTCGATCATCACCGGGTCGACACCCTCGGCGACCATCGCGGCACCCTCCATCACGAGCGTGCCGAACACGCGCGACGTGAAGAACCCGCGGCTGTCGTTGACCACGATCGGCGTCTTCTTGATCTGCCGTACGACGTCGTACGCCTGCGCGATCGCCCGGTCCGAGGTCTTCTCCCCCACGATCAGCTCGACCAGCGGCATCCGGTCGACCGGCGAGAAGAAGTGCATGCCGATGAAGTCGTCCGGCCGGTCGACGCCGTCGGCGAGCGCGGTGATCGGCAGCGTGGACGTGTTGGAGCAGAGCAGCGCGTCCGGCTCGACCACGTCGGCGACCTCAGCGAACACCTTCTGCTTCAGCCCGCCGTCCTCGAAGACGGCCTCGATCACCAGGTCGCACCCGGCCAGGTCGTTCGGATCCCCGGTCGGCGTGATCCGGCTCAGGAACTCCTCGACATCGGCAGCCGTCGACCGGCCCTTCGCGACCTGCTTCGCCAGCAGCTTCTCGGAGTACTCCTTGCCGCGCGCAGCCGCCTCCAACGAAACATCTTTGAGCACAACCTCGATGCCGGCCTTGGCGCAGACGTAGGCGATCCCGGCGCCCATCATCCCCGCCCCGAGCACACCGACCTTGCGCGCGGAGTACTTCGGTACGCCGGCAGGCCGCGACCCGCCCGCGTTGATCGATTGCAGGTCGAAGAAGAACGCCTGGATCATGTTCTTCGCGATCTGGCCGGTCGCCAGCGACACGAAGTACCGCGACTCGATCCGCGAGGCGGTCTCGAAGTCGACCTGGCTGCCTTCGACCGCGGCGCTCATGATCGCCCGCGGCGCCGGGTACGGCGCGCCCTTGAGCTGCTTGCGCAGGTTCGCCGGGAACGCGGGCAGGAAAGCGGCCAGCTTCGGCGAGGACGGCGTACCGCCAGGAATCTTGTACCCGTCGCGGTCCCAGGGCTGCTTGGCGTCGCCGTCGTACGTCGAGATCCACCGGCGGGCCGCGTCCAGCAGCTCATCGGCCGGCACGACCTCGTCGACGATCCCGACCGACAAGGCGTGCGCAGGCTTCATCCGCTGGCCCTGCAGCAGCACCTTCATCAGCGCGTCCTGGAGTCCGAGCATCCGGACCGTGCGGGTCACTCCCCCGCCGCCGGGCAGCAGGCCGAGCGTCACCTCGGGGACGCCGAGCTCGATCCGGTTGTCGTCGGCAACGATCCGGTGGTGGCAGGCGAGCGCGATCTCCAGCCCGCCGCCGAGCGCGGATCCGTTGATCGCGGCAACCACCGGCACGCCCAACGTCTCCAGGGCCCGCAGTTGCCGCTTGACCTCTTCGACCGTGTCGAACACCTGCGCGGCGTCCGACGGCTGGATCTGCGACAGCTGCTGCAAGTTGCCGCCGGCAAAGAACGTCGACTTCGCCGACGTCACGATCACGCCCTTGATCAGGGCCTTCTCGGCGACCAAGCGTTCGACGGTCCGGCCCATCGCTTCGACGTACGCGTCATTCATGGTGTTCGCGGAGGCGTCCGGGTCGTTCATCGTCAGCGTGACGACACCGGCGTCGTTCTTCCACTCGATCATGCTGGGAGCCTTTCGATGATCGTCGCGACGCCCATACCGCCGCCGACGCACAGGGTGGCCAGTCCGTAGCGGAGCTCGCGTCGCTCCAGCTCGTCCAGCAGGGTTCCGATCAGCATCGCGCCGGTGGCGCCGAGCGGGTGGCCGAGGGCGATCGCGCCGCCGTTCACGTTCACCTTCTCGTGCGGTACGCCGAGATCCTTCATGAAGTGCATGACCGCGGCCGCGAACGCCTCGTTCATCTCGAACAGGTCGATGTCGCTCGCTTCCAGACCGGCGCGCGCCAAGGCCTTCCGGGCAGCCGGCGCCGGACCGGTCAGCATGATCGTTGGATCGGCACCACTGACACCAACAGCGACCACCCGGCCGCGCGGCGCCTGACCGAGCGCCTCGCCGGCCTTCTCGTTGCCGATAGCAACCAGAGCCGCGCCGTCGACGATGCCCGACGAGTTGCCCGCGTGGTGCACATGCGAGATCCGCTCGACGGTCAGGTACTTCTCCAGCGCGACCGAGTCGAACCCGCCGTGCTCCCCGATCGCCGCGAACGACAACGGCAGCCCGGCCAGCGTGTCGACCGACGTACCGGGCCGGACGAGCTGGTCGTGGTCCAGGATCCGCAGACCGTTCCGATCCACGACCGGTACGACGGAACGCGCGAAGTACCCGTTGGCCCACGCCTTCGCGGCCCGCGCGTGCGACTCGGCGGCGTACGCGTCGACGTCGGTACGGGAGAAGCCGTCGAGTGTCGCGATCAGGTCCGCGCTGATGCCCTGCGGGATGAAGCCGGTCTCGAGCGCGGTCTCCGGGTCCATCGCCCAGGCGCCGCCGTCGGAGCCCATCTTCACGCGGGACATCGACTCGACGCCGCCGGCCAGGATGAAGTCCTCCCACCCGGACCGCACCCGCTGCGCCGCCTGGTTGACGGCCTCGAGACCCGAGGCGCAGAAGCGGTTCAGCTGCACGCCGCCGGTCGTCTCGGGATAGCCGGCCATCAGTACGGCGGTCCGCGCGATGTCCATGCCCTGGTCGCCGATCGGCGTCACCACGCCGAGCACCACGTCGTCGATGGCGGCCGGATCCAGAGCGGGATGCCGGGTCCGCAGTTCCTGCAGCAGTCCGGTGATCAGCTGGATCGGCTTGACCTCGTGCAGCGCACCGGTGGGCTTGCCCTTGCCGCGCGGTGTCCGAATCGCGTCGTACAGAAAGGCTTCGCTGGTCATGCGAGCGTCGATTGTGACAGTAGTGCTGTCACGGTGGTCAAGTGGGGGCTCGTTATGATCTCCGCCATGTCGGAAGTGGCGGGGGCACGACGCGACCCTGACAGTCGATGAGCTGTCGACTCGGGTCGGGATGACTGTGCGCACGTTGCGGTTCTATGCGGGGCGGGGGCTGATTCCGCCGCCGATCCGGCGCGGGCGGGTCGGGTACTACGGGCCCGAGCACATCGCGCGGCTCGATCTGGTGCGTGAGCTGCAGGCGCACGGGTTCACGCTGCAGGCGATCGAGGGGTACCTGGAGCGGATCCCCACCGACGCGACCCCGCAGGACATCGCGCTGCACCGGACGCTGCTGACGCCGTGGATGCGCGATCTCCCTGAAACGCTAGATCGCGCGGCACTGGTACGTCGTACCGGCCGGGAGCTGAACGACGACGACATCGAGATGCTGGTCGCGCTCGGGGTGGTCGAGCCGACGCCGGACGAGGACGTGTTCCAGGTCGCGACCGCTCATCTGAGCCTCGGCGTCGAACTGCTCGACCTGGATCTCCCGGTCGAGGCGGTCCTGGACGCCGGCCGGATCTTCACCGAGCACGGCCGCGCGATCGCCGAGGAACTCACCGAGGTCTTCCGCACCAAGGTCTGGCCCCACTACCGCGACTCCGGCGGCCCTCCCGAACACATCCAGCAACTAGTAGAACGCTTCAAACCAGTCACCATCCAAGGCCTCGTCCTCGCCTACGAACGAGCCGTAGGCGAAACCCAACGAGACACCATCCGCCGAACCCAACACAAACCTCGTTAGGCGTTGGGGACGCGGAGGTAGGTGAGACCTCGGAGGTCCAGGTAGGTGTTGGTGGGGGTGTTGACCACGCGGAGCAGGACGGTGTCGCAGCCGGCGCAGCGGGCCACCATGCCGGGGGCGTCGACGTACACGCGGGACTCGGCGAAGACGGTGGTGTGGCCGCAGCCGTTGCATTGGGCAACGGCTGCCGTGAGGTCGACGGCGAACACCTCGCTCAGCGCCCCAGCGGCCGCGTTGCCGTCCAAGTAGTCGCTCATCGAGGTCCTCCTGTCGGGCCGAAACGTTCAGTTCTGACGCGGGCCGGGTCGTGCCCGGCCGCGACCAGCAGGTCCGCCACCGTCTCCACGAACGGCGTCGGTCCGCACACGTACGTCGTCGCGCCGTCCTCGGGCTTGAACGCGTACTGCTCGATCAGGTCCGCGTCGATCCGCCCGACCCGAGGCTCCCCCGCCGGCGCCTCCCGCGTGTACACGAGCCGTACGTCGACATCGTTCGACGTGGCCAGCTCCTTCAGATCGCTCACGTAGATCACCGACTCCGGCCGCCGCACGGAGTACAGCAACCGCGCAGGCGTCGTACCAGCGGCCGCATGAGCCTGCAGCATCGCCCGCAACGGAACGACACCCGATCCCCCGCCGATCAGCTGCACCGGCCCTTCCTGCTCGGGCGTCCACACGAACCACCCGCCGACCGGTCCCCTGATCTCCAACGGATCCCCGGCCTTCAGCACCTCGACCAGGTACGGCGACACCTCACCGCCAGGCACCTGCTCCACGGTCAGCTCGATCGTAGAACCGTGCGAATTGGACCAGGCCGACGCGACCGAATAGGACCGCGACGCCCGGTACCCGTCCTCCGCGGTCAGCCGTACGTCGAGATGCTGCCCCGCGAGATGCCCCGGCCACTCCGGTACGTCGAGCACGATCGTGCGAGCCGTCTCGGTCTCCTGCCGTACGTCGGCCACCGTGGCGACCTGCCACGTCAGTCGCCGGCGTATCGCTGTTCTTTCCATGGGTCTCCGTAGTCGTGATAGCCGGCGGTCTCCCAGAAGCCGAAGTCCTCGGTGTCGGACAGCACCAGGCCTCGGACCCATTTGGCGCTCTTCCAGAAGTACAGGTGCGGAACGAGCAGTCGCGCGGGTCCGCCGTGCTCGGGGTGCAGCGGCTCACCGTCGTACTCGTAGGCGATCCAGGACTGCCCGTCGAGCAGGTCGTCGAGCGGCACGTTCGTGGTGTAGCCGCCGTAGCTGTGCGCCATCGCGAAGTCCGCGCCGGTCTCGACGTCCGCGAGCAGCGTGTCGAGCGAGACGCCTTTCCAGGTCGTCTGCAGCTTCGACCACCGGGTGACACAGTGGATGTCCTTGGTGATCTCCTCGGCCGGCAGCGCCGTCAGCGCAGCCCAGTCCCACTTGTACTTCTCGCCGGTCTCCGTCGTGACCGTGAACTCCCAGTGCTCGGTCAGGACGTGCGGCGTCGGTCCCGCTGACAGCACCGGGAAACTCGTGCGTCAGGTATTGCCCCGGCGGCAGATCCGTTCCACTCCCACGCCGGCCCGTGAACCCCGGCGACACGATGCCCATAACGACCTCCCTCGACTCCTGGACGAAGTCAATCACGAAGACCTGCCCGCAGGGAGCGCCGCGGACCCGAGACGGGACTAAGCTGGGCGCTACGGCGCTGCCCTGGACCACGGCTCGCGCATCGCACCCGGCAGGCGGCGGATGAGGATCGCGACATCGGGTACCGGTCGTTATCAGGCGGCTGGACCGGCGGACCTGGGGACCGGACATGGCGCGGCCGCAAAAGAGTCTGTTGGTGACGCGCGCTATGAACAGTTCTTCGACGATCCGGCCGCTAAGGTGGGCAATCCGCCCAACGGCGGTTCGAGTATGGACGGATTGGGTGGATCACGACCGCAGCGCGAGGGTGTGGGGGGCGATCAGAGCCGCGGCCAACGGCGCGACCCCTTCGTTGGCGCATGCCGTGTCGGCCTGTGCGCAGGCACTCTCCGCGGCAGGTGCTGGACTCGCGATGACGCGTGACGGCGGGCTGCTCGAGCCGGTGCTGGCCACAGGCCCGGAGATCGGTGAACTGGACGAGTTGCAGTTCGCGCTCGGTGAGGGGCCGAGCGGTCAGGCGGCCGCGACCAGTACGCCGGTGCTCGAGCCGGACCTCGCCGGGGTCACGGCCGGCCGACGGTGGCCCGCGTTCGCCGCGGCTGGTGTCGAACGGGGCATGTGCGGTGTGTTCGCGTTCCCGGTCGCGGCCGGAGCCGCGAGGGTCGGCGTACTGACCGTTTACCGTCGGGAGCCGGGACCGCTGCAGCGCGAGCAACTGGAGGAGGCGTTGGTGTTCGCCGATGCCGTCTTCGTGCTCGCCCTGGACAACCGCCAAGGCATCAGCGCGGACCTGGACGAGGTGATCGAGGCGGCCTTCACAGCTCGCCGGGCCGAGGTCCACCAGGCCGCGGGCAGGCTCGCCTCCCAGCAGCGCATCAGTGTCACCGACGCGCTGGCCAGGCTGCGCGCCCACGCCTACAGCAGTGGGCTGTCGTTGTACAAGGTCGCCCTCGACGTGATGGCCGATCGTCTGCACCTGGACGGTGACCGTCGCGACCGGCGGGCATCCACCGCGAACGCCGGACCCAACAGACCCCGAACAAGTCGAGAAAGAACAGGAGGAGGACTAATGAGTGCATCCGACCGTAGAGTGCGCGAGGTGTTCATCGAACTGTCGGACACACTCGTCGACGATTTCGACGTGATCGAGTTCTTGGACCGGCTCGCCGCTCGTTGCAGCGAACTGCTGGGGGTGTCGGCCTGCGGCATTCTGCTCGCCGACCATCACGGCGCCCTGAACCTGGTCGCGGCCTCCACCGAACAGGCACGTCTGGTCGAGCTGAACCAGCTGCAGAACCTCGAGGGCCCGTGCTTCGACGCGTTCAGCACCGGCCGCCCGGTGCAGCATCCGGATCTGCGGACCGCGAGCGGGCGCTGGCCCCACTTCACCGCGGCCTCTGTCAGCGCGGGCTACCTCTCCGTGCAGGCGCTGCCGATGCGCTTGCGCCACACCGTGCTCGGGGCGGTGAATCTGTTCAGCGAGACCACCGGGGAGCTGGATGCCGACACCATCACCCTGGGGCAGGCGCTGGCCGACGCGGCCACGATCGGCATCGTGCACCAACGCGCGCTGGCCCGCCAGGAGATCGTCACCGAGCAGCTCCAGACCGCTCTGAACAGCCGGATCCTGATCGAGCAGGCGAAGGGATTCCTCAGCCACAGCCTCGACCTCGACGTCGACGAGGCGTTCGCCTTGCTGCGTTCGTACGCCCGGGCCAACAACCGCCGCCTGACCGAGGTCGCCGACGACGTGGTGCAGGCCAAGCTGACGCTCACCCGGACGCCGGACTAGTTGTCACGAGCCGTGGTGCCCTGGTGCCTGAGCGGTTAGGCTGATTGGGCCTGTTCGGGCATGCCCAAGACCTCGGCGCCAGGTGTGTCGCGCCGCCGGGAGGGGTTGCGCACGACGCACGGTGATACCCAGCGGAGGACGCTCGCACCGCCTGGCTGGTGATCAGGCGCAGGACCCGTCGCGACGGCGCCACCCGCGTGCGCACCGAGCGACGGTTCCCCTGCGTCTAGACCCCCATCGTTCTTCCGATGATCTCTTTCATGATCTCCGTGGTGCCGCCGTAGATGGTCTGGATGCGGGTGTCCAGGTAGGCCTTGGCGATCGGGTACTCGGTCATGAAGCCGTAGCCGCCGTGCAGCTGCAGGCACCGGTCGACGACCTTCTTCTGCAGCTCGGTGGTCCACCACTTCGCCATCGCGGCCTCCGCGACGGTCAGCGTGCCGGCGTGGAGTTCCTGGATGCAGCGGTCGACGAACACCCGGGCGATCTGGGTCTCGGTGGCGAGCTCCGCGAGCACGAAACGACTGTTCTGGAACGACCCGATCGGACGGCCGAAAGCCTTGCGGTCCTTCACGTACCGCAGCGTGTCCTCGAGGATGTTCTCGCAGGCGGCGGCCGCGACGACCGCAATCGTTAACCTCTCCTGCGGCAGCTTCTCCATCAGGTAGACGAAGCCCTTGCCCTCCTCACCGAGCAGGTTGTCCACGGGGACCCGGACGTCGTCGAAGAACAGCTCCGCGGTGTCCTGCGCCTTGAGCCCGATCTTGTCCAGGTTCCGGCCGCGCTCGAACCCGGGCATCCCGCGCTCGACCACGATCAGCGAGATCCCCTGCGCGCCGGCCTCCGGATCGGTCTTCGCCACGACGATCACCAGGTCGGCGAGAATGCCGTTGGAAATGAACGTCTTCTGCCCGTTCAGCACGTAGTGGTCGCCGTCGCGGCGTGCGGTGGTCTGGATGCCCTGCAGGTCGCTGCCGGCCCCGGGCTCGGTCATCGCGATCGCGGTGATCGTCTCCCCCGAACAGAACGCCGGCAGCCAGCGCGCCTTCTGCTCGTCGGTCGCGTAGTCCAGCAGGTACGCCGAATTGATGTCGGTGTGGATGGTGAAGCCGACCCCGCTCGCGCGGACCCGGGTCAGCTCCTCGATCAGCACGGTGTTGAACCGGAAGTCCGCGCACGCCGCCACCGCCGTACTGCTCCGGCATCATGAAGCCGAGCAGGCCGGCCGCACCGGCCGCGGTCCAGAGCTCGCGCGGGACGATCCCGGCGTCCTCCCAGCTGTCGTGGTGCGGGACGATCTCCTTGTCGCAGAACGACCGGACGGTCTCCCGGAAGGCGTCGTGATCGGCGTCGAACAGCTGACGTTCCACGGGCGGGTTCCTCTCTCAGTTCTGCACGGCTGCGCGGGACTTCAGCAGTTCGTCGATGTCGGTGATTCCCCAGTCGGCCAAGGCTTCCCGGGTGTGCTCCCCCGGCCGCGCGGGCGGCCGGTCCAGGCTGGTCGGCGTACGGTCGAAGCGCGGCGCGGGGGCAGCCTGCCGGACGCCGTGGTGCTCCACAAAGGTGCCTCGGGCAACGAGGTGCGGGTGGTCGCCGGCCAGCGGCAGCACCGGCGCGACGCAGGCGTCCGAGCCGTCGAACAGCTCGGTCCACTCCGCCTGCGTCCGCTGCCGGAACGTCTCGGTCAGCACCTTCCGCAACTCCGGCCACCGCGAAGGATCGTTGCGGTCCGGCGCGTCCAGACCGAGCTTGTCGATCAGCTCGGCGTAGAACTGCGGCTCCAGCGCTCCGACCGCGACGTGCTTCCCGTCGGCGGTCTCGTACACGTCGTAGAACGGCGCGCCGGTGTCGAGCAGGTTCGTCCCGCGCTCCTGCTGCCACGACCCGGCAGCGAGCGCCCCGAGCAGCATCGTGGTCAGGTGCGCCGATCCGTCCACGATCGCTGCGTCGACGACCTGTCCTTGCCCGCTGCGCTGCGCCTCGTTCAGCGCCGCGAGTACGCCGATGACGAGGTACAGCGATCCGCCCGCGAAGTCACCGAGCAGGTTCGCCGGCACCTGCGGCGGTCCGCCTGCCCGCCCGATCAGATGCAGCGCGCCGGACAACGCGAGGTAGTCGATGTCGTGCCCGGCCGTCTGCGCGAGCGGACCGTCCTGGCCCCATCCGGTCATCCGTCCGTAGACCAGCCGCGGATTGATCGCGTGACAGTCCGCCGGCCCGAGCCCGAGCCGCTCGGCCACGCCGGGCCGGAACCCTTCGACGAGTACGTCGGCCTGCGCGACCAGGCGCCGTACGACGTCGACCGCGGCCGGCTGCTTGAGATCCAGGGCCGCACTCCGACGGCCGCGATTGACCAGATCCAGCTCCGGCGGGCCCATCGACACCCCGCCACCGGGGCGGTCGATCCGCAGCACCTCGGCGCCGAGCTCGGCGAGCATCATGCACGCGAACGGCGCCGGACCGATGCCGGCCAGCTCGACCACCTTCACGCCCTCGAGTGGACCCATGGGCGCTATTGTGACAGTCCTACTGTCACAGTCGTCAAGTCATCCTGCGCGTCCCCACCAAAGCGGTCAGCGGCAGGACCACCATCAAGACCACGCCGACGGCGAGGACGACCGACCATCCCGGCTCGCCATGCTCGAGATGGGCGAGGTGGAAGATCATGTGCGGCAGCGAGAACGCGAGGTACGCCAGCAGCGCCACGGCCGCCAGGTAGCGGTCGAGGCGAATCGCGGCGGCGGTCAGCACGATCCCCAGACCGAGCGACGCGCCGCCGAAGTCGTGGAAGAGGTGCTCGCTGTACGGCGGTGTCCAGTTGACCGTCGGCACGTGGTCGTAGAACGTCTTCGGGACGAACGTCAGCCACACGCCGAGGATCAGCTCGAACGCGGCGAAGACGATCAGCACCGCGCGGACATAGCCCCTCATCGGAGGTAGTCCGCGAACGTGATGCGCCCGTACGCCGGGCCGTCCACCATCGCCGCGCCGTCGGCGTACGCGCGGAAGATCTTGCCGCCCAGGCGCAACGGCAGCACCGGCCGGCGTGACGACCGCGCCTGCTTCCACATCCGCGCCAGTTCGACGACGGGCCGGCGCTCCGGACCGCCGATGTCCGCGGCACGACCGTTGACCGGGCGGCTCGTCGACGAGCTCGGCGAGGCGGACCGCGACGTCCTCGACCGCGATCGGCTGCAGGGTGATCGCGGGGGCGAGCACCACCGGCAGGAAACGCTGCGCGGCAAGGACCCGATCGACCAGGTCGTGGAACTGGGTCGCCCGCAGGATCGTGTACGGCACGCCCGACTCGGCGACCAGGCGCTCGGCCTCGAGCTTGTACCGGTAGTACGCGAGCGGGATGCGTTCGATACCGGCGATCGACATCACCACGAGGTGCTGCACGCCCGTGGCGGCTTTGAGCAGGTTGCGTGTCTGCTCGACGTCCCGGCGGCCCTGGCTCGTGGCCAGGTGCACGACCACGTCCGACCCGTCGATCGCCGCGGCCAGCCCCTCGCCGGTCGTCAGATCACCGACAACCCGGTCGGGTCCAGGCTTCCGGCTCAACACCCGAACCTGATGATCGGTGGCGCGCAGTCTGGCTACGGTCGGCTTGCCAAGGGTGCCTGTTCCGCCGGTGACAAGGATGGAAGTCATTCGCTGGTTTCCTTTCGGTCACCAGCTCAGATCCGGTAGCCCTTCGATTCGTGACAGCTGGGTGACGGCGAACGCGAGCTTGTCCGGGTTCATCACGAACTGCAGGTCGGTGACACCGTCCGGTCCGATGCCGATGAAGCAGATCGCCAGGACACCATCGGGGCCGACGGCAACCAGCGCCGGGCCGCCGTTCGCCTCCACCAGGCGGGCCTCGATGTCGCCACCGAACCGCTGCAGCGCTCCGGCCGTGTAGCGAGCGACCCGGTCACGGCCGATCACCAGGTTGCGGGCGGCGGACACCTTGCCGCCGCTGTCGGCGCGCGACACCACGTCCTCGGCCAGCAGCTTCTCGAGCTCCTCGATCTCCCCCAGCCGCGCGGCCGCGATGAACCGCTCGACCAGCTTCCGCCAGCCGGCCTGGTCGACCGGCTGCTGACGCGGCCCGTCGGCGCTGAGCTTCTTCCCCGCCCGCGACGCCAACTGCCGCGCGTTCGCCTCCGACGTCCCGATCAACTCGGCAACCTCGCGGTACCCATAGGCGAACGCCTCGTGCAGCACGTACGCCGCTCGCTCGGCCGGCGTCAGCCGTTCGAGCAGGAGCAACAGCGCGAACGACACCGACTCCCGCTCCGCCACAACCTCCAACGGCCCGAGCGCGTCGAACTCGGCCCGTCCGGTCAGCACAGGCTCCGGCAGCCACTGCCCGACGTACAGCTCCCGCCGCGCCCGCGCCGACGTCAGCTGCTTGATCGAGAGATTCGTGACGATCTTCGCCAGGTACGCGTCCGGCTCACGCACCGACGCCCGATCGACATCCTGCCAACGCAGCCAGGCGTCCTGCAGAATCTCCTCGGCATCAGTCGCCGTACCGGTCATCCGGTACGCGATCCCGAACAGTCGTCCCCGTAGACGTTCGAAGTCCTCCACGCGCTCAGTTTGTCAGGATTGGTGTGCCAGCAAGGCGATCAGCTCGACGATTCCCGGGCCGGGTTCCCGGCCGGGTGCGGGAGCAGGCTCTGCTTCCCGCAGCCCGGTGGCGAGCAGTTGGGCCACGACCTCGTCCGGCAGACCAAGAAGGTCGGCGACGTCGTCACAGCTGTGATCTCCGAGCTGGACCAGCGCAAGCACGGCCCGCTGATGCTGCGCGAGCACTCGCAGCCCGACGATGGCGATGCTCTCGGCAGTGCTGTCGAAACGGTCGCGCTGCGGCCTGCCGTCGATCCGGTCGCTGACGGCTCCGGCCCGCAGGCAGTGCAAATAGGTCAGGCGTGCCAGCTCGTGTCGTGACGGGAGCCCGCCGCCCGATCGGGCGTGGACTCGCACAGGAGGCAGTGATGACGTCGACCACGACGGTCTGCGCGGCGGCTCGGTCGCGCAGAATCGTCTCGGCGATCCATCGCAGTTGGTCGCCATGGGCCGACCAGATCCGCACGAAGGCATCGCCGGCGTCGGACGCGCTGTTCATTTTCCCCCTGGACCACCCGAAGCGACGGATCGTCGCCAGGGGCAGGGGCGCGTTTCGGTACCGACCGTAACACTGCCGGTGCGCTGTGAACAGGCAGTTCCCCGCTCTCAGGACTGGCGGAACGTCTCCGCGGCTCGCTGGATGGTGGCGTAGAAGTCCGTCCAAGCGGCCTCATCGAGCATGTCGGCGTCCTTGCCGCCCTGGCCGTCGATCAGTTCGCGGACGATGTCCGCGTGGCCGGCGTGGTGGGCGGTCTCGTCGACGACGCGGACGAGCAGCGCGCCGAACGTCGTACTGCGTTGGCCCTCGGCCCAGTGCGGCACCTCGGCCGGGTGATCCAGGTCGAGCTCGGCGATGGAGCGGTCGCTGTGCGCGCAGGCCTCGCGATAGAGGCCGGTGATGTACTCCGTCGACTCGTCCGGCTTCGCCCACATGTCGGCGCCCTCCCACACCGATCCGTCCGCCTCCCACGGCAGTACGTCGGCCGGCGGGCGACCCACACTCGTCCCGAGGTACACGTACTCGATGCCGACCAGGTGCTTCACCAGCCCGAGCAGATTGGTCCCGGACGGTACGAGCGGACGCCGCCGGTCGTACTCGCTGATCCCGTCGAGCTTGGCGAGCAGCAGCGCGCGGGTGTCCTGGAGATACTGCTGGAGGTGGGACTTCACGGCGCTCCTGGTGGGATGAACGGGACGGGTGGTGCGCCGTGCTCGATCAGGTGCAGCAGCGCGGCGGTGTCGGCGTACTCGTCGATCATGTCGGCGAGGCGGTCCAGCCGCTCCTCGCGCAGGCCCGCGAACGAGACCGAGCCGTCGGGCGCCGGTTTGCCCGTGAGCGCGGCGACCTCGGTGAGGAACGCGTGCCGCGCGGCGTCGTCGTCCAGCAGCCCGTGCCAGATCGTGCCCCACGTGTTGCCGGCTCCGGCAGCCACCCGGGAACTCCGCGGCGTCACCAACCACCTCGACAACACCGTGGTGGATCTCGTACGCCGTTCGCGACGGCCGTGCCAGCGTCTTCTCACGGGCGAACGTGGTTGCTACCGGCAACAGCCCGAGACCGGCGGATGAGCCACCCGACTCGACCCCGTGCGGGTCGGAGATCGTTGCGCCGAGCATCTGGTAGCCGCCGCAGATGCCGAGCACCGGACGCCCCGCCGCGACCCGTGCGGCTACGGCATCGGCGAGACCGAGCGACCGCAACCACTCCAGGTCGGCACTGGTCGCGCGCGAGCCCGGCAACACGACCAGGTCGGCGTCGCGGACCTCCCCCGGGCTCGTGGTGAAGAACACGCTGTTGGTCGGCTCCACCGCCAGCGCGTCGAGGTCGGTGAAGTTGCTGATCCGCGGGAACCGCACCACCGCGATCGTCAACAGGTCGCCCGGCGAGGTACGCCGTACCGGGATGTCCAGCGCGTCCTCGGAGTCCAGCCACAGCTCGGGCAGCCACGGCAGTACGCCGTACGTCGGGCGGCCGGTGACGGACGCGAGCATGTCGATCCCCGGCCGCAGCAGCGAGACGTCGCCGCGGAACTTGTTCACCAGGAACCCGCTGATCAGCGCCTGGTCGGCGGCGTCGAGCAACGCGACGGTCCCGAACATCGACGCGAACACTCCCCCGCGGTCGATGTCGCCGACCACGACGACCGGAGCCTTGGTGTGCTGCGCGAGGCCCAGGTTCACGTAGTCCGACTGCCGCAGGTTGATCTCGGTCGGACTGCCCGCGCCCTCGCTGATCACCACGTCGTACCTCGACGCGAGATCGTCGTACGCCGCGAACGCCGCCTTCGCCAGCTCCGCGCGCTCGGTCAGGAACCCGCGCGCGGACAGCTCACCCCACGGCTCGCCCATCAGGACGACGTGGCTGCGCCGGTCGCTGCCCGGTTTGAGCAGCACCGGGTTCATCGCGGCCTCGGGTTCGGCGCCGGCGGCAACGGCCTGGATCCACTGCGCGCGGCCGATCTCGGTGCCGTCCGCGCAGACCATCGAGTTGTTCGACATGTTCTGCGCCTTGTACGGCGCCACGCGCACACCCTGCCGCGCCAGCCACCGGCACAGCCCGGTGACGACGGTCGTCTTCCCGGCGTCGGACGTCGTACCGGCAACTAGCAGCGATCCCACGCCGCAATCTTAGGGTTCGTCGTCTCCCGGCGCCGTTCGGTAGCCGGGAGACGCGGCGTCGCACCCTGGAAGCGCGTCGCTCCGGTCTTCGACGACAGCGGCTTCGCGATGGCCTCCAGGGACTTGCCCTCCGCGTCCACACCGAACACCCACGCGATGATCCCGCCGGCCAGCATCACGGCCGCGCCGATGATGTAACCGACCGTCAGCGGACCGCGGGCCGGGTTGTCGCCCTCACCGATCAGCGAGGCGAACAGGTACGGCGCGATCACGCCGCCGGTCAGCTGCGAGATCGCGAAGAAGAACGAGATCGCCTGCCCGCGCAGCTCGATCGGGAAGATCTCGCTCACCGTCAGGTACGCCGACGACGCACCGGCCGAGGCGAAGAAGAACACCACGCACCACAGCCCGGTCAGCGACGCGGCGTTCAGTGCGCCGGCGTTGAACAGCAACGCGGTGATGAACAGCACCACGGCCGACAGCGTGTACGTGCCGAGGATCATCTTCCGGCGGCCGACGGTGTCGAACAGGTGCCCGAGCAGCAGCGGACCGGCGAGGTTGCCGATCGCGAACGGGAAGAAGTACAGCGCGACGCTGGAGTCGTTCAGGCCGAAGTACGACTTCAGCACCAGCGCGTAGGTGAAGAAGATCGCGTTGTAGAGGAACGCCTGGGTGACCATCATCGAGAAGCCCAGGAACGAGCGGCTGCGGTAGTCGCGGAGCATCACCCGGGCGATCTCGCGGTACGTCACCGGCGGGTAGTCGACCACCTCGATCGCCTCGTCGTCGCGGACCTCGCGCAGTTCGCCGCCCTGCCGCCGTACCGTCGCCTCGATGTCGTCGACGGTCCGCTCGGCCTCCTCGACCCGGCCGTGCGTCATCAGCCAGCGCGGGCTCTCCGGAATGTGCCGGCGCAGGTAGATGATGATCAGGCCCATCACCGGGCCGATCAGGAAGCACAGCCGCCAGCCCCACTCGACCGGGATGATGTCGGTGTTCAGGAACAGCAGGCCGACCGCGGAGCCGATCAGCGCGCCGCCCCAGTAGGTGCCGTTGACGCCGATGTCGACGCGGCCGCGGAACCTCGACGGGATCAGCTCGTCGATCGCCGAGTTGATCGCGGCGTACTCACCGCCGATGCCCATCCCGGCGATGAACCGGAACACCAGCAGCGAGCCGAGGTCCCAGGACAGGCCGGCCGCGCCGGAGGCGATCAGGTAGACGAGCAGCGTGACGATGAACAGGCTGCGTCGGCCGAGCCGGTCGGTCAGCCGGCCGAACAGCAGCGCGCCGACCACCTCACCGGCCAGATAGATCGACGCCATCAGACCGACCTGGGCGGTCGTCAGATGCAGAGTCCCGGGTTCCTTCAGCACGTTGCCGACCAGGGAGACCAGCTGGATCTCCAGGCCGTCCAGGATCCAGGAGACGCCCAGACCGACGACGATCATCCAATGGAACTTGGTCCAGGGCAGCCGGTCCATCCGGGCCGGCACGAGACTCGGTATCGCCTTGCCGTGCTCCAACGCGTGTTCGCTGCTCATCCCTGCTCCTCCCGGCCCGTGATTGGAAAGCCTTTGGGCCGGTACCCCAGGAGTGACGAACCCCAAACAGTCAGTCAGCGGGTGCAGCGAGTTGCAGTACTTCGGCGGTGGCGAGCTTGGCCAGGTCGGCGCCGTCGACGAGGAGTTTGGAGGCGCGCATCCCGCTGCCGATCACGACCGGGCCGGCATTCGCGACCGCCTCGTCGACCAGGACCGGCCAGTCCGCGGGCAGTCCGATCGGCGTGATGCCGCCGTACTCCATCCTGGTCGTGCCGACCGCGTCGTCCTGTGCGGCGAACGAGATCTTCCGGACCCCGAGATGCTTGCGGATCACGCCGTTCACATCCGCCCGGTGGGTGGCGAGCACCATCACCGCGGCGTACGTCGATTCACCGGCACGCTTGCCGTGGACGATCACGCAGTTCGCCGACGCGGCCATCGGTACGTCGTACTCCGCGCAGAACGCGGCCGTGTCCGCCAGGCCGGGATCGATCGCGGCCGCGTACGCCGGGATCGACCCGAGAGCGTCGCGAACCGGCTCGGCCAGCAACTCCGGGACCTCGGCGGCAGCCTTCCACTCGAGCTTGCCCAGTACCGTCACTCGCCCTCCCGCTTCACGAGGTCGGCGTACTCGGTGTGGTCGGTGAGGAAGTCGATGTAGAACGGGCAGAGCGGCTTGACCCGGAGCCCGAGCGCCCGTGCATCGTCGAGCGACTGGGTCGCGATCCGGCCGGCCACGCCCTGGCCGCGGAACTCCGGCAGCGTCTCGGCGTGCAGGAAGCTGATCACACCGGGGTGCAGCCTGTAGTCGACGAATCCCATCAGATTGCCCTCGGAGTCGACCGCCTCGTACCGGCTCCGGTCCTTCGCGTCGACCACGCTGATCTCGTTCTCCATGCCAGCCACTGTAACCAGCCCGCACCGACGTGGACCGGCCGTGCCCTAGCGTGCCGCCGTGCACAACTCACTGCCCGGGTTCGTGGAACTCCCTTCCACCGCAAGCGGTCCGGACCATTTCCTGACGGCCTTGCGGAACGCCGACTGGACGGCGTTCGAGCCCTCGCGTGACCTGCCTCCACTGCGCACCGCGCTCGCTGAGCTCCAGCAGGAGTACGGCGTGACGGACGCGCACCGGTTCGCGACCGAACAGATCAGGTCGGCCGGTGCGGTACTCCGCCATCCCGACGGGCATCTGGTCGAGATCGACGCTTTGGCGCTGAGTCCGTGCGGGCGTTACCTCGCGGTCGGCTCGTGGTGCGGCGACGACTACGAGCGCGGCGGTGTGCTGCAGGTCTGGGAGCTCGACACCGGGCGCTGCGTCAACAAGCTGGACGGAGTCCCCGGTGGCGTGGGCTGGCCCGGGTACGCACGCAGCATCCAGTGGTCGCCCGACGGGCAGCGGGTCGCGTTGGCGTTCAACACCAACATGGTGGGGTTGTGGGATCCGTTCGGTGCGGACGGCGAGGAGCCGATCGGCGACGCCTCGGTGACCGACGGCGGTTCGCGCCCGCCGGACTTCGCGTTCGCGCCCGACGGAAAGCACGCCTACATCGGGATGCGGGCACCGCGGGAGGTGCACGGCTGCATCGCGCAGCTCGACCAGAAAGACTTCTTCTACAACGCGTACGACGAAGACGGGCCGCAGCCCACGTGGCTGGCCGAGACGCTGCCGGCACCGATCAAGGCGCGGCTCGGCGACAACGAACTCTTCTTCGAGCAGGTCTTCTGGTCACGGGACGGATCGCGGATCTACGGCTACAGCCGGCGCAACTGGGCGGCGTCGATCGACGTTCACAGCGGCCAGGTGGTGTGGCTCGACGGTGCCGAGACGCACGGCCAGGCCCCGGTGTGGAGCCTCGACGAGCGCCTGGTGGCGGTTCACCTGGGCGCGCGCCTGCTGATCGCCGACGCCCAGACGGGTGCGCTGGTGGGCGAGCTCCCCGGACTGCCCGGGGCCCACTTGTCCTGGGGAGCCGGTGGCCGGCTGGCCGCGGTCCTGCCCGACCACCACTTCCCTCGCGTGGTTGTGCACGACCCGGACGGTCGCAGCCACCACCTCCACGTGGCGCCGAAGGACGCGGACTGGGAGCTTCCCGACGTCAGTTCCTGGGCATGGTCGACGGACGGCGAGTTCGCCGCCTGCCTCACCTCGGCCGATCAGATCGAGATCTGGTCGCCTGGGGCGTACCCGGAGGCCGTGGACGTCTTCGACGTACCCGAGGACACCGCCGGTGTGCTCTGGGGCGCGGACGGCGTGCTCGTCGCGGCCGGCCGGACCTGGCTGCGATTCATCGAGGCGTCGACCGGCGACGTGCTCGGCCAGTACCGCTTCCTGCGCGAGCCGTACGCCGCGCGTCCGCTCGAGCTCGACGGTGACGACATCGGCGCCGACCTCCAGTACGAGGAGCACGGAGACCCCTCGTTCGTCCTCGACGACGACACCTGGGCAGCGGCGTTCGCGCCGGGACTGGTGATCGCCCCCGACGACCGGCGCGACGACCTGGACGAGCTGCTCGCCTGGGTGCTCGACCGGCGATACTCCTGGCCCACGTGGTGGGGCGACCTCGACATCGTTCCGGATGCGGAGACCGCGGCCGGACGGCTCGGAGCGCCGTACGGCGAATACCTCGAGCCGTTCGTCGGCGCACCGGAACCCGCGCCCGCCGAGACCTGGCCGCCGCCGAACACGGCGACCGTGGAGGACCTGTTCCAGCTCGCCCTCAACTCGGTCCGGCCGTTGCGCACGAGCTGGAACCACCATGTCGGCGAGAGCCTCCGGCACGCGGCCCGGCTGCGTGCCCGGCGCGGTGAAGTGCAGGGTGCGATGGAACTGCTGGCGGCCGTTCGCACTCCGGCCGAGCGGCTTCGTGGCACGGCCGATGTCGCGCTGATCCTGGCCGCCGCCGGCCTGCTCGACGAGGCTCGGGCCGTCTTCACCATCACCGACGCCGACATCGACGCCGTACTCGACGAGTACAACGTGGCGTTCATCGCGTCGTCGCTCGGAGGCGCGTACACGGCACTCGGCGAGGCCGCCCGGGGCGATGCCTGGTTCGCCCGCGCCCGGGCCGCGATCGAGCCCGAGACCAATCCGGGTCAGCATCGCCTGGCCGTTGCGTGGGCGCTGATCGAATGCGGCCGCGTCGACGAGGCCCGTGCCCTCTGGCAGGGCGTCACCACCACGCCGTCGACGTTCTACACCACGCCCTTCCTGGCGTACCTGGTGCGGACGGGACGAGACGACCTCGCCCGGGAGCTGTTCACCCTCAAGAGCACATCGGGCATGGACTACGTCTCGTACTCCGAGGACGGCGAGCAGGAATACCTCGGGCACCTCGAGGAGGGCTGGTTCGACGGCTGGGAAGGTGTTGAGATGCTCGCGGCTCTGGGGCGTCCGGACCTGGTGCGTGACTGGGCGCGGGTCTTCGGCGACGGCTACGCGTACGAAGACCTGCTGGACAAGGCCGAAGCCACCGCGCGGGACCGGAGTCTCAGGCCGACACCGGCCGAGATCTCCGGCCTGGTGGACGAGTACGGCACAGTGCTGAAGACGCCGCGTGCCCGACGTGAGCACCCGACTCGGCTGCTCGTCCAGCAGGCCGCGGCCTGCGGTCACCTCGGCGCGGTTCTGAACCTGATCCCGGCGTTGCCGGACGACGACTTCAACGGTCGACCCGGATCCGCCTTCAGTGCGCTCTGGATCGTGGCGACGGGTGCCGACGTCGAGCCCTGGTGACTGGACAGGCGGTAGCATCAGCCGCTGAAATGGGTGCGTGGCTGGGCGTGGGTCAGGGTGAGTGAACAGACGACTGTGAGCGGTGGCGAAGGCGGGCCGACCGCTCTCCGCATCATGCTCGGCGCGCAGTTGCGCCGGATGCGTGAATCCGCCGGGATCAGTCGTGCCGACGCGGGCTGGCAGATCCGGGCGTCGGAGTCGAAGGTCAGCCGGATGGAGCTCGGCCGGGTCGGGTTCAAGGAACGCGACGTCAGCGACCTGCTCGAGCTGTACGGGATGGCCGACGAGGACGAGCGGTACCGGTTGATGGAACTGTCCCGGGCCGCGAACAACCCGGGCTGGTGGTCCCGGTACGGCGACGTGATGCCGAGCTGGTTCGCGAACTACGTCGGGCTCGAGGTCGCCGCGACGCTGATCCGGACGTACGAGGTGATGTTCGTCCCGGGCCTGTTGCAGACCGAGGAGTACGCGCGATCCGTCGTACAGATGGGCAAGTCGTTCCTGCCGCATCAGGAGGTCGACCAGCGGGTGGAGCTGCGGGTGACCCGGCAGCAGATCCTCACCCGGCCGAACCCGGCCCGCCTGTGGGTCGTCATCGACGAGTCGGTGCTGCACCGGCCGGTCGGCGGCGAGGAGGTGATGCGGGCGCAGATCGAGCACCTGCTGAAGTGGTCGCAGCAGCCGAACATCACGTTGCAGGTGATGCCGTTCAGCAGCGTCGGCTACCCAGGCGCCGGCGGTGCGTTCAGCCTGCTGCGGTTCCCCGACGGCGACCTGCCGGACATCGTCTACATCGAGCACGCGGCGAGCGCGGTCTACCTCGACAAGCTCGAAGAGGTCGACGAGTACGTCGCGATCATGGAAGGGCTGACGATCTCCGCAGCCCCCGTCTCCGCCACCGAGGGCCTCCTGGAAGAGGCCCTCGCGCGGATGTGAGTCAGGCGGTGTAGCTCAGGCGACCTTGAGGTCGACCTTGATGTTGCCGCGGGTGGCGTTGGAGTACGGGCAGACCTGGTGTGCCTTGGCGACGAGGTCCTCGGCGACCGGGCCGTCCAGGCCGGGCAGGCTGACGACGAGCGCGACCTCGAGGCCGTAGCCGGCGCCGCCGTTGATCGGGCCGATACCGACCTCGGCGGTGACGGTCGAGCCGTCGACGTCCAGACGGGCCTTGCGGGCGACGAGCTTCAGCGCACTGTGGAAGCAGGCGGCGTAACCGGCCGCGAACAGCTGCTCCGGGTTGGTTCCGTTGCCGGATCCACCCATCTCCGCCGGCGGCACGACCAGGACGTCGAGCTTGCCGTCGTCGGTGGCGACCTTGCCGTCGCGGCCGCCGTTCGCGGTGGCGCGGGCGGTGTACAGAACCTTCTCAACAGCGATAGTCATAAGGGTTTTCTCCTAGCGAGTGGGATCGAGCAGGAGCTTGCCGACGGTCCGGCGAGCTCGCATGTCTTCGTGGGCGGAGGCGACCTCGGACAGCGCGTACTCGCCGCCGACGATCGGGCGGAGCTTGCCGCCCGCGGTCAGGTCGAACAGCTCGGCCAGCGGACCGCCGAGCAACTGCGGGTTCGCGAAGCAGTCGGCCAGCCAGAAGCCGGCGATGGTCTTCGAACCCTTCATCAACCGGCTCGAGTCGATCGGCGCGGCCGCCTGCCGGGACGCGGCACCGAAGGTGACCAGGCGACCGAAGCGACCGAGTGCGTCGAACGACTCGTCGAACGTCTGACCGCCGACCATCTCGAGCACGATGTCGACCGGCTTGCCGCCGTTCGCCTCGAGGATGCGGTCCTTCAGGCCTTCCGGCGTACCGTCGATCGCAGCGTCGGCGCCCAACTCGAGGACCTGCTTGCGCTTCTCCTCGCTGGAGGCGGTCGCGATCACGCGGCCGGCGCCCCAGAGCTTGGCGAGCTGAACGGCGAGCGAACCGACACCACCGGCACCGGCGTGCACGAGGACGGACTCCCCCGGCTGCAGGTGCGTCGACGTCTTGAGCAGATGCCACGCTGTGGTGCCCTGCAGCACGAGCGCCAGCGCATCCCCGTCACTGACACCTTCCGGAACATCCCAGGCGTACGGCGCGTGGGCGACGGCCTGCTCGGCATAGCCCCCGGATCCGACGAGCGCGACCACCCGGCGGCCGTCCGCGGTGTGCCCGACAACCTCACCGCCCGGAATCAGCGGGAGCTCGGTCTTCGAGAGGTAACTGTTCTCGACCTGGTGCGTGTCCGCGTAGTTGATACCCGCACGGTCGACCGTGATCAGGACCTGTCCGTCGCCGGCGACCGGCTCCGGGACATCGCTGATCTTGAGGACCTCGGGTCCGCCGAACTCGGTGATCTGAATGGCTCGCATACACCGTACTATACACTGTACGTTAGGAGCATCGAAGGGAGATGGGTCACACCATGGCGCGGACACCGCGGAACACCCTGAGCGCCGACCTGATCGTGCGGACCGCGCTCGAGCTGATGGAGGCGAAGGGCACCGACGCGTTCAGCCTGCGCGGCGTCGCCGGCGAGCTCGGCGTCGGCCCGATGGCGCTCTACACGTACTTCCGGAACAAGGACGATCTGTACGACGCGGTCCGCGATCACCTGATGGCGCTGCTCCCCGCCGTACCGTCGGACGAGCCGTGGCCGGATCAGGTACGGGCGGTCTGCCGATCGCTGCGGCTGCTGATGCTCCAGCACCCTTGCCTTGCGCAACTACTCGCCGGACGGCCGCTGAGCGGGCACGAGACGGCACGGGTCGCCGAGGGTCTGCTCGGCGTACTGCGGGCCGCCGGGTTCGACGCGGAGACGGCCGCGCGGACGCACACGACGCTTGTTCACGTACGTGCTCGGCTCGACGTCGTGGGAGATCCAGATGGCGGCCGAACGTCGCGATCCCGAGGCGTGGCGGCGGCTGCGCACCTCGATGGAGTCGCTGTCCGCGCGCGACTTCCCGTCGGTCGTCGAACTCGCGCCGGAACTGGCCCGCACCACGGGCGGCGACGAACAGTTCGACTACGGACTGGATCTACTGCTGGCAGGGCTGCAGGCTCAGAACACCATCGTGACGATGGCGAGGATGCCGATGCAGACGATCAGCGCGCGGAGTGCGATCGGCGGGAGCTTCCGGCCGTAGCGGGCGCCGAGGAAACCGCCGATGGTCGAGCCGACCGCGATCAGGCCGGCCGCGAGCCAGTCGATGTCGTGCACGATGATGAACAGGATCGCCGAGGCCGTGTTCACGACCGTGGCGAGGACGTTCTTCAGGCCGTTCATCCGCTGCAGGTTCGAGTCCAGGCCGAGGCCGAGGATCGCCATCAGCAGCACGCCTTGTGCGGCTCCGAAGTACCCGCCGTACACACCGGTGGCGAAGACGGCCGGGATGACCCACCAGGCGCCGCGGTGCTGATGGGACGGCACGCTGATCCACTTCGACAGCCACGGCTGGAAGGCGACCAGCAGACAGCCGAGCAGGATCAGGACCGGTACGACGGCGTGGAACGCGGAGTCGGGCAGCGTGAGCAGCAGCACTCCCCCGACGATGCCGCCGGCCAGCGACGCCGGCACCAGGCGGACCAACCGGCCGCGCTGTCCTTCGAGCTCGCGACGGTAGCCGATCGCGCCGGCCGCCGTACCGGGGGCCAGACCGACCGTGTTGCTGACGTTCGCCAGCACCGGAGGGATGCCGACGGCAAGTAACGCGGGGAAGGTGAGCAGCGTGCCCGATCCCACCACGGCGTTGATCGTTCCCGCGCCCATCCCCGCCAGCAGGACGAACGCCGCCTCGAACCATGTCATCGCTGACCGACTCTACGCACCTGACCGGTCCCTCGCAGATCTGTCCGACGATTGAACACGCAAGAGCCCTCCCGGACGAAACGGTCCGGGAGGGCTCTGTGTTGTCAGCGCTGCGGCGGTTCCTGCGCCGGCGGCTCCTGCGAGGGGGCCGGGGACGGCGGCGGCATCGACGGGGTGCTGGGCGCGGCCTGGCTGCGGCTGCTCACGGCCGCGGACTCGGCCGCGGCGATCGCTTCACGGACCGCGTTGTCGGCCTCGGCCACCGCTGCCGGTGGAGCGGCGGTGTCGATCTCCGGCACCTGGCCGTTGTCCAGCTGCGGGGCCTCCCAGTTGCCTTCGGCCTGCTGCGTGATGCCGGCCACCTGGCCGACCGCGCTGCCGAGACCCTTGAGCGCGTCGCCGATCTCGCTGGGCACGATCCACAGCTTGTTCGCGTCGCCCTGGGCGATCGACGGCAGCATCTGCAGGTACTGGTAGGCGAGCAGACCCTGGTCCGGCTTGCCGGCGTGGATCGCGTTGAAGACCGTGGTGATGGCCTGCGCCTCACCCTGCGCCTTCAGGATCCGCGCTTCCCGCTCGGCCTGCGCCCGCAGGATGCGGGACTGCTTGTCACCTTCGGCGGTGAGGATCGACGGACTGCTTCTGACCCTCGGCGGACAGAACGGCCGACTGCCGCATACCTTCCGCGGTGAGGATCGCGGCGCGCTTGTCACGGTCGGCGCGCATCTGCTTCTCCATCGAGTCCTGGATCGACGGCGGCGGGTCGATCGAGCGCAGCTCGACGCGGTTCACGCGGATGCCCCACTTGCCGGTCGCCTCGTCCAGCACGTACCGGAGCTTCTCGTTGATCTCCTCACGCGAGGTCAGCGTCTGCTCCAGGTCCATGCCACCGATGATGTTCCGCAGCGTGGTCATCGTGAGCTGCTCGATGGCCTGGATGTAGTTGGAGATCTCGTACGTCGCGCGCACCGGGTCGTTCACCTGGAAGTAGATGACGGAGTCGATCGACACCATCAGGTTGTCCTCGGTGATGACGCCCTGCGGCGGGAACGCGACGACCTGCTCGCGCATGTCGATGGTGTAGCGGACCTTGTCGACGAACGGGGTCAGCAGGTTCAGGCCCGGCTGCAGGCCGGTCTTGAACTTACCGAACCGTTCGACGATGCCGACGGTCTGCTGCTGCACCACCCGGACGGACTTGACCAAGGTCACGATCACCACAAGCGCGACCAGTGCCAGCACTATGAGGAACGCGGTCACTTTGACCCTCCACTCGAACGGACCCTCAGGACGGACAGCCACTCCAACCGTCCCGCACCTTCGACACTACTGCGCCGAGGGGACCACTCCACGGCACTGCGGCTTGTGTCTTTGGGCCTTCAGCTCTTCGGCGGGTCCGTCGGCTTCGGGTCCTGGGTCGGCTCAGGGACGTCCAGCTGGTGGTGCAGCGGCTCGCCGACCGGGTACACGACCGCGGTCGCGCCGTCGATCGACATCACCTCGACGCGCGTCCCCGGAGCGATCGTCGACACCTCGTCGTACGGGCGGGCCGTCCACAGCTCCCCGCCGAGCCGGATCGAGCCGCCGCCGTCCGGATGGATCTCCTTGATCACGAGGCCGGACTTGCCGATCACATGGGCGGAGCCGGTCTTCAGTTCCTGGCCGTGATGGATCTTCCGGACGATCATCGGCCGGATCGCGGCGAGCATCGCGGCCGCGGTGATCAGCCCGACGACGATCTGCAGCCACAACAGCCCCGGCAAGAACGCCGCCACACCGGCCGCGGTGAGCGCACCGGCGGCCAGCATCAGCAAGGTGAAGTCCAGCGAGGCCAGTTCGGCCAGGCCGAGGACGGCAGCGATCGTCAGCCACGCCGCCCACATATTGTCCCGCAGCCAATCCATCATTTCCCAAGCCTATCTACCTCGGGGGCTTTCAAGCAGATGTTGGACGCGCCGTGGGGGCTGCGGGATCCGGTCAGAGGGCGCGGGCGGTGTAGCGGCCGTCCTCCTGCTTGAGGGTGAGGGCCAGATCGAAGGTGTCGCTGAGGGTCTCGGCGGTCAGCGCCTCGTCCATCGGGCCGGCGGCGACGACGCGTCCCTGCTTGAGGAGCAGCGCGTGGGTGAAGCCGGGCGGGATCTCCTCGACGTGGTGGGTGACCAGCACCATCGCGGGCGCCCCGACCGCGGTCGCGATCGAGCTGAGCGAGCGGACCAGCTGCTCGCGTCCGGTCAGGTCGAGACCGGCCGCGGGCTCGTCCATCAGCATCAGTTCGGGGTCGGTCATCAGCGCGCGGGCGATCTGGACGCGCTTGCGCTCCCCCTCGGACAGCGTGCCGAACGTCCGGTCGGCCAGGTGCGCGATCCCCAGCTCGGCCAGCAACGCGTTGGCGCGTGCGTGGTCCAGTTCGTCGTACTCCTCGATCCAGCGGCCGAGGACGGCGTACGACGCCGACATGACGACGTCGGACACCCGCTCGCTCTTCGGCAACCGGTCGGCGAGTGCGGCGCTGGTCAGTCCGATCCGCGGGCGCAGCTCGAAGACGTCGACCGCTCCGAGCACCTCACCGAGCAGTCCGGCGACCCCGGCCGTCGGGTGCATCTGGGCGGCGAGGATCTGCAGCAGCGTCGTCTTACCGGCGCCGTTCGGGCCGATCACCACCCACCGGTCGGCCTCGTCGACCGTCCACTCGATCCCGTCGAGCAGCCGCGCGTCACCGCGGACGATCGTCACCCCCGCCAGCTCCACCACTGCAGTCATGGTCAAAACCTAAGGGGTCGCCGTCTGCGGGCGGTCGTCGGGTGGTGAGAGACTTGCGGGCGTGCTGACGACCTCCGCCTCCGTTCGGTTCACGGTGTGGACCAACGCGATGCTGACCGGTGCCTGCGACCCCGACACGGCCGCGCAGAAGATCCTCGGCGACGACGTCGGGCACCACGTCGCGGGCCTCGCCGGCCATCCCGAGCCGGCCACTCTGCCGGTCGCGCTGAATCTGCTGCGTGCCGCGGGGACGACGCAGGCGCATCTCGCGCTGCCGGTGCCGGGTGACCCGATCGGCCTGGCCGGTCCGCCGACGTTCAACGAGGCCGCGTTGGAGACCGGTGAGGCCGTCGTACTCACGGGGCCGGAGCTCGGACTCGTTCCGGCGTACGTCGGTCCTGCGGTGCAGTGGACCGTGCTGCCGGCCGCTTCGCCGCTGCCTGCCGACCTCGGTGAGGCGGACCGTGGGTTGCGGATGGCGCTGATCGACGCGGCCGAGTCGTTGGCCGCGCTGGATGTCGCGCGCTGGAAGCCGGAGGTCGCGGACGCGCTGATCGACATCCGGCGGATCGGCCAAGGACGTGGCGACGATCTGGCTCCGGGGTACGAACCACGCGCGGTGAAGACCGCGGCGACGGCCCGGCGCTGTCTCGCGATCGCGGACGCCGCTCTCGACGACGACGGTTCGGCGGTCACCGGGGCCGAAGCCGACGCTCGCCGGCGGGCGCTGCTCGAGCTGGCCGCTGCGGCGCGGCGGGCGTTGGTGGCGGCCTGCGCGCCGCCGGTTCATGCCTGAGATTTGGACCGGACACTGGACGGACATCTCACTTAGGTAGCGTTCGGGGTGCGATGACTGAGCTCAGTGAGGTTGAGACCGCGTCGGCCGACCGGCCCACGTTGCTGGTGACATTGACGGGCAGCGACCGGCCGGGGCTGACCTCCGCCGTACTGTCGACGCTCGCGACCCGCGGGCTCGACGTGATCGACGCCGAGCAGGTCGTGCTCCGGGGCCGGCTGGTGCTCGGCGTCCTGCTGTCCGCGCCGCGTGACCACAAGAGCCTGAAGGAAGAGCTGAAGGCGCTGGCCACCGTCCTCGACGTCGAGATCTCGGTGAAGAAGGGTGTCGGCGACAACGAGCCGCGGCGCAAGGGCCGCAGCCAGGTGACCGTGATCGGCCACCCGCTGTCCGCGGCCGGACTCGCCGCGGTCGCCGGACGGATCGCCGACACCGGCGCCAACATCGACCGGATCAGCCGGATGGCGCGGTACCCGGTGACCGCGATGGAGTTCGCCGTCTCCGGCGCCGATCCCGAAGCGCTGCGGACCGTCCTCGCGCTGGAAGGCGTGCGGCAGGGCCTCGACATCGCCGTCCAGGACGGCGGGCTGTACCGGCGGGCCAAGCGGCTGATCGTGATGGACGTCGACTCGACGCTCATCCAGGGCGAGGTCATCGAGATGCTCGCCGACCACGCCGGCCGGCTGGCCGAGGTCGCCGCGGTCACCGAGCAGGCGATGCGCGGCGAACTGGACTTCGCCGATTCGCTGCGGAACCGGGTCGCGGCCCTCGAAGGACTGCCCGCGACGGCCCTCGACGAGGTGTACGCCGCGATCGAGCTGGCGCCCGGTGCGCGCACGCTGGTCCGCACGCTCAAGCGGCTCGGGTACCAGTTCGCGATCGTCAGCGGCGGATTCAGCCAGATCACCGACAAGCTGGCCGCCGAGCTCGGCATCGACTACGCGAAGGCCAACGAGCTGGAGATCGTCGACGGCGTCCTGACCGGTCGCGTCGTCGGCGAGATCGTCGACCGCGCCAGCAAGGCGACCGCGCTGCGCCAGTTCGCCCAGCGGTCCGGTACGCCGTTGTCCCAGACGGTCGCGATCGGCGACGGCGCGAACGACCTCGACATGCTGGCCGTCGCCGGCCTCGGCGTCGCGTTCAACGCCAAGCCGGTGGTCCGCGCGGCCGCCGACACCCACGTGAGCGTCCCGTACCTGGACACGATCCTCTATCTGCTCGGCATCACCCGCGAGGAAGTCGAGGCCGCGGACGCGGACACGCCGGCCTGATACGGCACGATCGGGGCCATGGACATCTCGACCCGCCCCGCCACCCTTGACGACGCACCCGCCATCCACCGCCTGATCGCCACGGCCGAGGAGCTCTGGCACGGGCAGTCCGAGTCGGCGCCCGATGCGGTGGCCGCCGACCTGCAGCGCCCCCTCATCACCCTCGACCTCGACACCCGGGTGATCGAATCCGACGACCAGGTCGTGGCGTGGGCCTGGGTACACGGCGGTCGGCGCGCGCAGGTCGACGTACATCCGTCGTACGTCGGTCTCGGCCTCGGGACTCAGCTGCTCGACTGGGCGGAGGCCCGTGCCCGCGAGCACGGCAGTGACTGGCTCGCGCAGACGGTGGACGACGCGGACAAGGCCGGTACGGCGTTGCTCCGGTCCCGCGGGTACGACGTACTCGCGACGAACTGGTTGCTCGAGCGGCCGGTTGAGGGTGCTGCGCCCACACTGGCCGAAGGAGTCACGTTGCGGCCGTTCGCGCCGGGCGACGCGCGGGTCGTGCATCAGGTGGTGCAGGACGCTTTCGACGAGTGGCAGCCGCGGCGGCACGAGTACGAGGAGTGGGCCAAGACGACCATCGAGCGGCCCAGCTTCGATCCCGAACTGTCGCCCGTCGCGGTCGTCGGCGACGAGGTGGTCGGCGTTGCGCTCAGCCTGCACCTCCCCGACTCCCCCGACGGGTACGTCGAGCAGGTCGCCGTACGCCGCGACTTCCGCGGCCGCGGACTGGCCCGAGCACTCTTGACCGTCGCGGCCGAAGCAGCCGGCCGCCGAGGCAAGCAGTCCCTGACTCTCTGGACCCATTCCGGCACGGGAGCCCTGGCGATGTACGAGCGCCTCGGCATGACGGTCCGCCGCAGTACGACGGTGTATCGCACCAAGCTGTGACGAGCTGTTGACAGCCCGCCATGAGAGCGCTCCCATTGGCCTTACCGAAACCTGGAGGCCATCATGCGATTCCGCCCTGTCGCACTCGCCTTACTCGCACCACTACTGGCAGCGGTGACCCTGAGCGTCGCGGCCGACGCGAGCGTTCCGCCGCCGCCCGCCGGCTGGTCGACCGTCTGGAGCGACGACTTCGACGGCGCCAGCGGCGCGCTGCCGTCAGCAGCCAACTGGATCATCGACACCGGCCACGGCTACCCGGGCGGTCCCGGGAACTGGGGTACCGGCGAGATCCAGAACTACACGAACAGCCCGGACAACCTCTCCCTCGACGGCACCGGAAACCTGCGCATCACGCCGCGCCGTGACGGCGCCGGCAACTGGACGTCCGCCCGGGTCGAGACGCAACGCAGCGACTTCAAGCCGCCGGCGGGTGGGGTGCTGGCGATCGAGAGCCGGATCCAGATGCCGAACGTCACCGGCGACGCCGCGCTCGGGTACTGGCCGGCGTTCTGGGCGCTCGGTGCGCCGTACCGCGGGAACTACTGGAACTGGCCGGGCATCGGCGAGTTCGACATCATGGAGAACGTCAACGGGATCAACTCGGTCTGGGGCGTGCTGCACTGCGGCGTGAACCCCGGCGGCCCGTGCAACGAGACCAGCGGGATCGCCAACAACCGGGCCTGCCCGGGCACGACCTGCCAGGCCGGGTTCCACACCTACCGCTTCGAGTGGGACACGAGCATCTCGCCGAACCAGTTGCGCTGGTACGTCGACGGACAGCAGTTCCACTCCATCAGCCAGGGCCAGCTGCCGGCCGACACGTGGACGAACATGACCTCGCACGCCGGGTACTTCGTCCTGCTGAACCTGGCCATCGGCGGAGCGTTCCCGGACGCGCTCAACGGCCCGACCCCGCGGGCCTCGACGGTGCCCGACAAGCCGATGATCGTGGACTACGTGGCCGTGTCGTCGAAGGGCGGCACCACCACCCCGCCGACCACTCCCCCGTCCCGGCGGTGGCGGCAGCGCGTACAGCACCCTGCAGGCCGAGTCGTTCCAGCAGCAGGGCGGCACAGGCGTCGAGACGACCAGCGACACCGGCGGCGGCCAGAACCTGATGCAGGTCGGCAACGGTGACTGGGCGCTCTACCGCAGCATCGACTTCGGCAGCACGCCGGCAACCCAGTTCGTCGCCCGAGTAGCGTCCGGCGCCGCAGGCGGAGTCAGCGGGCTGGTCGAAGTACGCCTGGACAGTCGAAGCAACGCACCGATCGGCAGCTTCGCGATCGCCAACACCGGCGGCTGGCAGTCCTGGCGATCCGTCCCCGCCAACATCACCGCAGTCACCGGCACCCACGACGTCTACCTAACCTTCACCAGCGGCCAACCAGCCGACTTCGTCAACCTCAACTGGTTCACCTTCACCCACTGACCGCCGTACCAACTTTGAGAAGCCACCAACCACGAATCGCCGCCAAGAATGGTTGGTGGCTTCTCAAAGTCGATGTCGCGGAGCGGTGCGGCGGTGGTAGGGGTCGGGGTTAGGCGGCGTGGAGCCATTGGGCGGGGTCGTGGGGGCTGGGGCCCGCCACGTCGGCGGGTCGCCGGGGCGGAGGTGACCGGCAGCCACAGGTGCCGAGACACATCGGCCGGGTCCAGGGTTGCCTGTCGTACGACGATGTCCTGGCGGCGCTGGTTCCGCTTCGTCGTGGCCGGCCGCGTCAACCAGACTGCTGCCGGTCTCGCGGCGTCCGAACGAGCTGCAGCACTCGTTGACGAACATCCCCAGCCAGCCGATCCATCCGGCCAGCATGCGCCACAACCCCTCCCCGCGCGCCGCCCTTCCCGTCCCGCTGTGGATAACTCCCCTCGCCAAACCTCGCCGAACCGACTTTGAGAAGCCACCAACCACGGATCGCGGCTGAGAATGGTTGGTGGCTTCTCAAAGTTGGGTGGTTGGGGCGGGATGCGGTGCGGGGCGGGGTGAGCACCTATTCTTCGCGTATGTCTGATGTGCAGGGTGGGGCTGGGGCCCTGTTTGCTATTGGTGGCGCCGAGGACAAGCTGAAGAAGCGGACGGTGCTGCAGGAGTTCGTCGAGGCGGCGGGCGGGTCCAAGGCGCGGATCGTGGTGGTTCCCACCGCGTCCGCGCTCGGGCCCGACGTGACCGACGTGTACCGGGCGCTGTTCGCGGCGCTCGGCGCCGAGAGCGTCGTCGGCGTCCGCCCGGAGAACCGGGAGGACGCGGACGACCCGGCCTTCATCGCCCCGCTCAACGACGCCACTGGGATCTTCATGACCGGCGGCAACCAGTTGAAGCTCGCGGGCGTTGTCACCGGTACGGCGTTCGGCCGCGCGGTCACCGCCGCTCATGCGCGCGGTGCGGCCGTCGGCGGTACGTCGGCCGGCGCGAGCATCCTGGCCGAACACATGATCGCGTTCGGCCGCTCCGGCGCCACGCCGCGGCAGCGGATGAGCCAGCTGTCCAGCGGACTCGGCCTGGTCCAGGGCGCGATCGTCGACCAGCACTTCGCCCAGCGGAACCGGTACGGCCGGCTGCTGTCGCTCGTTGCCCAGTCCCCCGGCCTGCTCGGGATCGGCGTCGACGAGGACACGGCCGCGGTCGTCCGCGGCACTCACCTGGAGGTCGTCGGCCGTGGCGCGGTGACGATCTTCGACGGCACCCGGATCACGTCGAACGCTCACAACGCCAAGCGGTCCGAGCCGATCCTCGCGTCCGGCGTCGTACTGCACGTCCTTCCGGCGACCGCGACGTTCGACCTGCAGAACCGCGTCCTGCTGTCGTACGGCCCGCAGCCGCCGGCGGAGGAGATCGCCGAGAAGGCCGCCGCCGAGGCCGACCTGCGCAAGCTCGCCAAGGAGATCGCCGCCGAGGGCGTGTCGCCGCGGTACTACGAGGAGCGCAAGCGACGGGCAGGCCGCCGTACGGCGAAGTCCACCAAGTCCGCGATCGGGGCCGGGGAGTCCAGACCGGGGGCGACCGAGCCGATCACGGCCGGCGCCGAACCCGACTCCCCCGACCTCACGCAAGCAGACAACGGAAACCCATGACCGAAACGCACGGCACCCCGGCTCCCGACCTGAAGATCATCGAGACCCGCGTCTTCCGCGGCCCGAACATCTGGAGCTACGACCCCGCGATCCACCTGGTCGTGGACCTCGGCTCGCTCGAGAACTTCCCGTCGAACACCATCCCCGGCTTCACCGAGCGGCTGCTCGCCGATCTCCCCCGGCTCGACCAGCACCACTGCTCGCGCGGCCGCAAGGGCGGGTTCATCGAGCGCCTGAACGAAGGCACCTGGCTCGGCCACATCGCCGAACACGTCTCGCTGCAGCTCCAGCAGGAGGCCGGCCACGACATGCGCCGCGGCAAGACGCGCCAGGTCAAGGGCTCGCCGGGCGTCTACAACATCATCTACGCGTACGCCGACGAACCGGTCGGGCTCGCGGCGGGTGAACTCGCCGTACGGTTCGTGAACAACCTGGTCCAGCCCCAAATGAAGGATGGACAGCCGGCGTTCGACTTCACCACCGAGCTGGAGAAGTTCATCAAGCAGGCCGAGCGGACCGCGTTCGGCCCGTCCACGCAGGCGATCGTGGACGAGGCGGTGTCCCGGGACATCCCGTGGATCCGGCTGAACAAGGCCAGCCTGGTCCAGCTCGGGCAGGGCGTGCACGCGAAGCGGATCCGGGCCACGATGACGTCCGAGACCGGCTCGATCGCGGTCGACGTTGCCAGCGACAAGGACCTGACCACGCGGCTGCTCGCGTCGGCCGGTCTGCCGGTGCCGCGGTCGGAGTCGGTCCGCACGGTCGAGGACGCCGTCTCGATCGCGAACAAGATCGGCTACCCGGTCGTGTGCAAGCCGCTCGACGGCAACCACGGCCGCGGTGTCTGCCTGAACCTGCAGGACGCGGACGCGGTCCGGGAGGCGTTCCCGATCGCGGCCGAGCAGTCCCGGCGCGGCGTCCGTGATCGTGGAGAACTTCGTCACCGGCAAGGACTACCGGTGCCTGATCATCAACGGCCGGATGGAGGCGATCGCCGAACGCGTGCCCGCGCACGTGGTCGGCGACGGCGTCCACACGGTGGCCGAGCTCGTGGACATCACCAACGCCGACCCGCGGCGTGGTGTCGGCCACGAGAAGATCCTGACCCGGATCACGATCAACAACGCGGCCCGGCAACTGGTCCGCGACCAGGGTTTCGAGCTGGACGACGTACCGCCCGAGGACACGATGGTGAAGCTCACGCTCACCGGCAACATGTCCACCGGCGGGATCTCGATCGACCGCACCTGGGAGGCGCACCCGGAGAACGTCGAGATCGCCGAGGAGGCGGCCCGGATGATCGGGCTCGACATCGCCGGCATCGACTTCATCTGCCCGGACATCACCCAGCCGGTCCGCGAGACCGGCGGCGCGATCTGCGAGGTGAACGCGGCGCCGGGATTCCGGATGCATACCAACCCGACGATCGGCGAACCGCAGTACATCGCGAAGCCGGTGGTGGACATGCTGTTCCCAGCCGGTGCGGTCAGCCGGATCCCGATCGTCGCGGTCACCGGGACGAACGGGAAGACGACCACCTCGCGGATGATCAGCCACGTCTTCAAGGGCATGGGCCGCAAGGTCGGGATGACGTCGACCGACGGCATCGTGATCGACGAGCGGCTGGTGATCCGGCAGGACGCGTCCGGCCCGAAGTCCGCGCGGATGGTGCTGCAGAACCCGCGCGTCGACTTCGCGGTGTTCGAGGTGGCGCGCGGCGGGATCCTGCGCGAGGGGCTCGGGTACGAGCGCAACGACGTGGCCGTCGTCCTGAACGTGCAGCCGGACCACCTGGGCCTGCGCGGGATCGACACGCTGGAGCAGCTGGCCGATGTGAAGGCCGTGCTGGTCGAGGCGGTGCCGCGGACCGGGTACGCCGTACTGAACGCCGACGACCCGTTGGTGCGGAAGATGCGCCGGAAGTGCTCGGGGCAGGTCGTGTGGTTCAGCATGGCCGAGCCGGGCAGCGAGGTCCGCGAGTACATCGAGGGGCACTGCCGGCGCGGCGGGCGGGCCGTGGTGCTGGAGCGCTCGGACCTCGGCGACATGATCGTCGTGAAGCACGGGCGCCGATCGATGCAGCTCGCGTGGACGCACTTGCTGCCGGCAACGTTCGGCGGGCGGGCGATGATGAACGTGCAGAACGCGATGGCGGCCGCCGCGGCGGCGTTCGCGGCGGGTGCGCCGTTGCACGACATCCGGCAGGGGCTGCGGACGTTCAGTACGTCGTACTACCTGTCGCCGGGCCGGCTGAACGAGATCGACGTCGACGGGCGCAGCGTGATCGTCGACTACTGCCACAACGCGCCGGCGATGCGGATGCTCGGGGACTTCGTCGACCGGCTCGGGGAGAGCCTGAGCGCGTCGTCCGAGGTCGGGCGGCCGTCACGGATCGGCGTGATCGCGACCGCGGGCGACCGCCGGGACGACGACATCCGCGAGCTCGGTGAGGTCGCGGCGCAGCACTTCGACGTGGTCATCGTCCGCGAGGACGCCCGGCTGCGCGGGCGCAAGCGCGGCGAGTCGGCAGGACTGGTGAAAGTCGGCGTACAGGCCGCGATGGAGAGCGGCGCGCGGTGCCGGACGGTGGACGTCGTACTCGACGAGCTCGAGGCGGTGCGGTTCGCGTTGGAGCGGTCGAACCCGGGCGATCTCGTGGTGCTGTGTGTCGATCAGCATCAGTCGGTACTCGCGGAGCTCGAATCGGTGTCGCACCTGGCGCAGGCCGGGGCGCGGTCCGGTGACGAGGGCGGCGACCCCGACTTCGTGCAACCCGACGAAGAGGTCACAGAGGAGACGCCGCGGGAACTTGCCTAGGGCAAGTCTCGTTGGCCGTTGCGTGAAGACGAAGTTGCTGGCGGCTGCGTGCCGTGGTCACGTTCCTGGTGTCGTCGTGCGGTTCGACGGAGAAGCCGGCCACTCAGGAGGCGGCGGTGACCACACCGGGCGTGCTGGTCGAGGACGCGTGGGTGCGCGCGACGACCGGCGCGAAGGACACCACGATGACGGCCGCGTTCCTGTCGCTGACCAATCCGGGTGACACCGACGTGAAGTTGACCTCGGCAACTTCACCGGTCGCCGGGGTGGTGCAGTTGCACGAGATGGCGATGCAGGACGGGAAGATGGTGATGCGCGAGAAGCCCGGCGGCATCACCGTCCCAGCCGGCTCTCATGCCCACCTCTCCCCCGGCGGCGACCACATCATGCTGATGTCCCTGAAGCAGCCGCTGGCTCCAGGCGACGAGGTCCCTCTCACGCTCAAGTTCTCCGACAGCACCACCCACGACCTCAAGGTCCCGGTCAAGGCGTTCACCGAGGAAGAAGAGCACTACCACACCAAGTGACGACCAGACGGCAGTTCTTCGGTTACGCCGGTGCGGCCGCTGCAGGCGCGGCAGCCACCGGTGGTGCCGTCGTTGCTCTCGACAACAACGGTGCCACCGAGACACCTGTTTCGCGGACCATTTCGCCGTACGGCGATCATCAAGCCGGGATCGCGCGCGCCGCGCCGGCTGCTGCCGAGTTGGTCAGCTTCAAGCTCGGGACCGATCGGGCCGGCCTCGGGCGGTTGATGCGGCTGTGGACGAGCGACCTCGTCGCATTGGCCGATGGACGAGCAGCGCCTGGGGATACGGCGCCCGAGTTGGCGGTGGCCAACAAGGGCGTGACTGTGACGGTCGGGTTCGGGCCGCGGGTGTTCGCGCTGACCGGGCAGCGGCCGCCGGGCCTCGACGACCTGCCGGTGATGAAGCACGACCGGCTGGAGCCTGCCTGGTCGGGTGGTGATCTCCTGGTGATGGTCGGCGCCGACGACGCCGTCAGCGTGGTGCACGCCGTACGCCGGTTGATCGCGGACGCGAAGCCGTTCGCGAGCCCGCTCTGGCGCCAGACCGGCTTCTGGGACAGCACCGGCCCGGACGGCAAACCGGTCACCGGCCGCAACCTGTTCGGCCAGGTGGACGGCACCGGCAACCCCGCCTTCGGTACGCCGGAGTTCGATCAGACCGTGTGGTCCACGGACGGCCCCGACTGGTTCCGCGGTGGTACGACGCTCGTCGTACGGCGGATCAGGCTGAACCTCGACACCTGGGACGAACTCACCCGCTCCGAGCAGGAACGCGCCGTCGGCCGCAAACTCTCCACCGGCGCACCGCTCACCGGCACCGCCGAGCACGACGAACTCGACCTCGAGGCTCGCGACGCCGACGGCCGGCCCGTCATCGCGCAGAACGCGCACGCCCGCCTCTCGCACCACAGCGAGAACGACGGCCGCCGCATCTTCCGCAAGGGCCTGAACTACGTCCGCGACACCGGCGCGACCCGCGAGTCCGGCCTGATCTTCCTCAGCCACCAGGCCGACGTCGCAGGCCAGTTCCTCCCACTGCTCACCCGCCTGGACGCGGTCGACGCCCTCAACGAGTGGACCACCACGATCGGCTCCGCCGTGTTCGCCCTCCCACCCGGCTTCCAGCCCGGCGGATGGCTCGGGCAGTCACTCCTGAGCTGACTCCACGCTAGGACGCCGGGCGAGGAGACGACGGCGGGGCTCTTCCTGGTCGATCCAGTCGAGGTCGTCGGAGAGTACGGCGTCGTTCGACTTGTCGGCGTACGGGTCCACCGGCGGCGGGGGCGGTGGGAGGGCGCGGAGCTTGAGGGCCACCATCGGGATCGCCAGCAGGACGCCGACCACCATCCACGGCCAGTACTCGCGCAGCAGCGGCTCGAACGACTGGAAGAACGCCTCGGTCGACGCGTCACCGACCGCGTCCATCGGTTTCCCGGTCGACTGGCTGACCAGCCGGACGGACGCGACGATGCCGAAGCACGCCAGGTAGAACCCGGTCAGCGGGATCCACGACCCCACCGAACGCCATCCGCGCTTCCAGCACGCGACGTACAGCAGCACCGCGAGGCCGGCGCCGACCAGCAGACCGTTCAACTGCCACAGCCACCGCCAGTCGGCCAGTTGCTCAGCCGGCCGCAGGGCGGTCCAGGCCACCGGCAGCGCCAGCGCGAACGCCGCGACCGCCGAACTCCTGGTGCCCAGGGCACCGAAGAACGCGCCGAGGGCGCTTGCCACCAGCAACGTGACGAGCAGATCTCCGAACGAGTTCCCGGTCAGCCACCACATGCCCGCGGCAACGACCAGCACGACCGGTACGGCGATCCGGATCCGCCCGATCAGCAGCCCGGCCAGCACACCGCCGGCGAACCCGCCGAGCACCACCAGATCGATCCGGGGCGGCACGAAGTACGTCGTACCCTCCGGCAGCCCCTTCAGGTACGTCGCGGAGAAGCCGCCCACGAACCAGGCGACCACCGCGGCCGGGATCGACCACAGGTAGCGCATCACTCAACCCCGTTCCCACCCCGACTGTGCCGTCGGAACGGCGGCGGCAGGGCTAGTGCTGGGCTCTCTCGACCTTGCTCTTCAAGGTCTCCGGTGTGTCGACAGTAGCTCCCTCGGACCGCAACCAGCCGTCAAGACTCGCCCGATCCTGCAGAGACATGACCGCCACCACATCCCCCGCCCGCGCCTCGGCGACCAGCGCCTGCGCCGCCGCGAGCTCGGTCGGGAACGCCGGTACGTCGTCCACGCCGACCGACGCGGCGCCCTCGCGGAACACCGCCTCGAGCTCCTCCGGCGGCCGTCCGCGCAGGTAGTCGCTCTTGTGGCCGATCGCGATCCGGTCGGTCGCCCGCGCGCCCATCGCACCGAGCGTCGCGACCATGTCGTCGGCCCGGTCCCCCGGCGATCCGAGCGCCAGCATCAGCCGGCCGCCGTCCGGACGGACGCCGTTCATGATCTCGAGCAGCGCTTCCAGCCCGGCCTCGTTGTGCGCGAGGTCGATGACGACGGTGAAGTCGCGCAGCGAGTACATGTTCATCCGGCCAGGGTTGTTCTCGTTCGGCGCGAACGTGCTCAGGCCCTCGATCACCGCCGCCCGCGGCAGCCCGAGACCGAGCGCCGCCGAGGCCGCGGCCAGCGTGTTCTCGACGTTGTAGTGCGACAGCCCGGACAGCGTCATCGGTACGTCGACGACCTTGAGCAACGGCTCCGGGTCGCGGGTGTTGTCGAGCACCGTGACGAACCCGTCGAGCACGGTCGTCGCCCGGCCGCCCTCGTCGAGCACGGCCCGGATCGACGGCGAGTCGGGTTCGCGGGAGAACACCCAGCACTTGGCCGGCGAATTGAGCCGCATCGCGAACGTCCGCGGGTCGTCGCCGTTCACCACGCACCAGCCGCGCGGCCGGGTGATGTGCGTGATCACCGCCTTCACCTCGGCGAGCTGGTCGACGGTGTCGATCCCGCCCAGGCCGAGATGATCCGCGCGACACGTTCGTGACGACCGAGACGTCGTTGTACGCGACGCCGATCCCACGGCGCAGGATCCCGCCGCGGGCGGTCTCGGTCACCGCGAGCTGGATACCGGGCTGGGCCAGCACCTGCCCGGCGCCGCTCGGTCCGGAGAAGTCGCCGTACTTCACCAGTTCGCCGTCGAAGTACACGCCGTCGGTGCTCGACCAGCCGACGTGCAGCCCGGCGGCGCGCCCGATGTGCGCGATCATCCGCGACGTCGTGGTCTTGCCGTTCGTGCCGGTCACCGCGACGACCGGCACCTTCGGACGCAGCGTCGGCGGCGGATTGCCCGGCGGCTCGTCGCGCACCCGCTCCCCGACGGAGTGGATCAGCTCGCTCAGGTCATCGGCGCCGAACGCGTCCAGCACCTCGACGATCGCCGCCCCGAGCGCCCGCGCGCGTCCTTCGTGCGCCCACGGGAACGCCACCACAAGTCGCCGTACGTCGGACTCCGGGCGGACCCGGACGCCGATCCGGCCGATCCCGGCCTCCCGGGCGATCCGCCGTACGACGTGACCGACGACCCGGATCGCGAACCGCTGCCGGAACCCGGACCCGATCCGGCCGGGCCGGGTCGCACCGAGGCCGATCGCCTGTCCGTACGCTTTCGCCGCCGGAGCGGGCGCGTCCGCGATCGCCGACACGTCCAGCGTCAGCTTGATCGCGGCCCGGCTGAAGTAGAGGTTGGCGCCGTCGAGAACGCGAAGCTCTACCAAGGAGGTGGCCACTACGCTCCCATCGCGTGGTAGCCGCCGTCGACGTGCACGATCTCGCCGGTGGTCGCGGGGAAGAAGTCACTGAGCAGGGCGACGATGGTGCGCCCGGTCGGCTCCAGGTCGGACGGGTCCCAGCCCAGCGGGGCCTTGTCCAGCCACGGCTCCTCGAACTTCTCGAAGCCCGGGATCGCCTTCGCGGCCAGGGTCTTCAGCGGGCCGGCCGACACGAGGTTGCAGCGGATGCCCTGGGCGCCGAGGTCGCGCGCCAGGTACCGGCTGGTGGACTCGAGGGCGGCCTTCGCCACGCCCATCCAGTCGTACCCGGGCCAGGCCACGGTCGCGTCGAACGTCATCCCGACGATGCTGCCGCCACGGCTCATCAGCGGCGCACAGGTCACCGCCAGCGACTTCAGGCTGTACGCCGACACGTGGACGGCCTGCGCCACGTCGTCCCACGGTCCTTCGAGGAACTTGCCGCCGAGGATCGTCTCCGGGTTGCCGTACGCGATCGAGTGCACGACCCCGTCCAGCCCGTCGACGTGCTCACGGACGGCGTCCGGCAGCGCGGCCAGGTGCTCCGCGTTGGTGACGTCGAGCTCCAGCACCGGAGGCTCGGTCGGTAGCCGTTTCGCGATCCGCTTGGTGATGCTGAGCGCGCGGCCGAAGTTCGAGATCAGCACGGTGGCGCCTTGTTCCTGCGCCACCTTGGCCGTGGCGAAACCGATCGACGAGTCGAGGGTGACTCCGGCGACCAGGATCCGCTTGCCGTCGAGGATGCCCACCGGCATGCCCTTTCTAGAGTGTTGTCAGTTGCCCATGCCGATGCCGCCGTCGACCGGGATCACCGCGCCGGTGATGTAGCCGGCCTCCTCCGACGACAGCCAGCGGACCGCGTTCGCGATCTCCTCGGTCAGACCGAAGCGGCCGAGCGGGATCTGGCTCAGGTACTGCTTCTGGGTCTCCTCCGGCAGGACCGCGGTCATGTCGGTCTCGACGAACCCGGGCGCGACCACGTTCGCGGTGATGCCGCGGCTGCCCAGCTCGCGGGCGATCGAGCGGGCCATGCCGATCAGGCCGGACTTGCTGGCCGCGTAGTTCACCTGGCCCGGCGAGCCGAGCATGCCGACCACCGAGGAGATGAACACGATCCGGCCCTTGCGCAGCCGCAGCATGCCCTTCGCGGCGCGCCGGGCGACCCGGAACGACCCGGTCAGGTTGGTCTCGATGACCGCGTCCCAGTCGTCGTCCGACATCCGCAGCAGCAGCGTGTCGCGGGTGATGCCGGCGTTCGCCACCAGCACCTCGACCGGCCCGTGCTGCTCCGCGATCGTGTCGAAGGCGGCGTCGACCTGTGCCTGGTCGGTGATGTCGCACTTCACGCCGAGGAAGCCCTCCGGCGGCGGGCTGGTGTTGTACGTGACAGCGACCTGGTCGCCCGCCTCCTTGAACGCGGTCGCGATCGCCAGCCCGATCCCCCGGCTACCACCGGTCACCAACACAGACCTACCCACAAGCGCTCCTCACATCGTCGGACGGAGGAACGCTATCCCACTGCCGCCGGGCGATCCGACTTAGGAGTCTTCGAGGCGGAAGCCGACCTTCATGGTCACCTGGTAGTGGTCGATCTGGTTGTCCTCGATGTGGCCGCGGATCTCGCTGACCTCGAACCAGTCGAGGTGCCGCAGGGTCTCACCGGCCCTCGCGATGCCGTTGGTGATCGCCTGGTTGACGCCCTCTTTCGAGGTGCCGACGATCTCCGTGACCCGGTAGGTGCGATCGGTCATGACAAACCTCTCTCCATCCGGCTGCGCCTGAGCGGCCGGCGCGGCGTACCGTTGCTCTTGGTGAGGAGGATAGATGTCGAAACGCCATGAGCGGAGCGACGCGACGGTCGTCTCGGTGACCAGTGCGCAGCCCGGCCGGTCCGAGGACCTGGACAGCCGGATCGTGCGCTACGCCTGGATGATGTCGATCCGGATCGTCTGCTTCGTGCTCGCCGTCGTCACCCCGTCGCCGTGGCGCTGGGGTTTCGTCGTCGGCGCGATCGCCTTGCCGTACTTCGCGGTGGTGCTGGCCAACGCCCATCGGTCCGTGACGACGCCCGCCGCGGACCCGTACGTGGCGCCCGCGCGGCCCTCGATCGGGGAGCGTCCGACGGTCGTCGTACCGGCCGATGACGACACTTCCCGGGACCCTTCTCAGGACACTTCTCAGGACCGTCCGGCCGACACCGAAAAGTGATCTGGGCCGGGACTGGAAAACTTGGACTGATCCGTGTCAGAATCTCCCGCGTGCTCTGAAGTTCACCGTGTGGAATTCAGGGACTTGATGCGGCGTCGGACGGCTCCCCCCGTGGCTGTCCGACGTCGCTTCATTTTGCCCAGGCTATTGATTATTGAGGCATCAGGAATGCAGAGGAATGACACCCGCGGATGACTGAAGAAGCCGCACCGACTGCACCGACCCCGCCGACCGGCTGCTCCGCCAGGGGCTGCGGGAAGCCTGCCACCTGGGCGCTGCTGTGGAACAACCCGAAGATCCACACGCCCGACCGGCGCAAGACCTGGCTGGCCTGCGACGAACACAAGGACAGCTTGTCCGACTTCCTCGACCGCAGGTCATTCCTGCGCGAGGTCGAGCCATTCACAGCATGAATGGCGCATAGCGAAAAACCACATTTCCGGATTGGGCCGGTATGGTTCAACCGCCGATCGCGGACATCGGCCGGGACGGTTGCAGGAAGCTCGGGTCGTTGATGCCGTGACCCGGAAGTTTGTTGAGCATCGCGCGACGCCAGCGATCGGCCAGTTCGGCATCGTCGGCGCCGGCCCGCAGCGCGGTGCGTAGATCCGACTCGGTGCGCGCGAAGAGGCAATCCCGGACCTGACCGTCGGCGGTCAGCCGGACCCGGTCGCAGTCGCCGCAGAACGGGCGTGTGACGGACGCGATGATGCCGACCGTCTGCGGCCCGCCCTCGACCAGGAACGACTCGGCCGGCGCACTCCCCCGCTTCGACGCGTCGTCCGGCGTCAGATGGAACCGCTCGGTGAGCATGCCGAGAATCTCGTCGGCGGTGATCATCGTCGACCGGTCCCAGCCGTGCTGGGCGTCCAGCGGCATCTGCTCGATGAACCGCAGTTCGTAGCCGCGTTCGAGGCAGAACTCCAGCAATTGCGGCGCATCCGCGTCATTCACGCCGCGCATGAGGACCGCATTGACTTTCACCGGCGTCAGGCCGGCGTCGTGCGCGGCTTCCAGTCCCGCGATGACGTCCTGCAAACGGTCCCGCCGGGTCAGGTTCTTGAACGTTTCCTGGTCGACGGTGTCGAGGCTCACATTCACCCGATCCAGGCCGGCGTCCTTGAGCGCGACGGCCTGTCGGGCGAGGCCGATCCCGTTGGTGGTCAGCGACACCTCGGGGCGGGGCGCGAGTTCCGTCGTACGGCGGACGATGTCGACCAGGCCGCGGCGCAGCAGCGGTTCGCCGCCGGTGAAGCGGATCTCGTGCACGCCCAGGTGCGTCACCGCGACCGACACCAGGCGGACGACCTCGTCGTCGGTGAGCAGTTCCGGCTTCGCGAGCCAGTCCAGGCCCTCTTCGGGCATGCAGTAGGTGCAGCGCAGGTTGCAACGGTCCGTCAGCGAGACGCGCAGGTCGGTCGCGGTCCGGCCGTAGCGGTCCGCCAGACCGGGTCGCGTCCCGTCCTGGATCATCGCCGCCTGGATCGCCGTCACGACCCCAGCCTACGTGCCGCGCGTCGGCCGTTTCAGGGGATGGCTTAAGTTCGAGACGTGGGTCGTCTCCTGAACATCCGCTGGATCGTCGCCGCGCTGGCCGTCATCGCACTCGCCGGCGTGTGCGTGCAGCTCGGTCGCTGGCAGCTGCACCGCCTCGACGAACGCAAGGCGCGCAACACGGTGACCCGGACCAACCTGGCCGCCCCGGCGGCCCCGATCGACCAGATCCTCGGCCCGCCGGGCGTCGTCGGCGACCAGCACGCCTGGCGCACCGTCGTCCTCTCCGGGCGGTACGACGCCTCGAAGCAGGTCGTCCTGAAGTACCGCAACGTCCAGGACAAGCCGGGCTTCGAGATCGTCACGCCCCTGGTCCTCGCGGACGGGAAGGCGGTACTGGTCGACCGCGGCTTCCTGGCCCGGCAGAGCTCGGAGCTGATGCCGCTGCACGTCCCCGCCGTACCGACCGGCGAGGTGACCGTCACCGGCCGCCTGCAGCGCAGCGAACGCGGCGGCCACACCAACGGCGGTACACCGGACGACGGTACGGCGCGACTCATCAACGGCCCGGACTACGCGAAGGTGCTCGGGCTGAACCTGTACGACGGCTACGTCACCGTGGACAAGCAGGAGCCCGCGAACGACCCGGCGTTCAGCTCGTTCCCCGGTCCGGAGATCGACGACGGACCGCACTTCTTCTACGCGCTGCAGTGGTTCTTCTTCGCGCTGCTGGCCCTCGGCGGACTCGTCTACTTCTCCCGGCAGCAGGTGATCGCCGACGAGCCTGCGGAACCGCAGGCCGAAGCCGTCGAACGACCCGAGGCCCACGCCGCAGCCAAAGACTGAGCGGCTCGTTGCCTTGCGCAACGACGGTTCTTGCCGTGGGCACGAGATGCGCCGCGGGGTGCGGTGGGGCAGGATGGTGGTGTGGACCTCGGACTGCGTGATCGCACCTACATCGTCACCGGCGCGAGTGCCGGACTCGGCTTCGCCACTGCCAAGGCGCTGGCCGCCGAAGGCGCCCGGCTGGTGATCTCCAGCCGCAACGAGGAGTCGATCGCGCGCGCCGCGGCGGAGTTGTCGGGGCTCGGCGGGAACGTCGTCGGGATCCCCGTCGACAATGCCGACCCGGACAGCGCGGAGCGGCTGGCCGCGACCGCGATCGCCAAGTGGGGCGAGCTGCACGGCGCGCTGATCAGCGTCGGCGGGCCGCGGGCCGGGACCGCGCTGGACACCGACGAGGAGGACTGGCGGTCGGCGTTCGACAGCGTGTTCCTCGGCGGGCTGCGGATCGCTCGCGCGGTCGCCCGGGCCGGCACCGAGGACACCTCGATCGCGTTCGTGCTCTCGTCGTCGGTGAAGTCCCCGATCGCCGGTCTGGCGATCTCGAACGGCCTCCGGCCCGGCCTCGCGATGGTGGCGAAGACGCTCGCCGACGAGCTCGGGCCGAACGGGATGCGGGTGAACGGCCTGATGCCGGGCCGGATCGCGACCGACCGCCTGAAGGAGCTCGACGCTCGCGGCGGCGACCCCGACGCGGCCCGGCGGGCCGCGGAGAAGACGATTCCGCTGCGCCGCTACGGATCCCCCGACGAGTTCGGCCGGGTTGCGGCGTTCGTCCTCTCCCCCGCGGCGTCGTACCTCACGGGCGCCATCATCCCCATCGACGGCGGCGCCCTGCGTACCTTCTGAGCCGCCTCAGCCCCACTGGCCGGGCACGTAGTCCCCGGCAGGCTGCTGGGTGATGATGTTGAGGCGATTCCAGGTGTTGATGCCGGCCACCGCAGCGACCAGGGCGGCCAACTGCTCCTCGTTGTAGTGCTTGGTCGCGGCCAGCCACACCTCGTCGGAGACTCCGCCTGCGGCGTCGGCGATGCGGGTGCCGTCTTCGGCCAGGGCCAGCGCGGCGCGTTCGGCCTCGGTGTAGACGGTGGCTTCGCGCCACGTCGCGACCAGGTTGATCCGGACCGCGGTCTCGCCGTGGTGCGCGAGCTCCTTCGAGTGCATGTCGACGCAGACCGCGCAGCCGTTGATCTGGCTGATCCGCAGCTCCATCAGCTCGAGCGTGCTGAGCGGGATCCCCACCGTCGTCGCGACCCGGGCCGCGCTGTTGAGGTGCTTGATGAACTTGCCGAGAACAGGGTTCGTGAACAGATCCAGACGAGCGTCCATAACAGCTATCTCTCCTTGCGAATGAACATGTTGACGCCCATCCGACGAGACAGCCCGGCACAGTGTGAGTTCGGCGGGGTCAGTCAGGGATTCGGTTGCCCTGCTCGTCCCAGTGCTCGGCGACCTTCTTGCTCGGCTGGACCCGCGGCGGCTCCCCCGGCATCTTCGGGTAGTCCGGCGGGAAGTTCAGCTCGCCGCCGGGAAGCTCCTCCCACAGCCGCAGCAACGGCTCCAGCGGGTACGCCGTGTCGTCCATGTCGGCCCACGGATCGCCGTCGGCGAGGTACTCCGGAATCGTGTGCAGGTTGAACGCCCGCGGGTCGTCGACCTCGGCGAGCCGCTCCCAGGTCATCGGCGTACTGACCGGCGCGCCGGGCCGTGGCCGGAGCGACCAGGCGCCGGCGACGGTGCGATCGCGGAGGTTCTGGTTGAAGTCCAGGAAGATCGCCGCCTCGCCGCGTTCTTCCTTCCACCAGGCGGTGGTGACGCGGTCGTCGCGGCGTTCGAGCTCGCGGCCGAGGCCGATCGCGGCGTGCCGGACCTCGTCGAAGCTCCACTCCGGCCGGATCCGCACGTAGATGTGAATGCCCCGGTTGCCGCTGGTCTTCGGATACCCCCGAAGACCCAGCTCCTCGAGGAGTTCGCGGGCGACGTCGGCCACCCGCCGGGCGTCGGTGAAGGTCGCACCGGGCTGTGGATCCAGGTCGATGCGCAGCTCGTCGGGGCGGTCGAGATCGCTGCTGCGAACCGCCCACGGGTGGAAGGTCAGCGTGCCCATCTGCGCCGCCCATACCGCGGCGGCAGGCTCGCTCAGGCACAGCTCGTCGATCGGGCGCCCGTTCGGCGTCAGCACGCGGCAGGTCTCGAGCCAGTCGGGCGCGCCCTTCGGGAGCCGCTTCGAGTAGAACCCGTCCCCCGTCTGGCGACCCGTCGCGTCCACCGACAGCGTCATACCTTCACGCCATCCACCGGGCCAGCGTTCCAGCGCGACCGGACGGTCGCCCGACGCCCGCATGAACGCGGGAGCCACGGCGGCGAAGTACTCGCAGACCTGCAGTTTCGTGACCTCCGGGGCCCAGTCGGTCGCCTCGTAGGCCACCCGATCGGGACTGGAGACGCGGACCTCCCGGTCCCCCACGGTGAGCATCACCGCTGTGCTCTTCGCCATGCCGTGACCGTATCGCCCCGGCCGGACAAATCCGGAGAATTTCCGTTGACCACACGGGAAAGGCAACTTTTCTCGACCTCTGGCCACGGTAGGTGACCGAGCGGTAACGTTCCTGCACCTCGTTCCTGGGGCGTGAGGCCCCCGGGACACCTGACAAGGAGCGCGAGGATGAACAGATCCGCCCTGATCGCCGCTGCCACCGCAGTGGTGACCACTACCGCCCTCGGACTGACCAGTGCCACCACGGCAACCGGTGCGCCAACGGCATCCCCTGTCCCCACCCCCGCCGCGGCCGTCGCCAAGGCCAAGGAGGCGATCAGCAGCAACCTGACCACGTTGCGGGCCACGACGGCCGACGCGTTCGTGGTCAAGGACGTGATCGTCGACAAGGACGGCTCCAGCCACGTCCGGATGGACCGCACGATCGGGGGCCTCCCGGTCCTCGGCGGCGACGTCGTCGTGCACCAGACCAAGGACGGTGCCTTCAAGGGCGCCAGCCTGTCCCTGGGCAGGAGCGCGAACGTCGCCCGTACGCCGAAGGTCAGCAGCGCGACCGCTGCCACGAAGGCGCTCGCCAAGGGCCTGAAGGCCGACGGCAAGCCGAGTCTGGTGATCGAGGCCCGCAAGGGCGCGCCGCGGCTGGCCTATCTGGTCACGGCGGTCGGCACCCAGGCCGACGGTACGCCGAGCCGCGTCACGACGACCGTTGACGCCCTGACCGGCGCGAAGCTGGTCAGCGAGCAGCACATCGAGACCGCGACCGGCGACGGCAAGAGCCTGTACAGCGGGACCGTGCCGCTCCAGACCTCGACCGCGACCGGCGGCTTCACGCTGACCGACGCGACCCGTGGCGGCGGCTACACCGGCGACGCGAACAACAAGACCGACTCGCTCCTGTGCCAGCTCTTCGGCTTCGGCTGCACGGCCCCGACCCGGTTCACCGACGCGGACAACCACTGGGGCACCGGCGTCAACACGGACCGCGCCTCGGCCGCCGTCGACGCCCACTACGGCGCCGCGACGACGTACGACTACTACAAGAACGTGCACGGCCGGAACGGCATCTTCGGCGACGGCAAGGGCGTCCCGAGCCGCGTGCACTACGGCTCCAACTACGTGAACGCGTTCTGGGACGGCAAGCAGATGACGTACGGCGACGGCGACAACGTCGTGGCGGGTCCGCTGGTCTCGATCGACGTGGCCGGCCACGAGATGTCCCACGGCGTCACCGAGCACACCGCGAACCTCACCTACTCGGGTGAGTCCGGCGGCCTGAACGAGGCGACCAGCGACATCTTCGGCACGCTCGTCGAGTTCTACTCCAACAACGCCTCCGACCCCGGTGACTACTACATCGGCGAGGAGATCATGAAGGACCGCCCGGCGCTGCGGTTCATGGACAAGCCGAGCAAGGACGGCAACTCGGCCGACTGCTGGTCCTCCGGTGTCGGCAACCTCGACGTGCACTACTCCTCCGGCGTGGCGAACCACTTCGCCTACCTGCTCGCCGAGGGCACCGGCGCGAAGACGATCGGCGGCCTGCCGCACAACGGGTCGACCTGCAACGGCACGACGCTGAACGGCATCGGGCACGACAAGCTCGGCAAGATCTGGTTCCGCGCGCTGTCGACGTACATGACCAGCGGTACGACGTACGCACAGGCCCGGACCGCGACGCTGAACGCGGCCACCGACCTGTACGGCGCCAGCAGCCCGGAGCGGGCCGCCGTCGCCGCCACCTGGTCCGCTGTCAGCGTGAACTGACAACCTGAGAGTTCACCGGTCCTGTCCCACTGGGGCGGACAGGACCGGTGAACAAACGTTTTGACCCCCTTAATGCATTGCCACCGTGTTTGTGCGGACCTACCGTCACAGACATGGGTGGGGTGCCCGGGGAAGGGCCGCGGCTTCGTTCGGCGCGGCCGGTATTGCTTGTCGTCGACGCTGACCCGGAGCGTCTGGAACGGTGCGAGGCCGAGTTGCATCGCGGCTTCGGTGCGGACTTCCGGGTCCGCGGTGAGCTGACGGCGGCGGCCGCGCTCGACTGTCTACAGCGTGCGCACGAATGGGAGCAGCGGGTCGCCGTGGTGCTGGTCGACCATGCGCTCCCGGACGACGACCGGGCCGAGATCCTCGCGGCGTCGCGGACGCTGCACCCCGACGCGCGGCGGGCGCTGCTGATCGAGTGGGGCGCCTGGGCGGAGCGTACGACGGCGTCGGCGATCCTGACCGCGATGTCGGTCGGCGACATCAACTACTACGTGCTGAAGCCGTGGATCGCGCACGACGAGCTGTTCCACCGCACGGTGGCGGAATTCGTCCAGGAGTGGTCGCGCTTCGAGGTCGCCAACCTGCGTGAGGTGGTCGTGATCGCGGCCGGTACGTCGGTGCGCGGTCAGGCCGTGCGCAGTCTGCTGGGTCGCAACGGGATCCCGAGCGCGTTCCGGGACAGTGGCTCGGCGCTCGCGAACGACGTACTCGAGTTCATCGGGGAGCCGGATCCCGGCGACGGGGTGCTGGTGTGGATGCCTGCGGTCGGCGGTGCGGTCCTGCACGATCCGACCGACGCGGAGATCGCCGAGGCGTGGGGCGTCCCGACGACGCTGGCTCCCGACGCGGACCGGTCGTTCGACCTGCTGGTCGTCGGCGCCGGACCTGGCGGGTTGGCCGCGGCCGTGTACGGGTCGTCCGAGGGCTTGCGGACGCTGGTCGTGGAGCGTGAGTCGATCGGCGGGCAGGCCGGGACGAGTTCGCTGATCCGCAACTATCTCGGGTTCTCGCGCGGCATTCGCGGGTCGGAGCTGGCGCAGCGCGGATACCAGCAGGCGTGGGTGTTCGGGGCGCACTTCGTGCTGATGCGGACGGTGGAGCGGCTGGAGAAGCGGGGCGATCAGTTCGTCGCCGCGATCGAAGCGGTGGGCGAGGTGACGGCCCGGGCCGTCGTGCTGGCGAGCGGCGTGTCCTACCGGCGGCTCGACGTACCGTCGCTGGAGAAGCTCGTGGGCGCCGGGGTGTACTACGGCGCGAGCGTGTCCGAGGCGCACGGTCTGCAGGATCGGGACGCCTGCGTGGTCGGTGGCGGGAACTCGGCGGGGCAGGCGGTTCTGCACCTCGCGCGGTACTGCCGCCGGGTGCTGCTGGTGATCCGTGGTGAGGATCTGGCGGCGAGTATGTCGGAGTACCTCATCAAGGCGATCGATGCCGCCGGCAACGTCACCGTGCGGCCGTCGAGCGAGGTGACCGGCGGCGGTGGCGACGGGCGGCTGGAGCACGTCGTACTGCGGGATCGGCGGACCGATGACGAGGAGACGGTGCCGGTCGACGGGCTGTTCGTGATGATCGGCGCCGTGCCGGGGACCGATTGGCTGCCGGCCGAGGTGGGACGGGACGCCCATGGTTTCGTGCTGACCGGGTCGGATGCCGCGGCGGATCCGCTGTGGCGGGAGGATCGGCCGCCGCAGCCCTACGAGACGACGGTGCCGGGGCTGTTCGCGGTCGGCGACGTACGGTGCGGGTCGGTGAAGCGGGTGGCGTCGGCGGTCGGCGAGGGATCGGTGGTGGTCTCGCAGATCCACACGCACCTCAAGGTCCGGTCGGATGCCTGAGCGGAAGTTCGTCTACACGCCGGCCATGGTCGGGCTGACTGCACTGGTGCTGGTCTTGCCGCTCGTGGGCCTCGTGCTGGTGTTGCAGGAGCCACGGCTCGACGTGCATTGGGAGCATCATCCCGCGCACTTCTGGCTGGTGCTGCTGACTGCCGCGCTGAGCGCCGTACTCGCCTACACGACTGGCGCTGCGGCGCTGCGGCGAGGCGATGCGCGGGTGCTGTTCGTGTCGCTGGCGTTCCTGTCCGCGGCAGGCTTTCTGGGGCTGCACGCGTTGGCGACGCCGAAAGTGCTGCTGGACACGCCGAACGTCGGCTTCACGCTCGCGACGCCGGTGGGTGTCGCGCTGGCCTCGGTGTTCGCGTACCTGTCGAGCCTGACCGTCTCCGGCATCGCGTGGGGTCGAAGGCTGCGGGTCGGTCTGCTCGTGCTGATGGCCTTGTGGGCGGCGGCGTCGGTACTGCGGATCTGGCCGCTGCACGCGACGTCCGTCCCGGAAGTTGCCGACGGCATCCTCACCACCCTCGCCGTACCCACGGTTCTGCTGTACGGCGTTGCCGCCGCGCGGTACCTGCGCACGTGGTGGGCGCGGCCGTCGCTGATGCTGCTGTCGATGATCGCGGCGTTCGTGCTGCTCGGCGAGGCGATGGTCGCGCTGGTCTTCGCCCGGAACTGGGCGTTGTCGTGGTGGGAGTGGCACGTGCTGATGCTCAGCGCGTTCGTGCTGGTCGTCGCCGGGGTCCGGATCCAGTGGTACGAGGAGCGGTTCGCGGACCTGTACCAGGAGGACACGGTGTCGGGACGGCGCGAGCTGAGCGTGCTGTTCGCGGACCTGCAGGGGTTCACGTCGTTCTCGGAGCAGCACGACCCGTCCGAGGTCACGGCGATGCTCAACACGTACTTCCAGGTCGTCGTACCGCAGGTCGTCCAACGGCACGGCGGCGACGTGGACCGGATCATCGGCGACGCGTTGATGGTGACGTTCAACAAGCGTGGCGATCAGCCGGACCATGCGCAACGAGCGGCCGAGGCCGGGCTGGCACTGCAGGAGGCGGCGGCCGCCGTACAGAACGCGCATCCGAGCTGGCCGCGGTTCCGGGTCGGGATCAACAGCGGGATCGCGTCCGTGACGCTGCTCGGGACGGAAGGCGGGAGAACGCATACCGTCATCGGGGACACCGTCAATGTCGCGTCGCGGATCGAGGGAAAGGCTCCGGGCGGGACCGTCGCGATCGGTCCGGCGACGAAGGCGCTGCTGCCGGAGGCACGCACCGAGTCCCTCGGGCTGATCAGTTTGAAAGGGAAGGCCGAGCCGGTCGAGGTCTATCAACTACTGGCGTTGCGCGGCGAATGATCACCCCTGCCTTCGGCGCCTGTTCACGTGTTGGACCTTGGAACGACCGCAGACCGGTGTGAGAATCCGGGAATGTCTGCCCTGTACCGATCACGGCGCCGCTTGGGCGCTCTCGTGGTCACTTCGAGTCTCGTCTTAGCCGGCACCGCCGTACTGATCGCTCGGCCCGCCGACGCCGCGTCCACCGATGTGGTCATCACCGAGGTGTACGGCGGTGGCGGCAACAGCGGCGCGCCGTACCAGAACGACTTCGTGGAGCTGACCAACAACAGCTCGGCCCCGGTCGACGTGAGCGGCTGGTCGATCCAGTACGCCTCGTCCGGAGGCTCGACGTGGCAGGTGACGAACCTGACCGGCACCATCGCGCCCGGTGCCGCCTACCTCGTCCAGGAGGGCGCCGGCGCCGGGAACGGTCAACCGCTGCCGACGGCGAACGCGTCCGGGACCACCCTGATGTCCGCGTCAGCCGGCAAGGTCGCGCTGGTGACGACCCAGACCGCGCTCGCCTGCGGCGCCACCTGCCACGCGGACGCGGGCGTCAAGGACTACGTCGGCTACGGCACCGCGACGGACTCCGAGACCGCGCCCGCGCCGGGCTTGTCGAACACCACCTCGGCCGCCCGGACCGACCCGGCGAAGGACACCGACAACAACAGCGTCGACTTCGCCGCGGGCAACCCCTCGCCGGGCACGCTGACCGGCGGTCCGGCCGAGCCGCCGGTGGACGCGAAGATCCACGACATCCAGGGCGCCGCGCACCGGTCGCCGCTGGAGGGCAAGCAGGTCGCGAACGTCACCGGTGTGGTGACGGTGAAGGGCAGCAACGGGTTCTGGTTCCAGGACCCGCAGCCGGACGCCGACCCGGCCACCAGCGAGGGCCTGTTCGTCTTCACCAGCTCCGCGCCGACGGTCTCCGTGGGCGACGCCGTGACGGTCGAAGGCTCGGTCGCCGAGTTCCGCCCGGGCGGCTCCGGCGGTACGACGAACCTGACGACCACCGAGCTCACCAACCCGAAGGTCACCGTCACCGGGACTGCCGCCGTACCGGCGCCGACGCTCGTCGGACCGGGCGGGCGGGTGCCGCCGTCGACCGTGATCGAGGACGACGCGTCCGGTGACGTGGAGACGACCAGCACCGCGTTCGACCCGGCCAGCGACGGTCTCGACTTCTGGGAGTCGCTGGAGGGTATGTGGCTGGGTATCAACCAGCCGGAGGTCACCGGCCCGACGAGTTCGTTCCGCGAGCTGTCCGTCGTACCGGCCGGCGCGAGTGTGCGTACGGTGCGCGGCGGGATCCTGCTACAGAAGACCGACAGCAACCCGGAGCGGGTGCTGCTGGACGACGTACTGACGGCGATCCCGGACGCGAAGACCGGCGACAAGCTGGCCGGGGTGGTGACGGGTGTCCTCGACTACTCGTTCGGCAACTTCAAGCTGCTGCCGACCACGACGCCGACCGTGATCGACGGCGGAGTCAAGCGCGAGACCACCAAGGCCTCGTCGCCGGTGCAGCTGTCGGTGGCGACATTCAACGTGGAGAACCTGGACCCGTCCGACGGTGACGCCAAGTTCGACGGGCTGGCGCAGGCGGTCGTGCACAACCTCGCGTCGCCGGACATCCTCGGGCTCGAGGAGGTCCAGGACGACGACGGAGCGGTCAACTCCGGCGACACGACCGCAGACAAGACGCTCGGCCTGCTGACCGCGGCGATCGTGAAGGCGGGCGGGCCGCAGTACACCTGGAAGCAGATCGACCCGGTGAACAACCAGGAGGGCGGTGAGCCGGGCGGCAACATCCGGGTCGCGTTCCTGTACCGGACGGACAAGGCGGTGAAGTTCGTCGACACGCCCGGCGGGACCTCGACGACGGCGACCACGATCGTCACGGACCGCGCCGGTCGACCGCACCTGAGCGCGTCGCCGGGCCGGATCGACCCGGCGAACGACGCCTGGGCCGCCACCCGGGTGCCGCTCGCGGGCGAGTTCAAGTGGCACGGGCAGACCGTGTTCGTGGTCGTGAACCACTTCAGCTCGAAGGGCGGCGACAACCCGCTGTGGGGCCGCTTCCAGCCGCCGGTGCAGGTGACCGCGGCGAAGCGGCACCAGCAGGCAGGCGTGGTCCGCGGGTTCGTGGACCAGATCCTGGCCAAGGACAAGGGCGCGAACGTCGTCGTTCTCGGTGACCTGAACGACTTCGACTGGTCGGAGACCGCGGACATCCTGGTCGGCTCGGGCAAGACCGCGCTGATCGACCTGCCGCGGACGTTGCCGCTGAAGGAGCGGTACAGCTACGTGTTCGAGGGCAACAGCCAGATCCTGGACCAGATCCTGATCTCGCAGAACCTGCGGCCGGCCTCGGCGTACGACGTCGTCCACATGAACGCGGAGTTCCCGGACCAGATCTCCGACCACGACCCGCAGGTGGTGAAGCTGATCCCGCTGCCCTCCTGGGTGCGATAACCGGAGTCTTACGTACGGCGCCCGGGCGGGGTTTTCCTTGCCCGGGCGCCGATACTTGAGTCGTGACTGACGAGACCAAGCAGTACGCCGTACAGAAGTCCGACGCGGAGTGGAAGGCCGAGCTCTCCCCCGCCGAGTTCCACGTGTTGCGCCAGGCCGGCACCGAGCGGCCGTTCGTCGGTGAGTACACCGACACCAAGACGGTCGGCGTGTACAAGTGCCGGGCGTGTGACGCGGAGCTGTTCCGGAGCGAGACCAAGTTCGACTCGCACTGCGGCTGGCCGTCGTTCTTCGCGCCGCTCGCCGAGGACCGGGTCCAGTACATCGAGGACCACGATCTCGGCATGAAACGCGTCGAGGTCCGCTGCGCCAACTGCGGCTCCCACCTGGGCCACGTCTTCGAAGGAGAGGGTTACGGCACGCCCACCGACCTCCGCTACTGCATCAACAGCATCAGCCTGACCCTCACCCCCGCCTGACCCGCGCCAGGCCCGGTGGGGTTCTAGACTGGGTCGGCTGGTGGATCCTGGGGAAGGAAATTGGTGGCTGACGACGTCCGTAGTCCGCGGGTTCTCGATGTGCTGGCGGCGGCGGAGCCGTGGGAGGTGCCGGACGCGTGGCTGACCCGCGTCCGGGCGCAGCTCAAGGCCTGGGCCGACGACCCCGAGGCGCTGCGGCCGTTGCGCCCCGAGGCGTTCCCGGACTTCGTGAAGGGCACGCCCGCCGCGGTCTGGTACACCCATCAGGTGGCGCCGCTGCTGACCGGCTGGATCCCGGTCCTGCACGGTGAGTACGCCGACCTGTCGACCGAGCTCACCCACGAGTTCTACCGGCCGTCCTCCCGCCTCGGCGGCAGCGGCCACGTGATCTACGTGGCGCCGACCGACTGGCACCTGCAGGCGATCGCCGGCGCCCGCGGCTTCCGCGAGAACGGGCGCAAGCACGCTCTGCAGCTGTCCCGCAACGTCGCCGCGCTGTTCGTCGACGCTCCGCCGATGGCAGCCCGCGCCACGGCCCTGACCGCCGCGTTCGACCGCGTCCTGGCCGACCGCAGCCTCACCGAACTGCACATCACCGGCGAGTACGACGACATCGCGAAGTACTGGCGTACCGAAGCGCTCAAGGACTCCGAGCGCGCCGTACTCCCGGAGCTCGCGGGCCCCACCGCCGCCCTGCGGTACTCGCTGAACGCGGTCCGGGACACGCACGCCCGGATGCTCATGCTGAGCCCGGACGAGTACGCCGGCGACTTCGCCCAGGTGCTGGCCGAGCTGATCCTGGCCACCGGTCTGCGCGGAATCCCGAAGTCCGTCGCGACCGTCCTCGGCAACTCCGCGGTCGACGTCCACAAGGCGCTCCAGGACATCGACCCGAAGTTCACGCTGCAGAGCTGGCACAACCACATCAACCAGTGGATGTCCCGCGCGATCCGCAGCGGCCAGGCACCGCTCGCCCGCTCGTGGGGCGCCGCCGCCGCACGGGTCGGCGTACATCTGTCCGGTGTGCTCAACCAGGCACCGTGGCCGGAGCCGGAGGTTCCGGACCTGACCACGCTGTTCCGGATGCTCGACCGGGAGCGCTGGAACGCCCTCGAGAACCAGGCCGCGGCGAGCCAGGAGGCCTCGCTCTCGGCCGCCTGGAAGGACGTCAAGAAGGACGAAGAGAGCGCGGCCGACGCAGAGGGCGGCACGCTCGACGAGCCGCTGCCGAAGCCGCTCGACTTCAGCGACAACCCGCTGGCCGAGCTCGACTCGCTGATCGGCCTGGAGTCGGTGAAGGACGCGGTCCGCCGGATGGTCGCCGAGGTGAAGACGAACCTCCGCCGCTCCGAGCTCGGGCTGCCGAGTCACGAGCGCGCCCGGCACATGGTGTTCGTCGGGAAGCCCGGTACGGCGAAGACCACGATCGCCCGGCTGCTCAGCCGGATCTACCACCAGCTCGGCGTCCTGGAGAAGGGTCACGTGGTCGAGGTCGACCGCTCCGACCTGGTCGGCGCCGGCGTCGGTTCGACCGCGCCGATGACCGCGGCCAAGTTCCGCGAGGCGATCGGCGGCGTGCTGTTCATCGACGAGGCGTACAGCCTGACGCCGGAGAACACGCCGGGCGACTACGGCCTGGAAGCGGTCGCGACGGTCCTGAAGCTGATGGAGGACCACCGCAACGACTGCATCGTGATCGTCGCCGGGTACCACCGCGAGATGCAGCGGTTCATGGAGTCCAACACCGGTCTGCAGTCCCGGTTCCCGAAGCTGCTGTCGTTCAGCGAGTACGACACCGACCAGCTGGTCGCGATCTTCGAGCTGCAGGCCCGGCACAAGGGCATGATCTACGGCGAGGAAGTCCTGGACAAGGTCCGCGCCGTCATCCCGCCCGCACCGCGTGGCCACAGCTTCGGTAACGGCCGTTTCATCCGGAACGTGCTCGAGGAAGCCGTCTCCAACCAGGCCACCCGGCTGTCCGCGAGCGACCCGGACAAGCTCACCGAGCGGGACCTGCGCGAGCTGATCCCGTCGGACGTCCGGCCCCCGACGTCCATGCGCGCCGAGGACTACCTGCTGCAGAAGCCGGGCACCTAAACCGGGGTTGCGAGCGCCACCGGGTTGCCCTCGGGATCGGCGAGGTACGCCTGGCGCTCGCCCCACGGCATCGTGGCCGGCTCCTGCAGGACCGGGTGGCCGGCCGCGCGGAAGCGTTCCACCTCCGCCTCGACGTCGTCGACGTACACGAACAGCTCGAAGCGCGGCGCCGCACCGACCGTGATGCCGAGCTGGGCCTCGGGCCAGTTGGCGTCGGACAGGCCGAGGGACGAGTCGCCGCGTTCCAGGCCGACGTAGTGCGGGTCGCCCTCCAGCGGGAACTGGTACGTCGGTTCGTAGCCGAGGAGCGCGTAGAACTCGACCGATCGGCGCACGTCGGCGACGTACAGCACCGGGAACGCCTTGCGCTGCATCAGGCCAAGTTGCCGATCAGCTCAGACACCTCGGTCCGCTTGCCCGTGTAGAACGGGATCTCCTCGCGGACGTGCCGGCGGGCCGTCGAGGCGCGCAGGTCCCGCATCAGGTCGACCATCCGGTGCAGCTCGTCGGCCTCGAACGCCAGGATCCACTCGTAGTCGCCGAGCGCGAACGACGCCACGGTGTTCGCCCGCACGTCCGGGTAGGTGCGCGCCATCTTGCCGTGCTCGGCGAGCATGAAGCGGCGCTCCTCGTCCGGCAGCAGGTACCACTCGTAGGACCGGACGAACGGGTACACGCAGATGTAGCCGCGCGGCTCCTCGTCGGCCAGGAACGCCGGGATGTGGCTCTTGTTGAACTCGGCCGGCCGGTGCAGCGCGAACTGCGACCAGACCGGGACCAGGTGCCGCCCGAGCCGCGAGCGGCGCAACTGGTGGTAGGCCTTCTGCAGCGCGTCCGACGTCGGCGCGTGCCACCAGATCATGAAGTCGGCGTCCGCCCGGAAGCCCTCGACGTCGTAGAACCCGCGGATCACCACGTCGTCGGCGGCGAGCTTCCCGATCAGATCGTTGAGCTCGGCGGTCAGCTCGTCGCGGTCCGCGTCACCGAGCGGCGTCTCGACCTTGAACACCGACCAGAGGGTGTAGCGGATGACGTCGTTGAGCTCACGGGCTTTCGGCTTACCAGTCACGACTTCATTGTCTCCAATGCGTTCAGGTGCTCCCGCACCCGGGTGGCCGCCTTGCCACCCGAGGCCACACATGCGGCGATCCCAACACCCCGGTACGCCGCTCCACACACAGCCAACCCGGGTACGCCGGCCACCGCGGCCTCCACCCGGTCGACGCGATCCAGGTGCCCGACGGCGTACTGCGGAAGACCGCCGCCCCACCGCGTCACCAGCGACCCGACCACCTCGGCCTGCAGGCCGATCGCCGCACGCAGGTCCGCCACCGCGAGCCGAACCAGCTCCTCGTCGGACCGCTGCAGCACGTACTCCTCACCGAGCCGCCCGACCGAGGCACGCAGTACCGCGAGCTCTCCCCCGGCCTCCCCGGACCACGCCCACTTGGCGTGCGAGTACGTCGACGCCTTGATCGTCCGGCCCTCCACGGACGGCACGAGGAACCCGGACCCGGCGGCCTCCGACGGCCAGTCCCGCTTCCGGACGGCGAGCGTGACGATTGCCATGCTCGCGTACTCCACCGCCGCCAGTTCGGTCGATGCCGCGGGCACCAACTCCCCCAGCATCCGCCCGGCGGGAGCAGCCGGTACGGCGACCACGACCGCATCCGCCGTGAGGTACGTCGGCGCGGGCACCGGTCCCGCCTCGAGCTCGAACCCGTCGGCGGTCCGCGAGATCCGGCGTACGGCGAGCTTGGTGCGGATCTCGACGCCGCGGGCGGTCAGGTCCTGCTCAAGCGCGCCGATCAGACGGTTGATGCCGCCGACGATGCCGGCGAACACCGGTTGCCCGGCGCGCTTCTGGCCCAGTTCGCGCAGCTCGGCTGTGGCGGCGAGCAGGCTCGGCGCGGTCCGCAGCTTCGCGTACAGGTCGGGTACGGCGGCGGCGAGCGAGATCTCCTCGGCCTTGCCGGCGTACACCCCGCCGAGCAGCGGGTCGATCAGCTTGTCGGTCACCGCGGACCCCATGCGCTCGGCGACGAACCGCCCGATCGCCACATCCTCGGTCAGCGCGGGCGCGGGCAGCTCGGCCTCGTGCGCGACCTGCTCGGCGGCAGCTTTCCCGAGTACGTCGGCGGTCGCGGCCGGATCGACCGGGACGCCCATCACCGTCGGCGGGATCGCGCGGATCCGGTCGCCGACCCACAGCCCGGCCGAGGTCGTTGCCGGATGCACCACGTCGTCACCGAGCCCGACGGCCCGGATCAGCTCGACCGCCTCCGGCCGCCGCGCCAGCACCGACTCGGCGCCCAGGTCGACCGGCACACCCTCGATCGCGTCCCCGGCCAGCTTCCCGCCGAGGCGCGGCGACCCTTCGAGGATCGTGATCCGCGGCGGGTTCGGACCGGTGGCGAGCGCATGCGCAGCCGCCAGCCCACTGATTCCGCCACCGACCACGACGACCCGGTTCACGCCGTTCACTCGGACTCCAAGCTCAGCTCGTACTTCTTGCCCGGCCCGAGGTCGGTGCTGGAGCTTCCGACCGGCCGGAACCCGGTGCGCGTCAGCACCGCCTGCGAGGCGCCGTTGTGGTCCGAGGCCCCGGCCGTCAGCGCCGTCAGCCCGTACTCCGTGCGTGCGACCTCGATGATCGCCCGCACGGCCGCCGTCGCGAGGCCCTTCCCGGCCCACTTCTCGGCGATCCGGTAGCCCAGCTCGGCCGATCCGTTCTCGAGATCCATCAGGTTCACCCGACCGACCACGGCTCCGGTGTTGTCGAGCAGAACGTGGAAGCGACAGACGCCGGACTCCTGCTCGGCGAGCAGGGCAGCGTGGCGGGTCGCGTAGTCCGTGAAGAACTCGTCGCCGCGGTCCCAGATCCACGAGGCGAAGTACTGCCGGTTCTCCCGCTCGAAGGCGAGTACGACGTCCGCGTGGTCCGCTCGCAGTTGCTCGAGGGCGACGTCGTAGTCAGGCAGGTACATGGGCCGACTTCGTCTGGACGTACTGCGTGATCCGCTGCAACACCTCGGGATCGGCGTTCGGCGGGACGCCGTGGCCGAGGTTGAAGATGTGGCCCGGAGCCGCCTTGCCCTCGGCGAGGATCCGGTCGATCTCCGGCTCGATCGCGTCCCACCCGGCGAACAGGAGCGCCGGGTCGAGGTTGCCCTGGACCGGCTTCGGGGCGCCGCCGGCGGCAGTGATCCGGCGTACCGCCTCGTCCAGCGGGACGCGCCAGTCGACGCCGACGACATCGGCCCCGGCCTCGCTCATCAGACCGAGCAGCTCGCCGGTGTTCACGCCGAAGTGCGCCCGCGGTACGCCGTACGGCGTCATCGCCTCGAACACCTTCGCCGAGTGCGGCTGCACGAACCGCTCGTAGTCCCGCGGCGACAACCCACCGGCCCACGAGTCGAACAGCTGGATCGCGGACGCGCCGGCCTCGACCTGGACCGACAGGAACGCGATCGCGACCTCGGCCAGCCGGTCCGCCAGCGAGTGCCACAGGTCCGGCTGACCGTGCATCATCGCCTTGGTCTTCGCGAAGTCCTTGCTCGGCCCACCCTCGACCAGGTACGACGCGAGCGTGAACGGCGCGCCCGCGAACCCGATCAACGGCGTACCGCCGAGCTCGGAGACGAGCTGCTGGATGGCCTCGGTGGTGAACGGCACGTCGGCCGCGGTGACCGGGCGGACCCTGGCGACCCCCTCGGCGTCCCGGATCGGGTCCGCCGCCACCGGGCCGACGCCAGGCTTGATCTCGATGTCGTAACCGGCGAACTGGAGTGGGGTGACGATGTCGGAGAAGAAGATCGCCGCGTCGACGCCGTAACGGCGGACCGGCTGCAGCGTTATCTCGACGACGAGGTCGGGCCGCCTACAGGACTCGAGCATCGTGATGCCCTCCCGCACGGCGCGGTACTCGGGCAAGGCCCGCCCGGCCTGCCGTTGGAACCACACCGGGGTGTGCGGCACCGGCTCACCCCGGGCGGCGAGCAGATAGGCGGAACGGTCCGGAGTGGAGGGTGGCGTCACTGGCACACAGCGATGATCCCACGCTGTGATCACGACTCAGCGACCCGGTCGCGTCTGGCATACCCACAGCTACCGGCGCGTCTTAGCAGGCGGCGGTGAGTAATCAGTCGTAGGCTGCCGACATGGGTGCCCGCAAGCAGGTCGACGCGCCACCCGCGGAGTTCGCCGAGGCAGTCTCGCAATTACGAGGTGCCCGGTTCCGGCCCGAGGTTTTCGTCGAGGAGATGCCCGCACCGCAGCGGATCGCACCGCATGCGGCGGCGGTCAGCGCCGATGTGACGGTCGACGGTGACGATATCGCCACCGGCCGTCTGGTCGTCCTCTACGACCCGGCCGGGAACGACGCCTGGCAGTCGACCTTCCGCTGTGTCGCATACGTGCGCGCCGCCGTCGAACCGGAGATGGTGACCGACGCGCTGCTCGGTGGCGTGGGCTGGACCTGGCTGATGGAGGCCCTGGCGGACCGCGGTGCCGACTTCCTGGCCCCGAGCGGTACCGTCACCAGGGTGGTATCCGAGAGCTTCGGCGGCATGGCCGACGACGACGCGACGGCGGAGATCGAGATCCGCGCGTCCTGGAGTCCCGTGCCCGGACCCGGCGGCCAGGTCGACGTGACCCGGCACGCCGAGGCGTGGGGCGAGGTCCTGTGTACGGCGGCCGGACTGCCGCCGGTGCCGCCGGGGGTGGTCGCGATGCCGACCCGGCGTGGACAGCGGGGCCGATGAGCCCGGCTGACACCCAGCCGTCCGTTCCGGACGACCCCATCGCGAACCTGCCCCTGCTGGAACTCAGGGACGGGTTGTCGGAGGTGATCGACGCCGACCCCGCGCTCACCGACACCGTCGAGGCGTTCCGGTCCGGCACGGGTCCGGTGGCTGTCGACGCCGAGCGCGCCTCCGGCTACCGCTACTCCCACCGCGCGTACCTCGTCCAGCTGCGCCGTGAGGGCTCCGGCTCCGCACTCGTCGACCCGATCCCGTTCGGCGACCTGTCCGCCCTCGGCGACGCGATCGTCGACGCCGAGTGGATCATCCACGCCGCGAACCAGGACCTGGCCTGCCTGGCCGAGGTCGGGATGGTGCCGCGGCAGGTGTTCGACACCGAACTCGCCGGCCGCCTGCTCGGGTACCCGAAGGTCGGGCTCGCCTCGCTCGTGAGCGAAGTACTCGGCTACCGGATGCGCAAGGAGCACTCCGCGGCCGACTGGTCGACCCGGCCGCTCCCGGCCCCTTGGCTGGTGTACGCCGCCCTGGACGTCGAGATGCTGATCGAGCTGCGGAACGCGATCGAGCAGGAGCTGCGCCGCGAAGGCAAGTGGGACTGGGCGGAGCAGGAGTTCGCCGCGATCCTGGACGCTCCCCCGCGGGAGCCCAAGCCGGACCCGTGGCGCCGTACGTCGGGTATGCACCGCGTCCGGAACCGCCGCAGCCTGGCCACCGTCCGGGCGCTGTGGGAGGCCCGCGACCAGATCGCCGAGTCCGCCGACATCTCCCCCGGCCGCATCCTGCCGGACGCCGCGATCGTCGAGGCGGCGTCCGCGATGCCGACCGACCGCGACGCGCTGCAGAAAATCACCGCCTTCAAAGGCCGCGGCGCCCACCGCCACATGCGGACCTGGTGGGAGGCGATCGACCACGCCCGCAAGCTCCCCGACTCCGAACTCCCCAAGCAGGGCCCGAGGTACGACGGCCCGCCGCCGGCCCGCGCCTGGGCCGACCGCGACCCGGACGCCGCAGCCCGCCTGTCGGCCGCCCGCGCCGCCGTCGCCGAGATCGCCGAGGCCCACCGCCTCCCCACCGAGAACCTGCTGGCCCCGGACACGATCCGCCGCCTGGCCTGGTCCCCACCGCCGGACCTGAGCCTCGACGTGGTCACAACCTTCCTCCGGGACCATCACGCCCGCGACTGGCAGATCGCCCTCACCTCGGAAGTCCTCACGGCAGCAATGGCCACCGAGGCAAAGAAGCCCCTCGACTAGTTCTTCGGCAGTTGGGCCTCGATGGCGGTGACTACCTCGTCGGACTCCGGCTCGGTGCGGGGGCGGAAGCGGGCGGCGATCGTGCCTTCGGGGGTGAGGAGGAACTTCTCGAAGTTCCACTGGATGTCGCCGGACTCGCCTTCGGCGTCCGGGGTCTGGGTCAGCTCGGCGTAGAGCGGGTGGCGGCCCTCGCCGTTCACCTCGAGCTTGTCGAGCATCGGGAACGTGACGCCGTACGTCGTGGAGCAGAAGGTGTCGATCTCCTCGGCGCTGCCGGGCTCCTGGCCGCCGAACTGGTTGCACGGGGCGCCCAGCACGGTGAAGCCGCGCGACGCGTACTTCTTCTGCAGGTTCTCCAGGCCCTCGTACTGCGGCGTCAGACCACACTTCGACGCCACGTTCACGACCAGAACAGCCTTGCCCTTGTACTCACCGAGCGAGGTCGCGGCGCCGGACAGGGTGGTCAACGGGATGTCGTACAGGCTCATGCTTGTCCTTGGGAGGTTGGGAGGTGTTGGGCAAGAAAGTCTTCGGTACGGCGCCACGCCAGCGCGGACGCCTCGGCGTGGTGGAACATCGGCAGCGGATTGTCGAACGCGTGGCCAGCACCGTCATACCGGTGGATCTCCACGTCACCCAGCGCAGGCGCGACCGCGTCGACGTCCAGGTACGCGTCGGCGTTGCCGAAGTGGTGCAGGCTGGTCGCGGTCACCTTCGGCGCGAGCCCGACCAGACCGGGCAGCGCGGAGCCGTAGTAGCTCACGAGAACGACCGGCGACGACACAGCGGCCACGTTGTAGCCCAGACCGCCGCCGAAGCAGAAGCCAACTACCCCAGTGCCCTTCCCCCGCGCCTTCAGGTGTTCGAGCGCGGCGACCGCATCCGTCACGGCCTGGTCCCAGTCGAGGCGTCCGACGATGCTCATGGCACGCGGCAGCAGGTCCGGCGAGGACTCGTCCAGCTCGGTGTCGTCCAGCCGCCAGTAGATCTCCGGCGCGATCACGTAGTACCCGAGGGCGTGCAGGTCCGCGGCGCGCTGCTTGATGTAGTCGGAGACGCCGAAGATCTCCTGCAGCAGCAGGACTCCCGGTGCGTCGGTGTCAGCCGACCCCCACTCGTGGATGGGGAGCAGACCTGAGGCGGTGTCGATCTCCGATGTCACACCGTGAAGCGTACGACCTCGCGCGTAACCGGTTCGGGTGCGGGTGCGGGCACCCACGCCTTGGTCTCGTCGATCGCGTCGAGCAGGAGTTGGTACAGCCGGTCGTCCGGATCAGGGACGCAGGCCTGCGAGATGCCCTCGACGGCGCACGACACCGCGCGGGGCGCCGTACGGCGGGCGAAGTCGGGGGTCGCGCGGCGCGCGCGGCTGGTGAAGGACCGCGCCCACTTCGTCGCCGACGGGACCGCCTCCAGCACCGCGAGCGACTCCGGCTCGATGTCGTCGGGTGGCCGGCCGTCGAGCAGAGCGAGCTGCTTCTCCCCCACCAGCAGGGCGACGGCCAGGATGTACTGGCGCTCCTGCGACACGACCGGCAGCGCGTGCCGGATGCAGCGCGCGGTCACCCGCGGTACGACGTGCGGGTCGTCGGGGGTCAGCCCGATCACCGACGGGATCAACGGCGCCAGCCGGGACCGGCCGGAGTCCGTCGTGCAGTCGTTCACGTCGCGCGCGACGCCTGCCAGCAGCGCATGCGTGCAGGACGGGTGGTCCGACCACGGCTCACCGGCCAGGTAGGACGCGAACTCCATGAAGCAGGCACCCTTGCGCGGACTGCGGTGTTTCCCCCGGCTGAGGACCGGCACGGACAGATCGAGATTGTTCATAGAACGGCTCCCCATAGCTACCTGGCACCAGCATGCGCCGTTTCCCCCCGCATTGCCACGCACCACCATTTCTTCTCTACTTTCCTTCCTTTCTTCCCTGTGAGCGGACGCACAGTCGTGGGTACTTTGGCGGTTCTGTTACCGACGGGTAGCATCGGGGTAGCTTTCCCGACCCCAGAGGAGGGCCCTCGTGCCCCGTGAGATCCGCGATGTCGTGTACGTCGACGGCGTTCGCACCCCGTTCGGCAAGGCCAAGGGCCAGTACGCCGAGACCCGCGCCGACGACCTGGTCATCAAGTGCATCCGGGAGCTGCTGCGGCGCAACCCGGGTCTCCCCCCGGAACGGGTGGACGAGGTCGCGATCGCGGCCACCACCCAGATCGGCGACCAGGGCCTGACCATCGGCCGGACCGCCGCGCTGCTGGCCGGCCTGCCGAACACCACGCCCGGCTACTCGATCGACCGGATGTGCGCCGGCGCGATGACCGCCGTCACCACGACCGCCGCCGGGATCGCGTTCGGCGCGTACGACGTGGTCGTGGCCGGCGGCGTCGAGCACATGGGCCGGCACCCGATGGGCGAGGGCGTGGACCCGAACCCGCGGATCATCTCCGAGAAGCTGGTCGACACCTCGGCCCTGGTGATGGGGTCGACCGCGGAGAACCTGCACGACCGGTTCCCCTCGATCACCAAGGAGCGCGCCGACGCGTTCGCGGTCGCCTCCCAGGAGCGGGCCGCGAAGGCCTACGCGAACGACCTGATCCAGCCCGACCTGGTGCCGATCGCCACGCGTTCGGCCGAGCTGGGCTGGGGCTACGCGACCACCGACGAGCCGATGCGCCCGGGCACCACGATGGAGGACCTGGCCAAGCTGAAGACGCCGTTCCGTCCCCACGGCCGCGTCACGGCGGGCAACTCGGCGGGTATCAACGACGGCGCCACCGCCGCGCTGATCACGTCGGCCGAGGCCGCCGAGGAGCTCGGCCTGACGCCGAAGATGAGGCTGGTCTCGTACGGCTTCGTCGGCGTCGAGCCCGAGGTGATGGGCTTCGGACCGGTGCCCGCGACCGAGAAGGCGCTGAAGCTGGCCGGCCTGACCATCGACGACATCCAGGCCTTCGAGGTCAACGAGGCGTTCGCGGTCCAGGTGCTGGCGTTCCTGGAGCACTACGGCATCGCCGACGACGACCCGCGGGTCAACCCGTACGGCGGCGCGATCGCCTTCGGCCACCCGCTGGCGTCGTCCGGGGTCCGGCTGATGAACCAGCTGGCCAAGCAGTTCGAGCAGCGCCCCGAGGTCCGCTACGGCCTCACCACCATGTGCGTCGGCCTCGGCATGGGCGGGACCGTCATCTGGGAGAACCCCAACTGGGAGGGTCAGAAGTGAGCCTGCAGGAACTGATCGACTCGGCTTCGGCGCTCTCGACCGACGAGGTCGTCACACTCGCCCACTCGCGCGACGTCGTACTGCCGAACAAGGCCGGCACGATGGCGCTCATCACGCTGGACAACGGCCACGACCACACCAAGCCGAACACGTTCGGACCGAAGGGTCTGGGCTCGCTGAACGAAGCCATCGACGCGGCACTCGCCCGCGACGAGATCGTCGCGATCGGTGTCACCGGCAAGCCGTTCATTCTGGCCGCGGGCGCTGACCTGACCGGCGTACCGAAGCTGACCGACCGGGAGCAGGCGCTGGCGCTCGGCAAGATCGGGCACGGGGTGATGCGGAAGCTGGTCGACGGCGGCAAGCCGTCGTTCGCGTTCGTGAACGGCGTCGCGCTCGGCGGTGGGCTCGAGGTCGCGCTGCACGCGACGTACCGGACCGTGTCGGTGGCCGCGGGCATGCTGTCGACGCCGGAGGTCTTCCTCGGCCTGATCCCGGGCTGGGGCGGCAACTTCCTGCTGCCGAACCTGATCGGCGCCGACAACGCGGTGAAGGTCGTCGTCGAGAACGCCCTCAACCAGAACAAGATGCTCAGCGGGCCGGAGGCGGTGAAGCTCGGCATCGGCGACGTACTGCTGGAGTCGGCGGACTTCCTCGAGCAGTCGCTGATCTGGGCCTCCAAGGTCCTCACGGGCGAGGTCACGGTCCAGCGGGCGGAGATCGACCGCGGCGACGCCTGGGACGCGGCGGTTGCCCGGGGCAAGGGCTTCGCCGACGTCAAGGTGAGCGGCGCGGCGCCGGCGCCGTACCGGGCGCTGGACCTGATCGCGGCCGCTCGCGACAACGACCGCGACCGTGGGTTCGCGGCCGAGGACGAGGCGCTCGCCGACCTGATCATGAGCGAGGAGCTGCGCAGCGGCCTCTACGCGTTCGACCTGGTGAACAAGCGGGCCAAGCGTCCGGCCGGCGCGCCGGACAAGTCGCTGGCGCGGCCGGTCTCGAAGGTCGGCGTCGTCGGCGCCGGTCTGATGGCGGGTCAGCTGGCGCTGCTGTTCGCCCGGCGGCTCGAGGTTCCCGTCGTACTGACGGACCTCGACCAGGAGCGCGTGGACCGCGGCGTCGGGTACGTGCACGGTGAGATCGACAAGCTGCTCGCGAAGGGCCGTCTGCGCCAGGACAAGGCGAACCAACTGAAGGCACTCGTCACCGGGTCGGTCGACCGCTCGGTGTTCGCGGACGCGGACTTCGTGATCGAGGCCGTGTTCGAGGAACTGCAGCTGAAGAAGACGATCTTCGCCGACCTGGAGAAGATCATCCGGCCGGACGCGATCCTGGCCACCAACACGTCGTCGTTGTCGGTGACGGACATGGCGGCGGACCTGGAGCACCCGGAGCGGGTCGTCGGGTTCCACTTCTTCAACCCGGTCGCGGTACTGCCGCTGCTGGAAATCATCCGCGCCGACCGGACCGACGACGCGTCGCTCGCGACGGCGTTCGCGGTCGGCAAGAAGCTGAGGAAGTCCTGCGTGCTCGTGAAGGACGCGCCGGCGTTCGTGGTCAACCGGCTGCTGACCCGGTTCCTCGGCGAGGTCAGCGCGGCGGTGGACGAAGGTACGCCGATCCTCGCGGCGGACAAGGCGCTGTCGGCGCTCGGGTTGCCGATGCCGCCGTTCGTGCTGCTGCAGTTGGTCGGACTGCCGGTCGCGCTGCACGTCGCGGAGACGATGAACCGGGCGTACCCGGAGCGGTTCGCCGTGTCGGAGAACCTGGCGAAGGTCGTCGCCGCGGGCAAGAGCTCGTTCTACATCTGGCCGGAAGGCAAGCCGGTCGTGGACCCGGAGGTCGAGGCGCTGGTGACGGTCGGCGACAAGCCGTCCACCGCCGACGAGCTGCGGACCCGGGTGCTGACCGCGCTCGCCGAGGAGATCAAGATCATGCTCGACGAGGGCGTGGTCGCGGAGGCGCAGGACATCGACCTGTGCCTGCTTCTGGGCGCCGGCTGGCCGTTCCACCTCGGCGGCATCACGCCGTACCTGGACCGCTCCGGCATCGCGGAGAAGGTCAACGGGAGCCGCTTCGTGCCGAAGGGCGTAGCCAGCCTCGCCTGACAGACCGCTGGGGGGCGGTACGGAGCCGGAAGCCCGCTCCGTCCCCCAGCAACCTTCACCCCTTGAACTTCTAGGCACCGGCCACGAGCTGTGCCGCCGTCAGGCTTTCTGGACCTCGCCGGTGCTCTCCTCCAGACCGACGCGGCTCCGCCGGTAGCCGTACACGGCGTAGATGCCGAAGCCGAGCAGCATCCAGATCGCGAACCGCAGCCAGGTCTCCAGCGACAGGTTCAGCATCAGGTACAGGCAGATCACCGCGGCCACGATCGGGATCACCGGGCTGCCCGGCACCCGGAACGAGCGCTGGATGTCGGGGCGGCTCCTGCGCAGCAGCGGCACCGCGATCGACACCAGGGTGAACGCGGCCAGCGTGCCGATGTTCACCATCTCCTCGAGCTTGCCGATCGGGGTCACCCCGGCCACGATCGCGACGACCACGCCGATGGCGATCGTCAGGCGGTACGGCGTACCCCACTTCGGATGCGTCTTGCCGAGCTGCTTGGGCATCAGGTGGTCGCGGCTCATCGCGAACACGACGCGGGCGGCGCCGATCATCAGCGTCAGTACGACGGTTGTCAGACCGGCCACCGCACCGGCCGAGATCAACGTCGCGAAACCACCGCGGCCGACGGACCGGAACGCCTCCGCGAGCGCGGCCTCACCGCTGATGTCGGTGTACTTCACCATGCCGGTGATGACGATGCAGACCAGCACGTAGAGGACCGTGCAGATGGCCAGCGAGCCGATGATGCCGCGCGGCAGGTCGCGCTGCGGGTTCTTGGCTTCCTCGGCCGTGGTCGCGACCACGTCGAACCCGATGAACGCGAAGAACACCAGCGACGCACCCGACACCAGACCCATCACGCCGAACGTCGACGGCGTGAACCCGAACAGAGCCTGGAACAACGGCGTGGTGATGGTGACCCCCGCGTCCGGAGTCTCGACACTCGGCGGGATGAACGGCGTCAGGTTCGAGCTCTTGACGTAGAACAGGCCGGCGACGATCACGAACAGCACCACGAACAGCTTGATCGCGACCAGCACCAGGTTGACGCGGAGCGATTCCTTGATGCCGATCGTGGCGAGGGTCGCCAGCACCAGGACCAGCAGCATCGCCAGCACGTTGACGTTGCTGTCCGGTCCGATCGACGACGGCCAGCCCAACCCGATCTCGTCGAGGAACAAGGCGGCGTACGTCGACCAGCCCTGCGCCACGACGCTTGCCCCGAGCATCAACTCGAGCAGCAGGTCCCAGCCGATGATCCAGGCGAAGATCTCACCGAGCGAGAAGTACGAGAACGTGTACGCCGAACCCGACACCGGCACGGTGGACGAGAACTCGGCGTAGCACAGTGCGGCCAGCGCGCAGCAGACGGCGGCCAGCACGAACGACAGTGCGATGCCCGGACCGGCGTACAGCTTGGCCGCGCGGCCGGTCAGGGTGAAGATGCCGGCACCGATGATGACGCCGATGCCGAAGACGGTCAGATCGACCGCGGTGAGGCGTTTCTTCAGCTGGTACTCCGGCTCGTCGGTGTCGGCGATCGACTGCTCGATCGTCTTCTTCCGCACAAGACTCATTACGCCTCCTCGATATGGACGGAACCCATTCGAGATTGCTCCTCTGACAACGCGAGGTCAATCCGCCACTCAGCGTTGTGGTCGGTATGTTGTCAGTGACGTCCACAACGTCGCTTCGGTGAGCCCGGTCCGGCTCAGCAGGATGCGGTCGCGGGACGCCTGGTCGATGCCGTTGCGGGCCATGTCCTCGTACAGCTCCTCGACCTGGCCGAGCCCGATCCGCTGCACGAGAAAGCGGACCGCCAGCCAACTGACGCCGTACACGTCGGCGGAGTTCTGGTAGAAGCCCGCGTCACTCGGCAACGAGGTCAGTTGCGGTACGGCGTCGTCGATGACCTCCTGCTCCCACTTGCCGACCTCGCCCGCTCCGCTGACGGCCTCGATACCGCGCCAGGACACGAACTCCGCGGCGCCTTCGGCCAGCCACAGCGGTTCGTACCCGCCGAGGTCCGCGGTCGCGACGTGGGTGATCTCGTGCGACAGCAGGATCTCGTCGACGCGGTCGCGCTCGTTCGGGTTGATCACGACGTACCCGCCGGCGACCGTGCCGTCCGCGGTGTCCTGGCCGGGCAGCGAGGAGAACGTCGTACCGGTGCTCGCCGCGGACTCGATGTCCTCGTCGGCGAACTTGGCGTCGCGGACCTCGGTCTCGTCGAGCGCGATCACGAACACCGAGCCGGTCCACTTCAGCGGCCAGTACGTCGCCACCTCGTGCAGTCCCTCGGCCGCTTCGGTGGCGATCGCCCGGCCGCGGGCCGTGTCGCCCTTCTCCACGACGACGAGGACCCGCGGACCGCGCTGCACCTCGATCCGGCCGAGGTCCCAGGCCTCGCGATGCGCGCCCGGCCCGAGGTCGTTGTCCAGTTCGTCGTCGGAGGTGAGCAGCCAGTGGCCGCCGCGGGCGATGAACGTGTAGCCGAGCTCGGTCGTCACCGGCGTGAAGTCGACCTTCGGGATCTGGTACCGCATCAGGATCCGGACCAGGTACGTCGTACCGCCGTGCGCCTTGAGGACGTCCGGGTTGAAGCGCTCCTCGGCCTGGCTGTAGCCGAGTTCGGTGAAGCCGATCTCGACCAGGTTCGCGAACAGGATCTTCTGCGCGGCGCGGAGTTTCTTGTTCGCCGGATCGACGTCGGCCAGGAACAGCGCCTCGTTGCCGGTCTGCACGGCCTGCGCGCGGCGGAGCAGGATGGTGTCGATCGCGACCCGCCGGGCGGCGACCGCGGCGGCGATCCGGGACGGCTTCGTGGCCCTCGGCGGGGCGGGCGACGCGGTCTGCGTGGCGGCGGCTCGCTCGTGGGCGTCCTGCTCGCGCTGTTCAACGGTGTAGACGACACCGCCCGACACCAGGGCAACCGCCAGCACCAGACCCAGCCAGCGGCGGGGCCCAGCAGGCAGCCCGTCATTGGGCGTCGTCGCACTCACTTCGGGTCGTTCTCCTCCGAGTACCCGATCGTTGCAGCCGGGCTACCCTACTCGACGCTTGCGCTTTACGCTGCGGCTGCGGCCTTGAGGGCGCGGAAAAGTCCCGCCTCGGTCATCCCGAGGTGCTCGAGCATGATCCGGTCGCGTTCTTTCTGGGTCGATCCGAGCGCGGCCAGCTCGCGGTACAGCGTGCCGACCTCGACCCCGCCGAACCGGCCGAACAGGTAGTCGAGGGCCAGCCAGGACAACGGGTACGAGCTGTCGGCCTGGTCGAAGAACGTGTCGTCGGCGGGCAGGCTCTTCGCCTTCGCGAGGTACTTCGTCCGCACGTCCAGCCGGTACTCCTTGATCGCCAGGTCCTTCTGCCCGTCCATCGGCAGGAACTCGACGTACGTCGCGGCGCCCTCGACCAGCCAGCGTGGCGCGTAGGCGCCGTACGGCGCGGTGGCGACGTGGGTGAACTCGTGGGCCAGCGTGCGGGCGTCGACCTTGTTCCGGTTGTGCGGATTCACGACGACGTACGAGTCGGCCCGCTGCCCCTCGCCGGTGACCTCGCCGGGCAGCGTGCGGTACACCCAGGTCGCCATCGCGAGCGCGTCCTCGGCGTTCTTCGGCTGCGTGTAGTCGGCGCCGCGGACGATCTTGTCGTCGAGCGCGATCACCACGCCGGAGCCGTTCCAGCCGCCGGGCCAGCTCCTCGAGACCGCCTTCACCGCGCTCAGCGACATCGTGACGAACTTGTCCGCAAGGGCGTCCTGGCCCTTCTCGACGACCACGAGGACGCGTGCAGCCCGCTTCACGAGGACCGCGTCCATGTCCCACGCCTCCTGGTGCGAACCGCGGGGCAAGCGCTTGTCCAGGTCGGAGTCGGACACCAGCATCCAGGTCCCGTTCGGCCGAGAAGTGAAGGTGTAGCCGAGCATCGCGCGGACCGGGACCAGGTCGATGCTGCGGATCTGGTACGTCATCGCGACGGCCACGAGGTACGTCGACGGGCCGTACTTCTGGGCGATCGTGTCGTCGTACTGCTGGGCCAGTTGCTGGTAGGCCAGCTTCGCGAAACCGAACTGGCGGAGATTCGTGAACAGGGTGCGCTGGCTCGCGACGAGCCGCTTGTTGCCGGGGTCGACGTCGGCCAGGAACGCCTGCTCGTTGCCGGCGAGGACGGCATCCGAGCGACGCTTCAGCACCTGGTCGACGGCCGCCGACCGCGCGGCCTGGTCGACCGTCGGTGTGTTGGTGGTGGCGTCGGCAGCACGACCGTCGGACTGGCTCGAACGATGCAGGGCGAGACCGCCGGCCACTGCGACCACTACCAGGACGAGCGACAGCAGGACCGGCCAGACGCGCGATCTCCGGCGCGTGGCCGCGTGCCGGCTGTGACGCCCTGCCTCAGCCACGGTCCCCTGCTACGTACCCGGACGGTCGCCGGCGGTGTCCGGCTCGCTCAGAGCTTCTGCGTGCTGCGTGAGCTGCTCGGTGATCTCGCGGGCCACCTCTTGTCCGGTAAGCCCGATCGCCTGCAGTACGGCGGCGCGCTTGGCGTGCTCGAGGAACACCTGCGGTACGCCGAAGTCGCGGAACGGGGTCTCGACGCCGGCATCGCGGAGGGCCTGGGCGATCATCGTGCCGCAGCCGCCGGCGCGCCCGTTGTCCTCGATCGTGGCGACCAGCTCGAAGTCCTTGGCGAGCTCGACCAACTGCGGGTTCACCGGCTTCACCCAGCGCGGGTCGACCACGGTCACGCCGAATCCATGCGCCTCGAGGCGCTGGGCGACGTCCATCGCGGTCGCGGCCATCGAGCCGATGCCGACCAGCAGCACGTCCTTGCCGGACCGGTGGAGTACGTCGATCTGCCCGACGCGGTCGATCGCCTCGATGTCCGGGAACACCTCGCCCTTCGCGAACCGCAGTACCGTCGGGACGTCGTCGACCTCGACGGCCTCGTTCAGGAGCTCCTGGACCCGCTTGCCGTCCCGCGGAGCGGCGAGGCGCAGGCCGGGGACGAGGTTGGCCAGCGACATGTCGTAGATGCCGTTGTGAGTCGGGCCGTCATCACCAGTGACACCCGCACGGTCGAGGACGAACGTCACGCCGCACTTGTGCAGTGCGACGTCCAGCAGCAGCTGGTCGAAGGCACGGTTGAGGAACGTCGAGTAGAGCCCGACGACCGGGTGCAGGCCGCCCAGCGCGAGACCGGCGGCGCTGGTGACCGCGTGCTGCTCGGCGATCCCGACGTCGAAGATCCGGTCCGGGAACTCGTCCGCGAACGGCGCGAGCCCGGTCGGGTGCAGCATCGCCGCGGTGATCGCGACGACGTCCGGTCGCCGGTGGCCGATCTTGATCAGTTCGTCGGAGAACACGTCCGTCCAGCCGCGCGGCTTGTTCACCGGGCGGACCTGGTGGAGGTTGTCCTCCTCGTCCTGCTCGGCGGCGGCGTACCCGAAGCCCTTCTTGGTCACCGCGTGCACGATCACCGGGCCGCCGAACGCCTTCGCGTTGCGGAGCACGTCCTCGAGCGCCTGCCGGTCGTGACCGTCGACAGGACCGACGTACTTGAGGCCGAGGTCCTCGAACATGCCCTGCGGGGCGAGCATGTCCTTCAGGCCCTTCTTGACACCGTGCAGCACCTCGTACATCGGCGGGCCGACGTACGGCGTCCGGCCGAGGTTCTTCTTGATCAGGTCGAGGACCTTCTCGTACCGGGGATTGGTCCGCAGGCTGGTGAGGTGGGTCGCGAGGCCGCCGACGGTCGGGCTGTACGACCGGCCGTTGTCGTTGACGATGATCACGAGGTTGAGGTCCTTGGCAGCGGCGATGTTGTTCAGCGCCTCCCAGGCCATACCGCCGGTCAGCGCGCCGTCGCCGATCACCGCGACCACGTGCCGGTCTTCGCCGCGCACCCGGTACGCCTTGGCCAGGCCGTCGGCGTACGACAGAGCGGTCGAGGCGTGGCAGTTCTCGATGACGTCGTGCTCGGACTCGGCCTGGCTCGGGTACCCGGACAGGCCGCCCTGCTGACGGAGCGTGCCGAACTCCCCCGCCCGGCCCGTGACGAGCTTGTGCACGTACGCCTGGTGGCCGATGTCGAAGAGGAGCCGGTCCCGCGGGGAGTCGAACACCCGGTGCATCGCCAGGGTGATCTCGACCATGCCGAGGTTCGGGCCGAGGTGGCCCCCGGTGCGGGTCACCGTCTCGACCAGCACGTCCCGGATCTCGGTCGCCAGATCGGTCAGCTGTTGATCGGTCAGCTTCTTGAGGTCCGCCGGACCCTCCACCGTCTCCAGCACGCGCATCGAGCTCCTCCCGCGGGTCGTCCTCGAATGCTTGAGTCTATATCTCGGACTTCAAGACGCCCGCCGGGTGTGCCTTGTTCGGAGGTGTGGTGGGTCTCACTTAGGGTGATCGTGTGGAGATGGTGAGGACCCTGTTCCGGAAGTACGACGGGCAGCCGCATCGCCTGGTCGAGGCGGTCCGGCTGGGCGAGGACGAGCACGGCCTCTGGGTCGGCTCCGCTCCCGGTACCCGCGGGCAGCGCGCCGACGGCAGTTGGACCACGATCGACCACCACCGGGTCCGGCTGTTCCCGTACGGCCAGTGGTGGAGCGCCCTGTTCAACGACGAGCCGCACCAGACCGCGATCTACTGCGACATCACGATGCCGGCCGAGTTCGGCGTCGATTCGGTCACCGCCGTCGACCTCGACCTCGACATCCGCCTGCTCCGCGACGGCACGGTGCACGTGATGGACGAGGACGAGTTCCACGAGCACCAGGTCCGCTACAACTACCCGCCCCAGGTGATCGCCACCGCCCGGGCGACCTGCGACCACCTCGCCACCACCATCACCACGGCAGAACCGTTCGTCACGGCGTACAAGCCGTATCTCGAACAGATCCGCGCACTCGCCCGGTAACCGGCTCCCGTCGGCTAGGAGCCCCCCTGAACCAACGGGAGCCGGTCACGATGACGACCTTGGGGCCGGCACCCCACCATGCTCCGTCGCATTCCGCGTTCGGTCCACTCCTCACAGCAAAGTTGCATGAAGTTGCAGACCCGCTCAGCCGATAGGTTTGGGGTTATGCGTGATGTGCGGGTGGTCTATCGCAAGTTCGACGAGAAGCTGCACTGGCATCAGTGGATGCGGTATTTGGGTGAGGACGAGTACGGCGTTTGGCTGGGCGCCCCGGCGGGGTCCGTGTCGCAGCGCGGGGACGAGCCGGAGGTGACGCAGGAGCAGGCGCATGTGCAGTTGTTCCCGCGGGGCCAGTGGTTCACCGCGATCTTCAACGACGAGCCGCGGAACACCGAGATCTACGCGGACATCACCACGCCGGTCGAGTTCTCCGACGACGTGGTGACGATGATCGACCTCGACCTGGACGTGATCAAGCGCCGCGACGGGACCGTGTTCATCGACGACGAGGACGAGTTCGCCGAGCACCAGGTGAAGTACAGCTACCCGCCCGACGTGATCGCCACCGCGCGCCAGACCTGCGACTGGCTCGTCGGCGCGGTGTCCACCGACGAGCCCTTCCTGACCGTGTACAAGACCCACCTCGACAAGATCCGCTAGGACTACAGCGAGGTCCGGCCCATCGCCACGGCGATGACGCCGACGACTGTCAGCAGCAGCGCCGAGCCGGGGTGCATGCCGATCGAGATCCGGATGTCCCGCTTCTTCCAGGCCAGGTGGACGCCCGGGTAGAGGAAGACGAGCTTGGACAGGACCGTCCACGGCGCCCAGAAGTGGTACACCGAGAAGAAGAAGACGTTGAAGAACGGCGCCCAGCCGCGCAGCTGCGACAGGCGGGGCAGCAGGAACCCGCGGAAGTAGTACTCCTCGATGAGCGGCAGGAACCAGCCGGTGAACGGGCCGCAGATGAGCAGCGTGGTCAGCAGCTTCTGCTGCGAGTATCCGTTGAGGTACGACGTGGCGCTGTCACCGGTGCCCGCGTAGTGGATCCACGAGAAGGCGTTGTCGTAGAGAAAGTTGTCGAGCGGCGTCAGCGAGAGCGACACGACGGTCATCCACAGCAGGCAGAAGATGATCAGCGCGGTGACCTTGCCGCGCGGGACGGGGCGGTCCAGGTACTTCAGGGCGCCGCCACGGAGGCAGTAGCGGCCGGTGACCTGCTTGCCCAGCCAGGCCATGCCCAGCAGGAGCGGGAAGAGGACCACTGCCAAGGCGATCGCCCAGGCCAGGAACGGCGGATAGTCGATCGCCCGGACGAGCGGCGCCGCGACGAAGGCGTAGACGGCGACGATCAGAGCGCCGGGGACCAGGTGCAGCGCGATGGACAGTGGGATCGAGTGCTTGTCGGCGAGCAGGACCTCGACGAACTTCGGACGGGGCTTGGTGTGCGTCATTTGGTTCATGCCGAGAAGATTCGCCGCCCGGCCTGACACGGACCCGCCACGACTCTGACGCGGCGCCGCCAGCGCTACCGAGCTACATGCACGCTGAGCGTTCCGTTCTTGAGCATCATCACGCCGGGGAGCGGGCCGCGTTGGCCGGCGTACATGTCCGCGATGGGAGCGACCGTGAGGTAGAGGTTCTGGCCGGCCGGTACGTCGACCGCGATGGCGGGAAGCTCGATCGTGCGTCGTACGCCGCGGGCCGTGTACTTCTCGCGCAGCGGCATCGTGTTGTTCTGCACGACCTTCGCGGTGAGCGGGTTCTTGCCGACGCTCAGGGCGAAGTACGCCGCCGACCGCGGGATGACCGTGTAGACGTCGGCGGTCAGCTTGGGCGTGCCGGCGATCGTGATCGGGCCCTTCGCGATCGGCAGGTTGACGGGCAGGCCGACACCGGTCGGCGCGACGATCTTGCCGAGCGGGTACCGCTTGTTCGGCGTCAGGTTCCGTTGGGTGAGGCAGCGACCGTCGGCGGTCGACAGGTGGTACGTGCCGAAGCCGGTCAGGCCGGTCGACTTGTGCAGGAGCTGCAGCTGCATGAAGCGGATCGACAGGCTCGAGAAGCTGGGTGATCCGAGCGCGATCGAGCACGGGTCGCCTGCGGTCGCGTAGCCGGGCGGTACGACGCTGGGCAGCGTGTGACCGCCGTTGTACCCGACGAAGATCGACTTGGCCCGGGCGCGGGCGGTCAGCGCCCGGTCGAAGTTCGCGAGCCCCTGGTTGAGGTTGAACAGGTTGTCGGAGATGCCCTGCCCGAACAGCACCGGCAGGTCGAGTTTGCGGCCCTGCTGCACGTGCCAGGCCGGCCCGTTGTGCGCGAAGAACGCGTCGAGATCGCGCCCGGCCTTCCCGACCGGCCAGGTGCCGGTCGTGATCAGCGCGACGAAGGCGGCCGACACCGCGGGCGGCAGATGCGTGCCGCCGCCGGCGAACAGGATCGACAGCCACATCGTCCGGGCCGCCTCCAGCGGCGCGAGGCTCTGCTTGAGATCCCACCAGGTGATCTCCGGAGCGAGCGCGTCGAACCGGGTCCGCCCGCGGTCGCGCAGCTCGGTGAAGGCGCCGGCGAACTGGTACCCACCGCCGTACGACCCGCCGATGGCGCCGATCAGCGGATCGCCGGGGCGTTGCTTCGTCACCCAGTCCAGGCCCGCGACCAGGTCGACGAGCTTCACCACGTCACGGCCCTCGTAGTCCGGGTTCATCACGTGCGCGACGCCGGTGCTCTGGCCGAAGCTGCGCTGGTCGAAGCTCAGTACGCCGAAGCCCGCGTCGAGCCACGCCTTGAACGCTGCCGGGTCGGTGGTCCGGCTGCCGCCCCACCCGTGGCTGTGGAAGATCAGCGGCACGGTGTGCTCGGCCGAGGCAGTCGCCGGTTTGAACAGCGAGTAGCAGATCCGTACGGGCGTCGTCGTACCAGGCTCTGGGACCGAGGCGACACAGCCGTTCGTCACCGTGCTGGAGGCGGCGGCCGGCACCACCGGCGACAGGAGAAGTGCCACTACACCGAGCAGAGCAAGCACACGACGCATCAGTCACTCCAGGTGATCGACGGATCTCGCTTCGCACACGCTAGAGGACACGTCTTCGCCTGACCAGACCCGAGGCTCAGCCGTGCGCGAACCGATGGGCGAATCCCGCCTCGGCACTGCGACACTGTGCGCGTGCATATCGCGATCGAGGTCGTGGCCCTCGTCGCCGTCGTCGCGGCGGTCGCCGCGCTGGCGCGACGGATAGGGATCTCGGCCCCTCTGCTGCTGGTCGCCGTCGGGGTCGCCGCGTCGTACCTGCCGTTCATCCCGCGGGTCGAGCTCGAGCCCGAGGTCGTGCTGGTCGGGTTCCTGCCGCCGCTGCTGTACTCGGCCGCGATCAAGACCAGCCTGGTCGACTTCTCCAAGCACCGGCGGTCGATCGGGCTGCTGTCCGTCGGCCTGGTCGCGTTCACCGCGCTCGGCGTCGGCCTCGTCGCCTGGTGGCTGCTCGGTCAGGTGGCGGAGTCGATCGGCCAGGAGCCGCTGCCGTTCTGGGCCGCGTTCGCGATCGGCGCCGTCGTCGCGCCGCCCGACGCGGTCGCCGCGACCGCGATCGCCAAACGGGTCGGTCTCCCCCGCCGCGTCGTCACGATCCTCGAGGGCGAAAGCCTGATGAACGACGCGACCGCGCTGGTGTGTCTGCGTACGGCGATCGCTGCCGCCGTGGTCGCGCCGACCGTGTGGCACGTCAGCCTCGACTTCCTGCGAGCGGCCGGCGGCGGCGTGCTGGTCGGCATCGTCGTGACGTTCGTGCTGGCCAAGATCCGCCGCCGGTTCACCGATCCGGTGCTGGACACCACGCTCAGCCTGACCGCGCCGTTCATCGCGTACATCGCGGCCGAGAACCACTACGTCCACGCATCCGGCGTACTCGCGGTCGTCGTCACCGGCCTGTTCCTCGGCCACAAGGCCCCGATCATCCAGTCGGCGAAGTCGCGGATGTCGGAGCGGACCAACTGGCGGACGTTCCAGTTCCTGCTGGAGAACACGGTCTTCCTGCTGATCGGGCTGCAGACCCGGTGGATCCTGGACGACCTCACCGAGAGCCCGCTGCCCACGTGGCTGATCGCGACCACGACGGTCGCGGTGTTCGTCGCGGTGGTGCTGCTGCGGCCGATCTGGGTGATCCCGACCACGATGCTGTCCCGGCGCTTCCTCGGCCCCTCGCGTCCCGGACCCGTTTCGCGGAGTGCACTGATCGTGGTGTCGTGGGCCGGGATGCGCGGCGTGGTCACGCTGGCCGCGGTCTTCACGCTGCCCGAGGACACGCCGCATCGCGAGGTCCTCGTGTTCATCGCCCTGGCCGTCACCGCGGGCACGTTGCTCCTCCAGGGCTCGACGCTGCCCTGGCTGGTACGTCGCCTGCGTCTGCCGGGACCGGATCCCGCGGAGGACGCGTTGCAGGAGGCCGCCGTACTGCAGGGAGCTCATCGGGCCGGGATCGCGAAGCTCGACGAGATCTCGACGCCGACGGATCCGCCCGCGATTCTCGACGTACTGCGGCAGCGCGGTGAGTCGCGGGCGCAGGCCGCGTGGGAGCGGCTCGGGCGGCCGGAGACCGAGTACGAGACGCCGAGCGAGGCGTACCGGCGGCTGCGGATCGCGATGCTGGAGGCCGAACGGTCCCACATCCTGAAGGTCCGCGACGCCGGGCTGGTCGCCGACGAGGTGCTGCAGCGGGCGCAGAACGCGCTCGACATCGAGGAGTCGATCCTGGACCGCGACGAGGACGACGACGTCGGCGGGCGCTCGGAGGACCTGCGGCCGAAAACGACGAGTGCTGCCTGTGAGCACCTGGAGCAGGCGCCGGTGGTGGTCACGCCGAACACGCCGGACGGCTGCGAGGAGTGCCTGGCCGACGGGGGTTCGTGGGTCCACCTGCGGCTGTGCCTGGGGTGCGGTCACGTCGGGTGCTGCGACTCGTCGGTGATGAAGCACGCCAGCAAGCACCACGAGGAGACCAAGCACCCGGTGATGCGCAGCTTCGAGCCGGGCGAGACGTGGCGCTGGTGCTTCGTCGACGAGAAGCTAGGTTGACGGTATGGCGGACTGTCTCTTCTGCTCCATCATCGCCGGTACGACGCCGGCGCAGATCGTCCTGGACACGCCGGACGTCGTCGGGTTCCTGGACGTCCGGCCGGTGTTCAAGGGCCACACGCTGCTCGTGCCGCGGACGCATGTGCCGACGATGGTCGAGCTGCCGGACGAGCTGACGGTGCCGCTCTTCGGAGCGGCCCGGTCGGTCGCGAGCGCCGTACGGACGGCGTTCGATGCGCAGGGGTCGTTCGTTGCCGTGAACAACGTTGTGTCCCAATCGGTGCCACACCTGCACGTCCACGTCGTACCCCGCACCAAGGGCGACGGCCTGCGCGGCTTCTTCTGGCCGCGGACCAAGTACGCCGACGAGGCCGAGGCCGAGGAGTACGCCGGCAAACTCCGCGCCGCGCTGGCCGACTAGGTGGTGGCTCGCTCGTACTCGACCTGTGCGAGCGGGTTGCCGTCGCCGAAGTCGCGGGTTTGGGTGGCGCCGGTTTCGGTGAAGCCGCACTTGGTGTAGAAGCGGCGGGACTGCGGGGTGTCGCGGAGGGTCCAGAGGTGGACGCGGTCGTGGCCGTCTGCGTTGAGTTGTTGCAGGGTGGCGGTCATGAGCTCCGCGGAGACGCCGCTCCCCCAGGCGTCGGGATGGGTGTAGAAGCTGTGGATCTCGGCTAGTCCGGGCCGGGTGTCCGACGGCTCAGACCACGAGATCGCCAGCGGCCGGCCGCCGACAAACCCGAGCATCACAAGACCCTCGCCTGCCGCGAGCCGCTCGTGCCACCTGGTCAGCCGACTCGCAATCCCTTCCTGCGCCACGTCCTCGGAGAACAGCGGAGCGTACGCAGTCCCCCAGGAAGCCGCATGCACCTGCCCGACCGCATCCCCGTCGGCAACGGTGGCCCGCCGTACATCAATCGAGGGGTCGGTCAAGGCGGGTCTCCAGGGTTGTGAGTTCGCGCTCGACGGCGGCGCGGACGGTGTGGTCGGGGTCGTCGGCGAGGGCTCGGATCGCGTCGGCGTGCTCGTACTCCCCCGCGGCGCCGATCGCGCGAACAGCCGCCGTACGAACTCTCGGCAACTCGTGATCGAGCATCGGCAGAAGCGCGTCGACAAGCTGACCGAGCTCGCGTTGCGCGGTGATCCGCGCGACGTGCTCGCGGACCCGCCAAGCAGGATCCTGCGCCGCGACCAGCAGCGCATCAACCACGTCATCCCGCCAGACATACAGGAACACCCGGGCGGCCCACACCCGGACCCAGTAGTAGTTGCCCGGATCAACAGGCGCCTTCCACCCACCCGGATTCTCCGACCCGGTGATCGCCACCAGCTTCGGCAGCTCAGCGCCGTACGCCGCCTCACCCGGGATCTCGCCGGTCAGGAAGGCAACGCACCAGTCGACCACGACGTCCTCGCCGTACGTCGCACACGCGGCCCGCACGACGTCGCGCGGTGAGTCCCGGTCGGCCATGAAACGAGTAAACCGCGGGCCACCGACAATTCCGGTGACCCGCGGCTACTGGATGCTGCGTCAGTTGGCGATCAGCGACCGGAGGACGTACTGCAGGATGCCGCCGTTGCGGTAGTAGTCGGCCTCACCCGGGGTGTCGATGCGGACGACCGCGTCGAACTCCTTGACGCCGCCGTCGGCCGCGGTGACCTTGACGTGCACCGTGCGCGGGATCTCGCCGTCGTTCAGCGCGGTCACGCCGGTGATGTCGAAGGTCTCCTCGCCGGTCAGGCCGAGCGACTCCGCGTTCTCACCCTCCGGGTACTGCAGCGGCAGCACGCCCATGCCGATCAGGTTCGACCGGTGGATCCGCTCGAAGGACTCGGTGATGACGGCCTTCGCGCCGAGCAGCGCCGTACCCTTCGCGGCCCAGTCGCGCGACGAGCCGGAGCCGTACTCCTTGCCGGCCAGGATCACCAGCGGCGTCCCGGCTTCGGCGTACGCCTCGGCCGCCTCGTAGATGCTCGTGACGGGCGCGTCATCCTTGGTGAAGTCGCGGGTGAAGCCGCCCTCGGTGCCCGGTGCGATCTGGTTGCGCAGCCGGATGTTCGCGAACGTGCCCCGGATCATCACCTCGTGGTTGCCGCGGCGGGAACCGTACGAGTTGAAGTCCTTGCGGTCGACGCCGTGCTCCGCGAGGTACGTGCCCGCGGGGCTGTCGGCCTTGATCGAACCGGCCGGGGAGATGTGGTCGGTGGTGACCGAGTCGCCCAGCTTGGCCAGCACGCGGGCACCGGCGATGTCGGTGACCGGCGACGGGTCCTTCGCCATACCGTCGAAGTACGGAGGCTTCCGGACGTACGTCGACTCGCGTCCCACGCGAACGTCTTGCCCTCCGGCGTCGGCAGCGACTGCCAGCGCTCGTCACCGGCGAACACGTCGGCGTAGTCCTTGGTGAACATCTCCTTGTTGATCGAGCTCGCGATGGTCCGCTCGACCTCGTCGGCGCTCGGCCAGATGTCCTTCAGGAACACGTCGTTGCCGTCCGTGTCCTGGCCCAGGGCCTCGGTCTCGAAGTCGAAGTCCATGGTGCCGGCCAGCGCGTACGCGATCACCAGCGGCGGCGACGCGAGGTAGTTCATCTTCACGTCCGGGTTGATCCGGCCCTCGAAGTTCCGGTTGCCGGACAGCACACTCACGACCGCGAGGTCGGCTTCCTGCACCCCGGCCGAGACGGCCTCCGGCAGCGGGCCGGAGTTGCCGATGCACGTCGTACAGCCATAGCCGACGAGGTGGAAGCCGAGCTTCTCCAGGTACGGCGTGACGCCGGCCTTCTCGTAGTAGTCGGTGACGACCTTCGACCCCGGCGCGAGCGACGTCTTCACCCACGGCTTCGACGCCAGGCCCTTGTCGACCGCGTTCTTGGCCAGCAGCGCGGCGGCGAGCATGACCGACGGGTTCGAGGTGTTGGTGCAGGAGGTGATCGAGGCGATCACGACGTGGCCGTGGTCGAGCTCGACCTCCTGGCCGTCCAAGGAGATCTTGGTCTTCTTCGACGGGCGGCCGTTGCCGCTGCCGTGCGGCACGTGCGGCTCGTCGTTCACGTTGCCGTGGCCGTTCGGGGCGTCGCTGGCCGGGAAGCTACCGGTCTCCGACGGGTCGACCTCCAGCTCTTCGGTGGCGTAGTCGGTCAGCGCACCGCGGAAGCCTTCCTTGGCCTCGCTCAGCGCGACCCGGTCCTGCGGCCGCTTCGGGCCGGCGATCGACGGTACGACGGTCGACAGGTCGAGCTCGAGGTACTCCGAGAAGCGCGGCTCGACGTCCGGGTTGTGCCACAGGCCCTGCTCCTTGGCGTAGGCCTCGACGAGCGCGACCTCGTCGTCGCCGCGGCCGGTCAGGCGCAGGTACTCCAGGGTGACGTCGTCGATCGGGAAGATCGCGCAGGTGGAGCCGAACTCCGGGCTCATGTTGCCGATCGTGGCGCGGTTCGCCAGCGGGACCACCGCGACACCGTCGCCGTAGAACTCGACGAACTTGCCGACCACACCGTGCTTGCGCAGCATCTGGGTGATCGTCAGCACGACGTCGGTCGCGGTGGCGCCGGCCGGGACGGACCCGGTCAGCTTGAAGCCGACGACCTTCGGGATCAGCATCGACACCGGCTGGCCGAGCATCGCGGCCTCGGCCTCGATACCGCCGACGCCCCAGCCGAGCACGCCGAGGCCGTTCACCATCGTGGTGTGGCTGTCGGTGCCGACGCAGGTGTCCGGATACGCCTGGCCGTTGCGAACCATGACGGTGCGGGCCAGGTGCTCGATGTTCACCTGGTGCACGATGCCGGTGCCCGGCGGGACGACCTTGAACTCGTCGAACGCGGTCTGGCCCCAGCGGAGGAACTGGTACCGCTCGCGGTTCCGCCCGTACTCGAACTCGACGTTGCGCTCGAACGCGTCCGGCGTACCGAAGACGTCGATGATGACTGAGTGGTCGATGACCAGCTCGGCCGGTGCGAGCGGGTTGATCTTGGTCGGGTCGCCGCCGAGCTCGCCGACCGCCTCGCGCATCGTGGCCAGGTCGACCACGCACGGGACGCCGGTGAAGTCCTGCATGATCACCCGGGCCGGGGTGAACTGGATCTCGGTGTCCGGGGCCGCGTTCTGGTCCCAGTTGCCGAGCTTGGTGATGTGCTCGGCGGTGATGTTCGCGCCGTCCTCGGTGCGCAGCAGGTTCTCCAGCAGGACCTTCAGCGAGTACGGCAGCGTGTCCGCACCCTCGATGCCCGCCAACCTGAAGATCTCGTACGACTGTCCGTTGACCTCGAGTGCCCCCTTGGCACCGAAGCTGTCGACGCTCGCCATCAACCTGCTCCTCTGTCCAGTCCGTATCCGCCTACGCCCATCCTGCCGAGCGTGGTACCCGGCGGCGAGGTCAGGTTCCCCTAACCTCGCGCCGCAAACTCTCTCGACATCAAGATACACGACATCGAGTCAACTTTTCCGGTCGATCAGGAAACCTGTGGAAGAACTTCCGCCGCGATCAGGTCGAGGTGGTCGAGGTCCTGCAGGTCCATGATCTGGACGTACTGACGCTGCGATCCGACCGCGGCGAACTGGCCCAGCCGGTCCACGACCTCGGCCGGCGTACCGGCGATGGCGTTGGCCTTGAGGTCCTCGACGTCGCGGCCGATCGCATCCGCGCGTTGCTTCACCTCGGCGTCGTCCTTGCCGACCACCACGGTGTGCGCGGTGGACAGCGCGATGCTCTTCGGGTCACGGCCCTCGGCTGCGCAGGCTGCCTGGACGCGCTTGAAGAGTGTCTCAGTGAGCTCGACGCCACGGAAGCCGGCGTTGAACTCGGCGGCGTACTTCGCGGCGAGCTCCGGCGTACGCTTCTTGCCCGCGCCGCCGACGATGATCGGCGGGTGCGGCTGCTGCACCGGCTTCGGCAGCGCCGGCGAGTCGCTGATCTGGTAGTGCTCGCCCTGGAAGTCGTACTTCTCCCCCACCGGGGTGTCCCACAGGCCGGTGATCAGTTCGAGCTGTTCGGTGAGGAGGTCGAAGCGGCCGGGGGTGTCTGGGAAGTCGAGGGCGTACGCCTTGTGCTCGGCTTCGTACCAGCCGGCGCCGAGGCCGAGTTCGGCGCGGCCGCCGCTCATCTGGTCGACCTGCGCGACCGAGATCGCCAGTACGCCGGGGTTGCGGAACGTCGCGGAGCTGACCAGCGTGCCGAGCTTGATCCGCTTGGTCTCACGCGCCAGGCCGGCCAGCGTGATCCACGAATCGGTCGGGCCCGGGAGGCCGTCGTTGTCGCCCATGACGAGGTAGTGGTCGGAGCGGAAGAACGCGTCGAACCCGTTCTCCTCCGTCTTGCGGGCCACCGCGAGAAGGTCGTCGTACGACGCGCCCTGCTGAGGTTCGGTGAAGATCCTGAGAAGCATGGCGCCCACGCTATCTCGCGCTGGTGTACAGCTTCTCCAGGTACGACGGCTGCCATTCGGCGCCGCGGCTGTACAACCTGCGGACCAGCTCGTTCGGGTCGAAGCGCTCCTCGATGGGGTTGTCCCACCAGTCGGGCACCTGGTCGTACCAGCGGTCGATCCGCAGCGTCCGTCCGGCGGCGTCGATCCGCGCGAACAGCCAGCCGCCCTGCTCGCCTTGCGCCTCGGTCACCCAGAGATCGCCGAGCAGGCCGCTGAGCTTGTCGGCGCCGAACTCCGGGTCGTCCACATCCGGCGGCTCCAGGTCGAACCGGTACGACGGCGCACCCGGGTCGAGCACCTGCACCTGGATCGTGAACCCGGACGGCACGATCGCCGTCCGCGCCCGGCACCAGTCATGCAGCGCCCGCACCGCTTCCGACTCCTCGGGCTTCGGTCGAGGCCGCTCAATCTCGGACCGCATCGCCTCCTCGAGCGAGCCGGCCTCGGGCACGAGCCGAGGCCCGCCACCGCCCACCAGCGCCAGCCCAGGCACCAACATCCCGCCGAGCGCCGCCCCGTTCACGTGGTCCGCGTCGTTCGGCTCGTCCTCGTCGTCCTCGGCCTCGTCCACCACGGGCACGAAGCCCGTAGGCATGTCGTCGTCCGGGTCGCCTGCACCCGGGATCATGTCCCAACCACCCGCGAGCTGCGCCGCGGGCTGCTCGAAACCGTCCCCGGCCGGCGTGGTTCCGGGCTGTGGTTCGGGGGGCGAGATCTGGTCCGGGTCGGGGTGCGGCTCGGACCAGGGCTCCGGTTCCGGCTCGGGAGCCGGCTGAGGTTCAGGCTCCGGCATCGGTTCCGGCGCCGGCTCAGGCTCAGGCTCCGGGAACGGCTGCGGCTCGGGCTCCGGGAACGGCTGCGGCTCGGGGTCCGGAACAGGCCCCGGGATCGGCTCGGGCGCCGGGGCGGGGTGTGGGTCGGGGGTGGGAGCTGGGTGCGGAATCGGCTCCGGGCTGGGTGGGGTGGGCTGCGGCCAGGGAGCTGGGTGCGGCTCAGGCTGGGGCCACGGCTCCGGCTGAGGTTGCGGCCACGGCTGGGGCTGAGGATGAGGCTCTACCTGAGCTTGAACCTCATACTCCTGCCCGCCCAGCACGTCTGGAGTCTGCGCTGCCGGTTCCTCGGCTGATTCGAGGTCGTCGGTGACGGCGGGGATTTCGGCGGTCTGGTCGTCGTCTGCGTCCGCGCCCGCGAGCTCGGCCACCTGAGGCACTGGATCGGGAGCGAACGGCGACGGGCCGGTGAAGGACGCCGGCTCGTCTTCCTCATCGCCCGGCGCCGGCTCCAGTACTGCCTCGATCTCGGCAGTAGGCGCGTCATCGTCCTCGTAGTCCACGACCGAGGCGAACGGCGAGTCCACCGGAGCCGGTTCCGCCGACGCAGCGGGCGCCGAGTTGGCCGGGTCCTCCACCCACTCACCGTTGATCCACGCAGGCCCAGACCAGGCTGGGTCCGGCGTGGGCTCGGGGAACGGGTTGTACGCGCTGGTCGCCTCCTGGTCGTCCCAGGACGACTGCTCCGCCGTCTCCCAGTCCTGATCCGCCGCAGGCGCCGCACTGGCCGGTGCGTCAGCGAAGAGGCTGTTGTAGAAGTCCTCGCCCTCATAAACCCCACCACCAACCCGTGGCGGCTCAGAGGACGGCAGCGTCGGATCGTACGCATGAGACGTCGGCAGCCCGGGACTCGAGACGTTCTCCGGGATGTACGTGCCGGGCGCAGGTCCACCCTGCGCGGGCGGTGGTTCGGCGATCGGCTGGCCGGTGAAGGGGCTGATGCCGGGCGGGACGACGTACGACTCCTCGTCGTCTCCTGGCGGGTTGTCTCCGATCACAGGATCTTCAACGACCGAGACCTCGGCCGTGTCAGGGTCTGCGGCGAAACTTGCCGGTTCTGCAACGTTTCGGGTGAAGTCCGCGCCTGCGGCGACGCCGGCCGGCAGGTCCGGTTGCACCGGCGAGCGCGGATCGATCCCGAACTGCCCGAAGAACGCCCCGAGCGCCGAAGCCGAGATCCCAGGACCGGCCACGGCCCGGATCAGCTCCACGCCGTACGGCCGAAGTTCGTCGAGACCCCCGAGGTAGTCGCACCATTCCGCGACCCACTCGACCATCTCGCCGGCGGCCGCCTCGTCCGAGGTGATCCACTCCCCGATCTGCGCGAACCCGTCCTCGACCGGCTGCCACGGGTCCCCTGGGTACGACGCGCGCGCCCAGCTCCCGTTGAACGCGCCGTACACGAACCCGAGCTCGCCCGCGGTCTGGCGCTGCCGCACCTCCGGCTGCCCGATCCACTCCGGCGACCCGGCCAGCAGGTCCTCACCGGCGGTCTGACTGTGCTGCGTGTCGAATCCCCACAGCACCGACCGACCGTCCTCCAGGCGCGCCATCCGCAGCACGGACGCGGTCTCGTCCTGGTGGTGGTACCCGTCGGCGTCGGCGTACCAGCGCCGGTCGAAGCCCGTGGCATGCGCGACCGCGGCGAGAGCGCTCCAGCGGGCGCGCAACTCCTCCGGGTCGTCCAGGTCAACGAGCGGCATCAGGTCTCCAAGCGCATTTGGATCCAGGCCCAGACGCTACCCGAGCCCTCCCCCACTGGCCACTTCACTGTCCACAGGCTCGAGGATGGCGACGCATTCGATGTGGTGGGTCATTCCGAACAGGTCGAAGGCGCGCAGCGAGGCGATCCCGTACCCGAGGCGCCCGAACGTCTTCAGGTCCCGGGCCAGCGCGGCCGGGTCGCAAGCGACGTACGCCACCCGCCGCGGTCCGAGCGCCGCGATCCGCCGTACGACGTCCTTCCCGGCGCCGGTCCGTGGCGGGTCCAGGACGACGAGGTCCACGTGCTCGAGGCCGTGGCCGGCCGCCACGTTCAGAACCCGGTCGACGTCGCCGTGCTCCAGCGTCACGCCGTCCAGGTCGTGCAGGTTGCGCCGGGCGTTCCGGACCGCGTCCTTGTCGCCCTCGATCGCCAGCACGGGGCACCCGGCCTCGGCCAGGAACGCGGCGAACAGCCCGACACCCGAGTACAGGTCGAGCGCGGTCTCACCAGCAGCAGGCTCCAGCCCACTCAGTACGGCGTCCACCAGCGTCTCCGGTGCCGCCGGGTGGACCTGCCAGAACCCACCGGCCTCCACCAGGAACCGCCGGTCGCGCACCACCTCGACGAGCCGCTCCCCCGCATCCTGCTCGGTCAGTACGGCGGTCTTGCCCTCGGACGACACCACCGCCTGCACCGACGCCACGCCCGGCCACCGTGCACTCAGCACGTCCGGCGTCCCCGGGTGCGCGAGCAGGCACTGGTCGATCGGGATCAGGTCGTGGGAGCGGTGCGCGTACATCCCGGGCCGCTCGTCCACGACGGCGTACCGCATCCGCGTCCGCCAGCCCAGCCCGTCGTCACCCGGCGACTCCATCACGATGGTCCGCTCGATCCCACCGATCCGCCGGAGCGTGTCCGACACGACCGTCGCCTTCAGCCGCCGCTGCTCGACGATGTTGGCGTGCTGGAAGTCACACCCACCGCACTGCCCTGGCCCGGCGTACGGGCACGGCGGCTCGATCCGCTGCGGGGACGGCGTGAGCACCTGGACCGCGTCGGCCCGCAGGTACTTCGCTGTCTGTTCCGTGATGCGGGCGTGCACCAGCTCGCCCGGCAGCGCGTGCCGGACGAAGACCACCTGCCCCTCGTGCCGGGCGACACAGTGTCCCCCGTGCGCGACTGGCCCTACCTCCAGCTCGACTACCGCCCCAACCAGACTGTTCTCGTCTGTCACCGATCTCCTGACGCCTTGCGGGCACCGCGCCGTACCTGGCCGGCTACCCGTTCCACCCGGTCCTGCCGTTCCTCGGCCCCCTGCGACGAGAGCAGCTGGTAAGGAACGGACGTAACCATCACACCAGGTGTAAACAAGAGGCGCCCCTTGAGCCGCAGGGCACTCTGGTTATGGAGGATGTGCTCCCACCAGTGACCGACGACGTATTCGGGGATGTAAACCATCACCACGTCCCGCGGAGACTGCCGCCGGATGTCGCGCACGTACTGCAGGATCGGCCGGGTGATTTCCCGGTACGGCGAGGCCAGCCGCTTCAGCGGAATCGGGATGCCACGGGTGTCCCACTCGGCCTGCAGCAGGTCCGACTCGTCCCGGTCGACGTCGACGGTGACGGCCTCGAGCTGGTAGGGCCGGGCCGCCTTGGCGAACGCCAGCGCCCGCAGCGTCGGCTTGTGCAGCTTCGACACCAGCACGATCGCGTGCACCCGGGACGGCAGCATCAGCGGCTCGTCGCCCTCGGCCGCCATCTGCCGGCGGACCGTCTCGTAGTGCCGGTGGATGCCCTTCATCAGCAGGAACAGGCAGGCCATCGCGATGATCGCGATGTACGCGCCGAGCAGGAACTTGGTGATCAGCACGATCACCAGCACGGTGCCGGTCAGCGTCAGGCCGACCGCGTTGATCACCCGGGACCGGATCATCCGGGCCCGTTTGCCCGGGTCCTGCTCGTCGCGCAGCAGCCGGGTCCAGTGCCGGACCATGCCGATCTGGCTGATCGTGAACGAGACGAACACGCCGACGATGTAGAGCTGGATCAGCCGGGTCACCTCGGCGTTGAACGAGACGATCAGCACGATCGCGAAGCCGGCCAGGATGACGATTCCGTTGCTGAACGCCAGCCGGTCGCCGCGGGTGTGCAGCTGCCTCGGCAGGTACCCGTCGCGGGCCAGGATCGAGCCGAGCACCGGGAACCCGTTGAAAGCGGTGTTCGCGGCCAGCACCAGGATCACGCCGGTCGCGGCGGCGACCAGGTAGAAGCCTGGCGAGAAGTGGTCGAAGATGCCCTTGGCGAGCTGGCCGATCACCGGGTCCTGGTGGTACCCGTCGCCGACCGGCACGCCGTCGCGGAGCAACTGGGTCCCGGGGTCCTCGGCGAAGCGGACCTTCATCACGTTCGCCAGCGCCACGACACTGACCACCATCGCGATCGAGATGATGCCGAGCAGTGCCAGCGTGGTCGCGGCGTTCCGGCTCTTCGGCTTCTTGAACGCCGGTACGCCGTTACTGATCGCCTCCACACCCGTCAGCGCCGCGCACCCGGACGAGAACGCCCGCAGGATCAGGAACGCCATCGCGATCCCGCTCGCGCCGTGCGCGAACTGGTCCTCGGCCGCGATGTCGAGGCCGGCGCTCGACGCGTCCGGCAGATGCCCGAACAGCAGCCGCCCGAAGCCCCAAGCCGCCATCCCGAGGATGGTGAACATGAAGATGTACGTCGGGATCGCGAACGCGGCCCCCGACTCGCGCACGCCCCGCAGGTTCATGGTGCTCAGGAACAGCACCGCGATCACGGCCGCGGTCACCTGGTGCCCCTCCAGCGCCGGGATCGCCGACGCGGCGTACTGCGCGGCCGACGAGATCGACACCGCGACGGTCAGGACGTAGTCGACCATCAGCGCGCTAGCCACCGTCAGGCCCGCGGTCGGCCCGAGGTTCACGTTGGCGACCTCGTAGTCGCCGCCGCCGGACGGGTAGGCGTGCACGTTCTGCCGGTACGACAGCACGACGACGACCAGGACCACCGCGACCGCGAGCGAGATCTTCCAGGAGATCGTGAGCGCCGCGAGTCCGGCGATCGACAGGGTCAGGAAGATCTCGTCGGGGGCGTAGGCGACCGACGACAGCGCGTCGCTCGCGAACACCGGGAGGGCGATGCGCTTCGGCAGCAAGGTCTCACCCAGCTGGGTGCTGCGCAGTTTGCGTCCGAGCAGCAGCCGTTTGCCGATATCGCCTAGAGCGGGAGTCACACCGGTGATGTTAGAGGCACCCTCAGGTCGGTGTAGCGTCTATCCCTGCCGAACCGAGCCAGCGGCCCGCCACGGGGCAGGGAGTGATCAGCGAGTGCACGTTGTCATCATGGGCTGCGGCCGCGTCGGGTCGATGCTCGCCCGCGGCCTGGAGAAACGCAGCCACACGGTCGCGATCATCGACCAGTCGGCCGACGCGTTCCGCCGGCTGAGCCCCGCGTTCACCGGGCGGACCATCGTCGGGATGGGCTTCGACCGCGAGGTGCTGACCGAGGCCGGGATCGAGGACGCCGAGGCGTTCGCGGCGGTGTCGAACGGCGACAACTCGAACATCCTGGCCGCCCGGGTGGCCCGCGAGAACTTCGGGATCAACAACGTGGTGGCCCGGATCTACGACCCGGGACGCGCCGAGGTGTACCAGCGGCTCGGCATCCCCACGGTCGGCACGGTCCGCTGGACCGTCGACCAGATGATGCGCCGGCTCTTGCCTGAGGGCTCCGAGCCGGAGTGGCGCGACCCGTCCGCCACCGTCCGTCTGGCCGAGGTCCATGTACACGCGGACTGGATCGGCCGGCAGGCGTTCGACATCGAGAAGGCGACCGGTGCCCGGGTCGCGTTCCTGACCCGGCTCGGCGAGGGCATCCTGCCCCGGGCCGACACAGTCATCCAAGAGGGCGACCTGGTCCACGTTGTGATGCTGGAGCGGGAAGCTGCCGCGGTCGAGGCCCAGCTCGGCGCCAAACCTGAAGAGGCCTGAGGAGCTGTGATGCGGGTAGCCATCGCGGGAGCCGGCAACGTCGGTCGTTCGATCGCCGGCGAACTGCTGGAGAACGGCCACGAGGTCCTGCTGATCGACAAGGACCCCCGGGCGATCAAGGCCGAATCGGTACCACGCGCCGAGTGGCTGCTGGCCGACGCCTGCGAGCTGTCCTCGCTCGAGGAGGCCGCACTGCAGCGTTGCCAGGTCGCAATCGCCAGTACCGGTGACGACAAGGTCAACCTGGTCGTCTCGCTGCTCGCGAAGACCGAGTTCGGCGTACCTCGGACTGTTGCCCGGGTCAACCACCCGCGCAACGAGTGGATGTTCAACGAGGCCTGGGGTGTGGACGTGTCGGTGTCCACGCCGCGGATCATGTCCGCACTGGTCGAGGAGGCGGTGTCGGTCGGCGACCTGGTCCGGCTGTTCACCTTCCGCCAGGGCGACGCGAACCTGGTCGAGCTGACCCTGCCCGAGGACTCCCCGATGATCGGCCAGCGCGTCGGCGACGTCGACTGGCCCCTGGACACAGCCCTGGTCGTCATCCTCCGCGAAGGCCGCGTCCTGCGTCCGGACCCGGAAGGCACGCTCGAACTCAACGACGAGCTCCTCTTCGTCGCCGCCGACGAAACCGAAGAACAACTCGAAGACATGCTCTCCCCCCACCACCGCAAGTCGGAGTAACGCTCAGCAGTGAACGACGAGACACTGACCGACGGCACGGCTTTGACCGACGGCACGGCGCTGACCGGGGGCATGGCCAACGCGGGCGCCGTCCTGCGCCGCGGCGCAGTAGTCGAGCGTCCGGCACCACCCAATGTCCGAGCGATCCACGCCCATCTCAAAGCGCTGGCGGACCGCGGGTTCGACGCCGCCCCCACCCCGATAGGGATCTCTCCCGGCGGACGTGAAGAACTCACCTTCATCCCTGGCGATGTCGCCCTGGCGCCCTATCCGGCATGGGCACTGACGGAGACCGCCCTGCACTCCGTGGGAGCTTTGCTGCGGCGTCTGCACGACACGTCCGCAGACATCCCGCTTGACCTCTCCGCCGACTGGCCCTCGGATCTGGCCGATCCGCAGGGCGGCACGCTGCTGTGCCACAACGACGTCTGCGTGGAGAACGTGATCTTCCAAGACGGCCGTGCCGCTGCCGTCATCGACTTCGACCTGGCAGCCCCCGGCCGACCGCTGTGGGACGTGGCGATGGCAGCCCGCTACTGGGTGCCGATGCTGGACCCCGAATCGGCGGCCGTGTCAGGGCGCGACCAACTCGACACCATGAAGCGCCTGCGCGTCCTCGCCGACGGCTACAGCCTGTCGCCGCAGGACCGAGTCGACCTGCCGGAGGTCATCGAGCAGGCCACCGAGGTAGCCCGCTCCTTCGTCGCTGCCCGCGTGGCCAGCGGTGACACGACCTTCACTCTGGCGTTGGCCGAGCACGGCGGCTGGGAACGATGGGATCGCATCCAGGCCTGGATGGCAGCCCACCGGGACGCCTTCGCCAGTGCCCTTCTGGCCTGAACGGCCACCCAGCCAGGTTTGCCGGATGCAGCTTTGCCGGACGTAGGCTTGCCGGGTGGCGCAGATCCAGCAGTTCCAAGTCAACCTGTTCTGCGACGACGTGGACAGGTGCCTCGCGTTCTACACCAGCCTCGGCCTCACGGAGATGTTCCGGGCACCCGCCTCTGGCCCCATCGCACAGGTCGAGGTCGAGGCAGCCGGCATCCGCATCGGCCTGACCTCAGCACGCGTCGCCAACGAACTCGTCAACCTCGGCGTCGAGCCCGCCAACCGTCCCGCCACAGAGATCGTCTTCTGGTGCGACGACGTAGACGCCATGTACGCCCAAGCCCTGACCGCAGGCGCCACCCCCGTAGTCCCCCCAACCGATTCCCCAGACGCCCGCCTGCACTACGCCTGGGTACGCGACCCCGACTCCCACCAACTCAAGTTCGTCCAAAACCACACCTAACCTCCGGCCCCCAGATCCGCACCAGCCTCTCCACCCGGCTCACAGCCCCGAAGCACGTCCCCCCGGCTGCGCCGTCCACGTTCCGGACGAGCTTCACCGCGCAAGCGAGCCCCACGGCCCGGCCAGCTTCAGCCCCCACAAACCAACTGCTAGGCGACTGTCTCGGCCCTGGGTGGGCACTGACTGGGTGCCTGAGCGAGCATCACGGCGTGGGCGAGCCTCACGGCCCGGCTGGCTTCAGCGCACGAACCAGCTACTCGGCGACAGCCTCGGCCGTGGGCGAGCACTGGATGGGTGCCTGAGCGAGCATCACGGCGTGAGCAAGCCTCACGGCCCGGCCAGCTTCAGCGTACGAACCAGCTGCTATGCGACTGTCCCAGCCGTTGGCGAGCACTGGTTCGGTGCCTGTGCGAGCTTCACGGCCTGGCGAGTCGCAGCACCAGCTACTAACGCGACTCTCTCGGCTGTGTCGAGCACTGGATGGGTGCCGACGTGGTCGACGACGAACCGGAATCCGTGAGGGCTGGTCCATGCGACTGCTCCAGTGGGCAGACGTCGGCTTCGCCAGCCGCCGAAGGTCTTGGCGCGGTGGTGGAGTCGGCCTAGCGGTATGAGGTTGTCGTCGGTGGTTTGCCCCGGTGGACCGGCACGGTCGTACGGCGAGATGTGGTCTTGATCCATCCGCGCGGTGGCTTCGGCGCCGCTGTACGGGAACATGTCGACCGGGTGCCGCAGCCGAACCCGTTCGCGGAGCCGATCCGGGATCTCGTAGCTGTGCACGTTGATCTCATCCTGAAGATCAATCACAGGCTTCACGACGATCTGGTCATGACCGAGAAGCTCAGCCAACTGGCCCGCGAGCAGCGGCCCAAGTTCCTCGACCCGCAGTACGCCGTTGCCGGTGGCAAGCGTCCGGTCGGTGAGGTGCACGTACAGGGTGTGCCGGTCCCGCCGGCTCCCCGCCCCGAGACCATTGCGGTAAGCGTCCTGCTTGATCGCCGCAAGCCGCGCCGGCAACGTACCCGCCAACGCCAGCCGCGTGAACCCATCCCCAATCGCCACCATCACGCGCAATGTCGTCCGCGCCATCAGCCCGGCCGTCGTACGCGGTGTCGAGGCGCCGTCATACGCGCCGTCGTACGCGCCGTGATCCGTGCCGTCGATCCGCGCCGTGATCCGTGCCGTCGTACGCGTCGTCGTAGGCGTCGTCGTAGGCGTCGTCGTAGGCGTCGTGATCCGCGCGTTTGTACGCGCCGTCAGCCACACGTCAGTCCAGCTCTCGGCCCGGCCCTCGAGTAGATCCTCGGCCGCGGCCTCAGACCCGCCGTCGGCCGTGAAGGGCAGGATGTTGTCGGCTGCCGCTGCTTCCAGCTCGTCGTGGTCGTCGACCTCGTCCGGGTCGGTCCACTGTGGTGCACGGTCGGCGTCATTACGTGTGCCGTTGATCCGGCTGTCGGCGGCTCCGCAGTCCGGGTCTTGGTCGGGTTCGCCGCAGGTCGTCGCGGCCGGGCTGCCGTCGGTGGCAGCGCCTGGAGCGCTGTGACTCGACTGGGCGTGGGCCGGCTGGGTGCTGGCAGCGGTCGGTTGGGTGCGGGCGAGGTGGCGGGCTACCTCGAGGAGTTGGTGGGCTGCTGCGGGGTCGGAGATCCAGCCGATTGCCTTTGCGCGGCGCTGGTTCAGGTCATCGGTGTCGCCGAGGGTCTTGAGTGCGCGGGCGAGGTCGTCGATGGTGGCGTCGAAGCGGATGACGTCGCCGGCTGCGGCGCGGACCCAGATCCGCTTCGTGCCGTGCTCATCCGACGGAGCCACGAACACACCCCGGGTCCGCGCGGCGGCCTCGGCCTGGCCTTTGGCGGCTTCGGGGTCGGCTTCCCAGAGGGCGGCGGTGACGATCTTCTTCAGCGCGCCGGGGGTGACGGTGTTGACGATTCCGACGACGCGGCGGTCGACGATCGCGGCTGCTTCCTGTGACAGGGACAGGCAGGCGTGGGCGATCTTGCGGGCGCGCCACGGGACCGCGTTGCCGGCCAGGACCGCGGCCCAGATTCTGGGTAGGCGGTGGCGGAGTGCGAGGGCTTCGCCGATCAGCGCTGCGGCCGCACCTGAGGACATGCGCATGACGGCGCCGAACTCGATCGGGGCGAATTCCGCGACGCCGGGGCAGCCGTCGCCGCCGTAGACGTGGATCCGTTCGTAGCCCGGCCGCGGCTCGCGGTAGACCTCCCCGTGGCGATCGGCGAAGACGAGCGCGGCCTCCAGTATCCGTGCGGCGGCGCGGTTCTGGATCCGGTCGAACTCGGCTGCCGCGGACAGCAGGTCCGCGGTGTCGAGTTCCTCCAGATCTTCTTCGAACATGTGTTCTATTCTAGATCACGATCAGGTCTCGTTCAAATCGAGATGAGGCCAGAACCCCTTATCCACAAGGGACGATCGCGCAGTTGAACGACGGCGATTGACCGCGCGACGAGCGGGAGCAGCTGGGTTTCAAGATCGCGGGTGCGCCGCCGGGCCGGTTCGATTCAGGCCAACCCCCGCCGCCTCAGCTCGGCGGCTTCGCTTGTGGTGGATCGCACTCGCTGCCCGGGATCTGCGGACGATCCGGCTGGTGCGCCAGCTCGTTCCGGAGCGCCCGAGAAACAGCCGCCGCCAAGCCGCGTGCCTCCACGTGCAGGACAGCCGCGCTGCCTAGTGCGATCCGAGCACTCGAGAGCCGCATGACGCCGGAGGCGGCCCGACCGTCGGCCCGCCGCGAAGCGGCGTCCCGCCTCGACGCGGAACAGTTGCTCCGCCTGGCGCGGTCTGAGCACCCCACAGACGCGCGCCGCCAGAGGCGGCCAACAAGACAGCCGCGAAGCGGTGTCCATCGCGGTGCGGGACAGTTGGTCGGCCTGCTGCAGCCCGAGCAGTCGACAGTTGCGCGTCGCCGGAGGTGGCTGGCGAGGCGGGTGCCGTGGTGCGGGTTACTTTTTGTTGCCTCGGAGGAGGTGGGTGATGCTGTCTCGGGCCTCGTCCCATTTTTCGGCGGGCATGGAGCCGCGGAGTACGGCGTACGCGAGCCAGATCGCCAGCGCATAGAACGGCAGTCCCAGGCCGATCTTGGCGATGCCGAGCGCGTTTAGGCTGCCGGTGAAGTAGAGCGGGACCTGGACGATCAGGCGGATCGCGAACAGGCCCACGAACACCAGCGTCGCGCGGGAGAAGCCCTTGAGCAGTACGGGATCGCGGCGCCAGGCGGTGCCGGTCTGGGTGATCACGCCGTACAGGAAGCCGAACAGGGGCCAGCGGATCAGGACGGTGATCAGGTACAGCAGGCCGTAGCCGAGGTTGGTGAGCAGGCCGGGGACGTAGAAGTCCTTGGCGTTGCCGGTGCGGTTCGCGACCCAGGCTGAGATCAGTACGCCGATGAAGCCGCCGAACACGTTCCGCAGCGGCTGCCGGCGGACGAGACGCACCGCGGCGAGCACTGCCGCGATTCCGACCGCGATGATCAGCGAGAGCTGCAGCTTGTGGTCGGTGACGGCGTAGGCGACCAGGAACGCGATCCACGGCAGGCCGATGTCGAGCAGCGCGCCCCACCCGCCGAGCGCGTGGAAGAAGTCCTTGTCGGTGGTCTTGGCCGGCTTCTGCGGCTCTTCCACCGTCGGCTCCGTATGCGGCTCAGCCATGAGCGGCCTGGGGGCGCAGCTCGTAGCGCGGGTTGAACATCACCCGGTCGCCGTCGACGACGCCGATCCGCCCGGAGGCGATCATTTCCGACCCGGCGTGGATGCCGCCGATCTTGCGGCGGCCGAGCCAGACCAGTTTCACCGTGCCGGTGCCGTCGTACAACTCACCCTCCAGTGCCGGTACGCCGCCGCGTGGGCTGAACGTGATGGTGCGCAGCGTGCCGTACAGCGTGACGAGCTCCCGGTCGTGGCAGCCGGTGATGGACCGCGCGCCACAGTCCTGCGCGAAGTCCTTGAGGACCTCCGCGTCTTCCTCGTCACGGTCCCCGGCCAGGCCACGGAAGGCGCGCTTCCACAGCCCCGCGGGTTTGTTGCTGCCCATGGCGTCGAGTGTAGTCCGCTCAGGCCTCTTCAGGCTCATTCGGCTGGGCACCCGGCGGCATCTGCAGCGGCAGCGACTCACGCACCGCCATCGGCTCGTTACCGCGGACCACGACGGTGTTGCGCAGAGTCGCTTCCATCGGCTCGGCGGCGTCCGCCTCGACGGCTGCGCGGCCGAGGACCGTACCGCGGAGCAGCCAGCGCGGGCCGTCCACACCGATGACACGGGAGGTCTGGCTGAAGACCTGTCCTTCCGGGTCCTCGACCGGGACGACCAGCACCAGTTCGGTGCCGAACGGTCCCTCGGACTCGGTCGCCGTACCACCCATCCGGGCGGCCTCGCCGGCGATCTCCTGGCGGACCTCGTCCCAGATGCCGCTGGTCTTCGGGGCCGCGAACGCGCGCAGCTCCAGGGCCGAGTCGTCGAGCATCAGCAGCACCGCCTGCACCACGCCGCTCTGCTCGTCGACCTGCAGGCCCAGCTCCATCCCGGGCATGCCGGTGACGACCAGCGCACCCAGGTCGATGCGGTCCTCCGCCTCCAGGTCGGCGGCGTCGACCTCGGTCGAGTCGAACGGGCCCTCGGCGCGGACGTCCGCGCTACCGGTCTCGTCGAGGGACTCGCCCGTCTCGGGCTCGTCGTTCTTGCCCTTACGGCGGAAGATCACTGCTGTTGCCTACTTCCTTGGTCTTGGTGCCGGCGCTGATACAGCGCCGTAGTCTCGCGCATCCGGCAGGTCAACGGGTGCACCTGGTCAGCGTGTCACATCGCCGAAACCGCCGGTCGACCCGTGTCCCTGGTCACCGCGTGCGGAGCCGGGCAGCGAGGTCACTTCGACGAACCGGGCCTTCTCGACCTGCTGGATGACCAGCTGCGCGATCCGGTCGCCGCGCCGTACGGTCACCTCGGCGTGCGGGTCGAGGTTGATCAGGCAGACCTTGATCTCGCCGCGGTACCCGGCGTCGACGGTTCCGGGGGCGTTCACGATCGAGACGCCGTGCTTCGCGGCCAGCCCGGAGCGCGGGTGCACGAACGCGGCGTACCCGTTCTGCAGGGCGATCGCGATCCCGGTCCCGACCAGGCCGCGTTCGCCCGGTTTCAGGGTCAGGTCGGCGGCTGCCACGAGGTCCGCGCCGGCATCGCCGGGGTGTGCGTACGACGGGAGCGGGAGGTCAGGGTCGAGTCGCTGGATGAGTACCTCGGTCACGAGTAGCGACCCTATCGAGCGCCCCGGACGCACCACATGCCAGGCTGGTCCCGTGGGAACCTATCGCGAGAGTCTGCGGGTGCCGGTGTCGTGGTGGATCATCGCCGCCGCCGCTGTCGTCACGCTGTTCGGCATCGTCGCCGTACCGGTCGGGACGATGGCCGGCGCCGTGGTCGGCGGGCTCGCCGCGGTCCTGCTCCTGGCGCTGTTCCTCCGGTACGGCGGCGCTCGCGTCGAGGTCGACGACACGCGACTGCACGCCGGGCGGGCCGAGATCGACCGGACGCTATCTGGGCACGGTCGAGGCGCTGACCGGCGACGACGCGCGGCACGCGTTCGGACGCGACTGCGACCCGAAGGCGTTCCTGGTACTGCGGAGCTACATCAACGGAGCCGTGCGGGTGCAGATCACCGATCCGGCCGACCCCGCGCCGTACTGGGTGATCGCGACGCGCCACCCGGACCGATTGGCTGCCGCTCTGAGCGGGCACAGCGTGGGAAGATCCTGACTGTCAGCAGTCGTACGAGGAGGGTGTTGTGGTCGGAGCGAAGATCGGCTGGAAGCTGGTACAGGCCGCCTTCACGATCGCGGTGGGCCTGGCCGCGAGCAAGGCGGTCAGCACGGCCTGGAAACTGGGATCGGGCGGGAAACCGCCGAAGAACGGCCAGGGCGGGTACGCCGAAGTTGCCGTCTGGGCCGCTGTCAGCGCCGGCGCCGCAGCCGCCGCGAGGCTCTTCGCGGAGCGCCGCGCGGCCGCGTACTGGCTCAAGTCGACCGGCTACGCCCCGCCCGGCTACGAGGCGGACGCCGCCGACGGCAGCCTGCTGAAGAGCATCAGCAAGAAGGACGACTGAAAGACAAGAACCGCCTCACTGCGCTCGGCGGGTTGGGTTTCGGCGCAGCAGCGGGACCGTTCCACCGGAGTGGGACGGTCCCGCTGTGCGTTACGACGAAGTAGGGCGGCAGGTCAGGCTGCGCAGTCGCGGCAGATCAGCTGCCCCTTCTTCGTTTCGGCGAGCTGGCTGCGGTGGTGAACCAGGAAGCAGCTCGAACAGGTGAACTCGTCGGCCTGGCGCGGGAGGACCCGGACCGCCAGTTCTTCGTGGCTCAGGTCGGCGCCGGGCAGCTCGAAGCTCTCCGCGGCCTCAGCCTCGTCCTCGTCGACCTTGCCGGAGTTCTTGTCGTGACGGCGAGTCTTCAGTTCCTCGATCGACTCTTCGGAAGCGTCTTCGTCCGTCTTGCGCGGGGCGTCGTAATCAGTCGCCATGGTGTTCCCTGCCCTCTTCGTACCCGTGGTGTTGCCTGCTGAGCCCTTGAACGGGTGGAGCGGCCGAGAAATTCCGCGCCGGAGCACCGCGCTGAACTTTCGTCCCCCGAAACCCTTGACAGCCAGGCCGGGATCGGCAAACACCGTTCCCGAGGACGGGATTGTGCCCTATAAAGCCGCGCAATGCACGACTGGGTCCATGCTGTGACCCGCGTGTCGTCACAAATGTCAGGACCGAACAACAGAATGCTCGTTAGTGCGCAGTACTGCGCAGAAACGAGCACTCATCGGCAGCTAGACGCGCAATGGGTCCGCCGCGGCCAAGAGCGCGTGGAACGGCTCGAACAGCGCCGGAGTGGCCGCGATCGACATCTCCGGCGAAACCGGAGCCCCGTTCAGCCCGCCGACCCGGGCTCCGGCCTCGGCCGCGATCAACGCGCCGGCACCGTAGTCCCACGGGTTCAGCCCGCGCTCGTACACCACGTCCAGCCGGCCGCAGGCGACGTAGCACAGGTCGATCGCGCCGACCCCGATCCGGCGGATGTCGCGGACCTTCGTGATCAGGTGCTGGATCACCTCGGCCTGCACCTGGCGGCGCGCCGGGTCGTACCCGAACCCGGTCCCGACCAGCGCCTGGTTCAGCTCGGTCGCGCCCGACACCTGGATCGGCTTGCCGTCTGCGAACGCCCCGCCACCCAGGGTCGCGGTGAACACCTCGCCCTTGGGCGCGTCCACCACCACACCGGCGACCGTCTCCCCGCCGTACTCCACCGCGATCGAGACGGCGTACGTCGGGATGTCGTAGAGGTAGTTGACCGTGCCGTCGATCGGGTCGACGACCCAGCGCACGCCGCTGGTGCCGACGACGTCGTCGCCCTCCTCGCCGAGGAACGAGTCGTCCGGCCGGGCGCGCAGGACGCGGGCCCGGATCAGCTCCTCGGACTCGCGGTCGACGGCCGTGACCACGTCGGTGATGGTGCTCTTGGTCTCGGCGACCGTGATGGTGCCGCGGCGGCGTTCGACGATCAGCTGCGCTGCCTCCTCCGCCACCTCCACGGCCAGCTTGAGGAGATCCTGCGGGCTCTCAGACGCGCTCATACAGCTTCCTTAGCGTTAGGTCGGCGCAGCGGTGGGCAGCAGTCGTGACGGCAGTCGTCCCAGGCCGGGCCGAGTTTGCCGACGCACGGCCGGTCGGGCTGCTCCCCGCGCTCGGCCGCGGCCCGCTCGACCACCAGGTCGCGGAGCATGCTGACGAACTTCTCGTCCGTGCCCGGCGTCGCGGCGCGCGCCATCGGCAGCCGGAGCTTCTCGGCCGTCGCAGCGGCCTCGGTGTCGAGGTCGTAGATGACCTCCATGTGGTCGCTCACGAACCCGATCGGTACGACGGCCACACCGGGCGCCCCGTCGGCAGCCAGCACCTCCAGGTGGTCGTTCACGTCCGGTTCGAGCCACGGCACCTGCGGCGGCCCGGACCGCGAGCAGTAGACGAGATCGGTACGCCGGGTCTGCCCGGTGCGCCGTTCCAGCTCGGCCGTGATCTCTGCGGCGACGTCCAGGTGCCAGTCGACGTATCCGTTGCCGTCCGGTCCGCTGGTCGCGTTCATCGCGGTCGGGATCGAGTGCGTGACGTAGGCGATCGCGGCGCCGTCCGGGAGCTTGCTCAGCGCGTCGGCGGTCGACTCCACGAACGACCCGACGAAGCCGGGGTGGTTCGCGTAGTGCCGGAGCTTGTCGATCCGCGGCGCGTCCGGGATCTCACGGGCCGCGTCCTCGAGGTTCTCCCGGTACTGCCGGCAGCCGGAGTACGACGGGTAGGCGGACGTGACGATCACCACGGCTCGCCGTACGCCGTCCGCGGCCATCTCGCGCATCGTGTCGGACAGGTACGGCGCCCAGTTGCGGTTGCCCCAGTAGATCGGCAGGTCCAGCCCGATCTCGTCGAACGATGCCCGCAGCGCCTTCAGCAGCGCCCGGTTCTGGTCGTTGATCGGGCTCTTGCCGCCGAACGAGTAGTAGTGCTCGCCGACCTCCTTCAGCCGCTCGTCCGGGATCCCGCGGCCGCGGGTCACGTTCTGCAGGAAGGGCAGCACGTCGTCGGGCTTCTCGGGTCCGCCGAAGGAGAGCAGCAGGACCGCGTCGTACGGGGGTGCAGCAGGCGACATATTCCAAGCTTCTCAGACGGCCATGACCTAAGCTGCTCCCGGTCTCTCATGCTCAAGCCTTACTTCCATCTCATGCGCCGCCGCGGAGCGGCATCGTTCTTCGCTGCCGGGATTCTCGGGCGGATGCCGATCTCGATGATCGGGCTCGGCATCGTCATCCTGATCGCCCAGGAGAGCGGTTCGTACGGTCTCGCCGGCGCGGTCTCCGGCGTCGCCGTGATCGCCGGTGCGCTGACCGGTCCGATCCAGGGCCGACTGGTCGACCGGTTCGGCCAGCGCGGGCTGATCCTGATCGGGTCAGTGGCCTGCACGGTCGGTCTGGCCGCACTGCTCGTCGCTGTGCGTGCTGACGCGCCCACGTGGGTCCTGTACGTCCTGTCGTTCATTGCCGGTGGCACCCGTCCCCAGGTCGGCTCTTTCGTCCGGGCGCGCTGGACGCACCTGCTGGGCCGTGGACGCGCCCTGCAGACGGCGTTCGCTCTAGAGGCAGTCGGCGATGAGGTGGTCTTCATCGTCGGCCCAGTGCTCGTCACCACGCTGGCAACCCAGGCGAGTCCGTACGCCGCTCTGACCGTGGCCGGCGTACTGGGACTGGCCGGTGGCATCTGGCTGGCGCTGCTGCGCGCATCCGACCCGCCAGGACGTGGCAAGTCGGACGGTGCCGAGCAGGCGCCGCTCCCCTGGCTTTCGATCCTGCTGCTCAGCCTGATCGGTCTGGGCCTCGGTGCGACGCTCGGTGGCGCCGAGGTGATCACCGTGGCGTTCACGACTCAGAAGGGGCAGGCCGGGCTGGCTGGCGTCGTACTGGCGGTCTGGGCGTTCGGGAGCCTGCTGGCCGGGCTCTGGTACGGCTCGGTGCACTGGCGCGCTCCGGTCGAGCGACGCCTGCTGCTCGGCACGATCGCGCTCGCGATCACGCTGGCGCCGCTCCCCTGGGTCAACAGCATCCCGCTGCTCGGCGCCGTGCTGTTCTGCTGCGGCCTGACGATCGCCCCGACGATGGTCGCGGTCACCGCCTGTGTCGAGGAGTGGGTGCCGCCGGAGCGGCTGACCGAGGCGATCACCTGGACCGTCACGGGCATCCTGCTTGGCGTCGCACCGGGCAACGCGGCCGCCGGCCATGCGGTCGACGTCTGGGGCCCGTCGGACGCGTACTGGGTCCCGTTCGGTGTCGGTATCGCCTGCGCACTCGTCGCCGCGGCCTCCATCACCTTCGCCCGCCCCAAGGAAAGGTTCGCCCACAACTAGGCTTGTATCTCCTGTTACGGGAGGTGTGAGGGTGGTGGGTATGGACCACTCGATCGGTGCGGTGGCGCGGCTTGCCGGGGTGTCGGTGAAGGCCGTGCGGCACTACTCCGATCTCGGGCTGCTGACGGTACGGCGCACCGCTGCCGGCCATCGACGGTACGACGACAACACCGTCGTACGGCTCCGGCTGATCCGGACGCTGCGTGCCCTGGATCTCGATCTGCCGACGATCCACGCCGTACTGCGGGACGAACGTCCACTCGCGGAGGTCGCGGCGACCCACGCCGACGCGCTGGCGATCCAGATCCGCACGCTGCGCCGGCAGCACGCCCTGCTCACGGTCCTCGCCAACCAGGCCAACCCGGAGGACATACACCTGATGACCGAACAATCCGAGCAGGACCGTCGCGCACTCATCGACGACTTCCTCGATACGACGCTCGCCGGCACCGGCACCGCCGTCCGCCAGAATCTGACGCCGGTCCTACCCGAGGACGCCGAACCGCAGCAGGTCGAGGCATGGCTCGAGCTGACCGCGCTGGTGTCCGCGCCCGACTTCCGAGACTCGGTACGTCGTCTTATGGTCGGCTACCTGACCCTGGCCGGAGACGACCCGCTCCGGGCGGACCCGGCGTACCGAAGCCGCCTGATCGAGCTCCGGCGTACCGAGGCCGGCCCGCACTGGCACCGCTACCTGGAACTGGTTGCCGTGGTCAACGGATGGGCGCCGCCGTCACGGATTGCGGGGTAGCGGCAGGCACGTCATATCGGTCCGGAAGCCGCACGTTCTGGGAATGTCGGTGGCGACCAGCAGAATGCGGAACATGGGTAGCAGCAAGCCGCTTTCGGCCAAACAGGCAGCCGCACGGCTCAGCATCTCGGTGAAGGATCTGCCACACCGTGGTCCATGGGCACGCCAGCGGGTCCGTGACCTGCGTGCCGAGCGACCCGGCTGGCTTACCCTGGCCCGGCGCGAGTACGCCCGCCGCAAGGACGAGGAGGCGGCGCGGAACCGGCAGGCTCTGGATGCTCGCCCCGCCGACTTCTCATGCCTGTGCTGCACGTCGGAGTTCGCCTTCACCATCGACTCCGGTGGCCTCTGCGAGGCGTGCAACGAGGGGGCGTGCGCCGACTGCGGGGGCAATGACGAGGACTGGCTGTATGGCTAGGTTCGAGATCCCGGCAGGCTGGAGTGTGCAGGCGTTCCAGTTCGCCCTGGACTGCACCCCGGAGCAGGCCGCGTGTCTGCATCGTCAGTTCGGCGGCCGGCGAAAGGCCCGGAACTGGGCGGTGGGGACTTTGAAGGCTGATCTGGCCCGCTACCGCGAGACCGGTGAGGAGTCAGAGAAGCCGTCGCTCGCTGGGCTGCGGAAGCGGTGGAACCGGGTCAAGGACAGCGAATGTGTCGATGCTGAGACCGGTCAGGTGTGGTGGCCCCAGATCTCCAAGGAGGCATTCGCTGACGGCATCCGCGCGGCGGTCGATGCCTACTGGAACTGGCAGACCTCTCGGGCCGGAAAGAGAGCAGGTCGACGGGTCGGGTTCCCGCGGTTCGCGAAGAAGGGCCGTGACCGGGACCGGGTCACGTTTACCACCGGCGCTATCCGGGTCGAGGCAGATCGGCGCCACGTCACGTTGCCAAGGATCGGCACCGTGCGGGTCCACGAGAACACCCGCCGTCTTGAACGCCTGATTGCCAAGGGAGAGGCACGGATTCTCGCAGCGACGGTCTCCCGGAAAGGCACGCGCCTGGTGGTCGCATTCCGCGTGCTGATCCAGCGGCCTCAGCGATCCCAGGTCAAGGATCCAACCTCGCGGGTGGGTATTGATGTCGGTGTGCGTGTCCTCGCCACTGTTGCGAACGATCGTGGAGAGGTGATCGCACGCGTACCGAACCCGCGACCTTTAGAAGCCGCATTGAAGGAGTTGCGACGGTTGGGCCGCGAGTTGTCGAGGCGGAGCAGAGGCTCGCGCAAGTACGCCGAGACCCGGACAAGGATCGCCAGAGCGCACCGCCGAGTCGCAGACATCCGTGCGCACCACATCCATTGTTTGACCACGAGGCTCGCCAAGACCCACGGCGCCATCGTGGTCGAAGGACTGGATACGGCTGGGATGATCCGGCAAAAGGGATTGACGGGTGGCCGTGCCCGCAGGCGTGGCCTGTCGGATTCGGCACTCGGTGAGCCTCGCCGCCAACTCGTATATAAGACCGGCTGGTACGGGTCGAATCTCATCATCGCGGATCGCTGGTTCCCGTCCTCCAAAACCTGCCACGCCTGCGGACACGGGCAAGATGTCGGGTGGGCCGAGCACTGGACCTGCGGACAGTGCCGCGCCCACCATCAGCGAGACGACAACGCAGCCATCAACCTCGCGCGCTACGAGAAGCCCACTCGGGTTGACAGCGCCGTCGGCCCAGTCAGGGCCGCCGTCAAGCGTGGAGCCGACCGCAAGACCGAGCCTCGCTCGGCAGGTGGCCATGAAGCGCGGAAGGAGCCCAATCACGAGGTTGGGAACCAGCCCCGAGATGGGGCGCCCGTGGGATGAGTACCTTTCACCTCTTCCCCGGCGACGGTAGCGGCGCGTTCCAGCCGCGGCGGATCGCGACCAGCCGGATCGCGAAGCACACCACCGCGGCGGAGATCGGTACCCACAGGGCGTGGTACTCCAAGGCCGATGCGACAACCACGATGCCGGCGCCGAGCAACGCCGGGGTCGCGTAGATCTCGGAGCGCAGGACGACCGGGACGCGGCCGCTGAGTACGTCCCGCAGTACTCCCCCGCCGATGGCCGAGAGGGTGCCGAGGAGCGCGGCCGAGATCGGCGACAGCCCGAACTCGATCGCCTTCAGGGCACCGGTCACGCAGAACAGGGCGAGGCCGGCCGCGTCGAAGATGTTCACCAGCCGCTCGACGCGGCCGATCCCCGGATGCAGGAAGAACGTCAGCAGACCGGCCGCGATCGGGACGACCAGGTAGCGCCAGTCGCGGAGCGCGGCGGGCGGGGTCTGGCCGATCAGCACGTCCCGGATGAATCCACCGCCGAGGCCGGTGACCAGCGCCAGCACCTGGATGCCGAACACGTCCAGCTTCTTCCGTACGCCGACCAGGGCGCCGGTGATCCCGAACACGAAGATCCCGACCAGATCGAGCACCTGCAGCACCATGCCCCGAACGCTAAACCACGAGCGCTACGCCGCTGACGGTTCTATCGTTCGTGGACATGAGCCGCGCCCCGGACGTCGACTACTCCGCCACCTCGTCGCGACCCGGCTGGGAATCGCTCCCGCCGGCCCTGCGGGAGGCCCTCGCCGTTGCCTTGGGCACTCAGCTCACGTCGGTCTCAACACCGGTCAGCACAGGCTTCACCGGAGGCTTCGCGGCCCGTGCACAGTTGGCGGACGGCCGCCGCGTCTTCATCAAGGCAGCCGGTGAGGGGCAGCACGCCTACGAGGCGTACCAGCGAGAAGCCGAGGTGGTCCCACAGCTCCCGAAAGCAGTCCAAGCCCCAACCATCATCACCACCGCCCACGCCGACAGCTGGTTTGCGGTGGTTTCTGAGTGGGTTGAGGGGCGGATGCCGGGGGCTCCTTGGACCGTGGAGGACTTTGGGCTGGTTACTGCTGCATGTGAGCAGTTGGCCGAGGCGTTGCAGCCGAGTCCGTTGGATGGGCTCAGCAAGTTCGCGGACCTGGTTGCGGACGACGTCGAGCGGCCGGCGCAGATTCTGGCGGGTGAGCGGGAGATGCCGAAGGGACTGCAGGGCTGGCTGCCGGGTGTGCTGCCGGAGATCGCGGAGCTCGTCAAGCTGGCGCCCGAAGCCCTCGCCGGCGACTCCGCCGCGCACTCCGACCTGCGCCCGGACAACATCCTGATCGACAACGACGGCACCTGCTGGACGATCGACTGGAACTGGCTCACCCTCGGCCCGCGCTGGGTCGACTGGGTCGGGCTCCTACCGATCGCCCAGCACCAAGGCATCGACACGTTCTCCGCTATCACCCGCAGCCCGCTCACAGCCGACGTACCGAAGGATCACCTCGACTGTCTCGTGGCCGTGATCGCGGCGTACATGATGAAGAACACCGAGGCCCCGCCCCCACCCGGCTGTACGCCGGCCCTGCGCGAGCACCAGCGGCTCTACGCGTGGACATTCCTCGACTGGCTCGCCGTACGACGCAACTGGCCTACCGTGGAGGTATGACGAAGGCTCCCACCAGCAGGTTCAAGGTCGAGGTGCTCGACGGCGACCGGACGTCGCGGCGCGAGGACGTCGTCAGCACCGAGGAGCCGCTGGAACTCCGGCTCGAATGGCCCGGCCGCCCGCCCGAGCCGCTGGTCGTCACGATGCGCACCCCTGGCTCCGACTTCGAGCTCGCCGCCGGGTTCTGCCTCGGCGAGGGCTTCGCGGTCCGCCCGGACGCGATCCGGACCGTTGCCTACTGCACCGATGCCACGCTGACCCGCGACCAGCAGTTCAACACCGTCACCGTCAGCTTCGACGGTCCCCCGGACCGCGAGCCACCCCAGCGGTACGGCGTGACATCGGCAGCCTGTGGTGTCTGCGGCCAGCAGAGCCTCGACGAACTCGCCGAGCGCGAGTACGACCCCGTGGACCCCGTCGAGGCCTCGGTCGACGTCGTACGCCGTCTTCCCGATCTGCTCCGCGAGGCACAGCCGATGTTCAGCCGCACCGGCGGTCTACACGCCGCGGGTCTGTTCACCGCCGACGGCCGCAAGGTCGTGGTGAAGGAGGACATCGGCCGGCACAACGCGGTCGACAAGGTCGTCGGCTGGACCGTGCTCAACCAGCAAAGCCGCAAGGGCCTGATCCTCGCCGTCAGCGGCCGCGCCGGCTACGAGATCGTCCAGAAAGCAGTCGCCGCCGGCCTCGGCATGATCGTCGCAGTAGGCGCCCCATCAAGCCTCGCCGTCGACCTGGCCCGCCAGTTCAACATCACCCTCGCCGGCTTCACCCGCGGCGACCGCTGCGTCATCTACTCCACCCCGGAGCGGATCCTCCGCGACATCTAAGGGGGTATGCCTGATGTGCGATGCCCTTCCCCTGCCACACCGTGGAGAGGTGGAAGGGAGGGAATCATGAAGCATCGCTACACCGCCATCGCGCTGCCGATCATCGTCTGCGGCGCAGCCGCGGCCGGTGCAACCAACGCATCGGCGCGGGACATCCCCGAAACCGGTACGCCACCCGTGGTCGTACCAGGTCCGACCGTCGAGGTCCCGGTGGACGACGCCGTCGCCGAGGGCCTGCAGACGGCCGCGGGAGCGCTGGGAGGAGCCGGGCTGGCCTTCGGGGGCCTGTGGCTGTACCGCCGTCGCCAGCCGCTCGCGGCTCACTGACGCGGGGTGGTCCTGGTGATCAACCAGGACCACCGAGCCGTTCCGCCAGTGCCGCGGCCTCGAACCGGGTCGCCGTACCGGTCTTCCGCAAGATGCTGGAGACATGGACGCTTACGGTCTTGTCGCTGATCACGAGGTCCTTCGCGATCTCGCCGTTCGAGCGACCGGCCACCAGGAACGCCAAGATCTCCCGCTCCCGCGGCGTCAACGCCGACAGGACCGTCTCCTCCTGATCTGGTACGACGATCTGCGTCGGCTCCCGTAATGTGATCCGCACTCGCCTGGCCAATGATTCAACGTTCCCGAGCAACGGCTCCGCGCCCAGATCGTCGGCACAGCGACGAGCGTCCCGGAGCACCCCGGCAACATTGACCGGCGGTTGTCCCGCAGCGATCGCCGCCTCGGCGTACCGCCATTGCGACACTGCCCGACGCCACGGCGCCTCCGCCGCACCGCAAGCGTCGATCGCCTCCGCCCACCGGTCGGCCTGATCCGCCTCGCCACGACAGCGGGCAACCTCGGCGTAGAACAACGCCCGCCACATCGAGTGCGCCGCGGAGTCCGTCTGGTGCCGCGTGAACGGCTTCCACGGCCAGGCGTCGAGGACGTCCTCCAGGCCCTTGACGGCCTGGGCAGCGCCGCCCGGGTCACCTGCGTCGCGCGCAGCCTGCACGAGCTCCGCGACCGCATTGGCATAGAGCGCCAATCCGTCGTCGTCCTCCACCTCGGGCGCGGCATCCGGCCCGGTCAACCGGACCCGCAACCAGGCGACAGCTTCTTGCAGCTTCCCTTCGGCGAGCAGTACGTCCGCGCCTCCGACAGCGAGGGACTCGCGGATTCCGGCGAAGTCTTCGGCGATCAACTCCAACGCCCGATCGAGATGTTGCCTGCCTTCCACCGGCCGACCACGGCGCACCGCCAGTGACGCTGCGGTGAGTCTGATCCCGGCACCGGTGATGTTCGAGCACCGGACGGCAAGGCCGACCCGCAGTATCTCGTGACACTCCTGCCACCGTCCGGCCTCCAACAGGCCGTCGGCCCCCAGGTAGGCGAGGAAGTACCCGAACAGATCCCGCCCAGGCGCCACCACCTCGGTGTAGGCGCGCAGCGCCACTTCGGTGGCTACCGCTCCGCGCCCGAGGTTCCGTAACGTGTAGACCTGCCACACCACGGCCATCAGCCACTCCAGCATCGCGCCGATCGGGCGGGCCAACTGCTCGGCTTCCTGTCCGTCGGCCAGTGCCTGTTCGGGGGCGGTGCCGGCGAGCACGCTGCACCGATCGCCGAGCGCGGCCGCGAGCGCCCGGTTGGAGCCGGCGGCGCGCGCGATCCGGACTGCCTCGTCCGCATGGGTAACCGCGATTGGGAGACCGCCCTTGTTCTCCGCCCAGGCAAGAGCTCCTAGTACTCGCGCGTGCTCGGCGCTCTCGGGGAATCGGCTGGTGAGATCGAGCGCCGCCCGGATATCCGCCGCGACCGCCGCAATCGGTTCGGTCCGGTGCCAGCGCATCATGCTGCGGTCGACGAGGAGATCAGCCGCAATGAGCGGCTCGTGTGCTCGGTGAAGCGCCTCGCTGACCAGTTCGACGGCCTTGTCGATCCGGCCGACCCGAAGGCAGACCGCAGCAGCCCGGAGATGGAGGTCCGTACGGTCGGCCGCAGGACCGCGGAGATCCGACGACGTCTGCTCCCACAGATCGCACATCCGCACCAGCTGGATCGCGACTTCCGCCGGCGCCCGCAAGTCCGCTGCGTACTCGGCAGCCACCTTCGACCACCTGTACGCGTCGTCGACCCGCCCGGCCCGCTGACTGTGCACAGCCAAATCTGCCGCCACCGCAGCCGTCGACCGCGCCTCGAGTACGTCGAGATAGCTGGCATGGATCCGCGGGCCTTCGCCATACGGCAAGCCGTCGTACAGAACCTCTGCCAGCAATGGATGACGGAACCAGCACGGGTCGGCCGGCCCCATCGCCAGCACGCCGCGCTGCTGGGCCTCGGTCACACAGCTCGGCAGGTCGGCTGGCTGGACCCCGTGACGTGAGGCGACGGCGGCCAGTACGTCGAGACTCGTCGGGCGACCGCCGACGGCGAGCACACGGACGAGCTGACGAGCCGGAGTCGAGAGCCGGTGCCACGCGCCAAGGAGGGCGTCCCGCAGGCCCTCGGGCACGGTCGCCGGGAGGACGGCTTCAGCACCGGACAGGTCTGCGACCAGCAGCTCGGTGAGGTACGGGTTGCCGTCAGACCTGGCCTGAACCTGGGCGAGAAGATCGACGTCCGGCGCCCGGCCCAGGAGGTCCTCGAGTTGGGCCCCGGTTTCGGCAGGATCGAGCCGCTCGAGGTGGATCTCCTCGAAGTACCGCATCCGCCGCATGTCTGCCAGCCAGCTCTGCACGGGATGTCCTGCACCGCGATCCTCGTCGCGGCAGGTGCCGAGTACTGTCAGCCGTTGCTCGCGGAACCCGGTGATCAGGTACGCGAGCACGTCCAGCGAGGCGACGTCCGCCCAGTGCAGGTCGTCGATGACCACGACAGTGCGATGCCGGTCGGCGATCCGGTTCAGCACCAGATCGACCACTGGCACGAGCCGCCCGGGCACTGTGCCGCGCGATCCACCCAGCCCAGGCAACAGGCTGCCCAGCTCTTCGGCATCCGCGAGTACGTCGGCCTGCTCGGCAGCGTCAGCGGATGCAAGCCAGTCCTGCAGTACGCCGATGATCGGCGCATACGGGACGGAGGCTCCGCCGAAATGCACGCAAGAACCCCACAGCACCAGGAGATCCGGATCGCCGCAGACCTCGCGCACCAGACGGCTCTTGCCGACCCCCGCCTCGCCGTGCACGATCGCCGCCGCCGGATGCCTCTCCGCACCGCCGGCGAGTAACTGACTGAGCTGGTTCTGCTCGACGCCCCGCCCCACGAGCCGATGCTCAGGCCTCGCCCGCCCCCTCACCGCCTCAGTCTCCACCTGCTACCGCGGCGTCGTCATCCGTCCAGCTTGATGAAGGTTGCTTTCGGGACGTATTCGTAGCGGTCTGGCATGCAGGTCAGGATGATGACTTGGCCGTGGTCGCCGGCGCGGCCGAGGAGGGCGCCCATGTCGCGGAGGCGGGCCTTGTCGGACCAGCCGAGGGCGTCGTCGAAGATGACGGGCACGCTGCCCTCGCCGGTGCTGACGAGGTGGCTGATTGCGAGCCGGGTGATGATCGCCAACTGCTCCTGAGCACCCGTCGACAACGCCTCGACCGGCAACCGGACGCCGTCCAGTTCGCGCTCCGCGACCGCGAGGTCGTCGTCGAGCCAGACCCGGAACGACGGCCCGTACACACTCCGGCCGAGCGCTTCGATCCGGCTCTGCAACGGCTCGGAGTACTTCGTCTGCGCCTCGGCCCGATGCCTGCTCAGCGTCTCGTGCACGCGTCGCGCGGCCTCGGCCCGCCGCAGGAGGCTGTCGTGCTCCGTGCGTACGGCGGCCAACTCCAGCTCGGCCACGTCCCGCCGCGTCGCCAGCCCGTCCCGCCCGGACTGCTCCAGGCGGCCTTCCGTCGTACGCAATGCGTCACGCAGGTTGTCGCGCTCGCCCTGCAACCGGGTCGCCACGGCCAACGCGTGCGTCAGTTCGCCCGCGACCTGATCCGCCCCGGCCTCGTCCGCCTGCTCCTGTACGGCGGTCAGCTCCTCGAGCACCGCCTCGACCTCAGCCGTCGCCTCGGTCTCGGCCACCGCCACGGCCTCGTCGTCGAGCACCGACCGCGCGGACTCCAACGCCTCGACGGCCGCAGCCAGCCGCTCTCCTGCCAGCTCCGACCGGGCCCGCGCGTTCTGCGCCTCGGACCGGTCCTCGTCCGCAGCCTTGCGCGCCTGCGCCGCCGCGAACTCCGCATCCGTCAGCAACCGCTCCGCATCGGCCAGCCCACTCCGAGCCTCTTCGAGCACCCGCTGCGCGCCGGAGAGATCCCCGGGCTTCGGCCCCGGCTCGTCGAAGTCGTCGAACAACGTGTCGTGCGACGAATCGAACTCGGTGAACTCCGCGAACAGCGACATCTGCCCCGGAACACTCTCCACCGCAGGCTGCTTGCCACCGCTGTCCTCGGCCAACTCGCCAACCATGAGCCGCGCGGTCAGTACGGCGATCCGCTCCCCCGGATCGCCTCCGGCCGTCAGCGACTTCTCGGTCCGCCGCGCCTCGTTCAGCTCGGCGCTCGCGGTGTCCGCCTTCCGCAACAGCTCCCGCGCCGCCGCGACATCCTTGACGCCTGCCTTCTTCAGCAGGTCCTTCTCCCGCCGTACGGCGTCATCCACGCGCGAGCGCAGCGCCGCCGCATCACCACCGGCTCGGACGGTCACCTCGACCTGCCCCGGCACGCCGACCACGAGCTCACCGGAGACGAGCACCTCGGTCGACTCGTCGAAGCCCAGCTCGGACGGCACGTTGCCTTCCAGGCCGGTCCCGGACAGTTCCACGGGCTCCGCGCCAAGTCGCCGTACCGACACCTCGGGTACACCGGCCGCGAGCGCCGCGCGGGCCTCGACCACCGCCGCGCGGGCATCCTCCAACGCGGCCACCAACGCGTCGTCGACCTTGATCCGGTCGAGGATCGTCCCGGCCGCCGCGATCCGCGCCCGGACGTCGACCAGCTCGGTCTGCTGCCCGACCAGCCGGTCCAGCTCGGCGCGATCCATCAGGTCCGAGACGCGACGTTCCGCGGCCTGTACGTCGGTACGCCGCAGGTCCTTGAGCTCCACGACTTCCGCAAGCGTGGACTCGGCCGCCTGCACCATCTCGGCCGCGGTCTTGGCGACCAGCTCCGCGTCGGCTCGCCGCGCGGCGAGCTCGGTCTCGGTCTTGGTGAACCGCTCGACCTCGTCGAGGAGCCGCTCGCGCTCGAGCCGCGTGCGGGTGTGGTTCTCCAACCGGGCCCGTGCGGTCTCCGCGCGCGAACGGACCGAGTCGCGGCGGAGCAGGATCTCGTCGGTCGCCTGCTTGCGCTCGCGCAGTTCCTCGACGCCGGTGAGGTGCTCGGTCAGGCGGCCGACGACGTCCCCGAGGTCGAGGTTCAGCCGCTCGGCGCGACGGATGTCCGACTGGACCTCCTCCATCGCCTGCAACGCCTGCGCCGCGGCCAGCTCAGCGGTCGACACCGCCTTGGCCGACCTGGCGAAGTCCCCGGTCGGCTTGCCGCGCGGGGTCCAGTACCGCAGGAACTCGTGCTCGACGGCCGTCACCAGCGGCATCGACGCACCGTCGACCGGGGTGCCCGACTCCGCGGTCACCGCGGTGATCAGCGGCTCCGCGTCGGCCGGCGTTGGCAGCACCAACGACTGACCCTGGCTGACCATCAAGGTCTGCCACAGCACCGGGTCGACGTTCTCGTGGAACAGCCGCTCGGCCTCGTTGTGCGCCTCACGCCCGGTCCACGACTGCCGCCGGCCGTCGGGCTCGACGATGCTCAGCTCGGTGGAACGGTTCTTCAGCCAGCGCTTGGTGTAGGTCAGTTCGCGACCGCCGAGGCTCAGCTCCGCGGTGACCTCCGGGCCGACGTCCTGGCCGACCGGCTGGATGTCGCGGATCCGCGTCGACTTCGAGTCGTCGGGCAGGTCGAAGATCAGCCCGAACGCCTCGACCAGGCTGGACTTCCCGACCTCGTTGTCGCCGACCACCACGGTGGTGCCGAGCGCGCGGAACCGGACAATGCGGTCCTTGACGCCACGGAAGTCCCGTAGCGCCAAGCTGTGCAGTCTCATCCCGCGTCCCGCGCCAATCGGTGCATCAACGACAACGCCGCACCCGCGCCCTCGTCGCCGCCGGCCAAGGCCTGCCGCAACTCCTCCATCGCGGCCCGCGCGGGACCGCTCAGCTGCAGCGACTCCAGGTCCGCCGCGTCCGGCGCCGGCCGCACGGTCCAGAACTTCACCCAGCGCTCGACACTCGCGAAGACCTCGCCCTGCGCGTCGATGATCGTGTCCAGCCGGGCCAGCAACGGCAGCGACAACGAACCGTCACCGGCCAGCCGCACGTACGTCCGCTCCTTGTCGGGCAGCTCGGCGAACCAGTCCTCGAGCGCCGTGATCGACTCCTCGTCGAACAGGTCGACGCGATGATCCACCATGTGCCACGCCCCGACGCGAATCGGCTCGACGTCGATCTCGCCGCCGCCGATCGTCACCTTCAGCACATTGCCCGGCGCGTCCTCTTCGGGCGACGTGACCTCCTGCGTCCCGGAGAACCAGATCCGGTCGGTGACCCGCGTCGTCGAGTGCCGGTCGCCGAGGCCGACGTACTGCAACCGGCCGTCCGCGACAGCGGCCTCCAAAGCTTTTTGATCGATCGTCGGTACGTCGGACATGCCGCCGGACAGACTCGTCAACTGGCCGTGGGCGAGCAGGATCCGCGTCGTCTTCGGGTCTGCCGTGAGGTCGGCGTACCCGGGCGCGGCCGGGTCCGAGAGCGGGCGCCGCGACCGCCACGGTGCGCCGACGAGCTCGACCCCCGGCACGATCTGGAAAGGCGTCGTTTCGGTCAGCACCGTCACGTGGTCCGGCGCGTGCGCCAGCCACTGGCTCGAGGTCCACAACGACCCCGGCTCCAGCGCGTCGTGGTTGCCCGGGAGCAGCACGACCGGGACCGGGATCCGCTTGAGCGCCTCGCACGCCCGCAGGATGGTCTGCCGCTCGACCTGGTTGTGCTCGAACACGTCGCCGGTGACGACCACGAACGCCGCCCCGGTCCGCTCCGCGACCTCGCCGATCCGCGCGACAGCATCCAGCCGCGCCTGACCCCACCGGGCCTGGCCGTCCGGCCCCAGGAACCGGCGCATCATGCCCAGCTGCCAGTCCGAGCTGTGCAGAAACGTGATCGACTCGTCCATAGCGAACAGAACGCTAACCCCGACCGCCGACAACCACCCAACCCAACACCCCCAAACCCGCACACCGCCCACACTCCGGACAGTCCTCGCCTACTATCCGGGCGTGGATGTGTATCTGGCGACGGAGCGGTTGCGGTTGGGGCGGTTCGGGACGGGCGACGCCGGGTTGCTCGCGGAGCTGGACTCCGATCCTGAGGTGATGCGGTTCCTGACCGGGCAGGTAACGCCGCGGGACGAGATCGAGAGCGTCGTACTGCCGGAGATTCTGAAGGTGTACGCCGAGCATCCGCAGCTCGGGACGTTCAAGGCCGAGGACGCCGACGGGTTCGTCGGGTGGTTCGGGCTGCAGCCGACCGCGGACCCGCTGACCGTGGACGTCGGGTACCGGCTGAATCGGACCGCCTGGGGCAAGGGGTACGCGACCGAGGGGACCCGGGCGTTGATCGCGCACGCGTTCGCCGAGCTCGGGATGGAGCGGGTCGAGGCGGACACGATGGCGGTCAACCACCGCTCGCGGGCCGTGATGCGGCGGTCGGGGCTGCGGTTCGAGAAGGTGTTCCACGAGCACTTCGACGACCCGCTGCCCGGAACCGAGTTCGGAGAGGTCCTGTACGCCGTCGACCGCGCAACCTGGGAAGCTGGGGCGCATGAGTGACGAGCGACCGTACGCCGTACTGGACATCGACGCGACCCTGTCCGACACCAGCAAGCGGATCCACTTCATCGAGCGCAAGCCGAAGGACTGGGACTCGTTCTTCGAGCGCGCCAAGGACGACGCCGTCCTCGAGGAGGGCCTCGCGGTCGCGACCACGCTCGCCGCGGACCACGAGATCGTCTACCTGACCGGCCGCCCGGAGCGGACCCGGCGGATCACCGAGCAGTGGCTGAAGGACAACGGCTTCCCCGCCGGCAAGGTCTACATGCGCGGCAACACCGACCGCCGCCCGTCGATGCTGATGAAACTCGGTCGCCTGAAGCGCCTCGCCGAGGTCCGCCCGGTCGCCGTCCTGGTCGACGACGACGTCTCGGTCATCAAAGCCGCCGAGAAGGCCGGCTACACGGTGATGAGGGCCGACTGGGGACTCGACGCCGAGTCCCAGCCGACCCTCTTCGAAGCCCAGGAATCCGAAGGCCGGACCTGAGCCTTACTTGCTCAGGCCGACGATCAGGGTGTTGGCGTACGGCGGGTAGGAGGACAGGTAGAAGTTCTGGACCTTCGACCCGTGCAGGAACGCGTTGCGGGCGTAGATCAGCGGGACGATCGGGGCGTCGGCCATGATCTGCTTGTCCAGTGCGGCCCACAGGCCGGCGGCCTTCGTGCGGTCCGGCTCGGCCGTGGCCGCGGCGATCGCGGTGTCCACCGCAGGGTTGGAGTAGCGGGAGATGTTGTACCCGCCGTTGCCGATCTCCGACGTGCCGAAGAGCGGCTGGATGTTGCCGATCGCGCTCGGGAAGTCCGGCAGCCAGCTCGACACGGTCAGGTCGAAGTCGGGCTTGTTGCCGGTGATCAGGTCGGTCAGCGGCTCGCTGTCCAGCGGCTTGATGGTGACGGTGATCCCGGCCCGCTTCAGGCCCTGCTGAATCGCCTGCGCCACGCCGAGACCGGTCGTGTTGTCGGCGGCCAGCACCAGGTTCAGATTGCTGACGCCCGCCGCGGCGAGCATCTGCTTGGCCTTGTTCGGGTCGCCGGCCGGCGGCGCCTCGTACAGGTCGTACTTGTTGTACCCGTCGATCCCCGGCGTGATCAGGGTGCTCGCGATCTCACCGCCGTACTCCGGACCGCCCTCGGCGACCTGGACGGCCTGCTTGTCGACGGCGTACTCGATCGCCTTGCGGACGGCCGCGTTGGCCAGCGCCGGCCGCTTGGTGTTCATCGCCAGGTACTGCAGCGCGCCGGACGGCGAGGTCGCCACCCGGGCCTTGACGGCCGGGTTGCCGGTGATCGTCGGGATCAGCGACGCCGGGACCGACGTACCGGTGGTGGCGGCGAACTTGTCGTCGCCGGCATCGGCGATCAGCCGCTGGTTGACGACGTTGGGCTCCAGGCCCATGTCGGTCACGATCGAGTCCGGCAGGCCGGTCCGGGCCGGGTCGGTCGCCTTGTCCCAGTTCGGGTTCCGCGTCAGCACCAGCTTCGAGCCCGGCGTGTACGACTGCACCTGGTACGGACCGCTGGCCATCGGCTTCTCGCCGTAGTGCGCCGGGTCGGTGTCGGCCTTCTTCGGCACCGGCGAGAACGCCGGCATGCTGACGATCCACGGCCAGTCGCCGTACGGCTTGTTCAGCTTGAAGACGATCGTGGTCTCGTCCGGCGTCTCGATCGAGGCCAGCTCGCCGCCCTTGTACGGGCCGGTGTACTTCTCGGCGCCGGCCAGCAGCGTCTTGTGGTAGCCGAGACCGCCGGACAGCTCCGGCGCGAACGACCGCTCGACGCCGTACTTGATGTCAGCGGCAACGATCGGCGAACCGTCGGCGTACTTGAGGCCCGGCCTTGAGCTTGTAGGTCCAGGTCTTGCCGCCGTCGCTGACCTGGCCGGTGTCGGTGGCGAGGTCGGGGACCAGCTCGGTCGGCTTGCTCGGGTCGGTCTTCCACGACGTCAGGCCGCGCAGCACCAGGTGGATACCGCTGATGCCCAGGTTCTGGCTCTTGGCCGGGTCGTAGCTGATTTCCTTGCTGGTGCTGAGGATGTGGAAGGTGCCGCCCTGCTCCGCGGCCGCAGTGCTGCCACCGGTCGTGCCGGACTTGTCGTTGGCGTTGCAGGCGGCCGCCGCCAGCGCCAGCACGGCCGCAACCGCGACCGCTCGGGATATGCGTTTCATGATGTCCTCTCGGAGGGTGGGGGCTCAGGGAAGTAGCAGGCGGCCCGGTGTTCGGTGGAACCTTCGACGGGTTCGAGCACCGGTCGTTTCGTCGCGCAGACGTCCTCGGCCTTGTAACAACGGGTCCGGAACGGGCATCCGGACGGCGGGTTGATGGGAGTCGGTACGTCGCCCGTCAGCACGATGCGATCGCGGGTGACGCCCGGCTCGGGCACCGGTACGGCGGACAGCAGCGCCTTCGTGTACGGGTGGGCCGGCGACTCGTACACCTGGGCCGCCGGGCCTTCCTCGACGATCGTGCCGAGGTACATCACGGCGATCCGGTCGGCGACCTGACGGACGACGGCCAGGTCGTGGGCGACCAGCACGTAGCGACAGGCCGAGCTCGTCGCGCAGGTCGGCGAGCAGGTTCAGCACCTGGGCCTGCACCGACACGTCCAGCGCCGACACCGGCTCGTCGCAGACCAGCAGATCGGGTTTGACCGACAGCGCCCGCGCGATCCCGATCCGCTGCCGTTGACCGCCGGAGAACTCGTGCGGATACCGGACCAGATGCTCCTCGGCCAGCCCGACTTGTTCGAGCAGTTCGACGAGCTGGGCTCGGGTCGGGCGGAGTCCTTGGGCGCGGAACGGCGTACTCAGGATCGTGGCCACCGACTGCCGCGGGTTCAGCGAGGCCTGCGGGTCCTGGAAGACCATCTGGATCCGGCGCCGGATCGGGCGCAGCCGACGGCCCTTGACCTTGGTGACGTCCTTGCCGCCGATCTCGACCCGGCCCTGCGTCGGGTCGAGCAGCCGGGTCGCGACCCGGGCCAGCGTGGATTTGCCGGAACCGGATTCGCCCACGAGGCCGAGGGTTTCGCCCTTGCGTACGACGAGGTTGACGCCGTCGACCGCGCGAACGGCCTGCGCCTTCTGCCACGGCACGCCGCGCAACCCGAAGTACTTCTTGACGTCTTTGAGGTTCAGCAGCTCGTCGCTCACAAGATCACCTCCGGACGCCGCCCGAGATGGCACGCGGCTTCGTGATCGCCCTCGCCAGGACGCGGCGTGAGCTCCGGTCGCTCGGTGATGCACCGCTCCCCCACCAGATGCGTGTACGCGCACCGCGGCTGGAACGGGCATCCGGTCGTGATCGCCCCTGGCGACGGCGGGGTGCCCGGGATCGTGGTCAGCCGCGGTTTCGGCGGTACGTCGACCCGCGGCATCGCACCCAGCAACCCGAGGCTGTACGGGTGCGCCGCCCGGAAGAACAGGTCGCGCACGGTGCCACGCTCCGCCGCGCGTCCGGCGTACATCACCAGGACGTCGTCCGCGACTTCCGCGACCACTCCCAGGTCGTGCGAGATCAGGATCAGCGCCGTACCGAACTCGTCCTGGACGTCGTCCAGCAGGCGCATGATCTGCGCCTGCACGGTGACGTCGAGTGCGGTCGTCGGCTCGTCCGCGATCAGCACTCTCGGGTCGTTCACCAGAGCCATAGCAATCACGACCCGCTGCCGCATTCCCCCGGAGAACTCGTGCGGGTAGCTGTCCGCGCGACGGGCCGCGTCCGGGATGCCGACCTTGTCGAGCATCTCGACCGCCCGCTGCCGCGCGACCTTCTTCGAGACGTCGTGGTGCAGGCGGTACGCCTCGGCGACCTGCCAGCCGACGGAGTAGTACGGGTTCAGCGCGGACAGGGCGTCCTGGAAGACCATCGCGATGTCGTTGCCGCGGATCTTGCGGAGCTCGTCGTTCGGCAGGCCGTTCAGCTCCCGGCCGTCGAGCAGCACCTCGCCGGAGACGTCGGCGTTCGACGGCAGCAGGCCCATCACCGCGGACGAACTGACGCTCTTCCCGGAGCCGGACTCGCCGACGATCGCGAGCGTCTGTCCGGGTGCGACCGCGAAGTCGATGCCGTCGACTGCGGGCACCGAACCGTTCTCGGTCCGGAACGTGACCTTCAGGTCGTGCACTTCCAGCACTGGCTCAGCCATGACTCACCCTCGGGTCGAGCACTCCGTGCACTATGTCCACCACCAGGTTCGCCAGGATGATCAGGAACGCCGAGAACAACGTGACGCCGACGACCACGGCCACGTCGAGCTGGCCGACCGCGCTGATCAGCAGGTCGCCGAGGCCCTGCATGCTGAACACCTTCTCGGTCAGGATCGCGCCGCCGAGCAGACCGCCGAGGTCGAGGCCGAACAGCGTGATGACCGGGACCAGCACACCGCGCAGCCCGTGGGTCAGGACCACCCGCGCCTCACCGGCGCCCTTCGCCCGGGCCGTGGTGATGTAGTCGAGGTTGAGCTCCTCGAGCATCTGCGACCGGGTCAGCCGGATGTACGACGCCGCTTGCAGGATCGCCAGCACGATCCAGGGCGTCACCAGGTGCCAGGCCCAGTCGACCGGGCTCTCGGTCAGCGGGATGTAGCCGTTGACCGGGACCATGTTCAGCCAGAACCCGAACACCAGGATCGCGAGCAGCCCGAGCAGGAACGACGGGGTCGAGACGCCGATCAGCGCGACGCCGACGGCCAACCGGTCGAGGATGCGGCCCCGGTTCAGCGCGGCGATCACGCCGAGCGAGACACCGATCAGCAGCCAGAGGACGGCCGCGCCGAGCGCGATCGAGGCGGTGATCGGCAGCCGGTCCGTGATCAGCGTGGTGACCGGGCGAGCGAGCGGGAACGAGTACCCGAAGCACGGAGCGTTGCAGTGCACGGCCGCCGCACCGTCGCCGAACGTGCGACCGGCGAAGATGCCCTTCAGGAAGTTCAGGTACTGCTGCAGGGTGCTCTGGTCGAGCTGCATGAAGTGCCGCGCCTGCTCCAGGCGGTCCGGCGTACAGGGCTTGCCGCACGCCAGGTGGGCCGGGTCGGCGGGGATCGCGTAGAAGATCAGGTAGACGGCGAGGCTCAGCGCCAGCATCACGAGCAGCGCGGCGAACAGCCGCCGGATCAGGAACCAGACGAGGTCGGGCATCAGTTCGTCCTCCGCAGCCGGACGTCGAACGCGTCCCGTACGCCGTCGCCGAGCAACGTGAAGCCGAGGACGGCGAGGAACAGCATCATGCCCGGGAACAGCAGGAACCACGGGTCCGCGCCGGTGTAGACCCAGGCGATCGAGTCCGAGATCGACCGGCCGAGACTGGGAGTCGGTGGCGGTACGCCGACGCCGAGGAAGGACAGCGCGGCCTCGGCGCCGATGTAGCCGGGGATCGCGAGCGTGGCGATCACCAGCACCGGACCGAGCAGGTTCGGCAGCAGTTCGCGGGTGATCACCATCCAGCCGCTCGACCCGACGCTACGGGCCGCCTCGACGAACTCGCGGGCGACCAGCGAGCGGGCCTGGTTCCGGATCAGGCGGGCCAGGCCGGCCCAGCCGAAGAAGCTGAGCACCAGGATCAGCAGCAGCCAGCGCGGGAACCCGGCCGGCACAACGATGCCCAGGGCAATCATGAAGACGAGCTGCGGGAAGCCGAACAGGAAGTCGAGCAGCCGCGACAGCACCGCGTCGTACCAGCCGCCGAAGTACGCCGCGCTGATCCCGGCGAGGGTGCCGACGACGGTCGTGATCAGCGTGACCACGACCGCGATGAACAGCGACGTACGCAGACCGAGGACGACGATCGAGAACAGGTCCCGGCCGGTCAGCGGCTCCACCCCGAACCAGTGGGTCGCCGCTCGCGCCACCGACCGCACCGCGCGGCGCGTTGCCGCGCGCCGGATCGAGAAGGTCGATGTGGTACGTCGTCGCGTCCTGGCCGGCCAGCCGCACCAGCAACGGCGCGGCGGCGGCGATCACGATCAGCAGGGCGACCACGACGAGGCCCACCCGCGCACTGCGGTCACGCCGCAACCGGCGCATCGCTTGCCGGGTGGGCGATACGGTCCCGGCGACCGAGGAACTCACAAGCACTCCCGACAGGTTCGAATCACACAGCCGACAAAACCTAGGCCGCATCCTCCCACCACGGCGATCGCATCTCGAATCCCGAGAATGTCGGGTCGGTAACTCCACATTCGGTTAGGTGCTGTCGGGCGGTTACGCTCCGCGTGTGGATGCCATGGTGGAGATCGGTGACCGGGTGCTGCTGTACGCCGTGTACGGCGCGGACGACGGCGTACCGGTGATGTCGTTCGGGGGTACGCCGAGCACTCGGTGGAAGCGGCCCGAGGTGGTTGCGACGATCGAGTCGTCCGGGGTGTGGATGGTGATGCCGGACCGGCCCGGGTACGGCGGATCGACCCGGCAATCCGGCCGGACCGTGGCATCTGTCGCCTCCGACGCATTGGCATTGGCTGATGCGTTGGACTGGGAACGATTCGCGGTCACCGGCGGCTCCGGAGGTGGTCCGCACGCGTTGGCCTGCGCCGCACTGCTGCCCGATCGCGTGACCCGCTGCGCGGTGACTGGGAGCAACGCGCCGCCGCTCGTCGACGGCCCTGAGCCGACTGAGGCAGAGGAACAGGCAGACCCGCGGCGCAACCGCACCTCGTGGCTCGCGGTGAACGGCGACCTGCGACCGGGACTCGAGGAGACCGCGCGCACGATCATGGCCCGCGTCGAGGAGGGCGGACCGGAGTTCCCGCCGGACCCCGGCTCGCCGCCAGGACCCCCGGCCCGGGAGGACCCGGAAGCCGTGGCTCGTCTGACGGCCACCTTCGTCACGAGCCACGACGGCTGGATCGACGATCACGTAGCGTTCGCTCAGCCGTGGGGCTTCGACCTCGGCGACATAAAGGTCCCAGTCAGCCTCTGGCACGGCTCCGCAGACGAGCGCGCCGGCAAGTACGCCGACCATCTGGCCGCCGCGATCCCGCACGCCGAACGCAAGTACTACGTCGGCGGCCACATCCCACCAACAAATGCGTACCGCGAACTGCTGCGCTGGCTGACACTGTCCTGATGGACCTAGCACGCCAACTCGTTCTGGAGCTGTATCCGGAGGCCCGAGCCGCCTGGCTCGGCGGAAGCGTGGTGCGCGGCGACGCTGGTCCGACGTCCGACCTGGACATCACAGTGCTGCTGGACGGACCACCGGCGCCACGGAGGAAGTCGCTGGAGTACGGCGGCTGGCCGGTCGAGCTGTTCGTGCACACCGAGAAGTCGCTGCGCTACTTCGCCGACAAGGACCAGCTGCGACGCCAGCCGACCATGATGCGGCTCGTCGGCGAGTCCGTCGTACTGGTGGACACCGACGGGTCGGGCGCGCGGCTGCAGCAGGAGTTCGTGGCTGAGGTTGCAGCTGGGCCTAAGCCGCTGACGACGGACGAGCTGGACCTGCTGCGCTACACGGTCACCGACCTGCTGGAAGACCTGCTAGCCGCCGAAGGTGATGTGCGGCTGGCTATCACGTCGGTGCTGTGGCAGGAGGCGGCTCGGCTGCTGCTGACTGGCGCCGGCCACTGGTCCGGTACCGGCAAGGGGCTGCTGCGCGAGGTCACGGCGTACGACGTTGCTCACGGCACCAACCACGCTGTGAAGCTGCTGGACGGCGTGCGAGCCTCGGACGACCGCCTGGTAGTTGCCGTGGACGACATCCTCGCTGCGTATGGCGGACGGTTGTTCAGCGGGTTCGAGCTGGCTGCTGAGCTCTAGTCGATCAGCTCCCAGCGGCGCTTGGGGAACAGCCGTAGGGCGACGACCGCGGTTACTGCACCCAGGAGTACTCCGGGGATGATCCAGCGCCATCCGGTGAAGACGTTGGTGGTGGCGGACACCTGAGCCTGGGCCGGCGGTGCGGGCTGCGGTGTGGACTCCGAGGACGTGTAGCTGTCGTTGAGGCTGGGGCCGCCGTCGAACTCGCCGCTGAGCAGCTTGAGTTCGTTGAGGAGCTTCAGGAGCTTCACGGGGTCGGTGGCGCGGTGCCACGTGGGCTTCGCGGGTTTGGTGTCGGACATCAGGTCCTCGGTCGCGATCCATGGTCCGCCCGGTGCGTCGGGGTAGATGACGTCGATGCGCCACACGGACATGTCGTGGATCAGCCAGGTAGCGCGGACGAACCGGCCGGACGGGTGCTCGCCACTCGGCTTGCCTGGTGTCAGCTCGGTGAGCTTGACCAGTTCGTCGTACCGCGGGTCGTTGTAGCCGAACGCGACGACCGTTGGGGGTGCGCTGAGCAGGACGCTGGTCGGGCCGCCGGCCTGTGCGGGCGTGACACCGATCGCGAAGAGCACGACAACGAGCATGAGGATGCGGCGGACCATGGCAGCTCTCCTTCTCGGTTTCCCTTTGCTGCTGGTACACCGCCCGCGGTCAGGAGGTTCCGGTCGCCAACTCCACGGCGCGAGCCTTGTCGACTCCTTCGAGACGGAACGTGACACCGTCGCGCTCCCAGACCAGTGTCGGTCCGGCGATCCGTACGACGCGTTCGTCGACCAGGATGAGCTGGTGCGGCGTACTGAACCAGAAGCCGGGGACCTCGGGGACATAGCCGAGCCCGCTGTAGTACTGCTTGATGTACCTAGGCTCGATCCCGGACTGGAATTGCTCCAGCCGTACGCCGTCCCAGCTGACCGCTACGAAGCCTTTTGACGCCTCTACACCCCTCGGCGTACCCAGTGCCCTGGGTAGCCGCGGCGTGAAGCCAGCGACGCGCGCAGCGGCCTCCAGGGACATGTGACCGCCCACCGTCGGAGGCGGCGGTGCAGTACTCGAGGCCAGAGCCCACCGGCTCCGCCTGGACTCCCCCGATGTGCAGCCACTCCGCAACCGTCGCCCGTACCGGAGGTGTCAGCGCAGCGCCCGCGATCAGGATGAGGAAACCGGCCAGGAACGCCCGCCACCTGTCCCGCAGCCGCTTCCGCACCGGGATGTCCGCGACCCGTGACAGCACTGCCGCGGTCAGGCCGTCGTCCACGGGAGGTACGACGGCTGAGCGTCCGACGGATCGCAGTTCGTCTTCGAGGCTCATCGCTGCACCTCCTTGTCGGGTAGAGCGTCACGCAGCCGGCCCAGTGCGCGGTGCAGCCGTGACTTGACGGTCCCTCGCGGCCAGCCGAGTACTACTGCGGTCTCCTGCTCGTCCAGGTCCAACAGGTACCTGCAGGTCACCACCAACCGCATCTGCTCGGGCAACGCGCGTACCGCGGCCAGCAACTCGGTACGACGCTCCAACGACACAGCCGCGTCAGCCGGATCCAGTACGACGTCCAGCGGCGCCGCAAGCTCCTCTCGCCGCGCCCGGCGTCCACGAGCACGCACAGCGTTCCGGGTCTCGTTGGCCACGATCCGCAACAGCCAGGGCCGGAACGACGCACCCTCCCGGAACCCACCGAGCGCTCTGAACGCCTTGACGAACGCCTCCTGCACCACGTCGTCCGCATCGGCTCCGGCACCCAGAAACATCGCGGTGCGCTTCGCCACGGAGGCATGCCGATCCACCAGCTCGCCGTACGCGGCCGACTCCCCGCCGCGCACCCGAGCCACGATCTCGGCTTCGTCACCGGAGCTGGTCAACGGCCTCCTGTCTACTTCCGGACACTGGCACTACACCGCCGATCATCTCCAGGTTCCCGTGTATAGGGTCGGGGTCGTGCCAGATATCGACGCAAGCTTTCTCGCTCTCCCCCGGCAGGAGTTGGCGGCGGCCGCCCTGCAGCGCGCCCGTGACCTCGGGGCCACGTTCGCCGAGTTCCGGCTGGAACGGATCCGGTCCGAGTCCATCTCCCTGCGCGACAGTGTGCTGGAGAACGCGAAGGACGACGAGGACCTCGGTCTCGCCGTCCGCGTGATCCACGACGGCACCTGGGGCTTCGCCGCCGGGGTCGCGCTCACCACCGACGAGGCCGTGAGCCTGGCCGAGCAGGCCGTGAACATGGCCCAGGTGTCCCGGCCGATCAACGCCGAGACGATCGAGCTCGCCGACGAGCCGACGTACGACGACGTCACCTGGATCTCGTCGTACGAGATCGACCCGTTCAGCGTTCCGCGGGCCGAGAAGGTCGCGCTGCTCACCGACTACAGCGACCGGCTCCTCAAGGCCGAGGGCGTCGCCCATGTGAGCGTCCACGTCGCCACGATCCACGAGTGCAAGTACTACGCGAACACCGCGGGTACGTCGTACACGCAGCAACGCGTCCGCATCGGCCCCGACATCACCGCGCACGCCGTCGCGGAGGACCGGTTCGACTCGATGTCGTCCATCGCGCCGCCGGCCGGTCGCGGCTGGGAGTACATGACCGGCACCGGCTGGAACTGGGACGAGGAGCTCGCCCAGATCCCCGCCTGGCTCGCCGAGAAGATGGCCGCGCCGACCGTCGAGGCCGGCACGTACGACGTGGTCGTCGACCCGTCCAACCTCTGGCTCACGATCCACGAGTCGATCGGGCACGCGACCGAGCTCGACCGCGCGCTCGGCTACGAGGCCAACTACGCGGGCACCAGCTTCGCCACGCTCGACCAGCTCGGCACGCTCAAGTACGGCTCGCCCATCATGCACGTCACCGGCGACCGCACCGCGGAGAACGGCCTGTCCACGGTCGGGTACGACGACGAAGGCGTCGCCGGCCAGCAGTGGGACCTGGTCAAGGACGGCATCCTGGTCGGGTACCAGGTCGACCGCCGGATGGCGAAGAAGAACGAGGACGTGCTCGGCACGCCACGCTCCAACGGGTGCGCGTACGCCGACTCGTCCGGTCACATCCCGATCCAGCGGATGGCCAACGTCTCGCTGCAGCCCGCCGCGGACGGCCCGTCCACCGAGGAACTGATCAGCCGGGTCAAGAACGGGATCTTCATCGTCGGCGACAAGTCCTGGTCGATCGACATGCAGCGGTACAACTTCCAGTTCACCGGCCAGCGGTTCTACAAGATCACCGACGGCAAGCTCGAGGGACAGCTCCGCGACGTCGCGTACCAGGCCACGACCACCGACTTCTGGGGCTCGATGGAGGCCGTCGGCGGCCCGCAGACATACGTCCTCGGCGGCGCACTGAACTGCGGCAAGGCCGAGCCCGGACAGTCCGGCGCCGTCAGCCACGGTTGCCCGTCCGCGCTGTTCCGCGGCGTCCGCATTCTCAACACCACTCAGGAGGCCGGCCGGTGACGGGCATTCAACTCACCCCGCAGGACACGATCGAGCGGGGCCTCGCCCTGGCCGCGGCCGAGGGCGCCGACGGTTGCGTCGTACTCGTCGCCGAGACGTCCAGCACCAACCTGCGCTGGGCGAACAACACCCTGACCACGAACGGCGCGATGCGCGGCTCGAGCGTGACCGTGATCGCGACGGTGGGCGCCGGCGAGGGTACGGCGGCCGGCGTCATCGGCCGCTCGTCGGTCACCGACGACTCGTTGCGCGAGATCGTGTCCGCCGCGATCGCGACCGCCCGTGCCGCAGGCCCGGCCGAGGACGCCCGCCCGCTCGTCGACGGTACGACGGGAGCGGACTGGGACCTCGAACCGGAGGAGACGACCGTCGCCGTGTTCGAGAAGTTCGCGCCGTCGCTCGGTGAATCGCTCAAGCGCGCCTCCGCTGAGGAGCGGCGGTTGTACGGCTTCGCGAACCACGAGGTCGTGACGCTGTACGTCGGTTCCTCGACGGGACTGCGGCTGCGCCAGGCGCTCCCCCGCGGGTACGTCTCGTCGACCGGCAAGAACACCGACCTGAGCCACTCGGCCTGGGTCGGCACCGCCACCCGCGACTTCACCGACGTCGACGCGCACGCGCTCGACGCCGAGCTCACCCGGCGCCTCGGCTGGGCTCAGCGGACGGTATCCGTCGATGCCGGACGGCACCCGACGATCCTGCCGCCGGCCGCGGTCGCGGACCTGATGACGTACCTGTTCTGGCAGCTCGACGGCCGGGACGCGTTCGAGGGCCGGACCGTGTTCTCCAAGACCGGTGGCGGCACCCGGCTCGGCGACACACTGTCGTCACAGCCCGTGAACCTGCACTCCGACCCGGCGCTCGCCGGGCTCGAGGCGTTCGCGTTCGCGGTCGCCCGTTCGTCCGGCGGCTCGTCGAGCGTCTTCGACAACGGGCTCACGCTCGCGGCGACGGACTGGATCCGCGGCGGCAAACTCGAGCACCTGATGACGAGCCGGTACACGGCCGGCCTGATCGACGCACCGACGGCCACACCCGATATCGAGAACTACGTGATCTCGGTCGACGGTGCGACCGGTTCGACCGACGACCTGGTCGCCGGGCTCGACAACGGGCTGCTGCTGACCTGCCTTTGGTACATCCGGATGGTCGACCCGCAGACGCTGCTGCTCACCGGCCTCACCCGTGACGGCGTCTACCTGGTCGAGAACGGCGAGGTCACCGGGGCGGTCAACAACTTCCGCTTCAACGAAAGCCCGGTCGACCTGCTGTCCCGGTTCACCACAGCCGGCGCGACCGTTCCGTCGTACTCGCGGGAATGGGGCGACTACTTCTCCCGCACCGCGACCCCACCGCTGCTGGTCCCCGACTTCAACATGTCGAGCGTCAGCCAGGCGAACTGATCACTGTTTGGTGAGGGTCACGCGCCACATCTCGCGCTGACCTTCGTGGTACGGCGTGAGCTCGTCGAGCTGCCAGTGCTCGGCGAGCTCACGCACCAGGTCCTCGCCGAAGAACCGGCCGACGAAACCGTCGTGCATCGACAGTCCGTCGTCGAGCCGCTGCCAGTACTGCGAGCAGGGGTCGCCGGTCGACCACACGGCGTACACGAAAATCCCGCCGGGGCTGAGTACCCGGTGGATCTCGGCAACGAGTGAGCGCAGCTCGGACGGCGAGAACGCCATGTTCAGCAGGAGATTCGCGAACACCGCGTTCACTCCGCCGTCGGCCGGCGGCAGCGGGTCGCGGACGTCGTGCAACGCGGCGGTCACCCGATCGTCGAGCCCTTCGCGCTGCGCCTCGTGCCGCAACTGGTCGAGCGCCGTCTCGCTGAAGTCGGTGGCGTGCACGCTGAATCCCTGTCTGGCCAGGAAAAGCGCGTCCCTGCCGTGGCCGGCGCCGAGCTCCAGCACGTCATCGATGCCTGCGGCACCGAATCTCTCCACGGCCTGCTGCGCGGCAGCCGATGGCTCCAGTCCGTGCAGCTGCGGGCGTCTCGCGTACGCCGAGTCCCAACGTTCCTGCTGAGCTCTTGCGAGCTCGACATGCCCAGTGTTCATCGTGCTCCCCGTGTTCGTCACGCCGGTCTGGACGATCGGCAGACCGCGCCAGCCTACGTCAGAACTTTGAGTAGACGTACTCAAGCGGTGGACCGTTCCTTCTCGGGACAGTGGTAGAGACCCGAGGAGGACTCGATGCCGACCGCCGCCATCACCTGCCCCACCTGCCGCTCCCAGCTGCACCTGACGATCGAGCCGGCCTCTTATCCACAGCCTTACCCACAACCCGAACTACGCCTCCCGGCGGGCCCACCCCACCTCGGCATCCACCCACCTCCTCCCCCGGCACCCCCTGCTACACCACCCACGGTTGCGCCTCCCGCCCCGCCCGCCCCGCCCGTCGCGCCTCCTGCCGCGCCGCCTGTTGCTGCTCGTGAGACGCGGCCGACGTCCGGCACCCGCCCGCCGTACCCGACGACCTTCGGCGACCCCCGCCCACTCCCCCAACCACCGACCAACCAGCCGCCGAAACCTTCCAGGATCCGCCGCCTCAGCCCCCAGGCCACCCTCCTCACCCTCGGCGTACTCCTCCTCCTGGCCGCCGGCGTCACCTTCCTGGCCGTCAACTGGGACAGCCTCCCCGTCGCCGCCCAGGCCGCCATCATCGGCACCCTCGCCGCCCTCTCCTTCGCCGGCTCGATCCCCGCGAGCCGCCGGAACCTGGCCGGCACCGCCGAAGCCCTCGCCATCCTCGGCACCGGCCTACTCACCGTCGACCTGTACGGCGCCCGCGCCCTCGGCCTGATCCCACCGACCGCCGTCGACGGCCCCACCTACAGCGCGATCGTCTTCACAACCATCGCCGTACTCGCCCTCCTCATGACCCGGCTGGCCCCCAAGGTCGTCACGTACGGCATCACCACCGTCATCGCCGCCCAACTCCCGCTCCCCCTCGTCCTGATCGACCGCGCGAGCCTCCCGGTCCTCCTCGGCGCGCTCCTCGCCCAGGTCGTCAGCACGCTGATCCTGTCCGCGAAGGGCACCGCGATCGTCCGCCGTACCGGATCCATCACCGCCACCATCGTCTTCTCCGGCATCCTCGTCGCCGGCATGACCCGCACCGTCCTGGGCCTCCCGACCACGACCACCCTGTCCATCACGATCGCGACCGCCGCCGTCGTCTGCCTCGCCGCCGCGACCGGCATCGCGATCCTCCACAAACGCCCGCTCCCCGCGGCATTCCCCTCCGGGTTCGGCGAGTACGTCTGCGCCGCAGCCGCCGCCTTCGCGGTCGCCACCACGCTCCCGCAACTCCCCGGCCCCAGCCGCTGGTTCGCCACCGCACTCGCCACGGCCCTCGCCGTCATCGAGCTCGTCGCAGCCCGCCGTACCGGCAAGCTCGCCATCGTCCTGCACACGGCAACCATCACGGTCGCCGCCGTCGACCTCACCTACTGCCTGGCCACCGACGACATCCGCCAACTCGGCTATCTCGCCGCGATCCTCGCCGTACTGGCCGTCCTCGCCGCCGTCCGCAAGCTCACCGACCCGGTCCCCACCGCCGCCGTCGCCAGCCTGAGCGCCCAGCTCGCGATCATCCTGTTCGCCTTCGACGGGTACGTCGACTCGTGGCCGGCCGCCGTCGCACTAGCCGCCGTGGCCGCGACCGGCATCGCCGTCACCTGCGGGTACGTCGGCAAACCGCTGGAGCCCGTCCTACTCACCGCCGCCGTCTGCGCCACCGTACTGGCCGAGATCGCCGCCGTGTCCGCATCCCCCTACACCGCAACCGGCGTGGTCCTGACCATCGTCGCCGCCCCGCTGATTGCCTACGGCATGAACCCGCGTCGCCGCCCCGCCCTGCTGCAGGCCGCGGTCCTACTCATCATCGCCAACACGACCTTCATGCTCGGCGCCGAGGCCCACACCCTGGAGTGGTACACGATCCCGCCCGCCCTGATCCTGCTAGCCGTAGGCATCGTTGCCTGGCGCAACCAACCGAGCTGGGTCTTCCTAGGCCCCGGCCTGATGCTCGGCCTGGCCCCCTCCACCCTGATCGCCGACACCACCGACAACTGGCTCCGCGCAACCCTCGTGGTAGCCGCCGCCGTCCTTCTAATCCTCATCGCCGTCCGCTACTCCCTCCAATCCCCCTTCATCATCGGCTCCGCCGCCGTAGCCAAAATCGCCATCGTCCAGTTCCTGGAAGTAGCCCCCCTAATCCCCCGCTGGATAACCCTCGCCACCGCCGGCCTAATCCTCCTAACCACCGGAGCCACCTACGAACGCCGCCTAACCCAAGCCAAACAAGCCACCAAATGGGTAGCCAACCTCCGCTGAATCAACCGCTTGCAACGACGCGCTGACAAACCACCCGACGCAGCCCGCAGCCGCCTACTAAAGATGCTGACTGATTGCGTTGGGGGGCGCCTAAGCCCGTTCCTCAAGCAGATCGACTACCTGGTCGCCACATGTGGGGCTCGAGACGTTCTCTGCGCGGCGCTCGCGTCAACTCGCTGAGAGCGGGCAATTGACCGACCCGGTGATCACGTGGGCTAGCGAGGCCGTCAGCTGCTTCGCCACCGACCACATCTCCGAGCCGGTACCCAGCACACCGACCAGAGATCAGGTGAGCCGGGCTGTGAAGGCGCAGGCAGGTTCCGCCTGAGCCGTTCGCTGCCAATGGAACCCATGGATCGGCCAGCGGACCTGACGGACCGCTCGCTCGAGTGGTACACCTCTCATCCGCGACAATCCTTCTGGCCACCAGCTTGCTTGCCTACTTCAACTGGATCTAACCCAAATCCCCGCTGGATCACCCTCGCGACCGCCGGCCCAGTCCTCCTCCTGATGGGCGCACCTGCGAACGCCGCCTAACCCAAGCCAAACAGACCAGTCACTCGATAGCCTCCTTCCACTGAATCAGCACTCGTTCCACACTGCACGACACTCGGCGATCGGTCTCAGCTTCGCCAATTGGCGGATACTGAAATCTCGGACGACCGCGTTAACCGGGGGAACAATGTCTGGGGAGCTCTACCAGCCATCCGAGGCCAAGTCATTGGTCCTCGATGTCATCGCGCTTGCGAAGAACCTGGGTCTCAAGCGAGCCTGGCTGATCGCGCGCCGCGCCTGCCTCAGATGCGGGACTGGAGGCGAGTCGCGTGCGTCGCCGCGAGTCCTCATGGTGGCCGCCTTGCCAGTTCAGTTCGGCATGAGACAGCGCACGCTTTCGCGGCTAGACAGACACAGTTAACGTACCTTCCTTGCCTATTTGCATTGGCGCATAATGACCTCAAGTGATTGATCGGGGACGGAGACGAGTGGCCGAGCTCAGCCGGGGATGGGAACCGCCCAGCGCGCTGGTGCTGACTCATGCGCTTGAAAAACTGCGGACACGTGACGGCCTTTCACTCGCGAAGATGGGCGACGACAGAGGGCAGGCGGGGCCTTTGCTCGAGCTCCATGCCACTCAGCGATTTGCGAGCGTGCACAGGGTCGATTTGGCCGACGCGGCCTTGGGCGTGGTCAAACAATGCGTCCTCGAGACGATCGACGGGACTCATCGGATCGTCGCCGACGCGACGCTTGCGCTGGGGCTGTTCGTAGACCAGTACGCGCGCTCCGGCATCCACGGAAAGATCGTCAGCGCCTTGGGCGCCGATTCCCTCGGAGTGCGGCGAGCTGCTCTGCTCTCCAACTGGCCGCAGCTTCACGCCGCCCTCGGTCTGGACTCCGGCACGCCACCAAGTGACCGAACGCTGCGTGGTACGACGGAGCACGACGTCCTCCGCGAGCTCGCCCGTCAGTTGATTCGATGGGAAGTCAGTTCAGTCGGGGTGAGGAACTTCGTCAAACCCGAAACGGGCGCACCAGCACCGACCAGCAGCCGACCGAGGGGCCGCATCATCGTAGTCGGCGGCGCCGTCATGGATGCGACGTTCCGCACCAAGAACCTGCCGCAGAACGAAACCTCATCAGAGGCCTACAGCTTCGATCTCTCGCCCGGCGGGAAGGGCGTGTCGCAGGCCGTCGCCGCGGCTCGATTGGGACTCGATGCGTCGCTCATCGCCGCGATCGCAGACGATCGATTCGGACACGAAATCATCAACTACCTCCATGACGAAGGGGTCAACACATCGCTGCTGAAGCTCATCCCGCGCGCACGTACGCCTTTCACCGGCATCATCGAAAAGGAACTCGGGGACAGCGTCGCCGTCAATTGGCGCAACCAGATGGAGGTCCATCTCGGCACCAGCGACATCGAGGATGTCTCGCACAAACTGGTCGACTGCGACGCGATCCTGGTGACCTTCGAGATTCCTGTCGAAACGATGCAGCGCACCCTTGCACTGGCGCACACGGTCGGCAAGCACCGCCCACTGGTGATCGTCACACCCGGCCAGCCGTACACCGATGATGGCATCTCCGGAAATTCACTGGCCCAGATCGACTACATGGTGGCGCACGCCTGGGAACTAGGACGCTTCTCACCACCGGGTCAGGAGCGCTTCGATCCAGACCCGGTCGCCCGCCACCTGCTTGCCTACGGAGTGGAGACCCTGTGCGTACCGTCGAACGGCGGATGCACGATCTACTCCAGCACCAAGCTGGAGACCTTCACAGTTCCCAGCTTCCCGTCGATCTACAAAGAGTCGTCCGCAGCACGCGACGCGTTCTGCGCAGCTCTGGCAGCCCAACTGATAGACCACGACCGCATCTTCACCGAAGAGCAAGCATTGTGGGCCACAGCCGCCATGGCCTGCGCAACCGCAGACTTCCCGTTGTCGAACTCAATGCCCACCCGCCAACGGGTGGAAGCGCTCCTGAGACGCTCCCGCTTCGCGGTATCCCCTCAATCGAGCTGAGCGACCCTCTACCTCTCAGCGATACAGCCTTCGCTGCTGATCCAGCGGCACGCTCTCGGTCGGTCCCTTGACGCGGCTGCAGAAGATCATCGAGTCCAGCAGGTCGACCGAGCTGTCCTGGAACTGGTCCGGATACGTACTCTTCAGCTGCTCCACGTTCGTCGTTTCGAATCGTGTGCGCAGCTGGCGCGGCGTGACATAGTCTTTGTCGAAGTACATGTACGGCCGAGCCTTGATCGTCATCCATCGCTGCCAGTTCGCCGCAACGTAGCTCGTACCGGTGAACCCTAGATTAGGATCAACCGCCGTAGACAGAAGCCGTACCTCAGGGCAGGTCTTTCGAATGTGATGGCGAACCCGCGACAGCAGGAAAGATATCGCATTGAACGGCGCTGAATCGAACGAGTAGACGCGGGAAACATCGCGTACGGCTTCCATCGGCACAGCGAACTGTCTCGTGATCTGCTTACCTACGCGCATCCACTCCAACGGCGACACACTGCAGAGTGTGACCGGCCGGCCCTCCTTGTCGACCAGAGCATAATTGACCGCACCCGGCCGGGAATTCCGCAGGTAGTGCAGGCTGTCGAAGATCTCCGCCGACGCCGATTTCTCACCATCCACGAAGGTCAGCTCGTCAAGTCCAAGCTCCTGAGTAGGCACCCAGTGCTTCACATTCTCCTGATCCTTCAACAACTGCCGGGCGCTACGGCGCAGCTCAGCGTCGACCTGCCGTCGGGTCAACACGCCCGTGGCGCCTGCCACCCGCGGTAGATGCAAGAGGGCGCGAACGATCAGCGCGCGTGAATCGAAGTTGTCAACAACTTTGCTCACCCGCTTGACGACTCGGTCCACCAGGTCCAGGAAATCTTGCCGCTGTGTCCGGCAGGCCTCCAATGAGATCCGACCCTTCGGCGAGGGCAAGCCGTCTTCAGCCTCCAGCAAGACGAGCAGATCCTCTAAGGAGATCGCGCCGATCCGTGGACGGAGCGAATCAGTCGTCGCGGAGCTCTGAGCAACCTGCGTCGACCGCTCTCGAACAGCTGCCAGCCGCGCCTCGGTACTACTGCCAGGACGGGACTCCGTCATCGCAGCACCCGGGCACTCCATCACATCAGTCACGCGCCGCCCATTCATCAGATCCAATCCGACGCTGCTGCCGCCGTACTGCTCGTGGCATGCGACACCAGTTTGGCAAGCGCGTGCGATCGCGGCGCTCGAACCTGCGGACAAGCTAGCGCCTCAAACCTGACAGCTACAAACTTTGGCTAACGATCATTCCGGCGTGTCGCCAGAACTCGCAGTGTGGCTGCCAATTGGCAACCAGGGCTCCCAAGTGGAGCGTCTCTGCGCCAGGACGGTCACCCGACCGCGTCCTAGAGGCAGCCAGCTCCGCAACTTGGCGACCGCGGTCTTTCCAATATTCCAGATTGACACCCTTTTGACGGAGCTTCTACTGGAATCGACAGGTACACGAGCGGGGCACCGACCAAATCTAGCCCTACGGCCGGTGAAAGACAAAGGAAGTGAACCGAAGTAGAGAGGAAATCATCATGCCTCCCACGCAAATCGTCGCAACCCTCGTAGCTCTCGCCGGCGCGGTCCTGATCACGTCGCTGTGGAAGCAGCTACTAACCCTGCTCCTGGTAGGCGCTGTACTCGTCTTCTTCTTCGGTGTCTACAACATCGCCACTGCACTGGGCAGCTGATCCCACAGGCGGCGAGCAGGTGATGTCCGTTCGAGATCTTCTCGGACGGACATCACCATTTATCCGGAGTACAACCAGCGGATTCTCCGTCTTGCTCGCGCCATCTTGCGGCCCAACACACCCAGCCCCATCCCGACGACTGTGGAAGCCACCTTGAACGGCCACGGCAGGCCAACCTGAGGAAAGTTGGTCAGCGTCGCCGCAGCCGAGCCGAAGATCCACAGACTCCAACTCAGCACACGACGAAATCTCGACCGGACGATCAGTAGGGGTATGTTCAGGACTGCGGGAGCAACCGTCGACTCGCTGCCGACGCAGCCCAGGCTGACCGTGATCGTCGACAAAGCTTCGTCGCTCGGTCAGCCACCTGGATCAAGAGCTTAACCGCATCATGGCGGCGGTCCGCGGCCTGCGGGGCACCGGACACCAGATTCAGGTCCGCTCCTGTGGCACACGTCAATTCGAAACCTACTCCAGCCGGGCTGGACGCACCGTAGTAGGTTGCGACTATCTGAAGTGAAGTACCTTCGAACACGCGGACTCGGCCGCCCGAGTCGAAGTCAGTCAGTTGGCTTGGGTGAACCAGCGGGACATGCCGTTGGCTAGGACCTGTGTGCGGCACCAGACCGGGTCCTGTTCGAGTTCGTGGGCGGAGAGGCGGATCAGGGCCTTGTATTCGATTGCGAGGGCGGCGAGGGTGCTGTGGCGGTCGCAGACGAAGGCTCGGTCGGCGAGGAGCTCGTACTGGTCGCAGGTCAGGTCGATGACCCAGCGGTCGGGAGAGGTCGGGTTGCCCATCTCGATCCAGCAGTGGAACTGCAGCGCTTGACTGCCGACGAGGATGTCGCCCACGCAGTACCGGGATCGTGCGCGCAACAGCCAAGGGAGTTCGTGCAGCAGCCAAGCTGAGCTGACGCCGCATTGGCCTGCGGACGCAGGCAGCCGGGGGCCGGACACGAAGCCGGGGTGGACGGCGGGATTCGGACCACTCTTCGGAGAGAGCGGCCCGGGTGACGCGTAGAGCCGGCGGCGAAGACGGGCAGAGGAACCAAAAGTGTCCGGCCGTGAAGACGAGACTGCCAAGACAGAGTTTGACACGGAGGGGCTCTCCCCCTAATCCCCTTGCTTCGAACCACTCACTCGGCATTGTGGGCGCAGCCGGTTTGGGTGCGCAAGGTCAATGTTGCAAGGGGATTGGCCTGGCCGCGGTGTGGAGGGGGTTGGGGATGGTGCCGGTGGTGGGGATGGGTGGGCGGGTGTCTAGGTCGGTGTAGCCGAGGGTTAGGCGGTAGGCGTTGAGGGGGTAGCGGAGGAAGGTTTCTCCGGTTAGGGCTGTGGCCGCAAGGCGGTCTGCGTGTTCGGGGTGGTTGGTGGCGTAGCGGTCGATTTCGGCGCGGGTCAGGGACCAGAAAGTTTGCTCGGGGATCAGGTTTTGGGCGGCGAGGGGGTTGAGGACGCCTAGGAGGAGGGCGTCTACGACGTACTGGCGGAGGATGGGCCAGGGTTTGCGTGGGAGGACTCGGGTGTGGGAGTCGGGTTCGGGGCCTCGGGCAACTATGGGGTCGGTGGAGAGGTTGATGTCGTCGACGAGGTCCTTGATGACTAGGCGGGTGGGGAGGCCGGTGGGTGAGCAGATGATGGCGAGGTTTTCGCCGTGTGGGTTGACTGTTATGCCGTAGTGGTGAAGTAGGTGGAGCAGTGGGCGTAGGAGGGTGGAGAGGAGGTGTCCTAGCCAGGTTTCGGCGTCGGTGCCGGAGCGTTTGATCGCGGCTGATGCGAAGCCGGGATGGAGTACGGCGGCCAGCGGCCAGACGGATTCGCCTTCAACCAGGCGGGGGTCGATGGGGTCTCGCCAGATGACAGCCCAGGGTTTCGGTCCATTGGTAGGGGATGCCGGGGTGGGTTGAGAGTTCGGGGTGTGGGACGGTGACTGAGGCGACTTCGCCCAGGAGTTCGGTGCCTAGGTTGCGGAAGGTTTCGTCGCGGGACCAGAGGCCGCGTAGCCATTGGGTGATCATCGGGGCGGCGAGGGTGCAATGCGACGGGATACCGCGGTAGACCGAGGTGTTGAGGATCTTCAGGGGAAGCTTGACCTGGTAGCGCGAAGGATTCGAGATGTTGACCATCGTGCGGATGGACTGGGTCGGGAGGTACTCGTCGGGGCTCTCCCCCAGTACGACGATCTCCCCGGTGGCGAGTTCGCGGGCCCACTGGGTGCGGACGACGTGGTCCAGTTGCCACGGGTGGCAAGGGAGCCAGACGTACGCGTCAGGGTCGTCCAAGCGCGCACGGAACGCCTCGATAACAGGCGGGTCCAGCTCCCTGGCGATGACCGAGTGCTCGGAGAGGTCCGGAGTACCGCGGAACTCGGCGAGGCCACGTCGTACGGCGAGCCAGACCAGGTGCAGCGGCGTACGGGCCTCTGGGGCGTACCGCTCGCTGTCGGAGGCCGAGAAGCCCAGGCGGCCCTTGTTGGCGACCAGGAGCGGGTGCCCGGTCAGGTGCCCTTCCAGCCGGGTGTGGTGCAGCTCCAGCAGCTCAGCCGCGGGCACTGCCGTAGAAGCCATCCGTACGTCGGCCGCAAGCGTGCTCGTCAGCTCGGCGACGTACCCAGCCACAGTGGACCCGTCAACACCTAGTACGTCGGCAGCGTCGACGAAGAACCGGATGGGGTCGGTGGCGACCTCGCTCTCGTCGTTGCCGAGGATGCCGGCCGTGGTACGTCGGATGGACGCCGGATCGACCCGCCAACTGCCGAAGCCACCACGCGTCGCCTCGAACACGTAGGACACTGCCCCGAGGTTCAGCCGGTTGTCGACGGGCTCCAGCAACCCCTCCGTGCAGAACTGCGAGATGAGCTTCGCCAGCAGCTCCGACGAACACTGGGTCCAGACACTCATCCGGGGATCGCAAACGTCGTGTACGCCGTGGACTTGGGCAGCCGGAACACCTCTCGGCCGGCCACGCTGTTCAGGATGGTCGCGTTGCGGATCGCTCCGATGCCGAGGTCCGGTGCAGCGACGCCGTGGCTGTGCAGGTCGGCGTTAGCGACGAAGATGCGTCCCTCCAGAGCCCCCCGCACGCTGTGGTCGCGGTTGATGACCCAGCGACCGGCAGCGTCGTGCTCGATCTGCGATTGCAGTGAGCTCCAGGAACGGCAGCGGACGGTTCCGGTAGCCAGTTGCCGCGACCACGGCGCCTGTCAGGTGCTGGAACGTCTTCCCGCTGTCCGCGTGCAGCATGGTGAGCTCCAGCCCGTCAGCACGCGCGACCGCGGAGACGACAGCCACACCACACTGCAGTTCCGCTGGCAGCGTCCCGCGAGTACAGGACGTCGTGGATGTCGTCCAGCGTCTCCGACGAGATGCCCTTGTAGTGCCGCCACTGCTCCTTCACGAGCTTGTCGCGTACCGGCTCGTCCAGTCCGTGGAAGTAGTCGACGTACGACGGTGTCGTCATCTCCAGCACCAGCTTGGAGTAGTCCAGCGGTGCGAACGACGGCGTACGCGTCAACCAGGACACTGCCGGTCCGTCAGAACGGATCAGGTCCAGAAAACATTCAGCGCCCGACTGACCCGAGCCGACGACGGTCACGTGGCCAGCGCGCAGCAGGTCGTCGCGGCGGAACAGGTAGTCCGCAGAGTGCGCGAATCGCTCCGCAGGCAGGCCAGCCAACGCAGCAGGCACAGCGGGCTCCGTACCGACACCAACCACCAGGTGGCGCGCTTCGAAGGTCTCCACGGCGTCACCGCGTTCCACAGTCAGCTCGAACGACGAGCCGTTCCACACCGCTTCCCGCACGTGGTGGCCGAAGTGCAGTGAGTCCAGCTGCGCAGCACACCACCGCAGGTACGTTTCGTACTCCCGCCGCGTCGGGTGGAACTTCTCCCGCACGTAGAACTGGTACAGCCGGTCGTTGTCCTTCAAGTACGACAGGAACGACAGGTGATGCGCCGGCTCGACCAACGACACCAGATCCGCCAGGAACGACACCTGCAGCATTGCGTCCTCGAACATCAGCCCGCGATGCCAAGTGAACTCCGGCCGGCTGTCGAGCACAGCAAGCTGTACGTCGTCCACACCGTCCGCCAGCGCGGCCAGTCCGAGGTTGAACGGCCCGCAGCCGATCGCGATCACGTCGTACATGTCATGCCTCCCTGGACGGTCCGGGTACGGACCATCAGTAGTGCTGTCTTCTCGGGCAGCTGTAGCTCCCCGTGCTGGACGAATCCGGCCGCGGCGAACGCGCGGACGGAAGGGGTGTTCTCGATGTCCGGTTCGGCGACCACCTGCGAACAGGCCGGCTCTGCGCGCAGCACCCCGTCAGCGAGCCACCGCAGTAGCTGCCGCCCGAGCCCCTGGCCGACGCGTGCAGCATCACCGATCGCCACGTGCACGCCCCGGTCCTGCTCGCCGTACGCGTAGTACTCCGCAAGGCGGTCGTGCCGGACCCGGTACAACTCGACGTACGCGAACTCCTCCGCGTCCGCCGCGACCACGTAGGGCGTGGAGTGCTCCCCCGCCGCCTGTTGCTCGATCTCCTGCGCCCAGCGCTCCACGGACCAGCCCTGATGCCACCAGCGCCGGATGTGCGGCTGCGACATCCACAATGCGATGCGCGGGGCGTCGGACGGGCCCGCCGGCCGCAGCTCGAACGAGGTCACCGCAGCGGGTTAGGGATGTCGAGGTAGACGGACTGTGCGTCCAGTGGCGCCACTACCTCGTCAATGCCCCGCAGCCGGGTCAGCATGTTCGCCTTGCACGGCAGCGTGTCTGCCTCGAGCCATCGCCGCGCCAGCCGATCACCAGAAGGCCCAGCAGCCTTCAGCAGCGGCAGAGCGAGTGTCAGCCGCTCCCGCACCACACCGAGCAGGTCACCCTCGTCCGCGATCCCGTCAGCCGCCAGACAGCCCACCACGGCCAGCGCCTGGTTGTGGAGCAGGTAGTAGGTCAACCGGTCGTCGACGATCGGGTCGTCCACCACCGCGAGTGTCGAGTCACGCAGCCCTGTGACCGCCAGCAGACCACGCAGGTACGACGACGCAAGGTAGTAGCCCTGGTTGTCGCGATAAGCACCGCCCTTGATCCGCCCTGCCCCGTCCAGCCGCACCAGCGTGTTCTGCTGGTGCGCCTCGAGGCCGATGCCCGTCTCGGCGTACAGGTGCAGCATCGGGATCAGCACGTTGTCGATGTACGCCGAAACCCACTCGACCGGGTCCTCCGCCGCGAACTCGCTCAACCGGCTCACACCGCCGGGCCGTGGAGCGACGAGCCCCGCCAAGCAGGCGTAGCTGTTGACGTCGCCCGGCACCTCCCGGACAGCAACGTCGAGACCGGTCAACGTCGGTCCACCCTCGTCGAGCGCGACCCAGGCCGGGTCGCGGACGATGGTGAAGCGCGGGTGCGCGGTCGCCGTACCCGCGTTGTACGCCGCGTCGAGCAACCGATTGATCTCCAGCCCGCGCCGCAACTCGGTCGGTGTCGACTCCCGCCGCGAGTTCGTGATCCGCAGACCGAGCGACAGCTTCAGCATCACCGGCAGATCCGGATGGAACACGGTCCGCAGACTGGACGTCGGGTACCACTGCGCACCACCAGGTCCCAAGTCCTTCACCCGACCGGCAGAGATCAGCGAGGCGACACGCGGACGCTGCGCCACCGCGGCCGCCTGCCACGGATGGGCCGGGATCAGGACCCGGCCCGACGACGGGGTGATACCGGCCAGCGCGCCCATCAACTGCACAGCGTCCAGTCCCTGCAGCGAGGGCGCGCCGGCCACCTGGTCCGACGACACCAGTTCGGCGTCGGCTTCGAACCAGTGCACTTGGAAGCGGCCACCGAGCTCCGGCGAGTACGCCGCCAGCTCGTCACCGCTCAGCCCGTCCCGGCTCTTCGGCGCCGGGTGGTTCAGATGCCCGAACAGCAACGCCTGCTCGAACTCGAGGAAGCGCCCAGGTCCACGCTCCCCGTCAGCCTCCGAGACGAAGAGCGCGACGTTGCGCACCGACTCCGCCGTCCGCGCCGCCAGGTCATCGATCTCGGCCGGGTCCGCGTCCGCGGACAGCAACCGTACGAGCTCCTCGGGTACGGCGGGTACGCCGTCCACCTGTACGTCGGTGAACTGGTGCAGCCCGGTCCGCGACGCATGCTCCACCCGCGCCGTCACCGTCGAACCGCCGACCTCGAAGGTCAGCGCCCCGACCGCGACCGGCACGGACGACTCCCGGGTGTAGCACCGCAGGATCGCGTTCAGATGCGCATCAGCCGCAATAGTCACGCCGCTCCTTCGCCGGTCCGGACGTCGAGGCCGGTGGCCACGACCTGGTCGAGCAGGTCCTCGATGTCCGTCGCGGTGGCGTTCGGGTTCAGCAGCGTCAGCTTCAACGCGACCGCCGCCGGGCGGCCGCCGTTGGCCGGCAGTTTGGTCCGGCCGATCAGCACCCGCCCGGAGGTCAGCAACCGGCGCCGGACCTCGCCCTGGAGCGCGTCCAGTCCGGACGCGTCCAGGCCCTGCCCGGCGACCCGGAACAGCACCGTGGTCAGGGTCACCGGCGCCAGCAACTCGAGGTTGCTGTCGGCAACGACCCGGGCCGCGGCGGCGTGCGCGAGCTCGTGGCAGGTGTCGACCATCGTTCCCAGTCCGGCCCGTCCGTATGCCGTCAGCGTGGTGGCAACCTTGACCGCGTCCGGCCGGCGGGTGGTCTGCAGACTGCGGCCGAGCAGCCCGTCCAGCCCGGAGTCGATGTCGTCGGCCGGGTTCAGGTAGTCCACCGAGCGGTCGAACGCCGCGAACCGGCTCCGGTCCGCCACCAGCAGCACGCTGGTCGCGGCCGGCTGCCAGCCGATCTTGTGCAGGTCCAGCGTCACCGAGTCCGCCAACGGTACGTCGGCGAGCAGCGGCGCCAGCCGGTCCGAGAACAAGGCCCCGAACCCGTACGCCGCGTCGACGTGCAGCCAGGCGCCGTACTGCCGGGCCAGCTCGGCGATCGGCGCGATCGGGTCGATCGACCCGAAGTCCGTCGTACCGGCGGTTGCGATCACGGCCACCGGCGTACGGCCGGGCTTGGCGAGCTCGTCGGCGAGGAGGTCGGTGCGCATCCGGAAGTTCTCGTCGGAGGGGATCGTGATCGCGGCCTGCTCACCGAGCCCGAGGGCGGCGCAGGCTCGCTGGACCGAGAAGTGGGCGAGCTCGGAGCAGAACACGACCGGCCGGTCGAGGCCCTGCAGACCGTTCCGCCGTACGTCGACGCCCGCGGCGGCGGCCGCGCTGTCGCGGGCGATCAGGATCGCGAGCAGGTTCGAGATCGAGCCGCCGGGCGTCAGTACGCCGTCCGCCTGCGGGCCGAAACCGGCCAGCGACGCCAGCGCCCGTACGACCCACTGCTCGATCGCGAGCGTCGCGGGACCGGAGTCGTAGGTGTCCATCGAGGCATTCGACGCCGACGCCAGCGCGTCCGCGTCGACCGCGACCTGCAGGACCGGCGGCTGCAGATGCGCCGCGGCGTGCGGGTGGCTCAGGTCGATCCCGTGCTCGTCGAGCAGTCCCGCGATCAGGTCGAGCGCGGCGGACTCCCCCACCCCGGTCGACGGGACCCGCGGCTCACCCAGTACGTCGGCAGCGCGCCGCAGCACCGCTCCCGGCGAACCGTGCGGCAACGGTCCGCGCTCGCGGTCCGAGACCGTCGAGGCCAGCGGCCAGCGTGCGGCGAACGGATCGCGGACAGGTGCGGGCAGCGCGGTGAGACGCGCGGGCTGCGACATCCAGATCTCCCGGGAAGTTGTCGAGTAAGGCAACCCTTACTAAGGCAGACCTAACCTTTGCCCCGCACACCCACCGTGTCAACTCGACCACGACCGAAGTGGCAATCCTCACGGCCGATGCAACGATGCAGAACACCAGTGCGGGCCGGTGGTCCAGCCGAGGAATCGGCGGCCGCCGCGTCCGGTCCGTCCTTGGGCGTCGAAGCGCTCGCCCGCGGCCACGTCCAGGAGGCCGGTCACGGCTGGGGCGAATCGTGGGCCGAGGACCCCGGCGCGCTGCTCGAGCTTGGCCAGGACGTCGGCGCCGTCGCAGTAGCTGAGGAAGAAGATCCCCTGGCGCCACGCGTACGCCGTGTTCTTGAGGCCCTGCAGTCCGCTGATCCAGGTCGAGACCGGCTGGGTCTGGCGCTGGATCGCCCAGCTGAACGCGCGGTCCGCGAGCTCGGGGCCGACCTCGCGGAGCCAATCGGTCAGGTCGAGTGCCTCGATCAGTACGGCGAGGTTGTGCGAGGTCAGGATCTGGCTCTGCTCCAGCACCGTCCCGTTCTGAGCGACGTACCCAGGTGTCTGCGAGGTGTCGGCCTCGGCCGCGCGGCTGCGGCACATCTCCGCGAAGTCGTCGGGCGTCAGCTTGCGCCAGCGGATCCGCGAACGGTGCGCCGCGGCCGGCCACGCAGCGGGGAGGTCGTAGTAGCGCCCGTACAGCGTCCCGGACAGCACCCGGCTGGCGACCGACGCCGCCTCCCGCCACTTCGCCGCGAAGGTACCCATGAAGATGTCGGCAGCGACCTCCTCGACGAGCGGCAGTCCGAGGTCGGCCTGGCTGACCAGCGCACGGAACTCGCGGACCAGCGGGTTCGGCAGGATCGTCTGCGGGAACGCGCCGAGCGCGACGGCCGTGGTCTCCCGCAGCGTCTGCGCGGCGGCTCGCGTCGCCTTCTGCGAGCGGTCGCGGTACGGCGCGACGGCAGAGACCCACGGCAGCTCGTCGAACTGCACCTGGTGTTCGAGGTTCAGCAGCAGCAGACTGCGCCGACGGCGGAACGCCGCGTAGGTCTGCGCGTAGATCGAGGCCAGCACCGGATCCGCGATATTTGCCGCCAGCAACTGTGACGTGACCTGCGGCAGCACCTCGGCGAGCACCTCCCCCGAGCCGATGACGCCGCGATCCACCAGCTCACCGATCGGCGCCTCGAGCGCGCGGGCCGCCTTCGCCAGCAGGTGCGGCGGCATCGCCACGCCGGCGGCCGCCGGAAGCTCCGCGCCGTCGACGTCGCCCGCGATCGGATCGAGCGCGGGCAGTCCGCCGTCCCGCGGGAAGCGGTCCAGCCGCGTACTCAGCACGTGCGCCAAGGTCGCGTACGTCGGACGCGCCGCCACCTCGTTCTGCGTCGTACGCAAGGCCGCGCGGGCCTCGGATCCCGGTGCTCCGTGGGCGCTGATCGTGTTCGCCAGCGCGCGCCGGATCCACCCGACCTCGCGACCGCTCAGGGCCGAGCTGTCGACGGGACAGCGCTCCAGCGCCGACTGCAGCCGTGCGAAGTTGCTCTTCGGGTGCCGCGCGTGGTGGATCTCGGCCGCGGTCGCGTAATCGTTGAGCCACTGGCCACGCCGTTCCGCCCAGTCGTCCGGCCAGACCCGGCACGGCCAGCCACCGCTCACCTCACCCGACACCAGCTCCGGGAAGTCGCCGTCGACGGTGTCGCACCACAGCGCTACCAGCCGGTCTTGGAGCGGAATCCAGACCTGGAGGGTCTCCCGCATCGCAGCGATCCGCGGCGGCACCGTTGCCTGCCGCAACTGAGCACGCACCTCGTCGACCGACTGCCGCCGTACCACCGCCCCCGCAGGAGCCGACGACGGACCGAAGGTCGGGGTGAATCGGAGCCGGTGCATCAACGGGCGCAGCTCCGCCACCAGGTCGAGCGCGGCAGCGAAGTGCCCGTTCTCGAGCAGCCAGGCGACGACCAGCAGCGCCGATTCCTCCGGTACGTCGACGCGGCAACGCCCGGTACGCAGCGCCTGCCCCAGCTCCGCGAGCCCTTCGTCACCGAGATACCAGAGGTTGAGCCGCTCCCGGTCCGTCTCCCCCGGCGCGTTCTCCGGAAGCCGGGCGAGCTCGTCGGCACTCGGCGGTGACTCCGCGACGTACCGGCCGGTCGCGAACCCTCCGGTCACCACCTCGAGCGTGACCCACACCGGCGTGTCGGCGACCGGCGTCCGCGACCCGATCGTCAGCCGTCCGGACGCCATCCCCTCGAGAACGTTGCGCCAAGCCTCAACGCGGACCGCGGCGCGCCGACGTACCGCTGGATCGTCCGCAACCAGCGCCCGTTCGAGCGCGTGCTGGAGCCGGCCCGTCGCGTACATCCGGAACCCCCGTTCTCTGGATGGAACAACGCTTCGACATGGAGGCAGGACTCGAACCTGCGCCCTCCCGGTGAAGAGCCGGGCGATCTACCCCTGATCTACTCCATGCAATGCATTACAGGCTAGCTGCCCGACGTCCACTGCCGTGGGAGCTGATGTGGTCAGGCGATTGCCGAGATGTCGCCATCGTCGAAGTAGATCGCCTGATGAAGGCGACCGCCGAGCGCCGCCGCATAGCGGAGCAGAACCTCTTGCCCCGAGATCTTGCCTTGCTCGATCTGGGAAACCCTGCCCTTGGTGACCCCCATCCGCTCGGCGACCTGGGCCTGAGTCAGGCCACGACCGCGCCGGATCTCTGCCAACCGGTGCCCTTGAACCTCCGCGAGGAGCTCCTGCTTGCCGGCCGCGACGCTCTCCTCGCCACCAGCACGCGCGACCTCCTGATCGCGGATGTCCCGCCAGCTCACGTAACCGGTCATCGACTGCCCTCCTCTTCGGCCTGTCGTTCCTTCACATAGATCTCGTAGCGATGCTCCGCGACGGGGATGGCTTCGTCGTACCAAGCCTTCCACCGACCTGCCTTGTCTCCAGCCACGAGCAGGATGCTCGATCTCCACGGATCGAACGCGAACAGGATCCGTACGGTTCCCGGTCTCAACTCCTTCAGGTTCGGCAGCCGGGATCCGGTGATCGTGTCAACAAGCGGTCGTCCGAGCCCAGGACCTACCTCAGCCAGCGCATCAATTGCCTGCACGACGCGCCGATGCGTGGCGTCGTCCAAGCCGTCGATCCACATCCGCACCTCGTTGACGATGTAGACATCCCATTCGTGCATCGCCATCCCCGGAGTATAGCAAACGCTATACCTGGCGACCGGTTCGTGACTCCAGGTCTCAGGCGCCGTACGGGGTTCTGGTGAGGACGAATGTGGCGACGTTGAGGTGGGTGATGGTGTTGGCGGTGCGGATGACGTGGAGGTTTTCGCCGGCCAGGTAGCCGTCTCGGCCCTGGTAGAGGTCGGGGGCGAGGGGTGAGAGGCGGGTCGTGAGGCCGCCGGAGAGTTGCAGGATTCCGGCGCGGACGGAGATCGTCAGCGGCGTGTTGCCCCAGTACCAGTGGCCGAGCAGCTCGGCGCCCTGGGCCAGCGGCGGCTCCGGCACCCACTCCTGCGTGATCGGCGGCTCGTACTTGGTCAGGATGCGGACCAGGTCGGGAGCCAGCGAGGCCACCCGGCCGTACGTCGCGTTGCCGAGCGTCACCGCACCGACCCGGCGGACCCGGTCGACGAACAGCCCGGCGAGGAAGCCCGGCATCGAACCGGTGTGACCGATCAGCAGGTGCGGATCGTCCGCGATCAGCCGCAGCCCGAGCCCGTACGACGCGTTCAGCCCCTCCCGCGGATCCGACGCCACCGGCGCCGCCATCTCCTCGACCGAGTCCCGGCTCAGTACCTCGTGCACCGGGTCGATCCAGAACGTCGCGTACCGCGCCAGGTCCTCGATCGTGCTCCACAGCTGCCCCGCCGGCGACATCGCACCCGAGTCGTACGTCGGCTCCGGGTCCAGCTGCCCGCTGAACGGGTGCACCGAGAACCCGTCCGCGGCCGGGCCTTCCGGGAAGTACGTCGTACGCCGCATCTCGAGCGGATCCAGGATCCGGGCCTGGACGAGCTCGATCCACGACTCGCTCCGGAGCCGAGCGACGATCTCGCCGAGCAGGCCGTACCCGAGGTTCGAGTAGTGGTGCCGCCGATCCGCCGGGCCGGCCGCCTGCGAGTCGCTCATCGCCGCGGTCAGCTCGTCGAACGTGACACCCGGATTCCGTTCCCACCAAGGGCCTTCGGGCTCCGCGTTCATCCCGCCGCTGTGCGCGAGCAGGTGCCGGATCGTCAGGTCCCCGAACGCGATCCCGGGCAGATGCTTGCCGACAGCATCGTTCAGCGACAGCAGCCCGTCGTCGCGGCACTGCATGATCAGGATCGCCGTCATCGTCTTCGTGATCGACCCGATCCGGTACTGCACATCAGGACCCGGCAAGGCCCCGTCGGCCGTCGCGAACCGTCCCCGCGTCCCGGTCCACACCAACTCCCCGTCCCGCAGCACTCCGGCGTTCACCGACGGCAACTTCCACTCCCCCTGCGCTGTCGCGATCTCGGCGAACAGGGCAGCGGCGGTGTCTGGACGTACGTCAGTCAACGGAGCCTCCAGGCAGGTCGTGGACAGACCAGTATGCCCGGCTTACTCGAACGCCTCCGGTGCCGGGCAGGAGCAGATCAGGTTGCGGTCGCCGTACGCGCCGTCGATGCGGCGGACCGGCGGCCAGTACTTCGAGGCGCGGTCGACCGAGCGCGGGAAGGCGGCCTCCTCGCGGGTGTAGGCGTGCTCCCACTTGTCGTTGATCACCGACTCCGCGGTGTGCGGCGCGTTGACCAGCGGGTTGTCGGCGGCCGGCCACTCGCCCGCGGCGACCCGGTCGATCTCGTGCCGGATCGCGATCATCGCGTCGCAGAAACGGTCGAGTTCGCCGAGGTCCTCGGACTCGGTCGGCTCGACCATCAGCGTGCCGGCGACCGGGAACGACATGGTCGGCGCGTGGAAGCCGTAGTCGATCAGCCGCTTCGCGACGTCGTCGACGCTGATCCCGGTCTCCTTGGTCATCGGCCGCAGATCCAGGATGCACTCGTGCGCGACCAGGCCGTTCTCGCCGGTGTAGAGCACCGGGAACGCGCCCTCGAGCCGCTTCGCCACGTAGTTCGCGGTCAGTACGGCGGCCTTCGTCGCGTCGGTCAGACCGGAAGCGCCCATCATCCGGATGTACGCCCACGAGATCGCCAGCACACCGGCCGAGCCGAACGGCGCCGCGCTGATCGGGCCGACACCGGAGTCCGGACCGGCCTGGTCGAGCAGCGGGTGGTTCGGCAGGTACGGCGCCAGGTGCGCCGCGACCGCGACGGGGCCGACGCCGGGGCCACCGCCGCCGTGCGGGATGCAGAACGTCTTGTGCAGGTTCAGGTGGCTGACGTCGCCGCCGAACTCACCCGGCTTCGCGAGCCCGAGTAGGGCGTTCAGGTTCGCGCCGTCGACGTACACCTGACCGCCGTGGTCGTGAACGATCTGGCAGACCTCGCGGACGCTCTCCTCGTACACCCCGTGCGTGGACGGGTACGTGATCATGATCGCCGCGAGCTTCGCCGCGTGCTCGGAAGCCTTCGCCCGCAGGTCGTCGAGGTCGATCGTGCCGTCGTCGTTGCCCTTGACAACAACGACCTTCATACCGGCCATCACCGCGGAGGCGGCGTTGGTCCCGTGCGCCGACGCCGGGATCAGGCAGACGTTGCGATCCTCAGAGCCGTTGGCGCGGTGGTAACCGCGGATCGCCAGCAGGCCGGCCAGCTCACCCTGCGAGCCCGCGTTCGGCTGGATCGAGACCTTCGCGTACCCGGTGACCTCGGCCAGCCAGCGCTCCAGCTGACCGATCAGCTTCACGTAGCCGGCCGCGTCCTCGATCGGCGCGAACGGGTGCACGTCGGCGAACTCCGGCCAGGTGACCGGCTCCATCTCGGTGGTCGCGTTCAGCTTCATCGTGCAGGACCCGAGCGGGATCATCCCGCGGTCCAGCGCGTAGTCCTTGTCCGACAGTTTGCGCAGGTACCGCAGCATCGCCGTCTCGGACCGGTGCGTGTTGAACACCGGGTGCGTCAGGTACTCCGTGGTCCGCGGCACGCTCAGAGCAGCAGCCTCGAGCGTGTCGTCGTACTGCACGCCGAAGGACTGGCAGACCCGGGTCAGCGTCGCGACGTCGGTCTTCTCGTCGCAGGAGATGCCCACGTGATCCGCGTCGACGAGCCGCAGCCAGATCCCGTTCTGCCGGGCGGCGTCCACCACGTCGGCGGCGCGGCCCGGGACCCGGGCGAGGACGGTGTCGAAGAAGTCGTCGTGCACGACCTCGACACCACCGGCGCGCAGCGAGGCGGCGAGCTTGCCGGCGTACGAGTGCACGCGCTCAGCGATCGACCGCAGTCCCTCGGGGCCGTGGTAGACGGCGTACATCGACGCGACGACCGCGAGCAGGACCTGCGCCGTACAGATGTTCGATGTCGCCTTCTCGCGACGGATGTGCTGCTCACGAGTCTGCAGCGCCAGCCGGTACGCCGGGGCGCCGTCTGCGTCGACCGAGACGCCGACGAGACGACCGGGCAACGACCGCTCCAGGCCGGACCGGACCGACATGAAGCCGGCGTGCGGGCCGCCGTAGAACAGCGGTACGCCGAAACGCTGCGAGGAACCGATGACGATGTCGGCACCCGCCTCACCCGGCGCCTCGAGCACCGTCAGCGCGAGCAGATCGGACGCCACGGCAACCAACGTGTCGCGCCCGTGCGCCGCCTCGATCAGCGGCTTGAGGTCGCGAACTGCGCCGTTGGACCCCGGGTACTGCACGAGGAGGCCGAAGAAGTCGCCCTCGGGCAGACCGTCGGTGGTGTCGGCGACAACGACCTCGATGCCGAGCGCCTCGGCGCGGGTCTGCACGACAGCGATCGTCTGCGCGAACGTGTCGGCGTCGACCAGGAAGCGGTCCGACTTGCTCTTCTTGTTCGAGCGGTGCGCCAGCGTCATCGCCTCGGCGGCCGCGGTGCCTTCGTCGAGCAGCGACGCGTTCGCGGTCGGCAGGCCGGTCAGGTCGGAGACCGCGGTCTGGAAGTTCAGCAGCGCCTCGAGCCGGCCTTGGGAGATCTCCGGCTGGTACGGCGTGTACGCCGTGTACCAGGCCGGGTTCTCGACCAGGCGGCGGACGATCACGGACGGGGTGAAGGTGCCGTAGTACCCCTGGCCGATCATCGACGTGGCGACGGTGTTGCGGGCCGCGAGCTGGCGGAGCTCGGTCAGCGCGTCGACCTCGGACGCCGGCTCGGGCAGCCGCAGCGCCTCGGCGGAGCGGATCGACGCCGGGACCGCGTCGTCGACCAGCGCGTCGACATCGTCGTACCCGAGGAGCTGGACCATCCGGGCGATCTCGTCCGGGCGCGGACCGATGTGCCGGTCGGCGAAGGTCGCCGAAAGCTGAGGGGTGTCGTTCACTAGAGGCTCCGATGCTGGCTGTCGCTGCCGGTGGCCTCCCCCTCTGTCACGCGCGCTGCGCTCCAGAGTCGCCTGCGACACTCGGTCCATGGGCCTGAGAGGTTCCGGGGAGGAATTGCCCCTTCGGCGCCCGACAACGCGGGTCTCTCCCGAGTGCTGTGAACGGCACCCCCGAGGCTACCAGGAAACCCCGAACAGTTCGGACAGCGCCAGCCAGTGGCGGAAAGTGTCAGCCGGTCATGCGGGCGCGGCGGCGGGCGGCGAGTTCGTCGCCGCTGTGGCCCTCGGAATCGCCGTCGTCGTGACCGTCGGCCCGCTCGGTCGGGAGCTCGGACAGCGAACCCTCGACCTCGCGCCAGACACCGCCGAGCGCGATCCCGAACACACCCTGGCCGCCGGCCAGCAGGTCGATGACCTCGTCGGGCGACGAGCACATGTAGACCGACGCACCGTCGCTCATCAGCGTGATCTGGGTCAGGTCGTCGAAGCCGCGCTTGCTGAGGTGCGCGATCGCGGTCCGGATCTGCTGCAGCGAGATCCCGGCGTCCAGCAGCCGCTTGATCACTTTCAGCAACAGAACGTCACGGAAACCGTACAACCGTTGCGTCCCCGAGCCGGTCGCCGGGCGGACGGACGGGGAGACCAGGCCGGTGCGGGCCCAGTAGTCGAGCTGCCGGTAGGTGATTCCGGCCGCGGCGCAGGCCGTCGGACCGCGGAACCCGACGTCCTCCGGCATGGGCCGCAGGTCGTCGTCGAACAGCAGACCCTGAACGCCGGCGGTGGCGGCCGCCTCTGCGTGCGCGTCGGACGTCGACTGCGCCGTCAGATCCGTGTCCCCGGTGCGTGTCACGCCTGAGCCTCCCTGGATACCGACTGGAACGAGCCATCTCCGTGGAGTGACACCACCCCACGACTTCTTCACGGTAAGCCGCCGCCCGAACAGGGTCAACGACAACCGCATCGAGCCGGGAGCGTGTCGCGACCGCCGTACGAATCGTTACCTAGGGTTCCGGGGGTTGTTCAGCTCTTGTCGAAGTCCTCCGGAGTCACCTGGTCGAGGAACTCCCGGAACCGCTCGACCTCCTCTTCCTCCTCCACCTCGTCGGCGCCGTCCGTCTCACTCTCCGGGACCGGGATCCCGGCCTCGGCGAGGATCTCGTCGGCGCAGAACACCGGCGTACCCGTCCGCAGCGCGATCGCGATCGAGTCCGACGGCCGGGCCGAGATCTCGGTCTTGTCGTCGAACACCAGGATCGCCTCGAAGATGCCGTCGGTCAGGTTCACGATCCGGACCTGACTGAGGGTGTGCCCGAGGACGCGGATGGTCTCCGCGAACAGATCATGGGTCAGCGGCCGGGGCGGTTCCATGCCCTGCTGGGCGAAGGCGATCGCACTCGCCTCGGCCGCGCCGATCCAGATCGGCAGGTACCGCTCACCTCCGACCTCTTTGAGCAGCACGATCGGCTGACTCGAGGGCATCTCCACCCGGACTCCGACCACGTCGACTTCGCGCACACGTTCAGCCTACTCCGAGGGGAAGCCCCGGGCAGGCCCACGGGGGTCCGCTGTGGACAGCCTCACGAACGCGGCAGGCGGGAGCGGACCAGTGCGGTGTGCAGACGGACAGTAAGAGCGGCCAGCTCACCGGTCTGTTCGGTACGGCGCGGGCCGGTGACCTGTTCGATCAGGCCGACCTCGCGGTCCGCCGCCGTACGGAACGCACGCAGGTGCCGTGGTTCGAGGCCGTACGTCGCCAGCTCGGCCGCGACCTGCGCGATCACGATGGCGTCGCCGCCGTAGTGGTTGCCGCTGGCTACCACCAGGCCGTGACTCTCCAGCTCGTCGAGCAGTTCGGACGGTACGCCGGCAGCCGCCAGCAGCTCGTCCCGGGTCAGCCGAAGCTCGGTGCTCGCGGCCCCGAAATCGTCCGCGACCGGCTGGCCCGGTGTCTGCGGCAACGAGCTCGGCGCGACCGGCGGACCGGCAGCGGCCGGCTGCAGGCCGCGGTCGATCGCACCGAGGTGTTCCTTGATCACTTTCAGCGGCAGGTACTGGTCGCGTTGCGCGGTCAGCACGTACCGCAACCGGTCGAGGTCAGCGGCACCGAACTTGCGGTAGCCGGACGCCGTCCGTGCGGGCGTCACCAGCCCCTCGGCCTCCAGGAAGCGGATCTTGGAGATCGTGACGTCGGCGAACTCGGCCTGCAGGAGCTGCAGCACCTCTCCGATGCCGAGGCCACCCGCAGGCCCAGGCCCAGTGGGCTCAGTGCCGGTGGGCTCAGAGGCGCTGGGATCAGGCCTGGCCACTGGCGTAGTACACCAGCCGGTACTTACCGATCTGCACCTCGTCGCCGTTGGTCAGCTGGACCTCGTCGATCCGGTCGCGGTTGACGTAGGTGCCGTTCAGGCTGCCGACGTCGCGGACCTTCACGCCGTACGGGTCCCGGCGGAACTCGGCGTGCCGGCGCGACACCGTCACGTCGTCGAGGAAGATGTCGCTGTCCGGGTGCCGGCCGGCGGTCACGACGTCGACGTCGAGCAGGAAGCGGCTGCCCGCGTTCGGCCCGCGCTGGACGATCAGCAGGGCGGACCCGGCCGGCAGCGCTCCGACCGCGGCGGCGTCGTCCGCGGACAGCGGCTCGCCGGTGCCCTCCGACTCCGGCTCGGCGCCGATCGGGGTCAGCATCGCCGTGTCGGTGACACCCGGCGTCGGCTGCTGCGTCGGCTGAGGGGTCGCCGGGGCTGCCGCCGGGCGGTCCGCGCCAGGCAGCATCGCTCCGCACTGCGAGCAGAACCGGCTGCCCTCGGAGTTCTCGTGCCCGCACTGGTTGCAGAACGGCATGCTGTGATCCTCCCGATCGCCGGTGGTCCGGCGACGTCTTCGATAGACCCCGTGGTGACAGTGTGACTTTCTGGAACAAACAGAGGGACCTCAACCCTCGACCAGCGGTTGAGGTCCGTAACTTATCAGCCTTGGTCGAGCTGGCCCTTGTAGGCCTCGGCGTCCATCAGCGCGGCCACCTCGGCGGTGTCCTCGACGTCGATGTCGAGCAGCCAGCCCTCGCCGTACGGGTCGCTGTTCACCAGGTCCGGCTGGTCGGCCAGCGCCTCGTTGACGGCGGTCACCGTGCCGTTCACCGGGGCGAACAGGTCGCTCACGCTCTTGGTCGACTCCAGCTCGCCACAGGCGTCGCCGGCCCGCACCACGCTGCCGACGTCGGGCAGCTGCACGTACACGATGTCACCGAGCTGGTCCTGCGCGAAGTCGGTGATGCCGACCCGCACGGGTCCTTCCTCGCCGGCCTTCAGCCACTCGTGCTCGGCCGTGTACTTCAGGTCTTCGGGGTACACCTTTGTCCTCGTTTCTACTTCGTGGGGCTGGGCGCCGGGCGAGCGTAACGATGCTCCTCCGGCGCGTGCAAGGCAGTGATCGCCACGTTCTCGAGCTCGTTGACCTCGGCGGTTCCGCCCACCTGCGGGCCGGTCACCTCGCTGACCAGACCGCCCGGGAAGTTCGCCGCCTCGGACAGGTTGTGGGACTCCCCGATCGCCTCGATGACGTACGGCGAGTTCACCTTCTGGCCGTCGATCCCGATCCCCGGGGCGTCGTCCACGAAATCGGTGCTGGCCACCACCCGGACCGCTCCGTTGATCTGGATGGCCTCGGCGCCGGCGTCCCGCAGTTCCTCGATCGCGTCCAGCAGGTTGCTCGACGTCATCTTGCCCTGCGGGTCGTTCAGCGTGATCCGGACCCCCGGGCCCTGCGCGGGCAGCGTACCGGCCAGGATGCCGAGGGTGCGGACCTGGGCCTCCGCCTGCTCGCGGGCGGTCTGCGCCTTGTCGGCGCCGGAGGACAGCGAGTTCTTCCGCTCCTCCAGGTCGGCGATCTCACTCTCCAGCCGCCGGGTGTTCTGCCCGAGGCCGTCGAGGATCGCGATCAGGTCCTCGCGGCGGGCGTTCTGGTACCCGTCGTCGGCCCGGTTCACCCGGACCTGCACGACCGCGACACAGGCCACCAGGGCGAGTACGACGGCGACGATCGCCTGACCGCGGGACGGCTTGAACCCGGCCCGCAACCGGCGCAGCGCCAGGTTCGGCGTCCGCGGCTTCGGCATCGGCGTCGGGGTCTTCGGCTGCGGCGGCTCGACCACAGGCCGCTCAGCCTTCTCCGGCTGGTCCGGTTTGTCCGGCTTCTCGTCGCTCATATCAGGCCCGGAAGATGTGCCGGCGGATCGCGGCCATGTTGGTGAAGATGCGGATGCCGAGGACGACGACCACACCGGTGGACAGCTGCGAGCCGACGCCGAGCTGGTCGCCCAGGTACACGATCAGGGCCGCGATCAGCACGTTGGACACGAACGACACGACGAACACCTTGTCGTCGAAGATCCCGTCCAGGAACGCCCGCAGCGCGCCGAACACCGCGTCCAGCGCGGCCACGACCGCGATCGGCAGGTACGGCTGCGCCCAGTCCGGTACGTCGGGCGCCACCAGCAGACCGACGACGACACCGATCACCAGCCCGAGTACGGCGATCATCTCGTTCTCACCTTCGCGTAGCGCAACGCGATGGTCGCATCGGCCGGGACCAGCAAGGAGTCCTCCGTCGTGATCGTCATCCGGACATCGAAGTTGCTCACCAGGTACTGCACCCATTGCCCGCCTGAGCTCTGCGCGAACCGGGCCGGCATGGTCGCGGTGTCCCCGATCGCGAGCACCGTGTACGGCGGGGTCAGCGAACTGTAGTCAACGGTGATCGCGCTGCCCGCACCGCGGATCGCGGTCAGCGACGTGATCCGGTGACCGTTCACCGAGATCGCCTCCGCGCCGGACGTCCACAGGCCGTTGACCAGCTGCTGCAGGTCGACGTCGAGCAGCCGGCCTTCCTTCGCGTCGGCGTTCTTGGCGTCGTCGATCACCGCTTTGATGCCCGGGCCGGTGGCCGCGATCACTCCGGTCTGCAGTTCGAGGTCGTCGAGCTTCTGCTGCAGCGCGGCGCCCGTACTGTCGTTGCTCAGTCCGCTCGCCTGCAACCGGCGTACCTCGTCGGCGAGCCGCGACTGGTTGTTGCGCAGCTCGGTCAGCCGGTTGTCGGCCTGGTTGATGCGGGTGATCAGCTCTTTGCGCTGCTTCTCCGCCTCCGGTGCGCTGCGGTAGTTCTGCGCGGCGGCGACCGCGAGCAGGAAGCCGAGCACGGCGGCGGCCACCACCAGCATCACCCGGTGCCGGGACCGGGTCTGTTTGCTGGCGGAGCCGGTCCGCGCCGCGACGGCGTACCCCTCGTCGAGGGGGTGCGCGATCAGGTTGTTCAGCAGTGACATCGACGCGTCGACGCGCCGTGGCTGCTGGGTCGGCTGCGGTGTCGTCTGCTCTGGGGCTTGCTGGGTCACCCGGCCGAGTCCTTGATCGGTTTGACCGTCTGGACCAGGTGCCGCAGCTGGGCGAAGTACAGCGCGCCGGCCCAGTAGTACAGACCGGTCCCCCAGATCGCGAACGCCCAGCCGATCACGCGGGCGAGCAGGTTGAGGGTGCTGTCGCCGTCGCCGAGCAGGAGCAGCGGGAACGCGTACAGCAGGCAGAACGTGGCGGACTTGCCGAGGAAGTGCACCGGCAGCGCGTTGAAGCCGCGGCGGTGCAGCGCCGGCAGGGTGAAGGTGAGCAGCACGTCCCGCAGCGGCAGCGCGATCGCCAGCCACCAGGGGATGATGTCGCGCAACGCCAGGCCGATGACGGTCGCGAAGATGTAGAGCCGGTCGGCCACCGGGTCGAGCATCTGACCCAGGTGACTGGTCTGGTTCATCCGCCGGGCGATCTGGCCGTCGGCCCAGTCGGTGAACCCGGAGATCGCCAGCACGAGCAGCGCCCAGCCGTCCTCCTTGGGTCCGAGGACCAGCCACAGGAACAGCGGCACCCCCAGCAACCTCAGGAAGCTGAGCGCGTTCGGGATCGTCCACACCCGGTCGGACACTTCCAAGTCCGGCACGCGACCCCTCCCTCTCTCCACCCTGGATACCCGTCGTAACTGTACTGGGGAGCCCCGACAGGTTTACGCCCGGCGTCCCGGGGGCAGGCCCCGACTTTCCCCTGATACCAGAACGCGTGGTTCTTCCCGCCGCTACGCCTGCTACGAACCGGTGACCCGATCGATACCCAAGGGTGATGCTTACCCTGAGCAGATGAAGTTCCTGGTACTGATCTACGGCAACCCGGAGTCCCGGGCGGTATGGGACTCGCTGACCGACGAGCAGAAGAAGGAAGGCATGGCCGGGTACGCCGCTCTGCACGAGGCGCTCGCCGTGCAGGGTGAGCTGATCGCGTCGGAGTCGCTCGATACGCCGGAGCTGACCAAACAGGTCCTGGTCCGCGACGGTAAGCCGATGACGACGGACGGCCCGTTCGCCGAGGTGAAGGAGCAGTTGGCCGGCTTCTACCTGCTGGACTGCGACTCGATGGACCGCGCGGTGGAGATCGTCGCGCAGATCCCGGAGGCGCCGTTCAGTGTCGTGGAAGTGCGTCCCGTCCGTGACCTCAGCGCGTTCAGCTGATGCTCGAGGAACTGCTGCGGGAGCAGGCGCCACAGGTGCTCGGCGCACTGGTCCGGCGGTACGGCGACTTCGACGCGTGTGAGGACGCCGTACAAGAGGCCCTGCTGGCCGCGTCGCTGCAGTGGCCTGGTGAAGGTGTTCCGGCCAATCCGCGTAGCTGGCTGATCACGGTCGCTTCGCGGCGACGGATCGAGGTACTGCGGAACGAGGCGGCCCGGACCCGGCGGGAAGAGACCGTCGCGTCGTGGACTCCCCCGGAGCCCGCGGCGTCGGAGGACGACTCGCTGACGCTCCTGATGCTGTGTTGTCATCCGGCGCTGACGCCGCAGTCGCAGGTGGCCCTCACGTTGCGTGCCGTCGGAGGGTTGACGACCGGTGAGATCGCGCGGGCGTTTCTGGTGCCGGAGGCAACGATCGGGCAGCGGATCAGCCGGGCGAAGGCGAAGCTCCAGGATGCGCGGTTCGCGATGCCGCCGGCGGCGGAGCAGCCCGAGCGGCTGGCCGCCGTACTGCATGTGCTGTACCTCGTCTTCAATGAGGGCTACACGGCGTCGTCCGGTACGTCGCTGCACCGGGTCGAGCTGAGCGCGGAGGCGATCCGGTTGACGCGCCAACTGCATGCTGCGTTGCCCGCTGAGGGTGAGGTGGCCGGGCTGCTCGCGTTGATGCTGCTGACGGATGCGCGTCGACCCGCCCGTACGACGGCGGACGGGGCGCTGGTGCCGTTGCCGGAGCAGGACCGGTCGTTGTGGGATGCCGCGGCGATTGCCGAGGGCACCGAGTTGATCGAGTCGACGCTGCGTTCGGCGCCGGTCGGGTCGTACCAGCTGCAGGCGGCGATCGCCGCGGTCCACGACTCGGCGGCCGATGCCGACGAGACCGACTGGCGCGAGATCCTGATGCTGTTCGAACTGCTCGAGGCGACGGCGCCGGGTCCGATGGTGACGCTGAACCGGATCGTCGCGGTCGCGATGGTGCACGGCCCCGCCGCCGGGCTGGCGTTGCTCGACGACGTCGATCCGGCGTTGCAAGAGCACCACCGGCTGGCCGCCGTACGGGCGCATCTGCTCGAGCTGTCCGGCGAGGGGGCTGCCGCGCGGTCGGCGTACGAGCTCGCCGCGCGGCTCACCCAGAGTCTTCCCGAGCAGCGCTACCTGCAGGCGCGCGCGGCTAACCTGCGATCTTCGGCCGGCCCCAGCTGAGCTCGGCCTGAATCGTCAGCTCCAGTACGCCGTCCTTCGCATACGGACCGAGCGCTTCCGCGACACCGGCGTCGAACGCGGCAGCCTCGTCGGCGGGCATCAGGTCGCGGGCCAGGCTCGACGTCGAGTGCAGCCTCTCGATGTAGTCGGCGACCGTCTGCCGGTGCCCGACGCGCGTCGTGCGCGCCGTACCGGTGAGGTCGAGCAGGCCGCGTTCCACGATCGCGTCGACGACGTTGAACTTCGGGTCGTAGTTCTGTTTGCGCGAGTGCCGCTCGATCACCGGGACCAGCTCACCCGTCCACGGCTCGTCGACCGGGCCGTGCTCGATGACGACGAGCTGGGCGTTCGGGGTCAGGTGCGGGACGATCCGCGCGAACGTCTCCTCCCACGGCATCCAGTGGATGCTCGCGCCGGCGGTCACCAGTGCGTACGGACCGTCGAGGTCGGCGGTCTCGATCGGGTTGACCTGCCAACTGAGGTTCGGGTGATCACCGCCCGCGCGCTGCTTGCCGGCCGCGACCATCGGCGCCGAGAAGTCGATCGCGTCGACGTGCTCGACCCGCGGCGCGAGCGGGCGCGCGATCGCGCCTTCGCCGGCGCCGATGTCGAGCACCCGCCGCGGCTCGTCGGCGATCAGCTCCAGGAGCCGATCGAACACCTCGTCCGGGTACGGCGGCCGATGCTGATAGGCCTCCGCCACTGCCTCCTGCTGAAACGTCGCCGCAAGCTCAGTCATGTCTCGGAGCGTAGACCGGCAGTACGGGCCGATCACACGTTTCTGCTGCCAGCCGACGGGCGCGGTCGTAACCTGCCCGACTCCTTCGAACACGCGGCTGAAACACATGGTTCCTACTTTGAGAGTCCACTTCGGCCGCGCGAGGCGGTGATCCGCGATGTACGAGCACGTCGACCCGTTCATCGGGACCGGTGCCACCGAACTGCCCACGCCCAAGGGCCTGGCCGCTGCCTGGTGGTGGCCCAAACCGCAGGTCGGTAACACCCACCCGGGCGCCATGCACCCCTTCGGAATGGTGTCGGCCAGCCCGTACTCCGGGGCTTACCCGACCGGTTACGGGCTGTACGACTTCAACACCGAGGGCGTGCCCGACCTGTTGTACGACCGCCCGGTCGCCTCCGGCTTCACCCACTTCCAGCAGTCCGGGACCGGCGCGATCCGCAAGTACTACAACTACTTCCGGGTCACGCCGATGCTCGGCCCGCTCGATGACCTGGGCACCACCTGGGATCTGCTGGACGAGGTGGCCGAGCCCGGCTACTACGCGGCGACACTGGGCTCGGGGGTGCGCTGCGAGGTGACGGTCGGGCCCAAGTCGGCCGTCCACCGGTACACCTTCCCGGCGAACGACGCAGCCCGGATCGTCATCGACGCCTCGACCGGCGGCCTGGCCATCCCGCACAGCCGGACTGTCCCGCTGAAGGCGCACCTGGCGATGCTGGAGCCAGGCGTGGCTCAGGGCGAGATCCACGTCGAGGGTGTGCCGCTGGCCGTGCACCTGGAGGTCGACGCCCCCGGGTGGCGGCAGCTGCTGTGGTACGACCGGCGCCTGATGCCCGGAGGCACTCGCCTCGACTTCGACTACATCCGGCCCACCACCCTGCGGCCGTTCGGGCTGATGTTCATGGGCCCCTCGCGCGCCGAGCAGACCGTCGAGGTGCGGCTGGGGTTCTCCCTGCGCGGGTGTGAGACGGCGCGCGACAACCTGCACGCGGACGTCGGCCGCGCCCAGACCACCTTCGCCGGGCGGCGCGACCGTACGGCCGCCACCTGGCGCGACCACCTCGGCAAGATTGAGATCAAGGCCGAGTCCGACGACCAGGCGACGGTTTTCGGTACGGCGCTCTATCACTCGCTGGTCAAGCCGTGCTTCGCCCCGGACGAGAGCCCGTCATCGACGACCGAGGGCCCGTATGCGTTCGACATCTGCACCATGTGGGACATCTACCGCACCCAGCTACCGCTGATGACCACGCTGTTCCCGCAGCGGTCGGTCGCGCTGGCCAACTCGTTGCTGTCGATCTGCGAGCAGGAGGGCAACCTGCCGATCGGCTACCGGATGGCCAAGGGCGCGGACCGGTTCTCCCGGCAGGGCAGCGCGCTCGCGCACACGTTCCTGGCCGACCTGTGCCAACTGGATCTGCCCGGTATCGACTGGGACTGGGCGATGGTGCACCTGGAGATGGACCTGCGCCGGACGTACGGCGAGGACTACCTGGTGCACGGTGTGGCGCACCCGATCAGCCACACCCTCGACCTGGCGTACGCCTACCACTGCACCGCGGCGATCGCCGGCAAGTTGCGCGACCGGACGCTGGCCCAGCAGATGCGCGACCTCGCTCATGGCTGGCGGGCGGCGTACGACCCGGGCACCGGTCTGCTGCGCGACTCGACGTTCTACGAGGGCGGCCGGTGGAACTACTCGTTCCGGCTGCTGCACGACATGCGCGCCCGGATTGCGCTCGCGGGCGGCGACGAGGCGTTCGTCGGGCTGCTCGACCAGTTCTTCGGGTACGGCGCCGTACCGGTCATCCAGCCGGGTGTGGCGCCGAGCGTGGCCGAGATGGACGCCGGGTACGCCCTGTCCCGGTTCGAGGGATTGAACAACGAACCGGACTACGAGGCGCCGTGGTCCTACCACTACGCCGGACGGCCGGACCGAACCGCCGAGGTGGTGCATGCCGCGGTCGCCAACCAGTTCGGCACCGGGCGGGGCGGGCTGCCGGGTAACGACGACTCCGGCGGGCTGTCCGCCTGGTACGTGTGGGCGACGCTCGGGCTGTTCCCGGTGGCCGGCCAGAACCTGTTCCTGGTGAGCGCGCCGGCCGTGGCCGAGTCCACGATCCGGCTGCCGGACAGCGAACTGTCCATCACCACAACCGGATTCGAGCCGGTCGAGGCAGGCGGACCGGTCTCCTACGTCCAATCCATCGCGGTGGACGGCAAGACACTCGAACGCCCCTGGATCTCCGGCCGGGAACTGCGGCACATCCGCAACCTGCACATCGAGCTCGGCCCTCGACCCTCCGGCTGGGCCACCCGGATCCGGCCGCCGTCCACATCCGACCCACTGCACACCACTGGAGGTGACGCATGAACGTCTCGTCCACACCCAACCGCCGTCTGGTCATCGTCGTCCGCGCCGACCCGGTGATCTGCGGGCATTCCGGTGAGGCACGGTGCCTCGCGGAGGTGGCGCTCACCCGCGGGTTCGACGACGTACGGATCGTCACCTGGCCGCTGGACGCACTGGAGGCGGCCGGGCTGCCGTTGAAACCACTCGACGGCGTGCTGCCGTACAGCCCTGGCATCACCGTGGAGCGACCCGGCCCCGTCGGCGACTACCGGGTTCCGGACGGGCGCTACCTGTCCGGGCTCATCGGGCGGCTGGTCGAGCTGTTCAGCGACGGGGTGCCGACGGTGGCGATGTCGCTGTACCTGAGCCCGCACGCGATCGCCGTACAGGAAGCCGTCCAGGTGGCGCGCCGGATCGGGCCCGCACGGGTCGTCACGGTGGCCGAGGCGGTGGGCTCCGACATCACCAACGTGGTGCGCGAGTGCGTGAACACCGGCCGATTCGGGGCGGCCGCGCACATCCTGTCGATCTATCTGGCGGCCGACCACTGCGTGGCGGTGTCGGAGTACACCAGGGAGCTGATCGTGGCCTCGGCGGCGACCCTCGACGGCATGCACGGCACGACGTTCGCGCAGCAGTGCCGGGAGCGGATCGCCATCTCCTACCCGGCGGTCGACTCCTGGTCGTACCTGTCGCTCACCGAGGACAGGATCGCCGAAACCCTTGCCCGACGGGGCCTTTCGCGGGACGGGTACGTACTGTTCCTGTCGCGGATCGCCTCGGCGAAGGGGGTCGACGACCTGATCGACGCCTACGCCGGGTCGCGGTCGGCCGAGCGGGTGCAACTGGTCCTGGCCGGGCGCGGGCCGCAGGAAGCCGAAGTGGTGGCGCGGGTGGCGGCAGCGGGGCTGGGCGACCGGGTGCGGGTGCTGACCGACGTGGACGACGCGGAGAAGCCGGCGCTGATGGCCGGGAGCGCGGCGTTCGTGCTGCCGACCCGCGAGCAACCGGAGTTCGTGGAGACGTTCGGGATCGCGCTGGTCGAGAAGGCTCTCGCCGGCGGCGGGCCGGTCATCACCTGCGCGACCGGCGGCGTACCCGAGGCGGTCGGTGATACGGCCCTGCTGGTGCCGCAGCACGACCCGGCCACGCTGCGAACCGTGCTCGACGAGGTCGTGTGCGACTGGACCCGCGAGCAGCGGGAGGAGGCCGAGCAGCGCGCGCGGGCGTACGCGTTGCAGTTCGACCGGGCAGCGGTGTTCGACCGCCTCTTCGCGCTCGCCGATCCTCCTGCCGTCCACGTCGTCGCCTGACTGCTTACTCGCTGTCCCAGACGGTCGCCTGCTGCTCGAAGTACGCCGGGTCGCTGTGCACCGGGATTACACACAGCAGATGCCCGCCCGGGGCGCGGAGCGTGTGGCACCCCTGCCAACTCGCGACCTCGACCGCGCCGAGCCCGGTCAGCCGGGCGACCTCGGCCGGTACGTCGTCGGTCTCGATGTCCAGGTGGTACCGCGGCTCGTCGTCGACCGACTGGATCGCGGTCACATAGCCAGGGACAGCGTCGTGCAGGCTGATGAACTGCGGCTCCCCCTCCGGCGAGGAAGTCCGTACGCCGAGCGCCTTCGACCAGAACGCCGTGGCGTCCGGCACCTCGTCCCGTTTGACGTCGATCAGAAACGTGGAAACCCGACTCCGATGCATACGCCCAACCTATGGTGGCGGGTTGATCAGTCGTAAGTGGCTTGGGCCTGCCAGGTGGTTCGGTGGAGGGTGAAGAGCCAGGCCCGGGTGTCGGCGGTCTGGAACTGGAAGCGAGCCTGGCGGGACTCGGTGCTGGGATCCCACCAGCGCTCTGCGGTGAGCCAGGGTCCGGCCCAGGCGGTGATCGGGTGGATCTTGTTGCTATCGGCAACTTGAACGCCGGGGCCGCGGGCGGGCAGCAGGGTGAACGCGGTGGGTACGCCGGACAGCTCGCCGCGGGCGCTGACCGAGACTTGGGCGCCGTCCGCGGCGAACACCTTCGCGGGGATCGGCTCCGGGAAGACCGTGGTCGGCGCCAGTGCCGGCCAGCGCTTCGCCGTACCGATCGAGCCGGTGATCGCACCCGGCCAGGGTTGATCCGGGGACCGCGCCGGGACCGCCGGATCGCCCCACGGGACCAGCGTCTGCCGCTCCGCGAACCCGCGACCGCCGCCGATCACCACCGACACCACCGCGCCGTGACCGAGCATGCTCTGCACCCGCGACAACGCCCGGTGGATCCGCTCGTCCGGACCGCCGCCCCACAACCCGTCGGCATGCGCCCCGACCGGATCCGCCTGGTCCGGGATCAGCCGCACCCGGACGACCGGTGACGTCAGCTCGCTGGTCGCCGTACCGCTCCCCTGCAGTTGCCAGCGGACCCGGTCCACCACGTCCGCCGCGGTGAACCAGCGCGGGTGCAGCCACTCCCGCTCGTGGATCCGCCCGGACTCGGTGCCGACCTCGACCCGCAGCGTCGTACACACCAGTCCGAGCTCGGTCAGCCGGACGACCAGTTCGTCGGCGACCGCCCGGACCGCGAACGCGACCTGGTCGACCCGGTCCACGGACGGCTCGAAGTCGAGCGTCCGGGTGAGCTCCGGCGGGATCTCCCGGCCGGTCACCGGGCGATCGTCGTACCCACGGGCGAGCCGATGGGCGAAGGCGCCGTCCGGACCGAACCTGGTCAGCACCTCGGTCCGGGGCAACTGCGCGAACGCACCCAGTGACCGCAACCCCAGCCGGCGCAGCAGATCCGTGAGCGTCGGCTGCTCGAGTACGTCGACCGACAGCGGCGCGAGGAACTCCGGTGAGCCGTCCGGCGGCACCACGTGCACCCGGGTCCGCACGGAGCTCACCCGGGCAGCCTGCTCCGCGGCGAACGGCCCGTCGGCGATCCCGATCCGGCCGCCGTGCACGTCGTACGTCTCGAGCCGGTCGAGCAGCTTCTCCGCGGCCGCCTCCTCGCTGCCGTAGAACCGGGCCGGGCCGCGCGCCTTCAACGCGCACATCCCCGGACGGATCACCTGCACGCCTGGCGTGATCGCCTCCAGGCACGAGATCACCGGGTCGAACGCCCGCGCATCGATCACCGGGTCGTACTTCAGCACGACCAGCTCCGGGCACCGCGACTGCGCGTCCCGGGCCCGCTGCCCGCGCCGTACTCCTTCGGCGCGGGCGGTGGCGGAGGTGGCGAGCACCTTTCCCTTCTCCAGTACGGCGATCGGCTCGTCCGGTGATCGCCCGGTCGCCACCGCGGCCGCCGCCACCGGCCAGTCCGGCACCCAGATCACCATCGTCCTGGTCAGCCCACTCATCAGCCCACCGCGCCGATCTGTTCCGGCCACTCCTGCGGCCGGGCTTCCGTGGGCTCGGCAGAGCGGATCGTGCCGTCAGAAGCGGGCAGCCAGAGCTCGTGACGAGCCCGGACGGCGGCGCGCCGGCCGGTCACCGCGACTGTCGCGCGGCGGGCGGCGAGCAGGCCTTCGCCGTCGCCGAGACCGGTCCAGGTGTTGCTCTCGATCTCGAACCGGGCCTCGCTGCCGGGCCAGGACCCGTACGCGATCAGCATCGCGCCGCGGGTCCGGAGCCGCGCGGCGAGCCGGGACGCCTCCCCCGGTGTCACCTCGCCGGGCGGGCGGACGACCACCACGGTCAGCGCATCGACCAGCGCGGCGACGACGCTCAGCCACTCAGGCCCCGGGTCCGGAACGAGCACGAGACGCTCCAGGTCCACCCCGAGCCCGCGCGCCGCCTCGGCCCCGAACGACGGCACGCCGACCACACCGCACCAGGCGCCCTCCGCAGACGGCCCGGCCATCAGAGCCATCACCAGCGCGGCACTCCCCCGCACCGAGTACACCGAACCGCCGCGCAGGCTCGCCCCCGCCAGCAACTCACCCACCGCCGGATGCGTCGGCAGCTCCCGATCCACCCCCGCCGTATCCAACGCCTGCTGCACCCGAGCCACCGAAGGCGCCTCAGCGGCAGCCTTCAGAGCAGACTTCCGGTCCTTTGCCTGAGCGAGAAGCAGACGAGCCTGATCGAGCGCCGTGACCCGACTCGCCGTAACCTCGCTCCCCGCCATACCTCCATGTTCGAACACCTGTTCGAACAAGTCAATCCGGTCGTCCACAGGCCTGAGGCTGGCTAGAGTCCGAGGCATGCGCCGCGTCGACCACCCCCGGTTCACCACCGCGCTACACGGGCCGGCTACGAGCTCTTCCTTCCCAACCTGCTCGACGGTGCCCTGCCCACGACCGCACAGGCCCAACGCGCGAAGCGCCTCGTCAACCAGCTCAGTGACGACGAGCTGGAGCACCTCATCACCCCGGCAGATCTGCAACTGCCCACCACATAGGGTGGGAGGCATGCCGAGGACTATTGCGACCAATACCAAGGTTGGGCTCGACGGGTTGCTGGAGTTTGTGCGGCCGCGTCATCACCTGTTGCTGATGACCACCCGGGCCGACGGGACGGTGCAGGCCTCGCCGGTGTCGGGTGGTGTGGACACCGAGGGGCGGATCGTCATCTCGTCGTACCCGGACCGGGCGAAGAGCACGAACGTGAAGCGGGCCGGCACAGCGAGCGTGGTGGTGCTGTCGGACGAGTGGAACGGCGCGTGGGTGCAGGTGGACGGTGCCGGTGAGGTGATCGAGCTGCCGGACGCAGTGGAGGCGCTGGTCGACTACTACCGCTCCATCTCCGGTGAGCACCCGGACTGGGACGAGTACCGCGAGGCGATGGTGAAGCAGGGCAAGTGCCTCATCCGCATCACCCCGGAACGCTGGAGCCCGATCGCCACCGGCGGCTTCCCAGCACATCTCGCTGATTGATGCGTACGGCGCTCGTAGTCCACGCACACCCCGACGACGAGGTGTTCGCCACCGGCGCCGCCACATCGGTACTGAACGAGCAGGGCTGGCACGTCGTACTGCGAGTCGCTACCGCCGGCATGCATGGAGCACTCGATCACCTCGGTGTCTCCTGCGCACTGCTCGGGATCAACGAGTGGGACTGGCTGGGAGCGGTGGACCAGTGGATCGACGACGGCGGTCGCAGTGGACCACGGTCATTGGCCGCGGCATCGCCCGACGACTTGGCCGAAGCGATCCAGGTCGCAGCCGCCGTGGTCGAGCCGGAGCTCATCCTCACAGTAGGCAGTGACGGGCTGACAGGTCACCCGGACCACATCGCCATCTCACAAGGGGTCCAGCGAGCACTCCAGCACGTCGACTGTCGTGCGCTGGGTGCACGCGTGAGAGCTCAGGACGTGCGTGCGGGCGAGCAGCTGATCCAGCAGCTCGCACCAGGTCAGCAGGTCGGGTCCGGTCACGTCAAAGGATGCGATGCACCGCTAGAAGAGATCAGCGGAGCGTCCGAGCAGCGGCGACGGCAGGCACTGGACGCGTACTACGACGGCCTGGGCAGCAAGCCGCTCGAAGAACTCCTCGGAGTGCACCGGGCGAGCAGCGACGGGCTGCTGCTGCGTGCGGTGTTCGACGCGACCGGCTGGCAGCAGGACCGGTTCGAGGAGCTCACTGCTTGGAACGACGCTCCATCGTCTCGGTGATGCGCTGCATGGCGCCTTCGAGGTGCTCGCGCAGCGCTGCCTCCGCACCCTCTTCGTCGTGCGCCAGGCACGCGTCGAGGATCGCCTGGTGCTCGCGACGGGTCTGCTCGATCCGGGCCTTGGTCTGCCGCGAACCGAACCGGTAGCGCTCGCTGTTCTGCCAGACCGGCTCGATCGCCCGCGGCAGCCACCGCGAGCCGCCGGACCGGTAGATCGCGAAGTGGAACTCGGTGTGCGCCTGCCGGGACGCGATGTTGTCGCCCAGCTTCGACAGCCGGACATGCTCGGCCAGTGCGGTCCGGGCGGCCGACGCGTCCGCGTCGGAGAACCGGGTCGCGGCCGCACGGACTGCCAGCGACTCCAGCGCCAGCCGGGTCTCGTGGGTGTCGCGCAGGTCCTCCATCGACAGCTCACGCACCCAGGCGCCCTTGTGCGGGACGATCTCGACCAGGCCGAGCGCCGCCATCCGCCGGAGCCCTTCCCGGATCGGCATCTGGCTCATGTCCAGTCGCTTGGCGAGCTCCTCCAGCCGGAGCGCCGTACCGCTGGGAAGTTCGCCGGACAGGATGAGCTCGTGCAGCTCGGCGGCAGCTTCCTCGGCGAGCGTACGACGCCCTGTCGGGCCCCCAGGCGTGAGCTCGAGTCGTCGGATCATCAGTAGCGGGCTGCCTCTCTCCTATTCAGCTCTGGAGGTACCGTAGCCGCCGACCGGGTTTCTGGCGGCCTTCGACTACAGATTGCTCAGCTGAAAGCCCAGCAAACATGAGTGGTCTAGGCCACCGATGCTCTCTCAGAGACCTGTCAGATCGAGCAGAACCCGGCCTGCTTGCCGGTCCAGCACGTCACCGATCCGCTCTGCGGGTACGACGTCATAGTCCGCTCGCCAGGACACTCCCGCAATATCGGCCAGCGCCTGACCGACCGCATCCGGTGCCAGCGTGGTCCGCTGCAGGTTCACCGGCAGCACCCGCAGGTCCCGGCCGATCAGCTGGTGCAGGTCGATCGTGGTGAACTCACCGGCCTTGTAGCCCAGTACGGCGATCCGTCCGCCCGGAGAGATGTGTCCGAGCACCCCACCGGCCACCGGACCACCCATGGTGTCGATGACCGCGTCGCACCACGGCAACTCCCGGCCCACCTGTCCCAGACCGTCCACACGGACCAGCTGATCGACCAATCCGGTCGCACCGTCGGCGCGGTCGTCCAGCGACACCAGACCGATCACTCGGGACGCACCGGCCGACCGTGCGATGGCAGCACACATGTGCCCGACCAGACCGGTCACGCCGGTGACCACGACCGTCTCGCCCTCATGTACGTCGGCCACTCGTCGTACAGCGGTGTGCGCCGTCAACGCCGGCGTCATCAACGCGAGCGCCGTACCCGGCTCCAGCGACGACGGCAGCCGATGTACGGCGGCATTCGGCACGACGGCGTACCGGCCCCAGACACCGTCCCGGGTCACGCCGACGCCGGCGCCACGGACCACCACGGGCGTATCGGCCTCAAAAGCGTCCGAGCTCACCACCACGCCGGCTCCCTCGGAGCCAGGCACGAACGGCATGGACGGCTGCTTTCCGGCCAGCGTCGACCGGTCCAGCGGAGTCACGGCGGCCAGCCGCATCTCCACCAACGTCTCACCCGGACCGGCGGTCAGCTCGACCTCTTCGGCCTTCGGCTGCTCCCTTGGTCCATGACTGCGCAAAACAGTCCCCCGTGTACTCACGCCTCTACCCCGTTCCCCACGATTTGATATCTGATCACAACCTCGATCAGACAGAAAACACGTCTCACCACTCGGCGACCTCCTTCGCCAGCGGCCGGGTCAGCACCTCGGCCGTGGCGGACCTCGCAGCGGACACCTCGTCGCTGCCCATCGGGAACGGCCAGTCACTCCCGGCCAGCACCCGCTCGGGCCCGAACGTCTTCGTCAGCAGCTCCAGTACGGCGTCGTCGTGGACCAGATCGTCGACGTAGAAGCGGCGCAGTGCCTCGGCCACCGGCAAGGACACCGGCTCGATCCCCGGGCGGTCCTGGTCGATCCCGCGCTGCCACCGGCCGGCGACGGCCGCCGTCACACCACCCCCATGGCACAGACAGAACCGGATTCCCGGGAACCGCCCCGGCACGTCCGCGAAGACGAGCGAAGCCGCCGCCAGTCCGGTCTCGTACGGATTTCCCAACAGGTTCGACAGGTAGAACGAATCAAGCCGTTTGTCGTCACTGTGTCCGGGGTGAATCAGCGTGAACGCCTCCAGTGCGTCCAGCACCCGCCACACCGGATCCAGCCCGGCGTAACTCGGCGTACCGAGGGCAAAACCGCTGAAGACGCCTTCACTCGCCAGTCCGGCGGCTACAGAGGGTGCGGCCGGATCGAGCAGCGGCAGGTGCGCCAGCACGCGCAGCTGTGGTGTGGCGAGCTCCCGGAGGCCCTGGTTCACCAGCTCGGTCCACTCGAGGCTCTCGTCGTACCGGAAGAGGGCCGGCGGCACTGACACCACAGCACCGTCCAGGTCCTGTGACGAGATCCAGTGCAGCAGTGCGGCCGGGTCGGCGAGCCGGCGCAGCGGCAGCCGCTCCCCGTCGACGACCAGCGAACCGTTGTCGACGGACAGCCCGAACTCACCCCGATGCGCCGCCGCCAGCACGGTCGGCGGGATCAGGTGCGTGTGGACGTCCCATCCGGCCATGTCAGCGGGCGTCCTCGTCGTTGTCGTAGAAGTCCGGACGCTCCGGGTAGTGCGGACCGTCGTACACCTCCAGCAGGACAGAGGTCTCCTCGGCCCGCGTAGGACCGTGGACGACGCCCTTCGGGTTCCAGTAGAAGCTGCCCTTGGTCAGCGTCGTCCCGGTCGGCAGGTACACGTACCGGCCGGACAGGCAGAACATGAACTGGTTCGACGCGTGCTTGTGCTCCGACGGGATGCCCGAGCCCTTCTCGAACCGCACCAGCGCGATCGACGCCTCGGTCACCGGGTCCCGCCACAGCATCTTGTGCGACAGGCCGTCGAGCGACTTCTCCACCCACTCCAGGTCGTCCGTCTGCAGCAGGATCTCCTGCAGCGGTTGGTTCATGGTCATGGGGCCTCCCGGTCTGGACTGAGGAGCGGCGGGAGCGAAGCGACCAGAGCGACGAGGGAAGACCGGGAGTAACAGCCCCATGACCCGCGCGCCGGAGGCGCGCATCCATATAGAGCTCATGGCACCTCCCGACCTGTGACCCGCGTGTACAGCTCCTCCGCCACACCGGTACCCATCGGGGCAACCGCGGCGATGTGACCGTCCGGCCGGATCAGTACGACGCTGTCCGCCGGTACGCCGTACCTCTTGGTGGCGACGCTGCCCGGATCGAACAGTGCCCTGTCGCGCAGACCGGAGTCGTGCGGCGCGTCCCACCGGGACACCGCGTAGTGCTGCAACGCGGGCGACTCGTTCACCGGGATCTCCGGCCGGCGCCGTACGTCGGTGAAGTAGAGCGCCACGAACGAGTCGCGGCACAGGTCGTGGATCGTCGTACGACCGGTCGGGCTCTGCAGCACGAGGTCCGGCGCCCGGTCACCCGCCCGTACGGCAGGCGGCGCAGCGGACGTAGCCACCATCGACCAGTCGCCCACACCCTCGACGTCCAGCCGCACGCTCAGCAGCGTCCGGTTGTACGCCGTGGCCCACGCCCCCGTGTCCTCGGTGACAGCACCGCGCTGGAAGGACATGTACTTGCGGGCCGCCTCCGCCATCTCGCCCGAGCCCTCGATCGCCACCGGCCGCTGCTCCCGCTCGTAGCCGTCCAGCAACGACGGGTCAGCCCAGCCACGCAGTACCCAGGCCAGCCGCCACGGCAGGTTGGACGCGTCCAGCGCACCGGTGTTCAGCCCGAGCGCCCACATCGGCGTGATCAGGTGTGCCGCGTCGCCCATCAGGAAGACCTTGCGGTCCTTGGTCCACTGCTCGGCGACCCGGTGGTGCACGTTGTAGACGACCGAGCCCATCAGCTCGATCCGGTCCACCTCGCCGATGAACTGCTTCACCTTCACCAGCAGGTCCTCGTCACCCGGCGCGTCGGCACCGGCCGCCAGCGGGAACAGGAACCGCCAGTTGTCCGGCTGCCGGATCAGCACCATCCACTCGGACTTGTCCGCGAAGTACGCGAGGTACGGGTAGTCCCTGGCGTTGTCGACGTCCAGGTCCACCACGACGTCGATCAGCATGTACCGCTCGGGCAGGGTCTCCCCCACCACCTTCACACCGAGCGCATCGCGGATCCGCGAACGCCCACCGTCACAGGCCAGCAGGTACGACGCTTCCAGCTCCTGCGGACCGTCAGGGGTCTCCAGCTGCAGTACGACGCGATCGTCGCGGACCTCGAACGACGTCATCCGGTGCTGCGTCCGCACCGGCTCCGGAAGAGCTGCCGCCAGCAACGGCTCCATCTTCTGCTGCGGCAGGTTGATGACGAACGGGAACTGAGTGTCGTTCACCAGTTCGGCCAGCTGCACCGAAGCACGCGGAGTGTTGGTGGCCCGGTCGATGTCGCCGATCTCGTCGATCCGCAGTGCGGCGCCGAGGACGCCGTCGACCGCGCCGTACCGGTTCCAGATCTCCAGCGTCCGGCTGAGCGTCGTACCGGCCTTGGTGTCGGACGACAGGACGGCGTCCTCCTCCAGCAGCACGTACGGGATGCCGTAGTGCGCGAGACCCAGCGCGGTGGTCAGACCGATCGGTCCGGCACCCACCACGGCAACAGGCAGCTGTTCAGTCACTCGTTACTCCACGAAGCTTGTGAGCTTGGCAAAGGCACGTTCCCGGGTCAGCAGCGACCCGGTCATCGCGGCCGCGTCGGACAGCAGGAACAGCAACGGGCCGACCACGTCCTCGGGGTCGCCGATACCTATGGTGTCCTGCCAGTGCTCCCGGTCCGCACCGGCGTTCGCACTGCGGAACTGCTCGGTGTCGATCACCCCCGGCGCGACCACGTTCACCCGGACCCGGTCGCCGGCCACCTCCACGGCCAGCGTCTTGGCGAACGCCACCAGCGCCGCCTTGCTCGCCGCGTACGCCGCAGCACCCGCGAACCCGGTCGACGCCATCCCGGACGTGAACACCACCACCGAACCGGACTGCCGCGCCACCATGTGCGGTACGACGGCCTGACACGCCCAGACCACACCGTCCAGGTTCACCTGCAACGTCCGGGTCCACTCGGCCGCATCCATCTCCAGCACCGTCGACCGCGGCTGCACCGCCGCACCGGCGACCAGACCGTCGATACGCCCGTACCGCTCCAGCACACCCGCTACCGCAGCCTCGACCGCAGACCGGTCAGCCACGTCCACCTTGACGTGCTCCACGCCGCCGGCCGGGGCAGTGACGTCGAAGACAACCGCCGTACCGCCGGCAGCGTTCACTGCGGTGGCCAGCGCCGCACCGATGCCCTGGGCGCCACCTGTGATCACCACGACCTCACCGGTCGCATCGAAGCGCACCTTCATGGCGTCTCCTTCTGCTTCGATGTCATGGTCTCGGTGATCCGCTGGAACGCCCCGGCAAGGTGACTGCGCAACGCCTGCTCGGCCGCGTCCGGGTCCCGTGCCACGCACGCGTCCAGGATCGCCTGGTGCTCCTGCCGGCTCCGCTCGATCAGGAACGCGGTGGGGCGGCCGCCGAAACGGTACCGCTCGCTGTTCTGCCAGACCGGCTCGATTGCTCGCGGCAACCACTGCGAGCCACTGGCCCGGTAGATCGCGAAGTGGAAGTCCGCATGCGCCTCACGGGCACCCGTGGAGTCCTCCGCGCGCGACAACCGGAGGTGCTCGGCCAGTGCGGCCGCTGCCTTCGTCACGTCCTCTTCGGTGAAGTGGGCCGCGGCCGCGCGTACTGCGAGACTCTCCAACGCCAGTCGCGTCTCGTGCGTGTCTCGCAGGTCCGCCAGCGACAGGTCACGCACCCACGCGCCACGGTGCGGGATGATCTCGACCAGGCCCAGTGCCTCGAGCCGACGGAGGCCTTCACGCACAGGCATCTGACTCATCTCGAGCCGCCTGGCCAGCTCCACGAGGCGAAGAGGCGTACCACTGGGTAACTCGCCGGACAGGATCAGCTGGTGCAGCTCCGCGGCCGCGTGTTCGGCGAGGGTACGCCGGCCTCCCTTGCCACCACCTGGCAACAGCTCCAACGGCCCGCTCATGAGCGAGTCACCCGGTTACGCAGGACGCCGAGCTTGTCGGACCGGGTGACGACCACGTCGCCGTCCTGCAGGAACACCTGTGGCTCGCGCGCGTTTCCGATGCCGGCCGGCGTACCGGTGAGCAGCAGGTCGCCCGGGCGCAACGTCATACCGAACGACAGCTCACTGATCAGCGTGGCGACGTCGAACGCCATCTGCCGCGTCGACGCGTCCTGCCGTACGTCGTCGTTCACCAGGCACTGCAGGTGGATGTCCTGCGGGTCGCCCACCTCGTCGGCGGTGACGATCCACGGACCCAGCGGCATGGTGTCGTCGATGCTCTTGCCCTTCAGCCACTGCCCGCCGTGCGCACGCTGCAGGTCCCGCTGCGACACGTCGTTCGCCAGCGTGTAGCCCCAGACGTGGTCGAGTGCCTCGTCGACCGGGATGTTCTTGCCGGTCTTGCCGATCACCAGCGCGACCTCGGCCTCGTAGTCCCACTTGGCGGAGATCGCCGGGTCCCAGGCGATGTCGTCGTACGGACCGATCACCACGTCCGGGCCCTTGGTGAAGAACGTCGGGTGCTTGGGCCGGTCGACGTCCTGGCCCTCGCGCTTGCCCTTGCTCTCCTCGAAGTGGTCCCAGTAGTTCCACCCGGTGCACAGGATGTCGCGCCGGAACCGCCGCAACGGCGCACGCAGGATCTGCTCGCTGTAGGGGATCTTGTCCACCACAGGAGCCGACGTGCAGATCACCTCGGTCAGGTCAGTTGCATCGAGCAACAGCACCGAAGCGCCGTCGAGTACGCCGGGCCGCTCGCTCCCGGCGTACTCCACCATCACGTACTTCATCGCTCGGTCATGCGATCACGGCGATCGCGTTGATCTCGATCAGATAGTCCGGGTGCGCGAGCTTGCTGACCTCGACCATCGTCGAGGCCGGCAGCGGTTCGGTGAAGTACTGCGCCCGGATCTCGTGGATCTTGGCGAAGTCCTCCATGTTGCGCACGTACACATCCACGCGGCAGACGTCAGCGAGCGTGCCGCCGGCCGCCTCGACCGCCGACTTCACGTTCTCGCACACCTGCCGGGTCTGCTCCCGGACGTCCCCGACGCCGGCGATGCTGCCGTCCGGACGGCGGGCGGTCATCCCGGAGACGAACACCAGCCGCCCGGTCGCCTCGATCGTGGTCGCCTGCGAGAACACCCCGTTCGGGCTCCGCAGCGCGTCAGTGGAAACCTGTGTCTTCGGCATCAGCTCAAACCATCCTTGACGGGACAACAGCGCCAACTGCGCGTGCGGTCGCCAGTAGTGCGTCCAGTCCCGACCTCTCGATCCGTACGCCGTTGCGCCGCTGCTGCGCCGCCCGCTCGGCCTCGATCTCACCCGGCAGGTACAGCCGGTTCACGCCCGGCGCCGTCGCGCTCCCCCGGACACGGGCGGCCAGCCCCGACGAGCGGCGCTTGAAGTCCTCCACGCCGCCCATCAGCTCCGGGTCGATCGCCAGGAACAGGTGCGCGCAGTCGTTCGGCCGGTCCGGCTCCCGGTACAGCGGGCGGACCTGGTCGCCCCATCCGCCGCCGCTCAGGACGCCGGTGAGTACGTCGATCATCATCGCCAGTCCGAAGCCCTTGTGGCCGGCGGCCGGCAGCAGCATGCCGAGCACCGCCTCGTCCGGGTCCGTGGTCGGCGTGCCCGAGGAGTCGGTGGCCCAGGTGTCCGGGATCGGCTGCCCGGCCGAGGACGCGAGCCGGATCTTGCCCAGGGCAACAGCCGACAACGCCATGTCCAGAACGATCTCCACGCCGGCCGTGGTCGGCACCGCGATGGCGAGCGGGTTGTTGCCGACCAGTCGCTCGGCTCCGCCTGGTGCGGGCATCAGCGGCGTGGTGTTCGACATTGCGATACCGATACACCCCGCCTGGCCGGCTTGCATGGCCCAGCGGCTGGCCGCGCCGAAGTGGTGGGCGTTGCGCACCGAGACGATGCCGATCCCGTAGCGCCCGGCGCGCTCGATCGCGTGCCGCATCGCCTGCGGGCTGGACAGCTGGCCCATCCCGCCGCGGGCGTCCACCACCATCGCGGCACCGGCGTCGAACAGGATGTCGAGCTCGCGTTCCCGGGTCACGCCGCCGGCGTTCAGGCGTTCGACGTACATCGGGACCAGCATCACGCCGTGCGAGCTGACGCCGCGCAGGTCGGCCTCGACGAGCGCCGTGGCGATCTCGGTCGCGTCCGCGGACTCGAACCCGAGCGCCGTGAACACCCCCGCCACGGTCGCCTCCAGCCACTCGCGCCGAACCAGCACCCGCCGATCCGCATCAGAAGCCTGAGCCGTCATCGCTTCTCCTGTGCCCACGGGAGGAGCCAGTGCTCCAGCAGGACCAGGGCGTAGAACAAGACGATGCTCATCACGCTCAGCAGGGTGATCGCGGCGAACGCCAGGGTGGTGTCCGCGCTCGCGCCGGACTGCTGGATGACGTACCCGAGTCCCTTGGTGGCGCCAACGAACTCGGAGATCACCGAACCGATCACGGCCAGCGAGATCGCCACCTTGAAGCCGGTGAAGATCTGCGGCATCGCGTACCGCAGCCGGAGCTTGAAGAACTCCTGCACCCGGCTCGCGTTCAGCGACCGCATCAGCTCGACCAGCTCGGTCGGGGTCGACTTCATCCCCTGCGCGGTCGAGATGACGATCGGGAAGAAGCACATCAGCAGCACCATCACGACCTTCGGCCACTGCCCGAAGCCCATCCAGATCACCAGCAGCGGCGCGATCGCCACCTTCGGGATCGAGTTCACCATCAGCAGCAGCGGGTACACCAGCCGCTCGAGGATCACCGAGCGCACGATCACCAGCGCGATCGGTACGCCGATCACGATCGCGAGACCGAAGCCCTCGATCGTCTCGAGCAGCGACGTACCGGTCTCCTGCAGCAGGTAGGTGGGCTGCTCGAAGAACTTGACCACCACGTCCCACGGACTCGGCAGCAGGTACGGCTCGATCGAGAACACGACCGTCGCGCCCCACCACAACCCGATCGCGACCGCCAGGCCGATGATCGGGAGTACGACGGCGGCCACCGGGGAATCGGTCAGCCAGGTCCGCTTCGGCATCGTCCGCCGGGTCATCGCGACCGCACCTCGTCGACCGGGCGCACCTCGCCGGATTCTTTCTCGGCCAGCAAAGCGTGCAACCGGCCACTGATCGCGGCGACCTCGGTGAGGTGCGCGTTCTGACCGAGACTGCGCGGCCGCGGGATGTCGATGTCGACGACCTCCCGCATCCGGCCCGGCCGCGGGGTCAGTACGACCACCCGGTCGGCCAGGAGGACGGCCTCCTCGATCGAGTGCGTGACGAACACGATCGTCGTGGACAGCTCCATCTTGATCCGCTGCAGTTCCTCGGACAGCTCGGTCCGGGTGAGCGCGTCGAGCGCGGAGAACGGCTCGTCCATCAGCATCACCTGCGGGTCGCGGATCAGCGACCGGCACAGCGACACCCGCTGCTGCATACCGCCGGACAGCTCGTGCGGCAGCCGCCGCTCGAACCCCTGCAACCCCACCAGCTCGAGCAGCTGATGGGCCCGGTCCCGGTACGCCGCCTTGCTGCGATCGCCGGCGCCCTTGTCGATCTCGACCGGCAGCATCACGTTCGACAGCACCGAACGCCACGGCAGCAGCGCCGGCCGCTGGAACATGAACGAGACGTCCCGGCGCGGTCCGGTGACGGGCTCCCCCGCCACCTGAACCGCCCCGGACGTCGGGGGCAGCAGTCCCGCGATCAGCCGGAGCAGCGTGGACTTGCCACAGCCGGACCGGCCGATCAGCGTGACGAACTCACCGCCTCGGACGTGCAGGTCGATCTTCTCCAGGGCGGCCACCTGGCCCTCGCGTCCGTCGAAGACCTGCCCCACGCCGTCCAGGCGAATCATCCGGTTCCAGTACTCCTAACGTCAGCTCTTCGGCGCCAGGCTCAACGTCACCAGGTCCTCGGGCTTGATCACGCCCTTGCCGACCGCGTTCGACTCCTCGAGCAGCGAGATGACCTTCTGCACCCGCTCCTGCGTGACATCACCGAGCGGACCGTTGAAGCCGTCCGGCTTGATGTACTTCTGCATGATCTTGAGTTCCTCGGTGGCAACGTCGAGATCTGTGTTCGGCACGTACTTCTTCAGCGTCGCCGCTGCGGCAGCCGGGTCGTTCAGCGTGTCCTGCAGGCCCTTCAGCAACGCGTTGGTGAACTTCTTCACCTGGTCCGGGTGGTCCTTGGCCATGTCCGTCCGGGTGATGATCGCGTTCCCGTACAGCTCCGGCAGAGCCTTGCCGTACGGAAGCACGACCGCCTTGCGGTGCTTGTCCTTGTCGGCCTTCTCGATCAGCGGCTGGCCGACCACGAACTGGCCGATGCCCTGCACCTTGCCCGACGCCAGCAAGGTCGGCAGACCAGGCGGCGGCGACGGGAGGAACGTGACCGACTTCGGGTCGATGCCGACCGCCTTGGCATAGACCGGGAACATCACCGTGTTGGTGGAGCCCGGCTGGTCGCCGATCGTCTTGCCGGGCAGGTCCTTCGGGGTGTTGATGCCCAGTCCCTCGAGCGACATGATCGCGGCCATCGACCGCTGGTGGATCATGCCGACCGTGGTGACCGGAAGCTTCTGCTTGGCGAGGGTGATCGCGATCGCGGTGAAGTCGCCGATGCCGTAGTCGGCCTGACCGCCGGCCACCAGCTTCATCACGTCGACGGTGCCGCTGCCAGGGGTGATCTTGACGTCGAAACCGGCGTCCTTGAAGTACCCCTTCTCCAGCGCGACGTACGCGTACGCCTCACGCCCGAAGGTGTTGAACGACGTCAGGTAGTTGACCTTCTGCAACCCGTCGCCGCCGGCCTGCTTGCCGCTGTCGTCGCCGTTGCACGCACTCACCAGGGCGAGCCCCAGGACCGCCATCAGGGCGATGACGGAACGCCTCAACCTCATATCGACCTCTCTCGTCCCGATATTTGATCAAACATCAAATACGGAAGGGTGGTCAATTCACCCGCGGGGTCTTCACGGCGAATTGACGTCCGCCGCGCCGGGTCCTCGCGGTCCTGCTGACCACCCGTCCTGGAGCCGTTCCCCATACACATCCTGTAACCGGACGGGCACCGCCTCGACCACAGACCGTACCTGCCGGAGCAGCAGATCGCGACGCCCGCGGAGACCGAACTCGGCCACACACCGTCAAATTTGCGTAAAGCTCAACTTGTTCGTGACCCAGCCCACCGCGAGCCGGCCGGAAATCACGGGTTTCCCTCCGTTCACTCCGGGGAGGGAGGTGACACTCCCCCGGCTTTGACAGGATGTGACTGTGCGAGAGGTGACGCGACGGGTCTGGCGGGCGATCGGTTGCCTGTGGCGTCCGTCGACGTACCTGCGCTGGGTGTACCTGCTGCTCGGCGCGGCGCTGGTCCTCGCGTTCATCCTGGTCGACAGCGCGCTCGGCGCGGTCGTCGGCGACCTCGGACTGCCGAAGGTTGCCACCGGCACCATCTGGATCCTGCTCGGCCTGGTGCCGCCGATCGTGCTCGGTCTGCTGCCTGCCGTCCGCGAGGTCGAGGGCATCGCGGTCGAGTCGCTGCTCGCGGTGCGGTTCGAGGAACGACCGCTCGGTCCGGCGCGGACCTGGGCGCAGCGGCGGCGTACGACGCTGTGGTTCTGCCTGCACCTGCTGGCCGGCGGCGTCGTCGGCATCCTCAGCACGATCGTGTTCGGGCTCGGCGCGATCTGGCTGGCCGCACCGTTCCGCTCCCCCGGTGCTCGCGACATCGTCCCCGGCTGGTCGTACGACATCCACGGCGACTGGACCGACCTGTGGATGCCGGCCGCGGCGATCGGCGGTCTCGCCGGCCTGTTCCTGCTGTCGGCCGCCGTCGGCGCGCTGCTGGCCTACCTGGCGCCTCGCGTGCTCGGCCCGACCGCGACGGAGCGCATCGAGCTCCTCGAGAAGCAGACCGCGACCCTTGCCGAGCGCAACCGTCTCGCCCGCGAACTGCACGACAGCGTCGGGCACGCGCTGAGTCTCGTCACGATCCAAGCGGCGGCCGCCCGCCGCGTGCTGGCCACCGATCCGGAGTTCGCCGAGACCGCGCTGGCCGCGATGGAGACCTCAGCCCGGGCGGCGCTGGCGGATCTCGACCACGTGCTCGGTCTGCTCCGTGACGACCGGCGACCGGGTTCCCGGACCACGCCGCAGGCCACGCTCGGGGGTCTGGACCGACTGGTCGACGCCACCCGGGCCGGCGGGATCACGATCGAGGTCGAACGATCGGGCGCGCTGGAGCAGCTGCCTGCCGCGGTGTCCCGAGAGGCGTACCGGATCGTCCAAGAAGGCCTGACCAACGCGATCCGGCACGCCGGACGCCCGGCCGGCGAGCTGGCCGTGCGCCTGTCGATCTGCCTCGACGCCTCCGGGCTGCGGCTCGCCGTGACCAACCCGGTCAGCGGCAAGTCGGATCACTCCGGCGGCGGCCGCGGGTTGGCCGGGATCCGTGAAAGAGTCGCCGTACTGCGAGGAACCGTCGACGCCGGCCCGGTGAACTGGCAGGACGACGACCCGGGATGGCAACTGGCAGTGCGGTTACCCGTCAGCGTGACGAAGGGATGAAATGAACCTGTCGGTGGTCGTGGTCGACGACGAGCCGCTGATCCGTAGCGGGTTGCGGGCCATCATCAACGCCGAGGAGGACCTCACAGTCGTCGGTGAGGCCGGCGACGGGGCGGAGGTGCTCCCGCTGGTACGTCGTACCGGCGCGGACGTCGTACTGATGGACGTCCGGATGCCCGCGGTGGACGGCATCCAGGCGACCCGACTGCTGCTGGACAACCTCGACCCGGCACCGCGCGTGCTGGTCGTCACGACGTTCGAGAACGACGACTACGTGTACGACGCGTTGCGCGCCGGAGCGTCCGGGTTCCTGCTCAAGCGGACTCCGCCGGACGACATCATCGCGGCGATCCGGACGGTCGCGAAGAGCGAGTCGTTGCTGTTCCCGGAGGCGATCCGCGCCCTTGCACTCGCCCACGTCGGCGCCCGGGCGGCGACCGGACTCGACCGGTACCAGTTGACCGAGCGCGAACAAGAGGTGCTCCGGCTGATGGCGCGCGGACTGTCGAACGCGGAGATCGCCGCGGAGCTGATCCTCGGCCTGCAGACGGTCAAGACGCACGTCGCCAACGTGCTCTCCAAACTCAACGCCCGGGACCGCACCCAAGCGGTGATCCGCGCCTACGAGTCAGGCTTCGTGCCGCTGCACTAGGTGCCGGACTAGGTAGCAGCCGGGTCGTCGGCCTCGGCGAGGGTGCAGGCGTTGTGCAGCGGGTCGACAGCGTTGGCCTTCATCGCCAGCCGCTGCAGAAGCATGCGGAAGCTGGACCGCTCCGACTCGTCGAGGATGCCCAGCATCTCGTCCTCGGTGGCCCGTAGCCGCCGCTCGAGGTCACAGAGGGCCTCGTGGCCTTCGTCGGTCGGCGCGATCAGCCGCGCCCGCCGGTCGGCCGGGTCGGGCCGGCGCTGCACCAGGCCTGCCTTCTCCAGGTCGTCGAGCAGGTAGGTCATCACGGTCCGGTCGACGCCGAGCTGAGCGGCCAGGTCGAGCTGCCGCTTCGGTCCCTCGGCGCTCGTCGTGGCGAGCACCTGGTAGCCCCGCGGTCCGCCGGGCAACCCTTCCAGCGCCGCCGCGGACGCCTTTGCGTACCGCCGGAAGACGACGCCCAGCGCCCAGCCGAGATCGGCCTCCACCGGCGCGCCACTGGCGACCGCGGGCTCGACCCCACGCGCGCCTCGGGCCGCGATGTCGGGCGGAGTACTGGACATGTCCCCATCGTACGTGGTGTACGCCACCCGGAATACGATCTGACTTGAATATGTTCTGTCCGACAGACTATCTTCGATACAGCTTAATACGAGCACGCCCCCCTCACATATGGAGAACAACAAATGAGCACCCTGCTACGCGTCGACGCCAGCATCCGGCTGGACGGCTCGGTGTCCCGCGCCCTCGCGGACAGCGCAGAAGCCGCCTGGAAGGCTGAGCACCCGGACGGTGTCGTGGTACGGCGTGACCTCGGACAGCACCCGCTGCCCGCGACCGTCTGGCCGACCCTGGCCGCGGGCCAGATCGGCCAGGAGCCGGTCGCCGATTCGGATCGGATGCCGCTCGCCGAGGCCCAGGCGATCGCCGACGAACTCAAGGCGGAGATCGTGAGCGCCGACGCGGTCCTGCTCGCCGTACCGATGTACAACTACGGCATCGCCCAGCACGTGAAGACGTGGATCGACCTGCTGGTGATCGACAAGGACCTCGCCTTCGGCTCGCGCCCGCTGGCCGGGCGGCCGGCGATCTTCGCGCTCGCCCGCGGTGGCGGCTACGGGCCGGGCTCGCCGAAGCACGGCTGGGACCACGCCACGCCGTACCTCGAGCGCATCTTCGGCGACGTCTTCGGGATGAACCTCCGGACCGCCGCCGCCGAGCTCACCCTGGCCCCGGTCACCCCGGGCATGGAAGAGCTGATCGACGCCTCCAAGGTCTCGGAGTCCGAGGCGCACGTGGAGGCCGAGAACCACGGCACCGTCGTCGCCCGCGAAGTCATCGGAGGCCAGGCAGCCTGACCGACCGGACCTGCAGCACTACACAATTGCCCGTCAGCAGGCAGGCTGAGCGTGAGCTGGCTGCTATCAGGCCGATTGTGGAGTGCTGGAGGTCCGCGACCACGTCGACAAGTTCACCGACAACGTGACGAGCACCGGCTCCGGCAGTACGGCGAGGCGCTGCAACAGCTCGCGGTAGTTCAGGTGGCGGGCGCTCGGCGTCATCAGTACCAACTGCTCCACGGCTGACCGGTCGAGGCGCATCGTCTCCTCGATCACCTCGGTGCCGACGCGTTCGAACTCCCCCGCGAGTGACTCCTCCAGGCGGCGTTCCTTCTGCTCGTCGACGCTGACCATTCCGAGTACGTCGATGAGCTCGCCGAGGTGCTGCTGGTTCGGCGTGACCACGAGCAGCCGGCCGTCGGGAGCCAGTACGCGGGCCATCTCGGCGGCGTTGCGTGGGGCGAACACGTTCAGCAGCAGGTTCGCCGAGCCGTCCATCAACGGCAGTTCACGCCACGCGTCGCACACCACGGAGGCGATCCGCGGGTCCGCTCGGGCCGCGCGGCGGGCGGCGTACTTCGACGCGTCGAGCGCGATCCCGCGGCGGTGCGGGGACAGGCCGAGGACACCGGACAGGTAGTAGGCGGTGCCGGCGCCGACCTCGACGACCAGGTCGTCCTCGCCCAGCCCGGCCTGCAGGATCAGCGCGTCCCGGATCGGTCCGTAGTGCCCGGTGCCGAGGAACACCGTACGGGCGCCGACCATCCCGGCCGAGTCGCCCTCGATCCCGTTCGAGGCCGAGGGCAACAAGTTCAGGTAGCCCTGCTTGGCCAGGTCGTACGCGTGCCCGCGCGGGCAGCGCGCCGTACGGTCGTCCAGCGCCAGCCGGTCAGCACACACCGGACAGCGCAGGACGTCCACGAGGTCAGCTTGCACGCGGCCTAGGTTATGTCGCGGCTGGTGATCCTCGCCCACGCGGCGGCGTAGAAGACGGCGAGGTAGCCGCCTTGGAGGAGCAGGTTGCGGCCTATCTCGTGCCAGTACGGCGGGTCGCGGAGCAGGTCGGCGAACGACTGCCAGCGGTAGATCAGCAGCCACGGGTGGATCGCGTGCAACTGCGGGATCGCGGTCAGGATGCCGAGCACGATGAACGCGCCGAACGTCGCCGCCATCGCGGCCAGCGGCGTCGAGGTCAGCGACGAGACGAACAGGCCGATGCCGGCGAGTCCGAGCAGCGACAGCGAGATCACGAGCGCGATTCCGAGCGCGCGGAGCAGGCCTTCGCCGAGCGAGACGGTCGAGCCGGAGAGCAGCAGGACGTCGCCGACCGGGAACAGGATGAAGCCGACGATCAGGCCGGAGATCCAGATCGTCATCGTCGCGGCCAGGCAGAAGACCGCGAGAGCGACCATCTTGGCGGCGAGCAGCCGGGACCGGCCGGCCGGTGCGGTGAGCAGGTTGCGCAGGGTGCCGAGGCTGGCCTCGCCGGCCAACGACTCCCCCGAGATCACGGTCACCGCGGTCGGCAGGAAGAACGGCAGCGACAGGCCGAGGCTGGCGACGATCAGGAACAGCCCGTTGCCGGCGATCTGCCCGATGAACCCGTCGGCTCCGCTGTCCGAGCCGGCGATCTTGACCGCGACGCCGATCAGCAGCGGTACGGCGGCCAGCACCCCGAGCCCCACCAGGGTCCGAGCCCGCGCAAACACCAACCGCAGCTCAGAAAGAAACAACGCGAGAGTATGCCGCCCCGCACTCGGCCGTGGCGCCTCGACCAACCCCTGGGTTGGTTCGACTGTTGTTTCATTCGGCGACATCGAAGCCCTCCCCGGTGAGTGCTACGAAGGCGTCTTCGAGGCTTGGGCGTTCCAGGCCGAAGCCGTGGATGCGGACGTCGGCGGCGACCAGCGCGGCCGCGAACTTCTCGATCGGCAGTTCGCCCGGATCGCCCTCGACGGTCTCACCGCTCGTCTTCAGATCCGTGACGCCCAACCCCTGCAACGTCTCGGCCGCCGTCCCGGCATCCGGCGTACGCACGACCAACCGCGGACGGAGCTCGGCGCGCAGTTCCTCGACCGTCGACTGCCGGAGCAGCTTCCCGCGGCTCATGATGGCCGCGTGCGTGCAGACCTGCTCGACCTCGGCGAGCAGATGGGTCGACGTGAACACCGTCGTACCGTCACTCGCCAGCTCCTGGATCAGGTGCCGGACCTCGCGGGTGCCCTGCGGGTCGAGGCCGTTCGTCGGCTCGTCCAGCACGAGCAGCTCGCGACGCTGCATCAGCGCGACCGCGATCGCGAGCCGTTGACGCATGCCGAGCGAGTACGCGCGGACCTTCTTACCGGCCGCGTTCGACAGCCCGACCCGTTCGAGCGCCTCGCCGGCGCGCGCCTTCCGGGTCTTCGGGTCGGCGGTGCGGTCGGCGGCGTCGAACCGCAGCAGATTCGCCTGGCCGGTCCAGAACGGGTAGAACGCCGGCCCTTCGACCAGCGCGCCGACCCGGGGCAGGACCCGCAGGTGCGCCTTCGGCATCGGCTCGCCGAGCAGCTGGACCTCGCCCGCCGTCGGTGCGATCAGGCCGAGCAGCATCCGGATCGTCGTGGTCTTCCCCGACCCGTTCGGGCCGAGGAAGCCGAACACACTGCCGGCCGGCACCTCCAGGTCGACCGCGTCCACCGCGACCTGGCCGCTGTGGAACCGTTTGGTCAGCCCGTGGGTGACGACCGGCGCGCTCGTCATCTGGCTGTTCAGCGGGGGGCCTTCGCCGCGGCGGCCTGCAGGGTGTCCGGGGTGACCAGGCCGACGAAGACCCGGCCGTCGTCGGTGATCAGCGCGCTCACCATCTTGCTGGTCAGCACCTTGCCCTTGCCCCACGTGCCCGACACGGTCGGAGCCTTCGCGAGCAGTTGCGCGAGCGGCCCGTTCCCGGTCAGCTGGCCGGTCTGCGCACCGCGGATCATCGCGACGCTCTCCCAGCCCTCACCGATCACGGTCGGCTTGTCCGCGTTCGACGTACCCGGCTTGATCTGCTTCGGCTCGACCTGCCTCGGGGCGACCCGCTTCGGCTCCGCTGTCGACGGAACCTTCTTGTCAGTGACCTTCACACCCTTCGGCGGGGTGAAGGTGAACGTGCTCGCGGCCGGTACGTCGAACGACACCGAGCTGAAGCCCACCTCGACCGCGGGGTCGTTGCCGGTCCGCGGCATCACGGTCACGTCCAGCGGGACCCAGGTCTTGGAGTCGATCGCCAGCGTCACGGAACCCACGGTCGTCTTGTCGGTCTTCGGCACCAGGCGCAGCTTGTACGCGTCCCGGCCGGCGACCTTCTCGGTACCGCTGACCTCGACCTTGGTGGTCGGGTCGATCGCGTCGAGGAACTGCTTGGCGACTGCCTGCGGGTCGTACGACGGCACCGTCTTCTCGGGCTTCGTCGTCTTGTGCTCGGGGACTGTCAGCTTGACGGCCTCACGCCGGGACGAGTCATATGCCCAGGCGGACTTGCCGTCGGTGGTCCAGACCCGCTCGGCCTGGTTGTCGAGCACCGAGACCCGCGCCTTGTCCGGGCTCGCGAACGCGACCCGCGCGGTGTGCTGACCGCTCAGCATCTCGGTCAGCTGCTCGCTACCGGCCGGTGCGCCGGGGATGGCCGGCAGGCCCAGGTCCGCGTCCGAGCGGACTGTGCCGCTCAGGCCGTCGACCTTCGCCGTCTGTACCTTCGCGAGGAGATCCTGCGCGGAGATCCCGGGTAGCTTCGGCGAGGCATCCGCGACCACTGGCCCAAGTGCCCCCACCCCCGCTATCACCGCGACTGCCGTGACCGGAACCAACCACCGTCGACTGCGCTGTGCTACGCCCATACGTACAGCCTCGCACCGGGCCCGACCGGAACCAAGCCCACTCAGGGTAGGTTCACCCGAAAGAGTGAGCCCGGCGTACTACCGTGGTCGTACGCCGAGCCTCAGCACCGACTCAGCGGGACTGCAGAGCGTCCAGGGCGACCGTCATCGCGGCGGCGACCCGGAAGTCGAGGCGCTCGTCCTGGACGGTGATCCGGTAGCGGTCCCGGACCGACATCTTCCGCTCCACCGACAGCACCGGCTGCCCGCCGGACCGGTCGGTGAAGTCGAAGTGGAAGATGAACGGCAGCGGGATCTCGCCGATGAACGGCACGAAGTCCCAGACCCGCCGGACGATCGCGATCGTCTGGTTGCGCTCGGTGCCGTCCGCCTCGACGCCCGCCGCGCTGAGCTGCCAGCTGGACCGGAGCAGGCTCTTGCCGAACTCCTTCTTGAACCAGCCGATCGCCTGGCCGTCGGCGTCGAACACGTCGTACCCGGACCCGAGGTCGATGGTCTTGCGGGCCTTGAACGAGAACACCGGCTGGGTCTTGGTGTCGTCGCTGTAGAACGTCACCTGCTCCTTGAACGCCATCCGCTTCTGCTGCGCGAACGCGAGCAGCGCCCCGTCGGTCCCGTCCGGGTTGGTGGCGATCAGCTCGTACTTGTTCGCCATCAACGTCACGCGCTGCTTCATCGAGAACGCGGGCACGTACATAACTGCAGTCATGTCGTGGAGTGTGTCAGACCACAGGCCGACGCACCGACCTGTAGACCGCGAGCGAGCGCTTCGGCACGCTCCGAGTTCTCGGCCAGCTGTACGGCGAGCTGGCCGACGCCCTGCAGCGCGAGGTCGCGGGCGATCTCGACGCCGAACTCGACCGCCTCGGCGGGTGTGCGCGCCGGCCGCCACAACACCCCGAAGTCGGCCGGCGGGCGGTCTCTGTGCAGATCGACGATCAGTGCGTCGGGCTGTATCAGCTGCGTTGCGTCGCCGCCGACGATGACGTGGACTCGCTGACCAGTTGCCGGTACGGCGTTCTGCGCGGCCTGGAGGGCGTCGTCGACGATCGACGTGTCGCGGCGGCCCCATTCCTCGTGGTGGATCGCCCATGACAGCGGGCGCCGCTTCGCCCATCCGGAACGCACGAGTTCGGGCGCTGCGGCGAACTCGTCGACGTACCCGACGCAGAGGTAGCCGACCAGTTCGATGTGGGCGGGGAGGTCGAGGACTGCGGCGACCTCGTCCGGTTCGAAGAACGAGACCCAGCCGACGCCGAGGCCCTCGGCGCGGGCGGCGAGCCAGAGGTTCTGGATCGCGATCGCCGCGGAGAACATCGTCGTTCGCGGATCGGCGTGCCGGCCGAGGACGTGACGACCGCCGCGGCCGGGGTCGCAGGTCACCGCGAGGTTCAGCGGGGTGTCGAGGATCGCCTCGATCTTCAGTCCGTCGAACGCGGCGCGGCGGTCGTCCGGGAGAGATGCGGCGAACGCGTCGCGTTGAACGGTGGCGAGATCGTGCACCTTGCGGCGGGTCGCGAGGTCGCGGATCACCAGGAAGTCCCACGGCTGGCTCAGCCCGACACTCGGCGCCCGATGCGCCGCCTCCAGCACCCGCCCGAGCGTCACGTCGTCAACCGGCACCTCCAAGAACCCCCGCCGCACATCCCGCCGCTCAGCAATCACCCGCTGCACAACCGCGCGATCCCGCTCTTCATACCCAGCCGCCCGCTGCACACCGATCGCGACTGTGGTGTTGGGGGTTTGGCGTTTCGGGATCAGGAGTTGGGCGCCGGTTGCGAGGACGGCTGCTTCGGCGACGCTCGGGGTTCCTTTGAGTTGCTCGACCTGCTCGCTCGGGGTCGGCACCGGCTGTTGGGCGAGCTCCTCGTTCGTGAAGGTGCGGAGCTCCGCACCGAGCTGCGCGACCAGTTGTTGTAGCGCGGGCTCGTTCTCCTTGCCGGTGATCGTGACGACCAGCCGCACCTCGCCCGCGAGTTCATCCAGGGCTGTCGTGACCAGGTCCCGCAGTTCCGCGTACGGCGTACCGCTGCGGAGTCCGACGCCGACGACCAGGTTCACCGGGCACGCTCGCGGGCGGCAGCGACCAGGCGGGCCGGGACGTCCGGGGTGGCGGTCCAGTGCAGGTGAAGATACGACGCGTGGACGTTGGGAAGGGTGATTCCTTCGACGCCGCCGGGCAGATGCCAGGCCGGTTGTACGTCGGCCTCGAGGTCGACCGCGGTGCGGTGGAACTCGTGGCCGCGCACCCGGCGTCCTTCGTCGAAGAACGCGGTGCTGGTCGCGGCGATCGCCGTACGGTAGCCGAGAGTGAGGCGGCTGGTCATGCGGGCTGTCGCTGGGAGTACGCCGGTCATCGGGTGACCGTCGAGCTCGCGGCAGAGGTAGAGCAGGCCGGCGCATTCGGCGATCACCGGGAGGCCGTCGGCGATCGCGGCGGCCACTTGTTTGCGCAGCTCGACGTTCGCGGAAAGCGCCTCGGCGTGCAGTTCCGGGAAGCCGCCACCGAGGTAGAGCGCCGCGGTTGCCTCAGGCAACGGATCGACGAGTGGGTCGAACGTGACGACATCCGCACCGGCGGCGGTCAGCAGCTCGGTCGTCTCCGTGTAGTGGAACGAGAACACCGGCCCAGCCGCAACAGCCACCACCGGCCGAACCGCACTCGACGGCGGGGCGGTGGCTGGGGTCCAGGGGTTGGTTTGGTGGGGTGCGGCGGAGTGGGCGGCAGCTATTACTGCTTGTAGGTCTACGCCTTGGCGGACCAGTTCTGCGGCGGCGTCTACGGCCTGTTCGGCTTGGGTTTGTTGTTCGTTGGCGGGGATCAGGCCGAGGTGGCGGCTGGGGACCGTCAGGCGGGTGTCGCGGCGGAGGACGCCGAGGACCGGTACGCCGGTCGGCGCGACACCGGCTCGTACTTCGGCCTCGTGGCGGTCCGATCCCACCTTGTTCAAGATCACCCCGACGATGCGGATCTCGGTGTCGAAGGCAACGAACCCTTGAACGACCGCCCCGACGCTCCGGCCGGCCGCCGACGCGTCGACCACCAGCACCACAGGTGCCTTCAGCAACTTCGCGACGTGGGCCGTGGACGAGAAACCTTCCGTTCCGAGCGCACCGTCGTACAGCCCCATCACGCCCTCGACCACGGCCAGGTCCGCACCGGCGGAACCGTGCTCGAACAGCGGCCCCACCAACTCCTCGCCCGACAGCATCGGATCGAGGTTCCGCCCCGGTCGCCCGGTCGCGACCGCGTGGAACCCGGGATCGATGTAGTCCGGCCCCACCTTGAACCCGGCCACCACCTGCCCGGCCCGCCGCAACGCCGCCATCAACCCAACAGCAACCGTCGTCTTCCCCGCCCCCGACGCCGGCGCCGCAACCACCACCCGCGGAATCATTACCACTCGATGCCCTTCTGGCCTTTCTGGCCGGTGTCCATCGGGTGTTTGAGCTTCGTCATCTGTGTGGCGAGGTCGGCGGCCTCGAGAAGCTTCGGATGCGCATCGCGTCCGGTGATCACGACGTACTGGTGGCCGGGACGGTTGACGAGCGTGTCGACGACCTCGTCCACGTCGACCCAGCCCCACTTCATCGGATACGTGAACTCGTCGAGCACGTACAGGTCATGGGTCTCGGCGGCCAGCCGGCGCTGGATCTCACGCCAGCCCTCGACCGCGTCGGCGGCGTGGTCCTCCTCGGTGCCGGCCTTCCGCGACCAGCTCCACCCCTCGCCCATCTTGTGCCACTCGACCGGCCCACCCTCACCGGTCGATTCGTGCAGCCGGCCGAGCGCCTTGAACGCGCTCTCCTCGCCGACCTTCCACTTCGCGCTCTTCACGAACTGGAAGACCCCGAGGTTCCAGCCCTGGTTCCAGGCCCGCAGCGCCATCCCGAACGCTGCCGTCGACTTCCCCTTCATCTCGCCGGTGTGCACCATCAGCAGCGGACGGTTGCGACGCTGGCGGGTGGTCAGGCCGTCCTCCGGTACGGCGACCGGCTGTCCCTTCGGCATCTCAGGCCGCCTTCCGAGCTACCCGTTCTGCGACCGTCCGGATGAGGTTGCCCGCGGCAACGTCTCCGAGGTCGAGGTACTCCGCTCCGAGGTCCGCGGCAAGCTCCGCGGAGAGTCCGAGACGGATACCGCGGCGCGGCTCGCAGTCCACCACGACGGTCGCGATCCCGCGCTGGGCAAGCCATCCGGCGGCCTGGCGGGCCCGCGCGAACGCGTTGTCGCCGTGGGTGGCGCGACCATCGGTCACGAGGACGAGGAGCGGACGCCGGCGCGGGTCGCGGATCGCAGCGATCCGCAGTACCTCGGCCGCTTGCAGCAGCCCTTCGGCGAGCGGCGTACGGCCACCGGTCGGGAGGGATTCAAGCCGTCGTACGGCGGTCTCGACGCTGCCCGTCGGTGGCAACGCGACCGTCGCGGCGGCGCCGGCGAACGTGACGAGACCGACCGTGTCGCGGCGCTGGTACGCGTCGAGGAGAAGCGAGACGATCGCCGTCTTCACCTCTCCCATCCGCTTCTTCGTCCCCATCGAACCGGAGGCGTCGACGCAGAACAGCACGAGATTCCCCTCCCGCCCTTCCCGTACCGCGAGCCGCACGTCGCCCGCCCGCACCACCAGGCCTGGGCCGCTGCGTCCGCGAACTTTCTGGTACGGCGCTGCGTTGCGCATCGTCCCCAGCAGATGCGGCCGCCCGGCCTCGCGCCCGACCCGACCGCGATCCCCCACCACACGTCCCACCTCGGTGATCGCCCGAGACCGCCGCCCCGCGACACCGGCCCCAGCCATCTGAACACTCAGCAGCCGAGCCTTGTACGGCGCGGAACTCCTCACGACCTCACCACTCGGCGCGGCGCCTGGTCCGTCCGACTCGGTCGACCTGTCCTCCGACGGGTTGTGGTGAGGGGGAAAGGTGTTCGGCCCCGCCGGGTCGGTGTCGGTGTCGGCGGGTTGGCTGTCGGTGGGCTGGGGGGCATCCGTCGGCTCGCCCGATCCGTCCGCGCCGTCCGCTTGGCCGAGGTCGTCCGCGCCGCTCCCGCCCGATCCGCCGGAGTCGCCCGGTCCACCCGGTCCGCCTGGGTTCGGGTCGTCGTCCGGGTCCTCGGGTGGGGTGCTGTTGTTGATTGCTTCTTCTAGTTGCTGGTCGTCCAGGCCGGGGGCGTCGAACGGGTTCCGGCGGCGGCGGTGCGGGAGGGCGAGTTTGGCGGCGGCGCGGACGTCGTCGACCTCGACGACGGTGCGGCCGGACCAGGCTGCGTGGGCGACCGCCGTACGGGCCGTGACCAGATCGGCGCGCATCCCGTCGACGTCGAACGACGCGCAGATCTCCGCGATCTGGCGCAGTGCCGAGTCGGTCAGGATCACCTCGGTCAGGAGGTCGCGCGCTTTGACGATGCGTTCGGCGAGTTCGCGCTGTGCGCCGTCGTACCTCGCGACGAAGTTCTCCGGATCGGCCTCGTACGTGAGCCGCGCGCGCATCACCTCCACCCGAACGGCGGGATCCCGGCTCGCGACCACGTCGACGGTCAGCCCGAACCGGTCGAGGAGCTGCGGCCGAAGCTCGCCCTCCTCGGGGTTCATCGTGCCGACGAGCACGAACCGCGCCGGGTGCGTCACCGAGACACCGTCCCGCTCGACGGTCGCACGCCCCATCGCGGCGGCGTCGAGGAGCACGTCGACCAGGTGGTCGTGGAGCAGGTTGACCTCGTCGACGTACAGCAACCCGCGATGCGCCGCCGCGAGCAGACCAGGCTCGTACGCCGTGACACCCTCCGCGAGCGCCTTCTCCAGATGCAACGACCCGAGCACCCGATCCTCGGTCGCCCCCACCGGCAACTCCACCAACCGAGCAGCACGCCCCGCACGTCCGAGGCGGCTCCGGCCGGCGCAGCGTGCTCCCCCGCATGCGGGCCGTCGGGACAGGACGAGTCCGGGTGGTCGGGGTCGCAGGAGAAGCGGCAGTCGGGTACGACGTCGACGGGAGGCAGGATCTCGGTCAGGGCGCGGACGGCGGTCGACTTCGCCGTACCCTTCTCGCCGCGGATCAGCACGCCGCCGATGGCCGGCGAGATCGTCGCGAGGATCAGTGCGAGCTGGAGATCGTCCATCCCGACGATCGCGGTGAACGGGAACGAGTTCGACGGTCCGCTGAATGACGGAGCCCGCATCGGCGGTGGTCCCTTTCGTCGAGCGGGTGTCCACGCCCGCTACGGCCGGTACGCCGGCGCACGACAATCGCGAGCCTGCGGACGGCAGCAGATGTCCTGGCTTCCGAGCTCCGTGAATCTCCATGGCTCCCGGTCACAGTGGCGGGACCGCCCCGGACTCCCAGCACGCTGGTCACCGGTGTTCCTCCACAGCCGTCGGCCCGATCATGGCACATCCGCCCGCACCGCAACGCACCCCGGGGACGTGGGCCTCGCCACGTAGCGTGTGCCCATGATCAAGGCCTGTCTCAACGGCGACCGCACGCGGGCGGACCACCCAGGTGTGCCGATCACGCCCGGCGAGCTGGGACGGGATGCCGCCGCAGCCGTGGCCGCGGGAGCCGACGCGCTGCACATCCACCCGCGCGGGGCGAGTGGGCCCGAGACCCTCGAGTACGCCGACGTGCACGCAGCGGTGGACGCCGTACGACGTGACTGTCCAGGTGTGCCCGTCGGCGTGTCGACGAGGGAAGGCATCGTCCCGGACCTGGAGGAGCGACTCCGGCTGATCGCGGCGTGGGAGCCGGCGGCGGACTTCGCGAGCGTCAACTTCCACGAGGAAGGCGCCGAACGCGTCGCGGACCTCCTGCTGCACAACGGCATCGGTGTAGAGGCCGGCCTGTTCACCCCCGACGCAGCACGGAAGTACCTCGCGTGGGGCGGCCCCGTGGTCCGCGTGCTCGTCGAGACGATCCCAGGCATCTCCCCCGGCCCGGACGGAGTCGCTGCGGCCCGCGCCGTACTGGAACTGCTACCGCGCGACGACCTACTGGTCCACGGCGAGAACCAGTGGGCCTGGCCGGTACTGCGCTGGGCCCAGACCGAGGGCTACGACCTCAGAATCGGACTCGAGGACATGCTGACCGGACCGGACGGCCAACCGGTGCGGTCCAACGCCGACCTGTTCAGCCACCTCCGCTACTGATCGGCCGGCCTGCTTCGGTAGGGGCCGGTGCCGAGGCGGGCGCGGACCTCGCCGAAGTGCAGGTGGACGGACTCTTCCGCCTGGTCGGCATCACCTGAGGCGATCGCGTCGACCACGCGTTGATGCCGCGCCGCGGTTTCACCTGGTGACCCGGCGACGGTGTCCAGGTCGGTCTCGACGGCCCGGTAGACGTCCCAGAACAGGCCGACCAGCTCGCGGGCCAGCGGGACCCCGGCCGCGTCGCAGATGTGTTCGTGGAACGCGCGGTCCGCGGTCGCCGCGTCCGGGCCGTCGACCCGCATCCGCGCGACGCAGCCGGACAGCTTCTGCTGGAGCTCGCCGTCGCCGGTTCCAGCGGCGCGACGGGTCAGCTCGGTCTCGAGGATCTCCCGGATCTCGAGCAGTTCCCGCAGGCGCTCGGTGCTGCTGCCGGACGAGCGGGTGCGGAACAGCAGCCAAGGGTGCAACACCGACGAACTGGCCGAGCCGACGAAGGTTCCGTAGCCGTGCCGGACCTCGACGATCCCCAGCGCCTGCAAGGCCTTGAGCGACTCCCGGACCGAGTTGCGACTGACGCTGAAGTCGTCCATCAGCACGCTCTCGGGAGGCAGCGCGGCGCCGGGCTCCAGATTGCGCTCGATGATCAGGTCGGCGATCGCATTGGCCAGCTCGTCACTGCGTTTCGGCCTGGGGCGAGCAGCCATCGGTGTCTCCTCCGGTCTTGACCGACCCGGAAACAGACTCTTAAGGTCGGCACTCATAGGACGTAGGACGTAGTACGTCCCACAACCTACCTCCTCTGAAGCTCCGCCACACCCCCTGCCGCTGGAGGCATCGTGAACCAAACAGGGTTCGACCGCCGCTCGTTCCTGAAGTACTCCGGTGCGCTCGGCGCAGCCGCGACGATCACTGGTGGATTGTCGGCCTGCAGCAGTGGCCCGGCCTCGACCGGAGCCGTCGGCGCCGGAGCGCGACACCGGCCTGGTCACCGCGGTGATCGGCTACGGGAACAACCAGAGCTGGGATCCGACCATGAGCGCCTCCGCCTTCACGATGGCGGCGATGCAGCACATCTACGAGGGCCTGCTCGACACCGACCCGATCACCCGGCAGCCGTACGCCGCTCTGGGCACGGAGGTACCGGCCGACCTGAACGCCACCTCCTGGAAGTTCACCCTGCGGGACGGGGCGAAGTGGCACGACGGCCAGCCGGTCACCGCCGACGACGTGGTCTTCACCTTCCAGCGGATCCTCGACCCGAAGCTGAAGGTGCTCACCTACAACTTCTTCGCCAGCTGGCTGAAGGAGGTCAAGAAGGTCGACGACAAGTCCGTGGAGCTGGTGCTGAACTTCCCGTTCCCCGACGGGGCGCCCCGGCTGACGATCGCGAAGATCATGCCCAAGCACGTCTTCTCCCAGGCCGGCGCCTGGGACCTGGCCAAGAACGGCAAGGCGGTCGGGTCCGGTCCCTACAAACAGGTCTCGCACCAGCCGAAGTCGAACACCACCTTCGAGTCCTTCGCGGACTACAACGGCCCTCGCCCGGCGGCGTTCAAGAAGATGAACTGGCTGAGCATCGTCGACTCCTCCGCCCGGGTCGCGAAGATCTCCGGCGGCAGCGCCGAGGCGCAGATCTCCGACAACATCCCGTACGCCAACATCGAGCAGCTGAAGAGCTCGGGCCTCACGGTCGAGGGCGGCAAGGGGATGAACCACCTGTTCCTGATGTTCAACACCGCGACCAAGCCGTTCGACGACGTCCGGGTCCGGCAGGCGCTGTTCACCGCGATCGACACCCAGAAGATGATCGAGGTCGCGCTCAAGGGCCGCGGCAAGGCGAGTACGTCGTTCCTGAACGAGGAGAACCCGGCCTACGCCAAGGCGAAGACCGTCTACAGCTACGACCCGGCGAAGGCCAAGGCGTTGCTCGCCGAGGCCGGCGTGACGAACCTGTCGATCAACCTGCTCGCGGTGAACGTGAGCTGGATCGTCGACTGCCTGCCGACCATCGCCGCGTCCTGGAACGCGATCGGCGTGAAGACCACGCTCGAGCCGCAGGACACCGCCGCGGTGTTCACCAAGATGGACCAGCACGCCGACTACCAGGTGGTCGCGGCGGCGTCGAACCCGAACCAGTTCGGCGCCGACGCGGACCTGATCCTTCGCTACAACTACACCCAGGGCGGATCGTGGATGAAGTACACGCGCTGGGAGACCAGTGCCGGCGCCAAGGTGATCTTCGCCAAGATGGACGAGGCGGTCCGGGCCACCGACGCGGACACCAGGACCAAGCTGACCCACGAGTACCTCGATCTGGTCGCCGAGCAGGCGGTCCTGTATCCCGTCGTCCACACCGAGTTGATGACGGCTTGGGACTCCAAGAAGCTGAGCGGGATCAAGGCGCAGCCCTATCCGGGGATCAACCTGCTGCAGGCGAAGCGGGCCTGAGGTAACCGACTGTGGCCGTCATCGTCAGAATGCTGGTTCGCCGGCTGCTGCTGCTGGTTCCGTTGCTGCTCGGCATCATCGCGTTCGTCTTCCTGGTGATGCGGTTCTCCAACAACGATCCGGCGGTCGCGTACTTCCAGGGCGCCAACCCGACCGAGGAGCAGTTGCACAGCTTCCGGCAGGAGAACGGTCTGCTCGACCCGTTGCCGGTGCGCTACGTGCACTTCGTCGGTGACCTGCTGCACGGCGACCTGGGCACCAGCGTGCTGACGAAGGCGCCGGTACTGCAGTCGGTCACTACCGCGATGCCCCTGACGTTCCAGCTCACCCTGCTGGGACTGCTGATCGCACTGGTGCTGGCCTTGCTGCTCGGTGTCGTCGCCGCGATCTTCAGGGACCGCTGGCCGGACCAGGCGATCCGGCTGGTCTCGCTGATCGGCGTGGCCGCGCCTTCGTTCTGGCTCGCGCTGCTGATGATCCAGTACCTCGCCGTCGACCGCGGCTGGTTTCCGCCGAGCGGTTACGTGAATCCGGCCGACGGGATCGCGCCCTGGCTGCGAACGATGGCGCTGCCGGCGCTGGCGCTGTCCTTGCCGGTGGCCGCGCAACTGACCCGGATCATTCGTACGTCGGTCGTCGAGGAGCTCGACAAGGACTACGTCCGGACCGCGATCGGCAGCGGCCTGCCGCCGGTGGTCGTGGTCGGACGCAACGTTCTGCGGAACGCGCTCATCAACCCGCTCACCGTGCTCGGCCTGCGGATCGGGTACCTGCTCGGCGGTGCTGTCGTGATCGAGCAGATCTTCACGCTGCCGGGGATGGGGACGCTGATGATCAACGCCGTCCGCGACGGTGATCCGGCCGTGGTGCAGGGCGTCGTACTGACCATCGCGGTCGGCTTCGTGGTGGTCAACCTCGTCGTCGATGTGCTGTACCTGCTGGTCAACCCGCGACTGAGGAGCGCTGCCTGATGCGCAACTTCAAGCGGCTGCCGCCGGCGGCCTGGCTCGCTGTCGCGGTTCTCGCGGTGGTGATCCTGGCCGCGGTGCTCGCTCCGCTGCTGACGCCGTACGACATCTTGACGCAGGAGGACGCCGGCGGCGGCCCGTCGGGGGCGCACTGGTTCGGGCTCGACAGCGCGAACCGTGACATCTTCACCCGGCTCGTGTACGGCGCCCGCTGGTCGCTGATGATCGGTCTCGGCGCGACCGCGCTCGCACTGACCGCGGGCGCGATCGTCGGAGCTGTCGCGGCCACCTCCCGCAAGGCGGTCGACGAGACCGTGATGCGGATCCTCGACGTCGTGATGGCGTTCCCCGGGATCGCGCTGGCCGCCGTCCTGGTGGCGGTGTTCGGTGGATCCGTCCCGGTCCTCGTGATCGCGATCGCCTTCCTCTACACGCCGCCCGTCGCCCGGGTGGTCCGCGCCAACGTGCTCGCGCAGTATGGCGAGGACTACGTGGTCGCGGAGAAGATCATCGGCGCCCGGACCCACCACATCCTGATTCGGCACGTGGCGATCAACTGTGCCGCTCCGGTACTGGTGTTCTGCACGGTGATGGTTGCCGACGCCATCGTCTTCGAGGCGTCGCTGTCCTTCATCGGGGCCGGGGTGCGGCCGCCGGAGCCTTCCTGGGGCTCGGTGATTGCCGACGGCAAGAACATGGTGCTGCTGGGTGGCTGGTGGGCGACGGTGTTCCCGGGACTGCTGATCCTGATCACCGTGCTGTCCCTGAACATCCTGTCCGAGGCCGTCTCCGACGCGTGGGCGGCGCCGGGTGGGCGTCGGGACGCAAGCAAGAAGCAGGTCAAGGACCCGCTGGAGAGCGCGCAGCCGGGCTCCGGCGAACTCGTCGAGCTTCCCGGTCTGGACCTGGCGGCGACGCGGTTGCGGGAACGAGCGCGGCCCTTGCCGGACGGTGAACCCGTACTGTCCGTGCAGCAGCTGGCGATCGGCTTCGAAGGCCGGCACGACGGGGTGGACGTCGTCGACGGGATCAGCTTCGACGTACGGCCCGGCGAGGTGCTCGGTCTGGTCGGTGAGTCCGGCTGCGGCAAGTCGCTGACCGCGCTCGCCGTGATGGGGCTGGAGCCGCGGGGCGCTCGGATCCGTGGCCGGATCCGGTTCGACGGCAAGGACCTGCTGAGTCTGCGGCGCCCGGAGCGGCGCCGGCTGCTCGGTCACGACATGGCGATGATCTACCAGGACGCGCTGTCCTCGCTGAACCCGGCGATGACGATCAAGGCGCAGCTGAAGCAGGTGGTCCGCCGCGGCGGCCGGCGTACTCCGGCAGAACTGCTGGAACTGGTCGGACTCGATCCCGAGCGCACCCTGACCAGCTACCCGCACGAGCTGTCCGGTGGTCAGCGCCAGCGGGTGCTGATCGCGATGGCGTTGTCCCGGGAACCGAAGCTGATCGTCGCCGACGAGCCGACCACGGCACTCGACGTCACCGTGCAGGCGCAGGTGATCCAGCTGCTGCTGCGGTTGCGCGCCGAACTCGGCTTCGCCCTGATCCTGGTGTCGCACGACCTGGCGCTGGTCGCCGACGTCACCGATCGGGTGGTGGTGATGTACGGCGGCCAGATCGTCGAGACCGGTGTCACGGCCGACCTGGTCGGCGAGCCCGCGCACCATTACGCCCGTGGCCTGCTCGGATCGGTCCTGTCGCTGGAGTCCGGCGCGGCCCGGCTGACCCAGATCCGTGGCGTGGTGCCCTCGCCGGCCGACTTCCCTGCCGGTTGCCGATTCGCCGACCGGTGCCCGATGGTCACCGATCTGTGCCGCACCACCGCCCCGGAGCTGACCGGCCGGCCTTCGCAACACCTGGTCGCTTGCCACCATCCGGCAGTTGTCCTCGAGCCGCTGGAGAAGGAGGCGCTGCGATGACGGAGACGGTGCTCGAACTGTCGGACGTGCACGTCGTACACCGAGCCAGGTCCGGTGGTGTCTTCAGCAGAGATCGGGTCTATGCGCTGACCGGGGCCGACCTGACCGTTGCCGCCGGTGAGACCGTCGGCGTGGTCGGCGAGTCCGGCTGTGGGAAGTCCACGTTGGCCAAGGTCATGGTCGGTGTCCAGCAACCGACCGAGGGCACGGCCTCGTTCCGGGGCCGGGACATCTGGTCGATGAAACCGGCCGAACGCCGCGCGGCCATCGGCGCCGGGACCGGGATGATCTTCCAGGACCCGTCGACGGCCCTGAACCGCCGGCTGCCGGTTCATCGGGTACTGCGTGATCCGCTCGACGTGCACCGTCGCGGCACCGTTGCCCAGCGCAACGAACGCGTGCGGGAGTTGATGGCGCTGGTGGGGCTGCCCCGGAGCGTCTCCGACGCCCTGCCCGGCCAGTTGTCCGGCGGCCAGCGGCAGCGCGTCGCGATCGCCCGGGCGCTGGCACTCGAGCCGTCGCTCCTGGTCGCCGACGAGCCGACCAGCGCTCTCGACGTCTCCGTCCGGGCGCAGATCCTGAACCTGCTGCTGGACCTCAAGGAACGCCTCGGTCTGGCGATGGTGTTCGTCTCGCACGACATCCAGACCGTCCGCCGGATGAGTGACCGGGTGGTCACCATGTACCTCGGCCGGATCGTCGAGCAGGCACCGGCGGCCGGCATCGCCCGGCAGGCGCGGCATCCGTACACCCGCGCACTGTTCTCGGCGACCCCCGGCCTGATCTCGCCGATCGACCCGATCCCGCTGGTCGGGCCGGTGCCGTCGGCGACTCGGCCGCCGAGCGGCTGCCCGTTCCGGACCCGCTGCTGGAAGGCCGACGACATCTGCTCCGGGTCGATGCCCGAGTTCGAGTCCGATGCCGCCGACCCGGCGCACCTGTTCCGCTGCTATCACCCCGTGGTCGCGCGCGAGTCCACCGATGACCTGATCACCCAAGCTTTGGAGCGTTCATGACCTTGCCCGCCCGCCTGACCGGCGTCATCCCACCTGTCTGTACGCCGTTCACGCCGGATCACCAGGTGGACACCGCCTCCCTGGTCCGGCTGGTCGACCACCTGATCGACGGCGGCGTGAGCGGCCTGTTCGTCCTCGGCTCCACCTCCGAGGTGGCGTACCTGCCGGACGGACACCGCCGGGTGGTGCTGGACACGGTGGTGGGCCACGTGGCAGGCCGGTTGCCGGTACTGGCAGGTGTCATCGACATGGCGACCTTGCGGGTGATCGACCACGTCCGGACGGCGGTCGCGGCCGGTGTGGACGGCATCGTCGTCACCGCGCCCTTCTACACCCGCACCCATCCGGCGGAGATCGACAACCACTTCCGGATGGTCGCGGCGGCCGCGGGGCTCCCCGTGTTCGCCTACGACCTACCGGTATCGGTGCACACCAAGCTCGGCGCCGATCTGGTGCTACAGCTCGCGGCCGACGGAGTACTGGCGGGTCTGAAGGACTCCAGCGGCGACGACGGCGGTCTGCGCAACGTCGTCCTGCGGGCGCGCGACCGGGGTGACATCACCGACTTCAGCGTGCTCACGGGCTCCGAGCTGACCGTTGACAACGCGCTGTGGATGGGAGCCGACGGAGTGGTCCCGGGGCTCGGCAACGTGGACCCCCACGGCTACGTCAAGCTCTTCGGCCACGCGGCCGCCGGCGAATGGGAGGACGCGCGCGCCGAGCAGGAACGGCTGGTGCGGCTGTTCGAACTGATCGGGGTCGGCGACCCGGCCCGGATGGGCACGAGCTCCTCCGCCCTCGGGGCGTTCAAGGCGGCGCTGCAACTGCGTGGCGTGATCAAGTACGGCGTGATGGCGCCACCCCAGATCCCGTTGGACGCCGACGAGGTCGCCCGGGTCGGGAAGTACCTGGTCGCAGCCGGCCTCCTCTGACCAGGCAGCGGACCTACTGCATCAGGCGCTTCGCCAAGGCGGTCGCGGCGGCGTCGTCCCTGACCTCGCGGATGCCGACGATCGGCGTGACCGTCACGAAGCCTTCGGAGAGCAGGGCCTCGTCGGTGCCCGGGACCGCGGCGGCCTGGGGGTTGCGCTCCACGACGATCATCGGCTCGCCCGTCGGAGCTGTCGTGGCGACGAGACGGGTACGCCGGTTCACGGCCAGCGACGCGTGCCGTACGCCGGCCAGCTGATCCAGCGGGCGGTCCGGCACGTTGATCGTCAGCACCGTCCCGGCCGGCTCGCCGGCGATCCACCCGAGTGCGTCGCCGGCGATCGTCGCCGCGGTCGGCCAATGCTGGGGGGCCTCCGCGTCGAGGCTGACGGCAACCGCCGACGTACCCGTTTCGGCCGCCGTCAGGGCCGCCGCGACGGTGCCCGAATGGAAGATCGACACGCCGATGTTCAGGCCGCGGTTGATCCCCGACAGCACCAGGTCCGGCGGCGGGCCGAACGCGCCGGCCAGCGCCATCGTCACCGCCAGGGCGGGCGTGCCTTCGATCCCGATGAAGGTCACGCCGTTCTCCACCTCGGTCGCGGTCCGGACCGGGCGGTCGACCATCCCGGCCCGCGCGGAGCCGACACCGCTCTCGTCGAGCAGCGGAGCGACCACGAGTACGTCGTACCCCAGCTGGGCGATCGCCGGCGCGAGCGCGCGGATCCCCGGCGCGAGGTAACCGTCGTCGTTGGTGATCAGCACTCTCGCGCGGTCAGAAGGCATGCGTCCACCCAATCAGCCGCGGTCCTCGATGTCACCCTCCGTCTCAAGGACTGCGTTCCGCAGCGTCTCCAGCGCCTCGGCCGACGGCTCCGCCCACAGCCCGCGTTGCGCCGCCTCCAGCAGCCGTTCCGCGATCCCGTGCCGTGCCCACGGGTTCGACTTGCGGAAGAACTCGGCCATCTCCGGGTCGGCGACGTACTCCGTGGTCAGCGACTCGTACATCCAGTCGTCGACGACGCCCGCGGTCGCGTCGTACCCGAACAGGTAGTCCACGGTCGCGGCCATCTCGAACGCGCCCTTGTACCCGTGCCGCCGCATCGCCGCCATCCACCGCGGGTTCACCACGCGGGCCCGGAAGACCCGCTTGGCCTCCTCCTCCAGCGTCCGCGTCTTGACCTGGGCGGGTACGGCGGAGTCGCCGACGTACGCCTTCGGGTTGGCGCCGGTCAGGTGCCGCACCATCGCGATCATGCCGCCGTGGTACTGGAAGTAGTCGTCGGAGTCCATGATGTCGTGCTCGCGGGTGTCCGCGTTCTTCGCCGCGACCTGGATCCTGGCGTACGCGCGTTCCATCGAGCCGCGGGCCTCCGCGCCGTCGAGATCCTTGCCGTACGCGTACCCGCCCCACACGGCGTACACCTCCGCCAGCTCGGCGTCGGTACGCCAGTTCCGCGCATCGACGAGCGGCAGCAACCCAGCTCCATAGGAACCAGGTTTCGACCCGAACACCCGCGCAGTGGCCGATCGCAGATCATTGCCTTCAGCAACATCGGCGTCTACGTGTGCGCGCAGGTAGTTGTCGTCGGCTGACTCGTCCAGGGCGGCCACAGTCCGGACGGCCTCGTCCAGCAGCGCGACGACGTGCGGGAACGCATCCCGGAAGAAGCCGGAGATCCGGATCGTCACGTCGATCCGCGGCCGGCCGAGCTCCTCGAGACCGACCACTTCGAAGGTGGTGACGCGTCGCGAGGCCCCGTCCCAGACGGGTCGGCAGCCGAGCAGCCAGAGCACCTCGGCGAGGTCGTCGCCCTGGGTGCGCATGGCCGATGTACCCCAGACGGTGAGGCCGACGGACCGCGGCCACTCCCCGGTTTCCGCCTGGTGCCGCGCCAGCAGCGAGTCGGCGAGCGCGACGCCGACGTCCCAGGCGTTCCGGCTCGGGATCGCCTTCGGGTCGACCGCGTAGAAGTTGCGGCCGGTCGGCAACACGTTCACCAGCCCCCGGGTCGGCGAACCGGACGGCCCCGCCTCGACGAACCGCCCGTCCAGCGCCCGCAGGACGTTCGTCAGCTCGTCCCCGGTCCGCCCCAACCGAGGCACAACCTCCTCGGCCGCGAACCTCAGCGACCGCTCGACCTCCTCGGAGTCGCGGCCCAGCACCTCGGCGACGACCACCGGAACCTTCGTCGCGTCCCAGCTCATCGTCTCCATCCCGACGACCAGCTTGCGCGCCACGGCCTCCAACAGGTCGACCCCGTCGGCACCGCTTACCGCCGGAAGGTCGGCGAGGGTCGCGAGATCGGCGAGCTCCGGCACCGCACGGCCCGGGTCGGCGAGGAGGGCAGCTTCGTCGACGCCGAACGCCTCGCCGAGCGCGGTCCGCAACCCCTGGATCGAGTACGAACCACCCCACAGTTGCCGGGCCCGCAGTACGGCGAGCACCAGGTTGATCCGCGCCTCCCCGGCCGGCGCCCCGCCCAGCACGTGCAGCCCGTCGCGGATCTGCACGTCCTTGATCTCGCACAGGTACCCGTCGAGGTGCAGCACGAACTCGTCGAAGTCGTCGTCCTGCGGCTTCTCCGACGTGTGCAGATCGTGGTGCAGCTGCGCCGCCTGGATCAGCGTCCAGATCTGCGCGCGCAGCGTCGGCACCTTCTCCGGGTCGAGCGCCGACACCGTCGCGTACTCGTCGAGCAGGTACTCCAGCTTCGCCATGTCGCCGTACGTCTCGGCCCGCGCCATCGGCGGCACCAGGTGGTCGACGACCGTCGCGTGCGCCCGCCGCTTCGCCTGCGTGCCCTCGCCGGGGTCGTTGACGATGAACGGGTACACCATCGGCAGGTTCCCGAGGACGGCGTCGGGCGCACAGCCGGCCGCCATCCCGATCCCCTTGCCCGGCAGCCATTCCAGCGTGCCGTGCTTCCCGAGATGTACGACGGCCTGCGCGCCGAACCCGCCCTCGTCGGGCGACGCCTCCAGCCAGCGGTACGCCGCCAGGTAGTGGTGCGACGGCGCCATGTCCGGGTCGTGGTAGATCGCGACCGGATTCTCGCCGAAGCCACGCGGCGGCTGGATCATCAGCACGACGTTCCCGAACCGCAGCGCGGCGAGCGCGATCGCCGGCTCGTCGCCGGACGTGTCGACGTACAACTCCCCCGGCGCCTCGCCCCACGCCCCGGTCATTGCCTCCTGCAACGACTCGGGCACCCGGCCGAACCAGGTCGCGTACGTCGACAGCGGGACCTTGGCGACCGCGTTGGCCAACTGCTCGTCCGTCAGCCAGTCGACATCGTGCCCACCCGCCGCGATCAACCGGTGGATCAGACCGTCAGCTCCGTCCGCGCCCTGCAGCTCGCTCAGATCGAGGTCGCCCAGGTCGTACCCGGCGTCCTTCAACTGCCCGAGCAGGACGACCGCCGATGCCGGAGTGTCCAGCCCCACCGCGTTCCCGATCCGCGCGTGCTTGGTCGGGTACGACGACAGCACCAGCGCGATCCGCTTCTCGGCCGGCGGAACGTGCCGCAGCCGGGCATGCGCGACCGCGATCCCAGCCAGCCGCGCGCACCGCTCCGCGTCCGGCGCATAACGTGCGAGACCGTCGGCGTCGTACGCCTTGAACGAGAACGGGACCGTGATCAGCCGACCGTCGAACTCCGGGATCGCCACCTGCGTCGCCGCGTCCAGCGGGCTGACGGCCGCGTCGCTCTCCACCCACTGCTCGCGGGTCGAGGTGAGCGCGAGCCCCTGGATCAACGGGATGTCGAGCGACGCCAGCGCGCCCGCGTCCCACGCGTCGTCCGCACCGCCCGCGCTCGCGTTGGCCGCCACCGCACCGCCCGCAGCGAGGAGCGTCGTGACCAGTACGTCGCACTTCCGCAGTAGATCGAAGAGCCCGACGTTCTCGGCCGGGTCGAGCCCGCGCAGAGTCCCGCAGTACACCGGAAGTGGTTGCGCGCCGGCCTCGGCCACCGCCGCCGCGAGTGCGTCGACGAAGGCGGTGTTCCCGGAGATCTCGTGCGCGCGGTAGTACACGATCCCCACCACGGGACGGTCGTCGTCGACGAAGGACCCACGGACGCCGTACGCCGGGAGCGCGCGCGGCGGCTCGAACTCGTCGCCGGTCAGCAGCAGCGTGTCGCGCAGGAAGCCGGCCAGGTTGCGGAGGTTGTCCGCGCCGCCTTCCCGCAGGTAGGCGAGCGCCTCGGTGACCGCACCGGCGGGCACGGTCGACAGCGACATCAGCTCGGCGTCCGGCGCGGCCTCGCCGCTTACGACCACCGCGGGCTTCCCCGAGGCGACGACCGCGTCGAGCCCGTCCTCCCACGCGCGGCGCCCACCGAGCAGCCGGACGACGACGATCTCGGCGTCGTCGAGCAGGGATCCGAGGCCGGCGAGATCGAGCCGGGCCGGGTTCGCAACGTTCCACCCGGCATCAGCCGCGGCGGCCGCCAGAAGGTCGGTGTCGGCAGTGGACAGCAACAGCAGCTTCGCAGGCATGCGCACGCGTTCCTTCCCGGGGTATCCACGCCCCGACTCCAGGTTCGACGGCGGCAGTTCCTGACTCCCCTTCACGGGTCACAGTGGCGGGACCGCCCCGGATTCACACCGGGTTCCTGCTGATGCCGTCGATGACGTAGGTGACTCTAGCGGTGCATGGCGTAGTGCGCTGCCAGGAGGTCGGTGCCCCAGTCGTTGCGGACGTCCCGCCAGACCGAGTGGATGTGATTGGCGTTGTCCTGGGTGTTGTCGTATTCGGCGAGGAAGGTCGGGCCGGCGATCGAGTAGTAGTGACGGTTGCCGACGCCCGGCTGGGTCTCGCCGGCCCAGGCGAACGTCAGGTGCTCGATCCCCTGCTCGGTGATGTCGTTCCACGTCTGCAACCCGATCGGCCCGGCGGCGCGTCCGACGTACTGACCGATGAGGAGGCTCAGGAGCTGGCGCTGGTCCTCGTTCATGTCGCCGTACGCCAGGCCGCGGTGCAGCAGTGACGCGTCGGCGACCGGGTCGTGGCGGGTCAGGATGTCGTCGGGCGCCGCGTCCGAGACCAGGGCGACGTCGAGCTGGGACGGCTCGAGCGCGTGCAGGAGCTGGAAGCCGAGGTCTTGCTCGGCGACCAGGAACCGGCGGCCGGCATGCGGCCCGGACAGGACCTCCGCCGGGTTCGACCCGAAGAACTGCGGGGTGAACGAGATCGCCCCGTCCACCAGCGTCACGTGCAGCGCCAGATGGTGACCGTTGAGCCGCCAGGCCCACGGTTCGGTCCCGGCGGGGTCGCCGAGCACGCGGAGGTAGTAGCGGTCGCCGACCGTCGACCCCGTCCAGCCCCCGAGCTCCGCGACCTCCATCGGATCGCCGAGGCCACGGACGATGATCTCGGCCGCCATCACGGCCCGGAAGTCGGCCAGACCGCGCTTGCTGTAAACGAGTTCGAGCAGGCGGACGACGAGGGCCTCCTGCTCCGCCGACAACTCGGTCAGCGCCAGGCCCGGCACAGCACCGGGCAGGTAGGTCCAGGTCTGATGATCGGGTGTGTCGAACGGCGCCGAGATCTTCTTCAGCTGCTCCGGCGTCAACGCGTCCAGCAGGTCCTCGGTCGCCGCGCGGATCTGGTCCACCACCATGCGATCACTCCCGTCGAGTAGCCCTCTCCCAGGACCCTACAACCAGGCCGAGCGCTCGCGTTCCGTTGGTTCGCGAGGTGTCCACTGGTCGAACGGGCGGTCCAGCTTGTAGCGGAAGTCCGGTTGGCGGAGCAGGACGCGGGTTTCTGCGTTGGCCGGGTTCCGCAGCGACTCGAAGAACCGGACCGACCAGTGGAACCAGCGCATGCAGAACAGCCGCATCGTGAGTCCGTGCGACACCAGCAGCACGTTGCGTGGCGCATCCGGTTTCTCGAAGTCGCGGTGCATCGTCTCCAGGAAGGTCGACACCCGGTCGTACACGTCCGAACCCGACTCACCGTGGGTGAATCGGTAGAAGAAGTGCCCGAACGAGTCGCGCAGTTCCTCCTGCCGCTCGATGTCCGCGGTGTCCTGGAGGTTCGCCCAGTCCTGCTCCCGCAGCCGCGGCTCCTCCCGCGGTACGCCGATCAGGTCGTCCAGCCCGAGCGAGTCCAGCGTCTGCCGGGCCCGCAGGTACGGCGACACGTACACGCGGACCGGCTCGTTCTCGAACTGTTCTCGCAGCTCCCGCCCTGCCTTGGCCGCCTGCTCGTGTCCGAGCGCCGTCAGCGGGACCGCGTGGTCGGGGATGCGCTCGTAGATCGTCTTGTCCAAGTTCGCCTCGGACTCGCCGTGCCGGATCAACGCGATCCGCATCGGCCGATGACTCAACCCCATCGCTTCCCCTTTGCTAGCACTGCGACGATCGCCGCGACGCCGGCCGCTGCTATCCCGACCCGGCGTGCGAGTGCCGCCGTACGGCGGACATCGGCGACCGTCGGCGCCGGACCGTCGCCCAGCGTGCCGCGATCCTCCGCGTAGGTCCCGTAGCTGTTCGTCCCGCCGAGCGTCAGCCCGAGCGCGCCCGCGAACGCCGCCTCGACCGGCCCGGCGTTCGGACTCGGATGCTTCGGCGCATCCCGCCGCCAGACGCGCGCCGTCTCCTGCACCCGACCCGCCGCGAGTCCGGTGAGCAACGCGCACGCCCGCGCCGGCAGCAGATTGAGTACGTCGTCCAACCGCGCCGCTGCCCACCCGAAGTTCAGGTACTTCGGCGACTTGTAGCCGACCATCGCATCCAGCGTGTTCGCCGCGCGATAGGCCAGCAACCCGGGGACGCCGAGCACCCCGCCCCACAGCAGCGGCGCCACGCAGGCGTCCGACGTGTTCTCGGCGAGCGACTCGACCGTGGCGCGGGCCAGCTCGTCGGCCTCGAGCTCGGTCGCGTCGCGGGCACACAGATGGCTGAGCCGATCGCGCGCCGCCGGGATGTCCTTCTCCTCCAGCAACGCGGCCATCGTTTCGGCCTCGCGGTCGAGGCTGCGAGCACCGAGAACTGTCCAGGTGGCGGCCGCGGTGACTGCGGTGTGCAGGATCGGATGCCGGCGGGTGAGCCGCTCGGCCGCGAGGCCCAGAACCGTTGTACCTCCGACGAGAACGGCGGTGTGAACAGTGCCGCTGACCCGCGAATCGGCGTACAGGCGCTTCTCGAGGCGGGCGGCGGTCTGGCCGAAGCCGGCGACCGGGTGGAAGCGGCGGGGATCGCCGACGAGCCGGTCGGCCGCGAAGCCGATAAGGAGACCGATTGCCCGTGACACCCTCGGCAGTCTGCCAGGTCCGAGCCTGTGATTGGGTGAGCGGCATGGGAATCGCGGAGCTGCTGCGGCAGGTCGACGGGGCCGGTGAGTTCGGGGTGTGGCTGGGCCGGTTGGACGGTACGCCGGTGTTCGTGCACGAGGCAGAGCGGACGCACTACGCCGCGAGCACGATGAAGCTGCCGGTGGCGATGGCGATGATGCGCAAGGTCGAGGCCGGTGAGCTGGCGATCTTCCAGCCGGTGGCCGTGCACAACGACTTCGAGTCCGCGGCCGGCGGCCGGTTCGGTGTGAATCCCGACGAGGACGAGGCGCCCAAGACCTGGAAACAGCTGGGCAAGAAGGTGCCGCTCAACTGGCTGGCGACCGAGATGATCACCCGGTCCAGCAACCTGGCGACCGACCTGGTGCTCGAGCAGGTCGGAGTCGCGGCTGCTCATGCCGCCCTGGTCGAGGCGACGCTGCCCAGCTCGCCCGCGCCGGAGTCCAGGATCCAGCGCGGCATCGACGACGTCCCCGCGGCCCGCGCCGGGATCAGCAACCTGATGAGCCCGGCCGGCCTGGCCGGCGCCCTCGTTGCGGTAGGCAACCAGCAGGGCGAGCACGGCGAATACCTGCGCGAACTGCTGGCCTCCAACCAGTGGAACGGCGAGATCCCCGCGCTGCTGCCGAAACGGACCCGCGTCGAGCACAAGAACGGCTGGGACACCCGGATCCGGCACGACGGCGGCATCGTTCGCCCGAAGGACGCCGAGCCGTTCGTGCTCGTCGTGTGTACGACGTCCGACCTGCCGGACACCGAGGCGCAGCAGCTGATCGCGTCCATCGCGCTCGAGGCCTGGAACCACCGGCACAACCTGGAGGCAGTGCGGTGAAGCTCACCACCCACCTCGTCTCGGCACCGCTGCACACCCCGTTCGTCACCGCGCTGCGGACGGCAACCCACGTCGAGTCGCTCCTGGTCGAGGTGAGCGACGGCGAGCACAGCGGCTGGGGCGAGGCGCCGCAGGTCTGGAAGGTGACCGGCGACTCGCTCGCCGGCTCGCAGGCCTGTATCGAAGGCCCGATCACCACTGCGCTCGACGGCCTCGGACCGGACGATCTCACCGAGGCGCTGCGTCGCGTGCAGGGCGCGGCGGTCGGCAACTTCGGGGCGAAGGACGCCGTCGACGTAGCGCTGCACGACCTCGCGGCGCGGCGGCGCGGGCAGACGCTGCACGGGTTCCTCGGGTCGACGACCGACGTAGTCCGGACGGACGTGACGCTGTCGGTCGGCGACGCGGACGCGTTGGCCGACGCCGGGAAAGCACGGGTCGCGGACGGGTTCGACGTACTCAAGATCAAGGTCGGCACCGACGCGGCCGGCGACATCGAGCGCGTCCGCCGGGTCCGGGACGCGATCGGGCCCGAGCCGCGGCTGCGCCTGGACGCCAACCAGGGCTGGACGCGGCGCGACGCGGTCACGGTGATCCGCGCGCTCGAGGACGCCGGTTGCGCGATCGAGCTCGTCGAGCAGCCGGTCGCCGCCGCCGACCTCGAGGGCATGGCCTGGGTGACCGACCGGGTCGGTACGCCGATCCTCGCCGACGAGTCCGTGTACGGCGTCCGCGATCTGGTGGCGGTGATCCGGCACGGCGCGGCCGACCTGGTGAACGTGAAGCTCGCCAAGTGCGGCGGGCTGGCACCGGCCCGGACGCTCCTCGAACTCGCCCGCGAGCACGGCCTCGGCGCGATCGTCGGCTGCATGATGGAGAGCCACGTCGGCGTCGGCGCGGCGGCCGCGCTGGTCTCGGCGTACCCGACGACGGCGGTCAACGACCTGGACGCCGCCTGGTGGCTCCGCGAGGCGCCGGTGACCGGCGGGATCCGGTACGACGGCTCGCTGATCCACCTTCCTTCTGCTCCGGGACTGGGCGTGACAGGCTTGACCGTATGAAGTTAGCCGCCGCCAAGGTCCCGATCAGTACCGTCTGGACCTCACCGGACGCGCCGCGTGACATCGACGCGCCGGCCACCGCCGCACAACCCGACCTGGCCGCGTGGGCCAAGTCGATGGACACCGAGACCCGGCTCGGCCTGCACGGCCGGACCCTGACCCAGCTGCTGTTCGCCGAGCCTGTCCTGGTGCGCTCGGAGCGGGACGGCTGGTCCGAGGTCCTCGCGCCGTGGCAGCCGTCCTCCCAGGACGAACTCGGGTACCCGGGCTGGGTGCCGTCGAGTCACCTGGGCGAACTGCCGCAGAGCGCGGCCGACCCGGTCGCAATCGCCGTACCGACGGCCTCGTTGCTCGCCGAGCCTGGTGGCCGGCCGGTTTCGGAGCTGTCGTTCGGGACGGTGCTGGCCTCCGACGAGCACGCCGACGGGTACACGCGGGTGGCGACACCCGACAGCGGGTCGGGCTGGCTTCCGGACGCCGTACTGCGGTCCGTGTCCGAGCCGTCCGATACCGACGAGCGCCTGCGCCTCGGCGAGCAGTTCCTCGGGCTGGAGTACCTGTGGGGCGGTACGTCGGCGTACGGGCTGGACTGCTCCGGGCTGATCCACACCGTCAGCCGGGTGCTCGGGCTGCGGACGCCGCGGGACGCTCACGACCAGGCGGACACGCTGCCGAACATCCCGCTCGACGAGGCGCGGCCGGGTGACCTGTACTTCTTCGCGCGGGACGGGAAGCCGGTGCACCACGTCGGGTTCGTGTCCCCGGCGGGAATGCTGCACGCCTCCGAGACCGGCAAACGGCTGGAGAACGAGGCGCTCACCGACGACCGCCGGGCGACGCTGGTCACTGCCGCGCGCTTCTGAACACACAAAATCGCCCCGGACCGCGACTGTGCGGTCCGGGGCGATCTGTTGTGTTCAGGACTCCTTGTGGTGCAGCTCCGGCTCCGAAGGCTCGGGCTGGTCGACCTCTTCGGTCTTCGTCGTGCGGGACTTGCGGAGGCTGAGGACCGTGGTGATGCCCAGCGTCACGATGATGAAGCCGAGCGAGAACCAGATCGGGATCTCCGGCGCCCAGTCGATGTGGTGACCGCCGTTGATGAACGGCAGCTCGTTCACGTGCATCGCGTGCAGCACCAGCTTCACGCCGATGAACGCGAGCACCACCGACAGGCCGAGCGACAGGTACACCAGGCGGCGGAGCAGGTCACCGAGCAGGAAGTACAGCTGCCGCAGACCCATCAGCGCGAACACGTTCGCGGTGAAGACCAGGAACGGCTCCTGCGTCAGGCCGTAGATCGCCGGGATCGAGTCGAGCGCGAACAGCAGGTCGGTGGTACCGAGCGCGATGATCACGATCGCCATCGGGGTGACGAACCGCCGGCCGTTCTTCTTCAGCGTCAGCTTCACGCCGTTGTACTCGTCGGTGGCGTTCAGCCGGCGCTTCGCGAACCGGATGACCGCGTTCTCCTTGTAGTCATCGTCGTCGTTCTCGCCCTGCTTCGCGAGGTGGATCGCGGTGTAGACCAGGAACGCGCCGAAGATGTAGAAGATCCACGAGAACTGGTTGATCGCGGCCGCGCCGACCGCGATGAAGACGCCGCGGAACACCAGCGCCAGGATGATGCCGACCAGCAGCGCGGTCTGCTGGTACTTCCTCGGTACGCCGAACCTGGACATGATGATCAAGAAGATGAACAGGTTGTCGACGCTCAGGCTGTACTCGGTGAGCCAGCCGGCGAAGAACTCCCCGGCGTACTGCCCGCCGGAGAACCACCAGACGCCGAGGCCGAAGACGACCGCGAGTCCGACGTAGAACGCGATGGCGGTCGCCGATTCGCGGGTGCTCGGCTCGTGCGGGCGACGGCCGATGACGAAGACGTCGAAGGCCAGCAGCGCGAGCAGCACGCCGACGGTGATGTACCAGACATAGTCAGCAACGTGCACGGAATCCTCCGGAGCTCAGACGAAAAATCGACTCCGAAGGTCTCTTCCGCGTCACTCAGAGTGACACTGAGTGACACCGAGGGCACCGGGTTCGGGACGAGCCCTGACCGTGATGACGATGCCGCCGCAAAAGGAATACTCCCCTTCTCAAGGTCCATTCTGACGGCTCGACGTCCAAGTCTCCAAATCCAGGACACGTGTCCGCCTGTCGAAATGATCACAGCGCTGTCAGGAATAGTCGCAGGGCGTAATCCATTGACCGCCGATCAACCGCCGGCCGTCGGTCGTTGCCGCTTCGGCAGCTTCGCCACCACCGTGTCGTACGACGCGTCGATGAGCTCCAGCACCTCGTCGTCCGGCACCGCTCCCCCGAGCCGCACCGTGTTCCAGCCGGCGCGCCCGATGTACGCCATCTTGCTGACGTCGTCCGGGTAGGTGTCCACCAGTTCGTCGGCCTCCTCGCGGTTCGCCCCGCACTTCAGACCGACCGCACCGCCCCCGAGGAACGCGAAGATCTTCGGCCCCACCTTCGCGACCACGTCCCCGTCCCACGGCTCATCCTGCCAAGCCCCGGCCTTCCCCAAGCAGTACTCGAGCACGTCCCCGTCACTCAGCTGCCCCATCTCGTCCTCCTGCCCAGCCGCCCCTGACAGGCAGACTAGACCGCGGGGCGGACAGAACTACGCTGCTCGGCATGGGTTCTGTGGTGGTGGCGGCTGTGCAGGTTGGGTCCGTGCTGTTCGACACGCCCGCGACCGTGGTGAAGGCAGAGCGGTGGATCCGCGAGGCGGCGGCGAGTGGGGCGCGGCTGGTGGTGTTGCCGGAGGCGTTTCTCGGCGGCTATCCGAAGGGGCAGGACTTCGGGATCACGGTCGGCTCGCGCTCACCGGAAGGCCGCGAGCTGTTCCGCCGGTACCGGGAGGCCGCCGTCGAGTTGGACGGGCCGGAGATCGCGCGTCTGGCCGAGCTCGCCGGCGAGCTCGACGTACATCTCGTCGCCGGCGTGATCGAACGGGACGGCGGGACGCTGTACTGCACGGCGGTGTTCATCGACCCGCGCGACGGGCTGGTCGCCCATCACCGCAAGCTGATGCCGACCGCGGCCGAGCGGTACCTGTGGGGTCAGGGCGACGGGTCGACGATGCCCGCGGTCCGGACGGACGTCGGGGTGCTGGGCGCCGCGATCTGCTGGGAGAACTACATGCCGCTCTTCCGGCAGTCCATGTACGCCAAGGGTGTGCAGCTCTGGTGCGCGCCGACGGTCGACGACCGGGAGCAGTGGCAGGCGACCATGCGGCACATCGCGCTCGAAGGCCGCTGCTTCGTGATCAGCGCGAACCAGTACTTGACCCAGGACGGCGCCGTGCTGATCAACGGCGGCAGCACGATCATCTCGCCGCTGGGCGAGATCCTCGCCGGACCGCTGCGCGACGGTGAGGGCATCCTGCTCGCGGAGCTCGACCTCGCCGAGCTCGATCGCGGGTACTTCGACTTCGACTCGGTCGGTCACTACGCCCGGCCGGACATCTTCACCCTGACCGTGGACGAGTCACCGCACGAGACCGTCGTACGCCGGAGCTGACCAGCAGCCCCGGCGCACTGCGAGCTACTTCGCGCCGGCGTTGGTCATCTGGCGGAGTTCCTTCTTCAGTTCGGAGATCTCGTCGCGGTAGCGGGCGGCGACCTCGAACTGGAGCTCGGCGGCGGCGTTGTGCATCTGGTCGGTCAGCTGCTGGATCAGGTCGGCCAGGTCGGACGACGGGAGCCCACCGGCCAGTTCCTTCGCCTTCTCGCCGGCCTTCGCCTTGCCTCCACCCGGGACCGGCGCCTTGCCGCGGGACTGGGTGCGGCCGGAGCCGAGCAGCTCGGCGGTGTCCGCGTCCTCGCGGGCCAGCATGTCGGTGATGTCGGCGATCTTCTTCCGCAGCGGCTGCGGGTCGACCCCCTTCTCCACGTTGTACGCGATCTGTTTCGCGCGCCGCCGGTTGGTCTCGTCGATCGCCTGCTCCATCGACGGGGTGATCTTGTCGGCATACATGAACACCTGGCCGGACACGTTCCGCGCGGCGCGGCCGATCGTCTGGATCAGCGAACGGCCCGACCGCAGGAAGCCTTCCTTGTCGGCGTCCAGGATCGCGACCAGCGACACCTCGGGCAGGTCCAGACCCTCACGGAGCAGGTTGATACCGACGAGAACGTCGTACTCCCCCATCCGCAGCTCGCGCAGCAGCTCGACCCGGCGGAGCGTGTCGACCTCGCTGTGCAGATACCTGGTCCGGATCCCCATCTCGAGCAGGTAGTCGGTCAGGTCCTCGGACATCTTCTTGGTCAGCGTCGTGACCAGGACCCGCTCGTCGCGCTCGACGCGAAGCCGGATCTCGTGGATCAGGTCGTCGATCTGGCCCTTGGTCGGCTTCACGATCACCTCGGGGTCGACCAGACCGGTCGGCCGGATGAGCTGCTCGACGTACCCGTCGGACTTGTCCTGCTCGTACTGCCCCGGGGTCGCGGACAGGTAGACGGTCTGGCCGATCCGCTCCAGGAACTCCTCCCAGCGCAGCGGCCGGTTGTCCATCGCCGACGGCAGCCGGAAGCCGTGCTCGACCAGGGTCCGCTTCCGGGACATGTCCCCTTCGTACATCCCGCCGATCTGCGGGACGGTCACGTGCGACTCGTCGATGACCAGCACGAAGTCCTCGGGGAAGTAGTCCAGCAGACAGTGCGGCGCCGTACCGGCCTCGCGCCCGTCGGTGTGCCGCGAGTAGTTCTCGATCCCGGAACACGTCCCGATCTGCCGCATCATCTCGATGTCGTACGTCGTACGCATCCGGAGCCGCTGCGCCTCCAGCAACTGCCCGCCGCGCTCGAGCTCGGCCAGCCGCTCCTCCAGCTCGGCCTCGATCGAGGTGATCGCGCGCTCCATCCGCTCCGGCGCGGTCACGTAGTGCGTGGCGGCGCCGATGTAGACCTCGTCCTCCTCGCTGATCACCTCACCGGTCAGCGGGTGCAGCGTCATCACCCGCTCGATCTCGTCACCGAAGAACTCCACCCGGACGGCGAGCTCCTGGTACACCGGGAAGACCTCGAGGGTGTCGCCGCGGACCCGGAACGTGCCGCGGGTCCCGGCCAGGTCGTTGCGTGCGTACTGCACGCCGACCAGCTTGCGGAGCAGGCCGTCGCGGTCCATCTCGGTGCCGACCTTCACATGGATCATGCGGTTCAGGTACTCGTCGGCGGAGCCCAGGCCGTAGATACAGGAGACGGTCGCGACCACGATCACGTCGCGGCGGGTCAGCAGCGACCAGGTCGCGGAGTGCCGCAGCCGCTCGACCTCCTCGTTGATCGAGGAGTCCTTCTCGATGTAGGTGTCCGTCTGCGGGACATACGCCTCGGGCTGGTAGTAGTCGTAGTACGACACGAAGTACTCGACGGCGTTGGCGGGGAAGAACTGCCGCAACTCGTTCGCGAACTGGGCGGCGAGCGTCTTGTTCGGCTGCAGGATCAGCATCGGGCGCTGGACCTTCTCGGCCAGCCAGGCGATCGTCGCGGTCTTACCCGTACCGGTGGCACCCAGCAGCACCACGTCCTGCTCGCCGGCGTTGATCCGCCGCTCGAGGTCCGCGATCGCGGCCGGCTGGTCACCCGCCGGATCGAAGTCCGACACCACCTTCAGCGGGGCGACCATACGCTGGAGATCCGAGACCTGTCTCATGCCCTCCACCGTACGGTCCCGCGCCGACAGTTTCTAAGAACCCCAGGTCAGAGGGCTGTCAGAAGCTTTTGACCACGCTGTTGTTCATGTAGATCAGCTCGTTGACGCGGCGCGCGTAGACGCGGGTCTCGAGGGCCGCGTCGGTGGCGGTGGTGCGGTCGAACTGGTCCTGGTAGGCGGTGACGAAGCCCTGCATCTGGACCTTCTTGCCGTTCTTGGCGACCCAGGCGCCGGTGTAGGACACCGCGTAGCAGGCCTTGATGTTCGGGTTCGCCGGCTTGCACGTGGTGCCCTTGCCGATCCGGACGCCCTCCATGCCGTTCGACTCGATGTCGACCAGGTGCTCCGCGAAGCCCTTCGCGTCGTACAGCTCGGTCTGACGGACCCAGTAGTACCCGTCGATCAGCCCGCGCGCGTTGAACTGCTGCAGGATGTAGTTCTTCCCGCTCCGGGACTTGTCCCAGTCCGGCAGCCAGCCCTTGGACGGCGTGAACCAGATACCCCAGCCGACCTCGACGCCGACGTCGTTCGGCCCCTTGGAGTCGTTCGGGGTCGGCGTCGGCGACGGCGTGTACATGGTGCGGCCCGTCGGCTCCGGCGTCGACTGCGTGGTCGGCTTGTCGTCCTTGCCGTTCACCAGCAGCACGACGCCGACCGCGACCAGCAGCACCGCCACGATCGCGCCGGCCATGATGATCCACGGCGTCCGGTTCGGCTTCGGCGGACGGCTCGGCCGGCCCGGACCCGGGCCCCAGCTGCCACCGACTCCACCACCGGCACCGCCACCGACGCCACCCCGCTGCGCGGGCGGTGCCTGCTGTGCCTGCTGCCCGGTGCCCCAACCGCCGGGAGCGGGTGCCGGCGGCGGGCCCGGCGGTGGACCGTACTGCTGACTCATAGTTGTTCCTCGAGGTAGTTCTGGGGATCCGTCACAGACTGTCGATCACGGACTTCTTCATGATCGCGGCGTCCGCCTCGGCCTTCGGGGCGAAGTCGACCCGGGTCCGGAAGTCCAGCGCCGTGACCACGTTGTCCTTGCGCCGGTAGGCCTCGACGAAGCCCTTGACCTTGACGTCCTCGCCGTTCATCTTCGCGGTGGAGGTGTAGTCGATCGCGACGCACTCCACCAAGACGTCCTTCGGGCACGGCAGGTTCCGTACGTTGCCGAGCTGCGCGACCTCGTTCTCGGTCTCGCCCTCGACGATCCCGAGCAGGTAGGCGTTCGCGGTCACGTTCTGCTTCTGCCGGACCCAGAAGAACGCCCTCGCCTCGGCGGTCGGGCTCGGCGTGGTGCCCGGCGGGTACATCGCGACCTGTTTGCCGAGCTTCTCCCAGGTGACCGCGGCCCAGCCCTGGGCCGGGACGAGGGAGACGCCGAACCCGACCTGGAGCGCGTTCGGCGGCGGCTGGTACGACGACGTCGGCGCGGTCGGCGTACCGGCAGACGGACTCGGCGACTGACCCGGGTCGGCCTTCTTGTCGCCGCCGGACAGCGCCACCAGCACGACCGCGACCAGCGCGACCACGAGCAGGCCGGCGCCGATCGGGATCAGCAGGGGCGGGACGGAGAAGCCCGTCTTCTTCTTCTCCGGCGGCGGGCGGCGCAACGACGGCGGGCCGACCTTGTCGCCCCACGCCGACGAGGTCTGCGTCGCCGGACCGGAACCGGACCCAGGACCGGACCCCGGGCCGGGTCCAGGACCCGGTCCGGGCGCGCCGCCGTCACCCCAAGGCGACGGCGGTGGCGCCACCTCGAGGTCCCACGGCGACGGCGGGAGCTGGTCCTCCGGCTCGTCGGTCTCGTCCGGGTCCGGTCCGGTCTGGTTGACCCAGGGATTACCGCCGGTCCCCTTGTCTCGCTTTCCGCTCACTGACTCTGCAGCACCGACTTCAGCATGGCCGTGGTGTCCGGGTCGAGCGTCGAGAGCTTGTCCTTGCGCCCGTACGCTCTGGCGACGGTGAACACCCCGTCCTCCCGCTCCACCACGGCGACGAACCCGACGACCGCGAGGCTGCCGCTCTGGCTGCTCTGCATGCCGGAGTACGACTGGGTGAGCAGGGTCTTGACCGGGGTCTTGTCTTCCGGACCCGGTGTCGTCGTCTTGACCTGACCGGTCTTGACCGAGGACAGGCTCTTGGTGTCGGTCTTGAGGACCTGCGGGAGCAGCGACGCTGCGCTGGTACCCGTCACCTTCGCGGCCTGGACCATGAAGACACCCTCGCCCTGCTTGACCAGGACGACGCCCTTGAACCCGTCGACGCTCTTGCGGATGTACCCCGTCTGCGGCTTCACGTAGACGCCCTCGGCGACCTCGATGCCCTCGTCGCCGCCGTTCGGCTCCGTGGTCGGCTCCGTGGTCGGCGAGCCGGTGGGCTCGGAAGTCGGCTCACCGGTCGGCTCGCCCGTGGGCTCTTCGGTCGGCTGCGAGGTCGGCTCGGACGTCGGCGTCGGTGTCGGGTCGGCCTGGTCGCCGTCGCCGCCCTTGAAGACCAGGGCGAGTACGACACCGATGATCGCGACGACCGCGAACGCACCGCCGGCGATCAGCAGGGTCTTGCTACTGCCGCCACCGCCACCGCGCGGAGGCTGGTTCCACTGCTGCTGGCCGCCGTACTGCGGCTGCTGGCCGGGGAAGCCCTGCTGCTGGCCGGGATACGTCTGCTGCTGTCCCGGGTAGCCCTGCTGCGGCTGCTGACCGGGATACCCCTGCGGTTGCCCCTGCTGCGGGTACGGCGGCTGCTGGCCGTACCCCGGCTGCTGCGGCTGACCGTAACCCGGCTGCTGTCCTGGGCTGCTGTCCGGGCTGCTGTCCGTAGCCGGGCTGCTGACCGGGCTGCTGCCCCGGCTGCCCGCCGTACGGCGGCTGTCCGCCTTGACCGCCCTGACCACCGTACGGCGGCTGCTGGTTGCTCATGCCTGCGTCTCCCCAGTCGTCGCTTCGTACCCACTGGCGCCCGTGGCTGCTGTCACCCCGCGGGCAGACTTCGGCACGGATCGCACCGAGTTGCCGCACGCCGAGCAGAAGTCAGAATGCGGGAGCAGCGGCATCTCACAGCGCGAGCAGAACGCCAGATCGCCTGACGCGTGGTTGGAACCGCCCCGGGCTGCCGACTCCAGCGCAGCCTCCAGGAGGCCCTTGTGGAGCACGGTCCGCACCCGGATGATCAGCGCGCCGAGCAGCAACAGGCCCCAGACGACGCCGAGGATCGCGCCGATCGTCGAGCCGCGACCGCCGACGAAGCCGAGCAGGTAGATGCCGCCCTGGAACAGCGCGTTCACCGCCATCGCCTGCAGCAGGCCGCCGACCCAGCGCGGCGTGAACCCGTCGTACTTCTCGCCGAGGCCGGAGAACTCCGCACCCGCGAGACCGGTCGCCGAGCCGTAGATCAGCGGCTTGATGAAGCCGTGCAGCACGACGATCGAGATCCAGGTCCCGGCACTGCTGCCCGGACCGGCGAAGCCGCCGCTGATCCAGCCCCAGTGCAGCACCAGCGTCTCGAAGCACGCGTAGCCGACACCGGCGACCACACCGAACGTGAAGCCGTCCATCAGGTCGTCGTACCGCGGCCGCGAGGCGAGGTAGAGCGGGCCGATCTGCCGGATCAGCTCCGACACGACCGGCACCAGCAGGAGCACGATCAGCAGGTCCCGCAAGGACGGGCCGGTGCGGTTCTCGCCGATGCTGGCGATCGACAGCCCCACCTTGTCCGACCAGATCCAGGTGAAGAGCGCCGCGAGTACGCCGGTCAGCACGAAGGCCGCGGCGACGACCGGGATCGGCTCGTCCTCCCAGAGGTTCACGTCGTACAAGTAGATGATGTAGACGATCGGGATCGCGAAGGCCGCGATCATGATCGCCACCGGCAGTGCGCCGAGCGCGGCCGTCACCACGGTCAGCAGCAGGGCGATGCCGAGCGCGACCTTGTAGGTGTACGGCTGTGTGCCGGACCCCTGCGGCATGATCGTCGAGACCAGTTTGAACGAGGCCACAGCCTCGTCGGGCCTGGCGGCGTACGCGTTCTTCCGCTCGGAGTCCCCGGTGCGCATGTCGTTGCCACAGTGATGGCAGAAATGCGATACCTCGGGGACGTCAGAGCTGCAGCGCGGGCAAACCACGCCATCCTCCCAACGTCGGACGTCCGGACCGGCACGGGGTGCGCCGACCGTGTCCGGCCCTGGCGCATGCCGGGGCCGAACCGGGACAGATTCTCGTACAGGCGGTCCCGGATGCATCATTTCCCGCGCAAGGGTCACCTTTTCGTGTCCGGACCGTGGCCTTGGCGGTGTTCGAGTGTGGCCCACACCTCGTCCAGGCGGCGATCCAGGTCGGCGAGGCTGCCGGAGTTGTCGACCACCACGTCCGCGGCCGCGAGCCGGTCGTCCCGGGACGCCTGGCTGGCGATCCGCTGTTTCGCTTCCTCGTCAGTCATTCCGCGCTGCGCGGTCAGCCGCTGCACCTGGACCTCCAGCGGTACGTCGACGACCAGCACCAGGTCGAACCGGTCCGCCTGACCGGTCTCGACCAGCAGCGGGATGTCGTGCACCACGATCGCGTCCGCCGCCGCTCCGGCCTCGATCTCGGCCGCCCGCGCGCGGACCCGGGGATGGATGATCGCCTCCAGCTTCCGCCGGGCGGTCTCGTCGCCGAACACGATCTTCCCGAGCGCCGGCCGGTCCAGCTCACCGTCGGCCGTCAGTACGCCGGGACCGAACGCCGCGACGACCTCCTCGAGCCCGTCGGTCCCCCGCGCGACCACCTCCCGCGCGAGCACGTCGGAGTCGATCACCACGGCGCCCCGCGCGGCCAGCCGCGACGACACCGCACTCTTCCCGGCACCGATACCGCCAGTCAGTCCCACTCTCAGCACCGTCGCAGCCTACCGACCCGGTTCGGGCGGCGGTTGAGCCGTCCGGGCCGGACAATCGAAGGGGCAGGCTACCGAGGGGGCACGGCGTGGAGATCCGGCTACTGGGACCGGTTGAGGTGATTCGTGACGGCGAGCCCGTCGCGCGCCTGACCGGGCGCCCCCGGACTCTGCTTGCGGTGCTCGCACTCGCCGCGCCGGAGCCGGTCACCATGGACGCCATCGGCCGTCGCGTCTGGGGCGCCGACCCACCGGAGAACCTCCGGCCGAGCGTGCAGTCGCTGGTGTTCCGGCTCCGCCGGCTGCTCGGGCCGGAGGTGGATATCGAGTGCATCGGCAGCAGTTACGCGCTGCGAATCGCCCGGGGACAGGTGGACGCGTCCCGGTTCGGGCAGCTGATCGACGCCGCGGGCCGCTCGGACGACCCAGGCGAGCAACGGGAACGGCTCACGGCAGCGCTCGCGCTGTGGCGCGGCGAACCGTTCGACGGGGTCGACTCGGAGTGGCTCGACCAGCTCCAGGCGCCCCGGCTGACCGAGACGTACCTGTCCGCCGTCGAGCGGCGGCTGGACCTCGACCTCGCCGCGGGGAAGCATGAACAGGCGCTACCGGAACTGCGGGAGCTCGCCGCGGCCCACCCGCTCCGGGAGTCGCTCTGGCTGCGGCTGCTGACCGTGCTCGCCAAGTGCGGCCGTCCGGCGGACGCGTTGACGCAGTACGAGGAACTGCGCCGCCGGCTCGCTGACGAGCTGGGGACCGATCCTGATGAGCAGTTGCGTGCTCTGCATGCTCAGCTGCTGGCGGCGACACAGTCCCGGCCGCTAGCACCTGAGCGGAGCGCGATGACCCCGCGTCAGCTCCCGCCTGCTCCAGGGGCTTTCACCGGTCGGGCAGCGACACTGGCCGAGCTCGACCATCTGAGCTCAGCGCCGCGGGCGCCGGGTGCTCCGGCGATCATCGCCGTACACGGGCCGGGTGGAGTGGGTAAGACCGCGCTGGCTCTGCACTGGGCGCACCGGGCAGCGGACCGGTTCCCGGACGGTCAGCTGTACCTCAACCTGCAGGGCTACGGGCCTGACCGGCCGCTGGATCCGGACACTGCGCTCGATCTGCTGCTGCGGGGGCTCGGTCTGTCTGGTGCTCAGATCCCGGATGGCCGGCAGACGCGGGCCGCCCTGCTGCGGAGTGTCCTGGCCGGACGCGAGGTGCTCGTCGTACTGGACAACGCCCGGGACGCCGACCAGGTGCGCCCGCTGATACCCGGCTCGGCCGGTCTGGTGCTGGTCACCAGCCGCAGTCAGCTCAGGTCGCTCGCTGCCCGGGAAGGTGCGCACCGCGTGCCGCTGGAGCCGTTCAGCGCGGACGATGCGGCGGCGTACCTCACGCGGATCCTCGCCGCTCACGACGTCCGCTACGACACGGCGGAGTTGGCCGAGCTGACGCGGCTGTGCGGCCACCTCCCGCTGGCACTGGCCATCGCCGCGGAACGCCTCACCCGTGAGCCGGCAGGGAGCGTACGGGCGTTGTCTACCGAGCTCGAGCAGCACCCGGACCGGCTGGCGCTGCTGGACGTCGGGGAGGACGCCGACGGCGCACTACGGGCAGTCTTCGGCTGGTCGTACGACGTACTCGACGCTCAGCCGGCCCGCGCCTTCCGCCTGCTCGGACTGCATCCGGGCCCGAACACGAGTCTGGAGGCTGTCAGCGCGCTGCTCGCCGTACCGCCCGCGGAGACGCGACAGTCCCTCGGCCAGCTCGTCGGCGCGCATCTGCTCGAGCAGCCCGGAGACAGGTACCAGCTACACGATCTGCTGGCCGAGTACTCCGTCCGGCTCGTACAGGAGGTCGAGGACACGGCGGAGAGCACGGCGGCGCAGACGCGGTTGCTGGACTGGTACGCGCATTCGGCGCTGAACGGCAAGGTCGCCTTGGAGAAGTCCGAACCGCTCCTCGATTTCGGTCGGCCGGTGGCAGGTGTCGAGCCGATGGTCTTCGACACCGCGCGGCAGGCCGTCGACTGGTTCACCGACGAGCGGCAGGGGCTGGTCGCAGCGGTGCGCACTGCTGTCGCGCAGGGGCACGACAGAGCGGCGTACCGGCTCGCGCACGCGCTCTGGCCGTACCTCATGTACCTGCGTGCGCTCGACGACCTGTTCGAGATCCAGTGCCTCGCGCTCGACGCTGCTCGCCGTACGGGCGACGGCGATGCCGAGGCAGTGACGACACACGCTGTCGGCCGCGCGTATCTGTTCCGCTCCGACCTGGACCGGGCGTGCAAGCACCTGGACGAGGCGCTCCGGCTGTTCGAGTTGCTCGGCGACGACCACGGCCGGGGCTCGGCGCTGACCGACCTGGGCCGGCTGTACCGCCGCTGGGGCGACACGGATGCGGCCATCCGCCACCATCGCGCGGCGATCGACGTTCTCGAGCCGTTGAACGACCCGGTCGAGGTCGCCCGGAACCACGAGAACATCGCCGACACCTACATCCTGGCCGGTCGTCACCACGAAGCGGCCGAAGCGGCGCGTCAGGCACTCACACTGCACCGGATCGCGGGTGAGCGACGTGCCGAGGCGTTCACGCTCGACACCCTCGCCACCGCGCTGCTCGGCCTCGGCGATCACGACGAGGCGGGCCGGATCGCCTCGCAGGCACTGGACCTCAGCCGCGACCTCGAAGACCGCTGGTCGGAGGTCTGCGCCCTGAACAGCCTGGGCCGCGCCCTGTCCGCCCGCGGCAACCTCGCAGACGCCCACCACCACTGGCAACTCGCCCTCGATGTCCTGGACGAGACCGGCATGCCAGGCTCAGACACCCTGAACCGCACAACCCTGACCCAGCTACTGAACGCACGAGACCCCCGCACCCAGTGAGGTGCGGGGGTCTCGAGTGGTGTTGCTGGTGGATCAGCCCTGGCCGGTCAGCTTTTCGCGGAGGGCCTGGAGTGCCTCGTCGGAGGCGAGCGCACCCTCGACGGGAGCGTCGTCCTTCGGGGCAGAGCTGCTGCTGCCGCCGCCGGAGGCCGAGGAGTACGTCGATGCCTCGCCGGCCTCGACGTCCGCCGTCTTGGCGTCCTCGATCTGCTTCTTGTGGGCCTCCCAGCGCGTGTGGGCCTCGGCGTACTGCCGCTCCCACTCCTCGCGCTGCGCGTCGAAGCCCTCGAGCCACTCGCCCGTCTCCGGGTCGAAGCCCTCCGGGTAGATGTAGTTGCCCTGGTCGTCGTACGTCGCCGACATGCCGTAGAGCGTCGGGTCGAAGTCGTCCGAGACCGGGTCCACACCCTCGTTGGCCTGCTTGAGCGACAGCGAGATCCGGCGCCGCTCCAGGTCGATGTCGATGATCTTGACCATGACGTCGTCGTTGACCTGGACGACCTGCTCCGGGATCTCGACGTGCCGCTCGGCCAGCTCGGAGATGTGCACCAGACCCTCGATGCCCTCCTCCACGCGGACGAACGCACCGAACGGAACCAGCTTGGTGACCTTGCCGGGCACGATCTGGCCCATCTGGTGGGTCCGGGCGAACTGCTGCCACGGGTCTTCCTGGGTCGCCTTCAGCGACAGCGAGACGCGCTCGCGGTCCATGTCGACGTCCAGCACCTCGACGGTGACCTCCTGGCCGACCTCGACGACCTCGGTCGGGTGGTCGATGTGCTTCCAGGACAGCTCCGAGACGTGCACCAGACCGTCGACGCCGCCGAGGTCCACGAACGCACCGAAGTTGACGATCGAGGACACGACGCCCTTGCGGATCTGGCCCTTCTGCAGCTGGGTGAGGAAGTTCATCCGCACCTCGGACTGCGTCTGCTCCAGCCACGCCCGGCGGGACAGGACCACGTTGTTGCGGTTCTTGTCCAGCTCGATGATCTTGGCCTCGATCTCCTGGCCGACGTACGGCTGGAGGTCGCGGACCCGGCGCATCTCGACGAGCGAGGCCGGCAGGAAGCCACGGAGGCCGATGTCCAGGATGAGACCACCCTTGACGACCTCGATGACGGTGCCGGTGACGACGCCGTCCTCTTCCTTGATCTTCTCGATCGTGCCCCACGCCTTCTCGTACTGGGCGCGCTTCTTCGAGAGGATCAGGCGGCCTTCTTTGTCCTCCTTCTGGAGAACCAGGGCCTCGACGTGATCGCCGACGTTGACGACCTCGTTCGGGTCGACGTCGTGCTTGATCGACAGCTCGCGGGACGGGATCACGCCTTCGGTCTTGTAACCGATGTCGAGGAGAACCTCGTCCCGGTCGACCTTGACGATGGTCCCTTCAACGATGTCGCCGTCGTTGAAGTACTTGATGGTCAGATCGATCGCCGCGAGGAAGTCTTCCTCCGACCCGATGTCATTGACCGCTACCTGCGGGGTGGTGCGTACTGCGGGGTCGAGAGGTGCCTCGATGCTGGCCGTCATGTGGTGGGTTGCTCCGTGGACTGGTGGTGTTGTGCGGTCGCGTCATGAACCGTTGGATCGCATCAAACCGCTGGATTGCCTGAAGAGCACAGATTCACCACCGACTGCTGCGAGCACGAGCCTGCTCCGTCCGAGGTCGCGCGGGCCCATAGCGCATCTCACAGAATACCGGTCTTGACGGAGACAGCACAACCTGGGGCACCCGGTACCGACCGGCCGCCCGCCGAGGTGCTCCCGACGTGCCACTGATCTCAATGTACGACGTCCAGGGCCGGACGGCCTCCGGCGAGCGTGCCCGTGTCCGCCATGCGAGAGACCAGACGATGCGCGGCCGCCGCGACCTCGTGCTCGGCGGCCCGCTCCGCCAGGTTCAGCAGCGCCCACAGATCGGCCGCCCGGCCCAGGTCGACCAGCCGCTCCCCCAGCTCCATTCCGCGGAGCACCTCCAGCACCGCCCCGGCCAGGACCTGGTCCTCGGAGAATCGCAGCAGGTTGCCCACATCGGCGTACGGCGAACCCGCGTGTGCGAACTCCCAGTCGATCAGCCCGGTGATCCGCGCCGTCTCGGGGTCGACCAGCAGGTTCTTCGGGTTGAAGTCGCTGTGGACGAGGCAGACCCGGCGCACCCCGTCGGCCAGTACGTCCTCCGCCTCGTCGATCACCGCCGCGAAGCCCTCTCGCTGCCGGTCGTCGAACCCGAGCCGCAGCCCCGCGACGTAGTCCGCCAGATCGCCGAACCCGAACGGCTCGACCGTCAGTTCACCGCCTCTGAACATCCCGGACTGCAGGAACGGCATCCCGCTCAGCCGCGCCAGCAACTCCCCCAGCTGCGTCCCGACCCGTCGCCGCTGGTCGTCCGTCGCCGACTCGAGGAAGACCTGCAGGTTGATCCCCGGCAGCCGCTCGGTCAGCAGGTACGGCGGATCCTCGAACGGCCCGTCGCGCTTGAGGTCCAGCACCCGCGGCACCGGCAGCAGTCCGTGCACCAGTTCGAGCAGCGAGGCGTCGACGGCGGCCCGCTCCGGGTCCCGCGCGTAGAACTTGATGACCGCGTCCTCGTCGCCGGCGCTCACCGCGAACGTCTGCCCGCCGTACCCACCGGTCAGCGGGACGGCACTGGCCGCGAAATCGCTCATGCCCCCGATCCTGCCGCATCCCTTCGACAAATCGGCTTGAAGTTGACGTAGCGGCAACATCTACGGTCGTGGACGTCGACGGAAAGGAGCAGTTCGATGGCGTGGTCGATCGCGCAGGTGGCCCGGTCCTCCGGAGTCACCTCTCGCACGCTCCGGCACTACCACTCCATCGGCCTGCTGGTGCCGGCCCGGGTCGCGCCCAACGGCCGGCGGTACTACGAACAGGAGCAGCTGTTGCGGTTGCAGCAGATCCTCCTGCTCCGGGACCTCGGGCTGAGTCTGGACGTGGTCGGCGAGGTGATCGCACACAGGGACGAGCAGGACGCGATCGAGGTGCTCGCCAAGCACAAGGAGTGGCTGGTCAAGGAGCAGCTGCGCCTGGGCCGGCTGGTGCAGACCGTCGACGCCACCATCGACAACCTGAAGAGAGGAGGAGAGATGTCACCGGAGAACGTCTTCGAAGGATTCGAGCGCAACCCGTACGAGGCCGAGGCGCGCGAGCGCTGGGGTGACGAGGCAGTGGATGCCAGCTACCAGCGGATGCGCGGCTGGACCGAGGCGGACGCAGAGAAGGCCCGGACCGGCTACCCACGGGTCCACGAAGGGCTGGCCGCGTTCAAGGCGGAAGGGGTCGCCGTGACCGAGCTGAGTGTGCAGGAGATCGTCCAGCTGCACTACGAGATCACCTGTCTGTTCTGGACGCCGACACGTGAGGCGTACAAGGGACTCGGGCAGATGTACGTCGACGACGAGCGGTTCCGGCAGAACATCGGCGGCGGCGACGACGCCCTGGTCGAGTACCTGCGCGACGCCATGACCGTCTACGCCGACAGCAAGCTGGACGGCTGATCCAGGACCTCGGAGGCTGCAGACTCCGAGGTCCTCTAGGGTTAGCCGGTGGTCGAGCCGCGGAGGGTTGAGCTGACGGAGGCGCAGGCGTCACGTGCCAGCCGGACGTATTGGGACGGGGCCGCCGCGGAGTACCTGGCCGAGCACGCTGACTTCCTCGGTGTCGACCGGTTCGTCTGGTGTCCGGAGGGCGTCGACGAGGAGGCGGCCCAGTTGCTCGGGCCGGTGCGCGGCAAGCGGATCCTCGAGGTCGGCTGCGGCGCTGCCCAGTGCTCGCGCTGGCTCGCCGGGCAGGGCGCCGATGTGGTTGCCTTCGACATCTCGATCGAGCAGCTCCGGATCGCCCGCGAACTCGACGTACGCACCGGCACCGCGGTCCGCACGGTGGCCGCTGACGCCGTCGCACTCCCCTACCGCGACAGCACCTTCGACATCGCCTGCTCCGCCTTCGGAGCGCTCCCGTTCGTGGCCGACGTCGGTACGGCGTTCCGCGAGATCGCGCGTGTCCTGAAACCGGGTGGCCTTCTCGTGTTCTCGGTGACCCACCCGTTCCGCTGGGCGATGCCCGACGACCCGTCTGCGGCCGGCCTGCGGATCATCCACTCCTACTTCGACCGGACGCCGTACGTCGAGGTCGACGCCTCCGGTACGCCGGTGTACGCCGAGCACCACCGCACGATCGGCGACTGGATCCGGGAGCTGACCGGCGCCGGGTTCGTCGTCGACGACCTGCTCGAACCGGAATGGCCGGCCGGGCACCAGCTCGTCTGGGGCGGCTGGGGACCCGAGCGCGGCCAACTCGTCCCCGGCACAACCATCTGGACCGCCCACAAAGGACAGCCCGCATGACCCGATTCCCCGCAGTCGACGGACTGCGAGTCATTGCTGCACTCGCAGTGGTGGTGTCACAGGTCGGCCTGCACACGCATGCGCCGTTCGCCGGGGTGGTGTCCCGGCTGGACGTCGGCTGGGCGATCTTCTGTGCGGTGTCCGGGTTCCTGCTCTACCGACCGCACGTACTGGCGTGGTTCTCCGGCACCCTGCCGCCGCTCACCCTCCCGTACCTGCGCAGCCGCGCCCTACGCATCCTCCCGGCGCTACTGGTCGCCGTCGTGCTGTCGATCGTCCTCGTCCCACACCCGGCGACCACCTACCTCCGCTGGGCCGTCCTGACGCCGCTCCCGTTCTACCTGCTCCTGCCCGGTCTCGGACGGCTCCTGACCGGGTACGAGCGCCCCACCCGCCGCAGTGTCCGGTGGCGGCTCCTGGTCCTGGTCGCGCTGACCGTACTCGGACCGGTGTGGATGGCCGCGGTCATGGCAACCGGTCACCCCGAGGCAGGGCTCTGGCTGCCCGGGTACCTCGGCTGGTTCGCCGTCGGCATGGGTATGGCGCTCTGGCAGGTCGCCCGCGCCACAGGCCGCCTCGGGCCGTCAACACTCGACACGCTCACCAGAGTCCCCGGCACTCTCTGGGGAATCGCCGCAGCGCTCCTGCTGATCACGGCAACCCCGATCGCCGGACCGTACAACCACTCCACGCCCACAGCGGCACAGGCCCTCATCAAGAGCCTGCTCTACACAGTCGTCGTCGCCTGCGTTCTCTTCCCGGTCCTGATGCCCACAGCCGGGACGGTCCGCGTACTGGGCAGTCGACCGGCACAGCGCGCCGCACAACTGTCGTACGGCGTTGTGGCGTACCAGTTCGTCGTACTAGGCCTGCTCGACGGCCCGTTCGCCGTACAGCTGCCCGTGACGCTGCTGGCCTCTGTCGTCCTGGCAGCAGTCAGCTACCGCCTGGTCGAACGTCCTATCGTGAAGAACGCGGCAGTGGCCAAGACCGAGAGCAACGCGACCAGCCCGAGCAGCAGCCCGGCGCGGTAGGTCCGGTCCGGCATGAAGCTTGCCGTGACCACCTGCTCCGGCCCGGCCGGTAGTACCCAGCCCTGCTGCCACCCGCCGATCCGGATCGGCGTGAGCTTCTGGCCGCTGCCGTCGTACGCCTCCCAGCCCTCGTTGTAGTTCTGCGCGACCGCCAGCACGGACTGCTCGTCCGCAGCCGGCACCTCGACCGTCAGCTCGGTCGGGTTCGGACGCCATACGTCCACGCCCTGCACCGGCGTCACGGACACGTCCCCGAACCCCGCCTTCGCCAGCGTGGTCTCGATCGGCACCAGCCCGCCGTTCGCGTGCACCTCCACCTGGTGGAGCCCGGACCGCAGCGGGATGGTCGACATCTGGCCGCACAGGCTGAACGGCACCTGCCGCCGCTGCAGCAGGTCCCGCATGGTCGCCGCGACCTGCGTCCGCGCCGGTACGCCGTCGACCCGGACCGCCGGCCCGTTGCCGCAGTACGCCGGAACCCGGCGCTGCGGAGCGAGCGCCTTCCGCAGGTCGTCCGCACCGAGCACCTCGACCTCGGTGACGCCGACCGGACTGGTCCGGGCGTCCTGCAGCGGCTTCGTCGCGGTGAAATCGATCCTGACGGTCCGAGTGTGCCGCGTCGCGAACCGGACGTACCCGCCGGCGTCGACCGTCGCGGGGACGGACGCGCCACCGTCGAAGTGCAGCACAACCTCGGCCGGCCGCGAACCGTTCAGGTACGCCTGGAACCGCAGCCCGTGCACGTCCCTTGCTGCAGGCAACTTCAGGGTCAGGCTCGGCGCCGGGTCGTCCGGCGCGGCCAGCCAGCCGGTGCCGAGATCGCGGTCGACCGCGGCACCCGGCCGTCCCTCCGGCGCGGCGACCGCCCGCGACGACGCCGCGGCGGTGATCGCTCCCGGCACCGACAGCAGCCCTTCGAGGGCCTCGCCGTCCCGCGGCAGGGCCGTCCCGCGCAGCTGGTACGTCGCAGCCTGCGGGAGCCGCACGCTGCGGGACAGGCCGTTCGGTTCGGCGGAGTCCTTCGCCTGGTCCGGGTTGCACAGGGCCCGCGCGCCGACGTGCAGGCAGGCGGACCGGCCGATCTGCGCGTTCCGCAGTACCACTGCACTCGGCTGCTCGTCAGTCTGCTGGCTGTCGGTCGCGATCAGCGGCAGATCGTCCAGCTTGCCGTCGGCGTCTGCCCGCAGTACCGCAGCCCCCTGACCACCGAGCGCCGTCACCACAGTCGGTACGTCGTCAGCGGTGCCACCGACCGCGACGAGCCGGGACCGCGGGATCAGCCGACCCGGTGTGGTCGCTCCGACGTCGTAGATCTCCACGCTCGGGTACGGCAGGCGGGACTGTCCAGGCGGACCGAAGTACGCCACCCGTCCAACGCCGGAGTCCGCCAGGCTCTCGTGAATCGCCAAAGTGTCTTCCGGTACGTCGTTCCGCACGACGACGTACCGCACACCGTCACGGGTCAGCTCCTGACGTAGCGCGGGGTCACCGACACCAGAGTCGATACGGCCGCGCATGTCATTGGTGAGCGCGGCCAGTGGGCGGTTCACCAGGGCAGCGAGCGGTTCACTGGAGCTGGACAGGACCAGCACGCTGCCGGGCGTGGTCTGCTCGTCCAACCAGTTGGCCGCGTCCTCCCAGTGCGCCGGTATCGCAGCGAACGCCCCGTCCGGTCGGGCGAGCACCACGGGCACGGCGGCGGCTACAGCCAGGCAGGTGACCAGAACAGGTACGACGCGGCGGTTGACGCCTCGTGAGACAGACAGGTTGGTCAGACGACGCAGGTAGTGCGCCGCGGCCAGTGCGAGCGGCACTCCGACCACGGCACCAGCGACCGGTATCCAGCGCGGGCTCTGCGGCGCAGCGCCGTATCGGATCACCATCAGCAGTGGGACCAGCCACCAGATCGACGCGGCGACGACGAAGCCCAGCCACGCGGCCGCCAGCTTCACCCTCGCCCGCGCCACGAGCCACACGGCCGGTACGACGAGGGTCGCGACGCCGGCCAGCGGGTTGGCGCCGCCGATCAGCGCGAACGCGGCAGCCGACCAGCTGACCCGCCACCAGCCGGAGCGGGTGCCTGGTGAGACGAGTGGCACTAGGACCCACGGAGCCATGGCCAGCGGCCACACCTCGATGGGGAGCCCGCCGAACGCCAGTGGCACCACCGCGTACAGCAGTGCGACGGCGAGCCGTGTCCAAGGCACGCCGTACTGCAGGACGTTGCAGAGCTTCCAGATGCCGAGGAACGCGACGCACAGGACCAGCGACCACCACAGGCGCTGCGTGATCCAGTCCGGCACCGACAGCGTGTCCAGCAACCAGTGGAACGGCCCCATCGGAAACAGGTAGCCGTAGGCGTCGCTCTGGAGCTGGCCGAAACCGGTGTGCGGATCCCACAGGTGCAGTGCGCGCGACAGGAACCCGCCCGGCCCGGCCGTCAGCTCGAGCCGGCGATCCGGAACGATCTGGCCAGGAGCACGCTGAAAGCACAGGGCGATCAGAGCAAGGCATCCCAGGACGAGCCGTGCCCGCCAGACGACCTGCTCCGAACTACCTGCCTGCAGCCTCCTCACCGGCGGGACATTAACGGATCCGGCGGCTCCTGGGCGGCATCGTTGCCGTACCGTGAGGTCCGGCAAATCTCACACGATCCGAGGCACCGCACATGACGTCTGGCACCACCCCGGCCAGTGCACCGCAGGCCAAGCGTCTGGCGTTCCTGCGACGTGCCACCGTCGTCGCCGCAGCCATGGCCATCATGAACGTGGCCGCCTACGGCTTCACGCTCATCGGCACGCACCGGCTCGTCCCGGAACAGTTCGGCGCCCTCACGGCCATGCTGGGTCTGCTGCTGATCGGCAACGTCGCCTCACTCGGCCTGCAGGCGGCCGGCGCCCGTCAACTCGCGACGCACTCCGGTGCCGGCGCCGGAGCACTGGCCGACGCGATGTTGAAGGCGGGCAATCGCGCGGCGCTCGGACTGACCGCGGTCTGCCTGGTGCTCACGCCGGTGTTCATGTGGCTGCTGCACATCGATTCGGTGGTGTCGATCCTGCTGCTGGCCCCGACACTCGGCTGCCTGACGGTGATGGGGTCCCAGCTCGGCGTCCTCCAGGGCAGCAAACGCTGGACCGAGCTGGCCGCGATCTACCTCTCCACCGGTGTCGGCCGCCTCGTCCTGGGCGGCGGCGCTCTGCTGGTACGCCCGTCGCTGGACTCGGCGATGATCGGTCTCGCGCTCGGCGCCGCCGTACCGGTCGTGATCGGCCACATCGCGCTCCGCGGATCGACCGGCGCGACCAAGGACCAGACCAAGCAGGTACTGCGGGAGACCGTCCACGGCACGCACACGCTGCTGGCCTTCTTCGCGCTCGCGAACGCCGACGTGTTGTTCGCCCGCGCCTTGCTCGACGGCACGGACAGCGGGTACTACGCGGCCGGGGTGATCATCGCGAAGGCCTGCCTGTTCCTCCCGCAGTTCGTCATCGTGCTGGTCTTCCCGACACTCGCGCAGTCGCCAGGTGACACGCTGCGGCTGCGCAAGGCGATCGCGGCTGTCGCAGGGCTCGGGGTGTGCACGGTCATCGGCACGCTGATCCTTCCCGATCTCGTCGTCGCGATCATCGGCGGCAAGGAGAAGTACGCGCCCCTCGGCCCCTACACCTGGCTCTTCGCAGTCGCCGGCTCCGCGTACGCCGTACTGCAGCTGGTCGTGTACGCCGCTATCGCGCAGCAGGAGAAGCGCGCCGCGCTGGGGATCTGGCTCGGGCTCGTGGTGCTCGCGGTGGCCGCCGGGATCATCCTCGGCACCGGCACCGCGACCGGCCTGGACGGCGTGAAGGTGCTGGCCGCGATGACCAGCGCCTGCGCGCTCCTGCTGTCGGCAGGCCTGGCGGCAGGACTGCACCGCCAGGCCGCCGAATCACCACAAGCTTGACTTCGCGAACCGCCGAGCGAACGTGTTCGCCAGCACCAGCAGCACCAGCCCGATGACCGATCTGAACAACCCGATCGCGGTCGCGTAGCTGAACTGCGGGACCGCCGACGCCAGGCCGATCTTGTAGACGTAGGTGTCGATGACCTCCGCGGTGTCCAGGTTCAGGTTGTTCTGCATGCAGCAGGACCTTCTCGAACCCGACCGACAGGATCGAGCCGATGTTCAGGATCAGCAGGATCACGGCCACCGGCACGATCGCCGGCAGGTCGATGTGCCACATCCGCCGCAACCGGGATGCCCCGTCCACGATCGCCGCCTCGTGCAGCTCCGGCGGAACACTGGTCAGCGCCGCCAGATAGATGATGGCGGCGAACCCCATCGTCTGCCACGCACCCGACCAGACGTAGATGTGCCGGAACAGGCCGGCATCACCCATCATGTCGACCGGACCGAAGCCGAACAGCCCGATGAACTTGTTCGCGACACCGGTGTTCGGGTTGGTGAGTACGACGACCAGACCGACCACGACCACGGTGGAGATGAAGTGCGGGGCGTAGGTGATCAGCTGGGCCGATCGGCTGAACCACTTCTTCCGGACCGTGTTCAGGCAGAGCGCGAGGATGATCGGTAGCGGGAAGGTCGCGACCAACTCGTAGACGTGCAGGATAGATCGTGTTCTTGATCAGTTTCCAGAACTGGTACGACTCGACGAACCGTTCGAAGTACTTCATGCCCGGCCCAGGGGCTGCCCCAGATCCCGGAGACCACGTTGTAGTCCTTGAACGCGATGATCGACGCCGTACATCGGCCAGTAGGCGAAGATCGCCAGCCAGATCAGCGGCAGCGCGAGCATCGCGTACAACTGCCAGTTCCGGCGCATCCGCAGCCCGAGCCCGACCCTCGACTTCGCCACCCGAGTGCGCTTGTGGGCCGCCGACTGCACCGACGACCTTGCCTCAGTTTCTGTTGTGGTCATCGGGCGTCATCCCTTCAGGGAGCCGACCATGGCTCCCTTGACGAAGTGCTTCTGGACGAAGGGGTAGACCAGCAGCGGCGGAATCATGCCGATCACGATCAGCGAGTACTTCAGCTGCTGCTGCAGCTCCTTCATCTGCGCCAGCTTGCTCGGTGTCGGGCATCTGGGACGGGTCGACCTTGGTCTGGATCAGGATCTGCCGCAGTACGACCTGCAACGGGAACAGGTGCTCGTTGGTCAGGTAGATCAGCGCGTTGAAGAACGAGTTCCACTGCCCGACCGCGTAGAACAGCAGATTCACCGCGATGATCGGCTTGCTCAGCGGCAGCACGACCCGCCAGAAGAAGCCGAAGTCGCTGCAGCCGTCGACCTTGCCGGCCTCGACCAGTTCCTCCGGGATCGTCACCATGAAGTAGGTCCGGGTGATGATCACGTTCCAGACCGCCAGCGCGGTCGGCAGGATCATCGCCCAGCGGGTGTTCAGCAGGCCGAGCTGGTCGACCACCAGGTACGTCGGGATCAGGCCGCCGCTGAACATCATCGTGAACACGAACGCGGCCATGATGAAGCCCTTGCCCGGCAGCCCCTTCCGGGACAACGGGTACGCCGCCAGCAGCGTGAGGACCGTGGCGACCAGCGCGCCGGCCACCGCGTAGTACACGGAGTTGCCGAAGCTGCTGACGATCGACTTGTAGTCGAAGATCGCCTTGTACGCGTCCAGGGTGAACCCGACGGGCCACAACCACACCTGCCCGGACGACACCTTGTGCGTGTCGCTCACCGAGGCGCTGAGGACGTAGATGATCGGATAGAGGATCGCCAGGCAGAACAGTCCGAGCGCGGTGTAGATGCAGGCCAGCGCGATCTTGTCGCCCCGGGTGTCCTGGATCGGCGCGCCGGTTCCCAGCCGCCGCTCGTCCGGCGGCAGGGTGCCCGCCGCGCTCATCCGTTGTAGGTCTCGTAGGCGGCCTGCTGGAGCTCCAGATACGGTTTCACGCCGATCTTGTCCACCCGGTCCTTGAAGTCGTTCCAGGCGGCGTCGTCACTCGGGTCGAGCTTGCCGGTGACGAACTTGGAGAACGACAGCTCGACCTCGCTCTTCAGGTTCGTCTTCAGCTCCGCCTCCTGCGCGGCCTGGTCCTGGTCCAGCGTGACCGGCGGGAACTGCATCTCCTGCGGCTGCTTGTACGGGAAGTAGCTGTCCAGGGTCTGCTGGTAGAGCGGCTTCTCGAACGTCGAGATCGGTCGGGTTCACCCGCTCGGCCAGCCGGAAGTCCTGCGAGCGGTACATCGTGTTGTCCTGGCTCCAGGAGATGTTCTTCTCGGTGTTCCAGGTTGCGGAGAATCCGTACACCGCCTGCTTGCCGTTGATCCCGAGCTCGCCCTTCTTGGCCCACTCGAACTGTCCGGCCCGCCGTACCCGCGCAGGATCGCCTCGAGTTCCATCTGGGCGTCGGCCCACTGGACCAGCAGCTCGGGCTTCGCGCACTTCTTGGTGATCACCAGCGTGGCCACCTCGACGCCGACCCCGAGGTAGTTCCAGGCGGCGTACTGCACGCCGTTCGGGCCCTTCAGCGGCGGCATCGCCTGGTACTTGCGCCAGCGCGCGTTCGGGTCCTTCTGGTCGATGTCGAGGAAGCTGCCCCAGTAGTACGCCCGGGCACCGCCGATGATCGGCTTGCCCGGCGCGTTGCCGTACCGCTCCATCTGGTCCTCGTCGGCGGTGAACACGTCCTTGTTGATGCAGGCCCTCGGCGTACAGGCCGTGCGATGAACTTCAGGCCCTCGCGCCACTCGTCCTTGTTGAAGGTGACGTCGACCTTGCCGTCGTTGACGAACAGCCACGGCGTCGCCCGGGTTGTAGAGGAACGAGTTCATGAAGAACGTGTCGAACGGCGCGTCCTTGTAGCCGGCGAACGGGATCGTCCGGCCGTTGCCGCCGAGGTCCGCCTTCTTGAACGCCCGCAGTACCTCGACGGAACTCGTCGGTGGTCTTCGGCATGGCCAGCCCGACCTGCTTGATCCAGTCGGTGTTCAGGAACGTCCGCGCCGTTGCTGGCCCGGCAGTGGTAGCAGTCGTTGATGTTCGGGAAGCGAGTAGACCTTCTTGTCCGGCGCCTGCACCAGCTTGCGGGCGTCCGGGTAGTCCTTCATCGCCTGCTGCAGGTTCAGCGCGTAGCCGTCGATGTACTGGCCGACGTCGGCGAACAGGCCTTGCTGCGCCGTACAGGTACAGCTGGGACCGGCTGAAGTCGATGCCCATGAACGCGTCCGGGATGTCGCCGGCGGCGATCATCGCGTTGACCTTGGTCATCACGTCGTCGTCGGTGCCGCCGACCTGGTTCCACTCGATGTGGATGCCGGTCTTCTGCTCCAGCCACTTCGTGAAGGCGTTGGTCTTCCAGTCCCCGATCGTCACGTCCTGCGGTACGACGATCTTGAACGTCACCTTCTCGCTGGTGATCGGTTTCAGCTGGCGGGCGACCGGGCCGACGTACCCGTCCGGGTACTGCACTGTCGCCAGCTTCGGGCCGAGCGTGACGCTGGGCGCCGCGGCGCCTGAACCCGGGGCTGCGGTGCCGGCGTTGCTCGAGCCGCTGCAGCGCACTGAGCACACCACCACCGGCGGCCGCGGTCAGTCCGAGTGCGCCGGCGATGAGTGATCGGCGGCTGAGTCCCGGGCGTGCGTGATCGTTCGGCATGGGGTCCTCCAAGGCGGTCTAGGACGGAACACACAGGAAATATCCGAGCCGAATATCCGATAGGATCTCGGATCTTTGCGAGGGACGATGACATAGAAAAGGCGACTTCGGAAGGGTTCGGGCACTACTGGCCGAGGTCGACTGGTCACTGTCGGGATCTTGCAAGCAAGCGCTTGCCGCTGAACGTTTCATCGACGATTTCTTGCAGACTAGGCCCGTCGCGGCTTGGGTAGGGTGCTGGTCATGCCGACGCCGAAGTTCATCCTCGACCTGCGCGAGAAGATCGGTCACGACCTGCTGTGGCTGAGCGGGCTGACCGCGGTCGTGCTCAACGACCGGGACGAGGTGCTCCTCGTCCAGCGCGCCGACAACGGCCGCTGGAGCCTGGTCGCCGGCATCCTCGAGCCAGGCGAGCAGCCGGCCGTCGGGCTGGTCCGCGAGATCCAGGAGGAGACCGCGGTCGAGGCAGCCGTCGAGCGCCTGATCAGCGTCGAGTCACTCCCACCCAGCAGCTACCCCAACGGCGACCAGGTCCAGTTCCTCGACCTCTGCTTCCGCTGCCGCCCCCTCCGCGGCGAACCGCGCGTCAACGACGACGAGTCCCTAGACGTCCGCTGGTGGCCCCTGAACACCCTCCCCGACCTAACGGACCGGGAGAGAGCCTGCATCGAGCGAGCGCTCTCCCCCGGCCTGCCAGCCGGTGTTCGCTGACCTCTTAGTGGGCCGCGTCGTGCCAGGTGCGGCCTACGCCTATTGAGACGTCGAGGGGGACGGCCATGTCGACGGCGTGGCCCATGTCGTGGCGGACGAGGGCCTCGAGGGGTTCGCGCTCGCCGGGGGCGATTTCGAAGACGAGTTCGTCGTGGACCTGGAGGAGCATGCGGGACTTCAGGCCGGACTCGCGCAGTGACGCGCTCGACCTTCAGCATCGCCATCTTGATGACGTCCGCGGCCGACCCCTGGATCGGCGCGTTCAGCGCCATCCGCTCGGCCATCTCGCGGCGCTGCCGGTTGTCGCTGGTCAGGTCCGGCAGGTACCGCCGGCGGCCCAGGATGGTCTCGGTGTACCCGGTCTTGCCGGCGTCGATCACGATCGACCGCAGGTAGTCCCGGACCCCGCCGAAGCCCTCGAAGTACTCGTCCATCAGGCCCTTGGCCTCGTCGACGCCGATCTTCAGCTGCTGGCTCAACCCGTACGCCGACAGGCCGTAGGCGAGCCCGTAGTTCATCGCCTTGATCTTCGCGCGCTGCTCCTGGGTCACCGCGGACGGCTCGACCGAGAACACCCGGGACGCGGTCACCGAATGGAAGTCCATCCCGGAGTTGAACGCGTCGATGAGGCCCTGGTCCTGCGACACGTGCGCCATGATCCGCATCTCGATCTGGCTGTAGTCCGCCGACATGAGCGACTCGTTGCCCTCGCCGACCACGAACGCCTGCCGGATCCGGCGGCCTTCCTCGGTGCGGATCGGGATGTTCTGCAGGTTCGGCTCGGTCGAGCTCAGCCGGCCGGTCGCCGCGATGGTCTGGTTGAACGTCGTGTGGATCCGGCCGTCCCGCGGGCTGATCGTCTTCAGCAGCCCCTCGACCGTCTGCCGCAGCCGGGTCGCGTCCCGGTGCGCCAGCAGGTACGCCAGGAACGGGTGCTCGGTCTTCTCGAACAGCGCCTGCAGCGAGTCCGCGTCCGTGGTGTACCCGGTCTTGGTCCGCTTCGTCTTCGGCATCTGCAGCTCGTCGAACAGCACCACCTGCAGCTGCTTCGGCGACCCGAGGTTGATCTCCTTGCCGATCACCTCGTACGCCGCCGTGGCCGCTTCCCGTACGCCGGTGGCGAACCGCTCCTCGAGCTCCTGCAGGTACGCCCGGTCGACCGCGATCCCGTCCCGCTCCATCGCGGCGATCACCTGGATCAGCGGCAGCTCGACGTCCGCGAGCAGCGCCGTACCGGCCTGCTTCTCGAGCTCGACGTCGAGCGTGTCGGCGAGGTCCGCGATCGCGCGGGCGCGCAGCATCGTGTGGTCCGCGGCCGGCCCGCCCTCGACGTCGTCGAAGCTGAGCTGGCCGTTCTCGGCCTCCTCGTTGCGCAGCTCGCGCTTGAGGTACCGAACGGTCAGGTCGGCGAGGTCGTACGCCCGCTGGTCCGGGCGGACCAGGTACGCACTGAGCTGGGTGTCCGAGCTCAGGCCGGCGAGAGTCCAGCCGCGCTCCAGGAAGCCGAGCAGCGGGCCGTTCACGTCGTGCAGCGCCTTGGGCTGCTTCTCGTCGGCGAGCCACGCGGCCCACGCCGACTCGTCGTCCGGCGTCATCGTGGTCGGGTCGAACCAGGCCGCCGCACCGGACGTGTTCGCCAGCGCCAGACCGGTGATCTGACCGGTGCCGCCGCCCCAGCTGCCCTGCACCGCGACACCGACGCGGTCACCGCCGCTCACGTGCTCCTTGAGCCAGGCCCCGACCTCGCCCGGCTTCAGCTGCACACCGTCGAGCTCGAACCCGTGGTCGACGGCCGCGTCGACCTCCTCGTGCTCGGCGACCAGCCGCTCGCGCAGCACCCGGAACTCCAGGCTGTCGAACAGCGTGTGCACCTTCTCCCGGTCCCACGGGATCCGGGCCAGGTCGTCGACCGAGACGTCCAGTGTCAGGTCGCGGACCAGCTCGTTGATCTGCCGGTTCCGGATCACGTCGGCGAGATGCTCACGCAGCGACTCACCGGCCTTGCCCTTGATCTCGTTCACCCGGTCGACCACGTCGTTCAGCGAGCCGAACTGGTTCAGCCACTTGGCCGCCGTCTTCGGCCCCACCCCGGGCACACCCGGCAGGTTGTCGCTCTGCTCCCCCACCAGCGCGGCGAGATCCGGATACAGCCGCGGCGGTACGCCGTACTTCTCCTCGACCGCGGCCGGGTCCATCCGGGCGATCTCGGACACACCGCGCTTCGGGTAGAGCACCGTGACGTCGTCGCTGACCAACTGGAACGCGTCGCGGTCACCGCTGCTGATCAGCACCTCGAATCCCTGCTCGGCGGCCTGCGTCGCGAGGGTGGCGAGGATGTCGTCGGCCTCCCAGCCGTCGATCTCCGTGGTCGGGATCCGGAGTGCCTCCAGCACCTCCTTGACCAGCGAGATCTGCCCCTTGAACTCGTCCGGAGACTTCGACCGGCCCGCCTTGTACTCCGTGTACTGCTCGGAGCGGAACGTCTTGCGGGACACGTCGAACGCGACGCAGATGTGCGTGGGCTGCTCGTCGCGCAGCATGTTGATCAGCATCGAGGTGAACCCGTACACCGCGTTGGTGTGCTGCCCGGTGGTGGTGGAGAAGTTCTCCACCGGGAGCGCGTAGAACGCCCGGTACGCCAGGGAGTGCCCGTCCAGCAGCAGGACCCGCGGTCGCCCGGCGCCCGGGGTCGCGGAGTCCTTGGTCATCGTCGAAGTGTCGGTATCTGGAGCCACAACCCGACTCTAGTGGTTCCCACCGACAGTTCTGTCACAGCCGCGTACTCTGCTTGCGTGACTGATCAAATGAACCTCGGACCGGGCATGGGCATGGAGGGCACACTCCTGCAGCTGATGGGAATCGTTGTCACCGAGGCCACGCCGGAGCGGGTCGTCGCGACGATGCCGGTCAAGGGCAACACCCAGCCGTACGGTCTGCTGCACGGCGGCGCGTCCTGCGTGCTGGCCGAGAGCCTCGGCTCGATCGGGTCGGCGCTGCACGCGGCGACGTCCGGGAAGGTCGCGGTCGGCGTCGACATCAACGCGACCCACCACCGCGCGGTCCGCGACGGGGTCGTCACCGGCGTCGCGACACCGATCTACCTCGGCCGGACCACCACGTCGTACGAGGTGGTCGTCACCGACGACCGGGACAAGCGGGTGTGCACCGCCCGGATCACTTGCCAGCTGATTCAGGCTCCGCCCGGGAGCTGACCGCGCGCCGGGCGACAGCCGAGCGGCGCGACGACAGCAGGGCGAGCAGGTTCGGCGCGTGCTCGGCGGTGAGCCGGCGACGCACGGTGTGCGTGTTCGCGAACCGCAGTACGCCGGCCTGCCCGAGGCCGAGGCGGGCGAGGAAGCGGTTCGCCTCGCGGGCGATCGCGGGGGCGACCACGGCCAGGTGGACGCAGCTCTCGTGCTCGGCCCAGGTGACCGCTTCCGCGATCAGCGCCTTCCCGAGGCCGTGCCGGCGGGACGTGTCGCTGACGTGCAGGTACTCGACCGTGACGGTCGAGTCGTCGTGCAGCGGGCTGATCATGGTCCGGCGCAGGTACGCCATACCGTGCACGTGGCCGTCCAGCTCGACCACCAGCAGCCGGCCGAACGGGTCGTCCAGATGCTTGCTGACGGCAACCTCGGCGGCGGCCGGCGACGGCGGCGCCGGGAGCCGGGACGGCAGACCGGCAGCGGTGCTGAGCTCACGCCACAGCGCCACCAGCGCGTCGGCGTCGCTCGGCCGGGCGTCCCTCACCTCGACGGCTGCCACCACAGCGACCTCCAGGGTCCAGTCCACCCCCGAGGTGAACGGACGGGCGGATACGCTCGTCCTCGCGCAACAGTAGGCCCTTGGGGGTCACATGCAAAGCTGACCACAGAGTCCGGAGGGACCAGTTTGTTCATCGGAATCGGGACTGTCGTGAACGTCGGGACAGTACTCGTAGGTTCGGTACTCGGCGTACTCGTCGGGCACCGGCTCAGTCACCGCACCCGGGATCTCGTCACCGACGCGATCGGCCTGGTCACCCTGCTCATCGCAATTTCTTCCGCACTCACGGTCGGCGACCACGCACTCAGCGACGCGGTCGGCGACAGCGCCCCGATCCTGATCGTGCTGGGCGCGATGCTGATCGGTGGGATCGCCGGGTCGCTGCTCCGGATCGAGCAGCGGTTGGAGGGTTTCGGCGCGTGGATACAGCGCCGGTTCGACCGGGGCGAAGGGCAGAACACGTTCGTCGAAGGGTTCGTGTCGGCGTCGATGGTGTTCTGCGTCGGCCCGCTGACGTTTCTCGGCGCGCTGTCCGACGGACTCGGCCGCGGCGCGGATCAGCTGTTCTTGAAGGCGGTCCTCGACGGCTTCACGTCGATCGCCTTCGCCGCGTCGTTCGGCTGGGGCGTCGCCGCGTCGGCCTTGGTCGTCCTCGTCGTACAGGGCCTGATGACGGCCGTCGGCGCCGTACTGGGCGACGTACTGCCCGATGCTCACGTGACCGCGCTCGGCGCGACCGGCGGCGTGATGCTCATCGGTGTCGCGCTGCGGCTGCTGAAGCTGAAGCAGGTGGCCGTCGCCGACCTCCTGCCGGCGCTGATCGTCGCGCCGCTGCTGGTTCAGTTGCTCGTTGTCATCCGCAACTGAACCAGCAGGGCTCGCGTCAGTCCTCGCCCAGGTAGGCCTTGCGGACCGAGTCGTTCACCAGCAGGTCGCGGCCGCTGCCGGACAGCACGACCTTCCCGACCTCGAGCACGTACCCGTAGTCGGCCCGCTTCAGCGCGGCCTGGGCGTTCTGCTCGACCAGCAGGATCGTCGTACCCTGCCGCTGCAGCTCGCTCACCGTGGTCATGATCCGCTTCATCATGATCGGTGACAGCCCCATCGAGGGCTCGTCCAGCATCAGCAGTTTCGGCCGGCTCATCATCGCCCGGCCCATCGCCAGCATCTGCTGCTCACCGCCGGAGAACGTACCGGCCGGCTGCTTGCGCCGCTCCCCCAGGATCGGGAACAGGTCGTACGCCGCCTGCAGGTCGGAACGCACGCCGCCGGGATCCCGCCGGGAGAACGCGCCGAGCATCAGGTTCTCCTCGACCGACAGCCGCGGGAAGATCCGCCGGCCCTCGGGCGAGTGCGCCAGACCGCGGGTGACGATGTCGTGCGCCGCCACGTGGTCGATCCGCTCGCCCTGGAACCAGATCTCCCCGCCGGTCGGCCGGAGCAGTCCCGAGATCGTCTTCAGCGTGGTGGTCTTGCCGGCGCCGTTGGTGCCGATCAGCGACACCACCTGCCCCTGCTCCACGCTGAAGCTGATCTTCTTCACCGCAAGGATCTTGCCGTAGGCAACTTCCAGGTCCTTGACCTCGAGCATCGCGGCCATCAGACCTCACCTCCCGGTACGTCGTCCTGCGGGTCTTCGTCCTCGTCGTCCTCGCCGGTGCCGATGTAGGCCTCGATCACCCGCGGGTCGGACTGCACCTCGTCGGGCGTGCCCTCGATCAGGGCCGACCCCTGGACCAGGCAGAGCACCCGGTCGCACAGGTTGAAGATGAACCGCATGTCGTGCTCGATCACCACGACCGACAGCCCGGAGTCCCGGATCTTGAAGATCAGGTCACTGGCCTGCCGGGTCTCCTGCGGGTTCATACCGGCGGTCGGCTCGTCCAGCAGGATGAGCTTCGGGTCGGTGGCCAGCGCCCGCGCGATCTCGAGCCGGCGCTGGTCGCCGTACGGCATGTTCCGGGCCAGGTGCTCGGCCGACCGGCCGAGGCCGACGAACTCGAGCAGCTCCTGCGCCCGGGCCCGGGTGGCCGCCTCCTCGCGGCGGAACTTCGGGCCGTGCAGCACCGACGTGAGCGCGCCCGCACTGGTCCGGCAGTACCGCCCGACCATCACGTTCTCCAGCGCGGTCATGTTCGCGAACAGCCGGATGTTCTGGAACGTCCGCGCCATCCCGGCCCGGACCACAGCCCGCGGCTTGGGTGGCAACGGCGTACCGGAGAACCGGACCTGCCCGCTGGTCGGCTTGTAGAGGCCGGTGAGGCAGTTGAAGAACGTCGTCTTGCCGGCGCCGTTCGGGCCGATCAGACCGACGATCTCGCCCTCGCGGACGGTCAGGTTGACGTCGTTCACCGCCAGCAGACCACCGAACCGCATGGTCACGCCGGAGGCTTCCAGGACCGGGTCGCCGATCGGCCGTGCGGCCACGTCCGCAGTTTCGGTTACCGTCATTTCGCCTCCTCCGCCGCGATCAGCCGTTCCTCTTCGACCGCGACCGCCAGCGCCTCGTCCTCCTCGTGGAACTCCAGCTTCCGGCGTCTGCTCGCGACCAGCCCCTCGGGCCGGAACCGCATCATCAGCACCAGCAGCAGGCCGAACAGCAGCAGCCGGTACTCGAGGAAGAACCGCAGCTTCTCCGGCAGCACCTTCAGGATCGTCGCACCCAGCAACACACCGACGATGGTGCCCATACCGCCGAGCACGATCGCGGCCAGCAGGAACGCCGACTCCAGGAAGATGTACTGGTCCGGACTGACCGCGCCGTCCTGGTGGGCCTTGACCGTGCCCGCCATACCGGCCAGGAACGCGCCGATCGCGAACGCGAGCAGCTTCAGCCCGAAGACGTTCACGCCCATCGCCTCGGCGGCCTTCTCGTCCTCCCGGATCGCCACCCAGCCGCGCCCGATCCGGCTGTTGTTCAGCCGGGAGAACGCCAGGATGACGCCGCCGATCAGGATCAGCAGCAGGAAGTAGTAGTTCGAGTTCCGGGTGAGGTCGATCCCCGCGATCGTGTGGTCGGTGCCGAAGTTGAAGCCGAACAGCTCCAGGTCCGGGATGCCGGGGATACCGTTCGGGCCGTTGGTCAGGTTCGGGCCGTTGTTGCCGTCCAGGTTGAACATCGAGAACCGGAAGATCTCACCGAAGCCCAGCGTCACGATGGCGAGGTAGTCGCCCGAGACCCGCAGCGTCGGCGAACCGATGATCAGGCCGAGGGTCGCCGCCACACAGGCGCCGACCAGGACCACGATCAGGAACGGCGGCTTCCAGCCGATGGTCGCGAACGCCGATGTCGACAGCGTCGCCGCGACGTACGCACCGGATCCCAGGAACGCGATGTACCCGAGGTCCAGCAGGCCGGCCAGGCCGACCACGATGTTCAGGCCCATCGCGGTGGCGCTGAAGACCAGCACCGCGCCCGCGATCGACATGTTCGTGTCGTCCCCGTTCTGGGTGAACGGGAACAGGAACGCGGCCGCGAACGCCGCCAGCGTCAGCACCTTGCGGTGCCGCTGCCCGGCGTGGCCGACGAACGACATCACCCCGGACCGGAACAGACAGCCGGCGGCCGCACCGACGAACACCAGGCACAGGATGAGCGGCCAGGCCTCGGTCTGAGCCGAGCGTGTACGCCGCGGTGAACAGCAAGGCCGCCATCAGGACCGCGATCGAGAGGATCTCGAACCAGGCCGGCATCCGCGCCTCGCTCATGTCCCGCAGCTGATGCAACGGCAGCATCCACGCCGACACCGCGATCAGTACGGCGCCGACGAGCGTGACGTACCCGCCCGGGTTGACGTTGATCAGACCGTCGGACTCGATCGAGATCGCGACCAGGGTCAGCACCATGTACAGCGAGAGGCCGAGACCGAGTGCCCGCAACCCGAGGGTCGCGTCCACCCAGGAGCCCAGCTTGACCAACGGGCCCTTCTCGGCGAGCAGCAGCACGAGCGACAGCAGGGCGAGGATGATCGCCAGGATCTGCAGGCCGTTCGGGTAGAAGTTGATCGACAGGTCGTTCAGGATCTGCCCGTCGTAGCTCCAGGACAGGAACGAGCCGACGATCACCAGCGCGACGCCGGCCAGGCCCAACGGCCAGGCGATCGGCTTGCCCGGCTTCGCCACCGGAGCCTCCGCGATGTCGTCGACAGGAGTCTCGATATCGGTCATGCGCGGTCCACCACCCTCGCGCCCAGCAGGCCCTGCGGCCTGAACACCAGAACCAGGATCAGAATGACGAACGCCCACACGTCCTTCCAGGTACTACCGCCGAACTGGCCGGGGATGTACTGGGTGGCCATCGCCTCGACGACGCCGAGGACCAGACCACCGGCGACGGCGCCGTAGATGTTGCCGATACCGCCGAGCACCGCCGCGGTGAACGCCTTCAGACCGGCCAGGAAGCCCATCCGGAAGTCGATGTTGGTGTTCTGCAGACCCTGCGAGACACCGGCGATCGCGGCGAGCACCGCACCGAGGGCGAACGCGACCACGATGATGCGGTCGACGTTGATCCCCATCAGCCGTGCCGTGTCCGGGTCCTGCGAGACCGCCTGCATACCGCGGCCGATCCGGGTCCGGTTGATGAAGAACCAGAGCAGGACGGCGCAGATCACGAGCGCCCCGACCGTGAAGAGCGCGGACCGCTGGATCGTCACACCACCGGCCTGCAGCGCCTTGCCCGTCACCACATCGATCTGCGGGAACGGGATGCGCAGCTTCGCGCTCGGCCACTCGACGGTGGTGATCAGCTTCTTGAAGAGCACCCAGCCGATCTCGGAGACGAGCACGCCACCGACAGCGGCGGCAGCGATCGCCGGAACCGGTACCTCGACCCGGGCGTTCCGCCGTACCGCCAGACCGGCCAGCCAGCCGATCGCAGTGCCGACCACCGCGCCGAGCACGATCACGCCGATGATCAGCAGCGGGTTGAGGTCGCGGTTGATCAGCCGTACGACGATCCACAGCGCGACGGCGCCACCTGCGCCGCCGAGCAGCGGGGCCCGGTCGTACCACCGGGACACCGGGTGGTTCAGGTCCGCCTTGGTCATCCGTCCGCCGGCGACGTAGCCGACGGCGATCGCCAGACCGGCGAACACCGCCACCGTCCAGCCGGGCTCCTCGTAGAAGAGGCGGATGAACTCCTGCAGGAACACGGAGATACCGATCGCCGTGATCAGCGGCGCGAGTCGTGGCGCGTTCCGCAGGGGACGGTACGCGACACGCTCCATCAGCACCGCGGTGCCGACCGACGCGATCATGGCGCCGACGATCATGATCGGCAGGATCCACACACTGGTCTTGCCGTCGAAGAACAACAGGTACGTCGTCAGCGCGCCGAACGCGCCGATCATGAACACCTCGCCGTGGGCGAAGTTGATGAGCTGCACGATGCCGTACACGACCGTGTACCCGACCGCGATCAGGGCGTACAGCGAGCCCAAGGTCAGCCCGTTGACGAGCTGCTGCAAGAACTGGTCCACGTCGACCTCCCATCTGCCTCGGTTGTGACATGCCACGGGGGCGGGAGGATCACTCCCACCCCCGAGACATGAGGTCGACTCTGCTTACTTGGTTTCGAAGTCCTTGGTCTCCACGGTCGCCCACTTGCCACCGGCAACCTTGTAGACGGTCAGGACCTTCGACGTGGTGTCGCCGTACTGGTCGAAGGCGACCTTGCCGGTCACACCGTCGAAGCTGACCTTGGACATGGCGTCGACCGTCGCCTTCCGCGCGGACTCGACGTCCGTGGCGTCCTTCAGCGACTCCTTCAGCGCGGCGATGATCGCGTTCGCGGCGTCGTACGAGTAGCCACCGTAAGCGGCGTACGGCTCCTTGTACTTCTCGGCCGTGTAGTCCGCGACGAACTTCTTCGCCGTGTCCAGCGTGTCGATCGGGGCGCCGACCGAGGTGGCCAGGTCGTTGTCGGCCGTCTTACCGGCCAGCGCGATGTACTTCGGGTCGAAGATGCCGTCGCCGCCCATCAGCGGGACGTTCAGGCCGGCGGCCTTCATCTGCTGCGAGAGCGGACCGGCGTTCGGGTACTCACCGCCGTAGTAGACCGCCTGCGGGCTGGACGGCTTGACCGCGGAGATCACGGCCTGGTAGTTCGACTCGTCCGGGTTGATCGTCTGCGCCGACACGATCTGACCACCGAGCTTCTTGAACTCCTCGGTGAAGGTGCCGACCAGGCCCTGGCCGTACGCCTTCTTGTCGTGGATCGTCGCGACCTTGGTGATCTTCGCGGTCTCGTACAGGTACCGCGCCGCGAACGGACCCTGGACGGCGTCCGTCGTGCAGGTGCGGAAGTACGTCGGGTACGGCCGCTTCGGCTCGGTCTGCCACTTGGCGCCCTGGGTCAGGCCGGGGCCGGTGTTGGCCGGGGAGACCTGGACGATGTTCTTCGGCGCGAGCACCGGCTGGACCTGCTGGGCGACGCTGGTGTTCAGCGTGCCGACGACGCCGATGACGTCCTTGTCGCTGGCGAGCGCGGTGGCCGCGTTCTTGCCCGGCTCGGTCTTGCCCTCGTCGTCCTTCGGCACTACCTCGAGCTTCCAGCCCGGGATCGCCTTGGAGTCGTTGGCCTGCTTCACAGCAAGTTCGACGGAGTGCTGGATACCCAGACCCAGAGCCGACAAGTCTCCGGACAACGGCGCGATGACGCCGATCTTCGCGGTCTTGGTTGCCTCTCCGGAGCCCCCGCCAGAATCGTTGTCACTGCGTGAGCCGCAGGCAGTCAGGGCCAACGACGCAACGATCAGCGACGCGCCGACCCGTACTACGGAACGCTGGTGCACTGTTCCTCCCATGTCTGGATAGTCCCAGTGAATCCGGGACTCTCGCGCATTTGCCACGAGCACCCGCAGGTTAGACCCAGCGGGTGTTCCAAGCGAACAGCGCACTGGCTGTGTTGTGAGGTCGTTACCCCGGTAAGCATCGTCCTATGACCTGATTACTGTCCGGTGGGGAAATGCGATGACATACGGTCAGCGGGCGGTAGTTCTGGGTGAGACTCGACGGCTGTCAACCAGGGTGACTGTCACGATTCGTCACGAAGGCGCCATCACGTTCAGCACACGGTCACGACACGCCGATACGGGAGGCGGCAGACGCAGATTCTTGCCATCGGGGCAGCACTGTCTGCCTGATCAGGAATCTCCGGCTTCGTTGACGACCAGCTCGGCCACCTGGCGCATCGAGACGCGCTTGTCCATCGCGGTCTTCTGGATCCACCGGAACGAGTCCGGTTCGGACAGCCCGAACTTGGTCTGCAGGATCGACTTCGCCCGGTCGACCAGCTTGCGGGTCTCCAGCCGCTCGGCCAGGTCGGCGACCTCCCGCTCCAGCTCGGCGAGTTCGACGTACCGGGACGCGGCGATCTCGATCGCGGGCAGCAGGTCGGCCTTGGAGAACGGCTTCACCAGGTACGCCATCGCGCCGGCGTCCCGCGCCCGCTCGACCAGCTCCCGCTGCGAGAACGCGGTCAGCATCAGCACCGGGGCGATCCGCTCCCCCGCGATCTTCTCCGCCGCGCTCAGCCCGTCCAGCTTCGGCATCTTCACGTCGAGAATCACCAGATCCGGCCGCAGCTCGATCGCCAGCCGAATAGCCTCCTCGCCGTCCCCCGCCTGCCCGACGACGTCATACCCCTCTTCAGCGAGCATCTCGGCAAGATCCATCCGAATCAAAGCCTCGTCCTCAGCAATCACCACACGCTTAGCAGTCACACCGCACACCCTAGCGACCCCACGTCACGTCTTCGGCCCCACAAACCCGTCAAGCACCGCAACGCCCTCCCGCCGACTCACCGCGATCACGTTCCGCCGCGGCTGCCGCCAAGCAATCCCCAGCATGTCGAGGGTTTGCGTCAGTATGTTCCGGATGTCCTCGGACTCGTTCGAAAACATGTAACGCACGTAGTCGTACCGCTTGCCACCAGGCTTGCGGGCCCAGTTGTGCGCACGGCATCCGTCGGAGTGGAACAACCCTCGCAGCAACTGTTGGGGGTACTTGGCAACAATCTCCCACTGCCACGGCTCGAGTTCGATCTTCCGCAGGTGCTTCCGGCCCGGTCCATGCTGCGGAAAGACACAGGGCCAGTGCTTCCACCGTGCCTCGATCCTGATCGCCGTCGACCCGCCACGCAGACACGGGCTCGCGCCCGGCTTCACCAGCTTGATCGTCGCCGCGATCTCCTGGTTGAGCTCCGGATACCTCTGGTCGTTCGCGATCTGCAGCGTGAACACACCCCGCCGCGCCCGTGCGATGGAGCCGTCGCCCAAGTACCACCCCAACAGCAACGCGTACGCCGCCGCGTCCAGCTCAGCCCCATCACACTGCGGACACGGTGTACCCCGGTTGCCGACACGATTCCGCCCCTCGAGCTGATAACGCCGCCGCCATGTCCGAATCGTCTGCAGAGCAACACCGTGAATCTCGGCGTTTCGCTGATCGCTGACACCGGCGTCGGACATCCGCAACGCCGACTCGACCGTCTCCTTCGACCTGAAGTGCGCCATGCCACATCGTCGCGTCGGCCGCCGACATTTTCTGATCGAGCGGTCAGATGGGCTAGGATTTCCCAGCGCGCCTCAAGCGCGCACGCCCTGGTAGCCCAACGGCAGAGGCCGCGCTCTCAAACAGCGTCCAGTGTGGGTTCGAATCCCACCCAGGGCACAGAAATCTGTCGGTGGTCTCCGGGAAGCTCGGTTCGTGTACGACGAGCAGACTCGGGAGATCGCGCTCGCGGCGATGGCCGCCGGTGAGAGTCTGAACTCGATCAGCAAGCGGCTCGGGGTTAGTCGGGCGGCGCTTCGGGAGTGGCGGGACTGCAAGGTACGTCGGACTCCGCCGGCCGGCTGCTCGCGGTGTGGAAGCGGGACGCTCGATACCCCGCCGTACGCGCATCTTCTTGGGCTGTATCTGGGTGACGGTTGCCTGTCGAGGCACCGGCGTGATGTCTATGCGCTGCGGATCGCCTGTGATGACGTCTACCCACGGCTCATCGACGAAGCGGCCGCCGCGATAAGCGCGGTCCACCCGAGCCGGCCGGTGCACCGGGTGCAGGCGGTTGGCTACACGTCTGTGGTCTCGTACTGGAAGCACTGGCCGTGCCTGTTTCCTCAGCACGGCCCAGGCCCGAAGCACCGTCGTACGATCGCGCTCGCCGACTGGCAGCAAAAGATCGTTGCCGAGCACCCCCAACTGTTGCTACGCGGCCTGTTCAACTCCGACGGATGCCGCGTCACCAACTGGACAACCCGAATCGTCGCAGGCCAACCGAAGCGCTACGAATACCCGCGCTACCTGTTCTCCAACGAGTCCACCGACATCATGCACCTCTGCCAACGGTCCCTCGACCAACTGCAGATCCCCTGGCGTATGCCGCGCCCCAACGCCCTCTCCGTAGCCCGCCGGGATGCCGTAGCCACCCTCGACACCTTCATCGGCCCGAGGTCCTGACAGGGCTGAAGCGGGCGGTCCGTTGACCGCCCGCTTCAGGCACAACTCTCGTCAGCGTGTGGTTACGGGTTGGGGCTTCGGTAGGCGGGGGCGTTGCCTTCTATGGCGTCGCCCATTCGGTGGACCCGTAGGGCGTTGGTGGAGCCGGGGATGCTGGGTGGGGAGCCGGCGACGATTACTACGAGGTCGCCCTTGTTGAGGATGCCGAGTTCCAGGAGGCGCTGGTCTACCTGGCGGACCATTTCGTCGGTGTGGTCGACGGTGGGGACGATGTGGGTGGTGATGCCCCACACCACACTCAGCCAGGAGCTGACCGACGGGACGGGTGTGAACGCGAGCAGCGGGACCTCGGTGCGATAGCGGGCGAGGCGCAGAGCGGTGTCACCGGACTGGGTGAACGCGATCAGGTACTTCGCGTCCAGCCGCTCCGCGACGTCCGCGGCCGCGCGGGCGATCACGCCGCCCTTGGTCTTCGGCTCCCACTCGATCTCCTGGACGCGGCTGAGGCCGTGCTCCTCGGTCGACTCCACGATCCGGGCCATCGTCTTGACGGTCTCGATCGGGAACCGGCCGACACTGGTCTCACCGGACAGCATGACCGCGTCGGCGCCGTCGAGTACGGCGTTGGCGACGTCGGAGGCCTCGGCCCGGGTCGGCCGCGGCGCGGAGATCATCGACTCCAGCATCTGGGTGGCGACGATCACCGGCTTCGCGTTCAGCCGGGCCTGGTCGATGATCAGCTTCTGGACCAGCGGGACCTCCTCGAGCGGGAGCTCCACGCCGAGGTCGCCGCGGGCCACCATGAACCCGTCGAAGGCCTCGATGATCTCGTCCAGGTTGGCGACCGCCTGCGGCTTCTCGATCTTGGCGATGACCGGGAGCCGCAGCCCCTCCTCGTCCATGATCTTGTGCACCAGCTGGATGTCGGAGGCGTCCCGCACGAACGACAGCGCGATCATGTCGGCCGGCAGGTGCAGGGCCCAGCGCAGGTCCTCGGCGTCCTTCTCGGACATCGCCGGCACGCTGACCGCGACCCCCGGCAGGTTGATGCCCTTGTGGTTCGACACCGGGCCACCGACGGTGACCCGGCAGACCACGTCGGTCTCGGTGACCTCCTCGGCGACGAGCGCGATCCGTCCGTCGTCGATCAGCAGCTGGTCACCCGGCTTCACGTCACCGGCCAGACCGTCGTACGTCGTTCCGCAGATGGTCTGGTCACCCGGCACCTCCCGGGTGGTGATGGTGAAGCGCTCGCCGTAGGTCAGCGTGGCCTTGCCCTCGGCGAACTCGGCCAGCCGGATCTTCGGGCCCTGCAGGTCCACCAGGATGCCGACGTTCTTGCCGGTCTCCGCGGCAGCGGTCCGAATCCGCTGGTAGATGCGCTCATGCTCGGCGTGGGCGCCGTGGCTCAGATTGAGCCTTGCGACGTCCATACCTGCTTGGACGAGTTCTGTGATGCGCTCCGGGGCGGCAGTAGCCGGGCCGAGCGTACAAACGATCTTTGCGCGACGCACGTCACAAAACCCTACTCCTGCAAACCACTGGGTCCGCTGGTCCACCCCCGTTACTGGACAGTTAACAGTAGAAGACGAGCGGCGGCATCGCCTGAATCGTCAAGAACCCAAGGGGGTGTAGGGCCCGACGGTCACGTCGCCGCTCGGCTGCGCGGTGACCGTCTGCAGACCGACCGGCAGCCCTTTCTGGTACGTGATCAGGGTGACCTCACCCGGTTTGCGCAACGTGTAACCCAGCGCGAAGGCGTACGCCGCTCCCCCGGTCGTCCCGTTCGTGTACGTCGTGACCGCGCGGTTGTCGACCACCCGGTGCTCGGGCCCGACCTGGCGATGCAAATGACCGGACAAAAGCAACGTCGCGCATCCCCGGGCAGCGGTGTCGGCGAACGACGACGGATCGTGCACCACCATCGTCGAGATCCGCTTGTCGTCCGGCTGGTCGCAGGCGATGTCCGCGAGCCGCTGCGACTGGTGCTCGATCGTCTCGTCGCCCGGGCTGTCCGCGCTGCCGAGACCGGTGCGGGTCGGGTCGCTGTCGCCGAGGAACCGGATCCCCTCGACCTCGACCGGCTTGCTGTCGAGCACGGTGAACCCGGCCTTGCGCATGAACCCCTCGACGTGGCCGCCGGCGTCGTGGTTGCCGGCCACGGCGACCACCTTGAAGTCCTTGAAGTGCTGCCGCAGCGAGTTGATGCTGAACGCTTCCCAGCTCTGCCCGGACGAGGTGTCGTCACCGGCGTCGATGAGCAGCTTGGCGCCACCCGCCTTGCCCACCTCGGCCGCGAAGCCGTCGATCCCGATGTTGTCGTGCCGGTCCGAGACCAGCAGGGCGACCTTCTCGTTCTCGTTCGGCTTGTGCAGCTGCGGAGAGACCTCGGCGACCCGGTCCTTCAGCTCGCCGTACAGCTCGGTGGACTTGCGGTACGTCTCGACCAGCGTCCGGATCACCCCGACCCCGCCGGTGGTGGAGAACCCTGACGCGACCTCGACCGTCTTCAGCCGGTTGTCGAACGACATCTCCGGCAGGAGCTTGAACAGCGGCTGCCACTGCGTCGGCGGTACGTCGGGCTGCCGCATCCGTCCCGGTCCGTAGATCGACGCGATCGTGATCAGCATCGCGACCAGGATGACGATCATCCGGTGCTCGGTCCGGCGTTCGTGCCGGTGCACCAGGTGCCACAGCTCGCTCCGGCGCCGTACCCCGAGGGCCGTCCACACCGTCGCGGTCACCACGACCACGAGCAGGCCGGACCCGGCCCCGGCGACCGCGTTGTCGACCGCCATCTCCTGGATGACCTGCTGGATCCGCCCGATCTCACCGTCGGGCTGGGACGCGATCAGGGTGTCGCGGGTGAGCAGCTCGGTGAGGTTGCCGGCGTCGGTCTCCTGGACGTCGACGTTGACGCCGACACCGCCGGGCGTGTGCGTCGGGATCCGCAACCGCGGCAGTACGGCGCCGAGGTCGAGGGTCGCGTGCCCGTCGAACGTCGGCGACACGGTCGCCGCGTGGGCGCCGATCGTGACCCGCTCGGAGTCGTTCACGAACCCGAACAGTCCCACCACGACAGAGGTCAGCACGAACAGCAGGCTCAACCCGGCCCAGGGCGCAACCGCCCGCAGCCTCTCTTTCGTCACCAGCCGTAGCACCACACTCACCAACCTACCGAGAAGCCCCACCTTGAGCACCGACCAACCGTTTCCCATGCCGGGTTTTGGTTGCCTGGGGCACAAAGTGGGGCTGCGGTCAGACTGCGAGGGGGCGGGCGGTGGGCGGGATCGGCGTATGGAGCGTCGACGATCCGGTGAGGTGGGCGTCGACGCCGCCGGCGCAAGAGCGGCCTTCGGCGATGGCCCAGACGATCAGCGACTGGCCGCGGCCGGCGTCACCGCAGGCGAAGACACCCTCGACCGACGTCTGGTACCGGTTGTCCCGCTTCACGTTGCCGCGCTCGTCGAGCTCGACGCCGAGCTGCTCGAGGAAACCCTCGCGCTCCGGGCCGACGAAGCCCATCGCGAGCAGCACGAGCTGCGCCGGGATGGTGCGCTCGGAGCCCTCGACCGGGGTGAACTTCCCGTCCTTGAACTCGACCTCGACCAGGTTCAGCCCCGCGACGTTGCCGTCGGCATCGGCCTCGAAGTTCACCGTCGAGACGGCGTACACCCGGTCGCCGCCCTCCTCGTGGGCAGAGGCGACCCGGTAGGTCATCGGGTACGTCGGCCACGGCTGGTGACCAGGGCGGTCGTCGCCGGGCCGCGGCATGATCTCCAGCTGGGTCACCGTACGCGCGCCTTGCCGGTGCGCCGTACCGAGGCAGTCGGCGCCGGTATCGCCGCCGCCGATGATCACCACGTCCTTGCCGGTCGCAACGATCTGGTTCTCGACGGTCTGCCCGAGCGCGGCCCGGTTCGACTGCGGCAGGTACTCCATCGCCTGGTGGATGCCGCCGTACTCGCGGCCCGGCACCGGCAGGTCGCGGGCCGCCGTGGAGCCGGTCGCGATCACCACCGCGTCGTACCGCTGCTTGAGCTGGGTGCCCGTGACGTCCACGCCGACGTTGACGCCGGAGCGGAAGACCGTGCCCTCTTCCTTCATCTGCTGGATGCGGCGGTCGACCTGAACCTTTTCCATCTTGAACTCGGGAATGCCGTACCGGAGCAGGCCGCCCGGGGCGTCGGCGCGCTCGTACACCGCGACCGTGTGACCCGCGCGGGTCAGCTGCTGCGCGGCGGCCAGACCGGCCGGCCCGGAACCGACGACCGCGATCGTCTTGCCGGTCAGCCACTCCGGCGGCTGCGGCTTGACGTCACCGGCCTCCCAGGCCTTGTCGATGATCGCGACCTCGACGTTCTTGATCGTCACCGGGTCCTGGTTGATGCCGAGCACGCAGGCGGTCTCGCACGGCGCCGGGCAGAGCCGGCCGGTGAACTCCGGGAAGTTGTTGGTCGCGTGCAGCCGCTCGATCGCACTCGACCAGTCGTCCCGCCAGACCAGGTCGTTCCACTCCGGGATCAGGTTGCCCAGCGGGCAGCCGTTGTGGCAGAACGGGATACCGCAGTCCATGCAGCGGCCGGCCTGCTTGGTGATGATCGGCAGCAGCGCCTTGCCGGGCCCGCCGGGGTAGACCTCTTTCCAATCCTGCACCCGCTCGTCGACCGGCCGCCGGTCGGCGACCTCGCGTCCGGTGGTCAGGAATCCCTTGGGGTCAGCCATCAGATGGCCTCCATCATCGCTCGCGTGGTGGCGTCCTCGTCCAGCCCGTCGCGCTCGGCGGCCGCCTTGGCCGCCAGCACCCGGGCGTAGTCGCGGGGCATCACCGTGGTGAACCTGGCCGCCGCGGCAGGCCAGTCGGCGAGCAGCTTGGCCGCCCGTTCCGAACCGGTCTCCTCGAAGTGCCTGCGGACCAGGTCGTGCAGCAGTTCGGACTCGTCCGTGGTGACCGGGTGCAGATCCACCAGCTCCGGGTTCACCAGGGTGTGGTCCAGGTCGAGCACGTGGGCCACGCCGCCCGACATGCCCGCCGCGAAGTTCCGGCCGACGGCGCCGAGTACGACGACGCGCCCACCGGTCATGTACTCGCACGCGTGGTCGCCGACCGACTCGACGATCGCGGTCGCGCCGGAGTTCCGGACGCAGAACCGCTGGCCGACGCCGCCGCTGATGAACAGTTCGCCGGACGTCGCGCCGTACGCGATCACGTTGCCGGCGATGATCTGGTCGGCGGCGTCGAACCGCGCGTGCCGGTCGGGCCGGATCACGACCCGGCCGCCGGACAGGCCCTTGCCGACGTAGTCGTTGGCGTCACCCTCGAGTCGCAGGGTGACCCCGCTCGGCACGAAGGCGGCGAACGAGTTGCCGGCCGATCCGGTGAAGGTCAGGTCGATGGTGCCGTCGGCCAGCCCGGCCGCGCGGTACCGCTTGGTGATCTCGTGGCCGAGCATCGTGCCGACGGTCCGGTTGACGTTGCGGATCGCGAGCTGCGCCCGGACCGGTTCGCCGTTCTCCAGTGCCGGCCGGCAGATCCGGATCAGTTCGTTGTCGAGTGCCTTGTCCAGACCGTGGTTCTGCTCGATGGTCTGGTGCAGCGACGCGCCCTCGGGCAGCGCCGGTACGTGCAGGATCGGCGACAGGTCGAGCCCGTCGGCCTTCCAGTGGTCGACGGCGCGCTCGATCTCGAGTACTTCGGCGTGCCCGATGGCCTCGTCCAGCGTCCGGAACCCGAGCTCCGCCAGGTATTCGCGGACCTCCTCGGCGATGAACTCGAAGAAGTTCACGACGAACTCGGGCTTGCCGGAGAACCGCTCCCGCAGCACCGGGTTCTGCGTGGCGACACCCACCGGGCAGGTGTCCAGGTGGCAGACCCGCATCATGATGCAGCCCGACACGACCAGCGGCGCGGTCGCGAAACCGTACTCCTCCGCGCCGAGCAGCGCCGCGATGATCACGTCCCGGCCGGTCTTCAGCTGACCGTCGGTCTGTACGACGATGCGGTCGCGCAAACCGTTCAGCAGCAGGGTTTGCTGCGTCTCGGCGAGACCCAGCTCCCACGGACCACCCGCGTGCTTCAGCGACGTCAGCGGCGCCGCGCCCGTACCGCCGTCGTGGCCGGAGATCAGGACGACGTCCGCGTGCGCCTTCGAGACACCGGCCGCGATCGTGCCGACGCCGACCTCGGAGACCAGCTTCACGTGGATCCGCGCCTGCGGGTTCGCGTTCTTCAGGTCGTGGATCAGCTGCGCCAGGTCCTCGATCGAGTAGATGTCGTGGTGCGGCGGCGGCGAGATCAGGCCGACGCCCGGCGTCGAGTGCCGGGTGTTCGCCACCCACGGGTACACCTTCGGGCCGGGCAGCTGCCCGCCCTCGCCCGGCTTCGCGCCCTGCGCCATCTTGATCTGGATGTCGTCGGAGTTCGTCAGGTACTCCGCGGTGACGCCGAAGCGACCCGACGCGACCTGCTTGATCGAGCTCCGCCGAGCCGGGTCGTACAGCCGCTCGGCGTCCTCGCCGCCCTCACCGGTGTTCGACTTGCCGCCGAGCTGGTTCATCGCGATCGCCAGCGTGGTGTGCGCCTCGGCGCTGATCGAGCCGTAGCTCATCGCACCGGTGGAGAACCGCTTGACGATCGCGCTCACCGGCTCGACCTCGTCGATCGGGATCGCGCCCCGATCGCTCTTGAACCCGAACAGACCGCGCAACGTCATCAGCCGCTCGGACTGCTCGTCGACCCGCGACGTGTACTGCTTGAAGATGTCGTACCGCCCGGTCCGGGTGCTGTGCTGCAGCCGGAAGACCGTGTCCGGGTCGAACAGGTGCGGCTCGCCCTCGCGGCGCCACTGGTACTCGCCGCCGATCTCGAGCTTGCGGTGCGCCGGCAGGATGCCGTCGGCCGGGTACGCGCGCAGGTGGCGACGCCGTACCTCCTCGGCGATCGCGTCCAGGCCGACGCCGCCGATCCTGGACGACGTACCGGTGAAGTAGATGTCGACCAGGAACGGGGACAGCCCGTTCGCCTCGAAGATCTGGGCGCCGGTGTACGACGCGACCGTCGAGACACCCATCTTCGACATCACCTTGAGGACGCCCTTGCCGAGCGACTTCACCACGTTGCGGATCGCCTGCTCGGGCTCGATGCCGGGCAGGTAGGTGCCGCGCCGGCACAGGTCCTCGACGGACTCCAGCGCCAGGTACGGGTTGATCGCGGCCGCGCCGTACCCCATCAGGAGCGCGACGTGGTGGACCTCGCGGACGTCACCGGCCTCGACGACCAGTCCGACCTGGGTGCGGGTCTTCTTCCGCACCAGGTGGTGATGAACCGCGGCGGTCAGCAGCAGCGACGGGATCGGCGCGCTGTCGGCGTTCGAGTGCCGGTCGGACAGCACCAGGATGCGGGCACCCTCGCTGATCGCGGCGTCGGCCTCGACGCAGATCTCGTCGAGCCGGGTCCGGAGCGCCTCGCCGCCGCCTTCGACGTCGTACACGCCGCGCAGGACCGTGGTGGCCAGGCCGGGCATGTCGCCGTCGAGGTTGATGTGCCGGAGCTTGGCGAGCTCGTCGTTGGTGATCACCGGGAACGGGATCACGACCTGGCGGCAGGACGCCGGGCTCGGGTTGAGCAGGTTCGACTCCGGGCCGAGGCTGGACGACAGCGAGGTCACCAGCTCCTCGCGGATCGCGTCCAGCGGCGGGTTCGTGACCTGCGCGAACAACTGCGCGAAGTAGTCGAACAGCAGCCGCGGGCGGTCGCTCAGTACGGCGATCGGCGTGTCGGTGCCCATCGAGCCGATCGGCTCCGCGCCGGCCTTCGCCATCGGGGTGAGGATGACGCGCAGCTCCTCCTCGGTGTACCCGAAGACCTGCTGGCGCCGGGTCACCGACGCGTGGCTGTGGACGACGTGCTCCCGCTCGTGCAGGTCCTCGAACCGGATCAGGCCGGCGTGCAGCCACTCGTCGTACGGGTGCTCGGCGGCGAGCGCGTTCTTCACCTCGGCGTCGGTGATGATCCGGTGCGCGTCGACGTCGACCAGGAAGATCCGGCCCGGCTCGAGCCGGCCCTTCTCGGTCACGGTGGCCGGGTCGATGTCCAGGACGCCGGCCTCGGAGGCGAGGACGACGAGACCGTCATCGGTCACCCAGTACCGCGAGGGACGCAGGCCGTTGCGGTCCAGGACCGCGCCGACCTTGGTGCCGTCGGAGAAGACCACCGACGCCGGGCCGTCCCACGGCTCCATCAGCGTCGAGTGGAACTCGTAGAACGCGCGCCGCTGCGGGTCCATCGTGGCGGCGTTCTCCCACGCCTCCGGGATCATCATCAGCATCGCGTGCGGCAGCGAGCGGCCGCCGAGGTGCAGGAGCTCGAGGACCTCGTCGAACGAGGCCGAGTCGGAGGCACTCGGCGTACAGATCGGGTAGAGCTGCTCCAGGTCGCCCGGGATCAGGTCGCTGGACAGCAGCGCCTCGCGGGCACGCATCCAGTTCCGGTTGCCCTGGACGGTGTTGATCTCACCGTTGTGGGCGATGTACCGGTACGGGTGGGCCAGCGGCCAGGACGGGAACGTGTTCGTGGAGAACCGCGAGTGCACGATCCCGATCGCGGAGGCGAGGTCGGGGTCGGTCAGCTCGGGGAAGAACTTGTCCAGCTGGTCCGTGGTCAGCATCCCCTTGTAGGTGATGGTCCGGCCGGACAGCGACGGGAAGTAGGTGTCGGTCTCCTTCTCGGCCCGCTTCCGCAGCCGGAACGCCATCCGCTCGAGCGCGAGGCCGAGCACGCGGCCCGCCTTCGCGGTCACGAACAGCTGCTTGAAGGTCGGCATCACCGAACGCGCGGTCGCGCCGAGCAGGCCGGGCGTGGTCGGGACGTCCCGCCAGCCGACCACCGTCAGCTGTTCCTCGTCCGCCAGCTCCTCGATCCGGTCGATCGCCTTCGCGGCGTCGTCGGCGTCGGCCGGCAGGAACGCGATACCGGTCGCATAGCTGTGCGGCGCCGGCAGCTCGAACTCGCACACCTTGCGGTAGAAGGCGTCCGGTACCTGGATCAGGATGCCGGCGCCGTCGCCGGAATCGGGCTCGGCACCGGACGCGCCACGGTGCTCGAGGTTCCGCAGGGCGGTCAAGGCCTTGGCCACGATGTCGTGGCTCGGTTCACCGGTCAGGGTCGCGACGAAAGCGACTCCACAAGCGTCGTGCTCGTGGGTTCCGTCGTAGAGGCCCTCGCTCGGGCGGTGCCGGTTTTGGGCAGGGGGGACACCAAACATTCAGGAGCTCCCGTCGTCCTACGGTCAACACAACTGGCCGCGGGACAACACTGGCCCAAGCCGGGAGTCCCGAGACTACCTCATGACGCCCGCCAGTTGGACTTCCTGTCCACCGCGCAACGCCTTGATGACCCTCAGTAAGCAAGCGCTCACTACTAGCCTCCCATCATCCCAGCACACCTCCGTCACAGCCACCCGCAGCCCCGTGAAATTCACCTGCTGAGACCGCCGGATCCTGATAGGCCAATCCGTATGCCCTGGCGCCCCTCCCCCGACTGGCAACCACTCACCGCCGGCACCGGTCAAGCCACCGGCGGCGTGTGGCGAACCCCCGGCGGCGAAGTGGTGAAACGCCTGGTCCCCGGCGTACGGGACCCACGTCACCACGCTTACTGGGAGCGGCAGGCGCTGGTCGCGGAATCGGGTGTCGTCGCTGGTACGCCGGGACTTCGCGCACCCGCCTGCCTGGGTGTGGAGCGGGACGGTGACGGGATCACGCTGCGGATGGCGTACACGCCTGCCGTCGAGTGGGCTCCCGAGGCACTGGCGGGGGCGCTGGGGCGGTTTGCGGCCTCGTCTGTGGCGGAGCCTGGCTGGGGTGCTCGCGACGTGCTGCGTGACCGCCTGAGGACCGTGGAGCGGCGTGGTGGGTGGGCGTCGCTGAACCCGTCCCCCGCGATCCACGAGCTGTGGAGGCAGCGGGAGAGGGCGCTAGCGGAGCTGGACAGCCTGCCTCGGGTGCCGACACACGGTGACGCACATCCGATGAACCTGCTCGGCCGCGCCGGTGACGACGTGGTCGCGATCGACTGGGAGCAGTTCGGCCTAGGCCCGCTCGGGTTCGACCTCGGCTACCTGGCACTCGCAGTCGACGTCCCGCTGGACGCGTTGGTCGACGCGCATGGTGGTGACGTGCGGCGCGGGGCCGTGATCGTGGCGGCGTACACCGGCGTGTCGCGGGCAGCCTGGGCGATCCGGGCCGGCGATCACACCGACTGGCTGGGCAGAGTTTCGGGGATTGTCGACGAAGCGGTCAGCCACGCTCCGTAGAAGGCCTGGAAGTTCGGGAATCGCGCGGTCGTCGCCTCGATGAGAACGTCTTCGAGTGCCGGCGGCGGTTCGGGGAGGAGGATCAGGCCGGCCCGGGCGAGCGCGTAGGCGGTGGCTCGGGTGTCGATGGGGGCGCCCAGGGTGAGTTCCTCGGGGGCCATGAAGCGGGTGGAGCCGAACATGCGGCCCATGGTGTTGCGGTAGGCGCCGCGGTGGTACGAGTCGAGGTCCATGACGGTCAGGCGATGGGTTGCGAAGTCGTAGAGCAGGGACCCGTCGTAGAAGTCGCCCTGGACCCAGCCGGCTGCGTCCAGCGCGGCATGTAGGTCGTAAAGGGTGTCCAGGGCGGTGCGGATCTCCTCGGTCGGGAGGGCCTGGAAGCGCTCACGGACGGCCGGGTTGTGGAGAAGATCGCCGTCGCGCCAGTCGTAGGCGAGGAGCGGGCCGGCTGGAGACTCGATCACGGCGTGCAGGGTCGGGAGCGCTGGGTGGTCGACCGAGCGCGCTAGTTCGATCGCGTTGCGGAGGAGGGCTACGCGGGCGTCGAAGTCGAGGAACGGGTTGGGTGCGGCAGGGTCGCCGGCGGTCTTCACGAAGTACCTCGCGGCGGCGGTCTGCACGCCGTACGCGATGTTGCCGGAGTCCTGGGTGTCGAAGCGGGTGAAGATGGTGCCTAGATGGTCGAGGTAGTTGGCCGGAAGGACGTCGATCTCACCGGGGAACATCCCGCTGACTCTAGATGGAGGAACTTGATGGGGCTGAGTGATTTTCCGCGGTACCCGTTGCTGTTCGGGGCGAGTCCGGTGCATCCGCTGGAGCGGCTCTCGGCGTACCTGGGTGGGGCGAAGGTGTGGGCGAAGCGGGAGGACTGCAACTCGGGGCTCGCGTACGGCGGGAACAAGACGCGGAAGCTCGAGTACCTGATCCCGGACGCGCTCGCGCAGGGCGCCGACACGCTGGTGTCGATCGGCGGGTACCAGTCGAACCACACCCGCCAGGTGGCCGCGGTCGCGGCGAAGGTCGGGCTGAAGGCGGTGCTGGTCCAGGAGAACTGGGTGAACTGGCCGGACTCCCTCAACGACCGGGTCGGGAACATCCTGCTCAGCCGGATCATGGGCGCCGAGGTGCGGCTCGACCCGGCCGGGTTCGGGATCGGGTTCAAGGACAGCTGGAAGCAGGCGCTCGCGGACGTCGAGGCTCGCGGGGGTACGCCGTACGCGATCCCGGCCGGTGCTTCGGACCATCGGCTCGGCGGACTCGGGTTCGCGCAGTGGGCGTACGAGGTGGAGCAGCAGGAGCGCGAGCTCGGGGTCTTCTTCGACACGATCGTGGTCTGCTCGGTGACCGGGTCGACGCACGCCGGGATGATCGCCGGATTCGCCGGCCAGGACCGCCCGCGGCGCGTGATCGGGATCGACGCGAGCGCCAAGCTCCAGGAGACCCGCGACCAGGTCGAGCGGATCGCCCGCGCCACCGCGGAGCTGATCGACCTCGGCCGGGACCTCCGCGCCGACGAGATCACCGTCCTCGAGGGCTGGGCCGGCGACGAATACGGCGTACCTGTGCAGTCGACCCTGGACGCGATCCGGCTGACCGGTCAGCTGGAGGGGATGATCATCGACCCGGTCTACGAGGGAAAGTCCATGGCCGGCCTGATCGACCTGATCCGCACCGGCGACATCCCCAAGGACTCAACCGTCCTCTACGCCCACCTCGGCGGCCAACCCGCCCTGAACGCCTACAGCAGTCTGTTCACCCACACTCAGCCGATTCCGGGGCCGACGAGCGTGCCGACGAAATAGGTGAGGGCGGCGGCTGCGGCGCCGAGGAGGAGTTGGCGGAGACCGGAGTACCACCAGGAACGGCTGGTGACGCGGGAGACGACGGCGCCGCAGACGAAGAGCGCGGTCAGGGCGAGGATCAGGGACGGTACGACGCTGCCGGCTCCGAAGAGGTACGGCGCCAGCGGGATGAAGGCGCCGATGGCGAAGCAGACGAACGACGAGGCAGCCGCGATCACCGGGTTCGGGAGGTCTCCGGGGTCGATGCCGAGTTCCTCGCGGACGTGCTCCTCGAGGGCCTGGTCCGGGTCGGCGTGGAACTGCTTCGCGACCTTGCTGGCCAGGTCCGGGTCGAGACCCTTCGCCCGGTAGGTCTCGGCGAGCTCGATCTCCTCGTCGAGAGGGTGCTTCTTGATCTCGGCGCGCTCGATCTCGATCTCCGCGCGGGCGAGCTCGCGCTGGGAGGCGACCGAGGTGTACTCCCCCGCCGCCATCGAGAACGCGCCGGCGGCGAGGCCCGCGAGGCCGGCCAGCACGATGAACTTCGAACCGGAACTGGTGCCGCCGTCCATGCCGGCGATCAGCGCGAAGTTCGACACCAGGCCGTCCATCGCGCCGAACACCGCCGGACGCAGCCAGCCGCCGTTCACATCACGGTGCGTGTGGTCCCCGTGATGCTCGGCAGAAACCTCAGGCGTCTCAGTCACTTGACCCGTCGTTGACTTTCGCGGTGGTCGCCTCGGCAGCCGTGTCGGTGGTCTCCGCGGAGCTCGCCTCCGGCGTCGCCGCGTCGGCGTCCGCCTTCGCTTCGCTCGGCTCGGCGGTGTCCGGCGTGTCGCCCTCGACGGACTCGCCGGCTGCGGGACCACTCGAGATGTCTTCCTGGCCGGGGTGTTTGCGGGCGCTGACCACGAAGGCGGCGACACCCACAACGAACAGGATGATCGCGGTCCAGACGTTCAGCCGCAGGCCGAGGAAGTGGTTCACGTCGTCGATGCGCATGTTCTCGATCCACGCGCGGCCCGCGGTGTACCCCGCGACGTACAGGAAGAACGCCCGTCCGTGACCGAGTTTGAACCGGCGGTCGGCGAGCAGCACGAGTGCCACCACGCCGAGGTTCCAGACCGCTTCGTACAGGAACGTCGGGTGGAAGGTGGCGAAGTCGGCGTACCCGGCCGGCCGGTGGCCCGTCGCGATCTCCAGGCCCCACGGCTTGGTCGTCGGGCCGCCGAACAGCTCCTGGTTGAAGTAGTTCCCGAACCGGCCGAAGATCTGCGCCAGCGCGATCCCCGGCGCCATCGCGTCCGCGACCGCCAGGAACGGCACCTTGGCGCGCCGGCAGGCGATCCAGGCGCCGAGCGCGCCGAAACCGACCGCACCCCAGACCCCGAGTCCGCCGTGCCAGATCTTCAGCGCGTCGATCGGGTGCTTGCCCTCGCCGAAGTACAGCTCGGCGTCGGTGATCACGTGGTAGATCCGCGCACCGATCAGCCCGAACGGGATCGCCCAGAACATGATGTCGGCGAGCACCGGCGCGGAGCCGCCGCGCGCCACCCAGCGCCGGCGGCCGAGCCAGTAGCCGGCGAAGATGCCGGCCAGGATGCACAGCGCGTACGCGCGGATCGGCAGGGGGCCGAGGTGCCAGACACCTTGGCTCGGGCTGGGGATGAATGCCGGAACCATCACGGCGGGAAGCAGACTAGACATGGCAAGGGGGAACGCTACTCGACCCACCAGAGCACTGCCAGAAACACACGGTCACGATGGGGCCTCAGAGTGCGGCCGCGTCGACGGCCTTTTGCAGGCCCTCGGCGGTGAGCTGGTCGGCCTCCAGTTGCTTGCCGTTGACGAAGACGGTCGGAGTACCGGTCACGCCCCGGTCGTCGGCAGCCTTGCCCACCGACTCCAGCCAGCTCGTGTAGGTGTTGTCCTGCACCGCCTGCTGGTACTTCGCGTCGCCGACCCCGAGCTGTTTGCCGAGCTCCAGCAGCTGGTCGGTGGTCCAGGACTTCGAGAAGTCGCCGTACAGCTCGTCGACGAAGCTGAGCGCCTTGCCGTTCGCGGCCGCCGCGGCGAACGCGTTCGCGAGTCGCGGCGAGGCGTCCGGGTTCACGAACTGCAGCGGCCAGTACGTGAGCGTCGCCGTACCGTCCTGGACGAGCTTGTCGACCGTGGCCCCGCTGGCCTCCTCGAACTCCGCGCAGTGCGGGCAGCGGAAGTCGAGGTACAGGTCGATGTTCACCTTCGCGCCGGACTGGCCGACCGTGACACCCTTGCCGGACGTGCCGGGACCGGTGACGACCGCGGGCTCCGTGCGCCCGTTGGAGCTCACCTCGACCTTGGAGTGGCCGCGGTAGTACTGCACGCCGACACCGGCGCCGAGGGCCAGCACCAGGACGATCACCACGATGATCCCGGGCGAGATCCGGCGCTTCGGCTGCTGCAGCAGCGGGTTCCCAGGAGACTTCACGGGGGAATTGGTCTTGCTCACGACGCGGTGGCTCCTTGCGGTCCTGTGTTCGGTTCGGTGTTCGGTTCAGGTGCGACAGCGAACTTACTGGCGGGCTTCAACCAGAGCCAGCCGGCGAGCACCAGCAGCCCGAGATCGCGGAGGATCTCCTGCAGGTACTTCGTTTGTCCCGGGGCGACCTGACCGCCGCCGCCGAAGCAACCGCAGTCGATCGACAGGCCGCGGGCCCAGGCGGACGACACCGCGGCGATGAAGACGATCATGAAAACACCGGCGGCCACCGCGGACGCGCGGACACCGAAGCCGATGATCAACAGCAACCCGATCGCGATCTCCAGGAACGGCAGCCCCCAGCCGACCGGTTCCACCAGGGCCGACGGGAGCAGCTCGTACGCGCGGACCGCCTGCGCCGCGGTGTCCGGATCGGTCACCTTCAGCGCGCCGGCGACCATCATCACGGCGCCGAGCACCAGCCGCGCCACCAGCGAGATCCAGGGAATCCACGGCTTCACCGGTTGTCCTCCACCAGCTTCCCGAAGTCGTGCGCCAGGTCGCCGATCGCGGCGTTCGACAACCAGAGCACGTTCGCCTTGTCGTTCTTCCCGAAGCCGATCACCTGCGCTCCGTGACCGACCTCGTACCCGCCGGAAGGAAGCTTCTGCATCCCTTCCACCGGTACGCCGACGGCCTTCGCGATGTCCTTGATCGACGTCAGCGACCCGGTCAGCCCGACGAACGCCGGGTCGAACCGGTCCAGGTACTTACGGATCACCGGCCCGGTGTCCCGCGCCGGATCGGTGGTGATGAACAGCATCTGGATCTGGTCCTGCACCTGGTCGTCGAGCTTGGTGAGCGCGGACGCCACGTCGGCCATCACGGTCGGGCACACGTCCGGGCAGTTCGTGTACCCGAAGAACACCAGCGTGACCGGCTTCTTGGTGGAGGTGACCAGGTTGAACGGGTTCCCGGCGGTGTCGGTCAAGGTGGCCGCGGGCATCGAGTACGGCCGGTCGAGGGTGGCGCCGCGCAACCCGTTCGGGTCCTGGCTGCTGCGGATGACGGCGCCGCCGGGGTTGTCCGGCTTCTCTTCCTTGCCACTGCAGCCCGCGAGGGCGAGCAGAGCCACCGCCGCCAGGAGCAGGACAGCGTTCCTCGATCGACTCACGGCGGTTCTAACGTTCGACGGTCGTGCGGGGTTCCCGGCGGACGCCTTCGGCCAGGCCCTCTGTGAGCTTGCGAACACCGGCAGGGCCGCCGTCCTGGAGCGCCTTGACGAGCGCCGCGCCGACGATCGCCGCGTCCGCGAACGCCGCCACGCCGGCCGCCTGGTCGCCGTTCGAGATGCCGAGGCCGACGCCGACCGGCAGGCCGGTCGCCGCCTTCACCCGGGCCACCAGCGGCGCCGCGAGATCCGACGGCTTGTCCCGCGCACCGGTGACACCCATCACAGCGGTCGCGTACACGAAGCCGCGGCAGTTGGCCGTGGTCATCGCGATCCGCTGGTCGGTCGACGACGGCGAGACCAGGAACACCTTGTCCAGCTCGTGCTTGTCGGCGGCCGCGATCCACTCCGCGCCCTCGTCCGGGATCAGGTCGGGCGTGATCAGCCCCGCTCCCCCGGCGGCGGCGAAATCGGTCGCGAACCGGTCCACGCCGTACCGCTCGACCGGGTTCCAGTACGTCATCACGAGCACCGGCACGTCGGAGTACGCCGCGATCTTCTCGACCGTGCTGAGCACGTCGCGGGTCCGCAGCCCACCGGCCAGCGCGACCTCGGTCGCCCGCTGGATGGTGACGCCGTCCATCACCGGGTCGCTGTACGGCAGACCGAGCTCGATCACGTCGGCGCCGCCGTCGATCATCGCCTTGACGCCGTCCACGGCGCCGTCGTACGACGGGAAGCCGGCCGGCAGGTACCCGATCAGGGCGCCGCGGCCCGCGTCGTTCGCCTTCCGGATCGCGACCCCGGCCTTGCCCAGGGCAACCACGTCACTCATCAGAATCCCCCAGGCCGAACCACGTCGCGGCCGTGTCCATGTCCTTGTCGCCGCGACCGGACAGGTTCACCAGAATGGTTGCCTCCGGCCCCAGTTCCTTGGCGATGTCGAGTGCGCCCGCGACCGCGTGCGCGGACTCGATCGCCGGAATGATGCCCTCGGTCTTCGACAGCAACCGGAACGCCTCCATCGCCTCGGCGTCGGTGATCGGCCGGTACGTCGCCCGCCCGGTGTCCGACAGCCATGCGTGCTCCGGGCCGACCCCCGGGTAGTCCAGGCCCGCGGAGATCGAGTGCGACTCGATCGTCTGGCCGTCCTCGTCCTGCAGCAGGAACGACCGCGCACCGTGCAGTACGCCGACCTGCCCGGCGGTGATCGTCGCCGCGTGCCGCCCGGTCTCGAAACCGTCGCCGCCCGGCTCGATGCCGTACAGCTTCACGTCGTCGTCGCCGAGGAACGCGGTGAACAGGCCGATCGCGTTCGACCCGCCGCCGACCGACGCGACCGCAGCGTCCGGCAGCTTGCCCAGCAGGGCGAGCGACTGCTCCCGCGCCTCGTCGCCGATCCCGCGCACGAAGTCGCGGACCATCGCCGGGAACGGGTGCGAACCGGCCGCCGTACCGAGGATGTAGTGGGTCTTGTCGACGCTGGCGACCCAGTCGCGCAGCGCCTCGTTGATCGCGTCCTTCAGCGTCCGGCTGCCGGTCTTCACCGAGATCACCTCGGCGCCGAGCAGCCGCATCCGGGCCACGTTCAGCGCCTGGCGCTGGGTGTCGACCTCGCCCATGTAGACCACGCATTCGAGGCCGAGGTACGCGCACGCGGTCGCGGTCGCGACGCCGTGCTGCCCGGCGCCGGTCTCCGCGATCACCCGCGGCTTGCCCATCCGCTTGGTCAGCAGCGCCTGGCCGATCGCGTTCCGGATCTTGTGCGCGCCGGTGTGGTTCAGGTCCTCGCGCTTCAGCAGGATCCGCGCACCGGCCACGTCCGACAGCCGGGTCGCGTCGTACAGCAGGCTCGGGGCGCCGATGTACTCGCGCAGCATCCGCTCGAACTCACCGGTGAACTCCGGGTCGGCCATGGCGTCCCGCCAGGCCTGGGTGAGTTCGTCGAGCGGCGCGATCAGCGCCTCCGGCATGAACCTGCCGCCGAAACGGCCGAAGTGCCCGAACTGGTCGGGCAGCACAGTACTCATCCGACAAACCTTCCGACCCGGCCCGTACGGCGCGGGAGAGTTGCTGTCCCGTGCCGTTTGGACCGGCCGGGAAGGTCTAGTGCCGCTGCTGGATGGCGGGGTGCGATCCGGCGGCGACGAGGTCGGCGACCGAGGCGCGGGGATCGCGGCCGGTCACCAGGGTTTCACCGACGAGGACGACATCGGCCCCGGCGCGCGCGAACTCGATTACATCATGCGGGCCGCGGACCCCGGACTCGGCCACGCGCACGAGCTCGGTCGGGATCGTCGGCGCGACCCGGGCGAACGTGTCCCGGTCGACCTCGAGGGTCTTCAGGTTCCGGTTGTTCACGCCGATGAGCTGGGCGCCGGCGTCCACCGCACGCCGGGTCTCCTCTTCGTCGTGCACCTCGACCAGCGGGCACAGGCCGATCGACTGGGCCCGCTCGATCAGCGAGACCAGCGCCTGCTGCTCGAGCGCGGCGGCGATCAGCAGCACCATGTCGGCACCGGCCGCCCGCGCCTCCCAGAGCTGGTACGACGAGACGATGAAGTCCTTGCGCAGCACGGGTACGTCGACCCGGCCGCGGACCGCCCGCAGGTCGTCGAGGCTGCCGTTGAACCGGCGCTCCTCGGTCAGCACCGAGATCGCCGCGGCGCCGCCCAGCTCGTACTCACCGGCCAGCGCGGCCGGGTCGGTGATCTCGGCCAGCTCGCCCTTGGACGGGCTGGAGCGCTTCACCTCGGCGATCACCGCGATCCCGTCGCCGCGGAACACCGGCATCGGGTCCTTGGCGTCGGGTTTGCGCTGGGCCTCGAGCTTCAGGTCGTCCAGGCTGACCAGCGCCTGGCGCTCCGCGAGGTCCTCCCGGACCCCCGCGAGAATGTCGTCAAGCACAGTCATGTCCGTCCGCCCTTCAGTGGTCGCCGTCGGCCGGGACCCCGAAACCGAGCAGCTGCAGCACCTTGCCGGCCAGCGCACCCAGCACCGCGATCCCGACGGAGATCCAGAACAGCACCCAGTTCGGTCCCAGCACCATGGCGATGGCGCCGACCGTGAACGCGACCAGCACGATCGCCACCGCCGTCCACGCAGCCGGGCTGTTGCCGTGCAGATCGTGCGGAGCTTCCTCCTCGATCCGACCGGCCCCTTGATCCGCCACCGTATTGTCCATAGTTGGCGCCACTCCTCCTCGTCGTCCCGTCCTATTGTGGCGGTAGCCCGCCGCGATCAGAGAGTCGGGTCCTCCCCGGCGTCGATCGCCTTCCACTGATCCGCCCCATGATCCGATCCCGCGGCGGCCGGATCACGCTCGTAACGTTGCGTCGCGCTGCGCCAGCGGTGCGCCGTCAGCACGGTGAGCAGACCGGCCGCGACCAGCGCGATCCCGCCGCCCAGGGCGAACCACGGCGCCGGGCCGCCGGTCTGGATGACCTGGTCGGCCAGTACGGCGCTGAGTACCGGCCGGATCCGGCTCAGCTCGGGGCCGTCGGGCCGCACGAGCAGCGCGACGGCGACCGCGATCGCGCCCAGCACGACGAGAAGCGCACCGAGCAAGCGGCGCAGCGCCGTACCGGCGAGTTTGGTGATCACGACCGCCACCAGCGCCGCGAGCGCCAGCGCGACCGGGGCCTTGGTGATCGAGTAGCCGTTGAAGACCTCGTCCACGCGGCCGGTGCCCGGGTTGACCGACACCCACGTCAGGTAGGCCGAGAGCCCGAGCAGCACCAGCGCCACCAGGGTCAGCAGGTCGACCAGCCGTTGCGGTTTCATCCGTCCGCCAGCACGTCGCTGAACGTTCCGGCGACCGCGATCGCGTTGAGGACGGCGGCCGCCTTCGTCCGGCACTCGGCGTCCTCCGCGGCCGGATCCGAGTCCGCGACGATCCCGGCCCCGGCCTGGACGTACGCCGTACCGCCGCGCAGCACCGCGGTGCGGATCGCGATCGCGGTGTCGGCGTCGCCGGCGAAGTCCAGGTAGCCGACCACACCGCCGTACACGCCGCGCCGGGTGATCTCGAGTTTGTCGATGATCTCCATCGCGCGCGGTTTCGGTGCCCCCGACAACGTGCCCGCGGGGAACGCGGCGGTGAGCGCGTCGAAGGCGGTCATGCCGGCCTTGAGCTGCCCGGTGACCGTCGATTCCAGGTGCATGACGTGGCTGTAGCGGCGGACGTCCATGAAGTCGACGACCTCGACCGTGCCGGGCGCGCAGACCCTGCCGACGTCGTTGCGGCCGAGGTCCACGAGCATCAGGTGCTCGGCGCGTTCCTTCGCGTCCGCGCGCAGCTCCTCCTCCAGCGCGTGGTCCTCCTCCGGCGTCGCGCCGCGGCGGCGGGTGCCGGCGATCGGGTGCAGGATCACCTTGTTCTCGGTGACCTTGACCAGGGCCTCCGGGCTGGAGCCGACGATGTCGAAGCCGTCGAGGCGGACCAGGTACATGTACGGGCTGGGGTTCGAGCGCCGCAGAACCCGGTAGATGTCGAGCGCGGAGGCGCTGCTCTGCAGCTCGAACCGCTGCGAGACGACGATCTGGAACGCCTCGCCCGCGCGGATCTCCTCCTTCGCGTCCTCGACCGCTTGGCGGTACTCGGCGCTGGAGCGCTGCCGGTGCGGGTCCGGCTGGGCCTGCCGGTCCGCGTGGACGACGTACGACGGGGTCGGCCGGGCGAGGTCGCGCTCCATGGCGTCCAGGCGGCGTACGGCGTCGGCGTAGGCCTCGTCGACGCGCTCGTCGGAGTCGTCCCAGTTGACCGCGTTCGCGATCAGCCAGATCTCACCGGTCTCGTGGTCGAGCGCGGCCAGGTCGGTCGCGAACAGGAACGTGAGCTCGGGCAGGCCGAGGTCGTCGGTGGTCGTGTCCGGCAAACGCTCGAGGCGACGTACGGCGTCGTACCCGAGGAAGCCGACCATGCCTCCGGTCAGCGGCGGCAGGTCCGGCAGCCGCGGCGTGTGCAGGATCTCGAGCGTCTCGCGGAGCGCCTTCAACGGGTCACCGGTCTGCGGCAGGCCAACTGGCGGGTTGCCGGTCCAGACGGCCTCGCCGTTGCGTTCGGTCAGCGTCGCGGACGAGCGGACGCCGATGAACGAGTACCTGGACCAGACGCCGCCGTTCTCCGCGGACTCCAGCAGGAACGTGCCTTCACGTTCGGCCGCGAGCTTGCCGTACACACCGATCGGGGTCTCCGCGTCGGCCAGCAGCCGCCGCGTCACCGGGATGACCCGGCGGTCCTTCGCGTACTCGCGGAACGTCTCGAGCGCCGGCGCCGTCACGCTGCCTTCACCTCGATCTCGCCGTGCTCGAAGCAGCTGCGGGTCCCGGTGTGACAGGCCGGGCCTTCCTGGTCGACGAGGACGAGCAGGGTGTCGGCGTCGCAGTCGACGAGGATCTGCTTGACGTGCTGACGGTGGCCGCTGGTTTCGCCCTTCACCCAGTACTGCTGCCGGCTGCGCGACCAGAACGTGCTCCGGCCGCTCTCCGCGGTGCGGCGTACCGCCTCGGCGTTCATCCAGCCCACCATCAGGACCTCGCGCGTGTCGTACTGCTGCACCACTGCCGGGATCAGACCGGCCGCGTCGAAGGTCAACTCGTCGATAATCACCCACCCATTGTCCCCGATCCGGGGTTGCCTTCTGACCACCGTCCCGAACTTGCGAAGATGACCCAATGAGTCGGATCGAGGCGTTGCTGGCGGAGCATCCGGTGATCGACGGGCACAACGACCTGCCGATCGCGTTCTACGAGCTGTGCGGGTACGACCTGGACGCGTACGACCTGGCCGGCCCGGTGCCGCAGCTCCACACGGACCTGCCACGGCTGCGCGCAGGTCACGTGGGTGCGCAGTTCTGGTCCCTGTGGGTCCCGCAGGACGAGCACGCCGTACGTCGCACTTTCGAGCAGCTCGACTTCGTCCGGCGACTCGTCGAGCGGTTCCCGTCGGATCTCCAACTGGCGGACACGGCCGACGACGTGGACGCGGCGATCAAGGCCGGCCGGGTCGCGTCGCTGATGGGGATGGAGGGCGGCCACTCGATCGGTGAGTCGCTCGGCGTCCTGCGGGTGATGCGGGCGCTCGGCGTGCGCTACATGACGCTGACGCACAACAACAACGTGTCCTGGGCGGACTCGGCCACCGACGAGCCGGTGCTCGGCGGGCTGAACGAGTTCGGCGAGGACGTCGTCCGGGAGATGAACCGGATCGGCATGCTGGTCGACCTCTCGCACGTCTCCGCGGACACCATGCGGCACGCGCTCCGCGTCACGAGCGCGCCGGTCATCTTCAGCCACTCGTCCGCGCGCGCGGTCTGCGACGTACCGCGGAACGCGCCGGACGACGTCCTCGAGACGCTGACCGGCAACGACGGCGTCTGCATGGTGACGTTCGTGCCGTACTTCGTCTCGCAGGCGTACGTCGACTGGCTCGACGGGATGCACGCGCTGGCGAAGGAGCACGGCCTCGAGGACAGCGAGCATCGCGAGAAGGTCGAGGCGATGTACGACGTACCGCGGCCGGAGATCACGCTCGCGGACGTGGTCGCGCACGTCGAGCACGTCCGCGAGGTGGCGGGCGTCGACCACATCGGTCTGGGCGGCGACTACGACGGCTGCCCGGAGTTTCCGGTCGAGCTGCCGGACGTGGCGTCGTACCCGGTGCTGTTCAGCGCGCTGGCCGACCGCGGCTGGAGCGACGAGGAGCTCGGCAAACTTGCCGGAGGCAACATCCTGCGCGTGCTCCGGGCCGCGGACGACGTAGCGACTGCTTAGGCGTCCCGGTACTGGGAGCGGATCTCGTCCTGGGGTTCGAGCCCGGCGGCCTGGTACGTCGCGACGGCGCCGACGTTCGTTGCCGGCGTGACCGTGTAGACGCTGGACGCGCCCATCTCCTGGAGTACGCGGGCGCAACCGAGGACCATCGCGGTGCCGTACCCGCGGCCGCGGTGCAGGCGGTGGACTCCCATCGGCTCGATGTAGCCGGGGCGTCCCTCGCCGGCGGACCACACGGTGGCGGCGGCAACCGATTCGCCGAGGTCGTTGCGGAGCACGAGATCGCGCGCGTCGGCGTACGGCAGGCCGTCGGCCATCGCGAACCAGCGGTCGTCGGTGAACGTCGACCCGTCGAACGACGCCCGCTGGACGGCGGTCCGCTCGTGGGCCTCCTCCGGGCCGATCACGTCGATCCGGACGCCCGGATCCGGCACCGGATCGGTCAGATCGCGCCACACCGGGACCCACGGCACGTCCGCGTTCCAGCCGTCCTTGAACAGCAGGTCCTGGACGAGCGCGCCCATCGGCGTCTCGACGTACACCTTGCCCTCGATCAGCACACCCTTTGCGGGCGCCGACACATCCTCGGCGATCCGCTGCGCCAGCTCCTCGTCACGCTGGAGATCCGGCGCGATCGACATCCGCAGCCAGTCCGGCTCGTCGAGCATCCCGATCGCGACGATCTCACCGCCCCGCCGCCAGATCCGCGTCGCCGCCGCCGTCCGCTCCTCCCCGAACCGCCAGAACCACCCGAGATCCCCCGGATGCAACTGCGACGCAACCCCCTCCCGCTGCCACTCCCGCAGCACCCCCACAACCTCGCCCAACTCCGCAACCCCCGCCGTACCCATCTCAATACCCATCCCCCGATCACACACCATCACCCCGACACTCCGCACCCCGCTTTGAGTCCCCACCAACCACACCACCGCCACTTTGAGTCCCCACCAACCAAAATCCGCGGAGAAATTTGGTTGGCCCGGGCCCAAAGAGGTTTTCCACAGATTGGTGGGTAACGGGATGCGGGGGTAGTGCCCGAGGGCGGAGGGTGGGGGGATGGATCGGCTTGGGTACGACGTGCGGGAGCGGCTGGCTGTGGTTGCGCGGACTCCGCAGCGGCGCGCGGCCCTGCGTGAGCTCGGGCTCGGTGATGCCGACCTCCGGCGGCTGGTACGGCGTGGTGCTCTGCGACACCACCATGGCCGCTACGTCGACGGGCGTCTCGACGAGCAACTCGCGGCGATCGCCTGTGCGCACGCGGCGTACCCGGGCTCGGTTGTGAGTCATTTCAGCGCCGCCCGGCTCGCAGGCATCCCGGTGTGGACCGACCGCGGCCGACCGGGTGGCGCCCCGCTCGACGCCGCGTGGCTGACCCGGCCGCCGGAGGCCCCGCGCAATCAGCGGCGCGCGGACATCGTCGTACGGCGTGCCGGCCTGACTGCTGCTGATCTCGCAGGTCACGGGTGGTTGCCCGTCACCCGCGTCGCCAGGACCGTGGTCGACCTGGCACGGGAGCTGCCTCTGCGCGAGTCACTTGTCACTGTCGACGGCGCTTTGCGGGCCGGTACGACGCCGGCGGAGCTGCACGCGGTTGCCGAACGCCAGCAGCACTGGCCGGGGATCCGGCGAGCTCAGTACGCCATCGCGTTTGGCGACCCCTCGGCGGAGTCCGCCCTGGAGTCGATCGCCAGGGCCGTGTTCGCGGCGGCGGGCCTGCCCACCCCGCTGCTCCAGGTGCAGTTCTTCGACGGATTCAGCTGGATGCCCGAGCGCGTCGACTTCTGGTGGCCATGGTTTCGAACCGTCGGGGAGGCGGACGGACTCGCGAAGTACGAAGCGAACACCCCCGCTGAGCGGCGGCTGCTGCTCCGCAAGAGCCATCGCCGTGACCAGCGCCTCAGCGACCGTGGCATCGAGCTGGTTCATTTCGGGTGGGAGGACGCGGTCGATCCGCGCTCCGACCTGGTCGCGCGACTGCGGGCGGCGTTCGCCCGCGGCGAGTCACGCACCACGGAGCCGCCCTCCTGGCGCGCCCTACCGCCGCCGCACGCCGACGCCGCGTGACCTTGAGCACGGGTCAACCATTTTCGGAGCGTGTCCGTGGTTGGTGGGTGCTCAAGGAGGGTTTGAGGTTTTGGTGGTCGGGCACGGGGCGGGGGCTAGTGACAATCGACGGATGGAGTGGCTGTGCTGACCCTGACTGAGAACGCGACGCTGGTGATCAAGAGCATCACCGGGGTCGAGGGCGCGCCGGACGGGGCCGGGGTGCGGATCTCGCAGGAGAACCCGGCGGATCCGGCGCTCGCGGTGACCACGACCGAGGCTCCGCAACCGGGTGACCAGGTCGTCGAGGAGGCGGGTGCACGGGTCTTCCTCGAGCAGAACGCCGCGAACGCGCTCGACGACAAGATCCTGGACGCGGCGGTCGACGACAAGGGCGGTGTCGAGTTCCTGCTCGTACCGCAGCCGGGCCCGAGCAACGGCGCGGCCCCAACCCCCTGACGAACGCGTCGGTGCGAACCGACGCACGGGTAGTGGGTGACGTCCCCGCCCGCCGACAGGCCACGCTGAGCGTGACCGCAACTCCGGCGAGCGGGGACGTCCCGTTGTTCGGTACGCCTCAGAGGTCGCTGCGTTGGGCGATCCAGCTGTCGTGCAGGCGGGTGTAGACGCCGCCTGCGCCGACGAGTTCGGCATGCGGGCCGCGTTCGACGATCTCGCCCTCGTCGAAGACCAGGACCTCGTCGGCTGCCTCGGCCGTCGAGAGGCGGTGCGCGATGGTGACCGACGTACGGCCGGACATCAAACGCTCCAGCGCCGCGTTCACCCGCACCTCGGTGCCGGGGTCGACCGCTGAGGTCGCCTCGTCGAGGACGAGCAGGTCCGGGTCGGCGATGTTCGCGCGGACCAGCGCCACCAGCTGCCGCTCCCCCGCCGACAGCGACTCGCCGCGCTGACCGACCGGCGACTGCAGCCCGTCCGGCAACGACTCCAGCCACTCCGTCAGTCCGAGCGACTCGAACGCCGTGACCAGCTCCGCGTCCGTCACCTCGGGCCGCCCGAACCGCACGTTCTCCGCGAGTGACGCGTCGAACAGGTACCCGTCCTGCGGCACCATCACGACCCGCTCCCGCAGCGACTCGAACGAGATCTCGCGAGCGTCCACCCCGTCCAGCCGCACCGCCCCGGACGTCGGATCCATCAATCGCGTCAGCAACTTCGCGAACGTCGTCTTGCCGGACCCGGTCTCCCCGACCACCGCGACCCGCCGGTGCGGTTCGAGCCGTACGCCGACGTCGCGCAGCACCAATTCGCCTTCCGGATAAGCGAAATCGACGTCGTCGAACTCGACCGTGATCGGCCCGCGCGCCTGCTTCACGCCGTCCTCGCCCGGGTCCGCGACATCGGCCGGCGTCGCGATCACGCCGAGCACCCGCCGCCAGCCGGCGAACGCACTCTGCGCGTCGGTCAGCACCTGCGTCGCGATCTGCACCGGGTCCGAGAACAGCGCCACCAGGAACATGAACGCGAGCAGCTCACCGAGCGTCGCCTGCTTGTCGATGCCGAGCAGTACGCCGACCGTCAGGACGCCGGCGTTCGCGAGACCGGCGGCCAGACCACCGATCGAGAACGTCACACCGGTGAGCGCCTGTGCCCTCGTCGCCGTATGCCGGTAGTCCTCGATCGACGCGTCGATCCGGTCCTGTGTGCGCTGCTCGATCGCGTACGAGCGGACCACCTGCGCGCCGACGACCGGCTCCGCGATCGCGGACAGCATCTCGCCGACCTTCGCCCGTACCACGCCGTACGCCTTCGACATCGCGCGCTGCAGGTACTTCAGGCTGGCGAACAGCGGGATGAAGCAGGCCAGCACGACCAGCGCGAGCTGCCACGAGTAGAAGAACATCACGATCGTCGCGAGCACCATCTGCCCGAGGCTGACCAGGAAGATGAACCCACCGAACTGCAGGAACTGCGACACCGTGTCCACGTCCGACGTGACCCGGCTGACCAGCGCCCCGCGCCGCTCGGTGCTCTGGGTCAGGACCGGCAGGTCGTGCACGTGCCGGAACGCCTTGATCCGCATCGTCGCCAGCCCGTGCTCCGAGTTGACCGCGAGCCGCACGGTCGTCAGGTACGACGCTCCCGCGGTGAGGATCACGCCCACCGCGCAGATCAGGCACATCCAGGCGACGTACGACATGTTCGGACCGCCCGCGCCGGACAGGCCCTTGTCGATCGTCTGCTGCACAGCGATCGGTACGACGATCCGCCCGCCCGTCATCGTCAGCGCGAGGAGCCCGGTCAGCCACCACCCACGCGCAAGCTCGGGCGAGACCTTCAGACCGTCCTTGAGGGTCTGCAGCCCGCCCGCGTTGTCGCCATGGTCCAACCGACTCGCTTCGGCCGCGCTCACGCCGATACCCCTTCCTCATCGAGCTCCGCTTCTTCCAGGCGGCGCTCGGCGTCCTTCTCGTACGCGTCGACCAGGTCCCGATAGGCCGACGTCGAAGCCTGCAGTTCGGTGTGCGTGCCGTGCGCCTGGATCCGGCCGTCGTCGAGGAACAGCACCTCGTCGGCGAGCGAGATCGTCGCCTTCCGGTACGCGATCACCAGCACGGTCGTCGCCGCGCCGGAGTCCTCCTGTACGGCGGATCGCAGCCCGGCCAGGATCCGCGCCTCGACCTGCGGGTCCACCGCGCTCGTCGCGTCGTCCAGGATCAGCAGCCGCGGCCGCCGTACCAGGGCCCGCGCCAGCGCGATCCGCTGCCGTTGCCCGCCGGACAGCGTCGTACCGCGCTCGCCGACCTTGGTGTCCAGCCCGTCGCCCAACGCCTTCACGAAGCCGTCGCCCTGCGCGATCCGCAGCGCGTCCCACACGTCGTCGTCGCTGTAGTCCCCGCCGAGCGTGATGTTGCCGCGGATCGTGTCGTCGAACAGGAACGCGGTCTGCGCGACCAGCGCGACCGATCCGGCCAGCTCGTCGCGCGCCAGGTCCCGCAGGTCGATCCCGTCGATCTTCACCGCACCCTGCTCCGGGTCGACGAGCCGGGTCAGCAGCGTCGTCATCGTCGACTTCCCTGCCCCCGTCGGCCCAACGACCGCGACGGTCCGGCCGGGCTCGATCGTGAAGTCCACACCGGCGAGTACGTCGCGCTCCGGCAGGTACCCGAACCGGACGCCGGCGACCTGCAGCCGGGCCGCCTTCGTCGACGTCAGCCGCGCCTCGCCGTACTCCGTCCCGCCCTCGGCCGTCAGCACCCGCTGCACGCGGTCCCACCCGACGACGGACCGCGGAAGTTCACCGAGCACCCAGCCGAGCGCCCGGATCGGGAAGCCGATCAACGTGAACAGGAACGCCACTTGGACCACGTCACCCGCGTCCGCGCCGCCGGATCGCACCCGCCCGACGCCGACCAGCAGCACCGCGAGTACGCCGAGCCTGGGCAGGCCGTCGATCACCGGGTCGAACATGCCGCGGGCCTTGTTCACCGCGATGTTCGCATCCCTGAGCGCGTACGTCGGGGTGCGGAACCGCTCCGTCTCGGCGGCCTCCCGGCCCAGGGTCTTCACCACCAGCGCGCCGTCGAACGACTCGTGCGCGACCTCGGAGACGTCGGCGCGGAGCTGTTGCGCCCGAGTCGCGAGCGGCTGCAGGTAGCGCTGGAAGATCACGTTCGCGACGAACACCAGCGGGAACACCAGGCACCCGACCAGCGCCAGCCAGACGTCCGCGGCGAACATCGCGATGGTCGCGAACACCAGCATCGCGATCACGCCGATCGCCATCGGCAGCGGCGCGATCACGAACCAGGTCGACTCCACGTCGGCGTTGGCGTTCGACAGCAACATGCCGGTCGAGTGCTGGTGGTGCCACTCCAGCGGCAGCTTCAGGTACTGCCGGGTGACCCGGCGGCGGTACGTCGCCTGCAGGCGGAACTGCATCACACCGGCCCCGAGCCGCCGCCCGACGACCCCGATCGCGTTCAGGATCGCGATCCCCATGAACAGCGAGATCAGCGCCGCGATCGTGCCGCCGGTGGTGTCACCGCGCTCGAACGACGGGCGGATCAGGTGGTCGGTGGACCAGCCGAGCGCCCAGCCGCCGGCCACGGTCATCGCGCCGTACAGCATGGCGGCGAGGACGGACAGCGCGAAGACGCCCGGCTCCTCCCAGATCGCGACCCGCAACACCCCGAAACCTCTCCGGGTGACGCCGCCCTTGTCTGGGACCTTCGGGACAGGCAAGACACACTCCAGGCAGTCAGGTGCATACGCGGGACACAGGCATGACAACGATTGACATTCTGCCATTCCCTTCCGACAACTACGATCGAGTTGTGACCGACTACAGCCGGGTAGAACGACTCGCTCTGTGTGACCTGTTCGAGGAAGTCGGCCCCGCCGCTCCGACGCTGTGTGACGGCTGGGACGCCTACGACCTCGCGGTCCACCTGTACGTCCGGGAGGCGGACCCGATGGCCGGCCCCGGGATCATGATCTCGGCGCTCGCGGACACCACCGAGAGACGGATGCAGCGGGCCAAGGAGCGCTACAGCTTCGCGGAGGTCATCGGCAAGGTACGCAACGGTCCGCCGCCGGTCTCGATCTACGCCCTGCCGAAGCTCGGGCACCAGCTCAATACCACCGAGTACTTCGTGCACCACGAGGACGTCCGCCGCGCGCAGGCGTCGTACGACGTCCGCGACCTTCCCACCGAGCAGCAGAACGCCCTGTGGAAGGCGGTCCGGCTGGCCGCGAAGTCGATGCTGCGGAAGGCGCCGAGCGGCCTGGTGCTCAAGCGGCCCGACGGTACGACGTCCGTCGCGAAGCGGCCGAACGAGAACGGTTCCGTCACCGTGACGGGCGAGCCCGCCGAGCTGGTGCTGTTCTGCTTCGGGCGGCAGCAGGTGGCCGACGTACAGCTGGACGGCGACGCGGAGTCGGTCGAGCGGCTCCGCAACGCGTCATTCGGAGTGTGATTTGCGGCGGGCGCGCTGGATCAGACTGCTGACCACGGTGGTGAGGATGACCAGCACGATCGCTGCCACCACGCCCTGCCAGGGCTTGTCGAAGAGCGCGTAGCCGAGCAGTCCGATCGCCATGTAGACCGCCGCCCACAGCGACGACGCGAACAGGTCGACCAGCGCGAAACGCTCCCACCTGTAGCCGGCCAGCCCGGCCGCGAGCAGCACCGGGACCCGGCCGCCCGGGATCAGCCGGGACGTGAGCAGCACGCTGATCTCGTGCTCGGCCAACCGCTCTCGGAGTGCGTCCAGCGACGCGTTGTCGCGCAGCCACCCGATCCGCTTCGCCAGCCGTTCACCACCGAACCGGCAGCCCGCGTACACGATCAGGTCCCCGATGTACGCCCCGGCCGCGCCCGCGATCAGTACTCCGACCAGCCCGATCGGATTGCTGTGCGACGCCAGTACGGCGCCTGCCGACACCGCGGCGCCTGTCGGCAGCACGGGCAGCACCGCCCCGATCAGGACCGCTCCGGCCAACGCGAACAGGTACCAGAGATCGAACTTGGTGTCGCCTGTCACACCGGCACCTCGATCGACGCACCGGGCACCAGAACCTCCACCTTCACCGCGGGATCCACCTCGGTCATCGCAGCCTTGAACCTGTCCCCCGGTGGCAGGAACAGCTCCGGTTTGACCCAGTCGAGGCCGATCGGCCAGAACGTCCCGAAATGTACCGGCACCGCCGTCGACGCACCGACCCGACGTACCGCCTCGGCGGCTCGGACCGGGTCCAGGTGCCCCGGCCCGAGCGACGGCCCCCACCCGCCGACAGGCACGAGCGCGAGATCGATCGCACCGGTCTCGGCTGCGAGGTCGTCGTACAGATCGGTGTCGCCCGCGAACCAGACACTCGACGAGCCGTCGACCCGGTACCCGAGCGGCTGGGCGGTGTACGACGACCACGGCAGCCGGCGCTCGTCGTGATGCGCCGTGATGGCGGTGATCTCGAGCGACCCGATCCGGACTTGATTGCCGGGAGCAACCTCGATGCAGCGGTCCGAATACGCCGGACCGCTGTCGGCGTGAATGAGCTTGGCCGCACCGCGCGGCACGATCAGCGCGGCGTCCGGCGCGATGAACGGCAGCGACGTCAGGTGCAGGTGATCGGCATGCAGATGCGAGATCAGGACCGCGTCACACGTCCCCGCCTCGGCGGCCGGCGCCGGGCCGCGGCGGCGGCGCAGGTGCGCGATCCGCGACGTCAGCACCGGGTCGGTCAGGAGCCGCGTGCCGTTCGCCTCGATCGTGGTGGTGGCATGCCCCCACCATGTCACCCGCATGTCACCCGCACGCTTCAGGCCTCCACCTTCGACTCGACCGGAACGTCCTTGCGCTGCCCCAGCTTCTCCAGCCAGTCGATCAGCACTTCGTGGACCGCGTCGGAGCCTACGGGAGGCTCGTTCAGCACCCAGCGACTCGGGTGCACCAGGACCGCCTCGGTCTGCCAGCCGCCGATCCCGCCGTGGCATCCGACCAGCTCCTCGAACGCCGCCACCTCGTGGGTGTAGTCGTCCAGCCGGCTGACCACCACCAGGTCGCCGTTGTGCGGCATCTCCGCCTGGCGGAGCAGCGACGGCGCCGCAAGTTCGCCGTACGACGCCAGCGGGTCCTCACCCTCCACCCGGCCGGAACGCAGGACCCGGACACCGGACCGCCCGATCGCGACCGGTCCCTCGGCGAGCGAGTCGACCACGACGAACCCGATCCCGGGATGGGTCGCGAGGCCCGGAACCAGCTTCGGGTGCAGCAGCTCGATCTCCTCCAGCGGCACCCGGCCGGGCGTCGTCGCGAGGTAGATCAGCGCCAGGTTGCCGGACGCGGTGACGACCATCTGCTCGTCCGCGGCGATCGTTCGGCTCGCAGTCCTTCGGGCCGAGCTCGACCTCGCCGGTCTTCACGTGCAGTGCCTTGCGGGTGACGGTTCCGGCGACGGTGCGGCGCATGCTCAGCTCGGTGAGGAACGCGTTCACCGGACCCCAGCCCTCAGCCTTGCCGACCGCCGCGACCGGTTCCTTGGTGGTGTCGACGAGGTCGTCGACCACCTCGGCGAGAGTCCGGCCGTAGCGCTGCAGGAACGTCGCGCCCTGACTCTGGCCGTGGTCGGACAGCACGACCATCTCGTACGAGTGCGGGAGGATCTCGATGATCCGCTGCAGTGCACCGAGCACCCGGTCGAGACCTTCGAGGGTCTGCAGCGACTCCGCACGGGTCGGGCCGGCGTGGTGCGCGACCTCGTCGTAGTCGACGAAGTCGCAGTAGATGACCGGCGTACCCTTCACCAGCTCGTCGGTGATCAAGGAGACGTTCAGGTCGCGGAGCAGGACGTTGCTGATCGCCCGCAGGAAGATGTACGACCCACCGCGCTTGACCCGCGGAACCAGGTGCCGGACCCGCTGTCGCCTGGCCTGGTGGAGCTCCTTGATCATCTCGGCCACGCACAGCACCAGGCCGCGCGCGGCGCCCTGCGGGCTGGAGAAGAACCGCACGTACCCGCGGCTGCGGCTGTTCGGCAGGGCGGCCCGGCTGAACACGAGCTCGCACCTGTCCGCGTCACCGGACCAGTTGTTGCTGATGCTGACGCCGCCGTCCGCGAGCAGGCCGCGGCCGGTGGACATCCGGGCCTCGAGCTCCGCCGCGTCCCGGCCGCGGTTGGTGACCATCACCCGCCCGGTCTCCTTCTCGTACCACCGGAACGCCGGGATGTGCCGGGAGCCGCCGTGCAGGATCCCGGCCTGGCTGGCCGGTGTGGTGGCCGGTACGCCGGTGTGCCAGGCGAGCATCGAGTGCTTGCCGTCACGGATCCAGCCGCCGAGGTTCGGCAGGTTGCCGGCCAGGACCATCCAGTTCAGCAGCGGGGCGGACAGGCCGTCGATCTGGATGATCAGCATCCCGGTCTTCGGCGCGGGCTGGATCCGCCGGGCGCGGCGGTGCACGACCCGCATCACCTCCGCGACGTACGCGTCGTCACTGCCCGCGTACGCGATCCAGCCGACGAAGGCGCTCACCGACGACATCCAGATCGACACCAGCAGCGGCGCCTCCACCCCGCCGTGCAGGTTCACCCCGGGATCGACGGTGATGGCGAGGTAGACGACTCCGAACTGTGACAGGAGCCCGCCGATCAGCACCCCGAGCGAGCCGATCAGCACCGCGATCCCGGCCAGCACCCAGCGCACCAGTACCGAGAACACCGCCAGCAGGACGACCAGCCGGAGGATCGGGAGCCGGCCGTCGCTGCTGATCTGCGGCAGCGTCCAGAACGTGATGACCAGCGAGATCAGCGACAGGAGGCCGCCGACGAACATCGCCTGCAGGCCGCGTCCGGTGCGGCGCAGGTCGAGCCACACCGGACGTCGCCGGTTCTTGGAAACCTGTTCTGGTGGTTTTGCCATCGCCTGTTTCGTGCTCCCCGTTCCATCTCGCCCTGCAGGTACGAGAGTACGGGGTCACGCCGACGGATCTACTGCACCTCGAGGTAGTCGACCTCCGCGTACAGGTCGCCCTTCGTCAGCCGGATCGTGTTCCAGCCCGCGTTGAGCGTGACGGACACCGAACTCTGCTGCCAGTTGTCCCAGCCGGTGACCGGATAGCTGACCGCACCGGCGTTGTTGCCGTTGACAACGAGACCGTGGCTCGCGGTCGACGCCGAACCGTTGGCGTACCCGACATGCAGCGTGTAGCTGCCGGCGACCGGCGCGAACACCGTGTTCTCCACCCACGAGTCGGCGTAGTCGATGTACGCGACCACCTTCCCGTCCGACGCGCCGGCCGCGTTGGACCGTACGACGCAGTGGTTCAGCGTGCCGCGCTCCGCCTCGTACCGGACCCGGCTCCCGCGCACCACCGGGTAGTCGTTGGCCCACCCGACGTCGGCGACGTACAGGTGCCGCCCGCCGTTCACCCAGCCGTGGACGAAGACCTTGTCCCCGACGAAGTCCGCGCCACCCGGCCCGCAGACGTGACTGTCGAACGTCGCCGTCGTCATCAACGGCCGGTACGCCGTGGTCCACGGCCCGCTCAGACTCGTCGAAGTCGCGTACGACGTCAGGTAGTTGCAGTCGTTGTAGCCGCCGCCGGAGAAGAACAAGACGAACTGGCTGCCGCGCTGGACGAGATCCGGCGCCTCGATCACGCCGCTCGACGTGAGCATCGCGGTGTTGCCGCCGACCAGGCTCTGGCCGTTGTTCGCCGTACGGGTCAGCCAGAGCGTGGACGGCTGGCTGATGGCGTTGCCGTCGTTCTTCCAGACGAGGTACCGGGTGCCGTCGTTCGCCACGAACGTGTTCGCGTCGATCGCGCCGCCCAGGTCGAGCGGGCAGATCAACGGCGCCGTACCGACCGGCTGGAACGGGCCGAGCGGATTCGTGGCGGTGGCCACGCCGATGCACTGGCGGCCGGAGGCTTTGTGCCAGGCGGTGTAGGTGAGGGTGTAGGTGCCGTCGGAGTTCGGGTAGACGTCCGGCGCCCAGGTGCGGCCGGGCTGGGCCCAGGCACTGGACGGACCGCCGGGCATCGCGTCGCCACGGACCGTCCAGGGTCCGTTCGCGCTCGGGGCGGTTGCTACCGGAAGAGTGCCGCGGCTGCCGTTGGTCGCGTACGCGTACCAGGTGCCGTTCTGCTCGAAGACGTCCGGGTCGGGGAAGTTCTCGCCGATGATCTCGCTCGGGAAGACCGCCGCTGTGGTCGCGGCGTGGACCGCCGGCGACAGGAAGGCGGAGAGGCTGAAGACGGCCAGCGCGGCCGCCAGAAGTCGTCTCATGGGGACTCCTCAGGTGGGGGCGGATACCTGTAGGAGGAACTTTTCCATCGATTCACCTGAAACGCGACCCCTCAATCCCTGGACCCCAGGGAACGGGAGGTGTTGACTCCCGCTAGTTGGTTTCCGCCAGGTTCGAGGGAGGGTCTCGTGAGTCGTTTACCGAGAGGGATGGTTGCCGCGGTTGCCGCGGTCGCGGCCGCTGTGGGTGGGATCGTCACGCAGTCGGTCGCCGCGCCCACCGCCGTACAGGCAACGGCGTTGCAGCAAAGGCTCGACGGGTTGCTGAACGACAGCCGATACGACGGTTCGCAGGTGGCGCTCGTGGTCCGCGACGCGACCACCGGCGAGACGCTGTACGACCGGAACGGCGCCCAGCGGATGCTGCCCGCGTCGAACACGAAGCTGTTCAGCTCGACCGCCGCGATGCACGTCCTCGGCCCGTCGTACCGCTTCCACACCGACGTACTCGCCGGCGCACCCGTCCGCGGCGGCCAACTGCTCGGCAACCTCTACCTCAAGGGGTACGGCGACCCGACCGCACTCGAGTCGGACTACGCGGCGCTGGCGAAGCAGCTCAAGTCAGCCGGCGTACGGCGGGTGCACGGCGACCTGATCGCCGACGACACGTACTTCGACCATGTCCGTCTCGGTGACAGCTGGGCCTGGGACGACGAGCCGTTCTACTACAACGCGCAGATCTCCGCGCTCACACTCGCCCCCGACACCGACTACGACTCCGGTACGGCGATCGTCGAGAGCCGCCCCGGTGCGGCCGCCGGCGCGCCGGTCAAGCTCGACCTGGTCCCGGCGAACGGCGTGATCAAGCTGGTCAACACCGCGACGACCGGCGCGGCGGGCTCCTCGAACACGCTGAACATCGAGCGTGACCACGGCACCAATGTCGTCCGGGTGACCGGCTCGGTACCGCTGGGTGCTTCGACTGGTCAGGAGTGGGTGACCGTCTGGGAGCCCGAGCTGTACGCCGCCGACGTGTTCCGGCGCGCGCTGGCTGCTCAGGGCATCTCGGTCAGCGGCCAGATCAAGAACGCGGCCACCCCGGCGAGCGCGACGCGCCTGGCGCGGGACGAGTCGATGACGGTCGGCGAGCTGATGACGCCGTTCCTCAAGCTCTCGAACAACATGCACGCCGAGACGCTGGTCAAGGCGATGGGCGCGGTCGTCGACGCGGACGGCAGTTGGTCATCCGGGCTGGGTGTGGTCACCGACTACGCGAAGAGCATCGGCGTCGACACGAGTCGCATCCGGCTCTCCGACGGCTCCGGCCTGTCCCGCAAGGTGAACGTGACCGCCGACTCGATCACCGACGTACTGATCGGTGCGCAGAAGGAGTCCTGGTGGAAGCAGTGGTACGACGCCCTCCCGATCGCGGGCAACCCGGAACGGTTCGTCGGCGGCACGCTGCGCAGCCGGATGCAGAACACACCGGCCGCGAACAACCTGCACGGCAAGACCGGCTCGCTCACCGGGGTCACCTCGCTGTCCGGGTACGTGACGAACAAGGACGGCCGCAAGCTGGTGTTCTCGATGATCAGCAACAACTACCTGGTCAGCCCGCGCTCGATCGAGGATGCGGTCGGCGTCACGCTCGCGTCCTGGTCCGACACAGCGCCGCCCGCGACCGTGTCCACCTTGAGGACCGCCCAGACCACGTGTGAGCTGGAGTGGGACAAGGCCTGCTAATCCGTTCGACAGTACGGCGGTCGTTCATCACTATGTGGGAATGACCGCCGTACTGCCCTCGTCGTACACCGTCCGCCCGCCGACGCTGGAGGACGCGCAGGCGGTCCTCGAACTGGTGTCCGACTACAACATCTCGGTGGTCGGGTTCGCCGACTACACCCTGGACGACGCACAGGACGAGCTCTCCGAGCCCGGCTTCGATCCCGAGACCGACGGCTGGCTGGTGTTCGACGACGGCCGGCTGGTCGGGTACGGCTCGATCTTCGGCAAGGGCGATCATCACCTACTCGACCTCGATGTCGTCACCACCGACCCTGTCGTGGAGCTTTACCTGCTCGACCGGGTCGAACGCCGGGCCGCCGAACTCGCCGCGCAGTACGGGCACCAGGCCGTGCAGGTCGACATCGCCAACTACCAGGCCGACAAGGCCCGCGAGGAACGGCTGGCCGGGTACGGGTTCGAGCGCGGCACGGTCTTCTACCGGATGCGGATCGACCACGAAGGGACGGTCCCCGCGCCCGCGGTTCCGGCCGGCGTCACGGTACGGCGGGGCGCTCCGGACGAGGCCAGTCGCCGGGCGGCGCACGACGTACTGAATGCCAGTTTCACGGGGCAGTTCGGGTTCTCGCCGCGCTCGTACGAGGAATGGCACGCATCGCTGGAGAGCTTCTCGGCCTTCGACTGGTCGCAGCTGACGACACTGGAGATCGACGGTGAGACCGTCGCGGTGCGTGCATGCTGGGATCAGTTCGTCGAGGACGAGAACTGCGGCTACATCGGGCGACTCGGCGTCCTCGAGAAGGCTCGTGGGAAGGGCCTCGCGAAGTTCCTGCTGCGCGACCAGTTCGCACTCGACGCGGCCGCCGGGCGGACCGGCACGATCCTGCACGTCGACACCAACAACCCGACACCGGCGCTCGGCGTGTACCAGTCGGTCGGCATGCAGGCCACCCTGGTGCTGGAGGTCTGGCGCCGCGAGGTGACCGTCGCGTGAGCCTGCCCGCCGGTTACACGGCTCGGCCGATGCGGCAGGAGGATGCCGCGCTGATCGCGGAGCGGTCCGGGGTGTACACGTCGGCGCTGCTCGGTTTCCCGAAACACAGCCCGGAGGACGTCGCCAACTACCTCCGGGATCCCGGCATCGACCTGGCGACCGACGCCTGGGTGGTGCTCGGCCCGGACGGCGACTTCGCAGGCTCGGCCACCGCCGTCCCGATCACCGCCGGTACTCACCTGAACGTCGACCTCCTGAGCGACGACCCGGCCGTCCTCAACTGGCTGCTCGACCAGGTCGAGCACCGAGCCGCAGAGATCGCCCGGCACGAGGTTGTGGTGCGGGTCGGTGTCATCCGGCAGGACGACCGCCTGGCCGCTGCTGTCGCCGCGCACGGCTTCGCGGTTGGTACGTCGACGCACCGGATGCGGATCACCTTCGACGGCCCGGTGCCACCACCCGCCGTACCGGAGGGCGTCGTCGTACGGCGCGGCGCTCCGGACGAGGCGAGCCGCCGGGCCGCGCACGGCGTACTGATGGAGGCTTTCGCGGACCAGCCCGGGACCCTGCCGCGGCCGTTCGAGGACTGGGCCACGTCGCGGGAGAGCCGCTCGACGTTCGACTGGTCGCAGGTGACGGTCGTCGAGGTCGACGGCCGGGCAGTCGGCATGACCGAGTGCAACCACAACTTCGTCAGCACCGACAACTGCGGGTACGTCGGCCGACTGGGCGTCATACCGTCCGCCCGCGGCCGCGGCCTGGCCAAGCTCCTGCTCCAGAACGCATTCGCGACCGACGCCGCCGCCGGCCGCACCGGCACGCTCCTGCACGTAGACGCAGGCAACCCGACCCCAGCCGTCGCGCTCTACACAGGCGCCGGCATGCACCCAGACCTGACCAGCGACATCTGGACGCGAACCCTCCGCTAACGACAGGAGGTAGTCGCCCTCGACGCCTCCTCCACGGGCTGTTCCTGCCTGAACGCGCCATCCAGAGCCCGCCGCGAGCGACTTCCTCCTGTCGTTAGCGGGTCCACACCTTGCTCTCGGGAGATCTGAGAGATTACTCTCGAAACATGTCTCTCAGAAATCCGTACGGCGATTTCGAGATCACCGACCCGCAGGCGATGCGGGCGTTGGCTCACCCGGTGCGGCTTGCTGCGCTCAGCTATCTGCAGAAGAACGGGCCGGCGACGGCGACGCAGTTGTCCGAGCACGTCGGGGCCTCCCCCTCGGTAACCAGTTGGCATCTGCGGCACTTGGCCGAGTTCGGGCTGGTGATCGACGTACCGCCGCCGAGCGGAACCGACCGGCGGCAGCGCTGGTGGAACTCGGCCGCCCGCGGATTCCGGTACGAGATGCCCGACACCCCGGAGGGCGCCGCGGCCGGCCGGCTGTTGCGGACCGAGATCATGAGCCAGGTCCTGGAGACCGCCCAGCAGTGGCTGGTCGAGACCGAACCGAACCTCGACCCCGAGTGGAGCCGGCTCGCCGGTGCGGCGAACACCCTGCTGGCCGTCACCCCCGCCGAGGCCGAAGCGCTCGAGTCCGCGATCGAACAACTGATGGCGCCGTACGTCCAGCGCCGCGACGCCGGCGAGACCCCGGACGACGCCCGCCCGGTCCGCTACCTGCGCATCTCTTTGCCCGAAGCAACTACGTGAGGCTTTCCCTTTGGGGGGAACGATGGTGAGTACCCTGTCCGCCACCAGCTTGTGGCGTGATCGCCGGTTCCGGACCTTCTGGTCCGCCCAGACCGTGTCCGAGTTCGGCGACCGGATCACCGAGCTCGCCCTGCCGCTGATCGCCGTCACCATGCTCAGCGCCTCGCCGAGCCAGGTCGGGTTCCTGACCGCCGCAGTCTGGCTGCCAAGCCTGGCCAGCCTCTTCATCGGTTCGTGGGTCGACCAGCGCCGCGACAAGAAGCCGCTGATGATCGCCGCCGATCTGTCCCGGACAGTCCTGCTGCTCACGCTCCCGGTCGCGTACTGGCTGGACCTCCTCACCCTCGGCCAGCTCTACGTGATCGCGATCCTCGCCGGTACGGCGGGAGTCGTGTTCGGCACCGCCTACGCGTCGTTCTTCGTCCGGCTGGTCAGCCGCGACCAGTTCCTCGAGGCCAACAGCAAACTGTCGGCGACCCGGTCGATCTCGTTCATGGGTGGCCCGGCGGTCGGCGGCGTACTCGTGCAATGGCTGACCGCACCGGTCGCGATCGTGGTCGACGCACTGTCGTTCGTCTTCTCGGCGATCCGGATCAGCCGGCTCGACGTTCCGCCGGGCGCGGCCGACGAGTCGCCGGAGCCGCTACTGACCAGGGCACGGTCCGGGATGCGCTACCTGCTCCGGCACCCGTATCTGCGCCGCAGCCTCGCCTGCGCGACCACCGTCAACTTCTTCAACATGATCGGCATGGCGCTGCTTGTTCTGTTCGCCAGCCGCGACCTCGGCCTGTCGGCCGGCACGATCGGCCTGGCCTTCGGCATCGGATCGTCCGGCGGCCTGCTCGGCGCGGTCTCCGCCGCGCCGTTGAGCCGGATCTTCGGAGCCGGCCGGGTGATCGCGGCCGGAACGGTCGTCTTCCCCGGCTCGATGGCGTTCGTACTCCTCGCCCAGGGACCGACGTTCGCCCGAGCGGCCGCGTTGTCCGTGGGGATGTTCGTCGCGACGTTCGCCGTGATGTGCTTCGACGTACCGCTGAACTCGTTGCAGGCGGCGGTGACGCACGATCACATGCGGAGCCGGGTCGCGGGCGCGTTCAGCAGCATCAACTACGGCATCAGGCCGCTCGGCGCGGTCGTCGGAGGGTTCCTCGGCACCTGGATCGGTGTCCGCGAAACCCTCCTCGTCTCCGCCGCCGGCGGTCTGCTCGCCGTCCTCTGGCTGGTCGGCTCCCCGATCATCCGCACCCGCGAACTGACCGGCCTGGAACCACCAGACCTCTAGTCCTCGACGAGTTCCTCGACCGGGTCGATCTTGTTGACGGTCGTACGGAGGGGGACCTCCTTGATGAACACGACCGCGAGCAGGCTGACCACCGCGCAGGCGGCGGCGATCAGGAAGATCCTCCCGGTCGCGTCGCCGTACGCGTGCCGGACCAGCTCGGCCAGCTGCGGCGGCAGGTGGTTGACGTCCAGCAGGCTCGTACCGCCGGAACCACCCTCCTGCAACTTCCTCGCGGCCTCGGCACCACCCGGACCGCTGGCCAGCAGACCGTCGACGATCAGGTCCTTGACCCGGACAGCCAGGACGGCACCCAGTGCGGAGACACCGACCGCACCACCCAGGCTGCGGAAGAACGTGACGGTCGCACTCGAGGCGCCGATCTGCGTGACATCGACGGTGTTCTGTACGGCGAGCACCAGGTTCTGCATCGTCATACCCATGCCGAGGCCCATCGCGAGCATGCCGAGCCCGACGAACCAGTACGGCGAGGTGTGGTCGATCGTGCCGAGGATCAGCAGACCGCCGAGCAGCAGTACGCCGCCCGCCACCAGGTACCGCTTCCACTTGCCGTAGCGGGTGATCAGCTGACCCGACCCCGCCGAGCCGATGAACGAACCGAGCATCATCGGGATCGTCAGCAGGCCGGCCTCGGTCGGGCTGTAGCCGCGGGCGATCTGGAAGTACTGACCGAGGAACAGCGCGCTGCCGAACATCGCGACGCCGACCGCGAGGCTGGCGACGATCGCCAGCGCCGTCGTCCGCTCCCGGACGACCTTCAGCGGGACCAGCGGCTCGGCCACCCGGCTCTCCACCACTACGGCGAGGAAACCGAACAGCAAGGTGCCACCGACGAACAGCGCGGACTGCCAGGACATCCAGGCGAAGTCCGAACCGGCGAAGGTGACCCAGAGCAGCGGCAGGCTCGCCGTGATGCTGATCAGCACCGCGCCGAGGTAGTCGATCCGGACCTCACGCTTCAGTACCGGCAGGTGCAGGTACTTCTGCAGGATCACCAGGCTGACCACGGCCAGCGGGACGCAGACGTAGAAACACCAGCGCCAGCCGAGCCACGAGGTGTCGACGATGACGCCGCCGATGAGCGGGCCGCTGACGGTCGCGACCGCCATCACGGCGCCCATGTAACCGGAGTACCGGCCCCGCGACCGGGGTGGGATCGCGGCGCCGATGATGGCCTGGGCGAGCGCCATCAGACCGCCCATCGCGAGGCCCTGCAGCACCCGGGCGCCGATCAGGAACGACACGTTGTGGGACAGGCCGGCCAGCGCCGACCCGATCACGAAGATCGAGATCGCGAGCTGCACCAGCAGCTTCTTGCTCATCAGGTCCGAGAGCTTGCCCCAGATCGGGGTGGACACCGTGGTGGCCAGCAGGCTCGCGGTGAGGACCCAGGTGTACTGCGTCTGGGAGCCCTCGAGATCGGCGATGATCGTCGGCAGCGCATTGCTGACGATCGTCGAGCTCAGCATCGCCGTGAACAGCGCCGCGAGCAGACCGATCAGGATCTCGAGGATCTCGCGGTGGGTGAGTTCCGGCGCACTGGGCAGTTGGCGCCGGGTCTCGGTGACAGTCATCAGTCTCCAGTCTTGGGGTTACGCCTCACGACCTTGTTGGCCTCGATGATGGCGCCGGCGACCCGCTGCATGGTGGCCGCGGCCGCGGTCATCGCGTCGTCGTCGAGGTCCGCAAGGGCGGTTCTCAGTTGCCGGGTGTAGGACGAATAGAGCGCCTCGAGCTGGGCCTTGCCCTGGGACGAGAGGCTGACCAGCCCCACGCGGGCATCGGCCGGGTCAGGCCGACGGCTCACCAGTCCGTCGGCTTCCAGCGCGGTCAGCTGCCGGCTCACCACCGACGCGTCGACGCCGAGCTTCCCGGCGATCTCGCCGCCGCGCTGCTCGCCGTCCTTCATCAGCACCTTGAGCACACTCGCGTCGGAACGGCGCAGTCCGCCGTCGCCGGCCAGGTGCCGGTGCTCGATACACCGCACGGCGCGCACCAGCGAGCTGACTCCTTCGAGCAGCTCCTGGGCGGCCGCATCCCGCTCTACCCCCGGGACGAGGGGTTGCTGAGCTAGTTGCATAACCCAACTATATACCTGGGTAGTTGGTTTCCACAACCATATGCACAGGTTGTGGATAAGTGGTTACGAGTGGTGAGACGTCAGCCGAGGTCGGCGTTGAGACGGCCGAGCAGGCGGCCGAGGTCGGCCAGGTCGGTCGGGTTCCAGCGGTCGAGGATGGCGCGGAACTCGGTCCGGCGCTGGGTGCGCATGGCCTCGTAGCGCTCGGCGCCGGTCGTGGTCAGGCGGAGGAGGCGGGCGCGGCCGTCGTCGGGGTCGCCGACGCGTTCGATCAGGCCGAGGGTCTCCAGCTGGGTGATGCCGCGGCTGACGGTGGACTTGTCGAGGCCGAGCACCTGGGCGACGTCGGAGGCGCGTACGCCGGCACTGTTGCCGGTGCCCATCTCGATCTGGGAGATCAGGGCGTAGCCGGCCGCGTCCATCTCCGGGTGCACGCGACGGGCCAGGCGCAGCGAGGCCGACCGCGACCGGCGGAAGAGCGCCGACAGCTCCTGCTCGATCGCCGCAACCATCTGCTCCGACCGCTCAGCAGGCGTGACTTCGGCGGGTGTGGTCACCGGACCACGATTCCGGCGTCGCGGAGCGCCTTCTTCACGTCGGCGATCCGGAAGTCGCCGAAGTGGAACACGCTCGCGGCGAGTACGGCGTCCGCGCCGGCCTGGACCGCGGGCGGGAAGTGTTCCGGCGCCCCCGCTCCCCCGCTGGCGATCAGCGGTACGTCGACCACCGCGCGGACCGCCTTGATCAGCTCGAGGTCGAACCCCTGCTTCGTCCCGTCGGCGTCCATCGAGTTCAGCAGGATCTCCCCCGCACCGAGCTCACACCCGCGCTGCGCCCACTCGATCGCGTCCAGCCCGGCCGACTTCCGGCCGCCGTGCGTGGTGACCTCGAACCCGCTCGGCTGCTCCGCGGCCCGCCGTACGTCGAGGGACAGCACCAGCACCTGGTTGCCGAAGCGCTGCGCGATCTCGTGGATCACGTCCGGCCGCGCGATCGCGCCGGTGTTGATCCCGACCTTGTCCGCACCGGCCCGCAGCAGCCGGTCCACGTCGCCCACCTCGCGGACCCCGCCGCCGACGGTGAGCGGGATGAACACCTGCTCGGCAGTACGCCGGACAACGTCGTACGTCGTCTCGCGCGATCCCGACGACGCGGTGATGTCGAGGAAGGTCAGCTCGTCCGCACCCTCCGCGTCGTACACCTGCGCCATCTCGACCGGATCCCCGGCATCCCGCAGATCCGCGAAGTTGACGCCCTTCACCACCCGCCCGGCATCAACGTCCAGACAGGGAATCACCCGCACAGCAAGACTCACGCGGCAAGCCTAGCGTTCAGCCGGAACCGCCCCGCGCCTACTTCCAGGCGCGGCGGCGGTTGTCGGTGGACTTCATGGGGCGGGTGGACTCCCAGACTCGGCGCCAGCGGGCTGCGTCGGGGCCGGTTTGGGAGGGGGAGGCGCCGACGGCGGCGCGGCGGCGGGACTCGTACCAGGTGGTGGACTCCTCGTCGAGGAGGGCCGAGACAGCGGCCGCGATCCGGGGTGCGAAGTCGCGGGCGCTCTCGCCATCGGCGGCCTTCAGCGGGTCGCCGTACCGGACGTGGACCGCCGGGCGGCCGGGGATCGGCCAGCCGCGGCCGCGCGGCATCGCGGCGAACGAGCCCTTGATGCCGACCGGGATCACCGGCACGTCGTGCTCGACGGCCAGGTACGCCGCGCCCATCCGGAACCGCTGGATCCAGCCGTCCGGCGACCGCGTGCCCTCCGGGAACACGACGACGTTCCAGCCGTCGGCGAGCAGGTCGCCCGGGGTCGCGCTCATCTTGCCGCCGCGACGCTCGATCGGGAACGTGTTGAACACGATCGCCGACCCGGCCGCCCGCCACCAGGTGTCGAAGAAGTAGTCGGCGGCGGCCGCGAACGCCGTCTTGCGGCGCATCGCGTCCGGCAGCGACAGCAGCAGCAGCGGGGTGTCGAGGTGCGACGAGTGGTTCGCGACGATGATCGCCGGGCCGTCGAGCTTGAGCAGCGAGTCGAGGCCGCTGACCTGCGGGCTGACCTCGAAGTTCAGGACCGCGTTCAGCGGACCCTTCTGGATCATGTCGCGGACCGCGATCGCGGCCGGCGTCCGGGCCCACTTCGTCGGGAAGACCGTGGTCTCCTTCGGAATCACGTACGGCTCGGCGGACCGCGGCACCTGCGGCCGCCGGCCCCAGCGCCACCCGCGCGCGACCTGCTTCACGTCGCGCGCGGTGTCCTTGCCGAACTTCACCAGACTGGTGCCCATCAGCGCACGTCCGCGAGCAGGTGCGGCGGGTTGTGCAGGTACGTGATCGACGGCGACCGGCCGACCGAGTGGCTGACCATCTCGAGCGCGTCCTGCAGCGTCGACGCGGACCGGAAGCCCATCCGCTCGACGGTCTTGCGGTTCGCGCCGACCCAGACGATGTCGCCGCAGTGGTCCAGCGCGTGCGAGATCCAGTACCACATGTAGAACGGGTGTACGCCGTGGTACGCGTTCGAGGTCCGGTACAGGTGGATGTACCACGGGTCCTCGGCGTACTGCTTCTCGAACTTCGCCTCGATCGTGGCCGGGTCGGTCGACTCCGACAGCACTTCCTCGAAGAAGTCGACGTACGACGGGTGGTGCAACTGGCTGAACTCGTAGTCCACCGGGTGGTACAGGATGACCGCGCCGTCCTTGCGGACGATCGGCTGACCGAGGTACGAGTTGAAGTAGTAGCCCAGGCCCATGCAGGCGGCCAGGATCGGGTTCATCACCGAGTTGACGTTGTACGGGCCGATGAACGGCACGCCCATGATCGCCACGTCGGCCTGCCCCTGCACCTCGACCTTGTGCTGGCGGTGCACGGCCTCGATGGTCTTCTCGTGCACCGGCTCGATCTTGCCGGCGGTGACGCCGGTCAGGCCGTAGTTGGCCCGGACGTCCTGGAAGATCTTGCGCCGGATCCTGGTCGGGGCGACGTCGAGCCCGCGCTTGGCGCCGAGGTAGGCCGCCTGGTCCTTGATCGACCACTCCCACTCGCGCTTCTGCAGGAACTCCAGCGGACCGCCGAAGATGTCGTTGTTCAGCGTCGTCTCGATCTGGAAGACCTTGACGTGCTGGGTCAGGATCTCGCCCATCCGCCAGGCGGAGTGGTGCATCTTCGAGGCCTTGTGGTCCATGAAGGAGCGCGAGTGGATCATCGTGTGGCTGTTGTGGTGGTGCTTCAGCGACTTGTACGACGCCAGCCCGATCGACGTGGACTTGTGGCCGCCGTCCATCGCCACCAGGTTCACGTTCACGTAGACCAGCAGGTCGGACTCGGCCGCCCGCTTGGAGATCTCGACGTCCTCGCCGTGCTTGGTCTGACCCAGGTGGGTCAGGTTCGCCTCGTCCTCGGCGTCGAAGTTGTAGAGCTTGCCGTCCGGGTAGAACGACCGGAAGACCCGCTCGCCGACGATGTCGCGCAGCTCGTTCGGCGTGAGCCGGCGGTGCAGTGCGTTCGCCGAGATCAGCTCGACGTCGTCGACACCCGCGTCGGCCGCCATCGTCAGGACGGCCTCGATGATCCGCTGCCGGATGTCCGGCTTCTTCATCGGCGGCAGCGGGATGGAGATGTCGTCGAACGCGATCGTCAGCCGCATCCCGGCGCGCAGCAGCTCCGGCAGCGGCTCGGACTCGAGCGGGTTCAGCAGCGCGTTCTGGATCGCCTCGTCGACGTCACGGACCGGCGGCAACGCCTCCGGCGGGTACACCACCCGGGTGCCCTGCGGGAACCGCTCCAGCAGGAAGCCCTCACCGTTGTGCACGAGCAGCGGCGGCGTCCGGTCGTCCACCTCAAGCACGAAACCTGGCCGAGACATGTCAGAACCTCTCTCGTCGTACGTACTGCATCGTCACAGCCCTCATGAGGCCCTCACATCGAAAGCAACCTTGACTGTTCCCAGTCGGCCGGCGGAGTGCGCGTGGTCGAGCGCCTCACGCCAGCGGTACAGCGGGTAGCGGGCCCCGACGATCCCGTCCAGCGGGGCGCGGCCGGCGAGTTCCAGCGCGGTCTCGAACGCCGGGCGGCCGTTCGGCTCCTCCCGCGCGGAGGCGTACGTGCCGGTGACCTCGAGCTCGCGGAACCACACCGGCGACAGGTCGGCGCCGCTGGCCGGCATCCCGGACAGCACCACCCGGCCGCCGGCCTTGGTGACCCGCAGCACGGTGTCGATCGAGTCCTTGCTGCCGACCGCGTCGACGGCGACGTCGACACCGCCGAGCAGGAACTCGCCGCCGCTGAAGTCCTGCTTCAGCCGGAACGCTCCGGTCGATCGCCGTACGCCGCGGAACACCTCGTCCGGCGCCACGACGTCGCTCGCGCCGAACGCACGCGCCAGCTCTCGCTGCTTCGCGTGCTTGGCGACCACGGTGATCCGTCCGGCCTGCGTCAGCTCGCGCAGCGCGAGCGTCGCGAACAGCCCGACCGCACCGGCGCCGCTGACCAGCACCGACTGTCCCGGCTGGACCTTGGCCCGCAGCGCGGCGTGCACCGCACCCGCCAGCGGCTCGACCAGTACGGCGCGCTCGTCGGACATCCCGTCCGGTACGGCGTACAACTGGCTGCGATGCGCGACCATCACGTTGCCCCAGCCGCCACCGGTGTCCCGGCAGAACCCGGTCTGCAGACCCGGCGCGACATGGCCGACCGTGATCCGGTCGCACCTGTTGGTGTTGCCGGTGACGCAGCCCTCGCACGGCTCGACGCCGCGCGCCGCGCAGGTCAGGACGCTGTCCATGACCACGCGGGTGCCCTTCGGCAGGTCCTCGCAGTCGTCGAGCAGTTCGCCGACGATCTCGTGGCCGGGAACGAACGGCATCGACACGACCGCGGAGAAGTACAGCTTCGTGGAGCCCGTCACCATGCCGAGGTCCGAGCCGCAGATGCCGGACAGGATCGGCCGGATCCGCGCCCAGCCCTCCCGCTCGGCCTTCGGCTCGTTGATGGTGACGAGGCGCAGCGGCGCGGCCGGACCGGTCAGGATGCCGGGGATGCGGCCGCCAACTGCCTTGGCCGCCAGGTACTTCGCCGGCGACCGGTACATCTCGAGAGCGAGCATCATCGAGCGTTCACCCCAGGGAGCTCCAGACGGGACGACGTGGACGGGGTCTTCCAGTCGACGATCTGCCAGCGCGCTGCCCGGGCGGCCCGGAACAGCGACACGTCCGGCGAGACCGCGACCGGGTTGCCGACCACCGTCAGCATCGGCAGGTCCGAGTGGCTGTCGGCGTAGGCGTACGACTTGGACAGGTCGATGTTGGTCTGCCGCGCGTGGTGCTTGAGCCACGCGGCCCGCGACTCACCGACCAGCGGCGGGCCGGACAGGAAGCCGGTGCAACGGCCGCGGTCGTCGACGGCCAGCTCGGCGGCGACGATCTCGTCGAACAACGGCTCCAGCGGGCGAGTCAGCGGCCGGACCGCGCCGGTGATCAGGATCGTCTTGTGCCCCGCCGCGCGGTGCTCACGAATCCGTCGTACGGCGGCGCCGCTCAACCGCTCCAGCACGTGCTCGGCGAGGATCTCGTCGACGATCTGGTTCAGCTCCTCCAGATCCGCACCGGCGTACCGGCGGTAGATCGTGCGGAGGAAGGTGCCGCGGTCCTTGCGCTCGGCCGCGATCAGCTTCGGGAGCTTGCGGAGCATCGCGCCGACCTCACCGGCCCGCTGCCGGCCGTCCAGCTCGGGCAGCCGCATCCACAGGTAGGTCTCGATGACGTTCGACGACAGCAGCGTGCCGTCCATGTCGAACGCCGCCACCACCTTCGCCTCGGACGGCTCGACCTTCTTCAGTACTCCGGCAGACTCGGCGAGCGCCTTGTTCCGCTTCTTGCGGACGACGTCCAGCCGGCGCATCGACTCGGTGACGCTCGGGCAGTGCAGCTCCTGCAGGTAGTACTGCCAGTCGACGACCGCGGTGTCGCAGGCGAACTTCTCCTTGTCGTCGCCTTCGAGCGCGTTGTGCAGCGCGAGCACGTTGTCGTCGATGAACTGCAGCTCCGCCTGCGCGTACTCGGAGTACAGGTCCATGTAGCGGCGCAGGAAGTCGAGGCGGCGCTTCTGGACGTCGAGCTCGCGGGCGTACTTCCGGGTCCGCTCACCCCGCGGGACGGTGGTGATGATCTTGTCGGCGATCTTGTGCGCGCGCTCGCCGTACCGGAGCATCGTCTCGACCGAGTCGCCGCCGGGGAACTTCCAGACCGGCAGCCGGACCGCGCCGCGCTCGCCGAGGTCGAACGGGTGCTTGGAGAAGTACGCGCGGACGCCGGCGTACAGCTGCTCGAACGTCAACGGGTTCCGGGAGCCGGAGCCGATGTGGTAGTACTCCGGCTTGCTCAGCTCGGGCTCGGTCGCCATCACCGCGCAGATCGCGCCGACCACGTGGTCGACCGGGATGATCTCGATCACCGAGTCCGGGCGAGGCCGGGAACTCGGGCAGCTCGCCGCGACCGTACGCCAGGATCAGCGGCTCGGCCATCTTGAAGCCCTCGATCCAGCCCGGGTGCGGACTCTGGAGCGCGGACTCGATGATGGCCGGCCGGACGATCGACGTCGGCAGCTTGCCGGAGAACTCCTCCACCACACGCTCGCCGAGCGCCTTGGTGAACGTGTAGCAGTCGGTCCAGCCGAGGCTGCGGGCGCGCTCGGTGCCGGTCTCGACCAGCCGCTTCGCGACCCACTCGGTACGCCGCCGCTCGGTGTCGGCCGCAGCCGTCAGGTGACCGGCGCGGCGGTGCTCCTTCTCGGCCTCCTTGCGGAACTTGATCAGCATCGGCGCGGACCGGGACTGCTCCTCGATCCGGGGCTTCATCGCCATCCCGGCCTCGGCCTCGGTCCGCCAGTCGACGAAGTGGTCGACCGGGGCCTCCGGGATCGCACCGCGCCGGCGGCCGGCCGTGTAAGCGGTGGAGATGTGGACGTAGTGGACCGGCTGCCCGGTCTCGACGATCCGCTCCAGCAGGCTCTTGGTGCCGAGCACGTTGGTCGTGAACGCCTCGTGGATCGGCGGGTCGAAGCTCACGTCGCCGGCGCAGTGCACGACGATGTCGAGATCCTTCGGCAGCTCCGGTACGTCGGCCAGATCGCCGTCGATCACCTGGATCCGGGCGGCCGACAGCGTCTCGGCGTCGGCGTACTCCGTGCCCTCGCCGTAGAACGGCTTGAAGATGTCCTTCCGGAGCAGCTGCGCCATCCGGTCGGTGCCGGTCAGCGAGCCCTTCGGCCGGATGATCGCGACCACGGTGGTGCCGGGGAGCTCGCCGATGATCCGGTGCAGCAGCGCCTCACCGACGAATCCGGTGACGCCGGTGACCAGGACCTTCTTGTCCTTGAGCTTGTCGGCCAGACTCACTTGTCGCCTCCACGCGTGAGCTCGAGTGCCTGTTCCAGGGTGAACGCGCCGGCGTACAGCGCCTTGCCGACGATGACGCCCTCGACGCCGTCCTTGACGAGCGTGCTGAGAGCTTGGAGATCGTCCAGGCTGGAGACGCCGCCCGACGCCACGATCGGCTTGTCGGTGCGTGCGCACAGGTCGCGGTACAGATCCAGGTTCGGGCCCTGGAGCATGCCGTCCTTGGTGACATCGGTGACCACGTAGCGTTCGCAGCCGGCCGTCTCCAGCCGGGCGAGCACCTCGTACAGGTCGCCGCCTTCCTTGGTCCAGCCGCGGGCGGCCAGCGTGCGGCCGCGGACGTCGAGTCCGATCGCGACGCGGTCGCCGTACTGCTGGATGATGCGGTCGCACCACTCCGGGTCCTCGAGCGCGGCGGTGCCGATGTTCACCCGGCGCGCGCCGGTTGCCAGCGCGGCTTCGAGGGAGTCGTCGTCGCGGATGCCGCCGGACAGTTCGACCTGTACGTCGAGCTTGCCGGTCACCTCGGCGAGCAGCTCACGGTTGCTGCCGCGACCGAACGCCGCGTCCAGGTCGACCAGGTGGATCCACTCCGCCCCCGCGTCCTGCCACGCCATCGCCGCCGCCAGCGGGTCGCCGTACGACGTCTCGCTGCCGGCCTCGCCCTGCACCAGCCGAACCGCCTGACCGTCGGCCACATCGACGGCAGGCAGCAGCACCAGGTTGTCTGACATGGGCCACACCCTAGAGGGCGATGCTGAAAGATTCGTAACCCGGAGGCCTCCTGAGTCGTTTGAAATCGATCTGTCTCAGCAATACCAGTGTAGTCGGTGGTCTTATCACTAGGCTGGTCGGGTGGCGACCGTCGAAGAGCTCGAGACCGATCCGCATCCGACCCTCGCGCAGATCCGGCCGATCGGGTGGATCGAGCCGCTGAACAGCTGGGTCGTCACCTCCCGCGCGCTCGCGCTGCAGGTACTTCGCGACCCGGACACGTTCACGGTCGACGATCCGCGCTTCTCCACAGCCCAGGTAGTCGGCCCGTCGATGCTCTCCCTGGACGGCAACCCGCACAAGACCCACCGAGACCCGTTCGAGTCCCCCTTCACCCTGGCGGAAACCCGCCGCCGCTTCACCGACCCGGTCCAGCAGACCGTCGACGAACTGATGGCCGCCGCGTCCCACTCCCCGGGCGCCGCGCGCCCTTCTGCGGACCTTCGCACGGCGCTTGCCGGTCCGTTGTCCGTTGCGGTGGTTGCGTTGTCGCTCGGCCTACCGGCGGCCGCCGCTTCGACGGTGCTCGACTGGTACACGGCGATCTCCTCCTCGGTCTCCGGGATCGCCGCCGGCCTGCCCGCCACCGCCGAAGGAGGCGCGGCGTTCGCCGAGCTGCACAAGCACGTTGCCTCCGGCATCGATTCCTCCGACTCGCTGCTCGCCACGGCCGCGCACGCCGGGCTCGGCGTGTCGACGAGGTCGTCGCCAACGCCGGCGTACTGATGTTCGGCGGGATCGAGACCACCGAGGGCATGATCACCAACGCGCTCTGGCACCTGCTGACCCATCGTGACCAGCTCGACCTGGTGCTGGCCGACCCGACGCTGCTGCCGAACGCGATGGAAGAGTCACTCCGCCTCGAACCCGCCGCGGCAGTCGTCGACCGCTACGCCACCCGCGACATCGAACTCGCGGGCCGGCAGATCCGTCGCGGCGACATGGTCACCGTGTCGCTGGCGGGCGCGGGCCGTGACCCCGAGGTGTTCGAGTCACCCGACGACTTCGACGTACGCCGATCCAACGCCCGTCGCCATCTCGCCTTCGCGAGCGGACCGCACATCTGTCTCGGCATGCACCTGACCCGCCTCGAAACGCTCGTCGCCCTGGAAGCCGTTCTGAAACTCCCCGGTCTCCAACTGGCCGCGGACTCGCCTCCGCCGCGCGGGCTGGTCTTCCGCAAGCCGTCGGCGTTGCGGGTCAGCTGGGACGCGTGAGCACGAGCGTCGTCGCGGAGTAGACCGGCATCGCCCGGTCCGGATCCCGCTCCGCGTCCTCGGCGAACCTGGCGAACCCGGACTCCATCTCGTCCGCCGGCAGATGCTCGAACGTCGACAGCGCACGATGGCTGAGCCGCTCGTACCGCTCCCGCAGCGTGCGCGGCTCCTCGGCGGAGATCTCGACGACGTCGTCGCCCGGCGTCAGCCCCGCCTCGACCGCGAGCGCCTGCGTCTCGGACAGCGAGATGTACATCGCGGCGTCGACCTCCCGCGCGGACGGGAAGTACTCGTACCAGAACAGGTCCGGCATCAGGTCCTTGAACTGCGTGCGGAGCAGCGCCACTCCCCCGGGCCGCAGCACCCGGCGTACCTCGCGGAGTCCCTGCAACGGATCCGGGAAGTGATGGAACGACAGGAACATCAGCACCGCGTCGACCGATGCCTCAGGCAACGGAATGTCCTCGGCGCTGCCCTTCAGGTACGTCACACCCGGATGCGGCGCCTGCTCGGCCGCCTCGCGCATCCGGTCCGACGGCTCCACGCCGTACACCTGGCCCTGGAACCGCGCGGCCAGCCCCGGGGTGAGCCGACCTGTCCCGCTGCCGAGGTCGAGGACGTCCAGCGGGCGCCGCTCCGGGAGGTACGCCGCGAAGGCGCCGGTCCAACGCTCTACCTCAGCGGGAGAGATGCCCCGGCCCGCGACATACACACTGCCCATCCGACCGTTGTAGTCGACCATGGCTAGAGGTTATCCGCCCTGGCCGATCATTGCCGCCAAGGACAGGAGCGCCGCTAGCAGTGCCAGGACTGCGGCGGCATACGCCACGATGGTCGTGGGCAGCGCAAAGGTGCGGACGGTCGGCCGCTCACGTGCCTCCTTGCGGACCGCGTGGGCACAGCGAACCGCCGCGATGCCGACCAGCAGGCCCGGTATGGGTTGAAGCAGGAAGCTGGTCGCCTCGAACGACGGGTCCGAGGACAAGAGGTCGTACATCGTCGTGAAGCCGCCCCAGATGACCAGCGGCGTCGACAACGCGAGCAGAACCGCAGCCGGAGCAGCCGGCACCCACAGCGGTCCGTCGGGCGTCGACGCACCCACCGACGGGCGGCGACGGCGGGTCGCGGCGAGCACCGCCGCAAGGCCGAGTGCGACCAACCCGATGAACGTCCACAGAGCGACGTTGTCCCGTTGCAAGGTCCCCACCTCCCCCGCCACCTACGGTACAGACGCGGCGTCAGGCGAAAAAGACGTCGTACGCGAGGCGGAGAATCAGGGCCGACACCACGACCAGGAAGATCACCCGGACGAACTTGCTGCCGCGCGCGACCGCCGTCCGGGCGCCGAGCAGCCCGCCGAGCATGTTGGCGGCGCCCATGATCAGGCCGAGCCTCCACAGCGGTGCGCCGCTCAGCGCGAACACCGCGATCGCGCCCAGGTTCGTGGCCACGTTGGCGATCTTCGCCTTCGCGCTCGCCTGCAGGAAGTTGTACCCGAGCAGGCCGACCAGCGCGAAGATCAGGAACGACCCGGTCCCCGGCCCGACCGCGCCGTCGTAGAAGCCGATCAGTACGCCGACGCCGCTGGCCGCGAGGTAGTGGTCGCGACCGTCGAACCGCAGCGCGGTGCGGGCGCCGAGGGACGGCTTCATCGCGGTGTAGATCGCGACCGCCACGAGCAGCACCAGGACGATCGGCTTGAACCACGACATCGGGATCCTGGTCGCCACCAGGGCACCGGCCGCGGCGCCGAGCCCGGCCAGGATCGCCATCGGGAGCACGGTCTTACGGTCCGGACGCACCTTCACACCGAACGTGACCGCACTGGTCGCCGTACCGAACAACGACGAGATCTTGTTGGTGGACAGGATCTGCGCCGGCGACGCGTTCGGCAGCCCGAGCAGCATCGCGGGCAGTTGCAGCAACCCGCCACCGCCGACCACCGCATCGATCCAGCCGGCCGCGAAGGCGGCGATCACCAGGAACAGCAACGTCAGCAACGAGACATCAGGCACAGCGGCAATTCCTCACCCCCCGATGATCCGGTAAGGGCGTAGTACGGCTCAACCCTTACACCGTCGAGTGAGAGCCATGACACCTCATCCGGGAGAATGGCGGGGTGAAGTTTCTATTGCTGGTCCACAACAACCTCGAGGCGCTCAAGGGATTCACCGAGCATCAGCTGGTCGAGATGTCCGGCGGACGGGAGCACGTCGCGACGCTCGCCCGCGACCTGCTGAAGACCGGTGAGCTGGTGTCGGTCCTCGGGCTGAAGGAACCCGGCGAGGAGAAGGACGTCCAGCTGGTCGCCGGTACGCCGGTGATCTCCGACCGGCCGTTCCTGGAGACGAAGGAGTACCTGGCCGGCGCGATGGTGCTGAACTGCGCGTCGGTGGAGCGGGCGCTGGAGATCGCGGCGCTGATCCCGCTGGCGCAGTTCCGGCGCGTCCAGCTGCGGGAGATCCGGCTCGACCAGGACGACTTCCTGGCGGAGCTCTGAGCGCCCCGGAGCTCGAGGCGGCGATCCGGGCCGCGGCGCCGCGGGCGCTGGCCGTGCTGGTCCGGCGGTACGGCGTGTTCGACCAGTGCGAGGACGCGGTGCAGGAGGCGCTGCTCGAAGCGTTCGTGCAGTGGCGTGCGAACGGCGTACCGGAGCAGCCGATCGGATGGCTGATCAGCGTCGCGTCGCGGCGGATGATGGACGGCTGGCGGCGCGACAACGCCCGCCGGCAGCGCGAGCTCAACGACTTCCTCCGCGCGCCGGATCCCGCACCCGAGGATTACCACGAGGACTCCGACGACACTGTGCGGCTGCTCGTGCTCTGTTGTCATCCGGCGCTGACTCCGGCATCGCAGATCGCGCTCACGCTGCGCTCGGTCGGCGGTCTGACGACGGCCGAGGTGGCAGCCGCGTTGCTGGTCAGCGAGACGACAGTGGCGCAGCGGATCAGCCGGGCGAAGCGGCAGATCGCGGGCGCCGGCTTCGAACTCCCGACAGCGGATGAGTACGACGTCCGAATGCGCGCCGTACTGCAGGTGCTGTACCTGATCTTCAACGAAGGCCACACCGCCAGCGCCGGCGACTCGTTGCAGCGCGTGGATCTGGCCGAGGAGGCGTTGCGGATCACGCGGTCACTGCAACAAGCCGTCAGCGGCCCGGGTGAGGTGACCGGGCTGCTGGCGTTGATGATCCTCACGCACGCCCGCCGGGACGCGCGGACCGGACCTGGCGGCACCCTCGTCCCCGCCGACCGGCAGGACCGCTCCCGCTGGTACGCCGAGGAGATCGCCGAAGGCACGCGCCTCGTCGAGGAGACATTGCGCTCCGGCGCCGTCGGCCCGTACCAGCTGGAGGCGGCGATCGCGGCCGTGCACAGCGAGGCCGACTCGGTCGAGACCACCGACTGGGAACAGATCGCCGGGCTCTACCGGATTCTCGAGAAGGTCGACCCGAGCCCGATGGTGACGCTCGGGTCCGCCGTCGCCGTCGCCATGACCGAAGGCCCGGACGCCGGCATCGCGATCGTCGAAGGTCTCGCCGACGACCGGTACCTCGGCGACCACCATCGCCGGCTGTCCGTCCTCGCCCATCTCCACGAGCTCGCCGGCCGCCCGGACCTGGCCCGCTCCAACTACCTCGCGGCACTGGAGCGGACCCGGAACACCGCCGAGCAGAACTATCTCCGCGAGCGCATCGCCCACCTCATCAGGTGACGACGGCCGCCGGTCCACTCCGGCCGCGGCGGCACGCTCACCGCACTGCGGAACACGTGGCCCGGGTCGACCGACTGCTTGAGCGCGGCCAGCCGGGTGCGGTGCTGCTCCGGGAAGCAGCTGTCCAGGTCGGCGTCGGTCGGGTCGGAGAGGAAGTTCAGGTACACGCCGTTGGGTTTCATCGACCGCCACAGGGCGTCGAAGTCCATGGGCTGCTGGGTGCCTTGCTGTTCAGGCGATCCCATCAGCACCGAGTTGACCATGAACCGCGCGTCGCGGTGCGCGAACGCGGTCGCGTCCGCGGGCATCGCGCCGTACGCACCGCCGAGGGACCGGATCTCGATCGCGAGTCCGGGGATCCGCGGGCGGGCCTCGAGCAGTCGCTGGCTCAGCTTCGGCGACCAGCTGTGGTAGAGGCCGTTGCGGATCCGCGGGCGCCAGTCCGCCGGCATCGACATGTCGGCGAACACCTCGGCGTACGGGACCTCGGACACCTTCTCGGTGAGCAGCGAGCCGAGGTGCCGCAACGGTTCGAGGACGGGATCCACGTCGCCGGTGACACACACCATGATGGCGACCGGAACCTGTCGGTCGGCCATCATCGTCGGCGCCAGCTGCAGCGACGACGTGAGCTCCTCAGGCGCGTCCGCGGCGTACTCCGCCCAGCCCTCGAGCACCTGCTCCGCCTGCGTCCACGGGTACAGCAGGGTGCCGAAGTGCACCGTCGGTCGGCGTACGGCGGTGATGTCGTACGACGTGACCACGCCGAGGCTGCCCGCGGCGCCGCGGAGTCCCCAGAACAACTCCGGATCCGTGGCCGCGTCGACCCGGCGTACTGAACCGTCCGCGGTGACCACCTCGGCGGACACCACGTTGTCGATCGCGAGCCCGTGCTTGCGGACCATCCACCCGATGCCGCCGCCCGCCATCAACCCGCCGACACCGACGCTCGCCGTGTCGCCGGACGAGATCGCCAACCCGACCTTGCCGAGCCGCTCGGCGACCCGCCCCCAGGTGGCGCCGGTGCCGATCCGTACGACGTCGTCCGGCAGCACCCTGACCTCGTCCATCGGCCGTACGTCGATCACGACGCCGCCGTCGTTCGTGCCGAACCCGGCCGCGTGGTGCCCGCCGCTGCGGACCGCGATCGGCAGGTCGTTCGTCTCGGCGTACTTCAACGCCGCCACCACATCGCTCGCGTCCGTACACCGCACGACCACCTGCGGCCGGCCCTCGGCCGTCATCACCCGTCCGGCGTCCGGGTACCCCGGGTCCCCGTCCACGAGCACCTCACCCGTGACCGCCTGCCGCAGCCCGTCGATCCCCCGCCCAACCAGCACAGAATCCCTCATCGCCAACTCCCTGACTCCCGGACGCCCCCACAGGCGCCACATCCCGGGATCGGAGCCAACCGACGTTCCTCGACATCAATGGCCGAGAAATAATCCGGCCCCACTTCCCGCAGTGGGAAGTGGGGCCGGAATATCAGCCGGGAATTCAGCTGCGCACGGTGGTGACCAGGTGGTCCACGACGTCTGCGACCGGGATGTCGGTGCGGTCGCCGGTGCGGCGGTTCTTGACCTCGATCGTGCCGTCGGCGAGGCCCTTGCCGACCACGGCGATGGTCGGTACGCCAAGCAGCTCGGCGTCCTTGAACTTCACGCCGGGCGACACCTTCTCGCGGTCGTCGTAGATCACCGTCAGACCACGGGACTCCAGCTCGGCGGCGAGCTCGGCGGCCTTCGCGAAGAGTTCCTTGTCCTTGCCGGTGGCAACCAGGTGTACGTCGGCCGGCGCGATCTCCCGCGGCCAGACCAGGCCGAGCTCGTCGTGGTTGCCCTCGGCGATCGCCGCCACCGCGCGGGTGACCCCGACGCCGTACGAACCCATGGTGACCGTGACGAGCTTGCCGTTCTGGTCGAGGACCTTGAGGTCGAGCGCGTCGGCGTACTTGCGGCCGAGCTGGAAGATGTGGCCCATCTCGATACCGCGCGCCGCCTCCAGCGCACCCGAACCGTCCGGCGCCTGGTCGCCGTCACGGACCTCGGCGGCCTGGATCGTCCCGTCCGCGGTGAAGTCGCGGCCATGCACCAGGTTGACGACGTGGAACCCGGACTTGTCCGCACCGGTCACCCACGCGGACCCCTCGGCGACCCGCGGATCGAGCAGGTACCGGATGCCGGAGGTGTTGTCCTTGCCGAGCACGCCCGGGCCGATGTAGCCCTTCGCCAGCGACGGGTGCTTCTCGAAGTCCGCCTCCTCGAAGGCGACCACCTCGGCCGGCTCTACCTGCGCGCCGAGCCGCTTCTCGTCGATCGCGCGGTCCCCGGGGACGCCGATCGCGAGCGGCTCGCGGGCGCCGTCCGGGTGCACCAGCATCACGAGCACGTTCTTCAACGTGTCCGCGGCGGTCCACTCGCGGCCGTCGTTCCGCGCGTGCTTCGCGTTCATCGCGTCCACGAGCGAGTCGATGGTCGGGGTGTCTGGCGTGTCCACAACCTCGGCAGCCGGTACGGCGGACGCGTCGACGGGCGCCGACTGCGGCACCACGACCGCCTCGACGTTGGCGGCGTACCCACCGGGGGAACGGACGAAGGTGTCCTCACCGTTCTCCGCGATCGCGAGGAACTCCTCCGAACGAGAGCCACCCATCGCACCGGACATCGCCTTGACGATCACGTAGTCGAAGCCGAGCCGGTCGAAGATCTTGATGTACGCCTCGCGGTGCTTCTCGTACGACGCGGCGAGTCCTTCGTCGTCGACGTCGAACGAGTACGAGTCCTTCATCACGAACTCGCGCCCGCGGAGCACGCCGGCCCGCGGCCGCGCCTCGTCGCGGTACTTGTTCTGGATCTGGTAGATCGACAGCGGAAGGTCCTTGTACGACGAGTAGAGGTCCTTCACGACCAGCGTGAACATCTCCTCGTGCGTGGGCCCGAGCAGCATGTCGGCGCCCTTGCGGTCCTTCAGCCGGAAGATATTCGGCCCGTACTCCGTCCAGCGGCCGGTGGCCTCGTAGGGCTCGCGGGGCAGCAGCGCCGGGAACACCAGCTCCTGCGCGCCGATCGCGTCCATCTCCTCACGGACGATGCGCTCGACGTTCCGCAGGACCCGCAGGCCGAGCGGCAGCCAGGTGTAGATACCGGGCGCGGCACGCCGGATGTACCCGGCGCGGACGAGCAGCTTGTGGCTCGGGACCTCCGCGTCCGCCGGGTCCTCGCGAAGGGTGCGGAGGAACAACGACGACATACGCAAAATCACGGGAGTCTCCAAGCGTGCAAAAGTAGCTGACCTGACGTCACTGAGAATATCGGTCCGGCGGACATGCTCTCACCACGTTATCCACAGGCACACACCGGCTCAGGCGGATTTGCCCTCGCGGGCGGCTTTCAGCGCCCAGCGGATCAGCGGGATCTGCAGCGGCAAGCGCGCGTACGCGATCGTCTGCGCCGTCCGGGACCCCTTTTTCTGCAGGTCGGCGGCCATCTGGACATTCGCCGGGAAGACCGCGACGAGCAGGCTGGCGCTTACCAGCCCGGCCAGCCGCCGGGTCCGCGGGTGCAGCAGCCCGGCGGCGCAGGCCAGCTCCGCCACCCCGGAGACGTACACGAGCTCTTTCTTCCGGGGCAGCGGTTTCGGCACGATCTGCTCGAACGGCTCCGGCTTCACGAAATGCAAGGTGCCGAGAACGCCGAACAGAACGGCCAGGCCGGTGGTGCTCTTGCTCCGCGACATGCGCCGGAGCTTACCCGACAGTAATCAAGGCAGTTGCCCGTACGGCGTAGCCGCGGCCTGAGCCGCATAAACCAACGCTGGTTTCATCAACGGCCAGAACGTCGAGGCAATGCACGAGTACGCCGGCAAGAACCCCGCGCACGTCCCAGAATCGGGTCCGATCTCGAACGTGTACGACGGCACGCCGCGCGTCCCGTACAACCAGTCGTCGGTCGCACCAGGAGCGAAGTACCCGACCCCGCCGTCCCCGGTCGACACCGGATAGCCCGTGAACTCGCCCATCTTCTTGCCCAGGGCCACCAAGGCGGCCTTGTTCGGCGCGTCGTTGTTGGTGTAGCCCCACGGCGCCAGGATGTCGTTGCCGAAGCTGTGCAACGTCAGGAAGACGCCGGTCGTGGTCACGGCGGCGGGGTCGTCCACCTCGCCTTTGGTGTCGGGAAAGACCGTGTCCAGCAAGCCCTGGATCGCTTCGGTCTCCGGCTCGGACAACGCCTTCGCGCCCGGGTACGTCTCGTCGCAAGGACCGCCTTGGTCCACGTCCCACTGGAACGACGAGTTGCGATTCAGGTCGACGCCCGCGTCGGACGCCGGGCAGCCGCCCGCGCTGTCGTCGACGTTCTTGCGCTGCAGCACCGGCCGGGTCGGGTTCGACGCGACCACGTCGACGCCGTCCGGGTTCGCGATCGGCACCACCCAGAGTTCGCGAGTGTCGAGCAGTGCGGTGATCTCGGGATCGACGCCGTACGACGAGACGAGCAGGTCGATCCACTGGTAGGCGATCTCGCCGGTCGCGATCTCGCGCGCGTGGATCTGCGTGTGCAGGACGAACTTGGGCTTCTTCCCGGTGCTGCTCAAGGCGCAGTCGCCGGTCGCGAGCTTCGTGATGCACAGGGCCTGGATGTCGTGCCCGCCCTGCCCTTGCGTCTTCTTCCACGAATCGCCGATGTCGTAGAGCTTCACGAGGTCCGGATGCGCCGCGGCGACGGCCGCGTTGTGCGCTTCATGTCCGGTGGTCGTGTGATACCCGCCGTAGTACGTCGCCTCGCTGGGCTCGGTCCGCGGCACCGGCTGGTACACGTCGCCGGTCTTCTCGAGTACGACGCCTCGCGCACGCAATCGCCGTACGTCGGTCGGCGTCGCGACGACCATGGCGGTGTCGCCGTGCGCGTGGTCGATGTCGTACCCGTCCCGGATCAGGTCGTTGACCGTCGTACCGGCGGGGACGCGGAGCGAGTAGTAGGAGACGTCCGGTGGAGCGGCCGACGAGTAAGTGGTCGACGACATCAGGACGAGAGCAAAGCTGCACAGAAAAATGGCAAGCCTTCGCATGCTGAAGTGTTCCTTCCGCTGGGCGGCGCGGCGCAGAACGTCCAGCCAACCCGACCGCCGGTCACCGCTCCATCACGGAGAGCATGCAGTATCAGAACAGAATCGTCGCGAAGGTCTCGATCGTGCGGAACCCGACGCGCTCGTACGCCGCTCGCGCCGGCAGGTTGAAGGCGTTCACATACAGAGTCACCACCGGGCTGATCTGCCGGGCCAACTCGACCACGGCCGCCATCCCGGCCGCGGCGAGCCCGCGGCCGCGGTACTCCGGATCCACCCACACGCCCTGGATCTGGCAGACACCCGATCCGACCGAACCAACCTCGGCCTTGAACACGACCCGCCCGTTCTCGATCCGCGCGAACGCACGCCCGGCGCGGATCAGCTCCGCGACCCGCGACCGGTAGAACGTGCCGTCCGGCCCGGTCTGCGGCGGTACGCCGACCTCCTCGGTGTACATCGCCACGCACGCCGGGTACAGGATCGGCAGCTCCACCGGCTCGACCGCGCGGACCAGCGGATCGGGCGCGATCGCCGGCGGCCCTTCGATCACCATGAACGGCTGGTCGTCGCGCACCTCGCGGGCCGGTCCCCAGTGCGGCTCGAGAATGTGCCACAGCTCTTCGACCGCGCGGGCCGGCCCGAGGATCTGGAAACAGTTCCGCCCCCGGCGCATCGCGTACGCCGCGAACGCCCGGAGCGCAGCGTCGTCGGCGCCGACCGGAACCATGTTCCCGCCCGCGTGGCACAGGGCCTCGAGCGCGCCCTTGTCGACGTACCCCCAGACCTCCGCACCGCGCCGCGGGTCGAGTCCGGACGCCTGCACGAGGCTGTCCACGAACACGTTCACCACCGGATCACGGGCGATGACCGCGCGCGCCGCCGCGAGGTCGCGAGGACCGAGAACCCGTACGCCCACGCGCAGAACCTAGCGGATGATCGACGCCACCGTATGCAACGGGGCATGCAACCGGGCCGCGTCAGCCGACCCGCGGCTCGTGCTCCGCGGCGATCCGGCGCAGCGGCGACGTCCACGCGACCACCACGCCCGCACAGCCGAACAGGCCCATCAGCACCATCCCGGTCCGCGGCCCGAACGCGTTGCCGAGCAGCCCGCCGACGACCGATCCGAACGTCCACCCGACACCCCAGGACAGCATCCGGCCCGCCGTGTTCACGCGGCCGAGCAGGTTCTCCGGCGTCACCTGCTGCCGGTACGACACCGCGTTCACGAGCACCAGCACGTACGCCGAACCCCAGACCAGCAACGCCAGCGCGGCCACGATCCAGTTCGGCGACAACGGCGCGAGCACCCCGAGCAGCGCCGACATCGGCAGCGCGTACAGCGTGATCGCCGCGGGCGGCATCCGCTTCAGCAGCCGCGGGAGGCTGAGCGCGGCGATCAGCCCGCCGATCCCCCACACGCCCCAGACCAGTCCGAAGCGGACTCCCGACGTACCGATGTCCAGGACGCGGTCGCACCACACCACGATCAGCGCCATGAACCCGCCGCCCGCGAACGACTGCACGCTGCCGATGATCGTCATCGTGCGAACCCCCGCGTGCCGGATCAGGAAGCGCAGACCGTCACCGATGTCGTTCAGAACCACCCTCGGCCGCAACGGCGGCTGCCCGTCGCGGGACTCGGACATCGCCCGAACAATCCCGCGGACAGCGAACGCGGACGCCGCGAAGCTGAGCGCGTCGAGCGTGAGCAGACTGGCCGGATCGAGTACGGCGAGGAGCAGACCGGTCGCCGGTGGGATGAGCAACTCGATCACGCTCGACGCCGTCCAGACCGCGGAGTTCGCCTGAGCCACTCGTGCGCGGCCGACGAGGACGGGCAGCGCGCCGAAGTTCGCGCCGTCGAAGAACGTGTAGACGGCCTGCACGGTGAACGCAACGATCAGCACCTGTACGACGGTGAGCACGCCGAGCAGATGGGCCACTGGCACCGACCCGACCAGGACCGCGTTGATGGCGTCCGCGGTGACCATCGTGCGCCGCCGGTTCCAACGGTCCGCGAGCGCGCCGGCGAACAGACCGGCCAGCAGGTACGGCGCGGACTCGAGCGCGGTCACCACCGCGGTCAGCACCGTCGACCCGCTGAGCCGGTAGACGAGCACCGGCAACGCGATCGCCGTCACCATCGACCCGGTGATCGACAAGGCGCGCGCCAGCCAGTACCGCCTGAAGTCCGGATCGTCCCGCAGCCGCTCAGGCACTGCTGTTGTCATGAGGCGAATCCTGCAAGTTCAGGTCCGGTCGAGGTCAAGACTCATCCACATCAATTCGACACCGAGGTCCCGGTCGGGCGTCCGTCGTGACTCCGTGAATCCTTGCGAGCGGTAGAAGCCGATCGCCTGCTCGTTGGCCACGAGCACGTCCAGCAGGAGTTCCGGCGTACCTTCCGGGAGCGCCGCGATCGCCGCGTCGAGGAGCGCCTTGCCGACGCCCTTGCCCTGGTGATCGGGCAGCACGTACAGCTTCCACATCACCCAGAAGTCCGCCTCGCGTCCGAGCCCGGTCATGCCGACGAGTTCGTCGCCGTCGACCGCGACCAGCGTGATGCCTTTGCTGATCCCGCGTTGGACCGCCTCGGTCGACCACCATTGGGCGATGCCGTCGGTGATGAACTCGTCGGACACCAGGCCGCCGTACGCCACCGGCCAGGTCGTGACGCCGATCTGCCGGATCGCGTCGACATCGCCTTGCGTGGCACGACGTACGGCGATCATCCGTGGACCACCACGAGCCGGCCGTCCGGGTCCTGGATCTCCAGGCCGGACTCGGTCCGCGATCCGCCGACGCGGGCCTGCACATCGTCGAGGTCCTCGGTCGTGGTCAGGTCGAGCCGTACAGCGAAGTCGCCGTCCGCCGGCCCGAAGCGGACCGTCGTCTGCACACCGAGCGCGCCGAGGAACCGCTGCCAGGGCGCCTCGTCCGCACCGGTCAGGTACGGCGTGACCGACCAGCGATCGTCCGGGGTCGCGTCGTGCAGCTTGTACCCGTACAGATCGTCGGTGCGCTCGTCGACCCAGATCACGACGCCCTCGGGCCCGCTGACCGACAGCACCCGCCCGTACGCCTCGTCGAAGACCGTCGCGTCGACGAACCCCACCTGCTCCAGCCGGTCCTTCAACTCGTCGAGCTTGTCCGCCTCGAAGGACAAGGTCGTCTGCCCCGGCTGCCCGCCCGTCGAACTCGACGCCGCATCGTGCAACGCGACCATCCCGCGGCCGGTCAGCATGTCGACCCATCCCCCGCGCTCGGACTCGATCCGCGACCGCAACCCCAGCGTCTCCAGGAACGCCCGCATCGCCTCCACGTCCGCCGTGAACCGCAGCGGCCTGATCACCACGTCATTCATCCGCGGGCCTCCCCATGCTTGTCCAGGTACTCCGTCAACGCCTGCTCCACCAACGCCGACAGACTCGCCATCTCGTCGATCGCCTTGTGCTTCACCCGCCGTACCAGCTCCGGCGGTAGATACACGTTGAACTGCACCTTCTTGTCACCGTCTCCCGCCATGGCTATATTGCTAGCATCCTAGACAGCTACCAGTCAATCTCCTGAGGAGTGAGCGATGAACCTGCGCTTCGACCACCTGGGACTACTCTCCGACACCAATCAGAAGAACCAGGACCTCGCCGACTTCTTCTCCGGCGTCCTCGGCCTGGAGGTCGACGGGAACGCCGGTGAGGGGTACGCCGAGGTGAAGGCGGGCGTCACGATCGCGCTGCACAGAGGCGCGATGGTGGATGACTTCGGCGCGCACGGCGGCACCTTGCTGCAGTTCACCAGCGACGACGTGCGGGCCGACATCGAGGAGATCCGCCGCCGCGGCGGGAAGATCGCCCTCGAGCCGACGGACATGGACTGGGGTACGACCTCGGCCTATGTCGCCGGCCCGCACGGCGTGCTGGTGGAGATCTCCACACCCAAGTGAGCTAGACGGCGGCGAGCAGGGCGTCGTCGAGTTCCTTCAGGAGTTTGGCCTTGGGGCGGGCGCCGACGACGGACCAGATCATCTCGCCGCGGTGGAAGAGGATCAGGGTGGGCAGCGCCATCACCCGGTAGCGGGCGGAGATCGCCGGGTTCTCGTCGGAGTTCAGCTTCACGACGGTCAGCTGTTCGTTGCGTTCGGCACTGATCTGGGCGAGGACCGGGACGATCTGGTGGCACGGCGGGCACCACTGCGCCCAGAAGTCCACCAGCACGGGCTTCTCGGACCGCAGCACCACCTCGTCGAAGGTGGCCTCGTCGACACTTCGCAGATCACTCATCTCGTCCTCCAGTTTTCGGCATCGGTCAGGAGGTCGGTCAGCCGCGCCCGCAGATCGGTCAGTTCGGCGATCCGCCGGTCCACTTCCTCGATCCGGGTCCGGTACGCCGTCAGCGACGCGGGGCACACGTCCGCACGCGCATTGCCGGCCCGCAGGCACTCGATGAACGGGTATGTCTGCTCCGCGGTCAGCCCGAGGCTCAGCAACGCCTTCACCTCACGCACCACGACCACGTCGTCCGGCTCGTACGACCGGTATCCGTTGGCCTCCCGTCGCGGCTTGAGCAGTCCCTGCGACTCGTAGTACCGCACCGCCTTGACCGTCACACCGGCCTCGGCCGCCAGATCACTGATCCGCATTCCGCCTCCTTCACCCCGACGCTAAACCTTGCCCCCAGGGTCAAGGTCAAGCCAGGATAATCAATGCCCGCGGAACGCTTCCTCCAGCCACCAGGAAGGATGCTCAGCCACGACCTTCGCGTCCACGAGCATCGGCGCCGACCGCGGCCCGTTCACCCAGTTCGCGACCGCCGCGAGGTCGTCGACGCCGCGGACGGTCACAGCCTCGAAGCCGTACCCCCGCCCGATCGCGGCGATATCGGTCGGCGGGAACGTCACCGTCTCCAGCGCATGCCCACTCGGACCGAAGTGGTGCACCTCGGCGCCGTACGCGTCGTCGTTGTACACGACCACGAGCATCGGCAGCCCAAGTCGGCGTACGGTGTCGAGTTCCGCGGCGCTCATCAGCGCACCGCCGTCACCGAGTACGGCGACCGGCAGGCGGTCCGGCTGCGCCAGCGCGGCACCGATCGCGGTGGCAAGCCCCAGCCCGATCGACTGGAACGCCTGGGTGAAGCAGAACCCGTTCTCGTCCGGCACCGAAAGGCACACGCTCGGGTAGCCCATGAAGTTGCCGGAGTCGACCGCGATCACGCGTTCGGCGGGGAGCAGATCGTCGAGCGCGATGCTCAACGTCCGCGGGTCGATCCGCTCCCCCGTGCTCTCGTCGTCGAACGCGACTCCGTCCCGCCATCGCACGCTCCCGACGTCGGCGGCGCGATAACCCACGTGCTGATCGCCGTACATCTCGAGGGCGAGCGCGGCGGTGAGCTCGACGTCGCCGGTGACACCCAACTGGATCTCACGATGCACGCCGAGCGCGGACGCGTCGTCGTCGACCTGCACCACGGTCGCGTCGGGTCCGATGAGCTGACCGTGCCGCATCGTCCACATGTTCAGCGCGCAGCCCCAACCCACGATGAGGTCGGCATCGCGGATCAGTTCGGCGGTACGGGGCGAGGCGAAGCCGCCGGAGATGCCGAGATCCCAGGGGCTGCCGTGGAACAGGCCGTGCGCGACAGCCGACGTCGCGAGCAGCGCGCCACACTGTTCCGCCAGCTCTTCAAGGGCCTTTCGATGTCCGCGGGCACCACGACCCGTGACGAAGACTGGCCGCTCCGCCCGCCGCAGCAAGTCGGTCAGTGCGGCGACCTCGGCGGCCTCCGGTACGACGGCATCCCGCGAAGGCGGTGGCTCGACCACCGTCTCCGCGGTCTCCAACGCCTGCAAGGGCAGTGGAACGTTGAGCAGCACCGTACGGCGTTCGCGGACGGCCAGCGCCACCGCGCCCAGCGCCTCGGCCACCGCCGTCTCCGCCGAGGTGATCCGCACCGGCACCGCGCCCACCGAACGGGCGAGCGCGTCCTGGTCGACGTAGAAGTTCGACCGCGGCTCGCTGGCCTCGGCCGCGACGACGACCATCGGCGTACGGCTCTTCGCCGCTTCCGCGATCCCGGTCATCGCGTTCGTGAGACCGCAGCCCTGATGGACCGACAGCGCGGCGACCGTACCGCTCATCCGTGAGTACGCGTCGGCCATCGTGGCCGCGCCGCCTTCGTGCCGCGCTGCGACGAACCGCGCGCCGGCGGCCACCATCGCGTTCGTCAGGTGGAAGTTGCCGGACCCGACCACGCCGAACACCTGCCGGACACCCGCAGCCGCCAGCGCCCGGCCGACCGCGACCGCGACATTCATCCTCGCTCGACCAGCGCGAGCACTCGAGCCGGCGAGCCGGAGCCGCCGACGATCGGCAGCGGTCCGGCGATGATCACGGCGCCGGTCGGCGGCAGCTCGGCGAGGTTCTGCAGCTGCGTCAGCCCGTACTTGTCGCTGCCCATCAAGTAGGAGTGGCACGGGAACGGCGGGTCGAACGAGTGCGCCTTCCCGGCGTCGGTGCCGACGGTCTCGACGCCCATGCCGAGTACGGGCGACTCCTGCGCGACCCATCGCGCGCACTCGGGTGACAGGCCCGGCGTATGCGGTCCGTTCTCGTCGGCGTTGAGGAAGGCCTCCTGCGAGTGCGATCGCGCGTCCCATCCCGTGCGTACGAACAACCAGCCACCGGCGGGCAGCGGAACGTTCTCCGCCTCCCACGCCTTGAGGTGGTCGACCTCGACGAGGAAGTCGGGGTTCTTCTCCACCTCGGCGGTGAAGTCCAGTACGACCGCCGGCGCGATCAGCCGGCTCGCCGGCACCGACGCCACGTCGGCGAGGTCCTTGCCGCTGACCCAGTGGTTCGGTGCGTCGAAGTGGGTGCCGGTGTGCTCGCCGCTGGTGAAGTTGTTCCAGTACCACGCCGGCCCGCGGTCGTCGTACCTGCTGATCTCCGTCAGCGCGAACGGCGCGGTCTGCCCGAACTCCGGAGGCAACTGGATCACCGGCGTCGACGCGGACAGCGGCGACGTCAGGTCCACCACCTCGACCGACCCGTCGGCGAGTGCTGCGACAAGTGCCGACAGGAGCGGCATGCGAACCTCCAGGCGAGTGACGAACGGATGCCTGACGCTAGGCCGACGCCCCTGCCCTCGTCCAGGACAATGGGCCGCATGCAGCTAGCGATCTTTCGCGCACCCGAACTCCCGCCCGGCGGACGGATGATCGAGCGCACCGCGGTCCGCGGCGTACTGTTCCGCGGCCCCGAGCTGCTGCTCCTCAGCTCACGCCACGGCGACTACAAGTTCCCCGGCGGCGGCGTCGAACCCGGTGAATCCTTCGACCAAGCCCTCCGCCGCGAGTTCCGCGAAGAATGCGCGTACGACGAGGTTGCGGTCGGAGCCGAGTTGGCGACGACCCGCGAGGAGGTCGCGGCGATCGACGCGGAGTACGACGTGTTCGGGATGACCTCGTACTACTTCGAGTGCTCGGGCGGGACGCCTCTCGGCGAGCAGGAGCTGGAAGGGTACGAGGCGGACCTGGAGCTCAGGCCGCAATGGGTGACTGTGGCGGCGGCGCTGGCGGCCAACCGGAGCGTGCTGGAGAGCGGCGTCGGGGTAATGCGCTGGCTGGTGCGTGAGATCGCCGTACTCGAATGGCTCAGCGAGCGTTCTCGCTGACCCACTCCCCCAGCACCTTCGCGCTCGCGTCGACCAACGCCGGCCAGTCGAGCGCCGCCTCGTCCGCCGAGTCCGACACATGCTTCACGACCCGCACAGGTACGCCGTACTCCTGGCACGCGTACACGACGCCGTACGCCTCCATGTCCACCAGATGCGCCCGCTCCGCCAACCGCGCCCGTACGACGGGATCCGTCACGAACACGTCCCCCGACGCCAGCACCGTCCCGTCCCCGCCCTCAACAACCAACTCGTCCCGCGGATCCAACCCAATAGCCCGAACCGCCTCCGCATTCACATCGTGATTGATCACAACACTCGGCAGAAACAACCCAGCCAACCCATCCCGCAACGCCCCAGTAGTCCCGACGTTCAGCACCACCAAGTCAGCCGTGTCGCGCGCAGCCAGAGCCCGCGAAACTGCCACCGCCGCAGCCGTCTTCCCCACTCCCGTCACCACAACAGGAATCCCCGCCGGCACATACCGCGCCTCCCCAGCCACCGCACTGACCACCAGGTATTCCGTCACCCGGGAAGGCTATCCGTCCCGGTCGCATCTCGCCTCGCGGACTCACGTGCGTCCTCGACCAAGCGGCTGAGATCCCGGCCGCCGCCGTACCGCCAACCGTCGGCCGATCTGCTGAAGTCCATCTCGACCGACTCGAACGTCGCGATCAGCTCCTTCGCCCGTCTGCGACGCGCGAACTCGCACAGCGCTGCGTTGATCGTTTCCTCGGCGGTGTCCGTGCCGAGCTCGGCGCGGGCACCGGCCAGCCACTCATCGTTCACGTCGAACGAGATACGCGTCATGCTCGTGTGTTCTACAACCCGCGACCGACAGTTCGCGCGGGTTCAGCTGACGGAAACAGTCGGTTCGCCGGGTTCGGTGGTTTCCATGGATTCGGCGATGCGCAGGGCTTCTTCGATGAGGGTTTCGACGATGGCGGATTCCGGGACGGTCTTGATGACCTCGCCCTTGACGAAGATCTGGCCCTTGCCGTTGCCGGAGGCGACGCCGAGGTCGGCTTCGCGGGCCTCGCCGGGGCCGTTCACGACGCAGCCCATGACGGCGACGCGGAGCGGGACCTCCATGCCCTCGAGGCCGGCGGTGACCTGCTCGGCCAGCGTGTAGACGTCCACCTGGGCGCGACCGCAGGACGGGCAGGAGACGATCTCGAGCTTGCGCTCGCGCAGGTTCAGCGACTGCAGGATCTGCAGGCCGACCTTGACCTCCTCGACCGGCGGCGCGGACAGCGAGACCCGGATCGTGTCGCCGATACCCTTCGACAGCAGCGCGCCGAACGCGACCGACGACTTGATCGTGCCCTGGAACGCCGGCCCGGCCTCGGTGACCCCGAGGTGCAGCGGCCAGTCGCCGCGCTCGGCGAGCATCTCGTAGGCCTGCACCATCACGACCGGGTCGTTGTGCTTGACCGAGATCTTGAAGTCGTGGAAGTCGTGCTCCTCGAACAGCGACGCCTCCCAGACGGCCGACTCGACGAGCGCCTCGGGCGTCGCCTTGCCGTACTTCTCCAGCAGCCGCTTGTCCAGCGAACCCGCGTTCACCCCGATCCGCAGCGACGTACCGTGGTCCTTCGCGGCCTTCGCGATCTCCTTGACCTGGTCGTCGAACTTGCGGATGTTGCCCGGGTTCACCCGTACGGCGGCACACCCGGCCTCGATCGCCGCGAACACGTAGCCCGGCTGGAAGTGGATGTCGGCGATCACCGGGATCTGCGAGTGCTGCGCGATCTCCCGCAGCGCGTCGGCGTCCTCCTGCCGCGGGCACGCGACCCGGACGATGTCGCAGCCCGCCGCGGTGAGCTCGGCGATCTGCTGCAGCGTCGTGTTCACGTCGTGCGTCTTCGTCGTGGTCATCGACTGCACAGAGACCGGTGCGTCGCCGCCGACGAGCACCTTGCCGACCTTGATCTGGCGGGTCTTGCGACGCGGCGCGAGGGTCGGAGGCGGCAGCGCGGGCATGCCCAGGTTGATGCTCATGTTTCCTTACCGTTGACTTATCCGTTGAACAGCTTGATGGGGTTCACGATGTCGGCGATGACGAGCAGCACGCCCATCACCACGATCACACTGGCCGCGACGTACGCGATCGGGAGCAGCTTGGCCACGTCGACGTACCCGGGGTCCGGCCGGCCGAACAGCTTGGCGAGGCCGCGCCGGATGCCTTCCCAGATCGCGCCGATCATGTGACCGCCGTCGAGCGGCAGCAGCGGGATGAAGTTGAACAGGGCGAGGAACAGGTTCAGCGAGGCGATCAGCATGATCAGGCTCGCGAACTTCGCGCCGACGTCCAGGTCGCTGGAGGCGATCTCACCCGCGACCCGGCTCGCGCCGACGACGCTCATCGGGCTGTCCTGGTCGCGCTCGCCGCCGACGATCGACTTCGCGACGCCGACCAGCTTCTCCGGGAACCGGCCGAGGGCCTGCACCGTGGCGACCGTGTAGGTGCCCATCTGGTCGAACGCGTAGCCGACGCTCTGCCGCTCGAGCTTGTTCTCCGGCGAGACGCCGAGGAAGCCGACCGAGACGTACTTGTCCGACCCCGCCTTGTCCAGGACCTGGTTGACGATCGTGTTGGTCTTCAGGGTGAGCTGCTGACCGTTGCGCTCGACAACGATCGTGGCGGCCTTGTCGGTGTTCGCCCGGATCAGCGGCGTCAGCTGGTCCCAGCTGTCGATCGTGGTGCCGTTGAACGCGACGATCCTGTCGCCGACCTGGAACCCGGCCTGCTTGGCCGGCGAGACCTTGTCGCTGTCCAGGCACTTGCGGTCGGCCGACGCCTGGTCGGCCGGGATCACGCAGTCGGTGACCGTCGAGATGGTGGTCTGCGGAACCCTGGCGCCGTACAGCGTGAACAGCCCGGTGAAGAGCACGGCCGCGATCAGCACGTTGACCAGCGGCCCGGACGCCATCACGATCAGCTTCTTCCACCACACCTTCTGGTAGAAGAGCCGGCCGTCGTCCGCGGGCGAGATCGTCTCGTACTCCGCCGTACGGGCGTTCTCGACCATCGACTGGATCGGGCCGGTGTTGGCCTTGCGCACCTTGGTCGGGTCCTGGCCCTTGGCGGGCGGCATCATGCCGATGATCCGGACGAAACCGCCGGCCGGGATGGCCTTGATGCCGTACTCGGTCTCGCCGCGCTTCACCGACCAGATGGTCCGCCCGAAGCCGACGAAGAACTGCGTGACCTTCATCCCGAACGCCTTGGCCGGGAGCATGTGGCCCATCTCGTGCAGCGCGACCGAGATCAGCACCCCGGCGACGAACAGCACGATGCCGAGAATGGTGAGAAGCACACTCATGCCTGCTGAGTCTCCTGTACGCCGGTGATGTCACGCGCCCGCCTTCGGGCCCACGCGTCCGCCGCGAGCACGTCGTCGACGGACAGTTCCTCATACGAGGGTACGTCGTGATCGGTCACCACCCGGGCCACCGTGTCGACGATCGCCGTGAACGGCAGCCGGCCGTCCCGGAACGCCTGGACGCAGACCTCGTTCGCCGCGTTGAAGACGGCCGGGGCGGTCCCGCCGCGGGTCCCCGCCTCCCGGGCCAGCTGGACCGCCGGGAAGGCCACGTCGTCGACCGGCTGGAACGTCCAGGTGCTCGCCTCGGCCCAGTTCCACGGCGGCGACGCGTCCGGTATCCGGTCGGGCCAGCCCAGCGCGAGCGCGATCGGCACCGTCATCGTCGGTACGCCGACCTGCGCGATCGTGGAGCCGTCGACGAACTCGACCATCGAGTGGATCGCCTGCTGCCGGTGGATGACCACGTCGATCCGGTCCATCGGGATCCCGAACAGCAGGTGCGCCTCGATCAGCTCGAGGCCCTTGTTGACCAGCGTGGCCGAGTTGATCGTGACGACCGGCCCCATCGCGAAGTTCGGGTGGTCCAGGGCCTGCTCGACGGTCACGTTCTCCAGCTCGCTCCGCGGCCGGCCGAGGAACGGGCCGCCGCTCGCGGTCAGCAGGAGCTTGCGGACCTCGTCCGGCGTACCGCCGCGCAGGCACTGGGCGATCGCGCTGTGCTCGGAGTCGACCGCGACGATCTGGCCCGGTTTCGCCCGCCGGGTGACGATCGGCCCGCCGATCACCAGCGACTCCTTGTTGGCGAGCGCCAGCGTGTTCCCGGCGTCCAGCGCGGCCAGCGTCGCGTGCAGACCGACCGAGCCGTTGATGCCATTGAGTACTACGTCACACGGCAGCGCCGCGAGCTCGCTGGAGGCGTCCGGCCCGGTGACGATCTTCGGGATCCGGAACTCGCCCTGCGCGTACCCCTTCCGCTGCGCCTCGGCGTAGAACGCCAGCTGCAGGTCCTGCGCGACCGTGGCCTTGGCCACCGCCACGACCTCGACCTCGAACTCGAGCGCCTGCTCCGCGAGCAGGGCGACGTTGTCGCCGCCGGCGGACAGGGCCAGGACGTGGAAGCGGTCCCGGTTCCGTCCGATCAGCTCGAGCGCCTGAGTACCGATCGAGCCGGTGGAGCCGAGGATGACGACGCTACGCGGGTTCACGGCGCCATTGTTCCAGGTCAAGCTAGTAGTAGCCGGAACGGGAGCGCTCCGAGCCGGATCTCGTCCCCGTGGGTGACCATCGCGGTCTCGATCGGCACACCGTTCACCAGCGTCCCGTTGGTCGACCCCAGGTCCCGCAGCTCGTAGCTGGTCGCGTCGATCCGCAACAGCTCCGCGTGGTACCGGCTGACCCCGGGGCGGTCGAAGATCAGGTCGCAGTCCTGTGCGCGGCCGATCCGGGCCAGGTCGAGCAGCGGTACGACGTCACCGTCCGGCCCGACCAGTGCGGGCTGCGGTCCGGTTTCCAGGGCGTCTGCGATCTCCGTCACACCCGCGGTCCGGATCGACAGCGAGACGATCAGGTCGTCGCCCTTGTCCACGTGCAGGTTGTGCTGAGCGCCGTACCCCTGCAGCAGGTCGCCGTACTCGTCGATGACGACAGCGGAGACGTGGTAGTACCCCGGCGGCAGCTGCGCGTACGCCGCTGCACCGAGCGAGGAAGTCAGTACTACTGCGTCGTACTCGCGGTGACTGACGTCGGTGATCGTGATGAGGACCGGGCTGTTGGCGCTGAGATGTGCCTCGGCGCCGGTGTCACCCGGGGTGAACTCGACAGTGATCATCGGGGCCGGCCGGAACTCGTCCAGCCCGACCAGGCGGCCCACGGCGGGCACCGTGCCGGTGGGGATGGACAGCGGGACGTACTGACCGTGTGACCGCACCAGTACGTCGAGCTGCGGCCGCGGCCACCCGTTGCGGCGGGCGAGCAGGTACGCGCTGACCATGCCCTTGCTGAAGATGAAGGCCACATCTCCGACAACAGCCCGCACGAATCCACTGACAGGTTCCATCGACACCCCCAGTGCATCAGTATCCCGGAATCGCCACGCCGGTACGGCGGTGCGCTGCGTGTCATGGTGTGCCGCCGTACCGTGGCCCAGTGACCACACCGCCGACTTCTGTGCTCATCATCGAGAACGACCAGGGCAGCGGGCCTGGCCGGCTGCTCGGCTGGCTGGACGACCACGGGCTCTCTCCGGTCGTCGTCCGGGCCTGGGACGGTGAGCCCGTGCCCGGGAGCGTGGACGGTCATGCGGCGCTCATCCTGCTCGGCGGCGGCATGCTGCCGGACGAGGACGAGCGGTCGCCGTGGCTGCCGGCTGAGCGGTCGCTGCTGCGCGACGCGCACGGGCGGGTGCCGGTGCTCGGGATCTGCCTGGGTGCGCAGTTGCTGGCGCACACGTTCGGCGGTGAGGTGCAGGGGAAGTACGGGCAGCCGGAGAAGGGTGTGACCTCGTTGACGGTGCTGCCGGCCGGTGCGGACGACGTACTGCTGGCTGGGCTGCCGTCGACGGTGCGGGCCGTGGAGAGTCACCAGGACCAGATCACGCGGCTCCCGGAGGATGCGGTGCTGCTGATGTCCAGTGAGCGGTGCACGAACCAGATGCTGCGCATCGGGCAGAGCTGGGGTGTGCAGTTCCACCCGGAGGTAGAGGCAGAGCGGGTACGGCGGTGGGAGCCGGCGCGACTGCGGTCGCTCGGGTTCGACCCGGACGCCGTGGTGGCGGATGCGGAACGGTACGCCGTCGAACTGGAGAAGACGTGGTCGACGGTGGTGGGCCGGTTCCTGTCACTCGTCGGCTGATGCGGCGCTACCTTATGGGGCATGAGTCTGGAGCAGCCGCCGCCCAACCACCGGGCATCCGACAACGACCGTGAGCGTGCCGCCGCCGTGGTCCAGGAAGCGCACACCGACGGGCGGCTGGACTTCGAGGAACTCGACGAGCGGCTGACCCAGATCTACTCGGCCAAGACGCAGCTCGAGCTTCGCAACGCGACCGCGGACCTGGTGCCGGTCGCCCACGGCAGCTCCCAGGAACTGACGCTCCGGGCCCGGCACAGCGCGCAGAAGCGCGAGGGCGCGTGGACCGTCCCCGAACGGCTGACCGCGATCGCGGAGCACTCTTCGGTCAAGCTCGACTTCACCGACGCGCTCGTGCAGTGGCCCGAGATCCACGTCGACGCCCAGGCCATCCACAGCTCGGTGGTGATGGTCATCCCCGAAGGCTGGAGCGTCGACATCGACCAGGTCGAGGCCAACCACAGCAGCGCCAAGAACAAGGCCGTGGCCCCGCGCCCCGGCGGAGTCCGCCTCCACGTCACCGGCAAGGCCCACCACGCCAGCGTCGTAGTCCGCCACGCCCGCAAACGCCACTGGTGGTGGCCCTGGTACCGCAAGTGATCCATACCTCCTCCGCAGCCGGACGGATTGCCGTTAGCGTTTGGGCATGAGCGCTTCGTTGGATCTGGTGGATGTCGACTCCTTGCTGACGTCGGAGGAGGTTGATGTTCGGGGGGCTGCGCGGCGGTTTGCGGACGAGCGGTTGCGGCCGTCCTTGCCGGAGTGGTTCGAGAGCGGGTTCGATTCCGGCGCGGGAGCTGGCGAAGGAGCTCGGGGCGCTCGGGTTCCTCGGGATGCACCTGACCGGGTACGGGTGCGCCGGGCTCGGACCGGTCGCCTACGGGCTGGCTTGTCTCGAGATCGAGGCGGCCGACTCGGGCATGCGGTCGCTGGTGTCGGTGCAGGGCTCACTGGCGATGTACGCGATCTGGAAGTACGGCAGCGAGGAGCAGAAGTCCGAGTGGCTTCCCCGGATGTCCGCGGGTGAGGCGATCGGCTGCTTCGGGCTGACCGAACCGGACTTCGGCTCGAACCCAGCCGGCATGCGCACCAACGCCCGCCGCGATGGCTCCAGTGACGGGGATGACTGGATCCTGAACGGCTCGAAGATGTGGATCACCAACGGCTCGGTCGCCGACGTCGCGGTGGTCTGGGCCCGGACCGACGACGGTGTCCGCGGCTTCGTCGTACCGACATCGACGCCCGGCTTCTCGGCGCCGGAGATCAAGCAGAAGATGTCGCTGCGCGCCTCCGTCACGTCCGAGCTGGTGCTGGACGACGTACGGCTGCCGGCGTCCGCGATGCTGCCCGAGGCGCGTGGTCTGTCCGGCCCGCTCGGCTGCCTGAACGAGGCCCGGTTCGGCATCATCTTCGGCGCGATGGGCGCGGCGCGGGACTGCCTGGAGACCGCGATCGCGTACGCCGGCGAGCGGATCGTGTTCGACAAGCCGCTGACGGCGTACCAGCTGACGCAGGCGAAACTGGCCGACATGGCGGTCGAGCTGAACAAGGGCATCCTGCTCGCCGTCCACCTCGGCCGACTGAAGGAGAAGGGCACGCTGCGGCCCGAGCAGGTATCGGTCGGCAAGCTGAACAACGTCCGTGAGGCGATCGCGATCGCCCGCGAGTGCCGCACGATCCTCGCGGCGAACGGCATCAGCGGCGAGTACCCGATCATGCGGCACGCCAACAATCTCGAGTCCGTCCTCACGTACGAGGGGACGTCCGAGGTCCACCAGCTTGTGATCGGTCAGGCGCTGACCGGGCAGTCCGCGTTCCGCTGACGGCTGTTTCCGCTCGGCCCGTGCGCAGCTAGGCTGCCGCGGGTGAATGCGCGGGCTGGGTTGATCACTGCTGTCGTCGTCGTACTCGCGGCCGTCGGGATCGTCGTCGTACGACAGGCAGGCGGGAGCGACGATCTGCCGACCGCTGGTGGGACGCTGGCGGCGCGTACTCCTCGCGCGACTCCTAGTGCGACTCCTTCACCTACGTCTGAGCCTTCGACGCCCAGCCCGACCCGGACTACTCCGACCGTCGACTCTGTCGCTCAGCTGCTCGCGGAGAAGCAGCGGATCGTCGCCCAGAACCCGCTCTACCGCGTCGGCCGGCTGCCCGCCTCGCGCTGCAAGGAGCCGTCGGTCCGGCCGACCTCGGTGGCGAACGTCCGGAGGTACTACACCGAGTACATCCGCTGCCTGGACAAGGTATGGAAGCCGGTGGTCGAGAAGGCCGGCTTCACGTTCACGGCGCCGCGCCTGGAGGTCTTCACCGGCAAGACCCGCACCCTGTGCGACGTGCAGGACTCGGCCGCGTACTGCGGCGGCGGCACGATCTCGATGAACGCGACGTTCGACATCGACAACTACCGCAAGTACAACAAGCTCTGGGCGCGCACCACGATGGCGCACCTGGTCGCCCACGAGTACGGCCACCACATTCAGCGCCTGATCGGCATCAGCGACGCCTCCGCAACGCGGACGAGCTACCAGAACGGCGTGGACGCTCCGCTGCTGGAGAGCCGGCGCATCGAACTCCAGGCGTCCTGCCTCAGCGGTGTCTACCTCGGCGCCGACCGGACCTACTTCCCCGTCGCCGGCTCGTGGCGGCAGCGGTGGCTCTGGACCATCAGCCACCGCGGCGACGAGTGGGGCACGCAGCGCGACCACGGCAGCAGCAAGAGCCACAGCCGCTGGACCCGCCGCGGCTTCGACGCCGGTACGCCGTCCGCGTGCAACACGTTCACCGCGTCGGCAGCCAGCGTCTCCTAGAAGGTCTTGAGCAAGTACTCGCAGGGATCGGTGTGCGTGCGTACGACGCTTCCGTCGGCCGCCTGCTCGGTCCAGTAGTCCTGCACCTGCGGACCTGACCACGGCTCGTACCCGAGCCGCTCGTACAGCCTCCGCGCCGGATCGTTGTCGAGTTCAACGGCGAGCCCGATCGCCTTCCGGTTCCACTCCCCTGCCGCGATCGCCTCGGCCGCGCGAATGATCGCCGTACCGATCCCCTGCCGCCGGACGTACGCCTGCAGAGCGTTGATCTCGGCCGGGTCCGCGTCGGCGCGAACCTCGCCGTACTTCGACCGCCGGAGCAGGATCGTCTGACCGACAATCTCCCCGTCGCGCTCCGCGATCAGGTAGACACCGTCGTCGGATCGTTGGGTATCCCAACGAGCCCGGATGTGGTGCTGGGCGGCCGGTTCCCCCGCGAACGCGCCGACCATCCGGTCGACGTCGGCTTTCGTAGCAGGCCTGATGTCTATTTCGCGACCTCCGTCGCGCGGGACTCCCGTACGACGGTCACGCGGATCTGACCGGGATACGTGAGCTCTTCCTCGACCTGCTTCGCGATGTCGCGGGCCATCACCTGCGCCGCGATGTCGTCGACCGCGTCCGGCAGCACCATCACACGGATCTCGCGGCCGGCCTGCATCGCGAACACCTTCTCGACACCGTCGTGGTGCATCGCGATCTCCTCGAGCCGTTCGAGCCGCTGCACGTACGCCTCCAGCGACTCGCGCCGCGCACCCGGCCGACCGCCGCTGACCGCGTCCGCCGCCTGCGTCAGCACGGCCTCGACGGTACGGACCTCGACCTCGTTGTGGTGCGCCTCGATGCAGTGCACGACGTCGTCGTTCTCGCCGTACTTGCGCGCCAGCTCCGCACCGACGATCGCGTGGCTGCCCTCGGACTCGTGCGTGAGCGCCTTGCCGATGTCGTGCAGGAACGCGCCGCGCTTGCACAGCTTCGGATCCAGCCCGAGCTCGGCCGCCATCATCCCGGCGATGTGCGCCGACTCGATCAGGTGCTTCAGCACGTTCTGCCCGTACGACGTCCGGTAGCGCAGCAGCCCCATCGTCCGGACCAGCTCCGGGTGCAGATCGGTGATCCCGACGTCGGCCATCGCGTCCTCGGCCGCCCGCTCGCACAGCTCGGCGACCTCGCCCTTGCTGCGCTCGTAGATCTCCTCGATCCGGCTCGGGTGGATCCGGCCGTCGAGCACCAGCGAGTCCAGGGTCAGCCGCGCGGTCTCCCGCCGTACCGGGTCGAAGCAGGACAACAGCACCGCTTCGGGGGTGTCGTCGATGATCAGGTTCACGCCGGTGGTCTGCTCGAACGACCGGATGTTGCGGCCCTCGCGGCCGATGATCCGGCCCTTCATGTCGTCGCTCGGCAGGTGCACGACGGACACGACCGACTCGCTGGTCTGCTCGGACGCCAGCCGCTGCACCGCGCCGGTGATGATCTTGCGCGCCTTCGTCTCGCCCTCGTCGAGCGCCTGCCGCTCGATGTCGCGGACGATCGTGTGCGCGTGCCGCTTCGCCTCGTCCTCGATCGCCGCGACCAGCTCGGCCTTCGCCTGCTCGGTCGTCAGGTTCGCGACGCCTTCGAGGATCCGGCGGCGCTCGTCCTCGAGGTCCTTGATCTCCTGCTTGCGCTGGTCCAGCTCGGCCAGCTGCGCGGTCAGCTCGGTGTGGCGTTCCTCGATCCCGCGGTGCTGCTCGTCGAGCCGGTCTTCGCGCTCGGTCAGCCGGTGGTCGCGGCGCTCCATCTCGAGCCGCTGCTCCCGCAGGTCGTCGCGGATCGACTGCGCCTCCGCCTCGGCCTCCCGGCGTACGTCGGACGCCCGCTGCTCGGCATCCCGCCGTACCTCGGACGCCCGGTCCTCCGCGGCCGACGGATCTCCTCGGCGCGCTGCTCAGCTGCCTCGGCCCGCGTCCGCAGTACGGCGGCGTCCTCCTCGGCCTGCCGACGTACCAGCTCCGCCGCGGACTTCGCGCCTGCCTCGAGTTGAGCCGCCTCGAGTTGAGCTGCCTCGAGCTGCGCGGTCTCGCGCTGGGTGGCCTCCTGTTGGGAGGTCGAGATGCCCACGGCCTTCCGGCGGGAGAGAGTGAGGCCGATCCAAGCCAGTAGTCCGGCGATCAGCAATCCGATCAGGGCCAGGCCAACGGACATCGCGGTCATCGGCGTCTCCCCTCTCCTTCGAGTCCCACGCGGGAACTGTGGCCATCGGTCGAAGGGATCAGCCAGCCGGCCGTTCGGGTAAGGCGTCACCGGGGTACGGCGGTGCCGGCGCCACCTCTGCTGAGGCGGTACCGGTGCTGCCACTTCCGGCTGTGCCGACGGCGCCTGCTGCTGATGTGCTGCCCAGCCTCGCGGTCCGCGACCCCCGTCCGCCGACTGCGGAGGTGCCGCCCAGCGTTGCTTGCTCACCGTGCGTCGCCGGTCGAACCCTCGGAGACCACGATGGCCCCGCTCGTGTCCTGTCAGGCTGCTGCCGTTCAGGTATGACGCGCGGTGCCGTCTATCCGACGGCGTTTGCAGGCGCCGTCGTCCTTCCTTCAGCTCGGTCGAGCGTGGTTGCGTTTTCCCGGCCGGTCGGTAGTTTCGCCAACCCGCCGTTCGTCATATCCGCCACCGTTCCGGTGGATTCATCCCTTCCTGATGCCGAGGCTAGGCGCGCCCCACCACCCGGTCAAGACGGACACTCCTCGCCACCACCGCCGATCTGCACAAGACCACCCACCAACGTGGTCTACTCCAGATCCCTCCGGCGCCTGTCGCCGTGTCAGAACAGCTCGACCGCACCATCCAGTGCGGTCGAGCTGACGTTCCGTGGAACGGGTGGGCTAGACGGTATGACGTGACGCCGTCGTCGTGGCGGGGTTGCGGGCCGGGGCCTCACTCACAAGATTCGTGGGTTACCGAGTAGGGGCTGCCTGCTCGGCCTATCCGACATTTGTGGGAGGCCCCGGTGTTTACCGAGCGTACGAGTGTGGGGCTGGATGTGCACGCCCGATCGGTGGTTGCGGCGGCGCTCGACGGTGTGACGGGTGAGCTCGTGCAGGCGAGGCTGACGCCGTCACATGAGCACATCCGGTCGTGGCTGGGCCGGTTGGAGGGTCCGGTCGCGGTGGCCTATGAGGCCGGCCCGACCGGGTTCGGGTTGGCCCGTTCGCTGACCGCTGCGGGGATCCGCTGCGAGGTCGTCGCGCCGAGCAAGCTGCAGCGACCCAGCGGTGATCGGGTCAAGACCGACGCGAAGGACGCGGTGCATCTGGCCCGGTTGTTGCGGCTGGACGAGTACGTCGCAGTGTCGGTTCCGACGGTGGAACAAGAGACCGCTCGGGATCTGGTCCGGGCGCGTGAGGACGCGCGTGGTGATTTGATGCGTGCCCGGCACCGGTTGTCGAAACTGCTGCTGCGACAGGGTTTCGTCTACTCCGGCGGACAGGCCTGGACCGGCGCGCACGACGCGTGGCTGCGAGGGATCGGCCGGGACCGGCTCGGCTCACCAGCACTGCGGCTGACGTTCGAGTCCGACTACGACGCCGTGTTGGGCGTCCAGGCCCGCCGCGACCGGCTCGACACCGCCATCACCCAGACTCGCCGCCGCCTCGGATTTCACCCCGCTGGTCCGGCGGCTGGGATGCTTGCGCGGGATCGGCACCTTGACGGGGTTCGCGTTGGCGGTCGAGATCGGCGACTGGCACCGGTTCAGCGGCAACACCATCGGCGCGTTCGTCGGCCTGGTGCCATCGGAGTACTCCTCGGGGCAGTCCCGCGTGCAAGGCTCGATCACCAAGACCGGCAACACCCACGTCCGCAGACTCCTGATCGAAGCCGCCTGGCACCACCGCGCCCGCTACGTCGCAGGAAAGACCATGCGCGACCGCTGGGAGCTCGCACCACCGGCAGCCCGCGCCCGCGGAGACGCCGGCAACCAGCGACTGCATGCCCGGTGGAACACGTTCCGCGAGCGCCGCAAACGGCACGTGGTCGCCAACGTCGCGATCGCCCGCGAACTAGCCGGCTGGTGCTGGTCCCTGGCAGTCCTCGAGGAGTAGATCCCACAAGCCGGCTTCGTCGACCAGCGTGGTGGAAGCAGCGCGTGGAGCGACCCGCGAAACAGCTATGAGCAGCCCGGCCACAACACAACCCGGCCAGACGACGCTCGACCCTAGACACGCGGCCAGCTCCTGCCGAACACCCCGTCCTGCGGTAACCAACCCGCGCATATCAGTCTGACCGCGCGTCGCCAACGACACGCTCACCACCAACACCACCGACGAAGCCAGAGGCGCCCGCCCGCAACCACGGACGGGCGCCTCACCCTGCCTCTTGACAGGAAGCCGCTACATATCAGCTGTTGGTGCTGCCGCCCTGGGACCCGGCCCGCTCTTCCGACGCGCCGGCCGTCTCGGCCGCCGACTCATCGGGCGCCGCTTCGGACGTGCCGACCGAGGCCCCAGCGGTGGATTCAGAAGCCGTCTCGGACGGCTCGGACGCTGCCGCGGTGGGCTCGGACGTGGCTGGTGCCGTGGGCTCCGGCGCGGGCGTGGGTTCTGTTCCCGCCGGGCTCGGGGTCTCTTCGGAGTTCTGCTTGTCGACGAAGCCGCCGACCTTCTGCTGGACTGCGTCGACCTTCTCCGCGTACTTCCCGCCGGTCTGCTTGTCGATCAGGTCGCCTGCCTTCTCGACGCCGGCCTTGATCTTGTCCGGGTTCTGTTTGACGACATTCCGGAGCCAGTTCTTCGCCTGTTCCTGGAAATCGTTCATTGCACCCTCCGCGGTGTCTGGGGCGGATCGACGGAAAATCCCAGCCTACGGACCGGAACAAATACCGGCCCTACCTCGGATAACACACCGTCACGCCGCACCCGTCAACGCCCCTCGCCGCAGCCCACCCCCCGAACCCACGTCACCCTCCGTAACAACAGCCCCGATGAGACGGCAATTCGCAGCCCACGCGCCCGTACGGGCACCCGATCGCGGACTAATTGTTCCCGAGGTGTGCCTTGGCGACGTCCGCCGGCGCGTGCACCAACCACGCGTCGAGCAACGCTTCCTCCAGGACGGACTCAGAGACCTCGTCCAGCTGAACAAGCACCGCGGCGTACCCGTTGAAATGCGGAATCGTGAAGAACCCGTCCCCCGCCCGCGCCTGCAGCACGGCTTCCTTCTCGGCAAGATCCTCGACGACCAGCGCGACGATCGGCCCACCCGGCGGCGTCTCGTCCCCGAACCGCTTCACGTCCGCCTTGCTGAACGGCCGCTCCCACGCGTACGCCTTCCCCCCGACCTTCCACGTCCGCATCCCGTGCCGAGTCGCCTCCTCGGTCCCCGGCAGCCCCGCGACCACCCGCTCCACATCACCCAAGCTCGTCACCCCACCGACGCTACCGCCCGGAACTACTCGGGTTCGAGACCGGAGGAGTCGAGGAGGGGGAACTCGTCATGGGCGGCGTCGAGTTCCTGTTTGATGATGGTCATCGCGAGACCGCCCGGATATCCCTTGCGCGCCAGCATTCCGAGCAGCCGCCGAATCGCCACCTGCCGCTCCAGCGAACGCATCGACCGCAACTTCCGCCGTACCAGCTCGCGAGCCTTCTCCTCTTCCTGCTCAGGCTGCAGCTCCTCGAGCGCATCCCGCGCCAACTGGTCGTCCACCCCGCGCCGCCGAAGCTCCTGCGCCAGCGCCCGCTTCCCCAGCCCACGCCCGCGATGCCGCGACTCCACCCACGCATTCGCGAACGCGGCATCATCGATCAACCCGACGTCGGTGAACCGGTCCAGCACCGCATCGGCCACCTCGTCCGGAATGTCCCGGTCAGCCAGCACATCGGCCAACTCGGCCCGGGTCCGCGGCTGTCCCGACAACTTGTCCAGCAAGATCGTCCGAGCCACCGAGTACGGATCCGCCGCCGCCCCATCGAGCTCCGGATCCCCCGTCCCCTGAGGCTCCTCCCCCACAGGCCGCTTCCCCCGCCGCCCAAACCCCCCACCAACCCGCCGCCGCCCACCCCGAGCAGACCCACCCCGCCGGCCCCCACCACTCGCGGACGCCCGTGCCGCTGGGCAGATCGCCAGCTGAGCCGCTGAATCGCCCGGTGGGCGCTTCGATGGGTTCGTCGGCGGCGGGTACGTCCGTGGGCCCGGTAGTACGAGGCTCGGTCGGTGCGTCGGTGGCCTCGGAGGCAGGTGCCTCGTCGGGTGCTGCTGTTGGCGTGCTGGGGGGAGGTTGGTTCGTACGGCTGGTGGAAGCGCGTGGTGTGCTCGTGGCCGCAGGCGCTGGGTCGTCGTCAGAGGCATCGACCGGGTCTGCCCACGGGTCGAACGCGTCGGTTGGGTCGAGATCGTTGCGTGGGGAATCGTCGGCGAAGGCCTGGGCTTCGGCCCGGCGATCGGCGGCCTGGGTCTCGAAGGCTTGGACGGTTCGCTTGTCCTCGTCACCCCAGGGGTCGACGGTGCCGGCGGTTCGCCTGATGGAGCCGGTACGTCGCGTCGTGCTCCGCTCCGACTCCCCGCTGTCCAGGAAGTCGTCGGTGTTCTCCCACGGGTCGGCAGCGCTCGCTCCACGCCCCCGAGTACGACGACTTCCCCGCCTCGAACCAGCCGAGGAATCGTCGCTGTCACCAGACGCAGCACCCGGACGACCGTCGCCCGCCGAGGACGTCGATCGTGAGGCATCGCGCTCCGCGGACACCTGCCGAGCCGACGTACGCCGGTACGACGTGCGCTCAGTGGCCGCTGGCTCTGTGGTGGATGGCTCAGTGGTGGCCGGGGACGCGGTTGCCCCTCCGGCCAGGAGTTTGCGGGCCAGGGCGAGGCGTTCGTCGTGGGGCAGAGACAGCGCCGCGGGGGCAGCGTCGTCGGCAGCTGATGGCTGCCGGGGGACGCTGCCGCCCGCGGAGGGTCGGTCAGAAGTCGACATCGACCTCGGCCGCGGCCTCGCGTCGGCCGGCTGGTCAAGGGTCGGGCCGATGCCCATCTTCTCCTTGATCTTCTTCTCCAGCTCGTTGGCCAGATCGGGGTTGTCGCGCAGGAAGTTCCGCGCGTTCTCCCGGCCCTGGCCGAGCTGGTCGCTCTCGTACGTGAACCAGGCGCCGGCCTTGCGGACGAAGCCCTGATCCACACCGAGGTCGAGCAGGCTGCCCTCGCGGCTGATGCCCTGGCCGTAGATGATGTCGAACTCGGCCTGCTTGAACGGCGGGGCCACCTTGTTCTTCACGACCTTGACGCGGGTCCGGTTGCCGACCACGTCCGTGCCGTCCTTCAGCGACTCGATCCGGCGCACGTCCAGCCGCACCGACGCGTAGAACTTCAGCGCCTTACCACCGGTCGTCGTCTCCGGGGAGCCGAACATGACGCCGATCTTCTCGCGCAGCTGGTTGATGAAGATCGCGGTCGTGTTCGTCCCGCTGACCGCACCCGTCATCTTCCGCAGCGCCTGGCTCATCAGCCGGGCCTGCAGACCGACGTGGCTGTCACCCATCTCGCCCTCGATCTCGGCCCGGGGCACCAGCGCGGCCACCGAGTCGATCACGACGATGTCGATCGCGCCGGAGCGCACCAGCATGTCGGCGATCTCCAGGGCCTGCTCACCGGAGTCGGGCTGCGAGACCAGCAGCGCGTCGGTGTCGACGCCCAGCTTCCGCGCGTACTCCGGGTCGAGCGCGTGCTCGGCGTCGATGAAGGCCGCGATCCCGCCGGCCCGCTGAGCGTTGGCGACCGCGTGCAGCGCGACCGTCGTCTTACCGGAGGATTCCGGACCGTAGATCTCCACCACCCGGCCGCGCGGCAGACCGCCGATCCCGAGCGCGATGTCGAGCGCGATCGACCCGGTCGGGATGACCTCGATCGGCGGCCGGTTCTGCTCACCCAGCCGCATCACCGATCCCTTGCCGCACTGCCGCTCGATCTGCGTCAGCGCGGTCGCAAGCGCCTTCTCGCGATCGGCCGCCGCGCGCTCCGCACTCCGCTGCACCCGCCATGTGACTGCCACCTGACCCATCTGATAATCCGGGGCCGCCGCCGGCCACCCGAAGGAACTTTCGTTGTCGCCAGAGAAGGTATTCGTTGCCTCCGACAGTTTTCGCCGCGACTTCGAATCTGTGGACAACTCGGCCGTCCAACCGCCTTCCGAGCACCAAAGTATCCCGAACACGTGTTCGAATCGCAACTGACACGCCGAACCTGTTCCCGCAACCATCCTGACCCAGCCGATCCCTACTCTTGCGGACGTGACACGACCGTCCCGACGTACCCGATTCCGCCGTGGTCCTCGCGATCAGCCGGGTCGAATTCGGTATCGACATCGTGCTCGACGCGCTCCGCTCGCAGGACCCGTTCGGCATCCGCACCGTCCTGGCCGAGTACTCCGCCCAGGAGAAGCCCAACCTGGCCGAGAAGGGTCTGATCCTCGCGATCGACCGGCTGCTGCAGATGAAGGTGCCCGGCCACGAGGAGTGGCCGACGCTCCCGCTGGCCAAGCGTTGCGACTGGTGGGTCGAGCGCCTCGGCGGGTTCGCCGCGGTCGTCGCCGGTCTCCCCCGGCTCAGCGGCGCGGCGGCGGACCGGCTGCCGATGAAGGACACCCTCGGCGCGGCCGTGCAGGCGATGGTGATCGGCGCGGTCTGCCGCGAGTACGGCGTGGAGGCGCACGCCGACCGTACGTCGATCATCATCCGGGTACTCACCGACCGCCCGATCACGCCGGACGAGGTCCTCAAGTACGACGACCCGGAGATCGCCGGCAAGGACGTCTCCGAGCAGCTGGGCCTCGACGAGGTCGCAGCGGACATGGGGTTGCGCAAGGGCGTCCGGCTGGTCTGGCGGCTCAGCAAGCTGTTCGGTGGACTCAGCGAGGTGTTCGAGGACCGTCCGCGCGGCAGCCTGGGCGCCCGGTTCGTCGGGAAGCTCCCCGGCGTCGGCGTGGTCGGCGGCTTCTTCGACGAGCGCAAGGGCATCAAGAAGGCGGCGTACGAGGCCGCGGAGCTGCTCACCACCAGCGCGTTCCGGGTCAAACCGGTGTAAAGGGCTGGGACCCGCCACCGCGGTACTGGGATGATCTCCGCATGACTGGGATCGTCATCGCGCGGCCGGACGACACCTGGCCCGCGCAGTACCAGAAGACCGCGCAGGTGATCGGCGGGCTGCTCGGCGAGTTGGCCCAGCGGATCGACCACATCGGCTCCACCTCCGTGCCGAGGCTGCCGGCCAAGGACATCCTCGACATCCAGGTGACGGTCCGCACCGAACCGGACCTGGACGACGTCGCCGAGCGGATGGCCGCCGCGGACTGGGAGCTCCGCCCGCCGCGGCGCGACCACCCGGTGCCGGGTCTGCCCGCGGACGACATCCAGTGGGTGAAGCGGATGCTGGTCGAGCCGATGTACCGGCGCCGGGTGAACCTGCACATCCGCGTGGCAGGGCGGGCCAACCAGCGGTACGCGCTGCTGTTCCGCGACTATCTGCGCAGTCATCCGGAGACAGCCGCGCGTACGGCGTCTTCAAGCAGCAGGCCGCCGCGCTCAAGCTCGAGATCGGCGACTACAGCGACCTGAAGGACCCGGTCTGCGATCTCATCTATCTCCCGGCCGAAGAATGGGCCGCCCGCACCGGCTGGACAACCTGAGCACTGAGCCAGTGACCGTGCAGGCAGGCGGACGCACGGTGAGCGTAGTACTACCGAGTGGTCGTTGACCCTGTCTGACGCAGCCACCACGCTGGTTCCGGGGGCGTCGTGATCGGTCCGGCGTGCGGACGGATGTCTCTCCAGGGGGCGTGGTTGCGGATGCGCGGAGTGGGACGGCTCGCGGCGTTGCCGTGCGGCAAGGTGTCCAAATGGATCGTGCTGGTGCTGTGGATCGTCGCAATAGCGGTGTCCTTCAGTCCGGCGGGCAAACTGACCGGTGCGCAGGAGAACGACGCTGTCTCGTGGCTGCCCGGTAAGGCCGAGTCCACCGAGGTCTTGAAGGCGACCGCGCAGTTCTCGTCCCCGGACGAGATTCCGGCTGTGCTGGTGTACGAACGCTCGTCCGGCATCACCCCCGCCGACCAGCAAGCGGTCGCCCGGCAGGTGACGCAGTACGGCGACCTGCAGGACGTCGACCGTGACGTCGTCGGGCCGATCCCGTCGGAGGATCGCAAGGCACTCCAGGTGCTCGTACCGATCAACGCCGGCGCTGGAGGCTGGGAGACCATCGGTGCGCGTGCCGACGACATCAGGCGGATCGCGGCGGACCGGCCGGACGGACTGTCCTTCCACGTGACCGGACCGGGTGGATTCGCCGCCGACTCGCAAGAGGCCTTCGCAGGTATCGACGGCAAACTCCTGTACTCCGCTGCGGCTGTGGTGATCGTCATCCTCCTGCTCACCTACCGGAGCCCTGTGCTGTGGCTGCTGCCACTCCTGTCCGCAGGTGTCGCACTCTTTGCGGCACAGGCCGTCATCTACGTCTTGGCGACCCGAGCGGACCTGACCGTCAACGCCCAGAGCGCAGGCATCCTGACAGTCCTTGTGTTCGGCGCGGGGACGGACTATGCCCTGCTGCTGATAGCCCGCTACCGCGAGGAACTCAGGAAGCATCAGGACAGGCATGAGGCGATGGCGTTCGCTCTGCATCGGTCCGGTCCGGCGATCTTCGCCTCAGGATCCACAGTGGTAGCAGGCATGCTCTGTCTGCTGTTCGCCTCGATGAACTCCACCCGCGGGCTCGGTCCGGTCGCAGCAGTCGGCATCGTGATCGCCCTGCTCGCCATGCTGACCTTGCTGCCCGCACTGCTCGTCATCTGTGGTCGTTGGGTGTTCTGGCCGCTCCGTCCGACGTACGGATCGGATGACCACACCGAGAGGAGCGTGTGGGGTCGCATCGGCCGACGGATCGCCGTACGGCCGCGGCTGACCTGGATCACCACGTCCGTACTCCTGGGCATCGCCGCGCTCGGCATCCTGACCCTCGACGCCAACGGCCTGTCCAACGAAGAGTCCTTCGTCGGTACGCCGGACTCCGTCGTCGGAGAGAAGATCGTGGCCGCCCACTTCCCGGCCGGCGCGGGCAACCCATTGGTCGTGGTGAGCAAGGCCGACAAGGCCGCGGAGGTCCGTACGGCGATGTCCTCGACGCAAGGCATCGCGGCGGTGGCGGAGCCGCGAGTGGCCGGAGGACTGGCCTACCTCGAGGGGACCATGACCGACGCGGTGGACACGCAGGCCGCGAAGGACACCGTCGATCGCGTCCGGACGTCCGTCCACGCGGTGCCGGACGCCGACGCACTCGCCGGCGGTGGTGCCGCGATCCTGCTGGACACGCAGCGGGCATCCGCTCACGACAACAAGCTGATCATCCCGGTGGTGCTCGCGGTGGTGCTGCGCGATCCTCGCACTGTTGCTGCGGGCGCTCGTCGCGCCGGTGATGCTGGTGGCAACCGTCGTACTGTCGTTCGGCGCGGCGCTCGGGATCAGCTCACTGGTGTTCAAGGCACTCGGCTTCGAGGGTGCGGACACGTCGTTGCCGCTGTTCGTCTTCGTCTTCCTGGTTGCGTTGGGCATCGACTACAACATCTTCCTGATGACGCGCGTGCACGAGGAGGCGAAGACCCACGGCACCCGGCGCGGGGCGCTGATCGGGGTCGCCGCGACCGGTGGGGTCATCACGTCGGCCGGACTGGTGCTGGCGGGGACGTTCGCGGTGCTGGCGACGCTGCCGGTGGTGGCTTTCGCGGAGATCGGCATCGCGGTCGCGCTCGGCGTACTGCTCGACACCATCGTCGTCCGTTCCGTGCTGGTCACGGCGCTGAACCTGGACATCGGCCGGCACCTGTGGTGGCCGAGCCGGCTGGCCCGTCAGCGCGAGCCTGCGCCGGCCGACATCCTGCCGGAGGGTGAGTCGACGCTCACCAGGACCTGATCGCGTGGCGTGGGCCGGTCAGCGTTCGCTGGGCGGAAGGTTGAGGTGCGCCCACACGGCCCGCCAGACGAACTTGGCGGCCTCACCGTCGGCCAGGGCCTCGACGACCGTGCGGCCGTCGAGCTCCCGGACCACCTGGGTCTCTGCCCAGGTCCGTGCATACGCGGGCCCGAGATGGTGATCCATCCGTGCCCAGAATTCCGTCAGTCTCATGCCTGCCCGTCATTGTCCTTCGGCGGCGGTCCCCAACCGCCCTGCTGCCCCTGCTGAGGCGCCGACGGACCACCCTGCTGGCCCCAACCACCCTGCTGCGGCGGCTGCTGACCGTAACCCTGCTGCGGCTGACCGGGCTGCTGACCCTGACCAGGCTGCTGTCCCCAACCGCCAGGCCCCTGCTGCGGCGGCTGCTGAGGCTGCCCAGGGTACTGCTGCTGACCAGGCTGACCCGGGTACTGCTGCTGACCCGGCTGTCCGCCGTACTGACCAGGCTGGCCCTGCTGCTGGCCGCCGTACTGACCGGGCTGGCCCGGGTACTGCCCACCGGGACCCTGCTGGCCGTACTGCTGCGGCCCGTATCCAGGCTGCCCCGGGTACTGCCCCTGGCCGCCGTACTGTCCCGGCTGGCCCGGGTACTGCCCCGGGAACTGCTGGCCGTAGCCCTGCGGACCCTGCTTCTTGCGGCTACGCAGGATGAAGAACACCACCGCGGCGATCGCCAGCAGCACGAGCACGATGATCAGGATCAGCGCCCACATCGGGAACCCGCCACCGGCCTCGGAGGTCAGCGAGATCTTGCCGAGCTTGTCGAGGCTGTCGTACGTCGCCGTACGGCCGCTGACCTTGGCGCCGCTGTCGTGCTCGAGGATCTTGCCCGGCATGGTGATCTTGAAGTTCACCTCCGGCTGGCTACCGCCGGACGGCAGGGTGCTGCTCAGGTCGCCGGCCTTGACCGCCACCTTGACCTTGTCGCCGTCCTTGCTGAAGCCGACGCCGTCGCCGCTCGAGCTGCCCATCTTGTCGAACGGCACGTTCTCGAAGGTGCAGTTGGAGCCGACGTACTTGTCGTCCTCGTACGACTTGCAGGTGACGCCCTGGGTGGCCGACTCCTTGATGCCGCTCTCGATCTGCTGGCGGACCTTGTCGAGGGACTGGCCGCTGGACTGCAGCAGCTGCTTGTCCACCCCGATCTTCATGTTCCCCGAGACCGTCTCGTTCGACCCGACCTTCAGGTCGGCGTCGAGCTTGACGCACCCGGTCAGCCCGACCAGGCAGGCCACGACCACGAGGGCTGCACGTACGCGGTTCATCATGGCGCCGATCATTCCAGACGAAGGGGACAACCGGCGCACTGGACGGAAACCGCCTGCTCACGGTGGGCGATCGGGCGGTTCGTGAAAACTGTCGGCGGGACCCGGCAAGATGGTCGGCGTGAAGAAGACCAGCGCGTTGAGCCGGTTCTCGCCCGCGACCCGGGCGTGGTTCGGCGACGTCTTCGAGGCGGCCACCCCGGCCCAGCTCGAGGCGTGGGACGCCATCACCGCGGGCCGGGACGCGCTGGTGGTCGCCCCGACCGGCTCCGGGAAGACGCTGGCTGCCTTCCTGTGGGCTCTGGACCGGCTGGCCACGACACCGCCGCCGGACGATCCGAAATTGCGCTGCCGGGTGCTCTACGTGTCACCGCTGAAGGCGCTCGCGGTCGACGTCGAGCGGAACCTTCGCGCGCCCTTGATCGGTATCCGGGAGACCGCCCGCCGGCTCGGTGAGGCGCCGATCGACGTCGAGGTGGCGGTGCGCTCGGGCGACACCCCGGCCAACGAGCGGCGACGGTTCGCCACCCGGCCGTCCGACGTACTCATCACGACTCCTGAGTCCTTGTTCTTGTTGCTGACCTCGCAAGGCCGGGAGTCGCTGCGCGGGGTCGAGACGGTCATCGTCGACGAGGTGCACGCGGTCGCCGGGACCAAGCGCGGCGCGCATCTGGCGCTGACCCTCGAGCGGCTCGACACACTGCTGCCGCAGCCGGCGCAGCGCATCGGTCTGTCGGCGACGGTGCGACCGGTGGAGGAGGTCGCGCGGTTCCTCGGCGGCGAGCGGCCGGTGACGGTCGTGCAGCCCAAGTTCACGAAGCAGTGGGATCTGAGCGTCGTCGTACCGGTCGAGGACATGGCCGAGCTGGCCGCGACCGAGGTGGAGACCTCTGGCTCCGCGGCCGGTCCGCAGCAGCATGCGTCGATCTGGCCGCATGTCGAGGAGCACGTCTTCGACCTGATCAGTCAGCACAGTTCGACGATCGTCTTCTCGAACTCGCGCCGCCTGGCCGAGCGACTGACCGCCAGGCTGAACGAGATCGCTGCCGAGCGCGCCGAGCTGGAGCTGGCGGACCTCGGCTCGCCGGCGCAGGTGATGGCGCAATCGGGTGGATCGCTCGCGGCTCCGCCGTTGATCGCGCGGGCCCACCACGGCTCGGTCAGCAAAGAGCAGCGGGCACTGATCGAAGAGGATCTGAAATCCGGACGGCTGCCCTGCGTGGTGGCGACGAGCAGTCTCGAGCTCGGTATCGACATGGGCGCCGTGGATCTCGTGATCCAGGTCGAGGCGCCGCCGTCCGTTGCCAGTGGACTGCAGCGCGTCGGTCGTGCGGGTCACCAGGTGGGAGCGGTGTCGCGCGGCGTGCTGTTCCCCAAGTTCCGCGGCGATCTGATCGACACGGCCGTCGTCGTGCAGCGGATGCGCGACGGCCTGATCGAGAGCCTGCACATCCCGGCCAACCCGCTCGACGTTCTGGCGCAGCAGATCGTGTCGATCGTCGTCGCTGGACTCCATCGACGTCGACGAGCTCTTTTCTCTGGTACGACGCTGCGCGCCGTTCGCGACCCTGCCGAGATCGGCGTACGACGGGGTGCTCGACATGCTGTCCGGTCGGTACCCGTCGGACGAGTTCGCGGAGCTGCGACCGCGGATCGTGTTCGATCGGGTCAGCGGGGAGATCTCCGGCCGCCCGGGGGCGCAGCGGCTCGCGGTGACGAGCGGCGGGACGATTCCGGACCGCGGGCTGTTCGGCGTGTTCCTGGTCGGCGAGTCGACGAACCATCGGGTGGGCGAGCTCGACGAGGAGATGGTGTACGAGTCGCGCGTCGGCGACGTGTTCACCCTCGGCGCGTCGAGCTGGCGGATCGAGGACATCACGCACGACCGCGTGCTCGTCTCCCCCGCGCCCGGCCAGCCGGGCAGGCTGCCGTTCTGGAAGGGCGACGCGGTCGGGCGGCCGGCCGAGCTCGGCGCGGCGACCGGCGCGTTCGTTCGCAAGATGGCGTCGTTGCCGGCGGCCAAGGCGGTCGAGCGGGCGCGGACCGCGGGCCTGGACGAGTACGCCGCGAACAACCTCGTCTCGTATCTCGCCGAGCAGCGCGACGCGACCAGCCGAGTGCCGGACGACGTGACGATCGTGGTCGAGCGGTTCCGTGACGAGCTCGGCGACTGGCGGGTGTGCGTGCACTCGCCGTACGGCGGTCAGGTGCACGGCCCGTGGGCGCTGGCGATCGCGGCGCGGCTCCGGGATCGCTACGGGATGGACGCGCAGTCGGTGTCGGGCGACGACGGGATCGTGCTGCGCCTGCCGGAGACGGACGAGCCGCCGCCGGGCGCGGAGCTCGTGCTGTTCGATCCGGCGGACATCGAGGATCTGGTGACCACCGAGGTCGGTGGGTCGGCGTTGTTCGCGGCGCGGTTCCGGGAGTGCGCGGCGCGGGCCTTGCTGCTGCCGCGGCGCAATCCGGGACGACGGTCGCCGCTGTGGCAGCAGCGACAGCGTGCCTCGCAGTTGCTGAGTGTCGCGAGCAAGTTCGGGTCGTTCCCGATCGTGCTCGAGACACTGCGCGAGGTCTTGCAGGATGTCTACGACCTGCCTGCGTTGAAGGAGCTGCTGACCGGGATCAGTGAGCGCCGGATCTCGGTCGTCGAGGTCGAGACGCCCGAGGCGTCGCCGTTCGCGAAGTCGTTGCTGTTCGGCTACATAGGCGCCTTCATGTACGAAGGCGACAGCCCGCTCGCCGAGAAGCGCGCAGCCGCGTTGGCGCTGGATCAGAGCTCTGCTGGCCGAGCTGCTCGGGCGGACCGAGCTCCGTGAGTTGCTCGACGCCGAGGTCGTACTGCGGACCGAGGCCGAGCTGCAACGCCTCGCCGAGGATCGCCGAGCGCGTGACGCCGAAGGGCTGTTCGACGTACTACGGATCATCGGTCCGCTGTCGTTGCCGGAAGCAACTCAGCGCTGCGTCGACGGTTCCGATGCGGAGTCCTGGCTGACGTCGCTCGCGGCCGCCCGTCGCGTCGTGCGGGTGCGGATCGCGGGCGAGCATCGCTGGGCGGTCGTCGAGGACGTGGCCCGGTTGCGCGACGCCCTCGGCGTACCAGTGCCACCTGGCGTTGCGGAGGCGCATGCCGAGCCTGTCGCCGATCCGCTCGGCGATCTCGTGTCTCGGTACGCGCGGACCCATGGACCGTTCCGCGCGATCGATCTCGCGACGCATCTCGGCATCGGAGTCGCAGTCGTCACCGACGCACTCCGGCGGCTGAGCGCGGCCGGGCGAGTCGTCGAAGGCGAGTTCCTGCCGGGCGGGATCGCGCTCGAGTGGTGCGACAGCGAGGTCCTCCGGCTGCTGCGACGGCGCTCCCTCGCCGCGTTGCGGAAGGAGGTCGAGCCGGTCGATCCCTCCGCGCTGGCGCGATTCCTGCCCGCCTGGCAAGGCATCACGAGCAGCCGCGGCCGCGGGTACGACGTACTTCTCGGCGCGGTCGAGCAACTCGCGGGATGCGCGGTGCCGGCGTCGGCGCTGGAGTCGATCGTGCTGCCGGCGCGGGTGCCCGGGTATCAGCCGTCGATGTTGGACGAGCTGACCGCGACCGGAGAAGTGGTGTGGGCCGGCTCGGGTTCACTGCCCGGGACGGACGGATGGGTGTCGCTGCATCTGGCGGACAACTGCGACTTGACGCTTGCCTGACCCGGATCCGGCGTTCGAGCTCGGCGAAACGCATCAGGCTGTGCTGGACGCGTTGTCCGGCGGTGGCGCCTTCTTCTTCCGGCAGTTGAGCGACGTCGTCGGATCCAGTTCCGGTGCGATCGAGGACGAGACTCTCGTCAGCGTGCTCTGGGACCTCGTCTGGGCCGGGTACCTGACGAACGACACGTTGACGCCGGTCAGGTCGCTCGTCGGTGGCGGTCGGGGCAGTCACCGGACCCGTCGTGCGACTCCTCGCGCGCGTCCAGGTCGTCCGATCCGGCCCGGACGACCGGCGATGCCGTCGCGAAGTGGTCCGCCGACGGCCGGCGGGCGGTGGTCGTTGCTTCCGGCCCGAAGCTCGGATGCGACCCGACGGGCGCATGCCGCGGCCGAGACCCTGCTCGACCGCTACGGCATCGTGACGCGGGGTTCGGTGATGACCGAGCGGACGCCTGGTGGGTTCGCGGCCGTCTACAAGGTGCTGAGTGCCTTCGAGGAGTCCGGGCGGTGCCGGCGCGGGTACTTCGTCGCAGGACTTGGAGCTGCCCAATTCGCACTGCCCGGCGCAGTCGATCGGCTGCGGGCGCTCGCTGAGCTACCGACTTCGACGAAGCCTGCAGAACCGTTCGGTCCTCCGGGACGGTTCGGGCCGGGAGGCGCACGCGCAGGCGGTGCCGCTCGCGGGCGGAAGGACGAGGAGCTGACCGCGCGCGCCGTCGTACTGGCTGCGTCCGATCCAGCCAACCCGTACGGCGCCGCGTTGCCATGGCCCGAGCGGGAAAGCGCCGGCGGTCATCGACCTGGCCGGAAGGCAGGCGCGCTGGTCGTGATGGTCGACGGACAGCTGATCGTGTACGTCGAGCGTGGCGGGCGGACCGTGCTGAGTTTCACGGAGGATCCCGATCTGCTGCAGCCGGCCGTCGACGCGTTGGCCTTGTCGATCCGGGACGGCCAGCTCGGCAAGCTCAGTGTGGAGACGGCCGACGGTGAGCAGGTTCGCCATACCGCGTTCGGGGATGCTCTGGCCAAGGCCGGCTTTCACGCCACGCCACGTGGTCTGCGGCTCCGGGCGTGAAGTAGTCGGTCATGCCTGAGGGAGACACCGTCTGGCGAGCCTGCAAGCGGCTGAATCAGGCTCTTGGCGGGCAGGAACTCGTTCGCACGGACTTCCGTGTGCCTTCGTTGGCGACGACCGATCTGAGCGGACGGACGGTGCTGGAGGTCGTTGCGCGCGGCAAGCACATTCTGATGCGGATGTCCGGTGGACTCACGCTGCACAGCCACTTCCGGATGGACGGCAGCTGGCATCTGTACCGTCCCGGCGAGCGTTGGCGCGGCGGACCCGACCACGAGATCCGGGTGGTCCTCGAAACCGCACCTTGGACAGCCGTTGGGTACCGGCTCCCGGTGCTCGACCTCGTCGCCACCGGCAAGGAAGACACCGTTGTCGGGCATCTCGGCCCGGATCTGTTGTCGCCGTCGTTCGACCGTGCACTCGCGATCTCGAACGTCGAGTCCGACCCGGGGCGCACCATCAGCGAGGCGCTCCTCGACCAACGCAACCTCGCCGGGATCGGCAACTTCTACCGCACCGAGGTCTGCTTCCTGCTCGGCTTGCACCCGTGGCGGCCGGTCGAGGCTGTCGATGTCCCCGCCGCGGTCGACCTGAGTCGCAAGCTGATGAAGGCCAACGTCCGCAACGGCACCCAGGTCAGCACAGGCATCGACCGGCCTGGGCAACGCTCCTGGGTGTTCGAACGCGCCGGCAAACCCTGCCACCGATGCGGTACGACGATCCTCACGTCGACCCTTGGCGAGCCGACCCGCGAACGGGTCACCTACTGGTGCCCGGCCTGCCAGCCCGAAGCCTGATTCCTGGCGAAATTGCCCTGTGGACAACGCCTCCGGAGGGAGTGAACACGGATACCTTCTCTGACGCATCGAACACCTGTTCGAGCGAGAGGAGATGGCGATGTGCGACAAGTGCGGCGGCCTGGACGACGAGCGGTACTCGCGCCGGCTCGAGCGGAACATCCAGACGTACGGCTGGACGATGCAGTTCATCGAGGGCGACGGCGGACGGAACCCTGCCTTCGGGTACACACTCGGTCTCAGCCTGTACCGGCATCCGGAGATCATCGTCTTCGATCCGGAGCCTTGCTACGCCTATCTAGGGCTCAAGCCGCTCGCCTGGGCGGTGATGGAAGGCGCGGCCTTCGACGAGGGCGACGACCTGTCCGGCTTCTTCCCGCCTCCGCACACGGCCGAGCTCCTGCGCTTTCCCGACTCGGCGCACCACCTGTACACAGCCAACACGATGTTCCGGCGACCCGGTCAGCCGCCGTTGCCTGCGCTGCAACTCGTCTGGCCGACGCGGACAGCACTGATCCAGCCGTCCAGCAGTGGTTCGACCCCCGACGGAGGCGTCCGATGACCCGCGGCTCAGGCCGCGGCGACGACCTCGGGCTCGATGGTCGGGTGCGCCAGCACCAGGGCCTCTTCGCGCGCCAGGTCTTCGCTCACCTCGGCGAACACCATCGACAGCGGCACATCCAGCGCCGTGCAGATGGCCGCCAGCAACTCGCTCGAAGCTTCCTTCTGACCGCGCTCGACCTCGGACAGATAGCCGAGGCTGACGCGTGCGTCGGCGGATACCTCGCGCAGAGTGCGCCCCTGGCGCAGCCGCTTACGCCGCAGCACGTCGCCCAGCAGGCCACGAACCAGCACCATGAGGTTTCTCCCTTCCGCCTGTCCGGTCGCGTCTACTCGCACGGTAGCCCGACCGTAGGAACCAACGGTACCTGTTGCTGGGTCACTACTTCTCGCAATGTCCACCTTCGGTGCGCCGTGCCAGTCTGCCTTACCTGTCCCCATGCTGGTCCCAACACCCCGATCAGTCGAGTTCTTCCGCCACAACTTCTGCTCCGAGTTCCAGGACGGCCTGCACAGTCCCCCGGCGTACAGCTGCCCGATCACCGCTCAGCTGCAACTTCCGCACCTGCACCGAGCCCGGTCCGGCCGCGGCGACGTACACCGTGCCGGCCTCGACACCTGCCTGCGGGTCCGGTCCGGCCACACCGGTCGTCGCGAGCCCGTAGTCCGCGCCCAGACGCTCCCGCACGCCGCTGGCCAGTGCTGCAGCCGTATCCGGGTGCACCGGACCCACAGCAGCCAGCAGCTCCTCCGGAACGCCCGCGAGCTTGGCCTTCAGGTCAGTCGCGTAGACCACCACGCCACCCCGATACACAGCCGACACCCCCGGCACCTCCGTCAGAACCGCCCCGACCATCCCCCCAGTCAACGACTCAGCAGTCGCCAGCGTCACGCGCCGTTCCAGCAACAACCCGACCAGCCGCTGAACTGCCACCTCAACCCCACCGCCCACGGCGACCTCCCGCTCCCGAAACGCGCCAACTCGACACCAACCAGCCAACACCACGCTGCACCCAACCCATGAGAGGCCACCCAAGCCCGAGAATTCGTGAAGCTCGGCGGGGGTGCGTGGCTAGACTCGTTCGAATGCCGGAGGCGACTGGTGGGACCGCGAAGAGTGGGGTGCGCGGCCGTGGTCTCGCGCAGGTGTATCGGCGGTTCGGGGAGGTCGATGCGGTGAAGATTTCGCCGCTGTACGAGCACCTGGCGATTGCGCTGAGCGAGTCAGCTGAAGCGCTTCGAGTGATCGAGAACGCGCCGCCACGCCGACGCCATCCGACGGTGATCCTCGCCGCGCTCCACGACCTCGCCCTCTCCGGACAAGCCCCTGACCTGGCCGCAGCCTTCGCCACCGCAAACGCCGCCACAGCCGGCACGACTGACTTGGGTGCGGTTGGGGCGGTGGCTATTGAGGTGGTTCGGCGGATGGGGAGCTTGGTTCTGGAGGTTGGTGCGGGGCGGAAGGTCCGAGGGGATGAGGGTGGGCGGTATGCGGTGTTGTATCCGGCCGTTGCTGAGGTGGCGCGGCGGGTTGGGGCAGGTTCGGTTGGGCTGATTGATGTCGGGCGGTCGGCTGGGCTGAATCTGACTGTTGACCGTGCCGGGATCTCGTACTCCAACGGGCAGTCGTTGGGCGACGCGGGTTCTGCGGTGCAGGTGTCGGCTTCGGTTGTGGGCGGTGGGCTCGTGCCGCTGCGTCCGATGCCGGAGGTTGCGGCTCGGGTCGTGATTGATGTTGATCCGGTTGATGTGACTGATGTGGACGAGGCGCGTTGGCTGCGGGGGTGTGTGCCACCGGATCAGGTGGAGCGGTTGGCGAGGCTCGAGGCGGAGTTGGCATTGGCGGCGGCCTCTCCCCCGGTGCTGGTGCGGGGTGGTGTGGTCGACGTTCTGCCGGAGGCGATCGCGTCGGTGCCTGACGACGTACTCCCGGTGGTGATCACGACCTGGGCGTTGTCGGGGCTGGATCTCGAGGGGCGGTTGCGGTTCCTGCAGCGGCTCGACGAGGCGGCGACCCAGCGGCCGGTGGCGTGGGTATCGGTCGAGGGGGTCGGGGTCGCGCCGGGGATGCCGACGTTCGGCGATCGGCGGGCTTCAGGGCACAGCATTGTGGGCCTGGGCGTGTTCGATCACGCGTCATTCCAGGCCACGGCGGTCGGGCGCTGCTGGCTGCGCGGCGAGATGCTCGCCTGGCTGGCCGATTCGTAGCTCCACCCGACAACCCGGCCGCGATACGACGTACGACGGGACCCGGCGACGCAGCGTGGACTGGGCCGGTGGGTGGGGTTACGGGAGGGGGCGTTTGGCGGCGGCTCTTAGGCGGAGGGCTCGGGAGAGGTAGTCCAGGCCGGTGACGATGGTGACCAGGACGGCGGCGGCCATGATGGCTACTGCGGGCCAGTGGACCACTGCCAGGTGTTGCCATGGGAGGAGGTAGAGGCCCAGGGCTACTGCTTGGAGGACCGTCTTCAGTTTGCCGCCGCGGCTGGCGGGCATGACGCCGTGGCGGATGACCCAGAAGCGGAGGGCGGTTACGCCCCACTCGCGGACCATGACGAGGATGGTGACCCACCACGGGAGTTCGCCGAGGTACGAGAGGCCGAGGAAGGCGGCGCCGGTGAGTGCCTTGTCGGCGATCGGGTCGGCGATCTTGCCGAAGTTCGTGACCAGGTTCCAGCGGCGGGCGATGTCGCCGTCGAAGCGGTCGGTGACGATGGCGACGACGAACGCGCCTGTGGCGAGGAGGCGGTCGCCGGCGGTGTGACCGCCGTCGCGGAGCAGGAGCCAGACGAACAGCGGGACCAGGACCAGCCGGAGGACCGTGAGCGCGTTCGGCACGTTCCAGGCGCTGGGCGCGTGGAGATGGCCGCCGGCTGCGTGCGGCGCCGGGTTCGTCTCCGGGTTGGTCACGCGGTCAGGTTAGCTGCCGAGCGGGCGTCTGGGGCGTTCACGAGTGCCGCGAACTCGGCGATCAGGTCGACGCCGTCGTTCGACACCACCTTCGCGGACACCAGATCCCCCACCCGGACCCCTTCCGGGAGACCGGTCACCGTCGTCATGCCGTCCACCTCGGGACCCTGATGCGCCGCACGACCCTCAGCCGTCCGCTCCGCCACGACCGACCCGGTGGACCCCTCCGAGCCTGCCTCGGCGTCGCCCGAGTCCGCCGAGTCCTCGGTGTCCTCGGAGTCATCTGCGTCGAGGGATTCGATGAGGACCTCCAGGAGTTCGCCGACGCGGGACTCGGCGCGGGAGGAGGTCAGGTCCTCGGCGAGGCGGGTGACGCGGTCCAGGCGGTCGGCGATGGTGTCCTCGTCGAGTTTGCCGTCGTACGTCTCGGCCTCGGTGCCGTCCTCGTCGGAGTACCCGAAGACGCCGATCGCGTCCAGGCCGGCGCGGGAGAGGAAGTCGCAGAGGATGTCGACGTCCTCTTCGGTCTCACCGGGGAAGCCGACGATGACGTTGCTGCGGATGCCGGCGGTCGGGGCGGCGGCGCGGACCTGGGCGATGAGTTCGAGGAAGCGCTCGGAGTCGCCGAAGCGGCGCATGCGACGCAGGAGCGGGCCGGAGGCGTGCTGGAAGGACAGGTCGAAGTACGGGACGACGCCGGGCGTGGCGGTCATCGCGGTGATCAGGGTGGGGCGCATCTCGGCGGGCTGCAGGTACGAGACGCGGACGCGGGTGATGCCGGAGACCTGGGCGATCTCGCCGACCAGGGTCTCGAGGAGGCGGAGGTCGCCGAGGTCCTTGCCGTAGGAGGTGGAGTTCTCGGAGACCAGGAAGAGTTCGCGTACGCCGTTCTCGGCCAGCCACTCGGCTTCGCGGAGTACCTCGGCCGGACGGCGGGACATGAAGGCGCCGCGGAACATCGGGATCGCGCAGAAGGCGCAGCGGCGGTCGCAGCCGGAGGCGAGTTTCAGCGGAGCCATCGGGCCGCCGTCGAGGCGACGGCGCATGACGCGGGGGCCGCTGGCGGGAGCGGTCACGAGGTCGGGGGCGTCGATCTTCAGCTCTTCCGGTGCACCGGTGACGAAGCGGCCCTTGAGCTCACCAGGAGCCTCCGAGGTGGCACCGACCGGCCGGAGCGCCTCGGGAATGTGATCACCGAGCACAGGTGCCGGCGCGTCGGTGGGGTTGCCGTGGCCGGGGATTGCTACGCCGGGGGTGGTGTGGCGGTCGGCGGGGGCCAGTGGGAGGAGTTTGCGGCGGTCGCGCGGTACGTGGGCCTGGTGCTTGGTGCCGGCGAGGATCGTGCGGAGGCGGTCCGAGATGTCGGTGTAGTCGTCGAAGCTGAGTACGGCGTCCGTCTCCGGGAGCGCGTCCGCGAGCTGTTCGCCGTACCGCTCGGCAAGGCAGCCGACCGCGACGACGGCCTGCGTGCGGCCGGACTCCTTGTAGTCGGCGGCTGCGAGCAGCGTGTCGACGGAGTCCTTCTTCGCGGCCTCGACGAAGCCGCAGGTGTTCACCACCACCGTGTCCGCCTCGGCGGCGTCGTCGACCAGGAGGAATCCGCCGGCTTCGAGCCGGCCGGCCAGTTCCTCGGAGTCGACATCGTTACGGGCACAGCCCAGCGTGACCAGGGCGACGGTGGTGGGTGGCGTAGTCATCCCCACGAGTATGACGCGCTGTGCACGTCCGTACCTAACTCGGAAGCGGGATTTACTGGTTGCCCGTGGTCTTGCTGAGTGTCCCGTTGGGGTGCGCGGTGAACTTGTAGAGCTTGGTGGGGATCCGTTTGCCGTTGAGCACGACGACGAGGTTGCCGGGGTTGCCCACGGTCACGCGGATGTCGCCGGCGCTGGTGACGGACTGCGCGATGCCCGGGCTGAGACGGCCCTGGAAGAGGCGACGATTCTTCCGGTCCCGGATCGTCAGGTAGGTGCCGTCGCCCGTCGCCGTCAGCCGTAGCGCGGTCTGCACCGCCGGCGGTTTGGCCGACGTCGGCTTCTTCGTGGGCCGGACGGTCGGCTGCGGCGGTGCTTTCGGGGTCGGCGTCGTGACCGTTGCCGTCGTGGTCGCGGTCTTCGACGCGTTGGCCTCGATGTCGCTGGGCAGCGTGAAGAGCCGCACCATCCCCCAGCCCATCAGGACGACCAGGATCGCGCCGACCACGAGCGCCCAGCGCGGGCGGGCCGGGCGGAGGGTCGGGGACTTGGCCGCGGCGCGTTCCTCGCGCCGGGACTTCTCCTCCTCGACGGCCTGCTCGGCGTCGAAGGCGGCAATCAACGGAGCGGGGTCGGCCTTGACCACGCGAGCGATCGACCGGATGTGCCCACGGGCGTAGAAGTTCCCGCCGCAGCGGGAGAAATCGTCGGCCTCCATGGCGATCAGCAGCCCGGATCTGATCCGGGTGGCGGCGCTCAGTTGCTCGATCGTCATGTCGGCCCGTTCGCGGGCCGCCGTGAGCTCGCTGCCGATGCTCACGTCCCCACCATCCTCTCCTCGTCCGACCTGTTCGCGCGGACCGTCGACAGCCGGTGCATCGATATCAACACAACGACATCAACTCAACGGCTTGGGTTCGACGGGGTCACGGACGAGTCAGAGCTGTTCTCTGACCGGACATCTGGCATCGGCCAGCATGTGCAGTGCCTGCACCACTTCCCCGTTGGACGGCCGAGCCGTCAACCCGAACGGTATCGCGAGCGAGGATCCGGTCAGACGGCGGTTGGCATCGGTTGTCTTGCGGGTCGAACTCGGCATCGCACCGAGGACGGGCCCAGGATCCTGCAGGTGTACGGCGATCCGCCCGTCGTCGAGCGGATGCCGGCGCTGCAGCACCGTCACCTCTTCGATGTCCTCCCACCGGGTACCCACCCATTCACTGCCGATGCGCAGCCGGATGCCGACGTCGTCGGCGACCAGCATGTCCCCCACGGTCAGCGCGCGGGCACACACCACGGCGAGTACGGCGAACGCGGCCGCCACGATCCAGCGCAGGATGCCGGCCGGACTCGTGGACGCCGATGCCGCGAAGCCGATCGCGACCAGCGCCGCGCCGACGGCGAGCCCGCCGTGCACCCGCTGCGAGGCGCGCACGGTGAACGGCACGGGCTCGGGGTCGACGTCGAATCGGTCCTGCCTGGGCAGTGCGCTCGCGGCGGTCACGGTCTCACTCTCCTCGGAGGGTGGTGATGAAGTCCTCTAGGTCGTCGGGCTTGACCAGGACGTCCCGGGCCTTCGAACCTTCACTGGGACCGACGACGCCGCGGCTCTCCAGGATGTCCATCAGCCGGCCGGCCTTGGCGAAGCCGACGCGGAGCTTACGCTGCAGCATCGACGTCGAGCCGAACTGGGTGGAAACAATCAGCTCCGCTGCCTGCACCACCAGGTCGAGGTCGTCGCCGATCTCGTCGTCGAGGTCCTTGCTCGGCCCGGCGACGCGGTGACGTCCTCGCGGTACGTCGGCTCCAGTTGCGTCTTGCAGTGCTCGACGACGCCGTGGATCTCGGACTCCGTCGACCCACGCGCCCTGGATACGCATCGGCTTGCTCGCGCCCATCGGCAGGAACAGGCCGTCACCCTGACCGACCAGCTTCTCCGCACCCGGCTGGTCGAGGATGACCCGGCTGTCGGCCAGCGACGAGGTCGCGAACGCGAGCCGCGACGGCACGTTCGCCTTGATCAGACCGGTGACGACGTCCACCGACGGGCGCTGGGTGGCGAGCACCAGGTGGATACCGGCCGCCCGGGCCAGCTGGGTGATGCGGACGATCGAGTCCTCGACGTCGCGCGGGGCGACCATCATCAGGTCGGCGAGCTCGTCGACGATCACCAGCAGATACGGGTACGGCGTCAGCACGCGCTCGGATCCCGGTAGCGGCTTCACCTTCCCGCTACGGACCGCCTTGTTGAAGTCGTCGACGTGCCGGAACCCGAACGCCGCGAGGTCGTCGTACCGCATGTCCATCTCGCGGACGACCCACTGCAGCGCCTCGGCCGCCTTCTTGGCGTTGGTGATGATCGGCGTGATCAGGTGCGGGATGCCCTCGTAGTGGTTCAGCTCGACCCGCTTCGGGTCGACCAGGATCATCCGCACCTCGTCCGGCGTGGCCCGCATCAGGATCGAGGTGATCAGCGAGTTGACGAACACCGACTTGCCGGAACCGGTCGCACCCGCGACCAGCAGGTGCGGCATCTTCGCCATGTTCGCGACCACGAAGCCGCCCTCGACGTCCTTGCCCAGGCCGGCCACCATCGGGTGATGGTCATTGCGAGCCGTTGCGCTCCGAATCACGTCGCCGAGGCTGACGATCTCCTTGTCGGTGTTCGGGATCTCGATACCGATCGCGGACTTGCCGGGGATCGGCGACAGGATCCGGACGTCGGCCGACGCGACGGCGTACGCGATGTTCTTGGACAGCGCGGTGACCTTCTCGACCTTCACCGCGGAGCCGAGCTCGACCTCGTACCGGGTGACTGTCGGGCCGCGGGTGTAGCCGGTGATCTGCGCGTCGATGCCGAACTGCTCGAACACCTCGGTCAGCCGGTCGACCACCGCGTCGGACGCCTTGGTCCGGGCCTTGTGGACCGAACCGGGCTTGAGCATCTGCCCGTCGGGCAGGGTGTACGTGATGTCGCCGGACAGGCTGAGCTGCTCGACACGCTGCGGCAGCGGCGTGTGCGGCGGCGGCTCGGGCGCCGGTGCCGGCGGCTTGGCCGGAGCGGGCGCCTCGAAGGCCGGCTCGGCCGCGGACGCGGAGGGTGAATCGTCGACGTCGTAGGGCTCTTCGACCACCGGCTGCGCCTTCGCCTTGCGGCCGCGCTTCGGGGTCTCCTCGAGCACCGGCGAGTCGTACGGCTTGATCGTCGGCTCGCCGTCCTCGTCGAGCTCGGCCTTGGCGCGACGCTGCTTGCGGGTCAGCCGGACCGTGTCGTCGGTCGGAGCCGCCATCACGGACGGCGCGTCCTCGGGCAGCTCGGTCCGTCCCATCAGTACGTCGAACGCCGCCCGGAACCGCAGCGGGATCGCGTACACCGGCGTACCGGTGATCACCAGGGCGCCGAAGATCGACAGCAGCACCAGCAGCGGCGCTGCGACGTACTGCGTGAGCAGGTCGGAGAGGAACGACGAGACGAAGTACCCGATCGCGCCGCCGGCGTCACGCAGCGGTCCGTCGGCCGGGTTGCTCGGCCGCGGCAGACCGTTGGCGATGTGGATCAGGCCCAGGACGCCGAGGGACACCGCGGTCCACCCGATGACCTGACGGCCGGCCGGGCCGTTGCGGTCGGGGTGACGCAGCGTGCGGATCGCGACGACCACCAGCATCAGCGGCAGGGCCCAGCCGAGCATGCCGATGCTGCCGCCGACCACGGTCCTTACGCCGTCGCCGACCGAGCCCGGGAGGTCCCACCAGATGGCGGCGGCCACGACGACCGCCAGGCCGATCAGGAACATGCCTGCGCCGTCACGGCGATGCTCCGGCTCCAGGTCGCGGGCGCTGTGGCCGATCCCCCGCACCATGCTGCCGAGCAGGTGCGCGATGCCGATCCAGACCTTCACCACCCCGCGGCAGAGCGCGAGCATGGCGGCCGCGAACGGGCCCGGTCCGCTGTTTTTGGGCGTGCTGGTCCGCGCCGCGGTGGATCCACCGCCGCCGCGCTTTGCGCCTCGACCATTCTGTGTGCTCTGCCCACGCTTCTGGGCGGCTGTCGGACGGGAGCGTCCACCGGCAGCCGAACGGGCCGTGCTCGGCCGTTTAGCTGCCGACTTCTGCGCCCGCGCCGGGGAAGACGTGCGGCTCGCCATATTGATCAGGCTACCCCGATTACCCCTTGAGTCCCACGTGTCACACGCCGATCACGCTGCCCCATCCGTAGCGTCACGAAACGTGTGTTCGCCGTCGCAACCGCTCCAGATGCCACAGAACGACGTACGCGCCGACGGCGATCAGACCGCCGGACATGAGGCCGGTGAGCACCGTTCGTACGCCGATCTCGCCGCCGAACCCGCCGTCGACCCTGCCGAGTTCCACAACCACTCCGCTGACCGCGAGGCCGATGGCCGCGACGTAGACGAGGTACCGGACCCAGGTCGGCATGCGCTCATCGACGGGCTGCGGTGTCGTACGGCGGTACCAGCGATAGAGCCACACCGCGAGAACGAGGCAGCCGCCCAGTGTGCTGACGTACTGGAGGAGGCGGTTGACGTCCCACGCTCCCGTCACCTGAGCCCGGAAGAACCCGGGGAACTGGCGGACGAAGTAGCCGTCACCGTGGGTGAACGAATCCCAGACGACGTGAGTGATCGCTCCCACGACGGCTGAGACAACCGTCCAGAGCAGGACGGAGGCGCTGGGGAGGCGGAACGGTTGGCGTGGGGTCTCCAGCCGGCCGGCGAGCGCTGGGTGGCGCGAGAGCGATCAGGGGCCGCTTGAGGACCAGATTGAAGACAGCGAGCAGCAGCAGTGCCAGCAGCGGGTCCAGCCACAAAGCAGAGGTGAACTCGTGTGTGAGCGTCAGCGTGAAGTTGCCGTTGATCTGCTGGGTGGCGATCCGGTAGATCGGGCCGACGTACAGCAAGTCGGGCGCCACCGCACCGGCCACCAGGGCTGATGCCACGAAGGGGCGGCGGACCAGCGGGAGTATGGCCGCGGGGTGGGCGAGGGTGAACGGCACCCCCGCACCTTAAAAGCCCGCAAGGTCGTCGTTACGCGCCTGTGGTCCCGTCGAGTTGCTCCCGCAAGAGGTCGGCGTGGCCACAGTGGCGGCCGTACTCACCGATCAGGTGGATGTAGATCATCCGCAGCGTCGACTCGGTGCCCTTGAACGTGAAGCGGTCGTCCAGCGAGTGGCCGGCGGCAGCGTCGTCGGAGAGCTTCCACTCAGCGATCAGACCGTCGTACGCCGCCTCCGCCTCAGCCGGGTCGATCAGCTCGAAGTCCGCGTCCTTGCCGAGCTCCGGCGCGAACAGCGGCTCGGCGGGGTCGTCGGCGAAGTGGATGCGGAACCAGATCCGCTCGACCTTCGCGAGATGCCTGATCAGGCCCAGCAGCGACAGATTGGAGGGCGGCGACGGCCTGTCGGCCAACTGCTCGGCGGTCAGGCCTGCGCATTTGAAGAGCAGCGTGGTGCGGTAGAACTGCAGGTAGCCGTGCAGCAGTTCCGCTTCGGGTGCGGTCAGCGAGCCGTCCGGTCGCTCGACGGCAGGTGCTCTCCAGGTCATCGAATTCCTTGTCTCGTCCCACGATGTGTGCAGTCATCTCATCACATGAGATAGCCACTGGCGGTGCCTGTATCCCGTTCGTTACCGTTCTCGGCAGGTCATGAGTGTCAGCGACAAGCCCCGGCTAGCTGGCCGGCAACCCTCCTCCGCGGCGGGGTGCCCCGGGTGAAGACCAGGCCGTGCGGATACCCCGTTCGGCAAGTGCGGACTTCCCTGGGAGCAGCATCATGTCGATCCTGTCCATTCTCGAGCCGGCCAGTACGACGACTCCGCGGCCGGCGATCGCCCGGCTCGCGACCGGCAGCATCCCCGCCACCGTGGGCTCGGACCTCCTGGTCCCGCTCGCCGACGGCCGGGTCACCGACTACGCGAACTTCGACCACGGTGCGAGCGCGCCGTGTCTGGAGTCCGTCCGGGCCAGTGTCGAGGCCGCGCTGCCGTCGTACGCGTCGGTGCACCGCGGCAACGGGTACGCCTCGCGGATCACCACGCAGTGGTACGAGCGGGCGCGCGCCGAGGTACACGCCTTCGTCGGGGCCCGTGCGGACGACCAGGTGATCTTCACCCGGCAGACGACCGACGCGCTGAACCTGCTGGCCCGTGCGGTGCCGGCGGACGCGACCGTGATCGTGTTCGAGTCCGAGCACCACGCGGCGCTCCTGCCCTGGCCGGCCGAGCGGACCGTTCGCCTGGCCGCGCCGTCGAGCCCGGCCGAGGCCGTGACCCGCGTGGCCGACGCGCTGCGTCAGGCGCCCGAGGGCCCGCGGCTGGTGGTCGATCACCGGCGCGTCCAACGTCACCGGGGAGATCTTCCCGATCGCCGACATCGCCAAGGTGGCCAAGGCGCACGGCGCGCGCGTCTGTCTGGACGCCGCGCAGCTCGCCCCGCACCGCCCGGTCGACATCGCCACCCTGGACGTCGACTGGGTCGCTCTGTCCGGTCACAAGCTCTACGCGCCGTACGGCGCGGGCGCGCTGATCGGCCGCTCCGACTGGCTCGACGCCGCCGACCCGTACCTGCACGGCGGTGGCGCGACCCACGCGGTCACCAGCGACACCGTGGTGTGGACGACCGGCCCGGCCCGCCACGAGGGCGGCTCCCCGAACGTCATCGGCGCCATCGCCCTGGCGAGTGCCTGTGCCGCGATCAGCAAGCACAGGGACGCGATCGAGCAGCACGAGCGCAGCCTGCTGGCCCGTCTGCGCACCGGCCTCGCCCAGATCCCGGGCATCACGACGTACTCGATCTTCGGCGAGGACGCGGACCGTGTCGGCACCGTCTGTTTCACGGTCTCCGGTCTGACCTCGACGCTGGTGTCCGCGGCGCTGAGCGCGGAGTACGGCATCGGTGTCCGGGACGGCAAGTTCTGTGCGCACCCGCTGGTCGGCCATCTCCTCGCCGGCTCCCCCGAGCACGGTACGGCGGTGCGCGCCAGCCTCGGCCTCGGGACGACCCGTGAGCACGTCGACCGGTTGGTCGACGCCGTACGCACGCTGGCCACGAGCGGCCCACACACGGAGTACGCGGAGAGCGCGCACGGCTGTCAGCCGGCCGACGATCCCCGCGACCTCCAAGCGCCCCGCATCTGGTAAGTCAGCTGGTGCAGCAGCCCCTCCTACTGCTCAGGAGGTACGAGACCTACATGGTGAGCAGCGAACGCCAGTAGGTCCGCCCACTCCGCCGCGATCATCGCGGCGGGCTTTCCGAAGCCATGGCCGGTGTTGACCTCGACCCGGGTCAAGACAGGCCGCGGATCGGACTGGGCATGCTGCAGCGCCGCGATGAACTTGTGGCTGTGCAACGGAACCACGCGGTCGTCGTGATCGCCTGTGGTCACGAGAGTTGCCGGGTACGCCGTACCGTCGCTGACGCGATGCAGTGGCGAGTACGCCAGCAGGTCCTCGAACTGCTCCGGATCGTCCGGCAGGCCGAAGTCGGACGCCCACGCCGCTCCCACGGTGAACAGGTGGAACCGCAGCATGTCCAGGACACCCACGCCGGGCAGTGCGACGGCGAACAGGTCCGGCCGCTGCGTGATGACCGCACCGACGAGCAGTCCGCCGTTGCTGCGACCGTGGATGGCCAGCTGCTCCGGAGTGGTCACGCCGGTGTCCCGCAGGTGTTCTGCGACCGCGATGAAGTCGTCGAACACGTTCTGCTTGTTCTTGAGCCGCCCCGCGTCGTGCCACTCGGACCCGTACTCACCGCCGCCACGCAGGTTCGTGATGACCAGGACGCCGCCTGCAGCAAGCCACGCAGGCCAGCCGGGTCGGTAGTCAGCCTCGACCGGGATGCGGAACCCGCCGTACCCCCACATGAGCGTCGGACGCGGCGCCGCGAAGTCCAGGTCGGACCGGGTGATCAGGAAGTACGGCACGTCGCGGCCAGCAGCGATCCGGCGCGTCACAGTGACCTGCGGCGGTGTGAATCCGCCAGAGCCACGGACCAGCTCCGGCAGCGCGCGTACGTCGCCTGACCCGGTCGAAACGGCGTACGACAGCGTGGGGTCGGTTGTCGTCGACAGCCCGATGAACAGCTCGTCGTACTCCGCTCCGGCGTTGAGGCCGACCACTCCCCCGCCAGGTACGTCGACGACCCGCTGGCCGCGACCCGTCCAACGCGTAGAGCGTCAGCACCGGCTGCGCGTCGACGAGCGTGAGCGTGGCCAGGCCATCCGCAGTACCGCGGACTGCCTGCAGCGTCGACTCCCCCTCCGGGATGAGGTCGGTGAACTCACCGTCCAGCGTCGAAAGCACCACGCGGCCACGGGACGCGTCCCGGTCGGTCCGCAGTACCAGCTGGTCGCCGGACATCCGTACGAACGCGATCTCGTCCACGAACTCGTCGACGACCTTCACCGGCTCGCCCAGCCCGTCCGAGCTGATCGGGTACACCCAGAGCCGCGTGGCCGGGTCAGTGCCTTCAAAGATGTGGACGACCAGGTAGCGGTCGTCGTCGGACACCTCGGGCGTGATGAAGTACTGGTCCTGGCCAGGGAAGCTCAGCACCAGCTCGTCCGCGGACTGCGGTGTCCCGACCCGGTGCAGCATCAGCCGTCCACCACTGAGCGACGCCGTCTCGGTCCCCTCACTGCGCCCGCTCGCCGGGTAGTGCAGGTACAGGTACGCCGAACTGTCCGGAAGCCACGTCGCCTCGCTGAACTTGGCCTGCGACACCACATCGTCGACCGGCGTACCAGTGGCGATGTCGAGCAGCCGGAACGTCGTCCAGTCGCTGCCGCTCTCGTTGATGCCGTACGCGAAGTACTTCCCGTCGGGCGAGACGGTGAACGATCCGAGGGAGTCGGTGCCGTCCTCGGAGAGGGTGTTCGGGTCGATCAGCACGCGGCCGCGGGACAGCAGCTCGTCGAGCGAATCGGCAACGTAGATCACGTCTTGTGCCTGCGTGCCGTCGTTGCGGCCGACGAAGTACCAGCCCGCCTTCTTGACCGGTACGCCGGCGCGTGGGCGGGCGAGGATCGCGGCCATGGTCGTCTGGAACCAGCCGCGCTCCGAGTAGCCGCCAAGCTCGGCCTGCGTGTACTCGTTCTGCCGGCTGACCCAGTCCTGGGTATCGGCCGAGTCAGGGTCTTCCAGCCAGCGGTACGGATCGGCGATCTGGTGCCCGTGCAACGTCTCGACCACATCGTCGCGACGGCTCTCCGGATAGGTCATGCTGACAAACCTAACCTGTGACGGTGGCCCGCCTGATCGACGTCGTAATCACCGGCTCCGGCGGGCGGCATCCCGCGCAGGCGCCGGAGGCCGGTGAGCACGACTGGCCCTCACGGACGGGCCGGGGTGATGTCCTTGGTCCAGAGCACCGTGCCGAACAGGTTCCGCACCGAGACCGTGAACACGCCGGTCCGCGGGTCGATCCGGGTGTGCCCGAAGAACTGGTTGCCGGACGCCGGTGACTGGCTCGGGAAGTCAGCCGCCTTCGACCACACGACCTCAGGCCCGAACGTGCTGTCCAGCGCGTTCGGCCCGAACGTGCCGGCGTTGATCGGCCCGGCCACGATCTCCCAGAACGGGTCGAAGTCGGTGAACGCCGCCCGCGACGGGTCGTAGTGGTGCGCCGCGGCGTAGTGCACGTCGGCGGTCAGCCAGATCGCGTTGCGGACCTTGCGCTTCTTGAACTGGCTGAGCACCCAGGCGATCTCGTGCTCACGACCGCCCGGCGCCCCGGGCAGACCGTTCGCGACCGCCTCGATCAGGTCACCGTCCGGGACCAGCACGCCGAGCGGCATGTCGCTGGCGATCACCTTCCACGTCGCCCGCGACGCCGCGACCTCACGCACCAGCCAGGCGGCCTGCTCGGCGCCGAGCATCGCCACCGGCCCGACCGTCGACGGCACCGGGTTCGCGCCGCGGAACGTACGCATGTCCAGGCAGAACACGTCCAGCTGCGGGCCGTAGCTCACCTTGCGATAGATCCGGTCCCGCCCGCCGACGTGCTCCATCGGCAGGTACTCGAGGAACGCCTTCTTCGCCCGCGCCGCGAGGACGTCGACCCGCTTCTCGGTGTACCGGTCGTCGGTGATGATCTCGCCCGGGTACCAGTTGTTCAGCGTCTCGTGGTCGTCCCACTGCGCGACCAGCGGTACGTCGGCGTACAGCGAACGCACGTTGTCGTCGAGCAGGTTGTACTTGTACCGGCCGCGGTACTCGGCCAGCGTCTCGGCGACCTTCGAGACCTCCTCGGTCACCACGTTCTTCCACACCGTGCCGTCGGCAACTTTCAGCTCGGCCTGGATCGGGCCGTCGGCGTAGATGTTGTCGCCGGAGTGCAGGAAGAAGTCCGGCCGGGTGTCGTGCATCGCCTTGTAGGCGATCATGCCGCCGAGCTCGGGGTTGATGCCGTACCCCTGCCCCGCGGTGTCGCCGGTGAACACGAACGAGACCGGCCGGTTGCGCCCCGGCGTGGTGAACGAACCGTCCAGCGTCTCGCCGATCCGGCCGTCGGAGTCCTCGAAGCCGAGGCGGTAGTCGTACCGCTGCCCCGGGCGCAGACCGCGCAGCGGTAGCCGCGCCGTGAAATCGTCCGCGGCGTCCGTCTTCGGGCCGCGCAGGCAGATCGCCCTGTCGAATCGACCGTGGCTGGTCAGCTGGACGACCAGGCGGCCCGGCCGGTCGGCGCGCGACCAGACGACGGCCGAGTTCGGCGTCACATCGGCGCTCGCGATCCCGGACGGCAGAGCGGCGCGATCACGACGGACAAGATTGGGCCCCGCGACGGCGACACCGGGTACGGCGAGGGACGCACCGGCGACCGTGGACGCGGCAAGGAGTTGACGGCGACTCAGTTTCATGACCCGAAGGTGCTCCCCGCTGATGACGGTCAGGTGACAGCCGGGCGAACTGAGCCTCAAATCACCCCCGGGTCTCGGACACCGCCTTGCGTGCGGCTACCTGGCGTGGTTCCGTTGAGGTACTCAGCACCTTCTCGTGACGCTGCCCTGGACCTGGTAGCGCATCAACCGATGCACTACTGGAACGGGGCGCTCCCATGTCATCAGCTTCTCGCCGAAGACCACGACCCGTTGCGGGCGCAGAACAAGTACACGAACCTCTACACCGACCTGCTCCGGACCGTCCGCGAACTCGGACTGCTCCGGCGGCGTCGCGGGTACTACTTCATCCGGATCGGCTTGGTGCTGGCTGCCTTCGCGGGGGTCTGGGTCGGCGTCGGACTGCTCGGCAACTCTTGGTTCCAGCTCCTGATGGCCGGTGCCCTGGCGCTGGTTCTCACGCAGGTCGCCTTCCTCAGCCACGACAGCGCGCATCGCCAGGTCTTCGACTCGGCCGCGTGGAACGACTGGACCGCTCGCCTGCTGGCCGGTGGTCTCATCGGGATGAGCGCCGCGTGGTGGAAATCGAAGCACAGCCGCCACCACGGCGCGCCGAACCAGTTGGGGAAGGACCCGGACATCGCCATCGGCGTCGTCGCGTTCACCCCCGAGCACGTCGACCGGCGCAAGGGCTTCCAGGCGTGGCTGACCCGCCGCCAAGGCTGGCTCTTCTTCCCCTTGCTGACGCTGGAAGGCCTGAGCCTCTACGTCTCGAGCATCCAGCATCTGTTCCGGCGCGGGAGCGAGCACGGTCGACCGCATCGAGGCCGCGATCGTGGTGACCCGGCTCGGTGGCTATCTGACCGTGCTGTTCCTCGATCCTGCCGCTCGGCAAGGCCGGCGCGTTCCTCGGGCTGCAACTCGCCGTGTTCGGCGTCTGCCTCGGCGGTTCGTTCGCCCCGAACCACAAAGGCATGCCGCTCGTCCCGAAGACGATGAAGCTCGACTTCCTGCGCCGCCAGGTGCTGATGTCGCGCAATATCCGCGGCGGTCTGTTCACCGATTTCGCGATGGGTAGCCTGAACTACCAGATCGAGCACCACCTGTTCCCGAGCATGCCGAGCCCGTCGCTGCGCAAGGTGCAGCCGATCGTCCGCGAGTACTGCGAGCTGCACGGCGTGAAGTACACCGAGGTCGGCCTGTTCACGTCGTACAAGATCGTCGTCGGCTACCTGAACAACGTCGGTCTGCGCGCGCGGGACCCGTTCGACTGTCCGTTGGCGTCGCAGTACGGGCGGTAGCCCTTTGCCGCGCCGACCTCGCCGGGTCACGTGTCGGCATGCCAGCCGTCATACCAGGTCACTAGGCTGGCTGACGTGACAGCCCAGCAGCAGTACGTCAGCCTCTACACCGACCTCCTGCAGACCGTCCGCGACCTCGGTCTGCTGAGGCGGCGGCAGGGCTACTACGTCACCCGGATAAGCCTCGTCCTGGGTGCCCTGCTCGCGGTCGTCGCGTGCATGATCCTGCTCGGCAACTCCTGGCACCAGCTCTGGCTCGCCGGTGCCCTGGCGCTCGTGCTGGTGCAGGTGGCGTTCCTCAGCCACGACAGCGCCCACCGGCAGATCTTCGACTCGAACGCCCGCAACGACTGGACCGCCCGGATCCTCGCCGGCTGCATCCTCGGCATGAGCGTCAGTTGGTGGCGCAGCAAGCACAACAAGCATCACGCCGCCCCCAACCAGGCGGACCGCGATCCCGACGTACAGCTCAAGGTGCTCGCCTTCACGCCCGACGCCGTCGTCGAGCGCGGGCCGATAGGCCGCTGGTTCGCCGCGCGCCAGGGCTGGCTGTTCTTCCCGCTCCTCACGCTCGAAGGCATCGGCCTGCACGCCTCCAGCCTGACGCACCTCCTCCGCCGCGGCGCGACCCGCGCGGACCGCATCGACGCCGCGGTCGTCGCCTCGCGGATCTCGCTGTACGTCGCCGCGCTCTACTTCCTGCTGCCGCCCGGGAAGGCCACCGCGTTCCTCGGGCTGCAGCTCGCTGTGTTCGGGGTCTTCCTCGGCGCCGCGTTCGCCCCGAACCACAAGGGCATGCCGATCGTGCCGGCCGGGATGAAACTCGACTTCCTCCGGCGTCAGGTGCTGACGTCGCGCAACATCCGCGGCGGCATCCTCACCGACTTCGCGATGGGCGGGCTCAACTACCAGATCGAGCACCACCTGTTCCCGAGCATGCCGCGGCCGACGCTGCGGCGCGTGCGGCCGATCGTCCGCGAGTACTGCGAGCTCAACGGCATCGCGTACGCCGAGGTCGGCCTGTTCACGTCGTACCGGGTCGTAGTCGACTACCTCAACAACGTCGGCCTGCGCGCCCGCGACCCCTTCGACTGCCCCCTGGCGGCCGAACTGCGGGCACCCGTCGGGCGGTCAGAGGACGGGCCGTCAGCGGGGCGGCGGGATCTCGCCTGAGCCGCGGATCGTCAGTTTCACCGGGACGCGGACCGTGCGACCCGGGCGGTGTGGCTCCGAGAGGCGCTCGGTCATCAGCTGGATCGCCGTACGGGCCATCACGTCGGCGGACTGGGCAACCGCGGTCAGGCCGGGGCTGAGCAGGTCGCCGAGCGCCAGGTCGTCGAAGGACACCAGCGCTACCTGGTCCCGCCTACCGGCGAGACCACGCAGTACCTCGGCGGTGGTCATGTTGTTCGCCGACAGCAACGCCGTGGCCGGCTCGGAGCGGTCGAGGACGGCCGAGAGCGTGATGCCGATGCCCTCGGTGGTCGGCTCGGACAGATGCACCAGGTCCTCGTCGACGTTGATCCCGTGCCGGGCCATTGCCGCCCGGTAGGCCACCACCCGCTCGCGGGCGGTGAAGATCCGCTCGTCGTCACCGAGATACGCGATCCGGCGGTGCCCCTGGCGGACCAGGTGGTCGATCGCCTGATCGATGCCGCCCGCGTTGTCCGCGAGTACGGCGTCGGCCTCGATCCCGTGCGCGGGACGGTCGATCGTGACGACCGCCATCCCGGCGTCGACATGCGGCGCGAGGTACTCCTGGGTCTCCCCGATCGGCGCCATGATCAGCGCGTCCGGCCGCCGGGCGACGAACTCCAGGCAGACGTCCCGCTCCCGCTCCGGGTCCTCGTCGGTCAGGCCGATCATCACGACCGAACCGGACGAGCGGGCCCAGAGCTCGACCGCACGGCCGAGCGAGGCGAAGAACGGGTCGCCGATGTCGCGGATGACCACCGCGATCGTCCCGGTCTTGCCGCGGCGCAGCATCCGGGCCGACTCGTTCGGGGTGTAGTTGAGGTCCTTGATCGCGGCCTGGACCTTGGCGGTCAACTCCGGGCTGACGTTCGGTTCCTCGTTCACCACCCGGGACACGGTCTTCAACGCGACCCCGGCCCGGGCGGCGACCTCCTTCATCGTGGGCCGGCGCTGGCCCGTCCCGTTCACCCCGCTGACAGTCATCGCCGGCCCACCCTTTCGTCGTCGCGCAGAGGTTACACCGGGTAACTAGCTTTCGACCACGACCGGGATGATCATCGGGCGGCGGCGGTGGGTGTCGCTGACCCATTTGCCGACCACCCGGCGGATCACCTGCTGCAGCTGGTACATGTCGTCCAGGCCGCTGCCGATGGCCTTCTCGATCTCCGCCTCGATCTTCGGCTTCAGGTCGTCGAAGACGGTGTCGTCCTCGGCGAACCCGCGAGCCTGGATCTCCGGGCCGGCGGTCAGCTTGCCGGTCACCGAGTCCATCACCGCGATCACCGAGATGAAGCCCTCGTCACCGAGGATCCGGCGGTCCTTCAGCGAGGTCTCGGTGATGTCGCCGACGGTCGAGCCGTCGACGAACACGTACCCGCAGTCCACCTTGCCGGCCACCACGGCCTTCTTGTCGATCAGGTCGACCACCACGCCGTCCTCGACGACGACCACGTTCTCCCGCGGTACGCCGGTCTGCACCGCCAGGTCGGCGTTCGCGTGCAGGTGCCGGATCTCGCCGTGCACCGGCATCACGTTGCGCGGCTTCACGATGTTGTAGCAGTACAGCAGCTCGCCCGCGCTCGCGTGACCGGACACGTGCACCAGCGCGTTGCCCTTGTGGATCACGTTCGCACCGTGCCGGATCAGGCCGTTGATCACCCGGTACACCGAGTTCTCGTTGCCCGGGATCAGCGAGGACGCCAGTACGACGGTGTCCCCTGGCTGCAGGTGTACGACGTTGTGGTCGTTGGCGGCGATCCGGGACAGCGCCGACATCGGCTCGCCCTGCGAACCGGTCGACACCAGCACCACCTGCTCCGGCGGGTAGTTGTCCAGGTCGCGCATGTCGATCAACGTGTCGCCGGGCACGTTCAGGAAGCCGAGGTCCCGGGCCACGCCCATGTTGCGGACCATCGAACGGCCGACGTACGCGACCTTGCGGTGATGCTTCACCGCGGCGTCCATCACCTGCTGGACGCGGTGCACGTGCGAGGCGAAACAGGCGACGATGATGCGCTGGTTCTTCGCCTTGGTGAACACCCGGTCCAGCACCGGCGCGATGTCGCGCTCGTGGGTGGTGAAGCCGGGCACCTCGGAGTTGGTGGAGTCGACCATGAACAGGTCGACGCCTTCCTCGCCGAGCCGCGCGAACGCGCGCAGGTCGGTGATCCGGTTGTCCAGCGGCAGCTGGTCCATCTTGAAGTCACCGGTGTGCAGCACCACGCCGGCCGGCGTCTTGATCGCGACCGCGAGCGCGTCCGGGATCGAGTGGTTGACCGCGACGAACTCGCAGACGAACGGCCCGATCTGGAGCTTCTCGCCCTCGACCACGGTCTGCTGCGGCACGTTGCGGTGCCGGTGCTCCTTCAGCTTGCCCTCGAGCAGCGCGAGCGTGAGTTGCGACCCCACGACCGGGATGTCGCCGCGCTCACGCAGCAGGTAGGGCAACCCGCCGATGTGGTCCTCGTGGCCGTGCGTCAGGACGACCGCGACGACGTCGTCGAGACGGTCCCGGATCGGCTCGAAGTCCGGCAGGATCAGGTCCACGCCGGGCTGGTTCTCGTCCGGGAAGAGTACGCCGCAGTCCACGATCAGCAGCTTGCCGTCGTACTCGAACACGGTCATGTTCCGGCCGACCTCGCCGAGGCCGCCGAGCGGGATGACCCGCAAAGCGCCCGGAGCGAGAGGTCCGGGCGCGGAGAGATCTGGATGGGGATGGCTCATGCAATCAGTCCTGCCGTCTTGAGGTCGGTGGTGAGCCAGTCCACTTGCTCGGCGGTCGCCTCGACCAGCGGCAACCGAAGTGTCGCGTGCTCGATGACGCCGGCCAGCTTGAGCGCGGCCTTCACCATGATGGCGCCCTGGGTCCTGGTCATGATCGTCTCGACGGCGGGCACCAGCCGTCGATCAATTTCCTGTGCGGTGGCAAGGTCGCCGGCCACCACGGCGTCGATCAGCTGCCGGTACTCCCGGCTCGCGACGTGGGCTACCACGCTTGCGATGCCGACCGCGCCGACCGCCAGGGAGGCGAGGTTCAGCTCGTCGGCACCGCAGTAGTAGAACAGATCGGTGTTCGCCAGCACCTTGGTGGTCCCGGCGATGTCGCCCTTGGCGTCCTTCACCGCGACGATCCGCGGGTGCTCGGCGAGCGTGATCAAAGTCTCGGACTTGATCTCGACTCCGGACCGGGCGGGGATGTCGTAGAGCATGTTCGGCAGGCCGGTGGCGTCGGCGACCGCGGTGAAGTGCGCACGCAGCCCGTCCTGCGGAGGCTTGTTGTAGTACGGCGTGACGACCAGCAGCCCGTCCGCGCCGGCGGCCTCGGCCTGCTTGGCGCACTCGATCGTGTGCGCGGTGTCGTTGGTCCCGACGCCGGCCACGAGCTTCACACCGTCACCGACGGCCTCGCGGACCGCCTGGATGATCTGGACCTTCTCCTGCGTCGGACGTGGTCGGCGCCTCGCCGGTGGTCCCGTTCAGCACCAGGGCGTCGTTGCCGCCGTCGACGAGGTACGTCGCGACCTTCTGGGCGGCGTCCAGATCGAGGGAGCCGTCAGGCCGGAACGGAGTGATCATCGCGGTCGTCAACCGGCCGAACGGCGGTGTTGACGAGGGCGTGGATGCTGGCGAGGACATAGGCCTCAGATTACCGCTCCCGAACCCTGAAGAAATGGGTAGGCCTGGTGGCTGTCCGCTCGGGGGTCCGGGCAGCCACCAGGCTCACTCGTCCTATCGGGGCCCGCCCGGTAGGCGTTACAGCTTCCGGCAAAAAAGTCCGGAAAAACTTCTGCAAATACTCTCCGTGAGCAAATGGACGCATTGTGTCGAGAATCGAATGCTTTAGTCTCATCGGCGTGTCGACACCTTCTGCGAACTCCGCCAACCCGGCCACGCCTGCCGCCCGCCAGAGCCTGACCATGGTCTGCGCCGCGATGGCCGGCGTGATCCCCCTCATGACGCTCGTCCTGTGGTTCGTCCTCGCCACCGAAGGGATCGGCGAGTTCCCGGAGAGCTGGCCGCTGCTGGTGGTTCTCGCCGCCGCCGTCGGCGCGTACTCCATCTGCGAACTGACCGGCTTCCGCACTCCCGCACTGGAGCACTCCAGCCGCTCGGCCGCCGAGGTCCAGGCGGACTCGTGGCGCCGTTTCACCGCGTCGACCTTCACCCGGTTCGCGGTCTGTGAGGCCGTGTTCCTGATCTCCGTCGCACTGGCGTTCGTGGCCGACAGCTTCTGGGTCGTCCTGCTCGGGGCGGTCATCGCTCTCCCGCTGTTCTTCTGGGAGGCGTGGCCGGGCGAGCGCAACCAGCGCCGGTTCGCCGCGGCGCTCGAGTCCGGCGGCATCCCGTCGTACCTGACCGGCCGGCTTCAGGACTGACCTGCGAGCCAGATCGAGGTTGCGTCGAACACGTGCTGCAGTGCCTGGAGTCCGCCGGGGAGAAGTAGTACGCCGGCGATGGTCAGCACCGGGACGATCACCACGTGCTCGAACCACTTGCCGGTGCTGAAGCGCAGTGGTTTGGGGAGGCGCAGCTCGTACCAGGTCTCGCCCCGGATGGGGAGCGGCCAGAGCCAGGGGCAGCCGGAGCGGGTCAGGCTGTCGCCTAGGCAGTGAACGAACATGCCGACGGCCACGGCGGCTCCGATCCAGCCGCCGATCTGGCTGAGGCCTGCCTGTAGCGCGTCGGCGGCCGCTGTTCCGGGGAGTGCGTCGCCGGTGCCGACGATCGACCAGCCGGCTGCGGCGAGGACGGCGAGGACGATCCAGTCGCCGAGTGCGTCGGCGGCCAGGACGAGGCCGGTCACTGCGACGGCCAGTACTGCCCATTTGCCGCGGTCGCCGAGGCTGGCGGCGAGCATGCCGAGGAGGATCGCGGCGACGAGCGTGTGGGTCGCGTGCCGGTGCTTGCCGGTGCTGTCCTCGTCGCGCGGGCCTTTCGTCACGCTGTAGAGGACGCCGGAGAACGCCCGTACCGCCGCCGACACCAGCCGGGTCACCGGTCCGAGCAGGCGCGATGCGCTCGCTCCCGGGTGATCCAGGTCCGGCACCAGCGCGTACCCGGCGGTGGCTGCCGCGAACGGCACCACTTCCGCCACCGACGTCAGCCCAACCAGCGGCGCAACCGCCAACCCGGCACACCACCCCGACAAAGCATGCGACCGCCCCATCATCCCGCGCCTCACACCCCTCTCCTCACTCACATCCTCTCCCACCTACCCCACCAACCCCACGCACCACACCGCCGACTTTGAGCCCCCACCAACCAAATTCCGCCGCGGAATTCGGTTGGTGCGGACCCAAAGACGATGGCGCTTTGCATAATCATGCAGGAGGGTGCATACTTTTCCTGTGTCCAAGGTGCTTACTTCTTTGCCGGTCGGTGAGCGGGTCGGGATTGCCTTCTCTGGTGGTCTCGACACGTCGGTTGCGGTTGCGTGGATGCGGGACAAGGGTGCGATCCCGTGCACGTACACCGCTGATCTCGGGCAGTACGACGAGCCCGACATCGGGTCGGTCCCCGGCCGTGCGACGGCGTACGGGGCCGAGATCACCCGGCTCGTGGACTGCCGCGCGGCGCTCGTCGAGGAAGGGCTCGCGGCGCTGGCCTGTGGCGCGTTCCACATCCGGTCCGGCGGGCGGACGTACTTCAACACCACCCCGATCGGCCGGGCGGTGACCGGCACGATGCTGGTCAAGGCGATGCTCGACGACGACGTCCAGATCTGGGGCGACGGCTCGACGTTCAAGGGCAACGACATCGAGCGGTTCTACCGCTACGGCCTGCTCGCGAACCCGCAGCTGCGGATCTACAAGCCGTGGCTGGACGCGCAGTTCGTGCACGAGCTCGGCGGCCGGAAGGAAATGTCCGAGTGGCTGGTCACCCACGCCCTGCCGTACCGGGACAGCACCGAGAAGGCCTACTCCACCGACGCGAACATCTGGGGCGCCACCCACGAGGCGAAGACCCTCGAGCACCTCGACACCGGGGTGGAGACGGTCGACCCGATCATGGGCGTCGCGCACTGGGACCCGGCGATCGAGATCGCCGCCGAGGACGTCACGATCGGCTTCGTGCAGGGCCGGCCGGTGACGATCAACGGCAAGGAGTTCGGTTCGGCGGTCGACCTCGTCCTGGAGGCGAACGCGATCGGCGGCCGGCACGGGCTCGGCATGTCGGACCAGATCGAGAACCGGGTCATCGAGGCGAAGAGCCGGGGCATCTACGAGGCGCCCGGGATGGCGCTGCTGCACGTGGCGTACGAGCGGCTGGTGAACGCGATCCACAACGAGGACACGCTCGCCAGCTACTTCACCGAGGGCCGCAAGCTCGGCCGGCTGATGTACGAAGGCCGTTGGCTCGACCCACAAGCGCTGATGGTCCGGGAAGGCCTGCAGCGGTGGGTCGGTACGGCGGTCACCGGCGAGGTCACGCTCCGGCTCCGGCGCGGTGAGGACTACTCGATCATCGACACCACGGGCCCCGCGCTCAGCTACCACCCGGACAAGCTGTCGATGGAGCGGGTCGTGGACTCGGCGTTCGGCCCGGTCGACCGGATCGGCCAGCTGACCATGCGGAACCTGGACATCGCGGACTCGCGCGCGAAGCTGGAGCAGTACGCCGGCCTCGGCATGTTCGGCTCGTCCAACCCCGCGCTCGCGTCGTCCACCGAGCTGATCGGCGACCTCCCGACGGGCGGCGCCGAAGCCATCGCCTCCCGCGGCGAAGCCACCGAGGAAGACGAGCTCCTCGACCGCGCCGCCATGGAATCTGGCACCGACTGAGGTTCCCTACGCAGGCAGAACCCCCGATTTCCGCCGGTTCGAGCGGCTGATCGGGGGTTCTGCCTGCGCGGGGGTCCCTCAGGCGTCGAAGTCGAGGGTGACCGTGGGTGTGGTGGGGTGGGACTGGCAGGTGAGGACGTAGCCCGCGCGGATCTCGTCGGGTTCCAACGCCCAGTTCGTGTCCATCCGGACGGTGCCGTCGAGGACCTTCGCGCGGCAGGTGCCGCACACGCCGCCCTTGCACGCGAACGGCGCATCGGACCGTACGGCGAGGGTCGCGTCCAGCACCGCCTTCGAGTGCTCCCCCAGCGGGAACGTCGACCGGCGGCCGTCGAGGATCACGGTCACCTGGGCGGCGTCCTCGTCGACAGCGGTTTCCTCGACCGGCGCCTTCGGAGCCTCGTCGCCGACGTGGAACAGCTCGGCGTGGACGTGTTCGCGCGCGACGCCCTCGGACAGCAGGAGCTCCTGGGCCCCGACGACCATCGCGTACGGGCCGCAGAGGAACCACTCGTCGACCGAGTCCAGCGGGAGGATCGTCGCGAACATCCGCTGCAGCCGGTCCGCGTCGATGCGGCCGCTGAAGAGCTCCACCTCGGTCGTCTCGCGCGACAACACGTGCACGAGGTGCAGGCGCTCGGCGCACCGGTCCTTCAGATCGGCTAGCTCGTCAGCGAACATCACCGAACCCGCGGTCCGGTTGCCGTACAGCAAGGTCACCCGGCTGGACGGTTCGATCGAGAGGATCGTCGCGACCAGCGACAGCACGGGCGTGATTCCGCTGCCCGCGGCAACGAACGCGTAGTGCTTGGCGTTGGCGGCGTCGAACGTCGTACCGAAGCGGCCGAGCGGGGTCATCACGTCGAGCTCGTCGCCGACCTTCAGGACCTTGGCGGCGTACGACGAGAAGTCGCCGCCGGGGAGGCGCTTCACACCGATCCGCAACACGCCTGATCCCGCAGGCGAGCAGATCGAGTAGCTGCGGCGTACCTCTTCTCCGGTACGGCGGACCGTCAGGTGCTGGCCCGCGGTGAACTCGTACTCGTCCGCGAGCTCCGGCGGTACGGCGAAGGTGATCGCGACCGCGTCGTCGGTGATGGGCTCGATCGCGGCGACCTTGAGCGAGTGGAACGTTGCGCGCCGGCGCGGGGCGATGGGCGTCATCTAGATCGCCTTGAAGTGGTCGAAGGGTTCGCGGCAGGAGTTGCAGCGCCAGAGCGACTTGCAGGAGGTCGAGCCGAAGCGGCTGAGCTCGGAGGTGTTGGGCGAGCCGCACAACGGGCAGCGAATGCTCAACTGCAGCAGGACCTGACCAGTGCCTGAAGGTGGGGCGATGCCGTACTCGGTCAGCTTGGTCTTGCCTGCTTCGGTCATCCAGTCGGTCGTCCACGCCGGCGACAGGACGGTTTCGACTCGGCCGTCTACACCCAAGTGGTTGAGGGTCAGTTCGACTTCGTGGCGGATCAGGTCCATCGCGGGACAGCCGGAGTACGTCGGGGTGATCGTCACGACGACCTCCTCACCCTCGTGCCGCACGCCACGCAGTACGCCGAGGTCCGCGATCGTCAGCACCGGCACCTCGGGATCCGCGACCTCGCCGACCGCTTCGAGGATGGCGGCGTCGCTCACCATGTCGCCCCCGGATGCGAACGCGCCACATGCTGCAGCTCGGCCAACAGAAAGCCCATGTGCTCGGTATGACGACCCGAACGACCGCCGGAGTGCTGGTACGACGACGTAGGCCGCTCGCAGGTGGACTCGTCGATGACGGCCAGGACGCGGCTGGGTCCATGCGTCCTGCAGCGTCGAGGGATCCACGGCTACGTCCAGCCGCTGCACCAAGGTCGTCGGACTCGAACATCTCTGCGGTGTAAGGCCACAGCGCCTCCAACGCGGCCTGCATCCGCCGGTGGCTCTCCTCGGTCCCGTCGCCCAGCCGCAGCACCCACTGCGTCGCGTGGTCGACGTGGTACGCGACCTCCTTGACCGCCTTCCCCGCCACGCCGGCCAGCGTCTCGTCGGCGCACGACCGCAGCTCGTCGTACAGCAGATGCTGGTACGTCGCGAAGTACAGCAACCGTGCCATCGCGAACGCGAAGTCACCGTTCGGCAGCTCGCACAACTGCAGGTTCAGGAACTCGCGCTCGTCCCGGAAGTACGCGAGCTCGTCCTCGGTGCGACCGTCCAGCGAGCCGGCGTACTGCAGCAGCGAACGCGCCTGTCCCAGCTGGTCGAGCGCGATGTTGCCGAGCGCAACGTCCTCCTCGAGCTGCGGCGCGGCCGCGATCCACTCGCCGGTGCGCTGCGCCGCGATCAGCGCGTCGTCACCGAGGCGGAGTGTGTACTCAAGCAGGTCGTTCACAGGTGCTCGACGCCTTCCGGGACCTCGTAGAACGTCGGGTGCCGGTACACCTTGTCGCCGGCCGGGTCGAAGAACTCGTCCTTCTCGTCCGGCGAGGACGCCGTGATGTCAGACGAACGCACCACCCAGATCGACACGCCCTCCTGCCGACGCGTGTAGACGTCCCGCGCGTTCCGCAACGCCATCGTCGCGTCCGGCGCATGCAGGCTGCCGACATGCGTGTGCGACAGCCCACGACGCGACCGAACGAAGACCTCCCAGAGCGGCTCGATCATGCGGCACGCTCCGCTCGCTTCGACGCATAGGCCGCTGCGGCCTCACGGACCCAGGCGCCGTCCTCGTGCGCCTGCACGCGACGCGACAGCCGCTGCTGGTTGCACGGACCGTTGCCCTTCACCACGTCGTACAGCTCGGTGTAGTCGGGCTCGGTGAACCGGTAGTGCCCGTCCTCGTAGACCAGCCCGTCGTCAGGGACGCGCAGCCCGAGTACGTCGGCCTGCGGCACGGTCATGTCGACGAACCGCTGCCGCAGCTCGTCGTTGCTGTGCCGCTTGATCCCCCACGCCATCGACTGCTCCGAGTGCGTCGACGCCGCGTCCGGCGGGCCGAACATCATCAGCGACGGCCACCACCAGCGGTCCAGCGCATCCTGAGCCATCGCCTTCTGCTCGAGAGTGCCGTTCGACAACGTGTAAAGGATCTCGAACCCCTGCCGCTGGTGGAACGACTCCTCCTTGCAGACCCGGACCATCGCCCGCGCGTACGGCCCGTAGGAGCAGCGGCAGAGCGGGACCTGGTTGACGATCGCGGCGCCGTCGACCAGCCAGCCGATCGCGCCGATGTCGGCCCAGGTCAGCGTCGGGTAGTTGAAGATGCTGGAGTACTTCTGCTTCCCGCTGTGCAGCAGGTCGAGCAGGTCGGCGCGATCCACGCCGAGCGTCTCCGCGGCGGCGTACAGGTAGAGACCGTGGCCGGCCTCGTCCTGCACCTTCGCCATCAGGATCGCCTTGCGGCGCAGCGACGGCGCGCGGCTGATCCAGTTGCCCTCCGGCTGCATGCCGATGATCTCGGAGTGCGCGTGCTGCGCGATCTGCCGGATCAGGGTCTTGCGGTACCCGTCCGGCATCGCGTCCCGCGGCTCGATCCGGCCGTCGGCGTCGATGGTCGCCTGGAAGTCCATACCGACAGCATATGTGACACTTTTTCTCAGAATCAACAACAAGTGTCACAAAGGTGGTGCTGGACCCACCTCAGAGAGTGGGTTTGACGCTCTGGGAGCGACTGGCCGGGGTCGCGAGGATTGAGTCAACAGCTCAACCCTTCCACAGTTTTCGGAGGACACCGTGACTACAACCACCCTCCCGGCCGCCGACCATCGAACCGATCACCGCGGCCCGGTCACCGGCCGGGAGCGCGCGTTGGCCCCCGACCTGATCCGCGGCGCGATGCTGCTGCTGATCGGCCTGGCGAACAGCGCCAACTTCGCGTTCGCCGGCCAGCCCGGCGTGGAGAGCGCGCCGCACGGCTTCGAGCGGATCCTGAACTTCCTCAAACTCACCTTCGTCGACGCCCGGGCCTACCCGGTGTTCGCGGTGATGTTCGGCTACGGCCTCGTCCAGCTGGCCCGGCGGCAGCGGTCCTCAGGCGCCACGCCCGGCGCCGTCCGGCGGGTCCTGCTCAAGCGCAACGCCTGGCTGATCGCCTTCGGCCTCGTGCACGCGACGCTGCTGTACTTCGGCGACTTCCTCGGCGCGTACGGCATCGTCGGCATCATCTGCACGCTGTTCCTGCTCAACCGCGGCGACAAGTTCCACCGGATCGTCCTCGTCATCTGGGCGTTCATGGCCGTCGAGGTCCTGTTCATCGGCGCCAAGGCCGTGCTCGCGATCGTCAACAGCTCCGGTCCGGCGCACGCGCTGACGAACTCCCCGAACCCGTCGCTGGCCGCCTCGTCGTACCTGGGCAGCCTGGTCGACCGGCTGCACGAGTACCCGATGCACGCCGCGAGCGTCATGGGCTTCATCGTCATCGTCTGGCTCGGCATCTGGGCCGCCCGCAAGCAGATCCTGGAGAACCCGGGCGCCCACAAGACCCTGCTCACCCGAGTGGCCGTCGGCGGCCTCGGCATCACCGTTCTGGGCGGCCTGCCGCTCGCGCTGGTCGGTGCCGGCTGGATGCACGTCGACGAGAGCGCGGTGGACGCCCTGAGCTTCCTGTCCCACGTGTCCGGCATGTTCGGCGGTCCTGGGTACGTCGCTCTGTTCGGCCTGCTCGTCCTGCGGATCCGCAAGCAGTCGCTGCCCGTCCGCGCGATCTCCGCGCTCGGTCAGCGGTCGCTGTCCGGGTACCTGTTCCAGTCGGTCTCGTGGATGGTCCTGCTCGCCCCGTTCACGCTGGACCTGCGTTTCGGAAGTACGGCGTACACCGCGGCGCTGGTCGCGATCGGCGTCTGGGTCGTCTCGGTCGTCGGGGCGTACGCGATGAGCCGGCGTTCCTACCGCGGTCCGGCCGAGACCCTGCTGCGCAAGCTCGTCTACTGACTTGCGAGGATTGCGGTCATGCGAGCGCAGCGAGCGAACAAAGTAGAGCGACCTGTCGCTCGTGCTGGAGCCGAGCGCCAGCGAGGCGAGCATGAGCGACTTCGGCGTACCGGAACCGGCCAACCTCTCGGATCTGTCCGGTGACACTCCGGTAGCTGAAACCAGCGTCCGGCTCGCGCTGCCCGCGGAGGCAGGAGAGATCGGCGAGATCCAGGTCGCGGCCTGGCGTACGTCGTACGCCGGGCTGCTGCCGGCCGATGTCCTCGCCGATCTCAACCCGGCGCAGTTCGCGGCCCAGTGGCGGGCCGCGCTGGTCGCTCCGGGCGAGGCGCGGAACCGGGTGATGGTCGCACTGGCCGGCCGCACCCTGGTCGGCTTCGCGGCCATCACGCCGTCCGACGACCCGGACGCCGACCAGCAGCACGACGCGCTGATCGCCGAGCTCGCCGTCAGCCCGGAGGCGACCCGCGCCGGCCACGGCTCCCGGCTCCTGAACGCCGTCGTCGACACGGTCCGCGCCGACGGCTTCCGGCGCGTCACGGTCTGGGTCAACTCGACCGACGACGTACTCCGCGCCTTCTACACCGACTCCGGCTGGGCCCCCGACGGCGCCCACCGCGAACTCGACCTCTACGGCGACGAGTCCGTCCGCATCAAGCAGATCCGCCTCCACACCGACCCCGGCACGGAGTAGACCGCGACCGATCAGGTCGCACGGACGCCGTCGAGCACGATCTGCAGAGTCCTGCGCCACTGCGTCCGGTCTGCGGTCATCCCCAGCGTCCGCACCTGCGGGACGACACCCGCCAGCGCGAAAGCGATGTCGCGGAAGGTCAGTCCCGCCCGGAGTACGCCGGCGGACTGCAGGCGCCGTACGAGCCCACGGAACTCCGTGCGGAACTCGTCGATGCGGTCCGCCAGGGCGAGCCCGCCCGCGCCGCCGAGCGCCTCGTTCAAGCCGCAACTGGTCGCGCGGAGCCGGATGTAATCCGCGGCGAAGGCACAGAAGGCCGGCCACGGATCGTCGGCGGCACGTGCGGCCCGGGCCAGCTCGGTCATCTCGTCGATCGCACCGGCGAGGACGGCCTCGAGCAGCGCCTCCCGGGACGGGACCCGGCGGTAGAAGGTACCGATGCCGACGCCCGCCCGCCGGGCGATCTCGTGAGCGGTCACCGCAGTCCCGACCTCGTCCACCGCGGCCCGGGCGGCAGCCACCAGTCGCTCGACGTTTCGCCGGGCGTCCGCTCTCGGCGCAGGCCCCTCGAGCAGCCGGTCAACCGCACTGTCCATGGACCAAGCTTAACCGGACTCCCGCCGTCCGGTTAAGCTGGTGGCCAGAAACGGACGCCAGAAGTCCGTTTAGAGTGGAGGACGAGGATGCGGGTCGGGATCATCGGGGCCAGTCCGGATCGCGGATGGGCTATGCGGGCACATATCCCCGCACTGCGCTCCCTTCCGGACTTCGAGCTGGTTGCCGTTAGCACCAGTCGCGAGGAGTCGGCACGACAGGCCGCTCAGGTGTTCGGCGTGCCGCACGCGTTCGCGAGTGCGGCCGAGCTCGCGCGGCATCCCGCCGTGGACCTTGTGGTGGTGACGGTGAAGGTGTCAGCCCACGCCCAGCTGGTGCAGGAGGCGATCGCTGCCGGCAAGGACGTGTACTGCGAGTGGCCGCTGGCGATGTCAGTCGCCGAGGCGGTGGAGCTGGAGCAGGCGGCGACGAGCGCCGGCGTACGCACGTTCACCGGGCTCCAGGGGCGCTTCTCCCCTGGCGTGGAGTACGCCCGGAATCTGGTCCTGGCGAGCGCCGTCGGCCGGATCACCTCGGTGCGTCTGAGCAGCTCGAGGTCGAAGGGATCGACCCGTGAGGTCCCGGGCTGGACGGCGTACACGTACGACGATTCCGCCGGGGCCGGCCTGGTCGAGGTGCTCGGCGGGCACGCGCTGGACCTGGTCGAGCATGTCACCGAGCCGATCGACCGGGTGGCCGGACTCTCGACGATCCAGCACCCGGATCACCTGATCGCGGAAACCGGCGAGCCGATCGACGTCACGGCCCCGGACACGCTCGACGTGATCGGCGAACTGGCCGGCGGTGCGGCGTTCTCGGCGCATCTCCACGACGGCGAGCCCGGCGTGCCCGGGACACGCCTCGAGATCACCGGCACCGATGCAACACTGCTGGTCGAGTCCGCGCCGGACGACAACCCCTGGGCCGCGCAACTCCAGATCTCCGAGTTCACCGTACGGCGCAACGGCGAACTGCTCAGCATCCCCGACAGCTACCGGACAACGCCTGGTCTGCCGCTCGAGCCCGCCGGCGTCGCGCGTCTGTACCAGCGGATCGTGAGCAGGCCCGACGAGGTCCCCACGTTCGGTTCCGCCGCACGGCTGCATCGACTGGTCGACGCCTCCCGGCAGCAACCTGCCGGCATGCGATTCTTGCGCGCATGACACAGGTCGAGGTGAACGACGTCGGGGACATGGTGGTCACCGACGCGGCGGCGCTGCGGGCGTTGGCCGACCCGGTGCGGCTCAGGCTGATGGACCGGCTGACCCGCGGCGGTACGGCGACACTCGCCGAGCTGGCCGAGGTGGCGGGGATCGATGCCGAAACAGCGCGTCGCGACGTCGAGGGGCTCATGGAAGTCGGGCTCGTCGTGTCGGAGGGCGACGGTTGGCGGGCGGTCGGACGTGGGATCTACTTCGAGATCCCCGAGTCCGGGTCCGAGGATGTCCAGCGGGCCGCACGCGAGCTGAGCAACGCGATGCTGCTCAACTACGAGCAGGTGCCGCGGGACTGGGTCGAGAAGACCGAGCCGGACCTGGAGCTGGACTGGGCACGATCGGCAGGCCTGTTCAACGCCGGTATGACGGTGACGGCCGAGGAGCTGCGGACCATCCAGGAGGATCTGGAGACGATGCTCAAGCCGTACCTGAACCGCACCGAGCCGCCGGAGGGCAGCCGGCGAATCCGGATGCTCGCCTACTTCCTGCCGACAGCAGGTTCATAGCAGGTCGTCGGTTGGCGACGGGCCGGGGGTGGTGCTCGACGCGCGCTGGTGGGCATGACAGATTGTCACGGACCGATCACACATGGCCATCCGCTGGAGTCTGCATGAAGTACGTTCCCCTGGCCCTCGGCGCGGCAGCCCTGGCGCTGTCCACTGCCGCTGTTCTCGTCGTGCCGGGCTCGGGCGCGACGGCGTCGACGCAATCGGCGACCGTCGTCGACAAGCCACATCAGGTGGCGAACAAGTACCTCGAGCAGAAGCCGCGCTGGTTCGAGTGCGGCGACGCCGAGCTCCGCACGTACTGCGCGAAGATCACCGTCCCGCGCGACTGGGCCAACCAGTACGCCGGGCACGACCTGCAGATCGCGGTCAGCAAGGTCGCCCCGTCCAAGGGCAAGCCGAGCCGCGTCGTGTTCGGCAACCCCGGCGGACCCGGTGGCGCCGGCCTCGGGATGGCGCCGTACCTCGCGAGCCAGCCGGCGCTCGCCAAGGATCACCTCGCCGTCGGCTTCGACCCGCGCGGCACCGGCGGCAGCTCGAACGCGAGCTGCGACGGCGCCCCCGGCTACACGATGGACGCGCGCGACCGCGATCCCGCGACCCGCGACCTGATCGCCGAGGCCTCGGCGATGACGCAGACGTACTGCGACCAGCAGTCCCGCGGCCTGCTCCCCTACATCACCACCGCGCAGACCGTGCAGGACATGGACCTGATCCGGCGGCTGCTCGGCTTCGACAAGATGGACTACGTCGGGTACTCCGGCGGCACCTGGCTCGGCGCGTACTACCAGACCTACTTCCCCGAGCACGTCGGCCGCTTCGTGCTGGACTCGAACACGGACTTCACCAAGGGCTGGCTGGACACGTTCGTCAGCCAGCCGCAGGCGTTCGAGCGCCGGTTCCGCGAGGACTTCGCGCCCTGGGCGGCCAAGTACGACGACCAACTGCACCTAGGCGGGACGCCGGGTGCGGTCATCCGCCTGTACGAACGGTTACGACGGGACCTCAAGGAGCAGCCCGCGACCGAGGAGTTCATGGACGGCGCGGTCACCGTCAGGTACGACGAGAACACCCTCGACCTGATGGTCACCGGGGATATGTACTCGAAGCTCGATTTCCATTCCCTCGCGGCCGACCTGCTATTTCTCCATGACCTTTCCACGACGCAGGCAAAAGGCGGCCCGCGGGCCGCGCAACGCAAGGTCGACGCGCTCTCGAAGGCCCGCCAGCAGCAGCTCGTCGAGCGCGCCGGCCGGTCGCCGGTCGGGCTCCGGATGCTCGGTGAAGACGACGCCGAGGACGCGACCTTCACCGCGATCACCTGCAACGACTCGGCCTGGCCACAAGGCCGCGAGTACGGCGAACAGCTCGCCGCCCGCCTCGGTCCGCACTTCCCGCTGGTCGGCTGGACGATGTCGGAGAACCCCTGCTTCTACTGGGACCGTCCGAACCTGACGATGCCCACACCGACCGGCAAAGGCTTGCCCACAACGCTGATGGTGCAGTCGGTGCACGACCCGGCGACCAGCTACAGCCTCGCCGCGGCGGCCCACAGCCGGTACGCCGGTTCGCGGCTGCTGACCGTCACCCGCGAAGGCGACCACGGCATCTACGGCGGCGTGAACCGCTGCGCCGACCGGATCATCAACACGTTCCTCACCACCGGGGTCGCACCGGCCAAGGACGTCAGCTGCGTCGGTGAAGGCATCCCCGCTCCCGAGGCCGAGCAGCCCGGTTTCGACGAGGGCGCCGGTACTCCTTTACGAAAGATCGCCGGATTCACAAAAGCCGTTTCCGGATATCTGCCGTAGCGAGCGCCTGAAAGCCGGTCCGACTTTCCCTACGGAACGGCAGTTCGCGGTCACGGTCGGCGAAATCCGGCCGGGGATTTCGTTGTCAGGACAAATTTGTCAGGGCGATGTCAGGGTTCCGTCCCTGTGCGACAGAGCGTGATCACGGCAACCTTGAGACAGCGCGGAGGAACCGATCGTCGTCTGGGAGGGCTCGACGACCGGCGACCATCGCCGATGTGGCTTCGGCCGGCTGTGAGGTGGGGGGACTGCCTGGGGGGTCAGACAGAGGACACAGCCGGCCGGGTCACAGATTCTGGATCCGCGCCCTCAGATCCCTCGCGGGGCATCGTCGATCCCCCAGGTCGTGGTGCTCCGCGAGGCACGCCCGCTCAGAGTGGATCGCGAGTCCGCGCCGCCGGTGTAGCTCCCGGCGGCGGATAACCGTCCGCAACCGCGGCCAACGGCGCCGCGCGGCCGGCCGACCAGGCGGCCCGGAAAGCGCGCCGCTCGAGCGACGCTTCGACCGCGGCTCGGGTGGCCTCGCAACCGGCCTTCTCGATCTCCGGCACGGGCGCCCGGATGACTTCGCGGACCCCGTCGGCCGCACCGAGCAGGAAAGCGGCGTACTCGCTGCGTTCGCGTTGCTGTGCGACGGCGGCCAGCTCCTCGAGCACACTGGCCGATCGCCACCGGTCCCCCAGATCGCGATGCTCGGCCAGGCTTTCGTCGAGCAGGTGTACGGCGCGGTCGGTCAGGCCACGCCGGCGTTCGACGATACCGAGCTGGTTCAGCGACCAGGCGACACCCTCGCGGTACCCGAGCCGTTGCGACAGCGCGAGACTCTCCTGCAGCAGGTCCTCGGCCTCGGCGAGGTCACCGCCGTACTGCGCGATCGCGCCGAGGCTGATCAGCGACCAGGCGGTTCCTTCCCCGTCCCCGACGACCCGGAAGCTGTCGAGCGCCCGGCGGCACCGGCGCGCGCCGATCTCGAGATCGCCGCGGAGCCAGGCCACGAAGCCGAGGTAATTGTGGGCCCAGGCCATCCCCGCCCGGTCGCCGAGGCTCTCGTACAGGTCGTAGCTCTCGCAGTGCAGGTCCTCCGCTGCCCCGTAGTCCCCGCGTTCGCGTGCGACGCCGCCGAGGCGCTGGAGCACCAACGCCGTACCAGACGCGTCGCCGAGCTCCCTGTACTGCCGCAGCGCGGTCTGCAGCCGCTCGGTCGCGGCGTCGTACTCGCACTGGAGGAACGCCAGCGTCCCGGTGCCGAGGTTCGCCTTCGCGCACACCGTCGCGAGCTCCGCGATCCGTTCGGGCGGCACAGAGTCGCCGAGTTGCAGGGCACGCTCGAGCCACTGACTGCCCTCGGCGTAGTGCCCGCGGAGGTAGCAGAACAGCCACAGCCCGCCGGCCAGCCGCAACGCCTCCTCGACCGAGCTGGTCCGCAGCGCCCAGGCCATCGCGGATCGCAGGTTCGCGAGCTCACCGTCCAACCGGTCGAGCCACTCCCCCTGCTCCGGTCCACGCAGATGGCTCTCCGAGTCCTCGGCCAGACCGACGTAGTACTGCGCGTGCCGCTCGGCCGCCTCGTCCGTCTGTCCCGCGGCGCGCAGGCGATCGGCTGCGAACTCCCGAATCACGCCGAGCATGTAATACCGCGCGACGCCGCCGCGCCTGACCACCCGGATCAGCGACTTGTCGGCCAGCCGCCCGATGAGGTCGAGGGCCTCGACCCGGGACGCGCCACCGGGCATGACCGCCGCGGCCGCACCCAGCGTCCACCCACCGGCGAACACCGACAGCCGGGCGAACATCTCCCGCTCCGCCTCGCTGAGCAGTGCGTGGCTCCACTCGATCGCGCCGTACATCGACTGCTGGCGAGGCGACGCGGTGCGTGGACCGCCGGCCAGGATGCTGAACGACGTCTCGAGCTCGCTCGCCAGTTCCTCGATCGTCATCACGTTCGTCCGCGCCGCGGCCAGCTCGATCGCGAGCGGCATGCCCTCCAGGCGGCGTACCACGCGCGCGACCTGGTCGAGCTCGCCGGTCGGGTCGTAGCCGCGCGCGATGGCGCGTTCGACGAACAGCCGCACCGCTTCCGACGACGCCACTCGGTCCTCGTCGTGCGGCAGGGCCAGTGCGGGTACGACGTACACGCTCTCGCCCGGCAGTCGTAGCAGCTCCCGGCTGGACGCGAGGATCGACAGGTTCGGGCAGTGCTCGAGCAGGGTCGAGCAGACCTGCCCGACCGTCGCGACCAGGTGCGAGCAGTTGTCGAGCACCAGCAGCATCGTGCTCCGGCCGATCTGCTCGGCGATCTCCTCGACCAGCCGCGTGCCCTCCAGCAGATGCATGCCGATCGACGCTGCGACCGTAGGTGCGACCGCCGCGGAGTCGGTGACCGACGCGAGCGGCACCCAGCAGACGCCGTCGGGGAAGTTGTCCGCCACGTCGCCCGTCAGTGCCAGGGTGAGGCGGGTCTTGCCGACACCGCCTGGTCCGGTCAAGGTCAGCAAACGAGTCAGTCGCTGCCCGAGCAAGCGTGTGGTCGCGGTCAGCTCGGTCGTCCGCCCGATCAGCTCGTTGATCGGCACCGGTGGTTGCCGCAGCGGCAGCCGTACGGTGCCGCCCTCCTTGCGTGCTGCCGCCGTCAGCAGGGCCTGCTCGGGCTCGCCGAGCCGCAGGGCGTCCGTGAGCAGACGCAGCGTCTGCGCCCGCGGCGCACGCCGGCGTCCTCGCTCCAACGCCGCGATCGCGTCAACGCTGAGACCGGCGCGTTCGGCCAGCGCTTCCTGCGACAGCCCCGCCTCCCGTCGGTGCCGGCGCAACAGCCCGCCGAACCCAGCCCCCTGTACGTCGCCCGTGCCGCGGCGAGATCCGTCTGATGGCACAGGACGGCCCCACCCAGTCTCCGACCTTTACGTGGCGGCTGCCACGTACCTGAGAAAATATCGCGTTCCGCACCCGCTTGTCAGTCATACCGAGGGGTTCACAGCGAACTCACAGGTAACTCACGGTGTCTGATGACGGTGCGCGATGGCCGTTCGCATCGCTTCCCGGGCCCGTTTCCGGTCCCCCGCGGCGTCGTACGCCGTCGACAGCCGGAACCACACCCGCCAGTCCTCGGGGGCCGCTTCCGCCTCCGCCTTGTACCGTCCGAAGGCCTCGTCCGCGGCGGCCCGGTCCACCCGGCCGGACGGCCGGCGCGGCAGATCGTCGACCGGCAAACCGCCGGCCGCCTCCAGCTCGCGCGCCAGGTGCTCGGTCTGGCGCCCGAACTGGATCTCGCGCCAGACCAGGTACGCACCGATCACCGGGATCACCAGGACCGCGAGCCCGAGCCCGACCGACACCGGCGTACCGACCTTGATCAGCAGCACGCCCCGCCAGCCGATCAGCCCGGCGTACGCGACGAACACGACCGCCAGCAGGATCGCGGTCTGCTTGGCCCTCATCTCAGGACAGGTCCATGAAGTGCTCGAGTCCGACGGTGAGGCCGGGCGCGTCACCGATCCGCCGTACGCCGAGCAGGACGCCGGCCATGAACGAGACCCGGGCCATCGAGTCGTGCCGGATCGTCAGCGTCTCGCCCTCGTCCCCGAACAGCACCTCCTGGTGCGCGATCAGGCCGCGCAGCCGGACGCCGTGCACCCGGATCCCCTCGACGTCCGCGCCGCGAGCACCGTCGAGCGCCGTCGTGGTCGCGTCCGGGATCGGAGCGGAGCCGGCCTCGCGGCGGGCGTCCGCGATCAGTTCCGCCGTACGCCGGGCCGTGCCGGACGGAGCGTCCACCTTGTCCGGGTGATGCAGCTCGACGATCTCGACGGACTCGTAGTACGGCGCGGCCTTCGCGGCGAACTGCATCATCAGGACGGCCCCGATCGAGAAGTTCGGCGCGATCAGTACGCCGGTCTCCGGGGACTTCTCCAGCAGCCCGCGCAGCGTGGCGAGCCGCTCGTCGTCGAAGCCGGTGGTGCCGACTACCGCGTGGATGCCGTGCTCGACGCACCAGGCCAGGTTGTCCATCACGACCTCGGGCCGGGTGAAGTCGACGACGACCTCGGCGCCGGCCTCGGTCAGCGCATCGAGCGTGTCGCCCTGGTCGAGCTGCGCGACCAGCTCACAGTCGGCAGCCTCCTCGACCGCGAGGCACGTCTGAGCGCCCATCCTGCCCTTGGCCCCCAGGACACCGACCTTGATCATGCGACACCTTCCCGTCCGACCTGTCCGAACTGTCCGAACTGCGAGGTTCAGGATCTCATCCGGCCGGTTGGGCGGGCCGCTCGGCCTTCGGGATCCAGACCTCCAGGCCGATCGTCTCCCGCGCGGGCGCCAGCTGCTGGTAGTCGGCGTGGAAGTCCAGCCCGCAACTGCGCAGGGCGTTGATCTCCGCGTCCCGGTTCAGGATCACGAGCAGCCGGAAGGGTGTAGAGAGGAGAGCAGGCTGGAGAGGTCTGGCATCTCGAGGAAATGGCAGGAACAAACCAGAAGACTATTCAGAAGCCTTCAAAAGAAAAGAGCGGGTTCTTCAGAAATACTGAAGAACTTCAAGAACAAGAAGATCTAGAGGAAAGACAGAGAACAGAGAAAGATAGAATGGGAGTTGGGTGCCTGGCTGGGCCCGGTGTGTCGGTGACGATCGGCGCGTCAGAAAAGGCATCGATCTACCACGGTAGAAGAATTGGAATTACCACACACTTCAAAAACTCCACACAGGCAGGTCGATGCGATATCACGGCTCACCTCGACATGTCGCGATGCCGTAGGAGGGGTGGAGCCGACAGGTTCCACTCGACTCCGGGGCGTGTCCGTTAGCGGTTCGCCTAACGGACACGCTCCGGATCGCATTCGGCTCCTGCGGTTGATCGCTTCGTTGACGCCCCGGCCAGTTGCAGATTTCAGCTCTGCTTGGTCCCCCTGGTCTGGGTAATGAATCGCGTTACGACATAGGTCACGATCACGGTGATCACGAGCATTCCGATCACTGCACCAACGACAGCGGTTGCATCTGCCGCATTGATCAGCACATAGACCAAGGCAAGAATCACGAATAGACCACCCATTGTCGCCCCGACCAGAGCCGGCTTTGTTATTTCAAGGCTGCCGGTCCAGTGCGTCGATACCCTCATTCTGTACAGGGCCGCCCCGAGGATAAGCAGAAATACGCCGACAGTAACCCCTGACACAGACCTCTCACTCAAGCTCAATCCTATGCCGATCAGGCCAACGACGCCGATCGCGATGGACCCATTTCTTAGCACTCTATCCTCAATCCCGTCCGCCCATGCGTCGACTGCATGCTTCCGACATATCCATGATGGGCGCGATCATCCCAACCCATGCCATAGCGATCCCCCACCAGGCCCATGCAGCCGCCGGCCCGAGCAGCGGGGTCCATATCGGCGCGGTCGCCATAGCTGCGACGAGGCCTCCGAAGTACGCAAGGAGGACGAGGATACGTCCGATACATTTCCAGTTGATCCGACCCCGCCGGATCCCCCTCTTCATGTCCCGCTTGATCGCACGGACGTTTCTCTTGATGCTCCGGTACTTCCTCCATACGCTGCGATACCTAGATTTGGTGAACGGTCGGTAATTGTTGTTCGGACGGGATCCGTTGTACTCCCGCTGACCGTTGAGATCGAACCGGTTGATGGGGTCGCCGGGGTAAGTGTAGGCGTTCGCATTTCCACCGCGTACGGGATCGACAGATCCGAAGGATCCGGTGGCAGGGTTGTACACCCTGGCGCCCATCAGCATGAGGCCTGTCGGGGTGGTTGCTCGCTGGCTGCCGCCCAGCCATCCGTAATTGAGGGGTCCCGTTGAGGCGGTGGCTGTGGAGGCGTTGCCGTACTCGTCAAAATTTCTCCAGCCAGCGAGGCTTTCCGCGACGCCGCTTGCTGATGGCACGTCGACGGTGGTGACGACGTCGCCGTGGGGGTTAATGAGGGTGAGGTCGGCGCCATTGCTGATGGTCAGACCAAGGTTGGCACCGACGGTGTCGGCATAGCGGTAGCTGGTTCCGGTCTCGTCGACCCAGGTGGGGTTGTCGGACTCGTCGTCGTAGTGGGCGGTCTTTGCTGTGGTCGGGCCGCCGGTAGTTGTAGTGGTTTCCGTGCTGCGGCGGTCGGCGGCATCCAGCTCGTAGGTGGTTGTGGTCGAGCCTTGCGCGATGCTGCGGATGGCGTCGTTGTCGTAGTACCTCAATGTGGTCGCACCGTTCGCAGGCATTGGTGAGTCGCCGGCCGTGATGCTGGTGGTGCGGCCGAACTCGTCGTAGGTATAGGTGCTCGGCCGGTCGGCGGTGTCGAAGGCGCGAGTGACGGTCGTAGCGCCAGATGTGCTACACGATCCGTCCGTTGCCGCTGGAGCGGTTGCCTTGGCCAGCCGGTTGTCGTTGACGTCGAAGCCATACGTCCGGGTCACGCAGGCGGGGGCCTGGTTCGGGTCGGTGACGTTGACACCGGATGTCGCCGCGGTGCGGTCGTTGACCTGTGTCAGGCGGCGGGCATTGTCATAGGTGTAGCGCCGGTCGTACGGGAGTGCGCCGCCCGACGATGTAGTGAAGGCGGCGCCGTCAGGGGTCCACTCGTGGGTGACGCGGCCCGTGACATCGTTCTCGAGGGACCACGACAGCCAGGGCCCGTTGGGGTCGACCGTGGTCGAACCGTCGGGGTTGGTTGTGGTGACTTGACCGGTGTATCGCAGGCCGGCGACCTGGCCGGCAGAGTCGATGTCGCTGTACTGCGTGACCCCGCCTGGCAGCTTCTGCAGGATGAGGCCGGCCGCAGCGTCGTAAGCTCCTGTGGACGTGTAGGTGGCGCCAGCGACAGTGACGTCGACTTTGGTTAGCAGGCCTCGGTGCTCTGAGCGACCATCGGCGTCGGATCCGTCGTAGGTGTACTGGGTGGAACCGTTGTAGTCATTGATCGTGGCGACGTCGCCGGCGGCGTTGTAGGCCGTAGCGGTGGGGCCCTGGCCGTCCGGCTGGTAGCTGGTCTTTCGTCCCCAGCCGTCGTATGCGGTGGTGATGGTCGATGTCGTTGCGTCGGCGCGCTTGGCAGTGACCGTCGTCGTCAGACCCAACGCCGGGTCGTAGCTGTATGTCTTCTCGCTGTTGGGCATTGACCCCGACAGGCCAGTCACAGTCAGTTTCTTCGTTTGGGCGCGGCCATCGGGTAGGTAGGTGGTCGTGCTGGTCCTGGTGACCGCGCCTGAGGTCTCGTTGACTATCTTCGGCGAGAGCAGGTAGTTGAAGTTGGTGGTGGTTGCTGTCGGCAGGCTCGGACCGGAACTCGGGGCCGCGGCTGGGTACGTCTTGCAGACCAATCCTGCCCACTGCGGCTTGCTGCCGCACTCGGGTACGCCGGTGTTGGGTGCCGTCGTATAGTAGACCGTCTTGACTGTTCCGGCGTCGGTGCCGTTGGAGCCTGGCTGCCGGGTTTCGATGGTGTGGCCTTCGCCGTCGTAGCGAGTAAGTTGCACGATGTCGCCGGAACTGTTGGTTCCGCTCAGGTCGACATCGGTGATGACCCTTCCGGGCAGGCTGGTGGCCCAGCCGTCGGCGTCGCCGCTGACGGGTGCGGAGTAGTCGGTCAGGGTCTGGCCGGTGATCTCCAGGTCGGCGCCTGTTCCGGGGTCGAACGCTGACGAGGTGTCGGTTGTGGCCAATCGGTACGGCAGGGATGTATCGGGGTTGATCCCGGCGTTGGGTGCGCTCTGGTCGAAAGTTGTGTGGGTGTGTGGCCGGATCCAGGCGGTGGTTCCGTTCTTCAGTGCGGCGTACCGAGCCGGCCCATAGGTGTCGGTGACCAGGGTGCCGGCCGCGGTGACAACCTGGTCTCCAGCCGCGTTTCTGATGTCGACGTTGTAGACCGTCAAGGTAGCGAGTTGATCCGCGCTCGCCGCCGGCAGTTGGTTGCCGATCACGTTACGCAGGGCACGTTGATCGAGCTCGCGCACGACGTTGCCTTGCTCGTCGTAGTCGGTTGATGCGTACTGCCAATCCCCGGCCCCGTAGTCAGCTGTGTTGACCGTATACCCGGCCGCATCGGTGTACTGCAGTTGGGCGTGCTGCCAGTCGGTCGCGCCGGGGGCCCCGCTGAGCGGGTGGTCGGGGCCGAAGACCGCGAACCCGTTCGTGGGTGCGGTCCTCTGGTTCCACCGGGCGACCGAGGTCGCGGACAGGTCCGGAAGCCCGGTGCCTGACAGCGGAACGTCATAGATGTACTTGCCGAGGGTCGCAGTGCCGCCCGTCGGGTCACCGGCGGGCCGGAGGCGGGTAACCGTGTCGAGCTTTTCGCGCTGGTCGACAGTGACGTAGTTGAACTGGTATGGCACCTGCCCGGCAGGTTTGATCGAGGCCAGGTGGTTTAAGGCGTTGTACGTGTACTCCGTGGACAGGCCCGAGCGCGGGTCGGTGACCTTGGTGAGCAGCGCGTTGGTGTCATAGGTGTAGGCGGCGACCTGGATCGACTCCATCCCTGCGCCGCCGATCTTGTCAGGGTTGTAGATGTCCAGCCACGCGGCGCTCAACCGAACCCGCGTAGCACCAATAGTGGTGTAGTCGAAGTGCAGCGCCCGGCAGCCCGGGTTCAACCCGCTCAGCGGGCTGCCTGGCACGTAGGCGCCGCAGGTCACGCCGGGCGCGGGCGGGGCCAGGATCCGAACCACACGGCCGTTGCCGTCGTAGGAGAACGCCGTCTTCCCGGCGACACCCGGCTCGGAGATCCCGTCAGCGCGGAACTGGGTCGCGGCATTCGATACGGGCGCCGCAGCGGGCTTCCATGTGGTGACAGTGCCGCCGTCCTCGACGTACGACAAGACCGTTGCCGCGCCCGAGCCGCTGATTGTCAGCCTTGAACCGGTCCCCTCGGTGCTCTCGTCGACCGGAGTCCAGTCACCAACCTCGAACGAGGCCGTGGTGCGGCGCCGGCCGCTGGGTGACTGGTAGATCAAGCTGGTTCCATCGCCGGCCAGAAGTACGAGGGTGCCGTCGGTCCGGGTCTGGTCGATGACCTGGCTCCCGGCAACGCCGGCATCGGCGCCATCGAACTGCGCGGTCCAGCCCTGTCCGAACGCGCCGTTGATCTGATCGGTAGGCGTCTCGTAGGTCATGTGCGACCGGGAGATCGACAGGTCGCCCGTGTAGCCGGGTACCGATACATCGGTCGACTCGATGTTGAACTCACCGGTCCACAGCGCCACCTCGCCCGGTCCGGCATCGGCAGTGGGAAATGTGTCGCCGAAGGCGTGCGGGATCCGCTGCACGGTGGTGCCTGGCGTCTGCGACCATGTGCACTGGACGGTGGCAATGTAGGTAAAGCAGACCTGGATGTCGAGCTTGACCGGTACCCGGATGTCCAGCGTCGTGGGCTGAATGTCCGGGGTGTTCGGGTCGGAGTCCAAGAACGCGTCGGTCTTGGCGAGGCTGGTATCCCACAGCGTGTTCACCGACACCCCACCAGCGCCGTTGTCGACCACCGGCAGCTCAGTCCCGTCTTCGTTCCAGCCGACCAAGTCGTCCGCGCCGCCGTACCCCGACGCCCGCCAGCGGACCTTCGCTGTGACGGACGGAGCGGTACCCTTGGGCGGGCCAGCCGCGGTGATCCGGATCGTGTTGGCCGTAGTGATGCGTGGGTTCGCGGTCGGCGAGGACAACGACGCGCTGCCCCAGCCGAGCCGCTGGGTCGCGCTCGGCGAGAAGTTACCTGCCGGGGACTGGCTCTGAACAACGATCGTGTGCAGGCCGGGCTCGGTGTGCTTGAACGTCACCTGCCATTTCGCCACGGCCGGATCACTCGAGGGAGTGATCTTGATCTGACCTTCCGAGCCGCCCGGGAAGTTGGTCGCCGGACGCTTGCCGTCCACAAACATCCATAGGTAGGCCGGCGCGTTGTAGCCGGTCCCGGTCGCGGTAATCGTGCAGGTCACGTCGATGGTCGGGGTGGTGTCGGTCCACGTGTTGTTCACATCGTAGGGCGCCGGGCAGGACACCACCGGCTGCGTCGGTATCGCGGCACCCATCCGCAGCCTGGTTTGATAGTTCGTCCACGGGCCGTCCTTGCGACCGTCATTCGCCTTCGCCCGGATGTACAGCAGCGTGTTGTCCGGTAGATCGGTGGCCGGTCTGCACCCGGCCGTGGTGCCGGATGCGTAGGACGATGACGTGCACGTGCCTACCACCGCATTCGAGGCGGTCAGGAACTCGAACACGTACTTGACCGTGTTACCGTCCGGGTCGGTTGCTTTGGTCTGCACCCAGGGGCGAAGGCTCGCCGAATACATCGCCGACTCGGTGTCACCGGGCGCGGCATACGCGATGGCTGAGGTCGTTTCGACCGTCGCCGGCGCGTTCGGTGGCCGGTTCCAGGTCAGCGAGATGTACGGAACCGCCGGGCCTTCGCTGGAATAGAACCTCTTCCACGCGTTCGCGTCGGTCTCGCTGGCCGCCTTCAGCATCACTGCCACGGTGGCATCGGTCTGGCCGGACCAGTACTGCGCCAGTCCGGTCATGTCCACGTACACGCGGTCCGCCGGGCAGGCGGCCGAGAAGCCCTTCGCGGCCGATACGGTGCCCCAGATCTGCTGCGAAGTGACCGGCATGTTCGTCCAGCGCGTCGCGGTCGAGGCCGGCAGCGAGGCGTGCAGGTTCATCGCAGTGGCTGTGCAGGTGGTCGCGCCCCATTGCATCAGCGACAGTGACGCCGATACCACGTCCTTGCCTTGGAACGCGGAGCCCGGGAAGTTCAGGAACGACCGCTCCGTCGTGGTGCCGTTCTTGCCGACTCGAAGATCTGTCGTGGCAGACAAGTCATTGGGCCAGCCGGACTGGACGAACGTGTCGAAGCTCGTCAGCACCGACGCGTTCGTGTAAACCGGGTCTACCGTGACCGGATAGACCCGAGCCGGGTCCAGGAACCACTCCTTGTCCGGGGCGATTACCAGCGTCGCCAGGCCCGGCCTCACCTGCTCCACGGTCATGGCCACCGACGCGGTGTTCACCGGCATCTTCGTGTGCTCGTCGGTGACCGCGTCCCACATTTGCCCCACCGGGATCCGCGACCGGGCCACGTTCTTCGCGTCGACGAACTCGATCGTCCCGTCCTCGAGCTGCCGTGCAGTCAGTCCTTTGGTGCGCAGCGGGATACGCCACACTGGCACCACACCGTCAGCCGGGCGCTGCTTCACCACGAAGTCGGCCTCGAAACCCGACCGGCGCGCATCCAGCCGCAGATCCACCCCCGGCTGCACGTCGGCGTAGGTCGCCTTCGTGCCGTCCAGAGTCGGCTCCGGCAGCTTCCACGGGGCAAGCCACTCAATCTGACGACCCGTGCCAGCCTGAGCGGCCGCGAACACGCCACCCGTCGCAGCGTTCCGCTTTCCTAACCGCAACCCCAACTGGTGGCCGTTCGGCGCAAGCGTCCCGTCCGTGCCCTTCGACAGCGTCAAGTCGATCGACTGCCACGCGCCAGCCGCGGTCTTGAACCGTATCGGCGCCGAATACGCCTCCGTGGTCATGGTCCCGTCGGGGTTGGCCCAGGTTGTCGAGGTCTCCGACCGCATCGACTCGACCTCGACCTTTGAGCCCTGCGACCGCGCCGACACCACCGCCGACACCAGATCTGGTCGCGACTCCACCTTTGGAACCGCCGGTATTGGATCCGCCGCGGGAGCTGCAACCGCCGGCTGCCGGGCCTCCAGCCCAGTCACCAACAATGCGAACGACACCACGACAGCCACGAACTTCAAGAACCGCACGCGAACACGCCGGAAACGAGACATGACACCTCCGTCTGCTGCAAGCCCCAGGACAAGCACCGATGACAGGGCGGGTCACCGAGCCGGGCAAGCACGGGCTACATCGCGGAGAGTGCTTCGGGTGCTACCGATGTTGCAGCAAGTTGCAACTTCACCATCGCCGGTTGACGTGACGGTCGATCACGTGCGTTGGCACCGCGTTGGCCAGGACTTCAGTCGACGAGGAAGGCGCGCAGCGCCTCGGTCGCCAGGTTGACGTCGGTTCGGGTTTCCACGGCAACGCTTCGGCCGATGGAGGCCTGGTTGTCAGATGCCACGGGCAGCCAGGTGGTTCCGGCCACAGAGGCGGCGATCGCCTGGTCGGTGACGAAGACTGTGCCGGAGTACGCTCTCACCTGGCGCCGCAGCTCGGTGCGGTCGAGTCTGCCGTACACGATGACGCCGTGCTTGATCCGGGCAGCAGTCAGCAGCGGCAAGTCCTCTGACCAATGCTCGCTGCCCAGGACGGACTCCCAGTTCTCCATCAAGAGATGCGTGATGCCGGCAAGCTCGGCTGGAGTCGTATGGCGTCCGACTACCCGTGCGCCATCGACTCCGCGCACCCATGAGGTCGCCGCCCCTCTGCGGTTGAGCGGTCCGATCGCCAGCCGCGGCTCGACGCGGTCGGCCGGCTTACCCAACAGGTCGACGTACAGAGAGCGCAGGTGCTCGGCCTGGGATTCCCAGGACATCTCGTGCCGCAGATCAGGCCGAGCAACACGCTCCCGATACGGAGCTGGGTCTGCGAGGATGCGCATGACCTTAGCGGCGAGGTCCGCTGGGTTCTCTGCCTCGAAGACCTCGCCGATGCCGGTGCTGCCGACGAATTCCTCCAAAGTCGGCATGTTGCTCGTGACCACCGGCAGTCCGGCGAACGTGTACTCGAACACCTTGTTCGGCAAGGCCATCTCGTGACTGGGGTACCGCAGGATGGGGATCAGGCCGATGTCCGCACTCCGAAGGAACTGGCTGACGTCCGCGGGCGGCACCGGCTCCAGGTAGTGCACCCGTGCCTCGACGCCGAGCGATGCAGCGAGCTCGCGAAGCTCGTCGACCGGCTTCATGGCTGTCCTCGGCACGCAAACCACCGCGAGATGTGCGCCCGCCAGTTGGGGCAGGGCTGCGATCGCGGTCTCCACCCCGCGGGCCCGGGTGATCCCGCCGCTGTACACCAGCAACGGCACGTCGGCGGCCAGCCCGATCGCAGTGCGGATGTCAGTGACCGCGCTCCCAGCCTCCGCCAGCCGCGGGCTGTTGATGACAACCGTCGGCTCCCGGTCGAGCCTGTACCGCTTCTTCAAAGTCCGCGCGATCGCCGGACTCACGGTGACCACTCTGTCAGCAGTACGGATGTACTCGCGCTCATGCTGGGCCCAGGCGGCGATCATTCGTGGAGTCCGGCCACCGTACCGAGACAGGCCGGGAACATACTCGTGGGCGTCGTACACGACCTCCACCCGGCGGCCACGCGACGCCGCCCGCCCGGCTGCTCGGGATGCGACGCCGAGAACGTGCATGTCGTGAGCATGCAGGACGTCGGGCATCAGGTGGTCCAGCACCTCGGCGAAGGTCGCCTCGTAGTCGTCAGCCTCGGGAATCACCGAACGCCATCGCACCGGCCAGCGCCACCGAGTGTGCCAGCCGTCCCACCATTGCCAGAACTCCACGGCTTTGTGCCCTTCGTACTGCACCAGCCACGCCCGGAAGTTGGCCTTGACCGGGGGAAGCTGCCACCAGCGCTGCCGGACAGCGCGCACAACTCTGCCGATCCGGTAGGTCAGCGGACCGATCAACCTCGCTCGGCGCGACGCGAGAGCACGACCCGCCTCAGCCTCGATGTCGGCCAGCCTCGCGGCGATCCGCGCGGCGTCAGCAGGAGCGGCCGGCCGAGCGGTGAGGAATCGGCGCCTGCGGCGCAGGTACCGCTGCCGGTTCCGGTCGTCGCGCAGCACGAACCGGCCGGGCACACGGATCATCACGACGTCTCCATCGAGGGTGTCGACAGTGGTCCGACCGGACGTCGACACGCCCACCAAGGTCACCCGCCAGCCTGCGTCGCCCAGCGCCACGGCTTCCTTGAGCACTCGAGTGTCGTTGGTGATGTCGTTGGCGACCAGCATCACGACATGCGACCCGGACGCAGCACTCAGGTCACGCACATGCCCTCGCCCGCGGATCCGTCCCGCGACATCGACCTTGACCATCCGATACCGTCCTCCTCCGAATGAGGGAAACAGGATCTCATCCGGTCGTCCCCTCGTTCCTCGGCACCCACACCTGCAGATCGATGGTCTGATCCGGAAGAGCGAGTTCCTCGTAGGCGCGCCGGAAATCGAGCCCGCAGGCGCGGAGCGCGGCGACATCCAGGTTCGAGACCGGACGATCGAGAATGATCAGCGGCGGGCGCACCGGCGGCTGCGTCCGGCAGACCTCCTCGATCCCAGCCGCGGTCCGCTCGCGTTCCTTGGGCGCGATCCAGGCCTCGCCGAGCGGGCGCCCGCCGAGCATCAGCACGAGGCCGGCCATCTTGTCGAAGGCCAGGATCGGGCGGCCGGGCTGCAGGTACGGCCGCAGCCGGGACTCGAGCTCGGTGTAGTCGCGGGCAGTCTCCGACTGCAGGTACAGACCCTTCAGCGGCGCTGCCGTCGCCGGTGCGGTCAACTGGGAGTGCCCGGGCGAACGGTACGGATACCGGAATAGACCGGTGTAGGCGATCGAGGCGACCGCCGCCAACGACGCGACCGTCACCAGGCCAGTCAGCGTTCGCGCGACGACCGGCGCGGTTGGGACCCCGGTCCACACCGCGATCATGACCGCGGCCCAGCTCGCGAAGGCACTCAACCCGATGACGAACAGCGGGCTGTTCGACCCGAACGGAGCCGCCAGCGGCAGGGCGAGCAACAGCGCCAGGATCGTCCAGGTGCTGTGGTTGTCCCGGCCGAGCGGCGCTCGGGACGTCCGCCCGAATCGACCGCTGATGACGACCGTCGCTGCGACGACGATCGCGACCATCACGGCGGCCAGCAGCGTCGCGGGGTACTCGTACACATGCGTCCTGCCGCCGACAGCACCGCCGGAGACCACGACCCGGCGTACCGAGATGGCCAGGCCTACACCGACGAAGACGCCGGCCGCGATCCGGATCCTGCGTCCGCGGGCGATCACCGCGACCGCCGCCGCCACCAGGAGGCAACCGTGGTAGAGCAGGGTCCGACCGAGAAGTTCGATCGCGGTCGACCAGTAGATCCTGAGCAGTACCCCGGGCGAGTACGACGTACCGGCGATGAAACTGCTGACGGTGCGGATCCCGGAGACCGCGACGTTCAGCCGGACGACGAACAACTGGATGACGATCGCCGTCAGGATCAGTCCGCCGAACGCGAGCAGGAGGGCGCGGGCAACCGCCCGCATGCCTTGTCGCGCGAGTACGACGACCGCGGCGACCACGATCAGGCTGATCACCAGGATCGAGGTCCACTTGGCGAGAACCATCACGCCGGTCATGGCACCGGCCGGAAGCGGCAACCAGAACGGCACCGGGCGCCCACGATCCACGGCCGTTGCCATCCCCAGCACGCAAGTCACCAGCACCAGAGCGCCCAGCAGAACAATGTCGTTGTATCCGGGCGACTGCGGCATCCAGGCATAGAACATCCCGCCCGCGGCGAGAACGACCGCCGTACCCGCGGCCTCCCACAGCCGTGTCGGTGGCAGACCCGGCCGTCGCCCGCGCAGCCACCGCATGAAGCTGTAGCCGAACAGCAGATGGACGACGACCACTGTGAACAGCCGGAAGAACCGGAGTTTCACGATGTCGTACCCGAACCACTCGAACACCGGGCCGTACAGATACTGCACGCCGGTCAGCGCCAGCGGGTTGCTGTTCCACCACCGGTACGAGAGCAGGTAGTAGCCCTCGTCGGTGATGTCGAACCCCTCGTTGGCGGCCCGGCCCGCGGTGAGAATCCACCACGCCGCCAGCCCGCCGGCCACGACGATGACCCCGGTGAGCAGGACGACCCGTCTGCCTGCCGAGGTAACCGTACTCACGGCCGCAACCCTAGGCCATCACCCGACAGCTATCCCTCAAGCGGTGGAGTACGCCGATTGCGCATCCTCCGCGAAGTGGCACGACACCGTCTGGCCGGACTTGATCTCCCGGAGCTCCGGTACGTCCGTACTGCACTTCGACTGCGCCCGCAGGCATCGGGTGTGGAACCGGCATCCGGACGGCGGCATGACCGGCGACGGCGGGTCACCGGCCAGCACGATCCGCTGCCGGCCCTGCCGCGCCAGACCGGGCTCGGCGGACAGCAGCGCCTGCGTGTACGGATGCGCGGGTACGTCGTACACGTGCTGGTGCTCGCCCAGCTCGGCGACCTTGCCGAGGTACATGACCGCGACCCGGTCGGAGACGTGCCGGACGACGGACAGGTCGTGGGCGACGAAGATGATGCTCAGCCCGAGCTCGCGCTGCAGCCGCATCAACAGGTTCACCACCTGCGCCTGCACCGACAGGTCGAGCGCCGAGACGGGCTCGTCGCACAGCAGTACGTCGGGGTTCAGCGCGATCGCCCGCGCGATCCCGATCCGCTGCCGCTGTCCGCCGGAGAACTGGTGCGGGAACTTGGTCTCGTCCTCGGGCCGCAGACCGACCAGCTCGAGCAGCTCGCGGACCCTTGTCCGGATGTCGACACCTCTGCCGACGTCCGGGTGCACCTCGAACGGCTCCCCGACGATCTCGCCGACCCGCATCCGCGGGTTCAGGCTGGAGTACGGATCCTGGAACACCACCTGGACGTTCCGCCGCCAGCGCCGCAGCTCACGGCCCCGGAGCTTGCTGACGTCCACACCGCCGTACTCGATCTGGCCCGACGTCGGCTTCTCCAGCGCGGCGAGCAGCCGGACCAGCGTCGACTTCCCGCAGCCGGACTCGCCGACGATGCCGAGCGACTCGCCCTTGCGCAGCGTCACGTCGACACCGTCGACCGCGCGGACGATCGTCTTGGCGCCGAAGTTCAGCGCCGGGCTGATGTCGTAGTGCTTCACGACATCAGTTGCTACCAGCAACTCTTCGGCCATCAGACAGCCTCCTTCGCAGCGAGCGACGTACGCCGGATGCACGCGGCCTCACGTCCGGGCGCGATGGTCAGCAACGGCGGCACCTCGGACGCGCAGTCGTCGACCGCGATCGGGCACCGGGTCCGGAACGCGCAGCCGGACGGGATCGCCCGCAGCGACGGCGGCGTACCGGGGATCGTCGGCAGCTCACGGCCCTTGAGGTCGGCCGACGGCATCGAGCCCAGCAAGCCTTCGGTATAAGGGTGGACGGGATGTTCGAGGGCCTCGGCCGTCGCGGCCCGCTCGACCACGTGGCCGGCGTACATCACGACGACGTTGTCGGCGACGTCCGAGACCACGCCGAGGTCGTGCGTGATCAGCACCACGCCCATGTCCCGCTCGGCCTGCAGGTCCGCGATCAGCTCCAGGATCTGCGCCTGAACGGTCACGTCGAGTGCCGTGGTCGGCTCGTCGGCGATCAGTACGTCGGGATCCAGCGCGAGCGCCATCGCCAACATCACGCGCTGCCGCATCCCGCCGGAGAACTCGTGCGGGTAGTCGCCGACCCGTTTCGCCGCGGCCGGGATCCGCACCTGGTCGAGCATCTCCGCGGCCTTCTTCATCGCGTCCCGCTTCGACATCCCGCGGTGCACCCGGTAGCACTCGGCGATCTGGGTCCCGACCGACTGCACCGGGTTCAGCGCGGACAGGGAGTCCTGGAACACCATCGTGATCCGGTCGCCGACGATCCGGCGCCGCTCCCGGGTGGTCATCTGGATCAGGTCCGCGCCGCGGTACTCCGCCGTACCGGACACGATCCGGCCCGGCGGCATCTCCAGGATCCCGGTCAGCGCCTGCGTCGAGACGCTCTTCCCGGACCCGGACTCGCCCAGGATCGCCAGCATCTCCCCCGCCCGCACCTGCCAGGACACCCCGTCCACGGCCCGCACCGGCCCATGCGGCGTATCGAACTCCACCGACAGATTGTCGACCTTGAGCAGTACTTCGCCAGTAGCAGTCATCGCATGCAACTTCGGGTCGAGGGCGTCCCGGATCGAGTCGCCGATGATCATGAACGAGATCGTCATCGTGGAGATGAACAACGCCGGCCAGATGAACAGGTGCGGCGTGTCGCGGTACGACGCCGCGACGCCGAACTGCGAGCCCCAGGAGATCGACGGCGGTTGCAGCCCGACCCCGAGGAACGTCAGCGCGGCCTCGAGCCCGACCATGCCGCCGATGCCGAGCGTGGTCATCGCCAGCAGCGGCGCCATCGCGTTCGGGAACACGTGTTTGCGCAGGATCCGTATCGGCGGTACGCCGATCGACCGGGCCGCCAGCACGTACTCGCGGTTGCGGACCGAGAAGACCGTGGCCCGCATCAGCCGCATCCCGCCCGGCCAGCCGATCAGCAGGATGACGCCGACGATGATCCAGATGCTCCGGTTCGCGACCGAGTTCAGGATCACGATCAGCACCACGATGCCGGGGATCGAGAACAGTACGTCGGCGGTCCGCGAGATCAGGGCGTCGACGAACCCCGGGAAGTACCCGGCCAGCAGACCGAGCGAACCGGCCAGCACGAACACGCCGAAACTCGCGCAGATGCTGACCAGCACCGACGGCCGCGCGCCGTAGATGACGTTCGCGAAGTAGTCGCAGCCCTGGATGTCGAACCCGAACGGATGCCCCGAACCGCGGCCCTGCCGGCTCTTGGCCAGCTCGCAGAACCGCGGATCGGCGGACGTGAACAGCTTCGGCACCGCCGCCATCGTGAAGAACGCGAGCAGCAGCAGGCTGCACACGATGAACTGCGGCTTGCGCAGCAGTGCCCGGAGCAGCTCGCGGTTGGACAGGGTGCGGCCGTCACCGATTTCCTGCGCCTCGGCGCCGACCGCCGCGGTGATCTGTTCAGACATTGCGCACCCTCGGATCCAGGACGCCGTACAGGAGATCGATCAGCAGGTTGATCAGGATGAACGAGATGAACGCGAGCGTGGACAGCAGCACCACGACACCGCCCTCCTTCAGCTTGATCGCCTGGAACATGAACTGGCCGAGCCCGGGCAGGTTGAAGATGCTCTCGGTGATGATCGCGCCGCCGAACATGCCGGCCAGGTCGAGCCCGATGAACGTGACCACCGGCAGCAGCGCGTTCGGCAGGATGTGCCGCCACAGCACCCGCTGCTCGCCGAGGCCCTTGGCCCGCGCGGTCTTCACGAAGTCGGCGTTCACCGTCTCCACGATCGACGTCCGCAGCAGCCGGGCCAGGCCGGCGAACCCGAGGACGCCGATCACCAGCGCGGGCAGCAGGTACGAGCGCGGGAACCCTTCCAGCACACCGGACACCGGGAACCATTTCAGCTCGACCCCGAACAGGTACTGCGCGGCGAAGTACGCCACCAGTCCGGGCACCGCGAGCAGGACGAGTGTTGCCAGCAGCAACGACCGGTCGACCCAGCCGTTGCGCTTGAAGCCGGCGTAGATGCCGAAGATCAGCCCCAGCGTCCACTGCACGGCGTTCGCGAGCAGCGTCAGCTTCAGCGTCACCGGGATCCGCAGCCGCAACTGGTCGGCGATATCCGCGCCCGCGAACGTCGTACCGAAGTGGCCGGTGAGGATGTCCTTCATGCTCAGCAGGTACTGGACGATGAAGGGATCGTTCAGGTGGTACTGCGCGCGCTTGGCGGCCAGCACCGCGGCGGGGATCGGCTTGTCGCCGGCCAGCTCCCGCAGGGGGTCTCCGGGCATCGCGAAGACGAGCGCGAAGACCCCCAGCGTCACCAGCACACCGATCGGTACCGCCGCCAGTGCACGGCGCAGGATGAAACGGATCACTTGAAGGTGGCCCAGAGCGCCGAGACGCCGACGAACTTCGAGACCCGCGGCTCGATCTTCGCCGAGTGCAGGTACGCGTTCGACTTCGTGTAGAGCGGGATCAGCGGCATGTCCTCGAGCGCGATGTCCTCGGCCTGCTGGTACAGCTTGATCGCCTTCTCCGGGTCCGGCTCGGCGTCACCCTTGGCCAGTACGGCGTCCAGCGCCGGGTTGGAGTACTGGGCGAAGTTCGCGTCACCGTTGGACTTGAACATCGGCGTCAGGTAGTCCTCGATCGACGGGTAGTCGTGACCCCAGCCGGAGAACCGCAGACCGTCCAGCTTGTGGGAGTCCGCCAGCTCGGTGATCTCCGAGCCCTGCTTGCCGGTGTACTTCACCTGCAGGCCGAGGTTCTGCCGGAGCATGTTGCCGATCGCCTCGGCGAAGATCTGACCGGTCGCCGACGTGGTGTTGTAGTTGATGTTCAGCGTCCCGGAGAAGCCACCGGCCTCCGCCAGCAGCTGCTTGGCCTTGGTCGCGTCGAAATCGCAGTACTTGCAGGCGTTGTCGCGGTACCCGGCCATGTCCGGCGCGACCAGGCCCTTGGCGGGCTCGGACAGGCCGACGAGGTCGGCGAAGGCCTTCCGGTCGATCGCCTCCGAGAACGCGTGCCGCAGCTTCGGGTTCTTGAACCGCGGGTCCCAGGCCGGGATCACCAGGTAGTTCGCGCCGGAGCTGATGCTCGTCACCCACTGGTCCGGGGCGTCGGTCTTGAAGCTCTTCACCTTGGTCGACGGCACGTCCACGAAGTCCACGTTGCCGGCCAGGAACTCGTTGTACGCCGTGTCCGCGTTCGGGATGAACCGGTACGTGATCGCGTCGGCCTGCGGTACCGGTGAGCCCTTGTAGCCGTCCCACTTGGCCAGCTTGATGTCGTCACCGGCGTTCCAGTCGGCGGCGAGCTTGAACGGGCCGTTGCCGATCGGCTTGCGCTTGTACGCGTCCGGGTTCTTCCGGACCTCTTCCGGCAGCGGCGCGAGACCGAGGTACTGCAGCGTCAGGCCGAACTGCGAGAACGGCACCTTCAGCTTGACCGAGAAGGTCAGGTCGTCGATCTGCTTCAGGCCGCTCAGCGTCTTCACGGCGGTCGGCTTCGGCGTGGCGCCGTCCGGGGTCGGCGGGTTCAAGGCGTCGTACCCGTCGACCTTGGAGAAGAAGCCGTTGTTCTTCCAGGCGTTCGAGCCCATCGCGGTCATGTTCCAGCTGTCCACGTAGTCCTTCGCGGTCAGCGGCTGGCCGTTCTGGAAGGTGTTGCCGGCCTTCAGCTTGATCGTCCAGGTCTGGCTGGTCTTGTCCGGCGTGACCGAGTCGGCCATCACGTTCTGCAGCTTGCCGGTCTCCGGGTCCGTGGTCACCAGCGGGGCGAACATCGCCATCGCGATCTGGATGCCCGGACTGCCGTTCTCGTTCAGCGGGTTGATGTACTCCAGCGGGTCGGCAGCGATCGCGATGACCTCGCTCTTGCTGCCCGAGCCGCTGCCGGAGCCGCTGCTCTTCCCGTCTCCACACGAGGCGAGCACCAGAGCCAATCCCAGTGCCACCCCCACTACCCCAGTCAGACGTCGCACGGTCAAACCAACTTCCTCGGCGGGAGGGCCGCTAGGCGGGCGGATCAAGCGTCATGGTGGCTGGTCGAAACTGCACATGTCAACGTTGTCAGGCGCAAAGCGGCGGCGCGTAACTCAGGCGTTACTTTGCCAAGACCTCAGATGACCAGCCCTCACGTGCGGAGCGAGCATCCACTTAATCAGATCAGTACGCCAGAGTCATCAGATGACAGGTCAGATTTGGTCAAAACTCGCCTCTGCGCACAGTTGCGCACTTACCGGTAGCCGGCCGCTTGCAGACGGTAAAGCTCCGCATACACGCCGTCGCGCGCCATCAACTCGTCATGCGAGCCGGACTCGGTCACCCGACCGCTCTCCAGTACCACGATGAGGTCCGCAGAGCGCACCGTTGAGAAGCGATGTGAGATGAGCAACGTGATCCGCCCGTCGGCACGTCCGGCCAGTGCCTCGGCGGCCAACCGGTCGAAGACGGCTGCCTCGGTCTGCGGGTCCAGCGACGCGCTCGGCTCGTCCATGATCATCAGCAGCGGCGCCGGTCGGACGAGTGCGCGGGCGATCGCCAGCTTCTGCCATTGCCCGCCGGAGAGTTCGACGCCGTCGACCCACGACGTACCGAGTTGGGTGTCGAGGCCCTGCGGCAACGTGTCCACGAAGCTCGCATCCGCCTTGCTGAGGGCGGTTTGCACCTGATCGGGCGACTCGGACAGTCCGCCGACCGCGACCGTCTCGCCGACGGTCAGCTGGTACCTGACGAAGTCCTGGAAACCGGCGCTGACCTTCTGCCGGTACTGCTCGAGGTCCATCGTGGCGAGATCGACGCCGTCGACCAGCACCGCACCCGTGGCGGGCCGGTACATGCCGGTCAGGAGCTTGACGAGGGTCGACTTGCCCGCGCCGTTCTCGCCGACGATGGCGACCGTGCGGCCGGCGGGGAGGAACAGATCGGTCCCAGGGAGTGCGAGGCGATCGGTGCCGTAGCCGAAGGTGACCTGCTTCAGTTCGATGCCGTGCACCAGGCGGTCCGGCGTCGGCGCGGTGCCTGGTTCCTTTTCGGCCTGCTGGGCAAGCCAGAAGTAGTGCTCGGCCGTTGTGCGCACCCGCAGTACGGCGCCTGCGAGGTCGAGGACCCGGTTCGCCGCGCTCACCACGGCGCCGGCCAGGGCGAGCGCCAACGCCACGTCACCTGGGGTGACACTCGCCTCGTGAAGGATCAGCACCATTGCGCCGACGTACGCGAGCGGGAACACCGACCAGCCGACGGACCCGATCAGGACCGATCGGAAGAGCGCCTGGTGAGCGATTGCGTTGGCCTTGTCGGCTGCCTCGCGGTGATGCCTCAGTAGCTCGTCGCCCATCGACGCGACGTGCAGCTCCTGTGCCGAGGTCGGGGCGACCGACAGCATGAACAGCTGCTGCGCGAGCCGCCGCTGCGGAGCCGCCTCCAGCTCTGATTTCCGGCGAATCCGTTCGGCCCGGCGGCTCAACCACAGCGAGGGAATCGCGACCAGCGGGAGCACCACCAGCACCGGCTTCAGGTCTGCCAGCAGGACGGTGCTGATCACCAACTGGGCCACGACGAACAGTCCGATGAACGGCATGGTGACGCTGTCCGCGAGGTCCGGTGCCTCTCGCCGCAGGGTCTGCAATCGGTCCATGAACTCGGGCCGCTCGAAGTGATGGATCTGCGGCGCGCCCGCGGCCAGCCTCAGTACCCTGCGCTCGGCGACGAAGCTGGAGCGTTCGCGCATCCGGATCGTTGCCCAGCGATAGCCGATCGGGGCCACCAGTACGAAGGTCAGTGCGACGGCGACCGCGATGCCTCCGGCAACTACCTGCCGCGGTTCGCCGGACACCACACCGTCGACGAGCGGCCGTACGCCGAGCGCGACGAGCAATGGGCTGACGAAACTCGACATCGTGACGACGGTGTAGAGCGTGAACAGGCCGGGACCGATCTCCCATCCGAGTCCGATGAGCAGACGCGTTGCTGCGACCCATGACTTCATGCCGGGCCTCCGTCGAAGCGTGCTGCCTGAAGGCGGAAGAGGTGGGCGTAGGTACCGTCTCGCTGGAGCAACTCGTCGTGCGATCCCTGCTCGATCACCCTGCCTTCGTCGAGTACGACGATGGACGAGGCCTGGCGCACTGTCGAGAAGCGGTGCGAGATCAGGATCGTGGTCAGCCCGGCGGTCAGGTCCAGGAAGCGTCGGTACAGCTCGGCTTCGGAGCGGGCGTCCAGGTGCGCGGCGGGCTCATCCAGTACCAGTACGGACGCGCCCTGCTGGACGGCGTACAGCGCTCTCGCGAGGCCCAGCCGTTGCCACTCGCCGCCGGACAGCTCGACACCGCCGTCGAACTCCGCCGAGAGCACGGTGTCCCAGCCGTTCGGCAACGCCTCGACAACGGTCTTGGCTCCTGCCCGCTCGACTGCGACCTCAAGGTCTGCATCACCACGGCCGAACCGGACATTGCTGTACGCCGACATCGGCAGCCGCACGGGCTGCTGGAAGACGACCGCCAGCCTGCGCCGCCAGTCGTCGGTGTCGAGGTCTTGCAGCTCGACACCGTCGATCAAGACCGAGCCTTGGTTTGGTTCGTACAGACCGCAGAGCAGCTTGACCAGGCTGGTCTTTCCGGCACCGTTGGCGCCGACGACCGCGAGCGATTGCCCGGCCGGAATCACCAGGTCGAGGTCCTTCAGTACCCGACGGCTCGTGCCCGGATAGCTGAAAGACACGCTGCGGAAGGCGATCTCCCGCTGCGGCATCCCGGTGGCCGGCTGCGATCCACTGGCGGGCGCCGTCGTCGGTGCGATTGCGCGCAGCGCCTCGTCGTACCGATCGAGGGTTGCGAGGGCGAGCTCGGTCTGCAGGCCGGACCAGGAGGACTGCTGGATGCCGCCCAAGGCGACCAGGAACGTCTGGACGTACGTCGCCGTCGGGCCGGCGGCGAGGCGCCCGGCCATCGCCTCGCGGACCACGAGCACGATGCCGCCAAGCACGACGACGCCCAGGAACGCAGTCGCAACCAGCGGACGACGACCTGCCGGGGTCAGGACGCCCTGCATCGTTGCGGCCCAGGTCTCCCCGTGCCTGTTGACGACGAACTCCGGCAAGCCGAACAGGCGGATCTCCTTGGCGGCCGGCGGTGTGGTTCCCAAGTCGTTGAAGTACCGCATTCGGCGGGCCGACTCCGTGGCGCCGTAGTGGTGCCCCGCCTCGGTGCGGGACGCGACCCGGTCCTCGTACGCCGCCCAGACGCCGGCCACGAGCAAACCCGCGCCGAGCCACCAATGGAATCCGGCGAGGATGACGCCCGAGGCCAGCAGAATGATCCGCCCGGTCGCCAATCCACCGATCGTGCTCGCGAGCCGCCCCGGGCGCGCCCAGTCAGCCCGCAAGGTGTCACGCCCGACCTCCACGAGCGCCGCCGTCGCCGGATCCTCCAAGTGCCGGACGCCGCTCGGCGCAGCCACAGCCCGCATCAACTCGTGCTGCAGCAGCGCATCAACCCGCTCCCCCAACGCAGTAGCCGCCGCCCGCTGCAGCGCCCCACCAAGCCACTGCAGCAACAAACACACACCAGCAACCACAGCCCACCCCACCGCGTGAGCCCGATCCGCCCGAGCAACCCCCGCAACAACCTGGCCCAGCGCCACCACAGTCCCCACCGGCGCCGCAGCCGCCAAGACCACCATGCCCGCCGTGAGCACCACCAGCCCGCGCCCCGCCCCCCAGGCCACACCCGCAAACCGCCAAAGCCCGCTCACCACCCAAGTCAACAACACCGGCCGGTCCACACGCCCCTCCCACCGCTGGCGGCTTATGTGACCACTGCCGGGTTGTAGCAGGCCACCGATCAAACAACCCGCCATCCGCGCGGGCGGTTCAACGGGAGCTATGGGTGCGGTCCTGGGTGGCGAAGAGGCGGGCGAAGCGGGTGGTGGGGTCGGCCATCAAGTCGTCGTACGTGCCTTGCTGGGCGACTGTGCCGTTGTCGATGACGTAGATGCGGTCCATCTCGCGGAGGGTCCAGGCCCGGTGAGAGACGACGATCGTGATGCGGTCGGCGCTGGTACGGCGGAGGTCGGTGAAGATCTCGTGCTCTGCCTCGGCGTCGATCGCGGAGGTCGGCTCGTCGAGGATCCAGACGCCGGCGTCGCGCAGCCGGATCCGCGCCAGTGCGAGCCGTTGCCACTGGCCGCCGGAGATCCCGGTGCCGCCCCATTGCTGCCCTAGTTGAGTGTCCAGCGGGAGGTCGGCGGCGAAGGTGCCGGCCAGCGCGTTGAGGAGGTCCTGGTCCGTGACGACGTCGGGCGCACCGAGGCCGACGGAGTCCCGGAGGGGGAACTCGAAGCGTCCGAACTCCTGCACCAGCAGGCCGAAGTGCGCGAGCCGCTCGTCCTCGGCCAGCGCGTCGGCGTCTGCTCCGTCGATCAGTACCCGCCCGCTCCCTGGGCTCAAGGCGCCGACGAGCAGGTTGATCGCTGTCGACTTGCCCGCCCCGTTCACGCCGACCAACGCAACCATCTCGCCTCGATAGGCTTCGATGCTCACGTCGCGAAGCGTCGGCTCGGCGGCGCCCGGGTAGCCGAACGTGACGTTGTTCAAGGCAACGGACTCGACCTGCCGAACCACCGCGCGGCGCGGCCCGTCGGACACGCTCCGCACGAAACGCCGGTAGATCGCCGCCTGCGGAGCCGCCGTGACGATGCTGCCGAACGCGTACCCACACTGGCGAATCGCGTTCAGCCCGGTGATCGTGCCGGCCACCGCCGCAGCCGCCGCTCCCCCAGTCGCACCGCCCCGCACCAGCGCCACCAGCGCACCCCCGAAGAGCAGCACAGTCACCAGCGCCGCACCCAGCTCGTACAACAGCGCCGTACGGATCATCCGATCCAGGACCCACGTTGCTTTCGCACGACCACCGGCGACCAGGTCGGCAACCTTCCATCCAGATCCGAGCACGGCCAGCTCAGTCCCCGGGCGCTGCTGGATCAATTGCTCGGTCGCGTACGCCGCCCTGCGCTCGTGCTCGGCGACCCGCGGCCAGCCCTGCGCCTCCATCCGCGAGATCAACGTGAACGCGAGCACCGTCGGCGCCAACGCCGCAAGCACCAGCAGCCCCGAGACCAGGTTGATCGACGCGATCGCCACGCACAGTACGACGGAGGTCACCGCCGCGCTGACCAACTGCACCGGCTTGCCGGCCACATCACTCATCGGATGCGTCGCGGTCTGACTCGCCTCCAGGTCGCGGACCGTCTCGGGCTCGGCCAGCCTGCTCGGGCTCAGCCGGGCGGCGACGCGAGCAAGCTCGATCCGCAGCTCGAGCCGGAGACGCAGCATCATCCGCTGCCCGACGCAGTTCGACACCTGGGTCAACGGATACATCGACCCGACCACCACGGTCAGCCCGAGCAGCGGACCCCAGACGTCACCGCTGTCGACCAGCTCGCGGATCAGCACCACCTGCGCACCAGGCAGAACGGCCAACAGCAATTGGAGAACCGAGTACGTCGCAAGCCACCACGGAGTGATCCGGACGGCATCGATCAACGATTCACGGGCAGTACGAAACGCATCCAGCACAGGTGATCCTCTTTCGCATGACGGCAGGCCAAACCGCACTGGGTCGATCCAGTGCGGCACATCGGCCGTCAAGTGCGTGCGATCCCGTTCAGAGTGGAATCCAGAGGCAGATCACGTGGTGATGCGACACAACTCCCCGCAGGTTAGTGCGGTGGGACGTTCTGGTTCAAGTGGAAGACGTTGCCCGGGTCGTACTGACGTTTGAGCGTCTGCAGGCGGTCGTACGTCGTGGCGCCGTACGCGGAGCGGATCCGGTCGGTGCCCTCGTTGCTCAGGAAGTTCAGGTAGACGCCGGCCAGGTGCGGCTCGAGTGCGCGCCAGGAATCGCGGACCCACTCGCGTTGGGTCTCGAAACCTTGCGGCCCGTCGGTCGCGCCGACGAAGTTGAAGGTATGCCCGCTCGCCCGGCCGCCGAACGCCGTACTGTCGGCCGGCACCCGCGAGATCGCGCCGCCGAGGTGGAAGATCGGGAACGCGGTGTACGGCGAATCGATGGCGTGACCGCGGTCCACGGCCACGTCGATCACCTCGTCGGACAGTTCGGCCACGTCGCCGGCGCGGATGTAGTACCAGCGGCCGTGCGGGAAGCCGGGGTCAAGCATCGCCTGCAGTTGCAGGTAGGGCTGCGGCGTCACCAGATCCAGCAGCGGCGGCGCGAACGCCTTCAGCGGGGCCACCACTTTCTCGCCGTCCTCGACCGGCCCGGCATAGCAGGCGACGATCGCGACCACCGGCAAGCCGTGCAGCTCGGCCGGGATCGTTGCTGTGGACGGCAACCGGCGATGGATCACCGCGGTGGTGAGCTCGTCGGGGATACCGGTGATCCAGTCTCGGTAGAAATGCATCAGGTCCGGCGACCGGTCCATCGGCCAGGCGACCATGCCGCCGTACACGATCGGCCCGACCGGGTGCAGCTGGAATTCGAACTCGGTCACGATGCCGAAGTTCCCGCCACCACCCCGGATCCCCCAGAACAGGTCGGCGTTGAGATCCTCACTCGCGGTCACCAGCTCGCCGTCGGCGGTGACCACGTCGGCCGAGAGCAGGTTGTCGATACTCAGCCCGTACTTGCGCATCAGCCAGCCGATCCCGCCGCCCAGCGTCAGCCCGGCCAGGCCGGTATGCGTGACGATCCCGGACGGCGTCGCCAGGCCGAACGCCTGGGTCTCCCGGTCGAGCTCTCCGAGCAGCACACCCGCTTGCGCCCGCGCGGTACGCCGGACCGGGTCGACCCGGATGCCCTTCATCAGGCCCAGGTCCACCACCACGCCTCCGTCACACGTCGAGTGCCCGGGGAAGCTGTGGCCGCCGCCCCGCACCGCGACCGGCCCGCCGGTACGACTGGCGAACGTGAGCGCTGACCGGATGTCGGCGACTCCCGTGCAGCGCGCGATCAGCCCGGGCCGACGGTCGACCGACCCGTTCCAGACCCTCCGGCGCTCGTCGTACGCCGGGTCGCCCGGCTGGATCAGGTCGCCACGAAAGTCCGTGGCCAGGTCGTTCAATGCGTGGATGTCCGCCGCGACAGTGCTCATGACCGCCCCCTCGGCGCCAGTATGCGCCTCGGAGATCAGAGGGTGAAGGACGTGGTGTCTTCCTCGAAGGGGCCCATGACGGTGAGGGCGGGGGTGCCGGCGTAGAGGTCGGCGGCCAGGGCTGTGACGTCGTCGAGGGTGACGGAGTCGATGCGGTGCAGGATCTCGTCGACGGTGGGGAGTTCGCCGTACACGAGTTCGGCCTTCGCGATCCGGGTCATCTTGGCGCCGGTGTCCTCGAGGCCCATCACGACCGAGCCGCGCATCTGGCCCTTGCCGCGGAGCAGTTCGTCGGGGGTGATGTTGCCGCGGGCAATCGACTGGAGCTCGCCGCGGATCACGTCCAGGACCTCGGGGGCCTTCTTCGGCAGGCAGCCCGCGTACACGCCGACCATGCCCGAATCGGCGTACGCCGAACCGAACGTGAACACCGAGTACGCCAGTCCGCGCTTCTCCCGCACCTCCTGGAACAGCCGCGACGACATCCCGCCACCGACGATCCCGTGCAGTACGCCGGCGATGTAGCGGCGCTCGTCGCTCCGGACCAGCCCCGGCATCCCGAGCACCAGGTGCGCCTGCTCGACGTCACGGTGGTGCACCTGCACCCCGCCGTACGTCGGAACAGTCTTGCCGGAACCACGTCGTACAGCAGCCGGCTCGGCCTCGGCCGTCACCCAGTGCCGCTCGAACGCCTTGCGGACCAGGCGGACCACGTCGGCGTGGTCGACGTTGCCGGCCACCGAGACGACGATGTTGGACGGCTTGTAGCGGCGCCGGTACCAACCGACGACCTGCTGGCGGGACAGCCCGGCGACCGATTCCGGCGTACCGGTGATCGAACGCCCGAGTGGGGACTTGCCCCACAGCTGCTCGGCGAACAGGTCGTGGATGTGGTCCGACGTCTCGTCGGCGTGCATCGCGATCTCTTCGTCGATGACGTCGCGTTCACTCTCCACGTCCGCGTTCGTCAGCGTGGCGGAGGTGATCATGTCGCAGATGACGTCGACCGCGAGCGGCAGGTCGGAGTCCAGCACCCGCGAGTAGTAGCAGGTGTACTCCTTGCCGGTGAACGCGTTCATCTCGCCGCCGACCGCGTCGATCGCGGCGGAGATCTCCAGTGCGTCGCGGCGCTCGGTGCCCTTGAACAGCAGGTGTTCGAGGAAATGCGTCGCGCCGGCCAGCTGCTCCGGCTCGTCGCGGGAGCCGACGCCGACCCAGAGGCCGAACGTGACCGAGCGGAAGCCCGGCACCGACTGGGAGAGCACGCGAAGCCCGGAGGGCAGGACGGTCCGTTTCACCGGACCGCCCGCCTCCGGGCTCAGCAGCGTGCTGGTGGTTGCTCGAATCACTCGGCGGACTCGGCAGCCTTCTCTTCGGACTTCTCTTCACCCTCGATGACCGGGATCAGCGAGAGCTTGCCGCGGTCGTCGATCTCGGCGATCTCGACCTGCAGCTTCTGACCGACCGAGAGCACGTCCTCGACGGCCTCGACGCGCTTGCCACCGGCCAGCGGACGCAGCTTGCTGATGTGCAGCAGGCCGTCCTTGCCCGGCAGCAGGCTGATGAACGCACCGAAGTTGGTCGTCTTCACGACCGTGCCCAGGTAGCGCTCGCCCTTCTCCGGCATGGTCGGGTTCGCGATCGCGTTGATCGCGGCCCGGGCCGCCTCGGCCGACGGGCCGTCGGTCGCGCCGATGTACACGGTGCCGTCGTCCTCGATCGAGATGTCGGCGCCGGTGTCCTCGGTGATCTGGTTGATCATCTTGCCCTTCGGGCCGATGACCTCGCCGATCTTGTCGACCGGGACCTTCACCGAGATGACCCGCGGTGCGAACTCGCTCATCTCACCCGGCGCGTCGATGGCCTTGGCCATCACGTCCAGGATCGTCAGCCGCGCGTCCTTGGCCTGGGTCAGCGCACCGGCCAGCACGCTGGCCGGGATGCCGTCCAGCTTGGTGTCCAGCTGCAGGGCGGTGACGAAGTCCTTCGTACCGGCGACCTTGAAGTCCATGTCGCCGAACGCGTCCTCGGCGCCGAGGATGTCGGTCAGCGCGACGAACTCCTCCTTGCCGTCGACCTCACCGGAGATCAGACCCATCGCGATACCGGCGACCGGGGCCTTCAGCGGCACACCGGCGGACAGCAGCGACAGGGTGGAGGCGCAGACCGAGCCCATCGAGGTGGACCCGTTCGAGCCGAGCGCCTCGGAGACCTGACGCAGCGCGTACGGGAAGTCCTCGCGCGACGGCAGCACGGGCACCAGGGCCCGCTCGGCCAGCGCGCCGTGACCGATCTCGCGGCGCTTCGGCGACCCGACCCGGCCGGTCTCACCGGTCGAGTACGGCGGGAAGTTGTAGTTGTGCATGTACCGCTTGCGCGTCTCCGGGGAGAGCGTGTCCAGCTGCTGCTCCATCCGGAGCATGTTCAGCGTGGTGACACCCATGATCTGGGTCTCGCCGCGCTCGAACAGCGCCGAACCGTGCACCCGCGGGAGCACCCGCACCTGGGCCTTGAGCGGCCGGATGTCGGCCAGCCCGCGGCCGTCCATGCGGACCTTCTCCTTGAGCACGCGCTGCCGGACCAGCTTCTTGGTCAGCGAGCGGAAGGCTGCGGACAGCTCCTTCTCGCGGCCCTCGAAGTCGGCGGCCAGCTTGTCCACCGTGGCGGCCTTGACCGCGTCGGTGGCGTCGTCACGCTCGTGCTTGCCGGCGATGGTCAGCGCCTGGGCGAGCTCCTCGCTCGCCGAGGCCTCGACCGCGGCGAACGCGTCGTCCTGGTAGTCCGGGAAGACCGGGAACTCACCGGTCGGCTTCGCGGCCTTGGCCGCCAGCTCGGACTGCGCCTCGACCAGGGTCTTGATGAACGCCTTGGAGGCCTCGAGGCCCTCGGCGACGATCTCCTCGGTCGGCGCCTGCGCGCCACCGGCGACCTTGTCGAAGGTGGTCGGGGTCGACTCGGCCTCGACCATCATGATCGCGACGTCACCGGACTCGGTGACACGACCGGCGACCACCATGTCGAAGACGGCGTCCTCGAGCTCGGTGTGCGTCGGGAACGCGACCCACTGGGTGCCGATCAGCGCGACGCGGGTGGCGCCGATCGGGCCCGAGAACGGCAGCCCGGCGATCTGGGTGGACATCGACGCCGCGTTGATCGCGAGCACGTCGTACAGCTTGTCCGGGTTCAGCGCCAGGACCGTGATGACGACCTGGATCTCGTTGCGCAGGCCGGACACGAACGACGGCCGCAGCGGGCGGTCGATCAGCCGGCAGGTCAGGATGGCCTCCTCGGAAGGACGGCCCTCCCGGCGGAAGAACGAGCCCGGGATGCGGCCCGCGGCGTACATCCGCTCCTCGACGTCCACCGTCAACGGGAAGAAGTCGAACTGGTCCTTGGGCTTCTTGCTGGCCGTGGTGGCCGACAGCACCATCGTGTCGCCGTCGAGGTAGGCAGCGGCGGAGCCGGCGGCCTGCTGGGCCAGACGGCCCGTCTCGAAGCGGATGGTGCGGGTGCCGAAGCTGCCATTGTCGATGACGGCCTCAGCGAATTCGGCGCCCTCCATGGGCGCGCGTGTGGATCCCGACACGGGATACCCCTCTCTCACAGTGTGACGACTGCGAGGCGCGAGCTACCGGGATGCCGGTCTTCGATCGAGGCCCGCGGGTATCCGTTGTTACCCGAAAGCCACTACCGAGGACCGGTCGTGCTCCCGCCACGCGCTTCGCGTCGCCTCGTACGTCTTACGTGCTTCGATATTCAGTTGTGCCACGCCAGGGCGTGGATACGCCAGGAGCGGCCACCCGAGTTTCGGGGGCCGCTCCTCGCGAAGTCATCGGCGAAGGCCGAGCCGCTCGATCAGGGACCGGTAGCGGTTGATGTCCTTCTTCGCCAGGTAGTTCAGCAGCCGGCGGCGCTGGCCGACCAGGAGCAGCAGGCCACGACGGCTGTGGTGGTCGTGCTTGTGCTCCTTCAGGTGCTCGGTGAGGTGAGCGATGCGGTGCGTCAGGAGCGCAACCTGGACCTCGGGGGACCCGGTGTCGCCCTCGGTCAGGGCGTACTCACCCATGATCTTCTTCTTCGTTGCGGCATCAACAGATGACACAGGATTCCTCTCGATTTCCGTTGCGCGGCGCACCGGGGCATTCTTCACCCGAGCACTCTCGATCCGCGGCCGTTCAGACGGCAGCAGCCAGCGTATCAGTCCGTGGACTGGCCCCCTAATCAGCCCTGACCGGCCGCTAATCGGTGCTGAGCAGGTGCCGCGCGCCGTCCACGTCGGCCTTCATCTGCACCAGCAGTTCGTCGATGCTGTCGAACCGGATCTGCGTACCGCGCAGCCGGGCGACGAAATCGATCGCGACCGTGGCGCCGTACAGCTCGAGGTCGTCGCGGTCCAGCACGTACGACTCCACCCGGCGGTCCACGCCGTCGAAGGTCGGGTTGCTGCCGACGCTGATCGCCGCGGGCAGCGGATCCGGGTACGCCGGGGCGCCCGGAGCGGGCGTCAGCACGGTGAGCCACCCGGCGTACACGCCGTCCTGCGGGACCGCTGCGCCCGGGTCGGCCGGGATGTTCGCGGTCGGGTAGCCGAGCTCGCGGCCGCGCTTGTCGCCCTCGACGACCACGCCGGTGACCCGCAGCGGGCGGCCGAGCGCTTCCGCGGCGGCCTCCACGTCGCCGTCGGCGAGCCGCTGGCGCACGTACGTCGACGACCAGGGCTGGTCGTCCCCCGCGAGGCTCAGCCCCTCGACCTGGAAGCCGTACTGCGTTCCCGCCTCGACGAGGGTGTCGACGTGACCGGCCGCCTTGTGACCGAAGCGGAAGTTCTCACCGACCACGATCGCCTTCGCGTGCAGCGTGTTCACCAGCGTGCGCTCGATGAACTCCTCCGGCGACCAGTGCGACACCTCCTTGGTGAAAGGGAGGATCAGCACCGCATCCGCGCCGGCCTCGCCGAGCAGCTCGGCGCGCCGGGCGGGATCACTGAGCTGCAGCGGCGCGTGGTCGGGCCGCAGGACCCGCATCGGGTGCGGGTCGAAGGTCATCGCGACCACCGGCAGTCCGCCCAGTTCGGCCGCCCGCGCGCGGGCGTGCGCGAGCACCTCCTGGTGACCCCGGTGCACCCCGTCGAAGTTGCCGATCGTGACGACCGTCGGCCCGAAGTCCGGGCTCACCTCGTCCAATCCGTGCCAGACACGCATGGCAGCAGGATTCCATGCCTGCCCTGCATTGCTTCCACCAGGTCCACGATCACCCCTTGTAATCGTGCGGTGACTCAACTTATGGTGGGCCGCGCGCTGGGTGAGCCTGGGGAGGTCTCGTGAAGCTACGCCGTCTGGTTGCTGTCTGCGCTGCACTCGCACTGGTGGTCGGTCTACCTGCCGCTGCCGCCACTGCCGCGCCGAGCTCTACGTCGTCCATTGGCTTCGAGCGGTACGTCGCGCTCGGCGACTCGTACACCTCCGCGCCGTTCGTCCCCGTGGCGGACCTGTTGTCGCTCGGGTGCGCTCGCTCGTACAGCAACTATCCGAAACTGCTGGCCTCGGCGCTCGGCGTGCACCGGTTCGCCGACGTGAGCTGCGGTGGGGCGGACACCACGAACATGACGCAGCCGCAGAGCACGGTCCTCGGCACCGCCGCGCCTCAGTTCAACGCGCTGACGCCGGACACGGACCTGGTGACGCTCGGCATCGGCGGCAACGACTTCGGGGTCTTCGGCGACATCATCGGCACCTGCCCCGGGCTGCGCGCCTCCGACCCGACCGGTGCGCCGTGCAAGGCGCACTTCACGGTCGATGGCGTGGACACGCTGAAGGCCAAGATCGCCCAGACGCAGACCCGGATCGCGATCGTCGTCCAGGGCATCCGGGCGCGGTCGCCGCAGGCCACGATCGTGCTGGTCGGCTACCCGAAGATCGCGCCGGAGCACGGGACCTGCCCGTCGATCCTCCCGTTCGCCGACGGCGACTACGCCTACCTGTACTCGATCGAGCAGGCCCTGAACGCGGCCGTCTCCGGAGCAGCCGAGGCCGGCGGAGCGACGTACGTCGACACCTTCGGGCCGTCGACCGGGCACGACGCCTGCGCCCCGGACGGCCAGGCGTGGATCCAGGGCAAGGACATCAACCTGCTGCGGGCGATCAGCTACCACCCGCGCTTCGAGGGCGAGGCCGGGATGGCCGCGCTCACCTACAAGACCGTGACCGGCGCGCAGCCGGTCGTCACCACCGCCGAGCAGACCGCGTGGGCCGCCCAGGCGCGCACGCTGGCGAAGCAGGCCGCCGCGTCACCTCAAGCTGCCCTCTCCCCCAAGGCCCTCGAGGCCTCCCTGAACCGCGTACGGACCAGCGCGCAACGCTGACCCTTTCCAATCCGTACTGCGGACCACGGGCCGGGCCACCTCACGCGTGGCTCGGCCCGCTGGTTTCTTCGAGTAGGTCCGTGAGCGCCTGTCCGAGCGGGAGATCGACGCGGTACGTCGCGTACGGGTCGCCGCGGGTCAGGCCCTGGTTGACGATCAGCACCGGCGTACCGGCCTTGGCGGCGTGCCGGACGAAGCGGAACCCGGACATCACGGTGAGGGACGACCCGAGGACGAGGACGGCGTTCGCGTCGTCTATGAGCCGGTAGCAGCGCTCGACGCGGCTCTTCGGGACGTTCTCGCCGAAGAACACCACATCCGGTTTGAGGACACCGCCGCACACCGTGCACGCGACGACGGTGAACGTGCGGACGACGTCCTCGGGGAGTTCGACGTCGCCGTCCGGGTTGATCCGGGTCGCCTCGGCCGTGAACGCCTGGTTGGCAGCACGGAGGCGGCGGTCGAGGACCTCGCGGGCGGACGTCGTACCGCAGCCGAGGCAGATCACCCGGTCGAGGTTGCCGTGCAGTTCGATCACGTCGCGGGCGCCGGCGGCCTGGTGCAGGCCGTCGACGTTCTGCGTGATGATGCCGCTCAGGTGGCCGCGGGCCTGCAGGGCGGCGACGGCGCGGTGGCCGTCGTTCGGGGCGGCGCGGGCGATGGTGCGCCAGCCGAGGTGGCTGCGCGCCCAGTACCGCTGGCGCGCGACCTCGCTCGCGGTGAAGTCGCCGTACGTCATCGGCGTGTGCGTCCGCAGGCTGCCGGTCTCGCCGCGGTAGTCCGGGATCCCCGACTCGGTCGAGATCCCGGCGCCGCTCAGTACGACGACGCGTCCGGCGGCCACGATCTCGCGCGACCGGGCCGATGTCCGTCGCCCCCGGCTCCAACGCCAGCACCTCGGGCCCGGGGGCCCACTCCAACGTCGGACGAGAACGCCACCACTAACCAGCGTACGTGCAGGTCAATCGACGCGGGGCGGGCCGGCTTTCAGGCGACGTTCGGCGGCCTGGCGGACCGCGACCGGGTCCATCGACGACCAGTCGGCGTCGATCCACCAGGTCGCACCGGCCTCGGCCCACGGGCGGACCGTGTCCGCTGCCTTCGTGTCGTCGGCGTGGGTCATGCCTTCGGCGACCACGTCGTACCCGTCCATCGTCAGGCCGTGCGTCCTCGCGCTCCTTGCGGATCCAGTCGACGCCTTCGGCCACCACCTCCGGCGTCACCTCGCCGTCGCCGACGAACGCCGGCAGCCAGCCGTCCTGCAGTGCCGCCCGGCGCATCGACTTCGGCCGTGGCCAACCGCCCACGACCCAGGTCGGGACCCGCGGCTGCTGCACAGGCGGCGGCGGCGCCGGTGGCATCAGCTCGGCGATCTTGCGGGACTGGTAGTGCTTGCCGGAGTACTCGAACGGTTGGTCACGCCACAGGTGCGGCAGCAGCTCCAGCGACTCGTCCATGAGTTCCGCGCGGACCTTCCGCCCGGGATCCTCCTCGAACAGCCAGAACCGGTCCTCCCCGGTCACGCCCAGTCCGACCGAGAGGATCACCCGGCCGCCGCTGAGGTTGTCGACGGTCGAGACCTGTCCCGCCACGTCCCACGGTTTTCGGCGCGGCAGCGGCGTGAGCATCGTCCCGAGCCGGATCCGCTCGGTCGTCATCGCCGCGGCGCCGAGCATGACCCAGGCGTCGATCCCCCAGATCGACTCCCACACGAAGAACCCGTCCCAGCCGTGCGCTTCGGCGATCGGCGCGAGCTCAGCCGCGTCGCGCGCATCGCCGTACGCCATCACGAATCCGTATTTCATGCCACCGGACGCTACGCCGGGCCACCGACAGGGGGCGAGACGCGATGGAACGGTCACATGCCGTCGCAAGGGCCGGGCCTCTGTGACTGCGGGGGATGTCCGTAGCTCTTGTGGGTTCTCGGCTCGTATACGAATGGAGTACCCACGCCGGCAGGGGAGAAGCCACTGCGATGATGTCAACGAGGTGGGTTCGGGGCTGCTGACGGCGAGCGCTGGCCGACTCGAGCAGCTCGCGTGGCGCTCCCCGGCTCTGCGGGCGAACAAGTTATCGCCGGTTCAAGCCGACCGCATCCTGAGGCAACACCCCGACCGCGAAATCAGCTGACGAAGACCGCGGTGGGTTTGGCGACCGGGCCGTGCGGCTCGTAGAGGGCCAGGAAGGTGCCGTCCGGGGCGAACATCGCGGTCTGTCCGGCGGTGAGTTCGAGCCCCGGCAGTGGGCGGCCGGTGCGGATCGCGGCGGCCTGGGCGTCGTCGGCGTCGTAGCGCGGGAAGGTGCCGGCGGCAACGTCCGCGATCGGCAGCCAGTCGAAGGACTCCGCGAGGGACTCCAGGGTATGGGCGGCCTTGAGGTCGAAGGAGCCGACCCGGGTACGGCGCAGCGCGGTCAGGTGACCGCCGACGCCGAGTTCGGCGCCGAGGTCGCGGGCCAGCGCCCGAATGTACGTGCCGCTGGAGCAGTCCACCGAGATGTCGACCGAGATCCCGTCGGCGTCGGGCCGGACGTCCAGGATGTCGTAGCGCGACACGGTCACCGTTCGCGCCTTGAGCACGACCTCCTCGCCTGCCCGCACCCGGTCGTACGCACGCTTCCCGTCGACCTTGATCGCCGACACCTTCGACGGGACCTGCGAGATCTCCCCGCGGAACCCCTCGACGGCCGCCGAGATCGCCTCGGCGGTGATGCCGTCGACGGGAGCCGTGGACGTGATCTCGCCCTCGGCGTCGTCGGTCGTCGTCGTGGCGCCGAGCCGGATCGTCGCGTCGTACGACTTGTCGGCCAGTTGCAGGTGGCCGAGCAACCGCGTCGCCCGGTTCAGGCCGACGACCAGGACACCGGTCGCCATCGGGTCCAGCGTGCCGGCATGCCCGACCTTCCGGGTGCCCGCCAGCCGGCGGATCCGGGCGACGACGGTGTGCGAGGTCAGGCCGGCAGGCTTGTCGACGACCGCGATCCCGTCCGACGTCGACGTGAAGTCAAGGCTCAACGCAGTACTCAGTCCTGCTCGTCCTCGTCGTCGTCCTTGTGCTTGTACGGGTCCGCGTCACCGGCCGGCTTCGCGCCCGCGGCGGCCTTGGCCACCTCGGCGTCGGCCGACCGCGCCTTCTGGAGCAGCTCCTCGATCTGCCCCGCGGTCTCCGGTACGGCGTCCAGGAAGAACGCCACGCTCGGAGTGTGGCGCAGCCCGAGGGCCTTGCCGACCTCGCTGCGGATCAGGCCCTTCGCCGACTCCAGCGCGGCCGCCGTGGACGCCCGCGCCTGCTCGTCGCCGTACACCGTGTAGAAGACGCTGGCCTCGCGCAGATCACCGGTCAGCCGGGCGTCGGTGACCGTGACGAACCCGAGCCGCGGGTCCTTGACCCGGCGCTCCAGCAGCTCCGCGACGAGCACCTGGATCCGGTCGGCCAGCTGCTTCGCCCTTGCTTCACCCATCAGGGCTCACTCCTTCATTCATGAACAACGTCCGGAGAGGCGACCAGCGCCTCTCCGGACGTTACTCCGGTGTCCCTGGGACCAGGGACACCACCACCTGCTAGCTGCGCGGCTTCTCGCGGAGCTCGAACGCCTCGACGACGTCGCCGATCTTGATGTCGTTGAAGTTGTTGATGGTCAGACCACACTCGAAGCCCTCGCGGACCTCGGACGCGTCGTCCTTGAACCTCTTCAGCGACGACAGCTCGGAGTTGTCGACGACCACCGCGCCGTCCCGGATCAACCGGACCTTCGCGTTCCGCTTGAGCAGGCCGCTGGTCACCCAGCAACCGGCGATGTTGCCCACCTTCGAGGAGCGGAAGATCTCCCGGATCTCGGCCTGGCCGAGGGTGACCTCCTCGTAGATCGGCTTGAGCATGCCCTTCAGGGCGGCCTCGATGTCGTCGATCGCCGAGTAGATGACCGAGTAGTACCGGACATCCACGCCCTCGCGCTCGGCCAGGTCACCGGCCTTGCCCGCCGGCCGCACGTTGAAGCCGATGATGACGGCGTTCGACGCGATGGCCAGGTTGACGTCGTTCTCGTTGATCGCACCGACACCGCGGTCGATGATCCGCAGGTTGACCTCGTCGCCGACCTCGATCCGGACCAGCGCGTCTTCCAGCGCCTCGACCGAACCGGACACGTCGCCCTTGAGGATCAGCAGCAGCTCCTGAGCCTCGCCCTTCTCCATCGAGGCCATGAAGTCCTCGAGGGTACGACGGACGCGACGCTTGGCGTTGGCGGCCGCACGAGCGCGGGCTTCCCGCTTCTCGGCGATCTGCCGGGCCTGCCGGTCGTCGTCGACGACCAGGAACTTGTCACCAGCACCTGGCACGGCGGTCAGACCGAGCACCAGGACCGGACGCGACGGAGTCGCCTCCTCGACCGGGTCGCCGTGCTCGTCGAGCATGGCCCGGACCCGGCCGTACGCCGGACCGACCACCATCGAGTCGCCGACCCGGAGCGTGCCGCGCTGCACCAGCACGGTCGCCACCGGACCACGGCCCTTGTCGAGGTTCGCCTCGATCGCGATGCCCTCGGCGTGCATCGTCGGGTTCGCCCGCAGGTCCAGCGCCGCGTCCGCGGTCAGGACGACGCCCTCGAGCAGGCCCTCGATGTTGATCCGGGACTTGGCCGAGACGTCGACGAACATGGTGTCGCCGCCGTACTCCTCGGGAACCAGGCCGTACTCGGTCAGCTGACCGCGCACCTTGGTCGGGTCCGCCGCCGGGACGTCGATCTTGTTCACCGCGACCACGATCGGGACACCCGCCGCACGGGCGTGGTTCAGCGCCTCGATCGTCTGCGGCATCACGCCGTCGTCGGCCGCGACCACCAGGATGACGATGTCGGTGGCCTGCGCACCACGGGCACGCATGGCGGTGAACGCCTCGTGACCCGGGGTGTCGACGAAGGTGATCGCCCGCTCCTGGCCGTCGACCTCGGTGGTCACCTGGTACGCACCGATGTGCTGGGTGATACCGCCGGCTTCCTTGCCCTGGACATTCGCCATCCGGATCGCGTCCAGCAGCTTCGTCTTACCGTGGTCGACGTGACCCATGACGGTCACCACCGGCGGCCGCGGAGCCAGGTCGCTCTCGTCGCCCTCGTCGTTGCCGAAGTCGATGTCGAACGACTGCAGCAGCTCGCGGTCCTCGTCCTCCGGCGAGACGATCTGGACGTCGTAGTTCAGCTCGGTACCGAGCAGCTCGAGCGTCTCCTCGTTCACCGACTGGGTCGCGGTCACCATCTCACCGAGGTGGAACAGCACCTGGACCAGCGACGCCGGGTCGACTCCGACCTTCTCGGCGAAGTCCGTCAGCGACGCGCCACGCGGCAACTTCACGACCTCGCCGTCACCGTGCTTGACGCGCACGCCGCCGACGGCCGGAGCCTGCATGTTGTCGAATTCCTGGCGCTTCGCCCGCTTCGACTTGCGGCCACGACGCGCCGGACCGCCCGGACGCCCGAAGGCACCCTGCGTCCCGCCACGACCGCGGTTGCCCGGACCCGGACGGCCACCGCCGCCACCGGGCGGGCCGCTCGGGCCGCCACCACCGGGACGGAAACCGCCACCGGCGCCACCGCCGCCGCCACCACCGCGCGGACCGGCACCCGGACCGCCGCCGGGACGACCACGGCCACCGCCGCCGCCACCCCCGCCGCCACCGGGACCGCCGGAGCCGCCACCGGGACGGCCGGTGAACGTACCGGCCGAGGACTTCGGCATCATCGCCGGGTTCGGACGCGGGGCGCCCGGAACACCACCGGAACGCGGGCGGTCACTACCGCCGCGCTCGCCGCCGCCACCACTGCGACCCTGCGGCGGACGCGGAGCCATGCCGGCCGGGCTCGGAGCCCCGGCGCGGTCGCCACCCTGGCCGCCACCCTGCCCGGGGCGAGCGCCACCGCGCTGCATGCCCTGGGTCGAGCTGAACGGGTTGTTGCCCGGACGCGGTGCACCCGGACGCGGGCCGCCGCCACCCTGGCCGCCCTGACGGGGCGCACCGGGACGCGGGGCACCCGGACGGGGCCCACCACCCTGGCCACCCGGACGCGGACCGGAACCGGGACCACCCTGGCCACCCGGACGCGGACCAGAACCCTGGCTGCCGCCCTGACCGCCCGGACGCGGGCTCGCACCCGGTGCCGGACGCGGACCCGGACGGGCCGCGGAGTCGCCACCGGTACGCCGCGGCGCCGGGCTACGGGTCTCTGTCTCCGGGGCCGCCTTCGCGGCCGGAGCCTCGAACGACGGGGCTGCCGGGGACTCTGCCTTCGCCGCCGGAGCGGACTCGACCGGAGCCGACTCGACCGGAGCAGGCGCAGCCGGCTCGGCCGGAGCGGACTCCTGGCGCGGACCCGGCTTCGGGCCCGGACGCGGACCCGGCTTGATCCCCGGGGCCGACTTCACCGGTGCCGCCTCGGCCGCGGGGGCCGTGGCGGACGCGGCGGCCGGCGCCTCGGCGACCGGAGCCGCCTCGGTGCGCACCTCAGCGGCCGGCGCGGTGCGCTCGGCCGGAGCCTTCGGGGCCGCCGGCATGGCCGGCTTCGGCGCCGGTGCGACCGGTGCGGTCGCCTGCGGCGCGGCAGACGTGCTTGCGGCGGCCTTCTTGGCCGCGCGCTTCTTCGGCGGGTTCTTCTCGAACTCCTCCGCCAACCGTCGGACGACGGGTGCCTCGATCGTCGAGGACGCCGATCGGACGAACTCTCCCATGTCGTTCAGCCTGGTCAGAACGACCTTGCTGGTAACTCCGAGCTCTTTCGCGAGCTCGTAGACCCGGACCTTTGCCACTACTCTCCCTCTGGTCCGAGCCTGGGGCCGCGGACCGTTAGTTGACGTACATGCTCATCGCATTGCACTCATCGTTCGACACTCATCGAGTGGTCATGAGTCGATGACCCGCCTTCATGTCGGTCACGACGGTCCGGTCGAACCGTCGCGGACGGCCGGGTGGCCGCCTTTTGCACTGCTTCTTCCCTATCACGCTGCTCGACGTACTCCTGCAGCCCGGTCACGTCCAGCGGCCCCGGGACCTTGAAGGCCCGTGGGAACGCCTTGCGCCGGACGGCGAGGTCGAAGCACTCGGTCGCCGGGTGCAGATGCGCCCCACGGCCGGGTGCCCGACGATCGGGATCCGGGAGGACAAGTCCTCCGGACACCGTCATCCGCAGCAGGTCAGTCGGGCTGGATCGTTTCCGGCACCCGATACAGGTGCGCTCCCGAAGCTTCTCAGGGCGCGCGTCTGCAGTTCTTGTCACAGTTCCTCAGGGTGTGGTGACGACTCAGTCGACCGACCGAGAGATCAGTCTACCTTCTTGTCATCACCAGTCACATCGGTATCCGGCCGGATGTCGATCCGCCAGCCCGTCAGCCGGGCCGCGAGGCGGGCATTCTGCCCTTCCTTGCCGATCGCGAGCGACAGCTGGTAGTCGGGTACGACGACGCGCGCCGCACGGGCCGCGGCGTCGACCACCTCGACGGACGTAACCTGCGCCGGGGACAGCGCATTCCCGACGAACGTCGCCGGGTCGTCGCTGTGGTCGATGATGTCGATCTTCTCGCCGTGCAGCTCGTGCATGATGTTGCGCACCCGCTGACCCATCGGCCCGATGCAGGCGCCCTTCCCGTTCACGGACGGGTTCAGGGTCCGTACGGCGATCTTGGTCCGGTGACCGGCCTCACGCGCGATCGCGGTGATCTCGACCGTTCCGTCGGCGATCTCCGGGACCTCGAGAGCGAACAGCTTCTTCACCAGGTTCGGGTGCGTCCGGCTGACGGTGATCTGCGGGCCCTTGAAGCCCTTCCGGACGCCGACGACGTACACCCGCAGGCGGGAGCCGTGCTCGTACTTCTCCCCCGGCACCTGCTCGGGCGCCGGCAGCACGGCCTCGATCTTGCCGAGGTCGACCATCACCGACCGCGGGTCGCGGCCCTGCTGGACGACACCGGAGACGATGTCGCCCTCCTTGCCGGAGAACTCGCCGTACCGCACCTCGTCCTCGGCGTCGCGCAGCCGCTGCAGGATGATCTGCTTGGCCGTGGTGGCGGCGATCCGGCCGAAGTCGGCCGGGGTGTCGTCGTACTCCCGGGCCGGCGTGCCGTCCTCGGAGAGCTCGCGGGCGAAGACGGTCACGTGCCCGTTCTTGCGGTCCAGCTCGACCCGGGCGTGCTGCTGCGCCCCTTCGGTCCGGTGGTACGCCACCAGCAACGCCGCCTCGATCGCCTCGACGACGACCTCCAGGGCGATGTCTTTCTCGCGTTCGAGTGACCGCAGCACGGCCATGTCGATGTCCATGTCAGTTCTCCTCCACCGTGCCGTCGGCAGGTGTTTCTGGTTCGTCGTTGCCGGCAGGCCGGTTGAATTCGATCTGGACCTTGGCCTTGGCCACGTCGGCGTACGCGACGCTCTGCCGCTTGCCTTCTACGTCCAGTTCGGCCGTCTCGTCGGAGGCGGACTTGATACGGCCGGTCAGTTTGGAGTCGTCGGTCAGCGTGACCGCGACCAGCCGGCCGATGTTGCGGCGCCAGTGCCGGGGCAGGGTGAGCGGCCGGTCGACGCCGGGGCTGGAGACCTCCAGCGTGTAGGCGCCCTCGCCCATGATGTCGTCGGCGTCGAGCGCCTTGGAGATGGCCCTGGTCACTTCGGCGACGTCGTCGAGGCTGATGCCGCGGTCGCGGTCGACCAGGACGCGCAGCAGGCGGCGGCGTCCGGCCGGAGCGATGTCCGCGGCCTCCAGGTCGCAGCCGAACTGCTCGACGATCGGCCGCAGGAAGTTCTCGAGGCTCGTGGTGTCCGTGTGGCGCGTGGGGCCCGGCTTTCGGCTCACAGGTTGACCTGCCTCTCTCCAGTTGTGCACCCGTTCCACTCCCGGCGGTCCGGCCGAGAGCAGTAGCCCACCATATCCGCCCGGTGCACCGATCCCGGCCATCGGCTCTCCCGGGCCGGTCGTGGGCGGGTCAGCGGGTATCGTTCCGCCGTGCCTGAACGCCGCCTCCATCGACGTACCGTCGTCGTCACCGCCGCCCTTGTCCCGGGCGCGGTCGCGCTGACCGGTTGCAAGGACGACGCCGCCTCCGGAGCCGGTACTCCGGGAACGAAAGGCACCGTGAACGGCACGCCGACCGGACCGGGGCCGACCGAGGAGACACCGACCGTCGACCCGGCAGTCGTCGCGGCGCTCAGTACTGCGGCGACCCAGGTGACTCAATTGTCCCAGCTCTACGCCACCGCGACCCGCAAGTTCCCGGCGCTGCGGGCCCAGCTCGCCGCGGGAGCGAAGTACCACGTCAGCCACCTGGCGAAGCTCAAGGAGACCCAGGGCGTGGCACCGCAGGCGGCCAGGTCCGCGGTCCCGGCGAGTTCGCAGGCCGCGCTGACGGCGATCGCCGCGCAGGAGAAGCTCGCCGCCGTCGCGCACGCGGCCGCCGCGGCCAAGCTGTCCGGCGCCCCGGCCCGCCTGCTCGCCGAGATCGCCGCGTCCGAGACCCAGCTGTCCTCGACGCTCACCCCGAAGAAGAAGGACGCCTCGTGAATCAGGTCGAAGCCCTGCAGGCTGCGCTCGCCGGTGAGCACGCTGCGCTGTACGGCGTCGGCGTCGCCGGGGGCAAGCTCAGCGGGGCCAGGTTCCGGGACGCGAACGACACGTTCGAGGTCCATCGCGACAACCGCGACCGCCTGAGCGCGTTGCTGGTCGCTGCCGGCGAGACCCCGGTTGCGGCCCAACCGGCGTACGACCTCCCCCAGGCCGTCATCAGCACCGCGACGGCAACCGCCCTGGTCCTGCTGATCGAGCGCCGGATCGTCGGGGTGTACGGCGACCTCGTCGAGGCCGCCGAACAACCCGCCGTACGAGCGTTCGCCATCGAGGCCCTGCTCCGGTACGCGACCATCCAACTCACCTGGGGCGGCGCCCCGGTCGCGTTCCCCGGCGCCGTCTGAGCTGAGAGCCTGTTCAGGCGCCGAGGACGTGCTGGATACCTGCCACCGCGGCGCCCCGGGCCCAGTCCGTGAAGGTCAGCGGGGTGGTGAGGAGGTCGATGGTGCAGCGCTGGGTCTCCAACGGTCCCGGGCGGAGCCGGTCGTCGATCGTCTCCTGCAGGACCGGTGAGTCGGTGAAGGCGGCGACGTCCTCACCACCCAGCACGATGCAGGTCGTCTGGAGCGCTCCCGCGAACGACGCCACGACGTGCCCTAGTGCCCGGGCGGCGTCGTCGAGCCGACGGGTGGCGGCCTGGTCACCATCGGCCCTGGCCCGAACGAGGTCGGCCAGCGTGACCGTCTTCTGCGCAGCCGCCGACGCATTGCGCTCGAGGTCCTCCCGGTTGAGGTAGGCAGCGACACATCCCCGGTGGCCGAGGCTGCACGTCGGCCCACTGCCGTCCACCGGTGCATGTGCCAGCAGATGGCCGTTGTCGATCAGCTCCTCGACGGCGGCCCCGTCCCGGACCACACCGACACCGAACCCGGCGCCGACGGTCACGATCCCGAACGTCGAATGCGTGCGGCCGGCGCCGAACCACAGCTGCTCGCGCGCCAGCGCGGTGACGTCGTTCGTGACGATGATCGGCAGACCGGTCCGGTCCCGCAGCGATCCGCCGAGATCCGCGTCGCGCCACCCCAGGAAGACGCCCTCCCGGACGACCGAGCGGTCCGCGATCACCCCGCCGACGGCAACCCCGATGCCGTCGACCGACGGAACCTTCGGAGCGAGCCGGTTCGCCAGCTGGGCGATGATCTTCACGGTGGCCGGCAACGGACACGGCACCGCCGGCCTCCGGCGCGGGAAGCGCCGCCCGGGCGGTCGCCTGGACCTCGCCGAACATGTCGCAGACCACGCCGTACGCCGTGTCGCCGGTCAGCTTGACGCCGACGACGTGCCGGGCGCCGGGCACCGCGGTCAGGATCTGGCGGGGCCGGCCGATGGCGGCGGCGGGCTCCAGGTCCTCGGTGGCCATCCCACCGCCGATGAGAGCCCGGGCCAGCCGGGACATCGAGGCGTAGGAGAGGTTGAGCCGGTCGCCGAGGTCGCCGCGGGTCGCCGGGCCGTGGACCAGCAAGTGGCGGGTGACGGCGAGCTCCCCCGCGGTCAGGCCCCGCTCACCGGCCGGTCGTTCCGTCGCGCCAGTCACCATCCGCCCAGTTTACAAAGCACCCACGTGACCCTTGTCACACTGGCCATCGTGGCTTATTTTCAATCTGACTGCAAATAACCCGCGGCTTGGCCGCGGGCCGCAACGGGCTCCGGACCCGGCCACGCGCGGCTCCGCACGAAGGAGAACTGATGGCCACCACCACTACCGTCCGGCCGGCGCGGGCCGGTCGCGCCAGGAACGGTGCGCGCGACGACACCCGTCTGGCGCTGCTGTTCATCCTTCCCGCACTGATCGGCTTCCTGAGTCTTCCTGGTCTGGCCGACCCTGCGCGGGATCTACCTCAGCTTCACCAAGTTCAACCTGCTCACGCCGCCGGAGTTCAACGGCCTGGACAACTACGTCCGGATGGTCCAGGACCCGGTGTTCTGGAACGCGCTGAAGGTGACGCTCTACTACGTCGTCCTCAACATCGGCTTCCAGACGGTGCTCGCGCTGGTCATCGCGGTGATGATGCAGCGGCTGACGCAAGCGGACCTGGCTGCGCGGCATCGTGCTGACGCCGTACCTGGTCTCCAACGTGGTCGCCGCGATGGTCTTCCTCTGGATCCTCGACTACCAGCTCGGCATCGGCAACACGATCATCGCCGCGATCGGGCTGGACCGGATCCCGTTCCTGTCCGTCGGACGCCTGGGTCATCCCGACCATCGCCCTGATCAACGTCTGGCGGCACGTCGGCTACACCGCGCTGCTGATCTTCGCCGGCCTGCAGACCATCCCCGAGACCATGTACGAGGCCGGCCGGATCGACGGCGCGAGCGAGGTCCGGATGTTCCGCAGCATCACCGTGCCGCTGCTGCGCCCGATCCTGGCGCTGGTCCTGATCATCACGGTGGTCGGCTCGTTCCAGGTCTTCGACACCGTCGCGATCGCCACCCGCGGCGGCCCGGTCGACTCCTCCCGGGTGCTGCAGTACTACATCTACGACGTCGCGTTCGGCCGCTTCCAGTTCGGCTACGCCTCGGCCATGTCGGTGGCGCTGCTCGCTCGTCCTCGTGATCATCACGTTCGTCCAGTACCGGCTCACCCGGGCCGAGTCGTCCGACCTGGCCTGAGGAGGCGACCATGACCACCGACACCGCTCCGCCGGTCGCCACGCCGCACCGCCCACGTCGCCCGCCGGCACTCGAGCCACCCGGCCGAGCCGCAGCGGTTCAGCCTCGGCCGCGCGCTCGCCTGGGCCTTCATGATCCTGGTGATCCTCGTCAGCCTGTTCCCGTTCTACTGGATGCTGCGCACCGCGCTGTCCAGCAACAACGCCCTCTACGCCGGCTCCGACAGCCTGCTGCCGGTGCAGCCGTCCTGGCGGCGGCTTCGAGCGGGTCTTCGGCCTGCAGACCGGGCAGGAGGCGATCGACGCCGGCGGCGCCGGGCAGGCGATCAACTTCTGGCGCTACCTGTTCAACTCCGTCGTCGTGTCCACCCTGATCACCGTCGGGCAGGTGTTCTTCTCCGCGATGGCCGCGTACGCCTTCGCCCGGCTGCAGTGGAAGCACCGGGAGAAGGTCTTCGCGTTCTTCCTGGCCGGCCTGATGATCCCGGCGATCTTCACGCTGCTGCCGAACTTCGTGCTGATCAAGCAGCTCGGGCTGGTCGACACCCTGCTCGGCATCGCGCTGCCGACCATGTTCATGACGCCGTTCGCGGTGTTCTTCCTGCGGCAGTTCTTCCTCGGCATCTCCCGCGAGGTGGAGGAGGCCGCGCTGATCGACGGCGCGTCCAAGGTCCGGGTGTTCTTCCGGCTCATCCTGCCGATGTCGGCGGCGCCGATCGCGACGCTGGCGATCCTGACCTACATCACGTCCTGGAACGAGTACTTCTGGCCGCTGATGGTCAGCTACACCGACAAGTCGCGGGTGCTCACCGTCGCGCTCGGCGTCTTCAAGTCGCAGACCCCGCAGACCGGCCCGGACTGGTCCGGCCTGATGGCCGCCACGCTGGTCGCCGCGCTGCCGATGCTGGTGCTCTTCATGCGTCTTCGCCAAGCGCATCGTCAACTCCATCGGCTTCAGCGGGATCAAGTGAGGAGCCCGGCATGATCACCTTCCGGCAACGCATCCGTACCGCGGTCGCTCTGCTCACCGCGGCGGCCTTGACCGCCTGCGGCGGAACCAGCGGCGGCGGCACGAACGGCACCATCGAGTACTGGCTGTGGGACTCCGGCCAGCAGCCCGGCTACCAGAAGTGCGCGGACGCCTTCGCAGCAGCAGAACCCGGGCCTGAAGATCCACATCTCCCAGTACGGCTGGGACGACTACTGGTCCAAGCTCACCGCCGGCTTCATCGCCGACACCGCGCCCGACGTCTTCACCGACCACCTGTCGAAGTTCGCCCAGTACGTCGACCTGAAGGTGCTGCGCCCGCTCGACGACCTCGGCCCGACCAGCGACATCCAGGACGGCGACTACCAGGAGGGCCTGGCCGAACTGTGGAAGGGCCAGGACGGCAAGCGGTACGGCGCGCCGAAGGACTGGGACACGATCGCGATCTTCTACGACGGCGCCGCTCTCAAGGCGGCGCGGCGTGGATCCCGGCCGACGCTGCAGAACCTCACCTGGAACCCGCCAGGACGGCGGCACGTTCGAGAAGACTGGTCGCGCACCTGACCATCGACGACAACGGCGTCCGCGGCGACGAGCCGGGCTTCGACAAGACCAACGTCAAGACGTACGGCCTCGGCTCCGAGGGCTCCGGCGGCGGCGGCTGGGGCCAGACGCAGTGGTCGGCGTTCACCGGCAGCGCCGGCTGGCAGGCCACCGACAAGAACCCGTGGGGCACCCAGTTCAACCTGGACCAGCCGGCCTTGCAGGACACGCTGGCGCTGGTACTTCGGGCTGGCGCAGAAGGGCTACATGCCCAGCTTCGAGGAGATCGGCGGCAGCGAACGCGATCGGCACGGACAAGCAGATCCAGTCCGGTACGGCGGCCATGGGCCTGAGCGGCTCGTGGATGATCTCGACGTTCAGCAAGCTCACCGACGCCGCCGGCAAGAAGCTGGACATCGGCATCGCGCCGACCCCGATCGGCCCGAGCGGCAAGCGGGCGTCGATGTTCAACGGCCTGGCCGACTCGGTCACCACGCTGTCGAAGCAGCCCGAGAACGCGGCGAAGTGGGTCAAGTTCCTGTCCGGCGAGGAATGCCAGAACATCATCGGCGAGTCCGGGGTCGTCTTCCCGGCCCGGCCGGACGGCACCGAACTGGCCGATCGCCTACAACAAGTCCGAGCGCAACCTCGACGTCACCCCGTTCACCGACCAGGTCGCGGACAAGACGACGTTCCTGTTCCCGGTGACGACGAACGCGGCCGACATCACGGCGCTGATGGCGCCACGCTTCGACGCGGTCTACATCGGCAGCTCCGGTCAGCTCGCTGACCGAACCTCAACGACCAGCTGAACGACCTGTTCAAGGTCGCCCAGTAGATGGCCCAGTAGGAAGATCGGCCCGGCTCGCGACTGTTCAGACCCGATCGCGAGCCGGGCGTTTCACTCGACGAAGGTGCTTACCGCCGACGGCGCCACGGGCCGGTGACGGCGTACGTGATCCCGGGTGTGTAGACGTTGAAGAACATCGTCCGGCCGTCCGCGGAGAAGCCGGCACCGGCCAGTTCGCCGTACTCCGGCTCCTCCGGGGTGCCGTTGTTCACCCGGTTGCGGGCGAACTTGAACACCTCACCGTCCTCGGTGGTGCCGAGGATGTGCTGCTCGCCGAGTCCGTCCTCGCACATCATCAGCCCGCCGTACGGCGACATCGTGATGTTGTCGGGGGCGTCGAACTCGGGGTCGTCCGAGCCGGGCGAAGGCCGGGTGAAGATCACCTCGAGGCGCAGGGTCTTCTTCCGTGGGTCGAACCGCCAGACCTGGCCGTCGTGGTTGACCTTCGGGCCTAGCTCGGTCCGGGCGAACGACGAGACGAAGTACACGCAGCGGTCCCGGGTTCCCCACCAGCAGCCCTCGAGCTTGTAGCCACCGGTGATCGGCTTGGCGTAGTCCTGTGCCCGGACCGACTCGGTCGTCGCCAGCGGATCCGGCACCTTCACCCACTGCACGCCGTGGAACAGCGTGCCGGCCTCCTGGACCACCGACAGGTCCGGCAGATCCGGGATGTGCATCGCCTGCAGCTCGCCACCGGCGCGCAGCGAGCCCCAGCCGCCGCGTGGGCGGTTCGGCAGGAACCGGTAGAAGCCGCCGAGCGGCGCGACGAACGCGTCCTCGGTCTCGTACACGATGCCGGTCGACGGGTCGATGGCGACCGCCTCGTGCTGGAACCGGCCCATCTGCTTGAGCGGCGTCGGGTTCACGTTGCGGCGGTCGTCGTACGGGTCGACCTCGAAGATGAAGCCGTGGTCCTTGGTGTAGCCGCTGTCACCGGCCTTGAGCTCGGTCTCCTCACAGGTCAGCCAGGTCCGCCACGGGGTGATGCCGCCGGAGCAGTTGATCGCCGTACCGCCGAGGCTGACGAACTCCTTCGTCGCCGCGCTGTGCCGGTTCACGACCAGCGTGCTGGTGCCGCCGGCACCGGCCGGGTCGTAGGTCCGCTCGGCGGGCGCGACGACCTTGATCGCCGCGGTCGGGCTGCACTCGTGGTTGCGGACCAGCCGGGCACCGCCGTCGCGGTCCGGGAACGCGCCCATGCCGTCGAAGCGGCTCGGGGTCTGCAGCCCGTCGGGCCGGACGGTGCCCTCGCGGGACAGGACCTTGTAGCTGAACCCGCGCGGCAGGTCGAGCATGCCGTCCGGGTCCTCGATCAGCGGTCCGTAGCCGATCTTCGGGCCGGACGTGCCGAGCGCGGGCTGGGCGGTGTACAGCGCCTCCACCGAGCCCGCGACACTGACCGCGACACCGGCCGCGGCAGCTCGAGCGACGAACTGCCGCCGGGACAGGGGATTCTCGTGAACGGACACGGGTGGGTCCTCCTCGTTGGGCGTAAGGATCTGCCGGTCACCGGTGAACATACGGTGAACGGCAGACGCCTACAAGATGAACCCGTGCGCCGCTATTGATAGCAGGGCTTGGTGAAGTCGTACGCCTTCGCCGTCTTGCCGGTGAAGAAGTCGCGTTCCACCTTGACGCCGGTCGGCGCCGTCGGGTCCACCTTCGAGATGATGCTGGAGCGGAAGACGCGCTCGTTCGGCTCGCCGGAGAAGCGGCCCGCCTCGGCCGGCAGCATCCCTTCGTAGTCCACGGTCTGCAGTGACTTGACCGCGGCCAGCAGCCCGGCCCGGGTGAGGTCCTTGGAGTCGACCGCCTTCTGCAGCGCGGCCTTCAGCGGGTACGACCAGACCCAGCCGGCCGTGTAGCCGTCGTTCGGCGCGGCCTTGAAGGTCGCCGGGTCGATCGACTCGGCCAGCGCCTTGTGGCCCGCGGTGTCGGTGCCGTACGGCGCCCACGGTCCGGACTGCCGGTAGAGCGCGGTCAGCGCGGGCGCGGCCGGGCTCTTCAGCAGGGCCGGGTTCCAGGTCGGGCTGGTGCCGATGAACGGGCTCTTGAAACCGTTCTGCGCGGCGCCGCCGACGATGGTCGCCGCCTCGGTCGGACCGGTGGTCAGGATGACCAGATCGGGTTTGGCCGCGAGCAGTTTCTGGATCGCCGCCCCCTGGTTCTCCTGCCCGGGCGCGGTCGGGATGTCGGTGAACTTCAGCCCGTTGGCCTCGGCCGCGAGCTTCGTCCCGGCCGCGGCGTCGTCGCCGTAGTCACCCGGGAAGTGCACCGCGGCGACGCTCTTCGGCTTCAGCGTCTCGACCGCGAAGTCGACCGAGTTCATCGACTCGAAGCAGTAGTTCGTGCCCGACTCCAGGATCACGTCCTCGAACGCCCACGCCGACGTCCAGGACGCCGGTACGCCGATCATCCCGCTGGCCTTCAGGTCGCCGAGGATCGCGGCCGTGGTCGGCGAGCCGAGGGTCTGGGCCAGCCCCAGTACGTCGGGCTTGATCTCGCCGTACACCTCGTTGTGGATCTGCGGGTTGTACTTGTTGTCCTTGACGTACTTGGTCACGTCGACCTCGTACGCCCCGATCCCGCCGGCCTTGTTGACCCGCTGCCAGAACGCCTTCTGGCTCTCGGTGATCGGTACGCCGAGGGCCTTGAACGGGCCCTCGGTCAGGTCCGAGATCGAGCCCAGGTAGATGCAGCCCTTGGTCTTGTCGACCGCGGCCGGGCACGGCTCGGCGGTGACGCCGACGTCGAACTTCACGCCCGACCCGCCCTCCTGCGTCTCCGGGGCGTCGTTCCGGCACCCCACCAGCACAGCCATCGCCGCGACCAGCGCGACAGCGATTCCCCTCCGAATGCTCATCGATACTCCTTAGTGCGAGCTGGCGGTCAGTGCGAGAACGGCCAGGATTTCCAGTAGGTGCGGAGCCGGACCCAGATCCCGAACAGCCCCCGCGGTTCGAAGATCAGGAAGGCGATGATCAGCAGGCCGTACAGGATCGTCTCGACCTGGAAGACCGTGATGCCGCCGGCCGCCGAACTGCTGCTGATGAACGGCAGCACGGCCGGAAGTTCGCGGGTGACCCGCGGCAACAGGGTGATGAACAGCGCGCCGAGCACCGATCCCGAGATGGTGGCGACACCGCCGATCAGCACCATCGCGATGTACTGCACCGACATACCGAGGTTGAACGACCCCGGTTCGACGAAGCCGATCATCACGTACAGCAGCGCGCCCGCGACGCCGGCGTAGAACGACGACACCGCGAACGCGATCATCTTGTAGCGGGTCACATCGACCCCGATCACCTCGGCGGCCAGGTCCCGGTCGCGGACCGCGGCCAGCGCCCGGCCGATCCGGGACCGGACCAGGTTCCGGGCCAGTACGCCGAAGATCACCAGCAGCACGAGCATCAGCAGGTACAGCTTCTGCGCCTTGGTGAACATCGACCCGTCCACCGCGAACTGGATCCCGAACAGCTCCGGTACGGCGGCCGGACGGCCGACCCCGACTCCCCCGGTGAGATCCCGCCAGTGCTTGAACACGTGCTCCCCGATGAACACCAGGCCGAGCGTCACCACCGCCAGGTACAACCCGCGCAACCGGGCCGCCAGCGGCGCGACGATCAACCCGGCCAGTCCCGCGACCAGGCCGGCCGCAAGCAACCAGATCGGCAGCGACGTGATCCCGAACCCGATCAGCCGGGTGCTGTCCGGATCCCCCGACAACGCCGCCGCCGTATAAGCGCCGATGGCAAGGAAGAACGCGTGCCCGAGCGACACCTGCCCGGCGTACCCGGTGACGAGGTTCAGCCCGATCGCCCCGATCGACGCCACACACGCAGTCGCCAGTACGACGAGCAGGTCGTCGGTCAGCAGGAACGGCAACGACACCGCCATGATCCCGAGCACCGACGTCCAGAACCGCTTCCCCGGCGTGTTCAGCAAAGCCGTGTCCTGCTTGTAGGACAGGTAGAGCAGTGGTCGACTCATATGCGCTCCACCTCTCTGGTGCCGAAGAGGCCGTAGGGTCTGACGAGCAGGACGAGGAGCATCAGCAGGTACGGGACGACGAGGAAGAAGTCGCCGCCGAACACGGGGTGCAGGTTGTCGCCGTAGCTGCCGACCAGCGCCTCGATCACGCCGACCGCCAGGCCCGCGACCACCGCGCCGCCAAGGGAATCCAGGCCGCCGAGGATGATCACCGGCAGCGCCTTGAGCGCGGTCAGCCAGAGGTTCTGCTCGAGTCCGATGCCGGTCGAGAGGAACACCCCGGCCAGCCCGGCGAGTGCGGCCGCGAGCGCCCAGGACAACGAGAACACCCGTCCGACCGACACTCCCTGCGCCAGCGCGACCTCCTGGTCCGACGACGCCGCCCGCATCGCCAGACCGGTGCGCGACCAGCGGTAGAACGCGAACAGCGCGGCCACCACGATCAGCGTCGTCACGAGCGTCGCGAGATGCCGCTGATCGATCTTGGCACCCAGTACGTCGACCTGCTTCAGGCCCCACGGATCACCCATCTGCCGGATGTCGAGGCCGATGAACGAGTTCACCACCGTGCGGATCACGATGTCGACGCCGAGGGTGATGATCGCGATCACGAACACCGGCTTGCCGATCATCGGCCGCAACGCCAGCCGTTCCACGCCGGCGCCGAGCAGCCCGGTCAGCAGCAGCGCGACCAGGACGGCGACGAAGAAGTTCATCGACAGCACCAGATAGCCGGTCAGCAAGCGCGCCGGCCATCATGAACGCCGGCTGGGCGAAGCTGATCACCCGCATGGACTTGTAGACGATCACGAAACCCAGCGCCAGCAGGGCGTAGATCGACCCGTTGCCGAGACCGCGGACCACCGTGGCGACGAACTCGTTCACCTGACACCCCCGGCGTACATGGACTCGACCAGGCCGGCGAACGCCGACTCGACGGCGGTGCGTTTGACCTTCTGGGTCGCGGTCAGCTCGCCGTCCTCGTGATCCAGCACCTTCGGCAGCAGCCGGAACGATCGCACCTGCTCGACCGTGGCGAACCGTTCGTTGACCTCGTCGACGACTCCCTGCACGAGCCGGATCACCTCCGGCTTCGCCGACAGGTCGCCGTACGTCGAATACGGCAGGCGATGGACCTGCGCCCAATGGCCGACCGTGTCCGGCTCGATGCCGATCAGCGCGGTGAGGAACTTGCGCCGGTCGCCGATCACCACGGCTTCCTTGATGTACGGCGACGCTTTCAGGGCGTTCTCGAGCTCCGACGGGGCGACGTTCTTGCCGCCCGCGGTGATGATGATGTCCTTCATCCGGTCGGTGATGCGCAGGTGCGTACCGTCGACCCACTCCCCCACGTCGCCGGTGTGCAGCCAGCCGTCCGGGCCGAGCACCTTCGCGGTCGCCTCCGGGTCCTGCCAGTAGCCGGCGAACGTCCCGGGATGCCGGGTGAGGATCTCGCCGGTGCTCTCGTCGACCCGTACCTCGATGCCCTCGTGCGGCTCGCCGACCGTGCCGACCTTGACCCGGCCCGGACGGTTGGCGGTGGCCACCGCGGTGTTCTCGGTCATGCCGTACACCTCGTGCATCGGCAGGCCGAGTCCCATGAAGAACCGCAGCACCTCGGGGGCGATCGGCGCGGCCCCACAGGCGGCGTACCGGACCTTGCGGAGGCCGACGCGATCCTTCAGCGCGCGGTAGCAGAACAGCCAGCCGATCGCGTAGACCGCTCGCGAGGCGGCGGTATGACGTCCGCCGTTGGCCGCGAGGACGCCGCCGATCCAGTCGGCGCGGCGCAACCAGTAGCCGCCGATCAGTCGCTTGACCGGATCCGCGGACTGGATCCGGATCTGCACCCCGGCCGCGATCTTCTCCCAGATCCTGGGTACGCCGAACAGGACGGTCGGCTGTACTTCGTGGAGGTTGGGCGCGACCGTCTCGATCGACTCGGCGAAGTGCACGCAGACGCCGGCCCCGGCGCCGAACCAGCCGCTGAAGATCCGCTCGGCGACATGGCACAACGGCAGGTAGGACAGCACGCTGTCGCGCGGTGACGGCGGCGGTGCGGTGAAGCCGCCGCGCTCGACCAGCTCCTGGATCGCGAAGTCGACGTTCGCACCGGTCAGCATCACGCCCTTCGGCGGTCCGGTGGTGCCGGAGGTGTAGATCAGCGTCACCACGTCGTCCGGGCGGGCGTCGATCATTCGCTGCGCCACGGCGTTCGGGCGGGCCTCGCGATGCTCGGTGCCGAGGGCAAGGAAGTCGGGCCAGGCGATCAGCCGCGGGTCGTCGTACCGGTAGCGGATGCCGCGTGGCTCGACGTACACGATGTGCTTGAGGTCGGGCAGGTCGTCGACCGCCAGCGCCTTGTCGACCTGCTCCTGGTCCTCGGCGATCAGTACCTTCGCGCCCGAGTGCCGGAGCAGGTAGCCGACCTCGGCGACCGGGTTGGTCGGGTAGAGACCGACGGTGGCGGCGCGGACGGCGACCGTCCCGACATCGGTGTAGAGCCACTCGCGCCGGTTCTCCGAGTGGATCGCGACCCGGTCGCCGGCTTCGATGCCGAGGGCAATCAGCGCGTGTCCGACCAGCGCGGCGGTGTCCCAGTACTGCAGCCAGGTGACCTGCTGCCAGATGCCCAGATCCTTTTCCCGCAAGGCGATTCCGCCGGGGGTCTTCCTGGCACGCTCCCGGACCCGGGTGGCGATGGTGCTCATGGCATCACCCGGTGTTCCTCGCCCAGGTAGGCGCGCACGACGTCGGGATCGGTCGCCACTTCTCGCGGTGTGCCGGTGCGGATCGGCTTGCCGAAGTCGATCACCATGATCCGGTCGGCCAGATCCATCACCAGGCCCATGTCGTGCTCGACCATCACCATCGGCAGCCCGAGCTCGTCGCGGATGTCGAGGATGAACCGGGCCATGTCCTCGGTCTCCTCCAGGTTCATCCCGGCGACCGGTTCGTCCAGCAGCAACAGCTTCGGCTCGGACGCGAGGGCACGGCCGAGTTCGACCCGCTTCTGTACGCCGTACGGCAGCAGGCCGACCGGGAGCCGCCGCCACTGGGCGAGCTCGAGGAAGTCGACGATCTCCTCGACGGCGTGGCGGTTCGCGAGTTCGTTGCGCCGGGCCTTGCCGAGCCACGCGAACGCGGCGAGGACGCCGTACGGGTGATGGAGGTGCCGGCCGAGCATCAGGTTGTCCAGCACGGTGAGGTTGGAGAACAGCTCGATGTTCTGGAAGGTCCGGGCGACGCCCAGCCGCGCGATCGCGTGCGGCCGGCGGCCGATCAGGTCCTCGTCGCCGAACCGGACGGTGCCCTGTTGCGGCCGGTAGACGCCGGACAGCACGTTGAAGATCGAGGTCTTGCCGGCGCCGTTAGGCCCGATCACCGCGAACAGCTCGCCCGCGTTCACCGTGAAGCTCACGCCGTTGAGGGCCGTCACCCCGTCGAATCCGAGGACGACATCCTCGAACGTGAGCACCGGCGTCGCTTCCTCGGTGCTCTCACTCTGCCGGGCTTCCGTCGCCGTCACGACAGCCAACGCTTCCGGCGGCGGTAGTGCTTCACGTCGCGGAACGACTTCGCCGAGCCTTCGGCGCCGAGACCGAGATAGAACTCGCGAACGTCGCCGTCGGCAAGCAACTCCGCGGCGGGTTTGTCCATCACCATCGCGCCGTTCTCCAGCACGTACCCGTGTTCGGCGATCGACAACGCCATCGCCGCGTTCTGCTCGACCAGCAGAACCGTCGTACCGTCCTGGTTGATCTGCACGATCACGTCCCGGATCTGCTGGACGATCATCGGCGCCAGCCCGAGACTCGGCTCGTCCAGCAGCAGGTACTTCGGATCCGACATCAGCGCCCGGCCGATGGCGAGCATCTGCTGCTCGCCGCCGGACAGGTAGCCGGCCAGCTTGCGGCGCCGGTCGGCCAGCACCGGGAACAGTTGGTAGGTGCGGTCCAGGTTGGTCTTGATCGAGCGCGGGCTGACGTGCCCGCCGATCCTCAGGTTCTCCTCGACGGTGAGGTCGGCCAGGATGCGCCGGCCCTCCAGGACCTGTTTGATGCCCAGGGCAGCGATCCGGCTGGCGCCGTAGGTGTGGATCGGCTCGCCGTCGAGGGTGATCGACCCGCGCCGGACCGCGCCGTCATGGACGTCGAGCAGACCGGAGAACGCGCGCAGCAGAGTCGACTTGCCGGCGCCGTTCGCCCCCAGCAGGGCGACGATCCGCCCCTGGGGAACCTCGAGGCCGACGCCCCGCAGCACCAGCATCACATCGTCGTAGACAACCTCGAGGTTCGTCGCCGCCAGCACCCGGCCCCCTTGGTGGAGGTTCCCCAACCAGCATCTTGGCGAGTGAGTGTGACAGCACCGGTGGCGAGTTTGAAGTGCTCGCAGCCCGGAAATCGGACACCGCTGCGCAACCGTGACCGAGCGTCAGGGGTGAAACCAGTTATGCGACTGGTATTACAACGAACGAACCCAGTTGGCGAGCAGTTCGGCGCCGGCGTCGCCGGACTTCTCCGGGTGGAACTGGGTGGCGGTGAGCGGGCCGTTCTCGACGGCGGCGACGAAGCGGTCGGCGCCGTACGTCGTCCACGTCACGAGCGGGGCGACCGACTCGCGCGCGTCCTGCAGCTGCCACTCGCGCACGCCGTACGAATGGACGAAGTAGAACCGCTCCTTGTCGATGCCGTCGAACAACTTCGTGCCGGACGGTACGTCGACGGTGTTCCAGCCCATGTGCGGGACCGGCTGGTCGTCCTTCGGCTGCAGGCGTTCGACGGTGCCGGGCCACTGCTCGCAGCCGTCGGTCTCGACGCCGTGCTCGATGCCGCGGGCGAACAGGATCTGCATGCCGACGCAGATCCCGAGCACCGGACGGCCACCGGTCAGCCGGCGGTCGACCGCGACATCGCCGCGGACCGACTTCAGGCCGGTCATGCACGCCTCGAAGGCACCGACGCCAGGGACGAGCAGACCGTCCGCGTTGCAGGCCGCGTCGAAGTCGGAGGTCACCGTGACGTCGGCGCCGACCCGCTGCAGGGCGCGCTCCCCCGACCGGATGTTGCCGGAGCCGTAGTCGAGCAGGACGACCTTCTTGCTCACAGGGCGCCCTTGGTGGACGGGATGCCCGGCTGCCGCGGGTCCAGCTCGGCGGCGGCACGGAGTGCCCGGGCGAACGCCTTGAACTGCGCCTCGACGATGTGGTGCGGGTCGCGGCCGGACAGCACCCGGATGTGGACGCAGATCGCGGCGTTGAACGCGAGCGTCTCGAACACGTGCTGGGTCAGCGAACCGGCGTAGTCGCCGCCGATGATCGCGTACACCTGGCCGTCGGGCTCGCCGGTGTGCACGCAGTACGGACGCCCGGACAGGTCGACCGTGCAGTGCACGAGCGCCTCGTCGAGCGGCACGGTCGCGTCGCCGAACCTTCTGATCCCCCGCTTGTCACCGAGGGCTTCCTTCAGCGCCTGGCCGATGCCGATCGCGGTGTCCTCGACCGTGTGGTGCGCGTCGATCTCCAGGTCGCCGACCGTGTTCACGTGCAGGTCGAGCAGCGCGTGCTTGGCGAGCGCGTTGAGCATGTGGTCGTAGAACCCGACCCCGGTGGAGATGTCCGCCCGGCCCTCGCCGTCGATGTTCAGCTCGACCAGGACCTTGGACTCACTCGTCTCCCGGTCGATCCGCGCCGTACGCCCGCTCATGTCTGCCTTCCCGTGTCTGTCTTCAGAACGCGCTCCAGTGAAGCGCGGAACGCGGCCATCTCGTCGCCGGTGCCGATCGAGACCCGCAGCCAGCCGTCCGGACCGGTCTCCCGGATCAGTACGCCGTCGTCCAGCAACGCCTGCCAGACCGCGTGCCGGTCCGCGAACGTGCCGAACAGAACGAAGTTCGCGTCCGAGTCGACCGCCCGCAACCCCAGCGACCGCAGCCAATCAACGGTCTCGTCCCGCTCCACCCGGAGCTGCTCGACCCGGCCGAGCAGCTCGTCCGAGTGCTGCAACGCCGCCCGCGCGACCGCCTGCGTCACCGCGGACAGGTGGTACGGCAGCCGGACGATCCGCAGCGCGTCCACGAACTGCTTGCTCGCGGCAAGGTATCCGACCCGCCCGCCCGCCATCGCGAACGCCTTCGACATCGTCCGCGCGACGGCAAGATTCGGGTACGACGGCAACAAGCTGACCGCACTAGGTGTCCCGGCCCGGCGGAACTCGGCGTACGCCTCGTCGACCACGACCACCGCACCCTGTGCACCGGCCTGAGCGACGATCGCCTCGGTCACATCGATCGGCAGCGCCGTCCCGGTCGGGTTGTTCGGCGAGGCGAGCAGCACCACCGACGGACGGTGCCGCGAGATCGCCGCGAGCGCCTTGCTCTTGTCCAGCGTGAAGTCCTCGGCGCGACGGCCGGCGACCCACGCGGTGTTGGTGTCTCGCGCGTACTCCGGATACATCGAGTACGTCGGCGCGAACGACAACGCCGTACGACCAGGACCGCCGAAGGCCTGCAGGATGTGCAGCATCACCTCGTTGGACCCGTTCGCCGCCCAGAGCTGCTCCGGCTCCAGGTGCGCGCCGGACTCACGGGCCAGGTACGCCGCGAGGTCCGCACGGAGGCCGATGAACTCGCGGTCCGGGTAGCGGTTCATGCCACGCGCGGCCTCGGTGACCGCCGCGGCGATGTCGGCGATGGTCGCCTCGCTCGCCGGGTACGGGTTCTCGTTGACGTTCAGGAGGACCGGGACGTCGAGCTGCGGGGCGCCGTACGGCTCGAAGCTCTTCAGCTCGTCGCGGATCGGCAACCCGTCGAAGCGGCCCATCACCGCTCCCCTGGGAAGCGCACGGACACCGCGGCGCCGTGGGCAGGCAGGTCCTCGGCGTGGGCGAGCGTAACCACGTGGCCGGCGACCTCCTGCAACGCATCGCGCGAGTAGTTGATCACGTGCACGGCCTTCAGGAAGCTGCGCACGGACAGGCCGGACGAGTGGCAGGCGCAACCGGCCGTCGGGAGGACGTGGTTGGAGCCCGCGCAGTAGTCGCCGAGCGACACCGGCGACCAACTGCCGACGAAGATCGCGCCGGCGTTGGAGATCAGGCCGGCCCGCTCTTCGGCGTCCGCGGTCTGGATCTCCAGGTGCTCGGCGGCGTACGCGTCGACCACCGCGGTGCCCTGCTCGAGGTCGTCGACCAGTACGACGGCCGACTGCTGACCTTTCAGAGCCTCCGTCACCCGGTCGTGGTGCTTGGTCTTCGCGACCTGGATCGGCAGCTCGGCCTCGACCGCTGCGGCGAGGGCTTCGGACGGTGTCACCAGCACGCTGGCGGCCATCGGGTCGTGCTCGGCCTGGCTGATCAGGTCGGCGGCGACGTGCTTCGCGTCCGCGGTGTCGTCGGCGAGGACCGCGATCTCGGTCGGGCCGGCCTCGGAGTCGATACCGACCTCACCCAGCAGGAACCGCTTGGCGGCGACCACGTAGATGTTGCCGGGGCCCGTGATCAGGTTGACCTTCTTGCAGCCGTCGAAGCCGTACGCGAATCCCGCGATCGCCTGCGCGCCGCCCATCGCGTAGACCTCTTCGATCCCGAGAAGCGCGCACACCGCGAGCACCGTCGGGTGCGGCAGGCCGCCGAACTCCTTCTGCGGCGGTGAGGCAACAGCAAGAGACGGTACGCCGGCCACCTGAGCCGGAACGACGTTCATCAGGACACTCGACGCGAGCGGCGCGCGGCCGCCCGGGACGTAGAGCCCCACGCGCTGGACCGGGACGAACCGCTGGGTCACCCGCCCGCCTGGTGCGGGCTCGGAGACGATGTCGGCGGTGAGCTCGTCCTGGCTGACCTCACGCACCCGGCGGATCGACTCCTCGAAGGCGCTGCGCACCTCCGGGTCGAGCTCCTCGAGCGCGGTCTTCAGCGCCTCGGCCGGGACCCGGATGTCCTCGACGCGCACATGGTCGAACTTCTCGCCGTACTCCCGGATCGCCTCGAGGCCGCGATGGCGGACGTCCAGGCAGATGGGTCGGACGACGTCGAGAGCCTTCTCGACGTCGAACACGGCTCGGGGAACGAGGGCATTCACTTCGGCTTGGAGGTCGGAGACCTCTCCGGCCGCCACTCGGCCCCGCAGGTCGACGCGGCGAATCATGGCGCCAGTCTAGTGGCGCGGCCCGGCCAGCTCCGCGCCATATCCACAGGTCGGCCGCAACCAACACGGTACCGGCGCGGTCACCGGCCGTGATCGGGGGTTGTGTGCCCTAGGCTCATTGGCATGGACTCCCGCCTTCCGTTGCTCACTGTCGACACGGTGATCTTTCCCGGGCTGGTGGTCTCGATTCCGGTGACCGATGTCCAGGGTCGTGCGGTAGTCCGCGACCTGGTCGAGAACGGCGGCGAGCTGGTCTGCGGCGCGCTCGCGGTCCGGGACGGGTACGAGCTGGGTGAGCGGGTGTTCCGGTCGCTGTACGGAACCGGCTGCGCGGCGACGATCTCCGAGATCGCGCTGGACGCGGACGACGACGGACCGGTCGAGGTGACGCTGACCGGGAACCGGCGGTTCAAGGTGAGCGAGCTGGACGGCGGCGGCGACTACCTGGTCGCGGATGTCGAGTGGCTGCCCGACGACCTCGGCGACGACCCGTTGGGTACGGCGACGATCGCGCTCGAGAGGTTCCGCAAGTACGCCGAGGCGATCAGCGAGATCAGCCGCCCCGGCCTGCACCTCGGCGACCTCCCCGACGACCCCGGCACGCTGTCGTACCTGATGTCGGCCGCGATGAAACTCATGACCCCCGAACGCCAGAAGCTCCTCGAAGCCGCCGACATCACCACCCGGCTCGTCCAGCTCGTCGCCCTCATCGACACCGAACTCTCCGCGATCACCGCCCTCCCCTCCCTCCCCGCCACCGACCTCATCACCTGGTCCGCCCTCTCCCCCAACTAGTGGCGCTACCGAAGTGAATCCCACGGCGGTATGGTTGTGGTATGAGCAAGCAGATCACAGTCCGGTTGCCGGACGACCTGGTCGACTTCATGGACGAGCTCGTCGCGACCGACAAGGCGACGAGCCGGGCGTCCGTGGTCGCCCGGGCGATGGTGCGTGAGCGGCGCCGCGAGCTGGCCGCCCGCGACCTCGCCATCCTGAACGAACAGGGCGAGTACGCCGACCTCGAGGGCCTCGCCCCCGCGGCCGCGGGCACCGTCCTCAGCGACCTCGACTGAGTACGTCGTGCGCCCACTGCACATCGCCCGGCTCGACAAGCCCCGGCCGGTTGTCGTGCTGACCCGTGAACTGATCCGCCCGCGCCTCACCAACGTGACGGTCGCGCCGATCACCAGCACGATCCGCGGCCTGTCCACCGAGGTCCTGGTCGGGCCCGACAACGGCCTCGACCACGCGAGCGCGATCTCCTGCGACAACATCCAGACCATCCCGAAGGCCCAGCTCGGCCGCCTGATCGGCTATCTCCACCCCGACCAGGAACCAGCCCTGGCCGAGGCGATCAACCTCGCCTTCGATCTAGAGCTCTAGCAACGCGGCCCGGTTCGCCAGGACGTAGGCCGCGGCGACCCTGTACCCGCCGGCGTGATCCTCTTCCCGGTGTACGTCGAACGCCGGGTCCCCCGCGCGCACCTGCTGCTCGATGTACGCCGCGAACGACAGCAGCCTGATCCCGATCAGATCCACCAGCTCGGCCGGCGCGACCCCGAGTCCATAGGAGTCGCAGAACAGACGCAGCCGGCGGGCCCGGTCGGGCTCCTCCGGCCAGCCGAAAGGTTCGAGCGAGGCCGGCGGGTGGAACGGCACGAACTGATGCGCGGCGTACGCGAGATCCCAGCGGCGGTTCGACGGACGGATCGTGTCCCAGTCGATGATCCCGGTGACGTCGGATCCATCGAAGACCAGATTCCACGGGGCCAGATCGTGGTGCCCGATGCAGTCGATCCGAACCGGCGTCGCGACCTCGAGCTCGTGCCAGTCGGCTGGATCGACCGGCTCGAACCCCTCGGTCGCATCGTGGAGCCGGCGGATCGCGCGGGCCACACTCACCAGCGCCTGATCCGACCGGAGCTCCTGGGACAGCGGTGGGTATCCGGTGGTCCCGGGGAGGTAGGAGAGCGTCTCCGTCTCACCGTCCGCAGCAACAAGCCGTGGTGCCAGGTCGAATCCGACCTGCTCGAAATGCCGGAGCAGTGCGTGCGTGTTCGCCGTACTCCTCCGGCGTTGCACCGTGTCACCTTGCCGCACCGGCTTGGCGAACCGGCCGCCCGGGAGGGCCTCGCCCGTCACCCCAGTTTGCTGATGTCGCGGACCGCGCCCTTGTCGGCGCTGGTGGCCATGGCGGCGTAGGCGCGGAGGGCGGTGGTGACCTTGCGGTCGCGGCTCTTCGGGGCGTAGACGCCGCCGAGCGCGGCCTTGCGTGCGGCCAGTTCCTCGTCGTCGACGAGCAGCTCGATCGAGCGGTTCGGGATGTCGATCTTGATCCGGTCGCCGTCCTGCACCAGCGCGATCGTCCCGCCGGACGCCGCCTCGGGCGACACGTGCCCGATCGAGAGTCCCGACGTACCGCCGGAGAAGCGGCCGTCGGTGACGAGTGCGCAGACCTTGCCGAGACCGCGGCCCTTCAGGAACGACGTCGGGTACAGCATCTCCTGCATGCCCGGGCCGCCCTTCGGACCCTCGTAGCGGATCACGACGACGTCGCCCGGCTGGATCTGCTTGGCCAGGATCTTCTCGACGGCTTCCTCCTGCGACTCACACACCACCGCGGGGCCCTCGAACGTCCAGATCGACTCGTCCACGCCGGCCGTCTTCACGACGCAGCCGTCGACGGCCAGGTTGCCCTTCAGGACACCGAGACCGCCGTCCTTGGAATACGCGTGCTCCAGATCCCGGATGCAGCCGTACGCCGCGTCGTCGTCCAGCGTCTCCCACCGCTCCGACTGCGAGAACGCGGTCGCCGATCGCTTGCACCCCGGCGCCGCGTGCCACAGCTCGACGGCCTCCGGCGACGGCGATCCGCCGCGCAGGTCCCACGTCTTCAGCCACTCGTCGATCGAGTCGCTGTGCACGGTGTGGATGTTCTCGTTCAGCAGGCCGGCGCGGTGCAGCTCGCCGAGGATGGCCGGGATGCCGCCGGCGCGGTGCACGTCCTCCATGTAGTACGTGCCCTGCGGCGCCACGTTCGGCGCGACCTTCGCCAGGCACGGGACCCGGCGCGAGACCGCGTTGATGTCGTCGAGGTCGAAGTCGACCTCCGCCTCCTGCGCGGCCGCGAGCAGGTGCAGGATCGTGTTGGTCGACCCGCCCATCGCGATGTCCAGCGCCATCGCGTTCTCGAACGCTTCCTTGGAGGCGACGTTCCGCGGCAGCACGGTGGCGTCGTCGTTGTCGTAGTACCGCTTGGTGATCTGTACGACGGTCTCGCCGGCCTTCTCGTACAGCGCCTTGCGGGCGGTGTGGGTGGCCAGCACGGAGCCGTTGCCCGGCAGCGAGAGGCCGATCGCCTCGGTCAGGCAGTTCATCGAGTTCGCGGTGAACATGCCGGAACAGGAACCGCAGGTCGGGCAGGCGTTCTCCTCGATCCGCAGGATGTCGGCGTCGGAGACGTTCTCGTTGACGGCCTCGGACATCGCGTCGATCAGGTCGAGCTTGCGGACCGTGCCGTCGACGAGCGTCGCCCGGCCGGCCTCCATCGGGCCGCCGGAGACGAACACGGTCGGGATGTTCAGCCGGAGCGCCGCCATCAGCATGCCCGGGCGTGATCTTGTCGCAGTTCGAGATGCAGACCAGCGCGTCCGCGCAGTGCGCCTCGACCATGTACTCGACCGAGTCGGCGATCAGGTCCCGGGACGGGAGGCTGTAGAGCATGCCGCCGTGGCCCATCGCGATCCCGTCGTCGACGGCGATCGTGTTGAACTCGCGGGCGATCCCGCCGGCCGCGTGGATCGCCTCGGACACGATCCGGCCGACCGGGGCCAGGTGCGTGTGGCCCGGGACGAACTCGGTGAAGCTGTTCGCCACCGCGATGATCGGCTTCCCGAAGTCCTCCCGGGCTACCCCGGAGGCCTGCATGAGCGCGCGGGCGCCCGCCATGTTGCGGCCGTGGGTGACAGTGCGGGACCTCAGAGCAGGCACGACGACATCTCCTTTTACTACGTGTAAGTACCTACCGATATTGCCACGCTCGTCCGGATGGCGGTACGCGGGTCCCGGATCCTGGAGGACCCGGTTCTGTCCGTGGAGAGTCCTAGTCTGGATCCATGGCCGGAATGGAGCACCGCACGCGTCCGCTGCACGCTGCGCTGCGCCCGTACGTCGGCGACGTCATCGGGTATGCGTACGATGCCGATCCCCCGGACCTGCACCGCGGCCTGCCCTCGCGCTACCTGACGCTCGTCGTCACACTCGACGAGCCGCTGGGCGTCGCGTGGCCGGGCGGTCCGGTGGAGAAGTACGACGCACTGGTCGGCGGGCTGCACTCCACCGCCGTGCAGATCGGTCAGACGCCCAGCCGGGCCGGTGTGCAGCTCTCACTCACTCCCGCGGCCGCACGCGTGCTGTTCGGGCTGCCGCCGAGTGAGCTCGCGTCGGCGGTCGTCGGGCTCGACGACGTGCTCGGACGACCTGCGCGCGAGCTGACTGAACACCTCCGTGACAGCCCGAGCTGGACGACCCGGTTCGACCTGCTCGAGGACATGTTGCTGCAGCGGCTTGGTGCGGGCCGGTCGAGTGCGGTCCGGCCGGAGCTCGACTGGGCGTGGCAGCGACTGTGTGCGTCGAGCGGCGCAATCGGCGTACAGGAGCTGGCGACCGAGGTCGGCTGGAGCCGGCGACACCTCACCGACCGGTTCACGTCCGAGTTCGGCCTGCCGCCCAAGGTCACGTCCCGGGTGCTGCGCTTCGAGCGCGTCACAAGCTACCTGCGCAGGCACCCGCGCACCCGGCTGGCGGAGCTCTCGGCCGCCGTCGGGTACGCCGACCAGTCGCATCTGACCCGTGAGTTCCGGGCGATCGCGGGCTGCTCCCCGCGGCAGTGGATGACCGAGGAACTCCCGGCCCTGCCGGCTGATTTCACCCGTAATCCACAGGGTCCGGCGATCGTGCCAGCATCGTCGGCGCGATCTCACTAAACTCGCCGGGGTGAGCGACACGACCGAACTTCCCGATTCCGAAGCCCTTCAGGTCCTCCGGCGGGTGTTCGGGTACGAATCCTTCCGCGGTGAGCAGGCCGACATCATCGACACCGTCGTCGCGGGCGGCGACGCGCTGGTGCTGATGCCGACCGGCGGCGGCAAGTCGCTGTGCTACCAGATCCCGTCGCTGGTCCGGTCCGGCGTCGGCGTGGTGATCTCGCCGCTGATCGCGTTGATGCAGGACCAGGTGGACGCGCTGACGGCGCTCGGCGTACGGGCGGGATTCCTGAACTCCACGCAGGACTTCGAGCAGCGGCGCGAGGTCGAGCAGGCGTTCCTGGCCGGCGAGCTCGACCTGCTCTATCTGGCGCCCGAGCGGTTGCGCGTCGAGGCGACCGTGCGGCTGCTCGACCAGGGCAAGATCGCGCTGTTCGCGATCGACGAGGCGCACTGTGTGTCGCAGTGGGGCCACGACTTCCGGCCCGACTACCTGATGCTGTCCGAGCTGCACGAGCGCTGGCCCGACGTACCGCGGATCGCGTTGACCGCGACGGCGACCGAGGCGACGCACCAGGAGATCGCGACCCGGCTGAAACTCGACGAGGCCAAGCACTTCGTCGCGAGCTTCGACCGGCCCAACATCCAGTACCGGATCGTCTCGAAGGACAACCCGCAGCGGCAACTGCTCGACCTGCTCCGCACCGAACACGCCGGCGACGCGGGCATCGTGTACTGCCTGTCCCGCAACAGCGTCGAGAAGACCGCGGCCTTCCTGACCCAGAACGGGATCGAGGCCGTGCCGTACCACGCGGGCCTGGACAGCCGGACCCGCGCGACGAACCAGTCGCGGTTCCTGCGCGAGGACGGTCTGGTCGTGGTCGCGACGATCGCGTTCGGGATGGGGATCGACAAGCCGGACGTCCGGTTCGTCGCGCATCTCGATCTACCGAAGTCGGTCGAGGGGTACTACCAGGAGACCGGTCGCGCCGGGCGGGACGGACTGCCCTCGACCGCGTGGCTGGCGTACGGGCTGCAGGACGTCGTACAGCAGCGGAAGATGATCGACACGTCCGAGGGCGACCTCGCGCATCGACGGCGGCTGGGTTCGCATCTCGACGCGATGCTGGCGCTGTGCGAGACCGTGCAGTGCCGGCGGTCGCAGCTCCTGGCGTACTTCGGTCAGCACGGCGACACGTGCGGGAACTGCGACACGTGCCTGACGCCGCCGGAGTCGTGGGACGGGACGATCGCGGCGCAGAAGCTGCTGTCGACGGTGTATCGGCTGCAGCACGAGCGCGGGCAGAAGTTCGGCGCCGGGCAACTGGTCGACATCCTGCTCGGCAAGGAGACCGACAAGGTCAAGCAGTTCCGGCACAACGAGCTGACGGTGTTCGGGATCGGCACCGAGCTGAAGGACACCGAGTGGCGCGGGGTGGTCCGGCAGTTGCTGGCGCTGCGGTTGCTCGCGGTCGAGGGTGACTACGGCACGCTCGTGCTGACCGAGGAGAGCGGCGAGGTGCTCGGCAAGCGGCGCGACGTGATGATGCGCCGCGAGCCCGAGCGGGTCCGGTCTTCGAGCAGGTCGTCGGGCGGGAAGAAGAAGGCGGCGGCCGATCTGCCACCGGAGGCGGCGCCGGTGTTCGAGCGGTTGCGCGCGTGGCGCGCGGCCGTGGCCAAGGAGCAGGGCGTTCCGGCGTACGTCATCTTCCACGACGCGACGCTGCGGCAGATCGCGACCGACCAGCCGTCGTCGCTGGCCGAGCTGGGCACGATCAGCGGCATCGGCGAGAACAAGCTGACCAAGTACGGCGACGGCGTGCTGGAGACTCTCGCCGAGGAGTGATGTCGAATCGTGCTGCCGGTCTTCGACGCCTACGCAACGCCTTCCCGATCGGGCAGTCCTATGGGGTCCAGCTGACCGAGGTGGCCAGGGTGGCGAAGTCCTGCAGGAGACGGGAGCGACGGTTGGCGATCCACGCCAGGCAGACCGTGTTCGGAGCGAGCTTGTCGACCGGGACCGTGACGACGTCGGGGCGTTGGTAGAAGGTCGCGACAGACAGCGGGATGATCGAGACGCCGCGGCCCGCGGCGACGTGTTCGAGTTTCTCCTCGACGCTGCGCAGGACGGGGACCGGCTTGGCCGTCCGGGTGCGGAGCTCGACGGCGATGTCGCGCCATTCCGGTACGGCGTCCGGGTCCTGCAGCAGGTGCTCGTCGGCGAGGTCGGTGATATCGATGACTGGCTTGCCGGCCAGGCGATGATCGGCCGGCAGGGTGGCGACGCGTGGCTCCTCGAACAGCGGGCGAACGGTCAGCCCGGCCTGATCGATCGGCAGCCGGACGATGCTCACGTCCACCCGTCCGTCGTGCAGTACGTCGACCTGGTCGTCCCATGTGGTCCGGATCAGCTCGATCTCGAGGTCGGGATGCGCTTGGCCGAACCCGCGAACCGCCTCGGTCACGGTCAGGCCCGGCATGAAGCCGATCGTGAACGTCTTCGACCCGCGCGCGGCGAGCGCCACCCTGCGCTGGGTGGCGTCCGCGGCCGCCAACAGCGGACGGGCGTCGTCGAGCAACTGGCGACCGGCCGCCGTCAGTTCGGTGGCTCGCTTGGTCCGCAGGAACAACTGCGCCCGGACCTCGTCCTCGAGTGCGCGGATCTGCCGGGACAGCACGGGCTGCGCGATGTGCAGCCGCTCGGCCGCGCGCCCGAAGTGCAGTTCCTCGGCGACGGCCACGAAGTACCGGAGCTTGCGGAGATCCAGATCCATAATACCTTCAGGGTATTACAGCGACCGGAACAGGTCTTGGACGCCGGCGCCCGGACGGCCGCATCGTGGAAGCGAAATCCCCACCACGAAAGGCAGTTCCGTGACTCTGCAGGACCAACGCGTCGTCGTCCTCGGTGGTACGTCGGGCATCGGGCTCGCGACCGCTCAACTCGCCGCCGCCCAGGGCGCGACCGTGATCGTTGCCTCCAGCAACCCTGAGTCGGTGCGGCAGGCGCTCGCGAGCCTCCCCGGCTCGGCCACCGGCACAGCCGTCGACCTCACCGACTCCGCGGCTGTGGCGGCGTTCTTCACCGGTCTCGATCCGTTCGACCACCTGGTCTTCACGGCCGGGGAGGCGTTGACGTTGCTCGAGGTCGGCACGATGGATCTCGCCCAGGCGCGGGCCGCGTTCGAACTGCGCTACTTCGGTGCGCTGGGTGCCGTGAGTGCCGCCGTACCGAAGCTCCGTCCCGGCGGTTCCGTCGTACTCACGACCGGCGCCGCCGCGGACCGACCAGGTCCCGGCTGGTCGGTCGCCGCGAGTATCTGCGGCGCGGTGGACTCCCTCGTCCGGGCTCTCGCCCTCGAACTCGCCCCGCTCCGCGTCAACGCCGTCAAACCCGGTGTCGTCCGTACGCCGCTGTGGCGCGGCGCCCTCGAGTACGACGAGACCGCCCGCCACCTGCCCGTCCAACGCGTCGGCGAACCCGAGGACATCGCCGCCGCCTACGTCTACCTGATGAACCAGCCGTACGCGACCGGCTCGATCGTCAGCGTCGACGGCGGACACGTCCTAGTCTGAGTCAGGCATGGCAGATGTAGGACGTTCCCGTCCGAGTCAGGCCTGGGAGATGTAGAGGCGGTTTCCGTCGGGGTCGCGGAGGCTGAACATCGGCGGGACGCCCGGCCACTCCAGCAGTTCGTCGGTGTCGACGCCGGCGCCGAGGAAGTGCTGGTGGGCCGCCTTCGCATCCGGGCTCGCCATCCGGATACCGGTGTCGACCCCGGCCGGGTTGCCGTCACTCGCCGGCACGAGCGCGATGCTCCCCGCGGCCCCCGACGGTGCCACCACGATCCATCGGCCGCCGAACTGCGGCAACGGCGCATCCATCAGCAACTCGAAGCCCAAGATGTCGGTGTAGAACGCCACGGCCCGGTCCTGATCGGTCACCGGAACGCCGACGGTCCTGATCTCGCTGATGTGGTTCATCCTGGTTCTCCTTCTCGTGAAGAGGTGCTTTCACTAGGAGGTAGAACCAGATCCGCGGTTTTCGACATCGCCCACAAAAGAGGCCCCGGACGCGGCGGTCCGGGGCCTCTTTGTGGAGCGTGCTTACTACTTCGCGACGACTCGCAGGCTGATCTCCGCCTCGCCGTCGCCGGTGGAGCGGGTCACGATGCCGGCCGAGCGGAGCGCGGCCAGGTCCTTGTCGTCGGAGAACCGGTCGCTGACCGAGCCGGCCGCCTCGAAGTCGACGTACCCGATCATCACCGCGCCCTTGGTGTCGGGCAGCGCCTGCTTGAAGTTCTCCGTCTGGCCGAGGTTGCCGCCCTTCAGCACCTGCTCGGCGTAGTCCTTGCTGGTCGAGACGACGAGGGTGTCGTTGTCCTTCGCGGTCTCGATCGGGATGTTGGCCGACGAACGCTGCCGGAGCAGCGTGGTCAGCTTCTGCACCACCGGCTCGGCCTTCGCCGGGTCGGTCTCCATCCGGGCCGCGATCTTCGGGCCGTCGGCGGTGTCCTTGTCGATCGAGACCGACAGGTTCTTGCCGGCCAGGCTCTTCAGGTCGTCCGGGAGCTTGAGGCCGGTCTCCTGGGCGATCTCGTCGATCATCGGCTGGAGCTTGTCGCCGCCCGCCTTCTGTACCTGCGCCCAGGCGGTGTCGATCAGGTTCTCGCCACCGGAGATCGCGATCGCGCCGGCCGTACCGTCCGGCAGCTTCGTGACCAGGTCACCGGCGTCGGCAGCACCGACCTTGACGCTCTTGTCGCCGTGCGCGATGCCCTTCAGCTCGACGTACGACGCGTCGAACCGCAGCGCCACCGCGGCGCTGGCGTCACCGAGACCGGACAGCTGGCCGGAGTCGACCTTGCCGCTGATCGAGGCCAGCCCCTTGGCGTCCGCCCAGCCCGAGATGAAGCCCTGCTCGCCGAGCTTGTCCATGTCCGCGCTGAACTTGGCGTTCTTGGTCAGCGGGTTGTCCTTCGCCGCGGCGACGGCCGAGTCGACGGTCGCCTGGTTCTCACCGAGGATCATGTAGCCGTTGCTGAACGCGCGACCGGGCTTGTCGTCCTCGTTCGCCAGCAGCTTGTCCATGCCCTTGGTCGCGGCGTCCTCGTCCGTGACCTGGACCGCGACCACCGGGACCGGCTCGTCCTTGCCCTCGGCCGGCGGCAGCGCGGCGAACCCGGCGCGGTCACCCAGCCACGGCTTGATGTCCTTGGCGTAGTCGACGTCGGCGAGGTCGTCGCCGGCGGACTTCTTGATCTGCTCGAACAGCTTCTGCTTCAGGTCGTCCTGGTCGCTGGTGAGGCCGAGGTTGTCCTTCACCGACGGGAACTTCATCATGAACCGGATCGCCGCGACCTTCTGGCCGGCGGACGGGTTCAGGTCCACGCGGACGTAACCGACCGCGGTGCCCGGCAGCACGTCGGACGGCTGCTTACCGCCGCCGCCGAGCTTGCCGTAGGCAAAGATGCCGCCGCCCGCGACCACCAGCACCATCGCCAGTGCGGCGATGATCGGGATCAGCTTGCCGCGCTTCTTCTTCGGCTCCGGCTGCCACTGCTGCGGCCCGCCGAACCCGGGGCCCTGCGGCGGCTGCCCGCCGACATGCATCTGCTCGTACGACGCCTGACCCGGCTGACCGGGTCCACCCTGACCGTACGGCGCACCGCCGTACTGCCCGCCCTGCGGAGGCTGGGGCGCACCGTGCTGCGGACCCTGGGGGCCTTGAGGACCGCCGTACTGCGGGCCGCCTTGCTGCGGACCGCCGTACTGCTGGCCTTGCTGCGGAGCACCGTGCTGCGGGCCGCCGTGCTGCTGGCCCTGCTGCGGGTAACCCTGTTGACCCGGCTGCGGGCCCTGCTGACCCTGCTGGGGCCAGAGGTTCTGCCCCTGCGGGTTCTGACCCTGCGGCGGACCGTACTGCGGCTGCTGACCGCCGGCACCTGGGTACGTGGGTGGTTGGTTCTGGTCGGACATATGCTCCCTCGCTGGCTCCGGTGGCCTCACCGCCGGACCTGCAAAGGCTAGTGGACCGGCGGTCCAGAGTCGGACGCAGCAGGTTGCGAAGTGGTTGCAACCGGGTCCGCGCGCCAGGTCGTGGCCGCGATGATCGCGCAGGCCAGTGCGGCTCCGACCAGCCAGGACGCCGCCGGAGTCCAGGTGTGCAGCTCCAGCGGGGCCGCGACCAGATCACCCGGGTGAGCGGCCCGCAGCCGCGCATCGAGCGGGTCGTGCCCGAGCAGCATGCCGACACCCCACGCCACTCCGGAGCCGAGGCACGCACCGAGCGTGACGATCGCCACCGACCACGGACCGTAGTTACGCAGCCACCAGAACAAGGCACCGCCGAGAACCACGGCCGTCACGAACCCGATCGCCGTGAACGTCCCGTCCGGCCCGAAGATCCGGGTCATCTGCTCCTCGCCCAGCGCCCCACCCTGCTCGTCCACGGTGTACTGCGCCAACGGCGAGAACTGCTGCCACGCCCACCCGGCCACCACACCCGCGACCAGAAACACCACCACAGTCACCAGAACCGCCTTGGCCCAAGGCAACCGAGCCTCCTCCACCACCGGCCCCCCAAAGGGACTGAACGACGGCGGTGCCAAATACGGCGACGACTGGGACGACTCCGGTTGACTCACGACGCCAGTGTGACGCATGGGTTCCACAATCGATCAGCTGGCCAGGCAGGAGGGGCCTAGGAGGGCTTTCAGGTCGGCCATGAGGGATGAGGTGGGGGTTACGCGGAAGCGGTCGCCGATGCGCATGACGGTGGTTTTCTGGCGGGCCTGGAGGCGTAGGTGGACCTCGGTCATGCCGGGGTGGGAGGTCAGGATGTCCTTCAGTTGGTCGACGACCGGTGGGGTGCAGCGGTTGACCGGCATCGTGAGGACGACCGGGCCGCTCGGACCCTCGGTGAGGTCCGGGACGACGACCTCGTCGCCGCTCAGTTCGAGCCGGTCCTCGCGGCGGCGTACCCGTCCCTTCATCAGGATGATCGCGTCGTTGGTGAGCAGGTGCGCGTGCAACTGGTACGCCGAGGAGAACATCATCACCTCGATCGAACCTTCGAGGTCCTCGATGGTGACGATCGCGTAGATGTCGCCGCGCTTGTTCACCTTCCGCTGGACCGCGGTCACCAGGCCGCCGATCGTGACCCGGCTGCCGTCCGGCCGCTCCTCGTCCGCGAGCAGCTGACCGATCGTGCAGTCGCTGCCGTTGGTGAGCACGTGCTCGACGCCGAACAGCGGGTGGTCCGACACGTACAGCCCCAGCATGTCGCGCTCGTGCGCCAGCTTGGTGGCCTTGTCCCACTCCTCGATCTCGGGGACGGTCACGGTCAGGCGGCTGTTGCCCTCGCCCTCGTCCGCGTCGTCGTCGCCCATCGAGAACAGGTCGAACTGGCCGTGCGCCTCGTTCCGCTTCAGGTCGATGGCCTCGTCGACGGCCTGCTCGTGCACCGCGACGATCGCCCGCCGGGCGTGGCTCATCGAGTCGAACGAGCCGGCCTTGGCCAGGGACTCGATCACGCGCTTGTTGCAGACCGGCAGCGGCACCTTGTCGATGAAGTCGACGAAGTCGGTGAACCGGCCCTTCTCCTCGCGGGCCCCGACGATCTCGGCGACCACGTTCACGCCGACGTTGCGGATCGCGGACAGGCCGAAGCGGATGTCGGTGCCGACCGGGGTGAAGTTCGAGTCCGACTCGTTGACGTCCGGCGGCAGCACCTTGATGCCCATCCGGCGGCACTCGTTCAGGTAGATGGCCATCTTGTCCTTGTCGTCCTTCACGGACGTCAGGACGGCGGCCATGTACTCCGCCGGGTAGTTCGCCTTCATGTACGCGGTCCAGTACGAGACCAGGCCGTACGCCGCGGAGTGCGCCTTGTTGAACGCGTAGTCGGAGAACGGCAGCAGGACGTCCCACAGCGCCTTGATCGACGCGTCGGAGAACCCGTTCGCCTTCATGCCCTCTTCGAAGCCGACGTACTCCGCGTCCAGCACCTCGCGCTTCTTCTTGCCCATCGCCCGGCGGAGCAGGTCCGCCTTGCCGAGCGTGTAGCCGGCCAGGCGCTGGGCGATCTCCATCACCTGCTCCTGGTACACGATCAGGCCGTAGGTGACGCCGAGGACGGGCTCGAGCGCGACCGCGAGCTCGTCGTGCGGGTAGCTGATCTCCTGCTGCCCGTTCTTGCGGAGCGCGTAGTTGGTGTGGCTGTTCGCGCCCATCGGGCCCGGCCGGTACAGCGCCGTACTCGCGGAGATGTCCTCGAAGTTGTCCGGCTTCATCAGCCGCAGCAGCGCCCGCATCGGCCCGCCGTCGAACTGGAAGACGCCGAGCGTGTCACCCCGCGCCAGCAGGTCGTACGTCGGTTTGTCGTCGAGGTCCTTGCTCAGCTTGTCGAGGTCGACCGTGATCCCGTGCGCGGCCTCGATGTTCTTGACCGCGTCGTCCATGATCGTCAGGTTCCGCAGGCCCAGGAAGTCCATCTTGACCAGGCCGAGCGTCTCGCAGCTCGGGTAGTCGAACTGGGTGATGATCTGGCCGTCCTGCTCGCGGCGCATGATCGGGACCAGCTCGATCAGCGGCTCGCTGGACATGATCACGCCGGCCGCGTGCACACCCCACTGGCGCTTCAGGTTCTCCAGGCCGCGGGCGGTGTCGACGATCTTGCGGACGTCCTGGTCGCCCTCGTACAGCTGGCGGAACTCGCCGGCCTCGGAGTACCGCTTGTGCTGCGGGTCGAAGATGCCGGACAGCGGGACGTCCTTGCCCATCACGGCCGGCGGCATCGCCTTGGTGATCCGGTCGCCCATCGCGAACGGGTAGTCCAGCACCCGGCCGGCGTCCTTGATCGCCTGCTTGGCCTTGATGGTGCCGTAGGTGACGATCATCGCGACCCGGTCGTCGCCGTACTTCTCGGTGACGTACCGGATCACCTCGGGGCGGCGGCGGTCGTCGAAGTCGATGTCGAAGTCGGGCATCGACATACGTTCCGGGTTCAGGAAGCGCTCGAAGAACAGACCGTGCAGCAGCGGGTCCAGGTCGGTGATCTTCATCGCGTACGCGCACATCGACCCGGCGCCGGAGCCACGGCCCGGGCCGACCCGGATACCGTTCGCCTTGGCCCAGTTGATGAAGTCGGCGACGACCAGGAAGTACCCGGCGTACCCCTTCGAGACGATGACCTCGAGCTCGTAGTCGGTCCGCTTCCGGACGTCGTCCGGGATGCCCTCGGGATACCGGAAGTGCAGGCCGGTCTCGACCTCGGCGACGAACCACGACTCCTCGTTGTGGCCCTCGGGGCACGGGAACCGCGGCATGAACCGGCCCTCGCCCTCGGTGAAGCTGACGTCGCACTGCTCGGCGATCAGCAGCGTGTTGTCACACGCCTCCGGGTAGTCCTTCCAGACCTCGCGCATCTCGGCCGCGGTCTTGACGTAGAACTCGTTGGCGTCGAACTTGAACCGGTTCGGGTCGGACAGCGTCGAGCCGGACTGGACGCACAGCAGCGCGGCGTGCGCGATCGAGTCCTCGGGCTTGGTGTAGTGCAGGTCGTTGGTCGCGACCAGCGGCAGGCCGAGCTCCTTGGCCAGCTTCAGCAGGTCGCCCTGGATGTTCCGCTCGATGCCGAGGCCGTGGTCCATCAGCTCGCAGTAGTAGTTCTCCCGGCCGAAGATGTCGCGGAACTCCGCGGCGGCCTCGACGGCCTGCTTGTACTGCCCCAGGCGGAGCCGGGTCTGCACCTCGCCGGACGGGCAGCCGGTGGTCGCGATCAGGCCCTGGCCGTACGTGTTCAGCAGCTCGCGGTCCATCCGGGGCTTGAAGTAGTAGCCCTCGAGGCTGGCCAGCGAGCTCATCTTGAACAGGTTGTGCATGCCGGAGGTGTTCTTCGCCAGCAGCGTCATGTGGGTGTAGGCACCCGAGCCGGAGACGTCGTCACGGCCGGAGTTCGCGTCGCCCCACTTGATCCGCTTCCGCTCCGAGCGGTGGGTGTGCGGCGTCAGGTACGCCTCGACGCCGATGATCGGCTTGACGTCGTACTTCTTCGCGGTCTTCCAGAACTCGTAGGCGCCGAACACGTACCCGTGGTCCGTGGTCGCGATCGCCGGCATGCCCATCTCCTGGGCAGTCTTGAACAACTCGTCGATCCGCGCGGCGCCGTCCAGCATCGAGTACTCCGTGTGCACGTGGAGATGCACAAAACTGTCGCTGGACGCCATATCGACGCAGACCTCCCGGGGCGCGATTCAGATGAACCGCTACAGCCTATGCGGGCCCGTGGACAGTTCTGAATCGGCTCACCGGCGAGCTCGCCACCGCCCGCTATCCGGGCGTGGAACACACCACTTCCACACCAGTTGCCCGAAGGATGGAGCGGCCGACCTGGCGCCGAGCAGGGGGTCTCCAGAACGCCAGGTCAGCCGGTTCAGGGGGTCGCCGCCGCGACCATCACGTGCACCGCACCGTGGTGCTCCAGGTCTCGTCTCATCACCTGGAGACCGCCGTCGATCAGGTGCTGCGGGGTCGGCACCACCACGACCCAGACGTCGTTGTCGCTGCGGACCTCGTCCAGCAGCGCCTCGAACGCGGCCGGTGCGGTCCGCGGGTATTCCATGTAGACAGTGCCGAGGGCGAGTCCTTCGGCCAGGGCGAACGCCGCCAGGTCCACCTTCGACGCGGCGATCTCGTCGGCCGTCGTCTGCACGCCTGCCCGGATGTAGCCGAGAGCCAACGGACGCGTCACGCCTCGCCCTCCAGCAGGACCCATGCGGCGCTGTTCGGGGGGAGTTTTTCGCCGGCCTCTGGGGTGCTGGCGAGGAGTAGGGGGCCGTCGAGCGGGTTGCAGATCGGCTTGGGTGAGCAGTTCACGACGCAGGCGAAGCCGTCGCCTCGGGTGAACGCCAGTACGCCGGGCTCGGTCGGCAGCCAGCGGAAGTCGTCCGACCCGAGTGCGGGGAGGCGGTGGCGCAGCGCGAGCGCCTCCCGGTACAGGTGCAGCATCGAGTCGCCGCGCTCGAGCATCCGGTCCACCGCGTGCTCCGCGAACCAGTCCGGCTGCGGCAACCACGTCGTACCGGCCGAGCCGTCCGGTGAGAACCCGAACACATCGTGCTCCGCCGTCCACGGCAACGGGACGCGGCACCCGTCTCGTCCTCGCCGGACCCCGCCGGTGCGGTGGAACATCGGATCGGTGAGCAGATGCTCCGGCAGATCGGTCACCTCCGGCAGTCCGAGCTCCTCACCTTGATAGAGGTACGTCGATCCCGGCAGCGCCAGCATGAGCAACGCGGCAGCCCGGGCCCGGGCCGCGCCGAGTTCGAGATCGCCGGGTCCGGCGCCTGGTGCGCCTCCGGCATACCGGGTGACGGACCGTGGCATGTCGTGGTTGTTCAGCACCCAGGCGACGGAGGATCCGGACCCGGCGATCGTCTCGAGCCCCCGGTCGATCACGTCGTACAGCGCCTGCGCGTCCCAGGCGGCGCGGAGGAACTCGAAGAAGAAGGTCTGGTGCAGCTCGTCCGGGCGCTGGTAGCGCGCGAGCTGCTCGGTGTCGAGCAGGCCGACCTCGCCGATCAGGACCCGTTCCCGGCCGGTGCGCCGCGTGTACTCCTCCGCGACAGCTCGCCAACTGCGCCACACGTCGTGCACCTCGGGCTGGTTCCAGGCGTGCGGGTTGATCGGGTCGCCGGTGAGCTCGTCATGGTCCGCGTGCTCGTGGTCCGGCAGTCCTTCGGCCTTGTGGAGCCCGTGCGCGACGTCGATCCGCAGCCCGTCCGCGCCGCGGTCGAACCAGAACCGCAGTACCTCCTCGAAGGCCGCCTCGACGTCCGGGTGCCGCCAGTTGAAGTCGGGCTGCTCGGCGGCGAACGTGTGCAGGTACCACTGGCCGTCGGGGACCCGCTGCCAGGCGGACCCGCCGAAGATCGACCGCCAGTTGTTCGGCGGTTCGTCACCGTGACCGTCCGCGAAGTGCTCATTCTTGCCTTCGGCAAAGTGAAACCGGTCCCGCTCCGGGCTCCCGGGACCGGCCGCGAGCGCCGCCAGGAACCAGTGGTGCTCGAGGGAGCAGTGGTTCGGTACGACGTCGACGATCACCTTGAGGTCGAGGCGATGGGCGTCGCGGACCAGCCGGTCGAAGGACTCCAGCGTTCCGTAGTCCGGGTGGACGCCGCGATAGTCCGAGACGTCGTACCCGTGGTCGTGCTGCGGTGACGGGTAGAACGGGTTCAGCCACAGCCCGTCGACGCCGAGGCTGCGCAGGTACGGCAACCGGGCCCGGACACCGTCGAGGTCGCCGATACCGTCGCCGTCGGAGTCCGCGAAGCTGCGCACGTAGACCTGGTAGATCACCGCATCCCGCCACCAGCCGGGCGTGCTGCCGCGGAGCGCTGGGCAACTCGTGACGGGAGACATCCGGAACCTCGGCAACGGGTGAGGGGACAACGTTGTCAGCAAGGATCCGCAGACCGGTCGGCCACCACATCGGGACACCTACGGATTTCAGTACGTAGGTACTCACGGCTGGGGGTGCTCGACCACCCAGCGGCCGACCTGGGCCCGCGAGGCGAAGCCGAGCTTGCTCAGGATGTGCTCGACATGGGTCTCGGCGGTGCGCTGCGAGATCACCAGGCGGGCGGCGATCTCCCGGTTGCTGAGGCCGTCACCGAGCAGTACGGCGATCTCGTGCTCCCGCCGCGTCAGCCGCCCGGCCAGCCCCGGCTTCGCCACACTCTCCCGCTCCTCCCCCAGCGCCAGCGTGACCGCCTGGTCGAACGAGTACGCCGCCCCCTGCGCGAACGCCGCCTCGAAGACGACGTCGCCGACCGCCGCCCGGATGCCCCGCTCGGTCAGGTCGTCGAACTGGCTGTACGGCGTCGTCTCGTCGACATGCGCACCACTGGATCGCCATACCGCCCGCGACGCACCCATCAACCGGGCGGCCCGCTCGTCCGGTGCGGCCGAGCCGGCACACCACGAGAGCGCCTGCACGCAGAACCCGATCCCGGTCCGGTCGATCAGCGGCTGCCACAACCGGATCGCCTGCCGGAACGACCGGGTCGCCTCGTCGAACCGACCGTGGTCGCGCCACTGCACGATCCCGACACTCCACAGCGCATAGGCCTTCGACGAGTCCGCGCCGCGGGACGCGGCCAGTTCGTACGCCGCCTGACTGAAACCCTCCGCCCGCGGATCGCCGAGGAAGAACGTGGTCGCGGCCAGCAGGAGCAGCGAGTCGAACTCGCCGAGCTTGTCGCCGACCGCGCGGTACCCGGCCAGTCCCTTCTCCAGCAGGGCGATCGCGCCGGGCAAGTCACCTTGGTAAAGCAGGGCATGACCGGCGACCTCCGCGATCCGGGCACGCAGCGGATCGTCGTCGTACCGCTCGGCGAGTTCCCCGCACTCGGCCAGCAGCCGGGCCAACTGGTCCGTCTCGCCGAGGAACATCGCCAGATAGCTGCCCGCCCAGAGCCCCAGGGCCCGTGCGGGCGTCGGCTCGGGCGCGGCGTCGATCGCCAGGGTGAGGTACCGGTGGCCTTCGCGGAGGAAGCCGGCGAACCAGAAGTTCCACAGCGGTGCGGCGATCTCGACGGCGGCCGGACCCTCACCCGGCTCGGCCAGGCAGAAGTCCAGCGCGGCCCGCAGATTGCCGTGCTCACGGCGCATCCGGATGAACCAGTCGGCCTGTCCCGGACCGAAGCTGTCCTCCGCCCACGTAGCCGCCAGCGCCCGGTAGTAGTCACGATGCCGGAGCTTGAACTCCCGGGTCCGGCCCGCCTCGGCCAGCCGCCGGCCGCCGTACTGGCTGATCGTGGTGAGCATGTCGTACCAGGCAACCGTGTGGGCGGTGGCCATGGTGCGGGTGATGATCGACTTGTTCACCAGACCCGCGACCAGGTCGAGAACCTGCTGCTGTGGGATTCCGTCGCCGGAGCAGACCTCCTCCGCGCCCTCGAGGTCGAAGCCGCCGGAGAAGATCGACAGCCGCTCCCACAGCAGCCGCTCGGCCGGTGAGCACAGGTCGTAGCTCCAGGTCACGGCGGCATCCAGTGCTTGCTGGCGGACCGGTCCGGCCGGCCTTCCACCGGACAGCAGCCGGAAGCGGTCCTCGAGCCGCTCCAGAATCTGCGACAAGGACAGCGTCCGCATCCACACTGCCGCGAGTTCCAGCGCCAGCGGTACGCCGTCCAGCTGCCGGCAGACCTCGATCACCTGAGCCCGGTTGCTCTCGTCGATCACGAACTCCGGCACCACAGCGCGCACCCGATCGGTGAAGAGAACCAAAGACTCGTACTGACCCACGTCGGCGTCCGGAGCGTCCGCCGGCGGTGTCGGCAACGGTGGCACCGCGAGCACCTGCTCACCTTCCACGCCCAGCACGTGCCGGCTGGTCGCGAGAATCCGGAGCTGTGGCGCGGCGGCCAGCAGCTTGCTCACCAGTACGGCGCAGGCCTCGGCCACCTGCTCACAGTTGTCCAGCACCAGCAGCAGGTGCTTGTCCTCCAGGTATTCGGCGAGATCCGCGGTCGGGTCGGCCGACACCTGGCTGAGCTCGAGCGCTCCCGCCAGCGTGTGCCCGAGCAGGGCCGTGTCGTGCAGCGCGGCCAGTTCGACGAACCACACTCCGTCGGAGAAGGTACGTCGTACCTCGGCAGCCATCCGCAGCGCCAGGCGGGTCTTGCCGACGCCCCCGGCTCCGGTCAGCGTCAGCAGACGGCTGCCCGACAGCAACCGCCTCGTGACCGCCAGCTCGCGACGCCGCCCGACGAAACTCGTCAGCTCGGCCGGCAACCGCCCACGAGCCGACGCCGCCGGCTTCGACCCCGCCATGCCTCAGCGTAGGCCGGTCCGGCCTGATCTCTGCCGCTCGATGCAGCTGTTCCGCACGCGTCCGGGGCGGCGCACACTCGGGGTATGGCGCGGGGGGACGACGGGGAGGGTGTCAGGATCGCCGAGCTGGTGGCGACCCTGTCGTACGCCGCCGACCTCGGGCTGGGCCAGCCGATGGAGCACTGCCTGCGGCAGACCGTGATCGCGCTGCGGCTGGCCGACCTGGCCGAGGCCGACGCGGGTGACCGGGAGGCGACCTACTACCTCGGGCATGCTGGTCAACACCTACTGCCACGCCGACGCCACCGAGCAGGCCCATGGTTCGGCGACGACATCTCGTTCAAGGGCGAGGGCTTCGAGATGCTGGCGATGATCGACCGCCGCAGATGGCGGCCTGCTGCTGCGCAGCTCGGCGTCGCACGGCAGCGCCGGTGACCGGGTCGCCGGCTGGCGACGTTCCCGCTGCCGGGCAGCGCGAGATCGAGACCTGGCTGACGACGCACACCAAGCTCGGCTCGGCAGTTCGCGGAGCGGATCGGGCTCGGGCGACGAGGTGCGCGTCGGCGCTGTGGCAGGCCTACGAGCAGTGGGACGGCAAGGGTCCGCGGCACGTCGCGGCGCGGAGATCTCGCTGCCGGCGCGGCTGGTCGCGCTGGCGTCCACGCTGGAGGTGATCGCCCGCCGGCACGGGACCGAGAGCGCCCGCAAGGTGGCCCGCCGGCACGCGGGCAAGATCTTCGACCCCGAGCCTCGCCGACCTGTTCGTCGAGCATGCGAGCGCGATGCTCGAGCGGCCTCGAGTCGCGAGCGACGTGGGAGGCGGTGCTCGACGCTCGAGCCCGGCTCGGCGCGCCGGGTCTCGGGTGCCGAGCTGGACGACGTGCTCGAGGCGATGGCCGACCTGGTCGACCTCAAGTCGCCCTACCTCGCCGGGTCATTCGCGAGGCGTGGCCAACCTGGCCGCGGAGGCGGCCCGCCTCGCCGGGCTGTCGGACGCCGAGCGCGACGACGATGCGGCGGGCGGGGCTGCTGCACGACCTCGGCCGGCTCGGTGTGTCGAACGCGATCTGGGACAAGCCGGGACCACTCACCGACATCGAGCGGGAGCGGGCGCACCTGCACCCCTACCTCACCGACAAGATGCTGGCCCGGATCCCGGCTCTGCGCCGAGCCGGGAGATCGCGGCCCGCCATCACGAGCGCCTCGACGGTTCGGGCTATCCGCGCGGGCTCACCGCCGCCTCGCTCACCCCGTCCGGACCGGATCCTGGCGGCCGCCGACGTCTACCACGCGATGACCGAGCCGCGCCCGCATCGACCGGCGCTCACGCCGGATGCGGCGGCCAAGGCGCTGCGGGCCGAGGTCCGCTGCCGGGCGTCTCGACGGCGACGCGGTCAACGCCGTACTCCGGGCCGCGGGACACCGCGCACCGGCCCGACGCGAAGGGCCCGGCCGGCCTGACCGCGCGCGAGGTCGAGGTACTCGGCGCTGCTGGCCCGCGGCCTGGCCAACAAGGAGATCGCCCGCGCGCCTCGGCATCACCCCGAAGACGGTGTCGAACCACGTCGAGCACGTCTACACCAAGCTCGGCGTGGGCAGCCGCGCCGGCGGCCGACGCTGTTCGCCACCCAGCACGGCTGGTCGGGAGCTTCGAGCCGGACCGAGTAGCAGGACCGGCGTTAGCGGCCGGCCAGCAGGACGGCGGCCCGGAGCGGGCGACTGGTGAGTCGCAGGACCCGCGAGGCGAGTAGTGCGACAGCCTCGGTGACGACGAGACGGTGGCGACGCGCTGGGTCAAGCCCTGTACGGACGTGCCGGTGGTGGCACCGCTGACGAGGAGAACCACGAGGAACAGGGTACCGAAGATGCGGGTGGGCCTGGCGAGGTCACGCCATCCGTCGAGACGCGCATCCGGCGCGAGAGGGCGAAGAGCGCGCGACGGTCGCGAGCGCGGCGACCACGAAGCCGCGAGGTGGGTCTTCCCGTGCCACGAGGAGCTCGCGTCGGCCGTCGTACACCCGCGTCGGCGGCCCGGCAGTCGAGCCGGAGAAGGCGTCGCTCGTGGTGTCGAAGCCGGGCAGCGACAGGCACCACGCAGGCTCGGGCGCCAGGACGCCACGGTCGCAGACTCAGGCGCAGCAGCGCGAAGGCGATCGTCACCGCGCCGGCAATCGCTTCGGTGAGGCGTGCAGCGGTCGCATGGTGCGCGGTGAGCGCACCGAGGTCGCTGACGTCGTGTCCGGTCAGGCGGAGTGACGCGTACGCGGATGACCAAGACGAGCAAGCCCGCGACGAACAGCGACCTGTGCGCGATGGCGCGGCTGCAAGCACTGTGCGTCCGTCGTACGTGCGTTCTCGTTCATGTCTTCACGTGCTCCGCCCAGCGCGTGCGTCATGAGGTGTTTGCCTCATGTGGGGCACGTCGGTGCTCTTACGTTGGCGGCACAGAAACCACTACGCGAAGGGGACGACGATGACGACACAAGTGGTGCCGGGACTGGCGGAGCTCAAGCAGCTCGCCCGGGCTACTTGGGCGGCCGGCGCCTTCGCGGCGATGGAAGTTGCATGGGGACGACCGCGACGGCGTGCGCCAGGTGGGGAGGCGTGGCGACCAGGTGCTCGGACGGTGCTGCGGAACCGGGAACGCCGCGCTGCGGGCCGCGGCGGCGGGCGGCAAGGTCGTCGGGGTCGATCTCACCCCGGAGTTGTTCGACGCCGGCCGGGCGCTGGCCGCCGAGGCCGGGGTCGCGGTCGAGTGGGTCGAGGGTGACGCCGAGGACCTGCCGTGCGCGGACGAGAGCTTCGATGTGGTGCTCTCGACCTTCGGGTGATGTTCGCTCCCCGGCACGAGGTCGCCGCGCGCGAACTGGTCCGGGTGCTGCGGCCAGGCGGGCGTTTCGGGCGCGAGCTGGACGCCCGAGGCTCAAGGCACGTTCTTCCGTGCCCTCGGGTCCTACGCGCCGCCGGCCCACCGTTCGCGCAGCCGCCGCTGCTCTGGGGCGACGATCGCACGTCCGCAAACTCTTCGCCGGACCGGGATGACGCTCGAATTCACGCGCCAGTCGGTGCCACTCCCACCGTTCGCTCAGGCGAAGATCGTCGACTGGAACGCGGATCGTTTCGGCCGCGATCATGTGCGCGGAAGCTCGAGCAGCGGGGTGAGTGGGAGCCGCGCGCGCGAAGCTCGCCGCGCGAGAGCGGGGGGTCGCCCGAGGCGGAAGGACGAGAAGTAGCGCTTCACTGGGCGTCGACGAGGAGGTCCAGCGCCTGATCGAGGTCCTCGGGGTACTTCGAGGTGAACTCGACGTACTCGCCTGAGCCGGGGTGGGTGAAGCCGAGGCGCATCGCGTGCAGCCACTGGCGGGTGAGGCCGAGGCGTTCGGCGAGGACCGGGTCGGCGCCGTACGTCAGGTCGCCGCAGCACGGGTGCCCGATCGCGGACATGTGCACGCGGATCTGGTGGGTGCGGCCGGTCTCGAGGGTGATCTCCAGGAGGGTCCCGTACCGGAACGCCTCGAGGGTCTCGTAGTGCGTGATGCTCGGCTTCCCGCCGGCCACGACGCCGAACTTGTAGTCGTGGTGCGGGTGCCGGTCGATCGGCGCGTCGACCGTACCGGTGAACGGGTCGGGGTGACCTTGCACGAGTGCGTGGTAGATCTTCTTGACCGTGCGCTCCTTGAAGGCGCGCTTCAGGACGGTGTACGCGTACTCCGTCTTCGCGACCACCATCAGCCCGGACGTCCCGACGTCCAGCCGGTGCACGATGCCCTTGCGCTCGGCCGCGCCGCTCGTGGAGATGTTGAAGCCCGCGCCGGCGAGGTGCCCGATCACGGTCGGGCCGGTCCATCCGGGCGACGGGTGCGCGGCGACGCCGACCGGCTTGTCCACGACGACGATCTCGTCGTCGTCGTACACGATCCGCAGGTTGTCGACGGTCTCCGGTACGACGGTCACCTCGGACGGCGGCGCCGGCAGCTCGACGTCGAGCATCACGCCGGCCGTCACCCGGGACGACTTCGGCGCCGTGGCCCCGTCGACCTGGACCAGGCCGGACTCGATCAGCTCGGCGGCCTTCGTCCGGGAGACACCGAACAACCGCGACAGGGCGGCGTCGAGCCGCTCCCCCGCGAGACCGTCGGGCACCATCACGGTCCGGGAGCTCACTGGCGGTGCTCCCGGGTGCCGTCGAGCTTGATGCCGCGCAGCGTCTGGATCACCAGCAGTACGGCGGCCGACGTCACCGCCATGTCCGCGACGTTGAAGATCGCCCAGTGCGGGGTCTGCAGGAAGTCGACCACGTGCCCGTGGAACGGCGACGGCTCGCGGAAGATGCGGTCGAGGATGTTCCCGACCGCACCGCCGAACAGCAGGCCGAACGCGACCGCCCAGCCCGCCGAGCCGAGCTTGCGGGACAGGTAGACGACGCCGAGCGCGACGGTGATCTGGATCGCGGCGATGTACGGCGTGTAGCCGGCGCCGAGGCTGAACGCGGCGCCGGAGTTCCGGATCAGGTTGAACTTGAGCAGCGACCCGATCACCTCCACCGGTTCCCCCGGCGTCAGATGCGCCAACGCGATCGCCTTGGTCACCTGATCCAGCACCAAGATCAGCAACCCAACCCCACCAAACACCACAATCCACTTCCACGACCGCCCCCCGACCTCGCCGCCATCGGCGGCAGAAGAGGGAGAGGAGGTCACAGCATCTTCCCCGGCAGGGCCGGTGGACGACGGAGAACCGGCCGACGGTTGGTCGGCCGGTTCTGGGGTGGCTGCGTCCCCCACCTGGTGGGACGAGGTGGCGTCGTTCAGCGGCGTTCCTGGCGTTCTTTGCATGAGACGCACAGTGTCGCACGCGGGAATGCCTGCAGCCGACCCTTGCCGATCGCGTTGCCGCAGTTGTCGCAGACGCCGTACGTGCCGTCGTCGATCCGGCTCAGCGCGAACTCGATCTGGTTCAGCATGTCGCGGGCGTTGTTGGCCAGCGTCAGCTCGTGGTACCGCTCGAGGGTCGTGGAGCCGACGTCCGCCTGGTCGTTCCCGGCGCCGTCGCTGCCGTCGCGGAACAGGCCCGCGATCTCCTGCTCGGCGTCCTTGATCTCCTGCGTGAGGTGCTCGACCTCACCCTCCAGCTCCGCACGCAGCTCGGCCAGCTCGGCAGCGGTCCACGGGTCCTCACCCGGCTTCACCTTGAAGGTTTCGGCCGTGTGCGCTGCGGACTTCGCCGGCGCCGTCGCCGGGGTCCTGTTCTCGTTGGTCTTCATGGCCACCCTCTTCGTCGGAGCTTGCTTGGCAGGGGTCTTAGCCGCTGTTTTCTTGGCCGCGGTGGTCGATGACGACTTCTTCACCGCGGAGGTCTTCTTGACCGGTTCGGACTGCTTGTCGGCGGCGCTCTTCTTGGCCGCGGCAGAACGTTGGGGGGCGGACTTCTTCCGTGCCGATGTAGCCATGGTCAGCTACCCCCTGCCTTCCGTCGGAGACTGAAGCGGACTGGTCGCAAGACAGTAGGCCACCCGAACACCGCGTGCCAGCCGACTCGCAGACCGTGGACATACGGTAGTCGGTTCTTCAAGTCCGCTCGATGTTCCGCGCGTCACAACCGCATTGCGGACGTCACTGTCCGTAACAATCTCTTTCCCCCGACCGCTCTCGCAGCAGAATTGTCGTACCCGGACCGCCGCCGCACCACTCATTAACGATTCGTAGTCACCCCGTACGACGCCGTACACTGATGACCGCGAACCGCAAGGCACTGATGGGGCCATCACCCCGGAGCCGCCGGAAGAACAGTCCGTAGGGACCTATTAGAACCGGCAGCGTGTCGTTAAGGAAGTGGGTGACCGCACTCTGGGTCACCAAGGAGGGTGGTACCGCGCGGTAGCCGGCGACAGGCCAGGCACTTCGTCCCTCGTCCAGGAAGCAGGGACGGACGAAGGACGCAGAAAGATGGCGGCAGCGCACAACTCTGGCACCCCGTGGCGGCAGGTTCCCGCCCAGGTCGACTTCCCCGCGCTCGAGCGCGAGGTGCTCACCCTCTGGGACGAGCACGACACCTTCGCCAAGAGCCTCGAACAGTCCGCCGGCGGTCAGCCGTGGACGTTCTACGAGGGTCCGCCGACCGCCAACGGCATGCCCGGCACCCACCACATCGAGGCCCGCGTCTTCAAGGACGTGTTCCCGCGCTACCGGACCATGAAGGGGTTCTGGGTCGAGCGCAAGGCCGGCTGGGACTGCCACGGCCTCCCGGTCGAGGTCGCGGTCGAGAAGGAGCTCGGCTTCAACGGCAAGAACGACATCGAGGCGTACGGCATCGCCGAGTTCAACGCCAAGTGCCGCCAGTCCGTGCTGCGGCACGTCGACGCGTTCAACGAGCTCACCACCCGGATGGGCTACTGGGTCGACCTCGAGCACCCGTACAAGACGATGGACCCGGAGTACGTCCAGTCGGTCTGGTGGTCGCTCAAGCAGATCCACGACAAGGGGCTGCTGGTCGAGGACTACCGGATCACGCCGTACTGCCCGCGCTGTGGCACCGGCCTGTCCGACCACGAGCTCGCGCAGGGGTACGAGACCGTCGTCGACCCGTCGGTCTACGTCCGCTTCCCGCTCACCTCGGGTCCGCTGGCCGGCCAGGCGTCGTTGCTGGTCTGGACGACGACACCGTGGACACTCGTTTCAAACACCGCGGTCGCCGTGCACCCAGAGGTCGAGTACGTCGTCGCCACCGACGGCACCGAGTCGCTGGTGGTCGCCAAGCCGCTGCTGGACCGGCTCGGCGAGGGCTGGACCGTGACCGGTGAGTACGGCGGTCGCGACATGGAACGGTGGACGTACCAGCGGCCGTTCGAGCTGGTGCCGTTCGACGAGCCGGCGCACTACGTCGTACTCGCGGACTACGTCACCACCGAGGACGGCACCGGTCTGGTGCACCAGTCCCCCGCTTTCGGCGCGGACGACCTCGCGGTGAGCCGCGCGTACAACCTGCCGGTGGTCAACCCGGTGGACACCACCGGTCACTTCAACGCCGACGTACCGCTGGTCAGCGGGCAGTTCTTCAAGAAGTCCGACGAGGCCCTGGTCAAGGACCTGAAGGACCGCGGCTTGCTGTTCAAGCACGTGCCGTACGAGCACCCGTACCCGCACTGCTGGCGCTGCCACACCCCGGTCATGTACTACGCGCTCCCGTCCTGGTACATCCGCACCACCCAGGTGAAGGACGCTCTGCTCCGCGAGAACGAGAAGACCAACTGGTACCCGGACTCGGTCAAGTGGGGCCGGTACGGCGACTGGCTGCGCAACAACATCGACTGGGCCGTCTCCCGCTCGCGCTACTGGGGTACGCCGCTGCCGATCTGGCGCTGCGGTGAGGACCACCAGGTGTGCGTCGGGTCGCTGGCGGAGCTCGGCGAACTGGCCGGCCGCGACCTGAGCGCGACAGACCCGCACCGGCCGTACGTCGACGACATCACCTTCGACTGCCCGACCTGTGGCGCCGAGGCGCGCCGCGTGCCCGAGGTGATCGACGCCTGGTACGACTCGGGCTCGATGCCGTTCGCGCAGTGGGGCTACCCGTGGGCGGAAGGCTCGAAGGAGAAGTTCGAGCAGACCTACCCGGCGGACTTCATCTGCGAGGCGATCGACCAGACCCGCGGCTGGTTCTACACGCTGATGGCGATCGGCACGCTGGTGTTCGACGAGTCGTCGTTCCGCAACGTCGTCTGCCTCGGGCACATCCTCGCCGAGGACGGCCGGAAGATGTCCAAGCACCTGGGCAACATCCTGGAGCCGATCCCGCTGATGGACGACCACAGCGCGGACGCGGTGCGCTGGTTCATGGCCGCGTCCGGGTCGCCGTGGAAGGCGCGCGGCATCGGGCCGAACGTGCTGAACGAGATCGTCCGGAAGGTGCTGCTCACCTACTGGAACACGGTCGCGTTCCACGCGCTGTACGCGCGGCTGGCCGACTGGTCGCCCGCCGATGCGCCGGCGGTCGCCGACCGTTCGGTGCTGGACCGCTGGCTGGTCAGCGAGACGCACCGGCTGGTCCGGGACACCGACGAGGCGTACGCCGCGTTCGACACGCAGCGGCTCGGTCTGCTGATCAACTCGTTCGTCGACGTGCTCTCGAACTGGTACGTCCGGCGTTCGCGCCGCCGGTTCTGGGCCGGTGACGCCGGCGCGCTGGCGACCTTGCACGAGACGCTCGACGTGCTGACCCGGGTGATGGCGCCGCTGACGCCGTTCGTCACCGAGCGGGTCTGGCAGGACGTGTTCCGCCCGGTCACGCCCGGCCTGCCCGAGTCGGTGCACCTGACGAGCTTCCCGACGTACGACGAGACGCTGATCGACGACGTACTGGCGCAGCACGTGTCGATGGCGCGCCGGGTCGTCGAGCTCGGCCGGTCGGCCCGGGCCGAGGCGAAGGTGCGGACGCGGCAGCCGCTGGCCCGCGCGCTGGTCGGGTCGGCCGCGATCGCGGACCTCTCCGCCGAGCTGCTGCGGGAGATCGCCGACGAGCTGAACGTGGGCACGGTCGAGCCGTTGTCCTCGGCGGGCGCGGACCTGGTCGAGTACTCGGCGAAGGGCAACTTCCGGGAGCTCGGCAAGCGGTTCGCCAAGCAGACGCCGGTGGTCGCGGCGGCGATCGCCGCTGCCGACGCGGCCGAGCTGGCCGCCGCACTGAAGGCGTCCGGTACGGCGACCGTCGTGGTCGACGGCGAGGACGTCGAGGTCGGCGAGGCCGAGGTACTGGTGTCCGAGCGGCCGAAGGAAGGCTGGTCGGTGGTCAACGAGCAGGGCGAGACCGTTGCCCTCGACCTCGAGGTCACGCCGGAACTCAAGCAGGCCGGGCTGGCCCGCGAGGTGGTCCGCACCCTGCAGGAGGCCCGGAAGAACGCCGGCCTCGAGGTGTCGGACCGGATCAAGGTCTGGCTGACCTCGACCGACGCCGAGCTGGCCGATGCCCTCGGCAAGCACGCCGACGAGATCGCCCGCGAGGTCCTCGCCGTCGAACTCAGCCAGGCGGCCCCGTCAGAATCCTCGGACGTTGCCACCGGCACCGAAGAGGACCTGCAACTCACCTACTGGCTCACCAAGGCCTGACCGCCCTCTCACATGCCTGGTGACCCACAACGCTGGCACCCAGCGTGAGGGGTTGTGCCGGAACCAGGGTGGCAACGCTGATCTCATGGGTGGACAGGAAATGCGAGGGAGGTCAACGAGGTGGGCGGACGGCGCGAGCCCGCAAGGACGGGCTCGCGCCGAGGCGGTTGATCAGGTCGACGAGCAACAACCGCGCCTCTTCGACGCGGTCGTCCCCCAGAGCCTTACGAAGCTCGGCGTCCAAAGCCGCGCGGTGCTTGCGGGCGGCGGCGATCACGGCCTGGCCGCGGTCGGTGAGTAGCGACGAGGCGCGCGCGGGCGTCGGCGGGATCCGGCCGACGGCTGAGGTAGCCGCGGCTCGGAGGTCGGCGACCGACTTCGAGGCGGCCTGCTGGGTCACGCCCAGCTTCTCCGCGAGTGTGCTGATCGTCACCGGCCCACCGACCAGATGCTGGAACACCACACCGTCAGCAAAACGCGAGTCCGCGAACCCCTCGTCCGCGAGCCGCCGCTGCAGCTCGTCGGCGAGCGCCCAGCCGGCGAACAACGAGGCCAGGGACAGGTCGGCGGCAGCGGGATCGAACTCCATGAGCCGAAACTATACAACCGAGGTTGTGTATCGGATAATCTACAACCATGGTTGTGCAAAAGGAGTTCCTGGACCGAGCGCACCGGATCGTCTGGTGCACCGTGGCGACGGTCGGGCCGGACAACCGGCCGCGGACCCGCATCCTGCACCCGATCTGGGAGCTGGACGACGAACTGACCGGCTGGATCGTCACGCGCCCGACACCGGTGAAGGTGCGGCACCTGACCCACAGCTCGTATGTGAGCTGCAGCTACTGGGAACCCGGTCATGAGGTTGCCGTCGCGGACTGCGAGGCGGAGTGGGTCACGGATGCGGTGACCCGGCAACGAGTGTGGGAGCTTTACCGGGATGCTCCCGCTCCACTCGGCTACGACTTCTGGAGTGTGTTCCCCGACGGACCTTCCCCGGTCGTGGGGCCTCCCGTCCTGGACCGAGGAGCGGAGGGAGCGAAGCGACCGGAGCGACGAGGGAAGGACGGGAGTCACAGCCCCATGACCCGCCGCGACGGAGTCGCGGCATTCAACACAGAATCACCCTCACTCCTGCGGCTTACGCCGTACCGGCTGCGGCTTGCTGATGTCGAGACTCTCAGCGGCCGGAAGGTTCCGCCCGCCTGGCCCTGACTCGGAGTCACCAGCGAAAGACCCTGCGTCAAAGGTGGCCAGACATGGCGAAGAGGCGGTGCTGCCGGAAAGCACCGCCCCTTCAACAATCAGCTACAGCGACTGCGTGTTTAGACGCCGTGGCCGTGCGCCTGCGCACGCGCTTCCGGCCGGAAGCCGTTGCGCGGGCTGAGCGTGTCGTCGCCGTTGCCGAGCGCCTTCAGCTGCTCGGTGAAGTACGTCTTCAGGCGGCTGCGGTACTCACGCTCGTAAGCGTGCAGGTCGTCGATCGTGCGCTCGAGCTGACCCTTCTGCTTCTCCAGCGTGCCGAGCATCTGCGCGCGGCGCTCGGCGATCTCGCCGTCGAGCTTCTCGGCGCGGGCGCGGGCCTCACCGGTCATCCGGTCGGCCTTGCCGCGGGCCTCGTTCTCCAGGCGCTCCGCCTTGGCGCGGGCCTCGCCGATGATCTTGTCGGCGGTGTCCTTCGCCTCCTGGACCAGGTCGTCGGAGTGCTTGGTGGCCATCTCCAGCAGCCGCACCGCGGAGCTGGAGGCGTCACCGACAGTGCCGGCTGCCGCAGCCGCGGTCGGAGGTGCCACCACCGGCGGCTTCTCCTCGGGCTTCTCGACCACGACCGGGGGCTTCGGCTGCTGCACGACTGGCGGCAGCGCGGCGGTCTGGTCGACCGGGCGCTGCTGGTCAGCACCAGCGCGCTGAGCCGCCGCGAGCTTGGCCCGCAGCTCCTCGTTCTCGGCGAGAAGTCGCTCGAGCTCAGCTTCCACCTCGTCGAGGAAGGAGTCGACCTCTGTGACGTCGTAGCCCTCCCGTAGTCGGACGGGCGTGAACTGCTTCGAGCGGACGTCATCCGGCGTCAGCGGCATCTTTCACCTCGTTTGTCTGTGTCTTGGCGGAGTCCCCGTGGCCCTCGCCTCGGCGACTCAGTAGATCACGTTATCGCTTCGTTGTCTTATGACGGAATCCGGGCTCGATAACGTCCGTACCTGCCGTCTTCGCCCGGTCCTCACCCTCCTACCAACGATCGCAAGGCGCCGTCGAGTTGATCGCCATCGCCACCGACACCATCACGAACAGCATCAGCATCGACAGGTCGATCCGGATCCCGCCCGCCCCGATCGGGGGCAGGATCCGCCGCAGCGGCTTCAGGAACGGGTCCGTGACCGAGTAGATCAGCTCGAAGAACAGCAGCAGCGGCCCCTTGGGGTGCCACTGCGGAGCGAACATGACGATCAGACTGAGCACGAACCGCGCCACCAGCACCAGGAAGAAGGCGAGCAGTACCCAGTGAGAACGATGAGGACGAGCGCGAGAGCATCCATGTCGAGACCGAGTGTAGAAGACGGCGGAAGCGCCGGCCTCAGCTCTGGTTGTAGAACCCGTCCGCAGCGATCTTCTCCTTCTCCTCGGCGGCCACCGTCACGTTCGGCGGGCAGACCAGGAACACCTTGGTGGTGATCCGCTCGATCGAGCCCCGGCAGCAGAAGATCAGGCCGGCCGCGAAGTCCACCAGCCGCTTGGCGTCGGAGTGGTCCATCTCGGTCAGGTTCATGATGACGGGCGTGCCGTCGCGGAAGTGCTCACCGATGACGCGCGCCTCGTTGTAGCTGCGCGGGTGCACGGTGGTGATGCGGGCCAACTCGGTAACCTCCGGGGACGACGCGACACCACGCCGGTCTGGGAACTTGCTGACCGTCGCGCCGCTCCTGCGGTCCTGACGCTCCTCGCGATATTCGCGAGGCTCGCGGCTCTCCCGGCCGGCGGGTACCGGCTCGGCCTCCTGGGAGTCCCCGTCGACCTCGTCGACCGTACTCGTCGTCGAAGTCGTCGTACTCGTCGTCGTACCGCGCGTTGTAGCGCTCCCCGTCCTCGACCAAGCCGAGGTACACACCCATCTTGCGCAGTGCGCCGCTCATGGCCCTCCAGCCCCTCGAATCCGGTTCGACGACAACAGTGAGCAGGAAGCAAAACCCGCTCGATGTCGACACTAACCCAGTAGAGAGACGCGTACCGAGTAATGCACGCCCGAGCCGCACGTGTGTCGCTCCGTGCTTGATCGCGGCCTCCAGATCGCCGGTCATCCCGGCCGAGATCCAGTCGGCACCGGAGTGTTCGGAGCGTAGTCGCGACGCTACTTCGCGCAGTCCGGCGAAGGCTTCGTCCGGGTCGGATCCGAGGGGCGCGACGGCCATCACTCCCCCGAGCTCGAGGCCGTCGGCCGCCGCGATCCCCGCGGCCAGTTCCGGTACGTCGGCAGGCGCGACACCGCCGCGGCTCGCACCGGTCGCGGCGTCCGCGGATCCGTACTACGCGAGGCTCACCTGGAGCAGGCAGCGCAGCGTCTTCTCCTCGGCGACCGCGGCCTTGGACAGCGCTTCGACGAGCGACGACCGGTCGACGGAGTGCACAACCGATGCGTACCGCACGACCGAACGCGCCTTCTTCGACTGCAACTGACCGACGAAGTGCCAGGTGAGGTCCGGGCACTCCGGGCGCCTTCGACTTGAGCTCCTGCTCGCGGTTCTCCCCCGACGTCGCTGGATCGCCGAGGCGCCGCGAGCGCCCGTACGTCGCTGACTGGGAAGGTTTTGGTGATCGCCACGAGGGTGACCTCGTCCCGAGCGTCTCCCGGCCGCCTGACAGGCCTTCTCGATCCGTTCCTGTACCTGCTCGCAGATTCTCCCGGAGCTCGTCCTCGCGGGCACTCACGGTGCGACCAGCCTGATCAGCCCGGCCATCCGCCCACTCTCCGGACCTTCGCGGCGGTACGAGTACAGGTTCTCGGACTCGATCGTGCAGCGCAGTCGCATCGACCACCTCGACACCGAGCTCGGCCAGCTGCGCCTTCACACCAGCGGCTACGTCGATCGACGGCGTACCCCAACTCGTCTCCGCGTACGACGCCGGCACCCGCTCGGCGACCTCGGCCCGCATCTCGTCGGGGACCTCGTAGCAGTTCCCGCACGCATACGGTCCGAGTACGGCGGTGATGGTCGAGCGCCGAGGTCCCGCATCGCGTCGACGGTCGCCGGGACGATGCCGACGTACATGCCCTTGCGGCCCGAGTGGGCGGCGCCGATCACGCCGTCGCCGGACAGCAGCACCGGCAGGCAGTCGGCCGCGCGAACCGCCAGCACCACATCGGATCGCGGGTCGTCACGAGACCGTCCGCCTTCGGCATCGGCCGGTGGGCAGCTCGTCATCCGGCCGTACGACGTGGACGTCGCGCCCGTGCACCTGGCTGACCCGGACCACTGCGTCCGCGGGCACCCCGAACTCGGCCGCGATCAGCCGGAAGTTCCCGCGATCACCCCATCCACGTCCGGACCCGAGGCGCTGCCCAGATTCAGTTCGCCGTACGGCGGCCTGCTGGCCCCACCGAAGCGATCGGTGAAGGCAACCCGGGCGGAGGAAAGAACCTCGTCATAGCCGAACACGACTGAAGGTTACCGCAGCGGCAACCGTCGCGCGGCGGTAGGCCTCGGTGAAGCGCGTCGGCCGCGGGGACGTCGACGTCGGGGACGACACCGATGCCTTCCCAGTTGGTCCCGGAGATCTGATTGATCGAACGCGCCACCGGCACGGTCGCCTCCAGCTGATGGTGCAGTTTGAAGCCCTGGCGCGGGTGCGCGCCGCCGCGCGTCCGCTCGCCGACGATCACCGCGCGCTTGAGCTGCTGCAGGTCGTACGCCAACTCCTCACCGCCGGAGAAGGTCGTCGAGCTGGTCAGCACCCAGATCGGCTTGGTGCCGCCGAAGCGCGGCCCCGGCACGTACGGCACGGTCCAGAACTGTCGCAGCGTCCCATCGGACGGCTTGACCAGGTCTTGCAGATGGATCGGTTCGCCGGCATCGACCAGGTAGCTGCAGACGAAGGCGACCTGATCGGGCGATCCGCCCACGCAGCGGCGCAGGTCGATGAGCAGCGAGTCCGTCGACGCGAGCAGCGTCATCGCGGCGGTCAGGGCCGCACCCGCCTGGGTCGGGTCGTACAGCAGCGGCCGGATCTCCAGCAGGCCGACGTTCCCGTCCAGTCGTTCGACCCGCGCGATCCCGCCGGCGTCGCGCTCGGCCAGCCGGCGCCAGTGGGCTTCCTCGGCCACCGGGTCGGTCTCGTCCGGCGGCCCGTCCTGATGGAACTTCAGTCGCAGGTGCTTGTCGCGGTTGCCGATTTGCAGGTCGGCTGTGACCCGCTCGGCCAGTTGCTCCGGCGACTGAAGGTCGTCGTACCGGCCCTCGGCGGTCGCTGCGGCGAGCCGGTTCGCGACCTCGGCGCCGACCTCCGGGAAGACGTAGTACTCGGCGACCAATGCGCCCAGACGGCCGATAACGGTCCGGATCTCTTCGGTGTGCATGACGAGGAGTACAGCAGGCGGATTGACAAAGTGTCAAGAAACTTAGACGCTTGATCCATGGGCGAGATCATCGATCACCTGGACGTGTCGAGCGCTGCGCAGTTCAAGGCGCTCGGGCACCCGCTGCGGCACCGTTTGCTGTTCGCACTCGGGCAGGAGGCGGCCACGATCAGCCAGCTGGCCGCTGCGCTCGGGACGGCGAAAGGCAACGTCGCCCATCACCTGGGCGTGCTTCGCGACGCGGGGATGGTGCACGTGGCCGAGACGCGGCAGGTGCGGGGCGGGACCGAGCAGTACTACCGGCGGTCGGTACGGCGGTTCGGCTTCACCGGGGAAGGCGCGCGGGCGAACAACACCGTCGCACTGCAGGCGGTCGCAGCCGAACTGGAGACCGCGGATCCAGAGCCAATGTTCACGGTGAGGAACCTCCGGCTGACCGCAGCCCAGGCCGAGGAACTCACCGCGACGCTGCAACAGCTGGCCGACGACCTCGACGACGCAGGCCCCGGAGAATCACGGTACGGCGTGGTCGTGTCGGTCTACCGTCCCCGCCAGGCCACGACGCCTGGCGAGGGCAGCTGACTTACTTCAGGAAGTCCGGGATGTCGAGGTCTTCCTCGGGCTCCGGCTTCTTCGGCTTGACCGGCTGACTCGGCTGAGCGGTCTGACCGCCCTGACCTGGGCCGGCGTTGCTCGGGCCGTGGGTCGGCCAGGAGTGCTGGGTCGACGGCGAGGCCGGGGTGTGCGGTGCGGGCTGGGCCGACTGCTGGCCGGACTGCACCGTGCGGACGCCGTCACCCGCCTGCGGGCGTGCGGAGTTCGTCGTCCCGGCACCGGGCCGCGGCTCGGTCGGTGCGGGCACCGGCACCGTGTTGTCGGTCGGGGCGGCCTGAGGGGACGACTGGGACGGAGCCTGCTGCTGACCCGGTCCTGCGGGACCAGAGGACGCCTGGGTCGGCTGGCCCGGGGTGCCGCTCTGCGGTTGTCCGGAAGGCTGACCACCTGGGGTCTGGCCGCCGGAGAACTGCCCGCCGGACGGCTGTCCACCGCCGGCCTGGCCGCCCGGCTGCTGTCCGCCGGATGACGGACCGCCAGTAGCGGGCTGGCCGGACTGCTGGGGTGCCGGTGGTGTCGAGCCGCCGGCCATCGGGGCCGAGTAGCCCTGCGACGCCGGGCGGGACGACTGTGGGCGGGCCTGGTTCATCGCCTGTTCGCGGCGTTTCGGCATCCCGCCGTCGAAGCCGGCCGCGATCACCGTGACCCGCACCTCGTCGCCGAGGGCGTCGTCGATGACCGCGCCGAAGATGATGTTCGCGTCCGAGTGGGCGGACTCCGAGACCAGTTGAGCCGCCTCGTTGATCTCGAACAGACCGAGATCGGACCCGCCGGCGATCGACAGCAGCACACCGTGCGCGCCCTCGATACTTGCCTCCAGCAACGGCGAGGAGATCGCCGCCTCGGCCGCCGCGACCGCGCGGTCCTCGCCGCGCGACGAGCCGATGCCCATCAGCGCCGAGCCGGCGTTCGACATGACCGCCTTGACGTCGGCGAAGTCCACGTTGATCAGGCCGGGCGTGGTGATCAGGTCGGTGATACCGGAAACACCCTGCAGCAGCACCTGGTCGGCCTGCTTGAACGCGTCCAGCACGGACACGGCGCGGTCGGAGATGGTCAGCAGCCGGTCGTTCGGGATGACGATCAGCGTGTCGACTTCTTCGCGAAGGGCGGCGATGCCCTCCTCGGCCTGGGTCGCACGGCGCTTGCCCTCGAACGAGAACGGCCGGGTCACCACACCGATCGTCAGCGCACCGAGCGAGCGCGCGATCCGGGACACGACCGGCGCGCCACCGGTGCCGGTGCCGCCACCCTCGCCGGCGGTGACGAAGACCATGTCGGCGCCCTTGAGCGCCTCCTCGATCTCCTCCCCGTGGTCCTCGGCGGCCTTCTTCCCGATCGCCGGGTTCGCGCCGGCGCCGAGGCCGCGGGTCTCCTCCCGGCCGATGTCGAGCTTGACGTCCGCGTCGCTCATCAGCAGCGCCTGGGCGTCGGTGTTGATGGCGATGAACTCCACGCCCTTCAACCCGTGCTCGATCATCCGGTTGACGGCGTTCACGCCGCCGCCGCCGATGCCGACGACCTTGATGAGTGCCAGGTAGTTCTGCGGTGCCGCCACGTCCGCGCCTCTCGCCTCGTTCGTTTCCCGTTGTCCAGCGAAAAGACTGAACCTCAAGTGGATGCTTAGACTTATGTCAACTTTAGATTACGTCGCACGCTACGGGACGGGTTCTGGCGATGTCCACGCGCCTCGCCGCCCGTACCGACATGTGATCCGTCACCGCTTTTCCCCTTTGGTGACAGGAAGATCGGGCGCCGAGACGTCGTACACCTTCGCCTGGCGTTTCATCAGCACGCTGAGTACCTCGGCCTTGCGCTCGCTGTCATCGGAACTACCCCAAACGACCTTGACGCCGGAGCTGAGGTTGAGGGTGATCGAGTCCGGCGACGCCGCCGAGATCGATCCCACCTGCGCCCGCAACGTGTCCGGAAGGGCCGCCGACACCGTCACCACCGAGTGGACCGTGACGTCGCGCCGCACCCCGGTCACCTTCGCCTCCGGCAGTCCGGCCGGCCGGTCCGGCACCGTGCGGTACGTCGTACCCGTCGCGTCCACCAGCTCGTACCGCGAGCCGTCGGTGACCACCACGACCGGAACCCGTTCGGTGACGACGATCACGATCTTGCGCGGCCACGCCCGCGTCACCTGCGCGTCCGCGACCGCCGGAATCGTCCGTACCCGGTCCGCGATCGACCGCAGGTCGACCTTCGCCAGCGGCGTGCCCGTCGGCGCGGCCGCGACCTGCTCGATCGTTGCCACCGGCACCGTGTCGGCGCCGCTGATCCGGACCCCGGAGACCGCGAACGCGGAGGAGAAGTAGAACAACCAGACGACCAGACTGGCCAGCACGACCAGTCCGCCGCCGATGGCCCAGGGCAACCAGCTCCGCCACCGCACCAGCCGTTGCCGGCGGGCGAACTTCTGCTGTGCCCGAGCCAGATCGACACTCTGGCTCATTCAACAAACCCCACCCATTTACTCCACCACAGGGACCGGCGTTGCCTCGGAAGGCTCGCGGGCCGATTCACGAGCACTGGCGCGTTCGGCCAGCAAACCAACGACTTCCGGGCCGATCAGCGTCACGTCGCCCGCTCCCAGCGTCACTACCAGGTCGCCCGCCTGGGCGAGATCCGCGACCACCTGCGGTACGGCGGACCACGACGGCTCGAACCGCACCTGCTCGGGCTTCAGCGGCACGTGGTTGGCGATCAGGGCGCCGGTGACACCGGGCTCCGGGTCCTCGCGGGCCGCGAAGATCTCCATCACCACGACCTCGTCGGCCAGCGCCAGCGCCTCGGAGAACTCGGTCGCGAAGATCCGGGTCCGGCTGAACAGGTGCGGCTGGAAGCAGGCGATCACGCGCCCCTCCCCCGCTACCTGGCGCGCCGCGGTCAGGTCGACGGCGAGCTCGGTCGGGTGGTGCGCGTACGAGTCGAAGACCCGCACGCCGTCCTCGAGACCCTTGAACTCGAACCGGCGGCCGGTGCCGGTGAACGACGCCAGGCCCTCGGCCAGGTCGGCCGCGGAGAACCCGAGCCCGAGCCCGACGGTCAGTGCCGCCGACGCGTTCAGCGCGTTGTGCTTACCGGCCTGCTGCAGGTTCACGACCGGCAGCTTGCGTCCGCGGTACACCGGCACGAACGACTGCGTCGCCCCGGTCGCGGTGATCTCGGTGACGTGCAGGTCCGCGTCCTCGGCCTCGCCGTACGTCCGGACGTCGATCCCGCGGTCCCGCGCGTACGACGCCAGCGCGCGAGCGCCCTCGTCGTCCTGGCAGATCACCATGAACCCGCCGGGCAGGACGCGCGCGCAGAACTCCTCGAACGCCTTGCGGTAGCTGGCCTCGTCGCCGTAGTTGTCCAGGTGGTCCGGCTCGACCGACGTGACGATCGACACCTCGGGCGCATAGGTCAGGAACGACTTGTCCGACTCGTCCGCCTCGGCGACGAACAGGTCGCCGGTGCCGTCGTGGGCGTTCGACCCGGACTCGTTCAGGTTGCCGCCGATCGCGTACGACGGGTCCGCGCCGCAGTGCTGCAGCGCGACGGTCAGCATCGACGTGGTCGTGGTCTTGCCGTGCGTGCCGGCGACCGCGATCGTCCGGCGGCCGACCATCACCGAGGCGAGCGCGGCGGCCCGCGGCAGGATCGGGATCCCGGCCGCGCGGGCGGCGACCACCTCGGGGTTGGTCTCGCGGATCGCGGTCGACACCACCACGGTGTCGGCGTCCTTCACGTGCTCTCCGGCGTGGCCGACCCAGCAGGTCGCGCCGAGCGCCCGCAGCGCGGCGAGCACCTTGCCGTCCTTGGCGTCCGAGCCGGACACCTCGATCCCGCGGGACGCCATGATCCGGGCGATCCCGGACATGCCGGCGCCGCCGATTCCTACGAAGTGCACCCTGCCCAGCTTCTCGGCCGGTAGCAGCGTGTCAGGAGCGGTGACGATCACGACGCAGACCTCACCACATCGAGGATGATCCGCGCCAATCGGTCGTCGGCGTCGGTCCGGATCACGCCGGTCGCAGCTGTGGACATGGCTGTCAGACGCTCGCGGTCGAGCAGAAGTTGCGTGACGTTCGCGCGGACCCAGTCCACGGTCAGCTCGGCGTTGTCGATCAGCACACCTCCACCCACGTCGACGACCGGCTTCGCGTTCAGTCTTTGCTCACCGTTACCGATCGGCAGCGGAACGTAGATCGCGGGCAGGCCGACACCCGACACCTCGGTGACCGTGTTCGCACCCGAGCGGCAGACCACCAGGTCGGCGGCGGCGTACGCGAGGTCCATCCGGTCGACGTAGTTGAGTACGACGTACGGGAGCGGACCGGTCTGCGGCACCTCGAGGGTGTTCTTCGGGCCGATCGCGTGCAGTACCTGGATGCCGGCCGCCTGCAGGTCCGCGGCGGCGCCCGAGACCGACTCGTTGATCCGCTGCGCGCCCTGCGAACCGCCGGTGACGAACAGCGTCGGCGCGTCCGGGTCGAGGCCGAAGAACTGCCGGGCCTCGGCACGCAGCGCGGCCCGGTCCAGCGTCGAGATCGCCCGCCGGATCGGCAGCCCGACGTACTCCGCGTGCGGCAGGTCGGTGCCCGGGAACGACGTCTTCACGTGCTCCGTGCAGTACCGGGCGGCGAACTTGTTCGCGATTCCCGGGACGGCGTTGCCCTCGTGCACCACGATCGGGGTCTTCCGCCGCCAGGCGGCGACGTACGCCGGGGTGGAGACGTAGCCGCCGAAGCCGACCAGGACGTCGGCCTTGGCCTCGTCGAGCACCTTCCGGGCCGCGCTCACCGAGGACAACATCTTCCCCGGCACGGCGAACAGGGCAGGCGTGGGCTTGCGCGGCAGCGGCACCGGCGGGATCAGCTCCAGCCGGTACCCGGCCTCGGGGATCACGCGGGTCTCGAGGCCGCGCTCGGTCCCGAGGGCGATGATCTCGATCGTCGGGTCGATCCGGCGCAGGGCGTCTGCGGTGGCGATCAGGGGTGAGGTGTGGCCGGCGCTACCGCCGCCGGCCAGAACGATGCTGGGCACAGCTTTCAACGCTCCCGCGGTTTCATTTGTACGACATACGCCGCGAAGGCAACCAGCCGAAACGAGGTCGCCGGGTCTCTTTCAGGGCGGCCTGCGCGCCGGGCTCGGCCTTCGCGAAGGACAGCAGCATGCCGATCGCGATCAGCGTCGGCAGCAGTGCGGAACCACCGTACGACAAAAGCGGGAGCGGGATACCCACGATGGGTAGCAGTCCGATCACGGCGCCGAGGTTGACCAGCGTCTGCGCCATGATCCAGATAGTGATCCCCGCCGCCGCATAGCGGACGAACGGCTCGGTGTTCCGGGTCGCGATCCGCACCCCGGCGTAGGCCAGGGTGAGGAACAGGGCGAGCACGGTGAGCGACCCGACCAGGCCGAGCTCCTCACCGATCACCGAGAAGATGAAGTCGGTGTGCGCCTCCGGCAGGTTGCCCCACTTCTGCCGGCTGTTGCCGATCCCGACGCCCCACCAGCCACCGGTCGAGAGCGCGTAGAACGAGTGGTACGCCTGCCAGCCGATCCCGGACGGGTCGGTGAACGGATCCATGAACGACGAGACCCGGTCCATCCGGTGCTTGGCCGTCGTGACGAAGTACGACGCGACCGCACCGACCACCACGATGGTCGCGACGAACAGCCGGGTCGGTGCGCCGACGACCCAGATCAGGCCGATCATCACCGCCATCAGCACCAGCGCGGTGCCGAGGTCCCGCTGACCGACGATCAGCGCGATGACCAGTCCGCAGACCGGCACCATCGGGATCAGCAGGTGCTTCCACTGGGTGAGCAGTTTCTCCTTGCGGGCGTACAGATCCGCACACCACATCACCAGGGCCAGCTTGGCGAACTCACTCGGCTGGATCTGCAGCGGACCGCCGAGGTTCAGCCAGTTGGTGTTGCCGTTCACACCGACACCGAGACCGGGGACGTAGGTCAGCACGAGCAGGAACATCGAGCCGAGCAGGGCGACGTACGCGAGCATCCGGAAGTGCCGCGGCGTCATCCGCGACGCGACGTACGCCATCGGCAGCCCGACGCCGACCCAGATGACCTGCCGGACGAAGATCGTGTAGCTGTTCCCGTTGGCGCGCAGGGACAGCACGCTGGACGCCGACAGCACCATCATCAGGCCGAGCACGAGCAGCAGGCCGGTCGCGCCGAGCACGATGTGGTACGACGTCAGCGGCCGGTCGAGCACGTCCCTGATCGCCGCGATCCACGCGCGCTCGCTGGTCTGCTTCTTCTGGTCCGGCCGGTCCGCGATCGACGTCACGCGATCACCCCAGTCGGCGTACGGCTTCGGCGAACGCGTCGCCGCGGGCTCCGTAGTTGGCGAACATGTCCCAGGATGCGCAGCCAGGCGCGAGCAGCACGGTGTCACCCACCTGTGCGAGCTTCGCTGCCTCCCCCACCACGATCTCCATGGCTCCAGTGTCCGTTGACTCGACGACGATCCTCGGGACATCCGGTGCGTGTCGCTGCAGAGCTTGCGCGATCACGTCCTTGTCCTGTCCGAGCAGTACGACGGCCCGCAAACGTGGGCGTGCCGCGACGACGAGTTCGTCGAACGTCGCGCCCTTCGCCTGACCGCCGGCGATCCACACCACGTGCTCGTAGGCGAGCAGCGACGCCTGTGCGGCATGCGGGTTCGTGGCCTTCGAGTCGTCGACATAGTTGACTCCGGCAACTTCTGCGACGTGCGCGATCCGGTGCTTGTCGGGCCGGAACCCGCGCAGCCCGTCGCGGATCGCCGTCGCCGGTACGCCGAACGCGCGGGCCAGCGCCGCGGCCGCCAACGCGTTCGCCACGTTGTGCGGCGCGGGCGGGGTGATGTCGGACAGGCTCGCGAGCTCCAGCGCCGAGGTGGCGCGCTGCTCGACGAACGCGCGGTCGACGAGCAGGTCGTCGACGAGGCCGAGCATCGAGAGCCCCGGCGTACCGAGGGTGAAGCCGACCGCGCGGCAGCCCTCGATCACGTCGGCTTCCTCGACCAGGTGCTCGGTGGCCGGGTCCGCGACGTTGTACACGCACGCGACCTGGCAGTTCTCGTAGATCCGGCCCTTGTCCTGCGCGTACGCCTCCAGCGAACCGTGCCAGTCGACGTGGTCCGGCGCGATGTTCAGGACGGCGGCCGCGTGCGCCGACATCGAGTGCGTGAAGTGCAGCTGGTACGACGAGAGCTCGACCGCGATCACGTCGTACGGCTCGGGGTCCATCACGACCTCGAGCAACGGCAGGCCGACGTTGCCCGCGGCAACGGCCCGGTGGCCGGCCGCCTGCAGGATCGCGGTCAGCATCTGCACGGTCGTGGTCTTGCCGTTGGTGCCGGTGATGCACAGCCACGGCGCGGCGTTGGCCGGGTCCCGCAGCCGCCAGGCCAGTTCGATCTCGCTCCAGATCGGCACGTCCCGCTCGGCCGCCTGCGCGAGCAGCGGCGCGTGCGGCGGTACGCCGGGTGACGTGACGACGACGTCGACGTCCTTCGGGAGTTCCGTCGTACTGCCCGGGCCGAGGGTGATCGTGGCGCCGAGCGTCTCGAGGATCTGCGCCTTCTCGCGGAGCGCCTCGGTGTCCCGGTCGTCGAGGACGACGAGGTGCTCGGCGCCGGCCTGGAGCAGGGAGTCGGCGCAGGCGTAGCCCGCCGTACCGAAGCCGAGCACGACGAACCGGGTGGTCGCCCAGCCGTCGTCAGTCCGTGTCTCGAGGCTCATCCGGTCACCCATTCCGCGTAGAAGACCCCGAGCCCGATCACCACAAACAATCCTTGGATGATCCAGAAGCGGATCACCACGTTCACCTGTTCCCAGCCGAGCATCTCGAAGTGGTGATGCAACGGCGCGATCAGGAACAAGCGTTTCCCGACTCCGGTGGCCTGTTTGGTGATCTTGAAGTAGCCGACCTGCAGGATGACCGAGGCGGTGATGACGACGAACAGGCCGCCGAGCAGCAGCACCAGCAGCTCGGTCCGGGTCATCACGGCCATACCGGCGAGCGCACCGCCGAGCCCCAGCGAACCGGTGTCGCCCATGAAGATCTTCGCCGGCGACGCGTTCCACCACAGGAACCCGAACAACGCGCCGGTCAGCGAGGCCGCGACCACCGCCAGATCATGCGGATCCCGTACCTCGTAACACTTCGCGCCGACGCCCTGCGCGGTCGCGCAGCTCTGGTTGAACTGCCAGATGCAGATCAGCGTGTAGGCGCCGAACACCATCATCGAGGCGCCGGTGGCCAGACCGTCCAGGCCGTCGGCGAGGTTCACGCCGTTCGACATGCCGGCGATCAGCAGCAGGATCCAGATGATCACCAGGATGACCGGCAGTTCGAGCCAGCCGATGTCGCGGATGAACGAGATGAACGGCGACGCGGGCCGCTGCCCGCGCTCGTCCGGGAACTGCAGCGCGAGCACCGCGAAGATCACCGCGACGATCGTCTGGCCGGCCAGTTTCGCCTTGCTGCGCAGGCCGAGGCTGCGCTGCCGGAAGATCTTGATGAAGTCGTCCAGGAAGCCGACCGCGCCCATCCCGGCGAACAGGAACAGCACCAGGACCGCGGAGGCGCTCGGCGGTGTCATCGTGAACAGCTTCGCCGCGAAGTACCCGACGATGGTCGCGGCGATGAACACGGTGCCGCCCATCGTCGGCGTACCGCGCTTGATCTGGTGCGACTTCACACCGTCGTCGCGGATCTCCTGGCCGTAGCCGCGTTTGGCCAGCCACTTGATCGCGTACCGGGTGCCGAGCAGCGTCAGCACCATCGCGACGGCGCCGCCGAACAGGATCGAAATCACTGGGCGTCCTCCACCAGCGCGTCGGCGAGGCTGCGCAGTTTCGCGGCCTTCGAGGACTTCACCAGTACGACGTCACCCGCGCGCAGCTCTTGGCGCAGCAGCTCCAGCGCCTCGGGGATGGTCCCGACGAACGCGGACTCGTTGCCCCACGAACCTTCCAGAGAGGCGCCGAGGTGGATCGGTTTCGCGCCCTCGCCGACCACGAGCAGCCGGTTCACGTCCAGCCGGACGGCCAGCCGGCCGATCGCGTCGTGCTCGTCGGTCGAGCTGTCACCGAGCTCGAGCATCTCGCCGAGCACCGCCCAGGTCCGCGCGCCGCGCGACCGCCCGATGGCGGCCAGGGACTTCAGGGCCGCGCGGGTCGACTCCGGGTTCGCGTTGAACGCGTCGTTGATGATCGTGACGCCGTCCGGCCGCTCGGTCAGCTCCATCCGCGCCGCGGACACCCGCTCAGCGGCGTTCAGGCCGTCGGTGATCTGCTCCGGCGTCAGGCCGATCGCGACGCCGACCGCTGCAGAGGCCAGCGCGTTCGAGACGTAGTGCTCGCCGATGAACCGCAGCTGGACCGGGGCGCCGAAATCGCCGATCCGCAGCGTGAACGCGGGCCGTCCCTCGCCGTCGATCTTGACGTCCGTGGCGCGGATCTCGGCCTCCGGCGCCTCGCCGAACGTCAGTACCTTCTGCTCTGTCCGGCTGCGCATCGCGGCGACCCGGTGGTCGTCGGCGTTCAGGATCGCGGTGCCGCCCGGCGCGACGGCCTCGACCAGCTCGCCCTTGGCCAGCGCGATGTTGTCCTGGGACCCGAGCTTGCCGATGTGCGAGGTGCCGACGTTCAGCACCAGGCCGATCTTCGGCGGCGTGATCCCGGCCAGGTAGGTGATGTCGCCGAGGCTCCGCACACCCATCTCGGCGATCAGGTACTTCGTCGACGCGGTCGCCTGCAGCGCGGTCAGCGGGTGCCCGATCTCGTTGTTGAACGAGCCTTCCGGTACCACGGTCTCGCCGTACGGGCTGATCAGCTGGCCGATCAGGTCCTTGGTGCTGGTCTTGCCCGACGAACCGGTCAAGGCGATCACGGTCAGATCGGGCAGCTTGCCGATGACGAACCGCGCCAGGTCGCCGAGCGCCCGCTGCGCGTCGTCGACCACGATGCACGGGCTGCCCTCGATCGGCCGCGTGGTGAGCGAGACCGTGACGCCGGCCGCGGTCGCCGTACCGACGAAGTCGTGGCCGTCCACGCGTTCACCCGGCAGGGCGACGAACAGTCCACCCGGCCCAGCGGCTCGTGAATCGATCACCACCGCGCCGTCCACGACGGCTGCGGGCTCGACGCCCACCAGCTCACCGCGAACGGCGTCGGCGATCTCGCCGCAACTGACAGGGATCACCGGTCTGCCTCCAACAGCTCACGCACAGTTTCGCGGTCGTCGAACGGGTGGATCACGCCGCCGACGTCCTGGCCCGTCTCATGTCCCTTGCCGAGGACGACGACGGTGTCGCCCGGGCCGGCCAGCTCGATCGCGGACGCGATCGCCTGCCGGCGGTCGCCGATCTCGTGCAGGTCGGCGCCCGGAACGGCCTCGCGGGCTCCCGCGAGCGCGGCGGCCCGGATCGCGGCCGGGTCCTCGCTGCGCGGGTTGTCGTCGGTGACGATCACGACGTCCGCGGCGCGGGCCGCCTCGGCGCCCATCGCGGGGCGCTTCCCCGGGTCCCGGTCACCACCGCAGCCGACGACCGCGAACAGCCGGCCCTTGGTCGCAGTCCGCGCGGCCCTCAGCGCCAGCGCGACCGCGTCCGGCGTATGCGCGTAGTCCACGATCACCGCCAGCCCGTCCGCCCGGGTGAACGTCTCCATCCGCCCGGGTACGGCCGCGGTCCGCAACCCGGCCGCGATCGCCTCAGCGGGTACGCCGACCTGCCGCAGCATCGCCGTAGCGAGCAGTGCGTTGGCGACGTTGAAGTCACCCGGCAGCGCGATCTCGACGGTCAGCGTCTCGTTCGGCCCCTGGATATCGAGCACCGTCGTACCGTGCTCGGACCGATGCCGGCTGGCGACCGTCCAGTCGGCGTCACCCTCCGTCGACACGGTGACCAGCGGTACGACGGTCTGCGCGGCGAGCCGGCGCCCGTACTCGTCGTCGATCGTCACCACCGCGACATCGCACCGCTCCGGGGTGAACAACGAGGCCTTCGCCTGGAAGTACTCCTCGAACGTCTTGTGGAAATCCAGATGATCCTGCGTGAGGTTCAGGAACCCGGCGACCGCGAACCGTGCCCCGTCGACGCGGCCCAGCGCCAGCGCGTGGCTGGACACCTCCATCGAGCACCACGCGACGGCCCGCTCCCGCATCACCGCGAACAGCGCCTGCAGGTCGGTGGCCTCCGGAGTGGTCCGGACACTCTTCACGACCTCGTCGCCGATGCGGGTCTGAATCGTCCCGATGAGCGCCGTCGGACCGAGCTCCCGCAGTACGGAGTCCAGCAGGAAGCTGGTGGTGGTCTTGCCGTTGGTGCCGGTCACGCCGAGCAGCCGGAGCTCACTCGTCGGCTCCCCGTAGATCCGGGACGCGATCGCGCCGAGGACGCTCCGCGGCCGGTCGGCGACCAGCACCGGAAGACCGGCCGCCGCGGCGCGCTCAGCGCCGGCCCGGTCGGTCAGTACGGCGACCGCGCCCGCCTGCTGGGCTTTCGCGACGAACTCCGCGCCGTGCGTGACCGCACCGGGCAGTGCCGCGTACAGGTCACCGGGAAGGATGGAACGCGAGTCGAGGGAAACGCCGGTCACGGTCGCCGGCCCAGGAATCGAGCTCTGCGCCGGGACTGGTAGGTGGGCGACGCTCGCGAGGTCGGCGAGGCTGACCGGCACGACGTGCCGGGGCCTGATCGCTGCGACCGCGCCGCCTGCGGCGGTAGGGGTGGACACGGGCCCTGAGGCTACCGCTCCGGACCCCGTGACTCCTATCTGACCCTGCGTCACCGCGCTGCCTACCAAGCTGGGCGTCACCGCTTCGATGAGGACCAGGTCAGCGGGATCTTCGGCTGTTGCGCCCCGGTCGGCGGGACGACGTACTTCTGCAGCGCGTAGCTCATCACATCGCGGAACACGGGTCCTCCTTGGAGACCACCACCCCGGGCACCCTGGGGATCGTGCAGTACGACGTACGTAACGAACCGTGGGTTGTCCGCGGGAGCGAATCCGGCGAAAGAAGTCGCCCAGGCGCCGTACTTCCCGGTCCCCGGGACGACCTGCTGCGCGGTGCCGGTCTTGCCGGCCACCAGGTAGCCGTCGATCGCGGCCTGCGGCGCGGTGCCCTTCTTCGCGGTCACCGCCTCCATCATGGTCGCGACCTCCTTGGCGGCCTTCTCGCTCACTACCCGACGGGCCGGTGCGGTCTGGTTCGGGACCGTGGCGCCGTTCGCGTCGACGTAGTTGCGGACCAGCTTCGGCGGCACGTAGACGCCGCCGTTCGCGACCGCGTTCACCGCGGCGGTCTCCTGGACGGCGTTCACCGACAGGCCCTGGCCGAACGCGACGTTCGACCGGGTCAGCTCGGGCCACTCGTCACCCGGGGTCAGCAGGCCCTTGGTCTCACCCGGGAAGTTCAGCCCGGTCGGCTCGCCGAAGCCGAAGTCGTGCAGGTACTTCACGAACTGCGGGATCGGCATCTTCTGCGCGGCCATGATCGTGCCGACGTTCGACGACTTCGCGATCACCCCGGAGATGGTCAGGTTCATCGTGGCGTGCGACCAGTGGTCCTTGATGATCCGGCGCTGTACGTCGATGCTGCCCGGGACCTGGAGCTTGGTGTTCAGGTCGATGATCCCGGCGTCGGCGAGGGCGGCCATCGTGACCACCTTCTGCACCGAGCCCGGCTCGTAGCTGCGCTCCAGCGCCGGGTTGTTCAGGTCCGCCGAGGTGTACTTCTTGTTCGGGTCGAACGTCGGGTAGTTCGCCATCGCCATCAGCTCGCCGGACTTCACGTCCATCACGACCACCGTGCCGGAGCTGGCCTTGTATTGCTTCACCGCCGCCTCGATCCGCTTCTGCGCGACGTACTGCAGGTCGGTGTCCAGGGTCAGCTGGACACCGAGACCCGGCTTCGGCTCCTGCACCGTGTGGTTCGCGTTCGGGATCTTGTTGCCCTTGGTATCGACCTCGTACATCGCCTGGCCGTCCTTGCCGGACAGCTTGTCGTTCAGGCCGTACTCGAGCCCGGACAGGCCCTTGCCGTCGGCCCCGGTCACGCCGACCACGGTCGCGGCGATGCTGCCGTTCGGGTGGCTGCGGATCGGGTCTTGCTCGGTGTAGAGCCCGGCCAGCATCGGGGCCTGCTGCTCGGTCGGCTTGCCCTTGTTCTGCTCGGCGATGGGCACGTTCGCGGCCTTGATCTCGGCCTGGATCGTGGTCCAGATCGTCGGGCTCACCTGGCGCGCGAGGTACGTGAAGCGGCCGGTGCCGGACATCGCGGCGACCAGCTTCGCGGTCGTCGTGCCGGTCAGCTTCGGGGCCAGGATCGCGGCCAGCTGCTGCGCCACGGGCTTGGTCTGCTGCGGGTCCGCGGTGATCGCGACCGCGTCCTCGGTGACCGCCAGCTCGACGCCGTTACGGTCCTCGATGGTGCCGCGGTTCGCGTGCAGGATGTACGACCGGGCGTTCTCCTTGGTCGCCGCCTGCGCGTAGCTGTCCGGGTCCACGCCCTGGAGCAGCACGAGGCGCCCGGCGAACAGCGACAGGACGAACGCCATCACGCCGAACGTCATCCGCAACCGCAGCGCCGGCCGGCCGAGCCGCAGCATCCGCGGCGCCTTCTTGGCCTTGCGCTTCTTCGGTCGCGGCGCCGGCCTGTTCTGCGGCGGCCGCTTCTTCCCGGGGCTCTTCTTCACGGGCCGCTTGGCCGCGACCTTCTTGACCGGTCGTTCACCGGTCTTCTTGGCGGCAGTCTTCTTCGCAGCGGTCTTCTTGGCAGCAGGGGTCTGCTTGCGAGCCGACGGCGTACCGCTCGTTGGCCGTTTCGCGGCGGCCTTCTTCACCGGGCGTGGTGCAGCCGCTGCCTGCGCGCGCTCCTGCTCCTCGCGGGCTTTGCGGAGGAGGCGTTCGCGGGTGGACTCGGGCCGCTGCGGGGTGGTGCGGCCACTGTCGGTAGCGGACGGAACGACGGGGCTGAGCCTTGCTGGGCGGGTTGCCCCGGCCCGGTGCGGCACCACGCTTGCGTGGCGGCTCGTTTCCCCGTCGGTCCGTCATCCGATCATCCCCGTGTGGTCGTAGCAGGCTTCTTCGTCGTGGCCGGCGGCTTCGTGGTGCCGGTCGGCGGCTTGGTCGTACTCGTGGGCGGCTTGGTACTGGTCTTGGGCTTCACCGGAGTGACCGGCTTGACCGGTGTCACCGGCTTCACGGGCGTCACCGGCTTGGTGGTCGCCTTACCGGTCGGCGTGCCCGGGCCGAACATCGCCGTACCGGCTCCGGCCTTGCCCTCCGCCGGTACGCCGAGCACGCGGCCGTCGGACAGCCGCAGGAACACCGGGTTCGGGTTCGGCACCATGCCCAGCCGCAGCGCGCGGTCGGACAGGTTCTGCGGCGACTCCAGCGTCCGGACCTGCTTCTCCAGCTGCTCCTGCTGGTCCCGCAACTGGCCGGCCTGCGAGCTCAGCTTGGTGATGTCGAACGTGCCGCTCTGCAGCTGGGTGTTCAGCAGCAGCAGACCGACCAGTCCGGCGGCCAGCATCGACACCACGAAGATGACGAACGGCATCCGGGGCGGCCGGAACGGCGCGCCGTACACCACCCGCAGCCGCGGCTGCGTCTTCTTGGCCGGGACCGGCGTCACCCGGGCTTTCTGCGGGCTGAAGACAGTACTCATCAGGCGACCAGTCCCCTCTCCCGGATCCGCTCGGCCGCCCGCACACGAGCTGAGGCGGCGCGCGGGTTCACCGCGACCTCCTCCTCGGTCGGCCGTTCGGCGCCCCGGGTCAGTAGCTTCAGATACGGTTCGTGCCCGGCCGGGATCACCGGCAGGTCGTCCGGTACGTCGGACTTGGTGCCCGGCACGATTGCCTGCTTGGTGATCCGGTCCTCGAGCGAGTGGTAACTCATCACCACGATCCGGCCGTGCAGCGCCAGCGACTCGAGTGCGGCCGGCAGCGCGCGACGCAGTACGTCGAGCTCACCGTTCACCTCGATCCGCAACGCCTGGAACGTCCGCTTCGCCGGGTGTCCCCCGGTACGACGGGCCGCCTGCGGGATCGCGTTGCGCACCAGCTCGGACAGTCGCGCACTGTTCGTGAACGGCTCGGTCTCGCGCTCCCGGACGATCCGGTCCGCGATCCGGCGGGCGAACTTCTCCTCGCCGTACTGGAACAGGATCCGGGCCAGGTCGGCCGCGCTGTAGGTGTTGAGGATGTCGGCCGCCGTGGTCGGGCCGGTCGAGTCCATCCGCATGTCCAGCGGCGCGTCCTGCGCGTAGGCGAAGCCGCGGTCGGCCTCGTCCAGCTGCATCGACGAGACGCCCAGGTCGAACAGGATGCCGTCGATGGCCGGTACGTCGAGGTCCTCGAGCACCTGCGGCAACTCGTCGTACACAGCGTGTACGAGGGTGATCCGCTCCGCGTACTGCGCGAGCCGGTCGCCGGCCAGCCGCAAGGCGGCGGGGTCCCGGTCGAGGCCGATCAGCCGAACCTCGGGGAACTGCCGCAGAAAGGCCTCGGAATGACCTCCGAGGCCGAGAGTGGCGTCAACGACGACAGCGCCGGGACGCGCGAGTGCCGGCGCCAGCAGCGCGACAACGCGCTCCAGCATCACCGGCACATGCCGCTCCGCAGCGTCCATCTCGACCCTTCCCGTCGCCGCGGGAGCGACCCCTGCCCCCGCAGGTCTTGTGTGGTGCGTAGACAGCACCGTCCGGTCAGATCGCGGGTACGTCTCCCGGGGAAGTACCTGATGGCCTTGGCGCCGGGGAAGTGGCGTCAACACCCCAGGTCGGAAGTCGGACCCGTGATCTCACCGGACGGTCGGTGTGTCCTCGCACTCTGTTCAGCTGTGTGCTTCTAGAAGATGCCTGGCAGTACTTCCTCGGACAGGTCGGCGAATGCCTGCTCCTGCTCCTGCGAGTACCGGTTCCAGTTCTCCGTGTTCCAGATCTCCACCCGGTTCATCGCCCCGATGACGACGCAGTCGCGATCCAGTGCCGCGTAGTCGCGCAACATCGGTGGGATGGTGACCCGGCCCTGCTTGTCCGGCATCTCGTTGGAGGCGCCGGCGAACAACATCCGTAGGTAGTCCCGGGCACCCTTGTTGGTGATCGGAGCCTGCTTCAACTGCTCGGTCAGCTGGACGAACTCACGTTCCGGCCACACGGACAGCGATCGTTCCTGTCCACGCGTGATCACCAGACCGTCGGCCAGCTCGTCGCGGAACTTCGCCGGCAGGAACAGCCGTCCCTTGTCGTCGAGCTTGGGGAAGTGAGTTCCGAGGAACACGCTCCACCTCCCCGTTGCGGACTCTCCGACTCAGGCGGGTGTTTCCACCACTTCAGTTCCACTGCGCTCCACCTTACTCCACTTTCCCCCACCGTCAACCAACTTCCGCCCCATTCCGCCCCCGCGCCGCCTGAATCCACGCTCAGCACCCGCGTGTCGCTGCCGGCTCAACCTCCGGCGAACGAGCCGCTTCCGGGCGGTGTAGTACGTCGTGTGGAGCGTGGTGGAGGGCAGTGGTGGAGGAAAGTGGAGGAAGCGGTGAACTATTCGCCTGCCCGAACCGTGAACCAGTCGGAGGTTCGTGGCGTCGTACGCCCCGCATGCGGCTTTTGCCGCCCGTACGCTGGGAGGAACTAGTTTTCCGACCCCGCCGTGAGGGCGTGCGCCGATGAACACCGAGATGAACACCGAAACGCCAGGTAACGAAACTCCCGCGGCTCTAGGCCCGACCCCTACAGCGGGTGAGAATGTGTCGGCAGTCAACGAATGGGGAGGACACCGAGTGAGCACCACCGCGACCAGCTCGCCGCTGGCAGGAGCCGGGGACTTCGACGAGCTGTCCGAGGTGGCGGGCCGTGTCCGCCGGGCCATGGAGACCGTGATCGAGGGCAAACCCGACGTCGTCGAGGTCGCCATCACGGTCCTGCTGGCCGAGGGGCACCTGCTGATCGAGGACGTGCCGGGCGTCGGTAAGACGATGCTGGCCAAGGCGCTGGCGAAGTCGATCGACTGCACCGTGCGCCGGATCCAGTTCACGCCGGACCTGCTGCCGTCGGACATCACCGGTGTCTCGGTCTTCAACCAGGAGATCCGCGACTTCGAGTTCAAGCCGGGCGCCGTGTTCGCGAACATCGTCGTCGGCGACGAGATCAACCGTGCCTCGCCGAAGACCCAGGCCGCGCTGCTGGAGTCCATGGAGGAGCGCCAGGTCACCGTCGACACCACGACGTACCACCTCGAGTCGCCGTTCATGGTCATCGCGACCCAGAACCCGATCGAGATGGAAGGCACGTACCCGCTGCCCGAGGCGCAGCGCGACCGCTTCATGGCCCGCGTCTCGATGGGCTACCCGGAGCCGGCCGCCGAGCTGCGGATGCTGGACGGGCACGCGGCCGCCGACCCGCTGGCGAACCTCCAGGCGGTCACCGACGGCCAGCAGATCCTCCGCCTGGTGAAGACGGTGCAGGCGGTGCACGTGTCCGAGTCGGTGAAGGAGTACGCCGTTGCGCTGGTCGGCGCGACCCGCCGCTCGCAGGAGCTCCGGCTGGGCGCCAGCCCGCGGTCGACGTTGCACCTGATCCGGGCGGCCCGTGCGGCCGCCGCTCTCGACGCACGGGAGTTCGTGCTGCCGGACGACATCCAGGAGCTCGCGGTACCGGTGCTCGCGCACCGTGTGCTGCCTGCGGCCGAAGCGCATCTCGGTGGGCGCGGTGCGGCCGACATCATCTCCGGGCTGGTCGCGAGCGTGCCGCTCCCCCGCACCCGCCGGGACTGAGACATGCGGCAGGCACTGCGCGGACTGACCACCAGAGGTCGGGCGTTCGTCGCGGCCGGTCTCACGGCTTCACTGTGCGCGCTGCTGCTCGGCCAGAAGGACCTGCTGCGCGTCGGCATCCTCCTGGCCGCGCTGCCGATCGTGGCGGCGCTGGTCGTCGGCCGGACCCGGCTGCGGCTGCAGGTACGGCGCAGTCTCGCGCCGGACCAGGTGCCGGTCGGGACGCAGGCGACCGTCGAGCTGACGCTGAGCAACCAGGGCCGCATGCCCGCGGGGCTGCTGCTGCTCGAGGACCGTATTCCTTATGTACTAGGTCATCGGCCGCGCTTCGTCGTCGACCGGGTCAGCCCGAACTGGCGTCGTACGGTCACCTATCCGGTCAAGTCCGACGTACGAGGACTGTTCCAGGTCGGGCCGTTGATGCTGACGGTGGCCGACCCGTTCGGGCTGGTCGAGACGAGCCGGACGTTCACGCGGAGCCAGCACCTGCTGGTCACGCCGCGGGTCTACAAGCTTCCCGAGATCCGGTTGGGCGCTGACCGCGCCGGGTCGGGCGAGAACCGGCCGCGAGCGATCGCGTCCGCCGGCGAGGAGGACGCGACGGTCCGCGAGTACCGCGACGGCGACGACCTGCGCCGGGTGCACTGGCGGTCGACCGCGCGGCGCGGTGAGCTGATGGTCCGCCGTGAAGAGCAGCCCTGGCAGAGCCGGTGCTCCTTGTTCCTGGACGCGCGGACGATCTCGCACCACGGGCACGGTCCGTCGTCGAGCCTGGAGTGGGCGGTCAGCGCGGCCGCCTCGATCGGTATCGACCGGATGCGGCGCGGCTACGTCACCACGATGCTCGGCGGGCCGACCACGCTGTCCGCGATCACCCACCGGACTTCCGCGGCGGTGCACCAGCCGCTCACGCAGCAGCAACTGCTGACCGAGTGCGCGACCGTCGAGGAGCACAAGTACGCCGAGCTCGGTCCGCTGCTGACCGTCGACCGGCACGCGCAGGAGCCGAGCCTCGTGATCGCGATCCTCGGCGCGTGCGCGACCGAGGACGTCACCGCTCTGAACCGATGGCGGACCAGCCAGGCGACCGGGGTCGCACTGGTCCTGGACGCCGCCAGCTGGGCGGTCGGCGCCGAGGCGACCGAGAAGGCGGCCCGTCTGGCCGCCGCCACGGACGCCACCGAGAACGAGCTGCGCCGCAACGGCTGGCGAGTAGCCAGAGTCCGCCGCGGCGACCACCTCCCCACCGTGTGGTCCGGCCTCGGACTACGGAGCGGAAGGATCGCATGACCGGTCACGCGCAGGATTTCTATTGCTGCTTGGGGAGCGACCGTGCTCGGGTCGCTCGTGCTTACGCCGGTGTTCTCCGGGCCGTTCCTGTTCATCAGCGCGTTCCTGTGTGCGCTGGTGACCGGTGTCGGCGTCCTGTTGCAGAACCTGCGGACCCCGCGGATCGTCGTACCGATCGTCCAGCTGCTCGTGCTGATCGAGCTGCTGTCGCTGTTCTTCCTGCACAGCACGATGAAGTTCGGGCTGTTCCCGCTGAAGGCGACCGCGATCGAGTTCAACTCGCAGCTGGTCGACGCGATGGACTCGATCAACCGGTTCAGCGCGCCGCTGCCCCAGGACTCGCACCTCACCCTGTTCGCGGTGTCCGTGATCTCGGCGACCGGGTTCCTGATCCACGTCATCGCCGTCCAGCTGCGGCAGGCCGCATGGTCCGGCCTGCTGCTGCTGATCATGTACACGGTGCCGGCCGCAACGGTGCACGGCGGGCTGCCGTGGCTGCTGTTCATCCCGCCGGCGATCGGCTACATCGTGCTGCTGTCCGCGGAAGGCCGCAGCCGGCTCAGCCGCTGGGGCCGCCGGATCTCGGGCGTCTCGCACCTCGACGCGGCCGAGCCCGTCGAGGCGTCGGCGCTCGGCCAGGCAGGCCGGCGGATCGGGCTGACCGTGGTCGCGATCGCCGCACTGCTGCCCGCGTTGCTGCCGACGCTGCCGGAAGGTGTCATCGGCAACGGCCTGGCCGGCGGTGGAACCGGCAGCGGGGTCGGGGCGAGCATCTCGTCGACCGACCCGATGCTGGACATGGGCAAGAACCTGAAACGCGGCGAGAACGCCGTCGCCCTCACCTACAAGGGCGGCCCGACCGGCGGGTCGTACCTGCGACTGACCGCGCTCGACCTGTTCGACGGCAACACCTGGCGGATCGCGCCGCGCTCCCCCGGGCACAAGCTCACCGGCGGCGACCTGACTCCGCCACCGGGCTACACCGGTGACCTGACGAAGGTCCAGCAGTCCTCGATGGAGATCGACGTCACCCGGACGTTCCGCTCCCAGTTCGTCCCGGTCCCGTACCCGCTGCACACGATCTCGCTGAAGCGTGACTGGCGGTACGACGCCGGCTCGCTGGACGTGGTCTCGTCGAACGGGTCGATCATCGGCGGCAAGAAGTACAAGCTGACGACGTACGACCTGCAGCCGACCCCGGACCAACTGCACGACGCGATCACCACCGGCGCCCCGGACCAGTACACGATGGTCGTGCCGCAGCGGACGCCGGCCTCCATCAAGGCGAAGACGTCCGAGATCACCGCGGCCGCCAAGGACAACAAGTTCGAAGCGGCCGTGCTGATCCAGAACTGGTTCCGCAGCGGCGGTGGCTTCACCTACAGCACGCAGAACGCCAAGGGCAGCGGAATGGCCGCGCTCGAGGACTTCCTGCTGAACAACAAGGAAGGGTACTGCGAGCAGTTCGCCACCGGGATGGCGCTGATGGCGCGGATCATCGGGATCCCGTCCCGGGTCGGCATCGGCTTCCTGCCCGGCACGGCCGGCAAGGACGGCCAGTTCACGGTCAAGATGCACGACATGCACGCCTGGCCGGAGCTGTACTTCCAGGGCATCGGCTGGGTCCGGTTCGAGCCGACGCCGTCCGCACGGGTCGCGGCCACGCCGAACTGGACGGTCGCCTCGAGCCAGAACCCGACCAGCCCGACGACCGCGCCGACCAACGTGCCGACGACGCCGGGCGACAAGGAAACCCCCGGGATCAGCAAGCCGAAGACCGACCCGAACCTGCCGAACGACAGCGGGACCGCGATCGTTGACTCCGGCAACTGGTTCACCAACGGCGGCGGCAAGGCGATCGCCGGCGGGCTCGGCGTCGTCCTGTTGCTGTGCATCCCCTGGCTGGTCCGGACGCTGACCCGGCGACGGCGCTTCCTGCGACCACCGGGTCGTGCCGGAGCCGAAGGTTTGTGGGCGGAGATCCGGGACACGTCGCGGGATCTGGGCCTCGACTGGTCCGACGTCTCGACGCCACGGCAGACCGGCCAGTGGCTGATATCCGAGCTGCCCGAGGAGACGCACCCGGCAGCGCGCCGGGTGGCCCGCGGGATCGAGGCGCTGCGGTACGCCGGGGACGCGGATTCCGAGCTCGACCTTCGCGACGACGCAACCGCCGTACGGCAAGCGCTCTGGTCGCGGGCCCGGGCTCGTCGTCGCTGGCGGGCGCGGCTGCTGCCGCCGTCCTGGCGGTGGTACCTCAGCCGGGGCACCACCGAGGCGTCCGATCTCCTGGACGAGTTCGACCTGCTCCTGGCCCGTCTCCGCTCGTTGATCCTCCCGAAGCGGGCACGCACCAACTAGCTCAGCGGGATCTGGTACAGGATGAAGCCCCGGTTCTCGGCCACCTGGTCGTAGAGCCGGCGGGCTGTGGCGTTGGACTCGTGCGTCGACCAGTAGACGCGCCCGCACGCACGCTCACGGGCCCAGTCGGTGACGGCCTCGATCAGCGCTCGCGCCACACCGCGCCCGCGGGCTTCCGGTGCCGTGAACAGGTCCTGGAGATAGCAGGCGTCGGGCGACGTCGTACTCGCGTGCGTCAGGAAGTGCACGATCCCGACCAGCTTTCCGTCCAGGTACGCCCCGAGCGCGTGCACCTCTTCGTCGCGCTGGAACCTGGTCCACGCGTGCTCGAAGAACTCGTCCGGCATCGTGCGGCCGTAGAACTCGTTGTAGCCGGCGAACAACGTCTGCCAGGCGTCACGGTCAGCTGACGTGAGGCGTCCGATGGTGAGCATGGATGAACAGTGCCACGCTCACGGGCCGAGGCGACGGGTGGGACTAAAAGAACCACACGCGTTCCACCAGGGCACGGGTGTGGTTCTCAGGTCAGCGCGGGCGGCCTGTCAGAGGTCCTCGTCGCGGCGGCGACGCCAGCGGTCTTCCATGCGCTCCATGAAGCTGCCCGACGAGTCGTGTTTCGTCCGGTGCCGTTTGGTCGGCGGAGGCGGCGGCGGGATGTCGTCGGACTCTCCCGCGTTGCTGATCCGCTTCATGCTCAGCGCCGCGATGTACAGGCACGCCACCATCATCACGAAGCCGATGACCCCGATGATGGTGTTGGGGAGAATCGCACCGGTCATCAGCACCACGATGCCCAGCACGAATCCAACGCCGGCAAGCACTGCCCGGCGCTTGTAGTACAAGCGCACATTGGTCCCACGCATGGCGGAAACGAACTTCGGGTCTTCCGCAGCAAGGGCACGTTCGAGCTGCTCGAACTGGCGCTGCTCTTCTTCCGAGAGGGGCACCGTCGATCCCTCCATGATGAGCGCGATCTCGATAGGCCGCCTCCAGTCTAGGCCGCGCCCGCGTCACACGAAACCCTGACCGGCTGTCCAGCGCGTCACGGTCCGGCAACTGCCCCGGCCAGACCGGTCCCAAACCTGTGTCCTTCGGCGTGTCGCTCACAGCCGGTTGACAGCAACCACCCGCCAACCGTGCCGGAGGTAGCCCGCTCGTCACCCTCCGTCGCGAAGCTCGACGGCTACTGCGTCCGCCGGCAGACCGGCCGGCGGCTCAGCGGGTCGCGAGAATGTGCAGCTGTGTCGCCAGCGCGCGGAACGCCGGATGCCGGCTGGCCGCCCGTTCGAGCTCGGCCAGCGACTCGCCGGCTCCCGGCTCGGAGTCGACGAACGCGGACGGCACCAGGTCGGCGAAGGTCCGGACGCCGTGCACGGTGCGCACCTTGAACCCGGCATCGGCCAGCTGCTCCGTGATCCCGGCCTCGTCGAACCGCCGCGGCATCGGATCGGTCGCCCCCCAGCGCCCGTCCGGATCCTGCAGCGCGACCCGCGCCTCGGCCAGGTGGCCGGCCAGCGCCCGGGCCAGGACGACCGCGTTGCGCTGGGCAACCAGCAGACTCAGTACGCCGCCTTCCCGCAGGACCGACGCCATCGCCTGTAGCGCCTGGACCGGGTCGTCGACGACCTCGAGCACCCCATGGCACAGTACGGCGTCCGCGCTCGACTCCCCCGCCAGTCCGGGGAGCTCGGCAGCGTCACCCTGGACGCCGCGGATCAGCTCGCTCACGCCTTCGTCCCGGGCGCGGCGCTCCAGCGAGGCCAGCGCGTCCGGGCTCGGGTCGACCACCGTCACCCGATGTCCCTCGACCGCCAGCGGAACCGCGAACCCGCCCGTGCCGCCGCCCAGATCGACGATGTCCAGCCCAGCACGGTCCAGTCCAGCGGCGGGTTCGGTTCGCTCGCGTTCCGCCAACGCGACCCGCAGCGCCTCTCCTACCAACGCCGTCCGCACGCTGCGCCGCCGCCGCTCCACCATCAACCCTCCAGCCGGTCCCCATCACCACTCCACCGCGCCACACCCTACTTCCACCCGGTCCCGTCCATCCCGCCGACCGTCGTAAGCAGTTCATAAGTCCCGAGATCTATCGCCGGACGCGCCGGAGGACGACTCTCGGAGGCAAGGGGAGAGCCGATCACCAGGGAGGGATCATGGCCATCTTCAGCAAGTCCTTCGACGAGCCGGACGAGCAACGCACACCGGACAAGACGCAGTGTCGACGTCGTCAAACTGCCGGGCGCGAGTGTCGCCCGGATCACCTTCCAGCCCGGGTGGCGCTGGTCCGAGTGCATCCGTCCGGTCATCGGCGGCGACTCGTGCCAGGTCCGCCACGTGGGGACCCTGCTGTCCGGCGAGATGGAGGTCGTCCACGACGACGGCACCAAGGCGAACCTGGTGCCGGGGATCGCGTACGTCATCGAACCTGGTCACGACGCCTGGGTCGTCGGCAACGATCCGGCGGTCGGCCTGGAGTTCGAGTCGGTCGCAGCGGAGACGTACGCCAAGGCCTGACCCCGTCGGCCCGCCCAGCTGAGGCAGCACCGGAGGGAGCTGCTGCCTCAGGACGGGGCGCGGCCGATCACGTACAGGCGGCGGGTGGTTTCGGCGCGGGTGGTGATCGGGCCGCGCAGGTACCACTCGGTGTCGGTGAGACCGGCTGCTTCGACAACGCTCACGATGTACGCCGGGTCGTGCAGGACGTAGTCGAGGTTGACCTCGTGGCCGAGCAGCTCGTCGACGTGGCTGATCTCCTCACCGGCATGCAGCGCGAGCACCAGCCAACCGCCCGGGTCGAGCGGCCTCGTCAGCGCGGAGATCGCGTCGGGGAGCTCGGACGCGGCCAGGTGGATGAGCGAGTACCAGCCGAGGACCGCTGCCCAGCCGGAGCTCGTCGGCGGTCGGCCGAGACGGCGCAGGTCGCCGACCTCGAACGTCAGCTGCGGGAAGCGTCGACGAGCCTCGGCCACCATCTCCGGCGACAGGTCAACGCCAGTGGCGTCCGCGTCGCGGTCGGCGAGGTACGCCGTGATGTGGCCCGGGCCCGAGCCGACCTCCACGACGGGCCGACCGTTGGCGTGGGCAATCACCCGGTCGAGCAGCCAGCGTTCGAACGGCAACGCGTCGAGCTCGTCCAGCAACTCGTCCGCGTACGTCGCCGCAACAGCGTCGTACGCCGAACGCACGCGGGCATCACGCTCGTCCGCACCGTCGGCGATGACCGTGTCCCGGTCGACGCTCTCGACGACGGCCGCCGCCTCCGCCTCCGACACGGGGCCGAGGAGGTGGATCCAGCGGCGATCGTGCTGACCGACACGACGTTCCAGCTCGCGCACCAGTGGGTCCGGGCGGGCGGCCATCCGCTGCAGGCACGCTTCGACGTCGCTCCGGTCCTCGAACTTGTACAGCCGCTCGGTCCGCGTCCGCAGTTCGCCGGGCGCCTGGGCGCCGCGCAGCAGCAAGACCGCGATGAGCGCCCGCTCGTCCTCCTCGAGCTCGAGCTTCTCGTCGAGGATCTGGTGGTACTTCAAGGTCCGCCGGCCGACGTCGGCCCAGACGATCCGCAACAACTCCCGATCGCGCAGCGACCGTGCGGTCCGCTCCACCGTGCCCTGGTCGTAGTCGACGACCGGATCCCGGTTGCTGGTCTGATTGCATGCCGTCCGCAAGGCGTTCGCCGTCAACGGGTACGACGCCGGCACCGTGGTCTGCTTCTCCAGCAAGCTCCCGAGAACCCGCTGCTCCTCGACATCCAACACCGGAAGTCCGCTCACTCCGCCGACCTTAGACGCTGTCCGGCCGACCTTTGAACACCTTTCGGCGTTCAGCCGGGTTGATAGGTGTCAGGGAGCGTCAGCGGTTCGAAGGCGGTGCCGTTGCAGGTGGGGCACAGGAAGTCGGATCGGATGCCGGACCGAATCTCGGACTGGACGCCGGAACCGGCGCACTGCGTGCACAGGCCGTCGTGCCAGGAGTCGCCGGACAAGGCCTGGTGGGGTCGCGGGTAGTGCGTGTCCGGCAGATAGCACTCGGCGCCCGTGAGGGCATGGACACGACCACACAGGTCCGTGCCCAGGCCTCTCGACGTTTCGCTCACGGTCGGGATCTCCTCACTGCAGGTCTAGCTGGCTTGCATCCAGGATTGGGTGAGGACGGACTGGGGGTCGGTGGTCGCGGTGAGGACCGGGGTGGTGGAGAGCCGCAGGCTGGATTCCACCTGGGTGTAGAACATGTCGACGGCGCGCACCAGGTCGTCCGCCTCGCGGGTGCTGACAGCGCGCTCCAGGCCTGCCTCGGCGGCGGCGCGCTGGGAGGCACCGGCGGCGAAGAACGTGGCCCATTCGCCGAACTCCGGCGCGACCTCGGCGAGCAGCACCCAGGCGTTGCGCTGGATCCGGCGGCGGCTGCTCGAGCGAACCGGGCGGGCGCGGACGGCGAGCACCGCGGCCGCGACCCGGAGCGCCGCGACGTGGGCGCTCGAGTAGCGGATCAGGTGGTCGCTGGTCTCCGTTGCCTCGGCCAGGGCGGCGCGGGCACGGGACAGCTCTCGGCTGGCCGCGCCGGCCGCGGCCGGCGATACCGGTGAAACAGTCATCGGTCGGTCACCCTCTCCAGTTGCCAACGGCCCGAGTCCGGGTCGTGGGCGAGATCGAACATCTCCTGCCGTCCATGCCTTCCGCAGCCGGCTTCGACGCGGAAGACGGCCCGCTCCGGTCCCCAGTCGGCGTCCAGCACTCCGACTGCTGCCGGTGTCCTGTCGTCTGGTGCGGGGAGCGTGGCAGCGGGGTGTGAACGGGGGTTGACCGCCACTGCCACGCCGGCTGTGTGCGTCCGGGTGGGACGCGAGGTCGTGCGGGCCACCGAGCACGCCTCGGCGACGGTGGCCGCGTCGATCCGCGCCAGCGAACCGGCGTGGGCGCGGGGGTCGTGGATCTCGCCAGTGCCGATGACGCCGCGCTCCCACCAGACGGCGGTCTCGGTCCACTGCGACCGGATCGCGCGGACCCGCCAGAGCCGGCCGCGCCAGAGGAACTGATCAGGGGTCTGCACACCGTCCACAAACACCGAGTGCACCTCGACGGCGTCGTCGAACTCCCACATGCTCCATCGCCTCCTGTTCATACCCGGCCTGCTTCAGATCTGGCTCTGCGTCGAGGGCCGGGCCCCGAGCCGGCGGCCCGGCGGGTGAGCACGGGGTGGGGGTCGAGGACCACCCCGGTGCCCGGCCCGCCGGGACCACCGGATTCCGATGCGGCCGCAACTCCGCACCGGAGCCGTTCAGCTGTCCGGCTCACCTCGGTCCGGTCTCCCGACGAAACCGGGGCCGAGGTAATCGAACATCTGTTCGAACAAGGGAAGCGTAGCGCCGCCCGCCGACAATCGTCAACGGCCCGTAATCGCGGCGCGTCGTCCGACGGCCGGTCCGGCCGCCAGACTGGAAGTCCGACAACGGAGGGACGAACGGTGCGGAAACGGACAGCCGGAATCGCCGCGGCGGCGGTCGCCGTCGTGGTGGCAGCGGTCGCGCTGCCGCTCTTCCAGCCGTGGCGGCTCGCCACCGACAAGGTCGTCGACGAGGCGTTGCCCGGCGCTGTTCCGATCTCCACGACTTCATCGTCGACGACGCCACCGACAGTTTCCGCCGAGCCGAAACAGCCGACGCAGCAACCGACGCAGCAACCGAGAGTTCTCCTGACCGGGAAGCTGATCACGCACGAACACCGGACGTCCGGCACGGTCGCCGTACTCGCCCTCCCCGACGGCAGCCGCATCCTCCGGATCGAGAACCTCGACACCTCCGACGGCCCCGACCTGAAGGTCTGGCTGAGCGACGCCCAGGTCAAGCCGGGCCGCGCAGGCTGGCACGTGTTCGACGACGGCCGGTACCGCAGCCTGGGCAGCCTCAAGGGCAACCACGGCAACCAGAACTACGCAGTCCCCCACGACCTGAAACTGGACAGCTTCCGCAGCGTCGCGATCTGGTGCGATCGCTTCAACGTTTCGTTCGGCGCTGCCACCCTCGCATAAGCTCGCAGGCGTGAGCAGTCATCCCAATGTGCAGAAGGTGGCGGACGCCCTGGCGGCGGCCGGCGCGACCGGCGAGATCGTGATCCTGGACGAGGCGGTGCCGACCGCGGCGGCCGCGGCGGCGGAGCTCGGTTGCGAGGTCGGAGCGATCGCGAACAGCCTGATCTTCAACGGCGACGGCGCCCCGGTGCTGATCCTCACCTCGGGTGCGCACCGGGTGGACACCGCCAAGGTCGCGGCCGAGCTCGGGATCGCGAAGCTGAAGCGGGCCACGCCGGAGTTCGTCAAGGAGCACACCGGTCAGTCGATCGGCGGCGTCGCCCCGGTCGGGCACCCCGGCCGCGTCCCGACGTACGTCGACACCGCCCTCGAGCAGTACCCGGTGATCTGGGCCGCCGCGGGCATCCCGCACTCGGTGTTCCCGACGACGTACGCCGAACTCCTCGAGCTGACCGACGGCACGCCCATCACCGTCAACTGAGCACTAGCGCTCCAGTACGGCGGGAATAGCGGTCTGCACGAAGCGCCGGGTCAGCCCGGCGCGGGTGTGCCGCCACCAGGGGCCGGTCCGGACGTCGGTCCCGTAGCGGCGGCGCCGGATGTCCTCGACGACGTCCGCGGGCGCCCCGAGCCGGGGCAGGACGTCGAAGGCGGCGCGCTTGGTGATCAGGTCGCCGGTGGCCAGCGTGACGTGCGCACGGGCGATGGTGAGCAGGCTGAGGTCGACCCAGATGTCGCGGTACCAGGGCTTTCGCTTCCGGGCGACCGGCAGCCAGAACTCCCGCAGGTCGCGGCGGATGAACGTGAACAGTTCCTCGTCGGTGGTCGCCGGCAGCAACTGGTCCGGGGCCGGGCCGTAGAGGGTTCGGTTGCCGATGGCAAGCTCTCGGCGGGTCACCGGCGTCACCGGGCGATCGAAGTACTCGCCCTGCGCGAACGTCGGGTGCCGCACCGACAGATCGGCCAGCTGAGACGTCAGCATGTAGGAGCAATGCAGCTTGGCGGCCAACGGGTCCGCGCGGATGAGCGCCCGATGCATGTCGGCGACAGCCGGCGAAGGCGGTGCGGAGACGACCGCGACCACGTCCAGATCGCTGCGTCCCAACTGGTAGTCCCCCAGTGCCAGTGAGCCGTGCAGCCAGACCGCCTCTACGGCAGCGACTTCGCCGTACAGACGTGACAAAGCCGTCCAGCAACGGCTGGACGGCTTCGTCGATCACGGCAGACAGACTAGACGGCTGGTCGCACGTCCACGTCGGCGGCCCGTACGTAGGCCATCCGGTGGCCGAACCAGATCTGGTAGTACTTGTCCTTCCCGAGCACCTGGACGTGGTCCGTCGGCGGCTCCCCGGCGAACGTCACCGCGCGGTAGTAGTCGGTCTCGATGTTCAGGTCACCCACCGGGTAGGCCTGCCCCGCACCGATCGAGTACTGCAGCGGAGTCACCGTCTGGTAGGGAATCCCGGCCGGGTACGCCGACTGCTCCGGGTACGCACGCCCGTACACCGGCACCGACGTGAGACCGGCCTTCGGCTTCACGACCAGACCCGGCTTGGCGAACGCGTCCGGAGCGGACGCCGGGCTCTTGAACCAGCCCTTCGCGCCCAGGTACCAGACGGCCACCCAGTCACCCTGACGCTCGGCCACGACGTACTGCGAACCCGCTGCGGCGCGGGAGCCCATGTCGGAGACCTCAGTGGTGCCGTTCGACCCGTCCGGGTGCAGACCGAGGTCCTTGACCAGCGGGGCGTTGTCGTCCGGCGCCTGGCGCAGGTAGACGAAGTTGGTGCCCTGCGGCTTGCACGGCGTACCGGCGGTGTCGCAGCTGTTGACGACCTGCACGTTGCCCGCGAAGCCCGGCTTGATCGAGACGATCGACCCGGTGTGCACCGGCAGTACGGACTTGCCCCAGATCGGCGCGCCGACCAGGTCCATGTAGTGCTCCCAGTCCCAGTACGGTCCCGGGTCCCAGTGCATGCCGCGGACCGTGGACGGGACGGTGCCCGGCACCTGGTCGTGGCCGATGATGTGCGCGCGGTCGAGCGGGATGTTGTTCTTGACGGCCAGGTAGCGCACCAGCTTGGCCGAGTTGCGGTACAGCGACTCGGTGAACCAGGTGGCGCCCTGCGGCGCGAAGCCCTCGTGCTCGATGCCGATGCTGTGCATGTTCACGTACCAGTTGCCGGCGTGCCAGGCGACGTCCTTGGCCTTCACGTGCTGCCAGACGTGGCCGTCCGACGAGCGCATCGTGTACTGCCAGCTCACGTACGTCGGGTCCTGCACGAGGTTCAGCACACCCTGCCAGGTGCCCTCGGTGTCGTGGATGACGATGTAGTCGATCTTGCCGGTCTTCGGCCGGTTGGCGAGGTCGTGGTTGCCGTAGTCGCCGTCACCGAACTCCGAGTACGGCGCGGGCAGCCACTCGCAGCCGAGCGACGGCGGGCACTCCACGTCGGAGGTGGACGGCTGCACACCGGCCGGCAGCGACAGCTTGCTCAGCTGCGACTTGTCCGGCGTCACGGCGAGCGCCGGCATCACGATCTGCTGGCCCGTGTTCGTCGTACGGGCCGCGCCCTTGGCCAGGATCGAGTAGACGTCGTCGGCGAATCCGCCCGCACCGACCTTGTCCGGTGCCTCGGCGTACGACGCCACTGCGCCGTACCACTCGGCCGGGGACGTGTTCGCGCCGACCGGGAGGCCGAGCGAGTTCTGGTACGACGCCAGCACCGCGGCGCCGCCGCTGATGTTGGCAGTCACGTCCTTGCGCAGTGCGCTCTGGTCGAGGCCGGTCAGGTCCGCCGCCTTCTCCAGCGTCTGCAGCGACTCGGCCGTGGCGACCTTCTGCTTACCGGACAGGTCCTCGACCTCGGAGTCCCCCAGGTCAGTGAGGTGCATCGGGCCGTAGCCACCTGTGGTGCTCGGCGCACCGCCGTGGTCGTCCCAGCGGGACTCGGCGTACGAGACGGCCAGCAGCACCGACTCCGGTACGCCGTACTTCGCGGCGGCCTGGCTGTAGGCCGACGCCGCGTCAGGCGGTGCGGCCTCGGCTGGTGGACCTCCCAACGACACGCCGACCAGGGCGGCCGGCAGCGCTACCGCAGCGAGTGCGGCAAGAATCTTCGGACGACGCAGCATGATTGTTCTCCTGAACCCGTAGGGCGGGGCCGGTCACACAGACTGGCAGCCTAGTCACTGTGGGTCGGGGCGACGCGGATGTCAACGGTTAACCAAAACTCACGTCGTCGAGTTCGATACTGACGAAATCATGCCGGTGCCGACGGTTACGGAGTACCACCATGGAAGCGCTGCCGCTGGCAGTCACGACTGGCTGGGCCAGTGGCGTGAATGCCTATGCCTGCGTGCTGATTCTCGGTCTGCTCGGCCGGTTCGCCGGCGCCGACGACGTACCGCACTCGCTGACCACGACCCCGGTCCTGATCGTCGCTGGTGTGCTGTTCGCGGTCGAGTTCGTCGCCGACAAGATCCCGTACGTCGACTCCGCCTGGGACGCGATCTCGACCGTCGTCCGGCCGGTGATCGGCGCGGTCCTCGCCGCACTGATGTCGGGCCAGGCGAGCAACCTGCAGCAGGCCCTGATCGCGACCACCGGCGGCCTGGTGGCGCTGCTGTCGCACGCGGTGAAGTCGAGTCTGCGGCTCGCGATCAACACCTCCCCCGAGCCGGTCACCAACATCGCCGCGTCGTCCGGTGAGGATGTTGCCGTCGCCGGTGTGATGTCTTTGGCCGCCTTCCACCCGGAGGTCGCGCTCGTCATCGCCGGCGTGCTGCTGGTCCTCGGACTGATCGGGGTGTACTTCGCGTTCAGGTTCATCCGGCGCGGGTATGTCAGGTTCAACGCGTGGCGTGAGAAACGTAAGGAAAAGTAGTGGCGAACGTGATTGTCGTCGGGGCCGGTCTGGCCGGTCTCGCGAGTGCTGTGCGGCTGGCCAAGCTCGGCCACCAGGTCACCATCTGCGAACGCAACGAGCACCTGGGTGGTGCACTCGGCCGCGTAGCGGCGGACGGGTTCACCTGGGACGCCGGAGCCGCCAGTACGACGTTGCCGGCCGCGCTGCGCGACCTGTTCCGCAAGAGCGGCCGTCCGATCGAGAGCCTCGTGCAACTGGACCCGGTGTCCGAGCCACGCCGCCACATGTTCGCTGACGGCTCGGTACTCGACCTGCCCGTCAGCGACCGCAGTGCCCAAGAAGCAGCGTGGACCGACCTGGCAGGCGCACCTGTGGCCGCGCAGTGGACCGCACTGGTCGACGCGTACGGCGACACGTGGCAGATCCTCCGCAAGACCTCACTGGAGCCACCGCTCGAGGACAAGCTGCCGATCAAGACCATCCGCGCCCTCAAGCCGTGGCAGTCGCTGGAGAAGGTCGCGCAGCGCGAGCTGACCGACGACCGTTCCCGTGCGGTACTACGGCACTTCGCAGCCCAAGGCGGATCGGACGCCCGCCTCACACCGGGGTACGTCGGCGTCTGGTCCTACCTGGAGCGCACCTTCGGCCGCTGGACGATCGCAGGTGGTTTCGGCGCACTGGCCGACGCCCTGGTGCAGCGCGCCAGCGAGCGGAAGATCACTGTGCGCACCAGCGCCGAGGTGGTCGCCGTCTCGACGTCAGGTGGTGTGGTGACCGGCGTACGGCTCGCTGATGGTGAGGAGCTGCGCGCAGACATCGTCGTGAGTGACGTCGACCCACGGATCCTGTACGAGTCGTTCGTCGACGATCCGGTCGCCAAGAAGACCCGCAAGCGGATCCTGGCCACACACCAGGCACAGGCGGCGTACGTCGTACATCTCGGTCTGAAGGACCCGGTGCCGCAGCTGCCGTTCGAGACCGTGCTGCACGGGACACCGACCGTGGTCGTCCGCACAGGCGGTACAGCACCCGCCGGGCACCAGGCCTGGTCCGTGCTGGTCCACGGCTACCCCACTGACGACGTACTGGACCTCTTGGTCGCCCGTGGCCTGCCTGTCCGGGACAACGTGGTGTCGCGGCAGACGTCGCCGTCCTGGTGGACCGGTGTGGCCTGGGAGGGCTACAAGACCGCTCGCCGGCGCGCTACCAACGTGTCCCCGGTGAAGGGCCTGTACTGCGTCGGCGCGGGCGCGCACCCGGGCTCCGGTGTGCCCGCCACCACACTCGGCGCGGCCATCGTGGCCGACGCCATCGGGAAGGCCTGAGACCCCTGTCGGGTTGGACAGAGAAGCCAACTAAGATTGGTTGTTCCTGTGTTCTGAGTCGGGGCGGGTCCCGGCCGTAGAGAGGACCTCGGTGGATCAATCCCCCACATCGGCCGATCACGACACCCATGGCGACCATGACAACGTGGAGCGGGCTGAGCTGGCGGCGGAGCAAGAGCACGTCGACCGGGTGTACGGCCGGGTCGAGGAGGCCGCGCGGTCGGCGTCCCGGATCGCTGTCGAAGGCCACCAGCGCGGTCAGGCGCAGAACGTCGGGCGCGTCCGCGACGAGGAGCAGACCGGTCTGTACGAGCGCGACGTGCTGGTGTTCGCTGCCGCACGCCGGATCGCCGAGCTGGACGCCGAGCACGAGGGCCTGGTGTTCGGCCGACTCGACTCCGACCACGGCGACGACGAGCCGGCCGCCACGACCGCGGACGGGCTCGAGAAGCTGTACGTCGGGCGCATCGGCGTCCGCGACGCCGAGTACGAACCGCTGGTGATCGACTGGCGCGCGCCTGCGGCCGAGCCGTTCTACCGCGCCACCGCGACGGACCGGCAGAAGGTTGTCCGGCGCCGCGTGCTGCGGAACAAGGGGCCGCGGATCGTCGGTCTCGAGGACGACCTGCTGGCGCCGGAGCGGGCACCGGAGGACCTGCCGGTGATGGGCGAGGGCGCGCTGATGGCGTCGCTGTCGCGGGCCCGTGGGCACACGATGCGCGACATCGTCGCCACCATCCAGGCCGAGCAGGACGAGGCGATCCGGGCACCAGCCCGTGGCGTCACCGTCATCGGCGGCGGACCGGGCACCGGCAAGACGGTGGTCGCTCTGCACCGTGCGGCGTACCTGCTGTACAGCGACCGCAGGCGCTTCGAGCGTGGCGGCGTACTGGTCGTCGGTCCGTCGGCCGCGTTCATGGCCTACATCGAGCGGGTGCTGCCGAGCCTCGGCGAGAACACGGTGTCGCTGCGTGCTGTCGGCGAGCTGGTCGACGGTGTGAAGGCCACTGCGGTCGACAGCGCTGCAGCGGCTGCCGTCAAGGGCTCGCTGCGGATGCGTGCGGTGCTGTCACGTGCCGCCCGCGACCGGGTGCCAAACGCGCCGACGAACCTGCGGGTGTTCCTCGGCGGCGCCACCGTCGAGCTCGACGCCAACCAACTCGACAACGTACGTCGGAACGCGCTGCGCCGCACGCCGCGCAACCGGGCCGCCGCTGAGGCGCGTAAGGGCCTGATCGCCGCGCTGTGGCAGCGGTTCCCGGAGGACCTGCGCAACGGGCCTCTCGGCGACCGTGAGGCGTTCGGCGACCGCGTGTCCGACACCCCGGCGTTCCGCACGTTCTTCAGCCAGTGGTGGCCGATGCTGACCCCAGAAGCCGTACTGCGTTGGCTCGGTGACCCACGCCGTCTCCAGCGCTGGGCCCGGAACGACATGACCCCCGCTGAGGTCGACGCCCTCGCTACGGCGATCCGTACGACCGATGAGTTCACCATTGCCGATGTTGCGTTGCTGGACGAGCTGACCGAGTTCCTGGGACGTCCTCCGATCGTGGAGAACACCGACGAGGAGTTCGACTGGCTCGAAGGGCTGTCGGACGGCGTCAACGAGGTACTGACCAGCTCCGAGCGTCGTGCCCGTGCTGCGGCAGCGCGGGAGGCGGAGGAGCCGGAGGAGTACGCGCACGTGCTGGTGGACGAGGCACAGGACCTCTCCCCCATGCAATGGCGGATGGTCACGCGGCGCGGACCGCAGGCCAGCTGGACGATCGTCGGCGACCCGGCGCAGAGCTCCTGGCCCGACCCGGACGAGGCGCGGGCCGCGATGGACTCGATGCTGTCGCACCTGCAGCGGCACACGTTCCGACTGTCCACGAACTACCGGAACTCGGCCGAGATCTACTCGTTCGCCGGTGAGGTGATCCGGCAGTCCATCCCGGACGCGGACCTGCCGAACGCGGTCCGCAGTACCGGAGTGGATCCGGAGCACCGGATCTTCGACGCCGGCAAGGTCTCCGCGGCAGCCGGTGACGCGGCGGTCGAGCTGTTGCAGCTGGTCGAGGGCACCGTCGGCGTCATCGTGCCGCCGGCGCTCCGCCCGGTCGTGGACCCGGTCCTCGCCGAGCTGAACGACCCACGGGTCGTCGCGGTCAGCCCGCTCGACTCCAAGGGCCTCGAGTACGACGCCGTGGTCGTCGTCGAGCCGGACCGGATCGTCAGCGACACACTGGGCGGCGTACGAGCTCTCTACGTGGTCCTCACCCGCGCCACCCAGCGCCTGATCACCGTCAACAGCACGACCCGCTGGCTGCCCTCTTAAGCGCGCGGTACGACGTACGACACGAGGTCGGCGTCGTTCGCTGAGAGGTCGGCCCAGCGGGTGGTGAGGTGCAGGATCGCGAGGCCCGTGGTCGGGTACTTCTGGGTGAGCTCGACTCGCTCTGGACTGGTGCCGTCCAGGGCGAGTTCGTCGGCGAGCCACGGGATGCCCGGCGCGTGGCCGACGACGACCACGGTGCGGGACTCGGCCGGGGTTTCGCGGATCGCGTCGAGGATGCCGTCGGTGTCGGCGTTGTAGATGCGCTTGTCGTACCAGACGTCCTTGGCGGCGACGCCGGCCTCGGCGACGTACTTCCAGGTCTCGCGGGTGCGCTTCGACGGCGAGCACAGGACCAGGTCCGCTTCGATGCCTTGGGCAACGAGATACCGGCCGGCGGCGCCGGCGTCGGCGCGGCCGCGGTCGGACAGCGGTCGTTCGAGATCCGGTAGCGTCTCCGGCGGCACCGCCTTGGCGTGCCGGAGCAGGACGAGAGTGCGGTCGATCAACAGGTCCGACGGGTCAGCCATTGCGTCAGGATACGACGGGGGCCTTGAGGTTGCGGAACACCTGCCGCGTCGCGGTGGATCTGTTCAGGGTGATGAAGTGGATGCCGGGCGCGCCGCCGGCCAGCAAGCGCTCGCACAACTCGGTCGCGATCTCGATGCCGACCTCGCGGACGGCGGCCGGGTCGTCCTCGACGGCGAGCAGGCGTTCGGTGACAGCGGCCGGTAGCGCCATGCCGGTGAGGTCGGCCATCCGCTGGATCTGCTTGATGTTCGTGACCGGCATGATGCCCGGCAGCACCGGGATGTCGCAGCCGAGCGCGGTGGCCCGGTCGACGAGCCGGAAGTAGTCGTCGGCGCCGAAGAACATCTGTGTGATGGCGTAGTCGGCGCCGGCCTGGGCCTTCGCGGCGAGCACCTGCGCGTCCGCCTCGAGTGTGGCGGCCTCCGGGTGCTTGTCCGGGAAGGCAGCGACGCCGACACAGAAGTCGCCCAGCGAACGGATCAGCTCGACCAGCTCGACGGCGTGGTTGAGGCCTTCGGGGTGCGCGACCCACGGCTGGTTCGGTCCGCCCGGCGGGTCGCCGCGAAGCGCGAGCATGTTGCGGACGCCGGATCCGGCGTACGCGCCGATCACGGAGCGGAGCTCGTCGCGGGAGTGCGCGACGCAGGTCAGGTGCCCGAGCGGCGTCAGTGACGTGTCCTGCGCGACCCGTTCGGTGACCCGGATGGTGCCGTCACGGGTCGTCCCGCCGGCGCCGTACGTGATCGAGACGAAGGTCGGCCGCAGCTGCTCGATCTCGCGGATCGACCGCCACAGCACCTCCTCCGCCTCGGGGGTCTTCGGTGGGAAGAACTCGAACGAGAAGGACCGGTCTCCGGACGCGAGTAACTCGCGGATCGTCGGCGCACCGCCGGGAAGCGTCGAGGCAAGACCGTTGGCCATGACGTCAGGTTACCCGCGGTGGCCAGTCCCGTCTGCCCACCGACTACGCTCCGAGACGTGTATGGCGATGTGGACATCCCGGCCGAGATCCAGCGTGCACTGAGCGGCTTCCTCGACCGGCAGGAGGAGCGGCTGACCGCCATCGGGCCGGAACTGGCCGAGCAGGTGCAGGCCGCGCGGGACGCGACCAGCGGCGGCAAGCGGCTGCGTCCGTCCTTCTGCTACTGGGGTTTCCGGGCCGCGGGAGGCGATCCGGCGCAGCCGATCCTGACCGCCGCGGCGAGCCTGGAGATGCTGCACGTCAGCGCGCTGGTGCACGACGACGTGATGGATTCCTCCGACGTACGGCGGGGTGCGCCGTCCGCGCATCGCCGGTTCGAGGCCCTGCAGCGGGAGCGGGCCGCGAAGTCCGGTCACGGTGCGGATCCGGTCGGATTCGGCGTCGGCGCCGCGATCCTGCTCGGGGATTTGTGCCTGATCTGGGCCGACGAGCTGTTGCACACGTCGGGATTCGACGCGTCGGCGCTGGCCCGGGCGGGGCAGTACTTCGACGCCGTACGGGTCGAGGTGACGGCCGGGCAGTACCTCGATCTGCTCGCGCAGGCGAGTGGCGAGTCGGACATGGATCTGGCGTTGCGCGTGCTGCGGTACAAGTCGGCGACGTACACGATCGAGCGGCCGCTGCACGTCGGCGCCGCGTTGGGTGGCGGGGATACGCGGCTGATCTCGTCGCTGTCCGGGTACGGGCTGCCGTTGGGCGAGGCGTTCCAGTTGCGGGACGACCTGCTCGGGGTGTTCGGGGATCCCGCGCTGACCGGCAAGCCGGCCGGGGACGATCTGCGCGAGGGCAAGCGGACGGTCTTGATCGCGTACGCCGTCGACCACGCGTCGGAGATCCAGCTGACCGAGTTCAACCGGCTCTTCGGGCGCCCGGACCTCGACGACGACGAGATCCAGCTGCTCCGCGAGATCCTCCAGGACTCCCGCGCCGTACAGGCCTGCGAAGACCTCATCACCGACCGCACCGAGGACGCTCTCGACGCCCTCGAGGGCGCTCCCCTGGCCGACGACACCGCCCGCAAGGCCCTCACCGACCTGGCCGTCGCGGCGACCTCGCGAGTCGTCTAGGCCCTGTCTGGTGATCCAGACAGGGCCTGGCTACTGGTCCGCCAGCATGTGGATCAGGCGGAGGAGGTCCGCGGTGGCGGTGAGGTTGCCGAGGACGATGACCTTGAGGACGGCTCGCTCCTCGTCGTAGATCGTCTCGGCCTTGAGGTGGACCGCCTCGGGCTGGTTGAGCGCGCCGTGGATGTGCGTGCTGAGGCGGTCGGCGGTCGCTCGATCGACGGCGTCGATGTGGACGATGCTGGACGCCTCGACGTGCCGCGTGGAGCGATCGACCTCGATCACGGCGGCCGGTGTACCGGTGAATTCCTCGAGGTCCTCGCGGGTGATCCGGTACTGCTTCCCGATCCGCACCGCCTTCAGCCGGCCGTCGCGGACGTAGTTCCGGATCGTCCGAACGTGCAGCCCTAGCTGGTTCGCTACCTGCTCCACCGAATACAGCTCCTGGGCCATATCCCTCAGCGTAGAGCACTTCCTTAGAATTCCCTATAAATAGCCGCTTCTAGGCAATTACGGTACTTTGGGGTACATGGTGCTACTGGCTGGAGTGCGGGTCCACGTGAGCGACACACCGCTCGGCGACGAGAGCGACGCCGTACAGCTGATCGTCGACGCGCATTACGCACATCAGGCCGAGTGGATCGCGTTCGCGCCCGAGCAGTTGGGCGACGAGTTCTTCGAGCTGAGCAGCGGGCGGGCCGGTGCGATCACACAGAAGTTCGTGACGTACCAGATGGGCCTGGCCGTGGTCGGCGACATCTCGGAGCGGGTCGCGGCGAGCAAGCCGCTGGCGGACTGGGTGCGGGAGAGCAACCGCGGTCGCAACCTGCTGTTCGCCGCGGACCTCGGCGAACTGACCGAGCAGCTACAGCACCGGCAGTGAGCTGAGCAGGTCGGGCGTTTCGGTCTCGGCGACGAGCACCCGGAGCTGGCCGGAGTTCGTGGTGTCCTCGGCGAAGATCTGCAGCGCGACGTCGACCGTGTCGTGGTCGTGTTCGAGCAGGTGCCGCAGCCCGGTCCACAGCACGACCTCGGGTGCGCCCGTCGACCGGTCGCTCAGCGAGTCGGCGAGCGCGTCCCAGTTCCGGCCGAACCAGCGCGGCAGGTCGAACGCGGTCGCGCACAGGTCGAGGAACCCGGTCTTGTCGTGGATCTCGCCGGTGTCGAGCAACACGAACCCGAACCCGGCAGCGGCAGCATCCCGGCGTACGTCGGGAGCAGCCGAGGCGGACGGCCAACGGTAGACGCCAGGCCGCAGCCCCTCGGCCAGCAGCGTGCTCAGCGAGCTCATGAAGTTCCCCCGTCTTCCGCGATCCGGCGGAAGGACTTGTAATGGTCGTCCGTGTAATAACGCTCGTCCGCGTTGCCGGTCACGATGCGGCGGGCGCCCCGGTCCTTCTCCCCCGGCGTCTTCACGGTGTACTCGTGGTAGTAGCCGCGGTCGTGCTTCGGCAGGATCTTCTCCAGGTTGCCGAACACCACACCGTCGCGGCTGTACGGGTACGGCCCGCCCTGGTCGATCAGCTTCAGCGTGTCCTGCCCCTCCTTCGGCAGGTCCGCCACAGCGACGTACTTGAGACCGCTGGTCGGATCGACGTCACCGGACGCCTTCTTGTCGGCCGCACAGCCGAACAGCGACGCCGCCAGGGTGATCACCAGCATGGCGATCACCACGATCGCGACGATCCGCGCGGCCTTCGGGTTGTTGATCACCGCAGCCTCCGAGTGAACTCGGCGGCCGCCTCCCCCGGGTCGTCCGCCTCGGTGATCGCCCGTACGACGACCACGCGCGTCGCCCCCGCCTCCAGTACTTCGTCCAGCCGCTCCAGGTCGATGCCACCGATCGCGAACCACGGCTTCGACTGTCTGCGACCTGCCGCGTACGACACCAGGTCCAGGCCGGCGGCCTGACGCCCCGGCTTGGTCGGCGTCGCCCACGTCGGCCCGACGCAGAAGTAGTCCGACCCCACCTCGTCGACCGCAGCGTTCACCTGGCTGAACGTGTGCGTCGAACGCCCGACCACCGGAGCAGGCCCGACGATCGCGCGAGCGGCATGCACCGGCAGGTCACGCTGTCCCAGGTGCAGTACGTCGGCGCCCGCGGCGAACGCAATGTCGGCGCGGTCGTTGACGGCCAGCAGCTTCCCGTGCCGTCGGCACGCGTCCGCGAACACCTCCAGCGCAGCCAGCTCGTCGGCAGCCTCCATCTCCTTCTGCCGGAGCTGCACGATGTCCACGCCGCCGGCCAGCGCGGCGTCCAGGAACTGTTGGAGGTCGCCCTGCTTCTCGCGCGCATCCGTACACAGGTAGAGCCGGGCATCAGCGAGACGATCGGTGTGGTCAGTCACATCCCAAAGCCTGCCATGTCCGCCCAGACGTAGGCTTTACGGCATGCCTGAACACACGTCCGATGTAGTAGTGGTCGGTGCCGGGCTGATTGGTCTGGCGACTGCGTGGCGGCTGGCCGCAGACGGTGTCCAGGTGACGGTTTGTGACCCCACACCGGGCGCCCGGACCTCTAATGTCGCCGCAGGGATGCTCGCCCCGGTTACCGAGGTGGAGTACGGCGAGGACGACCTCCTGGCCCTCAACCTGGCCTCGGTGAACGCCTGGCCCGCCTTCGCCGCCGAGCTCGAGGAACTCACCGGACAGTCCGCGGGCCTCCACCAGACCGGCACACTGTCCGTCGCGTACGACGTGGACGACGTAGCGGCGCTCCGGAGGCTCGGCGACTACCAGCGACGCCTCGGCCTCGAGGTTGAGGAGCTGTCAGGTCGTGACGCCCGCCGCCGCGAGCCCATGCTCGCCACTGGTGTCTCCGGTGGTGTCTGGGTCCCAGGTGACCATTCCGTCGACAACAGGCAGGCAGTGGCGACCCTGCTCCGCGCGGTCGAGCTCTCCGGAGTGCAGCTCATCCGCCAGCGCGTCACTCGAGTCATCACATCCGGTACGACGGCACTCGGCGTACAGCTCGAGAACGGCGACACGGTGCACGCGGGTCAGGTGATCGCGGCAGCGGGGCCGTGGTCGTCGCAGCTGGACGGCGTACCCGAGGAGCTTCGTCCGCCGGTACGTCCGGTGAAGGGTGAGGTACTGCGGTTGCGGGTCCCGGAGGCGTACCGGCCGGCGCTGCAGCACACCGTGCGCGCCACGGCCCGTGGCTTCTCCGTCTACCTCGTGCCGCGACCAGGTGGCGAGCTGGTGATCGGAGCGACCACCACCGAGCTCGGTTACGACACTCGGGTGCTGGCCGGCGGTGTGTTCGCGCTGCTCCGCGACGCGCGGACCGTGCTGCCGATCATCGACGAGCTCGAATTCGTGGAGTCGATCGCCGGCCTCCGCCCCGCGACCCCGGACAACGCGCCGATCCTCGGACCGTCCGGTCTGGATCGGTTGCTGTGGGCAACCGGGCACTACCGCAACGGCGTACTGCTGACCCCGGTCACCGCGCAGATCCTGGCCGACACCGTGCGCACCGGAGTACTGCCGGACCTCGGAAAACCCTTCCTCGCCAGCCGGTTCGGGCACTGACTCACCGTTGCCCGCAGCAACCGGAAAGATTGTGAACGACAACAATGTAGTTCAGCCTTGAATTGTAACCTTTGCGTTACAGGCGTAACACCAACCCCATTCGCCACTGTTGTCACATCCGTATCAGCACATACGGTCAGTTGACGTTCACACGGGGAGTTGGTTGCGATGCGCAACGTCGTACGGATCTTGAGCGGCCTGGCCGTACCGGTGCTGACCGCGGCGGTGATCACCGCCGGTTCGCCCGGATTCGGCGCGTACAAGGTCAAGGAGGGTGACACCCTCAGCCACATCGCCGGCCGCTACGGCACGACGGTCTCGACACTGGTCGCGCTGAACAAGCTGGGCGGCAACGGCAACGCGATCTACGCGGGCGAGATGCTGAAGGTCCCCGGCAAGGGATCGACCACCACGACGACCAAGTCACGCTCGAAGCTCGGCCGGGTGACGTACGTCGTGAAGCCCGGCGACACCGTCTCCGGGATCGCGAAGCGCTTCAAGTGCTCGCAGGCCAACCTGCTCGCCGCGAACGGGCTGAAAGCCGGCGCCCGGATCTACGCCGGCAAGCCGCTGCAGGTGCCGGTGAAGGTGCGTCCGAAGGCCCGGACCGACAACACCTTCGCGGGGCGCACGTACGCCGACCACATCGTCGCCGCGGCCAACCGCAACCGGGCCACCCTGAAGAAGCGCAAGCTGCCGACCCGCACCCAGATGCGCTCACTCATCGTGAGCACCGCGAAACGGTACGGCGTCGACCCGGAGCTCGCGCTCGCGGTCAGCTGGCAGGAGTCCGGCTGGAAGCAGCGGGTCGTCTCCCCCGCCAACGCGATCGGCGCGATGCAGGTCATCCCGTCGACCGGGCGGTTCGCCTCCCGGCTCGTCGGTCGCGAGCTGGACCTGCTGAAGCCACGCGACAACGTCACCGCCGGCGTCGTCCTGCTGAGCCGCCTGACCGGCGCCGCCAAGCTCGACATCGCGGTGGCCGGCTACTACCAGGGCCTCGGCGGCGTGAAGAAGAACGGTATGTACGCCGATACGAAGCTCTACGTGAAGAACGTCCTCCGGATCCAGGCTCAGCTGGAACGCGGGTGGAACCCCCTGCGGTGAGCCTGGCGGCGTCACACTGAGCTGTTATCTACACTCTCTGAGCAGAACGGTTTGGGGAGAGGCGGCTCACCGCAAGTGACGGACGACGTGGACACGCAGGTCAGCGACCGCCTCGTCGGGCGCGTGCTCGACGGTCGGTACCGCGTGGGCGCGCGCGTCGCCAAGGGCGGCATGGCCACCGTCTACGAGGCGCTGGACATGCGGCTGGACCGGACCGTCGCGCTCAAGGTGATGCACGACGGGCTCGGTGACGACGCCCAGTTCACCCGCCGGTTCGTGGCCGAGGCCCGCGCCGCGGCCCGCCTCTCGAACCCGAACGTGGTGGCCGTCTTCGACCAGGGCGACGACGACGGCACGCTGTTCCTGGCAATGGAGTACGTGCGCGGCCGCACGCTGCGCGACGTCGTCCGCGAGGAGGCGCCGCTCTCCCCCGCCCGCGCGCTGGACCTGCTGACACCGATCCTGTCCGCGCTGTCGGCCGCACACGACGCCGGCATCGTGCACCGCGACATCAAGCCCGAGAACGTCCTCATCTCCGACAAGGGCGCGGTCAAGGTCGCCGACTTCGGTCTGGCTCGCGCGGTGAGCGCCAGCGGCAACACCGCCACCCAGGGGCTCCTGATGGGCACGGTGTCGTATCTGGCGCCGGAGCTGGTCACAGACGGCAGTGCGGACGCCCGCTCGGACGTGTACTCGGCCGGCATCCTCCTGTACGAGATGCTCACCGGAAACAAGCCACACTCCGGTGACACCCCGATCCAGGTCGCCTACGCCCACGTGCATGCCGACGTACCCCCACCGTCGCTGGAGCAGCCGAGCATCCCGCCGTACGTCGATGCGCTCGTGCAGCGCGCGACCGCGCGGGATCGGGACCTGCGGCCGACCGACGCGCGGGTGTTCAGCCGGCAGGTGCACCGGGTGCGCAGTGCGCTGGACGAGGGACTGCCGGACGATCCCGAGCTGACCGGTGACCTGACGGTGCCGATTCAGCAGATCCGGCAGGACAGCGGGTACGACGACGGCTACACGCGCGGGCGAGCCTGGTCAGGTCGAGATCCGGCACGACACCATCGTCGTACCGGTGGAGCACGGCCGACCGACCGGTGCGCCGGCCAAGACACCGCCTCCGGTCACGGCGCCACCACGGCGCAAGTCGCGGGGCCCGATCGCGCTGATCGTCGATCCTCGCCGCCGCGATCGCAATCGGCACGGCGCGCCTGGTACTACGGCATTCACCGCTACACCACCACGCCCGACCTGGTGAACCTGGAGCCTGCCGCCGCGAACGCCAAGGCGGCGGAGTCGGGCCTGCACACGAGCGTGGACAACCAGGACTACTCGGAGGACGTGAAGGCTGGTCAGGTCATCCGCACCGACCCGAAGGCAGGCGACCGGATCCGCAAGGACGGTGATATCGGTCTCACCGTCTCCAAGGGACCGGAGCGGTACCGCGTGCCGCAGCTCGTCGGTCTGCAACTGGACGCCGCGCAGCAGGCGCTGTCGCCGATCAAGCTGATCACCGGGCAGATCAACGCGCAGTACAACGAGACCGTGCCGGCAGGCAAGGTCATCGCGATCAGCCCGAGGTTCAACACGGTCGTGAAGCCGGGGACCGCGGTGAACTTCGCGGTCAGCAAGGGCAAACGGCCGATCACCGTCCCGGACCTGACCGGCAAGTCGTACAGGGACGCGAAGAAGACGCTGACCAAGCTCGGGTTCGTCGTCGGGCGCAGCACGCAGTACGACGAGAAGGTCGCCGAGGGCAACGTCATCAGTCAGAGCCCGAACAACGGCACGCTGTTCGCCAAGGACAAGGTCTCGCTGGTCGTGTCGCTCGGCCCGCCGCTGGTCGAGGTCCCGGACGTGAAGCGGAAGACCACCGCCGACGCGCAGAAGATCCTCGGCGACGCCGGCTTCAAGGTGACGGTGCAGAAGGCGCCCTTCAACCTCGGTCTCAACATCGTCGCGGCGCAGAGCCCCGCCGGCGGCCGGAAGGTCAAACCCGGCAGCACGATCGTGATCACCGTGCTCTGATTTTGGCTTACCCGCAAGGGATCTGATCTGATGTCCGGCGTGAACCACCCGCGTCTCGCCGTACTGGCCCTGCTGTCGGTTGCGGCCGCCTGGGGGTCGACGTTCTTCCTGACCAAGGACCTGCTCACCAGGATGGACGTCGCCGACTACTTGGCGTTGCGGTTCCTGATCGCGTCGGTCGCACTGCTGCTGGTCCATCCGCCCGCGATCGCCCGGCTGAGCCGCCTGGACCGCGGCCGCGCCGTTGCCCTCGGCATCACGTACGGCATCGCGCAGCTCCTCCAGACCGAGGGCCTGCGGCACACCTCGGCGAGCGTTTCCGGCTTCGTCACCGGTATGTACGTCGTCTTCACCCCGCTGCTCGGCGCCGTGATCCTGCGCCACAAGATCGGCCGCTGGGCCTGGGTCGCCGTGATCCTCGCCACGACCGGTCTCGGCGTACTGTCCCTGCGCGGACTCAGCCTCGGCCACGGCGAACTGCTGACGCTGGCGTCCGCCGGCCTCTACGCGCTGCACATCATCGGCCTGGGCGCCTGGTCGACCTCGAGAAACGCGTTCGGTCTGTCGTCGCTGCAGATGATCGTGATCACCGTGCGTCTGCGCGATCGGCGCCCTGCCCGGCGGGTTCTCGGTGCCGAGCACCGGCGGCGACTGGGTCAGCGTGATCTACATGGCGCTGGTCGCCGGAGCGCTCGCGCTGATCGTCCAAACCTGGGCGCAGGCACACCTGACTCCCACTCGCGCGGCGATTGCGATGACAATGGAGCCAGTGTTCGCCTCGACGTTCGCGGTGCTGTTCGGCTCCGACAGCCTCACCTGGAGGATGCTGGTCGGCGGCGCACTGGTGGTGTCGGCCATGTACCTGGTCGAGCTGGCACCACGACGTAAGTTCGAGGCGGAAGTGCAGCACCTGGCCCAATAGGAGGGTTTATGCGGGGGAACCGGCGACGGGATCGGTGGTTCCCGTACGTCGTGATCGCCCTCCTGCTCGCGATCCTGGCCGCCGGGACCGCCACCAACCTGGTCCGCAACCCGCAACCTCGCCTGGTCGCCGACGGCGTCCCCGGTGACGCCGCGTCCGCAACGCGCCGGTTCCGCCCTCCGGAGCGAGAAGTACGAGGACCTGGTCCGGCACGCGCTCGCTGACCTCGACGCGCTCACCCTCCCGAACGGCGCGACCCTGGCCGGCTGGGACGGCCCGTGGCGGTACGTCTGGCCGCGGGACGCGTCGTTCGTCGCCGTCGCCCGCTGCGCGATCGGACAGTACGACGAGGCGCTCGACGTACTGTCGTTCCTGGACCGCGTCCGGCCGTCGACCGGTCGCTGGGAGGCCCGCTACACCGACGCCGGCGCGTCACGTCGACGACGGTCGCGAACCGCAGCTGGACGCCTCCGGGTGGGTGCTGTGGGCAACGTGGTTCTGTCGCTCGGGCAAGCGGTACTGGGACATGGTCGAGGAGTCGGCCGACCAGATCCTCAGCGAGCTGGGACCCGACGGGCTGCCTGCGGCGTCCTCCGACTACTGGGAGCGCTCCGAGAAGGAGCTGACGATCGGAACGGTCGCGCCGTTGCTGACCGGTCTCCGGGCGGCGGTGCGGATCGCCACCGAGGAGAAGCGCCCGGCCGAGGCGACCCGTTGGCAGGAGGCGCTTGGACAGGTTGTCGGCGGCAACCGACCGGGTCTTCGGGCCGGACTACCCGCGGACACCGGCCCGGGCCACGAGCTTCGTCGAGCCAGGTGTCGATCCGATCAGCATCGGCGGCGGTGCCGACGCGTTCGTCGCCGTACTGGGGCCGCCGTTCGCACCGGCTCGACCCGCCGTGTCCACGGCGATCGACCGAGCGCACGCCGTACTCACCCAGCCCAACGGTGGCGTGACGCCAGGCGAGACGTGGCGTGCTGACGGCGTGTCCTGGACGCCTCAGACCGCGTTGTTCGCGTTGAGCGCCGCAGCGCGCGGGGACCGCTCCGGAGCTGAGGCTCTGCTCTCCTGGCTCGACCAGCACCGCACCAGCAGCGGTGCGCTGCCCGAGAAGGTCAACCGAGACCTGGAGCCTGCCGGCGAGGCCCCACTCGGCTGGACCGCCGCACTGGTGGTCCTCGCCGACACAGCCCTCCAGAACCCGCTGCCAAGTTCCCTGAGCTAGCAGATCTCCATCACGTCGTGCGTCGGCGCGTCCGGTCGCGCCGTACTGGTCTTGCGCCGAGTAGAAGAACGCCGTCGACGAGATGTCGTCCTGCAGCGGCAGGTAGCGTCCGCCGGAGCGCCAGCCGAGCGCCTGCACGTCGACGCGCAGCCGATCCTTGAAGCGGATCGGGTCTGGCAGGTGGAAGCGGTACATGCCGAACCGCTGCTGGCTCTGGTACTGCCCGTCCGGCCGGATCACCTGCGGCATACCGAGGTACGGCGTACTGAACTCGGTGTAGCCGCCCAGGTGCGGTACGTCGAAGTTCCACGCGCCGCCGAAGTAGTCCTCGGTACCTGTGCCGCAGATGGTCGGGAACTCGTCGTCACCGTCCAGGTAGAACTTCACCTCGCCCTCACCCCACCAGCCGGTGCTGTTGACGCCCCAGGCCAGGTAGGTGCCGACGTAGTGCCCCGGGCCCTTCCACACCGTCCAGCAACGTGTGCACCGTCTTGGAAGGCAGCGGGTTGCTCCGGCGCCACTGCGCGTGCAGGTACGCCGACTTGTCCGGCACGGCGCCCAGCCAGTAGTCCACCTGGAAGTACACGACCACCTGCCTCGTCGTGCGTGTTCTCGATGGTCAGCTGCGCCTGGGTCTGGAACGGCATCTCCCAGTAGCAGTTGAACCCGCCGTTCGGGTTCACCGCGACCGGCAGCGAGTTCACCTGGGCGAACTTGCCCCAGCCGGAGCAGAAGAAGTCGCCGACCGGCGTCTCGATCGCGGGTGCGGCGTCGCCGTCCCAGAACGCCCGCAGTACCAGCCGGCGCCAGTGGTCGACGTGCGTGGTCAGCCAGATGTGCGTGATGCAGCCGGACCCGGCGATGTCGGCGAGCGTCACGGTCTCCCCCGGCGCGATCTCGATCGACGGCGAGACCTTCCAGCCCTGGCCGAGGTCGCGGGCCGCGTGCGCGCCGGTCCCCTCGGTCCGCCGTCCACCCTGACCGGGCTCGCCGGTGGGGTTCTCCGCACTGATGGAGCGCGTCTCGACGTCGGCGAGCGCGCTGATGCCGGTGAGGTTCCCAAGAGTCATACCCGCGACCTTAGGCCGCACCTGGTTCGGCGAGAAATCGATTGCCCATCAAGTGGACTCAGCCGTTGACCCAGCGTGGACTCAGCAGATCGGCGCTTACTGTCGTTTGTAGTGGTGTAGGCCGGTCGTCCGCCGGCCGGGACAGGGGGCGACGTGACCTTCGACGAGTGGACCCGGAGCGGTCTGCTGCCACTGCTGCGGTTCGCGACAGTGCTGTGCGGTACGCCGTACCTGGCCGAGGACGTCGTACAGGACGTCGCGATCAAGGCCCAGCGCAAATGGGACCGGATCGGCCGACTGGACCACCCGGAGGCGTACCTGCGCCGGATGGTCGTCAACGAGTACCTGTCCTGGCGCCGGAAATGGTCGCGGTACGTCCCGAGTGACGAGGTCGAGACGGGCAGCAGCCCGGACCACGCCGACCGCACCGCCGACCGCGACGAGTTGATCGGCGAGTTGGCCAAGCTCCCACGGCGGCAGCGCGCCGTCCTGGTGCTGCGGTACTACGGCGGTCTGACGGACAACGAGATCGCCGAAACCATGGACTGCTCGCCGGGCACCGTGCGCGCGCACGCGTCACGTGCCCTGGCGACCTTGCGCATTCAGTTCACCAGCCTGGCGGAGGAAGTGCATCATGCGTACTGAGGAAGAGCTACGAGACGCCTTCGACCACCTGGCCGGCACGGCGCCGCACCCCGGTCAGGTCCAGCAAGCACTCGTGCTGGGCGGCCGGCGTGCTGGGCACCGACGTACTGCGCTCATCCCGGTCACCGCGGTGGCCACTGCTACTGCAGCGGTCGCGGCTGTCCTCACGCCGCAATTGTTGCTGGCCGGCAGCGACTCGGCGGATCAGGAGACCAGGACCTCGGCCTGGGCCAGGTGGGTCGGATCGAGCCTGCCGAAGAATGTCTACGCAACGACCCAGATCTACTCCGCGAACCGGCAGGACTCTGAACTGCAAGCAGTGAACGGGACCCCGTGGCCGACGTACTGCCAGCTGCAGGTGCATCGCAACGGCGATTTCGACCCGGGCCGGATCCCGCCGGGCAGCCCCACGGTCGCGCTCGCCGGGCACCAGGTCCGGATCGTGACGTCGACCAAGAAGGCACCGCTCCCGCCCGGTCCTCAGGGCTATCGATTCCCGCTCTTCGGCGACACGATGCAGACTCTCGTCTGGCAACCTGCCGAAGGACTGTGGGCGCTGCTCACCTGCGAGTCGCAACGCCGGCTCGGTACGCGCAAGATCCCGACGATCGACGGCCCGTTCGATCCGGACGTCAAGACGGCGTCGACCATCGTCCGGTCGCTGTCATCGGGTCCGCAGAAGCTCGGCTCACCGTTCGTCGCGGACAAGCTGCCTGATGGGCTTGCCGCACGGCGGATCAGCTATTCGCCCGCAGAGGGCAACGTCGCAGGATCCGGCGAGGACTTGGTGGTCATGTTCAGTGACGGCAACCCGGGCACGGGCTACCGGAAGCCGCCGTCGGACTGCACGCTGTCCTTCAAGAGTCCTCCGCCGAAGGTCTGCCCCGAAGGCAACCAGGCCTACCGGCCGCAGGTCGGCGACGACATCGAGATCCGTTATTCCACGGACAAGTTCTGGGACAGTTCGAGTCGGCACGCGTCGCCGATCGCGATCATCCACGGGATGAAGGCGTACTACGTCTACGCCACCGGAGTGGCAACGTCGCAGACCGAGAACGCGGTGCCGCCCTACGACGCCGTACGGCTCGAGGGTCACGGGGTCGCCATCACGATCCGCAGCCTCGCCCCGAAGCCGTCACTCGACAAGCTCCGCGACATCGCCGAGAACCTACAGCTGACCAGCTCACCCAAGAACCCAGCCAACTGGTTCGACGCCACAACCTCGATTCCGTGAGGAACTGGCGCGGCGCAGCGAAGGACAGGACGTATACCTGCACTACATCGGTGGCTCACGCCTGACGAGCATTCGGGTGTGGCCAATCGGCGCACACCTCCTGTCCTTGGGTGCTCTCAGCAGGCGCGGACCTTTGCGTCCAGGCCGTGGGTGAAGGAGAGGCAGGCCCAGGGGCGGCCTTGGTCGCGCTTGGCGCGGATGACGAGTGGGTAGGCGTCTGCGTCGCGCACCTGCGGGTTCTTCTCGGTCGGGAGCGTTCCGACCGCTCCCCCGCGTGCCTCGGCCGCGGCCTGCACGTCCGCGACCGAGACCGCGCTTCGGGCATCCTTCTGCGCCGCGTTCTTCGCGTCGGTCGCGACCTGGAGTGCGAAGTCGATCTCCGGCGGCTTCGACCAGGTTGTCTGCGACACCGGGATGATCAGCCCGAACATCCCGAGCCCGACACCCGTCACGATCTGCCGCAGCCGACGGGTCTGGTCGGTGGCCAGCAGCGCGGCGCAGCACACCGCGAGCACGAGGGTGAGGGCGCGCAGGATCCAGTGCCGGTCGAGCCGGACGTCGACCGCGAACCCGGCCCCGACGGCGATCAAGAAACAGAGCCCGGCCGCACCCAGCGCCCGAGCCCGCGGAGACAGAGATTGCATGCCGCAGACGATAGACGCTGCACCGTTCGGCGCACGGTAGTGGCCGTTGGGCGCGGGACTCGCCGGTCAGGTTCGTGCGACTCGGACGGTCCTGGCAGATTCGGAGGGGTCCCACCCGCCCCCGAGGGATTGGACCGATGACGTGACCGAGAACCCTGGTTCCTGGAGCATTTCGCGGCGACGCGCGCTGCAACTCGGCGGAGGTGCCGCCGCCGTCGGCGCCACACAACTTCCGGCCCTGCCCTCCGAGGCCGCCGACGCCACCACCGCCCGGCAGGCCGTGCTCAACGAGGCGTCCACTGGCAGGCATGCTGTGCTCAGCGAGGGCACGAACCTGATGGTCGTCGGTGTCGCCGGACGGGAAGTGGCTCGCGTTCGACCTGGTGACGGCGATCTGGGTGACGCCGGCCGCGGGCGGTACGGTCGCGCCGGCTCACCGACGACCTGCAGGACGCAACCCGCCCGCGCTGGTCGCCGGACGGCCGGTCGATCGTGTTCCAGTCGTACCGCGACGGGAACTTCCACCTCTGGTCGATCCGTCCCGACGGCAGCGGCCTGCGGCAGCTGACCCGCGGGCGGTACGACCACCGCGAGCCGCACTTCACCCCCGACGGCCGATCGATCGTCTTCTCCTCCGACCGCGGCAGTTTCGGCGACGGGGGCAACACCGCAGGCAGCTACGGCATCCACCGCCTCGACCTCGCGAGCGGCGCGATCGTCGCGCTCACCGACACCACCAGCGAGGAGGCCGAGCCGACCGTCTCCGCCGACGGCTCGAAGATCGCCTTCACCGTCGACACCAGTTCGATCGTCGAGCTCGACCTCACCTCCGGTGTACGCACGACGATTGTCAACAATCAGACCGGGATCACCCTGTTCGGCCCGTCCTACTCACCGGCGGGCCAGCTCGCGTACGTGCGACTGACCGGTCCGTCCTGCGATCTGATTGTTGACAATCAGCAAGTCAGCAATGGACAGGATGTCTTCGCGGTCCCGCCGTCCTGGGCGTCGACGGACCTCTTCTACACAGCCGACGGCACGGTCCACCGGTACAGCGCCGGCGGCGAGGACAACGTCGTACCGTTCGCAGCAACCGTCCCCGTGACGTCGCGGCGGCCGCGGCCGAAGGCTCCTGATCTCGAGTCGACCGGCAAACGAGCAGTGCGCGGGATCGCGAGCCCGACCGCGTCGCCCGACGGACAGTGGATCGCGTTCCGGGCGTTGAACGCCCTTTGGCTGGCGTCGACCGATGGCACAACGCGACCCCGCAAGGTGGTTGCCGACGGCTACTTCAACTCGGACCCGGACTTCTCGCCCGACGGCAAGAAGTTGCTCTACGCAAGCGATCGCGACGGCACAGCGGACCTGTGGCTGCACGACCTGACGACCGGCGCCGACACCAAGTTGTCGGGTCTCCCCGGCGCCCAGACCGCGCCGCGTTTCGCACCCGACGGGCAGCGCATCGCCTACCAGGATCAGGACGGGATCGCCTGGGTCCTCGACCTAGCGTCGGGCGAGGTCCGACAGCTGACGCCGACGCTGTTCCAACCGGGCCGGGTCAGCTGGTCGCGCGACGGCAAGACGCTCGTCCTGGCCGCGGTGAAGCCGTTCTCCAAACGCTTCCGCGAGGGCACGAGCCAGCTGCTGTACGTCGATGTCGCATCGACCACGCTCGAGTACGTCGAGCCGATGCCGTTCCGCTCGCTCGCCACCCGCGGCGACGACGGTCCCGTCTTCTCACCCGACGGCAAGCACCTGGCCTTCGTGGTGGAGAGCCTGCTGTACGTCGTTCCCGTCGACACCCGCGGCCGCTTCACCGGAGAGCCGCGCGCAGTCACCAACGAGGTGACGGACTCCCCCGTGTGGCTGAACAACGACACGTTGGCCTACCTGAACAACGGACGGTTGCGCACGACAACGGGTGAGACGATCAAGCTCGACCTGCAGTACCGGCGCGCGACCGTCAACCAGCACGTCACGATCCACGCCGGCGCCTTGTGGGACGGGCGCGCGACCACGCTCCGCCGGGACGTCGATCTGATTGTCGACAATCAGCGCATCGCCGCCGTACGACCGCACCACGGCCGCGCTGACATCGACGCGTCGGCGTTGACCGTGATGCCCGGGTTGATCGACGCGCACAACCACTGGCATCTGCGAGGACGGGCGTGGGGCGCACGGCAGGGGAACCTGTGGCTCGCGTACGGGATCACGAGTACGCGCTCTCCGGGCGATCCGGCGTACCAGATGCAGGAGACCCGGGAGGCGCTCGTCAACGGTTCCTTGCGTGGACCGCGGTACTTCGCGACCGGTGAGGCGATCGACGGGTCGCGGGTGTACTACAACTTCATGCGGCCGACGTTGTCGCTGCGGCAGCTCGGTCTGGAGCTGGATCGGGTCGAGGGGCTCGCGTACGACATGGTGAAGACGTACGTGCGGTTGCCGATCGAGTACCAGCGGCGGGCGATCGCCTACGTGCACCAGCTCGGGCTGCAGCTGTCGTCGCATTACCTCTATCCCGCGGAGCATCTCGGGATGGACGGCATGGAGCACACCGGCGCGACGAACCGGCTCGGGTACTCGCACACGGTCAGCCGGCTGGGACGCGCGTACGCCGACGTGGTGACACTGTTCACGCGGGCAGGCCTGTCCGTGACGCCGACGCTCTTCAACTCGACGATGGCGCATGTCGACGATCCGTCGCTGCTCACGGACCGCCGTACGACGACGCTGTATCCGTCGTGGGAGTACAACGCGCTGATCGCCGAGGTGAATACCGCGAAGGGCCCGGCCGGCGTCACCACGCGCGAACTGCTGCGCGGCAACGTCGACATGGTGCTCCGCATCCACCGCGGCGGCGGGCTGGTCATCTCCGGCACCGACACTCCCCTCGACAACATGGCCGTGTCGCTGCACGCGAACCTGCGCTCGATGGTCGCGGGCGGGTTCACGCCGTACGAGGCGCTCACGACGGCGACGCGCAACCCGGCGAAGTGGCTGAACCTGGAGGACAAGCTCGGCGTCGTGAAACCCGGAGCCCAGGCCGACCTGTCCTTCGTCAGCGGAGACCCATTGGCCGACATCCGCGCGGCCGCCGCCGTACAACAGGTGATGATCGCCGGCTCCCTCCACACCGTCGACGACCTGCTGACGCCGTACATGTCCACGAACAACCTGCAGCCGACCATCCACACGGCAAATGCCCCGCAGCCCCTGACCCGCTCCCAGGCTCACGCTCACGACACCGACTACTGGTGGCACGAGCCCGAATGGCTCCACCGAGCCTGCTGCGAAAGCTAAAACGAAATCGCTGCGTTGGGATGTCGAGAGAGTCGCGTCGGGTCCGTCCTAGGTGTGTAAGCGGCCAGGACGGGCCGCGTGACTGAGAAGGAGCACCAGCGTGACGCTTCAGCAGATGGCAAACGTCGGCATCGTCGTTGACGACCTGAAGGCCGCGGTCGCGTTCTTCGTCGAACTCGGCATGGACCTCGAGGGCGAAGCGGAGGTCGAGGGCGCCTGGGCGGACCGCGCCGTGGGACTCGAGGGCATCCGGTGCGGCGTCGCGATGATGGTGACCCCGGACGGCCAGGGCCGGCTGGAGCTGTCGCAGTACCACAGCCCCGCGCTGCTCCCCAGCCCGAGGAATCAGCCGCACAACATCCTGGGTACGCATCGCGTCATGTACATGGTCGACGACATCGACGACACCATCGCCCGCCTGAGCCGGCACGGCGGCGAACTCATCGGCGAGGTAGCGCAGTTCGGCGAGAGCACCCGGCTCTGCTACTTCCGCGGCCCGGCGGGCATCATCATCGGCCTCGCCGAGTACAAGTGAGACTCAGAACGACGTGGTGAGGTCCTGGGTCTGACCGGTCGCCGACGCGCGGTACGCGGATTCGATGATGTCGATGACATGGCGCGCATGTTCGGCGGTGACGATCGAGGGCTTGCCGTCGCGGACCCAGTCGACGAGCTGCATGACGTCCTCGTACACGTGCTGCTCCTCGATCTCCCGGTGTACGCCGTTCACGTGCGGAAGCAGCGCCTGGTTCCCCGGCCCGCGGGGCGACTGTTCGGACGGGTTGCGGTCGGGGAAGTCGAACGGTTCGCCGTTGAGCAGCAGCCCGTCGATCGTTCCCGCCGTACCGTAATAGGCGCCGCCGAACCCTCCCCGCATCCCGCCCGCAGCGGTCCCGGTCGCGACGCAGAAGAGGTTGTCGCCGAAGTCGATCAGGATGACGGTGTTGTCGTCGGCATCCGTCTGTACGTCGACACCTCCGCTCTTGCGGACAGGCACGCGTACGCCGGACATCGCCGTGACCCGCTGCGCCGGCCCGAGGATCCCGGTCACCGAATGCAGCGCGTAGACCGTCATGTCGTACAGCGGTCCGCCGCCGGGCTTGCGGAAGTACCACGACGGATCGATGTTCGTGAGTACGTCGTTCCCGCCGCGCACCGACTCGTCCTCGTGGTAGGTGCCGAACGCCGCGCCGCAGCTCACCCACGACAACGTCCCGATCGCGCCCTCGGCAATGAGTTCGCGCGTGCGCACGTGATGGGGTCGCAGCATCTCCCCCGGCGACGCGACGATGCGCAGGTCGTTCTCCGCCGCGAGGTCGATCAACTCGGTCGCCTCGGCGACGGTCACCGTCATCGTCTTGTTGAAGTGCACGTGCTTCCCGGCCTGCAACGCGAGCTTGCCCTGTTCGTAGTGCAGCCCGATCGGAGAAGCGATCGTCACCGCATCGACGTCGCCGCGCGCCAGCAACTCGTCGTACTCGACGAACGCTCGCTCGACCCCGAACTTCTCGGCCGCCGCTTCCGCCCGTCCTGGCACGGGGTCACACACCGCTGCCAACGACACCCGGCCGGCGAGATCCGGCTGACCCAGATGCGGAAGGAGCCCGCGAACCGAAATGCTCCCCGCGCCGACAACACCGATCCGCACCGAATCCGCCATACCGGCCATGCTATTGGCGATCGCCGAACCCTGCGGCCGTGCGCGTTTCTGCTCAGATGCCGAGCTGGTCGTTGAGGATCTTGATGATCGGCCAGGCGCCGTCGGACCAGTTCGAGATAACGGTGTAGGTGATCAAGGACGAGGGCTTGTGCAGGCTGGCGAAGGACACGCCTGCGTCGTACCCCTCGAGCCAGACGCCGTCGCCCGTCGCGTGGAGGTGGAAGCCGAGGCCGTAGCGCCTGGACTCCTCCGGCCAGTCGCTGCGCGGCCGTACCATCTCGGCGACGTGCTCCGGGGAGATGATGCGGCCGGCGAAGAGTGCGTCCCAGAAGGCGCTGAGGTCGGCGGCGGTCGAGTAGATGCCGCCGTCGCCGCTGCCGATGACGGGGAGATGGAAGACGTTCGTTCGCAGGCCGTCGACATTCAGGTAGCCGATCGCGGCGCGTCCGGGGAGTTCGTCGGAGCGCAGGAACGCGGTATCGACCATGCCGGCGGGCTCGCAGACCAGCGTGCGAACCAACTCGTGGAAGTTGATGCCGCTCGCGCGTTCGGCCAGCAGGGCGAGTACGACGTACCCGCCGTTGTTGTAGGCGAACCGCTCACCGGCCGGGGACACTGCCTCGTGCCCGTCCAGCACCGGCAGGTACTGCTCGGTCGTCGCAAGCTTGTGCACCGACACCGGCATCACGTAGTCGGTGATGTCGCCGACCTCGTCCTCGTCGAGGTAGTCCCCGATCCCGGACCGATGCGCCAGCAGGTGCTCGATCGTCACGTCGTCGGCGATGCTCGGCAGATCCTTGCCCAGCATCGAACGGGCGGTGCTGTTGAGCTCGAACGTCCCACGCTCGATCAGGCTCATCACGGCCAGCGCGGTCAGGCTCTTCGTCCCACTCGCAGTCGCGAACTGGGTCTCGACCGTGTTGAGGATCCCGTGAGCTCTATCGGCGTACCCATAAGCCGTGCAGAACTCAGTCACACCCGCCCGATCGACCCGAACCACACCGGAGAACCCGGTGCGCTCAACTTCCCCCTCCACGACGTCCCACACGCCGCTGAAGCTACCAGTCAGGTGTTGCGATGGGCGATAACTCGGGTGAGACCGAGGGTTCGGCCGGCGTCGGCGTGGAGCATCTGGGCTTCTTCGCATCCCGGCGTACCGCTGTCGCGATCGCACGCTTCGTTCCACTGCAACCAGTCCCGCCACCCCTCGGGCAGCCGATCAGCGACCTCAACGGTGACTAGCCCTGTCTTCTCCCAATGCCGCCGCCACCAGGCCGGACTGTGCCAGGCACAGAAGTCCCATTGCCAGTAGGGCTTCAGGTGTGGCGGCGGAAGGATCTCGTACTCCTCGGCAAGCCCAGGCTGAATGATGCCGATCCGACCACCGGGCTTCACAAAACGCGAGTAGTAGCCGAGGTAGAGGTCGTCAGTACCGAAGTAGTGATAAGCGCCGATGCTGACCAGCGCATCAAAGAACCCTTCGCTGAACGGCAACGCATGAGCCTCGGCATGTACCGGATGCACCCGCCCCTCCAGCCCCGCCCCAGCCACGCGCCGCAGATTCTCCTCAGGCCGAACCCACAGATCAACACCCCAAACCTCAACCCCAAACTCCTTGGCCAGGAAGATCGAACTCAGCGCAGTGCCACACCCCATATCCAGCACCCGCATCCCAGCCTCAAGCCCCATGAGCTCGGCCAACGCCTCCGCCTGCCACACCGGGTTCGGCCCCATACCCCCATCAACCATCCACCGCCCCGAGTACGCCGCTGCCCGCGGGTAGCGCTCGTTCTTCAGCAGTACGTCGAGCTCGGAATCATCCACGCAACCTGAGTCTTCGGGAGTTGTGCGGGACCAGGCAAACGGTTATTCGGCTCTTCTGTCCGATGTATGGGCGATGATCAGCCCGATCCGGGGTCGTGCAACAGGCAATGGTGGGTCGGCACCTGGTATTGCCTGTCCCCAGTCACCAGTGCCTGTCCCCACTCCCACCGTCGCCCCACCTCCCGTCGCCCCGCCCGCGCGCCCCACCCCCGCGGCCAGCAGACGACGGGTTATCCCTTCGCGTGCAGGGTTCTCTGCTGATACACGAGTAGAGAACCCTGCACGCGAGGGGATAACCCCGACGCTTCTGGAGCGCTCCTCGGACCGCAGTTGTGCAGAACGCCTACGAACTGAAGGGCCGGCCGGGTGTCGCGCGGAACGACTGCCTTTGTCAGGGATCAGGCCGAGTCGTGGCGTTTGGTTCGCCCCCGGAACCGCGAGTCGTGGATCGAAGTTGCGTTCGGCCACCGAAACCCACGACTCGAGGAACCGGGTGACTGCGGTACGGCGGTCGAAGAAGAGCCGGCTACTCGCTGACCGTAATGTCCAGCGGCGCCAACAGCATACTGCCGGCCTCCGTTCGCAGTACGACGACCAACGTCCACTGCCCCGGCGGAACGGCGTACCCCAGCTCAGGAACCATCGACGCCGTCCCAATCAGGACAGGTACCGAACGGCTCTGATGAGGTGCGATCTCGAATCCCACCCGGGCCAGTGTGTGCGGTCCTGCGAAGCGACCGACCACGGCGCCGGAGCTGTCAATCACCACGGATGACAAGTCGCCATTGGTGACCAACACCTCCGTGCGCTCAGTCCAATTGGAGACCAGCACGTCTGGGCGCGCGTCTCGCCCGGTTCGGACCGTCAACGGAGCAAGCGGTTCGACACCGAACCCAGCACCGTCAGCGGGTTCTCCGCGCAACTGGAGTGCGTGCACGTTGACCAACAGCTCTTTGGCCGGAAACCGCATCGCGCCGACCTCCAACTCCACGAAGTCGCCGTACGTCGAGTGCAACTCCGCCGCGACGTCCGTCGCCCAGGCGGCCAGCCCAATGCGAATGCGCTTCTCGTACCTGCGCTCGCTCTCCGGGTTCGGCCCGAAGCGGAACGCGCCCGGTGCCTCCGCAAGCAACCGCTGCAGATCGACCCGCAAGCTCTCCCAACCACCCACAACTCGAAGATAACTCCTTCGCCCACGGCCAAAAGAGGCCGCAGCGGTCGCCATGTCAGCTGAAGTCTTCGATCCGTTCGAAGATGTCCGCGTCGGTTTCTTGTTGCCAGGCTGGCAGGTCGGGCCAGTCGGCTACGTAGCTGGGTTTCGGGTCGAGGATGTGACGGTGGATCTGCGCGATCCAGCACAGCGCGACGAACCGGCCTTTTTGCTCTCGGGTGAGCTTGCTTGTGTTTCCTTCGGAGACCTCGACGAACGCCCGTACCTGGCCGTAGACGGCTGCGGCGCTCTCCCGCTCCCAGTCAGGTGTGTCTTCCCAGGGCGCGATGTACCCGGGCTTTGGTTCGCCGGGGTAGTGCTTCGTCACCCCTGCGATCCACGCCTCGCGGAAGATGCGGCCTTGTTCGTTCGACAACAGCCTTACTCCTTGGAGGGAAGGGTTAGAGCCCGCGGGGCGAGTTGCTTGGTCACAGGCATTGGGTTGGTAGTCGCACGCGGGCGCTAGCCCGCAGGTCGCCGGCGGTAGCCGGCAGCTGGAGGTACGGCGCTAAGCCGGGGTTGGGTGGGAGCGCGCGGAGTGGGTGCGTTGAGGAGCGGAGCGACGAAGTAAGCGCCCGCGGAGCGTGCGGGTGGTCTTACTTCTAGAAGGGGAGTTTGGGTTGGGGTGGGGCGTGGGTGGGGTCTACGCCGTCGAAGAGGCTGCTGACTGATTCGCCGTCGTGGATTCGTTTGATGGCTTCGGCGAAGAGGCCCGCGACCGACGTGACCTGTAGGTCGGGGAAGCCGGTGGGGCGGGGGACGGTGTCGGTGCTGATGACTTCGGTGATGGAGGGGTGGGAGCGGAGGCGCTCTACCGCGGGGCCGGCGAACAGGCCGTGGGTGCAGGCTACGGCGGCCGACGTGCAGCCGCGGTCCTTGAGGCGGTCGAGGAGTTCGATGATGGAGCCGCCGGTGGCGATCTCGTCGTCGAGGACGATCGCGCGTTTGCCGGAGACGTCGCCGACGATGGTGTCGATGACCACGCGGTCGTCGGAGAGCCGCTGCTTGCTGCCGGCGGCGACCGGGAGGCCGAGGAGTCGGGCGAACTGGGTCGCGGTCTTGGCGTTGCCGAGGTCGGGGCTGACCACGACGGTGTCGGACAGATCGCGGCCGCGGAAGTGGTCGGCGAGGATGCCGATCGCGGTCAGGTGGTCGACCGGGACCGAGAAGAAGCCGTGGACCTGGGGCGCGTGCAGCGACATCGTCAGGACGCGGTTGGCCCCGGCCGTGGTCAGCATGTCGGCGACTAGCCGGCCGCCGATCGAGATCCGGGACGCGTCCTTCTTGTCGGAGCGTGCGTACGCGTAGTGCGGGATGACCGCGGTGATCTGCTGCGCCGACGCGCCGCGGGCGGCGTCGATCATCAGCAGCAGCTCCATCAGATGATCCTGCGTCGGCGGGACGAGCGGTTGCACGATGTACACGTCTCGTTGCCGGCAGTTCGCCTGCAGTTGGACCTGTAGGCAGTCGTTGCTGAAACGATGGATCTCGACTGGAGAAAGCGGTACGCCGAGATCCTTGCAGATCTGCTCCGCCAACTCGATGTGGGCACTTCCGCTGAACACGACGATCTCTCGCACGGCTCTCCCCGAACGCTGCGACCCCGACAGCTGAACCCTAACCGATCAGTCGCGCCAGAACTTCCGCGGCCTGACGGCAGTCGGATGACGAGACGTCGAGATGTGTGACGACGCGCAACTGGGTCGCCCCGACCCCGCCGACCAGTACGCCGGCGTCGCGAGCGCCGGCCACCACGTCTGCGACCGTGCGGCCGGTGGCGGCCAGGTCGGCGACGACGATGTTGGTCTCGACCTGATCGGGCTTCACCGAGCCGGGCGCGGCGTCGGCGAGCAGTTCGGCGATCGCGCGGGCGTTCGCGTGGTCCTCGGCCAGCCGCTCGACGTTGTGCTCAACGGCGTACAGACCAGCCGCGGCCAGTACGCCGGCCTGCCGCCAGCCGGCGCCGAGACGCTTCCGCCAGACCCGCGCCTCGCGGATCAGCTCCACAGAGCCCACGAGGACGGAGCCGACCGGCGCGCCCAGGCCCTTGGACAGGCAGACGCTCGCCGCGGCCGCCCGCGAAGCAAACGACGACACGGTGCGCCCGGTCGCGACGGCTGCGTTCCACAGCCGCGCGCCATCCAAGTGCAGTGGCAGACCACGCAAGGAGAGTTCGTCGGCGAGTACGTCGTACCCGTGCTGGATCGACCCGCCGCCGAAGTTGTGCGTGTTCTCGACCGAGACGGCCGACGTGGCGACGAAGTACGGGCCGAGGTCGGGCGCGATCAGGGCGCGGATCTGCTCGAGGTCGATCTGCCCGGACGGCGCGCTCCACGTCCGCGTCGTGACGCCGCTCGCGGCCGCGTGGGAGCCGAGCTCGGCGCGGACGATGTGGGCGCTCGCCTCGCACAGCACCTCTCCGCCGCGCGGGACCAGTGCTCGTACGCCGAGCACGTTCGCGAGCGAGCCCGTGACGGTGAAGAGGCCGGCCTCGTGCCCGAGCAGCCCCGCGACCCGCTCCTCCAGCGCGTTGACGGTCGGGTCCTCGCCGTACACGTCGTCGCCGAGCGGGGCCGACGTCATCGCCGCCAGCATGTCCGCGGACGGGCGGGTGACGGTGTCCGAGCGGAGGTCGATCATGCCTTCGCGCCGCGCAGGCGTTCCGCGACGAGGAAGGCCAGCTCGAGCGACTGGTGACGGTTCAGCCGCGGGTCGCAGGCCGTCTCGTACCGGTTCACGAGGTCCTCGGCGACCAGTTCCTCACCGCCGCCGAGACACTCGGTGACGTCGTCGCCGGTGAGCTCCATGTGGACGCCGCCCGGCCAGGTCCCGACCTGCTCGTGGGCGTCGAAGAAGCCCTGCACCTCGTCCATCACGTCGTCGAAGTTGCGGGTCTTGTACCCGTTCGGCGTCTCGTACGTGTTCCCGTGCATCGGGTCGCGACACCCACGCGATCGGCGAGCCGTGGTCGCGGACCGCCTCCAGCAGCGGCGGCAGCGCCGAGCGGATCTTGCCCGCACCCATCCGGGTGATGAACGTGAGCCGGCCCTCGATGCCCTTCGGGTTCAGCTTGTCGATCAGGGCCCGGATGTACTCCGGCGTGGTGGTCGGACCGATCTTCACGCCGAGCGGGTTCGACAGGGAGGCGAGGAACTCGACGTGCGCGCCGTCCAGCTGCCGGGTCCGCTCCCCCACCCAGAGCAGGTGGCCGGACACGTCGTACGGCTGCTCGGTCCGCGAGTCGATCCGGGTCAGCGCGTGTTCGTACTCGAGGATGAGCGCCTCGTGCGACGCGTAGAAGTCGACGGTCCGGAACTCGTCCGAGGTCGCGCCGCAGGCCCGCATGAAGGCGAGCGCGCGCTCGATCTCGGACGCCAACTGCTCGTAGCGGCGGCCGACCGGGGACGACTTCACGAAGTCCGTGTTCCAGGCGTGCACCTGGTGCAGGTCGGCGTACCCGCCGGTGGTGAAGGCGCGGGTCAGGTTCAGCGTCGCGGCTGCCGCGTTGTAGACGCCGCGCAGGCGCTGCGGGTCCGGGATCCGCGACTCGGGGGTGAAGTCGAAGCCGTTCACGGCGTCACCGCGGTACGACGGAAGCGTCACGCCCTCGCGGGTCTCCTCGCCGGACGAACGCGGCTTGGCGTACTGCCCCGCGATCCGGCCGATCTTCACGACCGGCACGCTGGCGGCGTACTGCAGTACGACGGACATCTGCAGGAGCACCCGCAGCTTGGCCCGGATGTTCTCCGCGGTCACACCCGCGAACGTCTCCGCGCAGTCGCCGCCCTGGAGGATGAACGCCTCACCGCGGGTGACCGCACCGATCTTCGTCGTCAGGTCGTCGCACTCACCGGCGAACACCAGCGGCGGCAGCGTCCGGAGCTCCCCGATCACCTGCTCCAGCACACCCTGGTCCGGCCACTCCGGCTGCTGCAGCGGCTTCAGCCCCCGCAACTCCTCCAGCGTAGGAACCCCGGGAACCTGCCCAGCCGTCAACGTCGCAAATTGCATGCCCTCAGCCTAGTTGACCCCCCTCGCACCCCACCCACACGTCTCACCACCTCTCGCAGGAGCGCTCCTCGCCCCTAGCCCCTCGCCCCTAGCCCCTCGCCCCTCGCCCCTCGCCCCTCGCCAAATCTCTCCTAGGAGAGAAATGCCTCCACAGCGGGTGAAAACCCGCCAGGATCCGGCGGGAGGTTGTCCACAGGCGGCCGACTCGTCGCGAGCGAGGATGGTGATCGACGGCATGTTGTTGGTGTGGAGGAACTTCGGCAACCAGAGGTGGAGGAGGACGATGAGCGGATCCGGCGGTTCGTCGAGCTGCGCGGCCGGCAGCAGGGCATGTTCACTCGCGCCCAGGCGATGGCGCACGGGATCGACGACAACACGCTGGCGCGCCGCTGCCGGAACCGGCAGATCCAGCGGATCCACCAAGGTGTGTACGCCGACTTCACCGGCCCGTTGCCGTGGTCGGCCCGCGTCTGGGCCGCCTGGCTGGCGTGCGGCCCCGACGCCGCGTTGACCGCCGACACGGCGTTGCGCTGGCACGGGCTGAGCGGCGACTGGCAAGACTCGCCGATCCATCTCGCCGTACCGCAGAACCGTCGGATCGAGCGGCGGTCCGGCATCCGGCTCACCCGCCATCAAGATCTCTCCTCGTGGCTGGTGGAGGGACGTGAGCCGTACGTCGTACGCCTGGAGATCGCCGTGCTGACCGCAGCGGCCCGAAGACTCGACCCTGATCGGCGGGCGGCCATCGTCCTCGACGCATGCCGTCAGCGCCGGACGACACCTGATCGGTTGCTGGCCGAACTGAACCGGCTACCCCGACTCCGCGGGCGCAAGCTGCTGATACCGGTCCTGTCCGATGCCGCATGCGGCGTGCAATCGTTCCTCGAGCAGGTGTATCTGACCCGGGTCGAACGTGCCCACGGTCTGCCCACCGGCACCCGGCAGGTCCGCGCGACCAGCAGCTCGACCGGCGGCTTGCCGGTGGAGTACCGCGATGTCGAGTACGTTCCGTACGAGCTGATCATCGAGCTCGATGGTCGCGCCGGACATGCCGACGCAACCTCCACCTGGCGAGACATGCGCCGGGACAACGCAGCGACACTCCAAGGCAAGACCACGCTGCGCTTCGGATATCAGCTGGTGACCGATCCTTGCGGCACGGCGGGCCAGGTCGGCGCGGCACTCGCCCTCCGCGGCTGGACCGGAACTCCCACCCCCTGCTCCCCCACCTGCTCGCTCATAGGAGGGTTTGCAGCACCAACGAGGAGGGATTCTGGCGCTATCCCAGCAAAAACCTCCTAGCACCACCACGATCGCTCGCGGGGCACCAGCTCAGGTGAGGGAGCTGGGGTCCTGGGGGACGTCCACGGCGTGGGTGCGGAGGGCGGTCAGCGGGATGGTGTCCAGGGCGCGGACGTGGGTTGATGCGAGTACGACGGGAGCCGGGGCGCCGGCGTGGTACGACTGGAGCCAGCGGGCTGCTACGACGCACCAGCGGTCGCCCGGGTTCAGGCCGGGGAACTGCCACTCGGGGCGCGGGGTGATCAGGTCGTTCCCGATGGAGGCCTGGTGGGCCAGGAACTCCGACGTCATCACCACGCAGACGGTGTGGTTGCCGAGGTCCTCGGGCCCGCTCGTGCAGCAGCCGTCGCGGTAGAACCCGGTCACCGGGTCGGTGCCGCACTCCTCGAGCGGCTCACCGAGCACGTTCAGGTCGTTGTCCATGCCGGCAATCCTCGCCGTACGACGGCTGGAAAGCGGTCAGCTGGCCTTGGTGTCGCCGAGACGGACGTGATCGTCGATCGACTCGCCGGCCTTGAGCAGTTCCTTGGCCTTCTCGGCGTACATGTCGACGTACTCCTGGCCGGACAGGTCCATCAGGGCGTACATGATCTCGTCGGTGACCGAGCGCAGGACGAAGCGGTCGCGCTCCATGCCCTCGTAGCGGGAGAAGTCCAGCGGCTTGCCGAACGCCACTCCCGGGCGCACCAGCCGCGGCAGCAGCCGGCCCTTCTCGCGGTAGAACCACACCGGCCAGATCCGGCCCGGCGGCTGCAGCTTCTCGGTGTCGATCATCGCGACCGGGATCACCGGGACGCCGGCCACGATCGCCATCCGGGCGACGCCGGTCTTGCCCTTGTACAGCCGGCCGTCGGGCGAGCGGGTGCCCTCGGGGTAGATCCCGAACAGGCCGCCCTTCTCGAGGATCCCCAGGCCGGTGTTCAGCGCGGCCAGCGAGGCGCGGCCGCCGGAGCGGTCGATCGGGATCTGGCCCACGGACCGGAAGAACGTGGCGACCAGCTTCCCCTTCAGGCCGGGACCGGTGAAGTACTCCGATTTGGCCGGGAAGACGATCTGCCGCGGAATCGAGACCGGCAGGAAGATGGAGTCACAGAACGCGAGGTGGTTGCTGACCAGCAGCGCGGGACCGTCGGTCGGCACGTGCTCCGCCCCGGTCACCTTGGGCCGGAAGAACAGCCTGACCAGTGGTGCGACCAAGAACCGTCTGAGGAACAGGTACAGCATCCGCCTCGACCTCCGTCACTCGCCCGACACTCACCAGCACTCATTCAGAGCCCACGTCACCATCGTCGGCCCGTACCTGCGTCCGGCACCAGTGCCCGCCGGTGGCGGTCACGCGACAACTCCGGCGCGCCACCCTCCGGTGCGGAGACTACGTTCCAGCTTCCCCCTCAGGCAATGTCACCGCCAGGAATGTGGGCGTTGCTCACCGTGTTGTCACCTGGATGCAGACTGGATGCAGCCCAGATGCGACGATTGTCACGCGCCTACGAGGCCTAGTTGCAGGCGCGTTTGTGAGGACCGTGAACGGCGAGGAGTCGAGCGTGCCAGTGCAAGCCCACGCGGAGGAGTTTCGCAGTCCCGGCACCGGGGAGAACGCCGCCGTCGGCGTACTGCTGAGCCACGGATTCACCGGCTCGCCGCGGTCGATGCGGCCGTTCGGTGAGCATCTGGCCGCCGAGGGGTACGGCGTCGCCGTGCCGCGGCTGCCCGGTCACGGGACCAGCTGGCAGGAGATGAACAAGACCGGCTGGCCGGACTGGTACGCCGTACTCGACAACGAGCTCGAGCGGCTGCGCAAGGAGCACGACCGGGTGTTCCTGGTGGGGCTGTCGATGGGCGGCTGCCTGGTCCTGCGGCTCGCCGAGCAGCACGGCGCGGACATATCCGGTCTGGTCCTGATCAACCCGTCGGTGCGCACCGACGACAAGCGGCTGGCGGTGCTGCCGGTGCTGTCCAAGCTGGTGCCGTCGTTCCCGGGCATCTCGAACGACATCAAGAAGCCCGGCGTCGACGAGGGCGCGTACGACCGGATGCCGTTGCGGGCGCTGCAGTCGCTCTCGCAACTGTGGAAGCTCACCCGGGACGATCTGGCGAAGATCACGCAGCCGGTGCTGTTGTTCCGCAGTACTGTCGATCATGTGGTGGAGCCGAGCTCGGGGCGGACGGTGCTGTCCTCGATCTCGTCCCGCGATGTGACCGAGACCCTGCTCGAGGACAGCTATCACGTGGCAACCCTGGACAACGACGCCCCGCGGATCTTCGCGGACTCGACAGCCTTCATCAGCCGGCTCGAGTGAGCCCAAGAGTGAGCGCAGCGATGCGTGACAACGGACTGACCGCGACGTCGTACACGTCGCTCGGGGGCATCGATCCGCTGGTCGCCGAGCCGGTCCTCGACGCGCTCAAGGCGGCCGGCATCGCGGCGTACTGCGAGAACCAGAGCGAGGCCCGTACGCCGGAGGAGGCCGAGGAACCGGTCCGGATCCCGGTCGGGTACGACGAGATCTTCGTCGACGCCGAGGCGGTGGAGCGGGCCCGTCCGGTGATCGACCGCAGTACCGAGGACGCCGAGTGGCAGTCGCTGGTGGAACAGTTCAACAAACCGTCCGCGCCGGGGCACGACAGCGGCGAGGAAAAGGTCGCGCGCTGGCCGGCGAGCGAGGACGTGGACGACAAGTACGAGCCGTTGATCGACGTACCGGCCGGACTCACGGTCGAGGAGAAGAAGACCGAGGACGCGGAGCCGCCCGCCAAGAAGGCCAACGACACGCACGACCACTACGTGCCGCCGGAGCCGCCGCGTGGGCCGCGGCTGGACTGGGTCAGCCGGCTCGCCTGGCTCGGACTGCTCGGCGGACCGCTGCTGCTGATCCTGGCCGCCCTGCTCGACTTCGGCACCGGCCGGATCACCACGCTCGCGGTCACCGGATTCATCGGCGGCTTCCTGACCCTGGTCTTCCGGATGAAGGACCGACTCCCTCCGGGTGACGGCGGTGACGACGGAGCCGTCGTCTGAGTTAGAGTGCGGATCGTCGGACAATCTGACGACATCACTCGTTTGGGAGGGCACCCGTGCAGGTCACCGAGACGGTCGAGATCACCGGCCACCTGATGGACTCCGGGTTGCTGTCCCGGGTGCTCGACGACATTCGCGGGTACGGCGGCGAGTACACGCTGGACAAGTTCGACCTCGGCTACGACAAGGACGACCCGTCCACGGTCCGGATGACGGTCGGCGCGGAGGACGAGGAGTCGCTGCAGCGGCTGCTGATGCGGATCCAGACCAAGGGCGCGAACCTGGTCGACCCCGGTACGCCGGAGATCACCGAGGTCAGCCAGGACGGGGTGTTCCCGGACGGGTTCTACTCGACCACGAACCTGCCGACCAGCGTCCGGCTCGGCGGCCACTGGGTCACCGTCCAGAACCCGGAGATGGACTGCGGGCTGCTCGTCGAGGGTGACGCCGTACGGACGATTCCGATGTCCGAGGTACGCGCCGGGATGAGGATCATCGCGAGTGCGCAGGGCGTGCGGGTCACGCCCCCGATCGTGACGAGCACCGAGGACGGGTTCGGCTTCATGGAGTCGGACGTGTCGTCGGAGAAGCCGCAGCGGGTGCTGGTCAAGCAGGTCGCGGACGGGATGCGCGAGGCGAAGGCGAACGGGCAGAAGGTGCTCTGGGTCGGCGGTCCCGGCATCGTGCACACCGGCGCCGCGCCCGCGATGGTCGCGATCGTCGAGGCCGGGTACGTCGACGTACTGTTCGCCGGCAATGCGCTCGCGACGCACGACATCGAGTCGTCGCTGTACGGGACGTCGCTCGGCGTGGATCTGGCCCGCGGGCGGGGCGTCGAGCACGGGCACGAGCACCACATCCGGGCGATCAACACGATCCGCAAGGCCGGGTCGATCGCGGCCGCGGTGGAGCAGGGCGTGCTGACGTCCGGGGTGATGCACGCGCTGGTTCGGCAGGGGAAGCGTTTCGTCCTGGTCGGGTCGGTGCGCGACGACGGCCCGCTGCCGGACGTCTACACCGACGTACTCGAGGGCCAGCGGGCGATGCGGGCCGAACTGGACGGCGTCGGGTACTGCCTGATGGCCGCGACCATGCTGCACTCGGTTGCCACCGGCAACATTCTGCCGGCGTCGATCCCGTTGACCTGCGTGGACATCAACCCGGCGACGGTGACGAAACTCGCGGACCGCGGCTCGTCCCAGGCCCGCGGGATCGTCACGGACGTCGGCCTGTTCGTCGAGCACCTGGCCCGCGAACTCTCCCCGTCGTACGCCGACATCAAGTGACCCTGTCGCCGGGTGAGACTGGTTTGGTGACTGAAGACTTCGCATCGTTTCTGCGACGCTTCGAGGAGGCCAACACCGCGTTCGTCAACGGCGATCCGTCGTTGTGGTTGCCGTTGGTGTCGCACAGCGAACAGACCTCGATCTTCGGCGGGTTCGGCGGCCAGGAGGTCGGCTGGTCCGAGATCGGGCCGCGGTACGAGTGGGCGTCCTCGCAGTTCCGCCCCAGCGGCGCGAAGATCGAGTTCGAGTACCTCGTCAAGCACGTCGGCGCGGACACGGCGTACACGGTCGCGATCGAGCGCGGCACCGTCCAGCACATCACCCAACCGGATCCGGTGCCGCACCTGCTGCGTACGACGATGGTGTTCCGGGCCGAGTACGGCGCATGGAAAATCACCCACCGCCACGCCGACCCCCTCAACCCCACGTCGTCCCCGTCGGGGCCGTGACGTAACCCGGCCCACAGCGGACGGGACGGCATTGGGTGTTTGATGACCCCATGACCGAACTCGTGCACCTGGATGTGGCCGACGGCGTCGCGACGATCACGCTCGACTCGCCGCACAACAAGAACGCGTTGTCGCAGCAGTTGACCGGTGAGCTGCTGGCGCGGCTCGAGGCGGCGGGGGCGGATGACGCGGTGCGGGTGATCGTGGTTCGGTCGGCGCTGGACGTGTTCTGCTCGGGGGCGGATCTGTCCGAGGCGACGACCGTCGGGATGGGCGTCGGCGCGCAGCGGATGGTCGACGTACAGCGGGCGATCGTGGCGAACCCGAAGCCGGTTGTCGCGCGCGTCGCGGGGCCGGCGCGGGCCGGCGGCATCGGGATCGTGGCGGCGGCCGACATCAGCATCGCCGGGGAGAGCGCGACGTTCGCGCTGACCGAGGTCCGGCTGGGGCTCGCGGCGGCGACGATCTCGCTGACGGTCCTCCCCCGGCTCACGGACCGCGCGGCGGCGTACACCTTCCTGACCGGCAACGCCTTCGACGCCCTCGAAGCCGCGCGCCTCGGGCTCCTCACGCTGACGGTCCCTGACGCCGACCTGGACGCCGCCGTCGACACAGTGCTCACGTCCCTCCTCAAGGGCGCACCGCAAGGCCTCCGCGAAACCAAGCAACTCCTCAACCGGGAGCTACTCGCCGACATAGATGCCCGCGGCAAAGACCTCGCCGAACTCTCCGCCAGCCTCTTCGGCTCCCCCGCAGCCCAAGAAGCCATGCTCGCCTTCCTCAACCGCAAGAAGACCTAATTCGTTTGCCGCTCAGGGGCACCGCTGGTGGACTGGCGGAATGCGGCAGATCACCGAGGCACAGCGGACGCAGTTCCGGAACGAGGGGTACGTCGTCGTGCCCGGCGTACTCACCGACGAGCAGATCGCCGCCACTCGCCGGACCGTGGGCGAGATGCTCGAACGCCAGCCGCCGGAAGGTGTCGGCGCGCACTTCCTGTGGCCTGCCCTCGACGACGCACACCCGCTGCTGGTGTTGTATCGCGCAGCTGGCATCGCGGAGCTGGCCGCCCAGTTGCTGCGGCCCGAGCTGGAGCTGCTCGAGCCGGACCAGGCCCAGGTCGCGACGACGATCCCGCCGTGGCCGCACCGGCCGGGCGGTCCACACGTCGACGGGATCACGCCGACCCTGGAGGACGGCACGCCGGGGACGTTCACGATGCTCGCCGGATTGTGGCTGACCTCCCACGAGGAGCTGGACCGGGGCAATCTCTACCTCTGGCCGGGAACGCACCTTCGGTTCGGCGCCTACCTGGCCGAGCGGGGCGCCGAGGCGCTGTCCCGGGTCGACGAGATGAACCCGGGCCCCTACCCCGACGTCCCGCTCGGCGATCCGATCCAGGCCACCGGAGCGGCCGGGAGCGTGCTCTTCGCGCACTACCTGCTGGCGCACAACATCGGCGGCCACTCCGGCAGCGCGGACGACGTACGCCGGGAAACCCTGTACTACCGGCTCCGGACCGAGACACATCGCGCCAACTGGCGCGACGTCGTCACTGATCCGTTGGTCGAGTTCAGGGTCTGAGTTCGATCAGCATTGGGAGGTGGTCGGAGGCGGCGGCGAGGTCGTCTGTGGAGGCGGGGGTTGGGAGGATGCGTCCCTGGAGTGCGGGTGACAGGTGGGCGCCGTCGATGCGTTTGTGGGGATTTGTGGAGCTGAAGGTCGGGCCGGCGTCGGCTCCGAGGTCGGTCAGGCCCTCCTCGGCGAGTCGTTTCCACACCGGGCCGTCGGGTTCCTCGTTCAGGTCGCCGGCCAGCAGGTACGGCGTACCGAAGGCGCGACAGCGCTTCAGGACCTGCTCGAGCTCGTGCTGACGGCCGAGGAGGTGCAGCCCGAGATGACAGCAGACAACAGCGACCCGCGTCGTGCCGATGAGGACCTGACCGCCGACGGCGCCGCCGGGCAGCTGGGTGGCGACGAAGTTCAGGCGCCGACGGACGAACGGCCGCCAGATCCGCCAGTGCAGCGACGCGTCGAGTTCGATGCCGTCAGCAACCAGGATCGCGTTCCGGGCGGACGCCGCGACGTACCGCATCCCGAAGCTCGCCGCCATCGCGCGCCGCTTCTTCCGGGTCCCGAACCAGGTCGGGGCCTCCTGCACGAGCATCACGTCGGGCGCGCACGCACGTACCACGCGAGCGAGCGCCGTACGGTCGTCTCCCCACCGGTGCACGTTGTACGACAGCACCCGCAGGGCGCCATCACTCATGCGTCAGGGTCGCCGTTCAGGTCAGCCGGGTGCAGGTCGGTGTCCTGCGCCGCGGCGCGCATCCCGGTACGCCGTCCCGCGGTCTTCCGGGCCGCCCGCTCGAGACGGGTCGACCGTCCACGCGCCGCAGCCGACTTCGCGGTCACTGCGGTGGTCTTCACCCGGACTCGGCGCAACCACGTCGCCTCTTCACGCGCCAGGTCGGCCGCACCGACCAGGCCCGCCTCGGGACCGAGCACCGCGCGGACGATCCGCGCCTCCGGGCGGAACCCGCGACCGGTCAGCGTCCGCTTGAACGCTTCCCGCGCCGGCGCCAGCAGGAGCTCGCCCGCGTCGGACACACCGCCGCCGATCACGAACGTGCCCGGGTCGAGCGCGGCGGCCAGGTTCGCGAGGCCGATGCCGAGCCAGCGGCCGACGTCCTCGAGCAGCTCGACCGCGACCGGGTCGCCGTCCTTGGCCAGCTCGGTCACCATCGGGCCGTTGATCTTCCGCGGATCGCCCTCGGCCGCCCGCAGCAGGTTGTGTGCGACCGGCGAACCGGACAGCGCCAGCTCACGGGCCTCCCGGGTCAGCGCGTTGCCGGAGGCGTACTGCTCCCAGCAGCCGCGGTTCCCGCACTCGCAGCGGTGACCACCCGGAACGACCTGCATGTGCCCGAACTCGCCCGCGATCCCGAACTTCCCGCGCTGCAACGCGCCGTCGTTCAGAATCGCGCCGCCGATGCCGGTGCCGAGGGTGACGCACACCAGGTGGCTCTCGCCCTGACCGCCGCCGAACCGCCACTCGGACCAGGCGGCCGCGTTGGCGTCGTTCTCGACGACGACCGGCAGGCCGAGCCGACGCTCGACCGCGTCCCGCAGCGGCTCGTGCCGCCAGGCGAGGTGCGGCGCGAACAGCACCGACGACCGGGTGCCGTCGACGAACCCGGCCGCGCCGATGCCGACCGCGATCACGTCGTGCCGCGACTCCAGGTCGCGGACGATCTCCGCGATCGCGTCCTCGGTCTCCTTGGGGTCCGTTGTCGGCGTGTCCCGCCGTACCCGGTCCAGGATGTTGGCCTCCGGGTCGACCACTCCGGCGGCGACCTTGGTCCCGCCGATGTCGATCCCGATCGTCAAAGCCTGCGTCAAAGCCAAGGTTCGACCTTCCTCGCGACCCCCGCTGGAGTGCCTCCAGTATCCCAGGTCAGGACAATCATCGAGCCTCGACCGGCGCCGGGGCCGGCCGGCGAGCCAGGTCGGCCGCGCCGATCAGGCCCGCGTCGTTGCCCAGCTCGGCCAGGCTGAAGGCGGCGTGCGGCCGGTTCGACTTGGCGGGGAGGTTCTTCTCGAACGCCTGCAGCGCGGACTTCATCAGCAGGTCCTTGGCCGCGCTGACACCGCCGCCGATCACGATCAGCTTCGGGTCGAACATCGTCGCGAGACTCGCGAGTCCTTCGCCGAGCCAGCGCCCGAGGTCCTCGAGCAGCTCGACGGCGCACGGGTCGCCAGTCATCGCCGCCTCAGTGATCATCGGCCCGGTCAGCTCCTCGGGGTCCGTGATCCCGCACACGCTCAGCATCTGCGCCGCAGCCAGCGACCCGGACTCGGCCTGCGCCTTGCCCTCGCGCACCAGCGCCCGCCCGGACGCGTACTGCTCCAGGCAACCGCGCGCCCCGCACCCACACCGATGCCCACCGGGTACGACGCGCATGTGGCCGAGCTCGGCCGCCACACCATGGGCACCGCGCAGCAGTTCGCCGTCGATCACCACGCCGCCGCCGATCCCGGTGCCGACCGTGATGCAGACCATGTGCTCGACGTCCTTGGCCGCGCCGAACGCGAACTCGCCCCAGGCCGCCGCGTTCGCGTCGTTCTCGACCACGACGGGGACCTTCAACTGCTCCGCGACCCGCGCGCCGAGCGGCTCGTCCCGCCAGGCCAGGTTCGGTGCGAACAGCACCGTCGACCGGTCCGAGGAGACAAAGCCGGCCGCGCCGATCCCGACCGCTTCCACCGCGTGGTTCGCGATCAGCTCGGCCGCCGCGTCGCAGATCGCCGCCGCGGTGGCGTCGACCGAGTCGGCCGGGGTGTCGCGATGCGTGCGCGCGATGATCTCGCCGTGCTCGTCGACCACACCGGCCGCGATCTTCGTACCGCCGACGTCGATGCCGATCGTCAGTCCCATGGTTCGGGGTCCTCACTCACGTCGATCCGGTCCACCCGGGACCGGGTCGATTCTTGGGCCGGTTCCTCGTCCGATGGCGAGGACCGCGGCGCTGCGTCCTCCCGCGTCTGCCGGGCCGCGTCCGCGGCGGCCTCCAGCAGAGATCTGAGTGAGCCGAGCACGTGCGCAGCCGCCGTCGACAGCTGCTCGATCGTCTCCGGGCTGGTGTTCCGCACCCGGTGGATCAGCTGACAGACCGGGCACCAGACACAGTCGGGCCCCAACTTGTGCTCATGCTCCCGAGACTCCTGAGCGGTCTCGTCCGCGGGCGGCGCGTCATGGGCAGCGTTCTGCAGTACGGCGAACAGCTTCGCGGCCTCCTCAGCGACCGAGCCGACCGAGCCCGTGGAATCCTTGCTCACCGCGCCGCCTCGCGACGAGTCAGCGCCTCGTGGTACTCCGCCGTCAGCCCCTGCGCCAGCTCCTGCGCCGACTCCAACGGACCTGATCCGCTCGGCACCTCCGACGAGGGCGCCGCCGGCCGCGCGGTCTCCCGCGGCGAGAACCGCACCTGCAACCGGCCTTCGTCCAGCCGTGCGCCCGCGACCACGCCACGCGCGAGAGCGGCCGGCAGCGGCAGCACCCGGCGGTACGACCCGACGGTGATGATCAGCTCGTCCCCGTGCCGCGCGAGCTCCAGCTCGTCGGCGGATGCCAACGGCAACGGCATCGTCAGCGTGTACGTCCGCCCGTCGGTGTCGATATGCCGATCCACCCAGAGCGACGTGTCGTCCGTGGCGCGCGCGAACGGGTCGTCCCCGCCGTACATCTCCACCGCGAACGCGGCCAGTTCCTCGACGCCGACCGGCTCACAGACGCGGTACGGCGACTCCCAGATCGGCAGCGGCCGGAACGAGTCCGCGACCTCCTCGAGAATCCCCCGCTGCGCCGCGACCCACTGCCGGCGCCAGGTGTCGGCCCCGGCCGCCGGGAACACCCGGTTCGCCACGACGCCGTCCACGCGGTACCCGTACAGCGACAGCCTGGTCAGCGACCGCCGGGCCTCGGCGACCACGACCGCTTCCGGCGTCAGGACCAACCGCACCGAGGCGTCCGGGCCGGCCAGCAGCGTGCGGATGTCGGACAGGTCGGCCTGCAGCCGCCGCAGCGCGTCGAAGACGGTGTCGTCCGGCATCGGGATGCTCGACCCGCGGTTCAGACTGACCCCTCGGTTGATGAAGGGCCGGAACGTCCGCATCATCTTGCGTTCGGCGTTGAAGATCCGTTCGAGGTACCAGTTCAGGGCCTCGGGCAGCGCCAGCAGGCGGAGTGTCTCCGCGGTCGGGGCGCAGTCGACGACGATCACGTCCCAGCGGCCGGACCGGACGTGGTCGCGCACCTCGAGCAGCGCGAGCACCTCCTCGGCGCCGGGAAGCACGGTCAGTTCCTCGGCCTCGACCGGGTCGACGCCGACCATGTGCAGCACCGACCGCAGATACGCCTGGATGTCGCCCCAGGACCGCTCGAACTTGCGCTGCGCGTTGATCTGCTGGACGAACAGCAGGTCGTCGATCTCGGTCGGCTCCGGCCCGACCTCGGAGTCGAACGCGTCCGACAGCGAGTGCGCGGCGTCCGTCGACAGCACCAGCGTCCGCAGCCCGCGCAGTGCCGCGAGCGTGGCCGTCCCCGCGGCGGAGGTCGTCTTGCCTACGCCGCCCTTACCTGTGTACAGCAGTACCCGAGTCACTGGATCAGGACTCGACGCGCTTCTTGAGGCCCTTGAGAGCCGTGTCGATGATGACCTTCTCGGCCTTCCGCTTGAGCATGCCGATCATCGGGATCGCCACATCCACAGCCAGCCGGTACGTCACCTCGGTCCCCTCGGCTCCCAGATCCTTCAGGACGTACGCGCCGTCCATCCCCTTCACCATCTTCGCCTCGACCAGCGTCCAGGTCACCTCGTTGCGGGACCAGACGTAGGCCAGCGTGTACTCGTCGGAGATCGCGCCGGCGTCCACCTTGAACCGCACCTTGTTCGGCCGGCCTGCCTCGTCGGTGGACAGCACCTCGGTCTCGCGCATCGAGTCCGCCCATTCCGGGTACGCCGCGAAGTCCGCGATCACCGCCATGATCTCTTTGGGGGTCGCGTTCACCTGGATGGTCGAGGTGGTCTGTTCCGCCATCGATTCACCTCTTCGCTTTGCCCGGGGTCTGCGGGACCGCCGGATCCCCCGATGGATCCGCGTCCTCCCCGGAGACTATCGCGGGATCGGATCCGGTACGGCGTTCGCCCGCCGCGCGGCCCGCTTCGACCTCGTCCTTGAACGCCCACAGCCGCTCCCGGTACGCCGCGACGTACCGCTCCTTCAAGCGCTCGACCGCGCGGCCGCGGACCGGTTTCGCGGGGTCGACCCGCAGGTACCAGTGCACGACGACGCCGTCCCGGACGGCTTCCAGCCACCATTCCGCCGTACCGATCGCGGCACCGGTAACCGCCCACCGGGTTCCCTCCCGGCCGCGCCGCTCGGACGGTGTCAGGGTGAGGTCCGGCCACCACTCACGCCACAGGGTGTCCGAACCGAGTCGCTCGGCAACGTAGGCTGGATCAGCAACGACGAGGTCGTCGCAACTGATGTCGAGCAATGGCATGCCGAGAACCTAGTTCCTTCGGTCACATAAACCTGGCTACTTGTGGGTAGGTGACTGTAGCGTGCGCCGGAAAGTCGACAATTCGGGACCGACTGAGGAGACGCGGATGCGTGAGTACACCGTTCCTGCTGTGACAGAACCGCCCACCGGGAGCCTGAGCGACCCGGTGTGGGCGAACGCGTCCTCTCATCCTGACACCGCGGTGTTCAGCCGCCGTACGGGGTCTGCGTGGACCGATGTCACCGCGGCGGAGTTCGCGCAGCAGGTGACGGGCGTCGCCAAGGGCCTGATCGCGGCGGGCGTGAAGCACGGTGAACGGGTCGCCCTGCTCAGCGCGACGCGGTACGAGTGGACCCTGATCGACTACGCGATCTGGAGCATCGGCGCGGTCACCGTGCCGATCTACGAGACCTCCTCGACCTCGCAGATCCAGTGGATCCTGACCGACTCCGAGGCGGTCGTCGCCGTCGTCGAGAACGCGACCCACGGCGCGGTCGTCGAGACCTCCCGGGCCGAAGCGCCCGCGCTGCAGGAGGTCTGGCAGATCGAGGCCGGCGCCGTCGACCAACTGACCGCGCTCGGCCAGGAAATCACCGACGCCGAGTTCGACAAGCGCCGCTCCGCGGTCACGCCGTCCGACCTCGCAACCCTGATCTACACCTCCGGTACGACGGGACGCCCGAAGGGCTGCAAGATCAGCCACTCGAACTTCATCGCCGAGCTCGATCCCGCGGTGAAGATCCTCGACGAGCTGTTCGACACCACCGGCGCGAGCACCTTGCTGTTCCTGCCACTCGCGCACGTGTTCGCCCGGATCATCCAGGTCGGCTGCGTGATGAAGCGGGTCAAGGTCGGGCACAGCGCCGACGTGAAGAACCTGGTCGAGGACCTCGGCGCGTTCAAGCCGACGTTCATCCTGAGCGTGCCCCGGGTGTTCGAGAAGGTGTTCAACTCGGCCAGCCAGAAGGCGCACGCCGACGGCAAGGGCAAGATCTTCGACGCCGCCGCGGAGACCGCGATCGCGTACTCGCAGGCCCAGGACAAGGGCGGCGCGTCGTTCGGGCTGAAGGCCAAGCACGTGCTCTTCGACCGGCTCGTCTTCGGCAAGCTGCGGACGGTGCTCGGCGGCCAGGTGCAGTACGCCGTGTCCGGCGGCGCTCCCCTCGGCGACAAGCTCGGTCACTTCTTCCGCGGGATCGGCGTACCGGTCCTGGAGGGCTACGGCCTGACCGAGACCACCGCCGCGGTGTCGGTGAACCTGCCCGACGATCTCCGCATCGGCACCGTGGGCCGGCCGCTTCCTGGTGTGACGGTCGGTGTCGCGGACGACGGTGAGCTGCTCTTCAAGGGCGGCCAGGTGATGCAGGGCTACTGGAAGAACGACGAGTCGACCGCGAACGCGATCGACGCGGACGGCTGGTTCCACACCGGCGACCTGGGCGAGTTCGACGTCGACGGGTTCATCAGGATCACCGGCCGGAAGAAGGAGATCCTGGTGACGGCCGGCGGGAAGAACGTCGCGCCGACGATGCTCGAGGACCAGATCCGGCTGCACCCGCTGGTCAGCCAGTGCATGGTCGTCGGCGACGGCAAGCCGTTCATCGCGGCGCTGATCACGATCGACCCGGAGACCATCGTTCCGTGGGCGACCGAGCGCGGGAAGCCGACCGACCCGGCGGCGCTGACCCAGGACGCCGACCTGATCGCCGAGGTGCAGAAGGCGATCGACGACGCGAACGCCTCGGTCTCGCACGCCGAGGCGATCAAGAAGTTCTCGATCCTCCCGATCGACTGGACCCAGGAGTCCGGCGAGCTGTCGCTGAAGCTCTCGCTGCGCCGCCACATCGTGATGGAGAAGCACGGCACCGACGTCGAGGCGCTCTACACGAAGTAGGTAGGTGTAGTCCCGGCATCACCCGAATGGCTGATGCCGGGACCAGCTCGTCGGGCGATGTGGTGAGCGCATGCCGTCCACGACGCTTGAGGCATGATCACAACGAAGCCGATCGTCGAAGTCAGCAGCCTGCGCAAGGCGTACGGCGGCCGCACCGTCGTCGACGAGGTGTCGTTCAGCGTCGACGAGGGCGAGATCTTCGGGATCCTCGGGCCGAACGGCGCCGGCAAGACCACCACCGTCGAGTGCGTCGAAGGCCTCCGCATCCCCGACGGCGGTCGGGTCCGGGTCGCCGGACTCGACCCGGTCGCCGACCATGCCGCGGTCACGCAGGTGCTCGGCGCGCAACTGCAGGAGAGCGAGCTGCAGGCCAAACTCACGGTCCGCGAAGCCCTCGAGCTGTACGCCGCCTTGTACCCGAACCCGGCCGACTGGCGGCCGCTCGCCGAGCGACTCGGCCTGACCGGCAAGCTGAACACCCGGTTCGGTGTCCTCAGTGGTGGCCAGAAGCAACGACTGTTCATCGCGCTCGCGCTGATCGGCAACCCGCGCGTCGTCGTACTGGACGAGCTGACCACCGGTCTCGATCCGCGCGCCCGCCGGGACACCTGGGAGATCGTCGAGGACGTCCGCGCCGGCGGCGTCACCGTCCTGCTGGTCACGCACTTCATGGAGGAAGCGCAGCGCCTGTGCGACCGGATCGCCTTGATCGACCAGGGCCGGATCACCGCGCTCGACACTCCGCAGGGACTGATCAGCCGGACCGCGGGCTCCACGATCATCTCGTTCACCCCGTCGGTGCCGCTCGACGACGCGGACGTGGCGGCGCTGCCGGCGCTCGCGTCGGTCGAGGACAAGGACGGCCGGATCACGCTCGGCGGATCCGACGAGACCGTGACCGCGCTGCTGTCGCTGCTCGCCCGGCACCGCATCACCGCCCACCAGCTCCGCGTCACCGACGCGACCCTCGACGACGCCTTCCTCGACCTCACAGGAGCCACCAAATGAGCACCATCGCGGCCGTACGCCGACCTTCGCCGAGGACCGCCGTACTGCGGGCCGAAGCGCGACTGTTCCGCCGGGAGGCCGGCTCCCTGTTCTGGACGCTCGGCTTCCCGCCGCTGCTGCTGGTGATCCTCGGGTCGATCCGGAGCTTCCGGAAGTTCGACCCCGGGCTCGGGATGCGGATCATCGACGTGTACGTGCCGACCCTCGTCCTGGTCGCGCTGATCGTCACCGGCCTGCAGGCGATGCCGCCGGTGATCACCGGCTATCGCGAACGCGGCATCCTGCGCCGGATGTCCTTGACCCCGGTCCGGCCGTCCGCGCTGCTCACCGCGCAGATGGGACTGAACGGCGCCGCGGGAGTGCTGTCGGCGTTGGTCTGCCTGGCGATCGGGCGGCTCGCGTTCGACGTCCAACTGCCGAAGCAGGCCTTCGGCTACGCGCTGGCGTTCCTGCTCACGGTCACCGCCGCGCTGGCCCTCGGCGCTCTGATCTCGGCGCTCGCTCCGACTGCACGGCTCGCGACCGGCGTCGGCATGGTGGTGTTCTTCCCGAGCCTGTTCTCCGCCGGACTGTGGGCACCCGTTCAGTCGATGCCGCACACGCTGCGGGAGATCGTCGTACTCCTGCCGTTCGGGGCCGCTTCCCAGGCGCTCGAGCAGTCCGCGGCCGGGCACTGGCCGGACTGGTCCCACTTGGGCGTGCTCGCGGCGTGGGCGGTGCTCCTGTCGGTGGCAGCCGCGCGCTGGTTCCGGTGGGAGTAGGACGTTCGTGCAGACTGGGCAGGTGACGACGGCCGACAGCGAGCTTGATCGGCGCCAAGCGGCCTTCCAGCGCTGGGCGCCGTTCTTCCTGCTCGGCCTCGGCCTTTTCCTGGCGGCCTTGACCTCCGGGAAGCTGATGCCGCTCGCCGGCGAGCGGCTCGTGGCGGTGGCGCTGGTGGCGATCGCACTCGTGATGCTGGTGTGGTGGGACCGGAGCGGCCGCCTGCACCGCGGCCCGAACGCCGTGTCGGTGACGTACTACGTGGTCCGGTGGGCGATCGCGTTCGTGCTGACGGTCCTGAACGGGTTCTTCGCGTTCTTCGTGGTGGCCGGCTACTACGACGCCGACGAACTGATTCCCGGCCGGAAACGGCAGCGGCTCGCACTGTTCGCCTGCTCGATCCCGATCGCCGGTGCGCAGACCGGCGGTATGCCGTTCCGCGACCGGGCCGGCTGGCTGGTGTTCGGTGGCCTGCTGATCGCGAACAACGTGCTGCTGACCGTCGTCAAGCACTTCGCGGAGCAGCAGGAGGCGCGGTCGCAGTCCCGGGCTGCGACCATCACCGAGCTCGAGCAGGCCCGTGACGAGAACGCCGCGCTGCAGGCCCAACTCCTTGTGCAGGCAAGGGAAGCGGGCATCGCGGACGAGCGGCGCCGGCTGGCGGCGGAGATCCACGACACGATCGCGCAGGGGCTGACGGGCATCATCGCCCAGCTGCAGGTGGTGGCGAATTCGTCCGACCCGGCCGCCGTCAAGGAGCACGTCGGCCGGGCGACCGATCTGGCCCGGCACAGCCTGGGCGAGGCGCGCCGCTCGGTGCAGAACCTCGCCCCGGCGGGCCTGTCGTACGACGGTCTCCCCGAAGCGCTCCGCAAGACCGTTGACCAGTGGTCCGAGCGGACCGGCGTACCCGCCGAGTTCACCCTGACCGGTACGGCGCAGCACCTGCACGGTGAGTTCTCGGCGACCGTCCTGCGGATCACGCAGGAAGCGCTGGCGAACGTGTCGAAGCACGCCGCCGCGACCCGCGTCGGCGTGACCCTCAGCTTCATGGACGACGAGGTGACGGTGGACATTCGCGACGACGGCAAGGGCTTCGATCCGCTGGCTCTGTCGGCCCGCACGGGCACTGGTGGTTTCGGCCTCGACGGCATGCGGGCCCGCGCCGAACGCATCGCCGGTTCTCTCACGGTCGAGTCCGAACCAAGCTTCGGTACGGCGGTGTCGGCTCGCATACCGTTGGTGCTCCATGGCTGACATCTCACTGCTCCTCGTCGACGACCACCCCGTGGTCCGCAACGGTCTACGTGGCATGTTCGAGTCCACGCCCGGCTTCACCGTGCTCGCAGAGGCGTCGAACGGCATCGAGGCGGTCGAGCTGGCCGCAGAGCTGACGCCGGACGTGATCCTGATGGACCTCCGGATGCCGGGTGGTGGCGGGCTCGACGCGATCACCGAGCTGACCCGCCGCGGCATCCGCTCGAAGGTACTGGTCCTGACGACCTGGGACACCGACACCGACACGCTGCCGGCGATCGAAGCGGGCGCCACCGGCTACTTGCTCAAGGACGCGCCGCAGGACGAGTTGTTCAACGCCGTCCGCCAGGCTGCGGCCGGCCGCACGGTGCTCTCCCCCGCCGTCGCATCGCGATTGGTGTCCGCGGTCCGTTCTCCGGCGCCGAGTCCGTTGGCCGCACGCGAACGGCAGGTCCTGGAGCTGGTCGCGAAGGGTACGTCGAACCGCGACATCGCCCGCGAGCTCTTCATCAGCGAAGCCACGGTGAAAACGCACCTCAGCCACGTCTTCACCAAACTCGGTGTCACCGACCGTGCCGCAGCCGTTGCCAAAGGCTACGAGCAGGGCATCCTCGGTCGCGACTGACGAACGCTTGAACTTCACCGTGCCCGCGGTGCGGGTTAGCCGCGGGGTACCGGGACGCATGAAGACACCCCGTGCGACCAGGTCCGCCCACCGACCGGCAGAGGTGAGCGGACCCTTCGTCTGTAGCTGGAGTTCTGTCGGTGACTGTGCGGTCGTCCGGGTGGCGGGCACCGTCGATGTCCGTACCGCCCCGACGTTCGCGCACGAACTCCAACACGTCATCACCACCAAGCTGCCGCGACTCGTCGTCGACCTGCGGCGCGTCACGGCGATGGAGGCGACCGGCCTCGACGTTCTCGCCGACGCGCACGAACTGGCCGTCCGGCACGGCGGCTGGCTGCGCGCCTCCGGAGCCGGCCAGTGGCTGGCCGACCTCATGCGGGCCACCGGCACCGGCCGGCCGCTGGAGCACTATCCCACCTTGGCGGAAGCGCTCCCGGCGTACCGGCCGGCGATCAGAGGCTCACTTTCCACCTGAGACCGTGAGTACCTGTCAGGTCTTCGAGCCGGACAGAGCGATACCTTGCACGATCTGGCGCTGGGCGATGATGAAGATCAGCAGCATCGGCAGCGCCGCCATGGTCGTGGCCGCCATCAGGCTCGTCCAATCGGAGGAGTAGGCGCCCTTGAACTGGTTGACCACGAGCGGAATCGTGAAGTTCCGGTCGCTGTTCAGGAAGATCAGCGGCGAGAAGAACGAGTTCCACTGTCCCAGGAACACGAAGATGCCGAGGGCCACGAGTGGGGTCCGCAGCAGCGGCAGGATGATCGTGGTGAAGATCCGGACCCGCCCCGCGCCGTCGATCGATGCGGCCTCCTCCAGCTCCAGCGGAATACCGCGGACGTATTGGCGGAGGAGGAAAACCCCGAAGGCGTTGAACAACGCCGGCGGGACGATCAGCGCCAGGTGGGTGTCGATCCAGCGGAGCTGACCCATGATGACGTACAGCGGGATCACGGTCAGCTGAAACGGAACCATCATGGTGGCCAGGAAGATGCCGAAGATCGCGTTCCGCCCCGGGAAACGGATCCGCGCGAAGGCGTAGGCGGCCATCGAGCAGGTGAGCAGGGTGAAGACCGTGACCAGGCCGGCGATATAGGCACTGTTGAAGAACGCGCGCGCGAAGTCGGCGCCCTGCCAGGCGGTGACGAAGTTCTGCGGCTGCCAGACCTTCGGCAGGAGCTTCGGCGGCTGCGCGAAGATCTCGTCCAGCGGCTTCATGGCCGAGAACAACATCCACAGGAACGGCACGAACATCACCAGGGAGCCCGCGACCAGCAGCAGGTGCAGCGGAATCCAGGACGGCTTGAACCGCCTCAGCCCATGAGCAGCATTCCTTCGACGCGCCGGCCCGAGGGCCCGAGCGCCGATCTCGCGTGATGAGGAAGTCATTCGGTGTAATGCACCCACTTCTTCTGAGCAAGAAACTGGAGGCCGGTCAGGACCAGCAGGATGAGGAACAGGTACACCGCGATGGCCGCGGCGAACCCGAACTTGAACTCACGGAAGGCGATGTTCACGATGTCGTACACGATCGTGTGGGCGTTCGCCGGCGCTGTGGTGTCGAAGAAGAAGTAGATGTAGTCGAACACCTGGAAGGACCCGATGATCGAGGTGATCGACAGGAACAGGATGGTCGGCGACAGCAGCGGCAGGGTGATCTTGCGCAGCTTCTGCCATTCCGAGGCGCCGTCGATGTCGGCGGCCTCCATCAGGGTGGGCGAGATGTTCTGCAGACCGGCGACGAACATCACGATCATGTAGCCGAGGCCCTGCCAGATCGACACCAGGACGATCGCCGGGATCGCCGTCCCCGGATCCTGCAGCCAGTCCGGCGGGTTCGGCACCCCGAGCGACTTCAGCAGGGCGTTGATGGGACTGATCTCGGGGTTCAGCAGCCAGAGCCAGATGGCGCCCACCGCGACGGTCGACGTGACCTGCGGCGCGAAGAAGAAGATCCGGTAGAACGGCGTCAGTCGACCCGCCTTCTGGATGAAGAACGCGAAGAAGAAGCCGGTGATCAGCAGTCCGGGGACCTGAAGGGCGGTGAACCACGCGGTGTTCAGCCAGGACTGCCGCAGCTGGGCGTTCTGCCAGACACCGATGAAGTTCTGCAGCCCGACGAACGTGCGCGAACCCAGACCGTCCCAGCTCGAGAACGACAGCACCACGGCGAAGACCAGGGGACCCACCATGAAGGCGATCAGGCCGATCAGCTGCGGGGTGAGAAAGGCGTACCCCCACAGCGCTTCGGTCCGCCGTCGGCGCTTCACATCGAGTGCGAGCGCCATGTCTCACTTCCCGTTGTTGATGTACTTGCAGATCTTGTCGGCCCACGCCTTCGCGTTGTCGCCGGCCTTGATCGACTTGTCCATCTCGGTGCCGAGGTTGGCTCCGACCTCCGCCTTGGACGCGATGGCCGACGGGATGGCGTAGCCTTTCTTGGCGGCTTCCGTGAACCAGGCACAGTGCTCGGGCTGCTTGTTCTCCATCACGACCTCGTCCAGCCCCGCGACGGCCGGCACCGCGTTGCCTCCGCCGGAGAGCCGGGCCTTCTGGCCGTCCTTGGAGACGAACCGGGTGGCGAAGTACATCGCGGCTTCGGGATCCTTGGCCTTGGCGTTCACGGCCATGGCGGCGGTGTAGACGATCGCCGGGGGGACGGTCTTCCCGTCGGCGGACGCGAAAGGTGCGATGTCGTAGCCGAACTTCAGCTTCTTGAGGTTCGGCAGGATCCAGCGTCCCACCTGGCAGCTGGCGAGTTGCTGGCTGTAGAACAGGGCGTCGATGGCCTGCCCCTTGGGCAGCGACCCGCCGTAGGCGATGTTGCCGCTGGCCATTCCCTCCCAGAGCCACTCGAGGGTCTCCATCGACTTCGCGTCCTCGTTGAAGATCATCTTGTTGCCCTCGACGACCTTGCCTCCGAACGCGGTCATCCAGCTGAGCATGGGACCGAAGCCCCCTTCCAGCACCATGCCCCGCTTGCCGGTGGCCTTGATCTTGGTCAGGAAGTCGTCGACGGCGTCCCGGTTCCAGCCGCCGGACTCGTGCAGCTGCGCGGGGTTCTTGGTGATGCCGGCGGCCTCGCACATGTCCTTGTTGAACCAGAACACGATCGGGTTGCAGTCGACGACCAGTCCGTAGGTGCCCGGGCTGCCGTCGGCAGGCTTGCACCAGCCCATCAGGTTCGGGTACAGGTCGTCGATCTTGACGGGCGCGTCCGCCTTCGCCGTGAACTCGGTGAAATCGGCGACCTTCTTGTTCTGGATGAGCCGCTGCATACCGGAGTCCTGCACGTAGAAGACATCCGGAGCGCTGCTGCCGGCGAGCTGGGTGAGCAGCTTGGCGCCGTAGTCGCCGACGACCACCTGGAAGGTGACCTTGGTCCCGTGCGCGGCCTCGTAGTCCTTCGAGATCTGCCGGAACCGCTCGGCCTCGCCCGGGTTCGCCCAGGAGGCCCAGGTCACGGTGCCGCCCTTGCCTCCCGCGCCGCCGGCGCCGTCCTTGCCGGCGGCCGAGGTGCCCCCCGCGCTACCGCCGGCGCAGGCGGTGAGCAACGCGCTCGAGCCCACTCCGGCGACGGCCGCACCGGCCAGGAATCCACGACGTGTGATCGGTCGCCCCAAGGGCAATTCATTGATCGGCATCACAGTTCTCCTTCTGATGGTTCGGTTTTCGGCAGACCGCGCGGATATTAGCGGTAAAACATAGGGACCTCAGGCAATTCCGTCAATGCTTCGGAGCATTCGGTTTTACCGCTATAGTCCGGCACGTGACGACATTTGAGATCCGCTCCGCAGAAGGTCGTACCGTCCGCAGCGCGAGCCTGACCGGCCCCGGCTCGCTGACCGAGCGCGCGGCTGCCGAGCCCGGTGTCCTGCGGTACGACGTGGTGGCCGACGTCGCTGCCGACGGTCCGGTGACGCTGCGCTGGACCTGGCCGGCCGGGGACGCGGTGACGCTCTGGCGGGCGGACCAGGGATCACGCCGCAACCTCCCGACCGACTGGGGCTCGCACCGCGACCTCCGTTCCGTCCGCTCCGCACCCGTCGCCACGCTCGTCGATCCGCAGGACCGCAGCGTGTTGACCATCTCCTTGTCGTCGAACGTCCGGGGCTGCGACTTCGCCGTCGGGGTGAGCGAGGAGACCGCGGAACAGCTGATCGAGCTGACCGTGACGGATCTCGAGGGCGAAGGCTTCGCGCTGCGGATCGATCCGCGGGCCCAGCACTTCGCCGAGGCGTTGCGTGCCGTGACGGCGGAGTGGGCGGCCGAGCTGGGTGACCGGATCGCCGACGTACCGCCGGTTGCGCGACAGGCGATGTACTCGACCTGGTACAGCGACCACCAGCACGTCTCGGCCGAGTCCGTCGAGCGGCACGCCCACGCGGGAGCGGCGTACGGCACCGAGGCGGTCATCGTCGACGACGGCTGGCAGACCGACGACACGCGGCGCGGGTACGCGTACTGCGGCGATTGGGAGCCGACCAGCCACAAGTTCCCCGACATGGCCGAGCATGTACGTCGCGTGCACGCGGCCGGCCAGCAGTACGTGCTGTGGATCGCGCCGGCGCTGATCGGTGTGCACTCGAAGGCCTGGGACAAGCTGAAGGACCGCACACTCGGCTTTGCCGACGGCGAGGTGACCGCCGTCCTCGACCCCCGCTATCCCGAGGTACGCGAACACCTGCTGGAGTGCTGCGTTCGTCCAGTGCGTGACTGGGGCGTCGACGGCCTGAAGATCGACTTCATCGATTCCTGGGCGCGAAGCAACGTCCCTGCGGCACCGGGCGGTGACTGCTCCTCCGTCGACGAAGGCGTGGAGCGGTTCTTGCAGGCCGTCACCGACGAGCTACGGAAGCTGCGGCGCGACCTGCTGATCGAGTTCCGGCAGGACTACGTGCACCCGAGGCTCTGGCAGTTCGGCACGTTCCTGCGGGCCGGCGACTGTGCGCTCGACGCGGTGGAGAATCGTGTCCGCACGATCGACTGCCGGCTGCTGGCCGGTGACCGCGCGGTGCATTCGGACATGCTGATGTGGAGCCCGTCGGCGTCGGCGGAGAACGTCGCGCAGCACTTCATCGGCGCGTTGTTCAGTACGCCGCAGGTGTCGATGGAGTTGGACGCGCTGCCGCCCGGGCACGAGCAGGTGGTCCGGTACTGGCTCGGATTCCTGCGCGATCACGCCGACGCGCTGCTGCACGGCGTACTCCTGCCGTCGCGACCGGATGCGCGGTACACGCAGGTCCGCGCGGTCGGTGCGACGGAAACCGTGGTTGCCGTGTACGCGAATCCTGTCGTGCGGGTGCAGGAGTCGTGCACGGTCGTGGTGAACGGTGGCGCCGAGCCGCGACTGTACGTCGAAGGTGCGTGCGACCGGCGGGTCGACCTCGTAGTGTCGGACTGTTCGGGCCACGAGGTGCACCGGGAGACGGCGACTCCGCCTGAGGTGTGGGCGATCGACGTTCCGGTCGGGGGATCAGCCCGGATCGTGTGTGACTAAGGGGGAACGTTGGCTGCAGAGAAGCCGCGGCGTACGACTGTCGCGGATGTCGCCCGGTTGGCGGGGGTGTCGGCGATGACGGTGTCGAACGTGCTCAACGCGCCACACCGCGTAGCGGCACCGACCGTCCGGACCGTGCGCGCCGCGATCCAGGAACTCGGGTACATCCCGAACCACGCTGCCCGCGCGTTGTCGTCCGGGCGCAGCCAGGTGATCGGCCTGCCGATGTCCTTCGAGGACGACCTCGTGGACGACGACAACCCGGGCCTGGGCGGGTTCCTGCACAGCCTGCTCGGCGGTCTGGTCAAGGCGGCCGCGGTCCCCGGGTACGGCGTCCATGTTGTCGAGACCCCGGCCGACACCGCGACCGAGATCGTGCTGTACGACAAGCTGATCGCGGCACGGCAGGTCGACGCGATCGTCGTCCTGGAGACGATGCCGCACGACGAGCGGATCGAGTTCCTCAGCCGCCGGCGGTTCCCGTTCGTGGCGTTCGGGCGGACCGGGCCGGAGCATCGGCAGTGCTGGGTCGACGTGGACAACGAGACGTCGATGGCCGGTGTCGCCGCGCATCTGCGATCGACCGGCCGGGAGCGGGCGGTATACCTGGCGACGGACAGTCCGCTGCCGTGGGTGCATCAGCGGCGGGACGGGTTCGTCCGGGAGTTCCCGTCGACGGTGGCGCGATCGTTCGGTTCGCTCGACGCGTTGGCGGCGTACGTCGAGGAGCTGGACCCGCCGGACGTTCTGGTTGCGGACAACGACGCGTTCGCGGTCGTCGCGATGCGGACGCTGCAGCGGCGCGGGATCGCCGTCGGTCAGGACGTCGCGGTCACCGGTTTCAACGACTTCCCGTTCGCGAGCATGCTCGACACCCCGCTCACGACCGCGCGGATCCCGCTGCGGGACATCGCCGCCTTCCTGTTCGACCGCGCCCTGCGGGAGATCAGCGGCGAACCGGACGAGCCCGGCAGACTCGTCACGGCGCCGCTCGTGATCCGCTCTAGTGCCTAAGGCTTGACGAGTACCTTCAGCGCGGTGCGGTCGTCCATCGTGCGGTAGCCGTCGGCCACGTCGGCGAGGGCGACCTCGCTGTCGAAGACCTTGCCTGGGTCGACGTTGCCCGCGAGGACGTCGGGAAGCAGGGTTTCGATGTAGGCGCGGGCCGGCGCGGGACCGCCGGTGAGGGTGATGTTGGGCAAGAAGAGGCTGGCGAACCCGATCGGGGCGTCGGTGTACTGCGGTACGCCGACACGGCTGATGACGCCGCCGGCCCGGACGACACCGATCGCCTGGTCGTACGCGGGCCGGTGACCGACGGCCTCGAGTACGACGTGCGTACCGTCGCCGCCGGTGAGGTCCCGAACCCGTGCGATCCCCTCATCTCCGCGCTCGGCTACGACATCTGTCGCGCCGTACTCGCGGCCGAGGTCGGTGCGGGCGGTGTGGCGGCCCATGAGGATGATCTGCTCGGCGCCGAGGCGCTTCGCGGACAGGACCGCCATCAGACCGACGGCTCCGTCACCGATCACCGTCACGCTGGTGCGCGGGCCGACGTTCCCCTTGATCGCAGCGTGATAGCCGGTTCCGTACACGTCGGACAGCGTGAGGAGCGACGGGATCAGCGGTGAGGTCTCCTCGACCGGTACGGCGACGAGAGTGCCGTCCGCGAGCGGGACCCGGACGGCCTCGGCCTGACCGCCGGCGACGTCGCCGGCGTTCCAGAAACCGCCGTGCCGGCAGGAGGTCTGCAGGCCCTCGCGGCAGAAGTCGCAGGTGCCGTCGGACCAGGCGAACGGCGCGATCACGAAGTCTCCGGCCTTGACCGTGGTCACGTCGCTGCCGGTCTCTTCGACAACACCGACGAACTCGTGGCCCATGGATTTGCCGTCCGGCGTCACCGCCAGGGAGTGGTACGGGTGCAGATCGGACCCACAGACACAGGCCCGCACAACACGGACGATCGCGTCGGTCGGTTCCTTGATGATCGGGTCGGATACGTCGACAACGCGAACGTCGCCGGCGCCGTACATATAAGTGGCTCGCATGAAAATCCTTCTGTAGTTACTGCTTCTTGATGTCGTCAGGGGTGAGGCGGAGGGTGCCGGCGGCGGCGAGCTGGCCGACTACGCTGCCGACGATCCGTGGGCCGTAGCGGTCGTACTTCGTGTGGTAGGCCTTGTCGATCGCGCTGTGGACCTTGTCGTCCGGGACCTCGAAGACGACGTCGCGTTCGATGCCTCCGGCACGGATCTGACCCCGGCCGCTGATCGTGGCGCGCCGGAACCACGGGTTGTCGGTGCCGTGGGCGGACCGGACGTAGAGAGCGTCATCGGCACGCACCACCCAGATGGTCACGAACGGCCGAAGAGACCCGTCGGTACGCCGGGAGCTGACCTGCAGCTCGGTCGCCTGTCCGACTCGCTGCAGTTCCTGCTCGCTCCAGCCGCTCACTTCGCCGGCTCCGTTGCGCCGAAGACGTCCTTGGCGACGGTGATCGCCGACATGGCCCGCGGCCAGCCGGCGTAGAACGCCAGGTGGATGATCGCCTCTTTGAGTTCGGTCTCGGTGAGGCCGTTGGCCTTGGCGCGGGCGAGGTGGCTGCGCAGTTGTTCGGTGCTGCCGTTGGTGATCAGCGCGGCGCAGGTGATCAGGCTCCGGTCCCGGAGGCTGAGTTCGGTGCGCTCCCAGATGTCGCCGAACAGCACCTCGTCGGTGAGCTCGACCAGCTTCGGCGCGAAGTCCCCGATCGCCCGCTGGGCGGGGGTTTGCTCGGTCATGATTGTGCCTTCTCGTAGTCGGTGTCGGTGACGTGTTCGCCCCAGGTCGTCTCCGGTACGTCGGGGTTGCCGGTGCCGTCCCAGATGGCCAGGTGGGTCATGAAGCAATCGACGGTCGCGCCGTGCCAGTGCCACTCCCCCGGTGGGGTGTGCACGGTGTCGCCGGGGCGCATCACGATCACCTGACCGTCCCGGGTACCGACCAGGCCGACACCCTCGGTGACGTGCAGGGTCTGGCCCATGGCGTGCACATGCCAGGCGGTGTGAGCGCCGGGTGCGAAACGCACCACGTTCACCCGCGCGCGAGACGGCTCTTCACCGCGGTAGATCTGGTCGAACCAGACCTCGCCCACGAACCAGTCCCCCGGCCCTTTCCCGGTCGCTGGTTTCGTCAGTTTCTCCATGTGTGCCAGTGAACGGGCTCCCGCGTGCCCGCGGGAGTCACTGTCGTTCCAGGTAATGGCAGTACCTCCTTCAGGCTCGGGGGCCCGTCTACGGTGGGGGTATGGACAACCGAGCTGCGATCCGCGAGTTCCTCGCCTCGAGGCGAGCGCGGATCACCCCTGAGCAGGCGGGACTGCCGGTGTACGGCGGCAACCGCCGGGTCAAGGGGCTGCGCCGCGAAGAGGTGGCGATGCTGGCGGGAATGAGCATCGACTACTACGTGCGGCTCGAGCGCGGGAACCTGGCCGGGGCCTCCGACACCGTCCTGGAAGGGCTTGCCCGCGCGCTGCAACTGGACGACGCCGAGCGTGCTCACCTGTTCGATCTCGCCCGCGCCGCCGAGCCGACCCCCGCGCGCAGCCGCAAGGCCGCTCCGGCGACCGTGCCGGCCAGCGTCCAGCTCATTCTCGACGCCGTGAACGATGCGCCGGCGTGGGTCCGCAACGCCCGCCACGACATGCTCGCGGCGAACCGGATGGCCCGCGCTCTCTACGCTCCGCTGCTCGCGGACCCTCGCCGCCCCGCCAACAACGCCCGCTTCGTCTACCTCGACCCGGCGTCACACGACTTCTTCCCGAACTGGGAACGCGCCGCCGACGACATCGCCGCGATGCTGCGCTCCGAAGCCGGGCGCAATCCGCACGACAAGTTGCTGATCGAACTCATCGGTGAGCTGTCCACCCGCAGCGAGGACTTCCGCACCCGCTGGGCCGCCCACAACGTCCGCTTCCACCGCACCGGCCTGAAGAAGCTCCGCCACCCGGTCGTCGGCGACCTCGACCTGACCTTCGAGGCGATGGAATTCCCCGCCCACCCAGGGCTCACGCTCCTCGTGTACGTCGCCCCCGTCGGCACCCCCACCGCCGACAGCCTCAAACTCCTAGCCAGCTGGGCCGCCACCACAGAAGTACCCCAGCACTAGGGACTGGTGTCTTCAGGGGACCGGAGTCATTGGCTGACGTGGCTCTGTGGTGAGGGCCTGGCGGGCTATCAGGAGGGTGATTGTGGTGCCGAGGATGCCGGCTGCTGCCATGGTGAGGTTTGGGGCGAGGAAGGAGCCGACGACGCCGCCCAGGGCGATGCTGACGCCCTGGATTGCCATCAGGCCGCTGGTTTGGACGGTGAACAGGCGGCCGCGGTACGACGGGTCGGCGTGCTCCAGGATCAGCGGATCGATGCCCTGGTTGAAGGCGTAGCCCGTGCCGGAGATCGCGAGGAGTACCGCGGCGACCGGGATCGGCGGTGTGGTGAGGAACGCGATCGCAGGCAGCTGGCTGGTCAGCAGGAACGGGACGACGAGCCGTCGCCGCGCGGAAGGGGTGAACCGCGCGACGACGAGCTCGCCGAGCACGCTGCCGACGGCGTACCCGGTGAACAACGCACCGGCGGCAGCGGCTGCGGTGCCGATCTGAGCGGTGTACGCGACGGCCAGTCCGTCGGGGACGGACGAGAACGCCGGAGCCACCCAGGTCAGCAGGATCAGATTGCGAAGCTTCGTGTTGCCGAACAGGATCTGCAGCCCGGTCCACGAGTCGCGGACCGTGTTGCTCTTGCGGTCCCCCGGCGGCGTGTACGGCGTACCTGTCGCGATCAGCACCGCGGACGCGATGAAGGTCACCGCGTCGAGCGCCAGCAACCAGTTCGCGCCGACCAGCGCGACCGCGATCCCGCCGAGCGCGAACCCGGTCAGCACCGCGACCTGGCTGATTGCCCTCAGCAAGGACCTGCCGACCGGGAAGAGGTCGGTCGGCAACAGGTGCGCGAGGCTGGCGGCCCGTGCGCCCGCGAAGATCGGCGCCACGATCCCGGTCACCAGCAACAGTCCGAGCAGCCCGCCGACCGGCATTCCCGGGATCAGCATCAGTCCGATGGCCGCGGCGCTGACCACGTCGCACGCGACCAGGACCCGGCGCGCGGGGAATCGGTCCGCGATCGACGAGAACAGCACGCCGCTCACGGCGTACGGCAGGAACGAGCAGGCCAGGACGAGGGCCGACAGCAACGGCGAACCGGTGCCGCTCGAAGATCAGGATGGACAGGGCGACCTGCGCCGCCACGGTTCCCAGCATCGAGACGGCGTGGGCGGCGTACACGGCGCGCAGGCCGGGAAGGCTGAGTACAGCTCGGTAGGACCTCACGCGGCGAGAGTGCACGCGTCCGGGGCGGGCGGCGTAGAGTTTTGGTTGTGGCCGAAAGTTCAGGTTCGTGACGGTACTGCGGTTCACGCAGGCGGACGCGCTGCGGTGCCGGTTCGGGGCGTCGCCGTTGTGGGAGACGATGTCCGCGGTGCGGGTGCTGAACGGATCGAAGCACCGGCCGTTGTACGGCGACTGGATCGCAGCGAAGCGGGAAGCGGCAGGGCGGCTCGACCTGCGCGGGCTGAAGGCGGTGCAGCCTCGCGTGGGGTTCACGCCGGACTTCCTGACCCCGCCGCCGAAGGCGTCCCGGGCGAAGTTCGCGACCGAGATCGCCCGCGTTCGCAGTGCCCCACTCGAGACGGTCCGCACCGAACTGATCCGGTCGCGGGACGAGTTGAAGAACCCTGGCGCACCGGAGATCGACAAGATGCTGGACGACCTGGCCGGCACCCGCGAGCGGCTCGCGGACGAGATCGAGGGCGCCTGGGAGACCCTGATCAAGCCGGACTGGCCGCTGATCAGCCGCGTCCTCGAGGACGACATCGCGTACCGCGGCCAGCAACTGACCGACGGCGGCCTCGCCGGACTGTTCGACGATCTGCACCCGACCCTCGACTGGGAGGACGATCGCCTGATCGCCGCCCGCTACCGCTCCGAGGACCGCGATCTCGCCGGCCAGGGCCTGCTCCTGGTCCCCGGAGTCTTCGCATGGCCGTACCTCGTGATCGTCGTCGCCCCGGCGTACCACCCGACCCTCGTCTACCCGGCCCGCGGCGCCGCCCGCCTGTGGTCCGACGCGCCCGCTCCCCCGGACCCGCTGGCCCGCCTCCTCGGCCGCACCCGAGCGACCCTCCTCGTCGCGCTCGACCCACCCGCCACGACCAGTGCGCTCGCCGCGCAGTACAGCCTCGCCCTCGCCACGGTCGCCGAACACCTGTCGGCCTTGTACAACGCGGGTCTCGCGACACGTCGTCGTACCGGTCACCAGGTCCACTACCGCCGTACCGAAGTCGGACAGGCCGTCATCGACGCATCCGTCGGATAACCGGCTCGCAGCGCGAGAATGCTGCAATGAACAAGCCGACGAAGGCGCTTCCGCCCAGCACCCGCCACACCCGGCGCTGGCCGGCCTCGCTGGCGGTGGTCGCGGTGCTGGTGCTGCAGGTGCTGGTGCCGACGCAGATCAACGCGCTCCCGCGGTGGCTCATGCCCGTACTCGGTGGACTTCTGCTGCTGCCGCTGGTGTGGATGAACCCGTTCCACCTGCGCCGCGACGAGCCCTGGCTGCGGCGGGTGGAGCTCGTCCTGCTCGCGGTCCTGGTCGCGGTGAACGCGTACTACCTGGCCGGGATGATCTTCTTCCTGAACAACGGCGACGCCAACGAGGGCAAGGTTCTGGTCAAGAGCGCGCTGCTGATCTGGGTGACGAACGTGGTCGCGTTCGCGGTCTGGTACTGGGAGATCGACCGCGGCGGCCCGTTCGCCCGGGCGCCCGAGCACGAGCGGGAGACCGAGCGTGCGGACCTGCTGTTTCCGCAGATGACCGTCGACCTGCCGGGGTGGAAGCGGCTGGCTGCCCGGATTCACCGACTACCTGTACGTCGCACTCACCAACGCGACCGCGTTCAGCCCGACCGACACGCTGCCGCTGACGGCCCGGACGAAGACGCTGATGGGGATTCAGTCGGCGATCGCGCTGCTCACCGTCGCGATCGTCGCGGCCCGCGCGGTGAACGTCCTCTGAGATCACCCTCGACAGTCATGTAATGGGCATGAGAGCGTTATGCCCATGTACAGCACGAAGTCGGTGGGGTTGGGGTTCGCGGTCTTCTCCGCGATCACGTTCGGCGGGTCGGGTCCGTTCGCGAAGGCGCTGATCGGCGCCGGTTTCTCGCCGCAGCAGGCGGCCTGGTTACGGATCCTCGGCGCCGCCGCGGTGCTCGTTCCGCTCGTGCTGGTCTTCCGCGGTCGCGCCGGACTGCGCTCGGCGCGGGCGTCGTGGAGGGCGCTGGTGCTGTACGGCCTGACCGGGATCGCCGGCTGCCAGACGCTGTTCTTCATCGCCGCCAGCCGGCTGCCGGTCGGCGTGGCGCTGATGCTCGAGTTCTCCGGCCCGGTGCTGGTGGTCGCCTGGCTGAAGTTCGGCCAGAAGGTCGCCGTACCGCGCTCGGCCGCGATCGGGGTCGAGCATCGCGCTCGTCGGACTCGCGACGGTGGCCGAGATCTGGTCCGGGTTGCGGATCGACCTGATCGGACTGCTCGCCGGCCTCGGTGCCGCCGCGTGCCAGGCGACGTACTTCATCCTGATCGACAAGTTGACCGGCGCCGCGGATCCGCTCGTGATGACGGCGGCGGGCAGCGTGGTCGGTGCCGTCGTACTGACGCTGATCGCGGCGCCGTGGGGTACGCCGTGGCACGTGCTGGTCGACTCGATCGCGATCGGCCAGCGGCACGCTCCCGGCTGGGTGATGGCGGCGTGGCTGATCCTGGTGAGCACGGTCGTCGCCTACCTGGCGGGTGCGGCCGCCGTGCAGCGGCTCTCGGCGCCGATCGCGGGTGCGGTCGCGTACGTCGAGGTGGTCGCGGCCTGCGTCTTCGCACTGATCCTGCTCGGCGAGACGCTGCGCACCAACCAGATCATCGGCGGCGTCGATCGTGCTGGCCGGCGCGTTCGTGGCCCAGTCGTCGGTGGGGAAGGTCGCGTCTCCGGAGATCCCCGACGCTCCCCGCTCCGACGTACTGGATCCGGTCATCTGAGCGAGTCCACCAGTTCCCGCGGCAGGCCGTGGGTCTCGTGCAGGTACTCGTAGTCGGTGTCGTCGAGGGACTTGTGGAACCGCTCGTGGCTGAGCACCTTGCGGCCGCGGTCGAGCAGGTTGCTGAACCGGATCTCCTCGTCGATCAGGATCCGCCGGATCAGCGTCACCGTCTCGCCCTGGTGGAAGTGGCTCAGCGTGTGCTCGAACAGCTCGATCGGCAGGTCGGACAGCGACCGTGACTCGTCGTTCTGCCAGAGGATTGTCAACAATCGGCGGATCAGCCGGCGCAGCACGTACCCGCGGCCGGTGTTCGACGGGTGCACGCCGTCGCCGACGATCACGATGCTGGACCGTAGGTGGTCGATGACGATCCGCTGCGACCGCTCGTCCAGCGTCCACAGCTTCGGGACGATCCGCATCCACGGCTCGAACAACGAGGTCTCGTACACCGACTTGGTGCCCTCGAGCAGCATCGTCAGCCGCTCCAGTCCGAGACCGGTGTCGATGTTCTGCTGCTTGAGCTCCTCGAGCGAGCCGTCCTCGTCGCGGTTGTAGCGCATCATCACGTGGTTCCACACCTCGACCCAGCGGTCGTCGGTGGTCGGCGTACCCTCCGGCTCACCGTCGCCGGTCCAGACGAAGATCTCCGAGTCTGGACCACACGGACCGGTCGGCCCGTTCGACCACCAGTTGTCGTCGGTGGTCAGCTCGATCGGCAGCCCGAGCTCCTGCCAGGTGCGCAGTGACTCCTGGTCGAGCGGCACCTGCTCGTCGCCACCGAACACGGTCACGTACATCCGCTGCGGGTCCAGGCCGTAGCGACTGGTGAGGAGCTCGTACCCCCAGCGCAGCGTCTCGTTGCTGCCGTAGTCCCCCAGCGACCACGAGCCCAGCATCTCGAACACCGTCAGGTGGGTCGGATCCCCCACCTCGTCGAGATCGGTGGTTCGCAGGCATCGCTGGATACCCACGAGTCTGCGTCCCAGTGGATGTGGTTCGCCTTCCAGGTACGGCGTGAGCGGATGCATCCCCGAGGTCGTGAAGAGCACGGGATCGCCGAGCCGCGGAATGAGCGTGGACCCCGTCGTCGGGACATGGTCGCGGTCGAGGAAGAAGTCGATGAAAGTCCTGCTGATGCCCATGGTTCTCGTCCTTGTCGATTTCAGGACCGGAACCAGACCACCGGGCTACAGAAACAACAACACCGGCGAACCGTTTCCGGTCGCCGGTGGAAGTTTCAGAATGTCAGGCCGCGGCAGCCGGGGAGCATGAAGCTCGTACGGCTGCGGCAAGTCGGAACATTCGGTGCATGTCGGTCAGAGTACACGACTCACGGCATCAGATGTCCAGCAGTTCTCTCAGCGTGGCGCCGGACCGGTCCCAGGTCCACTCGGCTTCGACCCACTCGCGGCCTGCTGCACCCAGCTCGCGAGGGTCGGTGAGCAGTTCGACGATGCGCACCGCGACAGCCGCCGGGTTGTACGGGTCGACCAGGTACCCGGTCGTCCCGTGGATCACGGTGTCAGCCGCGCCACCGGAGTCCCCCACCAGCACCGGTTTGCCAGTGGCCGACGCCTCCAGCGTGACGATCCCGAGCGCCTCCGGCTCCAGCCCGAACCGCCGCGTCCGGCACGGCATCGCGTACACATCGGCAGCATCGACGTACGGCGGAATCTCGGCCCACGGAACCGGCCCCGTGAACACCACCGTATCCGCCACGCCTGCGCTCACCGCCAGGTCCTCGAGGTATTCGCGGTCCGGCCCGCCGCCGACCAGCAGCAGCCGCGCGTCAGGCACCGACTGCTGGACCCGCGACCACCCGCGAATCAACGTGTCCTGCCCCTTCCGGCGAATCAGCCGAGACACACAGGCAACCACCGGAACGCCGTCCAGCCCGAGCCCTTTGCGGATCTGCTCTCCCCCACACCCCGGAACAAAGCGCCGCGTGTCGACCCCGGGAGTCAGTCTCCGCATCTGTTGAGCGGCCGCCGGCGACAGCGCGGGAGCGATCCGATCGGCACACCACGACGACACCGTCGTCACCGTGTCCGCCGCATCACCGATCCGCCGCAACGCCTGCCGAGCCCCGGGTACGCCTGCCCACCACGTCTCGTGCCCGTGGGTCATCGCCACGATCCGCCGCGCACCGGCCCGTCGCAGCGCCGGACCCATCAGCCCGAGCGGAGCGGCCGCCCCGAACAGGACCCGGTCGGCGCCGTGCTCACGCATCAGCCCGACGGCCCGCTTCGCGACACGGGCCGTAGGCAACAACATCGAGGTCCGGTCCCGGATCACCGGGAACGGCAGCGTCGCGTCGTACGCCGTATCGCCTACCTCGCGAGACGTGTAGACGACGACGTCGGGTAGTTGGTCGCACAACGAGCGGACGAAGGTCTCGATCCCGCCCTGGCGTGGCGGGAAGTCGTTGGTGACGACCAGGACGGTCATCGTTGGGCCAGGGGTGGGACCTTGCCGCCGTTCTCGGCTGCCCAGGCGCGGCCCATCGCGATCCGCTCCGGCGCGGTCGGGTGGCTGGCGAACATCCAGTACCGCCAGGCGCTCGGGTCGAGTCCCGAGATGTTCCGGACGGCGAGGTCGTGCTGCATCGCGACGAAGTTCTGCGGGTCGTTGGTCAGCCGGAGCGAGTGGTAGTCGGCGCGCGCCTCGACCTTGCGGCTCACCAGGTTCTGGATCGGGCTCGCGAGCGTCGTACCGACCACGATCAGCGCGACCAGCACCGCCGTACGCCGGGGATCCGCGAGCCGAGGCCCGAGCAGCAGGTACAGCAACGTGATGCCGAACGCCGTACCGAGCACGCCGATCAACGTTCCGTGCAGTACGTCGTCCTCGGCCGCGTGCCCGAGCTCGTGCGCGACCACGAGCCGGATCTGCGCCGGCGGCGTGTCCTTCAGGAGCGTGTCGTAGACGACCAGCCGACGGGTCGAGCCGAAGCCGGACACGTACGCGTTCAGGGCCGTGGTCCGCTTCGACGCGTCCGCGACCAGCACGTCCTTCACCGGTACGCCGTCCTCGGCCGCGAGCTTCAGGAAGTCGTTGCGCAGGGCACCGGCCGGCATCGACGTGAAGTCGTTGAACCGGGGCTCGATCAGCACCGGGTACGCGAAGGACACGCCCAGCACGAGCAGCGCCGCGGCGATTGCCCCGGGCAACCACCAGCCCTTGGACCAGCGTTTCGCCAACGCCACCAGGAAAATGGCGAGGATCGAGACACCGAGTGAGGTGATCGCCCAGTTCACGCCGCGGTCCCAGACCCACAACCGCCAGTTCTCCACGGACAGCCCGTACTTCAGGCTGACCCGCTGGGCGAGTACGTCGGTCGGCACGGTGAGCAGGTTGGTGATCAGGGCGATCCCGGCGACCGTGACCGGTACGGCGAGGAACCACCAGCGGATGCGCAGACCGTCGTACAACCGGCGGCCCAGCGGGCTGAAGCCGATCACCAGCGGGACCACGACCGAGATGATCCAGGACGCCGTCGACCAGCGGAGGATCTCGTGCCGGAACGCGTTCTGGCGGGCGATCTCAGCGGTCGTGAAGTCGAGCGCGGCGTCCGGCTTCGGCAGGTCGATCAGATGCCACGGCGTGGTGACGGCGATCGTGAAGACCAGCGCGAGCGCCAGCAGCCCACCCGCGGCGCGAGGCGCCCACGGAACTGAAGCTTTCTTAGGCACCGGCGAGCCGCTCGAGGTACTTCTGCCACTCCGCGACGAACTCGGCCTCGGTCATCCCGAGCACCGACTTGAACGCGTCCGCCAGCCCGGTCGAGGTCTTCGACGCGTGCACGGCCCGGTAGAACTTCACCAGTTTGTCCTGTCCCTCGCGCTCGGCGATCAGCCGGCAGGCCAGCCACGCTGACTCGTACGCCTGCGGCAGCTCGGTCGCCGACGCCGCGAACGCCTCCGGCGCCGGCAACGTGGTCGGCACCTTCCCCGCGCGCACCGCCTTGAACAACTCCTTCGCCGCCGACTCGTCCTGCACGGGTACGGCGGTGAACGCGACATAGTCCGCGAAGCCTTCGGCGAGCCACAACGGCACCGGCGATGCGGTGGCTGTCGACGCGACATGCGTGGTCTCGTGGGTCAACACGATCCGCCGGCCTTGTTTGCCGAGTTCCTCGAACAGCTTCGGGTTCGCGACGATCCGCACCGGCGCGCCGACGGCAGGGGTATCCAGCTCGGCCATCGTGACGGCGGCGATCTGGGTGTACGTGTTCGGCTGCGCGCCGAGCACACCTTCCATCTGGGCCTGTTTCGCGGGCAGATAGATGACCACCTTCTGCCGCCAGCCCTTGCCCCACACCTTCGTCACGGACTCGACCGCCTTGTCGGCGACCGACACGTAGCTTCTCGCCTCGGACTCCGAGTCGAGGCTGATCACCAGGCTGTGCTTGCCCTTGGCCAGGTCGATCGGGCCGAGCGCCCAGACCGGCCGACGCTGCCCCGCCACGAACCGCTCCGAGAACGAGGCGGCGTACGTCTTGCCTTCGCGGGTCACGAACGTCACCGGGAGGGTCTCGCGCGCGGGCTTCACGTCGTACCCGGAGAGCTGCCAGGAGACCTCGACCTGCGCCAGCCAGGACTGCGTCCCGCCGAGCTCGGCCTGCCGGTCCGGAGTCAGAGCAGCGCTGTCGTCGCTCACGTAACGTAACTGGAACGTGCCGATCGGGAGCGTGCTGAGGTTGCTGAAGATCGTCCGCGCGCTGGCCCGGAACGCTGTGGCCTTCGGGTCGATCGTGTTCAGGAACTCGGTGCGGTCCTCGTTCTCGACCGCGTCGGTCATCTTCTGCAGCACCGCCTCGCCGGCAACAGCCCGCTGTACGCCGGCCTGGGCCTGGTCGGGCGTGGTCGGGGACGACTGCGACGGCTGGTGCGCTCCGGCGCCGTTCGGGTCGGCCGGGGCGTTGGCGATGTGCTGGAGCCCGGCGTACCCGGCACCGGCGACCAGGCAGACGGCGACGCCGAGGGCCACCTTCTTCAGGATCGGCGCGAACGGCGGGCGCTGCGGACCGTCGGCGTACGACTCCGACAGGTGGTCGATCGACTCCTCAGCGTGATCGGCCGACGGGATCACCGGCAACGGAACCGTATCGCCGTGCTCGTCGATCACCTCGGCCCCTCGCTGCTCACCTGCCCCAGTCAGGCGGGACACCCGGCCTCCTCCGACACTACGGCATCACCATCAAACACATCGGCTCCGGGGAGGACCCCCGGAGCCGATGAGTATGTCAACGTGGCAGGTCAGCCCGGACGGACCGCGGTGTTGTAGGGGTTCTCGTCGAGCGGGCTGGTCTCGACGCTCTTGCCCGGACGCGGAGCGTGCACGATCCGGCCGTTGCCGAGGTAGATGCCGACGTGGCTGATCGGGCTGAAGAAGAAGACCAGGTCGCCCGGCATGAGCTCGGACTTGCTGACCCGGCGGCCCTCACTGGCCTGCGCCTTCGACGAGTGCGACAGGGAGACGCCGGCCTTGCCCCAGGCGTACATGGTCAGGCCCGAGCAGTCGTACGAGTTGGGGCCTGCGGCGCCCCAGACGTAGGAGTCGCCGAGCTGGGACAGCGCGGCGTTGATCGCGATCTTCGCGCGGCCGCTGGCCGGGACGTTCGGCAGGTCCTTGTCGTCACCGGTCCGGTCGCCGTCGCGGGTCGGGCGCTGCTTGCGCGCCTCCTCCGCCTCCTTGGCGTTCTCTTCCTCGATCCGCTTCCGCTCGGCGTCGCTGAGCTTGTCGAGGACCTTCTCGGCGGCGTCGAGCTTGGACTGGAGCTGATTCTTCAGCGCGTCCTGCTTCGCCTGCACGGCCTGCAGCGCGGCCAGCTCGGTCTGTTCGCTCGCCTGCAGGTCGGTCAGCTTGCCCTGCGCGACCTGGAAGCGACGCAGCGCCGAGTTCTGCTGGCCGGCGAAGGCCTGCGCGGTGGACGCCTGGCTGAGGAACTGGTCCGGGTTGCTCGACAGCAGCAGCTGCGCCGTCGTGGAGATGCCCGAGGTCTGGTAGCCGGCCACCGCGAGCGAGCCGATCTGCCGCTTCACCGAGTCCACCTGGGCCTGCTGCTTGGCGATACCGGCCTGCAGGGCCTTCACCCGGGCGGACGACGCGGTGATCTGCCCGCGCAGGTCGTTGGCCGACTCACCGGCCTCTTCGGCCTGGTGCTGGAGCGTGGCGATCTGCTGCTTCGCCTGCGCCAGAGTGGGCTTCGGGTCGGCGTCCGCCGCTCCCTGGATGAAGATCACTCCCGCGACGACAGCGGTGCTGGTGATGGCGGCGAGGGCGATTCCCCTGGTGCGGTTGATGCGTCCGATGGACACAGCCCGGTCGGTCCCTTCCTCTGCTCGCGCCGTCCCCGATGACCAGGCCTTCCGCGGACATCGTCCACGGAATCCGCCGGGTCACTCCCTCGGCTTGCCGCTGCCCGGTCGGCCGGAGCGGCCGACACCCTGAGGCAACGAGACGTAACAGTAGTGACCGTTTCGTGACCAGTGCAATTCGCCCCTCGGGTTTGATCCAAAATTAACGAAGGCTCAACCCGACCCAACGGCCGTTTCGTCTTCTCCGGCAGGCGATTCGGCAGCAATGTCCGGCTCGACACTACTGACGGCGTGCACGAGGCGTAGCGGTGGGACCAGGCCCGAGTCCGCGAGCGCGTCCAGGGCGGCCTTCTCGTCGTCGTCGATACGCAGGCTGCCGGACCGTTCTTCCGAGAACCCGAGCACTACCGTGACGACGCAGTCCTGGCAGCCGGGACCCTTCATCACACAAGCGTCGCAGTCGATCAGCACAACATCCTCCAAGTGGGGAAGCACCCGGACTTGCATCCGGCTGAGAAGGACGCTAGAGAACCCCGCCGACAGTTTTTGTCGTCAGGTACGTGCGATGCGTGCTGTGAGGCTGCTTGCGGACAGTGAGCGGGCGCCTAGCTGGATGATGCTGTCGGCAACCTCGCGGTCGGTGGAGACGACCACGACCGGGCGGCCGGGTGGCTCGGCGCGGACCAGTTGCCGGATCACCTCGTCGGCGATCACCCCGGCGGGGCTGAACCGCACCCGCACACCACGCGGCGGGTTCAGCTGCACAGGTCCCGACAGCTCGGCGCCGTCGAACACGACAGTGACCTCGATCCGGCGTTGCGCGACCAGTGCGCCCAAAGCCGTGACGAGTCGCTGACGCTGCGAGTGCAACGGCGAGTTCGGCCAGGCGGTCTTCGTCACGTTGTAGCCGTCGATGATCAGATGCACCTGCGGCAACGCCAGCAGTTCGTCGAACAACGCCGGGTCGTCCTCAGGCGCCGTACGGCCGATCGGGGCCGCCTCAGGCTCGGAACCGGCCACGGTGTCCGCAGGGCGGAGCTCTCCCCCGGGCGGCAACGCCAGTTCACGGCGCAGGCCGCTCGCTGCCTCGAGCAACGTGTCCAGCAACAGCCTGGTGCGCGTCGACGCGAGCTCCCGCTCCTGTCCCGCCGTACGCCGGGCCGCGTGCTCGACCGCTTCAAGTTCGGTGATCCGCGTGCGGAGCTTGCGCAACTCACGCTCGACCTCGGCACGTGCCGCGTCGACGCGTTCGTCGGCGGTCTCGGCCTCCTTGGTGCGTTGCTCGACCTCGGTCTGCAGACCGGTGATCCGTTGCCTTGCCTCGTTGAGCTTGCGCCGGAGCGTGACGTTCTCGGCCTTGAGCTCGTTGACCTGTTCACGAAGCCGTTCGCGGACCTGCCGGGTCTCGGTGCGCGCATGGTCGAGCTGGTCTGCGAGCCGGTTGACGGCTTCCTCGTCAGCGCGCGGATTCTCCACCGGGACCTGGGCGGCCGCGGCGATGTGCTGCTCCCAGTCGTCCGGGCGCAGCAGGTACGCGAGCGCGGCGACCTCGACCGGATCAGCAGCCGGTACGGCGATGCCGTCGGCCACCGCATCGCCGAGCTCCGGGTGCTCCCGCCGTACCTCGAAGGCGGCGAGCCGGCGGAAATGGTCGTCGGTCTCCAGGATCGGCCCGAGCACCGAGGCGGACAGCTTCGCCCGTTTCGCCGGCGCGAAGCTGGCGAACCGGCGCAGCGGCGCAGGGATGTCGGACGCGGGTAACTGGCCGAGTGCGTGCGCGGCGAGGGTCAGGACGCGTTGCCGGACCGGTTCAGGCAAAGTCGTAGCGGCGGAGCTCGCGGCGGTGCCGGCCTCAGTCACCGGTCCGCAGTCCGCCTGGAACAACGAGCTGGCAGCTGCTGCTCGGCCAGTGACGCAGACCACAGCGAGCGGGCATCCGGCCCGGAATCGCGGTGATCGCCTGTGTACGCATACAGAGAGCCTAGTCGACTCGCAGGCGTGTCACCTGCGGAATTGTCGGTGGCGACTCCTAGCGTCGTGGACATGACCAGCCCAGGGCATGCGCAGGCCTCGGATTCCGCAGAGCATCCGTCGCTGCCGATCCGCGGGGTGCAGCACAGTTTCGACGACCTGGGTACGCCGCTGCGCGACATCACGTTCTGCGTCGTCGACCTGGAGACCACGGGCAACCCGCCGGGCGAGGGCGGCATCACCGAGATCGGCGCGGTCAAGGTGCGCGCGGGTGAGGTGATCGGCGAGTTCCAGACGCTGGTGAACCCGTCGGAGACGATCCCGCCGTTCATCGCCGTACTGACCGGCATCACGAACGGGATGGTTGCCACGTCCCCCCGGATCGAATCGGTGCTGCCCGCGTTCCTGGAGTTCGCGCACGGCTGCGTGATGGTCGCGCACAACGCGCCGTTCGACATGGGCTTCCTGAAGCACGAGAGCCTCGTGCACGGGTACGACTGGCCCGACTTCGCGGTCGTCGACACCGCGCTGCTGGCGCGCCGCGTGATCACCCCGGACGAGGCGCCGAACTGCAAACTCGGCACGCTCGCCAAGCTGTTCCGTACGACGACCACGCCGAACCACCGCGCACTGTCCGACGCCCGCGCAACCGTCGACGTACTGCACGGGCTGTTCGAGCGGGTCGGGTCGTTGGGCGTGCAAACGGTGGAGGACCTGCAGACCTTCTCGTCACGGGTCGCGCCGGCCGTCCGGGCCAAGCGCCACCTGGCCGAGTCGTTGCCGCACGCACCGGGTGTGTACCTGTTCACCGACGACCGCGGCGAGGTGCTGTACGTCGGGAAGTCCAAGGACCTGCGCACGCGGGTCCGCTCGTACTTCACCGCCTCCGAGACCAGGAACCGGATCGGCGAGATGGTCGGTATCGCGACCGCCGTCCGCGGGATCGAGTGCGGGACGCCGCTGGAGGCCGAGGTACGGGAGCTGCGGCTGATCGCGGAGCACAAACCGCGGTACAACCGCCGGTCCAAGTTCCCGGAGCGGCAGCACTGGCTGAAGGTCACGGTCGAACCGTTTCCGCGGTTGTCGCTGGTCAAACAGGTGCGCGACGACGACGCCGGGTACCTCGGGCCGTTCAGCTCGCGGAAGACGGCCGAGCGGGCGATGGCCGCGCTGCACGAGGCGTTCCCGATCCGGCAGTGCACCGCGCGGATGTCCAAGCACCCGCAGCTGTCGCCGTGCGTGCTGGCCGAGATGGGCCGCTGCGTCGCGCCCTGCGACGGACGGATCTCGATGGATTCGTACGGCGAATTCGTCGAGGGGCTGCGCTCGGCGCTGACCGTGGACCCGACGCCGGTGGTGGACGCGCTGGACCGGCGGATCGACGTACTGTCCGCCGACGAGCGGTTCGAGGACGCCGCGGTGCATCGGGACCGGCTGAGCGCGTTCGTGCGGAGCTCGGCGCGGATGCAGCGGATGGCGTCGCTGACTGGCTGCGCCGAGATCTGTGCCGCCAGGCGGACCGACGAAGGCGGCTGGGAGTTGCACGTGATCCGCCGCGGCCGGCTCGCGGCGGCCGGGTTCAGCCCGCGCGGGACGGACCCGCGGCCGCATCTGGAGATGCTGCGCGCGTCGGCCGAGACAGTGCTGCCGGGGATCGGGCCGGTCGCGGCGGCGTCACCCGAGGAGATCGAGCTGATCCTGCGCTGGCTCGAGCTCCCCGGCATCCGCCTGGTCGAGATGGACGGCACCTGGACCTGCCCGGTCGGCGGCGCCGGGCGGCACCTCACGCGCCTCGACAACTCCCACACCGACCGCCACCAGCACCCCACCGAACGCCGCCGCAGCCTCCGCCCGCTCGGCCCTGCTCGAGTGAGTTAGGCCTCGATGACCTGGCGGACGGCGAGGGCGTTGCGGGGCCTCGGCCACACTATGATTCAGCCCGTTGAAGTGTGAGCTCTGGACGGGTGTTAGGAGAGGACGGCATGGTCACCGCGATCGTGTTCATCAAGGCCGACGTCGCACGGATCCCTGAGGTCGCCGAGCAGGTGGCGACCATCGACGGCGTCAGCGAGGTGTACTCCGTGACCGGCGGGCTCGACCTGATCGCCCTCGTCCGGGTCGCGCGGCACGACGACCTGGCCACCGTGATCCCCGAGCACGTCAACCGGGTGCCGGGCGTGCTGAGCACCGAGACGCACATCGCGTTCCGCGCCTACTCGAGCCACGACCTGGAAGCCGCCTTCAGCCTGGGCGAGGACAACGGGGTCTAGGTCCTCAGGGACTGGACGAACCGATCCGACTGACACGAGCTGAAGTTACGGTGAATACATGAACGTCCGGGGTCAGTTTCTTGCCGAGCAGGTCCGCGCCTTCGCGCCGGTGCCGAAGCGAGGACGCGGATGAGCAACCCGCCCGCCGGCTGGTACCCCGACCCCACCGGACAGCCGCACACGATCCGCTTCTGGAACGGCGAGAAGTGGACCAACAAGACCGAACACGAGGACAAGGCCGCGGCCCTGGCCGCCGAGGCCGACGACCCCATCCCCAAAGCCGACCCCACGCCGGAGCCGGCCGAGCCCACACAACAACAGTCCCAGCCAGACCCCGAGCCCACCCAGCAACAGACCTGGCCCACGCAACCAGACCCTGAGCCGGGCCCGCAGCAGTCCTGGCCGAACCAGCCAGACCCCGAGCCCGCTCAGCAGCCGTGGCCGGCGCAGCAGAACGCGCAGCAGGACGCGTGGCCAGCTCAGCAGCAGTCGGCCCCGACCGACCCGTCGCAGCAGCCGTGGTCTGCGAATCAGCAGCCGTGGTCAGCCGACCAGTTCAGCTCCTACGAGCAGGCCGACCCAGCCACCGAGCAGACCCAACAACAGTCCTGGCCTGCCCAGCCGGACCCCTGGCCACAGCAGTCGCCCACTCAGGACAACGCGTCTGCGCCCGACCAGACCCAACAGCAGTGGTCAGGCAACCAGCAGCCCTGGTCGGCAGATCAGCAGCCGTGGTCAGCTGACCAGTTCAGCTCCTACGAGCAGACTGACCCGAACGCCGAACAGACCCAGCAATGGCCGGCACAAACCGCTCCCCACGACCAGGGCAACCAGAGCACGCCCGACCACGAGCAGACCCAACAACAACCGTGGTCCGCACAGCAGCAGTGGCCAGAGCAGCAGGAGTCCACCCCCGCCGACCCGTCGCAACAGCAGTGGTCAGCGAACCAGCAGCCGTGGTCAGCCGACCAGTTCAGCTCCTACGAGCAGACTGACCCGAACGCCGAGCAAACCCAGCAATGGCCAGCACAAACCGGTCCCCACGACCAGAGCAACCCCGACCACGAGCAGACCCAACAACAACCATGGTCCGCACAGCGGCAGTGGCCAGAGCAGCAGCAGTCCGCCCCCACCGACCCAACGCAACAGCAGTGGTCGGCCAACGAGCAGCCGTGGTCGGCCGACCAGTTCACGTCGTACGACCAGCCCACGCCGGACAACCATCCCGCGCCTGACAACCAGGCCCCGCAGCAAGCGCCGCCCCCTGAGAACTGGGGTACCGAGCAGCAGCAGCCGGTTCAGCCGGTGCAGAGTGAGTCGCAGGGACCTGGGTTGCGGGCGGTGCAGGAAACCGGCGACGCGGCTCAGGCCGACCAAGCAGGCGGAGGAGGCTGGTGGCAGCCCGCCGCCACCCCGCAACTGTGGAACACCCCTTCCACCGGCAACGACGGCCCCGCACCCGGCGGCGCCCGCCTGCGCGCAGTCTCCCCGGACACCACCCCCTCGACCTCGACCGAGGAGGCTGCATCCTCAGCCTCTGCTGGTGAGGCTGCGTCCACTGCGTCTGCTGGTGGGCTTGCGTCCACGGCATCTGCTGGTGGGCTTGCGTCCACGGCGTCTGCTGGTGAGGCTGCATCTACGGCGTCTGCCGAAGATGCGGCGAGTGCGGCGGAGCGTGCTCGTGCGACCTGGGGTGCGCCGGAGCTCGCGCCCGCGCCGCCGGAGCACTGGACGCAGCGCGAGATCTCAGAATTCGAAGCAGCACAGGCCGCGGCCGACGCCGACGTACAGCCGGAGCAAGAGTCCAGCGGCTGGACCCTCAAGCTCGCCCCGGACCCGACCGACGACACAACCGACGACGCCACGGCTGCCCAGCCCACCCCCTCAGCAACCGCCGCAGACGCACAGACCGCCAGCCCACAGGCTGATGAAACGCGGACGAGCAGTGCGGCGGCCAGCCAGCAGGCGGGCGACGGACAGGCAGCGCAAGCCGCGGACGACCTAGCGGCACACGCGGCCGCAGACGGCCGAGCGGCGCAGATGGCCGACGAGCGGGCGGCGGACGAGCTCGCCGCGGAGCAGGCGGCTGATGAAGCTGAGGCGGCCGGCCAGCTATCGCCGAACTGGGGCAGCCAGTCGGGCGACGGGCAGGACCAGCAGGCGAGTGACGTCCCCGCGTGGGGCGTCGAGGCCGCGGACGAACAAGACGTGAAGACACCAGAGCAGTCCGCCCCGCTCTGGACCGTGCCGGGGGCATCGGACCCCGCTCCGGAGCAGCCGGTGCAGCTCTGGGGCGACCAGCCTCAGCAGCAGACTCCCACCCAGGACCAGAACTGGAACGGACAGCAGTCCGGCGGCCAGGGCACGGGTGCGGCACAGGCTGCGCAGCCGGGGCAGGTCTGGGGCTCGCAGCAGAGTACGGCGGGAACGGATGCGCCGGCCGACAACGGCTGGGGTGCAGGCGCCCAGACCGGGCAGCAAGGTGGCGATCAGTCGTGGGGCGGGCAATCCTGGCCCGTGGAGCAGTCCAGCAACCAGCAGCACGCCCAGCAGACGGCGCAGCAGACTGGCCAGCAGCAGTGGGGCGCCCAGCAGGGTGCTGTGCAGCAGGGCGGCCAGCCGGCTTGGGGCGATCAGCAGACGCAGCGTGCCTGGGGTGACGACGGGAACGAGGCTTGGGGCGGCAAGACCGACCTGAGTTCCGGCGTCGGCAAGCGGGACGGCAAGGGCAAGAAGAAGTCGAAGGGCTCCGGCGGTGGTGGTCCGTTCGGCGGGAAGATGCCGCTGATCATCGCCGGTGGCGTCGCGGTCGTGCTGCTGATCGTCGCCGCGGTGGTCCTGCTCACCAACGGGGACGACAAGACGGCCGACCCCGATCCGACCGGTACGACGACGCAGAGCGGCTCGCCCTCTCCGACGAACCAGTCCAGCAGCAAGCCCGGTCAGTCGAAGGACCCGAAGCTGCACGAGGGCGCCGATCGGATCGCGTCGGACGCGATCTCGTTCCCGCGCCGGAACCCGCCGTGGTCGGACCGCAAGCGCCTCGTCGAGCAGCTGATCAACTCGAACGGGCAGCGCATCGTCCTGAAGGAGGACGTCGTCGAGCAGGACGACTGGAGCGCGGACATCTTCGTCGGCGGGCTCGGTACCGGGTCCAGGTTCAACGGCGACCCGAAGGCGACCGCGGCCTCGCTGTCGATCAAGCTGCGCGAAGACATGTACGGGAACATCCCGGTGACCTTCAAGACGGTCGCCAACGGTCCTGTGAAGCGGACAGACAAGGCGGGCTGGGTTTTCCAGCAGACCGTGACCGCGACGACGACCGCGGTGACCGATCGAGTGCTTACCCTGACGGTGGCCGTATTCGACCTCGGTGACGGGACCGCGGTCGCGTACATCAGCGGCATCCCGAACAACCGCCCGGACCTGAAGAAGGCCGCGGACCAGGCCTACCTAGGAATCAACGTTGGCTGAGAACGAAGACCAGACCCCCGCGCGCCCCAACACCCCAGAGGGCACGCCGGACAACTCCGCCCGCCCGCAGTCCCCCGACCCCCTGGCGGGCACCCCCCAAGCACCCCCAACCCCCAACCCCTGGACAACCCCCCAGCCGGCAACCCCCGTCCAGGCACAGGGCCCCGGGCAAGCGCCGGGTGTTGGACAGGCGCCGGGTATTGGACAGGTGCCGGGTGTTGGACGGGCGCCGGGTGCTGGACAGGCGCCGGGTGCTGGACAAGGGCAGGGTGCTGGTTCGGGACAGGCTGGTTCGTCGGATGCGTTGTTCGGGCAGTCACCTGCTCCGGCGCCGCCTCCCCCGCCCCCGTCCCGGCCACAGCACGCAGCCCCACCACAACACTGGACAAGCCAACCCCCGCAACCGGCAAACCCCCAGCAGCCGCCCGCGCAGCAGTCCGGCGCACCGCGGCAGGGTGCAGCGCAGTCCGGCGCACAACGGCCCGGCGTACAGCAGCCGGGTGGGGCGCAGCAGCCTGGAGTGCCGGGCTCGGGTGCACAGATGTGGGGTGCACAGCAGCCGGGTGCACAGCATCAGCCCGGGGCGCAGTCGGGCGGCCAGCAGCCCAGTGGTCAGCAGCCCGGTGCGCAGCCGTCTGGTCCGCAGCAGGTGCGGCCGCAGCATGCGGCTCCTCCGGCTGGTCCGCAGTACGGCGGACAGCGGCCCGGGCCGTCTCAGCAGGGTCCGCCGCCACAGGCAGGCCAGCCGCAAGTCGGACAACCACAACCGGGGCAACCGCAGTCACGTCCCGCACAGTCGGGTCCCGCACAGTCAGGTCCGGGTCAGGCCGGTCAAGGGCAGTCCGCGCCGCAGCAGTCTGGGCCGGGGCAGTCTGGGCAGGGCCAGGCGGGGCCGATGTGGGGCGTGCAGCAGCAGGGGCAGCAGGCGGGTGGCTGGCAGGTGCAGGCGACCGGGCCTCAGCCCAGTCGGCCGCAGTTCGGTCAGCAGAGCTCTCAGCAAGGCGGACAGCAGGGCGGACAGCAGACTGGTGCCCAGCAAGGTGGGCAGCAGGGTTCTCAGCAACGTGGGCCGCAGGGCGGGCAGCAGGCTGGGCCGCAGGGTCCCCAGCAAGGCGGACCGCAGGGTCCTCAGCAGGGTGGGTCGCGTGGTGGGGCGCCGGGTGGGCCGTTGGCGTTCACTGAGGTGATTTCGCGTGCGGCTGGGCCGTACGCCGCGGGCGCGGCCGGGCCGGGTGCTGGAGCAGCCGGTGGGCAGGGTGCTGCCGCGGGCGGGCAAGGCGCGGGCCAAGGCGCGGGGTCGGTCGGTGGGCACGGTGGTGGGCAGGGTGCTGGGACGCACTCAGGCGGCCATGGTGCTGGAGCGGTTGGAAGTCACTCGGGCCACGGTGCGGCTGGGGCGCACTCGGGTGGGCACGGTGTTGGTGCGGTTGGTGGGCGCTCGGGTCACGGTGCACACACGGCTGGGGCGCATTCGGTTGGTGCGTATGGCGGTGGCGTTGGAGGTAATGGGCGGGCTCGGGCTATTGGGGCTGTGGTTCTGGTGGTGGTCGCGTTGGTTGCTACTGGGTTGAGTGTGGGGTGGGTCTGGACCAAGGCCGAGGCCGTCCCTGGCGTCCCGCTGCCTACGGTGGGGAAGCCGATGGACACGGTGAATCCGTCGGCGAAGCCGACGAAGACGCCGACGCCGGCCGGCAAGGTGCTCGGAACCGAGATGGTTGCTTCGAACAACGACTCGATGCCGATCATGAGTTCGGCCTGGGGCAACACCTACGAGCGCACCGGTCTGTGGGGCGGCGCCGCGATCTGGCTGACGGTGCACAGCAACTACGTGAAGGGCAGGAGCTGGGGCAACTACGTCGCCTTCGGTCAGCTCCCGCCGGAGATCCCGTACACGAACACCGCGGCCGGCCTCAGGGCGGCTGCGGCCCAGGTCGGCGGTCGCACGCTGGTCAACCTGTACGACAAGGACACGCAGGTCATCAAGGGCAGCGTCGTCCACAAGCCGATCACGGTCAACGGCCATCCTGGCCACGAGATCGTCGCCAAGGTCCCCGTCAAGGTGGCGAAGCTGCCGGAGACGTTCTCCACGATCATGATCGCGGTCGTCGACCGCGGTGACGGTACGGCCGCGGTGTCGATCGCCGACCTCGCCGGCTCCACACCGGCCTGGCAGAACGTCTGGCGCTACAAGGTCACTCAGATGAAGCTGAGCAAGTAGAAAGGGCCGGCGGGGAAACCCGCCGGCCCTTCTGCTTTAGCAAGGTCAGCCGCGCACCTCGGCGCAGGCAGCGATCCACCGGTCCAGCACGTCCTTCGCCGCCCCGGAGTCGATCGCCTCGGCCGCACGGTCCATGCCGACCCGGATCCGCTCCGTCACGGTGCCTGCCTCCGGCGTGTACGCCGCCAGCGCCGCGCCGGCGTTCAGCAGTACGACGTCCCGCACCGCCCCCGGCTCGCCTTCGACGAGTGCGCGCACGACCTTCGCGTTGAACGTCGCGTCAGCGCCCTTCAGCGCCTCCGCGGACACCGGCTCGATGCCCAGCTCCCGCGGGTCGAGCGTGATCGGACCCTCGACCTCGCCACCGCCGACGACCCACACCTGCGACGTCGTACGCGTGGTCAGCTCGTCTAGCCCGTCGTCGCCGTGGAACACCAGCGCGTCGATCCCGCGCCGCGCCAGTACGCCGGCCATCAGCCCGGCGATCCGGCCGTCGCCGACGCCGACCGCCTGCGCCGACGGGTTCCCGGGGTTCGCCAGCGGACCGAGGAAGTTGAACGTGGTCGGCACTCCGAGCTCACGACGCGGTACGGCGGCGTGCCGCAACGCGGGGTGGAACGCCGGAGCGAAGCAGAACGTGATCCCGACCCGCTCCCCTACCTCGGCCACCTGCTCCGCGGTCAGGTCGAGCGGAATGCCCAGTTCCTCGAGGACATCGGCCGCACCGCACGCCGACGACGCCGCGCGGTTGCCGTGCTTCAGCACCTTCGCACCGGCACCTGCGGCGACGATCGCGGACATCGTGCTGATGTTTACCGTGTGGGCTTGGTCACCGCCGGTGCCGACCACGTCGAGCGTCCGGCCGGACACCGAGATCCGGGTGGCGAAGTCGCGCATCGTCGTGACCAGGCCCTCGACCTCGGTCACCGTCTCGCCCTTGGAACGCAGCGCGATCACGAACCCGGCGAGCTGCGCGGGCGAGGCCGCGCCGGACAGGATCTGCTCCATCGCCCACGCGGTGGCGGATGCCTCCAGGTCCTCACGCCGCAGCAGCGGATTGAGCACCTGGGGCCAGCTGTAGGCGCCCATGGTGTGTCAGGCGGTCGTAGCGGGCAGCTTGGCCAGCCGCTGGCGGAGCAGGTCCGCGGTGACCTCGGCCAGCTTGATCGGGTCGATCGGGTGCGAGACCGCGCCCTCGGCCCGCGACCAGGTCGCCAGCCAGGCGTCCTGCGGACGGCCGGTGATGACGAGCACCGGCGGGCACTGGAAGATCTCGTCCTTCAGCTGCCGGGCGATCCCCATGCCGCCGGCCGGGACGGCCTCGCCGTCCAGGATGGCCAGGTCGATCCCGCCCTTGTCCATGGTCTTGATGACGGCCGGCTCGGTGGCGCACTCGACGTACTCGAGCTCGGGCAGATCGGCCGCCGGCCGCTTGCCGAGGGCCAGCCGGACGGACTCCCGCGTCGTACGGTCGTCGCTGTAGACCAGGACCTTCAGCGGACGCTCTGAACTCATCGATCCATCCCAAGCTTGTTCAAAAGACGACTGGACACCCGGAATGCTACCGGGGCGCCTGTCCAGTCCTGCGAGCCTGTTCCTCCAACCGGTCCAGGCGCCGGTCCTCGCGGCGCGCCTCGCGCTGTGACTCACGCACCCATTGGACGAACAGTACGGCGAAGAACACCAGTCCCACGATGTCGCCGGAGCCCCACAGCAGACCGCCTGCGATGTATTGGTCACGCAACGGCGACGGCGACCAGGAGCGGCCGAAGCTGGTGTACCAGTCCTCGGCGATCAGCTTGTTCGCGGACATGATCGTGATGCCGAGGAACGCGTGGAACGGCAGTGTGAGGAACGTCAAGATCAGCCGGAACGGGTAGATCACCCGGCCGGGCACCGGGTCGAGCCCGAGCAGCGGCCAGAAGAACAGCGATCCGACCAGGATGAAGTGAACGTGCAGCAGGTCGTGGAGCACGGTCGAATGGAGCGTGGCGTCGTACCAGCCGCTGAAATAGAGCGCCCAGGGGCTCAGGACGAACAGCGTGAAGCCGATCAGCGGGAAGCAGATCACCTTCGCGAACCGCGAATGCAACACGGAGAGCAACCATTTCCGCGGCTGCCGCGGCAGCGTCCGCAGCGCCAGCGTGACCGGCGCGCCGAGCGCCATCGCGAGCGGCGTCAGCATCGACAGGATCATGTGCTGCACCATGTGCACGCTGATCAGGACCGTGTCGTAGGTGCCGAGTGCCGACTGGGTAGCGATCACGGCGCTTCCCAGCCCGACGCCGACGAAGGCGAACGTCCGGCCGCGGGACCACTTGTCACCGCGTTTGCGCAGCTTGTGGACGCCGTACAGATAGACCGCGGCCAGGACGACGATCACGGCGAGTAACACCGGTTCGAAGGTCCATGCCGTCAGCAACCGGACCGGTGTCAGCGGCTCGATCCGGTCGCCGGGCGTGGCGTGAAGGGGAAGCACACTTCCACAGTAGAAACACTTAGTTGCCGACATGCATGGGGGTGGTCGTGCCAGTTGATACGAGGACCGACATAATGACCGCGTGGCCACTGCAACCGCGCTCCCAGCGTCTCGTGAACACGGACACCACGACCGTCCCAGCATGGTCAGTGTCGGCACGATCGTCTGGCTCTCGAGCGAACTGATGTTCTTCGCCGCCCTGTTCGCGGCGTACTTCACGATCCGGTCGGTGACGACCGCTGTCGCCGCGCCGGGGACGGAGACGCTCTGGCAGGTCATGACGGAGCACCTGAACGTCCCGTTCGCCGCGGTGAACACGACGATTCTGGTGGCGTCGTCCTTCACCTGCCAGTTCGGTGTCTTCGCGGCCGAGCACGGCCGGGTCGGCCGGACCGGCTCGGCGCTGAACATCCGCTCCTGGGGCATGCGTGAGTGGTTCATCCTCACGTACCTGATGGGCGCGGTCTTCATCGCCGGCCAGGTGACCGAGTACGCCGAACTGGTGCACGAGGGCATCACGATCTCGTCGAACGCGTACGGATCGGTGTTCTACCTGGCCACCGGCTTCCACGGTCTGCACGTGACCGGCGGCCTCATCGCTTTCGTGTTCGTCCTGGCCAGGACGTACATGGCTCGTAAGTTCACCCACGAACAGGCCGTCTCGGCGATCGTCGTGTCGTACTACTGGCACTTCGTCGACGTGGTCTGGATCGCCCTGTTCGCGACCATCTACCTGCTCAAATGAGTGAGAAGAGACCTTCCTTGTCACCGGCGCGCTTTCTCTCCGCGCGACGACGGCACCGGTCCGCCGGCCTCGTCGTGCTCCTGTTCGGCCTCCTGGCAGTGGGGTCGGCGTACGCCGCCTTCGCCCCTGACAACGCGGTGGCGGACAACTCGGCCCAGTCGCAGCAGATCGAAGAGGGCAAGAAGCTCTTCGCGGTCGGCTGCTCCAGCTGCCACGGCCTGAACGCCGAGGGCGGCGGGAACGGCGAGGGCAAGATGGCCGGCCCGTCGCTGATCGGTGTCGGCGCGGCCGCGGTCGACTTCCAGGTCGGTACCGGCCGGATGCCCGCGATGCAGCCGGGCGCACAGATCCCGCGCAAGGCCCCGGCGTACTCGGAGACGGAGATCGAGGCCCTGGCCGCGTACGTCGCCTCGCTCGCCCCCGGTCCTTCGGTCCCGGGATCCGAGTCGTACGACGTGAGCAAGGCCACCGACGAGCAGGTCACCCGCGGTGGCGAGCTGTTCCGCACCAACTGCACGGCCTGCCACAACTTCGCCGGTCGTGGTGGCGCGCTGCCGAACGGCAAGTACGCGCCGTCGCTGATGGGCGTCAGTGAGAAGCACATCTACGAGGCCATGCTGACCGGCCCGCAGCAGATGCCGGTCTTCTCCGAGCAGGTCATGCAGCCGGAGGACAAGCGCGACATCATCGCGTACCTGAAGGCGCTGGAGACCCAGAAGGACCCGGGCGGCTTCGGGCTCGGCCGGCTCGGCCCGGTGTCCGAGGGCCTGTGGGGCTGGTTCGTCGGCATCGGTCTGCTGGTGGCGGTAGCGGTCTGGATCGGCGCCAAGGGCGTCAAGGCCAAGGGAGCGAAGGCCGAATGAGCAACGACGACAAGCTGCCGGTGAAGGCGGAGGAAGCGCACGGCACCGTCGAGGTGGCCGAGCCGATCCCGGACCCGGGTCTGGAGCCGCACGAGCCGCGGATCACCGACATCGACCCGAAGGCGGCCGACCGCGCCGAGCGCCAGGTGTCGGGCATGTTCGGCCTGGCGACGCTGCTGGTGGTGGGCTCCTGTGTCGCGTACTTCGCCATTCCGCGGGACTCGATCCTCGAGTTCGGCCCGCTGTCCGGCAACGCGAACAACATGGTCATCGGCCTGTGCATCGGGCTCGCGCTGTTCCTGATCGGGGCCGGCGCGATCCAGTGGGCCAAGAAGCTGATGGTCGACGAGGAGATCTCCGAGGAGCGTCACGACGCGCACTCCTCGCCGCAGCAGATCGCCGAGATCACCGAGGCGTTCAAGGAAGGCGCGGAGGAGTCCGGCTTCGGCCGCCGCAAGATGATCCGCAACTCGCTGATCGGCGCGCTCGGCGTCCTCGGCCTGCCGGCCGTCATCCTGCTCCGCGACCTCGGTCCGCTGCCGGGCCGGGCGCTCTACAACACGATCTGGGCGAAGGGCATCCGGGTCGTCAACGACGTCACCGACCGCCCGATCAAGCCGTCCGATCTGGTCGTCGGCCAGCTGGTCAACGCGGCGCCGGCCAACCTGGCCCCGCTGCAGGAGGAGAACGCGTCGGAGTACCAGAACGCCAAGGCCAAGGCCGCGGTGATCGTGGTCCGGATCAAGCCGGGCGACATCCGCACCAAGCCGGGCCGGGAGAACTGGGGCATCGACGGCATCCTGTGCTACTCGAAGATCTGCACCCACGTCGGCTGCCCGATCTCGCTGTACGAGCAGACCACGCACCACGTGCTGTGCCCGTGTCACCAGTCGACCTTCGACCTGGCCGACAGCGCCAAGGTCGTCTTCGGCCCTGCTGCCCGCCCGCTGCCTCAGCTACCGTTGGCAGTGGACAGTGAGGGCTACCTGGTTGCGCAGAGCGGCTTCCACGAGCCGGTCGGCCCGAGCTTCTTCGAACGAGGGTGACAACAGTGTCAACAAACACAGAGTTCCCTGGACCGGTCAAGTGGGTCGACGATCGCCTCGGCATCGCGAAGATCGGCAAGAAGAACCTGCGGAAGATCTTCCCGGACCACTGGTCCTTCATGCTGGGCGAGATCGCGCTCTACAGCTTCATCATCCTGATCCTGACCGGCACCTTCCTGACGTTCTGGTTCAAGCCCTCGATGGCCGAGGTCGAGTACCAGGGCTCGTACAGCCTGCTCAAGGGTCTGCACATGTCGGAGGCCTACGCCTCCACGCTGGACATCACGTTCGACGTCCGCGGCGGTCTGCTGATGCGGCAGATCCACCACTGGGCGGCCGTGCTGTTCATCGCCGCGATGATGGTGCACCTGCTGCGGATGTTCTTCACCGGCGCGTTCCGCAAGCCGCGCGAGCTGAACTGGCTGATCGGCTTCGGGATGCTGTTCCTCGGCATCATCGAGGGCTTCCTCGGCTACGGCCTCCCCGACGACCTGCTGTCCGGTACCGGTCTGCGGATCACCAACGGCATGATCCAGGCGTCACCCGTGGTCGGCACGTACATGAACTTCTTCATCTTCGGCGGTGAGTTCCCGGGCGACGACTTCGTCGCCAGATTCTTCATCGTCCACGTGCTGCTGATACCGGGCATCATCCTGGCGCTGGTCACGGCCCACCTGTTCCTGGTCGTGTACCACAAGCACACGCAGTACGCCGGTCCCGGCCGGACGCAGAAGAACGTGGTCGGCTACCCGCTGTTCCCGGTGTACACGGCCAAGGCCGGCGGCTTCTTCTTCGTGGTCTTCGGCATCACCGCGCTGATGGGCGCACTGATGCAGATCAACCCGGTCTGGCTGTACGGGCCGTACAACCCGGCCGAGGTGACCGCGGGTGCGCAACCCGACTGGTACATGGGCTGGCTGGAAGGCTCGGTACGAATATTCCCCGGCTTCGAGTCGCACTTCTGGGGGATCACGCTCAGCTGGAACCTGATCATCCCGGCGCTGATCGTGCCACCGGCGTTCGTCACCCTGGTCGCGCTCTATCCGTTCATCGAGGGCTGGATCACCGGTGACAAACGCGAGCACCACCTGCTCGACCGGCCGCGGGACGTCCCGACCCGGACCGGTATCGGCGTCGCGTTCATCACCTTCTACGCGATGCTGTGGATCGGCGGCGGTAACGACCTGATCGCCACCCACTTCAACCTGTCGCTGAACCACGTGACCTGGTTCCTGCGGTTCGCGGTGATCCTCGGCCCGATCCTGGGCTTCTGGATCGCGCGCCGCTGGGCGATCTCGCTGCAGCGGGCCGATCAGGACCGGCTGCTGCACGGCCTGGAGACCGGTGTGATCATGCGCTCCCCCGAGGGCAAGTACACCGAGAAGCACCAGCCGATCTCGACGTACGAGGCGTACTCGATCACCGCGCGGGACCGGCTCGTGCCGCACGAGATCGGCCCGGAGACCGACGAGAACGGCGTCCGCGCCCCGCGTCGCGCGCTCAACAAGGCCCGCGCCGCGCTGTCCCGCTTCTACTTCGCCGACGCGGTGCAGAAGCCGACCGCTCAAGAGGTCGAGGAGGCGCACGAGCACGCTCACGACGCCGACGAGATCCACGAGCTGACGGAGGACACGGAGACCTACCGCGAGGTCACCAGCGACCGCTCCTGACGTCGTACTGAAAGCGCCCCGGCCGAGTGATCGGCCGGGGCGCTTTCGTTTATCCGAGCGCGTCGGTGACCGCGGTGAGATAGTCCTTCACCAGCCTCTGTTGACCGGGGTCGAGTGCCTGGGTGGTGATGACCAGGCGGTCGAGGAGCGGGCCGAAGAACTGCCAGCCGAGGGCTACCGCGCTGTCGGAGACCTGGAGGCGTGAGCTGCGGCCGTCTGTGCGGCTTCTGAGGCGTTCGACGTGCCCGGCGGCCTCCAGGCGGTGGATGACGGCTGTCGTCGCCTGAGAGGTCATTCCGAGCTGCTGAGCGAGCCAACTGGGCGTGGCCTCCACTCCCCCGCGTTCGGCGTCCAGGAGGCTCACCAGCGCGCGTACGTCGGTCCCGTGCAAGCCCGTCGTACGGGCGAACTCCCCGACCGCCAGGTCGTACCGCAGGGCGACCTCCCGGAGCAGGTGCACCACGTCCAGTGCGGCGGCTCGTTCGGGGTCGGCCGGTGTCACTCCTTCACGCATGCCCGACAATTTACCTCACTGAGTGAGCTATTCTCGGGAGCATGAGCTTCCAGGACGCGTACGACGCTCTCCTCGCCCGCTGGGACGTGCCGGTCGAGCAGCTCGAGCTCACCGACGAGTTCGGTACGACCCACGTCAACGCGTGCGGTCCCGCTGCTGGACCGCCCGTCGTACTGCTGCCGGGACATGGCGCGACGTCACCGGTGTGGTTCGCGATCGCGCCGCGGCTTGCTGAGCGGTACCGCGTCTACGCGATCGATCTGATCGTCGACGCGGGCCGCAGTACGAACAGCGGCCGCATACCCAAGACGCCGGCCGACCTGCACACGTGGTTGAGCAATACCCTCGATGGGCTCGGTGTCAGTCGGGCGGTGTTGTGCGGTCACTCGTACGGCGCGTGCATCGCGCTCACGTACGCGATCGAGCACCCGGACCGCGTGGAGCGCCTGGCCCTGCTCGACCCGACGGACTGCTACGTCGGCCTGCGCATCCCGTACATCCTCCGAGCTCTGCCGAGCCTGCTGCGGCCGTCCCGGAAGCGCACGGCCTCGTTCCTGCGCTGGGAGACCCAGGGCCTCTCACTCGACCCTCAGGTCCTGGAGCTCGCCGGTCTGGCCGCAGAGCAGCCGTCAACCCCGTTCGTCCGCACCAAACGCCCCACGGAGGACCAGCTGCGAGACCTCGCTCCCCTGGTCTTCGTCGCAGGCCGCAGCAAGAGCCACAACGCTGCCCACCTAACCCGCCGAGTCACACACCCTCTCCCCCGCCGCAACCGTCATACAACTCGAAACCGCAACCCACCACTCCCTCCCATCCCTCCACGCAGACGAGGTGTGGACTGCGTGGGCCCACGAATTGCCCACAAAATAAGGGGGTTCTCGGCGGTCGGGCGCTCTAGGGTCGATGCCATGGAACTCCTGGGCGAGCGGCCGGTGTGGTCGATGAGTGGCAGCGAACTGCTGTCGACTCTCGACGCGCTGGAAGCTGAAGCCGCTCGCCGGGAGACGTACCGGTTGACGGTCATCGCCGCGATCGAGAGCACCGGGTACGCCGCTGAGCTCGGCGCTCGGGACACCGCGGAGCTCCTGCGGTTCCGGTATCGCCAGGACGCACCGGTGGCCCGCCGAGCGCTCCGTCTCGCCCAAGCCCTACCGCAGTACCCCGCGGTGTCCAGCGCCCTCGACGGCAGCGCTGAGGACGATGGGAGTGAGTGGTTGCTGCGGCCGGCGCAGGCGGAGGCGATCGTGTCGGCGCTCGAACGGGTGCCGTCGCACGTGCCGATCGCTGATCGCGACGCCGCCGAGCGCGAGCTGGTGAAGCTCGCCGCGCACCTGTCGCCCAGCGAGCTGCGCGCCGCCGGCAAGCAGATGCGGGACATCCTGGACACCGACGGCCCCGAGCCGGAAGAAGACAAGGCCTACGCCCGCGAATCGCTGACCTTCACCCCAGCGGATCGCGGTGTGAAATTCCGCGGCTACCTCGCCAACGAGAACGCCGAGCTCTTCCGTGCCTTGATCCACGCCGGTGCCCGCCCCCACAAGACCGCCGACGGCGAACACGACCCGCGCTCCCGCGAGAAGCGCCAGGCAGACGCCCTGTCTTCGACCCTCAGCATCGCCGCCGCCGCGACCGACACCGCGCAGAAGACGGACCTCGCCATGGGCGGCTCGGCGTCGGACGTGGTGCCCGGATTCGGAGCCAAGGCGCAGCTGACGGTCACCATCGACTTCGAGGACCTGAAGGCGGCGACCGCGAACGCGAGCGGACGGGCGGTGTACGGCGACGGGCTGTCGGCCGCCACGGTACGGCGCTTGGCCTGTGACGCGAGGATCATCCCGCTCGTTCTCGGCACGAACTCCGAGCCCTTGGACGTGGGCCGCAGCGAACGCCTGGTGACCCGGGCGATGCGTCGCGCACTCAACGCCCGCGACCGCGGCTGCGTCATCTGCGGAGCCCCGCCGATCATGTGCGACGCGCACCACCTGAGCTCCTGGATCGACGGCGGCGAGACGAAAACCTCCAACCTCGTGCTCTTGTGCCGACGGCACCACGTCGACCTGCACAACGGCCAGTGGAGTGTCACCATCACCGACGGGATGGTCCAGGTCGCCCGCCCGAGCTGGGCAGAACCACCATCCAGAACGCACCGCAGTACCCAGCGCTCGCGGTGGAAGGCCGACGCGGGAGTCCTCCGGCAAGCGGCTGACTTCGCGTTGGCCGACGTACCGGCGGGCTGAAACAGCCGTGGTGAAAACACAACAGCCTCCTGCCCGCGGGCATGCGGGGAGGAGGCTGTTGCGTCTTGGTGCGTCAGGAGAGGGCGGAGCCGGCCTTGTAGGCGGCCCACGTGGTGTTCCAGTCGGTCCAGCCGTTACCGGGCTCCATGTGGCGGGTGGTGCCGGTGACGATCACCGGGTCGCCGCGGAGGGTCTGGTTGAAGTACCACTGGGCGTCCTTGAGGCTCATGCCGACGCAGCCGTGGCTGACGTTGGAGCTGCCCTGGCTGCCGGACGACCACGGGGCGCCGTGGATGAACTCGCCGGAGCTGGTGACCCGCTGGGCCCACTTCACGTCAGGGATGTTGTAGTACTCCGGGTCGCCCGGCTTGAGGCCGACCGTCGCCGCGTCCATCCGCTTCACGGTGAACTTCTCCATGATCACCTTCACCCCGCTGCGGGTGGTGAAGCCGTCCTTGCCGGCGGTGATCGGGATGGTGCGGGCCAGCTTGCCGTTGATCGTCACCGTCATCGTGTGCTTCTTGACGTTGACGTTGGTGACCACCGACTTGCCGATGCTGAACGCGATCGTCCGGCTCTGGGTGCCCCACGTGTTGTTGCCCGCGTTGACGCCCAGGGTGCCGATGTTGACGGTCACCTTGGTGCCGGCCGGCCAGTAGTTCTTCGGGCGGTAGTTGACCTGCTTGCTGTTCACCCAGTGCCAGCTGCCGTCGACCGGGACCGAGGTCTTCACCGAGAGCCGCTTCTCGACCGCGGCGCGGTCCTTGACCGGGTTGTTCCAGAAGATCTGGACCGGCAGCGCGACGCCGACGGTCTCACCGTTCAGCGGGACGACCGAGGCCTTCAGGCTCTTCGACGCCTTCAGCGTCTTGAAGGTCGAGCTGATCGGCACGCTGGCGCCGTCGGTGCCCTCGGCCGAGCCGCTCACCGTGTACGTGGCGCTGGGCTTGAGCTGCGGCGACGACGTCCACTGGGTCTTCTCGGCGTTGAAGCTGCCGGTCACCTTGTCGCCGTCGTCGTCCTTGAGCGTGACCGCGGTCAGCTTGCCGGCCGTGGTGGTCACCGTCACCGGCTTGTCCGGCTGCACCGACGACGCGCCCTTGGCGGGCACGATCGCGATGCTGGCCGACGCCGGGGTCTCCGACGGGGTCGTCGAGTTCCCTGGGGTGCTGGAGGCACCTGGCGAGTTGCTCTGCGACGTGCTGGGTGTCGACTGTCCGCCGCCGCCATTGCCGCCGCCGGCCTCTGTGTCGCTACAGGCCGTGCCGGCCAGCAGCAGGACGCAGATCCCCGCCACGGCAAGGCCGTGCTTCCTCACCGAACTGCTCACCATTCCCCAGTTCTCCCCTGTTTAGTCAGACCGCGGTAAGGGTAACCTGCCGCAGCGACATTTCTGTGCATCCGCACGCGCCGTTCCGGTACGGTCCACAACGCTCCGTACCCCTTCGCAGTACTACAGACGCACGAAAACGCCGCCCGGTTCGTTCCCGGACGGCGTTTTTCGTACGACTCTCAACTAGGTCCTGTCTGGTGATCCAGCGCCGTAGCGAGGAGGTGCTCGGTGCGGTGGCTCGGCGTGCGGGGGCGAAGGTCTCGATGCGGAGCATCGTGGCCTTTGCACCCGTGCGGCGAGGTGCCGTGCCGAGTGCCCCGCAGTAGGCGATGGATCACCAGACAGGACCTTAGTGAGCGTGGTCACCGCGGTAGTACTCGAAGATGAACCCGCTCAGCGTGACGATGCCGATCCCGCAGCCCGCGATGAACAGCCACCAGCCGAAGACGACGCCGAGGACGACCACCGCCAGCGTCAGCGCGCACCACAGCGGCCACCAGGAGTACGGCGGGAAGAAGCCGAGCTCCCCGGCCCCTTCGACGATCTCCGCTTCCTTGCGGTCCTCCGGGCGGGCGTCCATCCGCCGGGCGGTGACGCTCAGGTAGAACGCCACCAGCAGCGACAGGAAGAACGTCATCACCAGTGCGGTGGTACCGGTCGGGTCCTCGGACATCAGCCAGTAGATGGGCGTGACGACGAGCACGAACACACTCAGGATCCCGAAGACCCAGGCTTCGACCTTCACGCCTTGTCCTTCCCGTCGTTCCCGGCATCGGACTCAGCATCGGACTCGACCTGCTCGACCAGGTGCTCGACGCGGCCCTGGTCCTCACCCGCGTCCAGCAGGTTGTCCTTGCCGGCCCGGTTGTCCGGGTACTCCGCGAGCGCCAGGTCGGCGTGGTGCAGGTCGAACGCCGGGGACTCCGAACGGATCCGGGGCAGCTTCTCGAAGTTGTGCCGCGGCGGCGGCGAGCTGGTCGCCCATTCCAGCGAGCGGCCCCAGCCCCACGGGTCGTCGACACCGACCAGCGGCGTCTTGCGGGACTTGTAGATGTTGTAGAAGAACGGCAGCATCGACGCGCCCAGGATGAAGGCGCCGACGCTGGAGACCTCGTTCAGCGTGGTGAAGCCCTCGTTGGCGCCGTACGACGCGTAACGCCGCGGCATGCCCTCGACGCCGAGCCAGTGCTGCACCAGGAACGTGGTGTGGAAGCCGATGAACAGCAACCAGAAGTGCAGCTTGCCGAGCCGCTCGTCGAGCATCCGCCCGGTGAACTTGGGCCACCAGAAGTAGAACCCGGCGAACATCGCGAACACCACGGTGCCGAAGACGACGTAGTGGAAGTGCGCGACCACGAAGTACGAGTCGGACAGCTGGTAGTCCAGCGCCGGCGAGGCCAGGATGACGCCGGTCAGACCGCCGAAGAGGAAGGTGGTCAGGAAGCCCACCGACCAGAGCATCGGGGTATCGAACGAGACCGACCCGCCCCAGATCGTGCCGATCCAGTTGAAGAACTTCACGCCGGTCGGGACCGCGATCAGGAATGTCATGAACGAGAAGAACGGCAGGTTCACCGCGCCGGTGACGAACATGTGGTGTGCCCACACCGCCACCGAGAGGACCGCGATACCGAGGGTCGCGCTGACCAGACCGATGTAACCGAAGACCGGCTTCCGGCTGAAGACCGGCAGGATCTCGGTCACGATGCCGAAGAACGGCAGCGCGATGATGTACACCTCGGGATGGCCGAAGAACCAGAACAGGTGTTGCCAAAGTATCGGCCCGCCGTTGGCCGCGTCGAAGACATGGGCCCCGAGTGTTCGATCCGCCTCCAGCACCAGCAGCGCCGCCGCCAGGATCGGGAAGGCGATCAGGACCAGGATCGACGTGACCAGGATGTTCCAGGTGAAGATCGGCATCCGGAACATCGTCATACCGGGCGCACGCATGGTGATGATCGTGGTGATGAAGTTGACCGCACCCAGGATCGTGCCCAGACCGGCCATCCACAGACCCATGATCCACAGGTCGCCGCCGACACCCGGCGAACGGACCGCGTTCGACAGCGGGGCGTAGGCGAACCAGCCGAAGTCGGCCGCGCCGCCCGGGGTGAAGAAGCCGCTGATCGTGATCAGGCCGCCGAACAGGAACAGCCAGAAGCTGAACATGTTCAGCCGCGGGAACGCGACGTCGGGGGCGCCGATCTGGATCGGCATGATCTCGTTCGCGAAGCCGACGAACAGCGGGGTCGCGAACAGCAGCAGCATGATCGTGCCGTGCATCGTGAAGAGCTGGTTGTACACCTCTTCGTTCACGATCTGCAGGCCCGGCTTGGCCAGCTCGGCGCGGATCAGCAGCGCCATCACGCCGCCGATCAGGAAGAACGCGAACGACGTGATCAGGTACATGTGCCCGATCAGCTTGTGGTCCGTCGTGGTCAGGTACTTGACCAGCAGCGCACCCTTGCTGCGCCGCCGGGGCAGCGCGCTGGTGCTACCGATAGCGCCGGTGCGCTCGGCGAAGTCGGTCACTTCTCGCCCCCTGTACCGGGAATGGTGGTGGCGTCGGCGCCGCCGGTTGCGGCTCCGGTCTGGCCCTTGGCGGCCAGTTCCTTCAGGTGTGCGTCGTACTCGTCGCGGGAGACCACCTTGACGGTGAAGACCATCCGGCTGTGGTAGAGCCCGCAGAGCTCAGCGCACTTGCCGGCGAAGGTGCCGGTCTTGGTCGGGGTCAGCTCGAACTTGTTCGTCTTGCCCGGGATCACGTCGAGCTTGAAGTAGAACGCCGGCACCCAGAAGGAGTGGATGACGTCCGGCGAGGTCAGGTCGAAGTGGACCGACTCGTTCACCGGCAGCCACAGGGTGGCCGGCTTGTCCATCGTGCCGGTCTCCCAGACGCCCTGCTGCCCGTCGACGGTGTCCTTGTAGTTGAAGGTCCACTGCCACTGCTGGCCCACCACGTTCACGGTGTGCGCCGGGTTGGCGTCCATCTTGGTGACCTGGTTGCCGTGCTCGACGGTGTAGAAGAACAGCACACCGATGATCGCGAACGGGGCCAGGGTGTAGAGCACCTCGAGCGGCAGGTTGTACCGCACCTGCCGGGGTGCCTCGTCGTTGCGCTTGCGGTACCGCACCACGACCCACAGGATCAGGCCCCAGACCATCACGCCGATGATCAGGGCGGCGATCCACGCCCCGATCCAGAGGCTGCGGATGGCCTCGGTCCGGTCCGATGCGCCCTCGGGCAGACCGAGTCGTTTCCACTGCTCAGTGGTCGCCGTCGAGCAACCGGTCAGCAGCAGGGTGCCGAGCACCACTGCACTACCGACCAGCAGGCGACGCTTCGCCGGACGTGTGGCGCCGGCAGAACCTGCCGGTCGCTCCTGCACTCCGGGCGTGCCGTTCGAACCCACGGGGCGCCTTTCCCTTCCCAAGTGAGACTGACGACCAAACACTACTGGACACCATTCGCGTCTCCGCGCATAGGTAGGGCCAAGAGCATGTCGACCCCTCCGACATGCTCTAGCGTTTCCCGTGTGAGCGAGCGTACGTACTTGGACGCCGCATCGGCCGAGCCGATGCACCCCGCGGCGCGGGAGATGTTGCTGTCGGCAGTGGATTCCGGCTGGGCCGATCCGGTGCGTCTGCACCACGAGGGCCGGACCGCGAGACTGCTGGTGGACAACGCCCGCGCGGTCCTCGCGGACGCGGTCGGCGTGCGGCCGGACGAGCTGTACCTGACCACCTCCGGTACGGCGGCGATCCAGGCTGGCCTGACCGCGGTACGGGCCGCGCGCAGCCGCGTCGGGGCAACGATCGTGCACAGTGCGGTCGAGCACTCCGCCGTACTGCACACGGCTGGTGAGGCAGCTGTCGAGGTCGGCGTGGACCGGCTGGGACGGGTCGAGTTGGCTGCCTTCACAGACGCCGTACGGCGACCTGGTGTGGCGGTGGCTGCGCTGCAGTCGGCGAACCACGAGGTGGGGACGCGTCAGCCGATCGAGGCGGCTGCTGCGGGGGCAGGCGACGTACCACTCTTTGTTGACGCGTCCGCGTCGGTCGGGCACGACGTCGTACCAGCAGGCTGGTCGGTGCTCGCGGCAAGCGCACACAAGTGGGGTGGACCGGCGGGGGTCGGGCTGCTGGCTGTGAAGAAGGGCACGCGGATCGCACCGGCGTGGCCGATGGACGAGCGGGAGGACGGCCTCTCCCCCGGGTTCCCGAACGTTCCCAACGCGCTCGCCGCGGCCGCCGCGTTGCAGGCGCGACTGACCGAGGCAGAGGAGCTCGACAAACAGCACAGGGCCTGGATCGACGAGGTACGCCGTCGTGTGGCCGCGGACATCCCCGATGTCGAGGTAGTAGGCGACGCGGACGACCGGCTGCCGCACATCCTCACGTTCTCCTGTCTCTATGTGGACGGTGAGGCGCTGGTGACCGCCCTGGACGCGGAGGGGTTCGCTGTCTCCAGTGGTTCCGCCTGTACGTCGAGCACGCTCCGGCCGTCGCACGTACTGGCTGCGATGGGCGTACTGACCCACGGCAACGTCCGTGTCTCTCTCGGGCGCGACACGACCCACGACGAGGTACGGCGGTTCTGTGCTGTCCTTCCAGGCCTGGTGCAGCGGATCCGGGCGGAGGTGGGGATGTGAACGTCGACCTGGACTGCCGTGGGCTGCTCTGTCCACTCCCGGTGATCAAACTGGCCAAGACGCTACCGACTGTTGCCGTGGGCGACACGGTGACAGTGCTGGCCGACGACCCGGCCGCAGCGACCGACATCCCGGCGTGGTGCCGGATGCGCTCCCAGGAGCTGGTGTCGGCCGGGGAAAACCAGTACGTCGTACGGCGGGTCAGCTGACACACTGCGCGACGTGACCGACTTCGCGCACAAGCCGACGCTCACCGGGGACCTGGTGGTTCTGCGCCAACTGGACGAGGGCGACTACGACGCACTCCGCGCCGCCATGGACGACCCGGACGTCGCCCGCCTGACCGGCAGCCACCGCGAGATCGGCGAGGAGCAGGCCCGCGAGTGGATGCGGACGCGCAAGGACCAGACCGACCGGCTGGACCTCGCCATCGTCGACAAGGCGTCAGGGGCCGTCGTCGGTGAGGCCGTGCTGAACGACTGGGACCCGGACAACCAGTGCTGCAACTTCCGGATCCTGATCGGCTCGTCCGGCCAGGGCCGGGGCCTCGGGACCGAGGCGACCCGGCTGATCGTCGGCTACGGCATCGAGCAGCTCGGCCTGCACCGCATCAGCCTCGGCGTCTACGCGTTCAACCCCCGCGCCCAGCGCGCCTACGAGAAGGCCGGCTTCAAGGCCGAGGGCGTACTACGGGACGCACTCCGGTGGGACGGCGAGTGGGTGGACGAGATCGTGATGTCCGTCCTGGCCTCCGAATGGATACCGTCTGAGGTGTGATCAAGGCTGAGCGCATCGCCGTACTGACCGGCGCCGGGATCTCGACTGCTTCGGGGATACCGGACTTCCGCGGCCCGCAGGGGTTGTGGACGAAGGACCCGGCCGCGGAGGCGATGTTCGATATCGACGAGTACGTCGCCAGTCGTGAGGTGCGGGTGGCGGCCTGGAAGCACCGGCTGGCCGTGCCGGCGTGGGCGGCCGAGCCGAACCCGGGTCATCTCGGTCTGGTCGAGCTGGAGCGGCAGGGCCGTCTGACCGGTCTGATCACGCAGAACGTCGACGGGCTGCACCAGAAGGCCGGCTCGTCGCCAAACCTGGTCCACGAGCTGCACGGCACGGTCTGGTACGTCGACTGCCTCCAGTGCGAGCGCCGGATCCCGATGGCCGACGTACTCCCCCGACTCGAGTCAGGGGACGAGGACCCGGCCTGTGAGGTGTGCGGCGGCATTCTGAAGTCCGCCACCGTCTCCTTCGGTCAGTCCCTCGACCGGGCTGTGCTGGACCGAGCTGTCGCAGCCACCGAGGCAGCCGACCTGTTCCTGGCCATCGGCACGTCACTGCAGGTCTACCCGGCCGCTGGTCTCTGCGACCTCGCACTGAACGCCGGGAAGCCTCTGGTCATCCTGAACGCACAGCCGACGCCGTACGACGAGCAGGCGACCACTGTGCTGCGCACTCCGATCGAGACCACGCTGCCGGACCTCGTGACCTTACCGTGACTTTCGAGCCCTCCTCACGGTAAAGGGCGGCGGCTAGCGTCCCCGGCAGGGTGAGTCCGCCGGGGAGGGGCACGTGATGCACGGGTTCAGGCGTTTGACAGCAGGTTTCACCGCAGCCGCAGTGGTCGTACTGGGATTGGGTACGGCGGCACCGGCTCCGGCCCAAGTGACGGCGGACAAGGTGATCACCGTCGCGGGCTCGCTGCAGAGCGAGCTGGGGTGCGCGACTGACTGGGATCCGGGCTGCGACGCGTCCAGTCTGGGGGCGAGTGCGCCGTACACGAAGGTGTTCGACGTGCCGGCGGGGTCGTACGAGTTCAAGGTCACGGTCAACAAGAGCTGGGACGAGAACTACGGCGCCGGCGGGGTGCGGGACGGCCAGAACATCCCGTTGGTGCTCGATGGCCCGGCCAAGGTGCAGTTCAGTTACAACGACACTAGTCACGTTGTGACCATGACGCCGGTGCAGCTCGCCGGTCCGACGGTGACGGCCGCGGACAAGGCGCTCGCGACACCGAGCCTGCGCCCGGACCTCACCAAGGAGCGGTTCTACTTCCTGATGGCGGACCGGTTCGCCAACGGCAACAAGGCGAACGACGCCGGCGGACTCACCGGCGACCGGCTGAAGACCGGGCTGGACCCGAAGGACAAGGGCTTCTACCACGGCGGCGACCTGGCCGGTGTGATCCAGAAGCTCGACTACATCAAGTCGCTGGGTACGACGTCGATCTGGCTGACGCCGTCGTTCAAGAACCAGCCCGTGCAGGGCGCCGGCGCCAACGTGAGCGCCGGGTACCACGGGTACTGGATCACCGACTTCACCCAGATCGATCCGCATCTGGGCACCAACGCCGACATGCAGCAACTGATCGACCTCGCGCACCGCAAGGGCATGAAGGTCTTCTTCGACATCATCACCAACCACACCGCGGACGTGATCGACTACCAGTCCGGCCAGTACGGCTACATCCCGAAGTCCACGTCGCCGTACAAGGATGCCCAGGGCAAGGAGTTCAACGACAAGGACTACGCCGGCGGCGACACGTTCCCGGCGCTGGACAAGAACATCTCGTTCCCCAACATCCCGGTCTTCCGGACGCCGGCCGACGAGACCGTCAAGGTGCCGGCCTGGCTGAACGACCCGACGCTGTACCACAACCGCGGCGACTCGACGTTCGCCGGCGAGAGCGCGGAGTACGGCGACTTCGTCGGGCTGGACGACCTGTTCACCGAGCAGCCGAAGGTCCGCGACGGGATGATCGACGTCTACAAGACGTGGGCCGAGCTCGGGATCGACGGGTTCCGGATCGACACCGTGAAGCACGTGAACCTCGAGTTCTGGCAGAAGTTCTCGCCGGCGATCCTGGCGGCTGCCCGTGGGGCCGGGACGAAGAACTTCTTCATGTTCGGCGAGGTCTTCGACGCGAACCCGCAGTTCATGTCGACGTACACGACCAAGGGCGCGCTGCAGGCGACGCTCGACTTCGGGTTCCAGCAGAGCGCGGTCGCGTACGCGAAGGGCGACCCGAGTACCAAGCTGCAGGACTTCTACGCGGACGACGACTACTACACCGACACGGACTCGAACGCGTACGAACTGCCGACGTTCCTCGGCAACCACGACATGGGGCGCGTCGGCACGTTCCTGAAGCAGAGTGGCGCGGGCGGTCAGGACCTGCTCGCACGGGACAAGCTGGCGCACTCGCTGATGTACCTGACCCGCGGCCAGCCGGTCATCTACTACGGCGACGAGCAGGGCTTCACAGGTCCCGGTGGTGACAAGGACGCGCGGCAGGACATGTTCGCGACCCAGACCGACGACTACGCGGACGACGAGGTCGTCGACGGCACAGGTACGACGACGATCGGCAAGAAGGACAGGTACGACGTCAACTCGCCGATGTACAAGCACATCGCGGAGCTGTCGAAGGTGCGTGCCAGGTACCCGGCCCTGTCCGACGGGCGACAGGTGCACAGGTACTCGTCCAAGACGAACGGGCTGTACGCGTTCAGTCGGCTCGGCAGCGACAACGTCGAGTACCTGGTGGTCGCGAACAACTCGAAGACAGCGGTCGCTGCGACAGTGGCGACGTACGGACCTAACACGTGGCTCAAGCCGGTGTACGGCGGCTCTAAGTCAGTGAAGACCGACCGTGAGGGCAGGGTGGCCGTCAGCCAGGCTCCTCTGTCGGTGACTGTGTACCAGGCGCAGACCAAGGTCCCGCCGCGCGCTAAGGCGCCCAGTGTCTACATGAGCTCGCCAGAAGCCGGTGCCACGGTCGGTGGGCGTGCTGAGATCGCTGCTGCGGTGCCGGCGAACACTCCGGTGACAGTGACGTTCGGCTACCGGCCTGTGGGTACGACGGCGTGGAAGCGGCTCGGTGCCGACGACAACGCGCCGTACCGTGTCTTCCACGACGTCTCCGGGCTGGCCAAGGGCACGCTGCTCGAGTACCGCGCCGTACTGCGGGATTCCTCGGGCAACTACTCGGTGTCCGGGTCGTCCGGCGTGGTTGGTGACGCTGCTGCTCCGGGTGGCGGCGGTGGCGGGACGGGTCCCGTCGTACAGCCGGCCAATGTGTCTGTTCCGGGTGACCACAACAGTGAGATGGGCTGCCCCGCGGACTGGTCGCCGGACTGCGAGCAGGCTCAGCTGAAGCTGGACGCGAAGGACAAGGTCTGGAAGGGCACGTACACGCTCCCGCCCGGTGAGCACGCGTACAAGGCGGCGATCAACAAGACCTGGGACGTGAACTACGGAGCAGGTGGTGTCCTCAACGGCGCCAACATCTCTTACACGGCACCGACCACACCGGTCACCTTCTACTACGAGCACGGGCGGCACTTCGCCACGTCCACGGCACAGGGGCCGATCATCACGGTGCCCGGGTCGTTCCAGACCGCCCTGGGCTGTCCGACCGACTGGGATCCCTCCTGCATGCGACCCTGGTTGACCGACGAGGACGGTGACGGGACCTACTCCTGGTCCACCAGCGAGCTGAAGGCGGGCAACTATGAGGCGAAGGTGGCGCACAACCTGTCCTGGGACGAGAGCTACCCGGCGCAGAACGTACCGGTCTCAGTGCCGTCGGACGGACTGGTCGTCACGTTCTCGTACGTGCTCGCGACCCACCAGCTCACGGTGACGACGGCCAAGCCCGGTGCACAGCCGGACCTGAGCCAGGCGAAGGCGTACTGGCTCAACCGCACCACCCTCGCCGTACCCGCGGTCGACCACGCGGAGCGGTACCGGTGGCGGCTGCACTGGTCGGACACCGGTTCGCTGAAGATCGACGCGAACGACATCGGCGGCTCGTCGGCCGCACTGCGCTACGACCCCGCCGAGGTGAAACCGGGCTACACGACGCTCCGGCTCGACAACGCGGACGTTCGCAAGATCCTCACCGGTCAGCTCGGTCTGGCGCAGTACGACGACGCCGGGCGACTGCTGGACGCGACCGGCGTGCAGATCCCGGGTGTGCTCGACGACGTCTACGGGAACGCGACCGGGCGCTCGTACGGCGTGACGTGGCAGGCCGGCAAACCGACCTTCACCCTCTGGGCGCCGACTGCCCAGAATGTGCAGTTGACGATCGGATCGTCGACAATCCCCATGCACACAAACGGCGACGGTTCCTGGTCGGTCAGCGGACCACGGTCGTGGAAGAACGCGTCGTACCGCTATCAGGTGAAGGTGTTCGCACCCAGCACCGGCAAGGTCGAGACGAACGTCGTCACAGACCCGTACTCGGTTGCGTTGACCACAGACTCGGCGTACTCCGTGGCCGCCGACCTGAACGATCCGGCAGGTAAGCCGGCGCTCTGGTCGACCACTCCCGCGCCGAAGCTCGCGCGGGGCGTCGACTCGACCATCTACGAGCTGCACGTGCGGGACTTCTCGATCAACGACACCACGGTGCCGGCCGCACACCGCGGTACCTATCTGGCATTCGCCGACGAAGGCAACGGGACCAAGCACCTGCGGTCGCTCAAGGCGGCCGGGCTCAACACCGTGCACCTATTGCCGACATTCGACATTGCATCAATTCCCGAGACCGGGCAGCAGACGCCCGCGTGCGATCTCAAGTCGCTGCCGGCCGACTCCGAGCAGCAGCAGGCCTGCGTGACAGCGGTGGCTGCGAAGGACGGGTTCAACTGGGGCTACGACCCGTTCCACTGGCTCGCTCCGGAAGGGTCGTACGCCGCGCAGAAGGACGGGCTGGCGCGGGTCTCCGAGTTCCGCACGATGGTCGGCGGGCTGCACAAGTCCGGGCTGCGCGTCGTCCTCGACCAGGTCTTCAACCACACCCCGGCCGCAGGTCAGGCACCGACGTCGGTGCTGGACCAGATCGTGCCCGGGTACTACCAGCGGCTCAACGCCACCGGGAGCGTCGAGACGTCGACCTGCTGCAGCAACATCGCGACCGAGCACGCGATGGCCGAGAAGATCATGGTCGACGGCACAGTGAGCTGGGCGAGGAACTACCACGTGGACGGCTTCCGGTACGACCTGATGGGCCACCACACCAAGGCGAACATGCTGAAGGTCCGCGCCGCGCTGGACAAGCTGACACTCGCCAAGGACGGCGTCGACGGCAAGTCGATCTACCTGTACGGCGAGGGCTGGAACTTCGGCGAGGTCGCGAACGACGCGCTGTTCGTCCAGGCCCGGCAGGGAAATCTCGGCGGGACCGGGATCGGCACGTTCTCCGACCGGCTGCGGGACGGGGTCCGCGGCGGCGGGCCGTTCGACGACAACCCGCGGATCCAGGGCTTCGGCTCCGGCGAGGCGAGCGACCCGAACGGCGACCCGATCAACGGTACGCCGGAAGAGCGCGCCAAGCGGCTCGCCCACGACACCGACCTGGTCCAGCTCGGGCTGGCCGGCAACCTTCGCTCGTTCACCTTCAAGTCGGCGTCGTCGGGTGCCGACGTCCGCGGCGACCAGGTCGACTACAACGGCTCACCGGCCGGGTACGCCGACCAGCCGGACGAGGTCATCACGTACGTCGATGCCCATGACAACGAAACGTTGTGGGACACGCTGACGTACAAGCTGCCGCCGAACCTGCCGATGCCGGACCGGATCCGGATGAACACGTTGTCGCTGGCAACGACCGCGCTGGCGCAGACGCCGTCGTTCTGGCACGCCGGCGCGGACCTGCTGCGGAGCAAGTCGCTCGACCGCAACTCGTACGACTCGGGTGACTGGTTCAACACGCTCGACTGGACCGGCGCCGACAACGGCTTCGGTCACGGCCTACCACCGAAGACCGACAACGAGGCCAAGTGGCAGTACATGAAGCCGCTGCTCGGCAACCCGGCCCTGAAGCCGTCGGCGACCGACGTGGCGTCAGCCTCCGCCGCAGCCGCCGATCTGCTGAAGCTGCGCTTCTCCACTCCCCTGTTCCGCCTCGGGTCGGCCGCTCTCATCAACCAGAAACTCAGCTTCCCGGTCAGCGGTACGACGCCAGGCGTCATCACCATGCGCATCGACGACACGGTCGGCCCGAACGTCGACCCAGCCCTGAAAGGCGCTCTGGTCGTCTTCAACTCGACCAGGATCCTCCGTAACCCAACAGATCCCCGGCGCTGACCGGCGCCAACCTGTGCCTGTCCCCCATCCAAGCCACAGGTTCTGATCCAGTGGTCAAGCAGACCACCTGGACCGCCAGCCACCGGCACAGCCACAGTCCCTGCGCGCACGGTCGCCGTACTCGTCCACAAGAGGCCGGCGAAGTAGTCAGCTCAGGAGACCGGCCAGGACCTGGTCGGTCTCCGGGGTCGCCAGGGTGGTACCGGTGTAGGACAACGTCAGCTGCCGGGACAGATCAGCCGCGTGATAGCTGATCGTCTGGTAGCCGAAGATCCCACCGGTGTGCCCCCACACAACCTGGCCGTCCGGCAGGCGCCGACGCTCGATTCCCAGCGCGTACCCGAACGAGTCGTCGACCTGCGCCACGGTCAGCATCGCTTCCTGCTCGGGCTCCCCGAGTAGCTCCCCACCGAGCACTGCGGCGTAGAAGCGGTTGAGGTCGGCGGCCGTCGAGACGACCTCTCCCGCCGCCCACGCCTGCGACGCGTTGAACCTCGCCAGATCGACCCACTCGCCGGCGAGCTGGAGATATCCACGCGCGTGCGGCTCGGGCAGGTCTACGTCATCGCCCGGCAAGAGCGTCCGCTCGAGTCCGAGTCGCTCCAGGACGCGGTTCCGTACCACATCGCCGTACGTCTTGCCGGTTACCGCTTCGATCAACAGGCCGAGCACGATGTAGTTGGTGTTCGAGTACGACCACGATGCGCCTGGGTCGAACAACCTCGGCTTCGTCAGACCGGTCCGCAACGCCTCCGCTGGGTCCCGGTGCAAGTAGCGGTCAAGAAGATGCCGGTCGGCGGGCAGGTCGTCGGTGTAGTTGTAGAGGCCGCTCGTGTGGTTGAGCAGCTGCCGCAGGCTGATCGCGTCCGGTACGCCGGGCACCCGCTCGCCGACCGGATCGTCCAATCGCAGCTTGCCTTCGGCCACCAGTTGCAGCACGACGACGGCTGTGAACGTCTTCGTGACGCTGCCGACGCGGAACCATCCCTCCGGATCCACCGGACGGTCCGGGTCCAGTTGGGAGCGTCCGCTGGAGCCGACCCAGGTCTGGTCACCGGACCGGAAGTGCAGCAGCACCCCGGCCGCGCCGTCATCCACCAACGAGTCCAGGTAAGCCTGCATGGCCCCACTGTGTCAGGTGAGGGAGGCGAAGCGGGCTGCCGCTACGAAAGCCGCCAGTGCCAGGAGGATGGTGTTGGCGGCTGTCGAGCGGGGCTCGCGTAGGGATGAGTGGGACGTGGCGGCGCCGATCATGACGACGCAGAGGCCGACGGCCGCGAGTGGGGTGAGGACGCGGGCGGTATCGGTCAGCCAGGGCGCGAACAGGCCTGCCACCGCGAGGAGCTCGCAGACAGCCACGAAGCGGACCAGCGGCATCGGGAACGGGGCGATCCCGGTCTGACCGGTGGCGATAAGGCGATCGCGGGACATGACGCCCTTCAGGACGCCGGAGATCGTGAAGACAATCCCCAGCAGTCCGCTGAAGATCCAGGTGATCGTATTCATGTCGATTGCAGACGATCGGACAATCAAACCTGTGACACTGTCACTGGGAGGCACCCTCGATCGTCTGTGATTGGTGTGATGGAGGAACTCAGGCCACTGCTGCTGTCGATCGCGTACCGGATGCTGGGCACGTTCGGGGACGCGGAGGACGTCGTACAGGAGGCGTACCTGCGGTTGCACCGCGAGCCCGAGGTCACGTCACCGAAGGCGTTCCTGACCACGGTGACGACCCGACTGGCGATCGATCAACTGCGGTCGGCGCGACGGCAACGGGAGGAGTATCTCGGCCCGTGGCTGCCGGAACCGGCCGTCGACGAGTACGTCGATCTCGCGGACCGGGCCGCCCTCTCGGACTCGCTGTCCACCGCGTTCCTCGTCGTCCTCGAACGACTCACCCCCGACCAGCGCGCCGTCTTCCTGCTCGGCGACGTGTTCGGCTACTCGTACCCCGACCTCGCGGACATCCTCGGCAAGACACCGGCCAACTGCCGCCAGCTCGCCGTCCGCGCCCGCCGTCGGATTGCCGACAATCGACCGCGCTTCGACCCGTCCCCGCGGGAACGCGACGAGCTGGTACGACGCTTCGTCGCGGCGGCCGAGGACGGTGAGCTGGAGGCGCTCGTCGCCGTACTCACCCCGGACGCGACCTTCACCGGCGACGGCGGCGGCAAGGGCGGCTTCCCCCGGCCGGTCCACGGCGCCGGCAACGTGGCCCGGATGCTGATCGGCGCCTTCGGCAAGTTCGGCGAGCTGACCACCGAGCCGGTGCATGTCGGCGGACAGCCCGCGCTGCGGATCCACGACCGGTCCGACCGCACCGTCGCGGTCTGGTCGTTCACCATCGCCGAAGGCCGGATCACCGCGATCCACGGCATCGTGAACCCCGACAAGCTGACCCACTTGCAGCCGTCAGGGCACGCGGACGACCAGCGCTGACGCGTCGACCTCGGCGGTCAGCGACGTGCCGTTCGAGACGGTGTCGCCGTCCAGTTGGCGCTGTACTGTCCGCTCCGCGCGGACCTGGATGCGGCGGCCGGTGAAGCGCTCGAGGTGTTGCTCACGCCAGGACTTGACCACGAGGCCGAGCACGAGCCGCGGCCAGTGGCTGACCCGGCGCGGGCTGAGGACCACCGCGTCGATCCGGCCGTCGTCCGGCGTCGCGTCCGGCAGCAGCGGGATGTTCGCCTGCAGCGTGCCGACGTTGCCGAGCACCACGGTGCGCGCGCGACGGCGTACCGCGGGCCGGTCGTCGACCGTGATCTCGACCCGGACGGACGGATGATTCAGGTTCTTCAGCGTCGACACGACGTACGCCGCCCAGCCGGCCCGCTTCTTCAGGTCCTCGGGGGCATCCGCGATGATCGCGGCGTCCAGCCCGAGGCCCGCCATCACCACGAAGCGGTCGGCCGGCAGCTGGTCGCCCTCGACCAGCACGCTGTCGATCCGCCGGTCCGAGCCGTCGAGTACCTCGGCCAGCGCGGTCTCGAGGTCGAGCGAGATCCCGAGGTTGCGGGCGAGCAGGTTCCCGGTCCCGGCCGGCAGCACCCCCGCCGGTATATCGGTCCCGGCGAGCTCGGCGCACACCACCCGCACGGTCCCGTCACCGCCCGCGACCAGCACCAGGTCGACCGCGTCGTCGATCGCACGCCGCGCCATCGTCACGCCGGCGTCGTCCTCGGTCGTCTCCAGCCACAGGGGATCCTCGAACCCCCGTGCGGCCAGAGCCTTCTCGACAGTACGGCGGAAGTCGTCGCCGTCGACCTTCACCGGGTTCACGATCACGGCTGCCCGCCTGGCAGAACTCACCTGATATTTGTCCGTTCGGAGAGATAACGTGCTGAGAATGAGCAGACTTCCACGGAGTACGCCAGAAGCCCAGGGGCTGTCCGCCACCACGCTCGACAGTTTCGTCGGAGCGCTCGACGCCGGGCAGCCGGAGATCCAGACCGTGATGCTGGTGCGGCACGGCCACGTGGTGCTGGAGGAGGCGTGGGCGCCGTACCGGCTGGAGGATCGGCATCTGCTGTTCTCGGTGTCGAAGAGTTTCACGTCGACCGGCATCGGACTGGCGATCGACGCGGGGCTGCTGTCGCTGGACGACCAGGTGATCTCGTTCTTCGACGCGGACGACCTGCCCGAGACGGTCAGCGACAACCTGGCCGCGATGAAGGTCCGGCACCTGCTGACGATGACGACCGGACACTCGAAGGACACCGTCGAGGCGCTCAGCCGGGATCGCCGGATGGTGAAGATCTTCCTCGGTCTCGAGGTGCAGCACGAGCCGGGCACGGTGTTCGCCTACAACAGCGGCGCGACGTACATGTTGTCGGCGATCCTGCAGCGGCTCACCGGCGAGAACCTGCTCGACTACCTGCGCCCCCGGCTGTTCGAGCCGCTCGGCGCCACCGAGGCGACCTGGCAGGTGTCGAAGGAAGGCATCGTCGTCGGCGGCTGGGGCCTGAGCCTCAACACCGAGTCCCTGGCGTGCTTCGGGCAGCTCCTGCTCCAGCACGGCGAGTGGAACGGCAAGCAGGTCGTCCAGGCCGAGTGGTTCGAGGCGGCCACCTCGAAGCAGGTCCCCAACGACAACGAGGAGAACCCGGACTGGAAACAGGGCTACTGCTTCCAGTTCTGGCGCGGCCGTCACAACACGTACCGCGGCGACGGCGCGTTCGGCCAGTTCATCCTCGTCTTCCCGGAGTACGACGCGGTGCTCATCACCACGAGCGCGACCACCGACATGCAGGCGATCCTGAACACCGCCTGGGACTACCTGCTGCCGGCGCTCGAGGGCAAGGAGGTCCCCGAGGCGCAGCGCCCCGAGCGGCTCGAGCTCGCGCCGCCGAGCGGCCCCGCACCCGCGCCGGGCAACGGGCAGACGTACCGCTTCGTGGCGAACAACCCGACCGGCCTGACCGCCGTACGGCTGGACCCCGACGGCACCGGCACGTTCAGTTTCGAGGACCAGAAGGGCCAGCGCCAGGACCTGGTCTGCGCGGCCGGCGGATGGCGGGAGCAGACCGCAGCAGGCCCGTTCGAGGACGCCGGTCCGGAGATCGGTGAGCGGGTCCTGACCAGCGCGTACGGCGACGGTGACGCGTTCGTCGCGACGTTCCGCTGGATCGAGACCCCGTTCCTCGCGACCCTCACCTGCCGGACCGACGGCGACACGATGACCGTCGACGGTCAGTTCAACGTCTCCTTCGGACCGACCGAATTCACGCTGACTTCGGAGGAGATGTCACAGAACTGAGGCGGCGCGTGTCCTCCGGGTCGTAATCACCGACGACGGAGGATGACATGAAGGTTTTGGTGGCAGGCGCGACCGGCGGACTGGGCCGGTCACTGGTACCGCAGCTGCTCGCGGCCGGACACGAGGTGACCGGGATGACCCGGTCCGAGTCCGGCGCGGCCGGGGTGCGGGCGTTCGGTGCGGACGCCGTACTCGCGGACGGCCTCGACGCCGCCGCGGTACGGGCCGCAGTGGAGTCGGTCCGCCCGGAGGTCGTCGTACACCAGATGACGGCACTCAAGGGCGGCATCGACTTCAAGCACTTCGACGACAGCTTCGCGATGACGAACCGGCTGCGCACCGAAGGCACCGACAACCTGCTCGCGGCCTCCCAGGCGGCCGGCGTACGACGGTTCGTCGTCCAGTCGTACGCCGGCTGGAACCTCCAGCACGGTGGATCCGCCGCGAAGACCGAGGCGGACCCGCTCGACCCGAACCCGGTGCCCGCGCAGCGGCAGACGATGGCCGGGATCAAGCACCTCGAGTCGGCGGCGCTGAACACCGAAGGGATCGAGGGCGTCGTGCTGCGGTACGCGAGCTTCTACGGCCCGACCGGCGACATCGGCAAGGGCGGTTCGATGGTCGAGATGATCCAGAAGCGCCGGCTCCCGCTGATCGGCGACGGCACCGGGGTCTGGTCCTTCATCCACTACGACGACGCGGCCGCGGCGACGGTGAAGGCGATCGAGAGCGACGTCACCGGCGTGTTCCACGTCGCGGACGACGACCCGGCGCAGGCCGCGGTGTGGCTGCCCGAGTTCGCCAGGATCCTCGGTGCGAAGGCACCGCTCCGCGTCCCGGCGTGGCTCGGTCGGCTCGCCGCCGGCGATGTCGGCGTGGCCGCCTTCACCGAGATTCGCGGCGCCGACAACACCCTCGCCAAGAAGACCTTCGACTGGCAGCCCGGCTACGCGTCCTGGCGCGAAGGTTTCCGCCACGGGCTCTGAGGCGGGACTGGTGAGAGGATTCCTTTACTTCGCTGTTACACACGAGGACGACTGCTGAAACCGGCTCGTCCTGAACTGGAACAGACCCGCCGCAACGGCGGGGCGCCCCTAGGGTTCCGCTGCTGGTCGACGTGACGGCAGGACTGGTCCGAGAGGGGAGGCGGTGCTGTCGCTGTAGTTGAGGCAAGCGCGACGACGCCGCTCCACGGCGGGACAAAAGCCCGGGAGGCCTTGATGGCCCCGGGCTGCCGTGTGCGTTCCTGGGCCCGATGCAGCGGAGGCCCAAGATGTCAGCACCCCCTGAAACTCTGAGCAGCGATCAACTCGGCGCACGCGACCTCGGCCATTTCGGCTACGCGCAGCAGCTCTCGCGCCGCGTCGGAAGCTACGCGTCGTTCGCGGCCGGCTTCTCGTTCGTCTCCATCCTCACCACCGTGTTCCAGCTGTTCGGTCTGGGCTTCGGCTTCGGCGGTACGGCGTTCTTCTGGACCTGGCCGGTCGTCCTCGCCGGTCAGCTGATGGTGGCGTTGTGCTTCGCCGAGCTCGCCGCCCGGTACCCGTTGTCCGGCGCGATCTACCAGTGGGCCCGCCGCCTCGGCGGCGCCGTCGTCGGGTGGTTCGCGGGCTGGACCATGGTGATCGCGCAGATCATCACGCTGGCCACGGCGGCGATCGCACTGCAGGTCGTGCTGCCCGCGGTCTGGCCCGGCTTCCAGTTGGTCGGCAACGATCCCGCTCTCGCGTCGAAGGACGGCGCGGCGAACGCCGTACTGCTCGGCTGTCTGCTGCTCGTCGCCACGACGGTGCTCAACGCGACCAGCGTCCGCATCACCGCGGTCGTGAACTCGGTCGGCGTGACCTGCGAACTGGTCGGCGTCGTGTTGATCGTTGTTTTGTTGACAACCAGAGCCGAGCGCGGTCCGTCCGTCGTCCTGCACACGACGAACCTCGACAGCAGCACCGGGTACGTCGTACCGCTGCTGATCTCGGCGTTGATGGCGGCGTACGTGCTGGTCGGGTTCGACAGCGCGGGCGAGTTGTCGGAGGAGACGCACAAGCCGCGCGCGACGACGCCCCGGACGATCATCCGCGCGGTCACCGCGTCGGGGATCGGCGGCGCGTTCCTGATCGTCGCGGCGCTGATGGCCGCGCCGTCGCTGACCGACGGGGATCTCGCCACCCAAGGCCTCCCCTACGTGCTGACGAGCCGGCTCGGTACGACGCCCGGCAAGCTGCTGCTCCTCGACGTCGCGCTCGCGGTCTGCGTGTGCACGCTGGCGATCCAGACCGCGGCGGCCCGGATGATCTTCTCGATGGCGCGCGACAACGTGCTGCCGGGATCGCGGCAGCTGCGCAAGGTGTCCACGCGGACCGGCACGCCTGTCGCCGCGACGGTGGTGCCGGGTGTGCTGGCCGGTGTCTGCCTGGTGGTGAACGTGGGGAACGCGGGCCTGTTCCTGGGTCTCGCCAGCGTCTGCATCATGCTGCTGTACGTCGCCTATCTGATGGTCACGACGCCACTGCTGGTACGACGTCTGACCGGCGGCGGGCTGCCCGGCGGCGTGGACGAGAACGGGCGGCCGCTGTTCTCGCTCGGACGGTTCGGTCTGATTGTCAACATTGTTGCGGTCGCCTACGGACTCGCGATGGCGATCAACCTCGGCTGGCCACGCGCCGACGTGTACGACCCAGCGGGTGACGGCTGGTACCTGCAGTACCTCCCGCTGATCACCCTCGGCGTTGTAGGAGTAGGCGGCCTCATCGCCTACCGAACCCAGCGCACGGCGTACTACGCCTCGATAGGCCTATCCCTGCCCGCCACCACGCCCGCCGTCGAAGCGGAAGGCGCCAACGCATGACCCCGAATCACCTTCACGAGGTGCCGGGCGGCGCCGCGTGGTCGGCGCCGGTGCGCGCGGGACGCACCATCACCCTGACGGCCCTGGCCGACAATGCGAACGCGACGATGCTGATCATCGGCGCCGACCGCCTCGATCGCCTGAACATCCCGGACACGTTGAAGTCCCAGATGTCGGCCCGCATCAAGCCAGGCATGGTCCTGATGTCAGATCGCGGCCTGGCGCTGGCAACAGTCACCGCATCGAGCCTGGACTGGCACGACTGCCTCACCGGCGCCCTCCCCGACCAGCTCCTCCTACTCGAACTCACCAAACACGGCTTCGGCGAGGCGGACCTGCACGCCTGCATCAACTTCTTCAGCAAGGTTTCCGTCGCAGACGATCCGCGCGCCTCCCTGACCTACATCGCCGACCACGCCCACACAGGGGACACCGTCACACTCCGCGCCGACCAAGACCTCCTGATCTTCCTCTCGACCGCACCCCACGCGCTGTCCGACGGCCCCGCCGCGAGCGTCGCCGTACAGCTCGAAACGCCTGACCACGCACCAGATCCGGAACTCCGCGAGGAAGCGATCCGCGCGCTGCGCCTGACCCGGGAGCTGATCGCATGACCATCACGTCAACCACAACAACTGCCGCGCTGGACACCGTGGTGGAAGCCGGCGACGGCGCCCTCGTGACCGTGCCATCGGGCGGTCGATTGCAGATTGTCGACCTTCACGGCAACCAGGCCGTGGACACGTTGTTCTACGACGCCCACGACATCGACAACCGGTACTCCGCCTTCGACACGATCCGCGAGCAGCGCGCCGTGTTCCTGACCACCGGATCCCGCCTGGTGTCGACCAGGCTCGACGAACTCGCCGTGATCACCGACGACACCTGCGGCCGGCACGACACCGTCGGCGGCGCCTGCTCGCAGGAGAGCAACGTCATCCGGTACGGCGAGTTCACGCGGCATCAGCACGCCTGCCGGCAGACGTTCCTGCGCTACGGAGCAAAGGCCGGCATCGGCCAGCGGCAGCTCACCCACAACGTCAACTTCTTCATGAACGTGCCGGTGACGTCGAGCGGCGGGCTCACGTTCGAGGACGGCCTGTCCGCCCCGGGCAAGTACGTCGAGATCACCGCGAGCCGCGACCTGTTCGTGCTGATCAGCAATTGTCCGCAGGTCAACAATCCTTGTAACGGCTGGGATCCGACGCCGATCCAGCTGCTGGGCCGGTGGTGACGGTGGCCGTCGTCACAGTTGTGGCCCCAGGCATCCAAACGACGGTGCAGGACCTGGCCGGGCGGCCGGGTCTGTGGGACGTCGGCGTACCGCCGTCTGGGGCTGCCGACGAACTCACGTTCGCGCTGGTCAACGCCGCGGTCGGCAACCCGGACAGTGCCGCCGGGCTGGAATGCGTGGTCACCGGACCGGTTCTGACCTGCGACGAGGATCGGCTGATCTGCGTCGGAGGCGCTGCCCGCAATCCTACTGTCGACAATCTGCCGTTCAGACCGGGAATGGTCGTCCGGTGGCCGGCCGGATCGGTGCTCGACGTCGGCCCGCTCGACGGTCCCGGGATGCGCGGGTACGTGGCGATCCAGGGCGGCCTCGATGTGCCGCGGGTCCTGGGCAGCCGGTCCACGTTCGTCCTCGGCGGCTTCGGCGGTCACGACGGCAAGCCGCTCGCGGCCGGCGACCAGCTACGACTGGGCAGGCAGGAGAACCTGCTCACCCCGTTGTCGGTCGAGCTGCCCGCGATCTCGGACTCCTGGCAGGTGCGGGTGATCCCCGGACCCCACGGAGCCCCGGAACATCTCACCGCCGAAGGTGTCGACGCGTTCTTTGTGAACGAGTGGATTGTCGACCATCGGTCCGACCGCACCGGCGTCCGGCTGGTCGGTCCGAACCCCGGCTGGGCCCGGACCGACGGCGGCGAGGCCGGTCTGCATCCGTCGAATGTCCACGATTCCGCGTATCCGGTCGGCGGCATCATGCTGTCCGGCGACACCCCGGTCATCGTCGGCAAGGACGGACCGTCACTCGGCGGGTTCGTCGTACCCGCCGTGGTGATCGAGGCCGACCGCTGGATGCTCGGCCAGCTCCGCGCCGGCGACTCCGTTCGCCTGGTCCCCGTGACCCCCGACGCGGCCGCCGAAGCGATCCGCGCCCGGCGACGCTGGCTGACCGATCTCCGACAGGATCCCGCACCAGTCCCCGTCGCGACCGGTACGCCGGATCGCCCGAAGGTCCTGCACCACGGAGAGCAGGCCGGCACAGCGCCGTCGTACACGATCAGGTGCGCAGGCGAGCGGCACGTACTGGTCGAGGCCGGCCCGGCCGAGCTCGACCTCACGGTCCGGGTCTGGATCCACCTGCTGGCCCAAGCCCTGCGGGACGACCGGCCGGCCGGGATCACGGAGATCGTCGAGGGCGTGCGGTCGCTGCTCGTCGCGGTCGACTCGGCCCGGCTCGCGCTCACCGAACTCGCGGAGCGGCTCGCGTTCCTGGCCGCCGGCCTGGGCGATCCCGAGACCGTGGTGCTGCCGGCCCGGGAGGTGGTGCTGCCGATCGCGTTCGACCATCCCGCGGCGCACGAGGCGATGCGCCGCTACGCCACGTCGGTCCGGCCGGATGCGCCGTGGTGCCCGGACAACGTCGAGTTCATCCGGCGGGTCAACGATCTCGACACGCGGGACGAGGTCTTCGAGATCGTCCAGGCCGCGACGTACCTGGTGGTCGGTCTCGGCGACGTGTACCTCGGCGCACCGGTCGCCGTACCGATTGATCCGCGGCATCGGCTCGTCACCACGAAGTACAACCCGGCGCGGACCTGGACGCCGCAGAACGCGGTCGGGATCGGCGGGATCTACCTGTGTGTCTACGGGATGGAGGGTCCCGGCGGGTACCAGCTCGTCGGACGCACGGTCCCGGTCTGGCGCCTCTCCCCCGATGACGCGCAACCTTGGTTGCTGAGGCAGTTCGACCTGATCAGATTCGCGCCGGTGAGCGCGGAGCAACTCGCGCACGAGCGGGCCGAGATCGCGGCCGGGCGGGCGGATCTCAAGACCGCACCGGCGACGTTCTCGATCGCCGACGTACGCCGGATCGAGCAGGAGGCACCTGTGGACATCGCGACCCTACGCGCCAGACGCCGCGCCGCGTTCGAGGCCGAGCGGGCACGGTGGGGCGCATGAACAACGAGTGGATCACCCGGGTCGACCCGATCGAGCCGGCGCCCGGACCGTTGCACGGGCTGACGATGGCGCTCAAGGACAACATCGACCTGGCCGGTGTGCCGACGACTGCAGGCGATCCGCGGACGACGGAGCCCGCGAAGGACAACGCGTTCGTGGTCGATCAGCTGATCGCCGCCGGCGCCGTACCGCTGGGGAAGACGAACCTGGATCAGTACGCGACCGGTCTGGTCGGCACGCGATCGCCGTACGGCGCGTGTCACTCGGTCTTCTCGCCTGAGCATGTGTCGGGCGGCTCGAGCTCGGGCAGCGCGGTCGCGGTCGCCACCGGGCAGGTCGACTTCGCGCTCGGCACGGACACCGCAGGGAGCGGTCGCGTTCCGGCCGCCTTCAACCGGCTCGTTGGTATCAAGCCGAGCCGTGGCCTGGTCTCCGCGCGCGGCGTCGTACCGGCATGCCGGTCGCTCGACTGCGTCACGGTCATGGCGCGATCGGTCGCCACCGCGCGGCGCGCCTTCGAGGTGATGGTTGCCTTCGACCCCGAGGACGCCTGGTCACGGCGAATGTCGTCCCTCCCCCATCGCCGGCCGGGACGGGTCGACGGGCCAGTGATCGGCGTACCGGATGTGGGGCTGGGTCTGGATCCGGAGTATGAGCAGGCGTGGCAGGCGACGCTCGATGACGCGCATCGCCTTGGTGAGGTGGTCAAGGTCGACGTACAACCGCTGCTCGAAGCCGCCGACCTGCTGTACTCCGGACCTTGGCTGGCGGAGCGTTGGCTCGCGTTCGGGGACAAGCTGGACGACTCTGCGGCGGTCGATCCGACCGTGCGGACGATCGTCCGGGGCGGAGCGGCGCTGACTGCGGCCGGCGCGTTCGCGGGGTTCGACCGGCTGGCGACGCTGAAGCGTGCGAGTGAGCATCTGTGGACGCAGCTCGACGCGCTCCTGCTGCCGGTGACGCCCGGGCATCCGACGCTGGCCGAGGTGGCGGCCGATCCGATCGGCGTGAACAGTCGTCTCGGTCGCTTCACGAACATGGTCAACCTGCTCGACCTGTGCGCGGTCGCCTTCCCGGGGCCGGATCGGGCCGATGGTCTGCCGTTCGGGATCCAGCTCCTGGCGCCGGCCGGCCATGACCGTTCGGTGATCGATCTGGCAGCTCTCTGGTGTGGTGAGGAGGTGCCGGACACCGACATCCTGCTCGCGGTCGCGGGTGCCCATCTGTCCGGCCAGCCACTCAACGATCAGCTGGTACGGCGTGGTGCCCGGCTCGCCTTCACTGCACGGACTGCTTCGTCGTACCGGATGTATCTGGTCGACGGCCCGCGTCCCGGTCTGACTCGGACGCTGTCGGGTGCGGACGGCCCAGGGATCGAGGTCGAGGTGTGGAGCGTACCGGCCGCTGAGCTGGGCGGATTCGCGGCGACCATCGCTCCTCCGTTGGCGATCGGGCCGCTCGAACTCTCCGACGGTCAGCAGGTCCTCGGCTTCCTGTGTACGGCGGATGCCGCGGACCCTGAGCGTGACATCACGGCGTCCGGCGGCTGGAGGGCGTACCTGGCCGGGGACTGAGCCTAAGGTTGGTGGGCATGAGCCTGACGCCCGCCGAACAGAAGGTGCTGGACCGCATCGACGAGGACCTGCTGGTCCGGATCACGCAGGATCTCGTCCGCGCACCTGGACAGAACCCGCCCGGTGAGGAGGCCGCCACGGTGGCCGCCCTCGCCGCGGCGGGTCGCCAGCTCGGGCTCGACGTCGGTACTTCTCCTGTCGAGCCCGGCCGGGACAACGTCTCGATCACGCTTGCCGGTGGCAACGATCCCGGACTGCTGCTGCTCGGCCACACCGACGTCGTCCCGGTCGGCGACGGCTGGACGGTCGACCCGTACGGCGGACTCCTGCGCGACGGTCGGATCTACGGCCGCGGCACATCCGACATGAAGGGCGGGCTCGCCGCGTCCCTGGTCGCCCTCGCCGCCCTCCGCGGCACCGCACTGAGCGGCCCGGTCGAACTGGCTGCGGTCGTCGACGAGGAAGAGACCGGCAAGGGCATCCGCGCCTACATCGCCGCCAACCAGCAGCCGGTCCGTCGGTACGTCGGATGCGTCACCGCCGAGCCGACCGACCTGCAGACGATCGTCGCGGCGCGCGGTGACTCGTACCTCCAGGTCTCGGTCCACGGCCGCGCCTCGCACGCCGGCAACCCCGACGGCGGGGCCAACGCGATCTACGGCGCGGCAGCCGTCGTCGCCGAGATCGAACGCCTGCACAAGGAACTCGCCGCCGCACCCCATCCCCTGCTCGGCCCGGCGACCTGGAGCGTCGGCCAGATCAACGGCGGCACCGGCGGCTCGATCGTTCCCGCCGACTGCGTGATCGTCGCCGACCGCCGGCTGCTTCCCGGTGAGTCCCCCGCCGAGGTTCTCGCCGACCTCGACCGCCGCATCTCCGCCTTGCACCTCGAGGATCGCGGCCTGACCGTCGAGCTCGCGATGCCGATGGAGATGCCCGCCTTCGAGACCCCCGAGGACACCGAGCTGGTCCGCGATCACCGAGGCCGCGCGCTTCGACGCCGGCGGACCTCCGTCTACCGCTCGCTGGGTGGACGGCGGCTTGCGACGGCGGGTACATCGCCCGAGATCTCGGCGTACCGGTCGTTGTCCTGGGCCCCGGTTCGGTCACCACCCAGGCCCATCGCGCAGACGAATCCGTCGCCGTCGCCGAACTGGCCACGGCAGCCCGCGCGTACGCCCTCACCGCCCTCCGACTGCTATGAGCGGGCGATTGGTTCTTCGCAATGGGTCAGTGCTTGAGGTCGGGTCTGGCGTCGTGCATCGGGCGGACGTGGTGCTCGAAGGTGAGCGGATCGTCGAGGTCGGGATCGGGCTGGACGGCGACGACGCGATCGACTGTGACGGCGGGCTGCTGGTGCCGGGGTTCATCGACTGCCACACGCACTTGTGCATTGCGCAGACGCGGCTTGATCCGTTCGGGTTGCCGCGGTCGGTGCGGCCGTTGTCCGCCGTACCCGTGCTGCGAACTCTCCTGAGCCTCGGCGTCACGACGGTGCGCGACGCGTGGGGCGCGGACGCCGGGGTGCGGATGGCGGTCGAGAAGGGCTGGATCGACGGGCCGCAGGTGCTGCTCAGCCTGCGGCAGGTGGGTACGACGGGTGGCATCGGCGACCTGTGGGCGCCGCGGACCGGGTCGCTCGACTTCTTCGACGATCCTTCGCTGCCCGATCCGATCTTCAACGGCGCCGACGAGGCGCGGGCCGTCGTACGGCGGATGGTCCGGGCCGGTGCCGACTGGATCAAGGTGACGGTCACCGGTTCCATGGCGATCGGGAAGGGCCTTACGGACCTCGAGCTGACCGAGGACGAGCTGACTGCGCTGGTCGACGAGGCGCAGCGGCGCGGGGGCCGGCGGATCATGGTGCACGCGCACGGAGCCCGCGCCGCGGAACTCGCCGCCCGCGCTGGTGCGGGAAGCATCGAACATGGGACGTACCTCGACGAGGCTGCGGTAGAGGCGATGGCCTCGCACGGGACTTGGTACGTGCCGACCCTCTCGGTCACCCAGTCGGATCCGACGGCTACGCCGGAGAGGCGCTGCCGAGGCTCATCTGGAATCCATGCGGCTTGCTATCGCCGCGGGTGTGCGCATCGCGATGGGGACCGACAACCCGGTGCGACCGCATACAGAGGTGCTGTGGGAATTGAGGCATCTCTCCGCCGCCGGGCTGGGTGATGCCGGGGCGCTGCGAGCGGCCACGATCGATGCGGCGACGCTTGCTGGGACTCGGAGATGACCGCGGTGAGATCGCGGTGGGTAAGCGGGCTGACCTGGTTCTCTTGGAGGACGTCGATCTGGACTGCAGCTCGCTCGAGACGCGTGTTCGACGGGTCTTTCACAATGGGGCCGAAGTCGGGCGTTGACTCTGACACTGTGTCAGACCATAGACCGGCTGCATGTACACGGCAGGAGAGATTGCGGAGCGGATCCGCACGGGTCAGGTCACGTCGCGTGAGGTGACGGAGGAGCTCCTCGCGCGGATCGCCGACGACACGCAGGTCAACGCGGTGGTCGAGGTCCGGCGCGAACACGCCTTGGCGGCAGCCGACCGAGCCGACGCCGTGTTGGCCGAGCGGGGCGGCGCGGTCGGACAAGGCAGTGTGGTCGGGCAAGGCAGTGTGGTCGGGCCGTTGCATGGGGTGCCGGTGACGGTGAAGGACTGTTTCAACGTTGCCGGGATGCGTACCACCTGGGGCAATCCGGCGTTCGCGGAGTACGTCGCCGACCGCGACGCGACTGTCGTCGAGCGGCTCCAACGCGCCGGCGCGATCGTCGTCGGAAAGACCAACGTGCACGCGATGCTCGCGGACTTCGGACAGACCGCCAACGAGATCTACGGACGCACCAACAACCCCGCCGACCTCGACCGCACCCCCGGCGGATCGAGCGGCGGCGCGGCAGCAGCACTAGCGGCGGACCTCACCTATCTCGAGTACGGCTCCGACCTCGTCGGCTCCATCCGACTCCCAGCGGCGTACTGCGGTGTGTACGGACTCAAGCCCACCAACGGCCTGGTCCCACTCCGCGGCTTCGAGATCCCCGGTACGCCGTACCTCCCGACCGAGCTGCCCGTATTGTCAACAATCGGACCACTAGCCCGTTCCGCCGCCGACCTCCGGATCGCACTCCGCGCAACCGCCGGCCCCGAAGCCCCGTACTCGTACAACCTCCGCCCGCCCCGGCACGACCGCCTCCAGGACTACCGCGTCGGCGTCGTCACCGATCACCCCGCAGCGCCCGTCTCCAGTGAGGTCGGCGACGCGCTGTCCGACACGGTCGACCGCCTCGCCCGCAGCGGCGCGAAGATTGTCAACAATTGGCCGGACGGAGTGGACGCGAACGAGCAGGCGGAAGAGTTCGGCCGCCAGGTCGAACTGTTCTTCGCGCTGCACGGCGACTCGGACAGCGAACTGACCGCCGCAGACGTCCACGACCTCGACCGGCGCCGGATGCAGGCCCGCGCGAAATGGCAGCAGTACTTCGACGACGTCGACGTGTTCCTGTGCCCGACGAGCTTCACCGTCGCGTTCCCGCACGGCGCGACGACGATCGACGGGCAACCCTATGAAACACAGGTGTTCTGGATCGCGCACGCAACACTGACCGGTCATCCCGCGCTCAGCATGCCGATCGGACACACACCGACGGGGCTGCCGGTCGGCGCCCAAGTGATCGGTCCGTGGCACGAGGAAGACACCGCGATCACCTTCGCAGAGCTCCTGGCTGGTTGACTGCCCTCATGTTCGCAATCGGAGAGTTCGCCCGCCACGGCCGGGTGTCGATTCGGATGCTGCGGCACTACGACGCGCTCGGCCTGCTGCGACCGGCGTACGTCGATCCCGTCACCGGGTACCGCAGTTACACCGCCGGTCAGCTCGCCGACCTGAACCGGATCGTCGCGCTCAAGGATCTCGGTTTCTCCCTCGACCAGGTCGGCACGATGATTGTTGACAATCTCGGCCCCGCCGAACTGCGCGCGATGCTGACGATGCGACAGGCGCAATTGGAGACCATGCTCGCCGAGAGCTCCGCGCGGCTCACACAGGTCGAGTCACGTCTGCGCAGTCTGGAAACGGACGTCCCGACAGCAGACGTCGTGGTCAAGGAACTGCCCGCCGTACGACTCGTCGGCCTCACCGCCACGGCCGCGAGCTTCACGCCCGACGACATCACGCCCGTGGTGCACCCGCTGTGCGCGGAGCTCGGCCGACGGTTGCCGGACGCCGACGTACGGCCATCCGGTCGGCTGACCTGCCTGTACGAGCAGGAGTCCGAGGACGAGGTCGTCGTCCACGCGACGGTTCCGGCCGCGGTCGATGCCGGAGGCAACCTCAACGGACTGGAGGTGATCGACCTGCCGACGACACAGGCCGCGACGCTGGTACACCGCGGGCCGATCGACCAGGTACTGCCCGCGTGGCAGGCGCTGGCGCGCTGGCTCGACGACAACGGCCGACGCGCCGCCGAGCCGGCCCGCGAGCTCTACCTCGACACTCCGGAGGACCCGGAGCACTGGGTCACCGAACTGCAGCAGCCGCTCACAACCGACTGAACGACAACGTCTCTCCCCGAGCGCCGCCCATCCAAAGGTCCTGGCACGCGGCGGCGAACTCGTCGAGGTTCTCGGTGATCGCGCCGAACACGTTGCCCGGGACCCAGCCCTGATCGCCGTTGATCAGCAGGTTGTTGCGGCCGTAGAACACCGCAAGGTCGACAATCGCACCAGTTGTCCCGGTGCCGGTCGTGTTCTCGTACCCGTACGCCGGATTCCCCAGATCGTCGGAGTCGAACGAGAACCAGCACAGGTCCCCCGGGATCGGCGTGACCGTCGTGTTCTCCTTGCCGGGATCAGGGGCGAACCCCGGCAGCAACGTGTAGATCTCGTTCCGCGCGTACTTGCCGTGGAACACCGGCGCCGACAACGGCAGCGCGTCCCACACCGCCGCGCAGGTCCGCGGCGCCACGTCGTCGAGCAACTTCGCCACGCAACTGACGCCGCGCTTGTCCAGGCTGACGGTGATGTGCTTGCTCACTTGGCCTCCAGGGTCGGGGTACGCCGATGCCAGTCCGTGGCCGCCTGATACGCCTGGCCGACCCGCAGCGTCAGCGCGTCGGCATGCCGCGGCGCGACCACCTGCAGTCCCACCGGCAGTCCGGCGCGAGTGAAGCCGCACGGCACGCTCAGCGCCGGCTGCTGGGTGAGGTTGAACGGATACGTGTACGGCGTCCAGTCGGTCCAGTCCGGCGACGCCGAACCGTCCGGCACGTCCTGGCCGAGCGGGAACGCCGTGATCGGCAACGTCGGCGTGACGAGGACGTCGTACCGCTCGTGGAAGCGGCCCATCAGCGTCCCGAGGTCCATCCGGACCGCGCTCGCGTCGAGGAAGTCCGACGCGGAGTACGCCGCCCCGAGCTCCGCGACCCGGCGCAGTCCCGGATCGACGCGATCGTCGACCGTGTACGCCGAGAGCACCTTCGCGGCACCGGACCACCACAGCACGTTGAACGCGTCGATCGGATCCGTGAACCCCGGATCCACCTCCGTCACCTCGGCGCCCAGAGCCTCGAGGACACCGACCGCGGTCCGGACCAGCGCCTCGACCTCCGGTTGATTGTCAACAAAACCAAGGTCTACAGAGAACCCGATCCGCAACCCGGCGACCCCGTCGTCGAGCCCGTCCAGGAACGACCGGCCCGGAGTCGGCATCGCCGACCAGTCCCGCGGGTCGAACCCGGTGACCACGTCGAGCAGCGCCGCCGCATCGCGCACGGTCCGCGTCATCGGCCCCGCATGCGACAACGTCCCGAACGCACTCGGCGGGAACAACGGGATCAGCCCGTACGTCGGTTTCAGCGCGACCGTACCGGTGAACGCGGCCGGGATCCGGACCGATCCGCCGCCGTCGGTGCCGAGCGACCACACGCCCATCCCGAGCCCGACCGCCGTCGCCGAACCGCCGCTCGAACCGCCCGACGTCCTCGCCGGATCCCACGGGTTGCCCGTCGCGCCGTACGTATGCGAGTCGGTGACGCCCTTCCACGAGTACTCCGGCGTCGTCGTCTTGCCGAGGAAGACGGCGCCGGTCTCACGCAGCCGGGCGACCGACGGCGCGTCCTCGTCCCAGGGTCCGGCCGGGTCGATCATCGTGCTGCCGCGCATTGTCGGCCATCCTTTTGTCCACAATGCGTCCTTGATCGACGTCGGTACGCCGTCGCCGGGCCCGAGTGGCGTGCCGGCGTGCCAGCGGGCTTCCGACGCCTTGGCCGCGGCGAGCGCACCTTCGGCGTCGACGAGAACGAAGGCGTTGACCTGCTCGTCGTACCGCTCGATCGCGTCCAGCGCTTCCTGCGTCGCCTCGACCGGGGACAGCGCGCCGGTGCGGTAACCCTCGACCAGCTCGGATGCTTGTCTCATCGATCTCCTGTCGGAATGTAGCCAAGCTTCTTGTCGACGATGTTCAGCAGCGGTTCGCCGGCGACCCAGCGCCGGACGTTGGTCGCGAACTGGTCGGCGAGGGTGTCGCGCCAGCCGATCACGTCACCGGACATGTGCGCGGTGACGGTCACGTTCGGCGCGTCCCAGAGCGGATGGTCGGGGGGCAGCGGCTCGTTGTCGAAGACGTCGAGGGTGGCGGCGATCCGTCCGTCGCGGACTGCGGCAAGCAGTGCCATTTCGTCGACAATCGGACCGCGAGCAACGTTGACGAGGTGCGCGCCGGGCCGCATCGCGGCGAGGACCGCCGCGTCGACGAGCCCGCGGGTCGCGGCGGTCAACGGTGCGGCGATCACCAGGTGGTCGGCCCAGCCGACCTCGGCCGGAAGATTGCTGCTGGCAACAATCTCGCCGAAGTCCGGGTCGTCCCCTCGCGCGACCCGGCCGGCGCCCCGCACCTCCAACCCGGCGGCGCGGAGCAGCCGGGCAGTCTCTCGTCCGATCGCGCCGGTCCCGACGACGAGCGCCTTCGCGCCCAGCACACTCCGGGTCTCGCGGTGCTGCCAGCGACGGTCGCGCTGCAGGTCGAAACTGCGGAGGCTGTCCTTGGCGTTCGCGATCACCGCGCCGAGCACGTACTCGGCGATCGGCCGGTCGAACACGCCGTGTGCGTTCGTGACCACGACGGCGGAGTCCCGCAGCTCGTCGAAGAGCAGCGTGTCGACACCGGCCGCGGTGACATGGATCCACTCGAGCGCGTCGGCATCGGCCCAGGTGTCCCGGACCGCCGTCGAGAAGAAGTCCCAGAGCATCAGGCCCCGCGCGCCCCGAACCGCCTCGCCCAGCCCGTCCGCGGCGCAGTAGCGGAACTCCACCGGCAGCCCGTCGAGGCCCGGCGGCCGGTCGGTCGCACGCTCGCAGAGCACCGCGATCACAGGTCGCTCGGCACGTGCAGGCGGGGTGGCTGGCATCCATCGAGGCTAGGAACTCGCTAGTAGGATTGTCAACAATCTCCTGATGGCCGCACACTGACTCGCATGAGCACGCGTCCCTCCACCCACCCGATGCCTGCGGCGGTACCTCCACTGCTGCAGACCGGCATCGGTGTCGTCGCGCCGTACGACTTCGCGCTCGACCGCGAACTGTGGCGCTGGGTGCCCGACGACGTCACGCTGCACGTCACGCGGACGCCGTACGCACCGATGGCCGCCACCGTCGAGATGGCGGTGCACATCTCGGATCCGGAGCTGATCGCGCGGACGACGTACAACGTGCTCGCGGTGGCCCCGCTCGCGGTCGCCTACGCCTGCACGTTCGGCAGTTTCGTCGGCGGGCTGACCGGCGAACTGGCGCTGGTGGACGCGATGGTCGGCGCCGGCGCGCCGGCCGCGGTGACCACGAGCGGCGCGTTGCTGATCGCGCTGCGCCGGCTCGGGGTCAGCCGGATCGCGACGGTCACGCCGTACACGAACGACCTGACCGCAGGCCTGACCAGATTCCTCGCGCAGGCCGGGATCGAGGTCGTCGCGACCGCCGGACTCGGCCTGATCGCGCAGATCTGGGCCGTCCCGTACGAGACGACCGTGGAGCTGGTCCGCAGCGTCGACAGCGACACGGTCGAGGCGATCTTCATCAGCTGCACGAACCTGCCGACGTACGACGTGATCGCCGGACTCGAGGCCACGCTCGGCAAGCCGGTACTGACCGCGAACCAGGTCACGATGTGGTCCGTGCTCGAGCTCGCCGGGCATACCGGGATCGGTCCGGGGCAGCGATTGCTGAGCCTCCCATGAACGAGCCGCCGATGAACGAGCCTCTGATGAACGAGTACGGCGCCCGCCTGGCGAAGGTCCGCGCCGTCCTGGCCGAGCGTGGTCTGGGCGCGCTCGTGGTCAGCGATCCCGCGAACCTCTTCTACCTGACCGGGTACGACGCCTGGTCGTTCTACACACCGCAGTGCCTGCTGGTCCCGGCCGAGGGCGACGTGCACCTGTTCGCGCGGGCGATGGATGCGGCCGGAGCGTCGTACACCTGCAACCTGCGCGCGGACCAGATCCACGGGTATCCCGAGCAGCTGGTCCACCGGCCGGACGTCCATCCGTACGACTGGATCGCGAACGTCTGCCACGAGCTGATCCCGGCCGGCGCCGACGTCGCGATCGAGAGCGACGCGCACTACTTCACCGCGCGCAGCTACCTTGCCCTCAACAACGGTCTGCCCGGGCGGCGGCTGGTCGACTCCGCCGAGCTGGTCAACTGGGTCCGGCTGGTCAAGTCGCCGTACGAGATCGGGCAGCTGCGGATCGCCGGCCGGATCGCCGAGCAGGCGATGCGGACCGCGCTCGATCGGCTCCGGCCGGGGCGGCGGCAGTGCGACGTGGCCGCGGAGATCCTCGCCGCGCAGACCATCGGCACGCCGGAGCACGGCGGTGAGTACCCGGCGATCGTGCCGATGCTGCCGACCGGTGCCGCCGCCGGTACGCCGCATCTCACCTGGAGCGATCGTCCGTTTGTCGACAACGAGGCAACCACGATCGAGCTGGCCGGGGTGTTCGGCCGGTACCACGCCCCGCTCGCCCGCACCGTGATGCTCGGCGACCCGCCGCGACGGCTCCGCGAGACCGCGAAGATCGTTGCCGACGGCATGCGGGCGGCATTGTCCACAATCCGACCAGGCGTCACCGGCGGCGGCGTGCACGCCGCGTTCAACGACGTGATCACCGCGCAAGGTCTGGTGAAGGAATCGCGGATCGGGTACTCGATCGGTATCGGGTACCCGCCGGACTGGGGCGAACGCACCGTCAGCCTGCGGCCCGAGGAGACCACCGTGCTGACCGCGGGAATGGCGTTCCACCTCATCCTCGGGATGTGGATGGACGGCTGGGGCTACGAGCTGTCCGAGCCCGTCGTGGTCACCGCCGACGGAGTGGAACGACTGACCGGTCTGTCCCACGAACTGACGATCAGGAGGTAGTCCCTTGCCAGCACTCCCGTACGCCGCACGCGCCGCCGGACTGGTGGGTTCGGTGATCGACTCGAGTACGTCGCTGCTGCACAAGCAGACGCACGACATCGTCCGCTTCGCGATGGGATCACCCGCGGCCGAGGCCGTACCGGCGCAGATCCTGTCCGCGATCGCGGCCGACGAGCTGAGCCGGCCCTCCAGCTACGACTACGCCGCGACCGAGGGCGACCCGCCGCTGCACGCGGCACTGCTGGAGATGCTGCGAGGGACCAGCGACGAGACGACCGCCGAGCGGCTCACCATCACGGCCGGCGGCATGCAGGGCCTCGACCTGTTCTGCAAGATCTTCGTCGACCCGGGCGACCTGGTCGTCGTCGAGTCGCCGACGTACACGAACGGCAGTGCGACCGCGCTCTCGTACGGCGCGGAGCTGCTCGAGGTACCGGTCGACGACGACGGGATGATTGTCGACGATCTACCACGGCTGCTCGACGGGCGGCGGCCGAAGGCGATCTACACGATCCCGACGTTCCAGAACCCGTCCGGTGCGACGCTCTCCCTCGAACGGCGGCATCGCCTGCTGGAGCTGGCCCGGTCGTGGGGCTCGATGGTGATCGACGACGACCCGTACGGTCTGCTCCGGTTCGCGGGCGAGCCGCTCCCGACGCTGCGCGAGCTCGGCGCGGGCGATCCGCTGGTCTTCGCCGTACGGACGTTCTCGAAGATCGTCGCGCCTGGTCTGCGTGTCGGGTGGGTCGACGCGGATCCCGAACTGCAGCAGCTGCTGATCAACGCGAAACAGGCGATGGACACCTGCACGAATCTGCCGGCGCAACGGCTGCTCACCGGGTTCCTGACCGGCGGGCATCTCGAGGAACATCTCGTTCGGCAGCGAGCGGAGTACAAACTGCGTAAGGAAGCGATGCGGGCCGCGCTGACCGAGCACTTCGGCGACATCGCGCACTGGACCGATCCGGAAGGCGGCTTCTTCCTCTGGGTCACGCTGGAGAACGGCGTCAACGCCGAGGAACTGTTCGAACTCGCGCTGGCCGAAGGCGTCGCGTTCATCCCCGGCCCGGCCTTCTCCCCCACCGCCCGCTTCCAGAACGCCTTCCGCCTCTGCTTCGCCTCCACACCCCCCGCCCGCATCCACGAAGGCATCACCCGCCTCCGCCGAGCCACCGACAAACTAGCCCCCTGACCAACCCCGCCGAGAGCCGCGGACACGGAAGCACGGATATCCGGCTCTCCTGTCCGATGTGTGAGTGATGATCGGCCCGATCCGGGTCGTGCGACAGGCAATCGTGGGTCGGCACCTGCTATTGCCTGTCCCCAGTCACCAGCACCTGTCCCCCACCCCATCATCGCCCCGACCGTCGCCCAACCGCTGCCTCGCCGGTCGGCCGCCGCCCGTTGAGCTCCTGCCGTGTCCAGGATCGCGCCGAGTCGTGGCGTTTGGTTGGCCCCCGGAACGTCGAGTCGTGGATCGAGGCTGCGTTTGGCCGGGGTCGACACGCCGAAATCCACGACTCGAGGAACGTGCGCTGGGTGGCTACTCGGGATGGCGCGGGGTGGGGAGGGCTTGGGCGAGGAGTTCGGCCAGGTGGCGAGGGTGGCGGGGTGTGGCTTGGGTGATTTGGGTTCGGCAGCTGAAGCCGTCGGCCAGGACGGTGGTTGACTCGGGCAACGACCGTACGGCGGGGAGCAGCGTGCGTTCACCGACTGCTGCGGAGATCTCGTAGTGGTCGCGTTCGAAGCCGAAGTTGCCGGCGAGACCGCAGCAGCCCGGGTCCGCGAGACCTGCCTCGATACCTGCCGCTGCCATCAGCTTGCGGTCGGCGTCGAAGCCGAGGACGGCGTGCTGGTGGCAGTGCGGTTGGACGAACGCCGCGCCCCCGACGTACGGCGGTTGCCAGCCGGACTCGGCGAGCAACTCGGAGAACGTGCGGGTGTTCGCGGCGGCCGACGCGGCGAGCGGATTGTCTGCGAGGAGGGCGGGGGCGTCGTGGCGGAAGGCCGCCGTACAGCTGGGTTCCAGGCCGACGATCGGCGTACCGGCTTCGAGGTGCGGAGCGAGTACGCGGAGGGATCGGTTGAGGACGCGGCGGGCGGTGGTGAGCTGGCCGGTCGAGATCCAGGTGAGCCCGCAGCAGACCGGCTTCGCAGGCAGCACCACCTCGTACCCGGCGGCCTCCAGTACGGCGACCGCGGCACGGCCGATCTCCGGCGCCAGGTAGTTGGTAAACGTATCCGGCCAAAGCACAACCCGCCGCCCACCACCCGCCACCGACACCACCGCCCGGCGAACCGTCCGCTGGTGACGTGTTGCGGTGGGTGAACCAATGCGTGAAGGTCTCTTGCGCGAAGGGCGGGACCTCCCGTTCCGCAGCGATTCCGCCGAGGCGCTTGGTCAACTGCAGACCGGCGAAACGGTTCGCGAGCCTCGGAGCTCGGGACGCGAGGCGCGACCACAGCGGCAGCCAGCCCATCGACCAGTGCGACAACGGCCGCGCCCACGGGCGGCGCGCGTAGTGGTGATGGGTGAACTCGGCCTTGTACGTCGCCACGTCGACATTCACCGGGCAGTCCGACAGACATCCCTTGCACGACAGGCAAAGGTCCAGCCCGTCGCGTACCTCGGTCGACCGCCACCCGTCCGTGATCAGGTCGCCCTGCAACATCTCCCACAGCAGATGCGCCCGTCCACGCGTCGAGTGCACCTCGTCCCGCGTCACCTGGTAGCTGGGGCACATCACGCTGCCTGAGGATTGTCGACACTTCCCGATCCCCACGCACCGCCGCTGCGCCTGCGCGAAGTCGTGACCGTCCTCCGGGTAGTCGAAGATTGTCAACAATCGACGGTCCTTGGCCGGCCCGTCGTGCCGGATCGCAAGGTCGAGCTGCGGCGGGTCGACAATCATGCCCGGGTTCAGCACGCCCGCCGGATCCCAGATCCGCTTCAGCTCACCGAGAAGCGCGACCCCGTCGGCGCCGTACATCTTGCTGAGCAACTCCCCGCGCGCCCGCCCATCACCGTGCTCGCCGGACACCGAACCGCCGAGCTCGACCACCAGATCCGCGGCCTGCTCGACGAACTCCCGGTACGTCGCGATCCCGCGCGGACTCAGCAGGTCGAAGTCGATCCGCATGTGCATGCAGCCCTCGCCGAAATGCCCGTACGACGCACCCGACAGACCGTGCCGCCCGAGCAGTTCGTCGAGACCGCGCAGGTACGCACCCAACCGCTCCGGCGGTACGGCGGCGTCCTCCCAACCGCCCCACGCCTCGGCCCCGTCCGCGCGCCGCGTCGCGAGGCCCGCGGCGTCCGTACGGCACCGCCACAGGACGGCCTGCGCCTTCGGGTCGGTCACCAGGGACGCGGTCGCACCGGAATCACGCAGTTCCTCGAGCATCGCGCGGGCAGCCGACGCGGCGGTTGCCTCGTCGTCGCCGGCGAGCTCGACCAGCAGCCAGGCGTTGCCGCTCGGGAGTCCGGCGTGGACCGCGGCGTCGCGCACCTCCGTCGGCAGCCGGTCGACCAGCTCGTTGTTGATGGACTCCATCGTGAGCGGCGCGTGCCGGAGGACGACCGGCACGCAGTCGGCCGATGTGATCGAGTCGGCGAACCCGAGAACGCACAGAACCTTTGCCTTGGGCAACTCAACGAGCTGGACCGTCGCCCGCAGCGTCGCGGCGAGACCGCCTTCACTGCCGGCCAGCAGACCCGCCACGTTGTACCCGTTCTCCGGCAGCAACCGATGCAGCGCATAACCCGAGATCTGCCGCGTGAACTGCCCGAACCGGCGCCGGATCAGCAACTCGTTCCGCCCGGCGAAAGCCTGCAGCGCCCGATGCAACTCCCCCTCCCGCCCCGACCGACCAGCCAACGCTGCGGCGACCGCAGGATCCACCGCCACGCCATCCGCCGAGCCAAACCCTCGCCCCACGCCCGAGTCGAGGGTCAGGCGGGTTGCGTCGGCGAGGATTACGTCGAGGGAGCGGAGGTTGTCGGCGGTGGTGCCCCAGGCGACCGAGTGGGCGCCGCACGCGTTGTTGGCGATCATGCCGCCGAGGGTCGCGCGGCTTGCCGACGACGGGTCGGCGCCGAACGCCAGGCCGTGCGGTTTCGCGGCGGCCAGCAGATCGGTCAGTACGACGCCCGGCTCGACGACCGCCGTACGCGCCGACGTGTCGATGTCGAGGATGCGATTCACATGCCGCGACGCGTCGATGACAACGCCACCGATCGCGTTGCCCGCCATCGACGTACCGCCGCCCCGCATCACCACCGGCGCCCCAGCCGCGGCAGTCAGCGCAACAGCAGTCGCCAGGTCCTCAGCATCAGCTGGTACGACGACCAGGTCCGGCACCGCGCGGTAGTTCGACCCGTCCGTCGCGTACAGCGCCCGCGTCCCCCGATCGTCGCCGACCGCACCCCGGAATTCCCGGCGCAGCGTGCCCGCCAGCCCCGTGACGTCGTACGCAACGGATCCGGTGCCGGGGCGCTCTGGGGTTAACATTGTCGACAATCTACCTTTCGTACGATCGACCAGCCAGGAGGCCCGATGGTCACGGTAGGACTCCTTTACCCCGGACACAGCGCGGAAGACGACTACCCGTCACTCGAGGCCCGGCTCGACGGTTCGGTGAAGCTTCCGGTCGTCATCACCTCGGTGGGCGAGGACGCGCATCGGGTGGACGCGCTCCTCGACCTCGGCCGCGCGGAACGGCTCGCCGAAGGGGCCGCGGAGCTCAAGCCGGCGCGGCCGGACTCGGTGATGTGGGCGTGTACGTCGGGCAGCTTCGTGTTCGGCCGGGAGGGTGCGAACATCCAGGCGGCCGGGGTGGCCCAGGCACTCGGCGTACCGGCGTCCTCGACCTCGATCGCGTTCGTCGACGCGTGCCGGGCGCTCGGCGTCCAGCGGGTCGCCGTCGCGGCGTCGTACCCGGAAGATGTCGCGCAGCACTTCGTCCGGTTCCTGACCGCGGGCGGCGTCGACGTGGTGTCGATGGGCAGCAACGGGATCATCACCGCCGCCGAGGTCGGGACGCTCAAGCCCGAGCAGGTGGTCGCGATGGTGAAGGCCGCCGACCACCCGGACGCCGAGGCGATCCTGGTGCCGGACACCGCGATGCACACGCTCGGGATCGTCGACGAACTGGAGGCCGCGGTCGGCAAACCGGTACTGACCGCGAACCAGGTGACGGTCTGGAAGGGGCTCGAGTTGGCCGGGGTTGTACCCTCCTTGCCAGATCTGGGGACGTTGTTCGCCACAAGGGGGAATTCGGAGTGACCAGTTACATCGAGCCGCTGGCGCAGGAGTCGACGCCGAGCATCATCGCCGACAAACTGCGCAAGGCCATCGGCCACGGGGAGTTCAAGCCCGGCGCCCAGATCGTCGAGGCCGACCTGGCCCGCAAGCTGGGCGTCAGCCGCGGTCCGTTGCGGGAGGGCATGCAGCGCCTGACCCAGGAAGGGCTGCTGGTCTCGATCCGCAACCGCGGCCTGTTCGTCATCGACATGACGCCCTCGGACATCCGCGACATGTACCTCGCCCGCGAGGCGATCGAGCGCGCCGCGGCCTTCAAGATTCTCCGCGACGGCGACTTCGAGACGGTCGGATCGGCGCTGCTCGCGATCGTCGACCGGATGGCGGCCGCCGACGGCGATCCGGCCGCGGTCGGCGAGCTCGACATCGCGTTCCACGAGCTGCTCGTGCGGCTGGCCGACAGCCCCCGGCTGTCGCGGATGCATCAGACGTCCATCATCGAGACCCGGATGTGCATCCACGCCCTGGAGGAGACGTACCTGACCGCCGATGCCCGCGCCGTCGAGCACCACAGGCTGGCCAACGCGATCCGGTCCGGCGACGTCGATCGCACCGACGAACTCCTGAGCGCCCACATGGACGACGCCATCGAACGCCTCGTCAGCCGCTGAACCGCTGGGCTTCGTCAGCTCAGCGCGATCCCGATGTACTTCGTCTCGAGGAACTCGTCGATCCCGACCGCGCCGCCCTCGCGGCCGAGCCCGGACTGCTTCACGCCGCCGAACGGCGCGGCGGGATTCGACACCACGCCCTGATTCAGCCCGACCATCCCGGTCTCGATCGACTCCGCGACCCGGAGCGCGCGCCGTAGGTCGTTGGTGAACACGTAGGCGACCAGCCCGTACTCCGTGTCGTTCGCCGCCCGCACGACCTCCTCCTCGGTGCTGAACGGCGTCAGCGGCGCGACCGGGCCGAAGATCTCCTGATCCGCCATCGCGGCATCCCGCGGTACGCCGGTCAGCACCGTCGGCGGGTAGAAGTACCCGTTGCCTGCCGCAACCTCTCCCCCGGTGAGCACGGTCGCACCCCGTCCGACCGCGTCCGCCACCAGCGATCGCACCTTCTCCCGGCCGGCCTCGTCGATCAGCGGGCCGACGTTCACGCCCGGTTCGGTCCCGCGCCCGACGGTCAGCTCGCCCATCCGCTCCGCCAGCCGGCGCCCGAACTCATCGATCACCGACTCGTGCACGAAGATCCGGTTGGCCGCCGTACAGGCCTCGCCCATGTTCCGCATCTTCGCCGCGATCGCGCCGGTCACCGCCTCGTCCAGGTCCGCGTCCTCGAAGACCACGAACGGCGCGTTGCCGCCGAGCTCGAGCGACGTCCGCAGCACCTTCTCCGCGCACTGCTCGAGCAGGATCCGGCCGACCCGCGTGGACCCGGTGAACGACAGCTTCCGCGCGAGCCCGGACCGGATCAGCGGCTCCATCACGCCGCCCGCGTCCATCGCGGTGACGCAGTTGACGGCTCCCGCGGGTACGCCGGCCTCGGCCAGGATCCCCATCAACGCCAGCATCGACAGCGGCGTCTGGTGGGCGGGCTTGATGACGCTCGTGCAGCCGGCCGCGATCGCCGGGCCGAGCTTGCGGGTCCCCATCGCCATCGGGAAGTTCCACGGGGTGACCAGTAGGCACGGGCCGACCGGCTGCTTGGTGATCAGGAAGCGGGCGTTCCCGGCCGGCGCGGTCTGGTACCCGCCGTCGATCCGGACCGCCTCGCCCGCGAAGTGCCGGAAGAACTCGGCCGCGTACGCGATCTCGCCGCGCGCCTCCGCCAGCGGTTTGCCCATCTCCAGCGTCATCAGCAACGCGAGATCGTCGACGCGTTGCATCAAGAGCTCGTACGCCGTCATCAGCATGTCGGATCGTTCGCGTGGCGACGTACGGGCGAAGTCCGGCTGGGCAGCGACGGCCGCATCGAGCGCTGCCCGGCCGTCCGCCGGTGAGGCGTCGGCGACCGCGCACAGCACCTCGCCGGTCGACGGATCGACGACGTCGAACGTCGCGCCGCGGGTCGCGTCGGTCCACTTCCCCTCGATGAACAGCCGCTTCTCGACGGCCTCGACCACCCTCGATTCGTCCACCCTCGACTGGTCCATCTGCACCCCTTCACCGGCCTCGACAGCTGAGATAGGCTGATTGTCGACAATCTACCATCCGACGACTGGAGGGGAAGTCCGTGGCAGAGCTCTCTCAGGTCCTCAAGCAGGCGACCGGCGTGGTCGCCGCCCGCGGTGAGGGCGTCCAACTGTTCGACGAGGACGACCGCAGGTACCTGGACTTCACCGCCGGCATCGGCGTCACGTCGACCGGGCACTGCCATCCGCGGGTGGTCGCGGCCGCTCAGGAGCAGGTCGGCCGGATCATCCACGCGCAGTACACGACGGTCATGCACCGGCCGCTGCTGACGCTGGTGGACCGGCTCGGCGAAGTCCTCCCCCGGCACCTCGACCGGATGTTCTTCGCGAACTCCGGCAGCGAGGCGATCGAGGCCGCACTGCGGCTCACCCGCCAGGCGACCGGCCGGCCGAACGTGATCGTGTTCCACGGCGGCTTCCACGGCCGGACCGTGGCGGCGGCCACGATGACCACGTCCGGGACCAAGTTCCGCTCCGGCTTCAGCCCGTTGATGGCCGGCGTGCACGTGTCGCCGTTCCCGGACCCCGGCCACTTCGGCTGGCCCGTCGAGCAGGCGACCGACTTCGCGCTCAGCCAGCTGGACTACGTCCTGCAGACGTTGACCACGCCGGCCGACACCGCGGCGTTCTTCGTGGAGCCGGTGCTCGGCGAGGGCGGCTACGTACCGGCGAACGAGCGGTTCTTCGCGGGCCTCCGCGAGCGCGCCGACGCGCACGGGATCCTGCTCGTGGTGGACGAAGTACAGACCGGGTTCGGGCGGACCGGGAAGTTCTGGGGCGGCGACCACTTCGGTTCGCACCCGGACGTTCTGGTCACCGCGAAGGGGCTCGCGTCCGGCTTCCCGTTGTCCGGGATCGCCGCGTCGTCGGAGCTGATGGAGAAGGCGTGGCCCGGCTCGCAGGGCGGCACGTACGGCGCGAACGCGGTGGCGTGCGCGGCGGCGCTGGCGACGCTGGACGTGATCGAGGACGAGGGTCTGGTGCAGAACTCCGCGGACCGTGGCGCTCAGCTCAAGCAGGCGCTGCAACTGGTCGCGGACAAGCACGAGCAGATCACCGACGTCCGCGGGCTCGGGCTGATGATCGGCAACGAGTTCCGCGACGCGGACGGGAAGCCGGACCCGGTGACGGCCGCCGCGGTCCAGCAGGAGGCGGCGCGCCGGGGTCTGTTGCTGCTCACGTGCGGCGCCTGGGGTCAGGTCGTCCGCTTCATCCCGGCGCTGGTCGTCTCCCCCGACGAGATCGACGAGGCCGCGGGCCTCTGGTCCGACGCAGTCACCGCAGTAGTCGGCTGAGTCGCCGGCTGCTGGGTTCAGGCGGGGTCGGATCCGCGCTCTCCGGAAACTTTCTCGCGCTGGCTGGCGAATTGTTTCCGGAGAGCGCGGATGCGTTGGTCAGGCCTTGGCGTGGGCCGGTTCGAGCGCGACCGGCGGCGGAGCGTCGTCGGTGCCCGGGATCTCGGTGCCGTTGAGCGGGCACCGTGACGTCTCGGGGACCTTGGCGAGCGCGAGCGCACCCACGACGCAGGCCGCCATCATGTAGTACGCCGGCACCAGCGAGTCACCCGTCTTGGCCGTCAGCCAGTCGTTGACCGCGGGCGCCGTACCGCCGAACAGCGACGTCGACACGTTGTACGCGATCGCGAATCCGGCGTACCGGACGTGCGTCGGGAACATCGCCGGGAACGTCGCGGAGATCGTCGCGAGCTGCGGCACGTACAGCAGACCGAGGACCGCGAACCCGATGATCGCGCCGGCCACGTTCGTCCCCATCAGCAGGAACATCGGCACGCCGAACACGAACAAGCCGGCCAGCGACGCCCACCACAGCGGTTTTCGCCCGATCCGGTCCGACGCGCGTCCGGCGAACGGGACGAAGATCATCATTGTCAACATTCCGATGATCGGCACGATCAGCGATTCGTCCGCGCTCAGCCCGATCTCCTTCTCCAGGTACGTCGGCATGTACGTGAGCAGCGTGTAGTTCACGACGTTCAACGCGACGACCATGCCGCCGAGCCGCAGGATCGGGGCCCAGTAACTGGCCAGCAGGTCCTTGAACTGGGTCTTGGTCTCCTGCTCCTTCTGGCCCTTCGCCTCGAGCTCACGGAACACCGGCGTGTCCTCCAGCCGGGACCGGAGATAGACGCCGACCAGACCGAGCGGCGCGGCGACCAGGAACGGCAGCCGCCAGCCCCACGCGTGCATCGCGTCGTCGCCGAGCACCAGCGAGAAGCCGAGCATCAGCAGCGCACCGAGCGAGAAGCCGGCCAGCGTGCCGAACTCCAGGAAGCTGCCGAGGAACCCGCGCTTGCGGCTCGGCGCGTACTCGGCCATGAAGGTCGCGGCACCGCCGTACTCGCCGCCGGTCGAGAAGCCCTGGACCATCCGCAGCAGGACCAGCAGGATCGGCGCCCAGAGGCCGATCGTGTCGTACGAGGGGACGAGACCGGCGAGCAGCGTCGCGCCGGACATCATCAGGATCGTGATCGCCAGCACGTGCTTGCGGCCGAGCCGGTCGCCGAGCGGGCCCCAGACCAGGCCGCCGAGCGGGCGGACCAGGAACGAGACGGCGAACGTCATCAGCGCCAGCAGCGTCTGGCTCTCGGTGTCGCCCGGGAAGATCGCGGCCGAGATGTACGTCACGCCGTAGGCGTAGATGCCGTAGTCGAACCACTCGGTCGCGTTGCCGATCGCCGAGGCGGCGATCGCCTTCTTGAGCACTCCGGGCGGCTGCTCCTGTTCCGTCGTGGTCACGGGGGGCCGGTCCTGGGCGCTTCCACCCTGCGGGGGCTGAGCGCTCTCAGGCGGCTGGGTCTCGGAGTCCACGGTTTCCTCCTGTCGTCATACGGCCTCACCCGAGTGCCCACCCGCAGACAATCCACACGCCCCACGGGATCAGGTCGTAGTTTTGTTGACAATCCGAAGGTTAGCCATGTGCAATCGTGAACCACAAGCGATCACTACCGCTCGATCACGCCAAATCGAGCAATCCCGCTCAACGCCGCTCGGCGTGGCGCTCAGATGCACTCAGTGGCGCTCGGCGAGCGAGGCGAGACCGGCGGTGATCACCGAGATGCCGAACTCGAACCGGTCATCACCGGCCGCACCGGCGGTGAGTGGGCCTGCGAGCGCCATCATGAGCGGGAACCGGTCGGCCGGCAGCGAGGCGAAGTACGACCGCAACCCGTCGAGGAACCGCTCGAGATCCTCCGGGCTCCACTGGTCCCCACGCTGCACGTTCTCCTCGAACGCCACCGCGGTCACGTACAGCGGGATCAGGTCGATGGCCCACGCGGCAGCCTGATCCGGCAGACCGCCGGCCTTGAGGATGCCGAGCAGACACTCGGACGTCTGCAGCGCCGCCTCCCCCAGTGGAATGCCGCCGATCGCGGCGCGTGCGACACCGGGCATCGCCCGCATCACGCGCAGCATCTCGCGCATCGCTTCCTTCACTTGCTCCTGCCAGCGCTCGGGGTCCGGCGGCGAGGGGAAGTTCATCGCCTGCGCGGCCCGGTCGACCAGGAGCTGATCGAGCTCCTTCTTGTTCGCGACATGCGCGTACAGCGAGGCGGGGCCAGTGTGCAGCTCCTGCGCGATCTTGCGCATCGAGACCGCCTCATACCCCTGGTCAACCATCACCCGCAAGGCAGTGTCGACAATCCGCTCCCGATTCAGCGGCTCCTTGGCCGCACGCACGGGCTTGGCGGGACTGATCGGCTGCCACGGCGACTGGGTCATGCGAACCACTGTAGCGAACGCCGTACTTGACGGGAACACTGTTCGCGCGTAGAACAGTGTTCGTCAACGAACACCGTTCGCAATCACTCGCGAGGAGCCACCGATGAGCGCCACCGCCGTACAGACCTCACCCGACACCACGACGACCCCGCGCGGTACGCCGTACCGCTGGCGCTGGCTCGTGGTCGCCACCATCCTGGTCGCCGAGATCATGGATCTTGTCGACGCGACGATTGTCAACATTGCTGCTCCGTCGATCCGGGCCGACCTCGGCGGCTCCGAATCGGCCATGCAGTGGATGCTGGCCGGCTACACCCTGGCCTTCGCGATCGGGCTGGTCACCTTCGGCCGGCTCGGCGACCTGGTCGGCCGCCGGCGGCTGTTCGTGATCGGAGCCCTCGGGTTCACGATCGCGTCCGCGGTCTGCGGGCTGGCCACCAGCCCGGAACTGCTGATCGGCAGCCGGGTCGCGCAGGGCCTGCTCGGCGCCGTGATGATCCCGCAGGGTTTCGCGATCCTGAAGTCGATCTTCCCGTCCGACGAGCTCGGCAAGGCGTTCGCGATGTTCGGCCCGGTGATGGGACTGTCGGCGGTCGCGGGCCCGATCCTGGCCGGCGTACTGATCGACGCGAACTGGTTCGACGCCGGCTGGCGGACGATCTTCTTCATCAACGTCCCGATCGGCATCGCCGCCCTGGTCGGCGCGCTGTGCTTCATGCCCGAGATCAAGACCCCCGGCGCATCCCGGCTGGATGCCGTCGGCGTGATCCTGGTCAGCCTCGCCTCCGGCCTGCTGATCTACCCGCTGGTGCAGGGCCGCGAGCTCGGCTGGCCGTTGTGGACAATCCTCATGTTGACATCGTCGGTCGCGGTCTTCGCCCTGTTCGGCTGGCGTGAGCGCCGCTCCGGCAACCCGGTCATCGACCCGTCCCTGTTCCGCAACCGCGGGTACGTCGCCGGCCTCGGCGTGATCACCACGTTCTTCCTCGGGATGAACGGCTTCATGCTGGTCTTCAACCTGTTCACCCAGCTCGGCCTGCACTACAGCCCGCTGAAGGCCGGCCTCGCGATGGTGCCGTTCTCACTCGGGATCGCGATCGGCGCACCGCTGTCCGCCGGCCTGCTCGCCCCGAAGCTCGGCCGCAAGGCGCTGCAGCTCGGCATCGCGGTGATGACGGTCGCGATGGTGGGCGTGTGGTTCACCCTGCACACGTACGGCGACGCGACCACGATCTGGAACCTGGTCCCGGCGACGCTGGCCACCGGGATCGGCGCCGGAATGGTGTTCGCGCCGCTGTTCGACATCATCCTGGCCTCGATCGAGGACCAGGCCGCGGGATCGGCGTCCGGCGTACTGACCGCCATGCAGCAGTACGGCGGCGCGATCGGAGTCGCCGTGATCGGCACTGTCTTCTTCCAGCTGCTGCCGACCCACGCGTTCCTGGGCGCGACCAAGACCTCGGTCCTGGTCGCGATCGGGCTGTTCGTCGTCAGCCTCGCGGTGTCGTACCTACTCCCGAAGCGCGCCCGCGAGGAGAGCGTCAGCCACGGCTGACGAACCCCTCCTTGGACATGCCGAAGCCCCTGGTCGCCTGCCGGCGGCCAGGGGCTTTTGGCTAGCTCAGTTGCTCAGCCTCAGTTGAACGAGTCGCCGCAGGCGCAGGAGCCGGTGGCGTTCGGGTTGTCGATGGTGAAACCCTGCTTCTCGATGCTGTCGACGAAGTCGATCGACGCGCCCTTCAGGTACGGAGCGCTCATCCGGTCGGTGACGACACTCACACCACCGAAGTCGGCCACCACGTCGCCGTCGAGCTGACGCTCGTCGAAGAACAGCTGGTACCGCAGCCCGGAGCACCCACCCGGCTGCACGGCGACCCGCAGCGCGAGGTCGTCGCGGCCTTCCTGGTCGAGCAGCGCCTTCACCTTGGCGGCGGCCCCGTCGGTGAGGAGAACACCCGTGGCAACGGCCTGCTCGGTCTGCGCTTCAGTCATTCCTGACTCCAGTCATCTGCTCAAGTGCCGACGTACAGCTGCGCCGGCACGGAAGTCTCTTGTCAACACAGACCAACACGACCCGGTCCGCGCTCATTCCCATGGTCGCACACCAATTTCGCAGATCAACTACCCCGGCCACAGGCCGATCAGCGGGCCCAGGTGCGGGCGACACGCTCCGCGACCGTGGCCAGCGAGCCGTGCGGGTCCGCGAAGGCCTGCTCCTCGCCGACCGCGTCGACCAGCGCGTACGCCGACTCGACGCCCATGGAGCGCATCTCGCGGGAGCCGATCAGGACCTTGCCGGCCAGTACGACGCAGGGGCGCATCGCGTCGTTCGCGACCTTCGCCACACCCGCGATCACCTTGCCGTCGCGGGACTGGAAGTCGAACGCGCCTTCGCCGCTGATGACCAGATCGACCTGTGACGCCTTGTGCTTGAGCCCGGTCAGCTCCGCCACCAGATGAATGCCGGAGACCCGCTCGGCGCCGAGCAGCAACAGCGCGTAGCCGAGCCCACCCGCGGCACCCGCACCCTTCTGGTCCGCGGTCTTCCGGTCGGCCAGCTCCGCGAAATGCGTCAGCCAGCCGTCGACCTCGGGCTTGCGCTCGTCCGAGATCCCCTTCTGCGACCCGAACACGTTCGTCGCACCCCGCAACCCGAGCATCGGGTTGTCCACATCACTGGCCGCGATGAACTCGACCCCCGCAACCCGCTCCCGAGCCGGCCCCAGATCCACAGCCCCCAACCCAGCCAACCCCACAGCCCCACCATCCAACCGCGCAGCACCAGCCGTCTCGTCCGGTTGTGGGGTTGCTGTTGCTCCCAGGGCGGCGAGCAGGCCTGCGCCGGCGTCGTTCGTTCCCGAGCCGCCGAGGCCGAGGATGATCCGCTTCGCGCCGGCGTCGACGGCCGCTGTGATCAGCTGCCCGACGCCGTACGTGCTCGCCTCCTCAGGGCGCCGCTGCTTCGGCTCCACCAAGTGCAACCCGCACGCCTGCGCGGTCTCGACGTACGCCGTCTCCCCCGCCAGCAGCACCGTCGCGGGAGTCTCCTCACCGAGCGGCCCGCGCACCGTGACCGACAGCAGCTTCCCGTCGACCACCGCGGACAGTACGTCGATGAACCCCGGACCGCCGTCGGCCATCGGCGCGACCAGCACCTCCGCACCCGGGTCCCGGCGCCGCCACCCTTCCTCGATGGCCGCCGCAGCCTCCACGGCTGTCAATGTCCCCGCGAACTTGTCCGGCGCAATCAGAATCCGCATGCGCACATCCTCCCTCACCGCACCCGCCGGCCCGGCGCCCTGTCTCAGGGCGCACGCTGATTGACGTGCGCGGAGGAGGACAGTTGGATCGTTCGGCATGAAGACAATCCTCTTCGCCCTTCGGGTGAGTGACCTGGAGCGTTCGCTCGCCTTCTACACCGCCGTCGGATATCTCACCCTCTCGACGATCCCGTTCGAGGACGGCTCCAGCCTGATCTGGCTCCGGTTGCCGGACGAGCCGTCGGTGTCGCTCGAACTCGTCCACCGCCCCGCGGACGGGCCGGTCGAGATCGGCGGGTTCGCGCACTTCGCGATCGAGATCGACTCGCTCGCCGAAACCATCGAGCGGCTGACCGCCGCGGGCCTGCAACCGGGCGAGCCCGAACTGCCAGGCGGTCCCGACGGGCCCAAGATCTCCTGGCTGGTCGACCCCGACGGCTACCGCATCGAGCTGGTCGAATGGCCGCCGAGCGGCGCGCCGACCTTCCCGTGACGAACCCGAGTTGGCCCAGCACGCCCGCCGAGGCGATCGCCGTCCAGGAAGAACTCCGCGGGCTGGTCGATCCCACCGACACCGACGAACCACCGCGGTACGTTGCGGGGCTGGACGTCGCGTACGACGACGACCGCCTGGTGGCTGCTGTCGTCGTGCTGGACCTGGAGACGCTCGACGAGGTGGAGCGGGCGGTGGTGCGCGGCGAGACGACCTTCCCGTACGTGCCGGGGTTGTTCGCGTTCCGCGAGGTGCCGGCGTTGCTTGCGGCGCTGGATCAGCTCGGGACGACGCCGGAGTTGCTCGTGTGTGACGGGCAGGGGCTCGCGCATCCGCGGCGGTTCGGGCTGGCGTGCCATCTCGGCGTACTGACGGGGGTCCCGGCGATCGGTGCCGCGAAGACGACGTTCGTCGGGTCGCATGGGGAGCTCGCGCAGGAACGCGGGTCGACGGCTGAGCTCGTCGACGGCGGCGAGGTGGTGGGAGCGGCGGTGCGGACGCAGGACGGGGTCAAGCCGGTGTACGTGTCTGTTGGGCATCGGGTGAGTTTGCAGACCGCTATTGATCACGTGCTGCGGTTGGCGCCGCGCTACCGCTTGCCGGAGACGACCCGGCTCGCGGACCGGGCTTGTCGGGAGGGATTGTCGGATGGTTGACAATGCACCGCGAGTGCCGGGGTATACACGGCACGAGTACGGCGAGCGGATCGGCGCGAGTGCGCGACTGCGCGCGGGAGCGGCCGCGGCGGTGATGGACGGGGATCGGTTACTGCTGACGAAGCGGACCGACAACGGCGAGTGGTGCATGCCGGGTGGGGCGATCGACCCGGGCGAGCGGCCTGCTGAGGCGGCCGAGCGGGAGACGCTTGAGGAGACGGGGTTGGTGGTGCGTGTGACTGGGCTGGTCGGCGTGTACTCGAACCCGGATGTGGTCGTGGTTTATCCGGACGGGAACCGTGTGCATGGCTTTGGAGGTCTCCACCAGCACCGTTTGTAGGTCAGTGCTGACACCACCCGGACCAGGAGGGCACCTTAGTGTTGGTGGGAGTTGACAACACCCTGGCGGGCGCGCAAGCGGAGCGAGTCCGAGCAGATTGAGCGGAGGTGGGCGCATGTCGGCGACGAAGCTCCTGGTACTCGGTGTCGTGCACCTCTCCGGCGGCGCGCATGGCTACCAGGTGCGGTCCGAACTGCAGAGCTGGGGTGTGGAGATTTGGGCCAAGATCAAGCCCGGCTCGATTTATCACGCGCTGAAGAAGGCGGCGGCTGATGGCCTCCTCACCGAACACGCCGAGCCGGGCAACTCCGGGCCGGAGCGCGTTCTGTACCGCGCGACAGCTCGGGGACGTGACGAGATAGTCGAACTTGTCCGCGACGGTCTGCGGCGCACCCACGACCCGGCCATGCTCAACGCGGCCATCGCCATGTTGCCCATGCTGACCAGGACAGATGCCATCGCGCACGTCAACGAGCGGGTCGCGCGCCTGGAAGCGGAGCTCGTAGAGCAGGCCAAGTGGCGGGAGCACCCCAATCGGGACACCCCCGAGCACGTCCGCGATCAGGCCGAACTGTGGGCGGGACACGCACGCACCGAACTGGAGTGGGCGAAGAGCCTGAGCAAACGACTGTCTGAGGGCGCCTACACCATGGCCGATGATCCGGGTTCGTGGCGAACGGTCCCCGATCACCTCAAGATGCGCTTCTAATCAAACTTGACTAGACGTTCCTCCTCGTGCACTCTGGCCAAGTAACCAAACTTGACTAGTGCTCAACCAATCCGTTCGCAACACCGAGAGAAGGAATCGAACCCATGGGAAAGCTCGCGATCGAGACGAGAGGGTTGAAGAAGAGCTTCGGCAAGACCCACGCGGTCGCCGGTGTGGACCTGGCCGTGAGCGCCGGGGGCGTGTACGGCGTGCTCGGTCCGAACGGGGCGGGCAAGACCACCACGATCCGCATGCTGGCCACGCTCCTGCACCCCGACGCCGGAGAGGCGCAAGTGCTCGGCTACGACGTCGTGCGTGACGCCCAGGCGGTGCGGAGCAGGGTGGGCCTCACCGGGCAGTTCGCGTCGGTCGACGAGGACCTCACCGGGGTGGAGAACCTGTTGCTGCTCGCCAGGCTGCTCGGCTACTCACGCCGCCGAGGCAGGGAGCGGGCGACCGACCTGCTCGACGCGTTCGGTCTTGCCGAGGCGGCCGACCGGCAGGTGAAGAAGTACTCCGGCGGGATGCGCCGGCGCATCGACATCGCGGCGAGCCTGGTCGTCACCCCCGAACTGATCTTCCTCGACGAGCCCACGACCGGGCTCGACCCGCGCAGCAGGAACCAGGTCTGGGAGATCGTCAGGGGCATGGTCGCCGAGGGCGCCACCGTGTTGCTGACCACGCAGTACCTCGACGAGGCCGACCAGCTGGCCGACCGGATAGCGGTGATCGACCACGGGAAGGTGATCGCCGAGGGCACGAGCGGCGAGCTCAAGGCATCGGTCGGCGCCGGCTCGCTGCACGTACGGCTACGTGCGCCCGAGCAGCGGGCCGAGGCAGAGCGGGTCCTCGCCGGCGTCCTCGAGGTGCCGGCCGAGCCGTCCGCTGACCCGGCTGCGCTGTCCGCGCGGATCTCCGACCCCGAGCGGGTCGCCCGTTCCCTGGCCGAGCTGTCCCGCAGCGGCATCGACGTCACCGAGTTCGCGCTCGGTCAGCCGAGCCTGGACGAGGTGTTCCTCGCCCTGACCGGGCACGCCGCCGAGGAGACACCCGAGGAGGATGCCGCATGAATGCCACGTCCGCGGAGCAGGCGTCGGCGCCGGTCACCGAGGACGCGCTGCGCAGTGTGCTGTTGGCCGGCGAGCGGCCGTCGCGCCCCGGTCCGGTGCTCACCTCGTTGACATTCGGCTGGCGCGCTTTGCTGAAGATCAAACACGTCCCGGAGCAGCTCGTCGACGTGACCATGTTCCCGATCATGTTCACGCTGATGTTCACCTACCTGTTCGGTGGCGCGCTCGCCGGGTCGACTCAGGAGTACCTGCAGTTCCTGCTGCCCGGCATCCTGGTGCAGGCGAACGTCATGATCACCATGAACACTGGCATCACGCTGAACACCGACATCCAGAAGGGGGTGTTCGACAGGTTCAGGTCACTTCCGGTGTGGCGACCGTCGCCGCTGGTCGGCGCCCTGCTCGGCGATCTGGTGCGCTACTCGATCGGGTCGGCGATCGTGATCACGCTCGGCCTGGTCCTAGGGTTCCGGCCGGAGGGTGGCGCCGTCGGGGTGGTGCTCTCGGTGGTGCTGCTGCTGGTGTTCTCGTTCTGCCTGTCGTGGCTGTGGACGATGCTCAGCCTGATCCTGCGCACGCCGAACTCGGTGGCGGGGGTCAGCATGATGGTGATGTTCCCGCTCACGTTCGTGAGCAACATCTTCGTGGACCCGAAGACGATGCCCGGGTGGATGCAGGCGGTCGTCGAGGTCAACCCGATCACCCACCTGGCGACCGTGGTACGCGGCCTGATGCACGGCTCGGTGCCCGCCGGGGAAATCGGCTGGGTGCTCGTCTCGTCCGTACTTCTCGTCGCGGTGTTCGGTCCCATCACCATGGTCCTCTACCGCAACAAGAAGTAGATGCCGCTACCGCGAGCACTTGGTCGAAATCAACTCCGACAACCCGGCCCACTCGGCCAACGCCATCACCGGTACCAGGCCCGGACACGACAAGGAGAGCCGAATGAGCACCATCCCCAAGAACAACTCGGAAACCGTTGCGCACACGCCCGGGCGGGCGAGCAGCATCGGGGTCTGGATTCTGCAAGTCGTGCTGGCGGCGATCATCGCCGGCGGCGGAATCTCGAAGCTCGCCGGCGACCCGGTCATGGTGGACATGTTCGCCGACATCGGGGCTGGCCAGTGGCTCCGGTACCTGGTCGGAGCGCTGGAGGTCGCGGGAGGGGTTGGACTTCTGATCCCGGCTCTGGCGGGCCTGGCCAGTCTCGGGTTGGCGGCATTGCTGACCGGTGCTGTCATCACCGATCAGTTCGTGCTCGAGCAGAGCCCTTGGCTGCCGCTCGCCTTTCTCGTCGTGGCGGCCGTGATCGCAAGGGCGCGGTGGTCGCGCACCGAGGCCGTCGTCGGCACGCTGCTCAGGCGCTGAGACAAACCTCTCGAACGGAGATGTGAGATGAACGAGATGGCCTTTCGCGTGACATCAAACGATGGCACCACCATCGCCTACGACCGGAAGGGAAGCGGCCCGGCTGTCGTCCTGGTAGGCGGCGCACAGGACGACGGAGCCGAGAACGCTCCCTTGATACCTGCTCTCGCCGAGCACTTCACGGTTTACAACTATGCCCGTCGGGGACGCGGCGCGAGCGGCTTCACCGAGCCCTACGCCGTGGAAAGGGAGATCGAGGACCTGGATGCGTTGATCGCGGAGGCGGGCGGCTCGGCACACCTGTTCGGGGCGTCCTCTGGTGGCGCTCTGGCGCTGGAAGCCGCCGCGGCCGGGTCAGCCATCGACACGATCGCCGTGTGGGAGGTGCCCTACGCGGTCGGGGACGACATACGCCCGCGATTCGAGGAGTACGTCGCGGACACCCGACGCGCCTTCGACGCCGGGCGAGACGAGGAGGTTCTCGAACTGTTCATGCGCATGACCGGCGCCTCCGACGACAACATCGCGGCCAGGAAAGCGGCAGGCAAGCAGACGGCGCATTGGGCGGATTCGGTCGCCCTCGCGCCCACGCTGGTCCACGACAGCCTCTTCCTCAACCGCTACCAGTTGCCGGCCGATCGACTGGCAACGGTCACCCAACCGGTCCTGGTCACCACCGGAGGACCGATCACGGTCCCCTACATGGCAGGCCTGCCCTCGGACTTCTTCGACCGCGCAGCCGACGAGCTTGCAGACCTCCTACCCCACGCTCAACGGGAGACCCTCGAGGGGCCGGATCACGTCGTCGACCCACAGATCGTCGGCCCGCTGTTGCTACGGTTCTTCAGCAGCGAACACTGAGGGGCCCGCGAGGTGTTGCGGGAAGACCGATTAGGCACCGCGCAAGCAGATCTTCGTCGCGCCAGGGACACGGGGCGGACAGGTGGTGTCGAGGTTGATGTCGTCGGCGGCATCACAGGCCTGATCCAGGGCGTGCTCGTCACCAACGTCTTCGTCACCACGCAAGGCCGGGCCGTCGTACTGACCTGGGCTTCAGTGGGACTCGACCTGGCCTACTCGCTGCTCATCGGCTCCGTCGTCGGTCGTACCCCGCACTCCGGGCCGACTCAGTACCGCCCACCGAAGCCCTGCGCAGCACATGACCAGGCACCTCGGTAGGGCCAGTGATTCCGGGCTGTGGTCGCATGCGGTCACCGTTCCCGGGCGGTGGCCCGGTGCCGAAAGTCGTGCCCACGGCGTGCTCACGTCAGGAGTGCCACCGATGACGCAGCCGCGTTCCCGGGTCGACCTGTACGCGGCGATCCGACGGGATGCCCGATCTGGGATGTCCAACCGCGCGCTGCAGCGCAAGCACGGCGTCGGCTTCCGAACCGTGACAGCGGCGCTGGAATCTGCATGGCCGAAGGAGAGAAAGCAACCGCCCAAACGCGGCTCACGGCTTGACGCGTACCGAGTGGTGATCGACGACTGGCTGCGCTCGGACCTCGACGCGCCGCGGAAGCAGCGACACACGGCGAAGCGGATCTTCGATCGACTGCTTGACGAACATGACGGGGCCGGGGTGGTGTCGTACTGGATGGTCCGCGAGTACGTCGCCACCCGACGCCGTGAGATTCGCGTCGAGGTCGGACGGGAACCTGCCAACGCGTTCATCCCGCAAGAGCACCTCCCGGGCCGCGAGGCCGAGGTTGACTTCGGCGACGTCGCCATCCGCCTGCGCGGCGAGCTCGTAACCTGCGCGCTGTTCAGCCTTCGGCTCTCCTACTCGGGCAAGGCCGTGCACAGGGTCAGTGCCTCGGCTGGGCAGGAAGCCTTCTTCGAGGGTCACGTCCACGCCTTCAACGTGCTCGGCGGGGTGCCGACCGGGAAGATCCGCTACGACAACCTCAAGGCCGCCGTCGCGAGCGTGATCGGGTTCTCCCGCCAGCGGGTCGAGGCCGACAGGTGGACCGCCGTCCGTTCCCACTACGGCATCGAAGCCTTCTATTGCCAGCCCGGAATCCAAGGTGCGCACGAGAAGGGCGGCGTCGAGGGGCAGATCGGCTGGTTCCGACGCAACCACCTCGTCCCTATCCCCGAGGTCGACTCCCTAGACGAGCTCAACGCTATGGTCGACGCCTGGGACGAAGCCGACGATGCCCGGCGGATCGGGTCCCGCGCCCGCACGGTCGGGGAACACTTCGCCACCGAGCAGCCACTCCTCGCGCCCCTTCCGACCGAGCCGTTCGAGACCGGCCGCTGGTTCACCCCGCGCGTGGACAGGTACGCCCAGGTCACGGTCCGGATGAACAAGTACTCCGTGCCCGCGCGCATGGTCGGCCGTCAAGCCCGGGTGCTCCTGAACGCCAGCGACCTGGTCGTGTTCGACGGCAGGACCGAGATCGCCCGCCACGAACGGCTCATGACCAAGGGCTCGACCCGGGTCGACCTGGACCACTATCTCGAGGTCCTCCTCCGCAAACCGGGCGCGCTACCCGGTGCGACAGCGCTGGAGCAGGCCAGGGCATCCGGGCGGTTCACGCCCGTTCACGACGCCTGGTGGGCCGCGGCCTGCAAGGCCCACGGTGACGCCGACGGCACCCGTGCCCTCATCGAGGTCCTGATGCTGCACCGGCACCTTCCACACGACCACGTCGTCGCCGGACTCGCGACGGCGCTGCGTGCAGGCGCGCTCACCGCGGACGCTGTCGCGTTGGAAGCGCGCAAGTACAACGACACAGCAGATGGCGGAGCCGACGACACGACAGCGGACCACCAGTCCCTGATGAGCGGCGACAGGGCACGCGGAGAAGGCGAGATCCCTGCCGTGCGATCGCTGACCGAGCGCCGGCTCCGCGCCCACATCCCGGCCGACACTCGGCCGCTGCCGAGCGTGGAGAAGTACGACCAGCTGTTGGCCAGCCGACGTGACACCCCGAACGAAGGAGCCGCACCGTGACCACCAAGCGCCGTGGAATGACCGAAGAAGCAGCCGACGCCGCGATCGACCAAGCGTGCCGGATGCTGCGAATGCCCACCATCCGCAACTCCTTCACCGACTACGCCGACCGGGCAGGGCGTGAGCAGATGTCTTACCGCGGGTTCCTCGCCGAACTATTGCTTGCCGAGTGCGACGATCGCGCCCGACGCCGGTCCGAACGCCGGATCAAGGCCGCCAAGTTCCCCCGCGAGAAGTCCCTGCGGGCCTTCGACTTCGACGCCAACCCCAACATCGATCCCGCCGTGATCCACACCCTCGCCAAGTGCGAATGGGTCCAGAAGGGACAGCCGCTGTGTCTGATCGGGGACTCCGGCACCGGCAAGTCCCATCTGCTGATCGCACTCGGCACCGAGGCCGCCATGGCCGGCTACCGGGTCAAGTACACCCTGGCGACCCAGCTTGCCAACGAGCTCGTCGAGGCCGCCGACGAGATGACGCTGGCGAAGACCATCGCCCGCTACGGCCGCGTCGACCTGCTGTGCATCGACGAACTCGGCTACATGCAACTCGACCGCCGCGGCGCGGAACTCCTCTTCCAGGTCCTCACCGAGCGTGAGGAGAAGGCCTCGGTCGCGATCGCGTCCAATGAGTCCTTCGGCGGCTGGACCAAGACCTTCACCGACCCCCGGCTATGCGCAGCCATCGTCGACCGACTCACCTTCGGCGGCACCATCCTCGAGACCGGCACCGACTCCTACCGTCTGGCCCAAGCCACAAAGCAGCGGACAACCTGACACCCGTCGGGCGCGGAAGCGGTGTCGACGCAAACCAACATCCGCGGCACCGACACGTGCCCGGCGGTGTCAGAACTCGCCAACAAGCGGTGTCGGACGAAACCTCCGCAGCCAGTGTGCAGGTTCTCGGTGTGGTGTTTCGCGCGGAGGTCGTCAGAGGCGAGGCTGGGTGCTCGGCGGAGGTGAGTGAGTCCGGCTGGTTCACCGCCGAAGAGACCGCGGAGCTGACGGTGATCGCGGGGCATCGGCCGATCCTGCCGGCGGTGTTCGGGGGCGAGTTGTACTTCGATCCGTCAGCGGCGGAACAGGCGGCGGAGGAGGAGCGCTAGTACTGCGCCGATCAGGTACGGCGCCGCGCGACGGGCAAGCATCGGAATCAGAGCGCTTCCGAGATCCAGCACCGCCTCATCAGCTTCAACGGAATTCGACGCGGACGTCGATGCCGAGGAGCTGTACGCCGAGCTGCGATCGGCGGTGGGGCTAGCGGTGCTAGCGGATGTGGTGTTGGTGGGGTTGGCGGGCGGGGTTGGTTGGGGTTGGGGTGGGTCTGGGGTGTTCAGTTTGGTTTTGAGGCAGGTGGTGAATTGGTCGAGGAGTTTGTTGGAGACGTCTTGGATCAGGCCGCGGCCGAATTGGGCGGGGCGGCCGGTGATGGTCAGGTCGGTGTCGACGGTGACCTCGGTGGACCCGTCCCCCGTGTCCTTCAGCCAGGCGGTGACGCGGGCGCTCGCCGTACCGTTGCCTCTGCGGTCCTTGCCCTTGGCTTCGATGACCGCGTGATGACCCGCCTCGTCGCGCTCGACGAAGGTGCCGGTGCCGGAGTACTGCAGCGACACCGGCCCGAGCTTCACCTTGCACGAGCCGGTGAAGTCGTCACCTTCGTACGACGCCAGGGTGGCGCCGGGGAAACACGGCACCACCCGTTCGAGGTCGTTGAACGCGGCCCAGGTCTGCTCAACAGGCGCCGGTACGACGAACTTGTGCTCGAGCTTCACGCGGTACCCGCCGCCGCCAGGACCGCCCGCCGAGTGAGCACCGTGGCGAGATGCCGCCGGTAGTCGGCGTCACCGTTGATATCGCTGACCGGTGACGTCCCGTCCGCCGCTCGCGCTGCGGCCTCCCGTACGGCGTCCGCGGTCGCCGGCTGCCCGACGAGAGCCGCCTCGACTGCAGTCGCCCGTACCGGCGTCGGACCCATGTTGCCGAGCCCGACCCGCGCCTCCGCGATCGAGTCGCCGTCCAGCCGCACCGCCGCTGCGACCGACACGATCGACCAGCCCTGCGCGACCCGGTTGAACTTCTCGTAGTGCGCACCCCAGCCGGTGTACTTCGGCACCCGTACCTCGACGAGCAGCTCGTCCTCGCCGAGCGCCGTACTGAACACGCCCTCGAAGAACTCCGAGGCAGGCACGGTACGTCGGCCGCCCGGCCCCGCGATCACGAACGACGCGTCCAGCGCCACCGCGACCGCGGGCAGATCCGCCGCCGGATCCGCATGCGCCAGCGACCCGCCGAACGTGCCGCGATGCCGGATCTGCGGATCGCCGACCGTCGCCGTGGCCAGCGCGATCAGCCGCGCGTGCTCGGCAATCAGAGGATCCGACTCCACCGTGCTGTGCGGGGTCATGGCGCCGATCACCAGGGCGTCGCCGTCGTCCCGCACACCGCGCAGATCGTCGATCTTCTGAATGTCGACAATCACCTCAGGCGCCGCCAGCCGCAACCGCAGCGCCGGCATCAGGCTCTGCCCGCCCGCCAGCACCTTCGCGTCGGAGTGCTCGCGCAGCAACCCCAGCGCCTCGTCGACCGTCGCAGGGGCGAAGTACTCGAACGCCGCCGGGATCATGACCGGCTCCCTTCCTGGCTGGCCCGTTTCTGGATGACACCGTTCTGGATGGCGGTCCACACGCGGTACGGCGTACACGGCATCGGCACGTCCGTGACGCCGAGCGGTCGTAGAGCGTCGACAATCGCATTGACGACAGCCGGCGTGGACGCGATGGTCCCCGCCTCGCCGACACCCTTCACGCCCAGCTGGTTCGTCGTCGCGGGCGTCTCGGTCCGCGCCGTCTCGAAGCTCGGCAGATCAGGTGCCGCCGGCAACGTGTACTGGTCGAAGGACCCGGTGATCAGCGTCCCGGAGTCGTCGTGCACCGCTTCCTCGTACAGCGCCTGCGCGATGCCCTGCGCGAGACCGCCGTGCACCTGCCCCTCGACGATCATCGGGTTCACCACGACGCCGACATCGTCGACGGACACGTACGACCGGATCTTCGTCGCACCGGTCTCGGTGTCGACCTCGACCGCGCACAGATGCGTGCCGTGCGGGAACGAGAAGTCGTCCGGGTCGAGGGTCGCGTCCGCGTCCAGGCACCCTTCGGCCGAGCCGTCGAGCTTGTGCCCCTGGAAGACCGCGAACGCGAGCTCGGCCATCGTCATCCCGGCGTCGGTACCGCGCACGCCGTACCGCCCGCCGCTGAAGTCGAGGTCGTCCGCGTTCGCCTCCAGCAACTGCGCCGCGATCGGCTTCGCCTTCTCGATCACCTTGTCCGCGGCGGCCAGCACCGCCATACCGCCGACCGCCAGCGACCGCGATCCGTACGTGTCCAGCCCGCGTACGGCGACCTGCGTGTCACCGTGCAGTACTTCGACATCCTCGAACGCGACGCCCAGCCGGTCCGCGACCAACTGGCTCCACGCGGTCTCGTGTCCCTGACCGTGCGGACTCGTCCCGGTGACGACCTCGACCTTCCCGGTCGGCAGCATCCGGACCGCCGCGTGCTCCCAGCCGCCACCGACGTACCCCATCGAGCCGAGCCACCGCGACGGGGCCAGGCCGCACATCTCGGTGTACGTCGAGACGCCGATCCCGAGCTGCACCGGGTCGCCGGACTCGCGCCGCTTGCGTTGCTCAGCGCGCAGATCGTCGTACCCGAACAGGTCGCGCGCCTTCGCGGTCGCGGCCTCGTAGTTGCCGGAGTCGTACCGCAGCCCGGACACCGTCGAGAACGGGAACTCCTCGTGCTTGATCCAGTTCCGCTCGCGGATCTCGAGCGCGTCGACGCCGACGCGGGCGGCGAGCTCGTCCATCACCCGCTCGATCGCGTACGTCGCCTCGGGCCGGCCGGCGCCGCGGTACGCGTCGGTCCACGTCTTGTTCGTGAACACGTTGGTGATGCCGAGGTGGTACGCCGGGAACTTGTAGATCCCGTTGTACATGAACGCCCCGAGCAGCGGGATCGCCGACGTGACCAGGCCGAGGTACGCGCCCATGTCCGCGATCAGCTCGACCTTCAACCCGGTGACCGTGCCGTCGGCGTTCGCGGCCAGCGTGACCTGCTGCCACTGGTCGCGGCCGTGGTGCGCGGCCATCAACGACTCGGACCTGGATTCGGTGTACTTACAGGGCTTTCCGGTACGCCGGGCCGCGATGACCGTGAGTACTTCCTCCGGGGTGAACTGCAGCTTGCCGCCGAAACCGCCGCCGACGTCCGGCGCGATCACCCGGATCTTGTGCTCCGGGATGCCGAGCACGAGCGCGATGAAGATCTTCACGAAATGCGGTACCTGGGTCGACGACCAGACGGTCATCTGTTCAGTTGTCGGATCGACGACAATCGACCGCGGCTCCATGAACGCCGGGATCAGCCGCTGCTGGCGGAACTCCTCCTCGATCACGATGCCGCCGTCGCGGGCGGCCGCGATCGCCGCCTCGACGTCGCCGCCGGTGCCGGACTCGACCGAGTCGTACGACCACACCGCGGACACGTTCGTCCCGAGATCCGGATGCGCGATCACCTCGTCGCGGGACGCGGCCTTGAGTTCGAGGGCGGGTTCGAGCTCGTCGTAGTCGACGTCGACGAGGTCGGCGGCGTCGTTCGCCTCGGCCGCCGTCCGGGCGATGACCATCGCGACGATCTCACCGGCGAACGCGACGTGGTCGACCGCCATCGACGGGTGGACGGGCGCCTTCTGATCGGGGATGACGGCCCACGCGTTCGGCAGAGCGCCCTGCTCGTCGGCGATATCGGCGCCGGTGATCACCGCGACGACCCCGGACGCGGCCTTGGCCGCCTCGGTGTCGATCGCCGTGATCCGGGCGTGCGCGAACGGGCTGCGCACCATCGCGAGGTGCTGCATTCCGGGCAGCACGATGTTGTCGGTCCAGCGGGTCCGGCCGGTGATCAGCCGGGCGTCTTCCTTGCGCCGGCGCGAGGCGCCGATCTCGGTCGCCGGGCGTTCCTCGGTGGCGGTCATTGCGCACCTCCGGCCGCGCTCGGCTGAGGTGCTGCCGCCGCTGCGGCCTGGACGGCCTTGACGATGTTCTGGTAGCCGGTGCAGCGGCAGAGGTTGCCCTCGAGTCCGAGCCGGATGTCGTCGTCACTCGGATTCGGATTGTCTGCAATCAGATCGATGGATTGCATGATCATGCCTGGTGTGCAGTATCCGCACTGCAGGGCGTGGTTCTCGTGGAACGCCTGCTGCATCGGATGCAGCTCGCCGTTCGTCGCGAGCCCTTCGATGGTGGTGATCTCATGACCGTCGGCCTGGACCGCGAGTAACGAGCAGGACTTCACACTCCGCCCGTCCAGGTGGACCGTACAGGCGCCGCAGTTGCCGGTGTCGCAACCGACCACAGTGCCCGTCTTCCCCAGTTGCTCGCGCAGATACAGCACGAGCAGCGTGCGCGGCTCCACTTCGTCAGTGAAGCTGCTTCCGTCGACCTTGACCGTGATCCGGGTCATCGCCCCTCCAGATGTCAGCACTCGCCGTACTTTTGATCCTGCTCCTGTTGTGATGCAGCCCACAAGATCCGGTCAGTGGTGGATCGGCCCTGCTGCCCCGGAGAGTCGTTGCCCGGCGCCACCCCAGCGCTGGGCGATGATCTCCGCGGCGATGCTCACCGCGGTCTCCTCCGGCGTCCGTGCGCCTAGGTCGAGACCGATCGGACTCGAGAGTCGCGCGACTTCTTCGTCGGTCAGTCCGGCCTCCCGCAACCGCTTCAGCCGGTCGTCGTGCGTACGCCGTGATCCCATCGCCCCGATGTACGCGACCTGCGGCAGTCGCAGCGCGACCTCCAGCAGCGGTACGTCGAACTTCGGGTCATGCGTCAGTACGCAGATCACCGTCCGGTCGTCGATCCGGCCGGCCGTCGCCTCACCGGACAGGTACCGGTGCGGCCAGTCGACGATCACCTCGTCGGCAAAGGGAAAACGGGACGCGGTCGCGAACACCGCGCGCGCGTCGCACACCGTCACCCGGTAGCCGAGGAACGCGCCGAGCCGTCCGACCGCGGCTGCGAAGTCGATCGCGCCGAACACCAGCAACCGCGGCACCGGCGCGTACGACGACACGAACACCCGCATCCCCTCGCCCCGCCGCTGCCCGTCCGGCCCGTACTCCAACGTCTCCGACCGCCCGTTCGCCAACAACCCCCGCGCATCATCAAGCACCGCATCATCAGCCCGATCCGACCCGAGCCCTCCGCCCGAGCCACCAGCCCCGCCCACCACTTCCCCGCTCGGTTCCGGTCGAACGATCAGTCGGCGGCCGATCCGTGTCGGGTCGGGATGTGCGACGACCGTCGCGACCGCGACCGGGCGCCCCTCGGCGATGTCCCCAGCCACCTCCGCCAGCTCCGGGAACGTCGTCCGGTCAACCTTCTCGACGAACACGTCGAGGATCCCGCCGCACGTCAGCCCCACCGCGAACGCCGACTCATCACTCACGCCGTACCGCTGCAGCACAGGCTTGCCCGACTCCAGGATCTCCTCCCCGAGCTGATACACCGCACCTTCAACACAGCCGCCCGACACGCTGCCGACCACCTCCAGCTCAGGCCCGACCAGCATCACCGCCCCCGGCGGCCGCGGCGCCGAATCGAACGTCGCGACAACGGTGCCGACGGCAACCGATTCGCCGGCCTGCCACCACGTCAGCAACTTGTCGAGCACGTCACGCATCGGCCACCACCTCCAGAAGTTCGGCGAAGCTGGCCAGGCTGTGCCCGGCAACGAGGTCGTCCAGGTGCGGCAGTACGGCGACGATCCCGGCCTGCACCGGCTCGTACCCGCGCTTGCCGCGATGCGGATTCAGCCACACCACGCGATGCGCCAGCCCCGCCAACCGCTGCAGTTGCGCACCGAGCAGCGACGCGTCACCGCGCTCCCATCCGTCGCTGCACACCACGACGACGGCCCGCCGCGCCGTACCGCGCTGCCCCCAGCGATCCAGGAACACCTTCAGCACCTCGCCCAGCCGCGTCCCGCCCGACCAGTCCGGTACGACGTCACCCGCCAACCGCAACGCGAACTCGGGATCGCGGTGCCGCAGCGCCGGCGTGACGCGGGTGAGCCGCGTGCCGATGGTGAAGACCTCGACCGACCGCGGTGCCTGCTGGACCATCACGTGGGCGAGCCGCAGCAGACTGTCGGCGTACGGGCGCATCGAGCCGGAGACGTCGATCAGTACGACGACGCGCCGCGGCCGGACGCCCCGGCGGCGATAGCGGACGCGGCCCGGTTCGCCGACCTGGCGCAGTTGTGCGCGCAGCGTGCGGCGCGGGTCGATCTCACCGCGGTGCGACGGGCGGCGACGGTTCGCGCGGCGGATCGGGGTCTGCGGGCGGAGGGTGCCGAAGAGACGCGCGAGTTCGGCGCGGTCGGCGGCGGACAGTTCGGCGACGTCGCGGTGCCTGAGGACTTCCGTCGTACTGGCGGAGACGTTGAGAGTATGGTCGCCCTCGGTCTCGTCGGCGCCCTCGCCGAGATTGGCCTGGACGGAGGGTTGCGGGGTGCGGCTCGGCACGACGCCGCGCGACCGGGCGCCGGTGAACCAGGCCGCGAACACCTCGTCGTACCTCGCGGTGTCGTCGGGGCCACTGCAGAGCGCGGCGCGGCCGGCCCAGTACACGTCCGCGGTCAGAGTGACGTCGAGAGAAGCAACGGCTTGCAGAAAGAGCTGGACGCGATCGGCCGTCACGGCCAGACCCGCATGCCTGAGAGCAGTAGCGAACCCCGCGAGCGCAAGATCCGGAGCTGTCATCGGGTCTCAGCTCGCCAGCAGGCGGTCGAGGGATTCGCGGACGCGGTCGGTGTCCTCGCGGTACTTGAGCACCGCGCCGAGGGTCGCGGCCGCCGTCTCGACGTCGAGTATGTCGGCGCCGAGCGCATCGAGAGCGCGCGCCCAATCGAGGGTCTCCGCGACACCGGGTGGCTTGAGCAGGTCGAGCTCACGCATCCGCTGCACCGACCGAGTGACCTGCTCGGCAAGCCGCGCGGACACCTCAGGCAGACGCGTACGGACGATGTCGATCTCACGAGCCAGCCCCGGATGGTCGATCCAGTGGTACAGGCACCGGCGCTTGAGCGCGTCATGCACCTCGCGGGTCCGGTTCGAGGTCAGCACCACGATCGGCGGCACCTCAGCGGTGATCGTCCCGAGCTCCGGAATCGTCACCTCGTACGTCGACAGCACCTCGAGCAGGAACGCCTCGAACTCGTCGTCGGCCCGGTCGATCTCGTCGACGAGAAGTACGGCGGGGCTCTCGCGAAGGGCCCGCAGTACCGGGCGGGACAACAGGAACCGTTCGTCGAAAAGGCTCTTCTCGATCTCTTCGACCGCCGCGTCGGAACTCGTCGCCTCGACGGTGCGCAGATGCAGGATCTGACGCGGAAAGTCCCAGTCGTAGAGCGCCTGCGAGGCGTCGATGCCCTCGTAGCACTGCAGCCGGATCAGGTTCAGGTCGAGCGCCTCGGCGATGGCACCCGCGAGCGAGGTCTTGCCGGTGCCCGGCTCGCCTTCCAGCAGCAACGGGCGATGCAGAGCGAGCGCGAGATACCCGACCGTGGCCAAGCCCTCATTGGCTAGATACCCGGTCGCCCGCAGACGCTCGGCCAGTTCCCCCGCCGAGCCGACGGCACTCACTCCTGCAGCATTCACCTACTTCCGACCGTTGCCAACCCTCACCCGTGCCCCGGCGGCAGCTCCTCCACCGTGTCGACGTCCTCCCCGTCACCCACATCCCCGCACTCGACCAGGACCACGTCGTGTTCCCGCAAGTACCCCCGAGCCCCCTCGTCGCCCCGCGCCGACGCGATCACCCCGTCCCAGTGGTCCCGCCCGATCACCACCGGATGTCCCGGCACACCCCGGTACGTCGCCCGCACCAGAGCACCCGCCCCAGCACGATCCACAACCCGCCGTACAGCGGCCGCCGTCAACCCCGGCACATCTACCGTCACCACAACCGCCGCGTCCGCCAATGTGCTGGTTGAGCGAAGGCCGGCGCGGAGGGACGCCCCCATCCCCTCATCCCAGTCCGTTGCCTCGACAACCTCGACCGGCTCGTCGGACAGCTCGGCGCGTACCTGATCCGCGGACGCCCCGACGACCACCACAACCGGTGAGCAGCCGGCCTCGTTGAGTAGACGCGACGTACGGACCACCCACGTCACCCCGGCGGCATCGCGGATGAGGGCTTTCGGCGTACCCATCCGGCGTCCCGCGCCCGCGGCCAGGACCAGGCCTGCGATCTTCACACCGGCAGCGTACTGATTTCACACTCTGAGCAGTGACGTGTGCCACGCGGCCTACCGCGACAGGCGTGCGACGATATCTGACGTGACGACGATCGCAGACGGCTCGAAGTCCCTTCCGTTGCTGTTCCTCGGGCAGAACACCGACCCGCACTCCGAGCGCGGTGTCGAGTGCCCTGGCGCGCTCCCGCCGGCGTCCGACCCGGACCTGGTCGAGCGGGCGCTGAAGGCGAAGGCGGCGCTCGGTGACCAGGTGTTCGTGCTCGGGCACCACTACCAGCGCGACGAGGTGATCCAGTTCGCGGACGTCACCGGTGACTCGTTCAAGCTCGCCCGCGACGCGGCGGCCCGCCCGGACGCGCCGTACATCGTGTTCTGCGGTGTGCACTTCATGGCGGAGTCCGCGGACATCCTCACCAACGACGAGCAGACGGTGATCCTGCCGGACCTCGCGGCCGGCTGCTCGATGGCGGACATGGCGCGCATCCAGCAGGTCGAGGCCGCCTGGGACGCGCTCGCCGACGCCGGCGTCGCGGACGTCACGGTGCCGGTCACGTACATGAACTCCAGCGCGGACATCAAGGCGTTCTGCGGCCGCAACGGCGGCGTCGTGTGTACGTCGAGCAACGCGGAGACCGCGCTGAACTGGGCGTTCGAACAGGGCGAGAAGGTGCTCTTCCTCCCGGACCAGCACCTCGGCCGCAACACCGCCGTACTGAAGCTGGGCCTGTCGCTCGACGACTGCGTCGTGTACGACCCGCACAAGCCGGGCGGCGGCCTGACCCGCGAGCAGCTCGCGGCCGCGAAGATGATCCTGTGGCGCGGGCACTGCTCGGTGCACGGCCGTTTCACCCCCGAGTCCGTCGACGACGTCCGCTCGCGGGTCCCCGGCGTGAACGTGATCGTCCACCCCGAGTGCCGCCACGACGTGGTCACGAAGGCGGATCAGGTGGGCTCCACGGAGTACATCATCAACGCCCTGGAAACCGCCGAACCCGGTACGTCGTGGGCCGTCGGCACCGAACTCAACTTGGTCCAGCGCCTCGCGAAGCAGCACACCGACAAGAACATCGTCTTCCTCGACAAGACGGTCTGCTACTGCGCCACGATGAACCGCATCGACCTCCCACACTTCGTCTGGGCCCTGGAGAACCTGGTAGCCGGCCACGTCGTCAACCCCATCAAGGTCGACGCCGACACCCAGCACTACGCGAAGGTAGCCCTCGACCAAATGCTCGCCCTCCCCGGCAAAACCGCCCGCGACTGACCCCACCCACCTCCCGCCAGACCTCCCCGCGTTCGAGGGGTTATCCGTCCGAACGCAGGGTTCTCTACTCGTACAAGAGGGGAGAACCCTGCACTTGCGGGGTTATCCCCTCGAACGACTGACCGGGCGGGTCGGCGTCAGGCGGCCTTGCCGGCCTGGGCGAACGCTTGCCGAAGGGTCGTCGCGAGCCGCACCGGACGATCGAAGTCCGTCCAGTCGGTCCGGACCACTGCGAGCCCCCGCGCCCGCAGCCGATCCTCGCGGCGCTTCTCCTGGATCAGCACCTCCGGAGATCCCCCGCCGTACTTGAGCAGACCGTCGAACTCCACCACCAGGTGGTACGCCGGGAAGTAGAAATCGACCCGCCCGATGAGCCCATAGCTGTCGTGGAACTCGACCTGCAGGACCGGCTCGGGGAACCCGTGTTCGTGCAGGAAGACCCGCAGACGCGACTCACCAACGGACTCGGAGAGCTTGGTGCCGAAGCGCAGCGCCGCCCGAGCCGTGGTGCTTCCAGGCCAGAACTCGATCAGTTCCAGCAGACGACGTACCCCCTCCTCACCCAGGTTCTCCGCTCGGAGAGCCGCGTCGATGTTCACGACAGCCTGCTCGAACGACGCCGTACACGCGGACTCGACCGCCGCGCGCGACGCGCTCGTCGCCAACCGCCCCGCGACGACCGTCAGGTCATCCTGGATCGGCTTGGCGACGTGGTGCTGAACGCCGGCGACGACGCCCCCGGCCAGCCCGTCCAACCGGCTGACATGCACACGATCCAGGCCCAGGCCCCACACGGGCAGGTCGTGGAGCACGAGCGACGACTGGTGGCTGACGGCAACGGAGCCCGATCGCAACGAGTTCATCGCGGCGTGGATCTCCTGGTGATGTCTCGACCGGATCTGTTCCCAAGTCGGGAGAGCCGAGAGGTCGACGTTCTCGGCGTACTGGCCGCGCCGGATCCGCACCCACCGGCCGTCCTTCAGGTGCCGGAAGATCTGGTCGGCGGAGCAGCCGGACGACAGCGCCTGGCGGCGGCTGAAGACGCCGCCCTGCTTCTCCGCGATCGCTTTGAGCCGTACATTCACCCACCAAGCATCCTCCAGCCACCGCCTCGAGCGGTCCACGATCCGCCACCCTGTGGATATCCGTTCGAACGGTTATCCCCTCGTGTGTGGGGTTCTCCGCTCCTATACCAGTAGAGAACCCAGCACGCGGCAGGTTATCCCCTCGTGTTGGCACGAGATGGGCGTGCGCGGCGGGCGGCCGGGTGGGGGTGGGGTGGGGGGTGGGTTAGCGCGAGACGCGGGCTGGGGTGTACCAGTCGGCCAGGAGGTTGGGGAGGCGGTCGGGGCCCCAGCGGTCTACTGGGGTGATTCGGCCGCGGAGCGTTGCGAGGCCCTTGGCGAGTTCGCCTGCTACGTCGCCTTGCCAGGGGACGGTGATGCCTTCGTCGGGGCCGACGATGACGGCGGGGCCGCCGCGGTCGACGCAGACTACGGGGCAGCCGGAGGCCAGGGCCTCGGTGACGGCCCAGCCGGCGGCTTCGCGGAAGGCGGGGGCGAGGAGGGCGTCGGCGCGGAACATGGCCGCCAGGACGTCTTCGCGCGGCAGGGCGCCCATGAACTCGACGCGGTCGCGCACACCGAGCTGCCAGGCGAGCCTCTCGGCGCGCCCCCAGTCGGGGCCGTCGCCGATGATGCGGAGCTCCCAGTTGGCTGCCTCGGGACGGGCGAGCGCGCTGATCGCAATCAGGACGCCCTTCCACGGGATCAGCCGCCCGACGAACAGCGCGGTCTTCACACCGCCGGCACCGAACGGCTCATAAGGACCGGACGCGGTGAACCGCCGGATCGCCACGTTGGGCTGGACCACGATCTCGCGAGCGTACGGCGCGAACGCCTCCGCCACATCGTTGTTCTGGGCAACCATCAGATCGGCGGTTTGCGCCATCCGCCGCCCGGTCGCGCGGCGCCGGAGCCCGGTGTACGCACGGCGTACCAGCTCCGCCACCACACCGCGCGCACCGAGCCAGTGCGCCATCGACAGCGGCGCGCTCGTCGACCCGCCGACGGGTCCCCAGATCACCTTCGCCGACGACGGTTCGACCACGCCGGCACCCATCCAGTCGACCGCGAAGGTCAAATGATGGATCACATCGAACGATTGCTCCGCATGCAGCCGTCGCGCCGTACGCCGAGCCAGCCCCTGCCACAACGGGTAGTACCAGTACACGTCCGACGGCCGTCGCCGCAGCCGGAGAATCCACTTGGGCATCTCGAGCGGTACGACGGTCAGACCGGGGACCGGCCGCGCCGCGAGCTCCTCCTCGATCTCGTGCACGAACTTGCCCCGGGTCAGCAGCCAGACGTCGTGGTCCCGCGCCGCCGCCTTCGCCCACGCCCACCCGGCGCCCGGCTCGGACCCGCCCGTCGGCCGGCAGGCGTACGCGCTGAGCAGTACCTTCGGCCGGCCGTACATCAGCTCATCCCCTCCAGGAGCCTGCGCAGATCGGTGCTGGAGGTCGAGGCGGTGTACGGGAAATAGTGCACCTGTGCGCCCACCTCACCCAGCAGCCTTTCCAGTCTGGTCCCCTTTTCCGTTCCCTTCCAGTCATCGCCCTTGAAGAGAACGTCGTACCGCAGCTGCTGCCACATCTCGAACTTGTCGCTGGACCAGTCGCTGACCACCTCGTCGACGAGGTCGAGCGCTCGGACGACATCCATCCGTTCCTCGTGCGGCACCACCGGCGGGCGGCCCTTGATCCGGGCCACCACATCGTCCTCGACGACCCCCGCGATCAGGTGGTCGCAGTGCTCGCGGGCGCGGCGCAGGATGTTCAGGTGCCCGATGTGGAACATGTCGTACACCCCGGGCGCATACCCGACGATCGCCATCAGGCGGCCACCCCCAGAACGGCCATCTCCCGGTACCACTTCCCGACCGCGGCCGCCAGGAACAGCAGGTTCAGCGCCAGCAACGCGCCGTACAGCACGACGAACAGCGACGGCGTACCGAAGGCCAGGAAGACCAGGCACAGTACGCCGTAGTCGGTCGGTGCGATGAGCAACGACTTGACCACGGAATCGCCACGGTCGTTGGGTTTCGAGGAGGCGCCGTGCCGCCGTCGCAGCTGGTCGATCAGGATCAGCCCGAAGAACAGCACCGACGACATGCACACGTACGCGAGCGGGACCAGCAGCACCAGATCGTTGTCAAAGGCATCGAAACGGTAGAACGAGATCAGTACGGCGCTGTGCAGCAGCACGATCTTGACCGCGTCGATCATGTGGTCGAGCCACTCCCCCAACGGCGACCCGCCGCCGCGCAGCCGGGCCAACTGTCCGTCCGCGGAATCCAACCCGTACCCGAGCACGAGCAACAACGTCACCACCAGCGCCAGGCCGAGTGACGGCCGTACGCAGGCCAGCAGCACGATCCCGACCAGCGAGCAGAACCCGGACGCGAGGCTCACCTGGTTCGGCGTGCGCTTCCCGAGGAACGCCGCGGCCGCGAACACCCGTCCGATCCGCCGGTTCACGAACCTCGAGTACGCCGGCGTACCGGCCGACGGCTTCTGCGCCCGAGACAACTGCGCGACGGTGTCTCGCCAGGTCATGGGGCCTCCCGTCCTGGACTGAGGAGCGGAGGGAGCGAAGCGAACGGAGCGACGAGGGAAGGACGGGAGTTCCAGCCCCATGACCCGCCGCGACGGAGTCGCGGCATCAGTACCGAGCTCATGCGACGTTCGAACTGCGGGACTGCCGCTGGTCGATCGCGGCGCGCAGGATCGGGCTGCGGGAGCCGCGGCCGGCGGGCAGGACCGTGATCAGCCCGGCCGGAATCCCGTCGAGCTCGTCCACGCCCAGTACGCCGTCCGTGGCGCCGGCAGCGAATACGGTCTGTACCCCCAGTACGCCGGTCAGCCAGTCGGACCGTACGTCGTCCACGGCAACCACCTCGTCGACGCACCGCAGGTGCTCGACGATCTGCGCCCGCTCGAGCAGCGGCACGAACGGCCGCCCGCCCCACGCGTCCAGCGCCCAGTCGTCGGACAGCACCGCCACCACGAGCCGGTCGCAGTGCCGGCGCGCCCGCTCGAGCACGTCGACATGCCCTACGTGGAACAGGTCGAAGACCCCGGCCACGCAGCCGACCCGGGCCACACTTACATCCCCCAACGCAAACTCCTGAATTCCGTCCGGTCCGACGCCGCCCCCCGCGTCGCCCGCGACTTTATACCCGTCGTTCCGCGCTCGCCCGGCCGCTGGCGGAGTGCCGGGCGATCGCATCGGTGTAGATCCTTTCCGTGGCCACCAGGTCACGCTCCGGTGTGAAGCGTTCCAGGTAGACCTGACGGGCTCGTTCGCCGAAGGCTATCGAAGTCTCGGGATCAGCCACCAACCCGATCGCCTTCCGCAGTCCTTCCGGATCGCCGGGCGCGGTCAGCGCGCCGGATTCGCCGTCGTCGACGAGCTCCGCGAGCGCCCCGAGCCGGGACGCGACCACGGGCACCCCGTGCGCGAAAGCCTCCACCACTACGAGTCCGAAGCTCTCATACGAACGCGCCGGTACGACGGCGGCGCGCGCGGACCGCAACTGTTCCATGCACTCCGCCCACGGCAGTTGACCAAGTACCTGAATCGACAGGTCTTTCCGAGCACGTTCCTCGGCCGCCGCCCGCAGCGGACCGTCCCCCACCACAACCAGCCGGCCCAGCGACGAGTCCCAGGCCTGCAGCAGATCCGCGAAACCCTTGTCCTCGCTCAACCGTCCGAGGAACACCACCCCGTCCCCCGCACCGCTGCGCACCGCCCCCGAATGCGGTACGGCGTGCGGCTTCACCACGAACCGCTCCGGATCGAACCCGGCCGCGGCGTATCGGTCCCGCACGAACTCGGACGGTACGACGAACGTCCCGACGTACCGCTGCCAGGTGTGCAAGGCGTTGTGCACGCCGATGCTCGTCGCCAGCGGCAACGTCTGCACCCGCGACTCGCGGTAGCAACCGTGCTTCACGGCCGCCAGCGGGACCTTGCCGATGCAGGATTCGCACGGCCCGCCGTCGCGCTGAAGGACGGCGTTCGCGCAGAGCAGCCGGAAGTTGTGCAGCGTCGCCACGACCGGAAGATCCAGCCGGTACGCCGCCCGCAGTACCGAGGGGCTGAACAACGGGAAAGTGTTGTGCACATGCACCACATCGGGCCGCTGCGCCTGCAATAGCTGTGTTAAATCGCGTTCCGCCGAAAATGACCAAACGGAGCGAAGCGGTAACAGTGCGCGATCTTTTCGGCCCATCTCGGCGATGTCGTCGCTGTTCCGGGCGTACAGATCGATTTCATGTCCTGAGTTACGCAACAAATCAACCGTTTGCGCGACGACTGTGTTCTCACCGCTGGGTTGACCGGTCCGGTAACGGTTGTGCAACATGGCGACCCGCATGGCACTACCTTAAGTCCCGCAGCAGTCGCAGATGGCTACACCTGGTTTCGCCCGCTCCCAGGAGAGTGCATTGAGGAAGTTGTGGTTCGCAGCGCTCATCGCTGCGGCGGCGGCCGTTGTCACGGTCGCGGTGCCCGTCATCGCCAATGAGAACAAGGCAACGACCGCGGCGAAGTCCGGAGACGCCGAGCAGGTCGCGTCCCGAGTGCTGCCCTCGCACCGCCCCGGCAAGACCACCACGGCGAAGCCCGGCACGACCCAGCCGAAGACCACAGCCACCACCGCGCCGTCGAAGAAGCCCGGTACGACGACGCATCCGACCCGTAAGCCGACCACGTCGGCGACGCCGAGCAAACCGGTCGAGCCCAAGCTCCCGAAGCCGCCCGAGGTCGACTCCGACGAGGCCGGTCCCGCCGTCGCCGGACCGTGCGTCGGCACGGTGATCAAGCCCGGGCAGAACGCGCAGTCGATCGTGAACTCCAAGCCGGCCGGTACGACGTTCTGCTTCGCGGCCGGTCTGCACCGGATCAGCGACACCATCCGCCCGAAGGCGAACCAGGTGCTGGCGAGCGCGCAGCGCGCCGTACTCACAGGGTCTGTTCCGCTGAGCGGGTGGGCCAAGTCCGGGTCCGTTTGGGTGGTGCGGGGCGCGCTGCCGTCGGCGTACGGCAAGAGCGGTGAGTGCGAGGACAACAAGGCGAACATCTGCTACCTGCGGGAGCAGTTGTTCCTCGACGACACGCACCTGACGCGGGTCGGCAGTGTCGCAGCGGTCAAGGCCGGCAAGTTCTACGCCGACTACGCGGCGAACGCGATCTACCTGGGCAGCAACCCGGTCGGTCACGAGGTCGAGATGTCGAAGACCGCGACCGCGATCGAGTCCGGCGCGAGCGGCGTGGCCGTCCGCGGCCTCACCATCGAGCACTTCGCCAGCGCACCGCAGGCCGGGGCGCTGGTCTCCGGGCCCAGCTGGAAGGTCACCGCGAACGACGTCCGCTGGAACCACGCGGTCGGTGTGATGCTGGTGAAGGCGAACAGCACCAAGGTCGACAAGAACCTGATCCACCACAACGGCCAGCTCGGCCTCGGGCAGTACAGCTCGTCCGCGGCCGCCGTCACCCGGAACGTGATCAGCTCCAACAACACCGACGGCTTCTGGATCGCCGACTGGGAGTCCGGCGGCATCAAGTCCACCCGCTCCTCCGGCACCGTCAGCGGCAACGTGATCAAGTCCAACCTGGGCATCGGGATGTGGGCCGACGTCGCCGACGACGGCCGGGTGATCAGCGACAATCAGATTGTCGGCAATGCGGCGGACGGCATCCGGTACGAGATCAGCCGCAACGGCACCATCGAAGGCAACACGGTGACCGGCAACGGCTTCGGCACCGGCCGCGGATCCGGTACGTCGCTGTGGGACGGCGGCGGGATCAACGTGAACACCTCGACCGGGGTCACCATCAAGGGCAACCGGGTCTCGGGCAACGTGAACGGCGTGACGATCCAGTCCCGGACCCGCGGCAGCGGCCCGTGGGGCACGTACCTGCTCCGCGACATCCAGGTCAGCGGGAACACCATCGAGATGACCGGCGGGACGCAGGCCACCGGCATGGTCCAGAACTCCGGCGCTGCGGTTCCGGCCGGTGAAGTGGTGTTCAGCGGCAACAAATACGTCCTCGACGACCTCGGCACCCAGCGGTTCGCCCGGTTCGGCACCAAGCTCACCGCGGCCGGCTGGCGGGACGCGGGCCTGGACACGATCGGCAGCTTCCTCGCGAACTGACCGCTTGCCTTTCGCAACATGTTTGTGCGCTACGTATTGCCATGACTACGTGACGTAGGGGTAATCTGCGTAGCGAAGCCGCGCCATGGGGGGTGCGCTCAGGGCTACCTGTGCCACCGGAGGCTCCGCTATGAGGACAGCAGTTTTTGCAGTTGTTGCAGTCGGCACCAGTCTGGTTGCCGTCGGCCCCCTGCCTGCCCAGGGTGCCCCAACTTCCACCTGCCGCGGTGCCATCTGCCGCCGTTCCGCCTGCGGACGGGACGTTCCGGACCGGTCCCGCGCTCGCGGGCGCCTGCAGCGGTGTGCCGATCCGAACCACCGACAACGCCGCCCAGGTCGTCGACGACGCCCCGACCGGTACGACGTTCTGCTTCACGGCCGGCTGGCACCGGATCACCGAGACGATCCACCCGAAGGCGGACCAGGTGCTTGCCGGCGACAACGGCGCCGTACTCACCGGATCGATCAGGCTGACCCGCTGGACGGCGAACAACGGCGACTGGGTGACCACGGGAGTCCTGCCGCCGGCGTACGCGCAGACCGGGCAGTGTGAGGACAACACGGCGAACATCTGCTACCTCGGCGAGCAACTGTTCCGGGACAGCAAGCACCTGACCCGGGTGGCAACGCGCGACAAGGTTGCTCCCGGCACCTTCTACGCCGACTACGCGGCGAACGCGATCTACTTGGGCAGCGACCCGGCCGGGCACTCGATCGAGATGTCGAAGACGCAGACCGCGATCGAGTCCAGCGCGACCAACGTGACCGTCCGCGGACTGACGATCGAGCACTTCGCCACCCCGCCGCAGGGCGGTGCCGTGGTGCTCGGCCTGGGCTGGAAGGTGATCGCCAACGACATCCGCTGGAACCACGGGGTCGGCGCGATGCTGGTGAACGCGGACGGCGCCGTACTCGAGAAGAACCACATCCACTCGAACGGCCAGCTCGGCATCGGCCAGTACAGCACGCTCAAGGCAACCATCGCCTCCAACGAGGTCAGCTACAACAACACCGACGGGTTCTGGATCGCGGACTGGGAGTCCGGCGGGATCAAGACCACCTGGTCCAGTGGCGGCTGGGTGAGCGGCAACCTGATCCAGTACAACCGCGGGGTCGGGCTGTGGAGCGACGCGTACGACGACAGCCGCACGTTCAGCAGCAACCAGATCCTCGACAACGCGGCGGACGGGATCCGCTACGAGATCGGCCGCAACGGCGTCATCGAGGACAACGTGGTGAGCGGCAACGGCTTCGGCACCGGCCGCGGCTCCGGTACGTCGCTGTGGGACGGCGGCGGGATCAACGTGAACACCTCGTCGAACGTGCAGGTCCGCGACAACGTGGTGGCGAACAACGTGAACGGGATCGCGATCCAGTCCCGGACCCGCGGCTCCGGGCCGTGGGGCACCAACCTGCTCCGCGACATCGTTGTCTCCGGCAACCAGGTGACGATGCGCGGCGGCACCACCGCGACCGGCATGGTGCAGAACGCCGGCGCCGTGATCCCGGCCGGCGAGGTCACGCTGAACGACAACAGCTACATCCTCGACAGCCTCGCCGCCGAACGCTTCCAGAAAACCGGCCAGTGGTACACCGCCAAGCAATGGCGCACCACCGGCCAGGACACCACCAGCGCCTTCACCCTCGGCAAAGCAGTCCTGGACGCCACCGGCATCCTCACGATCCTCCCCACACCGAACTAACCCACCCACCATCCCCACCGCCCATCCCGGGGCACCCGACCGGGCACCCACGACGTGCACTCTCGACAGGTAGAGCACCCCGAGACACCGTACACATCCAACCCAACCACGCTCAGGTGCACTACCCCACCACCTGACAACTCCTGTCGAGCGTGCGAAACACACCAGGCCCGGCGGCCGCCCACACATCAATCACAGGCGCCGGACAACCCCTCAGCTCGCGGGTTGGTCGGTCAGTGGGTCAGGGTGTTGACGTGGTCGATCAGGAGGGTGCGGAAGATCTGGGAGTCGTGGAGGTCGGGGGTGAAGATGGAGTCCACTGCTAGTAGGGCGTCGACGAGTTTGGTGGGGTCGGTGATGCCTGCTACTGCGGACTTGAGGCGGTCGGACTGGGGGTCGTCGAGGTCCGGGGTGCGTTGGACGTAGACCATCCAGGCGGCGACGGCGAGGGAGATCATGCGTGGTTCGGCGCCGGCTGTCAGGCGGTCGTGGACTGTGCCGAGCATGCGGACCGGGAGTTTGACCGAGCCGTCCATCGCGACCTGCCGGGTGCGGTGCTTGAGCGCCGGGTTCTCGAACCGTTCCAGCACGGTCGCGCCGTACTCCGCCAGAGTCCAGCCCGTCCGGCGGCGTGAGGGTCGGTACGACGTCGTCGGTCATCAGCTGCCGCGCGAGCCCGCCCAGCTCCTCGTCGCGGACCGCCTCGGCGATCGTCTCGTAGCCGCGCAGCGCACCGAGGTACGCGAGCATCGAGTGCGTGGCGTTGAGCATCCGCAGCTTGGCCTGCTCCCACGGCGCGACATCACCGGTGAGTACGGCGCCACCGCGCTCCCAGGCGGGACGCGGACCCGCGAAGTCGTCCTCGATCACCCATTGCAGGAAGGGTTCCGCGACCACCACGGCCTCGTCCCGTACGCCGAGCAGCCGAGCGGCCTCGTCGCGGTCCGCGTCGGTCGTCGCCGGCACGATCCGGTCCACCATACTGGCCGGGAACCGCGTCGCCTCGAACGTATCGGGCACCTTGCCGAGCGCATCGAAGTACTCGGTCACCAACGTCCGCAGGAAGGGGCCGTTGGCAACCAGGTTGTCGCAGGAGACGATCGTCAACGGCTCTTCGCGACGGGCGATCGCCGCCGCCAGCTGACCGACGACCGTGCGCGGCGGGCGGCCGGTCAGGTCGGCCTGGATCTCCGGGTCGTCCAGGTTCAGCCCGGCGCCGGCGGCCCGGTACCCCTTCTCGGTGACGGTCAGCGTCACCACCGACACCGCCGGATCCGCGATCCGCGCGACCACCGCCTCCGGGTCCTCGGGCACGGTCAGCACCTCGCGGATGCTGCCGATCACCTGGACCGACGGCTCGCCGAGACCGCGCTCGAGAACGGAGTACAGACCGTCCTGCGGTGCCAGCTGGTCGCGGACCGTGGTGGAGCGCTGGCTCACGCCGGTGATCCCCCACCGGGTCTCGCCGGTTTCGACCGCCGCCCGTTCGGTGACGACGGCCTGGTGGGCGCGGTGGAACGCGCCGATCCCGAGGTGGACGATGCCGACCGACAGCGCCTTCGGGTCGACCGCGGGGGCGACGGGGAGGTTGGTGAGACTGAGCCTGCTCGAATTCATTCGGAGGGTTCTTCCTTCACTCGGGCGACCAATTGGGTCGGGTTGACGAAGCGAAGCGCTACCACCAGAAGTACCAGCATCATCGCGGTGTAGATCACGGCCATCGCATCGACGGACTGTTGCGCGCGGATCCCGGCCGCGGACATCGAGTAGTAGAGCGCGACCACGAGCGTCTGCGAGTCCGGTCCGGCGGTGAGGAACGTCAGCTCGAACATTCCGACCGTCCGCACCAGCACCAGGATCGCCGATGCCAGCAGGCCGGGGACGAGCAGCGGCGCGAGGATCTTCAGGAACACCGCGCGCGTACCGGCGCCGAGCATCCGGGCCGCGTCCTCGATCCGCGGGTCGACCTGCTCGATGAACGGCGTCATCGTGAGGATCACGAACGGCACCGACGGCACCAGGTTCGCGAGCACGACACCGGACAGGTGCCCGGCGAAACCGAACTTGTAGAGCACGGTCGCGAGCGGGATGCCGTACGTGATCGGCGGCATCAGGATCGGCAGCAGGAACGTCAGGTACACCAGCCGCTTGCCGGGGAAGTTCTTCCGGGCCAGCACGTACGCCGCGGGCGCGCCGACGAGCACCGACAGTACGACGACCAGTCCGGACACGAGCAGCGTGACGACGATGACGTGGAACAACGTGAACTCTCGCCACGCGTCGCCGTACCACTGGGTGGTGAAGCCGCTCGGGAACCAGGTGTCGAACCACTTCTTGCCGAACGAGCTGACCAGCACCGACAGCACGATGCCGGCGAGGTTGACGAAGAAGAACACGACGACGGCCCAGATCACCCAGCCCAACGGGGTGGCGCGAATCTGCTTCATCCCTTGCCTCCCGTCGATCCGGTGTAGAGCCGCGACCGCCACAGCAGCACGATCGCCACGACGACCAACTCGACCGCGCCCATCACCATCGCGATCGCCGACGCGTAGGAGTAGTCGTACTGCTCGTACGCCGCCTGGTATGCCGCCAGCGAGATGACGCGGGTGGATCCGGCCGGGTTACCGACCAGCACCGCGGACGGGAACACCGAGAACGCGAGGACGAATGTCAACAAAAAGGTTGTCGCCAATCCGGGTGCCAACAACGGGAGCGTGATCCGCCGGAACCGCTGCGCGCGGGAGGCGCCGAGGGTGGCCGCGGCCCGTTCGAGCGTCGGGTCGATCCCGGACAGGTACGACAGCACCAGCAGGAACGCGAACGGGAACCCGGTGATGACGAGCGAGAAGAACACGCCCCAGTAGTTGTTCGTGAGGCGGATCGGATTGTCAACAATCTGCAGGCTCAGCAGGACGCGGTTGAGCCAGCCGGTCGGGCCGAGATAGTTGAGCAGTCCCTGTGCGGTGAGCACGGTCCCGAGGGTGATCGGTACGACGAGGATCGTGGTCAGCAGCCGCTTGCCGCGGAACCGGCCCCGGAGGCGGAACGCGATCGGTACGGCGGCCAGCACGTTCAGCAGTGCCGCGGGGAGCGCGATCTTCAGCGTGGTCGCGATCGTGTCGCGCTGGTACGCGTCGCCGAAGAACTTGGTGTAGTTGGCGAGCACGCCGCCGCCCTCGGCCGGCTGGAACGACAGGCTCAGGCCGTAGAGGAACGGGTAGACGAACAGCAACAGGACGAAGATCGTGGCCGGGAGCAACAACCACAGGCGGCGGTCGACGCCGCGCTCGGCCAGCCGGTGCTGCCAGGTCGCGCTCATGACGGATACACCAGGAGCCGCCCGGGCGTGACAGTCAGCGCCACCTGCTCCCCCGCCTCGACCCGCCGCTCGGTCCGGACATGCAAGCGAACGTCATCGTCCAGCACGACCTCGACCGCGCGCTCGCGGCCCTGGTACTCGACGACCTCGACGAGCCCTTTCACACCTTGATCCGCGAGCTTCACGTCCTCCGGGCGTACGGCGGCGATCACATCGTCGCCCGGCGCGACAGCACCCTGCGCTGACCCGCGGATCGCCGTACCGCCGAGCTCCACGGTCACCTGGTCACCGTTCATCTGCGACGCCTTCACCGGCAGCAGATTGCGGTAGCCCATGAAGTCGGCGACGTGCCAGGTCGACGGCTTGGTGTGTACCTCCTCGGGCGTGCCGATCTGCTGGACCTTGCCCTGGCGCATGACGACCAGGCGGTCGGCCATGCTGAGCGCCTCTTCCTGGTCGTGCGTGACGTACACGGTGGTCAACCCGAGCGACTGGTGCAGCCGGCGGATCTCGGTGCGCATCTCGAGCCGGAGCTTGGCGTCCAGGTTGCTCAGCGGCTCGTCCATCAGCACCAGCGACGGCTCGAGTACGGTCGCGCGGGCGATCGCCACCCGCTGCTGCTGACCGCCGGACAGCTGGCCGGGCAGCTTGCTCGCGTGCTCGGTCAGCTGCACCATCTCGATCGCCTCGGTGGTCCGCCGCCGTACGTCGTCCTTCGACAGGTGCCGCATCCGCAGGCCGAACGCGATGTTGTCGCGGACGGTCAGGTGCGGGAACAGCGCATAGTTCTGGAACACCATGCCGAAACCGCGCTTCTCCGGCGGCAGCGTGTCGATCCGCTGGTCGTCCTGCCAGATCGCGCCCGCGGTCAGCGGGAGCAGGCCGGCCAGGCAGTTGAGCGCGGTCGACTTTCCACAACCGGACGGACCGAGCAGGGCGATGAACTCGCCCCGCTCGATCGTCAGATCGAGCCCAGAAAGCGCATCCGCCGCACCGAACCGGCGGCTCACACCGTCGAGCCGAAGCTGGCGGAAACCGGTCATGGGGCCTCCCGGTCTGGACTGAGGAGTGGAGGGAGCGAAGCGACCGGAGCGACGAGGGAAGACCGGGAGTTACAGCCCCATGACCCGCCGCGCCGGAGGCGTGGCATCAATACAGTCATTGGCCTTGACCTTGCTGCCGCCGACCTCGCGGTCCCACTTGTCGAAGGCGGCCACCAGCGCCTTCGCGTCCAGCGGCACCTCTGTCGGATTGTCGGCAATCAGTTTGTCGTATTCGGGCCGGCCGAACTCCGAGATCGCGTCCTTGCTCTCCTGCGGCGCCTGCGCCAGCTCGACACCCTTGATCGCCGGCCCAGGGTAGAAGTAGCCCTTGTCGTACGCCTTGGCCTGCTGCTCAGGCGTCAGCATGAACTGCAGCAGCTGCAGGATCGCCGCCTGCTTGTCGGTCGACACACCCTTCGGTACGACGGCGTAGTGCGCGTCGGTGACCCAGTGGAAGCCCTGGATCGGCGTGATCGCGGCTTCCTTCGGGACGGTGCCGAGGACGCGCGGGTTGATGTCCCAGCCCGTCGTACTCGCGATGATGTTCGACGAACCGTTGGCGAGCGCCTTCATCGTGTCGGCGGTGCCGGACGGGTAGAAGTCGACGTACTGGTTGAGCTCCTTGAGGTACGCCCAGGTCTTGTCCCAGCCGTTCACCGGGTCCTTCGGGTCCTTGTCGCCGAGGATGTACGGCAGGCCCATCAGGAACGTGCGGCCGGGGCCGGAGTTCGCGGGCCGGGCGTACATGACCTTGCCCTTGTTGGCCTTCGCGTAGGCGAGCAGGTCGTCGGCGGTCTTCGGCGGCGACGGGACCTTCGACGGCATGTACTCGAGCAGCGGGCCGGACGGGTAGTAGGTGACCGTCACACCTTCCTTGCCGCCGAGTTCCTGCATCTTCTGCGCGGGCGGCAGGTAGTCCTTCATGCCGGGCAGGCGGCCGGAGTACTTCGTCAGCAGGTCGGTCCACAGGCCCTGCTCCCGGCCGGCGGCGAGACCGTCGGTGCCGGTCAGCACCAGGTCGATGTCGACCCGGTTCGCGTTCTGCTGGGCCTTGATCTTGCCGGCCAGCTCGGGCGCGGGTCCCTTCGAGTACGTGACCTTCGAGATCACGTCCGAGTGCTGCTTGACGAAGTCGTCGATCATCCCCTGGGTCAGCTGCAGATTGCCGGCCACGTCGAGGACGTTCAGCGTCACGGCCTTGGCCGGCTTGTCGGGTACGTCGCCACTGCTCTCGGTGGCGGGTTTGTTCGGCGTCGGAGCGCCGCAGGCGAGCAGCCCGGTCAACATGGCTAACAGAGCCGGTGGCCGCGATCAACTTCCGCTGCAGATGCATCGGGTGTCTCCTCGGATCAAGGGGCGGCCCGGCACAGCGTCACGACTGGCCGGGTTGATCACTTCTGTGGTGCTGGTCCGGTCGAGTCCCGGACGATCAGTTCCCCGTGCAGTTCCCCGTGCTTCGAACCTTCGGCCGCGCTCTCCGGGTCGTCGAGCATCGCGAGCAGCAGCTCGACGGCGATCCGGCCTGCCTCCTGCTTCGGCAACCGGACCGTGGTCAGCGCCGGCCGCGCCATCCTGGACATCGCGATGTCGTCGACCCCGACCACGCTCAGGTCACCAGGGACCGAGATGCCGCGGCTGTGCAGGCGGGCCAGTAGTCCGATCGCGACCAGGTCGTTGTAGGCCACGACCGCGGTGGCGCCGGTCGCGACCACCTGGTCCGCGGCCGCCATACCGCCTTCGTACGTCGGCGCGAAGTTGCCGACCGGCGCGAGCTCGGCATGCAAAGCCTCAACCGCGTTCCGCAGGCCGAAGCCGCGGTGCTGGGTCGACCAGGACGTCGCCGGCCCGCCGACCCACGCGATCCGGCGGTGGCCGAGGGCAACGAGGTGGGCGACGGCCTGCCGCATCCCGTCCTCGTTGTCGTAGGCAACGCCCGGCAGACCGACGGCGGTGCGGTTGACGAGTACGACGGTGGTGTCCTGGGCGATCGCCGCCAGTTCCTCGTCACTGGCCCGCGGCGAGCACAGCACGACACCGTCGACCTGCTTGGACAGTGCCCGCACCAGCCCGGCCTCGGCCGCCGGGTCCTCGTCGGTGTCCGCGACGAACACGGCGACGTCGTGGTGGCGGGCGCGCGCCTGCACGCCCTTGGTCAGGCTGGCGAAGAACGGGTTGGCCAGGTCCGGCACGACCAGGCCGATGGTGCCGGTCCGGCCGGTGATCAGACCGCGGGCCGCCCGGTTCGGCTCGTACCCGAGCTGCTCGACCGCGGCGGCGACGCGGGCCCTGGTGGTCGCGTTGACCATGCCGGGCAGCGAGAGCGCGCGCGAGACCGTCGACGGCGATACGCCGGCCAGCCGCGCCACATCCCGGATCGTTGCCGCCATGGTCATCTCCTCAGGGGGTCGCGGACGAGTCTGCAATCGGTTGCAGCTTGTGTCAAGACGCCGTTCCATGGACCGCACCTTGTGCTGACAAGGGTGGACTGCAATCCTTTGCAGTGCCCGTTTCAACCCCCTCATTTCAGACCAGCACAGCACGGAGGACCCATGCCGAAGGCCCTGCAGCCTCATCCGGACCGCGCCCTGCCGGCCGGCGCCGCGCGGGACGTCGCCCGCCGGATCCACGCCTCGACGAAGGACCTGCCGCTGCTGTGCCTGCACGGTCACGTCGACATCGGGCTGTTCGCCACGGACGCGCCGTTCGGCAACCCGGCCGAGCTGCTGGTCGTGCCGGACCACTACGTGACCCGGATGCTGGTCTCCCAGGGCGTCTCCCCCGACAAGCTCGGACTCCCCCGCCGCGACGGCAAGCAGACCGCCGACCCGCGGGAGATCTGGCGGGAGTTCTGCGCCAACTGGCACCTGTTCCTCGGCACGCCGAGCCGCTACTGGCTGGAGCACGAGTTCGCGGAGGTCCTCGGCCTCACCGTGCACCCGTCCGCCGAGACCGCCGACGAGCTGTACGACCAGATCTCGCCAGCGCATCGCCGAGCCCGAGTTCCGGCCGCGTGCACTGCTGGATCGCTTCAACATCGAGCTGATCTCCACCACCGACGCCGCGACCGACGACCTCGCGCAGCACGCGCAGCTCGCCGCGGACCTGCCAGGCCGCGTGGTCCCCACGTTCCGGCCGGACGCGGTCGCCCACGTCGACCGGGACGGCTGGCCCGCGCTGATCACGCAGCTCGGCGCGCTGGCCGACGTCGACACCTCGACGTACGACGGGTTCCTGCAGGCGATCCGGCAACGCCGGCAGGCGTTCATCGCGGCGGGTGCACGCGCCACCGACCACGGTCACCTGAGCGCGGCCGCCGTACCGCTGACCGATGCGGAGGCCGGGCGGATCTATGCCGGTGCGTTGAAGGGTGACGTGACGGCTGAGGACGCGGCGGCGTTCGCGGGGCACATGCTGTACCAGTCGGCGGTGATGTCGGCCGAGGACGGACTGGTGATGCAGCTGCACCCCGGCGTACTGCGGGACCACGATCCGGCGATCTTCGCGACGTACGGGCCGGACCAGGGGCACGACATCCCGGTGACGACCGAGTTCACGCGATCGTTGCGGCCGCTGCTCGAGCGGTTCGGGCACGTCGAGGGCTTCCGGCTGGTGCTGTTCACCGTCGACGAGACGGTCTACAGCAGGGAGCTAGCACCGCTGGCGGGCGTCTACCCGGCGGTGCGGCTCGGTGCGCCGTGGTGGTTCCTGGACAGCCCCGACGGCATGCGCCGGTTCCGCGAGCTCGTGACCGAGACGGCCGGTTTCTACAACATGTCAGGCTTCGTCGACGACACCCGCGCGTACCTGTCGATTCCGGCGCGGCACGACCTGGCTCGCCGGATCGACGCCGGTTACCTGGCCGACCTCGTCGTACAGCACCGGCTCGACGAGGACGACGCGATGCAGGTCGCGAAGGCGCTCGCGTACGACCTCGCCCGGGACACGTACCTGTCCTGAGAAACCCCGCGAACAGGTAGTCTCACGCAGATCTGTTCACCGGGGGCGGTTGAAGGGACCTCGATGAGGCGTGGGGTTGTCGCGGCTGCTGGTGCCGCGCTGCTGTTGTTGTCGGGCTGCACGGACTCAGGGAGCGCTCCCGAACCGTCGAAGCCCGCGCCGACCGTCACGGTGACGGTCCCCACCGCTCCGCCGGCCGCGGCCGCCGCCGTACTCGGACCGACAGGCCCGAGTACGGCGAAAGCCTGCAAGGGAACCGTTGTCGCGGTCGGCGTGGACCCGCAGCCGATCATCGACGCCGCACCCGCGGGCACCACGTTCTGTTTCGCGAAGGGCGTCCACCGCCTCACGCGAGCGATCCAGCCGCGCGAGGGCGACACGCTCGCGGGTGAGCCCGGCGCCGTACTGAGCGGTGCCGTCCGGCTGACCGGATGGAAGCGGACGGGGAACGCCTGGACTGTGCAGGGTGTGCTGCCGGCGGCGTACCCGCTCAAGGGCCAGTGTGAGGACGACAAGACCAAACCGTGCCAACGAGGCGAGCAACTGTTCGTCGACGGCAACCACCTGACCCGCGTGATGAGCCCCGGTCAGCTCAAGCCCGGCACCTTCTACGGGGACTACGGCACCAACACGGTCTACCTCGGCGACGACCCCACCGGGCACGTCACAGAGATGTCCCGCACCCAGACCGCGATCGACAAGTCGGCCGACAAGGTGACCGTGACCGGCCTGACGATCGAGCACTTCGCCAGCCGCCCGCAGGCGGGCGCAGTGCAGGCCGGCAGCGGCTGGAAGGTGACCGCGAACGAGGTCCGGTGGAACCACGCCGTCGGCATCATGGTGATCGAGGGCGACAACGCCGAACTCAGCCGGAACACGGTCGCCGACAACGGGCAGCTCGGCATCGGCCAGTACAAGTCCGCCGGCGTCCGGATCAGCGCGAACCTCGTCACCCGCAACAACACCGACGGGTTCTGGATCGCGGACTGGGAGTCCGGCGGGATCAAGTCCACCAGGTCGTCCGGCGAGGTCAGCGGCAACGACATCGTGGCGAACCGCGGCGTCGGGATGTGGAGCGACATCGCGGAGTACGACCGCCGGATCACCGGGAACCGGATCCGCGACAACGCCGCGGACGGCGTCCGGTACGAGATCAGCTACGCCGGCGTGATCGACCAGAACGTCGTACAGCACAACGGCTTCGGCACCGGCCGCGGGTCCGGCGGCTCGCTCTGGGACGGCGGCGGCATCAACGTCAACACGTCGTCCGACGTACAGGTCCGGGGCAACCTGATCCAGGACAACCGCAACGCGCTGTCCATCCAGTCCCGCACCCGCGGCGACGGACCGCGCGGCACGCTACGTCCTGCGCAACGTCCTCGTCGAGGGCAACCTGGTCGTGATGACCGACGCCGCCTCGTCCCTCGGCGTGGTGGAGAACAAGCGCTCCCCCGCGCAACCCGGCGCCATCACATTCCGCCGCAACAGCTACCAGGGTGCCGATCGCTTCGCCTACCGGGGGAAGACGATGACCTGGTCCGAGTGGCAGCAGTCCGGCTTCGACAAAGACTCAGTGAGCAGCTGATGCGCGTCTTCGCTGGCGCAGCCGGTCGCCGTCGCAGATCGCGGCGGCTACCAGCAGGTGCACGGTCATCGAGGACAGGTCGGACAGGCCGCTCTCGTTGAGCGACGCGGCCGTGACGTACCCGAGCAGCAAGGCGCCAGAGGCCCGGATGTACGGCGTCGGCGCGCGCAGGACCGACACCCACGCGGCGATCAGCGCCACCGCGACGATCGCCACGGCCAGCAGACCGGTCTCCCAGTAGAGCCCGAGCCAGCTGTTGTCGATCGCCATCACGTCGACGTCGCCTTCACCGCGGGTCAGCAGCACGCGCTTGTTGCCGAGTCCGTGGCCGATGATCGCGGTCTGGAGCGACACCTTCTCGTCCAGGACCGCCTGCCAACTCGTCGTACGGCCGCTCAGCGAGGTGATCTGCTGCGTGCCCTGGCCGCGCAGCAGCCAGGTGTGCAACGACCCGATGGTCAGGAACGCGAGACCGAGCAGCCCCGGTACGGCGAGGCACGCGATCCGGCCGAGCCAGGTCTTCCGGGTGATGATCAGGCCGATCACGAGCCCGAACGCGACCGCGGCGGCCGACGTACGGGTCCGGCTGGCCGCGATCAGGATGCCGCCGAGGCCGATCAGCGCCACCGCGGGCAGCGTCGACAGCTTCCGGCAGACCAGTCCGATCAGCGCCAGCCCGAGCAGGATCGCGCCGACCTCGCCGACGCGCGGCGGCAGCATCGGGATGATGACGCCCTGCAGCCGGTACCCGGCGCCGAGGGACCGCAGCGGCCGCCACGCCTGCGAGGGGGCAACGGCCAGACTCAGTACGACGGTTGCCGCCAGCAACAGGTGGGCCCACAGATGCGAGCGGACCAGCCGCTCCGGCACCTGCACCAACGGCCCCCACAGCAGGAAGAGCAGCACCAGGCCGATCAGGAAGCGGGCCAGCCGGGTCAGCGGCCCCATCGGCTCCGCCAGCAGGAACGCCGTCGCGCACGCGAACAGCACATACATCACGTACAGCCAGCTGGACGGATTCACCCGGGTCCGGAACCCGGGCTTGGTCGCCGCCAGCGCGACCATGAAGACCGCCCCGAGCAGCAGCCCCTTCGCGATGCTGTTCGTGGACCCGGTCGTGCCCTGCGGCGCCGCGACCCGCGACGACCAGGGCTGCACGCCGAGCACGAACAGGCACCACAGCATCAGCCAGAACCAGGCCGGTCTCTCGACCTCGCCCTCGACCGTGCCCGGGACTGCGGGGGCCAATCGCGTCACGGACATCAGCGCATCGGCTGCGCGCCCGCGTCCAGCGGCTTGTAGTTCAGCGGGATCCCGAGCGTCTCGTCCTGCGTCGACGTGCCGATCAGTACGACGCCCAGCACCGGGGCGCCGGCGAACTGCAGGGCGCCGGTCAGCCGCGCGACGTCCATCTCCTTGTCGAGGCCGACCTGGACCACCAGCACCGACGCGTCGACGGCCGCGGCGAGCGGCGTGATGCCGTGCCGCCCGACCGAGGCCGGGCCGTGGATCACCACGGAGTACCCGGGCGGCAGGTCGGCGACGATCCCCGGGACCAACGACGGGCCGACCGCCTCGGCCGTCTCCTCGTGGTTCAGCCCGGGCGGCAGCACGTACAGGTCCGCGACGGTGCCCGGCCGGAACAGCTTCCGGGCCCGGATCGCGCGGGTCGCGGCCGGCTCGTTCACCAGGTCGGTGAGGCCTTCGTGCCCGGTGAGATGCGGGAGCACCGGCGTACCTTCGATATCGGCCAGCACCAGCAGCGTCTCGCGGCCGTCGCGCGCGTTCGCCTCGGCCATCGCCAGCGCGATACCCGCCGAGTTCGGGGTCGGGGACGCCGACACGACCAGGAGCGCGCCCGGGGCGCCGGCGGCGAAGGCGCGCGGGTTCAGCTCGCGCCGCGCCAACGCGCCACTCGCCTCAGCGCCGAGCGCGGTGATCTCGTACTGCGGGAGCTCCGGAGCGGACCGCTTCCACATCCGTCGCCGATGCCCCTCGGACGCCGCGATGACCGGCGCGGACGACGCCCGCGCCGCCTGGTCGCGGGTCAGGATGTAGGGCGTCAGGTGCGACCGCAGCAGCGCGAGACCGAAGCCGAGGACCAGGCCGAGGATCCCGCCGACGAGGATGTCGCGGGCAACCATCGGCGACGAGCTGGCGGTGTCGGTCGTCGCGGGCGTGACCAGCTGGCTTCCGGAGCCGACCGTCGACAGCGCCTTCAGCATCGCCGCCGCGTCGTCCGCGGCCTGCCGGGCCTCGGTCGCCAGGCCGACGCGCTGGTCGCGCAGTGCGGCCGCGGTCTGGTTGTCGCCGCGACCGACTGCCTCGTCGATCTGGCTGACCAGGCTGCGGGACTGCGTGGTCGCCGTCTTCGACCGGGCCTGGGCCTGCTCGGCCAGGTTGGTCAGCAGCGCCTTGGCCTCGGTGTTGCGCTGCGCCAGGTAGATGGCCGAGATGGCGTTCGCCCGGTCGACCGCCTTCTGCGCGGTCGGGCCGTCGGTGGTGACCAGGTAGGCGTTGTCGGTGACAGCCTTCACCCGCGTCACCGCGGCCAGGTCCTGGATGGTCTGGTCGTTGTCCGGCATCCCGAGCGCCTTGACCACGGCCTTGAGCAGCGTCGGGCTGGCCATCACCCGGGCCTGGGTCTCGGCCGGCAGGTCCATTCCCAGCGGGCCGCTCTTGTCCGCGGACGTGGACAGCTTGCCGACCAGCGCCGGCGGCACCGCCGGGCCGATCACCAGCTGGCTCGAGGCGGTCCAGCGCTCCGTCTGGGAGAGCGCGAACACGGAGGCGCCGAGCAGTCCGAGCAGGATGCAGCCCAGGATCAGCCATTTCTGCCGCAGCAGTGACTGAGCGGTCTCCCGCCAGACCACGGTGCCCGGTTCCATTCCCAACCTCCAAGTCGGCGCCGCCTCACTCTGTTCGGCGCCAGCGACCCAGGATATCCACAGGTGGGGACGAGGTGCTCACGCGATCTCGCCCCTGTGCCCTACTCTCTTCCCGGGGGAGTTTCTGGAGAGGCTCCAGGGGTCCGGCGCCGTGAGGCGGCGCCGGTGTATGTGTCCAAGGGGGGACATCGCTACATGACGAAAACACGGCTGTTCACGCGCCTGGGGATCGTGGGCACTCTGCTCGCCGGGGCCCTGGTGGTGACGCTCGCGCCACCGGCGCACAGCGTCGAAGCGTCGCTCGCGGCAACCAACAGCTCGACCTGGCAGACCAACGCCAGCGTCCAGGGCCTGGCGGTCGCCGCCGGCAAGGCGTACGCCGGAGGACGCTTCACCAGCGTCCGCCCGCCGGGCGCCGCGCCCGGGACCGGCGAGGTCGCCCAGGCGTACCTGGCGGCCTTCGACGCGGGCACCGGCGCTCTGGTCAGCACGTTCAACCCGGTGCTGAACGGTCAGGTCTACGCGGTCGCCGCCTCGGCGGACGGCTCCCGGATCTTCGTCGGCGGTGACTTCACCACCGTCAACGGCCAGACCCGGAACCGGATCGCCGCCTTCGACACCGCCACCGGCGCCCTGGTCGCGAACTGGAAGCCGTCCGTTTCGTACCGCGTCAAGTCCATCGCGGTCTCCGGTACGACGGTCTACTTCGGCGGCTCGTTCGGCCTGGTCAACGGCGTGGACCGCCTGCGGCTCGCCGCCGTCACCACCGACACCGGCACGTTGTTGCCCTGGGCCCCCGCGACGAACGGCGACGTGTACGCCGTGGACGCCGCCGACGGTGACAACGGGGCCTCGAAGGTGTACGCCGGCGGCCAGTTCAGCACGGTCAACGGCACCACGCAGAACACCGTGACCAGCCTCGACCCGGTCAGCGGCGCCGTACTGCCCTTCCCCGGCGCATCCGCCGTACCGCCGCCGAACGGGTCCTGCACGACCCGGGTGAAGGCGATCGACGCCAGCGGCGACACCGTGTACTTCGGCAACGGCGGTGACGGCGGCGGGTGCTTCGACGGCACCTGGGCGGTCGACATCGCGACCAACACGCTGAAGTGGAAGAACCAGTGCCTGGGCGCGACCGAGGCGGTCAAGGTCGTCAACGGCTGGTTGTACAAGGGCTCGCACGCGCACGACTGCGCCAACCAGGGCGCCGGCGGCTTCCCGCAGGGCTTCGGGTACCGCTTCCTGCTGAGCGAGAAGCTGACCGACGGCACGCTCGGACCGTGGTTCCCGAACACCGACGCCGACCCGAACAGCGTGACCAACGTCGGCCCGCTGGCGTTCGCGACCGGCGGCAGCGACCTGTGGGCCGGCGGCGACTTCCTGAACGTGAACGGCGCCGGCCAGCAGGGCCTGACCCGCTTCACCAACGCCACCCCGGGCGCGGCCCCGGCCAAACCGGCCAAGCTGCTCCCGTACAGCGTCCAGCCCGGCGTCGTCGAGATCCACTTCCCGACCGTCGTCGACAACGACGACAGCACCTTGACCTACCGGCTGCTCAAGGGCTTCACCAACACCACCATCGCGACCTGGACGGCCAAGTCCACACCGTGGGACCGGCCCTGGCTGAGCTACACCGACACCTCCTCGGCGCCAGGTGAGGTCACCAACTACCGCGTCGAGGTCACCGACGGCAGTACGACGATCCGCGGCAACTACTCCGACCAGATCACGGTCGCCTCCGCGGCGTCGACGGCGTACGACCAGATCGTCAACGCGGACGGGCCGCAGGCGTACTGGCGACTCGGCGAGCCGGCCGGTACGACGGCCTCGGTCGACGCCTCGGGGCAGAGCAACAACGGCACGTTCACCGGCGTCACGCTGGGCGGTGCGGGTGCGATCGCCGGGAACACCGTCCATGACGACGAGCTCGACCACCGGCCGCATGGTCGGCGAGAAGGCGTACAGCTTCCCGCAGCAATTCACGGTCGAGGCCTGGGTCAAGCAGAGCGGCGTCGGCCGTGGCGGCCGGATCATCGGCTTCGGCAACTCGAAGACCGGGAACAGCGGCGGTGGCGGCGACCGGATGCTCTACATGCGCACCAACGGCTCGGTCGTCTTCGGCGTGAACGACGGCTCGCAGCGCACGCTGACCAGCCCGTCCGGCAAGAACGACGGCCTCTGGCACCACGTGGTCGGCAGCTACGACAACGGGATGATGAAGCTGTACGTCGACGGCGTCCTCAGCGGAAGCGCCCTGGTCGGCTCGGCGTCGGTGTACTACGGCTGGTGGCGGGTCGGGTACGACCTGACCAACTCCTGGCCCGGTGGTGGAGCGACCCAGACCGGAATGGGCATCGACGAGGCGGCCGTCTACCCGTACGCACTCACTCCGGTACAGGTCCAATCCCACTATGCAGCAAAGTGAAACGGCGCCTTTCTGCAAGTTCTAGAACAAACTCATAACGCGGGTAGGAGGTCTGCTTCCGGTAGGCCTCCTACAGCGGTAATGTCCGCCGCTGGTGCGTGATGAGGCACGCACTGTTACACCCCCGCCTGTGTAAGGACATAAATGAAGAAGTTAGTGCTCGCCCTGATCACGGGTGCGGCAGTGCTCGCCGCCGCGTTGATTCCCTCCGGACCTCCGGTGCAGGCAGCGACGCCGGGCTTCGCGTCCGCGGTGTCCGCGATCAAGCAGACCTCGTGGCAGACCAACAACAGCGTGAACGCGCTGGCGATCGCCGGGAACACCGTGTTCGCGGGTGGCATGTTCACCCGGCTCCGGCAGCCGGGCAAGGCGTCCGGCCAGGCGCCGGAGACCCTTCGCTCGTACGTCGCCGCGTTCGACCGCACCACCGGGAAGCCGACCGCGTTCGCGCCGGTGCTGAACGGTCCGGTCTATGCCATTGCCACCAGCCCGGACGGCAAGTGGGTGGTGATCGGCGGTGACTTCACCACGGTCAACGGCATCCGGCGCAGCAAGATCGCGATGTTCTCGGTCGCCACCGGCAAGCTCGTCTCGGCCTGGGACCCGGTCGTGGCGGCCCGGGTGAAGGCGCTGGCGATCTACGGCAACAGTGTGTTCATCGGCGGCGCGTTCCGCGCGATCGACGGCGCGACCCGCAACCGGCTGGGCGCGGTCCGGCTGATCCAGGGCGACCTCCTGCCGTGGAACCCGAACGCGAACAGCGACGTGTACGCCGTCGACGTGTCCGACAACGGCACCCGGGTGTTCGTCGGCGGACCGTTCAGCACGATCAACGGCAAGGACCACTACTCGCTGGCGATGCTGAACAACACCACCGGCGCGGCGTTCGACTTCCCGGCGGCCGCCGCGATCCCGAAGCCGACCGCGACCTGCACCACGCGGGTGAAGGACATCGACACCCTCGGCGACAACGTGTACGCCTCGAACGGCGGTGACGGCGGCGGCTGCTACGACGGCGTACTGGCCGCACAGGTGTCGACCGGCAAACTGCTGTGGCAGAACAAGTGCCTGGGCGCGACCGAGGCGATCAAGGCGATCGGCAGCTGGCTCTACAAGGGCTCGCACGCGCACAACTGCTCCTCGTCGCCGAACGGCTTCCCGGACGGCACCGGCACGCACTACCTGCTGGTCGAGAGCACGATCAACGGCAACCTCGGGCCGTGGTTCCCGAACACCGACGCGAACCCGAAGAGCACCACCCAGGTCGGACCGCTGGCGATGGCCGGCACCGACACCGACCTGTGGGTCGGCGGTGACTTCCTGCACGTGAACGGCACGCTCCAGGTGGGAATCACCCGGTTCACGAACACGCCGGGCGGTGCGGCTCCCGCCGTACCGAAGGCTCCGACGCTGAGCGCGACGACGTCCGGGCGCGTGTACGTGAGCTACGGGGACTCGTACGACCTGGACAACCTGTCGCTCACGTACAACGTGTTCCGCGGCTCGCTGAACGTCGGCTCGAACAAGTACACGACGTACTTCTGGCAGCCCCGCAAGACCTACCAGGTCGTCGACCGCGGCCTCGCCCGCGGCTCGTCGTACACGTACCACGTAGAGGTCCACGACGGCCGGAACATCATGAAGGGCGCCAGCGCCACGGTGAAGATCCCGTAACTGCCCTTCCGCAGCGATCCCCCCAGTCGTAGCTTGGTGATTGGGGGGATCGATCATGGGGAGAAGACTCTTTGTTGCGCTGGGCATCAGTGGGCTCGTGCTGGGGGTCGTGCCGGCAGGACCCGCGACCGGCACCGGGGCGGGCCTGACCGCCGTCGCAGTGTCGACCTGGCAGACCGACGCCAGTGTGCTCGGCCTGGCCGTTGCCAAGGGCAAGGCGTACGTCGGGGGCCGCTTCCTGGCCGTGCGTCCGCCGGGCGCGGCGGCCGGGATCCACGAGACACGCCGCACCTATCTGGCCGCGTTCAACCAGAGCACGGGCGCGCTCGACGCCGGGATGAACCACGACCTGAACGGGATCGTCTGGGCGGTCGTCGCGTCGGCCGACGGGTCCAGGGTGTACGTCGGCGGCGACTTCACCCGCGTCGACGGCCAGGTCCGGAACCGGATCGCCGCCTTCGACACCGCGACCGGCGCGCTGGTCGCGACTATCGCGCCGCGGGTGTCGTACCGGGTGAAGGCGCTCGCGATCGGCGGAACCAGCCTGTACTTCGGTGGGTCGTTCGGGCTCGTGAACGGCGTGACCCGGAACCGGGCCGCCGCGATCAGCACGGTCACCGGCGCTCTGCTGGCGTGGAATCCGAACGCGGACAACGACGTCTACGCGATCGACGCGGCCGACGACAACTCGAAGGTCTATCTGGGCGGGACGTTCGCCAAGGTCGGCGGGACAAGTCGCTGGGCGGTTGCCAGCGTCAACAACTCCACCGGCGCACCGCTGCCGTTCGCCGCGGCGTCCGCCGTACCGTCGCCGTCGAATGGGTGCACGTCGCGGGTGAAGGACATCGAGACGTCCGGTAGCCGGGTGTACTTCGCCAACGCCGGTGACGGCTGGGGGTGCTTCGACGGGACCTGGGCGGCTGATGTTGCCACCGGCAACCTGGTCTGGAAGAGCACGTGCCTGGGCGCGACCGAGACGATCACCATGGTGAACGGGTGGCTGTTCAAGGGGTCGCACGCGCACAGCTGTCCGGGTACCTTCGCGGACGGCAGCGGCACGCACTTCCTGCTGCTGCAGAACCCGGCGAACGGATCCCTGGGACCCTGGTTCCCGAACACGAACGCCGGGCCGCCGACATCGGTCGGTCCCCTCGTGTCGGCGAGTGGCGGCAGCGATCTGTGGGTCGGCGGTGACTTCACCAAGGTCAACGGCGCCGGCCAGCAAGGGCTGACCCGGTTCACCAATCTCGGCTCCGGTGCCGCGCCGCTCGGCCCGGCGGTGCCGACGCTCTCCAGTCCGGCGGTCAGTCAGGTGAAGGCCACTGTCCAGGCCTCACTGGACAACGACGACATCCGTCTCACCTATCGCTTGCTCCGCGGGGCGACCAACACGGTCGTCGCCAGCACGACCGTCAGCTCCGCGTTCTGGTCCCGCCCCACCGTCACGCTCACGGACACCACAGCGCCGTCGAGAACCACCCAGAGCTACCGCATCGAGGTCTCCGACGGGAGTCACGCCGTACGAGGCGGCTACTCCACCATCACTGTCCGCTGACCCGGCGGTGGGCGGCGATTGCTCGGTGGGCCTCGTTCCACCAGAGGAGGAGGGTCGCGAAGGAGGCACCGGCCAGGCCCCATGCTGCGCCTTTGGGGCCCCAGAGGAAGGCTCCGCCTACGCCGGAGATGATCAGGACGACCGAGGAGATCAGGCGGACTCGGAGGCCGCGGGTGGCGGCGGTGAGGGCTCGGAGGATGGCGAAGGCGCCGGCGTTGGAGGCGCCCAGGGCCTGGAGCAGGATGACGGGGATCAGGACGCTGTGGGCCTGGTTCCAGACGCCGGGGCCGAGCAGTTCGCGGCCGACGACCGGAGGTAGCAGGAGGAAGATGGCGCCCCACGCCAGTGCGCCTGCGCCGACGCCGAGCGAGATGGCGAGGCCGACGAGCCACAGACGCCGGTACGAATGCCGCAACGCCCGGGCCGCCTCGGGGACGGAGATCATCCGGATGCCCTGGTTCAGCACGTTCACCGGGCCGAGCAGGACCTGCGCTCCCCGGATGCCCGCGGTCGCGACGAGGCCGGCGGCCGCGGTGATGCCGAGCATGTAGAGCTGGATGGTGCCGGAGACCGCGAGCATCTCCCCCACGTACTTCGGGCTCACGTCCCAGTTCCGCTTGACCCATTCACGGATCAGCTGCCGCCGCGGCGCGACGCCGGCCTGGAAGCGGCCGGCGATCGCGGCGATCACCGCGCCGAGTCCCCACGCGAACGTGAGCGTGAAGGCGGACGTCGTACCGGTGAGATAGAGGCCGCCGAAGATCGCGAGCATCGCCAGCAACCAGATCAGGTCGTTGACGAACGCCTTCTGTCCTTCTCCGACGACGAAGAACGCCCACCGCCACGCGTCCTGCAGCAGCAGGCCCGGCATGGTCACGGCGAAGGCGAGCAGCACGCCACGAGACGGCACGGCCGGGACAGCCGCGATCGCAAGACCGAGCAACGACGCCAGGACTCCGGTGAAGCAGAGCAGTCGCCGTACTGGCCCGGACCGCTCGCTCCCATTCGGGGCTGCGAGCACCGGAGTGCCGTACGGCGAGGGGCTCGGTGGAGATCGCCCGCGACACGTTCAGGGCGATCGTGTAGCCGCCGAACGCGAGCGCGTAGACACCGAAGTCGGCGACGGTACTGGACCGCGCGACGACGACGCCGACGGCGAGGTTGCTGAGGCTCGACAAGCCCTGATCGGCAAGACCCCAGCCCGCACGACCAGCCGGCCCGGCCAGCCGACGTAGTTTCGGCCGCCGGAACTTCACCGCCTCACTCTAGACGGGGCGCGGCGGATTGCCGGAGGACGCCCAGGAGGAATCGCGGGATGCCCAGCACGTAACGCTTCCAGAGCCGGCGCGGCTCCTTGTACAGCCGGTAGCTCCACTCCAGCCCGGAGCGTCTGCATCCAGTACGGCGCGCGGTCCAGCCGGCCGGTGTGGAAGTCGAACGCGGCACCGACCCCGATCAGGATCGTCGCGTTCAGCCGGTCGCGATGGTCGGCCATCCAGCGCTCCTGCTTCGGCGCGCCGAGCCCGATCCAGACGATGTCCGGCCGCGCCTCGTTCATCCGGGCGACCGTCTCCGCGTCCTCGGCGTCCGTCAGCGCACGGTACGGCGGGCATTCGACGCCGACCACCTTCAACGCCGGGTGCCGCTCCTGGAACCGCTCGCGCAGCTCGTCGGCCACGCCCTCGGCGCCGCCGTAGAAGTACTGCGTCCAGCCGCGGTCCGCCGCCTCGGCCATCACCCGCTCGAGCAGGTCCGGACCGGCCGACGCGGCCCATCTCGCTCGAACCCGGCGCGCTGACCGGCCCACACCAGCGGCATCCCGTCCGGAACGGTCAGACCGGATGTGTTGTAGACCTCGGTCAGCCGCGCATCGGCGCGCGCGTGCAGCAACGCGTTCATGTCGGTGACACAGACCAGCTGCCGTTCGCCGCGCTCGATCCAGCCCGCGAAGGCGCCGACCGTGTGGTCGAGGTTCGTCACGCTGACGTGGATGCCGAGTACGTCGACCCGGTCGGAGGTGGTGGGTTCTGCTTGGACGTCTGTCATCAGTCCTCCCCCTTCAGCGCGGCGAGGTCGGCGTCGACCATGATGCGGACCAGTTCGGGAACATGCACCTGAGCCTTCCAGCCGAGGTCGGTGGCCGCCTTGGATGCGTCCCCGATCAGCGAGTCCACCTCGGTGGGACGCTCGTACCGCTGGTCGTGGTCGACGTACTTCTCCCAGTCCAGCCCGACGTGGTCGAACGCCAGCGAGACGAAGTCGCGGACGGAGTACGACGTACCGGTCGCGATCACGTAGTCCGCGGGGGTGTCGTGCTGCAGCATCCGCCACATGCCCTCGACGTACTCCGGGGCGTAGCCCCAGTCACGGCACGCGTCCAGATTGCCCAAGTACAAGCGATCCTGGCGACCCGTCTTGATCGCCGCCACCGCACGGGTGATCTTCCGCGTCACGAACGTCTCGCCGCGCCGCGGGGACTCGTGGTTGAACAGGATCCCGTTCACCGCGAACATGTCGTACGCCTCGCGGTAGTTCCGGGTCATCCAGTAGCCGTAGAGCTTCGCGGCGCCGTACGGCGAGCGCGGGTGGAACGCGGTCTCCTCGTTCTGCGGCGGCGGCGTCGCGCCGAACATCTCCGACGACGACGCCTGGTAGAACCGGCAGTCCAGCCCGATCATCCGGATCGCCTCGAGCAGCCGCGTCGTCCCCATCCCGGTGGTGTCACCGGTGTACTCCGGCTCGTCGAAGCTGACCCGTACATGCGATTGCGCGGCCAGGTGATAGACCTCGGACGGCTGGATCGACGCGAGCAGCGTGACGAGCCGCGAACCGTCGGTCAGGTCGCCGTAGTGCAGGAACAGCCGCTTGTCGCGCGCGTGCGGATCCTCGTACAGGTGGTCGATCCGCTTGGTGTTGAAGGTGCTGGCGCGACGGATCAGGCCGTGCACCTCGTACCCCTTGGCCAGCAGCAACTCGGCCAGGTACGAACCGTCCTGGCCGGTGATGCCCGTGATGAACGCCTTCATGCCACGTGCTCCTGGTACCAGGCGTAGGTGGCGGCCACACCGTCTTCGAGGGAAATGGAGGGCTTCCAGCCGAGCGCCAGCAACCTGCTCACGTCGAGCAGCTTGCGCGGGGTGCCGTCCGGCTTGGACAGATCGTTGCTCAGGGCACCGGTGTAGCCGACCGTCCGGGCGACCAGTTCGGCCAGCTCGCGGATCGTCACGTCGGCGCCCACACCGACGTTGATCGGCTCCGGTGCGTCGTAGTGCTCCAGCAGGTGCAGGCACGCGTCGGCGAGGTCGTCCACGTGCAGGAACTCGCGCCGCGGCGTACCGCTCCCCCACAACACGACCTCAGGAGCATCCGTACGACGAGCCTCGTGGAAGCGGCGGATCAACGCCGGCAGCACGTGCGAGGTGGTCGGGTCGAAGTTGTCGTGCGGGCCGTACAGATTGGTCGGCATCGCCGAGATCCAGCGCAGGCCGTACTGCCGGCGTACCGCCTGGACCTGCATGATGCCCGCGATCTTGGCGATCGCGTACGCGTCGTTGGTCGGCTCCAGCTCACCGGTCAGCAGGCTCGACTCGCGGATCGGCTGCTCGGCGTACTTCGGGTAGATGCACGACGACCCGAGGAACAGCAGCCGCGGCGTGCGCACCTCGAGCGCCGCGTCCATCAGGTTCACCTGGATGCGCAGGTTGTCGCTGAGGAACTCGGTCGGGTGGTCGCGGTTCGCGAGGATGCCGCCGACCCGCGCCGCGGCGTCGATCACGACCGCCGGCCGGTGCTCGCGCAGGAAGTCGAAGGTCTGCTGCCGGTCCCGCAGATCGAGCTCCGCCGACGTCGCGCCGATCAGATGCGTGTACCCGGCCGCCTCGAGCCGACGCCAGAGCGCCGAGCCGACGAGGCCGCGGTGACCCGCGACGTACACCGGTGCCGCAGAATCCAACACAGAGTCCATCAATACGCTCCCGCGCCGTAGAACACCGCGCGCACGGTCTTCCAGAGAATCAGTAGATCCAGCGTCATCGACCAGTTGTCGACGTACCGCAGGTCGAGGCGGACCGACTCGTCCCAGGACAGGTCGCTGCGGCCGCTGACCTGCCAGAGGCCCGTCATGCCGGGCTTCACCAGCATCCGCCGCGAGTCGTCGGCGGCGTACAGCGCGACCTCCTCGGCCAGCGGCGGCCGCGGACCGACGAGCGACATGTCGCCGCGCAGCACGTTGAACAGCTGCGGCAGCTCGTCGAGCGAGAACCGGCGGATCCAGCGGCCGAGCGGCGTCATCCGCGGGTCGTTGCGCATCTTGAAGATCACGCCGTTGCCGTCGCTCAACGCGTACAGATCGCTGAGCCGCGCCTCCGCGTCGACGTACATGCTGCGGAACTTGAGCATCGTGAACTCGGCGCCCGCACGGCCGACCCGCTGCTGCCGGAACAGGACCGGACCGGAACTGGACAGCTTGACCGCGAGCGCCAGGCCGAGCAGCAGCGGCGAGAGTACGGCGACAATGCCGAGAGCAACCACCCGGTCGAAGACCGCCTTCATCAGGTGCGGTCCGCCGCTGACCGACGGCCGCTCCAGGTGCAGCAGGGACAGGCCGGCGACCGGGCGGACCGAGATCCGCGGGCCGGCCACCTCGATGATGCCCGGGGAGACGATCAGCTCGATGCCGCGCTGCTCCAGCGCCCAGGACAGCCGGCGCAGCAACTGGCCGGCCAGCTCCGGGTCGGTCGCGATCGCGACCACCTCGACCGCGTGCCGGTCGGCGGCGGCCAGGATGTCCGGCTCGTCGAGCTCCTCGGGCTGCATCGGGCCGTTGCCGTCACCCCGCGGCCGGCAGGTCGCGACGACCCGGAAACCGTCGGTCGGGCGGCTCTCCAAGTGCTCACACAGCGTCGCGGCCGGGCCACTGCGCCCGACCACGAGAACCCTGTGCATGCAGCGACCTCTGACCCGGTGCCGGTGCAGGTCCTTCCGCAACGCGTACCGCAGCAGCAATGCGGCCACGACCATCACCGGGATCGCGAGCACCACGAAGCCACGGGCGATCTCGGCCTTGGTCACGTACGACGTCATCGCGACCGCCGCGGTGAGTCCGACGCCGGCGCGCAGCAGCGACCGGAACTCGTCCGGCCCGGCCCCGTAGAACCGCGAGTCGTACCCCTTCGACAGGGCGACCGCGGCTACCCAGGCGAGCGGCAGGACGCTGCTCACCACTAGGTAGCTGGAGCCGACGTGGTACCCGAAACGGGTCAGCAGAGCGATCGAGACACCGAGCATCGCGGCGAGCAGATCGCCACCGACAGCGGCCCAGCGGTACACGCCGACCCAGCGCGGCTCGGTCGAGCGCGACGACAGCGGAACGATCGCCGGAACCTCGTGCGGGACGACCCAGAGCGGCCGACGGCTGTCTACAGCGTCCGGCGCTTCTGCTCCGCTCACAGCGGCCCCTCGTTCCCTCCCGCAACTGCGCGGTCACTTACAGTGTCCGCCGCAGCCTGCAGTGTGTCCTTGTTAACCCGCACGTCAGCGCGGGGTCACCGAACATTACTACGCGCGCAGGTCCGCGGTGGCGACATACCCAACCGCCTGTGGAGAACTTGACGAGATCCTTATGTGACCCACAAACGACACAGCTTGCCGTATCTTGAGCCCAGGGGAAATCGCTTGAAGTCTTTTACGGTGCTGCGCGCCTACTGTGCTGCGCGACCTGGGGGGTGCCTGTCGCCTTGGAAAATTCAGAGGGGGAAGAGGTCGTCACCGACCTCTGCATCGTTGGTGCCGGACCCGCGGGGATCAGTATTGCGCGGGAACTGGCCGGCAGTGGAATCCGGGTCTGCCTGCTGGAGAGCGGGGGGCCGAACGTCGAGCCCCGCGCGCAACTGCCGAGCAAGGGTGAGATCGACGGCTATCCACTGCACCTGCTCGAGGAATCGAGGGTGCGGGCCTTCGGCGGAACGCTGCGGCATCCGCACCTCCTGGACGGCGGGTGGGCGGCTCGTCCGCTGGACCCGATCGACTTCGAGAGCCGGCCCGAGCGGCCGGAGTCCGGGTGGCCGTTCGATCGCGACCATCTGATTCCGTACTACGTCCGCGCCCAGCACAACTGCGGACTCGCTCCTTACGACTTGGTCAACGGAGACCCCACCGCGGACGGCCGGCCGGCGGCGCCCGTTCAGGACGTCGAACTCGAGACGACGCTGTTCCAGTTCAGCGACGCGGACTTTCAGGACGCCCTCCCACTGCTCACGAACTCGTCCAACGTGCGCGTACTGCTGCGTTGCCGGGTGGCCGGCATCACGACCGATCCATCGGGTCGGCGCGTCGAATCGATCACCGCCGTACGCGAAGACCGTAGCCGGGTGGTCGTGCGACCCCGCCTGGTCGTGCTCGCGACGGGAGGGATCGAGAACGCCAGGCTGCTGCTGACCGCCGGCAGCGGCCATGGGCTGGGCAACGAGCACGATCTTGTCGGGCGTTACTTCGGCGAGCGCATGGCGCTGCCTGTCGGGCACGTCGTGCTGTCCGGCTCGAGGACGGTGGACGACGCGGCGTTCTTCTTCCGCCGCAACGACGCGACCGGTGCGCTCCGGATCGCCGAACGGATCCAGCGTGACAAGGACCTGCTGAACTGCGCCTTCTATCTCGTCCCTCGTCCGGCCGCGGCCGCGACACCCGCGATCCGGTCGCTCTCGACACTGCACAAGGCGATCGGCAGACGGCCCCGGGTCGACGGGGTCGGCACGCACCTTCGCAACGTCGTCGAGGGCCTTCCCGATGTCGCAGACATGGCACTGAGCTCGGTGGTGTCCCGGCCCCGCACACTGGTATTGCGCGCTCAGGGCGAGCATGCACCGAACAGGGACTCACGAGTCTCACTCGGGTCTCGCCGCGACGACCTGGGAACCCCCGTCGCACGGGTGACGTGGCAGCCGACGGCTCAGGACCGGGAATCCATCCGGACTTCGACCGGTATCCTCGACGCAGTCTTCCGGACCAGCGGATTCGGATACGTCAAGACAATGTTCGACGACGTTCCCGCGACACTTGTCGAAGGCAGCCATCATCACATGGGCACCACGCGGATGAACGTCGATCCGGGGAAGGGCGTTGTGGACGCCAACTCACGGGTGCACTCCGTGGCGAACCTCTACGTCGCCGGATCGTCGGTCTTCCCCACGTACGGTGCGTCCAATCCGACCCTGACGATCGTCGCGCTGTCTCTGCGTCTCGCCGACCATCTCCGCCAGGTACTCACCCGGCATAGACTGAACCGCGGGGGTGGGGAACGGTGTCAACCGGCAATTCACGAGCGGTCGGAGCGCGTGCGGCTGCACTGCCCACACTTGCACCAACCCTGCGCGGTTCGGCAGCCATCGGGGCACTGCTGCTCGTCGTACCGGCACTGGTGTTCGCCGGCGACACCGGCCCTAGCCGGATCGACCGCTGGGTGCAGCACCTGGTCGACGGCCCAGCCGCCGGTGCGTGGGATCTGGCCCACCGCCTGGACTGGCTCGGCGAGCCTGTCGGCCGGACAGTGATGGTCCTGGCAGTAGCCGCACTCTGCTTGGTCGCCAAGCGTCCTGCGCTGGCCGCCACGGCCGTGGTGGGCATCGCCGTCATCAGCGTGCTGACCACAGTCCTCAAGCCGATCGTGGATCGGCGCATTCACGACGGCTTCCTGTCGTATCCCAGCGGGCACACCGCGGTGGTCACGGCGGCCGCGATGGTCGTGGGTCTGCTGCTGGCCGATCTGCTGCACGCCGGCGCGGTCACGGGATCGGCGATCGTGCTGGCCACCACCGTCCTGGGCGGTGGGCTGATGGCCGGGGCGCAGATCGCGCTGTCCGCGCACTACCCGACGGACGCTCTTGGTGGTTTCGGCTGTGCGCTGCTCGTGGTACCGCTGACAGCCGCAGTGATCGACCGGCTGGTGAGGCTCCGGCTCACACGTAACGGCGGAACACCGGCTTGACCGGTCGTCCCCCCGTCCACCCCCTCGGGTCTGCGTCGTCGAGCGCCTTGCGGTACGTCGCGCACGCCCCGGCCACCACCTCGACCGTTCGCGTGATGTCCTCGTCGGTCAGGGCGCTGCTCACCACGAACGACGGTCCGATCACTCCACCGAGCAGCAGCTCGCGCAGGAACAGCGTGCGGTAGCTCTGCGAGGGCTCCAGGTTCTCGTCGAGCGTCGCGAACACCAGATTGCTGGCCCGGCCGCGGACCACGACATGGTCCTGGACGCCCGCCGCGGCCGCCACCTCGCGGACACCGGCCGAGAGCTTCTCCCCGAGGTCGTGCAACCGGCTCGCAATTCCCTCTTCGGCGTAGACATCCATCACCGCGATCGCCGCGGCGAGTGCGTGGGTCTCGGCGCCGTGCGTCGTGGACAGCAGGAAGACCCGCTCGCGCGTGTCCCGCAGACCCCCGCGTTCCATGAGTTCCCGGCGCCCCGCCAGGGCGGACACGGCGAACCCGTTGCCGAGCGCCTTGCCGAAGGTGGACAGGTCCGGCGTCACGCCGTACATGCCTTGCGCGCCGGAGGCCGAGAAGCGGAAGCCGGTGATCATCTCGTCGAAGATCAGCAGCGCGCCGTGGCGGTGGGCCAGGTCGCGCAGGCCTTGGAGGTAGCCGGCCGGCGGATCTTGCTGGGTCGCGGCCTCGAGAATCAGGCACGCGATCCTGCCTTCGTGGCGGATCAGCACTTCTTCGGTCGCGGCCAGATCGCCGTACGGGAACGCGACGGTCAGATCGCTGATCTGGTCGGGGATGCCCGCGGACATCGCGGTCCGGCTGATGAACCAGTCGTCGATCGAGAAGAACGCGTGGTCCGAGCAGACCGCGACCAGCGGGCGGCCGGTGACCGCGCGGGCCAGCCTGACCGCGGCGGTGGTCGCGTCCGAGCCGTTCTTGGCGAACTTCACCATCTCGGCGGTCGGCACCGTGGCGAGGAAACGTTCGGCGGCCTCGAGTTCGACGATGCTCGGGCGGACGAAGTTGCTGCCCCGGCCGAGCTCCCGCTGGACCGCCTCGACGACCCTCGGGTGAGCGTGGCCGAGACTGACCGCCCGGAGCCCGGAGCCGTACTCGATGTACTCGTTGCCGTCGACGTCCCAGACGTGTGCGCCCGCACCGTGCGAGATCACCGGCGCCATCTCGAACGGATACTGGTCGTCGCCCTTGGCGTAGGTGTGGGCGCCGCCGGGGATCAGATCGTGCAGCCGCTTGTTCGCCGCGACGGACTTCTCGAAAGACTTCTCCTTCGGGTTGCTCATGACAACCTCGCAGTAGCCAGAGCCAGTGAGGGTGCGGCCTTGTCCCGGTCGGACATCAGCGTGACCGGGAGCGGCCAGGGGATGTCCAGGTCCAGGTCGTCGTACCTGATCGACACGTCCTCGGCCGGGTCGTGGGCGCGGTCGATCCGGTACGACACGTCGGCCGGCTCGGTCAAGGCCTGGAAACCGTGCGCGCAACCGGCCGGCACGTAGACCGTCACCTGGTTGTCGCCGGTCAGGTCGAAGACCTCGCGATTGCGGTACGTCGGTGAGTCCGGGCGCAGGTCGACGACCACGTCGAACACCGCGCCGTACGAGCACCTGACAAGCTTGGCCTCGCCTGCTCCGGACCGGACGTGCATCCCGCGGACGACCCCGCGTCGCGAGCGCGAGATGCTGTCCTGCACGAACCCGTCCGGGTCGAGCCCGGCGGCCAGTACCGCGTCGCGGTCGAACGTTCGCGAGAAGAACCCGCGCTCATCGACATGGGGCGTCGGCCGGAACAGCAAGACCCCGGCGATCGCCGGTACTTCGATCACATTCATCGCTTCTCCCCCTGGTCAACCGCGACGTGGGACAAGGTCTCCGCCCCGAACAGCGCCGCGGAGAGTACGTCGTACTGCTGGTCGAGCGACTCGAGGTACTCGGCGTTCCTGGCCTGCAGGGCCGGCACCACGCTCGAGGCGCGAGCCTCGAGCGCGCGGAACTGGTCGATCAGCCGCGGTACGTCAAGATCCTGGATCGGCTGCCGGAACTCGGCCAGCCGCATCTGCTCCATCAAGGCGTCGCTCTTGGTCCCGTAGCTGATCGAGATGGTCGGCTTGGACAGTTTCAGCGCGGACACCACGTTGTGGTACCTCGACGCGACGACCACGTCGACCCCGGCCAGCTGGGTCATCAGCTCGCCGAGCGATTCGGCCGGCTCGCTGATCAGTTGCTTCCCGGCGGGCTCCGGCCGGGTCCGCCGCAGGTCGTCGGACACTGCCTCGACGACCGACAGGTCGGACGGATCGCCGGTCACGAGCCGGATCCGATAGCCGGCGTCGACGAGCCAGCGGGCGAACTCGACGATCTTCGCGGTATACGTCGCGTAGATCTCCTCGGCCCGGTCCCGATCCGCGTTCGCACCGCGGTAAGCCATCACTCCCAGCGCCACCGTCCGATGCTGGTGCTCGACGGGAGCGGGCGCGGGCAGTGCGAAGGCGAGGTCCGGACGGACCTCGTCGCGACTGGTGTCGAGGCCCATCTGCCGCATCGCGTCCCTGGAGTACACATCCCGGTACGAGCGGTACGTCGCAAGCCGCGCGGCCCCGGTGAGCAACCATCGCAGCGTTCGCTCACGTGCGATGTTCGCGCCTACGTTGACGAACGCGGACTTCGCACCGGTCACCCTGGCCGACAGCGACATCAGGAACAGCGCGTACGGGAAGCCCCACGGGCGCAGCGCGAGCGTCGTCTCGAACACACCCATGCCCGGCACGATCACCACGTCGTACCCGCGGACGACCCGCGGCATTCGCGCCAGGTCGGCCACCTTGCCGAACATCTTGCGCGCAGCGTCGTCCACCCTGGTCCGTCCGGGTCCGTGCTCCTGGTACCAGGTCATCGCGACCGCGGGGATGCCGTACTGCCGCTCGAACTCGTCCGGTCCGGCGCAGATACAGCTGATCTCCGCCTCCGGATGCCTGGTCCGGACAAAGGCCAGCATCGCGTCGAGCGACCCGTGGTTGCCGAGGTTGCCGGATCCCAGCAGGCCGAAGAAGGCGACGCGTGTCGGCGTACCTGGAGAACTCATGTCTACGAGACCTCCCCATGCCCGACGACGCCCGAGCTCTCCGGGATCCTGGTGGGCGGTGTGGCCGGCTTGCTGTCCTCGATGCGGCCCGTCGAACGGCGGACCGCACGGCTGGCCATCCAGCGAGCCAGGTGGCCATAGCACTCGCGGCGATCGGCCGACGAGAGCGGCGCCCGGCGGATGCCGCCGACGAAACCGTTCACGTACTCCCCGACCAGGCGGACCGTCGGGTGCCGCAGGCGGCTCGCCCGGCGGGGCTCCATGTTCGCGGAGCGGGAGCGGATCGTCGGCTTCGCCCGCTCGGCACGGTCCGGATGGTCACGGCGGAAGAACAGCAGCTCCGGCACCTGATGGAACCGGCCGTACAGGGCCAGCTCGGCCATGATCGTGCGGTCGGAGTGGTGGTAGCTGCCGTTCAGCGGCGTCCGGCGGAGAATGTCGGAGCGCATCACGCCGTAGAAGTCGTCGCCGCCGACGTCGAACAGCAGACTGCGGAACCGGTCCGGTGCGTGCGGGTTGGCGGTGTCGAGCGGGTAGTCGACCTCGAGCACGATGTCGCCATTGCCGTCGATGATCGCCTGGTAGGCATGTGCGAGCACCAGATGCGGGTCGTCATCGAGCGCCTCGATGCAGCGAGCGAGCAGATCCTTGCCGTAGAGGTCGTCGTACGACGCCCACTTGAACAGCTCGGTGTCGGAGTGCTCGAAACACCAGTTGTGGTTCGGTGTGGCGCCGATGTTCACCGGCTGGCGGAAGTAGCTGATCCGCGAGTCCTTCGCCAGGTACTCCCGGCACATCTCCTCCGTGGCATCGGTCGACGCGTTGTCGGAGATGACCAACAGGTAGTCGCCGTAGCTCTGTCCGAGCAGGGCGTCCAGCGACTCCGCCAAGTACTTCTCGCCGTTGTAGACCGGAAGGCCGACGGTCAGCCGTGGTACCGCGTTCATGTGCTCCTCATTTCCGGAACTTCCTGCCGATCGACAGAATCGTCAGGCGGGGCCGATTCCAGCTTCGTGCGCTCGCGGACCCCAGCCCGCAGCGTGAACCACCAGACGAAGGCGGCGGCGAAGGTCGCGCTCGCGGCTCCCCAGGACGAACCCAGCGCACCACCGATCGCGCCACCGGTGACTCCGCCGACCAGGTAGCAGGCGGAAGCGAACAGCTGTGCTTTGAGGCTGCGCCGAGCCACTCCCAAGGCGCGCAGACCTGCGGCGGCACCGGTGTTGAATCCGGCGAAGGTCACCGACAAAGTTGCCGGAAGCACCAATGCGGAAGCGGTCAGCCAGACCTCGCCCAACAGCGCGTGCCCCCATTTGTCGGGCAGGGCGACCAGCAGCAACAGTCCCCAAGCGAGCGCGGCGACCGCCTGGGCGCCACCGAGCAGCAGGCAGAAGACACTCAGTCTCCGCGCCGATCGGCGCAGGACGCGGGCCGCTTCCGGCACCGCGACCAGGCCGACGCCGGACAGCACGATGAAGAACGGTCCGAGGAGCATCTCCGCACCGCGGACCGTGCCGACCGCGGCGACACCCGCGAATGCTCCGAGCCCGTACATCCGCAGCTGGTAGGCGCCGCTCAAGGTGAGGTTCTCGGTCAGGTACCGCAGGCCGAGGTCACGGTGGTCGCGCAGCCAGTGCCGCGCCCACGTCACCCGGGGCAGGACACCGGCCTGCACTCCGCTCACCAGCGCGGCGAAGATGCCGGCGCCGCCCCAGGCGAGGACGAACCTGGTCACGCTGGCGTCCTGCGACGCCAAGTACAGCAGCGGAACCAGTGCCAGCGCCCAGGTCATGTCACTGACGAACGCCTTGCCGCCTTGCCCAGCAGCGAAGAACGCGAACCGCCAACTGTCCTGCAGCATCAGGCCGGGCAGCACGATGCCCAGAGCGACGAAGGCGGCTCCGGTCCGGCCGCCGAGTACCACGCCGACGGCAGCACAGATCGCGCCGGTCGTGATCCCGACCACGATCGCCATACCCGACGAACTCGCGACCGCCGTCCGCCAGGCCGACCGATCGACACCGCTGAACCGCACGGCGAGCGGGTCGGTCGCAAGACCGCGGGAGATGTTGACCACCACGCCGTACGTGACCCACGCCAGGCTGAACGCGCCGAACTCGAGCGCGCCCAGCGATCGGGCCACGACGATGCCCACGACGAAGCTGACCAGGCTGGTCACTGCCTGGTCAGCGAGTCCCCAGGTGAGCCGGCGAAGGACACCACGCACGGTCAGCGTCCTCTCTCGTGTGGCTCCGGAAGGGGGACGAGGTACGTCGCGCCCCAGCCGCCGTCGGCTTCCAGCTGGGCGATGATCTCGTCGGCGATGTCCCACGTGAGGACGAGGACGATGTCGGGCCTTGCGGTCTTCAGGTCCTCGATCGGGCGGATCGGCACCATGCAGCCACCCGGCACGCGGCGGCCGTGCTTGCCGGGGGCAAGGTCGACGGTGAACGGCAGCAGGTCCGTCGTCACCTTGCTGAGGTCGAGGAGCACCGGCGCCTTCGAAGGAGCGCCGTACCCGAGGACCGTGCGTCCGGCGGCCTTGTGGCGGGCCAGCGCGTCGTGCAGCGCGCCGGCCGCATGCCACGCGGCCTCCTGCAAGCTGCCGAGCTGTACCTCGTCGGCGATGCCCGCGGCGTCCTCGTCCTCCAGCACCACGTCCACGGACGCGTCCGGTTTCGCATCGGCCGCGTGCCGCAGCATCACCATCAGGCTGCCGCCGAACATGTCGACCTGCTTCACGGACTCGACCGCCAGACCGTGCAGGGCAGCGAGGTTCCGCAGCGCGCGCAGCGAGACGTAGGCCCAGTGCCCGTGGCGGATGGTGTCGAACTGGTTCCCGACGAACAACGGCAACAGGTGGTGGAACTCCATCACCAGCAGGCCGCCCGGCGCGAGCCGTTCCGCCCGCAGCTTCAGCAACTCGCCGTACTGCGGCTCGTGCACGATGCCGTGCACGTCGATGACCAGGTCGGCCTTCTCGCCCTCACCTGCCAGCCGCGAGCCGGCGGCGTACAGATGCTCGAGCCAGGAACCCCCGTGGTGGCTGGCGAACTCGAAGACGACGCTGTTGTGCAGCTCGGGGTACTCGGTGAGCAACTCCTTCACCGATGTCTCGGCGTGCGCGATGCTCGTCGCCGACTCCACCGCCAGCGCCTCCTCCGGCAGTTGCGCCTCGACCGGACCGAGCTGGACCAGCGTGCAGGCCCGGCACAGCCACAGCTCGAGCGGCCAGCGCGGATCCGGACCCGGTGTGTCCACGGGCGGGAAGTAGTCGGCGGACGGCTGCGGTCCCAGATCGACCACCGGTACGACGTCGTCCGCCGCACACCCACGACACTTGAAGCTCACTTCCGCTTCTGAATTCAACAGAGTCCCCTCGTTCACCATGTCAGCGTGGCTTTCGCTGTCGTGAAGGCCTCGGCGTACGGCGCCCGGCATTCCATCCCCCGCAACCGGGCCAGTCCCGCGAACACCTCTTCGTCGAACCAGTCGTGCGGCACCTGCGACGGGTACGCCTTGTGCAGCAGCGCCACCTTGTCCCGCAACTGCTCCTCGGTGAGTTCGACGTACAGCCACGGCCGGCCGAGGTCGCCGTCCCACTTGGGGATCTCGTAGTGCAGTACCAGGTGGCTGCGCCACACGGTCGGTGCCAGCTCGGCGATCAGCCGATGGTCCTGGTGCGCGTCGTTCTTGCTCGGGGCCAGCACCAGATCGGGCCTCCGGCTGCCGCGAGCCGTTGCCTCGAGCAACTCCTTGGTCTCGTTCCAGTACGCCGGCAACCGTCCGTCCGGCAGCTCGGCCGACGTCACGGTCACCTCGCACTCCGGCAGGAAGAGCTCCGCCGCGCGGCGTGCCTCCTCCAGCCGCACCGGCGTACCGGTCGCGATCACGAACTCGGCGGTCAGCTCCGGCACCGACTCGGCCAGCTTGAGCAGCGTGCCGCCGCAGCCGATCTCGATGTCGTCCGGATGCGCGCCGAGGGCAACCAGATGCACCGGTCCGTCGACGAGGCCGAGCTGGAACGGCAGCATCAGATCGCCACCACTACCGGCCCGCCGGCCGACGACTCAGGCGCCTTGTCCAGGATCCGGCTCTGCTGCTCGCGGGCCTCGTGGCTCCACAACGCCCACGGCTTCTTGCCGGACCGGTACAGCTCCTCGAGCTGGCTGCGTTCCTTGAGCGTGTCCATCGGCGCCCAGAACCCGTGGTGCGGGATCGCCTCCAGCTTGCGCATCGCGGACAGCCGCGGGAACGCGTCGCCGACCAGATCCTCGTCCTCGTGCAGGACGTCGAAGATCTCTTTCTTGATCACGAAGTACCCGCCGTTGATCCACACGTTCAGGTCGGCGGCGGAACGCAGCCCTGTGACCCGGGAGTCGTTGTCGAACTCGACCACGTGGAACGACGCCTGCGGCGGCACCGCGAGCAGGCTGGCGGTGATGTCGCTGGTCATCACGTGGTCGACGATCTTGTCCATCGGCGCGTCGGTCAGCACGTCGCCGTAGTTCGCCAGGAACGCGTCGTCGTCCTCCAGGTACGGGCGGACCCGGCGCAGCCGCTCACCGATGCTGGTGTCGATCCCGGTGTCGACGAAGGTGATCTTCCACTCGCTGATGTCGGAGTCGAGCAGCTGGATCCGCTGCCCGCCCTTCGACATCACGAAGTCGTTGGAGACCGTCTCCTCGTAGCGCAGGAAGTACTCCTTGACCGCGGACCCCCCGAAGCCCAGGCACAGGATGAACTCGGTGTGGCCGAAGTGCGCGTAGTAGCGCATCACGTGCCACAGGACCGGCCGGTCGCCGATCGTCATCATCGGTTTCGGCGCGGAGTCCACCCCGCTGCGCATCCGCAGCCCGAACCCCCCGCAGAAGATCACGACCTTCATCTGATTCCCCTTCCCCCCACTGCGTTCAGATCACTTCGAGGCGCGGGATGGGTACGACGAACTTCGCGCCCCACTCCCGTGCGTAGCCGAGCTGGTGGACGATCTCCGCGCGCAGGTTCCACGGCAGGATCACGATGTAGTCGGGACGCGTCTCGGCCAGGCGCTCCGGTGCGTGGATCGGGATATGCGTTCCGGGCAGGAACATCCCGTGCTTGTGCGGGCTGCGATCGACCGTGTACGGCAGCAGGTCCTCGCGGATGCCGCAGTGGTTGAGCAGCGTGTTGCCCTTGCCCGGAGCGCCGTACCCGGCGACGAACTTGCCGTCGCGCTGTGCCTGGATCAGGAACTCGAGCAGATCGGACTTGATCGTGAACACCTCGGCCGCGAAGCCCAGGTGGCCCTCGACGCTGTGCAGGCCGGCGTCCTCCTCGTCCTGCAGCACCTTGCCGACGAGTTCGGTGGGCTCACCCGCGGTCTCGGCCGGCGTGCTGAAGACCCGGAGCGAGCCGCCGTGGCTCTGCAGCTCCTGGACGTCGACGACTGTCAGGCCGGCCCTGCTGAGCGCGTCGGCCGCCGTCTTGAGGCTCAGGTACGAGTAGTGCTCGTGGTAGATCGTGTCGTACTGGCGGTTCTCGATCAGCCGGAGCAGGTGCGGGAACTCCAGCGACACCAGGCCGTCGTCCTTCACCAGCGCACGCAGGCCCTTGGCGAAGTCGACGATGTCCGGGACGTGCGCGAACACGTTGTTGCCGACGACCAGATCGGCTTGGCCGTGCCGCGCGGCCGCGTCGGCGCCGGTCGCCTCGCCGAGGAAGTAGCTCTCGGTGCGGATGCCCTTCTCGTTCGCGATCTTCGCGATGTTCGCGGCCGGCTCGATCCCCAGCACCGGGATGCCTTCGGCAACGGCGTGCTGCAGCAGATAGCCGTCGTTGCTGGCCGCCTCGACGATCAGGCTGTTCTCGTCCAGGTTCAGCCGTTCCTGCATGTCGACGACGAACCGGCGGGCGTGCTCCACCCAGCTGGTCGAGTACGACGAGAAGTACAGGTAGTCGCTGAAGACGTCGTCGGCGGCGACGTACGCCGGGAGCTGGACCAGCAGGCAGTTGTCGCAGATCCGCACGTTCAGCGGGTAGAACGTCTCACCGCTGTCGATCTGGTCGGCGCGCAGGAAGCTCTCGCACGGCGGCGACATGCCGAGGTCGACGAACGTCCGCGTCAGCGGTTCGCCGCACAGGCGGCAGGCGACCGAGTCTGTCATCAGTTCATCTCCTTCGGGCCGGGGAACTGCTCGTCGGTCTGGCGGCGCAGCTGGTCGTCGACCAGGCCGGCGCCGAGCAGCTGCTGGATGCGGCGCAGCCGGACGAACTGGGCCGAGTTGAAGTCGTCGAGCGTGAGGCCGTGCCGCCGGTAGGCGTCGTACAGCTCCTCGACGCCCTTGCGGACCGTCCACTCGAGCTTCAGGTCCGGGAACGTGTCGTTGAGCTTGCTGAAGTCGACCTTGTAGTTGCGCAGGTCCGGGCCGGCGCCGTCGGCGATCGACAGGGTCGACCCCGGCACCGCCTCGCGGACCATCTCGGCGATGTCGCGGACCTGGACCACGTCCTCGGAGCGGCCGACGTTGAACGCCTCGTCGTGGATCGTCTCCCGCGGCGACTCGAGCACCCTCAGGAACGCGCGGCTGATGTCCTCGATGTGCACCAGCGGCCGCCACGGCGTGCCGTCACTCTCCAGGCGGACCTGGCCGGACGTCAGCGCGATCGCCGTCAGGTTGTTGACGACGATGTCGAGCCGCAGCCGGGTCGAGGCGCCGTACGCGGTCGCGTTCCGCAGGTACGTCGGGCTGAACGTGTCGTCGGCGAGCTTGGACAGCTCCTGCTCCGCCAGGGCCTTCGTCTCGCCGTACGGCGTGACCGGGAACATCTCGGCGTCCTCGGCGACCGCCTCCGACCCCGCGGCGCCGTACAGGCTGCAGGAGGAGGCGAACAGGAACCGCCCGACACCGGCGTCCTTCGCCGCGCGGGCGAGGTTCAGTGTCCCTTCGAGGTTGACCGAGTACGTGGCGTCGCGGTTGAGGTGCCCGAGCGGGTCGTTCGACAACGCGGCCAGACAGACCACCGCGTCGTACCCCGTCAACTCCCCCGCCGTCACGTCCCGCATGTCCCGCGGCACGCGCGCCCCGATCGGCTCCGGACCGCCCAAGAGGTCGCACCCCTCGTACAGCCCGGTGTCCAGCCCGTCCACTTGATGCCCCGCAGCTCGCAGGAACGGCACCATCACCGCCCCGATATAACCGCGATCCCCGCTGACCAGAACCCTCATCCGGCTTCCCCTCACCCCTGTGCAGCCTCTGTCGCCCATACAGATCCGCGGGGATGCGTCCTGATACACGCAATTTCGGGTATCAAAGGGCAGTGCTCGGTGCTCTCTTCGGTGTCCACCGCCCCGGTTAAGCCCTACGGCTCTGGGAGATGACGGTGTGTGCGCACTAGCTGACAAGAAGAACTTGGCCGCGGAAGCGCGGAGCATGGTGGTCCAAGCAGCGGACCGGGTGACGGTACGGCTGGGGTTCGGCCACTCGCAGGAGCGGCTCGTCGACGACGCGAAGGCGTACTGGGTCGACGGCACGGCGGAGCCGACGTGGCGCGGATTCTCGCACTTCCGGGGCGCCGGGGTGTTCGAGACGACGGCGGACTGGACGGCGGTCGGGCGGGACCACCTGGAGCTGTTCCAGCATCTGGAGCGGGTGCGCGGTGCCGACGAGCGGTACTCGCGGATCGTCGAGTGGGGCTGTGGCGGCGGCGCGAACGCGCTCGCGTTCGCACCGCACTGCGACGAGTTCGTCGGGGTGGACGTCAACCCGCAGACGCTGGACGAGTGCGGGCGCCAGTTGGCGGCGGTGCCCGACACGAAGTTCACCCCGGTCCTCACCGACATGAGCAGCCCCGAGGCTGCCGCTGACCAGATCGGGGACGTCGACGTCTTCCTCTGTCTGTACGTCCTGGAACTGGTGCCCAGTCCCGAGTACGGACTGCGGATCATGCAGATCGCTCATGATCATCTGAAGTCCGGCGGGGTCGCGTTCGTGCAGACGAAGTACCAGACCGCCAATTGGCGGACCGCCTCGCGCCGCCACCGCTACCGCGGCTCCCGGTCCTCCGGCATGACGTCGTACCCGATCGACACGTTCTGGCAGCAGGCGACCGACCTCGGCTTCCGGCCCGAGGCCTGCTTCCTGGTCCCGCGCAACTCCCTGGACGAGCGCTACGCCTACTACCTACTCAGCAAACAGTGAACCAAAATTCCCGGCCGAGATTTTCGCCGGCATGTATCAGCGGGACCGGCAGGGCGCTCTCATGGGCGCTGTGGGGACGTGGGGAGACCACGTCATGAGCCTGTGGGGGGCGTTATGAAGGTTGCCGTATTCGGCTTGGGATACGTGGGGTCGGTGACGGCGGCATGTCTGGCTGCTGCTGGGCACGACGTCTGGGGGGTGGATGTCGACACGGCGAAGGTCGAGCCGATCGCCCAGGGTCACAGCCCGGTCGTCGAGCCAGGGCTGGACGAGCTGGTGGCGGCGGGGGTCACGTCGGGACGGTTGCACGCGACCACCGATCCGCGGCTCGCGCTCGAGCGGGCCGATGTCTCGCTGATCTGTGTCGGCACGCCGTCGACGCAGGCAGGTAGTACCGATCTCACCTACATCAAGCGTGCGGTGCGTGACATCGCCGAGGCGGCGCGGGTCGTCGTCCGGCCGGAGTCGGGTTTTCACAGCATCGTCATTCGCAGCACGGTCCCGCCGGGCACCGTCGACGAGGTGGTCGCCCAGGTGCTGGCCGACGTACCGCCGCCGGACGGTCTCACGTTCGGTACGGCGATGTGCCCGGAGTTCCTGCGCGAGGGAACCGGCCTCGCCGACTTCTACGAGCCGCCGTTCGTCGTGGTCGGCACCCGCACGCCGAAGGTCGGTACCGCTCTGACCGACCTGTTCGCGTTCCTCGGTGTCGACGTTCAGATTGTCGACGTTCGTACGGCAGAAGCACTCAAGTACGCCTGCAACGCGTTCCACGCCACGAAGGTCTCGTTCGCGAACGAGATGGGCCGGATCTTCCGGCACTTCGACGTGGACTCGCGCGAGGTGATGAAGATCTTCGTCCAGGACACCAGCCTGAACATCTCGCCGTACTACCTGAAGCCCGGTTTCGCGTTCGGCGGTTCCTGCCTGCCGAAGGACCTCCGCAGCGTCCTGCACCTCGCGCGGCTCAACGACACCGAGCTCCCGCTGCTGGCCGGCACGCTCGCCACCAACGAGCGGAGCGTCCGTGACGTCGTCGACCGTGTGATCGCCGGCCCCGGCCGTGAGATCGCGCTGCTCGGCCTGAGCTTCAAGCACGCCACCGACGACCTCCGCGAGAGCCCGAACGTCGAGCTCGCCGAACGGCTGATCGGCAAGGGCTACAACCTGCGGATCTACGACGCGATCGTGAACCCGGGCCGCCTGGTCGGCGCGAACCTGCGCCACGTCACCTCCAAGCTCCCGCACCTCCAGCGGGTCCTCACCGACGATCCCGACGCGGCGCTGGCCGGCGCCGACCTGGCGATCGTCGCGGCGACCGACAAGGCCGCCGTCGAGGCGCTGATCAGAACCCCACCGGCGCGAACCATCGACCTGAGCGGCCGGCTCGGCGCCGAGGTCGAGGCGTTGCACGGATACGAAGGAGTCGGCTGGTGAGCGGTCCGCGCGTCCTGATCATCATCCAGAACCTCTGGGTGCCGTTCGACCGTCGCGTCTGGCTGGAGTGCCAGGCGCTGGTGGCGGCCGGGTACGACGTCACGGTGGTCTGCCCGAAGGGTCCGGACGATCCGTCGTACGAGGTCATCGACGGGGTGACCGTGCACAAGTACAAGGCGTACGCGCCGGGCGGCAGCAAGGTCAGCTTCGTCTGGGAGTACGCGTACTCGTTCCTGGCCACGCTCCGTCTGGTCTTCCGGGCCCGCAAGGCCGGCAAGTTCAAGGTCCTGCAGGCCTGCAACCCGCCGGACATCTTCTGGCCGATCGCGATGCTGCTGGGCCGCCTCGACGGCACCCGGTTCGTGTTCGACCACCACGACCTGTGCCCGGAGCTGTTCCAGTCCCGGTTCGGCGGCACGACGAGCCTTCCGTACAAGGGACTGCGCTTCCTCGAGCGGATGACGCACCGCAAGGCCGACCACGTCATCTCGACGAACGACTCGTACCGCCGGATCGCGATCACGCGCAGCGGCAAGGCGAACCAGGACGTCACCGTGGTCCGCACCGGGCCGGACCCGGACAAGCTGGAGCGCGACCCGGCCGCCATGGACGAAACGCTGCGCCGCGGCCACCGCTACCTGGTCACCTACATCGGCGTGATGGGCCCGCAGGACGGCGTCGACATCGTCGTCCGCGCCGCCGATCATATTGTCAACAATCTGCAGCGCACCGATATCGCGTTCACGCTGATGGGCGGCGGTGACTCGTTCGACGAGGTGGTCGCGTTGCGCGACGAGCTCGGCCTCACGGAGTACATCGAGTTCACCGGCCGGGTGCCGGACGAGACCGTCCGCGCGGTGATGTCGACCGCGGACCTCGGTCTGTCGCCGGACCCGAAGAATCCGCTCAACGACGTGTCGACCATGAACAAGACCATGGAGTACATGGCGTTCGAGCTTCCCGTCGTCGCCTTCGACCTGGTCGAGACCAAGGTCTCCGCCGCGGACGCCGCGGTGTACGTCGAGCCGAACGACGTGGCGCAGTACGGCGAGGCGATCGTCGACCTGCTCGACGACGAGGTCCGCCGGCGCCGGATGGCGAAACTCGGCCGCGAACGCGTCGAGCAGGTGCTGGCCTGGAAGCACCAGCAGAAGGCGTACCTCGAGGTGTACGACCAGCTCACCGGGCACGTCAGCCACCTCGGCGAGGTAGCCGGTATCCGCAACGCGACGGGGTCCTGACTGTGTGCGGCATCGCCGGTTGCTACCAGCAGCGTGACGGCTTCGCGCTCGCGGAGGCGATGAGCGACCGGATCGCGCATCGCGGTCCGGACGCCGATCGGGTGTACGCGTTCGACGAGGGTGGCGTCCGTGCTTTCCTGGCGCACCGCAGATTGTCGATCATCGACCTGTCGTCGGCGGCGGATCAGCCGTTCAGCAAGGGCGGTCTGACGATCTGCTACAACGGCGAGCTCTACAACTACAAGGAGCTCCGGGCCGAGCTCTCCAAGTCGGGTGTGCGCTTCCGGACCAACGGCGACACCGAGGTCGTGCTGGAGGCCTGGCGCCGCTGGGGCCCGGACGCGCTCAAACGTTTCCGCGGCATGTTCGCGTTCGCGATGCTGGACGAGGACAGCGGCAGCATGTACCTCGCCCGCGACCCGCTCGGCATCAAGCCGCTGTACTTCCTCCGCCGCGAAGGCGGCGTGATCTTCGCGTCCGAGCTGAAGGCTCTCGTCACCGCGGTCGGCTCCGAGCTGCGCACCGAGCCGGGTGCGCTGATCGCGTCGATGCTCTACTACTGGCTCCCCGAACAGCGCTGCGCGATCGACGGCGTCGAGAAGCTGCCGCCGGGTTCGTGGGCGGAGTTCCGGCCCGACGGCGGCAGCCGGCACGAGACGTACTGGCGGGTGACCGACGTCGCCACCGAGGCCGCGGCCGGTCCCCGCGCCGACCTGCGCCAGGTCATCGAGGAGTCGGTCGCCGCCCACATGGTCGCCGATGTGCCGGTCTCCACGTTCCTCAGCGGCGGCCTCGACTCCAGCCTCGTCACCGTGCTGGCGAAGCAGATGGATCCCGGGGTCGACTCGTACACGATCACGTTCCGCGCCGAGGACCAGAAGCTCGAGGCGATGCCGGACGACGCGGTCTACGCGCGCAAGCTGGCCCGGCAGTTCGGGATCGACCTGCACGAGATCGAGATCGCGCCCGATGTCGTCGAGTTGCTTCCGCGGATTGTTGACATTCTGGACGAGCCGATCGGCGACCCGGCCGCGATCAACACGCTGCTGATGTGCGACACCGCACGCGACGCGGGTGTGAAGGTCCTGCTGTCCGGGATGGGCGCCGACGAGTTGTTCGGCGGCTACCGCAAGCACCTCGCGTGCGTGATGGGAGCGCAGTACCAGCGGCTCCCCGGCGTACTGCGGAACGGTCTGATCGGCCCGGCGGTACGACGGCTCCCGGTGACCGCGAACGGTCGCGGACTGCGGTACGCGCGCTGGGCCAAGCGGTTCGAGACGTTCTCGAACCTGCCGGAGGAAGAGGCGTTCCGGCGCAGCTACACGATGTACGACGCCGACCAGCTCGCCGGCCTCATCAGCCCGGACCTGGACCCGTACGTCGGGAAGCTGCTCGCCGAGCACAGCGACATCTACCACGACACGACGCTCACCGATCACGTGAACCGGATGTGCCTCGCGGACTCGCGGATGTTCCTGCCGGGCCTGAACCTCGCGTACACGGACCGGTCCAGCATGGCGGCGTCGACCGAGGTCCGGACGCCGTTCGTGGACCCGATCGTCGCGCGCGCCGCGTTCTCGATCCCTGGCAGCGAGAAGATCCACCGGCGGGTCAGCAAGCTCGCGCTGAAGCAGGCAGCCGAGGCGTGGCTGCCGAAGGAGATCATCTACCGGCCGAAGGCGTCGTTCAGTGCGCCGCTGCGGGCGTGGATCCGGAACGACCTGCGCGAACTGGTCGACGACACACTGCTGCGCGGTGAGCTCGTCGGCAGCGGGTTCCTCCAGCGGGCCGCCGTACAGAAGCTGGTCGACGACGAGCGGGCCGGGCGCGAGGACTACTCCAAGCAGATCTGGCAGTTGCTGACCCTGGAGACCTGGACGCGGCACATGCGGTCAATGGGCGTCACCATCACCTCACTCTGAAGACTCTTCTCTTTCTGAAGGACTGGCATGAAACAGGTTGCGCAGAACTACAAGTCCGGCGAGCTCGCGGTTCTCGACGTACCGCCGCCGGCCTGTGCGCCGGGTGGCGTGCTGGTTCGTTCGCTCTATTCGCTGATCTCCACCGGGACCGAGCTGATGAAGGTCGGCGAGGCCAAGCTGTCCCTCGTCGGCAAGGCGAAGGCCCGGCCGGACCAGGTGCGGAAGGTGCTGGACTCCGTTGCCCAGCAGGGCGCGCTCAACACCTACAAGAAGGTGATGAACAAGCTCGACTCGTACACGCCGCTCGGGTACTCGCTGTGTGGTGTGGTGGTCGAGGTGGGCGCCGGCGCCGAGGAGTTCAGCGTCGGGCAGTTGGTCGCCGCGGCGGGGAACGAGTTCGCGCTGCATGCGGAGTACAACTGGGTGCCGTTGAACCTGTGCGTGCCGGTGCCGGACGGCGTACCGGCCGAGCAGGCCGCGTTCTCCACGGTCGGTGCGATCGCGATGCAGGGCGTGCGGCAGGCCGAGGTACAGCTCGGCGACACGGCAGTGGTGATCGGGCTCGGGCTTGTCGGGCAGCTGGTCGTGCGGCTGCTGGTGGCCGCTGGGGTCCGGGTGTTCGGCATCGACACGGTCGAGGACCGGTGCCGGATGGCCGAGAAGGCCGGAGCGCTGCACTGCTCATCGGCTGACGAGGCAGGGGTCGCGTCGCTCGAGCGAGCACTGCTGGAGGTGTCGAACGGTCTAGGCGCCGACCGCATCCTGCTGACCGCCGGCGGTCACTCCAACGGTCCGGTCGAGACGGCCGCTCGCCTCGCCCGCGACCGCGCCCGCGTCGTCGACATCGGTAAGACGCGGCTGGACCTCCCCTGGAACGCGTACTACGAGAAGGAGCTGGACGTCCGGTTCTCGCGTTCCTACGGCCCCGGCCGGTACGACGACCGCTACGAGCTCCAGGGCATCGACTACCCGGCCGGCTACGTCCGCTGGACCGAACGCCGCAACCTCGAGTGCTTCGTCGACCTGATCGCCCGCGAACAGATCGACATCGGTTCCCTGATCGCCAGCACGTTCCCGATCGCGGACGCCACGGAGGTCTACCAGAAGCTCAGCAGCGGCGCCTATCCAGGCGTCGGGTTCCTGTTCGAGTACCCCGACGTACCGCAGGCGACCGCGGCGCCGACGACAACGCCCTCGGCCCGTCCTGCCGCACCCACGAGTGGTGGAGTGCGGATGGGGTTCATCGGGGCCGGGAACTACGCGTCGAGCATGTTGCTGCCGCATCTGCAGAAGGACGAGCGGGCCGTGCTGGCGCGGGTGGCCACCAACAAGTCGCTGTCGGCGGCCAACGCTCAGCGGCGGTTCGGGTTCGAGACGGTTTCCACCACCGCGGACGAGGTGCTGGCGGACGCGAGTCTCGATGCCGTGTTCGTGGTGACCCGGCACAGTTCGCACGCGGACCTGGCCTGCCGGGCGCTGGAGAGCGGGAAGGCCGTCTTCGTCGAGAAGCCGCTGGCGCTGACCGACGAGGAGCTGGACCGGATCGTCGCCACGGTGGATGCCACCGGCAACGATCGGTTGATGGTCGGGTTCAACCGCCGGTTCGCGCCGTTGCTGACCGATCTGAAGGACCGCTTCGGCCACCCGGGCGGCAGCTTCTCGCTGCGCTACCTGGTGAACGCCGGCAAGCTCGACTCCACCAGCTGGTACCTCGACGCCGGCAAGGAAGGCACCCGGTTCGCCGGTGAGGGCGGTCACTTCATCGACACGCTGACCTGGTGGCTGAACAGTCTCCCGACCGAGGTGTACGCCGTACCGGGACCGGACACCGGCGACGTCGTCGTCACGCTCCGGTTCGCCAACGGGTCCGTCGGCACGATCAGCTACGTCGGCGGCGGCAACTCGCGCTTCCCGAAGGAGACGATCGACATCACCGGCGCCGGCCGGAACGCCCGGTTCGACAACTTCCAGAGCGCCTCGCTGTGGACCGGACGCAAACCGTCCACCCGCAAGTCCCGCAGTACCGACAAGGGCCAGCGCACCGAACTCGAACGCTTCGTCGCCGCCGTGCAGTCCGGCGGCCCGATGCCGATCGCGTTCGACGCGCTGGTCGCCACGACCCGCGCGACGATCGCCGTCGACCGCAGTCTCGCAAGTGGCAAACCGGAGCACGTGTGAGCCGCCAGCCCTTGGGCTGGTACGTCCGCCGCCTCCGCCGGATGTCCCCCACAGAACTCATCTGGCGAACCCGCGACGCCGGACGCCGTACTGCCTGGGCCTACCAGCACGTCAGGCCCGGGCAGAACGCGGCGGTCCACCTCCCGCTCCGCAAGGATCTGACCTTCAGTACGACGCTTCCGCCGAAAACCGCCTGCGCCGTACCGGACCAAGCCCGGAAGGCGGTGATCGAGACCGCCGACGCCATCCTGGCCGGGAACCTCGAAGTCCTCGGCGTCGAGCGCACGGACCTCCGCGCACCGGACTGGTTCCGCGACCCGGCCACGGGCCGCCGGTCCGACCCGACGCAGTACGTCTTCAAACTGAACCACCGCAACGAAGAAGCGGTCGGCAACATCAAGCAGGTGTGGGAGCTGTCCCGCCACCACCACGTCACCCAGCTGGCCGCGGCGTGGTACCTGACCCACGACGACCAGTACGCCGAACGCGTCGCCGACCACCTCAACGACTGGTGGCGTTCGAACCCGTTCCTGTCCGGCGTGCACTGGGCCAGCGGCATCGAGCTCGGCCTGCGCCTGATCAGCTGGACGTGGATCCGCCGTCTGCTGAACGACTGGCCCGAGATCACCGACCTGTTCGAGCACAACGAGCTGGCGCTCCAGCAGATCTACTGGCACCAGCATTATCTCGCGGCGTTCCGAAGTCACGGCTCCTCCGCCAACAACCACGTGATCGCAGAAGCGGCCGGCCAGCTCGCCGGCGCCTGCGCGTTCCCCTGGTTCACCAAGAGCGCTCACTGGCGTGCTGACGCGGCAGCCCTGCTGGAGAAGGAACTCGACGCCAACACGTTCCCGTCCGGCGTCAACCGCGAGCTGGCCACCGACTACCACCGCTTCGTCTCCGAGCTCGGCCTGTACGCCGCTCTGGAGGCAGACCTCGCCGGCCATCCTCTGAGCCCACAGACCTGGGCACTGCTGACCCGCACCGTCGATGTGGCCGCGGCGATCGTCGACACGACCCTGCGCCCGCCGCGCCAAGGTGACGACGACGAAGGCATGGCACTCGTCCTCGACCCACCAGACATCAGCGACTGGTCGGCGTACCTCTCTCTCGGCGCCGCCGTGGTCGGTGCTGCGCCCTGGTGGCCGGACAGCCCGCCAACAGCGACCTCGGTCATCGTCGGCGCGCTCGTCAACGCCAAGCAACCAGACCGGCCCGCCGAACGACCGGACCACTTCCGGGACGCGGGTCTGACCATTCTGAGGAGCCGGGACACCGGTCCGGAGATCTGGTGTCGTGCGGACGCCGGTCCGCACGGTTTCCTCTCCATCGCCGCCCACGCCCACTCGGACGCGCTCTCGCTCGAGGTGCGCGTCGACGGCGTCGACATCCTCGCCGACCCCGGTACGTACTGCTACCACGGCGAGGAGGAGTGGCGGGACTACTTCCGCTCGACCATCGGCCACAACACCGTCGAGGTAGCCGGCGCCGAGCAGTCCACCTGGGGCGGCCCGTTCCTCTGGCTGCGCGGCGCGACAGGCACGGTACGCCGGCACGACGAGAGCAGCTGGGACGCCGAACACGACGGCTACGCTCCCGTGACGCATCGACGTACCGCCGCACTCGACCACGGCGTGCTCCGTGTGGAGGACCACCTCGACGCAGCGGCCGACGTACGCATCGCGTGGCATCTGGGACCTGAGGTGTCCGTGGAGCTGGACGGCTCGAACGGACGCCTGGAGTGGTCCACCGGCTCGGCCGACGTCGAACTGCCGGCCGGACTGACCTGGGCAGCACATCGCGGTAGCGACAGTCCGTTGCTCGGGTGGTATTCACCGCGATTCGGCCACAAGGTCCCCAGCACCACCCTGATCGGCGAAGGCGCCCTGGCCCCCGGCTCCCCCGCGACCAGTACTTTCCGCTTCCGCTCCTGAGGTGTATCAGCACCTCGCCCCGCCCCTCTATTACTCGGTACCGAAGAGACGTTCGCTTGGAGGGGGCTCTGTGAGCGCACAGCAGTTGGACGTGAAGAAGTCCTGGCGCGCCATCCGCAGACATCGGCTGATCGTGGCTGCTGTGGCTGCGCTCGGCCTGCTCGGTGGGATCGTGTACGGCCTCGTTGTGCCGGCCATGCACACCGCCACCTCGCTCGTCGTCCTGCCACCGCCACCTGCGACCGATGCCGAGAAGGCCGCCTCTGCCGGAGCGCAGAGCATCGACACCCAGGTCTTCATCGCGGAGAGCGAACCGGTGCTGAAGAGTGCCGGCCAGAACCTCGACCCGACGCTGACGACCGACCAGGTCCGTGGCCGGGTCAAGGTCACCGCCGTCACCCAGGACGTCATCAAGATCGACGCGAAGGGCCAGACGGCCCGGCAGTCGATGCAGCTGGCGAACGCTGTTGCCGGCATCTATCTGGTCTACGTGACAAGCGATCAGAACCTGCCCGGTGACCTGGGGAAGAAGACGGGGGCCCGGGTGCTGGAGCAGGCAACCAGCGCGCGCGGCGGCAACATCCTCGTCCATCTCGGGATCCTCGGTCTGCTCGGTGCGCTCATCGGTGCCGCGGTCGGCTCCGTCGCTGTGCTGGCCAAGGCCCGCGGTGACCGGCGGCTGCGGCTGCGGGACGAGATCGCGGACGCCGTCGGTCTGCCGGTGCTGGCCTCGGTCTCGTCGTACCAGGCCACGGACGTCTCCGACTGGGCCTACCTGCTCGAGCACTACTCGCCGACGGCAGTCGAGGCCTGGAGCCTGCGCAAGACCTTGCATCACCTCGGACTCGACGTTCGCGGCGGCCCGCCGGTCACGTTGACGGTGCTCTCCTTCGCCGGTGACGACAAGGCCCTTCCGCTCGGTCCGCAGCTGGCAGCACTTGCCACCTCTATCGGACTGCCCGCCTCGATCGTGGTCGACGCCCATCAGGAGCCGGCCGGCTCCTCCGCTTTGACCATCCACCTGGTCGTGGTGGACCGGGACGCACCACGCCTGGACGGCAGCGAGCGCACCACGAACACCGTCATCGCGCTCTCGTCCGGCGTCGTGACAGCCGAAGAACTCGCCCGGCTGGCGGTCGCGGCAGCGGCGAGCGACCTCAACGTCGACGGCCTCGTCGTCACCGATCCGGACCCGACGGACCGCACGATCGGCCGGGTCTCGCAATCGTCGCGCCGCTCGAACTCGCGGCTTCCCACCCTTCTCACCGGCACGGCGAGGAGGACCAAATGAGCAACCAGCCCTACACCGAACCGGACGTCCGCGAACCTGTCTGGACCGATGACGACGGCCTGTTCGACAACGAGAGGTCGGCGGCCTTCCCGCCGGACACGCTGGTCACCTTTCGATTCATCCGGGACGCGCTCCGCAGGCACCTGCGCATCTGGCTGGTCGTCGCGTTCGTCGGCCTGGCCGGCGGCCTGGCCTCGACGGTCGCCGTGCCTGCGGCGAGCACGTCGCAGACCCGTCTGCTGCTGACCCATCGCGACGGGGAGGACCCCACGAAGGCGATGGCCACCGACGTCAGCCTGGCCACCACGCACACAGTCGCACAGCGAGTGATCGAGCTGCTGAAGCTGCCTGTGACCCAGGACGATCTGCTCAAGCAGTACAGCGCTGCCGCGTCGACCGACCGAGTACTCGAGATCACCGCCAAGGCGAAGACCGACGGCGAGTCGACGAGGCTGGCAGGGGTCATCGCTCAGGTGTTCCTCATCTACCGCAAAGAGCAGATCGCGTTGCAGGATGAGCCGCTGCAGCGAGACCTGACGTCCGCGCAGAACGATCTGTCCCTCGCCGAACAGGCGGTTCGCGCAGCCGGAGACGATCCGGCCGACATGAAGCGCCCGAACAGCGCGGAGGGCGCCCGGCTCAGTGCGGCCCGCGACCGGAACACCTATGTGCGACAGCAGTTGCTCGACCAACAGGTCCAGGCCGCCCGGATGAACAGCAGCCGGGTTCTCGATGTGGCCGCCGCGGTGCCGGTCTCGGCCAAGCGGACGATCGTGATCAACGGGGGCACCGGTCTGATCGCCGGGCTGTTCCTGGGCATCGGGTTCGTCATCGTGCGAGCGCTGATATCGGACCGGCTGTGGAAGCGCCAGGACATCGCCCATGCCCTCGGTGCGCGCGTCCGGCTGAGCGCGACCCGGCCGGCCCACTTGCGGCTGCCGTGGCCGGCTGCCCTTCACAGGGCGCAGTTGCGGAGCCAAGAGAACCAGTTGATCGTCCAGCATCTCGACCACCGCATCTTCTGGGGCGAGCGCCCGGTGCCGTCCCTCACCGTGGTCGGCATCGACGACCTCCACTCCTGCGCCCTCGCAGTGGCCTCGCTCGCGGTGTCGCTCGCGGCGGACGGCAAGCATGTCCTGGTCGCCGACCTGACCAGGTCCGGCCTGCTGGCCCGGATGCTCGGGGTCAAGACGCACGGTACGCACGAGTCGCGGTTCAGCGAACCCGGCCGGCGGATCGACGTCCACTTCGCCGACCCGGCCGCTGGTCCTGCTGAGGGAGCCTATCTACGGCTGGCCGGCAACAGCCGGCCTTCCGGCTCCGGCAACGTCGCACTCGACGCGTCCTGGGAAGTCGCCGACCTGGTGCTCAGCCTGGCCGATCTGAGCCCCGAACTCGGCGCGGACCACCTCGCCACGTGGGCATCGCACGCCGCCGTCCTGGTCACCGCCGGCCGTTCGACCACGACAGCGATCCAGGCGACCGGTGAGATGCTCCGGCTCGCCGGACTGGAGGTCGCCACCGCGATCGTGCTCCGTCCGGACCGCACGGACGAGAGTGTCGGCGTCGCCGAGGCTGAGTCCGGCCGGACTCGGGCCGTCGACGTCGAGATGTTCAATCGATGACCATGCTCGCCACACGGCTCGGAGATCGGCTGACCACCCGCCTCGGGCTTCGCCCGACGCGCCAGGTCGTGGCCCCGGAGGTCCGTCGGCGCCGGAGGGTGCAGCTGACCTGGGTTCTGCTGGTCCTGAACGTGATGACGTTCTTCCCAGGTGCACCGCACCTGCTGCCGATCCCGGGATCGGTCGGCAAGCTCATCGCCCAGGGAGCGCTGGTGGGCGCTCTGATGATGGTCCTGTCCGTGAACCGGCCGGTCCGTGTCCGGCCCAGCGTGTACGTCGCCCTGCTGATGACGTTGGCCGTCGAGGCGATGCTGGCCAGCATCCGGGCAGAGTTCCTGCTCGGCGCGCTGTTCCGCGCCGGCCGGCTCTGCGGGTTCGCACTGGTGCTGTGGCTGCTGACGCCTTGGTGGACGCGTCGTGACCTGCTGCTGGTCCGTACCCACCTCATGGTGATGTGGGCCATCGTCGGATCCGTCGTCGTCGGTCTGATCGTCGCCCCCGGTCTCGCCATGACCGACGACCGACTCGGCGGCGCCCTCTGGCCGATCCCGCCGACCCAGGTCGGGCACTACTCCGCCGTCGCGATCGGTCTCACCATCGTGCTGTGGATGTCGGGCCTGCTCCGACGGGGCGTGGCTCTCGCCAGCGTCCTGGTCTGTGTTCCGGTCCTCCTGCTGACCCACACCAGGACCGCCCTGCTCGCGGTGGTCGCCGGTGTGATGATCGCCGGACTCAGCCTGTTCACCGCGCGGACGCGCGTCCGTCGGGCGTTCCTGATCGGCCTGGCCGTCTTCACGCTCGGCGCGCTCACACTCAGCTCGGTGGTGACGACCTGGCTGGCTCGCGGCCAGGACCCCGCGGAGCTCGGCGCCCTGACCGGACGAAAGGCGGTCTGGGACGCGATCCTGGCCCAGCCGCGCTCGACCTTCGAAACCCTCTTCGGCTTCGGCCTGTCGAACAAGTCGTTCAACGGCCTGCCGATCGACAGCAACTGGCTCGGCACCTACTACGACGTCGGTCTGGTCGGCTGCACGATCACCGTCGTGATGCTGGTGTTCGTACTGACCGCGGCATGGTTCCGGCCTCAAGGACCGCATCGAGCTCTCGCCCTGTTCCTCGTCGCCTACTGCGTCGTCGCCTCGTTCACCGAGAGCGGACTGAGCGAGGCGTCGCCCTACCTGCTGGAGCTGACGCTGGCCGCCTCGCTGGTGTACTCCACATCAACACGTGAAGGACCGCGATGAAGATCCTGATGGTGCACAACAGGTACCGGTCGACCGCACCCAGCGGCGAGAACCGGGTCGTAGACCAGGAGAGCGAGGCGCTCACCGCAGCGGGTCACTCCGTCCGGCACTTCGAGCGCCACAGCGACGACATCGAGGAATGGCCGGCTCTGAAGAAGGCGGCGCTGCCCGCCCGGGTGGTCTGGAGCCGGGCCAGCCGGTACGACCTCGCCCGCGACCTGTTCCGGCACCGGCCCGACGTGGTCCACATCCACAACACCTTCCCGCTGCTCAGCCCTTCGGTGCTGTACGCCTGCCGGCGGGCCGAAGTGCCGGCCGTGATCACGCTGCACAACTACAAGCTGCTCTGCGCCAGCGGCGACTTCTTCCGCGACGGCAAGGTCTGCCACGACTGCGCCGGCGGCAACCCCGTCAGCGGCGTGGTGCACCGCTGCTACCGCGGGTCCGCGCTCGCGACCGCGACCACCGTGCTGAACAGTCGCGGTCATCGGGGCAGCTGGCGCAACCTCGTGTCGGCGTACATCTTCATCTCCGAGTCCCAGCGCCGGCTGATGGCGGGCATGGACTTCGACCCGGACCGGACCTTCGTCAAGCACAACCTCGTGCCGTACGACGGGCCCGCCGACGGAACCCGGCAGCGTCAGGTCACGTACGTCGGCCGGCTCGACACCGCCAAAGGCGCCCCGCTGCTGATGAAGGGCTGGGACGCGTATCGCGCGACCGCGGGGGACGACGCCCTGCGGCTGGTGATCGCCGGTGGCGGGCCGATGCTCGACGAGGTGACCGCCTGGGCCGCCGACCGGCCCTCGGTCGAACTTCGCGGGCTGATGAGCAAACCCGACGTCTTCAAGCTGATCGGCGAGTCCCGCGCGGTGGTGCTGCCATCGGAATGGGAGGAAACGTTCGGTCTCGTCGTGGTCGAGGCCATGGCTGTCGGCGTACCACCGCTGGCTTCAGGTCACGGGTCTTTCCCGAGCCTGATCACCGACGGCGTCGACGGCGCACTGTTCGAGCCGGGCAACCCGAACGCGCTGGGCAGGCTGCTGCGCGACGTCGACGCAGACCCCGAGCGGTACAGCCGGCTCGGCCGGCAGGCCCGCACGACGTACGAGACCCACCATCAGATCGGCCAGAACGTCGAGCAACTGCTCGACATCTACCGCTTCGCGGTAGCGAACCCGGTCTCCTCCCATCGCTGAGCCCGAGGATCCGATGCCCCCCGAAGGAAACGCTCCGGAAACAGGCGGTCCGCCACTGCCCTCCGCACGGTCCGCATGGTACCGGCGGCGGCTGGTGCTCGGCGTCGTCGTGCTGGTCGTCGCCGCCCTGGCGGCGGTCGGCATCTTCGTCCTCGGCGACGAGCCGGCGGCGAAGAACGCTCCGCCTCCGGCGACCGGGTCCCCGACGATCACGGACGCCCAGGTGACCGCGCCGTCGGCGCCGCCCGCGAGAATCTGTGGGAACTCCGAAGTCCTGTTCGGCCCGGACACCGCCCCGGCAGGCGCGGTCGTGGTCAGCACCACCGACAACCTCAACGATCTCACGAAGGCGAACCCGGCCGGCACCACCTTCTGGCTGTCTCAGGGCACGCACAAACTCGGCAGCGGCCCGTTCGCCCAGGTGATCCCGAAGGACGGCAACACCTACATCGGCGCGCCCGGCGCGATCCTGGACGGCGGCCGGCTGAACCGGTACGCGTTCACCGGATACGCGACCGCGGTAACGCTGAAGAACCTGACCATCCAGAACTTCGGGCCGGTCAGGACCAACAACGACGAGGGCGTGGTGAACCACGACGCCGCCGGCCGCTGGACCCTGACCGGGAACACCATCAAGGACAACGCCGGCGCCGGCATCATGGTCGGCGACCACAACGTCGTCCGCGGCAACTGTCTGCAGAACAACGGCCAGTACGGCTTCAATGCCTACAACCCGGGCAAGGTCGCCGGGATCACCATCGAGGGCAACGAGATCGCCGGGAACAACACCGACGACTGGGAGCGACTCAAGGTCGGCTGCGGGTGCACCGGCGGCGGCAAGTTCTGGGAGGTGACCGGAGCAATCGTTCGGAACAACTGGGTGCACGACAACCACAGCGCCGGCCTGTGGGCCGACACCAACAACACCGGGTTCGCGATCGAGGGCAACTACATCTCCGGGAACCTCGCCGAGGGACTGGTCTACGAGACCAGCTACAACGCCGGCATCCGGGGCAACGCGTTCGTCCGCAACGGCCTCGGTAAGGGGCCGACCAACCACGGCTTCCCGACCCCTGCCCTGTACATCTCCGAGTCGGGCAGCGATCCGCGGGCGCCGGGCGTCTTCAACCAGACCTTCGAGATCAGCAAGAACGTCTTCACCGACAACTGGGCGGGCGTGATCCTGTGGGAGAACGCCGACCGGTTCGCCGGATCGGCGGCCAACACCAGCACCGGGTCCGGCACGATGGTCAACCCGTCGGTGGCGACCGCCAAGACCTGCAACGCGAAAACCATCGCCGAGCAGCCGTACCTGAGCGACTGCCGATGGAAGACCCAGAACGTGCGGGTGCACGACAACGTGTTCAACCTCAACCCGGCCAAGGTGTCCGCGAACTGCGGGTTCAGCTCCGGGTGCGGCTACAACGGCCTGTTCTCCAATTGGGGCACGTTCCCGGCCTGGTCGCCGTACAAGAAGTCCATCGTGCAGGACGCGATCACCTTCCACCAGGGCAACCGGTTCTTCAACAACACCTACGCCGGGCCGTGGAACTTCATCGTGCACGAGCAGGGCAACCGGGTGAACTGGGCGTCCTGGCAAGGTGCGCCGTACGGACAGGATCAGGACAGCGTCGTCAAGGTCCTCGGGGAGCGCTGAGGGCGATGATCGGGCCTCCGGAGCGAGCCGCTTGTGAGCAGATCGCGCTCACACGGTCGGTCGGGTACGCCGCGTTCGGCCGGCACGAGTGGGGCCTCGACGTGCTCGACCTGGTCTTCGACAGCCTCGTCGACCAGCCTGAAGCCGATGACGTACGACGACTGCGGTTCGCCGGGCACGGGGTGACGCTGGATGTGGAACGCACCGCGCTGACCGTGGAACTGTGGGTCTCCCCCGCCGGTCCGGTGGTGGTCGAGGCCCGCGGCGGCGACGGACCTGGCGATGCGCAGCCGGTGAGCTTCCTGCTGCGGTGGCCCGGCAGCGCACAACAGCCGGTCCGGACCGCCTGGATCATGCTCTGACCAGAGCATGATCCGTCAGCGGCCCGGACCGGGTCCTGCTGCCTCAGGAGGCAAGCAGCAGTCTGAGCTTCTCCAGGCAACGGCCGCGGATCGGGCCGATGCTGCCGATCGGAATCCCGATCGTCGCGGAGATCTCGGCGTACGGGGTCGGCGGATCGGACATCAGCATGCCGAGCAGCTGCTGCCACCGGTCGGGCAGCTTCTCGAGCGCCCGTCGTACGTCGTCCGCCCGTTCGCCGGCGATCAGGTCGGAGTCCAGCTCCGGCGAGTCACCGGCCACGTCCTCGAACGCCGTTGCTTCGTAGGTCAGCAGCACGCGCTTGCGGAACGCCAGTACCCGCAGGCATTCCCGGCGCGTGGTGACGACCAGCCAGGCGCCGACCCGTTCGGGATCGACGCGGTTGATGTGCTCGAGCAACCGCAGCCAGACCACCTGCGAGACGTCAGCGGAGTCGCTGTCGCCCAGCCGGAAGCTGCGGGTAACGGCCCACACGAGCCGCGCATAATGATCGACCAACTGGCTCCAAGCCCCTTGATCCCCCGCCGCGGCCCTGATCACCAGGGTCGCGGCTTCGGATCGGGCAACAGCCGATCGTTCAGCCGATCGTTCCAGTACTACAGTCACGGATTCCCCCCTCGGGAACACAAACACCGCCTAGTACGCGCCGCTGCTCCCCAGCACCGCGCGTGCGGTCTTCCACAGAATCAAAAGGTCCAGCGCGATCGACCAGTTGTCGGCGTACCGCAGGTCGAGCCGCATGGACTCCTCCCAGGTCAGGTCGCTTCGCCCGCTGACCTGCCACAGGCCGGTCAGGCCCGGCTTCACGAGCATCCGCCGCGCGTCGTCGATCGCGTACTGCGCGACCTCGGCAGGCAGTGGCGGCCGCGGGCCGACCAGTGACATGTCCCCCCGGAGCACGTTCACCAGCTGTGGCAGTTCGTCGATCGAGAACCGTCGCAGGTACCGCCCGACCCTGGTCACCCGCGGGTCGTCGCGGAGCTTGAACAGGATCCCGTTGCCGTCGCTCAGCGCGTGCAGCTCGGCCTTACGTGCCTCGGCGTCGACCACCATCGTGCGGAACTTCAGCATCTGGAACTGTTCACCGCCCCGACCGACCCGGGTCTGCCGGAACAGCACCGGCCCGCGGCTGGTGAGCTTCACCAGAACCGCTGTGACCATCAGGAGCGGCGCAACCGCCAGCAACAGCCCGCAGCCGACCACCCGGTCGAAGACGCTCTTCAGGACGTGCGGTCCACCGCTCACCGACGGCCGCTCCAGGTGCAGCAGCGACAGCCCGGCGACCGGCCGGATCGAGATCCGCGGACCCGCCACCTCGACGATGCCCGGCGACACGATCAGGTCGACCCCGCGCTGTTCCAGCGCCCAGGACAGCTTGCGCAGCGAGTGACCGGTCAACTCCGGGTCGGCCGCCACGGCGACCACCTCGACGTCGTACTGGTCGACCGCCGCCAGGATGTCCATCTCGGCGCGGCCCAGCCGCTCCGGGCTGTCCTCGCTCAACGGCTCCTCGAACGCATCGCCGCGCGGCAGGCAGCTCGCCACCACGACGTACCCGTCGGTCTTCCGCTCCTCCAGGTGCCGCCGCAGCGTGGTCACCTGATCGTTGCGTCCGACAACGAGCACCCGGCGCATGCACCGGCCGTCGACCCGCCGGGTCGAGATCTGCCGGTGCAGCACCCAGCGCAGGAACATCGCCGCGAAACAGGTCATCGGCACCGCCAGGACGACGAAACCACGCGCCACCTGGAACTTGGTCGCGTACGACGTCACCGCCACCACCGCGGTCAGCGCCACGGCCGCCCGGATGATCGAGCGGAACTCTTCAGGGCCGGTGCCGAAGTAGCGGGTCTCATAACCCCGCTCCAGCGCCACACAGACCAGCCACGCGATCGGCAACGCGGCTCCGAGCAGAACGTAGTCGAGGTTGATCTGGGCACCGAACCGGACCACGAGCGCCAGCGAGACACCGAGCAGCGCGGCCGCGAGGTCGCCGGCGAGCGCTGCCCACCGGTACTTCGCCACCCAACGCGCCTCGGTGAACCGTGCCGCACGCGGCACGATCGCAGGTACTTCGTCCGGGACTACCCAGACCGGCCGACGTCGTTCCCCCGACGGCGCCGGCCGAAGGTCAGCCGGTTCGGCCAACCCCTCGGACATGACAAGATCAGTCACGAACAGTCACCCCCCACAGGTGAAAACCGAACTCCGTGACCAACCCACACCCCGTCACGGACCTCGTCCCAGACGTCGCCCCCACAACGACGTGAACCAGAGAGTACTACGTGGACGCACCGCGCAACAGCACCCGGACGAGAGTGTTTACCCCTGCGTAAACTCGACTCTCGGGTTCCGTAAATCAAAGACCCCCGGGAGCCCGATCTCGGGATCCCAGGGGTCTCAAATGATTACTTCAAGTGACCAGTCGCCGGGTCGGGGCACTGATCGGGGTGGTGCGTCAGCCGGCGATCAGACCGTCGCCGCTGATCAGTTCCCGCATCTCGGCGAGCGAGCTGTCCGACGGGGGCAGGATGGCGTCGGAATCGTGCAGCTCGGTGTCCGGCACCTGCTCGCCGGAGCGGACGAAGTCCAGCAGCGCGGCGAACGCGCTCTGGTACGCCGTCTCGTCGCCGGACGACACCGCCTTCTCCAGGTCGCCGTCCACCGCGTTGAGCGCGTCCAGCTTGTCGTCGGCCAGTCGCCACTGGCCTTCACCCATGATGCGAACGATCACCGAACATCTCCGTCCTGAGGTCGCGCCGGCTCGGCTGCCGGCTGCTGCACTGGCTGGGCGGACTGCGGCTGGGCCTGCGCGGCCCCCTCACCGGAGAGCTCCTTCGGCGCACCGCCGCCGGAAATCTGGGCCTTCATGGCGGCCAGCTCGTTCTCCACGTCGGAGCCGGACGACATCCGGTCCAGCTCCAGGGTGATGTTGTCCTTGACCGTGCCGCTGGCGTCGTCGAGCGCGCCGGAGGCGAGCAGCTCGTCGATCGCGCCGGCCCGGGCCTGCATCTGCTGGGTCTTGTCCTCGGCCCGCTGGACCGCGAGACCGACGTCGCTCATCTCCTCGGAGATGCCGGAGAAGGCCTCGTTGATCCGGGTCTGCGCCTCGGCCGCGGTGTAGGTGGCCTTGATGGTCTCCTTGCGGGTCCGGAACGACTCGACCTTGGCCTGCAGCCGCTGAGAAGCCAGCGTCAGCTTCTCCTCCTCACCCTGCAACTGGGCGTGCTGGGTGGTCAGGTCGTCGATCTGGCCCTGCAGACCGGACTTGCGGGTCAGGGCCTCGCGGGCCAGGTCCTCGCGGCCCATCGAGAGCGCCTTCTGCGCCTGCTCCTGCAGCTTGGCCGACTGGGACTGCAGCTGTGACGCCTGCAGCTCCACCCGCTTACGGCTGGTGGCCACGTCGGCCACACCCCGCCGTACCTTCTGCAGCAGCTCGAGCTGCTTCTGATACGAGTAGTCAAGGGTTTCGCGAGGATCCTCGGCCTTGTCCAGGGCGGAGTTCGCCTTGGCCTTGAAGATCGTCGACATCCGCTTGAAGATGCTCATCGATATCCGTACCCCTTCTGTGCCGGAGTGACGACCCGGCGTGCGTGCCTTCCACCCTATGTCCCACCGGGTCACCACACCATCAGGACTGGCCCCGATAAAGTAGGAGAAGGTCCGGGGACCACCCCGAGTCGCGACCTGCCCTGCGAATGAGGTTCTGACCCCGTGTTCCGTCGTACCAAGTCTGAGACAGATACCACCGTACCCGCCGACCCCCAGGGCAAGCCGGGCGGCAAGGGCCGGCCGACGCCGAGCCGCAAGGAAGCCGAGGCCGCGCGCAAGGCCGCGTTCAAGAAGCCGCGCAACCGCAAGGAGGCCTCGGCGATCCGGCGGGACAAGGTCCGGACCGAGCGCGCCAAGATGCAGACGGCGATGCAGACCGGCGACGACCGGTACCTGCCGGCCGCCGACAAGGGCCCGGTCCGGCGGTTCGCCCGGGACTACGTCGACGCCCGCTACTCGGTGATGGAGTTCGCGCTGCCGGTCCTCCTGGTGGTGTCGCTGGTCGGCGTGGTGTTCTCGCCGCAGTTCCCGTGGCTGGCCGGGATGGTGAACCTGCTGTTCCTGTTCATGATCCTGCTGATCGCGGCGGACTGGTTCCTGCTCACCTCCGGGCTGAAGAAGCAGGTCGGGATCAAGTTCCCGAACGAGTCCACGAAGGGGATCGGGTTCTACGCGGTCCGGCGGACCATGCAGATGCGCCGCTGGCGGCTGCCCAAGCCGATGGTGAAGCGCGGCGAACGGCCTTATTGAGATGGCGTCCTGAGCAAGTAGGGTCGGACCATGGACTTCCGCTATCTGGGCAACAGTGGTCTCAAGGTCAGCGAGATCTCGTACGGCAACTGGCTGACGCACGGCTCCCAGGTGGAGAACGAGCAGGCCAAGGCCTGCGTGCGGGCGGCCCTGGAGGCCGGCATCACCACGTTCGACACCGCCGACGTCTACGCCAACACCAAGGCCGAGTCGGTGCTCGGCGAGGCGCTGGCCGGCGAGCGCCGCGAGTCGCTGGAGATCTTCACCAAGGTGTACTGGCCGACCGGGCCGGGCGGGCCGAACGACACCGGCCTGTCCCGCAAGCACATCCTCGAGTCGATCAACGGCTCGCTCGAGCGACTGGGCACCGACTACGTCGACCTGTACCAGGCGCACCGGTACGACACCGAGACGCCGCTCGAGGAGACGATGGAGGCGTTCGCCGACGTCGTCCGGCAGGGCAAGGCGCTGTACATCGGCGTGTCGGAGTGGACCGCGGAGCAGCTGCAGGAGGGCCACCGGCTGGCCCGTGAGCTGCGCATCCCGTTCGTCTCGAACCAGCCGCAGTACAGCATGCTGTGGCGCGTGATCGAGGGCGAGGTGGTTCCGGCCTCCGAGGAGCTCGGCATCGGCCAGGTCGTGTTCTCGCCGATCGCGCAGGGCGTGCTCACCGGCAAGTACCTGCCCGGGCAGCAGCCGCCGGAGGGTTCCCGGGCGACCGACGCCAACGGGTCGAACTTCATCAAGCGGTTCCTCACCGACGACGTACTCACCCGGGTCCAGGAGCTGAAGCCGCTCGCGGACGAGGCGGGTCTGTCGCTGTCCCAGCTCGCGATCGCGTGGGTGCTGCAGAACAGCAACGTCTCGTCGGCCATCATCGGCGCCTCCCGGCCCGAGCAGGTCACCGAGAACGTGAAGGCGGCCGGTGTGACGCTGGACGAGGGTCTGCTGAAGCGGATCGACGAGGTGCTCGGCAACATCGTCGAGAGCGATCCGGCGAAGACCGCGCAGAACGCCCCGCAGAAGCGGCCGAACTCGTGAGCTGGAGCTGGCGGTTCGAGACCGCGACCGGTGCCCTGGTCGACCCCGGTGAGGTCGGCGGGGCCGACTTCTCGGCGCAGGGTGACGCGGAGAGCTGGCTGGGTGAGGTCTGGCGGGACCTGGCCGAGCGTGGCGTCGGTCAGGTGTACCTGCTGGAGGACGGCCGCGAGGTCTACGGGCCGATGAGCCTGTCGTCCGCCGAATAAGCCCGCCGAATGAGCGCAGAGTAGGCTTCGGTCGAACCACACGTCTGCGTCACAGGGAAGCCGGTCCGAATCCGGCGCTGACCCGCAACCGTAGGCCACCGGACAGGTGGCAAGCCGGAACACTGTGACGCAGGCGGTCAGGCTCAACTACCCGCCGTGGTCCGCGGGTGGAGCCCCTACCCTGCCGGTGCAGGCGGGACCTCCTCCACCGGGCTGCGGCCCGACCGAGGAACCACCATGACTGCACACCGGACCGTACGACTGGTCCTCAGCCTGCTGGCGGGTCTCCTGCTGGCTGGGACCGTTGCCACCGTCTCAGCGACCGCCGCCCCGACCGAGGACGGCTACCGCTTCTGGGGCTACTACCAGTGGAGCAACGGCCAGTGGGCCTTCTCCCAGAAGGGCGCCGACGCCTTCGTGCCGGCCGACGGAGCCGTGGAGGGCTGGCGGTTCGCCCTCGGCGGCGCCAAGCCCCGGGTCCCACGGGCCGCGGGCGACTTCGACGCGATCTGCGGCAAGACCCCGGCGGAGACCGGCAAGAAGCGGGTCGCGCTGGTCGTCGACCCTGGTACGCCGGAGGACGCGGTCGCCGGTGATACGCCGGGTGAGGCCAAAGGCACCTGCGTGGTGACCGCCCCGAAGTCGAACGGCGCACAGGTCCTCGCCGCGGCCGGACCGGTCCGGATCGAGAAGGGCCTGACCTGCGGCATCGCGGGGTACCCGTCCAAGAACTGCGGCGACCAGGTGAAGAACATCAAGGTCCCGGCGACCGAGACCCCGGTCACGCTGCAGATCGGCGCAGCGGTCGGCTCGACGGCAACACCGGCTGCTTCCACACCCTCCTCAGACAGCAGTGGTGGCACGCCGTGGACCGGCATCATCATCGCCGTCGTCGTGGTGCTCCTGCTGGCGGGCGGCGGGTTCGTCCTCAACCGTCGGCGTACTGCGTCATAACAGGGCGAACTAAGTGCGCGCCGTACACCACCTGACACTCCCCCGGGCACTCCACCCGGGGGCCTGGTGGTTGTGGGCGCTCTGTATGGCTGTCGCGGCCAGCAGGACGCGCAACCCGGTCCTGCTGGTCCTGATCCTCGCCGTCACCGGATTCGTGGTTTCGGCGCGCCGGAGCGACGCACCGTGGGCACACAGCTTCGCTGCGTTCCTCAAGCTCGGCCTGCTGGTCATCGGCGTCCGTGTGGTCCTGCAGGCGCTGCTGTCCACCCGCTCGCAGGGAAACACGCTGCTGTTCACGCTGCCGCAGATCCCCTTGCCTGACTGGGCTGCGGGCGTCAAGCTCGGCGGCGACGTCACGGCAGAGGCGCTGGTGACGGCGCTGTACGACGGTGGCCAGCTGGCCGTCATGCTCTGCTGCGTGGGTGCGGCCAACGCACTGGCCAGTCCGCGGCGGTTGCTGAAGTCGTTGCCAGGGGCCCTCTACGAGATGGGTGTCGCCTGCGTGGTCGCACTGACCTTCGCACCGCAGTTGGTGACGGACGGTCGCCGCGTGCGCGCTGCACGACGGTTGCGCGGCCGTACGCGCGCCTCCTTCCGTACGACGGCCATGCCGGTCCTGGAGGGTGCGTTGGACCGGTCGGTGGAGCTGGCGGCCGCGATGGACTCACGTGGCTACGGTCGTACTGCGCAGGCTCCTCGTGCTCAGCGTCGACTCACGGCGCTGTGCGTGCTGCTGGGACTGCTGGGGATCCTGCTCGGCGTCTACGCGTTGTTGACCGACGCCATGGCGTTCCCACTCGCCGCTGGTGCGCTGGCAGCCGGTGTGCTCCTCGCAGTCGCAGCCATGGCAGTCGGACGACAGCGGGTGAGCAGGACGCGCTACCGGCCCGATCCGTGGGCGCTGCCCGAGTGGCTCGTCGTAGCGGCCGGTGCCATGGCCGCAGGTGCCATGGTGATCGCCGCGGTCCGTGGCGTGAACGGTCTGCTGCTGGCCGGCCCGTTGGTCGTCCCACCAGTACCTGTGCTGCCGGTCGTCGGCGTACTGATCGGGCTGGCGCCCGCGCTCGCCGCGCCACCGTTGAAGAAGGCGGTCGCATGATCGAGTTCGACCAGGTGACGGTGACGTACGACGGGGCGCGTGAATCGGCGCTGCGGGACGTGAGCTTCACGGTGCCGGAGGGCGAGCTCGCGCTGGTGATCGGGCGGACCGGGTCCGGCAAGTCCACGTTGCTGCGGGCAATCAACGGCCTGGTGCCGCACTTCACCGGCGGCACGCTCGCCGGGCGGGTGCTGGTCGGCGGGCGGGACACCCGCGAGTACCGGCCGCGGGATCTCGCCGACGTGGTCGGGATGGTCGGGCAGGACCCGATGGCGGGGTTCGTCACCGACACGGTCGAGGACGAGCTGGCGTACAGCATGGAGTCACTCGGGGTGGCGCCGGACGTGATGCGGCGGCGCGTCGAGGAGACGCTGGATCTGCTCGGGCTGGCCGACGTACGGGATCGTGCTTTGACGTCGCTGTCGGGCGGTCAGCGGCAGCGGACCGCCATCGGTGCAGCTCTCACGTCGCATCCCGCCGTACTCGTGCTGGACGAGCCCACGTCGGCGCTGGACCCTCAGGCGGCTGAGGAGGTGCTGGCTGCGCTCCAGCGGCTCGTGCACGACCTGGGCGTCACTGTGGTGATGGCCGAGCACCGGCTGGAGCGCGTCATCCAGTACGCCGACCGCGTGATCGAAGTACCCGGTGGCGCTGCTGCTGTGTCGACTGGCCTGCCGGCCGAGCGCATGGTGACCGCACCGGTCGCACCGCCGGTGGTGGAGCTGGGACGGCTGGCCGGCTGGTCGCCGCTCCCCCTGTCAGTACGGGATGCCCGGCGCGCCGCAGCAGGTCTTCGCTCCCAGCTCGACTCTCCACAGCCTGCACGCACCGGAGCACCACTGGGTGCGGAGCTTGCCCACTGCAAGGACCTGGTGGTGAGCTACGGCAGCGTCACTGCACTCCGTGGCGTGTCGCTGAGCATCAAGGCCGGTGAGATCGTCGCGCTGATGGGCCGCAACGGCGCCGGCAAGTCGACCTTGCTGAACTCTCTCGTCGGCATCCTCTCTCCTCGTTCTGGCACTGCGGTCGCCGCAGGGGTCGACCCACGCCGTACCAAGCCGAAGCGACTGGTCAAGGCAGTCGGACTGGTCCCACAGGAGCCCGCAGACCTGCTGTACGCCGCTACGGTCGCGGACGAGTGCGCCAGCGCGGACTCCGACTTCAAGGTGCCCGCAGGTAGTTGCCGTGCGCTCCTGGAGCGGCTGGCACCCGACGTGCCTCTGGACATGCATCCGCGCGACCTCTCCGAGGGACAACGACTGTGTCTGGCGTTGGCCGTCGTACTGTGCGGCGCGCCGCCGTTGCTGTTGCTGGACGAGCCGACGCGCGGACTGGACTACGGCGCGAAGCGGCGGCTGGTCGCGATCCTGCGCGAGCTGGCGGCTGCCGGGCACGCGGTGGTGCTGTCGACACATGACGTTGAGATGGTCGCCGAGGTCGCCACGCGGGTGATGGTGCTCGCGGACGGCGAGCTGGTGAGTGACGGCGAGACGGCCGAGGTGATTGCCGGGTCGCCGGCGTTCGCGCCGCAGGTGGCGAAGATCCTGGCGCCGCTGCCGTTCCTGACCGTCGGCGAGGTGGCGGACGCACTGGATCGGGCGTCGTGAACCGCAACCGGCTCAAGCCGCCGACCGCACCACTCCGACTGATCCGGCTGAAGCCCCGGAGTACGGTCGCGTTGCTGGTCGCCTCGCTCGTGGGCGTGCTCGCGTTCGCGTGGCCGCTGTTCTTCCAGACGTCGCAGTCAGGTGAGTCCGCGATCGGTCACACCACCGACGCGCCTTGGCTCTTCGTGTTGCTGCTGCCGTTGCTGGTGGCCGTCGTACTCGCGGAGCTGTCCGAGGCCGGGATCGACGCGAAGGTGATCTCGCTCGTCGGCATGCTCGCCGCGGTCGGCGCGGCCCTGCGGGCGTTGGGCCCTGGTACGGCGGGACTCGAGCCGGGGTTCTTCCTGCTGGTACTGGCCGGACGGGCGTTCGGGGCCGGGTTCGGGTTCGTGCTCGGGGCGGTCTCGTTGCTGGGTGGGGCGCTGATCAGCGGCGGGGTCGGGCCGTGGATGCCGTTCCAGATGTTCGCGTGCGCGTGGGTCGGGTGTCTGGCCGGGCTGCTACCGCGTGTCGGCGGGCGGTTGGAGTTGCTGCTGCTGGCGGCGTACTCGCTGGCCTCTGGGGTGCTGTACGGCGTGATCATGAATCTCTGGTTCTGGCCGTACGCGACGTTCGGCAGCGACTTCTCGTTCATCCCCGGCGACTCACTGGCAGCCAACCTGCACCGGTACTTGCTGTTCGTGGTGGCGACGTCGCTGGGGTGGGACATCCCGCGCGGGATCCTGAGCGCGGTGCTGGTGCTGGTGCTCGGGCGGCCGATCCTGAACGCGTTCCGGCGTACGGCGCGCAAGGCGGCCTTCGAGGCGCCGGTGGTCTTCGAGCCCGGGAGGACGAATGCCTGACCGAACCCTCATCCTCGGCGGAGCCCGCTCCGGCAAGTCCGTCGCCGCCGAACGCCTGCTGTCCGCGGAGCCCGACGTCCTGTACGTCGCAACCGGCGGAGAGGACTCCGGCAACGCCGAGTGGGCGGCCAGGGTCGCGAAACACCAGGCCCGCCGGCCGGCCTCCTGGGGACTGGCGGAAACGATCGACCTGGTACCGCTGCTCGAGTCCCCCGGTCCCCCGCTCCTGATCGACTGCCTCACCCTGTGGCTGTCGCGCACCATGGACGACTGTCGACGTCTGGTCCGACCTCGACCGCGCGGGCCTCGTCGAGCAGCAGATCGCCGACCTCGCCGACGCCTGGTCCGCGACCGCCCGCCGCGTGGTTGCCGTCAGCAACGACGTGGGCTCCGGCATCGTCCCCGCCGACCCCGGCACCCGCCTCTTCCGCGACCTCATGGGCCGCCTCAACACCACCATCTCCCTCGCCTCCGACCAGGTCCTCTGGACAGTGGCCGGCCGAACCCTCCCCCTCACATGACGCCAGCAGAACACCAAGAACCCGGCGCGCCAACCCCGGACGCCCGGCAGGAGGTCGGCGGGAGCTACCAGGGTGAAGGACAGGCCCCGCCTGCCCCGCGGGGTAGTTGGGCCGACGCGCTCCGTCTCTCGTTCGGCACGCTGACCGTCCTGCCGACCGGCGCGCCTTCTCGGGTGGATCGTGTGGTGGGTGGGTGGGCGATGGTGCTGGCGCCGGCTGTGGGTGTGCTGGTCGGTGGGATCGCGGCCGCGGTTGTCGTGCTCGCCCAACTGCTGAAGCCGGACGCGCACCTGCTCGCGGCCGTGCTCGGGGTGCTGGTTGTCGCCGGGCTCTCGGGCGGGTTGCACCTGGACGGGCTCGCCGACTTCGCCGACGCGCTCGGCAGCCGGCGGGACCGCGAGACGATGCTGCGGATCATGAAGCAGAGCGACATCGGCCCGTTCGGTGTCGTCGCGATCGTCGGCGTACTGCTCCTCGACGTCGCCGCCCTGACCGGCTGCCTGCAAGCGAACTTCGGCTGGCAGTCGCTCCTGATCGCCACCACCGCGAGCCGCCTCACCCTCCCCTGGTCCTGCCGTACGTCGATCCCCGCGGCCCGCCCCGACGGCCTCGGCTCGTTCGTCGCCACCACCGTCCACCCACTCAAAGCAACCCTCATCACGGCCGCAACCCTCGCCGCGACCGTCGCCCTCAGTTGGCTCACGTCCCCCGCCATACTCCGCTCGTCCGGCACCGCAGCCGCCGTACTCCTGGCCGTCGCAACCAGCCTCCTCACCAGCCGCCGTGCCGTCCGAGCCCTCGGCGGAACCACCGGCGACGTCCTCGGCGCAACCGTCGAACTGGCCCTCCCAGTGGCCCTGGTGACGCTCGCCCTCACCGTGTGAGCGTCTCTCCCGTCCTACGTGTGGGTAGTGATCAGCTCCCCACCGTCACCCCCGCCCCTGACCCCGCCGGTCGGTCTAGCCCGTCGAGCAGACGATGGGTTATCCGGCTCTCCTGACGCATGCGTGGGTTGGAAGCCGGCCGACGGGCCAGGCCCTCGCATCACCGAACGCCCATCACGGGCGACGTGCGCTCAGTCGTCCATGGTGTGCCAGCTGGACAGGTAGAGCACCAGCGAGACACCGTACGCACAACCACAATTACGCTCAGGTGCACTACCCCGCCACCCGACATCTCCTGTCCAAACTGCACACCCTGAACCGCCCCGGGATGACTGATCCGTGGGTGCGGTCGGCCTCCGCGCAGACGCTCGCCCCGGCTGCCGCGGCGCAGCTCATCCGGGATCGCGCCGAGTCGTGGCGTTTGGTTGGTCCGCGAAACCGCGAGTCGTGGATCGAGGCTGCTGCCAGGAGGCGATTGGCTGCCGAAATCCACGACTCGATGCACCCTCGGGCCTGCGGTACGTCGCTCGACGGGCCGCCGGATCACCCGCACATCGAGCAGGACAGCAAACGGCCGGATAACCCCTCGTGTGCAGGGTTCTCTACTGCTACATGAGGGGAGAACCCTGCACGCGCGGGGATAACCCCGGCTGTGCGGACGGCGCTTCTGAGGACGCTCCTCGGCGCCCGCCTTGGCCCGGGTCGCGCCGAGTCGTGGCGTTTGGTTCGCCCTCGGAACGTCGAGTCGTGGATCGAGGTTACGTTACGCCGCCGAGATCCACGACTCGAGGAACCAGAGGTGACTCACACATGGATCACGGGAGCCGTGTGAGCGCTCACCTCCACCACCTCGTGGCCGGGGTGGTCTACTGTCGCCGACGAGACGTTTCAGTGGGGTAGTGACGGCGAGGTTGCGGAAGATGTTCGTGGTTCACGACCGGTGGGCGGCCGGGCACGCCCCGCGATCCGTTATCTTTATGTAATGAACGCAACTCGCCCGGCTCCGGGCTCGCAGGCTTCGCTGCGCGAAGCCAACCGTGCGCGCGTTCTCGGCGTTGTCCGGCAGCACGGCCCGCTCACCCAGGTCGAGATCGCCGCCGCCTCCGGACTCTCCGCCGCCACCGTCTCCAACATGGTCAAGGAGCTCGACCAGGCCGGCATGGTCGGCCTGTCCCGCAGCATCCGCAACGGCCGCCGCGCCGTACTGGTCTCCCTCGCGTCCGGCGGCGGACTGCTGGCCGGCGTCGCGTTCGGCGAGCGCGACGTGCGGGTCGCGGTCGCGAACGGGTCCCGCGAGATCCTCGCCCAGCAGCTGATGCCGCTGCAGGCCGACCACGTCGCCGACGAGGGCATGGAACGCGCCGCCCGGCTGCTCGCCGACCTGGCCGAGACGGTCAGCTCCGGCGTCGAGGACATCTCCGCGGTCGGATTCGGGCTGCCGATGCCGGTCGACTCCGTCAGCGGCGAGGCGGGGTCCGACGCGGTGCTGCCCGGCTGGCGCGGCGTGAACGTGACCGAGGCGATGTCCGGCTACCTGCGCGCCCCGGTCGCGCTCGACAACACCGCAAACCTTGCAGCGCTGGGCGAACTGCGGGCCGGCGCGCTCCGCGGCGTCCGGAACGGCTGCTACCTGAAGTTCTCGTACGGCGTGGGCGCGGGCATCGTGATCAACGGCGACGTGTTCCGCGGCTCGACCGGTACTGCGGGCGAGATCGGGCACGTCACGATCGACGAGAACGGCCCGATCTGCCGCTGCGGCAACCGCGGCTGCCTCGACACGTTCGTCGGCTCGCGGGCACTGATCAGCAGCCTGGCCGCGTCGCACGGACCGCTGCGCCTGAAGGACATCGTGACCCGCGCACTCGGCGGCGATCTCGGCTGCCGCCGGGTGATCGAGGACGCCGGCCGGCGCGTCGGCGTCGCCGTCGCCGGAGTCGTGAACCTGCTGAACCCGGAGGCGATCGTCGTCGGCGGCCTGATGGCCGAGGCCGGTGAACTGATCAACGCCCCGCTCCGCGAAGCGCTCGACCGCTGCGCGATCCCGAGCGCCGCGGCGACCGTCGAACTGCGCCCCGCCGAGCTCGGCGACGAGGCCGACATCGTCGGCGCGATCCACCGCGCGTCGATGCTGAGTCACACCAATATCTCCATTTCTTGAATTCAAGTCTTGACGCCAAGACGCCGGACGGCTTGACTGCGGGCAGGCCAATCGGGGCCGTCTCGTCAAGGAGCCGCCATATGTCCGTCTCAGTACTTCGTCTCGTCGGCCTCGGCGTTGCCGTCTCGGCCCTCGCCACCTCCTTGGTGGCCTGCGGCAAGGACAACGCAGGCGACTCCGGCTCGGGCAGCGGCTCAGGCGGCGCGAAGAAAGTCGCGCTGTTGCTGCCCGAGTCGAAGACCACCCGGTACGAGGCGCTCGACCGCCCGCTGTTCACCGAGGCGCTGAAGGCGGCCTGCGGCGACTGCCAGCTGATCTACAGCAACGCCGATCAGGACGCCGCGAAGCAACAGCAGCAGGCCGAGGCCGCGCTCACCCAGGGCGCGAACGTGCTGGTCCTCGACCCGGTCGACGGCAAGGCCGCCGCCGCGGTCGCCGCCTCCGCGAAGGCCCAGAGCGTCCCGGTGGTCGCGTACGACCGGTTCATCGAGAACGCCAACTACTACGTGTCGTTCGAGAACGAGGCGGTCGGCAAGCTGCAGGCGCAGACTCTGGTGGATGCGCTCAAGGCGGCCGGCAAGACGTCCGGCAACATCGCGATGATCAACGGCTCGCCGACCGACCCGAACGCCGCCGACTTCAAGAAGGGCGCGCACAGCGTGCTCGACTCGAGCGGCTTCAAGGTCGCCGCCGAGTTCGACACCCCGGACTGGAGCCCGGACAAGGCGCAGTCCTGGATGGAAGGCCAGCTGAGCGCGATCAAGAACGGACTGGTCGGCGTGTACGCCGCCAACGACGGCACCGCCGGCGGCGCGATCGCCGCGCTGAAGGGCGGTGGCGTGACGCCGCTGCCGCCGGTCACCGGGCAGGACTCGGAACTGGCCGCGATCCAGCGGATCGTCGCCGGCGACCAGACGATGACCATCTACAAGGCGGTCAAGCCCCAGGCCGAGGCCGCCGCCAAGGGTGCGGTGGCGCTGGCGAACGGCGGCAAGCCCGAGTCCACCACCGACAAGAGCGGCGTACCGTCGACGATTCTCGACCCGGTCGCGGTGACCAAGGACAACATCAAGGACACCGTGGTCAAGGACAACATCTACAAGGTCGCCGACATCTGCACCTCGGCCTTCGCCGCCGCCTGCACCGCCGCAGGCCTGTCCGCCAACTGACCCGCCCCTCGGCGTGGCCCCCCGCAGTGAGGTGCGGGGGGCCACGCCGACCTCTCCCCATCCGCGCCCGCGGCGAGGATCATGGCGTGAAATAAGTCCAGGAGGCTCAACACGTGACTGTTACCCCGACTCCCCTCGACATCGGCGCCGGTACGGTGCTGACGTTGCAGGGGGTTTCCAAGCGTTTCGGGGCCGTGCAGGCTCTGAAGAACATCGAGCTGGACGTCCGCGCCGGCGAGGTGCTGGCACTGGTCGGCGACAACGGGGCCGGCAAGTCCACGCTGGTCAAGACGATCGCCGGCGTCTACACCGCCGACGACGGGTCGATGGTGTTCGACGGCAGGCCGGTCCGGGTCGGCAGCCCGGCCGAGGCGCAGCAGCTCGGCATCGCCACCGTGTTCCAGGACCTGGCGCTGTGCGACAACCTGGACGTGGTCGCGAACCTGTACCTCGGCCGCGAGCTCCGCAAGAACGGCGCGCTCGACGAGGTCGAGATGGAACGCTCGTCCTGGGAACTGCTCCGGCAGCTGTCCGCGAAGATCCCGTCGGTCCGGATCCCGGTCGCCAGCCTGTCCGGCGGCCAGCGGCAGACCGTCGCGATCGCGCGCAGCCTGCTCGGCCGCCCCAAGGTCGTGATGCTGGACGAGCCGACCGCGGCTCTCGGCGTAGCTCAGACCGCCGAGGTCCTCAACCTGGTCGAGCGGCTCCGCGAACGCGGCCTGGCCGTGATCCTGATCAGCCACAACATGGCCGACGTGATGGCGGTCGCGGACCGGGTCGCCGTCCTGCGTCTCGGCCGCAACAACGGCGTCTTCGTGGTCAGCGAGACCCGGACGCAGGACATCATCGCCGCGATCACCGGCGCCACCGACAACGCGGTCTCCGAGCGCGCAGCGCGCCGGAGCCGGGAAGAGGGACCGGCCTCATGAGTCTCCAAGGTTCGGGGACCCGCCCCCAGGACATCAGCGATCCGGCGGCGACGCCCGAGGAGAACGGTGCGGCCCAGCTGCCGGCCGACCTCCAGGACGAACGGCTGATCGCCCGGCAAGGGATCAGCGGCGCGGTCGGCGCCTTCACCTCCCGGCTCCGGTCCGGCGACCTGGGCTCGGTCCCGGTGGTCGTCGGTCTGGTCATCATCTGGGCGGTCTTCCAGGTCGCGAACAGCTCGTTCCTGTCCAGCCGCAACCTGGTGAACCTCACGCTGCAGACCACGTCCGTCGGGGTGATTGCCCTCGGCATCGTTCTGGTCCTGCTGCTGGGCGAGATCGACCTCTCGGTCGGTTCGGTCAGCGGCGTCGCGGCCGCGGTCATCGGCGTCACGTTCGTCAACAAGGGCTGGCCGATCGTGCTGTCGCTCCTCGCTGCCCTCGCGCTCGGTGTGGTGATCGGCCTGTTCTACGGCCTGCTCTACACGCGCTTCGGCGTACCAAGCTTCGTCATCACCCTTGCCGGTCTGCTCGGGTTCCTCGGGCTGCAGCTGTTGGTGCTGGGCAAGGACGGCACGATCAACCTGCCGTACGACTCCGCGCTGGTCGGCTTCGCGACGCGGAGCTTCCTCTCCCCCGCGATGGCCTACGCCCTGGTCGCCCTCGTCGTCGTGGCGTACGCGCTGAGCCGATGGCAGGGCCGGACTGCCCGCGCCGCGGCGGGTCTGTCCGCGGCGCCGAACTCGGTCATCGCCATCAAGGCCGGCGGCCTCGCGATCGTGCTGCTGATCCCGGTCGCGGTCCTGAACGGCGACCGCGGTGTCTCGGCGATGTTCCTGCTCTTCCTCGCCCTCGTGGTGGTGACGGATCTCGCCGTACGCCGGACGCGCTGGGGCCGCTCGGTCTTCGCCGTCGGCGGCAGCGTCGAGGCCGCGCGCCGGGCCGGTATCAACGTTCGGATGATCTACCTGACGGTGTTCGCGGCCTGCTCCACGTTCGCGGCCGTCGGCGGCATCCTGGCCGCGGCCCGGCTGGTCGCGGTCGGACAGGCCAGCGGCGGGACGGACACCAACCTGAACGCGATCGCGGCGGCCGTCATCGGCGGCACCAGCCTGTTCGGCGGCCGCGGTTCGGCGTACTCCGCGCTGCTCGGCGCGCTGGTGATCATGTCGATCTCCAACGGTCTCGCCCTGCTCAGCCTGGACTCCAACGTCCGCTACATCGTCACCGCCGGCGTCCTGCTGATCGCCGTCACCATCGACTCCCTCAGCCGCCGCAGCCGCCAGGCCCACGGCCGCGCGTGACCCTGTAGGTACCACAAGCAGACACAAGAAAGCCTCCCGTCGCCGTTGACGGGAGGCTTTCTCGGTTCTAGGCGGTTTCGGCGATCAGGTCGACCTTCGGCTCCGCGAAGTGGCAAGCGGCGGTGTGGCCCTGACTGGACTGCGGCTTGATCTCCAGCAACGGCTCCTGGGTGGCGCAGATGTCCTCCGCCTTCCAGCAGCGGGTCCGGAACCGGCAGCCGCTCGGCGGGTCGATCGGCGAGGGTACGTCGCCGACCAGCCGGATCCGCTCCTTCGGCGGAACGCCCCGGATGGTGCCCAGGTCCGGCGCCGCCGACAGCAATGCCTGCGTGTACGGGTGCTGCGGCGCGTTGTAGATCTGGTCCCGGCTGCCCTGCTCGACGATCTTGCCGAGGTACATCACCGCGACCTCGTCACAGAAGTGCCGGACGACGCCGAGGTCGTGCGCGATGAACACGAACGCGATCCCGAGGTCCGTGCGCAGGTCCTCGAGCAGGTTCATCACCTGGGCCTGGATCGACACGTCGAGCGCGGACACCGGCTCGTCGGCGATGATCACCTCGGGCTCCACCGCGAGCGCCCGGGCGATGCCGATGCGCTGCCGCTGACCGCCGGAGAACTCGTTCGGGTAGCGGTTGTGGTGCTCCGGGTTCAGGCCGACGCGCTCCAGCAGTTCCTGGACCCGCGCGAGCTCCTTGCCCTTCGGCACCAGGTTGTGGACGCGCAGCGGCGTACTGATGATGTTGCTGACCGTCTGCCGCGGGTTCAGCGAGCTGTACGGGTCCTGGAAGACGATCTGCAGCTGGCGGCGGAACGGCCGCAGCTCCCGCTCCTTCAGCTGCGCGATGTCCGTGCCCTTGAACACGATCTCGCCGGCGGTCGGGGTCAGCAGCCGGGTGATCATCCGGCCGGTGGTCGACTTACCGCAGCCGGACTCGCCGACCAGACCGAGGCTGGAGCCGGCCTTCAGCTCGAAGGAGACGCCGTCGACGGCCTGCACGACCTTCTTGGTCCGGCCGAGGCCGGCCGCTTCCTTGATCGGGAAGTGCATCTTCAGGTCGCGGACCTGCAACAAAGTTTCGCTCATAACTCCTCAGTCCCCTCGTCAGCCCAGTCTCGGCGCGACCTCGGCCTCGTAGATCGAGGCCTTGTCGTGCAGGTGACAACGGGAAGTGTGGGCACCGGCGCCGTCCACCGGCATCAGCTCCGGCAGCTGGATGGTGCAGAGCTCGCCCTTGACCCGCTCGACGTACGGGCAGCGGGCGCTGAACGAGCAGCCGTCCGGCAGGTTCAGCAGACTCGGCGGCAGGCCCTTGATCGGGCGCAGCCGCTCGCTCGCGGCCGAGACGGTCGGGATCGACTCGAGCAGACCCCAGGTGTACGGCATCCGCGGGTTCGCCAGGACGTCCTCGGCGGTGCCGTACTCGACACAGCGCCCGGCGTACATCACCAGGACGTCGTCGGCCATCTCGGCGACCACTCCGAGGTCGTGGGTGATCAGCACGATCGCGGAGCCGAACTCCTTCTGCAGGTTGTTCAGCAGGTCCAGGATCTGCGCCTGCACGGTCACGTCCAGCGCGGTGGTCGGCTCGTCGGCGATCACCAGCTTCGGGTCGTTGATCAGGCTCATCGCGATCATCGCGCGCTGCCGCATACCGCCGGAGAACTCGTGCGGGTACTGCGAGAACCGGCGCGGCGGGTTCGGGATGCCGACCAGGTCGAGCATCTCCAGCGACCGCTTCTTCGCCACGTCCTTGGAGACCTTGTGGTGCACCCGGTACGCCTCGACCAGCTGGTTGCCGATCGTGTACAGCGGGTGCAGCGAGGACTGCGGGTCCTGGAAGACCATCGACATCGCGTCGCCGCGGATCTTCATCAGCTCGTTCTCGGGCAGGCCGACGAGTTCGTCGCCGCCGAGCCGGATCGAGCCGGTGATCCGGGTCCGCTTGCGGTCGTGCAGGCCCATCACGGCCATGCTCGACACCGACTTGCCGGAGCCGGACTCGCCGACGATGGCCAGCGTGCGGCCGAGCGGGACCGAGTAGCTCAGCCCGTTCACCGCGCTCACCAGGCCGTCGGCGGTGGGGAACTTCACGGCCAGGTCCTCGACCACCAGGTACGGCGTCTCGCCGCTCGGGTTGATCGAACCCTGCCGGCGCTCGCGGGTGGCGACCGACGGACCGCGCTTGGCGTCCGCAGGATCGACTCCAGCGGCGTCCGCCGGAGTGGGTGTGCTCTCGGCCATGCTGTCCTTCCGGTCCTCGGGGGCGGGTGTGCTCACGACAGCCTCACTCGCGGGTCGATCAGGCTGTAGCCGATGTCCACCAGGAAGTTCATCGCGACGATGATCACCGAGGCGACGAGCACGGTGCCCATGATCACGGGCAGGTCGTAGTTGTTCAAACTGTCCAGCACCAGCTGCCCGAGCCCGGGGAGGTCGAAGATCCGCTCGGTGAAGATCGCGCCGCCGAGGCTGCCGGCGATGTCCAGGCCGAAGATCGTCACGACCGGGATCAGCCCGGAGCGGAGCGCGTGCTTGTAGGTGACCACCCGGTCGGACAGGCCCTTGGCCCGCGCGGTCCGGATGTAGTCCTCGCTCAGCGTCTCGACCATGGAGCCGCGTGAGTACCGGGCGTACGACGTGCAGTTGTAGATGCCGAGCACCAGCCAGGGGGTCAGCAGGCCGGCGATGAATTTCCCGAAGTTCTCCGAGGGCGGTGTCCACTCACCCCGCGGGAGGATCGGATAGACGATGGTCAGGTACAGCGCGACCATCAGCGCCACGATGTAGTAGGGCACCGAACTGACCACCAGCGTGCTGGTCATCAGCGCCCGGTCGCCGAGGCTCCCGCGTCTCTTCGCCGCCATCGATCCGACGAACACACCGATCGTCAGGACCAGGACGGCGTACCCGAGGACGAGTGACAGCGTCACCGGGAACCTGGATCCGATCAGCTCCGAGACCGGGCGGTCGTTCTTGAACGAGAAGCCGAGGCACGGGGCCGCGCAGTGCTGCGTGACGCCGGAGGTGGTGAAGTCACGGCCGGCGAAGATGCCGACCGTGTAGTCGACGAACTGCTCGACCTTCGGCCGGTCGAGGTGCAGGTTCTTCGTGATCTCCTCATAGCGCTGCTGCGTGCAGTTGCGCTCACCGCAGATCGCCGCGGCCGGATCGGTCGGCGCGATGAAGAACAGCGCGAACGTCGCGATCAACGTTGCCAGCACCACACTGAGCGCGCTGACCAAGCGGCGCGCCACGAAATAGAGCACGGGATTGTCTCCTCACCGATCGGCGTGGTGCCCGGACTTGTGGTCCGGGCACCACGCCACCCTCAGTGGATCAGTACTGCTTCAGAACGGACGTCGGTCAGGGCTGCTTCAGGAACATCGAGGTGAACTCGAACACACCCTGGGTCGGGTCGTTCACCGCACCGCCGATGTTCTTGCCGACCGGCATGTTGCTCGAGCTGTAGTAGAGCGGCAGGACCGGGAGGTACTTCTCCATGATCTCCTTGTCGATCTTCGGCCACTCCTTCAGCTGCTCGTCCGGAGTCTTGGCCTGGATCGCCTCGATCTTCTTGTCGAGCTCCGGGTCCTTCAGCTGACCGACGCTGTTACCCGCCTCGACCGCAGCGGTCGTGAACAGCACGGGGAACCAGCTGGTGGCGCTCGGCCAGTCGGAGCACCAGCCGGCCGGGGTCCGGCCGATGTTCACCGGGGCGTCCGGCGCACCGGTGAACTTGCGGATGTTCGCCTTCGGCACACCGATCGCCTTGACCTTGAAGCCGGCCTTCTCGAAGGCCTGCTTGCGCAGCTGGTTGGCCTGGGTCGAGATCTTGTCGTCGATCGAGTAGTACCAGCTGAGCTCGAAGTTCGACTTGCCCGCCTTGGCCAGCTCGTCCTTGACCTCCTTGGCGACCGCGGGGTCCTCGGCGCCGTCACCGGTGCCGTTCAGGCCCGGCAGCTCGTACTTCTCGTAGCCCGGGACGGCCGGCGGCAGGATCGTCGACGCGGGCGGGTCGGTGGTCGGGTTCAGACCGGCGACCTTGCGCCACGAGTTGTACGGGTACGCCTTGGCGATCAGCTTACGGACGTCCAGCGGGATCTTCTGGGTGTCCATCGTGTACATGTTCGTGCACGGCGACTGGCCCGTGATCAGCTGCGACTGGTCCTTGACCTCGGGCAGCAGCGTGGTGTCCAGGTTCGAGTAGTTCACCGCGTTCGCGTCCGGGCCGGAGCTCACCAGCACCTGGCGCTGGGCCTTGATGGTGTCCTGACCGAACTTGAAGTCGAAGCCGTCGGCGTACTGGTGCCGCACCGGGTCGGTGGCCGGGTCCCAGTGCGGGTTCTTCACCAGCTTGAGCTCGCTGCCCGGGTTGTACGACTGGACCATGTACGGGCCGGTCGACATCGGGTGCTGCTCGTAGTTCTTCTGGGTGTCCTTCGCCTTCGGCATCGGCGCGAAGAGCGGGAACGCCGCGTAGAACGGCATGTCGTCGAACTTCTTCGCCAGCTTGATGACCAGGGTGTGGTCGTCCGGCGTCTCGACGCCCTTGTACACGTCGCCGCCGGCGACGTACGGGCCCTTGTAGGTCTTGCCGTCCAGGAAGTAGTCCATCTGGTACGTCGGACCGTTCTCGTACAGCGTGTGCGCGAAGGACCGCTTGATCGCGTACGCGTAGTCCGCGGCCGTGACCGGCGTACCGTCCTGGTACTTGATGCCCTGCTTGAGCTTGAAGGTCCAGGTCAGGCCGTCCTCGGACTTGGTGCCGAGGTCCTCGGCCAGGTCCGGTACCAGCACCGGCTTCTTGTCCGGGCCGTCGAGGCGGAACTGGGTCAGCGCGCGGAAGTACAGCTTCTCGATCGCGTTACCGTCCACGTAGTACGTGTCGGTCGGGTCGAAGCCGGAGGGCGTCACGTCGGACAGGACGGTGATCGTCCCGCCCTTCTTCGCACCCTCTACGTCAGGGGCCGGGCCTTTCGCAGTGGGGTCCGTCGCCTTGACCTGCGCGCCTCCCACCGCGTCGGTGCCGCCCTTGCTGCCGCTGTTCGAGGACGGGCTGCCACAAGCCACGGCGGTCAGCATGACCGCCGCCGCGACCGCGGTTATCCGTTTCCACTGCATGGTCGGGTTTCTCCTTTTCTGCCGCTGGGGCAATCGCCGTACTACCGGCGAGTCTTGGGGTCGAAGGCGTCGCGGATCGCGTCTCCGAGCAGGGCCAGCGCGAGCACCAGGGCGGTGATCCCGATGACCGGCAGCCACAGGTAGAGCGGGTCTGCCTTGTACCAGTTGGTGGCGACGGCGATCGTCTGGCCCCACGAGGGCTTCGGTTCGACCAGTCCGACACCGAGGAACGAGAGCCCGGCCTCCGCGGTCACGTACGCGGGGACGGCCAGCGAGGCCGAGATCACGATCGGGGCCACCAGGTTGGGCAGCAGTTCCTTGAACAGGACCTGCCAGGTCGGCACACCGATCGCCTTGGCGGCCAGCACGAACTCGCGCTCGCGCAGCGAGAGCACCTCGCCGCGGATGATGCGGGCCAGGCCCGCCCAGCCGAAGAACGCGAGGACGAAGATCAGCACGTAGAACCGGATGTTCGCCTGGTCTTCCGGCGTCAGGTTGAACGAGCCGCCGCGCAGCGATTCGACGATCGGGACCAGTGCGATCGCGAAGAGCAGGAACGGCAGGCTGAGCACGAAGTCGATCAGCCAGGAGATGACCCGGTCGACCCAGCCGCCGAGGAAGCCGGCCAGCAGGCCCATCACGACGCCGATCGCGGTGCCGACCACGGTCGCGAGGAACGCGATGATCAGCGACGGGCGGGCGCCGTACACCCAGCGGGCGAAGTTGTCGCGGCCGGTCTTCGGCTCGATGCCGAACCAGTGGTCCGGGGTGATGCCGATCGTCGGATAGCCGAACTCGTCGATCTGCCGGGTGTTGAAAGTGCTGATGTCCTGGCCCTCGAGCTTGGCCAGCAGCGGCGCCAGGACGGCGACCAGGATGAAGAACAGCACGATCGACGCGCAGATCACCGCGACCTTGTCCTTGCGGAGCCGGTCGAACGCGATCCGGCTCGGCGACTTGCCGTGCGGAGTGGCGGCCGTACGGGCCGGCTCCGCCGAGGCCGGGTGTTCTTCGACCCCTACGGTCGAGTCGGGCGACCCAATACTCATTCGCACTCCGTCAGTTCAGTCGGCCGGATTTCGGTCCGCGGATCCGGCACTTATCGGTGGATAGCGTGCCGACCTTTGCTCTGTTGCGGCCTCGCGTCAAATCCCCTTGACAAGGGATTCCGCCGTAGCCGCGCGCTAGCCTGCCCGACACTCTGACACCAAACCAGCAGTGCTCGGCAGCAGTGCACAAATCGTTACCGGAACCGGTACTCGAACGGAACATTTGCCCCATTTCGTCACCGTTCGCAGTCAATCCTGCGCAAAACGCGTCGGCACAGCACCGACAGTGGCCAATTTGTGCCAGGTTATGACGGAGGGTAACGATTCTCGACGTACCGTCGCGGAACGCCGTCAGCGCACGTGAACGGTCACGAAGGGCGGTTTGACGACGTCGAAGGTTTCCCCGCGGCCCCGGATGTCGACGGTTACCTGATCGCCTTCTTTCACCGACGCGTCCAGGAGTGCCAACGCAATACCTTTCTTCAACGTCGGCGAGAACGTTCCCGAGGTAACTTCACCGAGCGCCGTACCGGATTGATCCAGAACCGACATGTGCGGCCGCGGAATACCCCTTCCGGCGGCCCGCAGGCCGCGCAGGATCCGGGCCGGTCCCTGCTCCTTCTCGGCGCGCAGGGCCGCGTCGCCCCAGAAGTGCTCCTTCTTCCAGCCGACCGCCCATCCGGACCGCGCCTGGACCGGCGTGATGCCGGGCGCGATGTCCTGGCCGTGCAGCGGGTACCCCATCTCGGTCCGCAACGTGTCCCGCGCGCCCAGCCCGGCCGGGACGATGCCGTACTGCTCGCCGGCCGTCAGCAGCGCGTCGAACACGGCCACCGCGGCGGCGTTCGGTACGACGAGTTCGAAGCCGCGCTCGCCCGTGTAGCCGGTGCGGCACACGACCACCGGCGTACCGCCGAAGTCGGCCGTGGCGAAGGCCATGTAGTCGTGCCCGGTCGGCAGGCCGATCGCGGACACCACCTCGTCACTGTTCGCGCCCTGCACCGCGAGGATCGCGTAGTCGTCGTGCACGTTGGTCACCTCGACGCCGTCGGGGGCGTCGGCCTGGAGCAGCCGGACCACCTCGGCGGTGTTCGCCGCGTTCGGGATCAGGAACACGTCGTCGTCGGCGTGCAGGTAGGCGATCAGGTCGTCGACCACTCCCCCGTTCTCGTTGCAGCACAGGGTGTACTGCGCCTGACCGGGCGCGATCTTGCCGAGATCGTTGGTCAGGCACGCGTTCACGTACGCCGCGGCGCCCGGACCCTTGACGGTCGCCTTGCCGAGATGGCTGACGTCGAAGACGCCGACCGACGTACGAACCGCGGTGTGCTCGGCCACGACGCCGGAATATTCCAGGGGCATCTCCCAGCCGCCGAACTCGGCGAACTTGGCGCCGAGCGCGACGTGGCGCTCGTGCAGTGGCGACTTCTTCAGATCAGGAGACTGGGTCATGGAGGGGAAACTACCCGACGCGTAGCATGCTCAGGCAGCACGCACGTACCGTGACGACCGGCCATCTGCCCGCCGGTCAAGGAGGACTGAGGATTTCGTGACCACCATCACCCTGAGCAAGTCAGATGCCGCCGGCGTCAAGAGCGACGCCGTGGTCATCGGCGTGGTCAAACTCGGCGGCGGCGTCACCCTGCCGGCCGGCACCGAGTCGCTGAACGCCGCGTACGGCGGGAAGCTGGTGGAGGTGCTGTCCGGTCTCGGCGCCACCGGCAAGGCCGGCGAGGTGACGAAGGTGCCCGGGCCCCTGCTCGGCAAGCCGGGCAAGTCCGCGACGCTGATCGCGGTCGGTCTGGGCACGGCGCCCGACGGCGTGCTGAAGACCGAGGACCTGCGGGCCGCGGCCGGCACCGGGGTGCGGGCGGCGAAGACCTCACAGTCGGTCGCGTTCGCACTGCCGGCTCCCGACGCGGAGTGCGTGCGCGCGATCGCCGAGGGCGCGTTGATGGGTCGCTACACGTTCACGGCGTACAAGTCGTCGGACGGCGCGAACGACATACCCGGCAACCTGACCGTGCTGACCGACCTGGCCAGGAACAAGGACGCCAAGGCCGCCCTCGAGCGCGCCCAGGTGACCGCGGAGGCCGTCGCGCAGGTGCGGGACTGGGTGAACACCCCGCCGTCGGACCTGCACCCGGTCGAGTTCGCGGCCGACGCGGTCAAGCTCGGCAAGGAGTACGGCGTCAAGGTCGAGGTGCTCGACGAGAAGGCGCTCGCCAAGGGCGGGTACGGCGGCATCCTCGGCGTCGGCCAGGGCTCGAGCAACCCGCCGCGGCTGGTCCGGCTGACCTACACGCCGAAGAAGCCCGTCACCCACCTGGCCTTCGTCGGCAAGGGCATCACCTTCGACTCCGGCGGCCTGTCGCTGAAGACGTCGACCGGCATGGTGAGCATGAAGTCCGACATGGCCGGCGCCGCCGCGGTGATCGGGGCGACGATCGCCATCGCGCGGCTCGGTCTGCCGGTCCAGGTGACGACGTACGCCGCGATGGCCGAGAACATGCCGTCCGGTTCCGCGGCCCGGCCCTCCGACGTACTGACCATGTACGGCGGCAAGACCGTCGAGGTGCTGAACACCGACGCCGAGGGCCGCCTGGTGCTCGGCGACGCGCTCGTCCGGGCCTCCGCGGACCAACCCGACCTGATCATCGACGTGGCCACCCTGACCGGGGCGTGTGTCGTTGCCCTGGGCACCAAGGTGGCGGGCGCGTTCGGGAACGCCGACACGGCCCGCGACCGGGTCGTGGACGCGGCGGTCGCGGCCGGCGAGTCGATGTGGCCGCTGCCGATCCCGACCGAGATGCTGGACAAGCTGAAGTCGCACTCCAAGGTCGCCGACCTGGCCAACATCACCGGCGAGCCCTGGGGCGGCGCCCTCGCGGCGGCCGCCTTCCTCGGCGACTTCGTTGCTGACGGCATCGACTGGGTCCACCTCGACGTGGCCGGCCCGTCCTTCAACGACGGCGGCCCCTCCGGCTACACGCCCACCGGCGGCACCGGCTACGCCGTCCGCACCCTGGTAGAACTCGCCGCCTCAGCAAGCTGAGCTCCCGGGCGCGGTGACGGTTCGGGGAGTTCTACCCACCTGCAACGACCGGTAGAACTCCCCGCACGACTACTCCAGGCGAGGCCGTTCTTCTTCATACGGGCGTTGTACTCGCGCATGCGCGGCGGGTAGCCGACGACGGCCGCGTCGTACGACGGGATGCCGAGCTTGTTCGCGAAATCGTGCGCCCACTTGACCGACGGGACCCGGCGGCGGGTCCACTCGCCGTCGAGCGCGACCAGCACCATCGTGTACTCCGTCACCGTCGTCCGCGGCTCGACGAACCCCTCGACGCCCTGGCGGGTCTGGGCGAACTCACGCAGGTGCGCCTGGTCGGGAGTGTCCGACCGGCGCATCGTTCCGGCCTTCTGCCGGCGACCGAACCACTTCATGACGTCAAGTGTCCACTATGTGTGCAAGTCCGGACCGAAATCCTGGATAACGGTTGCGGCCGATCCCGGCCTGCCCGCCACGACCGGCCCGAGGATGGATCCGGCCGTGATCGGTGACAAGATGACGCCGGGCCGGAACCGCGATCCGGGTCCCGCCCGCCTGGACCAGACCCACAGCCTTGGACCCACGGAGGAACCTGTGACTGACAGTGGTACTGCGACTGGTACGACGTACGACCTGGTAATTCTCGGCGGCGGCAGCGGTGGCTACGCCGCCGGACTACGCGCCGCGACGCTCGGCCTGTCCGTGGCGCTGGTCGAGAAGGACAAGGTCGGCGGAACCTGTCTGCACCGCGGGTGCATCCCGACCAAGGCGCTGCTGCACGCGGCCGAGGTCGCGGACTCGGCGCGCGAGGGTGAGCAGTTCGGAGTCCGGACGACGCTCGAGGGCGTCGACATGGGCGGCGTGAACAAGTACAAGGACGGCGTCGTCGACCGGCTGTTCAAGGGTCTGCAGGGCCAGCTGAAGGCCCGCGGCATCACGGTGATCGAGGGCGAGGGGCGGCTGACCTCGCCCACCACGGTCCAGGTCGGCGACACGACGTACACCGGCCGCAACGTCCTCCTTGCCTCCGGCTCCTACTCCCGTTCCCTTCCCGGCCTCGAACTCGACGGTCACCGGGTGATCGCGAGCGAGCACGCGCTGACGCTCGACCGGGTCCCGGAGTCCGCGGTGATCCTCGGCGGCGGCGTGATCGGCGTCGAGTTCGCGTCCGCGTGGACGTCGTTCGGCACCAAGGTGACGATCGTCGAGGCGCTGCCGCGGCTGGTCCCGTCCGAGGACGCCGACTGTTCGAAGACCCTGGAGCGCGCGTTCCGGAAGCGGAAGATCGCGTTCAAGACCGGTACGCCGTTCGAGTCGGTCGCGGTGACCGATTCCGGCGTACAGGTGACCGTCGCGGGCGGCGAGGTGATCGAGGCCGAGCTCCTGCTGGTCGCCGTCGGCCGGGGGCCCAACACCGCGGGCCTCGGGTACGAGGAGGTCGGCGTGGCGCTCGACCGTGGGTTCGTGACCGTCGACTCGACGTTGCAGACCAGCGTGCCGGGCGTGTACGCGGTCGGCGACATCGTGCCGGGGCTGCAGCTCGCGCACCGCGGTTTCCAGCAGGGCATCTTCGTCGCCGAGCACCTCGCGGGCCTCGCGCCGGCGCCGACCGACGAGGCCGGCATCCCGCGCGTGACGTACTCCGAGCCGGAGGTCGCGTCGGTCGGCCTGACCGAGGAGCAGGCCCGGGAGAAGTACGGCGACGTGGAGATCCTCAACTACAACCTCGGCGGCAACGGCAAGTCGCAGATCCTGAAGACGGCCGGCTTCGTGAAGCTGGTCCGCGCCAAGGACGGCGCCGTGGTGGGGCTGCACATGGTCGGTTCGCGTGTCGGCGAGCTGATCGGCGAGGCCCAGCTGATCTACAACTGGGAGGCGTACCCGGCGGACGTGGCGCCGCTGGTGCACGCGCACCCGACCCAGAACGAAGCCCTCGGTGAAGCCCACCTCGCCCTCGCCGGGAAACCTTTGCACTTCCATGACTGACCCTGCTGGACCGTCCCAGTAAGTTGGACCTGCAGGAGCGTGAAGGATGGCCGTGACCCGGATCCCGAGCGCTCCGGCGGCACCGTAGGCTGACACTCGACCGATCAGACGAAGGAGCAACGACCGTCATGCCGACCTCTGTATCCCTGCCGGCCCTCGGGGAGAGCGTCACCGAAGGAACCGTCACCCGCTGGCTCAAGCAGGTCGGTGACACGGTTGCCGTGGACGAACCCCTGCTGGAGGTCTCGACCGACAAGGTCGACACCGAAATCCCGAGCCCCGTCGCCGGCACCCTTCTCGAGATCAAGGCCGCCGAGGACGAGACCGTCGAGGTCGGCGCCGAACTGGCCGTGATCGGCGACGCCGGCGAGGCCGGCTCCACTCCTGCGGCTCCGGCCGAGCCCGCGGCAGACCCCGAGCCGGCCGCTGCTCCTGCCGAGTCCGCCCCGGCCGCCGAGTCCGCTCCGGCACCGGCCGCGGAGGCTCCTGCCGCCGCTCCTGCTCCGGCTGCTGAGGCTCCGGCCGCTGAAGCTCCTGCTGCTGAGGCTCCTGCTGCTGAGGCTCCTGCTCCGGCCGACGCTGCTCCTGCTTCCGGTACGTCGGTGACGCTGCCCGCGCTGGGCGAGAGCGTGACCGAGGGAACGGTCACCCGCTGGCTGAAGCAGGTCGGCGACGACGTGGCCGTCGACGAGCCGCTCCTCGAGGTCTCCACCGACAAGGTCGACACCGAGATCCCGAGCCCGATCGCCGGCAAGCTCCTGGAGATCAAGGTCGCCGAGGACGAGACCGTCGAGGTCGGTGCCGAGCTCGCCATCGTCGGCTCCGGCGCAGCCGCCCCCGCAGCCGCTCCGTCCGCCCCGGCCGAGGCTGCCCCGGCTGAAGCTGCTCCGGCCCCGGCTGCTGCTCCGGCCGCTGCTCCTGCTCCGGCCGCTGCGCCCGCGCCGGCTCCCGCCGCCGCTCCGGCTGCTCAGGCTCCGGCACCGGCTGCTGCTCCTGCTGCTCAGGCTCCCGCTCCTGCTCAGGCTCCCGCTCCGCAGGCGGCCCCGGCTCCTGCGGCAGCTCCGGCTCCTGCGGTTTCGCCGAACGGCTCAGCCGACAGCGCCAACTACGTCACCCCGCTGGTCCGCAAGCTCGCCGCGGAGCACGAGGTCGACCTGAACGCCGTACAGGGCACCGGCGTCGGCGGCCGGATCCGCAAGCAGGACGTGATCGCCGCCGCCGAGGCGAAGAAGGCCGCCGCGGCCGCACCTGCTCCGGCAGCCCAGGCCGCGGCCCCCGCCGCGAAGGCCCCTGAGGTCAGCCCGCTGCGCGGAACCACCGAGAAGATGAGCCGGATCCGCAAGGCGATCGCGGCCCACATGGTCAACAGCCTGAAGGTCTCGGCCCAGCTGACCACGGTCGTCGAGGTCGACGTCACCGAGATCGCCAAGCTGCGCAACAAGAAGAAGGCCGAGTTCGAGGCGCGCGAGGGGACCAAGCTGTCCTTCCTGCCGTTCTTCGCGCTCGCCGCGGTGGACGCGCTCAAGCAGTACCCGAAGCTGAACGCGTCGATCGACGACGAGAAGGGCGAGATCACGTACCACGCCGCCGAGCACCTCGGCATCGCGGTGGACGTGGAGCGCGGCCTGATGGTCCCCGTCGTCCACAACGCCGGCGACCTGAACATCGCCGGCCTGGCGAAGAAGATCGCCGACCTCGCCGACCGCACCCGCAACAACAAGGTGCTGCCGGACGAGATGGCGGGCGGCACGTTCACCATCACCAACACCGGTAGCCGGGGCGCGCTGTTCGACACCCCGATCCTGAACCAGCCGCAGGTCGGCATGCTCGGGACCGGCGCCGTCGTGAAGCGCCCGGTGGTCATCACCCACCCGGAGCTCGGCGAGACGATCGCGATCCGGCAGATGGTGTACCTGGCGCTGACCTACGACCACCGCCTGGTCGACGGCGCCGACGCGGCCCGTTACCTGACGGCCGTCAAGCAGCGCCTCGAAGAGGCCCAGTTCGACGTCTGATCCATCGGACACCCGGCGCCGGTGCCTGTCTCCCCGGAGGCGGACACCGGCGCCGTTCTTTTGATCCGGCTGCTTGACCCGGCTGGTGTCACGCGACGAAGGAGCAGAACGGGATGAAGTACGTACTGGCCGGCGCCTCCGGCTTCCTCGGCAAGGCCCTCGCCCGCGACTTGGTTGCCAACGGCCACCAGGTCCTCAGGCTGGTACGCCGTCCGCCGTCGACGCCGGACGAGGTGCGCTGGGACCCGGCCCGGGGCGATCTGGACCCGTCTGCTCTGGGCGATCCTGATGTCCTCGTCAACCTGGCCGGCGCGAACATCGGCCGCCCGTGGACACCGACGTACCGCCTGAAGATCCGGGAGAGCCGGGTCTCGACGACCGCCACCCTGGCCGCGGTGGCGACAAAGCTCGACCGTCGGCCGGTGCTGGTCACGCAGAGCGGGATCGGCGGCTACGGCACTGACCTCGGCGATCGCATCCTGACCGAGGACTCCGACCTCGGCGAGGGCTTCCTGTCCGACGTCGTCCGGCTGTGGGAAGGCGCGCTCGAACCCGCCCGCGAAGCAGGCAGCCGGGTGGCCGCGCTGCGCACCGGCGTCGTACTCGACAGCAAGGCTCCGGCGTTCCAGCTTCTGTCCCTCCCCTTCCGCATCGGTCTCGGCGGCCGCTTCGGGCCGGGAACGCAGTACTTCCCGGTCGTCTCGCTGACCGACTGGATCCGCGCCGTCCGGCACGTTGCCGAGACCGACAGCGTGAGCGGCCCCGTGAACATCACCCTGCCGACGCCGGCAACCAACCTCGAACTCGCCGAAGCCCTGGCAACCGCCCTGCACCGCCTGTGCCTCGTCCCGGTGCCCGCGATCGTCATGAAGACCGCCCTCGGCGAGTTCGCCTGGGAGCTCCTCGGCAGCAAACGAGCCCTCCCGACCCGCCTCCAATCCACCGGCTTCACCTTCCACCACCCCACAGTCACCACCGCAATCTCCGCCGCCCTCGCCTAACGACGAGACCGGACCGCTGAGCGCGCATGACGCGGAAGCACGGCGCGGGTGACATCGACCGGACCGAACAGGGTGGTCTCGAGCTGTGCTCGGAACTCCTGCGCGCTCAGCTCCTCGAAGAACCCAGCGTTGAAGTTGCCGGCGTTGTTGACCAGTGCGTCGATCCGGACGAAGCGATCGACAGCAGCGCGAGACCGCGTCGTTGATACGCGGCAGGGTCGGTGACGTCGAGCGCGAGGAGCAGCAGGTCGTCATGGGCGGTGAGCGCGGAGCGCGACCCGTATCGGATCGCGTGCAGTGGCACGACTGCGTGACCGGCGGCCAGCGCCGCCTCAGCGATGTCGACACCCATGCCTCGGCCGGCGCTGGTGATCGAACCAAACCTTCTTGTCGTCATGCGAGCACCTCTCTCCGATGTCAGCGATCCCGCGCTGTCGCTGTCCACGCAACCAGCGGTGCTGCTGTGGCGGCAGACTCTGTATAGAGGGGTACTCAGAGGGACCCCCCGCGCGGACTGCTCGTAGAGTGGACGACATGACAGCCCGGAAGGCCGTGGACATCCGCGATGACGTGCGCGCGGAGATCCGGGAGTTCCTCGGCACCCGGCGCGACCGGATCAAGCCCGCAGGAGGCAGGCCTCCCGTTGTACGGCGGCGCCCGCCGCGGGTCGCGGGCCTGCGCCGCGAAGAGGTCGCGCTCCTCGCGGGGATCTCGACGGAGTACTACACGCGCCTCGAGCGCGGCAACGCGACGGCATCTCCGACAGCGTCATCGAGGGCCTCACGCACGCGCTGAAGCTCAACGAGGCCGAGCGAACGCACCTCCTCGACCTGCTCCGCGCCGCCGCCACGAACGCGCGCCCACGGCGGCGTCCCACGGCGCAACGAGTTCGGCCCAGGTCCAGCGCGTCCTGGACTCGATGAACGGGACACCGGCGCTCGTACTGAACGGACGCCTCGACATCCTGGCTGCCAACGCCTCGGATCCGCGCTGTTCTCACCCGTGCACGCCGTGCCGGCGAAGCCGCCCAACAACGCCAGATTCGTCTTCCTCGACCCGCAGGCGACGGACTTCTTTCGTGCCTGGGACACGGTCGCCAACGACAGTGCAACATGCCGAGCACGCCCGCACGGTACGACGGCCTCGCCGAGTGGTACGACGACCACAACGCCGCCGCAGCCGACTCCAACCGCGAGCCGTTGCTGGATCTCCTGGGGCCAGGAGATGGTCTGTGCCTGGATCTTGGGTGCGGAACCGGACAGAACCTGCAGACGCTGCGCAGTACGGGCCGCACCGTCGTTGGCCTGGAGTACTCCGCGGATCAGTTAGGGCTCGCCCAGCAACGCGCGACCGACGGCGAGACACTGGTCCAGGGCGACGCGGCTGCGCTGCCGTTCGCCGACGCTGTCTTCTCTACTGTCGCCGTCCTGTGGCTGTCCACCGACGTCGACGACTTCGCCGCTGTCCTGCGCGAGGCGGCCCGCGTGTTGCACCCGGGCGGAGTGCTCGTGTTCTACGGGGCTCATCCATGCTTCAACGGCCCGCACACCGAAACCCGGCCCGATGACGGGCGCATCGTCCATCCGACGTACCGCACCATCGGCTGGCATCCCCCGGCGCCCTGGTGGGGCGAGGGCGGTATTCGCCAGCGCCTCGGGATGCGGCATGTGCCGCTGGCCGATCTGCTCAATGCGTTCGCGGATGCGGGATTGAGGATCACCCGAAGTGTGGAGCCGCGTGCGGACCCGGTGCCCTGGGTCCTGGGTCTACGCGCCGACAAGCGGTAACTCGCTGAAACGGCAGGCGCTTGGTTGGATTGGTGGGTGGCGACTCTCTTCGTTGATCTGGAAACCACCAGCGTTCGGGAACCTTGGCTGCCGGGTGGGCGGCAGGTCTGGCAGTTGGCGGTGATTCGGCGTGAGGACGACGGGCGGGAGACGGCGTACAACCGGTTCGTTCGGCTGGACGAGCTGGATCTGTCGGCCGCGACCGAGCGGGCGCTGGAGATCAGCCGCTTTCATCGGCACCCGTCGCTGAACGGATCCGAGCAGGACGTGAGCAGCGGTCGAGAGGTCGCGGAACTGATGGTCGAGCTGACCTCCGACGAGCCGCTGTGGGTCGGCGCGGCGCCGTGGATGGATGCGACCGACGTACTGCATCTGATGCATCTCAACGGCTTGGTCGCGGATGACGCGGCGGACGTGCCGTGGGATTTCCGGCTTGTCTGCGTGATCAGCCAACTGTTGGGCCGGACCAACCTGCCGCCGACTGCGGACGTTGGCGAGATGTCGGCGGTTGTCGGCGTCGACCAGTCCTCGTACGCGATCCACGACGCGTTGGCGGACACCTACTTCGTGCGGGACGTGTTCGACGCGCTCAATCGACCGAGCTGAGGGCTGTCGGGCCTGGTTCGGTGGGTCAGGGTTGGGTGATTGTCGTGATGCGCCAGGTGTGGGTGGGTTGACGGGCGGCGCTGCGTGAGGGGGCGGCGGTGCGTGGGGTGGTTGTCAGGGTGATCAGTCTGGTGGCCGGGGGGCCTGGTGGGAGTGGGGTTTTGGCGCCGGTGTGGTCGACTGCTTGGCCGGCTGTGAGGTGGTCGGTGGTTTTGAGGGTGACGGTGGTTGCGGTGCGGCGGGTGATTGCGGTGCTTTCGATCGTGATTCGGAGGCCTTGGACGCGGACGTTCTGGTTGCGGTAGGCCGATAGGAGGGCGCGGTCGGCGCGCCAGGGGGCACTGCCGGGGACGTAGATGCGGTCGAGGGCGGCGAGGTCGAGGGTCCAGAAGGCTTGGGCGCGCTGGGCGTCGAGCGCCTGCAGCGTCTCGATCCAGGTGGCCAGCTCTGCTGAGGACGCGGCACGGGCTTGGCTTGGTGAGGTCTCGGGTCGCCCGGGAGCCGTTGGGTGGGCGGTGGTGGGCGGGGATGCGGACGTTCGTTGGGGTGTGCCGCTGGGGTCTGGTTGGGCGGTTGCTGGGGTGTCGATGGTGCGGAGTGTGGCGATGGCGATCGCGAGCACGATGATCGCGGCGACGGCAGCCGCGGCGAGTACGCCGTACGCGGGGTGTGGGAGTCGGAGTGCCGCAAACCGGGTGCGGCTGGGCTTGGTGCGGCGGTTGGAGCGGATGCGCTTCGAGCGGGCCTTGGTGGACGGTGCGGTGGGGTGAGGTCGCTTTGGTTGCGTCAGAGGTGAGGGCGGTGGATCGGCTGGAGGTGGGGCGAGCGGCCCGCGGGAGACGGCGGGCGAGTCGTCGTCTCCCGACCCGTCCGAAGAGGCAGGAGGTTTGGGGCCGGAAGGCGGTGAGGTGATGGTGGGTGCGGTGGGTGCCGTGCTGGTGAGTGGGGCGAGGTCTATGGGGGTGGCGGGGGTGTGGGTTAGGAGGCGGTGTGGGAGGGCTCCGAGAGGGGTCTTGGTGATGAGGGTCGGTGGGAAGGGGGTGGGGTCTGCGCTGACGTGGTCGGCGAGGGTGGCGAGGGATTGGTGGTCGGCGGCGGTAGAGGCGGGGCGGAGGGTGGCGTCGGTGAGGATTGGGCGGCCGTCGGCGTCGAAGAGGATGTTCGCGGGGGTGATGGAGCCGTGGGTGAGGTTCGAGGCATGCAGGTGGGCTAGGGCGTCGGCGAGCGGGGCGAGGAGGGTGACGAGTTCGCCGCGGGACAGTGGGCCGCGGCGGGTGAGGAGGGCGGCGAGGCTGCCCGCGGCCAGGTGCTGGGTGATCAGGATCCAGCCGGTGTCGGTCTCGCGGAACTCGTGGAGCCGCGCGACGTGCGGGTGCCGGAAGCGGGACAGCATGCTCAGGTCCTCGCGGAGCCGCCCCCGGTCGGGGTACGCGCTGTGCGGGACGTGTTTGAGCACGGCGTTGCGGCCCGAGGCGCGGTCCCGGACCTGCCAGACGGTGCCGGCTGGTCCGGACCCGAGCTCGCGGCGCAGGCTGTAGCCGGTGAGGTCTGCGAGGTCCATGTCCAAGAGGATGCACCGATCGCGACCTCGCCCGTCGAAGTTATCCACAGCCCAGGGCGCCGGCCCCGATCAGCCGCCGCCTACACTCGAAGGCGTGAGGGCTATCAGGTACGTGGAAGCCGGATTCGGCGCCGACGCGGTGGACTACGAGACCGCGTGGGCCGAGCAGCGACGACTGCACGCGGAGGTTGCCGAGGGCACCGGCTCGGACACGGTCATCCTGCTCGAGCACCCGCCGGTGTACACGGCGGGCAAGCGCACCGAGCCGCACGAGCGGCCGATGGACGGTACGCCGGTGGTCGACGTGGACCGCGGCGGCAAGATCACCTGGCACGGCCCCGGCCAACTCGTCGGGTACCCGATCGTCAAGCTCGCCTCACACGTGTACGTCGTGGACTACGTCCGGCGGCTCGAGGAGGCGCTGATCGGCGTCTGCGCCGAGCTCGGCGTCAAGACCGGCCGGGTCAAGGGCCGCAGCGGCGTCTGGGTCGCGGCCGACGACCGCGGCCGGGAGCGGAAGATCGCCGCGATCGGCATCCGGGTCGCGCAGGGCGTGACCATGCACGGCTTCGCGCTGAACTGCGACAACGACCTCACCTGGTTCGACCGGATCGTCCCGTGCGGCATCTCGGACGCCGACGTGACCACGCTCTCCAAGGAGCTCGGCCGCGAGGTCACGACCACCGAGGTCCTCGACTCGGTACGCCGGCACCTCGACGAGCTCCTCGCCTGGAACGAGTACGAGCGCAGCCCGGACATCGACCACCACGAGGAGCCGCCGACCGCGATCACCTACGGGTTGACCGTCTGAGGCTCGAGCCCGACCTCCGCACGCCAATCGGCGTGCAACGAGCGCAACCGGTCTGCGATCTCCGGCTGAGCTGACAGGTGGTTGGTCTGCTCACCGATGTCGTCGGCGAGGTTCGCGAGGAACCAGCCCTCCCCCATCGGCGCGTGCTCGTAGTCACGCAGATGCCTGGTGTTGGCGTCGTCGGCCACCCAGCTGAGCTTCCACTCCCCCGACCGCACCGCCCACTGGAACCCGCAGTCCCAGTGCAACTCCTCGTGCGCCGCTTGAGCGGTCCCAGCCAGCACGGGCAGGAGGTCGACGCCGTCGGCACCGTCCACGGTCGCGCCAGCCGCCGCGGCCAGCGTGGGGACCAGGTCCATCGTGCTGACAAGTGCGTCCGTACGACGGCCCGCCGGTAACTGGTCCGGCCAGCGCCAGAGCATCGGGATGCGGATGCCGCCGTCCCACAGCGTGTACTTCGTCCCACGCAGCGGCGCGTTGTCGCCGAAATTGCAGGTCGACCCGCCGTTGTCCGTCACGTACACGACGATCGTGTCGTCGCCGGCCACGTCGAGCAGCCGCCCGATCTCCGCGTCCATCAGCTCCAGCTGGGCGAGGTAGTACTCGCGCCCGTGCGGCAGATTCGGCACGATCACGTCGTCGTACCACTCCATGAACGGACCGGATGAGCCATACAGGTCCGGTGACCAGTCGCGGAAGGCCGGGAGCCCGCGCGCTTCCAGCTCGGAGTCCGGCAGCTGCCAGCAGAAGTTGTGGACGGCGTTGAACGCCACCATGCAGAAGTACGGCCGCTCGTCCTCCGCATCCATGAACTCCGCCGCACGGCGACCGAACTCCGCGGTCAGGAAGCCCTCGTGCTCAACTGGCTCGTCCCCGGACAGCAGAGGCTGCACAGCCATGTGGTGCGCGGCCGGCTGACCGTACGACTCGACCGACTCGACCGAGTGATGCAGGTAGTTCAGCCGCCCGAACGACTGCCCGGCCAGCCCGTAGAGCGTCTCCTCGAACCCGTGGTGCGGCGGACACGCCCTGTCCCCCACACTCTCTTTCCCGTAGTGCACCTTGCCGAAGTACCCCGTCCGGTACCCCTGGTCGCGCAGGATCTCCGCGAGCGTCGGTACGTCGTCCGGCGGGAACGCGGCCGAGTCGAACCATTGGCCGCCCCACCGCTGCTGGTACCGCCCGGAGATGATCGACGCCCGTGACGGGCTGCAGATCGGCGCTGTCACGTAGGCGTCCGTGCAGCTCACGCCCTCCGCGGCCAGCCGATCCAGCGCCGGCGTGCGTACGTCGGAGTGCAGTCCGAGTCCACTGCGGTCGGCGTACCCGTGGTCGTCGGAAACGATCAGCAGAATGTTCGGAGCAGACAACAGCTCATCCTCTCGAAAGGCGCGCGGCCTGGTCCGACTTTGCGCGGGCATCGGTCGCGTCAGGGTCCAGCAGCAATCTCAGCTCAGCATCCAGCCGCCGCACCAGAGGCGTCTCACCGGACAGGTCGTGGGTGGTTGAACAGGAAGCGGTGGGCTTGAACACGCAATAACCTGTTCAAGCCCCCGCGAACCCGTGGCGCAACTCGCGAACAGGTTGATTGGTGAAGCGTTGAAGTCGCGGGGCTGTTCGGCGCCCTCGGCCGGCCCCTCCACGGATCCCAACTGGGGCAAGCGGTTGCCTGCACGTGTGTACCGAGTGTGTGCCGAAGTGTCTGCGGGGTGTAACCGCAGTTCGTCGCTACCTTGGGGGTGTGTCCAAATTTCTTGGGTTCTTGCTCGGCGTAGCCGTTGCTCTGGCCGGACCGGCCGTGTTCGGAGTCCTCGCGGCGCCGGGTGGTATCGAGCTGAACGCGAAGGGGATGGCGCTTGCCTTCGGCATCGGCGCGCTGATCTTCTGGGCCGTGGTGTCGTACTTCTCCGGCGCCGGCGCGCTGGGGGCGTTCCTCGCCTTCGGCGCCCTGATCTACTGCTGGCTGTGGATCCCGAACCGGACCACGAACTTCCTGAACGACGTCCCCGGCGTCACCAACGGGATGATCGACGGGTCGAAGCAGTTCACGCTGAACGGCGTGGTGCCGATCCTCGGGGTGATCTCGCTGGTGTACGCGATCCAGCTGATCGTCCGCGGGGTTCAGCGCCGGCGGCGGGAGCGGGCCGACGCCGAGCGGCTGCAGCGCGAGCAGGAAGCCGCGCAGGCGCAGCAGGAGGCGGACGTCGCGGCCGTGTATCCGGTTGCCGGGGGCACCTATCAGGCGCCGGCGGCGTACGAGAGCCACTCGCGGTACGACGACCTGTTCGACGAGCCCGAGGCGGCACAGCCGCGGAACCAGGCCGACGATCAGACGCGGCAGTTCCCGGTCAACGAGGCGGAGGAGTTCGACCACACCCGCCAGTTCCCCGAGCCAGATGCCAAAAGCAACTACGTCGGCGAGGACACAGTCATCGCCCCACCACCAGCACCCGAAGAGCCTGTTACCCCGGCAGCCGAGGTGAACGAGCCGACCCAGCCGGTCGAAACCAAGCCGCAGGCGGCTGAGCACCCCCAGCCGCCGGAGCCCGAGGCGGTCACCCCGGTCGAGGAAACCCAGCCGGTGCCGCAGGCAGCCGCGCCGGTCGAGGAGCCCCAGCCGGTGGAGGCCAAGCCCGAGGCAGCCGCGCCGGTTGAGGAGACTCAGCCGGTAGAGCCCAAGCCGCAGGCAGCCGCGCCGGTCGAGGAAACTCAGCCGGTGGAGCCCAAGCCGCAGGCAGCCGCGCCGGTTGAGGAAACTCAGCCGGTGGAGGCCAAGCCCGAGGCGGCCCCGCCCGTTGAGGAGACTCAGCCGGTTGAGACCAAGCCGCAGGCGGCCGCGCCGGTGGAGGAGACTCAGCCGGTGGAGGTCAAGCCGCAGGCAAGCGCGCCCGTGGACGAGAAGAAGGCGGAGCGGAGTGTTTCGCCTCGGGAGCAGATGGGGTCTCAGTATCGGGAGCGGATGGAGAACCCGGAGGACACCGGGGAGTTCCACATGGCGTTCGAGAACCCGGTGGTCAAGCCCGCCTAGCGGGCCTCAGGCGACGTGCATGCGCTGCTGGTGCTGATCGCGGCGCGCATGCTCGGTGATGGCTTCGTCGTACGCCACGCTCGCCATCTGCAATACGTCGCCCGCCATCTGGGCCCGCGGTGAGTCGGTGCTCCACGCGAGCACCAACTTCCGATGAATCGGGTCACCCGCGAGCGTCCGCGTAGTGACGTCAGCCGAAAGCATCCGGTACGACGTAGGCGAGATGAGCGCCACGCCCTGACCACTGGTCACGAACCCCATCAGCACCGACGTATCGACCGAGTGATGCTCGACCCGAGGCTGGAACCCAGCCGCCTCACACGCCGCCCGGAACAGCACATGGAACCCGCTGTCGTCCGGCGGCTCCCCGATCCACTCCTCGCCAGACAGCGACGCCAGATCGACCTCACCCCGCGCCCGCGACGCCTCCGCCACCGGGTGATCCGCCGACAAGGCGACGTACGCCGACTCGGACTCAACGACCGTGGTCGACTCGACCCCAGCCGGCAGCCGCAGCTCAAACCCGGGGAACTCCCGCAACAACGCGAAGTCCAGCCGCCCGCTCTCCAGCTGCTGCAGCAGCACGCTGGTGGACCACTCGACCTCGATGCTGACCTGCTCGATCTCGCCGTGCGTGCGGAGCCGGGACGCGATCCCGGACATCGGCGCGGTCGGGAACCCGCCGAGCCGGACCGCCGACGACTCGACCGCGGTCATCGCGGACACGGTCGCCGACAGGTGGTCGACGTCGACCAGGATCGCTCGCGCGCGGTCAACGGCGTACCGGCCGAGCGGAGTCGGCTTCACGCCGGTGCGGGAGCGTTCGAACAGCTCACCGCCGAACGCGGCCTCGATCCGCTTCAGCTGCGCGGTCAGGCTCGGCTGGCTGACCTTGAGCCAGCGGGCGGCCCGTCCGACGGACCCCGCTTCTGCCACCAGGACCACCACCCGCAGGTGGCGCAGCTCAACGTTCATGCGTTGAGACCGTAGTCGAGGTCTGGACACAGCACACAGCGACCCTACATTGCGGTTTCGTCACAGCCGGGCCCGGAGTTGTAACGCCGGGCCCGGTCGTGACGATGTGCTACTTCGCTTCGAGCGCCAGCGCCTCGCGGTAACCGAGACGGCGGCCGGTCTGCAGCAGCGTGCGCTCGTACAACCGCGCGCCCATCCGGACGATCAACACGGTGGCGGCCAGCAGCAGCGCGATCGCGACCAGCGGCTGCCAGATCGGCACGTCCTCGGTGAGCATCCGGCCCGGCATCGACATCGACGACGCGATCGGGACGAACGACGCCACGGTCTTGGCCGACGACCCCGCGAACACGGAGAAGAAGAACGGGATCATCAGGATCATCTGTCCCGGCAGCGTGGTCGACCCGAGGTCCTCCTGCCGCGTCGCCAGCGAACCGGCGACGGCCCACAGCCCGGCCAGCGCGACGAACCCGAGTACGAAGAACACCACGAACCATCCGGCGACCGGCGCGACCACCTCGAGGATGTCGGCCTGGTCGGTGGCGAGCAGCCCGATCAGCGACGCACCCGCGATCACCACGATCTGGGTGAGCGCCAGCACCGTGTTGCCCAGCACCTTCCCCCACAGCAGCGACCGGATCGGCACCGCGGCGGCCAGGATCTCGACGACCCGGCTTTCCTTCTCTTGTACGACGCTCTGCGCGATCATCATCCCGAAGCCGAGCGCGGTCATGTAGAACACCAGCGCCAGCCCGATGTTCACGAAGTCGGAGACGATGTCCGGCAACGGGCCCGGTTTCAGCAGCTGCAGCGAGACCTTCGTGCCGGCGTGCAGCTCGGCCGGGCTCAGTCCCGCCTTCCCGGCGTTCGCTTCCATCCCGACGGCGGCGGACGCCTCGCGCAGGGCGCCTTCGACCCCCGAGTCGACGCGGTCCTTGCCGAGGACGACGTACCCGTCCGCGTCCGGCAGCAGCGCGGCCTTCACCTTGCCGTCGGTGACGGCCTTCTCAGCGGCCGGCCGGTCGGCGAAGCGGGTCGCTTCGTATCCGTCGCCACCTGCCGTTGCCGACGCCGTCTGAACGACCTTCTGGCCCGCGTCGTCGATGACCCCGATCTTGTCCGGTCCGCCCTTGCCGGCGAGGATCGCGGGCAGGATCACCGCAACCATCACGATCAGCAGCATCACCAGCGTCGAGCCGATGAACGTCTTGTCCCGCAGCTTCGTGGTGATCTCGCGCTCCGCGATCAGCACCCACGGCTTGTCCAGTGTCTTCATCGGGTCGCCTCCCGGAAGACGTCGCTCAGCGCCACCCGCTCCGGCCCGAACTCGAGCACCGGCCCGCGGCTGATCGCCTCCTGCAGGATCTTCTGCTCCATGGCACCGTCCAGTACGTCGAACAACGCCGTACCGCCGGCCACATCGCGCACCTGGATGCCCCGCACGTCACGCAGCCATCCGGCGTCGCCGTCCACCACCAGGCGGTACGTCGACGTAGGCCCGGCCGCCAACTCGGACACAGCGCCCGCCGCGACGACCTTGCCGCGGGACAGTACGACGAGGTCGTCGCACAGCCGCTCGACCAGGTCGAGCTGGTGGCTGGAGAACAGCACCGGCACGTCCGATGTCACCTCCTCGCGGAGCAGGTCGACCATCGCGTCGACGGCGAGCGGGTCGAGGCCGCTGAACGGCTCGTCCAGCACCAGCGCGATCGGCTCGTGCACCAGCGCGGCCGCGATCTGCACCCGCTGCTGGTTACCCAGCGACAGCGTCTCGAGTACGTCGGAAGCCCGCTCGGCCAGTCCGAGCCGCTCGAGGATCTTGTCGGTCCGCGCACCGGCGCGATCCTGGTCGAGTCCGTGCAGCCGGCCGAAGAACACCAGCTGGTCGCGGATCTTCATCTTCGGGTACAGCCCGCGTTCCTCGGGCATGTAGCCGAAGTCCCGGCGTACGTCCTGCGTCAGCGGCTTGTCCTGCCACCGCACCTCGCCGGCCGTCGCGGCCAGGACCCCGAGGATGATCCGCATCGTCGTCGTCTTCCCGGCCCCGTTGGCCCCGACGAATCCGGTCATCCGTCCCGGTACGACGTCGAAGGTCACGTCGTCCAGCGCCAGATGATCACCGAACCGCCGGGTGAGCCCAGCCACCCTCAGCATGTGTCACCGTTCCCATCAGCTTCCAGCCCCCGGCCGGACGCTCGCCCGACCCTCCCAAAGCTAGTCAGCCGCGGTACGTCGGCACGTCGCCCGCACGGGTGATCGCGTGCGTCATCCGCAAGGCGGACCTGCAGGCATACACAACTGGCGGCGGAAGGCCACGTCGTGCGCCATCGGGCGACTTATGCATGCGTAGCGGTCCACCACTCAGGCTCCCGCGTCGTCTCCGGGAGTGACCAGGCCGCATTCGTAGGCGAACACCACGGCCTGGACGCGGTCGCGGAGGCCTAGTTTGAGCAGGACGCGGGACACGTGGGTCTTGACGGTCGCCTCGCCGACGTACAGCTGGTTGGCGATCTCGGTGTTGGTGAGGCCGCGGGCGATCAGGCCGAGGACCTCGCGCTCCCGCTCGGTCAGCTCCGCGAGCAGATCTGGCCGATAGACCCGCTCTCCCTTGCCGGTGAATCGTTTGATCACCCGCCGGGTCACCTCGGGCGCGAGGAGCGCGTGCCCGGAGTGCACGACCTGGATCGCCTCCACCAGGTCCTCGGGCGCAGTGTTCTTGAGCAGGAAGCCGCTCGCGCCGGCCCCGAGCGACTCGAAGAGGTAGTCGTCGCGGTCGAAGGTGGTGAGGATGACGACCTTTCCGGCGTCCTCCGCGACGATCCGCTGCGGTCGCCGTGATCCCGTCCATCCCGGGCATCTGGACATCCATCAGTACGACGTCCGGACGCAACGCCAGCGCCAGCTCGATCGCCTTCTCGCCGTCCGAGGCCTCGCCGACCACCTCGATCTCCGGCTCGACCGACAGGATCATCCGGAACCCGGCGCGCACCAGGTCCTGATCGTCAACCAGCAGCACCCGCATCGGGTCGGTCACGCTTCTCCCCCAGCCAATGGACGGTTCTGCGGATCCAAGGGGATCCGGACCCGGACGCGGAATCCTCCCACGGGACGCGGGCCGATCTCGCTCTCGCCGCCGAGCAGGCCGACCCGTTCGCGGATCCCGACATGGCCGAGCCGGCTGCCGACCGGGGCGTGTTTCGGGCGGCCGTCATCGAGCACCTCGAGCTCCACCGCGTCACCGAGATAACGCAGTGTGACGTGAGCACTGCGGGCCGTCGAGTGCTTGCGGACGTTGGCGAGCGCCTCCTGGGCGATCCGGTACACCGACACCGAGACCGTCTTGGGCAGCTCGGCCGGCGATCCGATCTGGTGGAAGCCGACCTCCAGGCCCAGGCTGTTCGCCTCCGCGATCAGCGCGGGCAGCCGGTCCGCGCCGGCCTGCGGCGCCTTGGGGTCCGGCGCACCGACGTCGAGGTCAGGGTCCGCCGAGCGGAGCATGCCGAGCAGCTGGCGCATCTCGTTCACCGCGCTCCGGCTGGACTCCTCGATCACGTTCAGCGCGTTCTTCGCGGCGTCCGGGTCGGTGTCCATCACCCGCCGGGCGCCGCCGGCCTGGATGCCGATGCTGCTGATGTGGTGGGCGACGACGTCGTGCAGTTCGCGGGAGATCCGCAGCCGCTCGTCGATCACCGCGCGCCGCGAGTTCGCCTCCTGCTGCGCCGCCAGCTCGGTCGCCTGCTGCTCGAGCTCGAACCGCTGCCGCGCGGTCGCCCACGCGGTCCGGCCCCAGAAGTACGCGCCGAAGAAGTACAGGACGTTCAGCGCGACCGCGATGAGCACGCTCGAGACGTACGGCGAGAAGAGGGCGTGGTTCGGCCCTTCGAGCGCGTTGTTCCGCAGCGCCTGCACGAAGTTGATCGTCAGCCAGCCGAACATCGCGACGAAGACGACCGCGACCGCCGCCTTCATCAGCCGCCGGTCCCGCGCCCAGGCGACGGCCGCATAGATCGCCATGAACATCGTCGCCTGGGTGACCAGGTTGCCCGCGAACGCGAACATCGCCCGTTCCCCGTTCACCACGAACAGCACCGCGACCGCCAGCAGCACCGTGACCGGCCACCGGCGCCGGAAGCACAACGGCAGCGCGGCGGCCGCACTCAGCACGTACGACTCGACGCCGCCGATCCCCAGGTCCACGTGCGTCGACGAGGCTCCGCGGGCGAGTTCGGTCCCGAACAGGCCCGCAGCCGCCATCGCGAGACCGAGCAGTACGTCGTACCGCTGCTCGCGGGCCGTCGGCGCGGGACGGGTCCAGCCGCGCACGCCGGTGCCGGGTCCAGTACCGGACGCCGGCGGGGTGACCGGTTCGGCATCCGTACGCAGCTCAACCGTGGACATAGCTCATCAGCGTACGGGTGGAACGGCCCTGAGCGGCGACGCGTACCCTTGGAGGCGTGACCATCGCCCCAGAAGGACGGAAACTGCTCAGGCTCGAGGTGCGCAACGCGGAGACCCCGATCGAGCGCAAACCCGAGTGGATCAAGACCCGCGCCAAGATGGGCCCGGAGTACCAGGCACTGCAGAAGCTGGTGAAGTCCGAAGGACTGCACACGGTGTGCCAGGAAGCCGGCTGCCCGAACATCTTCGAGTGCTGGGAGGACCGCGAGGCGACCTTCCTGATCGGCGGGGACCAGTGCACCCGGCGCTGTGACTTCTGCCAGATCGACACCGGCAAACCGGAGGCGCTGGACCGCGACGAGCCGCGCCGCGTGGCCGAGTCGGTCCGCACCATGGGTCTGCGCTACGCGACCGTGACCGGCGTCGCCCGCGACGACCTGGACGACGGCGGCGCCTGGCTGTACGCCGAGACGATCCGCCAGATCCACGAGCTGAACCCGGGCACCGGCGTGGAGATGCTCGCGCCGGACTTCAACGCCGTCCCCGAGCAGCTCGCCGAGGTGTTCTCGTCGCGGCCGGAGGTGTTCGCGCACAACGTCGAGACGGTGCCGCGGATCTTCCGCCGGATCCGTCCCGGCTTCCGGTACGAGCGCTCGCTGGACGTCATCACCCAGGCCCGCGACTACGGGCTGGTCACCAAGTCGAACCTGATCCTCGGCATGGGCGAGACCCGCGACGAGGTCAGCCAGGCGCTGAAGGACCTGCACGCGGCGGGCTGCGAGATCATCACGATCACGCAGTACCTGCGGCCCTCGGTGCGGCACCACCCGGTCGAGCGCTGGGTGAAGCCCGAGGAGTTCGTCGAGCTGGACGCCGAGGCCCAGGAGATCGGTTTCGCCGGAGTCATGTCCGGTCCGCTGGTACGGTCCTCGTACCGCGCCGGCCGGTTGTACCGGCAGGCCGTTGAGTCACGTATGAACGCCGCCAACTAACACGGCATGACCCAGGACAGGTAGAGATGGCCAAGAACGACGCGCCCGAAGAGAAGACCAGCAGGCTCAAGCAGATCGTTTCGGCGTACAAGCTGACCCGGAAGTCCGAGCCGCTGGTCGGCCTGGTGCTCGCCGGGATCTTCCTCGGCGTCGTCGCGCTGGCCGTGCTCGGCGGATTCCTGGTGGGCCCGCTGCTGGTGTGGATCCCGCTCGGCGTCGCGCTCGGCTTCCTGGGCGCCACGATCGTCTTCGGCCGCAAGGTCGAGAAGGCGGCGTACAGCCAGATCGAGGGCCAGGCCGGCGCGGCCGCGTCCGCGCTGCAGACGCTACGCCGCGGCTGGAGCGTCGACCCCGCGGTCGCGGTCACCAAGAACTCCGACATCGTCCACCGGGTGGTCGGCAAGCCCGGCATCGTCCTGGTCGGCGAGGGTCAGGCGAGCCGGGTGAAGAACCTGCTCGCGGCCGAGGCCAAGAAGCACAACCGCGTCGCCGGCGGTGCTCCGGTGACCCAGATCGTCGCAGGCAAGGGCGAGGGCGAGATCGACATCCGCAAGCTGACCAAGTACGTGATGAAGCTGCCGGCTGTCATGCAGCCGTCCGAGATCACCGACCTGCTGCAGCGACTGAAGGCGCTGGACGCGGTCCGGCCGCAGGTGCCGATGCCGAAGGGCCCGGTGCCGACGAGCCTCAAGGGCGCCCGCCAGGCGATGCGCGGCCGCTGAAAAACGCTGTTGGGGGATATCTCTGAGTGAGACACCGGTAACCCGGTGGCCGCTCAGGCAGTTGATCTGTCGTGACGTGGCACGTGTGTGCCTCCGTGTCGCGCTGTGGGGTGGCTGGTTGGCCTTAAGGTGCGACCAGGACGGATCGATACAGGGGTAGAGATGACGGATGTGATGCCGCGTGTGCAGCATCCTGTACACGCGCCGGAGACCGAAACCTGGCCGACGCTGGCCAGGCCACGGTCGAACCCGGTCCGTCGGTACGGCGCTGCGACCGCGATCCGGCTGATCGCCAAGGATCTCCCGGCCACGATCCACCTGGACCGCAACCGCTCGTTCGGCCTCGGCGGCCCCGCCATGCGGGTGCACCGTACGTCGGCGTTCCTGGACCGGCTCGGGCAGGACGCCGGGTCCGGGTTCGGCGAGGCGTACCTGGCCGGCGACTGGGACCCGGAGCCGGGCACCGACCTGGCCGACCTGCTGGTCCCGTTCGCCGAGCGGTTCAGCAACGAGGAGACCCGGCACCTGCTGCCGAAGTGGGCGCAGTCGCTGCGCTGGCTGGTCACCCGGTCGCAGCCGGGCGAGGCGGAGAACGACCGCGCCGGCGCCCGGGAGAACATCAGCCGGCACTACGACCTGAGCAACCCGATGTTCTCGGAGTTCCTGGATCCGACCCTGACCTACTCTGCGGCGTACTTCGGTGGCGATCCGACGGCCGATCTTGCTACGGCGTCGTACGACGAACTCTCGGCCGCCCAACTGCGCAAGCTCGACTCGATCCTCGACGCAGCCGGGGTGCGGTCCGGGTCCCGCGTGCTCGACATCGGCTGCGGCTGGGCGAGCCTCGCGATTCGCGCCGCGCAGCGTGGCGCCTGGGTGACGGCGATCACGATCGCCTCGCAGCAGGCGTTGCTGGCGCAGCGCAAGATCGCCGAAGCGGGCGTCGGTGACCGGGTGCAGGTCGCGCTGCGCGACTACCGCGATCAGATCGGCGAGTTCGACGCCGTACTGAGTGTGGAGATGATCGAAGCGGTCGGCGAGAAGTACTGGCCGGTGTACTTCGACGCGATCGAGCGGCGGCTCGCGCCCGGCGGGGTCGGTGTCGTGCAGGCGATCGTGATGCCGCACGAGCGGATGCTCGCGACCCGGAACACGTTCACCTGGGTGCAGAAGTACATCTTCCCCGGCGGGCTGATCCCGTCGATCGAGGTGATCGAGGACGTCACCGCGCAGCACACCGGGCTGCGTGCGGAGGTGATCCGGCATCTCGGCGGGGACTACGCGCGGACGCTGCGAGTCTGGCGGAACCGGTTCATCGAGCACTGGCCGGCGATCGCGGCGCTCGGGTTCGACGACACGTTCCGGCGGATGTGGGAGTTCTACCTCGCGTACTCCGAGGCGGGCTTCCGGACCGGGTACCTGGACGACGTACAGCTGCTGCTGACGCGGCGCTAACGCAGTACGACGACCGTCTTCGCGGCCAGGTCGTGCAGGCCGCGCCGGTCGCGGTCGAAGATCACCGCGGGGATCAGCAGATTGATCAGCAGCGCGCGGATGACGCCCGCCAGGAGACCGGGCGGCGCCGTGTACGTCTTCCGGTCGCGGACCGGGACCACTCGCAGGCCGCAGACCCGGTGGCCGATCGTGCCGCCGACCAAGCCGGTCAGGATCGCCGTCGTCGCGAAGAAGATCGCCGAGTGCATCAGGCTGAAGTCACTGCCGCCCGCCCACATCGGCCGGCCCATCACCACGGACGCGATCAGGCCCGCGATCAGCCAGTCGATCAGGAGCGCCAGCAGGCGGCGTCCCCAGGTCGCCACCGAGCCCGGGCCGTCCTCGGGCAGCCCCAGCCGATTGCCCGGGTAGCGGAATTCTTCGGTGGGTCCGGTTGCGGCCGCCGCGGATGATGCCATGATGTCTAGCCTACGGACACACCTTGGGACGGTCCCACGCGGACCGCGATATCTCAGGGGGTAACCGCCGTACACCAGTGGGTCAGCGCGGACACGCTGGGCGTAACATCCGCGAAACATCAGGGTCACGACGGAGAAACCGGCGGGCCCTACGTTCAGATGCAATCTCTGAGCCACCCTAGGAGTACGTATGTTTTCCAGCGCCGAGGAGCTGCTCGCCTACGTCAAGAACGAGGGCGTCGAGATCGTCGATGTCCGGTTCTGTGACCTGCCGGGCATCATGCAGCACTTCACCGTCCCGGTGTCGTCGTTCGGTCCCGAGGTCTTCGAGGACGGACTCGCCTTCGACGGTTCGTCGGTCCGCGGTTTCCAGCAGATCCACGAGTCCGACATGAAGCTGCTGCCGGACCCGACCAGCGCGTACGTCGACGAGTTCCGCAGCGCCAAGACGCTGGTGGTCAACTTCTTCGTGCACGACCCGCTGACCGGCGAGGCGTACTCGCGCGACCCGCGCAACATCGCCCGCAAGGCGCAGGAGTACCTGAAGTCGACCGGTATCGCGGACACCGCGTTCTTCGCTCCCGAGGCCGAGTTCTACGTCTTCGACGACGTCCGGTTCGAGACCAAGGCGAACTCCTCGCACTACTCGATCGACTCGATCGCCGGCGCCTGGAACACCGGCCGGGTCGAGGACGGCGGCAACCGCGGCTACAAGGTCCGCTACAAGGGTGGCTACTTCCCGGTCGCGCCGACCGACCACTTCGGCGAGCTGCGCGACGACATCACGCTGGCGCTGGAGCGGTCCGGCCTGATCGTCGAGCGCGCCCACCACGAGGTCGGTACGGCGGGTCAGGCAGAGATCAACTTCCGCTTCGACGAGCTGCTCAAGGCCGCCGACGACGTGATGAAGTTCAAGTACATCGTCAAGAACACCGCGTGGAAGGCCGGCAAGACCGCGACCTTCATGCCGAAGCCGATCTTCGGTGACAACGGCTCCGGCATGCACTGCCACCAGTCGCTGTGGAGCAACGGCGACCCGCTGTTCTACGACGAGTCCGGGTACGGCGGCCTGTCCGACACCGCCCGCTGGTACATCGGCGGCCTGCTCAAGCACGCCCCGTCGCTGCTGGCCTTCACGAACCCGACCGTGAACTCGTACCACCGCCTGGTGCCGGGCTTCGAGGCGCCGGTCAACCTGGTCTACTCGTCCCGGAACCGCTCGGCCTGCATCCGGATCCCGATCACCGGCTCGAACCCGAAGGCGAAGCGGATCGAGTTCCGCTGCCCCGACCCGTCGGCGAACCCGTACCTGGCGTTCGCGGCGCAGCTGCTGGCCGGCCTGGACGGTATCCGCAACAAGATCGAGCCGGCCGACCCGGTCGACAAGGACCTCTACGAGCTGCCGCCGGAGGAGCACGCGGGCATCGCGCAGGTCCCGACCTCGCTGCCGGCCGTGATCGACGCCCTCGAGGCCGACCACGCCTTCCTGCTCGAGGGCGACGTCTTCACCGAGGACCTCATCGAGACCTGGATCGACCTCAAGCGCGACAACGAAATCGCCCCGATCCAGCTCCGCCCCCACCCCCACGAGTTCGAGCTCTACTACGACGTCTGAGCCGCGTAGCCGGCCGAAACGGCGGCAGACCTGGGAATCTCTCCCGGTCTGCCGCCGTTTCTCGTTGGGATGTGTAGGTGCTAGATCCCTACCACCAGGTGACCGGCAGCTTCAGGTACATGCAATAGTTCCCACTGCCGTTGTTGGCGCGGGCCTTCATCTTTTTGCGGGTCTCCGGGCCGTACCATCCATCAGCGGTCACTCCGACGTACGACTGCACGGTCTTCAGCGCCTTCTCGGTGGCGGAACCGAACTGCCCGTCCGTAGCGAGGTCGGTGTTGAACTTCTTGACGCCGCCACTCGCGGGGTGCGGCCCGTAGCACTCGTTGAGAGTCATCTGGAGCTGTCGGACACCGTCGCCGCTCGTGCCCTTGTAGAGGTTGCAGTTCAGGCTCCTGCTGCTCGTGCTCCCCGTCCCGTAGATCGGCACGATGCTCGCGCTGGGGTCGAGGTTGACGTTCCTGACGTACGCCCAGCTGTTGCAGGTGGTGACCGCCTCGGCGGGACCTGTGGCCAGGATGGATCCGGCCACGCCGACGGCCGCGACCGCGCTGATCATCAGGATGTTCCGTGGAGCTTTCTTCAACGTACGCATCGAGAGAGTCCTCTGTGAGACGACAGGCAACACCGCGAACGTATTCGCAGCGGCTTTCCACTCCCTTTCTGTTCGCTTTCCAGCGGTCAGATCGCGATCGCGTCGAGCTTCGCGAGCGCCTCGGCGTCGAGGTGGGTGGCGGCGGCGCGAAGGTTGTCTTCCAGGTGGGCGACGCTGCGGGTTCCTGGGATCAGGGCGGTGTGTTCGTCGTGGGCGAGGATCCAGGCGAGGCAGACCGCGGCGGGGGTTGCGCCGAGTCGTGCGGCGATCTCCTGTACGACGGGATGCTCGGTCGGTGACGGGATCTGGTCGAACGCCGAGCCCAGCGGGAAGTACGGGATCCAGGTGATGCCGTTGGCGGCGCAGAGTTGGAGTTGGGGCTCGGAGGAGCGGTCCAGGAGGCTGTAGGCGTTCTGGACGCAGACGATGCCGGCGGGTAGGGCCTGTTCGAGTTGTTCGGTGCTGATGTTGCTGAGGCCGATCGCGCCGATCAGGCCTTCGTTGCGTAGGGCAATCAGTTCGGCGAGCTGGTCGTCGAGCGGTACGACGTCGTCGCCTTCGGCAATCAGCCCCGGACCTTGATCCGCCCGGCGGAGGTTGACCACGGGCACCTGCTCCAGGCCGAGTGATGTGAGGTCGAGGTGGACCTGCTCCCGCAGCTGCTCCGGCCGTTGTGCGAGGGCCAGCGGCACCGGTGCGTCCACCCGGCGGGCGCCGACCTTGCTCACGATCACGAGGTCGTCCGGGTATGGGTGCAAGGCGGCGCGGATGTGCGCGTTCACGGTGGTGTGCCCGTAGAACGACGCGGTGTCGAAGTGGTTGATGCCGAGCTCGACAGCGCGGTGCAGGACCGCGCCGGCCGCGGCGGTGTCGACGTGTTCGAGTTGCATCGCGCCGTACCCGATCCGCGCGATCTCGTGCTGCCCGAGCTTGACTGTGCCCCCGGGGCGTTCCGATGTCATCAGCAGCGTCCTCAGATAGAGTCGATGGAAGTGGAGGTTTCTCCACTTCCATCGACGGTAGCACTAACTGGAGGTTTCTCCACTTATGCGGGCGGACGCTGAGCGGAAGCGTGAGCAGGTGGTGGCGGCGGCCGGCGACGAGCTCGCCGATCTCGCCGTGGCCGCACGCAACGGCGAGCCGGTGCGCCTGTCCCTCGACCGGGTCGCGGCCCGGGCACGAGTCGGCGTGGCCACGCTCTACCGGCACTTCCCGACCCGCGAAGCACTCCTCGAGGCGGTCTATCGCCAGGAGCTCACGCGGCTGTGCGACGCCGCCCCCGAGCTCGCCGCCGGCGCACCCGCCGACGAGGCCTTGCTCACCTGGATGTACCGCTATCTAGACTTCGTCGACTCCAAACGAGCCATGGGCCTCGATCTGCGCAACATGGTCGCCTCCGGAGCCGTGACGCAGACCGACACCCGCGCCCGGCTCTCAGAGGCCGTCGCACACTTCCTGGAGGCGGGCGGCGTCCTCCGGTCCGACGTACCTCCGGACGATGTCGTCGCCGCGATGGCCGGCGCGGTGATCACGGCCGCTCCGGAGCAACAACGCGAGCAGACGCAGCGCCTACTCGCCCTACTGATCGAGGGCCTCCGCACCCGCTAGGCGAAGGACTGGGTGCCGATGACGCGGAGGAGGTCGAGTTTTTCGCGGGCGTCGGTGCCTTCGATCGGGAGGAAGGCCCGGACCCGTACGTCGGCCGCGGGGGTCAGGAGGGTCTCGCAGGTGAGGTCGAGCTCGCCGACCTCCGAGTTGAGGAACCGCTTGCGGGGCAGGCGGCGTACGGCGACCTCGTGGAGGTCCCACAACGCGCGGAACTCCTCACTGCGGGCGATGAGGTCCTCGACCAGGCTGGTGACGTCGCCGTCGCCCATCCGGCGCGAATAGGTGCCGCGCAGGTCGGCGACATGGGCGGCCGAGTGGGCGTCCCAGTCCTCCTCGGGGAACAGTTGCCGGATCGCCGGATCGGTGAACCAGAGCCAGGTCAGGTTCCGGGCGCGGCCCGTGCCGAGGCGGCGGCCGATCAGGACGTCGGCCAGCGCGTTCTGCCAGAGGACCTCGTCGAGGTCGGTGGCGACGAACACCGGGATGTCGCCGAGTCGTTCGACCAGACCGATCAGGCCCGGCCCAAGGTGCCGGCCCGCCAGGCGCAGCGGAGGATTGAGGCCGGCCAGGTGGTACAGGTGATCGCGCTCGTCCAGGTCGCAGCGCAGCGCGCGGGCGAGGCTGGCGACGATCGGCTCCGACGGGTTCGCGCCGCGGGACTGCTCGAGCCGCGAGTAGTAGTCCGTCGACATACCGGCCAGCTGCGCGACCTCTTCCCGGCGCAGTCCCGGCGTACGGCGGCGTGCGCCCTCCGGAAGACCGACGTCCGCCGGCCGGAGCATCTCGCGGCGCCGGCGGAGGAAGTCGGCCAGGCCGTCACGATCGATCACACGTTCCATCATGCGTGACGTACGGCGCGCTATCCAGGGACAACCTGTCCGTGGATGAAGTGGGCCTTCTCCACGGTCGACGGTCCCTCCAAGGTGGAGACAACACCAAGGAGGAAACACCATGCACTACCGCACGCTCGGCCGGACCGGTATCAAGGTCAGCCCGTACGCCCTCGGCGCGATGATGTTCGGTGCCGTCGGCAACGACGACCGCGAGGACTCGATCCGGATCATCCACAAGGCGCTCGATGCCGGGATCAACTTCGTCGACACCGCCGACGTCTATTCGCACGGCGGCTCCGAAGAGATCGTCGGCGAGGCGCTGAAGGGCCGCCGGGAACACGTCGTGCTGGCCACCAAGTCGCACCTGCCGATGGGCGACGACCCGAACCAGCGCGGCAACTCGCGGCGCTGGATCATGACCGCGGTCGAGGACTCGCTGCGCCGGTTGCAGACCGACTACATCGACCTCTTCCAGATGCACCGCCCGGATCCGGACACCGACATCGAGGAGACCCTGTCGGCGCTGACCGACCTGATCCGCAGTGGGAAGGTGCGCGCGATCGGTACGTCGACGATGCCGGCCAGCGAGCTCGTCGAGGCCCACTGGGTCGCGGAACGGCGTGGTTTCGAGCGGTTCCGCACCGAGCAACCGCCGTACTCGATCCTCAACCGCGGGATCGAGCGCGAGGTGCTGCCGGTGGTGCAGAAGTACGGGATGGGCGCGCTCGTCTGGAGCCCGCTCGCCCAGGGGCAGCTGACAGGACGGGCACCGTCGGACCTTCGGCGTACGGCGAGGTTCCGCCACATGTCCGACGAGCGGCGGCTCGAGGTCGTCGAGCAGCTGATCCCGGTCGCCGACGCGGCCGGGCTGAAGCTGACCCATCTGGCGATGGCGTTCGCGATCGCGCACCCGGCGGTCACGTCCGCGATCATCGGGCCGCGCACGATGGAGCACCTGGACGACGCGCTGGCCGGCGCCGACGTCGTACTCGGTGACGACGTTCTCGATCAGATCGACAAGGTCGTCCCACCGGGCACCGACGTCGGCCGCCTCGACATGGACTACAACACACCGCCCATCATCAATGCGTCCTTGCGCCGCCGCCCGGTGGACGATCGCTCAGCTGCTTAGTTGTACGTAGCGGTCACGTGGTAGACGCGGCCGCCCCAGCCGTCGTCCGGGAACGAGTCGGAGATCCGGACGTAGCCGGTCTTGGCCGACCCCAGGTGCGGCGTCAGGTCGAACGTGCGGACGGCCTTGTTCTCGCCGTCGTGGTACGGGGTCGTCTCGGTCGCCACCGTGGTCCAGTTCTGCCCGTCGCCGCTGACCTGGACGACAAACTGATTGTCGATTGTCAACGATACGGATGCCGACGATGTGTCGGACGGGAACGGGAAGCGGTAGACGAAGTACGAGTGCCCGTCGGCGAACCGGTTCTGTACGCCGTTGCTCTGCGACCCGTCCGCGTCCCACAGCCACGGGGTTTCGGCCGCCGTACCGGTGTCGAAGTCGGCCGTGTGCGCGATCAGGATGTCGGACCGGGTCGTGAACGACAGTTGCGATCCCGACGTCACCGATGCCGTCATCGAATGCAGGCCGTCCGCCGTACCCGCGGGGATCGTCACGTCGAGTTCGACGGACGTCTGCACCGGCACGGCGTTCCCACGGGTCTTCAGTGTCACGGTCGCCTGCGCCGGGGTGACCGTCCAGCCTGACGGGGCGGCCGCTTTCACACTTGCCGTGATCCGCTCACCAACCGGACCAGTGGCCTGTACGCCGACCTTCACCTTGACGTGGGTGGCGCTGCCGGTCGCGGGCATCACCACGGGCAGCGCCGGATCAGTTGTCGCGGACAACGATCGCACCGGCGGCGTCAGCGGTACGGCGGCGATCAGGGCGCTCAACGCACTGGCCTGGGTACGCCAGTCGAAGACGTTCGGGGTCGCGCCGGACCACCGCTCGCCGAGCCGGTCGGCCGCGTCGTGGTTGTTGTCCCAGATCGTGGCGGCCTGCTGCGCGACGAAGTCGGTGTAGCGACGGTCGCGCGTGGTGTCGGCGAGATCCGTCCAGTAGCGCATGAAGATGCCCTTGAACTGCTTGCCGTTGTCGTCACACGTGCGGCCCGGCGCATCGCAGGCCTCCGTGAGGACGCCGTCGGTCACGAGCCCGCCCGGAGCGATCGCGGCGTCCGCCAGCCGCCGGACCGTCGTCAGCAGTTTCGGGTCGCGCGTCGCACGCCACAGCTCAAGGCCGGCGCCGATCGCGAGTCCCTGGTTGTAGCTCCAGACCGTGTCGCCGTTGCTCTCGCAGTTGCTCTTGAGCCCGTCGTTGACGAGGCCGGCGGAGTTGATCATGCCGCTGCCGGTGAACCAGTTCCAGCCTTCCTGCGCACGGCCGAGCCAGCGTTTGTCGTGCGGCAGGCGGTTGTGCAGTTCGGCGGTGAGGCGGATCCAGAGCCCGTTGGTGACGGCGTTCTTGTAGGTGCGTTCGCCGTCCCACCACACTCCCCCGCCGCACGAGCTCGGGTCCCAGTAGCCCTCGACGTACTCCGCGATCGTGATCGCCATGTCGAGGTACTTGCGGTTCTTGGTCAGGTCGTACGCCTGGATCCAGGTCAGGCCCCACCACTCGGAGTCGTCGATGGCGCGGCTGGTGAAGTTGCCGAGCAGCGGATCGCCGGACAGGTACCCGGCCGGGAACACGCCCTTGTCCTTCTCGAACGTGTTGTCCAGCTGCCCCAGGTAGCGCCGGTCCCCGGTCCGCTGCATGTAGTCGCCGATGGTCTGCAACGCGACCGCGGAGTTCCACCAGCTGGACGGGAACCAGGCCTTGTTCGGCTCGTACGAGCCCATCAGTACGTCGGCCGCGACACGGGCCCGCGCCGTCGCGGTCGCACCGGCGGATCCACCGGTGGCACCGGCGGGTTGTGGCACGAGGGCCGCGGCGAGCAGGATCGCCCCGGCCGTCAGAACCTTCAGAATCTGCACACGACGATTCACACGATCTCCTCGAGATGCTTCATGGCGGCTCGGCTCAGCGAGGTTGGAAACGTTTCGAGAACGTATCGTCGTCGCCCCCGACAACGATGTCAATGGCTCGGACGACCAGTCTGCGAGACGGCTTAAGTCGACTAATCAAGTGGATTTAGTCTGCTTCTCATGACCTTCCTCTGGTACATCCCGAACCAGGTCGATCCCGGGCATCGCGGGGACGACGCCGTCCAGGGACACAACAGCATCGAGCGGCTGACCGAGCTGGCGCGGCTCACCGAGGACCACGGCTGGGCCGGCGCGCTGCTCGGCACCGGGTGGGGCCGGCCGGACACATTCACGGTCGCGACCGCACTGGCCGCGCGGACCACGACGTTCCAGCCGCTGGCCGCGATCCGGCCCGGGTACTGGCATCCCGCCCACTTCGCGTCCTCGGCGAGCACGCTCGACCAGCTCACCGGCGGGCGGCTCCTGATCAACATCGTCTCCGGCCAGGACAACCTCGCGGCGTACGGCGACAGCGAGGGCGACCAGCCGCAGCGGTACGCGCGCACCAAGGAATTCCTCCAACTGGTACGGCGCCTGTGGACCGAGGAGGACGTGACGTTCGCCGGCGAGTACTTCTCCGTCACCGGCTCCACGGTCGCGACCCGTCCCGTCGTACGGGAAGGCCGTCCGCATCCCCGGTTGTACTTCGGTGGCGCGTCGGATGCGGCGCAACGGGTCGCCGCGACGGATGCCGACGTACAACTCTTCTGGGGTGAGCCGCTCGACGGGGTCGCCGCGCGAATCGCCCGGCTGCGCGAACTGGAGAACGAACTCGGTCGCGAGCATCCGCCGCTGGAGTTCGGGCTGCGGATCACCACGCTCGTCCGCGACACCACCGAGGAGGCCTGGGCCGACGCCGAGGCGAAGGTCGCGAAGATGGCCGAAACACAGGGCTCGCGGGACAAACGCTGGTTCAAGGCGGTCGGCCAGCAGCGCCTCCTCGACCTGGCCGAACGTGGCGAGATCCTCGACGACAACCTCTACACCGCTCCCGGCAAGTACGGCGGTGGCGGCGCCGGCACCACGTGGCTCGTCGGCTCCCCCGACGACGTCGCCAAGTCCCTCGACAAGTACCGCGACCTCGGCATCACCCACTTCATCCTCTCCGACACGCCGTACCGCGAAGAGATCGTCCGCATCGGCGACCAGTTACTCCCCCTGCTTTCCTGACGTCGAACCCCTCGGGCTGATTGGATGTGATCATCGCTTGACGAGTGCATGCCGAGTGTGATCGGTTGATTACCGAGCGCCAACGGTGGGTATGTGGCGCTGTGAGGCATGTGAGGAGCACAGATGGTCGAATATCTGCCCCGGTCCGCGTGGAACGCGCGCCCGCCGAACGGTGGACCGGGCAACCTGACCGCGTCGCGGGTCGAAGGCGCGGTCATCCACTGGCCAGGGACCGGATCGACGAGTGTCATCCACTCCAAGGCGGCCGTCGCGTCCGCGTTGCGTGGCTGGCAGGACTACCACATGGACACCCGCGGCTGGTCGGACATCGCCTACCAGATCGCGGTCGACCAGGCCGGACGGGCCTGGACGCTGCGCGGCCTGCGGACCCAGTCCGGGGCCAACGGCGACGCCGACGTGAACGAACGGTACGGCGCGATTCTGCTGGTCCTGGTCACCGGGGAGCAGCCGTCGGCCGCGATGAAGGCGACCACCCGCGGAGTGATCGCCGACTTCCGCAGAATCTTTCCCCGCGGTACGGCGATCCGGCCGCACTCCGCGGTCCGCCCGGAGCCGACCGACTGCCCCGGCGACCCCGCCCGCGCCGCGATCGCCCGCGGCGAATTCACCCCCGGCCACTCGGAGGACGACATGACCCCGGCCCAGATGCAGGAACTGAAGAACTTCATCGAGGCCCGGACACAGGCCTACGCGCTCTGGACGCACCGTCAGTTGCGCAAGGACCTGTCCGCGGTGGTGAGGGCGTACGCGCTCGACATCAAGAACTACGAGCGCCAGACCGACGCCGCCGACGCCGCCCGGGCCGCCGCCGCGGTCTGGGCGACCGCCCCGCCGAGCCTGCAGGCCGACGGTGCCGCCGCCGCGGACGCGCCGGCCGCCCCGGACCCGAACGCCGACCCGGAACCCAGCCTCCCCGACCTCGACCCGTTCCCGGACGCCCCCGCCGCCGAAGCTGACACCCCGGCCGACGCCTCCCAGTAGGTCGCCCCTCCGACCAGGTCCTGCCGAACGGTTTGTCGGTGGGACCTGGTTGGCTGTGCCGGTGGATCTCGAAGAGCTGACAGCGCGGTTGGAGAAGATCTCGGTCGGGTACGGCGAGCAACTGGGCTTCGACCGCGACCCGGACTGGTTCCTGCTGAAACTCCAGGAGGAAGTCGGCGAGCTGACGCAGGCCTATCTCCAGCTCACCGGCCGCGCGCGAGCCAAGGGCGCGACGCCCGACGACATCCGCGCGACGTTCCACCAGGAGTTCGCCGACGTACTCTGCCAACTTCTCCTCTTCGCCCACCAGCACCAGGTCGACCTCCCGGCAGAGGTCGACCGAAAGTGGCTTCGCTACGAGGCCTGACCGGCCGACTGCACCTTGGCGGGCGCCTTTGCCGCCAGCACCATGCCGACCAGCACGGCAACCGTGATCAGGATGTCAACTGTCATGCTCAGCGCCAACGGCGGCTGGACGGTGACTTCCATCCCGAACAGAACGGCGTACGCGAGCGGCCAGCTGAGCGTGCCGAGGAGCTTCCACGCGACGGTCCAGCGGTTCGACGACCACAGCATCCCGATGCCGATCATGTAGGCGATCACCGGCACCCAGACGCCCGGCAGGTAGGGACCGAGGAACACCAGCGCGAGGGCGACCATGTCACTGGGGCGGAGCTTTGGTGGGACATCCACCAGGACCAGACCCTCGGTGGCCGCGGCAACGATCTCCTGCGGGTCGCCGAGGCGCTGCAGGATCTGCCGGATCTCGCTCTCCGAGGAGGCACCGGCCGCGCGCTCCTCCGCGATGTGCGCCTTCATGTCGTCGATCAGCTCGGTCCGGCGCGCTGCCGGCAACGCCTCGGCTGCCTTCGCCAGCTCGTTCAGGTACGCGTCGACCAGACGATCGCTGTCCAGCTCCATGTTCATCCCCGTCTCCCACTCTGCAAGATCTTGTCGACCGAGGTGCAGAACCGTTGCCAGTCCGCGGTGAACGCGGCCAGCGCCTGACTGCCCTCGGCTGTCGAGGTGTAGTACCGCCGCGGCGGGCCCGATTCTGACTCCTGCCAGCTCGTCTCGACCAGGCCTTCGCGGCGCAGCCGGGCCAGCAGTGGGTAGATCGTGCCTTCGGTCGTCACCAGTCCGTCGACCTCGCCCAGCGCCTTCACCAACTCGAAACCGTAACGAGGCTCTCCCTGCAACAGCGCGAGGACGCAGAACTCCAGCGTCCCGCGGCGCAGCTGGGTGAAGACCTTCTCCGCTACCATGCGATACAAGGTACCTGCTCGCGCCAAGAACCTGCAACCACCTCTGACCGGTCAGGGAGTTCAGGCGGTTCAGGCGGTTTTGGGGCGGACCGAGAACATCAGCATCAGCACGACGGACGGGATCACCACGACCCAGAGGCTGCTGAGGTTGAACAGCACCGGCGCCAGGCACAGGACCAGCAGGTCGAAGCCGCGGGCCGGCTGGGAGAACAGGCCGGGCGGGATCGCGCCCATCGGGGACGTGACAAGAGGTCCGGCGTACGACGGCGGCCGGGCGGACGCCTGCCGGACGGTACCGGAGATGACGGCGGCGGCCACGGCGAAACTGGAAGCCGCGCTGCCGATCGCGGGATAGGCGCAGGCCGCCCAGACGACCGTGAACAGGCCGGGGACGACCGCCATCACGATCCGCAACTCGCGGAGGTCCCAGCCGAGTGCGCGCACGAGTCCGGTGGAGCGGCAGGCGGTGCGGAGTCCGTCGAGCATCGGCCGTACGGCGATGAAGCCGGCGATCGCTGCCGCTATCGGTACGAGGACGTGGAAGCCGGCGCCGTGGACCGCGTACGGGACAACCAGCAGCCCGAAGGCGACCGCGATCCGGCGCGGCCAGCGCAGAATCCGATGGAACTCGCGGTGCACGATCGCGGCGCCGTCCGCACCCCGACCGCGGCGGGAACGCACCCGCCCCTTCAGCCGCCAGTGCCGCCCCGCGATCACGTCCCCAAGCATGCTGACATCAAGACTGCTAGCCGCCCCCGCGAGACCGGCCAGCAACTCACCCCCAGCAATCACACTGACCCGCCCCAACCGATCAAGCGTCCGCGAGGCGAGAACCGCCAGCACGACCGCCACAACGACGAGTGCGACGCCGCCAAGCAGCCACCGTGTCTGCGATTCGGTCACCAGGGCAGCCAGCCCGGTCCGGTAGTCGGCGTCGATGTACGCCGACCCCGACAGGATCTCGTTGGTGAAGCGGTCCTCGCCCGACCGGAAGGCCAGAAGCACCGCAGGTACGACGGCGGCGAGCAGCAGCACGTCTGCGACTCGCAGCGCCCACCACGTACGACCTGCCGCCTGTTGCGCCCACACTGTGGCGAGTGCGGCCCACACGAGGAGCGCGCCGATGAACAACGCCGCCGTGAACACGTCGAACCACGGCGCACCGAGTAGTGCCCAGATGACTGCGCCGACGACCGTCCCGGTGAGCGCGACCGTGGTGATGACCAAGCGGTACGCCGGGCGTAGCAGGGAGGCTCGGTTCAGCGGCGTCGCCAGCAGCCAGAAGCCGGTCGCGCGGGACGCCGACACCGGGCCGACCGCGAGCAGCACTCGGATGGTTGTTGCCAGTAGCAACGGAACGATGATCCACGGCATCGCGGTGACGAGCTGCCCGCACGTCACCGACGTACAGCCGGAGGCGTTCGAGTTCAGATGCCGTACGACGTTCCCGCCCGTCGCCCCGGCCATCGCCAGGGTGAACAGGACCAGGTACACGTCCTCGAAGATCTCCCAGAACGACCGATCCGCGTGCTGCCTTCGCGTGCTCCGCATCCACGACCGCAGCGCCCGCGACGACGGGATCGTCCCGAAGTCCGAAGGATCGAACCGCACCGGCTCGTCGGCAGCGCTCATGGGAGCGGAGTGAGGGTGACGACGGAGTCCGCGACCGTCTCGACCAGGGCCGGGTCGTGGCTCGCGAAGAGGATCGCCGTACCCGACTTCTTCTCCTCGACGAGCCGGTCGGACAGCCACTGGACGCCGCCGGTGTCGAGGCGGGCCTCAGGCTCGTCGAGGACCATCAGCTTGCGCGGCCGGACCAACGCCGTGGCCAGCGCGAGCCGGCGGCGCTGACCGGACGACAGCGAGCCCGGCAACTGGTCGGCAGCAGGCAGCAGGCCGATGTCGTGCAGCGTGGTGTCCACCAGATCTTCCGGCGACGAGTTGCCGTGCGCGCGGGCGAGCAGGTCGAGATGCTCGGCCGCGGTCAGGTCCGGGAAGAAGTCCAGGTCGTCGAGCAGGGTGGCGACGTCCCGGCGTACCGCCTCGGCGCGCTCGTCGATCGGCAGACCGTCGAGCAGGATCTTTCCGGCCGCCGGTTCGGCCGCGCCGACGATGCACTTCAGCACGGTCGTCTTGCCCGCGCCGTTCGGCCCGACCAGGGCGATCGCCTGGCCGGCCCGCAACGTGAATGTGAGGCCCTCGATCACCGGACGGTCGCCGTACTTGTGCTGCAGATCCGTCACCGCCAGCCGGGGGGCCGGCTTCTTGCTCATTTCTCGCGGCTCACTTCTTCCGGACCAGGGTCAGCCCGTCGCCGATCCCGAGCATGATCACGTCGACGCGGTCGTCCTTGGCGACGTGCGCGTTGAACTCCTTGCGGTCCGCGGGGCCGTCCGCGTCCACCACCCGGCCGCCGGCCAGCGTGTTGTCGAACAGCAGCAGCCCGTTCGGCCGGATCAGCGGCAGCACCGCCTCGAAGTACTGGATGTACCAGCCCTTGTCGGCGTCGACGAAGGCCAGGTCGAACTCGCCGTCGAGCTTGGTCACCGACTCGTGCGCGTCGCCGATCCGCAGGTCGATCTTGCCCGCGACCCCGGCCCGCTCCCAGTACTTGCGGCCGATCGAGGTCCAGTCCGCGTCGACGTCCAGGCAGATCAGCTCGCCGTCGTCGGGCAGTCCACGGGAGATCGCCAGCGCGGAGAAGCCGGTGAAGGTGCCGATCTCGACCGCCCGGCGGGCGCCGATCAGGCGGGTCAGCGTGGTCAGCAGACCGGCCTGGTCCGCGGTGGTCAGCATCACCGCGGGGCCGCCGAGCTTCTCGGTCTCGACGCGCAGTTCGGTCGCGATCTCGTCCAGCGGCATGCCGTGGGCGAGCATGTAGTCGTGCAGTTCCTCGGTCACCGGTACCTGATGGCCCATGAATTCCCGCCCTCCGTGTATTTGTTCGGTCGCCTGTAGTCTCTATTGGCTGCTGGTTGGCCGCACACCCACCCCACCTCGAGGGAGCACCCCGTATGCGCATCGCCGTCGCCGGCTCGATCGCGACCGACATCCTGATGACGTTCCCGGGCCGGTTCAAGGACCAGTTCCTCGAGGAGCAGATGCACAAGGTCTCCCTCTCGTTCCTGGTCGACGAGCTGGTCGTCCACCGCGGCGGCGTCGCCGCGAACATCTGCTACGGCATGGCCCAGCTCGGGTTCCCGACGCTGCTCGTCGGCTCGGTGGGCGCCGACTTCGTCGAGTACGGCGCGGCGCTGACTGCGGCCGGCGTCGACATCTCACACGTCCGCATCTGCGGAGGAGTCCACACCGCCCGCTTCACCTGTACGACGGACCTCGACGCGAACCAGATCGCCTCCTTCTACACCGGCGCGATGGCCGAGGCGCGCGAGCTCGACCTGGGCGCGATCCATCAGGCCGCGGGCGGTGTCGACCTGGTCCTGATCGGCGCCGACGACCCGGAGGCGATGCTCAAGCACACCCAGCTGGCCAAGCAGCACGGGATCGCGGTCGCGGCCGACCCGTCGCAGCAGATGGCCCGGATGGACGGTGCCGACATCCGCACGCTCGTCGACGGCGCGGCGTACCTGTTCAGCAACGAGTACGAGGCCGGGCTGATGGTGCAGAAGACCGGCTGGAGCCACGCCGAGATCCTCGAGCGGGTCGGCGTACGCGTCACGACCCACGGCGGCGACGGCGTCGTGATCGAAGACAGCAGCGGGATCCTCGCGAAGGTCCCGGCGGTGCCCGCGCCGAACCTGGTCGATCCGACCGGCGGCGGCGACGCCTTCCGGGCCGGTTACCTCACCGGTCGCGCGGCCGGCCTCGACCACGAAGCGGCCGCCCACCTCGGCTGCACGCTGGCGACGACGGTGCTGGAGACGGTCGGCACCCAGGAGTACAGCCTGGACCACCCCACGTTCCTCGACCGGCTCACCAGCACGTACGGCGCCGACGCTGCCGCCACCGCGAAGCAGGCGCTGCGGGTGATCTCCTAGGTCAGGTTCTAGGTGGAGGTGACCCGGTCGACGGTGAACGTGGCCTGTTTGCTGTTCGCGATCCCGACCCGGATCCGGTAGCCGCCGATCACCGCGGACTTCTTCGGCCCGAGCGTGACGTGCTTGTTGCCGACGTAGAACGTGATGGCGGTCTTGTGCCGCTCGTACGCGACCATCTGCCCGCCGTTGCAGGTGAAGCCCTGGTCGGAGATGAAGATGTTGCTGCCCGAGAAGTCGAACCTGCCGTCCTTCAACGACCCGGTGCAGTCCGCCTCCGGCACAACCGGCTTGGGCTTCACCGTCGGCTTCGGCGTCGGCTTAGGTGTAGGTCGCGGGGTCGGTGTCGGCGTCGACGTGACGACGGGCGGCGGCGTACTACTGTCGGGCGCCGAGTCACCCGCCGACCAGGTCCCCGACCCGCCGCTGCATCCCGCCAGCACCAACGCCGCACCCACCACACCGATCCACCGCATCTCACCCATACCGCCAGCGTCCCAACGCTCCAGGTGTCAGTGAGCAGAGTGGCCGCAACCTGTCAGGACGACCGGGCCCACAGCCCTCGGACGTGGCCGATGTGCCGACGCATCAGTTGCTCGGCGCCGTCGCCGTCGCCGGCCTCCATGAGGTCGAGCAGCTCGTGGTGTTCGGTGGCGGACGGGACCAGGCGGCCGCTCTCGACCAGTGGAGTGAGGCCGAGCAAGCGGGTCTGCGACCGCAGGTCCGACACGACGTCGACGAGCTTCTGGTTGCCGGAGTACGCGAGCAGCGTGACGTGGAAGACCCGGTCGGCCTCGATGTACGCGATCAGGTCGCCGGCCTGGGCCGCCACCACGATGTCCTCGGCGATCCGCCGCAACCGCGGGTAGTCCTTCGCCGGGATCACCGGGACCACGTCCCGGATCGTCGGCGGCTCGATCAGCTGCCGGAGCGCCGCCAGGTTGTCGAGGTCCTCGTCGGACACGTCGGTGACCCGGAAGCCCTTGTTCCGCAGCGAGATCACCAGGCCCTCGCGGACCAGGTCCAGCATCGCCTCGCGGACCGGCGTCGCGGAGACCCCGAACCGCGCGCCGAGCGTCGGCGCCGAGTACACCTCCCCCGGCTTCAGCTCGCCGGAGATCACCGCCGCCCGCAGTGCGTTGGCGACGCTGTCGCGCAGGTTCTCGCGTTGCGCCAGCCGCCGTACGCTCGGCAGCGGCGCGATCGAATCGGCAGCCATGGTCACCTCCTGGGGTCGCCGCCTATTGTGATGCACCGGTCACGAGTGAGTCGGGATGCCACCCCCGATGGACGCGACCAGCTCCGTCAGCCGCTCGAAGACCCGCGGCGTGCTCAGCCCGTCGTGCTCGTACTCGTTCGTCACCCACGCCTGCACGTTGCCGACCCGGTGCGCGGTGTCCAGCTGCAGCCCGGAGTCGACGTACATGTCGTCGAAATACACCGCGGCGGCTACCGGTACGTCGTTCGCGGCGAGCTGCTTGAGGTCGTACAGCTCCGTCCACCGCGGCCGCTGCGCCAGCACCTCGACCGCGCCCTGGAACGGCCGCAGCCCGCGGATCTCCTCGAACATCCAGGGGTACATCATCTCGCCGGTGAACAGCAGCGGCCGCGCGTCCTCGGCGAACTCGGGATGCCGCGCCCGCTCCGCCTCGGCCGCCCATCCGGTCGCCCCGTCACCGGAGCCGTAGATGCTCTCCTGCAGCGCGGCGAACAGCGGTTCCGCGAGGTACGACGACGATGCCTGCACCTGGCCGAGGAAGCCGTCGGACAGTTCGTCGCCGTCGAAGGCCTCGTCGATCAGCCAGTGGATGCGCTCGTACCCGGGCTTCATCCCGAAGTCGATCCCGAGCGACTGCAACCGCCGTACCGTCAGCCGATCGCCGTCCGGCAGCAGTACGTCGGACTCTGCCAGCCGGTCCGCGATCCGGCCGATCCGCTCCACGTTGTGCGGGTACCGCCGGTAGAACTCCCGGTTCTTGGCCGCCACCCGCGGATAGGTCCGCCGGTACACCTCGGCCGCCGACGGGTCGACCGACGCGAGCCCACCGGTCACGTAGCACGCGGTCAAGGCGTCAGGCGCCTTGGACAGGTAGGTGAGGGTGAGGAAACCGCCGTAGCTCTGGCCGAGCGTCGACCATCGGCGGCCGCCGAAGACCTTGTTCCGCAGCTCCTCGGCGTCCGAGATGATCGAGTCCGCCCGGAAGCACGCCAGGTAGTCGGCGCCTTCCTCGGCCGACATCGACGCCATCCGCCGCCCGCTGACCGGCGTACTGCGGCCCGTGCCGCGCTGGTCCATCAGCACGACCCGGTAGTTCTTCAGCGCGTGCTCGATCCAGCCCCGACACCCCGATCGGCCGCGGGCCCTTCCCGCCCGGGACCGCCCTGCAGGTGCAGCAGGCACGGCAGGTCCTCGTCCTTCCGCGTCGGGTCGATCAGCTCGCGCGCGAACACGCGTGATCGACTCCGCCCGGGTCCGACCAGTCGAGCGGCACCCGAAAGCTCGTGCTCGCGAACGTGCATCCCCGGAATCGTGTAGCTGATCATGAGGCCTCCTTCCCCCTGCGTCTGCGCGTCCCATTCCGGGTTGATCCGCGGTACGGCGGCCAGCAGCGTCTTGCGTGTACTCGTCCTGAGGATCCCCGAAGACCTGGTCCCGTGTCCCCACCTCGACGATTCTGTCCTCGGTTCATCACCGCGACCCGCTGCGAGATCTGCCGTACGACGGCCAGGTCGTGCGCGATGAAGACGTAGCTGAACCCGCTCTCCCGCTGCAGCCGCATCAGCAGCTCCAGCACCTGCGCCTGGATCGACACGTCGAGCGCCGACACCGCCTCGTCGCAGATCACCAGCTTCGGGTTCACCGCGAGCGCCCGGGCGATCCCGATCCGCTGCGCCTGCCCGCCGGAGAACTGCGCCGGGTAGCGCCGGCAGTGGTCCGGGTTCAGACCGACCCGCTCCATCAGCTCCTGCGTGAACGCCCGCCGCCCGCCCTTCGGCGCGATCCCCTGGTACGTCAGCGGCGCGGTGACGATCCGCTCGATCGTGTACCGCGGGTTCAGCGAGGAGAACGGGTCCTGGAACACCACCTGCACGTTGTTCCGGAACGACGCCAGCTCCCTGCCCCTGGCCTTCGTCACGTCCTGCCCGTCGAACACGACCGTACCGGCCGTCGGCGTCGAGCAACCGCGCCGCGATCCGCGCGGTCGTGGACTTGCCGCTGCCCGATTCGCCCACGATCGCGAGCGTCTCGCCGAGCTCGACCTCGAAGCTCACGTCGTCGACGGCCGTGAACACCGACTTGCGAGCCATCGTCCCTTCGCCCCGGGTGACGAACTCTTTGGTCACGCCCCGCACTTCCAGCAACGTCACAGCTCGCCACCTCGTCATCGATCCGCGGTACGGCGTCCAGCAGCATCCGCGTGTACTCGTGCCGCGGATCCGAGAACACCTGCTCCGCGGTCCCGTACTCGACCGGATCCCCCGACTGCATCACCAGCACCCGCTGGGCGATCGAGCTGATCACCGCCAGATCGTGGGTGATGAACATCATCCCGGTCCCGGTCGTCGACTGCAGCTCGCGCGAGCAACTCCAGGATCTGCGCCTGCACGGTCACGTCCAGCGCGGTCGTCGGCTCGTCCGCGATCAGCAACGACGGCGAACAGCACAACGCCATCGCGATCATCACGCGCTGCCGCATACCGCCGGAGAACTGGTGCGGGTAGTGGTCGACCCGGCGCGCCGCATCCGGGATGTGCACCCGCTCCAGCGCCTCGATCGCGACCCGCCGAGCGGCCTTCCGCGATCCACCGCGATGGGTCCGGTACATCTCCTCGATCTGCAGACCCACGGTGTAGTACGGATTCAGCGACGACAACGGGTCCTGGAACACCATCGAGATCGCGTTGCCCCGCACGGATCTGAGGTCGCGGTCCGAGCGCCCGAGCAACTCGGCGCCGTCCAGCCGGACGCTGCCCGACGTACGGGCGCCACGTGGCAGCAGCCCGAGTACGGCGAGGGCGGTCATCGACTTGCCCGACCCGGACTCGCCGACGATCCCGACCGTCTCGTCCCGGCCAACCGAGAACGACACGTTCTTCACCACGTCGACCGGACCACGACTGGTCGGCAACGTGACAGTCAGATTGTCGACAACGAACAATTCGTCACTCATGAAGACACCACCCGTACCCGTGGATCGAGGGCCGTGTACAGCAGGTCCACCACAACGTTGCCGATGACAACGAAGAAGGCGGCGAGCAGGGTGACCGCCATGATCACCGGCTGGTCGTTCTTGGCGATCGAGTCGGCGGCCATCTTGCCGATCCCGTTCAGCCCGAACACCGTCTCGGTGATCAGCGCGCCGCCGAGCAGTCCGGCGAAGTCCATCCCGAAGATCGTGGTGATCGGCGTCAGCGCGGGCCGTAACGCGTGGCGGCGCATGATCAGCGCACCGCTCAGTCCCTTGGCCCGCGCGGTCCGGTAGTAGTTCTCGGCCAGCGTGTCGATCACATTGCTCCGGGTCAACCGTGCGTACAGACACGCATAGCCGACGGCGAGCACGACCCACGGCATCAGGTACGACTCGAACCACAGCAGCGGGTTGTCCGCGAACGGCACCGCCGAGGGGAAAGGCAGCACCTGCAGCTTCACGACCAGCACGTACTGCAGCAGCAGCGCGAGCACGTAGTTCGGCACACTCACACCGCCGAGCGCGAGGCCCATCGCGGACCGGTCCCACCACGTGCCCTGCTTGACCGCGCTGACCAGACCGCCGATCACGCCGACGAGCAGCCACAGTACGGCGGCACCGACCGCGACCGTGATGCTCACCGGAAGCCGCGCGGTGATCATGCTCCACACCGACTCGTTGGTCTGGAAGCTGTACCCGAGACAGGGCGCCGAGCAGTGCACCGAGCCGTAGTCGCGGCCCACGAAGATCCCACTCAGGAAATCCCAGAACTGCGTGAGGAGCGGCTGGTTGAGCCCGAGCACGTCACGGATCGAGTCGATGCGCTCCGGCGTACACGTCTTGCCGCAGATCATCACCGCGGGATCCGGCGAGAGCTTGAAGAAGATCAGGTACGTGAACAGGCACACGGCCAGCAGGATCAGTACGACGCCCCCGAGCCGGCCCAGGACATAGCGCGTCATGCGGCTTCTCCCTGGTCGATGAGGGTGCGGATCTTGTCGCCGAGGACGGTGAGCGAGAGCACGGTGAGGAACAGGAACAGGCCGGGGATCGCGAAGAACATCGGGTCCACCGAGTACCAGCTCACCGAGCTCGAGATCATCTGGCCCCACGACGCGGTCGGCGGCGAGACACCGACGCCGAGGAAGGACAGGCCCGCCTCGGTGCCGATGTAGCCGGGGATCGCGAGCGTCGTCATCACGACGATCGAGCCGCGCAGGTTCGGCAGGATCTCCCGGAACACCACCTGCGAGTCCTTCGCCCCGGACGCCCGCGCCGCCTCGACGAACTCACGGTTCGCCAGCGTCATGGTCTGGCCGCGGATCACCCGCGCCAGGTACGGCCAGCCGAACGCGCTGATCACCACGACCAGCAGCACCGGCCGGTTCCCGGACGGCAGCGACGACAGGATCGCGATCATGAAGATCAGCGCCGGGAACGCCATCAGGAAGTCCATCAGCCGGGAGATCACCTGGTCGACCCAGCCGCGGTAGAACCCGGCGAGCATGCCGAGCACGACGCCGAGGATCCCGGTCAGCAGGGTCGCCGACAACGAGATCGTGATCGACACGCGCGCGCCGTACACGATCCGCGCGAACAGGTCGCGGCCGTTCTGCGGCTCGACGCCGAACCAGTGCGAGCCGCTGATCCCGCCCAGCGTTCCGTGCGGTACGCCGCCGAGGTCGGAGTTGATCGCCGCCGAGTCGAACTGGTACGGCCCCCAGCCGCTGAGCTTGGTGATCAGCGGCGCGGCGACCGCCATCAGGACCACGATCGCGAGGAACAGCAGGCACGCCAGCGCGCCCTTGTCCCGCGCGACCGTGGTGAGGATCCGCCGGCCCGAGGTGGGCGGTGCCGACGACGGCACCGCCTCCTCGACCTCGACGAGGGTAGGGCTGGTTGTCACGACTCCCCCCACCACCCTCTTCTTCTTTCCTTCACTTGCTGCTGTCCTTCAGTCCGACCGACACCAGGTCGATGCCGCCCGAGAACCCGTCGTGCAGGTAGGCGCCACCGATGTTGCTACCGACAAGCATCAGGACCTTCTCGTACAGCAGCGGGACGACCGGCGCCAGCGCCATGATCTGCTTGTCCAGTTCGCCGTACGCCTTGTTCGCGGCCTGGACGTCGGTCAGCTTGGCGATCTCGTCGATCTTCGCGTTCACGCCCGGGTCGTTGAGCTGCGCCAGGTTGCTGTTGCCCTTCGGGGTGATGTTGCGGCCGTCGAACAGCGGCGGCAGGAAGGTCGCGCCGGACGGCCAGTCCGGGCACCAGCCGGTGATCGCCGCGTCGTGCTGCTGCGACGTCGTACCGATGACCTCGTAGTACGTCGCGGTGTCGATGGTGTTGATCTTCACGGTGATCTTCAGCGGCTCGAGCGCCTGCTGGATCGCGACCGCCATCGCCTGCATCTTCGGTTGCGCGCGGGTGTCGAGCGTCATCGTGAAGCCACTGGCGAAGCCGGCCTCGGTGAGCAGCTTGCGAGCGCCGTCGACGTCACCCTTGTGGTCCGGGCTCGGGTACGGGTCGTAGTCCACCCGGCCGGCGATGGTCGGCGGCTGGATGCTGGTCGCGATCTCGGCGAGGGTCGATCCGCCGACCGCGTCGCGGACGGTCTGCTTGTTGATCGCGAGGTTGATCGCCTGCCGCACCTTCACGTTGTCCAGCGGCTTCTTCGTGGAGTTCAGCCCCATGTACGTCGTACAGCCGCCGAGACCGCTCATCGTGCGCTGCTTGAGCTGCGCGGTCTGGACCCGGGCCACCGTGGCGGCCTGGATGGTGCCGGCGATCGCGTCGGCGTCGGTGCCCTGGCCGGCGATCATCCGCTCGTCGATCGTCGCCGGGTCGAGGCCGAACGTCCACTGGAACGCGTCCGGGTTCGCCGTCCGTACGTCGTCGGTCTTCTTGTCCCACTTGTCGTTGCGGACCACCTTGAGCGACGCGCCGGGCTTGTACTCGGAGACCTTGTACGGCCCCGACGCGATCGGCTTGCTGTCCAGCGAGTTGCCCGCGCCCTGCCCCTTCGGCACCGGCGTGAACGTGTTCTGCGCGACCACGCTGCCGAAGTCGGCGTACGGCTTCTTCAGGTGGAACACGATCGTCTTCGCGTCCGGCGTCGCGATCGTCGGCAGGTCACCCGACTTGTAGGGCCCTTGGTACGACGCGGGCGCGTCGATCAGCTGCTTCGCGTACGGCGAGCCGATGCCGACCTCCGGATCCCAGGCCCGCGAGACGCCCCACTTCACGTCGGCACTCGTGATCGGCGCACCGGTCTCGAAGAACACGCCGTCCTTCAGCGTGAACGTCCAGGTCTTGCCGCCGTCGGACGGCTTGCCCGTGTCGGTGGCGAGGTCCGGCACGATCTTGGTGCCGTCGGCACCCGGCGCCGCGCCCTGGGTGGTGAGCGTGCGGTAGATCAGCCGGTAGAAGTTGTTGACGCCGCCGTCGAAACCGCGGGCCGGGTCGAGGTGCGAGAAGCCTGCGTTCGCGAGCACCTGGAGCGTGCCGCCCTGTGCGGCCTTGGCGCCGGGGCCGGCGGATTCACCGCTCGCGCCGCCGGACGAGTTGCCGCCGCACGCGGTCAGCGCGAGCGCCGCCGAGGCCACGAGCCCCACCAGCATGGAAGTTCTCTTCATCAGTCTTCTCTTTCCGTTCGCAGCCATACACGCATGGCCAGGGCCTGACGGTTTCCCCAGAGGAAGTACGGCACGAACGTCACCGGTACCTCGTCGATGGCGGATCCAGGGGTCTGTTCGGTGAGCACGGGATAGAGCTCGGGAGGCGGGACTGGGGCGACACCCGCGGTCAGTTCGAGCACGAGATGGTCGTCCTGCCGGCGCGCGGTCGCCTTGGCCACGGAAGTTGGCGTGACCAACAGGTCGTCGACAGGCGCCTGAGAATCTTGTTGCTCGACGCAATAGACCAGCGGTCCGCGGGCGACGGCGATCGCACCGCGGGTCGCGTCGAGGTACGGGTGCGACCCGTGAGCTCTCGGTGCCATCGGCAACGTCAACCGCAGTACGTCACCACGCTTGAAGTTTCGGGTTGTTACGGCCCAGCCGACATCTACGGACTGTCCGTCGAGCTGAGCATCCGAAGCCCATCGCGGGATGCGGAGGGCGATCGCTCGCTCCTCGGTCGGGTGCTTCCTCGACCGTCAGCGTGATCTCGCCGTCCCACGGGTAGTTGGTGGTGACGGTGACGGTGAGGTCCTCGCTGGTGATGCGGGCGTCCGCGTAGACACCGACGTACAACGTGCCGTCGCGGTGGAGCGCGACGTGGTCCTGGAGTTCGGACATCCAGCGGATGATGTTCGGCGGGCAGCACGGGCAGCCGAACCATGACCGGCGGAGCAGTTCGCCGCCGTCCTCGGCGCCGGAGCGCTGCTCGTGGTCCGGCCGCCGCTGCAGCGGGTTGTCGTAGAAGAACGCCGTACCGTCGGCCGAAAGCCCAACGGCGTAAGCGTTGTAGAGCACGGTCTCGTACACGTCGAGGTACGACGCCTTGCCGGTGGCGCGGAACATCCGCCAGGCCCACTGCATCGTGGCGATCGCCGCGCAGGTCTCGGCGTACGCCCGCTCGGACGGCAGCTCGTACCGGTCGCCGATCGCCTCGTCGGAGTGCCGGCTGCCGAGCCCGCCGGTGAGGTACAGCTTGGTCGCGACCATGTCGTCCCACAGCCGCTCCAGCGCCGCGAGCAGCGTCGGGTCGCCGGTCTCCAGGTGTACGTCGGCCGCACCCGCCGCGAGGTACGCCATCCGTACGGCGTGACCGGTGACGGAGGGCAGCTCGCGGAACGGCACGTGGTCCTGGAAGTACTCCCCTGGGAAGATCGTGTGCTTGAGCTTCCCGTGACCACGCCGGTCGACGAACAGCCGGGCCTGCGTGAGGTAGTCCTCGTCGCCGGTTTCACGATAAAGCTCGACGAGCGCCATCTCGACCTCGGGATGCCCGTCGACAACCTCCTCGCCGCGTTCGCCGTACTTCTCGACGACGAGGTCCGAGAACCGCCGGGCGATTGTCAACAATCTTCCATCGGACAGTTGACGTTGTGCAGCCACGGCCGCCTGGATGAGGTGGCCGAGGTTGTAGAGCTCGTGACCCCAGCCGAGGTCCGACCAGGGCTGCTTCGGCTGGTCCGGGTCCTGGAAGTACGAGTTCAGGTAGCCGTCGTCAGCCTGCGCCTGCTCGAGCAGTTCGACGACCTCGTCGAAGAACTCCCGCGCACCGGCCGGCGCGTCGTCGCGATCGACCTCGTAGGCGAGGCCCTCCAGCGTCTTGTAGAGGTCGGTGTCCAGGAACGGGTACCGCCCGCGGTACGGCCCGACCGACGGGTCGGCCAGCCGACGGAGGTTCTCCAGGTTCCCGGCCTTGCGCAGCTCGGTGATCGCGTGCGGGATCGTCGCCTGCCGGTTCCGCTGCTGCCAGTCGTGCAGCAACCCACCGGTCAGCGCCACGCTCACCTCTGTACCGTGTGACATTGCACAGACCCTAAGTGCAATGTCACACCTTGCCAAGGGAAACCGGCAGACATTTACATGCCGGACACAACCACCGGCTCAAACCACCCACCCCGACCGAGCGCTCTTCGCACACGAGGGGTGATGTGCAAGGTCGACAGGTAGTGCACCGGTGAGACGGTGTACGCGCGGACACGTTCACGCTCAGGTGCACTACCCCGCTACCCGACATCTCCTGTCGAGCTTGCACATCACACCAAGCCCGCGGCGAGTCAGAGGCGAGGGTCGATCGGTTCGGATTCGAGGGCCAGTACGGCGAAGACGCACTCGTGGATGCGCCACAGTGGTTCGCCGCGGGCGGCGCGGTCGAGGGACTCCAGGCCTAGGGCGTACTCACGGAGAGCCAAGGAGCGTTTGTGGCCGAGGTTGCGGTCGCGGAGACGGATGAAGTTCGCCGGCTCGGTGTAGTCAGGGCCGTAGATGAGCCGCAGGTACTCCTGTCCGCGCACCTTTAGCCCCGGCTGGGCGAGACCCTTCGCCGTGCGGGTCAGGTTCGCGGCAGGCTTCACGACCATGCCCTCCTTCCCCCACCCCCGGTCAGCTCCTCCCACCACGCGACCCCGGCGTCCCAGTTGTCCGCGTCCACGAACAGCCGCCGCGTCTCTGTGATCAACTCCGGGCCCGCGGCAACCATCCGGTCCGCGACACCGAGATGCCAAGCATGCGGCCGTTCCTGGTACGTCGCCCCTTCGGACGCAAGCACCTGGAACGGAGCAACCCGCACCCCGTCGAGCCCGTCCGTCGGCCAGCAGTACCGCCGGTACGCCGCGGTGAACCGCTCCGCGTTCGCCGTACGCCGCTCAGCCGACGCCAGCAGATCGCCCACGTCCAGGCCGCTCGCCTGAGCGGACCGTAGTGCAGCGGTTGCTGCGGGCAACGACGTACGAGCGGCCGCGCCGACGGCGGCGTACTGGTTCCGGAGGAGGTCCTCGGCCTTCGCGCTCCACGGCAGCAGCTCGGCGTCGAGCAGCAGCCAGGACGTGTCGAGTTCGTCGAACGCGCCGGCAGCAGAGGCGACCGCGCGCAGCCGGAGCAGCAGCTCGTCGGTCAGCTCCGCGTCGAAGAACGACCGCCCGGTGCGCGTGTGGATCGCGCCGCGACCGGCCAGACCGAACCGCTTCTCGGCCACGTCGTCGTCCCGCGTCAGCAGCACGACCGCCCGCGAACCCATGTGCTTCTCCTCGCACACCAGCTCGGTGACGCCCTGGCCGCGGAAGGTCTCGAAAGCCTGCCGCGGGTGCTCCAGCAGACCCGGCTCCGGCGAGGTAGCGACCGGGCTCATTGTCGGCGGCAGGTACAGCAGGAACCTCGGGTCGATCGCGAACCGGCTCATCACCTCCAGCGCCGCACCGGCCTGCTCGGCCCGGATGCTCAGCCGTCCGTGCGACGCGGTCTCGATCACCCGGCGACCGGTCACGTCGGTCAGCTCGAGTACGTCGGGCTCGCGCGTCGGCGCCGTTGCCACATGCAACGGCTTCGCCGGCGCGTAGTACTCCTCTGCCGCCTCTACCGCCACCAGCTCCCGCTCCGGGTAGCGCAGCGCGGTCAGCGACCCGCCGAATACACAACCTGTGTCGAGGCAGATGGTGTTGTTGATCCACTCCGGCTCAGGCGTCGGGGTGTGGCCGTAGACGACCATGGCGCGACCGCGATAGTCGTTCGCCCACGGGTAGCGCACCGGCAGCCCGAACTCGTCGGTCTCCCCCGTGGTCTCGCCGTACAGGCAGAACGAGCGGACACGGCCCGACGTACGACCGTGCATCCGCTCGACGAGACCGGCGTGCGACACGACGAGCTTGCCGTCGTCGAACACATAGTGCGAGATCAGCCCGTCGATGAACGCCGCGACCTCATCGCGGAACTCCGAAGGCTCGGCGGCCAGTTGCTCCAGTGTGGTCTCGAGCCCGTGGCTGATCTTCACGTTCTTGCCCCGTAGCGCGCGCAGCAGCTTGTCCTCGTGATTGCCGGGGACGCAGTACGCGTTGCCGCCCGCAACCATTCCCATCACCAGCCGAAGTACGCCGGGAGAGTCCGGGCCGCGGTCGACGAGGTCACCGACGAAGATCGCGCGGCGGTCCGGGTGTACGGCGTCGACCGGTCGGCCGGCGTCGTCGCGGGTCAGCGTGTAGCCGAGGTCGGTGAGCAGCCGCTCGAGTTCGGGACGGCACCCGTGCACGTCGCCGATGATGTCGAACGGGCCGTTCTGGTCGGTCAGGTCGTTGTACAGCCGCGTCCGTTCGATGCTGACGGCATCGATCTCCTCGACGCTTTCCAGCACATGAACCGTTCGGAACCCCTCACGTTTGAGGCTGCGCAGGCCGCGCTTCAGCTGCGAGCGCTGCCGAGCGATCACCTTCGACCCGAACTGCCGGTCGGCCCGTTGCTCGTTCCGCTCGACACACACGCGCTCCGGCGGGTCGAGCACGATCGCGACCGGGAGTACGTCGTGCTCGCGGGCCAGGTTCACGAGCTCCTTACGGGCGTCCGGCTGCACGTTGGTGGCGTCGATCACCGTCAGCCGCCCGGCGGCCAGCCGCTTCCCGGCGATGAAGTTGAGCACCTCGAAGGCGTCCTTCGTCGCGGCCTGGTCGTTCTCGTCGTCCGAGACGAGACCGCGGCAGAAGTCGCTCGAGATCACCTCGGTCGCCAGGAAGTGCTTGCGCGCGAACGTGGACTTGCCGGAGCCGCTGGCACCGACCAGCACGATCAGGGAGAGAGCCGGTACGTCGATCTTCATCGGGCCTCCCGGCGGAACAGTGCGAGCTGGGTCGGCGGTCCTACCTCAGGATCCTCGGCGCCGACGGCCATGAACTCGACGACGTAGCCGAAGCGATCCGCGACCTGCTGGGACCACGTCCGGAACTCTGCGCGGGTCCACTCGAAGCGGTGGTCCGGGTGCCGGAACTTGCCGGCCGGGAGGGACGGGAAGCGCACGTTGTACTCGCTGTTCGGGGTGGTGACGACGACCGCGGCAGGGCGTGCCGCACGGAAGACCGAGTCCGCTAGCGCAGGCAGCCGCGGCGGATCGACGTGCTCGACGACCTCCATCAGTACGACGGCGTCGAGCCCGGCCAGCCGTTCGTCGGCGTACGTGACCGACGACTGCAGGAACTTCAGCCGGTCGCGTTGGCGATCCGGCAGGTCGTCGTAGTGCAGCCGCCGCTTGGCCCCGATCAGCGCCCGCGCCGATACGTCGGTCGCGATCAGCTCACCGATCATCGGGTCCTTCAGCAGTTCGCCGACGAGCGCGCCCTCACCACATCCGATGTCCGCGATCCGCCGCGCACCGAGCTCCCGCAGTACGCCGGCCACCGTCGTACGCCGTTCGACCGCGAGCGACACCGAGCCCTCGTCCGAGCTTCCTCCTCGGCCAGCTCGACGCCGTCCGCCTCGGCCAGCCGTTCGAGGACGGCGTCGGCCAGATAGCGCCGGTGCGCGAGGTAGCGGTGCGAGATCAGGTCCTTCTCGGGATGCGCGCCCAGCCAGCCGTCGCCGGCGCGGACGAGTTTGTCGACCTCGTCCGAACCGACCCAGTAGTGCTTGGCGTCGTCGAGGACCGGGAGCATCACGTACAAGTGTTTGAGTGCGTCGGCCAGCCGCAGTACGCCGGTCAGCCGCAGGTCGACGTACCGCGAATCACCCCACGCCGGGATCTCCGGGTCGAGCGGCACCGGGCGGGCGTCGACGGTCCAGCCGAGCGGCGCGAAGAACCGCTCCGCGAGCTCGGCGCCGCCGTTGCACGGGAGCGCCGGGACGTGCACCTCGAGCGGGATCGGGCGCGCGGCGAGGTCCGGGCGGGCGTCGCAGCGGCCGTTCATCGCCGTACGGAAGAGTTTTCCGAGCGCGACGGCGAGCAGACTGGAGGCGGCGTACGGGCGGTCGTTGACGTACTGGCCGAGCGTGAAGCCTTCGGCTGCCTTTCCGCGGCTGGCCTTCACCAGGCCGATCGGGTCGATCTCCAGCAGCACCGCCGCCCTACAACGCTCGCCGGTCGCCTCCGGGTAGAACACATGGGCCGATCCTCCGGTGACGTCGATCGCCTGCGGACGAGCCGGGTTCTTGTGCAACAGAAACCCGAAATCACTCGCAGGCGCGTCTACTCCGGCCAGATCGGTGCCAATCGTCAGGAACACCGTGGTATTCGATCACGGGTCGAGGATTGAGACACGCGGATTCAGGTCTGGCGTGTTCCGGGGTTTGGTTCTAGCTTGTTTCCAGAAGATGAGTCGCTACAGACCGTCCTTCCCCGCTGACAGTCGGTATATGTCCCCGGTTTGTGGCGAATGCCCAACCACGCCACTACTACGGGGAAAGGATCATGGCCGCTCTTTCATGCCACACGGGGTGCCGCCGGTGAAACCCCAGACATTCGAACTCGTTCGCTACACCGACATCAGTGGGGTTTCCGGAACCGGCGTCGTCGCCGAAGGCTGTGTGTTCACCGACGGCTCGGTCGCCCTGCGCTGGCACGGCCCGAACCCGTCGACGGCCGTCTGGCCGGACCTGGACTCCATCCTCGCCGTCCACGGCCACTGCGGCGCCACCGTCGTGCGCTGGCTGGACGTCTCCGAGATGGAGCCGGTGCCAGGCACCGACCTCCTGCCCGGAGAACTCACGCACATCCTGGCCACCGGACGCCGCACCCACCACCACTCGACGGCCGCCGTGTCGGCCTGACCGAAGACTTCGTCTGGCTGCCCTTACGGGGTGAGGCCGGTCAGCGCGAAGAACTCCTGCCGCGAACTGGGGTTGTTGCGCAGGACGCCCTGCAGCGAGGACGTGACCGTCCGCGAGCCTGCCGCGCGTACGCCGCGCAACGACATGCACTGATGCTCGGCCTCGATCACGACCCCGACCCCCTTCGGGTCGAGGTGATCCTGGAGCCAGTCGGCGACCTGCTTCGTCAGCCGCTCCTGCACCTGGAAGTCGCGCGCGAACAGCTCCACCACCCGGGCCAGCTTCGAGAGCCCGAGGATCCGGTCGCCGGGCAGGTACCCGACGTGGGCGACGCCCTGGAACGGCAGCAGGTGGTGCTCGCACAGCGACTGCACCGGGATGTCCTTGGCGAGGACGAGTTCGTCGTACCCCTCGTCGTTCGGGAACGTGGTCAGCTCGAACTCCCGCGGCGTCAGCATCTCCGCGTACGCGTTCGCGACCCGGCGCGGGGTGTCCGCCAGGTGCGCGCTCTGCGGGTCCCGCCCGAGCGCGGTCAGCAGGTCCGCGACCGCCCGCTGCGCGGCGGGCAGATCGATCTCCGCCCGGCGCGCGACGATATGGAGGGGGACGGACTCGAGGTCGGCCGAGATCGCCATCTGCACACTCCCTGAGATATCAACGAACTGACAGCATACTGTTAGACCAACCGATGTTGTCGATAGAATCATTCCGTGGACAGGACCTGGGACGCCGCCGTTCAGGCGGTCGCCGTACTGGAGGAGCCGACCCGTCGCCGGCTCTACGAGTACGTCGTCGGGCAGCCCGGCCCGGTGAGTCGGGACGACGCGGCCAGTGCGCTCGGCCTGCCGCGGACCACGGTCGCGTTCCATCTCGACAAGCTCACCGAAGAGGGTCTGCTCGACACCTGCTACGAGCGTCGGACCGGTCGGACCGGGCCGGGAGCGGGACGGCCCGCGAAGCTGTACCACCGCTCCGACCGCGAGATCGAGATCACCCTTCCCGAACGCCAGTACGCCGTCGCCGGCCACCTCCTCGCCACCGCCATCCAGGACGCCGAAACCAGCAATCTCACACCCCGCGAAGCGGTCAACCACCGAGCCCACGAGTACGGCGAGGCTCTAGGCCGAACTGCCCGCGAACGCGGTGAGGGAGACCTGCTGGTGCAGGTGCTCGAAGCGCACGGTTTCGAGCCGCGGCCGGAGGACGGCGGGATCGCGCTGGCCAACTGCCCGTTCCGGCGACTGGCGAAGGACCACCCGCAACTGGTCTGCGGCATGAACCTCCACCTGGTCGCCGGCCTCCTGACCAGCCTCGACTCCGAGCTCCAGGCCGAACTCGCCCCCACCCCCGGCCACTGCTGCGTCCGGATCAGCCGCCACGGCGGACCTGCACGCACTCACCAACGAAGCGGACAAGGCGCGGCCAGCTGACAGCTGAGCGTGCCGCGCCGGCCGGCGGGGACAGTTGGGCCCTTATGACGTCGGTTGGTGAGTGGCAGAGGTCCGCCGCTCATCAAGTGGTCCGCGCCGTCAGTCCGTCGGTGGTGTTGTCGGCCGGCTTGGTGGTGCGGGGAGTTCTGCTGGTCATTTCAGGTGGGTAGGAGTCCCCGGACCAGTTCACCCTTGCTCGTCGGCTGTCTGCGTTGGTGGAGGATTTCGCGCGGATCGGTGGAGTGTTTCTGGCGCTATCGCAGCAAAACTCTCCACCAACGACCCGGCCCCATCACCATGGCCATGTCCTCCCGAGGTCCTCGTACTAGCTCGTACCACGCACAGCGCCCGACGAACTTGCGGCGCTGCGCACTAAGCTCGCCCGCGTGGCGAAGAAGCAGAGTCAGGGGACACCCGCGACCGTTGCGCTGACGAAGGCGAAGGTCGAGTTCACGACGCACGCCTACGAGCACGATCCGGCGGCGAAGTCGTTCGGGCTGGAGGCCGCCGATGCGCTCGGGCTGGCGCCGGAGCAGGTGTTCAAGACGCTGCTCGTCGAGGTCGACGGGAAGCTCACGGTCGGCGTCGTACCGGTCGACAAGCAGCTCGACCTGAAGGCGATCGCATCCGCGGCCGGCGGGAAGAAGGCGGTGATGGCCGACCCGGCCGCCGCCGAGCGCACCACCGGGTACGTCGTCGGCGGCATCAGCCCGATCGGTCAGAAACGCGCCCTGCCCACGGTCGTCGACAGCACCGCCACCGACCACCCGACCGTCTACGTCTCGGGCGGCCGGCGCGGTCTCGACATCGGCCTGTCCCCCGCCGACCTGATCACCGTGACCAACGCATGTACGGCGGCTATCGCCAGATAGACCTGAGCTGGTGGATGGAGAGCCTGTCGAGGTGTACCCGACCCTCGGCGACGAGCTCGGGCTCAGCCGGAGAGATGTTGTAGCTCTGGTAGACCGCGCCGTCGTTGCCGAACACATCCAACTGACCGCGGTCGACGAGTAGGCGCAGCGTGATCTTCCCGTCGACCGGTCGCAGCGTGGCATCGTCCAGGGTCTGCCGGCCGGCGTCGTACACCACCTCGCGACCGACTCGCAGGCTGAACTTCCTCGCCTCCCGGACATCGACGATCGCCTCGAGCTCGTAGGTAGTTCCGGCCGGAACCTGCTGAACGCCGTCTTCGACGGTCAGGCTCTCCCAGGTCTGCGTGCTGTCGCGCAGCGTTGCGAGCTCCGGGATCGGGGTGCTGAACACGCGGAGGCCATCGTCGGTGTGGTGCAGGGTCAAATCCACCGGGAAGGAGGCGTTGCCGGTCCAGCTCGATCCCTTGTTCTCACCCTGCCAGGCCATCGACACGACCCGGTCGTTCGGCACGTTCTCGAAGTTCAGACCCGCGTAGTACCCGCTGCCGGCGAACGTCTTCGTCTGGTTGATCTTCTGCGGGCCGGTCCAGTCGGTGTGGAACGCCGTACCGTCCCAGTCGCCGACCTGATACTCACCGCTGCCGGCGTGCAGGAGCCACCGGTAGTCCGCCGTCGATCGGCATCCGAATCATGTTCGGGCACTCGAAGAACCAGTCCGCCCGGTAGCGCGAGGCGAACGTCCAGTCGAGCAGGTTGGCGGACGTGTAGAAGTTGACGCCGTTGCCGCCCTCGTCCGACCACACGACCATGCCCCAGTGCTTCGACACCGGATCCCAGAACACCTTCGGGTCGCGGCTCGTGCCGCCGGGCGTCGCGACCTTCTTTCCGTCGGCGTACGTCGTGAACGTGTTACCGCCGTCCAGGCTGTAGAAGACGATGACACCGTTCGTGCCGGAGTAGACGATGATCGGGTCGTCGTCACCGTTCTTCAGACCGCTCGCGTTCCCGGTGTCCACGACGCCGCCGCCGGACCACAGGTCGCCGGGATGGACGTGCGGGTCGAGCGCGATCGGTCGTTGCGTCCAGTGCACGAGGTCGGTGCTGGTCGCGTGACCCCAGTGCATCGTGTCCCAGACCAGGCTGAACGGATTGTGCTGGTAGTAGAGGTGATACACGCCGCGGTAGTACAGCGGCGCGTTCACGTCGTTCATCCAGCCGCCGCGGGTGCTGAAGTGGAACTGGCCGCGGTTGTCCTCCTGGTAGTTCGTCGCCGGGTACGGAAAATCCCTCGGTACGTCGGTGGGTGCGCTCACCATTACAACGATGACATAGCGCTTCAGCCGGTGATGCTGGGCTTGCCCGTTTCCAGGTGGCCGGAGAGGCGGCGGCGGTACGTCGGGTCGTCGGGGGTCGTGACTTCCACGTCGTACCAGCCGCTCTCGGTCGGCCAGAAGATCGGGCGGGACTGCTTGCCGCGGAGCTCGATCGTCGTGGTCTTGCTGCCGTAGCCGCGGGCCTTGAGCTTCACGGTCAGCGGTTTCCTCGAGGCGTTGACCAGGTGCAACTGCAGAGCGCCGGCGCGGTTCTCGATGCGTACGTCGAGGCCCGCCGCGGGGCCGGACGACGTGCCGGCGATCTCCGCCCAGAACCGGTTCGGGCCCTGGACCGCGAGTTCGAACGGACCGTCGACGGGGATCGCGACCGCGGTCGGGGTCTCCCCCGGAGTCTTGTCCGCGTGGGTGTGGTGGACGTCGAAGTGCGCCGGCGCCGGGAGTTCACCGCCGTACGGATAGACGGCGAAGTGCGCCGACTGCCCGCCGTGGTTGCTGAGGGCAAGCATCAGCTTGCCGTCGGCCACGGACCCCGAAACCGCAGGCCCGTAAGGAAGTGCGCGGGCGGGGCGCCGACCGGGCTCCTGCGCGGGGACAGCCTGGTCGGTCGGCGGCGCCGGGTGCCAGCGGTCGATCGGCGCCGGGACCGGGCCGGGCTTGTCGACGGACGGCTGCCGGTAGCTGCGGTCGAAGTCGAACGTCGAGGTCAGGTCACCGCAGACCGTCCGCCGCCACGAGCTGATGTTCGGCTCGCGGACACCGGTCCAGAGTTCGAGGAACCGCAGTACCGAGGTGTGATCGAAGACCTGCGAGTTCACGTGACCGCCGACCGTCCACGGTGACACGACCGTCATCGGGACGCGCGGGCCGAGACCGATCGGCTTCCCGGCGTACCAGTCGTCGCCCTCGCCCGACGGCGGCTGCGGCGCGACCGGCGGCGGGACGTGGTCGAAGTACCCGTCGTTCTCGTCGAAGTTGATCAGCAGCACGGTCTTCGACCAGGTCTCCGGGTCGGAGGCGATCGCGTCGAGCACGTCGTAGATCAGGTTCGCGCTGCCGACGGGCGTCGACGAACCGGGGTGCTCGGAGTCGACCGCGGACGGGACCAGCCAGCTCACCTTCGGCAGCGTGCCGGCCTTGATGTCGGCGCGCAGGCGCGGTACCAACGACTCCGGCTCGGAGCGGTACATCGCCTTGTGGAACAGGTCCTGCTCGTCGGCCGGAAGCTTCCCGACGGCCGTCTCGAGCTGCTGCAGCGCGACGGTTCGCTCGGCCTCGGTCTTCGCGAAAAGCTTGTCGTAGAACTCCTCGGTCGTCCGGTAGCCGCCCGGTACGTTCTCGAGGATCCGGTGCCCGATCTCCTTGAAGGTCTTGAAGTACTCGACCGCGTTGTCGGTGAAGTTGTCCCACTCCTGGTAGATCTGCCAGGAGACACCGGCCTGCTCCAGCCGTTCCGGGTACGCCGTCCAGTCGTAGCCCTGGTGGTCGTAGGAGTACGCCGCGTTCGTCACCGCGCGCTGCGTCGTACCGGGCTCGTAGCCGACGGTGCCGGACCACAGGTAGTTGCGGTTCGGGTTGGTCGAACCGTTGACCGAGCAGTGGTACGCGTCGCAGATCGTGAACGTCTCGGCGAGCTCGTACTGCAGCGGGATGTCGCGGCGGTCGTAGTGGGTCATGCTGGCGGCCGTCTTGGCCTGCACCCAGTCGTCGTTCCAGCCGCCCGCCCAAGCCTGGGTGGCGTCGGTGTACCCGTGGGCCAGCGCGCCGAGGTACTGGATGTCGTCCGGGTTGCGGCCCGCGTCGGCGGCGGCCTTCCGGAGCGAGAACGGCAGCACCTCGCCACCGCCTGTCTTCGGCTGGTGGAAGATGCTCTTGCCGTTGCGCAGCCGCAGCGGCTGCCGGTCGCCGTACCCGCGGATTCCGCGGAGCGCCCCGTAGTAGTGGTCGAACGAGCGGTTCTCCTGCATCAGCACAATCACGTGCTCGATCGCGCGCAGACCACCACGCCTCACAGGTTGCGCCATCGCGGTGTGCAGTGACGGTGGGAGCAGCGAAACCGCCGCCCCACCCGCCACCGAACCGAGCACCAGACGCCGGGAGATCTCAGTCATGGTCCGGACCTTAGGCGGGGCCCGTTGCCGAAGCGAGGCCTCGAGGTGAACAGCTATCCGCGTCGAGCGATTGCTGCATCCCGCAGCTGCTGGAGGGTCTGCTCGGTCGTCTCCCAGCTCATGCAGGCGTCGGTGATCGACTGGCCGTAGACGAGCTCCCGGGTCGGGTCGAGGTCCTGGCGCCCCTCCTGCAGGAACGACTCCAGCATCACGCCGACGATCGCCTGGTTGCCGGCCGCAACCTGCGCACCGATCTCCTCGGCCACCACCGGCTGCCGGCGGTGGTCCTTGCGGCTGTTGCCGTGGCTGGCGTCGATCACGACCCGCTCGGCCAGGCCGGCCTTACGCAGCAGCTCCTGTGCGCCCGCGACCGACTCCGCGTCGTAGTTCGGGCCGTTGTCCGAGCCACGCAGTACCAGATGGCAGTCCGGGTTGCCGCGGGTGTGCAGGATCGCGGGCGCGCCGTCGTGGTCGATACCGGTGAAGACATGCGGTACGGCGGCCGCCTTGATCGCGTCGACCGCGGTGGCGATCGATCCGTCCGGGCGGTTCTTCATGCCGATCGGCATCGACAGACCGGACGACAGCTGCCGGTGGACCTGGCTCTCCACGGTCCGCGCGCCGATCGCACCCCAGCCGACGGTGTCCGCGATGTACTGCGGGGTGATCGGGTCGAGGAACTCGCAACCGACCGGGAGCCCAAGCTCGCTGACCTGCACGAGCAGGCGCCGAGCGATCCGCAAACCGCGGTTCACGTCACCGGAGCCGTCCAGGCCCGGGTCGTTGATCAGGCCCTTCCAGCCCAGCGTCGAGCGCGGCTTCTCGAAGTACACCCGCATGACGACGAGCAGGCCGTCGGAGAGCCGCTCGGCGACCGGCCGGAGGCGTTCGGCGTACTCGAGGGCCGCGTCGGCGTCGTGGACCGAGCACGGGCCGACGACAACCATCAGGCGGTCGTCGACGCCGTTCAGTACGTCGGCCACCGCCTGACGTCCGTCGGCGACGGTCCGGGCAACGTCGTCGCTGAGCGGGAACTCGTCGTGCAGGGCGAGCGGGGTGACCAGCGGGACGGTCTTCTCGATACGTCGGTCGACGACTCGGGACTGCTGTTCGCTCGGTTTCGGGAGGGTGTTCATCCTGGGGACCTTTCCGCCGGTCCGCATGCGTGCGACGCAGTCAGCCGGCTGGGGAACGAGAAAAGGCAAGGACGGTTGTCCTTGCCTTCGTGCCGGCTCTGGTGTCTGCGGGTGGGCGTCAGCGATCGGCTGAGTCGCCCGGCACCAAGGCCGGCCACTCAAAAAATCGCCAATAGCTGCGCTTCACGGGGATGACAATAGCACCCATGAACATACGTACCGCCCATCGAGACGAGCTCCCCGGTCTCCAGGAACTCGAGGTTGCCGCCGGCGTGCTGTTTCGCGAGATCGGGATGACGGACGTCGCGGAGCACCCGCCGCCCGGGCTGGAGATCTTCGAGGAGTGTCGGCGGGCCGGGCAGCTGTGGGTCGCGGTCGACGACGCGGACAAGCCGACCGGCTTCGTCTTCGTGAAGCTGGTGGACGGCGGCGTACACATCGAGCAGGTGAGCGTGCACCCGGATCAGCAGGGGCACGGGATCGGGCGGGGGTTGATCGAGTACGTCGGAACCTGGGCCGCCGAGCGAGGGTTTCCGGTGCTGACGCTGAGCACGTTCCGGAGCGTGCCGTGGAACGCGCCGTACTACGCGCGGCTCGGGTTCGAGGAGCTGCCGGCCGCGGAACTCACGCCGGGGCTGACCGAGATCCTGGCCGTCGAAACGGCCTTCGGACTCGACCCCGCGGAGCGCGTTTTCATGCGGCGGCCCGTTGCTCGCCAGTAACCACCCCCTAGGTGGCTTCGTTGATCGCTGCAAGACCGGATCGAGACATCGGGGAGTGCAGCAGGTGGTGAGGCCGCGAACCTTCGAGTTGGTTCGGTACCGAGATCCCAGTGGCGTGTCCGGGACCGGCGTGGTGGCGGAAGGGTGTGAGTTCACCGACGGCTCGGTGGCCCTGCGCTGGCGCGGCGACAACCCGGCGACGGCCGTCTGGCCGAACGTCGACGCGATCCTGGCCGTGCACGGCCACCAGGGCGCGACCGAGATCCGCTGGATCGACGCGCAGACCTCGCCGGTCGCGCCACGGGCCGGCGTCGACAACCTCTTCGACGAGCTGCACCAGGTGCGGCCGCCGACGTCCCTGACCGACTCGCCGCCGCCCGGCCACACCCGTGGATGGGCGGGGGCCAGACATCTCAGGTAGAACATGCCCGTGACGCAGATCCACTCCCGGCAACGCCCATGCCCGTGACGCAGATCTATCTCGTCCGCCACGGTGAGCCGGACTACGAGCCGATCGATTCCCGCGGCTGGCCGGGTCGATGGCGGCCGACTCCGCCCCACTCACCGTCCTCGGGACGAAACAGGCCGAGGAGCTCGCCGACCTGCTCGGCGGCATCCGCGCGACCTACCTGGTCAGCTCCCCCTTCACCCGGGCCCTGCACAGTGCCGCGATCATCGGCCACCGGCTCGCACTCGGCGTCAAGGTCGACTACGACCTGCGCGACTGGTTGCCGGACCATACCGGTCTGTGGCGCAGCGCCGCCGACGTCCGCGCGGCGCAGGCCGAGTTCGAGGCGTACGACGGAGAGTGGCCGGACGGCATCCAGCGACCCTGGGAGCCGCTGTCCCGGGTCCGCGAACGCGCCCGCGCCGCCCTCGCCCGGCACACCGCCAGCACCGACGGACCGGTTCTGGCGATCACGCACGCGACAGTGATCCGGGCCCTGACCGGCGAACGGGACATACCTCACGGAGCCCACGAATACTACCGATTCGACCCCGAGATCGGTGCCTGAGGCATCTGCACGTGCAGACGAACTTGCACCGTGAAAGTGACTCATGTCACATCAGGTGATGACGTCAACACAAGCGCCGCCTGAAAAGCGCCGATCACGGGCCGCGACGGCACGCGGCGATAACGAATGGCCCGAACTTCGAGACAACAAGGGTTGAACTAGCTCTGAGATGAGCATAGTTTTCACCGAGCGCCCGTCCGCGCTTACGGTGAGTCATAGGAGGTTGCCATGTCGAGAGGGATGCCTCGTCTGCCCCGCCCGCTCATGGATCTGTGGGACTGGCAGTCGCAAGCCGCATGCCGGGACGTCAACCCGGAACTCTTCTTCTCACCCGAATCGGAGCGTGGCGTTCGCAAACGCGCCCGCGAGATGGTGGCCAAGTCGCTCTGCGGCACCTGCCCGGTGCAGCCCGAGTGCCGCCAGCACGCCCTCGCCGTCGGCGAGCCGTACGGCGTCTGGGGCGGCACGACGGAGTCCGAGCGCGACAACACCCTCCTGCCCGAGCACCGGAAGTCCGCCTAGGTCCTAGCCGGCGAACCGCGTAAGGCCTGTGTGAAAACTCAGGCCTTACCGTCGTCGGTCTCGGACGGGGAGTCCTCGGACCCCTTGGCGTCCTTCGGTTTCTTCGGTTCCTTCGGTGGCTTCGTCGGCTTCGGCTCGGCTGCCGGGGTCTCGGGCTCGGTCGGCTTCGCGGTCGTGCGCGGGTCCCGGTAGCGGTCCAGTGACTTGAGGAAGTCCGGATCGTCGTCGGGCGCCGTCGGCCGCGCAGGCGGCTTCGACGGTTCCCGCCGTACGACGCTCTCCTGACGGTTGGCGTGCGCCCGCGACATCAGCAGCCACACGATCGGCCCAGCGAACGGGACGAACACGATCAGGACGACCCACAGCAGCTTCGGCAGATGCGGCACGTCTTCGTCGGGCGTCTGGATGCAGGAGAACAGCGCGTAGACAGTCAGCACGAGGCTGATCAGGAACGGCAGAAATCGGACCACGTTCCAACAGTACGGCTAGTTGTGTCACCGAGCGGACGTGGTGAGTCCCCGTGCGCGCAGGACCGAGTTCTCCAGCGGGCGGAAGACCAGCAGTTCGATGCCGACGCCGACCACGAAGATCAGCACGATCCCGGCGAACACCATCGAGATGTCCGACAGCGACATGCCGTCGTGCAGGAACTGGCCGAGGCCCTTGCCGAGCTCCGGCGACGTCGCGATCAGCTCGGCCGCCATCAGCGACCGCCACGAGAACGCCCAGCCCTGCTTGAGCCCGCCGAGGAAACCGGGCAGCGCGGCAGGCAGCAGGATGTACCGGATCCCGCCGAAGCGGCCCGCCCCGAGCGCCTTGCCGACCCGCGGCAGGATCGGCGGCACCTGGTCGAGACCGGACACCAGCCCGTTCGCGATCGACGGCACCGCGCCGAGCAGCACCACCCAGTAGATCGCGCGGTCGTTCAGCCCGAACCACAGGATCGCCGCCGGTACCCACGCCACCGAGGGCAGGCTCTGCAGCCCCGACACGAGCGGCCCGATCCCCCGCCGTACGACGCGGATGTTCGCGATCGCGAGCCCCAGCGGTACGGCGATCAGCAGCGAGATCGCGAACCCGATGACGGCGCGGTGTACGGACACCCAGAACAGCTCGACGATGTCGCCGCTCGTCACCAGCTGCCAGATCTGCCCCCACACGTCGACCGGCGCGGGCAGTTTGAACTCGGGCCAGAACGCCGCCGCCCACAACGCCTGCCAGATCGCCACCAGGATGACGATCGCCCCGACCGGCGGCAGGATGCGCGCGGCAATCCGCCGTACGCGCGAACCCTCGGGCGCGTTGACGGGTGTGTCGAGAGCGTCCAGGCCGGCCTCGACGGATCCTTCCTGGACGTCAAGCGGCATGACTGCTGATCACCTTGCGCAGCGCGGTGTTGATCTCGTCGACCGCATCAGGCGTGTCATCCACATCCCACTGCTGTACGACGCGCCCGGGACGCGACGACAGCAGTACGACGCGTTGTCCGAGCCGCACCGCTTCGCGGACGTCGTGCGTGACGAACAGGATCGCCGTACCGGTCGCACGCCAGATCCGCAGCAACTCGCCCTGGAGAACGTCGCGGGTGATCGCATCCAGCGCTGAGAACGGCTCGTCCATCAGCAGCAGCGAAGGCTTGCCCGCGTCGGCGCTGTCAGTGGTTGAGGCCAAAGCGCGAGCGAGGGCGACCCGCTGCCGCATGCCACCGGACAACTCATGCGGTCGCTTGTCGCCGAGACCGGCGAGCCGCACGAGCTCCAGCAACTCCGCGGCCTTGGCCCGCCGCTGCGCCTTCGGTACGCCGGCCATCCGCAGCGGAAGCTCGACGTTCCCGGCCGCCGTCAGCCACGGCATCAGCGCGGCTTCCTGGAAGACGACCGCCGGGCGCGACGAGTTCAGCTCGATCCGTCCGCTCGTCGGCCGGTCCAGACCGGCGACCAGGTTGAGCAGCGTGGTCTTGCCGCACCCGGACGCGCCGAGCAGGCAGACGAACTCGCCGGCACTGACCTCCAGATCGACGCCGTCCAGCGCGACGACCGCCTTCCGGCCACTGCCGAACGCCTTCCCTACTTGGTGAAACCGCACCGGAGTGAGCTGGTCGGGCGGCGCGTCGACAATGGCGGTCATCGGGCTCTCCTCTACTTGACTACTACTTGGCGTCCAGGCCGGCGGCGTCGACCGCCGGCTTGCCTGCCTGGGTGAGGACCTCGTTCAGCGGTCCCAGGTCCGCGAAGCCGGCCACGTTCGGCGCCTGCTTCGCGATCCCCGCGGCGACCTGGTCCTTGGCCAGCTGCGGGAAGGTGGCGGCGATCGGGTCCGCGGTGATCTTGATGTGCTCCCACGCCCGGTCGATGACCGCCGGCTTCAGCGCCTTGCCGGTCGCTGCCTTGAGCTGGTCGTTCACCACGGTCTTCGCCTGGGCGGCGTCCGACGTACTGAAGTCGATCGCCGCGTTCAGGCCCTTCAGCAGGGCCGTCACCGTGGCCGGGTGCTCCTTCAGGAACTGCGTCCGGACGATCAGTACGGTCGTCGGGAACTGCCCGTTCGGCCACAGCGTCGCCTCGTCGAGCAGCACCTTCGCGCCGGCGTCCAGGACCAGGCGGGACGACCAGGGCTCGGGCAGCCAGGCCGCGTCCACGTCGCCCTTCTTGAACGCGTCGAGCGTCTGCGCGTTCTCCAGGTTGGTCACCTTGACCTTGCCGGTCAGCTGGTTCTCGGCGAGCCACTTCTTCAGCGACACGTCCTGCGTGTTGCCGAGCTGCGGCGTGACGACGGTCTTGCCGACCAGGTCGGCCGGCTTGGTGATCGTCGGCTTGACCACGAGCTGCGCGCCGCCGGAGGTGGCTCCGGCGATCAGCCGGACCGCCTCGCCGTTCGACTTCGCGTAGGCGTTGATCGCCGGGCCGGAGCCGATGAAGGACGCGTCCAGCGAGCCGCCGAGCAGCGCGCCGACGGCCTCCGGGCCGGCGTTGAACTTGGTCGGCACCAGCTTCGTGCTGCCGAGCTCCTTGGTGAACAGGCCCTTGCCGAGACCGACCAGTGCGGCGGCGTGGGTGACGTTCGGGAAGTAGCCGAGCCGCAGCTCGGTGGCGGGACCCTTGTCGCTCGACGCGGCGGGCGACGCGTCGCTGTCGGCGCGCGAGCAGCCGGCGGCGGCAACGGTCAGGGCCAGGGCGGCAGCGAGCAGGCGGAACGGACGAGTGGCGGAGATGCTCACAGGGGGAACCTTTTGTCTTGAAGGAAGGGTGCAGCTCAGGAAACGGGCTCGAGCTCGCGCTCGTCGGCGGGGCGCTCGGTCGCGGTCACGGTGCGGCGGGTCGAGGCGCGGACGCCGTACGTGACGATCGCGGCCCAGCCCAGGACGAGGGCCGCGTAGACGGCGTACCGCGGGCCGGTGGTGACGTCGAGGCCGTTCAGCACGGTGCGGGCGTTGGTCAGGATCAGCACGAGTCCGACCCCGACCCCGAGCCAGCGGGTGGCCAGCCGGGACACCAGCCAGGCGGCGAACGGGGCAGCGATCACGCCGCCGATCAGCAGCGCGGCGACGATGCCGAACGGCAGGTTCTTCCCGCCCAGTCCGAACAGGAACCCGATGCTGGCGGCGACCGAGACCAGGAACTCGGCAGCGTTCACCGAACCGACGGCCCGGCGCGGTGCCAGCTTGCCGCTGGACAGCAGCGCGGAGTTCGCGACCGGGCCCCAGCCGCCACCGCCGGTGGCGTCGATGAAGCCGGCCACCAGACCGAGCGGGCCGAGGAACTTCCCTGCTGGGCGGCCCTCGATCACCGCCCGGACCTTCCCGGTGCCGAACCGGACCAGGATGTAGACGCCGAGCAGGAGCAGCAGGCCGGCGACCCACAGGGACGCCGACTCGGTCGAGAGGCTGGACAGGAACGTCGCGCCGGCGAACGCCCCGACCGCGCCGGGAGCCCCGATCAGCGCGACGACGCGCCAATCCACGTTGCCGAACCGCCAGTGCGAGAGGCCGGAGGCAAGCGTGGTGCCGACCTCGGCCAGGTGCACCGAGGCGGAGGCAACGGCCGGGGTGATCCCGGTGATGAGCAGGGCGGTGCTGGCGGTGACGCCGTACGCCATGCCGAGGGTGCCGTCGACGAGCTGGGCGATCGAGCCGAGCAAGGCGATCAGGACGAGGCGACGCATAGGATGTACTCCTACGGATCGGGGAGGAGACGGGCGGGAGGAGCTACGCCGTCGTTCAACAACCCGAGGAGTTCACGCGCAGCAGATCGACGTGCCGGCGCCGGGTGAGGGCGTCTCCGGGCGCGTTCGCGATGAGCTGCATAGGACTATGAAAGCGGACAAAGTCGAGCAAGATGCTGAGGTTTCAGCATTTGGACCTACGAATCACGAACCGAGACGAACGATCAGATTCGATCATCGGCCGGATCTGGTCACACGGTTGAAAGCCGCGGCGACCGCTGCCTACGGTCCTGTGCGTGCTGACTCCCCGCTCTTTGAAGACCGAGTACGCCGCCCAGCCGCTCGGCGTCGACGTCTCCCGGCCGCGCTTCAGCTGGATCGCCGTCGCCCCCGGGTACGGCGCGACGCAGACGGCGTACCAGATCCTGGTCGCCTCCTCGCCGGAGCTGCTGACGCCGGAGCGCGCAGACTTGTGGGACTCGGGCAAGGTCGAGTCGGCGCGGACGTTCGGGATCGAGTACGACGGGCCGACGGCGGCGCGGACGCGGTATCACTGGACCGTCAGGTTGTGGGACGACCAGGGCGGTGAGTGGGCTGCACCGGAATGGTTCGAGACCGGTCTGCTCGACGAGGGATTCGGGGCCGCGCAGTGGATCGGCGGCGTGACCGACAGCGCACCGCTCCTGCGGCGTGCGTTCGCCGTGGACGGCACGGTCCGGCGCGCCCGGCTCTACGCGAGCGGTCTCGGGTACGCCGACCTGCGGCTCAACGGGCACGCGGTGAGTGACGCCGTACTCGATCCGGGCTTCACTGCCTACGACCGCACTGTTCTCTATGTCACGCACGACGTGACCGAGCTGCTGCAGGCCGGCGACAACGTGGTCGGCGCCGAACTCGGGCGTGGCTTCTTCGGCCTGACCTCGGTGAACGTCTGGCGTTGGCACGACACCCCGTGGACCGCCGACCCGCGGCTGATCGCGCGGTTGGTCGTCGAGTACGACGACGGCCGCGTGGACGAGGTGGTCACGGACGAGACGTGGCGCATCACCGGCGGCCCGACGCTGTCGGACTCGCTCTACACCGGTGAGACGTACGACGCGCGACGCGCGCTGCCCGGCTGGGACACGGCCGGGTTCGACGACTCCGCCTGGTCAGCCGCGACTGTCGTCGAGGCGCCGAAGGGCAAGCTGACCGCGCAGGCGCACGAGCCGATCCGGGTGGTCGAGACCGTCGACCCGGTCGAGGTCACCGAGGTCCGGCCGGGCGTGTGGATCGTGGACTTCGGGCGGACCGTGGCGGGCTGGACCAGGCTGTCCACCACTGCGCCGGCCGGGACGACGATCAGCCTCACGCACGGCGAAACGGTTGCCGACGGCAACGTGGCGGCGTGGAACGTGCACGTCGACGGCGACCGGATCCAGCGCGACGAGTACATCGCGGCCGGCACCGGGGTCGAGACGTGGGAGCCGCGGTTCTCGTACAAGGGCTTCCGGTACGTGCAGATCGAGGGCGCGGCCGCCGATCTGCAACTGCGGGTGGTGAACTCGGACGTCTCGTCGGTGACCCGGTTCGCTTCGACGCAGGCGCCGTACGAACAGTTCGAGCGGGCGATGCGGCGGACGATCCTGAGCAATCTGCACGGGATCCCGACCGATACGCCGTACTTCGAGAAGAACGGGTGGACCGGCGACGCGCAGGTCGGCGCGCCGACGATGCTCGCGACCCTCGATCTGGCGCGGTTCTTCACCAAGTGGCTCGGCGACATCCGGGACAGCCAGGCGGACTCCGGACAGCTGCCGGTGATCGTGCCGACCAGCGGCTGGGGCTTCACCGACCTCTCCCCCGCGACCGAATGGCCGACCGTCTATCCGTTCCTGTTGCGCGAGATGTACCGGTGGTACGGCGACGAGCGGCTGCTCCGTGAGCACTGGGATTCGTTGACGCGCTACCTCGCCTGGGAGCTGGACCGGGTCGAGGACGGGCTGTCGGTGAGTGTGCTCGGCGACTGGCTGCCGCCCGGGTTCGGGGGCGGACCGGCGCCGGAGGACCGGCGGCTGACGGGTACGGCGTACCTCTACCGGGCGCTCGTGGTCGCGGCTGAGGTCGGCGAGCTGATTGGGCAGTCCAACGAATACCGGAAGGCGGCCGAGGAGGTCGCCGACGGCCTGAACCGGACGTTCCTGGATCGCGCCGAAGGACGGTACCGATCGGCCGACGACCCGGACTACCGGCAGACGTCGAACGCCGTGCCGCTGGCGTTCGGGATCGTGCCGGACGAGTTCGTCGAGCGAGTGGCGGCCGGTTTGGCCGCCGATGTCGAGGCTCGTGGCTTCCATCTCAACACGGGCTGCCTGGGCGTCGGCGTACTGCTGCCGGTGCTGACCGCCCACGGGTACGGCGACGTGGCAACGAAGGTCGCGCTGCAGCGGAGCTATCCGAGCTGGGGCTACTGGTTCGACCTCGGCGCGGACACCATGTGGGAGAAGTGGGAGGACGATTCGCGGTCGCGCAACCACTACTTCCAGGGCACGGTCGTGCAGTGGGTCTTCGAGAACGTCGCCGGACTCCGCGTCGTCGACGCCGGCAGCGAGCGGATCGTCGTACGGCCGGATGCCCGTGACGAGGTGGACTCGGCGAGCATCCGGACCGAGACGATCCGCGGGCGGGTCGCGGTCTCGTGGAAGAAGACGGGACGCGTCCTGTCGCTGGACGTGCAGGTGCCGGTCGGTACGACGGCCGAGGTACACGTGCCGTCAGCGCGGGCTGCTGACGTCGACGCCGTACCGCGGGCGTTCGCGGGCGACGCGACGTACGACAACGGCTACACCGTCTATACCGTCGGCTCCGGGCAGTGGTCCTTCACGAGCCGGTCTGAGAGGTAGCGGTTCAGCCCTCCGTCACCCGCCACCGGACACCGTGCCCGGCCAGGAAGTCCATGAACGACTCCGGGTCGAATGCCTGCGACGGCGCCAGGACGCCGGGCTTGGCTCCGTCCGTCACCAGCCTCCGTGCTGCCTCCACCGCGATCACCGCGGTCTTGCCGTACCCGTCCGTACCCTCGACCTCGCCCCGCACGACACGTCCGTCGTGCCCGGACGCCTCGACCGAGATCGTCCACCTGCTCTGCCGCCGCTGTTCGTCGTCAGGTCCTTCGGGCAGCGAGTCGAGGACCGCAGGGTCGATCCCGTCCTTCAGCGCTTCGAACGACCCGCCGAGCACACCTTCCATACGTCCGACCGGCACGTGCCTGGGCACCGTCGCCACCGGCGGGAGCGCCGCCTTGCTCACCCCGACGGGCGCGTCCCCGCTCGGGAAGCGCCACGTCGCGTGGCTCGCCGCGCCGTATGTCGTCCAGCCGCCGTTCTCGTAGCGCAGCGCGCCGTCGAACAGCCGGTCCGGGTCGAGCGACCGCAGCGTCCCGCGGCTGAAGGCGCCGTCGCGGTACCAGAGGGCCACCGTCAGCCTGTCCACCGCGCCGACGGTCTCCCCGACGAGGTGGCTGATGAAGTCGCTCGGCCCGCCGTCGTCGGCCATCGCCGGCACGACCGTGACGCCCGCATCGACGGCGGCATCGACGGCGGCATCGGTGAAGGTGTCGAACACCTCGTTGATGTAGTGCTGTTCTCCCGTGGTGTCGACGTAGTGCGCGCCGGCGGCGATCGCCGCGCGCACGACCGGCGCGCCGAGCCGAGCGAACGGCCCGGCGGTATTGACCACGGCGTCGGCGCCCGCGAACGCCGCCTCCAGCGAATCCTGGTCGCCGATGTCGGCGATCCGGATCTCGAAGCCGGTGCCGCCCGCGGCCGCCCGAAGCCGCTCGGGGTCCCGGCCGACGAGCACCGTTTCGATGCCGCGGCGGGCCAGTTCGGCGACCGCGAGGCGGCCCGTGTAGCCGCTCGCGCCGTTGAGTGCGATCTTCATCTGAGGTTCTCCGTTGATCGTTCCGTCGGGTTCGCAATCGACCGTACGGCGGAACGAAACGGACGAACCATGTCCATAGATCCGGCATTCATGCTCGATCGTTCCGAATCTCGGACGCGGGGTAGGCTGTGGTCATGGACGTGCTGAGCGACGCGGTGACGACGATGCGCACCGGCCGTCCGCACTCGAACCGCAACAAGCTGAGCGCGCCCTGGGGCCTGCGTTTTCCGCCGGCCGACGGCGCCGGATTCCACATCGTGCTCAGCGGCACCTGCTGGCTCTTGCCGACCGACGCCGAGCCGCTGCGGCTGACCACCGGTGACATCGTGTTCCTGCCGAGCGAACCCGGGCACGCCCTCGCCGACGATCCCGGCACGCCCCTCACCGAGTTCAAGCCGGGCGGGAGCGACCGCGAGGATCCAAGCACCGGCGGCGCGGTCACCGAGCTGCTCTGCGGCGCCTACCTGCTCGACCGGTCGCGTCCCCACCCGCTGCTGGCCGACCTGCCCGAGATCGTGCACCTGCCCGCCCACGTCGGGCACCACCAGCGGCTACGGACCGCGGTGGACCTGCTCGGCGCCGAACTCGCCGAGCCGCGCGCGGGTGCGACCGCGAGCGTGTCCGCGCTGCTGGAACTCCTGCTGCTCTACATGCTGCGTGCCTGGTTCGACGATCAGTCGACAGGCTCGTCGACTGGCTGGTCCGCGGCGCTCGCGGATCGCGCCGTGAGCGCGGCGCTGCAAGCAATGCACGCCGAGCCTGAAGCGCCGTGGACGGTGGCGGAACTCGGCGCGCGGGCCGGGCTGTCCCGGACTGTGTTCGCCCAACGCTTCACCGCGCTCGTGGGCAAGCCGCCGCTGGCGTACCTGACCTGGTGGCGGATGACCATCGCGGCGAAGCTGCTGCAAGCGAGCGACGCCCCGCTGTCCACTGTGGCCAGACGCTGCGGCTACTCCTCGGAGTTCGCGTTCGCCAAGACCTTCAAGCGCGAATTCGGCATCGCGCCAGGCGCCTTCCGTCGTTAGAGCTTGGTGTAGATCAGGTCGCGGACGTCGCGGCCCTCGGCCTGGGCGCGGGACTCGAACTTGGTGACCGGCCGCCACTCGGGTCGCGGGGCCCAGCCGCCGTACTCGTTACGCAATGAGGGTTCGGCCGCGCAGACCTCGAGCATGCGGTCGGCGTAGTCCGCCCAGTCCGTTGCCAGGTGCAACGTCCCGCCCGGCTGCAGGCGGTCGGCGATCAGCGCGACGAACGGCGACGTGACGAGTCGGCGTTTGTGGTGCCGCTTCTTCGGCCACGGGTCCGGGAAGTAGATCCGTACGCCGGCCAGCGCGCCGGGGGCGACGTGATCACGCAGGAAGTCCAGCGCGTCGCCCTGCAGCAGGCGGACGTTGTCGAGGTCGTACTTCTCCACCCACAGCATCAGCTGACCGAGACCGGCCGGGTAGACCTCCGCGGCCACGTGGTTGACCTCGGGCGCCGCGACGGCGAGCTGCGCGGTCGCCTCCCCCATCCCGGACCCGATCTCCAGCACGGTCGGCGCCGTACGGCCGAACCACTCGGCCAGATCCAGGTCGCCTTGCGGCAGATCCTCCTGCGTGCGGCCGAGCTCCGACCACCGTGTCTCCCAGACGCGCTTCTGCCCGACCGTCATCCGCACACTGCGGCGGACGGTGCTGAAGACACCTACTTGCCGGACCTGATCTGTTGCTCCCACCAGGTGAATTCTAGGAGAAGGTGATCTCCAGGGTTCGGTTGGTCTCCAGGTAGGTCTTCAGGTTGGCGAGGATCGGGGCCCAGCCGTTCCGCCAGCCCTCGACGGTGTCCTCGGCGATCTCGTCGTGCACGACCTGCAGTTTCACCACGTTCTTGCCGGCCGGCTCGATCGTGAACGTCACCCGGCCCGGGGCGTCGTCGGCGCGAGCCTCGGGGAACTCGTTCTTGAAGGTGTACGCCAGCGTTTTCGGCTCGTCGTACAGCAGGACCTCGCCGGAGTCGGTCAGGCTGTCGTCAGCGCTGTCGTAGAAGCGCACGGGCGAGCCGACCGTCCAGTCCGACTCGATCCGGCGGCCGAACCAGTACAGCTGGGTGAACGCTCCCGAGGTGAGCGCCTCCCACAGCTTCTCCGGAGTGGTCTCGATGTAGGTCACGTGGATCATGGCCGACTTGCTCATCTTTCCTCCACAGTTCTCGTTTCCAGGGCAGCCTTGAGCGCGCTGAGCGCACGTAGCTTGTCGCGTTCGTAGTTGCTCAGCCACCGTTCGGCGATCTCGTTGATCGGCACCGGGTTCAGGTAGTGGAGTTTGTGGCGTCCGCGTTTGACCGTGACCACGAGGTTCGCGTCCTCGAGGATCCGCAGGTGCTTGGTCACACCCTGCCGGGTCAGCTCGGGCAGCAGCTCACACAGCTCCTGCAGGCTCTGCCCGTTGCGCTCCCGCAGAGCATCCAGCAACCGCCGCCGCCCCTCGTCGGCCAACGCCTTGAACACCAACTCCACACCTTCGACAATAGGCAACTAAAAGGTTGCCTGTCAATGCTGCGGACCGAAGAACGGGTAGTGGTCGACTCCGGCATGCAGGCGCGAGCGGGTGGAATGCGCGGATCGGAGATCGGGCGGGACGACTACCCGTTCTTCGGTACGGTCAGTCGTCCCAGAAGAGGCGGGCGACGGTGTTGTGGGCTCGGCGGGTGGTGCGGAGGTAGTCGTCGGAGAAGCGGCCGGACTCGCCGGGTGGGTAGCCGCAGATCTGGGCCACGGCGGCCAGGTCGCGTGGATCGCGTGGGAGCGAGTCGCCGGGGCGGGCGCGGACGAGCATGATCGCGTTGCGGATCCGGGTGGCCAGCACCCAGGCCGCTTGCAGCGTCTCGGCCTCGGTGGGGTCGACGAGGTTGGCCTCCACCCCGGCCCGGAGCGCGGTGAGTGTGCGCGTCGTACGGAGACTGGGAACGCGGTGCGCCTCGCGGAGTTGCAGGAGCTGAACGGTCCACTCGATGTCGGCGAGACCGCCGCGGCCGAGCTTGGTGTGCGTGCTCCGGTCGGCGCCGCGCGGCAGCCGCTCGGCGTCGACGCGCGCCTTGATCCGGCGGATCTCCATCACGTCGCGTTCGCTCACCCCGTTCACCGGGTAGCGCAGCGGGTCGATCAGCTCGCGGAACGACTGGCACAGGTCGGCGTCGCCGCACAACGGGTCGGCGCGGAGCAGCGCCTGCGCTTCCCACACGGCCGACCAGCGCGCGTAGTAGGAAGCGTACGACGCCAGCGTCCGTACCAACGGTCCTTGCCGGCCTTCGGGGCGCAGGTCCGCATCGATCGCGACGGCCGGATCGGCGCCCGGCAACGACAGCATCCGGCGCAGCTCGGTCGCCGCCTGGGTCGCGAAGTCCGTCGCCTTCTTCTCGTCCGCGCCCGGGAGCGGGTCGTGGACGAACATCACGTCCGCGTCGCTGCCGTACCCGAGCTCGTGACCGCCGAACCGGCCCATCGCGACGATCGACATCCGCGTCGGTTCCGGCTCCCCCTTGGCGACCGCCTTGCGCGCGACTTCGAGCGCGGCTGTCAGCGTTCCGACGGCGATGTCGGTCAACCCGTCGCCGACGGTCTCGACATCGAGCAGGCCGGACAGGTCGGCCGCCGCGGTCCGGAACAGTTCACGGCGTCGTACGGCGCGGATCGCGGCGACCGCGGTCTCGGGCGAATCCTGTCGCCGAGCGGCGGCGGACATCTCGGCGAGCAGGGCCTCCTCGCCGCGCGGCGTCAGCTCGCGCTCGTCGGCGAACATCGCGGTCGCTTCCGGCGCACGCTGCAACAGGTCGACGGCGTACCGGCCGCTGGCCAGCAGGTGCGCCAGCCGCTCGGCCGACGCGCCCTCGTCGCGCAGTTGGCGCAGGTACCAGGGCGTCGAGCCGAGGGCGTCGGAGATCGTGCGGAACGCGAGCAGGCCGGCGTCCGGATCAGGCGATTCGGCGAACCAGCCGAGCATCGCGGGCAGCAACGCCTTCTGGATCGACGAACGCCGCGAGACCCCCTCGGACAGGGCTTCGATGTGCCGCAGCGCCGACGCGGGATCGGCGTACCCGAGGGCCGTCAGCCGCTGCTTGGCCGCCTCGGGCGTGAGGCGTACTTCGACGCCCGGGATCCGCGCGACCGCCGCGAGCAGCGGGCGGTAGAACAGCTTCTCGTGCAGGCGCCGTACCTCGAGCGCGTGCTTCTTCCAGGCGGCGGTGAGATCGGTGACCGGGTTCTTCGTGAAGCCGAGCGAGCGGCCGAGCCGCCGCAGGTCGGCCTCGTCGTCCGGGACCTGATGCGTACGGCGCAGGCGGAACAGCTGGATGCGGTGCTCCATCGACCGCAGGAAGCGGTACGCATCCGCGAGTACGGCGCCGTCCGTGCGGCCGACGTACCCGCTGCTCGTCAGGGCTTCCAGCGCGACCAGCGTCGTACCGCTGCGGACCGAGTCGTCGCTGCGACCGTGCACGAGCTGCAGGAGCTGTACGGCGAACTCCACATCGCGCAATCCACCGGGACCGAGCTTCAGCTGGCGGTCCACGTCTGCCGCCGGGATGTGGTCGATGACGCGCCGGCGCATCGCCTGGACGTCGGACACGAACCCTTCGCGGTCGGCGGCGGACCACGTGAGCCGACCGATCTTCTCGGAGTACTCGCGACCGAGCTCGGCGTCGCCTGCGACCGGGCGCGCCTTCAGGAGGGCCTGGAACTCCCAGGTCTTCGCCCAGCGCTGGTAGTACGCGAAGTGGCTGTCGAGGGTGCGGACGAGCGGGCCGGTCTTGCCTTCGGGCCGGAGTGCGGCGTCGACCGGCCAGAGCGTGCCCTCGCCGGTGTGCGCCGAGCAGATCCGCATCGCGGCCGCGGCGAGCTGGGTCGCGGTCTTGAGGGCCGGCAGCTCCGGTTCGCCGTCGAGCGGCTCGGCGACGAACAGTACGTCGACATCGCTGACGTAGTTGAGTTCCCGGCCACCGCACTTGCCCATGGCAATGATCGCGAGCCGGCAGTCGGCGGCGCCGGGATGGGCGTCGAAGTACTCGTTGCGGGCGATGTGCAGTGCGGTCTCGAGCGCTCCCGCGGCGAGATCCGCGAGTACGGCGGCGACCTCGTCGACGAGCAGCCCCTCGGCGAGATCCCGGGCGGCGAGCCGGAGCAGCAGCCGGCGGTACTCGACCCGCAGCGCGTCGACCGGGTTCTCCGCGTCGACGGCGGTCGCGAGCTTGGCGGCGACATCCTCCACCGACGGCCGGGCACCCGCGAGGGCCGGGTCGGCGAGGTCGTACCAGTGACGTGGATGTACGCCGAGATGCCGCCCGAGCGCCTCGCTCGCGCCGAGCACGTACACGAGCCGGCGACGGAAGCCGTCGTCCATCTCGAGGGTGCGGGCGAACGCGGCGAGGTCGTGCTTGTTCCGGTGCAGCGCCTCGGCGATCGCACAGAGACTCTGCAGCGCGAGATCAGGATCGGCCGACTCCGAGAGCGTCGTGATCAGCTGCTCGGTGGCCAGCGGACTGTGCGAGTCGAGCGCGTCGAGGTCCTCGAGGATGCCGGCCGCCCGCCGCGGGTCCTCGAACCCCAGCCGAACCAGCCGGCCCTCCCACGACCCCCTCCGCCCGTCAGCCACCCCCGCAGGCTACCCAATCCCCCACTTTGAGAAGCCACCAACCACTTTCGGGCCCGCGAAATGGTTGGTGGCTTCTCAAAGTCTCGGCTGGATCGCGGATCGATTGCAGCGAATACACGGTGTCGTGTAGCGAACTCGCTCAGTAGTCGGGCATGATGACTGTTCATGGTCATGATGACGGGGTCACTCGCCGTGCAAGGCACGGTGGTGTGGTTGACACCCCAGCAAGGTGGACGGGTCTCGGGACCGCCGGAGCCGGACTACGACTACGACTACACGGCGACCGCGTACCTCCCGCCCCGCACCCCCGAGGACGGCCAGGCCGGGATCGCGCTGCGGCACTTCTCGCCGGGCGCCTGGCGGACGCCGGTCGACGGAATTCTCGTTCCTGCCAAGGGAAATCGGGCCCAGCAGGTGATTCCCGGCTGCATCGTGATCATCACCGAAGGCGTGCGTCCCGTCGGCCTGCTGACCGTCGAAGAGGTCAACGCCCTGGCTCCCGACGGCACGCCGATCCCCACGAGGGCCCCGTCACTCGAGGCCGTCGTCGAAGCCACCCCGGCCGGCACCGAACCGCCGTACCGCCACTCCACCGCGGCCGCCCGCTGGGCCTCCAAGCACGCCTCCGACGACGCCCCACCTCAGACCGCCGGCGTCTGAACCGAGTGGTTCTACGGATGTCACCGCGGCTCGGGTGGTCGACGATTCGGGCATGACGAAAAGAATCCAGCCGCAGCAGACGGCAGCGTTCTACGCGCAGGCGGTCGCATCCTTCGGGATCTCGGTCTCGGCGATGGTGATCGCCCTGGCCTACCTACCAGCCGAACCCTGGGTACGAGCGTTCCTCGCCCTCGGCCTGCTGTACGTCGTCACGTCGACAGTCGTCCTGTGCAAGGTCGTCCGCGACCGCCAAGAACTCTCCGCAGTAACCACCCGAGTAGACCAGGCCCGCCTGGACAAACTCCTCACCGACCACGACCCCTTCAAGGTCGACGGCTGACGGTCCTACAGAACCGGGAGCAGCTTGTTCAGTTCGAAGGGGGTTACTTGGCGGCGGTAGTCCTGCCATTCGGCGCGTTTGTTGCGGAGGAAGAAGTCGAAGACGTGTTCGCCGAGGGTTTCGGCGACCAGTTCGCTGTCTTCCATTGCGCTGATGGCTTCGGCGAGGCTGCCGGGGAGGGGTTTGATACCGAGCGCCTTGCGTTCGCGTGGCGTCAGGGACCAGATGTCTTCCTCGACCTCGACGGGGAGCTCGTAGCCCTCCTCGATGCCCTTCAGGCCGGCGGCGAGCATCAGCGCGAAGGCGAGGTACGGGTTCGCGGCCGAGTCGAGCGACCGGAACTCCACCCGCGAGGACTGGCCCTTGTGCGGCTTGTACATCGGCACCCGCACGAGCGCGGACCGGTTGTTGTGACCCCAGGACACGAACGACGGCGCCTCGTCCCCGACGGCGAGCCGCTTGTACGAGTTCACCCACTGGTTCGTCACCGCGGTGATCTCGGCCGCGTGCTGCAGCAGGCCGGCGATGAACGCCCGCCCGGTCTTCGACAGCTGGTACTGCGCGCCGCCCTCGAAGAACGCGTTGCGGTCACCCTCGAACAGCGACATGTGGGTGTGCATCCCGGACCCGGGCTGGTCCGACAACGGCTTCGGCATGAACGACGCGTAGATGCCCTGCGAGAGCGCCACCTCCTTCACCACGACGCGGAACGTCATGATGTTGTCGGCGGTCGACAGCGCGTCGGCGTACCGCAGGTCGATCTCCTGCTGGCCCGGGCCGCCCTCGTGGTGGCTGAACTCGACCGAGATCCCCATCGACTCGAGCATCGTGATCGCCTCGCGGCGGAAGTCGTTGCCGATGCCCTGCGGCGTGTGGTCGAAGTACCCGGACGAGTCGACCGGCTCCGGCGTCGTACCGGGGGCGCCGGTGAGCGACTTGAACAGGTAGAACTCGATCTCCGGGTGCGTGTAGAACGTGAACCCGAGGTCGGCCGCCTTCGACAGGGTGCGCTTCAGCACGTGCCGCGGGTCGGCGAACGACGCCGAGCCGTCGGGCATGTTGATGTCGCAGAACATCCGCGCGGTGCCCATCGTCTCGCCCCGCCAGGGCAGGATCTGGAACGTCGACGGATCCGGCTTGGCCAGCATGTCGGCCTCGGTCACCCGGGCGAAGCCCTCGATCGCCGACCCGTCGAAGCCGAGTCCTTCCGCGAACGCGCTCTCCAGCTCCGCCGGCGCGACCGCCACCGACTTCAGGAACCCGAGCACGTCGGTGAACCAGAGCCGCACGAAGCGTACGTCGCGCTCCTCCAGCGCGCGCAGTACGAACTCCTGCTGCTTGTCCATCAGTCCACCTCTCATCAGCTCAACCCGGGGTCTCTCACAGTGTGCCCCGCCCTTGTTAAGCAGACGTTACGTGGCAGGCCGGACATGACCGCATTCAGGGCCTAGCGTGTCTCTTTGTGCAGACGATCTTCCACGCCGCCCTGATCGTGGCCGCGGTCCTCTGCCTCAGCGACCTGATCGTCAGCACCGCCCGGTTCGCGCAGTCGCTGCGGCGTAAACGACCTGCCGAGCGGGACGTGCTCGGGCGCCGCTGGCTGCCGATCCCGGAGCTCGGGTTCGGCATGGTCGCGTTCTGCTGCCCGGGCCTGGTCACGCTCGGGCTGACACATCACAACGCGGACAACCTGCCGACCCGCCAGATCCTGCTCGCCGCCCTGGTCTTCGGGTACGCGGGCGCCGTGCTGTCCCGGGTCGTCCGGACCCCGGGCCCCGGCGGCCGCCGGTTCAAGCTACGCGCCGGCCTGCTGCTCGGCCTGCCGGCCGTGTTCGGCCTGGTCTTCGGCCTCTCCGGCATCGCTGTCTGAGCCGGCTGAGCGGTCTGAACGGGCTGCGCGGCGGGACCGGTACCACGGTACGACGCGCTCCAGCGGCGCGAACGCGAGCCAGCAGGCGACCGTCGGCAGGAAGTGGATCAGCAGGATCGCCGTGTTCGCCGCGTGGAACCCGAGGAAGAACAGCGCCCCGAACAGCTGCCAGCGCCCCTTGAGCCAGAGGATCAGCGGCGAGCAGAACTCCCCGATGATGCCGACCCACTGCATCACGTGCAGCACCCACGGATAGTGCAGCAGCCACTCCCCGACCGGGTGCGGCCGGCGCACGATCGCCCAGGTCAGTACGGCGCTGCCGGGCCAGCTCAGCGCCCATCCGGCACTGCGCAGTTTCGCGACCGCGGACAGGAAGTACGTCGCGATCACGCAGATCTGGATGCACCGGATCGCCCAGCCGGCCGCTTCCGACCGAGTCTGGTCGCCGTACGACGTGATGCCCCGGCTGCCCGCCTTCACGGTCGGCAGGACCCACAGCGCGATCACCAGCGCGAGGTGGTCGTGGTCGACCTTGCCGTCGCTCATCCCGATCAGCACCCACCAGGTGAACGCCGGCGCGACGATCCAGCCGGCCACCCGCGGGAAGTAGTTCGTCGCCCCGATCAGGCACGCGACGATCAGGACGACGTACAGGATCGTCGTGTTCGCGACCGACGGTTTGGGCAGGTCGAGGAGGCGGGCGAGGAGCAACGGCTGGTACAGCCCGGGGTGCTCGCCCTTGTCGCGGGTGTCGCGGACGAACGCGTGCATGTCGAGGATGACGAACAGGTACAGGACCGTCCGCAGCCAGGCGATCCGCGCCAAGGCGATCGTCGGCGTGAACCAGTTGGCGACTCTCATCGACGTACCTCCCAGGTCGCGAGCACCTGGGACGTCGGCGGTCCTTCGACCTTGCCCTTCACCAGCTGGGTCGTGTCGCGGATCAGTTCGAGCTTCACGTACTTCGGCTCGTCAGGATGCTTGCGGGCCCACCCGTCCGCGACCTGCTGCAACAACGACGGGTCCTTCACGATCTCCCCGGCCCGCGCCTCGATCTCGGCCCGCGCGACCCCGGCGCCCTCGATGTTCAGCGGTACGTCGACCGTCGTGCCGGCGTCCGTCACCGCGCTGACCCGGGTGTAGTCGATCTTGGCGTCGTCCGGCACCGACATCGCGTACTGCGACATCGGACCGAACGGCCACGCGTCGTCGCTGGCACGCACCGAACCGTTGATCAGCAGGCCGATCCCGGCGACCGCGACGAGCACCCGCACCGCCTTGCCGACCCGCCCCATCCGCACCACGTCCGGCGCCTGACTCTGTGTCACCACGTCATTAGATCATTCCGGTTTGGAGGCCTCGGCGGTAGGGGATTTTCTATAACATGACCGCCCCAGAAAGATTCCAACATGCCCGGGTGTCCCGGCGTACCGTCCTCGGCGCAACCGCCGGCGGCGTACTGCTCGGCGGCATCACCGTCCCGACAGCAGCGCACGCCGCCCCCGCGCCACGCTGCTACACGCGCACCGAATGGTCGGCGCGCCCGCCGAAGTCCGCGACGCAGGTGATCGGCAAGCCCGACCACATCGTCATCCACCACACCGCGAGCCCGAACGTCACCGACTACTCGCTCGCGGCGGCGTACAAGGTCCAGCACTGGATCCAGGACCTGCACATGGACACCAACGGCTGGATCGACATCGGCAACCAGCTCACGATCAGCCGCGGCGGCTTCCTGATGGAGGGCCGGAGCAAGTCGCTGTCGTCGATCAACAACGGGCAGAACGTGCTCGGCGCGCAGACCGCGAACCACAACAGCCACACGATCGGCATCGAGCACGAAGGCATCTACGTGACCGAGAACGTGCCGGTCGCGCTGTTCGACATGTCGGCGCTGACGTGCGCGTGGTTGTGCACGAAGTACGGCCTGGACCCGCAGGTCGCGATCGTCGGGCACCGGGACTACAACACGACGCAGTGCCCGGGTGACGTGTTCTACGCGCGGCTCCCGGAGTTGCGGGACCGCGTGTCCGAGATCGTCCTGGGCTGATAAGTGATCCTCCGGATCAGGAGCTCGAACGGTCCGCGGTAGTTGGCGCGTCGCATCCGGTCGGCGAGCAGTACGGTCGCCAGCCAGGTCGCGACGGCGAGCAAAGCTGTCGTGGTCGTGGTGAGCGTGTCCGAGAGGTCGAGCAGGTACGGCGTGAACACGACAGCCCAGACGACGGACTGGGCCAGATAGCACGTCAACGATCGTTGTCCGACGGCGGCGATCGCCACGGTCAGGCGACCCTGGCGATCGCCCAATCTGTGGGCGATGAGGACGATGAGCGCGGCGTACCCGAATCCGCCGAAGACGCCGGTTGCGTCGTGCAACGGTCCGAGGATGGTCACCGCGTGGTCGCTGGGCCGGGTGATGACGCCACCGATGACGAGCGAGATCGGGAGGGCGCCGAGGATCGCGATCGTGAGGCCGAGCAGAGCCGTCGTACGGAGCAGGGTCAGGTGCTCGGCCGGGCGTTCGAGGATCCGGCGGCGGCCCGCCCACAGGCCGATCAGGAACGGCGTGACGAAGCCGATCCAGCCCAGGCCGGCGATGAACGGCTGCACGACCAACCGGTCGGGGAACTGACCGAGGAAGGTTGCCGGGAGCATCGAAGGATCGGGGCCATCGGACGAGCCGGCGAGGGAGTCGCCGCTGGGCAGTGCGGTGAGGACGAGGACGGCCGTGGCGACGACGAACAGCCAACGGTCCTTCCAGCGCAGGGCCCAGACACCGAGGAACAGGAGTACGCCGTACGCCGCGAGGATGTCGCCGACGTAGAGCAGCATCGCGTGCAGGAAACCGAGCACGACCAGCACGAGGCTGCGGCGCCACAGCAGCTTGCGGATCGGCCACCACTCCTTGCCAGACTCGCGTTGGCGGCGGACGATCTGCGCGACGCCGTACCCGAAGAGGACGCCGAACATCGGGAACGCGCGACCGTCCACGAGGGTCGCGATGAGTAGGCCGAGCCCGCGGTCGACGGGCGATCCGTCGGTCGGGAATCCGCCGAAGTACGCGTGGCCGGCGATGAAGTAGTGCGAGTTCGCGAGCGCGATGAAGAGCAGCATGAAGCCGCGGGCGAGGTCCGGGCCCAAGGCGCGTTCGCTGAGTCCGGTCGGTCCGCCGTGGGTGCTCATGGTTCCCAGTCAATCCATGCGACGTCGGCGGCACATCCGACGAAAGTCCCTGCCGAGTGAACCTTCGTCGCTGTTCGATATGTGCATGCACGGGGAAGCTCTGACTCGTTGGCAGCGTGGGTGGTCCGCGTCCCGCGGGTGGACCGACTTCCAACACATCGACGACGTCACGGTCGTCCGGATCGGCGAACCGGAGCGGCGGGTCGAGTACGTCGCGACCGAGCAGCACGCCACCGCCGCCGCGCATCTCGCGCTGACCGACTGCAATCCGCCCGGTACGTCGTGGCTCACCATCACCGGCGCCGCGGATCGCGTCGCCGCCGACCTCCGGCCGCTCGAGATCGTCCGCACCGAATGGCTCATGACTGTCCGGCTCGCCGACCACGTGTCGTATCCCGTTCCCCCGCCGTACTCGCTCGAACTCTCCGCCACGCCGTCCGTGGTCGAGGCACAGGTCTACGGGTACGGCGAGCTCGCCGCGACCGGACGGATGGCGGTCCTGCACACCGGCGCGGTCGCCGACATGATCCAGACCGATCCCGCCCACCGGCGCCGCGGTCTCGCGCGGGCCGTCATGACCGCCCTCGCCCACGCCGCCCGATGCCGCTCCGCCACCACCGCCTACCTGGCCGCCTCCCCCGAAGGCCGCCGTCTCTACAAGTCCCTCGGCTGGACCACCCTGACCCCGCTCGTCGTGGCCCGCACCTCGCTAACGTCGTCACGGTGAAGCAGATCATCGCGTTCACCGGACTACCGGGAACCGGAAAGTCGACGCTGGCCGAACAACTGGCCACCGAAACCGGAGTCCCGGCTTTCGCCGGCGACTGGTTGCTCGGAGCCCTCAGCCCCCACGGCGTCCTCGGCGGCCTCGACCGTCCGGCGTTCCTGGCGATGTACTACGACCTCCTCGGGACCCTCGCCGAACGGCAGCTGATGCTCGGGCAGTCCGCGATCATGGACTGTCTGGTCAACGAGGAAATCGCGGAGCGGTGGGCCGAACTGGCCGCGAGGTACGACGCCCGGTTGCGGATCGTGGAGTGTGTCTGCAGCGATGAAGGCGAGCACCGCCGGCGGCTCGAAGGACGGCGGCGCGGCATCCCCGGGTGGCACGAAGTGGGGTGGGATCACGTGGTGCGGATGCGGAGTGAGTATGCGCAGTTGGAGGGTGAGCGGCTGACCGTGGACGCGATGGAGACGGTGGACGGGAACCTCGATCGGGTGCGGAGTTTCCTTCGGCATTCGTAAGAGGTTGGCGATGGGCGTGGGGTCGGGCCTGGGGAACCAGTAATGTGCTCTCGTGCCTCAGCTTCGGGTAGCGCTCGCTCAACTCAATGTGACCGTGGGTGACATCGACGGGAACACCGACAAGATCGTCGCGTGGACCCGGAACGCGGTCGAGCGAGGCGCGCACGTGGTCGCGTTCCCGGAGCTCGGGCTGACCGGTTACCCGGTGGAGGATCTCGCGCTGCGCGCGTCGTTCGTGGACGCCTCGCAGCACCGGATCCACTCGCTCGCGAAGCGGCTCGCCGACGAAGGACTCGGCGACATCGTGGTGATCTGCGGGTACCTCGACAGAGCCGGCGGTACGGCGATGGGCATCGACCGCCTCGGCCGTCCGAAGGGCTCCCCCACCAACGCCGCCGCGGTCATCCACCAGGGCCGCGTCGTCACGAGCGCCGTGAAGCACCACCTCCCGAACTACGGCGTCTTCGACGAGTTCCGGCACTTCGTCCCCGGCAACACGTTGCAGGTCGTCCGCATCCACGGCGTCGACGTCGCCCTCGTGATCTGCGAGGACCTCTGGCAGGACGGCGGCCCCGTCGCGGTCACCCGCGAGGCCGGTGCCGGTCTCCTGCTCGTCGTCAACAGTTCGCCGTACGAAGCCAACAAGGACGACGTCCGCGGTGATCTCGTACGGCGCCGCGCCCGCGAGGCCGGCTGTGCGCTCGCGTACGTGAACCTCGTCGGCGGCCAGGACGAACTGGTCTTCGACGGCGACTCGCTGATCGCCGATGCCGACGGCAAGATCTTCGCCCGCGCACCGCAGTTCGAGCAGGGCAGCATGGTCGTCGACCTCGACCTGCCGGCCGCCTCGGGTACGCCGTCCGGCACCCACGAAGGCATCGAGATCGTGCACACCGTCCTCCAGGACGACGAGCTCCCGCCGTACGAGGCGATCGAGTCGAACCTCGCGCCGCGGCTGTCCGACGAGGCCGAGATGTACGGCGCGATCGTCACCGGGCTGCGCGACTACGTCCAGAAGAACGGCTTCAAGTCCGTGCTGCTCGGGCTGTCGGGCGGCATCGACTCCTCGCTGGTCGCCGCGATCGCCTGCGACGCGATCGGCGCCGAGCACGTGTTCGGGATCTCCAACCCGAGCGTGTACTCCAGCGACCACTCCAAGGACGACGCCGCCGACCTCGCCGCGCGGACCGGCCTGAACTACCGCGTCGTACCGATCCAGCCGATGGTGCAGCCGTTCCTGGACACGCTCGGCCTGACCGGGCTCGCCGAGGAGAACCTGCAGGCGCGGGTCCGCGCGGTGATCTGGATGGGGCTGTCGAACGCCGACGGCCACCTGGTACTTGCCTGCGGCAACAAGTCGGAGCTGTCCGTCGGCTACTCGACGATCTACGGCGACGCGGTCGGCGGGTACGCGCCGCTGAAGGACGTCCCGAAGACGGTCGTCTGGCGGCTCGCGAAATGGCGGAACGAGGACGCGAAGGCTCGCGGCCAGCAGCCGCCCATCCCGGCGAACTCGATCGCCAAGCCACCGTCGGCGGAACTTCGCCCGGGTCAGCAGGACACCGACTCGCTGCCGCCGTACGACCTGCTCGACGACATGCTGGACGACTACGTCGAGCAGGACCGCGGCAGTGCGGAACTCGTCGCCGCCGGGTTCGAGACCGGGCTGGTCACGCAGGTGATCCAGCTCGTCGACCGAGCGGAGTACAAGCGCCGGCAGTACCCGCCGGGCCCGAAGATCACCCACAAGGCGTTCGGCCGGGACCGTCGGCTGCCGATCACCAATGCGTGGCGTGAGGATGCACGAAAGGCGGCCGAGCACTGAGCGACTCCTGGCGGTACCGACCGTCCCAGCCCGACCCCTGGGCTCCGGACCAGTCGTGGGGCTCCACCGAGGAGACCCACGACCGCTCCGGCCTGCCCAAGGACGATGTGAGCGATCGCTCACCCACAGGCGGTGGCGCTCACCCTCCGCATCGGTGGGACGATGAAGGCATGGTTGACAACTTCCTGTCGGCCGGTACCCAGGGTGACGACGAGGAGTCGCCCTCGCCGTACGGGACCGGACCGGCGAACCGGGCAACCGAGGAACACCGCCGCTCGGACTACGACAACGACGCCTGGCGGGACCGCGACTCAGGGACCTCTGGGTGGGGTCTCGACCCTTCGCCGTCGCTGCCGAACGCGCCGCGGACGTACGAGCGCGGGCCCGTCCCGCAGCAGCCGTATGTGCCGAAACCGCCATACCTTCCGAGTGCGCCACCTCCTTCGCAGCAGCCACCGCGTGGTGAGCAGCCGGAGCGAGTGGAGCGCCGGGAGTACTACGGGGAGTCGCGGGAGGAGTCGTACGGGCGGGAGCACCAGGAGCAGAGCCCGTTCCGGCCGCAGCCGCCGGCGCAACAGCCTCCGCAGGCACCACCGCAGGGACGGCCTAGTCCGTTCGGGCCTGGGTCGAACGGTGCGTCAGGTGCGGCACAGCCGCGGCCCGCTCAGCCTCCGGTGCCCCCGGCTCCGGCGCCTCAGGCTCCGGGTGGAAGCGGTACGCCGCAACGCCCGCCGCAGCCGTCCAACGGCAGCACGAACTGGGGCAGCCCGGCACCACAGCCGAACCCGTTCGCCCCACAGCCGCCGTCGCCCGCTGCGAACAACGGCACCAGCAACGGGCTGAACCACGGCTCGAGCAACGGGCTCAGCAGTAATGGGTCGAGCAACGGGTCGAGCAACGGGTCGGTTCCGCAGCAGCCGCCGCGGCCTCCGCAGCGTCTCCAACCACCTGACGCACCACGCGCTCAAGAGCCCAGCCGCGGCCAGGAACCACCGCGCCGCTACGAGCCAGGCCCAGGCCCCGAACCGGTCTGGGGCCACGACCGCGCTCCCGAACCGCCCCGAGCACCCGAGCCGACCCGCTCAGCTGAGCCGCTCCGCTCACCTGAGCCCGACGACGCTCGCCGCCAAGAAGAAGCAGTTCGGCAAGAGCCGCCACGTCAGCAGGAAGACACCCGCCGAGCCGAAGACCACCAGCGACGCGTGGAAGCTCTGCAGCGCGAAGGCGCCCAGCGACGCGAAGAGACTCAGCGGCGCGACGAAGCTCAACGGCGCGAGGATGCCCAGCGGCGCGAGGAGATCCTGCGGCGCGAGGAGGCTCAGCGGCGTGGGGAGGTTGAGCGGCGGCAGGGTGAGGAGACTCGGCCTCAGGAGATTCGGCTTCGGCCGGCGCCGGACGCCGCGCCTGGTGTGCGCGACAACGGGTATCTGTCCGACCCGAGCGCGGAGTACGAGAGCGACGCCGGCGAGCAACCGCACGTACCTGGTGCAGCTCGCCCGCTCGGTGCCCGTCGGCGCGCGGGCGTCCAGCAGGACGCCCCCAGCCAGGTCTCCCCAGAACAAGCCACCTCCCACCGAGCCGGCCGCCGCGCCCAACCAACCCCGACCGACACCGCAGGTCCGCCTGTGACCAAAGCACAGGCCGCCGACGCAACCCCGAGCAGTGCAGCTCCGGCGACCGGATCGCCTGTGGTGGCGAGTGTTGCGTCGGGTGGTGAGGCGGAGGTTTCGCCGTACGGCGGAGGTGCAGGCAAACAGTCTGGTGAAGGCGCGGCCGGTAATGGCGTGAAGCGGCCGCGGCGGTATCGGATTCATCATCTGCGGGACTTCAAGAGCCGTGGCGAGAAGTGGGCGATGCTGACGGCGTACGACCAGTACACCGCCGAGATCTTCGACCAGGCCGGTATCCCGGTGCTGCTCGTCGGTGACTCCGCCGCGAACAACGTGTTCGGCTACGACACGACCCTCCGGGTGACGGTCGACGAACTCATCCCGTTGGCGCGCGCGGTCGCCGGTGCGGTCGAGCACTCGCTGGTCGTCGCGGACCTGCCGTTCGGTTCGTACCAGGCATCACCGGAGCAGGCCTTCCACACAGCAGTGCGGTTCATGAAGGAAGCCGGCGTACACGCGGTGAAGCTCGAAGGCGGGCGAACCGTCGTACCGATGGTCGAGAAGCTCACCCAGTCCGGCATCCCGGTGATGGCGCATATCGGTTTCACCCCGCAGAGCGAACACAGCATCGGCGGGTACCGCGTCCAGGGCCGTGGCGATCAGGCAGCCGGTCTGATCGACGACGCCGTGGCGCTCGCCGAAGCCGGTGCGTTCTCCGTGGTGCTGGAAATGGTCCCGGGCGACGTCGCCGCGGAGATCACCAAGCGCATCCCGATCCCGACGATCGGCATCGGCGCCGGCCGCGACACCGACGCTCAGGTGCTGGTGTGGCAGGACATGGCCGGTCTCCGCTCCGGCACCATGCCGCGCTTCGTCAAGCAGTACGCCGACCTGCGCGGCATCCTCACCACCGCCGCCACCGCCTACGCCTCCGAGGTCGCCTCGGGCGCATTCCCAGGAGACGAACACACCTTCTGACGCAACTCTCCGCACCTCCCCGGTAGCTGTCCGGAAACGGTCGGCGAACCCTTGCCTGACCGATTACATCGGTTCACGATGTTTTTCGGCAAAGGGGAGGCTTCTTGATGATCCGACGATTCGTTGGTGCCGTAGGGATTTCGTTCGCGCTGGTCGCCGGCGCGCTGACCTCGATTCCGGCTGCGAGCGCCGTACAAGCTCGTCCGAAACCGGCGAGCTACACACCGCCGCCGGTGCAGTGGGGTACGTGTACCGATCCGCGGCTGGCCGCACGGAGCGCCGAGTGCGGGTACGTCGTAGTACCGCTGGACTACGACCGTCCGAACGGGACGAAGATCCAGCTGGCGGTGTCGCGCATCAAGCACAAGACACCCGACGCGCAGGCCCAGGGCCCGATGCTGGTGAACCCGGGCGGACCGGGCGGCTCAGGTCTGATCTACGCGGTGTTCGGTGAGTTCGTCCCGAACGGCGCCGGCGACGCGTACGACTGGATCGGGTTCGACCCGCGCGGTGTCGGCTCGAGCAAGCCCGCGCTGAGCTGCATCCCGGACTACGCGGGCTACAACCGCCCGCTCTACGTCCCGGTGACGCGACAGATCGAGCAGGTCTGGCTGCAACGCTCCAAGGCGTACGCCGCCGCCTGCGACAACGCGCAGCACGCGCTGCTGGGTCACCTCACGACGCTCGACTCGGTCCGCGACATGGAGAGCATCCGGAAGGCCCTCGGCGCCCCGCAGATCAACTACTACGGGTTCTCCTACGGCACGTATCTCGGCCAGGTGTACGGAACGCTGTACCCGAACCGCTTCCGCCGCGTGATCTTCGACGGCGTCGTGAACGCGACCCGCGTCTGGTACGACGCCAACCTCGACCAGGACATCGCGTTCAACAAGAGCGTGAAGGTGTTCTTCGCGTACGTCGCCGCGCACAACTCCACGTGGCATCTCGGCACCACCGCGGCCGCAGGTCGAACTCCGCTACTACGCCGAACTGAAGAAACTCATCGGCCATCCCGCCGACGGCAAGATCGGTCCGTCCGAGTGGAACGACATCTTCACGCAGGCGGCGTACTACGTGTACGGCTGGGTCGATGTGGCGAACGCGTTCGCGGCCTGGGTCCACGACGGCAACGCCGCACCGCTCGTCGACCTGTACGGCGGTCCGCCGTTCGACGACAACGGGTACGCCGTCTACCTCGGTGTGTCCTGCACCGACGCCAAGTGGCCGACCAACTGGCAGACGTGGCGGCGGGACAACTGGAGCATCTATGCCAAGGCGCCGTTCCTGACCTGGAACAACGCCTGGTTCAACGCACCGTGTGCGTTCTGGCCGGCGAAGGCCGGTCACCCGGTGAAGGTCGACGGCAGCCGGGTCCAGAGTGTCTTGATGATCAACGAGACCCTCGACGCCGCAACGCCGTACTCGGGTGCGCTGCAGACCCGCAAGACGTTCCCGAACGCGGTTCTCATCGAAGGTGTCGGTGGAACCACGCACGCGGGCTCGTTGTCCGGCGTGACGTGCACGGACGACCGCATCGTCGCGTACCTGCAGACGGGCGCGCTACCGCCACGGGTGTCGGGCAATCGTTCCGATGTGAAATGCCCGCCGGTGCCGGCACCCGAGCCTGAGGCCGCGGTGGCGGCCGCGACAACGGCTGCGAAGTCCGGTTCGCTGCGTCAGGCGCTCAGGCCGTCAAATCCATGGCAGCGATGAGCGTTCGGTCCAGTACTCCTCTGGTTGCTGGGCGAACTCCGTGAGTGGGCCGTCGGTGCGGTAAGCGAGGTTGCTGGCCAGTTGGGCCGTCGTGGTTGCTCCACTGAGGACCACGTCGGCCCACGGTTGGGCGACTGCCGCACCGACGGCGAGCGCGTCAGGTGCGACGCCGTGCTGGTGAGCGAACTCGTTGAACGGCGTCTCGCCGGCGCGGGACGTGAGGCGGCCGTTCGCGACGGCCTCCTTGACGACGACGAACCAGCCGGCGTCGTGCGCCTCCGCGAGTGCGGCGCCGGCTGACGTCTCCAGGACGTTCCAGGTGGCTTGTACGGCGGAGAACGGCGTACCGGAGGACAACGCCTTGCGCAGCGTCTCGGCCTGTCGTGGACCGCTGGTGGACAGACCGACGCGGACACCGGAGTCCGCGAGTTCACGCAGCCGATCCAGCAAGCGCTTGTCCTCGAGCGCGGGACTGTCCGACGTGAGGCTGTGCACGAGGTAGAAGTCCGGCGGTCCACCAAGCGCTTGAAGGGTCTCCGGCCATTGGCGTTCGAAGGTGTCGAGACTGTGGTCCTTCACCTCGTGCGTGTCCACGTCGTGCCGCCAGTCGGCGACGTAGGTGTAACCCCATTTCGACCCGACGGTCATCGCCGTACGACGTTCTGGTGTGATCCACTCTCCGAGGAACTGCTCGGCAAGACCGTACGAACGCGCGGCGTCGAAGTACCGAACTCCTGCCTGCCAGGCCTGCTCCAGCAGTTCGTGCGTCCGCACCCGCAGGTCCTCGACCGCACGTCGCGGCGGCAGGTCCTCGTCGTGCCCGAGATTGATGTACCCGGGACGCCCGAGCGCTGCCAGTCCGAGACCGATGCTTGCCATGCTTCCGATCGTAGATGTCCACAGCAACCATGTGAGACGCGCCGCAGCACCCGACGCGGAGCAGGCACTGTCCTTTAGCGTTTTGTGGTGTGAGCGAATCCCAGTTGCCACCACGAGGAACGGTCCGGCACCGTACGACGGCCCGCGTGCTGCCGGTGCGTCCGGACGGCAAGGTGCTGCTGCTGCACGGCTGGGATCCGCTGAAGCCGCAGACGCCGTACTGGTTCACGATCGGCGGCGGCGTCGAATCCGGTGAGACGGTCGCGGAAGCGGCCGGCCGCGAACTGCGCGAAGAGGTCGGCATCGTGCTGCCGATCGACACCCTCGGCACACCGGTCGCGACGAACACGATCGAGTACGAGTGGGGCGGGTGCCGGATCGTTCAGCACCAGACGTTCTTCGCGGTCGCGGTGGACCGCGTCGACGTGACGTTCGCGAACCAGGAGGAGCTGGAGCTGCAGACCATCAGCAAGCACGGCTGGTGGTACGGCGACGACCTCGAGGCGACCGGTCAGGCAGCGCACGCCACGATCCCCGGAATGCTCCAGCTGGCAGCGGACGTGATCACGCTCCGCCGAGCGTCCTGATCAGCGCTTGCGGGCTTCCTTGAGGACCTTCTTCGGGACCTTCTTGTCCACCTTGTAGTGCACGCGATCGATCCGCTCGGCGCAGCCTGCCTTGGACAGGCGCAGCAGGACGACCGGGCACTTCTTGCACCTCGGCTTGTCCTTGCAGCACTTCTTCTTCGCGGTCATCGACGGCACGCAGGGAGCGTAGGTGAGGCATGCCTAACTCGTCTAGATCTCGCGTGGAGATCGTGGCGGACGTCACGCGAGCTGTTCGCTCAGCAGTTCGCGCGCTTCGACGAGTGACGGTCCGTACCAGGTCAGATGCCGTCCCGACACACAGTGCGCGGGTTTCGTGAACGCCTCCGGACCGTCGTCGGGAGAAAACGGATAAGGCTCGTCCGGCAGCACCGCGATGTCGTAGTCCGGTAACACGTCGAGGTCGATCCGCGGATAACGTTCACCGGATTCTCGGAGCACGTTGTCGATGCCGATCCTCGACAACAGATCGCCCGCGAACGTGTCCCGGCCGAGTGCCATCCACGGCCGCCGCCAGATCGGTATCACGGCCCGCCGGCGCATTCCGTCGTACGGCGTACTCCACACCTCGCGCGCATCGTGCAGCCACCGCGGTTCGCCGCCGATGATCGCGGACAGCATGCGGCCGAGCGAGTCGAGTGATTCGGGCACCGTTGTCGGAGCGGTCACCCAGACCGCGATTCCACTCGTTCGCAACGCGTCGAGATCGGCCGCGCGATTCTCCTCGGCGTTCGCGACGACGACGTCCGGTGCGAGTGCGCGGATGCGATCGACATCAGGATTCTTGGTACCGCGAACACGGACGACATCGAGGTCCGCGGGGTGTGTGCACCAGTCGGTCGCACCAACGATTTCGGCGCGATGCGTGACCGCGATCGACTCCGTCAACGACGGCACGATGCTCACCACGCGACGCACCTCGTCGGGTAGTTCGACGACGTTGCGCAGGTCGTCGTACGCACTCTTCATCTGCTCGATGCACCTCACGTTCGCAGGACGTTGCCGAGGACAACACTCGTCGATCGGGGCGTTCGACGGCCAGATTGTGCGCGTGTCGCCAAGAAATTATTCAGGCTATCCGGCATGCTCGGGGCGCGGCGGAATCCCTTCTGCACAAGGATTTTCGGCATTTGCCCACCAGTACGCCGCAAGTTCTCCTTAACCTGCGGACGTTTCCGGTGCTTTACGTAGCGCACAAGTGTTGTCATCATCATGACGACGAGGAATCCACCGTGGTTTTCCTCAGCCGCACCAAGGAGGCAGAGTGCCAGCCAAGAAGGCAGCCGCAGGGAAGGCGACAGCCAAAAAGGCTTCTCCCGCCAAGAAGACTGTCGCGAAGAAGACCAGCGCCGCGAAGACGACAACCGCGCGCAAGGTCAGCGCAGCAAAGAAGACAGCGACGAAGAAGGTGAGTGCGGCCAAGAAGACCGCCGCCAAGAAGACGGTGGCGAAGAAGGCGCCGGCCAGGAAGACCACCGCCAAGAAGGCCCCCGCGAAGAAGGTCGCGGCCAAGAAGGCTCCGGCGAAGAAGGTCACGGCCAAGAAGACCGTCGCGAAGAAGGCGCCGGCGAAGCGCGCGACCGTCGCGAAGAAGACGACGGCAGCGCGGAAGACGACGGCCAAGAAGACCGTCGCGAAGAAGACCGTCGCCAAGAAGGCGCCGGCGAAGAAGGTCGCGGCGAAGAAGGCTCCGGCCAAGAAGGTCGCCGCCAAGAAGGCTCCGGCCCGCAAGGTCGCCGCCAAGAAGGCGCCCGCGAAGCGCGTCGCCGCGAAGAAGTCCGCGGTGAAGAAGACGGCTGCCAAGAAGGCGCCGGCGCGCAAGGCTCCGGCCCGGAAGACCGCGGCCAAGCGAGTAGCCCGCTGACCTCAGGTCGGCAACAGTAGTCGGAATGTCGAGGGGCACCACCGTTGTCGGTGGTGCCCCTCGGCACGTCGTCGGAGCCCGACCTCAGTCGTCGTTCCACTTCGGGTCGTTGTCCCAGTCCTCGTTGCGTTCCTGGGCCTTCTCCAGGGCGCGGGCGGCCTCTTCGGGCGAAGAGTACGGCCCGAGCCGGTCCCCCGACTTCGCACCCTGGTACTGCTCGACCTTGCCGGTCTTGGTGTTGTAGTACCACTCGTTGCTGTGATCGTCACTCATCTGGATGACCACCTCCTGGGAGTCTTGTCGCAGCTCTCTAGAATGATCTCACCATGTCTGTCCTTACCTCTGGCGTCATTTCGCCGCGCCGCGACGTTCCCGCTTCCATTCCGCGTCCGGAGTACGTCGACAAGCCGGCACCGACGCCGTACGACGGTTCCTATGTGACGTCACCCGAACTGATCGAGAAGATGCGTGTCGCGAGCAAGCTGGCCGCGCAGGCATTGCAGGCCGTCGGTGCGGCGGCGAAGCCGGGCGTCTCCACGGACGAGCTCGACCGCGTCGGCCACGACTACCTGGTGGAGCGCGGCGCGTACCCGTCGACGCTCGGCTACCGCGGCTACCCGAAGTCGCTGTGCACGTCGGTGAACGAGGTGATCTGCCACGGCATCCCCGACGACCGTCCGCTCGAGAACGGCGACATCGTCAACGTCGACATCACGGCGTACCTGGACGGCGTGCACGGCGACACCAACGCGACGTTCCTGGTCGGCGACGTCGACGAGGAGAGCCGGCTGCTCGTCGAGCGCACCCTCGAGGCGCTCAACCGCGGCATCAAGGCGGTCAAGCCCGGTCGTCAGGTGAGCATCATCGGCCGCGTGATCGAGTCCTACGCGAAGCGCTTCGGGTACGGCGTGGTGCGCGACTTCACCGGCCACGGCATCTCGACGTCGTTCCACTCCGGCCTGATCATCCCGCACTACGACGACGAGCGCTTCGACGACGTGATCGAGCCCGGCATGACGTTCACCATCGAGCCGATGCTGACGCTGGGCACCTACGAGTACGACCTGTGGGACGACGGCTGGACCGCCACCACCAAGGACAAGTCCCGAACAGCCCAGTTCGAACACACCCTCCTGGTAACCGACACAGGCGCCGAAGTACTAACCCTCCCGTGACCATCACGCAGTACCAAGAGACCCACCTACCGGCCATCCTCGCAATCTGCGAAGCCGAGAACTGGCCAAGCCTCCCCGCTGACCCCGCCCGCGCACACGCGGTCTTCACAGCACCCGGCGTAACAACCGTCGTCGCCCTCGACGGCGACCAGGTCATCGGCTTCGCGTACCTGCAGAGCGACGGCCACATCCAGGCGCACCTCTCCCAGATGGCCGTCCACCCCGCCTACCGCCGCAAGGGCATCGGCCGCGCCCTCCTCGAGCACGCCACTCCCCTGACCGGCGCCCAACGCATCGACCTCGTCACCAACACCGCCGAAGACTTCTACCAGTCCTTCGACCACAAGACGTTCAGCGGCTTCCGCATCTACCCGTCCTGACCGCCTCGGTTGGAGGCGGTGGTGATGAAGGTGCCTAGGTCGGTGGACTGCTGGATGCGGGACTCGTCGTGGATGTACATCATGTGGCCGGCCGGGTAGTACTTCGTTTCGATGTTGGTGGTCAGTTCGGCGGGGATCTGGAGGCGGGCGAGGGTGTGCTCGGTGGCGAAGTACGGTGTCGCGCCGTCGTAGTGGCCGGAGGCGACGTGGACCTTCAGGTGCGGGTTGGCGCGCATCGCCTCGGCGAGCTTCTCGGCGACCGAGATCTGCTGGCCCTCGAACTCCTTGAACGACCAGTTCTTCGCGGCGTCCATGTTGATGACCTCGTACGGCAGGTCGTTCTCGTAGCCGAGCTCGACGCGGACGTAGTGGTTGAGCGCCGCGGAGTACGGCCCGGTGATCGCGTTCATCGACGGGTCGCGGTCCTGCCGTTCACCGGCCGCGTCCGGGTCCCATCCGGTGAAGCGGCCGTCGAGCCGGCCGACAACCTGCCGGCGGGAACGCAGCAGTTCGGCGAAGAAGCGGCCGTGCTCGATCCGGAGGTTCACGCGATCGATGTAGTCCTCGCTCAACCCGGTCAGCGCGGCCAGCCGGGTGACCACCTCGGCCCGGTAGTCCGCCGAGATTCGGTTGCCCTGGGCAAGCGCATTCGGGTACCGGCCGGCCGCGAACCGTTCCGCGTCCGCGAGGACCTCCTCCAGCGACTGATCCGGCACGAGACCGTGATAGTGCGCAATGGCGGCGTACGACGGAAGGAACAACGTGTACGGCAGGTCGTTGCCCGGCGTGAAGTCGAGCGGCCCGAACTCCAGCGCCGCCGAGATCAGCATGACGCCGTTCAGGTACATCCCGTACCGCTGCTGCAGATGCGCGGCCAGCCCCGCCGCACGCGTCGTACCGTAGGACTCGCCGGCCAGGAACTTCGGCGACATCCAGCGCCCGTTCCGCGAGGTCCACAGCCGGATCACCTCACCGACCGACTCCAGGTCGCGCGTGAACCCGTGGTAGTCCCCCGGCTTCTCCCCCTCCGCGGCCCGCGAGAACCCGGTCGACACCGGGTCGATGAACACCACGTCGCTGTACTTCAGCAGCGTCTCGGCGTTGTCGACGATCGAGTACGGCGGGGGCGCGAGCTCACCCACATCACCCGACACCACGCGCCGCGGTCCGAGCAGACCGAGGTGCAGCCAGATGCTCGACGATCCCGGGCCGCCGTTGAACGCGAACGTCACCGGGCGGTCCTCGGCGTCCGCGTCGTCCAGCGTGTACGCCGTGAGGAACACCTCGGCCTTCGGCTTCAGCCCGTCGAACTTGCCGTCGGTGTACACCTCCTCGCGGAGCACGATCCGTCCGGTGGTCGCCGTGTACCGCAGCTCCTGCCCGTCGACCGTCAGCGTGTGCTGTGTCGTCACCAGGTCGTCGACCGGCTTCGCGGGCTTGGTCCCTGCCGTGGTCTCTGGCTTGGTCTCTGCCTTGGTCTCGGTCTCGGGGTCGGTGCGCTCCTCGTTGGCCATGTCGAGCACCTTAATCCACCGCCGGAAACGCTAGCGTTGGGTTTATGGCGACGATTCTGCACATCGCGTTCGTGGACCAGTGGGAGGCCGCCCGCGGGGCCGGGAGCTACCGGTGGTCGACCCGCGGCAAGAGCCTCGACGACGGCGCGACGTTCATCCACGCATCCCGCCCCGACCAGGTCGCGATGGTCGCGAACTTCGCGTACGACGACGTGACCGAGCCGCTGTGCCTGCTGGTGATCGACACCGCCCGGCTGGTGTCCGCACTGTGCGACGAGGACCTGGACGGGACCGGGATGAGTTTCCCGCACATCTACGGGCCGCTGAACCTGGACGCGGTGGTCGACGTACGCCCATACCTCCGGGGTCCGGACGGCCTGTGGCCCGTGGTGACCGCCGAGGCCGTATCCTGATCGTACGGAACGGGTCGGTCGGGCGATCGCGTCGTCCTTTGCAGAGGACGCCGAGGAAAGTCCGGACTCCACAGGGCAGCGTGGTGGGTAACGCCCACCCGGGGTAACCCGCGGGACAGTGCCACAGAGAACAGACCGCCAGCGGCTCCGATGAACCCCGTGGTTCATGGGAGTGCGGGTGAGGGTGAAACGGTGGTGTAAGAGACCACCAGCTGCGCAGGTGACTGCGGAGGCTAGGTAAACCCCACGTGGAGCAAGGCCAAGAAGGGCGGTGGGCAACCACCACCCGCGCGAGCGTCCGAGGGCGGCCCGCCCGAGCTCGCGGGTAGGCCGCTAGAGGTGTCCGGCAACGGCCACCGTAGATGGATGATCGCTGACACAGAATCCGGCTTACAGACCGACCCGTTCCCCACCCGGCGATTCCTCCCCCGCGACTTTGAGTGGGGTCGAGGTCTGGCGACGGCTGAGGTTTGGTGCGACCCTCCTCCCAGGGGTCACGAGCAGGTCACGGCAACGCTTGTGTGGGGTTCACGGGATGGGGGATCGGACAATGCTGTCTTGGATCAGGAAGCTCGGTGTCATCGGGATCGCGGGGGCGGTCGCGGTCGCGATGGTCGGGGTGGCGCCGGCCGCCGCCGACCCACCACCACAGCACCAGAAGGAACTTGGCCACGCCGCCAAGGCGCTGTTGCAGAAGGCACGATCGAAGGGCCAGACGTCGGTCACGATGCTCGTCGCCGCCGACAAGGGACAGAGCGGCACTGTGGCGCAGCGGCTCGTCAAGCTCGGCGGCAGCATCGAGAAGCGCACCGACTCGGTCGGGTACCTGCGGGTGAAGATCAACATCGACAAGGCTCAGGACGTCGCGGGCCTCGCAGGCGTGACCGCTGCTGACGTCGACGACGTGATCCCGCTCGACGATCCGCGACCACAGGGCAGCACGGACCCGAGTCCACAGCCGGCGCCGAACGCATCGACTCCCCGGGTCAATCCGTACATGCCGACGGGTGACACCGGTGCCGCGCAGTTCGTCAACGCCAATCCGGCGTGGGACGGCCGCGGCGTCACGGTCGGCATCCTCGACACCGGTGTCGACCTCGGGCACCCGTCGCTGAACACGACCTCGACCGGCGAGCGGAAGATCACCGACTGGGTCACCTACACCGACCCGGCGTTCGTCGGCTCCACGAACGCCGACAACGACCCGACGTGGATCCACATGACCGCGCAGGCCGCCGGCTATCCCGCGCAGTTCCGTCAGGGCACGTTCAACGAACGCGACGCACGCCTCGGCGGTGAGGTCGGCAACGACGTCAACCGCGACGGCAACCCGGCGGGATCGTCCGGGCTGTTCGGTGTCCTCTGGGACACAGCGACCAACACCGTCTGGGTGGACGCCAACCAGAACGGCACGTTCGCCGACGACCAGGCGATGACCGACTACAAGGTCAACTACGACGTCAACCACTTCGGCACCGACAACCCGGCCACGCCGATCAGCGAGTCGATGCCGTTCGTCGTCCAGACCGACCCGGCGAACCAGGCCGTGAACATCGGCATCGTCTCCGGCGCGCACGGTTCGCACGTCGCCGGCATCGTGGCCGGTAACAAGCTCTTCGGCGGGAAGATGAGCGGCGCGGCGCCCGGCGCGAAGCTGGTGTCGGTCCGCGTGTGCCTGTTCATCGCCGGCTGCACGAACCACGCGCTGCTCGAGGGCATGATCTACGCGGTGACCGTCGCGCACGTCGACGTGGTCAACATGTCGATCGGCGGCCTGCCGGCCCTGAACGACGGCAACAACGCCCGCGCGGTGGTCTACAACCGGCTGATCAACGAGAACGGCGTACAGCTGTTCATCTCGGCCGGCAACAGCGGCCCGGGGATGAACACCGTCGGCGACCCGTCGGTGGCGTCCCAGGTCGTCAGCGCCGGTTCGTACATCACCAGCGCCACCTGGCTGTCGAACTACGGATCGAGGACCGGCCCGGCCGAGAACCTGCACCCGTTCTCGTCGCGTGGTCCGGCCGAGGACGGCGCGCTCAAACCGGAGATCGTCGCACCGGGCGCCGCGGTCTCGGCCGTGCCGACCTGGCAAGCGGGTCAGCCGGTCGCCGGCACGTACACCCTGCCGCCGGGCTACGGCATGTTCAACGGCACGTCGATGGCCTCACCACAGATGGCTGGGGCCGGCGCGTTGCTGCTCAGCGCCGCGAAGGCCAACGGGCAGGCGGTCACACCGGCACAGCTGCGCAAGTCGCTGTTCTCGACGGCACGGTTCCTGACGAACTACAGCGCGTACCAGCAGGGCAACGGTCTCGCGAGCGTCGGCAACGCGTGGAACCTGCTGAAGAAGAACCCGCGGACCGACCTCATCAGCGCCAAGGTTCCGGTCAGCACCGCGCTGTCCGGCTTCCTCGCCACGCCTGGTGTCGGCATCGGCATCAACGACCGCGAGGGCGTCGTCCTGGGGACGGAGTACACCCGCACGTACACGCTGCGTCGTACCTCCGGCCCGGCGGGCACCGTGAAGTACAAGCTGTCCTGGCTCAGCGGCGACGGCACCTTCGTCACCACCGGCAACGTGATGCTGCCGCTGAACACGGACGTCTCGCTGCCGGTCCTGGTCAAGGCCAAGTCCGTCGGCGCGCATTCGGCGCTGCTGCAGTTCGACGACACCAGTACACCGGGGATCGAGTTCCAGACCCTGAACACGGTCGTGGTGCCGTACACCCTGGCGCAGGCCACGCCGTCGCGGACGGTCAGCGGCACCATCGGCCGCAACCAGACGACGAGCTACTTCTTCCGGGTTCCCGCGGGTGTCGCCGCGTTGAAGGTGGACCTGTCCGGCCCGAACGGCACTGCCGGTACCGGTCAGGCGCGATTCCTTCGGTTCAGCCCGTACGGCCTGCCGAGCGAGTCCGCCGAGACCAGCAGCCTGTACTGCTACAGCCCGCCGGTCGCCGGCGGGACCTGTGGGGGCGATCCGCTCAGCCGGACCGTCATCAACCCACTGCCCGGGGTCTGGGAGATCACCGTCGAGGCCCGGCGTACGTCGGACGTCCTGAACACGCCCTTCACGCTGACGACATCGCTGCTCGGCGTCTCGATATCGCCGAACCCGGACATCATCCCCTCGGCCACACTCGGGACGCCGCAGTCCCGCTCGTACACCCTGACGAACCAGCAGGGGCCGTTCACGGGCAGGGCTGTGGGGACCGCACTGGGCAGCGCGAAGCTGGCGACACCGTCGATCGCGGACGGCGCGCAGCAGCAGTTCCAGGTCAGCGTCACACCAGGTACGACGCAGCTCCGGGCGTCGACCGGGGGCGCCAGTGACATCAACGCGGACCTCGACCTGTTCCTGTACAACTGCACGTCCGGAAGCTGCGTCCTGGCGGCGCAGAGCGCGGGCAGTACCGCCGAGGAGGCGGTCACCGTGAACAACCCCGCGGTCGGCGTGTGGGTCGCGCTCGTCGACGGATACGCGGTGCCTTCGGGAACGACGACGTACAACTACCGCGACGTACTCGTCAACCCCGTCTACGGCTCGATCGCGGTGGCGGACGCCAACGCGCTGAGAGCGACGGGCGCACAGTGGACCGTCACGGCCGCGGTGACCGGCACCGCGGTACCCGCCGCAGGGCGGGTGCTCCTCGGCAACGTGGAGGCCCGGACCGACGCGAACGTCCTCATCGGCCAAGGAGACGTGATCATCCAGTCCCTGAGCTAGTGGCAGTGGTCGTCAGGTGACTCCAGGCTGCGGCCTTCGGGCTTCTCCCAGGGCTCCTGGCGACCCAACGCGGTGAGGTCCAGGGCGGTGACGGTAAACGTCATCGCATCTGGACCTCGCCCGTACGTCGAGTAGGTGTGGTAGATCTGCTCGTCCACGCGGAGGAAGCAGCTCAGGCCGTGGAGGTCGAAGGGCTGCTGCATCTGGGTGTGCTCGTTGTTCGGGAGCGCGTCCCACTCGGACTTGGTCCGGTAGTTGTACTCGAACGGTACGACGGACTCGTCCAGCGTCACGTGGTAGTCGTAGTTGAAGTCGCTCTCGTACGACGAGTACCACGGGTGCTCCCATCCACGCGCCTCCCGGTACGCGGCGAGCTTCTCGTACGGCGCCCGCGAGACCAGCGCGAGCGTGGTGTTCGCCGCGTTGAGGAACCGCACGGACCCGATCTCGTCGACGAACCCGGTGCAGTTCGGGCACCCGGCGTCCCACTCCGGCTGGAACATGAAGTGGTACACGACCAACTGGTCCCGCCCCTCGAACAACTCCAGCAGCCCCACCGGACCCTTGGCACCGGCGAACGCATACTCCTTGTCGACCAACACCATCGGCAGTTCCCGCCGCCGCGCGTTCAGCGCATCCCGCTCCTTGGTGAACGCCTTCTCCGCAGCCAACAGCTCACGCCGCGCCTCCAACCACACGCCCCGCGCCACAACCTCCGGCAACCCCATCCCAACTCCTTCGTCGAACACAACGAATCAGCACCGATCATCCGCAACGTCGGAGCCGATGGCCCAGGTTCGACACCGTGAGGATGAGAAACTCGGACCATGAGGCGACGAGTGCGGACTGGGGTCGTGTTTGTTCTTCTGGTTGTGCTTGTGGGTGGGGCTGGGTATGTGGGGTGGGTGTTGGTGCAGCGGTCGGAGCCGGTGGCGTTGCCGGAGACGACCGGGAGTTTTCAGGTGGGCCGGCGGACGTACGAGTGGACCGACACGCCCCGCCGCGACCCCTACTCGAACGGACCGCGCCGGCTCGCCGTCTGGCTCTGGTACCCAGTTGCCAAGGACACCACCGGCCGCCGAGTGCAGTACGCGCCGGGTGAATGGAGCGGGCTGCACCTCAAGGCCCCGATCTCCTTGCTCCAAGGACCGTTCGACACTCTCCAGGATCGCGCCCTCGATCGGGTCGCCGTCGCACCCGGCCGGTTCCCGGTCGTCGTGCTGATGCCCGGTATGGGCCTGTCGGCTCCGATGTACGCCGCCCTCGCGGAGGATCTCGCCAGCCACGGATACCTGGTCGCCGGCGTCACCCCGACGTACAGCGCGAATCTCACCGTCCTCGGCGGGCAGACCGTCGAGAGCAAACCGGACGCGAACCCGCCGAACCTCGGCGAGAGCACCGAAGGCGCGAAGCAGGTCGGCGATCACCTCGTCGGCGTCTGGGCCGGCGACGCGCGGTTCGCGGCCGGCATGGTCGCCAAGGAACTCCCGAACTCGGTCGAGTCCACGGTCGGCCCGTCGTACGTCGGCCACTCGTTCGGCGGCGCGGCATCACTCGAGGCCTGCCGGCTGGACGCACGCTGCGCGGCCGCGGTCGACCTCGACGGGATCCAGTTCGGTGAGGTCGTGACGAAGGGAGTGAGGGCGCCGATCATGCTGCTCGGCGCCGACGACTCCTGTATCACCAGCGTTTGCGGCCCGGACGCGAAGAACGACCACGACCGGGACCGCGCCCTCTCGTTGCTCAAGGCAAGCACTGGTACGTCGTGGTGTGCCACGGTCCCCGGCACCCGGCACTTCAACTTCACCGACTACGGCGCCTACTACCTGGCGTACCCGCTGCGCAGATTCCTGCCGCTCGGCAGCGTCGCCCCGCGCCACGCACTGACCGTCACGAACGGATACGTGAACACGTTCCTCTCGCACGCGATCTACAAGACCGCCGCCCCCGGCGCACCGGTGTGTAAGTCCTAGAGGTCCAGCTCGTACGTCTGACCGACGAGGTTGTCGCCCCACATCTCATGGACTTCGGAGCCGGTGAGGCGGAACCCGCGCGCCAGATAGACATGCCGCGCCGCGACCAGCGGATCGTTGGTCCACAGCACCATCCGCTTGTAACCAGCTGAACGGGCGAACGCCAAACACGTGTCGACCAACTCGCCGCCGAGCCGGAGGCCGCGCGCCGCCGGTGTCACGAGCAGCAGCCGCAACTGCGCGGTCGTCTCGTCCGGCCCGCGCACACAGAAGATGCTGCCGGCCCGTTCCCCGTCCGCCTCGGCGATCCACGCGGCCTCGCGCTCCTCGTCGTGGTCGGACGCGTACGCCGACACGATCTGCGCGATCAGCGTCTCGTACGACGGGCCCCAGCCGTACTCCTCCGCATAGACCTCCGCATGGGACTGCACGACCCAGCCGAGGTCTCCAGGCTGCCCCAGCTTCCTGATCAGTTTCGTCATCTACCTACCCGATCCACTGACACGACTGTTTCAGTAAGCAATACTAGCCCCGTGCCGTCCACCAAGCCAGCGCCGTCCAAAGATGGCCCGTCCGCGCGAGAGCAAGAACTGCTCGAACGCGCGTACGCCTACTCGCTCACCCACGGGCTCGGCGACCTGTCGCTGCGCCCGCTGGCGACCGCGATCGGCTCGAGCCCGCGCGTACTGCTTTTCCTGTTCGGCAGCAAGGACGGCCTGATCCGCGCCCTGCTCGCCCGCGGCCGCGCCGACCAGCTCGAACTGCTCCGCCAGACCGAGCAGCGGTACGACGAACCGCCCGGCCTGACCGTGATCGCGCGCGAGCTGTGGACCTGGCTCGCGGCCCCGGAACGCCGGCCACTGATGACGTTCTGGGTCGAGGCGTACGGGCGCTCGCTCGTCGCACCGGAGGGCCCGTGGTCGGACTTCGCCCGCTCGACCGTTGACGACTGGCTCGAGCTGCTCAAGACAAGTGGGCCCGAGGCAACGGAGGCACGACGTACCGCCGTACTGGCGATGCTCCGCGGCGCCCTGCTCGACCTGCTCGCGACCGGCGACCTGGAGCGAACGACCGCCGCGCTCGAGGACTACCTGACGAGGCGGTGAAGCAGGTTCAAGCCTGTCGGTGGGCGAAGTAGGGACCCTGCGGCGGCTTGGCTGTTCCCATTACGTTCGCAGCCCTATACGGTGACGCACAGTAGACGGGTCTAGACCGTCTAGGTGTGCGGGGATGGGCCGGGTTCGACTCCTGGCGGCACCGCAATTCCGCCCGTTCGGGTGGAAGCAAGGGGAATCATGTCCAACTCGAAGAACCGCCTCGCGGCGGCAGGATCCGCATTCACGCTGGCTGTCACAGCTGTCGGCATCTCGGTGCTCGGTGGTGGCGCGGCCGACGCCGGCGTCACCGGCCAGACCGCTACGGCCATCACTTATCCGCTGGTCCGCAACTCGGTAGCCGAGAGCCAGGTTGTCAACTACAGCCTCGGCCAGAGCGACCTGCAGCAGGCGTTCGTCGCCCAGTTGTTCGCGGTCCCGGCGAACGGGGTCGACACGTCGGCCAAGCTGAAGGACGGCGTGGTGGCAGAGGTCGACCTCGCGCCGGCCGTCCAGACCAAGCTGAACAAGACCGGCCCGACGTACCTGAAGCACTGGGGCACGGTACACCGCAACGTGATCGGCGCGGCCGATGCCGAACTCGCCACGACCTCCACCCAGTCGCCGCTCGGGGACGGCGCCCTCAGCCTGCACACCGCGTCCGCGACCGACAAGGTGGCTTTCGGCAACGAGGTGGACTTCGCCGGCCAGAACGTGAAGGACCTCGGCACCGTCGGCTTCTCGGTCTACACGACCGGCGAGAACAATGCCCTGGGCAACAACATGCCGAGCATCAGCTTCGAGATCGACCCGAATGTGGCCGCGGTGGCGTCGAACTACTCGTCGCTGGTGTACGTACCCGCCAACGGCACCGCCAACCAGTGGACGGCCTTCAACGCCAGCACCGACGCGGACAAGCACTGGGGCCTGACCGGTACCGCCTTCAACGCAACGGCGTGCTCGATCAACGGCGCCCGGTGCACCTGGACCGAGATGCTCGCCTACCTGGGCGACGGCGGCGATGACGCCAAGCTGCTCACGGCGACGGTCAGCAAGGGGCGGGACTACGCGTTCTCCGGCGCGGTCGACGCACTGAAGTTCGGTGGCAAGACCTACGACTTCGAAGCCGCCGGAGTCTCCGTCAGCTAGCCGTCGGTCGCCAAACGCCAGCGCCTGACGAATCTGGTGTCGTCAGCCTTGAACCAGTTCGAAGGCGACTGTGCGTTTGGCGATGTCTGCTTCGACGAGCTTCACCCGGACCTGCTGACCGAGCGGCAGCGCCGCACCGGTGACCCGGCCCTCGATCGCGAACTTGGTCAGCGCGACGATGCCGCGGGTGTTCTCCTTGTCGTCGACGTCGGTGATCACGCCGTCGAACTCGGCACCGACCTGATCCGCGACCAGGCCCGCCTCGACCATGCTGACGATCGACCGCTCGTACGCGTGCGCCCGCCGGTCCGCGTCGTCCATGATCTTCGGGATCTCGTCCATCGACTCGCGCACCCAGGCCGGAACCTCGACACCCGCCGACAGCGCGACACAGATCTCCGCCGCCCACCGGTCCACCAAACGCCGCAGCGGCGCGGTGACATGCGCGTACGCCGCCTTCATCGCGGCATGCTGCGACTGCTCCGGCACGGTGCCGTCGAACGCCGTGTACCCGGCGCCGCGGAACAGCACCGTGCACGCCGCGAGCATCGCCGCGTGGGCCGGCACCTTCGGGTCGAGCCCGTGGATGAACTCGGCGTACGTCGCCTCGTCGGCCCAGACGATCCCGAGCGCCTTGGCGGTGTTGCCGAGCTTGCGCCGCAGGTCGTCGTGCGACTCGGGCAGCGTGCGCAGGATGCCGATCTTGCCCTTCGTCATCAGCTGCGCGGCCGCCATGCCGGTGAGCAGCGAGATCTGCGCGTTCCAGCCCTCGACCGGCAGCGGCGCCCGGAACTCCAGGCCCCAGCCGTGGTTGGAGGTGACGATCTCCTGGTCCGGGATCGGGAGGTTGACGCCGCCGCGTTCCAGTTCGCGCCGCTCGCGGAGCTTCCCGACCTCGCGCAACAGCTGCAACGACTCCGACGCCGTACCAGCGTCCAGATCCTTCTGTACGCCGGCGTAGTTGAGCTTCGCGCGCGACTTCACCAGGGCCCGCTCGCACGTGACGCCCGTGCTCTCGCCGATCGAGTCCACCGTGATCGTCCACAGCACCGCGGGACGCACCTGGTCGGGCAGCAACGAGGCCTCGCCCTCGGACAGCTCCGGCGGGTGCAGCGGGGTCCGCTTGTCCGGTGCGTAGAGCGTCTCGCCGCGGCGCCGGGCCTCGGCGTCGATCGGGTCGCCGGCCTGCACGAACGCGGCCACGTCGGCGATCGCGTAGTACACGGTGAAGCCGTCACCGGTCCGCTCGATGTACAGCGCCTGGTCGAGGTCCATCGAGTCCGGCGGATCGATCGTCACGAACTCGAGGTCGGTGCGATCCAGCTCCGGCAGCCGAGCGTTCTGGGCAGCCTTCAGGGCCGCAGCGGTCACCTCAGGCGGGAACTCCGCGGGTATCTCCTGCTCCCGGCGGATCTCCTGCAACGATGCCCGGAAGACCTCCGGAACGGCCTCGGCGAAACGAACCCTCTGCAGCGGCATAGGGGTCAGACTAGGGCATGACTCCCGCTCCCACGCCGTAGCGAGGAGGTGCTCGGTGCGGTGCATCGGCGTGCGGGGGCGAAGGTCTCGATGCGGAGCATCGTGGCCTTTGCACCCGTGCGGCGAGGTGCCGTGCCGGGTGCCCCGCAGTAGGCGTGGGAGCGGGAGTCATGCCCTCACGAGGGCTGCACGTTGAAGGAGCGCAAGGACGCGAGTCCGTCGGCGTACCAGTGGATCTCGGTCAGCGTTGCCGGGCGCAACTCCATCCGGAACAGCGCGGACATCGGGGCCTGGAGCACCGACCGGACCATCAGCTTGATCGGCGTCACGTGGGTGACCACGACGACCGTCTTGCCCGGGTACCGCGCGAGCAGACCGTCGCGCGCCGAGCGGGCCCGCCGGGCGCACAGGTCGAACGATTCGCCACCGGGCGGCGCGACCGCGGTCGACTCCAGCCAGGCGTTCATCGCGTCCGGCCACTTCTGCTGGATCTCCGCGAACGTGTGCCCGTCCCAGTCGCCGAACGCGACCTCCCGCCAGTTCTCGTCCACGACCGGGTCGAGCCCGAGCTTGGTCGCGACCGCCGCCGCGGTCTCCTGGGTACGGCGCATCGGCGACACGACCAGCGCGTCGACCCCGCCGATCCGCGACAGGTACTCGGCAGCCGCCAGCGCCTGCGCGCGGCCGGTGTCGCTCAGCCCGGGATTGTCGCCACCGGATCCGGAGAACCGCTTCTCCGCGGTGTGCGGCGTCTCGCCGTGCCGCAGGAAGATCAGCTGCGTCGGCGGCTCGGCCTGCGGACCCCAGCCCTGCAACGCCTTCGCGAGGTCCGACGGGTCCTTCGGCACCGCCGACGTCGATCCGGCGGGCGCGGGCGTCAGCGGGATGTCGATGCCGTCGAGCGCGTTGTTCGCGAGCGCGTCGGCGGCGGAGTTCTGCGCCCGCGGCACCCAGGTCCACTCGGTCCCGAACGGCGCCAGGCTCTGCGCCTTGATCGCCAGCGGCTGCAGGTCCGGGTGCTTGATCTTCCAGCGGCCGGCCATCTGCTCGATGACCAGCTTGGAGTCCATCCGGACCTCGATCGAGGCGTTCGGCGCGTACTCCGCGGCGAGCTCGAGCCCCGCGACCAGACCGGAGTACTCCGCGACGTTGTTGGTTGCGATCCCGAGCGTCCGGCCCTGCTGCGCGATCACCTTCCGCGTCACCGGGTCGCGCACCAGAGCGCCGTACGCCGCCGGCCCCGGGTTCCCGCGCGATCCACCGTCAGCCTCGACAATGACGTGGTCGTAGCTCATGCGGCGCTCTCCGACGTCCGCACGAGGATCCGTCCGCACTCTTCACAGCGCAGTACGGCGTCCGGCGCGGCGGCCTTGATCAGGTTCAGGTCGGAGGGTGCGAGCTCCATCCGGCAGCCCATGCAGCGCTTGCCGACCAGCGGCGCGGCGCCGATCCCGCCGTTGTGCTCCCGCAGCCGCTGGTACTGCGCGAGCAGCTGCTCCGGCAGTTCGGCCACGACCGTCGAGCGCTTGTCACCGAGCTCGGCGCGCTGCTCGTCGAGCTCCTTGAGCACGGCGTCGCGGCTGGTCTCCAGCTCGGCCTGCCGGCCGGCGAACGCCTCGGCCCGGGTGCGCAGGTCGGTCTGCACCGCCTCGGCGGCCTCGAGCTTCTCCATCACCTCGAGCTCGGCGTCCTCCAGGTCGGAGATCCGCCGGTCGAGCGAACCGATCTCGTGCTGCAGGTTCTCCAGGTCGCGCGGCGAGGTGACCTGACCGGAGTCGATCCGCTGCTGGTTACGCGCCTTGCGCTGCCGGACCTGCTCGACATCGCTGTCGGCCTTCTTCTGCTCACGCTGCAGGTCGCTGACCTCGATGTCGGCGTTGACCAGTTCGCGGTCGACGACGGACTTCTCGGCGGTCAGCTCCCTGAGCGCCTGGTGCTCGGGCAACGACGCGCGCTTGTGCGCGACCTGATCCAGATGCAGGTCGAGATCCTGCAGGTCCAGCAACCGGCGTTGGACGGCGGGCTCGGCGTTCAGAGTCGGCTCCTTCAAATTCGTGGCGGCGCGCTCAGATTCGCAGGGTCCATGCGTCCGTGCAGAGCGTTGAGATGTGAGTGTCTACGGTACTGCCTTGGGCCGCCAGTCCTTCGTGCAGGAGGCGGCCGGCATCGGCCAGCCACGGCCACTCGCTGGCCCAGTGCGCCACGTCGACCAGCGCGGGGTCGCCGTACGCCCGGGCCTCGGTGGCGGGATGGTGCCGCAGGTCGGCGGTCAGATAGGCGTCGACGCCGGCCGCGCGGACCCGGTCGAACTCCGAGTCCCCCGCTCCCCCGACCACCGCGACGGTCTCGATCGTCCGGTCCAGATCCCCGGAGACGCGGACGCCGTGTTCGGTCCGCGGCAGGCTCTCCGCGACGAGCCGCGCGAAGTCGGCCAACGGCAGCGGCTCCGCGAGTACGCCGACCCGCCCGCCGCCACGCTCACTCGGCATTGCGGCCACCTCATAGATGTCGTACGCCGGTTCCTCGTACGAATGCGCCGCGACCAGTGCCTCGACCACCGCGCGGCGCTTGCGGCGCGGCAGGAGCATCTCGATCCGGTTCTCCGGCACGACCTCGATGTCCCCGACGGTCCCGATCGTGGGGTTCGCGCCGTCGAGCGGCCGGAAGGTCCCCTCGCCGGTACCGCTCCACGCCGCCCGCTCGTACTCGCCGACCTGTCCCGCGCCCGCCTTCGCCAGCGCGTCGAGCATCGCCTGCGTCTCCGCGACCGGGACGAACACGACGACCTTGTCCATCGGCTCGGCCGGCAGCGCCTTCAGCGGCTTGGTGTCGCGCAGCCCGATCGCGGCGGCGAGCGCGTCGCTGACGCCGGGGTTCGCGTTGTCGGCATTGGTGTGGCAGACGTGCAGTGCGACACCGGCGCGGATCAGGTCGTGGATCACGCGACCCTTCGGCGTCGTCGCGGCCACGCTGTTCACGCCGCGCAGCAGCAACGGGTGGTGCGTGACGAGCAGGTCGAACCCGCCGTCGATCGCCTCGTCGATCACGTCCCGCATCGGGTCGACGGCGAACAGGATCCGCCGTACCTCCTGCTCCGGGTCGCCGGTCACCAGACCGACCGCGTCCCAGGACTCCGCCCAGGCGGGGTTGTAGAGCCGATCGAGAACCGCGATCACGTCCGCAAGCGTCGTCACGCGCTTATCCTGACATTCCCGCAGTGGGGACGGATCGTGACGGGGGCAACCGCCCGGTGCCCCCGCCACGTCCATCAACGCCCCGGTCACAGGGGGAGGGCCGTCTGCAGACGGTCGACCGGAGCGGGTCTTGGGGTTGGTGCTAGATCAGCCAGGCCGTCGTGGCGCTGGGCAGCTTGTCACCTTCGAGCGGGCCGCTGGACAGCACGACCGCGGCGTCGGGCAGCTCGACCGGGGCGGCGCCGAAGTTCGTGACGCTCTGCCAGCCGCCCGAGCGGACGAAGTGCAGGACGTCGTCGGAGCCGTCGATCCAGGTGAGCGCGCTGCCGGTGCGCAGCCCACGCCGTACGGCGAGAGCCTTGCGATACAGGCTCAGCGTCGACTCCGCGTCGTCCTGCTGCGCCTCGACGGAGTACGCGCCGAACCACTTCGGCTGCAGCAGGTGCGAACCACCCGTGCCGAACCCGAACGACAGGCCGCCGACGGTCCACGGCAGCGGCACGCGGCAGCCGTCACGGCCCTTCTCGGCACCCTTCGAGCGGAAGTACGCGGGGTCCTGCAGGTTCGCGGACGGCAGCTCGCCGACTTCCTGCAGACCGAGCTCCTCACCCTGGTACAGGTACGCCGAACCCGGCAACGCCAGCATCAGGAGAGTCGCCGCACGAGCGCGGCGCAGACCGAGCGCGACGTCGACGGTCGGCTCGGTGCCGTTGCTCAGCAGCCAGTCCTTGCCGTCCTGCCAGCCGCCCTTCGGGTTCCGCGGCAGGCCGTACCGGGTGGCGTGCCGGACGACGTCGTGGTTCGAGAACACCCACGTCGACGACGAGCCGTTCTCCTCGGCGAGCGCGAGGTTCTCCTCGATCACCTTGCGGAACTTCTCGTACTCGAAGTCGGCCTGCAGCAGGTCGAAGTTGAACGCCTGCCCGAGGCCGTCGGCACTCGCGTACCGGGCCCGGCGAGCGGCCGGCACGAACGCCTCGGCGACCGCCGACCGCGGCGGGTCGTAGGTGTCCAGCAGCTTGCGCCAGTCCTTGTAGATCTCGTGGACGCCGTCCTGGTCCCAGAGCGGGTGCTGACCGTTCGACTCGGACTGCCGCGGCAGCGTGGTCTTCGACGGGAACGGCTCGGACAGGTCCTTCACCAGCGCGTGCGCGACATCGACGCGGAAGCCGTCAACGCCACGGTCCGACCAGAACTTCAGGGTGTCCAGGAAGTCCGCGCGGACCTCGGGGTGCTGCCAGTTCAGGTCCGGCTGCTCGGCGGCGAACATGTGCAGGTACCACTGGCCGTCGTCGGTCTGCGCCCAGGCGGAGCCGCCGAACACCGAGTCCCAGTCCGACGGCGGCTGGTCGGGGGCGCCGTCCGGGCCGTCGCGGAAGATGTACCGGTCGCGGGCGGGGTGGCCCTTCGCGGCCTCGAGCGCCTCGACGAACCACTCGTGCTGGTTCGACGTGTGGTTCGGGACGACGTCGACGATCAGCTTGATGTTCTCCGCGTGCAGCGCCGCGACCAGGCCGTCGAAGTCCTCCAGGGTCCCGAGCCGCGGGTCGACGTTGCGGTAGTCGTCGACGTCGTACCCGCCGTCGGCGAGCGCGGACGGGTAGAACGGGCTCAGCCAGACCGCGTCGATACCCAGCGCCACCAGGTACGGGACTCGACTGATGATGCCGGGCAGGTCACCGACACCGTCGCCGTTCGCGTCGGCGAAGCTGCGGGGGTAGATCTGGTAGACGACAGCCTGCCGCCACCAGTCGGGATCGGTCGTCTGCGGACTCGTCACGATCGCCTCACTCGGAATCTGCTGGTAACCCAGCGTTTATATATAGGCTCTAAATTTAGAATCTGCATGTATTCTGCGGTCGGTACTACGACGAGGTCAAGGGGCTTTCATGGCGAAACCACCGACAACGCCGCCCACGGCCACGCCGACGATGCTGCGCCGGGTGAATGCGGGCAAAGTACTCGGCGTGCTCACCCGCGCGAGGGTGATGACAGGAACCGGCCTGATCGAGGCCACCGGTCTCACCCGCGCGACCGTGCACGCGGTCTGCAACGACCTGATCTCGATGGGCTGGGTGGTCGAGCTCGACCCCGGCCGGACGTCGGTCGGGCGGCCGTCGCGGCGGTTCGAGTTCAACAGCCACGCGGGGTACGTGCTCGGCATCGACATCGGCGCGGCCAAGACGACGGTGCTGGTCTCCGACCTGCGCGGCGAGACGGTGGCCAAGGCCGGGCGGTCGGCGGCCGGGGTGAAGACGCCGAGCGAGCGGACCGAGATCGTGCACGAGACCGTGGTCGAGGCGCTCGCGTCCGCGGGCGTGACGGATGCTCAGGTCCTCGCCGCCGGCGCCGGGGTCGCGGCACCCGTCGACCGGGACGGGAACATCCTGGTCGACGACGAGTTCTGGCGGCGCTTCGACACCGGGCTCGCGCAGCGGTTGACCGAGTTGCACGGATGGCCGGTCCTGCTGGAGAACGACGCCAACCTCGCGACGCTCGGGGAGCACTGGCGGGGCGAGGCGCGCAACGTCGACGACCTCGTCGTACTGCTCGCCGGTGAACGGTTCGGGTCGGGTCTGATGGACTCCGGCCGGTTGCTGCACGGCAGCCGCGGCGGCGCCGGCGAGATGGTGTTCCTGAAGCTGATCGAGGGGGTCGGCGACACCCACGGGATCGCCCGGATCGCACGCGAGAACGGTACGGCGGCGGTCGCGGACGCGGCCGTGCACACGTCGTTGCGGACCCTCGCGACCGACGGCGAAGTGACCGCCGAGCAGGTGTTCCGCGCGGCCGCCGACGGCGACAAGGTTGCCCAAGGCATCCTTGAGGACATCGCCGGCCGGACCGCGCGGGTGGTCGCGACGCTCGGCACCCTCTTCAACCCCGAACTGGTGGTCCTGGGCGGTGCCGTCGCCGAGGCCGCGGCCGCTCTGCTCCCCGATCTCGAGGCCCACCTGGCCCGCTACACCAGCACTCCCCCGCGCGTCGCCGTCTCCTCGCTCGGCGACGCGATCGTCTCGGTCGGCGCCGTCCGCCACGCCCTCAACCACGTCGAACAACACGCCCTCGACCTGGAACTGGGCTGCCGCCCAGCCTGACGCGCGGACGGTTTTGGGCGGTTAGGGCTGGCGGGTCAGTTGGCGTGCGATGGTTTCCAGGACGATGACGTTGCGGCCTGAGGTGGTGGCGGACGGGGTGTCTGCCGGGACGAGGGCCTGGTCCTCGGGGATGCCGGTGCAGAGCACGAAGACGTTGTCGGGGTGGCCCTGGACGAGGTGGTTCATGGCCTCGCGCATCCACGGCGTACGGCCGGCGTCCTGGACGGCGATCACCAGCGGGCGACCCTGCGCGGCCTTGGCCGCCTTGGCGATCGCGTCGTCCTGAGGCTCGCCGGTGTCGGTGAGGTGGTGCTCGCCACGGAGTACGACGCCCTCGGCGCCGGGAGCGACCCGGGTGAAGATCTCGGGCAGACCGGAGAAGTAGGGATTCCACGCCGGGTGCAGACCCTGCGTCAGATCGACGACGTACGGCGTCGCGCCATACGCCGGGAACGTCTGCCTGGCCACCACGCGCGCGGCGACCTCGCGGATCGGAGCACCGTCGAGACCCGGCTGGCGGCTGCGCTGCCCGAGTGAGGCGGCGAGGGCCCGGACCCGGGCGGCAGCGTCGGCGACCCGCTCGGCGGGGAGCGTGCCGGTGCGGACGGCGTCGACCACATGGGCGGTCAGGGCCTGCGGGTCCGCCGTACCGACCGCGATCATCGCGAGGTCCGCGCCGGCGCCGATCGACGCGACCGCGGCGTCCTCGATCGAGCGGTTCTTGGTGATCGCCTGCATCTCGAGCGCGTCGGTGGTGATGACGCCGGTGAAGCCGAGCTCCTCGCGCAGCAGTCCGGTCAGCACCCGGTGCGAGAGCGTGGCCGGCTGGTCGTCGTACGCCGAGAAGATGATGTGCGCGCTCATCACGACGTCGGCGCCGGCGGCGATGGTCGCCCGGAACGGTGCGAGCTCGACGGCCGCGACCTCCTCGATCGAGCGGTCGACCCGCGGGAGGTCGGTGTGCGAGTCGACCGAGACGTCGCCGTGGCCGGGGAAGTGCTTCGGGCAGGCGGCGATCCCGGCGTCGTGGACGCCCTCGACGAACGCGACGCCGTGCCGCGAGACGACGTCCGCGGTGCGGCCGAACGAGCGCGTGGAGATGATCGGGTTCGCGGGGTTGCTGTTCACGTCGACCGACGGGGCGAGCATCAGGTCGATCCCGAGGGAGGCCAGGGTCGCGGCCGCGTCCCGGGCCGCGGCGCGGGTCAGGTCGACGTCGTCCAGATCGCCCAGCAGGCGCGGCGACGCCAGCGGCCACGGGTTCGCCGGCGCGAGGTGGCTGAACTCGCCGCCCTCGTGGTCGATCGCCACGATCAGATCCGGCCGCTCGGCCCGCAGGGCGGCCGTCAGCGCCGCCACCTGCTCGGCGTCGGCCACGTTGCGGGTGAACAGGATGACGGCCCCCAGGCCGCCCGCCACTGCCCGCCGGAGGTCGTCGGGAGCTGTGGTCCCGGTGAAACCGACGACCAGCGAGCCGGCCGCGTCACGATCCAGTTGATCACTCATGCCCCAACCCTCTCGCAGCCCCGCCTCCGCGCGCCAGCTATCACCGACAGCTAAAAATTAGCCGCCTTGGAACGCCTGGAGGGGCATCGTTGTCAGGCGTTGTCATGACAGTTACCTGCCTCCTCCCTGCGGGTTTTCCGTGATTACCTCGAATCACCTCTGTCTGTTCGGGCCGACTACAGATAACGTTGTCTCTCGACCCTGACCGCCCTAACCGGGGGGACGATGAGCGACGACACAGCGAAGGCGCGGGAGACCGTGCTGGGAATCGACATCGGCGGCACGAAGATGGCCGCCGCTCTGGTGTCTGCGGACGGCACGATTCTCGCCGGTGACCGGATCCGTACCCCGTCCGGCGACGCCGACCAGGTGTTCGCCGCCCTCGGTGAACTGATCGAGCGCGTTCGCGGTGACGCCACCCCGCTGGCCGTCGGTATCGGCTCCGCCGGCCCGGTCGACCAGGAGCACGGTCTGGTCTCCCCGGTGAACATCGCCGGCTGGCGCAACTTCCCGATCGTCGACCGGGTCCGGGCGATGACGGGCGACATTCCCGTGGCGCTCGGACTCGACGGGCACTGCTTCGCGCTCGGTGAGTTCTGGAGCGGCGCGGGCCGCGACGCGCACACCCTGCTCGGGATCGTCGTCTCGACCGGTGTCGGCGGCGGCCTCGTCGTCGACGGCAGACCGCTGATCGGCCAGTCCGGCAACGCGGCACACATCGGCCACATGGTCATCGACCAGGACGGCGAGGCCTGCGTGTGCGGGTCGTTCGGCTGTGTCGAGGCGTACGCGAGCGGCCCGCGGATGGTCGCCCGCGCGCAGCGGAGCGGCTGGCGGACCGGCGAGAACGTGGATGCCGAAGTACTGGCCGCCGACGCCGCGGCCGGGGACGAGCTCGCGCTGGCCGCGTTCGACGACGGGGCGCAGGCGCTGGCCGCGGGGATCGTCGCGACGGCCGTGACCGTCGACCTGACCGCGGTCGTGATCGGCGGCGGGGTCGCGAAGGCGGGGCCGGTGCTGTTCGACCCGGTGCAGGCGTGGGTGAAGCGGCTGGCGCAGCTGCCGTTCGTCACGGACCTCACCGTGGTGCCCGCCCAACTGGACAACGCGGGGCTGCTCGGCGCCGCGCATCAGGCCTGGGCTGCACTGGCCTGATCCGCACACTTTCGCGCGTGCGGTAAGGCCTCTCCCGCGCATCTTTGCGCAATTTTTACGAATCTCCGGAATCCGTGTAACGACAGGCCTTCGTCACGCGATGCAACGGATGGATGGGGTGGGGGCACCGTCATCCACGACCGGTCGAGGGGGGGCTCAGACCGGGCGTCAACCGGGAGATCGAGGGGGGCTTGGTCGAACGGAACACGTGAGCGGCGGGTGAGGGCACTCTCCCGCCGCAACCGTGTGACCCCAGGGTCGGGAACCAGTCTGCCGCCGGCAGCGTCCGACTGTTTCGAACGCGATCGATCTCGTGGAGGGATGGGATCGAACGCGGGTTGTGCATCGTGTACGGCGGATGGTGGCTGTTCGGGAGGGCTGCCACCAAAGCTGGCCCACCGTCCGCGTTGCAGAGCGGAAGTCCTGGCCGGGACCCTGCTAGGGCTTCAGCCATTCCGGATCGGGGAGCCGGGAGCGGTCCAGCCGGCCGTTGTCGTCCAGCGGCAACTCTTCGATCGGGATCAGGTCCGCCGGCACCAGGTAGATCGGCAGTTCCTTCCCCAGGTCGAGCATCAGCCGTGCCAGTACGGCGGGATCGCTGTCCTCGAGCACGACGTACCCGATCAGGCAGGTGTCACCGCCCGGGTCCGAGCAGGCCACCACGACCGCGTCGACGACACCGGGCTGGTCCGCCAGCACGTGCTCCGTCTCGCCGGGCTCGACCCGGTGGCCGCGGATCTTCACCTGGTCGTCCGCGCGGCCGAGGTACTCCAGGGTGCCGTCGACGCGCCAGCGGCCGAGGTCCCGGCTGCGGTACAGCCGCGCGCCCGGATGTCCCGGGTCCGCGACGAACGCGTGCTCGGTCTCCTCCGGCCGCCCGATGTAGCCCTGGGCAACGGCTGCGCCGCCGAGGTGGATCTCCCCGACCGCACCGACCGGCACGGGCCGCAGCGCGGCGTCCAGCAGGCGTACGACGACACCGTCGATGGGCCGCCCGATCGACGGCCGGTCCTCGGCCGGGTCGACCGCGTGGATCGTGGTCACGATCGACGCCTCGGCCGGGCCGTACTCGTTGAACAGCCGGCACTTCGGGTGCGCGTCGAGGAAGTCCCGCACCTTGTGCGTCAGCACCATCGCCTCGCCGCCCGCGACGATCTCCCGCAACTCGGGCAGCTCGGGCAGCCGGCGCATCGTCGCCAGCAGCGCGGTCAGCGGGCTGAACGCCATGAACAACCGCTGTACGCCGTGGTCACGCAGCGCCGCGACCACCGCGTCCGGGTCGTACCGGTCGTCCTCGCCGATCAGCACCAGCGCCGCGCCCGACGCGAGCGTCGTGAACATCTCCTGCCCGTGGACGTCGAAGCCGAACGACGTCCACTGCAGCGTCCGCAGCGACCTCCGGGTCCGCAGGTAGTGCCGGACCAGGTTCACCGGGCCGCGGTGCGGGACCACGACGCCCTTCGGGTTGCCGCTCGAACCGGACGTGTAGATGCAGTACGCCACGTCATCGGCGGCGGCCCTGACCGGCGGCGCCTGCCGCGCCCGTGTGTCGCCGTCGCCGCCCCCGACCGGAACCAGTCGCAGGCCGAGACGGTCCGCCAGCGCCGCGTCGTCACCGACCAGCGCGACCGCTGCCGCGTCCTGGACCATGAAGGCCCAGCGGGACTCCGGTACGCCGGGATCCAGCGGCAGGTACGCCGCACCGGACTTGAGGACCGCGAGCACGGCGACCACCATCTCGGTGCCGCGGGCAACTCGTACGGCGACCAATTGGCCCGGCTTCACGCCGAGGTCGACGAGCTGCCAGGCGACCGCGTTCGAGCGGCGGTCGAGTTCGGCGTACGTCAGCTCGCGGCCGTTCTGGATCAGCGCGATCGCGTCCGGCGTCCGCGCCACCTGCTGCTCGAACAGGGTGTGCAGTCCGCTGAGCTCACCGGCCACCACCGCGTCCCGGCGTACCCGGCCGATCGGCCCGCTCGCGTCGCTGTCGGACTCGAGTTCACGCAGCGCCTCGAGGTCGGACTCGATCGGCAGCATCAGCTCGGGCAGGCGGAGGTTCGGCCTGGTCGTTGCCCTGCGCAACACTTCGGCCAGGTAGTCGAGCAGGCGCTCGATCGTCGGCTGTTCGAACAGGCCGGAGCGGTAGTCCGCCGTACAGGTGATGCCGGCGTCGTGCTGCGTCAGCCGGAACCGCAGGTCGACGCTCGGCGGCAGGTCATCGTCGTTCCGGTCCTCGACCTCGTCCTCGAACTCGACGAGGATCTGGAACAGCGGGTCGCGTTCGAGGATCGCGAGGTTGGTGCCGGCGTGGTCGAAGGCGCCCGCGGTGATGTCGCGGATCCGCTCCGTCAGCTCACCGAGGTCGGGTTCGCCGGACAGGTCGATCCGCAGCGGGAGCGGGCGGGTCTCGTTCGGGCGGAGCAGCGCCGAGCCGATGGTCACCTCGTCCTGCGCGGCGAACCGGCCGAGCACGGTCGCGACCGCGGCGAGCATCGTCATCACGGGGCTGAGCTTGCGCTCCCGGCTGTACGCGAGCACCGCGTCGCCGAGCTCCTTGTCCAGTTCGTGCTGGACCGACGCCACCGCGTCGTCACCGGCCGCGCGGGCCCCATCCGCGGGGAGGACCAACGGTTCGGCGCCGGAGAGGACCTCGGTCCAGTAGGTGAAGTCGCGGCGTTGCCTGTCGGCCGGCGATTCCGCCGTACGACGGAACTCCACGACCGGCACGTGCTCGGTGGTTGGGACGGTCTGCTCTTCTGCTTCTTCTGTTGCCTGCACGGCCGGTTCGCCCAAGAGGGCGAGCTGTTCGCGCATGAGCTTGGTGACACCGTCGACAAGCTGCCCGGCGACGCGGAGCTGCTGCGACATCAAGCGCCGCCATCCCGCTCCCGGGCAGATCTGCCTCGCTCGTCGCGGCCGCCGCCTCGTCGACCTTCGCCGCCAGCTCCGCAAGCCCCGATCCGAGCACAGCCAACGCCGCCCGCGCATCCCGGACCGGCGCCTCCTCCTCGACCGGGGCCTCGTTCTGCGGCTCGACGTGTTCGATCGGCTCGGCCGTCTGCATCGCGACCGCGGTCGCGAGCTTGTGCGGTGTGGTGTACGTGAGGAACAGGTCGTCCGGCGCCAGCTCGGCCTCGAACCGGCTCTTGAGCTCGTCGATCACCGGCGCCATCGACGCCGGCGTCGCCCCGAGCTCCGCGAACGTGTGGTCGACCGTGAGGTCGTACGGGTCGAGGTGGTGCACCTCGCAGGTCAGGTCGAGGACGACGTCCAGCGAGTCGCGGTACCGCTCCGCGGACATCTCGTCCCCGGACAGGGACCCGGCCTGGGCCAGGTAGTCCGCGTCGAGCTGGTGCGTCTCGGCCGGCAACGCGAACGGCGACCGCTCGGACTCGTCCATCTGCTCGACCGGCTCGCTCGCCACTGCCTCCGGCGGGTCGAGCGGGATCCGCTTCACCGCGGCGTTCGACGGCGGCTCGAAGACCGACGGCCTGTGCGCGCGCAGCCCGTCTCGAACGCGTTCAGCCGCGGCGCGTTGTTGTCCCCGGCAACCGCCGTACCGGGGCCGGCCAGCACCGTCACCGACGGGTCGACCGGGTGATGCACACGACGGAACGGGTACGTCGGCAACGGAACGCGCCCGCCGTCCGCGTAGACCTTCGCCCACGCGATCTCGGTGCCCTGCTCGTACAACTCGGCGAGGCCGTTCATCGTCGCGAGCACCGGGTCCTGACCAAGGCGCTGCGCGGGAATCCACGTGCTGTTCGGCGCGATCCGGCGACCCGCGGGACTCAGTACGGCGTCCGGCCCGAGCTCCAGGAACCGGCGGCAGCCGGCCGCCGTCACGGCCTCGACCGCGTCGCCGAACAGCACCGGCTGCCGCAACTGGCCGACCAGGTAGTCGCTGTCGAGCACGGTCCCGGACTCGAGCAGATCACCCGACCAGCTCGACACCATCGGCGTCCGCAGCGGCTTCAGCGTGATCTCGCGGACGATCTCCGCGAAGTCGGCCAGTATTGGATCCACCAACGAACTGTGGAACGCGCGGTCGACGTCCAGCCGTTGCCAGGCGACCTGCAGCTGATCGAGTTGCGCGGCGAGCTGCCCGACGATCACCTCGGATCCGGTCAGCACGAACGACTGCGGACCGTTGCCCGCAGCAACCTCTACACCGGCGGTCCGGGCGATCTCGCGGACCCGGTCGGCGTCGGCGCGGACAGCAACCATCGCGCCGGGGACCGTGCCGCGCTGCATGAGTTCGCCACGCTTCGCGGTGAGGCGTACGCCGTCCGCCAGCGAGAGGGCGCCCGCGACGCACAGAGCGGCGTACTCGCCGACGCTGTGCCCGACGACCAGCGCGGGCTGGACGCCGAACGACTGCCAGAGCCGGGCCAGTGCGAGCTCGAACGCGAACAGTGCGGGCTGTGCGGTCTCGGTCGGCCAGACGCCTTCCGCCGTACCGGCCGGGGTGAGGAGCAGTTCGAGCAGGTTGCCGCCGGTCTCCTCGTGGTAGACGCGGTCGCATTCGTCGAGGACCGAGCGGAACACGGGGAAGCGGGCGGCCAGGCCGGCGGCCATTCCGCGACGGGCCGCGCCCTGTCCGGTGAACGCGTAGCCGAGCGGGCCGGGTCCGCCGCGCGGGACCTCGGTCGGCTGGGCGGCGCCGAGCGCGGTGACGAGTTCGGCCTCAGTACCGCCCGCGACCGCGATCCGGTGCCGGTGCGCCGGGCGGCCGAGCGCCGCCGTACCGGCGAGGTCGATGAGGCGGTGACCGGTGCCGTGGCCCAGGTCGGTGCGGTACAGCTCGACGAGGTCGGCGAGGGCGTCCGGGTCGGGCGCGGACAGCGGCAGTACGACGGGGCCGTCGTCGCCGCGGCGGATCTGGCGCGGGGCCTCTTCGAGGATCACGTGCGCGTTCGTGCCGCTGGGGTCCAGGGCGCTGACGCCGGCGCGGAGCGTCGTACCGCCGGACAGCAGCGGCACCGTCCACTCGCGCACCTCGGTGCCGATCACGAACGGGCTGCCGTCGAGAGCGAGCTCCGGGTTCGGCTCGGTGACGTTGATGGTCGGGACCAGCATCCGGTGCTGCAGCATCAGGATGGTCTTGATCAGGCCGGCCATGCCCGCGGCGCTGTCCAGGTGGCCGATGTTCGGCTTCACCGATCCGAGCGTGCAGAACCCGACCTTGTCGGTGTGCCGGCGGAGCGCGGACGTCAGCGCCTTCACCTCGGCAGCGTCCGCGGCCGGGCTGCCGATCCCGTGCGCCTCGATGTAGCTGAGCGAGTCGGCCTCGAACCCGGCGCGGTCGAGCGCGCGCTCGATCAGCTCGGTCTGGTTCCCGGCCGGCGCGTCCTCGTTGCTGACCGCCGTACCGCGAATCACGGCGTACACCGTGTCGCCGTCGGTCAGCGCCTGGTCGAGCCGCTTCAGGAGTACGGCGGCGACACCGTTCCCGCCGACCGTGCCGTCGGCGTCGACGGCGAACGCGCGGATCTGGCCGCTCGGCGACAGGATCGAGTTCGGTGACGGGTGGTAGGTCGTTGCCTGCGGCACCTGTACGGCGGCGGCACCGGCCAGGGCGAGGTCCGCGTCGCCGGATCTGAGCGCCTGGCAGGCGAGATGCACCGCGACAAGGGACGACGAGGAGGCCGACTGCACGCCGATCGCGGGGCCGGTCAGGCCGAGGCGGTACGCAACGCGGGTGGCGATCGAGTCGCGGGACTGGTGCTGGCGGTTGTACAAGTTCATGCCCGAGCCCGCGAACACGCCGACGCGGTTCGTCGTACCGGCGTACCCGCCGTGCTCCAGGGCCTGATGACAAACCTCGAGGAACAACCGCTGCGCCGGATCCATCAACTCGGCTTCACGATCGCTCAACCCGAAGAACTTCGCATCGAACGACTCAACGTGCTCCAGCACGCCACTGACCGCAACAACCCCGTCCCCCGACTCCCGCCGGACGCTCTCAACACCCCCCACAAGGTTCTCCCAGAACTGCTCAACCCCCTCAGCCCCCGGAAACCGCCCAGCCACCCCCACAACCGCAACCGGCTCCACAACCCCAACCACAACCCCCGCACCAACCGCACCCGCAACGCCGTCCTGCACGACGCTCGCACCATCAGCGGCCTCAACCACCGGCTCAACGACATCGCCCGCCACAGAATCCGACCGCTCGCCGTCCTCCGCAGCCGCCTCATCCTCGACCGCTCCACCCTCACGAGCATCCAACGCGCCATCAGCCGTACTCGGCTCGGAACCCACCTGCTTCAACTCGTGCGCACCGGCCGGGACCACCGAACCAGCCTCACCCGGCTCAACATCCAACGCCCCGTCATGCGCAGGGTCATCGCCCACAACCTCATCAGCACCCACATCACCGCCAGCGCCGACCTCGCTAACTACTCCGTCCGCAAAGACTTCATAGACACGCACTTCGTCCGCACGAGCTTCATCAGCACCGCCCTCGTCCGAACGACTCGCGCCGGCATCTACCTCGCCATCCACGTCGTCAGCACGCGCCCCGCCCGCACCTACCGCACCCTCAACATCCGACGTCGGCGTCAACCGTGCGTGTGTCAGTCGGCGCGAGCTTGACCGACTCGGAGGCGCTGTCGTCGCTCTCCGCGAGTTCGGTGCTGGCCTCGACCTCGACCGCTGCGATCGTGCCGGCGACGTCATCCGTGTCCACGTCGTCCGTGTCCACGCTGTTTGCGGTCTCGTCGACCTCCTCGATGTCTGTGGAGGTCGAGTCCACGGACTCCGCTGCGTCTGACTCAGAGCCGGCCGTCTCGTCGTGAGCGTCCGCACCCTCGAAGGCGAGCACCGCCGCGGACGACCCCGAAGCATCACCCTCGTCGGACGCTGTCTCGTCGGCCGCCTCTGCGTCTGCTCCCGCCTGAACGTCCTGCGGTCCCTCCGCTGAATCGTCAGCGGTATCTACATCCGCGTTCGCCTCATCCGAGTACGCCGCGACCTCATCCGCCGCGACCCCGTCGGACTCGTCGGACGACGTACCCGCAACAACCTCACCCTCGAACGCCGCACCCTCACCACTGTCGGTGCCCTCGGCAACCACACCCCCAGAACCCGAGTCACCAGAAGCCACAAGATCAGCGGAGCCATCCGCCGAAGGCTCCACACCATCCACCCGGTCACCCGCATCGGACGCATCCGCACCATCGATCGGAGCGGTCGTCTCCGCCGCGTCCGTCGCCTCCGCAGCATCCGTCGCGCCCGTGGCGTCAACCGCGTCGGTCGCGTCGGTCGCGTCCGCAGCATCCGTCGCCTTCGCGTCGGCAAGGTCGGTCGCGTCGGCGAGGTCCGCCGTATCCCGCTCGTTCGCGGTGTCGTGCGGCTCCCGGTCGGAGGACTCTTCGTCGTCGGACGGCATGTGGTCTTCGTGATGTACGTCGGCGCTCTCGGTCGCAGCGTCCTGCGACTGCTCAGCGGCCTCGACCCCGCCGACGGAAGGCTCCGCCTCGGTCGAGTCCTCGTCCACTGACGAGGACTGGTCTTCCACCGGTACGTCGGCACTCTCGGTCGCAGCGTCGTACGACTGCTCAGCCGCCTCGGACCGGGCGGAGGACGACTCCGACTCGGCGGAATCCTCATCCACAGACGGAGTCTGATCCTCGACCGGTACGTCAACGTTCTCGGTCGCGGCGTCGTGCGACTGCTCAACCGCCTCAGTCTGGTCGACGGAGGGCACCGACTCGGTGGAGTCCTCTTCCGCGGACGAGGACTGGTCTTCGACCGGTACGTCGGCGCTCTCGGTCGCAGCGTCGTACGACTCCTCGGCGGCCTCGGTCTGGGCGGAGGACGACTCCGACTCGGCGGAATCCTCATCCACAGACGGAGTCTGATCCTCGACCGGTACGTCAACACTCTCGGTTGTACCGTCCGACGACTGCTCAACCGCCTCGGACCGGCTCGCGGAGGACTCCGACTCGGCCGAGTCCTCTTCTACGGACGGGGACTGATCCTCGACCGGTACGTCGAGACTCTCGGTCGCAGCGTCGTGCGACTGTTCAGCCGCCTCGGTCTGGTCGGCGGTGGGCTCCGGGTCGGCGGCCTCTTCGTCCACGGACGACGAGTGGTCTTCGACCGGTAGCTCGACACTCTCGGTTGCAGCGTCGTGCGACTGTTCAGCCGCCTCGGCCTGGTCGGCGGAGGGCACCGACTCGGCGGACTCCTCATCCACAGACGGAGTCTGGTCTTCGACCTGTACCTCGACGCTCTCGGTCGCAGCGTCGTGCGACTGCTCGGCCGTCTCGGCCTGGTCGGCGGTGGGCTCCGAGTCGGCGGCCTCTTCGTCCACGGACGACGAGTGGTCTTCGACCGGAACCTCAGCGCTCTCGGTTGCAGCGTCGTACGACTGCTCAGCCACCTCGGCCTGGTCGACGAAGGGCACCGACTCGGCGGAGTCCTCGTCTGCGGATGAGGGCTGGTCTTCGTGCGGTGCTTCGGTGGTCTCGGCGTCGTGCGGGTGCTCGGCGGTTTCGGGCTGCGCGTTCGCGGGCTTCTGCTCGGCGTTGGGTGCTGCGGCGTACGGCGGCTTGGTGGGGTCCGGCGCGGCTGGGTCTGATGAGTCGGTGGGTGCCGGAGCGGTTGCGGGCGGCGAGTAGGCCGCGGGGGCGGGCGGCGGCGGGGCCGTGGGACCGAGCGCGGGCGCAGTGGAGGAGGCAGTCGGCGTGGATGCCTTCGCGGCAGGACCTTGCTCGCGAGCCGACGCGGTGCGGTCAGACTCAGGAGCGAACCCGTTGGAGGTTGGCTCGGGAGTCGACGCGGTGGTCGCAGTGGGTGCCGGGCCGGTGCGGGTCGGGTCTGGAGAGGGGGCTGTGGGGGGTGGTGGGGTGCCTAGGGTGGGGCGTTGGGGTGGGGTGGGGATGGATTGCTGGAGTTCGCGTTTCCAGGCCAGGCGGACGACCGGGAGTTCGGTGGTGCGTTCTGCGGCGTCTTCGTCGGCGAACGGGGTGGACTCAGGGGTGCTCGAAGGACCCTGGCCCGTGGGACCCGAGGCGGGGGTGGCGCCGGCTGGTTCTACGTGGGTTCTGGCGGGTTCGAGGAGCGTGCCGTCGATCCAGCGCTGCTTGAGGAGCGGCCGGAGGATCTTGCCGCCGGGTGTGGTCGGGAAGTCGCGGCGCGGGACGCCGACGACCTGGGCCGGCAGGCCGAGGCGGCCCTGGATCAGGCTGCGGATGGCCTGGTCCATGCCGGGGACGGAGTCGGCGGTGAGGGCGTAGAAGACGACCAGCCGGTCGGTGCCGGACTCCTCGTCGGCGATGCCGCAGGCAGCCACCAGCCCGTGCTCAGCGCCGACGACTGTCGCGGCGACGGATTCGATGTCGTGGGCGTAGTGGAGTTTGCCGGACATGATGATGCGTTCGCTGTCCCGGCCAGTGATGACGACCTGGCCCCCGGTGATGAAGCCCTGGTCGCCGGTCGCGAGCCACTTGCGGGCCGGCCAGTTCCCGACCGGGAACGCGGAGCGATCCGCCTCGAGATTCCCGAGGTACCCAGGCGTCACCCGAGCCGACGCGACCTGCAGCTGACCGATCCGGCCTTCCGGCAGTACGGCGCCGTTCGGGGCCACGATGCGCACCGTCGTACCAGGGGCCGGCGCTCCCACCGACACCAGCGAGAGCACACCCGGCACCTCGGTCCGTGGCTTCCCGGGACGCGCGACCGCGACCTTCCCGGACGACGGACGCTGGTCGACCCACTCGACGACGCCGGTCGGTGGGATCCGCACGCGGTGCACGTTCGGCGTCAGACCGGGCCGCGCGAACGTGATGCCGGTGACCGTCTCGGTCATCCCCCACGCCGCCACGAACGTCTCCGGAACCACCCCGAACCGGTTCGTGACCCGCAGGAAGTCGGACATCACCGGAACAGTGATCTGCTCACCGCCGCTGACCAGGCTGCGCAGCGCGGAGAGGTCCCAGTGCCGGTCCGGTTCGCCGGCCACCGCAGCGGTCGCGAGCCGGTACCCGAAGTTCGGCGACCACGAGTGGTTGACCCGGTGCTGCTCCATCAGGTCGAGCCAGCGCAGCGGGTTGGCCAGCACCCAGTCCGTGTTCACGTGGATGTTCGTGCAGCCGGTGAACACGGGCAGCAGGTGGTACAGCAGGAACGCGCCGCTGCGGTCCAGCGGCAGCCAGTTCAGCGTCGTCTGCCCGGGCCGTACCGGCAGCATCGCCGGCGTACCCGCGGCGAACTCGACCAGCCCGCGGTGCGTGAGCTGCACGATCTTCGGCGTACCGGTGGAGCCCGACGACATCATCAGTACGGCGACGTCGTCCGCGGCCGGCCGGTGGAAGTCGGAGGTCGGCTCGTGCCCGGCCATCGCGTCCGGGTCGAGGACCGGGAGGCCGAGGTCGTTCGGCAGGTCGGACGGGCGGCCGATCAGGACGGTCCAGCCGAGCAGGTCGGTGATCCGGCGGAGCCGTTCGCGGCCCTCCTCGGTACGGTCGCCGCCCGGGTTCGGCGCGACCAGCAGCGGGCGGATGCCGCCGAGGGTGCAGGCCCAGAACGCGGCGAAGAAGCCGACCGGCTCGGTGCAGTGCACGACCGCGGGATCTCCGGCCCGTACGCCGTTCGCCCGCAGGCCGGCCAGGATCCGGGCGGCCAGCTCGAGCAGCGTCGGGAAGTCGAGTTTGGTCTCGCGGCCGTCCGCCCCGATCTCGACGACCCCGGCCCCGCCGAAGTCGCGGGCGGCGCGGAGCAGTGCGCTCGGCAGGTCGCGCGGGTACCCGGCGGGAATCATCAACGCCGGCCCGGTGGAGATCGCCGGCCGGTCCGCACCACTCCTCACGCTGATGCCACCACCAGCTGAGACTCGGGTACGACGGGACGCGCGCACACGTCGGCAAGGAGCGTAGAGGCGCCGACCAGTTGGCGACCCACGGACACGCGCCTCCCGAACTGGACGGAGCGGGTTCAGGGCAGACCCGCCTCACTTCACACCGAAAGCAGCCCCGTTTTCTGCCCGCCGGAACGATCCCGTCACCGGGCGCACCCGGTATGTCATCGTGCCGACCGACAGCCGTGAACCCTACCAGCCGCAACCCGCCCTGGAGGAGTCCGTTCTCACCAGCCGATGGTTAAGAATTGCGCGACCACCGACATGGTTCCAACGAGTGACCACGGGTTCCGATACGGCCCGTACGAAAGCCGGTCACTCGCCCCGCGTCAGCGCCGTGGCGGTCCTGTGTCAGGACTCCCCGTAATCGTGAGTGACGTCGGACAAACAACACTCGAACGAGGAGTACGTACCATGTCGATCCAGTCCCCTGCCGTGAACAGCATCGAGCTGCAGAAGGCCGCCCAGGAGTTCGTCGACGCCGGGTTCGGCGGTCTCGAACTGCGGGTCCACGACGAGCACGGCGAGTGGGTCGGCACCGCCGGGATCCGCGAACTCGGCAGCACCGAGGAACCGCCGGTGGACGGCCAGTTCCGGGTCGGCAGCGTCACCAAGACGTTCGTCTCGACCGTCGTGCTGCAACTGGTGGCCGAGGGCAAGCTAGAGCTGGACGGCGCGGTCGCCGGCCACCTGCCGCGGTTCGACCTGGACCCGCGGATCACGGTGCGGATGCTGCTCGACCACACCAGCGGTCTGTTCAACTACACCGGCGAGTACTACCCCGACGGCACCGTCGTCGCGGGCGTCCCGGCGACCGGCAAGGAATGGGCCGACAACCGGCTGCAGGGCTACACCCCGGACGCTCTGGTCGAGTTCGCCCTGGCCAAGCCGGCGCGGTTCGAGCCGGGCGCCGAGTGGAGCTACGCGAACACCAACTACACGGTCGCCGCGCTGCTGATCGAGGCGGTCACCGGTCGCACGCTCGTCGAGGAGCTGCAGGCCCGCATCATCGAGCCGCTCGGCCTGACGGGCACCGTGGAGCCGGGCGACCGGACGGACATCCCCGGGCCGCACTCGCACGGATACTTCCGCTACCAGGACGGCGACGAGTGGAAGGTCATCGACGTCACCGAGCAGAACCCGTCACTGCTCTTCGCCGCCGGCAGCATGCTCTCGACCACGCAGGACCTGCACAAGTTCATGTCCGCGCTGCAGAGCGGCAAGCTGCTACCCGCCGAACTGCTGACCGAGATGCGTACGCCGCAACCGAAGAGCGGACCGCTCAACTACGGCCTGGGCCTGTTCGCCCAGGACACCGGCACCGAAACCATCTACCACCACAACGGCAGCGCCCCCGGCGGCTACGGCGCCCTCATGTACAGCTCCGCCAACGGCAAGAAAACCCTGACCGCCGCCATCACCATGGGAGACGCCGACATCGACCTACTCCAGATCTTCCCGCCCGCCCTCGACCGACTGGTCAAGGCGGTGTTCAACTGAGGTGGGCGAAGAGGGGATCGAACCCCCGACATCTTCCTTGTAAGGGAAGCGCTCTACCGCTGAGCTATTCGCCCGGATCAAACGACCGGAGGAGTCTACCTGAGATCTGAGCCCAGACTTGCCAGGGCGTCGGCGTAGTCGTCGGGGTTTCGGGCCTCGGGGATGGGGTTGAGGACTGACCAGCGGATGTGGCCGGTGCGGTCTATGACGAAGGTGCCTCGGAGGGCGCAGCCGCGGGTGGGGTCGAAGACGCCGTACGCCGACGCGATCTCGCCGTGGGGCCAGAAGTCGGTCAGGAGGCCGAAGTCGAGGTTCTGGGCGTCGGCGTAGGCGCGGAGGGTGAACATCGGGTCGCAGGAGATCGCCAGGAACTCGGCGGCGGCCAGGAGCGACGGGCGGTCCCGTAGGGCGGCCAGTTCGCTCGTGCAGACCTGGCTGAAGGCGTACGGGTAGAAGACCAGTACGACGTCCCGCCGGCCGGCGTAGTCGCTCAGCCGGACCGGTTCGCCGTACTGGTTCTGGGTCTCGAAGTCGGGGGCCCGGCTGCCGACAGCCGGGAGGCTCACCCCCGGCGGCCGGACTTCGGAACCACCAGCTTGGTGGCGGACCAGTCGTCGGTCACGCTCAGGGTGCTGGTCGTCGCCAGGCCTGCGACCGGCGCGGCCTCGGTGATGTCACTGGTCTCGACGTAGCCGTCGCGGCCGACCTTCGGGGTCAGCAGCCAGACCACTCCACCGGCCTTGAGGTCGGTCAGGATGTCGAAGAACGCGTCGACCAGGTCCCCGTCGTCCTCACGGAACCAGAGCAGGACGACGTCGACGACTTCGTCGGTGTCCTCGTCGACGAAGGCTTCGCCGGTGATCTCCCGGATCGCATCGCGGAACTCGTCGTCGCAGTCATCGTCGTACCCGATCTCCTGGACGACCCAGCCGGCCTCCAGGCCGAGCCGGGAGGCCATGTTCGGCACTCCGCTCTTGCCGTCCGCGTGGTCCGCGGTCGCGCTCACGTGTCCTCCTCCGTGGTCCCCGCTTACCCGGGGGTAGGTGTCAGTAGCCTGCTGCTCAGCGATAGTCCATCGTGACGTACCGCGTCGCGCAAGTATGCACCAGGGTTCCGTGACGTGTCCGGTATGCGCGTGGCGGGTACGAGGCGTGTCCGCTGAGATCTGGTCCGGCCGGCCCGAATCGGGCCGGAAAGGAAGGCGAAGTAGAACGCATACCGAACAGGTGACAGGATTGCGGTGAAGACAACCAGAGAGAACGGCAGGACAACGTGGCTTCCGGACACGAACCACCAGCCATCATCACCGAGGGGATGCCCACCCAGCTCCCCGACATCGACCCCGACGAGACACGGGAGTGGGTCGAATCGCTCGACGCGGTCCTGGACGAACGGGGCAAGGCGCGAGCGCGCTACCTGATGCTCAAGCTGATCGAGCGCGCCCGGGAGCGACAGGTCGGCGTGCCCGCACTGCGGAGCACCGACTACATCAACTCGATCCCGCCCGAGCGTGAGCCCTGGTTCCCCGGCGACGAGCACATCGAACGGCGGATCCGGGCCTTCATCCGGTGGAACGCCGCGGTGATGGTGAGCAAGGCCAACCGCAAGGGTCTGGAGGTCGGCGGTCACATCGCCACCTACCAGTCGGCCGCCAGCCTGTACGAGGTCGGCTTCAACCACTTCTTCCGTGGCAAGGACCACCCCGGCGGCGGCGACCAGATCTTCATCCAGGGTCACGCCTCCCCCGGGATGTACGCGCGGGCCTTCCTCGAGGGCCGGCTGACGACCGACGACCTGGACGGTTTCCGCCAGGAGGTGTCGCGCGGCCCGCACAAGGGCCTGTCGTCGTACCCGCACCCGCGGCTGATGCCGGACTTCTGGGAGTTCCCGACCGTCTCGATGGGTCTGGCCGCGCTGAACTCGATCTACCAGGCGCGCTTCAACCGGTACCTGCACCACCGCGGCATCAAGGACACCAGCAAGCAGCACGTCTGGGCGTTCCTCGGTGACGGCGAGATGGGTGAGCCGGAGTCGCTCGGCGCGATCGGCCTGGCCGCGCGCGAGGAGCTCGACAACCTGACGTTCGTGATCAACTGCAACCTGCAGCAGCTGGACGGCCCGGTCCGCGGCAACGGCAAGGTCATCCAGGAGCTGGAGGCGTTCTTCCGCGGCGCCGGCTGGAACGTCGTCAAGGTGATCTGGGGCCGCGAGTGGGACAACCTGCTCGCCCAGGACCACGACGGCGCGCTGGTGAACAAGATGAACACCACGCCGGACGGTCAGTTCCAGACGTACTCCGTCGAGTCCGGTGAGTACATCCGGAACAACTTCTTCGGCGGCGACCAGCGGCTCCAGCAGATGGTCAGCAACCTGTCCGACGAGGATCTGCGCAAGCTCCCCCGCGGCGGTCACGACTACCGCAAGGTGTACGCCGCGTTCAAGAGCGCGACCGAGCACGTCGGGCAGCCGACCGTGATCCTGGCCCAGACCATCAAGGGCTGGACGATCGAGGCGCTGGAGGGCCGCAACGCGACCCACCAGATGAAGAAGCTGACCTCGGACGACCTGAAGGCGTTCCGCGACCGGCTGTACCTGCCGATCGACGACTCCGCGCTGGAGGACGCCTACAACCCGCCGTACTTCCACCCCGGCACCGACTCGCCGGAGTACCAGTACATGATGGACCGCCGCAAGCAGCTCGGCGGTTCGCTGCCGCAGCGGCGGGTGGCGCCGAAGACCTCGCTGAAGTTGCCTGGTGACGACGTCTACAAGCCGTTGGCCAAGGGCAGCAACGGGCCGGTGGCGACCACGATGGCGCTGGTCCGGCTGTTCCGCGACCTGATGAAGGACCCGGAGATCGGCAAGCGGATCGTCCCGATCGCCCCGGACGAGTACCGCACGTTCGGCATGGACTCGATGTTCCCGACGGCCAAGATCTACAACCCACACGGGCAGGCTTACGAGGCCGTCGACCGCAATCTGCTGCTGTCCTACAAGGAGTCCCAGCAGGGGCAGCTGCTGCACGAGGGCATCAGCGAGGCCGGCGCGATGGGCTCGATGATCGCGGCGGGTACGGCGTACGCGACGCACGGCGAGCCGATGATCCCGTTCTACATCTTCTACTCGATGTTCGGGTTCCAGCGGACCGGTGACTCGCTCTGGGCGATGGGCGACCAGCTCGGCCGGGGCTTCCTGGTCGGCGCGACGGCCGGCCGTACGACGCTGACCGGCGAGGGACTGCAGCACGCGGACGGTCACTCGCCGCTGCTCGCCTCCACCAACCCGGCGGCGGTGCACTACGACCCGGGCTTCGCCTACGAGGTCGCGTACATCGTCAAGGACGGTCTGCGCCGGATGTACGGCTACGGTCTGGACAAGGACAAGCCGTTCGGCGAGGACGTCTTCTACTACCTGACGGTCTACAACGAGCCGGTGGCGCAGCCCGCCGAGCCGGAGAACCTCGACGTCGCGGGGCTGCTCAAGGGCATGTACCGCTTCGACGAGTACCAGACCGCCGAGGGTGACGACGTACCGCGGGTGCAGCTGCTCGGGTCCGGTGTCGCGCTGCCGTGGGTGCGGAAGGCCCAGCAGATCCTCGCCGAGGAGTACTCCGTGGCCGCGGACATCTGGTCCGTGACCTCGTGGAACGAACTGCGCCGGGACGCCGTCGCCGCCGAGGAGCACAACCTGCTGCACCCGGAGGAGCCGGAGCAGGTGCCGTTCGTGACCGAGCAGCTGAAGGACACGAAGGGTCCGGTCGTTGCCGTCAGCGACTTCATGCGCGCGGTGCAGGACCAGATCTCCCGCTGGGTGCCGAACGACTACACGTCGCTCGGGACCGACGGCTGGGGCCTGGCCGACACCCGGGCCGCGGCGCGGCGCCACTTCCACGTGGACGCCGAGTCGATCGTCGTCGCCACGCTGGAGATCCTCGCCAAGCGCGGTGACGTCAAGCCGGAGGTCGCCGCCGAGGCAGCCCGCAAGTACCGCATCGACGACCCCACCGCGGTCGCCGGCGTCAAGCAAGAGGGCGCCGGCGCCTGATCCGGTCCCCACGGGCCGCTCACCCCATCCGGGGTGGGCGGCCCGTTGCCTTGTCCCCGATTTGCTACGGTCGGCGCTGAGTGTTGTCGACGACGGGGAGTAGTCGAGCATGTCCGAACTGCAACAGGCTGCGGCAGAAGAGAAGACCTTCTTCGGTCATCCTCGTGGGTTGATGACGCTGTTCACGACTGAGTTGTGGGAGCGGTTCAGTTACTACGGGATGCGCGCGATCCTGTTGCTGTACCTGACCGACCAGGCGCACGGACTCGGGCTGGGTGAGTCGCTCGGGCAGGCTGTGGTGTCGATCTACGGCGCCTCGGTGTACCTGCTGTCGGTGCTCGGCGGCTGGTTCGCGGATCGCGTGTTCGGCGCCCGGCGCACCGTCCTGTACGGCGGGACCGTGATCGTCGCCGGCCACCTGTGTCTGGCGCTCCCCTCGACCGCGCCGGCGTACGCCGGGATCGCGCTGGTTGCCCTCGGCACCGGACTGCTGAAGCCGAACGTGTCGACGATGGTCGGCACGCTCTACGAACAAGGCGATACGCGGCGGGACTCGGCGTTCTCGATCTTCTACATGGGCATCAACATCGGATCGTTCTCGGCGCCCTTCGTGGTCGGGTTCCTGCGCCGCGAGTTCGGGTTCCATGTCGCGTTCGCGGCGGCCGCGGTCGGTATGACGCTGGCGCTGATCGCGTACCTGCTCGGCCGGCGCACCCTGCACGGCCGCGGCGACACCCCGCCGAACCCGCTGACCGCCGCCGACCGGCCGACGATGATCAAGGTCTCCGCCGCGGTCCTCGCGCTGCTCGCAGTGGTGTTCGCATGGTCGGCTTGGCGGTCCGGCGGCATCGGCCCGCGGCCGGTCGTGGACGCCATCTCGTACGTGTGCTTCCTGGCGCCGATCGCGTACTTCGTGATGCTGCTGCGGAGCCCCCTCGTGACACCGGTCGAACGGCAGCGGGTCCGTGCGTACATCCCGTTGTTCGTCGCGGCGATGCTGTTCTTCATGCTGTTCGAGCAGGCCGCGACGACGCTGACGACGTTCGCCGCCAGCCGGACGCAACTGGACCTGTTCGGGGTGGAGATCTCGCCCGAGTTCTTCCAGTCCGTCAACCCGTTCTCGATCGTCGTACTGGCGCCGGTGTTCGCGGTGATCTGGATCAAGCTCGGTGACCGCGGCCCGTCGATCGGGCAGAAGTTCGCGACCGGGCTGCTGCTGGCCGGCATCTCGTTCGCGGTGATGGCGCTCGCCTCATCGGTTGCCGGGGACAACCTCGCGTCACCGCTCTGGCTGGTCGGCGTGTACGTGATCCAGACGCTCGGCGAGCTGTTCCTCTCCCCCGTCGGCCTGGCCGCGACGACGGTCCTGGCGCCGCGGGCGTTCCTCAGCCAGATGATGGCGCTGTGGTTCCTCGCCCCGGCCGCGGGTCAGGCGATCACCGCCCAGCTCGTGCAGGCGACCGAGGACGCGTCGGACACGGCGTACTTCGGTGGCCTCGCGGTCGTGACGATCGTGGTCGCGTTCGTCGTGTTCGGGCTCGCGCCGTGGATTCGGCGGCACACCGACGTCCGGGAAGCCACCGACGTACGAGAAACCTCGTAGTCGCGTCGTTCGCGAGTTGCGCATTCCGTCCGACGCGGACGGCGGCCCGGCAGACCTAGCGTCAGTGACATGACTGGCGCAAGCGTTGCTCTTCTCGCGGGGACGATGTCCACCATCCTCTTCGCGTCGAGCGCGCTGCCGATGGTGGTCCGGGCGATCCGGACCCGCGACCTCGCGTCGTACAGCCCGGCCAACCTGGTACTGGCCAACGTCGGCAACGCCGTCCACTGCATCTACGTGGTGCACCTGCCGCCGGGACCGATCTGGTTCCTGCACGGCTTCTACGTCGTCACGTCCGCGCTGATGTTGCTGTGGTGGCTGCGCTTCCACGCTCCCCGGCGCCATGTCGGACGCCCTGTCAGGGAGGTTGCTACATGAACACCATCATCATCGGCGCCGGCCAGGCCGGCCTCGCCACCGGACACCATCTGCAACGGCTCGGGGAGCCGTTCACGATCCTCGACGGCAACGCCACGGTGGGCGACCAGTGGCGGTCGCACTGGGACAGCCTGCGGCTGTACTCCCCCGCCAAGTACGACGGGCTGCCCGGCCTCCCGTTCCCGGGCGATCCGTGGCACTACCCGGGCAAGGACGAGGTGGCCGACTACCTCGCGTCGTACGCCGCTCACTTCGCGCTGCCGATCCGACGCAACACCCAGGTCGACCGGCTCGAACGCCGCGACGACCAGTGGATCCTCACCGTCGGGCGCGAGGAACTCACGGCGGACAACGTGGTCGTCGCGACCGGCACCTTCGGGCGTACGCCGTACCTCCCGGACTACGCGGTCGACCTGGACCCGGCGATCCGGCAACTGCACTCGTCGGAGTACAAGCGGCCGGCGCAGCTCAAGGACGGTCCGGTGCTGGTCGTCGGCGGCTCGCACTCCGGCACGGACGTCGCGTACGAGGTCGCCGAGACGCACCCGACCGTGCTGTGCGGTCGCGATCCCGGACAGATGCCGTTCAAGCCCGGACGGCCCGGGCAGAAGCTGTTCTGGCCGATCTTCCTGTTCGTCGGACGGCACGTCATCACGCGCCGCTCGCCGATCGGCAAGGCCGCGATGAAGGACCTGCGGTACCACGGCGGCCCGATGATCCGGGTCAAGCGGGCGGACCTGCTGGCTCGCGGGGTCGAGCGGGTGCCCGACCGGGTCGTCGGCGTACAGGACGGGCGGCCGCTGCTGGCCGACGGGCGGGTGCTGGACGTGACGAACGTGGTGTGGGCGACCGGGTTCCGGCAGGTGTTCGACTGGATCAAGGTGCCGGTGGCAGGTGCGGACGGCTGGCCGCGTGAGTACCGCGGGGTCGCCGCGGACGCACCGGGGCTGTTCTTCTGCGGGCTGTGTTTCCAGTACTCCTTCAGTTCGATGGTCCTGCCCGGGGTCGGCAGGGACGCGGCGTACGTCGCACGGCGGATCGCAGCGCGCGCCGGCGCGGGCCGGAGTCTTGCCGCCGCCTGACTCGGCGGCGCATGCTCGCCAGTGAGCAGGCAAGAAGCGTGGGGGCGTGAATGGGAATTGTCGACGATCTGCAGCGGGCGCGGTCGGCGTTCGAGCGGCGGGACTGGGCGGTCGCGTACGAGCAACTCACCGCGGTCGACCGGGAGCCGGGCGCGACCGGGCTGGGTCCGGACGAGCTGGGCACGCTGGCCACGGCCGCGTTCCTGCTCGGCGACAGCGACGGCTGCATCCGGGCGCTGCAGCGCGGTTACCGCCAGCAGATCGAGGCCGGCGACGTGCTCGGCGCGATCCGGTTCGCGTTCTGGCTGGCCCGCGTACTGAACGGCCGCGGTGAGGGGGCCGTCGGCAACGGCTGGGCGGCCCGCGCCGAGCGGTTGCTGGTCGACCAGCCGCAGGACGTCGTGGAGCGCGGCTACCTGCGGATCCACGACTTCTTCCGGTGCCTGGACCACGCGGACTTCCCGGGCGCCCTGGAGGTCGGAGAGGACATCGTCGCCATCGCCCGGCGGCACGGCGACCCGGACCTGCTGGCCCAAGGCCTGGTGTGCAAAGGCCGTCTGTTGCTGTACTCCGGCCGCGTGCCGGAGGGCCTCGCCCTGATGGACGAGGCGATGGTCGGCGTCGCCGCCGGAGAGTTGTCGCCGATCTTCGCCGGCTCTGTCTACTGCGCGATGATCGAGGGCTGCCAGGAGGTCCTCGACTTCGGGCGGGCCTCCGCGTGGACGGCGGCGCTGACGCGCTGGTGCGACAGCCAGCCGGATCTCGTGCCGTTCACCGGGCAGTGCGCCGTCCACCGCGGCCAGATCCTGCGGCTGCATGCGGCGTACCCGGAGGCGCTCGCGGAGTTCGAGGACGCATGCCGTCGGTACGAGGCGTCCGGGTCGGATGTCGCGGCGGGGCTGGCGTTGGGCGAGCGTGGCGACGTACTGCGGATCCGGGGTGAGTTCGCGGCGGCGGATGCGTCGTACGACGCGGCGGCCGGGTTCGGGTACGAGGCGCAGCCCGGGCGGGCGCTGCTGATGGTTGCGCGCGGGCGGGTCCCGGGCGCGATTGCCGCCGTACGTCGGCTGCTCGCGGAGACGGGTGATCCGGTGCATCGGTCGCGGGTGCTGGCCGGTGCGGTCGAGGTCCTGCTCGCTGGTGATGCCTTGCCGGAGGCCGAGGCGGCGGCCGGTGAATTGTTGACAATCGCCACCGGTTTCGGGTGCGCGGGGTTGCGCGCGTCGGCGGCGTACTGCTCGGCCTTGGTGGCATTGGCGGACGACGATCCGGACCGGGCATTGCCGCACGCCCGGACGGCGGCGCGGTTATGGGGTGAGCTGCGGGCACCGTACGAGCTGGCGCGCGCGAAGGTGCTGGTCGGGCGGGCGGTCCGGTTGCTCGGTGACGACGACTCGGCGTCGGCCGAGCTGACCGCCGCCTGCCGCAGCTTCGCCGAGGTGGGCGCGGAACCGGCCCGGCAGGGCGTCGAGCGGCTGATCGGCCGCAGTACCGCGGGCGGGCTGACCGGACGCGAGCTCGACGTCCTGCGATTGGTTGCGGTGGGCAACAGCAACGCCGAGATCGCGGAGCGGCTGGTGCTGAGCGACAAGACCGTCGCCCGGCACCTCACCAACATCTTCGCGAAGCTCGACGTACCGTCCCGGACCGCGGCCGCGGCGTACGCCCGCGATCACGACCTGCTCTGAGGCACCCAGGTCGACAACGCTTCGTCCAGCCCCGTCACGGTGCCGTCCGCGGCGGCCCAGGCGACGTACCCGTCCGGCCGGATCAGTACGCCGGTGAGGTCGCCGTCGTACTTCGTGGTGAGCACGCGCACCCGCCCGGAGGCGACGTCGCGCAACTGCGCCGAGTCGGCCAGGTCGAGCAGCAGCGGCTTGCCGTCGAACAGGTGCTCCCCCAGCCGCGTGCCGTCCGCGAGCTTGTAGTCGGGCGCGCCCGAGCCGACCAGCTCGTGCGTGCCCTCGATCGGGTAGCGATGCAGGACACCGGACAGCTTCTTCGCGAGGTACGTCGTACCGCCCGCCGTCTCGAGCAGGTCCTTGACCACACTGCGCAACGCCGCGGTCCGGAAATCCGTGCGCATCAAGGCGACCTGGGCCCGCGTCCAGTCCAGCACCCACTCGCCGACCGGGTGCCGTTCGGTCGTGTACGTGTCGAGGAGACCCGCGGGCGCGGTGCCCTGGATCGTTGCGGCCAGCTTCCAGCCGAGGTTGACCGCGTCGCCCATCCCGAGGTTCAGACCCTGGCCACCGAACGGTGAGTGCACGTGGGCCGCATCCCCGGCGAGCAGCACGCGTCCCATGCGGTACGTCGTGGCCTGCCGTGCATTGTCGGTGAACCGGGTCGCCGACACGACGCGGGTGACCGTGACGTCGACGCCCGTGACCCGCCGCAGGCTGCCCTGGATCTCGTCCGCGGTGATCGGTGCGTCGCGATCCTCCGGCGGACCGTCGAACTCGACGGTCAGCACCCGGCCCGGGACCGGCCCGTGCGCGTAGAGCCCGGTCGTCGGTGTAGTTCCAGCCGCGGAGCAGTCCCTCGGCACCCTCGAGCTCCACGATCGCCTGCCGGCCGGTGATCGCCGGCTCGGTACCGGGGAAGTCGAACCCGGCCAGCTTGCGCACCAGACTGCGGCCGCCGTCCGCGCCGACCAGCCAACCGGCCCGCACCGAGCCGTCGCTCAACTGGACGGTCACGCCCTCGTCGTCGGCGTCGAACCCGGTGACCTCCACCCCGCGCCGGATCTCGACGCCGAGCTCCGCGGCCCGCGCACCCAGCACGGACTCGATCGCCTGCTGCCCGACCGCGACGACCGACACCGCGGGACCGGCATCGCGAAAGTCCGGATCCGCGAAGTCCACCCCGGCGGAGCTGACCATGATCCCGGCGAAGTGCCCGGCCGGCGGCGGGCCGCTCGGCGCCTTCCCGCCGCGGAACGCCTTCATCTGCTCATAGGCGAGCCGCTGATGCTCCTGCAGCGCCGGCAGCAGCCCGCGCCGGTACAACGCCTCGGCGGTCGGCACGTTGATCGACCCGGCCTTGATCGTCGGGTCGATCTCGAGCAGCCGCTCCACGACCAGTACGTCGACTCCGGCCAGCGCGAGCTCGCACGCCAGCATCAGTCCGACCGGCCCGCCGCCGGCGATCACCACGTCCTTGTTGTCCATGACGAGAATATTAGACCGAGTATAAAATTTGGTCCAGTACAATCCAGATCATGGCGGAGCAAGGACTGCGCGAACGCAAGAAGCAGGCGACCCGGCGGATGATCGCGGACGTGGCCACCGGCCTGTTCGTGACCCGCGGGTTCGACGCGGTGACGGTCGCCGAGATCGCCGAAGCTGCGGGCGTATCCAAGATGACCGTCTTCAACTACTTCCCGCGCAAGGAGGACCTGTACCTGGACCGGCACCTCGACCGCCTCCGTGAACTCGAGGCCGTCGTCCGCGACCGGCCCGCCGGCGAGCCGGTGGCCACCGCGATGCGCCGCTACCACCACGAGTTGCTCGCCGCGGGGCACCCGCTGTCCGGCGCGATCGCGGGCGTGCACGGGTTCTGGAGCGTGCTGCAGTCCAGTCCCGCTCTCATGGCGCGCATGGTCGAGCAGGAACACGAGATCGGCGACCTGCTGGCCGGCGTACTGGCCGAAGAGACCGACGACGAGTTCTCCGCACGCCTGGTCGCGAACCTCCTGACCGCGACCATCACCACGATCTTCCGCACCCCGGTCGGCCGGATCATGGCCGGCGACGACGTCGAGCAGGTCCGCCGCGATCAGGTGGCGGTGATCGACCGCGCGTTCGACGTACTGGAACAAGGAATCGGTCCTCGGAGGGAGCAGCTTCACTCCGACGGGTGAGGCGGCACCGGGGCGCCAGGACGGATGCTCGGAACGTGAGCACAACAGAACGTCCCGTCCCCCGCTGGACCTACGTCCTCGCCCACGCGATCCCGTTCATGACCCTGCCGTCCGGGCTCTGGCGGCTGGGCCTGGTGTTCGGTTCGTCGATGGGCATGCTGGACGACAACGGAAACCCCGCTCAACTCGGCAGTATCGGCGAGAAGGTGTACGTCGTCTGCCTGTCGATCTTCTCCGAACTGGTCGCCCTGACCGCACTGGGCCTGGTCAGCCGCTGGGGCGAGGTCGCGCCGCGCTGGATCCCGTTCATCGGCGGCCGGCGGGTGCATCCGTACGCCGCGATCGTGCCGGCCGTCCTGGGAGCGCTGTCGCTGATGGCGATCTGGACGTACGGGTTCCGCGACGTCTTCACCGACGACTTCATCCCGTTCGCCGGCACGCCGTGGGCGGCGCTGATGATCGCGTGCTACGCGCCGCTGCAGCTCTGGGGTCCCGCGCTGCTGGTCCTCACCTGGGCGTACTACCGGCGCCGGGTCAGCGTGCCCGCGGTCGCGGTCTGAGCGTCGTCCCGGGCAGCGGCGGAGCGGGCAGCGGATCGCCGTCGTACCCAGGGACCACGGGGAACCGGTCGTTTCCTCCGGCATCGATCGCGGCCTGCCAGGCGTCCCGCGCGGCGACGATGTCCTCGTGCGAGCGGCCGATGAAGTTCCACCACATCACCAGCTCCTCCTCGAACGGCTCGCCGCCGAGCAGCAGGAACCGCACACCATTGCCCGAGGCAACGAGCTCGATCGCGTCGCGGCCGGCGCCGAGGTAGGTCATCTCGCCGAACCCCGGGTTCAGCTCCCCGACCGTCAGCGATCCGTCGACCACGAGGACGGCGTACTCGTTGGACGGGGTGAGCGGGAGCGAGAGCGTACGGCCCGGCTCGATCGTGACGTCGGCGCCGACCAGCGGGGTGTACGCCGGGGCGGGTGAGGTGACACCGGCGACGGTCCCGATCATCACGGTCACCTGGGCGCCGTCGAGGTCCAGCCGCGGCAGGTCGGCGTACGCGTTGAAGGCCGGCGGGGTCGTCGTACGGACGTTGTCCGGCAGCGCGACCCACAGCTGGGCGCCGTGCAGCCTCGGCGGGGCGTCCGGGGTGGAGACCTCGGAGTGGGCGATGCCGTTGCCGGCGGTCATGATGTTCAGCTCACCCGGGCGGACGAACGCGTGCGAGCCGACGCTGTCGCGGTGCTCGATCTCGCCCTCGAACAACCAGCTCACGGTCTGCAGGCTCGTGTGCGGGTGCGGCGGGACCTGCATGCCGCGCTCCCCCGGTACGTCGTACGAGTCGACGCGCTGCGCCAGGTCCTCCGGCCCGTAGTGGTCCACGAAGCACCAGGCGCCGACCATCCGGCGGTTCTTGTTCGGCAGCAGCCGCCGTACCTTCGTGGTCCGCCCCAGGACGACATCGCGCGCCTCGAGCATCTCCAGCGCGGGCCCCTCACAGTCCCCGGTCCCGACGACCTCGGCCGGGTCCTTCTCCAGGTCGCTCATGAGGCCGTCCATTCGGCGAGTTGCTTCTGGTCCCAGGTGTTGATGACGCGGTCGGGCGTGACACCGCAGTCCTCGGCGCGTTCGCAGCCGTACACCTGCCAGTCGAGCTGACCGGGCGCGTGCGCGTCGGTGTCGATCGAGAACACGCAGTCCATCTCGACCGCCATCGACAGCAGCCGCTTGGGCGGGTCGAGCCGTTCGGGACGGGAGTTGATCTCGACCGCCGTACCGAACTGGCGGCACGCCTCGAACACCACCTCGGCGTCGAACTCCGACTCGGGACGCGTCCCGCGGCCGCCCGTGATCAGCCGGCCGGTGCAGTGACCGAGGACGTCCACGTGCGGGTTGGCGATCGCGCGGACCATCCGCTCGGTCATCGGCTCGGACGCCATCCGCAGCTTCGAGTGCACGCTGGCCACGACCACATCCAGCCGGGCGAGGATCTCGGAGTCGCAGTCGAGGGAGCCGTCCTCGTTGATGTCGACCTCGATACCGTTCAGGATCGTGAAGCCGTCCAGCTCGTCCTGGAGCTTCTTGTTGAGCTCGGCAACGACCTCGAGCTGCTGCAGCCGCCGTTCCCGGGACAGTCCGTTGGCGACGGTCAGCCGCGGCGAATGGTCGGTGAGCGCGACGTACGAGTGGCCGAGGCGGTGCGCCGTACGCGCCATCTCCTCGATCGGGCTGCCGCCGTCGGACCACTCCGAGTGCAGATGCAGGTCCGCCTTCAGCTCGGCGCGCAGGCCCTTGCCCGCGCCGGTCAGCTCGCCCGCGTCACCCTCCAGCTTGACCAGGTACGCCGGGGTCTGGCCGTCCATCGCCTCGATGATCACGGCCTCGGTCTTCGGCCCGATCCCCGCCAGCTCGGTCAGCGTCCCGGCGCGGCGGCGCGCCCGCACCTCGGCGGCCGGCAACGCCGCGATCGTGTCGGCCGCCCGCCGGTACGCCTTCACCCGGTGCGTCGGCTGCCGGTCGCGCTCGAGGTAGTACCCGATCGCCCGCAGCGCGTCCACAGCGTCCGCGACGCCCGCGTTGTCCGTCATGCGTCCATCATGGCAGCCGGGGTCTATGGTCGGTCCGTGGCGAAGGGTGCGCATCTGGCGCGGGCGGAGCGGTTGCAGGGAGCGACCGGCGCGCTCGCCACCGCCGCGATGGCGGCGATGGAAGACAAGCTTCCGTGGTTCGCGAAGTTGTCCGCGCAGGACCGGTCGTGGATCGGGCTGGTCGCGCAGTCCGGGATCTCGGCGTTCGTCGAGTGGTTCCGCGACCCCGAGGAGCACTCCTCGATGCCGACCCGGATCTTCGGCTCGGCGCCGCGCGAGTTCACCCGCGTGATCTCGCTGCACCAGACCGTCGACCTGGTGCGGACCACGATCGAGACCATCGAGAACACCATCGGCACCCTGCTGCCGCCGGCCGACGTACCGATCGTCCACGAGGCCATCCAGCGGTACGCCCGCGAGGTCGCGTTCGCCGCTGCCACCGTCTACGCGCAGGCCGCCGAGATGCGCGGCGCCTGGGACGCCCGCCTGGAAGCCCTCCTCGTCGACTCCGTCATCCGCGGCGAGGCCGACGAATCGGTCCGTTCCCGCGCCTCGGCCCTCGGCTGGACCGGAGCCGCCGGTACGACGGGAGCCGCCGAGGTCGCCGTGGTGGTCGGCCGGGCTCCCGCCGCCGAACCGGCCGAAGACCGCAACGCCGGCTCGACCGTCGCGGACCTGGTCCGCCATGCCGCCCGCGAGGCGGGTGCTGACGCTCTGTGCGCGATCCAGGGCGACCGTCTGGTGGTGGTACTCGGCGGTACGAGCAAACCTGTGGAGATCGTACAAAAACTCGCGCCTTGGTTTGGACCCGGTCCGATCGTCGTGGGACCGGTCGTGAAGGACCTGATGTCGGCCGTGACCTCGGCACGAGCAGCCGTCGCCGGCCTCCGCGCCGCCGTGGCCTGGCCGGGTGCCCCGCGGCCGGTGCCGGCCGACGAACTGCTCCCGGAACGGTCACTCTCCGGAGACGGCCACGCCCGCCGGCAGCTCGCGAACGAGGTCTACGGCCCGCTCACCGTGGGCGATGGCGTGCTCCTCGACACGGTCTCGGCGTACCTGGACTCCGGCGGATCGATCGAGGCGACGGCCCGGGCGATGTTCATCCACGCGAACACCGTCCGGTACCGGCTGAAGCGTGTGGCCGACATCACGGGGTACAACCCGCTGAATCCCCGCGACAGTTTCACGTTGCGTGTCGCACTGACCTTGGGTCGCCTGCTCAATCCCGAGCCCGGAAGCACCGTTTTGTAGGATCTCCACAAACCGGCCCCGAAGAATTCGTGCTCGCCTTTCCGCTCACGACGGCCCGGCTGAGGGAGAGTGGTCACGTGCTCGTCATCGTCGCGCCCGGTCAGGGTGCCCAGACCCCAGGATTCCTCGAGCCGTGGCTGGCGGACCCCGTGTTCGAGAGCCGGCTGAACTGGCTCTCCGCGGTCGCCGGCCTCGACCTCGCCCACTACGGCACCGAAGCCGACGCCGACACGATCCGGGACACCGCGATCGCGCAGCCGCTGCTGGTCGCCTCCAGCATGCTGGCCGCGCTGGCCGTCTTCCCGCACCCGGCCGACGCCTTCACGAAGGTCGGCGCGGTCGCCGGCCACAGCGTCGGTGAGCTCGCGGCCGCGGCCGGCACCGGCGTACTGAGCGCCGAGCAGGCGATGGTCCTGGTCCGCGCGCGCGGCAAGGCGATGGCCGCGGCGGCCGCGCTGACGCCGACCTCGATGACCGCGGTGCTGGGCGGCGACCGCGAGGAGATCCTCGCCAAGCTCGCCGAGCACGGCCTGACGCCGGCCAACGACAACGGCCCCGGCCAGATCGTTGCCGCAGGCACCGTTGATGAGCTGGCCGCGCTGGCCGCCGATCCGCCCGCGAAGGCCCGGCTGATCCCGCTGTCGGTCGCCGGTGCGTTCCACACCCGGCACATGGAGCCGGCCGTCCAGACGCTGGCGAAGTACGCGACCGCGATCAGCACCCACGACCCGCGGACCCGCCTGATCTCGAACCGCGACGGCCACGTCGTCCACGACGGCCGCGACGTCCTGCAGCGGCTCGTCAACCAGGTGAACGCGCCGGTCCGCTGGGACCTGTGCATGCAGACCATGGCCGACCTCGAGGTGACCGGCATCCTGGAACTGCCGCCGGCGGGCACCCTGACCGGGATCGCGCGGCGCGCCCTCAAGGGCGTCGAGACGTTCGCCCTGAAGACCCCGGACCAGCTCGACGACGCCCGCGCGTTCGTCGAGAAGCACGGCAGCCCGTCCGAGATCGACGCCTCCCCCACGTGGCGCCTGCTGGTCGCCCCGATCAAGGGCACCTTCACCCGCAAGGTCGACGTACAGCGGGAGTCCGGTGCGACCGTCGAGGCCGGCGAGGTCGTCGCGAAGGTGGCCAGCCTGCGCGACGAGGTCGACGTGACCGCGCCGCACGGCGGCATCGTGGTCGAGTGGCTCGTCGAGGAAGGCGACCCGGTCGCCCCCGGCCAGCCCTTGGTCCGCCTACACCCCGCCGGGAGCAACGCATGATCACCGCATCGACAGGCTCGCAGTACGCCGGGATTCTCGGGATCGGGTCGTACCGGCCGCGCCGGGCAGTACCGAACTCCGAGATCCTCGAGCAGATCGACTCCAGCGACGAGTGGATCCAGACCCGCTCCGGGATCAAGGAACGGCGCTGGGCGAGCGAGGACGAGACCGTCCTGATGATGTCGGTGAACGCGGCCAAGGAAGCGCTCGCCGACTCCGGGATCGACCCGTCCGAGATCGGCTGCGTGATCGTCGCGACCGTCACGCACCTGTACCAGACGCCCGCGATCGCGACCCGGATCGCGGTCGAGGTGGGCGCCCCGACAGCAGCCGCGTTCGACATCTCGGCAGCCTGTGCGGGCTTCTGCTACGGCGTCGCGATGGCCAACGACCTGGTCCGCGGCGGCAGCGCGAAGTACGTGCTGGCGATCGGGGTCGAGCGGCTCAGCGACATCACCGACCGGACCGACCGCGGTACGGCGTTCATCTTCGCCGACGGGGCCGGCGCCGCGATCGTGGGCCCGACCGACGAACCGGGCATCGGCCCGGTGGTGTGGGGCTCGGACGGCACGCAGCACCAGGTGATCAGCCAGAAGGAATCCTGGGTGGAGGTGCACGGCAACCACAACTGGCCGCACCTGACGATGGACGGCAACCCGGTGTTCCGCTGGGCGTCGTTCGAGATGGCCAAGGCCGCGCAGCGGGCGCTGGACGTGGCCGGTGTGAAGGCGGAGCAGCTCGACCTGTTCGTCCCGCACCAGGCGAACATGCGGATCACCGACGCGATGCGCCGCACACTGAAGCTGCCCGAGCACGTCAAGGTCGCCCGCGACATCGAGCGCCAGGGCAACACCTCGGCCGCGTCGATCCCGCTCGCGATCACCGCGATGCGCGAGGCCGGCGAAGCCAAGAGCGGCGACCTCGCCCTGATCATCGGCTTCGGAGCCGGGCTGGTGTACGCCGCCCAGGTCATCCGTCTGCCGTAGTCCATAGTTGTCCGGGGGCGGCTCAGGTGGCCGCACCCGGCTGTGACAGCCAGAAGAAATCCGAAAGGGAACCAGAGAACATGGCCAGCACCGAAGAGATCCGTTCCAACCTCGCCGAGATCGTGAACGAGATCGCCGGCATCCCGGTCGAGGACGTCCAGCTGGACAAGTCCTTCACCGACGACCTCGACGTCGACTCGCTCTCCATGGTCGAGGTCGTGGTGGCCGCCGAGGAGAAGTTCGACGTGAAGATCCCCGACGACGAGGTCAAGAACCTGAAGACCGTCGGCGACGCGGTCGCGTTCATCGAGCGCGCCCAGAACGGCTGACGTACGCCGTCACCCGTGCTGGCCGGGTGCTCATCGGGCCCCTTCTTCGCAAGGCCGTCTGATGAGCACCACGCAGTACCACCCCTCGCTCCCAACCGCAGAACGCTCATGTGAAGGATGAGGTAACCATGTCGAAGACCCGAGTCGTCATCACCGGACTCGGAGCCACGACTCCGCTCGGCGGCGATGTGACCAGCACCTGGGAAGGGTTGCTGGCCGGTCGCTCCGGCGCACGGCGGCTGACCGACGAGTGGGTGCAGAACCTGGCGGTGCAGATCGCCGCACCGGTCGCGGTCGAGCCGACCGAGGTCATCGAGCGCGTCAAGGCCCGCCGTCTCGACCGTACGGCGCAACTCGCCGTCGTCGCCGCCCGCGAGGCCTGGGCCGACTCCGGCCTGGAGGACTCCGGGCTCGACAAGGAGCGGCTCGGTGTCGCGGTCGCCTCCGGGATCGGTGGCCTGCACACCACTCTGTCGAACTACGACGCCCTGCAGCAGAACCCGCGCCGGGTCTCGCCGTTGGCGATCCCGATGCTGATGCCGAACTCGTCGGCGGCCTACGTCAGCCTCGAGCTCGGCGCGAAGGCCGGCGTCCACACCCCGGTGTCGGCGTGTGCGTCCGGCAACGAGGCGATCTGGCTGGGGCTCGACCAGATCCGGCTCGGCCGCGCGGACGTGGTGGTCGCCGGTGGCGCCGAGGGCGCGATCATGGCGCTGCCGCTGGCCGCGTTCGGGATGATGCAGGCGCTCAGCAAGCGCAACGACGACCCGGAGAAGGCGTCGCGTCCGTGGGACGTGGACCGCGACGGGTTCCTGCTCGGTGAGGGCGCCGGGATCCTGATCCTGGAGTCGTACGAGCACGCGAAGGCGCGCGGCGCGAAGATCTACGCCGAGCTCGCCGGCGCGGGCATCTCCGCCGACGGCCACGACATCGCACAGCCCGACCCGACCGGTTCCGGTGCGCGGCGGGCGATGCAGCGGGCGCTGGCCGAGGGCGACCTGAGCCCGGCCGACATCTTCCACATCAACGCGCACGCCACCTCGACGCCGCAGGGTGACATCGCCGAGTCGCTCGCGATCCGGCAGGCGCTCGGCAAGGAGGCCGACCACGCGGTCGCCACCGCGCCGAAGTCGATGATCGGCCACCTGCTCGGCGGCGCCGGCGCGGTCGAGTCGGTCGCCACCGTGCTCGCCCTGAAGAACCGGGTCTCGCCGCCGACCATCAACGTGGACAAGCTCGACGACGAGATCGACCTGGACGTCGCGACCGAGCAGCGCAAGCTGCCCGACGGGGACATCGCGGCGCTGAACAACTCCTTCGGCTTCGGCGGCCACAACGCCGCCATCGCCTTCAAAACCCTGTAGTCCCCTGGAGGCACCATGACCGTCGCCCCCGTAAAACCCGCCAAACTGCCCCGTGAGCTGGACCCGCGGAATCCCGTCACCCGGCTCACGAACCTGCTCGACCCGGGCAGCCTGGTGCTGATCACCCCCGACGATCTGTCGGGGATGATCGCGGTCCGCGGGACGATTGCCGGGGCGAAGGTCGTGGCGTTCTGCTCCGACGCCACCGTGATGGGCGGCGCGATGGGCGACCTCGGCTGCGACGTGGTGGTCAAGGCGTACGAGGTCGCCCGCGAGGAGCAGGTGCCGATCATCGGCCTGTGGCACTCCGGCGGCGCCCGGCTGGCCGAGGGCGTGCTCAGCCTGCACGCCGTCGGCAAGATCTTCTACGCGATGACGCAGGCGTCCGGGAAGATCCCGCAGATCTCCGTCGTCCTCGGCCCGGCGGCCGGCGGAGCGGCGTACGGTCCGGCGCTGACCGATGTCGTCATCCTCGGTCCGGAGGGCCGGATCTTCGTGACCGGCCCGGACGTGGTCCGCTCGGTCACCGGTGAGGACGTCGACATGCTCCGCCTCGGCGGACCCGAGCCGCACGGGCGGCGGTCCGGCGTCGTCCACATCACCACCGACAGCGAGGCGGCGGCGCTGGAGCAGGCGCGCCGGCTGACCGACCTGCTCGCCAACCAGGGCACGATGTCGACCGCCATCCCGGACACCGACCTGTCCGGGTTCCTGCCCGAGTCGGCGAAGCGCGCGTACGACGTCCACCCGCTGGTCGGCGGGGTGCTCGACGAGGACGTGGTCCTCGGTCGAACTGCACCAGCGATGGGCGCCGAACATCGTCACCACCCTCGGTCGCCTCGGCGGCCGCACGATCGGCGTGATCGCGAACAACCCGCTCCGGCTCGGTGGTTGCCTGGACGCCCTGTCCGCGGAGAAGGCGTCCCGGTTCGTCCGGATGTGCGACGCGTTCGGCGTACCTCTCGTCGTCCTGGTCGACGTACCGGGGTATCTGCCCGGTGTCGGTCAGGAGTGGGACGGTGTCGTACGGCGCGGCGCGAAGCTGCTGCACGCGTTCGCGGAGTCCGTCGTACCGCGGGTGACGCTGGTGACCCGCAAGACGTACGGCGGGGCGTACATCGCGATGAACGCGCGCTCGCTGGGCGCCACCCGGGTCTTCGCCTGGCCGCGTGCCGAGGTCGCCGTGATGGGCGCGGTGGCGGCCATCCGGGTCCTGCACCGCCGCAAGCTCGCCGAGGTGGCTCCGGAGCTCCGGCCCCAGGTCGAGGCCGAGCTGGCCGCGGAGCACGAGAAGATTGCCGGCGGCATCGACCGGGCCATCGAGATCGGCGTCGTCGACGAGGTCGTCGAACCGACCCGCACCCGCACAGCCCTCGCGACCGCCCTGGCCAAGGCCGAGGCGGGCGGCCCGATCCGCGGCAACCACGGCAACATCCCGCTGTAACAACCCCTGAAACGGCTGAAGGGCACGGATCCGAGGATCCGTGCCCTTCACGTGGTGCGGCCGCTGTTGTTAACAACCACCGGGGGTGTCCCGACACCCGGTGGCCCAGCGGCCACGGCCCCTCCCACCCTTGTAGAACGTCTGATGCTCAGTCTCACCGAAAAGTTCGGCGAAGTCCCCGAGTTCACAGCTTTCTTCTGGTTTTCTCAGCAAGTCCTTAGACGACCTGGTGGAGCCAGCGGACGGGGGCGCCGTCACCGGCGTACCGGAAGGGCTCGAGCTCGTCGTCCCACGGGCGGCCGAGCAACCGCTCGACCTCCTCGGTCAGGTCGGCCTCGCCGCTCGCGGCCTTCAGCATGGCCGCCTTCAACCGCTCTTCGGGCACCATGATGTCGCCGTGGACGCCGGTCGTCGCGTGGAAGACCCCGAGCGCCGGAGTGAAGGAGTAGCGCTCACCTTCGACGCCGTTGCTCGGCTCTTCGGTCACCTCGAACCGGAGCTTCTGCCATCCGCGCAAGGCAGACGCCAGCTTCGCCGCGGTGCCGGCCTCAGCCTGCCACGACAGTTCGGCCCGGTACTGGCCCTGGGCCGCGGGTTGCGGTGTCCAGTCCAGTTTCACGGGCACGCCAAGGATGCCGCCCGCGGCCCACTCGACATGCGGGCACAACGCTGACGGCACCGTGTGGACGTACAGAACGCCACGAGTTGTCGCCACCGGGACCTCCTGTGCTCGAGGGGCGCCTTCCCCAGCGTTCTCGATCACGTGTCTGTCGGTCCTGGCGGTACTGATCCCTCAAGGCATCACAAGATGCCCCTCGGAACTCTGGTACATCTTGCACCACAGACCCCTACAACACCAGCAACCTCGCCGTGTCAACTACATCACCGTCGTGTCGCGATCTCAGCTGGAGCCGCGGCGAACCAGCCGGGTCGGGAGAATCAGCGGTGTCGGAGTGTCCCCGGAGATCAGTGCCAGGAGCATCCGCGCCATCTCCCGGCCGAGGGATTGGATCGGCTGGGCGACGGTGGTCAGCGGCGGATCGATGTGCCGGGCGCCGGCGATGTCGTTGAAGCCCACGATCGCCACGTCGCCCGGCACCGAGCGCCCGGCCTCCTTCACCACCTGCAGCGCGCCGACGGCCATCTGGTCGGAGGCGACGAACACCGCGTCCAGGTCGGCGTGCTGACTGAGCAGCTCGCGCATCGCGGCGGTCCCGCCATCCTCGGAGAAGTCGGCATGGGCAACTCGGCTCGCATCGAGTCCGGCGACGGCCAGGGCCTCCTGGAAGCCCTTGTACCGCGCGCTGCCGGCGCCCTCGTCCATCCGGCCGGTGATCGTGGCGATCCGGGTCCGTCCGCTCGCGATCAGGTGTTCGGTCGCGAGCCGTGCGCCGCCGCGGTTGTCCGCGTCGACGTAGTACCGCGGTTCGAAGCCGATCGGGCAGCCGCCGAACACCACCGGTACGTCGGACTTCTCGGCGAGCCGCGCGAGCGGATCGTCACCGTGCATCGACATCAGCATCACCCCGGCGGCCTGCCGCGTCCGCAGCAGCTGCTCGAGCCGGGTCTGTCCGCGCGACGACGTTGCCAGCAGCAACATCAGCTCCAGCTCGGTCTCCTCGAGCACCGCCGAGATGCCGACCACCACCTCGGCGAAGAACGGGTCCGCGAACACCTGCGGGCTGTCGCTGGAGATCGCGAGCACCACCGCGCCGGCCTGCTGTGTCGCGAGCGCCCGCGCCGTCGCGTTGGGCACGTAGCCCAGGTCGGCGACCGCCCGCAGTACGGCGGCCCGTTTCGCCTTGCTGACGTGCGGGGCGTTGTTGATGACGCGCGACGCCGCCGACCGGGACACACCGGCGCGCTCGGCGACCTCGTCGAGCGTCACCTGGCGTCTGGAGAGGTCGGTCACCGGCGGTTCCTTACTTTTGGCTAGGGCGAGCGTAGAACATCACGACCCGGGGGCGCCGTTCAGCACCGAAATGGTAGCGCTCCCAAGCCTTGACACAGCTGTTGCAGGTCGGCAGCATCAGGTCCGGATCGGTCCATAACTGCAAGCGCTCCCAGTGGAGGCCCGCCATGCTGAGATCCCGACGGCGGTACGGCGCGATCGCCCTGCTCGGCGCCCTCGCCCTGATCCCGCTCCGCACCGCACCGGCCGCCGCGGATCCGTCGTACGAGCGGGTCCTCAACGGGACCTTCGACGCCGGGAAGGAGCCGTGGTGGAGCAGCGGCAACACGCCCGCCGCGGTCGCGGACGGCAAGCTCTGCGCGCAGATTCCGGCCGGCACCGTGAACCCGTGGGACTCGATGATCGGCCAGGACGACCTGCCGCTCGAACAGGGGCAGCCGTACACCCTGAAGTTCGACGCGTCGACGAGCCGGCCGGTCCAGTTCCACGCCGTCCTCCAGCAGGCGGCGCGCGCCGTACGCGACCGTGCTCAACCAGACCGTCGACGCTGACAGCACGCCGCAGAGCTACGTCTTCACCAGTACTTCCCCGGTCACCGACACGCACGGTCAGGTGTCGTTCCAGCTGGGCGGCGCGACCGAGCCGTACACGCTCTGCCTCGACAACATCTCGGTCATCGGCGGCATCGTCCCGCCCGGCGGAGTGCGCGATTTCGGCTCACCGGTACGCGTCAACCAGCTCGGGTACGTCGCCAACGGGCCGAAGCGCGCCACCTACGTCACCACGGCCACCGCTCCGCTCGACTGGCGCCTGCTTGCCGCGGGCAACCAGGTCGTCGCCACCGGCCGAACCACGCCGTACGGTACGGACGCGCTCGCCGGGGACGACGTACAACTGATCGACTTCGCCGCCTACCGCGGTACCGGCACCGGCTTCCGGCTGGCCGTCGGAGAGGACGTCAGCGAGCCGTTCGACATCGGCAAAAACCTGTACGCCGGTCTCCGCCAGGACGCGCTCGAGTACTTCTACAACAACCGCAGCGGCCTCCCGATCGAGGCGAAGTACGTCGGCCCGACGTACGCCCGCGCCGCCGGCCACCTCGGCGTCGCGCCGAACCAGGGCGACACCTCCGTCCCCTGCTTCCCGGGCACGTGCGACTACAGCCTCGACGTCCGCGGCGGTTGGTACGACGCCGGCGACCACGGGAAGTACGTCGTGAACGGGGCGCTCGCCGCGTGGCAGCTGCTCGATCTGTACGAGGAGACCGGGCGCGGTGTCGCACTGAAGATCCCCGAGGCCGGCAACCGGACGCCCGACGTACTCGACGAGGCCCGGTGGGAGCTCGACTTCCTGCTGCGGATGCAGGCGCCGAACGGCATGGTGCACCACAAGATCCACGACGAGAAGTGGACCGGACTCGGCCTCGCGCCCGCCGACGATCCGCAACCGCGCTACCTCTATCCGGTGTCGACCGCGGCGACGCTCAACCTCGCGGCCGTCGGCGCCCGCTGCGCCCGGGTCTACGCGCGCTGGGACCACAAGTTCGCCGCCCGGTGCCTGGCCGCCGCGGAGACGGCCTGGAACGCGGCACGACAGCATCCGGCGGTGTACGCGCCCGCAGGTGGTGAAGGCGGTGGGGCGTACGACGACACGAAGGTGACGGACGAGTTCTCGTGGGCGGCTGCCGAGTTGTTCGCGACGACGGGCAGGACGTCGTACAAGCGCTCCATCTCGACGACCTTGAACGCGGCCGACGGGTTCTCGTGGCAGGAGACCGGCGGACTGGCCGATCTCGCGCTGGCCCGCGTGCCGTGGCGGCTGTCGCCGGTCGACCGCTGGAAGCTGCGCACGCGGATCACTGGCGCGGCGGACACCTACCTCGCCGACCTGAAGTCGCAGGGCTACCCCAACCCGTACAAGCCGGCCGACGGCCAGTACGTCTGGGGATCGAACTCCGCCACGGCCAACGACGCGATGATCCTCGCCCTCGCCGCGGACCTCAGCGGGCGATCGGCGTACCGATCGGCGGCGCTGGAATCGCTCGACTACCTACTCGGCCGGAACGCGCTGAACCAGTCCTACGTGACCGGGTACGGCGAACGCTCGAGCCACAACCAGCACCACCGCTTCTGGGCCCACTCGCTCAACCCCGCACTACCGTCGCCGTACCCCGGCTCGCTCGCCGGTGGCCCGAACTCGTTCCTGCAGGATCCCGTTGCCCAACGCAACCTCCCGGGCTGCGCTCCCGCCAAGTGCTACCTCGACGAGATCGGCTCGTACTCCACCAACGAGGTCGCCATCAACTGGAACTCGGCGCTCGCCTGGCTGACCGCCTACGCGGACTCTTAGGGAAAGCGCGTGGCGAGCGCGATGCAGGCGCCGGCCGCGGCGAGGGTGAAGAGCATCGCGATTCCGGCGTACCGGGCGGTGATCTCCTTGTCGACCTCGTCGTACCCGACCGAGGAGCCGATGTCCTTGTAGACGTCCTCGAGCTCGCCGGCCGACTCCGCGGTGTACGCCTTGCCGCCGCTGATCTCGGCGACCGACCGCAGCTCGGCGCGGTCCGGTGGGACCCGCTGCCGGATGCCGTCCATCTCGATGAAGCCGGAGTCGGTGCCGAAGCAGATCGTGTACACCGGGGTGCTCTTCGCCTTCGCGGCCTGCGCGCCCTCCTGGGCGGTCCGGCCGACGGTCCGCTTCCCGTCGGACAGCAGCACGATCCGCGCCGGGGCCGGCTCGGTCGGGTGCTGGGGGTCCGGCGGGACCTGGGTGAGCGCCTGCAGCGAGGTGAAGATGCCCTCACCGGTCGCGGTCGACTCGGCCAGCTCCAGCCCGTCGATCGAGCGCAGCACGGTCGCCCGATCGGTGGTCGGCGGCACGATGATGGACGCCGTACCGGCGAAGTTCACCAGGGCCACGTTGAACTTGCCGGGCAGCTGGTTGACGAAGTTCTTCGCCGACTTCTTCGCCGCCTCGAGGCGGTTCGGGTCGATGTCGGTGGCCATCATCGACAGCGAGACGTCGATCGCCACCACGATCGTGGCCCGCTCGCGCGGCACCTTCACCTTGTCCTTCGGCTGCGCGAACGCCACGACACAGGTCAGCGCGGCCAGCAGCGCCAGCCCGACGGCCAGGTGCCGGCGCCACTGCGGACGGCGCGGCGCGACCCGGTCCAGCAGCGCGATGTTGGTGAAGCGCAGCGCGTACTGCGAGCGACGGTGCTGGAGAAAGATGTACCCCGCGATGATCATCGGGATGAGCAGCAGGAACCACAATCTGGCCGGAGACAGGAACTCCATCAGCGAGCCACTCCCTTCGGCGGTTGGTGCAGACGGGCCGCGACATGCCGGTAGGCGAGCACGAACCGCACGGTGTCGGCGACCCAGTCGCGGTCGGTCCGCAGCACCAGGTGCCCCGCACCTACCCTACGCAGGGCGGCCCGCGTTCGTTCCCGCTGCGCGAGTGCCGCGGTCCCGAACGCCTCCCGGACCTTACGCCGCCGGGTGTCGATCTCGCGGACCTCGCCGGTCTCCGGGTCACCGATCGTGACGACACCGATGTTCGGCAGCTCCAGCTCGCGCGGGTCGACGATCTCGACCGCCAGCACCTGGTGCTGCGCGGTCAGCTTGCGCATCGCGCGCTCCCAGGACGGCTCGACCTGGCTGGCCACCTCGCCGTCGTGCGGGGTGAGGAAGTCGGAGACGATCACGCGCAGTCCACGCTTACGCTGCGTCCGCGCCATCGACTCGATTGCCGCGGCCAGATCGCTGCGGTGCACCTCCTCGTCGCCGTTGAACTGCTCGGCCAGCAGCGCCCGCAGCAGCCCGTAGAGCGCGAGCCGCCCGGACCGCGCCGGCCAGCGGCGCAGCGCCGAGTCGCGCAGCATCAGCCCGCCGAACCGGTCGCCGAGCCGGTGGGTCAGGAACCCGACCGTGGCGACGGCCGCGACCGCAAGCTCCCGCTTCTCGAGCGTCGACGTACCGAAGTCCATCGAGCCGGACAGGTCCACCAGCGCCCAGGTCTCCAGCTCACGGTCCGCGATCAGGTCGCGGACGTGCGGAACCGTGGTGCGCGCGGTGACCGCCCAGTCCATCCGGCGTACGTCGTCACCGACCTGGTACTCCCGCGCCTCGGCGAGTTCGGTGCCGGGCCCCGGCAGCAGGCCGAGGTGCTCCCCGTGCAGGTAGCCCTCGAGCCGCCGTACGACGGTCAGCTCCAGCCGCCGCAACGCACGCTCGGGGGCGAGCTGCGAGATCGTCATCGCAACTCGTGGATCGGGACGGTTGGGCACTACACGAACTCCGGGCGGCCACTGCCGTCGGCGCCGTCGCGCCAGACCGGCTGCGGCGGCGGGACGGTGGCCAGGATCCGCTCGATCACGGCGCGCGGGTCGATGTTGTCGGCGACCGCGTCGAAGGTCAGGCCGAGCCGGTGCCCCATCACGTCCAGCGCGACGGTCTGGACGTCGCTCGGCAGCAGGTAGTCACGGCCGTGGATCAGCGCCAGCGCCCGGCCGGCCGCGATCAGGCCGAGCGTCGCGCGCGGGCTGACGCCGAGCTCGATGATCGGCTCCAGGTCGGGCAGGTGGAAGTCGGTCGGCGTCCGGGTCGCCATCACCAGGCGGACGGCGTACTCCGCGACCAGGTTGTGGACGAAGACCTGCTCCGCTGTCCGCTGCAGCTCGAGGATCGTCTCCGGCTTCAGCACCGGCCGCGGCTCCGGCGGGTCGACGCTCATCCGGCGGAGGATCTCGAACTCCTCGTGGCCGCGCGGATGCGGTACGTCGATCTTCACCAGGAACCGGTCCCGCTGCGCCTCGGGCAGCGGGTACACGCCCTCGGACTCGATCGGGTTCTGGGTCGCGATCACGATGAACGGCTTCGGCATCGGGAACGTCTGGCCGCCGATCGACACCTGCCGCTCGGCCATCAGCTCCAGCATCGCGGACTGCACCTTGGCCGGCGCGCGGTTGACCTCGTCGGCCAGCACGAAGTTCACGAACGTGGGGCCGAGCTCGATGTCGAAGGCTTCCCGGGTCTGCCGGTAGATCCGGGTGCCGACGATGTCGGACGGGACCAGGTCCGGGGTGAACTGGATCCGGGCGAACGTGCCGCCGACCACACTGGCGAAGGTCCGGACGGCGAGCGTCTTGGCGACACCGGGAACACCCTCGAGCAGGCAGTGACCCTTGGCCAGCAGCGACACCATCAGGGTCTCGACCATGTGCTCCTGGCCGACGATCACTCGCTTGACCTCGCCGAGCGCCTCGCCGATCAGCCGGGACTGCTGGGCCACCGTTCCTGCCGGCACCGTGGTTTCGGTCATGCCTGTCCTTCCGGGGCCCGCACGCGAGCCTTGTCATTCCCCACTGTCTTCACCGCTCGCAACACCGGCCCATTCCATCAGATCACCAGGGCCAGCGCCGCCACGCCCCGTCCCATCTTCCCCCGCCGCCCCAAATCCCGGGCGCGATCCTGTGTGTGCGGACGGCTGTCGCGACAGTGCTACCGGGGATGTGGTGGGATTGGGGTGATGACTGCGACCGAATCCCAGCCGAAGGTGCAGCCGGAGGACCGGCCTGCGCTGGAGATTCCGGACGCCCTGCCGCTGCAGCCGGAGGACCCGCCGCGGGTCGGCGAGTTCTGGCTCCGCGGCCGCCTCGGCGCGAACGCGGCCGGTTACCTGTACACCGCCAGCTCCGAGGACGGCCGGGACGCGATCGTCGCGATGATGACCGAGGGGTCGGCCGACGACGCCGCCGCCCGCGAGCGGTTCGTGAACGCCGTCGACGAGCTCCCCGAGGACGCCGTACTCGCGCACAACGACTCCGACGACGACGATCTGGCGCTCTGGGTCGCGGTCGGGCCGATCCGGACCGACGACGGGTCCAGTGCGGCGTCCGACGAGCGGCTGATCGCGGAGCGCCGCGGCGAGGAGATCCTGTCTGCGGTCCTGATGGACCGGATCCCGCAGCCCGGGAAGCTCCGCGGGCCGGACTTCCGGCACTACTGGGAGAACCGTCGCCGCCCCGGTCTGTTCCGGATCTGGCCGCTGCCGTGGCCGAACGCGCTGCGCCCGGCGTCGCGGTGGGCCTTGTTGCTCGCGCTGCTGACGATGGCCGTGATCATGGCGCTCGCGGTGTTCCTCGCGTGGCTGCTGTTCCGGCACGCCGCGCCGCTGGAGCCGGAGCCCGTCATCCCGACCCCGAGCGGGACCACGACGGTCACGGTCACGCCGACCACACCGCCACCCGGGACCGGGAGTGGGTCCGCCTCGCCGACGACCGGCAGCCCGACGACGGCCACGCCGAGCTCCGGCATCCCGACCGTAGCGCCGACGGGTTCGCCCGGAACGGCGACGAACCCGGGCGACAAGTTCTAGTTCGCGTCCTTGCGCCTCAGCAGATTCAGCAGGCCGAGCAGGCTGATGACGGCCCAGCTGCCCTCCAGCAGCAGGAAGCCCCAGGACAGCTGAACGGCCGCGATCGTTGCCAGCACCCCCGATCCGAGCAGGTTCAGGAGCTGGTACGTGATCGTGCGCTGCTGCAGCTTTCCTGCCTGGGCGGCCGCGAACGCCACCAGAATGGTGACCGCGCCAATGATTTCGACAACATCGATCGCATGCATGGGACGACCCCCTCCCTGAGGGGCAAGGCGTCGTCTTCTCAGACCGGGTACGACGCCGCTCGTCCGGGGAGCCGCTGGAAACGCTTTGGCTCCTGCTTTCACGATAGCAAACGCAGCAGCTCCGGATCCTTCCAGAGCCGCTCCGGCACCGGCTGCCGGACCAGCGCTGCGTCGGCGCGGATCTCCGCGGGCGACGACGCCGCGATCAGCACCGAGGTGACCGCGGAATGCCTGCTGGGAAAGGAGAGCGCGGCCTGCGGCAGCGAGACGCCGTACCGCTCGCAGACCGCCGAGAGCCGGCGCGCCTCGATGCTCTCCATGTGGAGCACCTCTGGCGTGAGTACGCCGGACACGACCGCGGAGACTCCGCGGGCGACGCAACGATCCAGCAGCGGCCTGGCCGACTGGTCGAGCAGCTCGTAGTGCGCGGTGAGCAGCACGCAGTCCAGCTCCACGTCCCGTACCAGCCGATCGAGTTCGCGCCAGTCGTCCGACACCGCGCCCAGTGCCTTGATCACGCCGTCGCGGCGGAGCCTGTCGAGCACCGGGTACGCCGCATCGTCCTGCGCGAACACCAGATCGACGGCGAGACCGAGTCGCTCGCGGCTCGCCTTGATCGAGCCTTCCGGATCGTCGCCGACCACCTTGGTCGACACCAGGAACTCACCACGTGGCCGCCGCTGCAGCGCCGTACCTAGTCGTCTCTCGGAGTCGCCGTAGCGCCGGGGACGTGTCGAAGAACCTGATGCCGGCCTGGTACGCCGCGTCGATCGTCGCGACCGCGGTCTCGTCTGCCGTCTCATCCCCGGTGTCCCCGAGATGTGAGCCGCCGAGCCCGAACCGCGGCGGCCGGAACCGGGCCGTGGTGCGGGGTGCGAGCACCTGGCTGGGTGCAGCCATCGCACTCACCTCCGCAGGTCGGTTACCTACCAGGATCGGGCTCGGCGGCTTCCGCGCATCTCGAAACTCGATCAGCGGCCGGAGTCGTACAGGGACTTGCACCTCCGTCGCGCGTCAGGGCCCGGTCGTAGAGGTGCACCTGGTCGATCGTCCCGTCCAGGAAGTCGACCGGGTTGCCGCCGAACTTGCCGCGGCCGATCACGGTGTTGCCGGTCGAGGTCGAGTCCAGCGTGCAGGCGCGACTTGGCGGCGACGAGCTGACCGTCGACGTACAGCCGCAGCTCGCCCTTGCACCGCGTCCCGTACGCCGGTGAGGTGGTACCACTGCCCCGGAGTTCGGCTTGGTCGGCGCGAGCGCCGCGGACGCCGGGGAAGCTCATCGCGAACCGCTGGTCCTGCGCCGGAGTACTGCAGGAAGAAGGCGCTGTCGCGATCGCCGTCCTGGCTGACGAAGGTCTGGAACGAGCCGTCGGCCTTGTTCAGCTTCACCCAGGCGCTGGCGGTGTAGTTGCCGCTGGTGTCGAGCAGCGCCGCGCCGGTGTCGACGTACTGGTCGGTGCCGTTCAGCGCGAGGCCTTGGCCGTTCTTGCCCGGGGCAAAGATCGCGCCGCCTTGCAGCGTCGCGTCGTTGTTGCCGACGGCATCTTCTCCGGAGCCGTCGAGCGGGTAGAAGTGGATGCCGTCGACGCCGGGCGTGCCCGGGGCGGGGTGCGGGCCGCCGGTGCCGGTTCCGTCGCGCATTGCGATGATCTGCTCGTTGATCGTGCCGGACTTGGGCGAAGTCCATCTTCGGCGACCTGGCGGTCGTAGGTGAAGAAGCCGTTCAGCTCGCCCTCGACGTCGGTGATCTGGGTGTAGACCGAGCCGCTGATCCCACACTGCTGCGCCGATCTGCAGGACGTCGCGCTGGTTCTCGACGTACCTGCGGGTGAGCGTGGCCGAGTCCGGCGTCCATCTCGTACGCCGAAGCCGTCGCCGAACCACATGTGGTCGGGCGATCTTCAGGCCGAAGCCGCCGTGCTCGCCGTCGACCGCCGCGCGGTCGCGCGGTCGGGCGCGGTGGTCGCCGGGCCGAGGTACGGCGTGGTGGTCGAGGAGGTCGCCGCGGCCGGAGTCGCCGTTGCGAGTTGCAGCAGTTCACGCCGCTGTGGGCGTTGACGAGCCGGGACGGATCCTGGGCCTTGACCGAGTCGGCGATCTGGCCGGTCTCGGCCCGGTCCCACTCGCCCCAGCCCTCGTTGAACGGCACCCAGACGGTGATCGAGGTGAAGCTCTTGTGCTCCTCGACCATCTCGTGCAGCTCGGACTTGAACTGGGCGCGCCACGGCTCGGGCATCGCGTCGGTCTTCGACGCCGGCATGTCCTGCCAGACCATCAGGCCGAGCTTGTCGGCCCAGTAGTACCAGCGGTCCGGCTCGACCTTGATGTGCTTGCGGACGGTGTTGAAGCCGAGCTGCTTGTGCTGCTCGAGGTCGAAGCCGAGCGCCTGCGTCGGTCGGCGCGGTGTTCAGCCGTCCGGCCAGAAGCCCTGGTCGAGCGTGGACAGGTTGAACAGGATCTTCCCGTTCAGCGCCATCCGAAGCTTGCCGTCGGCACCTTTCACCAGGCCGACCGAGCGCATCCCGGCGTACGAACCGACCTGGTCGACGGTCTTGCCGCGCGTCGATGAGCTGGACCTTGAGGTCGTACAGGAACGGATTGTCCGGCGACCAGGTCTTCGGGTTCGGGATCGGGCAGCCGTGAGCTCGGCGTCCGCCTTGCCGCGTGACCTGGCCGACCTGCCGGCGTACCGTCGTACGCCGTGACTTCGACGTCGAGGCCCGCCGGACCGGACGGTGTCGGCGGTGACCTTGAAGGCCTTGCCCGGCAGATCCGGCGTGAGCTGGAGGCGGTTGATGGAGGCGGCGTTCGACCGGCTCCATCCAGACGGTCCGCCAGATGCCGGAGCTGCCTTGGTAGAAGATGCCGTGGTCGCCGACCTCGCGCTGCTTGCCGATCGGCTGGAAGGTCTCGTCGGTGAGGTCCTCGGCCCAGACGATCAGCTCCTGCGGGCCGCTGCCTGTGCAGGGCGTTGGTGACGTCGACGTCGAAGCCGTCGTACCCGCCGCGGTGGGTGGCGACCTGGCGGCCGTTGACCCAGACCTTGGCGTCGTAGTCGACCGCGCCGAAGTGCAGCACGAGCCGCTGGCCCTTCCAGCTGTCGGGGACGGTGAAGGTACGGCGGTACCACATGCGGTCCTCGTGCCGCTGGAGACCGGAGAGAGCGGACTCGATCGGGTACGGGCACGAGGACCTTCTCGCCGAGCGTGCGGCCGATCGGGGGCTGCCTCGCCCGGCGCGCGGCCTGGCGAACTCCCAGAGGCCGTTGAGGTTGCGCCACTCCGGGCGGGTCAGCTGCGGGCGCGGGTACTCCGGGAGCGCGTTCGCGGGCGAGACGTCGTCGGTCCACGGGGTGCTGAGCGGCGGGGTACCAGCGATGCCAGTCGGCCGGTGTTGCTTGCAGCCGTCGGACCAGCGAGGGTGGCTGAGGCCACGAGAGGCTGCTGCGAGTGAGCGATTCTGAGACACGGGCGTCGTCCTTTCGGGGCGGAGGAAAGGCGCATCCAATGGACAACGCTCTTCTAACGCGACAAGAAGCGCAAGAGCTCGATCAGAATCAATCAAACAGTTGACGCAGACCGGGGTCGGCGTACTGAAGTCGCCCGTCTGCGTGAGCGTGCCGGCCGTTTGGTCTACCAAAACGTGACACGTTGTTCGACTTCTGGTTGGCGACGAACAGCAGGCCGCCGGTCGGGTCGAACGCAGCGTGCCGCGGCCAGTCCCCTCCACAACTCGGCGTACCGACCAACTCGAGGCTCGCCTCGTTGGTGCGGAAGATGGAGACGCTGTTGTGGCCGCGGTTGGTTACGTAGACGAAGCGGCCGTCGGCGGAGATCGACCACCTCGCCCGGGTAGTTCTCCCCCGCACCGGTCGGGACCGCGTCGAGGCACCGTGAGTACGCCGTTGTCGTAGCCGCAGATCGTCACAGTGCTGTCGAGCTCATCGGCGACGTACGCGTACTTGCCCGACGGATGGAATACCAAATGTCGCGGCCCAGCGCCGGTCTTGACCTTCGCCTGATGCTCGAGCGTGAGCTTCCCGGCGGCGAGCGTGTAGGTGTAGATCGAGTCGGTGCCGAGGTCGACGGCCAGCACGTACTCGCCGGCCTGCACCACCTGGTGCGCGTGCGGTGCGGCGCCTTCGTGCTTGACCAGGTCGGTTTGTTGCCCAAGGCTCCCATCCGCGGCGATCGGATGGACCGCGATATCGCCTGATCCGTAGTTCGCACTGAGCAGGTGGTCGCCGACCTTGGCCAGGTGGCACGGGCCGGATCCCTTGTTAGGTTGGCGATTCAGGACCTTAGGCGTAGCGGAGGATGTCGATCGCCGTCACCGCGCCGGCGTCCTGCTCGTTCACGGCGTACAGGAAGCTGCCGTCCCGGATCACGAAGGACGGGTTCGGTATACCACCGATCGTCCCGGTCTTGGTGAGCTTGCCGCCGGCGTCGTACGTCGCGATGCCGATGCCGTCGCCGTACGTCCCGAGGTACAACGTGCCGCCGGCCTCGCGGCGTGCTCCCTGGCCGCCGGTTCCCGCGGTGTCCGGGCTCTCGCGTTCCGGTGCCTCGCGGGTTGCGGATTGGTGGATCGGGACGAGGGCAGCGGTGAAGCCGAGGAATCCACGGCGACTGAGGTTCACGCCGCCACCGGAACGCTGACCCACGACGGGTCGCCCGCCGGCGAACTGAACGTCACCGTCGACCCGATCACGCTCCGCCCGAGGTACCGCGGATCGACCGTGTCCACTACGAGCACGAGATGATGCCCGGCCGGCACCTCCCAACTCGTCGCCTCCAACCGGACGTCGAGCGGGACCGCCTTGCCCGGCGTCGCCCCGCGCAACGTGTACGGCTTGTGCGAGATCAGCGAGCCGACGCCGAGCGCGTCGACGTCGTACAGGTAGGCGAACAGCGACGTACTCGCCGCCGACGGCTTCACGGTCAGATGCAGCTTCGGCGACCCGTTGACCACGGTCGCTCGATCGAACGCCGGGCCGGACCAGACGCCCGCGAACGTCCTGTCCACCAGCGGCGTCGCGACCCCGGTCGGGATCGACAGCAGGCCTTGCAGAGCGCCCGATACGAGCGCGACCCCGCTGTCGGCAACGGTTGGTATACCGGCCCCGATCGCCCGGCTCCACCCGGTCGACTCGCTCCCCTGCAGCGCACCGGCCTTCGTCAGGTACGACGTACGCTCCTGACCGACCGCTGCCCAGTTGGCATACCCACGCCACACGCCGCGCTGCGACTTCAGTTGCACCGGCGCCTCGGTATCGGCGCCGTTGTCCGCGCCGGTGAGGTAATGCCGCAACCAGCCGGCCAACTCGTCCCACGTCTCATTTGGTAGACCAACCGCCCCGCTCGCCTCCGGCGTGGCGTGATCACCATGCGCCAACTGCAGCCGCTTCGGGCCGGTCAGCGCGGTGAAGAAGTCCGTGTACTGCGTCGGCGGGAAGATCGAATCCTCGAACGCGTTCGCGAGGAAGACCGCCGGTTTCCGCGCGTTGATTTGGTCTACCATCGTCGCGGCCGAGCGAACCGGCGACAGCTGCTTCGCCTCCGCGATCGCACCGTCGAAGTCCCCGGTGACGAACTTCGTCTGCAACGACGCCATCTCCGGCCCCGGCCGCCCGGTGACGTTGCCCAGGGCAAGCAGACCGGCGACGGACTGGAGCGCGACCGTGTCGTTCGGATCCAGTGACCGGATCAGATCCGCCCAGCCGCTCATCGCACCGACCGCCTTGATCCGTGGGTCCTTCGCCGCGGCGAGCAGCGACGTACCGGCGCCGTACGAGATCCCCACCGCGGCCACCCGGCTGGTGTCCGCGGGCGTGTGCCCGTCCGCCCAGTCGATCACCTTGCTGACGTCGGCGACGGTCGGCGGTCCGGCGATGTCGATGCCGCCGCCGGTGTCCCAGAAGCCGCGGCTCGAGTACGAGATCACCTGGAACCCGGCGGTGGCCAGCTTCGCGCCTTGACCGACGTACTCGACGTTCGGTACGCCCCAGCTCGACGGCATCACCACGAGCGGGAACGGCCCATCGCCCTGGCCGGTCGGCGTCAGTACGACGGCGCCGATCTCGATCCCGTCGGCACCGGGGATGCGCTGGTACGACGTACTGAAACCTGCCGCGGTCTGACTCGCGTCGGCACGCGGGCCCTTCGCGATCAAAGTCATGGCGATCAGGGTCAAGGCGACTGCGAGGGCGGCAGCAAGCTTGCGCACTGGGGAACCTCCGGCAACTGGAATTACCGGAGGGTAACCAGAAAGTGCCGCTATGTCACTACTTCGGTACGGCGAGTGCTGGATCAACCCCGGTTGCCTCGACCGACCACGCCCACAGACGCGCCGCCAGCTCGGGATCCTGCGCGGTACGGGTCGGCAGCACGACCTTCGGCGTACCGCGGAACTCGAAGAAGCTCGGCCCGACGAACGATCCAGGACGCAGGTCCGGGTACGTCGCGGCGTACAGACTCGGCCAGGCGCCGGCGGCCGCGGACTGTGCGACCAGGCGCGTCGCGGCGCCCCACAACTGCGCCTGCCGGGCACGCCCGGCGAGCTCAGGACCGGCTGCCTGCAAGTGGGTCGACGCGTACCCAGGATGCGCCCCGACACTCAGCAGATCGGCCCCGGCGGCGCGGGCGCGACGGTCGAGCTCCAGCATGAAGAGCAGGTTGGCGAGCTTCGACTTCCCGTACGACTCCCACTTCCGGTAGCTGCCCGCCGGCCGCCGCAGGTCGTCCTCGCTGATGCCGCGCACGGACTTGTGCATGAACGAGCTGACCGTGACCACCCGACTGCCCTTGACCAGCAACGGAAGCAGCCGACCGGTCAGCGCGAAGTGACCCAGATGGTTGGTGCCGAGCTGCAACTCGAACCCGTCAAGCGTCTGCCGGTACGGCGGTGCCATCACGCCGGCGTTGTTGATCAGCAGATCCAGCCTGTCGTACGACTTGAGGACCTCCTCGGCCGCCCGCTGCACACTCGCCAGATCGGCCAGGTCCAGCTCCAGTATGGTCGGCGCTCGTCCGGCCTTCTGTGTCAGCGTTTCCGCCGCCTGCGCAGCCTTCTCCGGGTTCCGCGCCGCGACCAGCACGTCAGCGCCGTGTCTGAGCAGTTCGAGCGCGGTCTCGTACCCGAGTCCACTGGTAGCACCCGTCACGAGCGCCAGTCGTCCGGTCAGGTCAGGAATGTCCGCCGTACTCCAGGTCATGCGCCCACAGTAGTCGTGGGCGCACGACCTGGTGTTGTTACTGCTGTTGTTACGGGAGGATCTTGCGGTCCTGGAAGGCCTTCGTGACCTGGGCGGCCGCCGGCTTTCCGTAGAGCAGCCGGGCAGCCTGGACGGTGTCCTGGGCCGCGGCGGCGAACGACGTGTCGGGGTCGTAGAAGAACGTCGACTCGAGGATCAGCTTGTTCGCCTTCGTCCGGCCGAGCGCCTGGTGGATGTCCCACAGCGCGTTCGACCAGATCTCACCGTCGTCGTGAACCTCACCGGTCTTGTCGTCGATGGTCTTGCCGGTGTCCGTACGGCGCAGGCAGTGCGGCTCGTCCGTCGTGTACGACGTGGCGTCCCAGTCCATCACGCACGGCAGCTCGAAGCCCTTGCTCACCGGCACCGACATCGTCACGGCCCAGTAGTCGCCGAAGCCCTCGCCGATCGCGCCGGCCTCCTCCGACTCGCCGAAGTCCGGCACCACGTCGTCCTGGATCGCGTGCCCGTACTCGTGCCAGATCACCTCGGCGTCCTCGGCGTCGTCGACACCGCCCTCGCCGACCGTGATCACGTCCGTCGTCGGGTCGTAGAACGAGTTGTCCCCGGAGAACGTGTCCACCGAGAAGTCCTGCGACTCGTTGTTGACCTCGGTGAACCCGAGCTGGTGGATGTACTCCTGCGTCTGGTTGATGTGGTAATACACCATCACCTGCTCGAACTTGTCGTTCGCGCGCTGGTACACGAAGGTGTTGGTCTTGCTCTGGGCCAGACCGCCCTTGGCCTCGGCGATGTTGACGTAGGTGCCGTTGAGCTTGCCGGACCCGTCCAGGTTGCGCAGGATGACGTTCTTCTGCGCCAGGAACAACGCGTCCTGGTTCTTGTCGTTCTGGTCGGTCAGCTTCTCGTTCTGCTCACTGACCACCGGGTTCGGGTCGAACACCGAGCCGCGGCCGTCGACGTTGTCGCTGATCACCTTCGACTCGACAACCGTGCCGGTGTCCGCGTCGACGAGCGAGCGGCTGACGCCTTCGGCCGAGCGGCTGGTGACGTTCCAGACCAAGCGCGCGTTCGCTCCGCCGATCACCGCGAGCTGCGCGGCGCCACTGGTCGCACCCGGCTGCGGCACGAGGTTCTTGCTCGGCCCGGCGATCCGGGCCCGGTTCGCGCGCGCGGTGACCGCGGCGTTGGCGGTCTGCGTCGCGGACGCCGACGCGACCGCCGCACTGACATCCAGGTTCGCCGGTACGGCGTCCCGTCCGTCCGCGACCTGCACCGCGCCGTCCTTGGCCACATGCTTGGCGTAGTACCCGTCGATCACCGGCAGCCCCTTGAAGGTCTGCTGGTACCAATAGTGCTTGCCGAGCAACGACGTCTTGGTCTTGATCAGCTTCAGCCCGTTCGGATTGCCCGTCGCTGCCTCCGGCGCGGCCCCCGCAGCACTGGTGAACGACAACCCAAGCGAGACAGTGGCCAGCCCCGCAACAACACCCACAACCGCCGTACGGCGTTTCCTCATCCGTTTCCCTCCCACATCCAGGTTGCGTAACGCAACCACTACGATCCGTCAAACCCTAGCTCCACCCCCCACCCCTGTGAACCAACTCCCCACCCCGCAAGGGAAAACCCTCCACCACCCACCCGCCCTCAGACGGCTCGTCGTCGTTGCGGAAGTTCGAGCACGCCCCGGACGTACAAACGCCGAACCTGCAACAGCAGACCAGAAATCGCAGCCACGAAAGCCCGGGAGAGACCACGATCAGCGGCCGACCCGACCGCGGTTGTGCCAAGTTCGGCGCGGGTCGAGCTGATGCGAGGGACGTTGGTTGTGGTCAGGACCGTTGCAGATACAGCTCAAGCGCTCGGATGCGCTCGGCTACTACAGGCTGGCCACTCAGCCAGTCGGGCTGCGTGAGTCCGATCTTTCGCGTGGCCTGCTGGTGCTGGGCTTGCCAGCCATAGAGAACTTCCAGGAGTTTCCGACCGAACCCGAGGTCCACGACGGCCTGGTCCGCCATTCGCTCGTTCCATTTACCCAGTCCGGCGAAGATCGCAGGAAGCAGCAAAGGCGAGAGGTACAGCAGTGGGATCGCCCATCCGTCGTAGAAGACGAGCACGAACAGAAACAATCCTATGTACGCCAGGATCAAGAAACCGACGATCGTGCAGCCAACCGCGGGGATGGTGCGGCTCAGGCGGATCAGCCTCCTGACTCCTGCACCCACAAGGCGAGCCGGCATCGAGTACCAATGCAGCAAGCGTCCGATCCAACTGCTTCCATGCAAATGGGTCGCGTAGTCGAAGGCCAACACCGCTTCCAAATGGCCTGGCGGCAACCCGTTCACAGCCCAACTAGTTGCCGCTACCGTCCGACCGCCCGCCACACCCGCTGTCGGCACCTCGCCCATTTGAATCCACATGCTGAACAGGCGCGGGTCGATGCCCGCCCGCTGGCCGACCGCAAACCAACTCGGCGCCAGTCGCTGGCTCTCGACGAGCGTTGGCCGCCGTAGGCCGAACAAGTATCGGGCCAAAAGATCGTCGGCCCCGGGCCAGAGGACGAGCAGGCCCGACAGCGTCCAGAGCACAAGCACGACCCAGCTACCGCTCTCGAGACCGAGGAACTGTGAGGTCCAGAAGATGACCAGGTAGCCAAGCAGGACGCGGCTGATCGTGTTGACCATCTCAGAAAGCAGGAGGCCAACTCCGCCGGCTTGCACAGGAGGGCTACCGCCTGCGTTGGGCCGGGGTTCGGGCAACGGAGGTTGGGAGCCGGGAGGACCTCCGGCCGGGCCTGGTCGCGGTCCTGCCCAGCCGGCATCGTCCGGACGCTCGCCCTCGCGCTCATCCCCAGTCATCAGCTGCCCAGGACACTAGTAGAGAGACACATGAACATGGTCGTAGTGTCCGCCCGTCGCATCACTCGGATCGTACACACCCCCGCCGTTGTATGGCTTCCACTGCCCTGTCCGGGCGCTCCAGATCTTGCCATACCAAATGACGTACCGGACGCCAGTCTTCGCCGCGGTCTGCAGCGTCCAATTCGCAATCCTGTCGCCCTTCGTGCGCATTGGAGCCGAGCGTCGAGCATCTCCACCGACGAACACGTCGCAGGCCCTACCCTTCGGGTGATCGCTCGTGGGATTCCAGACATGCGCATCCCAGCAACTCATGGGCGGACTGGACAAGGCTGCACGGGCCTGTGCGACCCAGGCCGCGGTGCGCGGTGTCACCATCCCACCGGTACCGGTCGGATCAGTCACCGTGGCTTCTTGAGGCGGCCAAACCCCATTTATAGGCTTGCCATCTAGCAACCCGCCGCCGTCGTCGCACTGGTCAAGCGTCAGCGGCACTCCCGTGGTTCCGGCTGGCTTCGGTCCCGCGCGACCTGCATATGGATCGCCTGACCGATCGAGATTCAGCCCGGCCTCAGCGGCGATGTCACGGGCCCGTCGCTCCTGCTTTGCGTAGGCATCAGGGAACGCTGACACCTGCACAGCCTGCGCAGCTTCGGTGTACGTCATCGCCGGCCAGCCATCGATGTCGACCAGTCCCGGAGGGGTCGGCGGCTTGGAGCCACCGAAGAAGGCCTCTGTCGCATAGACCGGATCCATAATCTGCTCGACCGTCCCCCAACCAGCCGACGGTCGTTGCTGAAACAGGCCAACGGAATCTCGGTCGCCATACGCGATGTTGTCGAGCTGAGACTCCTGCAGCGCGGTCATCAGTGCAACGAGCGTCGCCTGTCCAGGTAGGCCGCGTGCGACAGCAACGCCGTCGATGACCTTCGCGAATGCGACCTGACGTACCCGGGCAGTCGAATCTGGGATGGGCTCGCCGCCGCGACCAGCGTCTCCAGCAGGACAGCTTGCAAGGTTTGTCTCACCGCCGACTCCAAACGGCATGAGCATCACGAACCCGAGGAGAGCGACCAATCCGGCCACGCCGGCAACCTTCATCCCGAGCGCCTGCCCCGCGCGTATGGCCATGAACATCACTCGTCACCTCACGCTCATGGACCGGTGCCGCCGTCGATGTCGCTGACTACCCAACCATTGCCGTCGAAGGCGAGAGTGAGTAGCAGTGGAAGGACGATCCGCTGCGGCTGCTTTCCAGCGACGTCGATCGTGACCGTCACCAATCGAGTGATGCGAGTCGGGGTGTCCACGGGCGCGCTATCCGCCTTGGGTGGCTTGACGTCGACGCTGCTGACTCGCGAGGTGCCCTGACTTGTTTTCAACGCTTCATAGGTGGAGTCTCCGGCCCGTCGCAGGCTGTCGCTGACATCACTGGTCGTGAACTTCGAAGCCTTGGTGACCAGGGCGTCATACGACTCAGCGGCAGGATTCCGGGTGTAGAACACCTGGGCCCAGCTTCGCGCCGAGGTGTCCGCCGCTGCAGTCGCAGTAGGTGATGGACGCTCAGTCAGTGGCGGCGGCGCGATCACGGTCGGAGTTCCGGCGCTGCTCGTCGACGTCTGCGTCTCGCCGGTGGCGGGGGCCGCCGGCGCCGACGGGGTAAGAAGTCCCACGCCTCCGCTCTTCGGCTCGTCACGACCTAGCAGCCGCGGCAGACCACCACCGAACCCTAGGACGATAATGGCGAGCAGGAGCACAACCACGATGATGGCGAGCGGACTCGTCGGTTCGGCTTGGCGCTGCCGACGCATCCACGCCATGCGTTGGGCATAGTCGTCTCGACGCCACGACTTCTTCGCACGTCGCCGACTGCGGCGATCCAGGTCATCCAGCTCGTCGGGATAGTTGTAGTCACCCCGGACAACGTCACGCCAACCCTCCGGCTCCTGCGGACGGGATGCCGAGACATCCTGACGGTTGTCACTACGACGGTCGCGCCTCGTCATCCCGTGTCACCGACGTGTGGTCGAGGTGAGCCTGGCGCCATCCTTGGCTGCCGTCGTGTAGTCCCGGTAGCGGCGCGATGAAGGCGTCGTCGGTACTCGCCTGGCATCTCGACGCATTCTTGGCGGCCCGTCCCTCAGACTCGCTGAGTGCACTCGGGAGCGAGACTCGTACGGCGTGACGAGTGGCCGATCTGGACGGTACTCACGAACATGTCTGCCGCGCTTCGACTCGCTGCTTACACCGCGTGCGGCAGTTCCCGAGCCAGAAGAAGGTTGTTGCACCGAAGCCACAGCAATGCGTCTGCCGGACGCTCGACCTCCAAGTCGGTCCTTCTTCTTGTCCGAAGCGACCTGAAGAGTCGCCGGCGTCGCTCCGTCGGCGGGATTGCGTCCCGAGGCCCCACGCACGTCGCTGCGTCCGCTCGCGGCCGATCTCGCACTCCCCTCAGGACCACTCGCGAGTGCGCGCTGCAGCGGGGTCGCGCCCAATGCATGCGCAGGCGAACGCCGAGCGCCAGTGCTCTCACCAACCGCCCCGAGGGCAGGTGCCTGCCGGAAGATTCTGACCGCCGATACCCGCTGCGCCGGAGATTGCCTGTCCCGTTCTCTTGTTGCTGCCCGATCCGCGATGTTGGGGCTAGCGGCTCGACTGCCGACTGCACCCATCACCCGCCGAACCATACCCATCGCACCGCGGCGCGCTAGGCCGCCCATCATCAGGCTGCCCATACCGGGCCGCATCATCGTGCTCATGCTCTCGAAGAGCCGCGCAGGCGGAATCCTGCGACCAGGACAGCGATAGCGAGGCCACTGAGGGGAGCCATCCAACGTGTCGGTCAAGTCCAAAGACTGCTGTGACGAGCGCGAGGGTGGTCGAGAACACGAGGAGAGCAAGAACGGACTGCAACACAGGCCGAGCAGGGCCTCAAACCAGTTCATCCCCCACTGGCGCGGTCTCCCCGGGAATCGCCCAGAGACAGGCAAACAGGACACCGACCACCAGCAAGCATCATGCAGCCGACGAACGCCATCAGCGCTGTGAGACGCAAGTGCCAATGGTCAGGAATGCGAACAGAGTCGCCGCCATCGCTCCAAGCGTCAGCACGCCGATTCGGCCGAACGGGTTCTCGCCCTTCGCCCATTTGACAGTCGGCTGCGTCGCCGCCGCCCTCGGCCTTGCTGATTTCCTTGTCGATGTAACCATTGCGTGCGTCGCCGTCGGTGCCCTTGTCGAGGATGGCCTTGCCGTAGCGCTGGCAAGCCTGGCGAGCGATCCGAACTCGGCAACACACCAGGGGGTCGCCGCAAAGGCACGCCAAGTCGCGTCACCGGATTTTCGAAGCAACGTGTCACGCTTCGAACCAGCGAAACTAGGTTCGGGCCACTCGATCGGCGTACCTTTGTGGTCGATCCAAGTACCTCAGTCGACGTTCCGACGACGGCGTCTGATCCAATCTGCCGTGCGCCATCCACACCGTGCAGCCAGGTCGCCGGCGCGACAGCGAAACTCGTGGCCAACAGCCCGGCGGCAAAGACCCAGACCAACTGACTCATCGAACTACCGCTGGCGCGCCGCTGTGCATACGCCGCAATCGCGCCGAACGCCAGAGCAGACGGCAGCAACCATCCGGCAAGTTGCGTGTTCACCAGACCGATGGCCGACGAAGCGGTGTCCGTCAACGGCTTGCAGCAACATCCCACCAAGCTGACTGCTGACGCCACCGATCGCATCCGAGGTCGAATCGATCAGCGGACGGATGTCGGTGAACGAGAACAACCACCAGCCGACCGCGATCGCCGCCCGGGTGATCGCGACGATGAACAGCATCACCATGTGCGCGAAGCCGTTGAACACGGCCTCCATCGGGTCGCTGAAGCTGCGTTTCGAAGTCGAGCCCGTAAACCATCGGGCTGTACTGCTCGAACAAGCGTTCGGGTGTCGCCGTGGGTCAGGTCAGGGCGTCGGCAGAAGATCGCCAAAGCCGGTCGGGTTGGTGGGGCCTTGGTTGGGGTCGGCGGCTAGGGCTAGTTGGGAGGTGAGGATCAGGGAGATGGCGAGGACGGTGAGCGCCGTGTCGGGGGCGGCGGCGCCATCTCATGCGACGTGTTCCTTGCCGGTGGGGGACTTGGTGGGTTGGTCGGAGCCGTTGGGGGTGGGGTCGGTGGTGTCGTAGGCGGGGTACATCGCCTCGTTGTAGGCGGCCTCGTCTGCTTCTTGGTCGTAGACCTCGTCGGGGCCTATGGGGGAGTCGTAGCGGAGGGAGTGACCGTTGCTGTCTTCGGCGGCTTCTTGGCCGTTGGGGATTGGCGGGTGGCCGTTTTGCTGGGCGACCGCGGGGGTTGGCGGCTGAGAGGGCGCTTGCTGCGGGCCAATCGCGGGTTGCGTGGCCGCTGCGGTTTCGCGGGCTGCGGGGTTCGAGGGCTGGCGCGATGGTTCTGCGGCGCCAGTGGGCTCGGGCTTCTGCTCGGCGATCCCCGCGGGCTGAGGGGCGGAGCGGAGCTCCCGTTTGCTGTGTAGGTCGGGGCCGCCGCAGGTGGTGTGGGCGGCGGCTGGTTGACCTGGGGTGCCGGTGCGGCTGGGGTTCCCGCGACGGTGTCAGTCGGAGCTGACGGCCGGGCAGGCGTGTCCTGCAGCGACGACGGCTGGTTCTGGAACTGGGCAGAAGACGCCGGCTCGAGGATCTCTTCGTCGTCCGCGAAGGGGTCTTCGGGTTCGTACGCCGGCACGGCAGGAACCGTGGCGGTCGCGTGTTCGGATTCGGGGGTGGTTCTGAGGAGGGCTGCTACCTGTTGGCTGGGGATGTCTATTTGGACTGTGGCTACTTCGTCCCAGCGGTCTCGCATGATGCAGTGGCCGTGGCGGATGGATTTGCCGTTGGCGGCGGTGTTGATGCCGCGGACGAGGGTTTGGTACGGCGCGGTTTGCGGGCGGCCCAGGAGCTCCAGCAACGAGTCGACCTGTTCGCGGGAGCGGAGGCTGAAGGCGAACAGGGTGGTGATCTGCTCGACGAGGCCGGGGAGTTTCAGGATCGAGGCCGGGTCCTGGGTGTCCAGGACCAGGGAGGCGCCGAGGGCGCGGCCGACACGGGCGATGTAGTCCAGGAAGGACGCGCCGTCGGGGGTCTTCGTCAGGAGGTGGACCTCGGGGACGATGACGACCTTGGAGCGGCCGCGGAACTCACGGCGGCCCGTCGTACGGACCATCCAGGCCAGGCAGCCGCGGAGGCAGGCCATGCCGACGCGTTCGATCGGGGACCAGGACTCGGGGGCCGACTCGGGGGACGGCAGCGTCAGGCCGGGCATCTGGACGACCCAGAGGCCTGGGTTCGTGGTCAGGGAGGACAGGCCGGACGGCGGGCCGGCGACGACGGAGCCGAGACCTGTCTCAACCAGGTCGCGCAGCGCGAAGCCGACTGTCCGTATGGTCTCCGAGTCGGAGGCGCACAGCCGCTGGATGACACCCCACGACGACGGATCGGGCGACTGGATCTCAGCCCGGGTCGCGGCCATGACAGGTGCCTCGGCCGCACCGCGCAGGTGGGGCGGCAGCAGCAGCATCAGCTGCGACGGCGCCTGCAGTAGCGCGTCGTCGACGGGCAGCACCCGCAGCAGGTCTGCAGCGCCGGAGAACTGCGCCGTGATCTCAATGACGGCAGTGGGTACGCCGTACTCGGCGGCGACTGCGGACACGCCGGCAGCGTCGCCCTTCAGGTCCAGCAGCGGCACCCACGCACCGGCGAACGCGGAGTCCAGACCGCCCATCATCGCGGCAGTCGTCTTGCCTCGACCGGACCGGCCGAGGAAGAGCGTCGTGGTCGCGTCGCCCAGTGCGGAACCAGCTGCGGCGTCGAAACGCACCAGACCGGGTGTGGAGCCGGTCAGGTACCCGATGGCTGGGCCAGTGGCGTCACCGATCGAGGCACCGCCCCAGAACCAGGACCCGAAGAACGCGGTCGACTCACGCACGTGACCGAGGTCCGGCACGCGCAGCTGGTCGCCCGGCAAGGACTCCAGCCACAGGTCGCGCTGCTCGTCCGCGCCGGCAGCAACGGTGATGCCCCGGTCGGCGTAGTGCGCGATAACCGCATCGACGTACGCCTCGAGGTCCTCACGCGTGTCCGCGCTGACCAGCAACCGAGGGTGGTCCTCGACCAGCGTCAGACCACTCCGGTTGATGTCGCGCTTGACCTCACGCATGACGCGCTCGGTCTCGACGATCTCGTCGGCGGTCTCCTCCGCCGTACCCTTCGCGGCCGAACGGCGCTGCTCCTTCGCGCTCTTCCGGGTCTCGTCGACCAGGTGGCGCGCGGTCTTCTTCGTCAGTACGCGGAACCGGACCGACGCCTCGACGGTCACGTCGATCTCGTCGCCGTCGTCGTCGATCGCCTTGATCTCCGAAAGCGTCCGCAGCCACTCCCCCGCGCCCGGTGTCTCGAGCTCTTCGGGGAAGTCGGTCATCGCGAGGACAGTCGTGTACGCCGCGATCTGGCCACGCGTGTCGTAGATCCGCAGATGGTCGGTGTACGGCACCACACGCCCGGACGTCAGCCGGGCCAGCGAAGCACCGGTGATCAGACCACGTCGCGGCGCCGCGACCGCACCGCGGTGCATCTCGCGGCTGATCAGCCAAGAGATCACCTCTGCCGGCGCGGTGTGCGCCCGCCAGACGGTCGAGCCGAGCTGACGAGCGAGCTTGCGCACGCGCTCGTCCAGGTGCGCGAGTTCGCGCGCGCTGACCCGCCACGACGTCGTACCGAGTGCGTCGCTGATCGAGCCGCGGACCTGCGCGGTGGCCCGCGGGTCGCGGTCGGACAGGTGTACGCCGAGCGCGACGTACCGCTCCGGCATCCGCATCTCGTCGATCCGGTCGGCCCGGGTCTGCGCCCACGCCTCGTGGTCGCCGAGCCGGTAGTGGCCGGCCATCGAGTCGATGTAGTCCTGACCGGTCGAGCGGCCCCACACGACCTTCAGGTGGCTGAGCCGGTCGCCGAGGATCGTCGCGGCCGCGCTGACCGCGGCGTCCAGGGCCGCGTCCTGCTCGGCCTCAGTGGCCAGGTCGGTGTTCGCGACCGAGATCAGGAACCACGCCTCGGCGCTGCGCTCGGTCACCAGCAGACCGTCGGCGATGGCCACCAGACGCGGTGGTGGCAGGCCGCGCTCGCGACCGACCCCCACCAGGTTCAGGAGCTTGTCAGCGATCTTCATTCAGGCCTCTTCCTGACGATGTCCTGCGACTCACCCGTTGCACATGATCCGAGCCCAGCAGACGGGCCCGTTGGCTGACGTTGATGTCCGCGCCCGCGCGGACCATCGGGTCGAGCTCCACCACGACCTCACGTTCCCACTCCGGCGTGACCCGGGCCTTGGCCAGGTCGGCCACCTTCCGGGTCGAGATGCGCTCCCGCCAGGGCAGGTACTCCGTCTTGTCCGCGGCGCGCGCGCCAAGGCCGATGATCGGGCGGTGCGCCCGCAACGCGTACCGGACGGCGAGCGCCCACTCGGTCACCCGCCGGCGACGTTCGTGGAACTTGCCGGCCCGCCAGCCGAACGCGGTGATCACGAACGGCGGCACGACATACAGGCTGACGGTGGGTTTCTTCGGTACGCCGATGAACGGGAACAGCAACGCGATCCAGAGCAGGACGATCACCGCTCCGAAGATGATCATCCGGCGCCGGGCGCCTTCTCCGAGGTCGATCCCGAGCAGGTCGTACTGCCGGGTCTCGATCTCGAAGTGGTGGGTCAGGGTGCGGCCGACTCGCATCAATTACCTCCGGACAGCAATCCCCAGAAGCCCTTGAGCACGTTGATGGTCTGGTTGTTGGCGTAGATCAGCCCGCCCACCAGCACCCCGGCCGCGATATGGCCGAACAGCTCGCCCCACTCGCGCTTGAAGTAGTGGCCGATGGCACGCAACACGAGGATCGCGATGAAGATGTTCCCCGCGATGACCAGAACCCAGTCCTTGAAGTCCGCGCCCGTCGGCACATTGGGGTCGGCCATGGGCACGGCAAGCTGAAGCACGCTCGCAGCCAGTTCGTGAGTCGTCATTGCGGTGTCTCCCTTGTTGCCTCGGTCATCCGATGGCCAGTAGCTGGATTCATCCGACGGCAGCCACTTGCCATCGCTGTGCTCCGTCCGTGGCGACAGTACGCCTCAGCGTGAGCGTGTAGGTCTGGCTCAGCGTGGTGTCACCCACCCCGTCCCAGGTGACGGCCGCGGTCGCCCGCCGCTCGTCGTCGTTGCCTGCGTACACCTGCCAGTCCTTGAGTTCACTGAACTTCACCGCCCCGTTCAGGCTGCGGATCGTCGAACCGGGCGCGGTCACCGCCGACACCTTCTTGTCGGACTCGGCGTACGCCGCGAAGAACGCCTCCGCGTCCGTCTCGGTCATCCCGGTCAGCTCGTCGTCGGGCTGACCGGCCTCCGGCATGTTGCTCGGCAGCGGTGCGGTCTCGTCCGGAACGAACGTCGGCGGACCGGTGACCACCACCCGCGGGGCGGTCCGCGCAACCGGGACCGAGATGCGCTGCCAGGTGATCGGGCCGGCGGCCCAGCTCTTGCCCTGCTTGGTGAACGTGTAGACGCGGACCCGGACGTCGACGACGGCCGTGATGCCGTTGGAGTCGACCGTGACCTCCCCCGGGTACGCGACGTCGGCGGTCTGTTTGCCGCGACCGTTCCAGCCCGCGCTGGTGTCCAGGCTTTGGGCAAGGTCCAGGCCGATCTGCGCCGGACGCGCGCTGGGGTTGCTCTCGTCCCAGGTCAGGTACGCCATGGCGTACCTGGTCGCGACCGCGCTCGCCTCCGCGGACGGGAAGCTGCTCTGGCCGCTGACCACCGTCTCCGGTGTCTTGTTCGGTGCGATCCAGGAGCGGATGCCGCTGATCGCGGCCAGCAGCAGTACGACGACCACGAGGCCACGGAAGAACCGCCGGGCCCACGTGGAGAAAGAGGACTCCGGTTCGGTCGACCACGGCGTCTGTCCTGGCTCCAGCACCTCGCGGACCGGGCCCGGGGCCGCGTGCGCGCCGTGGGGCGAACGTTGTTTCAAGCGTTCGGGTGTGCGCTGCGCCGGGGCATGCTGCTGCTCCTCCGGGGTCCGGGCGCCCGGACGACGCGGCGGCGCTATCACGCCACCGGGCGGCGGCGCCGGGTTCTGCGGCGGCTGGCCCTGCGGAGCGGCGTACTGCGCGGCTACGCCCTGCGCCTGGCGAGGGGTAGGTGACACCGGCCCGCCGGGGTGGGCCCACCACTCCGGCGCGGTGCTTTGCGGGCGTCCTTTGCCCGCTTTCTTCCGGCGCTGATCTGTCCTGCGCTGGTCCGACCAGTGCTCACCTTTTGGCGGCAGATTCAGCAACGTTCGCCACCAACTCATCCCTACCCGCCCCTCAGACAGCAGTTACGCGGACAGTAGCCGGGAGAATACGGCAAGCGACCGTACTCCGGGAGACCTGAGCCCAGGATCCGGATGGTCCATCGCTCCCCGCTGCCATACTGTTACCCCACTCGCGGGCAGTGTCACCCTCGCCGTCACTGTTACCGGCCAAGCGTGACACCTTCGGTACCGTCGTCATAGCTCCTCTCTCATGCCCGCTCAGGTCGGGCGGGCAGCGCACACCATGCCACACGCCGCGGACAGGTTCGAAGATCCGTGCGAACAACATGGTAAAGAACGCGACAAGTGATCACTCATAGTAACCGATCGGTCAGTCGGCCTGTGGAAAACTCTCCCGTGGCGAAGGGTCAAAATCGCCTGTGGACAACCGCTTGCCGAGAGCGGTTCCGGGCATAAGGTCGGAGTGATCCCTGCTACCCCCTGGAGGACCAGGATGGAAACTCGCCGACTGGGCAGACTCGGCCACCAGAGCTCGGTGCTGATCTACGGCGCCGCATCGCTCGGCGCTGTCGATCAGGACCGCGCCGACGCGTCGATCCAGGAAGCCCTCGACGCCGGCCTCAACCACTTCGACGTGGCCGCCGACTACGGCGACGCCGAGCTCCGCCTCGGTCCGCGAATGCCGGAGATCCGGGACCGCATCTTCCTCGCCACCAAAACCGGCCGCCGGACGTTCGAGGAGGCCTGGAGTGAGATCAACCGGTCGCTCGAGCGCCTGCAGACCGACCACGTCGACCTGATCCAGATGCACGCCGTGTGCGACCTGGAGAACCTCGATCTCGTGACCGGCAAGGGCGGTTCGCTGGAGGCGGCGATCCGGGCCAAGGACGAGGGCATGGTCCGCGCGATCGGCATCACCGGCCACACCGCGCAGGCGCCGTCGGTGCACACCGAGGGGCTGCGCCGGTTCGACTTCGACAGTGTGCTGACGCCGCTGAACTACAAGCTGTCCACGGATCCGCAGTACGCCGAGGACTACGCGGCCCTCGTGGAAGCGGTGAAGGCGTCGGACGCCGCGCTGATGACGATCAAGATGATCGCCCGGCGGAACTGGCAGGAAGGCGAGCAGAAGTCGTACGACACCTGGTACCGGCCGTTCGACGAGCAGCGCTACATCACCGCCGCGACCGCGTGGCTGCTGAACGGGCATCCCGAGATCACCGGTCTCGCTACTGCGGGTGAGACCCGGCTGCTGCAGCAGATGGTCGTAGCGGAGCGCGAGCGCGCCGACCTCACGCCGGAAGCCGCCGCGTCGATCCTCAGTGAGGTGCAGGACTACGAATCACCGTTCGTGGACATGCCTATCTGACACAACGTGGCCCAGGTCACATACGAGACTCCGCATTCCGGTCAGGTCGTACGGCGTACGAGAACGGCCGGCGTACCTGTCCGGGGGTGCGGGAACAACTCGGCCGTCGATCGGTGTTGACTAACGCGTACTCATCTACTTTCGGAGGTCGTAGTGGCAACGGTCGAGCTGACCCAGGAGAACTTCAACGACGTGGTCGGTAGCGACGGCCTCGTACTGGTGGATTTCTGGGCCGAATGGTGTGGCCCGTGCAAGATGTTCGGGCCGGTGTTCGAGAAGTCGTCCGAGGAGCACGGTGACATCACCTTCGGCAAGGTGGACACCGAGGCGCAGGGCGAGCTCGCGCAAGCTTTCCAGATCCGGTCCATCCCGACCCTGATGGCGGTCCGCGACGGCGTCGTCCTGTACTCCCAGGCCGGTGCACTGCCGGCCGCGAGCCTGGAGGACCTGATCGGCCAGCTGCGCGCGGTCGACATGGAAGAGGTCAAGTCCCAGATCGCCGCCCACGAAGCCGAGCACGGCACCGAGCCGCACACCCACTGATTCAAACAGTTCAACGGATCCGGGGACTCCCATCGAGTCCCCGGATCTGTTTGTCGGCAGTATCAAAAGGCGGCGGGCTCAGAAGTCGCGGGAGCTGAGGACGCAGAACTCGTTGCCTTCTGGGTCGGCCAGGACTGTCCAGCTGGGGCCTTCGGGTTGGCCGACGTTGACGCGTTGGGCGCCTAGGGCTTCCAGGCGGGCGATTTCGGCGTCGCGGTCCTGGCTTGTGTGGGGCGCGAAATCCAGGTGCAGGCGATTTTTCAAGGTCTTGCCCTCAGGCACCGGGACGAAGACCATGCCGGGGCCGATCTGCTCCCACGGGACGTCGCGGAGGCTGTCCGGCTCGACCCAGCCGGGCACGTTCACGCATTCCTCGTCGGTCGCGATGATCGTCTTCCAGCCGAACGCCTCGGCCCACCAGGCCGCCTGTTTGCGTACGTCGTGGCAGTCGATCACGACCGTGTACCAGCGAAGCACCATGGCATGTCCTCCCCAGAAGAGTCTGAGGAGCACAGTCGCACAGCCCACCGACAGAAAGGAGCGGGCCCTGGGCAGGAGAAAGACGCCAGGGCCCGCTCTCGGGGCTGACCGGAGCGGCGACGTGGTGGCCTGAGGAGGTGCGGGCAGGTGAGGTACTGCCCGGGGAGGGTCACCGAAGAGGCTGCTCGAAGAGACGGTCAGCGAGACGGAGGGACCACGTCGTTGGGGTCCCTCCAGCCGATGGTCAGCGGAGTGGGTTGAAGGGACGCAGCTCCTTGGGAGCGCGGCCGGTGGTGATGGTCTCGGCGAGCAACTGGCCGGTGATCGGGCCGAGCGTGATGCCCCACATGCCGTGCCCGCCGGCGGCGAACACCCGCGGCGACGCAGTGGCGCCGATGATCGGCAGGCCGTCCGGGGTGCAGGGCCGCGGCCCGACCCACTCGAAGGTCCGCGCGTCCAGGTCGGCGTCCCGCAGCAGCGGCCGGGCGGCCTCGACGATCGCGTCGATCCGGCGCGGGTCGAGCTTCGCCTCGGGCTTGCGGAACTCCATCATCCCGGCGACCCGGAGCCGGTCGCCCAGCGGCGTGCAGGCGATCCGCTGCGCCGGGAAGTACACCGGTCCGGCCGGTACGTGCGCCATCGGCACGCTGAAGCTGTACCCGCGACCGGCCTGTACGACGGTCTTCACGCCGAACTGCCGCGCCAGGTCACCCAGCCACGCACCGGTCGCCATCACGACCGCGTCGAACGGATCGGTCTCGCCGTCACCGGTGACGAGCCGCACACCGCGGATCTCGTCGACGATGTCCTTCACGACCACGCCGCTGATGATCTGGCCGCCGCGGGCGATCACCGAGTCGGCGAGCAGCTGGACGTACTCGCCCGGGTTGATGAACCGCTGCCCGTGCAGCCTGATCGCCGCGCCGATCTCGTCGGACAGCGACGGCTCGATCGCGCGGGCGTCGTCACCGCTGATCGCCTCGAACTCGATGCCCTGGCCGGCGGCGTGGATCTGCTCGATCTCCTCGAGCAGCACCTTGCGCTCCTCGACGGTCCGGTAGGCGGCCAGGAACGACTTGGCCTCGTACGTCTGCGCCTCGACCCCGGCCTTGGCCAGGAAGTCGAACGCGGGCAGGGCCTGCCGGTTGATCGGGACCAGCGCGTCCATGGCGGTCTTCCAGCGTCCGGCGGTGCTGTTGCGAGCGAAGCGGGTGAGGAATTTGAGGAGCCGCGGGCTCGCGGTCGGTGGAACGTACACCGGTGAGGCAGGGCTCAGCACCGCGCGGACGCCGTATTTGAGGACCGCTGGTTCCGGGAGCGGGGTCGCGAGGCCGGGGGTCAGCCAGCCGGCGTTGCCCCAGGACGCGCCGGCGGCGACGCCCTCACGGTCGAGCACGGTCACCTCGACGCCGGCCTCCTGGAGGAACCAGGCGGTGGCCAGGCCGACCATGCCCGCGCCGACGACGGCGACGCGGTCGGGAACGATGTGGTTGCTACCAGCGGAACCAGTAGTGGTCATGTATCGATGGTGGGGCCGCCGCCAGCCGCTGTCATGGTGCGATCACACCATTGCCGGGACCAATGACTGTGCTCATCGCACAATAACCCGCACAATGGACGCATGATCTCCTCGTCCGATCTGATCGTCGCCGTCGGTCCGGCGCTGTTCGAGGTCGTCGTGCCCGGCAAGGGCGACCGTGAGGTCCGGGACGTCTTCCTGGCCGACCCACAGGAGCCTGCCACGGGTCAGCCAGGCGACCTGGTGCTCGGACTCGGTCTACGCGACGCAGAGGACGCCGTGGAGCTCGTGGAGCGCTGCGCGGCCGGCAACGCCTCAGGAGTGGTCCTCCGTACGGCGCTAGCGCACAAGCCAACCGTGGTGGCCGCAGCGGAGCGAGAGGCCATGACCCTCGTCGCACTCCAGCCGAGCGTGACGTGGGCCCACGTGGTCTGGCTGCTCCGCGGCGTACTCGACCGAGCGGCCGCACCGGACTCCCCTGCCGCCGGCGACGCCGGTGTGCATCAGGAACTGTTCGCACTGGCTGACGCAGCCGCTGCGATCGTCGACGCACCTGTGACGATCGAGGACAACCAGTCCCGAGTGCTGGCCTACTCCTCTGGCCAGGACTTCACTGACCCCACCCGGGTATCGACCATCGTCGGACGCCGGGTGCCGCCCGAGGTGATCGCACACTTCCGGGCCCGGGGCATCTTCCGACGGCTGGCGCGGTCCAGCGAGCCGTTCCTGGTGCCTGACGGCCCGAACGGCATCCGCCCGCGTCTCGTCGTACCGGTCCGGGCTGGTGGTGAGTGGCTGGGGTCCATCTGGGCCGTTGTCGACGGTCCCGTGAGTGAAGCGGTCACTGCGGAGCTCAGCAACGCCGCCTCTGTTCTCGCCTTGCACCTGTTGCGACTGCGAGCTCAGGCCGACGTGGCGCGGCGGAGTGCGATCGATCGGCTGCGGACGATCCTGCGGCAGTTCTCCCCCGACAACCCGGTCGACGTACGGCTCCCGCGGCAGCCGTGGCGGGTTGTGGCACTCGGGTCGCCCGACGGGTACGACGTACCGCAGCAACTCGACCTTTGGGAGTCAACCGGTCGCAGGCACGGCTGGAGCGAGCCGCAGCTGGCTGACCTCGACGGGACGGTGCTGGCTGTTGTTACAGACACTGACGGACCAGGGTCATGGACCTGGTTGCAGAAGCTCGTCCTCGAGCAGGCGGCTGGTACGTACGCCGCTGCCGGCGGTCCCGCCCGCGGTCCGGCCGATCTGCCGAGCTCACGCGCTGAGGCGGTCGAGCTGCTGGGGCTGGTACGGCGGGGTGTCGCGCCGGGGCCGGCGTTGCGGGTCGAAGAAGCGTGGCACGTGCTGACGGTGCACCGGGCAGTCACGTCGCTTGATACCACCAAGATGGATGGTCCGCTCGCGACGCTGCTGCGGCACGACATCGAGCACGACACGGGGTACGTGGAAACGTTGCAAGCCTGGCTGAACTTTCCGGGGCAACCGCAGCGGGCGGCGCGAGAACTGCACCTACACACCAATACGTTGCGGCATCGGATGAAACGGATCGGGGAGATTGCGGAGCTCGATCTGTCGGATCCGCGTGAGCGGTTGGCGTTGCAGTTGCAGATTGCCGCAGTCCGTACTGAACACTGAACATGGGAACTGAGATGTACGCCACAGCCCCATGTAACAAGGCTTCACATTCCGGCAACTGTTGGGCAACATCCGCCTGACAGAGTCTTCCTTGTCAGCAGGTCCGACTCTTCACCAGGGAGCCGGAAAGGCTGCAGGGTCCGAGCTTTTCACCAGGAAGCTCGGGCCACCCGTGGGGCCCGGCGATTGTCTGAGCGATCGCCGGGCCCTACAACGTTGCGCGGCAGGAACCTTGCCTAGGACAACCGGTTCACGATGGTGCGGTAGACGCCCGGGAGCGTGGCCGCGGCGGGGACGATCCGCGGTGCGAGGAGTGGGCGATTGCGGGCCCACAGCAACGACGCGGTGAGCAGGCGGCATTCCCAGGAGACGCGGCGCCAGGCTGCCTCGTAGTCCTGTGGGCGGTCGGCGCGGACGCAGTCGACCAGTTCGGCGGAGGTACGCAGCGCGACCGCGATGCCTTCGCCGGTGAGCGCGTCGACGTACCCGGCGGCGTCGCCCACGAGCAGGACCCGGTCGGCGGTGCGGGCGCTCACGCGTTGGCGGAGCGGGCCGGCGCCCATGACGGCGCTCGCGGCGACGGCTCCACGCAGTCGGCGCTTGAGCAGAGGGAACGCGTCGAGGTGTGAGTCGAAGGTGCCGCGCGCCGAGGTGAGGACCGCGACCCCGACGAGGTCGTCGGCGACCGGAGTCACGTAGGCCTCCCCGAGACGAGACCAGTAGACCTCGACGAGGTCGGTCCAGGGCGAGACCGCGAAGTGCTGCCGGAGCCCACGACGTACTTCACCCGAATTCCCACCACCTAAATCCAGTTGGCGGCGGATTGGTGAGTGGAGGCCGTCGGCGGCGGCTAGGTAGCGGGCGGTCTGGCCGGCGGCGGTGACGGACGTGGCGTTCTGGGTGATCGGGCCGACTCGGGCGCGGACGACCGGGATATCCAGCGCTGCTAGCCGGGACATCAGCGCGGCGTGCAGCGTCGTACGGCGTACTCCGAGACCTGGTCCGGCGGTGAAACGGGCGTCGACGCTGTGACTGCCATCGAGGTAGCGGATGCCGTGGAACTGACGGCCCGTCAGTTCCACACCTAGGCGGGAGAGGTACGAGACCGCGCTGTGGGCGATGCCTTCCCCGCAGGCCTTGTCGATCGGAGCCGAGCGAGGCTCGACCACCACGACGGACAGGCCCGCCAACGCTGCTCGGATCGCTGTGGCTGCGCCTGCTGGACCGCTACCAGCGACCAGAAGATCGATCACGTCTCCAGCGCGGACTTCAGCGCCGCCTCCTCGGACCGGATCCGGACGGCGAGGATCGGGATGTTCAGGAGGGTGAACACCAGCGCGGTCACCCACGCGGTGTGCACCAACGGCAGAGCGATCCCTTCCGCCACAACCGCCACGTAGTTCGGGTGCCGGATCCACCGGTAGGGGCCACGTGCAACCAGCCGGAGACCTGGTACGACGATGACGCGCGTGTTCCACTGATGGCCGAGGACGCTGATGCACCACCACCGCAACCCCTGCGCCAGCAGCACCGCCGCAAACATCGTCCAGCCCAGCCACGGAACGAACGGCCGGTGCAGGGCCTCCACCATGCACGCCGCCAGCAGCAACGTGTGCAGCGCGACCATGAACGGGTAATGGCCCCGCCCCGACTCCACGCCGCCCTGCGCGAAGCTCCAGCGCGCGTTGCGCAGCGACACCACGAGCTCGGCCACGCGCTCCGCCGCGACCAGGAGCACCAATCCCAGATACCAGCCGTACATCACCACTCCAGCAGAACGAGCTCGGAACAGAAACCAGGACCCATCGCCAGCAACAACCCAGGACCTGCAGGATCCAGCCTCAGGGTGTCACCGAGCACGTGCAGGACCGAGGAGGACGACAGGTTGCCGACCGCATCGAGCGACTTCCACGTCAGATCGAGCGCCCCGGGCCGCAGCGACAACGTCTCCGCCACCGCCTCGAGCACCTTCGGCCCGCCCGGATGGCTGACCCACGTCGCGATGTCCGGCACGGTCAAACCACAAGACCCGAGGAAGTCCCGCACATCACCCCCGAGATAGGTCCGCACCACCTCCGGCACGTCCGCACCGAGCACGATCCGGAACCCACCGGACCCGACATCCCACCCCATCACCCGCTCCGAGTCCGGGTAGAGCCGCGAACGCGTCGCCACCACAGACGGTCCCGACGCGGCCGGATGGTCCGACCCCGTCAGCACCACCGCCGCCGCGCCGTCCCCGAACAACGCGCCACCCACCAGGTTCGGCAGCGACGCATCGTCCCGCTGCAACGTCAACGAGCACAACTCCACCGACAGCAGTACGGCGACGTGCGTGGGCCACGCCTTCAAGTAGTCATGCAACCTCGCGATACCCGCCGCTCCCCCGACACACCCCAACCCGAACAACGGCAGCCGCTTCACGTCCTCCCGCATCCCCAGCCGCATCGCCACTCGCGCATCGATCGACGGCGCCGCCACCCCGGTCACCGTCGTGAACATCAGTACGTCGACATCGTCGAGCGTCAGCCCCGCGTCCTTCACCGCCCCCGCGACCGCCTCGGCGCCGAGGTCCACGGCCGCCGCGATCCACGCGTCGTTCGCCTCGCCGAAGTCCTTGAGCGCGGCGTACCGCTCCAGCGGCAGTGCGAGATGCCGATACGACACCCCCGCGTTCGCATGCAGCCGGCGGAGCAACGCCGTACCGCGGCCGTCCGGGAGGCAGATCGACTCGAACGCAGCGGTCAGGTCGGACTGCGGATACCGGTACGGCGGAAGCGCGGGCCGGACCGCTGCGATCCGCGTCATCGTGGCATCGTTACGTCGGTGAGAACGCTGCGGACCGTCAAGGGTCTGGCTCTCGCGTGCCACCCGGGCCCGACCGTCGCCGTCACCGCTCTGGTCACGGCCGTCGCGTGGTCGGCCGGGCGAAGTCCAGCCGGGTGTCTCCTCGTCGCAGCAACGATCCTCACCGGCCACCTCTCGATCGGCTGGAGCAATGACGCGATAGATGCCGCCCGCGACACCATTGTTAACCGCCAGGACAAGCCAGTGGTGCGTGGACTGGTGAGTCGCCGGACGCTCGCGGTCGGCGCGGGCGTGATGCTGGTCGTCACCATTCCGGTCTCCCTCGCCAACGGCATCGCGTCCGGGATGATGCACCTGCTGTTCGTCGCCTGCGCCTGGGCGTACAACCTGGGCCTCAAGTCGACCGTGATTTCCTGGCTCCCGTACGCCGTCGCGTTCGGCGGACTGCCCTCGTTCGTCACGCTCGGCACCGCGCACGTCTGGGCCCCGTGGTGGGCGACCGCGGCGGGTGCCCTTCTGGGGATCGGTGCCCATCTGGCAAACGTCGTACCCGACCTCGCCGACGACCTGGCCACCGGCGTCCGCGGCTGGCCGCAACGCCTCGGCCGCTACGCCCGCCTCGTCGCACCCCTCCCGTTGGCGACAGCAACCGGCCTGCTGGTCATCGCGCCGGCCGGAGCGATCGGCATCGTCGGCTGGATCGCTCTCGCGGTGGTCGCCGCCCTCCTGACCACGATCCTCCTGTGGCGCAACGCCCCGTTCCTCATCACGATCGCCATCGCCGCGGTCAGCATCATCTCCCTCGTCCTCCGCGGCGACGCACTCGTCTAGCCGGCGTCCGGCTTCAGTGGGGCGTTGCTGCCGAGGATGGCGGCGGTGAGGGCTTCGGCGGGTTCCTTCGCGGCGCGGGGGTTGGTGATGAGGACGAGGTCGATGGAGGGGAGGTCGGGGAGGCCGGCGCTCGGCGGGGGCTCTACGAGGTCGGCGGGCATCAGGGAGCGGGCGAAGATCGCGATCCCGAGGCCGGCACGGACGGCGGCGAGTACGCCGTTGACGCCGCGGACGATGCACGTGATCCGGCAGGTGCGACCGGCCTGCTCGAGCGACTGCACACCGAGCGACCGGCTCAGCGACGGCGCCTGGTACGCGACCAGCGGTACCGGCCCGTCGGGCGCGATCCGGGTCCCCGAGATCCCCGCCCACACCATCGGGTCCCGCCGTACCAGCCGGCCGTTCGGCTCGTAGCCGCCGCCGGCGCCGTGCTTGACGTAGGCAAGATCCAGGTGGCCGGACTCGACCCGGCGGAGCAGGTTCGGGCTCTGGGCAACGGTCAGCTCGAGGTCGATCCGCGGGTACAGCTGGCGGAAGTCGCGGAGGATCTTCGGCAGCGGCGTGAGCGCGAGGTCGTCGGTCACGCCGAACCGCAGGCGGCCGCGCAGCTCCGAGCCGGTGAAGTACCCGGCGGCCTCCTCGTGCGCGGCCAGGATCGTCCGGGCGAAACCGGCCATCGCCTCGCCGTCCGCGGTCAGCGTGACGGTACGGGTGTCACGGACGAACAGCGGCCGCCCGACCGCCGTCTCGAGTTTGCGGACATGTTGGCTGACCGTCGGCTGCCGGATGCCCAGTCGCTCGGCCGCCTGGGTGAAGCTGAGCGACTGCGCCACCGCGAGGAACGTGCGCAGCTGGTCCGGGTCGTACATCGATAGACCTCCCATTACGTGACGCAATAAGACTAATAGGAGTAATTCGTTGGAGGAATTCAGCACCCAACCCTGAGGATGGACATGTCCTCCCCTGATCAGTCCACTCGTGTAGGGATCGCTCTTGACCACCCGGGCCACCTCCGGTTCTGTCCCGTCCACCGACTTCCATCTCCACCGCCCCACCGACTCCACCAAGCTTCGGGAGACGCAAGCGCGCCGCCCCGGCTTCAAGGACACCTTCAGCGCACTGCGGGTCCGCAACTTCCGCCTCCTGGTCAGCGGACTGCTGGTCAGCTCGACCGGCGGCTGGATCCAGCGCATCGCCCAGGACTGGCTGGTGCTCACGCTCACCGGCAGCGCCACCGCGGTCGGCATCACGACCGCGCTGCAGTTCCTCCCCACCCTCGTGCTCGGTCTGTTCGGCGGCGTGATCGCGGACCGGTTCCCGAAGCGGAAGATCCTGCTGGTCACGCAGATCACGATGGGCACCTGCGCCGGCGTCCTCGCCGTGACCGCCTTCACCGGTCACGTCCAGGTCTGGCACGTCTACGCGATGGCCTTCGTCCTCGGTCTCGCGACCGCGGTCGACAACCCGACCCGGCAGTCGTTCGTCACCGAACTCGTCCCGCGGGACACGGTCCGGAACGCGATCAGCATGGTGTCGTCGACGTTCCAGCTCGGCAGCCTGATCGGCCCCGCGCTCGGCGGTTTGCTGCTCGGCACGATCGGCACGGGCTGGGCGTTCGCGCTCAACGGGCTCACGTTCTTCGCCTCCATCAGCGCGCTGCTCCGGATGCGCGAGAGCGAGATGCCCGGGTTCCACGCGGCGCGCAAGGCGAGCGCCGGCATGCGGATCCGGGACGGGCTACAGGACGGCGTCCGGTACGCGTTCCACGAGCCGGCCGTCCGCTGGGCGATCGCGCTGGTCGGGATCTACGGGATGTTCTGCATCAGCCTGCCGGTGACGCTGACCGCGTTCGCCGACCGGGTCTTCCACACCGGCGCTTCGGGGTACGGCGTACTGAACTCGGTCGTCGCGTTCGGGGCCTTGGGGGGCGCCCTGCTCTCGGCCCGCCGCGTCCGGCCGACCCGGCTGCGCAATCTGATCGGTATCGCGTGCCTGCTCACGATCACCGAAGTACTGGCCGCGATCCAGCCGTCGCTGTGGACGTTCATCCCGGTGCTGGCGGCGATGGGGATGGCGACGCTGATGTTCCTGACCGCGGCGCAGTCGATGGTCCAGCTGACCACGCCGGACGGCCTGCGCGGCCGCGTGTCCGGGATCTACAACCTGGTCTTCATCGGGGGCGGCGCGATCGGCGGGCCCTTGGTCGGCTTCCTGGCCCAGCACTTCGGAGCCCGCTCGGCGCTGATGATCGCGGGCCTGGTCCCCGCGGTGGCGACGGTCGCGATCGGGCTCCGGCTCCGGCGCGACGGCCAGCTCCGGCTGGTCCTGGTCCGGACACGCTCCCCGTGGCACCAGGTGCCGATCCGCGTGAACCTGCAGCAGACCGAGATCCACCTGTCGGCCCCGACGAGCACCCCACTGCCAAGCCGTACGTCGCGCCCCTTCGCGCTCGGCCGCCGCCAGCACGCCCGCACGGACCCGCACCTACACCCACGCCGCTCCCGCCGCCGCCCGCAACACCACTGAACTCCTGGGGCGGGACCGCGCTGCCTTCCCAGTCCCGCCCCAGGCAACTTTGAGAACCCACCAACCAGATTTCCATCGCGAGATATGGTTGGTGGGTCTCAAAGTTGGTCCGAAAAGGCTCGCGCCCCCGGCTGGATCGTGGCCGGGGGCGCGAGTGCCGGCGGGCGGGCCGGCTGGGCGGCATCAGGGAGCGTTGATGACGCCGACTGGGGGCACCTTGACGGTGCGGTGGTGCTTGGTGCCGCCGAGGATCACCTTGCGGAGGGCGACGTTGTTCTTCGTGCTGGACTCGAACAGGCGGTTCTCGGGGTTGGCCGTGACCTGCACGTAGTACGTGCCGTTCGCCAGGTTGGTGATGTCGAAGGACTGACCGGGCAGCGACTGCACGTAGGTGTCGCCGGAGCCGACGTCGAGGACCTCACGGACCGACAGCGAGCCGTGGTCACCGCACGCGGTGTGCAGGTCGGTGTTGTCAGGGTGCCAGTTCGCGTTCTTCACCGTGTAGTCGATGGAGTCCGTCGCGGCCAGGCAGAACGCCTCCTTCTGGCTGCGCACCACCTCGGTCTGCTTGGCGTTCAGCAGGCTGTAGCGGGCGAAGTCGGTGAAGTGCCAGTGGTTGTGGCCGTCCCGGCCGTCCCACTCCATCGTCCCGGTGTTCTGGTACCCGACCTGCTTGCCCTGCGCGTTGTAGAAGTACTGGTACGCGTCCATCAGGTCCTTGCCCTGTCGCCGAAACCCGTCCAGCACCAGCGGTGAGGGGCCCGCGTTCCACACGGTCGCCGAGAACTGCAGGAAGTCCTTGCTCGCGTCCGGCGTACCTACGTCGCCCGGCGCGGCCACGATCCCCCACGCCGGCACCGGCCGCAGGTCCGGCTTCGGGCCGTTCGGCACGCTCGCCTTGCCGGCCGGACGTGCCGCGTTCGGCCTCGGCGCCACCGAACCCGAGCTCACCTTCGCAGCCCCGGAGGCGTCCGACTTCTGCACCGTCACGTTCAACTTCACCGACGAGTCCTTCGCGGGGATCTTGAAGAAGTCCCGGTACGCCTTGTTCACGGTCACCGTCGCCTTGTACTTACCGACGGCCAGCTGCACCGGCGCGCCCTCGCCGTACGTCCGCGCCGACCACCCGGTCTGCAGTCCCCACACCGCGCCTTGGGTGAACGGGTTCGCCGTACAGCCGTCCGGGTACGGCGAGGTTGCCGGGGCATCCGGACGGGTCCGCGACCCGTCACCGTTCAGGCAGATCGACTGGTCCTTCTCGAGCACCTTCTTGCCTGCGGCGTCGGTCAGCGTGATGTGCAGGAACTTCCCCAGTCCGGAGAAGTCCGTGACGAGCCCCTTCGGCAACTTCCGGACCGGCTTGCCGTGGCACGTACTGCGTCGCGACCACCGGCGAGCTGTACGACGCCCGCGTGGCGCGCACCTCGATCGGTGCGTTGCCGGCCACGAGGTGCGTGCCGAGATCCAGGTCGACGCCGTAGTCCTCGACACTGGCCAGCGTGACGTCGGTGCCTCCGGCAACCAACTTCACAGGTGGCGGCGACGACGCCGCCGACTGCGCCGGCGGCCGCGAGTGCGACCAGACCGGCCGCCCCGGCCGCGGCGACCGCCGTCCGGCCGAGTTTCCTTGTGTTCACGATGACGGAACCCCCTCCTGCCTCCGGCCGGCATCCTCACGAGCCGGCCCGTTGCTGGTACGACGACCCAGCTGCGGAGCGAAGTTGATCAAGGTTCCATGGCAGTCCTGTCACACGAAGTAACAGCGCCTCAATACTTGACTGTGTAAATTAAGCCTGCCTAGGCTCGACGGCGTCCGCTCACTCCTCCCCCGGAGGACGTTTCCATGTCCTTGAGACGCCGTACCGCCCTCGTCCTGACCGCCGTCGCCCTGGTGTCGACAGCAGTCGTGACCGCCCCAGCCGATGCAGTCCAAGACCAGAAACCCGCCTACCCGCAGATCGCTGCCAAGCCGTACATGGGCTGGAGCAGCTGGAGTCTGCAGTCGACCAACTACCCGGGCGTCAATCCCGACGGCCCCGGCAGCTTCATCAGCGAGAAGAACATCCTCACCCAGGCGAACGCCCTGGCCACGAAGCTCAAGCCGTACGGCTACGAGTACATCAACATCGACGCCGGCTGGCAGGACGGCGGTGACGAGTACGGCCGTCCGGTCGCGATGGCGAAGCGGTTCCCCCGCGGCATGAAGGCGGTCGGCGACGACATCCACAAGCTCGGGCTGAAGTTCGGCATCTACACGACCGTCGGCCTCGGCATGGACGTCTACCGCGACGGCAACACCCCGATCTACGACGCGCCGGGCTGCTTCACGCGCGACATCGTGTACCCGGACCTGCGCAAGACCAACGGCTGGGACGCGGCGTACAAGATCAACTACGAGAGCCCCTGCGCGCAGAAGTACGCCGACTCGATCGCTCGGCTCTTCGCCAGCTGGGGCGTCGACTTCATCAAGATGGACGGCGTCGGCCCCGGCTCCTGGAAGGGTGCGCCGGACGACCCGAACCACAACAACACCGAGGACGTCGAGGCCTGGTGGCGCGCGGTGCAGAACGCCGGGCGGCCGATGATGTACACGCTGTCGTGGTCGCTCAGCCACCGGTACGCCGACGTGTGGAAGCAGAACTCGAACGGCTGGCGGATCGACACCGACGTCGAGTGCTACTGCGACACGATCGTCAAGTGGGACAGCTCGGTGAAGCAGCGTTGGTGGGACGTCGCGCAGTGGATCGACGACGCCGGGCCGGGGCACTGGAACAACCTGGACGCGATCAACGTCGGCGTCGGCGCGATGGACGGCCTGACGGACGCCGAACGCCAGTCCTACATGACGTTCTGGGCGATCAACTCCGCGCCGCTGTTCGCCGGCGACGACCTGACCAAGCTGGACGCGTACGGCCTGAAGCTGCTGACGAACCGCGAGGTCATCGCGATCAACCAGTCCGGCAACCCGGCGCGCCCGCTGAACCAGGACCAGCTGCAGCAGGTCTGGTACGCACAGAACGCCGACGGCAGTACGACGGTCGCGCTGTTCAACCTGGCCGACACCCCCGCCACGGTGACCGGCAACTTCGACCAGCTCGGCATCGGCGGGAAGGCCACGGTCCGCGACATCTGGGCGAACCAGAACACCCGCAACGTCTCCGGTTCGGTCAGCGCTCAGCTGCCCGCGCACGGATCGAAGCTCTACAAGATCACGCCGAACCAGTACGTACCGGTGAGCATCCCGGCCGATCTGACCGCGACCGACGTCAGCCGTACGTCGGTGTCGCTGAACTGGCGCCCGAGCGCCGGCGCGACGTCGTACCAGGTATTTGCCAACGGCAAGCAGGTTGCGACGAGCACGAAGCCGGGCACCGTGGTGGGCGGTCTGCAGCCGCAGACGCAGTACACCTTCACGGTGAAGGGCGTGAAGTCCGGCCGTACGTCGGACGCGAGCGCCGGGATCACCATGTACACGTCGAAGGCCGGCGGGCCGGTGCGCTACGAGGCCGAGGCGCCGACGAGCACCCTGACGGGCGATGCGGGTGTCTCCGGATGCACGCTCTGCTCGGGCGGGTCCAAGATCGGCAACATCGGCTACTCGTCGACCGTCACGCTCAACAACCTCACCGTGCCGACGACCGGCACGTATCTGGTGAAGATCGCCTACACCGACGGCGACACCAGCCGGCAGAGCATGCTGACGGTCAACGGTACGGACAGCTACTGGGTGAACTACCACGGCCTCGGCGACAACGACTGGGGCACACCGCAGGTCACCTACCTCCCGATGAAGCTGACCGCCGGATCGAACTCGATCAAGGTCAGCAACCCGAACGGCTACATCGCCGACATCGACTGGATCACCGTCTGACCCAGCCGAGAAGACCGCGGGGCCGGCACCACCAAGGCCGGCCCCGCGCTTTACTGGACGCATGAGCGCCTACCCCGAAGTCCTGGTCCCGCCTGGTGGCACCGCGCCTGTCCCGCGGCGGATTCGCGCGATGCTTGATGATCGTGTTGTCGTCGACACGAACGACGCGATCTACCTGTGGGAGTTTCCGCCGTACCCGCAGTACTACGTTCCGGTGGGGGATGTTGCTGACGGTGTGCTCGTCGACACGGGTGAGACGAAGGAGTTCGCGCACGGGGTAGCGCGGGTGTGTGCGGCTGGGGCGGGGAAGGCGTGGGTGTACGACGACGGCGTCGCGAAGGACCGGGTGCGGTTCCAGTGGGACGCGCTGACCAGCTGGTTCGAGGAGGACGAGGAGGTCTTCGTCCACCCCCGAAACCCGTACTCCCGCGTCGACGCGATCAAGTCCACCCGCCACGTCACGGTCACCGCCGCCGGCCAGCTCCTCGCCGACTCCACGGCGACCGTCATCGTATTCGAGACCGGTCTGCCACCGCGCTACTACTTCCCGAAAACGTCCGTCCAGCTCGAGCACCTGACCCCGACCGACACCGTCACCGCCTGCCCGTACAAGGGCCGTACGTCGGCCTACTGGTCGGTCCCCTCGGTGCCGGACGTCGCCTGGTCCTACGACTTCCCGACCGCGCCGCTGCTCCCGGTCGCCGGCCACATCGCGTTCTTCAACGAGAACGTCGACATCACCGTCGACGGCGTACCGCAAGAGCGTCCGATCACGCCGTTCTCGACCCCGGGCCAGCGACCGACCGACGGAAACGTGAACAGACCGTGATCAGATGCCTGCGGTCGTTGCGCCGTCCATGGTGATGATCGAGGCGGTGACGTAGCTGGCGCGGGGTGAGGCGAGGAAGATCGCGACGTCGGCGACCTCGTGCGGCTCGCCGGCGCGGCCCATCGGGATCTCGCGGACCATCTCCTGGAGGAGCTCGTCCTTCGGCTTGCCGGTCGCCCGTACTGCGGCCTCCAGCCCCTCGTCGACCCGGGAGGTGCGCGTCATGCCCGGGTTGATCACGTTCACCCGGACGCCCTGGCCCGCGTACGCCTTCGCGTAGCCGGCCGACGCCAGCATCAGCGCCGCATTGGCCGCACCGCCGCCGATATGCAACGGGTTCGCCGCGCGACCACCCTGGCCGACGACGTTCACGACCGCGCCGCTGCCGCGTTCCGCCATCCCGCGGATCACGGCCTCGGTCGCGTGCATGTACGTGAAGTACTTCGCGTCCATCGAGGCATGCAGCGCCTTACTGTCCAGCTCGTCGACCGGCGTCCGGCGGGCCGCACCCGCGCAGTTGATGAGGATGTCCGGTACGCCGATCCGCTCGAAGGCGGTCCGCGTCGCGTCGGCGTCGGTGAGGTCGACCGCTTCGGCCTGGAAGCTCAGGCCCTTGGCGGCGAGTTCGTCCTGCGCCTTCGCCAGGTTGCCGGCGTCCCGCGAGATGCCGACGACCACCGCACCCTCACGTGCCAGCGCCTCGACGCAGGCCAGCCCGATCCCTTTGCTCGCACCGGTGACCACCGCGGTCTTCCCGGACAGTTCCAGCTCCACGTGACTCCTCAGATGTTGGCGTCGTACTCGTCGCGGGCGGCGGCGATCTCGTCCATGTGGTCGTAGGCCCAGGTCCGCATCGTCGCGACGGCGGCGGCCAGGCTCAGGCCGAGCGGGGTCAGCGTATAGCTGACCGTCACCGGCACAGTAGGAAGAACATCACGCCGTACGACGCCGTCCCGCTCGAGGGCGCGCAGGGTCTGGGTGAGCATCTTCTGGGTGATGCCCTCGATGATCGACTTGAGCTGGCCGGATCGCAGCGTGCCGGTCTTCTCGAGCGTGCTGATCACCAGCACCGTCCAGGTGTCGCCGATCCGGCCGAGCACCTGACGCGTCGGGCAGGCGCCTTTCGTGGCGTCCCACCTGCTTCTGACCTGGTCGGTATCCATTAGGTGCCCATAGCAGTAATTAGTGCTGTCTTCCCGCCGCGAAGAGGGATTCGTAGCGTCGTTGGTGAGTCTACGCACGGAGGACAACACAGATGAGAGCATTTCTGCCCGTCGGACCGAACGCGCTCGCGCTCGCCGAAGTCGACGAGGTGCGGCAAGGTCCGGGCGAGGTCGTGATCGAGGTCGCGGCGTACTCCGTGAACCGCGGTGAGACGTTCCAGGTCGAGAACCCACCGGCCGATTGGCGGCCCGGGAAGGACGTCGCGGGTCGTGTGGTGGCGACGGTCGACGGCGGTCCGGCGATCGGGTCGCGCGTGCTGGCGCACGTGCCGCACTCGGGCTGGGCCGAGCGCGTCGCAGCACCGCTCACGCAGGTCGCCGTACTCCCGGACGAGGTCTCGTTCCAGCAAGCAGCCGCGCTGCCGTTGGCAGGTCTCACCGCAGTGCGACTGCTCCGTGCGGCGGGCGCGGTGATCGGGCGACGGATCCTCCTGACCGGGGCGTCCGGCGGCGTCGGCCACTACGTCACCGAACTCGCGGCCGCCGCGGGCGCGTGCGTCACCGCGGTCGTCTCGTCGCCGCCCCGAGGCGAGCGACTGCGTGAACTCGGCGCCGAGACCATCGTGTACGACGTTGCGGACGCACCCGGCCGGTACGACGTCGTACTGGAGTCCGTCGGTGGCGACAGCCTGCCGATCGCGCTGTCGAAACTGCTCCCCCGCGGACGGCTGATCTGGTTCGGCGAGGCGAGCCGGAAGCCGATCGAACTGGACTTCTTCACGCTGTTCGACGGACCCGAGAACGCCACCATCGAGCACTTCCACTACACCGACGGCGACGACGCGGCCGACCTGGCGACGCTCGTCCGCCTGGTCGCGACCGGCCGGCTGCACCCCGAGATCGGCCGCCAGGAGGACTGGTCCCGGACGCCCGAGGTCCTCGACGACCTCAGCCGGCGCCGTATCCGCGGTAACGCCGTACTCACCCTGATCGAAGAGGAGCGCGCACCGCTGGATCCCAGGACCGTCGTCACCCGGTACGTCGAGGCGGTCGCGGCGGGAGACCGGACGACGATGCGCGCGAGTTTCGCGCCGGACGTGGTCTGGACGTTTCCGGGCGACCTGCCGTTGTCCGGTGAGTGGAAGGGCCGGGACACGGTCGTCGACGAGTTCCTCGGCGCGGTCGCCGGCCGGCTGTTCGCGCCGGGTGTTCCGGTCACCATCACGCTCGCGAACGTGATGGCCGACGGCGACCAGGTGTTCGCCGAGTGGACCGCGGCGGCGACGGCGCGGTCGGGTGCTGCCGTACCGGAACAGCTGTGGCGCGGTGTTCACCGTCCGGGACGGGGCGATCGTCGCGGTGCGCGAATACGCCGACACCGATCACGTGCGCCGGACACTGTTCCGGGTCGATGCCCTGAGCAATCGTCATCTTCGGCGCCGGAGGCAACGATTTCGGCGGATCGCTGTTCTGGGCTTGATCGGGTCAGTACTATGGGTAACCAGATCGACACTCTTTGTTTCGACGCCTGATGCCCGAGCAATCCGAGCACCGACGCCGGAGGACCCGTGCCGACCATGTCCGCCAATCTCTCCCCACTTCAGCCGAACCGCCTAGTTCCTGGAGGGCCATTCTCCACCACGACCTACCGGCCTCGCTGGTGGTCTTCCTGATCGCAGTACCGCTTGTCCCTGGGGATCGCCGCCGCATCCGGCGCCCCGCTGATCGCCGGCCTGGTGGCCGCCGTGGTCGGCGGTGTCGTCGCCGGCGCGCTCGGCGGCTCCCCCTTGCAGGTCAGCGGTCCGGCCGCCGGCCTGACCGTTGTCGTCGCCGGACTGGTCACGCCAGTTCGGCTGGGCCGCGACCGCCGCCATCACCTGCGCGGCCGGCCTGTTGCAGATCCTGCTGGGCGTCACCCGGATCGGGCGGCTCGCACTGTCGCTCTCCCCCGCCGTCGTGCACGGCATGCTCGCCGGGATCGGCGTCACGATCGCCGTCCAGCAGCTGCACGTCGTGCTCGGCGGCAAGGCGCAGAGCTCGCTGATCGCCAACGTGACCGCGCTTCCCGCGCAACTGATCGCGCACCACGGCCGCTCGGTCCTGGTCGGCGTACTGACGGTCGCGATCGTGCTCGCCTGGCCGCGAATCCCTAAAGTAAAGGTGATTCCGGCACCACTCGTCGCCGTCGTCGCGGTCACCGCACTGGCCGCCGTCTTCATGGCCGACGTGACCCGGGTCGACCTGCCGGACAACCCGCTGCAGAGTCTGATCCTCCCGGTGATGCCCGAGGGCACGCCGCTCGAGATCGCCACCGCCGTACTGACCGTCGCCCTCGTCGCCAGTGTCGAGTCGTTGCTGTCGGCCGTTGCCGTCGACAAGCTTCATCGCGGCAGGCGAAGCAATCTCGATCGCGAGCTGATCGGCCAGGGCGCCGCGAACGCGGTGTCCGGTGCGCTCGGCGGGATGCCCGTCACCGGCGTGATCGTGCGCTCGTCGACGAACGTCGCGGCCGGTGCGCGGACCCGGGCGTCGGCGATCCTGCACGGCATCTGGATCGCGGCGTTCGTGCTCGCGGCGGGGTCGATGCTCGAACTGATCCCGATGGCCGCGCTGGCCGGCGTACTGCTCGTCACCGGCCTGCGCCTCGTGCAGCTCGCCCACATCCGCACACTGCGCCGGCACGACGAATTACTCGTGTACGTCGTGACTGCGGTGGGCGTCGGCGTACTGGGACTGGCCGAAGGCGTGCTGCTCGGTCTCGTGCTCGCGCTCGCGCGCGTGCTGTACCGGCTCGCGCGGGCAACCGTCACGGCGACCGAAGCGGACGGCGTGTGGACGGTACGGATCCGTGGTTCGCTCGTGTTCCTCGGAGTTGCGTCGCTGGTGCGGACGCTGCGGTCGATCCCTCCCGGCGCAACGGTTCGGGTCGATCTCACGGTGGACCATCTGGACCACGCGGCGTCCGAGGCGATCGAGGACTGGCGGCGCGGGCACATCGCGCGCGGCGGCTCGGTCGAGGTGTACCGCGCGGGGTCCGCCGAGCAGTCTGGACGACGTACCCGATCCGTGGCGTTGCTGGCGAAGCTCGCGGCCGACGGGCAACGGCCGGCACACCTGTTCATCACCTGTGCGGACTCGCGGATCGTGCCGACGATGATCACGACCAGCGGTCCGGGCGACCAGTTCTGCGTGCGGAACATCGGGAATCTCGTACCGCCGAAGGGATCGAACAGCAGCTCGGTCGACGCCGCGATCGAGTACGCGGTCGACGTACTCGGGGTGAAGTCGATCGTGGTCTGCGGTCATTCCTCCTGCGGCGCCGCGGCCGCCGCGCTCGCTGCCGACGTACCCGAAGGATCGGGACTGCAGAACTGGTTGCGGCACCTGGAGCCGTCGGTACGGCGGGCGGTCGCTTGGGAGGACATCGTGGATCCGGCGACCGGCGTGCGGTTGTCGCCGGCCGACAAGCTGTCCGTCGCGAACGTCGCCGTACAGCTGGAGAATCTGCGGAGTTTCCCGTGCGTCCGCGCGGCCGAGGATCAGGGCCGGCTCGAGCTGATCGGGCTCTGGTTCGACATCGGCGCGGCCACGGCACGCTCGGTCCTGGACCGTCCGCCGTTCCTGGTCCGCGCCGACGAGGAACTGTCGAAGATCAGGAGCAGCGGTACGGCGAGCGCGATCGCGACCAACCCGTCCAGCCAGTAGTGGTTCGCGGTGACCACGACGACCGTGAACGTGAGCAACGGATGTGCGATCCACAGCCAGCGCCAGCGTGACCGGGTCGCCCGGATCAGGAAGACCGCGACCATGAACGCCCAGCCGACGTGCAGACTCGGCATCGCGGCGAACTGGTTCGCGACCCCGGAGTGCGCGCTCGGTCCGTAGACCGACTGACCGAGCAGCACCCCCGTGTCCACCCAGCCCGGCATCATCCGCGGCGGGGCGAGCGGGAAGAACATGTGCCCGATCAACGCCAGCCCGGTCAGTGACGCGAGCGCCCAGCGCGCCTTCCCGTACTCGGCCGGGCGGCGGATCAGCAACCAGAGCAGCACCACCGCGGTCAGCGGGAAGTGCACGCTCGCGTAGAACACGTTGGCGAGCTGGGCGAGGCCGTCGATCTTCAGCGCGTGATGCTGGATCGCGGCCTCGCTCGGCAGCCCGAGCCAGGCCTCCCAGCGGATCAGCTCGTCCGCGTGCCGGAACGCCGAGCCCGCATGCTCCGCGGACAGGAAACGGCCGAGGTTGTAGACCCCGAACAGTGCGGCGAGCAGGGCGATCTCCCTGACGATCCGCCAGATCCCGCTGCGATGCCGCCCCAGTTCCGGCAGGCTCGATTGGCCTACCCGCTCCAGAGTCACCTGCGCCATGCCGACCCCCACATCAAACCGAACGCTCGTTCTCTGAAATTCCACCCTGCGCCTCGGGCCACCGTCAGATCAAGAACGGTCATTCGTTTTCTCTTGTGATCCTTGGCACTCTTTCAAATTATCGCAACGTGCTGATAGTTGCGAACAATATGAACCAACTCACATCAGGCGAGGGTGAAGGCCCCGGCTAAATCGGTCGACGCGGGACACCGGCCTCGGGAGAGTGCTCGCATGGTGACGGTCTTCATCCGGTGGACGTGGATGCGCGCGGTCCTGCACAACGGCTGGTGGTTGGTCACGAGCGTCTATCTGGTCGTCGACGCCGGGCTCTCCCCCGCCGAGCTCGTGCTGATCGGGTCCGTGCAGAGTGTGTTCGCGCTCGTCTTCGAGGTACCGGCCGGCGTCATCGCCGACACGATCAGCCGCAAGTGGTCGCTGGTCATCTCGCAGGTGCTGATGGGTACGGCGATGGTCGCGACCGGGCTGTTCGAATCGTTCCCCGCGCTGCTCGCCACGCAGGTCCTGTGGGGCATCTCGTGGACCTTCGCGAGCGGCTCCGACGTCGCGCTGATCACCGACGAACTGGACCGGCCCTCGGAGATCAACCTCGTCCTCGCGCGGGCCGCCCGCGCGCAGCTGACCGGTGCGGCGACCGGTCTCGTCCTCCTCGGGCTACTCGCCTGGACGACCCGGCGCGACCTCACCATCGTGATCGCCGGCGCCGCGATGGCGGCCCTCGGGCTGTACGTCGCGTTCCGCTTCACCGAACACAACTTCGTCCCGACCCGGACCGCCCGCTGGTCGGCGTCCTGGAACACGTTCCGCCGCGGCGTCACGCTGGTACGACGCAGCCGCGCGATCCTGCTGATCTTCGCCGCGACCTTCCTCGTCAACGGTGCCTCGGATGCCGCGGGACGCCTTACCCCGAAGCAACTTCTCGACCTGGGACTGCCCAGCACGCCGGACCCGATCGTCTGGTTCACGGCCCTCGGCGTCACCGGTCTGGTCGTCGGCGCACTCGTACTCCGACTCGTCACGAAGCGGATCAACGGCGCGCACGCCGCGACCGACTACGCGCTGGCCGCCCTCGTCGGAGTGCTTGCGATGCTGCTGCTCGCGTTCGCCCGCGATCCGGTCGTCGGCGCGATCGCCGTCGTACTGCTGAACGGCATCGTCACGCCACTCACCCGAGTGATCAGCACGATCTGGGTCAACGCCCGTACGACCGCCGACATCCGCGCGACGACGCATTCGTTCCTCGCGCAACTGGAGTACCTGGGCGAGATCGTCTGCGGCGTCACCATCTCCGCGATCGCTCGACTCACCACCCTGCCGCTCGCACTCACCGCGTGTGCGGTCCTGTTCGCGGCAACCGCCGTATTGATGCGTCGGCCAGTCACCAGGTGATCGTGCCGTCGGTGACCTGCACCAGGGCGTCAGTGGGGATGGCGTCGTACGACGCAACGACGACCGGGAGGTTGAGGTTGTAGAGCTCGGCGGCGATGAGGGCGCCGAGCGGGATGATCGGGTCGGGGCGGGACAGGATGATGGCGGCGGGGGCGGTGCGGGCGCGGATCTGTTCGGCGAGGACGCTCGACGCGGAGCTGGAGCCGCGGCCCGATTCCATCAGGAGGATGCGGCCGGTGAGGAGGGCGCCGCATTGCGGGTGATGTGCGTCGACGATGCGGCCCTCGTTGTCGGTGCCGCCCCAGAAGGACAGCGGCGCGGTGAGGCGGATCGGCGTACCCGTCGCGGTGCCGGGGTGGAGGGCTCGGCCGTGGATGATCATGCGTCAAGGACCACGTGGCCGGCGCGGGCCGACGCGACGCATTCGGTGAGCGAGCCGAGGACGGCGGAGACGTTGATGTTGCCGGGTGCGTAGTGCGCCCACTTGCCCGAGTTCGTCATCACGTACTTCCAGGTGGGCGACAGGATCGCTGTGACATAAGTGCAGGTGTCCACGACGACCGTTACGCCCGCGGCCTCCAGCACCTGCAGTACGCCGTTCTCGGCCAGGCGCTCCCGAGTCGCGCGAGCGGTCGACAGGTAGAACGGCAACTTCAAGGGAGGTCCCACGACCAGCTCGGACAGCCGGACACATTCCGCATACGACGCGTGCGGCGTACCGATGCTGATCGCATCCAGCTCTGACGCGACCGTCGACAACTCGCGTCGGACGCGCTGCAGTGTCTCGCGGTCAACCACTCGCACCGGCAGACCGTCGACCGTCGTCGGCGCCTCCGGCGTGACCCCTACCGCGTGGAACAACGCGACTCCTCCGGCAGACGCGGCCGCTGCGCCGAGTGCCTTCAGATCGTCCTCCGTCACTTCGGCCGGAATCCCCAGTAATACAGGGATTTCGGCCCCGACCACCGATCCGATGTGGTGACCGAGCAACGGATACGTCAGGTCGGAGAACTCGCCCAACGGGCGGCAGTCGAACACCACGGTCCCCTGCCGCGCCTCGGGAGTCTGCAACCCGGCGTACGGCGCTCGTCCGGTGATCGCCGCGCAGACGTCGAGGAAGTCGCCGTACCGGTCCGTGCGTGCGCCGAGGACCGAGTTCGCGAACACGATCGCGTTCGACTCCGCCCACGCGATGTGCTCACCGAGCGCGGGACGATTCGGGAGCTGGTACGGCGCGCAGGTGAACGTCGGCGTACAACCGAGTTCGACGTACGCCGCCATCAGCTCCCGGCCCGCCGCCGCGAGCTCGTGATCCCGGACGAGGCCTGGATGGATGAGGTCCGTCGAACCCACGTTGAGCGTCGTCGGCACGCGTACTCGGGCGCCCAGGTCGACGAGGCGGTGCGCGAAGTCGAGGCTGACCTGCCCGTGGTACAGGCACGAGTCGACGTGCGCCGACGTGATCTCGACCAGCCGCGGCGCCTCCGAGATCCGCGCCTGCCCGACAATCACCCGCATCGCGAGCGCCACGCCGTCCCCGTCCTGACCGCCGAGCATCGCTTCCTCGTCGGCGGTCAGGTGGAGAGTCGGCATGCGTTGAACTTAGCGGACCTGCCGCCTTCCTAGACGACCTGCCGCCGGGATGCGACGAGCTCGTCCGCGTCGTACCCGTCCGCGCGCAGGAGTTGGCCGGGCGTCACTTCGAGGATGTCGATGCTCAGCGGGGCGGAGTAGTCCTCCGAGCTGATCGGGCGGCCGGCGACGTACAGGTCGACGCGGTCGATGCCCTGGGCATCTATCGCGACGGTGAGCGTCGTACCGCTGAAGGAGGTCTTCAGGTCGAGCCGGCGGACCGGGAGCGCGCGCGAGCAGCTCGCCGGCCTTGTTCAGCAGGTCGACGTTGCCCTCGAGCAGGTCGGCCCTGGTCATCTGGTGGGTCTCCTGCGGTTTGACGCCGAGGTCCTCGACCGGCGTACCGGCGAGCTTGCCGACCCGCAGGGTGCGCCGGATCGCGACCCGCAGGTTCGCGCCGTTGGGCAGCGCGACGTACGGCGAGGTCTCGTCGGGTGGCGGCGGCTCGTTCAGGAGTGCCGCGAGCAGACCGTGCGTCCAGACGTTCGCGCCGCCCGCGCCGGTGTTGTCGTCGACGCCGAGGATGGTGCCGATCTCGTGGTCGGCGAACCCGGCCGCGAAGATGTCGGTCGCCGAGTAGACCCGGGCGTCGGTGATCAGGACGACGGGTCCGTGGTACGTCTGGCCGATGTCGTTCGCACCGTCCTCCGGCGTGATCGGTTTCGCCGCCGAGTACTGCGCCCCGGTCTCGATCGCCAGGTCCAGCGAGTCGAACCACGGACCGAGATCGATCCCGGCCGGGTTCGCCTGGTGCCGGCGGCAGATCCGCAGGTTGAGCGGCGAACTGATGAACTGCACCGGCTCGGGTGCGACCCGCCGCGGCGTCATCGTCTGCAGGGTGAACTCACTCGCGTAGATGTGCCCGCCGCCGTTGTCCCGGACGTCCACGATCAGGCCGTTCTGCGGCAGCAACGCGGCCAGCCGGACGAACTCGTCCCGGAACGCGACCGGGTCCGGCACGCTGAACGTGAAGATCCGCAGGTGCCCGAAGGTCCCGGACGCCGTCACGACCTCACGGGCCCGGAACACCCCGGGCATCGTGGTCGGCAGGTCCGCACCGGTGACCGCGGCCGGGGCAGCCAGCTCGGCCGAGCTCTGACCGCGTTCCAGGTCGACGACGTCGCGGACGTACAGCGCCTTCTTCGCGCGCGCCTTCTCGTCGGAGTCGAGGTCGAGCCCCATCAACGCGGAGGCCTCGCTGATCGCGTCCAGGTCCGTCATCGGCGGCAGGTTCGTGGTGACCTTCCACTGCTCGCGCAGTTCCTGGTCCGAGCCGTCGAGACCGACGTACGTCAGCGTCACCCAGTCCTCGTCGGGCGGGGCCTGGATGACCAGCGGGCGCAGGGTCAGCGACTCCAGGCCGCGGGCCAGGTTGGCGGCGTGGTTGCTCCCGGCGAAGACGGCGCCGTTGAGCGCGACCGCGCGGGCGATCGGCGTACCGTTCCAGTGCGTCACCTCGGCGCCGGGACCGAACTGCGGCGCCTGGTAGCCGGTGACGGTGCGGGTGATCAGGTAGTGCTCGGACTTGTCCGCGTCGTCGTAGCACTTCTCGATCATGAACGGCAGGAACGCGATCTTCCCGGCGAACGGCACCGGCAGCAGGTAGTTCGTGTGCAGGTCGCGGACCGAGTGGAAGATGCTCGACATCTCGCGATGGAACAGCCACTCGTCCTCCATCGTCTTCGTCGTCAAACGCTCCATTCGTGCGCGCATCACGCGCAGCCGCTGCAACGGGTTGACGGCGTGCATCGCGACCTTCAACGGCAGGTGCACGTAGTTCTCGTTGAGCAGCAGAAGCGCCTGGTCCACCAGGAGTTTCCGCTGGTCGAGCGTCAGCGTTCCGGCCGCGTCGAGGAAGTCCGACAACGGGACAGCTGCCGCCGCCTCCGTGCCAACCCGTTCCCGCACTGCCGGCCGACGGGCAGCCGTCTTACTGGCCGCCGTCCGCTGCGCTGCGGTCTTCTTGGCTGCCGTCTTGTTGGCTGTTGTTTTCTTGGCTGCGGTCTTCTTGGCTGCTGTCTTGTTGGCCGGGCGTTTGGTCGTGCGTGGTTGAGACATCTTTCCCCCAATGCGGCAGCCCCTCCCCGGGCCGCGATCCCTCCACCGTCGTCCGCGCACCAGGCGATGTCAACGGCCCGCCACGCCGTTCCGCCAGGACATCTCACCGCCTCGTCAATCATTATCGAAAGCATGCGGATCAGCCGTTTGTTCTTGACGGCCGCCCTCGTGATCGGCGTGCTCGTCCCGACGCCCGCGCAGGCGGCGGCAACCTTCCCACGCATCGACGCGAGCGGCTTCCAGCTCGTGTCGGGTGACACGTTCGCGACGTACGGCGCCCGCGTCGCGCAACTGGAGACCAAGCCGCCGCTCGCGCCGGTCGGCGTGACCGAGGTGCTCGCCGCGACCAACCGGACCGGGCGGGCTTTGTGCCACGAGACGTACCTGAACGCCTCGCTCAATCCGCAGGGGTTCTGCTGGCAGGACGGCGAGGACGACGACGAGAACGTCTGGATTCCGCAGGGTGTCAGCGGTTCCGGCGATGCGCAGCCGGCCGGCGGGGCGCGCCGGGTCGTGGTCGCGAGCTGGCACAACAGCGACGACACGGCGATCCGGGTGTCGTTCCTGGACCTGGCGACGCTGAAGTACCGGCATGTGTTGTTGGTCGAGCCGACGGCGGACGGGAACTTCCAGGCGGTCGCCGGACATGGGCACGGGTTGTTCTGGTCGGGGAACCTGCTGGTGGTCGCGACCGGCGGATCGGTCCTGCGCGTGTTCGACCTGCGACACATCTGGCGGACGGACACCAGTACCGGCGAGGTCGGACTAGGTGCCGACGGCAAGTATCACGCGTTGTGGCACGCGTTCGCGCTGCCGCAGGTCGGCGCCTACTGGTACGCCGGTGGCGGCTGCGCGAACACAACCGGGACCAAGCCGTGCTTCGCGTCGCTCGGCATCGACCACGGTGGGACGGGGTCCTTCGTGGCGGTGGAGCACACGACGAAGGGCGGCGGGCGGATCGTTCGGTGGCCGCTCGACGAGTCGACCGGGCTGCTCCGGGCGGGCGCCGACGGGGTCGTGCACGCGGTCGAGGCGTTCGACTCGCCGGTATGGGGTATGCAGGGCGCGACGTCGTACAACAACAGCTTCGTGATCACCGGCGTGTGTCCGGAGTACGCCGGGAACATCGGTGACGGGATCGACTACCCGAGTTGTCTGCATCGCGGCGTCGGCGGCGAGTCGACAACGGTCTGGACCAAAGCGCCGAAGAACACCGAGAACCTGTCGTACTGGCCCGCGACCGGTGAACTGTGGCTGATCAGCGAACAACTCCGCGAACGGGTGACTGTCCACATCCCCTTCCCCCAGTAGTTGACCACTCGCCTGTAAGGATGGGCGGGTGAAGGAGTTCTGGGACAACATCACGTCGGTTCAGCCGGAGCCGTCGCTCCAATTGGTCATCGGTACGGGAGTGGCCGCGCTGCTGCTGATCGCCTGGCGCCCGATCTGGAAGCACACGCGGCAGGTCGTGACGATCGCGCACGAGGGCGCGCACGGACTGATCGCCGCGCTGGTCGGCCGCAAGCTGTCCGGGATCCGGCTGCACTCGGACACGTCCGGCGTCACGGTGTCCCGCGGCAAGCCGACCGGCGGCGGAATGATCGCCGTACTGCTGGCCGGCTACCCCGGTCCTGCTCTCTTCGGCCTGGCTGCCGCCTTCGTCCTCAGCCGCGGGTACGCCGTTGCGCTGCTGTGGGGACTGCTGGCGGCGCTGGTGATTCTGCTGCTCCAGATCCGCAACCTGTTCGGGCTGTGGTCGGTACTGGTGTTCGGCGCCCTGGTGTTCAGCGTGACGTGGTGGGGCTCTCCCTCGGTGCAGTCCACCTTCGCGCACCTGCTCACGTGGTTCCTGCTGCTGGCCGCGCCACGTGCCGTGCTGGAGTTGCAGCGCTCGCGGCGGCACGGTCAGGGGCGCAGCTCCGACGCGGATCAGCTCCGGCGCCTCACCGGCGTACCGGCGTTGATGTGGGTCGGTGTGTTCGGGCTGGTCACGCTGGCTTGCCTGGCGTTGGGCGTGCTCTGGTCCGGCGTACTCCCGAGCTAGGGAGGTGGCAGCGTGACGCCGAAGCCCGTCACTGCGAGCCGCAGTAACACCTGTCCCGGTCTGAGCAGATCAGCCACCTTCGCCGCACTCAGCACCTCTAGCTCACCCAGCCGCTTCTCATAGCTGCCTTGTACGCGCGCCTGCTGCAACTCGACCGTGTTATGCCAGACCTTCTGCCGGGACTCACGCAGGAAGCGCTGCGACGCCAGCCGGTTGAGTGGTGTCAGGACGCGATCGACCAGGCTGCGCGCACCGGTCGCGGCGAGCTCGCCGTCCTCCGCCGCGACCCGTTCGGCGAGTACACCGTCGATCCGTTCGTGATCGCGCCGACGTCGATCCATCAACTGCGGATCCAGGAACTCGTCGTCGCTGATCACCGCGAGCAGCGCCTGCGGCAGGTCGTAGTTCACGTGCGCGTTGATGCCGAGCAGCACGTGCGCCAACGCCGGCAGCTTCGCCGGTGCGTCGAAGGCCAGCCGCCAGGGACGCGCCACCGACGTACCGTCGTGGGCCTGCAGGTAGAGCTCCGCGAACCGCACGTCCCAGACCTCGACCCACGCCGGATCCTCGAACCGCCCCTGGTCGATCGCCCGCCCCACGGCCTGTGTGGTGCGCAGATACGTCTCGAGGAAGAACCGCCGATGAGCAAGCTCCGCCGGTAGCTCGTCGACCCGCAGCCGCATCTGCGCCACCACGTCCGCGATCGGACCACGATCGGTCATCGGATCAGGCACGTCCTCCGCTGATCGGGCGGGCGCGTTGGGCTACGCCTGGGCCGCCGTACGGGTAGTCGGCTGCGCCTGGGTCGCTGGCCTCGTCGAGCTTTGCCGTCTCCTCCGGAGTGAGGTGCAGGTCGGCCGCAGCGAGGTTGTCGTCGAGCTGTTCGAGCGTGCGAGCGCCGAGGATCACCGACGTGATCGCGGGCCGGTCGACCAGCCACGCGAGGGCAACCTGCGCCATCGAGATCCCGCGCGCCTCGGCGATCTCGCGGAGCGCGTCGACCACGTCGCGGACGCGCTGGTTGCGGCTGCGGCGGTACCAGGACTCGACGCCGCGGTCCGGGTTCTCACCGAGCCGCGTCGCGCCCTCCGGCTCCTCGTCGAACGAGTACTTGCCGGTCAGCCACCCGCCTCCCAGCGGCGACCATGGCAGCAGACCCAGCCCGTTCTCCTGTGCGGCCGGGACGATCTCCCACTCGATCTCGCGGACCAGCAGGTTGTACTGCGGCTGCAGCGTGACGAGCGGCGACCACCCGCGGTACCCGATCAGGTCACAGGCCTTCTGCAGCTGCCATCCGGTGAAGTTCGACAGGCCGCCGTACGAGATCTTGCCGGCGCGTACGGCGTCCTCGAGGAAGCTGAGCGTCTCCTCGAGCGGCGTGACCGGGTCCCAGGCGTGCAACTGGTAGAGATCGATGTGGTCCACGCCGAGTCGTTGCAGTGACGCCTCCAGCGCCTTGCGGAGGTGCCGGCGCGACGTACCGACGTCGTTCGGCCCGTCACCGGTCGGGAACCGGCCCTTCGTCGCGAGAACGACGTCGGCGCTGCTCTTCTTCGCCAGCCAGCGCCCGACGATCTCCTCGGACACTCCGGCCGTGTACACGTCCGCGGTGTCTACAAAGTTGCCGCCCGCCTCGACGAACCGGTCTAGCTGGGCGTGCGACCCGGCCTCGTCGGACTCGTTGCCGAACGTCATCGTGCCGAGCGCGTACGTCGAGACAACGGCGCCACTCGCGCCGAGAGTGCGATATTCCACGATCTCTCCCTCTCATCGAACTGTCTGAAGCGAAGACTACGGTGGCGGGTATGAAGACAAGTGAACTGCTCCTCGATGCGCACAGCCGGGTTCAGGAGGTGCTGCACGACGTCGTCGCCGGGCTCGACGACAAGACGCTCGCGACGCGCCCGGGTGACACGGCGAACTCGATCGCCTGGCTGGTCTGGCACCTGACCCGGGTCCAGGACGATCACCTGGCGGACGCGGGTGGGTACGAGCAGGTCTACACCGCCGACGGGTGGTTCGAGCGGCTCGGGCTGCCGCTCGACGCGGCCGACACCGGGTATGCGCACACGTCCGACCAGGTCGGGCTTGTGAAGCTCTCGGCGGATCAGCTGCTCGGGTACTACGACGCTGTCCACGCGCGGACCGCGGAGTTCCTGCGCACCGTGACCGACGAGGGCCTCGACCGGATCGTCGACCGTCGGTGGAACCCGCCGGTCACGCTCGGAGTGCGGCTGGTCAGCGTCATCGACGACTGCGCGCAGCACTCGGGTCAAGCGGCGTACGTGAAGGGTCTGCTCAGCTGAGAGTGGTCTGCCAGAGCGAGGTGCCGGCGATCAGGTAGAGCTTGCGATCCGGCATCAGTACGGCGTCGGTCACCTTGCCCTCCGGTCCTACCGCGTCCTGCACGGTCCACTGACCGTCCCGTCCGGTGAGCACCTTCACCTTGTTGTCCTGGGCAACGACCTGGACGACCTTGTCGCCGTCGATGATCGGCGGCGGCAGCTTGTCCTTGTCCCCCACCGGGATCGACGGCACGCCCTGGAGTCGCTTCGCGGTCCCTGAGGCGTCGAGTTGCCAGATCGCGAGCTGACCGTCGACGTACCCGGAGATCACGCAGTCCTTCGCGCAGGTCGCGGTGTTGGCCTGGCTACGGCTGCCGGGATCTGGCAGCACGATCCGGGTCCAGCCCTGGTTGAGCTTGGTTGATCGCCAGACTGCGGCCTCCTGCGCGACGGTGTTGGGCGCGAGCCGGACCTGCGAGCCGACGAGGACGATGCTGTCGCCGAGCGTCGTACCGAAGCCGGGCCCGACCAGGAGGGACGGCGTACTCTGCAGTGCGGTCTTGGTCGGGTCCTGCCTGGTCCATTTGCCGTCGCTCTGCGGCAGCCAGACCATTGCGTCGTTGCCGGTCTGGACGCCGCCCCAGGTGCCGAGGAGCGCGCCACCGCTCGGGGTGCGGACCGCGCTGAACAGGTCGCCCGCGGTCTGGCCGCCGAAGGTCCAGAAGTTCTGCGGGTGCTCGACGAGTCCGGTCTGCGGCGTGCCGGTCCAGACCGTCCAGCGGGTGTTGGAGTGCGCGCCGCCGGAGGCTCCGCCGAGCGCGAGGAGTTGCTTGCCGTCGTACGCGATCGAGTACCAGATCGCCTCGAAGGCGTACGGGCTGGCCGGGTTGGGCTTGACGGCGACCGGGGTGCGCTTGCCGGTGCCGTCGAGGAGTTGGAGCTCCGGGACGACCTTGGCGCCGCGGTGTCGCAGGCCGACCAGCAACTCGTTGTCGTGGGCGGTCAGGGTGACCGGCTCGGCCGGGCTGACGTCGACCATGGTCCAGTTGTCGAGGCTCTGCGGCTTGTTGTTGTCGTCACTGCAGGCGGTGAGGGTCGCGAGCACCAGGATCGCGACCGCAGCGAGGCGCCGCATGTCAGCGGCTCTGCGGAAGCTTGGTCGTCTTCTTCCGGCCGGTCCGCGGCGCGGACGGCGGTGGCACGACCGGACCGATATCGCCGTCCGGTGCGGTGTCGAGGTCGATGATCACCGGGGCGTGGTCGCTCGGACCGGTGCCCTTGCGGGCCTTGCGATCGATCCATGCCGCCTTGACCCGCTCGGCGACCGGGACGGTGGCGAGCATCAGGTCGATCCGCATGCCGAGGTCCTGGTGGAACATGCCGGCGCGGTAGTCCCAGTAGCTGAAGATGCGGTTGTCCGGCCAGCGGTCGCGGACGACGTCGTGCAGGTCCTTCGCGGCCATCAGTTCCGCGAGCGCCTGCCGCTCGGGCGGGGTCACATGCGTCTGGCCGACGTACGCCACGGGGTCGAAGACGTCGGCGTCGGTCGGGGCGATGTTCATGTCACCACAGACGATCTGATCGGCCGGTCCGTTCGCCACGACCTCGGTCAGCGCTGCGAGCCAGGCGAGTTTGTAGTGGTAGTGGTCGGAGTCGGGCACGCGACCGTTCGGCACGTACAGCGAGTGGATCCGGACGCCGCCACAGGTCGCGGCCACCGCGCGGGCCTCGGGATTCGGGAACCCGGGCGCGCCGGCGACTCCGGTCACCACGTCCTCGAGACCGACCTTGGACAGCAGGGCGACCCCGTTCCACTGCGGTTCGCCGTACAGGCCGATCTCGTAGCCGCGGCCGGTCAGCTCGTCACCGAGCAGCGTGCCGAACGCGTCGTCCGCGAGCTTCGTCTCCTGCAGGCAGACGACATCCGGCTGCCGCTCGTCCAGCCAGTCCAGCAGCCGCGGCATCCGCTGCTTGACCGAGTTCACATTCCACGTGGCGACTCGCATCCGACCAAGGTAGCGCCAGCCACGGACCATTTCAGCCGAGCTTGGGCGCCCGCCAGACGAGAGTGTTCAAGAGGTCGGTGCCCGGACGGTCGACGCTGTTGTTGTGCCGGGGTTTGTCCTTGCGTCCCCAGGCGTCGTCGCCCAGCCACGGCGGTACGCCGAACGGCAGGTCCCGCAGCGGGATCGGCGCATAGTCGGCCTCCGCAAACTTCACGCCGTAGTTGGGTACTGAGTTGCGCCGTCCGCATCCGGCGTCACGACCGCACGTAGCTCGTGATCGCGTGCCGCCAACTGTCGATGAGCACCTTCGGGCTCCGACTCGACGGGTGCAGCACCTCGAACAGCGGTACGTCAGGCCTGTCCGTCCACAACTGAACCGCCGAGCGCGCCTGCGTGCCGAACGCGACGACCGCCTGCGTCGGGGGCCGGGATCGAAATCACCCATCGAAGTACCTCCCCCTCGGCGATACGCTCGTGATCAGGGGCGGCACCGGGGATTCCACGGGAGGGTGGGCCATGTTTGTACTGCGTGGAACCGTCATGACGATGCGACCCGGCGGAGAAGTTCTGACCGGCGGCTCCGTGTACGTCGGTGACGACGGGCTGATTGCCGCGGTCACACCGTTGGATCCCGTCCCGTCCGGATTCGACAATGCGCCGCGAATCGCCGCGGGCGGGTTGATCTGCCCGGGTCTGATCGATCTCCACAACCATTTGATGTACAACAGCCTGCCCTTGTGGACGGAGCCTGCCCGCGCCGTTCCATGGACCTCGCACAACCAGTGGGGCCGCGCGCCGACGTACAGCAGCCAGATCAGCCAGCCGGCCCGCCTGCTCGGCGCCACCGCGGGGCGGGCGCTGCTCCGGTACGTCGAGACGCGGGCGATCGTCGGCGGGACGACGTCGATCCAGGGGAACCCGCGCGGCGCCGTACCGCCGGACAACGACCTGATCCGGAACGTCGACTCGGAGAAACTCGGGACGCACGACGATTTCATCCGGGTCAGCACGCTTGTTGCCGACAACGCGACCGCGCTGGCGCCGTACGTCGCCGCCGTGCAGGCCGGGCGTGGATTCATCGCGCATTCGGCGGAGGGGTCGGATCCGAAACTGCGGTCCGAGTTCCGGTTGCTGGCCGATGCGGGTGTGGTGAAACCGCAACTGGTCGCGATTCACGGCGGGGCGCTGAATGCCGATGATTTCGCGGCGATGAAGGTGGGGAATTCGAGTCTGGTCTGGTCGCCGTTCTCGAACCTTTGGTTGTACGGGGCAACGGCCGATGTGAAATCCGCGCATGCGGCCGGGGTGCGATTGTGCCTCGGGTCGGACTGGGGCCCGTCGGGGACGCGAAATGTCCTGTGGGAGTTGAAGGTCGCCGATCTGTGGAACAAGGCGCAATCGGTCTTCACCGACGAAGACCTGGTCCGGATGGTGACGTCGAATCCTGGTGAGGCGTTGTCCGGGGTCTGGCCGCGGCCGGTCGGCCGGCTCGAGCCCGGCGCGCTCGCGGACCTGGTCGTCGTACGGCGCTCTGCTTCGGGCAACTATCGCAATGTGATCGAGGCGACCGAGTCCGACATCCGACTGGTCGTCGTGGGTGGCCGGGCACGCTACGGACTCCGGTCGCTCATGACACCGCTCGCGCCGGCGGCGACGCCGATCAAGGTCGGCCGGCTGTCGCGCGCGATCGACTACGGCGACCCGGCGGTCACGTGGAAGACCGTCGTCGCGGACCTCGAGAAGATCCGCAGCGATCCGGCCGGGGCGTCGGCCCGCGCGGCTGCCACCTTCGCGAGTTTTGTCGGGGATGGTGTTGCCGGGAACGGTTTCGCCGACGCGTTCGTGCTGTTGCCCGACATGCCCGCACCCGAGGTCGACGACGAGATCCTCCGCGGCGGCCCCGCCACTCCCTCCCCCGATCCCGTCACCATCCCGCCCTTGGAGCCCCTGACCACCGGCACGACCTGGTTCGACACGGTCGACGCCAACCCCTTCCACAACGGCCTCCTCAGCGGCCTCCGCGCATACGCCAGCTGACGCTCCTCACTTCATGTAGTTATCCACATACTTGAAGTCACCGGTCCTGCGGGGGTCGATTCGCGGCACTCTCTTTGGCAAGGAGATTGGCGGCGAAGGGGCCGGAATGGGAGATCTCGACTGTGAACCTGCGGACATCACCGCTTTGGTGGCGTACCTGCGCGACATCGGACAACACGAACTACTGACCTTGGAGGAGGTGAACGAGCACTCGTACTGGATCGAGGCCGGCCTTTTGGCGGCGGAGCAGCTGACCGGCGATCCGGGACGGCACGATCCGCGCGACCTGCAGAGGGTCGTCGCGCTCGGGCGACTCTCGTGGCAGCGGATGATCGAGGGCAACCTGCGCCTGGTCGTGTCCCTCGCCCGGCGGTACGGCGGGAAGGGAATTTCATTGCTCGACCTGATCCAGGAGGGGAACATCGGGCTGATGCGGGCGGTCGAGCGGTTCGACCACCGGCTCGGGCACCGGTTCTCGACGTACGCGATCTGGTGGATCCGGCAGTCGATCGGGCGCGCGATCTCGGACCGGTCCCGCCTGGTCCGCATGCCGGCCCAGGCGTACGCCGACGCGTCCCGGGTGGCGTCGGCGCGCCACGACCTCACCCAGGAGCTCGGACGTGAACCCGGTACGCCGGAACTCGCGCGGGCGACCGGGCTGAGCATCGCGCGGATCGAGCGGGCGCAGGCGTGGCGGATGCAGCCCGAGACGCTCGATGTCGAGGACACCGATCCGGTGATCGACGACGACCCGATCGTCCTGCGGGCCGCGCTGCGCCGGGATCTTGCCCATCACCTCCAGTTCCTTGACGACCTGCACCAGTCCGTGCTCCACCGCCGGTACGGGCTGCACGGCCATATCCCGTCCACTGCTGAGGAGATCGCGACACAACTGGGTCTGAACACGGCGAAGGTCCGCGCCCTGGAACGAGAAGCCCTGCGACAACTCCGCCGCCGAGCACTACCCCAACTCCGCGACTACGTCGCCTGACCAACCGCCGCGCCCGGGTGCCCTGCCGGCGGCTCGGGTGGGGTGGGCTGGTCGGGTGCGCTGATCGGGTTCTTGGGGCGGCTGGGATGATGTGGGTGTGAGACTTCTGCGTAATCCCTGGCCGCGCGAGCTGGGCGACGCCGTGTCGGCCGCCGCCCGTGAGTCGACCGGGAGCAAGGAAGACATCCTGGCCGCCGTCGAGTTGACCAACGGCCGCTGGATCGCCGGCACCCGCGCGGCCGTCTACCTGCCGTCGGACGCCGCGGACGCCGACCGCCGGGTCGGCTGGGAGAAGATCGAGCGCGCCAACTGGGACTCCGAGGCGTCGGTCCTGCACGTCTACGAGACCACCGACTTCGGCACCCCGCTACGCGCCACCGAGCTCAAGGTCGAGGACCCGGGCCGCTTCGGCCAGCTCCTCCGCGAGCGCGTCGACGCGAGCATCGTCGTACAGCGTCACGTCCCGCTGTCCGGCAAGCGCGGCGTACGCATCGTCGGCCGCCGCAACCCGGCCGCCACCGACGCCGCCGTCACCTGGAACTTCGTTCTGGACAAGGGCTTGGAGCCCACCCAGCCCGGCGTCGTGGACGCGGCCGAGGCGGCCCTCCGACAGGTCCGCGACGAGTTCGGAATCTGACCCGGCAGCGGCCCGAATCCCGTTTTTGTAGTTCGCCGCCCGCCTGCTAACCTACTCAGGTCCTCGGGGATCGAGGTCTTGAGCACCACCATGATCCCGCGTAGCTCAATTGGCAGAGCAGCCGGCTGTTAACCGGCAGGTTACTGGTTCGAGTCCAGTCGCGGGAGCAACACACCAGCCGGGCCTCCACAGGAGCCCGGCTTCTTCATTTCCCAGGCCTGCTCAACCGCGGGCCGGGTAGGTTCGGGGAATGAGTTACCGGGGGTGGGTGGGGCTGATCGGTGCGCTCCTGTTGCTGGCGGGATGCGGAACCGAGGCCGCAGGATCCGGACCAGGTGGAGGGCCTACATCGGCGAGGGTGAGCACGCCGACTCCGACTGTGACGCCTACCCCTCCCCCGCCAACCTGTCCGGCGTCGGGCGCGCTGATCACCGTCGGTCCCGTGGAGCCGGCGCTCGGGCATCGCGCCGTCGTACTGAAGCTGACGAACTGCCGGACCGCCCCCATCACCGTCAACGGCTACCCGGACGTTGCCGTACTCAACGCTCGCCGACGAACGATGAACGTGACGATCGCGCACGGAACGTCGTACATGGCAAGAGACCCAGGCCCGACCCAGATCCGCCTACACAAAGGGGAATCGGCGCTCGCCGCCGTCGCCTGGTCCAGCACCGTAGAAGTTGCCGAGGACAAGGCCTCCGGCACCTATCTCGCCGTCGCACGCCGCCGCGGAGAGCGCCCGGTGATCTGGCCGGTCGACACCGACCTCGGGACGACGGCCAAGGTCTCGCTGACCGCCTGGTGCCTGAACTTCCCGAAGTGAATTGGCAACGAATCCATTTCGGCTATTGGCCTAGACCATCAACTGGGCTACGTTCCTCTGCAGTATCCCGAGGGGGGCCTCGGGGATGGAGGGAAAGGAACCCTGTGAACATCAAGAAGGTTTTCAACACCAAGGGTGGCCGGCTGCTGGTGGCCGCCGTACTGGGGGCCGGCGTGCTGGTCGGTGTCACGGTCGCGGCGAACGGCGCCGTACGACCGGACTGCAAAACCCTGTCGTACCCGCTCTGCGCGCGCTCGGTCGCAGCGTCGCAGGTCGTCGACAACAGCATCCCGGCGAGCAAGCTCGTGCCGGGCGATCGCGCAGCGTTCCTCAAGAACACGGACGTGTACGGCAAGTCGGGGGTGTCCGCCGACTTCAAGGCCGTGACGATCGACAAGATCGGCGGATCGTTCAAGACCAACAAGACCAAGGTCGGCGAGTTCAAGCTCGAGCCCGGCACCTGGCTGCTGAACTCGACCGCGTTCTTCGCCCGCACCACCGCCGGTGCAGCGGGCACCCGGCCGCAGCTCGCGCTCCGCGTCGGCGCCTCTGACACAGCGTTCGGCGACGACTACGGCACCATCCTCGGCGCCGAGATCTCCCCGGCGAAGGACCGCGAACTGACCGGCTCCACGGTCAAGGTCGTGACGGTCACCAAGGCGACCACCGTCGAGGTCTTCGCCTTCGGCTACAACGACGACGCCGGCGCCGCCGGAAGCGGCGAGATCGCCGCCTCCGCGTCCGTCGTAGCGGTCCTGGTCGGCTGACCAACCACTAACTCAGCCACCGACTCGTTCAAGGAGGCCCTGACCGCATCCTGCGGTCAGGGTCTCTTCGTGCGTCAGGAGGAAGTGTCTACTTCCCCTTCTTCCGGTCGATCGCTCGCTGGATACGTTGCTGCGGCTGACCGGTGATCTTCGCGAGCAGCGGCACGCGGTATTTGTACGCCGCGATCGCGCCCACCACGATCACCAGGAATATGAACCAGCCCATCGGGATTCCCTTCGTCCGGACTAGCCTCCATCATGCCCGGTCCGCGGTAATCACCCCTCAGTCGAACCCCTGACCCACCCCTGGTTTCGCACCCCACCCCCACCCACCAGATACGATCACCCGCACACGGGGCGGTAGCTCAGCTGGTTAGAGCAGGGGACTCATAATCCCTGGGCCGCGGGTTCGAGTCCCGCCCGCCCTACTCGCAATGCAGCAGGTCACGGCCGAATCCGTCGTGACCTGCACTACCGCAGTGCTTCCGCATGGCGCCTACGAAAGCAACTTGCTCCAGGAGTCGGCGCCGGAACCTTGGTTCCGGCGCCGGCCGGGCGAGTTAGTACCCTCGTGCGACCTTCGTTGCGTTGACGATGCCGTCGCCGAAGAACCCGTTGTTCGGCGGCGAACCTTCGCAGGTCTGGGTGGACGTCACCGTCACGAAGGACCCGTCGGGTTGCAGGACCTGGCGGGTGTAGGTGAACATCGCCGGCGTCGGGCACGGCGTGTCGGTCGCCGTACCGCGCAGTGCCTGCTCGACGGCGGCCGGCGAAGCCTTCTTGCCGCCGTTGACCCGGTCAGGAACGCCCAGCCGACTGACCGCCAGCGCAGCGACGCCGGCCGCGTGAGGTGACGCCATCGACGTGCCCTGCAGGTACTGGTAGTAGCCGCAGACTCCGTCGTGGCAGCTCTGAACAACGTTGGGCGTGTTCGGCGTCCCGTCGGGATTGAGCTGACCGCGCTGCTCGGCGAGCTGCTTCGGGTACGCGGCGAGTATGGCCTTGGTGATGTCACGCTTGTTGTCAGCGGTGTCGTACACGTCCCCGCCCGGTGCGGACAGGTCGGCGTAGCCGTTGCCGAAGTCGGAGTAGTAGGCCTTGCGCTTGGAGATGCCTGTGCTGGTCACCGCCAGTACGTGGTTGCCCTCTGACGGCATCGAGGTACACGAGGCCGGGATTGTCCGCTCGTACGGCGCCTCACCAGGCACGCTGGGGAAGTCCGGGCTCGAGGCGTCGATGATCGTCTTGCTGTAATCACTCGCGCCGTTGCCGGCCGCCGCGACCAGCGTGACGCCATGGCCGTAGGCATAGTCGAGTGCCCGCTGCATCGCCGTCACCACGGTTCGCTGCTCGGCCTGGTACTCGGGCGCATCGGCCGGATTGTTGGCGCAGTTGAACAGCCACGGATCGACGTAGAAGCTCATGTTCACGACGTCGATGCCGTGATCGCCCGCGTACGTCAGGGCATCGACCGTGGGCTGCAGGAAGAAGAAGCCCGAGTCCTGTCCGGCCCGTAGGTTGACGATCGTTGCCTTGGGCGCGACGCCTGCGATCCCGAGCTTGTTGACCGGCGACGCGATTTCGGACGCGACGTGCGTACCGTGACCGTTGTCGTCCTCGTCGACAGGGTCGACGCAGCTCGGGTGCTCGCACGGTCCGTCGACCGTCGAGCCGTTCGCGTCGACCGGGATGTCCGTCGTGAAGTTACGGCTCAGCGCCTTGTCGAAGTTGCGGGCGATGTCGGGATGGGTGCCGTCGACGCCGGTGTCGATGATGCCGACCCGTACGCCAGTGCCCTGCTCGTAGCGCTGGGAGCCGTCGGCGGTCGCGCCGATTTGCTGCATGTCCCACTGCAGCCCGGCCAGCGGCTCTTGTTTCTTCTTCCCCTCCGCCGCGTTCTCACTGCCTGCGCTTGCACCCTGAAGGTCGGCCTGTGCGGCGTCGAGCTTCACTCTCGCCTTCCCAACGGCCGAGCCATCGTCAGGCGCCCGGCCGATGACCGTGCTTCGCGCGACGCCCCCGATCGCGGACGAGGCGCCGGCGGCAGCCTGGAACCCCTCGCTCTTGGTGGTGACGGTGGCGACTCCGATCGCCGCGTTCTCACTGAGCACCGTGCCGCCGGCGGCGGCGATCGCGGCATGCGCGGCTTCAGCGGAGCCGCCCTGGGCGTAGAGGACGACAAACTGCCGCTCTTGGCCGCCGGTCGCCGTGCCGGGACTGGCTGCGACCCACAGCAGCCCGGCGACGCTCCCGGCCACCACGGCTGCGCGCGTGACGTACTTGAACATTGGACCCCTCCCTCGAACATCCAACTACAGCGAGCGAAACTTGCTGACTGATCGTCGGAACTGCGCGAGCGCGACATACCCGGAGCCGGGGCACGGCCAGTTGAACTGGACCATCGAAAACCTGCTCACCATTCCCCCTCGTCCCGGCCAAGAGCCGGAAAACAACCCCCGGCGCCATGACGGCGCCCCACAACCCCACCTGGCCTCATACCACCCAACAGACAGCGTCAAACCGCCCGCACACGGTGCCTGCGGCCGTCCTCTGTTGGCAGCTCCTAGTGCTGCAGCTGTGGGGCCGGTCGTGGGGGCAAGCCGGCGGACCCGCCGCGCACGAAGGATTCGTCCCGGCTCGCTCATCGATGGCTTTCCTCACACGGTCGGTCGGGCGTGGAGCCCGGACCGTGCGCTTCGTCGATGGAACGAACCGAGACGGATCCCTGGTCGTGCGTCAGTTGGGCTGGGTGCCCGTCACGATGACCTCGGCCAGGCTGATCACACCGGCGCTGGTGGCCGGCGACTGCACCTTGACGTAGCGGGCCACGGTGTTGGTCGGCAGACTGGTGACCGCCCCCGGCGTCGCCCCGAGGTTCAGCTTGGTCACCGTGGAGTCGGCCATCAGCTGGGCGTAGGTCCGGCCCGACATGCTGGCGGTGGAGAGGAACACCACCGCGTTGTTCAGCTTGTCGGCCGAGGCGTCGGTCCGGTTGTGCACCGTGACGTTGCCGACCCGGGAATTGGTCAGCAGGTCGACCTGCCACCACGGCTGCGAGCTGGACGCCGTCCGGCTCACCGACCCGGCGGCGAAGACGCCGTTGGTGTTCCCGTCCACGGCCCGGGCGGCGGTGCCGACGTCGGTCGACGACTGCGTGGCCGGCCGGTTGGTGGACAGGTTCACGGCGCCGGTGGTGCCGCCGACCTGCAGCTCGGCCAGGTTCAGGGTGGTGATGATGCTCGACAGCTGCACCCGCACGTACCGGCCGGTGGCGTTGCCCGCGTTCAGGGTCAGGCTGTTGGTGGTGGACGAGAACGCCGAGAACGACATCTCCTTCACCGAGTCGTCGGCCTGCAGCGAGGACATCGACCGGCCGGTCATGTCGGTCGAGGAGATGAACACCGAGCCGCTGCCCATCCGGTTCGAGTCGGTCCGGCTCCACACCGTGACCGTGGAGACGGCCGCCGCGGAACCGAGGTCGACCTGCCACCACGGCTGGGTGGAGAGGTTGGTCTGGGTCACCGAGCCGCTCGCGAACACGCCGTTGGTGTTACCGTCCACCGCCCGGGCCGCCACCGCGGTACCGCTGGTGCTCGACTGGGTGGCGGTCTTGCCCCGGGCCAGGTTCGGACCGGTGACAGTCACCGTGGTGGTCGACACCGCGCTGTCCACCTTGCCGTCCCGCACGACCAGGCTGAAGGTCAGCGTGGCCGGGGTGGCCGGGGTGGTGAAGGTCGGCTTCTGCACCGTCGTACTGGACAGCGTCACCGCCGGCCCACCGGTCTGGGTCCAGGTGTAGGTCAGCGGGTCGTTGTCGGCGTCGCGGCTGCCGGAGCCGTCCAGCGTCACCGTGGTACCCGCGTAGACCGTCTGCGCCGTACCGGCGTTCGCCACCGGCACCGTGTTGGTGGTGACCGTGGTGGTGACGGCGGCGCTGTTGGCCTTGCCGTCCCGCACCACCAGGCTGAACGTCAGCGTGGTCTTGGTGGACGGGGCGGTGAACGTCGGCTTCTGCACCGTCCGGCTGGACAGCGTCACCGCCGGCCCACCGGTCTGGGTCCAGGTGTAGGTCAGCGGGTCGTTGTCGGCGTCGCGGCTGCCGGAGCCGTCCAGCGTCACCGTGGTACCCGTGTTGACCGTCTGCGCCGTACCGGCGTTCGCCACCGGCACCGTGTTGACCGGGGTGGTGGTGGTCACCGTGGTGGTCGCCGCCGCGCTGTTGGCCTGGCCGTCCCGCACCACCAGGCTGAAGGTCAGCGTGGATGCCGAGGACGGGGCGGTGAAGGTCGGCTTCGCCGCCGTCGTACTGGACAGCGTCACCGCCGGTCCACCGGTCTGGGTCCACGCGTAGGTGAGGTCGTCGCCGTCGGCGTCGGTGCCGGACCCGTTCAGGGTCACGGTCGTACCAGCCACGACCGACTGCGGCGCACCGGCGTTCGCCACCGGGAGGCGGTTGTTCGACTCCGAGAGCGGCCGCGGGGTGCAGTTGCTCATCGAGACCGTGAAGGGCTCGACGTCGTTGTCCGTCTCGATCATGGCGCCGTCCTCGGAGCCGCTGAGCGAGATGGTGTGCGCCTGGCCGGCGTTCACGCGGGTCTCCCGCCACTCGTCCGTACCGCGCTGCCACTCGACGATCAGGACCCGGCCGGTGACCACGCGGACGGTGCACCCGTCGGCCCAGGCACCCATGTACGGGTAGAGCGGAACGCCCGAATCCGAGTAGACGGTGCGCGCGTTGTCGCCGGAGCGGCCGTTGCCCTGGTAGGCCGTGCCGACCGGCCAGGTGATCACGCCGCCGTACCAGTCACCGGGGTTCTCGCCGGTGCCGGCGTAGCGCCAGCGGGCGTTGACCCAGGAGACCGGGTCGCAGGTGGTGGGGTCGGTGCAGGCGGGCGGCGTCGGCGGGACCGGCGGGCCGGGCACGAAGGCGTACTCGAACGGCGAACCGCTCTGCACGCTGACGATGCTGCTACCACTCAGCGTCGTCGGCACGGTGTAGCTCTGGCCGGCCGACAGGTTTGCCAGCGACGCGTGCGAGTCCCCGACCGGGCCGGAGAACACGGTGGCGCTGCCCGAGGTGACGGTGATCTTCCAGTTCGCTACCTGCGGGGCCGTCGCGTAGACGTCGTGCGAGGCGGTGTAGCCGTAGCGGGCCCGGCTGGGCTCGGTCTCGGCCGGCCAGACCGCGGCATACCCGCTGTCCGACGGACCCCACGGGCACGGGCTGCTGGTGCAGGTCCAGGTCACCAGGGCCGCCTCGCCGTCGCCGGCCGGCGGGGGCGTGACCGGCACACCCGGGGTGAGCGTGTACTCGAACGCGGAGCCACCCTGCACGCTGACGATGCTGCTGCCGCTCAGGGTGCTCGACACGGTGTAGCTCTCGCCGGCCGACAGCGCGGCCAGCGACGAGTGCGAGTCCCCGACCGGGCCGGCGTACACGGCGGCGCTGCCGGAGGTGACGGTGATCTTCCAGCCGGCAACCTTCGCCGCCGGTGCGTACACGTCGTGGGAGACGGTGTAGCCGTAGCGAGCCCGGGTGGGCTCGGCCGTCGCGGGCCAGACCGCCGCGTTGCTGGTGTAGCTCGCACCCGACGGGCAGGGCGTGCCGGTGCAGTTCCAGGTGGCCAGCACCGAACCGTAGCCGGACGCCGGCGGCGTGGTCGGCTCGCCCGGAGTGAAGGTGACCCGGAACGCGCCATCGTTCTGCACGCTCACGATGCTGCTGCCGCTCAGGGTGCTCGACACGGTGTAGCTCTCGCCGGCCGACAGCGCGGCCAGCGACGAGTGCGAGTCGTCGGCCGGGCCCGCGTAAACCGTGGCGCTGCCGGAGACGACGGTGATCTTCCAGCCGGCCACCGTGGACACCGGAGCGTAGACGTCGGCGGAGACCGTGTAGCCGTAGCGGGCGCGGACCGGCTGAGCCGCGGCCGGCCAGACGCCCGCGTTGCTGGTGTAGCTCTGGCCCGACGGGCACGGGCTGCTGGTGCAGTTCCAGGTGGCCAGCACCGAGCCGTCACCGGAGGCCGGCGGCGGGTCGGTCGGGGCGCCGGGGGTGATCGTGTACTCGAACGACCCACCGTCCTGCACGCTCACGATGCTGCTGCTACTCAGCGTGCTGGGCACGGTGTAGCTGTCGCCGGTCTGCAGATTGGCCAGCGGCGAGTGCGAGTCGTCGGCCGGGCCCGCGTAAACCGTGGCGCTGCCGGACGTGACGGTGATCTTCCAGCCCGCCACCTTGGGCGCCGGGGCGTACACGTCGTGCGAGACGGTATAGCCGTAGCGGGCCCGGACCGGCTCGGCCGCGGCCGGCCAGACCGCCGCGTTGCTGGTGTCCGACGGGCCCCACGGGCACGGGCTGCTGGTGCAGGACCACGTCGCCACAACGGAGGACGCAGGATCACCCTCGGCTGCCAACGCGGGCGAGGCGGTGAGGCCTAGCACCATCATCACGACCGTAGTAGTGAGAACGAAAAATGCGGTCGCAAAGCGTTTGAACATGCCGGCCCCCCGGATAGTGACTCTCCCCTTGCGGCAGACCGTAGCCCAAGTCGCTCTCTGTCAACCGAAAAAGAAGCGAAAAAATGCAACCACGAACCATTTTGTTATGGACTTCATCACGCTACGGAAAATCCCAACTACTCATTGGTGAGACCCATTATTCATTGATGAGAAATGGGGGGATCGCGGGACTGAGGGGCTCGCGGCGGGTGCAGAGCGTAGTCGTCATCAGAGGGGCGGCCGGCTAGCCAGGTTTGGGTGATGAGGGGTACGCCGGGGCGGTAGGCCAGGTGGAGACAGGAGGGCGTCGAGGACGGCCAGGTCGGCGCGAGCGCCTACGGTCACGCCCTACTTTGTTTCTGTTTGACCTGGAGTGCGCTTCAGGAACGAGGGTGGGGACATGAACACACCCACGATGGCCCTCGGGGCGATGTACTTCGGCACCAGGGTGGACGAACGGACCGCCTTCTCGATCCTCGACCGGTACGCCGAACTTGGCGGGGCCTTCATCGATACCTCGGACAACTACAGCTTCTGGACCTCCGAGACTGGCTTCGGCGGCCAGAGCGAGGCGCTGCTGGGCCGCTGGCTGGCGTCCAATCCGGGGGTCCGCGTCCGCCTCAGTACCAAGGTCGGCGCCCAGCCCACGCGGGTCGGCGGGTTTCCCGACCATCTCGAAGGGCTGCGCGAGGACGTCGTACGGGGAGCCATGGCAAAGAGCTTGGAGCGGCTGGGCGTGGACGGTGTGGACCTGTACTGGGCGCACGTCGAAGACCCGACCGTTCCGTTGGAGGACCTGGTCGAGACGTTCGGCGGCTTGGTCCGTGACGGCCTGACCGCCCGCTGGGGCGTGTCGAACCACCCGTCCTGGCTGCTCGAGCGGATCCGGGCCACCGCCGAACGCGCCGGCCACCCGCAACCAGCCGCGTACCAGGAGCGCTACTCCTACCTTCAGCCCGCCGGCGGCATGGCCGTCGAGGGCCAGCCGATCCCGCTGGGAATGCTGTCACCGGACGGCCTCGACTTCCTCCGACGCAACCCGTCGTTCGACGGCTGGGTCTACACCGCCACCCTCCAGGGCCGGTACGACCGGAACGACCGCCCCCTCGAGGCCGAGTACCGCCACCCCGGCACAGAACGACGGCTGGCCGCGCTGACCCGCGTCGCCACCGCGCGCGGACTCCGACCGGGCCAGGTGGTGCTCGCGTGGCTGGCCTCCGGGAGCCCGGCGCTGACCCCGATCGTCGGAGCCAGCAGCGTCGAACAGGTCGAGCAGGCGGTGGTAGGCGCGTCCACCATCCTCACCGAGGATGAACTGGCGGCGCTGGACGGCGCATAGGCGACGCGCGGACAGCCAGTGCGGTGGTTGGGCCGGGCGGCCTAGAGGCTGAAGGCTATTGCGCGGAGGATCAGGGCGGCGAGGAAGACCGCTGTGAAGGCTAGGTCCAGGGACAGACCGCCTAGGCGGACCGGTTTCAGGACTTGGCGGACTCGGGCGATTACTGGCTCTGTCCAGGCGTGGGTCAGGGAGCGGGCTCGGGTTGCCCATTGAGGGCCGTTGGCCAGGACGCCTGTCCAGTCCAGGACCATCCGGGCGATCAATACCAGGATGTACGCCGTCAAGATGTATCCGACCAGAGCTCCGATGAGGCTCATGATCAACTCCTCCGTGATCGCAACACTGACCGTCTTGTCAGTATCAACGGTGGAGGGCACGCAGGAATGTCCCTGACGTCGACTTCTTAGCGGACTATCAGGGTGGTGGGTTGCCCCTCCGGAGTTCGGAGGGGCAACCTCAGCGTGCGGCTAGTGGCGGGTTACGGCGGCGTAGGCATCGACGATGCCGTGGCCGTAGAAGCCGTTGAAGTTTCGCGTTCCCTCACAGAGGGCGTTGAACTCTTCGGAGCGGCCTTCGTTGATGTAGGTCTGGAGCGGCGGGGTCGGGCAGGCTCGGGCCTGCGCCGTGTTCATGAGGATCTGGCCGACCTTGTCCGGGTCCATCCCGAAGTCGCCGTGGCTCTTCTTGCCGAACTGGCTGACGATCAGCGCGGCGACGCCGGTGGCATGCGGTGACGCCATCGACGTGCCTTGGAGCACGTAGTAGTACCCGCACTTGGTGAAGTCGGTGACACCGGCCGGGCATTGCTTCTGCGCCCCGGCCGTCACGCCGGCAGGCGTGATGTTGCCGGCCGCGTCGACCAGGCCGCCGGCCTGCAGCGTGTTCACCGGGTACGTCGACAGGATCAGGTTCTCGTTCGTCCGGAACATCGGCGTCCCGAAGTAGTCACGGAACCATCCGCCGGGCGCGGAGACCTCGGTCTGCTCGAGGCCGTAGTTGGAGTAGTCGGCCTTCGTCGTCGACGGACCGAGTGCCGATACACCGATCACGTGCGGACCCTCGACCGGCAGGTCGACACAGGTCGCGTTGTCGATCACCCGCGGGTACGCCGTGTTCAGCGGGAAGTCCGGGCTGCTGATGTCGGTCCGCGGCTTGCCGAGATCCTCGTGGTTGTTGCCGAGCGACCCGACGAGCGTGACGCCGTGGTTGTGCGCGTAGTTCAACGCCCGGTTCATGGTGCGGATGATGGTGCGCTGCTCAGCCTGCGCCTCGGGGCTGTCGGCCGGGTTGGCCGTGCAGTTGTACAGCCAGGGGTCGACGTAGAAGGACATGTTGACGACGTCGAGTCCGACATCACCGGCGTACGTCAGTGCGTCCGAGACCGGGCCGAGGAACAGGAAGCCGCTGTCCTGGCCGCCGCGAATCTCCACCAGCGTCACGTTCGGTGCGACACCGGAGACGCCGACACCGTTGGCCGCGGCGCCGATCGTGCCGGCCACGTGGGTGCCGTGACCGCTGTCGTCCCAGCCGACCGGGTCGACACAGCCGCGGAACTCGCAGACACCGTCGATCTCCGGGATGTCCGGCGCGAAGTTGCGGGACAGGTTCCAGTCGAAGTTCGGCGCGATGTCCGGGTTGCGGGCATCGATCCCTGAATCGAGTACGCCGACCTTGACCGACTTCTTGCCCGGCTGGACCGTCCGCGCCAGATCGGAGCGAACCATCTTCAGGCCCCACAGTTGCGCGTCGAGCGGGTCCATCCCGACGGTCTTCTTGCTTGCCGCGGCGCCGGCCTTGCTGGTTGCGCCGTTCTCAGTCTCGACGGTGCGCGGTTTCTGCTGCGGCGCCGTACCGATCGGCCGGCTGCGAGCCGCGCCCTCGACCGCGCTCGACGCGGACACGCGGCTGACGAATCCCGACGCGGCCGCGCGCACGGTCAGCGTGCCGAGGTTCGCGTTTTCCTTGACCACTTCACCGCCGGCGGCCTTGACCGCCGCGATGGCCTGGTTACGGTCCGCGCCCACTTCGAGCAGGACCAGATACTCGGTGTCTCCCCCGGCAACGCTCGTGGCCCCGGCGCCGGCTGTGACCGGTGCGGCGAGCGTGGCGGCGACCAGGCCGATAGCCCCGGTCACCGCCATCAGACTTCTCCGGACGTCCCTCATTGGTGGATCCCCTCCCCTGGGAATGTTGTGACGGGCCTCACAGTAGGTCGGAGTGCCACAACCGAGAAGGGGACGACGTTGTCAGTTCCGCCAGCAGGCAGGGCAATGTGACGTGCTGGGCTATTTGCTGGGCGGTGGAGTCAACGTATTACGAGTCGGTCGTCAGGTGGCCGGCTTCTGGTTGACCTTGATGTTGTAGGCCGCTTTGCGGTTGTCGTACGACGACACCGTCGCGGTCAGGCCGTAGCGGGAGGAACCTGCCTACAGCTCGCAGCGGATGGACCCGTCAGTTCCTCGCGGTACGGGCGGGGTACGGGCAGCGGGCTGTCATTGGCGGGTCCTAGGATTCGCGCCATGTCACTGAACCGTGCCAGCGCCCATACGGCGAGCGGTGACCGGGTGTCTCGGAAGGTCCGCCGGATCGCCGCCGACCTGCCGGAGCTCGGCAGGATCCGGCACGTCGAGGCCAACCCGCCGTCGCCGAAGGCGTGGTTGGTCACTATCGGATTCTGCCTCTTCTGCACGGCGGCCCCTGCCCTCGGAAATGGCGGGATCATCGATTCACTCCTGATGATCCCTTGGTGGGCCGTGTTCGGGCTGGTCATCCTCGGATACCTGGGTTCGGAGAAGGTCGTCGTACTGGACCGCGGCCTGCTCATCGGGTCGTTTGCTCCTTTCCTCCGCCCGCGGGTGGTGCCGTTCGACCGGTTCGCCATCGGCTCGATCACGGCTGTGCGACCGGGGTGGAAGCTCGCCCGCATGCTTCCCGGGCATACCCCGCTCACGACAGGACGGACCGCGGTCTGGGCCTGGAACGGGGTGGCCTTCGTCGCGTCTCTGGGTCCGGTCGCTCGGCGGAGCACTGTCGACGCAGCCGGGACGTTCGGCGCGGAGGATCCGGAACGCCGCCAGCGCGTCGTGTGGTGGTTCGGCACCTGGCGGCAGCCGGACCGCTTGGTGAGTGCGCTGGAGTCGGCTCTTGTCGACCTGGGGCACCCAGTCGCCGGGCTCTCCCAGCAGGTGCTGCCGCTGGTCCGGATCTTTGGGAACCCGGCCGACGCCGCCCACCAGGTCCCCCGACTGGTGGCCTCGCTGGACCACTCCCGCTGAGCGTTCGCGAGCGCTTGCTCCCGCCGAGTTGGCTACGAACTTGTGGGCCGTTGGGTGAGGCATGCTTGTTCGGCTTACCGAGGAGGCGCGATGGAGTGGAATGAGCTGCCGATCGAGCACTGCCCGCGGGGTGACGAGGTGGAGACGTTGCAGTTCGCCTTGGACCGGGTGCGGCAGCAGTTCGCCTGGAAGACCGGCGGGCTCACCGCCGAGCAGCTTCGGCAGACGCATCCGCCGTCGACGATGACGCTGGCGGGGCTGATCAAGCACCTGACGTTCGTGGAGGACGGCTTCACCGCGCGGGCCGCCAAGCAGCCGCTCGCTCCGCCGTGGGACACCCGCAGTTGGGTCGAGAACGACCGGTGGGTTTGGGAATCCGCGGTCACCGACGACCCGGATGAGCTCTACGCGCTCTGGTACGCCGCTGCCGCGCGCTCCCGCTCCGCCTGGCAAGAGCTGAGTGCGGACGGCGGGCTGGACGCCTTGGTCGAGGACCCCGATCCGGCCTGGACGTCGAACCGCCGGCGCATCGCGATCGACCTGCTCGAGGAGTACCTCAAACACACCGGCCATGCCGATGTCCTGCGCGAGGCCGTCGACGGCGTGACGGGAAACGATCCTGACTGACATCGCGGACGCCCTGCGGGATGCGTACGGCATCCACGCGGCCGACCTGCACCGGATCCCTGCCGGCACCAACACCATCAACTACCGCGTCGTCGACGAGGACGGCCGGCGGTGGTTCGCCAAGCTCTACCGCGGCGACCTCGAGCGCGAACGCGCCGCGATCGAACTCACCGAGTTCGCCCGCGACGGCGGCGTCCCGGTGCCGGCCGTACGGCGAACTCTCGACGGCGACGTGATGTGCGAACGCGGGCCGATGTCGTTGTGGGAGTTCGTCGACGGCGAGACGGCCGAGGGCGGGCTCACCGGTGCTCGCTGGCAGGCGGTCGGCACCGTGCTGGGCAGGCTGCATCGGCGGTTGGCCGAACATCCGGCGGCGACGCCGACGAAGCAACCGGCTGTCGGCGTACGCGATGTCAGCAAGGCGCCGCGATCCTTCGACCGGGTGATCGACGGGTATGCGAGCCGGGCGCGGCTCAGCCCGTTCGAGCAGTGGGCCTGGGAGGCGGCCAAGGAGCGCCGGGGACTGCTCGATCGGGCCGGCGCGATCCTCGCGGAGTTGCCGGACCTGACGGTGCAGATCGTTCATGGTGATCTCGCCTCTCCGAATCTGATGCTGCGCGGCGACGAGGTCGCCGCCGTGATCGACTTCCAGCCGCCGAGCGCACGATTCACCGCGTGGGAGATCGCCCGGATCGGATGCGACCCGCGGACCGTGATGCTCGGCGACGACTGGATCGACGGGCTCGCCGAACTGCTGCTCGCCTACCGCGACGAGCACCCAGCGGCGCACGTCGACGATCTCGTGTCCTCGGTCGCGACAGGGTGCGCCTACACGCTCGCGTCGACGTACCCGCTGGCCGAACCGCTCGATGATCCAGCCGCCGTCACGCCGTCTCTCGAGCTCTACGCGCGGGCGCGTCACGAGACCGCGCTCGTGATGCTCGAGCGGCTGCCCGACGTACAGGAAAGGTTGCGGCTCAGACTGAGACCTTGAACATGCGCTCGGCGTTGTGCAGGGACTCGGTCACGATGGGCTGGGAGTTGGCGATCACCTCCTGCTGGTACGTCACGAGGTCCTGGTCCGAGGTCAGTGCGCGGGTCAGTCGCGCGGCGTCCCAGAGGGCCGTGTTGGCGCCGGCGCCCGCGGCCGGTGTCATCGGATGTACGGCGTCGCCGAGCAGGGTCACGCGCAACGAGGACCACGACGGGACGGTGATGCAGGTCCGCAGCGTGATCGGGAAGGCCGCGCCGGGCTCCCCCGCATCGACCAGTTCGCGGACCGTCGGATGCCAGTCGGCCACGGACCGCTCCACGATCGCCCACAGCTCGGCCGGGCTCATCGCGAAGAGCTCCTCGTCCGACGCACCGAGCACCGCGTTCGTCCCGGTCAGCACCGCCATCAGATAGTCGCCGTACTCCGCCGGCGGCTCCCGGAACACCACCGGCGCGAACGCCGCACCGAGACCGGCCCCGTTGCTCGTGAAGCAGAACCCGCGAAGGAAGGCCTCCGGCGCGGTCTCCCGAACAGCCGGAGTCAACGGCACCTTCCCGTAGATGCACCGCACCCCGATGTCGAGCACGTCCAACTCGGGCACCAACTGAGCACGCACCCGCGAACCGACCCCGTCCGCGCCGACCAGCACGTCGGCGACCGCAGAAGTCCCGTCCGCGAAGGCGATCTCGACCCCGTCAGGCGTCTCGACGTACGACGCGAACTGCTTGCCGAACTGCAGCACGTCGTCCAGCCCGGTCATCAACGCGCGGCGGAACGCATACCGATCCACCGAAGTCACCGCGTCCGGACCGGCCACCGGGTACACCTGCTTGAACTGCTGGTTCAGCTGGGCGTCGAAGCCCGCCACCAGGTCACCAGGCTGCGTCGCCGTGGCAATCACCCGACGCCGCACCGCGTCCGGCAGCATCGCGGCCAGTGCCTCCTCCCCGACCGGGCTGATGTGGATCCGGTAACCCTGCTTGCGGTACTGCGGGGAGGGGTCGCGCTCGAACACCGTGACGTCCACGCCCGCCTTGAGCAACCCCTGCGCGAGCGCCAGTCCACCGATCCCGGCACCCATGATCGCGACCTTCATCTCCGACTCCAATCATCCGCTCAGACAACTTTGTCATCCGTCTGGTTGATTAAGTTAGCACGCCGGATGGAAGTCCGCTAGGATGATTTTCGTGCGGAGATCACCCGATCCTGAGCAACGGCAACGCGATCCCGAGCGCAGCAAGCAGCAGTTGCTGGACGCGGCGGTGGTCGAGTTCGGCACGCACGGGTTCAGCGGGGCGCGGGTGAGCGAGATCGCCGCCCGGGCAGGCGTCAACAAGCAACTGATCTCGTACTACTTCGGCGGCAAGGAGGGTCTGTACCGGGCGGTCGCCGAGCGCTGGCGGGCCGGCGAGCCCGAGCTCGCGGCGGACGCGGAGTCCCTCGGCGAGGTGGTCGGGGCGTATGCGAGTGCCACGATCGCGCAGCCGGACCTGCTCCGCCTGCTCGTCCGCGAGGCCGTCGATCGGGACACCAGCAAGCTGGATCAGGAGGGTCAGCGCGCCCGCTTCCGGGCGATGGTCGAGGACTTCAAACGCCGGCAGGACGACGGTGAGCTCGCGCCCGACCTCGATCCGCGGCACACCGCACTCGCGCTGTTCGGCCTCGCCGCGGCACCGGTGGTGTTCCCGCAGATCGCGATGGCGCTGGGCCTGGACGTCGACGGCGAGGAGTTCGCCGCCCAGTACGCCGACCAGACGGCGAAGCTGGTCTCACATCTGAAGAAGAAGAGCTAGATCGCCCCGGAGATGGCGCGGTTGCGGAGTTCGGACTTGTAGGCCTCGAGCGCGATGAGTTCGCCGAACATCCGGTTGTACTCGTCCGCGCGCTCGATCGGGTTCGTCCGCTGCAGCTTCGACTTCAGGTCCTGGATACGGCGGGCGCACGTCAACTCCTGCAGCCGCGCGAGCAACGCGAGCGCGTACGGCTCGTCGGGCTCCCGCCCCAGCCGCAGCGGATCCACGGCCAGCGCACCGACCACCGCGGCCGCCGGGTCGTTCCCGATGGCATCGCGTACGGCGACCACCCAGGCCTCACCGGGTGGCGCCGCGGACGGCCCACCGATCTTCGCCATCGCGGCCCGGATCGCTCCGAGCCACGGGTGCGTGAAGTCGTGGTCGTCGAGCTCGTCGAACGCGACCCCGACCAGCGCGGGATGCTGCATCGCGACCTTCAGCGCGTCCCACTCGATCACGAACCGCTGGTCCCGCGGCGACGGGATGTCGGTACGCCGGACCACCGGCTGCGATGCATCACCCGAAGCCACAGCAGGCTGCGAGTGCTGGGCCGTCCCCGCCGGAGTGACCGTCTGCCGGGACGCCGCCTTGTAGACCTCCGAGCGGACCTGGTCCTCGTCCATCCCGAGATGCCCGGCGAGCTCCCGCGTGAAGGCGTCCACCTTCGACCGGTCGCGGATGCTGATTACCAGCCGCGCCGCGTCCCGCAGCGCGTCGATCCGGGTGTCGGCCCGGTCCAGGTCGTACTTCGACAACACGTTCCCCAGCACGAACCGGTACAGCGGGACGCGCCGCCCGATCAGCTCCCGGACCGCGGCGTCGCCCTTCTGCAGCCGCAGGTCACACGGGTCCAGCCCGTCCGGCTCGATCGCGACGTACGTCTGCGCGGCGAACGCCTGGTCCCCCGCGAACGCCTTGAGCGCCGCCCGCTGGCCCGCCTCGTCGCCGTCGAAGGTGAAGATCACCTCGCCACGGAACTGGTCGTGGTCGAGCAGCAGCTGCCGCAGGACCCGTGCGTGGTCGTCGCCGAACGCCGTACCGCAGGTGGCGACCGCGGTCTGCACGCCCGCGAGATGACACGCCATCACGTCGGTGTAGCCCTCGACGACCACGGCTTGCCGGCCCTTCGCGATCTCCCGGCGGGCGAGGTCCACGCCGTACAGGACCTTGGACTTCTTGTAGATCGGGGTCTCGGGGGTGTTCAGGTACTTCGCTTCGATCCGGTCGTCGTCGAACAGCCGGCGCGCGCCGAACCCGATCACGTCCGACGACGCGTCCCGGATCGGCCACATCAGCCGGCCGCGGAACCGGTCGTACAGCCCGCGCTGCCCATCGGCGCACAGGCCGGACGCGACGAGCTCGGCGTTCGTGAAGCCGCGACCGCGGAGGTGGGCCGTGAGTGCCTCGCCGCCGCGCGGCGAGAACCCGACCCCGAACTGCACCGCGGCGTCCTTGTCGAAGCCGCGCTTGTCCAGGAACTGCCGCCCGATCGACGCCTCGGCCGCGCCGAACAGGTTGTCGACGTAGAACTCGGCCGCGACCTTGTGCGCCTCCACGAGCCGCGGCCGCTGGTTGCCCGGGCCGCGCTGCACCGGCGCTCCGGAGTCCTCGTACCGCAGCTGGATGCCGACCTTCGAGGCCAGCGTCTCGACCGCCTCGGAGAAGGTGATCTGGTCGACCTTCTGGATGAAGTCGATGACGTCGCCGCCCTCTTGGCAGCCGAAGCAGTAGAAGAATCCGCGGGCCGGGGTGACGTTGAACGACGGCGACTTCTCGTCATGGAACGGGCAGAGGCCCTTCAGGTTGCCCCCGCCGGCGTTCTTCAAGGTCACGTACGAGCCGACGACGTCGTCGATCCGGGCTCGCTCGCGCACCAGCGCGATGTCCTCTTCCTTGATCCGGCCTGCCACCCCGCGAGTCTAGCCGGGCGGATCACGTAGGTTTGCGGGTATGCCACGTACCCTTCGCCCAGGTCAGCGGTCCGAGCTGTACGTCGTCGACGTCGCGACCAATACCCACCGGCTGGTGTTCAGCTCGGACGAGGTCCTGTTCGAGGCGCCGAACTGGCTCCCCGACGGCACTCTGGTTGTCAACGGCAACGGGCTGCTGTTCCGGGTCGCGGACGCTCTCGAGGAGATCGAGCTCGGCGGCGTACCGGCGATCAACAACGACCACGTGGTGAGCCCGGACGGGCGGACGGTCTACGTGTCGGCGAACGACGGGCACATCTACGCCGTACCGATCGAAGGCGGACCCGGCCGCCGGGTGACGAACGATCGCGGCCCGGGCTTCCACCACTACCTGCACGGGGTGTCTCCGGACGGTACGACGCTCGCCTACATCGGGCTGGAGTGGGTCGACGAGCAGCGGATCACCAACGTGTGGACGATCCCGGCCGCGGGCGGTGCCGACGTACAGGTGACGGATGACGAGTTCGCGGACGACGGTTCGGAGTTCAGCCCGGACGGGCGGTGGATCTACTTCAACTCCGAGCGGGACGGACATGCCCAGCTGTTCCGGGTGCTGGTCGAGGGCAGTGCGATCGAGAAGTTGACCTTCGACGAGCGGGTCAACTGGTTCCCGCACCCGGCGCCGGACTGGTCGGCGGTCGCGTACGTCAGCTTCCCGCCCGGCACAGAGGGCCACCCGGCCGACATCGACGACGTCCGCCTGCGCCTCCTGACGAACGACGGTGAGATCCGCGAACTGACCACCCTGTTCGGCGGCCAGGGCACGATGAACGTGCCGAGCTGGTCGCCGGACAGCGCGTCGTTCGCCTACGTCACGTACCCGTTCTAGACCTCGGCGAGATCCACCGAGGTGTCGGCCAGGCGGGCCGGGTCGACCTCCTTGCCGGAGCGGATGAGGTTCTGGACCGTGTCGATCGCACCCCAGGTGTTGACGTGCATACCGGCGAGAACGTGGCGGTCGTCGTCGAGCCAGAACGCCACGTAGGCGCCGGACTTCGGGTCGCCGCGGAGGACGACCTGGTACGACGTTCCGCGCGGGATGTCCCCGGCGTACTCCATGCCGAGGTCGAACTGGTCGGTGAAGAAGAACGGGAGCGCGTCGTGCGCCACGTCCTGCCCGAGCATCGCCTTCGCGGCCGCCGCCCCGGTGTCCTTCGCGTTCTGCCAGTGCTCGACCCGGACGAACCGCCCGAACAGCGGGTGGTCCCAGCGAACCACGTCACCGGCGGCGTACACGTCCGCGACCGAAGTCTGCAGGTCCGCACCCGCGACGATGCCCGAACCGTTCTCCCGCGTCGCGACCTCGATGCCGGCCGACTCGGCGAGCTCGGTGTTCGGCTGTACGCCGACCCCGACGACCACCAGATCCGCCGGGATCACCTCACCGTTCACGCGGACTCCGGTGACCTTGTCCGTCCCCTCGAAGCCCTCCACCCCGGCGCCGAACCGGAACTGCACGCCGTGCTGCCGGTGGAACTCGGCGAACAGCTCACCGACCTCTTCACCCAGTACGGCGGCCAGCGCGGTGGACTGCGGCTCGACGACCGTCACCTCGCACCCGCGTTCGCGAGCAGCCGACGCCGCCTCGAGCCCGATCCACCCGGCGCCCACCACGACGACCCGCGGCTTCGCGGCGTACGCATCGGTCAGCGCCTGCGCCTCCTCGGCCGTCCGTAGGTAGTGCACGCCCGGCAGATCCGCACCCGGTACGTCGAGCTTGCGGACGCGACTGCCGGTCGCGATCAGGAGCTTCGCGTACGACACTGCGAGCCGTCGTCGAGCGTGACCGTGTGCGCGGCCGGATCGATCGCGGTGACCGTCGCACCGAGGCGCAGATCGATGTTGTTGTCGTCGTACCACTGCTGGTCGTGGAGCTGCGCGGACTCGGTCTGTTCCTTGCCGAGCAGCACGCCCTTCGACAGCGGAGGTCGCTCGTACGGCAGCGACTGCTCACTGCCGATCAGGACGATGCCACCACTCCAGCCGTCCTTCCGAAGGGCCTCGGCCGCGGTTGCTCCCGCGAGACTCGCACCGACGATCACGATCTGCTCTGCATCAGCCATGACCGAACGATAGTCCTCCTCGACCCCTTGTCGCCGACGACGCGGATGAGTACTTTGTCGCAGGACATCATACGTCCTATGACCTCCCTGGGAGAGCCATGCGCGTTCTCGCACCCGGCCGTCTCGCGGCCGCCGCCCTACTGGTGTTCACAACCCTCACCGCGCCGCCTGCCCAGGCCGGCGCACCACCCTTCGTAGAGGACAGCGTGCTGTTCCAGCAGAAGACCGAGGGCTACTCGTGCTTCCGGATCCCGGCCGTCGTGCACGCGACGAACGGCGACGTGCTCGCGTTCGCCGAGGGCCGGGTCGCGGACTGCGGTGACGACGGCGACATCGACATCGTGCTGCGCCGCTCGACCGACGGCGGCAAGACCTGGGGACCGTTGCAGGTGGTCTCGGACGGCAACGGCAGTACGCACGGAAACCCGGTCCCGATCGTGGACCGGAAGACCGGGCGGATCGTGCTCGTCACGACGCACAACGGACCGGAGCCGTGCACGAACGGCTGCGACCGCGACCCGTATGTCCAGACCAGCGACGACTTCGGCGCGACCTGGACCGCGCCCCGCGAACTGACCGACGCCAAGCTGCCGAGCTGGAACTTCTGGTACGCGACCGGCCCGATGCACGGCATCCAGCTCGAACACGGCCCGCACGCCGGCCGGCTGATCGTCGGCGCCAGCTTCGAAACGTACGACGGTGTTGGGCCGCACGTCTACGGCACGCATCTCCTGTACTCCGACGACGCCGGCGAGACCTGGCACATCGGCGCGACGACCTCACGCGACGACGGTTCGGTGATCGCACAGGAGGTCACCGTGGTCGAGCTGACCGACGGCCGGATCTACGCACTCGCCCGCGAACGCGGCACCGATCCGGGCAACCGCGCGTACGCCGTCAGCAGCGACGGCGGGGACAGCTTCGACGCGCCGTTCCGGACGATCCCGAAGCTGGCGATGCCCGACGTCCAGGGCTCGCTTGTTGCGGTTCAGCGCGCGCAACGAGGGCGATCGTCGGAACCGGATCCTGTTCTCGGCGCCGGCCCATCCGGCCGCGCGCGAGGTGATGACCGTGCGGTCGTCGTACGACGAAGCGCGATCGTTCGGCACGTGGCAGCAGGGGAAGGTGTTCTACTGGGGTCCGTCGGCGTACTCCGACATGGTCCGGCTGGACGGTGACGAGGCCGGGTTGCTGTACGAGGCCGGCGTCGCGAACCCGTACGAATCGATCCGCTGGGCGCGGTTCAACGAGGCGTATCTGTCGACTCCGAACGGGACGCCGCCGGGCATCCCCGGTCCGCCGGCGCCCGGACCGCTGACACCTGACACCGGGCCGGCGCACAATCCGGCGTACGTGCGCGGCGGGGCGACTGTTGCCGCAGGCAAGTTCGGGAACGGGCTCGCGCTGGACGGGGTGGACGACTACGTCGAGGTGCCGTACGACCGGTCGATCGATCTCGGCGCCGACGACTTCACGATGATGGCGTGGATCAAGTACGGCGCGACGACCGGGACGCACGCGATCCTGTGGGCGTATCGCACCGGCTCCGGTAGTACGCCACAGGTGTGGTTGCGGGCGGAGCCGGAGAGCAAACGGATCCGCGCGCTGCTGTCGGTCGATCGCTTCAACGTGACGGTCCAGTCGGCGTCGGCGTACAACGACGACCAGTGGCATCACGTCGTACTGCAACGGGTCGACGGGAAGTTGCGGCTGCTGGTCGACGGAGCCGAGGTCGGCTCGGCGACGGCGCCGGCCGGGTCGGTGACGGCGGGCAAGGAGTTCGGCGTGCAGGGCATCCATGTCGGCCAGCGCGTCGACGGCGTCAACCGCTTCCACGGTGCGCTCGACGAGGTCCGCGTCTACCGCCGCGCACTCACCGATGGCGAACTTCAGCAGATCCGCGAACAGAACAGGCCGATCACCAACAGGCTCGGCCTAGATCTGCCCTTCGACAAGGTGGGCGTGCCAGGCCAGGGCTGACGGGTCGGTGAGGGAGGCGACCTGGTCGACGATGACGCGGAGGCGGGCATCGTCGTCGGTCGCCTCCGCGAAGTCGGACCGGAACGGGACGTCCAGGTGCCGCGGGGCCGTTTTCCACAGGGCTTCCACGAGTTCGGTGAGCAGCTCGCGCTGGGTGGCCCGGCGGGCCTGGCGTTCGGGTGAGTTGAGGACGTGGAACATGCCGACGCCCTTCAGCAGCCCGATCTCGGTGCGGGTGCCGTCCGGAACGACCAGATCGGCCTCGTACCGGATCAAGCCGGGACCGGCCGAAGACGGCGTGCGTGGTCTGCTCGGCGGCGGTCGCGAACCGTCCGATGAGCTGGCTGGTGACGTCCTTGAGCGCGCCGAGTGCCTGCCTGCTGTCGTCGAACGCGGCGCGCGGCCAGTAGTTCAGCGCCTTCAGCCGCGCCCAGCCCTCGTCCAGCTCGGCGTCGGTTGCCTCCGGCAAATACATCTGCCGGACCGTCTCCCAGTACGGCGCCGGCTCGGCGTCGATCGCGGCGAGATCGATGTGGTGCGCGACGATCCCGTCCTCGACGTCGTGCACGGAGTACGCCACGTCGTCGGCGAAGTCCATCACCTGCGCCTCCAGGCAGCGCCGCTCCCCCACGCCCTGGCGCAACCAGGTGAAGACCGCGAGGTCGTCGTCGTACACCCCGAACTTGCGCTCTTCCGGTCGGCGCGGCCACGGGTACTTCGTCGCGGCGTCGAGTGTCGCCCGGCTCAGGTTGAGGCCGACGCTGCGTCCTTCGGCGTCGAACGCCTTCGACTCCAGCCGGGTCAGCAGCCGCAGCGTCTGCGCGTTCCCCTCGAAGCCGCCGATCTCCGCGGCGACCTGGTCCAGCGCGCGCTCGCCGTTGTGACCGAACGGCGGATGCCCGAGATCATGCGCCAGACAGGCCGCGTCCACGATGTCCGGATCGCAGCCGAGCGTCGACGCCAGCTCGCGGCCGATCTGCGCGACCTCGAGGCTGTGCGTCAACCGGTTCCGCACGAAGTCGTCGCTGCCGGCCGTCACGACCTGCGTCTTGGCCGCCAGCCGTCGCAACGCCGCACTGTGCAGCACGCGCGCGCGATCACGAGCGAACGCGGTCCGTCCCGGCCGCTTGACCGGCTCGGCAACCCATCGCTCGGCGTCGTGCTCGTCGTACCACTCATGCTGCTTCCTCATTACCGCTCACAGTAGCGGCGACCACCGACAGTTTGCGGGCCCTTCAGGAAACGCAGTACCGGATCCAGATGACGCCGTCCTTGAATACTTCGGTGCCGGCGTGCTGGAGGTTAAGGCGCCCGGTGTCGTACCAGCGGTCGCCGCCGATCAGCACCGGATGCACGAGCAGGGCGAGCTCGTCGATCAGACCGAGCGCCAGACAAGCCCGAAGCAGTACGCCGGACGTATCGACGCGGACGGTCTGTACGCCGTGGCGCCCCAGGGCATCGAGCACTTCGACGAGATCGACCTGGTCGTAGCCGGTGATCAACTCACGGGTCGTCGCGTCCGGCGGGCGCTCCGGCGTCTGGTCGGCGTACAACGCGAGGACGCCGGACCAGTAGCCCAGCTCCCGCAACGAGTCCCAGCTCCGGACCCGCGCCCGCTCGTCGACCACCGCGAGCAGCGGACCCTCCGCCCGCGGACCGCGCCGAGGAGCCGCTTGTACGGCGTGCTCCTGGGCGAGGATCGTGCCGGCGTCGATCAGCGTCACGTCCTCCTGCCACAGCGTCGCCAGCGCATAGAACCGCGCGAGGTCGACGTCGAATCCCGACGTCACCCCGTCCAGCGAAACCGCCAGCTGAGCCACCACATGAGGCCGCATATCCCCAAACGTAGGGAAACCCACCGACAGAATCCGATTGCAGAGACTCCTTTGCAGAGACTACTCTGCATTCATGCGACGCATCGATGCCCGGAGTCTGCGCGGACTCGCCCACCCGCTCCGGATGCGCATCCTGGAGGCGATCGAGCTCGACGGGCCGGCGACGTCGAGCACGCTGGCGACGCGGCTCGGCGAGAACACCGGCACGATCAGCTGGCACCTGCGGCTGCTCGCCGAGCACGGGTACCTCGAGGAGGATCCCGACCGCGGCACGAAGCGCGAGCGCTGGTGGCGGCTCCCCCACGGTCCGACCGTCCTCGACCCGGCCGAGTTCCTCGACGACCCGGAGACCCGGCGCGCGCTCGACGTGTACCTGCGCGATCTCGTGGAGCGCTACTACGACCGCGTCCGGGCGTACGTCGACGAGGACTGGCCCGCCGATTGGCAGCACGCGGCCGGTCTCTCGGACTGGCGCGACCTGCGGCTGACTCCGGAGCAGCTGAACCAGCTCAACGAGGAGATTGGGGCCGTCATCGACCGGTACACCGGCAGCGAACCGACCGAGGGGTCCGAGCGCGTCATCGTCCAACTGCAGTCGTTCCCGCGCCGCTCATGAGTCTGCTGCGAACGCATCGCGACTTCCGCCTGTTCTGGATCGGCGAGACGATCAACCGCTTCGGCAGCGCGACCTCGTCGGTGGCGCTGCCGCTGGTCGCGATTTCGATGCTCGACGCAACGACCTTCGAGGTCGGCCTGCTGACCGCGGCCGCCTGGGCACCGTGGCTCCTGATCGGCCTGCCCACCGGCGCCTGGATCGATCGGGTACGCCGACGTCCGCTGATGCTCGCTTCCTCGGCCATCTCGGGCCTCCTGCTCGCGGCGGTTCCGCTGGCCCGTGACCTGCTGACGATCGAGTTTCTCCTGGTCATCGCAGGACTCGTCGGTGCCGCGTCGGTCGTGTTCCAGACGGCGTACACCGCTTATCTCCCGACGCTTCTGGATCCGTCGGATCACGCCGAGGGCAACGCGAAACTCCACGGCAGTGCGTCGGCGGCGCAGATCGCGGGGCTCGGGTGCGGCGGGCTGCTGGTCCAGTTCGCGGGCGCGGCGAATGCACTGCTCGTCGACGCGGGCAGCTTCCTGGTCGCCCTCGGTTGCCTCGCCGCGATCCGCTTCCGGGAACGCCGTACGAACGCGCCTCGGCAGGCGGGCGCCATCCGGGAGGGCATCCGGCTGGTCGCGCACGACGTCTGGCTGCGGACGTTGACGATCTTCGGCGCGGTCTCGAACCTCGCCTTGATGGGTTATCAGGCGATCGTCGTCGTGTTCCTGGTCCGCGAGGCCGGGCTGACCGCGGGCACGGTCGGCGCCCTGATCGCGGCGGCCTCCAGCGGTGGCGTCGTCGGTGCGCTGGTCGGCCGCAAGATGATGCGGTTCGGTACGGCGCGTGCGCTGCTGCTGTGCGAGCTCGGCCTGCCGACGCTGGCGTTGCTGATCCCGTTGGGCGGCACGAGCCCGTGGTTCTATCGTGGTCGGCGCGTTCGGCGTGAGCCTTGGCGTGGTGGGTGGAAATGTCGTGAAGGCGACCTTCCTCCAGTCCTACTGTCCACCTGACCTGTTCGGCCGACTGACCGCGACGAACGCGTTCGTCAACTACGGCACCATCCCGCTCGGTGCGCTTCTCGGCGGAACGCTCGGCCAAACCCTCGGCCTCACCCCGGCCCTCTGGATCACGACAGCCGGCGTACCGCTGGCCGGACTGGTCCTGCTCGCGTCACCGATCCGTGGGCGCCGCGACCTGCCGGCTCACCAAGGCACCGGCGTACCGGGGACGACCGCCGACTCCAACCGGATCCGCACCGCCTGACGCGCGCGCTCGTACCCGGCCTCGTCGTTGTGCAGGATCGACGCGAGGTTCGCGGCCTCGTAGTACGCGTTCAGGTCGAACGCGAGCTGCACCGGATCGGCCGCGAGCTCGCCCCGTTCGACGGCCTCGGCGACCGCGGTCTCGATCAGGTCCATCCACTCGTGATGGACGGCCGCGAGGTACTCGTGCACGGCGCCGTCGCGCGCGGAGAACTCGTGCGAGACCTTCTGGAAGAAGCAGCCGCCCGGGAACACCCGGCTCCGCGAGTAGTCCAGCCAGTGCCGGCTCAGCGCCCACACCCGCCCGAGACCGGGCTCGATCTCGTACGCCGGAACCACGACGTTGTCGGCGTAGATCCGGCGCGCGGCCCGGACGGTCGCCAGCTGCAGCTCCTCCTTGGAGCCGAAATGCGCGAACAGCCCGCTCTTGCTGATCCCGAGCTCGGTCGCGAGCCGCCCGATCGACAGCCCTTCGAGCCCGTCGACCGACGCGATGTCGACCGCGCGGCGCAGCACGGCCCGGCGGGTCTGGTCACCCCGCGCCAACCGTCCGTCGACCTTCTCCACGATTCCTGATCCTAAGTCCCGTTGACTGTTAGCCTGTGCGAAACTAATAATACGACCGTTCGTATAGTTTGCCGGAGGGGATCTCATGCAGAAGCTGGTCAGCGTCGGATTGCAGACAATCGGAGTGTTGTCACCACGACTCGGCGGACGGCTCGCCTTCAACCTGTGGCGGCGCCCGCTCGCCCGCGGCCGGGTCCGTCCGGATGAGCAGATCGTCCACGACGCCGCGCGCGTCGAGATTGTCGACAATGTGAAGACCTACAACGTGGGGCGACGGAAGCGGCCGGTGTTGCTGGTCCACGGCTGGCGCTCCCGCGCCTCGCGGTACGCCGCCTTCATCACGCGCCTGCTCGAGCTCGGCTACAGCCCGGTGTCGTACGACGCTCCCGCGCACGGGGACTCGGGCGGTGATGTCGTGTCGATTCTCGGCCACCAGCGGATCATCCGCGCGCTGGAGGAACGCCACGGCCCGTTCGAGGGCGTGATCGCGCACTCGCTCGGCGTACCGTTCGCGCTGTACGCCGTCCGCGAGGGCGTCGCGGCGAAGCGGCTGGTGATGATCAGCGGCGTCGCGGACTTCGGCTACCTGGCCGACACGTTCTGCGCCCAGCTCGGCCTGGGACCGAAGATCAACCAGCAACTGCGGCGACAGATCGAGCGCGGGTACTTCGACGGCGACGACCAGATCTGGACGCGCTTCTCGGTGACCACCGGAAAGCTCGACCTCCTGGTCATCCACAACGACCAGGACGAGATCGTCGACCCGGCGCAGGCCCAGGTGCTGCTACGGAACTACGGCGACCGCGCGCACTTCCTGCCGACGACCGGCCTCGGCCACCGCCGGATCCTCTCGGACCCGGCGGTGATCACCGAAGCGGTCGCCTTTCTCCAAGACGCCGATCAGGAATCAGAGAGGGACTCAGATGTCCCGGAAGGTCTCGATCTGAGCGCCTAGCGAGTTCAGGCGGGCGGCCAGGTCCTCGTAGCCGCGATTGATCACGTAGACGCTGCGCAGGACCGACGTACCCTTCGCGGCCAGCATCGCGATCAGCGTGACGACGGCCGGGCGGAGCGCCGGCGGGCACATGATCTCGGCGCCGGAGAAGTGCGTCGGACCCTCGACCATCACCCGGTGCGGGTCGAGCAGCTTGACCCGGCCGCCGAGCTTGTTCAGGTCGGTGAGGTAGATCGCGCGGTTCTCGTAGACCCAGTCGTGGATCAGCGTCTGCCCGGTGGCGATCGCCGCGATCACCGCGAAGAACGGCAGGTTGTCGATGTTCAGGCCCGGGAACGGCATCGGGTGGACCTTGTCGATCGGCGCGTGCAGCTTCGACGGCCGGGTGGTGAGGTCGACGAGCCGGGTCCGGCCGTTCTCGGCGAGGTACTCCGTACTGCGGTCGTAGTCGAGCCCCATCTCCTCCAGCAGCGCGAGCTCGATCTCCAGGAACTCCACCGGCGCGCGCCGGATGGTGATCTCGGACTTCGTGACGATCGCCGCGGTGAGCAGGCTCATCGCCTCGATCGGGTCCTCGGACGGCGCGTAGTCGACGTCGACGTCGATGTCGGCCTTGCCGTGCACGGTCAGGGTCGTGGTGCCGATGCCGTCGATCTTCACGCCGAGCAGGTCGAGGTAGAAGCACAGGTCCTGGACCATGTAGTTCGGGCTGGCGTTGCGGATCACCGTGACGCCGTCGTACCGGGCAGCGGCCATGATCGCGTTCTCGGTCACGGTGTCGCCGCGCTCGGTCAGCACGATCGGCTTGCCCGGGGCGATCGCCCGGTTCACCAGCGCGTGGTACTGCCCGCCGGTCGCCTTCACCTCGAGACCGAACGGGCGCAGCGCGGTCAGGTGCGGCTCGACGGTGCGGGTGCCGAGGTCGCAGCCACCGGCGTACGGCAGCTCGAAGGCGTCCTCGCGGTGCAGCAGCGGGCCGAGGAACATGATGATGGAGCGGGTACGACGGGCTGCCTCGGCGTCCATCGCGCTCAGGTCGAGGTGCGTCGGCGGGATGATCTCCAGATCGCCGGCGTCGTTCAGCCAGGTCGTCTTGACGCCGATCGAGTTCAGCACCTCGAGGAGACGGTTGACCTCTTCGATGCGGGCGACCTTGCGCAGCGTCGTACGGCCCTTGTTCAACAGCGATGCGCAGAGCAGCGCGACACCGGCGTTCTTGCTCGACTTGACGTCGATGGAGCCGGACAACCTGCGCCCACCTGCGACACGGAGGTGGACCGGACCGCCACCGAGAGAGACAATTTCAGAGTCGAGCGCCTCGCCGATCCGGGCGAGCATCTCGAGGGTGAGGTTCTGATGACCCTTCTCGATCCTGTTCACCGCACTCTGGCTGGTGTTCAGTACTTCCGCGAGCTGCGTCTGCGTCCAGCCGCGATGCTTGCGGGCGTCCCGGATGAGGTTTCCGATCCGGCTCAGGTAGTCATCGGTCATGGGCGGGACCATATCTCACATGTGAGATACCGCTGCACCGACCCGCCGGTGCCAGCGTATCCAATGTCACTACCGGACCTCGAAGGACCCACGTGACCTGGTGAAACGCCCGCAGCCTACAGTTACCCCCAACTCCCGCCGCCACCCGGAGAGGACCCAGCAGATGCCCGACGACACCTCCGCCGCGGTGGTCAACGAATTCGAGGCGGAGTCGTGGCCGCTGGAGGCTGCCGCGGACAGCCTGCACCAGGTCATCGAGGGCTTCCACAACGGCGACACCCGGCCGCTGGTGATCGGCGACGGCGACCAGCCGGTGCTCGTGGTGCTGGCCATCGCCGACCTCGCCGACTTCCGGGCCCGGATCGCGGACCTGCTCGGCAACCCGGTCGACGCCGGCTGGCTGCGGTACTACCTGCGCTCCAACTTCGACATGAGCTCCGAGCGGCTGGTCGAGCTGCTCGGAGTGGACACGGACCACGGGCTGTCCTCGCTGGCCAGCCAGGTGAACGTCGAGCAGGCCGCGACGCTGATGTCCGACCACGTACGCCGTACCGAGGCCGGCGGCAACCCGCTGATGCTGATCGGCGACGGGACGATGGCGACCGCCGCGCTGCTGTCCTTCCAGGCGTTCCAGGTGCTGCTGGCGATGGAGGGCGACGGCAAGGGCGAGGACGACTCCTGCGCGCACGACGACGAGGAGAAGCCGACCACGCCGCTGGAGGTGCTCGCCGAGCGGATCGGCCCGGTGTCGACGCAGCTGGTCGCCCAGATCAACGCCGGCCGCGAGCCGGGCCTCCCGCGGTACGAGCTGCACTTCGAGGACCAGCTGATCGAGCACCTGCGTGACCTGGAGGCGCGTGCACAGAAGGCGCCGGGCGGTGGCGCGTACGACGAGTTGAACGAGCTGCTGCACCAGTTCGACCAGATGCGCAGCGGGCTGGTCGAGGCGGAGGCCGACGAGGAGTCGGACGAGGCGCCGTACCTCGAGGCGTCCGATCTCAAGGCGGCGCTGCCGGACATCCGGGACGCGTTCCGCGACGGCGCCGACGACCCGTACCTGGTCGGCCTGGACGGGCGGCCGCTCGCGGGGCTGATCTCGTTCGACCTGTACGAGGAGCTGCAGAAGGTCTCGGTCGAGCTGGACGGGACGGACGAGGCACCGGTCCTGCCGCTGCCCGAGCCGCGCTGGGAGAACGGCCCGCGGCTGGTGCCGTTCGAGGTCGCGCTCGAGATGTGCGAGGCGGTCATCGAGGACCTCACCAACGGCGAGGCGTCGATGCTGTTCATCGCCGACGAGGACAACGAGCCCGAACTGGTCCTCGCTCCCCTCGTCTGGCTCTGGGCGTACGTCGACCACCTGAACATGGAAGGCGCCGACGTCTGACCGTCAGCTGAACGGGAAGAGCGGCTGCCACTCGGCGAGGGTGGCGATCTCGTAGACGTCGGCCGGCGTGTACGGGTCCTTGGCGAGGATGTCGCGGAGCTCGGCCTCGTCGGCGACGTCGTACACGAGCAGCGCGCCGGTCTGGTCGGTGTACGGTCCGGCGGCGACGAGCTTGCCGTCGGCCTTCAGCGCGGTGAGGTACTCGCGGTGGGCGGGACGGACTTCCATCCGGCGGTCGGTCTGAGCGACGTCGAAGCGCAGCTGCACGACATATAGGGCCATGCCCCAAACTCTACAACGCCGTGGAATGCCCTTGGAAACAAGGAGATTTGGTGCGGGAAAGGGAGTCACGAGCCGCCACAGCGGCTGGTTCAGGTCAGACCCGAAAGTCGACGAGTGATCTCCCTTCCCGCCCGGACATTCTCACCAGCCGACGGCCCCTTACGCAAGGGGTTGGTTAAGAGAAATTCCTACAGACAGTTGATTGAGATAACGCTTCGTGACTGAACCCCCGGCCGCCTCGATGAGAGCGCCGATGCACTCGTACAGTCCGTCACGCCGGTCCGTTGTCAAGGCCCGATGACCTGAATACGAGGACAGAAGTTCGAGGTACTCGGCCGTCGAATAGGCCGCGTCCCACGCATAGCTGCGGAACTCCACGGACCCGAAAAGGTTCGTCTCCCCGAGCCCCGCCGGATCCTTCGGTACGTCGTCCGCGGCCGGCAGTCCGTCCTTCGCCGCATCGTCGGTGAACCGGTCGTAGCAGGACTGCACGTCGACGAAGAACTGCTCCGAGCCGCCCGCGACGTGATGCGTCGACACGACCGCCAGCGCGCCACCCGGCCGCAGCACGTCCACACAGCGCTGGACGCGCGTCGCCGGATCGAGCCAGTGGAACGCGGTCGCCGAGATCACCAGGTCGAAGTCCGCCGACGGCAGCTCCCAGGTGTCGAAGTCCGCGACGATCACCTCGACCGCGGGAAGGTTCCGCTGCAGGACGCCGCCGAGCTCTGGACTCAGCTCAACCGCGGTGACCGACCAGCCACGCTGCACCATGGCAGCCGTCGCCTGGCCGGTCCCCGGCCCGATCTCCAGCACCTTCGGCCGCGATCCCCGACAACCCGCGCGAGCTCATCGAAGAGCTCGCGCGGATAGGTCGGCCGGACGCGGTCGTACAGCTCCGCATCTTCTCCGAAGGTCTGCCGAAGGTTCTGTCTGCTCACCCGGCCAATGCTGCCCGGCCTGCCTCCAGGCGTGCTACTGGAATACGGAACGGCGAGCAGGAGACGTAGTCGAGGCCGACCTCGTGGAAGAAGTGGATGCTGTCGGGGTCGCCGCCGTGCTCGCCGCAGATGCCGAGCTTGAGGTCCGGCTTGGTCGCCCGCCCGCGGTCCACGCCGGTCCGCACCAGCGCGCCGACGCCCTCCCGGTCGATCGACTCGAACGGCGACACCGCGAAGATGCCCTTCTCCAGGTACCGCGAGAAGAACGAGCCCTCGACGTCGTCCCGGCTGAAGCCCCACGTCATCTGGGTCAGGTCGTTGGTGCCGAACGAGAAGAAGTCGGCCGCCTCGGCGATCTGGTCCGCGATCACCGCGGCGCGCGGCAGCTCGATCATCGTGCCGATCGGGACCTCCCGGCCGAGGTCGACCTCGGCGAGCACACGCTCCACCTCGTCGCGAGCCAGGTGCAGCTCCTGAGCGGCGCCGACCAGCGGGATCATGATCTCCGGCCGCGGATCCTTGCCCTTGGCCCCCAATTCCTTCGCCGCCGATGCGATCGCCCGGACCTGCATCGCGAACAGGCCGGGGATGACCAGCCCGAGCCGCACCCCGCGCAGGCCGAGCATCGGGTTCTGCTCGTGCAGCCGCTCGACCGCCGCGAGCAGCGCCGTGTCGTGCCCCGGCTCCTCGCCGCGTTCGCGCGGCCAGCGCGACCTTCACCGCCAGCTCCTCCATCGACGGCAGGAACTCGTGCAGCGGCGGGTCGATCAGCCGGATCGTCACCGGCAGCCCGTCCATCGCGTCCAGCAGCTCCAGGAAATCCCCACGCTGCAAGGGTTCCAGCTCGGCCAGCGCGGCCTCGCGATCGCGCGTCGTTGTCCGCGAGGATCAGCCGCTCCACGGATTCGCGCCGCTCCCCCAGGAACATGTGCTCGGTCCGGCACAGCCCGATCCCGGACGCCCCGAACCGCCGCGCCCGCGCCGCGTCGTCGGCGGTGTCCGCATTGGTCCGTACGCCGAGCCGCCGTACGTCGTCCGCATGCGTGATCAACCGGTGCACCGACGCGACGAGCTCGTCGCCCGCATCCGGGGCCAGCGTGCCCTCGAAGTACTGCACGACCGGGGACGGTACGACCGGGACCTCGCCGCGGAACACCTCACCCGTCGTGCCGTCGATCGAGATCAGCTCGCCGGCCTCGAGCACCGTGCCGTTCACCTTGATGGTGCCTTGGGCAACGTTCACGTCGAGCTCCTCGGCGCCGCAGACACAGGTCTTGCCCATGCCGCGCGCGACCACGGCCGCGTGCGAGGTCTTGCCGCCGCGGCTGGTCAGGATGCCCTGCGCCGCGATCATGCCGTGCAGGTCGTCGGGGTTGGTCTCGCGCCGTACCAGGATGACCTTCTCGCCGCGCTCTGCGGCCTCGACCGCGGCCGCCGACGTGAACACGACCTTGCCCGAGGCCGCACCCGGCGACGCACCGATCGCCTTCGTGATCAGGTCCGTCGCGGCATCCGCGTCGAACCGCGGGAACATCAGCTTCGCGAGCTGCGCGCCATTCACCCGCTGGAGCGCCTCGTCGGTGTCGATCACGCCCTCGTCGACCAGGCTGGTCGCGATCCGGAACGCTGCCGCCGCGGTCCGCTTGCCGACGCGGGTCTGCAACATCCACAGCTTGCCGCGCTCGACGGTGAACTCGATGTCGCACAGGTCGCGGTAGTGGCCTTCGAGCTTGGCCATGATGTCCATCAGGTCGTCGTACGACGCCTTGTCGATCTGCTCGAGGTCGGCGAGCGGGACGGTGTTGCGGATGCCCGCGACGACGTCCTCGCCCTGGGCGTTCTGCAGGTAGTCGCCGTACACGCCGGGCTGGCCGCTCGACGGGTCGCGGGTGAACGCGACGCCGGTGCCGGAGTCCATGCCGAGGTTGCCGAACACCATCGAGCAGATGTTCACCGCCGTGCCGAGGTCGGTGGGGATCCGCTCCTGGCGGCGGTAGAGGATCGCGCGGTCCGAGTTCCAGGAGCGGAACACGGCCTCGGTCGCGAGGTCCATCTGGGTCCGTGGGTCCTGCGGGAACTCGCGGCCGGTGTGGTCGTGCACGGCCTGCTTGAAACCCTCGACGAGCCGCTTCAGGTCGGCGGCGTCCAGGTCCAGGTCGTTACGGGTGCCCTTCGCCTGCTTGGCATCCTCGATCGCGTCCTCGAACACGTCGCCGTCCATGCCGAGCACGGTCTTGCCGAACATCTGGATCAGCCGGCGGTACGCGTCCCAGGCGAACCGGGGGTTGCCGGAGTGGTGCGCGAGCCCGTTCACCGAGTCGTCGTTGAGGCCGACGTTCAGGACCGTCTCCATCATCCCGGGCATCGAGACGGCGGCACCGGAGCGGACCGAGACCAGCAGCGGGTCGTCGGCCTGGCCGAGCTTCTTGCCCATCTTCTGCTCGAGCAGCGCGACGTGGTGGTCGATCTCGTCGGCCAGGTCGGCCGGGACCGCGCCGGTCTCCAGGTACGCGCGGCAGGCATCCGCCGTGATGGTGAATCCGGGTGGCACCGGCAGGCCGAGGTTGGTCATCTCGGCCAGGTTCGCTCCCTTGCCGCCGAGGAGCTGCTTCATGTCCTTGTTGCCTTCGGCGAAGTCGTAAACGAGTTTCGGCACGGTCACTCCCTGGGTTGCAGGCGGGTGTTTACAGGCGCGGGACGATGACCCGCTGGCCCGTCGACTCCGGCGGCGGGGGCGTGCTTTCAGAGTAAGCCCAAAAACCAGTCCAGTTGAACACTGGTCTCACGATGCCGACGTGACCCTCCCCACAGGTCGAAGGCCGGAAAACCCTTCCCTGATTGACAACGCGAGACATTTTGCGTCTTCACCGATGAAAGCTCTTCGGCGGGCGCTGCGGCGGTTTCGTCGGTGGTGGGGCGGTTCGCGGCTAGAGTCTGCGGGGTGCGGATCGTCTCGTTGCTTCCTTCGGCGACCGAGATCTGTTTCGCGCTCGGTGGTGGTGAAGATGTGGTCGGAGTCACCTTCGAGTGCGACTTTCCGGCGGCTGCTCGGTACTCGGCGGATCGTGTCGAGCACTGCGCTTCCCGAGGGTTTGACACCGGGCGAGATCGACGCGGTTGTACGTCGGATGGTCGCGGCCGGGGAGGACCTTTATCACCTCGACGCGGGTGCGTTACGCGAGCTCGACCCGGACGTGGTGATCACCCAGGACCTGTGCGCGGTATGCGCAATCGACGTGACCAACGTCGACGAGGCCCTCGACTATCTGGGCTGCCGGGCCGAGGTGGTGAGCACCGACCCACACAACCTGACAGAGGTACTCGAGTCGATCGAGACCATCGGAAAGGCAATCGGCCGAGATGCCACCCGGTTGGTGGAGAACCTCCGGCTCCGGCTGAGCCGCCTCGGCGGTGGTGGTGGCTTGCGGGTTGGGTTGTTGGAGTGGACGGATCCGCCGTTTGCGCCGGGGCATTGGTTGCCGGAGATGGTGGCCGTGGCGGGTGGGGTGAATGTGTTGGGAGTAGCTGGGGAGCGGTCGAAGGCGATCACCTGGGAGGGCGTGCGGGAGGCTCGGCCTGAGGTTGTGGTGTCGGCGCCTTGTGGGTTTGGGTTGGATGGGGCTGCCGAGTTGACGGAGCTTCTGATGGGTGAGCTGCCGGCAGACGTTCCGGTGTGGGCGGTCGACGCCAATGGGTACTTCGCGCGGCCGGGCCCTCGCCTGGTCGATGGTGTCGAGGTGCTGTCGGCCATCGTTCACGGCGAGACACCGGACCCGGCGATCGCCCGGCGCCTGCGGTAGTCGCGTTGGACCGGGGACAGGCGACGGGGGCCAGGGACATGCAATGGCATGTCCCAGGCCCCCGTGCGGTGTTCCCGGTTCCGGCGGGTTTAGAGCTTGCGGCGGGTTCGGAGGTAGTCGCCTACTACGGCTGCGCCTAGGCCGTCTGCGTCGGGGGCCAGGACTCGGCCGCCGCTGCGGCGGGCCAGTAGGTCGACGAAGGCGTTCAGGCGGGGATCGTCACCCAGGCGGAAGACGGTCAGCGAGGCGCCGAGCTTGGCCAGGCGGTCGACCTCGAAGATCGTCTTGCGGAGGGTGGCCGCCTCGGGTGGGTACGAGAACTCGGCCGTGCCGTCGGGCTCCAGGTGAGCGGTCGGTTCCCCGTCCGTCACCATCAACACGACCGGCTGCGCGTCCGGGTGCCGGCGCAGATGACGCCCGGCGAGGAGCAGCGCGTGGTGCGCGTTCGTGCCCTGCTCCCACGTGCCTTCCATCCCGATCAACTGAGGCAGCTCGACAACCCCGGCGTACCGGCCGAATGTGATCAGCTGCAACGCGTCGTTCCGGTACCGCGTCGAGATGAGCTGGTGCAACGCGAGCGCCGTCCGCTTCATCGGCAGCCAGCGACCCTCCTGCACCATCGACCACGACGTGTCGACCAGCAACGCCACCGCGGCCCGGGCCCGATGCTCGGTCTCCGCGATCTCCACGTCCGCCACATCAAGCTTGACGGACCCATCGAGCGTCGCACTCCGCAGTACGGCGTTCCGCACCGTCCGCGGCACGTCCCACGGCTGGGTATCCCCGAACTCCCACCGACGCGACGATCCACTCAGCTCACCGGCCGCGCCCGCGTTGGCCGCGTCCCGTTCACCAGATCCCCGAGCAGTCCGCAGTACGTCGGCCAACGCCGTCTGACCGAGCTGACGCAACGCCTTCGGCGACAACCGCAGCGAACCGTCCGGCGCCCGCTCGATCAGACCCTGATCACGCAGCTGCCGCTCCAGCTCACTCAACCGCCGCGCGTCGACCGTCGCCTCGTCACCCAGCTGACGGGTGAGCGCCTCGAGATCGATGTCCTCGAGCCGCGCCCCGGGATACGACTGCGCCAACTGCTCCGCCAACGCATCCAGTTCCGCGAGGTCGGACATCGCCTGCGCACCTTCGGCGAGACCGAGCGGATCGTCACCGCGCATCTGCTCCGACCCGTACCAGTCCTCCCCCGGCCGCAGCGACTGCAGCTGAGCGTCCAGCTGCGCCAACTGCTGCGCGAGTTGCGGACTGCCGAACGCCTGCTGCGAAAGCTCCGCCAGCTCGGCGCGCTGTTCGGGTGTCATCGAGTTCATCATCCGTTGCGCGGCGGCCGCCCGCTGTGCGAGTACGTCGATGAGCTCGTCGACATTCCGTGGATTCTCCGGGAAGAACTCGCCGTGGTTGGCCATGAACTCCTCGAAGAGCTCCGGTACCTCCGGCCGGCCCTGCGCGTGGGCTGCCAGCAACGCGTTGAGGTCGGCGAGCATCTCGTTGATCGCCTCGACGTCCTCAGGCGTGGTCTGCTGCAGCGCCTCCTTCATGCCCTCGAACCGCGAACCGAGCAGCTCCCGTCCGAGCAGCTCACGGATCTGCTCGTACTTCTCCCGGGCCTCCGACGACTCCCACTGGTAGTTCGCCAGCTCCCGTACGGCGGCCGCCGTACCGGAGGGAAGCGCGTCGAGCTCGGCCTCCTTGAACCGCGCGTCGTCGGACGGATTCGGGAACAGCTCGCGCCGCTCCGCTTCCAGGGCCTCGTTCAGCAGGCGCTGGACGTCCCGCAGGGTGCCGTCGAGGTTGTGCCGCCGCTCGATCTCGCGGCGGCGCTCCCACAACCGGCGGCTCAGGTCGTCCAGGCCCTGGGTGTTCCGGGTGCCGCGCCGGAGCAGTTCCTCCAGCGCGGACCGCGGCGACGACCCGTTCATCACGTCCCGGCCGATCTCGTCCAGCGCATCCCGCAGATCCGCCGGCGCCTTCAGAGGATCCGGCCCGTCGTGCCACGGCCCGTAGGACCAGCCTTCCGGAATAGACGCCGACATGTCAGGACCCGTAGACCGTGGTGTCGTCGTCGGCGTCCTTGGCTACGCGTTTGGACAGGTACAGCATCTCCAGGGCGAGTTCGATCGCGGCGGCGATCCGTCCGGACGAGTCGTCCGGCTCGACACCGGCGCGGGCGGCGACGTCGTGCAGGACAGGCAGCTCCGGCAGCGCGGCCAGCACGTCCCGGCCGGGCACGCGCTCCCCTGTCGTCACAAGGTTGCCGTCAGCAACAGCATGCGCGAGCGGAGTCAGGTCGAGTCCCGCGAACCGTTCACGTGCGGTGTCGGCCACCGACCGGCGCAGCAGGTACTCGAGCAGTTCGATCTCGCGCCCCTCCTCACCCGGCTCGAACTCGAGCTTGCCCCGCAGTACGGCGGGAACTGCCTCGAGATCCACCGGCCGGGCCACCGCGGGCTCCTCGCCCGTGATCGCCGAACGGCGCAGCGCGGCGGCGGCGATCGTCTCGGCCGCGGCGACCGCGAACCGGGCGGACACGCCGGACCGCTGGTCGATCGACGTCGACTCGCGCAGGTGCCGGACGAACCGGGCCAGCACCTCCAGCAACGGCTCGCCGACCTCGGCGGTGAACTCGGCCTCCTGCCGGATCACGTCCACCTCGGCGTCGATGTCGAGCGGGTAGTGGGTCCGGACCTCGGCGCCGAAGCGGTCCTTCAGCGGCGTGATGATCCGGCCGCGGTTGGTGTAGTCCTCGGGGTTGGCCGTTGCCACCAGCAACACGTCGAGCGGCAGCCGGAGCGTGTACCCGCGGACCTGGATGTCGCGCTCCTCCATCACGTTCAGCAGCGCGACCTGGATGCGCTCGGCGAGGTCGGGCAGCTCGTTGATCGCGACGATGCCCCGGTGCGCCCGCGGGACCAGTCCGAAGTGGATGGTCTCCGGGTCGCCGAGACTGCGGCCCTCGGCAACCTTCACCGGGTCCACGTCACCGATCAGGTCACCGACCGAGGTGTCGGGGGTGGCGAGCTTCTCGGCGTACCGCAGATCGCGGTGCAGCCACGCGACCGGCAGGTCGTCGCCGAGTTCGGCGGCGCGGCGGCGCGAGGCGGGCGTGATCGGGTCGAGCGGATGCTCGGGCAGCTCGGCGCCCTCGATCACGGGGGTCCATTCGTCGAGCAGACCGACCAGGGTGCGCAGCAGGCGCGTCTTGCCCTGACCGCGCTCACCGAGCAGTACGACGTCGTGCCCGGCGATCAGGGCGCGTTCGAGTTGGGGAATCACGGTACGGCCGAAGCCGACGATGCCGGGCCAGGGATCACGCCCGGCGCGGAGCTGTTTCAGCAGGTTGTCACGGATCTCGGCCTTGATCGACCGAGGAAGATATCCGGCGGCCCGGAGGTCACCGGCTTTACGAGGGAGTTCAGCAGGTGCACTAGTCACGCTGACGACGTTAGCTCGCCGCACCCAAAGCGCACCTCAAATATCTCAACGCCTGGGCGTGACCCGTCCGGAGGTGAACACGTACGTCGGGGTGAACGTGACCGGCACCCACGGGTGCGCCGGCGACTCGCGGGTGACGAAATGGTTGCCGTCGGCCGGTTCCGCCGGGCGCAACTCGTACTCGTGCACCGGGTCATCCGAGAACAGCAGCCGGTCTCCCGTAGCGGTGTAGACCATCACCAGTTCGTCGTCACGCTTCGCGACATCGAGTCGCACGCTGGCGCGTTCGTACAGTCCGGCGTGACGGTCGTCGACGGGTACGTCGATCGGCTGCGGCGCGGGCGGATGCGCGACACCGGCGTACTCGGTGAACACCTCGGAGACGAGCGGCTCGAACAGGCGCGTGCCGTTGCCGGAGTTGGTCAGCAGACACATGGCCAGCCGCGCCTCCGGATCGATGCGCAGGAAGGCGAGCTGGGAGATCGTCGACCCGTCGTGACCGAACAGCCGGCGGCCGCTCCAGTCGTAGATCCGCCAGGTCAGGCCGAGGTCGACGAAGCCACCGATGCCGGCCGCGAACGGCGACCTGCGGCTCCTGCATGACGGCGTACCGCTCGTCGGTCAGGTGCATCCGGGCGAACTCGAGCAGGTCGGCCGCGCTCGCACTGATCGTCCCGGCGGGGCCGATGCTGCGCGGGAGTTGCCACGTCTTCACCCGCGAACCGTCCGTCGCCAGGTGGCCGACCGCGGCGCGTTCCAGGATCGCCTCTTCCGGCAGGGTGACCGTGTGGTTCAGGCCGAGAGGCTCGACCAGACGGGCCTTCAGCGATTCGTCCCAGGTCCGGTCGTCGAGCACCTCGATCAAGCGGCCGAGCAGCACGAATCCGGCATTGCAGTACGAGTACGCCGTACCGGGCTCGAAGAGCTGGTCCACGTCCGCGAGCAGAGCGACGTACCGCTGCAGGCAGTCGTCGCCGCGGCCGGTGTCGGTGAACAGGTCGCCGTCGATGCCACTGGTATGGGTCAGCAGGTGACGGACGGTGATCCGCGGGTCGACAGGTGCCTCGGGCAACAACTTGACGATCGGGTCGTCCAGGCCGAACCGGTCCTCGGCGGCGAGCTGGACGATCATCGACGCGGTCCACGGCTTGCTGATCGAGCCGATCTGGAAGAGCGAGTCGGCGGTGGTCTCGACGCCGGTCGTGCGCGTTCAGGACGCCGTACGGCGCGATGGTCGTCTCGCCGTCGTGCCAGATCCCGAGCACCGCACCGGTGACCTCGGCCGCCACCGCCAACTCGTTCAACCGCGCAGACCAATCAGGCATGCGCCCAACCTACTTCGTGAACCCTTCGAGGGCGGCACGGATATCGGTCCAGGCGGCCGACTCCTCCAGGCCCTGCTCGAGCAGGATCTTCGTGGCGATCCCGGCCTGGTCCCGGTAGAACGCGAGCAGCAGATGCTCGGTGCCGACGTAGTTGTGGCCCAGTGTCACCGCCTCGCCGACCGCTCCTTGGAGGACGTGCGCGGCGCGACGGGTGTACGGCGGGTTCTCGGCGTCGAGGCTCTTCGGCTGGTCGCTCGGCTGACCCGGCCGGGCTCTGGACGTCGACCGCCGTCCGCACCGAGTCCTCGGTGATGCCGTGCTGGACGAGAACCTTGGCGGCGATCGCGCCGGGCTCCTGGTACATCGCGAGCAGCAGGTGCTCGGTGCCGACGAAATCGTGGTTGCGGTCGTGCGCGATACCGGCGGCCGCCTGGACGACCGCACGGGCCCGCTGGGTGTAGCGCTCGAACGCCGGGCGGGCGGTCCAGGAGTCGGCGAAGCGTTTGTGGGCGGCTTGTTTGCTGACGCCGAGCACGGTGCTGATCTCGACCCAGGACTTCCCCGCGCCGCGGGCCCGGTCGACGAAGAAGCCGAGGGCGGCGTCGCTGGTGGCGGTCAGTTCGCTGATCGTCGCCGCCGCGGTCCCGAGCTGCTCCAGCTCGTCGTCGCTGCCGGCGTCGGCCTTGATCGTGTTGATCAGTTGCTGCAGATCAGGTCCAGGAGTCATGCCGTCAACCCTAGGTTGACGAACCTGGTCGTCAACCCTGGGTTGACGCGGTGATTGCGTACCGAAGGACGGGTAGTGGTCGCTCGGACGGCCGCTCGCGGGCGCGGCCGCCAGGCGTGCGCAGTCGCCGGGCGCGGCCACCACTACCCGTCCTTCGGTACCGGTCTAGGGTTTGGGGCGTGGACGGGATTCCGGATGTGATCCGCGGCGGGTTGCGGGTGTTGTTCTGTGGGATCAACCCGGGGCTGATGTCGGCGGAGACCGGGCATCACTTCGCGCGGCCGGGGAACCGGTTCTGGCCGGCGTTGCACCTGAGCGGATTCACCCCTCGCCAGCTGCAGCCTGTCGAGCAGCAGGAGTTGCTGACCTATCGGCTCGGGATCACCAACGTGGTCGACCGGCCGTCGGCGAAGGCCGCGGAGTTGACGCGCGCCGAGTTCGTGGCGGGTGGCGAGAACCTGGTGAAGAAGGTGCTCGACGTGCAGCCCGAGTGGCTGGCGGTGCTCGGCGTCACGGCGTACCGGGACGCGTTCGCGGAACGTACGGCGGCAGTGGGTAGGCAGGATCGGATGATCGGCGGCACCCGCGTCTGGATCCTGCCGAACCCGAGCGGCCTGAACGCCCACTACACGTTGCCAAAACTGGCCGCGGTGTTCACCGAACTCCGACTGGCCGCCGGCGCCTCGCTGGAGAGCTGACACCTCCTGTTGGGCAGGATGGGTGCATGCGTCTGCCCGAGTTGCTGCGATCGATCGACGGACTCTCGTACGGGCAGCGCGTACGCCTGCTCGCCGATCAGGCGCGACGAGCTGGTGGGGCTGCTCGACGAGTTGGGTCGAGGTACCGCGTTCGAGCGCGTCCTCGGACTCCAGATCGCCGAGGTCGCCCGCGAGGCGTCGTACGTCCGCCGGATGCTCCGGGACCCGAATCCGGCCGTGCAGTCACGGGCGCTCGCCGCGGTCCGTCGCGGGGTGCCGGTCGCGGACGACGATCTGCGGATCGTGTACGACGACGCGCCCGCGGCACTGCGCTCGAAGCTGGTGGCCCTGGTACGTCGGCAGCGGCGCGAGCATCTCGCCGTACGGCTGATCGACGAGCACCGGGCGCGCTGGGGTGACGTCGCTGCGACCGGTCTGCTCGACGCTACCGATCACACGACCGTGGCGCGGCTGCTGCCCGAGCTGGCGTACTGCGTGACGCCTGGCGGCTGGCGTCAGCTCGCGAAGCACCATCCGGACGAGGTACTGGCGTTTGCTCGCCAGACGCTCCCAGCCCACGACGAGTGGTGGCAGAGCGTAGGACACGGGGTCACCGCGTCACTAGAGCACGCACCGGACGCGGTGCTGGAGCTGATCAAGGAGGCGGTGCCCGCGCACGACCTCCCCATCGCAGTGCTCGACATCATCGGTCCACTCACGGACCGGGACCCAGCAGGTGTTCTGGAGCTGCTGCTCGCACCAGACCGGCGCGGTGTGGTGACACGGGCGCTGACGCCGGCGTTCCGGCGTCGCCTGCACAGGTACTCCGACGACGACCTCATCACCCTCGGACGGGTCCTGTGGCCGCAGCTCGACACCTTCCTCGACGTACTGGAGCCGTCGCGGCGGGCGGTCATCTTCGCGGCGGTGACGCAGTACGTCGATCTTGGGCAGGCGCAGCTGAGTACGGAGCTTCTCCAGGTGCTGCCGCACGCTGTGCGCGCGGAGCAGGCACGTCGGATGCTGGCGCTGCCTGCGGTCAGTGAAGACAGGTGGTGGTGGCGCAGCATCGCTGGTCACCTCCCGTTCGACGAGGCCTTCGCACTCCTCGAACCGGAGGTGGGCGATCCGGACGCGGGTGTGCGCAGCTCGGTCTACCAGGGGGTCATCCGGTCGGCTGGGTACGGCAGGCGGCCGGAGCAGGTCGTGCAGGCTGTCAGCTGGGTGGCCGGGCGGATCCGCAACGACCAGGACACGGTGCGGCTCAACGCCGTACAGGCTGTCGCGGACCTGCCGCCGACACTGCTGACCGATGCACTGACCGAGTCGCTGGACACCCTGCTCACCGATGCGCTGGCAGCGCGGGACGCGTCGTGGGCGACGCGGCATGCGCTGACGCAGCTTGCTGAGAATGCTGTCGTACAAGGCGTCTTGGGCAACCGGACCACGCTGCTGGACTGGGGTTTGCAGGCGCACACGCGGTTGTCGGAGAACCGTGGCCGGATCGACTTGGATCCGCTGGTCGACAGGCTGCCGCGCGGACGGGAAGCCGCCGTGTACGAGGCGCTCCGGCCCGCGATCGAGGCCGCCGCCAAGCGCGAGGAGTTCTCGCTGGCGTTCACGGTGGCCGCGGCTCTGGGCCGCCGCGATTGGACGACGGATCACCTCGAGAGTGTGCTCGAGCAGGCGCTCTGGTCGGACCAGGAGTACACGTCCGAGCAGGCCTGCAGGTACTGGTTGGAACCGCCCCTGACCCGGTACGAGCGCCTCCGCCAGATCGTCGACCGGGACGTCACCATGGCCCGCTGGCACCCGGTGTGGTGGCTGGTCACCGAGCACTACACCGACCTGCTCGACCCGGTCCTCGCCGCGGCGGATCGGATTCGCCGCTTCGATCGCAGCAGCACGTCCTGGCAGGTACCCGACTACGCCCTCCGCCGCTGGCTGCCGCGACAGCAGGCCCGGTACGCCGACCTGCTCGTCCAAGCTGCCCGTGACGACCGAATGCACACCTGGTACCGGGCGCTGGCGGTAAGGACGCTTGGACGCGTGCCGGGCGCGGGTAGGGCTGCGTTGGACGAGTTCCTCGGGAGTTCCGACGTACTGCTGCAGGAGGCCGCGCTGGCTGCGTTGGCGTGGACAGAGCGGCCTGACCTCGCTATGCCGTTGCTGCTCGCGCATGCGGGTGACGACCGGGCGCGGGTCGCTGTGTATGCGGCTAGTCGGGCGGCGCGGTTCGTTCGGCCCAGTCTGCTGCCGGGGCTGCTGCAGCCGGTGCTGACTGGTGGACGCGTGAAGGTCACGTCGCGGAAGGAGGCGGTGCGGCTGCTCGGCGAGCTACGGGCTCCTGGAGCTAGCGCCGTACTGACGGAGGCGTGGGCTGGTGCGCATCGGGACGTGCGGGCCGCTATCGCGCGGACTGTGTCGCAGTACTTGCTGTACGACCCTGCTGCGTGGGCGGTGCTGGAGCAGGCGGTGCACGACTCTCCGGCTACTGCGACGGCGTTGACGGTACGGCGCGCGTACGACGTACCTGTGGGGTACCGGGCGCGGTACGCCGACCTGTTGATCGCTGTGACGAGTCGTAGCGAGCCGGAGGTTGTGGGGCCGGCGTTGCTCGCGTTGCGGGGGTGGGCGCGGTACAACCCGGCTGCTACTCGGGTTTGCGCGGACTTCATCAGCCGGCTGTCGCTGCGCGGTCGGGTGTGGCGGGACGCGATCACTGCGCTCGTCTCGTTCGTCGCGACGGATGCGCCGGCGGGGCTGGACGACGTGGTTGACGTCGCTCGGCTGCTGGTGCGGTCGGAGGCGAATCCTGCGCTGCCGAACGCGTTGCCGGATCGGGATCATCCGGCGCGGCAGCGGCTCACGTATCTGGTGAGTCAGCTGTCTTCGCAGTTCAGCCGCCGGTCGGCGGAGGATCGCCGGTACCTGCGCGTGGTTGCGGACGAGCTGGTTGGCTCCGACTTTCTGGAGCTCCGGCTGCGGCTTCTGGTGCATTCGCAGTCGGTCGTCGAGCTTCGCGAGCTGGTCGGTGATGATCCGTTGGCGGCGCTGACGGCGGCCGACCTTGTCTCCGCTCGCCTCTCTGCGACCGAGTCGACCTGGACGCCTGCGGACCTGCTGCCGGTTGCCGATTCGCTTGTCCACTCCACTGACTTGGCATCCGGGTTGCTGGCCCACGTCCTCGTGAGCGCGGCCGCGCCTCGGGCCGGGTGGTCCGCCGAGTGGCGCGAGCTGTTGGTTGCCCTCCGCAACCACCCGTCCCCGGCCGTCCGCCGCCGCAGCCTCGACCTGACAACCGCCACGGAGTAGGAGCTATTCGGCCTTCTTCTGTTCTTCGGCTTCGCGGGCGCGTTTGCGGCGTTTGCCTTCGTGCATGGCGGCGACGCGGGCGACCGGGATGGCGCGGCCTTCGACGAGGACGTCCTCTGGGATCTCCTGCGGCGCGGGGAGCTGATCGGCCCACGGGTCGCGATCGCCGAGGAGCGCCGGGGCGGTGCGGACGGTGAAGTCGCGCGGCGTCACGCTCTCCAAGTCGTCCCAGCCGACCGGGAACGACACCGTCGTACCGGGCCGGACGCGCGGGCTGTACGCCGCGACCACCGTCGCACCGCCCGACCGCGTGGAGTCGACGAACACCTTCCCGTGCCGGTCATCCTTGATGTACGCCGTGGTCGCGACCGACGGATCGATCTTCTCGGCCCGCGCCGCGATCGCCCGCGTGGCAGCCGCGGCGTCCTCGATCGTCACCGTGTCGACAATCGGCACGATCACGTGCACACCCTTCGCGCCGCTCGTCTTGACCGCGCCGGACAACCCGCAGTCGGTCAGCGCCTGCCGCACCAGCAGCGCGGCCTGCACCGCCATCGAGAACGTCTCGCCCTCCGGCGGGTCGAGGTCGAGCACGAGATGCGTGACGCGGTCCCACCGGTCGGCGCGCATCAACGTCGGGTGGTACTCGACCGCGCGCTGGTTCGCGAACCACAGCAGCGTCCGGCGGTCGTCGCACAACGCGTACGACACCTCGCGTTTCGACGCCTCCGCCCAGACCTGCACGGTCTTCACCCAGTCCGGCGTGTACTTCGGGACGTTCTTCTGCATGAACTTGGGCTGCCCCGGCCGGATCCGCACGACCGACAACGGCCGCTCCCGCAGCTCCGGCACGATCCGCTCGTGCACCGCGTCCAGGTAGTCGACGAGATCCCGCTTCTTCGCATCAGCCCCGTCGAACAACGGCTGATCCAGGTTGGTCAGGTCAACGCCGTCCCGCGTCTCATCCGGCTTGCTCGCCATCCTCAGAGCTTAGAAGAGCCGTCAATGCATCGAGAACGATTTTGTCCTCGCCGGGTTGGAGGGTCTGGGGGTTGAGGGCGATGGCGTCGTCGGGTACGCCGAAGGTGCCGACCGCGATGCGTGGGTCGCCGTCCCACAGGGCCTTGATCACCTCGTCGCGGTCGCGGCCGCCGGTGAGGCGGAGCACGGCCCGGCTGTGGGGTTGGCCGGCCTCGCTCGGGTACCCGCGCTCGACGGCCACGATCCCCTGCAAGCCAACGATCCAATTGTCAACAATCCGCTCGTAGGAAGCCAACAATTCGACCTCGTCCTGCGCAAGCGTCCACTCGACCGCCGCAAGCAGACCCATCAGCTCCTCCTTCCCCACCTTCATCCCGCGCCCGAGCTCCTGCTTCGGCGACGTGTGCGCCCGTACCCGATCCACGAGCCACCGCCTCCCCAGCACCAGCCCACTCGCCTGCGGCCCCCGCAGCCCCTTCCCGCCACTCACCAGCACCGCATCCGCACCGATGTCCCGCGTGAACCGCCACAGCGACGCAACCGGCGGGATCTGCGCCGCCGCATCCACAATCACCGGTACGCCGAACTCGCGCGCACCCTGCACTACTTCCTCCACCGGCAACGCACCCGCCGCGTAGTGCGCGCCCGCGAACCACAGCACGCACGCAGGCTTGCGGGCGAGCGCCGTACGCAACTCGTCGTACGACGGGCCGATCTCGACGACGCGAGCGCCCGTGAGTCGGGCCGAGTAGTCGTAGCCGTTGCGTTGGCTCGCGAACATCACCACCTCGGCGTCGGTGGGGAACGCCTGCGATGCGGTGGTGATGCAGGCGGCAACCGTCAGCGAGATCGCGGCCGCGGCGCCGGACGTCACGTACGCCGCCTCGTTGTGGGTCAGTTCCGCGAGCCGCTCCCCCACCAGTTCGTTCAGCTCGGGCAGGTCGACGAACTGCGCCGCCGCGTCGTTCATCGCCTGCAGGACCGGGGCCGGCATCAACGATCCGCCGAGCACCGTGACCGTGGCGTTGGCGTTGATGACCGGCCGTACGCCGAGTGGTGCGGTCATGCGACGAACTTCGACATCGCGGGTACGCCGAACCGCTCGGCCAGCCACGCGTCGAGGAAGTCGTTGTCGGTGCCGTCGAGGTGGGTGACCTCGTAGACCTCCGGATCCGGCAATGCCGACAGCAGCTCACTGCACCAGTCGGCGTCGTCGACGGCAAGCAGCGTCCGGCCTGCGACCGCGGGAGCGTGCCGCGACGGATCGAAGTACGCCAGGGTTGTCGACAATCCTTCAGTCGACGATCCACCACCCCGTAGGTAGTCGTTCAGCTCCTCCAACGGATACAGGCACGACTTCAGCCGCGCCTCCATCGCGCGGTAGAACAGCAGGTCTGTCACCCGCACCGTGCTGAACCCGGGCCGTCGCCCCGCCGTCAGCACCGCGAGATCGTCACCGGTCACCGCGACCCGCGCCGGATCGACCTCGGCCAGGCCCATCAGGAACTCCGCCGCTCGTAGACAATCCGACGCGATCCCCCGGTAGATGTACGTCGACGGGTCGTCGATCCCCATCGTCAGCAGGCCCGGGTACGCCGCCGCGAACCCTTCGTCGGCGAGCCGCTGACCGCGGTGCATCAGCCCGAGTACGACGTACCGGCTCCGGTCGTTCGGGTGCGGGATGTTGTTGACACTTCCGTAGCGCGGCGTGATGAGGAGCCCGGGGAACGGGCCGTCGCCCTTTGGAATACTGAGGTTGCCGTACACGCGGTACGGCCCGGTGCTGGTGATCCGCACCGTGTAGAACGTCGCCTCCTCGGTCGTCCGCGCCGGCACCACGTCCAGCACCGGGCGGCCGGGGATCGCCGCGAGTTCTTCGTCGACCGCGGCCCAGTAGGCATCGAAGGTCATCAGGTCACCGTCCCGGGGTGAGGTGCTCGGCAAGGAAGTCCTCCACGACGCGCATGACGTCCGGCAGGCCGGCGTGGTGCGCGCAGTGCGGATAGGTCCGGAGCGTCTTCTCGCACGTCAGCGTGCGGTGCAACGCGAACCCGGTCTCCGGCGGGCAGACGTCGTCCTCGAGCCCGAGGTAGATCAGCGTCGGCGCCTGCACCTTCGGCGCGAAGTTCAGCCCGTCGTAGTACGCGACCGTCTCCCGCACCCGGTCGACGTCCTTCGGATGGATCCGCAGGTACTCGTTGATCTCCTCGTACGGGTACGACCGGGTCAGCGTCGGCGCGGCCATGATCCCGCAGAGGTACGGCGCTCCCGCCGCAACGCACCGGATCACCTCGGGGAGCAACGCGGCCGTGGAGATCCCGAGTCCACCGCCCTGGCTCGACCCCTGCAATCCGATCCGCAGATTGTCGACATCTGGACGATCAAGCAATACTTCGACCGCGCGCACCACGTCGAGGTAGAACCCGCGGTACCCGTACGTGTTGGGGTCGACGATGTTGTGCGTCAGCAGGCCTGGGTACCCGGGGTTGAACACGTCGTTCGAGCGGAGCTTCCCGCGCGGCGCGATCGCGAGCGCGGCGTACCCGAGTTCCGCCCACTCCTTCGGGACGGTCGGCTCGGAGATGTACCCGGGAATCGTCACCAGGCCCGGGTACGGCGCGGTGCCCGCGCGCGGGACGGCGTACCAGCCGGCGATCCGCAGACCGCCGTAGCTGGTGAAGCGCAGATCGTAGACAATCACATTGTCTGTGGAGAGCGTCGGCATCTCGGTGAGCACCGGGTCCAGCGGGTAGGACGCGCAGTCCGCCAGGCCGGCCGCCCAGAAGTCGTCGAAGTCGGCGGGCAGGTCGACCTCGACAGTCGCGTTCTCGGGGTCTCTCAAGAGTGTTCCTCTCGTTCGGGCGCGTGGAGTGCGGTGCCGTCGGCGGCGGCGAACAGGTGCAGGCGGTTCGGGTTGAACCCGACGTACACCGTGCTGTCGTGACCGAGGCGGAACGGGGTCGGGACGCGGGCCTTGATCAGCTCGCCCTCGATCCGGACGGTGACGAGGACGTCGGGGCCGAGCGGTTCGGAGACGAAGACCTTCCCGGGGTGATGGCCGGCTTCGGGGGTTGTCGACAACGTGATGTCTTCCGGGCGGATCCCCAGGACCACGGCCGGGTCGGCCGGCTCCGCGTCGAGCCGGAGGGGCTGGGTGAACGCGGGTGCGCGGAAGATGCGGACCCCGTCGACGTCGGCGAGTTCGCCGGTGACGAAGTTCATCGGCGGTGAACCCATGAACGACGCCACGAACCGGTTCGCCGGGCGCTCGTAGATCTCCTCCGGTGTCGCGCACTGCTGGACGACGCCGTCGCGCATCACCGCGATCCGGTCCGACATCGTCATCGCCTCGACCTGGTCGTGCGTGACGTAGATGAACGTCCGCGCCACGTCGACGTGCAGCCGCTTGATCTCCGCACGCATCAGCACCCGGAGCTGGGCATCGAGGTTCGACAGCGGCTCGTCGAGCAGATAGGCGCCGGCGTCGCGGACGATCGCCCGCCCGAGCGCGACCCGTTGCCGCTGGCCGCCGGACAGTTCCCGCGGCTTGCGGTCCAGCAGGTCCTCGATGTCCAGCGTCCGGGCGGCTTGCAGGACCTGTTCGGAGATCGTTGCCTTCGGCACCCGCATCATCTTCAGCGCGAACCCGATGTTCTGCCGCACGGTCTTGTGCGGGTAGAGCGCGTAGCTCTGGAACACCATCGACACGTCCCGCTTGTTCGCGGGCAGCCAGCTGACCGGCTTGCCGTCGAAGAAGATGTGCCCCTCGGTGGCCCGCTCCAGCCCGCAGATCATGCGTAGGGTTGTCGACTTTCCACAACCGGACGGTCCGACCAGCGTGAGGAACTCGCGGTCCTCGACGGTCAGGTTGAGATCGTGGACGGCGGTCTTGCCGCCGAACGACTTGGTGATGCCTTCCAAACGCACTTCAGCCATGTGCCTCAGCCCTTCACGGATCCGGCGGCCATGCCCTGCACCAGCTTGCGCTGGAAGAGCAGGGCAAGGAGCAGGGGTGGAACGACCGCGAGCACACCGGCCGCGGCCATCACGGTGAACTGGGTGTTGAAGTCGGTGGCGAAGTTCGCCGCCACCACCGGGATCGTCTTCGCCGCCTTCGTACTGGTCAGGAACAGCGCGAACATGAACTCGTTCCACGCGGTCATGAACGCGAATACCGCGGCCGCGACCAGCCCGGCGCCGCGACCGGCAGGAATACCGTCCACATCGTCCGGAACCATCCGCACCGATCGACGCGCGCCGCCTCCTCCAGTTCACGCGGCACCGACCGGAAGAAGTCCTTCAGGATCCAGATCGTGATCGGCAACGCGAACGTCGTGTACGACAGGATCAGCGCGAGATACGTGTCCAGCAGCCCGAACGACCGCATCAGCAAATAGAACGGGATGATGATCGCGATCCCCGGCACCATCCGGGTGAGCAGGTACAGCACGAGCAGCACCTGACTCCCCCGGAACTTCAACCGCGAGAACGAGTACGCCGCGAACGTCGCCAGCACAAGGTTCAGTACGGCGGTCGCGGTCGCCACGACCAGACTGTTCCGCAGCGAGTACGGCGTCTCCGACACGGCCCGCCCACCGACGAGCTCCTGCGCCGCGTTCGGACGGACGAACCCGAGATAGTTCTCCAGCGTCGGATGCGTCGGAACCCAGTGCGGCGGCACCGAGATCGCGTCCACCTCGTGCATGAAACTCATCGCGACGATCCAGTAGAACGGCAACACCAGATAGAGCGCGAAGCCAACCGCCAGCACATAAAGCACGATCTTCTTCCACGGAATCCGGTAACTCAGAGGAATGCGTACCTGAGTGCTCATACCTCAAAGTTTCCTTTCCGGTAGAGGAGGCCGATGTAGCCGACGGAGATCAGCAATGTGATGGCGGTGATCACCCAGGCGTAGGCGCTGCCCAGGCCGAAGTCGGTGAAGGTGAGGACGGTTTGCACGTCGAGGAGGGCGATCGTGGTGGTCGCGTCGCCGGGGCCGCCGCCGGTCAGCACGTAGATGGTGTCGAACGCGCGGAACGCGTTCATCGTCTCGAGGATGAGGACGATCAGGAGTGGATGGAGGAGCCACGGCACAGTCACCTCGGTGAACCGTCGCCACGCGCCGGCGCGGTCCACGGTGGCGGCGTCGTACAGCTCTGAGGGGATTGTTGACAATCCGGCGAGCAGAATGATGACCGAGAACGGGAGCGTGTTCCAGACCTGGGCGAGCGCCGTGAACAGGAAGGCGCCCGTGCCGGACGTGAGCCACGCGTGGTAGCTGTCGATCAGCCCGAGTTGCTGCAGCAGACCGTTCAGCGCGCCGGTCTTCGCGTCGAAGATCGTCCGCCACATCAGTCCGTTCACCACCCCGGGCATTGCCCAGGGCAACAAAGCGAGGCTGAGCAGCAGACCGCGGCCGCGGAACCGTTCGTTCAGCACCAGCGCCAGGATCAGCGCGAGTACGACGGTCAGCCCGAGCACCACCAGCACGAACAACGCCGAGACTTTCAGCGCGGACAGGAACGCCTGGTCGCTGAGCAGTGCCTTGTAGTTGTCGAACCCGATGAATCGCTTGGCCCGCGGGCGTTTCAGGTTGTTCTTCTGCAGGCTGACGTAGAACGAGTACCCGATCGGATAGGCGACGAGCAGGGCGATCACCGCGATCGCCGGAGCATTCAGAGCCCAGGCCTTCGCGTTGTCGCCCAGCGGCCGGCGTTCGGCGAACGCAACCATCGTCAGGAGTACTTCTTCTTGAGCGTCTCGGCCGACTTCGCAAGCGCTGCGACTGCTGCCGATGGCTGGGTCTGGTTGCTGAGCACGCCCTGCACGACCTTGTGCATCTCGGTCTCGAACTCGGTGTACCAGGGCACCCCGAGGACGTTGCGCGGCTTGGCGATCTCGGCCAGGTGCGTGTAGACCTTCGGGTCGGCGAACTTCTTCAGCGCCGCGGTGATCGTCGGATCGTTGACCATCGCTTTGTAGGCAAAACCCAGTCCGCGCTGCAGGAACCAGAACTTCGCGGTGTACGGCTGCTTCTGGTCGTCGTACCCGCCGAGGTACGTGAGCAGCTTGAACGCGTTGTCCTTGACCTCGGTGTCCTTCGCCAGGCCGTACATCCGGGTGTTGCTGACGGTCCCGTGCTCCTTGCCGTCCAGGCTCGGCACGAGCCCCATCCGGATCTTGCCCGCGGCCTTGGACTTGGCCGGGTCGTTGTAGTCGCGGCTCGCGTAGCGGGCGCCGATCGTGTACGCGTACCGGTTCGCCTTCATCGCGTTGTCGACCGGCACCGGCAACAGCTGCAGCGACGCCGGGTCGATCACCTTCGACTTGGTCGCGGCCTGCTGCAGCCAGGCGAACACGTCCTTCGTCACGGTGTCGGACGTGTTCATGATCGGGTTCTGCTGGTCGTCGAACATGTTCCCGCCGCTGCCGAACAGCAGCGCCCACACCCAGGACCACCAGGTGTCGGACAACTGCGCGGGCACACCGATCGGGTACTCCAGCAGGCCGGCCTTCTTGATCTTCAACGCCTGCGCCTCGAGCTCCTCGAGACTGGCCGGCGGCTTCGAGATCCCTGCCTGGGCGAGGATTCCGGCGTTGTACGTCAGGCACGTCGCGTCGGTGTAGTACGGGAGGCCGTACCGCTTCCCGTCGTACGTCATCGCCTGGGCGTTGCCGGGGTAGATCGCGTCGTAGACCTCGTCGACGCCGGCCATCCCGTCGAGAGGCTGCAGGTAGTCGCCCTCGACCCAGGCCGCGAGCGAGTCGTCGTACACGTAGAGCGCGTCGGGCCCGCCGCCGCCGGTGAACTCGGCGACGACCTTCTGGACGTACTGCGCACTCGTGATCGGGGTGTAGTTGACCTTGACGTTGCTGGTCTTGGTGAAGCGGTCGAGGTTCTGCTGGACCAGCGCTGCCTCGTAGTCCCAGCCCTCGAACTTCACGCTGCCGTCGCCGGAACCACCTCCCGAGGAGGAGTCGTTCGAGCAGGCGGACAGCAGGGCAGGGCCGGCCAGTCCGAGACCGGTCAGCTTGAGGATGTGGCGGCGGGTGAGCTCCATGGTTGTGCCTCCAACGCTTGGGCGATGCGCAGTCGGTACAGACGCGTCGGGCGTCCTTTGGCGTGGTGCTGGGCAGTTCCCTCGACGCTCACCAGGCCGCCTGCGTCGAGAGTCCGGATCAGGCGGCGTCCGCTCTGGTCCGTGATGCCGAGATGACCGGCAAGCTCTCCAGGCGAGAGCGTGCGGCCTTGCAGTTCGTGGTCCAGCGCGGCCAGCCGGGAGACGGTGGTCGCGCTCAGACCGACGTACTTCGCGAGTTGTTCGACCTCGTCGCCGTGCTCGCGGTACGAGAACCGCAGCGCTTCGCCGGCCGGCCCCATCGGGCCGATCACGACACCGCTGTCCTCGAACAGGTACGCGCACGGTTCGTCGGCGAGCTCGGCGCGCGCGGCCGCCTGCTCGGCGAGCAGCACGCAGTTGCGGGCCGACACACCGACACCGAAACCGGCCGAGATCTGCGCACCGAGCGCCACGGCGGCCTCGGCCAGTGCGGGTACGGCGACCCAGTTGCGGGTGATGCGCTCGAACAACGCCTTGTGGGCGAAGACGACGACACCGCGGCGCCCGCGGTTCTCGATCCAGGCGCCGGCGAACTCGGGGGTGTTGAGCAGGTGGTTCATCAGACCGATCCGGGCCCGTTCCTCGTCCGCCGACGCCTCGATCAGGAAGACGCCTGCGGCGAAGCGTTGCGCACTGGCCCGTTCGGACTCGATCCGCAGCGCGAGCTCGTGCAGCTCGGTGCGGATCGTGGCCGGCACCGGCATACCGCTCATGATCTGGATCCGGCCGGCGAGCTGTTCCCGTACGGCGGCACGCACGCTGATCACGTAGCTACGCTCGCCGAATCTCTGGTACGCGGCCTGGTGGAACGCGACGATCTCGTCGACGCTCTGGGTCGGTGCGTAGGGCAAGCAGTCGATCTGGTCCTGATCGAGGTCCAGCGCGGTGGCGACCGCCTCGACCGCTTCGGCGGGGAACGTGTCGATGCTGACCGGCGTACGGCCCCAGCCGCGTTCCTGCGCACGGTAGAGCGCGAGCGTGAGGTCGAGCGCCGACGAGCGGATCACCCCGACCGGCAGTCCGGGCGGAAGGAGTTCCTGGCTCGCGGTGTACGGCACCGGGCCGGCCAGGAAGCCGTCGAGTCGCGTCGTACTCAGGAACTCGGCGACCTTGTCGCGGATCTCGTCCTCGTGGTCGTAGCTGACCCACTCGAGATCCACCCCGCCCAGCGTCCGCGCGGCGTCGTGGAACAACTCGTGATGGGTCACGTGGGTGACGACCCCGATCACGATGTCCACGGCACTCCTTAACGAACCACGTTCGGCTGTATTGGATTTACGAACTACGTTCGGAAGTGACTCGTAATTCCAATGCCGTCAAACATCGCGTGATTCCGGTGGCGAGGTCAAGGGATCGTGCGGGATTTGTTCAAGACGCGGACGCCGTACGGCTCGTAGCGTCGCGGGCATGATTCTCGTTACCGGCGGGCTTGGAATGATCGGCGCCCACACCGCCCGCGCTCTTCTCGACCTCGGACAGGAGGTCGTCGTCACGTCGTACCGGCGGACCGATCCGCCGTCGTTCCTCGACGGGAAGGTCGCGGTCGAACAGCTCGACGTCACCGACCGGGACGCGTTCCTCGCGCTCGGGGAGCGGTACGACATCAGCGACATCGTGCACCTCGCCGGCACCATCCCGGGCGACGATCCGGTCGCGTACTTCCGCACCGACACCGCTGGATTGCTCAATGCGCTGGATGCGGCGCGGGCGTGGAAGGTACGGCGGTTCGCGGTCGCCAGCAGCATCGGGGTGTACATCGGACAGGACGAATCACCGTGGCACGAGGACCTTCCGCTGCCGACCGCCGACCTCCCGCACTTGATCGTCGCCTTCAAGAAGGCCGTCGAACCGGTGACGACGCACAGCCTGGCCGGAACCGGCGTCCAGCCGATCGTGCTCCGGATCGGCTCGACCTGGGGCCCGCTGATGGACCCGGAGTCGATCTTCAGCCCGATCCCGCCGTACGTCAGCGCCGTACTCCGCGGCGAAACTCCCACTCCCCTTCCGGCTGACGCCGGTGGCGACTGGTGCTATGCGCCTGACATGGGCCGCGCGATCGCCTCCCTCGTCAGCGCGGACACCCTCAACCACACCACCTACAACGTCTCCAGCGGCAGGCCTTTCGTGTACGGCGAAGCGGCCGGCCAACTGACTGTCGAGCCCGGTGGCCAGACCAGCCCACACCTCGACATCACCCGCCTCACCAATGAGACCGGCTTCACCCCCACCTTCTCCTTCCCCGAAGCCGTCGCCGACTACATCACCTGGCGCACCACCAACGCCCGCTGAAAACCTCGCGGCGCCGACCCCTCGGGACGGTTTGATGGTGGGTGTGACGGGAAGCAGATTGGTTCTGTTGTGCGGGACGGCGTTCTCCGGAAAGAGCACGGTCGCACGTGCGCTGGCGCCCCGGCTGGCGGCGCGCATCGTGAGTCTCGACGAGATCAATGAGCGCCGGGGGCTGTGGGGTGGTGACGGCATTCCTGTCGAGGAATGGATCCGGACGCACGAGATGGCGCGCGCCGAGGTCTGCGAACTGCTGGGCTCGGGGATCTCGGTGGTCGTCGATGACACGAGTTCGCCGCGGTTCCTCCGCGACGGTTGGCGGGCGCTGGCGTCGCGGAGGCCGGGGCGATTCACCTTGGTGTACGTCGATGTGGACCACGCGACGGTACGCCGGCGCCGGGCCGACAACCGGCTTGATCCGCAGCGGCGGGACGTCGCGGACGCCGTACTGGATCAGCACCTCGCCGACTTCGAACCACCGGAGGCCGACGAGCACGCCGTACGAGTGACCTCTGAGGACGACCTGCAGCACTTGACGCTCTGAGCCACCACCCGGATGGCGGGCATTAGCCGCCGGAGACTCCTATTTCGGCGTCGGCGAGGTCGGCGGTTAGGCCGTCTGTGTCGTCCAGCCAGCCTTGCGGGAGGACGACGTGGTCTCGGGGGCTGCCTTGGCGGCCTCGGGGGGCGCCTAGTTCGGCGACCGGGAAGGGGACGGTGCGGTCCAGTTCCGCGAGGAGCTCGTCCAGGCGGGCCAGGGAGTCGACCATGCCGAGGGCGGCGCGGAGTTCGCCGCCGGCCGGGAAGCCCTTCAGGTACCACGGAACGTGTTTGCGGAAGTCGCGCAGGCCGCGCTGCTCCCCCATCAGCTCCGCGAGCAGCTCACCGTGCCGCCGCATCACGTCGGCGACCTCGCCGAGCGTCGGCAGGTTCAACGCCTCGCCCCCGGCGAACGCCACCGCGAGATCGCGGAACAACCACGGCCGCCCCAAACACCCACGCCCGACGATCACGCCGGCGCATCCCGTCTCGGCGACCATCCGCAAAGCGTCGCCCGCTTCCCAGATGTCGCCGTTCCCCAGCACCGGGATCGAAACGTGCTCCACCAGCGCAGCGATCGTGGTCCAGTCCGCCTGACCGGAGTACGCCTGCGACGCCGTACGCCCGTGCAACCCGATCGCCGCAGCGCCGGAGTCTGAAGCGATCCGCCCGGCGTCGAGATACGTCTGATGACCAGCGTCGATCCCGATCCGCGTCTTCATCGTCACCGGTACGCCGTACGGCGTCGCGGCCTGCACCGCCGACCGCAGGATCGCACCGAGCAGGTTCCGCTTCCACGGCAGCGCGGCGCCACCGCCCTTGCGCGTCACCTTCGGCACCGGGCACCCGAAGTTCAGATCGATATGCGCGACGCCATAAGCATCACAGAGGATCTGCACCGCGCGCCCGATGTACGTCGGGTCGACGCCGTACAACTGCACCGACCGAACCGTCTCACGCGCGTCGAACGTCAGCATGTCGAGCGACTTCTGATCGCCCTCGACGATGCCGCGCGACGTGATCATCTCGCACACGTACAGCCCGGCACCCTGCTCGGCGCACAGCCGCCGGTACGCCGCGTTGGTGATACCGGCCATCGGCGCCAGCACCACCGGCGTCTCGATCGTGAGGTTGCCCAGCTGAAGCATGGTCAGGCCTTCGCCACCAGCACCTGTCCGTTACCGGAAACCTGTGCTTTGTAGGGCTGTACGGCGTTCGCCGTCGTCGTCACGTCACACGCGATACCGGCATCGGAATGCTTGACCACGGCAACATCATCCATCGTGCAGGTCACCTTCGCGGCGTCCGTCACGGTCCGCAGTACGGCGTCGACCACCTTGGGCCTGACGATCGCGACCGACTCCGAGGTGAACTTGTACGACGCCGAGTACTGCTTGGCGTCGACCGTCAGCGTGCCGGTGTACGGCTTGCCGGCGTACGTCACCGTGCAGGTCAGCTCGTGGTTGCCCGCGGTCTCGACCTTGTCGATGCCCGGGCACTTCACGGTCGTGGTGGCCGCCTTGCCGGCCGCGATCTGCGCCTGCTTCGCGATCGCGAACGTGATCCGCTCGGCGAGCGGCGCGTCGTTCTCCGGCGCACCGGTGACCGTCGGCGTCGGCCAGGGCTTCGACGGCGTCGGCAGCGCGGTCAGCGTCGGCGTCGACGCGGTCGGGATCGGGGCGCTCGAAGGCGGCGGCGTACTGGAAGCAGGCGTCGAGGGCGACGTACCGGCCTCCGGCTTGCTGTCCGAGCAGGAGGACAGCACGAGCACCGCGAGCACAGACAGCACCGGCAGTCCGAAGACAGCCAACCGAGCCCTCATCGTCAGCAACCCACCAGGTGCTGGGCGAGGTAGCCGGTGACCTCGGTGAGGGCGACCCGCTCCTGCTTCATCGAGTCCCGCTCGCGAATCGTCACCGCGTGGTCCTCGAGAGTGTCGAAGTCGACGGTGATGCAGTACGGCGTACCGATCTCGTCCTGGCGGCGGTACCGGCGGCCGATCGCACCGGCGTCGTCGAAGTCGACGTTCCAGTTCTTCCGCAGCTCGCCGGCCAGGTCGCGGGCCTTCGGCGACAGGTCGGCGTTGCGGGACAGCGGGAGCACGGCCGCCTTGACCGGGGCGAGCCGCGGGTCGAAACGCAGTACCGTCCGCTTGTCGACCCCGCCCTTGGCGTTCGGCGCCTCGTCCTCGGTGTACGCGTCGAGGAGGAACGCGAGCACGTTGCGGGTCAGGCCGGCCGCGGGCTCGATGACGTACGGCGTCCAGCGCTCGCCCTTCTCCTGGTCGAAGTACGACAGGTCGGCGCCGGAGTGCTTGGAGTGCGTGGACAGGTCGAAGTCGGTGCGGTTCGCGATGCCCTCGAGCTCGTCGAACTCCTTGCCGCCGAAGTTGAACCGGTACTCGATGTCGACGGTGCGCTTCGAGTAGTGGCTCAGCTTCTCCTTCGGGTGCTCGTAGAACCGCATGTTGTCCGGGTTCAGCCCGAGGCCGGTGTACCAGTCCCAGCGCGCCTTCAGCCAGTACTCGTGCCAGTCCTCGTCGGAGCCCGGCTCGACGAAGAACTCCATCTCCATCTGCTCGAACTCGCGGGTCCGGAAGATGAAGTTGCCCGGGGTGATCTCGTTGCGGAAGCTCTTGCCGACCTGGGCGATGCCGAACGGCGGCTTCTTCCGCGCGGTGCCCATCACGTTCGCGAAGTTGATGAAGATGCCCTGCGCGGTCTCCGGGCGGAGGTAGTGCAGGCCCTCCTCGGACTCGACCGGGCCGAGGTGGGTCTTCAGCAGGCCGTTGAACATCCGCGGCTCGGTGAAGGTGCCCTTGTTACCGCAGTTCGGGCAGGCGATCTCGGCGAGCTTGACCTCGTCGGCGTCCTTGTTCTTCCGGCGGGCGAAGTCCTCGCGGAGGTGGTCGTCGCGGAACCGCTTGTGGCAGGACTGGCACTCGGTCAGCGGGTCGACGAACTCGGACAGGTGGCCGGAGGCCTCCCAGACCTTGGTCGGCAGGATCACCGAGGAGTCCAGGCCGACGATGTCGTCGCGGCCGGTCACCATCGTCCGCCACCACTGGGTGCGGACGTTGTTCTTCAGCTCGACGCCGAGCGGTCCGTAGTCCCAGGCCGACTTGGTACCGCCGTAGATCTCGCCGCACGGGTACACGAAGCCCCTCCGCTTGCTGAGGCTGACGACGGCATCGACGGTTTCCACGGGCACTTTTCGACTCCAGAACGGGCACAGAAATGGATACTGGCGAATCTACGGAAGGGTCCAGGCTATCGGTCCCGGGCACCATGGATCGAATCCGTGTCAGCTCAGGAAATCCTCGTACGCCGTGGGCTCGTCGAGAGCCTCCGACAACAGCGGCACCGCGGCCAGTTTCACCTCGTACGGCGACAGCGCCCGCCGGTAACTGCCGATGTTCTCGAACTCCAGCGTCAGCGCCAGCAACTCCGGGTCGTCCACGTTCCGACCGACCCGCGCCGAAACGAACCCCTTCTGCTGCCCCAGCACGTCGACCGCGCCCCGCATCCGCTCCGCGAACCCGGCCTGCGCGCTCTCCCCCACCCGAAACCTGATCACGACGAACACGGGCTCAACCATAGGACCTGGAACAATGGGCGCATGAGTACCCCCAGCAGCCCGTTGCGGCAGCGGATCACCAAGGTGAGTTACCCGTACGTCGCGAAGCTGCATGCCGCGCCGAAGCTGACCCTGCCGGGCATCACCCTCTTCCTGGCTTTGGTCGGAGTGTTCGCTCCGGTGCCGGTGGGGATTCCGGCGTTGGTGCTGCTGGCGTTGCTGCTGGGCTGGCTGGCGTTCCTGTCGTGGCCCGCGGTGACAACCGGGCCGCGGTTCCTGCGGATCTTCTCGATCCTCGTCATCCTGCTGTTCGCGGTCTCGCGGATCGCCACCGGCTGATCAGGGTCGGCCGAGGCTGTCGTACGCCGCTTCGACCGCGGCCTCACGTAGTTCGGCGACGGGCTCGTGGTCGATCATCACCGCGCAGTCGGACAGTCCGCCGAGTGCGACCATGCAGCGGACCACGTCGGACAGCGACGGGCTGGTGCCGATCAGCAGCTCCGCGAGCGTGCCGCGCCACTCGATGAAGCGGTCGGCCAGCTTCAGTTCGTGCAGCACCGAGAGGTCGCGGATCGCGAGCTGGATCAGCGCGCGGTGCTTGTAGGCGACGTCGAAGTACGAACCGAGCAGTTCGCGCGGTGCGACCGGGGCGGCTTCCCGTTGTGCCGCGGCGTACGCCTCGAACTCGGCGATCATCGGCTCGACCAGGCTGTTGAGCAGGTCCTCGCGGGACGCGAAGTGGTAGTACAGCGCCGGCTTGGTGACGCCGAGGCGGTCGGCGATGTCGCGCAGGCTGGTCTGCTGCATCCCGCGCTCGGCGAACAGCTCCAGCGCGGCCTGCTGGATCCGCGCCCGGGTGTCGCCGGTCCGTTGTCTCGGCATACCCGGAGGTTAGCTGACCTTCCGGTAAGTAAGCCATTGACAAGGCCGCCCTCGTTTACTTACCTTCCGATAAGTAAGCAAACGCGAGGGAGTTGCCATGAAGGTCCTGATCTCGGGTGCGAGCGTGGCCGGCCCGGTCCTTGCGCACTGGTTGCACCGGTACGGCTTCGAGCCGACGCTCGTCGAGCGCACGCCGGCGCTGCGGCACGGACTCGGCGGTCACGCGGTCGACCTGTTCAGCTCGGCCGCCGACGTGACGCGGCGGATGGGCTGCTGGGACGCGATCGAGGCGGCCCGCACCCAGCTCGACGCGATGACCATCGAGCGGTTCGGCAAGCGCCCGGTCGAGGTCGACCTCAGCCGGATGTACGCCGGGATCTCGAGCCGGCACGTGGAGATCCTCCGCGGCGAGCTGACCAGGATCCTGTACGACGCCACGCGCGACACCGCGGAGTACGTGTTCGGCGACTCGATCGCGAGCGTCCACGACGACGGCGCCGGAGTCGACGTGGTCTTCGACTCGGGTACGGAACGCCGCTTCGACCTGGTGATCGGCGCGGACGGCCTGCACTCGAACGTGCGCCGACTCGTCTTCGGCCCCGAGGAGCCACTGCACCGGCCACTCGGCGGGTACCTCGCGGTGTTCTCGATGCCGGACGTCTTCGGCCTCGGCAGCCACACGCTGTCCCACTTCTCCGTCGACAAACTGGTCGGCATCTACGGCGTGCACCAGACCGGTCAGGTCCGTGCGGGCTTCCTGTTCCGCGCACCTGAGCTGCAGTACGACTACCGCGACAGGGACGAGCAGAAAGCCCTGCTGGCCAAGGAGTTCCGGGACTACGGCTGGAAGGTGCCGCAGCTGCTGGAGCACCTGGAGCAGGCAGAGGACTTCTACTTCGACTCGATCGCCCAGATCACATTGGACACCTGGCACCGCGGCCGGATCGGTCTGGTCGGAGACGCGGGCTACTGCCCCGGCCCGGCAGTCGGCGGCGGTACGAGCCTTGCTGTCGTGGCGGCGTACATCTTGGCCGGTGAGCTGGCTGCGGCACGCAGCGACCTGCCGTCAGGACTGCGCAACTACGAGCGGATGATCCGGCCGGTGGTAGAGCCGAGCCGACGGCTCGCACCGAAGGTGATGCGCACCATCATCCCTGGCAGCCCGCTGGCGTTGCGGCTGATGCCTGCTGCAGCGGCCGGGCTGGCAAAGCTGCCGACGCCGGTCCAGCGCTTCATCTGGTCGCAGAACGCGGTAGGCAAGGCCCTCGGCTCGGCCCCGCTGCCTGACTACTCAGACCTCGTCCAGCCCCAGAGCGGTCAGCCGGTCACGTAGCCACGTCAGCTCCTTGGCGATCCGTTTAGCCAACGCCTGCTGGGTTCTGGCCGCACGCGGCCACACGTACACCTCTGACTCCAGGTGGTGCGTGAGTGGATGCCCACCACCGACCAGTCTGGTCAGACAGTCATCCAGTACGCCGGTTGTCGCGCTCAACGGATCTGGTGGCGCAGCGTGGGCCGCCAGGTGGGCGTGCATCCGCCAGGCGGCGTGACCGGACAGTTCGTAGGCCTGTGCCACGTCGTCCACCCCAGGTCCGCCCCACTCACGCACCTGACGCAGGTACTTCGGTATGCCGAGCTGACCGAGCACGTACCGACCGGAGGCGTCTCCCGGGTCCACGAGCGTCGGCGCCAGGGACAGCTGCGCTTTGACCACGTCGACGCCCGCTCGCCACAGGAGCTCGAACGACTCGGCAGGGTCCTCGAACTGCACCGCCAGATGACAGGTGTCGAGTCCCAGGCCGATCCGCGACGTACCGCCGTACGGGCTGGAATAGCGGTCCAGCCACGCGGTGGCCTGGCCGATCATCTCGAGGACGCAGCCCGGTTCGGTCTCGACGGCAAGCCGGATCCTCCGGCCGGTCCTGGCCTCGGTCCGGGCCAGGTGCTGTTCGACGCGGTCGATCGCCTCGCGCGCGGCCCGGTTCCGTTGCTTCGACCACGGCACCCGCCAGGCGAGCGGCACGGTCGAGATCGACCCGTAGGCAGCGTCCGAGGGGAGCAGTTCGGCCAGCACGTCGATCAGGTCGAGCGTGTAGCGGAGCCGCTCGGGGTCGGTCCAGTCGGGGCAGTACAGCTTGGCGCCGACGACCTTGTCGGTGAACTGCGCGTGCGGCGTGCCGTTCAGCGTGACGACTTCGAGCCGGTTGCGCTGCAGTGCCCGGCGGAGCTTACTGAGCGCGGCCGGCGAGTTCGCCAGGCGATCGGCGAGCCGGTGCGGGAACCACAGGCCGACCCCGAGGACAGGTACGCCGAGCGCCGAGCGGACCGCACCCGCACACGTGTCGAGGCCCGCGAGCAACTCGTCGAGCTCCGCAGCCGGATGCACCGTCGCGCAGTACCCCAAATGAACGGTCGAACCGTCCCGATGACAAAACCTCATCAGCACTCCTCACCCCGTTAGGTCGCCGAAGGTAGTCGTTGGCGGACTCTCCGTGACCTAATTAGCACTGTAGAAGGCTGAGCGCTCGGGCGGAAGGGGTGATTTTCGGTTATTCGGGGGCGGCGACCAGGTCGCGGGAGCGGTCGGCGACTGCCATCGCGGCGAGTGCGGTGGTGAGCGGGACGGCCGCGATGATCCCGAGGCTGCCGACCAGACCGCGGACGACCTCCATCGCGACCGACTCGGTGGACAGGACCGCCCGGCCGGGAAGGTCCTGGATGGCGAAGACCAGCAGCACCGGCAGCGCGGCGCCGGCGTAGGCGAGGACGAGCGTGTTGACCACCGACGCGACGTGCGTACGCCCGATCCGCAGGCCGGCAGTGACCAGCTCCCGGCGGTTGGCGGACGGGTTCGCGGCGGACAACTCCCAGACCGCCGCCGCCTGGGTGACCGTGACGTCGTCCAGTACGCCCAGCGCGCCGATCACCATCCCGGCGACCAGCAACCCGGTCAGATCGATGTTCGGCACCAGCGCCTTGGCCCCGGACGCACCCTCGGAAGCCAGTCCACTCAGCTGGCAGAACTTGGTGAAGAACCAGCCCAGCAGCACCGTCAGCCCGAGCGCGACCACCGTCCCGGACAACGCGATCGAACTCTCCGCATTGATCCCGTGCGTGAGGAACAACGCGATCGCCATGATGACCGTGCCGCCGACGACCGCGACCAGCAGCGCGTTCTCCCCCCTGAGAATCGCCGGGAGGATGAACTGCGTCAGCATCACCGCGGTCACCGCGAGCGCGATCAGGGCAGCGAAACCCCGCCAGCGCGACAGAGCGACGACCGCGACCGCGAACAGCGCGGCCAGCAGCAGCAACGGCTTCGTCCGGTCGTGATCGACGTACGAGTATCTGTCGGCGACTTTCGGCGCGTCCTGGATCCCGAGCATGATCGACTGGCCGACCTTGACCGGGATCGACGTCTGGCCGGCCTTGGGCACCTGCACCGGGATCACCTGGCCCTTGTCGGCGCCGTTGCTCAGCTTGACCGTCGCCTCGTCGCACTGGTCCTTCACGTTCGGGCAGGCCTTGATCGCCGTCACCTCGCCGCGGGCCGTGGCGGTCTGGTACGACGCGACCTTCACGTCACCGTCCGGCCACATCACGATCATCCCGACCACGGCGGCCAGGAGCAGCGGGATCAGGATCGCGGCGACCACGATCCGGACGCGCCGGGCGACGACCGCGTCGGAGTTCACCACCGAGGTGTCGACCACATGATCGCCGTGTCCGTGGCCGTGACCGTGTCCGTGACCCTGCGGAATATCGAGTGTCCGGCGCCGGTTGCCCTTGGGGTCGGCACGTCGTCGCCCGACGTTGCGGCTGGCCATCGTGAACTCCCTGTTTTGACAATCAGTTCCCGTTAAATGAAAATGATTGTCATGAGATCTGGTCTTCGAGCTGTCGTCGCCGGCGCCACCGCCCTGGCCGCCCTCGCCCTCGCCGGGTGTGGCGGCTCCGACGACAGTGGCAACGGCGACGGCAAGCTCGACGTCGTCGCTTCGTTCTACCCGCTCGAGTTCATCGCCCGCACAGTGGGGGGCGACGCGGTGAACGTCACCACCCTGACGGCCCCCGGCGTCGAGCCCCACGACCTCGAGCTGACTCCCAAGCAGGTCGGCGAGATCGCGGGCGCGAAACTCGTCGTCTTCGAGAAGGACCTGCAGCCCGCCGTCGACGAGGCGGTCGAGCAGAACGCCAAGGACGCCGGCTTCGACGTCGCCCCGGCCGCCCAACTGGAGGCCACCGGCGCAGACTTCGAGGAGCACGAGGAGGGCGCGGCCCCCGCCGCCCACAAGGACAATGCTCTCGACCCGCACTTCTGGCTGGATCCGGTGCGGTACGCCGCGGTCGTCAAGGCGGTCGAGGACAAGCTCGTGAGCGTCGACAGCGCGAACGCCGCCGGGTACCACGAGCGGGCGAAGGCGATGCTCGACCAGGTCGGCAAGCTCGACACGGCGTACAAGACCGGTCTGGCGACCTGCAAGCTGAAGACGTTCGTGACCAGCCACGAGGCGTTCGCGTACCTCGCGAAGCGGTACGGTCTGACGATGGTCGGGATCGCCGGGTTCACGCCGGACGCGGAGCCGACCCCGGCCCGGATCAAGGAGGTCCAGGACATCGTGAAGGCCCAGCAGGTGACGACCATCTTCTACGAGGAGCTGGTCAGTCCGAAGGTGGCCGAGACGATCGCGAAGGACGTCGGCGTCCAGACCGCCGTACTGAGCCCGATCGAGGGCCTGTCGGACGCGAACTCCAAGGAAACGTACCTGACCTTGATGCAGGAGAACCTGCAAGAACTGCAGAAGGCGAACGGCTGCTCGTGACATCCGAGAACGACCCAGACAACGACCCAGAGAACGACACCGCCAGGGCCGTTCAGGTCGACGATCTCTCCGTCGACCTGGGCGGCCGTTTGGTGCTTCGGGGCATCGACCTGCGGATCCGGCAGGGCGAGGTGGTCGCCGTGCTCGGCACCAACGGCTCCGGCAAGTCGACGCTGATCAAGACCGTCGTCGGGCTGCTCCCGGCGGCCCGCGGCGAGGTCCGGTTGTTCGGGACGCCGGTCCCCCGGTTCCGCGACTGGCGGCGGGTCGGGTACGTGCCGCAGCGCATCACCGCGGCAGGCGGCGTACCGGCGACCGTGTACGAGGTGGTGTCGTCCGGTCTGCTCTCGAAGCGGCGGATGTTCGCGCCGCTCGGTGCCGCCGGCAAGCAGGCGATCGAGGAGGCGCTGGAGGTCGTCGACATGGCCGACCGGCGTAAGGACGCGGTCGCCGAGTTGTCCGGCGGGCAGCAGCAGCGGGTGCTGATCGCGCGGGCCCTGGTGTCCGACCCGGAGCTGCTGATCCTCGACGAGCCGACGGCCGGCGTGGACCTGGCCAGCCAGCAGATCTTCGCCGACGCGGTCCGCGAGCGGGTCACCCGCGGCACGACCGTGGTGATGGTGAGCCACGACCTCGGCCCGATGGACGCCCTGATCGACCGCTCGGTCGTGATGCGCCGCGGCCGCATCGTGTACGACGGCCCGCCGCACGCCTCCCAGACCCACGCCCACGTCCACCACTCCCACACCGACGACAACCCGGGCTGGCTCACCTCATGACGATGTTCCAACTGGAGTTCATGCAGCGGGCCCTCATCGCCGGCCTGCTGACGGGGCTGTCGGCGCCGGCTATCGGGACGTATCTGGTGCAGCGGCGGTTGTCGTTGATGGGGGACGGGATCGGGCACATCGCGATCACCGGTGTGGCGCTCGGTCTGCTCACCGGCAGTGCGCCTGTGCTGACCGCCATCATCGTCTCGATCGCCGGTGCGACAGCGATCGAACTGGTCCGCGCCCGCGGCAAGGCCACTGGCGACGTGGCGCTCGCCCTCCTGTTCTACGGCGGTATCGCAGGCGGTGTACTGCTCATCGGACTAGCAGGTCAGGGCGCAGCCACGCTGAACACGTACCTGTTCGGTTCACTCACCACGGTCTCCCAGAGCGACCTGTACGTCGTCGTCGGCCTCGCAGTCGCCGTACTGGTCGTAGCGATCGGTCTGGGCCCGCAGCTGTTCGCGGTGTGCCAGGACGAGGAGTTCGCCCGTACGACGGGACTCCGGGTCCAGCTGCTCAACCTGGTGATCGCCGTGATGGCTGCGGTGACTGTGACGGTAGCGATGCGCACGGTGGGGCTGCTGCTGGTCAGTGCGCTCATGGTCGTCCCGGTGGCGACAGCGCAGCAGGTGACTCGGTCGTTCCGCAGTACGTTCATCACCGCGTGTGTCATCGGCGTACTGGCGTGTCTGGCCGGCATCGTCACGTCGTACAACGCGAACGTTGCGCCGGGTGCGACCATCGTGGTGCTGGCACTGGCCGGGTTCGTGGTGGCGGCGACGGTCGGGACGCTGCTGCGGCGGCGGGCCGGTCGGCTGCGTCCACTGGCGGACGAGGAGCCGGAGGTCGGCGTACCGGCACCGGAGCCACATGTGGTGAGCGCCGGGCACCCGCACGCGCACGACCCGGCCTGCGGCCACAAGAAGGTCGACCACGGGGACCATGTCGACTACGTGCACGACGGTCACCTGCACGCCGCGCACGGTGATCACTGGGACGAGCACTAGCCTTGCTGACTTCTGAGAGACTTGAGGGCGGTAGAGAGATGACAGGAGGAACGGTGGCTATCGGAACACGCTCGACCCGTCAACGCGCGGCGGTCGCGCTCGCGCTCGACAACATCGACGACTTCCGGACCGCCCAGGAGATCCACCAGGAGCTCCGGTCCGCCGGTGAGGCCGTCGGTCTGACCACTGTCTACCGCACCCTGCAGGCGCTCGCGGACTCCCGCGAGGTCGACGTACTGCGCACCGCCGACGGCGAAACGGCGTACCGGCGTTGCTCGAAGGGTCACCACCACCACCTGGTCTGCCGCAGCTGCGGCCGCACCGTCGAGGTCGAGGGACCGGCCGTAGAACGCTGGGCCGACAAGGTCGCGGCCGAACACGGCTACGCCGACATCAGCCACACCCTGGAGATCTTCGGCACCTGCCAGGAGTGCCAGAAGACCGCCTAACCTTCGACGGACTTCACGAACCGCTGATAGCGGCGCTGCCCGACCAGCCGCCAGATGACCCGGACGGGCCCGGGTAGGCCGGCCAGCATTCGCGCGGCTTCCTCGGGGCGGGCGGTCGCGAGCAATTCACCCATCGCCGTGAACCGCTGGTTCGACTTGAACTTGCTGAACGCGATCTTCCCGAGGTGATCCCACTCGGCCTGGGTGATGTGCGTTGCGATCAGCGGTACGACGTCGCGCTCCTCCTCCCCCAGGTGTTCTGCGAGTCGCGCGGACACGGTCTCGAGCGCGGCACCGAGCGGGACCGCGCCATCAGCGGTCGGCGTCGTACGCCAGGCGGTGAGCGCAGCGCGGGCCGATCCACGGCCTCGTGGACAGCGACGTGCTGCTGCTCCATCCGATGAATCAGGGCCGCCGACAGTTCGGCGCGCTCGAGCAGCCGGGGCCAGAGCAGCTCGTCCTCGGACGAGTGGTGCGCGTACAGACCGTCGAGCTGGAAGTCGACGTACGCCGCTACCGCCGCGGCCCGTGACTCCGCCCCCGCGGCCACCACATGCGCCCTGGCCTGCTCGAACCCCCGGCGGATCACCCGGTGGATCAGAGCCATCTCCCACGGATCAGACGCCTTCACGGCGCCGACAGGTGTCGCCATGGTCCTCCCCCTTTCACTAGTGGCCACCACTAGTGAACGACTACTGCTAGCGTGGGACCGGTGGAGAAGCCTGTCAAGACGCCGAAGCGCACCCGCCGCGAACAGGCGGCGGCGACCCGGGAACGGACGATCCACGCCGCGATCGAAGTCTTCGCCGAGGCCGGGTACGTCGGCGCGCGGATGACCGACATCGCCACCCGCGCCGGCGTCGCCGTACAGACCGTGTACTTCGTCTTTCACACCAAGGCCGAGCTGCTGCAGGCCTGCTTCGACCACGCCGTCCTCGGGCCGGACCGGCTTCCGCCTCTGCAACAACCCTTCTTCGCCGAGATCTCCGCGGCGGAAACCGGCAGGGCGGCACTGGCCGCCTTCGTTCGCGGGAACACCGCGATCCTGACGCGGGTCGCGGTGATCAAAGAGGTCGCCGAGTCGGCACCCCACGAGCCCGATGCGGTGGCCGTGGTCGAGCACAGCGAGCAGTTGCGGCGCGACGGTCTGGGCCAGGTGGTGGACCAGATCGCCGGGCGGTGGGGGCTGCGTCCGGGTCTCGACGCGGCCGACGCCGTCGACCTGCTGCTGATGCTGTCCACCTCCGGCCCGTTCCTCGAACTGCGCCGCTACGGCTGGAGTGACACGAAGTACGCCGACTGGCTGACCGATGCGCTCACCCGGGAACTGCTCGGCTGATTGTGACCGAGGTCACCTTTGCCTTTGAGCGCGCTCTAAGGCATACCGTCGTAGACATGAACGCGACCGAACTGCTCACCGCGCCGATCGATCGGGATCTGCTGTGCCTGCTCGAGCTGCCGGAGGACCTGCCCGAGCACATGTCGATCGCCGAGGCCTCCGAGCTCACGGGTCTCACCGCGCACACTCTGCGGTACTACGAGCGCATCGGCCTGCTCGGCGTACGCCGGGATTCCGCCGGGTACCGCAGCTACGACGAGCGGGCGTTGGCGCGGATCGTGTTCATCAGCAGGCTGCGTGCCTCCGGCATGCCGATCGGCACGATCAGCCACTACCTGGAGCTGGTGCTCGAGGGCGACCACACCGCACCCCAGCGGCTCGCCCTGATGCAGGAGCACCGTGACCGGATCCAGCGGCAGCTGCACGATCTGCAGCTCGCCCTCGCGGTGACCGACTACAAGATCACCGTGTACGGCGGCACCGCCGCCCCGTAACCAACTGTTCAGCTCAGCCGACCGTGATGCACGTTCGGCCGGCGGAGCCATGCCTTCTGATGGGAGAAATCATGAAACTGGGTAGCCAAGGCGCAGAGGTCAGCCGGCTCGGACTCGGCTGTATGGGGATGAGCTTCGCGTACGGCGCGGCCGACGACAACGAGTCGACCGCGACGCTGCACCGGGCGCTCGACCTCGGCATCACGTTCCTCGACACCGCCGACATGTACGGGTTCGGCGCCAACGAGGAGCTCGTCGGCGCGACCATCGCCGAGCGCCGCGACGAGGTGTTCCTCGCGACGAAGTTCGGCATCACCGGCGACGGGCGGGACTCGGCGGCGCGGGGTGTGAACGGGTCGCCGGAGTACGTCCGGTCCGCGATCGACGCGTCCCTCCAGCGGCTCGGCGTCGACCACGTCGACCTCTACTACCAGCACCGGGTCGACCCCGACGTACCGGTCGAGGAGACGGTCGGCGCGATGGCGTCGCTCGTGGAGGCCGGGAAGGTGCGGTACCTCGGGCTGTCGGAGGCGTCGGCGGAGACGATCCGGCGGGCGCACGCCGTACATCCGATCACCGCTGTGCAGAGCGAGTGGTCGCTGTTCAGCCGGGACATCGAGGAGTCGGTGCTGCCGGCGTGCCGCGAGCTCGGCATCGGGATCGTGCCGTACTCGCCGCTCGGGCGCGGCATGCTCACCGGCGCTCTGCCCACGGAGCTCGCGGCCGACGACTTCCGCCGTACCCTCCCCCGCTTCACCGGCGACAACCTGGACGCGAACCTCGCGCTGGTCGAGGAGATCCGCGCGGTGGCAGCACGGTACGACGCGACGCCCGGACAGGTCGCGCTCGCCTGGGTGCTTGCGCAGGGCAACGACGTGGCGCCGATCCCGGGGACGAAGCGGCGCAAGTACCTGGAGGAGAACTTCGGGGCGCTCGACGTCGCGCTGTCCGCTGCGGACGTCGAGGCGCTGTCGAAGCTGACGCCGATCGGCCTCCGCTACCCCGACATGAGCTGGGTCGCCGGGGAGACCGCCGCACAGGGCTGATAAACTGACCGCAGTAAGCCTTCCGTACCGGACTCGTCCGGCGGGAGGCTTTTCTGCGTTCTCACACAAGTCCTGAGGAGACCCATGTCTGATCTCGTGGTGCGCCGTGTCCAGCCGTCCGACCGGCCGGTGATGGAGCGGCTGTGGCTGATGTTCCGCCACGACATGTCCGAGTTCCAGGGCCAACTCCCGAAGCCCGACGGCAGCTTCCGCACCGAGTGGCTGGAGAAGGTCCTGACCGGCGACCCGGAGTGGGCCGGGTACGTGATCTCGCTGGGCGAGAACCCGGTCGGCTTCTGCTTCATGCGAGCGCTGCAGCAGCCGGTGCACGTGCTGAACGCGTTCTTCATGGTGCGTCCGGTACGCCGCAGTGGATTCGGGCTGCGGGCCGTCCAGGAAGTGCTGTCGCATCACCCCGGTCCGTGCGACGTCGCGTTCCAGGGCAACAACGAGAAGGCGGTCAGGTTCTGGCAGCGGGTCGCAACCGAGATCTCCGGCGACATGTGGACCCAGGAAGCCCGCCCGATCGCCGGCAAGCCGGACGCGACCCCCGACCTATGGATCTCATTCAAGGTCTAGCGGCAGCCCGAAGTACTCGAAGAGGTCCTGGTCGAAGAAGACCACGTTGTGCGTGATGCCGGCCTTGGCGACCGTGAACACCTGCAGGCTGTGCGCGTGGAAACGACCGTCGTCCCCGCGCACGTAGGCGCCGATGGCCGGCTGGTCGTTGGCGACCGTGGGTAGCAGTCGCCAGGCCGGGCCGCGCATCGCGTACACGCGGGCCATGAACTCGCCGTACGCGTCGCGGCCGACGTACCAGAGCGGGGCCGGCGGCATCTCGAGGACGACCTGGTCGGTGAGCAGCCGGGTCAGGCCGTCGACGTCGGCGGCCTCGAACGCCCGGATGTAGTCGTCGATGACGGACCTGACCTCCCGGTCGGCGGGCTCGTCGACGTCGTCCTCGGTGATGTCGATCTCGGCGAGCTTGGCCCGCGCCCGCTGCAGCGCGCTGTTCACGCTCGCGGACGTCGTCTCCAGCGCCTCGGCGATGTCCGCGACCGGCCAGTCGAGGACGTCCCGCAGTACCAGGACCGCACGCTGCCGGGCCGGCAGGTACTGCATGGCGGCGATCAGGGCCAGCCGCAGGCTCCCCCGCGCGACCATCGCCGCCGCGGGATCGGTCGGGAACGGCTGCAGCCATGACACGTCCGTCGACAGCTCGATCGGCGCCTGGGCGTCCTCGGTCGCACTCACCAGCCCGGAGGGCAGCGCGCGGCGACCTCTGCCTTTGAGCGCGGTCAGGCAGGCGTTCGTGGCGATCCGGTACAGCCACGTCCGCATCGAGGCCCGCTGCTCGTCGTACGTGCCGGAGGCCCGCCACGCCCGCAACAGGGTCTCCTGCACCAGGTCTTCCGCGTCGTGAATCGATCCGAGCATGCGATAGCAGTGCACCAGCAGTTCGTGCCGGTACGGCTCGGCCCTGCGGTCGAAGTCGTCACGGTCCATCGAGGTCAGCCTCCCACAGTCCGGTTGCGGGAGTACGTACTGCGCAACCACCGGAAAATCATCGGTCCGCCGCCGATGAATCCGGCCGACGCGCCAGGTATACACCCACGTCCCGTCACCGACGTCCCGTGCAGACAGGGAGAACCTGATGACCGTTGTGACCACCGATCGCGCTGTGGGTGCCGGCACCCGGCGCGGGCTGATGCTCGCTGTACTCCTGCTCGGCCAGTTCATGGCGCTGCTCGACACGTCCATCGTGAACGTCGCGATGCCTGCCATCGGCTCCGGCTTCCACGCCTCCGGCGCCTGGCTGCAACTGGTGGTCGGCGGCTACCTGGTGGCGTACGCGATGACGCTGATCACCGGCGCCCGGCTCGGCGACCTCTTCGGCCGCCGCCGCATGTACCTGACCGGAGCGATCCTCTTCACGCTCGCGTCGCTCGGCTGCGGACTGGCCCCCGCGGTCCTGCCGCTGGTGCTGTTCCGGTTCGTCCAGGGCGTCGCCGCCGCGGTCATGGTGCCGCAGATCATGAGCCTGATCCAGGCCCACTTCGCCGGACCGGCCCGCGCCAAGGCGCTGTCGGCGTACGGCGTGACGCTGTCCGCCGGCCAGATCGCCGGGCTGATCGCAGGCGGCCTCCTCGTCGGCGCGAACCTTCTCGGCTCCGGCTGGCGCCCGGTGTTCCTGGTCAACGTCCCGGTCGGCATCTGCCTGGCGATCCTGGTGCCGCGGTCGATCCCGGCGGACCGGCCGACCGCAACGCGTCGCCTCGACGTGACCGGGCTGGCCTTGTCGACCTGCGCCGTACTGCTGATGGTGCTGCCGGCGGTGGTCGGGCACGAGCTCGGGTGGCCGGTGTGGACCTTCGGCTGCATCGCCGCCGGGGTGGTTGTCGCGGCGGTGTTCGTCCGGTTCGAGCGCCGTACGGCCGACCCGTTGCTCAACCTCGAGGTCTTGCGCGCCCGCGGGTTGCCGGCCGGTCTCCTGACGATGGTGTGCATGCTGCTGGCGATGGGCGGGTTCCTGTTCGCGTTCACCCTTCATCTGCAGACCGAGCTCGGTGAATCAGCCATGCGGGCCGGGCTGACCTGGCTCCCGTTCGCCGTCACCTTCGGTCTGGTCGGCTACTTCTGGCGCCTTGTCCCGAGCCGGCTGCACCACCTCGTCGTACCGGTCGGCCTCGCGCTCTGCACCCTCGGCTACGCGGGCATCGGGCCGTTCCAGTGGCCGGCTCTGCTCCTGGCCGGAGCCGGCATGGGTCTGTCCGCGAGCCCGCTCGTCACCCAGTCCCTGTCGCATGTCCCGCTGCCGCGCGCGGCCGACGCGAGCGGCATCCTCACCACCGCCATGCAGCTGAGCCAGGTCGGCGGAGTCACGATCTTCGGAACCCTGTACCTGTCGACGCACTCGTTCCCGACCACGAGTCGGGCAGTCGCCCTGGCGGCGGCGATCGGCATCGTCGCCGCCGGGTTCCTCGCTAGAACAGGACGACCGAGCGCAGTACGTCGCCGTGGTGCATCTTCGTGAAGGCGTCCTCGACCTCGTCCAGGGTGATCGTCTCGGACACGAAACGGTCCAGGGGCAGGCGGCCCTGGAGATGGAGGTCGATCAGCAGCGGGAAGTCGCGGCTCGGGAGGCAGTCGCCGTACCAGCTCGACTTCAGGGAGCCGCCGCGGCCGAAGAAGTCCAGGAGGGGCATGTCGAGACGCATGTCCGGCGTCGGTACGCCGACGAGCACGACGGTGCCGGCCAGATCGCGCGCGTAGAACGCCTGCTTCCAGGTCTCCGGACGACCGACCGCGTCGATCACCACATCGGCGCCGAATCCGCCGGTCAGTTCCTGCACCGCCGCGACGACCCCGTCGTGGTCGAGCCCCTTCGAGTTGATCGTGTGCGTCGCGCCGAGTTCCTGCGCGGTGGTGAGCTTGCGCTCGTCGAGGTCGATCGCGATCACCTTCGCCGCGCCGGCGAGGCGGGCTCCGACTACAGCCGCCGTACCGACGCCGCCCGAGCCGATCACGGCGACGGTGTCCCCGCGGCCGACGTTGCCCGTGTTGATTGCGGCGCCGAGGCCGGCCATCACGCCGCAGCCGAGCAGGCCCGCGACCTCGGCCTTGGCGGCCGGGTCCACCTTGGTGCATTGCCCGGCCGCGACCAGGGTCTTCTCCGCGAACGCTCCGATGCCCAGCGCAGGGCTCAGTTCGGTGCCGTCCGCGAGCGTCATCTTCTGCTTGGCGTTGTGGGTGTTGAAGCAGTACCAGGGCCGGCCGCGCAGGCAGGCGCGGCAGTTGCCGCAGACAGCCCGCCAGTTCAGTACGACGAAGTCACCCGGCTGTACGTCGGTCACACCGTCGCCGACCGACTCCACGATCCCCGCGGCCTCATGCCCCAACAGGAACGGGAATTCGTCGTTGATCCCGCCCTCGCGGTAGTGCAGGTCCGTGTGGCAGACACCGCACGCCTGCACCTTCACGACCGCTTCTCCGGGACCCGGGTCCGGGACCGTGATCTCCTCGATCGAGACCGGAGCACCCTTGCCCGCCGCCACCACACCACGCACCGTCTGAGCCATTCCCCGAACCTAACCGCCACACCCCGTCCACGTCAGCCTTCCCGGCGTGTGTGGCGTACGTAAGAACAGGACGTAGTCGTCTACGTGTACGGCTCCGCCCGCCTGAACCCCGGCCGCCGAGACCCGGTTGACCCCACCACCTCCTGTTCTTACGTACACCTCTGTCCACCGGTTGGGGGACAGGGAGTCCGCCGGGCGGTGCTCCCGGGGGACGGTGGCGGACCGCGAGAGTTGAGGCATGGAGAACGACAACGCAGTGAGGGTGCGCGGCCTGGTCAAGCGGTACCCGGACAAGGTCGCGGTCGACGGTGTCGATCTGGACATCCACCGGGGCGAGGTGTTCGCCCTGCTCGGCCCGAACGGGGCCGGTAAGACGACGACCACGGAGATCCTGGAGGGGTATCGCCGGGCCGACGAGGGAGAGGTCAGCGTGCTGGGCACGGACCCGGCGCACGGTGACCGCCGGTGGCGCAGCCGGCTCGGGATCGTGCTGCAGACCTCGCGCGACGAGGCCGAGTCGACCGTCCTCGAACTGGTCAGCCACTACGCCGCCTACTACCCGAACCCGCGCGACCCGGACGAGGTGATCGCCGCCGTCGGGCTCGAGGAGAAGCGCAAGACCCGGCCGCGCAAGCTGTCCGGCGGTCAGCGCCGCCGGCTCGACGTGGCCCTCGGCGTGATCGGCAACCCGGAACTGCTGTTCCTGGACGAGCCCACGACCGGGTTCGACCCCGAGGCGCGCCGGCAGTTCTGGACCCTGATCGAGAACCTGCGGACCAGCGGTACGACGATCCTGCTGACCACCCACTACCTGGACGAGGCCGAGCACCTCGCCGACCGGGTCGGGGTGATCGCCGACGGCCGGATGATCGAGATCGGTACGCCGGAGACGCTCGGCGGCCGTGGCGCCCGGACGGCACGGGTCTCGTGGAGCGACGCCGACGGCCCGCACGAGCTGCGCACCGACCGGCCGACCGCCGAGGTCGCGGCGCTCATGCAGCGCTTCGACGGCGAAGTACCCGAGCTCGAGGTCCGCCGCCCGAGCCTGGAAGACATCTACCTGGACCTGATCGGCAAGGCCAACGCCGCCGACGCCGCTGCCTCGATCGAAGCTGGAGCCCTCTGATGGCCGACACGACCACCAAGCCTTTGCCGTCCACCCTCTCGGTCGGCCTGGCCCGGACGAAGCTCGAGGTCCGCGAGTTCTTCCGCGAGAAGGAGGCGCTGATCTTCACCTTCTTCTTCCCGATCATCTTCCTCGGCATCTTCTCCGCCGTCTTCGGCGACACCGACTTCAACGGCGTCAACGCCGCGACCTACTTCACCCCCGGGATGATCGCCTCCGGCATCTTCCTGAGCAGCTTCCAGTCGCTCGCGATCAGCATCGCGCTCGAGCGTGACGAGGGCCTGCTCAAGCGGCTCCGCGGTACGCCGATGCCCCCGCAGTCGTACTTCATCGGCAAGATCGGCCAGGTCCTGGTCACCTCGATCGCACAGTTCGCGCTGCTGCTGGTGATCGCCGGGCTGGTGCTCGGGGTGGACATCCCGACCGAGCCGTCGAAGTGGCTGGCCTTCGCCTGGATCTTCGTCCTCGGCGCGGCGTCCGGGTCGGTGCTGGGGATCGCGTTCAGCGTCGTACCCAAGTCCGGCAAGGCCGCGTCCGCGGTGATCACGCCGGTCGTCCTGCTGCTGCAGTTCATGTCCGGTGTGTACTTCGTCTACAGCAGCCTGCCCGCCTGGATGCGGGACGTCGCCTCGGTCTTCCCGCTCAAGTGGCTCGCCCAGGGCATGCGGTCGGTGTTCCTGCCGGACGGGTTCCAGGTGAACGAGCCGGGCGGTTCCTGGCAGCTCGGCACCGGCGCGATCGTGCTCACCGTCTGGCTGGTCGTCGGCCTGTTCCTCGCCCAGCGGGTGTTCCGCTGGACCCGCCGGGACGCGGGCTGATGGAGCAGCTCTCCGGTACGACGTCCTCCCTTCCGGAGCGGCGTCGTACCGAGGTGTCACCGGCGTGGACCGGTCCTCGTGCGTGGATCCTGCTGTGGAGGAAGATGGGGTCTGTGCAGAGCTCTCGCGGTGGCGCCGGACAGCCCGTGTGGACACGGACGCTGATCGGTTGGCACATCGTGTTCTGGGTGCTGCTCGGGATGACGCTCGCGCTGTCGTTCCTGGGCGATCTCGGGGCGGTACGGCAGACGCTGTTCGCCGGCACGGTCGTGGTTCTCGGAGCGGCGTACCAGTTCATCGGGCTGCACGCCATGCGGTCCCGCCGGGCGCTCCCGTCGTACGCCTATCGGCTGGTGCTGATCGCCTGCCTGATGGTGCTGATCGGGATCTATCCGCAGTCGGTGTTCCTGATGTTCATCGCGTCGGCGCAGATCTGGCTGCTGTGCGCGGACATTCGCGAAGGGGTCGGGCTCAGTCTGCTGCTGGTGCTCGGCGTCGGTACGGCGCAGTTGTGGAGCGCCGGGTGGGGCTGGGACGCGTTCTGGAGCATCCTGCCGTGGATGGTGGTCAGTCTCGTGGTCAGCCTGCTGTTCGGGATCTGGATCGAGAAGGTGATCACCCAGAGCCAGCAGCGCGCCGAACTGATCGAGCAGCTCGAGTCGGCGCGGGACGAGCTCGCCGAGGCGCACCACAGCGCCGGGGTGATGGCCGAGCGGGAGCGGATGGCGCGGGAGATCCACGACACGCTCGCGCAGGGGATGACTTCGATCGTGATGCTCGCGCAGGCCGCCGCCGTCGAACTCTCCCGGGGTGGGGCTGACGGCGCAGCAGCCCGGCTCGCGGCGATCGAGGACACCGCGCGGGAGAACCTCGCCGAGGCGCGGGCGTTGGTTGCCGCGTTCACCCCGGTTGCGTTGTCGGAGGCAACCTTGACCGAGGTACTGCGTCGGCAGGCGGAGCGGTTCGCGGCCGAGACCGGTGTCGACGTACAGGTCTCGCTGGATCTGCCGGACGACGAGGTCGCGGCGTTGCCGCAGGCGCAGCAGGTGGTGTTGCTGCGGTCGGCTCAGGAGGCGCTGGCCAACGTACGCAAGCACGCGGCGGCCACGCAGGTGCTGATCACGCTGGGGTTGTCGGACGGCCGGGTGTGGATCGAGATCCGCGACGACGGGACCGGGTTCACGCCAGGGTCGGAGTCGGGCGGCTTCGGGCTGAACGCCATGCGCGGGCGGGTCGAGGAGTCCGGCGGCACCGTCGAGGTGGAAAGTACGCCGGGTCGCGGCACCCGGGTCCAGGTCCTGATTCCGGCCGTACAGGAGGATGTGTGATTCGGGTTCTGGTGGTCGACGATCACCCGGTGGTGCGCTCAGGGCTGAGCGGGATGCTGTCGGTGACCGACGACATCGAGGTGGTCGGCGAGGCCGGCGACGGAGCCGAGGCGCTCGCGCTGGTGGAGTCGACCAAGCCGGACGTCGTACTGATGGATCTGCGGATGCCGCGGATGGACGGGGTCGCTGCTACCGGGGCGATCGTGTCCGGGTACGCGTCGACGCGGGTACTCGTGCTGACGACGTACGACACCGACTCGGAGATCCTGCACGCGGTCGAGGCCGGCGCCGCCGGGTACCTGCTGAAGGACACGCCGCACGCCGACCTGCTGAACGGGATCCGGGCCGCCGCCCGCGGTGAGACCGTGCTCGCCCCGCCGGTCGCGGCGCGGCTGATGTCACGTCTTCGTACGCCGGCCGCACCCGCCGCCGCACAACCCTCACCACGCGAACTCGAGGTGCTGGCCGCCGTCGCCCGCGGTCTCAGCAACGCGGAAATCGGACGCGAACTGTTCATCGGCGAGGCCACGGTCAAAACCCATCTCCAACGCCTGTTCGCGAAACTCGACGTCGACGACCGCACCCACGCCGTCACCGTGGCAATCGAACGCGGCCTACTCCCGTCGCCCGGACGGTGACCGGCTAGCGATCCTGTCCCTGCTGCCGCCGACCGTCCGTCCGTGTCGGGACGGTACTCCTGCGCGCCCATGTGAGTAAGCGATCCGCGGGTCCACCGCGGGTCGCGGAGTGAAGCCTGCCCGCGCTGCGTCGGCCAGTCCTGGGCCGCCTTCACGTCCGCCTGGCTGCTTCGTCGACCGACGCCTGATCGGTCGCCTTCGCGACGTCGATTCGAGCGGCCGAACTACGCGGAATCCGGCACCGTTCTTGCTCGAGATCCGTCCGCAGACTTCTGTCGACCTGCTCTGCGTCTGCGAGCGATCGCGCTCCCGATGTCGCGGGTCGCGGCACTGATCTCGAAGTGGAACGCATCGTCGGCGCTGCTCGATCCGCGCCGCGGCCTCGGCGACGTTCTCGCGGCCGTTGGCCGACGACCGCCACGCCGCGGACAGGTCGCCGCTATCATTCGGTGCTCGACCCGCTCGGTCGAGCGCGACGGCGACGACAGGTGTTCAGATACTCGACGCTGCCGCGCGGAGTCTTCGCCAGCTCGGAGGTCCTCGACGATCCGGCAGTTGCTCGATCCGCTCCCAGATCCCGGAGGGCGTACTTCAACGCCGCCCTGCTCTCTGGACTCCAAGGATTCGCGGAGCTCGTCGAGGGCCTCCGCTCGGCCGCTCCTGATCCGGCTCGACAGATTCCCGGCCTCGACCTGATACGACCGGAAGGTGGAGAGCAGGGTCTGTTTCGCCGGCTCTACGGCGGCGCCCTCGGCCTGGTCAGCCGGTCCTCGAGCCCGCGGAGGCTGTCCGACGCCCGGTCGCAGCAGGCCGACCTCATCCATCCGCCCTTGACCCCAGCAGATCCGGCCGATCAGTTCTCGTCACTGAGCTCGTTGGCCACCGACTGCTGTAGTTCCCTGCGTCTGCGGTCACGGCCGTCGCTCGTCCGGTCGGTCAAGCCGGCGCATTCCTCTTCTCGGCCATCTGCTCTACGTCCTCCCGCGCAGCGAGCAGTTCCCGCTCCGCACTCTCCCGCGGGTCTCCTCCCGTGCATTACCAATCGATGCCTCGCACAACCAGCGTAGACGCGCGCGGGTCCATCCCGGTTCCCGCCCCAGGACCCGGGTCTGCGGCGTCGTCCCGCGGGGTCAGCGCTCGCTGGCGACCTCGTTCGGGATCGCGCCGCCGTACCGCCGGTCGCGCCGCGCGTAGATCTCGATCGCCCGCCACAGGTCCCGGCGGTCGAAGTCCGGCCAGAGCGTGTCCAGGAACACCATCTCGGCGTACGCGAGCTGCCAGACCAGGAAGTTGCTCGTCCGCTGCTCCCCGGACGACCGCACGAACAGGTCGACCTCGGGGATGTCGGGCGCATAGAGATGCCGGGCGATCGTCTTCTCGGTGATCCGGTCCGGCTTGAGCTTGCCGGCGGCAACTTCCGCCGCGATCGACTTCATCGCGTCGGCGATCTCCGCCTGGCCGCCGTAGTTCACGCAGAACTGCAAGGTGATGGTGTCGTTGTCCTTGGTCCGCTCCTGCGCGTACTCGAGCTCGTCGATCACGCTCTTCCACAACCGCGGCCGCCGCCCGGACCACACCACCCGGACCCCCATCGCGTCCAGCTCGTCACGCCGCCGATGGATCACCTCACGGTTGAACCCCATCAGGAACCGCACCTCTTCGGGCGACCGGGCCCAGTTCTCGGTCGAGAACGCGTACGCCGAGATGTACTTCACCCCGATCTCGATCCCGCCCTTGATCACGTCCAGCAACGAAGCCTCACCGGCCTTGTGCCCCTCGGTCCGCGCCAGCCCCCGCTCCTTCGCCCACCGCCCGTTCCCATCCATCACGATCGCCACATGCCGCGGCACCAACTCCTTGGGCACCTCCGGCACCACGGCCCCCGAAGGATGCGCCTCCGGCGCCACCACCACCTTCTGCTCCCCCCGCCCAACAACCCCCCGACCCCGACGACGACCCATAGGCGACATACCCGCATCCTCCCATCCCCGGCTCCTGCAACAACCTGCAACCTGTGGATAACCCACCCCGCCGAACACCCTCCGTATGCAACCCTTACACCAACCGCACCCAAGAACGGAGCCCCACCACATGCCCCGCCGACCGGTACTCACCACCGCCGTCGCCACGCTCAGCACCCTCACCCTGCTGACCGCCTGCAACGGCTCCCCCGAAGCCGGCCGGCCCAACACAACCCCCACCACCACATCCCCCACCCCAACCCCGTCGCCCACACCTTCGGGACCGAACTGGACGCCGGCGGAGCAGACAGCGATCGCAGCAGCGAAGAAGCAGTACACAGTGGCCCGCGCTGCGATCGACGCCGCGTTGGCATCACCGGCCAAGGCCGACCACGCCAAACTGGCGAGTGCCGGCAACGGAGGCGCGTGGATGACCACGGTGCTGGAGGACCTCACCACCTTCCAGGAGTACGGCTGGTACGAATCCGGCCGTACGAAGATCACGACTCTCCAGGTGTCGTCCGTCAACCTCGCGTTGGAGCAACCCGAGGTCCGGCTCATCAACTGCATCGACAGCTCGGCAGTCGTCATCCGTTCCCAGGCAGACAACAAACCGGTGTCAGCCGGCACCGGGACAAAGAAACCCAAGAAGGTCTCATCCAGCGTCGTCTACGCACCGTCCGCGGCGGGCGGCGGGAAGCGCTGGTGGTTGATCGCCGAGCAGGAGCTGGGCGCATGCTGAGATCCGCATCCAGGCTGGTTCTTACGCTGGTAATAGCGGTTGCCACGATTGCTCAGCCTCTGCACGCGGAGGCCGGCGAGACGCGTGAACCCAAGCCAGGACCGAATTATGTTTGGAAATGCATCAAGGCTTTGGCCATTTGTGACTGGTTCCTCAAGACGACCAGCCACAAGCCAGGCTCCGTCAAGACCGGCGGTAAGAAACCCGTCAGGTCAACCACGAAGCGGCCGGAACGAATCTGTTTGCAGGGCGGCGCCGCGCATACGTGCACGTCGGTCTGGGGCGACTGGTCGAACAGCCGGCAATGCTACTTGCGGCGACTCGATCCGCAGCCGCCGCGTAGCGACCCCGCGTGGCAGGGCCACACCGACGGCGCTATATGGACCTGTGTTCAGTGAGTACGACAATCGCTTCGTCACCAAGTGGATATGGATACCTGGCAAGCCCGACACGGTAGTTGTCGATCCGGTGACGTTGGTCTATGAGGCGATTGCAGACATGCATCTGGCTGCGCCTCTCATCAAGACGGCGCCAGGCTCGGGGCAGATCGGGCTGGTGAATATGCCGGTTTGGTTGTGGGTTACGAAGACGGAGAACACTTGGGGGCCGATCGTGCGGGCGGCGAGTGTGCCGGGGTTGTCGGTTACGGCGACTGCTCAGGTGAAGGCGATCAACTGGTCGATGGGGGACGGTAAGACGGTTCGGTGTGAGGGGCCGGGGACGCCGTACGACAAGTCGATGGGTGTGAAGTTCTCGCCTACGTGCGGGCATCGGTATGTGAAGACGTCGGAGAAGTTGGCGAACTGCAAATATCCGGTGACCGCGGTTGCGCAGTGGGACATCACTTGGCAGAGCACGTTGGGTGACACCGGTCAGATCGCGATGACCCAGCAGGCGGCCACCCAACTGCGCATCGGACAAGCAGTCCCAGTCCTCGTCGACCCGAACGGTGGCGAGGCCGTCGCACCCAGCACGGCCGCCTGCTGAGGTATCCGGAGCCGCCGTCCGATCGTTGCTGTCGGTCGAGCAGGATGCCCTCCGGCGTATGCTGCTGCATTGGGCGGGGACGGTTCGGGGCTGGGCAGCGGTTCGTCGTCCCTGTCCGGCGTCGAGTCGTGGGGTTCGGCGGCGGAACTCAGCCTGGATCCACGACTCGCGGTTTTGAGGACGAGCCGATCGCCACGAGTCGGCGTGGTGCCTTATTCCGCGCGGCGGCCGGGGCTCAGGCGCGTGCGTGTGTGCGGGGTTGACTGCTGGAGGGCGGTCGTGGCGGGGTGAGGCTGGCCGCTGGCGGGTTGTTTGAGTGCTGGCTTGCTACAACCCGGCAGCGGTGCAACAACCTGCCAGCGGTACAACGCCCGGCGGCATCTCACCGGGTGGCTCGAAGGCGCCATGGTCGGTGATTGCGGCGCTGGAGACCCGTGCACCTGGCAGGCGCAGGCGGTCTGGGTGCCGGGCGGTGGTGCCTCTTCCGGGGTGCGGCGTCGCGCGACGAGGGCGGGTGCGCCGGGCGATCGTCTCGGATCCGTCGGAGACGGGTCGGTCGGGGTGGGGTTGTGGATAAGTTCCGCGGGGTGGGGGGCGGAGGCAATAGATTCGGGGGTATGACGAGTTGGGGTTCTGTTGATCAGGTTCGGGCGGATCTGGTGGGGGTGCTTGGGCGGTTTCGGGCGGGGGCTTGGGCGTTCAGTTTTGGGGACGGGGGTCCTGAGGCGGTCATGCTCACGTACGACGAGTTCGAGGACCTCGGTGGGGAAGGCAAGTTCGCGGTCCCTGACGAGGTGATCGAGCCGGCGGTGCTTGCGCAGCAACTGCCGCGGCTCGTGGAGGCCATGCGGTCCGGCGCCGGTGTTCCGGTGGTGTGGGGGGCGGACGGGGAGCCGGAGGCCGTGGTGATGTCGACGGCGCAGTACCGCGACCTTCGCGGCGACGATCACCCGCCGGCCGGCGTCGTCGACGATCCCACGGTGCGCAGGTACGCGACGGAGCCACTCCCCGGCAGCCGCCCCCTGGACCTGGACGAGTGGGCCGCTCAGATGGGACCCGAGACGCAGGAGCTTCTGGAGGAACTGCGCCGTGAGGACCGAGAGGAGTCATGAACCTCGGCGTCGGGTACCGGTTGGTGGCGGGACCCGATTTCGATCTCGACTATCGCCGGATCGATGTCGCCGCGAGCAGGGAACCTTCCGGACCTGAGGCCGGCGCTCCGACGCCAGGTGGTTCGGACGATGCTGGACCTCGCCGCGGGCAAGTCCGACGGGCATCACGCGCTGAGCTACGCGCCAGGGAAAGGCGATCTGCGCGACTGCGTGACGGCGTACCTCCGGGTGGATCCTGGAAGACCGGCGGACCATCGGCTGGTGTTCCGGGAGCTCGGGCCAACAGGACCTGGCGAGTTGGCGCGGCGGGAGTTGCTGGCGATCAAGCCTCGCCGTGGACGAAACAACATCTATGCGCATGTCTGCGCCCGTTTGAACCGCAATCCGAACGATCGGCAACCCGGCCTCGACCGGTTCGACAGCTGGAACGAGTTCAGCGGCGGGCTCGCGACGCGGCAAGCCGAGCTGGATGCGAAGCGTGCAATCGCTCACGCGTGGGATGGGCAGCAGCCGCTGCGGTCCTCGCGACCCATCCTCGTCGGGCTCAAACCCGGCGAGCGGCCGTCGAGCTGCCGGCCGCCGGGTCTGTCCGCGACCGACAACCGGCAGGACTCGAGGCCGTCGCCGACCGGTTGGCCGGTGCGTGACCAGTAGCTGGGCGGGTTAGCCGGTTAGGGGGGGTTAGGTCTAGGTGGGGTAGGGAGCGGAGTTGGTTTTCTTGGTGGTAGGTGAAGAAGGCGGCTATCAGGCCGGTGGATTCTCGGCGGGTTCGGGGGTCGGCTTGGAGGGCGGTGGGCCAGTCGCCGGTGAGGAGGGCGGCCAGGTGGGTGACGGTGGCGAGGGACGGCATGGCTGAGGCGGGTGGGCGGCAGGTGGTGCAGACCATGCCGCCGGCGGCGGGGTTGAAGGCGCGGTGGGGGCCGGGTTCGCCGCAGCGGGCGCAGTCGTCGAAGGACGGGGCGTAGCCGGAGATCGACAGTGAGCGCAGCAGGAACGAGTCGAGGACGAGGGCCGGTTCGCGTTCGCCGGTGGAGAGGACGCGCAGGGCGCCGGCCAGGAGCAGGTGGTGCTGGGTGGCGGGTTCCTTCTCCTCGACGACGAGGCGGTCGGCGGTTTCGAGGAGGACGGTGCCGGCGGTGTAGCGGGCGTAGTCGTTGACGATGCCCTCGCCGTACGCCGAGATCGACTCGGCCTGGGTGATGACGTCGAGGGTGCGGCCGGTGGCGAGCTGCAGGTCGACGTGGCTGAACGGCTCGAGCCGGGCGCCGAAGCGTGACGACGTACGCCGGACGCCCTTGGCGACCGCGCGGACCTTGCCGTTGGCGCGGGTCAGCAGCGTGGCGATCCGGTCCGCCTCACCCAGTTTCTGGGTGCGCAGCACGATCGCCTGATCCCGGTAGAGCGGCACGACGTCAGTGTCTCACCCGCGACCGACATACTCCTCGAGGCCGATCGGCTGACGTCCGGTGATGTCGGCGACGGCGGTCGAGACGTTCCCCATCTCGCCGCTGGCGATGGCCGCGTACGACGTGACCCACCCGGCGACCTCCCACGGGGCGGCGCCGTAGGACTCGCGGGACCGGTAGGCCTCGTCGAGCGTCTCGGCCTCGTACCGCACCTTGCGACCCCAGGCGTCCGTCAACACCCCCGCCGCCTCGGCCAGCGTGAACGCGGACGGGCCGGTCAGGTCGTACGTGGCCCCGCCGTGACCGGACCCCGTGAGCACCTGCGCCGCCACCGCGGCCACGTCGTCGCGGGCGACCGCGGCGACCCGCCCGTCCCCCGCCGGCCCGCGGATCACGTCGTCCGAACCCACGAACCCGGGCACGAAGTCGAGGTACAGGTTGTCCCGCAGGAACGTGAAGTCGACCCCGGTCGACCGGATGTGCTCCTCGGTGTGCCAGTGGTCCCGCGCGAACGTGAACGTCGCACCCGCAGCCGCCCCGACGAACGACGTGTACACGATCCGCTGCACACCAGCCGCCACCGCCGCGTCGACCGTTGCCTTGTGCAACGCCACCCGATCCGCCGACTCCGTTGCGCTCAGCAACATCAGTACGTCGACCCCGTCGAGCGCGGACAGCAACGCCGCGTGTTCGCCGTACGCCGCCTGCGCGACAGAGGCACCCGGCACCGACGGAGCCCGCGCCGGATCCCGCACGATCAACCGCAGCGGTACGCCGGTCAACCGCGCGACGATCCGCGACCCGAGCTGTCCGGTCGAACCGGTGACGCCGATCACTTGCCCACCAGGTCCATTCCGCCCTGGGTGTACCGCTGCCCGGCCACCGCGTCCGGCGGGAACGCCTCGTCCAACGCCGCCAGCTCGTCCGCGCTCAACGTGACATCGAGAGCGCCAAGGTTCTCCGCGAGATAGGTCCGCCGCTTCGTGCCCGGGATCGGCGCCACGTCATTGCCCTGCGCAAGCAACCAGGCGAGCGCCAGCTGCCCCGGCGTCACGCCCTTCGACGCGGCCAGCGACTGCACCTGCGCGACCAGATCCAGGTTCCGCTGGAAGTTCTCGCCCTGGAACCGCGGCAACCCCCGCCGCATGTCGTCCTCAGGGAAGTCGGCCTCCGACTTGATCTGCCCGGTCAGGAACCCGCGCCCGAGCGGGCTGAACGGCACGAACCCGATCCCGAGCTCGCGCAGCGTCGGCAGGACCACGGTCTCCGGGTCCCGCGTCCACAGCGACCACTCGCTCTGTACGGCGGAGATCGGGTGTACGGCGTGCGCCGCGCGGACCGTCTCCCCGTTGACCTCGGACAGCCCGAGGTACCGCACCTTGCCGGCCTCCACCATCGCGGCCATCGCGCCGACCGTCTCCTCGATCGGCACCTGCGGGTCGCGGCGGTGCAGGTACCAGAGGTCGACGTGGTCCACGCCGAGCCGTCGCAGCGACGCGTCGATGGCCTCGCGCGCGTAGGCGGGCGAGCCGTCGACGACGGACGGCAGCGCCGAGGCCGACGCCGGACGCTTGAAGCCGAACTTCGTCGCGAGCACCACCTGGTCGCGGCGGCCGGCCAGTCCGCGGCCGACGAGCTCCTCGTTCTCGCCGTCGCCGTACACGTCGGCGGTGTCGATGAAGGTGCAGCCCGCGTCGATCGCCGCGTGCAGCGTCGCGATGGACTCGGAGTCGTCGGCCCGTACGCCGTACGACTGGGACATCCCCATGCAGCCGAGGCCGAGGGCCGAAACGGTCAGGTCACCGAGCTGGGATTCACGCATACCCCGAACCTACCGCCGCGGCCCGCTCAGCGGGCAAGGGCCCCAATCTGCAGCTCAGATCCCCAGTCGGGTCGGTGTGCTCGGCGGTCCTGACTCCAGCAGTCTGCGGACCAGCGCGGGGAGCTCTCGCGGGGCGAACCGTCCTTGGTGCTCCTCCAGCTCGGCCAGCGTCCACCAGCGCAGGTCGTGGACGTTCTCGGCGCGGAGTTCCTCGGCGGTCATCGAGCCGGCCGGGGTGAAGTGGTCGGTGCGGATCAGGAAGTAGTCGTTGAGTACGCCGTCGTACCCGGTGGCGTGGCCTTCGGCAACTACTTCCTGGTGCCAGAGGTGCGGCGGGTCGGCGAAGTCTCGCAGGCCGACCTCCTCGACGAGTTCGCGCCGCAGCCCCTCGACCACGGTTTCGCCGGCCTCGAGACCGCCGCCCGGGGTCGCCCACAGCGGCCCGTCGTCGAACTCGAAGCGGACCAGCAGGATGCGGTCGTCAGGGTCGAGGATCACGCCGCGGGCCGCCGGGCGGAGGCTGGGCAGGCGGAGCTCCAGTTCGCGGTGCTGCTCGACCGTGCGGAAGCCGAAGCGGGTGTTGACCTTGCGCATCGGGGCGTTGGTCAGCGCCGTCCACGTGTGCAGGAAGCGTTGCGTCGTACGGTGTTTGGCCAGTTGCTCGAGGTTCGCCAGCTTCAGGTGGGTGCCGAGGTTGTGGCCGCGGTGCTCCCGCAGTACCAGCGTGTCGTCCTGCTGGGCGTTCTCGGTATCCCCGCGTGACAGATAGATCAGCGTGTACCCGGCCGGCTCGCCGGCGAGAGTGTGCGCCATCGTCACCAGGGCAAGGTAGCTCCGGTCGATCCGTGCCTCGCTCGCCTCGAGCTTCTCGACGGTCCACGGCACGACCTCGCGCGTCATGCCACCGGTCGGTACGTCGAGATCCATCGCGGTGTGCAGGTCGGCGTACGCCTGCTGATGTTCCGGAGGGCACAGTCCCGCCCACGACGTCAGCCGGTACCCGTCGAGCCGGCCCGCGGAAGAGCGCAGGTCCTCCAGCCGCAGGTCGTCGTACGGCAGCGGTACGACGAGGTGCTCCTCGACGTGCTCCACCTGGAACCCGAGCCGCTCCGCGAACCTGGCCCCGGGCGAGTCATCAGCGGGTACGGCGAGCTCGGCCTGGACGATCGTCCTGCCGAGTTGCGCCGATCGGGTGACGGCCCACTGCCACAGCGCCGTACCGATCCCCCGCCGCCGATGCGCCGGAGGTACGTCGATCTCGACCTCGACCGTGTCGAGATTGTCGTTCAGGCGGTACTCGAACAGCAACGTGGCGAGCACCCGGTCGTCCTCGAACGCACCGACCGCGATCCGGCGTTTCAGCGGGCTCGGATTGCGCAGCGGATACCCGAGCGCCTCGCGGGCGGCCACCAGCGCGGCCTCCCGTCCGGCGACCGCGCCGGCCCGGAAGGCGTCGTACCACTCGTCGAACAGGGCCAGGTCGGCCGGGTCGATCTCGCGAATGCTGATCACCCGGCCGACCCAACCAAACAATCGGGTCAGAAAGCCAATTGTTAAACCGGCGCGACCTTGCCCGAGTACATGCCCATGATCACGAAGTTGTCCGCGTACGGCGCGTTCTTCAGGATCGGGTCGTCGTCGGCCGGGAACTTCGCCACCCGGGTGCCCTCGAGCGCCGGGTTGTTACCGTAGCGCTCCCAGAGCGGGATGATCGGCAGCAGTTCGTTGAACGCCATCGCCGCGGCGGTGATGTTCTTCTTCTGCTCGTCGACGTTCAGGCCCTGGGCGGACTTGTCCACCACGGACTGCAGGTCGATCGGACCTGCCGACGTGGTCTGCTTGAGCGGGAAGTTCATGCCCTTGCCGCCGGAGTTCGCCGCGATCACGTAGTTGAACGTGTACAGGTCCTGGACGAACGCGAAGTACGGGTGCGGGTGGCTCGACGCGCCCCAGCCCTGGATGGCGATGTCGAACTTGCCGGCCAGTACGTCGGGGTTCAGCTGGGTGAAGGTGATACCCCGCTTGGTGATGTTGAACCCGAACTTGTTCAGCTGGTCGGCCGCGTTGGTGGCGGCCGGGTTCCAGTCGGCGAACTCGGTCGGGAACTTGATGTCGTACGCCGCCGGCTTGCCGTTCGGCAGCGTCCACTTGCCGCCGGTCTTCTTCCACCCCGCCGCGGTCAGCAGCGAGGTGGCCTTGGCCTCGTCCTTCTCGTACGCCTGCAGCTTCTTCTGGTCCGCGTCCGAGACCCAGTCCGGCACGAGGATGTCGGAGAAGCCGGCCATGAACTTGCAGGGCTTGCCCGAGTCGCCGAGCGCGACGGTGCCGTTCTCGTTGCGGTCGAGGACGTAGGCGATCGCCTGCCGGACCCGGGCGTCGGCGAACTCCGGGTGAGTCGGTGTAGTTGAACACCAGCGCCGGGCCGGAGTACACCGGCGGCCGGAGGATCCGGAAGCCGTTGCCCTGGAGGGTCTTCTCGGTCGCCACCGCGAAGCCGTGGGTGGCGTAGTCGACGTCCTTGTTCAGCACGACCGGGGTGATGTCGGAGGTCTCACCGTTGTACAGCACGACCTTGGTGAAGCCGATCTTGTCGGCGAACAGGCCCTTGTCGTTCTTGACCAGCGTCATCTGCGCGTTGGTCATGCTCTTCGCGTCGAAGTTGAACGGGCCCGAGACGACCGGGTTCTCCGGACGGAACTTCTGGAAGTCGCCGTTCAGCTTCTTGCCCTCGGCGCTGTCCAGGCTGGTCTTGGCCTTGCGCATGGTCTCGGCCTTGGTCGCCCACTCACCGTAGACCGAGTCCGGCAGGATCGCCGGCCCGCAGGATGTAGCGCTCGAGCACGGTGGACGGCGTACCGATGGTGAACACCACCGTGGTGTCGTCCTTGGCGCTGACGTCGGACAGGAACGTCCACGACCTGCTGGCGCATCAGCCAGCGCAGGTTGAACGTCGACACGACGTCCTTCGCGGTCACCGGCTTGCCGTCGCTCCAGGTCAGGCCGGAGCGCAGCTTCAGGGTGTAGCGTCTTGGTCGCCTCGTCCAGCGTGCCGGACTCGGCCATCATCCATTCCCACTTCTTGTCGGCCCAGTAGTACATGCCGGCGCTCGGGTAGATCAGGTCGAAGTACGGGCTGTTGCTGGCCTGGATGCCGTCGGTGACACCGGCGGCCAGGTTGAAGTGACCCTTCGGCGGCAACTGGTACGGGTACGCGCCGTGGAACTCCTTGTTGCCGGACTTGCCGCTGTCGCCCCCGCTGGCGTTCGGCTTGCTCGGCGAACACGCCGTCAGCAGACCCGATGCCGGCCGCGCCGACACCGGCGATACCGAAGATCTGGAGCACGTGCCGGCGGGAAATCGCGTTGGTCTCGGGCGCTCGCGCCCGGCCCGTTCTTGCCGGAATCGTTGGTGCCGGTGGGACTCATCCTTCGTCCTTTCTGGACTGACCACACGCCCATGTGGGTCAGTTACTACTTACTGGTGGGACTAACTACCGCCCTCGCGTTTTTCCCGGCGCCGGGTCAGCACGACGCCGACGACGACCACCAGGCCCAGTAGCAGGCCCAAACACAAGGTGAACAAGGTGACGACGAACTCCGGGGTGCCCGGCGTCAGTGTGAGGAGCAGGACTCCGCTGGCCAGCACCAGGAACGCTGCCCAACTGAGCGCCATCCGGCCGATCTGCGACGACATCAGGCCCCCGGCTCATCCGGATGTCCCCCTTCGCCGACACCGGGTACGCCGTCGCGCGCGACCACGTGGCACGCGGCGGACTGGCCGGACCGGATCGTGATCAGCTCCGGGACCGCTCCGTCGCACAGCCCGTCCTCGAACTGCGGGCAGCGCGGGTGGAACGAGCAGCCCGGACGGCAGGTGCGCCAGGCTCGGAATCTCCAGGCTGCGCAGGGATCTCGCGGCCCTTGGTCTTGGTCAGGTCCGGGTCCGGCTCGGGGATCGCGTCGATCAGCGCCCGGGTGTACGGGTGCGTCGGCGCGTTGATGATCTTCGGCGTCGGCCCGAACTCGACGATCCGGCCGAGGTACATCACCGCGGTCTTGCCGCGCCAGCCGAAGTACTTCGCGATCGCCAGGTCGTGGGTGATGAACAGGAACCCGACGCCGAGGTCGTCGCGCAGCCGGCCGAGCATCGCGAGCACGCTGATCCGGATCGACACGTCCAGCATCGAGGTCGACTCGTCGGCGATGATCAGCTTCGGGTCCAGCGTCAGCGCCCGGGCGACGGCGACCCGCTGCCGCTGGCCGCCGGACAGCTGGTGCGGGTACTTCGACAGGTAGTTCTCGGGCGGCGTCAGGTCGACCTTGGTGAGCAGCTCGACGGCCTCGGTCCGCGGCCTCTTGCTTGCTCTTCACCAGTCCGTGCTTGAGCAGCGGGGCGGTGATCGTCTGCTGGATCGTCCGGGTCGGGTTCAGCGAGGCGTACGGGTCCTGGTGGACGTACTGCACGCTGCGCCGGAAGGTCGGTGAAGTCGTTCCGCTTCATCGACCAGATGTCGGTGCCGTCGAAGGCCACCTTGCCGCTGGTCGGCCGGGCGAGACCCGCCGCCATCCGGGCCGCCGTGGTCTTGCCGGAGCCGCTCTCGCCGACCAGGCAGAGCACCTCGCCGGGGTTGATCGACAGGTCGATGTTGTCGACGGCGCGGATCGGGCCGGCCTTGGTGTCGAACACCTGGCTGACCCCGCCGAGCGTCATCAGCGGCGTGCCGGGCCGTGTCCTGGGGAGACAACTCCTGCGCGCTCATGAGGCGGTCCCCATTCCGTCCTGCACCCGTCGTTCGAGGTGCACGTCCTTCGAGTGGATGCAGGCGACCTCGTGGTAGTCGCCCGGCTCGTCGGTGATCGGGATCAGCGGCGGATCGGCCTCGCTTGCACTCCTCGGTCGCGTACTTGCAGCGCGGAGTGGAACGTACAGCCCTTCGGCAGCGCGGCCAGGCTCGGCGGTCCGCCCGGGATCGACTCCATGTCCGGCAGGTCGCCGACGATCGGCGGCACGGCCTTGATCAGCCCGAGCGTGTACGGGTGCCGCGGCCGGTAGAACATGTCCCGGACGCCGCCGGTCTCGATGATCCGGCCGGCGTACATGGTGGCGACCCGGTCGGCGAGCTCGGCGGCCAGCGACGAGGTCGTGCGAGATGAAGATCATCGAGAACCCGAGCCGCTCGCGCACCTCGTGCAGGACGTCGACGACGGACCGCTGGGTGAGGATGTCGAGCGCGGTGGTCGGCTCGTCGAGGATCAGTACCTCGGGCTCGAGCAGCAGGCTCATCGCGATCAGCACGCGCTGCCGCATACCGCCGGACAGCTCGTGCGGGTAGCTGTCCATCACCCGCGTCGGGCTCGAGCCGGACCAGCCGGAGCAGCTCGCCGGCGCCGGTCCTCGATCTCCTGCTTGGTGGCCTTGGTGTGCGCCCGCATCGTGTCGTGCATGTGCGCGCGGATCTTCGAGCACCGGGTTGAACGCGTTCATCGCGCCCTGGAACACCATCGCCGCGTCCCGCCAGCGGAACTGCCGCAGGTCCCGGCCGTCCAGGCCGCAGGACGTCGATCTCGGTGCCGTCGCCGCGGTTGAAGGTCACCTGGCCGCTGCGCGTGCCCGAGCCGCGGCAGCAACCGCAGCAGGCCGAGCCCGAACGTCGTCTTGCCGCAGCCGCTCTCGCCGACCAGCGCGAGGCTCTCGCCCGGGATACAGGTCCAGGTCGACGCCGCGGACCGCCTGCACCGTCGTACCGGAACCGGTCCGGTACTCGACCTTGAAGTCGCGGATCGACAGCAGCGGCTTGTCCTGGCCGCCGCGCACCGCGCGGTCGTCTCGAGGAGGTGGTCGTCATCACGCTCACCGGTCCCGGAGCCGCGGGTTGAGGATCTCCTCGAGCGATCTCGTCATCATCACCAGTCCGAGCAGCAGCAGCGATGATCGCGACGACCGGGCTGAGGATCCAGCGCCAGGCTCGCGTCGTTGAAGATGGCGCCGGCGATCCAGGCGCGGTTGAGCATGATGCCCCAGTTCGACCCGGTCAGCGGCGCGAGACCGAGCAGGTAGAGGCCGACGAGCGCGTAGATCGCGTTCGTCACGCCGATCATGAAGTTCATCAGGATGAAGCTGGCCATGTTCGGCAGGATCTCGACGAACACCACCCGGGCGGTGCCGAGGTCGAGCAGCCGGGCCGCCTCGACGAACTCGCGTTCCTTCAGCGAGAGCACCTGGGCGCGCACCGCCCGGGTCAGCACCGGCCAGGACAGGCCGCCGACCAGGCAGCGCGAGCAGGAGCGGCGAGTCGAGCTTGAACAACGCGCCGAGGACCGCCAGCAGGACGATCTGCGGGACGGTCAGCACGACGTCGGCGAGCGTGACGACGACCGAGTCGACCCAGCCGCCGAGGTAGGCCGCCAGCGAGCCGAGCACGATCGCGAGCGCGGTCGAGATCGCGGCGGCGACGAAGCCGACGAAGATCACCGTCCGGCCGCCGCCGATCATCTGGATCAGGACGTCCTTGCCCTCGTTGTCGGTGCCGAGCAGGTGCCCGGGCGAACCGGCCGGCAGCAGGATCTCCTTGACGTTCGGCGCCACGTCCGGGAGTGAAGAACGGCACGATCGCGGTGATCAGCACCATCAGCGCGACGATGACGAAGCCGATGAAGCCGGCCGGGCTGCGGCGCAGCGAGCGCAGGATGCCGGCGAACCGGGAGACGCCGGTCGTACCGATCGCGCGTGACGGGGATGGTCGCTGTCGGTCCATCTCGCTCACCCCTTGCCCTTGCCGCTGACCCGGATCCGCGGATCCAGCCGGCTGTAGAGGACGTCGGCGAGCAGGTTGGCCACGACCACCGAGATCGTGATGACCAGGAAGATGCCCTGCAGCACCGGGTAGTCGCGACCGTTGACCGCGTTGAAGAGGCTGAACCCGATGCCCTGGTAGCCGAAGATCTTCTCCACGAAGATCGAGCCGCCGACCACGAACCCGAGCGACACCGCGAGCTGGCTGAACAAGCGGCAGTACGGCGTTGCGGCCGACGTACCCGGACCGGATCCGCGAGTCGGTCAGGCCGCGGGCGCGGGCGACGGTCACGTAGTCCTCGCCGAGCGTCTCCACGGTGGACGACTTCATCACCAGCGCCCAGGAGCCGACCGTGGTCAGCACGTAGGCGAGGATCGGCAGCGATCGCGTGGTAGAAGATGTCGTTCAGGAAGCTCAGACTGAACGACGGCGTGCACACCGGGCGTGTACGAGCCGCGGGCCTCGGTCAGGTTGAAGACCTGCAGCTTCACGCCGAGGAAGACCACGATCAGGATCGCCAGCGATGTAGTTCGGGATCGCGTGCAGCAGCGAGCCGATCGACGTCAGCAGGTGGTCGATCCAGCTCTCCCGGCGGTAGGCCATGATCATGCCGGCCGAGGATGCCGATGACGAAGCTGAGGACCGTGGCGACGCCGACCGAGAACAGCGTCCACGGCAGGTAGGTCTTGATCACGTCGGCGACCGTGGTGCCCGGCGACAGCACCGAGTTGCCGAAGTCGCCGTGCAGCAGGTTGACCATGTAGGTCACGTACTGCAAGATCAGCGGCTCGTCCGGGTCCAGCGAGAACAGGTTCTTCGCCTGCGCGGCCGCCGCCTCGTACGAGATGCCGGTCTGCGCGATCTGCGTCTGGATATAGGTGTCGACCGGGTTACCGGGCAACAATCTGACCAGGAAGAACGTACCGGTGGTGACGATGAAGACCGTCAGGACCGCCTTGAAGAGTCTTCGGACCAGCCAGGCGTTGACGAAACGCCGAGCAGCCGAGGGTCTCGGTTCGACGACCGGTCCTTCGATCAGCTTCGCCGCGGACGTGTCGACCGCACCACTCACTGCTCACCTCCACGCGACTGCCAGGGAAAGTCGGTGGCGCAGACCCTTATCAGCTCGACTTAGTAACACTGTCTTGCAAGGATCTGCGCATAGTGACGACAGTGTGCGCAACCTCAGTCACCGAGTCAACGACTTGAGGCAACGTTGAGACAACGTTGCGGACCGTGACGCTACGGTACCGGGGCGTATAGGAATTGCCCGTCTCCGACACGGAAACGGGCAACTCGCAGTGAAGATTCGAACGCTGTCAGCGCGTGGCACGGTTGACAGCAGATACCACGGCCTTCAACGACGCAGTGAGAATGTTGGCGTCCCGGCCGACCCCCCAGAACACCTCGTCGCCGACCTCGCATTCGACGTACGCCGCGGCCAGTGCGTCACCGCCGGCGGAGAGCGCGTGCTCGTGGTAGTCCAGCACCCGTACGTCGTACTTCAGCGGCTTGATGGCGTCCACGAAGGCCGACACGGGACCGTTGCCTTCGCCAACCAACTCGTGCGGTACGCCGTTGGCATAGACCTGAACCCGGAGTTCATCGCCCTTGCCCTCACCGGATGTCGAGTTGACGCTGAGCAGCGACAGCGCGCCCGGCGCCAGGTACTCGGCCGCGAAGATGTCCCACATCTGCTGCGGGCCGACCTCGCCGCCCTCGTTGTCGGTGTGCTGCTGGATCACGCGGCTGAACTCGATCTGCAGCCGGCGCGGCAGGTCGAGCCGGTGCTCGGACTTCATGATGTACGCGACGCCGCCCTTGCCGGACTGCGAGTTCACCCGGATCACGGCCTCGTAGCTGCGGCCGACGTCCTTCGGGTCGATCGGCAGGTACGGCGCCTCCCAGGTGATGTCGCCGACCGGCTTGCCCTCGGCCGCGGCCTGCTTGTCCAGCGCCTCCAGGCCCTTCTTGATCGCGTCCTGGTGCGAGCCGGAGAAGGCGGTGTAGACCAGGTCACCGGCGTACGGCTGACGCTCGGGAACGCGCATCTGCGTGCAGTACTCGACCGTACGGCGGATCTCATCGATGTCGGCGAAGTCGATCTGCGGGTCGATGCCCTGGCTGAACAGGTTCATCCCCAGCGTCACCAGGTCGACGTTGCCGGTCCGCTCACCGTGCCCGAACAGGCAGCCCTCGACGCGGTCCGCGCCGGCCATCAGCGCCAGCTCGGTGGCGGCCACCGCCGTACCGCGGTCGTTGTGCGGGTGCAGGCTGATCGTGCTGTGCTCGCGCCGGGTCAGGTTCCGGCCGAACCACTCGATCTGGTCGGCGTACACGTTCGGGGTGCACATCTCGACGGTGGCCGGCAGGTTCAGGATGATCTCGCGGCCCTCGGCGGGCTGCCAGACGTCGCTGACCGCCTCGCACACCTCGAGCGCGAACTCCATCTCGGTGCCGGTGAAGATCTCCGGGCTGTACTGGTACCCGAACTCGCAGTCGCCCAGGATCTCGTCGGCGTACTTCATCACGGTCTCGGTGCCGCGGACCGCGATCGTGCGGCACTCGGCCTTGTCGACGTTGAACACCACCCGGCGGAACAGCGGCGCGGTCGCGTTGTAGAGGTGGATGGTGGCCTTCGGCGAACCCTGCAGCGACTGCACGGTGCGCTCGATCAGCTCCTCACGCGCCTGGGTCAGCACCGAGATCGTCACGTCGTCCGGGATGACGTCGTCCTCGATCAGGCTCCGGACGAAGTCGAAGTCGTACTGGCTGGCGCTCGGGAAACCGACCTCGATCTCCTTGTAGCCCATCCTCACCAGCAGGTCGAACATCCGCCGCTTACGGGCCGGGGACATCGGCTCGACCAGCGCCTGGTTGCCGTCGCGGAGGTCGGTGGACAGCCAGCGCGGGGTGTGGTCGACGGACTGGGCCGGCCAGGTGCGGTCCGGCAGGTCGATCGGCGGGAACGCGCGGTAGCGGTGGGTCGGCATACCGGACGGCTGCTGAACAGGCTTGGGCTGGTTCTTCGGTGCCACGGGGGTTCTCCTCGAGAAGCTGTCTACTGCACAGGGTCGCTGGACGACCGGCGAACGACAGAACTCCGCGGCGAGGGAACCGGCCTTAACAGGCCTCGCCGCGGCAGCGAAGGAGGAGAAGCTGGTGCCGCATAGTGCTAGATGAGTCTATGCACAACTCCCCCGGGCCGTCGAACCGGGGGTCTCGACCGGCGAGACACGGAGAGTTACGAGCGCGCTCGCTGAGGATGTGCTGAGGATCCGCGTTGCGGGGTCGCGGGACGGCTCGCGGCCGGTGCGAGGATGGGCGGATGACGGCGCGAGTACTCGTGGTGGAGGACGCGGAACCGATCCGGACCGCCGTCGGGATCGCGCTGACCGAGGCCGGGTACGACGTACGGACGCGGTCTGACGGCGACGGGTTCGAACGGGAGCTGGCGACGTACCGGCCGGATCTGGTGCTGCTGGATGTGATGCTGCCGGGGCGGGACGGGTTCGAGTTGCTGACGCTCGCCCGTGAGACGTCGAACGCCGGCGTGATCCTGCTGACCGCCCGCGACGCCGTCGGGGATCGCCTGCACGGGCTTGCGGACCGGCGCGGACGACTACGTGGTCAAGCCGTTCGTGCTGGCCGAGCTGATCGCCCGCGTGGAGGCGGTGCTGCGCCGGATGGGACGGCTGCGGACCGTGCTGACGGTGGGCGACCTCGAGGTGGACGTCGAGGCGCAAGCGGTACGCCGGGCCGGGACGGCGATCGAACTGACGGCGACCGAGTTCAAGCTGCTCGCGTTCCTGGCCGGACGGGACGGGAAGGTGGTCGGCAAGACGCAGCTGCTGACCGCGGTCTGGGGGTACGACGACTACGCGGACAACCTGGTCGAGGTCTACGTGAGCGGTCTGCGTCGCAAGCTGGAGGCGCACGGTCCGCGCCTGCTGCACACGGTCCGCGGCTCGGGATACGTGTTGCGTTCATGAACCTGTCGCTGCGGGTGCGGGTGACGTTGACCGCTATCGCCGTACTGCTCGTGGTGCTGCCGATCACCGGGCTGACGGTGAAGGCGGTGTTCGACGCGCAGGCGGAGCGCAGTCTCGACTCGCTGCTCACCGGGCGGGCGCAACTGGCGCAGCAGCTCGCGCGGCAGAACGTTGCACCAGGCAACTTGGTACGGCGGGTGGACGCGGACGGGGTCCGGGTGACGCTGATCCTGCGCAACGGGCGGCAGCTCGGTGCTCCGCCGATCGATGCGGGTGCGACCGTTCGGCAGGTGAAGGCGACGTTGCAGGCCGGCCAGCAGACGAAGGGCGCGACGCTGCTGCTGTCCGCCGACACCGGGTTGCTGGCCGACGCGAGTGCCCGATTGCGGAACGTGCTGCTGATCTCCGGCGGGCTGGCGATTCTGATCACCGCGCTCGCGTTGGTGATCGGGATGCGGTTCGCGTTGGCGCCGTTGGACGCGATGACCGGGTTGGCGCGGTCGATCGCGGCCGGGCGCCGGGGCGGGCGGCTGCAGCCCTCGCGCGCAGACACCGAACTCGGCCGCACCGCAACCGCCTTCGACGAAATGCTCGACGCCCTCGAAGGCGCCGAGGGCGCAGCGCGGCGATCGGAAGACCGGATGCGGGAGTTCGTCGCCGATGCCGCACACGAACTGCGCACTCCGGTCGCAGGTCTCCAAACCGCTGCCGAGACACTGATCCAGCTCGGTCCGGAGGCGTCGGCCGCGCAACGTGAGGAGCTGGAGTTGCTGCTCGTGCGCGAGTCCCGCCGCGCCGGCACGCTGGTCTCGGACCTTCTCGAACTCAGCCGGATCGACGCCGGGCTCCAGCTACACCTCGCGCCCGTGGACCTCCGCGAACTCGCCGAAGCTCAGGCCGCTCGCCTTCGCTTGGTCGCACCTGACGTTCGTGTGGAGATCGTCGGAGCGGCGACGGTCACCGCGGACGCCGACCGGCTCACGCAGGTCCTCACCAACCTCGTCGACAACGCCCGCCAGGCCGGTGCCCACACACTGCGCATCACAGTTGCTCCCACCGGCGTACGAGTCGAGGACGACGGTCCCGGCGTACCGCCACCTGCCCGCGACCGCATCTTCGCCCGCCTCGTCCACGGCCCCCACAGCAAAGGCGCCGGCCTCGGCCTCGCGATCGCCCGAGGCGTAGCCCAAGCCCACGGCGGCGACCTAACCGTCACCGACCGCCCCGACGGCCACGCCGGCGCCGCCTTCCACCTAACCCTCCCACCCACATCCGCTTCCCACCCACCGCCCCTCGCCCCGCCACCTGCCCCACCCCGAACCTGACCCCCGCGGCCGCATTTGCCTGGCTGACCAGCCAAATCGGGGGTTCCACACCCTGATTCCGGGTCAGGAACCCCCGACTTGCTGGGTCAGCCAGGCAAATGTGCGCCCGGTCTGGCGAGGTGCGGGCGGGGTGGGCGGTGGTCAGGCTCGGAGGAGGCCGTTGATGGTGGTGGTGTGGTTGGCGAGGATTCGGGCGGGGTCGGCGCCTAGGACGTGTTGGAGGACTGTGGCGTAGACGTCGCGGAAGTCGGTGGTGGACTTCAGGTCGCCGTTCGACAGGTCCGTCAGGCTGGGCTGTTCGCCATAGAAGCCGCCAGTCACCTTCTCCCCGAGGACGAAGACCGGCCCGGCCGTGCCGTGGTCGGTGCCGTCGCTGCCGTTCGCCTGCACGCGGCGCCCGAACTCGGAGTACACGAGGACGACCGCGTTCTTCCCACGATCGGTCCGCTGCAACCGTTGCACGAACGGCGTCAGCGCACCATCGAGCTCGGTCAGCAACCGCTGTTGGGTCCCGCGTTCGTCCGCATGCGTGTCGAACCCGCCGAGCGACGCCGAGTACGCCCGTGTCGGCACGCCCGCCTCGATCAGCCCGGCGATCAGTTCGAGTTGCGCGCCGAGCTGCGACGCACCGCCCGCGGACGCACCCTTGGTCCGTTCCTCGTCGTCCTCGTCCTCCTGCTCATGACCGCTTCGCACGGCCTTCCCCAGTACCTGCGCCGCGTTCTGCAGATCCTGCACCGACTTGGCCGCCCGCGCCTGCCACGGCCCCTCCCCCGGACTCGGTTTGCCCAGCGCCGCGTACGCCGTACCCAACGCGCCGCCCGGCAACGCCAACCCGCGCAACGGCAGCGATGCCGCGGCCGTGGTCTCGCCGGCGAGCAGCGGAGGCAGGGTCGGTTCGACGGAGACCGCACGCAACGGGTCCGCACCGGTCGCGTCCAGCCACCGGCCGAGCCACCCGGTCGGTACCGGCGACTTCGGCGACGCCGTCTGCCAGATCGCCATCGACCGGAAGTGACTGCGATCGGGCTCCGGATAACCGACGCCCCGCACGATCGCGAGCCGCTTGTTGTCCCACAAGCCCTTCAGACCTTTCATCCCCGGGTTCAGCCCGAGCCCGTCGCCGAGGTCGAGCACGTCGTCGCTCGCATAAGCCAGGTCCGGCCGAGCCTTCTGGTACGCCGGGTCCGCCGCCGGAACGACCGTGTTGAGCCCGTCGTTCCCGCCGTACAACGTGATGACGACCAGTACCGACTGATCAGTCGGCAGCGGATCGTCGACGGCCGCGGCCATGAGGTCGGACCAGTTCACCTGGGTCGCTCCGGCGGCCAGCGCACCCGCCGCGGTCACGCCGCTGAGCGTCAGGAACCGTCGTCTCGTCAGATTGTCCACAATTCTCCTATCCGCTCACGACGTACTCAGGTGCGCACGCGGCTACCGCTGTCAGCTGTGCTGGATCCTTCACACCGGCCAACGCCGACCGCGTCCGCTCGGACCAGCTGTCGACACCGAGCAGTGCGCCGACCGCGCTCACTCGATCGGTTGCGTTGTCGACAATCGACAGGTCGGCCTTCTTCGCCAACTGCTGCGCGAGCTGCAGCCGCGTCACACCAGCCGACGTGGTCAGCCAGCTCGCACCGGCCGGCCAACCGCCGACGCTCGGCGGGCGGTAGGGCAACTGACCCATCCCCCGCAGCCCCGCAAGCAACTTGGTCTGCTCCTTCTCGGCGAGCTTTCCCGGCCGGACGCCCAGCGCCCGCAGCAACCCGACCGCCCACTCCACCGGCTGCTTCACCAGACTCGCCGCCGGATCGCGGAACCCCGCCTCGGCAACCATTGCCGTCAGCAACGACCTCACATCGCGGCTGCTGCCGTACGCCGCACTCAGCCGAGCGAGCGTGGCAGCATCGGGCGGTGTTGCCGACACCAACCGGAACCACAACCGCCCGATCACGAACGCGGCCGACGCGGGCTGTGCCAACGCGAGCCCCGCGAAGTCCTTGGCGTCGAAGTCGCCGGTCTTGCCGAGCACCGTCTTCGACCCGGAGTCGAATCGCCGGCGCTGGAATGTCGCGCCGTTCTCCCGCAGTACCCACCCGGTCAGGCAGCGAGCGCCTTGCGCCACATCCGCTTCCTGGTAGTGGCCGATGCCGAGCGTGAACAGCTCCATGAACTCGCGGGCCAGGTTCTCGTTCGGCGAACCCTTGCGGTTTCGTTGACCATCCAGCCATCGGATCGTGGCATTGTCGACAATCATCGCCTGTGCCAGGTCGCCGAATCGGCCGAGGGCGAGGCGGCGCTGGGTCTGGTTCTGGGCCAGCATCCAGGCCGCGTTGCGGACCTTCTGGTTGCTGGTCGCGAAATGCCCGTGCCAGAACCAGGTCAGCCGCTCCGATGCGGTCCGGCTCACCACCATCCGATCAAGCCACCAGACCGTCAACGTCCGCTCCTGCGCAGCCCGCTGCCGATTAGCCGCCTTCTTCGCCTCCCGATCCTTCTCCCCACCCGGGCTCTTCTCCGCGTCTGGGCTCTTCTCCCGCCTGGGCTCTCTCCGCGTCCGGGCCTCTTGTTCGCGTCCCGGTCCCGCTTCCTCGCGTCCTTGTCCCGCTCCTTCGTCCCGGTCCGGCTTGGTCGCCTTCATCGGCGGTTCGAGGCCGGTCGGGGCGGGGATCGCGGCTGCGGCCGGATCTGTGCCCGGGCCGAGCAGGCGCCGTACGGTCGCGTCGACGCTCGCCTCGAGGTCGCCCGGTGCGGGGCCGAAGCCCAGCCGGTCGTTCAGCCGCCGTACGACGGCTCTGTCGCTGATCCCGGTCATGCTCCCGATCGTGTCCACCACACCGCCGCCGGACCAGGATCCGGCGGCCTTCTTCAGCGGATCCACAGGTTCGAGTAGACAGCGTCTATCGACATCCTGTAGACACTGTCTACGTGATCGCTCTAGGCCTGCTGACGGCCTCCGCCTGCTGCCACGCGGCCTGGAACCTACTCCTCAAACGCAGCGGCCTGGGCGGTCCGGCCTTCATCTGGCTGTGCGGCCTGCTCACACTGCCCGTCTCGATCGTCCTGCTCGTCCGAGGCTCACTCACAACGGTCTGGTGGGCCGGCCTGGTGAGCATGGCGCTGCACACGACCTACGCCATCACACTGCAGAAGGCGTACGCGCTCGGGGAGTTCTCGACGGTCTACCCGGTCAGCCGGGGTACGGCGCCAGCGCTGGTGACGGTCGCCGCGATGCCACCCCATCCGCAGGTGTACGCCGGCGCCGCCTTGGTGCTGGCCGGCGTACTCATCCTGGATCCACCGCATTCACAGCGGCGCAGCGTCGCGCTCGGCTTGGCAGTCGCCGCATGTACGGCGGCCTACACGTTGTGGGACGCGTTCGCGGTCGACTCGTTGCAGGTCGACGTGCTCTCCTACCTGGCCGTCGCGAACGTGGCGCAGATCGTCGTGTTGTCGACAATCGTCCGCGACGTCCGCGGCGCGGTCCGGCAGTGGCGGGCCGCCGTACCGATCGCGGTGTTGATGCCGGCCAGCTACGGCCTGGTGTTGCTGGCGTTGTCGTTCGCCTCGGTCGGCACAGTGGCCGTCGGCCGGACGCTGAACGTCGTCCTCGGCGCACTGCTCGGCGCAGTCGTGCTCCGCGAGCGGCCACGGGTCGCGGGGCTGGTCGTGGTGGTGGCCGGCGTACTTCTGGTGAGTGTTTGAGAGGAGCTCCAATGCGGGATCTGGTGTGTTTGCACGCAGGTACGAGCGGACCGTCGACGTGGGACCGCTTCGTGCCCGAGTTCGAGGCGCTCGGCTATCGGGTGCACCGTCCGACGTTGCTGGGCCACGGGACTGCGCCGCGGCGGCGACCGTACCTGCTCGACGACTTCCGCGATCACGTGCTGCGTGAGCTGGACGGGCTGGACCGGGTGACGTTCGTCGGGAACTCGCTCGGGGCGTTCGTGGCGAGCGCCGTCGCGGCGGCAGAACCTCAGAGGGTCGAACGCCTGGTACTCGAGGAACTGCCGGTCCCGCCACGTGATGCCGCGGACACCGCACCAACCACGCGCCCAATGCCCGCGCTAGCACTGCTAGCGGCCGGCTGGCTGACCCGGCGCAAAAGCGATCCGCTTCTCCTGAGAGACGTCGTCACAGACCTTCGACGACCGCAGCCATCCTGGTGGGCCGGGCTGGCCGCGGTGCAGGCGCCGACCTTGCTGCTCGCGGGCGGGCCGAAGAGCCACCTGGACCAGACCCGTTTCCCCCTCGTCGCGGAAACGATGCCGACGGCAACTGTTACGACGATCGACGCCGGGCACCGGATCCACAGCAAGGCGCCGGACCGCTGGCTGGACGTCGTTCGCGGATTCCTTGCATTCAAGGGCGCTTGAACTTCTAGGGTTCTCGGCATGACTCAGATGAGGATCGCCCGGCCCAGCACCGACCTCGCGGCGATCGAACGGTTCTACGTCGACGGCCTGGGGCTGAGCGTGCTCTACCGGAAGGCCGACGATGATCATCACCTGCTGATGGTGGGATGGCCCGACGCCGAATGGCACCTGGAGCTGATCGCCGATCCGGAGGTGCGGCCGCGGCCCACCGAGGAGGATCTGCTGGTGATCTATCTCGACGGCCCGGTGCCGGACGACCTGGTCGAGCGGCTCGTCGCCGCCGGCGGAACCGTCGTACCGTCGCGCAACCCGTACTGGGACACTTGGGGTGTGACCATTGTGGATCCAGATTCGTACCGGTTGGTTCTGTGCACGCGCACCTGGAGCAACCGATGAGCCGGACGGAAACTCTCCTCGAGCGGATCGGGACCCACGGACTCGGCGTACTGGTCACGATCAAGCGGGACGGCCGCCCGCAGCTGTCCAACGTGACGTACGTGTTCGACGGAACGCGCGTGCGCGTGTCGCTCACCGACGGGCGGGCGAAGACCAAGAACCTGCGCCGCGACCCGCGCGCCAGCCTGTACGTCGACGGTCCCCGCGGCCGCTCGTACGTCGTACTCGAGGGCAAGGCCGACCTCAGCCCGGTCGCCGCCGAGCCGGACGACGAGGTGGTCGAGGACCTCGTCGACTACTACCGGACGGCGTCCGGCGAGCACCCGGACTGGGACGAGTACCGCGCGGTGATGGTGCAGGACAAGCGACTGATGTTCTCGATGACCGTCGACCACGCCTACGGCATGCCTAAGCCGTAACGGCCTCGTCCGTATCGTCGGTGCCGCGCGTCGCCCGAGCTGCCTCCCGGTAGCGCCGTGGGGCAACGCCGTTGACACGTTTGAACGCGTTGCTGAACGCGCTGTCAGAGGTGTAGCCGAGCGAGCGCGCGATGGCGGCCAGTGGCTGGTCGCCGTCGCGGAGGGCCCGCTCGGCCAGGCGCATCCGCCAGTTGAGCAGGTACGTAAGCGGCGGGACGCCGGCGACAGAGCGGAAGCGTTCGGCGAACGTCGTACGAGACATCGCCGCGGCCTGGGCCAGCTCCTCGAGCTGCCAGGCGCGACCGGGTTGATCGTGCATGAGGCGCAGGGCGGGCGCGATGCGTTCGTCAGCGATCGCGCGCAGCCAGCCGACCGGGAGGGACTCGGCCTCGGCCAGGCAGGCACGCAAGGCCTCGAGGAAGAGCAGGTGGGCGAGGTCGTCGGCGGCCAGGCTCGCACCGGGCGCCGTGGTCGATGCCTCGCGCAACAATCTGTCGAGCAACCAGCGGAACGTCGCGGCACGTTCGTCGGTGGCGCGGAGGTGGATGACCGGCGGAAGGGCCCGCATCAGGACCTCCTCGCCGGTGCGGTTCAGGGACACGTGACCGCCGATGCCGACGACCCGCGGACCGACGCCGGTGTCGACGCCGGTGCCGAACCGCGCGATCGGACCATCCGCGGCGCCGAACGCCTCGACCGCGTCCCCGACCGGGACGGTGTCCGAGTTGCCCTTGACGAACTCGTGCCGCCCGTCGAAGAGCACGACGTCGCCCGGCTCCAGCTCGATCCGGCCGGTCCGCAGCTCCGCGCCGAAATCGATCCAGCAGGTGCCCTCGACCGCAGCGGTGAACTTGAGTCGCCCCGTGGCCGGATACCGCAGCGCCCACTCACCGATCGCCTCGAAGCCGAGCGAGACATGGCAGTGCGCCTCGGTCAGCGCCAAGGTGTCGGCGAGCGGATCGGCCATCTCCGTACTATCGCGCAAGTATTCGGCACTCTCAAGCATTCTGCGTCCGGATCAACGCTCGTAGCGTCGACAACATGCAAACACCAATGGGTTCCGGATTCACCGCGGCGTCGACGACGGACGACGTCCTCGAGGGCATCGATCTGCACGGCAAGGTCGCGATCGTCACCGGCGGATACTCCGGTCTGGGTAAGGAGACCGTCCGCGCGTTCCGGGCGGCCGGGGCCGAGGTCGTCGTCCCCGCGCGGGACGTCGCCCGCGCCACCGGAGAGCTGTCCGACGTCAGCGGAGTGGTCGTCGACGAGCTCGATCTGCTCGATCCGGCGAGCATCGACGCGTTCGCGCGAACGGTTCCTGGCGAGCGGGCGAGCGTTGCACATCTTGGTGAACAGCGCCGGGGTGATGGCGAACCCGCTGACCCGGGACGCCCGCGGCTACGAGTCGCAGTTCGCGACGAACCATCTCGGGCACTTCCAGCTGACCACGCGGCTGCTGCCGGCCTTGCGGCAGACCGATGAGGCGCGCGTGGTGGCGGTGTCGTCGCGCGGACACCGGTACGGCGCCGTCGACTTCGACGACCCGAACTTCCACCAGCGGCCGTACGCGCCGTACCTGGCGTACGGGCAGTCGAAGACGGCGAACGTCCTGTTCGCGGTCGAACTGGACGAGCGCGAACGGGCCAACGGGATCCGCGCGTTCGCGGTCCATCCCGGCAGCATCATCACGCACCTGGCGCGGTACTCGAACCGCGAGACGTTACGCCAGGGCGGGTTCCTGGACGAGAACTACGAGCCGATCATCGACCCCGCCCGCGGGCTGAAGACCGTCGAGCAGGGCGCAGCGACGCAGGTGTGGTGCGCGGTGAGTCCACAGCTCGAGGGGTACGGCGGCGTGTACTGCGAGGACGTCGACATCGCGGCGGTGCACACGTCCGACGTACCGGACACCGAGGTGCTGGCGGTGACTCCGGGCGCGTTCGGCGTACTGCCGTACGCGATCGACCGGGACAACGCGCGGCGGTTGTGGAAACTCAGTGAGGAACTTGTCGACCGTTCATAAACCAGTCGCGGTAAACGGGTTCGTCGGTGGACCCTGTGGGCGTGGAGATCACCAAGCTGTCACCCGACGACGAGGCCGGCTGCATCGAGGCCGTCGCCGTACAGAATGCTGCCGTGAAGCAGGACTGCCCCGAGATGCTGACGTCAACCCCACGAGGGTTCGCGGACATGCTGCGCTACGGCTGGGACATGGATCCGCAGCAGGCGTTCCTGGCGCGGGACGACGACGGCACCGCAGTCGGCCTGCTCACGCTCTCGCTGCCGACGTACGACAACACGAACCAGGTGTGGTTCGACGTGGCGATCCATCCGGACCATCGTGACGGTGCGGTCGAGGCGGCGCTGATCGAGTACGTCGAGCAGCTCGGCCGCGACAACGGACGCACCGTCATCGGGTGCGGCAGCTTCGACCTGCCCGAGGCGATCGCGCTGGCGGACAAGCACGGGTACGAGCGGAAGGCCGTCGAGGTGAACCGCCGCCAGGAGCTGACCGGTCTCGACTGGTCGATCGTCCAGTCGCTGTACGACGAGGCAGTCGCGGCGTCGACGGCGTACGAGCTGGTCATGCTCACCGGCGCGCTGCCCGACGACATGCTCGACGGGATGATCGCGGTGACCGAGTCCATCAACGACGCGCCGAAGGACGACCTCGACATCGAGGACGACGTCTACAGCAGCGAGCGGATCCGCGCGTACGAAGAGGCGCAGACGAAGAGCGACCACACGCTGCACCGCGTCATCGCCCGCGAGAAGGCCACCGGCGCTCTCGCCGGCCACACAGTGGTCGCCGTCGAGCGCGAGCGTCCGCACATCGGCCACCAGCACGACACCGCGGTCGCCCGCGACCACCGCGGCCACCGGCTGGGCGCCCTGCTGAAGTCAGCGATGCTCCTGAAGCTGCGCGACGCCGAGCCGGCGCTGGCCCAGATCGACACCTGGAACGCCGAGTCGAACGACCACATGATCGGCATCAACGAACAGCTCAACTACAAGATCGTCGCCCGGATCTTCGCCTACCAGAAGACGGTCTGAAACAGACCGGGGGCGCCGCAACCAGCGACGCCCCCGCCCTCTTCTGCTGAAAACTCAGTTACTGCTGAAAGCTCACTCGCCCACGAGCTGGTTCCAGTGGCCGGTGATCGGGAAGATGCCGGTGCCCGGGATGGTGCCGCCGGTGACCCGGCCGTAGGACGTGACCGCGGTCTTCGAGCCGTTGAACTTGCTCATCGCGTACTGGTACGCCGAGTCGGTGTCGTTGTCGAAACCGGTCACCAGAGAGCCGCCCCTGTCACCGCAGCCCCTGGCGGCCAGCGACTCGTACGCCGCGAAGCCCGTGCTCCGGACCAGCTTCAGGATCGGCTTGGTCGAGGCGGCGGCCGGGATCCGGACCGTCCACAGCGCACCGGCCTTGGTGGTCATCAGCAGCGTGTCGTACGACGGGTTCTCCGCCACCACGGTCATCGCCTTGAAGCCCTTGAAGCCGGCGAAGTGGCCAAGTGCCCGGAAGGTGGCACCCGACGCCGCGTAGCGGTAGAGGCTGCCGTTGGTGCTCAGCCCGTACAGGTACGAGCGGTTCGGCGCGGTGATGGCGTAGTTCGACGTCACGAGCTGGGTGAAGCTGGTCCAGCCCGAGCCGATCCGCGCGTACGTCGGCCGCGCGTTGTCGGTGTCGAAGTAGGTGACACCGCGGTACAGCGTGCCGCCCTGCACGAACAAGCTGTGGTAGTAGAAGTGCGCGTCGGTCTGCACGCCGTACCACGTCGTGTTGAGACGGGTGCCGACGAACTTGAACTCCCCGTAGAACTCACCGCGCGGGGGCTTGGCCGGCGTGACCAGGACGTCGTTGATCCCCGGCGTCGGGGTGTTGAAGCCGACATCCTGCAGGCATCCCCCGGAGGCCAGCTTGGTGTTCGGCGTGGTCTTCAGGTTGCCCTTGGCCGGGTTGGCGATCGCGGGCGTCGGGTTGGACCGGACGGCGGCGGTGGCCGGGACGGCGGCGGCCGTGGCGGCGAGCATACCGACCCCGGCCAGGGCGAGCGCGAAGCGCTGCAACTTCATACTGGGAGTCCCCCTCAGGACATGAATGACCTCGATGAGCCTCGAGATCGTGCGCGAGCATAACGTGCACGGGGGACAGAACGCACCACAGTTGCACCTTGTTGCAAGGGTTCCAGACTAGGGCGCAGTCAGGCCGAACGACTCCGCGACGCCGGCTGCCAGCTCATCTTCTGAGCGATCGACGTCAACCACCAGGCCGGTGAGGTCAAGGTGCTCGATGTCGGCGGCGACTCGTTGGGTGAACATCCGGTCGCGTTCGAGCAAGTTACCCAAGGCCCGTTCCGGTGCGCTGGTTCGGCCTGCGATCGACCAGAGGGACCCGCGCTGCTCGAAGGCGGCCCGCTGGAAACCCGGTGTCGGCAGCAACCACACGGCCTGCCGCCGATCGGCCAGCAGCGGCGCGACCAGCTCCGGCAGCAGGCGGAAACCCTCCACCACGACGGGTTCCGCCGGCAGCGCGAGCAGATCCTCCACGATCAGCTCGAAGGCCTCACCACGGAACCAGTGGAACGTGTCGAGCATGACCTCCGGCGACCGGTTCGCCCACCGCTCGTCCATGTCCATCGCGAGGAAGTCCTGCAGGTACGGCGTCGCACGCGGATCGCTGCGCGCGGTGTGGTCGCCCATCGACCGGTCGGTGTCGTAGCGGCGCAGGCCGTACCGGTCGGCGAGGCGCCGGGAGATCGTCGACTTGCCGGCGCCGGTGCCGCCACCGATCCAGTAGACGTGGGAGAGGTCCGTCATACCGGCTCGACGATGGTGACCTTCATTTCGTTGGAGAGCTCGAACCCCAGTGCCTTGTAGAGGCGGATCGCGTTCGCGTTGGCGCCGCCCGTGTGGAGGAACGGGGTCTGGCCGGCTGCGGTGATGTGCGCGGCGACCGCGCGGATCAGTCGGCTGGCGAGGCCTTGGCCCTGGTACGACGGGTGCGTGCAGACGGCACTGATCTCGGTGTACCCGGGGAGCGCGAACCGCGTACCGGCCATCGCGATCAGCTCGCCGTCACGGCGTACACCGACGTACGTGCCGAGCTCGATCGTGCGGCTCCGGAACGGTCCGGGGTCGGTGAGCGCGACGAGCGCGAGCATCTCGGGTACGTCGTCGATGCCGAGGACGACCGCTTCGGGATCCGCTGCCGGAAGGGAAGCCGGCGCCACGAACTGCACCAGGTCGATCACGCGATCCAGCTTGAAGCTGTCCGGGAGCGGAAACTCGGGGCGCATCAGTGCGACCACGGTGCCGGGTCCGGCGAGTTCGGCCGCGTCCGACCAGTCCTGATCGGTCGGCTCGTCGGGGAGCGCCAGGAACGGCGCGATCGCCGACGGGTAGCGGCGGGCGTTGCCACGCACCTCGGCGAACGACGCGTGCGGCCCGGTCAGGGCGGCGTACACGGGATTACGCAGGTTCATCAGAAACCCAGTTTGCGCAGGTTCTTCGCGTCTGTCTGCCAGTTTTTGGCGATCTTCACGTGCAGGTCGAGGTACACCGGCGTACCGAGCAGGGCCTCGATCTGGTGGCGGGCCGCCGCACCGACCTCGCGCAGGCGTGCGCCCTTGTGGCCGATCACGATGCCTTTCTGGCTCTCCCGCTCGAGGAAGATGTTCGCGTAGATGTCGAGCAGCGGCTTGTCCTCGGGGCGGTCCTCGCGGAGGTTCATCTCGTCGATGGTCACCGCGATCGAGTGCGGGAGCTCGTCCCGGACACCCTCGAGCGCCGCCTCGCGGATCAGCTCCGCGACCAGCGTCTCCTCGGGCTCGTCGGTGATGTCGCCGTCGGGGTACAGCGGAAAACCGGAAGGCAGCAGCTTCACGAGCTCGTCGGCGACCAGATCGACCTGGTAGCCGGAGGTCGCGGACACCGGCACGATCGAGGCCCACTCGATACCGGACGACTCGCCGAGCGCCTGGATGTCGGCCAGGTGCTCGACCATCCGGTCGGGTTCGACGAGGTCGGCCTTGGTGGCGAGCGCGACCTTCGGGGTCTTCGCGACCTTCGCCGCCTCGGCCGCCAGGAAGCGGTCGCCCGGGCCGATCTTCTCGCTGGCCGGCAGGCAGACCGCGATCACGTCGACCTCGGCCCAGGTGGACTTCACGAGATCGTTCAGCCGCTCACCGAGCAGCGTGCGGGGTTTGTGCAGACCGGGTGTGTCCACCAGGATCAGCTGCGCGTCGGGCCGGTGCACGATCCCGCGGACGGCGTGCCGCGTGGTCTGCGGCTTCGACGACGTGATGACGATCTTCTTCCCCACCAGGGCGTTGGTGAGGGTGGACTTGCCCGCGTTCGGCCGGCCGACGAAGCAGGCGAACCCCGATTTGAAGTTCTCAGGTGTGGACGACATCGCGGACCTCTCCAGTGCCAAGGGCAAGTACTACGGGAATGTTGGCGCCGGCGAAGTGCCGTACGACGCCCACATCGGCGGATTCTGACTCGGTGACCACCGCGGCCGCCTCGAGCCCCTTCACCCCGGACGCGAGCGCCATCGCCACCGCCAGCTGCAGCGCGGTCAGCTCGACCGTGTCGAGCGCGACCGTGCAGGCGGAGTACGTCCGCCCGTCGGAGTCCCGTACGGCGGCACCCTCGGCAGCCCGCGTCCGTGCGCGGGCGGCGCGGGCGAGCGTGACGAGTTTGGCGTCCTCAGCGGAGAGGTCAGACAAGTGGAGACTCCAAGAAAGTAGGTCAGGCGTGCTGGTGGTTCTGGTCCTGGGGCGCGGGAGTGGGCTCCTCGCGTCGTACGAGAACCGTACCTACCTGGTTGCGGCGGCCGGACGGCCGCTCCGCGGTCAGCGACAGACCTTCGATGCCCACCTCGGCGCCGGGGATCGGCACCTTGCCGAGCAGCTTGGCCATCAGGCCGCCGACGGTGTCGACGTCGTCGTCGTCCAGCGGTACGCCGAACAGCTCGCCGAGCTCGTCGATCGGCAACCGGCTCGACACCCGGTACGCGCCGTCGGACAGTTGCAGCACCGAGTCCGGGTCCTCGTCGTACTCGTCGGTGATCTCGCCGACGATCTCCTCGAGGATGTCCTCGATGGTGACCAGGCCGGCCGTTCCGCCGTACTCGTCGACGACGATCGCGACGTGCATCCGGGCCGCCTGCATCTCGCGGAGCAGCTCGTCGACCGGCTTGGAGTCCGGGATGTACATGCACCGCCGCATCACCGACTCGACCCGCTCGGTCGACTCGGCCTGGGCGTTGTCGTACACCCGGCGCATCACGTCCTTGAGGTAGACGACGCCGACGATGTCGTCGAGCGACTCGCCGATCACCGGGATCCGCGAGTACCCGGAGCGCAGCGCCAGCGACGTGAGCTGGCGGAGCTTCTTGTGCTTCTCGATGTAGACCATGTCGGTGCGCGGCACCATCACCTCGCGGACGATGGTGTCGCCGAGCTCGAACACCGAGTGGATCATCTGCCGCTCGCCGGACTCGATCACCGCGGACTTCTCCGCGTAGTCGACCAGCGCCCGCAGCTCGGCCTCGGTCGCGAACGGTCCCTCGGCGAACCCCTTGCCCGGGGTCAGCGCGTTACCGATCAGGATCAGGAACTTCGGCAGCGGCCCGAGGATCCGGGTCAGCGCCATCACCGGGCCGGCCGACACGATCGCGAACCGGTCCGAGTGCTGCCGGCCGAGCGTCCGCGGCGCGACCCCGATGATCACGTACGAGATCAGCACCATCACCACGGCGGTGATCAGCACGTGCTCCCAGGTGACCGAGAGAACGCCGGACAGCGCCTGGGTGACCAGCACGATCGCGGTGATCTCGCAGATCAGCCGGAGCAGGAGCAGCGAGTTCAGGTACCGCGGGGCGTCGGACAGCAGGTCGAGCAGCCGGACGGCCCGCAGGTTGCCCAGCTCGACCTGCTCGTTCGCCCGCACCTTGGAGTACGACGACAGCGCCGCCTCGGCCCCGGCGAACAGCCCGGCCAGCAGAACGAGCACCGCGGCCACAACCAGGAGAACAAGGTCGTGGGAAGTCATCGTGGTATCACGCCTCTAGCCGGTTTCCAGGAGCTCGCCATGCTTCCAGCAGGCGGCCCTGGACGTCCCACATCTCCGCTTTCTCGGCGGGTTCCGCATGGTCGTACCCGAGCAGGTGCAGGATGCCGTGCACCGTCAGCAGCTCGAGCTCCGCCCACGTGCCGTGACCGGCCTTCGCGCCCTGCGCGGCGGCGACCGTCGGGCACAACGCGATATCGCCGAGGTGCCCGAGCGGCAGGTCCTCGTCGGCGTCGCCGTCGGACCCCGGCCGCAGCTCGTCCATCGGCCACGACATCACGTCGGTCGGACCCGGCAGGTCCAGGAACTCGACGTGATACCGCGCCATGGTGTCCTCGTCGACCAGCTTGATCGACAGCTCACACTCCGGGTGCAGCCGCAGCGACGACAGCACGAACCGGCTGAGCCGCATCAGTCCGTGTGCGTCGATCTCGACCCCGGACTCGTTGTTGACCTCGACGTTCATCGGTGGTTGTCAGCACTACCTTCATAGTTTTCGTACGCCGAGACGATCCGCCCGACCAGCTTGTGCCGGACCACGTCGTGCGAGGTGAGCCGGCAGAACGTCAGGTCCTGGACGCCCTCGAGGATGTCCTGCACGACCCGCAGCCCCGAGTGCATCCCGCTCGGCAGGTCGACCTGGGTGACGTCACCGGTGACCACCATCCTGCGAGCCGAACCCGAGCCGGGTGAGGAACATCTTCATCTGCTCCGGCGAGGTGTTCTGCGCCTCGTCCAGGATGATGAAGGCGTCGTTCAGCGTCCGGCCGCGCATGTAGGCCAGCGGCGCGATCTCGATCGTGCCGGCGGTCATCAGCCGCGGGATGGACTCCGGGTCGAGCATGTCGTGCAGAGCGTCGTACAGCGGCCGCAGGTACGGGTCGATCTTCTCCGACAGGGTGCCGGGCAGGAACCCGAGCCGCTCGCCGGCCTCGACGGCCGGCCGGGTCAGGATGATCCGGTTGACCTCCTTGGCCTGCAGCGCCTGGACCGCCTTGGCGACCGCCAGGTAGGTCTTGCCGGTACCGGCCGGGCCGATCCCGAACACGATCGTGTTCTTGTCGATGGCGTCGACGTACCGCTTCTGGTTCAGCGTCTTCGGCCGGATGGTGCGGCCGCGGCTGGACAGGATGTTCTGCGTCAGCACGTCGGCCGGGCTCTCGGCCGTGGCCTGCTGGATCATCGCGATACTGCGCTCGACCGAGTCGGCGGTCAGCCCGTGCCCGGTGCGGATCACAGCGATCAGCTCGTCGATCAGCCGCTCGGCCAGGGCCAGCTCGGCCGGCTCGCCGTTCAGCGTGATCTCGTTGCCGCGGACCATGATGTCGGCGGCGAACTCCTTCTCGACGATGCGGAGGAACTCGTCCCGGGCTCCGAGCAGGGCCACCATGTCGATGCTGTTCGGCACGACGATCTTGTGCGACGCCTGCGTGCTGGCGGCAGCTGCCCCGTTGGGGCGCGCCTCCGGTTCGATACTGCGTGGCCTGGACAGCCTGTTCCCTCCTGATGCCGATGAAGTAGTCCACCCATGCTAGCCGTCCCGCCCGACACCCTCACTCGTAATTCCCCGGGACACGCTTCCCGGGCGCCGCTCGGGCGGCTTCGCCGGGGTCGACCCGGCGGCGGCGTTCGGGCTCAGGACACCGGCGAGGCGGGCAATCTCGTCCGCCTCCGGGCCGGCCTGGAGCACCCCGTGCTCGAGAGCGAGCCGGCGGTTCCGCTCGAGGGTCCACTCCCGGCCGGGCTGCAGGTTCACGGTGACGCCGGACGGCGACGGCCGCAGCATCGGCGCCATATCGTTGCGCCGGGCCCGGTCCGCCGCCTCTGGAGCGAGGTCGCGATGGAGCTCGTAGCTGTGCAGCATCCGGTACGTCGCCTCGATCGCGGCGCGCGTCGAGCCCGAGGTGGCCGGAGGCGTGTCGAACTCGTCGGAGTGGGTGTTCTTCCCGTCGTCGATTCCCACCGCGTGGACGGGTGTGAACACGTGCAGCGACTGCACCGGCGCGGTCGGGTCACCGTCGTACACCGAGTCCGCGCGCCAGGCGTGCGCCCCGGAGTAGCTGTCCTGCAGGGCATGGGCCGCCGCACCGAGATGCTTGAACTCGCCAGACTGCTCCGCAGCCGACGCCTGCGCGAGCTCCTCGTGGATGTACTCGGTGTTGATCTGCAGGTTGTCCCAGCCCTTGCGGTACGGGTCCGCCATGAAGTGCTCGCGTTGCGCGTTCGGATTCACGTACGCCGAATGCGCGGTCGGGCCGGGACCGGCGTACGGGAAGGACTTGCCGGATCCGCCGTAGTTCTCGATCACGCCCGCGCCGAGCGGGCGGTCCTGATGCGCCTGGGCCTTGTCGAGCGCGGCGGCGTACTCGTCCTGTCGCAGACCGCGGATGGTCCCGTCCGGTCCCGCCACCTGCTCGTACAGGCGCGCGACCGCGGCGTACGTGATGTCGTGGTGCCCCGACCACTGGCCGTCACCGCGCTGCTTCATCTCTTCAGAGTGCCAGCCGTTCGGGCCATGCTGTTGTCAACCTGGAAGGCGGTCTTCGCGTCTTCGTGTCGTGGCACAACCAGCCGTGGTGTACGAAGAGTGCGTGACACATGAGTCCTCGTGGGATGCCGACGAGGCGCTGACGGCTGTCTACACCGCGCACTACACCTCGCTGGTCCGCCTCGGCTCCTTGCTGCTGCGTGACACCGGTACGGCGGAAGAGATCGTGCAGGACGCGTTCGTCGCGATGCACGGCCGCTGGCACCGGCTGCGCGACCCGCACAAGGCGCTCGCATACCTGCGGACCGCCGTGGTGAACCGTTGCCGCTCCCGCCAGCGCCACCTGGTGGTGGTGGACAAACACACCCCTCGGACCCTTCCCGATGAGCCGAGCGCCGAGCAGGCAGTACTGCGGACCGCGGAGACGGACCGGGTGATCGAGGCGATGCGGACCCTCCCGGAGAAGCAACGCACAGTGATGGTCCTGCGCTACTACGGTGACCTTTCGGAGGCCGAGATCGCGGACACGATGGGCATCAGCCGGGGATCCGTGAAGAGCCACGCCGCGCGCGCGAGCAAGTCGCTGCGCCAGCTCCTGGAGCAGAACGCATGAACGACAAGAAGCCGAACGACCCGTTCGACGAGCTGATGCGACGGTCCCTCCACGAGGAGGCGGACCGGATCGAGCCGTCCGACGCGCTGCCGGAGATCCGCGCCCGCGCGCACGCCCAGCGCCCCGCCACGCGACGCCCCTGGCTCCTGACCGCCGGCCTCGCCGCAGCCGGAACCGCCGCAGCCATCGGCGCCTTCACCATGCTCAACGGCCCCGACAACACCGCCGACGACGGCGACGCAGTGGCCGGCTCCACCACAACGACCACCGCATCCGGCATACCTGAGAGCCTGACCCCGTCGCCCGCGAGCCCCACCCCCGAGCCGTCCCAGGCCCCCACCGCGCCCCCGTCCACCTCGCCGTCCACGAAGACCGCGGAGCCGACGGATCGCGGCGTACCGGAACCGGCGGTCAAGAGCACCGTCGTACCTGTGTACTGGCTCGGCCAGCAGGTCGGCGCGCAGAAGAAGTCGGCCGCCCGCCTGTACCGCACCTGGGCCAAGGTCAGCGGCCGCCCGGCCGAGCAGGCGGTCCGCATCATGACCACCAAGCAGCCGAACGACCCGGACTACTACTCGGTCTGGCGCGGCGCAGCCCTGAACACCGTCACCCGCTCGAACGGCGTCGTCACCGTCGACTTCAAGCAACTGCCAAAATCCAACCTCGACGCCGACCTCGCCAAGGTCGCCACCCAGCAACTCGTCTACACCGTCCAAGGCGCGCTCCACGACAACAAGACCCCGATCCAGATCACCGAGGCAGGCCGCTCCTCCGGGAAACTCTTCGGCCAGATCGACACCGATGCCCCGCTGTCCCGCGCCGCGGCGAACGATGTCCAGGCCCTGGTCTGGATCGACTCACCGGCCGAGGACCAGGTGGTCAAGCCCAAGGTCACGGTGCAGGGCGTCGCATCGGCGTTCGAGGCGACGGTGAACTACGAGGCGACGAACCTGAAGACCCGGGAGACGATGAAGAGCTTCACCTCCGCCAGCGAAGGGCAGAAGTTCTCGCCGTACTCCTTCCAGCTGACGCTCACCCCCGGAGAGTGGCAGATCAGTGTGTACCTGCTCTCCGCCGAGGACGGCAGCATCACGAACACGGACAGCAAATCTGTCGTGGTGAAGTAGCCGGCTCAGTCCGTGCGGTCGATGGTGGCCGACAGGAGGCCGGGGAAGGCGGAGTCGAATTCGGGGCGGCGGAGGCGGTTGAGGCGGCGGGCGCCTTCGTCGCGTTGTTCGATCAGGCCGGCGGCGCGGAGTACGGAGAAGTGATGGCTGGCGGTGGCCTTCTTCACCGGGAGGTCGAACGTGCCGCAGGCGCGGGTCCACTCGTCGTGGACGGCCAGATCACGCAGGATCGAGCGCCGCACCGGGTCCGCCAGCGCATCCAGCGCAGCCTGCAACGGCACCTCGGCCGGATCGACATGACTGAGCGTACGGGCACGAGCTGACTCGACTGCCATGGTGTTCGATCCCTGTCGTACAGTTGTGTTCGGTTCCTGTCTAACAGCTTAGCGAGGGGTGACGAATGATCGAGTTGGTCGACTACGGATTCGGGCCGGACGCGCGATCGCGGGCGGCCGAGGCGCGGTTGCCGGGGCGCGAGGGTGCGCTGGCGGCACTGGAGACGTGGCGAGGTACCAGTCCGCCGTCCGCTAGGGGTCAGGTCCAGCGGGAGCGGGACAGGAGGGCGGCGGCTGCTGCGACGCCGGCTGTTGAGGTTCGGAGGACGGTGTCGCCGAGGCGGATCGGGTCGGCTGCGAAGGACTTGAGTTCGGTGGGGGCGATGCCGCCTTCGGGGCCGATGACTATGACGATGTCGCCGGTTGTGGGCGGTTCGAGGGATGCCAGGGGGGTGGTGGCTTCTTCGTGGAGTACGACGGGGAGCGCGGCGCCGGCGAGCAACTCGGCGACCTCGGTCGTGGTGGCGATCGGGGCGACCTCGGCGAACCAGGTACGCCGCGACTGTTTGCTCGCCTCGAACGCCCACGCCCGCCACTTCGCGAGCGTCTTCTCGACCCGCTCCGGGTTCGCGCGGAACTGACTGCGCTCCGCGTTCCACGGCACGATCACGTCGACGCCGACCTCGGTCAGCATCTCCACCGCGAGCTCGGCCCGCTCGCCCTTCGGCACTGCCTGCACCACGACGACCCGCGGATCCGCCGCGGGCACGCTCCCCCGCGCATCCACGGCAACCGTCACGCCGCCCTTGGACGCAGCAACCACGGCCCCTTCGGCCCAGGTGCCTCGCCCGTCCGTCAGCCGAACGCGCTCCCCCGGCCCGATCCGCCGTACGACCGCCGCATGCCGCCCCTCGGCCCCGTCGAGCACCAGCTCGTCCCCGCCGAGGTCAGCGCAGAAGAACACCGCAACCCCCACCTACCAAACACCTCCGGGGCGTCGCGAGGTCATTTAGTGGGTGCCGAAGGCGTCGCGGAGGCGGCCGAAGACGCTCTTGTGGGTGGCTTGGACCTGGCCCTGCGGGCGTTCCTCGTCGCGAGCAACCGCGAGCTGCCGGAGCAGCTCAGCCTGGGCGTCGTCGAGCTTGGTGGGGGTCTCGACGATGACCTGGACGATGAGGTCGCCGCGACCGGCGTGCCGCAGCCGCGGTACGCCGCGTGCGGACATGCGTGATCGCCATACCCGACTGCGTGCCGGGCCGGATCTCCAGCGGCGTCGTCTCGCCCTCGAGCGTCGGCAGGTCGATCGTCGTACCGAGCGCGGCCGCCGTCATCGGCAGCGTCACCGTGCAGTGCAGGTCGTCGCCGTTGCGGGTGAAGATGTCGTGCGGCTCGACCTCGATCTCGACGTACAGGTCGCCGGCCGGACCGCCGCCGGGGCCGACCTCGCCCTGACCGGACAGCTGCACGCGCGTCCCGGTGTCGACGCCGCCGGGGATCTTCACGGTGACGGTACGGCGGGAGCGCACGCGCCCGTCGCCGGAGCACTCGACGCACGGGCTCGGGATCGTGGTGCCGTAGCCGCGGCAGTTCGGGCACGGCCGCATCGTCCGCACCTCGCCGAGGAACGACCGCTGCGTGTGCGTGACCTCGCCGCGCCCGTGGCAGATCTCGCAGGTGACCGGCTCGGACCCGGCCGCCGCGCCGGACCCGCTACAGGTCGGGCACAGTACGGCGGTGTCGACCTTGAGCTCCCGCGTCGTACCGAACGCCGCCTCGGCCAGGTCGATCCGCAGCGGGATCAGCGCGTCCTGACCGCGCCGGGTCCGCGGCCGCGGCCCACGGGTCGCACCGCCGGTCTGGCCGAAGAACGCGTCCATGATGTCGGTGAACGTGAACGCCTGGCCGAAGCCGGCGCCGCCGCCGGTCCACCCGCCGCGGAGGCGAACGGGTCGCCGCCGAGGTCGTGCATCTGCCGCTTCTGCGGGTCGCTGAGCACCTGGAACGCGCGCCCGATCTCCTGGAACTTCTGGTGCGCGTCCTCGGAGTCGTTCACGTCCGGGTGATACTGGCGTGCCAGCTTGCGGTACGCCTTCTTGATCTCGTCCGACGAAGCGTCACGGCTGACACCTAGGACGGCGTAGTAATCGGTGCTCATACTCCAGACCAGGGGGTTGTCTTGATTCGTCAGGATTCGGCCAGGATCTGGCTCACGTAGCGCGCGACGGCACGTACTGCGCCCATTGTGCTCGGGTAGTCCATGTGGGTCGGGCCGACGATGCCGAGGGTGGCGAGCGCCTCCGACTGCGACCCGTACCCGGTCGCGACCACCGACGTGGTGGCCAGCTCCTCGAACGGGTTCTCGTGACCGATCCGGACGGTCAGCGTCTGCGGGTTGGTCGCCTCGCCGAGCAGCTTGAGGAGGATGACGTGCTCCTCGAGCGCCTCCAGCACCGGCTTCACGTTCCGCTCGAAGTCGTCGCCGTACCGGGTCAGGTTGGCGGCGCCGCCGACCGCGATCCGCTGCTCGCCGACCTCGTCGGTGAATGCCTCCAGCAAGGTGGTGACGATCGCCGCGACGATCGACCGGTCGGCCGGCGCGAACGACTCCGGCACACCGGCCAGGGACGTCGTCGCATCGGTCAGCCGCTGTCCGGCGAGCGCGGTGTTCAACCGGGACCGCAGGTCCGCGATCAGCTGCTCGTCGACGTCGTTCGGGTGCTCGACGAGCCGCTGCTCGACCCGGCCGTTGCTGGTGATCAGCACCAGCAGCAACCGCCGCGGGCTCATCGTGACGACCTCGATGTGCCGGACGCTCGACCGGTTCAGCGAGGGGTACTGCACGATGGCGACCTGGCGGGTGATCTGGGCGAGCAGCCGGACGGTACGGCGGACGACGTCGTCCAGGTCGACCGCTCCGGCCAGGAACGACGTGATCGCCTTCTTCTCGGCGACCGACAGCGTCTTGACCGTGCTCAGCTTGTCGACGAACAGCCGGTAGCCCGCGTCGGTCGGAATCCGGCCGGCGCTGGTGTGCGGCTGGGTGATGTACCCCTCCTCCTCCAGCGCGGCCATGTCGTTACGCACGGTGGCCGGGGAGACGCCGAGGTTGTGCCGGTCGACCAGTGTCTTCGAGCCGACCGGCTCATGAGTGGCCACGTAGTCCTCGACGATGGCGCGGAGCACATCCAGCTTGCGTTCGTCGAGCACGCGCACCACCCTCTCCGACTCATCTGGCACTCAATCGTTCGGAGTGCCAGTCTAGGCGGTCTCGGGCGACGCTCCCAACGGAACGGCCGCGGGACGTGTCACCGTACTGGCCACATCGAGGGGCTGATCCTGTACGGCGGAGTCCACGAACGACTCCAGTACGTCGAGCACGTGGTAGGCCAGCTCCCCGCTCGCGCGGTGCGGCTCGCCGGTCCGCAACGCCCGGGCCATGTCCGCGACACCGACCCCGCGCCCGGCTCCGGCGTACCCACCGGAGACCGGTACCTCGGTCCACTCGCGCTGCTCGGGAGTCACGATCTCGACGGTCCCGTCGAACCCGTTCGGGTCCGGCACGGACAGGCTGCCGTCCGTACCGTGGACCTCGATCCGCGGCAGCCGCCCGGCCCACACGTCGAACGACATCAGCACGGTCGTCAGCGCGCCCGACTCGTGCTCCAGCACGCCGGTGACGTGCGTCGGCACCTCCACGTCGAACACGGTCCCGGCTCGCGGCCCGGTGTGGATCGTGCGCTGCTGTTTCGACTGGCCCGCGCGGGCGGTGACCCGGACGACCGGGCCGAGCAGCGTGACCAGGCTGGTCACGTAGTACGGGCCCATGTCGAGGACCGGTCCGCCGCCCGGCTGGTAGTAGAACTCGGGAGCGGGGTGCCACAACTCGTGGCCGGGCGTCACCATGAACGCGGTCGCCGCGTGCGGGGTGCCGATGTCACCGCGGTCGATCACCGCACGAGCCGTCTGGGTGCCGGTGCCGAGCACCGTGTCCGGTGCGCAGCCGATCCGGAGGTCGTTGGCGGCGGCGTACTTCAGCAGCGGCTCCGCTTCGGTGCGGTCCATGGCCAGCGGCTTCTCGCCGTACACGTGCTTGCCGGCTGCCAGCGCGGCCTGGTGCACGGCGGCATGGGCGGCGGGGATCGTCAGATTGATGACAATCTCAATGTCGTCAGCCGCGTACAGCTCCTCCGGCGAGAGCGCGCGGATGGCCGGGTTCTGGTCGGCAATCGTTTGAGCGCGGGCCAGGTCCAGGTCGGCGACCGCGACCACGTCGACGCCGGGGAGCTTGCCCAGGTGGTCGAGGTAGGTGCCGGAGATGACGCCGGTGCCGACGATGCCGACGCTGGTCACTTGCTCGCCCACAGCAGCCCCCGCTCGATGATCGTGCGGACCTCGGGCGTCTCCAGGTCGTCGAGCTTGTGGCCGACCGTGCAGACGAAGACCTTGCCCTCACCCCAGGTGCGGGTCCAGACGGCCGGCATCACGGCGCCCTCGATCCAGGGGTAGTCCGGGTGCGACTCGAACGTCGTCGTCGCGAGGACGTTGTTGGTCGGGTCGTAGTGCACGTAGTACTGCTCGGTGTGCACGTCGAAGTGCTTGATGCCGTCGACAATCGGATGGTCGGCAATGATGTCGACGCGATAGTCGGTGAACCCGTGCGGGTGCGAGATGAACTGCCCGCCGGTGATGAAGCTGTAGTCCACGTTCTTGCGGAACGAGTCCGCGATGCCGCCGTGCCAGCCGGCGAACCCGGTACCGCGCCGGATCGCCGCCTCCAGACCCTTGAAGTGCTCAGGCTCGATCTCGCTCATCGTGACGCACTGCAGCACGAGGTCGACGTTGTCGAGATCGAGGTACGCCTCGGTGCTGTCGGAGACGACCACCTCGTAGCCGTTCTCCTGCAGGAACGGGATGAACAGATCGGTCGCCTCGACCGGGGAGTGCCCTTCCCAGCCGCCCCGGACCACCACAGCACGTCGTGTCGTCACACCGACCACCCTTCGAAAGTTTCGGAGTTCCGATCGGAACACTTGCGACCTTAAGTCGCCGGGGAACCGCTCATCGTGACATTAGGCCCCGCCGGACCCGGCATCAAGGGCGATTCGGCGGTGGAGACAGGCTTGCCACTAGAGTTCACGGATGGGCTGGAAATTCTGGAAGCGGGCGAATCCGATGGATCCGCAGGAGATGCTGGCGCGCGGACATTCAGAGCCGAACAGTTTTCCGGGGGCGCCGCGGCCGCAGGACAACCTGCCGGTCGGGTCGTTCGGGATGACGGTCGAGGACGTGTTCTCGATCACCGGGCGCGGCACCGTGGTGACCGGGCGGGTGCAGACCGGGACGGTGACGGTCGGCGAGCAGGTGCTGCTCAGCCGGGCCGGGCAGCCGATGCTGCAGCTCGAGGTGACCGGCGTGGAGATGTTCCGCAAGACCCTGCAGACCGCGACGGCCGGCGACAACGTCGGGCTGCTGCTCCGCGGCCTCGAGAAGGACCAGGTAGCAAGGGGCGACGTACTCAGCAAGTAATGTCGAGTCCATGAGCGCATGGGCCGAGATCGGCGATCGCACCTGGGTCCGCCGGTACGACGAATGGGACCTGAACGTCGGCCTCGTCGTCGGAGCCGACGGCGCACTGGTGATCGACACGCGCGCCACGACCGAGGAGGCCGAGCAGCTCCGCGAGCACATCCGCGAGCTCACCGACGCACCGATCACATGGGTCGTCAACACCCACGCGCACTTCGACCACGTGGCCGGCAACAGCGTCTTCACCGACGCGACGGTCCACCTGCACGAGAACGCCGCCGCTCGAGGGAGAAGCTCGCCGGTACGACGTTCGCGGTCGCGAAGGTCATCGACCTCGGCGACCGTCGCGTCGAGCTGCTGTACGTCGGCAACGGGCACACCTCCGGCGACACCGTGGTCGGCGTACCGGACGTGAACGTGTTCTTCCTCGGCGACCTGATCGAGGAGTCCGCGCCGCCGTCGTACGGCGAGGACTCGTTCCCGCTCGAATGGCCGGACACGGTCCAGAGCGCGATCGGCATGATGACCGCGGACGCGAAGATCGTCCCGGGCCACGGCGCGGTCGTCGACGTCGAGTTCGCCACCGACCAGGCGATGGACCTGGGCAAGGTCGCCAACACGATCTCGACCCTGCACCACGCCGGCACTCCCCTCGACAAGGCGCTCGAGCACACCGAGGACTGGCCGTGGCCGGTCGACAAGCTCCAGGACGCGATCCGCCGCGGCTACCAGGCTCTCGGTACGCCGCAACGCCCGAGCCTCCCGCTCCTCGGCCCAAGCTGACCCGAACTCCTGCTCTTTCGGTAGTTGTCCGTTGACACGAAGTCATCCCGTCGCGCAACTTGTTCGGAGCGGACATCCTCCGACCGGATGGGGTGGAACTTCATGGCCACGACCGAACAGACGGTTCACCCCGACGGACGCGTCGAACTAGCTGATCCCGGCGTACTGGCGGACAGCGCGTACGCGAACGCGGAGCTGGCGCCGACGCGGTTGCCCGAGCGCACCTGGACGACGTACAACTACGCCGCGCTGTGGATGGGGATGGCGCACAACATCCCCAGCTACCTGCTCGCGTCCGGCCTGGTCGCGATCGGGATGAACTGGCTGCAGGCGTTCTTCACGATCACCCTCGGGAACCTGATCGTCCTCGTGCCGCTGCTGCTGAACAGTCACGCGGGGACGAAGTACGGCATCCCGTTCCCGGTCTTCGCGCGGGCGTTCTACGGCGTCCGCGGCGCGAACTTCCCGGCGTTGCTGCGGGCCTTCATCGCCTGTGGCTGGTTCGGGATCCAGACCTGGATCGGCGGGCAGGCGATCTACGTGATCGTCGGCGAACTGTTCGGCAAGGGCTGGATCGAGTCGTCCGCGATCGGCGGGCACCCGTGGACGATGTGGCTGAGCTTCCTGTTCTTCTGGGTGCTGCAGATGGTGCTGATCTTCCGCGGGATCGAAGGACTGCGCCGGTTCGAGAACTGGGCGGCGCCGCTGGTGACGGTCGCGTTCGTGGCGCTGATGGTGGCGATCCTGGTGAAGGCCGGCGGGTTCGGGCCGATCCTGTCGCAGCCGTCGAAGCTCGGCTGGGACGCCGACTTCTGGAAGATCTTCGCGCCGTCACTGATGGGAATGATCGCGTTCTGGGCGACGCTGTCGCTGAACATGCCGGACTTCACCCGGTTCGGGAAGGGCCAGCGGGCAGCAGGTCTGGGGACAGATCATCGGCCTGCCGACCACGATGTCGTTCATCGCGCTGGTCTCGATCATCACCACGTCCGGCACCGTGGTGCTGTACGGCTCGGCGATCTGGGACCCGGTCGAGCTCACCCGCCGGTTCGAGAACCCGGTGATCGTCACGATCGGCCTGGTGATGGCGATCCTCGCGACGATGTCCTGCAACGTCGCGGCCAACGTCGTGAGTCCGTCGTACGACTTCGCGAACGCGTTGCCGCGCTGGCTGAACTTCCGGACCGCGGGCCTGCTGACCGGCGTGATCGGCATCGTGATCCAGCCGTGGCGGCTGATCTCGGACCCGTCGATCTACATCTTCGTGTGGCTGTCGTTCTACGGCGGTCTGCTCGCGTCGGTGGCCGGCGTACTGATCGCGGGCTACTGGGTGATCGACCGGACGAACCTGAACCTCGCCGACCTCTACCGGCCCGGCGGCCGCTACTGGTACGCCGCCGGCTGGAACTGGCGCGGCGTCGTCGCCACCCTGCTCGGCTCGGTGCTCGCGGTCGGCGGCGCGTACTCGAACCCGGGCGCCGGCCCGTTCCCGCAGGACGGCCTGATCCCGTTCCTCAAGCCGCTGTACGACTACTCCTGGGCCGTCGGCCTCGTCGTCGGGTTCGTGGCGTACTTCGTCCTCACACTCACCGCGCCGAGCCGCCGCTCAACCGCGACGCACGCGGCTCCTACTTATTAGCATGAGCAGGTGGCTGACAGGTATGGGAACGACGTGCTGGCGGGTGACTGGCGTAAGCCCAAGAACGGGCGGACCGTCGAGGTCGAGATCGAGAAGGGGATGGTCGTCGAGGAGCCGAGTTCCGGGTTCGTCGGGGCGATCGTGCGCTGGGAGCACGGGGTCGTCGATCTGGAGGACCGGCACGGCAAGATCCGTACGTACCCGCTCGGTCCGGGGTTCTGGATCGACGGCAAACCGGTCAGCCTGAAGCCGCCGAAGAAGGCCGGTCCGGCGAAGAAGACCCGGACCGCGTCGGGATCGGTGGCCGTCGACAACGTCCGCGCGAAGGTCGCGCGGGCCAGCCGGATCTACGTCGAGGGCCGGCACGACGCGGAGCTGGTCGAGAAGGTGTGGGGCGACGACCTGCGGATCGAGGGCGTCGTCGTCGAGTACCTCGAAGGCGTCGACGACCTGGTCGAGATCGTCAACCGGTTCCAGCCCGGTCCCGGCCGGCGGCTCGGCGTACTCGTCGACCACCTGGTCGAGGGGTCGAAGGAGTCGAAGATCGCCGCGCAGGTGTCGAACCGGTACGTGCACGTGGTCGGCCACCCGTTCATCGACATCTGGGAAGCGGTCAAGCCGTCGTCGGTCGGCATCAAGGCGTGGCCGCGGATCCCGCACGGGCAGGACTGGAAGAAGGGCGTGCTGCAGACGTTCGGCTGGCCGGCCACCGATCAGGCCGACGTCGCCGCCGCCTGGAAGCACATCCTGTCCAAGGTGAACAGCTTCGCCGACCTCGACCCGTCCCTCCTCGGCCGCGTCGAGGAACTCATCGATTTCGTGACGCTCGACTGATCTCCGGCATCCGCTTCTCGATCCACACGCGGATCCGGCGGCGGGCGCGGCGTACGTACCAGGTGATGACGCCGAGCACCGCGCTGAGTGCGAGCACCGCGCCGGCGAGCACCGCGGCCGGGATCCGTACGGCCTCGACGACACCGGAGAGCACCAGCAGCACGATGCCCGCCGCAGCTGTTGCCACGGGCAACAATGGCTCGAAGATCGCGGGCCGGTGCGCGGGGGTCAGCTTGGCGCCGCGCACCATCCGGTCCCACACCGTCTGCCGGGCCGGTTCGGTGAACCAGCGCGCGGTCCGCAGCAGCCACGAACCGGGCTGATGCTTGCGGCCCGCGGCCGCCTTCACCCAGCTGCCGACCTGCGGACCGAGACCGCCGGAGACGTCGACCATCCGGTCCGCGATCCCCTTGGTGATCGCGCGACCTTCGGGTGACGCGTTCAGCTCGTCCCGCATCGTCACGAGCGCGCCGACGCCGGCATCGACCGGGAAGTCCTTGGCCAGCCGCTCGATCCGCTCGGCGACCGCGTCGAGCTGCCAGCCTTCGGCCTGCAGGACCTGACGCTGGGTCTCGCGGATCCAGTCCGCGTCCGCACCGAGCATCGCGCCGAGGTGCGCGACGCAGTGCAACCGGCCCATCAGCCAGTCCCACCGCCGCCAGTCGGCCGCACCGAACGCGCCGAAGTGGCCCACCTGGCTGCCGTACAGGATGCGGTCGTTCAGCTGGTTGGCGATCGACCCTTCCTGCAACTCGTCGAGCACCGCGAGCGGGATGTCCGGCCCGAGGCGGAGGAACTGGAACGGGGCGCTGCGCTGCTGCGGCGTACGTGCCGACGTACAGCGGGAAACGATCTCGACCTCGAGCGCGGTGTCGACGAGCTCCCAGCCGATCACCGCGATCAGGGTCGCGAACGCGTCGCCGAGCGCGCGCTGGATCTGCAACTGCTCGAAGATGTCGTTCAGCCCGACCGCGACCGCTTCCGCGCCACCGGCCGGACGGAGGTCCAGATCCGCGGCGGCCAGTTGGACCTCGAGGGCGTCGCGGACCGCCTGGACCTTCATCAGGCAGTCGCTCGCCGCGGTCAGCCGCTTGTCCAGGTCGGCGCGCTCGTCGTGCGGCGCCGCCTTGATCCGGTTCCGGAGCGAGCGCAGGATCAGCCGGACGATCCGCTCGGCGGCGCCGGTCCCCCACAACCAGCTCGGGTTGCCGTCGGCATCGTCCCGGAGGGCCGCCGTGGAGCCGTCCGGGGCCGGGACCCACGGGTGCTCGGTGGTGAGGATCTCGTCGATCTCCGATTCCGACAATGCCGTCGCCGCGTCCAGCACGGTCGACTGGTCGTGGCTCGCGACCGTCACGGCCTCCCACACGCCGCCGGCCGCGCGTCCCCGCGAGTACGCCGGTTGCAGCGCCTCGGCCGCCGCCTTCAGCCGCACCCGCTCCTCTGGTTGCTTCAGGCAACGGTCGAACAGGCGCTGGGTGTCGGACCAGGACGCGTCCGCCTCCAGCAGCAGGCGTTCCAGCTGCTCGACGTCGGAGCGGAAGTCCACCTCGCGCGGGAACTGCACCGCGGACAGTGCCGACGACCCGCCAGCTCGGCTCCTTCGCGCCGGGCAACGCGGTCGACGCGTGCCCGATCCCGGCCGACGGTACGACGTACAGCACGTACCGGGTCGCCTTGCCGTTGACCGGACGCCGGGCGACGACGTCGAGCACCGGGCCGAACGGGCGCGTTGTCGAGGACGCCGCCGTCGACGAGCCAGGATCCGGGCTCGGCCGGACCGGGCTGGATCCGCGGCGGTTGCGCGGCCAGCTCCGGCGTCTCCAACACCGGACCGAACGCGGCCGGGAACGACGCGGACGCACGGGCCGCCCGCGCGAGCAGGTCGGTGTCCTTCAGCCCGTTCTTGTCCTCGACGCGTGAACTTCCGCTGCGCACCGTCGTACGTCGGCGCGTCCTCACTCGTGAAGCCGTACAGATACCGATGATCCGGTACGACGAACGACTGGCCCGCAGCGTCCTTCGCCTCGAACTGCTGCACACCCAGCCCGGACGCGGTGACGAACAACGTCACCGGCTCCTCCGCCGTCGCTCTCGCCCGCGTCGGCGACGCCCTTGAGCAGGCCCTCGAGCTGCCGCAGGAAGTACTTGCCGTCGAGCACCGAGGTCGACTTCGCCCCCGCGGACGGCACCAGCTTGCCGACGTCGAGCGACCCGAGCCCGATCCACTTCTGCCGCAACCACGGACCGTTGTCGCCACCGGGGTCGAGGGTCGAGCCGTTCGCGATCGCGGTCGCCAGCAACGAACCGTTCAGACCGCCGGCGCTCGTCCCCGCGATGACGTCGACCACCACCCGGCGCCGTTCCTCGCCGCGATGGCACAACTCCCGCCAGCGATCCGCGAGCACCGCGTCGTACGGCTGCGGGCCGGGCGCGTGATCGCCACCGGACGCGCGCCGGATCAGATCCAGCTCGTGCGTCACCCCGCCCATCCAGACCGCCAGGCTGACACCACCGTTCAGAACCAGCGCGATCCGGATCTCGTGGTCGGTCATGGGGCCTCCCGGCCTGGACTGAGGAGCGGAGGGAGCGAAGCGACCGGAGCGACGAGGGAAGGCCGGGAGTTACAGCCCCATGACCCGCCGCGCCGGAGGCGTGGCATCAATACGGTCATGGGTCTCAGAGATATCACGGATGACCGGTCGTCGCAGCGGAGAGTGAACAAATGGTTGTGGCGTTCTGTACGCAGGGTCATTCTGGTGGTGGGGGTGGTCGTGATGCGCGCCTGGGCTGTGATGGTTTCCGTCACCGCATTGCTGGTGGCGGGGTGCTCCGACACGTCGGGTGACGGAGGTTCGTCGCCACCGGACGGGACCCCGACCTCCGACAGCACCAGCGAGCCGGCCCCCGAGCCGACGGGCGCCGAGTCGACGCAGCCGCAGCAGAAGAAGCCTTCGGTCGAGATCGCAACGCTCCCGGTCGGTCCGGGAGCCGAGGCGAACCAGCCGGACGACCAGGCCAAGCAATGCGTCGGGGTCAGCCTGACCGGACTGGAGCTTCCGCAAGGTGCCACAGCGACTTACCGCGAACCCACGCTGATTCAGGACGACACGTACTTCGAGATCGACCAGTCCGCCTGTGGCGGCCAGAGCCCGGAGTGCTCCGGGCACCAGATCAGCGCCGACAACGCACCGGCCTGCTTCACCGGAGTCCGGCAGGTGACGCAGGCCGAAGGACACCACGCCACCTTGAAAATCACCGCGGACGCGACGTGCGAAACCGCGGAAGACTGCGAGCCACTCAAGCGTGGTGGCACCAGCCAGATCGGCTTCGACTCGCGCACGCTCGGCGGGCCGGGACCGAGCGAGACGCCGGTCGAGACGCCGTCGGACGGCTGACGGATGGCGGACGAGCGCTCGCAGGCTGAACGGTGGATCAGTTTCGCGGCAGGCATCGTCACACCGGTGACATTGGTCAGCGCGCTGCTGTTCTACTTCGGGTACGTGACAGCGCGGTCGCAGTACGAGTACTTCGGGATCGACGTCGACACGATCGGGCTGAGCACGCAGGACTACGTGATGCGGAGTCCGCAACCGCTGCTCGTCCCGTTGCTCGTCATCACGTTGCTCGCTGTCGCCGCGCTGCTGATCCACAACGCGATCCACCCGACACCGACCGGCGTACGGCGAGCCGCGCGGATCGCCGTACTGATGCTCATCGTCGGTGTCGCGGGTCTGCTCGCCTATCCGTTGATCGGCGGGATCGCGTACTACGCGCTCATCGTGCCCGCGATCATCGGCCTGGCCGCCGCGACGCTTGCCTACCTCACCTATCTCCGCCGCAAGGCCGACCCGGCCGTCGGTCCACAACGGATCCTCATCGCACTCCTCGCCGTCGTCACGGTCATCTGCGCTTTCTGGGCCACCGCAACCACCGCTCAGTACACCGGCCTGGGCCTGGCCAAGTCGGATGCCCGCGACCTGAACCGTTTCCCCGTGGTCATCCTCGACACGAAGGAGAAGCTCGCGCTGCGCTCCCCTGGCCTGGAAGAGACTGCGCTGCGCGCGGGTGCCGGGCAGACGTTCAACTACCGCTACCGCGGCCTACGCCTGCTGGTAGTCGGCGAGAACCGCCTGTTCCTGGTGCCGGCGAACTGGTCCGCATCGAACACCACGGTCGTCCTCCCCCTCGACAACACCATCCGGGTCCAGTTCCAGTTCGAGAACGACCCGCCCTAGCCGGAAAATGTCGGATCCCTGAACGACGATGTCGCTCATGAGTGCTGAAGCTCCTGCGACCCGACCGGTTCTTCGCAGCCTTGATGCGGTCGTCCTCACGGTTCCCGACCTGGACGCAGGCCTCCGGTTCTATCGGGACCGACTAGGACATGAGCTGCTGTGGCGCAACGACGACCTCGGTCAGGCCGGCCTCCGCTGCCCGGAGTCAGCGACCGAGATCGTGCTCTCGACCCGTTTGCCACCCGAGCCCAACTGGTTGGTGCAATCGGTGGACCAGGCGATCGAGGCAATCACGGCAGCCGGTGGTCAGCTGCTCGGCGGCCCCACCGACATCCCGGTGGGCCGCGTCGCGACGGTGTCCGACCCGTTCGGCAATCGACTCGTTCTGGTCGATCTCAGCGCGGGCCGCTACACCACAGACCGGCACGGCCAGGTCACAGGCGTCACCCCGGAGCCGTAGTCCGCCGGCGAGTGTCCGGTCAGGCGCTGTCGCGGATGATCAGTTCGGTGTCGTAGATCTCGGCGGCCGTCAGGTCGGCGCCGGCGATCTTGGCGAGGAGGATTTCCGCGAGGCGGGCGCCTAGTTGTTCGACCGGCTGGCGGACCGTGGTGAGTTTGGGGGTGGTCGTGGTGGCCAGGACCGAGTCGTCGAAGCCGACGACTGCTACGTCGGCGGGGACGCGGCGGTTGTGTTGCGAGAGGACGCGGAGGGCCGCGGTCGCCATCAGGTCGGACGCGACGAACAGGCCGTCGAGGTCCGGGTGCTCGTCCAGGAGGCGCAGCGTCGCCTGCTCACCACCGTCGGCGGTGAAGTCGCCGTACGCGATCATCGCGGGCAGTCCGGCTTCCTTCATCACTTCCTGGTAGCCGGTCAGGCGGTCGATGCCGGCGGTCATGTCGAGCGGCCCGGCGACCGTTGCGACCTTGCGGCGGCCGATCGACAGCAGGTGCTCGACGCCGGTCCGGGCGCCGGCGACGTTGTCCACGTCCACACTCGCCACCGGTACGTCGACCCCGAGCGGCCGCGCGCTGAACACGATCGGCAGCGGCAACTGCGCCAGCTCCTGCAGCACGTTGTCGCGGCCGTGGTGGCTGATGATGATCGCGCCGTCCACGTGCCCGCCGCGCAGGTACCGCAGGAACCGCTGGTCGTCGGCCTCGGCCGGCTCGATCAGCAGCACGAGCTGGGACGACGTCGGCGCGAGCGTCCGGCTGACGCCGCTCAGCATGCCCGCGAAGAACGGGTCGGAGAACACCCGGCTGTCCGGCTCCGGTACGACGATCGCGACCGAGTCGGTCCGCCGCGTCACCAGCGCACGGGCCGCCCGGTTCGGCACGTACCCGAGCTGCAGGATCGCCTGCTCGACCACGGCGACCGTGTCCGGCAGCACCTTCGGCGATCCGTTCACCACTCGCGAGACCGTTGCCCGCGACACCCCGGCGAGCGCCGCGACCTGCTCCAACGTCGGAGAACCAGACCCGTTCATCGGCACTCCTCAGTTCTCGATTGGCCCGCGTTCACACCGTAGTACCTCCCAGGCCGACCGCGCGTGAGTCGTTGGCCTCCCGGAGGGTCGGGTCGGCAGAGAGGTTCAGTTGCCGACGCGGGTGTCGGCGACCTTCTCCGCCTGGGCGAGCGCCTGCTTCCACGCGGCGTCCGGCGGCTGCTTGCCGTCGTCGACGCGGGACAGCGCCGCGCTGAAGATCTGGTTGATCTCGCCGTCGCGGGGACCCTTGTGCTGCTTGAGGATCACGTTCCGGGCCCGGTTGATGAAGATCTGCCCGACCGGTGCGTTGTTGAAGTACGCGTTGACCTGCGACTTCACCTGCGGGTCGTTGTAGGCGTCGAGGGTCGACGGGAACGAGCCGATCTTCTTGAACACCTTCACCTGCTGCTCCGGCGCGGTCAGCCAGGCGGCCAGCTTGGCGGCCTCCTCGGGGTGCGGCGACTGCGCCGGCACGGTCAGGTACGACCCTCCCCAGTTGCCACCGCCGCCGGGGAACACGTCGGCGACGTCCCACTTGCCCTTGCCATAGGCACCGGCGTGGTCCTGGATCACGCCGAGCAGCCAGCCCGGGCACGCCATCGTCGCGAACTTGTCGCTGCGGAACGCCGCGTTCCACGCGTCGCTCCAGGCCGGCAGCCCCGCGGACAGACCGTCCTTGCTGCCGGCGACCACCTGTTTCCAGGTGTTCTTCAGGAGCGGGTTCTCGTCGCCGAGGAAGCGGTCCTGGTTCGAGTAGTACGCCTGGATCAGCTGGTTGCGCATCGCTTCCCAGGTCAGCACCGCGGAGTCGTACCAGGCCGAGCCCGGGACCCGCTCCTTGAACTTCCGCCCGATCGCGAAGTACGACGGCCAGTCCTGGAAGAGCTCGGCCACCTTGGCCCGGTCGGTCGGCAGCCCGGCCTTCTTGAACAGGTCGCGGCGGTAGCAGATCGCCTCCGGCCCGATGTCGGTGCCGTAGCCGATGATCTTCCCGTCCGGCGTGGTCGCGCCGGCCACCTTCCAGTCCAGCCAGCGGTCCCGCAGGTCGTCCGCGCCGTACTTGCGCAGGTCGACGAACTTGTCGTCCTTGGCCAGGTACTTGTAGATCCAGCTGACCTCCATCGCCTCGATGTCGGCCAGGCCGGTGCCGCGGGCGAGGTTCGCGTCCAGGTTCTTGACGTGGTCGTCGACGGTCTTGGCGTGCTGCTCCACGATCGTGATGTTCGGGTGCTCGGCCTCGTACTCGGCGTACAGGTCGGCGTACCCGAACTCGTTGAAGGTGGCGATGGTCAGCTCGACCTTCGGCCCGTCGCTCTTGGCGGCGCCGGACTCGGGGGTGCTGGAACCGCCGCCGCAGGCAGCAACGAGTAGGATCGCGGCGCAGGCCAGGACACCGGCTACGGGGCGATAGCGGGCACTGGGCCGCATGCGAAGCTCCCTGAAACTCGGACGGGGGTTGAGAGCGCTCTCGGATCGCGAAAGTGAGCTGAGTCTCAAGCGTCCACATGGATATGTCAAGCATCGCGTCGTCACACTGAGACACGAGTCCGCACAGGTCCTGACATAGTGAGATCCCTGGTCACGCTGCGAATCGTTCCCGTCACCGAGGGCCGCCATGGCTGGGAGTTCGCTGTGAGTGATCAGGCCGACCGCGGTGGTCCGACCGAGTCACGGACGACGACGACAGTGCCGAGCGTGGTCATCGGCTGCTGATGCGCGAACGGGTCCGCGCTCGGCGCCTGACCCGCAAGCCCGGCCCGTACGGCGGCCCGCCCGAGCTCCTCCAGCGGCACCCGGACGGTCGTCAACGCCGGCTGCAGCTCGGTCGCCACCGGTACGTCGTCGTACCCGGCCACCGACACGTCGTCCGGGATGCGCAGGCCGCGCTCGCGCAGGGCGGCGTACACGCCCGCGGCGACGATGTCGTTGGCGGCGAAGATCGCGGTGAAGTCGAGCCCGTCGTCGAGCGCGCGGAGGGTCTGCTGGTAGCCCCACTGCCGGCCGAACGCGCCGGTCCGGACCAGGTTCGGGTCGTGTTCGAGCTTGCGCGCGGCGTACGCCTGCCGGAAGCCGCGGAGCCGGGCGGTCGTCGTGGACAGCGTCGTCGGCCCGCCGAGATAGAGGATCTTGGTGTGGCCGGCGCTGAGCAGGTGATCGGTGATCGCCGCCGCGCCGCCGATGTTGTCGTACTCGACGGCGTACGCCGGTACGCCGTCCTCCAGCCCCGGCCGGCCGCAGAGCACGAGACTCGAACCGTTGTTCGCCAGCTGACGAGCGCGTTGCCCGACCGCGGCGAAGTACTCCTTGTCCTCGACCGCACCGCCGACCAGGATCACGGCGTCGGCGCGCTGCTCGAGCAGGAGGTCGACGAACCGCAGCTCGGCGGCCTCACCGCCCTGGGTCGAGCAGACCAGGCAAAGGCGGCCGGACGCGAGCGCCTCGGACTGGACGCCGCGGGCGATGTAGGCGAAGAACGGATCGACGATCTCGCTGACCACGATGCCGACCACGCGGGTGGTGGACCCGGCGAGCGCGCGGGCGTGCGCGTTCGCGACGTACCCGAGGTCCCGCATCGCGCGCTCGACCGCGTCCCGGGTCGAGGCCGCGACCGGATAGTTGCCGTTGACAACACGGGAGACGGTCGCGGTGGAGACGCCCGCGCGGGCAGCCACGTCGCGGATGGTCCGGGCGGACTCGGGGTCACGCCGGCGCGCCCTCGACCGGGGCGGTTCCGCCGCCATCACCCACCTCCTCACCCAGCTGTACGTCGGCCGTCGTACCGTCGGCGAACCCGATGGTGACGTGCAGCCCGTGCACCGTCACGTCGATGCTCTCGGCCAGTTGCCGCGGCCAGACCGTGTCGCCGGACAGTACCACCGCGGACACCAGCACCAGCGGATCTTTCCCGTCGTGCTGAACCTCCAGGTACGGCGTCGCCGAGTGCGGACCGAACGCGTTCGTGTCGAGCCCACGGCGTACGGCGGCACTCTCGTATCCGTGCAACCCGACGACCACTGACGTCAGTCTGTCGACCCGCGTCGCCTGTGCCCACGTTGTGTCTATGGCGACCTCGGGTAGCTCGGTGCTCGCCACCGCATAACCGCCGTGCCGGACCACGCCTTCCGGTCCGTTGACGAGCACGCACCGCACCTCGATCGGGCCGTGCACCACGCTCGCCACCTCGATGCGCGCGGCCCCTGCTTGCCACCACGAGGCGGCCGACGCTTCTGCCACGCCGATGCGGTGGATCCGCGTCCGGTGGCCGCCATTGAGGGTGACGTGATTGTCGAGTTGTTCGTCTGCTTTGAGTTCGGGGCCCGTGCGGCTCGAGTAGGCAAGGCGGTTGTAGTGGGCGTCGCCCTCCGCGTTGTGGTCGCTGCCGTGGTTGAGGAGGCGGACGATGCCGTCGTGTTTGGTTGCCTGGACGAGGAACCCGGGCGCCGGCATCGCCCGTACCTGGTCGCGATTCGTCGAGCGGCAGGGCGGACTCGCGGGCAGTCCAGACGTCGTGGTCGGCCGGGAGCAGGAGGCCGAGGAAACCTTTGGAGGCCCAGTACGGCGACGCGGGTCCGGAGTACGGCTGCGTGGTCGGGAGGAAGTGGTGGTGCCAGCCGAGTGACAGGAGTCCGCGGTCGTCGGGGACGCCGTGGTCGACGAAGTGGCGGAGGGTGCCGGAGCACAGGCGGCGGGTCTGGCCGGGCGTCAACGGTGTCGCAGTCGAGGAGCGCGCCCATCCAGTACGGCGCTGCGGTGGCCATGCGATAGCAGAGCGAACGACCGAAGTGGATCGGTGCGCCGTCGGCGCCGGTGAGGTGTACGGCGTCCTCGAGGAAGCGGTGCAGGCGCTCGCGGTAGACGGCCAGGCGACCGTCCGCGTCCGCAGCCATACGTGTCCACAGGCCCGGGTAGAGGTGCATCGCCCAGCCGATGTAGTGGTCGAAGTTCTGTCCCGGACCGTCCGAGTACCACCCGTCGCCGACGTACCAGTCCTCGATCCGGTCGAGGCCCGCGTCGATGTCGTCCTGCGAGTACGGGGCTCCGACCGACGCGAGGAACTGCTCGCCGACGACCTGGAACAGCCTCCAGTTGTTGTCCCACGTTCGTGACGCCGACGAACCCGCTCAACCAGTCGACCACTACCTGCTGGATCGCGTACGTCGAGCTTGTCCCACATCCAGGCCCGCGACTCGTGCAGGCCGACCGCGATCGCCGCCGCCTCCACCATCTGCTGCGAACACGGCGTCAACCGCGGCCACTCACCCGCCGCCCCCGCCACCAGGCCGCGGGCATACCGCTCGACGAGCCGATCGTCCCCGCCGTCCGCAGCAATCCGAAACGCAGCCAGCAGGAACGACCGAGCAAACCCTTCCAGCCCGTCGCAATCCGCCCCCGACCAACTCCCCCGCCCCGGCAACCGCACCTGCGCCCCACTAGGCGAGAACCACGGCACCAACGAGTCCAGCAGATGATCAGCGACCGCCAACCACGTCTCCCGCGTATACCCAGTCCGCGAAGACAACAACCGATCCGACCCCGGCAACCTCACGCGATCCGCCCCCTGGCACAGTCCGGGAGTCGGTTCATGCGATTCGGCCGAGGTCGTCGCGGTGGATGGGGTGGGCCAGGGGTTGGCCGGCGGACAGGCGTTCTATCTCGGCTACGGCGGCGTCGCCGAGTCTGGTGGACTCGTTGCCCATGGCACCGGCCAGGTGTGGGGTGATGAAGACGTTCGGGAGTTGGAGCATCGGTGAATCGAGGGGCAGTGGTTCGGGGTCCGTGACGTCGAGGATCGCGTCCAGGCGGCCGGAAACGCACTCACGCTCGAGCGCGACGTGATCGACCAGCCCGCCCCGCGCAGTGTTGATCAGGACCCCACCGTCCGGCATCGCGGCCAGCAACTCCGCCGATACGAGTCCCTCGGTCTCCGGCAGCAACGGGGCGTGCACGCTCACGATGTCGCTCGCCGCGAACAGCTCCGGCAACTCGCACCACCGTGCCCCGAGTTCTGCGGCCTCGGCCGGACTCAGATACGGATCGTTCACCAGTACGTCGACGTCGAGGCCGCGTAGTCGTTCCAGCACCAGGCGCCCGATCCGGGACGCCCCGAGTACGCCGACCGTCGTACCGAGCGTGCCGAGAATCGGTGCCCCCGGCAACGGGCGCTTCACGCCGGAGGTCCGGAACCAGTCGCGGTGCCGGAACGCCCGCTTCCCGGCGAGCACGATCGCGGCGAGCGTGAACTCGGCGACCGGCACCGCGTTCGCCGCGGCCGCCGACGAGACCTCCACGCCGCGCTCGAAGACCACCGGATCGACGAACGTCTTGATCGTCCCGGCCGCATGCACGATCGCCCGCAGTTTCGGCGCCGCATCCAGCACCTCGGCAGTAATCCGCGGACACCCCCACCCAGTCAACAACACCTCAGCCGCAGCCAACTCCTCCGCCACCTCCGCAAAGGAACTCACCAACCGCGGTACCCCGTCCCGCACCCCGCCACCGACGCCGAACCAGCCACCACCAGCACCGCCGCTCGCACCGTGACCAGCGTGTTCGCGGAGGCCGAGGAGGTCGGCGACGGCGGCTAGGCGGGTGCGGGTTGCTGGGGTGAGGACCTCTGACCAGGTGTCCGCGGGCATCGCCACGAGGGTGCGCAATCGCGGACTGCGGCCCGGGTCGGGTTCAGGATTCGGCACGGATCGCTCCTAGTAAACGGTTACTGCAAACCGTAGACAGGAGATCCACTGAAGGTCAAGACAATCTCCCTCGACCGCTTGACAGCAAGGCGGTGAACGTTTCATCGTTACTGCCACCCGGGACAGCAAACGCTTACTATCAGGAGGCGCCCCATGCATCGCGTCAGCCGATCCTCCGGCCGCGCTCCGGACCGCGGGGACCGCGCCGCGCGTCGGGCGGCACGCCAGGCGCAGGCTGGACCGAGCCTGCGTGCCCGGCTGCGTCGCGACCGGGTGATGCTGCTGCTGGTCCTCCCCGGCTTCCTGTTCTTCGTGGTGTTCCACTACGTGCCGCTGCTGGGGAACGTGATCGTCTTCCAGGACTACCAGCCGTACCTCGGCTTCAAGGACAGCCCGTGGGTCGGCCTCGGCAACTTCACCGTGTTCGCCGAGGCGGACTTCTACCGCGCACTGCTGAACACGCTGAAGTTCGCCGTACTGCAGCTGGTCCTGTTCTTCCCCGCGCCGATCGGCCTCGCGCTGCTGCTGAACAGCATCATCAGCCCGAAGATCAAGCGGTTCGTGCAGAGCGTCGTGTACCTGCCGCACTTCATCGGCTGGGTGATCCTGATCTCGATCAGCCAGCAGCTCATCGGCGGCACCGGCCTGCTCCCCCAGCTGCTCGGCGAGCTCGGCCTGCCGCGGGTGGACCTGATGACCAGCTCCGGCTTCTTCCCCTGGCTGGTGACGCTGCAGCTGATCTGGAAGGACGCCGGCTGGGGCACGATCATCTACCTCGCCGCGCTGCTCAACATCGACACCGAGCACTACGAGGCCGCCGCGATCGACGGCGCGGACCGGTGGCGGCGGCTGTGGCACGTGACGCTGCCGGGCATCGTGCCGGTCACGTTGCTGCTGCTGATCCTCAACCTGGGCAGCATTCTCTCGGTCGGTTTCGAGCAGATCCTGCTGCAACGCGACGCCGTCGGCGCCGACGCGGCCGAGGTACTCGACACCTACGTCTACTTCCACGGCGTCCTCGACGGCCAGTGGGGTCCGGCCGCGGCCGTCGGCCTGGTCAAGGGCGTCATCGGCCTGGTCCTGATCCTCGGCGCCAACAAACTCGCCCACCGCTTCGGCCACGAAGGGATCTACTCGCGATGAAGACCTCGCAGCGGCCGCCGTGGATGGAGGCCCCGACCAAGGCCGGGCTGGCGATCAAGGGTGTGGTGATCGCGATCGTCTGCCTGCTGGTGCTCTACCCGTTCGTGAACATCGTCGCGACCAGCCTCGCCGGCGAGTCCGAGATCACGAGGCGCGGCGGCATCATCCCGTTGTTCCCGAGCGAGCCGACGCTGGCGGCGTACAGGACGATCTTCGCCGGCGGTGTGGTGAGTCACGCGCTGCTGGTCAGCGCGGGCATCACGATCATCGGTACGGCGCTGAACCTGGTCGTCACGATCGCGCTCGCGTACGGGCTCAGCCGGCCGATCGTCGGCGGGCGGTTCGTGTTGACAGCAGTATTGTTCACAATGTTGTTCGGGGCCGGCATCATCCCGAACTTCCTGCTGATCAAGGCGCTCGGGCTCTACGACTCGTACGCGTCGCTGATCGTCCCCGGCCTGGTCAGTGCCTTCAACTTCCTGGTACTGCGCAACTTCTTCCAGAACATCCCGGCCGAGCTGCTCGACAGCGCGCGGATCGACGGCGCCGGCGACCTCGCGATCCTGCTCCGGATCGTGCTGCCGCTGTCGAAGGCGGTCCTCGCGGTCGTCGCGCTGTTCTACGCCGTCGGCCACTGGAACGCGTTCTTCAACGCACTGCTCTACCTCAGCGACACCGGCAAGTGGCCGTTGCCGCTCGTCCTGCGCCTCTACGTCCTGCAGGGACAACCGGTCGGCGGCGCCACCGAGTCGCCCGGCGAGGCGGTGGCGTCGATCCAGGCCGTGCAGATGGCGGTCGTCGTCGTGGCGCTCGTGCCCATCCTCTGCGTCTACCCGTTCCTGCAGCGCTACTTCACCAAGGGCGTACTCACCGGCGCCATCAAGGGTTAGGAGAAAGACCGTGACCACCCCATCTCTCAGTCGCCGGAGTTTCCTGCGCAGCGCCGTAGGTGTCGCCGTGATGAGCGCCACCGGCGTACCGACGCTGGTTGCCTGCAGCAACGGCAGTACGACGGCCGGCCCCGCGCGGGCCTCCTCGGTGACGCTCCCGACGTACGTCGCCTTCGAGGGACCGAAGCCGGATCTGGCCGGCACCGCGGACGGCGTACCGCCCGGTTACCTGACCTATCCGAAGGACCTCGTCACCACCGTGAAGACGCCGCCGCTGTCGGGCGGCAAGGTCAGCGTGATGACCGACATCTTCGACCCGCTGCCGCCGGCCAAGGACAAGAACGCGGCCTGGCAGGCGGTCGAGCAGAAGCTCGGCGGCACCCTCGACCTGACGATCGTTCCGGACAGCGACTGGGCGACGAAGTTCCAGACCGTGCTGGCCGCGAACGAGCTGCCGGATCTCGTCCTGTTGTCGGATTCCACTCTTGTCAACAATCTACCGGCCTTTTTGTCGGCAAAGTGCACGGACCTCACGCCGTACCTGTCCGGTGACAAGGTCAAGGACTACCCGAACCTGGCCAACATCCCGCAGGTGATCTGGCAGGCGTGCGTGGTCCAGGACAAGATCTACGGGCTGCCGATCCCGCGCAGCATCACCGGCGGCGCGGGCTTCTACAACAAGCGGCTCTTCGACGCCGCCGGCATCGAGTACCCGGCCACGGCCGAGGACTTCCTGGCCGCGTGCAAGGAGCTGACCAAGCCGCAGCAGGGTCAGTGGGCGATCGTGAACTCGAAGGGCAACACGTTCTTCACGATGGTCCAGCAGATGTTCGGCGTACCGAACGGCTGGAAGGAGGACGGCGGCAAGCTGGTCCGCAGCTTCGAGACGCCGGAGTACAAGGCGGCGCTCGAGTTCGCCGTCCAACTGGTCAAGGCCGGCGTCACGGTGCCGGGTTCCGACGGTATCGACGGCACCGCCCGGAAGAACGCGTTCCGGTCCGGCAAGGGCGCGCTCGTGTACGACGGATTCCCGGCGTACTCCGGCTACGTCAAGGACATGTCGCGACTGGACCCGAAGAACGACCCGCGGGCGTTCGTCCCGATGGCGCCGAAGGGCGGCAAGGCGAACACCTGGTCGGACAACATCCTGTTCGCCTACACGCTGATGAAGAAGGCCGACGAGGCCACGCGCCAAGGAGCTGCTCGCGGTCGCGAACTTCTTCGCCGCACCGTTCGGCAGCACCGAGAACCTGCTGCTCACGTACGGCGTCGAAGGCGTCGACTTCACCCGCGACGCGAAGGGCAACCCGACGCTGACCAGCAAGGGCGAGGCCGAGCTGACGGTGCCGTGGAAGTACATCACCGCTCCGCCGCAGGCGCTCTACAACGCGCAGTTCCCGACGTACGTCGAGCGCGCGCACGAGGACCTGACCAAGCTGATCAGCATGGTCGTCAAGGATCCGACCGCGTCGCTGATCTCGCCGACCAACGACAAGTCCGGCGGTGACATCGGGCAGGCGCTGACCGACGTCCGCAACGACGTGATCGCCGGGCGGAAGCCGATCAGCGCGTTCGACACCGCGCTGAAGAAGTGGGCCAAGGACGGCGGCGACAAGATCCGCGGCGAGTTCGAGACGGCGCTCGGCGGTGCGAGCCCGCGATGAGTTGGTTGACCGAGGCAAGGTTCGGGCTGTTCGTGCACTGGGGCATCTACGCGGCCGCGGCGCGGCACGAGTGGGTGAAGTCGTACGAACACCTGACCGACGCCGAGTACCAGCCGTACTTCGACCACTTCTCACCGGACCTGTACGACCCGGTGGGCTGGGCGGACGACGCCTGGGACGCGGGCATGCGCTACCTGGTGATCACCACCAAGCACCATGACGGGTTCTGTCTGTGGGACTCCAAGCTCACCGACTACTCGGCGCCGAACACGCCGTGGGGCAAGGATCTGCTCGCGCCGATGGTCGACGCGTTCCGGGCGCGCGGGTTCAAGATCGGGCTGTACCACTCGTTGCTCGACTGGCACCATCCGGAGTTCCCGGTCGATCTGTACCACCCGCAGCGCAAGGACGTCGACTTCATCGATCGTACGGCGGACCGGGACGTCTCGAAGTACGCCGACTACCTGCACGGGCAGGTCCGCGAACTGCTCACGGGGTACGGCGAGATCGACGTGATGTGGTTCGACTTCTCGTACGCCGATCGCGGGTTCAACGCCAAGGGTCCGGACGAGTGGCGGTCCTCCGAGCTGCTCGCGATGGTGCGGGAACTGCAGCCAGGCATCCTGGTGAACAATCGACTCGGACTCGGTTCGGGTGACTTCACCACGCCCGAGCAGGTCCAGCCGCCGGGGAGCGAGGTTGCTGCCGGCAACGGTACGCAGGTGCCGTGGGAGGCGTGCCACACGCTCAACGGCAGCTGGGGTTACCACCGCGACAACCACGACTGGAAGTCGCCGGCGTTGCTGATCCGGATGCTGGTCGACGCGGTCTCGAAGGGCGGCAACATGCTGCTCAACGTCGGGCCGAACGGCCGCGGCGCGTGGGAGCCGCGTGCTCTCGACGTACTGTCCGGGATCGGTTCCTGGATGCGGCTGCACGAGCGGTCGATCCGCGACTGCGGGCCGAGCACGTACGTTCCGCCGGCGGACTGCCGCTACACGCAGAACGGCCGGCGGCTCTACCTGCACGTGTTCGCGTGGCCGATGGGTCATCTGCACCTGCCGGGGCTGGGCGATCGGGTCGAGTACGCGCAGTTCCTGCACGACGCGTCCGAGGTCAAGCGGGTGGACGTCGATCCGTCGGCGCCCGGGCACACGTACCTGACCGGGCTCCCCGACAACACGCTGACGCTGAAGCTGCCGAACCGCGCGCCGGAGGTCGACAGCTGCGTGATCGAACTGTTCCTTCGCGACTGACCCACTGCCCCCGAACGACGAAGGCACCCACCTCGACCCGGTGGGTGCCTTCGTCCTGCCTGAGGGTGGTCAGGTCTGGGAACTGCTACCCACCTGAACCGAGCAGCCAGCGTCCCCAGTCGCCCCGGCCGCTGCGGACTTTGTGCAAGGTCGACAGGACGTATACGTCCACTGTCCGGCGATCCGGACTGCCACCCCGGTGCGCAGTCGCGCGTAGTAGACGTATATGTCCTGTCGACCTTGCAGTCTTCCGGCGGACTGCGGCTACCCGTGAGCCCGCTCAGCCGGTACCACCGTCGCCGAGTCGTGGCGATCGGTTGCCGCTCGAAACCGCGAGTCGTGGATCGAGGCTGCGTTTGACTTGCCAGAACCCACGACTCGACGGAGACCGGTGCTGCTTTCTACTCGCGGATCGTGGTTGGGTCGGTGGGCGGCGGGGTCAGGTGCAGCGCGGTGATCTGGGCGGTTGCCTCAGCGTCGACGGGGACGCCCCAGGCGCGGAAGAAGTCGCTCAGGTCGTGGTCGGCGGTGCGGCTGGAGAGAACGACGAGGTTGCGCAGCCGCAGTACCTCGTCGGTGTAGTCGCTCGCGTACGGGCGCTCGACCCGGACGAGCTTGTGCAGGTTCGGCCAGAAGCTGTCGCCGAACGCCAGCCGGAGCTGCTCGAACATCACCAGCTTCTCGTACGGGTCGAACGTCGTGCCGTAGTTCACGTCCGGCGTCCGCAGCTTGCCCGGAGCGCTCTGCCACGGCGTGAGTCCGGTCTTCGCGTCCGGTGCATGCAGCCGCGGCTGCTGACCGTACTTCGTGGCGAAGACCGCATTCACCGCGAGCGAGTAGATGTTGACCGTCACCTCGGTCAGCGAACTCGGCTTGTACGTGATCTGCTGATGCTGGTGGCCGAGCTCGTGGTAGATGCCCCAGCCGCGCGTCCGCAGACCGGCCACGGTCAGCAGCCGGTCCTGGATCGGCGGCGGGAACGACATGTGGCCGTGGGTCGCGTACGCCCCGACGCCGGTGATCGCGGACGGGAACCCGACGAAGTGGTACCGGTGCGCGAGGCGGACATGCTGCGGCGCGGAGCCGTCGTACCCGCTGGTGGCGTCCTCGATCCGGATGATGTCCTCGTACGTCGACAGCAGGTCGGTGTGGTTCTCGGTGCGGTAGGTGAGGGCCGACGCACGCTCGACGGTGATCATCGCGTGCGGGCTGAGGAGTTCGACGTACGGCGTGGTGCGCTCGTCCAACTGGCGCTGGAACTCGGTCTCGCCGGTGCGGCCGAGGACGAAGTACGGCATCGGCTGCGCCTCCTCGCCGATCGTGACCTTCGCCTGGCCGGTGTCGCCGATCAGCTTGAGGTAGACGACGCCACCTCCGGCGTCGGTGACGGTGGTGCGGCCGACCTGGAGCGGGTACTCGCGGGGCGACTTGAACTCCTTGCGCGCGTCGGCGTCGGGTGCGCCGATCACGAGCGTCGGCGCCAGACTGCCGGCGTGGACGACCGCGTTGAGGGCGGCGCCAGCGGGCAGGTAAAAGCCGGTGGAGCGGAGCTCGCTGGCGCTCAGCGAGTTCTGCGTGCGGTCGAGCTCGGTCGTCCGCGCCGACGGCAACGCGGGGATCGTGAAGGTGTAGGTGGTCTGCGCTCTGGCCACTGCTGGTACGGCGGCCAGCGCCAGACCGGCTCCGGCTACTTGAAGGACACGTCGCCTGGTGAGCTGCGCCGTGAACTGTTGCGGGCGGGCGTGCGGCATCATCGAACAACCTCCTGGTTGAACTTGCCAGCACCCGGCGACCCGGCCGGCGCTTGTCGCCGGCCCCGGTTGCTTGCGGAAACTCAGTTGAAGGACACGGTGTGGGTGGCGCCCTTCGTGCCACTGACGGCGATGTCCAGCACCAGCTGTTTGCCGGTAGCAACCACCGTCACCGCCGGATCCTTGGCGATCACCGCGCCGACCTTCTGGTCGACGGTCAGCCGGATCACGCCGGCGGTGCGACTCGGATCAGACACCGCGACCGTCGTCGTGCGGCCGTCCTTCCCGACCACGACGGACGCCGGCCCGTCACTGGCGATCCCGGACACGGCACCCGCTGTCCAGAAGTTCACGAGCGTCAGATCCTCGCGATAGGACCGGATCGCTTGAACATTCGGATTGTTGACAATGACGGCGATCCCCGGATCGGCCGCGCGCTCGGCCGTCTGCCGGCTGGTTGCGTTGGGCAACACGACGTACGCGTAGTCGCCGGTCGCCGTCCCGTGGTCCAGAACCAGGCTCGCGTAGCGGCGGGTGTACGGGGTGGTCGAACCAGCTGTGTCGTTGCCGACGTTGATCTCCGACCAGGACCCGGTGCGGTCCTCGCGCCGGACCGTCAGCTGCCCGCCGTGCGGGAAGACGTAGCCCGCGACACCGTCCAGATGAGCCCAGTGCGGATCGTCGTACGTCTGATCTGCGGCTGCTCGGCCGTCGACCTGGAGCGCGGCCGTCCCGTTCTCGTGGAGATTCCGATTGTCGACAATCGTCTCCACCGGATAGCCGTCGGTGCCGACGATTCCGGCACCGAGCGCAACGATCGAGTCGCGGAGGCAGAACCAGGACTTCCTTGCCTGCAAGGTCTTGTCGTGGTTGATCAGGTGCATGCCGACCGCGCCGGCAACGTTCTTGTACGACGCTCCACCGACCCAATCGGCGTACGCCGCGACCGTGCCGGTGCCGCTCCCGGAGCCGCCCGGTTGGCGGGGTTGCGTGCTGACCGTCGTACCGGGCAGGCGTTGCGCGTCGACCGTCGGCCAGTACGCGTCGTTGAACTGGGACTGGTCGCCGTTGTACAGGTACGTCATGCCGTCGCCGACGTACCAGCCGCGGAGGTTCTCGCCGTTGCCCCACTCGTAGCGGGCCATCCGTTTCGACGACATCGCGATCGCGAACGTCCAGCCCGGGCGGCGGTGCACGACGCGGTCCTGGTTGTAGAACTGGAAGTGCCGCGGGACCGCCGGCGCAGGAACGACGCCGGTGTCGGCGAGCAGCGCCTTCGCGCGGGAGATCTCCGGGATGGACGCGCCCGGGAGGTAGTCGTTGAGGCGATCGCGGGTGATCCAGCCCTTGGCGAGCGCCTTGTAGCGCGAGGCGTACGGCTCCGCGACGCCGCTCGCGAGGAGTAGAACGGTCGATGTCGTGCCGTGGCCGTTGCGGTGGTCGCCGGCCCGTTCGCGGGAGATCGCGCGGCCGGAAACGCAGTCCATCATCAGATTGTCGACAATAAACGGCGCGAAGCTCGCCTCGACCGCGTCCAGGAGTACGGCGCGGTTCGGGTCGGCGATCTCCCAGGTGGAGCCGCCGAGCAGGGCGATCAGGTTCGCGACCCCGCCGAGCGCCACGTTGCCGTACGTCCCGACGTACGCGAGGTTGCCGTGCTGGACGAACGAGCCGTCGCGGTAGAAGCCGTCGCCGCTCGTGACGTAGGTGAAGACGCTGTTCTTGCCGGCCTCCGCGACGTCGCTGAGCGCGTCGCGGGCGGCGGCGAGCTTGTCGACCGACTTCCCGACGATGCCGCGCAGCGCGACGATCAGCGCCTTGTCGACGCGGTTGGCGCCGGTCTCGCGGAGCGTGGGCGAGTTGGTCCGCCGGTTCGGATCCGGGACGAACCGGTCGACGGCCGTGAGGTACTTGGCGATCTGCTCAGCGGACAGAGCGTCGTACGCGAGAATGCACGTGTCGAGCAGCGCCCGCGGCGCACCGATCTCCCAGAACCACCAGTTCCCGGTCTCTTTGAGCGTCTCGTTGTAGGCGTTCGCGTTGAGGAAGTCGAGCGCCCCGCTCAACAGTTCGCCGGTCTGCGGAGTGCCCGTGGTCGCGCGGGCGAGAGCGATCGTCTTCAGGCGCGTGTAGCTGATCGAGAAGTTCCCGCTCGTCGAGCTGAGCGGCAGATCCGGCCAGAGCGCCGTGCGGTCCGCGGTCGTGATCATCGTGTCGGCGTACTGCTGCGCCTGCGTGCTCAGGTTGGCGAGCGCATCGGCGTACGCCGGATCGGTCGCGTCGATCGCCCCGCCGGTGTTGAGCTCGGCCCAGCGTGCGCGGAGTACGTCGTACTCATCCTCCGCGAACGCGCGGGTGGGCAACCCGAGCGTGCTGAGCGCACCGGCAGCGAGGCCGGCCTGAAGCAATAGTCGACGACGGATGAAGGGCGGCATCGCGACTCCTCGAACGGTAGTAAACGCTTACCGCAAAGCCTGCCGTCTGCTCATAACAGTCGTCAACAGGTGACTGTGATCAGTTCTGATCACTTCACGGGAGCAGGTCCCGCACCACCGCATCAGCCAGCAACCGCCCGCGATCGGTCAGCACGATCCGCTCGCCATCAGAGCCTGCCGCGATCACCGCGAGACCGTCGGCGACCACCTGATCGACCGCGGCTCGCCCAGCCTCGTCCAGCACGTCGAGCGGCAGGCCCGCCGACAACCGCACCTCGAGCAGCACCCGCTCGACGCGCCGGGTCTCCTCGTCGAGGGTCTCCCGCGCGTGCGCCGGGCTCTCGCCGGCGTTGATGCGCTCGGCGTACGCGCTCGGATGCTTGACGTTCCACCAGCGCACCCCGCCGACATGGCTGTGCGCGCCCGGCCCGATCCCCCACCAGGTGTCGCCGCGCCAGTACAGCTCGTTGTGGCGGCAGCGGGCCGCCGTACTGCGGGCCCAGTTGGACACCTCGTACCACCGCAGCCCCTGGGCCGACAGCAGTTCGTCGGCCAGCACGTACTTGTCGGCCAGGTCGTCGTCGTCCGGCATCGGCAGCTCCCCGCGCCGGATCCGCCGCGCGAGCTGCGTGCCGTCCTCGATGATCAACGCGTACGCGCTGACGTGGTCCGGCTGCGCCGACAGCGCCGACTCCAGCGACGCCCGCCAGTCGTCGAGCGACTCCCCCGGCGTCCCGTAGATGAGGTCCAGGTTCACGTGCTCGAACCCGGCCGCGGTCGCTTCCTTCACGGCCTGCAACGCGCGGCCCGGCGTGTGCTGCCGGTCGAGAATCCGCAGTACGTGCGACGAAGCGCTCTGCATCCCGAAACTCACCCGGGTGAATCCCGCCTCCAGCAACGCCTCGAGGTACGCCGGGTCCACCGACTCCGGATTCGCCTCGGTCGTCACCTCCGCGCCGGGCGCGAGACCGAACTCGTCCCGTACCGCGGCCAGCATCTTCCCGAGATCAGCGGCCGGCAGGAGGGTCGGCGTACCGCCCCCGAAGAACACCGTGTCCACCGGCCGGTCCAGATCGCCCAGAACGCGTCGCGCCATCCGGACCTCGTCGACCGCGGTCTCGGCGTACGACGCCTGCGAACCGCCACCGCCCAACTCCTTGGCGGTGTAGGTGTTGAAGTCGCAGTACCCGCACCGCGACGCGCAGAACGGCACATGCAGGTAGAACCCCAACGGCCGCGCGGCAGCCTCCCGGACAGCAGCATCCGGCAACGCCCCATCCCGAGGCGCAACCTCCCCCTCAGGCAACGAAGACGGCACGCCCCCATCCTACGGACCGCCCGCGCACCCCCCTCCGGCAACCTTGAGTCCCCACCAACCGCCTCCGCCGACTTTGAGCCCCCACCAACCATTTCGGCGCGCGAAATGTGGTTGATCGGTGCTCAAAGCTGAGGGCCGGAGGTACGAGCGTGGTTCTTGAGGGGATCGCGGCGGGTTTGTGATTGCGGAACGTACATGGGCCGTTACATTCGGCTCATGGAGACCGAGGCTCAGCCTGTCGGACGTGCCACCCGGAACGCGGTCGTGGTGGCGATCATGCTCGGAATGTTGCTCGCGGCCCTCGATCAGACGATCGTGGCGACCGCGTTGCCGACCATCGTCAGCGACCTCGGCGGCGCCAACCACCTGTCCTGGGTGGTCACGTCGTACCTGCTCGCCGAGACGATCATGACCGCGCTGATCGGGAAGTTCGGCGACCTGTACGGGCGCAAGCCGATGTTCCTGCTCAGCGTCGTCCTGTTCCTGGCCGGCTCCGCGCTCTGCGGGATGGCGGACTCGATGCTGTGGCTGGTCGGCTCCCGCGCGATCCAGGGTCTCGGCGCCGGCGGGCTGATGGTGACCGCGATGGCGGTGATCGCGGACGTCGTACCGCTGAGCGAGCGCGGCCGGTACCAGGGCGTGATGGGTTCCGTGTTCGGCGTCTCCACCGTCGCGGGACCGCTGCTCGGCGGGCTGTTCGTCGACCACCTGAGCTGGCGGTGGGCGTTCTACGTCAACATCCCGCTCGGCATCCTGGTCCTGATCGTTGCCTCGATCACCCTTCCCTCGGTGAAGGCCGCGGTCGGGCCGAAGATCGACTACCTCGGCATCCTGTTCATCGGTCTCGCCGCGACCGGGCTGACGCTGGTGACGACGTGGGGCGGCAACGAGTACGCCTGGACGTCGACGGTGATCATCGCGATGGCGGTCGGATCCGTGGTCGCGCTCGTCCTCTTCGTCATGGTGGAGAAACGGGCGGCGGAACCGTTGCTGCCGTTGCGGTTGTTCCGGTCCGGCGTGTTCACGGTGTGCTCGATCATGAGCTTCATCATCGGATTCGCGATGCTCGGCGGGGTCACGTATCTCCCGACGTACCTGCAATTCGTCCACGGCGCCTCGGCGACGGAGTCCGGTCTGCAGATGCTGCCGCTCGTGCTGGGGCTGCTGATCGCGTCTGTCGGCGTCGGACAGACCATCAGCAAGACCGGGAGGTACCGGCTGTTCCCGATCGTCGGGACGGTGCTGATCGGGGTCGGGCTCTTCTTGCTCTCTCTCCTCGACAACACCACGTCGTACGTCGAGACAGCCGGGTTCATGCTCGTGCTCGGACTGGGTGTGGGGCTGTGCATGCCGGTACCGACAGTGGTCGTGCAGAGTACGGTCGATTACTCGGACCTCGGCGTCGCGACGTCCGGTGTGAGCTTCCTGCGGACGATGGGCAGCTCCTTCGGCGTCGCGGTCTTCGGCTCGATCTACGCACACCAGTTGCCGGAGAAGCTCGGCGTCGCGGCCCAGACGGCCCAGGTCGATCCCCGGGTGGCGTCAACGGTCGACGGCGTCCGTGGGTTGCCGGATGCGGCACGGTCGGTCATCACCGCGGCGTACGCCGACTCGCTCCACGTCGTGTTCCTCTGGGCGGTCCCGGTCGCCGGGCTCGGTTTCCTGGTCGCCTTGCTGCTGAAGGAGGTCCCGCTCCGGGACACCGCGCGGATGTCGGCCTCGGACGTCGGCGAGAACTTCGCGGCGCCGGCGTCGTTCGACTCCGAACACGAACTGCAGAAGCTCGCCGCCCTCGTCGTACGGCACCACAAGCGCAACCCGGCACCCGAGGTCCTGGCAGAGTCCGGACTCCCGCTCAGCCATGCTCAGGCCTGGATGATCATGCGAGTGTTCCGCGGCGGCGCCGAGAAGGGTTCCGCGACCCTGGCCGAGATGGCCGGCGACCTCCGGATGCCACCCGGCGTCCTCGAACCGCTCGCCACCCAACTGGTTGCCGGCGGCTACCTTTCCGAGACGCTCGGCCACTACCGCTTCACCCCGCTCGGGCATGGAGATGTTCCAGCGCTTCGTCGGCGCCTTCCGCACCTGGATGCTCGACCGCCTCACCGACTGGGACCCGGAAAACTCCGAAGCCTTCTCCCACGCCGTAGACCGCATCGCCGAACAAATGATCGACCAAGGCCAATCCCTCACCACCGGCAAACACGCCGCCCTCACCCCGGTATGACCGGCTCCCAGGTGCCGAGGGGATGTGGGGCGGTGAGGTTCAGACCGGTGGTTCGCGTGGGGCCCCGGAGTTGCAGGTGGTTGGCCTCGATGGCGTACGTCAGCGGAGTGCCGAGGTTCTCGAGGACGGCTCGTTCCAGGGCTGCGGCTCGATCGCTGAGCATGGCACCGGCGAGGGCCGGGTGGCTTGGTGGCTGCGCGGCGCCGATGGTGAGGTGGGTGAAGGTGAGGGTCGTGTCGTCGCGGGTAACGGTGGCGGTGAAGAAGTTCCTGCCCGTTGAGCCGGTCGCCCGGGTCCCGTCGAGGGTGAGCGTCGCCGGTCCGGCAGGGCCGTAACGCCGGAAGCCATTGCCGTCGGCGCGGACGGACGACTTGACCGTCCAAGTGGTCCTGTCGAGCGGGAGGTCAGGTTCGGCGAACCGATGGTCAAGCAGCACAATCGTCGTACCACCACTGGTCAGCGTGAGCGTGTCACCGTCGACCACCCACCGAGGCTCGCTCCCCAGGATCCCGAAGAGCCAGTCTTCCTGCGCACACACTTCGGGACCGCAGTTCATCTGAGTCACAATGCCGCGCTCGAACCGCAGTACGCCGTCGTCGAGCATGATCAGCCCGCTCAACCCATTACATCCGGCGCGCGCGTTCAGTCCGCCGCCCTTTCCAATCTCGACCCGAAGCCGAGTTCCCGGCACGAACGCCCGCTCCACCCCGTCCTCGGTTACCGCCATCGATAAATACGTCTTCCCGAGCGGCGACCCGTCTCCACCGATCAACGGCCCGTACACCACGGTCATCTCAGTCCCTCCCTCCCGGATCATCTCGCTCGGCGCCGCCGTCCGCCAGGGCGCGCGTATGCTCGCCCGCATGTTGAGCGATGGGGTGCGGACGGTCACCGTTGGCGGGGTCGATCACTGGGTACGGGTGGTTGGGGCGGGGAACGGTGGGGTGCCGTTGGTGTTGGTGCACGGTGGGCCTGGGGAGAGTTCGTATTCGATCGAGCAGTCGGTCGGGGACGAGGTCGCGAAGCTGGCGCCGGTGGTGTTCTACGACCAGCGCGGGTGCGGGCGTACGGCGCGTCCGTCCGACACGTCGACGTACACGATGGAGCGTCTGGTCGCGGATCTCGAGGAGTTGCGTACGGCGCTGGGCGTCGAGCGGATCGTGCCGTGGGGCGTGTCGTTCGGGTGCCTGCTGGCGGCCGAGTACGCCGTTGCGCACAGCAACCACGTGGACAGCCTGATCCTGCACGCGCCGCCGATCACCGATCCGCTGCACCCGGGGCTGTGGACGATGCGGCCGGGCGCCGTCGACCCGTTCCTCACGCCCGATGAGCGGACGGCGCTCCGTGCGCAGCTCGACGGAGTCACGGAGTCGATCGAGCGTACGGTCGCTGCACTCGGGGCGATCGCGGGCAGCGTGAACGCGGCCCGGTTCTTCTACCACGACCCGGCGAACATCCCGCCCGACGACGAGAACGCGCCCGAGTCCAACCTGGAGATGGCGATGGCGCTGGTCGGCAACGAACGCGTGGAGCTCGCCGACGATCTCGCCGCTCTCGACGTACCCGTCCTGATCCTCGCCGGCCTCTGGGACCGTCACGTCGGCTTCGACATGCCCCGCGATCTCGCGACCCGGCTGCCGCGGGCGACGCTCGAGATCTTCGACCGGTCGGCGCACTCGATCCATGACGAACAGCCCGGCGAGTACGTCGAGGCGATCCGGAGGTTCCTCGCCCGATGAGCCTCATCGCATCAGTCGAGTACCCGGGCCGCGGTCTCGCGATCGGCCGGGACGTGGACGGCGTCCCGTTCTTCACGTACTGGCTGACCGGCCGCTCCCCCGCCTCCCAGGCCCGCGAACTCGTCGTCCACGACCGCGAGATCATCGTCCGCGACACCTCCGGCGGCCCGGTCGACGACCTGCGCCACTACACGGCGGCGACCCGCGGAGACGACTGGGTCATCGTCGGCAACGGCACCCAGGTCGGTGAACTGACCGCCGCCCGCGAGCAGCAACCCGACCTCCAACTCGCCCTGCGACAGCTGACCTACGAACCCGACCCACCGATCCGCACGCCACGCATCACCGCGGCCGCCACGATCACCGGCACAGACCTGACGGACGTCGTCATCGGCTCCGCCCGCGCGTACGACGGTGCGCCCGAGCTCACCGAACACCCGTCGCTCTACGCAGCCCACATCGCACCGGGCACAGCCCTCACCACCACGACCTACAACGGCACCGCGGCCGACATCATCACCCACGGCCGACCCGCGACAGTCGCTGTTCCGGCCGCGTGGTCGACGATCAGCGACGCGCTCTGGAGCATCCTCACTCCGTCGCTGCGCGTCGCGATCGTGACGGTCCGGCTGGACCAGCAGACGTTCGCGGACGTCCGCGCCAACTCGCGCTGACGCTTACTCGTACATCTTGTCGAGTACGTCGGCGTACTGGGTTTCGACGTGTTTGCGTTTGAGTTTGAGGCTCGGGGTCATCTCGCCCGACTCGACGGTCAGGTCGCGGTCGAGGATGGTGAACTTCTTGATGGTCTCCCACCGGTTGAGGCCGGCGTTGAGTTCGTCGACGTACCCCTGGACCATCGCGTGCGCGGCGTCCGACGTGACGATCTCGTCGTACGGCTTGCCGGCCAGGCCGTTCGCGGCGGCCCAGCCCTCGATCGCGTCGGGGTCGAGGGTGACCAGCGCGGAGACGAAGTTGCGCAGGTTGCCGTGCACGATGAACTGGCTCGCGTACGGGCAGATCGTCTTGAAGCGGCCCTCGATCACCTGCGGCGCGACGTACTTGCCGCCGGAGGTCTTGAACAGGTCCTTCTTCCGGTCCGTGATGAACAGGTACTCGTCCTCGAAGTGCCCGATGTCGCCGGTGTGGAACCAGCCGTCGGCGCCGAGCACCTCGGCGGTCTGCTCGGGCTGGTTGTGATACCCGCTCATCACCCCGTCGCCCTTGATCAGGATCTCGCCGTCCTCGGCGATCTTGAACTGCGTCCCGGGGAACGCCGGCCCGACACTGCCGAGCCGGTACTGGTTCAGCCGGTTCAGCGTCGATCCCGCCGCGGTCTCCGACAACCCGTACCCCTCGAGGATCAGCAGCCCGGCCGCGTGGAACCACTCCGCCAGCGACTTGTCGAGCGCGGCCGACCCGGACACGAAGAACCGGATCCGTCCGCCGAAGCGCGCCCGGATCTTCGACAGCACGAGCTTGTCGGCCGCCGCGTACTGCGCGCCCAGCAACCCGCCCGGCTCCTTGCCGGCCTGCCGCAGTGCGGAGACCTTGGCGCCGACACCGAACGCCCAGTCGAAGAGCTTGGCCTTCGCCCCGCCCTCGGCCTGGATCATCGTCACGATCCGCCCGTGCGCCTTCTCGAAGATCCGCGGCGCCGCGGCCATGAAGGTCGGTTGTACGACTGCCGCATTGTCGACAATCTTGTCGATCCGGCCGTCGACGGCCGTGGCGAACCCGAGCTGGAACTGTACGGCGAGCAGCACCTGGCCGAACACGTGCGACAACGGCAGCCACAGGAACTGCAGGTCGTCCGGTGAGAGCACCCGCATCCCCTCGACCGCGGCGCCCTCGTACGTCCACACCGAGTGCGGCAGGCGGACTCCCTTCGGGCGTCCCGTCGTACCGGAGGTGTAGATCAACGTGCACAGGTCGTCCGGCTTAATGCCTGCAATCCGATCGTCGACAATCGACGGATGCTCGGCCAGGTACTCGTCGCCGAGTACGTCGAGCTCGCCGAGCCCGATCACCCAGTCGCCGTCGCTCTCCTCCGGCGTCCCGTCGAGCAGCACGACCTTGCGCAGCGACGGCGTCTCGGTCCGGTGCTCACGGAGCTTGTCCACCTGCCCCGCGTCCTCGGCGAACACCACCTGGACGTCGGCGTCGGCCACGATGAACGCCACGTCGGTCGAGATCGTCGACGGGTAGATCGTGGTGGTCGCGGCGGCGGCCAGTACGGCGGCCAGATAGCACTCGATCCACTCGATCCGGGTGCTCGACGCGACGGCGACCCGCTGCTCCGGCTCCACCCCGAGCGCGATCAGGCCCGCGGCACGCCGGCGGGTCAGTGCCTCGGTCTCCCGCCAGGACACCGACTTCCATTGCTCCCCGCGTGGGAACCGGAACGCCTCCCGTTCAGGCGTCGTCTCCACCCGGTCCAGAAACATCTGGGCCATGGTGTCCTTGCGGTTGCTGAGAAGCGCGAGCTGGCCGGAATCGGCGACAGGCGTCATAACTGGCCTCCGTAGGGGGTCAAGTGACTGGAGGGTAATCGCTGGGCACCGTGCCTGACCATGGCACTCGCTTGCCCACGTGCACCTTCTCCATTACGTTTCCGCAACATGCGCATACGGTCGGTGGCTCTCGTCTCACTATCCGTTCTACTCCTCGCTCCTCTCCTCCCCGGTCTGGTCGCTCCGGCCCACGCGGTGACCCCGCCGGCGGAGTTCGGGTCGGACTACGACGACCCGCGGACCCCCGCGCCGAAGGTCGCCGTACCGGACACCAGGCACTGCGAGGTGCAGATCGTCCGGAACCAGTTCCGGAACTTCGACCCGTACCAGGCGACCTACACGCCGCCGGCCGCCTGTGCGGGCCCGTGGTCGAAGGTCGTGCTGCGGATGCACGGCGAGGTGAAGGGCGTCCAGTACGACCGCCTCGGGCACATCACGATCGGCGGCGTCGGCGTCTTCCGTACGTCGACCCCGGAGCCGAGCGCGGACGGTATCGCCTGGGACGTCGAGAAGGACGTCACGTCGTACAGCCCGCTCCTGCGGACGTCGCAACCCGTCGTGATGGAGCTCGGCAACGTCGTCGACGACACGTACACCGGGGTCCTCGACATCACCGTCACCCTCGACTTCTACACGACCGACCGCCACACCCCGGCTGCCCGGACTGCCAGCGACGTACTCCCGCTGCAGAATCAGACGCGTGAGGACTCGGACCTGATCGGTACGGCGACCCTGCCGCGGAACACGACCCGTCTCCTCGGCGAGGTCTATGTCACCGGATCAGGTGGCGGCTGCGAGGAGTTCTGGGACACGTCCGCGCCGGCGTCGACCGGGTACTCGTGCCCGGACGGATCGCCGTACCGCGAGGTCGACGTGAGCATCGACGGCAAACTCGCCGGGATCGCGCTGCCGTACCCGTACATCTACACGGGCGGCTGGTCGAACCCGTACTCGTGGCGCCCGTCCCCCGCACCGCGTGCGTTCGACATCAAGCCCTTGACCTATGACCTCACGCCGTTCGCTGGACTGCTCACGGACGGCAAGCCGCACGAGTTCCGCGTGCACGTCGACGGCGTACCGGCCGGGCAGTCTGGGTGGTTCACGGTCCCGAACCTGCACGTGTGGACCGATGCCCACCGCGCGCAGACGACCGGCGGCCTCACGTCGTACGCCGTCAGCCCGCTCGCGAAGACCGACGACGTGACCGGTGCACCGAACGCGGCCGGCTCCGTCACCACGAACGCGTCCCGCAACCTGACGATCAGCGGGTACGTCGACACCTCGGCCGGTCGCGTCCGGACGAGCGTCCAGCGCACGCTGAGCAACGTCTCGAAGCACACCTGGGACGCCGGCGAGTCCCGCGACGCGCTGGACGCGAACTGGCGTGACACCTCGACGACCATCAGCAACGGACGCGTCGAGCGCACCGACCTCGACTACGGCAAGAACGGCGTACTCACCTTCTTGCCCAACGCAACGGTCCCCGGCGGGTACGACGTCGTCACGGACCTGAAGATCCACGACACGATCCGCACACCGGGTCGGACCAGCACCGAGACGTACGACGGCCGCGCGTCCTGGATCTACGGCGTACCGCGCGACCAACGACACGCAACCGGAACCCAAACCGTGCGCTTCCGAGCGACCGGCCACGGCTGCTACGACCACACCCTGACCGCGGTCAACGGCGTGTACACGAAGGACTTCTACCGCTGCTGAGGCTCAGCGCGCGGCGAGGAGTTCTGCGATCTGGACTGCGTTCAGGGCGGCGCCCTTGCGGAGGTTGTCGTTCGAGACGAAGAGGATCAGTCCGCGGTTGCCGGGGACGGACTGGTCCTGGCGGATGCGGCCGACGTACGACGGGTCCTGGCCGGCCGCGAGGAGCGGGGTCGGGAGGTCCGTGACGGCGACGCCCGGCGCGGCGCCCAGGATCTCGGTGGCGCGCTCCGGGGTGATCGGCTCGGCGAACTCGGCGTGGATGCTGAGCGAGTGGCCGGTGAAGACCGGCACCCGGACGCAGGTACCGGCGACCGGCAGCTCCGGGAGGTGCAGGATCTTCCGGCTCTCGTTGCGGAGCTTCTGCTCCTCGTCGGTCTCACCGGTGCCGTCGGCAACGATCGAGCCGGCCAGCGGGAGCACGTTGAAGGCGATCGGCCCGGCGTACACCTTGGGCTCGGGAAGGGCGATGCCGTCGGTGCCGCGGGCGAGCTTTCCACCCACCTCGGCCAACGAGCGGGCCTGGTCCTCGAGCTCACTCACGCCGACGCCACCGGAACCGGAGACAGCCTGGTACGTCGAGACGACGAGCCGGGTCAGGCCGGCTTCCCGGTGCAGCGGGGCGAGCACGGGCATCGCGGCCATGGTCGTGCAGTTCGGGTTGGCGACAATGCCCTTGGGGATCGTGTTGAGGTCCTCGGGGTTCACCTCGGACACCACCAGCGGCACGTCCGGGTCCATCCGCCAGCCGGACGAGTTGTCGACGACAACGGCACCGGCCGCCGCGACCTTCGGGGCGAGCTCCTTCGACGCCGTCTTCCCGTTGGAGAACAACGCCAGCTCGAGCCCGGAGAAGTCCGCCGTCGCCGAGTCCTCGACGACAACCTCCCGGTCCCCGAACGCCAGCTTCTTCCCCGCCGACCGCGCCGAGGCGAAGAACCGCACCTCGTCCACCGGGAAGTTGCGCTCAATCAGCAACTCCCGCATCACGCCGCCGACCTGACCCGTCGCACCGAACACACCAACTCGCATGCCCCGACCCTAATAGCTCCCCACCCCCGCCGCCCCCACGTTTCACCATCCGGCGCCCCGACCACACCCCGACTTTGAGAACCCACCAACCATTCTCCGGGTGGAAATGTGGTTGGTGGGTTCTCAAAGTTGGGTGGAGAGGGTCAGATGTCGGAGGCGAGGGTTCCGCCGTTGGCGACGTCGGTCTTCTCGATCTCGGTGAAGACGATGCGGACGGCTTCGCGCTTGGCGCCGAGGATGGCGATCGCGGAGTCGGTGACGGCGGCGACGAACTCGCGGCGCTGGTCGAGGGTGCGGCCGGAGAGGAGTTCGACGGTGATGTTCGGCATAGGGGCCTTCTCCTAGAGTGGACGGTTCCGTGACATGGGACAGTGTTTCAGATTCAAGCGAGGGTCGCCGATTGGCGGGTGGGGACCTCGTCGGTGTTCAGCGAGTCGATCAGTTCGTCGACGTCCGCGCGGTTCTCCGGCGCCAGCAGGCCGAGTCCGACGTACACCACCAGGGAAGTTGCCAACGGCAACGCGACGACCAGGGTGGTGTCGGTGGAACCCACGCCCCACTTGACGATCGCCCACGCGATCAGGCCGATCGCCCACGACGCCAGCGCCGCCCGCGGCCCGCTGCGGCGGAACCACGGCAGCAGCCCGAGCATCAGCGGGATCGCGATCGGTCCCATCGTCGCGGCGACCAGGTCGACGACGATCTTGAGTACGACGCCTTCACCGTTCGTCGCGATCGCGATCAGCATGCTCACCGTGACGAACGTGAACGTGACGATCCGCGCCATCTTCAGCGCCGCGCCGTCGGTCAACTGCCGGACGCGCGGCACCAGCACCGGCGCCAGGTCCCGCGTGATCACCGACGAGATCGCGTTCGCGTCGGAGGCCACCATCGCCATCGTGTGCGAGAAGAACCCGGCCAGCACCAGCCCGATCAGCCCGGTCGGCAGGAGCAGTTGCGCGAGTGCGACGTACGACTGCTCGGGCTTCCCCGGATGCACCAGCAGCGGCGCCGCGCACATCGGGATGAACAGGATCAACGGCCAGACCAGCCACAGCGCCGAGGAGAGCAGGGCGGACTTCTTCGCGGCGGATCCGGACGGCGCGGCCATGTAGCGCTGCGCCAGGTTCCACATGCCGCCGTTGTACTCGAATGTCTTGATGAACAGGAACGCGATCAGGAAGATCGGCGTGTACGGCCCGTTCAGCGCGTCACCGTGCCCGGCCGGCAACTGGTCCCACATCTTCCACAGCGTCGGTACGCCGTCCAGCTGCGCGAGCACCCCGATGAACATCGCGACGCCGGCCCCGAACTGGATGACGAACTGCCCGAAGTCGGTCAGTACGTCGGCCCACAGCCCGCCGAGCGTCGCGTACAGCATCGTCACGACGCCGGTGAGCAGGATGCCCCACCGGAGCGGCACCCCGGTGAAACCGTTCAGCAGTACGGCGATCGCGACCCACTTCGACGCGATGTCGACGACCTTCAGCGCGGCACCGGAGTACGCGAGCGCCTGCTGCGTCGGCAGGTTGTAGCGGCGCGCGAGGTACTCCAGCGGCGACACGACCCCGTGTTTGGCCCGCAGCCGGTTCCAGCGCGCCGCGAACAGGAACGCGCCGATGCCGACACCGACGCCGATCGTCATCGCCCACCAGACGTAGACGGTGATGCCGTACGAGTACGCGACCGCCGCGAACGCGACGAACATGACCGCGCTGTAGCCGGACATGTGGTGCGAAATGCCGGACAGCCACCAGGGAATCCGGCCTCCGGTCGTGAAGTAGTCCACGACGGTCTTGATCTTGGTGCGCGACCAGACTCCGATCAGCACCATCAACACGAAGTAGCCGACCAGGACCGACCAGTCCAATGCGGTCATCGGGATCCTCCCAGGGGCGTTGGGCAAGTGCCTGGACGGTTCCACTCACCAGAACCGCGTGTCAAGACACGGAACCTGGAACATTTCCTGGACCTAGTTCCAAGGCTCGACCCGATTGACACCAGGTTCTGCTGAGTAGAACCTAGTTCCGTGACTCTGCAGATCAGGCACGCCACCCATCCCGAGCAGGTGCCCGGCTTCGACACGGCCGCGCTGCGCCGCCACTACCTGGTGGACGACCTCTTCGTCCCCGGCGCCGTTACCGCGGTGCTCACCCACCACGACCGGATCGTGCTCGCCGGCGCCCGCCCGACGGACGGGCCGCTGACGCTCGGCACGTACCCCGAACTGCGCAGCGAGTTCTTCCTCGAACGCCGCGAGGCCGGCATCGTCAACGTCGGCGGACCCGGCACGGTCACCGCCGACGGAACGAAGTACGAGCTGACCACCGGCGCCTGCCTGTACGTCGGACGCGGTGTCCGCGATGTGGTCTTCGAAGGACCCGAGTCGGCGTTCTACGTCTTCTCGGCGCCGGCGCACACCAGCTTCCCGACCGCGCAGGTCAATCCCGGTGAGGGCAACCGCCTCGAGCTCGGCGATCAGCAGACCGCGAACCGCCGGACGATCGACCAGTTCATCCATGCGGACGGCGTACAGAGCTGCCAGGTCGTCCTCGGTGTGACGACGTTGCACGCGGGCAGCACCTGGAACACGATGCCCGCGCACACCCACGACCGCCGTACCGAGTGCTACCTGTACTTCGGGCTCCCGGAGACCGAGCGGATCGTGCACCTGCTCGGCGAGCCCGAGGAGACGCGGCACCTGCTGGTCGCGGACCGTCAGGCGATCATCTCCCCCAGCTGGTCGATCCACTCCGGCTGCGGCACGTCGTCGTACAGCTTCGTCTGGGCAATGGCCGGCGAGAACCAGGCGTTCGGCGACATGGACGGTGTCGACGTACGGGATCTGCGGTGACGTCTTTCAGCCTCGAAGGTCGTACGGCGCTCGTCACCGGAGCGCGGCGTGGGATCGGTGCGGCGATCGCTGCCGGGTACGCCGCTGCCGGTGCCGAGCTGATCCTGATGGCCCGGGACGCCGCACTCGAGGACACGCTCGAGGCGATCAAGCAGAACGGCGGCGGGGACGCGTCCGTCGTGATCGCCGACTTCGCCGACCCCGCTGCGGTCGAGGCGGCCGCTGCCGAACTGGCTCGGGAGCGCCGGATCGACATCCTGGTCAACAACGCCGGCACGATCCGGCGGGCGCCGGCGGCCGAGACCACGACCGCGGACTGGCAGCACGTGATCGACGTGAACCTCAACTCCACCTGGGCGGTGACGCGCCCGATCGGGGCCGCGATGACGGAACGGCATACCGGGAAGATCGTCACGATCGCGTCGTTGCTGAGCTTCCAGGGCGGCATCACCGTCCCGGCCTACACCGCGAGCAAGCACGCGGTGGCGGGGCTGACCCGGGCGCTGGCCAACGAGTGGGGGCCGTTCGGGGTCCAGGTGAACGCGATCGCGCCCGGGTACATCAGCACCGACAACACCACGGAGCTGCGCGCGGACCCGGAGCGGGAGGCTTCGATCCGGGAGCGCATCCCGGCCGGCCGGTGGGGCCAGCCGGAGGACGTCGTCGGGGCCGCGGTGTTCCTCGCGTCGGCGGCGGCTGACTATGTCAACGGGCATGTGCTCGCCGTCGACGGTGGCTGGCTGGCGAGGTAAGGAGTGGCAGGATGTCGGACATGAGTTCGCCCTCGGCCATCGACAAGACGTTGATGGTGCTGGACGCCGTACTGGAGCACTCGCGGTTCACCGACGTGGTGAACGCGACCGGCCTGGCCAAGTCGACCGTGCACCGGATCATGGCGTCGCTCGTCGAGCACGAGTTCGTCACGCAGTCCGACGACGGGTCGTACCACCCGGGGCCGAAGGCGCTCCGGCTGGCCGGTCACGCGCTGACGAACGTCGACCTCGCCACCGTGGCCCGCCCGGTGCTCGCGGACCTCGTCGCGCAGACGCGGTGCACGGTCCACGTCGGTCTGCTGAACGGTGACGAGGCGATCTACGTCGCGCGGCTCGACGGCCCGAAGCCGTACCGGATGCCGTCACGGGTCGGCAAGGCGATCTGGCTGCACTGCACCGGCATCGGCAAGGCGCTGCTCGCGGAGAAGGACGACGAGGCGCTCGACGTCCACATCACCCGGACCGGTCTGCCCGCCCGTACGCCGCTGACCCACACGTCGGCGGCCGCGCTCAAGGCCGATCTCGCGCAGATCAGGTCCCGCGGCTACGCGCTCGACGACGAGGAGAACGAGCCCGGCATCCGCTGCGTCGCCGCGGTCATCCACGACCACACCGGCGCCGCGATCGCCGCGGTCAGCATCTCGACGCTCTCGCTGGAGCAGTCGATCGCCCAGGTCGCGCTGATGGCACCGGCCGCGATCGAAGCCGCCCGCAAGATCTCCGCAGCCCTCGGCTACCGCGAACCCACCAGCTGACCGGCCGCCTGACGCGCGGCGGCCCAGCGCACGACCGGTACCGACAGGATGCCGACGACGGCGAACCAGACGCCGAGGATGATCCAGCCGGGGACGCCCAGGCCGAGTGGGAGCAGGGCGAGGACGGTCGGCGCGACCATGGTGCTGATCGACATGCTGGTGTTCCAGACACCCTGGTACTGCCCCTGAGCGTGATTTGGCGCCAGGTCGAAGCTGAGCAGGAACGAGCCCGAGGACTGCAGCAGTTCGGCGATCACCTGGACCAGCGCCCCGACGGCGAGCAGACCGATCGCGATCGCGGCGTTGCCCCAGGTCGCGCCGGCCATCAGGACCATCGATGCCAACAGCAACAAGCCCGCGGTACGGGTGGCGCGGGCGGCCGTCGTCGGATCGGCGATGCCGCGCGACGAGCGCACCTGGAAGAGCGAGACGACCACGGTGTTGATGATCAGCAGCAGCGCGACCGTCCAACGCGGGGCGTCCGTGTGATCGACCACCCAGAGCGGGATCGCCACATCGAGGACGGCGAAGTGGATGCTCATGCCCGCGTTGAGCGCGGCGACCGCGAGATATCCACGGTCGCGCAGCGCGATCCACACCGGCCCGTCGTCGTCATGTGGTTGCGGCGCCACCCGCGGGATCGCCAGGACGACGAACGCCGCGATGCTGCTGAGTACGGCGTCGAGCACGAACATCAGGCGGTACGCCGTACCGGTGTCGAAATGCAGTGCGAACGCGCCGATGCTCGCGCCGGCCATGATGCCGATGTTCGTGACGGCCCGCAGGTACGCGCGGGCCGCGACCCGGCCGGCCCCGACCGTGACGGCGGCGATCAACGCGGCGCGAACGGCTCCGGCGCCGCGGTCGATCATCGTCAGCACGATGCTCACGACCAGGAACTGCCAGAAGTTGTGCACGAACAGGTAGACCAGCGAGAGCGCGCACACCATCAGGCTCAGTACGACGAACAGCCCGCGAGGTCCCCGACGATCCGCCAGGTGCCCGAGCGGTATGGCGGACAGCAGGCCGAACAGACCCGCGATGGTGAGGCCAAGGCCGATCTGCGCGATCGACAGGCCGATGATCCGGTTGAAGTACAGCACGCTGACCGTCATCAGCAGGCCGTTGCCGACCCGACTCAGCAACGTCGCCAGCGCCAACGGTCGTAACGGCCCAGCCTCCGGCAGTACCCCCTTCACCGCACCCGCTCCTCTCCCTGCATTTGCCTGGCAGACCCACCAATTTGCCTGGCTGACCCAGGAAATTGGGGGTTATTGACCCGTGAAACGGGTGTGCAACCCCGCATTTGCTGGGTCTGCCAGTCAAATGCGGGACGGCGGGGTCACTCGCGGGACAGGACGCGGTGGGCGGTGTCGCGGAGTTCGTCCATCAGGTCTACGCCGGAGTCGAGCATGCGCCGGAACTTCGCCGGATCCTGCGGGCTGAACATCTCCGCGATGGTGACCTCGTGGTCCGGCCGGCTGAGGATCTCGATCGGGTCGCCGGCGCCGATCGTGCCTTCGCGGAGCACCTTCAGGTAGGCGCCGGGGCAACCGGCCTGGTGGAAACGCTTGACCCAATGCGGTATCTGCATGCGGTGCTGGAACGTGATGCACGGGATGCGCGGCGCGCGGACCATCACCTCGACCTCGTCGCCGATCCGCCACACCTCACCGAGCAGCGCACCGCTGATGTCGATCCCCTCGGTCCGTAGGTTCTCGCCGAACAGACCGGTCGGGATGTCGCGGCCGAGCTCGGCGGCCCACCAGTTCGCGTCCTCTTCGGCGTACGCATAGAGCGCGAGATCCGGGCCGCCGTGGTTCTTGGTGTCGCAGACCCGGTCGCCGGCGAGCCCGAGCTCGCCGACCTGGACCCGGCCGGGCTGTGGGCGCTTGTCGATCGCGGTGAATCCCGTCTCCTTCGGACCCGGGATCAGCTTCTCCACTACATTGACCGTCAACAACCGCATACCGGCATCTTCTCCCGGCAACCGCTAGCGATCCACCGGTTTAAGCGGGAGTACGGCGATGATCAGCAAGGTGGCCGCGGTGGCGGCGACCCCGATCCAGGCGGCCGCGCCGTACCCGGACTCGCGGGGGAAGACGCCCGTCGTGTGAGTGGCCAGGATGAGGCCGCCGAGGGCGCTGCCGGTGGAGAACCCGACGCTCCGGACGACCGCGTTCACGCTCATCGCGCTTGCGGTCTCGGAGGCCGGCGTCACCGCGAGGATGACGACCGGCATCGCGGCCGAGAACGCGCCGACGCCGAACCCGAGGATGCCGATGGCGAGAATCGGTTCGACCAGGTGTGATCGGGCGAGTGCGAAGAGTACGAACGCGACGAGGACCACCGCCGTACTTGCTGCGAGCAACGACTTGGCGCCGAGGCGGTCACGCCAGGCGGGGATCAGGCGGCCGGCGACGAAGCCGAGGACCGAGAACGGGACCAGGACGAGGCCGGCCTGCAAGGAGTTCAGGCCGAAGCCGTAGCCGGCCGCCGCAGGTGTCTGCACGTAGCGGGTGATCAGGCTGAAGAGCAGGTACATGCCGACGCCGCCGGTCAGCATCACCAGATTGGCGGCAGCGACCGCGGGGTGCCGCAGGAGCTTGATGTCGACAAGCGGACTCTCGGTGCGGATCTCGAGGAAGGTCCAGCCGATCAGGAGCAGGAGCGCGGCCACGAGGATCGCGACGGCGAGGCCCGCGTGGTGGCGCCACAGGCTCGTCTCACCGATGACGAGCAGCAAGGCCGGCAGGGCGATTGCGAGCAGGATCGCGCCGCGGACGTCGAGACGGGACGACGGCCGGTCCGGGGCCTGCGGTAGTGCGAAGACAGCCGCCACGAAGGCGGCTGCGGTGATGGCGAGGCCGAGTCCGTACGCCGCGCGAACACCGGCGATGTCGGTGAGCAGACCGGACAACGGGTAGCCGATCCCGATGCCCGCGGTCGTCGTGACGGACAGCAAAGCGATCGTCCGCGCGGCCCGCTGCTCGTCGAGGTGGTCGCGCGCGACCGCCATCATCAGCACGATCAGCCCGATCCCGGAGCCCTGCAACGCCCTGCCGACGAGCAGGAACGCGAACGGCAGCGGGATCACGGTCAGCAGACTGCCGACGACCTCCACCGCCAGGATCACCAGTACGACGGTGCGCCGCCGCGAGCCCGACCCGAGTCGCCCGAGGACCGGCGTCGCCACGGCTCCCGCCAGCAACGCGATCGTCAGCGTCCATTGCGAGGCCGCGAGCGACACGTCGTACGCCTCGGCCACGGCCGTGATCAGCGGGGCGCCGAGACTCCCGATCACCGCCCCGACCAAGCCGACGAAGATCAAGAGCCCCGTGAGCTTCCCCGGAGACCGCACCAACACGCCCGCGTCTCCCCGCCGTGCGGAGGCGGCTGCTCTCCTCCGCCCTGCCTCGGGATGTTCATCGGTTGGTGTCGGTGGTGATGTGGGTGAAGAGGCCTGGTTTGATGCGGGTTCTGGCCTGGTGGGACCACGGTTCGTCCACCTGCGGCAGATCCAGAGCGGCGTTCGTGTTGAGAAGCATGCCGAAGGCAAGGAACGCCTTGACCGTGACCGGGTCCAGTTGCGCGGTGTCGGCGACGGACTGCCACAGCCGCCCGAAGCTCGCCCGTACGGCGTCCCGCACCTCACCGTCACCTGCTGCCGCCGCGGCCGTGCCCTGCAACTGGAGCAGCAGCGTCGTACGGTCGGCGAGCATGTCGTTGTACTCCTGCCCCATCGCCGCCAGCGCCTCGACCCCGCTCGCTCCACCGGCGGCCGCGACCATCGCCAGCCGCATCCGCTCGAACGCGGCGTCCACACACTCCAGGAACAACAACTTCTTCGTCCCGAACAACCGGAACACGTACGCCTGCGTGATCTCGGCCCGTCGCGCGATCGTCTCGGTCGAAGCGCCGTACAGCCCGGCGGCCGCGAACTCCTCCTCGGCGATCCCGAGGACCTGCTCCCGCCGCTGCTGCCCGCTCATCCGTGTCGGCATACCGACGAAGTTAGTAGGTAGTAACTACTAACTTCAACCCAGTGTCTGCTACCTCACGTCGATCGGGTTCAGTCCTGGATGGCCTTGACGATGGCGATGTTGCGGGTCAGCCAGTCCTGGGGCAGGGACTCGTCGGCGCCGGCGGACTCCAGGGTCCAGAGGACGTTCAGCATCTGGCGGACGATCACCCAGTTGCGGGCGCGGTCCTCGTCGAAGCCGGCCGCGTCGATCGCGGTCCAGAACCTCTGCCGGACCGCGAACCGTACGTCGTCGACCTCGTCCCAGCGGTTCCAGATCAGGGGCGCGACCTCGTAGTGCGGGTCGCCGGACAGCGGTTTCGGGTCGATCACCAGCCACGGTTCACGGTCCGCGGCGAGCATGTTCTCGTAGTGCAGGTCGGTGTGGATCAGCCGGCCGTCGGTCGCGGGGTCGGCGATGAAGTCCTCGGCCAGCGAGATCGCCTGCTCGACGTACCGGTGCGGCACCGGCGCCGACGCGGGCAGTTGCCGGAACCGCTCCACCCAGCGCTTCAGCTCCCCGGACAGCGTCCGGAACTGCGGTCCCGCAGGCATGTGCAGCCGCTTATAGGTGCTGCCAACGATCTCGCAGGCGTCCAGCGCGTCGATCGTCGTCAGGTCCCGCGGCTCCAGGCGCTCGAGCAGGAGCGCGAACCGGCGTGGGTCCGCGCGCAGCAGTTGTACGGCGCCGTTGCCGGCCCAGGCCCGCAGCGCGAGATGCTCGGTCTCCGCCTCCCAGTGCGGGAACTGCACCTTCAGCACAGCCCGCTGACCCTGGGCAAGCACCGGTACGACGATCGCACAGTTCCCGTACGCCGCCGTACCGTCAACGCGCAGGTCCCACTCGTCGAGGAGATCCCGCAGCAACCGCGGCAGCCGATCCAGCCAGTCCGCCCAGTCCTGCCCGCGCGAAGCGACGACGAGCAGGCCTTCAGGAATGACGACCGACACCTACTTCTTGCCGGCCTTCTCGGCGGATTCCGACGTACGGAGGGCGGCGATGAAGGCCTCTTGGGGGACCTCGACGCGGCCGACCATCTTCATCCGCTTCTTGCCTTCCTTCTGCTTCTCGAGCAGCTTGCGCTTACGCGTGATGTCACCGCCGTAGCACTTGGCAAGGACGTCCTTGCGGATCGCGCGGATCGACTCGCGGGCGATCACCCGGGATCCGATCGCGGCCTGGATCGGTACCTCGAACTGCTGCCTCGGGATCAGTTCCTTCAGCTTGCCGGCCAGGGCGACGCCGTACGAGTAGGCGTTGTCCTTGTGCACGATCGCCGAGAACGCGTCGACCGTCTCGCCCTGCAGCAGGATGTCCACCTTGACCAGCGCGGCCGCCTGCTCACCGGTCGGCTCGTAGTCGAGGGACGCGTAGCCCTTGGTCTTGGACTTCAGCTGGTCGAAGAAGTCGAAGACGATCTCGGCCAGCGGCAGCGTGTAGCGCAGCTCGACCCGGTCCTCGGACAGGTAGTCCATGCCGCCCAGGTTGCCCCGCTTGGTCTGGCACAGATCCATGATCACGCCGATGAAGTCCTTCGGGCTGAGGATCGTCGCCTTGACCACCGGCTCGTAGATGTCGGCGATCTTGCCCTCGGGGAACTCGCTCGGGTTGGTGACGACGTGCTCCTTGCCGTCCTCCATCTCGACCCGGTAGACCACGTTCGGCGCGGTGGAGATCAGGTCCAGGTCGAACTCGCGCTCGAGCCGCTCGCGGACGATCTCCATGTGCAGCAGCCCGAGGAAGCCACAGCGGAACCCGAACCCGAGCGCGCCCGACGTCTCCGGCTCGTACTGCAGGGCCGCGTCGTTCAGCTGCAGCCGCTCCAGCGCGTCGCGCAGTGTCGGGTAGTCGTCGCCGTCGATCGGGAACAGCCCGGAGTACACCATCGGCTGCGGGTGCTTGTATCCGCCGAGCGCCTCGGTCGCGCCGTGGACCGCCGCGGTGACGGTGTCACCGACCCGGGACTGGCGGACGTCCTTCACGCCGGTGATCAGGTACCCGACCTCGCCGACGCCGATGCTCGGGGACTTCATCGGCTCGGGTGAGATGACGCCGACCTCGAGCATCTCGTGCACCGCGCCGGACGACATCATCTTGATCCGGTCCCGGTGGGTCAGCTCGCCGTCGACCACCCGGACGTAGGTGACCACGCCGCGGTACGTGTCGTAGACGGAGTCGAAGATCAGCGCGCGCGGCGGTGCGTCCTTGACGCCCTTCGGCGGCTCGACCTGGGCGACGATCTCGCTGAGCAGCTCCTCGACGCCCTCACCGGTCTTGGCGGACACCTTCAGTACGTCGGAGGGGTCACAGCCGATGATGTGCGCGAGCTCCGCGGCGTACTTCTCCGGCTGCGCGCTCGGCAGGTCGATCTTGTTCAGCACCGGGATGATGTGCAGGTCCGCGCTCAGCGCGAGGTACAGGTTCGCCAGCGTCTGCGCCTCGATCCCCTGCGCGGCGTCGACCAGCAGGACGGCGCCTTCACACGCCTCGAGCGACCGCGAGACCTCGTACGTGAAGTCCACGTGGCCCGGCGTGTCGATCATGTTCAGGATGTACGTCGTCCCGTCCGGGGCGAGCAGGCCGCCCGGGGAGTCCGGACCGGGTGCGTACGGGAGCCGGACCGCCTGCGACTTGATCGTGATGCCGCGTTCCCGCTCGATGTCCATCCGGTCCAGGTACTGCGCCCGCATCTGACGGCCGTCGACGACACCGGTGATCTGCAGCATCCGATCGGCCAGCGTCGACTTGCCGTGGTCGATATGGGCGATGATGCAGAAGTTCCGGATCAGCGACGGGTCGGTGCGACCCGGCTGCGGCACTTTCGTGGGGCCAACGGGCACGGAGGGGATCCAGTTCTGGTCTCGAAGGGTATATCCGGTCAATCATCCCATGGCGGTCCAGCAGATTCGAAAACCACAGGCGAACGGCCTGTGGGCCGCCTACCGTGTGGTCGCATGGCGCATGCTGCTGGGGTCCGGTTGCCGTTCGAGAAGCTGCCCGCCGCGGTGCGGGCCTGGGTGGAGCGCTCGCTCGGGTCCGTCGTGGTGTCAGCGGTCACCCAGCAGGGCGGCTTCTCCCCCGGCGTCGCGGCCCGCCTGGTGACCGCCTCCGGCCGCCGGGCCTTCGTGAAGACCGTCGGTACGGCGCTCAACCCGAAGACGCCGGAGCTCTTCCGCCAGGAGATCGCCGCGATGCAGGGGATCGGCACGGTCCCGATGGCACCGGTTCTGTACGACGTGTACGACGACGGCGACTGGGTCGGGATGCTCTTCGAGGACATCGAGGGGCGACTGCCCGCGCACCCGTGGGAGCAGGCCGACGCCGACCGGGTGCTGGGCGCACTGGACGAACTGACCGATGCCCTGGACCCGTCACCGTGGCCGGACGCACCTGTGGCGGCTGTGCGGAGCAGGGAGTTCCTGAGCCGGTGGGACAAGGTACTGGAGGACGGTCTCGCCGTACCGGCCTGGATGGAGGGCCGGGTGGAGGAGTTCGCGGAGCTGGCGCGGACAGGGCTCCGTGCGCTGGCCGAGGGCAAGGCGCTGGCGCACTGGGACCTGCGGGCGGACAACATCATCCTGACCGACGACCGCGTGGTGTTCATCGACTGGGCGCACCCGGCGCTGGCACCGCGCTGGGCGGACACGGTGATCCTGCACGCCGAAATGCGCGCCTCTGTCACGCTGCCGGAGCTGCCGACGGACGACCAGGCGATCACCGGGTTCATCGCGGCGATCGGTGGTGGGTTGTGGTGGGGTGCGGCGCAGCCGGCGCCACCTGGACTGCCTACGGTGCGGACGTGGCAGCGCGAGAGTGCTCTGGTGCACCTGGACTGGGTGCGGGAACGGACGCAGCGTTTCTGAGCGCCGCGCGTCTTTAGCGGTGTGACGAATCAAATGGTGAGCATCGGACGCCCGGCGCCTGCGCAGGCGGCCGTGTCGGCGCTTTACCAGCAGCACTGGGCCGGACTGGTCCGGCTGGCGGTGCTGATGGTCGACGACCGGCAGGCGGCGGAGGACGTCGTACAGGAGGCTTTTGCCGAGCTGTACCGGCGCTGGCCGTTACGGGGGCCCGATGCGGCCCTCGCGTACCTGCGTACGGCGGTGGTGAACCGCAGCCGGTCGGTACTGCGACGACGCAAGGTCGCGCGGTTGTACATCCCACCGCACCAGGCGCCGAACGCCTCCGCCGAGAGCGCCGCCGTACTGAGCGAGGAACGGACCCAGGTACAGCAGGCGCTCCAGGGACTGCCGCGGCGAATGCGCGAGGTCCTCGTCCTGCGCTACTACCTCGATCTCCCCTTCGCCGAGATCGCCCAGATTCTCGGGATCAGCGAGTCCTCCGCCCGCGCCACGTCGTCGCGCGGTCTCGCCGTCCTGACCGAACGCCTCGAGGAACTCCGATGACCGACACCGAAACGCGCCTCCGCGACTACCTGCACACCCAGGCCGCCACCGTCCCCGACAACGCCCAGGGCCCGGGCCTCGAACCACCCGAGCGACGCCGCAACTGGCCGGTCCTCGCGGCCGCCGCGGCGATCGTCGTGGTCGTCGTACTGGCGGCGTCCCTGTTGGCCCGAGGCGACCGACCCGACCCGGCGCAACGCCCGGCGCCACCTGTCTCCGGAGCTGCCCCCCAGGTTCCGTACACGGTGTACGAGGAGAACGCGCTCCACGACGGCAAGCAGAAGGTGCGGATCCCGAAGGGGGTCGACGGCTTCTTCTTCGGGCGGGCCGGCGGCGGCTGGCTGGGCTCGCTGATGCCCAAGCCCGGCCAGTTCCAGCCAGGGATCCTGCTGCCGACCGGAACCTTCCGGACGCTCGGCCCGGACCGGTCCGGGAGTCAGGTGCTGTCGCCGAACCGCAAGCAGGTGGCGATGTACCACTACCTGTCCAACACCCGTGGCCAGGTGATCGTCGTCGACATCCAGTCCGGGAAGCAGGTCGCACAGCTGCCCGCCGCGGCTGGGCAACCGTCCCTCCTCGGCTGGAACCAGGACGGCCTGTGGATGGACCGCGGGAAGGCCGGACTGGTCGTCTGGCAGCCGTCGTCCGGTCAGCAGCGACCGGTGTCCATCGCCGGCTTCGACGGCAGCGCGGCGATTCCAGCGGCCGCCGGGACCATCGTGGTGTCGGCCAAGGTCGACGGGAAGCAATGTCTCAAGGCCGGTGCGCTACGAGACGACGGGTTCAAGGTACTTCGGGAGCACTGCAGCGAGGGGCCCGAGCACCTCTACCCGGTGCTCTCACCCGACGGCCGGACCATGATCCAAAGCGTGCGGAAAGAGGCCATCGACATCAACACCGGTCAGGTCACCAAGCTCAAGCTGCAGGACAGGATGGTGGACACCCTGCCGCTGCCGGTCTTCGAGAACGGCACCCAGCTGCTGACGCTCACCGAGACGGTTGCTGCCGGCGGCATCGTCCACAATCAACTGTTCCGCTGTGACGTCACGTCGGGCGAGTGCAAACTGCTGGTCGAGAAGGCGGACGGCTGGACGATCCACGAGCCGTAACAGACGGACGAGGGCGGCCCGGTGATGTTCCCCGGGCCGCCCTCGTCGTCAGCCGTTAGCTGTCTACGCGTACGACGGTGGAGCCGGAGCCGTCGGCTCCGTCGGTGAAGTGCAGCTGGCCGAGATACCGGGTGCCTGCCGTCAGGCCGGTCCAGCTGGCGGTCACACTCGTTTGACCAGCGACAGTGACCTCCTGGCTGGCCGGTGTGACGGTCAGGTTGCCTTCGGCCTTCTGCAGCTCCCAGTGGTCGAGTTTCACCTGCTGCTCGTTCGCCCCGGCGTACAGGTCGACGTACACGTCCACCTGACCACCTGCGGGCTGCGACAGGTTCACCTCTTCCTCAGCTGAGCCACCGGTGCTGCTGCCGAGCAGAGTCGTCGTACCGGCCTTGTACGCGAACACGTCCAGGTCGGTGCCGGCCGGGTAGTCCGCGTCGAACGTGGAGAAGCGGGCGTACGTCGTACCGGCCGGGACGTTCACCGTGAACTTCGCGACGTGGTCGTTGGCCTTCGGCGCGGTCGTCGGGAACGACACGCCACCCGGGTTCTTCAGCGCGGCCTCGCCGACCGTGGCCGGGTTCAGGCCCAGCGCGGTGGTCTCCAGCGTTCCGGCGTACCCGGCCGTGACCGGGACCTGCACGGAGCCGGCGGTGCCGGTGCCGTTGACCTGGACCGGCGCCTTCACCGTCAGCGGCTTGATCGCCAGCGTGCTCGCGACGGTGTGCTTCACCGACTTCCAGACCAGGCGGCCGAACGCGTACTGCTCGAGCGGAGCGCCGTTGTTCTCGATCGTGACCTTGTACGTCGTGCTGCGGCCCGGGAGCGTGATCAGGATCCGCGGCGTCACGGTCACCTTCAGGCCCTTGAGGCCCTCGACCTTCGGGAGGTAGACCTCCGGGACCTGCCCGACGTTCGTCACGGTCCGGGTCACGGTCTGCTTGCCGGCCAGGTCGCCGATCGCGATCGTCGGGTAGTTCAGGTCGCTGAGGTCGATCTTGCCGTTCGCGCACAGCTCGTGCGTGCTCGGCACCTGACCGGAGCCGCAGACGAACTTCGTCCAGTCGGTGTACGTCGAGTCGTAGACCAGGCCCGGGTCCATGCCGAGCTTCGGCTGCACCTCGCCGGCGCCGTACCCGAACGGGTTCGCCGCCGAGCCGGAGTCGTTCTGGATCGGCTTGCCGCTGGTGTCCTTGTCGGTGGCGGTCGTCATCATCGCCGACTTGATCGCCATCGGGGACCAGGTCGGGTGCTTGCTCTTCAGCACCGCCGCGATGCCGGCGATGTGCGGCGTCGACATCGACGTACCGCTCATGAACGCGTACTCGCCACCGGCCGCGCTGAACGCGGTCGTCGCGGCCAGCACGTTCGTGCCCGGAGCCATGATGTCCGGCTTGAGCAGGTCGCCGTTGCCGGCCGGGGACGGGCCACGGCTGGAGGAAGCGGCCACCTTCGGCGCGTTGACGCGGACCGGCGTACCGGGACCGATGGTCGCGGTCGGGTTCGCGGTACCGCTCACGTACGCCTTGACCGCGGGCGCGGCCTTGTCGTCGAGGTGGACGGTCGGGACCGAGTGCAGGTCGGCGTCCAGCGTGCCCGGGGTGATGTTGAGCAGGATCATGCCGACGCCGCCCGCGGTCTTCACCTGCAGGCTCTTGTCGACGCGGGCGTTCCCACCGCGGTCACAGACCACGATCTTGCCGGTGGCCTTCGCCGGGTCGAGCGTGCCCGCCTGGCAGAGCGCGAGGTTGGCCGGATCGGCGTTCGGCAGGCCGGCGTCCTTGGCCAGGACCACCGGCGTCTGCGGCGTACCGGAACCGATGCCGGCGCCCGTGTACGACTTGCCGTCGCCGAGCGTCACGGTGGTCTGGATGTCGCGGTCATGGGTGCCGTTGGCAACCGACGTCACCCAGGGGTACGTCTTGCCAACGGTCGCCTCGCCCGGACCGGTGTTCCCCGCGCTGGTCGCGACGAACACGCCCGCCTTGGCCGCCCGCAGGAACGCGAGACCGGTGGCGTTCACGTACGTCGACCCGCTGCCGGAGATCGAGTAGTTGATGACGTCGACGCCATCCGAGACCGCGGCGTCGATCGCGGCCACGATGTCGGCGTCCGTACCGCTGCCGCCGCCGGTCGCGTCGACCGCCCACAGCGCCTTGTAGATCGCGAGCCGGGCGTGCGGCGCCATACCGGAGCCCTTGCCGTAGTCGCGGCCCATGACGGTCATGTCGACGCCGTAGTTGCCGGCCGCGGTGCTGGCGGTGTGCGTGCCGTGGCCGCCGTAGTCACGGGGCGACTTGAACTCGTCCGGGATCGGGCGGGTGCCGATGCCCTTGTCGAAGTACCGCGCGCCGATCACCTTGTTGTTGCAGGTGACGGGCGCCTCCTCGCCGGCCTGGCAGGTGCCCTTCCACTTCTTCGCGACGATCGCGTCAGACTGCTTCGTCGTCTTCATCGGCGCGAAGCTCGCCCGCTCCGGGACGTACCCGGAGTCGATCATGCCGATGATCACGCCGTCGCCGGCCTTGTCGATACCGCCCGCCTGCTGCCACGCGCCGCCCTTGCCGGACAGCCCGAGGAAACGCGGGGTGTCGACGGTGTCGGCGTGCTCGATCTCGCTCGGCTCGACGCTCTTCACCCCCGACGACTTGGCCAGCTTGACCGCGTCGTCGTACGACATCTCGGCGGAGAATCCGGCGTACGTGTAGCTGTAGTCGTAGAGCTTCTTGACGCCCGGGACCTGGTTCAGGACCGCGTTGCGTTCGCCGGCGAGATGCTTGACGTAATCAACGACCGGCGCCGCGGTCTTCAGCAGCTTGCCGCCCGGCACCACCTTGGTGGCGGCGAGACCGGCGATGCCACCGGCGTACTCGGCGACCGGGGAGTCGTCGAGCTGGACGATGTACGAACCGGTCCCGGAGCGCTTGACCTCCGGATCGGCGGCCGGGGCCGGGGTCGGCTGGCTGGCGCTCGCGGCGTTCACCAGCACGGGTACGCCGGCGCAGGCGGCGATCAGTGCGGTGGCGACGACGATCGCCGGGCGTTTGCGGGTCACGCAGTTCCTCCAGGGCTTGGACGGAGCGATGGCGGAGCCTTTGGCTCGCGGACGTCCCGGCGCGCAGGCGTCACGGGGCCTTGAGTATGCCGTCAGCCGCCGACAGTGTCACGCTGTGCACACCAGGCGACGGCCGACAGCAAGGGAAAACCCGATGCCGGATCTGACCGAGTCCATCACAGTGCGTTCGTCCGCTGACGCACTGTATCGGTTGGTCAGCGATCTGCCCCGGATGAGCGAGTGGAGCCCCGAGTGCACCCGCGTCACCTGGTCCTCGGGCGATTCGTCCGAAGGTCCTTCTGCCGGCCCGGTGCCAGGGGCACGGTTCGTCGGGCACAACCGGGTGGGCGTCGTCCGGTGGTTCACCTTCGGACAGGTGGTGACCGCGCAGCCCGGCCGCCGGTTCACCTTCGACATCACCTTCGGCCCGATCCCGATCTCGCGCTGGGACTACGAGTTCACCCCCACGGCGACCGGCTGCGAGGTCACCGAATCCTGGACCGACCACCGCCCGCCGGTCCTGAAGCTCCTCTTCCGGCCCGTCTTCGGCAACCGCGCCCCACGCAACGTTCACGGCATCCACACGACGCTGATCCGGCTGAAATCCGCCGCCGAGACGACCGCACGAGCCTGAATCACCCCGGCCCGGCGGGAGCGGGTTTGGAGGAGGGGACGGCTTGTTGGTAATCTGGCCCTTCGCGCGTTCACGGGTGGTGCTCAGCCGTGCGCCGTAACACCTTCCGAATGACCGCATACTCCTGATCGAGGCACTGCTCCGTGGCGAACATCAAGTCCCAGATCAAGCGCAACCGCCAGAACGAGGCTGCGCGACTTCGCAACAAGTCGGTGAAGTCGACCCTCAAGACGGCTGTTCGCCGGTTCCACGAGGCCGTCGACGCCGGCGAGGCCGAGAAGGCCAACGAGACCGCCCGCAAGGCCGGTCGCCTGCTCGACAAGGCCGTCAGCAAGGGCGTCATCCACGCCAACCAGGCGGCGAACCGCAAGTCGGCCATCTTCAAGAAGGCCGCTTCCCTCTAACGCCAGGGCCGCGTCTCCGACGCGCCCCGCCAACGATCGGCCCGGTCCCTTCGACCGGCCGATCGTTTTTGCGTACCCAAAACGGTTTGAGAGTGGGTTAGCGGCGGCCGTGGGCTCGGGTGATGGTCAGGACCATGCGTTCCAGGGCGTAGCCGGCGTCGCCCGAGGCGCCCTTGACGTCAGCGTCGGCCTGCGCGACCGCCTTGATCGCGGTCGCGAGACCACCCGGACTCCAGTTGCGCGACTGCTGCTTGAGCTGCTTGAGCTTCCACGGCGGTACGCCGACCTCGCGCGCCAGATCCGCCTCCCGCATCCCGCTCGGCGCACTGGAGTACTTCGCCAGCCCCCGCAACCCGCCCGCCATCGCGCTCGTCACGAGCACCGGCGCCACGCCGCAGTCCAACGCCCACCGGAGCTGCTCCAGCGCCGGCTCCGTCCGACCGGCGATCGCCGCATCCGCAACCGCGAAGCTCGTGACCTCCGCACGCCCACCGAAGTACTGCCCGATCAGCTGAGTCGTCACCGCCTGACCGCCAGAGTCCGACACCAGCTGCGAACACGCCCCCGCCAGCGCCCGCAGGTCGTGACCGACCGCGTCCACCAGCGCCGACGCCGCGCCTTCGTCGACCGTCCCACCGTGCAGCCGGATCTCCCCCGCCACGAACTGCGGAAGCTCCCACGCCTTCGGCGCCGTCGCGACGACCTCGGTGACCGATGCCTTCCGCAACTTGTCGAGAACGCCCTTCCCCTTCTGCCCGCCGGAGTGCACCAGCACGGCGAGTACGTCGTCCGACGACGACCCGGCGTACTCGATCAGATGCGGCGCCATCTCACTCGGCAGGTTCTCCAGCCCGCGCAGCACCAGCACCCGCTCGGTCGCGAACAACGACGGCCCGGTCAGCTCCGCGAACACCCCGACGTCCAGCGTCGACGCCTCGAGATCCGTCACCTCGACCGCGCTGCCGCCGCCGTCCGTCGCGTTCTTCGACACCGCCGCGATCGCCGACCGCACGGCCCGATCCGCCAGGAACGACTCGGTCCCGGTCACGAGGAGCACATCACCAAGCTTCGGCGCAGAACCTTTACGAGCAGCCACCCCGTCAGCATCCCACGCCCCCCAGACAATCCCAGTGCGCCCCCGCACCAAACCAACGAGGATGGCGCCCATGACCCGACCCGGCGCGACACCCCCACCCAGCGCCACACCCTCGCCCAGCGCGATGTGCTCACCCGTCGACGCATTGGTGCTCGTTGATCTGCAGACCGCGTTCGTCTCCGGCCCCGACGCAGTACCAGACGCGGCCACCCTCCTGGATCGCACAAGCGACCTGCTGGACCGAGCCCGAGCCGCCGGCGCAGTCGTCGTACACCTGCAGAACGACGGCCCACCCGGCGCAGACGACGAGCCCGGAACGCCCGGCTGGGAGCTGTACCTGCCGCTGAAGCCGGGTCCCCGCGAGCACGTGATCCGCAAGCCACGCGACGACGGCTTCGACGCGACGCCACTCGGGGAGATCCTGGTATCGGCCGGCGTACGGTCACTAGCCATCTGCGGCGTCATGTCCGAGATGTGCGTACACGCGACAGCCAAAACCGCCCTCGCCCGCGGCTACCGAGTCGTCCTCCCGTACGACGCCCACGCCACCTACGACGCACCCGCCGTCCCCGGCGTAGCGGACAAGATCCCAGCCCACATCGTCTCCCGAGTAGCCGCCTGGTCCCTAGGCGACCAACCCGAAAACACCACCCCAACCTCCGCCGTCACCTTCTAACCCCTCCCGCAGGCCGCGCGTGTGCTTGGGGCAATCACTCCCAACTTCCGGCTAGAGCATCGCCTTCCAACTCCCTCCCGCAAGCGCGGGTGGTGCGTGTGGAGCGTCACCTTCTAGCTGCCTCCTGTAGGTGTGGGTGGGTGGTCAGGGCTAGGTGGTTGTTGGTGTTGGTGACAACGAGCGGACCGCTGACGTTGGTGGTCGCGGTTCGCGTTGCGGTGTGGGACAGGAGGTCCAGGGTTCTAGGCGCCGGGTGCCCGTAGTCGTTGTCGCGCCCAGCAGAGATGAGCGCCAACCGCGCGTTGGCAGCAGCGATGAACCCAGGATCCTGCTGAGCCGAACCATGGTGCGGAACCTTCAACACATCCGCCCGCAGATCGACCCCCGTCGCCACGACAGCACGCTGCGACTCAGGCTCCAGATCGCCGGTGAGCAGGATCCGGAGACCATCGAGCTCGACCATCATCGCGATGCTGGCGTTGTTCTCCGGCGACCCTTCGTCCGTGGAAGTCGCCGACGACGTACCCGCAGCAGGCAACGCCGGCACCTTCGCCGGCCACAGCGTCGTCCACCCCACCTCCCCCACGACCCGCTGTTCCCGGAACGCGACCGTACGCACAACCACCCCATGCCGCGACGCCAACTCAACCACCCGTTCGTACTCAGCCCGCGGCGAGAAGTACGGCGTCACCTCGATCTCGTCCACCCGCCGACCGTTCAGCACCCCGGCCAGCCCACCGACATGATCCGCATGGAAGTGACTCAGCACGACGACCGGGACGTACTGGATATCCAGGTCCTTCAAACACCGATCCATCGCCGCCGGATCCGGCCCGGTGTCGACAACAACCGCCGTACGATCCCCCGCCCGCAACACCAGGCCGTCACCTTGTCCGACATCGCAGGCGACGAACAGCCAGTCGTCCGGCGGCCACCCGAACGACCCGACAGGACGCAGTACGACGACCGCGAGCAGGACCACCGCCAGGATCATCGCAATCGGGCGAGCCAGGATGCGATGCAGGCCGAGCACGAGCGCCAGGCAAAGCACCGTCAGTACGGCGACACCGACCACGGTCGCCGGCCACGCATTAGCGGCGCCTGGGAGATCCGCGCCTTCGCGAGCAACCAGGATGATCCAGCGAGCTGGCCATCCAGCAGCCCAGCCGACGACTTGCGCCAACTGACTGCTGACCAAGGCAACTCCGGCCGCAACGAAGCCGAGAATCGTCGCCGGACCAACCATTGGTCCGGCCAACAGGTTGGCTGCGACCGCGATCAGCGACACTTCACCCGACAGCCACGCGACGATCGGCGTACACGCGAGCTGCGCGGCAAGCGGGCACGAGATCGCGTCGGCCAACCAACCAGGCATCCACTTCGCCAACGCATCCCGCCAACCGGGTCCGAGCAGGATGATGCCCGCAGTCGCAAGCACCGACAACGCGAACCCGGCCGAGCGCGCGAGCGACGTGTCCAGTAGTAGCAACACGATCACTGCGACCGACAGACTGCGTACGGCGCGGCGCCGCCCTCCCCCGCTGGTCATCGCCGCCAACGCGATCAGGCCCATCGCTGCGGCCCGAAGGACGCTCGGCTGTGGTCTGGCCAGGACGATGAACACGACGACCGTCGACAGCCCAACCACAGTCAGCCCGCGCGCCCGCACACCGATCAGGCGCGCCAGCGGGAGGAGGAACGCAAGCAGGAGCGTCAGGTTGGTCCCTGAGACTGCGGACAGGTGGGTCAGGCCCGTGGTTTGGAAGTCCGCGTTCAGGTCCGCGGACACGCCAGAGACGTCGCCCATGACGAGTGCGGGTACGAGCCCACGGACGTCCTCAGGCTCACCTGCGACCGCGCCTCGCAGTCCAGCCCGGACCCGCTCAGCCGCACGCAACCACCAGGGCGGCTCGTCGACGATCCGTGGCGGCGATCGGGTCGAGAGCATCGCGGCCACCTCGGCACCACCTTCTACCTGCTCGAGCCTCCCGCTCGCGTCAACATGCTGGCCGTACCTGACGTGCGCCCATTTCGCAGTCCCCACCAAGAGCACCGGCGTACGCACCCGTTCCCGGATCGCGTTCTCCGAGCCGGCGCGACTGCGGATCTCCTCGATGGTCGCCCTGACCACGACGTACGGCGGCCTTCTGCTGGTGGTGCTCTGCCGCAGCGACGGATCCCCGTCGATCTTGAGCCGGACGGTGACAGTCGCCGACCGGGTCGCGAGCTCCTGCACGGGTCCTGCACGGAGGGCGGCGGTGTGCAGCGCGGCAGCGAGCGCCAGTCCACCCACGACAACCAACGAACCAACAACCGCCCAAGCACCCACCCAGCGGCTGGCACGCCGGGTTACTGCAGTTCTAGAGCCGCGGTTCTGCCGCCGGAGGATCAGCCCGAGCGTCGCGGCGAGCGCCAGCGCGAAGCCAGCGACGATCCCGCCGACCATCGGCGGCTGACCGACCAGCACCGCCGCAGCCAGCCAACCCACACCCGCCGGGATGAGCAACCGCGCATCGAGCCGCTCATCAGGCGTCCGCGAGCTAGTCACAGCCTCCGCGGTTGCCGACTCAGCAGCCTCCCCAGGTACAGGAACAGGTACTCGACCAAGTGCGGCGGTTGCCGCTGGGGTTTGCGCGGGGGTTGGTGCAGCGGTTGCCTCGGGTGGGTTGTTGGCCGGTGGGGTGTTGGGCGGTGGGTTGTTGGCGGGGTTAGGTGCGGACATGGGGTTTTAGGGAGTCGAACTTTTTGGGGCCTACGCCGGGGACCTCCTGGAGTTGGTCGATGGTGGTGAAGGGGCCGTTCTGGGTGCGGTAGTCGAGGATTCGTTGGGCTAGGACGGGGCCTACGCCGGGGAGGGCGTCGAGTTGGTCGAGGGTGGCGGTGTTGAGGTTGACGGGGGCGTTGGGGGCTGAGGAGCGGGCTTGGGCCTGCGGTTGGCGATGGTTGGTTCGGGGGTGGGGGTTGGGTGGTTGCGCCGACGATGATTTGTTCGCCGTCGGTTACCTGGCGGGCGAGGTTGAGGGTCGTGAGGTCTACGCCTCGGAGTGGGCCGCCGGCGAGGGTGAGTACGTCGGCTACGCGGGAGCCTGCTGGGGCGCGGATGAGGCCGGGGCGGCGTACCTTTCCTGCGACGTGGACGACCACGGGTGGTGGGCCGGAGGAGGTCCCGGCGCCGGGCGTCTGGTTGATGCCTGGGGTTTGGTTGGCGCCTGGGGTTTGGTTGGCGCTGGCGTCTGGTTGGGGTCGGCGGTTTGGTTGGCGGCTGGCTGGGGTTGCGCTGAGGCGGGACTTGGTTGGGTTGGCTGGCTTACTGCGGAGCCTGTGGTTGTGGTGGTTGGGCGGGTGTCGGGGAGGGCTTCGGGGCGGGCTCGGAGGAAGGTCCAGGCGGCCCAGGTGAGGCCGAGGATAAGTACTACGGCTAGGACGACGATGTGGCGTGGGGTGAGGGTCCAGCGGGCGTCGCGTAGTCGGTCGGGTTGGGGGTCTTCGGGGGTCCATCCGCCTCGCACCTCATCACGCTCCTCCGGGTATTCGTGTCGTGGCTGCTTGTTGCTCGGCGGCCTGTCGCTGCGATGTACGCCGCGATCAGCCGCGGCGGGTGCACCGTGCGGGTCGCCCGTGTGAGCGGTCCGGTCGCTGGACATCCGCCCTCCAGTGGTCCGGTCGGCGGCCATCTCCTCGGCGGAGGTCCACCCGCCAGCGGTTCGTCCGGCGGCGGATGTGTGCCCCGTAGGGATCTGCCCGGCGGGGGTCCGCCCGTCAGCGGTCCGTCCGGCGGCGGCCGTTTGCCCGGCAGGGATCTGCCCGTCGGGGGCCCACCCGCCAGCAGTCCGTCCGGCGGCGGCGGGCTGCCCGGCAGGGATCTGCGCGGTCGGCGTCCACCCGCCAGCAGTCCGTCGGGCGGCGGGCTGCCCGGCGTGGGGCCGCTCGGCAGCGGAATTGGCCAGCGGTCGGCTGCTCGGCAGGCGTCCTATCGGCGTGGTGGGCGCCTGGGTGGCTGGGGTGTGGTCGGCGTACGGCTGGGTGGTTGGGGTGTGGTTGGCGTGCGGGGTGTGAAGGTGGGTGGGGGTTGGGTCGGCGAGGGGTGGGCGGGGGGTGAGGCGGGCGAGGGCTCGGGCTCGGGTGGCCGGGTCGAGGGGTGGGGTGCGGCGGAAGACCTTCACGCCAGAGAAAGTACGAGTCCGGGGCCTGCGTGAAACCGCGAGTTGAAAGCTGTGGAGAACCTCCCGCTTGCACCGGGAGCGCAGGATCGGGCGCCCCAGGTGATGGCGTCGGTCGCTGGCAGAGCGCGGCGGCGTTGGCCGGTTCGTGGGACTGGGGACCCCCTATGGGGGCGGTGGACAGGAAATAGCCTGTCCTGAGACGCCGGTACCTGTTCACAGCGGCCAGCGCGGGGCGCCACGCGCAGGTGGGGCGGTGGGCATCACTGAACTAGTCCAGCGGACAGCTTGTGTCAGCGCCGTGGGTGGATTCGGGTGCTGTTGATTGCTGCTAGTAGGAGTAGGGCTGCGGCTGAGGCGAGGCTGATTCGTAGGCCGGTGAGGAAGGTGTTCGGGTTGGCTATCAGGGCGCCGAAGACGGCGATGGCGACTGCTCCGCCGATCTGGCGGAAGGTGTTGAAGACGGCGCTGGCGGTTCCTGCACGCTCGGCCGCGACACCTTCGAGGACGACTCCGGTGATCGAGGGCATGGCCAACGATCCGCCGGCGCCGATCGGCACGATGCAGAGGGCGGTCACGACCGGCGACTCCAAAGGTGCCGTGAGGAGCAGGGCCAGGAGTCCGGCGGTCATCGACAGCAGCCCGGCCACGACCGGGACCCGCGCTCCGAACCGGTTGGTGACCGGGCCGCTGGCGAGGTTCCCGGCGATCGCGAAGAAAGCGGAGGGCAAGAATGCCAGTCCGGCGTGCAGCGGCGACAGTCCGAGGTGCTGCTGGAGGAACAGGCTGACGACGAACACGTTGCCGTAGTTGCCGACCATGAAGGCGAACCCGACGGGCAGGGCCAGCCGGAAGCCGTGCGCCCGGAACAGTTCCAGCGGCATCATCGGGTGCCGGCCACGGGCCTGAACGGCCACGAAGGCGGCGAGGGTGATCACGGCGATCGCGAGCGCGGCGACGACGGTGGGGTCGGTGAACCCGCGATGGCCGCCTTCGATGAGTCCGTAGACCAGGGTGGACAAGGCAACGACGGCGAGGATCTGGCCGGCCCAGTCGAACCGGGACGGTCGGGTGGGCGAGGCGGCCACCGCGACCAGGAAGGCAACCATGCCGGCGCAGACGGGCAGGTTGATCGTGAAGACCCACCGCCAGTCGAGAGTCGTGAGCAGCCCACCGAGAGGTTGTCCGACCAGTCCGGCGACGGCGCCGCCGACCGCCCAGACGCCGAGCGCACTGGCTCGGCGGCGTGGGTCGGGGAACGCTTCACGCACCAGGGCCATCGACGCCGGCAGCATGATCGCCGCGGCAGCGCCTTGCGCGCAACGGGCGGCGACCAGTACGCCGATCGTGGGCGCGGCCGCACAGGCGGCCGAGGCGAGCCCGAACCCGACGATGCCCGCGCCGAGAGCCTTCTTCGCGCCGATCCGATCCGACAGGTTGCCCGCGAACAGCAGCAGCGCGGCGAACAAGAGGGTGTAGCCGTCGATCGTCCACTGCTGGCCGGTCGTTCCGCCGCCGAGCTCGGTCCTGATCCGGGACAGGGCGACGTTGACGATCGAAATGTCCAGCGTGATCAGGAAGAAGCCCAGCGAGGCGATCGTGATGACAATCCGCGCGTGCGGCGCATCTGGGACGGCTGATCCAGCCTCCGGCGGTACCCCGTCCTCGGTCACTGCGTCGGTACGTGGCAAGGCATTCCACTCTGCGCACGGCTGCGCGGTCGGTCTCAAGACTTCAGGTCGAGCACCGAGTCTGCCAAATTCGTTCGCGACGAGGCAGGTACTGCGATTACCCCCTGCGAGCCGCGAGGGGACGGTCGGGTTAGTGGGGGCTTACTACTACGGCGAGGAGGCCGGGGCCTACGTGGGCTCCTATGACGGCGCCTACTTCTCGGAGGACTATTTCCTCGGCTTGGGGAAGGCGGGTGGCCAGGTCGTCGGCCAGGGTTTGGGCTTTTTCGAGGTTGGCCAGGTGGTGGACGGCGATCTGGACGGGGGTGTCGCCGGCGCGTTGGACGGCGATGTCGGCCAGGCGGGCGATGGCTCGGCTGGAGGTGCGGACCTTTTCCAGCGGGACGATCCGGCCGCCGCTGATGGTGAGCAGTGGTTTGACCGCTAGCGCCGTACCGAGGAGGGCCTGGGCGGCGCCGATGCGGCCGCCGCGGCGGAGGTATTCGAGGGTGTCCACGTAGAAGTACGACGAGATGGACTTCATCCGGGCGCGGGCGGCGGCTTCGACAGCGATGGCGTCCTCTCCGGCGGCGGCTGCGGCGGCCGCGGCGAGGACGGGGAAACCGAGGCCCATGCCGAGTGAGCGGGAGTCGACCACGTGGACCGGGATCGGGGACTCCTTGGCGCCGATCATCGCGGCCTCGAACGTGCCGGACATGTCACCGGACAGGTGGATCGAGACGACCGCCTCGGCGCCGTCCGCGGCGCAGGCGGCGTACGTGGCGGCGAACGTCTGCGGCGCCGGCCGGCTGGTCGAGACCGGTGTGAACGTCTTCAGCGCCTCCGCGACCGCGTCTGCCGAGGTGGCGCCGTCGTCGTACGACGTCCCACCGATCACGACCTGGAGCGGTACGACGGTCAGCGGGTGGCGGAGCAGCTCGTGCGTGGACAGACCGGCCGTGGAGTCGGTGACGACCTGCACGCGGGCTGCCATGCAGCGAGGTTACCGGACAGTTAATGTCCGGGCGCAGTGCCAGACTCCACAAGATGAAGGAGACAGAGGCGGAAGTCACACAGTTGCAGGAGCTCCTCGATGCGGCGTACGAGCGGTCGACGGAGCATCTGCGCAACATCATCACGGGGCCGCGGCGGCTGGACGCCGGGGAGCTGGTGCGGGTCCTGACCGGGATGTGCACGCTGAACCTGGCCACCGTGACCGCGGGCGGTGAGCCGCGGATCAGCGCGGTGGACGGGCACTTCCTGCACGCGCGGTGGGTGTTCACGACGTCGGGGTCGGCGGCGAAGGCGCGGCATCTGAAGAAGCGGCCGGCGGCGAGCATCTCGTACGTCGACGGCGAGCGGATCGGGGTGTTCAGCCACGGGAACGTCGAGTTCCTGACCGCGGAGCACCCGGACTTCGCCGCGATCGAGGAGCACCTCACCAACCACTACGGCAGCTCGCCGGCGAGTTGGGGTGACGACATCGTCTACTGCCGCCTCCAGCCGTCGTGGATGGTCGGCTACGCGTTCGACAAGTCGGCTGTGCTGGACACACCAGCGAGGTGAAGGCCACCCCTCCCGGGACCTTCACCTCGCTTTGGTTGTGCCGTGCTACTGACGTCCCCTGTGCGTCACCAGCCCGGCTCGTCCTGCTGACTCCCCCTGGTTGTCAGCCGAAGTTGGTGGGGCCTCAGCGAGCTACTCCCCGTATCCGGTTCCGTGAGAACCGGCCTGACCGCGAGCTCGTCGAGGTCCCGGGAGGTCCCAGCGGCCGGCCCGCCGGTGGGTGACCAAACCCACCGGTTTTCCCGCGCCAGCCGGATCGCGACACTCGTCCCCTGTCTCGTGTGCCTGACCCTGTGCTGAGACCCCGCCCCGGAAGCAGTGCCCTGACGGTGCACCGCGCCCGGTACAGGCAGGACAGATCCGCACTCCACAGCACTCCGGAGCTCTCGGCCGCCGGTCGGCGCCCCCACCAACCAGCCACCGGAGGCCCTCCGCGTCGCCTTCGCCGGGCGAGGCAGCTGAGCGGTTCGCCATGGCCTCTTCATGGTTCACCACCTCTTCCGCTGCCTGTGACCGGTGTCGGTCTCTGCTTCGTGGAACCTGCCCTACGGCTGTAATTCTTTGTCCGGCAGCCATGTCAGGACGAGGCAGAACAACCGGCAGTTACCCGGCAGCTTCAGCAGATCCGCGTCATAAAAGCGGGGCAGAAAGCGCCGCGAGTACGTCGTTCGCCAGCCGCTGTACTGCGGCCGACGGGTCCGGCTCCGGCCACCCGTCCGCGACCGATGCGCTCTCGCAGGACTCCTGCAGGACCGCCCACGCGGTCGGCAGCATCGGCGGGTCCATCGACTGCTGCCACGCCAGCAACTGGCCGCACACGGCGTCTCCCGCCTCCGAGCGCCCCAGTGCGTGCAGCACCGCCACAGCCTCCGGCAGTACTTCGAGCAGGTAGACGACCCGCCCTTCGAGCAGCAACCGGTTGAGCGCGTCCAGGATCGTCACACGCGCCTGCTCGGCCTCACCGGCGGCACGAGCCAGCCGGGACCGGTAGAGCATCACCAGGTAGTCGAAGTACCCACGGTGGCCGCGGATGTCGGCGTCGGCCTGGTCGAGCAGCGCCCGCGCCTCGTCGTACCGGCCGTCGTGGTACTCCACCATCGCGAGGCATCCGGCGACCTTGGTGCGCTCCGGGTCGTCCGACGCCTGGCTGTCGCGGGCGAGCTGTGCCCAATGACGAGCGCCGGCCAGGTTCCCCAGCTCCAGGTCGACGCGGCTGAGCGCCATGTACGCGATCTCGTCCGGGTAGACACCCGGATTGACCAGCGCGGCCTCCCACGCAAGCAGGAGCTCCTTGGCCTCCACCAAACGGCCCCACCGCAGCAGCGCCAGCCCACAGGTTGCCTGCACGGTGGCAGACCGCTGTACGTCGCCATGCTTGCGAGCGTCATCTACCAGCGCCGGGATCTCGGCCAGGCTCTGTGTGTCGAGCAGGTGCGACCCGGACGACACCCAGCCGCCCCGGGCGACCAGGCCCATCTCTGTCTCTCCAGGGATCCGCGTACGCGCCTCTTCGTAGTGCCGACGCGCACCACGGATGTCACCGGTCAGGCTGGACAGCCGTCCGGCGATGGCGAGCAGTCGCCCGCTCGTCTCCTTGTCGGACACGTTCTCGGCGCACAGCGTCGCCCACCGGATCCCGCTCTCGGCGACGCTCGCCTGGTACTGCCACGCGATCCGGAACCCGAGCACGATCCGCGCCGCGGTGTCCCACTCCCCCAGCTCGCCCGCACGCGCCAGCGCCACCTCGAACAACGCCGAGTTCGCATGCGCCGCCCGGTACCGCCGATCGCGGTCCGGTGACGACCACGCGCCCTCCAGCCCGGAGACGTACGTCGAACACCACTCGACCGCCCGGTTCCGGAACTCGGTGAGGTCGTCGCCCTGTGACGACAGCCCGGCGTACGCGTGCTCCCGGATCGTCTCCAGCAGCTTGTACCGCGCGCCGTACAACTGCTCGAACTCGTGCACCGGCTGCAGCAGCGACTTCTCCACCAACTCGGCGAGCAGCATCGGTACGTCGCTCTCGTCGATCGGAGTGCCCGTACAGACACCCGCGACAGCCTCGAGCGTGAACGGTGAACCGAGCACCGACGCCCGGTACAGCAGCTGCCGCGCCGGGTCCGAGAGCGCGTCGACGCTCCACGCGATCGTGTCGGCCAGCGTCCGCTGATGCGGCGCACCGAACCGCCGCGGCCCGGACAGCAACCGGAACCGGTCGTCGAGCGCGGCAAGAATCGCCTCCACCGACAGCGAGCCGGCCCGCGCGGCCGCAAGCTCCAGCGCGAGCGGCAGGCCGTCCAGTCGCCTGACCAGTCGCGCCACAGTCGGAGCATTTGAAGGGGCCAGCGTGAAGCCCGGCCGCACCCGACCGACGCGGCGGCAGAACATCTCGACCGCCGGCGACGCAGCGATCGCCTCGAAGTCCTCGTCGTTCGGCGGTACGCCGAGCACCTGCACCCGCCGTACCACCTCGTCCGGCAGGCCGAGCGGGATCCGGGACGTGACCAGCACACCGATCCCCGGGAAGCTGCGGACCATCCGGTTGGCGACCGTCGCGACACCGTCGAGAACGTGCTCGGCGTTGTCCTCGACGATCACCAGATCGCCGGGCCGGCGGCCGGACAGTACGTCGTCGAGGTCCGACGTACCCGGGGCTGTGCCGAAGGCATCCAGGATCGCCGACGGTACGGCGGCATCGCGCTGGACGGTGGTGAGGTCGACGACCACGACGGTCGTGTCGGCACCGGAGAACCGGTCGGCCGCTGCGAGCGCCAGCTCCGTCTTGCCGACCCCGCCGGGGCCGACGAGCGTGACGAGCCGGTTCTGCCCCAGCAGCGACTCGAGCTCGAACAGCTCCTGCTCACGACCGACGAGACCGTCCGGGATCGGGCGGGTGCCACGCCAGCGCAGACCGGTCGGTACGGCGTCCGCGACCGAGACGACCGGCGGCGACGGAGCGACCGCCCGTACGACGGGACGCACCGAGCCGTGCCCCGCAGCCGCGAGGACGTGGTCGGTGTCCTCGGGCCGCAGACCGAGCGCCGAGGCGAGCAGGCGGACGGAGTCCTTGCGCGGGCGCGCGACCCGGCCGGCCTCCATCTCGCGGATCGACCGGACACTCAGCCCGGCCCGGTCGGCCAGCTCCTCCTGGGAGAGGCCGGCCTGGACCCTCAAGTCGAGCAACAGATCGGCGAATCCCCGCCGACCGTCCGCCCGGCCATCCGTGTCCGACACAGCCTGTCACCCCTCTTAGGCCTCACGTTCCTGACACAACATAGCGTGACGGACGTCTTCTTGCCGGAGGTGATCGGCGTGCGGGATGCGGCCTGGGTCACACAATTCGTTGACCTTGGCAACGGGTTTGACGACCCGGAGAAATCATTGCGGACTCAGAAATGCATGTTTCAAGCAGTCGCGCGAACCGAGGTGGATTCATTGTCGGCGGCGTACAGAGAAAGGATGCCGGCCCAGTCGTCGATCCGGGCGCGGGTATCCGCGCGGCCGGAGTCGGCATTCAGCAGGCTGCCGTCGGAAATGCCGCGGGTGGCGCGAACCAGGAGCTCAGTGGTGACGTCGCGCAGCGTGTCAAGGGCAGCCATGACGACAATTCAAGCGGAGCCGTGTTTCTGAAACGTAACGCGATCGGCAACATCACGATAAGTCACCATAATCCCGGAATTACTTGTTACCCCGTAGTCCACTAACCGGCCAGGAAGGACAACCGGACGTGCCGGTCGGGATTGTCGCGATTGGTGTCGACCAGACAGATCGATTGCCAGGTGCCGAGCGTCAGCCGCCCTCTCAGCACCGGCACGGTCGCGTACGGCGGAATCAGCGCCGGCAGCACGTGGTCGCGACCATGTCCGGGTGAGCCGTGCCGGTGCTGCCACTCGAAGTCCCGCGGCAGCAGGTCCTCGAGCACCGCCAGCAGATCGAGGTCACTGCCGGCGCCGGTCTCGAGGATCGCGACACCGGCGGTCGCGTGCGGCACGAACACGTGCAGCAGGCCGTCACCGCGACCGGAGACGAACTGTTCACACCGGCTCGTGAGGTCGAGGACGACCTCACGAGCACCGGTATGAATGTCCAGAACGACTGAGTCCATCAGGCGGGGACGATGTTGACCAGCTTGGGCGCCCGCACGATCACCTTGCGGGTGCCGCGGCCGTCCAGCGCCTTCTGGATCGCCTCGGACGCCAGCGCCAGCTGCTCCAGGTCGGCGTCGGAGATGTCCGGCGAGACCTCCAGCCGGTCCTTCACCTTGCCGGCGATCTGCACCACGCAGGTGACCGAGTCCTGGACCAGCAGCGCCGGGTCGACCTTCGGCCAGCCGGCCTTGGCGACGGTCGGCTCGTGGCCCAGCTCCTCCCACATCTCCTCGGCCGTGTACGGCGCGACCAGGCTCAGCACGATCGCCACCGCCTCGACCGCCTCGCGCACGGCCGGGTCGGCAGCACCGGGACCGGAGTCGATCGCCTTCCGGGTCGCGTTCACCAGCTCCATCACGCGGGCGATCATGACGTTGAACCGGTGCGAGTCGATCAGCTCGGCCGCGTCCGCCACCGTCCGGTGGGTCAGCTTGCGCAGCTCGACGTCACCGGTCGACGGGTCCGAGCCGGCCGGCGCCTCGACCGCCGCGGCCAGCCGCCAGGCACGCTGCAGGAACTTCAGCGAGCCGCCCGGGGACATGTCGGCCCAGTCGATGTCGTCCGCCGGCGGACCGGCGAACACCATGGTCAGCCGGACCGCGTCGACACCGAACTCGTCGATCTGGTCGCCCAGGTTCACGCCGTTGCCCAGCGACTTGCTCATCGACTTGCCCTGGTTGATGACCTGGCCCTGGTTCAGCAGCCGGGTGAACGGCTCCACGACGTTCAGCAGGCCCATGTCGTGCAGTGCCTTGACGAAGAACCGCGCGTACAGGAGATGCAGTACGGCGTGCTCCTTGCCACCGACGTACTGGTACACCGACATCCACCGCTCGGCCGTGGCCTGGTCGAACGGGCCGTCGGTGTACTCCGGCGACAGGTAGCGCAGGAAGTACCAGGACGAGTCGACGAACGTGTCCATCGTGTCGGTGTCGCGCTCGGCCCTGCCGCCGCACTTCGGGCAGTCGACCTCGACCCACTCGCGGGCCGCCGCCAGCGGCGACACGCCCTTCGGCTGCAGGTCGGCGCCGCGCAGGTCGGGCAGCTCCATCGGCAGCTGGTCGTCGGGGACCGGGACCTCGCCGCAGGACGGGCAGTGGATGATCGGGATCGGGCAGCCCCAGTACCGCTGGCGGCTCAGCAGCCAGTCGCGCAGGCGGTAGTTGATCGTCCGCTCGCCCAGGTCCTTGCTCTCCAGCCAGTCGATGATCCGCGACTTGGCGTCGGCGATGTCCAGACCGTCCAGGCTGATGTCGTCGTTGGCGCTGTTGATCGCGGCGCCCTCGCCGGTGAAGGCCTTGCCGTCGAAGTCAGCAGGAGGCTGCACGGTACGGACGATCGGCAGGTCGAACTTCTCCGCGAACTCCCAGTCCCGGCTGTCCTGGCCGGGGACCGCCATGATCGCGCCGGTGCCGTAGTCGGCCAGCACGTAGTCGGCCGCCCAGATCGGGATCCGCTGACCGGTCACCGGGTTGATCGCGTACGAGCCCAGGAAGACACCGGTCTTCTCGCGCTCGGTGCTCTGCCGCTCGATCTCGGTGGTCGCCTTCACCTTGGTCAGGTACTCGTCGAAGGCGGTCCGCTGCTCCGGCGTGACCAGCTCGGCGGCCAGCTTCGCGTCCGGCGCGACGACCATGAAGGTGGCGCCGAACAGCGTGTCCGGACGGGTGGTGAACACCTTGATCGGCTCGTCGCGGCCCTCCACCTGGAAGTCCGCGAAGGCGCCCTCGGAGCGGCCGATCCAGTTGCGCTGCATCAGCAGGATCTCTTCGGGCCACTGCAGCAGTTCCATGTCGTCCAGCAGCCGCTGGGCGTAGTCAGTGGTCTTGAAGTACCACTGGGTCAGCTCGCGCTTGGTGACCTCGTGCCCGCAGCGCTCACAGCGCCCCTGCACGACCTGCTCGTTGGCCAGCACGGTCTGGTCGTTCGGGCACCAGTTGACGAACGAGGCCTTGCGGTACGCCAGACCGCGCTCGTACAGCCGCAGGAACAGCCACTGCGTCCAGCGGTAGTACTCCGGGTCGGACGTGTGCAGCCGGCGCGACCAGTCGAAGCTCAGCGCGTAGCGCCGGATCGACTCGGCCTGCGTCTCGATGTTGCCGTAGGTGTACGTCGCGGGGTGCTCGTTGCGCTTGATCGCGGCGTTCTCCGCCGGCAGACCGAACGAGTCCCAGCCGATCGGGTTCAGGACGTCGTACCCCTGCTGGAACCAGTAGCGCGCCAGGACGTCGTGCAGCGCGAACACCTCGGCGTGACCCATGTGCAGGTCGCCGGAGGGGTAGGAGAACATCGTGAGCGCGTAGCGACGCTCGGCCGAGCCGTCGTCCTTCGCCTTGAAGGGATCCAGCTTCTCCCACACCGGACGCCACTTGGCCTGCATGGCGTTGAAGTCGTAGCCGCCCCTGTCGATGGCGGTGTCTTCCACCTGCTCGCTCACGGTCCTACTCCATACTTCGTGTGTTTGTTGAGCCTAAATGTGCCAGAAGGCACCCTGGACATAAAAAAGCCCCTCACACAGGAGGGGACGCCGCACTGACCGGCGCTCAGATTGCGCCTGGATGCCAGCACGGCTACGTAAGGAGCAGGCTCACTCGCATAGGGTCAGAATAGCACTAGAGGAACTCGGTGCCGCCGGCGCGGCGGTGGTCGCCGGGGGTGCGGCCGTACTGGCGTTTGAAGGCTGTGGAGAACGGGCGTACGTCGGAGTAGCCGCAGGCTCTTGCTACCTCGGTGATGGACAGGGTGTGGTCCATGAGGAGCTGGGCTGCCAGCTCGAGGCGGAGGCGGCGCAGGGTGGACATGATGGAGGCGCCGGTCTGCTGGGTGAACAGCCGCTCCGCGTGACGTTCGGACAGGTGTGCGGCGGCTGCTACGTCCCGGACGGTGATCGGGCGGGACAGGTTGTCGCGGAGATGACGCTGCATGGCGTCGACGACCAGCGGTCCTCTGTCGCGCCGGACCGGTTCCACAGCCAGGTCGTCGTCCAGGGCGAAGGCTCTGGCGGTCTCCACCACCAGAGTGGCACCGAGCGCACCCAGTGCGCTGCTGTAGCCGGAGACTGGTGCAGCTGCTTCAGCTGCGAGTGCTGTGACGAGGGACGGCAACGAGCCGGCACGGTCGGACATCACCGGCCCGTCCGACCGGGTCAGGCCGGACCACCATCCGGAGTCCCCTGGAGTAGCGCCGGACGGTCTGAACGTGAAGCCCCAGAAGGCGATTCCCAGTGGAGACACCCGCGACGACTCGATCTCGTGGATGTCGCCCGGGCGGGCGAGGAACACGGAGCCGGGTGCGACGTCGTACTGCGTCGTACCGGAGTTGAAGCGGCCCTCGCCCGAGTACGCGAGGCAGACCTCGTGGAACGAGTGGCTGTGCCAGTAGTTGCGCCAGTACTCCGGCCGGTAGTGGCCCCAGCTGAGGAAGTCCGCGCGGAAGCCGTCGACCTCGCAGGACTCCAGTAGCCCCGCGAGGTCGACGAACCGGTCCGCACCGGCGACGCCGGCAAGCGTCGAAGGGAGGGTCAAACAGCACTCCTGCCAGTGGGGTCGATGCCACGCAGAATCATGCCCTGGCCGAGCGACCACTCGTGCGTCTTGACGGTCGGCGGGTCCGACGGGTCGCGGTACTGGATCAGCCAGGTGGTGCGCGCCTCGTCACTGGTGTTCACCCCGGACCCGTGCACGGTCAGGTAGGTGAAGAACAGTACGTCGCCCGCCTCGGCCGGCTGCGGCGTCGCCGCGTCGAACGACGGCTCGAGCAGGTGGTACGACCCCTCCGGGCTGTGCTCCCGTGGTCCGTCCTTGTGGCTGCCCGGAATCACCCGGACGCAGCCCTTCTCGACAGGCGCGTCGTCGAAGTGGAAGATCGCCGCCCCGACCCGGTGGTAGGTGTGCGGGAAGAACGGGTGGTCCTGGTGCAGCGGGAACGGCGAACCGTTCTCCGGCGGCTTCACGAACAGCTTGGTGTGGTGCAGCTGCACGTCGTCCACACCCATCACCGCGGCGGCCACGTCGGTGAACCGCGGGTCCACCAGGAGCTTCGAGAACTCGGCGTCGTAGAACTGCGCGTCGTGCAGGTGCTGCAGCTTCGTCGGCGCCTCGGTCATGTCCCGGGCGGCGCCCCAGGTCGGGTCGTCGGTCCGGTTCAGCCGCGCCAGCAGGTCGTGGCTGCGCTGCCGGTAGTGCGCTGCTTCTTCCTTGCTGAGCAGGCCTTTCACCAGTACGAAGCCGTCGGCGGCGTACTGCTGCGCGAGCGCGGCCAGCTCCGGTTTCTCAGACGTGATCGTCATCTCGAAATTCCTCCTGATCGGGTACTTCGAGACTACGAACGCCGGCGCCCGGACGGGAGGACCCGACCGGACGCCGATGTTCGTCAAACGGACATGGCTACTCGTCGACCGGTCTCGCAGTCGGCCGGTACGGCGATCGGCCGCAGCCGGGCCCACAGCACGAACACGGCGGTGAACACCAGCATCCCGAGACCGCCCCAGAGGTTGATGTTGATCCCGGCGGCCTTGTCGATCTCGGCCTGCTTCTCGACGATGCCGAGGACCGTCAGCACCACGCCGTAGATCCCGACCAGGGTCGCGATCACGATCCGGATGTCGAACGCTCCGGCCTTCTTCTTCTCTGCCATCTCGAACGCTCCCTCAGCCGAAGACGATGTTCAGGACGATGGTCATCGCCAGCGAGATGCCGGCCAGCAGGACCGGCTTGCGGTACCAGCCGTGGTCACCGGCGACGGCGACCTCGGTGCGCTGTTCCTTCGGTGTCAACGAGTACACCAGGCCGACCAGCTCGGAGTCCTCCTTGGGCCGGGTCATCGTGCTGACCAGGACGCTGATCAGGATGTCGACCACGAAGGCCGCGCCGGCGCCGACGAAGCTGGCGCCCTGGCCGGGCAGGTTGATGACGCCGTTCTCCGAAAGAACGAACACGGTGATCGCGGTCGCCGTACCGCTGACGAGGCCGATCCAGCCGGCCGCCGCGGTCATCCGCTTCCAGAACATACCGAGGATGAACGTGGCGAACAGCGGCGCGTTGAAGAACGAGAACAGCTGCTGCAGGTAGTCCATCAGGTTGCTGTAGCCGGAGGCGATCGCGGCCGTGCCGATCGCGATCAGCGTGCCCGCTACGGTCGCCCACCGGCCGGTCCGCAGGTAGAAGTCGTCCGGCCGGTCCTTGATGATGTAGCGCTCGATGATGTCGTACGACATCACGGTGTTGAACGAGCTCAGGTTGGCCGCCATACCGGCCATGAACGACGCCAGCAGACCGGTGATCGCGAGGCCGAGCATGCCGTTCGGCAGCAGGTCGCGCATCAGCAGCAGGATCGCGTCGTTGTAGTCGACCTCGCCGCTGCCGGTGGCCTTGAACTGCGCCAGCTCCGGCACGATGACCGCGGCGATGATGCCGGGGATGATCACGATGAACGGCACGAACATCTTCGGGAACGACCCGATGATCGGCGTCCGCCGGGCCGCCGACATGTTCTTCGACGCCATCGCCCGCTGCACCTCGACGAAGTTCGTCGTCCAGTAGCCGAACGAGAGCACGAAGCCGAGGCCGAACACGATGCCGATCACCGACAGGAAGCTGTTGCCGAACCCGCTGAGCGCGTTGCCGGGCCAGGCGGACATCTGCTCGCTGCCGCCCGGCGACGCGGTCACCTTGTCGACCAGGCCCTGCCAGCCGCCGACCTTGTGCAGGCCGACCAGGGTCAGCGGCAGCAGCGCGGCCACGATCACGAAGAACTGCAGCACCTCGTTGTAGATCGCGGCCGACAGTCCGCCGAGCGTGATGTAGCTGAGCACGATCACGGCGGCGACGATGACCGACACCCAGATCGGCCAGCCGAGCAGCACGTTCACGATGGTGGCCAGCAGGAACAGGTTCACGCCCGCGATCAGCACCTGCGCCAGGGCGAAGCTGATCGCGTTCACCAGGTGCGCGGGCTTCCCGAACCGGCGCAGCATGAACTCCGGCACGCTGCGGACCTTGGAGCCGTAGTAGAACGGCATCATCACGACGCCGAGGAACAGCATCGCCGGGATCGCGCCGATCCAGAAGTAGTGCACGGTCGGCATGCCGTACTGCGCGCCGTTCGCCGACATGCCCATGATCTCGATCGCGCCCAGGTTGGCCGAGATGAACGCCAGGCCGGTGACCCAGGCCGGCAGCGACCGGCCGGACAGGAAGAAGTCCAGGCTGTTCGACACCGCGCGTCTGGCCATGTACCCGATACCGAGCACGAAGACGAAGTAGAGGGCGATGATGATGTAGTCGATCGCCGTGGCATCCAGTCTGAGGATGGATTGTTGGGCAAGCATCGGGCCTCCGCACCGCCGGTGTGACAGATCGTGTTGTTACCGGTCAGGAACGTTACTCCTCCTTTCAACCAAGCGGGCGGCGACCCGGCGATGGACGGTCTCCACCCGAATCTCCACCCGTGGTCGGTCCCCTGGGAAGACCGGGCAGACCTACCGTCCGTGACATGAGCTTCGGAACCTTGCCCAACGCACTCGTCGTGATCGCCGTCGTGGTGGTCGTGCTCGCCCGGCGGCTGTCCTGGTCCGAGCTGGAGAACTCCGACACCGACGTGTGGCGCGGCCCCGTCGTGCTGATGGGGGTCGGGGTCTACCAGCTGTACGACCGGCACACCGGCCTCGGCGTCGTCGCCGTCGTACTGCTCGTCGTGGGCGTCGCGCTCGCACTCGTCGCCGGCGTCGGCTCCGGCCGGGTCGCACAGGTCGAGCGGCGCGCCGGGAAGGTGTTCTTCCGGCTCGGGATGCCCGGGCTCGGCATCATGGTGGCGTACCTGGTCGTCCGGCTCGGGCTCGCGGGACTCGGCCACCTGCTCGGCGCGTCGGTCGCCGGCGGCGGCGCGCTGATGGTCTCGATGGGTGCGAACCTGTTGACCCAGTCGTTGATCATCCAGAGCAAGGCGAGCCAGATGGCCGAGGAGTACACCAACCAGTGAAGCTGAAGGCGCTGCTGCCGCCCCGTCCGCACGGCGAGAGCGGCTGGGTCGGCCGGGTGCTCACTACGGGTGTCGCGGTCGCCGTTCTGGCCACCGCGCGGCCCGCGGCCGCCTGGGTCTGGGTGGTGCTCGGCGTCACCTTCCTCGCCTTCGTCGTCGGCTCGGTGCTGATGGCGGCTCGCCCGTACGTGTCGCTAGCACTGCTAGGAACCGTCGCGGTCAGCAACGCCCTGATCGCGGGCTACCCGCAGTCGAACGCGTTGGTCCTGGTGCTGGTCGCGATCACCGACATCGCCGTGATCGACTTCGGGCGCCGCGACAACCGGCCGATCATTGCTGTCGGCATCGGTGTCGCGGCGGCGTACGCGGTGTCGGCGTGGTGGTTCGAGCAGCCGGACACCTGGTACTTCTCCCAGCTGCTCTGGACCGCCGTACTGACCGCCTTCGGGTTGAACCGGCGCCAGTACGAGGTGCAGGCCCGGCAGACCGAGCAGTTGCTGGAACAGACCCGGCTGGCGCAGAGCGAGCACGCCCGCGCAGCCACGCTGGAGGAGCGCGGGCGGATCGCTCGGGACCTGCACGACGTACTGGCGCATTCGCTGGGTGCACTGAGCGTTCAGCTCGAGGTGGCCGAGGCACTGCTGGACGAGCGTGGTGACACGGCCGGTGCGCTGGAGCGGGTACGTCGCTCGCGCCGGCTCGCCGTACAGGGGCTGACTGAGGCGCGGAACGCTGTAGCTGCGCTGCGGGCAGATGAGGTGCCTGAGCTCCCTCAAGCACTCGCTGCGCTCGCGGAGCAGCACGAGAAGGACCACGGAACCGCCGTACGGCTCACTGTCACTGGTGGTCCGAGGAAGCTCGACTCCGGTGTCACGGTCGCACTGCTCGGTGCGGCTCGGGAGGCACTGACCAATGCGGCCAAACATGCACCTGGTCAGACGGTGGAGATGCGGCTCGACGGCGTACGGCTGTCCGTTCGGAACAAGGGTGTCACGGCTGGCGAGGGGTACGGGCTGGCCGGGATGCGGGAGCGGCTGGCCCTGGTGGGTGGGACATTGACGGCAGGTGCGGACGGCGACGACTGGTTGGTGGTGGCAGAGGTTGAGTGACCCAATCCGAGTGGTCGTTGCGGACGATCAGCAGGTCGTACGAGAAGGACTGGTCGCTCTGCTCGGGCTGATCGACGGCGTCGCCGTGGCCGGCGCGGCGGCGAACGGTGTCGAGGCCGTCGACCTGGTTGCCCGGGGCAACGTGGACGTGGTGCTGATGGACCTGCGGATGCCGGTGCTGGACGGGACGCAGGCGACCGCGCGGATCACGGCCGACTACCCGGATGTCGCCGTACTGGTGCTGACCACGTACGCCGACGATGCCTCGATCGCGAACGCGCTCCGCGCCGGGGCGCGCGGCTACCTCACGAAGGACGCCGGTCGCGCCGAGATCGGCGCCGCGCTGCGGTCGACCGCCGCCGGGCAGTCCACGTTCGACCCCGAGGTCTCGAAGCGGTTGATCGCGGGACTCACACCGGCAGACCGGGAGACCGACGGGCTGACGGCCCGGGAGATCGAGGTACTGCGGTTGATCGCGCAGGGACTGAGCAACCCGGAGATCGCCGGGCAGCTGTTCATCAGCGAGGCGACCGTGAAGACGCACATCAACAACACGTTCGCGAAGATCGGCGCCCGGCACCGCGCGGAGGCGGTGCGGTACGCCTACCGCAAGGGGATCGCGTCAGATTCGTAGCTCGGCGACGACGGGTCGGTGGTCGCTGCCGGTCGGACTCATCACCCAGGCCTTGGTCGGGGTGACGCCGCGCACCAGGATGTGGTCGATCCGCGCCATCGGGAACTTCGCCGGCCAGGTGAACCCGAAGCCGGTGCCGGCCGCGCCCTGCGCCGAGCGGAGGCCGGCCGTCAGCGGGGCGAGACTGCGATCGTTCGCCGTACCGTTGAAGTCGCCCATCACGATCACGCCCGCGAGCCGCTCGTCGGCGATCTGCCGGCCGAGCGCCTTGATCGTGTCGTTGCGCTGGTCCGACGTGAAGCCGCTGGTGCCGACGCGGACCGAGGCGAGGTGCGCGACGTACACGGCGACCTTGCCCTCCGGCGTGCTGACCTCCGCGCGGAGCGCCCGGGTCCATTTGAAGCCGACGTCGACGGACGTGGTCTCGACGACCGGGTACTTCGACCAGAGGGCGACGGTGTCGCGGGACACCTGGAACGGGTACAGCTTGGCGAAAGCGGCCTTGTAGACCTTCAGGTCCGACGAGGTGATTTCCTCGAGCGCCATCACGTCGGCGTCGGCCGCGATCAGGTCCTGCGCGGTCTTCTCCGGGTCCGGGTTGGCGGCGTCGACATTGTGCGTCAGCACGCGCAGGTCGGACGCTCCCCCGCCGCCCTTGTTCGGGACCAGCAGGTTGCCGAACATCAGAACCCACACGAGCGCGGGGACCAGCAGCGCGACACCGGCCGTCGCGGACCGCCGTACCAGGGCCGCGACGGCAAGGACCGGTACGGCGAGGCCGACCCAGGGCAGGAAGGTGTCGAGCAGACTGCCGAGGTTGCCGACCGAGTTCGGAACGTAGCGGTGGAACAGCAGCGGCAGCGCCGACAGGATCGCCAGCACTGCGATCACCCAGCCACGCCGCCACATGCCACCCATCTTCCTCCGCCGCGCGCTGCTGCGCGGCGGCGGCGGTTTGCGAGTGGTGACAGCTGTCTGGCGGTCCGGCATGGAGCGATTGTTGCGGACGAGCGGGCCGGACCAAAGTCCGTGCACCGTCAGGTACGGCGATTTCATCCGTAGGAACGATCACCTGGCACCGGAATGATGAGGAATCCATGAGGATGACGGGAGAGCTCTGGTGCCTTCGGGTGACCGCACCGCACAATGCCCGTATGCCGTCAGCGCAGATCACCGAGCCGTTCGTCGTCAAGCGCCACGGGCTCGGTACGACGAAGACCGCACTCGCGCTCGGCACCGCGGTGTTCGGCCTGATGGTGGCGCTGACGCTCGCGATCGTCGTGGTGCAGGCGATCCGGGGCGCGTCGATCCGGGAACCGCTCGAGGCGGTGTGGCTGGGCTGGGGCGGTACGCCGCTGATCTTCGCGGTCGGGCTGCCCGTCCTGCTCGTGGTCGGCGCGATCACCGCGCTGGAGGAGCGTCGCGAGGAGGACGCCGACGACGTACTGCTGACCGTGGACGACGCCGGCATCTACCTCGGCGGTGAGCAGCCGCGCACGATCCCGTGGGACGAGGTCCGCGGCGTCTGCCGGCTCGAACGCCAGGAGAGTGAAGAGACGTGGGAGCCGCGGCTGGTCGTCATGCTCGTCGACGAGGACGCACTCCCCCGCAGCACCAAGGCCTGGGGCCCGTCCTGCCCGTGGCCCGGAGCCCACGAGATCCTCGCCCGCTCCCTGCCGTACGACGACCTGGTCACGGCCATCGCCCAACGCGCACCGCACATCCACGTCACCGACCGCGGCCGCGTCGAGGACTGATCGCCGGTTACCGTCGGGACATGACGGCTCCTGACATCGGCAGTGCGGAAGAGCAGGCGCGGTACGAGCGTGGGCTGGAGGTTCTGAGCGGTATCGACGGTGGTGGCGCGCCTGCCGTGATGGACAGTCTCGGGGACATCGCCCCGGCGCTCGCGCATCACATCGTGGCGTTCGGCTTCGGCGACCTCTACTCCCGGCCGGCGCTGGCTCCCCAGCAACGCCAGCTCGTCACCCTCGGGATCCTGGCCACGCTCGGCGGCTGCGAACCCGAACTCGAGGTGCACATCAAGACCTCCCTCAACGTCGGCCTCACCCCGGCCGAGATCGTCGAGACCTTCATCCACACCGCCGGGTACGCCGGCTTCCCGCGCGCGATCAACGCGATCACGGTCGCCAAGAAGGTCTTCGCCGAACGCAACCTGCTGCCGGTCACGGAAGGATGAGCTCCATGGCACACCTCGTCTACTCCGCCATCGCCTCGCTCGACGGGTACATCGCCGACGCCGACGGCTCCTTCGACTGGGCCGCGCCGGACGAGGAGGTCCACGCCTACGTCAACGACCTCGAGCGTCCGATCGGCACCTACCTGTACGGCGGCCGGATGTACGCCACGATGTCGTACTGGGAGACCGCCGACGACCCGGCGCCGGTGAGCCGGGAGTACGCCGAGATCTGGCGAGCCGCCGACAAGATCGTCTACTCCCGCTCCCTGACGGCCGTCACCACCACCCGCACCCGCCTGGAACGCGAGTTCATCCCCGCCGAGGTGGACGACCTCAAACGATCCTCCAAGGCCGCCATCTCGATCGGCGGCGCGAACCTCGGCGGCCAGGCCCTTCTGGCCGGCCTGGTCGACGAGATCCACCTCTTCCTCGTCCCGACCATCGTCGGCGGCGGCACGCGAGCCCTCCCCGACGGCCTCAAGCCGGCTGGAACTCGCAACCGAGCGACGCTTCCCCAGCGGCTTCGTCCACCTCCACTACAAGGTGACGAACTAGCCCTTCGGGCCGAGCAGCTTCTCGAGGGAATCAACCCACGCGTGTTGCGCAGGTGCTTCCTTCGTCGCGCTGGTCGCCAGCCCCCATCGCCTGTTCCCCGTGCGATCCAGTCCTGTACTGCGGAACATTTCTGCCACCAGGTGCAACATTTGTTCCGCAAACAACCACTCCGCCACCCCCCCGCTCGTCCGCACACCGCCCCGGCGGAGCCGGCAACAAGCAGCCGCGCCGAAGGCGTGACCGATCTGCGTCCCTCCGGTACCACGTACGCCGGCTGGGGCGGCTGGTTAGCCCTTCGGGCCGAGGAGTTTCTCCAGGTCGGTGAGGACGTCCATCGCGCCGATCGGGCCGAGGCCGAGGAACCAGACCTCGTCGTCGACGCGGGCCGACTTGCCTGCCTTGACAGCGGGCAGCGACTTCCAGAGGTTGCCGTTGACAACCTTCGTCTCGTCGGTGGTGTCGGGCTTGCCGTAGCTGGAGTAGAAGATCCAGTCGCCGACGGCCTGGCCGATGTTCTCCTGGGAGACCTCGACGGCGAGGTCCTGCACGTCCTGGATCTTCGGCCGCGGCAGGCCGATGTCCTTCAGGATCACGCCGATGAACGACAGGTTGCCGTACAGCCGGATCTGTCCGGGACGGAACCGGACCAGCGAGATCGTCGGCGTACCCTCCACCTTCGACTTCACCTCGTCGGCGCGCTTCTGGTAGTCGTTCAGCAGCGCGGTCGCCTTGTCCTCCTCGCCGACCGAGTCCGCGACCAGCAGGAAGTTCTCCTTCCACGGGAACCCGGGCCGGATGCTGAACACGGTCGGCGCGATCGCGCTGAGCTTCGTGTACAGGTCGTTGGCCCGCAGCTTGCTGCCCAGGATCAGGTCCGGCTTCAGCGCCGCGATCGCCTCGAGGTTCAGCTCGCTGATCCCGCCGACGGTCTTGATCCCCTGCGCCTTGTCGGCGAGGTACGACGGTACGCCGCTCTGTCCCGCCGTCGTCGCCATCCCGACCGGGGTGATGCCCAGCGCCAGTACGTCGTCCAGCTCGCCGCTGTCCAGCACGACCACCCGCGACGGCTTCGCCGGGATGTCGGTCGAGCCGAGCGCGTGCTTCACCGTCCGCGGGAACGCTCCCGGCGCGGCGTCCGAGCCGAGTTTCGCGGTCTCCGCGTCGGCGGTCTTGAACAACCGCCCGCCGGTCGCCACTTCCTTGTCACCGACGCCGGTGTCCGCACTCTTGGTGTCCCCGCCGCCACACCCGGCCAGCACCAGCACGGCAGCCGCCACGACAATCCCGATCGCTCTCTTCACAGCCGCTGACCCTACAACAACCCAACTAAGGCAACCCTAACCAGGTCCACTTTGAGCACGGGTCAACCATTTCGACGCACCGAAAACGGTTGGCCGGTGCCCAAAGAGGGGCTCAGAGGGGCAGGGTGTGGGACTCGCCGGGGGTGAGGGTGATGGTGGTGACGGTGTTGGGGGTCAGGGCGATGCGGTGGGTGCCGGCGTGGGTTGCGTGTACGACGGCCTCGGTCAGGATCCCGTTGCGCCAGGTGACGTCGAAGGACAGGCCGCCGCGGGCGCGGAGGCCCTGGAACGAACCGTCCGGCCAGTCCGCCGGCAGTGCGGGCAGCAGCCGGATGACGTCGGTGTGGCTCTGGAGGAGGAGCTCGGGGATGCAGCCGGTCAGGCCGAAGTTGGCGTCGATCTGGAAGATGTCGCCGTCGCGGTGCAGCAGGTTGCCCGAGACGAGCCGGCTCAGGTAGTCCTGGATGACCTCGACAGCCCTCGACGGCTCGAACAGCCGCGCCCAGAGCGCGACCAGCCACGCCGCGGTCCATCCACCGTTGGTAGCACCAGCGGTCCGCAACTCCAGCGACGCACGAGCGGCCGCGGCGAGTTCCGGCGTACGCGCGGGGTCGATCTCGGCGCCCGGGTGGAGGCCGTACAGATGCGACTGGTGCCGGTGCTGCGGCTCCGACGGCTCCCAGTCCGTCGGCCACTCGTGCAGCCGTCCGTCCGGTGTCACCCGGATCGCAGGCAACCGATCACGAGCAGCCGCGGCCCGCTCGGCCAACGACGAGCTCAGTCCCAGCACACGTTCCGCTTCGACCAGGTTGGCGAACAGCTCACGGATCAGCCAGATGTCGTACGTCGACGTGAGGTCGACCGATGCCTTCGCACCGGAGGGCAGCACGAAATGATGTTCGGGTGCCGTCGACGGGATGAACTGCAACTGCTCACCGTCGTCGACGAGCATCGCCAGTACGAACTCCGCGGCGCCCGCGATCAACGGATACGCGCGGTCCCGGAGGAAGTCCACGTCCACCGTGAACCGGAAATGCTCCATCAGATGCGCCGTCAGCCAGACCCCGCACGTCGCGCACATCGACCACACCGGATCGTCGCCGCCGTCACCCACGGGCCAGGTCGCCCGCCAGAGATCCGCGTTGTGGTGCGACACCCAGCCAGGAGCGTCGTACAGGATCCGAGCCGTCTCGGCACCCGATGAAGCCAGGCCCTCGAGCAGGTCGGTGAGTGGGTCGAAGCACTCGCTCAACCCGGTCAGGTCGGCGAGCCAGTAGTTCATCTGGGTGTTGATGTTGTTGGTCCAGTCGCTGGCCCACATCGGCCGCCGGTCCTGGTTCCAGATGCCCTGCAGGTTGGCCGCCTGCGTCCCAGGGCGGGAGGACGCGATCAACAGGTACCGGCCGAGGTTGAAGGCCAGCGCAACCAGATCCGGATCGTTGCCCCCGGCCGCAACCGCCTCGATCCGCGCGTCGGTCGGCAGCTCGACAGGAACGCCGAGCTCCAGCGACGCACGGTCGTACAACGACGCATGGTCCTCGACGTGCCGCTCCCGAAGCTTGTCCACGGCAACCGAATCGAGTACGGCGACCGCCTCCTGCAACGCGACCAGAGGATCGCGACCGGGCGGCACCGACCAGCCTTCGAAGGTGCTTGCGGCCGACAGCAGCACGGTGACGCGGTCGGCGCCCCGGACCGCGACGCCGGCCGCCGAGGTCGTGACGCCACCACCTTCGGCGGCGACGCGGAGCGCGACACCGAACCCGATCCCGCGCCCGTCCTCGTACCGGATCGGATCCGGACTCTTCCGGTACTCGATCGTCAGATCCGACGGCGCCCGCCCGACGACGCCATAGGTGCCGTCAGCAACTTCCACCGCGATCGGGTGCTGACTTTCCAGACTCAGATCCAGCGAGATCGCACCGGGTTGATCGGCCGTGATCGTCCACGCCAGCACCTGGTCCGGCGCGGACACGAAGGTCTCGCGCCGGAACCGGGTGCCGTCCACCGTGTAGTCCACGCCCACGACGCCGGTGCTCAGGTCGAGCGTGCGCCGGTACTCCGTCGCCGTACCGGTCGACCGGATCACCAGGTCGGCGAGCGGCTGGTACGACTCCACCAACGGCCCCTGCAGACGACCGGGTCCGCTCGGTGGCCGCCAGCTGATCACCGTCCTCCAGCAACAACCGGCGTACGTCGGCCAGCACCGCCGGCCCGTCCGGGACGGTCAGCGTGCGCGGACCGTCACCGGACCAGACGTCGTCGAGGTTGAGCGCGATCCGCTCGTCGGCGACCCGGCCGTACACCTTCGCGCCGAGATGCCCGTTGCCCAGCGGCAACGCCTCGAACCAGTCCGACGCAGGGGCGTGGAACCACAGTAGGTGGGACAACTACTTGCTCCCGGACTTGTACTTGTCGTAGGCCTGCTGGTTGATCTCGAGGTACCGCGGCATGCCGGTGCTCTCGAGCCCCTTCACGTACGCGTCCCAGTCGGTGTCGAGGTTCTTCGAACCGGTGATGAAGGCCAACTGGTTCTGGTTCACGTACGTGTTCAGGTTGGTCTGCAGCGTGGCGAGCTCACCGCTCAGGCTCGGGTCCGGCCAGACGAACGTCGACGGGAACCACTGCGCCTTGTCCTCGTGACCTTCGTACAGCTTGGTCGCCTCCCACAGCCGCCGCTCCAGGCCGGCGCCGGTGTAGATGTCCTTCGGCACGACCTGCGCGTTCCGGAAGGCCAGCGTGTTGTTGTACTGACCGAGCGCGCCCCAGCTGATGTTCTTCGGCGCGTCCTGCTTCGGCTTGTAGAGCGCCTTGGTGCTGGCGTCGAGCGCGATGTCACCGGCGGCGGGCTTGGTCCAGCCGACACCCTCCGGGCCCATGTTGGTGATCATCTGACCCTCGTCGCTGTAGATCCAGTCGAGCATCTTGATCGCCGCGACCTGGGCCTCCTTGCTGGCCTTGTTGGTCAGCATGAACGTGTAGCCGGTCGACGTCGGGTGGTTGTACCCGGTGTAGCTCTTGCCCTCCGGACCGGTCAGCGGCGGTACGGCGTCGTACTGCTTGTCGCGACCGTCCTTCGAGTCCAGCTGGACGAAGATGCCCGGCCACAGCACCGGCACGGAGCCCAGTACGACGGCCTTGGGGTTGTTGCCCTGGGCCTGCAGCGCCTGTGCGTTCTGGGTGAACGCGGCCTGGTCGATCAGGCCGTCCTTGTAGAGGCCGTGGATGTACTTCAGGCCTTCCTTCCACTGGTCCGACGTCACCGGCGTGGTGACCTTGTCGCCGTTCAGGGTGAGCAGCGACCGGACACCGTTGTTCGCACCGACCGGGTCGTAGGCGAACGCGTTCATCAGGTACGCGATCAGGCTGCTGTCCTGCGGGTCGGTCGTCATCGGGATCTCGTCGGCCTTGCCGTTGCCGTTCGGGTCCTTGGTCTTGAACGCCTCGAGCACCTTGCGCAGGTCGTCGGTGGTCTTCGGCGCCTGCAGGCCGAGCTTCTTCAGCCAGGTGCTGTTGATCCACAGCTTGTCCGGGTAGGTGCAGTGGAAGCAGTCCGCCCACTGCGGGAGCGCGTAGATGTGACCGTCGGGCGCGGTCGCCATCTCCTTGTACTCCTTGTTGTCGTCCAGGACCTTCTGGATGTTCGGCGCGTTCTCCTTGATCAGGTCCTCGAGCGGTACGGCGACGCCCTGCTGACCGAGCTTCAGCACCTCTGCCTGGGTGAACGCGTCGATCCACGGGATCAGGAAGAACAGGTCCGGGTAGTCGCCGCTGGCCAGCGAGATCTGCCGCTTCTCCTTGGCCGGACCGGCGTCGTACGTCGTGGTCTGCCAGCGGAACTGGATCTTGAACTTGTCGCTGATGATCTTGGTCACCGCGTTGGTGTCCAGGTTGGTGCTCTGGTCGGACGGCGTGAAGGTGTCGATGACGACCTTGCCGTCCGCCGAGGTCTCGTTCGCCGCACCCTTGCCGGACTTGTCCGAACTGCACGCCGCCAAAGCCAGCGCACCGGCCGCGGCCAATGCGACGACCTTGCTCACGGATGAGCGCATTGCTGTGTTTCCCTTCTGGAGGTGGGCCTTTCAGCCCTTGACCGCGCCGACCATGACGCCCTTGGTGAAGTGGCGGGCGACGAACGGGTAGATGATCAGTACGGGCAGGCTCGAGATGACGATGAGCGCGTACTTGAGGACGTTGGCCAGCTGTTGCTGTTCGAGCTGCTGGGCCAGACTCGTCGTGGTGGTGGACCCGGTGAGGGTGTTCAGGATCAGCACGTTCCGCAGCACGATCTGCAGCGGGTAGAGCCCCGGGTCCTTGAGGTAGATCAGGGCGTCGAAGTAGCTGTTCCACTGGAAGATCGCGTACATCAGCGCGATCACCGCGATCACCGGCTTGGACAGCGGCAGCACGATCGACCAGAGGAACCGCAGGTCACTCGCACCGTCGATGGTGGCCGCCTCGTACAGCTCGTCCGGGATCGTGCTGCGGAAGAACGTCCGCGCGATGATCACCTGCCAGACGCCGATCGCGCTCGGGATCACCATCGCCCAGCGCGTGTTCAGCAGGCCGAGGTCCTGGACCACCAGGTACGTCGGGATCAGGCCGCCGGAGAACAGCATCGTGAAGATCAGCACGCTCATGATCACGTTCCGGCCGAAGAACGTCCGGCGGGACAACGGGTACGCGATCGCGATCGTCAGCGTGACGCTGATCAGCGTCCCGCCGATCGCGTAGATGAACGAGTTCAGGTAGCCCTTCATGATCAGCGGATCGCTGAAGGCCTCCTTGTACGCTCGCAGGCTCGGCTCGATCGGCCACAACAGCACCCGGCCGGCGCTCACGGCCGACGGGCTGCTGAACGAGTTCGCGACGATGTAGATCAGCGGTACGGCGACCAGGATCAACGCGATCCAGAGCATGATCCGCACGCCGGTCAGGAAGATCTTGTCGGTGCGCGTCTCCTCGATCGTGGTGCGCTCCGACCTGTTGCCCGACGTACGCCGGAAGCCTTGCAGAGTGATGCTCATGACCAGAGTCCGTTTCCGGTGATGCGCTTGGCGGCGAAGTTCACGCCGAGCAGCAGGAACAGGTTGATCACCGAGTTGAAGAGCCCGATGGCCGTCGCCATGCTGAAGTCGGCGTTCAGCAGACCGGTCTTGTAGACGTAGGTGGCGATGATCTCGGACTGCGCGGTGTTCAGCGGGTTCTGCAGCAGGAAGGCCTTCTCGAACCCGATCGACATGATGTTGCCGACGCCCAGCACCAGGATGATCACCGCGGTCGGCATGATGCCCGGCAGGTCGACGTTCCGGATCCGCTGCAGCCGGCTGGCGCCGTCGATCCGCGCCGACTCGTGCAGCGCCGGGTCGATCCCGGACAGCGCGGCCAGGTAGATCACCGCGGAGTACCCGGTGGTCTGCCACACGTCGGACCAGACGTAGATGTGCCGGAAGTAGTCCGGGTTGCCGAGGAAGTCGACCGACGGTACGCCGAACAGCCCGATCGCGTCGTTGACGAATCCGAGCCGCGGCGACAGCACCAGGATCGTCATCGACACCACGACCACGGTGGAGATGAAGTACGGCGCGTACGTGACCAGCTGGACGAGCTTCTTGAAGCGGCCGTTGCGGATCTCGTTCAGCGCGATCGCCAGGATGATCGGGATCGGGAAGCTCGCGAGCACGGTGTAGACCGACAGCAGGAACGTGTTCTTCACCAGGGTCCAGAACACCGGGTTCTGGAAGAACAGTTCGAAGTTGCGGAAGCCGACCCAGTCGCTGCCCCACGGGCCCTTGACCGGGCTGTAGTTCTTGAACGCGATCACGCGCGTTCGCGATCGGGACGTACTTGAAGATCACGAAGTACGCCAGCGGGACGACGATCAGCAGGTAGAGCTGCCAGTGCCGCCGGAGACTGCGCCAGGCCTGGGTCCGGCGACTGGTTCGCGGTGGTTTCCGGGCGGTCGCCGACACCGGCGGCGCCGGTGCCGCCGCTGCCGGTTTCACCTCGAAGGTTGCGCTCACTCCGCATCCTTTCCCTCACGCGCTGGAGTGGAACCGATATCCGATAGGATCTCGGGTTTCGCTATCCCGGAGGATGACACACAACCCCGGCGCAGCGGAAGACTTCCGGCCCGGGTCGATACCGGACGGTGACCGATGAGCTCAGATCCCTTGTAGGCAAGGGTTTTCCGGAGTTGCCCCCAGCAACTACCGGTCGCAGAACGACGAATGGTCCGGTGGCTCGCCACCGGATCCGGGCAGACGTCGATCACACCCGGAGTCGCTCTGAGCCACCGACACCGGACCGATCCACAATTTATTTCTTCTGTTAACTATGTCGCAGTCAACCCGCCCGCGACGTCCCCTGTCAAGACCCGACCGCAGCCAGCTGCCGGTCGATCATCACCTCGTCGAACCGGCCCGCCTGCTGCCCGTTCCAGAGCTCGGCCATCACCATCAACACCCGAAACACAACCCGCAACGGCTCGATCGCAGCCAGCTCATGCTCAGCGAGCGGTTCGACGGCGGCCCGCTGGTAGCCGGCCAGCATGTCCGGCCGCACCCTGGCGATCACGAGCTCCCAGACACGGCTGTCCAGGTGGCACAGGTCGAAGTCGATCACCCCAGCGAGACGACCGTCGTCGCCGAAGTGCAGATTCCAGCTCGCGAAGTCCCCGTGCACGATCGTCTGCGGCAGCCCCAGCAGGTCGTACTCCCGCACGAGCTCCTTCGCGCCGTCCATCGCCTGCACCGCTCGGTCCGCAAGGTCGGGCCGCTGCTCGCGGAGCAGGTCGACGCCGCGGTCCCAGCCCTGGAACTCCCCCATCGCATCCAGGTCCGCGGCCTGGAAGAAGCCGGGCCGCGAGCCGAGGTCGAGGTCGCTCAGGTCCGCGTGCAACCGGGCGAGCACCTCGCCGCGCTCGGCCTGCTGCGCGGCGGTCTCGTCCTGGTGTGGTTGGCCTGGTACGAAGCGGGTGACTGCCCAGAGGCGCCCGTCGTACTGGATCGGGCCGGCGATCCGCGAAGGGACGCACCAGCCGCGGGCTGTCAGGTGATCGAGCACCTGGGTCTCATAGGTGAGGTCCTCTTCAGTCCGCAGCAGGTGGTAGCGGCGGAGGATGTGGTGCTCGCCGTCGGCGGTCCAGAGATGCCAGTTGCCGTTGCGGACCGAGTCCTCGTCATCGGGCCGGGTCGGCTCCAACCGCCTCGCGTCGAGCCCCAGTGCACGCACCACCTCACCCAACGCGGTCATTTCGTCATCCTGGCAGTTGGGATAGTTGGTCGCATGGAGTTTGTGGACGGTCGGGTGGTCGTTGGCGGGGTTGTGGTGGGGTCTGCCGGGATGCGGTGGTGGGACGAGGCGGATGGGACTCGGTTGTATTTGCTGACGGGTGGGGTTGAGGCGGCGTACCAGCGGCTTGGGTATGGGCGGCGGATCCTGGCTTGGCAGGAGGAGCAGGCCCGTGAGGCGGCGGTTGGGATCTCGGGTACGGCGGTGTTGGGGACCAATCCGGTGTCCGAGCGGGATCTGGCGTTGGTGCGGGCGGCGGGGTACGAGGTGGCGTTCACGCGGGTGCGGATGACGATGCCGCTCAGCGCACCGAGCGAGGGCGAACTGCCGGAGGGCGTGGTGTTGCGGGCGGCGTCGGCGGCGGATCATCGGGCTGTGTTCGACGCGAACGCGGAGGTGTTCGGCGGGAGTTCGCTCGGGTACGTGCAGGACTCGTTCGAGGAGTTCGAGCAGGATGTGGCCGACGACTTCCCGGACTACGGGCTCTGGTCGCTCGCGTGGGACGGGGACCGGCTGGCCGGGTGGGTGGTCAGCGGGCGCGACGACACCCCGTGGGTCGGCGTACGAGCCGATTGGCGGCGGCGCGGGCTGGCGTCGGCACTCCTCCGAGCCAATCACGCTGCGCTCCGGAAGTCCGGCGTACGACGGGCGTCGCTGTGGACCGTGGTGGAGAACCCGACCGGGAGCGTCGCACTGTACGAGAGGGCCGGCTACCGCATCGTGGAGCGGCAGCCGCGCTACCGGAAGCCGATCGACGGCCGAAGAGAAACCTGACCCGACCATCACGGGGGAACGGCCGGGCCAGGCACTACCGATAGTACCCCTGATCACCAACCGGGGTGGCTAATTCGAAGGCAGACGCGCCGCGTCTCACCTACCCTGGTCGCCATGCGTACTCGCTCCTGAAAGCGCACCACCGCGGCTCCGCCGCCGTCCGTGCGCCACGCAAGCGTTTGACCTTGTCCGGTCATCGCTTCGTCCTGCCCGCACACGCTTTCAGGAGCAACCCGCGATGCTGTCCTACCGGTCTGCCGACCCCACTCGGACGTACTACGTCTACAACGCCGCCTGGTCCTTTCTGGCCGCCTTGTCGTTCACGCTCAACCTCGTGTACTACGTCCGCGACGCCGGACTCGACCCACTCCAGATGGTCCTCGTCGGGACCACCCTCGAGCTCACCTGTTTCCTGTTCGAGATCCCCACCGGCATCGTCGCCGACCTGTACAGCCGCCGGCTCTCGATCGTGATCGGCTTCGTGCTGATCGGCGCCGGTCTCCTGCTCCAAGGCCTGGTCCCGGCGTTCCTGGCGATCCTCGCCGCGCAGGTGCTGTGGGGCGTCGGCTACACGTTCACGTCCGGCGCCGACCAGGCCTGGATCACCGACGAGATCGGCACCGAACGAGCCGGCCGGGTGTTCGTCCGCACCCAGCAGCTCGAGCTGGCCGCGAAGATCGCCGGCACGGTCACCGCCGGCGGTCTCGGACTGATCAGCCTGCCGCTGCCGATGGTGATCTCCGGAGCCGGGACGATGCTGCTCGGCCTGCTGCTCGCGGTGTTCATGCGTGAGCAGAACTTCCATCGCACGCCGCGCGAGGAGCGCGAGACGTTCCGGCAGATGGCCGAGACGTTCAAGCACGGTCTGGCGGTCGCCCGGCGGCGTCCCGTCGTACGGACGCTGGTGGTCATCAGCCTGATCGCCGGCCTGTCCAGCGAGGCGTTCGACCGGTTGTGGTCGGTGAAGCTCTTGACCTTCGACTTCCCGACCGTGTTCGGTACGTCTGACCCCGCGCTCTGGTTCACCCTCCTCGCGCTGGCCGGCACCGTCCTCTCGCTGGGCGCATCACTGCTGCTGAACCGCTTCTCCGCCGAACGCCTGCAGGCCTCGCACCCGACCGGCATCCTCGCGACGCTCGCCGCGCTGGACGTCCTCGGCATGTTCCTGTTCGTGTTCGCCGGGAACCTCTGGCTCGCACTCGCGGCGCTCTGGCTGCGGCAGATCGCCGACACCGTCTCGATTCCGATCCACTCCGGCTGGCTGAACCGGCACGTCGACTCCCGTTCCCGGGCAACCGTGCTCTCGATGGTGTCGCAGGCGAACGCGATCGGTCAGGTCGTCGGCGGCCCACCGCTCGGCGCCCTCGGCCGTACGTCGTTGCGCGGCGCACTGCTCGGGTCCGCCCTGATCTGGCTACCGATCCCCGCCTTGTACCTACGCCTCAAGGAAGCCCGCAGTACCACCGCCGTCTGACGGACCTGCGCGCAGGCACAACCTTGGAATCGGCCGCCAAACCCGCCGAGATTCCGGGGTTATGTCTGCGTGCAGGTACAGATCACTCGTCGATCTTGATGCGGATCGCTTCGCGGCGGTTGTCGCGCGCCGACTTGAGCAGGCTGACGACCGTGGTGACGAACAGCGTGCCGACGATGAAGCCGAGCGAGGTCAGGATGCCGATATGCGGCAGGTGGATCGCGCCGACGTCGTCGATGTGCGAGCCGTGCAGCGCCTCGATGATCAGCTTCACGCCGATGAACGCGAGGATCACCGACAGGCCGACGTTCAGGTAGACGACCCGCTCCAGCAGGCCGCCGATCAGGAAGTACAGCTGCCGCAGGCCCATCAGAGCGAACGCGTTCGCGGTCAGCACGATGTAGGCGTCCTGGGTCAGCCCGAAGATCGCCGGGATCGAGTCCAGCGCGAAGATCACGTTCGCCATCCCGATCGCGGAGATCACGATCACGAGCGGGGTGAGCATCCGGCGGCCGTCGGTCCTGGTGACCAGTTTGGCGCCGTCGTAGTCGTGCTGCAGCGGCAGGATCCGGCGCATCCCGCGGATCACGACGTTCTCCTGGAAGTCGGACTCGTCGTTCTCGCCCTCGATCGCCAGCCGGACCGCGGTGTAGACCAGGAACGCGCCGAAGATGTAGAAGACCCAGCTCGCGGCCGAGATCGCCGCCGCGCCGGCCAGGATGAAGATCGCCCGGAGCAGCATCGAGACCACGATGCCGATGTACAGCACCTTGTCCTGCGCGAGGCTCGGTACGGCGAACCGCGCCATGATGATCACGAACACGAACAGGTTGTCGACGCTCAGGCTGTACTCGGTGATGTAGCCGGCGACGAACTCGCTGCCCGACTGCCCGGGGCTGAACAGGAACAACCCGAGCGCGAACAGCCCGGCCAGGCCGACGTAGAACAGCACCCAGCGGGTCGCGTCCTTGATCGTCACGGTGTGGTTGCGGCGCGCGATCACGATCAGGTCGAACGCGACGATCGCGAGCAACCCGGCGATCGTCAGCACCCAGACAGCAGGGGACATGACAGAGACCATGACGAACCTCCGGACGTCGGCGTACAGCTGGCTTGGTCCGGAGGTCTCTCCCACCCGGCTGATCTCGGATCAGTCCGGGCCGGCAGCACCGGTTCGGCCGCACAGGCCTCCCGTGATGACGACGCTGCCGTGGCGGGATACTCCCCTCCACAAACGCGCCAAGTGTATAGGGTCCCGATCCATCTCACCGTTCACCAGGTCACACCCGACGCGCTCACCGTGATCGTATACCGCATACAGAACTCAACGCTAGAGGTCCGGTGAGACACTGATGTCTCATTTGAGGTATGCTTGTCTCATGGCATTTGATCGGGAGCAGGTACTGCGGGCCGCCGCGAGTCTGCTGATGCGGAAGTCCTCGGCGACCATGGACGAGGTGGCTCGAGCGGCCGGAATCAGCCGCGCCACGCTGAACCGGCAGTTCGCCGGGCGGGACGCGCTGGTCCGGGCGCTCGAGGAGCTCGGCATCGCCGAGTGCGAGGCCGCGGCAGCGAGGGCGGCCGTCGACGACGGCCCGGCCCCGGACGCCGTACGGCGCCTGGTGCGCGAGCTGGAGCCTGCCGCGGGACTGCTCGCGTTCCTGTACTCCGAGAACCAGTTGTTCGAGGGCGAGGAGCAGAACGAGGGCTGGGCGCGGCTGGACGCGCGCATGGTCGCGCTGTTCCGGCGCGGTCAGGAAGCGGGCGAGTTCCGGATCGACCTCAGCCCGGTGTGGCTGACCGAGGCGCTCTACGGGCTGCTGGTTTCCGCGGCCTGGGCCATCTGCGAAGGCCGCGTGGCTCCCAAGGACTTGAGTTCGAACGTCACCGAGTTGCTGCTCGGTGGCGCAGTACGGAGAGAGAAATGAAACAGCAAGCCATCACCCGGCCGAGGCGCTGGCTGGCCCTCGGCGTGCTCGTGCTGGCCGTGTTGCTCGTCGCGGTCGACGCGACGGTGCTCGGCCTCGCGACTCCGTTCCTCTCCGAGGATCTGAAGCCGTCAGGCACGCAGCTGCTGTGGATCGGCGACGCGTACTCGTTCGTGCTCGCCGGGCTGCTCGTGTCGATGGGCAGCCTCGGCGACCGGATCGGCCGCAAGCGCATCCTGCTGATCGGCGCGACGGCGTTCGGCGCGATCTCGGTGCTGAACGCGTACGCGAACTCGGCCGAGCTGATGATCGTGGCGCGAGCACTGCTCGGGGTCGCAGGCGCGACGCTGATGCCGGCCACGCTCGCCCTGATCCGCAACCTGTTCCACGACCCGCGGGAGCGCAGTGTCGCGATCGGGATCTGGGGCGCCGCGGCGTCGGCGGGAATGGCGATCGGCCCGATCGTCGGCGGCGTACTGCTGGAGAACTTCTGGTGGGGTTCGGTCTTCCTGATCAACCTGCCGGTGATGGCGGTGCTGGTCGTCGTCGGCGCCAAGCTGCTGCCGGAGTCGCGCAATCCCAAGCCGGGTCCGTGGGACCTGGCGAGTGTCGTGCTGTCGATGGTCGGGATGATCGGGATCGTCTACGCGATCAAGGAGTTCGCGGCCCACGGGTTCGGCTGGATCCCGCTGGCCGCGGGCGTGATCGGCGCGATCGCCCTCTACGGTTTCGTACGTCGTCAGCGTCGGCTCCCGATCCCGTTGCTGGACCTGCGGTTGTTCCGCAGTCGTGGTTTCAGCAGCGCCGTACTCGCCGATCTGCTGACGATCCTCGGGCTTTCGGGGTTGATCTTCTTCCTGTCGCAGTACCTGCAACTGGTGCAGGATCGGCGGCCGATCGAGGCCGGGCTCGCGGAGTTGCCGGCCGCGATCGGTGCGATCGTCGCCGGTCTGCTCGCCGGGCAGGTAGCGCGCCGCTTCTCGGTTCGGGCCGTCGTGGCCGGTGGTCTTGCGGCGATCGGTCTGGCGCTCGCGGCGCTCACCACGATCAGCCAGGACACCGGGTATCCGTTGCTCGGTGCGGCTTTGCTCGTGGTCGGGGCGGGTGCCGGGTTCTCGTTCACGGTCACCGCCGACGTGATCTTGGCCGCCGTACCGAAGGAGGAAGCGGGCGCGGCGAGTGCGGTGTCCGAGACGGCGTACGAGCTCGGTGCGGCGCTTGGGATCGCGTTGCTCGGGTCGATCGTCACCGGCGTCTATCGCGACTTCACCGGTCCGGCGGGCACGCCTGCCGCGGCTCACGAGTCGCTGGGTGGAGCGGTCGAGGTGGCTGCACAGCTTCCGCCGGAGGCAGCGGCTCAGTTGCTCGACGCGGCCCGACAGTCCTTTGCCCACGGGGTTTCCATCGCCGCCGGCGTCGGTGCTGCCGTCCTGCTGATCACCGCGGTCGTCGCCTGGTTCCTGCTCCGCGGCCAGCAACTCAGCACGAGCTCGACCCAGGAACACTAGGCAAAAAGTTTCCGTTTCTTCGATTACCCCTGGGAGATTCCGCCGGATCGGAGTACAAAAGAGTTCCAGTAGGTCTTACCGCCCCTAGACCTGGAGGAATCTGTCATGGCCGGAATCAGTGCCGAAGCCTCGTGGTTCTGTTGTGGGAACGCATGGGGACCCTGTGGAAGCGCCGGGCACGGCGCCTGCGGGACGTGCAACTCGGGAAGCATGCAGCATGCGTGGCCGAACACCTCGGATGCTTGCTACGCCATCACTCGTCCGGACAGCTGCGGGATCACCGGGATGTCCCGGCGTACCTGCGGTTTCCGGCACGCCACGACCAGTCCGTGTACCGGGAAGCGGATCGTCACGTCGATCGCCGACTGCGGTCCGCAGACGGACCTGTTCTGCGGCGAACGCTCCTGCTGCGGCGGGAACTGCGCCTCGAACCGGGTCATCGACTTCACGCCGGCCGCGTTCAGCGCGCTCGGCCTCAGCCTGAGCAGCGGCTTGTCCCCCGTGTCGATCGACGTGGCCTGAGAGGAGAACGAGATGACTTCCACGATGGACCGCCGCTCGCTGCTCAGCCGCGCCGCCCTCGGTGCGACCGGACTCGTCGCCGCCACCGCGATGGGATCGCTCGCCCCGGAGACGGCGTTCGCCGCCACCCAGCAGTTCCCCGACGCGGGTCAGCCGGACCCGAACTTCGCCGAAGGTCTGATCATGGGCCGTAACCAGGATCTCCTGCAGGTACAGGGATCCGACGGCCGGTTGCACCGGATCCAGCTGACCGGTGCGACGAGTGTCTGGAAGCTCCGCCCGACCACGATCGACCAGGCCAAGATCGGCGACGGCCTGTACGCCCGCGGCGTACTGCTGCCGAACGGGATCCTGGCCGCCGAGGCGGTCTGGGTCAACATCGTCAACCTGACCGTCGCGATCACGGCGATCGGGCGCAACGGCGTACAGCTCGATCACCACGGGCAGAAGGTCGTCGGGCACGTGCAGTCCGGGACCACGGCGGCCGTGTACAACGGGACGCCCGCGGTGTCGGACCTGTCGATGCTCAAGGTCGGCCGGCATGCTCAGGTGATCGGCGCCTGGCGACCGGGCACCAACGAGATCGACATCGCGACGATCTACACGTCGAACTGACATGGGCACCGGTTTCGCGGCTGCTCAGCCGCTGCTGATCGGGTTGCTCCTGCTGTGGTCGTCGTACGGCAAGTTCGCCGATCCGAAGCAGGCCGAGCGTACGGCGTTACCGCGGCTTGTCGGCGAGTCGCGGGCGATCCCGGCGTACCTGACCGTTGCCGGGGTCGAAGCTCTCATCGCTCTCGCTCTTCTCCTACCACCTTCCGGTGCGATCGAGGCGATTGCCGCCGGCGCACTCGCCGTCGGCTTCACCGGATTCCTCATCTACTCGAAGATCGTCGTACCCGAGGCGTCCTGTGGGTGTGCTGGGAAGTCGGCCAGGCCAGTTGGTGGACGAGCGATCGCGCGCGCCTTGTTGCTGCTGGCAACTGCTGTGGTGGCGGCTTTCGCCTCGACCGGCTGGTGGTCGGCGGGTGCGGGCGTGCTCGTGCTCGTCGTCGAGGCGGCGGCGTTCGCGATGCTGTCCGCCGAGCTCGACCGGTACTGGCTGCTGCCGCTGCGGCGGTTCCGGATCCGGCTCAGCCACCCGTACGCCGGTACGGCCTCCGACGAAACACCGCTCGCCGCGACACAGCGGCGGGTCCTGCTCAGCCCGGCGTACCGCGCGGTCGACGGGTTGCTGCGTTCCGACATCCACGACTATTGGGACGAGGAGGACTGGCGCTTCGTGAGCTACGCCGCCAAGTACGACGGCCACCGCGCGACCGCCGTCTTCGCCGTACCGCATCAGGACTCCACCCCATCGGCGATCCGGGTAGCGGTCGTCGACGAGGAGGGCCTGACCCTCTACCGCCCAACGATGCTCGCCACCGCCGGGTAGGCCCGGACCGCCGGCCCATCACAATTGCCCCTCCACCGCTCCCGTCACGCTCGCCGTGACGGGAGCGGCTGCATTGTGATGGCCTGGCGATCCCCTGGTCAGTGACCCCTCAGATGGGGCGGCCGAAGTCGGCGTACGCGGGGGTGCCGGTGGTCAGGGAGTGTTGGGCGAGGGTTAGGCGGCGGGTCATGGAGGGGCGGAGGCGGGGGGCTGCTTCGGGGAGGGTGAGGTAGTGGTGGGCTCGGGCTTCGGTGGGGTCGAGGGTGAGGGGGATGTCGTCCAGGATGCCGCCGTCGAAGATGAAGGCGAGGGCGTCCGACCACGGGCCTTGGGCGGGGACCCAGTCGACGACCAGTAGGCGGCCGATCTCCAGGTTGAGGCCGATCTCCTCTTGTACCTCGCGGCAGCAGGCCTCGTACGGCGACTCGTCGGACTCGACGATGCCGCCGGGGATGTCGAGCGTGGGTTTGTAGGTGGGTTCGAGGAAGAGGATCCGGCCGGCGTGGTCGCGGATGAGTGCGCCGCCGGCGGCGGTCTTGCGAGGGAAGCGGGCGGCGATGCCCGGGTTGAACTCCTTCTCCGGCTCGCCTTCGGCAGCAAGGTCGTCCAATCGATTCACGCCTCCAGTGTCGGCTACCGGTTGAGCTCGTCCGGCTGCGGCCAGCTACCCACTCGACGGCTGCCGCGGATCGGCGCATTCTGAACCAGCGAACAGCGCACGGAGGGGTCTGAGGCGCTGAGAAGTGGGGGACGAGATGTGGGGTCTCGGCAGGACCGCGCACGGACGCGGACGGATCGGCATGGCGGCCGCTTTGCTCATGGTCGCCGCAGTACTCAGTCCAGGCGCGGCCGAGGCGGAGACGTTGCCCGCCGGGTTCCGTGACTCGGTCGTCCTGAGCGGCCTGACGAACCCGACGGTGCTGCAGTTCGCGCCGGACGGGCGGATCGTCGTCGGTCAGAAGAACGGCGTGATCAAGATCTACCAGAGCCTCACGGACACGAGTCCGGTCACTGTCGCCGACCTGTCACTCCAGGTCGGCGACTACTGGGACCGCGGCCTCCTCGGTCTCGCCCTGCCACCCAACTTCCCCGCCGACCCGTACATCTACGTGCTCTATGCGTACGACGCGGCGATCGGCGGCACCGCCCCGCGGTGGAACGACACCTGCCCGACGCCACCCGGCCCGACCACCGACGGCTGTCTGGTGTCGGCCCGGCTGTCCCGGTTGCAGATCAGCGGCAACGTCATGACCGGTTCCGAGCAGGTACTGATCAACGACTGGTGCCAGCAGTTCCCCAGCCACTCGGTCGGCACGTTGCTGTTCGGGCGCGACGGCTACCTGTACGTCAGTGGTGGCGACGGCGCCAGCTTCAACAACGTCGACTACGGCCAGTACGGCGCGACCTACGCCGGCGACCAGGCGAACCCCTGCGGAGATCCACCGGGCTCGGTCGGCACTGCTCTGACGGCACCGAACGCGCAAGGTGGTGCGCTGCGCAGTCAGAGCGTCCGCCGTCCCAGCGGTCCGGCCTCGCTGGACGGTGCAATCCTGCGCCTCGTCCCCAGCACGGGTGCCGGGGCACCCGGCAACCCGTTCATCTCCTCGGCGGATCCGAACGCCCGGCGGATCGTTGCCTACGGCGTACGTAATCCGTTCCGGATGACGCAGCGCCCGGGGACCGACGAGCTGTGGATCGGCGATGTCGGGTGGAACTCGTGGGAAGAGATCAACCGAGTGGTGTCCCCGACGACGTCCAGCAACTTCGGCTGGCCTTGCTACGAAGGGACGCCTGCCCAGGGCGGGTACCAGGGCGCTGGGCTGTCGTCGTGCTCGTCGCTGTACTCGACGCCCGGTTCGGTCGTTGCGCCGTACTACGCCTACAACCACAGCGCCTGCGTGGTGAGCTACACGGGTTGTCGCACCGGCGGCTCGTCGATCACCGGGATCGCCTTCTACCAAGGTGGGTCGTATCCGTCCGAGTACAACGGAGCGCTGTTCTTCGCCGACCACTCGCGGAACGAGATCTGGGCGATGCTGCCCGGCACGAACGGCTTGCCGGATCCGGCCCGACTGCGGTCGTTCGTCGGGGTCGACTCGACGGGTGGCGCCGCCGGTCATCCGGTCGACCTGAAGATCGGTCCAGGTGGCGACCTGTTCTACGTCGACATGGACAGTGGCGCCGTACACCGCATCACCTTCACGGCCGCCAACCAGCCGCCGACCGCGGCTTTCACGGCGACCCCGTCCAGTGGAGCCGTCCCGTTGACGGTGAACTTCAACGGCACCGCGTCCTCCGATCCCGAGGGCGGGCCGCTCAGCTACTCGTGGGATCTCAACGGTGACGGTACGTTCGGCGATGCGACGGGCGCGACGGCGACGCGCACCTACAGCACGGCGGGGACCTATCACCCGAGCCTCCGGGTGACGGACAACCAGGGAGCGACGGGTACGTCGTCCGTCACGGTCACGGCCGGCAACACGGCGCCGACGGCCGTGATCGACTCGCCCGCATCGAGCCTGACCTGGAAGGTCGGTGACCAGATCGGCTTCAGCGGCCATGCGACCGACCTGCAGGACGGGTCGTTGCCCGCGTCCGCGTTGAGCTGGAAGCTGATCATGCATCACTGCATCACCCCGTCCGACTGCCATGCGCACGACCTGCAGACGTTCAGTGGCTCTTCGGGGAACTTCGCGGCACCGGACCACTCCTATCCGTGCTGGCTCGAGCTGGCCCTGACCGCGACCGATTCCGGAGGTCTGTCCTCGACGACTTCGGTGCGGCTGGACCCGCGGACCGTCGTACTCACGTTCCGGACCAACCCGGGTGGGCTCACCCTGACCAACATGGTCGTCAACGAGGCACCGCGCTCGACCCCGTTCTCCGTCACCGTCGTGGTCGGCTCGGCGAACTCGGTCAGCGCCCCGTCGCCCCAGCAGTTCAACAAGTTCACGTACAACTTCACGTCGTGGTCGGACGGAGGCCCGCAGAACCACACCATCACCGCACCGGCAGCGAACACCACCTACACCGCCACCTACCGGAAACGCTGATCCGTCGGATCGCTCCTCTAGCCTCGTAGGCCCCGAAAGAGGAGGTACTGCGATGCTCAGAGGACGATCCGCGAAGGGGCACTGGTTCGGGACGGTGATCGACGCGCCGGATCCGCAGGCGCTCGGGCTGTTCTACCACGAGGTGCTCGGCTGGGAGATCCACAAGAACGAGCCGAACGAGTTCACCCTCGCGGTCCCCGGCAACTCCGAGACGTACGTCGCGTTCCAGGCGCAAACGTCCGCGCCGTGGGACCGCCCGGTCTGGCCCGCCGCTGAGGGTCGACAACAGATGATGATGCACCTGGACATCGAGGTCGGTGATCTCGACGCGGCTGTAGAGCATGCCGTGGAACTCGGCGCCACGCTCGCCGAGTTCCAGCCCCAGGCCAACGTCCGCGTCCTGCTCGACCCGGCGGGTCATCCGTTCTGCCTCTACGCCTGAGCGACCTCAGGCACGGAACGTGACCGTCGTCACTCGGATGGATCGATCAGTTTTCGAGAAGCGGGGGGTGTACGGCGGCTTCTAGTGTTTGGGGTGTTGAAGACGGCAACCACACCAGGGAGAGTCCGATGGCCACCACGAAGAAGCAGTCGTACGACGGGTTCAGCGACGCCGAGCGGGACGCGATGAAGGAGCACGCGAAGACGCTGAAGAGCAAGGAGGACCCGGCGGTGGCGCAGGCCGCGAAGATCGCGACGATGGCGGACGCGGACCGCGTGATCGCCGAGCGGCTGAACGAGCTGATCCCCCAGATCGCGCCGGAGCTCACCCCGAAGCTCTGGTACGGCATGCCCGGCTGGGCGAGGGACGGCAAGATCGTCTGCTTCTTCCAGGACGCCGCCAAGTTCAAGTACCGCTACTCCACCTTCGGCCTCCAGGACTCCGCCAACGTCGACGACGGCGACATGTGGCCGACGTCGTACGCCATCACCAAGCTGACCCCGGCCGTCGAGAAGCAGATCGTCGCGCTGGTGAAGAAGGCCGTGAGCTAAGGCTTGGTCAATTAGGCACTGGGTGCGTGGCAAGATCTGCTGGGTGCAGATTGGGATGTTGGGGCCGTTTGAGGTGCGGGCGGACGATGGGGGGCTCGTCGACGTGCCGGGGGCGCGGTTGCGTGGGCTTTTGATTGTGCTCGCGCTCGATGCCGGGCGGGTGGTTCCCAAGGCGACGTTGGTGGACTGGATCTGGGGTGAGCAGCCGCCTGCAGATGCTGCGAACGCCTTGCAGCGGTTGGTGTCGCGGCTGCGGAAGGTGCTCCCGGACGGCTCGGTCGAGGGTCACACGGACGGTTACCGGCTGCAGATCGACCCCGACGCCGTGGACGCCGTACGGTTCGAACGCCTCCTCACTCGCGCCCGCACCGACCAGGACCCGCAAGGCGTCCGGCTGCTGCGTGAGGCGCTCGGGCTGTGGCGTGGGTCGGCGATGCAGGACGTCGGGCTGACCGAGAGCGGCGCGTTCGACGCGGCCGTGACCCGGCTCGACGGTCTCCGCCTGACCGCGATGGAGGACCGGTACGACGCCGAGATCACCCTCGGCCACGGCGCGGACCTCGTCACCGAGCTGACCGACCTGGTCGCCGCCCACCCGGTCCGCGAACGCCTCGTCGCCGCCCTGATGCGCGCGCTGGTCGCCTCCGGCCGCGACACCGAGGCGCTCCGCGTGTACGAGCGCACCCGCGAAACCCTCGCCGACGAGCTCGGCGTCGACCCCTCACCGGAGCTGTCCGCCCTGCACGTCGCCCTCCTCCGCGGGGAGCTGGTACGCCGGGACGAGAAGCGGAACACGAACCTCCGCGAAGAACTCACGACGTACGTCGGCAAGGACGCCGACATCGCCACCGTCCGCGACCTGATCGCCGGGCACCGCCTGACGACGCTGATCGGACCGGGTGGATCGGGCAAGACCAGGCTCGCGACCGAGACCGCGCGCACTGTTCTCAAAGACCTGCCCGACGGCGCCTGGATGGTCGAGCTCGCGGCGATCGGCGCCGACGGGGACGTGGCGCAGGCGACGCTCGGCGCGCTGGCGCTGCGGGACGCGCTGCTCGGCGACGTACCGGACGCGGCCCCGACGGACCGGGTGATCGCGGCGGTCCGCGAGCGGTCGATGCTGCTGATCCTGGACAACTGCGAGCACGTGATCGAGTCCGCGGCGACGTTCGCGCACCGGGTGCTCGGCGAATGCCCGCGGCTGCGGATCCTCGCGACCAGCCGGGAACCGCTCGGTATCACCGGCGAGGCGCTGTGGCCGGTCGCCCCCCTCGCGCTGCCCACCGACAACGGCGAGATCGACGCCTCGCCGGCCGTCCGTCTGCTGCAGGACCGGGCCCGGGCCGTCCGCGCGGATCTGGCTTTGGATCCCGAGACGATGGCGCGCATCTGCCGTGCGCTCGACGGTATGCCGCTGGCGATCGAGCTGGCCGCGGCCCGGTTGCGCACGATGTCGCTGGAGCAGCTCGCGAACCGCCTCGACGACCGGTTCCGCCTGCTCACCGGTGGCAGTCGTACGGCGCTCCCCCGCCACCGCACGCTGCGCGCGGTGGTCGACTGGAGCTGGGAGTTGCTCTCCGACGCCGAGCGGTCGGCCCTGAGCAGGCTCTCCGTCTTCGCCGGCGGTGCGAGCCTGGAGGCGGCCGAGCAGGTCTGCGCGGGTGACACCGGGAACAACGCCGTCGAGTCGTGGGAGGTGCTCGACCTGCTGACCGCGTTGACCGAGAAGTCGCTGGTGGTCACGAAGGACGAGGGCGCGCCTCGGTACCGGTTGCTCGGCACGATCAAGGAGTACGCCCAGCAGCGTCTCGAGGAAGCGGGCGAGACCGACCAGACCCGCCGTACCCATCTCGCCTACTTCACCGAGCTGGCCGAGACCGCCGACCCGCACCTGCGCCGGGCCGAGCAGCTCGAATGGCTGGCGATCGTCGAAGGCGAACACGACAACATCGCCGCGGCGATGCGGGCCGTGCTGGCGGCCCGGGACGCGGAAGGCGCGATGCGGCTCGCCGCGGCCGCCGGGTGGTACTGGTGGTTCGCCGGGCACAAGGTCGAGGGCAGCGAGTTCCTGATGGCGGCCCCCACGATCCCGGGCGAGGTCCCCGACGAGATCCGCGCGGTGGTGTACGCGTTCGTCACCGGGTTCATGACGTCGGGGCGCGGGCGCGACGAGAGCAACGCCGAGGAATGGATCCGCAAGGCCGCGGACGTCAGCCGGCGGGTCAAGAACACGCATCCGGCGGTGACGATGTCGGAAGCACTCGAACGCCTGCTGGAAGGGCAGTCCGAGTTCGTGTCCGCCTTCGAGCCACTGCTCACCGCCGAAGATCCTTGGGTACGGGCGCTTGCGCGGCTGCAGACCGGCAAGATGCGGATCATGCTCGGCGACGGTGACGTGGATGCGGATGTCGCGCTCGAGACCGCGCTCGGCGAGTTCCGTGCGATCGGCGAGCGCTGGGGGATGTCGTTCGCGCTGACCGAGCTGGCGGACCGGGTCGCCGTACGTGGTGAGTTCGCCGACGCCTGCGCGTACTACGAGCAGGCGATCGCGGTCGCCGCGGAGGTCGGGGCCACCGAGGACGTCGTACGGATGCGGTCGCGGCAGGCCCAGCTGTACTGGCTCGCGGACGACCACGAGGCGAGCGCGACCGCGATGGCGGAATCGCTGCGGCAGGCGGACCGCGTCGCGTGGCCGGAGGCACTGGTCGAGGTGGCGTTGTGCAAGGCGGAGCTCGCGCGCTGGAGCGGCGACGCCGAGGAGGCACGCCGGCAGCTCGACCTCGCGACGACCCTGCTGGGCCACGAGGCGGAGCGGCCGAACCTGCGCGCGATGATCCAGGACGTGCTCGGCTACCTGGCCGCGGATCTCGACCAGGCCTGGCAGCACCGCAGCGCGGCGTTCCAGGCAGCGACCGAGAGCGGGCACGCCCCCGGGATCGCCCAGATGCTCGTGGGGATCGCGGATCTGGCGTTGCGCACCGATCAGGACGAGCAGGCCGCGCGCCTGCTCGCCGCGAGTGCCGTCGTCCGCGGACTGCCCGACCGGTCCAACCCCGATGTGGCCAAGGTGGAGCAGGAGACGCGCCGCCGCCTCGGTGACGAGAAGTTCACCGAGGCGACGGAAGAGGGCCGGCACGCGAGCTGGCGAGAGCTCGTCGAGGTCACGCTCGCTTCTTGAACGTCGAGGTCGCCCAGACGTACCCGACCACGGCGATCCCGAGGCACCAGGCGAACGCGGCGATCATGTCACCGGTCTGCGGCGCGCCGTTCAGCAGCCCGCGCAGGCTCTCGATGATCGGCGTGAACGGCTGGTACTGCGCGAACTGCTTCACACCGGGACCCATCTTGTCCGCCGGCACGATCGCGCTGCTGAAGAACGGCAGCATCACCAGCGGCACCGAGGCCAGACCCGCGGTCTCTGGGGTCTTCGCGAAGAGGCCGAGGGCAACGGTCAGCCAGCCGGTCGCCAGCCCTAGCAGTACGACGAGACCGATCACGCCGAGCCACTGGGCGAAGCTCGCCGACGGGTTGAAGCCGAGCGCGAACGCGACCCCGATGATCGCGGCGATCGCGATCAGGTTGGTCATCACGCTGGCGATCACGTGCCCGGTCAGGACCGCGCCGCGCGGCACGTCCATCACCTTGAAGCGGTTGATGATGCCCTTGGTCATGTCGGAGTTCACGGCCGTCGCCACGGCGCCGAGCCCGTAGCAGACCGCCAGCAGGAGCATGCCGGGCGTCGCGTAGTCGACGTACGGGACGCCGACGCTGAACGCGTCGCCGAGCATGTAGACGAACATCAGCATCACCACGACCGGCATCAGGACCGCGTTGAACACCGAGGTCGGGTTCCGCGCGATGTGCTTGAGGTTGCGGCGCAGCATCACGATCGAGGGGTTCTTCATTTCGCGACTACCTCCGCGGTGTCGTGGCCCGTCAGGGCGAGGAATACGTCATCGAGGTCAGGGGTGTTGACGGAGAACTCGTCGGCGTCGATCGAGTACTCGTCGAGCCGGTCGAGCAGTTTGCGGACCGACTGGGTGCCGCCGTCGCTGGGGACCCGCAGGGCCAGTGCGTCGTCGTCCCGGGTCGAGTCGGGCATGATCCGGGCGGCGGTGTCGAGGTCCTCGATCGAGCCGAAGCGGAACCGGACGTGGGTGCCGGGGATCTGCCGTTTGAGCTCCTCCGGGGTGCCCTGGGCAACCAAACGGCCCTTGTCGAGTACCGCGATCTTGTCGGCCAGCTGGTCGGCCTCGTCGAGGTACTGCGTGGTCAGGAAGATGGTCACGCCGTCGGCCAGCAGCTCGCGGATGATCGTCCACATGGTGCGCCGGCTGCGCGGGTCGAGGCCCGTCGTCGGCTCGTCGAGGAAGATGATCTGCGGGTTGCCGACCAGGGTCATCGCCAGGTCGAGCTTGCGGCGCATACCGCCGGAGTACGTCGCCGCGGCCTTGTCCGCGGCCTCCGCCAGGTCGAAGCGCTCCAGGAGCCCGCCGACGATCTCGTTGCCCGCGCCGCGGGTCAGGTCGACCATCAGCTGGAGGTTCTCGCGGCCGGTCAGCAGTTCATCCACGGCCGCGAACTGACCGGTGACCCCGATCGCGGACCGGACCGCCTTGGCGTCGGTCGCGACGTCGTACCCGGCCACCCGGACCGTACCGCTGTCCGCCTTGGTCAACGTGGTCAGCACGTTCACCGTCGTCGTCTTGCCGGCCCCGTTCGGGCCGAGCAGGGAGAAGACGGTGCCCGCGGGGACGTCGAGGTCGATCCCGTCGAGCACGGTCTTGTCGCCGAATGCCTTGCGCAGTCCTGTGACCGCGATCGCCGAAGTTGTCATGGGAACACCTTCGGCGGGCGTCCTGACACGCACCTGACACGCCGCCTACACGGTGTCAGCGGCCAGCGCAGCGCCTTGTCAGCACACTCGGCCAGTGTGGTTGTCACCGACACCTCGAGGAGCGATCACATGTCTACTTTCAGCACCCCAGCACCGATCTCCGCCGCCGTCGACATCATCTTCGGCGACATCACCGTCAAGGCGAGCGACCGGACCGACACCGTCGTCGAGGTCCGGCCCGTCGACCCCGCCTGGGAGCTGGACGTGAAGGCCGCCGAGCAGGTGGTCATCGAGTTCACCGACGGGAAGCTGCAGGTCAAGCACCCGAAGCTGCGCTCGATGTTCAGCAAGCGGTACGGCGAGGTCGAGGTGCTGATCGAGCTGCCGACCGGGTCCGACGTCCAGGGGTACACCGCCAAGGGCGAGTACGTCGTCGAGGGCGAGGTCGGCTCGTGCGAGCTGAAGACCGCCAACGGCGACATCCGGGTCGGTACGGTGGCCGGCACCCTGCGCGCCAAGTCGGCCACCGGCCACATCACCGTCGAGGCGGCCGGCGGCGAGGTCCACGCGCGGACGGCGAACGGCGACATCCGCGTCGGGACCCTCGGCACCGGCGCCCTCGACCTCTACACCGCCACCGGTGAGGTCGCGGTCGGCGTCCCCGCGGGCACCGCGGCCGCACTGGACGCCCACACCTCGATCGGCCGGGTCTTCAACGACCTGGACTCCGCCGAGGACGCCACCCGCACCATCACCGTCCGCGCCCGCACCCACGGCGGCAACATCACCCTCCGCCGCGCATGAACGCCGCCCCCGCGGCGGTCGGTGGGGAATTGCGTCCGAGGCCGTCGAAAAGGCAGCTGAATTTTGTCGGAGTGTTGACGGAATAATTCTTGGTTCCTAACGTCGCGACCGTGCAGACCTTTCCAGGAGTGCAAGCGCTGGTGCGGAGGACCCACGAAGAGCGGGTCCTCCAGGTGCTGCGGGAGCAGGGCGCGCTCAGCCGGAACCAGATCGCCCGGGCCATCGGCCTGTCCCGTACCACCCTGTCCGAGATCACCGGGAGCCTGCTGCAGCGAGGCGCCATCGTGGTGACCGACACCGACGCGGCGCACCGTGAAGGCAGTGGCCGGCCTGCCGAACGGCTCGCCCTGGATCCGGCCTCCGGACAGTTCATGGGCGTCGACTTCGGGCATCGCCGCGTGCACGTCGTCGTGGCCGACGCCTCGCACGAGATCGTGGCCTCAGGCTCCGACCGGTACGACGACCACGTCGACTGGCAGACCCGGCTGGACGTCGCATTCCGCCTGGTGGAGCGGCTCAGCGACGAGTACGGCGTCCACTACGGCGCCCTGCAGGGCGTGGGCATCGGCATCCCGGGGCCGTACTCGGGCAAACCGGGAGTGCGTGACTACCCGTCTCACCGGGCTGCGGCCGACGGGTTCCACGAGGCGTCGGTCGACGAAGCCTTCTCCGAGCGGTTCGGCGCACCGGTAGTCGTCGACAACAACACCCGGCTGGCGGCGCTCGCCGAGGCGATCTTCGGCGAGAAGGCGATCGAGCACCTCCTCTACGTCCGGCTGTCCGACGGAGTCGGCGGCGGGCTCGTGGTCGGCGAACGGCTCGTGTCCGGTTCCGCCGGGCTGGCCGGCGAACTGGGCCACGTCACGGTGCGAGCCGACGGCGACCCCTGTCGCTGCGGCAAGAACGGCTGCCTCGAGACGATCGCCTCGGTCCCCGCGATCCTGGCCGCCTGCCGGGCCGCCGGGCTCCCGGTCGAGAGTCTGGACGACCTCGCGGCCGCGGTCGCCCGTTCGCACCCGGTGGCCGATCGGGTACTGCGGGACGCCGCCGCGGCGGTCGGCCGTGTCCTCGCCGCCGTCGCGATGGCGCTGAACCCCGCCGAGATCGTGATCGGCGGCGAGATCACCCGGCTCGCACCCGTGATCGTCCAGCAGGCCTCGGCGACGGTCGCCTACGAACTCTTTCCGGGGGCCGCCTCCCCCGGTGTACGCGCGGCACACCTCGCCGACGACGACGGCGCACTCGGCGCCCTCGCCGCGGTGTTCCACAGCTCGCCGCTCCTGGCGGGCTACCCAGAGACGCCGGCGTCGGACGGCGCCGGTTCGCGGACGGCACTCCGCCCGCGGCAGACCCGAGGAGTGGCCGATGGCCGTCATCAGTGACCAGACCGCCCGCGGCGCGAAGCCGCGCGACCGCGCCGGAGGACGAACGCGCGCCCGGGCCGCTGGTCTTCCCCTGCTCCTGAACGCGGTCTCGGTCGGCCTCGGTATCGCGGTGTGGTGGGCGCTGGCTCTCGCCGGCCTCAAACTGCCCACGCCTCCCGAGGTCGTCGCACAGGCGATCACCCTGATCGGCAACGGCACGCTGGGCAAGGACGTTCTGGCCAGCCTGACGCGGGTCCTGATCGGTTTCGCGCTCGGCACCGCCGCCGCCGTCCCCGTCGGGTTCCTGATGGGCTGGTACGCCGTCGTCCGCGGACTGGTGGAGCCCTGGATCCAGTTCTTCCGCACAGTTCCGCCGCTGGCGATCATCCCGCTGGCCATCGTGCTGATGGGGATCGGCGAGGCGCCGAAGATCTTCGTCATCTTCCTGGCCGCGTTCCTCGCCTGCGTGATCTCGACGTTCCAGGGTGTGGTCAACGTCGACCGCACGCTGATCAACGCGGCCCGGGTGCTCGGCGCCAAGGACGCCGGCATCTTCGCCCGGGTGGTGGTGCCCGCGTCGACGCCGTTCATCCTCGTCGGCATGCGAGTGGGTCTGGGATCGGCCTGGGCCACCCTGGTCGCCGCCGAGCTGATCGCCGCCCAGCAGGGCCTCGGCTTCCGGATGCAGAACGCGCAGCTCTACTACGACCTGCCGACGATCTTCGTCGGCCTGATCTCGATCGGGATCCTCGGCCTGCTGATGGACCGCGTCCTCCTGATGGCCGAACGCAGACTCACCGGATGGCAGGAGCGCCGATGAAGATCTCCCTCCAGGAAGTCACGAAGACCTTTGCCCTCGGCAAGGACATGTTCACCGCGCTGGACCAGGTGTCGCTGGATATCGCCGACAACGAGTTCATCACCGTCGTGGGGCCGTCGGGGTGTGGGAAGAGCACGTTGATGAACATCCTCGCCGGCCTGGAGGAACCGACCGCGGGGCGAGCGCTCGTCGACGGCGTACCGGTGTCAGGTCCCGGGCCTGAGCGCGGAGTGATCTTCCAGCAGTACGCGCTCTTCCCCTGGCTCACCGTGCGCAAGAACGTCGAGTTCGGCCTCAAGACCGCAGGCGCCGGCAAGGCCGAGCGACGCGAACGGGCCCAGCATTTCATCGATCTGGTCGGCCTCGGCGAATTCGCCGACGCGCTGCCCAAGATGCTGTCCGGCGGTATGCGGCAGCGGTGCGCGATCGCCCGCGCGTACGCCGTGAACCCGTCGATCCTGCTGATGGACGAGCCGTTCGGGGCCCTGGACGCGCTGACCCGGGTCAAGCTGCAGGAGCAGCTCCTCGACACCTGGAGCCAGGAACAGCGCACGGTCATGTTCATCACCCACGACGTCGACGAGGCGGTCTTCCTCGCTAACCGCGTCATCGTGATGGCCGCCCGGCCGGGCCGGATCTACGACGTGATCGACGTCGATCTGCCGTACCCCCGGTCGGAGGACTTCCGCCTCAGCTCCGAGTTCGCCGCACTGCGCAACCGGGTTTGGCACTCCGTCTACCACCAGGACGGCCGCACCGCAGCCGATTCCAGAACCTCCCTACCGTCTCGATCCTAAGGACGTCTTATGTCACTCTCACGCAAACTGACGGCCCTGGCCGCCGGCACCGCCGCCCTGGCGCTCGCCCTGTCCGGCTGCGGAGGCGGCTCGGACGACGGCGCGAGCGGCGACCTCCAGGAGGTGAAGTTCGGCTACATCGCCGACTACAACGGCACCAGCCTGCTCGCGATCGCGAAGGACCAGAAGCTCTGGGAGAAGCACGGTCTGAAGGCCGATACCAAGGTGTTCACGAACGGCCCGCTGCAGATCCAGGCCCTCGGCACCGGCGACCTCGACTTCGGCTACATCGGCCCGGGTGCGTTCTGGCTGCCGGCGTCCGGGCAGGCGAAGATCGTCGCGATCAACACCCTCGGCAACGCCGACCGGGTGATCGCGCGCTCCGGTACCACCTCGATCGACCAGCTCCGCGGCAAGACCGTCGGCGTACCGGAAGGCACTTCAGGTGACATGATCCTCACCCTCGCGTTGCAGAAGGCCGGTATGACGAAGAAGGACGTCAAGGTCGTCAACATGGACGCCTCGACGATCGTCTCGGCGTTCGCGTCCAAGAAGATCGACGCGGCGGGCTTCTGGTACCCCGCGATCGGAACCATCAAGAAGCAGGTCCCGGACCTGACGGAGCTCGCCAAGAACTCCGACTTCGAGTCCCAGGTCTCGTTCCCGACCGCGTTCGTGGCCGGCAACGACGTCGTGTCCGGGCAGAAGGACAAGACCGAGAAGACGATCGCCGTACTGCGTGACGCGATGGCCTACCGCTCCGCCAACAGGGACAAGGCGATCGAACTGACCGCGAAGATGCTCAGCGTGCCGGTCGACCAGGTCAAGGCCGACGCGGGCAACGTCAAGGTGCTGTCGGTCGAGGAACTGGATGCGAAGACCAAGGACGGCACGATCGGCAAGTGGCTGAACGGGATGGCCGACTATTTCGTCCAGGCCGGCAAGCTGAAGTCGAAGGCCGACCCGAAGACCTACTACACCGGCGACCTGTTCACCACGGCTGGTTCCGGCTCGGTGGCCAAGTGAGCGAGCCGAAGAACATCCTGTTCCTGATGACCGACCAGCACCGGGCCGACACGCTCGGTGCCTACGGCAACCAGTTGGGAACCACCCCGAACCTCGACGAACTGGCCCGCACCGGGACCCGCTTCGACCGCTGGTACACGCCGACGGCGATCTGTACGCCGGCCCGCGCCAGCCTGCTCACCGGCCAGGCGCCGTTCCGGCACAAACTGCTGGCGAACTACGAGCGGAACGTCGGGTACCTCGAGGACCTGGGCGAAGGCTCGTTCGCGTTCTCGCAGGCGCTGCGCGACAACGGGTACAACTGCGGACTGATCGGCAAGTGGCACGTCGGCACCAACAAGTCGGCCGGCGACTTCGGCTTCGACGGCCCCGACCTGCCGGGCTGGCACAACCCGGTGGATCACCCCGACTACCTGGCCTACCTCGAGGAGCGGAGCCTGCCGCCGTACGAGATCTCGGACCGGATCCGCGGCACACTGCCCAACGGCGGGCCCGGAAACCTGCTCGCCGCCCGGCTGCACCAGCCGGTGGAGGCAACGTTCGAGCACTACCTCGCCACCCGTGCGATCGAGATGCTCGAGCGGTACGCCGGGGACGTCCGTGAGCGGGAGCAGCCGTTCTTCCTCGCGCTGCACTTCTTCGGGCCGCACCTGCCGTACATCCTCCCGGACGAGTACTTCGACCTGATCGATCCCGCAGACGTCGAACTGCCACGATCGATCGCGGAGACGTTCCAGGGCAAGCCGATGGTGCAGAAGAACTACAGCGCGCACTGGACGTTCGACACCATGCCGATCGAGACCACGCGCAAGCTCATCGCGATCTACCAGGGGTACGTCGCGCTGATCGACTTCCAGCTCGGCCGGGTGCTGGACGCGATGCGCCGGCTCGGGCTCGCCGACGACACCTCGGTCTTCTTCACCTGCGACCACGGGGAGTTCACCGGCTCGCACCGGCTGCACGACAAGGGGCCGGCGATGTACGAGGACATCTACCGCACTCCCGGTCTGATCCGGGTGCCCGGGCAGCCGGAAGGCGTCGTACGGAACGAGTTCGTCAGCCTGCTCGACTGCACCGCCACGATCCTCGAACTCGCCGGAGCCGATCCGAAGGCCGCCGTCGACTCGCGCAGTCTGCTGCCGCTGGTGAGCGGCGAGCCGGTCGAGTGGGACGACGACATCGTGTGCGAGTTCCACGGGCACCATTTCCCTTACCCGCAACGGATGCTGCGCACGGACCGGTACAAGCTCGTGGTGAATCCGGACTCGGTGAACGAGCTGTACGACCTGGAGCTCGATCCGGACGAACTGCTCAACGTGTACGAGCACCCGGAGCAGGCCGGCGTACGGTCGCGAATGATGCGGCGGCTGTACGCCGTACTGCGGGAGCGCGGCGACAACTTCTACCACTGGATGACGTCCATGTACGACGTGGGCGACGTCGCCTACGACCCCACCATGAGCGGCCTCGACGAAACGACGTACCAGAAGTAGTAGCTCGTCAGCGGCGGCGCACGTACAGGCGGTTGGTCTTCGGGCCTGTCCACTCCATTCGGACGACTCCGGGGACCGCGGCGTCGTTGATGCGGGTGGGGTCGGCCCAGTAGCCGAAGGCGGGGTTGCGGAAGAAGGTCGCCCACAGGTGGCCGGAGGCGTCGACGAAGACGTTGTTGTGGCCGGCGCCGACGCCCGCGGTCCAGCGTTTCGAGTACGGGCCCTCGAAACGGTCGGCGACCGCCATGATCAGGTCGTACTGGTACTGGACCCGGCCTGGCGCGGGCGGGTCGTAGGCGTTGCGTGCACTGCCGTCCGGGTTCGTCGAGGCGCGGTCCCAGGCGGCGTGCATGAGGTAGTACTTCCCGCCGTACTTCAGCACGTACGCACCCTCGAGGTAGGGCTCCGGCGAGTACGCGCTCTGCTGGAACGCGGGCAGATTGGTCGTGGGGACGATGTCCTCCATGTCGTCGCGGAACCGCGCGTAGAGGTTGTTGTGCAGGACGAGCCACGCGTCGTCGCCCTCGGAGAACAGGCCGCCGTCGATGTGGTGGTAGGCGCCGGGCAGGATGAAGGCAGGGCCGCCGATGAACGAGTCACCGAACGGCTTGGTGAGGTTGCCCTGGGCAACTCGGTACGGGCCTTCGACGCCGCCCTCGCTGATCAGCAGGAACGATCCGACCTTGCGGGAGTGGTCGCCCATGCAGGCGACGATGTACCAGGTACCGCGGAAGTAGTGCAGTTCGGGAGCCCAGGCGTTTCCACGCTTGCCGAACTGGTCGTCGTACCAGTACTCCTGCCACGGGGCGACGACGGTACGGCCGGGCGTGTTCTCGCCGGCGAACTCGGGTGACCAGACCTTGCCGAGCTCCGCGTCGGGCCGGATCCCGCTCGTGTCGGCGAGCCGCCACGGGCCGTGGAGCGACGGTGCGGTCCAGACGAAGATGCCGTCGTTCCACGGGCCGGCGCCGGGGCGTCCCGGTACGCGCGTCGTGCCGGTCGCGACGTACAGCGGACGGCCGTCGACCGTGAAGCAGTTGACGTACGTGTCGCGCATCCACACCCGCCCGAGCTCCTCGTCACGAGGCCGTAGCTCGAGCGGCAACACGAAGGAGTTGTCGTCCCGCGGCCACAGGTCGAGCCGGGTGTCAGCCACGCCGTACGGCTCCAGCTCTGGCCAGGCCGCCGGGTGCCGCCGCACCTCTGTGGAACTGTTTCCGTACGCCGTTCCGCCGGGTAATGCCGCGGCGCCGACGGCCCCGGCCAGGCCGCCCAGGACTGTCCTCCTGTTGACGTGAGCTCTCTCCATCTGCGCATCCTCCTTCGGGGAGCAGGACACCGTGCCCCGCTCGGAGCACACGCTAATCAGACTCATTTCGACGGTGAACAAGCGGCAAAAACAGATTCTCGGTGTGGTGATGTCAAGACGGGGTGGTTGGCGTCGACCTTCCCGTGAGAGCGCCCGAAGGCGGCGCCGAAACCGAAGGAGCATTCCGATGTCCCAAGTCCGTGTTCACAACCTCGCGATCTCGCTCGACGGCTTCGCCACCGGCGACGGCCAGTCCCTCGAAGCCCCGTTCGGGCATGCCGGCGAGCGGCTGCACGAGTGGTTGGTCGGCACCCGGTTCTTCCACGGGGCGGACGGCCTGTCCGGTGGCACCGTCGGCATCGAGAACGCGTTCGCCGAACGGCACGAGCCCGGGATCGGCGCCGAGATCATGGGCGCCGGGAAGTTCGGTCCGCCCGGATGGCAGGACGACCCGGAGTGGAAGGGCTGGTGGGGCCCGAACCCGCCGTTCCACTCGCCGACGTTCGTGCTCACCCACCGCCCGCGCGCGTCGGTCGAGATGGAGGGCGGCACGACGTACCACTTCGTCGACGCCACGCCGAGCGAGGTCATCGAGCAGGCCCGCGCCGCGGCGAACGGCGGCGACGTCCGGGTCGGCGGCGGGCCCACCGTCGTACGGGATTTCCTCGCCGAAGGTCTGATCGACTACGCGCACGTCGCCCAGGTCCCGATCCTGCTGGGCCGCGGCGTCCGGCTGTGGGACGGTCTGGAGGCGCTCGAGGACAGGTACGACATCGAGGTGGTCTCAAGCCCGAGTGGCATCACCCACCTGACGCTCACGCTCAAGGCCGCTTAGAGATCAGCTTTCCGGTCCTGCGGCGCTGTGGGCTCGTCGCGTCCTGCTCTTCTCGGCTTTCCGCAGGGGTAGCTCCACGGTGACGCGCAGGCCGCCGCCGTCGCGCGGGGTGAGGGTGAGGGTTCCGCTGTGGGCCTGCGCGATGCTGTTGACGATCGCCAGGCCGAGGCCGACGCCCGCGTGGTCGGAGCGGGCCCGCTCGGCACCCCGCTGAAACGGCTCGACCAGCGTGGACACCAGGTGGGCGGTGAGTTGCTGGCCGGTGTTCTCGACGGTGAGCCGCACGGTCCGGGGGCCGACGGCGGTCCGGACCCAGATGCTGCCCTGGTCCGGCAGGTTGTGGACGATCGCGTTGTGCACGAGGTTCGTCGTCAGCTGCAGGAGCAGCGAGTTCGACCCCATGGTGGGGGCCACCTCCCCCGAGGTCTCGATGGTGAGGCCGCGCTTCTCGGCGAACGGGAGCAGCGTTTCGGTGGCCTCCTCCGCCAGCAGGGACAGGTCGACGGGTTCGCGGATGAAGGTCCGCTGGTTGGCGCGGCTGAGCAGGAGCAGCGCCTCGGTGAGGTCGATCGCCCGGGTGTTGACCAGGTGGAGGCGCTCGACCAGTTCGCCGGTGTCGCGGTCGGAATCCCTGCGGGCCACGTCGAGCAGCGTCTGCGTGATCGCCAGCGGGGTGCGCAGCTCGTGGGAGGCGTTCGCCGCGAACCGCTGCTGTTCGGCGTCGTGCGCTTCGATGCGGGCGAGCATGACGTCGAAGGCGTCGGCCAGCTCGCGGAACTCGTCGGTGCGGCCCTCGAGATGGATCCGGTGCGACAGCGAGCCGTTCGCGGCCAGGCGGGTCGCGTTGGTGATGCGAGTGAGCGGCGCGAGCATGCTGCCGGCCAGGATCCAGCCCCCGACGAGACCGAAGACCAGCAGGAACACCAGCATCATGCTCACCTTCGGGATGAAGGCACGCATCAGGTCGGAGCGATCAGGTGTGTGCATCGGGCCCATGGTCACGTCGGGTACGTAGCGCAGCAGGAACACCCACACGACCGCGAGCAGCAAGGCACCCGCCAGCATGATGAATCCCGCGTAGCTGAGGGTCAGCTTGAGCCGAACGCTCAGCCCGGGCTCCCTATCCACGGCCCTCAGCTCCAGTGTCGATGCGGTAGCCGGCACCGGCCACCGTCGCGATCAGCCAGGGCTCACCGAGGCGTTTGCGCAGGGCCGAGACAGTGATCCGTACGGCGTTCGTGAACGGGTCGGCGTTCTCGTCCCAGGCCCGCGCGAGGAGATCCTCGGCGCTGACGACCCCGCCTTCGGCGGCGACCAGGACCTCGAGTACGGCGAACTGCTTCCGGGTGAGGGCGACGTACCGGCCGTCGCGGTAGACCTCGCGGCGGAACGGGTCCAGCCGCAGTCCCGCGATCTCCCACACCGGCGGTCTGTTGTGGGCGCGCCGGCGGTCGAGCGCCCGGAGCCGGAGGACCAGCTCCTGAAGTTCGAACGGCTTCGTCAGGTAGTCGTCGGCGCCGAGCTCGAACCCCGACGCCTTGTCGTCCATCCGGTCGGCCGCGGTCAGCATCAGGATCGGCATACCGCTGCCGGAGGCAACGATCCGCTTGGCGATCTCGTCCCCGGACGGGCCGGGGATGTCGCGGTCCAGAACGGCGATGTCGTAGGTGTTGATGGTCAGCAGTTCCAGCGCGATGTCGCCGTCACCGGCCACGTCGGCGGCGATCGCCTCGAGGCGCAGGCCGGCCCGGATGGCGTCCGCCATCTCAGGTTCGTCCTCCACGATCAGTACGCGCACAGTCTCGATGGTACGAGGCGTCACATATCGCCCGCGTATCCAAAACCGGATACGCGCTGACAACACCCGCGTGTTTTGACTGGACCCATGTCCGTCAGCGCACCGGCAGCAGGCCGCCGTACCAAGATGACCATCCGCGCGACGCTCCTGGTCGCGAACGTGGCGATCATCGGCGTGTTCATCCACCAGTCGCTCGCTTTCCCGTCCTTCCCGGCCGGATCCACGCTCGGCGAGACGGACGGCGCCGTACCTGACGGTGTCACGGTCTTCGACGACATCCCCGCGGTCGCCAACCTCGATCCCGCGCTGCTCGTTGCCCTGCGCAAGGCTGCGAGGGACGCCGCGGACGACGGGGTCAAGTTCTACGTCAACAGCGGCTGGCGTACGCCGGCGTACCAGCAACACCTGCTCCAGGAGGCCGTCTCGAAGTACGGCTCGGAGCGGGAAGCGGCCCGTTGGGTCGCCACTCCTACGACGTCTCCGCACGTGGCGGGGCAGGCGATCGACATCGGGCGCTCCGACGCGACGGCGTGGCTGTCCGAGCACGGTTTCAGGTATGGGCTGTGCCAGATCTACGACAACGAGCCGTGGCATTACGAGCTGCGCCCGGAGGCTGTCACGCGTGGCTGCCCGCCCAGGTACGCCGACCCGACGCACGATCCGAGGATGCAGGGGTGACGCTGACCGTCTCGCCGATCAGCTCGGCGGCGCATCTGGAGTTCGTCCGGGCCCAGCGGTCGGTGAGCTTCCTTCAGACGCCGGCGTGGGGTCGCGTGAAGACCGAGTGGCGTAGCGAATCTCTCGGTTGGTACGACGGGCGGCGGCTCGTCGGCGCTGGGCTCGTGCTGCACCGGCCGGTGCCGCGGCTCGAGCGCCATACGCTGGCCTATCTGCCCGACGGGCCGTCCATCGACTGGACCGGCGATCTCAGCAGGTGGCTCGACCCGTTGGCGGCGTACCTGAAGGCGCAGGGTGCGTTCGCGATCCGGCTGGTTCCGCCGCTGCGGACGGACAGGTGGAGTGCCGCTCAGGTCAAGGCCGGGATTGCGGACCCGGGCCTTGGGCGGCTGACGGACGTGCCTGGTGAAAGCGATCTCTTGGGTGCGCGGGTGGCTGGTTGGCTGCGGGACGCTGGTTGGCTGGCGCAGAGTCCGGAGGACGGGTTCGGGGCAGGGCAGCCGCAGTTCAAGTACGAGATGCCGCTGGCGGGGCGGAGCGAGGACGACGTACTCGGGGGCATGAATCAGCTGTGGCGTCGCAACATCAAGAAGGCGGCCAAGGCGGGCGTCGAGGTCACGGTCGGGTCGGATTTGAAGGCGTTTCACGACTTGTATGTGCACACCGCCGAGCGCGATCACTTCGTGCCGCGGCCGCTGCGGTACTTCGAGACGATGTTCGCTGAGCTGAGCGCGGAGGATCCTGAGCGGATCAAGCTCTACCTGGCTCACCACCAGGGCGATCTGGTCGCCGCCACGATCCTGGTCCGTGTTGGCGCCTATGCGTGGTACTCGTACGGCGCCTCCGCGACCGAGAAGCGGGAGGTGCGCGGCTCGAACGCTTGCCAGTGGGCGATGATCCGCGACGCGCTCGCGGCCGGCTGCGACGTGTACGACCTCCGCGGCATCACGCCTACCCTCGACGTCGACGACGCGCACGTCGGACTGATCCAGTTCAAGGTCGGCACCGGCGGCCGGGCGGTACGGTACGTCGGGGAGTGGGACCTGCCCTTGCGGCCGGTGATGTACCGGGCCTTCGACCTCTACATGAGGCGGCGCGAGTACCTGAGAGGCAAGCGAAGATAGCGTGATGGTCAAGGACTGGCACCACCTGGTCGATACCTTCAACGGCGTCGTCCTTCTCACGGTCGCCGCCGCGCCGGTGGCCGTTCTGGTGGTGTTCCTTCTCGTGTGGCGACGTACTGGCCCGCGGCCTTGGCGTACGTCGGTGGCCGAGGTCGGCATGGTCTACGGGACGGTGCCGTGGGTCTGGATGACGATGCTGCCAGGCAGTCACGCGGGCGAGGTCCCCGGTCGGTTCAGCCTGATACCGCTGCGGGACCTGCTGACGATGTCGGCAGGTGGGATCGTCGGCAACCTGCTGGTGTTCGCGGCGCTCGGATTCTTCGCTCCGCTTCGGTTTCCTGTGGTGGCATCGATACCGCGGGTCCTTGCACTCGGAGCAGGCTGCTCGATGCTGGTCGAGATCGCGCAGTACGTGCTGCGGCTCGATCGGGTGTCGTCCGTGGACGACGTACTGCTCAACGCCACCGGTGCCGGGCTGGCCGCATTGGTGTCTCGTCGCTGGTGGACATTTCGTCGGCATATCGAAAACCGGATACAGGCTGACAACACGACCTCCTCTTGACTTGGAGGCATGACCTACAGCGAACCGGCTGCTACCGCGGTACGGCGCACCGTCGCGGGCATCGCCGTCTTCGGCTGCGAGCCGGACGAGGCCGCCTTGTTCCGGGAGTTGGCGCCACGCTTCGGCATCGCTCCGACCATCACGTCAGCCGCAGTATCCGAGGACGTTGCAGAACTGGCCTTCGGCAGTCGATGCATCAGCGTCGGTCATAAAACGCGGGTCACGAACGCCACGCTGCTCGCCCTGAGCCGGATCGGCGTCACGTACATCTCCACCAGAAGCGTCGGCTACAACCACATCGACGTGCGGTACGCCGAACGCGTCGGCATCTGCGTCGAGAACGTGGCGTACTCGCCCGACAGCGTCGCGGACTACACGATCATGCTGATGCTGATGGCGGTGCGGAACATGAAGTCGGTCCTCCGGCGCGCCGACGTACACGACTATCGGTTGAGTGCCACCCGCGGGCGAGAGCTCCGCGACCTGACCGTCGGGGTCATCGGAACAGGTCGCATCGGCAAGGCGGTGATCGACCGGCTGCGCGGGTTCGGCTGCCGGGTGCTTGCCTATGACAAGGATCCCGGAACACGTGTTCCGCTCGACGAGCTCTTCCTGCAGAGCGACATCGTCACGCTGCACACGCCACTTACCGCGGAAACCCATCATTTCCTGGATCGCCGGCGGATCGCGCAACTGAAGCCCGGCGCGTTCGTGGTCAACACCGGTCGCGGCGCACTCCTCGACACCGAGGCACTCGTCGACGCCCTCGAAAGCGGGCGGCTGGGTGGCGCCGCACTCGACGTACTCGAAGGCGAAGAAGGAATCTTCTACGCCGACCGCCGCGACGAACCCGTCGAGAGCGACCTGCTGCTGCGGCTGCAGCAACTGCCGAACGTGCTCATCAGTCCGCACACGGCCTACTACACCGACCACGCGCTCAGCGACACGGTCGAGAACTCCATCATCAATTGCCTGAACTTCGGAAGCAGGGAACAGCATGGATAGGTTGAAGATCGGCGTCCTCTTCGGGGGCATTTCCGAGGAGCACCACATCTCGGTCAAGTCCGCGCAGGAGATCGCGAAGAACCTCGACCTCGAGAAGTACGAGCCGTTCTACATCGGGATCACGGAGCACGGCGCCTGGAAGCTGTGCGACGCCCCTGGTCCGGAGTGGGAGAACGGCAACTGCCTTCCGGTCGTACTGTCGCCGGACAGCAGCGTGCAGGGGCTGCTCGTACTGGAGTCCGACCGGCTGGGTTCGCGGATCAGGCAGGGGCAGTACCGGACGATCAACCTGGATCTGGTGTTTCCGGTGCTGCACGGCAAGCGCGGCGAGGACGGCGTGATCCAGGGCTTGCTGGAACTGTCCGGGATCCCCTACGTGGGCTGCGATCTGCAGAGTTCCGTGCAGTGCATCGACAAGTCCCTGACCTACACCGTCGCCCGCAGCGCCGGCATCGCGACGCCGAACTTCTGGATCGCCACGGCCGACCTCGACCCCGAGGAACTCCCGTATCCCGTCTTCGTGAAGCCGGCCCGTTCGGGTTCGTCCTTCGGCGTCAACAAGGTGTCCAGCAGCGCGGAACTGCCTGATGCTTTGGAAACTGCGGGCCAGTACGACTCGAAGGTGCTGATCGAAGAGGCTGTCGTCGGCAGTGAGGTCGGCTGCGCCGTGCTCGGCAACGAACTCGGCGTCATGACCGGCGAACTGGATCGCATCGCGCTCTCACACGGCTTCTTCAAGATCCACCAGGAGGACTCGCCTGAGACTGGCTCCGAGAACTCGACGTTCGTCGTGCCGGCGGACATCTCGGAGGAGTCGCGCGCGCTCATCCAGGAGACCGCGCAGGCCGTGTATCGCGCGTTGGGATGCGGCGGGCTCGCGCGCGTCGACATGTTCCTCACGGCGGACGGGAGGGCCGTCCTCAACGAGGTCAACACCTTGCCCGGTATGACGTCGTACAGCCGCTATCCCAGGATGATGGCGGCTGCCGGCGTACCGCTGGGTGAGGTGATCGACCGGCTGGTGTCGGTGACTCTGACCGGGAAGCTCCAGTGAACGCAGACTTCGCCTTTGTGGATGAGGTGGCGTCCGGGATTCGGTGGGATTCGAAGTACGCCACGTGGGACAACTTCACCGGGAAACCGGTGGACGGCTACCTGGTGAACCGCATCGTCGGCACCCGAGCTTTGTGCGCGGCGCTGGAGAGAGCGTGTGAGAAGGCGGAACCGCGGGGCTTCGGTCTGCTGTTGTGGGACGGGTATCGCCCGCAACGTGCCGTGGACAACTTCCTGCGCTGGGCTCGGCAGCCTGAGGAGGGGCGGACGAAGCCGCGGCACTATCCGAACATCGACCGTGCGGCGATGTTCGAAAAGGGCTATGTAGCAACGAAGTCCGGCCACAGTCGGGGCAGCGCCGTCGACCTCACGCTGTACGACCTGGCGACCGGCGAGCTGGCTCCGATGGGCGGCCACCACGACCTGATGGACTCGATCTCGCACCACGGCGCAACCGGCATCACCTCACTCGAGGCCGACAACCGGCGGCATCTCTGCCTCCATCATGGAGGCCGCGGGATTCAGCCGGTGCGACCACGAGTGGTGGCACTACACGCTGCTGGACGAGCCGTACCCGGACACGTACTTCGACTTCCCGATCGCCTGATGGACATCCGTCTCGCCCGCAGTACTGACGCTGCCGCCATCAACGAGTTGCTGGACGAACTGGGCTATCCGCAGTCTGATCCGGCGACGACCGCTGCCCGCCTCGAGACCTGGGCCGACGACCCTGCCGGAGCGGTGTACGTCGCCGACACCGACCAGGGCGTCCTAGGCGTCATCGCCGTACACACCTCCCCGTTCTTCGAACGCGAAGGCACCTGGGCCCGCATCGTAGCCCTGGTCGTCTCCCCCCGAGCCCGCCGCCAAGGCATCGGCTCCCACCTCATGGCCGCCGCGAAATCCTTCGCCACCCACCACGGCTGCCTACGCATAGAAGTAACCAGCTCACCCCACAGAACCCAAGCCCACACCTTCTACCAATCCCACGGCTACACCCCCGCCCCCACCCGCTTCCTCCACCCCCTCCCCCACTGACGATGTGCACTCCCGACAGGTAGAGCACCCCGAGACGCCGTACACACCCAACCCCACCACGCTCAGGTGCACTACCCCACCACCCAACACCACCTGTCCACCTGCACGGCGTCGGCGGACTTCACGTCCGCCAGTGGTCCAGGGAGTTCTGGATGTAGGTGAGGTCGCGGAGGTAGCCGGCGCCGTGTCGCCATGGCTCGGGTTGTTCCCATTGCGCCTGCCAGCCGGGGCGATCCTCGGACGCCCAGATCCGCATCGTGTCGTAGGCGGCTTGGACGCGAACTGGAATGGTGTCGAGGACCGCATGCCACTGCTCTTGCGTGCAGCCGTAGCCGTCCCGGATTCGCGCAAGCCGCTCGTGCACGGGAGTTGGGCTCGGCCAGCCCATCGGTTCGAGGTTCTCGGGCGCGGCGAGTGGGACGAGGGTGTAGGCCAGATACGCCAGGTCCCAAGTGCGCGGGCCGGGTGCCGCAGTATCCCAATCCACGAAGGCCACGATCGCGCCGTCTCGGGCTATCAGGTTCCAGGGAGCGGTGTCGTTGTGGCAGATGACTTCCGGCTCACCAACCGGTACAGGTGGCGATTGCCACGCGTCGGTCGCCGGACTCCAGCCCTCGACCGCGTCGTGGTACCTGCGCAACAAGGCGGCCGCACTGTCGAGCAACGTCGGCTCAAGCGGGCCAGGTGGCCAAGGCGTCTCGCCCGACACCTTGGACAGGATCTCTCGCCCTTCCTGGTCAATGCCGAGGAATCGCGGCGCTCCGGTGAACCCGCTGGCTTCGAGATGCTGAAGAAGTTCATGGACGGATGCAGACCAAGGCCCGACCGGACGTCGGATCGTCTGCCCGATCTGCGAGACCTCATTGATGCCCCCGTCAAGGCGGCGCTCGATCTCCACACCCCATGCTCCCACGCGGTTCAGAAGCAGAACGGGTGGCCGGCTGGGTCGGCGTACACGACGTTCTGGAGGTGGAGGGCGCCGAGCTCTTCGGCGCGTGCCATCGCGGCCTTGGCTGCTGGGGTTTGGAAGTGGGGAAGTTCGTGGTCGACCGTGAATCGGTAGTCGACGTGCAGCTGCGCCGGGTAGGCGGGGTCGGGCCACCGCGGCGCGGGGACCTGTGCGTGCTGAAACGCCAGGTTGGGCAGCTCATCGTCGTCGAGGTCGATCACGACTCGCTCAGGTGAGTCTTCGAGTCGCTCCGGTACGCCGAGGAAACCCTCGTAGAACCTTGCCAGCGAGCGCGGACTGAAGCAGTCGTAGACGAGGCGGGCGACCGTCGCCGCTCTGGACGGGTCCGGGTAGAGGCAGAGCGGGTGTCCAGCGGGATCGGCATAGATCCGGTCCTGAAGCAGGGTGCCACCTGCGGCGGTGACGCGCGCGCCGGCGGCGTCCAGATCCGGTACGGCGATGTCGAAGTGGATCTGCTGTGGGTACTCCGGGTCGGGCCATCGCGGCGGCCGCTGATCCGACCAGCCATCACCGTCGAACCCGATCCGGAACTTGGGGCTTCTCGACAGGAAGAACGTCCCGTACGCGTCGTACAACTGCCAGCCGAGCACCTCGCGATAGAACTCGGCCAGCACCGTCCCGCCGTCCTCACCACCAAGCAGCTCGGGACATCCAACGTAGACAGTCATCCCGGCGTCGTCCGCAAGAAGATGCACCACCACTACCTCCAGACCCTCGCTCTTGCCGCAAAGCCTAAGGTCAGACCGAGCCATGCCTGCCAGATCCGATCCAACAACCACGACTCGCGGTACATCGTGAGACCGCGGTCCCCAGTACGAACGCCAGGCCGGTCCAGTGGACCGGCCTGGCGTTCGTGGAGTTCAGGCCGAAGGGACCTTGCTCAGGATCTCTGCGGCGTCTTCGTTCTCGGGGTTGAGGTCGATGGCGCGTCGGAGGGCGCTTCTCGCCAGATCGAGTTGGCCGTCCAGTTGATGGGCGCATCCGGTCATCGTCCAGGCGTCGGACGAGTCCGGACGCAAGTCGGTCCACATGCGCAGGAGAGGCCAGACCAGGCTCGGGCGGTGCAGTTCGATCGCTGCCCACGTGGCGTCGACGAACCCCTCGTCGTCGAGGTCGAACTCGGCCGGCTCGACCGCGGCCAGTCGGTGGAACTCCACCTTGGCGGCTTCCGGCCCCGACGCTCTCAGCACCTCGGCGACAGGTCCGACGACCGAGCGCGGGAAGGCGCGGAGGTCGATCATCCCGTCAGGCTTCGCTGAGAGAGGTACGTCGGCGAGGGCGATATCGAGCGCCGCCGCGGCGATGTCCGAAGCAGGGATGTTGTTCGAGTTGGCGAGCACGACAACGCCAGTACGCAACTCAGGCACCATCACGAGCCTCGATCCGAACCCGGGGTCCGAACCGGCGTGGCTCACCGTTCGATAGCCGCGGTAGTTGCCCACGAACCAACTGAGTCCCACCGCGTCCATCCACGGCGGACGCTCCAGCGGCATCACCGGCTTCCACATCAACTCGAGCAGCCCAGGATCCAGTCGCGCCCACTGCGCGTCGGATCCCTTGGCAGGCTCGAAGTGGGCCACCATCCAGCGACACATCTCGACCAGATTGGAGTGCAGGGTCGAACTCGGGGCATGGCGCCTGGTGTACGGGTAGGAGCCCTCGGGCACCGTCAGTGGCATCCCCACGTGAGGTGAGGAGGCCAGGTGTGCGGGTACGTCGGCGCGCAGGAAGGTGCTGTTCCGCATTCCGAGTGGGGCCAGGACCAGGTCCCGGACCGCGTGCTCGAATGTCTTCCCCGTGACCCTCGACAGCAACAGCCCGAGAAGCTCGAACCCGGCGTTGGAATAGGAGAACGCCGAGCCCGGCTCCGACTGCAGTCGCCAGTCCGAGATGCTGCGCGCGAGTTCGCTGAGGGCGTCGTCGCCGAGCTGAGGATCGTGCCAGCCGTAGTCGTCGATGTCGGGGAGTCCACTCACGTGGCTCAGCAGGCGCCGGGCTGTGACCTCTCCTTCCCGACCGTCGGCGAGGGTGAACTCAGGCACCCATTCGGTGATCGGAGCATCCAGATCAAGCACAGGTCCATCGTCGCCACGAGCGGTCGCCAGCGGACACGATCGCGGTCGCGACGAAGGGCTTCGACACGGAAGCCAGATGGAACATCGTCTCGGACGTGACCGGCGTACCGGTCCCGACATCTCGAACGCCGAACCCACGCGAGACAACCTCCTCATCCCGCACCACGGCAACAGCCAAGCCTGCCGCATCATGCGAGCCGAGAAAGCCCTCGACCAGTGGCCACAACCCTTGATCCACACGCTCCCGAAGGCCCGCCCCCACGTCCATCTTCCGAGAGTACGCCGCCCCGCGACCCCTCCCTATCGGTCAATCCGAGAAGGCCAGGATCAGAATGTGGCGATCGGGTTGACCGGGCTGCCCGACGTACCGGCGAAGCGGACCGGAGCGACCGCCAACTGGAAGTCCCACTGGCCGAGCTCGGCAGCCGTGGTCACGCACTCCTCCAGGTCGCAGTTGTCGAGCATCCACAGACCCATCGCGACAAGGCTCACGGCGTGCACCGGCATCAGTACGCCGTCGTACCCCGACGGCTGTACGTCCTGAGGCGTGTCAGCGCCGATCAGCGCGACCTCCCGTTCCTGCAGCCAGGGCAGGCAGGACGCGTGCCACCCGGCCTGCGTGATACCGCCGGCCGCACCGGCCTCGTGTCGAGCGCGGCCGTAGCCGGTGCGCAGGAGTACCGCATCGCCGGATTGCACCCGCACACCCTGGCGACGCTCGGCCTCTTCGAGGTCCTCGGGAAACACGCCCTCACCAGGCTCCAGCCACGGCACATCGCGGACTGCCGCAACGTCCAGCAGGACTCCCCGCGTGACGATCCCGTTCGCCGCCGCCGTGACGGCAGCCCACGCCGATCCGGTCTCCGCGTCGACCAGCGAATGCGACCGCCCGTTGTACATCTTGCCGTCCCAGAACAGATGGCACGGCGAGTCGAGGTGGGTGATCGTGTTGCCGTGGAACATCATGCCGAGCCGCTCGTTCGAGAAGCCCCAGTGCCGATCCTTGTGGAAATGCGGCGGCATGTGCTCGGCGCCCGGCATGTCGGCGGCACACGGGCACGAGTTCGTCGCCCGCTCCATTTCATCCGGTACGGCGACCTCCCACGCGCACGACACACTCCGGCCGTGCCGCACGGCCCGCGCCGCCGCCAGCCGAACGTCGTCGGTGATGTGGTTCAGCGTGCCGAGCTCGTCGTCGTCCCCCCACCGCCCCCAGTTCGACAACGAATCGAAGTACCCGAGCACGTCGTCCTGCGTAGGCACCGCTCGCCCTGCCGTCATCCCACCATCAACTCCTCCAAGACCCACTGAACTGGCATGAAACTACATCGCCAGGCCAACAGCCGGGAGGAACCGTGATGGTGCGGGGCCGGGTAGCCGTCGTCTCCGCGTGGGGCGAGGGACCGGTTCAGTCGCGCGTGGCCGGGGCGACCTCGCGCACCATGACGCAGTTGCCCAGGCCCTTGGGGCGGTCGTAGGTGAAGCCCTCGCGCTCGTACATCGTGCGGGTGCCGTTGTAGAGGAACGACGAGTTCTTCTTCCGGACCCCGCCGGTGTCGTGCGGGTAGCCCTCGACCAGGCCGCCGCCGGCCTGCGCGATCAGGTCGACGGCTCCGCGCAGCGCGATCGCCGCCAGGCCCTGACCGCGAAAGGCGCGCTCGACCAGGATGCAGGTGACCCGGTAGTCGGGCAGTCGCTCGGCAGTGGCGACGTACTCCTTGCGGTGTTGGATGTTGGGCAGCTCGTCGGGTGATCCGTACTCCGCCCAGGCGACGGCCCGCTCGCCGTCGTAGACCAGCGCCGCGTGCGCGATCCCGTCGGCCACCAGACGTTGCTTGAGCGCCCGGTTCCCCTCGGCGCTCTGCGCCTTCTCCGCGCAGTCGGGATGGAAATGCGTACACCAGCAGCTGGCGAACATGCCCTTGTTCCGCTCGACAAGAGCAGCGAAGTCGTCAAACGTCTCCGGCGTGAGCGCCTTGATCGTGAAGTCGGACATACCCCCAACGTACGCCCGAATCCGGACGCTCCACGTCCGGAACGATGCGTTGAATGGGAAACCGGCCGGCTACGTCCCAACGGCGGAAACCCGGTGGTGCATGGGTGAGCTAGGGGTCACTCTGGACGACATGCAGCTCACCTTCCAGCATGATCCGCGCGGCGAGACTCTCACGCTGATCCGGCGGGCGGACGGCGCAGTGTTCACGCTCTCGTCGTACACACGCAAATGGCGCGTACCGCACGACCTCTCGCACGCGGTGACCGAACGCGAGCTCGGCATCGCCGACGGAATCTTCGGCGTGATCGCGGCAGGCGCGGTGTTCTCCACCATGACCCAGATCGAGGGCAAGAAGCGCCACGACGCCAAGGTCCGCAGCGCCCGTATTCTGAAGGCTGCCAAGGGCGTCGGCATCAGTGAGGCGATCGCGGCAGTCATCCATGAAGCCGTCGAGAAACGACAGCCAACGCCGTACGCCGAAGTCCGCGAGAGTTGGGGCGTCATCTCCCAGGATCCCTGTCCGTACCTGGACGAAGACATCGAGCGTGCTACCACGGTTCTCCGCGAACTGGGTGAACAGTGGGGTGCAAGCTCCGAACCGCTGGAGTTCCCGTGGCCAGCGAGACTCTGCGCCACCGACCCCAAGGGCGGGCGAGTTCGCGCGAGCTAGCAGACCGCAACCGCCTATGCGGCGCTCCTCTGCCATGCCATTCGCACCAAGCCACCGAGCTGGATACCCGGTTGACAGCGGACAGGCCCGGTCGATCGGATGGGCTCGTGAGTCCCCGCGAGATCCAGGCCGACCAGGCAGACATCGACACGCCGCTCGTCCGCGAACTGGTGGCCGAGCAGTTCCCGCAGTGGGCCGCATTGCCGCTGGAACCGGTCGACTCCAGTGGATTGGTGAACGCGATCTTCCGCCTCGGTACCGACCTATCCGTACGGTTGGCGCACCGGCCCGCGATCACAGACATAGTGCAACGGGAGCAGGCGAAACTCGCGGCACTCGCGCCGTTCCTGCCTGTGGCCATCCCTTCTGTCGAGGCGATCGGCTCACCCACCGAGGCGTACCCGGGCGAGTGGTCCGTCCACCGCTGGCTCGCCGGTACGCACCCCTCCCCCGACGCGCTGGTTGATCCGCGTGGGCTGGCGACGGACCTCGCGGCGTTCGTCGACGCGTTCCGGCGGATCGACCTGCCGGACCGGCCGCCGGCGTATCCGGGCGAGCGCCGGACGCGCGCTCCGATGGTCTCGATGGACTCCTCGACGCGGGAGGCGATCGGCGAGCTGGACGGCCTGATCGACACTCGCGCAGCGCTGGCGTCGTGGGAGGAGTCGCTCGCGGCGCCGTACGACGGGCGCGAGGTGTGGGTGCACTCGGACCTGACGCCGGGCAACTTGCTCGTGTCGGCGGAGGGCCGGCTGACCGCGGTGCTCGACTTCGAGACGTGCGGTGTCGGCGATCCGGCGTGCGACCTGTTCCCCGTGTGGTACCTGCTGCCCGCGAACGTCCACGACGAGTTCCGCGCCACGCTGGACGTGGACGACGCGACCTGGCTCCGCGGACGCGGACGCGTGCTGTCCCAGGCCCTGATCGTGCTGCGCTACTTCAAGGACACCAACCCAGCCCTCGCGAACTACGCATGGCACGCCGTCGCCAAGGTACTCGCATCTCCTCGCTCCTGACCGACGGAGCCGAGACAACGAATGATCTGCTCCTGCAAACCGATAGTCACTCAGGTCATGCAAGAGGCCGGTTCCCGAGTGGGAAACCGGCCTCTGACCTGCGGTGGAGCTATTGAGGCGCTACTCGAACCGGCCAGAACTACTGAAGCCGATGCTCGATGTGCTGCGGCGGATCGGGAAGGGAGACCGGATGGATCTGCCTGGAGTGCAGTCGACAAGCCGTGGTTCGACACGACCAGGTGATCTGCTGACACAGGAAGACGGCCTGAGGATGGCGAGTCAGTTCCGGGCAGGTGTAGCCAAGCACAAGATCGCCACGGAGTACGGCGTAAGTCTGAGCACGGTCAAGCGGTTACTGAGACGGCATCGGGAGTCTGGCTTCTAGAAAGAGAGAGCTCCCGGCAGTTCAGAGGCCAGGACACGAGTACATGCTCGCTCCCGACTGCGCTGGGCTCCTGCTGAGATCCGGCTGCAACGAACGGCGCGCCTCCGGGGATGGCTCAACTGCTGGCGCAATAGTGGTGTGGTGTCGGAGACACCTCGACCGATAGAGCCTGATCTGACCGCGCCCCCGGAGAAGCTTTCCGCTTTAGTGGCACGGATACTCGACCAACTGTCGCTGAGTGCATGGTTACCCGCAGCCTTCCTAGCTGTTTCCCTGGCAGTTCTCTACCGGCTGATGAAGCAGCGCGACCTCGATGTGGCGGATGCGGTGGGGCATCTGGTGGGTGACCCCGTGACACTGTTGGTAGTGACCGTTCCGGTCGTCGTGCTGACAACACTTGTAACCCAGTCGTTTTCCTTCGAATCCATTCGCGCTCTGGAGGGATATTGGAGGCGACGTTGGTTGCTGGGCGGGTTGCACCACCTGATGGTCCGCGCTCGCCTCGCCAACAAAGCGGCGCTGCGGCGCAGGATGTTAACCCTCCGGGATCGAGCATTCAACTCTGCTCGAGGGCCGATGCTACGTGGCGGGCGACCCCAGGCAGTTGTTGCAGCAATCGAGTCTGATGTCAACGAAGGGGCAAATGTCAGTCTCGAAGAGCATGATGAACAGCTCCGGGCGCACACGTCTTGGCGCGACTTCGCGGACCCGTCGCTGGTCGCCAGATACGACAGAGTCCGCCAACTGCTCGACGAGTATCCGGAGGACGGGCTTGTTATGCCGACGCAATTAGGGAATGTTCTGAGATCCACCGAGGCTACACTGAGGAACACAGGTGGAGACGTGACTGGCTTCGCTTTGAGGCGTCGCAAACTCGTGGATGCGAGGATCCAGGCGCAGCATGATCAGTTCCGAACTCGACTTGACATGTACTGCACGCTGGTCTTCGTGTCATTGTCCCTAGCTGTGGCTGCGCCACTCATTCTCCGCGACGTTCCCCATGGCCATGGAGAAGGTCTACTCCAGTGGCTGGCTGCACCCACCTTCTTTGTGTTGCTTGCCTTTGCCAGCTACAAGGCCGCCGTGGCGAGCGCGCGCGGGTACTGCAGCATCCTCAGAATCATGGATGAGGCTTGACGCGCTATTCCGGTGGCGGTGCCGTGGGGGCCGTGCGCCGCACAAGTGGCACTTTGCAGTCGGGGCATTTGGACGGTAGTTCCCGGTTGAAGCCCTCGTGGCAGACGGGACACTCGACAGGAAGCATCCCGGGGACAGTGCCGGGAGTTCTGTCGTCGGTCACGATCTGACGATCCCGCGACTGACATCGCTGGTCAAGATCGCGCGCACTTCTTAGTGCGGCTCACCGACCTTTGAGGGCTCTTCGATCAGGGCCCCGGCATAGTCGTGTTTCAGCAGGTCAGGAGCAGGTTGAGGATGGTTTCGGGGTTTCGGGCGTGATGTCGTAGGCCTTGGGCGATGTTCAGACGCCCGTCAGTCCTAGGAGGCTGACTGCAGTGTTGCGCAGGGTGGCCATGACGTGTGGGCTGTAGCCGGTGCGGACTTGGGAGCGGCCTTCGTCGTAGGTGACGTTGTGGACCCAGTAGGAGCCGGTTCTCGATGCCGCAGTGGCCTTGCACCCAGGCCGCGAGGGTGGCTGGTGGTGGTCGGCGGAGATGATGAGGTAGACGACTTCGACGGTCTTCTTGCCGCTGCGTGTGACGGTGCGTCGGAGTTGGGCGATTTGGGTGGCGCGCCAGTGCGTGACCGGCTCAGCGAGAATGAGGTACGCGACATCGCGACTCACTTCGAGACGGGGACGCCGAAGCACAAGCCGGCCGCGAGTACAGCCTGAGCACGATAGAGCGCTTCTTGCGTAAGTACCGCCGAAGCTAGTCCAGGTTCCGACCGGTTCTGGTGCGCCGGCTCTCGTGAACCACCAGATCAGCGGTCATTCTGCCGTGTCCGCCCGACTCCAAGTAGGGCTGCGTGTCCTGGTAACTGTCGCTGATCGACACCCGCTCAAACCAGTGAAGCAGAATCAGGTCCAGCTTGTGCGCTGCCAAGAAGGTCTGCAGGAACGAAGCCCGGGCCAAGAATGCGTGGCTGTCGCCGCCTGGCTCTTGGTAGTAGCTAAAGACTCGGTGAGCCGGCTGGATCGAGCCAGCCTGGTCCGCGCATATCAAACGCTAGTTTTGCGGCCTGCTGGATGAATGTAGCTGGTAGGGCCGCCTTTGCGGTGTCCCCGATGGAGCAGTCAAGCAGACTGCCTTCCCATGTGTACTCCTCGATCGTTGGGACGATGTGAAACTCTGATTCCTCGACGGTCGTCGGCTGCAGCTCATCATGCCTGTGCGGGCAGTTTGGTCCGACGCGACCCACCTCGCCGACATAGCAGCAATCGACGTGTCCATGCAGGTCGACCAAGTCTCGAACCTGGTGATGCGGCTGGCCATCGAGCCTTGCCAGGAGGCTCTCTGACTCGTTGGCTGGTACCAGCAGGGTTTCGAGCGAGCTGCGCTCCTGGAGACCACGCCACCCACGGTTGGCTGAGGGATCGACGTGACTCACAAAGCCATCCAGCACGACCCAGTCAGTGCCGGACGAGTCACGAAGGGTCGAAGATGCCGTTATGGATGGTTCTGAGTCCGTATCGGCCAGGAACTGGCGAGCGTCTCCCTTGTACCGAGAGAAGTCGAGCGATCCGGGAGGCCACTCCTGCAGACGAATCATTGGAGGTTTCCAGGCCGTTGCTCCATCGCCTCCGTCTTCGTTGAAAGCACGGAAATCAATCGGCGGCAGACTGGGATCGATCTCGCGATCGGCTATGAGCTCGTGTAGACCTTCGTAAGGCTTCCCTTCACCATAGAATCGAGACGTCTGGTAGTTGTCCGCTACACGAGCCAGTAGCTCGTGATATGCCATCCATTGGTACTTCTTTCCCCACCGCTCGGCTTTATGCTCTTCGCGACCACGTCCGTGACCGATTCTGCGGTCTTCTTCGCCGAAGAGCTGCGGGGTCCAGCCTAAACTGAGGGTTCTGCGAAATATCCACCGTCGAGCCAAATCGTCGGGATACTCGTCACTGACGATCTTCGGCTTTGGGTAGACGAATGCAGCGTCGAGTAGGTTCCATTGCTCTTTAGTAAGGGGCTCCTCATTGGAGCGCAAGAGGTCCAGCTTGCTGACCGGCTGGGCTGAATCTTCGGCGAAGCGGTCAATGAGGGCCATTTGATCGTCGCTGAGTGATGCTACAAACTTGTTCCAGCGAGCCTTGATCACCCGCGGCGTGCGGGGTTTACGATCTGGATACTTCTCGCCGATGCGGTAGCGGGAGAAGTGGTGCATCCCCGGCTCGATGACATAGCGGGAGAAATCACCCATCTTCGACAGCGAGAACGTGATCGACGAATAGCTCTCGTTGTCGGGCTGATCCTTCTGCCAACGGTACTTGACTTCCAGCGTCGCGTCTGTCGGCGGGCGGCCTGGAACTTTCAATCCGTACGGTCGCTTGGACGACTCCAAAGCCGCCGTCTCAAGCAGGTCGTGGCCGACAGCCCACCGGACGACACCGCGGGCGGCATCGAGCAGAAGCTCGTCCGGCCGGATGGGACGCGTGAACACAAGGGCGCGCACACGCTCCGCGAGTGCTTTTGCGTCATCGGTTTGGGCGTGGGAGCTGCGAAGGAGTGAGCCGTACGCGATGGCAACGACGCGCTGGACGACATATGGGTCGTCGACAGTCCAGAAGCGCTCGACAAGTCTGCGCATCACGTTCAGATGACCGTGGAGAAGCTGCACCAGTGCCTTGGTCACCCAATCGCGCATGAACCGGTTGGGCGACGACAAGAGCCAACAGAGCGGGATGCATGCGAGCTCGACTACCTCCGGCGAATACGTCGGGTAGGGGCCGGCTGCGGCCCAACGTGCAAGCCGGGCCGCTGGGCTGAACTCGTCATTGAGCATGCGGTAGGTTGCGAATCCGAAATCCCGGTCTCGTTGTGGCATGCGCCGCCTGATGAGGTAGTCGTGTAATCCTTCGGCGTTTAGGCGGTTCAATGGCTGCGGAGCAATCGTGAAGAGTACGTTGTAGAACTCATCACGCGACAGGTATCGCTGAGCCTCGTTGAGTAGGTCGATCGTGCGTTGAGAGATCGCCTCCGATGTGCGGTAAGGCAGGTTTTCGACCAGCGACTCGTAGAGCCGGCGGGCGCGGTTGTGCCGTGTCCATCCGTCCTGGTCTTCGTCTCGGCTTGGCTGCTTTCCCAGCTTGATGCCTAGCAGATCTGGTAGCTCGACTTCGTAGAGCTCAGGGAAGACGATCGTTGCAGCCTCGCTGATGCCCCAGCTGCAGTCGTCGGTCAACCACGATTTCAAGCCCTCGTCCTCCAGCGGATCACCCGACTGTGCAAGCCGTCGCTTCAAGAGCAGGAAGTCCGAAAACGCCTGGAAAACGATCCGGATACCCTCGGCGTAGTTGCCCTCGCCGAGGTAGAGACGTTCGCGGGTGAGAACGCCCTCCTCTTGAAGAAGTCCAATGATCCGCGTGGCGTCGCCGCTGGAGCTTCCGAGTGAGTTGCTGGCGACGTCCGCGGCACTGGTCGTACTCATGCTCTCGCGGCCGACCTTGGACAGCTCATCGAGGAGGGCATCAATGACGCTGGTGACATCTGCTTTGGCGACGCTGAGCTCGTAACCGGACGTTGCGGTTGGTCGGAGGCGCCGTGCCACGATCGAGATCTTGACCGCAAGATAGCGATCAAAGATGGCGACACGGCCCTGGTGACCGGACGGAATTGCGGTGACATTGGTCTGCGACATGCTCTCGCAGTAGAGCCGCAGGAACAGCGGAAGAGTGAACTCAGGCGTCAGCAGGGGGATCTTGGGGGCTTCAAGGCCATAGTGCTTGAAGTAGACCTGAGTGGCCTCGACCTCCCGCTCTGCAAAGCCGGGATGAGTGCGGCGAACGTAGTGCGAGCGTTCGGCGCCCTCCAACACGAGATCTTCGTACGTGTCGCGACATGAGACTGCCAAGGCGACGTGCGGGTAAGGGGCTATGGCAGCACGGAGCGTCGGCAGGTGCACTCGCCAGAAGTCGGGTGGCACCGTCTCGTTCAGCGCATCGATGAAGATGACGAAGCGACGTCCAACCAGGGCGGCAGCCTCACCGGCAGCGTCCATGGCTTGTAACAGCTCGTCTGCCCCAATGGACGATAGCCCGAGCTGATCCGTGATGCTCGCCCACAAGTTTCCCTGGCCGAACTGGGCACCAGTGAGGAACACGGCGGGTCTGCCAGCATCGAGAGCCCGCCGCGTGGCATCAAGCAGTAGGTGGGTCTTGCCGGACCCGGCTTGTCCAGTTAGTAAGTAGGCGCGTCGCCGGAACGAGACGCCGGCTCTTGACCTGTACCACGAGTCCAGCTCATCGATGGCGGAGAGGAGATCCCGAATGCGGTACTCGTTCCTCACCCGGCCATCTGGCTTTTCGGCATCCTCGCGTTCAGCGTCAGGCAGGGCGCGCCACGCTGCCTCGAGATCTCGTTCATGCTCCTGTGCAGCGTCGATTGCACCTCGGCAGGCCTCGGCCTCAGACGCGAGAGCGTCGACCTTCGACGCAGGATCATTCGCCTGCAGGCTGAGCGTCTCCGCGGCTGCTCTCAGCGCACGCGATGTGTCCGAGATCGCTGTGTAGAGAGATTCGAGAGCCTGATCCTCTTCAGGCTTGGCGGACAAGCGCAGGTCCGACGCTGCCGAGACGATGCCGCGTCGGAGACCGTCAAACGTCGCGAGGACGGACTGGTCGAAGCCCAGCGCCAGTAGGTCCTCTTGGATGGGTACATCGACCTGTAGATCCGGGCGATACTTCTCACTGGCCGCGCTGGCCTGGCGCTCATAGTGGCTCAGCAGCCAGTCATGGCCGAGGACAACGTCGCCCCACCAGAACCAGCGCCGACCCCTATGTTCCGGCCTCGCGAGTTCATGCAGAAGATCACTCTCCTGCACAAGATCGAACTCGATCTGGTCCGCGCCGCGGATGGTGGTCTGCCAGGTCTTAATCTTGTCTTCGTACTTCTCCCGCTGCGACTTGATCGGACGTCCGCGTCTGGGTGCCTTGCTGGTCGCGAGGTTCCACGAGATGACGAACGTCAGCTTGCGGAGGCTGGTGCGCTCCTTGGCGACGCGCTGAACGGAGCCGGTCATCGCCGTCAGGAGGGCGTCGATGCCTTTGACGTGCTTTGCCTGCCAACCCCACTCAGTTCCATCCGGCAGAGTGGTGTACCACTCAACGCCACCATCAGGATTACCCGTACGGACGGCGCGCGTCCCAGGAGGGGCCTGGTCCTTCAAAAGCTGGAAGGACAGCTCCTCGAACGCCCGGCTCTGCTCGCCGTTCCAGGTTCGGAGGGTGTCGAACCTCGATACGCTTCCCTTCTTTGCCACCCAGTCTCCCGCAGATCGTTATTAAATGCATATGTTAACAGATTGTCTGCTGGCGAGGAGTTGGTAACTGCGTGGACGCAGACCTATTTTGTCGACGAACTGCGCACACAACTGCTTACACAAGCCCTTGCGCTAATTCGGGCGCCTACGTAAGAGCTGGATCGTGTATCCATGCAATACCGTGCGGGCTGCCTCAATTGCCGGATGTATTGATCTGCGGCTCGTCGGCCGCAAGAGGCTGCTGTACCTTCACCACGTCCAGTCCCGCCATGCGGGCGCGGGTGGACTGGCCGGTGTCGAAGGTAATGAACTTGATGGGTCGACCGGCAAGTGTCTGGATGGCTTGAGCGCGGTCGACGATTTCATCGTCGGCGATGGGTAGTCGGACGTGTCCGGGCGGGTCAAGTACGACCTCTATGGTGACCTCGCCGCTGGGGATGCCACCTGAGTCGAGAGGGCCATAGTCGGCTTCGCGCAGACGGCCTTCGAGGCCGCCACCGCCAAGCACCCGGTCGATGAACGCCAGGGTGTAGCCCGCTCGCCAGCGCGTGTGCGCCTTGCCGGACTGCTTGAGGCTGTCAAGCTCATCGATGATGACAATGGGAAGGATGAGATGGATCGGCTCATCGCGATCACCTGTCAGGGCTCGGAGCTCAAGATGCTCAAGCCTGTCCTCATGCTGACAAAACAGGGTGGTGTCGGCGATGACGAAGCGTCCGGGCCGCATCCACCGGTTGATCGTGTTGCGCAGGTCTGCGATCTCCTGCTCGAGCAGGGCGAGGCGCTGAGCGACCTCAACGCCAAGGAGCCGACCTTGTGGGTCAATTACGGCTGCCGGCATGGACTGCAGTACCCAATAGCGCTGCGTCAGAACGAGACGATCGAGGTCAGTCGGGCTGAGCATATGATGAAGCATCCGCGCGGATTCGTTGGCCCAGTCGAGATAGGCGCTGTGCATCAGCTCGACAGTGTCGTGGGCGCGCGAGTTGGCTAGATCTGCGTGCACGCGCGCCAGCATCTCGAGCACCGAATTGCGGTCAGTGCTAGGTAGAACCTTGGTCAGCATGGTGCCATCTTTGAGCGTTCCTGAGCAAGTTGCAACCAGTGAGGCCTGATCTACACGCTGATCGCCCGTTTGCCATTCAAGTGACGGGCGGAGCCACTCCCTGCGGCGATTCTAGAAGTTTACCCACTGCGCGGGCCCTAATTCCGATAGCATCGAACCAGGCAACAAAGTGACGTATTCTCTCGGCACTGTGCTCACCGGAATCAACTTTGACGACTTCAATGCCTCCTTGCGGCGAAGCGAACGGCAAATTCTCGGGCATGCAGGTTGAAAATAAAGTTTGTCGTCATCGACCAGGAGCGCGTGCCAGGTCGGGCGACTCGGACAGATCGGGATCATCCGATCCGGGATCTCGACGGCGGACTCACCATCAGGAAGGTTGAGCGTAGCGAGCGCGTCTGCGTCGTTGATGACCCAACCCCTGCACGACCCAGCTGCCCCGGTCGGTCTTGTAGAGCGTGGGTGAGTTGTTCGGGTTCGAATCGGGATCGTCTGCGATCAAGGTCAGACGCATGTTGATCTCCTTGGGTGGACGGTAGCGGTTGGTTGCCGGTGACTACCCTCCGCTTGCGCGTGATTGCGGTCAAGGGTTGTTGCGAGATGTTGCGAGACGCATTTGAGCACAGGTCAGGGTGTCCTGAGGGCCGTCACGCCTCTGGCGACCTGGACGACGGGACATGGACCCGCGGAGGGCGCGTGCTGTCCCAGGCCTGACTGTGTTGCGGCACTTCAAGGACACAACCCGGCCCTAGCGAACTACGCGCGGCAGGCCATCGGCAAGGTGCTCGCAACTCCTCGATGAGCTGTCGCCGGGAGCTGCAGCACAGCTTCGGCGGCCGATCCTGTCCGATGGAGCGGACGCGATGGACCAGACCTTGCCCCGGAACCCGTAGTCACTCACTTAGTCACTCAGGTCATGAAGAAGGCCGGTTCTCCGAGTGGAGAACCGGCCTCTGATCTGCGGTGGAGCTTAGGGGATTCGAACCCCTGACCTCTTCCATGCCATGGAAGCGCGCTACCAACTGCGCCAAAGCCCCGCGGTGTCTTGCGACTCCGAAAGCTTAGCGGATGAGTGCCTGCAAAGAAAAATCGGTTCCCTCGTGGGGCTGGTGAGGTAGACAACAGGCTGTTTGCGGTCTGCAGACGGGTACGACGAGGGTCTGATCTGCACGATCTGTCAGCTGCTTACGGTACGTCGCACCGCGGTCTGGAGGCTCGCCGAAGCAGGCAGGATCCACCGTCAGCAGGTGCCATGCAGGACCGCTCGACGGGTGCAACCAATCCGCCATGGGCAGTGCGCCGCACGGAACGGTTCGCGCGTGCCGCCGGAGGCGGCCAACAAGAGCAGCCGCCGCGAAGCGGTGTCCTCTGGGCGGTGTCCCCCAGTACTTCTTACCGTTGGGGGTCGTCGCTCATTACTGGTTCGGGGAGGGAGCCGGCGTTCCACTCTTCGATTCGCCAGCCGGCGCGGCCTGGGAGGAGGGAGACCCAGTTGCAGTTGGCGAGGCCTCCGAAGGCGGGCCAGTTGGCTTGCGGGATGCCGAGGAACAGGCAGATGCCGACGCGGGCCGCGAGGCCGTGGGTGGCGATCACGATCGTGTCCTCGGAGGATCCCTCCGCAGAGATCCGAGACAGCGCGTCCGCGAACCGGGCGGCGACTTCTTCGATGGTTTCGCCGTTGGAGCCGCGGCGCTGGGGTTCGCCGCTGCGGATCCGGGCGGCGGCCTCGGGGTTGATGGCGGCGAGTTCGGACATGGTGAGGCCGGCCCAGTCGTCGACGTCGATCTCGCGGAGCGCCTCGTCGTACTCGATCTTCAGGCCGGTCAGTGCGGCGAGTTCACCCGCGGTGGACGCGGCGCGTTGCAGGTCGCTGGCGAAGAGCCGCGTGGGCGCGAGGGACGCGAGCCGTGCGGCCGCGGCGCGTGCTTGCGCGACGCCGACCGCGTCGAGCGGGATGTCGGCTTGGCCCTGGATCTTGTCCTGCAGGTTCCATTCCGTCCGGCCGTGCCGCCAGACGATCAGTCGGCCCGCGCTCATTCCGCCGAAGCCGAACCAGGGACGGGCGACGGCAGCGGGATGACCGGGCAGTCGCGCCACAGGCGCTCCAGCGAGTAGAACGAGCGCTCCTCGTCGTGCTGGACGTGGATGACGATCTCGAGGTAGTCGAGCAGCACCCAGCGGCCTTCGCGGGCGCCCTCGCGGCGGACCGGCTTGGCGTCGAAGTCGGCGCGGAGCTTGTCCTCGACCGCGTCCACGATCGCGCGCACCTGGCGGTCGTTGGAGGCGGACGCGACCAGGAACGCGTCGGTGATGGCGAGTTGCTCGGACACGTCGAAGGCGAGGACGTTCTCGGCCTTCTTGTCGTGGGCCGCTTCGGCGGCCGCGGTGAGCAGCTCGATGGCGCGTTCGCTGGCTGGCATGTGGTTCCTAACGGTTGGTGTAGAGCTCACGCTTGGCGATGTACTGGACGATGCCGTCCGGCACCAGGTACCAGGTCGGGTTGCCCTTGGCGACCCGGGCGCGGCATTCGGTCGACGAGATCGCCAGCGCCGGCACCTCGAGCAGGGTGATCCGATTCATCGGCAGCTGGTCCAGCGGCAGTTCGAGTTGCTCGGTACCGGGCCGCGTACAGCCCACGAACTGGGCCAGCTTGAACATCTCGTCGACGTCCCGCCAGGTCAGAATCTGGGCGAGCGCGTCGGCACCGGTGATGAAGAACAGCTCGGCGTCCGGGTACAGCTTGGACAGGTCGCGCAGGGTGTCGATCGTGTACGTCGGACCGGGCCGGTCGATGTCGACCCGGCTGACCGAGAACCGCGGGTTCGACGCGGTCGCGATGACCGTCATCAGGTACCGGTCCTCGGGCGGGGAGACCTTGCGATCCGACTTCTGCCACGGCTGGCCGGTCGGGACGAAGATCACCTCGTCGAGGTCGAAGTACGACTGCACCTCGCTGGCCGCGACCAGGTGGCCGTGATGGATCGGGTCGAACGTGCCACCCATCACGCCGATGCGTCGTACCCGCTCCACAAAAGCCACGTCAGCCCTTCACCAAGCCGCTCAGCTGTGCGGCCGGCCCTTGCCCATGATGACGGTGACGAGCAGCAGCAGGACGAGGACGAAGAGCGCGAACCCGCCGTACCACCACTTCGAGATGTGCGAAGCCTCGACCGCGGCCTCTTCGAGAGCCGCGACCTGCGGCACCAGGAGCGTGAACATGAGGCAGAGCCTATCTCGTGACCGCCGGAACGACAGCGACCGGTGGCCCCGGACACTCGCCGAAGGACACCGGTCGCGATAGGAAGGTCAGCTGTGGCGGCTGTTACGGGTCAGCAACCGGCGCCAGTGAGACGGTACGGCGTGTGCGCGGCGGGCCTGCGCTGCGACGCGGTGCATCTCGTCGATACGGGCACGGGCAACTTCGGGGGTGATCATGGTTCCTTCACAGGGTTGGTACGGCGGAACCGGGGCGGACTGTCCCCGGTACCTCAAATTATACGGTAAGAGCTACGCTCTCACAAACGAATTAAAGGCACAGGACATGCCTGACCTTAGAATCCGCGGTGAACAGGAGGCGTCATGGACGCGATCGATCGGCAGCTGATCGAGGCGCTCCGGCTGAACGGCCGCTCCAGCTGGGCCGAGCTCGGCCGCGTGGTCGGCCTGTCCGGCCCGAGCGTCCAGGAGCGGGTACGGCGTCTCGAGGAGCGCGGCGTACTGCGCGGCTACCGCGCGGTGGTCGCCCCGGACCAGGTCGGCCTCGGTACGAGCGCGCTGATCGGGCTGTTCCAGCGCGACGACGTCGAGACCGACGACATCGTCGATCAGGTCCACGAGATCCCCGCGGTCGAGGACTGCTGGTTCGTCGCCGGCGACCAGGAGCTCGTGGTCAAGGTCCGGGTGGCCGACGTGACCCAGCTGGAGGCGGTCGTCGGCTCACTGCGCCGCGTGAACGGCGTGGTCAGGACCCGGACGACGGTTGTGCTGTCGACTCGCTGGGAAGGACGTCCCGCGCCTTTGCCCGAGTGAGCAGCAGTACGGCGCCCGCAGCCAGCGCCAGGCCTGCGGCGACCGGGTAGAGCAGTCGCGGCGCGTGCTGGTACGTCGTACCGCCGATCGCCGGCGCGAGGAACATGCCGCTGATCGACGCGGCGGCGTACAGGCTCGAGTACCGCCCGACCATTCCCTCCGGCGCCGCATCGGCCACATGCGCGGTGGCGGTCGGCTTGTAGAGCATCTCCCCCGCCGTCATCACCACGATCGCGAGCGCGGCCCCTGCCAGCGCCGGCCAGACGCCGAGGATCGCGAGCCCCAGGCCGATGCACGCGAAGCCGGCCGCGATCACCCGGGTCGCACGATGTCCCTGCAGGCGTACGGCGATCGGCGCCTCGAACAGGACGATGACGACCGAGCTCGCGCCGAGCAGTACGCCGTACGCGACGGCCGGCGTACCCGCATCGCGCAGGAGCAGCGGCATCGTCGCGAAGATCTGCCGGTAGACGGTGTCGACCACCACGATCGTCGCCAGCACCATCAGGACCGGACGATCCTTGAGTACCGACGTCCACAATCCAGTTGTCGACAATCCTGATGTACGCCGCGCATTCGGGACCCAGCGCCAGATGATCGCGGCCATGACCAAGCTGGTGACGGCGTCGACGAAAAAGACCAGCGAGAAGTCGTACGCCGCGAGCAGGCCGCCGAGAGGCGGGCCGATGGTGAAGCCGGCGTTGGTCGCGGTGCGCGACAGCGCGATCCCCTCGCGGCGGCGTTCCGGTGGGAGCGAGGTGGCGACGAGGGCGCTGAGATTCGGGCGACCCGCGCCGCCGAACAGGCCGGCTAGCGCTGCTAGAAAAGCTAGCGACGCTCCCGGCGCGAAGGGCATGGCGGCACACGCGATCGCCCACAGCAGTTGGCTCGCGAGCGCCGCCGTACGCAGACCGAACCGGTCGCCGAACCACCCGCCGCCGAGGTTGCCGCCGACCAGACCGACGCCGTACGCCGCCGCGGCGAAACCGGCCTGCTGCGCCGACATGCCGCGGTCCTCGACGAGGTAGAGCGTGAGGTAGACCCAGGCGAGCGCGCCGGCCCCGTTGACGAGCTGGCCGACCATCACCGCCTTGAGCCAGGTGGGCAGCTCCGCGATCCGGCGCCAGTACACGTCCGCCCCCTCGGGTACAGTGAGTTCCTGTTGGGAACTTACTCGATCGGTTCGCGTGGCGGCAACCGGGATTCCAGGGAGGGCGGACGTGCGGCGGAGCACCTTCTCGCCCGAGCCGGACTGTGCGATCGCGCAGTCCCTCGGCGTCATCGGCGACGGCTGGGAACTGCTGATCGTCCGCGATCTGGCGCGCGGGCTGGCGCGGTTCGACGAGTTGGCGGGGTCGTTGCACATCTCGCGGAAGGTCCTGACCGAGCGGCTGAACGGGCTGCTGGAGAGCGGGATCGTCGAGCGGTCGGCGTACCAGGACCGGCCGACGCGCTACGCCTATGAGCTGACGCCGCGCGGGCGCGCACTGCTGCCTGTCCTCGTCGCGCTGCAGGACTGGGGCGATCGGTGGCTGCTCGGCGACGGGTCACTCACCGGGACTAACACCGCGGACGAGCCGCCGGCGCAACGCCTGCAGGAGCTGGTGGGTCAGCGGGTGCCGTACGTCGCGTTGCCGTCGATCGCTGGTACGACGGTTGATGTGGTGGACGCCGACGCGCGGGCGACCGTGCTCTTCGGCTACCCGGCGACCGGACGGCCGACTCGGCTACCCGACGGGTGGGACGAGATCGCCGGCGCGGCCGGGTGCACGTTGGAGAATCGGCTCTTCGGCGGCCGGTACGACGAATTCACGTCGAAGGGGATCGCGGTCCGCGGGGTGAGTACGCAGCGGACCGACGAGCAGCAGGCGTTCGCTCTGGCGGAGGAGATCCCACACCTGCTGCTGTCCGATCTCGAGCTGGAACTCGTGGCGGCGCTGCGGTTGCCGACGTTCCGGGCCGGCGGGTACGAGCGGTTGAAGCGGGTCGTGCTGGTGGTGGGCGCGGACCGGGTGGTGCAGGCGGTGCGATACCCGGTGACCGACATCGCGGATGCCGTCGACTGGGCGCTCACGACTGCTTGAAGAAGGCCTTCACGTCGGCGGCGATCCGTCGTACGACCTCGGGCTTGCCGGTCGGGTTGACGCCGCCGGGGTCCGAGGACGAGCCGTGGTCGTAGCCGTCGTACTCGATGCGGCGGCAGTGCGGTAGCACCTTCTCCAGGGTTGCGCGGCCGGGTCCGAGGCCGGGAAGCCTTTGCTGCCGCCGAGGAGCAGGACGTCGGCCTGGACGGTGCGGAAGTTGTCGAAGGTGCCCGCCAGTTCGGCGACGATCGTGCCCTCGGCGTGGATCGTCGGGGCCAACTGGCGCATGGTGATCGCGCCGGCGTCGGCCTGGCGTTCCTCCTTCGCCATCATCTTCTCCGTCGTCCAGCGCAGCAGGCCGCGCGGCATCACCTTGAGGAACGCCGGCGCCATCTCGAAGCCGAACATGCTCGTCACCATCGCTCCGGCGACGTCGCCGCGGGCGATCTCCTGGTCGAACCGCGCCAGCCACTCGCGGTGCGGCGCGCCGTCGGCGACGATCGCGGGCTCGTAGAGCGCGATCTGCTTGAGGTTCGGGAGGGTGCGGGCCGCCTCCAGGACCACCGCTCCCCCGGCGCTGATGCCGAACGCGCGTTCCGCTCCGGCTGCGGTGAGAACGGCGTCCAGGTCCTCGATCTCGGTGCGGACGCTGTGGTCCGGCTTGTGCGGGCCGGAGAGTCCGCGGCCGCGGCGGTCGGGGAGGTAGACGGTGAACTCGTCGGCCAGAGCCTCCGCGAACAGCGTGTGGCTGCGGGCCGACTCCATGCTGCCGTGCAGTACGACGACGGCCGGGCCTTCTCCGGTCTTGTAGTAGCCGATCTCGGTGCCGTCGCGGGAGGTGACGGTGCCTTGGGTCAGTTCTGCTGCTCTCATGGATCGATAGTTACATGCGGTCTAGTTACATTGCAACTAGTTTCTTTGTGGCCTATGGTGGAGGGGTGACTTTTCGACGCTCAACGCTGGCGCTGGCGATCCTCGGGCTGCTGGAGAACGGACCGATGCATCCGTACGGGATCCAGCGGCTGATCAAGCAATGGGGCAAGGACCAGGTGGTCAACGTCGGGCAGCGGACCAGCCTGTACCGGATGATCGTTCGGCTCGAGGAGGACGGACTGATCACGGCCGGCGCGACGGAGCAGGACGAGCGGTATCCGGAGCGGACGGTCTACCACCTCACCGACGAGGGGCGGGAGGTGTGCCGGGAGTGGTTGGCGGAGATTCTGACGACGCCGCGGAACGAGTACCCGGAGTTTCCGGCGGGGTTGTCGTTCGTGATGCTGGTACCGCCGGAGACTGCGGGTGAGTTGCTTGGTCAGCGGCGGGAGCGGTTGACGAAGCGGATCGCGGAGCTGCAGTTGGAGCTTCGGTTGGAGGTGGACGGGAAGCCGATCCCCCGGTTCGCGCTGCTCGAGACGGAGTACCAGGTCGCGGTCGCTGTTGCTGAGGCGAAATGGATCGACTCAGTCCTCCACGACCTCCGAACAGGCACCCTCACCTGGACCCCGGGGCCGGCATGAGCACATCCCGGAGGTCGGGGCCGGGTGGTGGCGCGGGGGTTGGGGTTTGGTGGGTGGGGGTTGGGGCGGCTCGGGGTGAGTTTGTTCGGGATTTGGATGAGGTGGAGCGGGGGCGGTTGGCGGGGTATGTGCGGGAGGTGGACCGGGCGCGGTTTCTGTTGGGGGTGACGTTGGTGCGGCGGGTGCTGGCGGAGAGGTTTTCGTTGCCTGCGGCAAAGGTTGCGTTGGATCGGACTTGCCTGGAGTGCGGGAAGCCGCATGGGAAGGTGCGGGCGGCGGGGGTTGAGTTGTCGGTGACGCACTCGGGGGATCTGGTGGGGGTTGCGGTGGGTGAGCGGCCGGTGGGGCTGGATGTGGAGAAGGTCGATCTGGGGGTGGATGTCGACGCGGTGGCTCGGGTTGCGTTGACGGACGCGGAAGTGCGCGAGTTGCGCGGGTATGACGGGGTCGCGAAGGCGCGGGCGTTCACGACGTACTGGACGCGGAAAGAGGCGGTCGTGAAGGCCACCGGTGAAGGACTACGCGGAGATCTCCGCGTGGCGGTGCCGGATGGTATTCACGTGCAAGATCTCGACGTAGGCGTCGACCACCGCGCGGCACTTGCGGTGGTCTCAGCCGAGCGCCCCGTCGTACAGGTGCACGACGGGACGCGGCTGCTCGGGTGAGCTAGGTGCTGGCTGGATTAGCAGACAGGATCTATGTGCGGATTTGGCCTTCGCCGGTGACTATGTACTTGGTGGAGGTCATTTCGGGGAGGCCCATGGGGCCGCGGGCGTGGAGTTTTTGGGTGGAGATGCCGATCTCGGCGCCGAAGCCGAACTCGCCGCCGTCGGTGAAGCGGGTGCTCGCGTTCACCACGACCGCCGCCGAGTCGACCGCGGTCGTGAACCGGCGGGCGGCTGCCTGCGAGCGGGTGATGATCGCGTCGGTGTGACCGGAGCTGTACCGGCGGATGTGTTGCACGGCGTCCTCGAGCGAGTCGACAACAGCCGCCGACAGATCGAGCGAGTTGTACTCCGCCCCGAAGTCCTCCTCAGTCGCCTCCACCACAGTCCCCTGGTTATTGCTAAGAGCAACTACCTTGGGGTCGCCGTGGATGGTGACGCCGGCTTGGGCTAGGGCTGGGAGGGCTCGGGCCAGGAACTCTTCGGCCACTGACGCGTGGACCAGTAGGGATTCGGCGGCGTTGCATACGCTCGGGCGTTGGGTTTTGGAGTTGAGGAGGATCTCCAGACCGAGGTCGAGATCCGCCTCCGCGTCGATGTACACGTGACAGTTGCCGACCCCGGTCTCGATCACCGGCACGGACGACTCGCTGACCACGGTCTGGATCAGCCCGGCTCCACCCCGCGGGATCAGCACGTCGACCAGCCCGCGCGCCTGCATGAGCTCCTTCACCGCGGCCCGATCGGTCGGCACGCCCTGTACGACGTCCGCCGGTAGCCCGGTGGACTCGGCGGCGTCCCGCAGTACGGCGATGATCGCCTCGTTGGACGCTGCCGCGGACGACGAACCGCGCAGCAGGACCGCGTTCCCGGACTTCAGGCAGATGCCGGCAGCGTCGGCGGTCACGTTGGGCCGGGCTTCGTAGATGATCCCGACTACGCCGAACGGGACCCGCACCTGCCGGAGCTCGAGACCGTTGGGCAGCGTGTACCCGCGGACGACCTCACCGATTGGATCCGTCAGCCCGGCGAGCTGCTCCAGCCCGGCCGCCATGGCGTCGACCCGCGCCGGGTTCAGGGCCAGCCGGTCGACGGTGGACTCCGGCGTACCGGCATCGCGCGCCGCCGCCACGTCCTTCGCGTTCGCCGCGACGATCGCGTCGGTGTTCGCCCGCAGCGCCGCCGCCATCGCGTGCAACGCCGCGTCCTTGGTCGCCCGGGACGCTTCCGCCAACGCGTACGACGCCACTCGCGCCCGCCGTGCCAACTCGATGATCTCGCTCACCCCTTCATCGTATGGCCCCACGCTCACGAAGAAAGCCGCCGATCTCACCAGACGACCCCAAGCCCCGCACGCCCACCACTCATCAACCGCCGACTCCGCGGCACGACCACACCTGGGCATCCCGCCAGGTAGCCCCGTCCGGCCGGGTTGGTGAGTGGTGGGCATCCCCGCCAGATCGCCCGCCTGGGCTGTGGGGATGTGCGGATCGCCAGGCCATCACGATTGCTCGGTGGACGCGCGGCTGAGCGGGGTGGCGGTCAGCGGGCGCGCATTGTGATGGGCTTCAGGTTCGGCGGAGGCGGGGCAGGCGGGCGATCGCGTGGGAGAGCGGGACGATCGCGGCCAGGGCGAGGGTGAGGCGGCGGTCGGTCGGGGCGATCGGTACGCCCTCGGTCTTCAGCCGCCGCCACGCCCACACGCTGAACGGGATCACCACCGACGGAGTCGTGATCAGGCCGGGCGTGTAGCGGCGGAGTGCAAATGACTGGGCGAGGTGAGTGGCGGCATGCAGGCCGAAGCCCATCAGGGAGGCCTGGAAGAACTTGCTGCGGCCGCCGGTCGCTGCGCCGGCGGCCGATGCGGCGGCCATCGCTACCCCGGTGAGGCCGATTGCGGTGGCGGCCTCGGTGCGCGACATCGGCAGTACCTTCGGCAGCGGTCGCGGCAGGTCCGGCTGCTGAGAGAAGGACGGCATCGTGGCGAGTTCCTCGAGGTCGTGGACGATCCACGCCGCGAGCAGGCCCCAGGCCACCTTCTTCACAGGAGGACCAGGTCGTCGCGGTGGACCACCTCGCGTTCGTACGCCGCACCCAGCTCGCGGGCCAGGTCTCGGGTGGAGCGGCCCAGCAGGTCGGGGAGCTCGGAGGCGTCGTAGTTCACCAGCCCGCGGGCGATGACGACGCCTGTCGGCGACACGAGGTCGACCGGGTCGCCGGCAGAGAAATTGCCTTCTACCGCGATGATTCCAGCCGGCAGGAGCGACGCGCGGCGCTGCGTGACGGCGCGGACCGCGCCTTCGTCCAACCGCAGGATGCCCTGGCCCAACGTGGCGTGAGCCAGCCACAGCAGGCGCGTCTTGCGGCGCCGGCCGGTCGGGTGGAACAGCGTGCCGACGGGTTCCCCGCGGAGCGCCTCACCGACCCGCGCGGCGGAGGTGAGGATCACCGGAATCCCTGCCTCCGTAGCGATTGCGGCCGCCTCGACCTTCGTCTGCATGCCGCCGGTGCCGACGCTCGACGAGCCGGTCTTCCCGATCGCGAGCGGCTCCAGGTCGGCGGCGCCACGGATCTCGGTGACCATCGACGTACCGGGTTTGCGCGGATCCCCGTCGTACAGGCCGTCGACGTCGGACAGGAGGAGCAGCAGGTCGGCGTGCACGAGGTGACTGGTCAGCGCCGCGAGCCGGTCGTTGTCGCCGAAGCGGATCTCGGTGGTCGCGACCGTGTCGTTCTCGTTCACGATCGGTACGACGCCGAGCTCGAGCAACCGCGCGAACGTCCGGTAGGCGTTGCGATAGTGCGATCGGCGCGTCACGTCGTCGACCGTCAGCAGCACCTGACCGACCCGCAAACCGTGCGCCGCAAAGGCATCGCTGTAGCGCGCCATCAACAGACCCTGGCCGACCGAAGCCGCGGCCTGCTGCGTCGCCAGGTCACGCGGCCGGGTCCGCAACCCCATCGGGGCCAGGCCGGCGGCGATCGCGCCGGACGAGACGAGCACGACCTCGGCACCCTCCACCCGTCGCGCCGCGATGGCGTCGACGAGCAGCCGGAGCCGTTCGAGGTCGATCTTGCCGCGCTGGGTCAGCGACGACGAACCGACCTTCACGACGATTCGCGTGGCGTTCAAGGCCTCCGCGCGCCCTGTACTGGGATGCACCGCCATGGATCAACCGTTCTGGTCGAGTTCCTCCTGCGCCGCCAGCTCGCGCGCCTCTTTGCGCGCCAGCTTCGCCGCAGCGTCTGCTGCTCGTTTCGCCTCGGCCGGGGACAGGTCGACCTCGTCGCTGTCCCAGTTCTTGCCGTACTCCGACCAGTCCTCGGTCCGCTCACCCTCGCGGAAGGCGTGGTACTCGGTGTCCTTCGTCCGCCGCCGCTGCGCCGCGGGACGATCCTCCTCGAGCCGGTGGTCCTCACCGCGCCGGGCGAGGATCTCGGCACCGGCCTGGACGTCGGGCGCGAAGTCGAACACGATCGCGTTCGGCCCGTCCCCGATCACGACCGCGTCGCCCGGGTTCGCACCGAGCTTGAGCAGCTCGTCCTCGACCCCGAGCCGGTTCAGCCGGTCGGCGAGGTACCCGGTCGCCTCCGCGTTCGCGAAGTCGGTCTGCCGCACCCAGCGCTCGGGCTTCTGGCCCTGCACCAGCCAGCCGCCGTCCTCCGGCATCTTCTTCACCTTGAACTCGGGCCCGCCCTGCACCTGCGGCCGGATCACGATCCGCGTGGTGTCGGGTTTCGCCTGCTCCGCACGCCGCCGTACGACGATCTCGGCCATCGCGAACTTCAAGGCCTCCAGGCCCTCGTGCGAGGCGGTCGAGATCGGGAACACCCGGTACCCGCGCTCCTCCAGCTCGGCCTGCACCATCTCGGCGATTTCGCGGGCGTCCGGTACGTCGATCTTGTTCAGGGCAACGAGTCGCGGCCGGTCCTCGAGGCCACCGTGCGCCGCGAGCTCCCCCTCGATCGTGTCGAGGTCGCTCAACGGATCCCGGCCCGGCTCGTACGTCGCGCAGTCGATGACATGCACCAGTGCCGCGCACCGCTCCACGTGCCGCAGGAAGTCGTGCCCGAGCCCGCGCCCCTCGCTCGCACCCTCGATCAGACCGGGTACGTCGGCGACGGTGAACGTGGTGTCACCGGCAACGACCACGCCGAGGTTCGGGATCAGGGTGGTGAACGGGTAGTCGGCGATCTTCGGCCGCGCGCGGCTGATCGCGGCGACCAGCGAGGACTTGCCCGCGCTGGGGAACCCGACCAGGCCGACGTCGGCGACGACCTTCAGCTCCAGGACGAGCGTGCGCTCTTCGCCCTCCTCACCGAGCAGCGCGAACCCGGGCGCCTTCCGCGAGCTGCTCGCCAGCGCCGCGTTGCCCAGACCGCCCTTGCCGCCCTGCGCCGCAACGAACTCCGCGCCCGGGCCGACGAGATCCGCGAGTACTTCGCCGCTCGCCGTACCGATCACGGTGCCGTCCGGGACGCCGAGGACCACGTCGCCGCCGTTGCTGCCGGCCTGGTGGTCACCCTTGCCCTGGGCACCGTTCGTGGCGGTGCGGTGGCTGGAGCGGTGGTAGTCGACGAGCGTCGTGACGTCCGGGTCGACGCGCAGGATCACGCTGCCGCCGTCGCCGCCGTTCCCGCCGTCGGGGCCGCCGAGCGGCTTGAACTTCTCCCGGTGCACCGAGGCGCAGCCGTTTCCGCCGCGGCCCGCGGTGACGTGCACCGTGACGCGGTCGACGAAGCTGGGGATGGCCATCGGTGTTTCTCTACTTCCTGTTGGGTGTTACTAACACAGCAAAAGGGCGGGTCCGCGGTATTCCGCGACCCGCCCTTTGCAGAGCTGCTGATACGTCCGGGTGGCGGTGTTACTCCGCCGGGGCCGGGACGATGTTGACGACGCGGCGACCGCGCCGGGTGCCGAACTCCACGTGGCCCTCGGCCAGCGCGAACAGCGTGTCGTCGCCGCCACGGCCGACCAGGTTGCCCGGGTGGAAGTGGGTGCCGCGCTGACGGACGATGATCTCGCCGGCGTTGACCAGCTGACCGCCGTACCGCTTCACGCCGAGGCGCTGGGCGTTGGAGTCGCGACCGTTACGGGTCGACGCTGCTCCCTTTTTGTGTGCCATGTCTTGATCAGCTCACTTCTTCTTCGCGTCGATCGCGGTGACCTTGACCTGGGTGTAGTGCTGGCGGTGCCCCTGGCGCTTGCGGTAACCGGTCTTGTTCTTGTACTTGAGGATGTGGATCTTCGGGCCCTTGGTGCGGCCCAGAACCTCGGCCGACACGGCCACGTTGGCCAGCGCCGCAGCGTCGGCCGTCACGGTGTCGCCATCCACGACGAGAACCGCCGGCAGCGACACAGTGTCGCCCACCGCGTCGGTCAGGCTGTCGATCTCGATGACATCGCCGACGGCGACCTTCTGCTGGGTGCCGCCACTGCGCACGATCGCGTACACCGTGGATCTCACTCTCTGCTGGATCGGAAAACTAACGGGGGCCTGCACAGACCTGGCGGCCCACACAAACATGGCACGCGGAACCGCGCGCCGACGCTCAAGTTTACGGGTCCCGTCACAAGCGGGTCAAACTGGCTTGCCCGCCCGCTGCGGGACCCGTGTCACATCGCGTCAACTACCGGTGGTGACGAGCTCCGAGGGTTCGGTCGTTTCACTGTCGGTAGCGGTCTTGCTCCGGCTGCGGCTGCTGCGCCGCCGCCGGGTGCTCTTCGGGGCGCCGTTCTGCGCGGCGTCCGTTGCCTCGGCAGCCTCCGCAGCCGGTGCCTCAGCCGTCTCTGCGGCCGGGAAACCGGTCGCCTCGGGGCTGACGTGCTCGTCGGCGCCGGCGGACACCGGGTAGCCGGTGGGTTCCGGCGTACCGTCGGTCTGCTCGTCCGTCTTCGAGGAGGCGGCAGCGATCTGGGCCAGCTTCTGGGCGGCATCGCCGTTGTGCTGCGCCTCGGGCTCGGTGGTCTGCTCGTCCTCGCCACGGCCCTTGCCGCGGCGGCGGCGCGAGCTCTTCCGGCCGCCATCCTCCGACTGCTGCGCAGGCTTCTGCTCCTGGCTGTTGCCGCTGTGCTGGCCGTTCTGGCCGTTCTGGCCATTACGGCCGTCGCGGCGGCGGGACTCCTTGGGCTCGTCGTGCAGGATCAGCCCGCGGCCACCGCAGTGGTCGCAGTTCTCGCTGAACGCCTCGAGCAGGCCGGTACCGATCCGCTTCCGGGTCATCTGGACCAGGCCGAGCGAGGTGACCTCGGCCACCTGGTGCTTGGTCCGGTCGCGGCCCAGGCACTCGACCAGCCGGCGCAGCACCAGGTCCCGGTTCGACTCGAGCACCATGTCGATGAAGTCGATGACGATGATGCCGCCGATGTCGCGGAGCCGGAGCTGCCGGACGATCTCCTCGGCCGCCTCCAGGTTGTTCTTGGTGACGGTCTCCTCGAGGTTGCCGCCGGACCCGGTGAACTTGCCGGTGTTCACGTCGACGACGGTCATCGCCTCGGTGCGGTCGATGACCAGCGAGCCGCCGGACGGCAGCCAGACCTTGCGGTCCAGCGCCTTCTTGATCTGCTCGTCGATCCGGTAGTCCGAGAAGACGTCGCTCTGGGCCTTCTCGAGCCGGTCGACCAGGTGCGGCGCCACGCCGTCGACGTACTCGCGGACCTGGTCGTAGGCATGGTCGCCGGAGACGACGAGCTTGGCGAAGTCCTCGGTGAACAGATCCCGTACGACGCGGATCAGCAGGTCGGGCTCGCCGTACAGCAGCTGCGGGGACTGACCGTTCTTGGACTTCTTGTCGATCTCTTCCCAGGCGGCCTGCAGGCGACTGACGTCGGAGGTCAGCTCCTCCTCCGAGGCGCCCTCGGCGGCGGTCCGGACGATCACGCCGGCCTCGTCGGGGACGATGTCCTTGAGGATCGTCTTCAGCCGGTTCCGCTCGGTGTCGGGCAGCTTGCGGCTGATGCCGCCGTTGCCGCCGCGCGGGACGTACACGACGTACCGGCCGGGCAGGCTGATCTGGTTCGTGAGACGGGCGCCCTTGTGGCCGATCGGGTCCTTGGTCACCTGGACCAGGACCGCCTGACCGGACTTCAGCACCTGCTCGATCTTGCGCGGGCCGTTGGAGCCACCAAGGGTCGCCCAGTCCACCTCACCGGCGTACAGGACCGCGTTGCGACCCTTGCCGATGTCGATGAACGCGGCCTCCATGCTGGGCAGGACGTTCTGCACGCGGCCGAGGTACACGTTGCCGATCAGCGAGGTCTGCTCCGCGGTCGTCACGTAGTGCTCGACCAGGACGTTGTCCTCGGAGACCGCGATCTGGGTCACGTCCTCGCGGGACCGGATCACCATCGTCCGGTCGACCGCCTCGCGCCGGGCCAGGAACTCGGCCTCGGTGACGATCGGCGCCCGGCGGCGGCCGGCGGCGCGGCCCTCGCGGCGACGCTGCTTCTTCGCCTCGAGACGGGTCGAGCCCTCGATCGCGGTGACCTCGTTCGCGCTGTTCTTGCTGCGCGGCTCACGGACCCGTACGACGGTCTCGTCCGGGTCGTCGGGGGACGCGACGCTGTCCTCGCCCTTGCGGCGACGACGGCGGCGACGACGGCGCGTGGAGCTGCCACCCGCTTCGCCGTCCTCGTCCGTGTCGGCCTCGGCGTCGGCTTCGGAGTCGGCGTCAGCGGCCGGGGCGTCGGTGTCCTGCTCGGACTCGTCGTCCTGGTCGTCGTCGGACTGCTCGTCGGCGCTGTCGTCCGCGCCGTCGGCGTCACCGGACTTGCGGCGACGGCGACCGCCACGACGCCGGCGGCGACGGCGGGTGCCTTCCTCGCCGTCCTCGCCCTGCCCGTCGGCGCTGCCGTCGGCAGCCTCCGCGTCGGTGTCGGTGTCGGTGGTGTCGTCGTCGGTGTCGTCGCTCTTCGCGGCGGCCTCGGCGTTCTTCCTGGTGCGGGTCCTGCGGCTGGAGCGGCCTTCGGGCTTCGCTTCGGTTTCGGCGGCCGGGTCGGCGCTCACGGTCGTCGGGGCGTCGTCGGTGGTCGGCTCGGGCGCGGTGTCGCGGGCCTCGGCGTCGCGGCCGCGACGGCTCCGGCGACGGCGCGTACCGGTCGGCTGCTCGTCGGCACCCGGCTCCGGGGCTGCGGCTTCCGCCGGGGCAGTCTCCGCTTGGGCGGGCTGGCGGCTGGGCTGGGTGGCCTTGGGCTGGGTGGCCTTGGCGGTCGCGGGCTCGTCGGCCTTCGTGTCGGCGGTCGGCGCCTGGAACAGCACCGCCGCGGAAGCAGCCGGGCGACGGCGCGTACGCCGGGCGCTCGGGGCCTCAGCCTCGGCGCTCACAGAAGCCTCGGGAGCCGCCTGAGCCGCCGCCTGAGCGTCGGGAGCGGTGGTCTGAGCGTCGGACGCCGCGGCGGACTTCGACGTACGCCGCCGGGAGTTGCGCTTGGCAGCCGGCGCCTCAGCACCCGAAGTGTTGGCGTGCTCGCCAGACCCGGCGTTCGCGGAGGCGTCAGCGGGCGCGGAATCCGTAGGCGCGGATGCGTCCGTGGCCGGGGTGGCGGCGGCCTTCTTCGTGGTGCGTTTCCGGGTGGTCTTCTTGGCCGGAGCGGGCTCTGCCTCGGCAGACTCCGCGGCCGGCGCGAACAGCTCCGGGAACGTGTCCTGGGACGCGGCCTTCTTCGTGGTGCGCTTGGCCGTCTTCTTGGCTGCCGCGGCCTTCTTCGCAGGGGCCGCCGCAGCCTTCTTGGCCGGCGCCTTCTTCGCGGTCGCCTTGGCGGCCGTCTTCTTGGCCGGGACGGCCGCCTCAGCGGCAGGCTCGGCGGTCTTCTTCGCGGCGCGCTTACGCGTCGTGGTGGTCTTCTTCGCCGCGGCCGTCTTCGCAGTCTTGCGAGTGGCGGCGGACTGGGCGGGAGCAGCCGTGCCGGCTGCTTCGGTGGTCGGCTCGTTGTCGAGCATGTAGTGCGGGTCTCCTCAAGCCTTCCGGCGCATCCGGCGACCCCTGTCACGGGTCCGGCGCGGCCACAAGGCGGTCACGGTTCGCCTCACCAGGCCCTCAGATGCTGCACGGGCCGCGGTAATGCGGAAGCCTGCTGGATCCGCTCCGCCCGCGCTCAGGGCACAGAGGGAGCGGCGGCGTCGCCCTCCGCTGTGTGCGTCTGGCGGGGACCTGCCTGGCCGGTCGCGGTCGCCTGGTTGGCGTCGCGGTCACGAGCGAGCGGGTCTTCCACCGTGCCGGTGTCCGTGGTGAGCGGGCCCTGGGCGAGCCTGGTCAAAAGAGCCGGGCCCGTCACCGGGAGCGTCGCTACCTCAAGCACGCCGGCGAGAACGTCGTCGGGTCTCACGGCCGGGGTTCCGTGCCGTAACACCACTTGCAGTATCGCACACGCCGCAACCGGCCCCGGTTCACTCCCGACGGTGAGTCGGAGAACAGCAGCCCGACAGTCGAACGAGCGAAGTCCCCGTTTGGTCATGCGTTCGACCAGAATTTCGTCCCGTTCGAGGAACGTCCGCACCGCCGCCGCGGCCGCCTCCGGATCCGCTCCGGGCAACGCGATCTGCCACTCACTGGCCTCCAGCCGCTCGGCCAGCGCACCCGGCCCGGCGACGACCACCTCGAGGACGTCCAGACCGGGCGGCAGCGCCTCGTCCAGGGCGGCCCGGACCTGCTCGGCGTCCCGCTCGTGTGTGAGCGATATCTCCAGATACTCCGCCTCGGAGGCGGCCCCGGTCGGCGCGGCACCGGCGTACGAGATCTTCGGGTGCGGGCTGAAACCGTGCGAGAACGCCACCGGGAGCTCGGCCCGGCGTACGGCGCGCTCGAACGCCCGCTGGAAGTCGCGGTGTGAGGTGAATCGCAGCCGCCCGCGCTTGGCGAACCTCACCCGCAGCTTCTGGACCGCGGGGAGCTGCTGCGACGGCGGAGCTTGAACTGGTGGCACGCGGACAGTCTCTCAGAACCCGATCACTCCGACGGGGCGTACCGCGCCTCCGGCTCGAAGGCCGGCTCGGCGGCGGTGTCGAGCTCGACGTGAACGACGCCCCGGAGGTCGTCGAACACGACGACCCGGCTCCCGTCCGCCGGCACCCGGTCGGGAGACGTCCGCATCCGCGCCCGAATCTCGTGCGATCCCGCGGGCGAGTCGTACGCGATCGTGACCTCCAGCTCGGGGTTGTTCCCGAGCCAGAACACGATGCGGCCGAGCTTCACCGTCCCGGCGTACCGGCGCCCGTCACGCCGCAGCCGTTCGATGGCCACCTGACCCTTCCGGGCGTGCAGCAGCGCCCCCGGCAGCCGAACCAGTACCGCGATGCACCAGACGCCGGTCAGCACCGCCACGACCGCCGGGATCGCGATGGCCTCGGTGCCGATCAGGCCGTGGACGGTACGCCGGAACGTCTCGGACGGATCGGGCGCGACGGCGGTGCTGACCGAAATACCGGCACCGACGGACATCCCGGCCAGGACCGGGGCCGCCCGGAACAACCCGGACGCCCGGCGCTGCCCGAGCCGTTGCCGCGCCTGTTCGGTCTGATCGACGGTGACGTAGAGGACCAAGTAGCCCACGACGACGGCTGCCGCGATGAACCAGCCGGTCGGGAGGTTGCCGGGGACATCGACGGCACAGGTGTCGGCCGGCGCTGACGTCCCGCCGCACAACCACGACGTACCCAGCAGGCTCACGGCACCCCAGCCCAGGAAGCACAGCAACGCCGAGACCAGCAGGCGTGTCGTCAGATGTCCGGGCCGCTCACCGGGGGCGAGTCCGGTGATCCGGGACCCCTTGTCGGTGGTCGAGAAGACCGGCCGGTGGTCCCACCAGTCCGTCGAGTCCTCCACCTGTGCCTCCCCAGGTCGCGATTCGCGACGAACCGTACCTGGAAATAACTGCGAATAAGGTCACGGCTGGGCGGCGGACTTTCCGGTCAGATAGAGGGCCCAGCCGAGGATGCCGAACGAGACCAGGGCGAGCAGGGTCCGGACCAGGTTGAAGGCCACCCATTTGGACTCGTCGAAGGCCGCGCGGGCGGCCGCGACGTCGATCGTCGCCGGATCGCCGGCCGCTTTCAGTGCGTCGTTGAGCGGTACGTTCACCGCCATCGTCAGGATCATCGTGACCAGGTACAGCACGAAGGCGACCGCGATCCACGGCAGCGCCTTCTCCTTCAGGCTGAGCAGGCCGGCGAGCCCGGTGAAGAGCAGTGCGCCGACGAACCCGAGGCCGAGGAACAGCGGGTTCACGATCGCCCGGTCGACGGCCGTGAACGCCCCGACGAAGGTCCTGTCGTCGGTCTTCGCGAGGCCGGGCATGAACGCGTTCGCGTAGATCCCGTACACGCCGGCCACCAGGCCCGTCGTCATCGTGGCCGCCATCAACGAAGCCACCCGCAGTCCGTTCACTCTCACTCCTTCGGTACGGCGGGAACTCCCCGCACCGAGAAAGTTAGAAGATCCCGGGGGCCGGGAACATGTCGGCGAAACTCACCTGCATGTCCGCCCGGCTCAGAGCTTCGCGCATTGCCCGGAACGCGGCCCGGAAACCCGGTTCGGCGCCTGCAGGTTGGTCGGCGCCGGGGTGTTGGCCGAGCAGGTGAGCGGACCGTTGACCGTGTTCCCGGCGAGCGCGACCGGGTCGGTCGTGCGGCTGCTCGTGACGGACAGCGGACCCTGGACGGTGCTGCCGACCACGACCAGGCTGCGGGTGATGCCGGTCGCGCTGACCGGCCCGGCGAGCGTGGATCGCAGCAGGTGCAGGTCGGCCGCCCGATCGGCACGGACAGGGCCGTTGACGCGCGAGTCGGTGGCGACGAGAGATGCGCCCGCCGCGACCAGGACCGGGCCGTTGACGGTCGCGTCGGTCAGACACGTGACGCCTTTGCTGAGGTACAGCGGGCCGTCGTGCGTCCCGGTGAGTGTCGTCGTACAGGCCGGGGCCGGACGCAACAGCGTGACGGCGAACCGGCGCGGGTCGCCGATGTTGCCGGTGGCATCGATCGCGCGGTACTCGACCTGGTGACGCCCGTACCCAGGCGGTACGTCGTCCCACGGCACGATCCGCGGTACGCCGAGCTTTCCGTACACGAGCTGGTCGATCGCGGTCCCCTCGGCGGTGAACCGGAACGGCGCGGACGCGTCCGTCGGCCAGCCGTAGTAGTTGTACCAACCGTCCCCGTCGACGCGGAACTCCGGTACGACGTACCCGGCGCTGTCGTCCGTCGCGGCCAGACCCATCGTGAACGCGTCGTTGTAGATGTACTCCGGCCCGCTCGGTTTCTGCACTGTCAGCAGTGGTTTCGACATCGTCGACGTGACGACCGGCTGTACGCCGTCGACCGTCCACGTGAGCGTCTCGGAGCCGGTCTGAGCCGTCAGCGTGTGCCGCCCGGTCAGCTTCAGCGGTGCGAGCGCGAGGTCGCGGTCGTTGCCTGGGTTGTCGACAATCCGACCGTCGACTTTCCACACGATCGCGCCGACGGACTGCGCGGTCTCGGCGTACACGACCTCGTCGGCGCTCACCGGGTGCTCGGTCGCGGTGGATTCGGTGAAGGCCGGCGCCGTCGGCTGCGGTGCGATGGCAGACGGTTGGATTGTCCACAATCGGATTGCCGTCGGTCGGACGGCGGGATCGCGGATGAACGCCGTGTTGTCGACAATCTTCGCGGAAAGCGTGTGCGGCCCGGGCTCGAGATCGAGCGTGGACAGGTCTACGGAACGGGCGTTCGCGGTCGGCAGCGCCGTACCGTCGATTGACCAGGTGACGTCGAGCTCGTGGTCGACCGGGTGCAGGGTCTGCAGCCAAACGACCTGGTCAGCGGCGACTGGGCCGGCAGGAGTGCTGTCCTGGAACAGGTTCGCCTTGGCGGAGAGGCGTTGGGTCATCCGCTCGCGCGACGGCTGGTCGAAGTAGTACCCGAGGGCCTTCATCATCGAGTGCGCACTGGGTCGCCAGACGCCCGAACCGGCGTACATGCCGCCCTCGTAGCGGCCGATCGTGCCGCCGGACTCGGACTTCTCCCCCAGCCAGCGCCACCACTTCGTGTGCTGCTCCAGCATTTGCTGCTCGGTCAGCAACGTGTGATGGATCGAGGTCGGCTCAGGGCCGACGTACGGCGCACCTCGCTCGCCGCGGGCGTAGTAGTCGTACTCGTCCTGCAGCCCACCGAGCGAGTGCCCGAGCTCGTGCGGCGTGATCAGCGCGGAGAGCGCGTTGCCTCCGGACGCCGTGGCGTACGCCCCGCCCGCACCGCCGTACGTGTCGCTGTTGCCGATAGCAAGAATCTGCCGGTTGGCGCTCGTGGTCCCCGGGACGAGGTCGGCGTACTGCGTCGCGGCGGCCTGGCTGACCGTCAGCAGGCGCTGGACGCTGCCTGGGTTGCAGCCGCCCCAGAAGCCCATCTGCAGCGGAGTGTCGCGCTTCGGGTCGGTCAGGCCGGGATCGCAGTCGACGCCGGACTCGGGGGACGCGATCTCGACGGCGTACACGTTGACGTAGTTCCGGTACGACTTGAACGGCTCGATGCTCCAGAGGATGTTCAGGTGCTTGTCGAGCTGCTCGCGGAACTTCGGCAGCTCGGCGGCCGTGTAGCCGTCGCCCATCACGACCAGGTTGAACCGCGACGCCGCCGGGCCGGTGACCTGGATCGGTACGACGGTCGCGTCCGGGGCGGCTGCTGTCGCGGGCAGGGTCGTGGCCGGTGTCACGGTCGGTGTCACGGCCCCCGCTAGCAGTGCTAGGACTGCGATGACGAGCTTCGTACGCATGGTTCTCTCCCCCACCTGGGCGACGGTGCCGTCAGCAGCTTACGAAGACCGGCGGCGGAGTGTGAGGAGTTCCCGCGTGGCGACGTACGGGCCAAGTGGGCGATCGTGCGGCATCATGTGGGTTCGGGGAACGTGAGGAAAGGACACCGATGACGGAACCGGCACAGTCGCCGCGGCGCGAGCCGGACCCTGCGGTCGTGGATGCCGGCGACGGCGACGGCAAGGGCATCTACTGGGTGCTGAAGAACGTGGTCGTCGGACCGCCGGTGAAGCGGATCTTCCGGCCGAACGTGGTCGGCGCCGAGAACATCCCGGAGACCGGCGCCGCGATCATCGCCAGCAACCACCTCTCGTACTCCGACTGGATCTTCATGCCGCTGGTGCTGCGGCGCCGCGTCACGTTCGTGGCGAAATCCGACTACTTCACCGGGGCCGGGATCAAGGGCCGGTTCCAGCGCGGGTTCTTCAAGGGCACCGGCCAGGTGCCGATCGACCGGTCCGGCGGGTCGGCGTCCGAGGGCGCGATGCGGGCCGGGATGAAGGTGCTGGAGCGCGGTGAGCTGTTCGGGATCTACCCGGAGGGCACCCGCTCGCACGACGGGCGGCTGTACAAGGGCCGGACCGGCGTCGCGCGGCTGGCGCTCGAGGCCAAGGTGCCGGTGATCCCGTGCGGCGTGATCGGGACCGACGTGGTCGCCCCGCCCGGGAAGATCGTCGCGTCGTTCGCCTCGCCGACGGTGAAGTTCGGTGAGCCGCTGGACTTCTCGCGGTACGAGGGCATGGAGAGCGACCGGCTGATCCTGCGGGCGGTCACCGACGAGATCATGTACAAGATCATGGAGCTGTCCGGGCAGGAGTACCTCGACATGTACGCCACCAAGGCGAAGGCGCTCGAGGGCCGCGCGGTCACCGGTACACCGGACAAGGTCCGCAAGTCGGACACCTGATCCAGGTCGTGAGATGTTCGGGGTCTAGGCTGGTAGATCGTGGACGGACCGATCGCTTATCAGGGTGAGCCAGGCGCCAACTCGGCGATGGCGTGCACCGACATGTTCCCGGACCGCGAGCAGTTGCCCTGCACGACGTTCGAGGACGCGCTCGAGGCGGTCAGCAGCGGACGTGCCGGACTCGCGATGATCCCGGTGGACAACTCGATCGCCGGCCGCGTCGCGGACATCCACCACCTGCTGCCGGAGTCCGGGCTGCACATCGTCGGTGAGTACTTCCTGCCGATCCACTTCCAGCTGCTGGGTGTTCCCGATACGTCGCTCTCCCAGATCCGGACTGTTCGCAGCCACGTGCATGCGCTCGGACAGTGCCGGAAGATCATCCGTGAGCACGGGTGGTCGACGGTCGTTGCCGACGACACCGCGGGTGCGGCGCGGGAGGTGTCGGAGTTGGGTGATCCGACCGTCGCAGCTCTGTCCCCGCGGGCCGCGGCCGGGCTGTACGGGCTGGACACGTTGGCCTCGGACGTCGAGGACGAGCACCACAACACGACCCGCTTCCTGGTCCTGTCCCGCGAGCCCGAGGTCCCGCCGGTCGGGTCCGGGCCGGTCATCACCTCGTTCGTGTACCGCGTGCGGAACGTGTCGGCTGCCCTGTACAAGGCGCTCGGCGGCTTCGCGACCAACAGCGTCAACATGACCAAGCTGGAGTCGTACCAGCTCGGCGGCATGTTCTTCGCCACCCAGTTCTACGCCGACATCGAAGGCCACCCCGAAGACCCGAACGTAGCCCTCGCCCTCGAAGAACTGGCCTTCTTCTCCGTCGAGGTCCGCATCCTGGGCGTCTACCCCGCCAACACCTTCCGCACCCAAATAGCCGAACCCGCCGCCAACCGAGCCCTCCGCCCCCACCACTAGCCCAGCACCCCCACACGCCGCAGCTCGCCACATCGCGGGGCGTTGCACAGGTTCTCGGGGCATTGCACCTGTAATTGCCTGTTCACCGCCCCCACCACGCGGGCACACCCCCAACAACCGGTTGCATTCACGCCCCACAGACACGCCCACCCCCAGGCCACTGGAAACAGGCGATTCCACCACGTATTCCCACTGCGATCAGAGGGCAAGGACAGCCTGTACGACGGGGCTCAGGTGGGTCTCGTCGTCGGTGCGGGCGTTGAACCACCGGGAGCCGGCCGTGTCCGGGGGGCTGGAAGTGGCCGACCGTGGTGAGGTGGAGGCCGAGCTCTTCCCGTAGTTCGCGTTCGAGGGTTTGCGACCACGACTCGCCCGGTTCGGGGCTGCCTCCGGGGAGGTCCAGGAGGCCGGTGTACGGGCCGCGGGTCTTGTGGACCAGGAGGATGTGGTCCGCGTCGCGGATACGGGCGTAGACGCCGAAGTGGTGCTGTGGTGCCGGGGCCATCGGGGGACGGTAATTCGCGGGCGTCCGCGGACGGGGCGCACTACGGTCCGGGGATGGAGATTGTGTGGGTGGATGGGCGGGATTCTGAGGTATTTCGGCGGTTTTATGGGGTGAAGTTCGGGGTTCGGCGGGAGGAGTTGGAGTTTCCTGTTGGGATGGGGGTGGAAGAGGCTCGGGTGATGATGGCTCGGGAGCATGCTGAGGTTCGGGCCGACGGGCTTGGGCTGGTGGATGGGGATACCTGGCTGGGTGTCGCTTGGCTGGACTGGTGGTTGGTGGGGAACACCGACACCGTGGACGTGGAGCTCGCGGTTGCTCCGGCGTACCGGCGGCGTGGGGTTGCGACCAAGCTGCTCGACGCGGCGATCGAACGTGCCAAAGCCGACGGCCGGCGGATCGTGTCGGGGACGAACGTGGCCGGTGATCCGGTGACCGGGGAGAGCCCGGGTACGGCGTTCGCGGCGGCGCGGGGGTTCGTGAAGAAGCATGCCGAGCTGCATCAGGTCGCCGAACTGCCGATGACCGACCTGGTCGAGCAGCCTGTCGACGGGTACGAGATCGTCCAGTGGCGGGAGCACGCGCCGGACGAATGGCTCGAGCAGTTCGTGGAGTTGCTGAGCGGGATGAGCGAGGACGTACCGACAGGCGATCGCACCTCCGAGGCGGTTCGCTGGACGCCCGAACTCGTGCGTGACGCCGAGGACCGCCGGATCGCCCAGGGCCGGTTCACCTACACCACAGCCGCCGTACACACCGCCTCCGGCGAGCTGGCGGCGTACACGCAGATGGGCGGTACGCCGGAAACCCCGGACCGGCTCAACCAGTACGACACCTACGTACGTCGTACGCCACCGCGGCAACCGTCTCGGTATCGCGGTGAAGGGCCCCAACCTCCGCGCTCTCCAGGCCGGCGTCGCCCTCCCCGCCGTACTCCACACCTGGAACGCCCCCGAGAACGCGCCCATGATCGCCGTCAACACCAAGCTCGGCTTCCGCCCTGTCGCCCAACGCACCCTGTGGGAACGAACGCTCGACCTTCTGCCTCCAAGCGTTTGAAATTCGTCAACCACCACAGCGGATCGCGTGAATTCGACTGCCGGTCCGCGAAAGGTTGTGCACAGCCGGTGATGAGCGGATCGTGAAACCAGAGCAGCGACTTGGGGGCCGACTGTTCGGTGGGGGAAGGCGGCTGGGCCGTCTTCGATCGAGGGGCGCTTGCTGGGGGTGATCTCTTCGGTTCGGCGTACGCCGGCCTGCTCGTGCGCCCCCGCGGAAGGGGGAGAGATGCCGAGGAAGGCCAACGGGCGGGCGGACAAGCACCGGGACGACCTCCGGATGCCGGGCGAGGCCCCGGCGACCGAGCCGAACGGGCATGCCACCAGCGAACAGCCCACGGTGAACGGCATGCCGACCAGCGCACCAGCTTCTAGCGGTACGACGAACATGAACAGTGGATCGCCGGCCCCTGACATGGGCGGCGGCGGATCGCCCGGCGGCGCCGGAATGAGTGGCGGCGGATCGCCCGGCGGGGCAGGCATGACCGGTGGCGGATCGCCTGGCGGTACCGGGATGACAGGCGGCGGCCAGGCCGGTGGTGCTGGTATGAGCAGCGCGACCGACGGCGGACGGACGGAGTTCCCGACCCGTCGCCAGTGCGGCGTGATGGACGTGCACCGGCGACTGCTGTCGACCTCACCGGCGTACGCCGCAGCGCGGTCGGCACTCGAGACCGCGACGATGAGCTACGTCGCCGCGCAGCAACGGTTCACCGGGATCGCCCGGATCCCCTGCGTCGTCCACGTCGTCTGGAACACCAACACGCAGAACATCTCGCAGGCCCAGATCGACAGCCAGATCGACGTACTGAACCGCGACTTCCGCGCCACCAACCCGGACACCAACATCGTGCCGGGCGTGTTCAGCGGCCTGATCGCGGACACCCGGATCGAGTTCTTCCTGGCCACCGAGGACCCGAACGGGAACCCGACCACCGGCGTCACCCGGACCCAGACGAGTACGGCGGGCTTCGGCACCGACGACAAGGTGAAGTCGTCGGCGACCGGCGGGATCGACCCGTGGGACACCGCCCGCTACCTGAACATCTGGGTGTGCCAGCTCGGCGGCGGCCTGCTCGGGTACGCGCAGTTCCCCGGCGGCCCGGCGAACACCGACGGCGTGGTCATCCTGCACAGCGGTTTCGGCACGAACGGTACGGCGGCGGCGCCGTTCGACCTCGGCCGGACCACGACCCACGAGGTCGGGCACTACCTGAACCTGCTCCACATCTGGGGCGACGACGGCAGCGGCTGCAGCGGCAGCGACGAGTGCGCCGACACCCCGAACGCGGCCGGCCCGAACTTCGGCGTACCGACGTTCCCGCACGTGACGTGCAGCAACGGGCCGAACGGCGACCTGTTCTACGACTACATGGACTACACCGACGACCGCGGCATGGTCATGTTCACCACCGACCAGGTGACGCGGATGCAGGCGTGTCTGGACACGGTGCGCAGGGACCTGCCGGACTTCGGCGGCACGGGTACGCCGGAACCGGCCGGATCGGTCGTGGCGTGGGGCGCGAACCGGCTGGACGCGTTCGTGCTCGGCACCGACCTGGCGATGTATCACAAGTGGTGGGACGGATCGGCCTGGGGACCGTCCGTCGCAGGTTACGAGTACCAGGGTGGTATCTGTATGAGCGCTCCTGAAGTCGCGTCCTGGGCGCCGAACCGGCTGGACGCGTTCGTCCTCGGCACCGATCACGCGCTGTACCACAAGTGGTGGGACGGCACGGCCTGGAACGGGTACGAGTACCTCGGCGGCGTCTGTATGAGCCCGCCGCGGCTGGCGACCTGGGGCCCGGACCGGCTCGACGCGTTCGTCCTCGGCACCGACCGGGCGCTGTACCACAAGTGGTGGGACGGCACGGCCTGGAACGGGTACGAGTACCTCGGCGGGGTCTGCATGAGCCCACCGGAAGTCGTTGCCTGGGGCCCCGATCGGCTGGACGTGTTCGTGCTCGGCACGGACAACGCGGTCTACCACAAGTGGTGGGACGGCTCGGCCTGGAACGGTTACGAGTACCTCGGCGGCGTCTGCGCTTCGCCGCCGCGGGTCGTGGCCTGGGGCGAGAACCGGCTCGACCTGTTCGTCATCGGCACCGACTCGGCGCTGTACCACAAGGGGTACGACGGCTCGGCGTGGTCGGACTGGGAGTACCTGGGCGGCGTGTGTACGACGGCGCCGACCGTGGTCTCGTGGGGTCCGGACCGGCTGGACGTGTTCGTACTCGGAACGGACTCGGCGCTCTACCACAAGTGGTACGACGGGTCCGCGTGGGGACCGTCGCCCACCGGGTACGAGTACCTGGGCGGGATCTGCACCGACGAGCCGCGCGTGGTCTCGTGGGACACGAACCGGCTGGACGTGTTCGTCACCGGCACCGACAAGCAGCTCTACCACAAGTGGTGGGACGGCTCGACCTGGAACGGGTACGAGGCACTCGGCGGCGTCATCAGCGACTTCCGGCTGACCGTTCCCGACTCGCCCGCGCCGATCCAGCAGGCGGTGGGGCTCTGACCACTTCACCGCTCGGGCACTGGACGCATTCCGCCGAGGAGGACCACGACGGGATCAGCGTCTACCGCCGCGACGACTACGCCTTCCCGCCGGCCCGCGGCCGGCGGGGGGTGGAGTTCCGCGCGGACGGAACGTTCGTTCCGCAGCTGATCGGCCGCGGCGACGCCCCGTCCGCCGGTGCACCCGGCCGCTGGGACACCACCGGCCGCCTGTCCGGTAACCCCGGGCGCATCGTTTCTGTCACTCCTGACCGGCTGGAGATCGCATGGCAAACCTGACGGCAGGACCTGTGCGCTATCTGGTCGTACCGACCGCGGATGCCGATGACGGCGCGCAGTCGGCGCGGTTCGGGGAGCGGACGCTCCTCTGGGTCCCGGCCGACCAACGCCTCGGCCGGGCCTCCCGAACCGCTCCCGGACTGCTGCTCGTCACACAGGTGGGCCGCAGCTTCCAGGACGACTATCCCGACGTCTCCCCCCTGCTCGATCACGGCCGGCACCTGGTGATCTCGGCCGCCGACAAGCCCCGTCGACGGTCCAACCACTGCTGGCGGATCGAGCCCTTGCGAGCCGGTACGACGGTTTTCGACATCCCTCCCGTCGTACCGGCGCGCGCCGACCCGGCCGTTGCGCAACTCGTCGCCGACGTGTCCACGGCGTCGTACCAGAGTGACCTGACCTGGCTGGCGAGCCTGCCGACCAGGCATTCGCTGAGTACGACGTTCACGCAGGCGATGGACTTCGCCGCCGACCGGATGGTTGCCCTCGGCTACCAAACTCTCCCGGACGCCGGTCACCGTCGGCGCCGGCCACTCCGCAAACCTGATCGGCGACCGGGCCGGTATCGGATCCGACCGTGGACTGGTGATCGTCACCGCCCATCTGGACTCGATCAACCTGGCGGGCGGCCCGGCCGCGGCGGCACCGGGGGCCGACGACAACGGCAGTGGTTCGGCCGGGGTGCTGGAGCTCGGTCGATTGTTGGCAATCCGATCGTGGAAACACGACATTCGGCTGATCCTGTTCGGCGGCGAGGAGGAAGGCCTGTTCGGCAGCAAGCAGTACGTCGCAACGCTGCCGCCGGCCGAACGATCCCGCGTCCGTGCCGTCCTGAACATGGACATGATCGCGACCAAGAACACCGCTGTACCGACCGTTCTCCTCGAGGGCGCACCGGTCTCGACCGCGCAGATCAGTGCGCTGGCGACCGCAGCCGCGACGTACACGGGGCTGAAGGTGGAGACCTCGCTGAACCCGTTCGCCAGCGACCATGTCCCGTTCATCGACGCCGGGATGCCCGCGGTGCTGACGATCGAGGGCGCGGACAGCGCGAACGGTCACATCCACTCCGCCAACGACACCCTGAACTTCATCGACTGGTCGTTCGCCACAGAGATCCTGAGGATGAACGTCGCTGCCCTGGCCGGCTGGCTGGAGCCCGCCACCGTCCGCCGCCCACGCCCGGCCGGCTCGGTCGTCTCCTGGGGCCCCGGACGGATCGACGTCTTCGCGGTCGGCACGGATTCCGCCTTGTACCACAAGGCTTTCGACGGATCCTGGCAGGATTTCGAGTCCCTAGGGGGTGTTGTTCTAAGCTGACAGGTATGTGGAGCCCGAATGCGCGTGACGTTGGCGGACTTCCGACGCGGTACGGCGTCCAGACCCGGCCGCGGGCCGTCGTACGCAGCGATGCCCTCGACGCCGCGGACCTCGCCGATTTCGAGGCGCTCGACGCGGGTCTTGTTCTTGATCTGCGGTCCGACTGGGAGATGAAGCAACCACATCCGCTCGAGGGCACCCCGGCGTACCAGCGGATCCCGTGGATCGACCCGGAGGCCGAGCGGCTGCGTGATGCGGAGGCAGAGCCGCGGCTGGTCGATGTCTACCGCAACAGCCTCACCCGCAACGCGACCCACATCAGCACGCGTCTTCAGCGCGATCGCGGACGCACCGGCGGATCGGCCGGTCGTGGTGCACTGCAAGGCGGGCAAGGACCGGACCGGTCTGACCATCGCGGTACTGCTCGACCTGGCCGGCGTACCGCGGGAACAGATCGCGGCCGACTACGCGATCAGCGAGGTGCACCTCGGGATCCAGGACGGACCGGAGTTCACCCGGACCCTTCCGGAGACGATCCTCGGGTCACTCGAGCACCTGGACGACCTCGGCGGCGTTCGCGCGTACCTGTCCTGGCTGGGGCTGAGCGCGGCCCAGATCCACCGGCTCGCCACGCGGCTCGTGCCGGTCGAGGTGCAGGCAATCGTGTTCGACTTCGACGGCCTGCTGATGGACACCGAGACCACGATGGTCGAGAGCTGGCAGGCCGAGTGGGCCCATCACGGTCTCGAACTCGAGCTGGACGACTTCTGGCCCGGGCACGGCGGCAACGTCACCGAGGAGCGGTACGACGTACTGGCTGCCGCCGTCGGTCCGGGCTTCGACCGCACCGAGAGCCACACCCGCCGCCTCGCACACCGGGACCGGCTGCACGCCGAGCTCGACTTCCGGCCCGGGATCCGGGCCTGGATCGCGGCAGCGCGGGAGCTGGGCCTTCGCGTGGCGATCGCGAGCAGTTCGCCCCGCAAGTGGGTGGTCGATCACCTCGAACGGGTCGATGCGGTCGACTTGTTCGACCACATCGTCACCGGCGACGAGGTGGAGACCCACAAACCCGATCCGGCGATCTACGAGCTGGCTCTGCAGCGTCTCGGCGTACCTGGCGCATCGGCGATCGCCGTCGAGGACACTCCACACGGCGTGGCTGCAGCACAGGCGGCCGACATGTACGCGGTCGCCGTACCCAATCCGTTCGTCACGGCCGCCGCGGTGGCCGAGGCCGACCTCGTTCTGGGCAGCGCTGACGAACTCTTGCTCACCGATCTGCTTCTTTCCGCCGCGCCGAAAGGCTCGACGTCCCGTAACTGAGTGACCTAATCTGCTGACCCTCTGTAGGTTTCCAACTGGAGGGTGGTCAGATGCGGAAACTCGTAACGACGGTCGCGGCCGTTGCGGCGGCTGCGGCAGGTCTGACGGTCGCGGCGCCGGCCCAGGCGTCGACGGCGGCCTGCGACCTGGTGACGGCCAAGTCGGTCGGGTACTCGGCGTTGATGCTGTACGTCGCCGTGGGCCTTGAGGGCTGCTCCAACAGCGTGACCGAGGTGCGCGTCGAGCTGCAGAAGGGCGACAGCGCGAGCGGACCGTTCACCACGGTCGCGGAGACGTACGCATACTCCGGCGGCGGCGCCTGGTTCGACGAAGGCACCGGCTGCGGGTACTACGTCGGCGTGGCCCACTGGCAGGACCAGACCGAGACAACCCCAACCCCGGCGTACTACTGCAACTGAACTGCGAACGCCCGGGGCCGAATCATTCTGTAGGCCTCGGGCGTTGCGTTGATCGACGGATCCTCAGACTTCTCAAGGGATAGATGACACCTGCCGTCGGCTAGATATCTGTTCCCATCTGGCGTATATGGAAACAGACCTAGAACCAATATCCTTACATGATGGTGGCCAGCGCCGGGAGACACACAGACCCCACGCAGGGGCGCACCGCTGAGACCAACTGGACCACGGCGGACCTTGCACTGCTGGAAGAGTTGGCGACGGCGGAGGCCAAGTTACCCGCCAACGCCCCGCGAGCGCTCTTGTCCATCAGGCTTTCCGTACTCCGGGCAGATACGACGTCACCTGTCAGGCAGGAGCTTGATCTCCGGCTCCTCGCACTGGACTTGGGCTACCGGGTCGTCGGCGTAGCCAGCGACCTCAACGTCAGCGCCACCAAGGTTCCGCCGTGGAGGCGCAAGGAACTCGGCGGGTGGCTCAATGACCGCTCCCCTGAGTTCGATGTACTGCTGTTCTGGAGGCTGGACCGCTTGGTACGTCGACTGTCGGACCTGTCCACGATGATCGATTGGTGCCTCAAGTACGGGAAGAACCTCGTCTCGAAGAACGAGAGCATCGACCTGACAACCTCGACCGGACGGATGATGGCCGAGATCATCGGCGGCATCGCCGAGATCGAGGCTGCCGGCACCAGCACGCGCGTGGTCAGCCTGTGGGACTACACGAAATCCCAGAGCGAATGGCTGGTCGGCAAGCCGGCCTACGGCTACGTCACCGACAAGGATCCTTCCGGAAAGGTCATTCTCCGCATCGATGACGCCGCATACCGGGTCCTGCAATGGTGCCGGCGCGCAGCCATGCGCCAGCAACCCTGTTCGGCTCGGCGCATGGTCAAGGTGCTCGTTCGCTCAGGATTGTGCGGTCCAGGGCTGACCCCGTCGACCCTGCTGCGCCGGCTCAAGAACCCCGCCCTCATGGGGTGCCGAGTGGAAGAGAACAAGAACGGCGGCATTCGCCGATCCAAGCTGATCGTGGGCAGGGACGGGGAACCGATCAAGGTGGCCGAACCGATCTTCACTCACGACGAGTTCTACGATCTTCAACGAGCTCTTGACCAGCGGGCACGGAACCAGCCGGCACGTCAGGCGGGCGGAGCCACGAAGTTCCTCGGAGTCGTGATCTGCGCCGATTGCGAGACAAACATGACTGTGCAGAAGACGACCCGGGAGTCCGGCGAGTACCGATACCTACGTTGCAGAGCCTGCCGCAGCGGCGGCCGCGGCGCACCGAACCCGGACGAGATCTACAGCAAGCTTGTCGACGACGTGCTCTCCGTCTTGGGGCACGAACCTGTGCAAGTCCGGGAGTATGCGCAGGGCACCGACGTGCGCCAGGAGATGCAGCGACTGCAGGATTCCATCGCGTACTACATGAAGGAACTAGCGCCTGGCGGCAGGTTCACAAAGACGCTGTTCACGCAGGGACGGGCCGAAGAGACGTTGGACGACCTGATCGATCAGCTCAAGGCGATCGATACCGAGACGGCAGCGGACCGCTGGGTGAACGTCCACAATGGCAAGACGTTCCGGTCGCGGTGGGAAGAGGGCGGCATAGAAGCCATGGCCGCTGACCTGCTCCGGATCGGCGTGAAATGCATGATCAAGCGCACCAAGGTGAAGGGTGTGCGCGCTCCGAAGGTCGACATGAAGTTGGTGATTCCAACGGATGTACGCGAGCGGCTGCTTGTCAAGCAGGATCCCTTCACGGAGGCGATCTGACTCAAGTCCACCACTCCGCCTGCGGGCGGAGTCAGCCCCGGCGGTTGGGGCCGTCGCCGCAGGCGTATCCAAGGTTGGTCGGGTGTGCCATTCATAGACTCGAGTTCGCACTGGCCGGAGCGTTCATCACCGTTAGCGGCAAGAGCTTCTTCACGTTCCACGGACAGCGGCAGGAGCTTCTTGCCTGTGGGCCCGATTTGGATACTCGTGTCCATGTGCCGGGCAGACGCCGCAGTCGAAGCACGGGGTCCAGCGGCAGTCCTCGACCTCGATCGCGCCGTCCTCCTCGAGCGAGTCCTGCCAGTCCTCCCACAGCCAGTCGCGGTCCAGCCCCGAGTCCAGGTGGTCCCACGGCAGTACTTCGGCGTACTCGCGCTCCCGCGTCGTGTACCAGGCGAGGTCGACCGGCTCGCCCTCCAGCGCCTTGTCCGCCGACGAGACCCAGCGGTCGTACGAGAAGTGCTCGCTCCACCCGTCGAAGCGGCCGCCGTCGCGCCACACCGCCTCGATCACGCGGCCGACGCGCCGGTCGCCGCGGGACAGCAGTCCCTCGATGATGCCGGGCTTGCCGTCGTGGTACCGGAAGCCGATCGCCTTCGCGTAGCCCTTCTCGGACCGGATCGCCGCGCCGAGCTTCGCCAGTCGCGCGTCGGTCTCCTCCGCGCCGAGCTGCGCGGCCCACTGGAACGGCGTGTGCGGCTTCGGCACGAAGCCACCGATCGACACCGTGCACCGGATGTCGCGCCGTCCGGACACCTCACGGCCGGTCTCGATCACCCGCTTCGCGAGCGCGGCGATCGCCAGCACGTCCTCGTCGGTCTCGGTCGGCAGGCCGACCATGAAGTACAGCTTCACCTGCCGCCAGCCGTGGCTGTACGCCGCCGCGACCGTGCGGATCAGGTCCTCCTCGGTGACCATCTTGTTGATCACCTTGCGCATCCGGTCCGACCCGCCCTCCGGGGCGAACGTCAGACCGCTGCGCCGGCCGTTGCGGGAGAACTCGTTGGCCAGCGTGATGTTGAACGCGTCGACCCTTGTCGAAGGCAACGACAGCGAGACGTTGCTGCCCTCGTACCGGTCCCCCAGACCCTTCGCGACCTCCGCGATCTCGCTGTGGTCGGCACTCGAGAGACTGAGCAGGCCGACCTCCTCGAACCCGGACTGCTTCAGCCCGTTCTCGACCATGTCGCCGATCGTGGTGATGCTGCGCTCGCGCACCGGCCGGGTGATCATGCCCGCCTGGCAGAACCGGCAGCCCCGGGTACAGCCGCGGAAGATCTCCACGGAGTACCGCTCGTGCACGGTCTCGGCGAGCGGGACCAGCGGCTTCTTCGGGTACGGCCACGCGTCGAGGTCCATGACCGTGTGCTTCGCCGTACGGAACGGAACGCCTTGGCGGTTGGGGACGACGCGCTGGATCCGGCCGTCCGGCAGGTAGTCGACGGTGAAGAACTTCGGGATGTAGACGCCGCCGGACTTCGCCAGCCGCATCAGTACCTCGTCGCGGCCGCCCGGGCGGCCCTCGTCCTTCCACTCCCGGATCACCTCGGAGATCGCCAGCACGATCTCCTCGCCGTCACCGAGCACCGCGGCGTCGATGAAGTCCGCGATCGGCTCCGGGTTGAACGCGGCGTGCCCGCCGGCCAGCACGATCGGGTCCTCGTCGGTGCGGTCGACCGCGTGCAGCGGGATCCCGGCGAGGTCGAGCGCGGTGAGCATGTTCGTGTACCCGAGCTCGGTCGAGAACGACAGCCCGAACACGTCGAACGCCCGGACCGGCCGGTGGCTGTCCAGCGTGAACTGCGGGATGTCGTTGTCCCGCATCACCTTCTCCATGTCCGGCCAGACGGAGTACGTCCGCTCGGCCAGGATGTGGTCGCGCTCGTTCAGCACCTCGTACAGGATCTGCACGCCCTGGTTCGGCAGCGCGACCTCGTACGCGTCGGGGTACATCAGCGCCCACCGGACACTGACCGCGTCCCACGCCTTGCTGACGGAGTTCAGCTCACCACCGACGTACTGGATCGGCTTCTGCACGCCCGGCAGCAGAGTCTCCAGGCGCGGGAACAGCGATTCGACAGTCATAGCCACTTCCGGTCAGCAGGTCAGAGCGCCTACCAGCCTAACGCCGCAGCCCCGGCACGCCGGAATCGGCGATGAAATGCCCTCGGTTCGGCCGGACATCCCCAGAGTGAACCGGTGACTACGAAGGGGATTCACGTGCGCACAAGACGATGGCTGGCGGTTGGGTTGGCAGTGGGGTTGGGCGCGGCGGCCCTGCCTGCGACCGGCCAGGCTGCGGCCACCCAGACCCGAGGCAAAGACCGAGTCGTCACACTGATCACGGGTGACCGGGTGGTCCTGCGCGGCGGGGACCGCGACCAGGTCTCGATCGAGAGGGCCGCCGGGCGCGAACAGGTCACCTTCGAGAGCCGGCGTACCGGCACACAGTGGACCGTGATCCCGTCCGACGTCCGGGAGGCCGTACGGACCGGGCAACTCGACAAGCGGCTCTTCGACCTGGACCTGTTGTTCCGGGACGGGTACGACGACGCCGCCCGAGGGGACATCCCGCTCATCATGAGCGGTCAACCGCGAGTCGTTCCGAAGCACGCCGCGGCCGGGTTCCTCCGAGGCCAAGGACGGCAGACCAAGATCTGGCTCGACCGGAAGCTGCGGATGTCGCTCGACCACAGCGTCCCCCAGATCGGCGCCCCTGCCGCCTGGAAGGCGGGCTACACCGGAAAGGGCGTCAAGGTCGCGGTCCTCGACAGCGGCATCGACAGCACGCACCCGGATCTCGCCGGCCAGGTGCTGGCGACCAAGAACTTCACGCCGTCCCCGGCGGCCGACGTCGCCGGCCACGGCACGCACGTCGCGTCCACCATCGGGGGCAAGGGCGTCAACGGCTATCGCGGTGTCGCTCCCGACGCGAAGTTGCTGGACGGCAAAGTCTGCGACGACACCGGCGACTGCTCCGAGTCCGCCGTACTGGCCGGCATCGAGTGGGCGGTGTCCCAGCACGTTCCGGTCGTCAATCTCAGTCTCGGCAGCCCGGGCGGCGACGAGATCGATCCGATCGAGGAGGCCGTCGATCGGCTGACCAGGACCACCGGCACGCTGTTCGTCGTGGCCGCGGGCAACCGCGGCGGTCCCGGGTCGGTCGAGTCTCCCGGTACCGCCGCGGCCGCGCTGACCGTTGGAGCGGTCGACAGCAAGGAAGCGCTCGCGGACTTCTCGGGGCAGGGACCGGCTCCCGCAGGCGCCGTGAAGCCCGACATCACCGCCCCCGGTGTCGGGATCGTCGCGGCCCGCGCGGCCGGAGCGGTCCTCGGTGAGCCGGTGGGCGAGCGCTACAGCCGCATGTCCGGTACGTCGATGGCAACGCCGCACGTCTCCGGTGCCGCCGCACTGCTCGTCCAGCAACACGCCGCCTGGAAGGCGCCCGAGCTGAAGAGCGCTCTGATGTCGGCCGCGAAGCCGAATCCCAGCCTGGCACCGTACGAGCAAGGCGCCGGCCGGGTCGACCTTGCCCGTGCCGTCTCTCAGTCGGTGGTCGCGACGACGGGCAGCATCTCCTTCGGTACGGCGTTGTGGCCGCACGCGGACGACAAGCCCGTCAGCAAGCCTCTGACCTACCGCAATCTCGGCACGACTCCGATCACCCTCGAACTGACGGCCGAGCTGTTGATCGGCAGCGAACCTGCTCCCACCGGCGCGCTGCGGCTCAGTGCGAACAGGCTCACCGTCCCGGCCGGAGGCGAGGCGTCCGTCCAGGTCGTCTCCGACACCACGCAGGCCGGCGCGGACGGCGTCTACAGCGGCCGGATCACCGCGACCGGCCCAGCGACTGGCCCAGCGCAGCAGGTCGTCGTACCGTTGGTGGTCGACAAGGAGATCGAGAGCTACGACGTTGCCCTGCGCGTACTCGGCCCGGACGGCGCGCCCGTACCGGCGGACCGTGCGTATGTCTCCTTCTGGAATGTCGGCACCGGCAGCACCGTCGACGCCACCGGCCTGAGCACAGCCCGCGTTCCGCGCGGCAGCCACATCCTCGAGGCCACGATCTTCGGCGCTGAGGGACAGCTGTACCGGATGGTCGAGCCTGGCTTCGACGTTCACAGCGCCACCGGTGTAACCATCGACGCGCGACGGGCGAAGCCTGTCAGCGTCTCCGTTCCGCGAGCGGACGCCAGTGGATTCGTCGGTTTCGTGGGCTACCACTACCAGAGCGCCGGCGGTCAGGAGTTGCTCACCTGGCAGCTCCGACCGGAGATCAAGGACCTGTACGTCGGCCGCATCGGCAACCGCACGATCGCTCCGAAGGACTTCACCGCGTTCATGGTGTCGTTCCTCGGCAAGGTCAACGCCGAGGACGGCAGTCTGGACGGGAGCCCGTACGTCTACGGCCTGGTGGACACCCGGTCCGGCCACTTCTTCGAAGGTCTACGGCGTCGCGTCGTGTCCGATCGCCAGCTGGCCGAAGTCGTTGCCCAGTACAACGGCCCCGCCGGCACGGAGGCGTTCTGGGGCCTGGCAGCCTCGCGGTTCAAGGTGATGCCGATCGCCGCCGGCCTCAAGCTGCCGGCCCAGGTACAGCAGTACCTCGAACCGCGGAGCGACTGGCAGGCGAACCTCGACGGCCAGACCCGCCCGCCGCGCCAGTACAAGCCCGGTACCACGACCCACGAGACCTGGACGTACGAACCGGAGTAGCCCCGCGGGTCACGTCAGGTGGGCCAGGAGCAACGGATTGACGACGTCGGGGTGCGGAGTAGGTGACCAGGTGGGCGGCGTTTTCGATGATCTCCAGGTGGGCGCCGGGGATCTGGGAGGCCAGGGGTACGACGGTTTCGGGTGGGATCGAGGTGTCGGAGTCGGCGGTGATGACGAGGACCGGGGCGGTGATCGTGTCGAGGGCGGGGAGGAGGTTCGTGGTGCTGAGGGCCTCGCAGCAGGCGGCGTAGCCCTCGGCGGGGCAGTCCTCGAGCATCCGTCGTACGGGGTCGATGTCCTTGAACTCGGGGAGGAACCAGCGGCCGAGGGTGGCGTCGGTGATGGCTTCGGTTCCCTCGGCACGTACCTGCGCGGCACGGTCGGTCCACATCTGCGGGTTCGCGGCCGGGTTTGACGGCGGGCAGATCACGACGAAGCGGTGGAAGCGGTCCGCGGCGTTCTGCGCGAGCCACAGACCCACCGCGCCGCCGAGCGAGATCCCGACGTACGACGCCTGCTCGACGTCGAGCGCGTCCAGCAACCCGACGACATCGCCGCCGAGGTCGTCGATCGTGTACGGCCCGTCGGGCACGTCCGACCCGCCGTGACCCCGGTGATCGAACGCCACCACCCGGAACCGCTTGGCCAGTCCGTCGACCTGCGGCGCCCACATCCCCTGATCCGCCCCGAGCGACGACCCGAGCAGCACTACGGGCGCATCGGCCGGTCCTGTCTCCACGTAGTTCAGTCGCATACCCCCACCCTACGAAGTCAGCGGCATCACCGTCGTGCGGTGGTGGTGCTCGAAGACGACCGAGCTGCGGATGTCGGCGATTTCCTGGCGTTTCGCGAGAGCCAGGACCAGGTCGCGGAGCGCCTCGGTGTCCTTGACGGCGACATGGGCGAGGAAGTCGGAGCCGCCGGAGACCATGAACATGTCCAGCGTCTGCGGCAGGTCCATCACGTATTTCTGGAAGGCGGTCGCGACGGCCATCGCCTGCGGCCGGAGCTTGATCGAGATGATCGCCTGGGTGGACCGGTCGATCGCCTTCAGGTCGACGGCCGCGTGGTAGCCGCTGATCACCCCGCGGTCGCGCAGTCCGCGGATCCGCTCCAGGCAGGTCGACGGCGCGATCTTGAGCTCGGCCGCCATGTCCCGGTTGGTCCGGCGGGCGTCGTTCTGCAGCATCCGCAGCAGCGCCGTATCAAGTTCGTCCATGCCGTCCAGTTTCCCAGATCCGCCGAACGATGTTCGGAGTACGCCGAGATCGGCCGCCCATCGGGCTAGCGTGACCGCCGTGCTGACGAACAAGATGGTCGTGATCATCGCGGCCGAAGCCCCTATCGGTGTCGCCCTCAACACTGCCGCTCTGCTCGGAGTCGGCGTCGGCAGGCACCACGACGACACCGTCGGTCCCGACACAGCCGACGCAGCCGGCGTCCCCCACACCGGCATGTGCGCGTACCCGATCCCGATCCTCCGCGCGCCCGCTGACACCCTCAGCACCCTCCGGGCCGAGGCAGCCGCACGCGCCGACGTCACCATCCACGACATGCACCAGGTCGCCCAACAGGCCCGCACCTACGACCAGATGTCCACAACCCTCGCCGGCACCAAGCCCGACGACATCGAGTACCTAGGCCTAGCCCTCTACGGCCCCCGCACCTCAATCGACTCCCTCACCGGAGCCCTCCCCCTCTACCGCTGACCGGAGCGTCACACGGCGGAAAGCTTCTCCGGGTTGGCCACGACGCGGATCGCTGTGACCGCGGTGCCGTCGGAGTCCATCGTCAGCAGATGATGGTTGCCTCGGACAACCACCATCAGACCGGGCCCGGTGATCAGGTCCACCGGAGTGAACGTCACGTCGGGACGCCCGTAGATGTGGGCGAAGAAGGTGGCGACCTTCTCGCGGCCCGTGACGGGTTTGCGGGCGGCCCGGCGGCCGCCGTTGGCGTCGGTCCAGGAGATGACGTCGTCCCGGAGCATCGACTCCAGCCGCGGGAGGTCGCCGTCGCGCGCGGCAGCCACGAAGTCCAGCAGAAGCCGGCGCTGTTCATCGGCAGTCGGCTCGTAGCGAGGGCGATCATCGGCCAGAGCGTGCTGGGCCCGGCGGTGCAGTTGCCGGCAGTCGTCCGGCGTACGGTCGAGGATCTCCGCGATCTCGTCGTACGGGAGGGTGAACGCGGTCCGCAGTACATAGACCGCCCGCTGTGGCGGAGTGAGGCGTTCCATCACATGCAGAAGCGCCATCGACACCTCTTCGAGGTCGAGCGCGTTCGCCAGGACCGGCTCGGGAAGCCATTCGCCGATGTAGCTCTCGCGGCGCGCCTGCCGGGTTCGCAGTACGTCGACGGACAGCCGCGTCACCACCCGCGTCAGGTAGCGGCGCGGCTCGGCCACATCGGAGCGGTCGGCGGCGGACCAGCGGACGTACGCCTCCTGCAGGACGTCCTCGGTGTCGTGCCAACTGCCCAGCATCCGGTACGCGAGCCCGGCGAGCATGCCGCGCGCCGACTCGTACTCGTGCAGGGTCAACCGGCCAGTTCCGGCTGCTTCCGGGTTGCGACGTTCAGACGGGTCCACAGGTTGATGGTGCCAATCGCGAGGAGCACGTTCGCAGTGCCCTCCTCGCCGAACTGCTCCACCGCCGCGTCCCAGACGTCATCCGGTACGCCGTTGCGCTCCAGGACCGTGACCGCGTCGGTCAACGCCAGCGCCGCGCGCTCGCGGTCGTCGTAGAACGACGAGTCGTGCCAGGCGGCGAGACCGAACAGGCGCTGGCTGCGCTCGCCGTCCTTCGACGCAGCCGTGGTGTGCATGTTCAGGCAGAACGCGCACCCGTTGAGCATCGACGCCCTGACCTTGATCAGGTGCAGCAACGTGTGGTCCACCACGCCCTGCACGTACCTCTCCACGCCGAACACGGCCCGGAAGCCGGCCGGCGAGACCTTGCTGAAGTTCATCCGCTCGTCCATGCCAATACGACGGCGGCGCGGCCGCCCTACGTGACGACTACGCGTGTGACACCGATCACGCGGGCTTCAGGACGTGCCGCGCCTTCGTGACAGCCGCTTCGGTGGCGGGGTCGAGCTCGGTGCCCTGGCCGGCGAGGACGCCGACGGAGATGATCACGTCGTCCACACCCGTGACGACGGCGGCGTACTCGAGGCCGCGCTTCGGGCCGCTGGTGCCGGTGAGGCGGAACGCGAAGGGCTTGGAGCCGTACTGCGGGGCGGTGATCTTCTCGACCTTCATCGACGTACTGCCGGCGCCTTCGGTCTTCAAGGTCACCTTCGTGCACGAGTCGACGGCTTCGGCGTACTCGTTGCGGAGGTCGGTGACCTCGTCCGCGGTGCCCATCGCGTCGAGGCCGTAGTCGATGTACGGGCCTTCCTGACCACCGGTGAACGTGCGGGCCACGCTGGCCTTCGAGCCGGGCGCCTTGGTGGCGTTCAGGTACTTGACCAGCGTCTTGCACCGGCTGCTCGACGAGGAGAACGGCTTCGCGTCCTCCTCGGCCTCGTCCTTGTCCTCCGCGAAGCCGGCCGGCAGGTCCGCGAGCTCCAGGAGCGCCTTGGTGAGCTCAATGGTCGTCCGGGTGACGGGCGCGGCAGGCGTCGACGCGGTGGCACTCGGCGTCGGCGTGGTCGCCGGTGGACCGGCGGCGGGCTTGTCCTCCTCGACCGCCACAGGCGGCAAGGGACAGCGTCAGGACGGCGAGCTAGCACAACGAACCTGGTCATCGGGCCTTCCAGCGGGGCTCTGGGCGGGGGCCGAGCAGGGAGCAGCGTACCTGACGGGTCAGTCGAGCGGTCAGTAGCGGTGCGAGCGGAGGTGGATGTTCTGCAGCAGGCCGACCGCCAGCAGGCACGCGAACATCGAGGAACCGCCGTACGACACGAACGGCAGCGGCAGGCCGGTGACCGGCATGATGCCGAGCGTCATCCCGATGTTCTCGAACGCCTGGAACGCGAACCAGCAGACGATCCCGGTCGCCACCAGCCGGCCGAACGCGTCCCGCGCGTTCACCGCGATCCGCAGCCCGCGGAACAGGATGATCGCGAACAGCACGATGATCGCGCCGGCGCCGATCAGCCCGAGCTCCTCGCCCGCGACCGTGAACACGAAGTCGGTGTGCTGCTCGGGGACGAACGCGTTCTGCGTCTGGCCGCCGTGGAACAGGCCCTGCCCGAACACCCCGCCGTTCCCTATCGCGATCCGCGCCTGGTTGACGTTGTACCCGATGCCCTGCGGGTCCGACGACGGGTTCGCGAACGCGGTGAAGCGGGCGATCTGGTAGTCCTTCAGCACCTGCAGCTTGATCGCGATCGCCGCCACCAGCACACCGAACGAGAGCAGCCCCAGCATCCAGCGTTTCGGTACGCCGGACACCGCGATGATCCCGAACACGATCGAGCCGAGCACCATCACGGTGCCGAGGTCCGGCTGCAGCATCACCAGGATCACCGGTACGGCGGCCACCCCGACCGCCTGTGCGACGTCGAGGGTCCGGGCGTCCTCGTTGCGGTCGGTCTCGCTCTTCTCCGCGATCAGCAGCGCCATACCGACGATCACCGCCAGCTTGGCGAACTCACTCGGCTGGATCGACATGAACGGCAGCTGGATCCACGACCGGGACCCGTTGATCGTCGAGCCGACGCCGGGCACCAGGACCAGGATCAGTCCGACGACCGAGGCGGCGTACAGCAGCGGAGCGAGGATCCGGACCCGGCGGTGGTCGGTGATCGCGGCGCCGATCGCGAGGACCAGGCCGATCGCGAAGTTCAGCGCGTGCCGGAGCAGGAACGCGTCCGGTTTGCCCTCGGTCAGCGAGGTCCGGTTGTGGGTCGCGGACCAGATCAGCAGCGCGCCGATGAACGACAGGGCGACCACGCCGAACACCAGGATCCAGTCGACGTGCCACACCGTCGACCGGCGGTCCATCCGCGGCCGGGTCCGGATGGGATTCAGCAACGCCATGTCACTGCACCGGCTTCCCTTGGACGGGCGGCGCAGGCTTGATGTTGTACAGGGTCTCGTAGATCTTGCGGACCGCGTCACCGCCGGCGCCCGAACCGGTACCGGCCTGGCTGAGCATCATCACCACGGCGTACCGATCGGTGTACGACGCGAGCCACGACGTGGTCTGCTTCCCGTACACCTCGGCCGTACCGGTCTTGGCGCGGACCGGGATCTTGTCGAGCGGGAAGCCCTGGAACTTCCACGCCGCCGTACCGGTCTTGGTGGTGCCTTTCAGCGCGGTGTCGATGTACTTCAGGGTGTTCCGGGACACCGGGAGCTTCGACTTCACGACCGGCTTGATCTCGTGCGGCTTGCCGTTCGCGCCGACCCAGGACTGGACGACGCGCGGCTCGTACAGCGTGCCGCCGTTCGACAGGGCCGAGTACACGGTCGCGAGCTGCAGCGGCGTGATCGTGGTGTCGCCCTGGCCGATCGCGAAGTTCACCGCGTCACCGGCGCGGTACTTGTACCCGTCGACGCAGAACTCGCGGGCGAACTGCTTCAGGAACGCCGACGTCCCGGCGGGCGGGTTCGCCGCGATCTTGCAGTAGTAGTCCTTCTGCGCGTCGTAGTACGTCTTCTTCCACTTGCGGTCCGCGATCCGGCCGCTCACCTCGCCGGGCAGGTCGACCCCGGTCGGCTTGCCGAGCCCGAACTTCTGCGCCATCTCGACCAGCGGGTCGCGGGTGCTGGTGTCGCTGGAGTTGCCGCCCTCCTTGAGCCAGAGCGCGTACGCGATCCGGTAGAAGAACGTGTCGCAGGACAGCGCCAGCGCCTGGTCGAAGCCGATCATCCCGTACGACGCGGACTCGTAGTTCTTGAACCGGCGGTTGCCGACCTCGAAGTACGACGAGCAGTCGAGCCGCGTCTTCGGGCTGTACCCCGCGCTCATCGCGGCCGCCGTGGTGATCGGCTTGAACGTCGACCCGGGCGCCAGCTGGCCCTGCAGCGCGCGGGACACCAGCGGCGTCCCCGACTTGGTCGAGTAGAGCGCGTCCAGTTCGCGCTGGGTGATGCCGCCGACCCAGACTCCCGGGTCGTACGTCGGGTAGCTGGCCATCGCGACGACCCGGCCGGTCTTGGTGTCCATCACGACCGCGGCGCCGGAGTCGGCGACGTACTTCCTCTTCGTGACCGGGTCGGTCTGCTTCCGCGCGGTCATGATCGCGTTCTTCAGCTGGGCCTCGACCGACGACTGGATGCGGGCGTCGATCGTGGTCACCAGCGTCGCGCCCGGGACCGGAGCGGTCTGCTTCTTGATGCCGGTGGTGTACCCGACCGCGTCGACGATCATGTCCTTCTCGCCCGGCGTACCGCGCAGGAGCTTGTCGTACGACCGCTCGACGCCGGCCCGGCCGACCAGGTCCGAGCGGTGCGGGACCGAGTCCTGCCCGGCCTTGTCCATGTCCTCGAGCTCTTCGTTGGTGATCGGCGACAGATACCCGAGGATGTGCGCCGCGTTCACCTTGTACGGCGAGGGGTACGCGCGCAGTGTCTGCGAGTCGGCGGCGATCCCGGGGAAGTCCTCGCGGCGCTCCATCACGTCGATCGCGACCTGCTCGCTGACATCCTTCGCGACCGGGATCGGCTGGTACGGCGTGCCGTTCCAGCAGGCGGGCGGTTTGGACGCGCCCGGCTCACCGCACAGCATCGTGCGTGCCTTGAGGTCCTTCGGCTTCTGCCCGAGCACCTTCGCGAGGCGCGCGAGGACCGCGTTCTGCCGGCTCTCCGGGAGCTTGGCGAGCACCGAACGGTCGACCGTGATCATCACCGAGACCCGATTGCCGACGAGAGTGCGGCCCTGGGAGTCCACGATCGTGCCGCGTGGGGCCGGGACGAGGACCTGCCGGATGTGCTGCGCGGTCGCCGCCTGGCTGTAATCCGCGCTCGACATCACCTGCATGTACCAGAGACGGCCGAACAACGTGCACAGCAACGAGAAGACCAGCACCCCGATCACGAACAACCGAAGCCGCGCCTTGAGCGGCGCCTCAAACCCGTCCCAGCTCATGACAACGATCCTTCGGCCGGGAGTTGCGCCGGGCTCATGGGGCGACTCGGCGGCGTTCGCGGGCGGGTTGGACGCGGCCCATGATCCACATGACCAGCGGGATCACGACGATCGCGCCGACCACGTCGTACCCGGCGGCGATGCCGAGGCGGACGCCGAACTCGCCCCAGTCGACCGACGGGTCGTGCAGCAGCGATCCGGTCGCGCTGAAGATGAAGAACGAGACCGCCGTCCCGAGCACGACCGTCAACGCGACGCCGAGCGGCCCGACCGGGCTACCGGAGGTCTCACGGCGGATCAGCCCGGCGATGTACCCGGCGATCGCGAGCGACAACGCCCAGCGCCCGGCGGTGTGATCGGCGGGCGGTACGACGTCCAGCAGCAGACCGCCCACGAATCCGGCGATCGCGCCCCACTCGGACCCGCGGGACAGCCCCAGCGCGATCACCACGATCAGCGTCAGGTCACACGTCACCCCGGCGACCGCGATGTTCGTGAGCACGGACGTCTGCACGGTCACGGCGATCATCAGGAACAGGGCAGCCAACCCGATCCGTAGTGCTGTCACGTCAGTTCCCCTTCCCTGTCATCTGTGTGCGCGGCGGCCGAGCCGGTGGCCCGGTCACCACGCCGACGGTGTCGATCCGGGTCGGATCGACGTACGGCTTGACGGTCGCGGTGGACCCGAGAGACCCCACGTTCGCCGTCACCGAGGTGACGACGCCGATCGGGACGCCCGGCACGTACGGCGCGTTGCCGCTGGAGCCCCAGGTGACGATCCGGTCGCCGACCTTCGGCCGCGCCTTCAGGTCGATGAGCTTGTAGTCGAGGGTGCCGCCGACCTCGCCGCGTCCGGAGACGAAACCGAGCGCCATCGACGCGTTCAGCCGGCCGCCCACGGTCGAGTTGCGGTCGCCGATCAGCAGCACGGTCGCGGTCCCCTGGGTGGTGCGAACCACCCGGCCGACCAGACCGGTCCCGTTCAGCACGGTCATGTCGGTGCGCACGCCGTCCGCCGTCCCGGCGTCGATCGTGACCGTGTGACTGAACGTCTGCGCGCTCCCGATCCCGATCACCCGGGCCGGCGTCATCGTGTACGCCGGTGCGATCTTGAGCAGCTTGTCCAGCTCCTGTGCCCGGTTGCGGGCGTAGTCGGAGGTGGTCAGCTCCCGCGTCAGGTCCTCGTTGTCCTTCTTCAGTTTTTCGTTCTCTGCTTTCAACCTATCCATTTCCGCGAATCGATCGCGAAGGTTGTCCACAGGCTGCCGGGCCGAGGTCGCGGTGGACTCGAGCGGGCCGAAAACACCGGCGGCGGCCTCCCGCAGCGGCTCGACCGGCGATCCGGCCGACCGGCGGGCGTCGAGCACGATCAGCGTGAAACAGGCCAGGATCACCAGCACCAGCACGGTCCGGCGACGGCGCACGTCACGCGACACACCGGCCGAACGCAGCGGCTTCTCCCCCGCCGACCGGAACGCGCTCCTGGTCGTCGGGGTACCGAGGTCTTTGAGCATCGCCTGCTACCTCAGCGCCGGTTGTCGGTGACCAGGATGCGGTTGAGGGTCTCGATGTTGTCCACGCACTTGCCGGCACCCAGGACGACCGCGTCCAGCGGGTTCTCGGCGACGTGGATCGGGATGCCGGTCTCGTGCCGCAGCCGCTCGTCCATGCCCTTCAGCAGCGCGCCGCCGCCTGTCAGCACGATGCCGCGGTCGACGATGTCGCCGGCCAGCTCCGGCGGGGTCTTGTCCAGGGTGGCCTTGACCGCGTCGACGATCGCGGTGATCGGCTCCTCGATCGCCTGCCGCATGTCCGCCGACGACACCTTCACGGTCCGCGGCAGGCCGGAGACCATGTCCCGGCCGCGGATCTCGCTGTCCGGGCCGTCGGTGGTCGGGAACGCGGACCCGATCGTCATCTTGATCTGCTCCGAGGTCGCCTCGCCGAGCAGCAGCGAGAACTCCTTCTTGCAGTAGTTCACGATCGCCTTGTCGATGGCGTCGCCGGCCACCCGGATCGACTGGCTGGTGACGATGCCGCCGAACGAGATGACCGCGACCTCCGTCGTACCGCCGCCGATGTCGACGACCATGTTGCCGGTGGCGTCGCGGACCTCGAGGTTCGAGCCGAGCGCGGCGGCCATCGGCTCCTCGATGATGTACACCTTGCGGGCGCCGGCCATGTACCCGGCGTCGCGGACCGCGCGCTGCTCGACCGCGGTGATCCCGGACGGGACGCAGACCACGATCCGCGGCTTCGCGAAGTACCGGCGGCGGTGCACGCGCTGGATGAAGTACCGCAGCATCTGCTCGGCGGCGTCGAAGTCGGCGATCACGCCGTCCTTGAGCGGCCGGATCGCGGTGATGTTGCCCGGCGTACGGCCGATCATCTTCTTCGCCTCGTGCCCGAACGCGACCGCCTCGCGCGGCTCGTCGGTCCGGGTCGCCACGACGGAAGGCTCGTTCAGTACGACGCCGCGGCCACGCACGTACACCAGCGTGTTCGCCGTCCCGAGATCGACCGCCATGTCGCGGCCCAGCATGCTGTTCGCCACCGCGGCACCTCCGACTCGACCCGCCTCTCAGGCTAAGCGCGCGACCATCGCGGCCCGCGCATCGACACGGGTGCGACCAGTCCGGATCACCAGGTCGGCCGCGTACGCATCGTATCCGACCGGTGACGGCCGGGACGCCACCGGGGGACGCCGACGCCGCTGCGCCGGCCCGTGAATCCGGGCTGCCCGGAATGCGCCGCATGTATCGGGAATGTGTCCGGATAACTAAGTTCTGTGGTCATTTCGCTGCCGGCTCAGACATTTGCTCTCGGCATCCAAAAATGGTGTTCGGAATTCCCGGGATCGATTGACCACGAGTGGTTCAAGCGATTGAGTGTCCGCTCCCCTCACCTACCGCCCGTTCAATGGGAGTCACCCATGCGCGTGCACCATCGCCCGGCAGATCTGGTCATCGCGGTCAGCCCGCTGGCACGGCCGTCGTCACGCTTCGTAGCCGCGGCCGCCCAGGCGGGCTGCCTGGCCGTACTCGACCTGACGACTCCGGACCGGACAGCCCGAGAGCAACTCCAGTTGGCAGCGGAGTGGACCAGCAAGCCGTTCGGAGTCCGGCTGTCCGGAGATTTCGGAGAGCTGCCGCGGCGGTGGACACGGTTCTCCTGACAGCTCCGCCCACCGGACCGATAGCCGGGTGCCGGGTCCTGGTCGAGGTGACCAGCCTGGAGAGGCCGCTACTGGCGGCCGGAGGCCGGAGCCGACGGACTGCTCGCCCGCGGCCACGAGGCAGGCGGTCGCGTCGGTGAGCTCAGCACCTTCGTTCTGCTGCAGCAGTTGCTCGGGTACGACGACCTCGACCTGCCGGTGTGGGCCTGGGGCGGCATCGGCCGCCGCACGCAGCCGCGGCCGTGGTCGGTGGTGCGGCCGGCGTCGTGCTGGACACCCAACTGGCTCTCCTCCCCGAGGCGGAGGTGCCGGTAGAGCTTGCCGCGTTGATCAGTACGGCGGACGGATCCGAGACCAGCGTGGTGGACGGACGACGTACCTTCAGCCGGCGCGGTATCGCCGAGTACCGGAGCCGATCGGGCAGGACGTGTTCCTGGCGTCGCGGTTCCTGGAGACGTACGGGTCTGTCGGAGCTGCGGTGCGGGGCGTGCGGGACGCCGTGCTCGCTGCTGCCGAGCCGGCGCCGCCGTTCAGCCTGCCGGTGGTGCAGGGCCCGATGACCCGGGTGAGCGACGAGGCCGCGTTCGCCGCGGCCGTCGCCGACGGGGGCGGGCTGCCGTTCCTCGCGCTCGCGCTGTCGGACGCCGGAGCAGACGCCGCGCGGATGCTGGACCGAGACCGCGCGACGCGCTCGGCGACGGCGCCGTGGGGCGTCGGGGTCCTCGGCTTCGCCGCCGAGGAGCTCAAGGCCGCGCAGCTGGACGTGATCCGGGAGATCCGGCCGCCGCACGCGATCATCGCCGGCGGCCGGCCGGCCCAGGCGGCGGCGCTGGAGGCGGACGGCATCGCCACCTATCCTGCACGTGCCGTCGCCCGGCCTGCTGCGGCAGTTCCTCGCAGGCCGGCGCGCGCAAGTTCGTCTTCGAGGGCGCCGAGTGCGGCGGCCACGTCGGCCCGCGCGCCAGCTTCCCGCTGTGGGAGGCGCAGCTCGACGTGCTCGCCGAGTTCAGCCGAGCCGGTCGGCGACCGCGACGGAGCTGCAGGTCTTCTTCGCCGGCGGCATCCACGACGCGCGGTCCGCCGCGATGGTCCGGCCGCGCTGGCCGCGCCGCTGGCCCGGCCGCGGCGCCGCGGTCGGCGTGCTGATGGGCACGGCCTACCTGTTCACCGCCGAGGCGGTCGACGCACGGCGCGATCCGCCGCTGTTCCAGCAGCAGGCGCATCGACGCCGAGCGCACCGATCTGCTGGAGACCGCGCCCGGCCACGCCACCCGGTGCCTGCCCAGTCCGCTTCGCCGACGACGTTCGCACGCGCTGCAGGACAGACTGCAGGCGCGCGAGGTGGACCGAGCCGCGGAGGTCTGGGAGCAGCTCGAGCAGCTCAACCTCGGCCGGCTGCGGATCGCCAGCAAGGGCATCGACGCCGCGACGGCGACGACCTGCGTCGCAGGTCGACGAGGCGCGCCAGCTGCACGAGGGCATGTACATGGCCGGGCCAGGTCGCCGTGCTGCGGTCGGCGACCACGACGATCGGCCGCGCTGCACGCCGCGGTGACCGCGAGCGGCGCCGCCGACGTTCGCTCGAGCGACGGAGCCGCGTCGAGCTCCGCCGGCCCGAGCCGGCGCCGAGCGAGCGCGCCCGCCCCGCTCGACATCGCCATCGTCGGCATGGCCTGCATGCTCCCGCGGGCGCGCCGACCTCGACGACGTTCTGGGCGAACGTCCTCGGCGGCGTCGACGCGGTCACCGAGGTCCCGGCCGACCGCTGGGACGCCGGCGCTACTACTATCGCGCCCGAGATCGGCCACGGGCGAACGACACCGTCTCGAAGTGGGGCGGCTTCCTCCCCGAGATGCCGTTCGACCCGCTGCGCTACGGCATCCCGCCGCCGTCGCTCGGCCGCGTCGACCCGGTGCAGCTGCTCGCCCTCGAGGTCGCGCGGCGCGCGCTCGCGGACGCCGGCTACGACGAGCGGGCCGTTCGACCGCGAGCGCACCGTCGGTGATCTTCGGCGCCGAGGCGGGCAGCGACCTCGTCGGCGCGCAGTACGGCTTGCGCGCGCGAGCTGCCGCGCTTCCAGCGGCGAGCTGCCGGCCGAGCTGGCCGAGCGGCTGCCCGCGGCTGACCGAGGACTCCTTCGCCGGCATCCTCGCCAACGTCATCGCCGGGCGGATCGCCAACCGGCTCGACCTCGGCGGCGCCAACTACACCGTCGACGCCGCCTGCGCCTCCTCGCTCGCCGCGGTCGACCTCGGCGTGCACCGAGCTGCGCGGCCGGACGCAGCGACATGGTGCTGTGCCGGCGGCGTCGACACTGCACAACGGCATCGTTCGACTACCTGCTGCTTCGCATCGGACGCAGCGCGCTGTCGCCGACGCGGGCACTGCCGACCTTCGACGCGACCGCGCGACGGCATCGTCACTCGGCGAGGGCGTCGCCATGCGTCGTGCTCAAGCGCCTCGCCGACGCCGAGCGCGACGGCGACCGGATCTACGCGGTCATCAAGGGCGTCGGCGGCTCCAGCGACGGCAAGCGCTCGGGCCTGACCGCGCCGCGGCCCGAGGGCCAGCTCCGCGCGCTGCGCCGCGCCTACGCGCAGGCCGGGCTCTCCCCGGCGAGCGTCGGCCTGGTCGAGGCGCACGGCACCGGCACCGTGGTCGGCGACCGCACCGAGCTCGACGACGCTGACCGAGCGTCTTCGCCGAGGCCGGCGCCGGCGCCGGCAGGCTGCGCGATCGGCTCGGTGAAGTCGCATGATCGGCCACACCAAGTGCACCGCCGGGCTGGCCGGGCTGATCAAGGCCGCGCTCGCCCTGCACCACCGGCGTGCTGCCGCCGACGCCGGCGATCGACGCACGCCGAACCCGGCCTGGGACGCGCGCGACCAGCCCGTTCTTCTTCGACACCGAGCCGCGGCCCTGGCCGCGCCGGCGGCCGCCGCGCGTCGCCGGCGTCAGCGCCTTCGGCTTCGGCGGCACCAACTTCCACGTCGTGCTCGCGGCGTACGCCGACGCGCCGCCGCCCGGCACGGCCTGCGACGCAGTGGCCGCGCCGAGCTGTTCCTGCTTCCGCCGGCGCCGCACGCCGACGCGCTGCCGCGCCTCGTCGAGGTCGACGCTCGTCGACGCTCGCGCCGCGGCGACTACGCGGGCCTCGCCCTGGCGCCTGCGCGCCTGGCCCGACGACCCGCCGAGCGGGCCCGGTCCCGCGCGTCGCCTTCGTCGCCGACCGACCTGGACGACGCTCGGCCGCGCTCGCTGCGCCGCAGCGCCTCGCCGGCGAGCACGCTCCGGACGCCGCGGTTCCGTCGCCGAGGCAGCCGCCGCCGCCGCACCGGCGAGGTCGCCTTCCTGTTCCCCGGCCAGGGCAGCCAGCGGCCCGGGCATGCTCGGCCGACCTGTTCGTCGCGTTCCCGCGCCTGCAGCGGTACCTGCGCGGCCGCGGCGCCCGCTGTCGGGCGCCGCGCTGTTCCCGCCGGCCGCCTTCGACGCCGCAGGCGACAGCAGGCGCAGCTGGCGCGCGCTCACCGACACCCGAGTCGCCCAGCCCGCCCTCGGCATCGCCGACCTGGCGATGCGCCGCACTGCTGCGCCGCCCTCGGCGTCGCGCCCGCGATGACCTGGCCGGCCACAGCTACGGCGAGCTGGTGGCCCTCGCGGCGGCCGGCGCGCTCGACCCGGCCGACGCTGCTCGAGCTGTCCGCCGCCCGCGGGCGGAAGCGATCCTCGGCCGCGGCCGGCGACGACCCCGGCACGATGGCCGCCGTCTCCGCGGAGGCGCCGGCGGTCAGGCCCGCGCTGCAGGCTGATGGGCGACGGCGCCGTCGTCATCGCCAACCTGAACTCCCCGCGCCAGACCGTGATCTCCGGCCCGACCGCCGCGCATCGACGCCGCGGTCGACCGCGCTGAAGGCCGCCGGCATCGCGCGCCAAGCGGATCCCGGTCGCGTGCGCCTTCCACTCCCCGGTCGTCGCCGGCGGCGGCGCGCACGTTCGCCGAGGTGCTCGCCGGCGTCCAGATCGCCGCCCCGGACCTGCCGGTGTGGTCGAACGCGACGGCCGCGGCCGTACCCGGCGCCGATCCGAGCGGATCCGCGCCGAGCTGGCGCGGCAGGTCGCCTCGCCCGTCCGCTTCATCGAGGAGATCGAGGCCATGTACGCCGCGGGCGCCCGCGTCTTCGTCGAGGCCGGCCCGGGCGGCGTGCTGACCGGCCTGGTCGACGCGATCCTCGGCGACCGGCCACACCGCGCGGTCGCCGTCGACCGACACCGCCGGCCGGCACGGCACAACCTGCTGCTCGGCCTCGGCCGGATCGCCGCCGCCGGCGTCACGTCCGATCGACGTGCGGCTCTACGCCGGCCGCAGCGCCGACCTCGTCTCGGCCGCCGACGCCGGCGCCGCCCGGGCTGGGTCGTCAACGGTCACCTGATCCGGACCGCCGCCGGCGACACCTGACCGGGTGCGTGCACCCCGACCGACGAGTGACCTCACGCCGCGGAGCACACCATGAACCACGTCCCGGCCCAGAACGGGACAGAGCAGATGCTCGCCGAGTTCTTGCGTACCAGTCGCGACCTGATCGCGGCCCAACGCGACGTCCTCCTCGCCCACCTGGGCACCACCGGCTCCCCCGCCATCCTTCCGGCACCAGTCGTGATCACTGCAGCAGCACCTCAGCCCCGACTGCACCGGCGCTTGCCGCCCGGCCGGTGATCGCTGCACCTGAGACAGCGCCTGAGCTCGACGAGGCCTCGGTGCTGGCCGCGGTCCTGCAGGTGATCGCCGAACGGACCGGCTACCCGGTCGACATGATCGAGCCCGGCCTCGACCTCGAAGCCGACCTGTCCGTCGACTCCATCAAACGCGCCGAGATCGAGGGCGAACTCGCCACCCGTCTGAACCTCCCACCCACCAGCGACATCGACACCTTGTCGCAGGCCAGGACCGCTGCCGCCATCACCGAGCTTGTGGTGCGGACCTCCAGCACTCACCAAGAGAGCCCACCCGACGCCTCTCCCGCTCAGCCGACAGCTCCGGCCGCCCAGAACCCAGGGTTGGTGAGTGACCCAGGTCCGGCCCCGGAGGTCGTGGCGCCCAAGCGGCTCGTGCTCGCACAGGTCGAACTGGCGGAGGCTGTGGCCGCCGACCTCGACGGGGAGAGTTCCTGCTCGTAGGAGACGGTAAAGCTGCACGACGCGTGGCCGACAGACTGAAGCCACTCGGCGCGACGTACACAGCGATGAGCTGTGTACGACGGGTGTTTTTGGACGGCGACGATGTGACGCTGCGAGTTTGCGACGTTAGGTGTGCTGCTGATGCGAGGTGGATCATGCGCTGGGTACGGGTTGCGCGGTTCTTCGCACGTGCTGCGAGTACGGACACGATGCGAGTGTCGAAACACGAGCTGGTACGACGCCGGACGTCATCGCCGACGGGTTGATCGCCGAGCTGACGACGTCGACGAGAGCTGTCGTACTGCGGAGGATCGGCAACGACACCACCAGGTACGGACTGCGGTTGGAGGAGCGCGGACTCGGCCTGCTCGGCAGCACGGCGCGGACCGGCAGGCGACGGCGTGCGGAGGCGGCAGCACTGGAGCTCGACAGGAGTGTGTGCTGATGGGTGGGCGAAGGGGATACGGTTGCGCACGCTGGCTGCGCAGGCGCTGGGATGAGTTGCTGGTTGCTGCGGTTGCGACGATACGGGTGCGCGCACGGCGAGCTGAGCGGTTCATGCGACGGTTGATCGCGCGAGATGAGCGGAGCGTGCGGATGAGTGCGCGGGAGATGCGCGAATGAGGCTGAGGTTCGGCGCACGTTGCTATACTGTGAGTTGCGATGGAGGGTGCCGTGTGTCAAGGAGGTTATGCGAGCACGGGATGAGGGTGTGTACGCGGGGTGATGAGGACAGGGTGATGCGGACAAGACGTGGCTGTTGCGAGTGTATGGACGAAGGTGGACGTGAGGGTTTGCTGAGACGCGAGTGGGGCGCGTTGCTGTTGTTGGCGCATGCAGGCGCCTCGGCACGCGTTAGGTGACTACGCGAGCGCTAACGACGCTCGACGCTGGGGCGCTGGTGTGGTTGGCGGCTGACTGTGCATTGGGGGGTGGGCACGAGGGGAGAACACGGTATGGTGACGGGAGCTGATGCGCACGTACGCGCTGCGGGATGCGCTGATGAGGAGGAAGGTGTGCTCAGCTGCTCGCGATGCTGGGGGGAGTGGCGATTCGTGGTTACACGCGTGCTGGTGACGATGACGTGCGATGTTGGAATGGCGCCTCTTGGGCGCGCGATTCGCGACGTTTGGCACACTGGTCACGGTGTCGACGCTATTCGTGTACGACGTTGGGATGCGAGTATGACGATCGCGCGCGGGCGGATCATCGAGCGCGCGGCGGATTGTGACGCGAGGTGGACGCGGTTGGGATATGCGATCTCGGTGCGGACGCGGAGCGGACAGCTGATGCGTTGCGGTGGCGCGAGGCGATGCGATGCCGTGAGGACGGCTGCGCGGATCGGCAGCGGTGGCGTGATTCGGCGCGGCGTTATCTCACGCGTTCGTGGCTCGACAGCGGTGCGGCGCGACAAGTGGTGAAGACGTTGGGTGAGCTGCTGCGACTCGATTCGGCGCTGGACGACGTACGGCGTTGCTAGTAGCTCGGCTCGGAGGCGCGGAGTGCGATGGTTGGTGCGACTGGCGGCGTGCGTTGGCGAATCGGCTGGATTGCGCGTGGCGTACACGTGGACGCGCGTGCGCGTGTGCTGGTGCGTCGACACGCGTTCAGAGCTGGGTAGCGGGGGTGTGACGTGTCTGGCTGGTGGGGTGCACTATTGCACGACATCACATTGGAGTGTGTTCAGCTAGCTCGGTGCGTTGTCGCGAGTGAGCAGATCAGACGTTCCACAGGACGCGGACGTGTGCTGATCGGTGAGGGCACGGTGTGTGTACTGAAGCGCTGGAGGACGCGGAGCGCGACGGAGATCGGGTGTACGCGTGATGCGGCCTGGCGTGGCCAGCGACGGCGTACGCTAGCTGGCAACCGGACAGCGTGGTCAGGCGCGTGCAGTGCGCAGGCATGGTATTGCCTGCTGGGGCCAGCCGGCTCTGTCGGACTACTCGAAGCGCACGGCACTGCCACACCAGCTGGGGACGCTGCTGAGCTGACACGTCGCAGAGGTGTCGGGCTGCACACGCTGGTGGAGCTACGGCTCAGTGAAGTCGAACGTCGGTCATCTGATGCCTGCGGCGGTGTGGCGGGCTGATCAAGGCGCACTCGCGTGCACCACGGCGTACTGCGCCGACGTTGCACTGCGACGAGCCGCATCCGGCGCTGGCGCAGACCGTTTCGAGACTTGTCGACGGCACGGCCATGGCAGGACCGGTACGACGTGCTGCCGTGAACGCCTTCGGATTCGGTGGGATCAACGCGCATGTGGTCTGGAACAGGCCGCTCGCGGGTGAGCGTGTGGGAGCCGGAGCGGGACTCAGACTGGCTGCTGCGAACCCTCGGAGTTGGCTGCTCTGCTGGACCGGCCCGACCGGAGTGCTTGCGCTGTCGAGCTCTAACGGGCCTAGCAGGTTGGGCATCGTGGACCCGACCGAGAAGCGACTGGCGACGGCTCGGCGGGCGGTGGCCAAGGGACGCGCATGGCGAGGACGGAACGACATCTGGTTCGCTCCCCAACCGCTCGGCGGGAAATTGGTGTTTGTCTTTCCTGGACTGGAAGGCGAGTTCGAGCCACGGGCAGACGACATCGCCGGCACTTCGGACTGCGGTGGTCTTCACCGAGCGCACAGGTCGGCGATGTCGGTCGGCATGGCACGGCGTGCTGGAGCTTGGCCGTTGCTCGACGCAGCGCTCCGCAGGTTAGGCGTCCTCCGGACGGTCTGGCGGGGCACAGCGTCGGTGAGTGGACTGCGATGGGATGCGGAGGCATCGACGCGGCTGACGACGTGGACGCGTTCCTGGACACGTTCGATCCGGATGCGTTGCGGGTGCCAGGAGTCGCGTTCGCTGTGATCGGTACGGCGGCTGACGTCGTACTGCAGGAGCTGGCGGGCCGCAGTGACGTCGTACTGTCGCATGACAACGCGCCGAATCAGTCGCTGATCTGTGGGCCTCAAGATGCTGTCGACGAGTTGGTGGAGCGGTTCCGGGCTCGTGCGGTGATCAGCCAGGTGCTGCCGTTCCGGTCCGGGTTCCACACGCCGATGCTGGCGCCGTACCTGGGTCCGATCCGGGCGGCGGCGGACGAATACGAGCTGCACCCGCAGCAGGTGCCTGTCTGGTCGGCGACGACCGCCTCCGTATACCCGTCGGCGGCGAAGGATGTTCGGGAGCTGTTTGTCCGCCATCTGCTGGAGCCGGTGCGTTTCCGGCCGATGATCGAGGCGATGTACGCGGACGGCTACCGGACCTTCCTGCAGCTCGGCGCCGGTCAGCTGGGCTCTCTGATCGGCGACACACTGCACGGTCGGGAGCACCTGGTCGTGGCAGCACAGTCGCCACACCGGAGTGGTCTCGCGCAGCTCCAGCGTGTGCAGACAGCGCTCTGGGTAGAGGGCCTGCAAACGAGCTCTGGTGTCTCACTGAACCTCGGTGGCGCGCTGGTGAGTCTCTGATAGGCGTCCCCAGCTGAGCACAGGAGTCAACACGCTTCAGTCGCTCAGCAGCGGCTCACCGATCGCAGCTGAGCTGTCGGCACTCATCCAAGAGACCACCGACCTCGCCACTCAGCTGCTGACAAGCGGCAAGACACCTGATGTCTGGAAGGTGTCGCTGGACACCATGCCGTATCTGCTCGACCACTGCTTCTTCGAGCAGCGGCCGGACTGGCCGGACGACGGTGACCGCTGGCCTGTCGTACCCGGGACCACAGTGATCGACTACTTGATGGGTGTGGCCGAACAGACCACGACGGGAGCGAAGGCTGTCGCCGTCACGACGTCCGGCTGTCCAAGTGGATCACCGCTGTCCCAGCCATCGCTGTGCCGATCGACGTCCAGCCGCAGGGACTCGACCGAGTGGCAGTTGCCTTGGGCGACTACTCGCGGGCGGTCGTCGAACTTGCGACGACGTACGCGAATCCACCGGAGGTCTGGCGTTTGACCGGGAACGCAAGCCAGGACTCACGGCCGCAGAGCTGTACAGCGAGCGGTGGATGTTCCATGGACCGCAGTTCCAGGGCGTCAGCGAGCTCACTGCCATCGGCGACCGGCACGTGCGCGCTCTGCTGACGACTCCGGCGGCTCCAGGCGCCTTACTCGACAATGTCGGCCAGGTGCTCGGCTACTGGATCATGTCCGAGCTACCGGAGCGTACGACGGTGTTCCCGGTCGGCATGGACTCGATCACGTTCTACGGCCCGCATCCGCAACCAGGCCGGCAACTCGAGTGCCTGGTGAAGATCACGCGGTCTCGGACACCGCCCTGGAAGCAGACATGCAGCTGGTCCTGGACAACCAGGTGTGGGCCGAGTTCCACGGCTGGCGGGACCGGCGGTTCGACAGCAACCCGAGGATCCGCGCCACCGACCGTCGCCCGGGCCGTGAGCTGCTGTCCGATCCGCAACCCGGTGAGTGGTCGATCATTCACGAGCAGTGGCCCGACCTCGCGACCCGTGAGCTCATCATGCGCAACCAGCTCGGCAGCAGCGAACGAGCGCAGTACGCGGACCGTCCACCGGCCGGCCGACGGCAATGGCTCCTCGGCCGGATCGCCGCGAAGGACGCTGTACGACGACATCTGTGGCAAACCGTCGACGGGGAGATCTACCGGCCGAGATCGAGATCCGCAACCAGCCGTCCGGGATGCCTTATGCGATAGGGGTTCACGGCCGCGAGCTGCCTGCACTGACCGTGTCGATCGCACATCGCGGCGAGACCGGCGTCGCCATCGTGCGGGACGGCCTGCGGGATCGACATCGAGGAGATCGCCGAAAGACCGGCGAGCACCTACACAGTCGCGTGTGGTCCGGCCGAATTGGAGCTGATGGGTGAACAGAGCCCGATCCGGTTCGCCCGGTTCTGGACCGCGAAGGAGGCGGTCGCGAAGTTGCTCGGCACCGGGCTGCGCGGCGCACCGCAGCGGTTCGAGGTGATCGAGATGCACGACGACCGGCTCGTCGTACGGGTCGACGGCAGTCGGCAGCAGTACGACGTACGCACCGCACAGGTGCCGGGGCCGGGGCCGAACAGCAGGGAGTACATCGTGGCGTGGACAAGTGAGGACAGATGACTGCAGAGATCGTGGGAGCCGACGAAGCGACCGTACTGGCGGACCTCACCGGGATGCTGACGCGTGCTCCTGGAGGACGAGTACGGTCTCGACGACGTCGAGATCACCATGACGACCACCTTCAACCGAGGACCTGGAGCTGGAGAGCATCGACCTGGTGACCCTGGCGGGCCTGCTGGAGCGAGCACTACGGCGATCGGGTCAACTTCGCCGAGTTCCTGGCCGGCATGGAGTTCGACGAGATCATCGAGCTCACCGTCGGGCGGCTCGTCGAGTACGTCGTGCAGAGCCTCAAGGCCGACGGGCTGAGCCATGGCGATCGGTCGACACCGGTCAACTCCGGTTGCACGTACAGCGAATGGGGCCGCGGACGGCAGCGCGGTCACCGCCACGGTCGTGCTCGATGCACGGCCTGCTCACCGACAGCCTGGCCAGCTACTACTTCACGCTCGGCGCCGCCGTTCGCCGCTGGCCGGGCTGGATGTCGATCATGTACGACCTGCGCGGCCACGGCCGCAGCGGGCGCCCGGTCGACCGGCTACACGGCTCGAGGAGCAACATCGACGACCTGGCAGGCCTGCTGGACGCGCTGGAGGTGACGAGACCGGTGCATCTGGTCGGCAACTCGTACGGCGGGAGGATCGCGTTCGGACTGGCGGCAGCCGAACCGGAACGGGTCGCCAGCGTGATCGCGATCGAGGCCGAACCGCCGGTCAAGGCATGGTCCGAGCGGCTCGGCGAAGGCCTCGCGAAGGCCAAGCCCTGGCTGGCCACCGACGAGGCGATCGACCTGATCACGGAGGCCCGCGGCAGTCACGAAGCCCGGCTGTCCAAGGCCGCGAGCAAGCTGCTGCAGCAGACCACGATCGCGGAGGACGTGTTCGTGAGTCGCACGATCGACGACGGGCTGGCCGACGTACGGTGCCCGGTGCTGGCCGTGTACGGCGACGAGTCCGTGCTGATGGAACAGGTCGACCATCTGCGTGCCCAGCTGGCGGAGTGCCGGGTGGTAGTACTCCCGGAGCAGGGCCACTCGGTGCTGATCGAGCGGACAGCCGAGGTGTCGGCACAGGTCCTCGACTGGATCCGGTCGCTGTCCCTGGTAGAGGTCGAGTAGGTGGCCCGCTACCTGTTCGTCGTACCGCCACTGGTCGGGCACATCAATCCACTCGTCGGTGTCGCCGCCGAGCTCGGCTCCCGGGGCCATGAGGTCGTGTGGGCCGGCCATGCCGGAGCTGGTACGACGCCTGAGCCCAGACGCCGTGGTCTATCCGTGTGACCTGCCGTACAGAGGTGGAGCGCCCTGCCGAGCTCAAGGGACCGGCCGCATTGCAGTTCCTGTGGGAGAGCTTCCTGATCCCCTTGGCCGATGCATGGCTCCTGGGGTGCGGACGGCTCTGGAGGCGTTCGAGCCGGACGTGGTGGTCGCCGATCAGCAGGCGCTCGCGGGTGCGCTGATCGCCGACGAACTCGGGCTGCAGTGGGTGACCTCGGCGACGACGTCGGCCGAGCTCACCGATCCACTGGCCGGTATGCCGAAGGTGGTCGAGTGGCTGGACGGGTTGATCGCGGGTCTGCGCGGACGTATTGCCGGCCGCAGTACGGCGGATCCGCGCTTCTCGCCGTACGGGATCCTTGCCTTCACCACCCGCGAGCTTCTGGGGCGACGTCGACCGTGACGCCTGGCTGGTCGGACCGTCGATCACCCAGCGCCCGGTCACCGACTTCACCGTGGGACTGGCTGGACCCTGGTACGCCGACAGTCCTCGTCTCACTGGGGACGGCGAACGACGAGGCCGGCTCGCGCTTCCTCAACGCGGCCGTGAACGCGCTGGCCGGCTTGAAGGTCCGGGCGGTGGTCGTCGACCCGGCCGGCGTACTCGGAAGACACTGCGGACAACATCCTCGTCCTGCAGCCAGTGCCCCAACTGGCCCTGCTGCCCGACGTCGACGCGGTCATCTGCCATGCCGGTCACAACACGGTCTGCGAAACGTTGTGGCACGGCAAACCGCTGGTGGTCGCACCCATCCGCGACGACCAGCCCATCGTGGCTACTCAGGTCGTCGACTCAGGTGCAGGCGTCCGCCTCCGCTTCGGCCGAGCGACCGAGGCTCACCTGACGACCGCCGTCGAGCGGGTCCTGACCGACGACACACTTCCGAACCGCCGCCGTACGCATAGCCCGCTCCTTCCAGCAAGCCGGCGGCACCACCACCGCCGCCAACCACCTGGAGAAACTGACCTGATCCGTCACCTCCGATTCGACCCGCCTTCAGGCTAAGCGCCGCCCGCGCACAGCCCGTGGACCGACACGACCGGTCCGCCCGGCACGTATCGTATCGGTCCAGGCACCTGCAGTCCGCAACGGCCTGCAACTACAGCGATCCAGACGTCAACGCCCTGGGGGGCCGGGTGCGTCACGGCCGGTCGGGAAACAATTTTGCACACGCCAATGGTTTGTTTCCCCGCTGCCGGGACTGACATCCGACCCACTCCTTAGCTGAGCTAGGGGAGGTCGGGGAACCAGATCTTGATCTCGCGTTCGGCCGACTCCGACGAGTCGGAGCCGTGGACGAGGTTCTCGCGGTTGGAGAGGGAGAGGTCGCCGCGGATGGTGCCGGGGGCGGCCTTGCGGCCGTCGGTGGCGCCGTTCAGGGCGCGGACGACCTCGATCGCCTCGTCGCCCTCGAGGACCAGCGCGACCATCGGGCCGCTGGTGACGAAGTCCCGCAGCGGCGGGTAGAAGGCCTTCTCGACGTGCTCGGCGTAGTGCTGGTCGGCCAGCTCGCCGTCGATCGTGCGCAGGTCCATGGCGACGATCCGGAGCCCCTTGGCCTCGAACCGGCCCAGCACCTCACCGACCAGGCCACGGCGGACCGTGTCGGGCTTGAGCAGGACCAGGGTGCGCTGCGACATCTGACAACTCTCTCTCGAAGTAGTGGGGCGGATGAGCCTAACCGGTCTGTGCCTGGTGTGCCTCATGTGCCTTCTTGGCTTCCTCGATGCGGCGGCCGAGGACGATGGCGGCGACCCAGAAGCCCGCGAAGAAGACGCCGAGGACGAACATCACCGAGACGACGAAGCCGAGCCCGACCGCACCGACCTGGACCACCGAGCCGAGGACGTACCCGGCCTGGAACCGGAGCAGTCCGGCCGAGACGATCGCGAGCACGGCCAGGCCGAGACAGACCGGCACCGCCACCGCGGGCCGGATGTCCGCGACCGAGATCATCACCGGGGTGACGAGCGCGAGCACGATCGACTCGAACGCGAGCACGATCGACGCGAGCGATCTCACTGCTCGCCCTTGCCCTTACGGACCAGCAGCGCCCGCGCCTCGCCGGCCGTGATCACCGAGCCGGTGATCAGTACGCCGCCGCTGCCGAGCGCGACCGCTTCCTCCTCGGCGAGCCGGATCGCGTCGTCGATCGCGTCGATCAGGTGCGGACGGACCAGGACCCGGTCCTCGCCGAACACCTCGGCGGCCAGCCGCCCCAGCTCCTCGGCCGGCATCGACCGCTCGACGAAGCTGTTCCGGGTGCAGACGACCGTCTCCATGATCGGCTCGTACGCCTCGAGGACGCCGTACACGTCCTTGTCCTTCATGCAGCCCAGTACGCCGATCAGCGGCTGGAACTGGAACGCCTCCGAGACCGTGGCCGCGGTCGCCTCGGCGCCGTGCGGGTTGTGCGCGGCGTCGACGACGATCGTCGGGCTGTTCCGGACGACCTCCATCCGGCCGGGGCTGGTGACCTGCTCGAAACCGGCCTGCAGCAGTTCGGTCGTGACCCGGCCCTCGGTCTCCGGGCTGGCGCCGAGCAGGGCCTCGACCGCGGCGACCGCGGTGGCCGCGTTGTGCGCCTGGTACTCACCGTGCAGCGGGACGAACAGGTCGTCGTACTCGCTGCCGAGGCCCTTGAGCGAGACGACCTGGCCGCCGACCGCGAGCGCGCGGCTGACGATGCCGAACTCGATTCCCTCGCGGGCGACCTGCGCGCCCACCTCGGCGGCCCTGCGGAGCAGGACCTCGAAGACCTCCAGGCTCTGCTGCGCCATCACCGTCGTACCGCCGGGCTTGATGATGCCGGCCTTCTCGCCCGCGATCGTGACCGGATCCGCGCCCAGCAGGTGCGCGTGGTCGACCGCGATCGGGGTGATCACCGACACCGTGCCGTCGGCGACGTTGGTGGAGTCCCAGCTGCCGCCGAGGCCGACCTCGATCACCGCGACGTCGACCGGGGCGTCCGCGAACACGGCGTACGCCATGCCGGTCATCACCTCGAAGAACGTCAGCGGGTGCTCCTGCTCGGCGTCGACGACGTCGAGATACGGCGCGATCTCCTCGTACGCCTCGACGAAGCGCTCCTCGCTGATCGGTTCGCCGTTCAGCGTGATCCGCTCCCGGACGGACTCCAGGTGCGGGCTGGTGAACCGGCCGGTACGCAGCCCGGCCTCGCGCAGCAGGGTGTCGATCATCCGGGCCGTGGACGTCTTGCCGTTGGTCCCCGTCAGGTGCACCACCGGGTAGGCCTTCTGGGGGTCGCCGAGCAGCTCGACGAGCCGCCGCACGCGCTCCAGGGTGGGCTCGATCTTGTGCTCCGGCCAGCGCTGCTGGAGCCGTGCCGATACCTCGGCGAAGGAAAGGTTGCTCATCAGGAAGCCAAGTCTAGGAGGGGGGTGTGGATAACCGGTCGGAGCACCCCTTGACAACCACTAACATTGTGCGCATGAGCCAGACGTCCCGTGTTCCAGACAAGCCCAGCCTCGACGGCCTCGAGGAGAAGTGGGCTGCCGTATGGAAGGAGCAGCAGACCTACGCCTTCGACCGCACCGCCGAGCGTGCCGATGTCTACTCCATCGACACGCCGCCGCCGACGGTCTCCGGATCGCTGCACGTCGGGCACATCTTCAGCTACACCCACACCGACCTCGTCGCCCGCTACCAGCGGATGCGCGGCAAGAAGGTCTTCTACCCGATCGGCTGGGACGACAACGGCCTGCCCACCGAGCGCCGGGTCCAGAACTACTACGGCGTCAAGTGCGACCCCTCGCTGCCCTACGACCCGGACTTCACCCCGCCGGCCAAGCCGGACCCGAAAAAGCAGATCCCGATCGCCCGGCAGAACTTCGTCGAGCTGTGCGGTGAGCTCACGCACGTCGACGAGCAGGCGTTCGAGGCGATGTGGCGGCAGGTCGGCCTGAGCGTCGACTGGTCGTACCTCTACACCACGATCTCCGAGGACTCCCGGCGTACGTCGCAGCGCGCGTTCCTGCGCAACTTCGCCCGCGGCGAGGCCTACCTGGCCGAGGCGCCGACGGTCTGGGACGTCACGTTCCAGACCGCGGTCGCGCAGGCCGAGATGGAGGCCCGGTCGTATCCGGGCGCCTACCACCGGATCTCCTTCCACGGCGCCGACGGCCCGATCTACATCGAGACCACCCGTCCCGAGCTGATCCCGGCCGTCGTCGCGCTGATCGCGCACCCGAACGACGACCGCTACAAGCACCTGTTCGGTACGACGGTGAAGTCGCCGCTGTTCGGTGTCGAGGTCCCGGTCCTGGCGCACGAGGCCGCCGAGATGGACAAGGGCGCCGGCATCGCGATGTGCTGCACCTTCGGCGACCAGACCGACATCCAGTGGTGGCGCGAGCTGCAGCTCCCGGTCCGCACGGTGATCGGCCGCGACGGCCGGCTGCTGCGCGACACCCCGGCCTGGCTCGAGGGCTCGGAACTGGGGGTGTCACTATTTGGCGAACTGGCCGGCAAGACCGTCTTCAGCGCACGCGAGCTGATGGTCCAGAAGCTGCGCGAGTCCGGCGACCTGGACGGCGAGCCGAAGAAGACCGAGCGGATGGCGAACTTCTACGAGAACGGCGACAAGCCGCTCGAGATCGTCTCCACCCGGCAGTGGTACATCACCAACGGCGGCCGCGACGCCGGGCTCAAGCAGGAGTTCATCGAGCGCGGCAACGAGCTCGCCTGGGTCCCGGAGCACATGCGGCACCGCTACCTGAACTGGGTCGAGGGCCTGAACGGCGACTGGCTGATCTCCCGCCAGCGGTACTTCGGCGTCCCGTTCCCGGTCTGGTACCCGCTGAACCACGACGGCGAGCCGGACTACGACCACCCGCTGATGCCGTCCGAGGCCGAGCTGCCGATCGACCCGACCTCGCAGGCCCCGCGCGGGTACGACGAGTCGCAGCGCGGCAAGCCGGGCGGGTTCGAGGCCGACCCCGACGTGATGGACACCTGGGCGACGTCGTCGCTGACGCCGCACATCGTCTGCGGGTGGGAGCGGGACGACGACCTGTTCCGCCGTACCTTCCCGATGGACCTGAACACGCACGCGCACGAGATCATCCGCACCTGGCTGTTCTCGCGCATCGTCCGGGCGCACTTCGAGAACGGCTCGCTGCCGTGGGCGCGGTCCCTGATCTCCGGGTTCGTCGTCGACCCGGACCGCAAGAAGATGTCGAAGTCCAAGGGCAACGCGATCGTCCCGTCGGAGATCCTGGAGAAGTTCGGCTCGGACGCGGTGCGCTGGCGCGCGGCGATGGCACGCCCGGGCATGGACTCGCCGTTCGACGAGTCGCAGATGAAGGTCGGGCGCCGGCTCGCGATCAAGGTCCTGAACGCGTCGAAGTTCGTTCTCGGGTTCGGGGCGACCACGGTCGACCCGGCCGCGGTCACCGAGCCGGTCGACCTGGCGATGCTGCAGCGGCTGCGGGCGGTCGTCACCGACGCCACGGCGGCCTTCGAGCGGTACGACTACACCGGCGCGCTGGAGGTCGGCGAGCGGTTCTTCTGGACGTTCTGCGACGACTACGTCGAGCTGGTCAAGGAGCGTGCGTACGGCGGTCAGGGTGACGCCGCCGCTGCCTCGGCCAAGGCTGCGCTCGCGGTTGCGTTGTCGGTGCAGCTCCGGCTGCTGGCGCCGTACCTGCCGTTCGCGACCGAAGAGGTCTGGTCGTGGTGGCAGGAGGGTTCGATCCACACGTCGCCGTGGCCGACGCCGGACGGCGACCTCGCGGTCGCGGCGCAGGATCCTGAGGTGCTGGACGCGGTCTCCGAGGTGCTCGCGGGCATCCGCGGCGCGAAGTCCGAGGAGAAGGTCTCGATGAAGACCGAGGTCTCCAAGGTCGAGGTCGCCGGTCCCGCCGCGCGGCTCGCGCTCGCCGAGCGCGCCGAGCCGGACCTGCGCGCCGCCGGGCGGATCACCGGCGAGATCGTCTGGCACGCGGACGACTCCGACACGGTCAAGGTCGTCGCGACGCTCTGAAGTCATGTGCAAGTGCCCGTCTCCTGCCGGGGAGGCGGGCACTTGTGCGTTCGGAGGTTCGACTACGGTTTGTCATGATGTGGAACCATCGGGACGAGCCGACCGCCGCACCCCGTGACCCAGACGTCCGAGGAGCCATTCGATGAGCGACCCCACCACCCCGGCAGATCCCAAGAACGAGACCACGGACGCCGGCGCGGACACCACCGAACTGGCCCCCGTCCCAGCTGGGCCAACGAGCGTCGCGGCGCATGATTCGGTCGTGCAGCCTGTGAAGAAGAAGGGTTTGCGGCGGTTCAAGGTTCGTGGGCCTTGGGTGACTGTCGGTAGTGCGGTTGTCGTGCTGATCGTGCTGGCGGTGCTCGGGTATCTGTGGGGTCTCGGGCCGCTCAGCCGGTTGAACGCGGAGCGTGCGATCACCCCGCCCGCCAACGTCGCGGGCCTCGACCGAATCACCGACCCCGAGATCCGCAGTCAAGCGCAGCTCGACCAGACCCGGGACGCGTTGAGCCGGATCAACGACGGCAAGAAGGTGATGGTCGAGGCGTACGGCAGCCTCGAGGGCGACCGGTTCTACGTCCTGATCGCCCTCCGCGGCCGGGTCGACATCGACAAGGTCGTCGCCGACTCCGGCGCCAGCGCCGACAAGATCAAGAAGATCGGCAACTCCACCTGCATCGAAGCCGCCGGCAACCTGCCAACCCAGTGCTACCGAGGCTCCAACACCCTCACCGTCATAGCCCAGTCCGCCAACGAGGGCGTAGCAGTAGACCAGGTAGAACCCATAGCCGAACAAGCCTTCAAAGCCATGCGCTGAGTCAGGTGAGTAGGCCGGCTATCAGGATCATTACGGGGATTGAGAGCAGGGTGCTGAGGAGGACTGCGCTGCGGGCCAGGGTTCGGCTGGCTCGGTAGTGGACGGCGTAGACGTAGACGTTCTGGGCTGTGGGTAGGGCGGCCAGGAGGGTCGGGGCCAGTAGGGCCGTGCCGTGGAGGTCCAGGGCCCAGCGGGCGATTGCGTAGGCGGCCAGCGGTTGTACGAACGTCTTGAGAGCAACGGCTAGTACGACGTCTCGTCGTACGGTGATCGAGTCCTTGGTGCCTGCGCTCAGGCTGAGGCCGTACGCGACCAGCGCGACGGGAACCGCTGCAGCCGCGACCAGGTCGATCGGCCGCATGACGACGTCCGGGAACTGCACGCCGAGCACCGACACCAGCAGGCCGAGCAGCGACGCCACCGTCAACGGGTTGCGGAACGGGCGCGTGATCACGGTCCGCAGCGACACCCGCCGCCCGCTCCCCTGCCGGTCACCGTCCAGTACGGCGAACGCCACCGGCGCCATGATCAGCACCTGGAACAACACGATCGGCGCGACCAACGCACCGTCCCCCAGCACGTACGCCGCCACCGGTACGCCGAGATTGCCCGCGTTCACGTACGACGACGCGAGCACACCGATCGTCGCCTGGGACCGTGTCCGCCGCCAGATCACCGCGGCGATCAACAGGAACAACGCCTGCACCACGAACAGGCTCACCAGGTTGGTCACGAGCACCACGGAGAAGATCGCCTGCAGGTCCGCCCGCGCGACCGTCGTGAACAGCAGCGCCGGAGTCGCGACGAAGAACGCCAGCCGGGACAGCACGAGTTCGTCCTGCTTCTTCAGTACGCCGAACACGCCGACGACGTACCCGAGCACCGCCACAGCGACCAGTGCGCCGAAGGCACCGATGACGGCGGACATCTCAGCTACTCAGCGGGGTGGACACCCGTCGATCGTAGGGGTAAGCGCTGTCCGCGACTCCTGGATGCTCAGGAGCTGGACGGTGACGTGCGGCACCCCGTGATGATGCCGGCCATGACTGCCCGGAAGTGTTCCCGATCGGTGTCGCTGAGGTGCCCGAGCAGCTCGTCCAGGGCCTCGCCGACCTCGGCGTGGAAGGCGATCGCGGCCCGGCGGCCGAGGTCAGTCAGAGTCACCTGCACAGCACGCCGGTCGCCAGGGACCGGCGAGCGCTCGGCCAGGCCGCGCTTCTCGGCGCGATCCATCAGACCGGTGAGCGCGGCCTTCTCGACCCCGAAGGACTGCGCGAGCTCAGCCATCCCCTTGGGTCCGTCGAGCAGGACGCAGAGCAGCTTCGCCTGCACCGGCGTCAGGTCGTGCCGCTCGGAGATGCCCGCGTAGAGGCCCTGAATCAGTCCGGTCAGCTGGATCAGTCCAGCAGCGACATCCAGCTCCGCAGGGTCCACACCGGCGCCGTGGACCTGCGCGAACCCGGCGAACCGCCCGCCGCCACGCCGGACGCGGGCCGGTCCCGGGGGAATCTGCGTCTCACTCACCCCTCCACGGTACATGGGATGTATAGTTAATGACGCATACAGTAAATGCCATAAACTATCGAGGAGATTCGATGTCGTTCAGCGACGAGGAGCTCGACTACCTGCGGTCCCAGCGCATCGCCCGGTTCGCCACGGTCGGCTCCGATGGGCAGCCGGACGCGGTACCGGTCGGGTTCGAGTACGACGGGGCCTACCTGTACATCGGCGGCGGTATGGAACCGCTGAAGACCCGCAAGTTCCGCAACGTCGAGGCCGGCCACACCAAGGTCGCCGTGATCCTCGACGACCTGCTCTCGGTCGACCCGTGGACCCCGCGCTACCTGCGCATCTACGGCACGGCCGAGTTCGTCGAGCGGACCGGCCAGTTCGGCGACGGCAGCTATCTGCGGATCACGCCGACGATCTCGTGGAGCTTCAACCTCGACGGCCGGCCGTTCAGCTACGACGACAAGGTCACCACGACCCGCACCGTTCACACCCCCGAGGCGGTGGAGGCCCGATGAGCTTCGACACTCGTTCTGGCACCCGAGGCGCCCGTCAACCCGGCGGCCGGCTCCTGAACTGGTTCAACAGGTTCAACGCCCGTCGCATCCGGCGGCGCGGCGGCGGCAAGTTCAGGGGCGGCGATGCGTTGGTACTGCGGACGATCGGGCGGAAGTCCGGTGCCGAGCGGGCGACGCCGGTCGCCTGGTTCGCGGACGCTGACGGCAGCCGGCTGATCGTTGCCTCCGCGGCCGGCGCGGCCGGCAACCCGGCGTGGTACTACAACCTCGGCGCGAACCCTGACCAGGTCCGCATCGAGGTCAACGGCGAGGCGATCGAGGTCACCGCCGAGCAGTTGCACGGAGCGGAGCGTGCGGAGGCCTGGGAGCGCATCACCACCGCGTCACCCGGATTCGCGGAGTATCAGAAGCAGACCGACCGGGAGCTACCGATCATTCGGCTCGTCGAGCGGCGCTGAACCGTCACCTGGAAGATGCTGACAAGTCAGGGCGAGGACTAGAAAGATTCCACCGCCTCCTCGGAGGATGGGGTATGACTACTTCCGCTCGAGTGTTCAAGGCCGCCCTCAGCACGGCCGCGGTGTTCGGCGTACTGGCTACTGGGTTGTCGACCGCCGAGGCCGCGCCGGCGCGTGAACAAGTGCAGGGTCTGCCGATCGGGGACGCCGACCTCGCCGAGACCCGGACCGACAGCACGCTGGCGCGCGGCGTGACGCTGACCCGGATCGTGCGCGGCACCGACCCGGCGCCGGCCGACCAGATCAACACCACGCCGCGCGGCCCCTGGGTCGTCAACGTGCTCACGATCGACCCACGGACGGCCGACGGCCACCTGAAGGCGACGTACGGCCCCGATCTGGCCCGCGTCGAGAAGACCTCGGACCTGGTGAAGTCGTCCGGCGCGCTGGCCGGCGTGAACGCGTCGTTCTTCACCTTCACCGCGAACCCGCAGTACCCGGGCGACCCGGTCGGGCTCGGCCTTTTCAACGGCAAACTGCTCAGCGAGCCGCTGGCCGACCCGACCGAGGCCAATCTGGTGATCGATGCCAAGAGCAACAGAGTGGTGACCGGCCACCTGCGCTGGACCGGCTCGGTCCGCAACCTCTTCACCGGCGGCGAGCTCCCGCTCGAGTTCCTCAACCACCCGCCGGTGATCCCGGCCGCGTGCGCGACGCTGCCCGACCAGACCGCCTGCGCGGAGCCCGGTGACCTCGTCCGGTTCACGCCGGAGTTCGCCGCCTCGACTCCGGCCGGCGCCGGCGTCGAGGTCGTCCTCGACCGCCGCGGTTGCGTCGTCCGTACGTCGACCACGCGCGGTACCGCGCTCAGCCCGAGCCAGACGTCGTTGCAGGCGACCGGCCAGGACACCGTCGCACTCCTCAACCTGGCGAAGGGCTGCCTGCGCACGGACCTCGCCGTATCGGACGAGAACGGCCGCCAGGTCCCGCTGCGCAGTGGCCTGTACGGCGTGACCGGTCGCTACCAGTTGACGAAGAACGGCGAGATCGTCGTACCGGACGGCACCGGCAGCTTCTTCGATCGCAACCCGCGCACGATCGCCGGCACGACCCGCGGCGGCAAGATCGTCCTCGCCACCATCGACGGCCGCCAGACCACGAGCGTCGGCACCACGATGGACGAGACCGCCGCGGTCGCCAAGGCGCTCGGCCTGTACGACGCCATCAACCTGGACGGTGGTGGCTCCACCGCGATGGCGCTCGGCGACGGCACCGTCGTCAACCACCCGAGCAGCACCGGCGGCGCCGAACGCGCCGTCGGCGACGCAGTCGTCTTCGTCCCCGGCCGGTAGTCCGGATCGACCGCCCCGAAGTGGTCGACGGAGGGGACACCGTACTGAGTACGGTGTCCCCTCCGACGCGGTGATTTACCAGCTGTTGTTGGAGATTCCTGTGCCCAGGTAGACCTGGTCGTAGGTGTTTCCGTCGTTGTCGTCGGTGTAGGCGACCGCTACTTCGGCGAACGGCGACACCGCGACTGTCATCTGCTCCTGCCTACCTGTGGCCACGGAGCTCAGTCGCTGCGCCGACAGCCGACCTGTGTCGGTGCCGTCGGCACCGAAGCCTCGTACCCACACGTCCGGATCAGTCCCGGCCACGGTCCAGCCGACGACCGTCTGCACCTGGTCGTCGATGCCGATCGACGGTGCTACACCAGCAGTCGCCACCTGTACGTCGGCGTACCCGGCCGTGCCCGCAGTGTTGAACGCACGCGTCGCGACGGCACCGGCCGACTCCCAGGCGACCGCGAAGTCGCCGTTGAAGTTGGCCGCCGCGGCCGGATGCGTCTGCTGACCTGTGGTGTTCGAGTTCGCGACCCGGCGCGAGAGCGTGGCTGCACCGTTCGTACGGCCCAGCCGGATCAGTCCGATGTTGTAGTCGCCGTTGGCGTCGCCGTCCTCGTCCCACACGACGACCGCGTCACCTGACGCCGACACGGCCACATCCGGGTTGTGGTGCTGGCCGGTCGTCTGCGAGGCGGTCACCTCCCAGGCGCGGGTGGTCGGCCCAGTGAAGCCGGCTGCCTTGACCGTTGCCGGCGTACCGGTCTGGGTGTCTTCCCACGCCACAGTGAACGCGACTGCAGCACCGGACGGTGCGCCGTCCGGGTCGACAGCGACTCGCGGGTTGACCTGCTGTCCGGTGGAGCTGCTGTTGGAGTTTCCGGACGCTGTCACGGTGCCAGCGGTGTTCACGACGCGGTACGGGATGTTGTAGTACCCATTGCCGTCCGGGTCGTCCTGCCACACCACGACCGCGTTGCCCTTGTCGTCCAGGCCGACGTCCGGGTGCAGGTGCCGCCAGTTCGTCACACCGCTGCTTCCGCCGGCGGACAGCTTCGTCTCGTACACCGCCGTACCGTTGCGGAAGAGTCGCAGGTAGATCTCGCTGTGCACGTTGTCGGTCGCATTGTCGGTGTCGCGGTCGTCCTCCCACGCCACAGCGACGTACCCGTTGCGGTTGATCGCAACGGAGGCAGCGTCCTGGTCGCCAGTGGACACACTGTTCGCCGCCACCCAGGTGGGAGCAGCGATGTGTGCCTCGGCAGTGGTGGCGGTGAAGGTCAGCACCGTCGCCGCGATCGCTGTAATAGCAAGCGTCTTCTTCATCGTCACACCGCCTGCAGTCCGGGCTGACCTTCTTGGATGACGAACGACTTCGCCGTGCTCACCGCGCCGCCGTGCTCCGAAACCTTCGCCACCGCACGGAAATCGGCGCGCAACTGGGTCGGGCTGATCGTCGTCCGGACGTAGCCGCGACGGTTCTGGTAGAACCGCAGCCAGGGGTTGTCCGCGAGGTTCGGGATCGTGGTGGCGCCGTCGCCGTCACCGCTCGAGGTGACGGAGCTCGTCACCAGCTCGGACCCGATGACAGCCGAGTTCGCGTTGCTGTAGTCGGCTTTCAGGTCACTCGCCCACGCGCGGTGGACGTCACCGGTCAGGACGACCGGGTTGCGGGTTCCGCGGTCGATCCAGCCTTGCTGGATGCGGGCCCGCGAGGCGCGGTAGCCGTCCCACGAGTCCATGCTCCCGGCACCGGCCGAGTCGAACCGGCGAGCGAAGAAGACCTGCTGTCCAAGGATGTCCCACGTGCCGTAGTGCTGGTTGAGACCGTCGAGCAGCCACGTCTCCTGGGTGTTGCCCGGCAGGCTGCGGGTGGCGAGGTCGGCGTCGGAGCACACCTTCCAGCCGTCGCCACAGGCCTGGTCGTTGCGGTACTGCCGCGTGTCGAGCATGTGGAACGTCGCGAGACTCCCCCACCGCAGCCGGCGGTACAACGGGATCGAGTTGCCGCTGTTCGCCTGCGCCGGACGGAGCGGCATGTTCTCGTAGTATGCCTGGTACGCCGCGGTCCGCCGAGCTGTCCACTGCGCTGTCGTGAGAGACGGCGTACTGTCCGCCCGCACCATGTTGGCGTAGTTGTTCTCCACCTCGTGGTCGTCCGGTACGACGAGCCACGGCGCGACCGCATGCGCTGCCTGCAGGTCGGGATCCGACTTGTACTGCGCGTACCGGCGACGGTAGTCCGCGAGCGACACGATCTCGCTCGCACCCGCGTGCAGACGGGGCCTGCCGGCGGTGGCGCCGTACTCGTAGATGTAGTCACCCAGGAAGAGGATGAGGCCCGGGTTCTCCTCGGCCATGCGCCGGTAGACGGCGTAGTAGCCCTCCTCGTAGTGCGCGCAGGAGGTGAAGGCCATCACCAGGTCACGCCCGTTGGTGCCCACAGCCGGAGCGGTCCGGGTGCGGCCGACGGGTGACAGGTGGCCCTGGGCGCGGAAGCGGTAGAAGTAGTCGGCGTCCGGGCTGAGGCCGCCTGCGACGACATGCACCGAGTGGGCGGAGGCGTACTTCGCTGTCACGGTGCCGGACGCGACCAGCGTGCTGAACGTGTCGGTGGTCGACACCTGCCAGTCGACGGCGACATCGGCGTTCGCCATGCCGCCTTGGCCGTCGGCGTTCAGCGGCGAAGGCGCCAGGCGGGTCCAGAGCACGACGCTGCTCGCGTCGGGCTCACCCGATGCGATGCCGAGCTGGAACGGGTACGGGACGGCGGCGGTGGCGGTGATCACCGAGGACTGGGCGGCAGCTCTCGACGACGCAGGCAGGGCGCCGGCACCGGCCGCGGCGAGTCCGCCGAGAACAAGGGTCCTGCGACTGATTGGGCTCATGAGGTCTCACCTTCACGGGTACTCAGGGCGGTAGGCCCCCGGATCGGTCGAACTGCGGGTGACCATTCGGGAACCTTGAGTGTGTGTGGTGCTCCGTGCCCATGATTGCGCAGAATTGGTAAATTTCCTACAGCAGGACGAGCAGCAGCAGTACGGCGGCCGGAACCCCTTCCAGCAAGGTGTTCAACCAGAGTCGCCGCTCCGTTGCGAGCAGGACGAGCGCCAGGAAAACGTGCTGCGCCGCGGTGAACGCGACCAGCGCCTCGCCCTGCGGCACATGCCCGGTCCCGGCGAGGACGACCCCGAGCGCCAGCGCGACACCGGTCGTGAAGTTGTAGAACCCGAGGTTCACGATCCACAGCCTGACCGCGTCGAAGTCCCGGCGTTCCAGCAGGAACAGCGGATACAGCCGCGGGTGGCGGTAGAAGAACGACTCCATCAGCCAGACCGACGCCAGCATGACCGCGATGACGATCGCGAGGACCTGCGCCGCCGTACTCATGCCGTCGCCCCCTCCGCGAAGAACGCGCCCATCCGGCCGGTCTGGCTGAAGGTCAGGAACTTCGCCGACGGTGTCAGCACCGAGAACGTGTTCACGGTGCCGGCCGGGATGCTGATCGAGGCGCCGGGCCCGAGGTCGTAGCCCTGATCCCCTGCCTGGACGAGGATCCGGCCCTGCAGGACGTAGAACGCCTTGCTCCACGACTCGCTGTGCGGCGGCGAGGCGTCGGCGCGCGGCGCGTCGATCTCGAACAGCTCGTACTGCCCGCCGGTGTGCTCGCCACCGATCTTCACGGTCACGGTCGCGTCCGGGGCGGCGTACTCGACACCGCTGCCCGCATTGCTCAGATGCACTGTTTCGTTCATGACCGCGACGGTAGGAACCGGCGTACGGCGAAGGTATCCCGTGCGGATGGGCTCGTCGGGATCGCCGGAATCCCCACATTTCGGGGATAGGCGGCGCTGGTACGTCGGCGCATACTGAGCGCATGTGGGAGGGCCGGGCGCGGGCCGCGCGCCGGGACATCGCGGCACTGGCGACCTCGGGGATGGGCGTCGCCGAACTGCACGCGGCCGCGATCGAGGTGGTCGAACAGGTCGTCGGCAGCGAGCTCACCTGCTGGGCCGGGATGGATCCGGGCACGCTGGTGATCAGCTCGATGACGAGCGGCGCCGACCGCATCCCACCGGAGTACGAGCCGCGACTGGCGGAGACGGAGTACGCCGGAACCGTGCCGAACTCGTTCGCCGAGCTGGCCCGCACCTCACACCAGGTCGCGCGATTGTCGGACCTGCCGTACCGCGAGGTCGTCGGCCACCGGCGGCTGAACGAGGTGTGGCGGCCGCTCGGGATCGAGCACGAGGTTCGGACGACGTTCGTCGTCGACGGGGACTGCTGGGGCGCGGCCGGGTTCGTCCGCAGCGGTCCCGACTTCAGCGACCGGGAGGTGGAGTTCCTGGGGTCGGTGGCGCCGGTCATCGGCTCGGCGACGCGGATCGCCGTACGCACCGACGCACACGGTTACAGCGGAGGCGTCGGCCCGTCGATCGTCGTCACCGGCCCGACAGGCGAACCACGAGCGATCACCGCGGCCGCCCGGACCTGGCAGGACGAGCTGGACGAGATCGCGCCCGGACGCTTCGGCGTACTGCTCCGGGCCGTCGTCACGGGCACCCGCGCCTCCGGCACGTTCCAGGCGCGGGTGCAGACCGCGTCCGGCGAGTGGGTGCTGATGCAGGGCAGCCGGCTGTTCAGCGAGAACGACGACGAGATCGTGGTGACGATCGAGCCTGCTTCGGGTCAGCACCTGGTCGGCATGCTGCTGGCGGCGTACGGCCTGACCACGCGCGAGCGGGAGATCTGTCTGGAGATCATTTCCGGGCACACCACCGGCGCGATCGCCGACCGGTTGTCGATCTCGCCGCACACGATCCAGGACCACCTGAAGTCGGCGTTCGCCAAGGTCGGCGTCCGCAGTCGTGGTGAACTGGTGGCGACCCTCAGGCCGGGATGACCTGCTTGCGATAGGTCCCCGGCGGTACGCCGAAGTCGCGCTTGAACGCCTTCGCGAACGCGAACTCCGACGTGTAGCCGATCTCCTTCGCCACCGTGGCGAGCGGGCGATCGTGGTCCCGCAGCAGCCGCGCCGCGGTCGTCATCCGCCAACGGGACAAGTACGTCAGCGGCGGCTCCCCGACCGCCTCCGTGAAACGCCGCGCGAACGCGGCCCGCGACAACCCGACATCGGACGCCAGGTCGGCAACTGTCCACGCGGCACCCGGCCGCTCGTGGATGAGCTCCAGCGATTGCACGACCGCGGGATCGGTCAGCGCCCGCGCCCAGCCCCGATCCGTCGGGCATTCGTTGTTCTCGAACCAGGCCCGCAGGATCAGCACCAGCAACGCATCCACCAGCGCCGGTACGACGGCAGCCGCGCCGGGTCGCTGCGCGTCGAGCTCCTCACCGAGGATGCTGATTGCCGTATGCAACGAACGGTGGCGTCCCGGATTCGCCGGTACGACGACCACGTCCGGCAGCCTGCTCAGCACCGGGTGCGGGCGCTCGCGGTCCAGCCGGTAGGTCCCGCACAGCAGCAACGACCGCGCACCCTGACCCTGCGACTGGTCCTCGACGGACGGGTCGAAATCGACCAGCGGCGAATCCGGGTGGTCCGCGATCGCGTGCGCGAGGCCACGCGGCAGCAGGACCGCGTCGCCTGGGCCGAGCGGGATCGGGTCTCCCTCCGGCGGCAGCAACCACGCCGTACCTTGCAGGACGAGGTGGAAGGTCGCGCCGAAGGAATGCACCATCCGCAGCCCCCACGGTCCCCGGACGTCGGTGCGCCCGGACGTGGCCGGGCCGGTCTTCATCGCGGTGACGACATCGGCGAGCACATCCATACCTGGCATGATACGCGCATCGGTCAAGACGATCGGATATAAATCTGCGCTCCATGGACATAGATCCGCTCGCCTGTGCCGCCTACTGTCGGTGACAGAACCTCAACGACTAGGAGTACGAATGAGCATCGTCGTCACCGCCGCCACCGGGCACCTGGGCACGCTCGTCATCGACGAGCTGCTGCAGCGAGTCCCGGCTGATCAGGTCGTCGCGGTCGCGCGGAGCGCCGCGAAGGCGGCCCCGATCGCGGACCGCGGCGTCGAGGTGCGGATCGCCGACTACAACGACCCCGACGCGCTGACCAAGGCCTTCGGCGCCGGTGACACGGTCCTGCTGATCTCGGGCCTCGAGCCGAACCGGCGCGAGCAGCACCAGGCGGTCATCACGGCCGCGAAGAACGCCGGTGCCGCGCGGATCGCGTACACCAGCGTGCTCGGCGGGCCCGAGGCCGACTTCGATCTGGCCGCCGACCACATCGCCACCGAGCAGGCGATCCTCGACTCCGGTCTGCCGTACACGTTCCTCCGCAACGGCTGGTACAGCGAGGTCTACACGGACCAGATCGCCGTACAGCTGGCGAACGGGGTCGTCGGCGGTGCTGGGGACGGTCGGATCGCGTCGGCGTCGCGGCGGGACTTTGCGGCGGCGGCTGCCGTCGTACTGACCGGCGAGGGGCACGAGAAGACGGCGTACGAGCTCAACGGCGACTCGGCCTTCACGCTGACCGAGTACGCCGCCGAGCTGTCCAAGCAGTCCGGGCAGGACGTTGCCTACAACAACCTCTCCCCCGAGGACCTCACCCAGGTGCTGACCGGCGCCGGGATCCCCGCACCCTTCGTCCCGATCCTCGTCGGCGTCGACAACGCCATCGAGCGCGGCCTCCTCGCCGGCCGCGGCTCCGACCTCTCCCGCCTCATCGGCCGCCCGACCACGCCCATTGCGGACACGATTGCCGAGGCACTGAAGGACTGAGTGGACGCACACGCAGGCAGAACTCCCGCTTCGAGACCGTTCGGATGGCAAATCGCCGGGTTCTGCCTGCGTGTGGGTACATCAGAGCGCCGCGACGAGCCTGTTCCGCTGCTCCCCCAGGCCGTCGGCCCACACCCGGAGTACGTCGCCCGCGCGGAGGTACCGTGGTGGTTTCTGCCCCGCGCCTACGCCGGCCGGCGTGCCGGTGCTGATCACGTCGCCCGGGTAGAGCGTCATGAACTGCGAGATGTAGTGCACCAGGTGCGCGACGCCGAAGATCATCTCGGCCGTCGAACTGTCCTGCAGCGCCTCGCCGTTCACGTCCAGCCCGAGCTTGATCGCCTGCGGATCCGGCACCTCGTCCGCGGTCAGGATCCACGGACCGAGCGGGCAGAACGTCGCCGAGTTCTTCCCCTTGTCCCACTGCCCGCCGCGCTCGAGCTGGAAGTGCCGCTCGGACACGTCGTTCACCAGGACATACCCGGCGACATGCTCCATCGCCGCGGCCTCGTCGGCGAGGTACGACGCCGTACGCCCGATCACGACGCCGAGCTCGACCTCCCAGTCGGTCTTCTCACCGCCGCGCGGAATCACCACGTCGTCCCGCGCACCGACCACGGTGTCCGGCGCCTTCATGAACAGGATCGGCTCGGCCGGCGCCGCCTGCCCGCCCTCGGCCGCGTGGTCGGCGTAGTTCAGGCCGACGCACACGATCTTCCCGGGGCTGAGCGGCGCAGCGAGCTTCATCGTCTCGAAGTCCAACGGCTCGCCAACAGCCTCCCTCTCACGCAACCGGTCCAGGTCGAACGGCTCGGCGGCGCCCGGCAACGTCAAAACCCGGCCGTCGTCGGCGAGTACGGCGTCGCGCAGTCCGTCGTCGGTGCGGATCCGGAGCAGTCTCACTTGTTCCTCCAACCAGAGTTCTTCGCCCAGTTCAGGTACGCGATACCCAATGCGTGCGAGCCTTGCACCGGGACGAGCTGTACGGCGTCGTACACGCGCAAGGACTGCTGGTAGACCAGCAGATCCTGCTCGGCGTACGCACCCCAGCGGGCACACTGCACCGCGTTCGCCGGCACCGCGTCGCCGGTCCCGTCGACCCGGTACCAGACCTCGGTCGCGGACCGGATCAGGTTCTGCGTGAACGTCTTCGTGAAGCGCTGGATGTCCGTGGCGGGTCCGCCGGCGATCCCCGCGTCGTACGCCGCATGCACGAACTCGGTGCTGATCGCCGCGTGGCTCAGGTCCTCGACCTGCTTCGAGGCCGGGTACGACGGCGTGTACTCCGAGATGCCCGCGGTCTTCGGGTACCCGATATACAGCTCGCTGTACGGCGGCCAATACGTCCAGACGTAGGCGTCGCCAACGAGTCGCAGCGCGGGCTCGTACGCCTTCAGCATCTGCAGAACGCGCGTGCGGTAGCGCGGCTGCTTGGTCACGCGGAACAGCTCGACCAGCACCTGACCGATGCCCTGGCTCTGGTTGTACGGCTGGATCGTGCCGTCGAACGGGATCGGCGCACCCTTCGGCCACACGTAGTCGCCGGTGCCGTCCGCACGCGACACCCACTCCGGGTCGTGGAACGCGACTGCTGCGGTCGCCGCGTCCAGCACCTCTTTCGCGAACGCCCGACTGCGCTGGAGCTTCGGCGATTGCAGCACCATCCGGGCGTAGCGGGCCAACGGGAACGCGATCATGCCGGTGTGCACAGCGAAGACGTAGTACTGCGACTTGAACGCGATCGTGGTCGCCGCCGGTGCGGGCGCGGCCGCGGGAGCCGTCCGCAGATCGACCGCGGTCCAGCGCAACGACGCGTTGTAGGCGTTGTTGACCGCTGTCACGACGTACGTCGGTGACGCCGGATCCAGGCTGACTGCCGGCAGGGTGACGACGGTGGTCGTGGCGGGGTTGCGGAGTACTAGGTCGAAGGTGCCGTTGGCAACGTTCAGGACCTCGGCTGTCGACTCGGCCGATCTGATCCCGGCCCAGCGGAGTTGAATCGCCGGGGTGCCGTTGCCGTCGGGGAGCACGCCGTGGCCGGCGGTGTAGTTGCCGGCGGTGCGCCAGACCTTGCCGGAGCGGCCGGCGTAGTCCTGGACGTGCCGGGCGTGGTCGGTGGTCTTCATCAGGTGCCGGGCGCGGTCCTCGAAGGTTCGCAGGTAGCGCTCGTCCTGGTAGGCCTCGTACATCCGTAGTAGGCCGAGGAGGAAGTAGGACTCGCCCCAGGCGTACAGGCCGAGCTCGTTGTCCTGGGCGTTGGAGGCGAGGTAGCCCGCTTGCGCTACGTCGAAGGCTTCGGGCGAGTCGTAGACGAGTGGATCGGCGGAGGCTGTCAGAGGGAGACCTGCCCAGGCGGCGATCCCGCCGGCAGCGGTGCTGAGTAGGAGCGTGCGGCGGCTGAGCTCAGGGTGCATCTGTGCCTCACAAGGGCGAGTGGTGGGGGCGGGTCAGCCTTTGACTGCGCCGCCCATGCTGTTGAGGATGCGTTTCTGGAGCAGGAGGAAGACGACAATGACCGGGACCAGCGAGATCACCGTGCCGGCGGCGAGTCCGCGGACGTCGGTGCCGGAGACGCCGCTGAGGTAGGCGATCCCGAGCGCGATCGGGAACTTGGACTGGCTCGTCAGCACCACGAGCGGCCAGATGAAGCTGTTCCACACCGAGACGAACCCGAGGATCGCCAGTACGGCGAGCGTCGGCGCGACGATCGGCACGCAGATCCGCCAGAAGATCGCGAACTCGTTCGCGCCGTCGACGCGGGCGGCCTCGACGATCTCGTCCGGGATCTGCGAGAACGCCTGGCGGAGCAGGAAGATCCCGAGCGACGACAGGATCGCCGGCAGGATCACCGCCGCGAACGTGTCGGTCAGCCCGAGCTCGCTCATCACCAGGAACCGCGGGATCAGCATCAGCTCGCCGGGCAGGAACATGATCGACAGGAACAGCATGAAGAACACGCCGCGGCCGCGGAACGCGATCCTGGCCAGCGGGTACGCCGTCAGCGCGGACACCACGAGGTACACCGGGACGGTGATGCCGACGTACAGCACCGAGTTCACCAGGAACCGCGCGTACGGGATCGTCGTCCACGCCTCGCGGAACCACTCGAACACCGGCGGCCGCGGGATCAGGTCGGGCGGGAACCCGAACACGTCCTGGCTGGCGGGCTTGGTTGCGGCACTGAGCAGGATCAGGAACGGCCCGATGAACAAGGCGGCGACCGCGATCAGCAGCACGTAGAGCCCGATACGCCGTCCGTTGATCCGCGGCCTGCTCCGGTAGAGCCTGCGGGTCGCCATCAGCTGTCCCTCCGCCGGGTGACGAGCAGGTTGAAGCCGGCCAGGACGATCATGATCGCCCACAGCAGCAGGCCGACGGCGCTCGCATAACCCATGTCGTAGTCCTCGAAGGCTTTCGACCAGATGTAGTAGCCGAGGGTGAGAGTGGAGTCGAGCGGCCCGCCGCGGGTCAGCACGTACACGGACTCGAAGGCCCGCATCGCCTCGAGCATGCTGAGCACGAGCGTGACCGCGAACGTCGGCCGCAGCGACGGTACGACGACGTGCAGCAGCCGCTGCCACGCGTTCGCGCCGTCGATCGTCGCCGCCTCGATCTGGTCCGACGGGACGGACTGCAACCCGGCGAGGTAGATCATCATGAACAGACCGGCGTTCTTCCACGCCTCCAGCAGCACGACGGTGGGCAGCGCCCAGTGCCGGTCGAGCAGGAAGTCGGTCGGACCGGCGCCGAACAGGCCGAGCAGCCAGTTCACGACGCCCTCGCGGTTGAACACGTACCGCCAGGCGACCGCCACCGCGACCATCGACGTGATCACCGGCAGGTAGTAGAGCATCCGGAACGCCTGGATCGCGCGCAGCTTGAGGTTCACCAGCATCGCCAGGAACAGCGGCGCGACCACGGTCAGCGGCAGGAACATCAGCACGAACAGCAGCGAGTTCCGCAGCGCGATCCAGACCCGCGGGTCGTGCGCCAGCCGGACGAAGTTGTCCAGGCCGGAGAAGCGGACCGGATGCACGATGTCGTAGTCGGAGAACGCGAGCTGGATCGCGATCACGGCCGGCCACGCGAACATCGCCGCGTAGAACAGCAGCCCGGGCAGCATGAACACGTACGGCGTGTACCAGTGCTGACCGACCACGCGGCCACGGAGACCCGGCATGCACTGCTCCTCGTGTCTGAAACCCGGATTTCAGATACCAAGCTGACCGGAACCGTAACGCAGATCCCAGCGGCTCGGAAGCGGTAACTCCAGAAAATTTCTGGCATCTTCCGTTGACTCACGCGCAGTAGATGGCGAACACTCTGATGTCTGTAAGCCAGGTTTAGGACATTCCACTCCCGAGGAGCCAATGATGGCCCGACTCCGACTCACCGCTGTTGTCGCCACGCTCGTCCTCGCCCTCACCGGCTGCGTGTCCGGCAGTCCGTCGGGCGGTGGCGACGACCAGAAACAGTCCGGCGACGCCTACTCCGGTGACGTCGAGTGGTGGACGATCAACCTGCAGAAGAACTACGGGCCGGACATCCAGAAGTGGATCGACGCCTACCAGAAGGAGCACCCGAAGGTCTCGATCAAGTGGGTCGACGTACCGGGTGCCGACATCACCACCAAGCTGCTGGCCGCGATCGCCAGCGGCAAGGTGCCGGACGTCGTCAACTTCACCTCCGCGACCACCGGCCTGTTCGGCGGCTCGATGGCCGACCTGGGCTCGCTGTTCAGCCCGGAGGACATCGCCGCGTACCTGCCGAACCTGGCCGAGCCGTTGGTTGTCGACGGCAAGCGCATCGCGATCCCGTGGTACAACGGCGGCACGTCGCTGGCGTTCTACAACAAGGATCTGCTGGCCAAGGCCGGTTTCGACGCGGCCAAGCCGCCGAAGACGTACGACGACGCGCTCACGCTGGCGAAGACGTACCACGACGCGACCGGCAAGTCGGCCACCAACTTCATGGCGTACTCCAGCGTGGTGCAGGCGAACGACATCCCGCTGCTGTCGGAGGACGGGAAGAAGGCCGCCTTCAACACGCCGGAGGCCGTCGCGCTGCTGGAGAAGTTCAAGCCGCTCTTCAGCTCGGGCGCGATCGCGCCGGGGAGCCTCAGCGAGAACCCGCGGGACATGCCGCAATCGCTGGAGAACAAGGGGATCGCGTTCAACCCGGCCGCCGTGTCCAGCTCGCTGCTGAACGTCGAGAAGAACGCGCCCGCGGTCTACTCGTCGATCACGGTCGGCCCGCCGGTGACCGGTGCCGGCGGCAAGTTCTACATGCCCGGCCAGCAGGTGATGGGCATCCCCGCGAAGTCGGACAACCAGGCCGCCGCGGCCGCCTGGCTCAAGTACGTCGCCGCGCCCGAGCAGCAGCTCGCGCTGTGCAAGCTCGTGCCGATCTACCCGTCCTCGGTCAAGGCGCTCGCGGACCCGTTCTTCACCGAGATCACCGGGACCACGCCGGCCGACCAGGCCCGGAAGATCCTGGTCGACACCTTCAAGCAGAGCATCGACGCGTCGATGGGGTCGGGCAACGACGAGCAGCTGCGGCAGCTGTTCGACGACCAGGTGCGCGCGTTCATGTCCGGCACCAAGACGGCGAAGCAGGCACTGGACGACGCCGAGAAGGCGTGGAACGACACACTGGCGAAGGGCAAGTAGCGTGCTGCGTATCGGTATCGTCGGGGCCGGGATCATGGGGCGTGGCAACGCGCTGTCGTTGTCCGGCCGGGCCGACGCCGAGATCACGGCCGTGACCAGCCGATCGGCCGATCCCGCCGCGCAGCTCGCGGACGAGATCGCCGAGCGGGGTGCGCCACGGCCGACGATCCATCCTGACCTCGGCGCCCTGCTGGCCGACGACGCGGTGGACGCGGTGGTCCTGACCACGCCGGACGACCTCCACGGCGAGATGATGGTCCGCGCCGCGGAGGCCGGGAAGCACATCCTGGTGGAGAAGCCGATGACGACGTCGGTCGCGGAGGCCGATGCCGCGGTGGAGGCGATCCGCGAGAACGGCGTGATCGCGATGTGCCTGTTCAACCACCGCTGGGTGCCGGCGTACGCGCAGGCCTACGAGCTGCTCGCGGACCTCGGCGACGCCGCGGTCGCGTACGCGCGCAAGGACGACACGATCTTCGTGCCGACCGAGATGCTGTCGTGGGCCGATCGCACGACCTGTGCCTGGTTCCTGTCCAGCCACGACATCGACCTGGTGTCGTGGCTGCTCCGCGACCAGGTACGCCGGGTCTACGCGACCGCGCGCTGGGGCAAGCTCCGGTCGCTCGGGATCGAGACCCCGGACGCGATCCAGATCCAGGCGGAGTACTCGCGCGGCGCGGTGGCGACGTTCGAGTCGGCGTGGATCTACCCGAACACGTTCCCGACGACGGTCGACTCGTACGTCGCGGTGGTCGCGGACAACGGCGTGGTGCAGCTGGACCGGCAGACGCGAGAACGTCGTACTGGCCAAGCCGGACGGCTACAGCTACCCGCGGAACATGCTGCAGCGGGTCATGCACGGCATCCCGTCCGGCGCGTACGCCGACGCGATCGCGCACTGGGTCGACTGCTGCCGCACCGGCCGGGAACCGCTGATCACGATCGAGAGCAGCCGCAACGTCACCGCCGTACTCGAGGCCGCCCACCTGTCGATCGAGACCCGCCAGCCCGTCGACGTGTCGATGCTGGTCGCATGAGCGAAGGACCTGAGAAGCCTCGGCACATCGACGGGCGGATCAACCGGATCGGGACGGACGACCTGATCAAGGCGTTCGGCTCGCCTGCTGGCGATCTGGCGGGTCTCCGTGCGTTTGTGGGTGAGCAGCTGAGGCGGCCGGCCTGGCCGTTGCCGGAGTGGGCTGAGGCGACTCGGTCCACGCCGGACGCCGTACTGGCGGCTGCTGCTCCGCTACTGGATGGTGTTGATGTCACCGGACAGGGTCTTGGGCGGTCGCGGCTGTACGGCTTCCACTACCTCGGCTGGCTCGCGCCTGGAGTGCAGGCGTGGTTGCTGACCGGTGACGAGCGCTACCTGCAGGCGTTCGAGCGGCACCTCGATCAGTGGGTCGAGCAGCGTGACTCGGTCACCGGCGAGTGGCCGGGTCTCGACGTCATCTGGTACTCGCTCGGCACGTGGGCCCGCTGCCGCAGTCTGCTGCCGACACTCGAGGTCCTGACCTCCTCACCGCTGTCCGACCGCGTGTGGGGCCGGCTGGTCGCGACACTCGTCGGCGGAGCCCGCTGGTCGTACGACGAGCATGACGTCTTCCGGCACGGGAACTGGCAACTGGTGTGCGCAACAGAGCTCCTGCACCTCAGCGCCGTACTGCCGTCTCTCGTGGAGTCAGCGGCGTGGGCGGAGCGTGCGCGGCGGCGGATCGAGGAGCACCTGCTGCTGGACATCTATCCGGACGGCGGGCACTACGAACGCTCCCCTGGGTACCACCGGATGGTGTTGACGGCTTTGCAGACTGCTGCGCGGATCGACCCGGCTGTGGCGGCACATCCCCGTTTTGCCGCGATGCACACGTGGATGTGCGAGCTGGTGTCGTCGGGCGGCTGGCTGCCGCATCTGCAGGACAGTGGGATCGAGTGGCCGGCAGCGTCCTTGCTACGCGGCAGCTACCTGCTGAACGACCCTGTGTTCGCGCGGGTCGCAGCGCAGTGGATGTCGCCGTCGGAGCTCGCTGCGGAGGTCGCGACGTTCCCCGCCCGGCCGGAGCAGTGGTTTTCGCCAGGTGCGGTTCCTGAGTTGCCGCCAGCGACCGTGCTGCCGGAGTCGGGATACACGATCCTGCGGAGCCCTGACCTGCGTGCGGTGATCAACCACGGCCCGCACGTCGAGCACGAGTTGGAGTCGCACTCACATCGCGCCGTACTGGACCTGGTGCTGGACGGGTGGCAGCAGCCGTTGCTGTGGGAGGCGGGTGGTCCGCCGAGCTACGACGATCCGTCATACCAGACGTGGTACCAGTCGGGTCGCGGCCACAACACGATCCTCGTTGACGACCAGGAGCTGTCGACGGACCGCGGTGTGCTCGTCGACCCGCTGGTGGACACCAAGGTGCTCGCGGTCTTCTCGGGCCGTCACCACGGTAACGGCGTCGAGCAGGGCCGCACGATCGCACTGGTCCGCGAGAGCCCGTCGTACGTCGTCGTCACCGACCACGCGCCGGACGGGCACACCTTCCGCGCTTGCTGGCATGCGCTGCACCCGTGGCGTGAGGTGGGGCCGCTCGCGTACGACGCCTCGGCGCCCGATGGACCGGGCTTGTTGCTGATCGACGTTGGTGATGCTGCTGCAGTTGAGCTGACCGAGGGTGTGGCTCGTCATCCGGTGCTGGAGCGTCGGGCGGCCGAATACGGCCCGCTGCATTCGCTCACCGTGACGCGGTCGACCGGGGACTTCACGACGGTGCTGGTGCCGCACGCCGGGAGTGAGCCGACCGACGTGTCAGTGGATCGGGTCGATGGTGAGCTGGTGGTCGCCCTCGACCAGACGGTCGACCGGATCGGGCCAGTCCACGTGGACACGGACCGTCGGCGGTCAGTTGTCCTGGGCAACCGGGTGGCGAGTGCGGACGCTGCCGGGTCTCCTGCGGGCGACTGACGACGTCGACGTACTGGCCAGGCCGTCCCACTTCGAGGTGACGTGTACAGGACGCTGTGGGCTGTGGATTCGCGGCCCGGCGGCGAGATCAGGCTCAACGGGATGCTGGTCGACGCGATCGTCGAGGACGAGTGGGCGCACTTGACGCTTCCGTACGCCGGGGCGTGGACTGTTGACGGGGTTCGCGATGAGTGACGACGTGACGAGTGGATGGTTCGACGCGCGGATCGTCACCGGCGCGCATCCTGCCTCGCTGCTCCCACCGACCGACCGGGACGCGATCGCCGCGCACCTCGACCGGTACGCGCTGTCCGGTGCGCTGGTGAGCGCGATGGCGTCGTGGTTGCACGACCCGATCGGCGGCAACGCGGAAGCCTCCGCGATCGCGCACGACCTGGCCGACCGCGGCGTACTGGCATGCTGGACCGCCATCCCCGCGACGTCCGGTGAGCTCGACTCGCTGACCGGCCTGGTCGATCGCGCGGTGGACGACGGCGTCGCGGCCTTCCGCATCCACCCCGCGTCGCACGGCTTCTCCCCCACTCTGCTCAACGAGTTGTACGACGCACTCCAGACCAACCGCTTGCCGTTGTGCGTCGACGCCGCGGAGCTCTCCTGGCCGGACCTGACCTCGATCGCGGCTCGCTTCCCGGAGCTGCCGATCATCGTGTCGAACCTGGGCTACCGGAAACTCCGCGAGCTCTGGGCCGCGCTTGTTGGCCACACCAACATCTTCGTCGATCTCGTCGACTTCGCCGCGCACCAGGGCGTCGAGTGGCTCGCCGCCAACGACCTCGCCGACCGGTTGCTGTTCGCGACCGGTCTCGGGGTCCGCGACCCCGGCGAAGAGCATCGTCCGGCTCGCGTGGTCCGGTCTCGACGACGCGACGATCCGCCTGGTCGGCTCGGAGAACGCGGGCCGCCTGCTCCAGGGGGTACGAGCATGATCGGGCGCCGGCCGCAGCACCGGGTCATCGACGTGCACGCGCACCTCGGCCCGTACTCGCTGTTCTTCATCCCCGAGTCGGACGCCGCGACGATGGTCGCGGTGATGGACCGGACCGGCACCGACGTCACCGTGCTCGCGGCGAACCGCGCGATCCAGCAGGACGCGCACCTGGGCAACTCGCAGTCGCTCGCCGCGGTCGACGCGTACCCGGACCGGATCGCGGCGTACGCGGTCATCAACCCGTGGCAGGAGCCGGAGCGCGAGCTCGAGCGGCTCGCGGGCGACGACCGGTTCGTCGGCATCAAGGTGCATCCGAGCCTGCACCGCTACCCGGTCACCGGCGCGCGGTACGCCGCGGTGTGGGAGTTCGCCGAGTCCACCGGCTGCCCCGTGCTCAGTCACTCCGAGCACCAGTCGCCGTACGACGCACCACGGCTGTTCGAGGCGGTTGCGGAGCGCTACCCGGGTACGTCGGTGGTCCTCGGGCACGCCGGGATCACACCGGCCGGGGTGGACGAGTCGATCGAGGCAGCCCGCCGGTACGACTCGCTCTGGCTGGAGGTGTGCGGCTCGCAGATGACCGGGCCGCTCATCCGCGCGATGGTCGACCAGGTGGGCAGTGGGCGGGTGCTTTTCGGTTCCGACTTCCCCTTCATCGACCAGCGCATGTCGCTCGGCAGGGTGGTCTGTGCACCACTGACGGAGAGTCAACGCCAAGATGTTCTCAGCGGGAACGCCCGCAAGCTGTTCCGGTGGCGGCCGCTGCCGGGAGAACGAGGGGTTGGCCAATGACGGAAGAGATGCAGCAATCCGAGCCGGTGTCCGGCGAGCGGCTGCCCGCTGTGACGGTCGGACTGTTCGGCCCGCGCCGGCTGGTCAAGACGATGTCGGAGGTCGGCCAGGAGGTCGCGGAGCGGTCCGTGAACGGCGTGCGGTTCCTGACGGGCGGGTACGACGACCTGTCCGAGGCCGAGGAGCGCTACCTGCGGCTGCGGGACCGGATCGACGCGGCGGTGTTCCCCGGCCCGTGGGCGTTCGACCTGGCGACGACCGGCCACTGGCTCACCGTCCCGTCGACCCACCTGCCGCTCACCGGCGCCGCCCTGTACGCCGCCCTGCTGCGGGCCTCGCTGACGATCAAGGACGTCGACCTGAGCCGGGTCAGCATCGACTCGCTCTCGCTCGCGGACGTCTCCGAGGCGTACAGCGAGATCAGCCTGGACACCGCCCAGGTGTACGACGTCCCGTACGAAGGCCCCGAGTCCGTCGCGGGATTCGCTGCGTTCCATCGGGAGAAGTGGGAACGCCAGCACACCACGCTGGCACTGACCACGATCCTGGCCGTGGAGCGTGAGCTGCGCGCGGACGGCGTACCGGTGCTGCGGATCGCGCCGACGCGGTCGAGCGTGCGGGATGCGCTGGAGACCGCCGTACTGCTCGGCCAGGGCACCCGGATGGGGGCGCACCAGCTCGCGATGATCGCCGTACAGGTCATTCCGACCGGCGCGTCACGGGCCGAGTCGGGTGACTACTGGCAACAGGAGCTGGCGTTGTCGACGCACCAGAAGCTGCTGTCCGAGGCCCGCCAGGTCGGTGCGTCAGTCACGCGCCGCTCCGACACGCTCTTCCTGGTCACCACGACGTACGGCGCTCTGCTGCGGCTGACTGAGCAGTTCGCGGTTGCACCCTTCCTAGGTGCGTTGACTGCACAGCTCGGCGTACCTGTCGCTGTCGGCGCCGGCACCGGCCAGACCGCTCGTGCTGCGGAGGCAAACGCCCTCATGGCCGTTGAGGACTCGGTTGCGGCAGGCGGCAAGGTGGCTGTGTACCTGGACGGCAGCAGCGACCGGCTGGACCTCGAGCCAGGTCCTGCGACCACTGCCTCCGCACCGGTCGACGGCACATCGCCGATCGACCAGCGGGCGCTGGAGATCGTCACGTCGATCGCCTCTGCCATGAGCTCGACTCCTGGCCGTCAGGTGGTCGTGGACGTCGAGAGCGTCGCCGCGATCATGCAGGTCACCCAGCGGACCGGACGCCGGATGCTGAAGGAGCTGGTCGAGGCAGGTCTCGCCTGGCCGCTCCCGCCGGCTCGCTCGACCGCCGGCGGCCGGCCACGCCAGCAGTTCCGCTTGCTCACCGAGAAGCTCGACTGACCTCTCTCGATCGACCTTGGAGAAGCCTGTGCAGACTCGCCGTCACGACCAAGCCGACCGCCTGTACGCGCGCGCCCGACAGGTGATCGCAGGCGGTGTCTCCAGCGACGCACGGCGCGCCGACCGGCCGCTGTTCGTGGACCACGCCCGCGGCGCCGAGCTGTGGGACGTGGACGGCAACAGGTACCTGGACTACGTCCTCGGCCAGGGCCCGAACCTGCTCGGCCACGCCGCACCACTCGTCGCCGACGCAGTCTCGGACCAGGTACGCCGTGGTGTCGCGTACGCCGCCCAGCACGAGCTGGAGGCACAGGTCGCCGAACGCCTGTGCAGCATGGTGCCGGCCGCGGAACTCGTCCGCTTCAACACCGTCGGCTCGGAGGCGGTGCACGGCGCGATCCGGCTGGCCCGCGGCCACACCGGGCGCCCGAAGATCGTGAAGTTCGAGGGCAACTACCACGGCTGGCTCGACCCGGTCCTCTACAGCGTGCACCCGGACCTCGCGCTCGCCGGCGACGCCCGGCACCCCACGGCGGTCGGCGGTACGGCGGGCCAGCCGCGACACGACGCCGACGACCTGATCGTCCTGCCCTACAACGATCTGCCTGCTGTCGCCGACGTGTTCGCGCGCAGCGGGGACGAGATCGCCGCGGTCATCCTCGAGCCGCTGCTCTGCAACACCGGCTGCATCACGCCGCCACCCGGTTACCTCGAAGGACTCCGCGAGCTGACCCGGCAGCACGGGGCCTTGCTGATCTTCGACGAGATCATCACCGGGTTCCGGGTCGCTCCGGGCGGGGCGGGTGAGCTGCTGGGCGTCGTACCCGATCTGGCCGCGTTCGGGAAGGCGATGGCCGGCGGCATGCAGGTGTCCGCACTGGTCGGCTCGGCCGAGGTGATGGGGACGATCGCGGACGGCAAGGTCGCGCACGCCGGGACGTTCAACTCCCATCCGGTGGGGATGGCGGCCGCCGACGCGGTACTGCGTCATCTCGACGAGCACCGCGACGACGTCTACCCACCGCTCATCGCCGCAGGCCAACGGTTGATGGCCGGACTGCGCGCGGCAGCCGCACAGCATGGGGTGCCACTGCTCGTGGACGGGCCCGGTCCGGTGTTCCAGACGTACATCACGGACCAGGCCGCCGTCACCGACTACCGCACGTTCGCTGCCTGCGACCGGGCCGCGATGACTCGGTTCCACGCGGGACTGTTCGCTGCCGGCATCAGCATCGTCCCGCGCGGATTGTGGTTCCTGTCCACCGAGCACACCGCGGACCAGATCGACGAGACTATTGCGGCAGCGGAGTCAGTGCTTTCTTCCCTGTAGGCAAGGGATCGAAGGGCTTACGGTCCTGGTTACAGGTCGCGCCGTCGGCCGGAGCCTTCAACTGGGTCAGGTAGTTGGTGATCATCGCGTCGGCGCAGGTGCTCTTGCCGATCGTGGTGTGCCCGTAGCCCTCGACGGTGACCATCCGGGCGTCTGGGTACAGGTCGGCGTACGGCCGCGTCGCCTCGTACGGCGTGGCCGGGTCGTGGCGGGTGCCGAACACCAGGACTGGCTGCTGCACCTTGTTCTGCCACGGGCCGCGGAAGTCGTCGGTGTCGCGGATCCCCAGGAACTCACAGTGGATGCCCGACCCAGGCACGGAACCGGCCGAAGTGCGGGGCGCGCTGGTCGGCGGCATCGGCGTACGCCGGGTACGCCAGCGGGCGGCCGGACTGCTTCGCCTCGACACACGGCTGCAGCACGGTTCCGAGTGAGTTGTAGTCCTCCTTGCGCCGGTTCCACTCGACGAGTGCCTGCGGCGCCCTCGCGGCGGCCTTCGCCCGGTTCTGGCCGGCCAGCTCGGCCCACGTCTGAGCGAGTGCCGGGTAACCGATCGGGTCGTACAGGTTCGAGAACGTCATCGCCACAGCCACGGCGTACGTCACGGTCAGCGTGGAGCCGTCCGGCAGAGGCACCTTGACCGGCTGGGTCTTCAGCCGCTCCAGCGTGCTCTCCACGACGGTCCTCGGGTCGCCGAGCGCGTTCAACGCACAGTTCGCGGCGGCCTTCTTGCACTCGGCCAGGAACTGCTCGTACGTGTCGTACGCGCCCTCACCCTGCTTCAGTCGCACACCGACCGGGTTCGGGTCACCGTTCGAGCCGGAGTACCACTCGGGGCTCAGCGTGCCGTCGAGGACCAGCGCACGGACCTTGTTCGGGAAGAGCTTGGCGTACGTCGCCCCGAGGTACGTGCCGTACGAGTAGCCGACGTACGACAGCTTCTCGTCGCCGACCGCCTGCCGCAGCAGATCCATGTCACGGGCAACGTTCGCGGTCGAGTAATGCGCGAGCCGGTCCGGCGACGTGATCCGGCAGTTGATCGCCTGCTTCGCCGCACTGATGATGAACTGGCGTTCTTCCTTCGCGGTCACGGGGAACGCCGGGTCGTTCGCCAGCGCCTCCGACTCCTCGGCCGCGGTCGGGTAACAGGTGGCCGGATCCGAGCGGCTCACGCCCCGCGGGTCGAACCCGAGGATGTCGAACTTCGCGCGGACCTCCGGGGTGTAGATCTGCTGACCGGCCTGCTGCACCAGATCGACACCGGAGCCGCCGGGGCCACCGGGATTCGTGAACAGCGTGCCGACCTTGTGGGCCGGATCGCCGGCCGGCAACCGGGTCAACGCGATCGTCGTGGTCGGACCGTGCGGGTTGTCGTAGTCGGTCGGAACCTCGACCGTCGCGCACTGGAACGGCTTCAGCTTCGGGTCAGTTCCACACGTACCCCACGCGATCTTCGGTACGACGGACTTCGCCTGGGCCACTGCGGTGGTCATCGGCGTCAGCAGCACGAGGGCGGCGCCGGCGACAGACAGTCTTCGAAGGATTCTGGGCGTCATGTCACCGACCGTAGGCGGGCCGGTCCTCCCGTCGCGTCCGCCACGAGAAGGAGGCCGGGAACCCGTCTGCTGACGGACCCGGCCTCCTTCTGAAGCGTGAAGCTGTTACGCGCTCTTCTCGCGGCGGTCGCGCTTGGTGCGCTCCATCTGGTCGCGCGGGATCAGCGTGGGGTTCACGTTCTCCAGCACGACCTCGCCGGTGACGACGACCTTCGCGACGTCCTCGCGGCTCGGCACCTCGTACATCACGTTGAGGAGAACCTCTTCCATGATCGCCCGCAGACCACGGGCACCGGTGCCGCGGAGCAGCGCCTGGTCCGCGATCGCCTCGACCGCGTCCTCGTCGAACTCGAGCTCGACGTTGTCGATCTCGAACAGCCGCCGGTACTGCTTGACCAGCGCGTTCTTCGGCTCGGACAGGATCTTGATCAGCGCGTCACGGTCCAGCGGCGAGACGGTCGTGATGACCGGGAGCCGGCCGATGAACTCCGGGATCAGACCGAACTTGAGCAGGTCCTCCGGCATCACGTCGGCGTACCCGCCGAGCTCCTTCGGCTTCTCCGGCTCACGCGAGGCGTTGAAGCCGAGGGTCTTCTTGCCGACCCGCTGCTCGACCATGTGGTCCAGGCCGGCGAACGCGCCGCCGACGATGAACAGCACGTTGGTCGTGTCGATCTGGATGAACTCCTGGTGCGGGTGCTTGCGGCCGCCCTGCGGGGGCACGCTCGCCGTCGTCCCCTCGAGGATCTTCAGCAGCGCCTGCTGGACGCCCTCACCGGAGACGTCGCGGGTGATCGACGGGTTCTCGCTCTTGCGGGCGATCTTGTCGACCTCGTCGATGTAGATGATCCCGGTCTCGGCCTTCTTGACGTCGTAGTCCGCCGCCTGGATCAGCTTCAGCAGGATGTTCTCGACGTCCTCACCGACGTACCCGGCCTCGGTCAGCGCCGTCGCGTCCGCGATCGCGAACGGGACGTTCAGCATCCGGGCGAGCGTCTGGGCGAGGTAGGTCTTGCCGCAGCCCGTCGGGCCGATCAGCAGGATGTTCGACTTGGCCAGCTCGACGGCCTCGTCCTTCGCGTGCCGGCCGGCGCTGGAGCCGCCCTGGCCGTCGCGGACCCGCTTGTAGTGGTTGTAGACCGCCACCGCGAGTGCCTTCTTGGCCACGTCCTGACCGACGACGTACGCGTTGAGGAAGTCGTAGATCTCGCGCGGCTTCGGCAGCTCGGTGAGACCGACCTCGGAGCCCTCGTTCAGCTCCTCCTCGATGATCTCGTTGCAGAGATCAATGCATTCGTCGCAGATATAGACGCCGGGACCGGCGATGAGCTTCTTGACCTGCTTCTGACTCTTACCGCAGAAAGAGCACTTGAGCAGGTCGCCGCCGTCACCAATGCGTGCCACCGGGGCAGATCCCTTCTATGCGCAGTCGGACCGTTTTCGACGGTACCCCGTCCAGGGCCTAAAAACCGCGCTCGCCACCGGGTTGTGACTACGCCGGTGGCGAACGCGTCTTGCTCTTGACAACCGGTCAGACCGGCCAGGCCCGAACTGAACCCGTTCAGACGCCGGCCGGGACCGGGGTCTTGAGACTCTGCAGGACGTCGTCGATCAGGCCGTACTCGATGGCCTGCTCCGCGGTGAGGAACTTGTCCCGCTCGATGTCCCGGGACACCTCCTCGAGGTCCTTGCCGCTGGCCTCGGAGATCATCGTCTCCAGCAGCGCGCGGAGCCGGAGGATCTCGTTCGCCTGGATCTCGATGTCACTCGACTGGCCGTAGGTGCCCTCGGTGGCCGGCTGGTGGATGATGATCCGGCTGTTCGGCAGCGCGAGCCGCTTGCCCGGCGTACCGGCGGCGAGCAGCACCGCGGCGGCCGAGGCGGCCTGACCGAGGCACACCGTCTGGACGTCCGGCTTGATGTAGCGGACGGTGTCGTAGATCGCCGTCAGCGCGGTGAACGAGCCGCCCGGGGAGTTGATGTAGATGCTGATGTCGCGGTCGGAGTCCATCGACTGCAGGCACAGCAGCTGCGCCATCACGGCGTTCGCGATCTCGTCGGTGATCGGCGTACCGAGGAAGATGATCCGGTCCTCGAACAGCTTCGTGTACGGGTCGATCCGGCGCATGCCGTACGACGTGCGCTCCTCCCACTGCGGGATGAAGTAATTCATGGTGCGTCCTTAACTGACGGAGTGGGAGATCAGGAGTTCGGGCTGCCCGAGCTGAGCTGGGCGGCGCTGGTGACCACGTGGTCGATGAAGCCGTACTCCTTCGCCTGGTCGGCGGTGAACCAGCGGTCCCGGTCGGCGTCGTTCTCGACCTGCTCGAGCGGCTGGCTGGTGTGCTCGGAGATCAGCCGGAACAGCAGCGCCTTCAGGTGCAGCGACTGCTCGGCCTGGATCTTGATGTCCGAGGCCGTACCGCCCATACCGCCGGACGGCTGGTGCATCATGATCCGCGCGTGCGGCAGTGCGTACCGCTTGTTCTTCGCGCCGGCGCAGAGCAGGAACTGGCCCATCGAGGCGGCCAGGCCCATCCCGACCGTGGCGACGTCGTTGGAGATCCACTGCATGGTGTCGTAGATCGCCATGCCGGAGTCCACCGAGCCACCCGGCGAGTTGATGTACAGCCAGATGTCCGCGTTCGGATCCTGCGCGTTCAGCAACAGCATCTGCGCGCAGATCGCGTTCGCGTTGTCGTCACGAACCTCGGACCCCAGGAAGATGATCCGGTTCTTCCGCAACTCACGGTAGATGTCGTTTTCGTCTCCGCCGGATCCGTTGCCGCCCGCGGCGGTGGGGCTGGCTGCAAATGTCTCGTTCACGAACCCGACACTACTGGGCGAGAGCGACAGACCTAAGGGTGGGCCGGAGGTGTTCGCTCACGGCGCACCGCTCGTCTGCTGTGAGCGAATTCGGGCGCGTTCACCAGCCGCACAGGACAACGGATCCGGACTCGTCGGCCGCTGCCTCGTCAGGTACTTCGCGGCAGTCCGGCAACTCCGGTTCCCGCCGTACCTCAGGCTCCTGCAGCAGCGCGGCCACACCCGCCCCCTCCGCGTTCGACCCGGAACACTCCGGAAATCGTTTCACCAGCCACGCTAAGTCAGGTTTCTTACGGTCGCGTCGCAATCGTCCGGCGAACATGCGTACGGCCCGGAACCCCCACCTGAGGGGATCCGGGCCGTACGGAGACGATGCTCAGGCCTGCGCGGGCTCCGCGACCGGGGCCTCCGCGGCCTCGTCGGCGGCAGCGTCCGGGTCGGCGTACGAGCCGTCCGGCTGCAGGGTCTTCAGCTCGACCGTGTTGCCGGAGGCATCGGTGACCTTGGCGTTCTCCACCAGGTACGCGAGGGCCTTGCCGCGGACGACCTCGGACACCAGGCTCGGGACCAGGTTGTTCTCGACCGCGTGCTGCGCGAACTGGTCCGGGCTGACGCCGGAACGCTGCGCGTGCCGCACGATGTGCTCGCTCAGCTCCTGGTCGTTGACGCTCAGCTCCTGCTGCTCGGCCACCAGGTCGAGCACGAACTGCGCCTTGATCGCGTCCTCGGAGCGCTTCTTCAGGTCCTCGTCGAACTCGTCCTGGGTCTGCTCCTCGCCCTCGAGGAACTGCTCCATGGTCATCCCGGAGTACCCGAGCTGCTGCTCCAGGTTCTCCTTGCGGGCGGCCAGCTCGTCGGTCAGCAGGCCCTCGGGGACCGGCACGTCGACCAGCGTCAGGATCTTCTCCAGGACGGCGTCGCGCGCCTCACCGGCCTGCTCGAGCCGCTTGCCGCGCTCCAGCCGGGTCTGTACGTCGGACTTCAGCTCGTCGGCCGTGTCGAACTCCGACGCGGTCTGCGCGAACTCGTCGTCGAACTCCGGGAGCTCCTGCTCCTTGACCGCGGTCACCGTCACCTCGACGTCGACGTCCTCGCCCTTCAGCGAGCCGCCCACGAGCTGGGTGACGAAGGTCTTCTTCTCGCCGGCGCTCAGGCCGAGGACCGCCTCGTCCAGGCCGTCCAGCAGCTGACCGCTGCCGACCTGGTACGACAGGCCGGTGGCCTGCGCCTCCTCGACCTTCTCGCCGTCCTTGCTGGCCGACAGGTCCAGGGTGATGAAGTCGTTGTCGCCGACCGCGCGCTCGACCGGGTTCAGCGAGCCGAACCGCTGGCGCAGCGACTCGATCTGCTCGTTGACCTCGTCGTCGGAGATCGCGATGTCCTCGACCTCGGCCTCCAGGCCCTCCAGGTCCGGCAGGGTGATCTCCGGGCGGACCTCGACCTCGGCGGAGAACTGCAGGCTCTCCTTGTCGTTGAACTCGGTCACGTCGACCTCAGGCCGGCCGATCGCCTTGACCTGGTTGTCGCTGACCGCCTGCGAGTAGAGCTTCGGGAGGGCGTCGTTGATCGCCTCCTCCAGCACCGGGCCGCGGCCGACGCGCTGGTCGATGACCTGCGGCGGGATCTTGCCCTTGCGGAAGCCCGGCACCACGATCTGCTGGCCGATGCTCTTGTACGCCGCGTCGAGGCTCGGCTTGAGTTCCTCGAACGGCACCTCGACGATGAGCTTGACCTTGGTCGGGCTCAAGGACTCGACGGTGCTCTTCACGGTGGCGGTTCTCCTTGATTCGGTGACATTCACAGCACGCGCGACAGCCCGCGCTGCAGCGGTGCTACAGGGGGTTTGTCGGGGCGACAGGACTCGAACCTGCGGTCTCCTGCTCCCAAAGCAGGCGCGCTAGCCACTACGCTACGCCCCGCAGTGACCGGTCGAGTGTAGTCGACCGGAACCAGTGCTCGCGCCACCGGGGCCCCAGCACCACGGTTTTGAGTCCGACCCACCTCATGTGGAATCATGTCCGAGCACGCGGGTGTAGCTCAATGGTAGAGCCCCAGTCTTCCAAACTGACTACGCGAGTTCGATTCTCGTCACCCGCTCGGGCGAGAGGGCGAGGTGTGCCTGCGGAAAGCGCAGGTGCCTCGCCCTCTTCTGTTGTGCGCCTTCGCTTCGCTCGGCGCGGGCGGGGGCTTCGCCACCCGCACCCCCTGGCGTGGGTTGGGTTGGGTGCGTCGGTGCCGGGGCGTGGGTTGGGTTGGGTGCTTCGGTGCCGGGGCGTGGGTTGGGTTGGGTGCTTGGCGCCTGGGCGTGGGTTGGGTTGGGTGGGTGTGATGTTTTCAGGTGAAGGCTGGGGGGCCGCCTCTTAGGGCTCGGCAGGTGGCTTCGGGGTCGTTGATGAAGGTTGGGACCTGGTTGTCGGACTCGTAGTAGCGGTGGAAGACCGGGGTCTGGGAGCCGGACATCGGGGGGACTATCCAGCTCCAGTCGGCGGGGCAGCCGCGGCCGGCGCGTTCCTCCTTCTCCAGGTGGATGAGGAACCTGCGGGACTCGGTGTGGTGGTCGGTGACCGTCACGCCGCTGGTGTTGAACGAGTGCAGGACCGCCCGGTTGATCTCGACCAGGGCCTGGTCCCGCCACAGGGTCGCCTCGTGCGAGGTGTCCAGCCCCATCCGCTCCGCGACCTCCGGGACCATGTCGTAGCGGTCGCTGTCGCCCAGGTTGCGGGCCCCGATCTCGGTGCCCATGTACCACCCGTTGAACGGCGCGGCCGGGTAGGAGACACCGCCGATCACCAGCCGGTTGTTACTGATCACCGGGACCGCGTGCCACCGCAGATCCAGATCCGCGAACCACTTCAGCTCGGGGTGCTCGAGCGGAACCTCGTGGACCGCCTGCCCGGGCAGCTGGAACATCCGCGGCCCCTCCTCGACGGTCTCCACGACAAGCGGGAGTACGTCGAAAGCACCCGGCCGTTCGGGCGGCCGCCACCCGCGCTGGATCAGTTTGCTCGTGAAAGCGCGGTACCGCGGATCCCCGAGCGAGCGACCGTCCGGCTGCTCGTACCCGGCGTACCGGATCAATTGCTCGTTCCAGATCCTGGGACCAGGCCGGGACGGCGTCTCGGGAGCGAAAACGCTGATCATCGGCCGGATCTTGCCGCCGTTGTGCGCCGTCCTCAGATGCTCGAAGCAGTGCGCCGCGACGCTGCCCGCGTCGGAGACCGTTCTCAGATCGCGCACCTGCAGGCTGCGCCAGTACAGCCGGCCGATGCAGCGCTTGTTGTTGCGCCAGGCGACGCGGGCGCCGAAGATCAGCTCCTCGGCGGTGTGCCAGTAGGTACCGGTGGTGTCGATCTCGCGCATCACCTCGGCCATCCGGGGCTCGATCGGCCCGACGTGCGGGTCCTCACCGTGGAAGAGCTCGAGGAACTCCTTCGCCTCGGCCCGAAGCGTCTCGACGTCGAGTTCCGGCTCGGACGGGCTCACCGGCGGGTGACCGGGCACTGGCGGGTGATCGGGCGGCGGCGCGACCCTCACGGGATGCCGAGACGCCGTACGGCGGGCACGCCGGCCTGTGCCCCACCGCGCGCCGGCGACCTGGAGCAGCTGCTCCCCGGCGCTGACCGAGACGACCTGGCGAACGCAGATTCCCATGGCGAGCAGGAGACCTGCCAGGCTGAGCGCGATCGCCAGTTCGGTCGGGACGCCGATGGGCGCCCTCCGGCCGAGTTGGAGCGCGCCGAGGGCGGCACCTGCCACAGCCAGTCCGAGGACTGCGAGTGGCAGGGCCAGGGGCCGACGGCTTCGTGCAGGCTGCCGGCTTGTCAGAGTTTCCGCGCGGTGCTCGTCCGTCCGGGCGGGGTTCGGAAGAGTTCGCACGGGTCACTCCGTGCCTGAAGACCTCGGACCGCTACCGTTCGCTCCCCCGTGCCCGTTCCCGTTCGCGTGCCCGTTCTGCAGGCGGACCTGCCAGTCACTCAGGTCGTCGAACCAGGCGTCCTTCTTCTGGCGGGGCGCCTGCCCGCCGGCCTGCCCCGCGCTCCCGAGCCGCTCGACCTCGGTCGAGAACGAGTCGACGATCGACTGCATCCGGCTCTGCGCGTTCTGGGCGTACGAACGGACCTGCTGCCCGGCCGTGTCCATGGCCTCCTCGACGATCCGGCGCTCGTGGGCGCGCGCCTGACCGATGCGCTCGCGCGTGTCCCGGCTGACGTCCTGGACCATCTCCTCGGCCACCAGCTGCGCTTGGCTGAACAGCTGGACGATCTGTTCGTTCACACGCTCGCCGACCTGCTCGTACTCGTCGAGCTCACCCTGCACCCGCTTTGCCTCCGCCCGGATCCGCCGCAGCTCCCCCTGGAGCCGCTCGTTCTCGGCGCGGCACTCGCTGACCTCTCTCGCGGTCGCGTGCACCTGGTCGGCCAGCAGGTCGATGTACCCGTACACCTGGTCCGAATCGAGGCCCCGGAGCCTGCGCCGGAACGTTTCACCCCGGATCGCGTCCGGGGTCTGGTAGTGCGGAGAGCCGTGGCGGTGCTTTCCGTTGGTCACTGGTTGTCTCCTGACCTGATGAGCGCTGGCGTACCCGTGTGCTCGTCCACGGGCGCGTAGTAGAAGTGCTCGTACTTGATGTGCTCGGGGTCCATGCCGGCGCCTGCCAGTCGCTCCAGCGTGTGCGCGACCATCTGTGGGCCGCCGCACACCATCGCCGTCCGCCCGTACAGGTCCTGCCGGGCCGCGACCATGCCGACCTTTCCGCGCGTCCCGGGGTAAGACGCGTCGTCCGACACAACTTCGGTGTAGTCGAACCAGGGCCGCTTCTGGGCCATTTCACGCAACTGGGGCCGGTCGTAGAGGTGCCAGGGCATCCGGACCCCGTGGAGCAGGTGGACCCGTGGTGCGGTGTGCGACCGTGCCCACTCGTTGTCGATCTGTTCGAGGACCGCGAGCAGCGGGGCGAGGCCGGTTCCGCCGGCGACCATCAGCACGTCCCGTACGTCGCCCGTACGCCGGGTCAGCCGCTCGCCGACCGGGGCGCCCAGCTTCACGGCGTCGCCGACCTTGAGCGACCGCACCACGGCCGGGCTCACCTGGCCACCGTCGATCTGCTGCACGTGCAGGTCGATGGAGCCGTCCCGGCGCGGCGCGTTGGCCGGACTGAAGTACCGCCACAGCCGGGGCCGTTGCGGGATCTCCATGGAGACCGACTGGCCCGGGAGGAACTGGAACTCGCGCCGCGGCCGGACCGTCAGCAGCGTGAGGTCCATCGTCCGCCGCTCAACGGCGATGACGTCGGCGTCCCACCAGTCAGGGGTGGACTCCGAGGAGGTCTCCGCGGACTCGACCATCATTCGCGCGATCACCTGGTAGGCCGCGGTCCAGTGTCCGGCGAGTTCTTCGTCCCACTCCGATCCGAGGAAGTGCTTCAGGGTCGCGCACAACGACGCTCCGACCGCGTCGTAGTGCTCCGCGATGACGGCGTACTTGCGATGATCGCGGCCGAGGTGCTGCAGGTAGGCAGCATCGTTCTCGATCTGATCGGCATGGCTGACGATCCGGCCGAGGGCGCCGACGAACTTGTCCCGTTGGTTCGACATGGAGAGCGGAAACATAGGCCGCACCTCGGGATAGGACACGAACAAGTGCGAGTAGAAGTACAGCGGTACCTGTTCTCCGTGCTCTGTCACCCGGTCCCAGCTGAGCTGGAGGGCGTTGGCATCCATAGGGATTCGCTATCCGGCTCGAGAAGGCAGCTCCTCGATGGAAACGTACGGCCCGCACGCGGGCACCAGGTACTGCCGGTCGTCGGCCGAATCGGCCGACAGACACTGCGTCGACAAGGGTTCCCTCCCAGTCCAGCCCCCGAGTCTTAATGGCCTTCGTGGTGTCTCCAGCCCGCAACCTACCCGCGCCGAACGGCTTGAAACCGCGAACCGGACCGAGACGTGCCGAAATTCCTACGGGGCCCGGAGAAAGGCGATGCCGTCGATGCCGGCCGGGGCCGTGGAGGTGGAGACGATCTTGAGAATCCCTGTACGGAAAGGGGTTGCAGGGAGGTAGGTGACCGTGCGGCCGGTGGTGGCCGCGGCCAGAGAGACCGTACCGATCTTGATGTTCGCGTGGTAGATGTCCACGCGGCCTTGGCCCGGGCCGTGAATCGCTACCAAGGCAATGCGCAGGCCGGCCTCGGTGGCCTTGGTCAGGTAGGCGCCGTTGGCTTTGAGGATCGTCGTGGTGCCTTGGAAGGCCAGCGTGCTGGTCGAACGAGTGACGGTGCCCGCGGAGGTCAGGGCGCGGTCGTCCTCGGGTGCTACCGAGCAGATCGGTGCGGCCCAGGCGGACAGGTTCCCCAGGTAGTCACGAGCGCGCACCATGAAGCACTCGTCCCAGCCGAGTCGCGGCGACCAGGTGATCCCGGTGATGCGCGTGTTCTGCCAGACAGCGGGGTAGATCCATTTGCCGAACGCGGCACCCGGTGCGGCCACCTTGTAGACCACGTCGTACGACGCGATGTCGGTGTCGTCCTTGTAGGCCCAGCGGACTGTCGCGGACCCGCTCAGCTGCACGCGGTCGCCGATGCGCCACGTGACGAGCGAGGGCGCCGTACCGTCCACTTCGCTGCAGTACGACGTACTCCAGGCACTCAGGTTGCCGGCATAGTCGCGAGCACGCACCTGCCAGCACGTGTCAGTGCCGATCGGTGCAGTCAGACTCGCCCCAGTGGTCTTGAGCCCCTGCCACGCGGGCACCTGGTTCCAGGCGCCGTACGGCGAGGTGCGGTTGGGGCGCTGCTGGATTCGCAGGTCGTAGCTGTTCACACCGGTCGCGGGCGAGTTCGGGTCCTGTGGGTCGTCGTACGCCCACTCGAAGGACAGGCTGGTGTTGTCGCGGATGCGATCGCCTGCGGACGCGTTCGTCAGTACGGGCGCGACGGTGTCCGGGTGCTGCTGCGGGTCGGCGGTCAGCCAGGACAGGGTGATCACGCGGGGCTTGCTGGTCGCGTCGGCGTACACGATCTTCGCCAGGCCGGAGCCGTCTGCGCGGAAGCTGGGGGTGGCGGTGCGGATCGGTCCGTAGCGGCGTTGCCCGAGTGCCGGGTCGTTGAGGTCGGTGACCAGCAGGTCGGAGCCGGAGGTCTGCACGGTGAATCCGTTGCCCAGCTGGGCGTCCGCGGCGACAGTCAGGTTCCGTGGCGGCTGCGGCCCGTTGACGTCGACAACCTGGTTGCAGCCGCTCAGTAGCGCCCAGCGGCCGTTGACGTCGTCTGGGCCGACGGTGCACGCGCTGGCGACCAGCACGGTCTTCACGACACCAGTGGTCAGGTTCTTACCGTCCAGGTGGCCCGGCTCGGTGACCTTCCACACCGTGTCGCCGGACATGGCGAACGGCTGAGCGACATCGGCCAGCTTGGCTTTGGTGGCGACGTCGTACACCTCAGCGGTCGCAGCGGCAGGCGCACGATGCGAGACGAGTTTGCCGCCCTTCCCGAGCACCACCTCGTCCGCAGCGGGGAACGTGAGGCCACCGACCTTCGCAGTACTCCCGTCGAACGTCAGTAGCGCAGTCCCCTCGACCTGCAACGGCTTGCCGTCGTTCGAGCCACCAGAGGCTGTCCACGTGGTCCCGTTGTTGCTGGTCTCGTAGACGGGGTTCGAAACGACCACGCGGGCGCCCGACATACCGACGTCGGTCGCCGTACGCCCGGGAACGAGGACACCCTCCCCCAGGTGCTGCGGTGGATCGGCCGCCATCACCTGTGACGCCGTCAACGGCAGCAGTACGACGGCACACACGACGGCCGCCTTGACACGTAAGCCCAGCACGAGAGACCCCCCAGTACTCCGATAACCCCCGCACCCTAGTCAGTAACCACCAGTAACGGAAGCGGCGTTGGAAAACCGGGTGACACACCGTGACCACGAGAGGATCCTGAAAGGCTGGCCACCAACGAAACCCAGCAACGAAAGGGACGGATGCAAGCGGGAATCACGGTATCGGCAGCCGAGCTGCCCGAAGTACTGCTGCACGTGGCAGTGGTACGCCCGGTCTTCCTCTGGGGCGCACCGGGGATCGGGAAGAGCAGCCTGGTACGGGCGTTCGCGGAATCGCTCGGTCTGGAGTGCGTCACGCTCCTGGGCACGCAGCTCGCGCCGGAGGACCTCATCGGCGTACCGCAGATCGTCGACGGCCGCAGCCGGTTCGCACCGCCCGTGGCGATCGCCCGCGACGAGCCGTACTGCCTGTTCCTCGACGAGCTGAACGCCTCCTCGGCCGAGGTGCAGAAGGCGTTCTACTCGCTGATCCTGGACCGCCGCATCGGTGAGTACGAGCTGCCCGAGGGGTCCGTGGTGATCGGCGCCGGCAACCGGGCCACCGACAACGCCCTGGCCCGTCCGATGGCGAGCGCCCTGGTGAACCGGCTCGTGCACGTCCACCTGCGCGCGTCCGCGACCGACTGGCTGCAGTGGGCCGGTACGGCGGGCATCCACCCGTGGGTCCTCGACTACCTGCGCAACCGCCCCGACCACCTGTGGACCGCGCCGCCGAAGACCGAGGAGCCGTTCTCGACGCCGCGTAGCTGGCACATGCTGTCGGACGCCCTGCACTCGTACGGCGACGACGTGTCCGACGAGACGCTCCGGGTCCTTGCCTTCGGCACCTTGTCCGCGGCGCACGCGTCGGCGTTCCGCGCGTACGTGAAGACGGTGCGGCACGCGTTCGGGCTGGACGCCGTACTGAAGGGTGAGGCCGGCTGGCCGTCCGCCCCGGAGGACCGCGACCTGCTGTACTTCCTGGCCGAGACGTTCCGCGCCCGGCTGATCAAGGAGCTGGCCGCGGACAAGGCGTCGGCGAGCCCTGCGGCGCGTCAGCTCGCGCACCGCGGCAAGGCGCTGCTGGTCGAGCTGGCGGAGATCTCGCTCGAGGTGGCGCAGGTGGTGATCGCGGCCGACGACGACGGCCGCCCGGTGCTGCCGACGTGGTTCCTGGTCGAAGTCAGCCGCGACCTGCCGCGGCTGGTGGCGGCACGTGCCTAGGCGGAAGAAGGCACAGCGGGACCCGGCGTGGGAGGCGATCCAGGCCGGCTGGAGCGAGCATCGCGCGGCACCCGCTGTTCGCGCCGATGGCGGACTGGGCGCACAGCCCGCTCCGCGACGACAGCTGCCCAGCAGACGGCTGGGCGACGATCGACTCGAACGGTCAGATCCGCACGCACCGGACGCGCCGTGCAACGCCAGAGGAGTGGGCGTGGGTCTTCGCGCACCTGCTGATCCACCTGGGTCTCGGCCACGCCGAACGGGACCTACCGGAACCTGACCACGCCGCCTGCGCCGCGTACGACGTAGCAGTCAACCGCTACCTCCAGTCGCTCAAACTCGGTACGCCGGTCGTTGACCTGCCACCGGATTTCCTCGCGATGGAGGAGGACGCGCTGGCACGACTGTGGCGACGCACAGACGTACCGGCGGAGTACGAGCGTCTGGGAGTCGCCGGTCATGCGCCTGATGTCCAGACCGCCCGCTGGAACGGCTGGGGCAAGCCGCCGAACTGGAGCGAGCTGTTCGCCGCAGGCCTGTCCGCCGCGGCTGCCGCAGCTGTCGAGGTTGCTGGTGGCGCACGCTCGTCGCTGACCGCGGGCAGCGGCGGCCGGGACAAGTGGGACCTGGCGCTCGGCTGGTTCGTCTCGTCGTACCCGCTGCTCGGTGCGATCGCTGCGAGCATGACGATCGTCGCCGAGGCAGAGCTCGCCCGCGGCTGGGACATCCGGGTCGCGGCAGTCAACGCGTCCGCCGGCGAGATCTACGTGAACCCGCTGACCAGCCTGACGCAGAGCGAGTGGCGGTTCGTCATGGCGCACGAGATGCTGCACGCCGCGCTCCGGCACGGCGAGCGCGTCGGCGGCCGCGACCCGTACCTGTGGAACGTCGCCGCCGATCTGGTGATCAACGGCTGGCTCCTCGAGATGGGCGTCGGCACCCTGCCCGAGGGTGGGCTCTACGACCCGGCACTGAAGGGCATGTCCACCGAAGAGGTCTACGACCGCATCACCACGGACCTGCGCCGCTACCGCAAGCTGGCGACGCTGCGCGGCGTCGGCCTGGGCGACGTACTCGGCCACCCGCTCCCGCACTCCGGTGAGGCTGCACGGGCTGCCGGCCTGGACGACATCTACCGACGCGCCCTGAGCACCGGACTGGCCTACCACGACCCAGCGCGCGGCACGCTGCCCGCCGGACTGGTCGAGGAGATCCGCGCGCTGGACCACCCGCCGCTCGCCTGGGACGCGCAGCTGGCCCGCTGGTTCGAGGAGCACGTCCCCGCGGTCGAGAAGACCCGCACGTACGCACGGGCCTCCCGACGCCAATCCGGTACGCCGGACATCCCGCGCCCCGGCTGGATCCGTCCGGTTGAGCTGGAGCGACTCCCGACGTACGGCGTCGTCCTGGACACCTCGGGCTCGATGGACCGCGAGCTGCTCGGCAAGGCACTCGGAGCGATCGCGTCGTACTCACGCGCTCGCGACGTACCGGCCGCGCGAGTGGTGTACTGCGACGCCGCGGCGTACGACGCCGGCTACGTGCCGGTGGACGACATCGCCGGCCGCGTGAAGGTCCACGGTCGCGGCGGGACCGTTCTGCAGCCCGGTGTGGATCTGCTGGAGCGTGCCGACGACTTCCCGGTCCACGGCCCCATCCTGCTCATCACGGACGGCCAGTGCGACGTCGTCCGGGTACGGCGGGAGCACGCATGGCTGATCCCCCGCGGCGCATCCCTCCCCTTCACCGCAAGAGGCCCTGTGTTTCGCGTCGAGTGAACACAGCGCGGTGATCGCTGACCACCCGTCGACGAACTCCCCACCACTCGTGCGGGACGTCCTCAACCCACCGCGGCGTTCCTCCCCAAACCGGTTTGGGGAGCGTCTGCACACGGAGCGGGGAGTCCTACCTCCCGATCCGGGTAGACAGGACTCCCCAAACCAGTCGGGGGCTCACAAGCACGGCGCTCCGGCCCAGCAGCGGCACGCCATCAGTGCAGTCAGGAGACCTTCCTCCAGGCCGCGCAGTTGCTGGTTTCGAAGCCCTTGTCGGTCTTCTTGATAGTCACCGTCTGTGGACCGTCGCTCAGATTGTTGGCGATGATGGCCTCGAAGCCGCCGTCCAGATTCTTCAACCGCGCCCAGTAGCAGCCCTCACCGCCGGTCGACTTGTACTTCCCCGGCTTGATGTCGACGCCGACCTCGTAGGTGCCGTCGCCCTCGAACGTGGCTGCGGCTTCGGGCGGCGCGGCCGTCACAGTCTTGGCCGGCGGAGCAGGCTTCGTCACCGTGACGGATAGAACGGTTGCTGCGGAACCTGCTGCGACATGATCGGTCTCCCCCCGTGTCCCCGAGGTCCCCCGGGGATCTCCGCTCACCGTAACCCTCCGTGATCGCCGCTGCCCTGGTCCAAAGTCCCTCCCGACCCGGCCAGAGGTCCTGAGCTGGCCACCAGCAGTCGTCGCGCTGTTTCGCCTGGAGTGAATCGCGTCTGCTCAGGGCGAACAGGCGTAGTCGAGTGGCTCTGCTGAGTGACAGGTTCGCAGGCATGGCATGGGTCGTGAGGGGCGAGTTCCGGAAGCTGTGGATCGGGCAGTTGGTGTCCGCGTCGGGCAGTGCGGTCACCACTGTCGCGCTGCCGCTGGTGGCTGTGGTGACCCTGCAGGCGTCGGCCGTGGAGATGGGTGCGTTGTCAGCGTTGACGATCGCACCGCATCTGGTGTTCGGGCTGCTGGCCGGCGTCTGGGTCGACAGGTGGTCACTGCGACGCGTCCTGATCTGGACCGACGTCGGACGGCTGCTGTTGCTCGGCTCGGTGCCATAGCGGCGGCAGATGGGGTGCTGCGGATCGAGCAGTTGTACGCCGTCGCCGTACTGACCGGAGTCCTGACTCTCCTGTCCGACACCGCGTCGCAGACGATGATCCCGGCGCTGGTGCCACGTGCGGACCTGATGCGGGCGAACAGCGCGGCACTGCTCAATCTCAACCTCGCCTCCACGCTGGGACCGTCCGTCGCCGGCTTCCTCGTACAGGTGCTCACGGCACCGTTCGCGATCCTCATCGACGCGGCGTCGTACGCCGTCTCCACAGTGGTCTCGTTCCTCATCCGCGAGCCGGCCCGCGCACCCGCACGACCACGGTCCGAGGTACGGCTGTCGGCGGGACTGCGGCTGCTCTTCGGCCACCGGATGCTCAGACCGCTCGTGCTCTCGGCAGGTATCGCTGCCATGGCCGGATCGATGCAGGGCCCGCTGGTGATTCTCTTCCTGATCCGTGAGCTGGACAGGTCACCGGCGTTCGTAGGGCTGTCCATGACCACGTTCGGAGCTGCTGCGGTGGCCGGTACCTTCATCGCCCCTGCCTGGTGCCGTCGAGTCGGCCTCGGCCGCTCCTACCTGTCCGGTGTGTTCCTCGCGTCGCTCAACGGCGTCGCTCTGTTCACCGGAGTGACGCCGTTGATCCTCCTCGGACAGGCACTCACCGGACTCGGCATGTCCCTGTTCTCCGTACCGCAACGCACCCTGCGCCAGGCCCTCGCGCCGCCGCACCTCGTGGGCCAGGTCACCGCGTCCTGGCGCACCCTGGTGATCGGCGGCCAGACGGTCGGCGCAGCGGCCTCCGGCGTACTGGCCACCGCCCTCCACATCCGTCCCACCCTGCTGATCGCGACGGCCGGCATGCTCGCCGGCCTCCTGGTCGCCGCCTTCTCCCCGCTCCGCGGACTGCAGGGTCTGCCCGAAGAGGAACCGGCCGAGCGATCGATGGCGCAGGACTGATTGCGGATCGTGATAGGTGCGGGCGCGGTTTCCGCGTGGGTGCGGGACGGGTTATTGCGTTTCATCGGGAGGGAATGGAATTCGGGGGACAAGCGCTTACCACTGAGCGATACTGGAAAGTGCGCCGTTTTCAGGTCGCAAAACCCCTTTGACTCGAAGTAGATGGGAAGTGCGCCCGTCCAGATGCCCCCAGAGCACACTGTCCAAGCGCCGTCGATCGCAGCCCCTACCACCCGTGCCCCAGAACGCAGCCGCAACCTGTGGCGGCTCCGTCCTTACCTGAAGCCACACCGTTGGCGCCTCGCGGTGATGTTCTCCACCGCCATGCTGGGCGTCGGCGTCAGCCTCGCCGTTCCGCTGGTCACCCGAGCCATCATCGATGGTCCGGTCACCCGCCGCGAGCTGAGCATGCTGGTCCCGCTCGCACTGCTGGCCCTCGGGCTCAGCATCTCCGAGGTCATCCTGGTCTGGATGCGCCGCTGGGCGCAGTCCCGGACCGTCAGCGACCTCGAGGCCACGCTCCGGCACGACCTGTACGTCCGTCTGCAGTCCCTGCCGATGGAGTTCCACACCCGCTGGCAGAGCGGTCAGCTGCTCTCCCGCGTCACCACCGACCTGTCCACGATCCGCCGGTTCATGGGCTTCGGTCTGCTGTTCCTGGTGATGAACATCCTGCAGCTGGCCGTGGTCACGGTCCTGCTGCTCCAGCTGTACTGGCCGCTCGGCCTCGTGGTCCTGGTGGCCGCCGTGCCGATCGTCATGGTGTCGCTGAAGTTCGAGAAGAAGTACCTGCGGATCTCCCGCAAGGTCCAGGACCAGCAAGGTGACCTGGCCACCCGGATCGAGGAGTCGGCGCTCGGCTTCCGGGTGATCAAGGCGTTCGGCCGGCGGCCGCACGTCCAGGGTCAGTTCGACGACGAGGCGACCACGCTGTACGACACCGAGGTCGAGAAGGTCCGGCTCGCGTCGCGGTTCTGGAGCTTCCTCGGCGTCATCCCGAACCTGACCCTGGTGATCGTCCTGCTGCTCGGCGCGCTCGCCGTCGGCCGGGAGGCGATCACGCTCGGGACCCTGGTCGCGTTCATCACGCTGATGCTGTCCCTGGTCTGGCCGGTCACCTCGCTCGGCGCGATCCTGGCGATGGCGCAGGAGTCGATGACCGCGGCGGACCGGATCAGCGAGATCCTGGACACCTACTCGGTGATCGAATCCGGCTCGGAAGAAGTCGAGAAGCCGCGGGGTCACCTGCGCTTCGAGCACGTCGGGTTCCGGTTCTCGGACGACTCCACCGAGGTGCTGCACGACATCAACCTGGACCTGACTCCCGGTACGACGCTCGCACTGGTCGGCGCCACCGGGTCCGGCAAGACAACCCTGACCGCACTGGTCCCCCGGCTGTACGACGTCACCGCCGGACGGATCACCATCGACGGGCACGACATCCGGGACCTGTCCCTGGTGTCGCTGCGGACGGCTGTCGCGTCCGCGTTCGACGACCCGACCCTGTTCTCCATGAGCGTCCGGGAGAACCTGACCCTCGGCCGTCCGGATGCCTCCGAGGCAGACGTCCAGCAGGCGCTGGAGGTCGCTCAGGCGCAGTTCGCCAACGACCTCCCGTGGGGCCTGGAGACCCGCGTCGGTGAGCAGGGCATGTCGCTGTCGGGTGGTCAGCGGCAGCGGCTCGCACTGGCTCGTGCAGTGCTCGCCAAGCCCGCCGTACTGGTGCTGGACGACACCCTGTCCGCTCTCGACGTACACACCGAGGCACTGGTCGAGGAAGCACTGCAGAACGTGCTCTCCGAGACCACCGGCATCGTGGTCGCGCACCGCGCGTCGACGGTGATGCTGGCCGACCAGGTCGCTCTGCTGCAGAACGGCACGGTCACCCACGTAGGAACCCATCACGAGCTGCTGACAACGGTCCCGGCGTACCGGCACCTGCTAGCAGCGGAGGAAGAGGAGGTGCACGCATGACAACGACCCAGCAAACACCTCCTCGGGCCTCGGAACCGGAGGAGCCTCAGGACGAGCAGCAGCCGCAGGAGCAGAAGTGGCGGGGCGTCTTCGAGGACGACCCCGACCGGGAGATTTCGCGGGCGACGACGATCCGGCTGAAGGAGGACTCCCGGAAGCTGCTGGGTGAGCTGCTCCGGCCGTACAAGAAGCTGATCTGGCTCCTGATCGCGATCGTGATCGTCGAGAACGCGGCCCGGCTCGCCGTGCCGTACCTGGTCCACCTGGGGATCGACAACGGCATCCCGCCGATCCTGGCGGGCGAGGGCTCCCAGGAGCTGGTCACGATCGTCATCGTCGTCCTGGCGTCGGCGTTGCTCCAGGCCTTTGCGCGGCAGCTGTTCCTGATGCGCTCGGGCCGGCTCGGTCAGACCATCCTGCTCGGGCTGCGCAAGCGGGTGTTCGACCACTTCCAGCGGCTCAGCCCGGCGTTCCACGACAAGTTCACGTCGGGCCGGGTGATCTCCCGGCTGACCTCCGACGTCGGCGTCATCGACGAGATGCTGGCGAGCGGGTTCGACAGCCTGGTCACGGCGGTGCTGACTCTGGTCGGTACGTCGATCATCCTGCTCACGCTCGACCTGAAGCTCGGTCTCCTCGCCCTGCTGTCGTTCCCGGCGCTGCTGCTCCTGACAGCATGGTTCCGGAAGCGGTCCGCGGCGGTCTACCGGCAGACGCGGGAGGCCGTCGTCCTGGTCATCGTGCACTTCGTCGAGTCGATGACCGGTATCCGCGCGGTGCAGGCGTTCCGCCGGGAGCCGCGCAACGAGGAGATCTTCCACGGTGTCAACGACCGGTACCGGAAGGCGAACCTCGAGGCGTTCCGGCTGAACGCGGTCTTCATGCCGGCGATCAAGGGCGTCGGCAACATCACGATCGTCGCGATCCTGGCGTACGGCGGTTACCAGGCGTACCACGGGCACGTGACGGTCGGCGTACTGACGGCGTTCCTGCTCTACCTGCGGCAGTTCTTCGAGCCGCTGCAGGACATCACGCAGTTCTACAACACGTTCCTGTCCGCGTCGGCGGCGCTGGAGAAGCTGTCCGGCGTGCTGAACGAGACGCCGGACGTGCCGGAGCCGATCAAGCCGGCCAAGCCAGGCCCGGCCCACGGTCATCTGGAACTGCGGAACGTGCGCTTCGAGTACGTCGACGGCGTACCGGTGCTGCCCGGTCTGCAGCTGGACGTGCCGGCCGGCCAGACCCTGGCCCTGGTCGGTACGACGGGTGCCGGCAAGACCACGATCGCCAAACTGGTGGCGCGGTTCTACGACCCGACGAGCGGGCACCTGCTGCTCGACGGCGTCGACCTCCGGGACCTGGCCGAGGACGACCTGCGCGAGCGGGTCGTGATGGTGACGCAGGAGAACTTCCTGTTCACCGGCTCGGTCGCCGACAACATCCGGTTCGGCAAACCGGGCGCCACGATGGAGGAGGTCGTCGAGGCCGCGAAGGTGATCGGCGCGCACGACTTCATCACGGCGCTGCCCCACGGGTACGACACCCCGGTCGAGAAGCGCGGTTCCCGGCTCTCGGCGGGTCAGCGCCAGCTGGTCGCGTTCGCGCGGGCGTTCCTGGCGAACCCCGCCGTACTGATCCTGGACGAGGCGACGTCGAGCCTGGACATCCCCAGCGAACGCCTCATCCAGCGGGCGCTGAAGACGATCCTGGCCGACCGTACGGCGATCGTCATCGCGCACCGGTTGTCCACCGTCGAGACCGCCGACCGCGTCCTGGTGCTGGAGCACGGCCGGATCATCGAGGACGGCGCTCCCGACCAGCTCATCACCGTGGACGACGGCCACTACGCCGGACTCCACCAGGCCTGGGAAGAGTCACTGGCCTGACGGCTCTGGGCGCGTGGGGTTCTCCCCGCGCGCCCAGTCCGCTGTACGGCGGACCGCATACGTCTCCTGTACGACGGCCCACGCGTCGGCGACCGGTCCGACGTGCCGGAGCTTGTCCGGGTTCACCACCGCGCGGATCGCCTGGATCTGCCCGTCGACGATGTCGAGCGTCCACGTGTTGACCACGCGACCGTCGCCGTCGCGGAAGATCGCGCCCGGCTGACCGTTCACCAGCTGCGGCTCCACCACGCCACCGATCTGCGCGAACGGACCGGCCAGCGCAGCCAGCATGCCTGCCACGTTGCGGGCGCCGGCAACGACACCACGACCCCACTGCGGCGCCTTGCCACCAGCGTCGCCGACAAGCTGCACGTCCGCGGCCAGGAACTCCATCAAGTTGCCGACAGCACCCTCTTTGAACGCCTCGAAGAACCGCGCTGCCAGCTCCACACGCTCTCGCTGGTCAGCTGCGAACCTGGGCCGCCCCGCATCCATGTGCCGACGAGCACGAACCACCAGCTGACGGCACGCCGCCTCCGAGCGCCCCACGGCCGAGGCAACCTCCGCGAAGCCGAACCCGAACACCTCCCGCAGCACGAACGCCGCCCGCTCCAGCGGGGACAGCCGCTCCAGCAGGAGCAGTGCGGCCATCGACACCGAGTCAGCCAGCTCAGCCGCCCGCTCCGGGTCCTCGTATGGATCGGACAGCAACGGCTCCGGGAACCACGGCCCGACGTACTCCTCCCGCCGGCGACGAGCGGACCGCAGTACGTCGATGGAAATGCGGGTGACGACAGCAGACAGGAACGCCTTCACGGACGCGGGTTCTGTCCGTGAAGCGGCGTACCGGAGCCACGTCTCCTGCACGGCATCCTCTGCCTCGCTGACGCTCCCGAGGATGCGGTACGCGATCGAGAACAACAGTGGGCGCAGCTCCTCGAAGTCCTCCGTCACGCCAGCGCTGCCTTGAAGCCCTGCCGCCACGACGGGTACTGCAGCTCCCAGCCGAGCTCCCGCTTCGCCTTGGCGTTCGAGAAGCCACGCCCTTCGGTCATCATCACCACAGCCTGGTCCCCCGCCAGCCGCCGCGCCAGCCACACCGGCACGCGCAGCGGCGGCTTGGCACCGGCGCACTCGGCCAGGTACGGCAGCCAGTCGCTGGCCGGTGCCGGGACGTCGTCGACGATGTTGAACACACCAGTGACCTTCTGCTCAACAGCCAGCACAGTTGCGCTCGCAGCATCGTCAAGGTGCACCCAGGAACTGTAGCCAGTGCCGCGTCCAACCAGCGGGTACTGGCGTTTGCGCGCCAGCTCCACCTGGTCGTCGATGGCTCCCGGTCCGTAGAAGGCGCCGTACCGCATGACAGCCCCACCGATGTTCAGCACGAGGTCCTCGATGCGGCTCAGCGCCTTGAGGCCGACGTACGCCGCTGTTCCCTCCAGGAGGTCCACTGGGTCCTCCTCGGTCTTGACCCAGCCGCCCTCGCGGATGCCGTTCCAGCTGGCGTAGCCCTGCGCAACGAAGTGCGGCACGCCTACAGCCTGAGCCGCGGCCAGCAAGTGGTCGGTGCCCTCGGTACGCAGTCTGTTCGTCTTGGCGAACCAGCGGTCCGGGTGCTTGATGTCCGGCTTGCCCGCGTGCGTCATCGAGATCGCGGTCATCTGATGCACGATCACGTCCGGCTGCGCCATCGCGACAGCCTCACCCACCGCGGCTCCGTCCAGCCCGTCCATCACCACACCTTCAGCACCCGCTGCCTTGATCAGCTCCAGCTTCGCGGCACTCGTCGTACTGGCCGTCACCTGGTGACCACGAGCCACCAGCTGCGGCACCAGCCGCCGGCCCAGCACACCGCTTCCACCAGCCACAAACACTCGCATCTTCAACACACTCCTCGTTCGGTTTCGCTCCCGAGACGAGACAGCCCCGCCGCCTGTGACATGGCGACGGCCAAGAACTGTCGCAGGGCGTCGGTACCGTGAAGGGCATGTTGACGACGCTGGCGGTGGAGAACTACCGGTCCCTGCGGCGGGTCGTCATGCCGTTGCGCGGTCTGAACGTCGTGACCGGGGCCAACGGGACGGGGAAGTCGAGTCTCTACCGTGCGCTTCGGTTGCTGGCTGATGCTTCGCGCAACGGTGCGGTGGCGGCGCTGGCGCGGGAAGGCGGTCTGCAGTCGACGCTGTGGGCGGGGCCGGAGCATGTCCGGAAGGATCGGCCCACGCAGGGCACCCGGCGGACCGGGCCGGTGACGTTGCGGATGGGGTTCGCGGGGGACGACTACGGCTATCTGATGGATCTCGGGTTGCCGATCCCGAACGGTTCGCAGTTCGATCTGGATCCGGAGATCAAGCGGGAAGGCCTGTGGGCCGGGCCGTTCCTCCGGCCGGCGGCGTTGCTGGTCGAGCGCACCAACCACGAAGTCCGGATCCGTTCGGCGAGTGGTGAATGGCAGCGCGGCGGGCACCAGATCCAGACGTTCGACAGCATGCTGAGCGAGTTCGCGGACCCTGAGCGCGCGCCCGAGCTGCTGCTCGTGCGGGAGCGCCTGCGGGGCTGGCGGTTCTACGACCACTTCCGCACCGACGCGACAGCGCCCGCCCGCCGAGTGCAGGTCGGCACGCGCACCGCCGTACTCTCCGCAGACGGCGCGGACGTGGCGGCGGCCCTGCAGACGGTTCGGGAGCTAGGTCCTCAAGGGGCATTGGACGAGGCGATCGAGCTCGCGTTCCCCGGTAGCCGTGTCCAGATCACCAACACCGCGGGCCGTTTCGAGATCGCCTTTCACCAGCACGGATTGCTACGCCCGCTCTCCGGCGCCGAGCTGTCCGACGGCACCCTCAGGTACCTGCTGTGGGTCGCCGCGCTGCTCACCCCGAGACCGCCCGAGCTCCTCGTCCTCAACGAGCCCGAGACCAGCCTGCACCCCGATCTCCTGCCGGCGCTGGCCAACCTGGTGGTCACCGCGGCGAAGGAGACCCAGGTCATCGTCGTCACCCACTCCCGCCCGTTCATCGCATCGATGGAGGCCCTCTCCCCCGACCTCCAGACGATCGAACTCGTCAAGGAGAAGGGCGCGACAACCATCACCGGCCAAGGCCCGCTGGACGAACCACCGTGGAAGTGGCCGACGCGTTAGGGCTTGACGCTCTCGAAGCGGACGAGGATCACGGATCCGGCCGCGGACAGGACGAAGCCGGCGATCGCGGCCGGCCACCATCCGGACCGTACGGCGTCGTCGAGGACGAACACGCCGACGGCCGCCGGGGTGATGGTCTGCAACGCGATCATCGGCGTGGTGGCCAGCGTCACCGAACCGCGCTGCAGGGCCAACGAGTAGAGGATGAACGCGAGCCCCCCGCTGATCGGCAGCGTGTAGAGCGTGGGGCTCCGGACGAGTTCGCTCATCGACCCGTCCTGCAACAAGCGCGCCGAGATCGCAACCCCGGCGTACCCGAGACCGGCGAGCAACCCGAGCAGTGCCGTGGAGACACCGCGCTGCGAACGACTGGCAACTGCACCCAGTACGGCGATGACAACGAGCCCCACGATGATGCCGATCGTGAGCCCGTGATGCTGCGCACTGTCGCCCGCATCGCCCGCCGCCACCGCGAGCAGCCCGAGCCCGACGCAGACGCCGATCACCGCGGACCACTCGAGCGCACTCAGCTTGTCCGACATCAACCGGGTCGCGAGCAACGCGGTCACGACCAGACTGACCGCGATCCCCGCCTGCGCCAGGTACAGCGGAAGCAGCCGCAGCGCGACGAAGTGCAGCCCGAAGCCCGCGAGGTTCAGCGCCAGGGCACCGAGGAACGCGGGCTGCTTGAGCAGGGCGACCACGAACGCACCGAGCCGCCGCGGATCCAGCTCCGACTCGGTCGGCACCTTCCGCGAACCGACGGCCTGCAGGATCGCCGCGACACCGAACAGCAACGCGGCGCCGAGCGCCGCGCCGAGACCGAGAACCACTACGCGACGATCCTGCGGCGCCAGGTGAGGTAGAGGCTGAGGCCGCCGTAGTAGACCAGGTAGGCCAGCGAGATCGCGACCACGATCGCGTTCGGGTTCGGCATCTGCGCGAGGAGTACGGCGTACGAGGCGAGCCAGATCGCGGTCGTCAACAGGTTCAGCGAGCGGAACGCCTTCGTGCGCGACGGGTACACGTACTTCACCGGGATGAAGACGAGCACCGAGCAGACGACCAGGATGATGCCGGTGCTGACCGGGCTGAGACCGAGAATCACGACGTAGAACGCGACCACGTTCCAGTAGCTCGGGAAGCCGAGGAAGAAGTGGTCCTCGGTCTTCGCGTCGACCCGGCAGAACTGGTAGCTGGAGGCAAGCAGCGGCAGTGCGCCGAGGACCGCGCCCCAGGTCCCGGACGGGAGGTAGCCGCCGGTCCACAGCAGCACGATCGGCGCGAACGCGTACGTCAGGTAGTCGACGATGTTGTCCAGCATCGCGCCGTCGAACCACGGGATGGTCTCCTTCACCCGCAGCCGGCGCGCGAGCATCCCGTCGGTACCGTCGATCACCAGGGCCGCGAGCCCGAGCCAGAGCGCCCGGACGGCGTCGCCGTCGATGGCGGCGATCACGATCAGCAACGCGAGCACCGTTCCGCTCGCGGTATAGGCATGCAGTGCAAGTCCGGCCAGACGCAGCCGCGTCGACCCGACGAACGGTTCCCGCACCGCGTCGTGTGTGGTCAGGACAACTCCCAGAACTCAGGCGACGCAGCGCGTCGGGCCGGGTCGAGGTGGATCCAGCCGTCGCCAGCGTCTCACAGGCCTGGTCCCGCCCCGGTGACCGACCGTCATCTCCCGCAGATCTTTGCAAGGACTTAGTCAGTCACGGGGCGCGGGGAAACTACCCGACCGGGTCGAGCAGGAAGAGCGGGATCTTCCGGGTGGTCTTCGTCTGGTACTCGGCGTACGGCGGGTAGGCGGCGACGGCCCGCGGCCACCACTCGTCGTACTCCGCGCCCTCGATCTCGCGGGCCACGTACTCCTTGGTGGTCTCGCCGTCCTGCAGGGTGAGCTTCGGGTCGGCCTTCAGGTTGAAATACCAGACCGGGTGCTTGGGAGCGCCGCCGAGCGAGGCGACCGCGGCGTACACACCGTCGTGCTCGACCCGCATCAGCGGGACCTTCCGGATCTTGCCGGACTTGGCGCCGCGCATGGTCAGCAGCACCACCTTCATACCCTTGATGTCGACCGCTTCGGTGGTCCCGGCAGCGGTGACCTTCTCGACCTGGTCCCGCACCCAGCCGGTGGGGCTCGGAGCGTACTCGTCAGTGTTCGATGTCATGTCACCAATGGTAATGGTGACACATCATCATCGATAGTCCCGGCGCGTCAGAGCGTCGGGGCCAGGTCGTTCAGGGTGGTGAGGGCGTTGTCCCAGGCCTGGGCGGACTGGTCGAGGTCCTGCTCGTCGTCCAGGCGGTCGAAGCCTGATTCGACGACCAGCAGGCGGGTGCCTTCGCCTTCCGGGGTGAGGGTGAACTCGACCAGGTTGGCGTTACCCGGCGCCGGCTCCACTCCGGGATCGACGGCGTACCGGTACGCGAACCGCCGGCCCGGCTCGACCTTCTCCACGAACCCGATGAACTCGCCGTGCTCGTCCCACCGCATCACCAGCCGCCCACCCGGCCGCAGGTCGATCTCCGCGCCGCCGAACGCGTACCACCGGGTGAACACCTCGGGGTGCGTCACCGCGGCCCACACCACCTCCGGCCGAGCTTCGACGTACACCTCACGCTCAACGCTGTCCATGCCGACCATTTTCCCCTCAAACAGCGCAGGACCGAAGTTGCGTCGCGGTCGCGATGGTCGCCTCGATCCACCGGCGGCGCAGGAAGTGCGCCTTCAGCAGCCGGTGTACGCCGTCCAGCACGACCAGCCGGCCGCGGTACGCGACCAGGTTGATCGGGAAGTCGAGGTCCGCGTCCATCACCCGCTGGTAGTGCGCACGGAAGTTCATCGGCGTCTCCGCGACCTGATGCGGCGTGACCTTGAACCGCTCGCCCTCGACCTGCCACAGCGGTAGGTCGAACATCCAGACCAGGTCCGCGATCTCGACCGGCTCGACCTTCAGATCGAGCTCCCACAGCTTCGCGAGCTGCCACCGGTACGGCGGGAACACCTCCCGCAACGCGTCGGGCATCAACGCGACCAGTTCGTCGAACGAGACGTCCGCCGCCGCCCGGCCCGCGTCGGCGCCGAACGTGTCGCCCAGCCCATCGATCGTCACGACCGAGCAGGCTACGCCATCGGCAGGGCGACGACGACCACGTTGCTGAGGTACACCTCGCCGTTCCAGTCCTCGCACGTCACGAGCACGAGCCGCCCGCGAACACTCTGGTCGAACAACTGCGCGGCACGCTTCGCCAGCGTGGCCTTCCGGTACGTCGCCACAGTGGCGACCCGGTACGACAACTGACCACGAGCCGTGGACACCCGCACAACGGATCCGGGCACCAGCTTGCCGAGGTTGTCGAACGCGCCGCCGCCGTTGTGAACCGTATGGCCGGTGATGACGGCCGAACCGCGCTTACTCCCGGGCAGCGCTCCCCCGGACCACCAGCCGACCGTCGACGCGTCGGACGGCGGAGTCAACGCGGCATGTACGGCGTCGATCGCGAGGACCGGCGCGGTCACGCCCAACTGCGGGATGCTGATGCGCGTAGGCCTTCCGGCGCGCGCTGTCGCCGTACGGCCGGCCGACGATTTCGGAACAACCGCAGGCCTACCCAGGCCTACTGCTGACGTTGGCGCAGAGGTCGGCAAAGTTGGCGATGCGCCGGCCCGCTCGTTGCCGCCGAACTGCAGGTACGCGCCGGCTCCGAGTACGCCGACACCCACGAGCGCGACCACCCCACTCCACCGAAGTGGAGCAGGGCGGCCGCGTCGACGGGCAGAGCTCATGTCAGGCCACTGCTAGGCGCTGTGCGTCCCGCGTCGGCGGAGCGCGACGATTCCGGCGCCGGCGAGCATCGCGCCGCCGGCCAGGAGCAGCAGACCGCCCGCGAGACCGAACGGACTGTTGCTGTCGGCAACCGAGTTGGAGCCCGGTCCACCGAAGCCGGCGTCGACCTCGGTCGGCACACCGACCGTCGGGGTGTCACTCGGTACGTCGGAGGCCGGCGTCGACTCGGTGACCGTCGGGGGCGTGTCCGACGGGCTGGTCGACGTACCCGGCGAGGTCGGCGTCGTGGACGGCGTCTCCGACGGGCTCACCGGCGGGGTGTCCGTCGTCGTGGGCGGAGTCGTCGGCGGGGTGTCCGTCGTGGTCGGCGGAGTCGTCGGCGGCGTGTCCGTGGTCGTCGGCGGAGTCGTCGGAGGAGTGGTCGGCGGGGTGTCCGTCGACGTCGGCTCCGTGGTCGGCGGACTCGTCGGCGGGGTGGTGGGAGGCGTGGTGTTGCAGCCCTCGACCCAGAACACCTTGTGCTTCACGTCATTGCCGATCGAGCCAGGCGCGTTCACGGTGAGCTTCACGTGATAGCCCTGCTGCGGGTGCGGTTCCCCCGTGAACTTCAGGGTGTAGACCACCCTGGCGTCCAGGTCGGTGCCGCCGCCGGCCGCGTCCTCGCCGATGAACGGGGTGAGGTCGCCGGACACGACCTGCAGTCCGCCGTCCGCCGTCGGGGCCTGGTCCTCGAAGGTCACCTTCGCCTTGTACGAGGGGTCCTTGTCGTAGTTGTAGAACTCGACCGTGAACGTGCAGCCCTGGTGCGGGTTGTTGTCCGGCGGCCCGCTCTGGATGTCGGCGCCTTCGATCTTGACGGTGCCGTTGTTGCCCGGGGGGTTGTGGCCGCCGGTCTGGTCGGCGTTGGCGGAGGGCGCAACGAGTAGTGCCGCTGCGCCGAGAAGCAGGGAAAGTGCTCCGGCGCCGGCGAAGATGCCGGCTGCCCGGGAGCGAACGCCCGTGTGGGTCATGTCCATCCTCGAACGAGTGCAGGGGTAAGCCTAGAGAAGTATTTCGGTTTCGTTACAGCAGTCAAGGCTGTTCGGTAACGATTGACCGCGTGTCGCGCGTAGTTGTCCACAGGCCCCCGCGGCGGGACCTGTGGACAACAACACGCGCGATGGAACGCGGTGACCGGTGGTGCGTGAGTTACCTGGCGTGGCGGCCGTGGCGGCGGAGGGAAGCGATCGCGCCACCCGCGAGGAGCATGCCTCCGAGCGTCATCAGAATGCCGCCGGTTTCGCCCGTTCGGCTGTCCGTGGTTGCCGCGACCGCACGGGTCGGCGGACCGGGCAGACCAGCATCCACAGCAGTCGGTACGCCGGAGGTCGTACGGCGCGTCGAACTCGTCGACGGCGCACTCGACCGCGACGTCGTCGGCACCACACTCGTCGGACTCCCCGGAGGCACCGTCACCGACGTGGTCGGCGCCGTACTGGCAGGCGTCGTCGCTGGCGTCGTGGGCGGGGTCGTCGGAGGCGTCGTCGGTGGCGTGGTGGGAGGCGTCGTGGGGGGCGTCGTCGGCGGCGTGGTCGGAGGAGTCGTGGGCGGGGTCGTCGGCAGCGTGGTCGGCGGCGTCGTGGGAGGCGTCGTCGGCGGGGTCGTGGGTGGGGTCGTGGGTGGGGTGGTGGGTGGTGGGGCGTCGCAGCCCTTGACCCAGAAGACCTTGTGTTTGGTGTCGTTGCCGATCGAGCCGGGGGCGTGGACGGTGACCTTGACGTGGTAGCCCTGGACAGGATGCGGCTGGCCGGTGAACTTCAGCGTGTAGACCTGCCGAGCGTCGAGGTCGTTGCCACCACCCGCCGCATCACCGCCGATGAACGGCGTGAGGTCGCCGGACACGACCTGCAGCCCGCCGTCGGACGTCGGCGCCTGATCCTGGAAGATCACCTGCGCGTTGTACGGCCCCTGCTCGTAGTTGTAGAACTCGACGGTGAACGAACACCCCTGGTGCGGGTTGTTCTGCGGCGGCCGGTCGCCGACCTCCACCCCGTCGATCTTGATGGTCCCGTTGTTCCCCGGCGGCGCGGCCATCGCCGCACCGGCGGGCCCGGAGACCTCGCCCGACCGAACCAGCATCGCGCTGGCGCCGATCAGAACCGTGAGCGCTCCGGCAGCTGCCACCATTGCGGCAGCCTGAGCGCGAACCCCCATGACAACCATCCCCAGTCCCCCTGTCGTACCTGCAGCCATAGCCCTGGCAGACATCTCCTCTGCAGTATGACCCACTCGTTGCCCAAGTCAACAAAACTGGGGTATGACAACGACGGACTTGGTTGCCTTAGGCATGGGCCGTGCGGTGGATGATGACGATCGCCGAGTCGTCGCCCGGTCCGCCGGCCGAAGCGACCAGCTTGTCGGCCGCCCCCAGGAACCCCTGCCCGACCAGCCGTTCCGCGAACCCGGTCAGCCGGTCCGTACCGCGGCCGATGTCCTGCCGCGGCGTCTCGACCATCCCGTCGCTGTACAGGAACAACGCGTCGCCGAGCTTCAGCACCCCGCGGTTCACCGAGAACTCCGGCGCCTCCATCAGCCCGAGCAGCGGCCCGTCCGCGTCCCGCGTCTGCCACCGCCCCGACCACGCGTCGAACTGGATCGCCGGCGGATGCCCGGCCGTCCGTACGCCGAAGTCGCCGGTCCGCAGGTCCAGCACGACATGCACCACGGTCGCGAAGTCGTCGTCCCAGTCCTGGCGCCGTATGTACCGGTTCGCCGACGACAGGAACTCGTCCACCGGTACGACGCCCAGCAGGCCGCCGAACGCCCCGGACAGCAGCAACGCCCGCGTCCCCGCGTCGATGCCCTTGCCGGAGACATCGACCAGCGCCACCTCGAGGAGGTCGTCGTGCATCGTCGACACCACGAAATCGCCGGAGAACGTCGACCCGCCGGCGGACTGGATCGCGACCTCGACCCGCCAGCCGGACGGCAACGGCGGGATCTCCCCCTGCGCGGTGAGCGTGTCCCGCAACTCCATCAGCATCGACTCGCTCCGGGTGCCGCGGACGCCCAGCCGGCTACGCACCTTGGCGCTGGTGATCATGATCCAGCCGACGATCACGAGCACCAGGACGAAGCCGATCCGGGGCAGCGTCATCCCGCGCGACAGGACGACGTACGCGCCGAACGCCGTCGTGATCCCGGTCAGCGCCACCAGTTCGCCGAACTGCAGCAGAACGCCGCCGACCACCAGCGGAACGATCAGGAACGACGCCGGCACGAGGGTCATCCAGACGTCGCTCGCGACGGAGATCACCAGCTGCACCAGGACCAGCGCGACGAACGCCACCCGGTGCGAACGGCGGGCACGACGGCCCAGCGCCTCGACCCGGCGGCCGATGCGTCGCGCCAGCGCAACACCGCCGCTCTTTCTCATGGTGTGAAGAACATAACGGTACGCAACGGTCCGCGCATCAATCCGCAACACAACTGATGGCTTTCAGCTCTTGCGAGTGAGTCCGGTTCGCTGGCATCGGGGGCACCAGAACAAGTTACGGCCCGCGAGGAGCTTCGTCCGGATCACCGACTGACAGACGTAGCACCGTTGCCCTTGGCGCCGGTACACGTACACCTCACCGCCATGGTCGTCCTGGCGCGGGTCACGACCCATCGCCTCCGGGGTGTGGTCGTCGGCGACGGTGTCGATCCGGCCGGTCTCCACGCCGTACTTCATGAGCGCGAGCAGGTCGTCCCACATGCCCTGCCACTCGCGCTTCTTCACGACGTTGCCGGGCGTCATCGGGTTCAGCTTGGCCCGGAACAGCACCTCGGCACGGTACACGTTGCCGACGCCGCTCAGCACGTCCTGGTTCATCAGCAGCTGACCGATCGGCAGCTTGCTACGGTGGATGCGGTTCCATGCCAGGTCCGGATCCGCGTCATCGCGTAGCGGGTCCGGACCGAGCCGGCCGAGCAGCTTGTCGCGCTCCTCGTCGGTGATCACCTCGCACACGGTCGCGCCGCGCAGATCGGCGTACGACGTGGCGTTCTGCAGCCTGAGCCGGACCTGGCCGACGGGCTCGGGCACCGGCGCCGGGAGGATGTCCATCTTGCCGATCAGGCCGAGGTGGATGTGCAGCCAGCCCGCGCCCTCGAAGTCGGCGAGGAAGTGCTTGCCGTGAGCCTCGGTCTGCCGCAGCGGGTGCCCGTCGAGCAGCGCCGCGCCCTCGACGAACCGTCCCTGCGGGCTCGACGCCCGGACCGGACGGCCACCGAACGCATCCCAGACGTCGTTCGCCAGCCGATGCAGCGTGTGACCTTCAGGCATAATTCCTCTATGGGGACGACAGGTGGTTCCAAGGCGCCCACACCGGCCGTGGTGGGCACGGGGCGGAGTATGCGGGCTCGTGACGTGTCCCGTCCGCGGCAGTCCGTCGTACGCCGGCCTGTGCTACCGAAGACCGACGAGGACGATCAGGGCAGCGGCGGGAGCTCGCCGGTCGACTCGTAGCCGGACAGCATCTCGATCCGGCGCGTGTGCCGCTCTTCGCCGGAGTAGTCGGTCGCCAGGAACGTCTCGACGAACCCGGTGGCCTCCTTCTCGGAGTGCATCCGGGCGCCGACGCTGATCACGTTGGCGTTGTTGTGCTCGCGGCCGAGCCGTGCGGTGTCGGTGCTCCAGGCCAGCACCGCCCGGACCCCCTTCACCTTGTTCGCGGCGATCTGCTCGCCGTTGCCCGAGCCGCCGACCACGATGCCCAGACTGCCCGGCTCGTCGACCACCGCCAGTCCGGTGCGCAGGCAGTACGGCGGGTAGTCGTCGACGGCGTCGTACACCGCAGGACCGTGGTCCACGACGTCGTGCCCGGCAGCGGTCAGGTGCTGCACCAGGTGGTTCTTCAGTTCGAAGCCGGCGTGGTCAGAGCCGATGTGCACTCGCATGGCCCGCAATCTACTTGTCAGCCGTCTGCACGCGTACGCCGCCCGGCACAGTCAGGGCCGCGGTCAGCTGCGTCACAGCGGCATAAGCCTGCTCGTACGGCGTACCGCTCGGGTGCAGCGTGAACACCGCGACGATGCTCCGGTCGTCCGCCCCGACCGTCCCGGTCGTGTGCAGCGCGTCGTTCACCAGGTCCACCACGGACTGCGGCTTCGCCTTGTCGGACCGGTAGCCACTGGACCCTTGGAACCCGGACCAGCCCTGTTTGATGCTGTAGCCGGTCTCGAAGACCGATGCGATCCCGAAGTACTGGTCGAAGCCGTCAGTGCCGTGGCGGGTCGCCTGGTGCAGCTGTCCCATCACATACTTGCGCACGGGCGCTGGAGCGTCCTCCAGCAGGTAGCGGTAGATCCGCACGGTGTCGGCGGCCGTGATCGCGACGTACCCCCAGAAGCCCGGGTGACTGGCCGGCGGTCCGGCGGTGTGCGTCAGACCGAGCCGCTCGACCATGCGCTCGACGATGGCCGACCCGCCGAGCTGCTCCCAGTAGTAGCTCGCCGCGTCGTCGTCGCTGCTCCGGAGCATGACGTCGAGCCGCTCCTGGTCCGCGGGCGGTACGTCGTACACCGGACCGCGGTCCCAGAAGAAGTCCAGCGCGATCAGCAGCTTCACCACGGACGCCGACCGGAACTGCCGGTCGGCGTCCTGCTGGTGGACGAACTGCGCTGCCTCGCGATCGAACACGGCGATGCCGGCGGTCAGAGTCAAAGGCAAGGTCATCTGAAACCTACTCACAACTGGACGGATTCCTGAGTGAGTAACTTTCACCGGCCGGGCGGCTCCAGTTCAACCCCTGAACCGTCAGTCGAAGATCGGACCGCGGTCCCGGGTGCGCTTGATCTCGAAGAAGCCCTCGGTGCCGGCCACCAGGCGGACGCCGTCCCAGAGCTTGCCGGCCGCCTCGCCCTTGGGCGCCGGCGTCACCACCGGACCGAAGAACGCGGTGCCTTCCACCGAGATCACCGGCGTACCGACCTCCATGCCGACCTGGTCCATGCCGGCGTGGTGCGACTTCTTCAGCGCGTCGTCGTACCGGTCGGTGCCCGCGGCCTCGATCAGCGACGCCGGCAGACCGACCTCCTCGAGCGCCTCGACCAGTACGGCATCGTCCTTGCCGCCGCGGCCCTCGTTGTGGATCCGGCGACCGAGAGCGGTGTAGAGCGGCAGCAGCACCTCGTTGCCGTGCGCCTGCTCGGCGGCGATCAGCACTCGGGTACGACCGATCAAACGCTCCCAGTTGTCGTCGTGCTCCATACGCTCTTCGTTCAGGACAGCGAGGCTCATCACGTGCCAGGTCGTCTTCACATCCCGGACCTGCTCGACCTCGAGCATCCAGCGGGACGTCATCCAGGCCCAGGGGCAGGCCGGGTCGAACCAGAAATCTGCCTTTAGAGGCAGTCATATTCACCATCATACAAAGTTGAAGGAACGGTTATACCGACTCGGTATCCAATACGCAGGTCGGGGGTAAACCCTCGGCCAACCCGCGAGCCAGGTGCATAGGATGCCGACATGCCTGGAACCAACCTGACGCGCGACGAAGCGCGTTCCCGTGCGGGCGTGGTCAGTGACGTGAGCTACGCCATCGAGCTCGATCTGGCCAACGCCCCGAGTGGCGCTCCGACGTACCCGTCGGTGACCACCATCACGTTCGCGGCCACCGCCGGCGCGAGCACGTTCGCCGACCTGATCGCGGACAAGGTCCGCGAGGTGACGCTGAACGGCGTCACCCTCGATCCGGACGTCGTGTACGACGGCGCCCGCATCCAGCTCGACGGGCTGGCCGAGCGCAACGAGCTCACCGTGGCGGCGGACTGCCTGTACTCGCGGACCGGTGAAGGGCTGCACCGCTCGGTCGACCCGGCCGACAAGGAGACCTACCTCTACACCCAGTTCGAGGTGCCGGACGCCCGCCGGGTGTTCGCCACCTTCGAGCAGCCCGACCTCAAGGCCCCGTTCACCTTCACCGTTTCCGCACCGGCCCGCTGGGTCGTCATCTCGAACGCTCCGACGCCCGAGCCCACGCCGTACCAGGGCGAGAACGGCGAGGAGCTGGCCCGCTGGGCGTTCCCGCCGACCGAGCGGATCTCGACGTACATCACCGCGGTCGTCGCGGGTCCGTACCACGTGGTGACGGACGTGTACGAGGGTCCGCACGGGACGTACCCGATGTCGCTGCTGTGCCGTCCGTCGCTGAAGGAGGCGCTGGACGTCGAGGACCTGTTCGAGGTCACCAAGCAGGGCTTCGCGCTGTTCGAGGAGGCGTTCGGTACGCCGTACCCGTTCCACAAGTACGACCAGGCCTTCGTGCCCGAGTACAACATGGGCGCGATGGAGAACGCGGGCTGCGTGACGCTGCGGGACGAGTACCTGTTCCGCAGCCGTACGACGCACGCGGAGCTGGAGGCGCGCGCCAACACCGTGCTGCACGAGCTGGCGCACATGTGGTTCGGCGACCTGGTGACGATGACCTGGTGGGACGACCTGTGGCTGAACGAGTCGTTCGCCGAGTGGGCCAGCCACTGGGCGCAGGTGGTCGCGACGACGAAGTACTCCGACGCGTGGACGACGTTCTGCAACGCCCGCAAGAACTGGGCGTACCGGCAGGACCAGCTGCCGTCGACGCACCCGATCGCGGCCGACATGATCGACTTCCACGCGGTCGAGGTGAACTTCGACGGCATCACCTACGCCAAGGGCGCGTCGACGCTGCGGCAGCTGGTCGCGTTCGTCGGTGAGGACACCTTCGTCACCGCGCTGAAGGAGTACTTCCACGACCACGCGTTCGGCAACACCGAGCTGACCGACCTGCTGAAGCCGCTGGAGAAGGCGTCCGGCCGCGACCTGGACGACTGGACCGAGCGGTGGCTGCGGACCGCGGGCGTGAACACGCTGCGCGCCGACTTCACCGTCGACTCCGCCGGCGCGTTCACCTCGTTCGCGATCGAGCAGACCGCGACGGACAAGTTCCCGGTCCTGCGGCCGCACCGGCTCGCCGTCGGCCTGTACCGGCGTACCGACGAGGGTCTGGTCCGGACCGAGCGGTTCGAGGTGGACATCGACGGGCCGCGCACCGAGCTCCCCGAGCTCACCGGCGCGACCCAGCCGGACCTGGTGCTGCTGAACGACGACGACCTCACGTACGCGAAGATCCGGCTGGACGAGCGGTCGCGGGCCACGCTGGTGGAGTCGATCGACCAGCTCACCGAGTCGCTGCCGAGGGCGCTCGCCTGGGGCTCGACGTGGGACATGACCCGGGACGCGGAGATGCCGGCCAGCCAGTACGTCGGCATCGTCCTGCGCGGTATCCGGGCCGAGACCGACCTGACCGGCGTCCGCTCGCTTCTCAACCAGGCGAGCAGCGCCATCAACCAGTACGCCGCCCCGCAGAACCGGCCCGCCCTGCGCGCGCAGTTCGAACAGGAGCTGGCCGGTCTGGTGGCCGGCTCCGACCCGGGCAGCGACCACCAGCTCGCGTTCGTGCGGGCCTACAGCTCGGCGGTGTTCTCGGCTGACGGCGCCGACCGGCTCGCCGGGTGGCTGGAGGGTCGGGACCTGCCGGAGGGTCTGGTCGTCGACACCGACCTGCGCTGGACGCTGATCGTGGCGCTGTCGCGGCTCGGCCGCATCGGTGCGGACGAGATCGACGACGAGCTCACCCGCGACACCACGATCACCGGTCAGGAGCGGGCCGCGCAGGCCCGTGCCGCCCGGCCGACCGTGGAGGCGAAGGAAGAGGCCTGGCGGATCGCCGTCGAGTCCGAGGACACCCCGAACGAGACCCAGTTCCGGACCATCCTCGGCTTCCAGCAGCCGGGCCAGGAGGACCTGCTGCGGCCATACGTCGACAAGTACCTGAACGCGGCCAAGGACGTGTACACCCGGCTGGGCTCGTCGATGGGCGAGAACGTGCTGGTGTACCTGTCGCCGCGGCACCTGGCCGACCAGGCGGCGCTGGACGCGCTCACCGGCTGGCTGGCCGTGGAGTCGTCGTCCGTGGACGCACCGACGCTCCGGTACGTCACCGAGGCCCAGGCGGACCTGACCCGCGCTATCGCCGCACAGGCGCAGGACGACGTCGCCTGATCGACGTTCTGACAGGGCCGGTCTCATACGGGACCGGCCCTGTCGCGTTGAACCTCGCAGTGCGGTAAGACTGGACCGGTGCCCGCCTCTGACCCCGCCCTGGCCGGTGCGGCAGCTGTTGCGCTGACCGGACTCGCAGACGCGTACCGACCCCGCCCCATCACTCCACTGATGCCCTGGCGCTACGCCAACCGCCTCGTGAAGCCGTACGTCGTCACGGCGCGCGGACGGCAGTGGGACGACCAGATGGTCGAACTCGCCCGCGCCACCGCCACGCGGCAGCTCGAGTTCGACGACGCGATGGGGTCCGTCGGACTCGGCGTCGTCGTACTGCACCTCGGCGACGACGGCATCTACCTCGTGGTGCAGAGCTGGGCGAAGGACTTCCAGTCCCGTCTCAGCATCTTCAGCGGCATGGACGTCGACGACCTCCGACCGGCACCGATCGGCGCGGCTCCGTGCGTGTGGGAGCTGGAGGTGCTCAGCCACGAACGGACGGCGTACGTGAACCACATCCTCTCCGCCGACGTCGACGTCGACTCCTGGCTCGAGGACGCCCTGGACACCCGCCCGAAGCCGCATCCGAACGGCATTCCCTCCGGCACCTAGGACATCGCTGTTTCGTACTCGCCCGACTGCGTTCGGTGAGGGTCAAACGATTGTTGGTCGGCGGATCGTGAGGGGGCGTGCGCGGTGCGCGATTCCCTTGTGGAGAAAGAGATTCTCGCCACCTGAGAGACGCTCACTTACTCAGTGGTTCGGTTTAAGCTTCACCGGATGTATCCATCCAGGGTGTCTGGGGAGGGGCCCTTGTCGTGACACGCGTCGACCACCGCAAGCCACCCGCTCGCGCTGCCCGGAGACACCAGCGGCCCCCGGCCAGGCGGAGCTCGCCCGAGGCGCGCCCGCGGAAGGCACAGCGTTCGCACAGTGCCATCGGAGCGGCGATCGTGGCCAGCCTGGCGATGGTCGCGGTGTTCGCGTTCATCCTCACCCGGGGTACGGCGTCGGATACGCCGGCGGACGGGCTGCGGATGGGTTCAGGCACCGACAACGGCGCTGCTGCCGCACCGGCCGAGCCGACCGCCAGCGCCACCGGGAGCGCCACGAAGGCGGACCGGAAGCCGCCGGTGACCGCTGCGGCGCCGAACCCGACGACGAAGGCTCAGACGACCACACCGCCCGCCGTGAACACCGGTCCGACCTCACCGAAGTTCAAGCAGGGCCAGTGGATCGCGATGATGGACAAGTACCCGGCCGACGCGGGTCAGATGGCCAAGGACACCGCAACGAAGATCACGCGGGCCGGCATCCCGGCGAAGGCCATGCTGGTCGACGGCCAGTACCCGGGCATCACCAACAGCTCACTGGCACCGGTCACCGGCACCTGGGTGGTGTACCTCGGCCCCGGCACGTCCTCGGAGCAGATCCTCAACCTGTGCCTGGACCCGCGCACGCAGGCGGCGTACCAGAGCGCCTGCCCGACCTACGAACCAGCTGGCTGAGGTCCTAGGTCAGGTGCTGCGTCAGCCGCGAGCCGCGCGTGGAGGTGCGAATCATGCCGCTGGCCTGTCGGCTCGACGTAGAAGTCGCGCATCACGCCTTCGAGCTGGAACCCGGCGCGTAGTGCGACATGGCACGACCCCTCGTTGATCAGTGAGTGGTCGAGCGAGATGCGGTGCAGCCGGAGCCCATTGGTTGCGAAGCCCCACCGCGCGGCCGCATCCAGTGCGCGAGCGCCCAGCCGGCGGCCACGAACCAGTGGGCTGACCCAGTACGCCGCGAGGGCCTGGTCGGGCACACGGTGGACGTCCCGGAGCGTCACGCTGCCGATCACCTGATCGGTCGCCGTGTCCGCGACCGCGAAGACCGCGTTACCGCGCGTCCAGCCGTCGATGCGCGGCTCCAGCCAGCGGCGGGCCCGCTTGTCGGCGGGTGAGCTGATCACCGCCGTCCCCGCGGTCCAGCGCAGGATCCCGGGGTCTTGCAGGGCCAGCGCCACCGCGGGCTCGTCGGACGCGACGAACGGGCGCAGTACTACGTCGCCCAGGTCGATGCGGTGTGGCTGTAGAGCGGCCACGTCAGAGCTTGTGCGCCTCGTCGTTGGCGTGCAGCATCGGCGCCTGATGCGCGTGCGTACCCAGCTGCTGTACGCCGGTCACCAGGCCGCCGGTCAGGTCGCCGGTCGCGAACGACGTCTGCATCGTCAGGGCGGCCAGACCCGCGGACGAGTCCGACAGCTGCCGCTTGGCCAGCTCGCCGGTGACGATCTCGAGACGCCGGCCGGCCGGGTCGACGTACACCAGGACCGTGCGGTCCGGGTCGTCGAGCTCGTTCAGCAGCTCGATGGCGAACGGGCGGGTCTCCGAGTCCGCGCCGCCGACGTACACCGAGAAGTGCAGGCCGGAGGTCTCCTCGGCGTACCGGACGGCCTTCTCGATGTCGTAGAGCTGGTCCGGGGTGAATGCGTCACCAGCTGGCACTTGCGCCTCCGAGCGTGCGGGCGACGCCGGTGGCGGCAGTCGCGGTGGCACCCGGCGCACTGGTGAGCTCAGGCAGGTCGGGCAGGTTGGCCGGGTCCGGCTTGGTCGCCGTCGGTCCGTTGATCCAGACCGGCGGGGCCCACCAGGACAGGCCCGGGCGGTAGCGCGGCCCGTTCGCGATCGACGACGCGAACACCAGCAGCGCCAGCACGGCGATGACCAGCACAGGAATCCCGACGAACACCAGCAACGAGTGCCCGGACAATTCGACAATCACGGCCTGAAGCCTAGTACCTCCCGCACGGGAGAGGCCGACACCCCTCCCGTACAGGCCCAGGACGGCTCAGCAGCCGCCGCAGTTGTAGTAGGTGATGTCCCAGTGGTTTCCCTCGTCCGCGTAGATGTTGCCGGCGCCCGAGCGCCACTGGGCGGCGCCGTCACCGCGGTCGGCGATCCGGGTGAACGTGTTGTGGATGTAGTTGCCGACACACGTGTACTTCGAGATGTCGACCTTGTACCCGTTCCGGTGGCTGTACGTGCCACTGGCATGCCCGACCTCGGTGCCGCCGGTGATGTTCACCGCACACCCGCTCGACTGCTTCAGCGTCCGTACGCCGTACACGGTCGAGTCGTTGATGTTGGTGAACGACGTACAGGTCGAGTTGTTCCAGTCGGAGCAGTTGCCGCTGGACGACCAGGTGATGCCGGCGGCGCTGAAGATCGCGGTCGCCTGCGAGTGCGTCAGCTTGGTCAGGGCGGACGCCTGCTCGATCACCACCACACCCGGCAGCAGGCCGACGACCACGGCGACCAGAGGAACGGCGACGCGACGGAGCAATGACTTCATGGGGACACTCCTTGAAATATGGGGCGGTTATTTCAAGGAGTGCACTGCCCAAGAAAGTTATTGGCGAAACCTCAGGTTGAATCAGAAATTAACATCCGAGCACTGGTAGAAGGCGTTCGCGGTGTCGGCGATCGTCCAGACCGCGAGGATCATGTGCCGTCCGGACCGGCCGGTCGGGATCGTGCCCGGGTGCGAGACGTCGCTCGGCGGCCGCGTGCCGTTCAGGTCGACGGTGAGGAACGGATTCAGGTCGAGTGCGGACCGGGTCAGCGGCTGCGTCGGATCCCAGCCCTGCTTGGTCATGTAGTACTTGAAGTCGGTGGTCGAGTGCGCCGCGGTCAGGTGCCACGAGAACATGAATCCCTGGCCGCCCTGGAGCTGTGTGGCCGGCCAGGCCCCGCCGCGCTGGTCGTCGAGCTCGGCGAACTGACCGAGCCCTGCCGAGCAAAGCGTCCCGTCCGCGGGACCGCTCTGCGGGAAGCCTTTGGGGCCTTCGACACTCTGCGGTTCCCACTGGATCTGCCCGCAGTTCGTGACGACCCCGTCCTGACAGTTCTTGGCCCGACTGGCCGGCCCGGTGGTGTACCCGTGGCCGTAGGCGAGCGGAACCGACGTACACACCGTCAGAGCGAATGCACCGACGGCAATTCCGGCCATGCTGAGTTTCCTTTGTCGCAGCATGCGAACTCCTGCACTGTTGGGGCGGTGGACAGTGAAGGAAGGGCGCCTCTCCTGCTCAATAGAAAACAACCGTTCAAATCTATTGTCAACGGTTCGTGAGCAGGTGAATACGGAAAGCTAGATATTGAGCGAGCCGATCAAGCGACGGAGGCGCTGGTTGTTCGGGAGGTCCTCGACCAGCACGGGCTCGCCTTCCGGCCCGCCGAGCGGCACCCGCCAGTTCGGGTACTCGTCCGTGGTGCCGGGCTGGTTCTGCGTACGGCGTTCTCCGACGGCATCCGTCAGCGCGACACCGACGAGCTTCGCCGGCGTGTGCGCGACGTACCGATGCATGGCCTCGACGACCCGCGCTACTTCGCCGTCCGTGTTGCTGAGCAGGTGCCGTTCGCGGAGCGCGTTGAGCCAGGCGTCGCGGTCCGCCTCGTCGACAGCGAGCTCCTCCTCGACAGGGCGAGTCAACAACCCAAGGTGGTTCCGCAGCTCCACGTGGTCGCCTGCGAGGTACCCAGCCGTCGGCGGGAGGTCGTGGGTGGTGACAGTGGCCAGGCAGAGCTCCCGCCACCGCTCCGGTGCCAGCGGCTTCCCGTTGGCATCCCGCTCGAACCACAACACCGACGTACCGAGAATGCCGCGTTCTGTCAGGTAGTCGCGTACCCAGGGCTCTACGGTCCCCAGGTCCTCACCGATCACCGTCACCCCGGAGCGCTGCGCCTCCAGCACCAGGATGCCCACCAGCGCCTCGTGGTCGTATCGCACGTAGGTGCCCTCGGTAGGCCGCTCCGGCGACGTCACCCACCACAGCCGGAACATCCCGAGGATGTGGTCGATCCGCAGCCCGCCGCCGTGCCGCATCACCGCACGCACCAGGTCCCGCCAAGCGGCGTACCCGGTCTCGGCCAGCGCGTTCGGCCGCCACGGCGGCTGCGACCAGTCCTGGCCCTGCTGGTTGAACGCGTCCGGCGGCGCACCCACGTGGATGTTCCGCGCCAGCACGTCCTGCAGCGCCCACGCGTCCGCGCCGTCCGGATGCACACCGACGGCCAGGTCGTGTACGACGCCCAGCGACATGCCGGCCGCCTTCGCACGGGCCTGTGTCCGCGCCAGCTGCTCGTCGAGCTGCCACTGGAGCCAGCAGTGGAACTCCACCGCATCCGGGTTCTCGTTGCGGAAGGCAACAACCTCCGGTGACGTCGGCTCCTGCATCTCCTCGGGCCACTTGCTCCACTCCGGCCCGTGCACGTCGGCGATCGCGGCCCAGGTGGCGAAGTCGATCAGCCCCTGGCTCTCGCGGTCGCAGTACGCGCCGTACTCCGCGATCCGCCCCACCGACGGCTGCACGCGGAACAGCACCTGCAGTGCTTCACGCTTCGCCGCCCAGACCGTGTCCCGGTCGAGCGCAGTCGAGTCCTCGCTGAGCGCCCGCGCCTGCAGCGCCAGTGTCCGGACCCGATCCCGTTCTGCCGGGGCAAGGTCGCCGTACTCGTCGATGTCCTCGATTCGCAGGTAGATCGGGTTCGCGAACCGCCGGGACGCCGGCAGGTACGGCGAGGGCTCCATGCGGCCTGCCAGCTCCGCGGCGTGCAGCGGGTTCACCAGTACGAAGCCGGCGCCCAGGTCGTGCGCCGACCACGCGGCCAGGTCGGCCAGGTCATGCAGGTCACCGATACCCCAGGAGCGCCGGGAGCGAACGGAGTACAGCTGCAGCACCCAGCCCCAGGTCCGGTGCAGGTTCTCCGGCTCCAGCTTCGTCGGCGTCACGATCAGCGTGCTGACCGAGATCTCCGGGTTGGTGCCGATGCGCGCGCACAGGCGGTGGTACCCGAGCGGCAGGTCCCCCGGCAGCTGGAACGTCGCCTCGCCGATCTGTACGCCGTCGACCCACTCCGGCTCGACCAGGTGCTCCTGCTGCGGGATGTCCCGCCGCTGACCGCCGTCCTCGAGGTCGACCCACACCTCCGCCGACGACCCGTGCGGCAGGTGTACGGCGAACCAAGGGGTCCAGCCCTCCCGCATCACCACGGTGGCGGGCAGCGTACGACGCCAGCGCGCCTCCTGGTGTTCAGCCAGCGCCAGGGCTGCCTTCTCCGGCGTCGACGCGTCCACACCGAGTGCCGCGAGTACGTCGGCCACAACCTCACTGGAGACGACCACATGCTCGCCCAGCCAGTTCCAGTACTCCGTCGCCACGCCATGGGCAACCGCTAGCTCGACAAGGGCCGCAGTGGGAGCTGTCACCCCAGCGAGTCTGCCGCATCAACCGCGTCAACGGCCAAACGGCGCGCGTTGCGTTACTCGTTCGAGCGGCGGCGGCTCAGCATCAACACCGCGATCAGGAGGACTGCACTGGCTACGACGAGTCCGATGGCCACACCGGCCAGGTTGTCGGTCAGCTGGTACAGGGCGGTCGGCCAGATGACCAGGAGGATCGAGCAACCCACCACGGCGTACGCCGAACGCCGCGTCCGCCCGTACGCAACCAGCAACGCCGCGGGTCCCGCCGTACCGACTGCCAGCGCCATGATCTCGCCGCGTTCCTGCACCAGCCAGCAGATCGAGGAGCTGAACATCGCGGCTCCGGCCAGTGACCACGACGTCACCTGATCGCGGACCAGGCCGAGCAGCGCGAACACGAACGCCACCAGGATGAATCCGGTCCCGGCGATGCCCGCGCTGTTGGTGGCCGACCCGGTGTCCGGAGTGAGGACATCTGCCGTGATCACCAACACACCGACGGCCAGGATCCCGAAAGTTGCCACCAGCAACGAAGGCTCCTTGAGCCACCACAACCCACCGGCGGCCAGCGCCAGCGCGACCGCCACCCCGGCGACCCGTCCGGCCTCTCCCTCGACCGCCACGAACGTCGCGAACCCGGCCACGCAACACCCCAGGGCCGCGAGCGCGGAACTCAGCTGTTCCCGGCGCCGCAGCAGGGCCAGCACGACAGCCGAACCGAGCAGGACGACCGCGGCCGCCGTACCGGTGGTGATCCGCGCGGCACGCCCCATTTCGCCCCAGTTCGCCAAGGTCAGGAGCGCGACCGCGCCGAGCAGCAGCGCGCCGCCGATGTAACCGAGCACCTCGACCAGCGCGCTGGTCGGGGCGGGGGCGGGCGGCTCCTCCTCCTCGGCCGGCTCAGGCCCCTCAGGCCTCTCAGGCTCCCGCTGCGGACGCGGACGGCCAGGGTCGGCGAGCGCTGCGTCGATCTCCGCGTCGGCGGCGTCCCGGATCGACTCGGCCTGGTACTGGCGCAGCACACCAGCACTCACGAGCCTGGAAAGCTCGTCGTCCAGCCGGCTCGACATGCGATCGCGTCTCCTTGTCAGCCCTACTAACATCAGGCGGCGAGATGCCTATTCTGACCAGCTACCTTGTGTCCTTAGTCAGTCACCCCCTGTTTTCACCGTTGCTGAGCCTGCCGGACGCCTTCCCGACGTTCTTCCGCACCGGCAACGACGGCAAGCTGGAGGTGACCGACCAGGTCGTGGTCGTGCCTGCCCGGATCGCCGGCCTGATCATCGGCTTCTTCGTGCTCCGCTGGGTGCTGCACAAGGTGATCCGGCGGTTCGCCCGACGCACCGGGAACGGCGCTGTCGCAGGGGTGCTGTCGAAGTCCAGGATCGGTCAGGACTTCGTCGAGAACACGCTCGCGAGTGAGCGCCGCGCCCAGCGCGCCCAGACGATCGGCTCGCTCCTGAGCAGCATCGTGACGATCGTGCTGGCCGCCGTCCTGGTGGTGATGGTGCTCGCCGAGCTCGGCTTCAACATCATGCCGGTGATCGCGTCCGCGAGCATCATCGGCGTGGCCCTCGGATTCGGCGCGCAGACGCTGGTGAAGGACTTCTTGGCCGGCGTGTTCATGATCTTCGAGGACCAGTACGGCGTCGGCGACCTGATCGACATGGAGAAGGCGACCGGCGTCGTCGTCGCGGTCGGCCTGCGGATCACCACCCTGCGCGGCGAGGATGGCACCACCTGGTACGTCCGCAACGGCGAGGTGCTCCGGGTCGGCAACCTGACCACCCGCGACCCGAACAGCGATGCCTCCTCCGGCGTCGGCTCCGCCACCGAGAAGGAAGAAGTCAAGACCGACGAAAGTGTGGCGAGCGGTAAGCACGACGAAAGCCAAGGCTGAGGTACAGGCGCTCGGCGTCCGAACCCTCGATCACCTGCAAGGTGAGTCGCCCACCCGCCGCGTCGCGGCGCGCCTGCGCGAGCAGCCGCGTCGCCAGACCACGACCGCGGTACTGCGGCTTGGTCGCGACCGCATAGACGCCGGCGACCGTCCCGGTCCGCAGTACCAACGTGATCGAGGCAGGGTCGCCGTCCACGCGGAGCAGGTAGAGCGACTGGTTGGGCTCCCGGTAGTTCCGCAGGGCCTGCTCGACGAACATCTGCTGCCACCAGTCGTAGTCCGGCTCCCCCACCTCGAGAAACGCCGCACTCTGCACCTCGGCGAACCCCACCGCGTCCGCCTCCGAACCGATCGCAGCCACCGGCTCTCCAACGGCTGACCCGGCCGGTGCCTCCATGTGCACCAGCACCTCGGCCGCCTTGAACCCCGCCGCGGCCAACCGCTCCTCCCAACCCGCTCCGCTCGCGGGCACCAGCCGAACCGTCCGCACCCCGGCCGGAATCTCCACGTCCGCGGTCAGAGGCATCCACGCGGAGAACTCCTCCGACTCCCCCACCACCTCGATCGCGTCCGCGGACCGCCGTACCGAACCTCGATGGGCGGCAAGGAAGGCGAGGTGGTTGTCGATCAACGCATCAAGCATGCGAGCAGTCTCCTCGACCCCACCGACAGATGGAGCTGCGCGTGCTCTGCAGTGATTCCGCTAGCTGTTTGCTGTCGGGGTTTGTGCTGGTGCCGCCCAGGAGGCGAGCAGTTGGAGTCGTTCTGCGGATGGTGAGCCGGGTTCGGCGGTGTAGACCAGGAGCACCAGTCCCGGCTCGGCCGTGACAGCGAGTTCTTCGTAGACGAGTGTGAGTTCGCCGACGTCGGGGTGGTTGAACCGCTTGGTGCCGGATCCGTGGGTGCGGACGTTGTGGTCGGCCCAGAGGCGGCGGAAGACCTCGCTGCGGGTGGAGAGCTCGCCGACGAGATCCTGGAGACCGCGGTCGTGCGGGTCACGGCCGGCTTCGGCGCGCATGATGCCGACGCACATCTGTGCGAACAGGTCCCAGTCGGGATAGAAGTCCCGGGACGCGGGATCAAGGAACTGGAACCGGGCGAGGTTCGGGGTGCGTCCACTGTCGCCGATGACCGGCGAGTAGAAGGCGCGGCCCAGGGAGTTCGTCGCGAGCAGGTTCTGGTGCGGGTCGCGGACGAACGCGACGCCGTCCTTGATCGCGTCCAGCGCCCAGTGCAGGCTGAGCCGCGACGCCGCCTTGCCCGCTGTCCGGCGGCGGGAACGGCCCGAGGTCGGGATGCCGTCGGCGGCCCGGGCGAGGTCGAACAGGTGAGCTCGTTCGGTCTCATCGAGTTGCAGCGCCCGCGCGAGGGCGTCCAGCACCCCGGTCGAGGCACCGCCGATCTGGCCTCGCTCCAGCCGGGCGTAGTACTCGACGCTCAGCCCGGCGATCGTTGCGACCTCGCTGCGCCGTAGACCGGGGACGCGCCGGGTACCTGTGGTCGGCAGGCCGGCCTGCTCCGGGCTGATCCGGGCGCGGCGGGTGGTGAGGAACTCGCGTACCTCCGAACGGTTGTCCACGGCTCCGACAGTAACCCGCCGGCAGCGGTGACAAGGCCCTGAAGGGTGCCCTGCCAGTACACCTATCGACGGTGACTTCTTCCCCGGCGAGCCGACGGCTTCACTGGAAAGGTGCCCCCATTCGGAGGGGTTCTCGATCAGGAGGAGCAGTACGCGATGCGCCAGGTAGTCATGCACGGCCCGGGGAACGTACAGGTCGAGGACCGCGAGGACCCGAAGATCCTCGCGCCGACCGACGCGATCATCCGCTTGTCGGCGACCTGCATCTGCGGGAGCGACCTGTGGCCCTACCGCGGCGCCGAGCCCGTCGACCACCAGGTCATGGGCCACGAGTACGTCGGCGTCGTGGAGGAGATCGGCGACGAGGTGCGCACGATCAAGGTCGGCGACTTCGTCGTCGGCTCGTTCTGGGCCTCCGACAACACCTGTGAGATCTGCCAGGCCGGCTACCAGGCCTACTGCGTGCACCGCGTCCTGATGGGGACCATCGGCACCCAGTCCGAACGGGCCCGGGTCCCGCTGGCCGACGGCACTCTCGTCGCCACCCCGGGAATGCCCGATGCCGACCTGATCCCGTCGCTGATGGCGGCCTCCGACGTACTCGGCACGGGCTGGTTCGCTGCTGTCGCCGCGCAGGCCGGACCGGGTAAGACGGTCGCGGTCGTCGGTGACGGCGCTGTAGGCCTGTTGGGTATCCTGGCCGCCAAGCAGCTCGGCGCCGAGCGGATCATCGCCTTCAGCCGCCACGCCGATCGCCAGGCCCTGGCCAAGGACTTCGGCGCCACCGACATCGTCGAGGAACGCGGCGACGAGGGCGTTGCCCGGGTCAAAGAACTCACCGGCGGGCTCGGAGCCCACTCGGTGATCGAGGCGGTCGGCACGCAGGAGGCGATGATGCAGGCGATTCGCTCCACCCGCCCGGGCGGCCACGTCGGATTCGTCGGCGTCTCCCACGACGTCGCGATCCCCGGTGACGAGTTGTTCATGGCCGGCGTCCACATCCACGGCGGCCCCGCCCCGGTCCGGCAGTACCTGCCCGACCTGATCCAGCTCATCTGGGACCGCAAGATCAACCCTGGCAAGGTCTTCGACCTGACCCTGCCCCTGGACCGGGCCGCCGAGGGCTATCGAGCCATGGACCAGCGGACCGCTACCAAGGTCCTGCTCACGGTCTGATCCAGCCGACCATGTCTGCCACGAGAAGGGCACGCCGCCAGGCTCAGCTGACCACCGGGCTGGTCGCGACCGTGGTGTTCTTGACCGCGATCGCACCGCTGGCGACCGACATGTACGTCCCGGCCTTCCCGCAGGTCGCCGGCGACCTGGCCGGCACCGCGACGCAAGTCCAGTTGACCTTGACAACGTTCTTCGTCGGCATGGCGCTCGGCCAGCTGATCGGCGGCCCGGTCTCGGACCAGCGCGGCCGGCGGATCCCGTTGCTCGCGGCACTGCTGGCCATGTCCACGGCCTCGGTCGTGTGCGCGCTCGCGCCGACCATCGGGGTGATGACCGTGGCCCGGCTGGTCCAAGGATTCGCCGGCGGCTGGGCGATGGTGACCGGCCGGGCGATCATCGTGGACCTGGCGACCGGCGTCCGACTGGTCCGGGTACTGAACGTCATCGCCGCGGTCGGCGGCATCGCTCCGATCGTCGGCCCGCTCCTCGGCGGACTCATCCTGCAACTGTCGCACTGGCGGGTCTCGTTCTGGCTCGTCGCAGCGCTCGGTCTCGCGATGACGTTGGCGGTCCTGGTCGCCGTTCCCGAATCACTCCCGCCCGAGCGCCGCCACGCCGGCGGGTTCGGCAACTTTCTCGCGGCCGGGCGCATCGTCCTGGCCAACCGGCGAGTACGTCGGCTACCTGGTGGTCGCCGGCGCCGCGATGGGCGCGCTGTTCGCCTATGTCGCCACGTCCGCGTTCGTCCTGCAATCCATGAACGGGCTCTCACCGATCGCGTACTCCATCGACTTCGCGGCCAACGCCACCGGCATGACCATTGCCGCGCTGATCGCGGCCCGGCTCGCTGGGCGGGTCTCCACCCGCAAGCTCATCCTGACCGGCCAGATCGCTGCTCTGACGGCAGGAATCGCCATGCTGGCCGGCGCCCTGTGGCTCGGCACACCACTATTGCTCGCGCTCGTGTGCTTCTTCGTCCTGATGACCGCACAAGGCCTCATGATCCCCAACGGCGGCGCCCTCGCCTCCGCCGCCGTCCCCGAACACCCCGGCACCGGATCCGCCGTACTTGGATTCGTCCAATGGGTCGCCGCCGGAACCATCGCACCGATCGCCGGACTCGGCGGCGAACACACCGCCGTACCCATGGCCACCCTCATCACCGCCGGCGCCGCCGTCTCCATGACCGGACTCCTCGTCCTGGCCAAGCCCACAAAGACGGCCGGCAACCGCGGCACGACAACGCCGTAGCCCAGTCGCTATGCCTGTTCGTTTCGTTGTTCGTTGATGCGCAGGGCTTCGGCGAGTTGGTCTTCCAAGATGATGATCCGGCACGCGGCCTCGAGGGCGGTGCCTTGGTCGACGAGTTCACGAGCGCGGGCAGCCAGACGCAACTGGTAGCGGGAGTAACGGCGATGACCGCCCTCGGAGCGTTGCGGGCTGATCAGCTTCGCCTCGTCCAGGCTCCGCAAGAATCCCGGCGTGGTGCCCAGCATCTCCGCGGCCCGGCCCATCGTGAACGCCGGGTAGTCGTCATCATCGAAATGGGCCGTCCCGGCCGGGGTTGAACTCATCAGGGTCTCCGTGTGTGCATCTGGGGTCATCGCACCTCCATGCCGAAGGCCCCGGTGCCGAAGCACCGGGGCCCAGGGGTTGTTGGATTGTCACCATCTACCGACCTGCAGGCCGGCCTTGCATGTCCGCAGCGCGCCAGGTGAAGGCCATCACTGCAGGGATCGCTGAATGCGTAACCGAAGACCACCTTCCCATCCGATGGAACTACGGCACCCGCCCGGCGAACTACTGGCACTGGCGGGCGATCCGACGGCGTAATCCGATCCCTTCTCTCTCGAACAACAACTACCTACAACAACTCACTACGAACTACGTGATGCGAACTGCAACTGCGAACTACTTCGGTTCGTCAAGCCTGGAACCCTTCTCGACCACTGGCTCCACAGACTCTGACCTCGGCGTGAAACCCGAGCCCCTTCACTGATCGGCCCGGCGGAGTCCGCCGTCGTACCTACTTCACAACTCTGGACAGAACGTTAGCTGTCCACCTCAGCTTCGCTGTTCTTCTCTGTCAACACGAGGAACAATACACACCCCACACCCCAATGTCTAACCCCGCCACCATAGATATTTGAGCTGAAACGAACAGCGTCCGGCGAGCCGTGACGGCTCGCCGGACGCTGTGGGTGTTCAGGTTTCAGGCGGTGAAGGTGACGTCCAGCGTGATGGTCGTGCCGGTCAGGGCCTGCGAGACCGGGCAGTTCTTCTTCGCGCCCTCGGCGAACTCGGCGAACTCGTCGGCGGTCAGGCCGGGGACGTTGCCGTTCACGGACAGCTTGATGCCGGTGATGCCCTCGCCGGGCTGGAAGGTCACGTCGGCCTGGGTGTCCAGCGACGCCGGCGGGTTGCCGGCCTGCGCGAGCGCGTGCGACAGCGCCATCGAGAAGCACGCCGAGTGCGCGGCCCCGAGCAGCTCCTCGGGGCTGGTCCGGCCGCTGGCCTCCGGCTCGGTGCGCGCGGCCCAGGTCACGTCGAAGGAGCCCAGACCGGACGACTCGAGGTTGACCTGACCGCCGCCCTCCAGCAGCGAGCCTTCCCAGTGGGCCTTGGCGGTACGGGTAGCAGCCATGCTCGTGTTTCTCCTTAGAAGGTTCAGCGGCCGGACACGTCGATCGCGCCCGGGTACTGCGGTTCGTCGGTGTTCACCATGCTGTGCGCGGCCATCACCATGTAGCGCCAGATCTCCTCGTCCCGCTCCGGGGACAGGCCGATCTCGTCGAGCGCGGCCCGCATGTGGCCGAGCCACCGGTCCCTTGCGCTCGGGGTGACCGCGAACGGGGCGTGCCGCATCCGCAGCCTGGGGTGCCCACGCTGCTCGGAGTACGTCTTGGGGCCGCCCCAGTACTGCTCCAGGAACATCCGGAAGCGCACCTCGGCCGGACCGAGATCCTCCTCCGGGTACATCGCCCGCAGCTCCGGGTCGGCGGCGACACCGCGGTAGAACGCGGCCACCAATCGATGGAAGGTGTCCGCCCCACCGACGGCGTCGTAGAAGCTCTGCTGCTCAGTCATCTCGGAGCTAGTCTCTCAAGTGGTCACAAGATGCTTCAGCAGGGCTGCCCGTTCGGTGTCTCCGAGGGGTCGTTTCGCGTGCGTCGTACCGTCCACGGCGACGATCACCGACTCCGCCTTGGCGTACACGTCCTCCGACTCGCCACTGCGGTCGACGATCCGCGAGCCGAGCGTGTACGACGACGTACCGACGGATGCGATCCACACGTCCACGTCGTACGGCGGGTGCCGCAGCAGGATCGGCCGCAGGTAGTCGACGGTCTGGCTGACCAGCACGCACGGGTACTGCGCGAAGAAGTCGCCCGTGGTCTCCATGACCTGCCCGAGGAACGCGATCCGCGCCTCCTGCAGGTAGTCGAAGTACCGCACGTTGTTCACGTGGTCGTACGAGTCGATGTCCGACCAGCGGACCAGCACCGGGTGTGTGTACATCAGGCGCCCACCAGCTTCTCGAGGGCCTCGCGCTCGACCGGGGTGATCCGGCGCAGGCGGTTGGCCGCGAAGTCGAACGGGACCAGCTTGGTCTTCGCCTCGACATAGGTACGGCGTTCCGGTTCGGCGTCGAGGATCTCGTAGTCGACCGTGAACGACGCGGCCCGGATCTCGCTGATCCAGAGCTCGATCCGCACCGGTTCGGGCCGGAAGTGCAGCGGCGCGCGGTACTGCACCTCGTGGCGGGCCACCAGCAGGCCGGTCTCGAGGTTGTCGGCGCCGAGCTCCTTGGCGGTCCGGAACAGGAAGTCGACGCGGGCGTCCTGGAGGTAGTCGACGTACCGGCCGTTGTTGACGTGTCCGAGCGCGTCCATGTCGCCCCAGCGCAACGGGCAGTGGTAGACGTGCCGGTTGTGATGATCCACACGACGATCATGTCATCCGGGGCACTACCCCGGTGACTGACCGTGGGTAATGTCATCCCCGGCAGACCAGTGCATCGATTGGAGTGGTGGCGTGAGCGAGCAGCGGGTGGCGATCGTGACCGGGGCAGCCCGGGGAATCGGCGCGGCCGTCGCGCAGCGGCTCGCGGCGGACGGCAACGCCGTCGCGGTCATCGACCTCGACGAGGGCGCCTGCGACGCGACCGTGAAGACGATCACCGAGGCCGGCGGCAAGGCGATCGGCGTCGGCGCCGACGTCAGCAAGTCCGACCAGGTCGCGGCCGCGGTCGAGCGGGTCGTCGCGGAGCTCGGAGCCCCGACGATCCTGGTCAACAACGCCGGCGTACTGCGCGACAACCTGCTGTTCAAGATGTCCGAGGACGACTGGGACACGGTCATGTCGGTGCACCTCAAGGGCAGCTTCCTGATGTCGAAGGCCTGCCAGGCGCACATGGTCGAGGCCAAGTACGGACGGCTCGTCTTCCTCTCGTCGACCTCGGCGCTCGGCAACCGCGGCCAGGCGAACTACGCGTCCGCGAAGGCCGGCCTGCAGGGTCTGGCGAAGACGCTCGCGATCGAGCTGGGCAAGTTCGGCGTCACCGCGAACGCGATCGCGCCGGGCTTCATCGAGACCGACATGACCGCGGCCACCGCGGCCCGGGTCGGCGTCGATTTCGAGGAGTTCAAGAAGGCCACCGCCGCCACCATCCCGGTGAACCGGACCGGCAAGCCGGAGGACATCGCCGCCGCCGCGTCGTTCTTCTGCAGCGAGGAGGCCGGCTTCGTGTCCGGCCAGGTCCTGTACGTCGCCGGCGGACCACGCAACTAACACGGAACTGAGGGGAAGCCCGATATGCCGCAGACGTTCGACGGCGTCGACGAGGTGGTGCACGCGGTCGGCACGCCGCTCGGCGAGACCGCGTGGCTGGAGATCACCCAGGAGCAGGTGAACCAGTTCGCCGAGGCGACCGGTGACCACCAGTGGATCCATGTCGACGTCGACCGGGCCGCCAAGGGTCCGTACGGCGGAACGATCGCGCACGGCTACCTGACGCTGAGCCTGATCGCCCGCTTCGGCGAGGAGCTGTTCAAGGTCGAGGGCGTGACCGCGAAACTCAACTACGGCGTCAACAAGGTCCGCTTCCCCGCCCCGGTCCCGGTCGGCAGCCGGGTCCGCGCCGGCGCGTCGATCGCGAACGCGGTCCAGACCCCGGCAGGTATCCAGGTCTCCCTCAACTGGGTGATCGAGCTGGAGAACTCCACCAAGCCCGCCTGCGTCGCGGAAACCGTCGTACTGCTCGTTCCCTAGAGCGGGCAGATGAGCACCGCGTGCGTGGCGATGCGGTCGTAGCCGAGCCATTCGTTGACGGCCAGCATCGGCGCGTTGCCGTCGTAGTTCGCGGTGTAGGCGCCCTTCACGCCGGCCTGCGCGGCGCGGTGCAGCGCGGCGGTCTTGACCAGCTTGGCGAGGCCGCGCCCGCGGTACTCCGGCAGCGTGGACGTCATCCTCGACCAGATCTTGGTGCCGTCGCCGTGGTTGCGGCTGAACGCGATGATCCGGCCCTCGTGCCTGGCGGCGACGCTCATGGAGTGCATCAGGTCGGGTGAGTTCCAGATGTCGGCGAGCCATCCGTCGTACGGCTGGGAGGAGATCTTGGCGTCGCCCGGCTTGGTGCGCTGGGCAACCTCGTCGGCGGCGTGCAGCAACCGCGGATCGACCTCGGTGAACGGGATCAACTCGACCTGACTCGGGACCTCGGGAAGGTCAGGCGCCTTGCGCGGGTCGATGCCCGCGTAGTGCACCTGCCGGGTCTGCCGGTAACCGAACCGCGCCGCCCATTCCACAGTGCTCGGGTCGGCGAACACCCGCGCCGACGTGGCTCCCGCCGCCCGCAGGCCGGCGTGAATCTCCTCGAGCAGCCGCGCGCCGATCCCCTGGCCGCGGTACTCCGGCCGGACCAGCAACCGCAGCTCGCCGTCCAGCGGGTCCGATCCGCCGATCAGTCCGCTCGACGCCCAGCCCACCAGGCCGCCCTCGTCCACCGCCACGAACGACCCGCGCCCGGCGTCGGCGGGCATGGCCAGCCGACGGGTCAACACGCTGCGCGTGATCACCAGATACGGGACGAGCGCATCGTGCATCGCAACCGCTGCGTCGACATCCCCCGGAACCGCTGCCCTGATCTCCATCCGAACTCCTTGGGAACTCCAACGACGAAGTCCCCCGGAAGGTAACGTTTTTTCAGGTGCATACCGGAAGGAAACTGATCACAGCTCTGTTTCAGAGGGTTCGGAGCAGCGCCAGCTCGGTCTGCACCCGCCGGTACCCGAGCCAGTTGTTGATGGCGAGCATCGGGCCGTTCTCGTCGTCGTTGGAGGTGTACGCCGAGGTGATCCCGGCGGCCGCCGCGCGCCGCAGAGCGACCGACTTCACCAGCTTCGCCAGCCCTCTCCCGCGGTACCCGGGAATCGTTCCGGTCATGCCCGACCACATCCGATCACTGTCCGTCTCGACGACGGTGAATGCCACCATCTCGTCACCGGCCATCGCTGCGACACTGAGCGACTTGTCCATCGCCGGGTTGTTCCAGATCTCCTCGACCCACCGGTCGTACTCGATCGAGTCCATCGGCATGTCGGTCGGCTCGTCCAGCGCCGCGACCGTATCGGCGGTGTACGCCGCCCGCGGGTCCACGGCGTCGAACGACACCAGTTCGATCCCGCCCGGCGTCTCCGGCTGCTCAGGCAACGACGTCAACTCGACGCCGGAGAAGTGCATCTGCCGCGTCCCGTCGTACCCGAGGTTGCGGGCGAACTCCAGGCCGTCCGGGTGGACGAACACCTGGACCCGGACCGCGCCGACCTCGGTCAGGTGCTGGTGCAGTCGGTCGGCCAACTGACTACCGATGCCCTGCGTGCGATGGTCGGGATGCACGAAGACGGTCAGATGGCTCTGACCCGGCTCGCTCGTCCACACGCTCAGTCCGGCCGCACCCCACCCGACCACCTCGCCGTCGACCTCCGCGACCAAAGGCAAGAACCGCTCCTCCGGCGCCGCCACGGTGATGAAGTGGCGCGTAGCGGCCGGAGACATCGCCTTGTACGGATACACGACCCGCCTGACCTTCGACACCGCCTCCGCGTCGTCCACCACGGCCTGCCGTACCACCACCGCCCGGGTCCTCATGCCCCCGGACCTTAGCCAGCACGCCGGACCCACGCCACGCATTAACAACCAGCAACGCGATCGCAACGACGGCGAGCGTCCTGTGATTCGGCTGTGTAGCGGACTCGTACTAAAGTGGCGCGGTGCTGTCGGACTGATCGCCCCGACCGCCGGAAGTGCCATCGTGGTTCCACGCGACGGGGTCACCGGCGGCGGGGCGTCCGCATTTACCCTTGACCACCCGCAGGCGTCAGGAGTAAACAGCCACCATGCAGATGACGGATGGAGCGGCAGCCGCCCGCACCCTCGCCGGCCTGATGGTCGCCGACACCCCGCGCCCCGAGTACGCCGACGCCTTCCGCCCGTTCGCACCGCTGATCGGCAGCTGGGACCTCGACGTCGCCTGGTACGACGACAGCGGCGCGATCACCCGGCAGACGAAGGGTGAGTGGCACTTCGCCTGGGCGCTCGACGGCCGCGCCGTCGCGGACGTCTGGATCGCCCCGAGCCGGGCCGCGCGAGCCACCGACGGCGACGGTGAGTGGGGGCTGTCGATTCGCATCTACGATCCGGAACTGCAGGCGTTCCGCTCGACCTGGATGGGCCCGAAGGCTGCGTTCGTGATGCCGTTCATCGCGCGTGCGACCGCGGACACCATCACCCTCGAGTCACAGATCGTCAACACCCGCTGGGAATTCACCGGCATCACCGCGACCGGCTTCCACTGGCGCAACGAGGACATCGATGCCGAGGGCAACGTCATCCTGCGCCAGACCTTCGTGGCCACCCGTCAGCCGTAGGTCGCCAGTGCGGCCCGGGCCAGCTCCAGCATCCGCGCCCGCAGATCGCCGGGTTCGAGCACCTCCAGGTCGCCCGCGAATCCGAGCAGTACGCCGCTTGCCGCCTCCCGGATGCGGAAGTGCAACCGCAGGTGCGGCCACTCGTCGTCCGACGGCACGTCCCGCGCGACCTCCCCTTTGGCGAGCATCGGCGAGGCGATCCGCCGGATCAGCTCCACCCTCTCCGGCCGTACCCGGACCAGTACGTCGACCCCAACAGGTACCTGCCGCTCGAGTCCGGACCGCAGCCGCTCCCACTCGGCACGGACGTCCAACCCGTCGGGCCGTTCCGCCGCCTCTTCGAGTACGTCGGCCTGCTCGACCCGAGACACCCGGTACATCCGCGCCGCCCCGCGATGCGCCGCCACCAGATACCACCGCCCCGCCTGCTCGACGAGCCCCCACGGATCCACAGTTCGTTGCTGAACGCCCTCACTCGCCGACGCGTACCGCAGTCGCACCCGTCGCCGCTTGACGACAGCCTGCCGCAGTACGGGCAACGCACCGGTGTCCTCCGCCTCCGCGAACCACCGCCGCCGGTCCACCACGATCGCACCGGACAACGCGTCCGCGTCCCCTTGCAGTTCCACCGGCAGCGTCGCGGACAGCTTCCCCATCGCAGAGTGCAGTGCATCCTGCAGCCCGAGCTCCTCCGACAACGCAGCCCGTCCCGACCACGCGAACAACGCCTGCGCCTCACGCGGCGTCAACTCACTCACATCGGCGCGGTACCCGGGCAGCAACACACAGCCCCCGTTACGCCCGCGCTCGGAGTACACCGGTACGCCGGCCGCTGACAACGCCTCCATGTCGCGCATGACCGTCCGCGAAGACACCTCCAGCCGCTCGGCCAGGTCCCGCGCACTCAACCGCTCATGCCGCTGCAGCAACAGGATGATCTGCAACAACCGGTCCGCTCGCATATCGCCAACAATATGGGACAGAAGATGTCGTATATATCCCGCGAAGCTAACGCCATGACCAACGACCCACGCACTCTGTTCGTCCGCGCACTCGACCAGACCCAGCAGCTCGTCAACACCACCGGGCCCGACGACCTCGACCTACCGACCCCCTGCGACGAGTACGACGTCCGCACACTGCTGGGCCACCTGCTGACCGTCGTCGCGCGCATCGACCTCGCACTGAACGGCGGCGACCCGCTGACCATCCCCGTCGTCACCACAGGAGTCGACGACATACCGGCTGCCTGGAAGGAACGCCGCGTCGGTCTGGACGCCACCCTCGCCGACGACGCCGTACTCAGCCAGATCTGCAAGCTGCCGTGGGGCACCCTGCCCGGCGCAGCTGCGATCGCTGCGTACACAGGTGAGCTGACCACGCACTCCTGGGACCTGGCGAAGGCCACTGGTCGTCTCGACCAGCTGGACGACGCTCTGGCGACACAGGTGCTTCCGATGGTGCGCCAGCACGTCCCGGCCGAGCAGCGCGGCGGGCACGTGCCGTTCGGCCCGGTAGTACAGGTGCCCGCCGACGCGTCGCCGTACGACCAACTGGCCGGCTGGCAAGGCCGTCAGCCCTAGGCTGCTTAGGCGATGCCGCCGTTCAGCATCAGGCCGCCGTCGATGGTGATGGTCTGGCCGGTGATCCACGACGCCTCGTCGGACAGCAGGAACCACACCAGCGAGGCGACGTCCTCCGGCCGGCCCAGCCGACGCAGCGGGTACGTCGACGCCACCTTGTCCTCACGCCCTTCGTAGAGCGCTCCGGCGAACTTGGTCTTGACCACCGCCGGAGCCACGGCGTTCACCCGGATCTCCGGAGCCAGCTCGACGGCCAGCTCCTGCGTGACCCGGGACAGCATCGCCTTGGTGGCGCCGTACCACCCGATGCCCGGCGACGGCCCCAGACCGGCCACCGAGGACAGGTTGACCACGGCCCCGCCGTGGGCGCGCATCCACGCGTCCCGGCAGGCCTTCACCCAGGCGATCGTGGCCAGCACGTTGGTGTCCACCATCTTGGCCGCGACCGTCTGGTCGACGTCCAGCAGCTTCCCGTAGATCGGGTTGATGCCGGCGTTGTTGACCAGCAGGTCCACCGATCCGTACGTCGCCACCGCCGCGGCCACGACCGCGCCTCGGTGTGTCGGGTCGGCCGCCTTGCCGGCCACGGCCAGCGCGTGCTTCCGGCCGCCCAAGGTCTTGACCGCCTCGTCGAGGGTCTCCTGGGTCCGGCCGGTGATGACGACGCGAGCGCCGTCGGCCACCAGTCGCTGCGCGATCGCCAGCCCGATACCGCGGGACGCTCCGGTGACGATCGCCGTTCGGCCGTCCAGCGCCATCAGCTGAGGCGCTCGAGAACGATCGCCATGCCCTGACCGCCGCCGACGCACATCGTCTCGAGACCGAACTGCTTGTCCTCGAACTGCAGGCCGTTGACCAGCGTGGTCATGATCCGCGCGCCGGTCGACCCGAACGGGTGGCCGAGCGCGATCGCGCCGCCGTGCACGTTCAGCTTGTCCTCGTCGATGCCGAGCTCACGCGCCGACCCGATCACCTGGACCGCGAACGCCTCGTTGATCTCGACCAGGTCGATGTCGTTGATGCTCATCCCGGCCCGCGCCAGCGCCTGCTTCGACGCCTCGACCGGACCGAGGCCCATGATCTCCGGCGACAGCCCGCTGACACCGGTCGACACGATCCGCGCCAGCGGCGTCAGGCCGAGCTCGCGGGCCTTGGTGTCGCTCATGATCACGACCGCGGCGGCACCGTCGTTCAGCGGGCAGCAGTTGCCGGCCGTCACGGTGCCGTCGGGGCGGAACACCGGCTTCAGCTGGCTGACCTTCTCAAGGGTCGTACCGGCCCGCGGCCCGTCGTCCTTGCTCACCACGGTCCCGTCCGGCAGCGTCACCGGCGTGATCTCACGCTCGAAGAACCCGTTGTTGATCGCCTTCTCGGCGAGGTTCTGCGAGCGGACGCCGAACACGTCCTGGTCCGCGCGGCTGATGCCCCGCAGCGTCGCCACGTTCTCGGCGGTCTGACCCATCGCGATGTAGATGTCCGGGATCTGCCCGTCCGCGCGCGGGTCGTGCCAGGTGTCGTTGGTCTCGGCGTACTTCTCGGTCCGCGCGACCGCGTCGGTGAAGGCCTCGTTGAACGAGCTCGGGTCGCCGACCCCGGCCGAGCCGAAGTTCTTGTACCGCGAGACGCACTCGACGCCGGCGCTGACGAAGATGTCGCCCTCACCGGACTTGATCGCGTGGTACGCCATCCGCGCGGTCTGCGTCGACGACGCACAGAACCGGTTGACCGTGGTCGCCGGCGTGTTGTCCCAGCCCAGCTGGACCGCGACCCGGCGCGCCATGTTGCCGCCGTGCTCGTCGTGCGGCTCCGCACACCCGAGCGCCAGGTCCTCGATCTGGTCCCCGGTCAGCCCGGCCTTGTCGACCGCCGCCTTGATCATCTGTACGGCGAGGTCGTCCGGCCGGATCGTGGTCAGCGACCCCTTGTGCGCACGCCCGATCGGCGACCGGGCCGTGGACACGATGACTGCTTCAGGCATTGCAGGTCCTTCCTAGAGGCCGAGGTCGCGGCCGATGAGCTCTTTCATGATCTCGTTCGAGCCGGCCCAGATCTTCGTCACACGGGCGTCGCGCCAGGCGCGGGCGACCCGGTACTCGTTCATGTAGCCGTACCCGCCGTGCAGCTGGACGCACGCGTCCAGTACTTCGTTCTGCACGTGGGCGCTCCACCACTTGGTCTTCGCGGCATCCACCGCGGACAGCCGGTCCTCGTCGTGCGCGACCACGCCGTTGTCGACGTACGCCTGCGTGACCTCGACCTTCGTGACGAGCTCGGCGATGAGGAACTTGTTGTACTGGAAGGAGCCGACCGCCTGGCCGAACGCCTTGCGCTGCTTCACGTACTCGATCGTCTCGTGGAGGATCTGCGTCGCGTGCGCGATGTTCGACACCGCGGCGCCGATGCGCTCCTGGGCCAGCCGCTCCATCATGTGGATGAAGCCGCGGTCGATCTCACCGAGCACGTTGTCGTCACCGACGAAGAGGTCCTCGAAGAACAGCTCCGACGTACCGGACTCGGTCTGGCCGACCTTGTCGAGCTTCCGGCCGCGGGCGAAGCCCTCCATGCCCTCCTCGACCACGAACAGCGTGATGCCCTTCGCGCCCTTGGACGGGTCGGTCCGCGCGGCGACGATGACCAGGTCGGCCATGTCGCCGTTCGTGATGAAGGTCTTCGAGCCGTTCAGCACCCAGCCGCCGTCGGCCTTCTTCGCGGTCGTCTTCAGCGCGGCCAGGTCGGAGCCACCCGACGGCTCGGTCATCCCGATCGCGGCGACGTACTCACCGGAGCAGAACTTGGGCAGCCAGCGCTGCTTCTGCTCCTCGGTGCCGAGGTCGACGAAGTACGGCGCGCAGCAGTCGTAGTGGATGCCGAAGCAGCTCGACAGCGACGCGGAGACCTTCGACACCTCCTCGGCGAAGACCTGGTTGAACCGGTAGTCGCCGACGCTCGAACCGCCGTACTCCTCCGGCACGTCCAGCCCGAGGAAACCCTGCTTGCCGGCCTCCAGCCAGGCAGCGCGGTCGATCGTCTTCTCTTCGAGGAACTGATCCATCCGCGGCACCAGCGAGCGCTCGCAGTACTCCTTCGCGCTGGCTCGGAATGCGTGGTGGTCCTCGTTGAAGATGACGCGATCCATCTGGCCTCCCCAAGGTGTGAGATCTCTGGCGCTGTGTTGCATTTATCGCTTCGCTAAGCGCTTGCTTAGCTTCACGCGTCTGGTGCAAGGTGTCAACGTGTCCGCAGTCACCGATCCCCTGGTGTGGGAGCACGTTCAGCCGGCCGCAGCCCGCCGGCTGCTCACCGGTGCCGTCGACGCGTTCGCGGAACGCGGTTACCAGGCCACGACGACCCGCGACATCGCATCCCGGGCCGGGATGAGCCCGGCCGCCCTGTACGTGCACTACCCGTCCAAGGAACGCCTGCTCTTCGAGATCAGCCTGTACGGCCACAACGCGGCTCTGGACGTACTGCGTTCCGCCGACACCGGCCCGACCCCCGCCGACCGGCTGCGCTCCCTGGTCGCCGCCTTCACCGCCTGGCACGCGCAACACCACACGATCGCGCGCGTGGTTCAGTACGAACTGGCAGCGCTGAGCCCCGAACACCTGGCCGAGGTCGCGACGATCCGCCGCGCCATCTCCGCCCAGATCGAGCAGGTGCTCGCAGACGGCGTACAGGACGGCTCCTTCACCGTCCCCGACCTGCCCGGCACGACCCTCGCCGTACTCTCGCTGTCCATCGACGTCGCCCGCTGGTACACCCCACACCGCGGCGACCCGGCAGCCCTCGGCAAGTTGTACGCCGACCTCGCCCACCGCATGGTGCTCAGCTGAGCCTGATGGCCCGTCCACGCATGCTGATCCGGCCGTCGTCGATCAGCTGATGTAGCGCCCGGCTGACGGTCACCCGCGTGAGCCCGAGCTCGTCCGCCAAACCGGCCTGCCCGTCCGGGAGCCGCACAGCCCCAGAGGGATCGGACAGCAACCGAAGCCGTTGCAGAACCCGCACCTGCGCGCTGTCCGTCGCAGCGGTCAGGTAGTCGCCACGCGCTTGATTGGCCTGTGTCGCCAGGTGTCGCGCAGCCTGCAGCGCAACCGATGCCTCGGTCTGCAGCAGTTCCCCGAAGACCTCACGTGGCAGGTTGCGCACGACCGCATCCGCCAACACCGTCCAGGTGAACAGGTGGGAGTCTCCGGCAATCGCAGTGGCCTTGTCGATCACCACCGGCGCATCGTCGGTGCGGATGTGAGCCTGGCGGCCGGACTCGGCGTGCCGACAGGCGGCGACCCGTCCGGCATGGACGACGAAGAGACGGTCGACCGGCTCGCCCTCGACCGCCAGGACGGTCCCCCGCGGGACCTGCCGGACGCTGCTCAACTGCTCGAGCTTGCAACACACCTCGGGAGCGAGCGCAGTGAACAGCGGGACGTCAGCCAACCGGTAGTCGGTCACGGACCCATTCTGATGTATCAACTGATACAGACGGTCCGCAGCGTCTTTCCTACCGTCCTCTGCGTGCAGCAATCCCTCGCAGTGATAGCCGTTGTGCTCGTGATCAGTGCAGGCCTGCAGTCGAGCACGGGCTTCGGCTTCGCCCTGCTGAGCGCTCCCGTGCTGTCCGCGCTCCTCGGACCGGCGCAGGCCGTCACCACCATCACCATCGTCGGTGCCGTGGTCGACAGTCTGACGCTCTTCGGCAATCGCGATCGCCCGCAGCCGGCACTGGCCGACCTGCGCGTCATCTGCCTCTCCGCAGTCCCCGGCCTGGTTCTCGGAGCAGTGCTGCTGGCACGGCTGCCCGCAAGGGTGCTGCAGGTGGCCATCGCAGCCAGCGTGGTCGTAGCGATCGTCCACCGCCTACGACGCCGCCGGATCGTCGTGAACAGCCGCTGGCTCGGTCCGGCCGCGGGGGTCACGTGGGGCGCATTGACCGCAGCAACAACGGCAGGTGGACCGCCACTGCTGCTCTACCTGATGCACCGTCACGACGACGCCAGGACGATCCGCGACACCATCGTTGCCGCCAACCTGATCCGGCTGCCGCTCTCGCTCGCTCTGCTGGGCCTCACCGGCACCTGGCACCCACCGCCCGGGGTCCCGATCCTCATCGGCGCAGGCGTGTGTGGTTGGGCCATCGGCAAGCTCGTCTTCCGACTCCTCACACCAGCCCGCTACGAGACCGCACTGCTCACCCTGCTCGCACTGACCGCCGCAGCCACGGTTGCTGCGGCCTTCCAATGAAACTGGTGCTCATGACCGATCAATCGTGGTGGCAGACCGGCGCGATCTATCAGATCTACCCACGGTCATTTGCCGACAGCAACAATGACGGCATCGGCGACCTGGCCGGAATCACCGCCCGCCTGGGCTATCTGGCCGACCTCGGCGTCTCCGCCATCTGGCTGTCCCCGTTCTACCCGTCGCCGATGGACGACTTCGGGTACGACGTGACCGACCACACCGGCGTCGACCCGCTGTTCGGGTCCGTCGCCGACGCCATCGAACTCATCGAGACCGCGCACCGGCACGGGCTCCGGGTCCTCGTCGACTTCATCCCGAACCACACGTCCCACCGGCACCCGTGGTTCGAGGCGTCGCGCCTCGGCAGTGATCACACCGACTGGTACTACTGGCGCTCCCCCGCGCCCGACGGCGGCCCGCCGAACAACTGGCTGTCGCTCTTCGGCGGCTCAGCCTGGACCTTCGACGCCGACCGTGGTGAGTACTACTACCACGCCTACCTCCCCGAGCAGCCGGACCTCAACTGGCGCAATCCAGCAGTCCGCACAGCGCAGTACGACGTACTTCGCACCTGGTTGGATCGTGGTGTCGACGGGTTCCGCATCGACGCGTTCCGGCAACTCCTGATGGATCCGGAGTGGCGCGACAATCCCGTGAACCCGGACTGGCGCCCCGGCGACGACCCGTACCTGTCGCTGCTCCCGGTCCACTCCACCGACCAGCCCGACATCGTGGACGTCATCACCGAACTCCGAGCGGTGCTGGCCGAGCGTGTACTCACGGCCGAGCTCTATCTACCCTTCGACAAGCTGGCGCGCTACCACCGCGCAGGCATCCAACTGCCGTCCAACACCCACCTGCTCTCGACCCCATGGACCCCTGCGGCAATCGCCCGCCTGGTCGAGGAGTACGAGCGATGCCTCCCCGCAGATGCCTGGCCGAACTGGACGACGGGCAATCACGACCGGACCCGCATCGCCACCCGCGTCGGCCCGGCCCAGGCGCGGATCGCAGCCATGCTGCTACTCACCCTGCGCGGCACGCCGATCCTCTACTACGGCGAAGAGCTCGGTATGTCCGACATCGCGATCCCCGAGTCGAAACTCCAGGACCCGCTGGCCCGCCGACTACCGGACCAGGCGATGGGCCGCGACCCGCAACGTACGCCGATGCGCTGGGCGCCCACGCCACACGTCGACTTCTGCCCTGACCACATCGCCCCCTGGCTGCCGACCGAGCCCCACCCGCCCGGCGCTGATGTCGCGTCCCAGCAAACCTCGCCCAACTCCATGCTGACGCTCTACCGCTCACTCCTACGACTGAGGCAGACGTCAACGGCACTCCGATCCGGCTCGTACCGGACGGTGTCCGTCTCGGACGACGTTCTGATCTTCGAACGCCGCACCACCGACAACGTCGTACTGGTCGCCCTGAACTTCTCCGGAAGCAGCCAGCCGATCACGCTGCCCAGCACTGCCAGGGTCTTGCTGTCGACCCATCCACTGGCAGACGCGTCGGTCAACAGCCTGCGCCCGAACGAAGGACTCGTGGTCGCAAACGAAAGGCCCCGCACCTCGTGAGGTGCGGGGCCTTGCGGAGTGCCTGGATCAGGCCTGCAGTGCGGCCTGGATGTCGAGGTGGATGTCCACCTTGTCACCGATGAGCAGCTTGCCGCCCTCGAGCGGCACGTTGAAGTCGATGCCCCACTCCTTGCGGCTGATCGACGCGGAGGCCTCGAAACCGATGATGGTCTGGCCGTACGCGTTCTGCTCGACGCCGAGGAACTCGACTCCGAGCTCGATCGGCTTCGTGACGTCCTTGATGGTCAGCTCGCCGGCCAGGACGTAGTCGTCGCCCTCGGGCTTGATCGCGGTGCTGACGAAGGTCATCTTCGGGCTGTTCTCGGCGTCGAAGAAGTCGCCGGAGCGCAGGTGCCCGTCGCGCTGCTCGTTGCGGGTGTGGACCGAGCCCAGCTCGATCGAGACGTTGGTGGTGGACTCCTCGATCGAGTCCTTGACGACGATCTCGCCGCCGAACTCCTGGAAGGTACCGCGGACCTTGGTCATCAGGTGCCGGACGGTGAAGCCGACCTCGCTGTGCGCGACGTCGAGGGCGTACGTACCGGCGACCAGGCCGGGGATGGTGCTGGTCGGGGTGCCGGTGGTGGTGTCGCTCATGGGGTCCTCTCGGGAAGGGGGGCGTACTGGTCGGGGGCGACGCAGCCGTTATAGTTAAAGCTTCAACCGATGACTACGACAGTAGGCAGTAACGGTTTAAAAGTCAACTACATTCCCGCTACACTGTTCCCGTGACGATGGAGACTGAGATGGACCGGGACACTCGGTGGCTCAACGCCGAGCAGCAGGTCGCGTGGCGCGCGTACCTGCTGGGCACCGCACGCCTGATGGCCAAACTCGACGACGACCTGCGCCAGTTCGGCCTCGGCATCAACGACTACGAGATCCTGGTCCGGCTCTCCGAGGTGCCCGACCGGCGGCTCCGGATGGCCGACCTGGCCGACCGGCTGCACCAGAGCCGGTCCCGCCTGACCCACACCGTCGGCCGCCTCGAGGCCGCCGAACTGGTCCGCCGTACGTCGTGCACGAGCGACAAGCGCGGCGTCTGGGCCGAGCTGACCGACGCGGGGTTCGCCCTGCTCGAGCAGGCCGCGCCGTACCACGTCGAAGGCGTCCGGGAGAACCTGGTCGACCTCGCCAGCCCCGAGGACTTCGCCGCGGTCGGCCGCGTCTTCGACGCCGTCTCCGAACACATCGGCCAGCGTTAGATCTCGAGGGTCAGCTCGTCGCGGTCGGCGCCGCGGTAGGTCATCATCTGGTCGCGCATCCGCCGCTTGGCCGGCGGCAGGTGGTTGACCGTGCGCATCGCCGTACGCATGCCTGCCAGCGCCAGCCGGCCGATGCCCGGCTTGTGCAGCGGATCGTCGGACGTCATCTGCGCGCGCGATTTGAGCACCGCGTCGAAGCCGTACTCGATCATCCGGGCCTCGTAGTCACGCACGGCCGGGACGAGTTCCTGCCTGCCGTCACGGACGTCGATCAGCTTCCGGCACAGGTTCACGGCGTCGCGCAGTGCGGTGTTCGCGCCGACACCGCGGCCCGGCGTCATCGTGTGGATCGCGTCCCCGAGCAGCGTGACGTTGCTGCTCTCCCATGGGTCGAGCGGGACCGAGGTCCAGATGTTCACCGGGAAGCAGGTGCCCGGATCGGTCAGCTCGAACAGCCGGCGCAGGTTCGGATGCCAGTCGGGCGTCACGTCCAGCGCCGTCTTGATCAGTTCCGCGCCGCGGAGCTCCATGATGTTCGCGGGCAGCTTGTCCTTGGCCGCCGACAGTCCCCAGTTCATGTAGTCGCGGGTGTTGTCGAACTGCAGCCCCGGCCAGCGGCGGATCAGCTCCTCGGTGTTGCCGCCGATCCCGTCCTTGACGCTCCCGTCGTGGTCCCACTGGAACTCCATCACGTGCAGGATGCAGCCGAACCCGCGCGGAGCGTTGACCAGCGAGATCCCCTCGAACACCTTCGGCGGCACGAGTTTCGCGCTCTCCGCGGTGATCGGCAGCTTGCCGGCGATCGCCACGATCCCGGTCTCCTCGGTCTTCGCCTGCGGCAGGTACTGACGACGTACCCGGGATCCTGAACCGTCGGCGGCGACCAGGAGATCGCCGGTGGCGCTCGTCCCGTCGGCGAAGTACGCCGTCACGTGGTCTTCGTGCTGTTCGAAGCGGGTGAACTCCTTGCCGAACTCCACGATGCCGTCGAGGCCGGTCAGCAGCACCTGGCGCAAGGTCATCCTGCTGATCGACTTCTCACTCTCGACCGGGTCGGTCGACTCCGGCAGCTCCAGCGAGAGCAGTTCCTTCAGGTCCTCGGTCAGCATGTTGAAGTACTTCGGATCACGAGCCTTGGTGGCCACGAACGTGTCGTAGAGCTCCTTCGGCAGCAGAGCATGCAGCGCCCGGCTGCCGTCCGGGTCGATGCCGACCCGGTAGCCGTGCAGGCCGTCCGTCCGCAGCGCGTCGCGCTCGAACACGGACACCTCGATCCCGGCCCGCCGCAGTCCGTGCGCCAGCGCGAGCCCGCCGGTCCCGCCGCCGATTACCAGCACCTTCATGATCTCTCGCCTTCTCAAGTATCTTGGAATTCCGAGTATCTTGGATGACCGAGAGAAATGCAAGCTCTATGCTGAGGTGGCCATGACCAGTTCCCGAGAAGAGCTCGCCGGCGAGATCCAGCAGCGGATGGTTCGGTTCATCGCCGGCGTGGTGCTGTTCAACCACGCGGTCTCCGCGAAGGTCGGCCTCGGCGCCAGCGACTCCCAGTTCATGACGCTGCTGCAGACCTACGGCCCGATGACGCCCCGGCAACTCGCCGAGCACACCGGCCTGACGTCGGGCACGGTGACCGGCGTGATCGACCGGCTGGAGTCGCACGGTTTCGTCACCCGTGAGGCCGATCCGCGTGATCGCCGCAAGGTCGTCGTCACGCCGTCACTCGAGGCGATCCAGGAGAAGCTCGTGCCGTTGTACGTCGAGCAGGGCGAGAGCATGCACGCCGTACTGGCGACCCGCTCCGTCGACGAACTGAAGACGATCTCGGCCTTCCTCAAGGACGCGGTCGACAACGCTGTAGTCCTGGACTAAACACTTTGAGACCTCGGCCGGGTTTCGGGACGCTTGCGCGATGACGGATTTCCATCAGGACGGCCGCGCCGGCATCGACGCAGACCTGGTACGGCGCTTGATCGCGCAGCAGTTCCCGCAGTGGGCCGATCTGCCGGTGACGCCGGTCAAGATCGACGGCTGGGACAACCGGACGTACCGGCTCGGCTCCGGACTGACCGCGCGGCTGCCGACGCACTCGAGCTACGTGGAGGCTGTCGACAAGGAACACCAGTGGTTGCCGGTTCTCGGCCCGCAACTGCCGGTCGAGATTCCCGAAGCGGTGGCCAAGGGTGCGCCCGGCGAGGGGTATCCGTATCCGTGGGCGATCCGGCGGTGGATCCCGGGCGCGACCGCGTCGGTCGAAACGATCGCCGATCTGGACGAGTTCGCACGGTCGATCGCGGCGTTCATCCTGGCGTTGCAGGGCATCGACGCGACCGGTGGACCACTCGCCGGTGCGCACAGCTTCCATCGCGGTGCGCCGCCGGAGTACTACCACGACGAGACACTCGAGGCCCTCGCCGTACTCAAAGGGCGAATCGACACCGATCTCGCGCGTGAGGTGTGGGACGCGGCCCTGGCGACGTCCTGGGATCGGCCGCCGGTGTGGTTCCACGGCGACATCGCCAACGGCAACCTGCTCGTCCAGGACGGCCACCTGTCCGCCGTGATCGACTTCGGTACGTCGGGTGTCGGCGACCCCGCCTGCGACCTGGTCATCGCCTACACGTTCTTCTCCGGCTCGTCCCGCGCCGCGTTCCGTGACGCTGTCGGCCAGGACCCGGACACCTGGGCCCGCGCCCGCGGCTGGGCCCTCTGGAAAGCCCTCATCACCGAGGACATCCGGGTCATCGACAACGTTTTGACCGACTATCAGACGCAAGCAGGCTAGGACGCAGACGCGGCTGCTCGTCGGGGCTACCGTCAGAAGATGTTGTGGTTGCTGACCGCCTTGGGGGGCGGAGGGTTGGCACTCGCGGGCAGGTACCTCTGGGATCGACGATCCGCACAGCGCGGTGACGCCGAGGAGCTGGAGGAGATCCGCAAGCTGGCCGACGAGGACGTGACGCTGCTCGGCGAAGAGCTGACGCGGCTGGACAGGCAGGTCGAGGGACATCCCCTCGACCCGGACGCGCGGTTGGACTACCAGGTCGCGCTCGACGCGTACGAGGCGGCGCAGCGAGCCGTCAAAGGAATCCGGAAGGCCGACGGGATCAGCTCGGTCACGGACACCTTGGCGACCGGGCGCTACGCCATCACGTGCGTCCAGGCGCGCATGCGGGGCGAACCCGTGCCGGAGCGGCGAGTGCCGTGCTTCTTCAACCCGCAGCACGGGCCGTCGACGACCGACATCGTCTGGACCCAGCCGAAGGTCGGCACCCGGACCGTACCGGCCTGTGCGCAGGACGCCGCCCGCATCCGCGCCGGTGACCAGCCGGAGGTCCGCTACGTCCGGTACGGCAGCCGCCGCGTCCCGTACTGGGAGGCCGGCGCCGCGATCACGCCGTACGGCATGGGGTACTTCGCAGCCGGTGCGGGCGCGAGTTACATCGCGATCGCCAGTTTCCAGGCCCAGAGTGGCGCGATCGGCGGTTGGGGAGACCCTGGCGGACACTTCGGCGGCTTCGACGGGGGCGGCGGTTTCGACGGCGGAGGTTTCGACGGCGGTGGCTTCGACGGCGGAGGGGGCGGCGACGGCTGACTCATTTCTCGACCAATGTGGCGAGCTGCTCGATGACGGTGCCCCAACCGTCGGCGAACCCGAGCTCCGCGTGCCGCTTGCGACTCGTGGGATCACCGTGCCGGGCCACCATCCGGTACGCCGTACCGTCCGGGTGATCGTCCAGGAACACGTCGCCGGTCACCGCGATCGGCTGTGGATCCGCCGGACGCCACGTGCTGTCGATCGCATTCGTGAACGCGATCCGCTCGAGCTCGTCGGCCACCAGAATCACCGCGTCGAGATGCGGGACGAACTCACCGCCGTCCTCGCTCAGCCGCGTCACGATCGCCCCGCCGGGCCGCACGTCCAGCCGCTCGACCCGGCAGACGGCCGGCGCCGGAACCCACCACTGCTCGAACCGCCTCGGATCGGTCCATGCCCGCCACACGGCCTCCCGCGGCGCACGGATCACCCGCTCCACCAGCAGATCCAGCTCCGGATCGAACTGTTCACTACTCACGATTCCTCCTCGGTGACAAAACGCTCCAGCCGGTCGGTGCGCTCTTCCCAGATCCGCCGCTGCTCGGCGAGCCAGTCGTCCACCAGTTCCAGCCGCTCACGATTGAGCACACAGGTCCGCACCCGCCCGGTCTTCACCGTGCGGATCAGGCCGTTCGACTCGAGCGTCCGGACGTGCTTCATGAACGACGGCAACGTGATCGGGAACTCGGCTGCGAGCTCCCCTACGCTCGTCGGCCCTCGCCCCAGCCGCCGGATCACCCGCCGCCGCGTCGGGTCGGCCAGCGCCACGAACACGCCGTCGACCTCCGCCGAATACTGTGCCATGAGGCTAAGTATTGTCACGTCCCGATAGTTAGCGCAAGGGCTAAGTGTCTGGAAAGCACGAAGGACCCCGGCTCCGGTGTGGAGACGGGGTCCTTCGAGTGACTCAGTCGCTCAGTCGCGCGTGAGCTTGCGGTAGGTGACGCGGTGCGGCCGCGCCGCCTCCGGGCCGAGGCGCTCGATCTTGTTCGCCTCGTACGACGCGAAGTTGCCCTCGAACCAGAACCACTTCGCCGGGTCGTCGTCGCCACCCTCCCAGGCCAGGATGTGGGTCGCCACGCGGTCCAGGAACCACCGGTCGTGGGACACGACCACCGCACAGCCCGGGAACTCCAGCAAGGCGTCCTCGAGCGACTGCAGGGTCTCGACGTCCAGGTCGTTGGTCGGCTCGTCGAGGAGCAGCAGGTTGCCGCCCATCTTCAGCGTCAGCGCCAGGTTCAGCCGGTTCCGCTCACCGCCGGACAGGACGCCGGTCGGCTTCTGCTGGTCCGGTCCCTTGAACCCGAACGAGGCGACGTACGCCCGGCTCGGCATCTCGAAGTTCGCGACCTTGATGTAGTCGAGCTCGTCGGACACCTGCTGCCAGACCGTCTTCTTCGGGTCCAGGCCGCCGCGCGACTGGTCGACGTACGAGATCTTGACCGTCTCGCCGAGCTTGAGCGAGCCCGCGTCCGGCTGCTCCTCGCCGACGATCATCCGGAACAGCGTCGACTTGCCGACGCCGTTCGGGCCGACGATGCCGACGATGCCGGCCCGCGGCAGGCTGAAGCTCAGGCCGTCGATCAGCTTGCGGTCGCCGAAGCCCTTCTCCAGCTTCGAGACCTCGAGGACGGTGCTGCCCAGTCGCGGGCCCCCCGGGATGTTGATCTCGTCGATGTCCAGCTTCCGGGACCGCTCGGCCTCGGCCGCGAGCTCCTCGTAGCGGGCCAGCCGGGACTTGCTCTTGGTCTGCCGGGCCTTCGCGTTCGACCGGACCCACTCGAGCTCGCGCTCCAGGATCTTCTGCCGCTTGGCGTCCTTCTGCCCCTCGACGACCAGCCGCTGCTGCTTGGTCTCCAGGTACTTCGAGTAGTTCCCCTCGTAGCCGTACGTCCGGCCGCGGTCGAGCTCGAGGATCCACTCGGCGACGTTGTCCAGGAAGTACCGGTCGTGGGTGATCGCCATGACGGCGCCGGAGTACTTCTGCAGGTGCTGCTCGAGCCACAGCACGGACTCCGCGTCCAGGTGGTTGGTGGGCTCGTCGAGCAGCAGCAGGTCGGGCTGCTGCAGCAGGAGCTTGCACAGCGCGACCCGGCGGCGTTCACCACCGGACAGGTTGTCCACCAGGACGTCGGGCGGCGGGCAGCGCAGCGCGTCCATCGCCTGCTCCAGCTGGGCGTCGACATCCCAGGCGTTGCGGTGGTCCAGCTCGGTCTGCAGGTCGCCCATCTCGGCCAGCAGCGTGTCGTAGTCGGCGTCCGGGTCGGCCAGCTCGGCGGAGATCTCGTTGAAGCGGTCCAGCTTCTGCTTGGTGTCGCCGACCCCTTCCTCGACGTTCTCCAGCACGGTCTTGCCCTCGGTCAGCGGCGGTTCCTGCAGCAGGATCCCGACCGTCGCACCGTCGGCCAGCCGGGCCTCGCCGTTGGAGGGATGGTCGAGCCCCGCCATGATCTTGAACAGCGAGGACTTACCGGTGCCGTTCGGCCCGACCACGCCGATCTTCGCGCCGGTGAGGAAGTTCAGCGTGACGTTGTCGAGAACGACCTTGTCGCCGTGCGCCTTCCGGACGTTGCGAAGTGTGTAGATGAATTCCGCCATACCCCAGAGCCTATGTGCTGGGGTGGCCCGTTTCCCAACCAGGCCGTGGCGGTTGTCCACAGACCCGAAGTTCGGGCCGCCGATCGGGGTGCGACAGGTGCACCTTCTCCGGGTGACAGCACACGCTCTCCGAACGGAAGGACCCGTCATGAGCCTCGGCGAAACCTACCTCACTGTTCTGGGCTGGATCGGCAGCGAACCCGATTTCAAGGAGATCCGCCAGACTCCGCACGCCAGCTTCCGGCTCGGCTCCACTCCCCGCCAGTTCGACAGATCCCTCAACACCTACGTCGACAAGCCCACTACGTGGTACACGGTGCAGTGCTGGCGGAGCCTCGCCCAGAACGCCTTCGAATCCGTCCGGATCGGCCAGCCCGTCATCGTCACCGGCCGGCTCCGCACCCACGAATGGACCGACGACTCCGGCGAGCAGCGCAGCCGCGTCATCCTCGAAGCCTTCTCTCTGGGCCACGACCTCAACCGAGGTACGACGACCTTCGCGAAGAACGCGCCGCGCGCGGACTCGCGGTGAACCAGTTCGTCGGGCGGTCGCTCCAGTCGTCGGACTGCTGTCGTACTGCCGCGGCGTCGTGCCAGCCGGAAGGTGGCCACGGACACGCCGACCGAGACCCGACCGAGTCGCTGCCGACCCGCCTGACGGCAGTACTCTCGTTGCTCATGCCGGTCACCTTCCTTCGCGTCGCAGAAGTGCTGTCACCAGAGAAGATGCACCGACCGCTCCCCGGTCCGCGACGTGCGGAGCCGGGGATGACTATCTCAGCTCTTGACTTATATAAGCCAGCCCGGCATTCTGAGGGTCGCTCAGACAGCCCGAGGAGAAGGACGATCAGTGATCGACATCCTCGAGCACATCAACGCGATCCAGCGCCAGGTCAGCCGGACCGGCGAAGACGTGAGGGTGCTGATGCGGCGCACCTACCAGGCCGAGGTCGACGAGGTGTGGGACGCGCTGACCGATCCGGACCGGATGCGTCGCTGGTTCATGCCGGTCACCGGTGACCTCAAGGTCGGCGGCAGCTTCCAGCTCGAGGGCAACGCCGGCGGCGAGATCCTCGAATGCGAGCCGCCCAAGCGCTTCAAGGTCACCTTCGGCGGCCCGACCAGCCTGCTCGAGATGCGACTGACTGCCCGGCGCGGGCACCTCCACCGAGCTCGAGCTGGACCACTCGGTCCCCGCCGACCCGGCGGCGCGGCGGCGCGCTCTACGTCGGCCCGGCTGGGACGGCGGCACTGCTGGGCCTGGCCCTCTACGTCGCCGGCGAGCTCCCGGAGACCGACGACCCGCGAGCAGATGGCCAACTCCCCCGAGGTCATCGAGTACAACAAGGCGTCCATCCACGCCTGGGTAGCAGCCCTCCGGACTCCGGCCTCGCACCACCGAGGAGGACCTCTCAGCGCCGCCAAGATCTCCTGTCGAAGTCCGCCGCCAGACGCCGAGCTCTAGTCCCCTGGCACTTGCAGCGGTCGAGCTGCCTGCTCGACCGGTACGTACTAGCGGCGGGCGATGGCGAGCTGTCGCGGCATAGCGTGTAGGCCTCAAGCTCCTCGCGGGCCGGCGCGACCACGTGGCTGTCGGCAACGTTCTCGAGCTCGGCCCGCAGAGCCGTCGCCACCTGCCGGGATCGCCGCGGTTGCCCCGCTCGTGGCGGAGAGCCGGCAGACGAAGGAGATCGCCAGCCCCAGGACGACACCACCGACCAGCATGATCGTTGCGTACGGAATGCCGTTCCACTCCGGCAGCGGCGGATCGTTCTGATCAGCGATCCGCGCCACCAGCAAGCGACAGCCAAGCGGCGCCGCCCAGCGCCACCAGGAACAGCAGCCACTGCAGAACCGGGCGAGAGCCCCACCAACCAGGACTGTTGTTCGCCCCGAGATCGGTACGCGCGACAGCCTGGTCCAGCTCGTCGCCGAGCGACTCCTCGCGGCGGCGGATCGCAGTACGGACTGAATCGGCCCAGGGGCGGGACAATCCGTCGGCCGCCTTGTTGGTGATGTTCCGAACCGCCGTGTCCATCCGGGCCCGCTGCACCGGTGTTGCCGCGGGCAACGAAGAGCGGGCGATCGACACCTCGTTGGAGGCCGACTTGCGCGCTGCCTTGCCCTGCTGCTTGGTGCTTTGGTCCAGGTGCAGCCGGCGCAGCGGGTCCGGCTTGAACCGCCCGAGCCACTTGGTGACCGGCCAGCCTGTCGCCGCACGGGCGCGCTGGAGATACGAGCGGCGTACGGCTTCAACAACCACCGGTACGCCGGACGCGTCGGACAGCGCCTCGATCAGCTCGGCGATGTCGGACTTGGCGATCTCCGGCGTCTTGGCGTTGCCACACTGGCTCGCCATCCGGTCGGAGACCCGGTCGACGTCCGCAGCGAGCCGCTCACGGGCAGCGCGCTTGGCGTTGACCCGCTTCACCAGCAGGGCGCGCAGGTCGTCGAGACCGGTACCGCTGACCGCGGAGGTGGCAACGATTGTCGGCGACTTCAACCCGTCCGACTTCAGCAGACGGGTCAAGTCGTTCACACAGCTCTTGCGCTGCTCGTCGGTCAGCTTGTCGGCGTGGTTCAGCGCGAACACCATCACGGACGAGTGCGACGCGAAGGGCTTGATGTAGCGGTTGTGCAGCGCCGCATCCGCGTACTTCTGCGGATCGACCACCCACACCAGCACGTCGACCAGCTCGACCAGGCGGTCCACGATCAGCCGGTGCTCGACCTCAGTGGAGTCGTGGTCAGGCAGGTCCAGCAGCACGAGACCGTCGAGGTCCTCCGAGTGCGCGTCCTCCAGCGAACTGCGGTGCGCAACCTGGTGACGCCGCGGGATCCCTAGCCAGTTCAGCAGTTCCCCGGCCGGCTCCTCGCCCCACACACAGGCCAGCGGCATCGAGCTGGTCGGCCTGCGCGTACCGATCGCCGCCAGGTCGAGCCCAGTGAGCGCGTTGAACAGCGACGACTTCCCAGAACCAGTAGCACCGGCCAGCGCCACCACAGTGAGGTCACCGGACATCCGGAGCCGCTGACTGGCCCGGTCGACAATCTGCGAAGCCTCACTCAGTACCACGGGGTCCAGCCGACCCTGGCCGGCCTCGGTGGCGTCCTCGAGTGCCTCGATCTTCGTCAGGACATCGGTAGAGCCGCGCACCAGGCCCTTGACCGTATCCACAATTCCCGTCACGTGCAGTCCTCCACCGCGCGCGCGGCCTCAGTCAATCGCCTGGGTGCGTCGGGATCGACCGGATGCTGGTCGAGCACAGCCAGGTAGCGGGCGAATTCGGCATCCATCAACGCATGCACCCTACCGTCAAGATCCTCGCGGGCCTTCGCAGCCAGGCTGCGGACCGCCTGGTCGCCGAAGACGGCTTCCAGCAGCTTCTGCCCGACCACCGCGGTGCCGGCTCCCACACCGACCTCGGTACCGGTCAGACCCGCAGTACTGGCGAAGATGACGATCATCAGGGCGAGGCCCAGGCCGTTGACTCCGTACGCCAGGATCCGCGCAGTCGAACGCTTGTCTGCGCCTTCCTTGCGAACCAGGTCGAGCACATAGCCCTGCCAGTCCCGTACTGCGCGGCTAGCGGCTGCCGGGAACTCCTTGGACATGCGGCCCATGTCCTTGTCGCCCGCTGCGAGCAGCTGACGCCCAGCGGCGAGTGACTGCCACGACTCTTCAGCCCGCTCGGCCGCTCCTTCCGCGTGCTCGCGCAGGAGCGACTCCAGCCCGGACTCGACTGCGTCGTTGAGGTCACGCGTCGGCGGCGGCTTGCCGACCACCGCAGTACGGACCTTGTCGCGCAGGCGGCCGACGTTGGTCTGCAGGCCCTTCAGCAGCTCGCCGGTGCCGACGAACTCCTGCCAGCGGGCCAGCACCTCGCCGCGCAGCATGGTGCCGTCCTGCGTCGCCTTGGCGATGTCCTTGACGGCCCGCTCGTACGCCGTCTCCGCAGTAGCCCGCAGCTCGACGACAGTGTCAGCCTGAGCCCGTACTGCGGTGGCGAAGGCCGGTGTCTTCTTCGTCATCGCTGTGACAGCGCCGTGCAGAGTACGCCGCACTACGGCCGTCCGGCCCTCGGCATCAGCAGCAAGGTCGATCAGCCAGTCCTTGATCGAGGCAACTGTCTCGACCGGCAGCATGCCGTTGCCATCGACAACGGTCTCCTTGATGCTGAACAGCGGCGAGTCACCGAGTCCGCGCTCGAGCAACATCTGCGCGAGGTGACCAGTGATGTCGTCGATCGTGTCTGCCGGAGCACGGTCGAGTACTACAGCGACTGCCGTACTGCGATCGGACGCGCTCTGCAGGAACTCCCACGGGACAGCATCGGCGTACCGGGCAGCAGTCGTCACGAACAGCCAGAGGTCTGCCGCCGCCAGCAGCTGCGTTGCCAGCTCGCGGTTGGCCTCGACGACCGAGTCGATGTCGGGTGCGTCGAGGATCGCCAGGCCCTGCGGTACGGAGTCGGCCGCGACCAGACGGATCTGGCCGGGGTCCTCCATGCCGCCTGGCTTCTCACCGGTCGAGCGAGCCATGCCGGGCAGCACCCGGTCGCCGGTGAACCACTCGGCATCGATCGGGTTGTGGATCAGGACTGGCGAACGCGTTGTCGGACGCAGTACGCCGGGCTCGCTGACGACCTGGCCGATCAGGGAGTTCACCAGGGTCGACTTGCCGGCGCCGGTCGAACCACCGACGACTGCAAGCACAGGTGCTTCAAGCTGCACCAAGCGCGGCAGGATGTAGTCGTCCAGCTGATCCAGCATCGACTTCTGCTGCTGCCGGGCCTCATCCGCCCCGACCACATCAATCGGCAACTTGCTACTGGCAAGCGCACCCCGCAACCGCATGAGCGCCGTAATCAAAGCCATAGCAGCTTGCTCAGTAGCAGACTTCTCCGCCGCCGCAGCCGCATCAACCTCATCCGCTACTACAACATCGTCCCCAGCCGCCGCACCCTCACCAGCGCCACCTTCTCCGGCTGCCTCAACACCAGCAGCCGCGGCCGGCTCAGCACCAGCAGCCGACTCAGCTTCCCCTGTCGACGACGCTTCGCCGCTCAACTCGGTGTCGGCAGCCGGATCGCCTTCCTCAGTCGACGAGGCCTCGCCTGTCGGCTCTGCGTCGCCAGTCAGCTCGTCGTCAGCGGTCGACTCGCCTTCCGCGTGCTCCTCAGCCTCGGCCGATTCGTCGCCTTCCCCAGCCTGCTCGGCTTCTGCAGACTGCTCAGCTCCGACGGTCGACTCGCCCTCCGCAGACTGCTCGGCTTCCGCCGCCTGCTCAGCTTCCCCAGCCTGCTCAGGTTCTGCGGCCTGGTCCGCCTCTGCGGTCGGCTCGCCTTCCTCGGTCTCCCCACCTTGGGCAGCATCTGCCACCGGCTCGGCGTCCGCGGAAGCGTCTGCTTCGTCAGCCGACGCTGCTTCTTCTCCAGCCGGCGCTACCTCAGCAACCTGCTCTGCTTCTGCGGCTGTGCCCGACTCGTCAGCGGACGCGCCCTCGGCAGGGTCGCTGTCGGCAGTGTCGCTCTCGCCGTCCTCCGGGTGTCCAGCTACCTCGCCGTCGGCGGCCTTCGACTCATCCGGGGCCTCTTGCTCGACTGCCGGCTCTTCGGAGTGCTCCGTCTTCTCGTCGTCGGCCTGCTGAGCCTCCGCGACGACCTTCTCCTCACCGGAGCGCTCGTCGTCACCAGCGGACTCGTCTCCGACCTCTGCGACAGCCTCAGGCGCGTTTTCGCCCTCTTCTGCCGCAGCGTCAGCGGTGGACTGGTCTACGGCGCCGTCAGTCTCCGGGACGTCGGCTGACTCCGGCTGGCCCTCGTCCGACTTAGCGTCGCCGGTTGATTCGGCCGCCTCAGGCTCCGGGCCTTCAACCTCTGCCTCGGCCGCCTCGAGTTCAGCCTCAGCACGCTCGGACTCAGCCTCGCCCCACTCAGACTCCGGCTCGCCGTCGCTGCTCCCCGACTCGCCCTCGGCCTTCTGACGCTCGCCGTCGGCCTTCTGAGGCTCGCCATCCGACTTCTCGGGCTCACCCTCGAACTCCGACTCGCCCTGACCTTCTGGGCTCCCCTCGGACTTCCCCGACTCGCCCTCGACCTTCTCGGGCTCACCTTCGGACTCGGGGTCGGAGTCTGCGTTCTGGGTGTCGGCCTCGGCGGACTCGTCTTGGGTCGCCTGGGCTTCTTCTTGGGTTCGGGTGGCTTCGGAAGGCCGATGATGATGTCGCCGTACTCCAACGGGAACCCGTCGGGCGACTCGTCCGGCTCGTACACCACGCCGACCGCCGGCCGCACCTCGTCCTTCTCGTCGTCCGCAGGGGATGCCTCCGCCTCGGCAGTCTCGCCGTCCGCAGAGTCGTTGCCTTCCGCCACTACCTCGGCAGATTCCTCCGCTGCTGCTTCCTCGCCACCCTCGGCGTCAGTCTTCGCCGCAGCTTCTTCAGCAGAAACCGCGGGCGCCGAGTCAGCTTCCGGCTTCGTCGCTGACTCCGCTCAGCACCCGACGAGGCTCGTCGGGGCGGCCTTCGACTTGTCCGCGGCATCGGCGCCGGCTCGTCGACAGCATCCTGCGCCGCGGCATCCGCAGTACCGGGTGTCCCCTCGTCCGGATCCATCAGACTTCGCGGCATCCGTGCTTCGCGGCGTCTTCGTACCGGATGTCGTCTTGTCCGCAGTATCCGGCTTCGCGGCATCCGTAGTACCGGATGACGAGTCGGCTGTGGAGCCGCGTCCCCGGCGTCCGTCGTAGCGGGGGCCGGGGCGTCGGAGGCAGGTGGTTGCCCGGCGTCCGTAGTACCGGAGGCCGGGGAGGGCTCTGCCGGTTCGGCGGAGGCGGGGCGGGCTTGGGTTTGCGGAGGCGGCGCCAGAAGCCCTTGCCCTTGGCATCCGACTCGGCGATCAACTTCGCCAGCTCGTGGGCAGGCTCCGCCTGGGCCGGAACCTTCGGCTCCGAACCCTCGCCTGCTGCTGACCTGGTGTCAGCCACGGCTTCCGTCCACGAGCACAGAGTGCCCGGTCGGACAGCGCAGAAGCAAAGTCATGTTGATCCCGTTTGGCGGCGTGGACGGGTGGCAATCACTGCGACGGTGGATACGGACCGTATCCTCCCGGCGATCCTTGCGCCCCAGGGGGTCCCTGTGGGTAACCGGGTTGGGTCGCAGGGTAGCCGGGTTGACCCGAGGGATACCCCGGCTGGGCCGGTTGGTAACCCCCGGGCGCCGGTGGATATCCACCGGGCCCGCCGGGACCAGGTCCGCCCGGAGCGGCGTACCCGGCTCCGGACCCCTGCGGCACCGCCTGCGCGAACGCCGGCATCGGCGGGAACGGCACGCTCGGTCGCCGGACCCGCAGCTCGTCCAGCAGCTGCTTCTCCGTCTCCAGCGCGTCCGGACCGATCACCTGGCGGACGATCTTGTCCCGCAGGTACGCCAGCTCGGTGGCGTTCTGCTGGAAGGCCTTGGCTGCGGTCTCAGCCTGTACGCCGTACCGCTTGGCGTTCTGCCGGAGCGCCTTGCGACCGCGCAAGGTGGCTATCAACGGCACGTCCTGCGGGATCAGCCAGCCGAACCGCACGTAGTCATAGAGCCGGGAGGCGATCATCTGTCCCTCGCGGTTCCGCATCACCAGAGCGAAGGCGACCATGGCGAAGAACATCGGCACCATCAGCACCAGGTAGACGGCGATGAAGCCGCCACCGCCGGCCCAGCCAGCTCCGGCGTTCCAGAGCCCGTGAGCCAGTACTGCGGTCAGGTACCCGACGATGGGCGCCAGGTAGCGCACCGCCGTACTGCGATGTCGTACTGCGACACCTATACCTATCGCTGTGAAAGACGTGAAGAGTGGATGGGCGAACGGGGTCGCCAAGCAGCGCAGCAGGAACAGCAGGAAAGCCCCGCGGAGCCCAGCGGCGCTCCCGGACTCCTTGGAGAGCTCGTCGAAGATCCGGCCGATGTAGAGGATGTTCTCGGTGAAGGCGAAGCCGACGCCCACCATCCCGGCGTACACCAGGCCGTCGATGATCCCGTCGAACTCCTTGCGCCGGACCAGCGCCAGCAGGAGGATCACGGACCCCTTGGCGAACTCCTCGACCACGGGCGCGACGAACACGGCCGCACGGTTGCCACCGCTGTGCGCCTCGTGCAGCAGGTCGGCTGCCCGGGTGTTGATGAAGATCGCGGCCAGGGTCGCGATGAACGCACCCCAGCAGAAGGCGAAGAGGATGTACTTGGCCGGCTCCGGCTCGTACCGGTCCAGCCACAGGTAGACCGCGATGACCGGCACCACCGGTACGAACGCGAACAGCAGACCCCAGGCGAACCCGCCGAAACCGGTGGACCTGGCCACGATCCCGAAGATCAGCAATCCGGCGACCGCGAACACCACGGCGATCACGACACCGATCAGGATCCCCTGATTCCGCCGCTGGCCGGGGACCGGATGGGTCCCGAGCACGTTCGGCTGCGGTTGGGGGCCACCGGGCGGGTAAGCCGACCCTGCCGCCGCTTGTGGCGACTCGGCCGGGCCTCCTGAGGGGTAACTCATGCCCGCAGCCTAGTTGTAGAGCCATCAACGTGGCAGGACAGCCCACTCAGCGTTACCGGGATGGAACGACAACCTGTCCATCTCACTCCCCGTGTGCACCCCGCCGCGGGTTTCCCGATCTTTCCCGTACTCCGTCCGCCGACCCACCCGGTAACCCACGAGCACGATCGACCCCGGATCTGAGAGACTCTGATCCGTGCCGCGCCCCCTGGCCCGGCAATGCGCCCGTAGCTCAGCTGGATAGAGCGACAGACTTCTAATCTGTGGGTCGCAGGTTCGAATCCTGCCGGGCGCGCCAAGTGTTTTGTATACGAACTACTGGCGCCGGGTGGAGCTAGTCATCGTTGGGCTCGGGTCGCTCCGGGTCGCCAATCGCACACTGCCCTTTGAGACTCGCCTGTACCGCGTCGGCGCGGTCATCCGAAGTTCCAGTTCGCAGCGCGCCTCGACGAGTCGGCCGCGATAGTCCCATTTTCTAGGCTGGGGCTGGGGATTTCGACGGGGCTTCGGCTGTACGGGCAGTTGCACCCGAAGGATCCTGTGATCCGGGACGGGGCCAGGGTGTTCGAGGAGATCGTGCGGACGCTGGGTTGCGGATCTTCGTGCTCGAGGAGAACGGGGTGATTGTCGCCACGACCTATCTCAATGTGATTCCGAATCTGACCCGGTCGGCCTCTCCGTACGCCGTGGTCGAGAACGTCGTCGTGGACGAATCCCGGCGCGGCACCGGTCTCGGCAAAGAAATCATGGCCGCCACGCTCGCGGCTGCCTGGGACGCCGGTGCTACAAGGCGATGTTGATGACCGGATCACGCAGACCATCCACGCTCGCCTTCTACCGCGCGTGCGGGTTCTCCCCCGACGCCAAATCGGCTTTCCTGGCTCGGCCGCCGTCACCAGAGGCCGGGGAATAGGTGGGGTTTGGTGGCGGCGTACTGGTCGTAGGAGGGGCCCAGTGTCGCGTGGAGGGCTGCTTCTTCTACCCGGATGCGGAGGATGAGGCCGACAGTGGGAAGCGTGGCGATGAAGAGCAGTGAGAGCCAGTTGCCCAGGGTCAGGCCGATGCCGAGCAGGAGTAACAGGACGCCCGTGTAGCTCGGGTGCCGGACCCAGCGGTAGGGGCCGGTGCTGACGACCGGTTGACCTTCGGCGACGCGTACGTCGTACGTGAACCATCGACCCAACGTCACGATCGCCCACAGCCTCAGCGCGGCGCCGGCAACGATCAGCAAGATGCCGATGTCGAAGACCAGCCAACGGACCAAGCCGGAGCCGATGGTCGCGCTACTGACGTGGACAGCGCACAGGACCGCGGCGAAGAAACCAGCGCCGGCGAAGAGGATGACCAGCGGCAGCGTGCCCCGGTCAAGCCGGACATGGCTCGCCCGTGCGCGCCACCGCCGTACGGACGCGACCACCCCAGACCCCGTTTGCAACAAGGCGAAGAGCCCGACCGCGATCGAGAACAGCAGCCCCGCACGATGGTCGGCGAAGGGAAGGGGATCCACGGTCGACCCCCTTCCCAGATCGCTGTACCGAGCTTAGCTAGTCGACACTGGGCAATGCGTTGAGAACGGCTAGTTCGTCAGATGTCAGGTGGATCGTGGCAGCGGCGAGGTTCTCGATCAGGTGAGCCGGGTTGCCGGTGCCGGGGATGGCCAGCACATTCGGGCCCTGGGCGAGGGTCCAGGCGATCCGGATCTGGGCGGGCGTCGCGCCGTGGTCGCGGGCGATGGTCTCGACCGGGTCGGACTGGGCGACTCCCCCGGCCTCGCGAGCGGCGCCGGTGAGAGCGAAGAACGGGACGAAGGCGATCTCCTGGGCGGCGCAGGCAGCGACCATCGCATCGTTGACGCGGCCGAAGTCGACGCCGTACCTGTTCTGTACTGCGATCACCGGCGCGATCTCCTGAGCCTGCGAGAGATGCTCGATGCGCACGTTGGACAGCCCCAGGTGCCGGATCATCCCCGCCTCGCGCAGCGAAGCCAGTACGCCGAAGTGCTCGGCGACCGACTCGAGTCCGGTCTGCCGCAGATAGACCAGGTCGAGGCAGTCCACCCCGAGCTGGCGCAGGTTGTCCTCGACCAGCCCGCGGAGCTGATCGGGCCGGGCGAGCCCGGTTTCGGTCGGGCCGACCTTGGTGGCGATCACCAGGTCCGCCGGGTACGGCGCGAGCGCGCGCCGGATGGCGTCGTTGGCCCAGTCCAGGCCGGTGAAGTCGCGCGTCTCGCCGGCCCGGGCGAAGGTCGGATAGAAGGCCGCGGTGTCGAGATGGTTGACGCCGAGTTCGACGGCCCGGCGCAGCAGCCCCTTGACCTGCGCGGCCCCGTCCCGCTGGCCGGAACCGCCGAGCCGTTTGGTCCCGAATCCGATCCGCCGGACGGTGCGATCTCCGAGTCGCCAAACCCCGGATTTGGGTGACTTGCGCTCTTCCCCCTCAGGTGATACAGTTGAAATGAGTTGTGTGCCCAATTCGCTCATATGCATTCTTGCAGGGTACGCCGAGGCTGCCGTTCAGGTCCAGCCCCTTTCGAAAGTCCGTTGGCTGCAATCAGCGACTGCGTGATGGAACGAGCCGCCCCACCTCTCCGTTCTCCAGACACAGGAGGTGGGAGCGATCAACGGGATCTGGATTCTTTTCGTCAGCCTGGCCGTCGTCGCCGGGTTCCTGGCGTTGCTGGCCTGGGCGGCTGCGCGCGCCCGGCGGCGCGGGATCAGCGGCTCGATGATGGGCCCGTTCGACCAGATGTGGCATCCGGCCGCCGCCGAGTCGCACCTCGAACTCCAGATCGAGGCCGAGCGCAAGAAGCCACTCCCTTCACCGGACGACCTGTAGGTCATTGCTTTTGGCAACAGACTCGGAGCGGGCGAGCAGGAGGAAGGGAAGGACGAGGAGCTGGATACCAGAGCTGAGCAGGTACGACGGGCCGTAGCTCCAGACGTCGGCCGCCTTGCCGAGGATCGGCTGGATCACCACGCCACCGCCCGAAGCCAGCAGGTTGTCGGAAGACAGCACAGTCGCCCTCTGCGCCGACGGGATGAACGCGTTGAGGTATGCCTGCCGCACCGGCCCAGTAGCGGCGAACATGATCCCCCAGACCGCGAGCAGTACCAGCGCGGTCCAGAAGCTCGACACCAGTCCGATCAGCAGCAGGACGCCCGCAGTACCGACCGAGGTGACCAGCAACACCGACGTACGGCGCTTGAAGGCTCTGGCGACGACAGGTGCGGAGACACCGCCGACAACCTGCGCTGCGGCGACCAGTGCAGCCGCGAGCCCCGCTACGGCGTACGAGTCGTGGCTGCCGTAGAGCTGGAGCAAGTAGGGCTGTGCAGCGTAGAAGCCGTAGCCGCTCACGCCCATGCTGAACGGCGCAGCTAGCATCAGCCAGCGCACGGGCGGGTTGCGCAACCCGTAGTCCAGCGAGGACCGCACGATGTCGCGCATCTCCCCCAGCAGCGACACCCGCGGCTGCGGCGTGAACCCGACGTCGTACATCGACCGCCACGCGACCACGAAGGTGACACCGAGCAGCACCGCTCGTACCAGGTACGGAACACCGAGGTTGGTCGCCTGAGCCAGTACGCCGCCCGCGATCGTGCCGCACATCATCGCGATGCCGCTCGCGACCTGTCCTTTGGCGAAGGCGGACTCCAGCGAACCGCCGTACCCGGTCGCGTTCAGCCCGTCGACCAGCCATGCCTCGGTGGCACCGCTGAAGAAGGTGAAGCCCAGCCCGAGCAGGATCGACGCACCTGCCCAAGCGGCGAATGGCGCGTGCACCTGCCAGAGCAGCAGATACAGCAACGTCGATCCGAACAGGGTCGCCGAGCCGAGCAGGTACGACGCGCGCCGGCCGACCGTATCGGCGATAACCCCGGTCGGCACCTCGAACAGCACCATCCCTGCCGTGAAGAAGGCGTTCGCCGCGAAGGCCTCACCGATACTCAGCCCCGCGTCGAGCAGGAACAGCGTGTTGATCCCCCAGATCATGGAGGAGGCACCCGTCGACACGACGGTCAGCAGCACGTACGTCCGCAACAGCTTCTCGGGATTCATCCGCATCTCCTTCGTCGCAGGCAACGTCGGAGCCGATCCGGGCTTCTCGACCGAAAATCAGGGTGAAGATTCCTTGGGTCCGATAGGTTCGCGATATATCGTCGACGTATCGGAACAGCTTCGGAAGAACGGTGGTCCAGCATGACCGGATCGACGTACGCGGCCGGGTGGCCCTGGCAGCAGATCGCACAGCATTGTTCGTTCATCGAGGACATCAAGAAGGACTGGATCGCCGCGATGGGTGGCGGGCGGCGCGGACACAGCGCGTACGCCGGTCAGCACCCCTTCGGCGGCCAGTGGGGCGCCTTGTTCGGCGGCGGCCCGGGATTCGGCGCCGGCTTCGGCCAGGGCACCGGTCCGGGCTGGGGCGGGCCGCGTGGCTGGCGTGGGCCGAAGGCTCGCCGGGGAGACGTGCGGGCCGCGATCCTCGCAGTACTGGCTGAGCAGCCGATGAACGGCTACCAGATCATCCAGGAGGTCGCCGAGCGCAGTGGCGGGGCCTGGAAACCCAGCCCGGGCTCGATCTACCCGACCCTGCAGCAGCTCGAGGACGAAGGCCTGGTGACGGCGGATGCCGCAGTCGGGCGCAGGACGTTCACGCTGACCGACGAAGGTCGCGCGTACGTCGCAGAGCACGCAGAGGAGGTCTCTGCTCCCTGGGAGGCGATGACGCCGCCTCCCGCGGACGACGACAACAACCTGAAGCCGCTCCTCGGCCAGGTCGGCGCCGCACTCTGGCAGATCCTCGCCGCGGGCAACCCCGACCAGCAGGAGAAGACCCGGAAGGCACTGGTCGAGCTGCGCAAGACGCTCTACTCGATCCTCGCCGACGACGACCCGGCAGACGACTCCGACGGCGGCTCCGGCAAGCAGGACAGGCCATGAGCGAGGACCAACCAAGCCCTTTCCGGCGCCAGGACGACCCGAGCCCGTTCCGGCGAGCGACCGGCGGTCAGGTCCGGATCGGTGATGCCGAGCGCGACCAGGCCGTGGCCGCACTCAGCGATCATTTCGTGGCCGGCAGGATCACCCAGGCGGAGTTCGAGGAACGCAGCGAGCAGGCGACCCGCGCCCGCTACGTCGACGACCTGGCGCCCCTGTTCGCCGACCTTCCGGATGAGCAGGCGGTCGAGCAGTTCCCGTACGCCGTGGTGGTCCGCGACGGCCGGGCTCCCTGGGCACGGCGTTCGCAGACACCGCAGCGATTCAGCCCGCCGCCGTTCTTCTGGCTGCTGCCGATCCTGATGATGGGCGTGGTCGTGGCCAGCGTGACGTTCGCGGCACCGTGGATCCTCTGGATCATGTTCTGGGTCTTCATCATCGGCGGACCGCGTGCCCGCTACCGCAGGCACCATCGCTAGGAAGTAGCAGGTTCCAGCGCTGGTTCGGTTGCTGAGCTCCGGACGATCAGCCGGGTCGCTAGCTCCACGTGGTGCGAGTCGACCTTCTCACCGGCCGCGAGCTGCAGCGCCGTGCGCAGTGCGACCGCGCCCATCTCGCGCAGCGGCTGACGAATGGTGGTCAGCTGAGGCGAGGCGAGCCGCGCCACCTGCGTGTCGTCGAACCCGACCACGCTGAGATCTTCAGGCACTCGCAACCCGCGCGCCCGGGCGGCCTCCATCGCGCCCAACGCGACCTCGTCACTGCCCGCGAAGATCGCGGTCGGCGGCTCCGGCAGGTCGAGCAACTCGGCTCCGCCGGCCAGCCCGTCGTCGTACAGGAACTCCCGCAGCCACACGTACTCCTTCGGCACCGGCGCTCCGGCGGCCTCCATCGCGCCGCGGAACCCGTTCATCCGGGCCTGGTTGCAGCCCGAGGTCGGCGGGCCGCCGAGGTAGGCGATGCGCCGGTGGCCGAGCGACAGCAGGTGCTGGGTCGCCGCCATTCCGCCTGCGAAGTTCGTCGAGCCGACACTCGTCACATCAGGCTGGGCGATGTTGATCGGGTCGACGACGACCAGCGGCAGTCTGGCCCGTGACAACGCAGCCAGGTCGGCAGCCGGTCAGCTCACAGGTGATGCCGATCGCGGCCCGCCGCCCGGTCGCGGCCAGCCCCCGGACCCAGGGCTGCGCCCGGCCCGCGCCGCGTGCGTGCGACTGGTGCGGCCTGGAACTGACGACGACATCCACATCGGCGGCCTGGCCCGCCTCGACTACGCCCTGGATCACCTCGACCGAGTAGCTGTTCAGGAAACCCTGGTAGAACAGCTCGACGTGGGCCGCTCGACCGGCTCGGGACGGCGCCCGACGTACTCGTGCTCCTTGCAGCATCTCCTGGACCCGGGCGCGGGTCGATTCGGAGACGTCGCTGCGTCCGTTGAGCACCTTGGAGACCGTCGCGACCGACACCCCTGCCGAGGCAGCGACGGTGGCCAACGTAGTACGGCCTCTCAAGCGCGGCACCTCCTCACACTCCTCCTGCTGCAGGCGTCAGGTCGACGGGGGTGATCATCCTACGATCGTGCCCGACGACGCGGGTATTTCCCGTGAGCCGGACGATTTCGCGGCACGGCAGGTCGCTCGACGAGGTGCCGACCAGTACTTCGAGGTCGCCGGCCTCGACGATGCGGCGAAGGTCCGGTCCGCTGTACGCCGTACGGTCGGCGTGGACGTGGAAGGTGACGTCGACCGCCGCTTGGGGCTCGAGTTGGACGCGCGCGAAACCGGTCAGCAGCTTCACCGGGCGGGCGACCTGGGCGATGACGTCGTGGAGGTAGAGCTGGACCACCTCGTCGCCTGCGCGGTTGCCGGTGTTGCGGACCCGGACGGTCGCGGTGAACTCGCCATCGGTCGGGATCTCGGTGCTGCTGAGGCGCAGGTCGTCGACCTCGAAAGTCGTGTACGACGAGCCGAAGCCGAACGGGTACAGCGGTACGGTTTCGAGTCCGCTGATGCCTGCGCTCTCCGCGCTGCCGAGCGGCGGCTGGAGGTAGGTCGCCGGTTGACCACCTGCGTTGCGCGGGATCTGGACCGGGAGTTTGCCGCCGGGATTGATCCTTCCGCTGAGTACGCCGGCGATCGCTCGACCGCCTTCCTGGCCTGGAAGAAACGCCTGGACCAAGCCTGCTGCACGGTCGGCGAAGTCGCCCAACGCGTAGGGCCTGCCGGAGACGACCACCACGACGACCGGCGTCCCGGTATCGAGGAGTTGCTCAAGGAGTTCAGCCTGTACGCCGGGGAGGCGGAGGTCCTCGGCATCGCACCCCTCGCCTGAGGAACCGTGGCCGAACAGGCCCGACAGATCGCCGACGTAGGCGATGCAGAGATCGGCGTTCCGCGCGTTGTCCACAGCCTCGGAGAATCCCGATCGATCGTCGCCCAGAACCGGGCATCCTCTTGTGTGTAGGACATTCACGCCGGGCAATTCCTTGCCCAGGGCATCCACTGCGGAGAGGACCTCGATGCCGAGGTCGCGATCGGGATAGCGAGGTAGGACATGGTTCGGGAAGGCATAGCAGCCCATGAACGTCCGCGGGTCGTCGGCACAGGGCCCGACGACGGCGATCCGTTGCAGGGCAGGGCGATCGTCGCCGAGCAACGGAAGCGCCGAGCCGGCGTCGAGCAGGACGATCGACCGTTCGGCCAGCTCGCGGGCGAGCGCCCGATTCGCCGGCGAGTCGAGATCGATCGCGGCGGAACCATCGCGCCCCGACTCGATGCCAACAGCAACGGAACCACCCGAGCCCGATTCGTTGTCGGCGTCGGCGGAGCGAGAGACCCCATCGGGGCCGGTGGCGACGGAGCCGGCTGGCGTCCAGTCGGGGTCGAGGAGCCCGAGGTGTGCCTTCTGCAGGAGCAGGCGGCGCGCGGCGCGGTCGATCAGGTCCTCCGACAACGTGCCGTCCTTGACCCGCTCGACCAACCCACCGCCGAAACCGATGGTGTCGGGCAGCTCGACGTCGGTTCCGGCGGTGAGAGCAAGGGCGCCCGCTGCGTCGGGGTCGGCAGCGACGCGATGCATGGTGGCGAGGAAGGGCACCGCCCAGTAGTCGGAGACGACCGTGCCCTCGAAGCCCCACTCGTTACGAAGAAGCTCGGTGAACAACCACGGATCGGCACCGGCCGGGAGTCCGTCGACATCGGAGTACGAGCTCATCACCGAGCCCGCGCCGGCGGTCGCGATCGCGGTCTCGAAGGTCGGCAGGATGACGTCGAGCAGTTCGCGGCGCCCGATCGAGACCGGCCCGTGGTTGCGCCCGGATCTGCGCCGCCGAGTAGCCGGCGAAATGCTTCAGCGTGGCGATCACGCCGGCGCTCTGCAGACCACGCACGTACGCCGAGCCGAGTATCGCCACCAGGTAGGGATCCTCACCGATCGTCTCCTCGACGCGGCCCCAGCGGTAGTCGCGGACGACGTCGAGCACCGGCGACAGCCCTTGATGCACCCCGACCGCCGCCATGTCGCGTCCGATCGCCGTCGCCATCCGCTCCACCAGTTCGGGATCGAAGGTGGCGCCCCAGGCAAGAGCAGTCGGATAGACAGTCGCCCCGTACGTCGTGAAGCCGGTCAGGCACTCCTCGTGGACGAGCGCCGGGACACCGAGTCTCGATCCCGCGAGGACGACCTCGTGCTGGCGGACCAGCTCGGCCACGCCCTCCTCGACGGTCAGCGGGACACTGCCCCAGACCCTCGTGAGATGGCCGAGACCGTGCCGGCTCGCGTCCTCCAGCGAAACGGATCCGCCGGCCGCGAAGACGTCCTGCATCGGCGCGACGTTGAGCTGCTCGTCGGCCGGCAACTCGGTCTCGGCCATGTCGTTGCCCACCCAGCGGCTGCCGAGCTGGGCGACCTTCTCCTCCAGCGTCATTGCCTGCAGCAACAGTTCGGCCCGCTTCGCGGCCGGGCAGCGAGGTGTCCTGCCACGGGCGGTCGGCTGGTGTTGACGCAGAGGTGGTCACGAAATTCTCCCTACTGAACGGCCACGGCGGTAACAAAGTATCGAAAAGTTTCGAGAACTGGGCCGCACCCGATCGCTCTCGGCATCTGGCCGCGCGGCAGCGCGTTTCCCTTTGCTGGCTGGGGTTGTCTGAGCTGCCACTGTCACCCCTGAGAACGCTGAGTTCAAGCCCTTGACAGCAACATGCTCGAAACCTACGTTACGAAACATAGTCTTAACCGGTTAGGAGATCATAGTGGATCCCATGGCGACATCCCGGCGTAACTTCCTCCGCCTGACCGCCGGCGGTGCCGTCGCTGCCGGCCTCGCCGGCAGCCTCGCGGCCTGCGGTACGTCCGGCCCGAAGAGTTCCGGCAGTTCGAGCGGCGGTGCGACGACCGGCGGCGGCGCGTCGTACTGGTTCCTCACCGGCCAGCCGCAGCAGGCCATCCGCGAGGCCCAGGTCAAGCGGTTCAACGACGCGAACCCGGACACGCAAGCTCGAAGACCACCGAGTTCCAGAACGACGCGTTCAAGCAGAAGATCAAGACCGCGATCGGCGCCGGCCAGGGCCCGACGCTGATCTGGGGCTGGGGCGGTGGCGGCCTGAAGAGCCTACGTCGAAGCCGGCCAGGTCGAGGACCTGACCGGCTGGCTCGACCAGCAAGCCGACCTGAAGAACTCGATCTTCCCGTCCGCCTTCACGGCGGCGACGGTCAACGGCAAGATCTACGCGGTGCCTGGTGAGACCGTGACGCCGATCGTGCTGTTCTACGACAAGCGCGCGTTCGAGAAGATCGGCGCCGAGCCCCCGCAGTCGTGGGGCGACATCATGGACCTGGTGCCGAAGTTCAACGAGCAAGAGGCATCGCGCCGTTCTCGCTCGGCGGCCAGTCCCGCTGGACCAACATGATGTGGCTGGAGTTCCTGTTCGACCGGATCGGCGGCAGCGAGGTCTTCCAGAACATCTTCGACGGCAAGGCGAACGCGCTGGTCCGATCCGTCCGCCACTCAAGGCACTGACGAGATGCAGAAGCTGATCAAGGCGAACGGCTTCATCAAGGGCTTCTCCTCGATCACCGCCGACTCCAACGCCGACCAGGCCCTGCTCTACACGGGCCGGGCGGCGATGATGCTGCACGGCGCCTGGACGTACGGCGGGATGAAGGCCGACGGCAAGGACTTCGTCAGCGGCGGCCACCTCGGGTACATGAACTTCCCGCCGGTCGACGGCGGCAAGGGCGACCCGAGCGACACCGTCGGCAACCCGGGTCAGTACATGTCGATCTCCTCCAAGGCAAGCCAGGCCGAGAAGGACACCGCGAAGAAGTTCATCGCGAACAACACGCTCGACGACGCCACCGTGGATGCCTGGGTGAAGTCCGGCAACATTCCGGTCGTGAAGAGCGCGAAGGACAAGCTCTCGTCGATCTCTGACAAGAACGACGCCGAGTGGCTGAACTTCGTCTACGACACGGCGGCGAACGCGAAGAACTTCGCCCAGTCGTGGGACCAGGCACTCAGCCCGACCGCGGCCGAGACGTTGCTCGACAACATCGCGAAGCTCTTCCAGCTGTCGATCTCGCCGCAGCAGTTCGCGGACAGCATGAACCTGGTGATCGGCAAGTGACGGCGGCCGCTCCCCCCGGCGTATCGGCTTATCCGCGGGCCACCTCTTCGCGCGCCGGGCGGAGCGGTCCCGTGGCCTGGATGGTGCTGCCGGCCCTCGCCATGTTCTTCCTGTTCGGGGTCGTCCCGCTGGTCGGCGTGCTGGTGCTGAGCTTCGCGCAGTGGGACGGTCTCGGCGCGATCCACACCGCCGGGCTCTCCAACTGGAGTTCGGTTCTCCGGGACCCGGCGTTGCCGCACACCGTGCTGGTGACGTTCGAGATCATGATTCTGTCCTGGGCCGTGCAGACGCCCTTCAGCCTGTTGCTCGGCACGTTCCTTGCCGGGCGACAGCGGTATCGGGCGTTCCTGGCGGTTCTCTACTTCATCCCGCTGCTGTTGAGCTCGGCGGCGATCGCGATCACCTACAAGGCGCTGCTCGACCCGAACTTCGGGCTCGGGCCCGGGCTGCACCTGAGCTTCCTGACCCAGGACTGGCTCGGCAAGAGCGGCCTCGCACTCGGCGTGGTCATCTTCGTGGTCTCGTGGCAGTTCATCCCGTTCCACTCCCTCATCTACCAAGGCGGCGTCCGGCAGATCCCGACCACGATGTACGAGGCCGCTTCGATCGACGGTGCCGGGCGGATCCGGCAGTTCTTCAGCATCACGCTGCCGCAACTGAAGTACACGATCATCACCTCGTCGACGCTGATGGTGGTCGGGTCACTGACCTTCTTCGACCTGATCTTCGTGCTCACCGCGGGCGGTCCTGGTGACGCGACCCGGGTGCTCGCCCTGGACATGTACAAGCGGGGCTTCCAGGCCAACCTGATGGGACCGGCGAGCGTGATCGCCGTCCTCCTGGTCCTGCTCGGCCTCGCCCTCGCCCTGCTGCTCCGCCGGCTCGGCGGCAGTACGACGGCCAGCCAGCAGGAAGGAGCCTGACATGGCCGTGCTGACCAGCCAGGCGCAAGCAACCCAGGCACGCACCGGTCCGGCGCGGGCGCGGCGGCTCCTCCAGCTCAACTGGCTCGGCGGCATCGCCGGGCTGGGTCTGGCTGGTGATCGTGCTGATCCCGCTGTACTGGATCGTCGTCACCAGCTTCAAGGACCAGAGCGCGTACTTCGTCCAGAACCCGTTCGCGCTGCCGTCGGAGCCGACCATCGCCAACTACAAACTGGTGATCGAGTCCGATTTCCCGCGGTACTTCGTGAACAGTGTGATCGTCACCATCGGCACGATCCTGCCCGCCGTCGCGATCGCCTTCATGGCGGCGTACGCGATCGTCCGCGGGGCCGGCAGCCGGTTCCTTTCCGGGGTCAACGGGTTGTTCCTGATGGGTCTCGCGATCCCGTTGCAGGCGACGATCATCCCGGTCTACCTGCTGATCATCAAGATGCATCTGTACGACAGCCTGCTCGCGATCATCCTGCCGTCGATCGCGTTCTCGATCCCGTTGTCCGTGCTGGTGCTGACGAACTTCATCCGCGACGTCCCGAAGGAACTCTTCGAGTCGATGCGCGTCGACGGCGCGAGCGAATGGGGCATGCTGCGAAGTCTCGCGCTGCCACTGACCCGGCCGGCCCTGGTGACGGTCTGCATCTACAACGGGCTGGGAGTCTGGAACGGCTTCCTGTTGCCGTTGATCCTGACGCAGAGCCCTGACAAGCGGACGCTTCCGCTCGCGCTGTGGACATTCCAGGGGCAGTACAGCGTCAACGTGCCCGGCGGTGCTGGCGTCCGTCGTACTGACCACTCTTCCCATCGTCATCCTTTACGCGCTCGGGCGCAGGCAGTTGCTCAGCGGACTCACGGCCGGCTTCAGCCGCTAACCACTCTTCCAGGGCTCAGCCGATCACCACACTTGTTGGAGGAATCACCATGACCGATGCCGACTTCGCACCCACTCGCGAGGACAAGTTCTCCTTCGGGCTGTGGACCGTCGGCTGGCAAGGCGTCGACGTCTTCGGCGGTCCGGTCCGGCCGGTGCTCGACCCGGCCGAAGCCGTTCGCCGATTGAGCGATCTGGGTGCCTACGGCATCACGTTCCACGACAACGACGTCTTTCCGTTCGGGAGTTCCGTCGCCGAGCGCGATGCGCACCTGAAGCCGTTCCGGGCGGCGCTGGAGGAGACCGGTCTCGCCGTGCCGATGGTGACGACGAACCTCTTCGCCCACCCGGTGTTCCGCGACGGCGGGTTCACCAACAACGACCGCGACGTCCGCCGGTACGCGATCCGCAAGGCCGCCGATCAGCTCGACCTCGCGGCGGAGCTCGGTGCCTCGACGTTCGTCGCCTGGGGTGGGCGCGAAGGGGCTGAGTCGGGCGCGGCCAAGGATGTCCGGGCCGCCCTCGACCGGTACAAGGAAGCCTTCGACGTGCTCGGGTCCTACGCGATCGAGCAGGGGTACGACATCCGGTTCGCGATCGAACCGAAGCCGAACGAACCGCGCGGCGACATCCTGCTGCCGACGATCGGTCACGCGCTCGCCTTCATCGAGACGCTCGAACACTCCGACCGGGTCGGGCTCAACCCCGAGGTCGGGCACGAGGAGATGGCGGGGCTCAACTACGCGCACGGGATCGCCCAGGCGCTCTGGCACGGCAAGCTCTTCCACGCCGACCTCAACGGCCAGAACGGTCCCCGCTACGACCAGGACCTCCGCTTCGGCGCCGGCAACGCCCGCGGCGCCTTCTGGACCGTCGACATCCTCGAGCACGGCGGCTACGACGGTCCGCGCCACTTCGACTTCAAGCCACCCCGCACCGAGGACATGGACGGCGTCTGGGCGTCAGCCGCAGCCTGCATGCACAACTACCTCGTTCTCCGTTCCAAGGTTCGCGCCTTCCGCGCCGACCCCGACGTCCAGCAAGCCCTCCTCGACGCCCGCCTCGACCAACTGGCCCAACCCACGCCTCGCCCCCGACGAAACCATCGCCACCCTCCGCACCGAAACCTTCGACCCCGACGAGGCCGGCACCCGAGGCATGGCCTTCGAACACCTCGACCAACTAGCCCTGGACCACCTCTACGGCACCCGCTGAGCACCTGCCACACCTCCCGACGCCGCGCCCAGGGCTTCGCGCGGGCGTCGGCGCCCGCAGCTCCACCCGCCCAAGCTCGCAGCTTTCGACACCGTCGCTCCACCCAGCCCAGGTCCCGGAGCCGCCCCAGCGCGGCTCCGAGCGCCGGTCCACCCGCCGCAAGTCGCGGTTCCTCCTACCTCGCGGCTTGCTGAAGATCGGCTTGTCGGTGGGGGGATTTAGGGTGTTGGGATGAGGCTGACGGAGCGGGGGCTCAATCGGGCGACGTTGGGGCGGCAGCTTCTGTTGGCGCGGGAGCCGCTCGGGGTCGTCGAGGGGACCCGGCGGATCGTGGCGATCCAGGGCCAGCAGGCGGCCTCGCCGTACATCGCGTTGTGGAATCGGCTGGACGGGTTCGACCCCGGAGAGCTTGATGCGGCGTTCGCCGGGCGGGAGCTGGTGAAGGCGACGCTGATGCGGTTCACCCTGCACGTGGTGCATCCGAGTGATCATCCGGCGATGCACAAGGCGATGCAGCCGCAGTTGCGGACGCGGCTCGGGGACGCCCGGTACACCGAGACCGGGCTGACGCGGGAGCTTGCCGAGGCAGTCGTCGAGGACACGCTTGAGTTCGTGACCGTGCCGCGATCGAATGCCGAGGTCGAGGCGTGGCTGCAGGAGCGGATCAAGACGGATCCGAAGCGGATGTGGTGGGCGCTGCGGACCTTCATGCCGGTGCTCCATGCACCGACCGGTGGACCGTGGGCCTTCGGGTACCGGCCGTCGTACATGTCCTCGACCACGCCGCACACCCCGTTGGACAAGGCCGCCTCGGATGTCGCGTTGCAGAGCCTCGTGTGGCGGTATCTCGAAGGCTTCGGCCCGGCGTCCGTGGCGGACATCGGACAGTTCGGCCTGATCCAAAGAGCCCGGGTGAAGCTGGCGATCGAGGCACTGGGCGACAAGCTGGAGAAGCTCGAAGGTCCGGACGGCAAGGAGCTGTACGACGTACCGGGTGGGTTGAGGCCCGATGAGGACACTCCGGCGCCGGCGCGGTTGTTGCCGATGTGGGACAGCACGCTGCTCGCGTACGCCGACCGCAGCCGGGTGATCCCGCCGGAGTACCGGAAGATCGTGATCCGGATGAACGGGGACACTCTGCCGACCCTGCTCGTCGACGGGCACGTCGCCGGTATCTGGCGCACCGTCGACGACGGGATCGAGGCCACCGCCTTTCACAAGCTCCCCGCCAAGGTCTGGAAGGAGCTGGGCGTCGAGGCTCGGGCGCTCACCAAGTTCCTCGCCAAGCGCGACCCGCATCCCTACAGCCGCTACCACCACTGGTGGGCCAAGCTCCCCGACTACGAAACCCGCCTACTCCGAGGTCGCCGCTAGCGATGTCAACGAGCGCAGGCCTGCTCCGACCAAGAGCTGACCGCACCCGATCAGACGGAGACTCACAGTGGACTACAGCCAGTACTGCGACCAGCTCGTCACCCAGGCCGCGCTGCTGAACCAGCACCTGGTGGACGCGGACCTCAGTACGCCGGTGCCTTCCTGCCCAGGCTGGAACGTCGGTCAACTGGTTCGCCACGTCGGCGGAGCGCACCGCGAAGCGGAGTACGTGGTCCGCAACGGCCAGGCACCAGGGGACGACGACTTCCGCGACCCCACCCATTTCAGCGACTCGGACCCCGAGAAGCTCGGCGAGCTGGCTGATCGAGGGTGCGCGCCAGCTGGCCGCCGCCCTGCGGGACGCCGGGCCGGACAAAGCCGTGGTGACGCCGGTCGCCGACCAGAGCACCAAGTTCATCGCCCGCCGGATGACCCACGAGACGGCGATGCACCGGGCGGATGCGGCCCTCGCGCTGGGACTGGAGTACGACCTGGAGACCGAGGTCGCCCGGGACACCCTCGACGAGTGGATGGAGCTCGGCGCACTCCCGCTGCACTTCGAGGTCCACCCGTGGATGAGCGACCGCGTCAGCTTCGGATGAGCGCCATCGACCAAGACCTGGACACCCTCGGTCGCTACCTGGCGAGGCGGGATGTCCCGGAGCTGACCAGGCCCGTCGACCTACTGGTGCTGATGGGCAGCGCCATCCTGGAGACGGTCGACCTGACCGCGAAGGCATATCACGACGGCGTGGCCAACCGCATCCTGATCAGCGGCGGCATCGGCCACTCAACCCACCACCTGATCGAAGCGGTGAGGGCGCGGGCGATCGCGGCTGAGGGGCGGCCGGAGGCGCAATCTTGAGGGATCTGTTGGTGAGGGACGGTGTGGATGCGGGGGCGATTCGGGTCGAGGATCGGTCGAGGAATTGTGGGGAGAACGCGGAGTTCAGCCGGCGGCTGGTGCGGGGCGAGCGGTCCTTGTTGTTGATTCAGGATCCGACGATGCAACGGCGTACCCATGCGTGTTTCGAGCGGGCCTTCCGGGATCTGCCCGGCGTCGAGCTGATCAGCTTCGCCCCGGAGGTTCCCCGTGCCGCCTGGTCGCGGGAGCGGTTCGTGTCGCTCGTGCTCGGCGAGATCCGGCGGCTCCGCGACGACGCGGACGGGTACGGTCCACGCGGACTCAACTTTATCGACCATGTCGACGTCCCACCGGACGTGATCCTTGCCTACCGCAACGTCGCGGCGGCCTATCCGGAACTCGTCCGTCCACCAGGAGGCTGAACCACCGTGCCGGCGTCATCCGAGGGTCGTAGTCCAGTATCCGGCCGTGGTCGTTTGATCTCCGGGCGTCAATACGATGGAGTATCCGTCGTGACTCGCCCACGCTTGCATGAGATCGACCTGCTCCGGATCATCGCCGCGGTCGCCGTGATGGCCTACCACTACCTCTTCTCCGGGTACGCCGGTGGTCTGTCGCCGCTGCATTTCCCGCATGCCGACCCGATCGCGCGGTACGGCTACCTCGGGGTGGACCTCTTCTTCACCATCAGCGGCTTCGTCGTCCTGCTGAGCGCGTGGGACCGGCCGCCGAGGTCCTTCCTGATCTCCCGGATCGTCCGGCTCTACCCGGCGTACTGGATCGCCGTCACGGTCACCGCGATCGTGTCGGTGGTGTTCAGCAAGGGCAGGTTCCCGGTCTCCCTCGGGCAGTACGTGGCCAACCTGACGATGTTCAACTCGCTGCCGAACATCGAGAACGTCGACGTCGTCTACTGGACCCTCTGGGCCGAACTCCGCTTCTACGCCATGATCCTTGTCCTGACCTGGATCGGCGTCACGACCAAGCGGGTCACGATCTTCCTCTGGGGCTGGCTGGGCCTCACCTTCATCTACGAGACCGGTGTTCTCCCGCACGCGGCCGACCTGGTCCTCAACACCCAGTTCTCGCACTACTTCATCGCCGGTATGGCGCTCTGCATGATCTACCGCAACGGCCCGAGCCTGCAGTCGCTGGCCATCTTCGTCATTGCCCTCGGCAACGCGATCCCCCGCGCCGTCGGGTTCGCGGACCGGGTCGGCGACCGCTACCACACCACGATCCACAGCGCGGTCGTCGTCGCGATCGTGCTCGTGATCTTCGCGATCATGCTGCTGGTTGCGCTCGGCAAGACCCAGAACCTCGCCAAGCCGTGGTTCGCAGTACTAGGTGCCCTCACCTACCCGCTCTACCTGGTCCACGCGCACGTCGGTTTCATCATCTTCGAGCGCGTCGGCCCGCACGTGAACGCGATCCTGCTCGTCATCGCCACCATGGCGCTGATGATCGGTGCCGCCGCGGCACTCCACTACGGCGTCGAGAAGCCGTTGGCGCCGCGGCTCAAGAAACTTCTCGAAAGGCTGCCCCAGCGGGCGAAAGTCACTGCCTGAAATACCGTGGAATGCGGCACCGAATGACCTCACAGGAGCTACGGAAACCCTCACCCTCGGTAGTGATAACGGCTTGATATGCCGAATCTCCGCCGAAACTCTTGCACGCAGCGTGGCGGGGTGCCACAGTCAGCCCTGGGGATCCGGGGGGCGGGTCTTTGGGGTGGGATTCTCGGTCACTGGGGGGTGACACGTAGTGTCGGTAGACGACGTCGTTGTCGCACGCGTGCCTGAATCCACGGCTACGCCACACTCCATCCAGCACGCCTCACCTACGGGAACTCCACTAACGGCCCGGCGGTTCGCCGGGCCGCGTCCTGTTCTCTGAATCTGGTTGGTGAGTGATTGTGTCCCAGCTCTTCGCTCGACCCTTTCGTGGCCGAAGGCGACGTCTCAGTCTGCTTCTTGCTGCGTTGGTCGCTCTTGTTCCGGCGCTGACTCTGACTGCTGTTCTCGCGCAGTCGGCGTCGGCGGCCGCCGGACAGATCTCCTTCGTGGCCGGCACCAGCAATGGTGGGAACCGGACCGCGCATACGGTCCGCGTTCCCGCGACCGCGCAGGCGGGCGACGCGCTGCTGCTCTACATCACCACCAACGAGACGACCAGCACCATCACCGACACGGTGACCGGCTGGACGTTGCTGCAGTCCCGCAACGGCAACGGGGTCCGTGGCCGGCTCTGGTCGAAGATCGCGACGGCCGCGGACGTCAACGCCAACGTCACGGTGACCACCAGCCTCGCGGCCAAGTCCGTGATCGGCGTCGCCGCGTACCGAAGTACGGGGAACGCGTCGGTGACCGCTTCGGCGGTCGGCGGCAGCGATGCCTCGGCGACCAGCCACACGGCTCCGGCCGTGGCGGTGGCCGACACCAACTCCTGGCTGGTGAACGTCTGGTCCGAGAAGTCCTCGGTCGACCTCACCTGGACGCTGCCGGCCGGCTCGACCCAGCGGACCACCGCTGCGGCCACCGGCTCGGGCAAGATCAGCTCGGTGATCGCCGACTCCGCCGGCCCGGTGCCGACCGGTACGGCGGCCGCCAACGTCGCGACCACCAGCGTCGCCACCTCGCGCGACGTCCAGTTCTCGGTCGCACTCAGCCCGGGCCAGGTCGCGGATCCCGTGAACCAGGCACCGGACGCGTCCTTCCTCTCCAGCTGCAACGGCCTGCTCTGCGGCTTCGACGCCTCGGCATCGACCGACCCGGACGGCAACACGCTCACCTACGCCTGGAACTTCGGTGACGGCCAGACCGGCACCGGCGTCAACCCGAACCACACCTACGCCAGCGACGGCGCCCGCACCGTGACCCTGACGGTCAGCGACGGCTCCCTCACCGACACCGCGACCGGCACGGTCAACCCGGTGGCCACGGTCACCCAGGGCGACATCTCCTACGTCGGTTCGGCCAGTACTGCGGGCAACCGGCAGTCCCACTCGGTCAAGATCCCGACGACCGTGCGGACGCAGGACCGCCTGCTGCTCTTCCTCACCACCAACGACACCGCCAGCACGATCACCGACACGGTGGCCGGCTGGACCCTGCTGCAGTCCCGCGACGGCAACGGCGTCCGCGGCCGGGTGTGGACCAAGCAGGCGACCGCTGCCGATGCCGGTAGCGACGTCACGGTCGACGGCAGCGCGCTGACGAAGTCCGTGATCAGCGTCGCCGCATACCGCAGTACGGGTGTCGCCACTGTGTCCGCGTCCGCCATTCGCGGGCTCGACTCCTCCTCGTCCAGCCACGTCAGCCCGACGGTCACGGTCGCCAAGGGCAACTCCTGGCTGGTCAACGCCTGGTCGCGAGAAGTCCTCGGTCGACCTGACCTGGACGCTGCCGGCCGGCGCGACCCAGCGCACGTACCGCGGCCTTCACCGGCAGCGGCAAGGTGAGCCGGTCGTCGGCGACTCCGGCGGCCCGGTCGCGATCGGCACAGCTGCCGCCCGCACCGCGACCACCAGCGCCGCTACCTCGCGCGACATCGACTTCTCCGTCGTGCTGGACCCGGGTCCGGACCAGACGGCGACCAACGAGGCGCCGATCGCGGACTTCACCTTCGGCTGCGCGACGATGACCTGTGAGTTCGACGGCAACCGCACCTACGACCCGGACGGCGACCCGCTGACCTACACCTGGAACTTCGGTGACGGCCAGACCGGCACGGGCGACAGCCCGACCCACACCTACGCGACCGTCGGCACCCGCACCTTCACCATGACGGTCAGCGACGGCACGCACACCGCCACCAAGACCGGCACCGGCCGTCACGACGGCCAAGGACCCGGCGCCGGGGCACACCCGGATCGTGCCGGACATCCCGCGCACCAACATGCCGCTGATCAGCGACGGTGAGATCTGGGACATCGAGGTCGTCGGCAACCGCGTGTACGTCGCGGGTGGCTTCACCTCGATCCGCAACCAGGCCACCGGCAACACCACCACGCTACCAGCAGGCGCAACCTGGCGGCGTACGACCTGACCACCGGCCTGGTCGACCCGACCTTCCGGCCGACCTTCGGCGGCGGCGGCGTCGAGGCCGTCGAGGCCTCACCGGACGGCACCAAGCTCTTCGTCGCCGGCGAACTTCAACGCCGTCAACGGGGTCACCAAGCGAGGCGTCGCACGCCTCAGCCCGACCACCGGCGCTCCGGTCGACCGGCTTCACGGCCAACACCGACGCCAAGGCGACCGAACTGGCGGTCACCAACTCCACGGTCTACATCGGCGGCCGGTTCACCACGGTCAACGGCGTTCCGCGCAGCGCGCTGGCCGCCGTCAACGCGCACCACCGGCGCGGTCCGCGACGGACTTCGTCAACAACATCACCGGCGGTATCGGCAGCAACGGTGAGCTCACCGTGCAGCGCCTGAAGCTGACCCACGACCAGGGCACGCTGCTGGTGGTGCACACCGGTCGCCAGGTCAACGGCCAGGACCGGTACGGCGTCGCGCTCATCAACACCCGGACCAACAAGCTGCTGCCGTGGCGCACCCGGCTGTGGGACGACAACCTGCAGTTCGTCGGCGGCATCCAGCGCATCTACGGCGGCGACATCTCGCCGGACGACAGGTACTTCGCGGTCACCAGCGGCTCGGGCGGCGACCGGCCGCCGATCAACGACACGGTGGTCGCCTATCGCCATCGGACGGCGGCGGACAACGCCCAGCCGCTGTGGATCTCCCGGCACTTCGACAGCGTCTACTCGGTCGCGATCTCCGAGCAGGCGGTCTACATCGGCGGCCACTTCGCCTGGAACGAGTCGCCGACCTCGCCGCAGCCGTGGCCCGGCCTGGACGACGTCGGCTACGGCACCGGCCAGGGCCTGTCCGGCTACGGCCTCGGCGACGCCGTGGTCCACCGCGAGCACATCGGCGCGCTCAACCCGGTCGACGGCACGGCGCTGCGAGTGGAACCCGGGGTCGAACTCCTTCGAGGGCAACAAGGCGATGGAGCTGACACCGCGAGGCCTCATCACCGGTGGTGACGCCACCACCCAGGGCGAGTACAACGTCGGCCGGCTCGCGTTCTACGACTTCAACTCGGTGCCTGCCAGCAACGGGGTGCGAGACGACGATCACCGACCCGATCGAGGGCCGGGTCAAGGCGGCCGACGAGCAGTTCACGATCACCGGCACCGCCTCGGCCACCAGCCGGGCGTGCAGCCGGGTCGAGGTCGAGATCCATGGACCGGAGCAGCCGCCGCTACCTCAACGACGACCTGACCACCTGGGGATCGACGACCAGCAACACGATCAACGCGACCCTGGCGACGCCGAACGCGGCGCTCGACCGACTGGTCGCTGCCGCTGACCATCCCGAGCAACCGCGAACTGAAGGTGCTGGCCCGCACGATCGCGAACACCAACGCGGCCGACAACTCCAAGGCGACCAAGAAGTTCGAGACATTCGGCACTGACGGACGCAGCCGCCGAACACGACCATCACCGGTCCGACCGACCAGCGTCGTCACCGACGACGACCTTCACCATCACCGGCACGGCGACCGACGACCTGGGCGTCAACTCGCTCGAGTCTGACGCTGCGTGACGCCAACAACCGCTACCTGCAGGACGACGGCTCCGTGTCGGCGATCTACAACTCGTTCCGGATCACTCCGGACGTCGTGGGTGCGCACGAGCACCACCTGGTCCTACGAAGTCACCGTGCCCAGCGAGGGCGAGTGGCAGGCCCAGGCCAGAGCCGACCGACACCGCCGGCCAGTCCGACCTGGACACCGCCGACCGGCCTGGATCGTCAGCCGACACGGCGATCGCGCCGACGGTGACGATCACGCGCGCCGGTCGCGATGACCCCGCCGACTCACGGTCCCGACCGTGACGGTGGCACCCGGCGGACACGCTGACCTTCTCCGGCACGGCGACCGACGACGAGCAGCTCGACACCGTCGAGATCCAGCTGCGCAACAGCACGACCCGCGAGAACCTGGCCTCCGACGGCACCTGGGGCGTCGGACGTGATCGCCGGGTTGGTACCGGGTCTCGCCGGTGCAACGTCAACGCGACCAGCTACAACTGGACGTACACGACACCGTTCAACCTCACGCCGGGGACATACAGCTTCTCGGTCCGGGCGCACGGACCAGCTGGGCCTGTCGACCTCGAGCACCAACCAGGGCCGGCTCACCATCAATGCCCAGATCGCCGGCGACGCCGCGCCCGAACGCCACGATCACGCCGACCGGCACGATCACCGGACTGCAGGTCCTGCACCTCGACCTGGCCGGCTCGGCGACCGACGACAAGGGAGTCGCCGCAGGTCCAGGTTTCGCTCCGGGACCAGGACAGCAGCCGCTACCTGCAGCCGAACGGCACACTGTCGGCCAACTTCGCCACGCCTGCCGGCGACGCTGGCAACGCCGGGCGGCACGAGCACGACCTGGACACTGCCGGTCAACCTGCCGTCGCAGGGCGACTGGGCCGTGACGGCCGTCGCGTTCGACACCGTCGGGCAGCAGGACCCCTCGACCAGCGGCGCGACGTCGCGCTACCCGATCTACCCGGGTGACACGCCGCCGGTCCTGAACGAGTCCCTGCTGACGCCGACCGAGGGCACCACGTTCTCCGACGGCAAGATCTTCATCAGCGGCCGCGCCGAGGACGACCAGGCGATGCAGCGGGTCGAGATCGGCATCGTCGACTCGCTCGGCCGGTACATGAGCTCGAGCGGCACGTTCACCAGCACGAACGCCAGCTGGCGGACCGCGTTCCTGACCAGCCCGGGAACACCGGGTTCGAACTTCTCGTTCACGCACCCCGGTCATCCCGGACGGCGCGTACACGGTCCGGGTCCGCGGAGTCGACTCGCACGACTTCGTCACGGCAGTGCCGTCCGAGCGGCACGTGACGGTCACGCACCCGGCGAACAACCCGCCGGTGGCGGCGTTCACCACCTCGTGTGTCCAGAACGTCTGCACCTACGACGCCCGGACCTCGACCGACGAGAACCCGACCTCGCTGACGTACTCCTGGAACTTCGGCAACGGCTCCGGCACCGGCCCGTTGGTGACCAGGACCTACACCAGCGCCAACACCTACACGGTCACGCTGACAGCCACGGACGAGTGGCTCTCGACCAGCACGGCCACCACGACAGTCACGATCACCGAGCCGACGAACAACGCCGCGCCGGTCCCGGTGATCAACCCGCCGGTCTGCTCCGGACTGGTCTGCAACCTCTCCGGTGCCGGCTCGGCCGATCCGAACACCGGTGACACCTTCACCTACCGCTGGGACTTCGGCGACGGAACTGCGGTCAGCACCTCGCAGGCCCCGAACCACACCTTCCCAGCAGCAGGCACCTACACCGTCACCCTCACCACCACAGATGGCTGGGGCAAGGCAGCCAGCACTACACGACAAGTAACCGTCTAGCTCATTAGCTAGCTGAAGGGGCGCCGGTCCAACGACCGGCGCCCCTTCTGCGTCTGCCGGTGTAAATGGAGTGCTGGTTGTGGTGAAGCTCGTGTAGTCATGGGGCATGCACGACGACCAAGTGGACGTGACGACCGAAACCGTTGCGGCCTTGATCCGGGAACAGTTCCCGCAGTGGAGCGGTCAGGAGATCCGCCTCCTGTCGTCGACCGGGACGGTCAACGCCGTCTTCCGGATCGGGAGCGACCTCTCTGCGCGTTTCCCCCTGCGGCTGGCCGATGCTGCCGACACCCGGGCGGTTCTGGAGCAGGAAGCCCTGGCGAGCGCGGAGCTGGCACAGGTGTCCGGTTTCCCCGTCCCGGAACCGGTCGCCCTGGGCAGGCCCGGAGCGGGTTACCCGATGCCGTGGTCGGTCCAGACCTGGCTGCCGGGAACGGTCGCCTTCGATGCCGACCCGAGCGGATCGAACGGTTTTGCCGAGGACCTTGCGGCCTTCATCGCAGCCTTGCGGAGTGCCGGCACGCGGGGACGGACCTTCAGCGGTGAAGGTCGTGGCGGCGTCATCGCTGACCACGACGAGTGGATGGCGAAGTGCTTCCACGAGAGTCAAGGGCTGCTCGACGTACCCCGGCTGCGCGAGATGTGGAGCCACTTTCGGGAGTTGCCACGGACTGCGGCCGACGTGATGAGCCACCGTGACCTGATTCCCGGCAACGTACTGGTCGCGGGAGACCGGCTAAGCGGCGTACTCGACACCGGCGGCTTCGGCCCGGCCGACCCTGCACTGGATCTGGTCAGCGCCTGGCACCTGCTGCAGCCAGGACCGCGGGAGGTGCTCCGGCGGGCACTGGCCTCCGACGATCTGGAGTGGGAGCGCGGCAAAGCCTGGGCGTTCCAACAGGCGATGGGTCTTGTCTGGTACTACGCCGAGACCAATCCGACGATGAGCAACCTGGGGCGCCGGACGCTCGACCGCATTCTGGAGTCGATGGAGTGACGGCGCCCCTCGCCGTGCACGGCCTTCCCGGGACGGCGTCGGCGGCGTAGTGTTGGATTATGTATACAGATGAACGGTATGCCGGATGGGATCAGGGCTGATCCGCCATGCTGCTGCGTCAGCTCGAGTATCTCGTCGCCCTCGCCCGGGAACGGCACTTCGCCCGGGCCGCGGCAACCTGTTACGTCTCCCAGCCCTCGCTGTCCGCTGCGATCCGTAAGCTCGAACAGGAGCTGGACGTCCCGATCGTGAGACGCGGCAGGCGATTCGAGGGCCTCACCCCCGAAGGTGATCGGGTCCTGCTCTGGGCCCAGCGGATCCTCTCCGAGCGCGACGCCCTGCGCCACGAGCTGTCCGTGATGCGCGGCGGCCTGACCGGAACGCTCCGCCTCGGCGCGATCCCGACCGCGATGCCGGTCGTCTCCCTGCTGACCACGCCCTTCTGCGCCCGGCACTCGCAGGCACGAGTGACCCTGGAATCCCTGTCCTCGCGGGACATCACCCAGAAGCTCGCCGAGTTCGAACTCGACGTCGCGATGACCTATCTCGACGACGACACCCTCGGCCAGGTCCGCAAGACCCCTTTGTACGAAGAGCGCTATCTCCTGCTCACCCCGGACCACAGCAACCTCGCGGAGCAACCGGTCGCGACCTGGGCCGAGGTCGCGGAACTCCCCCTCTGCCTACTTTCTCCCCAGATGCGCAATCGCCGGATCATGAACGGCTACTTCACCGATGACGGCGTGACGGCCGCGCCTGCGATCGAGAGCGACACCGTCTCGGGCCTCTACAGCCACCTTCGCGGCAGTCACTGGTCGACGGTGATCTCGCATGCGTGGCTGCACATGTTCGGCGTACCGGCCGGCATGCGCGTAGTACCGCTGAAGAGCCCTGCCCACGGACCGCGCGTCGGTCTGGTGATTGCGGCGCGGAGTCCTGAGCCAGTGCTTGCCCGCGCCCTGCTCGACGTCGCCCGGCAGGCCGGAGTACACAAGGCTTTGGATGAGCTTCTCGACGACCATCTGATGAGTTCGCAGCCGGCTTGATAGCGCGACGCTATCCCGACATAGCAAGCAAGTCTTTGACCCGTACTACGTGGTGGCGCGACTGTTGCAGGGACGGAAATCCCTTAAAGCGTTGAGGAGTTGCCACCATGGCAAAGGTCTTGTGTGTGCTGTACGACGACCCGAAGGACGGCTACCCGACCTCGTACGCCCGCGACGACATCCCCAAGATCGAGAGCTACCCGGGCGGCCAGACCGCGCCGAACCCGAAGGCAATCGACTACACCCCGGGCGAGCTGCTCGGCAGCGTCTCCGGCGAACTCGGGCTGCGGGACTTCCTCGAGAGCCAGGGACACACCCTCGTCGTCACCTCGTCCAAGGAGGGCGACGACTCGGTCCTCGACCGCGAACTGCCGGACGCCGACGTGGTCATCTCGCAGCCGTTCTGGCCGGCGTACCTGACTGCGGAGCGGATCGCCAAGGCGCCGAACCTGAAGCTCGCGATCACCGCCGGCATCGGCTCCGACCATGTCGACCTGGACGCAGCCGTTGCCAACGGCATCACAGTTGCCGAGGTGACCTATAGCAACAGCATCAGCGTCGCGGAGCACGTGGTGATGATGATCCTCGGCCTGGTCCGCAACTACCTCCCGTCCCATCAGGTGGTGCTCGACGGCGGCTGGGACATCGCGGACTGCGTCTCCCGCTCGTACGACCTGGAAGGCATGCACGTCGGCACCGTCGCTGCCGGGCGGATCGGTCTGGCCGTACTGCGGCGGCTGGCACCCTTCGACGTCAAGCTGCACTACACCGATCGCCACCGCCTCCCGGAGTCGATCGAACGCGAACTCAACCTGACCTTCCACCCCGACGCCGCGAGCATGGCGCCTTTGTGCGACGTGGTGACGATCAACGCTCCGCTGCACCCGGAGACCGAAGGCCTGTTCGGCGATGAACTGCTCAGCACCCTCAAGCGCGGCACCTACCTGATCAACACCGCCCGCGCGAAGATCGCCGAACGGGAGGCCATCGTGCGCGCGCTGGAGAGCGGTCAACTGGCCGGGTACGCCGGTGACGTCTGGTATCCGCAACCTGCCCCGGCGGATCACCCGTGGCGGACCATGCCGCATCACGGGATGACGCCGCACATCTCCGGGTCTTCGCTGTCCGCCCAAGCCCGGTACACCGCGGGCACCCGGGAGATCCTGGAGTCCTGGTTCGCCGGTACGCCGATCCGCGACGAGTACCTCATCGTCGACGGCGGGCCGACTTGCCGGCGCCGGCGCTCACTCGTACTCGACGAAGTCCAAGACGCCTGTACTCACCCGCATCGTCCGGTGATCGGCGCAAACGCGTGCTGTAACAGGGATCACGTGCGACGTAACCGGCGTCACGTGAGATGCGGGCATAACGGCCGATTTCTGCTGGTTGAATGTATACAGAAGGCAGTAGTCACCCGAGAAGGCTCTGGAATCGATCCGGAGCGGGAGAGGAAGCAATGATTTTCACCCGTAGGTTCGGCGCTCTGGCGGCCCGCCCGCAGTTCCCGGATGCCCCGGAGCTGCAGCAGGAACTCGACGTCGAACTCCCCGAGCAGACCCCGGACACCGAGGACCGCAAGGTGGTCGCCGAGTCGGCGGCCTGACCAAACAGTCTGCGGACTTGGTAGATACACGCGTTTGGCACTTGGTAGACTGTCTACCAAGTGCCATCATGTTTACTCCACACTAGTGATTTTCTCGATCACCGGTACGGCGAAACGCTGGGAAGGACCTCATGACGACGATCAGCACGGATCAGGCCGAAGCTCCCGGTGTCCGGCACGTCAAGCGCCCGCAGCCGCTGCGTGAGTCGGTCTACGAGGCCCTCACCGAGATGATCATCGACGGCACCCTCGAACGCGGCCGGCACCTGGTCGAGGTCGAGCTGGCCGGCATCCTCGGTGTCTCCCGGCAGCCGGTCCGTGAAGCCCTCCAGCGGCTCAACAACGAAGGCTGGGTGGACCTGCGCCCAGGCTTCGGCGCGATGGTCCACGTCCCCGCCGAAGACGAGGTCGACCAACTCCTGGCCGCCCGCGCCGCCCTGGAATCGGAGTCGGCCCGCTTGGCCGCCCGGCATGCGACCAAGGAAGACCTCGCGAAACTCCGCGACCTCTGCAAGGTAGGCGCCGCGTACCACGAGGCCGGCGACACCGACGGCGCAGTACGGACCAACGCCGAACTCCACAGCCTGATCACCCAGATGTCCGGCAACCGTTTCCTGGTCGACTTCGCCGGCCAGGTCGACCGCCGAGTCCGCTGGTACTACACGCCGTTGGCCCCGGTCCGCGGCGCCGCCTCCTGGCGCGAACACACCCGCCTGGTCAAAGCCATCAGCGACGGCGACGAAGACAAAGCCGCCCAAATCATGCGCGAACACACCGAACACACCCGCAAGGCCTACCACGACCTCCAGTCGACCACCGACACCCCCGAGCCGGCCCCCGCAGAAAAGAAGCCGGCCCGCCGCCGCTAACCCGTACTGCGCCCCCCGCCACCGCCTACGGCCGCTCCTGCCGCCCCTCCGACCGCGCGCGTCGCGTGCTGAAACCCGCACGTGGCTGAGGCGGGCAGTCGGCTGCTGCACGGCGGCGGCAGGCCATGCCAACCCGATGCTGCACCTGCCGCATGGCGTGCGGCAGTGCGGATCCGAGATCCATGTCAGCCGAAAGTAGGGCTCATAGGGTAGCGATCTCCTAGATCGCCGGATCGGGTATCGATCCCCCGCTGGGAAACACCCACGTCATCTTGGTATCGGCGAATTCGGCTGCGAACTCGGCATGCTGACCGCTTAACGCTTCGCAGGTGGCGCGCACGAGGCCGAGCATCGTGCCGTCCGGCCAGGCTGGCATTGCGTAGTCCGATGAGACTTGCCAGACGCGGTCCACGTCGCCGGATTCAGCGAGCAGGAACTGGCCGGTCTCTTCCTTGGCGAACGGAAAGCCGTCGATGTTGCTCTGTCGAGCCCAAGTCAGGGGCCACTCGGCCTGCTGCCTCTAGCCAGTCCAATGGCATGAACTGCCAGAACTCGGGGAACAGATACACCGGCCAAACGCCAGACTTGTCGGGCGCGGCGCCGTTGTGCCATGTGTACAGGGCCTCGATGGTCGCCGTCGGCGGGATTCCAAAGCGTCCGGCAGCAGCTTGCACCTCCTCTGGTGTAGCTGGAGGGCGCAGTTGCTGCTGAGCCATCAGATGAGGTGCGAGCAGGCTGTTGAGTTCCGTGAGCATGCCCGTCAGTGCCGTCGTCATCGTGCTGATAGTAGATGCGCTTGATGGAGGGGTACTCGGTCTGGACGTAGGGCTGGGTGGAAACTTTCAGTCGCTATATGCAAGTTTCTTTCCACCCAACGGGAATTGACCGCCTCGAAGTAGCGGCACCCGACCGTCCACCTCAGCCCCGCGCGGGTTTCAGCACGCGACGCAGGAGCGCTCGTAGGCGGTGGCGGGGGTGCAACACACCCCAGAAGCCCGTGTCTGAAGGTGGTCGGGCACGGGCTGCTGAGGGGAACGGGGTGTTAGGCGGTGCGGTTTTTGCGGCCTCGGGCTACGGCGGCTTTGCGGGCGGACATGGATTCGGCTAGGTGGACGTATTGCTCTACGCAGCGGTGGGCGTAGGTGTTGTGGGGCATGATGCGGGGCCACCAGTGGCGGCCGATTTGTTCGTGCATCCAGAGGAAGCCGATGGCGAAGCCCATGCTGAGTAGGGCGCGGAAGGCCAGGAACTTCCACGGTTCGGGTGGGATGCCCGGCGTACCGGTGACTACCCATTCGGTGACGATGGCGTGGATGAACAGGGCCAGGGGGAAGCCGATGGCCCAGTAGAGCGCGGCTGGGGCGTAGACCCCGGCCGGGATCTTCTTCAGAGCGAGCAGCGCGGCGTAACCGGCGCCAAGCAAGGCGAGCGGGACGGCTAGACCGAGGCCCGTCAACAAAGCCCAGCCGACCGACTGGCCGACGAAGACGCCCAGGCCGCCGGCGACCACACCGGCTGCGACACCCACCGACGCGGCTGGGACACAGAACTCGGCAAGCTGCTTCACGCGAGCACCAGCACCAGCACCAGCACCAGCCGATTGCTTCACATCAGAAGAAGGCATGTCAGCCCACCACGACGCCGAAGCGGATCAGGCTGTAGAACAGCATGCCGAGGTAGAACACCGCGCCGAAGCCGATGATGACGTTCCGCACCGGTCCGGGTCTGATCGGTTTGGGCAGCAGCCTGTTGTTCACCAGGAGCAACACGATGCAGTAGGCGCCCATCGCGAACGTGGACAAGAAGGCGAGCACATCCAGGATGCTCGCCGGACCATCGGCCGGGCCGAAGAGCAGGATCAGGATGCCGAAGGTGATCACGCCCCAGAGGAACCCGGCGTACAGCTTGGACATCGAGAACCGTTTGGCGCCCGGGATGAAGTAGTACGTCATATCCGCCTGGCCGCGGGAGAACGAGTCGAACAGCCCCAGGGTGGCGTTCAGCCCGATCAGCGCGATGAAGGCGAAGAACAACGTGCCCAGGATCGGGCTGCCGGCCGACGCGAACGCGTCCGACATCGCCTTCAAGGCCGCCTCCCGGTCGCCGCCCTCGATCAGGGCACCGACGTTCGGGTTCTCCCGGGCCGCCGACATGGCCAGCACCGTGAAGGAGATCGTGACCAGCATCGTGATGCCCCAGAAGAGCAGGATCGCGTCGAAGGTGACCCACTTGCGCCACCCGCGCCACTTCTTCATCTCCTCGGGGTCTGTCGGTGTCGAACATGTAGCCGCGCGAAGGCATCGCCTCCGCCTCGCCGGAGGTCCGCAGCCCGCGCACCTTCGGGATGTGCGCGCCCATACCGGCCCCGCTGTCACGCAACTGCAGGGTGTACCACATCTGCTGCATACCGGACGGACCGGCGAATGCGATCGACCCGACCAGGATCGGGAACCACGCCTCCGACAAGGCCTTGTCCGGCATGAAGCCGATCGCGAACATGCCGCCGAGGGTCTGGGCCAGGTCGTCCCAGCTACCCACGATCGCCGCGATGATCGACGTACCGACCACCAGGAAGCCGATCAGCAACCCCAGCAACTTCTCCAGGAAGTTGTAGATCACCGAGAGCATGCTGAACAGGATTCCGACGAACACCAGCGCCACACAGGCCGTGACTTGCCAAGGTATGCCGGTGATCTCTTCGAACGCCGCGGCCCCGGCCGAGAGATGCCCTGGCCAGATATAGATCAGGATCGCCGCGACGTAGAAGAACCACATCAACGGTTTGAACACCCGGGCCGCGCCGAAGAAGATGCTCTCCCCGGTCGCCATCGCGTAGCGGGCCATCTCGAGCAGCACGAACGCCTGCAGGGTGACACCGACCATGAACAACCAGCGGATGTCCGGACCGAACACCAGGACGAGCCGGGGCCACATGTAGGACTCGCCCATGCCGACGCCGAGCGCGACCAGGAAGACGGTCGGACCGAGGATGTGCAGGGAGGGCGGGGCCGGCGGCAACGGCCGGATCGGCATCGGTTCGAGCCGCCCCGCGTGCCAGACCCGCTCGGTCACGGCGCGGGCTCTTCGGGTACTTCTGAGGTCTTGCTTGTGACGTCCAAGGCGGACTCCTTAGATCGACGCCAACTGGGGTCGATGGCCGTGCCTCCTGCGGACACGCACACCGGCTTCCTACGCAATGAACGAACCCGCGTTCCGGGCCCAGCGGTACTTGGCACCGAGCACCTGAACCGGTGTCTCGGTGGTGTACGGATAAGCAACAACCCCGTGTTCGAACAGGTACTGACTGGCTTCCTCAACCTCCACGTCACCCGACAACGAGGCAACGACCGGCTTGTCGATGCCCTTCGCCCGATACTCCTCGACGACCTCGGCCACCAACTGAGCGAACACCATCGGCGGCGTCACGATCGTGTGCCAGTAGCCCAGGATCAGCGCATGGATCCGGTCGTCCTGCAGCCCCAGCGCGACGGTGTTCCGGTACGTCGAAGGCGGCTCGCCTCCCGTGATGTCGACCGGGTTCCCGGCTGCACCGAAGGGCGGGATGAACTTCTTGAACGCAGCATCCAGGTCCGGCGGGATCGTCATCAACTGCAGCCCGTTGTCGACGCAGGCGTCCGAAAGCAGGACACCCGAGCCACCCGCGCCGGTGATGATGACGACGTTCTCGCCCTTCGGCGTCGGCAGCAGCGGGATCCCCCGGGCGTACTGGAGCATCTCGTTCAGCCCCGGCGCCCGGACCACCCCGCTCTGCCGCAGGATGTCGTCGTACACCTTGTCGTTCCCGGCCAGCGCGCCCGTGTGCGAGCTCGCCGCCTTCGCGCCCATCGCGGTCCGGCCGGCCTTCAGCACCACGACCGGCTTCTTCTTCGACACCCGCGAGGCCGTCTCGGCGAAGGCGCGGCCGTCCTTCAGATCCTCTAGATGCATGGCGATCAGGTTGGTGTTGTCGTCGTTCTCGAAGAACGTCAGGAGGTCATCCTCGTCGATGTCGGCCTTGTTGCCTACCCCAACGATCGCGGAGACGCCCATCCGGCTGGACCGGCTGAAGCCGAGGATCGCCATCCCGATCCCGCCACTCTGTGACGAAAGCGCAACACTTCCCTTGACGTCGTACGGCGTACAGAACGTCGCGCAGAGGTTCTCCGGCAGGTAGTAGTAGCCGTAGATGTTCGGCCCGAGAATCCGTACGCCGTGCTTGCGGGCGATCGCCACGACCTCGTCCTGCAACTCCTGCTCACCGGTCTCGGCGAACCCGGACGGGATCAGGATCGCGCCCGCGACGCCCTTCTGGCCGCACTGCTCGAGCGCTCCGCCGACGAACTTGGCCGGTACGGCGAACACCGCGACATCCACGTCGCCGGGCACATCGGTGATCGACGGGAACGCCTTCAGCCCGAGGACCTCGCCGCCCTTGGGGTTGATCGGGTAGATGTCACCCTGATACCCGCCGTTGACCAGGTTCTTCATCACCGAGTTGCCGATCTTGCCGTCCTCGTTCGAGGCGCCGATCACGGCGACCGCCCGGGGCTTCATGATCCGGGTCATCGCGGTCAGGATCTCGTCCTGGCTGTACCGCTCGACCGGCTCGCCGGCGGTGGCGTCGACGATGATCCGGAAGTCCACCGCGGTGGCCCCGTCCGGCCCGGCGAGCACCGGGTTCAGATCCACCTCGGCGAACTGCGGGAAGTCCTCGACCAGGTCGGACAGCTTGGTGATGATCGCCCCGATCGCCTCCTTGTCGACCGGCTTCGCACCTCGTACGCCGTTCAGCATCTCGTGCGCCCCGATCCCGTCCACCATCGAACGGGCTTCCTCCACAGAGGTCGGAGCCAGCCGGAAGGTGACATCCTTCAACACTTCGACCAAGACCCCGCCCAGGCCGAAGGCAACGATCTTGCCGAAGGTCTGATCGGTGACCGCCCCGACGATGACCTCCTGCACGTCACCGCCGGTGACCAGCATCTTCTGCACCTGCACGCCGCTGATCTCGGCATCCGCCTTGTACGCCGTAGCGTTCGCGACGATCTGCTCGTACGCCGTACGCGCAGCCTCCGCACTGTCGACGCCGACCACCACGCCGCCGGCCTCGGTCTTGTGCAGGATGTCCGGCGAGACGATCTTCAGCACCACCGGGAAGCCGATCTCGGCCGCGAGCGTTGCGGCTGCCTCGGCAGTCGTGGCCAGCCCTTCGCCCGGAGTCGGGATCCCGTACGCGTCGGCCACTTGTTTGGCCTCGGGCGCACTCAGCGAAGTACGGCCGTCCGCCAGAGCCTGGTCGAGGATGGACTGGACCACTGCCTTGTCATAGGTCATGCCAGAAGCTCCTTAGAGGAAGATCAGACGACGCCGGCGGCGCGCAGCGACTCGAGTTCGGCGGTGTCGATGCCGAGGCCGCCGTAGATCGCGGAGTTGTGTTCGCCCAGGCCCGGTGAGGTCTCCACCTGGACCGGCGAGTCGGACAGCTTGATCGGGCAGCCGACGGTCTTGAAGCTGCCGCGCTGCGGGTGCTTCACCTCGACCACGGCACCGAGTTCGGCCAGCGTCTCGTCCTCGATCAGTTCCTGGGTGGACAGGATCGGGCCGCACGGCACGTTCAGCGCGTTGAGCTTCTCCATCACCTCGAACTTGGTGTGCTGCTCGGTCCACTGCTCGATCAGCGCGAACATCTTGTCGAGCTTGTCGAGCCGGGCGGCCGGCGTGTTCCAGTCCGGGTCGTCGGCGAGCTCGGGCTTGCCGATCAGCGAAGCGATCGGGGCCCAGCCGGGCGGCTGGACGATCACGTAGATGTAGTCGTTCGGCCCGCCGGGTGCGGTCCGCACCGCCCAGCCCGGCTGCCCTCCACCGGAGGCGTTGCCCGACCGCGGCACCGCCTCGCCGAAGTTGTCGTTCGGGTACTCGCCGCAGCGGTCCGTGTGCGAGCCGCTGCTGGTCACGAAGCTTCACCCGGGTGAGGTTCAGGACTGCCTCCTGCATGGCCACGCTGACCCGCTGACCCTTGCCGGTGGCAACTCGCTGGTAGAGCGCGGCGAGGATGCCGGCGACCAGGTGGATGCCGGTGCCGGAATCACCGATCTGCGCGCCGGTCGCGGTCGGCGGACCGTCCTCGAACCCGGTGGTGCTCATCGCGCCGCCCATCGCCTGCGCGACCACCTCATAGGCCTTGAAGTCTTCGTACCGGCCTGGGCCGAAGCCTTTGATCGAGGCATAGATCAACTCGGGATTGATGAGCTGCAGCCGCTCCCAGGTGAAGCCCATCCGGTCGATCGCGCCGGGCGCGAAGTTCTCCACCAGGATGTCGGAGTTCTTCACCAGGTCGGTGAAGATCTCCTTGCCCCGCTCGGACTTCATGTTCAAGGTGATGCTGCGCTTGTTGCAGTTCAGCATCGTGAAGTAGAGGCTGTCGACGTCGGGCAGATCGCGCAGCTGCTGGCGGGTGATGTCACCGGTCGGCGCTTCGAGCTTGATGACGTCGGCGCCCAGCCAGGCCAGGATCTGAGTACAGGAGGGTCCTGACTGCACGTGGGTCATGTCGAGTACACGAACACCTTCAAGGGCCTTACCCATAACGGTCCTCCGGCTACTTGTACATGGTTTGGTTCATGGTTCCGGGCGCGTAGGCGTCGGGATCGACCCAGACGTTGATCAGCGACGGCAGCCCGGACTCGCGGGCGCGCTGCATGGCCGGCCCGATGTCCTTGGGGTCGCGAACCTCCTCGCCGTACCCGCCGAGCATCTTGGCGAACTCGTCGTACCTGACGTCGCCGAGCGTGTTGCCGATCCGGCCGCGGGCGTGCCCGTACTTCGCTTCCTGGCCGTAGCGGATCTGGTTCATCGACGAGTTGTTGCCGACGACACCGACGAACGGCAGGTTGAAGCGGACCAGCGTCTCGAAGTCCCAGCCGGTCAACGAGAAAGCCCCGTCACCGAACAGCGCGACGACCTCCTTCTCCGGCCGCGCGTACTTCGCCGCCATCACGAACGGGATGCCGACGCCGATCGTGCCGAGCGGTCCCGGGTCCATCCAGTGGCCGGGCGACTTCGGCTGGACGACGCCGCCGGAGAAGGTGACGATGTCGCCGCCGTCGCCGATGTAGATCGAGTCCTCGGTGAGGAACTCGTTGATCTCGTGCGCGAGCCGCAGCGGGTGGATCGGGTTGGCGTCCGACAGCTGCCGCGGCAGCCGCTTCGCGTACGCCGAGTCCTCTTCCGCGCGCAGCTCGGCGAACCAGGCCTTGCGATCCGTCTTGCGGACCCGGCCCGACGACGCCTGCGTGACGGCCGCCAGGATCGCGCCCGGGTCGCCGACCAGCCCGAGGTCGATGTCGCGGTTCTTGCCGACCGTGCGGTAGTCCATGTCGATCTGGACCACGGTCGCGCCCTGCGGCAGCCGGCGGCCGTAGCCCATCCGGAAGTCGAACGGCGTACCGACGATCAGGATCAGGTCGGCGTTGTTGAACCCGTACCGCCGGGACAGGTGGAAGTGGTGCGGATCGCCGGGCGGCAGGGTGCCACGCGCAGAACCGTTCATGTACGCCGGTACGTCGAGCTGCCGCACGAACTCGATCGCGGCATCGCTGCCCCGGGCGGTCCAGACCTGCGTGCCGAGCAGTACGACCGGCTTCTCCGCGCGAGCCAGCAGATCGGCGAGCGCCTCGATGTTCGCCGGGTCGCCGATGCTCTTCGTCGACGCGCGGTACCGGCCGGCCTCGGGGATCGTGCGCCGACTCGACCGGGACCGAGTTGTCCAGGATGTCGCGCGGGATCTCCAGGAAGGACGGGCCGGGAGCGCCGTTGTAGCACTCGCGGAACGCCATCGAGACCATGTCGGCCACCCGGGCGGTGTGCGGCACCGTCGCGGCGAACTTGGTGATCGGCGTCATCATGTCGACGTGCGGGAGGTCCTGCAGGGAGCCCATCTTGTGCTGGTTCAGCGCGCCCTGGCCGCCGATCAGCAGCATCGGGCTCTCGGCGCGGAACGCGTTCGCGACGCCGGTGACCGCGTCCGTCGTACCGGGGCCGGCGGTGACCACCGCGCAGCCGGGCTTGCCGGTCATCCGGGCGTAGCCGTCGGCCGCGTGCGCCGCGACCTGCTCGTGCCGGACGTCGACGACGGCGATGCCCTCGTCGACGCAGCCGTCGTAGATGTCGATGATGTGGCCGCCGCAGAGGGTGAAGATGACGTCGATCCCCTCGGCCTTCAGAGCCTTGGCCACCAGGTGCCCGCCCGAGATCGTCGCCGTGCTCGGTTCCGGCTCGGTGACCACTGCGTTGGATTCCGAAACTGTTTGCGCCATCTGTGCGGTCATCTCCTAGGGAGGAAGGCAGTCTGGGTTATCTGCTTGTAGATTGCATACAGTATTTGGTAGTCGTAGTCATATCTCATCGTCCGACCCGTTGTCCAGAGCTCAGAGGAGAGTGGTCATGACCATCCACGACGAACTCGACCGCACCCGTCGCGCCGTCAGCGCGCTGGAGACATCCCTTACAGGCTTACGGAATCGGCTCGGTGAGCACCTCGACGTACTGCGCCTGATCGACGACGTGGCGCGCTGCTCGACGGACCTGGGCAGGCTCGAGCAGCAGGTCGGGCAATCGGGCCGGACCGCGCAGCAGTTCGACGTACCAGGGCTAGTAGTGATTCCGGACGGGGACTACGACCACAGTCTTTGGGGAGCGGGCGACGTCGACCATGAGGGACTCGGCGCGCCTGGACGCCGAGCTCCCTGAGGCGCTCCGACAGCGGCCAGGCATTGCCTGAGCAACTGTCTGAGGCGTACGTCGCGGTCGTCGCCGGAGGCTCGGGCGACGACCGCGACCGCTTCTGCGGCATGCTCCGTCGCGACGAACGTTCGATAGCAGGACTCGCCGAGTCTGAGCCGCTCCAGGACAGGCAGCCACCAACGCGCCAGTCCCCCAGGCCGCTCGCCACCAGCCAGCAGATACAAGGCCGTCCGATGAGCGGCGGCGCAGCCGACGACCTTCGTCATCGGTCATCGTTCCGGTCAGCGCCATGGAGACGCAGAGGGCCACCAGGCGGGCCGATCTCTCGTAAGCCATCTGGGCCGTTCCGATGAACCGAGGGGCGAGCGGCAGCAACGCCTTCCGGGCCGGCTTGCTGCTGTGGTCATGTACTGCCCTGCCGATCGACCCGAGCACCGGATGCACACAGGTCGGGCGATCGGTCCACGGCTCGCGCGCCAGCTTCGACACGACTTCCAACACGCAGGGTTCAGGGCGTTCCACCTGCGTGTACTGCGAGCGACTCACTCGCCTGCGACCGGCGTACCGAGTTGCGGTCGGACCGGCAGCGCGGGTCTCCCGGGCTGCTTGAGGAATCGGACGGACAGGGCCGCGACCAGGCCGAGCAGTCCCGCGCCCAGGAAGAGTGGGCGGTAGCCGACGGTCGCCACCAGGCTGGCCGTCACACCGACACCGAGCAGACCGCCCGCAGCCTTTGCGCTGTAGAGGATCGCCTGGTTCTGCAGCAGGCTGTTCTCGCCGAAGAACTCGAGCACCAGGTTCGCCATGATCGCGTAGAAGGCACCGCCACCCAGGCCGGCGAACATCGCGCAGATGACAAAGGCCGCCTGTACGCCGGACTCGCCCGCCGCCACGAGACCGACATGAGCCAGTCCTTCCAGCATCAGTACTGCGGCCAGCACCCGGCGACGCCCGAACCGCTCGGACAGGTGACCGGCGAAGGACCGGCCGAGACCGTTGACCACGGCAAGCAATCCGGCGGCGAAGCCGGCCACCGCAGTACCGAGGTTCGAATCCACCGCATAGCTGACGACAAAGGCGATGCCGAACAACGACAACGCAGTACTGAATGCCAGCGTGAGCCACATCAGGGGAAGAGCGCCGGTGCGCATTGCTTCGCCCGGCCGGTAATGGCGGGCGGCCGGGATGTTGTGCGGGATGCTTCGGTTCAGCTTGCGGTCCACGGCCCACGCCTGGGCGTCGATCTCGGCAGGCCACCAGTGCCGCGGCGGATCCTTGAGGACTCCGCCCGCGGTCATCACGATCAGCAGCGTGACCACCGCGGTCAGATCGAAGACGAGTCGCTGGCCGGCTGGTGAATCGAAGATGGTCAGCAACGCAATGCTCGGGACGGCTCCGCAGGCGAAGCCGCCGGTGACGAAGCCGATCGTCGCGACCCGCCGGTCCGGGAACCATCTGGCCGAGGTCGTGATGCAGGCGGCGTAGACCAACCCCGCGCCGATCCCGCCGAGCACCGAATACCCCACGACCACCGCGACATAACTGCCCGAATGGGCAAGCGTCACCAATCCGGCGGCGGCCAGAACACCACCCAGTACTACGAGTTGCGTCGGCGAAGCACGCCGGATCCGCTGGGCCCGGGCGGCCGGGATCGCCACCAACGCTTGGCAGGCGACGAACAGCGCCAGCAGCCACATCGCCTGCGGCACACCCCAGCCGCGACTCGTCTCCAGGCCGAGTGCGGCGGAACCGAAGGAGTACTGCAGCGGGCCGATCGCAACCATGCAGGCCCATGCGGCCCAGAGTTGCCAGCGCCGCGAATGACCGGTCAGCTCGCGGGCATCCTCACCGATCCGGTACCTGCGTCCATACACATCACGTACATCCCGGGCGACCGTCTCCGTCATGGTGCCTCCTGACTACTGCATACCGTATGGAACCTTGGTACTCCCCTGCGCTGCGAGTTGTCCAGACCTGACGGCGTCTTGTGACAGAAGTGCATACAGCATACAGTCGTCATAAATCCCGCCACGAGGAGGACAAATCCGTGGATCTGATGGAGTACCAAGCCAAAGAGCTCTTCGCTCGCCACAAGGTGCCGGTGACGCTGGGGCGGGTGATCGAGGATGCCGGTGACGCGGCCGATGCCGCCGAAGACGCTCGGCGGGCGGGTCGTGGTCAAGGCGCAGGTGAAGGCCGGCGGCCGCGGGAAGGCCGGCGGGGTGAAGCTCGCGACCACCCGCGCCGAGGCGACCGCGCGTGCCCGCGACATCCTCGGGATGGACATCAAGGGCCACACCGTACGACGGGTGCTGCTCGCCCCGGCGGCCGAGATCGCCGAGGAGTACTACTTCTCGTTCCTGATCGACCGGGCGAACCGCGACTACCTGTGCATCGCGAGTACCGAGGGCGGCGTCGAGATCGAGGAGGTCGCGCACACGAATCCGGACGCGATCGCCAAGGTCTCGATCGATCCGGCGACCGGTGTCGACGAGGCGAAGGCGGCCGAGATCGTCGCTGCAGCAGGGTTCCCGGCCGAGGCCGCTTCAGTAGTACAGGCTCTGTGGGATGTATTCATCAAGGAGGATGCCTCGCTGGTCGAGGTGAATCCGCTGGTGAAGCTGGCCGACGGGTCGCTGGAGGCGCTGGACGGGAAGGTGACGCTCGACGAGAACGCGGCATACCGGCATCCCGATCATGCGGCCTTCGACGACAAGGCCGCCGCGGATCCGCTCGAGGCGGCCGCGCAGGAGAAGGGCCTGAACTACGTCAAGCTCGACGGGTCCGTCGGGATCATCGGGAACGGCGCCGGGCTGGTGATGTCGACGCTCGACGTGGTCGCCTACGCGGGCGAGAAGCACGGCGGGGTGAAGCCGGCCAACTTCCTCGACATCGGCGGTGGTGCTTCAGCCGAGGTGATGGCGAACGGGCTGAGCATCATCCTCGGCGACGAGCAGGTCCGCAGCGTGTTCGTGAACGTGTTCGGCGGGATCACCGCCTGCGACGCGGTCTCGAACGGGATCGTGCAGGCGCTCGAACTGCTCGGCGAGCAGGCGAACAAGCCGCTGGTGGTCCGGCTGGACGGCAACAACGTGGCCGAGGGACGCCGGATCCTCGCCGAGGCGAACCACCCACTGGTGACAGTGGTCGACACCATGGACGGCGCCGCGGACCGCGCCGCCGAACTAGCCTCTCTCCCTTTCAAAAACCTTCCATTCTCACAGGCCTGAGGAGGCAGTCGGAGCATGGCAATCTTCCTGACCGAACAGAGCAGAGTCATCGTGCAGGGCATGACCGGGTCCGAGGGTTTGAAGCACACCACCCGGATGCTTGCCGCAGGCACCAACATCGTCGGCGGCGTGACACCGGGCAAGGGCGGCCAGTCGGTCGACTTCGCGAAGCGGTCGATCCCGGTCTACGGATCCTGTGCGGACGCGGTGAAGTCGCGCGCGCCGATGTGTCCGTCGTCTTCGTGCCACCGCGCTTCACCAAGGGTGCGGTGATCGAGGCCGTCGACGCCGGGATTCCGTTGATCGTGGTGATCACCGAGGGCGTTCCGGTGCACGACACGGCGGCGTTCTTCGCGCATGCGCAGGCGGCCGGCGTACGGATCATCGGGCCGAACTCCCCCGGGCTGATCAGTCCGGGGCGCGCGAACGCGGGGATCATCCCGGCCGACATCGCCGGGGCCGGGCGGATCGGGCTGGTGTCGAAGTCGGGGACGCTGACCTACCAGATGATGTACGAGCTGCGGGACTTCGGCTTCTCCACCGCGATCGGCATCGGCGGCGACCCGATCATCGGGACCACTCACATCGACGCCCTGCAAGCGTTTCAGGACGACCCCGAGACCGACGCGATCGTGATGATCGGTGAGATCGGTGGCGACGCCGAGGAGCGGGCGGCCGCGTTCATCAAGGAGAACGTGACCAAGCCGGTCGTCGGGTACGTCGCGGGCTTCACCGCGCCGGAGGGCAAGACGATGGGCCACGCGGGTGCGATCGTCTCCGGTTCGTCCGGCACCGCCGCCGCCAAGCAGGAGGCGCTGGAGGCCGTCGGCGTCCGGGTCGGCAAGACGCCATCGAGGGGCAAAACCGCCGAGCTCCTCCGTCCGTGCTGGTCGCCGTATGACCGCAATTGGATTTATCGGCTTGGGCATCATGGGCTCGCACATGGCGGCGAACTTGCTCGCCGCGGGACATGCGGTGACCGGGTACGACGTCGTACCGGCGGCTGTGGATCGGCTGGCCAGGCTGGCGGCAAGCCAGCGGTCGATATCGCGTCGGCGGTGGCCGGGGCCGAGGTGGTGATCACGATGCTGCCGGACTCGCCGCAGGTGACCGAGGTCGTGCTCGGGAGATGACGGCGTACTGGCTGCGATCGAGTCCCGGCGTACTGCTGATCGATATGAGCTCGATCGCTCCGGAGACCTCGCGAGCCGTTGCCGAGGCAGGTGCGGCGCGCGGCGTCCGGGTTCTTGATGCACCGGTGAGCGGCGGTGAGCAGGGCGCCATCAAGGCCTCGTTGTCGATCATGGTCGGTGGTCCGACGCAGGACTTCGAAGCCGCGCGGCCGATCTTCGAAGCGCTCGGCCGGACCATCGTCCACCTAGGCCCACACGGCAGCGGCCAGACCGTCAAAGCCGCCAACCAGCTCATGGTCGCCGGCATCATCTCGCTGGTCTCCGAGGCCTCGTCCTGCTGGAGGCGTCCGGCGTCGACAGCACCCGAGGCCTCGAAGTCCTCGCCGGGCGGCTTGGCCGGCAACCGCATCCTCGACCTGAAGGCGACCACATGGTGGCCCGCGAGTTCACGCCGGGTTTCCGGATCGACCTTCATCACAAGGACATGGGCATCGCGTTGGCCGCAGCCCGAGCGGCCGGCGTGGCCCTCCCCGTCACCGGCCTCGTCGCCCAACTCGTGGCGGCGGCGCGGGCCCGAGGACACGCGCCCTGGACCACTCGGCCTGCTCAGCACGGTATCCGGTCTCTCTCCGCTCCAGCCGAGCGGATAGGCGTC
>CAWGHT010000005.1:0-51092 GCA_963822475.1 uncultured Actinomycetota bacterium
GCCGTCGGTCTTCCTCCGGGTGCGCAAGGGCGTGAAGACGCACGGCACCAAGGTGTTCACGATCGCGGCGTACGCGTCCCGCGGTGTGGAGAAGCTGAACGGCGTCGTCGTCCAGGCGTCGCCGGGCACCGAGGCCGCCGTACTCGCGGATCTCGGGAACGCCGGCGAGGCCGGGGCTGCTGCCCGGGCCGCGCTCGGTGCGGACTCGATCATCGTCGTCGGCGAGCGGCTGGCCGCGGTGCCGGGCGGGTACTCGACGGCGCTCCGGGTCGCACTCGACACTGGTGCGCAGCTGGCCTGGATCCCGCGGCGTGCGGGTGACCGGGCCGCGCTCGAGGCCGGCTGCCTTCCGGGCCTGCTGCCCGGTGGACGGCTGGTCAGCGACCCGCAGGCGCGCGTCGACCTGCAGGCCGCCTGGGGCGTCGACAACCTGCCGGGCGAGCCCGGCAAGGACCTGACCGAGATCATCGCCGACGCTGGATCGCTGCAGGCATTGGTCGTCGCGGGCGTCGAGATCGACGACCTGCCCGACCCGGCCGCGGCGCTCGCCGCGCTGGAGGCCGCGCCGTTCGTGGTCAGCTTCGAGGTTCGCAACTCGCAGGTGACCGAGTACGCCGACGTGGTCTTCCCCGTCGTACCGCCGGCGGAGAAGTCCGGCACCTTCGTGAACTGGGAGGGTCGCGAGCGGCCGTTCCCGGTCGTGCTCGCAGGTGCCGACCGCGATGGCGGACGTCCGCGCGCTGGCCGCGCTGGCGCAGGAGATGGGCAACCCGCTCGGCTTCAGCACGACCGACGGCGCCAAGCGCGAGTACGACGAGCTCGGCCGCTGGGACGGCGACCGGGCCCAGGAGCCGACGTACCAGGCCGGTCCGGCCCTCGGCGCGTTCGACTCCACCCGGCTCGCGACCTGGCGGATGCTGATCGACGACAGCCGCGCCTGCGACGGTGAGCCGCACCTGACCGCGACCGCGCGTACGCCGGTCGCCCGGATCTCGCTCACCACCGCGCGCCGGATCGGTGTCGCCGACGCCGACGAGCTGGTGGTGAGCACCGACGCCGGGAGCATCCGGCTGCCGGTCGTCATCACCCCGATGACCGACAACGTGGTCTGGCTGCCGACCAACTCGGCCGACTCCCACGTCCGCCGGTCGTTGCACGCAGACCATGGCTCGATCGTGACGATCGCCGGAGGAAACGCATGACGATCCCGCTCGCGGTGCCGGATGCAGGGGTCGGGCACGACCCCTGGTGGGTGATCCTCATCAAGGTGCTGTTCATCTTCGTCTTCCTGGTGGTGCTGACGCTCTTCAACATCTGGTGGGAACGCCGGGTGGTGGCGCGGATGCAGCACCGGATCGGCCCGAACGTGCACGGCCCGCAGGGTCTGCTGCAGTCGCTGGCCGACGGTGTGAAGCTGATGCTCAAGGAAGACCTGATGCCGAAGGGCGTCGACCGGCTGGTCTTCGTGCTGGCGCCGGCGATCGTCGCCGTACCGGCCTTCCTCACCTTCGCGGTGATCCCGTTCGGCCCGACGGTGAAGATCCCGTTCACCGACACCTACACCCGGCTGCAGCTCACCGACCTGCCGGTCTCGGTGCTGTACGTGATGGCGATCGCCTCGATCGGCATCTACGGCATCGTGCTCGGCGGCTGGTCGTCGAACTCGACGTACTCGCTGCTCGGCGGCCTGCGGTCCAGCGCGCAGATGATCTCGTACGAGGTCGCGATGGGACTGGCGCTGGTGACGGTGTTCCTGTTCGCGGGCTCGCTGTCCACCTCGGAGATCGTGGCGGCGCAGTCGCACCAGACCGTGCACTGGTTCGGGGCCGAGATCCCGCTGCCCGGCTGGTACGCGTTCCTGCTCTTCCCGTCGTTCGTGATCTACGTGATCTCGATGGTCGGCGAGACGAACCGGGCGCCGTTCGACCTCCCCGAGGCCGAGGGCGAGCTGGTCGCGGGCTTCCTGACCGAGTACTCCTCGATCAAGTACGCGATGTTCTTCCTGGCCGAGTACATCAACATGGCGACCGTGTCCGCGCTGGCCACCACGCTGTTCCTGGGCGGCTGGCGGGCGCCGTGGCCGATCTCGATCTGGGACGGCGCGAACTCCGGCTTCTGGCCGGTGCTGTGGTTCATGGGCAAGCTGATGTGCTTCATCTTCTTCTACATCTGGCTGCGCGGAACGCTGCCGCGGCTGCGCTACGACCAGTTCATGAAGTTCGGCTGGAAGGTCCTGATCCCGATCTCGCTGGCCTGGATCCTGCTGGTCGCCACCGTCCGTGCGGTCGGCCGCGAGACCAACTTCAGCCGTACGACGCTGCTGGTCGCGGCCGCGATCGTGCTGGTGATCGCGGTGATCAGCATGTTCGTCCCGCAGAAGCCCAAGGAAGAGCCGGCCGAGGTCGCCGACGCCGAGGAGTTCGACGCCTTCGCCGGCGGGTTCCCGGTGCCACCACCGCTCCCCAGTCAGACCGAGCCGAAATCGAAGGCAGGCAGCCGTGGCTAGTGTCAAAGAGTCCCTCTGGGACCCGGTAGCCGGGTTCGGGGTCACCTTCCGGACGATGTTCCGGAAGGTGTTCACCGAGGAGTACCCGTTCTACAAGAAGCCGACCGCACCGCGCTTCCACGGCCGGCACCAGCTGAACCGCTGGCCGGACGGGCTGGAGAAGTGCATCGGCTGCGAGCTGTGCGCGTGGGCCTGCCCCGCGGACGCGATCTACGTCGAGGGCGCGGACAACGCCGACGATTCGACCGGTCGCTTCTCGCCGGGTGAGCGCTACGGCCGCGTCTACCAGATCAACTACCTGCGCTGCATCCTCTGCGGTCTGTGCATCGAGGCCTGCCCGACCCGGGCGCTCACCATGACCAACGAGTACGAGCTGGCCGACACCAGCCGCGAGTCCCTCATCTACGAGAAGAAGGACCTGCTGGCGCCGCTGCTTCCGGGGATGCAGGAGCCGCCGCACGAGATGCAGCTCGGCAAGACCGAGAAGGACTACTACCTCGGTCTGACCGGCGCGGCCTCGCACTCCGAGGGGAGTGACGCCAAATGATCGGGTTGGTCACCGGGCCGCAGGTCGCGTTCTGGATGCTGGCCCCGGTCATGATCCTGGCCGCGATCGGCATGGTGCTGGTCCGTAAGGCGGTGCACTCGGCGCTGCTGCTGGCGACCGTGATGATCTGCCTCGCGGTGCAGTACGCCGCGCAGGACGCGCCGTTCCTGTTCGCCGTACAGATCATCGTCTACACCGGCGCGATCCTGATGCTGTTCCTCTTCGTACTGATGCTGGTCGGCGTCGACGCGTCCGACTCGCTGGTCGAGACGATCCGCGGTCAGCGGCTGCTCGCCGGGATCGCGTTCCTCGGCTTCGGCGCCCTGCTGGTCGCCGCCGTCGGCAACGCGGTCTACGGCAACCCGACCGGGCTCGCCGAGGCGCAGCCGGACGGCAACCCGAAGGGCATCGCGCAGCTGCTGTTCGGCAAGTACGTGTTCGCCTTCGAGGTCACGTCGGCGCTGCTGATCACCGCGGCGATGGGCGCCATGATGCTGGCCCACCGCGAGCGGCTGACCAAGAAGAAGACGCAGCGCGACCACGCCGAGGAGCGGATCCGCAAGTACGCCGAACAGGGCATCCACCCCGGCCCGCTGCCGACGCCGGGTGTCCTGGCCCGGCACAACGCCGTCGACACCCCGGCCCTGCTGCCGGACGGGTCGATCGCACCGACCTCGGTTTCGCGGGTGCTCCAGGCACGTGGCACCGTGTTCCCCGAAGCCGAGGAGCGCGCGGACATCGAAGAGGTCCGCAAGCTCGACGCCGGTGAGTCAGAAGGAGACGACAAGTGACCACGGAGCCGTACATCGTGCTCGCGGCGATCCTGTTCAGTATCGGCGCGCTGGGCGTGCTGGTCCGCCGGAACGCGATCGTCGTCTTCATGTGCGTCGAGCTGATGCTGAACGCGACCAACCTCGCGTTCGTGAGCTTCGCCCGCCAGCACGGCAACCTCGACGGTCAGATCGCCGCCTTCTTCGTGATGGTGGTGGCCGCGGCCGAGGTCGTGATCGGGCTGGCGATCATCATGGCCATCTTCCGCACCCGTCGCTCGGCCTCGGTCGACGACGCCAACCTGCTCAAGTACTGAGGTAAGCACCGATGAGTCATGAGCTGACGTGGCTGCTGGTCGCGGTACCGGCACTGTCCGCGGCGATCCTGCTGCTCGGTGGCAAGGCCACCAACGCATGGGGTCACCTGCTGGGCACGCTGGCGCCGGTGATCTCCTTCGCCTTCGGCGTCGTGCTGTTCTTCCAGATGAGGGGCCAGGCGAGCGAGGAGCGGTCCGAGACGGTCCGGCTGTTCGAGTGGTTCTCGGTCGGCCAGATCAAGGTCGACTTCACGCTGCTGATCGACCCGCTGTCGATCCTGTTCGTGCTGCTGATCACCGGTGTGGGTTCGCTGATCCACATCTACTCGATCGGCTACATGGAGCACGACCCGCGCCGGCGGCGGTTCTTCGGCTACCTGAACCTGTTCATCGCGGCGATGCTGCTGCTGGTGCTGGCGGCCGACTACCTGCTGGTCTTCGTCGGCTGGGAGGGCGTCGGTCTGGCGTCGTACCTGCTGATCGGTTTCTGGCAGCACAAGAACTCGGCCGCGGTCGCCGCGAAGAAGGCGTTCGTGGTGAACCGGGTCGGTGACATCGGCCTCTCGCTCGCGGTGATGAGCATGTGGGCGCTGTTCGGCTCCTCGGCCTTCGCGACCGTGAACGCCGGCGCCGAGCACGTCTCGAGTACCTGGGCCACGCTGCTCGGCCTGATGCTGCTGCTGGCCGCCTGCGGTAAGTCCGCGCAGGTGCCGCTGCAGTCCTGGCTGCTGGACGCGATGGAAGGCCCGACCCCGGTGTCGGCGCTGATCCACGCGGCGACCATGGTCACGGCCGGCGTCTACCTGGTGGTCCGGTCGCACGCGATCTACGAGGTCACCGACGCCGCGTCCACCGCGGTGGTGATCGTCGGTACGGTCACCGCGCTGGCCGGTGCGATCATCGGTTGCGCCAAGGACGACATCAAGAAGGCCCTGGCCGGTTCGACGATGAGCCAGATCGGCTACATGATGCTCGCCGCGGGTCTCGGCCCGGCCGGGTACGTGTTCGCGATCTTCCACCTGCTCACGCACGGCTTCTTCAAGGCCAACATGTTCCTCGGCGCCGGCTCCGTCATGCACGGCATGAACGACGACGTGAACATGCGCCACTACGGCGCCCTGCGGACGCCGATGAAGATCACCTTCGCGACCTTCGCCTTCGGCTACCTGGCGATCCTCGGCATCCCGCCGTTCGCCGGCTTCTTCAGCAAGGACAAGATCATCGAGGCCGCGTTCGCGGACAACACGGTGATCGGTCTGTGCGCGCTGCTCGGCGCCGGGATCACCGCGTTCTACATGACGCGGGTGATGCTGATGACGTTCTTCGGCAAGAAGCGCTGGGCCGAGGACGTGCACCCGCACGAGTCGCCGGCCGTGATGACCTGGCCGCTGATCATCCTGGCGGCCCTGTCGCTGGGCGGCGGTGCGCTGTACTTCGCGGGTCACTGGATCGTCGACTGGCTGGAGCCGATCGTCGGTCACGAGGAGGAGCACCCGCCGGTGAGTGCGCTGGTGATGACGCTGATCACCCTCGCGGTGGTTGCCGTCGGCATCGTCATCGCGGTGCTCAAGTACCGCCGGGACATCCCGCGGGAGGCGCCGGCCGGTTCGCCGGTCACCGTCTTCGCCCGCCGGGACCTGTTCGGCGACGCGCTGAACGAGGCGGTCCTGATGCGGCCCGGGCAGTACCTGACCCGGACGCTGGTCTGGCTGGACAACCGGGGCGTCGACGGCCTGGTCAACGGCCTGGCCGCACTCTTCGGCGGTCTGTCCGGCCGGCTCCGCCGGTTCCAGACGGGCTTCGTCCGTTCGTACGCACTCAGCATGGTCTTCGGCGCCGCATTCGTGGTCGTCGCCCTCCTCGCGGTGAGGTTGTCGTGAACATCGGTTGGCTGACCCTGTTATTGCTCCTGCCGTTCGTCGGGGCCATCGCGACGATGCTGGTGCCGAAGGCGAAGGCGCTGACGGCCAAGCAGGTCGCGCTCGGGTTCTCGCTCGTGACGCTGGTGCTGACCGCGATCGTCGCGATCGGCTACCACCGCAACGGCGGCGAGGACTACGCCGAGACGCACACCTGGATCAAGGCCTTCGGCGCGCACTACGCGCTCGGCCTCGACGGTGTCGGCGTCGTGCTGGTGGTGCTGACCGCGCTGCTGACGCCGATCGTGATGATCGCGTCCTGGAACGACGCGCAGCAGGGCCGCTGGTCGGAGAAGTCCTTCTTCGCCTGGATCCTCGGCCTCGAGGCGCTGTCGATCGGCGTGTTCTCCGCGACCGACGTGTTCCTCTTCTACGTGCTGTTCGAGGCCACGCTGATCCCGATGTACTTCCTGATCGGCGGCTTCGGCGGCCCGCAGCGTTCGTACGCCGCGGTGAAGTTCCTGCTCTACTCGCTGCTCGGCGGTCTGCTGATGCTGGCGTCGGTCGTCGGTCTGTACGTCATCTCGGCCAAGGCCGGTGAGCCGTCGTACCTGCTGAGCGACCTGATGAAGCTGGACATCAGCCAGAACACCGAACGGTGGTTGTTCCTCGGCTTCTTCTTCGCCTTCGCGGTGAAGGCGCCGATGGTGCCGTTCCACACCTGGCTGCCGGACGCGGCCGGTGAGGCGACGCCGGGGACGTCGGTGCTGCTGGTCGGCATCCTGGACAAGATCGGCACCTTCGGGATGATCCGGTTCTGCCTGGGCCTGTTCCCGAACGCGTCCGAGTGGGCCACCCCGGTCGTGCTGGTGCTGGCGCTGATCTCGGTGCTGTACGGCGCGCTCCTGGCGATCGGCCAGACCGACATCAAGCGCCTGATCGCGTACACCTCGATCTCGCACTTCGGCTTCATCGTGATGGGCATCTTCGCGCTGACGTCGCAGGGCCTGACCGGGTCGACGCTCTACATGTTCAACCACGGTCTCTCCACCGCTGCGCTGTTCCTCGTCGCCGGGTACCTGATCTCCCGGCGCGGCTCCGCGCGGATCGCCGACTACGGCGGGGTGGAGAAGGTCGCCCCGGTGCTCGCCGGCACATTCCTGTTCGCAGGACTGTCCAGCCTGGCGCTGCCCGGTCTGTCGCCGTTCATCTCCGAGTTCATGGTGCTGGCCGGGACGTTCAGCCGGCACAAGGTGATCGCGGTGATCGCCGTCCTCGGGATCGTGCTGGCCGCGCTGTACATCCTGCTGATGTACCAACGCCTGATGACCGGTCCGGTCCGCGACGGCATCGAGAAGCTGAAGGACCTGAACGCGCGTGAGGTGCTGGCGATCGCGCCGCTCGTGGTCCTGATCGTCGGCCTGGGGATCTTCCCGAAGCCGGTGGTCGACATCATCAAGCCCGCGGTCGACGAGACCATGCAGCGGGTCGGCGTGACCGACAAGGCACCGCAGATCCCCGTGACGGAGGGACAGAAGTGAGCGCGATGTTGCTGCCGCTGGCGGACTTCACGGCGCCCAAGATCGAGTACAACGAGCTGGCTCCGCTGCTCGTCGTGTTCGGCGCGGCGTGCGTCGGCGTCCTGGTCGAGGCGTTCCTGCCGCGGCCGTTGCGGCACCTGGTGCAGCTGGCGATCACGGTGGTCGCCGTGGTCGTGTCCGGTGTGCTGACCGGCATCCTGATGAACGGCAAGAAGGAACTGCTCGCCGCCCAGGGTGCGATCTCGGTCGACGGCCCGGCGCTGTTCACCTGGCTGATCCTGCTGGCGCTGTCCCTGATCAGCGTGCTGCTGTTCGCGGAGCGCTCGATCGACGGCGGACTGTCCGCGTTCGCCGGCCAAGCGGCCGCCGTACCGGGGTCCGAGGCCGAGCGCGAGGGTACGGCGGCGCGCGTCGAGCACACCGAGATCTTCCCGCTGACGCTGTTCGCGGTCGGCGGCATGATGTTGTTCGCGGCGTCGAACGACCTGCTGGTGCTGTTCGTCGCGCTCGAGGTCTTCTCGCTGCCGCTGTACCTGCTGTGCGGCCTGGCGCGTCGTCGCCGGCTGATCTCGCAGGAAGCCGCGATGAAGTACTTCCTGCTCGGTGCGTTCTCGTCGGCGTTCCTGCTGTTCGGGATCGCGCTGCTCTACGGCTACGCGGGCACGATGTCGCTCGGCGGGATCGCGGACGCGCTCAGCTCGGACACCGGAAGCGACACCATCCTGCTCGCCGGGACCGGCCTGCTGGCTGTCGGCCTGCTGTTCAAGGTCGGCGGCGTACCGTTCCACTCCTGGACCCCGGATGTGTACCAGGGCGCCCCGACACCGGTCACCGGTTTCATGGCGGCCTGCACCAAGATCGCCGCGTTCGTCGGCCTGATGCGGGTCTTCTACGTCGCGCTCGGCGGTTCGCGCTGGGACTGGGCGCCGATGATGTGGGTCGTCGCGATCCTCACCATGGTGGTCGGTTCGATCGTCGCGATCACCCAGACCGACGTGAAGCGGATGCTGGCGTACTCGTCGATCGCGCACGCGGGCTTCCTGCTGACCGCGTTCGTCGGCCTCGCGCAGGCCGGGAGCGGTGTCCACAACGGCATCACCTCGACGCAGGCGGTGCTGTTCTACCTGGTCTCGTACGGCTTCCCGACCATCGGCGCGTTCGCGGTCGTCACGCTGGTGCGCGACGCGGGCGGCGAGGCGACGCACCTGTCCCGCTGGGCGGGCCTGGGCAAGAAGTCGCCGCTGCTGGCCGGGATCTTCGCGTTCTTCCTGCTGTCCTTCGCCGGTATCCCGCTGACCGCGGGCTTCACCGGCAAGTGGGCGGTCTTCAGCGCGGCGTGGACCGGTGGCGCGTGGCCGTTGGTCGTCGTCGCCGTACTGTCCAGCCTGGTTGCCGCGTTCTTCTACGTCCGCGTGATCGTGCTGATGTTCTTCTCCGACCTGCCGGCCGACGCGCCGGACGTGGCGCTGCCGGGCTGGCAGACCACGTCGGCGGTCGCCCTGGGTCTTGCCGCCACGGTGGTTCTCGGTCTGGTTCCCGGACCGGTGCTCGACCTGGCGGCCCGAGCTGGTGAGTTCATCCGTTGAGTCCGACCCCGCTGCCGGCCGAGAGCCTGGGATTCGAGTTCGCCGACGCGGCGCTCGAGTCCCGGGTTCGTGCTGGGCTGGAGCGTGTGGAGCAGGCGCTGCTCGACGCGACCCAGTCGGAGGCGCCGTTCGTCACGGCGGCCTCGCAGCACGTCATGCTTGCCGGTGGCAAGCGGTTCCGGCCGTTGCTGGTACTGCTGGCGGCCGAGTTCGGTGCTGACGTCACCGCCGACGATGTCGTGAAGTCGGCGGTCGTCGTCGAGCTCACGCACGTCGCGACGCTGCACCACGACGACGTGATGGACGAGGCCGCGCTGCGGCGGGGCTCGTCGACGGCGAACGCACGGTGGGACAACTCGGTCGCGATCCTGTCCGGTGACTGGCTGTTCGCCCGGGCGTCGGACCTGGTCGCGGACCTCGGTCCGGAAGCGGTCCGGATCCAGGCCCGTACCTTCGGCCGGCTCGTCGAGGGCCAGATCCGCGAGACGATGGGTGTTGGCGAAGGCCAGGACCCGCTCAAGCACTACCTGTCGGTGGTCGCCGACAAGACCGGCTCGCTGATCGCGACCTCCGCCCTCTTCGGCGCCCGGTACGCCGGTGCGTCCGAGGAGATCCAGGAGTCGCTGCGCGCGTTCGGCGAGGAGATCGGCGTGGCGTTCCAGCTCGCCGACGACCTGCTCGACATCGCGTCCGAGTCCGGCCAGTCCGGCAAGACCCCAGGCACCGACCTGCGCGAGGGTGTCCCGACCCTTCCGGTCCTGATCTTCCGCGCTCAGGCCGACCCCTCGGATCCCACGGACGCCCGCCTCCTGGACCTCCTGGACTCCGACCTCTCCGACGACGCGCGCCTAGCGGAAACCCTGGACCTGCTCCGCTCGCACGCCGCGTTCCGCCAGGCCGAGGACGACGTACGCCGCCGCGCAGCCGACGCCCGCAAACTCCTCGCCACCCTCCCCGAAGGCCCCGGCCGAGAAGCCCTCGACACCCTCTGCGACCTGGTAGCCACCCGCTCGGTCTGACGCCGAGCCGCTGTACACCGGATGCGCTAGAAGGTGTCGTGTTTGCGGGCGGTTCGGGAGCGGCCGTCGGGATCGTAGATGTGGTGGTCGAGCCAGCCGGCCCAGACGGATCTGGCGCGGCTGAGGGGATGTGGCCGGTGCGGGCGGATGCGACCGGGCGGTCGCGGCCCCCGGCGGCCGTCGGCGTGCCACTGGTCAAGGTTTGCGGCCATCGCCCGCCACTGGGTGAAGCCGGTCACCGGGTCCAGATCGGCGTCGGCAGTGCCGAGGTGTTCGGACCAGAGTTGCGAACGCAGGGAGCGAGCGAGCTCGGGGGAGTCGACCGCACAGGTCAGCTCGCTGTCGCTGGTCCAGGACCTGCGGTTGAAGTTGTCCGATCCGCAGGTCATCCAGGCGTCGTCGACGATGCAGATCTTCGCGTGCACATAGATCGGTACGCCGTTGCCGTTCTGGAGGTCGTAGACGGCCACCCGGTCGGAGTCCAGCCGGCGTAACGCCTCCAGTTGCGCGTGCACCGCCGGAGGACCGCTGAGCCGGCCGTCCTGGTCCGGGTACCGCGGCACGACCGCGATGATCCGCAGTTCCGGAGATTGTTCGAGCGCGTCCCGGAGAGATTCGGCCACCGGCTCCGACCAGAGGTACTGGTCCTCCAGGTAGATCAGGGACTTCGCGCGGCCGAACGCCTTCAGATAGGCCCGGGCGATGCTGTACTCACCGCGCGGCGCGAACGGGAACCCGGGGTGCTTGTGTGCATAGGTCCGCAGCACCTGGACGGAGTGCGGTCCGGCCGGCGGCGGATCCGGGAACGCCTCCGGCAGTTCGCCTGGGTGCCGTGGCATGCGGGCCAGTCGCTGCATCAGCATCCGGTACGGCGTTCGCCGGTCGAGCGGATGCGGATCGTCCCACCGCTCGACGAAGGAGCGCAACACGTCGCCCACCACCGGACCACGGAGCTCGAGCATCGCGTCGTGCCAGGGTGGCCTCGCCCCGTAGCGTCGATCCATCGGCGCGGTCTGCGGATCGCCCAGGTGAGCTTCGTCGTCGCGCCGCCCGTGGCACAGGTCGATGCCACCGACGAAGGCGAGGTCGGCCGCCGGGTCGCCGCGGTGCCGGATGACGAACACCTTCTGGTGGTGTGAGGCCAACCGACGGACCCGCTGGTCCAGCAGGACCTCGCCGCCGGCCTCGTTCAGCTCGGTGCCGAGGTGCTGGTTCTCCTTCGAGTTGAAGCTGAGACGGTCCGAGTGGGAGCGCCACACCAGCGCGCGCACCTGCACTCCTGAGCGGGCGAGGTCGCACAGCACCTCGCCGATCGAGGGGCCACCGGCGTACAGCACCTCGTCCGGATCGCCGCGCCAGTCGGTGAAGAACACCTGATCGCCCGGCTGCAGGACGCACAGCTCGTCGTACAACCGCTGGAAGTACGTCGCACCGTGGACCAGCGGCCGGACCAGGTTGCCCTCGGTCCAGGCGCCGGTGGAGTCGACATCCGTCGCCGGGTTGCCCCGCTCGGCGGCCGTCAGGAACCAGTTGTGAGTCACCGGCCCCCGGTTCCCCGATCGCTTCGGCTCATGAGCCGTTCGGGAGGACGGCGGCCGCCGGAACCGCGAGGTCTGTGCGGTACGGCGACTGTGTGCGATGCTGTGCCGACTATGGGTGAGCGGGATGTTGCGTTGCCGGTGGTGGAGCTGACGGTCGAGGCGTTGGCCGAGAGTGTGTTGCTGCAGCTGCCGGCGTTGACCGATGCGTTGGTCGAGACGATCTACGAGCAGAACCCGGCGTATCGCGAGATGGGTGCGGTGCCGCGGCAGGATCTGTGGCGGTCGTGTCATGACAACGTTGCGCGCGTTGTGCAGATGATTGCCGACAACGACGATCACTTCGACGCGGCGCAGGCGACCGGGCGGCGGCGGGCGGAGCAGCGGATGCCGCTGGACGACGTACTCAAGTCCTTCCGGCTCGGCGGGCGGCTGGTGTGGGAGGCCTTGATACACGAGGCTCGCGCCCAGGGGGTGGTCGAGTCCGAGGCGTTGCTGGATGTGGCGAGCAAGGTCTGGGAGGTCGTCGACCGAACGTCCTCGCAGGTCGCGGCCGCCTATCACGCCGCCGAACGGCAGCTCGTCCGCGCCGACGAGCGACGCAGATCCACCCTCTGGGAAGGCTTGCTGCACGGCCCGGGGAAGGATCGCGCCTTCATCCAGGAGGCGGCCACCGTCCTCGATGTTCCCGTGAACGGCGGCTACGCGGTGGTGGCCATCGACAACCTGATCGATGACGAGTGCACGACATCCTCGTTCGTACGGCGCTTTGCCGGACTCCGGATCGCCTCCGCGTGGCAGGTCCGCCCGCAGACCGTCGTCGGATTGCTTGCTGTGGGCACGGAATCCCCGGTCACGGTGGTCCGCACTCTGCGTGACGTCGTACACGCACCGGCAGGTCTGTCCGGCGTTGTCTCCGGTCTGGCCGAGGTGAACATCGCGTACAGGCAGGCGATGCTGGCACGGCGTACGCTCCCGGCCGGTCAGATCGACGTTGCGGCCCTGACCGAACGGCTTCCCGAGGCGTTGTTGCTCAGCGCACCGGAGTTGGCCGAGCAGCTCGTACAGCACTGGCTCCTGCCGCTGATGACAGTACCGGCGCCCGAACGCGAACTGTTGCTCGACACCCTGGACAAGTGGGTGCTCGCTGCTGGCTCTGTACGTCGTACCGCGGACCTTGCGCACTGTCACCGCAATACGGTCATCAACCGCCTGCACCGGGTCCATCAGATCACCGGCCGTAACCTCAGCGACGAAGGCTTCCATCTGGAGCTTGGCCTTGCGCTGCGTGCTTTCAGACTGTTCCCGCCGTCTGCGTGACCGAAGTGCCGGGCTGTGCGTTGTGCACAGTAAGACCGCGCAAAACGTGGGCATCGTGGCCATGCCGCCGCGCCGATGACGGTGCCAGACTGCGTTCCCAGCATTGCTCAGAGCTCGGAGGAACCTTCATGGCCGAACACCGTCGTTCGTTGGATCGACCAAGCGACCGACCGGCCGACAAACGCGGTCTGCTGGGCCGGCGCAAGGTTCTCGGGTACCTGATCGCCGCGCCGACCCTCGCGGTCGGCGTGAGCTGGATGACGAACGAGTCCGACCCGCGTACGGCCGATGCGGCGGTTCCCTCGCTGCCGCAGCCGTCGGACATCTTCGACCTCGGCGACCTGCAGAACCTCGCCGCGCGGCACCGACGTCCGGGCTGATCACGGTCCAGTTGAAGTCCGACGGCACCGCGTACTTCGCCGTACCGCGGGCCGAGGTCGGCCAGGGCATCACCACCGCGTTCGCGATGATGGTCGCCGAAGAGCTGGACCTCCCGATGGACAAGGTCGACGATCGCGCTCGCCGACGCGCGGCCGGAGCTGCTGATGAACCAGCTCACCGGCGGCTCGAACTCGATGCGCAGCATGTACCTCCCGGTGCGCACGGCCGCAGCGATCGCCCGGCAGCGCCTGGTGGAGACGGCCGCCGACGCACTGGGGCGTGCGAGGTCGGCAAGGTGACGACACGCAAGGGTGTGCGTGCAGCGGTCCGAGCGGCCGTACGGCGACGTACGGCTCGCTGGCCAAGCTCGCCGCCACCGCGAAGACGATCACGGTGTCCGCCGAGCTCAAGTCACGCGTCCGAGTTCAGCGTCCTCGGGAAGCCGCAGGAACCGCGTCGACGCGCACGACATCGTCACCGGGCGCAAGCAGTTCGCGATGGACCTGAACGTCCCGGGCGCGAAGCCGACGATGGTGGCCCGGCCGCCGACGATCAACGGGACGCTGCGGTCGATCAACAACGCTCGCGGCGCTGCGGGCGATGCCGGGGATCACCGATGTCGTGGCGATCACCCACGGTGTCGCGATCCGGGGCGACACGTTCGGCCAGTGCATCGACGCGATCCAGAGGGCTCGACGCGACCTGGGGACCGGGCACGGTGGACGGCGAGTCCGACGCGACGCGTGCTGGCGAAGCTGCAAGCGCGGCCCAGCTGCCGATGGCCGCTGCCGTCGCTGCCGTTGCTGACGAAGACGATCGACGCCGAGTTCATCTTCGCGTTCGCCAGCAACAGCCCGCTCGAGACCGGACTGCGCGATCGCCGACGTCGGCCCGGACAGCGCCGAGATCTGGTCCTGCCTGAAGGTGCCGATCGTCGCCCAGGAGGACATCGCCAAGCAGCTCGGCCTGCCGCATCGACGCGGTCAAGGTGCACGTCATCCAGGGCGGCGGCTCGTTCGGCCGGCACCTGTTCCACGACGTGGCGGCCGAGGCGGCGGAGATCTCGCAGAAGATGGGCAAGCCGGTCAAGCTGTCCTGGTCCCGCACCGACAACTTCCGCCAGGGCCGCACCCACCCGATGTGCACGTCCCGCGTCCGGGCGAACTACCTGGCTCGGCAACGTGCTCACCTACGAGCAGCGGCACACCAGCGTGGAGACCGACTTCGGCCACGGCCTCGGCGAGATGATCACCGCGTCCGCGGCGGACCTCCCGGTCGGCGGCAACCTGATCGTTCGCCGAGACGATCTTCGCGCTCACCCAGTCGTCGCCGTACAACTTCGGCGTCACGACGCAGCTGCTCAACGAGATCCCGCTGAAGTTCAACACCGGCAGCATGCGCAACATCTACTCGCCGAACGTGGTCTGCGCCGAGGAGCTGGTGGTCGACCAGCTCGCCGCGAAGATGGGCCAGGACCCGGTCAAGTTCCGCCGGAGCTTCCTCAAGGACCAGCGGTTGCTCGCGGTCCTGAACAAGGCGGCCGAGGTCGGCAACTGGGGCAAGGCGATGCCGAAGGGTACGGCGCAGGGCGTCGGCGTGCACTCGGAGTACCGGGCGGCCGTCGCGACGCTGGTCGAGATCGACTGCCGGCCGGAGACGGTGAACCGGCCGGTCGAGGGCGAAGGCGTGACCGGTCCGCGGGTGACGAAGGCGGTGATCGTCGTCGATCCCGGGTTCTGCATCAACCCACGTGGTCTCGAGGCCCAGATGTTCGGCGGGCTGCAGGACGCGATCGCGCTGGCGCTGACGTCGAGTCTGCACATCAAGAACGGCATCCCGCTCGAAGGCAGCTGGGACAACTACTTCTACACGCGGGAGTGGAACTCGCCGCTGGACGTGCAGGTGGTGATCATGCCGAACACGAGCGACAGCCCGAGCGGTGCGGGTGAGCTCTCGGTGGCGCCGGCGTTCGCCGCCGTCGCGTGTGCGTACGCGCGGGCGACCGGCACGATGCCGACGTACTTCCCGATCAATCACGGCAAGCTCAGCTTCGAGCCGTTGCCGTTGCAGCCGTCCACCCCGCAGTCGCCGACCGACGGCCTCGACCACACGTTCTGAGGAACCCATGCCTACGCACACTTTCAAGCTCAACGGCAAGCAGATCAGCGTCGACGCCGAGGACAACGTCCGTCTCCTGTGGGTTCTCCGGGACCTGCTCGGCATCACCGGTCCGAAGTACGGGTGTGCGCTCGAGGTGTGCAAGTCGTGCACCTCGCACATCAACGGCAAGGCGTTCAACCCGTGCTCGGTGCAGGTGAAGGACATCGACGCCGGAGACGAGGTCACCACGATCGAAGGGCTGCCGGCGACGGTCGGCAAGGACCTGCACCCGATGCAGGAGGCGTGGCTGAAGTACGACGTCGCGCAGTGCGGGTACTGCCAGCCCGGCCAGATCATGGCGGCCGTCGCGAAAGTCAAGCAGGCCCGGGCGGAGGGCCGCGACATCACGGACGCGGACCTCGACGAGCTGCGCAACATCTGCCGTTGCGGCACGTACACGCGGATTCGCGAAGCGGTCAAGGCGGGCGCGGAGGACATGGGTGCGTGACGTCCTCGCGCACGTTCGCCCTTGGTACGGAGAGCGGTTCGCGCTTGCCACGGTGATCGACACGTTCCGCTCGGCTCCTCGGCAGCCGGGCGCGTCGATGGCGGTGTCCGGCGACGGCGTGGCGGTTGGCAGTGTGTCCGGTGGTTGCGTCGAGGCCGACGTGTACGCCGTGGCGCAGGAGGTCATCCGTACCGGCGTACCGACGGTCCGCCGGTACGGCGTGTCCGACGACGACGTGTTCGCGATCGGCCTGACGTGCGGTGGCGTGATCGAGGTGCTGGTCGAGCCGATTGACCCGGCCTCGTTCGCCGAGTTCGACATCGTGGCCGACGCGATCGAGTCGGGCCGGCCGATCGCGGTCGCGACCGTCGTCACAGCGGGTCTCGGTCGGCGCCTGGTCGTCGAGCTCGACCGGGTCACCGGCAGTCTGGGCGATCCGGGACTGGACGCGGCCGTGGTCGAGGACGCGATGGCCATGCTCGGCAACGGTTCCACCGCGATCAAGCAGTACGGCGCTCACGGGGAATGCCGGCGTACCGAGGTGTCGGTGTTCGTGCAGGCGTTCACCCCGCCGCCGCGGATGTTCGTGTTCGGGGCGATCGACTTCGCGGCGGCCGTGGCGCGGGTCGGCAAGTTCCTCGGCTACCACGTGACGGTGTGCGACGCCCGCGGCGTGTTCGCCACCCGCGCGCGGTTCCCCGAGGCAGACGAGGTCGTGGTCGACTGGCCGCATCGCTTCCTGGCCGGTGCACTCGACCAGGTCGATCGCCGTACGGCGCTGTGCGTGCTGACCCACGATCCGAAGTTCGACGTACCGCTGCTGGAACTGGCCTTGCGGACGGACGCCGGCTACATCGGCGCGATGGGATCGCGGCGGACCCACGACGATCGGCTGGCCCGCTTGCGATCCGCGGGCGTGACCGAGGACGAGCTAGCCCGGCTGACGTCGCCGACCGGGCTGGACCTCGGTGCCCGGACGCCGGAGGAGACGGCGATCTCGATCGCGGCCGAGATCATCGCGACCCGCAGCGCGGCGAGTGCCCGCCCGCTGTCGACGACCAGCGGGCGGATCCACGGCGGGAGCCAGCTCGTTAGTGCGACATGAGCTCGACGCACGGACGGGCGGTGGTCCTCGACGTACCCGCCGTCGGGACGCCGGACGATCCGGCCGGTCTCGATACCGTGCGTCGCGATCTCCGTGTCTTGTTGCTGCAGCCCTAGGCAGACGCGGCGGGTGATCGCGAACGCGGCGGGTGGGCCCAGGATCAGGAGGATCTGGAACACCCGGAGCAGTGTGTTGAACGAGAGATGGAACTGTACGGCGAGTGTGTCGGCGCCGGCGGCCGCCCACAGGACGCCGTAGAAGACGATGCCCGCGACGCCGATGCCGGTCCGGATCGGATTGGCGCGCGGCCGCTCGAGCACGTGGTGATCCTTCCGGTCGCCCGTGATCCGTTCCTCGATGAACGGGTAGACCGCGACGAGCGCGAGGAACAGCGTGCAGGCGGCGACCGGCAACAGGACGGCGAAGCTGATCGTCCTTCCCCACCAGACGACTTCCCAGCCCGGGGCGAGCCGGAGCGAGCCGTCCAGGAAGGCGAGGTACCAGGCCGGGCCGACACCGGCCGAGGTGTCGGCCGGGTCGGCGGGGCCGTACAGCCAGACCGGGTTGATGGTTGCCGTCGCGGCCATGACTAGTGAGACTCCGACGACGAAGCAGAACAGTCCTGCCCGCTTGATGACGGCTACGGTCGCCAGGCGTCCCACGACGGTCGGTTCAGATTTCCGCCTGAGGGCAATGAAAAGTACGACGATCACGGCGGGCAGGACGGCGATGTGCAGCGGGTAGAACCGCGAGATCACATCGCCGGGGAACTCGCCTCCGAACAGCAGCGACGACAGCCAGGAGCCGACGAACGGCGTGGCCTGCAGGACACCGTCGAGTACGGCGAGACTCGTGCCCGACGCCATGTCGTCCGGGAGCGAGGTGCCGGTGAGGGCGGCGCCCAGCGTGATGACCAGCAGGCCGAAGACCACCAGCCAGTTCAGGCGTCGTGGCCGACGGAAGCCGGCGGTGAAGAACAGTTGCAGCAGGTGCAGCAGGATCGCCGCCACCATGATCAGCGTGGCCCAGTGATGGAGCTGGCGGATCAGCAACCCGCCACGGGTCTCGAACGTGATCGCCAGCGTCGAGTCCAGCGCCCGCGACATCTCCGTTCCGCGGAGCGGTCCGTACGGCCCGTCGTACACGACCTGTTCTGTTGACGGCTTGTAGTCCAGCATCAGGACCACGCCGCTGAACAGGATCACCACGAAGCTGTAGAAGGCGATCTGGCCGAACAACAACGACCAGTGGTTGGGAAATACTCTCGCTCGCAGGGTGCTCGTAGGACGCTGCATGCCGACCTCCCTCGGTCACCCATACGACACCGCAGCAACCAAGAATGTGACACCCCGTGTCACACATCACGCCGCGCTGAAGGTCAGCGGTTCTGCCAGGTGGGGCTTTCTACGTAGTGGTTGTCGTAGAGGTCGCTGGTTTTGGCTACTTCGGACCAGTCGGTTTCGCCGCGGTAGGCGCCTTCCAGGAGGCGGTAGTAGCCGAAGCGGGGTTTGGCGTTGGTGAGGACGAACAGGACCTCGGCGGGTTCGGTGCCGGCGGCCTCGAAGGCGTGGGCGGTGTTGGGTGGGACGTGGAGGAAGTCGCCCTGGTGGAGCTCGATGAGCTTCTCCCCGGTGAGGACGCGGAGTGAGCCGCTCAGGACGAAGAACAGTTCGGCGGCCTCGCGGTGCAGGTGCGGGGGAGCGCCTTCCTTGCCGGGCTGGAAGATCGAGCGGTGGCTGGTCAGGTGCCCGTCGGTGTCGGGTACGTCGGCCAGCAACGTGACACCGCTCGCGGACAGGCTCTCGGCCTCGGCGGCCCGGGTCAGAACGGTCATCGGGAATCTCCTTTGGTTGGTGGTGGTGCGGCCGCGCAGGCAGGCAGAAGTGCCGTTTTCGTGCCGCGAACGGCGGATTTCGGCGGGTTCTGCCTGCGTCTGGATCCGCTTATGACTTGAGGTTGGTGAAGCGATTTCGGGTGTCTTCTGGAGCGCTCGGATACAGCCGGACGACCTCGGCCGCGATGTCGGCGATCGAGCGGTTCGCCAGCTCGCGGCGGTAGGTCAGCTCGGCGCCGCGCATCGCCTGCGAGATCACGCAGATCTTGGTGTAGTCGGCCCGCGCGTCGGCGCCCGGACCTTCCTTGAGGATCTCCAGGCAGCGGAACGCGTCGTCCGGTCCGTCGATGGCGACGACGATGTCGAGCAGGCTGATGTCGCCCGGGTCGCGGGCCAGCTGGAAGCCACCCTTCGGACCCGAGACCGAGGTGAGGATGCCGGCCCGGGTGAGCGCCTGGAGCTGCTTGTTCAGGTACGCCGTGGGCAGGTTGTAGAAGGCCGCGAGCCGCTTGGCGGTGACCGCCTCACCGGGCGCCCAGCTGAGGTTCACGCAGCTGTGCATCGCCCACTCGACGCCCTCGTTCATCTTCATAACCTGGATATTAGATGTCCAGGATAGCAATCGTCAAGAGGCCCGGCGCCGGAGCGCCGGGCCTCGAGAGGTTCGTCAGGTACGGCGGACTGCCAGGCCGTCGATCTGGTAGACCTTGCCGGCTGTTCTGGTGGTCAGGAGCACCGATCCGGTCAGGAAGGTCGACGGGACCGGCAGCGGTACGACGGCCTGGTACACGAGTGACGGGTTGCTGAGATCGACGATGCCGACCGACTTCCCGTTGTAGTAGACCGTCAGGCTGCCGCAGGTCGAGCACTTCGTCGCCACCAGCCAGAGGCGCTTGGCCTGGACGCTGCTGCGCGCAACGGAGATCCCGGTCTTGGTGGTGACCGTCGCGGTGCCCAGGTAGTACGCCGAGTTGGTCGTCCGGGTCCATCCGGTCGAGGCGCTCATCGCGCGATCGTCCGACGGCCGGGAGAAGCAGCGGTCGGCGGTCCAGGCGGACAGGTTGCCGGCGGCATCCCGGGCCCGGACCGAGACGCAGTACTCGTACCCCGGCGCGAGGCCGATCGTGACCGAGGTGGCCGTCGTACCGGACTTCACCGGTGCGTACGCACCGAAGTTCCCGGCCGTCGGCGCGATCCGCCAGCGGGTGTCGTACGAGCCGATCGGGGTGTCGCTGTCATCGACGGCGGAGTAGGTGACGGTGGCCGTCGCCGCGTTCGTCACGTCGAAGACCGGCCCGGTGATCTTCACGGTGGGCGCGGTGACGTCGACCAGCACGAACCGGAAGGCAACACTCGCGTGCCCGTCGGCGTCGACCGCCTTCACCCGGAACTTGTGGGAGCCGACCGGCACTCCGCTCTTCTGGTACGGCGAGGTGCACGGAACGGCCGGCGTCTCGTCGAGCTGGCACGTCGTGGTCACCGGACCTGCCATACCGTTGGTGTCGAACGGGATGCTCACGGTGGTGCCCATCGGGGTGGAGGTCGAACCGATACTCACGCGCGCGCCTTGCCACACCGCCGACCCGATGCGGTCCGTGCCTTGCGTGCGGTAGACGGTCTCGCCGGTACCGAGCGTGCCATCGGCCCCGACCGGGAAGGTCACGAGGGCGCTGCCGCCGAAGGCGATCGGCTGCGTCATCAGCACCTCGGAGCCGTCCGGTGACCACGTGATGCCCGCCGGCCGCTGCTCGGTCGCGGTGCCGAGCTTCGGCGTACCGCCACTGACCGGGCGGATTGCAGGGGCGTTGCCGTCGATGTACGCGATCCAGCGGTAGTCCGGCGACACCGACGGCATCGTGGCCTGCTCGGTACCCGCCAAGGTACCGGTCACGACCCCGGCGGCCTTGGCCTGGACGATGGCCAGCCGTCCGCTGATCTGGTCCTTCACGATCAGGTTCGAGTTGGTCGTCCAGGCCGGCATCTGCAGGTTGCAGCCCACCCGGACCGGCGTCCCGCCGGTTGCGGCGACGATCTCCACGCAGGACCCGGCGTTCGGCTGCAGTCGCTCGAAGGCGATCCTCGACCCGTCCGGCGACCAGGCCAGGCGGATGATGCCGGAGGAGCCGTCGAGAATCTGCACCGGCGTCGCGTGCGGGATGTCGGCCCGCACGCGCCAGATGGCGAGCTGCCCCTTCGCGAAGGCGATCTCCCGTCCGTCGGGCGAGGCGGCGACGACATCGCCGATGATCTGGGTCGGGCCGTCCGGCGCGAGCGGGACGACCTGCTGGCCGCCGGGTACGGCGATCTGGCCCGCGTACGTGCGGGTGTTGCCGTTCTCGAGCCAGATCGTGTGGCCGACGGTGATCGCCCGATGGGCCGGCGGCAGCGTGATCGGCGTACTGGCCGCGCCTTCGCCCTCGGCGTTCGTCGCGGCGACCGAGTAGGTCGCGCCCGGAATGTGCTCCGACTCGTGCCACTGGTACCCGACGTCGTTCCAGGCGGGCTGCCACGGCAGGACGGTGTCGGTGCCGCCGACGACCCGGTGGATGTTGTAGCCGGTCACGGCGTCGTCGTTGGCGTCAGGCGCCGCGGTCCAGCGCAGATCGACGCCGGTCAGGGTGCCGGCCAGCTTGACGTCCAGCGGGGCGGACGGCAACTTCGCCGCTCGAGTCACCTTGGTGGGGGCGGGAAGCGCGGAGGCGGGCAGGGCCGCGGTCAGGCCGACAGTGGCCAGCACGATCGGCGCCAGCACTCGGAAGGTCGTGCGCACAGGGTTCCTCGAATCGGGGACGGCGAGAACCGGAAAAGTTCTCGTTCGTCCGTATATCGAGGCGCTCGAGCCTTTGTTACGGCGATTGCAGCAACCTGCAACCGCCGTAACACAACGGATGGCTCAGCTGCCGACGCGGCCGCCGTCGCGGCGCCAGACGCAGGCGATCGCGGGGCGCGGGAACTTGTCGGTGTGCGGCCAGGTCGAGCTGGGCTTCTCGAAGGTCGCGGTGTCGGTCTCGCCCGGGTGCTGTACGGCGACGAACGCGGTCTTGTCGTCGTCGGACACCAGCGGCCCGCACGCCTCGGAGGCGAACGGCACGGACAGGAACTGCTTGACCTGGCCGCGGTTCGGGCCGGCGACCGGGACGGTGAAGATGCCGTCGTTCGAGCCGAGCACGTTGCCGTCGGTGGAGATCCACAGGTTGCCGGAGCCGTCGAAGGCGACGTTGTCGGGGCAGGAGATCGGGCTGACCTTCGACTTGTCGAAGCCGCCGAAGTACGTCTCCTGCGCGGCCGGATCGCCGCAGACCAGGAACAGGGTCCAGAAGAAGCCGGTCCTGGCCGCGTCGTCACCCTCCTCGCTGAGCTCGAGGATGTACCCGTTGCGGTTGCCGGCCTTCTCCACCAGCGGTCCGCCCAGCGTCTCCCGCACGTGCGAGACGGCGAGCGGGTTCGCCTCGTCGACCGGGAAGCTGCCGCCGCGCTTGTCGTTGTTCGTCAGCGCCGCGTAGATCCGGCCGTTGACCGGGTTCCGCTCGACGTCCTCGGGGCGGTCCATCCGGGTGGCGCCGACCTTGTCGCCGGCGACCCGGGTGTTGATCAGCACCTCCTGCACGGACAGGCCGTCGACGAACGACTTCGTGTCCGAGGTCAGCGGGATCCACTGGCCGATCCCGTCGTACACGCCGTCCGTGGTGCCGTCGCCGGTGAACTTGGCGACGTACAGCGTGCCCTCGTCGAGCAGGCCGAAGTTGTTCTTGCGGTTCTTCGCGTCGTACTTGCCGGCCGAGACGAACTTGTAGAGGTACTCGCCCTTCTCGTCGTCGCCGGTGTACACCGCGATCCGCCCATCGGCGGTGATCGTGACGGTCGCGCCCTCGTGCTTGAGGCGGCCGAGCATGGTGCGCTTCTTCGGCGTCGAGCGCGGGTCGTACGGGTCGACCTCGACCACCCAGCCGGACTTGTAAACCTCGGTCGGCGTCTTGGTCAGGTCGAACCGCGGGTCGACGACGCTCCACTGCCGCGCGGACTTCGTGACGGTCGTCGGTACGCCGTACCGCTTGTAGGAATCCACGTGCTCGGCGGGGATCGTGCCGCTCACGTCGTAGTAGCCGTTGAAGTTCTCCTCGCCGGACAGGATCGTGCCCCACGGCGTGACGCCGCCGGAGCAGTTCCCGAAGGTGCCGTAGGCAACCTTCCCGACGCGGGCGTCCGCGGCCGCCGGCCCGGTCACCTCGAACTTGGTGGACGCGGTGATCCGGCGGTTGTAGCGGGACAGCTGCTTGTCGCGGCGCCATTGACCCTTGCGGCCGACGCGCTCGATCTGGACGACGGCCATACCGTGCGCGGCCATCCCGATCTTCGCGATCTCGGCGGTCGAGTACTTGCCGGTCGGGAACATCAGGTTCTCGTCGGTGTACTCGTGGTTGCAGACCAGCAGCGCCACCCGGTCGTCGCGCAGCGGCACGATCATCGTGTAGTCGTTGTTGTACCCGAACTGCCGCGCCTGCGCCTCGGCGGACTGCTTGTACGGGTCGAACTTCGGCGCGCCCGGCAGCACCGGGTCGCCCCAGCCGATGATCACGGCCTGGTCGTACCCGTTCGGTACGACGATGTCGTCCTGACGGTTCGGCGGTACGACGCTGTGCGTCAGCTCACCGCGGTGGCCGAAACCCGGGAAGGCGCCGTTGCCGGACCCCCGGCTGGTCTGGTCGGCGATCGCGGGCGCGTTCACCGCGAGCGTGGCGACACCGGCGGCGCCGACGCCGGCCGCGCCGATCGCGAGCACCTTGCGGCGGCTGAACGCCGACCGCATCACGGTCTGGATGTGCTCGTTGCCGGACGTGTTCGGCTCGGGGTGGTCGCACTGGTTCGCGCACTTGAGTTCGCAGGTGCGGAGGGAGCGGGACCCGTGGCGGGTGCCGATCTGACTGATCAGCGGCAGGAACTTGGTCACGATCAGCGACCCTAGGGAAGCTGAGAGCCGACTGAGTGAAGGTCAGGTGAACGTCACACGGCTTAGGTTGACCTAAGAAAGCGAAGCGCGGTCGAACAATCACACTGCGGAAGCAGTGACCGCCGTCCGTTCGAGGGCGAGGTTGCGGCGCCGGGTGTGCATGCCGTCGAAGGTGAACAGCGCCAGCGCGACCCACACCAGGCCGAAACCGGCCCAGCGCATCGGCGTCATCTGCTCGTGGAAGATCACCAGCCCGAAGATGAACTGCATGATCGGCGCGATGTAGTTCAGCAGCCCGAGCGTCGTCATCGAGACCCGGGTCGCGGCCGCCCCGAAGAGCAGCAGCGGTACGGCGGTGATCGGCCCGGTCAGCAGCACGAACACGAGGTACGCCGTCCCGTGGTGGGTGACCGACGCGTCGCCGTGCAGTCCGAGGGCGATGATCCCCACGATCGCGAACGGTACGACGGTGCCGGACTCGATCGCCATCCCCTCGATCGCGCCGGCGCCGGCCTGCTTCTTCGCCAGCCCGTAGAACCCGAACGAGAACGTCAGGATGATCGCCACCCACGGCGGCCGCCCGTTCTCGACGGTCAGCCCGGCGACGGCCACGAACGCGATCGCCAGCGCGGTCCACTGCACCGGCCGGAGCCGTTCCTTGAGGACGAAGACGCCGAGCAGGACCGTGAACAGCGGCGTGATGAAGTACCCGAGCGAGGTCTCCACGACGTGACCGTTGTTGACGGCCCAGATGTAGGTGCCCCAGTTCGCCGAGATCAGGAACGCCGCCGCGATCAACGGCCACCGCCGCCGCGGTTCCGCCAGCAGTGCCTTCACGGCGGTGAACTTCCGCAGTACGGCGACCAGGATCGCGATGGTGACCAGCGACCAGAGCACCCGGTGGGCCAGCAGTTCGAGAGCCCCGGACTGGTCGAGAAGCTTCCAGTACAGCGGGAACAGACCCCAGATCAGGTACGCGGCGAACCCGTAGATAAATCCTCTTCGCTGATCTGGCACGCCGTCAGCCTAAGCCCACCGACAGCCGCATCCAACCACTTTGCTCATGACGTGAGACACCCACGGTGACAAGGACAGGCGTGGACCGTCCATCGGGTGACGCGTGACGTGAGGCCGCTGGTGTGATGCGGTTGGATGGAGGGGTGAACACCAGGAGGCGCGCGTGGGTGTGAGGACCGGTCTGGTCTCGGTGACGTTTCGCCAGTTGCCGGTCGACCAGGTGGTGGAGGAGGCGGTGAAGTCCGGGCTCGCGGCGATCGAATGGGGCGGTGACGTCCACGTCCCGCTCGGCAACCTGGTCAACGCCAAGCGGGTGCGGAACCTGACCGAGGTCCACGGCCTGCAAGTCGCGGCGTACGGCTCGTACCTGCGGGCCGGCAGCGTCGACCGCGAGGAGATGCGTTCCGCGATCGCCACCGCGGCGGCGCTCGGCGCACCCCGGATCCGGGTCTGGGCGGGCAATGTCGGTACGGCGGATGCCGGCGTCGGCGACCGGATGGCCGTGACCCGTGGACTGGGCGAGCTCGCCGACATGGCCGCCGGCGCGGGGATCGAGATCGCGATGGAGTTCCATCGCAACACGCTCACCGACGAGGTCGACTCGACGATCACCCTGCTGCTGGACGTCGGCGCACCGAACCTCACGACGTACTGGCAGCCGCCGGTCGATCTCGACGACGCGGCGTGCCTGCAGCAGCTCGAGGCGCTGATGCCGTGGCTGAGCACCGTGCACGTGTTCTCGTGGTGGCCGTCCAACAACCGGCTGCCGCTCGCTGGCCGGGAGTCGCTGTGGCGGCCGGTCCTCGACCGCCTCGCCGCTGAGCCGCGCGAGATCAACGCGCTGCTGGAGTTCGTCGCGGAGGACTCACCCGAGCAGCTCGCCAAGGACGCCGCCGACCTGCACAGCTGGGCCGGGTCCAGGACTTAGTCGGGCAGGTAGATCGCCAGGATCAGCGTTCCCTTCGTAGGTTTGCCGTCGGCGATCGTCAGGGTGGCGCGCTCGGACGGGGCGGCGCCGTGCGCGTCCCATCCGATGCCCATGCCGCCGACGTCCGGCGCGATGCCGACGCCGGTCTCGGTCTTGCCGACGGTGAGACTGGCCCGGAATCCGCCGCCCGGGCCGAGTGGCGAGCCGCCGTAGGCGACGACGTACGGCTGATCCGCCGGGGTGTCGGTCGCGAGGCGTCGGTCCGGGCCGGGTGCGGTCTTCACCTCGGCGAGCCGGTACCGGTACCCGGCCACCTCGGTCTGCTCCGGGAGCTCCATCCCGTCGATGACGCGCTGCGGCCCCTGGAAGTAGACGCCCAGGCCGAACCGGACGTCCGGCGGCATCGGCGGGCGGACACCGTACGTCGGCACGACCGTCGCGACCACGTCGACGCGTTGCCCGGCCGGTACGGGCGAGGCGATCGTGAGACTGCTGCCGATGACGGCGTCGGTCGAGCTCGCCTCGCAGGTGGACTTGACCGGCTGCCCTGGGCCGACGCGCATCTCCACTGTGAACGGCGGCTTCTCGCTGTCGGAGCTCGCGTTCGCCGTACAGAAGCTGTGCAGGACCAGCTTGGCTCCGGTCGCGGTGAAGCTGAACCGCACCTCGTTGCGTCCCGGATCGGCGACCTTCGCGGCGGCCAGGGTGTCGCCGCCGACCGTCTTCCGGTAGACCACGCCGTCCTTCTGGTACGCGCCCGCGTCGACCGGGGCGATCCGTGCCGGTGCACCGTTGCTGCTCGGCGGGTCGGGCGGTGTGGAGTAGATGCCGAACCAGATCCGGCCGTCCTCGCCGACCGGCCGGCGCGACTCCAGGTCGATCAGCTCGGCGGAGACCTCGGCCGGCTTGCCGACCGGGGAGCCCAGCCAGAAGGCGGAATCCGGCGTGACAGTGACGCCGCTGGCCATTGCCCACGCTTCCGGGCCGGTGCCGCAGCTCGCGTCGGCGACGTACCAGCCGTTGATGCGGAAGCGGATCGCGGACATGCCGGTCGCCTCGCAGCCGGCGTGGAAGGTGATCGAGTTGGTGGTCGGGGTCCACGCGAACTTCAGACTGCTCTGGCCGCGGTCGCCGATCCATGCCTTGAGCAACTTGTCGCTGCCGACCGTGCCGGGAACCGTGAGGCTGTCCCGGGTGTAGTCCTCGGGCGGGTTGTCGGCCGGTGGCGTCGGGCGCATGGTGGGGACGAGGGTGGCCGCGACGGCCGCGAGTACGGCGACCACGCCGAGAGCGCCGAAGGTACGGCGCTGCTTGGTGCGGCGGATCTTCTGCTGCACACCGGGCAGCAGGTCGCCCGAGTGCTGGTCGGCGTCGGCGGCGCGGGTGGCGAGCTCGTCGCGCAGGTCCTGGAGGTTCATCACGGGGTCTCCAGATCTGCTGGGGTGGCAAGGGAAGGGTCGAGGCGGAGCTTGGCGAGGGCCTTGGCGGTCTGGCTCTTGACGGTGCCGACCGAGCTACCCATCAGTCGGGCGGTCTCCGCCTCGCTGAGGTCCTCGTAGAAGCGCAGTACGACGACCGCGCGTTGCCGGCGGGGGAGGCGGCCGATGGCGTCCCAGAGGTCGAGTCCGTCCTCGCCGTCCGCGGTGGGGGCGTCGGGCAGTTCCTCGGTCGGGATCTCACCGTTCCAGCGGCGGCGCCACCAGGAGGAGTACGTCGTGACCAGGATCCGCCGGACGTACGGTTCCGGGTTGTCCTCGTGGATCCGGGACCAGTGGAACCACGCCTTCGCCAGCGCGGTCTGGACCAGGTCCTCGGCCAGCGCATGGTCGCGGGTCAGCAGGTAGGCGGTCCGCAGCAGGGCCCGGGAGCGCGCGGCGACGAACGTGTCGAAGGTGTCCGTGCCGTCGTGCACCGCGGTCACCCCCGTCACCAAGACGCCGTCGTCGATGCTCACATCCTGCTGGACCGGCTGGCCGTTCCGGAAAGTTGCCTGCCGTGTCGGAAAGTCTGCTGTGTGTCGGAAATTTCCGGTGAGCGCTGGCCAAGAGGCGGAAAATGACGGAATGCTGTTCCGGGACAGATCCCTTCACCGCCCCGGAGGTGTCCGATGTCCATCATCACTCGACCGTTGCCGCGGCTGTTCGCCGTACTCCTGCTGTTCGTGGCCACTCTCACCGCTTCACAAGTCGTGGCCACGACCGTCGCCCACGCGGACGGCTGTTACACGTGGGGCCGCACTCTCAGCCAAGGCATGTCCGGCGCGGACGTGCGGCAGTTGCAGATCCGGGTCTCCGGATATCCCGGCTACGGCGCCCACCTGGCGATCGACAGTGAGTTCGGCCCGGCGACGAAGGCCGCGGTGCAGCGATTCCAGGCGGCCTACGGGCTGACCCAGGACGGAGTCGCCGGTTCGGCCACGTTCAGCAAGATCTACGCGCTGCAGGACGACGACTGCACGCCGATCCACTTCACGTACGCCGAACTCGACGACGGCTGCGGCGGATCGGGGTACGACGGCGGTCCGCTGTCCGAGGCGGCGACCAAGGCCAACGCGCTCGAGACGATGTGGCACCTGGAGGCGTTGCGGCACGCGCTCGGTGACCAGCCTCTCAATATCACCAGCGGTTTCCGCAGCTACTCGTGCAACAGCCAGGTCGGCGGCGCCAGTGACAGCCAGCACCTCTACGGCCGGTCCGCGGACCTGGTCGGCGTCCACTCGCTCTGCACTCTCGCCAAACAAGCCCGCTACCACGGCTTCGGCGGCATCCTCGGCCCCGGCTACCCCGGCCACAACGACCACACCCACGCGGACATCCGCACCAGCAACTACTGGAGCGCCCCGAACTGCGGCATCTGATCCAGCGGACGATCCCCGAAGTCGGTCAGCGGCGGTAGCCCAGTGCTACCGCCGCGGCCGATCGAGTTCACAGCAGCTGGCTCAGGGTGTGGATGGTGAGGCCGACCAGGGCTCCGACGACCGTGCCGTTGATGCGGATGAACTGGAGGTCGCGGCCGACGTGGAGTTCGATGCGGGCGGCGGCTTCGCGGCCGTCCCAGCGTTCGATGGTGTCGGAGATGACCGAGACGATCTCGCGGCCGTACGTACGGACGACGTACCCGACGGCCTCGGCCGCGCGGGTGTCGACCTTCGCGCGCAGCGACTCGTCGTCCTGGAGCCGTTGCCCCAGCTCCTGCAGGGCCCGGACCCCCCGCGCCCGGAGCGTGCTGTCGAGGGTCGTTGATCGAGTCGATCAACGCGGTCCGCATCGCGTCCCAGACCGCGGTCAGGCTCGAACCCATGTCCGGGTGCGTCGAGCATCCGCGCCTTCCACGCCTCGAACCGCGCCATCGTGTCCGGGTCGTGCTGCAGATCGTGAGCCAGCTGCCCGAGCAGCCGGTCGATCGCCCGCCGCGCCGGATGCGACTGGTTGTCCCGTACGTCGGCCAGCCACGCCAGCGCCTCGCGGTGGATCCGGTCGATCACCATCCGGTCCACCCATTGCGGTGACCACCGCGGCGCCCGCGGCCCGACGACATCCGCCAGCAGATCCTTGTTGTCGGCCAGCCAGTCGTGCGCCTCGACCAGCAACAGATCGAGCAGCGCGTGATGGGCGCCGTCGTCCACCACCGACTCCACGAAGTGCCCGGCGATCGGGCTCAACGGCTCCTTCACGAACCGCGGCAGCAACGACCCGCTCACGAACGCGGTCACGTCGTCGTCGCCGAGTTTCGGCAGCGCCGCCCCGACCGTCCGCGCGCCTTCGGCCACGATCCGCTCGGCGTGGTTGCCGGCGGCAAGCCACTCACCGGCCCGCCGGCTCACCTCCGCCGTCCGCATCTTCTCCCCGACGACCTCCTCGGACAGGAAGTTCTCGGTGACGAACTGCTCCAGGCTCTCGGCGAGACTGTCCTTCCGGGTCGGCACGATCGCGGTGTGCGGGATCGGCAGCCCGAGCGGCCGCCGGAACAGCGCCGTCACCGCGAACCAGTCCGCCAACGCACCCACCATCGCCGCTTCGGCCGCCGCGTTCACGTACGCCCAGCCGCCGCTGCGGTGCAGCGTCACCACGTAGATCACCGCGGCCAGCACCAGCAGCGCCAACGCCACTGCTCGCATCTGCCGCAGCCCACGCCGCCGTACCAGATCGGCCGCGCCCAAGGTCAAGGTCGCCATACCCCGATCTAACCAAGTCGGCGGTGAGGAACCCCTCAGGCAAGTACCTGAGTGGACCCGCGTCGTTCCATGAGACCGGAGATCGTGGCCAGGATCAGGCCGGCGACGGCGAGCGCGGCGCCGAGGCGGCTGGGCCACTCGTAGCCGTAGCCGGCGGCCAGGACGACGCCGCCGAGCCAGGCGCCGAGTGCGTTCGCGATGTTCAGCGTGGAGTGGTTCAGCGACGCGGCGAGCGACTGCCCTTCGTGCGCGACGTCCATCAGGCGGGTCTGCAACGCCGGCACCAGGATGCTCGCGGAGCAGCCCATCGCGAACACGCCGACCAGCGCGCCCGGCCGCGTCTGCGCGAGCCAGCCGAACGTTCCGAGTACGACGGCCACCGCGACCAGGCCGCCGTACACGCTGCCCATCAGCCACCGGTCGGCGAGGCGTCCACCGAGGACCGTGCCGACGGTCATGCCGACGCCGTACACGGCCAGCACGATCGTCACGGCGGACTCGGAGAAACCGGCCAGTTCCGTCATCGTCGGCGTGATGTACGAGTACGTCGCGAACATCCCGCCGAACCCGACCATCCCGACCAGCAACGCCATCCACACCTGCGGCCGGGCCAGCGCGCTGAGCTCGCTGCGGACGTTGACGTCGCTCCCGACCGGCTGCGGCGGCACCCAGAACCAGACCGCGACCAGCGTCAGCAACCCCAGTACGCCGACCGCGAGAAACGGCACCTGCCACCCGAGTTGCTGTCCGAGCAAGGTCGTCAAAGGTACGCCGATGATGTTCGCGACCGGGAGACCGACCATGGTCATCGACACCGCCCGCGCCCGCCGGTCCGGCGCCACCATCGACGCGCCGACCACCGCGCCGATCCCGAAGAACGCACCGTGCGGCAGGCCGGAGAGGAACCGCGCGGCCAGCAGGAACTCGTAGCTCGAGGCAACCGCCGACAGCACGTTGCCGACCACGAACACCGCCACCAGCCCGAGCAGCAACCGTTTCCGGCCGGTCCGCGCGCCGAGCGCCGCGATCACGGGAGCGCCGACCACGACGCCCAGCGCGTACGCCGAGATCACGTGGCCGGCTGTCGGGATCGAGATGTGCACGCCGTCCGCGATCTGCGGCAGCAGCCCCATCGTCACGAACTCGGTGGTCCCGATCGCGAACCCACCCGTCGCCAGCGCGAACAACGCCAGGCTGACGTGCCGCGCGGCTCCGCGATCGTCAGGAGTCACCGAACTTTTCACACCTGATTGTCGCAAAGGCCAGCAGGACCAGCGCGAGCAGGGCGAACACCGTGTTCCCGATCAGATCCACCGTCCGCGACGCATCCAGGACCGGCGTCTCGGGGAACGCGTGCCACGCGTACGTCAGCAAGGTGCCGCCCGCCACCGCCAGCGCGTGCTTCTGCGTCCAGCCCGTACGCCGCGAGCAGCGCACCAGGACGATCACCGCCACGACGTCGATGGCGAGCATCGCGGCCGCACCCAGCCAGCCGTTCTTCACGACGTGATCCGTCAGCATCCATCCCGAGCTCACCACCAGGCCCGCCACCGCGAACACCCAGATCGGGGGCACGGTGCCGGGAGTGCGACGCGGGCTACGACGGCCGACGCGTGCCGCGAGGACGATCAGGACGACGATGGCGACCGCGACGCCCGCGAACTGGGCCGGCGACGCCACGAACGAGTCGTTGTTGAGCTGGATGGCCGTCGTCGCCACCACGCCGAGGACGAAAAGTACGCCGTACACACTCAGTCCGACCTTGCCCAGCCATGGTTCGCGGCGCCGTCGCGACATCGACTCGACCAGCACGATCGGCACCGTGATGCTCCAGATCGTGTGCAGTCCGAGCACGAACACGGTCCACGGCGCGCCCATCCCAAGGAACCCGATGTGCCCGGGGTCGAGGAGTCGCTGGTCGACGTAGTTGGGGTTGAACAGCGACTGGGTGGTGACGCCTTCCTCAAGTACGCCGTACGCGAGCGCGAGGATCACCACGCTCGGGTAGCCCCAGCCGCGGCGGCGAACGAGTTCGCGGATCAGCACCGCGCCACCGCCGTACAGCGGAGCCAGGCCCAGCAACGCGAACAACGCGCTGATCGGAAGGTTTCCGAGCAGGAACTCCGCGACCAGGGGCGACAGGAAGAACAGGCCGAGGGCGGGCAGACTCCGCTTCAGGCTGCTGTGTTGGGGCGCGGTCACCAGGTTCGTGTTCGTCATGTCCACAACTCTCGTGCGCGCGGGGCGGTCGTGCGGATGCGATCCGTCCGGATCCTGTGCTGACGGATGTCATGGCGTTGTGGGAGCATCCGGCATGGCCAACTTCGGGGACTACCAGTTGCAGATCTACCTGCAGGGGATGCTGCAGGGAGTGACGCCGGAGATCACGACCGACCTGGCGCGGCTGGAGTCGCAGGCGGCCGGGAAACTGCCGGCCGAGGCGATGGGGTACGTCGTGCCGAGCGCCGGCGACGGCGCGACCGCGCGGGCGAACCGGGCCGCGTTCGACCGCTGGCGACTGGTGCCGCGGATGCTTCGCGGCAGCACCGAACGTGACCTGTCCTGCACGATCCTCGGTACGTCGATGCCCGCGCCGGTCCTGGTCGCGCCGATCGGCGTCCAGACCCTCGCGCACCCGGACGGCGAGCTGGCGACCGCCCGCGCCGCGGACACCCTCGGCCTGACCTACACGCACTCGACCCAGGCCAGCCACGCGATCGAGCAGATCGAGGCCGAGCAGCAAGTGGTTCCAGCTGTACTACCCGACCGACCGCGACGTCTGCCTGAGCTTCCTGCAGCGCGCGAAGGCCGCGGGGTACGCCGTACTCGTCGTCACCCTGGACACCGGGACGATCGGCTGGCGACCGGCCGACCTGGACCGCGGGTTCCTGCCGTTCCTGAAGGGTGAGGGGCTGGCGAACTACTTCAGCGACCCGGCGTTCCGGGCGAAGCTGGCCAAGCCGATCGAGGAGGACCCCGGCGCGGCGGTGATGCACTGGGCGCAGATGTTCCCGAACGTCGGCCTGTCCTGGGACGACCTGTCGTTCCTGCGCGACAACTGGGACGGCCCGATCGTGCTCAAGGGCATCACCCACGTCGAGGACGCCAAACTCGCGGCCGAGCACGGCGTCGACGGCCTCGTCGTCTCGAACCACGGCGGCCGCCAGGTCGACGGCGCGATCGCCTCGCTGGACGCACTCCCCGCGATCGCGGAAGCGGTCGGCGAGCAGCTCACGATCCTCTTCGACTCCGGCGTACGCACCGGCGCCGACGCGGCCAAAGCACTCGCCCTCGGCGCGAAGGCGATCCTCCTCGGCCGCCCGCTGCTCTACGGCCTGGCCCTGGCCGGCCAAGCCGGCGTAGAACACGTCCTCCGCTGCTTCCTGGCCGAACTGGACCTGACCCTCGCCCTCTCCGGCTACGCCAACCACCGAGAACTCAACCGCGACTCGGTGGTCCGCGCATGAAGGCGATCATCTTCGATCTGGACAACACGTTGTTCGATCACACGGGGTGTGCGGTGGCGGGGCTTCGGGGGTGGGTGACGGAGCTTGGGATCGCGCCGACGGATGAGTTGGTCGCTGAGTGGTTCGTGATCGAGGAGGATCAGTTCGGGCGGTTTCTGGCGGGGGAGCTCACTCATCAGGGGCAGCGGCGGGGGCGGCTGCGGGCGTTTCTGCCGGTGCTCGGGCGGCCGGTGCCGGCGACGGACGCCGAGTTGGACGAGGTGTTCGAGGGGTACCTCACGCAGTACGTGAACAACTGGATCGCCTACCCGGACGCGCGGCCCGCGCTGGAAGTTGCTCGGGGCAACGGGTGGCGGATCGGCGTGCTCACCAACGGCAGCACGCGGCAGCAGAACGCGAAGCTGCAGAAGATCGGGCTGGCCGACCTGATCGACGTCGTCTGTACCTCGGAGTCGCTCGGCTTCAGCAAGCCCGACCCGCGGGCCTACCACCGGGTGTGCGAAGCGCTGGGCGTCGAGCCGCCGACGCGCTGATGATCGGCGACAACCTCGAGCTGGACGTCGTGGCCGCACAAGCGGCCGGCCTGACCGCGCGGCATCTGGACCGCGCGGCCGGGCAGACCTTGCTCGAACTGCTCTAGTTCACGGTCCAGGTGTCGGCGCCGGTGACCAGGGCCTGCAGGTCGCCGGTGCCCTGGGCTTCCTGGGCGGTGGTGATCTGCTGACGGACCATGTCGTCGTACGCCGGACGGTCGACGGACCGGAAGACGCCGATCGGGGCCTGGTGCAGGACGCCGCCGTCGGTCAGCCGGGACAGGGCGAACGCGTACGCCGGGTCCTCGGTGTGGGCGTCGTGGACGACCAGGTCCGACTCGCCGCCGGGCAGGTCGGCGACCTCGCGGACGGCCAGCGAGGCGAAGCCGTCGCGGACCACGCCGAGGTGGCCGTCGGTGCCGAAGCGGATCGGTTCGCCGTGCACGAGCGGGATGATCGCGTCGTCCCGGGTCTCCGGGTTCTTGATCGCGTCGAACGCGTTGTCGTTGAAGATCGGGCAGTTCTGGTAGATCTCCACGAACGCCGTACCGCGGTGCTCGGCCGCGGCCCGCAGCACCGAGGTGAGGTGCTTGCGGTCGGAGTCGACGGTGCGCGCCACGAACGTCGCCTCCGCGCCGAGCGCCAGCGAGACCGGGTTGAACGGGTTGTCCACCGAGCCCATCGGCGTCGACTTCGTCACCTTGCCCGGCTCCGACGTCGGCGAGTACTGCCCCTTGGTCAGACCGTAGATCCGGTTGTTGAACAGCAGGATCTTCAGGTTCACGTTCCGCCGCAGCGTGTGGATCAGGTGGTTGCCGCCGATCGACAGCGCGTCGCCGTCACCGGTCACCACCCACACGCTCAGGTCCGGCCGGGCCGTCGCGAGCCCGGTCGCGATCGCCGGCGCGCGGCCGTGGATCGAGTGCATGCCGTACGTCGACAGGTAGTACGGGAAGCGGGACGAGCAGCCGATCCCGGAGACCATCGCGACGTTCTCGCGCTTGATCCCGAGCTCGGGCAGGAAGCCCTGGAAGGCCGCGAGTACGGCGTAGTCACCGCATCCCGGGCACCAGCGGACCTCCTGGTCCGACACGTACTCCTTGCGGTTCTGCGGCTCGGTCGCGGCCGGGACGCCGCTGCAGACCGTCCGGCAGGCTCGGCATGCCGAGCTCGACGGTGCTCATCGTGCTCCCTCCGTCTTGAGATGACCGTTCTGTTCGGCCACCAGTGCCTCGCCGTGCTTGACAGCAGCCGCGGCCGCCCCCAGGTGGCGGGCGTCGTCGTCGATACCTTCGGTCTCCTCGACCAGGTTGCCGATCACCTCGGCCAGCTCCGCGGCGCCGAGCGGCATACCGCGGACCTGCGCGTACGAGACGACGTCGACCAGGTACTTGGCGCGCAGCAGCATCGCCAGCTGACCCAGGTTCATCTCGGGACCAGGACCTTGTCGTACGACTTCAGCACGTCGCCGAGGTTCGACGGGAACGGGTTCAGGTGCCGCAGGTGCGCCTGCGCGATCTTGCCGCCGACCTTGCGCACCCGGCGGACAGCGGCCCCGATCGGGCCGTACGTCGAACCCCACCCGAGCACCAGGACCTTCGCCGTACCGTCCGGGTCGTCGACCTCCACCGACGGGACGTCGATCCCGTCCACCTTCGCCTGGCGGGTGCGGATCATCAGGTCGTGGTTGGCCGGGTCGTAGGAGATGTTCCCGGTCTTGTCCTCCTTCTCCAGACCGCCGATCCGGTGGTCCAGGCCCGCCGTACCAGGAATCGCCCAGGCTCGGGCGAGGGTCTCCGGGTCGCGCAGGTAGGGGAGGTACGTCGGGGCGCCCTTGTCGTCGGTCGCGTTCGGCTCGACGGTGAAGTTCGGGTCGATCGTCGGCAGTTCGTCGATGACCGGGATCCGCCACGGCTCGGAGCCGTTCGCCAGGTAGCCGTCGGACAGCACGATCACCGGCGTGCGGTAGGTAATCGCGATCCGGGCCGCCTCGACCGCGATCGCGAAGCAGTCCGCGGGGGACTGGGCGGCGATCACCGGCAGCGGCGCCTCGCCGTTGCGGCCGAACATCACCTGCAGCAGGTCGGCCTGCTCGGTCTTGGTCGGCATACCGGTCGACGGACCCGGCGCGCTGGATGTCGCAGACGACCAGCGGCAGCTCGAGCATCACGCCGAGGCCGATCGTCTCGGACTTCAGGCTGATCCCGGGACCGGACGACGTGGTGACGCCGAGGGCACCGCCGAACGACGCGCCCAGGGCGGCGCCGACACCGGCGATCTCGTCCTCGGCCTGGATCGTGGTGACGTTGAACCGCTTGAGCTTGGACAGCTCGTGCAGTACGTCGGACGCCGGGGTGATCGGGTACGCACCGAGGACCAGCGGCAACCCGGCCCGCTCGGCGCCCGCCACCAGGCCGTACGCCAGCGCGAGGTTGCCGGAGATGTTCCGGTAGGTGCCGGTGGCCATGTGGGCCGGCTTCACCTCGTACCGGACCGAGAACTCCTCGGCGGTCTCACCGAAGTTGTAGCCCGCGCGGAAGGCCGCGATGTTCGCGTCCCGGATGTCCGGCTTGGACGCGAACTTGGTCTGCAGGAACGTGATGGTCGACTCGACCGGCCGCTGGAACAGCCAGGACACCAGGCCGAGCGCGTACATGTTCTTCGCCCGGGACGCGTCCTTGCGGGACAGGCCGAACTCCTTGACCGACTCCACCGTCATGCCGGTCAGGTTCAGCGGTACGACGTGATAGCCGTCGAGCTCACCGGTCTCCAGCGGGTTCTCGTCGTACCCGATCCGCTTGAGGTTGCGCGCGGTGAAGTCCGCGGTGTCGACGATCAGGGTCGCGCCTCGCGGCACGTCCTTGAGGTTCGCCTTCAGAGCCGCCGGATTCATGGCGATCAGCACGTCGGGCGCATCACCCGGCGTGAGGATGTCGTGGTCGGCGAAGTGGAGCTGGAAGGACGACACTCCCGGCAGGGTCCCGGCTGGTGCCCGGATCTCCGCGGGGAAGTTGGGCAAGGTCGACAGGTCGTTGCCGAACGATGCCGTTTCCGCTGTGAACCTGTCCCCCGTGAGTTGCATCCCGTCGCCGGAGTCGCCGGCGAAGCGGATCACCACGCGGTCGAGCTGCTTGACCTCGATGGTCACTGTTCTGTTCATCTCCAAGTCGAAGCTTGGGTCGGCTGCCGCCTTGTGAGCGACACGTCGATCCCCCCGTCAGGGCGATAACCCCAATATTAGTTCGCCCTTAGTACGGAATCATGCGGAAGCCCCGGTGGTCCACAGCCTGGGACGCGGTGTTAGGGGGCGATCCGGTCGGGTAGTGGCGAAATCGGCCGGTGTCACCGTGTGCAAGCGCTCGCTTGCGATCCGGAGCGAGAACCGGCAGGGTGGCGTCACCTAGCTGTGAATTCAGGGAGTTGCTTCATGCGCCGTGTGCTGATCGGACTGCTGACTGTGCTCATGCTGGGCTGCGCTGTCCCGATCGCGTCCGCGGTCCCGTCACCGGCGCGGACCGCGAAGATCTCCAGCATCCGTACGACGGACGCGACCAAGGGCGTGATCACGGTCGTCGGGACGTTGTCGCCGGCGCCCGCCACAGGGCACCAGGATCCCGTTGCACCAGTGGATCCCGTCGCTGAAGCGCTGGCAGGAGGTCGCGCACGGGTACTCGTCGGGCAGCAGCGTGACGATCACCACCGTGCAGCCCGGGTCGGTCCGGACGTACCGGATCGCGGTCGGCCCGCAGGCGCCGTACGCCGCGGCGATCTCACCGATGATCAGCTTCAAGCACTACGTGTGGCGGGGGATGTTCAAGAAGGGGCTGCTGGCCGCGGGCGGGGCGGGGCAGCCGCAGTTCACCGTCGTACCGCCGAAGGAAGGTCCGCGGCGGGCCGAGGCGGACCTGCTGGCGAACCAGGGCGGGTACGTCTGGGGTGACGTCGACTCGACCGGCTGCCGGTACTCGCGGAACTGGCTGGGCAACCTCACCGACGGGCTGGTCCGGGTGTCGCTGCACAACGGGACGACGGCGATGACCTCGGTCCGGATGCAGCAGGAGACCGAGACCTGGCTGAACTACGACATCACCGGCGTCACCCGCCTGCGCCTCCAGGTCGCCGACGTCCGCTCCGGCTACGGCCCGTACGTCTCGATCGACTCTCTCCTCCTCTGCACGAACTAGACTGCGTGCCGTGTCGGACAGCTATGGCGTCATCGCCGCGGTGGTCGCGCTCGGCCTCGTCGGGCTGCTCGGTGCGTTCGCGCTGAACAAGGCGCTGACGGTCACCTATCCGACCGAGGGCAAGCTCAAGACGTACGAGTCGGGGGTCGACCCGGTCGGTGAGGGCTGGGCCCAGGTCCACATCAGGTACTACCTGTTCGCGTACCTCTACGTGATCTTCGCCGTGGACGCGATCTACCTGTTCCCGTGGGCGACGATCTTCGCGACCCTCGGCGTCGCGACGTTGATCGAGATGTTCATCTTCCTGGCCTTCGTCGCCGTCGGCCTGCTGTACGCGTACCGCAAGGGCGTCCTGCGCTGGACCTGACCGCTGACTTCGAGGGGGAACGGATGGACCTGCACCGCGACGCGGTGGTGGCGGATGCGCACAACGATCTGCTGATGCTGGTCGCGCGGCGGCCGAAGGAGGTCTGGTCGGCGTACTTCCGGGAGCGGTGGATCCCGCAGTTGCGGGACGGCGGCATCGACGTCCAGGTCCTGCCGGTGTTCATCGACTCGGAGTTCCTGCCCGAGGGGGCGCTGCGCGAGACGCTCCGGATGATCGAGGCCGCGCACCGGATCGCCGAGGCGAACGCCGACGAGGTCGCGCTGTGTACGGCGCCCGGTGACCTCGAGGCCGCGACCGCGGCGGGCAAGATCGCGCTGGTCCTGGCCCTCGAAGGCTGCCCGCAGATCGACACCGACCTCGAGCTCCTGCAGACCCTCCAGCGACTCGGCGTCCGGATGGTCTCGTTCACGCACTTCGGCCGCAGCGCGCTCGGCGACGGATCCGGTGAGGACGCCACCGGAAGCCGGCTGACGCACGCCGGCGTCGAGGCGGTACGGCTCCTCGAGGAGCTCGGCGTACTGATCGATGTCTCGCACGTCGGCCGCGCCGGCACCGAGCACATCCTGGAGCTCGCCACCCGGCCGGTCGTCGCCTCGCACTCCAGCGCGTTCGCGCTGCGCGAGCACCATCGCAACCTGACCGACGAGCAGCTCCGCGCGATCGCCGCGACCGGCGGCGTGATCTGCGTGAACTTCTTCGCCGGCTTCCTGACCACCGCCGAGAAGCCGACCGTCGACCACCTGGCCGACCACGTCCTGCACATCCTCGACGTCGCCGGCGAGGACCACGTCGGGCTCGGCAGTGACTTCGTCGCGGAGGTCTTCGGCGAGAAGATCCCGGCCTGCGACCGGCCCGTGGTCATCCAGGGCCTGGACGCCGAGCTGTACGTCCCCGGCCTCGAAGGCCCGGCCGGGATGCCTCTGGTCACCGACGCCCTGCTGGCCCGGGGACTGCCCGAAGCAACCATCCGGAAGGTCCTCGGCCAGAACCTGGTCCGGGTTCTCTCATCCAAGGAGTGACGACGTGCAGAGCTGGCTCGACGACAACCTCACGGACCTGATCACGAAGCACGGCGTACCGGCGGCCTCGGTCGCCGTTCTGGCCGACGGCGAGGTGAGTACGGCGGCCGCGGGCATCCTCAACCTGGACACGGGAGTCGAGGCGACCGTCGACTCGGTGTTCCAGGTCGGGTCGATCACCAAGCTCTGGACGACCACGCTGATCCTGCAGCTGGTTGCCGAGGGCAAGGTCGACCTCGACCGGCCGGTGCGGGACTACCTGCCCGAGTTCAAGCTCGCCGACGAGGAGGCCGCCGCGGTGATCACGCCGCGGCAGCTGCTCACCCACTCCAGCGGGTTCTCCGGCGACGCCTTCACCCCGACCTCGCGTGGTGACGACGCGGTCGAGCTGTTCGTGCGCGACGTGCTGCCCGGGCTGGCGCAGGAGGTGCAGCCGGGCGCCGGGTTCTCGTACAACAACTCCGGCTTCGTGGTGCTCGGGCGGATCGCCGAGGTGCTGTTCGGGAAGCCGTTCCACCAGCTCGTCCGGGAGCGCATCGCCGTACCGCTCGGGCTGGAGCACGTCGCGACGATCGCGGACGAGGCTCTCCTGTACCGCGCGGCGCTCGGGCATGTGGCGCCGAAGCCGGGTGCTCCGTTGCAGACCGCGCCGGTGTGGAGCCTGGTGCACGCGATGGCCCCGGCCGGGTCGTTGCTGGCGATGAGCGCTCAGGACCTGCTCACGTTCGGCCGCGCCTACTTGGACGAGACGCTGTTCGACCGGGCCACGATCGATCGGTTGTGGGAGCCGCAGGTCGACGTACCGGCGATCGGCGGGTTCGCGCAGCACTGGGGACTCGGCTGGATGATCTTCGACGTCGAGGGCGGCCGGCTGTACGGCCACGACGGCGGGACCGTCGGCCAGTCGGCGTTCTTCCGGCTGGTCCCGGAGAAGGGCGTCGCGGTCGTGCTCCTCACCAACGGCGGCAGTACCGGACCCCTGTACGACGAACTGGTCGGTCATGTCCTCCGCGAGACCGCCGGGGTCGAGCTGGCGACCCGGCCGGTGCCGCCTGAGCGACCGGTGGAGATTTCCGCGGAACTGGTCAGCGGCCGCTACACCGGCGTACTGGCGCAGGCCACGATCACCGTCCAGGACGGGGAGTTCTGGGTGCTCGACGAGGCGGTCAGCGAGGAGGCGCGGCTGATGTACCCGGAGCCGCGCCGGACCAGGCTCGTCGCGCTCGACGACACCCGGCTGATCGCGGCCGAGGCGGAGCACGGGACGCACGAGGTGCTCGCCTTCCGCGGGGCGGTCGACGGCCGCGCGGAGTACCTGTTCCGCGGCGGCCGGCTCACGCCGCGCAGTCACTGAAAGTAGTTGCTCCTCGCCACCTCCGGCTCGTTGCCCGGTCACCGTATGTGATTGCAACAGGCAACAAAACGTGAGTTTCAAGCGCCGAGATCACGGTATGCGTACACCTGATCGCCAAGGGCCGACATCGGGGCTATGGTGATTACTCGGGGACACGGGGCGAATACGTGGCGGTGAGGCTATGTCGTGGCAACTGTGGGTATTGATTACCCTCACTGCGGCCGGGCTCGTGCTGTTGGTCGCAGCGCGGATGCGGCACGCCCGCAAGGTCTTCGACGACATCACCGAGCTCGAGCGCCCCATGGCCGAGCGCCCCGCCGAACCGGCGCCGGCGGGTGACGACCTGGCCCGCGCCCGGGCCCGGCATCTGCAGACCGAATCCGGCAACCGGCACCGCAGACACGGCTAGCGGCTCAGTCTCCGTCGAGGAGGCCGTCGCGGCGGGCTACCGCGGCTGCTTCCGTGCGGGAACGGACACCGAGCTTCGCGAGGATGTTCGAGACGTGCACGCTGACGGTCTTCTCGCTGATGTACAGCTCGCGCGCCAACTGCCGGTTGGTCCTTCCCTCCGCGAGCAACCGCAGTACTTCGGTCTCCCGCGACGTCAGCGCACTCGCCCCGCCGGTGTCGACACCGCCGGCGTCCTCCAGAAGCGGTCGCGCGCTCAACTCCCGACCGACCTCGGCCGCCAGCGCCGTCTGCTCGTTCGCCTCGGCGACCCGGCCCGCAGCGCGTAGTGCCGCCGACAGGCGGATCCGCGACCAGGCCTGCTCGAAGACGTACCCGTAGCCGAAAGCGTCAGCCGTCCGCTGCCAGGCGGCGACATGCTCCTGCGGCGTCGGAGCGTCGATCCCGGCCAGCCAGCGCAGCCGATCCCACTCCGACTCCAGTCGCGCGATCCAGGCGAGCCCTTCGACGCCCATCAGCCGCCCCGGAGGCAGCCCCTTCTCCGCGGTCGCCTGCCCGACGTTGAGCAGCTCCGCGCCACGCGCGACCAGGTCGGCCGCGGCCGACGGCTCACCGACGGCCCGGTGACACAGCAGCTGCATGCCAAGGGTGGAGAACCGGATCCGCGCAAGGAACCACTCGGTCTGGAACACGTCGGCGCACAGCCCGGACACGTCCGCGATCAGCTTCTCCGCCTCGGCCGGCTTGTCGAGCATGCGGTACGCGTCGACGGCCGGCTGCAATCCGACGATCGGCAGCATCACGTCGAGGTCCCACCACTTCCGGGACAGCTCGAACTCCTCCGCGACCGCGGTGTCACCCCGCCCGCTGCGGACCGAGAACTCCACCGCCCGCAACGCCGCCGCGGCCGCCGCCGGCGTCATCGCGTCCGTCCGGGCCGTCGCTGCCGCGTCGTCCCACTCGCCGAGCATGAACTGGGTCAGCGCCAGCATCCGGCGCGCGTCGAACCCGTACGCCGCCCATTGCCGCCCGAGCTCACCAGCCCGCTTCGTCGCGAACGACAACGAGGCCTTCGCGTTCAGCAGGTCGCCCTGCTCGTAGTGCGTCGACCCGAGCAGGAACCGGCTGCGTACCTCGGCGGGGGAGTCGCCGGTGAGCTGCGCCCGTACGGCGGCCTCCTCGAGCTGCTTCGCGGCGGTCTCCGGATCGCCCGCCCGGCGACGGAGCTGGGCCAACGTGATCCCGGCGTCGCTGGCGGCGGACTCCTGACCGGCCTCGCGGGCGATCTCGAGCGCCTTGTGCGCCCAGCGCTCCGCCTCCATCGGGCGGCCGAGCGCGTCGGACACGCGGGCGTAGAGCGACGCGACCTGCGCCTTGAACACGCTGGCCGGCTCGTCCTGGACCAGTTTGAGCGCCTGCGAGACGGCCTCGCTCGCCTCGCTGTCCTGGTCGATGACCAGCGCGATGTCCGCCAGCGGCAGCAGGAGCTCGGCCCGCTGCAGCTTCGGCGCGTCCGGCGGCAGGTCGGCCAGGGCCTTCCGCAGGAGCTTGACGGCGCGCAGGTGCTGCGAGGACAAGGTGGCCGCCATCGCCGTGTCGACGATCAGCCAGGTCTTGTCGACCGTGCTCGTCGGCGCTGCGTTCGGGAACAGCTCGAGGGCCATCTCGTAGTGCTTCAGCGCCTCCTGCGGCGCGGCGACCGAGAGCGCTTCCTGACCGGCCCGGACCCGGGCCTCGAACGCCCTGGCCAGGTCGTGGGACCGGGTCGCGTGCCCGGCCAGCTCGGCCGCGGTGCCTGCGACGGTCTGGCTCTCCAGCTCCTGCACGTACGCCGCGTGCTGGCGAACCCGCTCGCCCGGCAGCAGGTCGTCGTACACGGCCTCGGCCAGCAGGGCGTGGCGGAAGTAGTACCGATCGCTGGTCGGTACGTCGATGATGTGGGCGTCGATCAGCTCGCGCAGAGCGTCGTCGAGCTCACGGTCCGGCAGCTTGGCGACGGCCGTAAGGAGGTCGTGCGGGACGCGGCGGCCGGCGACCGCGATCACCCGGGCGACCTGGCGGGCCTCGTCGGACAGCGGGTCGAGGCGGACCAGCAGCAGGTCGGCGAGATCGGGCGGCACGGCGTCGCCGTCACCCATCGAGGCCGCGGCGGCGAGTTCCTCGGTGAAGAACGCGTTGCCGCCGGCCCGCTCGAGGATGCGGCGCTCCTCGGTCGGGGACAGCGGGTCGGTGAGCAGCAGGTGCAGCAGGGTGCGGGCCTCGTCGGCGTCGTGGGGGAGCAGGTTCACCCGACGTACCCGGGGGTTGCGGGACCACTCGGCGATCGGGCGGCGTAGCGGGTGCCGGCGGTGCAGGTCGTCGCTGCGGTACGAGACGACGAGGGCCAGGCGTTGCGAGGTCAGCCGGGTGATCAGGAAACCGATCAGGTCCCGGGTCGAGTCGTCGGCCCAGTGGGCGTCCTCGATGATCACCAGCTGCGGCTCGCTGGTGGCGAGCGCGGTGAACGCGCCGAGGACGGCGTCGAACAGGGCGGCCCGGTCGAGCTGGCCCTCCTGCGGCACCGGCTGGGCGCTCAGCAGGCGGTGCGCCGGGAGCAGCCGGCCGATCGCCGGGAAGTTGGTCAGCACGCCCTCGACGAGGTCGGGGCGGTCGCCGGCCAGGCGGCCGAAGATCTCCGAGAACGGCTGGTACGGCAGACCGGCGTCGCCGAAGTCGGTGCAGTGCCCGACCAGGACGCCGAACCCGCGCTCGTGCGCGCCGGTCGCCACCTCGTCCAGTAACCGGGTCTTGCCGACGCCGGCGTCACCGGACAGCAGCACGGCGCCGGCCCGACGCGTCTTGGCGTCGTCCACGGTGCTGAGTAGCGCGGCCATCTCGGTCGAGCGGCCGACGAGAGGTGTCGAAGTCCAGGGCACGTCGTCCATCTTCGCCCCTGGCGCCGACACAAATCGACGGCATCCCGTCCGGTGTGGCTTCTCTGACATGAAAACGCCGTCCCTGATCGCGAGTTCTCGATCAGGGACGGCGGTTTCGGGGGTCATGCGGCCGGGCGGGGTCGGAGGGCGTGGCGCGGCTCGGACTGCTCGGACTGCGCGGTCCGCTCCGTGCGCTGCCGGCGGTTCGCGGCCCGGAAGTCACGCTTGGCGCGCTCCAGCCGGTAGGCCGATCTCCGCCTTCACGGCGTCCGGGGTCAGTGGCATGTTGATCATGGTTTCCCTCCCTTCAGGCTTTCCGGCCGAACAGGTGGCTGATGGTCCGGCGGCTCCGGGTGTTCCGGGTCTGCCGGAAGTCACGGCTGAGGCGCTCCCTGCGGTAGTCGACCTCGGCCTTGACCGATGCGTTCTGAACATGTGTTCCTCCGTTTGTCTGCGCCGGCTGCTTGCCGACAGGTGTAAATCTGCTCGTCTGAGGAGGACCCGCACATCGGAAGTCCTCCCTATCCCCGCGCCGGTAGGCGGTACCTAGGTGTTCTGAGGGGGTCCTAGGGGGCCCCGAAAAGACGGTGGCGCGGCCGGCTCCGAAGAGCCGGCCGCGCCGTGGGGGGAGGGGGTCTGGGGCGGTGATCGAGCGGTCACATCGCGGGACGGGCCCGAAGCTCGGGCGCGCAGGGCTGGGGCGGCCGCGGCGCACGCTTGGGCAGGAACCACAGCGGGCGCTGGTAGTCCCGCCGAATCTGGTCCTGCCGGTACTTGATCTCCGCCCGCACCGCGTCAGTCGAGTAAACAAACATGATGTCCTCCGAGCTCCTGTCGATGACTAGACAGTGCTCCCCTGAGGACACCCCCCACATCCGGACAACTCCCTATGCCCAGGGCAACGGACTCCCTAGTGGACCGCTACGCAGGCAAAACCCCGCAAAACGGCACTGATACGCCGAGCGGGAGCTACTTCTGCCTGCGCAGGCGTCCACCGCCGACCTAGCTGCGGTAGGTCAGGCTTAGTTCGTAGTGGGTGGGGTCGAGGAGTTCGTCGGCGTGTTCGGCGAAGGTGTCGTTGGCGGTCCAGCTGGTTCGGGTGGTGTGCAGGAACCAGGTGCCGTGCGGGCGGCGCGAGGTGGCCGGCTTCGACGGGAGTGAGCGGACGGCCGCGGAGCCGTTGCTCGCAGTGGTCGAGGTACAGCCCGGCGCGGTTCAGCGTGACGCTGATCGACCCGTTGTCGAGCCCGCGCTCGGGCAGGTCCCGCAGCGACGCGATCGCCGGGATCCGGCTGCGCTCGAGCGAGATCGCCGTACCGTCCATAAGCTGCCGAACCCGCTCAATCACCACCACCTCAGGCGACGACAGCCCGAGCCGAGCAGCCAGCGCAGCATCCTCCTCGAGCTCGATCCGCACCGTCCGCATCCGCGTCTCCACACCCTGCTCCGACAACGCGTGCGTCCACCCCAGCCGCCCATCCAACGGCCGCCCGTCGAACAGCACGTACGACCCCTTGCCGGTGTGCGTCGCGATCAGCTCGTCCTCGGCGAGTACGGCGAGCGCCGCGCGGACCGTATTCCGGCTGACCGAGAACCGTTTCGCCAACTCGACCTCGCCAGGCAGTTGCGTGCCCCGCCGTACGACGCCTGACTTGATCTCCCGCGCGAGCACCCGCGCGATCCGCTCGTGTTTCAGGGAGATCCGCCGCATCATCGCAACTGCTCCACGCTCACGATCTCCAGCATCGGCGCGTACAGCCGCATCAGGTCGATCGCCTTCCCGTGGTTCTCCGCGGTCGACCCGGCGCACGCCTCCTCGACGACCTGGACCTGTACGCCGGCGTCCACCGCGGCGAGCGCCGTACTGATCACGCAACAATCCGTCGCCACCCCGGCCAGCACCAGCCGCCCGCCGGCCCGCGCCGCCAGCTCAGGCCCCCAGGCGCCGAACGTGGTCTTGTCGAGAGTTGGAGCACCCTTGAACTCGTCGACCAGCTGATAGTCCTCCGAGTCCGCCGGCTGCAACGCGAACGGAAACTCCTCGTAGTACCCGACCCACGCACCGGCCGGCTCCTCCGGCGCAACGAACCGCGTAAAGACCACGTCCGGCGCGAACAGCTTGATCAGCTCCCGAGTCGGCTCGACGACCCGCTGGAAATCCGGTGTCGCCCACCCGGACTTCGGGTCCGCGAAGATCCGCTGCAGGTCGATGAGGGCCAGCACCATCAGGCCTCCTGACGCCGTACGGCGGACCGTCCACCGAACCACTGCACGACGAACCCGAGCACCAGCGCGACCAGTACGCCGAGGTTCGCGTACGCCCACGCACCTTCCTTGCCGCCGAGACCGAACGCTCCGAGCAGATACCCCTGCCACGTCAGCCACGACGCCAGCGTGTTCGTCACAAGTCCCCACCCGATGCCGGTGGCAACGACCATCGTCGCCACGGGCAGCCACTGCACGTCGCCGTACCGCCCCGTCGGCCGGTAGAGGTCGTCGTCCGCGTAGTCGCGCCGCCGGGACGCGATGTCGGCGAGCATGATCCCGCACCACGCCGCGATCGGTACGCCGAGCGTGATCAGGAACCCTTGGAACTGCCCGAGGAACTCGCCGCCGTAGAACACCACGTACACGGTCCCCGCGATCATCACCACACCGTCGATGAACGCCGCGACGTACCGCTTCACCGGCAGCCCGAGCGAGAGCAACGCGAGCCCGGACGAGTAGATGTCCAGTACGGCGCCGCCCACCAGCCCGAGCACCGCCACGATCACGAACGGCACCAGGAACCACGTCGGCAACGCCTCGGCGAGCGCCCCGATCGGGTCCGCACCGATCGCCTTCGAAAGATCCTCCGACGACCCCGCCAGCAGCAGACCGAACACGAGCAGTACGACGGGAGCCAGCGAACCGCCGAACGTGGTCCAGCCGACCACGCCGCGGCTCGACGCCTGGCGCGGGAGGTACCGCGAGTAGTCCGCGGCCGCGTTCACCCAGCCGAGCCCGAAGCCCGTCATCAGGAAGACCAGCGCGCCGATCACCGCCTGCGCGGACCCGCTCGGCAGCGAGGAGACGGTGCTCCAGTGGATCTGGTCGGCGACCAGGATGATGTAGACGACCGTGAGTACGCCGGTGACGATCGTGATGACTGTCTGCGCCCGCATGATCAGGTCGAACCCGAGCACGCCGCAGGCGACTGTCAGCACTCCGACCACGAGCAGCGCGATCACCTTGGTCACCGTGCCGCCGCCCCAGCCGAGCCGCTCGAACACGGTCGCGGTCGCGAGCGTCGCGAGGATCGTCAGCACGGTCTCCCAGCCGACGGTCAGCAGCCACGAGACCAGCGACGGCAGTTTGTTGCCCCGGACCCCGAACGCGGCGCGGCCGAGCACCATCGTCGGCGCCGACCCGCGCTTGCCGGCGAGCGCGATCAGCCCGCAGAGCAGGAACGAGAACACCACCCCGATCAGCCCGGCGATCACCGCCTGCCAGAACGAGATCCCGAACCCGAGCGCGAACGCGCCGTAGCTCAATCCGAGTACGGACACGTTGGCGCCGAACCACGGCCAGAACAACTGGTTCGGACGGCCCTTCCGGTCCGCGTCCGCGATCACGTTCAGCCCGTTGCTCTCCACCGCGAGCGCACGGGTCTGCTGCCCCTCGACCTGGTCGGTCATATCGGCTCCTCAAAGAACCTGTTCAGTCCTGTTCAACACGGTAGGCCTGGCCGGTGAGGTGGTCAACAATGAATCCCATGCTGAGTGACGCGGTGGACGGGTTCCGGCTGGCGTACGACCGGATCGGCGAGGGACCGGCGGTGGTGTTGCTGCACGGATGGCCGGGGGATCGCACCGACTACCGGTTGCTGGCGCCGATGCTGGCCGAGCGCGGGTTCGAGGTCGTGGTCCCGGATCTGCGCGGGTTCGGCGAGTCGGACAGTCAGTCGATGGATCCCTCGCAGTACGGCGTGGCCGCGCAGGGGCGGAGCGTGGTCGGTCTGATCGAGGAGCTCGGGCTGGAGCGTCCCGTGCTCGCCGGGTACGACATCGGGAGCCGGATCGCGCAGGGGATCGCGCGGACGCGGCCGGACCTGATCGAGGGGCTGGTGATCGCGCCGCCGCTGCCGGGGATCGGGAAGCGGGTGTTCTCCGAGCAGGCGCAGGCGGAGTTCTGGTACCAGGCGTTCCACCGGCTGCCGGTGATCGAGGAGTTGATCGACGGCAACCCGGACGCGGTCCGTACGTACCTGCGGCACTTCTGGACGCACTGGTCCGGGCCGGGGTTCGAGCCGGAGCTGGATCACCTGGTCGAGGCGTACTCGGCGCCGGGCGCGTTCACCGCGTCGATCCAGTGGTACCGGGCGGGAGCGGGTGCGGTCGCGACGTCGGCGGCCGAGACGGCGCCACCGTCGTACGACCGGATCGCCGTACCGACCGTCGTGCTGTGGCCGGAGTTCGACCCGCTGTTCCCGCGGGCCTGGTCCGACCGGGTGGACGACTTCTTCAGCGACGTCAGGGTGCGGTACGTGGACGGCGTCGGTCACTACGCGCCACTCGAGTACCCGGAGATCCTCGCGGAAGAGATTGTCGGACTAGGCTGACGGTCATGGCCGAGATCGAGCTGGGGATGCCGACTGTGCGGCCGGCGGTGGGTGCGCTGGCGAGGCTTGCGCCGCAGCCGGTCCGGTACCTGCTGAACTGGGGCCGGAAGTACTCGCTCTGGGTGTTCAACTTCGGCCTGGCCTGCTGCGCGATCGAGTTCATCGCGGCGTCGATGGGCCGGCACGACTTCATCCGGCTCGGCGTGATCCCGTTCGCGCCCGGACCGCGGCAGGCCGACCTGATGGTGGTGTCGGGCACCGTGACCGACAAGATGGCGCCGGCGATCAAGCGGCTGTACGACCAGATGCCGGAGCCGAAGTACGTGATCTCGTTCGGCTCCTGCTCGAACTCCGGCGGCCCGTACTGGGACTCGTACTGCGTGACCAAGGGCGTCGACCAGATCATCCCCGTCGACGTGTACGTGCCCGGTTGCCCGCCGCGGCCGGAGGCGTTGCTGCAGGGCATCCTCAAACTGCAGGAGAAGATCGCCGGCGAGACACTGGCGAGCCGGTACGACGAGCCGTCCGCGGCCGCCCTCACCCGGGGGCTGGTGCAGCCTTGAGCACCGACGCACTCGAGGCGCTCACGAGCGCCGGGATCGCCGCGACGTCGGCGGACAGCTTCGGGCCGACCGCGCTCGACGTACCGCCGGAGTCGTGGGTCGCGGCGCACGAGGTACTGCGGGACGCGGTCGGTCTCACGTTCTTCGACTTCCTGAGCGCGTCGGACGAGCTCAAGGACGGATTCCGGGTGGTGTCGCATCTCGCGGACTTCTGGGGCGGGTCGCATGTCGACCACGTGCTCGTGCGGACGTTGGTGCCGCGCGACAACGCCGTACTGGCGACGTTGTCGGAGTTGTATGCCGGGGCAAACTGGCATGAGCGGGAGACGCACGAGATGTTCGGGATCGCCTTCGAAGGGCATCCGAATCTGACGACGTTGCTGCTGCCGGACGAGTTCGAGGGGCATCCGCTGCGGAAGGAGTTCGTGCTCGCGTCGCGGGTCGCGAAGCCGTGGCCGGGCGCGAAGGAGCCGGGCGAGTCGGACCACGCTCCGTCGGGCGCTCCCAGCCGCCGCCGTACGCTCCCGCCCGGCGTGCCCGACCCGGAAACCTGGGGCCCTCGTCCACCCGGATCGCCCGACCCCGACCCACTGGCCCCCGCCGAAGCCGCCGCCACCCCCGCCCGTCCCCGCCGAGCAGGTGCAGGCGGAGAACGCCGCGCCCGCCGCCAATCCACGCCCACCGAACCCCCGGCCGCCGACCCGCCGGCTGCTGATCCGCCGTCGGACGAGTCGTCGTGATTCCGTCTGCGGAGGAGTTGGCGCGGTACACCCTGGAGCGGCAGCATCCGATCACCCGGGCCTGGGTGGACGACGCGCAACGGCTGGCGACGCTCGCCGAGGAGCATGCGGCGCTGGACATCCTGCTGGCCGAGGACCTGGAGATCGCCGTCCAACGCACCGAACGGCTGGCACCAGGCAAACCGCCCGAGGCGATGCTCAACCGCTGGGTTGCCGTAGGCAACGACCTGCACGCGATGTTCAGCATGCGCTTCGAAAACCTGAACCCCACAAGGCCGTTCGTCGACGCAACCCCGATGAGCCGCGCGCCGCAACCATCCGACCTACCCGCGCTAGCCGCCGCCGCGCAGGAGCACTACGGCATCCACCACCCGCTCTACGTCCGCCTCTGGACCGCCGACGCAGGCATCCCCGGCACCGCCCCCGACCGCCGCTTCCTCGCCGCCCCGATCCGTGAGCTACGCCCGTACGACGTACCGCCCGGCCTCGCGCTCCGCCCGGCAAACACCGTCGACCACTACGACGAGGCCCGCCGCGCGTACGCCGCAGTCGACGCCGACCACCCGCACCACCCCGAGGAAGCCACCATCCAGGACCGCGAGGACCTGCAGGAGGCCGCGGACGAAGGCCTGCTCTTCGACGTGACCGTCAACGACGAATGGGCCGGCTACGCCGCCGCCATCATCAAGCCCGACGACGCCCTCGGCCTCCCCGCGTACGTCGTCCGCGAACTGATCCTGGCCCCCCAACACCGAGGCCACGGCTACGGCCCCCACCTCAGCGCCCTCCTGGCCCAGTCCCTCCCCGACCCCACCCGCATCCTCATCGGCACCATCCACGAAGCCAACCAAGGCGCCCGAACCGCCGCCCTGAAATCCGGCCGCCAAGACATCGGCGGCTGGCTTCAGCTCCCCCTCGGTGGC
>CAWGHT010000006.1:0-991014 GCA_963822475.1 uncultured Actinomycetota bacterium
TATCAGCGGCCTTCGGCGCAAACGATCTGCAAACCTTGGATGTCGCAACCAATGCCATCGGCAACCAACCGCTACCCCTGTCGAACAAGTGCGGCCGAGGGGTCGACCGAGGGAAGATTGGTGATTTGGCGTCGCCAGATCGGCGATCTCGGGGTGATGACACTCGCCCTTTACTGGCTCTCCTGGTGGCCGGAGTGATCCGACTCAGCTTGGTGATGGAGGCGGCGGTGGCGCTGCTGCCGGCGGCGCGGTTCGAGACCCTAGGCGCGCATGAGGGCCTGCTACTCCGCGGCGATCTCGCAGACCAACTGGCCACTTATTGCCCCTGCCAAGCCGCGCGCGGAGCGATGCTCGACCGGCTCGGATGTGGTTCGACTCCTTGGACTCCGTTCGGGCGTTCATAGGCGAGGACTACGAGACGGCCCACGTGCCAGCAGCCGCCCAAGCTGTACTCGCGGACTTCGACAAGCGGTCAGTCCACTTCGAGGTGCTCGACCGCCGCGAGCAGCCACACTGAGCATCACCGGCAGGCCAGCACCTCCCGCGAGGCGTCGGTGTGGTGATTCGGCGGTCATCTGTCGACAGAGCAACAGTGGTCGCGGTAGGTGACCCAAACTGCAAACGTGGCGGACGGTGGTACCACTATGACCGCGGCGAGCCACGCGGCGATGTGATCGGACAGCAGCAGCAGAAGGCAGCCACCCAGGACAAGGAAGATCAAGCTGCCGTTGGCGATCGGATGCTTGCGCGTCCAGGCACTGAACCTACCGTCGTACAGGCCCTTGGGCGCGATGGCGTTAAGCAGCATGAATGAGCACGATAGGGAGCCCCCGAAGACGTCGGTCAACGCGTGTGCGTTGCTCAGTCCTACAGCGAACAACACCGCGATGGCCGCCGAGATGATTCGAAGCCAGCGGGGAGGGCGACGGCCTCCCAACCATGTCGGTAGCGGCATTCCATCCCCCTGACATGTCTCGCTGTGAGTCTGATCATCGCAGGCTGTCGTACAACGCGATGCGTGGGCGTGGCGTGGCGAGCGCGGAAACAGGCCCTTGATGACGAGCGCACGGTCCTCGCCTGCCTATGCGTCGGCGATGTGTCATGTCGAGAGCAGGAGGGGCATGGTGAGTGCGTAGGCGGCGAGGAGGACGAGGGCTTCGACGCGGGTCAGGGCGAGGCCTCGGCGGAGCAGCATCCAGGCGAGCCCGGCGGTGAGGATCATGGTGACGCTCAGCGCGACGGCGGCACGGCCGGGTGCGGCGGTTCCGGAGGCGAGTCCGACGACGGCGCCTCCGATGAGGCTGTTGAACAGGTTGCTGCCGAACAGGTTTCCGACGACGAGGTCGGATTCGCCGCGGCGCTGGGCCTGAACGGTGGTGACCAGCTCCGGTAACGACGTACCGAGCGCGACCAAGGTGAAGCCGATGATGACCTGCGGTACGCCGAGATCGGTCGCGATGGCCGACGCGTTGGACACGAGGAGCTGAGCTCCGGCCAGGACTCCGGCGAGGCCGAGGATCGCCCGTACCGGCTCGAACCACGCCGGCAGCCGCGACGGCTGCACTGCCACATCCACGGTCGCGGCTGCCTGCGTGAACTCCGCGGCGTCGGCGGCGACCTCGTCGTTGCTGCGTCCCTGCCTGGCCCAACGCAGCAGCACCAGCACCGCGAACACCCCTGCGACAGCGAGCACGACGCCCGTCACAGGGCTCAGGCCTACCCATGCCAGGAACGCAAACAGGATGACAGCTGCCACCGCCAGCGGCACCTCACGACGGATCACCTGTGACGCCACAGCAACCGGCCCGGCGAGCGCGGCGATCCCGAGGATGAGAGTGAGGTTGAGGATGTTGGACCCGGAGATGTTGCCGACCGCCAGCCCGGTGTCCCCGCGTGCCGCGGCGACACCGGAGACCAGGAACTCGGGCGCCGACGTACCCAGACCGATGACGACAACCCCGACCACGACCGGACTGATCCGCATCCGCTGCGCCAGCCGGGAGGATCCGAGCACCAGATGATCGGCCGCGAAAGTCAACACAACCAGTCCGGCGACGGCAAGCAGAATCTGAACTACCACGAGAAACCCCCTCGGTCGACACACCAAAACCCTGTCGCCGACCAGGCTTCCCGGCACACCGATCAGCAACCTACATGACTGGCCGGTCACCCGAGCACCTCCGCGTGAGGCTTCTTCCGGGCTGCCGAGTCAGTGATCCGCATGGGCCAAGCCTTCGGGGGCGCGGTCGAGGAAACCTGCGACCGAGACGTTCTTCCCGCCGACGCGGCCACCGCGGAGCTCCTTCGCGCGCTGCCCGGAGCGCCAGTCTGAAGCCGGCAGCTGCCATGAATTGCAGTATGCAATGCTTGCATCAGACAAATACGGAGGTATGGATGGCGGCCTCGTTACGAGCGACCGATGATCCGAGATGCCGATGTCCGGTCTGAGCGCGATGCCGCCGCTGGGCTGGGGCTCGTTCTGGAGCAGTTGGCGGCTCGCGCCGGGCTGGCTTGCGGTCTGTGTGCTGCTCGCGGGCGGATATATCGCGATGCGGGTCCGAGCCCGGGGCCGGTCGAGCGTTCATCTGTGGCGGGCGGTGTCGTTCGTCCTGGGCTGCGGACTGCTGTGGATCTGCGTGGCGTCCGGAATCGGTCGGTACGCGATGGCAGTGTTCTGGATGCACATGGTGCTCCACTTGCTACTCATCATGGTGGTGCCCGTGTTGCTCGTCCTCGGACACCCGATCACCGTCGCACTGGAGTCCTTGCCTGTCGGCCGCCGGTCTCGACCACGGCGGCTGGTGGAGTCACGACTGCTCGGTGTCCTCACTCATCCCGCGAGTGGGTTGGGCATCTACACGGTGGTGATCGTCGGAACCCATCTGACAGGGTTCATGGACCAAATGGTGCTGCACCCCTGGCTGATGACGGCTGAGCAGGCGCTGTACGTCGCTGCCGGCTATCTGTTCCTCTTGCCTCTCCTGGCTGAGGAGCCGATCCGACCGGACCCCGGATACCTCTTGCGACTGGTGCTGTTTCTGGTCGCGATGCTGCCGGACACCGTCGTCGGAATCGTGCTGCTCCAGTCCACCCGGGACCCGTTCCCGGTGATGGCATCGCACCGTCCGTCGTGGGCGCCCGCGGCTCTGACGGACATTCATGCCGCCGGTGGACTCATGTGGGCCGGAGGTGACGGGCTCATGATGTTCGCCGCTGTCGGGCTGATGATCAGCGTCGTCACGTCGCCCAGCAGACGCGATCGGATGACCGGACGCTGGCTGGACGCCGTACGTCGCAATGTCATCGCGACCGAGGTCGGAGCCGATCCAGAGCGGTCGCTCGATCCTGACGGCGAGGAGGCCCACGCCGCCTACAACCGCATGCTCCAGCGACTCGCAGCCGACGACCGTGGCACGCCGGCGAAGGACTTGTAGGTGCGGCGCGTTGCTCCTCGAGTGGGCGGGTTTGGTTCCTTGGATGCCGGCGGCGGTCGCCCCTGACCGACCGACGCCGGCATCCACCTGGTCCGGCTTCCGCGCCAACGAATCCGCCGAACCTCTCGACCAAGGCTAGGTAAGGCACGGCGCGGCTGCCACACTTCTGTTCGATCTCGGGCCGAATGTCAAGAACTCTCAAAGTGCGATCGGTCCCGACCGGCGCCCGACATCGCGTCAGCCTTCGCGTAGCCAACACGTAGGTCACCTGCGGTGTAGGTCCATGGCTTGGTGCAGGCGAACATTGCACACTGCAATTCATGTGACCAGCTCGCCGATGGTGAGGTGTCATGAGATCGTCAAGAACGCGTCCAGCCGTTCGTAAAGCTGGGTTGGCCAAGGTGGTGCGGGTGACACATGACCTTCAGACGTGCCGGCTCCCGTTGTCGGCGGTATCGGGCTACTATCACCGGAACCTGAACGTCGGCCCGGAGCCGTCGCGTCCGTTGCTGCGAGACCAGGATCTCTTGATCGATGTCGGTGTCGCGAGGCCCGTCGAGATCGCGGTCGTCGAGTCGGCGGCGCACACCGCGTACCTCGAACCTCGCACCGGATCAGGGTTCTTGCTGCCGGCGGGGGTGCCCGACGTCTCCTCGGAGGACGGATTCGCTGACGTGGCCTGGCCGTCCGAGTGGAACGATGCGCCGGCGGCGGAATTGTCCTTGCGGGCTGCCGACCTGGTCAGTCTCCTCGATCGCCTTGCGTTGTCAGGGTGGACGCTGATCGAGGACGAGCGTGGTGACGCGGAGGTCGCGGGGGAGACAGCTGCCGGCTGCCAGGCGATGTGCCTGTTCGCGGTGCGCGCCTGTTACAGACAACTCGTTCTCGAGGATCTCCAAGAGGCGCTCACGGCGCTGCACGCCGCCGCGGATCTGCTGCATGACAGGCGGCGAAGCTGACTTGCCGGACGCGTCGATGAGACGGTGAAGGAGTTGCGGATGCCAAATATTGCATAATGCAATTCATGTCCGCCGCGATCCTCACTGACGTGTCCCAGGCCTCCCGTCGTATGCGACTTCACCAGTTGCTGCGCGTGTCCGAGGGCGGCCTGCTGGCTTTGGCGTTGCTGGTCGGGGCGGGGGCGGCGGGTTTCGCGATCGTCTTCCGTTGGTTGATTTCCACCTTCACCCATGTGGCGACCGGTCGCGCCGACTATGCGGCCTCGCCGGGAGCTCCGCATCCGGGGATCGAGGGTCTCGGGCGCTGGTTTCTGCTCGCTGTGCCGGTACTGGCGGGCCTGCTCTACGGGCCGCTGGTGCATTTCTTTGCCCGTGAGGCCCGCGGTCACGGCGTGCCGGAGGTGATGTACGCCGTGGGTCGGCGAGGGGCTCGCATTCCGCCGCAGGTCGCCGCGGTGAAGGCCCTGGCGTCCGCGCTGTGTATTGGTGGTGGTGGATCGGTAGGTCGCGAGGGTCCGATCGTCCAGATCGGCTCCGCCCTAGGGTCCACGGTCGGCCGGATGGCGCGGGTCGCCGAGCCGCGGTTGCGGGTGCTGGTGGCCTGTGGGGCGGCCGGTGGGATCGCGGCGACCTTCAACGCGCCGCTGGCCGGGGTCTTCTTCGCCATGGAGTTGATCCTCGCCGACTTCACCGCCCAGGCCTTCGGGATGGTCGTGGTCGCTGCCGTCACGTCCGCGGCGATCGGCCGCGCGGCGCTGGGTGACGCGCCGTTCCTGTCGCTTCCGCCGTTCACTGTGGAGCACGTCGGTCAGTACGGTCTGTTCGCCGTTCTCGGGCTGCTGGCCGGTGTCGTTGGTGTCGTCTTCACCCGCGTCCTCTATCTGATCGAGGATGCATGCGACGCGGTGTGGCGTGGTCCGGAGTGGCTGCGCCCGGCAGTGGGTGGCATTCTCCTCGGTCTGTTGCTGATTGCCATCCCGCAGATGTACGGCGTCGGGTACCCCGTGCTCGGGAACGCGGTACTAGGTGCGTACGGGATCGGCTTCCTGCTGGTACTGGCTGGAGCGAAGATGCTTGCCACCAGCCTGACGATCGGGATCGGCGGATCCGGCGGTGTGTTCGCTCCGAGCCTGTTCGTCGGCGCCATGCTCGGATCCGCGTTCGGCGGACTGGCCCATGGCCTGTTCCCCGGCGTCGCCGGACCGGCCGGTGCGTACGGGCTGATCGGCATGGGTGCTGTGTTCGCCGGTGCGGCCCGGGCCCCGATCACGGCGGTGGTCATCCTGTTCGAGCTGACCGGCGAGTATTCGATCATCCTGCCGTTGATGACCGCGATCGTCCTGGCCACCGGTGTCAGTCACGCGTTGTCCGCCGACACGATCTACACCCTGAAGCTCCGCCGTCGAGGGATTGATCTCGGGCGCCGCGAAGTCATCGGTACGGCGGCCCTGACCAAGGTCGGTGATGTCATGACTACTGTTCCGGAGGGCGTCCGGACGGACCAGCCGCTGCGCGAGGTGGCAGGCGTGCTGGCGCGCTCGGCATCGGGTGTGCTGCCGGTGCTCGATGCGGCCGGCGACTACGTCGGCGTGGTCACCGCGCGGGTCGTCGCGGAGGCGCTGGCGGACGGGCGGCACGATGCCGATCCCGCGTCCCTGGTTCTCGAACTACCGCTCGAGGTACGTCGCGACGACCAACTGGCCCAGGCCATCGAGGCGCTCGATCGCAGCGGCTGCGCGGCGATCCCGGTCCTCGAGGTGAACCGGGTCGTCGGCTGGATCAGCTATCGCGTCGCCTTGCGGTCACTGCCCGCACACCACCGAGCCTGATGCTCAAGGAGATTGCCTGTGAACCGCACAGCTGCTGCCGCGATTGCTGGGAAATCGACGGTACTGATCGACAACCTACGGCGGGATAGTCCGTCGTTGACTGGAGGTGGTGACTTGTGACTCGCCGGATTCCGCGTCTTCTGGCGCGTGCACCGATTCCGATGTTCCGCGCTGGTCTCGGATTCGTGCTGGGACGGCGCCTGACGATGCTGGAGCATCGAGGCCGGGTGACGGGTCAGGCCCGTCACGTCGTACTCGAGGTGCTTGAGCGTGATCCGGAGGGTCTGGTGGTGGTGTCCGGCTACGGCCGCGCCGCGCAGTGGTATCGGAACGTTCTGGCGGATCCGGCCGTACGGGTGTGGTCCGGACGACGCCGGGGCGTTCCAGCACATGCGGTCCGGATTCCTGCGGGTGAGGTCCCTGAGCGTCTGGCGGCGTACCGGCGGCGGCATCCACGGGCGGCCAAGGCGCTCGGCCGGACGCTGGCGCTGCCGGATCTGGCTGGAGACGGACCGGTGCCGCCGGACGTGGCGGACAGACTGCCCTTGGTACGTCTCGAGTACGTGACTCCGCGACCATGACGCGGTCGTCGTTCGCTGTGGCTGGTGATCTCAGCGAGTGCGAAGCGATGCGTAGTCTGCGGCGGTCAGTGGGGCGGTGGTCAGGGCACCGTCGGCGAGCAGCGCCTCGACAGGTTGGCCGTTGCGGGAGAAGGTGACCTCGCGGATCGTCGGGAGCGCTGTGACCGAGAGGACGATCTGACCGACGGCGAGGACGTTCTCGGCGGCGGACCGCCCGTCGGTCTCCCCGGACAGGTCGAGATCGACGCGGTCGCCTTGCACGTTGCCGACCGCGAGGGTGAGCTCGGGTGGTAGTGCGGAGGTGAGGCCGTTCGCCTGCTCGGTCGTGGTCGGGCCGGCGAGCAGCGCCGCGACGACCGTCTGCAGGCGGTCGGAGGCGGCCGGGCTGGTGGCGTCGCGGACCAGCGTCACGAGGTGGTCCTTCTGCACGAAGACGACCTGGATTGTCGGTCTGCCCGGTGTGGCCGAAGCGGGGCCGGAGGTCGGTGAGCTGGAGCCTTGGAGCCGCGAGGGAACGGCCGCCGGATCGATCGGTGCGGGCTGTCGCTGGATCGGAACGCCACACCCGATCAGCAGGATCGTCGCCGCGATCGCTCCCAGCACTGCCCGGGTACGCCGGCTCATTTGGGGGCCTCCGGCAACCTGACGACGAATCGGGCCCCGCCGAGCGGCGACGCCGAACACCAGACCGCGCCGCCGTGCACCGCGGCGGTCTCGGTCACCAGTGCGAGTCCGAGGCCGGTTCCGGATGAGGAGCCACGCTTGGCCGGCCCGGTGGCGAAGCGTTCGAAGACGCGCTCGCGGTCGTCGACGGTGATGCCCGGGCCGGCGTCGTCGACGAACACGACGACATCGTTCCCGGAGCGGGCGGCCTGCACGCTGACGAGTCCGTCACCGTGGCGTTCGGCGTTCTCGAAGAGGTTGCGGAACAGACGTCCCAAGCGCGGTTTGTCGGCGCGTACGGACAGATCCTCTTGGCTGGTCAGGAGTGACGTGTCGCAACCGACCTCGCCGAGGACCTGCCGCAGCAGCGGAGCCAGCTCGATCACGGTGCCCGGGCGGACGTCGAGACCGCCGTCGGAACGGGCCAGTTCGAGCAGGTCCTCCAGCAGCCGGCGGAAGCGCTGCAGGTCGGCCGTGACCAGGTCGAGGGCGCGCTGTGATCGATCGGACAACTCGTCCCGGCGGGCGTTCAGCAGGTCGACGCTGCCGACCAGCGTCGTCAACGGCGAACGGAGTTCATGACTGACATCTGCCGCGAGCCGGGCGTCGCGGTTGATCCGCTGCTGAAGGGTGTCGACCATGCTGTTGAACGAGCCGACGATCGTCGCCAGCTCGGGGTCCAGCGTGGCCGGCAGCCGGGTGTCGAGGTCGCCGCCCGCGATCGACGCGGCCGTCGCCGCGACCCGATTCAACGGTGTGACAACCGACCTGCTGCCCCACACTCCAAGAGCGGCCCCGGCAGCTGTTGCAAGCAACGCGCCGCCGAACAGGATTCCGCTGAGCAGACGCAGCGTCCCGTCGAGTTCGTTGAGCGGGGCGATCTCGTAGAACTCCGCGTCGACTGACGGGACCAGTACCCCGACGACAAGCGCAGGGCCGTCGTCGGAACGGAACCGTTGACTGGACGCGGTCCCGTCGGCGACATCCTGGCGGACGGAGGCCGGTATGGCGTCCCGGCCCTGGTCGAGCGCGGACGCGTACCACTGCCCCTCCCATTTGAGGATGATCGTGTGCCCGGCCGGCGTACCGGCGGCGGTCAGAACGGCGGAGATGTCTGCACCCGCACTCTGCAGACGGCGTTGGACGAACACTGCATCGGCGAACGCCTGATGCTGAACAGCCCGCTCGCGTTGGGCCAGTACGTAGCCGCGGGCCAGGAGATACGTGCTGACGGCAAACACCGCCGATACGAGCAACGCCACCAGTGCGAAGACGAGCACAAGCCGGCGCCGCAAGCCCCAGGTATTTCGGCCGAAGAGGCGCAGCCCTACGGTCATTGCGGGTCCAGCCGGTAGCCCATTCCTCGCATCGTGACCACGAGCCGCGGCTTGCCGGGGTCGCGTTCGATCTTCGTGCGCAGCCTGCGGATGTGAACGTCGACGATGCGCTCGTCTCCGTAGTACCCGTGTTCCCATACCGAGGAGAGCAAGGCCGACCGGCTCAGAACCCGGCCGGGCGGCTGCGCCAGCTCGACCAGCAGCCGGTACTCCGTGACAGTCAACGGCACGTCCTTGCCGTCCAGACTCACCGCCCCGCGCGAGGTGGACAGCACCAGCCGGTGGTCCGGATCGGGGTCGAGAACGATGTCTGCCTCGACCGGATCGGTACTGCTCCGGAGCCGACGGCGCAAGGCGCGTAGCCGTGCGGTGATCTCCTTGACCTGGAACGGCTTGGTGACATAGTCGTCGGCCCCCGCCTCCAGCCCGGCGACAATGTCATGAGTGTCGGAACGAGCGCTGACGATCACGATCGGGATGTCACTGATCCGCCGCACCTCACGGATGCAGGTGTAGCCGTCGACCTCGCCGAGCATCAGGTCGACCATCATCAGGTCCGGCGCCGAGGACCGGACCTCGGCCAGGGCGGACGGGGTGTCGGCAGCCTCGGCGACCTCGTAGCCCTCGTCCTCGAGCGCCAGGCGCAGCACCGCCCGGATCCGGTCGTCGTCCTCCACGATCAGGACCTGCATCGTCATAGCTCCATGGTCGCAACCATCAATCAGGATACGACCCCCGGGGCCCGCATGTCATCCGATCGTCAAGAAGGACGACGACCGATCTCAATGTCGGCAGTGCACGCTGATAACAATGCAACACCACTCCGGAAGGCGACCGCCGATGACCAATCCGATCCACAGCCCGCTCCCGCAAAAGGCCATCGTGACGATCTCGGAAGCCGACCTCGGGACCGGTCTGACCGCGCTTCGCTGGCACCTCCGCGGCCTGGTGATGGACGGGGCCAGCCTGGTCGTCATCGACGTGTCCGACCTCGGCGAGCTGTCCTCGACCTTGCTCGCCGCCCTGCTCGACACACACCGGGTATGCCGGCACCGCGGCGGCGGTGTCGTGATCCGGCACGCCAGCCGCAAGATGTCCGACGTACTTCGCCGGACCGGCCTCGACCGGGTCTTCGACGTCGAAGCCGCGTGATCCCGCCGCGTTGCCTGCTCCGCCGAACCCGATCGATCCGCCGAGGCCGCCCAGCCCGGCTCTGTGAGGTATCACCGCCAGTGAATCCGTTCGACCGCGAACCGAGCTACCGAGGGTACGTCGACGTGACCGTCGTCGAGTTCGCCGCACACACCGCCTATCTCGATCCCCTGACCGGAACGGGGTACCTCGTCATGCCCCGCCCGACGACCGACGTCCCCGCGCCCCAGGACCCGTTGGTCGAGGCCGCCTGGATCGATTGCCTCGACGGCCAGGACCGTCCCGCTGGACTCTCGCTGTACGACGCCGACCGCCGCAGTGCCCTCGAGCACCTGGCAACCGAAGGCTGGGAACCCCTGCTCGACGAGACCGGCGAGATGGAGGAAGCGGGATGGACGACGGACGGCCGCCGGGCCGTGTGCCTGTATGCCATGCCGGCTGCCGGCGAGCCGTGTGTAGAAGCACTCCACCGCGCGCTGCTGGCTCTGGACATCGCCTCAGGCGTCCACGTCCGTGTCCGCAAGGCGGTCGACGACGGCCCGCCACCGGCCGACTGAGCCTATCTGTGCGCGACACGTCTGCGGCGAGGCTTGAGCGCAGCCAGACACGCAACGACCATGGCACAGGCGAGCACGACATGTAGCAATACGTCGGCATCCCGAAGGGGAACCACGGCAGGAAGAACTGGGCTCTTGTCAACCTGCCCGTAGCTGACCAGCAACAAGAGCGTCGCGCCCGCCGCGGCCAGGAAGATCAGGCACGATCGCGCAGACCCGGCCGCGAAGAGGGCGCCCGCTCCGAGCCCCAGATGCACAAGGGTGTGGGGGAGCGAGGTGTGGAAAACGCCGTACACCACCGACTCCGGCCCCGGGATCCAAGGGGCCAGGCTGTGGATGTAGCGGACGAGTCCGAAGCCCGCGAGGGTGATGAACGCCCCGGCGAGCCAGAGGGTGGCGATCTGCGTCGGTGCGGGGACGGTCCGATCGCTGGATGCTTCGTAGCGCACTGGTCGGTCTCCTCACGTACGGCCGGCCGATGATGGATGCTGACGACGGTCGCCCCTCAACGGCCGCCGTCCAGCATCCACTCGGCCCGAGCCTTGCGACTGTTCAGGGCCGGGCCTGACAGTGACGCTAAACGAGGAACTGAGCTGTCTCCACCCAGACAGAGCCGTCGGCGAGGAACGTCAACAACTCTCAATACGTGCGTCAACGACGCGAAAAGGGCCGAGCGATCTGTGTCGAGCATCGAGCTCAGCCGACGTGCGCCGTCACGTGGACCTGCGAGACCTGGAGATAGGCAGCGGCCTTCTGATTCCAATCGGGCATTGTCAGCTGTGGAGAGCTGCCGGGGGCTGCGATGATGACTACCTCGTCGCTGCCGGTTTCCTTCACCAACGCGAGCACGCCGGCGAGCAGGTCTCCATGAGTGATGGTGACGGTGACATCGCCACGGCCCACCAACCTCAGACGCCGGGCGCTCCGCGTCATGATCCGTCCCAGATCGGAATCGGGCTGGTCGTCGTCGCCGGCTGGTTGGACGTTCATGCGACGTGCGAGCGCGGCGGAACCAAAGGCGTCGCCGGGGCGCATGCCGATGATCGCGAGGCCGCCGGGAGTGTCGTCCGTCGCCCTGGTGGCGATCAGTAGGTGGTAGTCCACCGGGTCGACGGGTGCCCAGTGAGCGGCGGCCGCCGACGCGTCGCTGTCGGACAGTTCGTGCTCGACCGCAACAACAACCTGACGAGTCATTGTCCATCTCTCCAATGGTTGTCCTGGATGGAGATACGACGACCTCCAGGCCCCGCCAAGGTCGCGCTGACGTGGGGCACTTGACGATCGGGTGAAGATCCTCGGGGCCGGTTGCCGCGACGCTGCGATGGCACTAGCGTCCGTCCTACTCGGTTTGGTTGCTTCCCCCCGTGGCGACCAAACCGAGGCCCTTCGGGCTCGGCTACGGCCACCTCGTCTTCTCACAGCCAGCGCCACCGCTCCACGGTCAGAGCGCTGGCGCTCACCGAAAGACTCACGCTGTCCTCGTCTGTCGTGGCGATCTGCTCCGGGCGAACGTAGCAGTCGTTGTCCATCAGGCCGGCTCCGGTCACCTTGAGCACAGGCCGATCGGTGGCACCGGTCTGCAGTTGCTTGACCGTGCCGACAAGGGTGCCGTCGGCATCGATGACCGGCATGCCGACCCAGATCTGGCTTGCCGGGGGTACTTGTGAGAACGGACTCTGAGGCACGCTGACCCGACTCACCGCTCGACGAGGTGGACGAGGGGAAGATCGACCCGGGCACGTACCTGGGACGCCAGGTCGCGATGCAGCAATGCTGCGACCCGGTGGCGTCCCGTGACGACGACAACCTCTTGGCTATGACTGGTGGTGACGACATCGGACAGTGCGCCGATCGGGTCCTGAGCGGAGACGACTCCGGTGACGGTCGCTTGCAGCGCCTCCATGCGTTCGACGCTCTTCCGCATCAGACGCTCGGCCTCCTGACGAGAGCCCGCGGCCGGGGACGATGTGCCGCCGAGCGGCCTCACCAGGTGGTAGCGCAGCGGCCTGCTCTTCATCTGGTAGAGCTCGGTCATCCGTCGTGCGGACGTGCCCGTCAGTTCGTTCTCGACCAGCACTGCGACATCGAACCAGTCACGTTCGCCGTCATCCGCGGTGCGAGCCTCCGGGAAGGCAGTTCCGGTACCTCGAGCCCCATCGAGCCGAGTCATTGGCAATCTCCTCTCGCGGTCATGAACCTCGCTCCACACCTACCCGCCACCTCTGCCTCGCCCAAGGGCCCAGTCCCAGTCGTCAAGAGAACTCAACGTCTGCCGGTGCGGCGCCGGTGGATGTCGCTTCCGGCTGTCATCTGACCTCAAAGCCGTGGCAATGCGGTGGCCACACCTCCTGCCCCGAACGGCGGTGGTAGAGGTCTGTGCTGGTGTTCATCGCATCAGGAATTTCGGTGGTTCGCCGGACAGGATCGCGTCGGAGGTGAGCCAGGCCGAGGTCTCGCGCGGGTGTCGGCGCTCGAGCTCGGTCAGCAGGTACTGCCGAGCCTCGGCTGCCGTCAGGGTGTGGTCCGTGTGCTCGGCCCGCAGCGCCTTGAGCAGTTCTGTCCGAGTCGCGCACCACACCGAGTAGAGCTCGGAGTCGGTCCAATCGCTCAACTGCCCACCCGCAGACGTGGCCGCCTGCGACTGCTCGGCATCGTTCGTACTTCGTCCTGCCAGCATCCGAACCGCTGCGGTGAGCATCGACCTGATGCCTCGGCGAGCTTCCATCGTCAGATTCCCCGTTCCAACCTGCTCAGACTTTTCCCGGCCTGGCCCGGATCTTGTCTAGCGCGGCCCGGCCGTCCGATCACGGGTCAGGCGCCGAACGTCATCTGATCTCAAAGTCTCCGCAGCATCATGGTCAAACCACGTCCACCGATGCGAGTCCGGCGGCGGATGATCGATTAGCCTCTGCAAGGACCAGCCGGGGCAAGCTGTGGAGGTGGGTCCGTGACCGGTTCAGGCAACCGGACGGTAGACGCTGCGACCGAGGAGACGGTCGACGAGGTTGTGGCGGCGGTACTGACTGCCTCGCGGGTACTGGTCGGCATCTCGGCCAGATCATTGGCTCAGGTGGAGGAGTCGGTGACGCTCACGCAGTTTCGTACGCTGGTCGTTCTCGACGGCCATGGTCCGAGCCGGCTGAATCAGTTGGCTGAACGGCTCGATGTGACCGCGTCCACGGCGCTGCGGATGGTCGATCGGCTGATCGCGGCCGACTTGGTCGATCGGCGGGAGAACGCACAGGATCGTCGCGAAGTCGTGATCGACCTGACGGCCGAGGGCCGCAAGTTGGTTCGCCGGGTGACCCGGAAACGAAGGGCGGAGATCGAGCGGATCGTGCTCGGGATGCCCGTCGGGCGGAGGCGCGAGCTCGTCCGTGCGCTGGTCGCGTTCGCTGGTGCCGCGGACGAGCCCGCGGTCGTGGCGGAGGCCGCGAGCAGGCTCGGCTGGTGAGTACGTCACCTGGCCTTGTGGCAGGTGGCGGCCGGTCATTGACGGGTGCCGGTGACAGCCTCCCCCCACCATTACCGTCACCGGCACCCGGGCACGGTCGGCTCGTTCGGTGCCTCGCCAGGCGTGGCCGCGAATCCGATCCGAGCAGGACACCACCCACTCGGATGCCACCTCCCAGGCAAGGCCCGTGGCCGTGAGTGCACTCACATCCGGTCGCCTTGGGGTGCATTCCGATGGAGATGCCTTCGCCGACACATCAGCCGACTACGCCTCGCAGGAGACTCTAAGTCGTCTGGGTCGAGAGGTCTTCGGCCTGCGGCCAACCGTCATGAACTCTCAAACTTCGCTCAACATCAGCCGAACTTCCTTCTGATGGCTCCTGTCCCGGCCGCCGGACATCCTGGGTGTCGGCGACCGGGCGGCGGCTTGTCTGCTTGGTTGCTCTTGGCCGGGCAATGGGGGAGGGTAGGGGCTGGAGCGCCGGGAAGTCTGGTCGGCACGCCTGCACCCGCCGGGTGTGGGCTGTTGCTGACGTCCTGGGAGGTCTCCGCTGTGACAGGCGCTGCTGGTGATCGCGTTGATGGAATGCAGACACAATGTGAAATCGGCCCGCCGTACGGCTGGGGCCGCGCATGACGATCATCGCGGTCGCCGTGTTCGTTGTCGCCTATGTGCTGATCGCCACGGAATGGGTGCACAAGCTGTACGCGGCGCTCGGGGGAGCAGCGGTGCTGCTCGCGCTCGGGGTGACCGATGCGGAGCATGCGTTCTATTCGCACGAGACCGGCGTCGACTGGGACGTCATCTTTCTGCTCTTCGGCATGATGGTCATCGTCGGCATCATTCGCCGGACAGGAGTATTCGAGTACATCGCGATCTGGGCGGCCAAGCGGGCCAAGGGGTCGCCGCTGCGGGTGATGATCCTGCTGACGCTGATCACCGCCGTGGCGTCGGCGTTGCTCGACAATGTCACGACAGTGCTGCTGATCGCGCCGGTCACGCTGCTGGTCTGCGACCGGCTCGGCATCAACCCGGTGCCGTTCCTGATCGCCGAGGTGCTGGCGTCGAACATCGGCGGCGCGGCGACCCTGATCGGGGATCCGCCGAACATCATCATCGCGAGCCGGTCAGGGCTGACGTTCAACGACTTCCTGGTGCACATGGCGCCGCTGGTGATCATCGAGTTGATCGTCTTCACGCTCGTGTTGCCCTGGTTGTTCAAAGGCTCTTTCCGGGTGGACCCGGAACGGGTGGACGGCGTCATGCAGCTGAACGAGCGCGAGGCGATCGAGGATCCGCGGCTGCTGATCAAATGCGGCGCCGTGCTCCTGCTGGTCTTCGCCGGGTTCGTCGGCCGCGCGGTCGTGGACATCGAGCCGTCGGTGGTGGCGCTGCTCGGAGCCGGCCTGCTGGTGCTGATCTCTCGGGTGGAGACCCGTCATTACATGGCGAGTGTCGAGTGGCAGACGCTGCTGTTCTTCGCCGGGCTGTTCGTGATGGTCGGTGCGCTGGTGAAAACCGGCGTGATCGGTCAGCTGGCCGATCAGATCGGAAAGGTCACCGAAGGCCGTGCGCTGCTGGCGGTCATGCTGATCCTGGTGGTGTCCGCGGTGCTGTCCGGGATCGTGGACAACATCCCGTACGTCGCGACGATGAGTCCGGTCGTACTGGAGCTCACCAAGGGCATCCAGGATCCGGTCCAGGCAGAGGCGTTGTGGTGGTCACTGGCGATGGGAGCCGATTTCGGCGGCAATGCGACCGCGGTCGGGGCCAGTGCCAACGTCGTAGTGATCGGGCTGGCGTTGCGGGCCGGGCATCCGATCAGCTTCTGGGAGTTCACCCGCAAGGGCATCGTGATGACGGCCATCACGATCGCGGTTGCGGCGCCGTACCTGTGGTTGCGCTATTTCGTTCTGTCCTGATCGGTGTGTTACTGATCTCGACCTGTCTGGAGGCATCCGATGCGTGCTGGTGAGCTTGCTGCGCCTTATCCGACCGTGGACCTGAGCACGCCAGTGATTGAGGCCGCTAGGTTGATGGCCGCCGAAAATCTTCCCGGCTTGATCGTGGTCGACGGCGAGCGACCGGTGACCATCCTGCCTGGCACGCAAGTGCTGCAGCTCGCCGTGCCGGGCTACTGCCAGGACGATCCCGCACTTGCGCGGGTCATCGACGAGCGATCGGCTGACGTGTTCGTGCGCAATCTGGGCGACCGCACAGTCGCGCAGGCGCTGCCGCAGGAACGCAGAGATCTTCCGGTGCTCGAGCCGGACGCCACCGTGCTCGAGATCGCCGCCGTCATGGCCCGATCACGCAGCCCGCTGGTGGCGATCGCGGAACACAACGGACCGCTGCTCGGCGTCATCACGCTCGACGCGCTGCTGGAGCGAGTCCTCGCGTAGGCCACCGAACAGAGAAGTCGCGGAACGGTGACGGCCCCGCCGTTTCGCGATAATCTGTTCCTGGAGTGCCGGGAAGCCTGGTCGGCGGTGTATTTGCCCGCTGCCCATCGGAGGAACGATGCGTCCCCGGACTCCTCGTTACGGTCACTCACATCGTCGAGAGCCACGTCGCGCAGCGGCCCGGCTCGTCACGCCCATGGGGCGGGGCCGTGAGCACCTCGACATCTCCTTTCTCGACGCTTTGAGCACCGTGACGCCGGTATCGGCGGTCCCACCCCGCATGAGCGGCGAGGGGGCGCATATTCCATGAACGATTGGCAGGCTGCTCGACTTGCGGAGGTGCTTTGCGGCTCGCCGGTGATTGACGCCAGAGGTGCGCTGATCGGGAGGGTCGAGTCCGTTTGCGCGGATCATCTCGACACCAACTCCGACTGCGGCGTCATGATCCGCTCGGGCGGAGTCGAGGGCCGCGAGTTGTTCGTGACACCGGCCCAGATCGCCTGTGTCGCCGATGATCACGTCCGCTTGTCCGTGACAACGGAAGCCATCGCCGCTTCTCGAACCGGTACGGGTCCCGGATGAACGCCTGCCGGATCGTGTGGTGGGCACTCGCCATACCGATCGGGTTGGTGGGCCTGGCCGGTGCGATCTTCTCGGCGTCCGTGGCGTGGCTCTTGGTCATCTTCGTTCTCATGGCCTTGGCTCTCGGCACGCTCTCGGCGAACCTGCAATCGCTGGATCGTGAAGGAAGAGCGCGCGGCCGGATTTCAAGGTCGACGGTCGTAGCCCATGGCTGTTTGGCCGGAGCAGTGGTGGTCGCCATGTTCGGATTGAGCGGTCTGATAGGAACTGCAGTTCTCCCACTGGCCGTTCTGATGGGCGTGACATCTCCAAGCGCGCTGGCGTGGTGGCGCGCCAGGAGACGATTGCCGACACCCCGGGCATCGCTTGAGAACAGCGCCGAACGTCGAGCTGCGCCACGCGACGATCTGGGCGAGACGACATCGCCGGTAGTGGAAGCAATGACCGATCGGCAACTGTGCTTGGCCTGGCGACGGAGCTATCTAGAGCTTGAGCGCGCCGATTCCGCCGAGACTCGGGTGTCGATCGCACGCTTCCGCGGCCGAGTTCTCGACGAGCTCGAGCGCCGCAATCCCACCGGTTTCGATGACTGGCTGGCATCCGGCGCCCGCGCCCCGAGCGACCCGGCACGCTACGTCATACGCTCCAAGTCACAAGAGAAGAGACTGTGAGCGTCCATCACGTTTCCCGGCGAATACGGCTGGCGGACGTGATGCTTTCGCCCGATGCGCGTCTCTTCGGCGGTGGGTGCGTCGAAGTGTCGAGGGACGGCGTTATCGGGAGTTGTCCAGGTTGTTCCTGGCGAAGGCAACGGCCTCGGTGAGTACCGATTCCCACAGGTGGCGATCGACGGTCTGGATGGCCACCCATTCACGGAAGACCTTGCCTGCAGGGGCGAACGGTTCGCCGAGGCCTGCGGTGACGAGTTCTGTGACGCGGTGGCTGGGCAGTTTGACGATTAGGCAGCCGGCCTTGTCGTACGACGCGAGGAATTGTCCGGCGAGCCGGATGCAGGGGTAGCCCATCATGGTTGCGCGGCCGATCGCGGGGTCGTACAGGAGGTCGTCGGTGAGTTCGTCGTAGAGCGCACGCGCGACGTCCTCGCCGGGCTCGTTCGGCGAGGATGTGTGCTCCGGGTCGCTGGTCATCACGTCGCGGGAGTCGTCATCGGTCTCTCCTTCGTGTGGATCACCGCCGGTGCGGCGGGACGAAGCCACGGTTCCAGGATCTCGCGACAACCCTATGTCGGTATTTGGCAGCAGAATTGATCCGATGTGTCCTGATGGTGTGGTTCTCTTTCGTCAAGAGGACAGAGCGGGACGGTCCCGCGGAGCCGGGGTGTTGAGATGGAGCAGTATTTGTTGTCTGTGTACGACGGGGGCGGGAGCGGGCCGTCGACGGCGGAGGAGATGCGGGCGTTCATGGGCCGCGTGATCGCGCTGGAGGAGGAAATGGACCGGGCGGGCGTGTTCGTGTTCGGCGGTGCGTTGCAGGGTCCGGACGCGGCCACCGTGGTGAGAGGCGGGACGGGACTGGACAAGGTGACCGCGGACGGTCCTTTCGTGGAGGCGAAGGAGCACATCGGCGGCTTCTACGTCATCAACGCCGAGGATCTCGATGCGGCGCTGGCCTGGGCGGAGAAGGTGGTGGAGGCCATCGATCACGGCATCGAAGTCCGGCCGTTCCAGGCGACCGGACGCCTCGTCGATCACTGATCGGCCACTGATCAGCGATGGAGGATGTCGAGCGGACGTTCCGCGACGCACGCGGGCAGGCGGTCGCCACGCTGGTCCGGGTGTTCGGCGACATCGGGTTAGCCGAGGACGCCGTACAGGATGCTTTCTTGACCGCGATGGATCGCTGGCCACGTGACGGTGTCCCAGACAACCCGGCCGGCTGGATCGTCGCCACTGCGAAGAACCGCGCCGTTGACGTCGTACGGCGGAACCGGCGCGGATGCGAGTTGACCGAGCGAATCGAGTCCGAACGGCTCCGAGCCGAAGTCATCGACGGCGAGCCTGGGGATCCGCTGGGGGACGACCAGTTGCGGTTGATCTTCACCTGCTGCCACCCAGCCCTGCGGATCGAGCACCAGGTGGCGCTGACACTTCGCCTCGTCGCCGGATTCACGCCTGCCGAAGTCGCGTCGGCGTTCCTGGTGAGTGAGGACGCGATGCTCAAGCGGTTGGTGCGGGCGAAGTACAAGATCAAGGCCGCGAGCATCCCTTACCGGGGTTCCTGAAGACGAAGAACTGCCGGCGCGGGTGCGGGCGGTGCTCTCGGTGCTGTACCTGGTGTACAACGCCGGTGCCGAGGACATTCAGCGCGACGACCTGCGCACTGACGCGATCCGACTGGCGCGGATGCTGCGGAATCTGTTGCCGGACGAGCCGGAGGTGTCGGGCCTGCTCGCTCTTGTCCTGCTCAACGAGGCACGTGTACCGGCCCGTGGTTCTGACGGATACGTGGTGTTGCTGAAAGACCAGGACCGGTCGCAGTGGGACGGCGACCTGATCGGCGAGGGCCAAGCGCTCGTGCTCGGCTGTCTGCGGCGACGGAGGTTGGGGCCGTTCCAGTTGCAGGCCGCGATCCAGGCGATGCACTGCGCGGCGGCCAGATACGAGGACACTGACTGGGCCACGATCGTCCGCTTCTACGATCGACTGATCACTGTCATGCCGACCCCGGTGGTGGCCCTGAACCGTGCGATCGCCGTAGCCGAGACCCTGGGCCCGCGTGACGGTCTGCTTCTTCTTGACGGGCTCGCAGGCCAACTCGCCACCTACCACCCGTGGCACGCTGCCCGTGGCTGGATGCTCGACCGGCTCGGCCGTCGCACCGAAGCAGCCGAGGCCTACGGGCGCGCCGCCGAACTGGCCCGAACTGACACCACCAGACAATTCCTCCTCAGCCAGAGCGAGAACGCCCGCTGACCGGCGGCCCACTTGGGCATGCGCTCCATTGCCTGACGGCTTGAATGCCGCTGAACGATCGTTTAGTCTACTGAACGTGCGATCAGTGGATGATGAGGACCTGACGGGGCGGGCGGTGATCCGCAATGCCGCGCTGCGGTTGTTCGCTGAGCGTGGGCCGGATGCGGTCAGTGTGCGGCAGATCGCGGAGGCGGCGGGGGTCTCACCGGCGCTGGTGCTGCATCACTACGGCAGCAAGGCCGGCCTGCGTGAGGAGGTGGATCGGTACGCCGCGGCGCAGTTGGACGCTCTGATGGAGGATGTCGACGAGATCGGGGAAGTACTGACCGCCGGGTCGAATGCCTCGATCGCCGAGATGTTCTCTCAGGCGCTGCCTGCGGACTCGCCGCTGCCGACGTACCTGCGGCGTCTGATCCTCAGCGGGGACCCTGCCGGTCGGGCGCTGTTCCGCCGTTGGTACGAGGTGTCGCGCCTGCTGCTCGGGCAGCTTGTCGATGCGGGTTTCGCTTCGCCGACGGCTGAGCCGGAGGTTCGGACGGCGTTCATGCTGTCGGCCGATCTCATCTTGCTGCTCCTGCGCGAGCCGCTGACCGACGTCCTCGGTTTCGACCCGATGTCCGGGGACGGCCTGGAGCGCTGGGCTGCCGAGGTCACTCGGATCTACCGCGAGGGCGTACTGGTCGTTCCTACCACCGATACCGGTGAACAAGACGAAGACTGACAACCCAGGAGGTGACAACGGAATGTCGATGCCTATAGCGGCGTCCACAGTGAGTCGTGCTGACGAGCCCGGTGCGGAGGTCGTCGTCCGCGCGACCGGTCTGGTCAAGCGATTCGGCAATGTCACGGCGCTCGACGGCCTGGACCTGGAGGTCCGTCGCGGCGAGGTGCACGGCTTCCTCGGGCCGAACGGTGCCGGGAAGTCCACCACGATCCGGATCCTGCTCGGCCTGATGCGCAAGTCCGGTGGTGAGATGCGTCTGTTCGGCAAGGATCCCTGGCATGGCTCGGCGCCGCTGCATCGCCGTTTGGCCTATGTCCCTGGCGACGTGACGTTGTGGCCGGGGCTCAGCGGCGGCCAGTGCATCGACGTACTCGCCGAGGTGCACGGTGGGATTCGTGCCGATCGGCGCGACGAGCTCATCGAGCGGTTCGACTTCGACCCCACGAAGCGGGCCCGGGACTATTCCAAGGGCAATCGCCAGAAGGTGTCGCTGATCGCGGCGCTGGCCGCCGACGTCGAGTTCGTGGTTCTCGACGAGCCGACGTCCGGTCTGGATCCGCTGATGGAGCAGGCGTTCCAGGAGATCATCCGCGAGCGCGCCGCCGAAGGCATCACCGTGCTGCTGTCCAGTCACATCCTCGCCGAGGTCGAGGCGCTGGCGGACCGGGTCACGATCGTCCGCAAGGGCAAGACGGTCACGACCGGCACCCTGGCCGAGCTGCGGCGGCACACCCGGACGAAGATCCACGCGGTCACCGAACAGTTGCCGCAGTTCGACGGGATGGCCGGTGTAGTCAACCTCGAGGTGGTGGATCACGGGTCCGGCTTCGAGGCCAGGCTGAGCGTCGATGCCGACGTTCTCGGAGATGTCGTTGGCCGGCTGCATGCCGCGGGTGTGGACACTTTGACCGTCGCCCCGCCGAGTCTCGACGAACTGTTCCTGCACGCCTACACCGACACCTACTCCGGGCAGGAGAGCCGGCAGGGGAGCCCAGCATGAGCGGGCAGTTGACGACGATGGTGCGGGTGCATCTGCGCACCGGCTGGCTGGCCGTGGTGGTGTGGGTGGTCGCCGTCGGCGGAACCATGGCGCTCACCGTCTCGGCGATCCAGGGTCTGTACGACAGCCCGGAGAAGATTCATTCGTACGCCGCCGCCGTCCACGACGATGCGCTGATGATGATCAACGGCCACATCGCCGGCATCGACTCGCTGGGAGGGATCATCGCCAACGAGTTCGGATTCATGGCCTCCTTCGCGATCCCGTTCATGGCCGTCAGCCTGATCGCCCGGACGACCCGGAAGAACGAGGAAGCCGGCCGGCTCGAGGCCGTGCTCGCCGGCCGCATCGGCCGCACCACGCCGTTGCTGGCGGCGATCCTGGTGGCTGTCGTGGCCGAGGTCCTGATCACCGTGGCACTGTTTGCCAGCTTCGCCGGCGTCGGGGTCCCCGGCCGCGACGCCGCGCTCTACTCGCTCTCGATGGGTGCGCTCGGGCTCGCGTTCATCGGTGTCGCCTCGGTCGCCGCACAGCTCGTCGAGCACACCCGTGGCGTCTACGCGATCGGGCTCGGGGCCATCATCGCTGCCTATGTCCTGCGCGGCATCGGCGACGTGCAGTGGTCGCCGCTGACGTGGCTGTCACCGCTGGGCTGGCAGGAACAAACACGGGCGTTCGGCCACCAGCGCTGGTGGCCACTGTTCATCCCACTCGTGGTCTTCGCGGTACTCGCCGCGGCCGCGCTCACCATCGCATCCCGCCGAGACGTCGGCAGCGCGCTGCTTCGCGCAGGTGCCGCCGATCCGCACTCGTCGCGCTTCCTGCGTACACCACTCGGGATCGCGCTGCGCTCGCACCGAGGATCGCTGCTGGGATGGGCGACCGCGACCGTAGTAGTTGCGGGCACGTTCGGGTCGGTCGCGAAACCGCTGGTGAACGCGATCAACGGCAACCCCTCGCTCGCCTCGGCAATGGGAGGCGGCGCGGCTACCGCGGGGCTGAACTCCGTTCTCGCGATGACCGCGCTGCTGCTCGCGCTCCTCGCCGCCGGGTACGCCGTACAGGCCGTGGGCCTGCTCCGCGCCGAGGAGTCGTCCGGGCGGCTCGAGGCTCGTTTGTCGGGCGACCGAAGCCGTTGGTCATGGCTCAGCGTCCAACTGGCTGTCGTCGGTGCCGGGATCGTCGCGGTGTCGGTTGCCGGCGGCGCGGTGTTCGCGGCGAGCGGTTCCTGGTCGACGGGAGTGAACATCACGCAGCCGGTCCTGCGGGCGATCATCGACTTCCTGCCGGCCGTTGCGTTCTTCGGCGGCCTCGCCCTGCTCGTCTTCACCGCCGTACCGAGATGGGGGTCCGTAGTCTGGCTGGTCTACGCGGCCGGCGCAGTGATCGCCTACCTCGGCGACTCGCTGAACCTGGCCGCAGCGGTTCTCGACCTCTCGCCGTTCCACCTGATCGGCAACCCACCGGTCCAGGCGGTCGACCCAGGCAACGTGATCCTGCTGAGTGCCCTCACAGCCGCCTGCCTCGTGGCGGCCTACGCCTGCTTCCGCCGACGCGGCATCCCGCAGGCGTAGTCGGACATCCGCCCGCAGCGCCCGTGTCCGAGCGACGATGGCCAAGTGTGTCCCGACACGGGTCGTCGAGGTGCAGGTTCAGCCTTCGGCCAGGACGATGATCCGGTCCTTGTCGGTGAGGGTGAGGGGAGACTGTTTGGGCGGATTGAGGACCACACCGTACGACGGGGGCTGGTAGAACTCGGTATGGATGCGGTAGCCGATGGCGGTTTCGCCGTGGCGGGTGGCAGCCTCGGCGACGGTGCTGAAGTTGGCGGGCATCCCCGGAAGCAGGTAGCCGGCGGCGGGTTTGAGGTAGATCTCAGCGCCGGTCGGATTGAAGAGGTCCTCGAAGACCGCGGCCAGATGACGATTCTCGGTCAGTTGGGTCAGGAGCAGGCTGATCAGTTTCTCGCTGACGACGAAGTCGTCGGCCCGGGTCACCTCGGCGATCTCGCGGTTGGCGTCGTCGTTGATCTCGCTGACGATCGAGTACGGGTGGTCCAGGTTCTCGGCCAGGTCACGCAGGTGCAGCAGGGTGATGAGGGTTCGGGCGTCGGCTTCCTGGGCGTCGAGGTCGTCGGCGGCCAGGACGATCACGTGCTGGCAGTGGTGTGGTTCGAGGGTTTCGAGATCGGTCCGGTTGGTCGGATCGCACGTCGCCACGTCGACAGTGAGGTTGGTGGTCCGATCGATCAGGTGGTCGACGGGTTCGGGGCAGGCGACGTGAAGTCGCGATCCCGGGAACGCGAACCTGTCGAGGAGGTCGATGATCTGAGGTGCGCGTTTGTTCCAGCCCAGCATCAGGGTGCGTTCCGGGGCGGGATCGTGTCGCGGCCGAGGGGAGATCGCATCTTCGACGATGCGAGGCTGCGCGTCTGCCAGCCGGATCAGCGTGTCGTCCTCGGCGAGCACGATCACCTCGTCGGTCGCCTCGACCGGTTGGCCGGCGCCGGGGTTCAAGGTGATGCTGCCGTCTGCCCGGCGCAGGCCGACCGGGATGCCGAGATCGTAGGCATGGACGATCGCCCCGACGGTCTGTCCCGCCAAGGCCGGTTCGGGTCGCAGGTAGAACTCGTTGCCGGTGAAAGCCAGCAGATCGGCGCAGACGGCGGACAGGCCCGACTGCCGGTGGGCGTTGACCAGCAGGCGTACGGCGAGTTCGTCGGCGCCGATCAGTTGGGCCCGGCGACCGCCGGCGAGCCTGGCGGCGCGCAGGTTGGTCGAGTCGGCGACGGCGGCGACCACATGTGGCCCTGCGGTCGCGCTGGTCGTGCGGCTGCCCAGAGACAACAGCACCTTGACGACGTGGATGTCGGAATCAGGGCCGTCCAAGGGCAGCACCATCACCGACCGCGCCGAGGACAGGCTGACCAGGTCGAGGTCGGCAGGATGCAGCGGGTTCCCGGACCGGCACACGACCCGGGTTCGGCCGAGGTCGGGGACCCGGGAGCGGATGGTGTCCTCCATCTCGACCTTGTCCTTGTCGGCCAGGATCGCCACGCAGGACCGCCGGTTGCTCCGGTTCGCCTGGACGAGTTCGGCGACGACGGTGAAGATCTGCCCGGACCAACCGAGGATGACGGTGTGATCCCGCTCGACGATGCGGGACCGGCCCTTGCGGAGTACGGCGATCTTGTTCTCCAGGCCGGTGGTCAGAACGCCGATGAACGAACTGACGATGAAGATGCCGCCCAGCGTCACGGCCAGCATCAACCCGAGGAACACGAACCCGCCCTGGTCGCCGCCCATGGTGCCGGGATCGAGCGTGCGGAGCAGACTCATCCAGAACACACCGTGCCAGGCGCCGTGCTCGGACACGTCACCCGGCGCGAGGAGCAGTACGAGCGCCGAGATCACGATCACCAGCACTGCTGATGCCAGCCCGAGCAGACCGATCAGCGCCGGGGCGCCGCGCGACATCACGCCGTCGAACCAGTACCGGACCTTGTCCCGCCGATGCCCCAAGTCTCCCAGCCCCTTCAGTTCGTGACCTCCGGAGGCACTATGCCATCCATGGATCCGACCGGTGCGTCTCCGTGCGTCGGCTTCCCGTCCGGCGGTGGGTCGGAGCTCTCGGGACCGAACCACCTGGCGGCGAGTTGCTCGCGAGCGCCGGCATCGAGCGGTTCGTACTTCGTGGACGTGGAGAAGACAGTGAACGGGGACACTGTTCGTGGCCGGGCCGAGTACGAAGTACCGCAGCCAGGGGTATGGCGCTGCTACGAGGATGGCGATCGCGATCATGAGGTCGAGCAGCCGGTCCCCCGACTGCGCGATCAGGTCGTGCGGAGGAACTCAGGGGGTTCACCGGTCACAGCGGCTGCCGAGGACAGCCAGGCCTTGGTCTGGGTCGGGTATCGGCGTTCGATCTCCGCAAGCAGCAGTTGTCGAGCGCGGGCGGCTGTCACGGCTTGCTCAGCCTCAGTGGCCCGTGCGAATTCGGACTTGGTCGCTCTCCAGACGGCGTACAACTCGGTATCGGCCCACGCCTCCAAGGCGCCGTCCGTGACATCGGAGACGGTGCTCTTGTCCGCAGAGCCCGTACGTCGCGGCCGGGTCAGTCCGTGGACGGCGGTGGCCATCAGGGTGCAGAGAGCGATGGCGACGAACAGTTCGAAGACGACGTGTGCGGACTGCGAGATCAGATCCGGAGCTTGCATTCGATCGGGACATCCTCTCCTTCTCGGCGCCGTTCACCGCCTGTCTAGCGCGTCAACGGACCGAGGTCTCGCGAAGCGGAGGAGTGACACCTGATCTCAAACTTTTCGCAGCTTCCTCGTCACGCTCCCGGCAGGTGGGACGACCATGAGTTGCGGAGAGTAAATATTGCACAACGCAACTCATGTCCACCGGGATGCCGACCGCGGCGCCGTACCGGGCGAGGGTCTGCCGGTTCGAACCAGGGTGGTCCCTGATACCTCCCGCGCCGGATCCGTCGTACATTGCTGTCCATGTGGACAGTTAACAAGCCAATCGGACAGTCGACTCGACGGATGCATTATGTCGACCACTTGAAGCTCGGACTGGTCGGCTTGGTGGTGCTGCATCACGCCGCACAGCCCTACGGCCCGCCTGACTGGTGGTATGTGCTGGGGGTCGAGCGATGGAAGCCGTTGGAGGCGTTCACGGTCGTGAACGGGGCGTTCTTCATGAGTCTGTTCTTCGCGATCTCGGCCTACCTGCTGCCGGCGTCGTACGAACGCAAGGGTGGCCGGCGGTATCTGCTCGATCGTGTCCGTCAGCTCGGTGCACCGTTCTTGTTCGGGGTCGCGATGATCATCCCGGCCTTGATGCTCACCTACCATCACGTGTACGGCGAATACCCGGAGTTCTCGTTCGGGCATCTCTGGTTCCTGCAGCACCTGCTGGTCTATGCGATCCTGTACGCCGGGTGGCGCGCGATCGTGCGTCGTCCGGTGACGCCGTCCGCGCCGCGGGACCTGAGTGGCTGGGGCATCGCCGGCTTCATCGCACTCGTCGGCCTGGGGACGTACGCCGTCCGCACCCACTGGCCGGTGGACACCTGGATCGGCATCCTCGGCTTCATCCAGGCCGAGCCCTCCGACCTCGTCCAGTACGGCGGTCTGTTCGTCGCCGGACTGCTTGCGTACCGGTACGGCTGGTTGGCCGGGATCAGCCGGCGGATCGGATTGTGCTGCCTGGCCGTGGGTGCCGGACTGGCGATCGCCCACTATGCGGCCCTGCCGTGGCTGTCGCAGTTCTACGCGCCGGGCGGCTTCGGGATCCGCTCGCTGGTCTGGTCGATGGTCGAGTCGGGGATGTGCGTCACGTTGTGCGTCGGGCTGGTGGTGCTGTTCCGCGAATACCTCAACCGGCCGAACGCCTTCCTGGCCCGCCTCTCGAGGTTGTCCTTCACCGTGTATATCGTGCACGTGCCGGTCGTCGTCGGGCTGCAGTTGCTCGTCCGCGACCTGGCGACCACGCCGCTGCTGCAGTTCCTGCTGGTCGGAGCGATCGCGGTCCCGGTCAGTTTCGCGCTGGCCGCTGTGCTGCGGCGGATTCCCTACCTGCGCGCCTGGGTCTGAACGGAGGGAGAGACATGACGGACGCACGCTCACCGGACCTGACCGCTCGGGCGCGGCTGCGGCTGGCGGCGCTGAAGTTGTTCGCCGAGCACGGGTTCGACGCGACGTCGACGCGCTCGATCGCGACCGAGGCCGGGGTCTCGCACGCGTTGCTGCGGCACCACTACGGCTCCAAGGAGGGGCTGCGAGAGGCCGTCGACGAGGATGTGCTGGACACGTTCGACGAGGGGCTGGCGAAGTTCGAGTCGAGCGACCTGGCGGCGTTGGGTGCGGTGACGGGCCGGTTGTTCGGTTCCGACGCCCCGCGCCGGAACTACCTGCGCCGGGTCCTGCTCGAAGGCGATCCGGCCGGGGTGACGCTGTTCCAGCGACTGCTCGACGGGGCTCGTCAGCACCTGCGGGCGCTGGGCGGTTTGTCCGCTGACGAGGCCGATGCGCGCTGGGCGCCGTACCAAGCCTTGTTCCTGATCCTCGGACCGATGCTCCTCGAACCGGTCCTGGCCCCCACACTCGACCAACCTGTCTTCGACCCCGACCAACTCGCCGAGCGCAGCAAAGCCAACCAGAAACTCATCGCCCGGGGCATCCTCGGCGCCGACCGCGCGCCATTGACCTGAACCAGTCGAAGTAGCGGTCGGCGAATGCCGTCACTCCACATCCGGGGTGTAGTTGGGGTTCGGCGTTGTCTGCGGGGAAGTAGGGCGGACACCCCGGCAGTGTGGGCGGGTCGATAGCTGTTGCTCCCCGAGCGCAGCGGGACGAGCATGGGAAGATGGCCCTCGGCGCGGGGGTGCGGATCGGTGACGCGATGACATCCAGTTCACGGGCGGACCGGGGCTCCATCAGGTCGACGGCGCCTGCGGGTGGGCATTGGGCCAGAATCGGAAGGTCGGCCGGACGCGTGACCGCGTTCTGCCTCTTCGGGCAAACGATCCTGTTCCTCGCCGACGCGAGTGGCTTGCTGGGTGAGGACCCGCAGTACACGGATACGCCGGCCGGACGAGCGCACGATCTGGCGAACTATTACGTCGCCTACTTCGAGCACCAGCACGCACTCCTGTGGGACATTGCTGTGCGCGACGCCCTCGGCCCGATCGCGTTCCTCGCCCTGATGGTGCTCGGTGTGGCGGTGCTGAACGCGGTCGGTCCCTGGCGACCCGAGGCGCAGTTGCTCGTGTTGTTCGTCGTCGGCGGCGGTCTGCTGGCGGCGATCGCCGACCTCACCTACCTCACGCTGAGCAGTTACTGGCGCCACAGCGGTTGGGAGGCGACGCCTACCGCGAACATGATCGCGCTCGGCCGATCAGTCGAGGCGATCCACGAGCTCACGACGTATCCGCAGAACGCGGGTTTCATCGTGCTGGCGCTCGGCCTGGGATGCCTCGGGCGGCTCTGCCGTCGTGACGTCGGGCTCTCCTCCGGCCTGGGCATCCTCGCCACCGTCCAGGCGGTGACACTGGCCGGGATCGCCATGTCGTCCATCATTCGCAATGACACGGCGTACAACATCTTGGCACTCGCCGCCGGGGCAGTGCTCGGACCTGCGGTAGCCATCTGGCTGGGCCGCGACATCGTCAGACGCGAATCGGCGGCAGCGAGTCCGCCATCACAACACCGCCGTACCTGATCCCTCCTGATGCCCGACGAGTCCTACGCCGAGTGCCCAGCTCCAGTAGGTCAGTTCGAAGGTGGGACTGGCGGTATTGGCCCGGTTGGCGAGGTAGCTCTCCTGCGCGGGGACGAGCGCGTGAGGCCGGTGTCCTGGGGGAGGCGTCGTTGGTTGCCGTCGATCAGTTCACCGGTGCGCGATCGCGATGACGGCGGGTGCTGCGAAATCCACGGTTCCGTCCGGTGCACGGAATCGGCCGAGCACTCTGGGCGCTTCGGTGTGTAGCTCGGCCAACTGGTCGTCACCGACGAGATCATTGAGCGTCCAAGCCTTGATGTCCGCGGTCAGCCACGCATCGATCGACGGAAACCGGGCCCGTCCCGTGAGGAGCTGAATCTGTACGTCGGGGAAGACCGGCGCGACGATGTCCATCAGGGCGCTCTCGGTGCCGATCGTGAACGGGACCAGTAGCGCGTCGGCTGCCGGGTCGCCGGCCACTCGCCGCAGCAGGCTGACCATTGCGTCGTACCCCGGGCTGGCTGACAACGCGGCCCACGTCGCGATGACCAGTCGTCCACCGGGTCGCAGAACCCGGCGCATCTCGCTGAGCGCGGCGGCCCGGTCGGTGAAGAACATCAATGCGAACTGGCCGGCCACGACATCTGCCGAGGCCGGGTCGAGTGGAAGGCGCTCCGCGACGCCCTGGATCCAGGTCACCTCCGGCGCCTCCTGTCGGGCGACATCGAGCATGCCGGCGTTCGGGTCGACGCCGACTACCTGTCCACCGGCGCCGACTCGCTGAAGCGCGGCACGGGCCAGTACCCCGGTGCCGCAGCCGACGTCCACAACCGTTTCACCGGCCTGCACGCCGGCCAGGCCGAGTAACTGTGCCGGCCACTGGCCGAACAGAGCCGGAACGAACAGGCGCTCGTAGAACTGGGCTGCCCGGGTGCTGATCTGGCCCGTCCTCGCTTCACTCATAAAACCACGGTTCACCGTGCTCGTCCCGATCGGAAGTCCTGTTTTCGAACTTCCAACCCTCGCTGGTCCGGCACACCATGGGACCATGCGCACCTACGGCCAGTACTGCCCGATCGCGCGGGCTTCGGAGATTCTTGCCGAGCGTTGGACACCGTTGGTGCTGCGCAATCTGATGTTCGGCGCCGACACTTTCTCGTCGATCGCCCGCGGCGTGCCGTCCATGTCCCGGTCGATGCTCGTCACGCGGCTACGCGAGCTCCAACGAGCCGGCCTGGTGGCCAGACGGGGATCCCGCTACGTACTAACTGACGCTGGACGGGACTCAGCCGGCATCTTGAACGCCCTCGCCGCCTGGGGCGAACGCTGGGTCCAGGTCGGGCCGGAGCACACCGATCCCGGTTTCGCACTGTGGGCGTGGTGCCTGGTGCAACTGGACCGTGCCGCGCTTCCGGCGACCCGAGTCGTCGTGGCGTTCGACTTCGTTGATCAGCTGCCCGGAAACCGCCTGTACTGGCTGGTGGTCGAGCACCACGACGCAAACGTCTGCTACAGCGACCCCGGTGACGAAGCGGCGGTCAGAGTGACAGCCGAGTCGGCCGCATTCATTGACTGGCATCGGGGGCGCCTGCCCTGGTCGGCGGCGCTCAGATCCGGCCGGATCAGTGTCACCGGCGACCATGATCTGTGTTCGGCACTGCCCCGCTGGAACCTGCATGAACCGAACTTGCACCGTGCCCGTACGCACCGGTCTGGGTAGGCCGGGAGAGGCCGATCGGGTACGGCGGCGCACTGCTGCAGCAAGTACTCGACAGCATCGGGGCAGGTAGCAGGTGGCACCGGCCGCGCTCTGGGTTGCCGCACGTCCAGAGGGCTGTGGTGTCGATGTTCGAAGTCGACTGCACAAATGTCCGGAGTCGTCTTCACACCCCGTTCCCTGAGTTGACTGGCTACGGCAGGGCGGACCGGATCGATGCTGGATCTGACCGGGTTGTGCGAGGTGTGGTACGACAGGTCGATTCCCAACGACGACCCCAGGCCGGGGTCATCCGACGTACACGATCGTCTCCTCGAATCGCTGCTGCCCAGCACCGGATCCGGGAACTGTCAAGCCTTAGTTCTTCAAACTGCAGCTTGCTGCAGTCGCTGTAACGCACGTCTATCGGTGGCCGATGTAGCGGTCGCTGACCGGCTCGGTGACCCGCCTAGTCATCGGTGCTTGTCCTGGGTCGGCGTGAGGTGGGGGAAGTCATGGCTGGTTCTCGGCGTGCCCGCGTGCCGTTCTTGTCGCGGTTCGTGGCGGTTGTGGTTTCGTGCGCGTTGCTGGCGACTGGCTTGGATGTCCGGGAGCGGGCGGTTGCTGCTCCGGCGGCAGATCCGAAGCCGCCCGCTGCGAAGGTGGATTCGCGGCCGGATGTGGTGTCGGCGGTGGTGTCGGCGCGATCGCAGGGCTCGCGGGTTGAGGTCGAGTCGCTGCGGTCGGAGACGTCGACGACGTGGGCGAGTCCGGACGGAACCATGACGACCGAGTCTCACATGGGGCCGGTCCGGTTCAAGACCGCGAAGGGCACCTGGAGGTCGGTCGACCTGACGCTGGCCAAGGCCACCGACGGGACGATCGCGCCGCAGGGTCACCCGTTCGGGCTGCAACTGGGCAAGCAGAACGTGACGGCTGGGGGAGTGTTCGCTTCGGCGACCTCCGGCACGGGACGTCAGGTGGAGTGGCTGGCACCTTGGAAGCTACCGGAGCCCAGCCTGGACGGGACCAAGGCGACGTACGCCGACGTCCAGCCGGGCGTGGACCTGAAGCTGGACGCGCGGCGCACCGGCTTCGAGACCGACTTCGTGGTGAAGCAGCGCCCGGCCGACGGCGTGGCGCCGGTGTGGCGGATCCCGCTGCGCACCAAGGGCTTGACCGCACGGCAGAACGCCGACAGCGCGATCGAGTTCGTGGACGCGAAGAATGTCGTACGGTCGCGGATCCCAGTCGGGCAGATGTGGGACGCGGTCACCGACAAGCACACCGGCATGCCGGTGAACAACGTACCGGTGAAGATGTCGGTGGAGCAGGTGTCGCCCGGGAAGGCGACGCTGGTGATCGTGCCGGACGCGACTTGGCTGCTGGACACGGCGCGGGTGTTCCCGGTGACGGTGGACCCGACGTACGCGGTGTCGACGACGCTGCCCAATTTCGACACCTGGGTGCAGAGCGGCTATACCGCTGACCTGTCGGGCACGATCGACTTGCGGGTGGGAAAGAACGGGTCGGTCACCGAGCGGACGTTCATGAACTTCGCGACCGCGCCGTTCGCCGGCAAGGATGTGTTGTCGTCGTTCCTGTCGGTGTACCAGTACAGCGGTGTGTCGTGCACGCCGACGACTGTCAACGTGCGTGCGGTCCAGCCGGTGTCGACGGCGACACGGTGGTCGAACCAGCCGGTGCTGGGTTCGGTGTACGGGTCGCTGAACGCCACCAAGGGGTTCTCGAGCGCATGTCCGGCTGGTCGGATCGAGATTCCGATGACATCCCTGGCGCAGGCGTGGTCGAACGCGTCGTACACCACCGGCGGTCTGGCGCTGGTCGCGGCCAACGAGGCGGATGTGAATTCGTGGAAGCGGCTCTACGCGTCCGGCGGCCCCGCCGACCCCTACATCTCCTTCACCTGGAACCGCACCCCGAACGCACCGGCCACGGTCGAGACCACCGAGGCCGCCTCGTACGCGGCGCCGGGTGAGTCGACGTCGTACATGTACTCGAAGAGCCTGCGGCCGTGGGTCCGCACGAAGGCGACCGACCCGGACGGCAATACCGTGAAGTACGTGTTCGAGTTCATGAACGCTTCGAACACGGTCGTGGGCACGTGCACCTCGTCGGTCTACGCCTCGGGCACGACCGCCGGCTGCCGCCCCGCCACCGATCTGCCGGACAACACCCAGCTGTACATCCGCGCGAAGGCCAACGACGGCCGCAAGGACGGGCCGTGGACGAGCTACCAGACCCGCCTGCGCACCGGTGCTGCGACGCCGTCGCAGCCGGTAGTGTCGTGCCCGGCGCCGTACAACGTGAACGACACCTGGACCGACACGACCCCGACGGCGGACGTGACCTGTACGGTCACCGCGACCGGCACGGGGTACAGCGCGCCGGGCTATCTGTGGATGTTCATCGACGGCAAACGCCCGACGACGGACGATCCCAGTGGCGCGGTCAAGATCACGCCGTCGAGCGACCCGGCGGTGGCCAAGTACGAGGTGACGTTCAAGCACACCGAACCGGGCCTGCACACCATCGTCGCCGAGGCCCAGTCCCCGGGCGGCAACTACTCGACGACCGCTACCCAGCGGCTCGGCTGGGGCAGCGCCTCGTTGACATCACCGACCAAGGACCCCAGGGTCACGACCGCGGACACGATCCGGATCACCGCGTCCGGACCGCCGAAGGGCACCGCTCCGTCCGTCTCGGCGCGGGTGCGGTGGCGGGTCTCGGGGTACGGCGGCGCCGACGACCTGGTCGGCTGGAACGAGGATGCGACCGTGCTGCCGGTGGTCGACAACGGAGCCGGCGGGGTCTCGGTGAACACGACCTGGGACACCAACAACGCCAAGGAAGACCTCTACCTGGACTCCGACCCCGACACCCCAGATGTCCAGAAGACAGTGCTGAACCAACGGGTTCCGGTGAAGCTCGACATCCAGGTCTGCTTCACCTACAACACGACCGTCCAGTGCACCTGGTCCGAAACCCCGGACACCACCATCCAGCGGCTGCCGCACGCCTTCGGCGACGGGTACCCCACCGCCGCCGCCGGTCCCGGCCAGGTCGCGCTGTCCACAGGCGAGCTCAACATCTCCGCGACCGACATCTCGGTCCCGGGTTACACCGGTGACCTGACGATCTCCCGGTCGCACATGACCTACGAGACACCCCGGACCCCGGTCTACAACGTGTTCGGTGACGGCTGGAGCACCCAGTTCGACGGCGCCGAGGCTGGTGCCGCGGGGATGCAGGTCATCGACTCCACCCGCCTGGACGGCACCGTCGTGTTGATGGACGGCGACGGCACCACCCTGATCTACGAATCGCCCACCGGGCAGCGCCGCACCACCGCCGCCTTCACGGCCGGCGACTGGATCCCGGTCGACGACGCCACCGAAAAGACCGGGTCGCGACTGACCATCACCGGCACGGGCGCCTTGACCGTGCTGTCCTACACCGAGGACGACGGCACGGTCACCACCTGGACCGTGCTGTCCGCTCCGGCTGCCAACGCGGACGCGGACTTCCGGCCAGCCGGGATCTCCGAACCCGGGGTCGCGGGCAAGACCACGTTCTCCTACGACGGCACCGGCCGCGTCGCGCGGATCATCGCGCCCGCACCGCCCAATGTGACCTGCGGGGTCTACGACCCGGCCAACCCGCTGTCCGGGATGGCCCCAGGCTGCCGGGCGCTGCGGTTCACCTACACCACCATCGGCTCCACCAAGGTGCGGATCAGCGCCGCGTGGCTGGACATCTACAACCCCGACAGGCTCGTCCAGGATGTGCCGTCGCCAGGGATGGACTCGATCCAGGTCGCTGCATACACCTACGACGCCATCACCGCCACGCTGACCAAGGTCACCGACCCGCGATCGGGGCTGTCGACGGAGTACACCTACGACGCCGCCAACCACCTAACCTCGGTCAAACCGGCCGGGCAGGTGCCGTACCAGTTCAACTACGTCACGGCCGACAGCCGTCAGAAGCTCGACACCGTCACCCGTAGCCGGCCTACCGGTGACCCGACCGGCGGCACCGCCACCCTCGGCAAGTACGTCTACGACGTGCCCCTGTCTGGTGCCGGTCTCCCCGACCTGTCAGCGACGGCGGTCGCCAAGTGGAACCAGAAGACCGTGCCCACCCACGGCTACGCCGTCTTCGGCCCCGACCACCCGCTGACCGGCGCACCCGGCTCAACCGACTGGCAGTACGCCGACCTGCAGTACACCGACGCCGCCAACTACACCGTCAACACTGCCAAATACGGCGCCGGGAACTGGCAGCTCACCGCCACCGACTACAACGACCAGGACAACCCCGTCCGTGAACTCGACGAACGCGCCCTGCGCGCCGTCATCGACAACAACGCGCCGGCCGACCAGCTCGCCACACTCACCGTCTACAACGACGACATCAGCAAAAACGGCGCCGTTGTGACGCCGGTGGGCACACTGGTCACCGACACCTACGGACCGGCACGATGGGCCGCGCTCAAGAACGGCACGATCGCCTGGGTCCGGCCCCACACCCACACGAAATATGACGACGGCGCCCCGAACGCCGGCATCAACCTCGACACAACCCTTCCCTACCGGTTGGCCACGACCCAGACGTCTTCTGCCCAGGACCCGGGCACCGGCACCGACGTGGAGACCACTAGCCAGACCCTGACCGACTACAACGCACCGGTCACTGGCGATGCCGACGGCTGGGGCAGAAGCCTGCCCGGCAAGACCATTACCGACGTCGACCTCAACGGCACGGACAGTACTGGCGACATCGTCAAGCTCAACCGGTACGACGCCGAAGGACGCGTCATCGAGACCCGGCAACCCGCCGCCACCGGCGCCGACGCCGGCACAACCAAGACGGTCTACTACACCGCCCTCGCCAACGCCCAGTTCGCCGAGTGCGGGTTGAAGCCGCAGTGGGCCGGACTGGTCTGCAAGACCTACCCAGCCGCGGCACCCAGCTCCGGGCCGAGCCTGCCCTCAAAAACCACCTCGGCCTTCACCTACCTGCTCGCGCCGCAGACCGTCACCGAAACCTCGAGCACCGTCACCCGCACCACCACGACGACCTACCTGACCGACGGTCGCACCGGCACCACCGCGACCACCGTCAACGGCCTCACGGGCTCGACCCCGAACACCAAGAAGACCACCACCTACGATGCCGCCACCGGCCAACCGACCACCGTGACAGCGAAGAACGCCGACGACACCATCGCCGGTACCGTCACCACCGGCTACGACGGCTGGGGCCGCCAAACCACCTATCAACCGTCCGGTGAGTCGGCGACCACAACGGCGTACAACGCCGCGGGTGACGTCGCAACCGTGACAGACCCAAACGGGTCGACGGCCTACACCTACGACGGCACCGACGCAGCCGGCAAAACCGAACATCGCGGCCTGGCCACCAAGGTCGACGTCACCACCGCAGGCTCGACCTGGACCTCCACGGGCGCCTACGACTCCGACGGCAACCTCATCACCCAGAAGCTCCCAGGTGGTGTCACGCAGACCAGCGACCTCGACAACGCCGGCGAACCGACTGGGCTGAGCTACAGCGGCCAAGTAACCACCATCAACTCTGACGGGTCAACCACTGTCGACCCCAACGGTCCGTGGCTGTCGTGGTCGCTTGAGAACGACGTGACCGGCCGGGTCACCCACGAATGGACTCCCGACGGCGTCGCCTTCACCACCGCGGCCGGCGGTGCTATCCCGTATGACCGTCACTACACCTACGACAACGCCGGCCGCCTCACCCAAGTCAACGACCGCACCGCCGCATCCTCCGGCGTCGACGTCGAAGATCCCACCCAAGCCCCAGCCTGTGTCACCCGCACGTACGGCTTCGACGCCAATGAAAACCGACTCACCAAAGCCACCGCGCCAGCCGCGGCAGACGGTTCCTGCAGCACATCTGGCGCGGCTACGATCACCCGAGCCTTCGACACCGCTGACCGCCCGGTCACCGGTGCTGGTGGAACGGGCATCTATACCTACGACACTCTGGGCCGCGCCACGACGATGCCGGCCTCAGACGCGCCGCAGCCCGCCAACGGCGACGTGACGCTGTCCTACTACGACAACAACCTCGCCCGTACGATCACGCAGGCAGGAACCGCGACGACGTTCGGGCTCGACGCACTGGACCGCCGCTCGACAGAAACTGTCACGAACACCTCAGGCTCGACCCAGATTGTGCGCCATTACACCGACTCCAGCGACAACCCCACTTGGGTCACCCAGGGCAGCACCACCCAGCGATACGCCGAACTCGTCGGAAGCAGCCTGTCCCTCACCGTCGACCAAGCCGGATCGGCAGACCTCACCCTCGCCAACACCCATGGGGACATCGTCAGCACCGTCGACCTGCCCTCATCGGGATCCGCAGCCAACGGCATCAGCGGCTGGAACAACTACGATGAATACGGCTGCGCAACGAGCGCTACCGCAGCGACCGGTGTCGTCAACTACGGCTGGCTCGGCTCGAAGCAGCGCGCCGTCAGTGGCGCAGGTTTGACCCTCATGGGGGTCAGGCTCTACAACCCAGTGACCGGTCTGTTCAGCAGTACAGATCCAGTCGACGGAGGAAATGCTAACCGCTACACCTACCCCGGTGACCCGATCAATAGCATCGATCTCGACGGCAAGAGACGACACTGCTTCACCAAATTCGGCTGCAAGATGTACAACTTCTACCGCGGCATATACCGTCATACAACGGTCTCCGTTGGGTTCTGCGCGGTGCAGTGCTGGAACGCTGGCTTCCAGGGCGGGACCTTCAACTGGACCAATCCATTCAGGAGCCGGTCGTACGGATGGTCGAGCCTTGGCATCAGCGCCGGCTATTCAAATCTCCGGGCCGAACATCGCGGAAAGGCCTGCACCGGAGGGGGCGCAGCATTCAGAGGAGTAGGCTTGTACGGATGTGGCTCAAAGACAAGGCACAAGGGACATCGCGACTTCGAGGTCGGCTATGCGCTTAGAGCGTGGGGAGCTTGGGGTGGGCGGCAAGAGAACTACAGCCACCGAGTCAAATGGCTTAGCTGGTGACCTGGCGGTCGGGCGGCTGCGATGAAATGGATTTCAAGTCCAAGGTGGAGATTCCTGGCATTTGCGTATCTCATCGCCTTCCCTTGCATGACACTTGGCCTCTTTTGGATCCTCCTCAATCAAATCACCGGCGCAAGCGAGCAAGCATTCGTTCCTGGAACGATTCTGTTCGTAGTCGGGCAATTGACCATAGCCTCGATAGCATTCATCGGACGACATGGTGCGGTGGTCTCGGGGCGGCAGCGGCAGAGTGGATATCACAAGAATTGGCGGGACCTCACTCTCGGTCGGGATCTGGGATCCGCCTTCCGGGCGGCCAGATTGAAAAAGGGAGGAAAGAGTTTCCAATGATCTGAGCGTGAATACAGCGTCGCGGTCATCGGCAGCTCGTCTCAGGATTTCCGAAGGAGTGACCCGTGTGAGACATCACCGGAAATCATCTTCCCGCAACGGGAACACAGCGGACGCTCGGGTCTGGGGAGTTGGACTGCTCGGCGGATCGCTCCTGTGTCTACCGTTCTGCGCTGCTACAGCCTGGACGCTCATCGACAGTGAAAATTGGCCGATCCGTGAGATGTGGCCAGTCCTCGCCATCATGGGCCTCGCCACCATCGTCTTCCTACGGCCACATGTTCGGGTAACTTCGGACGAACTCGTGATTCGTGGCCTGGTCGGACGCCGCCGGATCCCTCGAGACCAGGTGGAATATGCCGAGTTCACGGCCAGTTGGCTGCTCATCCACCTACGTGACGGAGGCATCGCTCGGGCGAGGATGCTTCCCAAAATGAATTCGACCGAGGGGAGCGGTGGCGCAGCAACTCCTGACAGCGTCGCCTACCAAATTACGCAGTGGGCGAGACGCGGCGACCTTGGCGCGTGATCAGTCTGAACCGATGGCGGAAGCTGTTCGCTCGGAGGTGCGGGGCCGCGCACGGACGGAATCGCGAGCACGGGTGACGACGGCCGGCGGCAACGACAGTCTCGCGTGGCGCGTGGTCGATTTCAGCGACTGGAAGGTCATGGCCGCCGACATCGACCAGGACTTTGAACTACTGGAGTGATTGGCACCCAGTTGCGGGCATGCGGCGTCTGCGTCCAGCGCCACCCGGTACGGGTCAGCTCGCTAGTCATGAGGTCGGACAGCTTCTGTGATTCAGCCTGCCGCAGCCCGAGCAGGCCAGACGTTACGGCCCGGCCTAATCGGGCGCCGCGACCGGAGCAACCAGGGCTGTGGCGACATCTGTCGATGTTTGAAGTCGTTTGCACAGATGTCCGTGCTCGTCTGCACAGCAGCGGATGCGCAGCGCTAGAACTTGTTGCGACACGCCGGGCACGACCGGCCGCGGCATCAGTCCTTCCCTTCGCGGACTTCCTTCCCCTGTTCGGCGAACGCCTTGAAATCCTGCATGTGCTGTTGCGACTGCGTACGGAAGGCGCCGGGCATTAGAAGCCCCGGCCAGCCGCATCAGCAGACCGCTGAACCGGTATTCGCTCTCGCTCTCCCAGAGTGTCATCTCCGGATTGGCCTCGGTCAGCCGATCGCGCACGACGCTCCACATGCCCGCGCCGACGATCTCGCGGTCGAAGTGGACGACGCTCTCCTTCGGGATCCCGTGCAGGTCTGCCGGATCCCGGCGTGTGATCGTTTCGGATCTTCCTCTGCCCCCGACTGCATCACGACCCGCGACTTGGTACCGAGCTGCCCGTATATCCCATTCACCGGCTCCAGCAGCACCAGGCCTCGTAGCCACTTCGGTAGGTGTGCCGGGTCGGCGAGCAGTTGGCCTACCCGCTCCCGCGGCAGGGCGATCTCGATCGAGTTGCTGTACTTCATCAACGGCAGCTTGGGCCCCGAAGCGCTGGCCGAAATCCCCACCTGGTCCAACTCCCCGCCGTCACCCCCAAGAACGTCATTCCCTGGGACCCACAACCCCCTACTGACCTACGCAACAGCCACAACCTTCGCGCGCACTCTTACCACCTACCTCACCTGAGGTACCTCGCTGCTTGATGGGCCGAGAAGGGAAGCGGATACTCGGCCCCATGGTGGGGATGGTGTGGTTGGGGGTGGTGCTGGTGCTCGCTCTCGGAGGGTGTGGGTCCGAGGCAGCGCCGGGCTCTGCGCCTAGTAGTACGTCGGCTCCTCGGCCGGCGTGGAAGACACCGGGCGGTGATCTGGTGCCGCAAGCTCAGCCCACGCAAGCGTTTGTGGAGCGCGCGGGAGTGGTGGCGCGGGTCGTGCGGGCGGCGGGGATTCCGGCGCCGGTGACCGGGGTCTTCTTGTACTCGACGCGGACGCCGGGTCTCGGGTTCGACACCTGGCAGCAGAAGAGCTCGTGGTCGTCCGGGCGGGTTGCCTTCGCGGACGGGGTCCAGTTCGCGGAAGGTGGTACGACGCGGGTCGATTTCGCGGATGGGTCGAACGAGACGATGCAGGTGCTCGAAGCTCAGCAAGCTCTGACCGAGGCGATCGGGCCGCCGAACGACATCTGCGAGAGGATGCCGAGCTGCGAAACGCTCACGATCACCGGCGGCTCGTTGACGACGACCGACGTGGAGACCAGCCATGGCCGGGCGACCGTGCCGGCTTGGTCCTTCACGGTGCAAGGCCTGTCGAGACCTGTTGTCGCCGTCGCAACCCCCGCGGATGTGCTCAAGTCGCTGCAGTGGCCCGACCCGCTACCCGGCCTCGCCCGGCTCGAACAGGGTCTGCTCCGCGTCGGCGTTCTCGACTGGGTCGACGGCAAGACCCTCAGCTTCGAGTTCAGCCATGGACTCTATGAGACCGACCTCCGGGCCCACGTCGTCGAGTACGACGATCTGGTGGTCATCGGCGGCAGTCACGGTCCATTGCTCCCGGGCGGTGCGGACGTCGGGAAGACATCGACCGCGGTCGTCACCCTCGGCAAGCCGCTCGGCGACCGGGCCGTCATCGCCGCGGACACCGGCGTACGTCTCACGCCGTACCCGTACCTCAGAAAGTGATGGAGGTGAAGGCTCGGGTTTGGTCGGTGAGGGCTCGTTCGACGGGGAGGCGTTCCAGGGAGAAGGCGCCGTAGAAGCCGTGCACTAGACCGGCCTGGTGTGCTTCGAGGAGACGACTCGCGATGGCATCGCCTCCCCATACGATGAGCCGTACGTCCTGCTTAGCTCCGTCACACACGCAGCAGGAAGCGTCGCCATCAGGTCAGGTGTCTATACGGACGTACACCCGCTTGCTGTTGTCGGGGAACTCGTTTTCAGCCTGGGGAGCCAGACCGAGGCTGACGCAGAACTCGGCAAGGTTGTACGCCTTGACCTTGTCCGCGATCGAGGTAGCGATCGCTGTGCGGAGCTCAGCCGGTTTCGCCACAGACCACATCATCGTCTACGCGCCCGACACTCGGGCTCGCCCTGCGACCGAGGGCAACCTGCTCAGGGCTGATCGTTGGGCTCGACCTCGATGATCTGGTTCGTCGATATGTAGGGATGCAGCCCGGCCGGCAGCACGCATGTGGTTGCGACACCGTCAAGCACCGTCCAGACGGTGATGCCAGGCAACATGTCAGGTTCGAGAGGCGTTGTGGCCCATGGGTTGAGGAAAAGGTGCAGACCTTCGGCGAAGTTCTCGCGTGCTCCAGCCTCCCGAGGTTTGGCCAAGACCTCGTAGCCGAATTCTCGTGGCAGCACGCTGGCGGGATCCGGGTCGAAGCAAGTGCCAAGCCGGAACACGGTCACTCCAGTTGCGCCGTAGCCGTGCTCGATGCCGATCCGATTGAACTTGCCGGTGGTGTGGCCGTTGCTGAACAACACGCCGGCCAGGTCCTCCGATCCCTGCTGCTTGAACAGGGCGCTCGGTATCCGTCGCCCGAGCGACTCGTGATCCTCGATCGGCTCGATGAGCACCCGGGCGGGCCCGCCCGGGACCTGCTCCAGGACACTTTGCTGCCCGTACAGATATTCGGCCACCAGGCTCATCGGGTGCCAGTGCGCGTGGTCGTTGTGGAACGCGCCGACGGCGATGACGAAGGGGATCCCAGCCACATGTGGCTGCTGCCAATAGGCCTGGCCAGCTGCGTTGCGGTGTTGCATCTTCTTGCGGAGCGCTTTGCCGATCTGATGGACGAACGCCCGGTCAGCAGCCGCCAGATCGGCCGGTACAGGCGAGTACTTGGCCAGCGGAGTAGGAACGGCGTCCTGCCGGGGATTGGTCGTGGTCACCTCGATCGCAACCGAGCGATCACCGCGAACGACGAAGTCAGGAGCGGCATGAGAACGATCAAGTTCGAGGCCGTACTCGTGTAGATAGGCGAACAATGCAAGCTCGAACACTCGCGCCGAGAAGCCGCCAGTCTGAAATTCGCGGACGAAGTTGCCGTCAACGTCGTCCAGTTCGGCGAACACGAGGCGCATGAAGGCGCGGGCTGCAGCGTGGGAATCGCTCGCCGTCAGCACCCGAAAACCCCTGTCTGTCTTGGACAGCGGCACCTGGAGTTCGAAAAGGTCGGCGGGCACTCTATGCATGATGCCGGTAGCGCGCGCCGCTGACCACGCCTGAGGCTGTGACCTCAACTAGGCGCCTGAACGAACTCGATGCAGGTGTTGGGAATCTCCACACCCGATGCTCTAGCCCCAGTGGGCACCCAGCTACTCCCGGCTTATCAACTCCCGTCCCTGCCAGTTGATGCGCCCTAGAGTGGTGTGTCAACGTCTTCTTGACGCTCCCACGCATCGCCACGTCGTCGCCACTGTGTGCAACATCGGGCTCCTCGCTGTTAGCGGGAGCTTGCAAGTCGGCGCAGTCCGTGCGAGACTATTCGAACGTTGCGAAAGCAACTTCGTTTCGTTCGTATGGAGGCTGTCATGACTGCCGAACTCCTCGAGTCGCAGACCTACCTGCCCGAAGAGCAGGAGCAGATGGCGGCGGTCGCCAGCTTCCTTGATGCCCATCACAGCAAGGTGGGCGAGCGTCCCGAGCGCCGGTACCTCTTGGTGGGTGCCGAGGAGCACGAGCAGATCGAGGTTCCTGAGGCGCTGCACAAGGTGCTCGTCCAGGCCGTTGCGGCGCTCCAGGCGGGAAGGGCTGTCACCATCTCGCCTACGATGCCAAAGCTCACAACTCAGCAGGTCGCAGACCTGCTGGGGGTCAGCCGGCCAACGGTGGTGCGCCTTATCGATGACGGTGAGCTTGCCTCTGAGCGGATCGGAAACCGCCGGAAGGTTCTGCTCAAGGACGCTCTGGACTACCGCGATCTTCGGCGGAAGCGGCAGTACCAGGCGATCGCCGACACAACAGTAGACGTGAGCGAGGATGAGGATTCCGCCGTGGTGAACGAAAGACTGGCGCGGATCCGGAAGCAGCGCGCCGAGCGGCGGCGATCAGCGGCCAATCTCTGACAGTATCGAGAAGTGTTCGCCGCGCTCCTCGATACATGTGTCCTTTGGCCCAGCAAGCAGCGGGACTTCCTGCTCAGCCTGGCCGTCGTGAATCTCTACCGGCCTCTGTGGAGCAGCGCGATCCTCGATGAGCTGCAGTACTGCGAGGTCGACAAGCTCACGGTCAAGTACGGGATACCGCAGGGCGAGGCGGAGACGCGGGCTGCTCGTCTCGTCGAGACGATGCGGAGCTACTTCGATGACGCTGAGGTCCAGAACTGGGAGCCGTACATTGAACATCGCGCCGTAGGCGACCTGGAAGGTCGTGTACGTGCCGTTCGGATTTCTGGGCGCGTCAATGAGGATCCAGGTAGCGAACTTGTCCGAAACGTTGATCAGCAAGGCGATCACGGCCAGGCCGACCGTCGAGATGATCACCAGCTGCAGCAGCGACAGCGCCAGCTCCCGGCCGGGCTGGCTGTTGCGCTCCCAGACCATCTTGATCGCGCCGATCAGGATCGAGAACACCGCCAGTCCGGTCACGTAGAAGTCCAGGTGGCGCCGACAGGAACGCGATCGTGTTGGCCGGGGTGTAGGGGTTGCCCGCAGTGGCGAACCTGCAATGTTCCGTAGAGACAAAGCCGTGTCCGCGATTTGGTCGACGTGGTGCGCCTCGCCGAGGGACAGCGTTGGCGCTTTCGTGACAGCCTTTTGCAAGTTCATGCAGTCTCGTTTATGAACCTCGTACCTGACGTTGCGTGCGTGTTTGTATCGATTCGGTAATCCGCCGGGGGGCGGTACATTCCGGGATCTGGGGAGGATTCAGTGCGTCCACGTTTGGTTCTCATGCTCGCGACAGCGGGCTTGCTAAGTGCGGCGGCGGTGCAGAGTTACGCCGCGCCATCAGCACCTTCACAGGCGTATTCGTTGACGCCGTCAGCGTCGCCGTCAGTCCAGCCGGGCGCCGCGAAACCGGGCCCTGAGGCAGATGGCTCCATGATCCTGCCGTCGGCGGCCGCGCCGCCTGCGACGTCGCGAACTGTGGCCGATTGCCAGGCGCTGGCCGCGCAGGTGCAGGCCGGGCAGATGAAGAACCCGCCGAAGAACTGTGTCGCGATCGAGCCGATAGTGGCGCCGATGGTCGATTGGCCGGAGAAGTGTTCCGCGACTGTCTCGAGCACCACGCCCTGGATGGCGCTCGACCGCCGCAACGGCTGCAACCACACGGCGTTCATCATCGTCGTGATCAACCTGGCCAACGGCGAAGAACTGGGCCGATCGGTCATCCACACCGCGATGAAGATGATCGCCAGCACCACCGACGCCAGCTGGAGCATCCCGGTCGACGTGCGGGTCGCCTCGTCCACGACTCCGATCGGCCGGCCCACCATCACGACCGGGACGTTCGTCGTCTGTCCGACGAACTGTGTGGCGTCGAACCTGTCCTATGGGGCGGTGACCACCTCGTATTGGAAAGGCTCGTTGACACTGTCGGCGAAGGAGATGATCCAGGGCTCGTGGCGCGATCACGTCGGCGGCTACTGGCGCATCACCTTCGACAACCCTGGCTGGGTCGGCACAACCAGCTCGGACCTCACCACCGCCGATTCCCGCTGCGACAACGGCTACGGCGGGGTCAGGCCAGGATGCGTGTTCCCGACCGTTCCGGCGACCGTGTCGTTTAAGCGGTCAGTGGTTCCAGAGTTCGTTAACCACGTTTCTCGCGCCACGCTGTCCGGACTGCCCGGGCTTGCCGGTTCCGATACCTACCTCCACCGGCTGTTCGATCAGGCTCTGCAGGATAAGAACGGCAACACCGCTTGCCCGCAAGGGAATCCTCCGCGTCCCGAGGCAAGCAGTGTGACGAGTACCCGTTCCGCAGCACGTACGAAGGCGCCTACACCGGCGGCCACCCGACCCCGCGCAGTTGGGACGGTTGCGAGATGCCCGACCCGCCACGCTCCGGGCCGAGTGGCTTCAGCCGCTGCTTCATCAACGGCCAGCAGAACGGGTCGGCTGGCGGCACGCTTGTGGGGTTCTACAAGCAGCAGCGCATGCTTGGCAACGACCCGTTCCAGGTAGCGTTCATCGAATGACGGCAGCACCGAGTTACCAGGTCCGGGTGGATTACCACCAGTTCCTTCTCGCGCCCTTGTATGGCGGCTCTCCGGTCCTGGATCCCAGCACGGCCGGCCCGGTGCTCGCCTTCGACCCATCGGTGCCGGGCACGGTCATCGTTCGAACGGGCTGTGCCAGCGGCCCGGTCAACGTCACCGTCCGGATCGGGCACGAGCCAGTGCCGGACCTTGCGGCCGCCGTGGACGGGTGGGACGTCGCAGAACAAGCCGCAATCCTCATCGCGGACGATCTGTATCTCGCGCCGTTGGAGGGCATCGGGCCAGCACCGCTCGTCTACACACTCGCAGCACCGGGCCTGCACCTGGTCCAGGTTCTCGCCCGCGGCCGCGCCGCGCAGTACGACGCGGTCGTCGACGAAGCCACCGAGGACTACGACATCACCATCACACCCGTCACCACCGACCCAGGACGGCAAACCACCGGTGGCGACGCCGTCTAGAAGGGCCCACCTGCCGTTGAGCAGGCGCGCGACGCAGCAGTCACGCAGGGAACACCGACGATGATGCCGGCGCTCGGTCGCCGGCATCATCGTCACTGTCTCGGCGATCTTCTGGTAGCCGTCACCCGCACCAGACACCACATCGGCAAACTCGAGCCACGAGCAAGCCTGCTCCGAACCGCTGTCCGAGCTGAGCAAGATGCGCAGATCCTGTGAGCCTCAACCGAAGCCGTGCACGTAGTGGGGCGTTGCCCGGCCCAGACCGGGCAGCAGCCGCGAACAGGGGACTGCCCCCGCGGCCAGCCTCTTGCATGCACTCGACGATCCAAGGTGCCGCTCGAAAGGAGCTTCGTGCCGACCGCAACTCACCGTTTTACTCACCGGATTGGATGAAACATGCTGAGCACAGTCGCCAACACCTGCTTACTCTCCATTGGAGAGTGAGCAGGTCAACGGCAACTTTCGGGTAGTGGTGCGGTAGGACGACAGGCATCGCCCGGTAAAGCGGGGGTTACGGGTTCGAGTCCCGTCACCGGCTCTCTGACCTGGTCATATAACCCGGAAGTGATGAACTTCCGGGCCCCAACTCGCCGGTTACTCGCCGCTTTGCGACTTTCGGTCGCCTCGCGGTGCCACTAGATCGCAGGTCCTTCCGGCGTTTGCCGTCCCTGCTCGTGGATGTCGCGGAGAGCGTGTTCGAGATGGCGCGCCGCCTCGGGGTTTCGGGCACGTCGACCGACGTAGTCGTCCATGGTCGTTGTCGTCTGCGCGTGCCCCAGCTGGTCTGCGATCTGTCGTGGCGACTGGCCGGACTCCTCCAGAATGGTCGCTGTGGTCTTGCGGAAGACGTGTGCGGTGACCCAGCCGAGTTCGTCGGCCAGCGAGCGCATGCCGGCGAGTTCGGTCAGTTCCAGAAGCGAGGTCCGGTCGGCCCGGGACAGCCTGTAGAGGTCGGCCAGCTCGGTGGCCTCGCCGGGGTCGAGCCGAACCCGACCGGTCTCGATGAGGCTGATGCGCGTCTTGCGCCAACCGAGTTTCGTGATGACGTCGGTCTGCTTCAGTCCGGCGTTCCGCCGGTGCTGCTGAAGCACCCGCCCGAGTTCCTGCCGACGTTGGCTTCCGACCGGTCGACGGGCCTCGCGCAGTGCCTTCTGAACGTTGTGCGGGTCCCGAAATCCACCCTCGCTGCTAGGGAAGATGGGGCTGTCCAATGGTGTTCCTGGCATCCATCTGGTCGTCAGCATGTCGAGCGCCCACTGGGGTAGCCCCAGGATGCGGTCACCGGCCGCCGACTTGACTCTGCGCCGTATCAGTCCGTGGCCCTTGATTCTCTGGATCTGATGGCTGCAGTCGATCTCACCAGTCGTCCAGTTGAGATCCTCCCAGCTCACAGCCAGACATTCGCCGATGCGCTCGCCGGTGGCCAGCATGAACTTGCACAGGTCGACCAGGTCCGCGCGGACGGCGCGTTCGTCTTGTTCGAGCAGCTCGAACCACTGCTCTCGTTCTTCCTTCTCCAAGGCCCGGGGACGCTTACGCTTGGACTTGCCGCCGATCTTGATCTCGCGGACCGGGTTCGACGAAATGGCGCCGTGCCTCACCGCGAGACCAAACGTTCCTGCGAGGATGCTCTTGCAGGTCTTGGCGCTCGCTACGCCGACCTCATCCCTGACCTTCACGATCACCTTGTTGACCCTGGGGATGGTCGCTTCGATCAGTCGGAGCTCGGCGATGCGTGGCTCGAGGTTCTTGTCGTACTGATATCGATACGTGTCATACGTTCCTGGGGCCAGCGCATCCTGCTCAACCTTGTCTTTGACCTCGGCCAAGAACAGCTCAGCCGCAATCGAGACGCGATCCGTTGACTTCAGCTCCGCCGACTCGGCAACGATCCTCCGTGCCTTGAACTTGGCCCTGAGGTTGTTCTCCGCCTCGCCCGCAGTACCTCCCCAAGCCGCTACCCGCCGAGTCCGACCGTCGAGGTCTCGATAGCGCCCGCTCGCCTCGAACTTGACGACGCGCCCTCGACCATCACGCTTGACAGGCCGTACGGCGATATTCCCCCACGTCCCGAGCGGAAACGGCTCCCTAGCCATCCGGCCTCCTGACTCACTTCGCGCAGCACACACCAGAGGCATGCTCAACGTTTGAGCCACGGGAAACTCGGAGACGTGTCGGCGGCGCTCGAAAACTGAACACTTTCGGCGGTGAAAAGTGAGCACTCGACGATTGGAGAGTGATCACTTTGGAGGACTGGGCGCTGATCCGGAGGTTGGCGGCGGAGGGGGTGCCGAAGGCGCGGATCGCGCAGCGGCTGGGGATCTCGCGGACGACGGTGATCAAGGCGGTGAACTCGGACGCGCCGCCGAGGTATGAGCGCAGGCCGGCGCCGACGTCGTTCACGGTGTTCGAGCCGCGGGTGCGCGAGCTGCTGCTGCAGACGCCGGACATGCCGGCGACGGTGCTGGCCGAGCGGGTCGGATGGACCGGATCGATCCGGTGGTTCCGTGAGAACGTGGCGCGGTTGCGGCCCGAGCATCGGCCGATCGATCCGGCTGACCGGATCGTGTGGGCGGCCGGTGATGCCGCGCAGTGTGATTTGTGGTTCCCGCCGCGGAAGATCCCGCTGGAGGACGGCACCGCGAAGTTGCTGCCGGTGCTGGTGATCACGGCCGCGTATTCGCGGTTCGTGACGGCGCGGATGATCCCGACCCGCAAGACCGAGGACCTGCTGCTGGGGTCGTGGGAGCTGATCCAGCAACTGGGGCGGGTCCCGCGCCGGCTGATCTGGGACAACGAGCCCGGCATCGGCCGCGGCCAACGCCGCGCCGAGGGCGTTGCGGCGTTCATGGGCACGCTGGCGACCAAGCTGGTGCTGCTGCCGCCCAGGGACCCCGAATCCAAGGGTATCGTGGAGCGCCGCAACGGCTGGTTCGAGACCTCGTTCATGCCCGGCCGGACGTTCGCCTCGCCGGCAGACTTCAACGCCCAGTTCACCGACTGGCTGACGCTGGCGAACGCGCGGGTGGTCCGCACGATCAAGGCCGCACCGATCGACCTGGTCGACGCCGATCGGGCCGCGATGCTGGCGTTGCCGCCGATCCCGCTGCATCTGGGCTGGCGCAACAAGATCCGGCTGGGCCGCGACTACTACGTCCGCCTCGACACCAACGACTACTCCGTCGACCCGGCCGTGATCGGCCGGATGGTCGACGTCGCCGCAGACCTCGAACGGGTCCGGGTCCGCGCCGAGGGCCGCATCGTCGCCGAACACGCCCGCGTCTGGGCCAGAGGAACCACCATCACCGACCCGGCACATGTCCAGACAGCCGCCTGGCTGCGCAAACAGTTCCAGCAACCCCGCGCTGCGCCGTGCAGCCGGTGATGATCTGGCCCGGGACCTCAGCGACTACGACCGCGCCTTCGGGCTCACCGACGAGGAGGGAATCAGCTGATGGCCGCCACCAAGACCACGAAGCCCGCGGCGACCACCGAGGCGGTCAAGCAGATCACCTATCTCGCCGCCGCGCTGAAAGCACCCCGGATCACCGAGGCCGCCGCCCGGCTGGCCGACCAGGCCCGTGATGCCGGCTGGACCCACGAGGACTACCTCGCCGCGGTCCTCGAACGCGAAGTCAGCGCCCGCAACTCATCCGGCGCCCGACTGCGGATCCGCGCCGCCGGGTTCGGTGCCGTCAAGACGCTGGAGGACTTCGACTTCGACGCCCAACCAGCAGCACGCCAACAGATCGCCGCACTGGCATCCGGCGGGTTCCTCACCGAGGCCCGCAACGTCGTCCTGCTCGGCCCGCCCGGCACCGGCAAGACCCACCTGGCCACCGCCCTGGGAGTCGCCGCCGCCCGACACGGACACCGCGTCCTGTTCGCCACCGCGACCGACTGGGTCACCCGCCTCACCGACGCCCACCGCGCCGGCAAGCTGCCCCAAGAGCTCGCCAGACTGCGCCGCTACGGGCTGATCATCGTCGACGAGGTCGGCTACCTCCCCTTCGAGCAAGACGCCGCGAACCTGTTCTTCCAGCTCGTCTCATCCCGCTACGAACACGCCTCGCTGATCCTGACCTCGAACCTGCCGTTCTCCGGCTGGGGCGGCGTGTTCGGCGACCAAGCCGTCGCCGCCGCCATGATCGACCGCATCGTCCACCACGCCGACGTCCTCACCCTCAAAGGCGCCAGCTACCGACTCCGCGGACGCGGCATCGACAGCCTCCCCAGCATCCGCACCACCACCGACCAACACCGAGTCCTAGACTGCCCAACAACCGCTCACTTTTCAACCGCCGAAACCGACCAGCTTTCAAGCGCCGTCAACAGCGGCGACCGTGTGGATAAATACTGCGTCCGACGAGGAACATGCACCTTGACCACACGGCTCGAGATCGATCTGGAGCTGCCAGGTCGAACCCCTGACCGCTGAGTTCCAGCTGATGGTGATCGACGTTTGTCGACGGTGCGCGAAAGGCTTTACTGGTCAGGGAATCGCGGCTGGGGTCGTGCGCGCGGGTTCTTGTCGCTCACCATCTCTCTCGCGCGGATCGAGGTGCGTCAAGAGGTTACCTTCGAGGTTGGCCTCCTCCAGCGAGGACGTCACGCATGGATCGGTCTCGTGACGTGAATGGGTGGTGACTCGATTGATCTTGACGCACCATCGGTGGCGACGGATCGTGAGAAACGGGACTTCGGCCGGCGTACATGCTGTCGAGTGGCCGCCGGGGGAGTCATTGCTTCTCTCGGGAGGGGAACGGCATGTCCAACGTCGAGCTGCATCGAAAAGCACACGAGACGATGAGCGAGAAAGGCGCCGAGGAGACCGGACAGTATTTCGCGGACGAGGTTGTCTACTTCGACGCAGCCCGCGGGCTGACGCTGAACGGCAAGTCCGAGATCGTCGGATGGCTGGCCGGCTGGAAGACCGCGTTCTCCGACGCACGGACCGCCGAGGCTTCGTATCTGGAGGCGGGCGACTGGACGATCGCGCGGTTCCAGGCACGTGGCACCAACGACGGCCCGATGGGAGACCTGCCGCCAACCGGCAAACAGTTGGACACACCGTTCTGCGAGCTGATCAGGTGGGCCGACGGCAAGGCGCGCGAGGGCGCGATGTACTACGACACGACCACAATGATGGTCCAGCTCGGCCACATGGAGCCGCCGCCTGCCTAGATCAGACCCTGCATCGCCTGTCGATCCCGTCGGTGTCTGCGAACCGTGAGGCTGTCCGCGTCGCGAACTGCGAATCGCCGAGGGAACGGTCGGCGCCATCCCCTACACGTAAGGAGGACTCCAATGACCGCCTCCGCACGCGAGCCTCTCCCCGGATTCCAGCCAAGCTCCACGGACGCGACCGTGCCGCGGCGGAGGCGGGGTCGGCCGCGGAATCCTGAAATTGACCCGCGGATCCTGCAGGCAGCGATGGAACTCCTGTTGGCGCGCGGGTTCGACAAGATGACCGTCGACGACGTAGCTACAGCGGCAGGGGTCGGCAAAGCCAGCATCTACCGCCGCTGGCCGAGCAAGACCGAGCTCGCCGAAGACGCACTGGTCGAGCTATTGGACGTGCAGATCCCCGACCCCGACACCGGTTCTCTGTTTGGCGATCTTGAACACGCCTACCGTGACGCATTGACGTTTGCCGGCACCGCGCTGGGCGTCGAGTTCATCCGGCTCGCGGCAGTTGAGTCGTGCCGCGCCCCCGCTGCGGCCGCCGCCTATCGACGCTACCTGCGGCGCCGAGCCGACTTTGCTGCCGCCGCCCTGGACCGGGCCTGCCGGCGCGGTGAGCCGGTTCGGGCCGGCGTCGACCCCCAGTTGTTGATCGACTGGCTGGCCGGGGTGCTGATCGTGCGGGCCATCACGGGCCAGCCGCTACCGAAGGTCGAGCAGGCTGGCGCGCTTGTCGACATCACACTGCACGGCATCATGTCGACCACCGCGCCAACGGGGTAGGGCCCGCGCAGCGCTGTGTCCGGTCAGGTCGTGGCGCCGGCACCCCCACGAGACCGGGCCGTGGCGGCGGCGCCGAGCTTGGCCAGGATGTTGTGGATGTGGTTCTTGACCGTGCTCACCTCGATGCACAGTCGGCCGGCGATCTCCTTCTAGCAAAAGCCGCTGTCGATCAGGTCGACGATCTGCCGTTCACGGGCCGTCAGCTGGGCGGAGCCGACCTGGTCGCTCGGCGTCCGGCCGAAGGAGTCGATCCGACTGAGCAGCCTCGATACGCAACGGCATTCCGAGCTAGGCCGGAGCCGTCAGGCCGCATGCGTTCGGCGGCGTAAATAGTTGCCGCTCGCCACGATGGTCAGACCCGCTGTCGACATGACGAGCTGGTCCATGGGCAGTTCGGCTGAGTGGCTAGTGCTGGCTGAGGTGCTTGCGGGTGGTCCTTCCAGGGCTCAGTCGGGGCAGCATCAGCAATGCATCTTCCCGCCCGGTGTCCTCGCTGCGGCTGCTCAAGTAGCGCCGTACCCCGTCGTATTCGACATGGATGCGAGGTCCACGACCACCGTCGGCCAAGCCGACAAAGGCTCGGGCATCACCACGGGCCAGCCAACGGATGAAATCGGTGACTGATGACTCTTCTGATCCTGGGTGGCCGCCGTCCCACCGTACGGCGGCAATGTTCTTCACGTCGGCCATACCCTCCACCCGGATTGCCGTTACGTACAGCGTCGTGTAGCTCGCCAAGCTGGCCATCACAACCAGTCCTTCCGGTCCTTCTCGCATCCTCATCCCTGCCTGGCACTGGCGGAAGATCTCGACGCGTGCGTTGCGACGCGCTCCCGACCGATCACTCGCTGTCCGCGCTGGTCAGGATGATTTCGACCAGTCGGCGCGCCTCTCGTGGGCCTCTGACGGCGCCTTCGAAGATCTCAGCCGGAGAAGGCAACGATCTGTTCGCAGTTGCCGATCGTCACAAGGGACACGTCGGCGATCGATCCATGGATCACCCTGTCAACGACGGGCCACCTTCTACCAAGCGAAGCTACGCAACGCGGATCTCACCGGTGCTCGTCTGGAGTCTGCCGTTCTGGAGTCTGCTGATCTAACCAACGCCACAACGAAGCACGAGGACATCCCGAACGGAAGCTTGGTCGACATGTCAAAGGCGAGGTTGAAGAAGGCCAACCTCTCCGGAGTCAACTCGCCGGCGCCGACCTGACCTCCCCGACTCGTCTACCGGCAGACCCTTGAGCTTCCAGACGAGTTCGATGTTCTCGGGGTGCGGATTGACCATCGCGCCGTGATCCGCGGTGGTGCCGAGAACGTCGTACATGTAGCCGTCGTCGATGCCCAGCAAACCGAGGTACGCACCCTCCTCGCCGCGGAAGTTCATGAAGAACTTGAAGCTGGATACGCCAAGGTCCCGGATGTAGCCGGGGAGCTCGCTGACGTGCTCCTGCGAGGCCACACACAGGTGGAAGCCGAAGTCGACGCGGGAGGACTCCTCCATCACCGCTCGTGCGGCCGGGGCGACCTCGGAGTAGGACTCACCGCTCATCAGATAGACGAGCATGCTGGTGATCCCGCCTGCCGCCGCGGAGGCGGTCTCGAGGAGCACGTCATCGGGATCGCGTGGCACCCGGATGTCCTTGCCCAGGTGAACATGCGGATCGACGGCTCCGGATGGGTCACGATCGGCCGCAGCACCAGAAGGGCCGGGGTGGCCGCGGCCGGTGAGGGCCTGGACGATGGCGAGCTTGTGGGCTGGGGTGACACGGGCGAACACCCCGATGTCGTCGACCTGGTCGGCCAGTTCGCGGTCGGTCATGGTGTCGAGGTCGGTGCCGGTGACCGCCCGGCCGTGGATGCCGACTTCGGCGGCGATGGCGGCGGCGGTGGCGACGTGGTCGCCGGTGATCATTTTGACCTCGATCCCGGCTTCTCGGCAGGAACAGCTTCCACGCCGGCCGCGGCGGGGTCTCGGCCAGGCGGTTCGGGCCGAACTGGGCCGCTCTGGCCGCCGCGTCGGCTGCCGACAGGCCGGTCGCCGGGTCGACCTGTTGTGCGGCGGCAACCCCGGCCACCGTGCTGGCGTGCGGAGCTACCATCGGCTCAGCCGCGATGTCTGCCAAGCTGGCGGTTTCGCGACCCAGGCCGGCGGCCGTGGCATCGTCGGGTCGACGATCCGAGTGGATGGTCATCGCTGGTGTCCCTGGCTCTTCAGACCAGAGGAACGCCGACGCCCGTGACCGGGACGGTGACGGTGGCGGCGCGCAGAGTGGGCTGTCTTGTTGATGTCTGTTCCGATCAGGATGATCAGCGCGGCAAGCCAGACGACGACGCCGATGTAGGCGAGAACGATCACCGCACTGCTGCTGGCCGACGCCGCGACTGCCGTCACTGCTGTCAGCGATGCGGCGGTCAGCACGGGCAGGGCGTCGACCTCGATGAAGGCGATTGCTCCAGCCATGATCGGGCTCGCGGTGGCCAGGGAACGGGTTGAGAACATCTCGTGTACCTCCATCGGCATCGCTTGGACATCGACGAAGGTCTCTCCCAACAGCCTGTTTGAGGGCTGTCCCGAGCGCCGGGCCAGAGAGGCCGGGATGACGAGGCTCGGTCGATGGGGTACTCCCCTTCACTGCAATCGTGCCCGGTGTCGCACAACCAGCGCAGAGTCCAACGACCCATACGCCGGGGCCAAATGTCCCGGCCGCTGGGACGTGCGAACCCAGGCTGCATGCCCGGCGTCCGTCCGGAACCGTGTCACCGCACCACTGCGACCGGACCGGTCGTGTGCCGCAGCACCGCTTGGCTGACCGACCCGAGCAGCAGACCGGCGAACCCGCCGCGGCCGCGTGAGCCGACCACGATCAAGCAACGGCGTGTGCAACCGTTACCAGATCAAGGTCCTCGAGGGCCGCGGCCACGTCTTCGGCGTCGCGTTCCGGCCCGGCTGCTTCCGCCCGTTCGTCGGTGTCTCCGACTCGACGATCACCAACCGCGTCGTCCCAGCGACCGAGATGTTTGGCGAGAACCCGCCGACGATGCTCGACGTGTCGACCATGGATGCGTTCCTGCTGAAACACCTCCCGGTCGACGGATCGCCAAGGTGCTGCTGTGCCACCTCCGGCCAGATGGGCAGCACGATGCGTACGCGCCCGGTCATCAGGCGCCGGCCTTGTCCAGCCGGTCGAGTTGGTCCGCGGACAACTTGATGTCACTCGGGGCCAGAGCGGTCTCCAGCTGCTCCGGCGTCCCCGGGCCGATCAGCGTGACCAGCTCGGGATCGGTCCGGTGCAGCAGCCAGCTGATGACGAGCTGGTTCGGTGTGACGTCCAGCTCGGCCGCGACCTCGGTAAGTACGGCGATTCGCGCGTCGGTCCGCCCAGCGGGATGTTCCGCAGATGTGCTCTCCTCACGACTCTGTTGTCTCGTCACGAGGCTAGGAACGCGCCGTCCATTCCTCCAATGCCGGTCTTTGCGGCATTTCATGCGTACGGCGCATCAACTGGGTATGGTGCCGCGGACGATGCTGTCGCGTGAGTGAGCCGGATTGCCGTCGTTCGGCTCCAGGGAGACGTCGACGATCCGGTAGCCCTCGCTGGTCAGGTTGTCCGGGATCCGGAACGTGCCGCCGGTGGCCGGATCGAGCACCCCGAGGGACACCATCCGTTGGCCGTCGGCGTTGATCAGCCAGAGCTCGTAGTACCCGGAGTGCGCGTCCAGGCCGTCGACCGAGACCTGCAACTCGTTCCCCGCCTGGATCAGGTCCGCGGTCCCGCTGCCGGTCTGTCCGGGCAGCGGCTCGAGCCTGACCACGGCGACTGGCGGAGGTGCCGGCGACTGTTCGTCGCGGTCGACCACCGACGCGGCGCCCAGGCCGATGCCGATCCCGAGGATCGCCGCCACCCCGGCCGCGAGCGCGAGCATTCCGCGCCCGTACCGCGGCCCCGGCCGAGCACCGACCACCGGCTCCGCGGTGGTCCCGCTCAGGACGCCATCGAGGCCGGGCGTCAGGTCGAGGTCGGCGCTGATGCGGGACCAGACCTCGGCTGACGGGGTGGACAGCTCCGGCGTCTCGTGGAGCTCGGAGGTGAGGGCACGCAGGTCGGACAGCGCAGCCTGGCAGGTGGCGCAGGTCGCGAGGTGGTCAGCCGCGTCCGGTTCGGGCTCGGTTCCTTCGAGGGCCCACTGGGCCAGGAGTTCCTCGTCAAGATGCGTCACTGTTCACCTCCTTCAATCTGTCCCGCAGGGACAGCAGACCTCGTCGCGCGTGGCTTTTCACTGTGCCGAGCGGAAGGTTCAGCCGGTCCGCGATCTGCGGATATGTCTGGTCTTCGTAGAACGCGAGACGGAGGATGGTCCGGCGCGGTTCGTCGATCCGGTCGAGCTCGTCGGCCAGCATCAACCGGTCGACGAGTTGGTCGTCGGCAACCGGCTGCGGTGCCGCCAGGGTCTCACCGACGGCCGTGGCGTTGCGCCGGTCGCGGCTGCGCGCCTCGAGCCGGTCGGCGATCCGGTGCCTGGCGATCCCGGTCAGCCACGAACCCAGCGTGCCCGAGCTCGGGTCGAACGTGTGCCGGCCTCGCCAGGCCGAGACGAACACCTGCTGGGTGACGTCCTCGGCGTCGTGCCGGTCGCCGAGCACCCGGAGCGCCAGGGTGTAGACCAGACGAGACCAGCGTCGGTACGCGGCCGCGAGGCTGTCCTCGCGCCCCTCGGCGAAGCCCTTGGCGATCTCGGCCGGCGAAGGTTCACCGGCGATGCTGGTCACGGCTGGGACTCTAGCCCTAGTCCCAGCCGTGATGTCAGACACGCGCGGCACTGACGACCAGGTTCTGCTGGTATCCGCCGTTGTCCGGCTCATAGCGTCCACCACAGGTGACGATCCGAAGACGGGGCGTCCCGGTACGGTCGAAGAGGTCGGCGAGGGCCAGTCGCTGTTTGGCGACCTCGCGGATGGAGTCGACGCGGTACGTCGTGGTGCGTCCGCCGTCCGACGAGATCCGAACGAGCTGACCCGGCCGGAGCTTGCGCAGCCGGACCAGCGGCCCGACGCCGTACTGCTTGCTGTCCAAGTGCCCGCCGAGCACGACTGAGCCCTGCTCGTCCGCGGGACCCGGCCCGAAGCGGTACCAGCCGATCACCGCCGGATTCGCCGGCAGTTCCATCTGTCCGTCGCCGGCGACCCCGACGCCGCGCACCGGGATGTCGATCCCGACGGACGGCACCACCAGCCGCACCGGCGCCGGCCCTTGCGCCTCCGTCACCGTCGGTACGCCGGCTTCGCGCGAGCGCACTGCCGGCGACGGGACGACCGTCGGCGCGGCCTCCGTGCGCGCCGCCGACGGCCTCCCGACCGGGGTCTGTACTGCGGTGTCGCGGGGCCCGGCCGTGGGTGGGGCGGGCCCGCAGCCGGGAATTGCGAGGAGTGTGGCCGCCACGAGGACGGCCACACGACGGGCAGGGATCACGAGCGCGCCCGGACCGCGGCCGTTCCGCCGCCGATCAGTACGAGGATGAGCACCGCGGCCGCGGCGGCCGGCCAGACCGGCAACTGCTGGGATGCCGCCTGACCACCGGTCCCACCCGGTACGCCGGACGGGTTGCCGTGCAGGCCGGACACGGTCTGGACCGCGAGCTTCAGGTTTTTGGCCGACGCACTACCCCACGCGTAGACGATCGTGTTGGTCCCTTCCTTGAGGTTCACGTCGGCCGGGCCGAGGGCGACCGTCGACGTACCGGCGAGCACGACGTCGGCCTTGACCGTTCCGGCCGGCAGGTCGGCCTTCGCCTGCTTGGGATTCGTCAGGCCGGTGAAGACCGGCTTCCCGCCCGCCCGGACGTCGACGGCCGGGGCGGCGGCGGTGTGCCGGACTGTCAGCCGGGCCTGACCGGCGGCGAGCTTCGACGTGTCGTTGACGAACGGCGTGAGCACCGGCTTGCCACCCGCGTTGAGATGCGCGACCACGGTCACGTTGGCGCCACCGGGTACGGCGACGTCGTTCGCCTGAATCAGCGCGGCCGTCTTGCCGGCCGCGGTGACCTTGAGGTCGTAGTCACCCTCGGGCAGCTTCAGCGGGTCGGTGAAGGTGCCAGGCTTGAAGTTGGTGAGCAACTTCTTGCCGTTGGCGTAGACGTCGACAGTCGCGCCCGGTACCCCGTGAAGAACGGACACGGTCGCGGTCGCGGCGGGTGCAGCCTGGGCGGACGCCAGCGGGACGCCGGCAAGCAGCAAACCTGCGCTGATCAGCGCAGCGGACTTGCGAACAGCCATCGGAACTCCTCCTAGCAATCGGTATGTGTCCTTTGTTCCGCCGCAGCCGCCGCCGCGGATGCAGTCGAGAACTTGTCTGTCGAAACACAGATCTGCTTGGCGCCGAAGAAGCAATCAGAAGCGAGGAGTTCCGCGGATCACGAACACAGTCAGCCCAAGGCGACGATCGTCCGTCCCGTCGCGTGGATTGCTCCACCTCTCGCTCCGCAGGGCCGGCCGGGACCGTCTCGCGTAGTCGGACGGACAAAGCCAACTCTCAGGCATGAACGGCTCGCCGCGGCGCAAGCGCCGTGCACTTACGCGCGAGCCTGGTAAGCGGCATGGTGGAAGTCATGAGGACAACAGACCTGACCGCGACCGGCGTCGATGAGCGCAGCCTGCGGTCCCTCCGCGGCTGGAATCTGGTCCTGTCGCTGCTGCACATCGGGCAGGCCTTGGCAGTGTTGGTGCTGGCGACCGACTTTGCCGTCACGGTGACCCGATCGCTGCCCACCGGCCCTCCGGGCACGCCGCCGGGGTCGCCGGAGGCGCTGTTCGACGTCCCGATCGGCGCCGCCGTCGCTGTGTTCCTCGCGCTCGCCGCCGTGGATCATTTGCTCACCGCGACGGCCTTCCGGCGCACCTACGACGATGACCTCCGAGGCGGGATCAACCGGTTCCGGTGGCTGGAATACTCGTTCAGCGCGACGCTCATGGTGGTACTGATCGCGTTGTACACAGGCATAGACGGCGTCTCGGCGCTCATCGGCATCGCCGGCGCCAACGTGGCCATGATCCTGTTCGGCTGGCTGCAGGAGTCCGCAAATCCGCCGGGGCGGTCGACCGTGACGATGAAGCCGTTCTGGTTCGGCTGCATCGCGGGCGCCGCGCCGTGGGTGGCGATCGCCTACAACCTGGTGGCCGCCGAGCAGGTTCCGGGCTTCGTCGTCGGCATTTTCGTATCGCTGTTCCTGTTCTTCAACAGCTTCGCACTCAACCAGTGGCTGCAGTACCGGCAGGTCGGACGGTGGCGCAGCTACGCGTTCGGCGAGAAGGCGTACTTGATTCTCAGCCTGGTGGCGAAGTCGGCGCTCGCCTGGCAGATCTTCGCCGGCTCGCTGGCGTCATAGCCGGGACTCACCTCTTCGAGGACCGGCCGCCAAGGCTTCGACAGATCGAGGCCCGGCCTCGAAACCGTGCGTGGGTCCCAGCCGCGCGGTCGAGCGGGCAGCGGCGCCGAATTTCCCCAGACCGGAAGTTTTTTTCCGGTAACATAGCTCGGGTGGAGGGTCACGGGTGGACGTTCTTGTCGAACCATGGGCATGTCCTGGTGTGTTTGGCAGGTGATCCGCAGGTGCGGTTGCGGGATGTTGCTGAGCGGGTGGGGATTACGGAGCGAGCTGCTCAGGGGATTGTGCGCGACCTGGAGCAGGCTGGGTATGTGGTGAAGGAGCGGGTGGGTCGGCGGAATCGGTATCTGGTGGTGTGGTCGCGGCCGTTGCGGCATCCGCTGGAGCACCAGGTACGGATTGGGGAGCTCGCCGATCTGATCGTGGACCATGACCGGACCCAGGACTCGGGGTAGAGGGCTGGTGTAGAGCGGGTTGCGGTCGCGCAGCCTGCTGTGGTGGCCTGAGGTGCCGGCTGAGCCTGGGGGCCCAGCGGCGTGTGGAGGGGTGGATCCGGATCGCGATCGCGATCACCACGACCAGGACAAGGACGGCGTCGAGCATTGCCTCGGTCGCGGTGCCAGCGCCCGGCGCTGTCATCGGGCACCTCGAGGTGGGATATGGGGCAGCCCGGCGGGAACCGGGCCGATGTGGTCACCGGTGGTGCCGGGCTGCACGGTGAGGGCGACGCGGTCGAGGTGGCGCAGACGTCCGTCGTCGACGAGGGCGACCCAGCCACCCCGGGCGATGACGACCTCGATGAGGTCATCGATCAGATCGCTGCGCAACCTTGACGGATCGGATGACCGACCGCCGGGCGGGCCGGCGGCCCCGCTCGGATCGGTGGGGAGAAGTTCGACTTGTTGCGGTGTGACTGGTCGGCCGGGCGGGGTTGGGGTGATGTGGGCGGGTTGGACATAGGTTTCTTCGATGGCGAGCATCATCGGGGCCCCGTTGTGGGCAGCGGCCCAGCAGGCCGCGGCGCCGGTCACGACGGTGGGTCCTTGTGGTCCGGGGACGAGCCGAGCGGTGGTGCGGGTGTGCTCGAGGTGTTCCAGGGCCTCGTCTTGGCGTGACAGCAGGTATGACTGGATCGCGGTGCGGATCGCGTGGTGCAGAGTCGCGGGTGATTCGCTGTCGGGGCCGGTGATGGTGCCGGCGAGCCGGTTGCGGTTGCGGGACAGCACGAGGAACCGTTCCGCGGTGCGCTGGTGACCGGCGACGATCAACGGGGCGGGGTGGCGTTGCCGATAGCGGCCCAGGGCCTGGTCGACGCGTTGCAGGAACCGGTCGCCGTCCCGCGCCGGGACCGGCACCTCAAGGCGGCGCTGCAGCGGAAACCCGACCTCGGCCAGGCCGGGGTCCTGGGTCTCGTGATCCGTCACGGTGCCGCCGTTGATGTCAGGGGGCTGGGAGGGACTGACGTTCAATGTGGTGAGGGTGTGCACGGGGATGAGGCTGTCGCCAGTGCCTTCATAGAGCTGGGCACTGTAGGGCTGCAGCAGCAGAGTGAGGTGGGGTGGTGTGCGGTGGAGCGCATGGATGAGGTCGCGGGTCGCGAACGTGTCCTCGATCACGACTCTCGAGCGCACCGGAATGGGTAGGTGCAGGGTGCGCTGAACGGCGCGGTTGACGAACAGCGCCAAGGCTTGGCTGGTGGGTTGGTTGATCGCGGACTCGGCCAGTGCGTTGAGCGTGATCAGGAACTCGCGAGCGTTCAGGATTCGCCGGTCGTGCAGCAGCGCGGCGGCCTGCCGCACCAATTGCCGCAGACCGGCGGCGTCGCGCGGCGTCATCGATGACGCCGGCGTGGTTGCCAGCAGGATCGAGATCGAGGGAAAGGCCTGGACGGCCACGAGCTCGGCAACGGTCGCCGCGTGCAACCGAGCCGATGGACCGCCCGTAACGTTCTCCGGCTGGGCGGACGAGGCCAATGGCGGTGCGGGTAGTTGGTGATTGGACATGGTCTATCCCCTCGGTGAGCGGTGCGCGGGTGTTGGATCCGGCGTTGGGTCGTAGGTGGGCTGTGGTCTGGTTGGCATGCCGTTGAGTTGCAGTCCGGTGAAGCGCTGCAAAGGCCCGGCCCCGTCAGTGGAATCTCGCCCCCACCGCAGGGCCCGGAGGAACCACCGCCAGCCTGGGCGCGGTGCGGTGGTCCAGCGGATCCGAATCCGGCCGCCACCGCTGAACTGCGGCACCGGCCCTTCGCCCAGGCCGCCGCACAGGCCTTCGGCGAGCTCGTCGTGGCGCTTCCGCAGCCACTCAGCCCGCTGCCGTTGCTGGCGCTCGATGAGACGGGCGTTCAAGGTCCATCCCGGGCGGGGATCGCGACCACAACCGTGACGAAGCGGCCCTCCCACACCAGCCGGATCGCGGTCCGGGCCAGGCCACGCTCCAACGGCCTGGTGCCATCGACGACAAGCCACACCGGCACTGGCCAGCACCCAGACGCCTCAACGCCGGAACTGGCACCGAGGGTGACGCCGTCCGCGGTATCCACCGTGGTGGATCTGCCCCGCCGAAGCCTCACGATGCTCATCGCCGAGCCTCATCAGTCGTGGTCGCCGGCGCCGCACCATCCACCGTCCGATCCACCCGGTCCACCCCGGCCGGCCGTCCATCGTGTGAGCGGCGTCGTTGAGCACGGCCTTGGCGGTTCTGGTGGCGCGCAGGCTGGCGACGATAGCGATGGTGAGGCAGGTGGCGATGACGGCCAGGGAGGCCGCGATCGGGATCTTGTAGACGTCGAGCAGGAGCATCTTGGCGCCGACGAACACCAGGATCGCGGACAGGCCGGCCTTGAGGTGGATGAAGCGATGCATAAGGTCGGCGAGCAGGAAGTACAGTGCGCGCAGCCCGAGGATCGCGAACGCGTTGCTGGTGAACACCAGGAACGGTTCCTGGGTGACGGCGAAGATCGCCGGGATCGAGTCGACCGCGAACACGATGTCGGTGGTTTCGACCAGCACCAGGACCGCGAACAGCGGTGTCGCGGCCCACTTGCCCCGTCTGCTCCATCTACCCCGGCGGGCGGTGTTGCGGACCCAGAACTTCTGGCCATGGTAGGTATCGGTCGATGGCAGGACCTTGCGGATCAGCCGTAGCACCGGGTTCTTGGTCGGGTCGGACTGGTCGTGGCGGTGGCGGAACATCCGCCACCCGGTGAAGACCAAGAACGCGCCAAACACATACAAGATCCAGTGGAAGCGCTCCAGCAGCACGGCACCGCCGGCGATGAAGCTCGCCCGGAACACCAACGCCCCCAGCACGCCGAAGAACAGCACCCGGTGCTGATACTCACGCGGCACCGCGAACGCGCTGAAGATCAACGCGAACACGAACACGTTGTCGACCGCGAGCGACTTCTCGATCAGGTACCCAGCGAAGTACTCACCACCTGCCTGGCCCCCGTACAGCGCCCACACCAGCACACCGAACCCCAGGCCGAGCGCGATCCACACCGCGCTCCACGCCGCCGCCTCCCGCACCCCGACTACATGCGCACGGCGATGCGCGAACAGGTCCACCGCGAGCATCGCGACGATGACCGCCAGCACGGCGGTCCAGCCCCACAACGGAACAGACACTCCAACCTCCGGACATCACTCGGACTCCGGAGGTCTCTCCCACCCCAGCTTGACCACTTAGGCCGGGGCCGTTCCGCCGGGCCGGCACTTCATGTGGCCGACCGGACTGACGACGGGAACGCCAGGGATACTCCCCTCACTGATATAGAAATATTCCGGAAATGAGGTTCCGGTGTCAAGTGTGATTCCGACCCCGGCTCCTTCAACGACGGATCAGGTGCTTGCTGGTCTTGCGGGCCTGCCAGCGCGGCAGGTCCAGCACCGCACCCCGCCGACTGGAACCGTCCGCGCTGCGGATACGCAGATACCGCCCGGTGCCGTCGTCGACGACCCGGATCCGCGGCCCGCGGCCACCATCAGCCCCACGGACATAGGCACGCGCATCCCCGGTCGAGCCAGCCGATGAAGTCGGCCACCGACGAGTCCTCCGGCCCCAGGCCACCATCCCAGCGAACCGCAGCGATGTTCACCAGCTCAACCGGCCCATCCACCCGCACAGCGGTCATATACAGCGTCGTATAGCTCGCCAAACTCGCCATCTCGAACAGGAACCCTCCCCACACCCACCGTTCGCATCCTGTGCCGTGGTGCTGTTTCTGGTCCGTGACCTCGGCTTGTCGGCTGGACTGGTGGGCCTGGTCATTGCTGTGGCAGGGGTCGCCGGAATCGTCGGTGCCACCATCGGGGTGCAGATCACTGGACGGCTTGGCAATGGGCCTGCCTTCGTCATCGGCATGACTTTGTCGAGTCTGGCCGGACTGGTGATGGCCGCCGCAGGAGGACCGTCGGCGCTGGTGTTGGCGGTTGTCATCGTCGCGCAGTTCCTGCACGGCTGGGGCCAACGCTGTACGGGATCAACCAGCAGACCATCCGCCAGTTTTGATCGCACCCGAACTCCTCGCTCGAACTCGGGCCACCTGGCGGTTCCTGGTCTTCGGAATGCAGCCGATCGGCGCCCTCCTCGGCGGCACGCTCGGCGCCCTGGTCGGATTCCGCGCCACCCTGCTGATCAGCAGCCTGGTCATGCTGACCGGCACCACCCTCGTACTGCTAAGCCCACTACGAACACTGCGCCAACTCCCAGGCAGCGAGACCGCAACACACCGTCGTCAATGACGGCAGAGCGCGCAGGGGTTCTCTAGTGCTTCGTACCCTTGAGCTGTCCCGCTAGCAGCTGCCGTGGAGCTCGGTCTTACTGCCGCGTGTTGAGGTGAGTCATCAGCTCGCGGTTGGCCGCTCGGGCGGCGGCGAGCTCTTCGCCGCGTTCTTCGAGCTGACGGCGCAGTTCGAGTAGTTGTTGTTCGCGGTCGGTGAGCGCGTGCTGGAGGCTGCGGACGCCGTCGGGTGCTCCTAAGCCGCTGTCGCGGAAGGCGGCTTCACCGAGGGTCTCCGAGAGCCGGTTTTCCAGGGAACGGATGTGTTGCTGCAGGCGGTTGTTGTGTGCTCGGGTGTTGAGCAGGTCGGCGCGCAAAGACGCGACGCTGACGGCGCTGTTGCTGCTCGCCGGTTCTGCCGGGGCAGCGGCGGCAGCCAGGACAGCTGCGTGCAGGTCTGGGTGGCGGTGGATGAAGCTGCGATGCACTCGGGCAACCCGTGCGATCGACGAGACGGTGATTTCTGCCCCTGCGGTGATCTGTTCGGCGATCGCGTTGTGGACCTGCATGCATCGTCGTTCGGTGTCACGCCGACGGGCTCGCGCCAGGGGCAGCTCCTGCCCGGTGGTGGCATCGGCGGGTGTGTGCGTCATCGGCCGGCCGCCCGGACATCGCGCGGGTCGCCGTCGGCAGGTGGTGTACCCGGCATGCCGAGGTGCACCACCTGACGGGTTGTGCGAAGCACGCCGATCGCCTCGGTGATCTGGTCACGCTCAGCCGGTGAGGTCCTCGACGTGGCCATCGAGCCATCTGATCAGGGCACGGACCTTATCGATCTCGGCGTCGCTGGGTGCGGCCTCTGTCCGGGCCCAGGGTTCGAGCTCCGTGGCGGCGATGACACGTTCGCGGTCAGCGAGCAGCCGGTCCAGGTGGGAGCGGAGCTCGGGCAGGTAGGACACATCGGTGCGGAAATGACCGCAGCCCAGACAGCGGAACCGGAAGGGACAGGCGCTGCCTCCGGCCTGGACGTTGGACGGTTCGGTGCACGTGCCGTAGGGGACGGCGACCTGGCCGACGCGCATGCGGGCGCGTTCGCTGTCGAGCAGAGCGGTGACTTGGCGCCAGACCCGGTTGCCGGAGCCGTCGAACTGGTGATCGGCCACTCGGGTGACCGCGGCCCGGGTGCGGACCTCGGTGATCCGGTAGTAGGCCTCGGTCGAGTGGACGCTGCGATGGCCCATCAGCTCGCGCAGTGCCTCGATCGGAGTGCCGGCGTCGGCATGCCGCTGGGCGTAGGTGTGCCGGTAGGCGTAGGCAACGACCGCCGCGTGCGGGAAGATCCCGCCGTCGGTCAGCTTGAACTCTGGGAGCTGGTCGACCCACCCGCGGTGCAGGTTCGTCAGCCCCGTCGCGCGTAGCGACTTGGTTCCCTGCGGGTTTGCCGAGGCGGCGGGGATCAGGACCAGGTGTCGCGGGTCGGTGTCGGGGAATGCCTCGCGGACGGCAGCCTGCTGGCCGCGGATCAGGGCCGCGGTGCTGTCGGGGACCGGCAGCCGGCGCTGCAGCCGGTTCTCCTTGTAGTCGGTGTAGATCAGCACGTACTTGCCGTCGCCGTCGCGCTCCAGGCAGTCCAGAGAGAGCTGGCAGATCTCGTCGGGGCGGCGGCCGGTGTCCATGAGGACCTCCACAGCCACGCGCGAGGCGCGACCGCTCCTGGTCTCCAGCAGCGGCAGAGCGTCGTTGAGCGCGTTCATGACCTCGTTCGGCAGCGCGCGGCCAGGACCGTCGACCTGGGCCGGCAGCGGGACGTCTTCGGGGCGAACACCGAACTCGCCTGGGAGCCCGGCGGCGCAGCCGCCGGGCCGGGTCATGCCGAGATCCCGCGCATCGCGCAGGACGGTCCGGACATGCCGGACGATCTGATATCGCCGGTTCGCTGAGATCGCTTCGGTTTGCTCAAGGTGTCCCAGCCGGGTCAGAAAGGCCACGATGTCCGTCCGGGCCAGTGCGGTCGGTTCGAGGCCGTGGTCGACGCGGGCCAGGCGCAGCGTGGTGGACAGTTCGGCCAGGGACCCGATGTGGGTTCGCACCACCACGTCGGTGCTGTCGCCGCGACGCTGGGCCAGATCCTCGCTGGCCCAGTGCTTGGCGAGGTCTCGCAGCCACGGCTGAGTCAAGATGGTGAAGTCGATCCGGCCGGCCGAGCCGAGGACAGCCAGATCCCAGTGATCCTTGCGCTGCTCCTCCCCAAGGTTGGTTGTCGCGCGGTCGACGTCGCGCACCAGCAACGCGGCCAGGCTCTTCACATCTTCGCCGAGCCCTTTCAGGCCGACCTCGCGCAGGCTGGCGACCTGTTGATGCCGCGCGGCCCGTGCGAGCCGATTCGCTTGAGAAGGCCGAGTCTTCCTGCCCTGCCCGGCGCGCAACTGCAGGCCACCGAGGAACTCGAGCACGACCGGCCGTGGCAGGCCGCGGAGGTTCGCGACACCGGACACGGTGACGCCATCCTCGCGGCGGCACCACTCGGCCAGATCCGCGTCGACATCGCTGCGCAGTGTCTCGTGCCAGCGCTGCGAGTGGAGCAGACACAGGCCGACGCCGTTGTAGGCCAGCCGCAGGCAGGCAGCGACCCTGCACGGCCCCCAGCTCGGGAAGGGCCGGACGTCGGAGCGTTCCAGGAATAGCGGGACGTCGGCGGGATCGATCCGGCCGAACAGGTCGCGGCATCGAATGGTGTGCGAGTTGCACAACCCCACGGTGCGGGAGTGCATCGGTCGTTGGCATCGGTCGACTCGGCAGATCCGCTCATCGAACAGCCACCGGCCCTCGACGCCACCGTGCCTCTTCGCCGGCGCCGAAGCGATGAACTGCTCAGGCGACAACCGGCTGTCGGCCTGCCGCCGCCGGCAGCCGTTGCAGAGCTGTTTGCTGGTTTCGACCGTGCAGCCTGGCACCGAGCAATGCGACCAGCCGAGCAGCCGGTGATCCGGCGATGGCCGCAGCAGCGCCTGCTCGGCATCCCAGCCGGCCTCGGCCAGGAACACCGGATCCAGCAAGGCCTCCAGCCGCGTCAACCGCAGGTCGTCCGGAACGGCTCCAGAGACGGTGACGAGTGCGGGATGCGGGCTGGTCATCGGCGCCTCGTGGTGTCCCGCGCGAGCCGATCCACGGCCGCTCGTAGCCGCGCTGGCGCTGGATGTGCGTAGACCTGCGTCGAGGCCAGGCTCGCGTGTCCCAGCAGCGCCTGCGCCTCGTCCAAGGTGCCGCCGGCATCGAGCACGTTGCTCGCGAAGGCGTGGCGCAGCATGTGCGGATGCACCGGCCGATCCAGTCCCGCCCGGCGCGACAGCGCTGCCAGCAGTTCGGTCACCGCTCCTGGCCGCATTGGTGCACCAAGCGGCGCCCGGAACAGGTTCACCAGCACGAAATCGCAACCAGCGGCAGCCGGAACCTGCTGCCGTTCCCAGCAGTAGGCGTCGTGAGCCTGCACCACCAAGAAGTCCAGCGGCACGACCCGCGACCGTGGCGACTTCGCGATCGCGCCATTCGGCGCGTCCTCACGGCGAACGACGTGCAGATGCTCGCCGCGAACGTCACAACCCACCGACCTCGAATCCAGCGCCACATGCATGTCAGGGCGCCGAAGACCTGCCGCCTCACCCCGCCGTAGGCCGGCCCGGCCGAGTAACACCACGATGAACCGGTCCCGTGCCGACCGGCATGCGCGCAGCAACGCGAGCGCGTCGTCGTCGCTGGACCTAGCCGAATGACGCTCCGGAACCGACAGCCGATGGCGCGGCCTGGCCACGAAGCGCAGGCCAGTGCGCTCGCCGCGCAGATCCTCCGGCAGCCAGCGATCGCCACCGATCTCGTACAGAGCCGACAACACCCGAGCCGGAGCCTCACCGGCAGCAACCGCGTGCTTCAAGAACTCGCGCACCGCGACCAAGACCGCGTTGATCCTGCCCGGCTGCCGAACCACCAGCCCCGGCGACCTGATCCCAGCGCCTGCAGCCGGACCCTCTGCATGGCGTAGCCACGGCATGAACACGCCCAGCCGATCGACCGCGTCCCACCAATCCCTGTGCACCTGCCCGCACCACAACAAGTACAGCGAAACCGACGTCGCGTACGCCCTCGTCGTACTCTCCGCGCAACCCCGGCCGAACCGCAGATGCCGCAAGAAGTCGTCCGCGGCCCGATGCATCCGAAGATCCCAGTCCAGCACCGTCCAGTACCGAACACCCGACGGCAACTGAACCGGAAACGCTCGCACTCCGCCTCCCGCGGCCCACCCGTCACCTGACACGAGCGCCAACCTAGGACCTCGCCGGCCCGCACACCCTCACCCCAGAGCGGGGTGTCGTACACGTGCTAAATCGGTCCTCAACGCGACAGTGCACGACACAAAATCCAGCCCTCTGAAAGTGGAAGACCCGCGACACCGTCGAAGCGATCGTCGGCGCGGTGACCGGATCACTGCAGAGCCCCGAGGTGCTCGTCGTCGGGCGGTACCGGGGCAAGGAGCTTGAGGTGGTCGGCCGGACGGTGCCGCTGAAACCCGCCCAGGCAGCGGCGATCGCCCCGGTGCTGAAGGTGGCCGGCGCCCGGCATCCGTGGCCGGATCAGATCAGCACGCATTGGGGGCCGGGCAGCAAGACTCCGATCGTCAAGGTCCGCCCCACGGTGGTCGTCGAGGTCGCCGCCGACGCCGCGATGCAGGGAGACCACTACCGGCATCCGCTGCGGCTGGTACGTCACCGCGGCGATGTCTCGCCGGCCGACGTGGAGACCCTGACCGCCGACTGAGTCACAGGCCGGACCGCGTCCGGGCCGCCGTTGCCGTCTGCAGTTGCTGTTCGGCTTCGGCGCGGCGCTGGCGCAGATGCTGCAGGGAGTACTCCAGCGCGGCGACCTCACCGAGCCAGACCCGGTCTTTCGCCTCGGCGAGCCGCTCGGTCGCGTTAGCCGTCATCTCCTCGATGTGCGGCAACTGGACGGGGTCGACGCGCAGGAAGCGGCACTTCACGCACGCGTGCTCGTGCACGCAGGCCGTGCCGTAGGGGCGGTGGCAGTCCCCGAGGGCGACCTTGCGCAGCAGGAAGTGGTTCTCGAACTCGGCCCACTCCGCACCGGTCGCGGTCCGCAGCTCAGCGCCTGGGCGGGTCGCTCGGCGGCGTTCGATGAAGTGCTGGTGCGCGGCGACAACCTCTTCGGGAAAGATCGCGGTGTAGCCGCGGGTGGTGTCGAGGTTGAGGTGTCCGAGCAGGGTCGCGGCGATGTGCAGCGGCAGCCCGCTGGACACTATTTCCGTGGTGAACAGGCGCCGGCGTGTGCCGGGCCAGCCGTGGCGCGCTCCCAGGGCCGGAGAGGTCAGCCGCCGTCGGGGTCGATGCGGTAGCCGAGGCCGCGGACGGTTTCGATGGCGTGTCGGTCGAACGGGAGGTCCAGCTTGAGGCGGAGGTACCTGATGTAGACCTCGACGACGTTCGGGTCGCCGTCGAAGGCCGGATCCCAGACGTTCTCCAGGATCTCGGTCTTGCTCACGGTTTCGCCGCGATGCCGCATCAGGTACCCGAGCAGGCCGTACTCGCGGCGGGTCAGGGTGATCTCCTGCCCGCCGCGCTCGACCCGTCGCCGGACGGGATCCAGTACGAGATCCCCGGCGCGCATCACGACCGGACGTTCCGGTGCACCGCGGCGGATCAGCGCGCGCAGCCGGGCGACGAGAATCATGAAGCTGAACGGCTTGGTCAGGTAGTCGTCGGCGCCGAGGTCGAACGCGTCGGTCTGGTCGTAGTCGCCGTCCTTCGCGGTCAGCATCAGCACCGGTGTCCAGACTCCGCGCTCGCGGATCTGCTCGAGCACCTTGTACCCATTGAGCTTGGGCAACATGATGTCGAGCACGATGACGTCGAAGGCGTGCTCGGTCGCGGCCCAGACGCCGTCCTCGCCGTTGTGGACCACCTCGACCACGAACCCGTCCTCGGTCAGACCGTGGCGCACGGTCTCGGCCAGGGGGATCTCGTCCTCGACAATCAGTACCCGCATGTTTCCAGTGTCGACCCCCGTCCCTGAGAGCAAGCTGAGTCCGAGTGGCGTGCCGGGAGCGAGCGTCAAGCCCGTCCGTCGGCGGTATCGGGCAATGGCAGGGTGACGGTGGCGATGGTTCCGCCGGTGGCGGCTGCGGCCAGGGTGACCGTTCCGTTGTGGGCCTTGACGATCTCCTGGACGATGGACAGGCCGAGGCCGGAGCCGCCGCTGGAGCGGGCCCGGCTGGCGTCGAGGCGGACGAAGCGTTCGAAGACGCGGAGCCGGTCCTCTTCGGGGATGCCGTCGCCGTCGTCCTCGATCGTAAGGATCGCCTGGCCGTCACGTTGGGTCGTGCTGAGTCGTACGGCGCTGTGCGCCGCGAGGGCGGCGTTGTCGACGAGATTGCGGACCAACTGACTCAGGCGGAGCGGATCGCCATGGACTCGGACGGGCTGCACGTCAGCCAGCACCTTGAGCCGGCCGTTGCCTTCGCGGAGCCGGAGGACCTCGGTGTCGACCAGATCGTCCAGATCGACCTCGGCCCGGTGCATCGGCAGGGCGGCGTCGTCGGCCTTCGCGAGCAGCAACAGGTTCTCGACCAGTCGCCGCATCCGCTCGGCCTCGCCTCGCATTAACCGATGCAGGTCCTGCCACGCCTGTCCACGCGCCGACGGCTCGATGACCTCCAGACCCGCGGTGACCGTCGCCAGCGGGGACCTGAGCTCGTGGCTCGCGTCCGCGACGAACCGGCGTTGGGCGGCCTGGCCCGCCTGCAACCGGTTGAGCATCTCGTTCATGGTTGTGGCTAGCCTGGCGATCTCGTCGTCGGTCTGCGGCACCGGTACGCGTTCGGTCAGGTCGCTCGACTCGATGCCCTGCACCCGCGTCCGGATCCGCTCGACCGGCCGGAGCGCGCGACCGGCCAGCATCCAGCTCGCGGCACCGACTACGACCAGGAGCACCGGGAAGCCGATCGCCAGGTACTCCGTCACGGTGGCAACGGTGGACCGCTGAGTTTCCACCGACGACGCGACCACGACGGTGTACGTCTGGCCGCCGTACTCGACGCCGCGCGCGACGATCAGGTAGTCGTGATCGTCGTCGAGCAGCGGCATCTCGCCGACCTCGGCCCGCTGCACCGTGTCGGCGGCCGGTCGCAGATGGGTCAGCGCAATGGTTTCCGCCCGGGCCGACGAGGCGGCGACGATCCCGCCGCTGCTGTCCAGGACCTGGATGATCTGGCTTGCTCTCGTCGTCTTGGCCAGATCGACGCCGAGTGCGCCGACGCCCTCCTCGGCCACCTGACTGGCGACATCCGCCGCGCGTCCGTCCGCGGCATCGGAGACCGTGGTGATGAGTGCCCGCTGGAGCAGGAGCAGGAGTACGGCGGCGCCCAACGCCATCGCGAGCGCGACAACGAGAACCGCTGCCCCGGTCGACCTGCTCCGTACGCTGGCGCGACGCAGTCGCGAGATCGCGTTGCGTAGCGGTGACACGTCGACCTCTCCTTCCTGACCGGTCTCGCCATCATCCCAGGAGGCGTCAGCGGAGGGTCGCGAACACGTCGTCGAGCGAAGCGCCCGGCGTCCGGCCGTGTTCGACGTACCACTCGTGGCCGAGCAGCAGGCGGAACAGCCGGCGTGGCAGCTTGAGCAGCAACGCCAACGTGCGCGCACCTTCGTCTGCACTCGCCTGGCTTGCATGCGCCTCGAACGAGCGCCGTTTCGCGTCCACATAAGCACGTACGTCGACGCGGTGCGTGAGCGCCGCTGTGGGGGAGTAAGCGTGATCGTACTCGGCTGCTGACACCTGTAGTCCGGCCGGGATCGCGGCGACGATCCGGATCAGCCGACGGATCAGCCGGCGATCGATCGTTGCCTCGAGCACCAACGACGTACCGGCCTGGGCTGCCGCGTAGGTCCCGGCCGCGTGCACCTGCCGATGATCAGGATGCCCGTAGCCGCCGGCCGGGTCGTAGATCGTCAGCGCGTCGGCGCGCTCCTCGCGCAGCAACTCGATCAACGGCGCCGCAGCCTCCGCGACCGGAAGCGTGCTGAAGCCGCCCTCGGCAGGCGTCCCGAACGACCCCGAGTCCTTGAAACCGAACCGGACGACCCGCGCACATCCCAGCACCGCCGCCGACAGATCGAGCTCGCTGCGCCGGTACGCCGCCAATCCGCCGCCCGCGCGATACCCCGAAGCAGCCGCCCCGGCTTCGCCGTCCGTGGCCACCGCCAAGACGACGCGATGCCCCTCGGCGGCCAGCCGCGCGAGCGTGCCACCCATCAGCAGCGCCTCGTCGTCCGGGTGGGCGTGGAAGGCCACGAGCGTGAAGGCCATGGTCCGAGCATCGCACGGGGACCGCCGGCGGACTAGCTGCTCTCAGCACGCTCTCAGCCCTCCGAATCCAGGCTTGGGCCGATGAGTCAGATCGAACAGCGACCAGGAGCGAGGATGGACCGGGTACGACGACGGCGTCTGGTGATCTCCGTCATCAGTGGGTTGGTGACCGTCGTCTTGGTGGTGTTGCTGCCGCGTGCGGTCGGTGCCACCTGGGGCGAGGTCGGCGCCGTTCTGGCCGGGGTCTCGCCTGGATCCCTGGTTTTGTTGGCGATTGTGTGGATCGCCGGGTTGTGGTCGCATTCGTTCGTCCTGGCGGCGTCGTTGCCGGGCCTGACGAAGCGGCGCGGACTGACGCTCAGTCTGACCGGCAGTGCGGTGGCGAATGTTCTCCCGCTGGGCGGCGCGGCCGGTACTGCGCTGAACTTCGCGATGGTTCGCCGTTGGGGCTTCAGCTCTGGTCAGTTCAGCGGGTTCCTCGCGGTCACCACCTTGCTGAACGTCGTCTCCAAGCTCGGCGTGATTGCCCTGGCGCTCGGCCTGGTTCCGGTTCTGCACAGCGCGTCGGCCTTCGGCTCGGCGAGTCTCCTGTTCCTGCCAGTGCCTGTTGCGGTGGCTGTCGGCATCTGGGTGCTCGTGGATGAGCGGGTGGCTGTGGTCGTCGGGAGAGTGTTCCGGCGTACTCGTCTCGAGGACCAATTGCCCGAGCTGCGACGCCTGATCCTGAAAGTGATGCGGTACGGCTGGCGTCCGATGACCGCGGGGATGATCGCGTATCTCGCGCTGCAGTTGGCGCTCCTATGGTTGTGCTTCCGGGTCGTGCAGGTGCCGCTCGGTCTGCCGGTGTTGTTCACGGCCCTGGCGGTCGAACGTCTTCTGACGCTGGTGCCGATCACGCCCGGCAGCGCCGGTGTTGTCGAGGTCGGGACGACGGCCGCGCTGGTCGCCCTCGGCGGCGATCCGGCCGGCGTGGCCGCAGGTCTGCTGCTGTTCCGTGGATTCACCTATCTGATGGAGATCCCGGTCGGCGGCGTCCTGCTCGCGACCTGGTCCTGGCTGCAGAACCGGAAGGCACCCGAGCCGCAGCCGCTCGAGGCGGTGGCCGGGTGAGAATCGCGCTGGTCAGTGACTGCTACCTCCCACGGCTCGGCGGGATCGAATTGCAGGTGCACGACCTCGCCGTACACCTGATCCGCGCCGGACATCACGTCACGGTCTTCACGATCACCGACGGACCGTCCTCAGCGGGCGATGTCCCGGTCGTGCGGTTGCCTGCGGTTGCCGGCGTACCGCTTCCGGCGGCGGTCGGTCGGCTGCGATCGGCATTGCCGGACTTCGACGTCGTGCACTGCCACTCGTCGCTGGTGTCACCGTTGGCCTGGCAGGCCGCGCGTCTGGCCGAGGGTGCGCTCCTGACGCTGCACTCATTGCCCAGTGCATCAATGCCCTGGCCGGCAGCAGGCATCGCCCGGTACGTCGGCAACGTGCGATGGACCGCCGTCAGCGAAGCGGTTACTGATGTACTGCGACGGCTCCTGCCCGATCGATCGATCGGCGTACTGCATAACGGGGTTGATCCGGCGTTGTGGCGGCAGAGCCGTCGTACCGACCATCCGCTGACGATCGTGAGCACGATGCGGCTGACACGCCGCAAGCGGCCGATGGCGTTGCTGCGCATGCTGCAGGAGATCCGGACGGCCGTGCCGCCCGCAGTGCGGCTGAAGGCAGTCGTTGTGGGGGACGGGCCGCAGACGAAGGCAGCGGCTGGAGCGGTCCGGCGTCGTGGGCTCAGCGAGTGGGTCGACCTGCCGGGGCGCCTGACGCGATTCGAGATCCAGCAGCTCTACGCGTCGGCGGACGTCTATCTTGCGCCCGCGGAGCTCGAGTCGTTCGGTGTCGCTGCCCTCGAGGCGCGATGCGCCGGTCTGCCGGTCGTGGCCATGGCGTCCGGTGGTGTCGGCGAGTTCGTTCGACCGGGCGTCGAGGGATTTCTCGTGAACAGCGACGCCGAAATGGTGGCGACCGTCGCGGATCTGCTGATGGACGACGCGGTGCGGTCTCGAATCCAGAACTTCAACGCAGACACGGCTCCGGCGATGACGTGGGAGCACGTTGTCACGCAGCATCTTTCGGCGTACCGAACTCAGCACGCTCTCAGCGCGCAGTACCTAACGTCGGCATCATGACCCCCGATGAACCCAGTACGCAGTCGTTGTCCGGTTGGGGCCGGACGGTACGGCGGAGTTCCCAGGTTCGGCGACCGGCATTCGAGGGCCCTCTGGTGGACACAGTGCTGGCGGAGCCGCGGATCACCGTGCGTGGAGCCGGTAAGAGCTACGGTGACGCGGCCTTGCCGAGCGATGGGATCGTCCTCGACCTGACGGCGCTGGATCGGATCGTCTCGTTCGACCAGGGCAGGGGCGTGGTCGTCGTGGAGGCCGGTGCGCTGCTGAAGGACGTCATCGACCAGACGCTTCCCCTGGGGTGGAAGCTCCCGGTCGTACCCGGCACCGAAAGCATCACCGTCGGCGGCGCGGTCGCCGCCGATGTGCACGGAAAGAACCATCCTGGTGCCGGATCGTTCGGCAGGCAGGTTCTGTGGATTGCTTTGCTGAAGTCGGACGGGACGGTCGCGCAACTGTCGGCGGGCCAGGACGCCGACGGGTTCTGGGCCACGGTCGGCGGCATGGGACTGACCGGCGTGATCCTGCGGGCGGCGATCCGGCTGCAGCGAGTGGACACCGGTTGGGTGATCCGGAACCGACTGCGGACCCACTCGCTCGATCAGACCGTGCAGGCGATGCAGGCGTTGGCGGTGCGGCAGGAACTCGATCCGGAGCGGCACGCGATCGCCTGGCTGGATGCGCATGCGCGGGGTGCGAGCTTGGGCCGCGGCATCGTCGACGAGTTCTACGGTGCGTCGACTCTGGACCTTCCCGGCGCCGTCGCGCCGTTCCCGGAGCGGCGGGTCGGTGGCACCCGGCAGCGGCGGTCACTGCCTGGGCCGGGTGTGGTTTCGACGGCGACGATCGCGGCCGCGTCCGCTGCACGATGGCACCTGAGCAGATCCTCGAACTCGCAACTCGTTGCGTTGCGCTCCGCCCTGTGTCCATTGGATCGCGCGGAATCCTGGCCGGCCGCGTTCGGGCAGCGGGGCATGATTCAGTACCAGTTCGCAGTACCGCCTGACGAGGTCGGGACGATCCATGAAGTGCTCACATATCTCGCTCACCACGGGCTGACGCCGGCGCTGGCGACGCTGAAGAACTTCGGTCCCAGCACCGCAGGACCGTTGTCGTTCCCGATCCCCGGATGGACCCTGGCCGTCGATCTTCCGGCGCGCTGGCTGCATCATCTCCGCACGCTGCAGCCGGTCGACAAGCTGGTTGCCGGCGCCGGCGGGCGCATCTATCTGGCCAAGGACGCGGTGACCGATCCGGAGCTGATTCCGGTGATGTATCCGCGGCTGCAGACGTGGCGGCGCACGCAGCGGCGACTGGATCCGGCCGGGTGCTGGACCTCCGCCCTCAGCGAGCGTCTCGGACTCCTCGCATGAGCCCGGGTGCGGCGCTCCTCGTCGGCGGATCGTCGGAGATCGGGATGGCCGTCCTGCTGCAGCTGCTCGGTCCCGCGCCACGGCGCGTGATCCTGGCCGGCCGTCCGAGCGGTGAGCTCTGGTGGAACGCCGAGAAGCTCCGCGAAGCCGGATACTCGGTGTCCACGACGCAGTACGACGCGGAGCTCAGCGTCGACGAGCTCGACGGGATGCTCGAGCACGCTTGCGCCGAGCAGCCTCTGGAGCTCGCGATCGTCGCGGTGGGATCGATGTCGTCGAAGTCGTTCGCCGACGGTGTGGTCGTCAACGGCTTGGCGGTGTCGCTCCTCCTGCGCGCGTTGGTGCAACGCAAACCCGAGCAGATCGTGCTGTTGTCGTCAGCCGCCGCCGTACGCCCCCGGCAGTCGATCGCGGCGTACTCCCTCGGCAAGCAGTTGGCGGACTCGACAGCGGTCCTCCTCGCCCGCGAGACCGTCGGCACCGGCGTCCGGGTGCTCGTCGTACGTCCGGGTTTCGTCGCGACCAGGATGACGGCGGACCTGCAGCAACCGCCGCTCGCGACGAGCCCGGAGCGGGTTGCCAGGCGTGTGGCCGCAGCCGTGGACAAACAGAAGACGATTGTGTGGGTGCCCGCCGTGATGGGTCTTGCCGTCCGGGTGATCAACCTGCTGCCGCGCCGATTCCTCCCGGCGGCCTGGCGATGATCGCATCCAAGCGCAGGCGTCGTCGGGTACCGAAGCGGTGGATCGCGTTGGCCTGCTGCCTGCTGATGGTCGTCCCGGCGGTGTCGTACGTTCGGGCACTGCTGTACCCGGGCAACGCGAGCTTCGCGGTCCGGACGGTGGAGTGGTTCCGCGACCACGGCGGCGGGAAGCTCATCGACACCATCGAGACATGGAAATACTCCCATCAGCAACCGCCCACGACCGGCGCGCCGATCGACACCACTGGAGCCGGCGCTGCGTCGGCCACCGGGCCGCCGAGCGTTCACCCGACGGCCACCGGACTACCGCCGGTGCATCTGCTGCCCGGCGTCACCCGCCTGCCGTCCGAGGGAACCTGGGCGGTGGCCCGGCCGTCGGCCTCGGGCAAACCGTTGCTGTGGACAACTTGGTTCCGGCCCGATCCGGGTCATCTCCCGGTGTCAGCCGCAGCGGCCTTGCTGCCGCTCGGAACGTATCGACTGAAGCTGATGCCCGGCACGCGTGAACCGGTGGTCGGTATGGCGTCCCGGAACGGGTACTCCGTTCCCGCCGCTGACCGCTCGGCCCTGGTCGCGACCTTCAACGCGGGATTCAAGATGAACGACTCGCACGGAGGATGGTGGACCACTGAGTCGGCGGCCGTGCCACTCGTCGACGGCCGTGCGTCGATCGTCATCCTCCGCGACGGGTCCGCACGGGTCGGCACCTGGAACCGCACGGTCCGGATGACGCACGACGTGGTCGCGGTCCGGCAGAACCTCGACCCGGTCATCGTCGACGGCCGGATCGTGGACGGGCTGACCACGAACGCGAACGGCCGCTGGGGGACGGTGCGGAGCCAGTTCCAGTACACCTGGCGGTCCGGCATCGGTACAGATGCCCACGGCAACCTTCTGTACGTCGCAGGCAACAAGCTGACTCTCGCGACACTGGCCGGCGCCATGCACCAGGCCGGAATCGTCCAGGGAATGGAGCTCGACATCCACGCCGCGATGGTGAGTTTCGACATCGAGCAGCCCGGCCAGAACGGCGTGGTCACCGGCAAGCGGCTGCTCGACTCGATGAACTCGTCGACTGACCGCTACCTCGTCGACGACCAGCGCGATTTCTTCTACGTGACCGCGAAATGACCGACCTCAAGGCCCCGAAGGCAGTTCGGGAAGCGCCGGGGCGGGCGCTGCTGCGGTTGAGCCGCCCACAGCAGTGGCACAAGGCCGTGATGCTCTTCGCGGCCCCGGCGGCGGCTGGGGCGCTCGAGTCGCCGGCCGTCGTACTCAAGGCGACGATCGCCGCAGTGGGCTTCGTTCTGCTCGCGGCGGCGATCTACGCGTTCAACGACATCCGGGACGCGCCTGACGACCGGCGGCATCCGCGGAAGCGGCTACGTCCGGTCGCATCGGGTGCGCTCAGTCCTGCGCTGGCGGCGGCATTCGGTGTGGTCGCGGCGCTTCTGGGGCTGACGATCGCGAGCACCCTCGGCCCGGCCACCTTCGGGCTCGCGGCGGCGTACCTGGTCGCTCAGGTGCTGTACGTCGTCGGGCTGAAACACGTCGCCGTGGTTGACCTGGTCATCGTCGCGCTCGGCTTCGTCCTGCGCGCGGCGGCCGGCGGTACGGCGACGGGGCTGCCGGTGTCGCACTGGTTCCTCTTGGTCTCGCTCTTCGGTGCGATGTTCCTCGTCACCGGTAAGCGCAAGGCTGAGCACGCGTCGTCGGGAAACGCGGTCGGTCGCCCAGTACTCGCGGGGTACCCGACGTCCTGGCTCGATCAGGTCATGACGGTCGCGCTGCTCGGGACTGCCCTGTCATACGGCATGTGGGCGTTCCAGTACCTCGGCCAGGATGTGTACCGGGAACTTCTCGCCATCTCGTTCCTCCCGTTCTTCACCGGCCTCCTTCGGTACGCCCTGCTGGTCTCCACCGGACGGGGGGAGGAACCCGAGCACGAAATCTTCCGCGACCGTGTCCTCCTCCTCGCCGGCCTCAGCTGGGCCGTCCTCGTCGGCATCGGCCTCTACCTCGCCTAGCTGGCTCGGGGTCAGCCGAGGGTTGTCTGGAGTGCCTGGATCGCTGCCTTCTCGGCTGCCGGGTCCTTGGTGTCGCGGACCGAGGTGAAGAGGGCGTCGTTCTGGCTGTCGATGTAGTTCCAGGCCTTCTGATCGAGGGGCTTGAGCTTGTCCTCGTCGTCGTCCCAGGCCTTTTCATACGCGGTGACGGAGGTGTTCAGGGCCGCCTGGTCGCCCTTGGCGAGGTCGGTGTTCATGCTGTGGACGAGCGTGCGGAACTGGGCCACGTCGGTCTTGGGGAAGTGGGCTGTCGCCTGCTCCGAGGTGAGGTGGACTCCTGCCTCGGCCGGGTTCGGTCCCTCGTTCTCGGCGGCCGCGTTCGCGTGCGGCTGAGCGGAGGCCCAGTTCAGCAGGACGCCGGCCGCGATGGCGGAGGCGGCCATGACGCCGACGAGCGTCCATTCACGGCGTGGCTGGTGGTACTTCGGCTTGTGCTCGCGCTGCTCGTGGGACTCGATGACGTCGGTCTTGGTGACGGTGAGGTAAACGACGGTCGCCAGGATCGCGCTCAGGAAGATGAGGCTGGTGACCAGCGTTCCCAGGCCCAGACCCTTGTCGGGGACCTTGGGGGAGGCGAGCCAGTCGCCCAGGTTGGCGCCCAGCGGGCGCGTGAGGATATACGCCAGCCAGAACGCCAGGACCGGGTTCGCGCCCAGTCGCCAGCAGCCGATGATGATCGCGATCAGGGCCAGCGGGAGCAGGACCGAGACACCGGGGCTCCAGCCGGTCAGTTCGAGGGTCCAGTCGCCGGCCGCGGTGCCGAGTGCGAAGGTGACCAGGACGGCCAGCCAGTAGAACGCCTCGCGGGGCGGCTGACGATGCTGTGGATCGAGAGGGTGCGTTCGCGGGCCCACCAGATGCCGAAGACGACGGCGAGGGCGACGGCGAACACCGACGTACTGATCCACAGGGGCACGCCGAGTTGGTCGGTGAGGATGTCGGTGTAGAGCGTTCCGGTCACGCTCACGACGACGACGGTCAGCCAGTACGCAGCCGGCCTGTACCGGGTCGTCTTCACTTGCCAGGTCAGGACCGCGGCGAACACGACCGTGAAGATGATCGCGGTGGCGACGAGTCCGACTCCGAGCTGCATGTTGATCCAGTCGGCGAAGCTCTCGCCGACTGTGGTGCACAGGATCTTGATCAGCCAGAACCAGATGGTGACTTCGGGCACCTTGTTCAGCAGCACCCGAGTTGCGGATGTGCGGGATGCGGTAGTGGTTGTCATGTCGGCCAGCCTTGCGCGACCAACCTGCACACAACCTGATCAGGCCCGCGGGAACCGGACCTCGACGTGACCGTTGCCGTCGGCCACTGCCTGTACGCCGATCCCGGTCGCCGTCGCGATCCGGCGTACGACGGCCAGGCCGAGCCCGTGCCCGTTCGTACCACTGTGACCAGGCACGAACACGCTGTCGAGCTCGTCCGGCCGGAACCCAGGTCCGTCGTCGAGTACGTGGACGATGACGCTGTCGCCGGCGGTCTCGGCCACCAGCCGTACGGCCGTCATCGCATGGCGGGCCGCGTTGTCGAGCAGGGGCGTCAAGAGGGCTGTCACCACGTCGGCGGGTACTGTCACGTCGACATCAGGCGGTGCGTGGATCGTCACATCCCGGCCCTCCGTGACCTTCCGCAGGGCGGTGGTGAGGCGGCAGCTCGCGTCGCGGTGGGTCCGTGAGCGGGCGGCGTCCAGGATTGCGCTGACGGCGGTACTGAGGCGGTCGGTCTCGGTGCGGACGAGCTGTGGGTCGACGGCGGTTCCGGCGAGTTCGGCCAGTTGCGCTTCGCCGCGCAGTACGGACATCGGGGTGCGCAGCTCGTGGGCGATCTCGTCGGTCAGGCGGCGTTCGTCGGCGATGCTGTCCGCGACTCGATCGAGGAGCCGGTCGAAGGTCCGGGCCAGCTCGCCGAACTCGTCGCGGCTGTGCAGGCCGAACCGGCGGTCCGGGTCGTGGTCGCGCCATTCGTCGGCCAGCGCGGACATCTGGTGGACCACCCGCAAGGCCCGGCTGACGCCGAGGTAGGTGACGCCGCCGGCGAGCACGATGGCGAGGGCGCCGAGCACCAGCGACATCACGAGTGCCCGCTGCTCGGAGCTCTCGTACGGCGCGAGGTCGACCATCACGATCACGGTGACTCGATGTCCCTGCACCGGCAGCGGTTCGGCGTACAGGAGATCGCGGTTCGTGGTCAGGAAGTCGTTCCGGCCGGAGCTGCTGAGCTGTTCGACGGCGTCCGCGACGGCAGGGTGCAGGACGCCGTCGACGAGCCGGCCGTCGGCGTACACCCACGCGACCGTGTCGAAGGCGTCGCCGGTGCCCTCGACCAGCCGGATCTGCCCGTTCACGACCTCGACCGTGCCGGCGACGGCATCGGCCCGGGTGCGGGCCAGGGTGCGGGTGTCGGAGTCGGTCGCGCGGGCGGCCAGGACATGGCTGAGGATCACGAGTACGGCGACCACGAGCGTGGCGGTCAGCACCGCGAGCGCAACGATCTGGGACCGGAAACCGGTCAATCCCATCGGTACCCGACTCCACGGACGGTCGCGACCCGGCCGGCGATGCCCAGCCGGTCGAGTTTCACCCGCAATCGCCGCAGGTAGGAGTCGAGGGTGTTCTCGCTGACGTACGCGCCGTGCGGCCAGCCGGCGGCGACCAGGGCGTGCCGTCGTACTACCTCTCCAGGGACGGAGATGAGTCGGCCGAGGAGCCGGAACTCGGTCGGCGTGAGGGACTCGCCGGCCGTGCCCCGGCGTACCTGATGCCGCGTCGGGTCGAGGACCACCACCTCGCCGGCCATCTCATCGACCGTCACGGCGCCCCTGGCCCGGCGTGACAGGGCGCGGATCCGGACCAGCAGCTCGGGGATGTCGAAGGGCTTGGTGAGGTAGTCGTCGGCCCCTGCCTCGAAGCCGCTGACCTTGTGGTGCATGCCGCCCAACGCCGTCAGCATCAGGACCGGGGCGTCCACCCCGTGCGCACGCAGGGCCAGGCAGACGTCCCGCCCGTCCGCGTCCGGGAGGCCGAGGTCGAGTACGACGACCTGCGGCGGCGGCTCGAGTCCGGCCAGCAGCTCGGAACCGCTCGCAGTAACAAGGACCGAATGGCCGTCGCCCTCCAAAGCTCGTCGGAGTACGCCGCGCAACGCGCGGTCGTCCTCACAGACGACGACCCTGGCCATACCGGAGCAGATGGACTGCGGTTGCGAGCAGGCAGAGCCAAGTGACGGCGACGATCCAGCCGGCCAGGACGTCGGTGCCCCAGTGGTATCCGAGGTAGACACGGCTCGCCCCCATCGCCAGGCTCAGCACGATCGCTATCGTCGTTGCTGCGAGCTTCGCTGCCCGGCGAACCTCGGCGTACCAGACGAGGGCCGCGAGCAACAAAAAGAACACGGTCGAGCTCAGCGTGTGGCCAGACGGGAAGGCGAAGCCGGTGTCGATCGGGCCCAGTACGAACTCGGCGCCGGGGCGGTGCCGTTCGACGAGCACCTTGAGGCCGTAGGTGAGGGCTCCGGCCCCGGCCATGCCGACCGCCAGAAGGGTTGCCTGCTCCCATCGCCTGGTCCGGAACCACACGCCCAGAGCAACTATTGCTGTCAGCAACAACAGGACAGGCACGTTGCCGACGAACGAGATGCCTTGGGCGACGTCGGTAAGCCCGACCGTACGGTGTGCGGCGACATCCGCAGTCAGCCGTGGATCGAACGCCGCGAGCCCGTCGCCTTCGCTGACGGCGTCAGCGAGCCAGCCGACCCCGATCCCGCCGACCACCGTCACGCTCAGCCCGGCCACGACCCCCGGCGTCAAAACCCTCACACGTTCGTCATCCACCACTGATACCCGCATTACCCCAGTGTCAACGCCCCCCGCTGAGAACCTGCTGAGCGAGCGCACCCCGGGAGGTCTACGTCGCCGTGCGCTGAACGCCCACTCGCGAACGGACTCGGGTGGACGCAGACCGGGTACTCAGGTGCTTAGGCGTTTGCGGTGTAAGTGGTTGAGGCGGGCCCAGGCGATGAGTGCGCCGGTGGGGGCTAGGGCGATGAAGGCGACGTCGGTGGGGTTCCAGCGCCAGGACTGTGGATCGCGGACCCTGGTGGGTTTGCGGGGGTCGACCTCGAGGTCGATGCGATCGCCGGCGGCCGGGCGTTGGTGGATGTCTTCGACCAGGACGCGTACACCGGCGAACGGTGCTTGAAGTTCTGCGTTGAAGCTGGGGCCGCGCTGGTCGTAGTTGGTGTGGAGCACGCGTGCGGTCACGAGTTCACCACGGTGGTCGAGCACCAGGTCGTCGTACGCGAAGGACGCCGAAAGGCCGGCCATGCCAGCGATCCACAGGAGACTCAGGACCAGGCGAAGCGTCGACCACTCGCCGACGGGAGTCGACAGAATGACGCGCTCTAGCCAAGGATCGTCACCCCCACCTCCATGGCTACCCGCCGACGCGACGACGCCGTCCGCTCAATCCAGCACGGCCTGGCCGGCGCGGCTCCTCACGATCTGCTATGTCTGACAGCAGTAGCCAGTGCGCGACCCAACTGGTGCCGACGCCGACGGTGGTGGTGCCGCGAGACGATGGCAAGTTTGGCTGTCGCCGGCGCAGACCAACAACTCCCTCGCAGTCTCGTGGTCGATGACAATGACGAGGTCGTTTCCTTGCTCCCCAACAGCACCCCCCACCCGAGCCCTCGGTCAGGCTGGCAAGGCAACAGACGGCCTTCGTGATCACTCTATTGCCCCGGTGAGCGGTCGAGATCTGCCGTCAGATGCCGGGTCCTGTCGATTCCTCTCACGGATGTGCCTGTTGCTGCGTTCGGGGCCGATCGTGGACTCGCGTGGGCTGCCGCCGGCGGCCATCGCAGGCGAAACCTTCCTCTATCTGCGGCAGCATCTGATGCTGGAGCCATGGGGTACACCCAGCGCTGCCACGCCGCTCGCCGGCCCACCGGCACCGGCGAGTTCCGCAGCGGTTCCACGAGCTCAGGACACAGGCGCGGACCACGGCCGCCTGCCCGGACTGCGGCCGTTGGTGCCTCGGCTGCGCAACGGTGTCCGCCGCGGCTCAGCCGACGACCAGTCATCCGGCGAGCACCTTCCACCGCGCTCGTAGCGGTGAGGTTGGGAGAGCCGTCCGATGGCAGCTGACAACCGCGAAAGCACGCGATGGCAGAAACGATCGCGACGCCACTCGACCGCAAAGAACTTCTTCAGCCGCTCGCCCGGCTTGTCGCCCTCCTCGCCTGGCCCGGCGATGACGACGCCACCGTGTTGCTCGCAGTCCAGCAAGCAAACCCAGACTCCGACCTGGAGCTGATCGACCGCCAGACCGGAGCGTACGACCGAGTCATGGAGCGGATCAACACACTGCTGACAGACGGCGACGCGCACGACATCCTGTTCTGACCGCGCGTGCTCACCGTTGGGCGTCTTTACGACGGATGAGCCCGATCGCCCCGGTCGCCAGGAACAGCACGATCCCGACAATCCCGAGCCAGATCAAGCCTTTGATGGCGAGGCCGACGATCGTCAGCACAAGCCACAACACCAGCAAGACAATCACCAGAACGAGCATGACCACCTCCGTGGTCTGGTGGGATATCAGTCTGGGTGGCGATGGAATCGTCGGCCACGCTCTCTTGGCCGGTACGTTCGGTGGCGGTGGTTGGCGTGGCGTCGACCTGGTTGCGTAGCTCTCGGACCTCACGGCGGCGGTGGTGGTCGCGGCGCGCCGGCAAAGAAGACGCCCGCCACCGTGACGCCGAGGCCGGCGCCGAAGACGTCCAGGTTTGCGTCGTCGGCGGAGGAGACTGCCACGCCGAACCCGAGCGCTACGGCGACGGCAACAAGGATGAGTCCGAGCACAATCATGGCAACCGCCTCCTGGAATCGATGCTGCTCCCGCTCACACGGCGCTGGGCGGGTCGCTGGCTGGGTCCCCTCCCGATGGCTCGGTCGCATCCGTCGATGACGCTGCGGGTGGCTTGTCACTGATCGAATCCCTGATGTCGATTCGGCGGCCCTTGGCGGCTTGGGTCTTGGGCGCGTGGATGGTGAGGACGCCGTTGGTCAATGTGGCTTCGATCGTGTCGCCGTCGACGGAGCCGGGCAGCGTGATGGTGTGGTCGAACGGGCCGGTACGGCGGGCCTGCTGGTGAACGGTGCCGATCCGTTCCCGGTCTTTGACCTCGCCGTGCAGGGTGAGTTGGCGGTCGTTCCACTCGAGGGCGAGGGTGTCGCGGGGCACGCCAGGCAGGTCAATCTCGACCAAGTAGGCGTCGTCGGTTTCCTCGACGTCGACCGGGGATCGCCCCGGGCGCAGATCGACGTCGTCGGCCAGGTTGCGCAGCAGCTGGTTCATCCGCCGGTAGAGGTCTTCGAGGTGGGCGAACGGTTCGCTCTGCAGCCAGCGCCTGGGACCCAGCCGGTCCTGCTCGCCGTCATGGCCGCTGTCGGGTCGGATTGGGTGGAGTGGTCGCTCCATGGTGATGTCACCTCTTCGGCTGGTATTCGGAGCCGTCCGTTCCGGACGCGAGACCTGCCCCGGCACTCGGCTGATCGGGAAGGTCATGATCATGTGGTGAGGGGTGTTGTGGTCTGCGGACCCGGACGGCGGTGATCCAGACCATGCGTCCGCAGTAGGTGATCAGAACTTGTGGACCGCGGCGGCCGCCGCGAATCGCGTGCGCCTTGGCGGTCAGCCACCGGCCGCCGATCAGGACCTGCACCGACGTGGGAGTAGGCCCAATGGAGGCCGTGGTCTTCCGGTCAGCAATACCTCCGCAGCCCGTACCGTTGGCTGATCCAACGATCATGAGCCTGCTCAGTGACGCCGCTGGCGGCCGCGGACGAGCCGGCGCAGCTGGGTTAAACGTGCGGTGCCGATGACCATGGCGACGATGCCGACGCCGACGCCGGCGATCAGCAGGGCCAGGGCGAGCGGAACGGACCCGGTCATCCACAGGAAGCTGACCTCGACGCGTCGGGTGTTTTGCAGCATGAACACGATCAGCACCACGAGCGTGAGCGCGGCCGCGCAGATCCCGACCCAGGTGGCACCCGCGCGAGTGCGCGGCACCGCATCCGCTGAGTGCGCCGGTGCCGCTGCTGGCTCGGTCGAGGCGTCGGGCGCAGCGATCGTCTCGAGTGCCGGATCCGCGGCGGCCAGGTCAGCAGGATCCGCCAGGGTTTTCTGTGACTTCCGGGTGCGGTGCAAGACGGACATGGCGTCTTCCTTGCGGGAGCCGGTGTGGCTGGCACCTCGGGAGTGGAGTGTCGTCGTTCCGGACAGCCCTATTTTACTCTGGTTCGGAGAAGAAGGCGCCGTGGCCGCTGCGGACTGGAGGCATAGAGCTCAGGGGGTGACGCGGCCGGCGTCGATGAGCGTCGGTGACTTCAGCAGGTCTCCTGGGGTGACGAAGTTGGCCTCGATCGATGGGCGGAGGAGGCCGCGGACGGCGCCGCGGGCTGCGGCGATGCCGATTGCGGTCGCCACTCCGAACGAGGCCTGCTCGGGCTCACCGATGTACGCGGTGCTGAAGGCGACCAGCGTGACGTCAGACGGCATATGCGGTGGATTCGCGTCGATCAGGCGCCCATTTGGTGTCAGATCCGCATCTTCGCCCCGTTAGGCAGAAAGCCCACCTGTCCGGCCGGTCAAACGGGGTGGAAAGGGAGTACTTTGGTATCACCACGCAGGCGACTGAAGTCGGCCTGCGTGGGTCAGTGGCCCCAGACCCCGGCGGCACTCCGTGGAGTGCTATCGCAAGAGGTGGGGTTCCTGCATGGTTCGTTGGCCGACAATATCGGGGTCCTCGCCCCATCCTCCTCGGGAACTGCATCTCACTTCTCGATGCCGCGAAGTTGCGTGCCGCGTCCGGATCGGCGGCGGCGGATCTCGTGAGTTCCTGGCGAGGGAACTCCAGGTCCACAGCCAAGCGGTGCCGAACCTCTCCAGGCAGCGTCGCCGACCGATGTGCGGCGCACACCGACCCGGGCTGATCGAGGGTCCGGTTAGCAGACAGAACGATCATGGGCACAGTGCTCTGGATCATTGCGGTGGTCTTGGTGATCGCCGGGGTCGTGTCGCTCGTCCGCCGTCAGTTCGTGCTGGGCGCCGTCCTCATCAATGTCGGGCTGCTGGTCGGCCCGGCCGGCGTGAGCCTGTTCACCTGAGTCGATGCGCTGATGAGTGTTCGCGGCGGACGCTCGTCAGCGGGCGTTTCGGAACGGGGCGTTAGGAGCGACATGACATGACTTCACGTGACGCTGCCAGTGGTGCGGCGCGGGCCGCAGGCGGCAAGGCCGAAGAGATTGGCGGCTGGGCGCAGCGCAGCAGCATCTACCGCGGCCTCGTCACCGCCGGCCTGATCGCCTACGGAACGGTGCATCTCCTGATCGCGTGGATCGCGGGCCAGTTGGCCTGGGGACGCACCAACGAGAAGGCCTCCCAGCAGGGTGCGCTGCAGGAGCTCGCCGGCAAGCCGTTCGGCGGAGTGCTGCTATGGGTCGTCGCGGTCGGCCTGTTCGTACTGGTGGTCTGGCAGGTGGTCGAGGCCGCGGTCGGGCACCGCGACAAGCACGGCAAGGAGCGGGTCGGCAAGCAGTTGTCGTCGGTCGGGCGTGCGGTGGTCTACCTTGCGATCGGTGTCAGTGCGGCCTTGTTGGCGACTGGGTCCTCGAATGGCGGCGATGAGAAATCTGGGACGGCCAAGCTGATGGCTGCGCCGTTCGGACGGGTCTTGGTTGCCGCCGTCGCGCTGGTGATCCTCGCCATCGGTGCCCGCCATCTCTACAAGGCGGCGACCGCGAAGTTCACCGACGACCTGACCGGCGGCGTCGGCCACGGCACCATCGCCCTCGGTCGCTTCGGCTACGCCGCCAAGGGTGTTGCGCTCGGCATCGTCGGCACCCTGTTCGGCTGGGCCGCGCTCGCCCACGACGCGAGCAAGGCCGGCGGACTCGACCCCGCGCTACGCACGCTGCGGGACCAGCCCTACGGCCGGATACTCCTCACCCTGACCGCCCTGGGCATCGCCAGCTTCGGCGTCTACTGCTTCGTCTGGTCCCGCAACGCCAAACACTGACCCCGACGCTGTGTTGCCCAACGCCGGGGCGAGGTCATGGAGCCTTCCTTGATGAGCGAAAGCGCTTACTGGCCAGGGATTCGTGGGCGGTCTGATTCGCATCTATTCTCGTCGATCATCATCCTCTCGCGCTGATTGAGGTGCGTAAAGGGGTGCGCGGTAGCGGTGCTCGGCTGTGAGGTTCACGAGTTCGAGCTAGCCGGGAGTCCCATCCAGGGTGGTCTTCGTACAGGGTGAGCCGTGCCGGCCGCGGACTCAGCTGGAAGCGCTATCTTGAGATCCGCCCGCTCGACCGATGGCGTGTTCGCCGCATTGTCGATCGGTGCGTCGGATGAGCTGTGCTGGTCCTCATTCTCGGAAGTAGCCGAGGACCTTCTGGATCATGATTCGTGGCTAAGGGGAGTGGGTTATGCCGTTGGCGGTCTGGGTCGACCTCGTTGGCCCTCATCCTGAGGAGCGGGATGAGCAGGAACGGGCACAGCTTCCCGGCCTGATTGGTGATCTGGTCCAGGCGGGATGGGAGGTGACCGGGTTCGCCGAAGTCAGCGGTATCGACGAGGATCCGCAGTCTGACGCGCACGGCGAGCTCCTGGATTTTCGGGTGCTCGGCTATCCAGGTGGGGCGTACGTCGGTCTGGTGGTCGACTCGGAGCTCGACGAGGCTCTCGCCGTCGGTGCTGGGCTGGCGCGCCATCTCATCTCGTCGGCGCCTGTTCTGCTTGGTTGGTCTGTCGAGAGTCTCCGCTCCTATCGGTTGGCGTCACCAGGCCCGGCTGGCACCTGGCTTCCCGACCCGGCGGACGCCTGCCCGCGCTTCCCGGTAGCGGAGCATCTCTCCAACGACCTCCAGAAGCTGGCTGCGCAGTATCTGATCGCGGGCGCCGTTCAGAATCTCGCTGACCCGACAGGCTCGACCCGTAAGGTTGACGCTTCGGACCTCGTAGCTGGTGTCTTGGCCGAATCGCCCTGGGATCGCGAAGTCGCTGGGGCGCTTGGCGGGCTTCTGATCGCTGCCGGTCGCGGTGAGGCCGAGACCGACGAGCGTGGTCGGCTCGTTGCTCACGGCGAGGGAGATCGAGAGCTTGCGTTGGCATTGTTGGAGGCGGTGCGCGCTGAGATCGATGACGAGGAGGACGACGCGTACGACGATCTGTTCCATGTGTTGGAACAGTTGATTCCGCCTAGCCGGGTGGAGGCTCCGGGAGACCGTGGAATCTGGGCAGTTCTCGGTGTGATTGCAGCCGCGGCGCGGTCGATCGGCCGCGAACGTGCGGCAGAGATCGCGGGCTACCTGTTCGGTCGCCCCGCAGATCACGCTGCGATGGTCCTCCGCGATGTATCCGCTGAGGAGGAGAATGTTCGGCTGCAACGCCAGTTCCTCGCGGAGGCTGCTGAGACCGATCCGGTGATGGCAGGCGAGGTCGGTGCATCGATGGTCCATTTGCTCGGCGACGACCCTCGTGACGAACCCGCGCTGAGGTCTTCTTGCGCTGCCTGGTGGAATACGGCGATGGCCGCGACTCGTCCGTTGCAGGTCAGGCTCCAAGACATCGAATGCCCGGAGCCGGGTGCATCGTTCCTGCGTGCAGCTACGGACGACACACAGTCGCCTGTTGAGGATCAGAGCCTGGAGTTGACCTCGCTGGCGCATGGCGTGGCGCAGGCCGTCTCAGCGCTAGCGCGGGCGATCGACGACCCTGAACTGTGCTACACCGTCTTCGCGCCTTCGTGAGGACCTTGGCTCCACTCCGCGGGTTTGCGAGCTGCCCGTTCGCGCCTGACCTGGTTTGATTTGGCAGGGTCGGCGAGCTCGGCCAGTTTGGGGGCGGGGCGAGGTTGGCGGTGCGGCGTTCTTCGTTGTGCTTGGTTGGGCTCCTCGCAGGCGCCGGGGCATTCCACCTGAGCGTGTTCGGCAAGCTTGTAGCCAACGCGTCGAACTCGCCACCGAACTCGTCATCCGTGACTCGACCGCAGCACCTCAGCACCGATCTCCAGCGCCATGACGGGCGCGTCTCGCCGAGGCAGGTCGCAGCGAACACCGATCACGGTCAGGCGGTGGAGGCCAGCCAGGAAGCTGGGCTCTGTCTGACGTGCTCGATCACTGTGAGGGCTGCGCCGATGACTGCGGCGTCCGGGCCGAGGAGGGCCGGGCGTACGTCGATCCTCGACCACTGCGCGCTGAGGACTCTGCGTGTGAGCTCTGTGTGGATGTTGTCGAGAAGCCAGGATGACAGGAGCGAGTAGCTGCCGCCGAGCAGGACGGTGTCCAGGTCGAGGAGGTTGACCAGATCGGACAGCGCGATCCCGAGCGCGGTACCGGCGGTGTCCAAGGCTGCGCGCGTGGTCTTGGAGCCCGCATCCGCGCGGGCGAGGACCGTGGACAGCGGGCTGGCGCCCTCGTGGGGGCTGCCCTTGCCGAGGATCGACTCCACGCTGGCGTAGGTCTGCAGGCAGCCGTTCGCGCCGCACGGACAGGCCCGGCCGTTGGGGAAAACCGTGACGTGACCCAGTTCGCCGCTCCATCCGCGGGCGCCGCGCAGCAGTTGGCTGTTGAGTACCAGGCCTGCGCCCACTCCGAGCTCGCCGGACACGTAGACGAAGTCCCGGAGCTCCTCGGCGCTCGCATACAGCTCACCGAGGGCCGCAAGGTTCGCTTCGTTGTCGACTGTTACCGGAAGATCTCCCAGCGCATCTCGCAGCAGCATGCCGGCGTCCACGTCCCGCCACCCCAGCTGAGGCGCGAACTTCACCACGCTGCCTTCCGCCACCGGTCCCGGCACCGACAGCATTCCGCCGACGACCGTGAGGTTCTCCGACGCGGCAGCAGCAGTGGCCTCGCGTGCCATGGTGGCCAGTTCGGCAAGCACCGTCTTGGGCCGCCTCCCCGGATGCCGGGGCGGCGAGAAGCTGAGATGGCGCACCTCCCCGGTGAGGTCCACGACACACGCGGCGAGGCAGTCGCCGCGGATGTCGAGGCCGAGACCGGCGGGACCTTCCTTCGACAGGGTCAGCCCGACCCGTGGACGGCCCGCGCCGCCGCCGTGTGCCGGACCTGCCTCGGCGACCAGCCGTCCCTGGACCAGGTCGTCGACGATGCGCGAGACCGTTGGTTTGGTCAGGCTCGTCAATTGGACGAGCTCGGTCCGTGAGATCGGGTCGACGGCCGCCACGATGTGGCGGAAGACCAGGCCGAGATTGAGACTGCGCAGACCTTCCTGGCGTACGGGCGTGTTCGCAGGGGAAGCCGTCAGGGTCCGGCGCACCGGCCGCGTCACGGCGTTGCCCTCGCCATGGCAACCAGTTCGGCGGCGGCCCCATCGGACAACTCGCCGTCCGCGATCACGGTGGCGATCGAGCGGGCGGCGACGCCGTACGGCGGAAGGGTCAGCGGGACGTCCCAGGTGAGCGATGATCCGACACCGGTGTAGTCGCGAGTTCGAACGAACCACGGGTCGGCTCGGGTGGCCTCGTCGAGGCCGGCGAACACGAGGGTCCATGGCGGTCCGCCGTCCGCGCCTGCGGTGAGCGCTATCCAGTCGGACACCTTCCCGTGCACGGCCTCCACCCCGGTGCCGGACGGGCCGAACACCTGGGCGCTCCGCGTGCCGCGTGGGGCACACCAGAAGAAGCCGCCGAACCCGGCCCCGACCCGGCCGGAGGCCGCCGGACTACGGATCGCGAGCGGACGATCTGTCGCATTGGTCAGGGCGTAGCCGATCTCGAGGATCCATGCCGTGTCCATGGCCGGCCGAGCAGCGATCACGCGCTGTTCGGTCAACAGGATCTCGTCGCTGTGCGACAACCAGCGCAGCGTGTGCACCAACCTGTCCGCACGCTCTTCGAGCCATCGCTCGTGGCGTTGGACTCCTTGATTGTCCAGCCAGGCCGGTCCGTGCCCAGGAAGGAAGGAACGTCCGCCCCAGAAGTTCGCGCCGGCGACGTCGGGCAGGGCGATGCTGACGCCGAGGTGCTGCGGATGGGACGCGGGCATCAGGCTCGTCACCGTCGTCCCCGCGGGGGTCTTGACGGGGTGGAGATACGGGCGTGGCGCGTACGCGAGCGGAAGCTCGGGCTCCCACACGTAGCGCGCGAGTGCCCGTCCGTCGACATCGAGATCCCTAGCCGATTCCGTCACGTGATCGCCCGTTCTCTGCCCTAGGTGCCGGTCGCGCGCCGCACGATGACTGCTGCAGGCGCGGCGACGGTCATCATACGGCGATGCCCGCCGGCGACTGGGGGAGCGGGACGACGGTACTGCGACGCGGCTATTAAGTCAATCCACGAAACTAACCCTTCATGGTTAGGTAAAGCCATTGACACTAATTGCTGTCACTTCTACAGTTCCGTCACCAGCACTGAGCCCGATCCCTTTGCACAGAAGGGCCAGCCCATGCATCCCGCCTCCGCCCGTATCCTCCCTGCGATCCTCTGTACCGTGGTGAGTTCGTTCGTGACCGCCGTACCGGCTCACTCCGCTCAGGCCCATCGCATCACCGTCGCCGCGGACGGATCCGGTCAGTACCGGACCGTCCAGGCCGCGATCGACGCCGTTCCCGCCAACAGCCCGGCCCAGATCACCATCGCTGTCAAACCCGGCACCTATCGAGGGGTCGTCAACATCCCGTCCAGCAAGCCGAACATCCGGCTGTTCGGCCTGGGGGAGAGCCCGTCCGAGGTCGTGATCGTCGAGAACCACTCGGCCGGGACACTCAAACCTGACGGCAGCACCTACGGTACGTCGGGCAGCGCGACAGCAACCGTCAGCGGCCGGGACTTCGCCGCGCAGAACCTCACGATCTCCAACGACTTCGACGAGGCGGCCCACGCGGCCGAACCCGGGCATCAGGCCGTCGCCCTGAACCTGGCCTCCGATCGCGCCGAGCTCACGAACGTCCGCCTGCTCGGCAACCAGGACACCTTCCTGCTCAAGGACTCCGCCCGCGCCTACATCCGGAACTCTTACATCGCCGGCGACAGCGACTTCATCTTCGGCGGCGGCATCGCCGTCTTCGACAGCAGCGAGATCCACACTCTTCCGCGCGGCGGCTCGGTCACTGCGGCGAGTACGCCGGCGGACCGCGCGTACGGCCTTCTCTTCGTCCAGTCGCGTTTCACCGGTACGGCGCCGTCCGGCTCCACTACCCTCGGCCGTCCCTGGCGAGCGGCCGCGCAGGTCGTCGTACGCGACTCGATCCTCGGCGCGCACCTCAAGACCGCGCAGCCCTGGACGGACATGTCCGGGAACACGTGGCAGGCTGCCCGCTTCGCGGAGTACAACAACAGCGGCCCTGGCTCCGGTGTGAGTGCGAATCGTCCGCAGCTCACCGATCCGCAGGCCGCTGGCTACACCGCCGCGAAGTACTTGGCCGGCACCGACGGCTGGAATCCCTTGCCGGGTCACCCGGCACCCGCCTGGTCGGACAGCGCGGACGGATTCGCCTCACTCGCAGGCGGAACCACCGGCGGTCGCGGTGGCACCACCGTCACCGTGGACAACCAAACCGACCTCGTCCAGTACGCCGCCGCGCCCGAGCCCTACGTGATCCGGATCGCCACCACCATCCCGATCAGTCCCCGCGGGACCATGATCCGGGTCGCATCGAACAAGACGATCGTCGGTGCCGGAACCAGTGGGCAGATCGCGTACGGCGGGTTCTACGTCACCACCGGCATGCGGAACGTGATCATCCGCAACCTCACCATCCGCGACACGTTGATGCCGGACGACGATCCCGGCGACAAGGTCTACGACTTCGACGCGATCCGGCTCGACACCGCCGACCACATCTGGATCGATCACAACCATCTGACGCGGATGAACGACGGCTTGCTGGACAGCCGGAAGGACACCACCTACCTGACCGTGTCGTGGAACATCCTGTCCGACAACAACAAGTCGTTCGGCATCGGCTGGACGCCTAACCTGACGGCGCAGATGACGATCCATCACAACTGGATCTACAACTCGATCCAGCGCAATCCGAGCATCGACAACGTCGCCCGGGCCCATCTGTACAACAACTATCTCCAGAACGTGACGTCGTACGGCAACTATGTCCGCGGCCTCACCAAGGCGGTCATCGAGAACAGCTACTTCGACACCGTCCACAACCCGTACTACGTCGAGGCCGGTGAGCTGGTCCAGCGCGGCAATCGCACGGTGAACTGCACCTGGTCCGACGGACTCGTCACCGAGAAGGGCGCCGCGTTCGATCCGAGCGCCTACTACAGCTACACGCTCGACCCGGTCGAGAACGTCCCCGCGCTGCTCCGGTCCGGGTCCGGGCCGCAGGCAACCATCGGCGTCTGAACCGATCCGATCAGAAACGGCAGGAATCCCATGTCAGAACGCACACCAAGCCGCCGGGACGTGCTGAGGGCTGGCTGGAGTCTCCGCCCTCGGTCTCGGACTCACCGCCTGCGGGCGCGGGTTCGGGGGTGGTGGCGACGACGACGCCACCGGCGGCAGCAGCGTCCAGCTCAACATGGTCTGGTGGGGCGACGCAGCCCGGGCGAAGAAGACCCAGGCAGCCCTGGACATCTTCCACCAGGACAACCCGACCATCACGGTGAAGACGGAGTACCAGGACAGCGGCCCGTACAAGGACAAACTCGCCACCCGGTTCGCCGCCGGCGACGCACCGGACCTGCTGGCGATGCGGACGGACTCTCTGCGGGAGTACTCCGAGCGTGGGTCGCTGCTCGACCTGAACAAGCACGCCGACCAGCTGAACCTGAGCGCGCTGCCGCCCAACGTCCGCGACATCGGCGCCGTCGGCGAGCAGTTGTACGGCGTACCAGCCGGGCTCAACACCATCGGCTTCGTCGTCAACAAGACCATCACCGAGAGGTACGGCGTACCGATCCCGGACGGAGACAGCTGGGGCTGGAAGGATCTGGCCGCGTTCGCCCGGGAAATCTCGGCGAAAAGCGGCAAGAAGGTGTTACGGCACCGGCTTCGAGGCCGGCACGCTGGCCAACATCGTCGTCTTCACCCGGCAGCGCGGTGAGGACTTCTTCACCGACGACGGCCGGCTGGGTGTCAGCGAGGGCACCGTCGCCGCCTGGTTCGAGATGATCGAGGGGATGCGGGCCGAGGGCGGGTTCCCGCCGGCCGGGTTCTTCGAGAACGTCGGCAGCTCGTCCTCGGAGTCGCCGCTGGCAAAGGGGACGCTCGCCTGCCAGATCATCCCGACCAACAACTTCCTGGGCTACAACAAGGATGCCGGCGGCAACCTCGCGCTGCTGCGCGTCCCTGGTGAGACGACGGAGAGCCGGCGCGGGCAGACCATCGACTGTCCACACCTGTGGTCGATCTCGGCGAAGTCCAAGCACCCGGCCGAGACCTTGAAGCTGCTCGACTTCCTGGTGAACGACGCGCGGGCCTCGAAGGCGACCGGCACCACGCGCGGGGTCCCGGTGAACCCGAACGTGACCAAGGAGATCGAGTCCACGCTGGCCCCCGACGACCAGGTCGCGTCCGACTACCTCACCAAACTCCAGGCCGAGGACCTGCTGCGGTCCACCAGCAACCCACCCGGAGCCAGCGCCATCGCCGCGAGCCTCAAGACGATCGCGACCGAGGTCGAGTTCAAACGGCAGACTCCGGCGGCCGCGGCGAAGGCGTTCCTGGCGGCCGGCCAGAAGGCACTGGCCAGATGACAGCTCTCCTCGAGCAGACGGCCCGCCCCCGGCCGGCGTCGACACCGCGCAAACCGCCTCCGCGGAAGCGCCGCCGGGACCGGGCCGGGTACGTCTTCCTGCTGCCCTGGTTCATCGGCATGCTCTTCACGATCGTGCCGTTCTTCGCCTCGCTGTACCTCGCGTTCACCGACTACAACCTGCTGAACGCGCCACGCTGGATCGGATTCGCCAACTTCCGCGAGATGCTCGCCGACCCGCTGCTTCGGCAGTCGATGAAGGTCACGTTCCTCTACACCTTCATCTCGGTCCCGCTGTCGCTCGCGGTTGCGCTGATGGTCGCGATGGTGCTGAACAAGGGGATCCGCGGCCTGTCGATCTACCGCGCCGTCTTCTACTTACCGTCGCTGCTGGGCGGCAGCGTCGCCATCGTCATCCTCTGGCGGCACATCTTCGGTGCCGAAGGCATCGTCAACGACCTGCTCGGCTGGTTCGGCATCCCCGGCCCGAGCTGGACCTCCGACCCGGACTTCTCCCTGACGACACTGATCCTGTTGCACGTCTGGACCTTCGGGTCGCCGATGGTCATCTTCCTGGCCGGCCTCCGGCAGATCCCGGTGATGTACTACGAGGCTTCGGCGATCGACGGCGCGTCGAAGTGGCAGCAGTTCCGCTCGATCACGGTGCCGCTGCTGAGCCCGATCATCTTCTTCAACCTGATCCAGTCGCTGATTTCGTCGTTCCAGACCTTCACCCAGGGCTTCGTGATGAGCGGCGGTACCGGCGGTCCTGCGGACTCCACGCTTTTCTACAACCTGTACCTGTACCAGCAGGGGTTCTCGCAGTTCCACATGGGCTACGCGTCGGCGATGGCCTGGATGCTGCTGGTCATCATCGCCGCCTTCACCGCGATCAACTTCCTCGCCGCGAAGTACTGGGTCTTCTACGAACAGTGAGGCCGGAACACCATGTCGATTGTCACCACGAAAGCACGACCTGCCACTGACGGGGACGAAGACAGCTACTTCGAGCGGATGGGGAACACGCGGCAGGCGCGGTTCCGTCGTCATCTGCTGCTGTGTGTCATCGGGATCGTGATGATGTACCCGCTGGCCTGGCTCGTCTCCAGTTCGGTCAAACCCAACGCGCTCATCTTCAAGGACCTGTCGCTGTGGCCGGCCCAATGGAACCTGTCGAACTACACCGACGGGTGGAACGCGCTGCAACAGCCGTTCAGCATCTACCTGGTCAACTCGGCCGTCATCGTGGTACTGAGCATCATCGGGAACCTGCTGTCCTGCTCGCTGGCGGCGTACGGCTTCGCCCGCCTGGACTTCGGTGGGCGGAAGCTCTTCTTCGTTCTCATGCTCGGGACGATGATGCTTCCCGGGCACGTTCTGCTGGTGCCGCAGTACATCATGTTCTCCAAGCTGGACTGGCTGAACACGTACTATCCGCTGCTGGTGCCGAACTTCCTTGCCACCAACGCGTTCTACATCTTCCTCATGGTGCAGTTCATGCGGGCGCTGCCGCGTGAGCTGGACGACGCCGCGCGGATCGACGGCTGCGGACCGTTCCGGACGTTCTACCGGATCATCCTGCCACTCTGCCTGCCGGCGCTCGCGACGACCGCGGTCTTCACATTCATCTCGGTCTGGAACGAGTTCTTCGGCCCGCTCCTGTATCTGACCGATCCCGAGCTCTACACCGTGCCGCTCGCGCTGAGGCAGTTCATGGATTCCGAAGGTCAGAGCCAGTGGGGGCAGATGTTCGCGATGTCGTTCGTCTCGATCGCACCGGTCATCGGGTTCTTCATCGCCGGCCAGAAGTACCTCGTCAAGGGCATCGCCACCACCGGCCTGAAGTGACCCGGCCGGACAACTCCGCTCAGCAAGGAGCCGCAATGACGCATGTTCGAAGCAGACGATTGACCGCGAGGGTCAGTACGGTGCTCGCCGCCCTGGCAAGCGTGTTCGCCTTCACCGCACCGCACTCCGCGGCAGCCACCACCGAGCCCGATGGCGCCCCGGCGCCCGCTGCGGCCGGTCCGGACCGGTTCTCCGACACAGCACACGGTTTCGCCTCACTGGCAGGCGGCACCACCGGCGGCGCCGGAGGCAAGGTCGTCACCGTCACCGACCAGGCATCACTGGCTGCGTACGCCGCCGCGGAAGGACGGTACGTCATCCGGGTCAAGGGATCGATTGCCGTCTCGCCGTTCGGGTCCAACATCATCGTGACCTCCGACAAGACCATCGTCGGCGTCGGCACGACCGGCGAGATCGTACACGGCGAGCTGCACCTGAACCCCGGGACGCACAACGTCATCATCCGCAATCTCACCATCCGCGACTCCTACGTCGAGGGTGACTGGGACGGCAAGACCCAGGACTTCGACGCGATCCAGCTGGACACCGTGGACCACGTCTGGATCGACCACAACCGGTTGACCCACATGGGGGACGGCCTCATCGATCTCCGCAAGGACAGCCAGTACATCACTGTCTCCTACAACCGGTTCGAGAACCACAACAAGGCCTTCGGTATCGGCTGGACCGACAACGTCAAGACGCAAGTCACCCTCGACCACAACTGGTTCAACGGCACCAAGCAACGCAACCCATCTGCCGACAACTGCGCGTATGCCCATCTCTACAACAACTACATCTCCGCCCAGGTCCACGACGGCGACCCGGTCTGGACATACGGTAACTACTCCCGCGGCCACACCAAGATGCTGATCGAAAACAGCTACTACGAAGACGTCCAGCATCCGTACCAGGCCGACCCCACCGCCGAGCTCGTTCAGCGCGGCTCCATCCTGAAGAACACCACCGGCCGCCACGACGAGTGGGGCACTGCCTTCGATGCCCACGACTTCTACGAATACCGGCTCGATCCGGCTGCGGCCGTGCCGGCACTGCTGCGGGTGTTCTCCGGTCCGCAGAAGAACATCGGCACGATCACTGTTCTGAACGTGCCGGCGGACTACCCCACAGTGCAGTCCGCCGTGGACGCGGTCCCCGACGGCAACGACGGACAGATGACGGTACGGATCGCGCCGGGCACCTATCGCGAGAAGGTGCGCATCCCCGCCACCAAGCCGCATCTGACTTTCCTGGGCACCGGCGACGACCGCTCCAAGACCGAGATCGTCTACGACACACCGGCGGCGTACGGCGGCTCGTCAGGCAGCGCCACCGTCCTGATCTCTGCGAACGACGTGACAGCTGAGAACCTCACCTTCACCAACGATTTCGACGAAGCCGCCAACGACCTCCCCGCCGAGCAGGCGTTGGCGATGAAGACCTTCGGCGACCGGATCGTCTTCAGGAACACGGCGTTCAAGGGCAATCAGGACACGCTGATGACCGACACCCCGAAGCTCGAGACCGTGAGCCGCGTGTACGTCCGCGACTCCTCCATCGAGGGCGACGTCGACTTCATCTACGGCCGGGCCACGACCGTGATCGAGGGATCCGTCATCAAAGCGCTCGACCGTGGCTCGAGTACCAACAACGGCTGGATCACCGCGGCCTCGACCTGGAAAGACAATCCCTACGGGTTCCTCATCACGAAGTCGAGGATCGTCAGCGACGCGCCGGTGAACTCGTTTCATCTCGGACGGCCGTGGCATCCGGGAGGCAATCCCGACGCCATCGCCCAGGTACTGATCCGCGACACCGAACTGCCCGCGGCGATCAAGACATCTCCCTGGTCGGACATGGGCGGATTCTCCTGGCAGGACGCCCGGTTCAGCGAGTACCACAACTACGGTCCAGGCTCCCCGATCACCGCCGACCGTCCGCAAATGAGCGATGTCGACGCCGCGCGGCACACGACCGCCGACTACCTGTCCGGAACGGATGGCTGGGCTCCGCAGAAGGGATTGAACTGATCATGATCGGCAACGGCAGCGGATGGCGCCTGCGGGCGGCGCTCGCTTTCCTCATGGCCACCACGGTCGTATCGACCCTCAATACCGCGGCCGCGTCCGCGAACACCATTGGAGACACCCAGGAAATGCACACCATCTACATCGCCGGTGACTCGACGGCAGCTCAGAAGTACTCCGCAGCCGCCCCCGAGACCGGCTGGGGCATGGCGTTGCCCTTCTTTCTGCACAAGGATCTGATCGTAGACAACCGGGCAGCCAATGGGCGCAGTTCGAAGAGCTTCATCGACGAGGGCCGGCTGAACGCCATCCTCGCCGTGATCAAGCCGGGCGACATCCTGCTCATCCAGTTCGGCCACAACGACGAGAAGACCACAGATCCGACGCGTTACACCGAGCCGTGGACGACGTACCAAGCCTATCTACGCCAGTACGTCGACGGAGCACGGGCGCGCGGCGCGCTGCCTGTGCTGGCCACCCCGGTGGAGCGGAGACGGTTCGACCCCGCCGGCAACGCCCTGCCCAGCCACGGTGACTACCCGCCGGCGATACGGGCCCTCGCCGAGCAGGAGGGCGTGCCGCTGATCGACACCCAGGCATTGTCCCTTGCCCTGTGGCAGAAACTCGGCCCCGAGGAGACGAAGCAGTACTTCAACTGGACCGCCACGGAGCAGGACAACACGCACTTCAACCCACCGGGCGCGATCGAAGTGGCCAGGATAGTAGCCGCGCAACTGGTGGAGCGGCAGGTGCTGGACCACCGCCAGGTCCGGCGTCTCGACGACGAGATTCCCGCGTCCTGGATCACCTGGCCCGAAGAGTAAGACGCTCGGCCAGGTCAGCTGCGTCCGCCAGGTCGACCGAGCGGTCCAGCAACAAGGCGGTGAGCGACAGCGACAGGTCCTGGTCTGGCTGAAGAGCCAAGGTGTTCTGCCAGGCCAGGGCCGGTCCCGCGCCGACATAGTCAGACGCGCGCAGGAACCAAGGGCGCCGGTCCTCCTGCGGCTGAACGAGCAGCAAGGTGGTGACGATGTCGCCTCGTTGCTGGACGAAAGCCAGCCACGGACTCGTGGAGCCGTACGCCGCATCGGCGCCTTCGCCGGCCTCGCTGAGGACAACGGTGGTGTCGGCGGACGGCAGGCGCCAGAAGATCCCGCCGTACCCGACGCCTGGTCGGCCCGAGGTCGCCGGGCTGTCGATGCGGACCGATCCGTAGCGGGCGGTGAGAACGCTGTGCCAGTCGAGTCGCCAACCGCCCTCATCGAGCGTGCCGGTGAGGTGTCGGCGTTCGACGAGTTGCGGTCGGCCTTGTTCGTCGTACCAGGTGATGTCGTCGGTCAGCGAATGGTCGTCGACCGTGACTCCTCGGCTGCGTTGCTGGCCGTGGTTCGTCAGCAGGGTGGGACCACGGCCGGGAAGGAACGTCCGACCGCCCCAGTGCGAGGTTCCGTTGACGCCGGCAACGGCGAGCGAGACGCCGTAGTGATGCCGATGATCGACCGGGCTGACCTCGGTCAGGGGGTGCCCGCCCAGCGTGCGAACCGGATGCAGGTACGGCCGCGGCGAATGCACCTGCGGCATCCGCCGACCGGACTCGTAGTGTGCGAGCAGGCCCGAATCGTTGCCGAGGACAAACAGATCTCCACGCTGCTGCCACCGCGCCGGACCACCCCGGGCAGGCGGGGCATCACCCAGCAGGCGGCTTGCCTGCGGCACAGGACCGGTGCTCGCGCGCAGCGCCAGCCGAAGATCCGGTACGCCGTCCACGTCGGCCACCGTCGCCGCGATCGCGGCGGTCAACCGCCGCCACGCGAGCTCTCCCAACTCTGCCTGCGGTACTCGCACCGTGGTCAGCGACGGTACGGCGAAGCGCGCGAGCCCGATGTCGTCCATCCCGGTCACCGACAGATCCGCCGGTACGGCGACCCCAACCTCGTTGAGCCGCGCCAGCAAACCGAACGCCACCAGATCGTTGAACGCGACCACCGCAGTGACCTGTGACTCCAGCACCTGTTCGACCGCGGCATAGCCGTCTTCGATCGACGAGCCGCAGTCCAGCCGGACCAGTTGGAGGCCAGGCACCTCCCGCTCGGCGGTCTCCAGCGCACGCAGCCGGGCCAGGTTGGACGAGCTCGCCGGCGGCCCCGCCAGGTAGGCGAGTCGCCGGTGTCCCAGACCGACCAGGTGGTCGACCACGACCCGGACCGCCCGGCCGTAGTCGACCACGATCGACGCGACGTCCTCGGGTCCTTGCCGATTGACCAGGATCACCGGTTGCACCTGCGGCAACAGTTCCTGCAGTTGGTCCTCCGGCAACCGCGGCGAGACCATGATCAAGGCGTCGCAGCGACGTCGTGCCTCGATCGCGATCGCCGCCTCCGCGCCCGGGTCCTCGTCGGTCTCGGCGACCAGCACCCGGTAGCCGTCCGCGCCCGACGCGTTCGTGATCCCGCGCAGGATCTGCTGGAACAGGGGGTTGCCGAGGTCGGGGACCACCAGCGCGACCATGTTCGTCCGGCCGAGTGACAGGCTGCGGGCCAGATTGCTGGGCCGGTAGTTGAGCCGGTCCGCGGCGGCGTGCACGCGCTCGGCGAGTTCGGGATCGACAGTCACGCTCCCGTTCATCACCCGTGACACGGTCGCCCGCGACACCTCCGCCGCGCGTGCGACGTCGGCGATCGTGATCGAGTCCTTCGGCGTCCTGCCCATCAAACCGGCTTTCGCTCATCGACGCGGAACGGTCCGAACTCGGCTCCGCCGTACTCCATCGTGCCTTGTGGTGCGACCGCGAACAGTCCCACCTCGGCCCCGGTCCACCGGCCCTCGACCGCCTGGAACTCGGCCGGGATCTCGACCCAGTCGTCCATGACGCGGTACGAGAACCTCACCATCGCATCCTCGTCGACGTCGGCGGCGAGTTCGGCGTACGGCGCTGCCACCTGGAGCTGAAACAGCACGTCTTCGTCCGGCGTACCGTTTCTGCGCAGCACGAGGTCGACGCCGGCCGGTGTGCGATGGAGTCCGAGCCACGCATAGCTCTGACCCAGTACGACGAGACCCGCGCGGTCTCCCGCTCCGCCTCCGTCGAGCCGGACCGATGTGGTGAAGCGGGTCGGTCGACCGGGCAGTTGCTGGCCGAGCACCTGGGGGAGATGCCTCAGGTCGCCGTCGTCGTCCGGCAGGATCGCCAAGCGCAGGGTTCCGTTCTTGGGAGCGTCGTACCACTCCGGCCTCGGGTTCGCCTGCCAGTGCCAGATCGGCGACAGCTTCGGGCCGTCGAACGTGTCGTCGCGATCGGGCTCACGCTGCTCGCCGACAGCGCGACCCGGCAGCGGATGCCGCAGTACCGGTTCGCCCGACGTACCCATCACCGGCCAGCCGTCCTCCCACCTCATCGGCTGGAGATGAACGACGCGCCCCGTCGGACCTTGATCGGAGAAGTGCACGAACCAGTCCTCGCCGTCCGGTGTGTCCACCCACGCGCCCTGATGCGGTCCGTTCACCGGACTCGATCCTTGCGCCAGTACGACGCGATCCTCATACGGACCGTACGGCGTCCGCGCCCGGAAGACGGACTGCCACCCGGTAGTGACCCCACCGGCCGGCGCGAAGATCCAGTAGTACCCGTCCCGCTTGTAGAACTTCGGCCCTTCAAGCGTCGTGTACCCGGGCAACTCATCGCCGTCGATGACCGTCCTGGCCGGCCCGATCACCTGGTCCAGCTCCGCGGACACCTCACGGACCGTCAGCCGGTTCTTGATCCCGGCGCGGCTCTTCGCCCAGCCATGGACCAGGTAGCACCGCCCGTCGTCGTCCCACAACGGGCAGGGATCGATCAGGCCGCGGCCCGCCAGCAGCAACCGCGGCTCCGACCACTCGCCCGAGGGTTCCGTTGCCGTGAGCACCCAGATCCCGTGGTCGGGATCGGGATAGACGATCCAGAACCGTCCGTCGTGGTGGCGGATGCTTGGCGCCCAGACGCCGCCCCCGTGCCGTGGGATCCGGAAGTGCTCGACGGGCGGGACTTCGCGCAGAGCGTGCCCGGCCAGCGTCCACGAGACCAGGTCGCGCGAGTGCAGCACCGGCAGGCCGGGCGCGCGGTTGAAGCTCGACGCGACCATCCAGTAGTCGTCGCCGACCCGGATCACATCGGGGTCCGGCCAATCGGCGTTCAGCACCGGGTTGGCATACATGTGTCGCGCCCTCCGATCTGGGATCGAGCCATGGAAACCGCCTTCCGAACTCTGTACGAGCCGACAGCGCTGTGTTACTTTCTCATACAGAAACCGGTTTCTCAACTATCCGAGCGTGGCGATCGACGAGAGAAGGCCCAAGATGACGCGCACAGGCTGGCTACGCGCCGCCGCGACCGCAGCGGCCGTGGCCCTGACTATCGCGGGCTGCGCGGGCCCGACGAGCGGTGGTGGTTCGGAAGCGGCGAGCAACCCGGACGACTGGGGGGAGGCGAAGGGCACCGTCCAGTTCTGGGACACCAACGCCAATCCGGCGCTGACCAAGAAGTGGGAGAAGCTGATCGGCGACTTCAATGCCGCCAACCCCGACATCAAGGTCGAGTACGTCGGCCTGCCCAACTCGTCGTACCTGCAGAAGGTCGACAACGCACTGGCCTCCGGCGAGGTGCCCGACGTCCTGCTGATCGGCAACGACGTGGCCCACCTGATCGCGCAGAACGCCCTGGTCACTCTGGACGACGCGTACGAGAAGTCCGGTCTGACCAGCAAGATCGACCGCACGATGATCGCCAACGAGCGGCGCAACTCGTCCGACTCGAAGCTCTACAAGGCGCCGCTGAGCGCGCTGTCGGATGTCATCTGGTACCGCACCGACTGGCTGAAGCAGAAGGGGCTGGCCGCGCCCACGTCGTACGATGAGTTCTTCGATCTGACCCGGAAGTTGACCGAGAAGGACAAGAACCGGTTCGGGTTCGCGTTCCGCGGTGGCCCGGGGGCGATGCCGCCGATGTTCGCGATGACGTACGGCCAGGCAGGGATCGGGAAGTTCTTCACCGACGACGGCAAGGCGACCTTCAACGACCCCGAGGCGGTCAAGGCGCTCGAGCGGTACGCCGGTCTGTACGGAACTGTCAGCGCTCCCGCGGACCTGTCCAATGACTACGCCAAGATCGTCGCCGCGTTCGACGGGGGCTCGGCGTGGGCGACGCACCACAACCTCGGCTCGACCCAGGACCACTTCAAGGCGCTCGGCCCGGCGAACGTGGCCGGCGTCCAGCCGTTCCCGAACGCCGACGGCGTCATCACCGCGACGGCGCCGGCGATCTCCGGTCTCGGGATCCTGGCCAAGAGCCAGAAGAAGGCGGCGGCGTGGAAGTTCGTCGAGTACCTGAGCACGACGGCCAACTCGGAATGGTGCGAAGCCGTCGGTCAGGTACCTGCCAACACCGAGGCCGCGAAGGCACCTTGGGTGCAGGAGTCGCAGCCGCTGAAGGCGATCGTCGAGACCTCGAAGAACCCGAAGACGCAGTACCTCCAGCTCCCGACGTACCTGCCCGACTGGGGCAAGATCCTGAAGACCGAGATGGAACCCGACTTCCAGAAGGTCCTCCAGAAGAAACTCACCGCGCAGGCGTTCGCGGACAAGTACGCCGCCCGCTTCGAGCAGGCCAAGAAGGAATACGACGCGTCGCCCAAGGGCGGCAAGTAGCCCCTTCCTCCTCTGTATGACCACGGACAGTGACGACCTCGCCAGAAACCGGTTTCTCTCGGTAAAGGAGAACTCTCATGCCGCCCAGCATTCGTCGTACGGCGCCGCTCCTGGTGGCCGGCGCCGTACTTCTCAGCCTCGTCGCGGCACCGTCCGCGACAGCACAACCCACATCCGACAACGTTGATCCGTCTCGTCAGACCCTCGCGACCGGTGACGGGTGGGCCTCCGAAGGCTCCGGTACGACGGGAGGCGCCGCCGCGAAGAACGTCATTCGCGTGCGGACGCCGGCCGAGTTGCGGCAAGCCGTCGCCGGCGACCAGCCGAAGATCGTGCAGGTCGCCGGCCTCATCGACGCGAACACGACCGAGGACGGCCGGCGCATACCCTGCGAGCAGTATGCCGTCGCGCCGTACACGCTCGCGGACTATCTGGCGACGTACGATCCGGCGCGCTGGACGGGTCCGGCTAGCGGTCCGATGGAAGACGCGCGGAAGGCGTCGAACAACCGGCAGCGTGCGCAGGTCCAGTTGGACATCGGTGCGAACACCACGCTGATCGGCGCCGGCCGCGCACACCTCGTCGGCTTCTCGCTGAACATCGATCGGGTCGACAACGTCATCGTCCGCAACCTGCGGATCTCCGACGCGTACGACTGCTTCCCCGTCTGGAACGGCGAGACCTGGAAGACCGAGTGGGACAACCTCGTGGTCAGCGGCGGGACGCATGTCTGGCTCGACCATCTCACACTCGACGACGGTGACACCGTCGACGCCGAGCAGCCGCGCTACTTCGGCGAACTGTTCCTGCGCCACGACGGCCTGCTCGACGTGGTCCGTCAGGCCGACCTGGTGACGATCTCCTGGAACAAGCTCAGCGGCCACGACAAGTCGATGCTGTGGGGCAACGGTGACACCGTCATCGCCGACCGCGGCAAGATTCGCGTGACCCTGCACCACAACGAGTTCACGGACCTCGTCCAGCGGGCACCCCGCGTCCGCTTCGGCCAGGTGAACGTCTACAACAACCTCTATCGCGTCACGGATCCGAGCCACTACGAGTACTCCTGGGGCGTCGGCGTCGAGTCGTCGATCACTGCCCGCGAGAACTGGTTCGAGTTGACGGCCGGCGTGACGACGGACCGCATCATCCACAACTGGGGCGGTACCGGCATCTCGGAGTCAGGCAGTTGGGTCAACGGCCGCAAGACCGCCGTACTGGATGCCTACAACGCCGCGCATCCCGAAGCTCCGCTGCTCTCCACGGTCACTGGCAGCGCGGGACCGCATCTGACGATCTATCCCGCACCGACCGTCCCCGCCCTGGTCGGCGCCTGGGCCGGCGCGGGCCGACTGGACTGAGAGGACGACCTTCATGAACCGATCCGCCCTCCTGACGTACGTCCGCCGATGCCTGGCCGTCGGTGGACTCTCCCTCACACTGGCCGCCGCCCTGGTGCCGGCATCCAGCGCCGCCCCAACGTCTGTTGCCGGCAACCCGAACCAGATCCGCGCCGAGGCGGAGTTGCTCGCCCTCATGGGCGCATCCGCCACCACGACCGCGGACGGGCCGGTGTGGTCGGCCGGCGCGACCGGCATGGCCTCCATCCCGACCGCGGAGTCGCCCGACGGCACTATCGGCGGCCTCGGCGGCCGGACCGTCACGGCCGGCACCGCCGAGGAGCTGACCCAGTACGCCGCACAGCCCGGCCCGCTGATCATCGTCGTCCGGGGCAGTCTCCGGATCCCCTTCGGCACACAGATTCCGGTCGCCTCGGACAAGACCATCGTCGGCGCCGGCGAAACAGCCGAGCTCGTCGGCGGCGGACTGTTCCTGAACGGCACCCACAACGTTGTCGTCCGGAACCTGCGGATCCGCGACTCCTACATCCCCGGCGACTGGGACGGCAAGCGCAGCGACAACGACAACGACGGCGTCCGGCTCGACACCGCGCACCATGTCTGGATCGACCACGTCACCTTCGAACGGCTCGGTGACGGCCTGGTCGACGTACGCAAGGACTCGGACTACGTCACGCTGTCGTGGAACGTGTTCAGCGCGCACAACAAGGCCGTAGGCGTCGGCTGGACACCCAACGTGGTGACCAAGCTGACCCTGCACCACAACTGGTTCTCGAACACCTACCAGCGTAACGCGAGCATCGACAACGTCGAGGCAGCGCACGTCTACAACAACTGGTTCCGCGGCATCGGTCAGTACGGAACGATGTCCCGCGGCGCCTCCAAGGTGGTGGCCGAGAGCAACTACTACTCCGACGGCGAGGATCCGGTCGTCGCCAAGGACCCGGCGTCGCAGATCGTCAACCGCGGCAACATCTTCACCAACGTCCGCGGCCGGCGCGACAACGTCGGTACGGCGTTCGACCCCGCGACGTACTACTCCTCGACGCCGGATCCGGCGAGCTCGGTTCCCTCGATCGTCGGTGCGTACGCCGGTCCCACCACGAGGGCTCGTACGTACGGGCGGACGGTGACTGTCGCGCTCGACGGCACTGGTGACTTCGCCAGCATCAGCGCGGCGGTGGCCACGGTCGGCGGCCGGCCGGCCACGATCGTCGTCAAGCCGGGCGTGTACCGGGAGGTCGTCCGGATCTGGGGATTCCAGGACAACCTGACCATCCGCGGCGCGACCGGCAACCCGGCGGACGTCGTACTGACCTATGAGCTCGCCGCCGGGCAGGAGAAGTTCTACGGCGGGACGTTCGGCGCGACAGGTTCGGCCACGCTGGGGATCCTCGGCGACGACGTCACCGTCGAGGACATCACCGTTCAGAACGCGTGGGACGAGCAGGCGAACTTCCCCAGCCAGGCTCTCGCCTTGCGCACCGCAGGCGACCGGATCCGGCTCGACAACGTCCGGCTGCTGGGCAATCAGGACACCCTGCTCCTCGACACACCGAGTCGTGAGGCGCGCGCCCGTACCTGGATCACCGACTCGTTCATCCAGGGTGACGTCGACTTCATCTACGGCCGCGGTACGGCGGTCATCACCGACAGCACGATCAAGTCGGTGGATCGCGGTCAAGCGGTCAATGGGTATGTCACTGCGGCCGCGACGATCGACAGCAACCCGTACGGCTTCCTGATCGAACACAGCCGGTTCGAGTCGGACGCGGCGGCCGGAACGGTGTTCCTCGGCCGGCCGTGGCACCCGAACAACGATCCCGGGGCCGACCCGCTCGTGGTGGTGCGGGACTCCTGGCTGGGCGCCCACATCGGTACGCCGGGATGGTCGGACATGAGCGGCTGGTCGTGGCGGGACGCGCGCTTCGCGGAGTACCACAACACGGGCCCGGGTGCCGCGACCGGTGACGGCCGGCCGCAGTTGGCCGACGCCGAAGCCGCGGCGGCCAACCGCTCGGCCTGGCTGGCCGGATCCGACGGGTGGAACCCCGTCGACCGCGACTGACCTCGCAGCAATCACCAAGGAGAATTCACGATGGCAGTTCTGCAGGCTGATCCCGCGCCGCCGGTCAAGGCGGTCCGCCGGCGACCGCGGGAAAGGTGGACGCCGTACGCGCTGCTGGCGCCGACCCTGGTCCTCGTCGCAGTCTTCCTGCTGTACCCGATCGGCAGTGTCGTCTACTACTCGCTGTTCAAGTACAACGTCACCAAGCCGCGCAGCAACGGGTTCATCGGTCTGCAGAACTTCCAGAACCTGCTGAGCGACCAGCTGTTCTGGGACTCGCTGCGGTTCACCACCCAGTGGGTCGTGGTCGAGGTCGGGCTCCAGTTGGTGCTGGGGCTCGGCCTGGCCCTGGTCATCAACGAGACCTTCGTCGGCCGGAGTCTGGCCCGGTCGCTGGTGTTCTCGCCGTGGGCGGTGGCCGGCGTACTGACCACGACGATCTGGCTGCTCATCTACAGCCCGACCACCGGGTTCTCCCGCTACCTCGCCGACCTGGGCATCGGCAGCTACGGCGAAAGCCCGTTGATCGACAGTACGTCTGCGTTCTGGGCCGCCGTACTCGCCGAGTTGTGGCGAGGCGTGCCGTTCTTCGCGATCCTGCTGCTCGCCGATCTGCAGACCATCTCGCAGGAGTTGTACGAGGCCGCGGAGGTCGACGGCGCCGGCCGGATGCAACGGTTCTGGTCGGTGACGCTGCCTCATCTGCGGAACGCGATCGTCCTGTCCACGTTGCTGCGCGCCGTCTGGGAGTTCAACAACGTCGACCTGCTGTACACGTTGACCGGCGGCGGCCCCGGGAACGCCACCATGACGCTGCCGCTGTACGTCGCCCGGATGGCGGTCGACGCGAAGGAGTTCGGCTACGGCTCCGCGTTGACGGTGTCGGCGTTCCTGATCCTGGCGATCTTCTCGATCGCGTATCTCAAACTCTCCCGTGTCGGCCGAGAGGACAAGGCATGAGCACCGTCGTCGAAGCCCCGGCCCCCACCGAGCCACGGACCACGGTCGACCGGCCGCGCCGTACCCGATCCACTCCGAACAACCGCCGAGCCCCCAGATGGATGATCTATGCGCCGCTCGGCCTGTATCTGCTGTTCACGCTGGTCCCGTTCTACTGGATCCTGCTGTTCAGCCTGCGCCCCACCGGTTCCACCTCGGTCGTGCCGTGGCCGATCACCTTCGAGCACTACCGAACCGTCTGGAACGGCGCGGGCTTCGCGATCTTCTTCAAGAACTCCGTGATCATCGCCCTGCTCACGCTCTTCGGTACGACGGTTCTCTCGCTGCTCGGCGGCTATGCGCTGGCGCGATTCCGGTTCCGCGGCCGCGGCGCCTTCCTGGTGATGACGCTGTGCACGCAGTTCATCCCAGGCGCGATGATGCTGATCCCGCTGTTCGACATCTTCCGGACCATCGGGCTGATCAACACCCCCTGGAGCATCGTCGTCGCGGACACCGTGTTCGGCCTGCCGCTGTCGCTCATCATGATGGCCGGTTTCATCCGCAACATCCCGATCGAGCTCGAGGAGGCGTCCTGGGTGGACGGCTGTGGCCGGCTCCGCGGTTTCCTGACCGTCGTTCTGCCGTTGCTGCGACCCGGGATGGTCGCGATCAGCTCGTTCGCCTTCATCGGATCGTGGAACAACTTCCTGTTCGCACTCATGTTCCTCAACGACCAGGACCAGTTCACGATCCCGGTCGGCCTGAGCTACATGCTCGGCGAGTACAGCGTCGACTTCGGCGCCCTGGCAGCCGGCGGCGTCGTCGCCGTCATCCCGGTCGTGCTCGTCTTCGCCTATGTCCAGAAGTTCCTGGTCCAGGGCCTGTCAGCAGGCGCAGTGAAGGGCTGAGCCCCGAACATCTTCGGCGCGTACGGCGCGGTGACCTTCTCCGCGCTGCGCGAAGACCCAGTCGCAGGCCGGCGTCGACCCGAGAGGGCATGCAACGAAAGATCCGGGTTTGCGAGGTGAACGCCCGTCGGCCTGACCGTTCTGGCCTCGCCTACGACTGCGGGGTTGCCCGCTCTTGACGGCCCGGCTTCTTCAGCCGATAGTCGAAGCGCTTCGATAACTGCCGAAGGGGAATTACCGTGACCTATCGCCATCGGGTTGGAGGCGCCCTTATGGCGCTGGTACTCGTCCCCGTGTTCCTGGTGGGGCAGTCCGCGCGGGCCGAGCCCCTTCCGGAGTTCCGGAATCCCGACCTGCCTCTGAAAGTCCGGTTGGACGACCTGAGCAGCCGTCTGACGCTGGACGAGAAGATCTCGCTGCTGCACCAGTACCAGCCCGCGATACCGAGACTGGGCATCGCTTCCTTCAAGACCGGTACCGAGGCGCTGCACGGGGTTGCGTGGCTGGGAAAGGCGACTGTCTTCCCCCAGGCCGTCGGGCTCGGCAGCACCTGGGACCCGGGCCTGATCAAGCGGGTCGGTTCAGCGGTCGGGGTTGAGGCGAGAGCCTTCAACAAGCTCGACCCGGCGAAGAACGGGCTGAACCTGTGGGCGCCGGTGGTGAACCAGTTGCGTGATCCTAGGTGGGGTCGTAACGAGGAGGGCTACGCCGAGGACCCGTTGCTGACGAGTGAGATCGCGACGGCGTACGGACGCGGCCTGCAGGGCGACGACCCGCGCTATCTGAAGACCGCTCCGACCCTGAAGCACTTCGCCTCTTACAACGTCGAGACGGACCGTAGCCGCGTGTCGGCGAGCGTCCGGCCCAGAGTGCTGCGCGAGTACGAGTACAAGGCGTTTCAGCCTGCTCTGACCGCGAGAGCTGCTACCGGCGTCATGGCGTCGTACAACCTGCTGAACGGCAGGCCGACCCACGTGTCACCTGAGCTCGGAGAGACAGTGCGCTCCTGGTCGTCCGACGATCTGATGGTCGTCGGCGATGCCTCCGGCGCGGGCAACGTCAGTGGTTCACAGCAGTACTACCCGACTCCTGCCGAGGGCGTGGCCGCCGCGATCAAGGCAGGCCTGGACAGTTTCACCGAGAACGACACGAATGGCGGTCCGACCGTCGCCGCGGTGAAGGAGGCGCTGGCCAAGGGCCTGCTGACCGAGGCGGACATCGACAAGCCGGTCGAGCACTTGCTGTCGGTCCGGTTCCGGCTGGGCGAGTTCGACCCGGCCGGGCGGAACCCGTACGAGAAGATCGGGCCGGACAGCATCGACAGCCCGGCCCACCGCGAACTCGCGCGCGAAGCCGCCCGCAAGCAACTCGTACTGCTCGAGAACCGGCACCAGGCTTTGCCGCTCGATTCGGCCAGGACCAAGGAGGTCGCGGTGATCGGTCCGTTGGCCGACACCGTCTACGAGGACTGGTACTCGGGCACCATGCCGTACCGGATCACCCCGCGGGCCGGTATCGCGGAACGACTCGGCGCCGGCAGCACGGTCACCGCGACCGAAGGTGTGGATCGGATCGCGCTCCGTTCCATTGCCACCGGCAAGTATGTGACCGCGCCGGCCGGTGCCGGCGGTGGTGCCCTGACCGCCGACGCGGCGACGGCGGGAGCGGCTCAGTCGCTGGATGTCTTCGACTGGGGTGGCGGCACCCTCGCCCTGCGCTCGGCTGCCAACGGCAAGTACGTCTCGCGGAGCGGGAACGGGTTGGTGAACGACCAGGACAAGCCGAACGGCTGGTTCGTGCAGCAGCAGTTCGGCCTAGAGAAACTTGCCAACGGCAACTACGTACTGCGCTACCGCGGCAACGAGGTCAAGGAGCCGTGGAACGGGCCCAACCAGTACATCGTGCTGCAGGCCGATGGGAAGCTGGCAATCGGCGCGGCGACCCAGGACACGGCGGCGCAGTTCGCGCGGGAGATCCTCGTCAGCGGGACGGCCGCGGCGGTGGAGGCCGCGAAGAAGGCGGACACTGCGGTAGTGGTGGTCGGCAGTACTCCGTTCATCAACGGACGTGAGGACGACGATCGTCAGGACACCGCCCTCGCCGCAGGCCAGCAGGCGATCGTGAAGGCCGTCACTGCTGCCAATCCCAGGACCATTGTGGTGCTGGAGAGCAGCTATCCGTTGACGGGCGACTGGTCACAGGCAAAGGGGGTCCTCTGGACGTCGCACGCGGGCCAGGAGACAGGCCGCGCCCTCGCGGACGTGCTGTTCGGGGACTACTCGCCGTCGGGCCGGCTCCCGCAGACGTGGTACCGCACGGACAAGGAACTGCCGGATCCGCTCGACTTCGACGTGATCAAGGCCGGCTGGACCTATCAGTACCACCGGGCGGCTCCGCTCTACCCGTTCGGCCATGGCCTGACCTACGGCACCTTCCGGTACTCCGGATTGCGGGTGAACTCACCCGTCGTCGCGGCGAACGGACGGCTCAAGGTCAGCGTCGACGTGACCAACACCAGCCGGACCGCGAGCGAGGAGGTCGTCCAGCTCTACACCGCTCAGCGCGCCTCGCGGGTCGCCCAGCCGGTCAAGACGCTCCGTGGGTTCCAGCGGCTGGCTTTCGCGCCCGGCCAACGTCGTACTGTCTCCTTCGACGTGAAGGCCAGTGACCTGGCGTTCTGGGATGTGACCCGGAACAAGTGGGTGGTCGAGTCGGCTGTCCAGGACGTGCAGGTGGGCAGCTCTTCGGCCGACATCAGGGCCCGTACGACGGTGGCGGTTCGTGGTGAGGTGATCCCGCCCCGCGATCTGAGCAGGCGTACGGCGGCCACGGATTTCGACGACTACTCGGGTATCGAGCTCATCGATGCCGCCAAGGTGCGCGGCGACGCCGTCGGCAAGACGTCAGCAGGCGACTGGATCTCTTTCCAGGATGTTCAGCTGGGCCGTGGCGCCACCCGACTGGAAGCCTCCATATCGCGAGCTTCGGAAGGAACCGCGAAGGTGGAGATCCGCCTTGGCAGCCCGACCGGCCCCCTCGCAGGCACGCTCACGATCCCGGCCACCGGCGACCGCTACACCTGGGCCGCGACGACGACCCGACTCGACCCACGGTTGTCCCGCGGCGTCCGCGACGTCTATCTGGTCTTCACCGACGCCGGCACAAACATCCGCGACCTGACCATCAGCTAGGCCACTCCCGGGTCGGGCAAGGCCGGTGCCCGACCCGGGACCGAGCGCAAGGCGGCTCGCTCGAGTCACGCGGGCTCGAGGAGCGATGGGAATCGGTCATTTCCGGGAACGCGTCCTGCCTGGCTTGGGAGCTGGGCCGGTGGAGTTGCGGATGACTACGTGGGTGCCGATCACGGTGTGCTGGCTCATGGCATGCCGGTCGCGGTTGAGGGCGTAGCGTACGGCGGTGCGGCCGAGTTCCTCGTGGTCCACGTGGACTGTGGTCAGCTCCGGTGTAAGGTCTCTGGCCAGCGGGATGTCGTCGTACCCGACGATTGAGACGTCGTCCGGCACCCGGAGGCCGGCTTCTCGCAGTGCGACCAGTACTCCGCTGGCCACGACGTCGGTCGCGGCGAAGATGGCGGTGAACCTCTGGCCGCGGGCCAGCAGTTCGCGGGTGGCCTGGTACCCGGACTCGCGGTCGAAGGTGATCGCGCGGGTTCGCTGGGGTGTCATCGGGAGGTGGTGTGCCTCGTGGGCGCGCTCGAACCCCCGGAGGCGTCCGTCAACGGTGCTGTGCCCCGGTTCGCCCGCACCCAGGAAGGCGATATCATGGTGACCAAGGGAGATCAGGTAGCTGGTGATGGCGTAGGCGCCGCCTTCGTTGTCGTACTCGACTACTGTCGCGGGCACCTCCGGGCCTAGCGGCGGGCGGCCGCAAAGAACCAGGCGGGAGCCGGACTTGTCCAGAGCCCGGGCGATCTGAGTTATCCGCTCGACATAGCTGCGGCTGTTGCTGCCGCCGCCGACCAGCACCACCGCCTCGGCCTGTTGCTCGCGCATGAGCTCGATGAGTTCCAGCTCACGTTCGGGATCGCCATGGGTGGTGCAGACCAGGCACAACCGGCCCTCGGCGGTGGCCTGCTGCTCGACGCCTTGACCGACGTACGCGAAAGCAGGGCCGACCAGGTCATGGACGATGAAGGCCACGGTCTTCGTGCCGCCGCCACCCAGGGCCCGCGCCTGGGCGTTGATGACGTAGTCGAGTTCGCGGACGGCCTTCATCACGCGCGCGCGGGTTGCGGTCGATACGGGATAGTTGCCGGCGAGCACCCGGGACACCGTGGTGGCGGACACCCCCGACGACGCGGCGACATCCTTGACGGTCGGACGGTCCCCGGACGACGGTTGGCGTGTCACATGGCCCCCTTCGACGCGTGCTGGACGTGGTCAACGATAGATCAGGCGACCCGATCCAGATCGGAGGCCACGATCGCGTGCTCGAACGGTCGGCCGCCGAGGATGCGTTCGAGTTCGTCGACGATGCAATCGCCCATACGCGCCAGTTCGTTGCCGTGCGAACCGGCGACATGCGGCGTCAGGAAGACGTTGGGCAGCTGCCAGAGCGCGGAGTCGGTCGGCAACGGCTCGGGATCCGTTACATCGAGTACGGCGTACAGTCGTCCGGCCTCGAGGTGGTTGATCAACGCGTCGGTGTCGACGAGTTCGCCGCGTGCGGTGTTGATCAGGGTCGCTCCGTCCCGCATCAGCGCGAGCTGTTCAGCTCCGACGAGCCGGTTGGTCTGCGAGTTCGCAGGGGCATGCACCGTGACGATGTCGCAGGTGCGCATCAGCGTGTCCAGGTCGACCAGCCGTACGCCGAGCTCGGCAGCGGTGGCGGCGTCGACGTACGGGTCGAACAGGTACACCTCGAGGTCGAACGGGCGGAGCAGTTCGATGACCCGCCGACCTATCCTGGAGGCGCCGATCACTCCGACCGTACGGCCGTAGTTGCCCACCCCTGCCTGCACTTGGGCCACGGTGAAATGCTTGGTCGCGTGGTACCGGTCTCGCAGGCCGAAGACGTCCTTGCCCGCGAAGAGGATGGCCGCGAGCGTGTACTCGGCGACAGGTACGGCGTTCGCCGCGGCGGCCGAGGTGATGGCCAGACCGCGTTCCCAGCAGGCAGGGGTTAGGTGCGCCTTGACCGAGCCGGCGGTGTGGAGGATCGCCTGCAGCCGCGGCGCCGCGTCAAGCACGGCCGTGGTGATCGGCGGGCATCCCCACCCGGTGATCAGGAACTCGATCGAGCCCAGCGCGGCCTGGACCGCAGGGGTGTCGAACCGCTCGGCGACGACGGTCTGATCGATTCGCACGAGTTGTTGCAGCCGGCGCATCGACCGTGGCGTGTACAGGTCCGGCAGATGGTGCGCACCGAGGGCGAAAAGTGCCGCAGGGCGGTCGGCCACGGGCTCCTCCGTTCAGGGGATCGACAGCGTTGACTGCTGCTGGGTGGGCAGGGCTATTTGAGGCTGCCCAGGGTGATGCCGGAGCGCCAGTACCGTTGCATGGCCAGCATCAGGGCGACGATAGGCAGGAGCGAGACGATCGATCCGACGATGACCAGTCCGGTCAGGTCGACGGATTGGTCGACCTTGATGTTCAGCCAGGAGTACAGGCCGAGCATGATGGTCCATTTCTGTTCGCCGCGCAGGAACACCAGTGGGCCGAAGAACGAGTTCCAGGAGCCGACGAACCCGAGCAGGAAGATGGTCGCCGAGCCGGTGGTCATCAGCCGCGCTCCGATGGTGAAGAAGGCGCGGTACTCGCCGGCGCCGTCGACCCGGGCCGCCTCGATGAGCTCGGGAGGGATGGCGCCTTCTGCGTACACCTTGGCCAGGTAGACCGAGAAGGCGCTGAAGAAGTGCGGCACGATGATCGCCCAGGGGGTGTCGACGATGTGCAGCCGGGTGTAGAGCAGGAACGACGGGATGGTCAGCAGCGCGCCAGGGATCAGGAACGAGGCGATGATGCAGCCCATCAGGATGCCGCGGCCGCGGAATTGGTACATGGCCAGGGCGTATCCACAGGCGACGCAGATCACGGTCATGCCGACCGTGCCGGCGACGCCGTACGCGAGGGTGTTCGCCATCCAGCGCAGGAAGATGCCGTTGTGGTAGGTGAAGAGCTGGCGGGTGTTGTCGACGAGGTGGAAGTCTGCGAACCAGAGGCCGTTGGTGGTGTAGAGGTCACGCTGATTCTTGGTCGCGGAGACGATCAGGAACCAGACCGGGGCAATCGAGTAGACGAGAAAGAGGACGAGGCCGGTCCAGACCAGGATCCTGGACAGCTTGGACGGGTGGTGGCCGGCTGGCAGGTCGTCGTCGTGCCGGCGTCGGAAGGCGGCGGTCGTTGTCATGTGGGTGCCTTGTTGGTCAGTTTGTAGAAGGTCGCCGAGACGAGGCCGACCACGAGCGCGAGGACGATCGACAGCGCCGCGGCGTAGTTGAAGTCGCCGATGGCGAACGCCTGGTTGTAGATGGTCATGATCGGGGTGAAGTCCTTGGTGACGGTCTCCGGCGTCATCGAGCGGAACAGCAGCGGTTCGCTGAAGATCTGCAGCGTTCCGATGATGCCGAGAACGCTCACCAGCACGAGCGAACGCCGGACGTACGGCACCTTGATCGACCAGGCGATGCGCCACTCGGACGCGCCGTCGACGCGGGCGCTGTCGAAGACGTCGCGCGGTACGGCCTGCAGGGCGCCGTACACGATCAGCATGTTGAAGCCGATGGCGCCCCACGCCATCAGGTTGCCGACCGACACCCAGATCAGCCCGCTGCCATAGAAGTTCGCGTCGATCCCGAACAGCTTGAAGAACGGGGTGAGCGGTCCGACGGCGGGACTGTAGAGATAGATCCAGATCAGCGTCGCAACAATGCCTGGGGTCATGTACGGCACGAGCATCGCAATCCGCAGCCGGCCGGCGTACCGCCTGCGGACCGAGTCGAGGAGCAGGGCCAGCGTCAGGCTGAAGAACTGGATCAGCGGGATCACGATCACCGCGAACAGCGCGACCCGCCACAGGCTGCCCCAGAACTTCTGGTCGTGGAGGACGCGGGAGAAGTTCTCGAGGCCGCTGAAGGAGACGGTCTTGGCGCCGAAGCCGAGACCCGAGCTCTTCGCCGTGTAGAGACTCTTGCTGAGGGCAAGAATCACCGGTACGACGGTGAAGAGGACGAATCCGGCGAAGAACGGGACGGTGAAGGACGCACCCTTGAGCGCCATCGTCCGGCGCCATTGCCGGCCCGGGGTACGGGCCGGTTCGGTCGTTGTGCTCGTTACCTGCGGCTTCTGCAACTGGTCCAGGGACATCCGCACCCCTCCAACTCGATCGTCGGTGGTCAGCTTGCGACGTTGATGCCCTTGGCCTTCAGATCGTCGACGGTGAACTTCTGCATGTTCTCGAGGAGTTGCCGGAAGGTGATCCTCTTCGTGACCGCCTGGGCCCACTGGTCCTGCAGTTCCTTGAAGACGCCCGTGTAGTTCGGGCCGACCAGCCAGTTGTCGACGCCGGACTGCGAGGCCTTGAGGATGACCGCCTTGGCCTCCGACCGGTGGCTGCCGAACAACTTCTGCGGCACCGCCGAGTCGACCCACGGCGAGGGGTCGGGCATGGCGCCCGGCCAGGCGTAGGAGCCAGTGGCCTTGTCGTAGCTGGCGTCGACCGCGTCCTTGGTCGTGTTCATCCAGATGCCCACCTCACTTGCTTCCTTCAGGTGAGCACAGCCCTTGGGCACGAGCATCGCGCCACCGTGTGCAGGCGTGGCGAACTTCGCGGCCCCGGCGTACTGCGGCAGGTCGATGGGCTGCCAGTCGCCGATGGTCTTCTTGAAGTTCAGTTCGTAATTGGTCAGCTGCCAGGTGGAGGTCGGCAAGGAGACCATCTTGCCCTGATCGAAGTAGGCGATCAGGGCGGGGCGGTCTTGGTACGTCTGGTTGGCGACGATGCCGTTGTCGACCAACTGCTGGAGAATGTTCGCGGCGGCAACAGACTCCGGTGACAGGAAGTCGACCTTCCAGGAGTCGTTCTGGGTCGAGAACCAGGTCCCGCCGGCCTGGATGACCAGGTTGACGAGCGTGCTGGGGTCCTCACCGGCCAGGTTCATCACCTGGACGCCGTGCGGTTTGAGCCCCTTGCCGGCGGCGATCACGTCGTCCCACGTCTTCGGCACCGGTACGCCGTACTTGTCGTAGACCGCGCGGTTGATCATCATGAACGTCGGCCCGGTGCCGGTCGGGATGCCGTAGTACTTGTCCTGGACCTGCGCGCCCTTGAGTGAGGCGGCCTTGAACTCGCTCTCCGCGGGCTTCACGAAGTCGGTCACATCGGCTAGCAGGCCCTCCGCCAGTAGGGCCGGCACGTCGCCGAAGTTCTGGGCCAGACAGGGGACGCCACTCCCGGCCTCGACCGCGTTGCGCAATCCGGTCGCGGTGGTGGTGAGGTCCGCCTGCTTGACGAACTTGACCTTGATGTCGGTGTGGGTGGCGTTGAACTTGTCCACCACGGGCTGGGCATCCCCCCAGGCCCAGTACTCGATCTCGACCGGGCCGGCGGAGCCGGTCTTCTCGGTGCCGTTGCTGCAGGCCGTCATAGTGGCGGTCAGGCACAGGGCCAGGCCGGCCAACGCGGCGCGACGACTGATTCTGGGCATGCGCGTATCTCCAGGGTGAGCTAGGGAATCTACGAGGTGGCGGCAGCTGCCGTAGTTACCGATTTCTATGAAAGCTAGGAGAAGAAAGTCCATATCGTCAAGGGCTCACGGGCTTGCCACTCATTCCGATCTTGCCTAGCGTAGAAATCGATAACTACGGTCGGGCGGTTGATCGTCATGCTCGCCGCAGCGCTCCCGCCAGTCACCGAAGTCCTCCTTCGAATTCCTCCGCCCAAGGAAGAGGTGCTCCCTGTGAATCCGACTCCAGCCGCCACCGACGGCCAGGTCCGACGCTTCGCCGCGTTCGCCGCCGCGCTCGTGCTCGTCACCGGACTGCTCTTCGCGGTAGCCCGGCCGGCCGCCGCGCAGGATCTCGGCACGTGTGCCGTGACGTTCCGGTCCACCGTCAGTGCGCAGGGGTTCGTCCACCCCGGCGTCGGCCTGACCCAGCCGATCCTGGAGAACGCCCGCCGGCAGATCGCCGCGGGCGCCGAGCCCTGGACCTCGTCGTTCCGCGCTATGCAGCAGTCGTCAGCGGCCGGTACCGGCGTGACCTCGTCGAACCGGAGCAGCGCCGACCCGGCCAAGCCCGCCTCGGATGCGTTCAACAGCCAGGGCTTCAACGGCCGCTTCATCGCCGACGGCCTGAAGTCGTACACGCAGGCGGTCCTCTACGTGCTCACCGGTGAGGAGGTTTACCGCAAGAACGCGCTCGACATCATCCGCATCTGGGAGCAGATGGATCCCGCGAAGTACGAGTACTTCACCGACGCGCACATCCACACCGGCATCCCACTCAACCGGATGGTGTCGGCCGCCGAGCTGCTGCGCTACAGCTCGTGCGCCGACGAGGCGTACCCCTGGACCGACGCCGACACGCGGGCGTTCACCGACAACCTCGTCATCCCGGTCATCGAGACCTTCCAGAACGACAACAACCACTTCATGAACCAGCACAGCTACCCGCTCATGGGCGCGATGGCCGGCGCGATCTTCATGGACGACACTGCGCTCTACAAGCGGTCGGTCGAATGGTTCACTGTCAACGCGACCGCGATCGACCAGGGCTTCAACGGGTCGATCGCGCGGCTGTTCCGATGGGTCGACACCGACGACGCCACCGGCAAGCCGATCAAGGACCCGCACGTCCAGCACACCGAGATGGGACGCGACCAGGCCCACGGTGGCGGCGACCTCACCAACGCCGCGATCATTTCCCGCATGCTGCTGGCCCAAGGGACGAAGGTCGACCCCGTCGCCGGCACCGTCTCCGACGCCCCGAACGCAGTCGGCCCCTACGAGTTCCTGAACGACCGGATCATCGCCGCCGCCGACTACTTCTGGCGATTCATGCTCGGCTACGACACCCCGTGGACTCCGATGGCCTACGCCATCTCACCTGACGGCACGATCCGCGACACGTACAACCACATCTCGAACGGCTACCGCGGGCGCTACAACACCGCGAGCTTCTGGGACATCTATTACTACTACGCGTTCACCCGCGGCGAGAACGTCACGAAGCTCGCGCCGTACTTCGGCGAGGCGTACGCCAAGCGCAACGGCCCGCTGTTCTACTACGGCGGCAGCCGCAACAACGCATGGGACAACGTGGACGGCGGCGGCGACTCCTGGCTCTTCGCGCCGGCTGCCGCGGCCGGGCAAACCGTCCCGCCGCTGCCGGACAGCCCAACGATCCTCGAGGTCGAGAACAAGTACACCCGGCTCTCCGGCGACGTCGAGCGCAGAACCGACGGCAGCACCGGATACGTGCGGATGTCGACCGCGGGCCACGGCGCTGAGATCGCCTACCTCAGCGGCTCGACCAGCAAGCAGCTGCTCGCCTTCCGGGTCCGCACCGACGGCGAGGCGCGGCTGCGGATCGACCGGTACGACGATCGCACGATCCTTGTGCCGGACACCGGCGGCCAGTGGCGCTACGTGATGTACCCGCGCTCGATCGGGGACATGCTGTTCATCCAGGCGACCGGCGACGGGGCGACCATCGACATCGATCACATCGACACGAACGCGGCCGCCGGACTGACTCCACCGACCTTCGACGACACGTCGACCGCGCGCATCGTTAACTGGAAGGGCGCGACCGCGACGGCCGACCTCTCCGCGCACTACACCGGCGCCGCCAAGCTCGCCTATACGGCGCAGGGACTACCCCCGGGGGCAACCCTCGACACCTCCACCGGGAAGCTGACTTGGACGGCCGCCGCAGCCGGCTCCACCACCATCGCCGTGGCGGTCTCCGACGGCACCACAGTGGCGAGCCACCACGTCGTACTTGCCGCTGCCCACAACCGCCCCGATGCGCTCACGCTCGCCGAGCAGGGCCACGACGCGGACGCCATTTACGTCTCCGACACCAAGGCCACCTTCGACCAGGCGCTCACCACTGCACGGGACTTGGGCAAGAAGGGTACGAACGACGAGTACCTCGCGGCGCTGGCCCACCTCGTGACAGCGGTCGACGGCCTCGCGCTCGTCTCCCCGCGCACAGCCGTGGACGGCAGCCTCGACTATCCCTCGCTCGTGGTCAGCTCCACGGCCGGGGCCAACATCGGCAATCTCGTCGACGGCGACAACCAATCGGGGACCTCGTACCCCCAGGCCGTCAACCTCTCCCACACCTTCGACTTCGGTCCCGACTTCCGGGTCTCGGCGACCCGCTTCGGATTCCAGAGCAACATCTTCGCCGACAGGCTCGCGAACTCCGCCGTCTTCGGCTCGAACGACGGCAGGAACTGGACCCGGCTGACTCCCGGCGTCACCCGGTTCACCCAGGACTTCAACACCCTCGACGTCGACCCCACCCTGCGCGACCAACAATTTCGTTACCTCAAGGTGCAGTTGCTCAAACCCCTGCCGGACGTGCTGTACGGCATCGTTCGCAACCTGTTCGAGATGACCGAGTTCCACATCTACGGCGAACGGCACGAGATCGGCAACCTGGTGAAGGCGACCTCGATCACGTCCGCACAGGCCATCGCGGGCAAGATCATGACCAGCGACACCGTCGATGTCTCAGTCACCGCCAAGCAGCCGATCCAGCAGGTCACCGTCACCGTCCAAGGTGTGACAGCGAAGGCGAACTCGGTGGACGGCGTCAGCTGGACCGCAGCGGTCAAACTCGGCAACGTGCCATCCGGCGACATCCAGGTCGCGGTCGACTACCGCGACGCCGCGGGCAAGGCCGGTCCGACGGCGTACGGAACCACCGACGGATCGAAGCTCTACATCGCGGGCGACCCCGCGCACTTCATCGACGTGGCCAAGCTCGCCACCGTCACCGCCTCCGACAAACAATGGCCGGGCACCGGACTGGGCGCCGACGAGGTCGGTCACCTGCTCTTCGACCGCGACGCCGACACGTACGCCGACCTGAACAGCGGACCAGGCGCGTACTACGTCCTCGACTTCGGTGCCCACGCGACCGTACGACCCGAGGAGGTGCTGTTCCTTCCGCGGGCCAGCCACCCGCAGCGGGCCAACGGCACAGTCGTGCAGGGGTCCAACGACGGCCAGACCTGGACAGACCTGACCAAGCCACTCGCCGGCGCCGTCGCAAACACCTGGAGCGACCAGCCCATCTCAGGCGAGAACCGCTACCGGTACCTGCGCATTTACAACGCCACAAGCTGGTTCGGCAACCTCTCCGAGGTCGAGCTCTACGGCGATATCAAGTACGACGCATGATTCGATCCGAAAGCCCGCACGACCGGCGACACAACCAGCGCGAACGCCTGCTACTACTTCGAAGGAGGTCGCTCAGATCCGATCTGGACTGGATGAGGGGTGCGGAGCGCACCGCGCGGCTCTCTGCGCCGCGCGCAGGCCTCGATCTGACCGCCGTTGGCCCGTCAACTGAACACGTTTTCTAGAAGCAGCCGACGTACGCAGTGATCGCCGCCGAGGCCTGGGCGTGGTCCGTCTCGGACTCAGCTGCGACTCTGACGGCGCTGAAGGGCGGCCTGACGCGGGCAACGACCCGTTCGGGCCCGCGACAACTCACCGTTTTACTCACCGGATTGAATGAACCATACCGAGAACAGTCGCAAACACCTGCTTACTCTCCAATGGAGAGTAAGCAGGTCAACGGCAACTTTTGAGTAGTGGTGCGGTAGGACGACAGGCATGGCCCGGTAAAGCGGGGGTTAGGGGTTCGAGTCCCCTCACCGGCTCCGTGTGATCTCTCAGGAGATACCGGACAGACCGGACCCTTATCGGGGGTCCGGTTTTCTGTTTTTGGGTGGTGGGCCTGGGGGCTGCCGAGGGGCTGGTGGTCGAGGGTGAGCTCGCGGAGGAGTTCGCCGGCGGGGTCTGAGATGTCGTGGAGCACGCGATAGTGAGTGTCGGTGCTGCGGTCGGTGCCGGGGCCGGCTTTGGGGCGGACCGTCGTCGCCGCGGCAGGGCGTCACCGGATCGGCGTGGATCCTCGTCCTCGGTCTGATTGGCCACGGGTTCAAGGACCTCTGGCAACACCGCACTCACTACGTTGCCAACACCCGGTGGTGGCCCCGTTCTGCCTCACCGTCGACTGGCTCGCCGCCACGATCATCGCAATAGAGATCGCCGCCGGACTCCAACTCCACCGCTAGCCCCCTCGAGACCTCAAAGCTCACTCAGGGACCCGTCATATATCTATGGTGGCGGGGTTAGACATTGGGGTGTGGGGTGTGTATTGTTCCTCGTGTTGACAGAGAAGAACAGCGAAGCTGAGGTGGACAGCTAACGTTCTGTCCAGAGTTGTGAAGTGAGTACGACGGCGGACTCCGCCGGGCCGATCAGTGAAGGGGCTCGGGTTTCACGCCGAGGTCAGAGTCTGTGGAGCCAGTGGTCGAGAAGGGTTCCAGGCTTGACGAACCGAAGTTGTAGTTGAGCTAGGTAGTTGTAGTTCGCATCACGTAGTTCGTAGTTCGTAGTTGTTGTAGGTAGTTGTTGTTCGAGAGAGAAGGGATCGGATTACGCCGTCGGATCGCCCGCCAGTGCCAGTAGTTCGCCGGGCGGGTGCCGTAGTTCCATCGGATGGGAAGGTGGTCTTCGGTTACGCATTCAGCGATCCCTGCAGTGATGGCCTTCACCTGGCGCGCTGCGGACATGCAAGGCCGGCCCGCAGGTCGGTAGATGGTGACAATCCAACAACCCCTGGGCCCCGGTGCTTCGGCACCGGGGCCTTCGGCATGGAGGCTCGATGACCCCAGATGCACACACGGAGACCCCGATGAGTTCAACCCCGGCCGGGACGGCCCATTTCGACGATGACGACTACCCGGCGTTCACGATGGGCCGGGCCGCGGAGATGCTGGGCACCACGCCGGGGTTCCTGCGGAGCCTGGACGAGGCGAAGCTGATCAGCCCGCAACGCTCCGAGGGCGGTCATCGCCGCTATTCCCGCTACCAGTTGCGTCTGGCCGCCCGCGCTCGTGAACTCGTCGACCAAGGCACCGCCCTCGAGGCCGCGTGCCGGATCATCATCTTGGAAGACCAGCTCGCCGAAGCCTTGCGGATCAACGAAGAGCGAAGCGAACAGGCATAACAACCAACGACGAGCGCCCGGCCGATCGCCATCGCCCAGCCGCCGGCGAATCCTTGAACGGTGCCGTCCGCTCACGAGCTGACGTCGCCGGTGGATGTTTGAACTTGTGTCCGACCTTGCCGTTGGCAAAGACGCTCTGCTCGGCGGGACTCCCGACAGGGCGACCAACGGACCTCGCTCGGCGGTGGCTGCGGCATGGATACGGGAGGGATCGGCAAGGCGACCGCACTTGGTCTGCCGGCGTTGGGCGCCTGCGTGCTGATCGCCGGGCGAGACTCGTACGCCGCGGGCGGGAGTAACGACGTACCGCTGGTAACAATCTGTGCCTGTGGCAGGCAGCGTCTGGACGCGGAGACTACCCTGTGTCACCATCACGGGCACGCAGGGGGAATTGCTTTCATGAGGGGGAGTCATGACAGCTGAGATCATCAACGGTTTCACGGGGCTGGATCAGTTGGCGCAGACGGCCGCGATCCGGGCAGCGATCGCCGCTGAGCCGACGAAAGCCGAAGTAGTTGCGACAACGGCCATCGAGCAGATGACGCCGGATCAGCGCAAGGCGTACGTCGACGGCCTGATGCCGCAGGAGTCGAAGCACCGCATGTACGTGTACATCGCAGGTTTCGCGGTCGTCGGGCTGGTGCTCGTGGCAACCATCGTCACGCTGGCATTCAAGAACAGCGCGCTCGGCTCGCAGATGATCCTGCTGGTGACGGCGTTCGTCAGCGGCGTGATCGGCGGACTGTTCGGCAACATGAAGGCCGGCTGATCGTAGACATGCAATAACTGCGGTTGGGGGGACGAAGTGAACATTGCGATGGCAGGCGTGGCGGTTTTGCAGGCCGCGGCGGACGAGAACGTGCAGGACTGGAAGACGACCATCAGTTGGGTACTCGGGCTGCCGGTCGCGCTCGCTGCAGCGCTCGGGACGATGTATGTGGTGCCCAAGGCCCGGCGAGAGATTCGCTTGCAGGATCTCGAGATCATGGAGAAGGAACGCGCTTTAGGGCTGGCAGAGAACCAGTCCGATCCGATCAAAGTCGCCACGGCGGTGGCCGAGCCGATCTTCGAAACGCGGAGGGCGCAGAGCCTCATTCTCCGATTCGTGCTGCTCTACTTGCTGCTGCAGGCGTGGAGTGTCGTGAGTGGTCTGTTGGGTTCGGCGCTCGCCGGCGCCCAGATCGGGCTGAACAACGCGGTCAATGGGGATGCATCCCCATTGGTCGTCGGCGGCTACCTGCTCGCCGCCGCTCTGGCTTCACTGCCGGGGGTCGTACGCGCGCTCCTGTTTGTGCTCGTCGGCTGGCCGCTGCTGCTCGACGTCGCCAAAATGCTCCACTTCGACCTGCCGCCCTTTGCCTACAAGGCCGCGGCGCGGCGGCTGCTGATAGCGATAGCAGTTATCGCGGCCCTGGTCCCGAACCTGATGGGCGCAAGCCTGTCCCTCTTCCGCTTCTGACCACCACCCGCGAAGGCCGGAGGGGTCTTCCGAGACGCTGGTGAGACGACCAGATCAGTAGTCAGCCGCTACTGCGCGGGCAGGTTCCACTCGGTGAACTGGACGTGCATCGTGCGGTCGTAGTGATAGTTGTCGATGAGCACCGCGGCCACATTGCCGGCCCGGCCTGGTGGGGGCTTGGCAGGATGTGGGGATGGTTGGGGCTTTGGAGGTTCCGCGTTTGGTTGCGGGTGACGGGGTTCGAGCTTCGGTCTTGGGAGCTTGGTGATCTGCCGCTTGTTCGGGAGGCGTCTAGGGACGATTACATCCCGTTGATCACGACTGTTCCGGCGGCGTACTCGGAGGAAGCGGGCGAGGCGCTTGTTCGGCGGCAGTGGGAGCGGGCGTCTAGCGGGAGTGGGTATCCGTTCGTCATCGTGCGGGTTGCTGACGGTCGGCCGGTCGGGATGGTTGGGCTGTGGCTGAGAGAGCGAGCGAGGGGCGCGCGTCGCTGGGGTATTGGGTGGTTGGGCGGCTCGTGGTCAGGGGGTTGCTGCGGAAGCGCTTCGAGCGGTCGCTGCGTGGGCGCTTGGCGAGCTACAGATCCCGCGTCTTCAGTTGTTTGTCGAGCCGTGGAATGTCGCGTCACAGCGGACGGCTGAGCGGGTGGGCTTCCAGCGTGAGGGCCTGCTTCGCAGTTGGCAGCAGGTGGGTGAGGAGCGTCGAGACATGATCATGTATTCGATGCTGGGTGATGATCTGTGCTCGCTTGCCCGGGAAGACGACTAGCGCCGTGCGGCGGATCAGTGCATGTAGAGGCCGCCGTCTGCGTTGAGGGTGTGGCCGGTTATGTAGGCGGATTGGTCTGAGAGGAGGAATGCGATTGCGTGGGCGATGTCGTCGGGTTGGCCTAGGCGGGTGGTCAGGAGGCCTTCGACCAAGGCTGCTCGGCGGGTGGGGGTTAGGGGGCCGCCCATGATGTCGGTGTCGATGGGGCCGGGGGCTACTGCGTTGACTGTGATGCCGAAGGGGCCTAGTTCTCGGGCTAGGGCTCTGGTTAGGCCGATGACGCCGGCCTTGGCGACCGAGTACGGGGTCTTACTGTAGGTGCCGCCGCCGAGTTGGGCTGAGGTTGAGGAGATGCTGACTATTCGGCCGTAGTTGTGGCGGACCATCGACTCGGCAACTCGGCGGGTTACGTAGTGGACGCCGTTGAGGTTGGTGTTGATTACTCGGTGCCACTCGTCGGAGGTCAGTTCCAGGTAGGGGACGGGGGAGCTGACGCCGGCGATGTTTGCTAGCGCTGCTAGCGGTGGGAGCGTGGCTTCCAGTTCGTCGATCGCTGTGCGGACCTCTGCTTCGTTCGAGACGTCGGCGGCTACGGCGTACGCCGCGACGTTGTGCTTCCCCCCGATCTCCGCAGCTATTGCCTTGCCGCCAACTGCGTCGATGTCGAGGATGCCGATGTTCCAGCCCTGGGAAGCCAAAAGCAACGCGGTGGCTCGGCCGATGCCGCGGGGAGACGCAGCACCGGTCACAACCGCAGTGCGGTCGGCGGTCATTTGGCGGCCCCGTAGTCCTGGCCTGGCTTCCAGTCGGTGAAGACGTAGTCGGCTTCGGAGACTTTGGCGCCGGCGGCCTTGGCCTTTGTCAGGGCCTGGGCACGGTCGGCGGACGTGGCGTCGCTCAGCTTCTTCAGTTCGGCCTTGAGGTCCTTGATCGATCCGCCGAGGTAGCCCTGGACGATGTTGCCGACGTGCGGGGTGACCGGCTTGCGGAGTGCGTCCACGCGCGCTATCGCAGGGTTCTTCACGATCGCCTGGGGCATCAGGAACACGTTCTTCTTGCAGTACTCGACGCCCTTCTTGTACGCGTCGACCACGTTCGACGACGCGACGAGGTCGAGGTTCAGCGGCGGCTGGTCCATCGCCTCGACCATGCCCTTCTGGTAGTCGTCGGACATGAAGGACGCGATCAGCTTTCCGGCGGCGTCAGGATTCTTGCTGTCGGCGGAAACGAAGTACGTCGCTGCTGGCCGGCCGCGGTAGCACCAGGGATTCATGCCGGACGTCGGCGCCAGAATCTGTCCGGAGGCGAGCTTGTCGACGATCGTCGGCGCCAGAGCCTTCGATCCACCGGCGCACCAGATGCCGTCGATGAACGTCCCGACTGCACCAGATGCGTACCTGGTCCGGGCGTCGACGACGCCGAAGTTGTTCGAGCCCGGCATGATCAACTTGTCGTCGTTCAGTTGCTTCAGGAACTCGATCACGGTGACGTAGGCATCGTGGTGGTAGGCGTACTCGCCGGTGGTGAACTGCAGGCCCTGATAACCAGGGAAGCCGGCCACCTGCGCCATGTCGTCGACCTGATCGCGGATGCGCCCGCCGTCCGCACCGATCGCCAGCGTGAGCGGCTGGAGTCCGGCCGACTTCAGCTTTCCGAGCGCGTCCTTGAAGGCGGCGTAGTCCGTGGGCACGTTGTTCGGATCGAGCCCGGCCTTGGACCAGTGGTCCTTGTTCACCCACACCAGCGTCGAGCTCTGCCGGAAGCTGAACATCGGGAACCCGTACAGCTTGCCGTCCAGTTGGGTGATGCCCTCGGTGAACGCGTCCTTCGGCAGCTTGGACTTGATGTCCGCCGGAATCGTGACTTCGTGCACCCATTTGCCATTCACCAGGGCCGGCAACGGGAGCCCGATCACGTTGGAGTAGACGTCCGGCATCTTGTTGGCCTGATGCGCGAGCTGGAACGCCTGGGTCGCCTTGGACGCGTCGTAGTACGTATGGGCGACGTTGGTCTTCAGCGACGGTGACTGTGTCTTGGCCCAGTCGTCGTTGAGGCGCTTGAACGAGCTGAAGTGGTCCCACCAGTCCAGCGTTCCGGTGGCACCTCCGCTCGCGCTTCCGCTCTGAGAACCCGAGTCGCTGCATCCGGTCGCGGCGCCGACGGCGGCGAATACCGATGCGCCGAGCAGAGTGCGACGTGTCATCCCGGTCATTTCCACTCCTTAGGACTTGACTGCTCCGGAGATTCCCTCGACGAAGTAGCGCTGCAGGAAGATGAAGAGCACGACCACGGGGACGATCGAGATCACCCCGGCCGCGGCCATACCGGACCAGTCGGTCGCGGTCTCGCCGACGAACGCCTGCATACCGACGCTCACCGTCCGGAGATCGGGCCGGCTGAAGGTGAATACCAGCGGCAGGAAGAACGCGTTCCAGGTCGTGATGAAGGTGAGGACCGCGACGGTCGCCGTGACCGGCATCGCCAGCGGCAGCATCACCGAGAAGAAGGTACGAACGAACCCGGCGCCGTCGACGATCGCGGCTTCCTCCAGCTCGCGGGGGATCTGCCGGAAATACCCGTAGTACAGAAGGATCGCCGACACGTACGCCCCACCGCTGAGCGCCAGGATCATTCCGCCCAGCGAGTCGATCAGGTGCAGCTGCATCGAGATCTTGACCACCGGGATGATCGTGTAGCCGGTGGGGACGAAGAGCGTCGCGATCAGTACGCCGAGGAACAGCTTGGACCCGCGGAATCGGTAGCGGGCCAGGACATAGCCCGCGGTCGCGCAGCGGACGGTGACGATCACGACGGTGATGACCGTGGTGACCACGGTGTTGATCAGGTACCGGCCGAAGTGCGCGTCGTTCCACGCCCGCGCATAGTTGTCCCAGACGAACGTCGAAGGCCACAGCTTGAGGCCGCCGGTGAACATCTCCATGTTGTCCTTGAGCGACGCCGACAGCATCCACAGGAACGGGAAGATCCAGAGCACCGCGATACCCACCAGGAAGAGCGCGGCGATCCACCAGGGCACCCGGCGTAACAGGCGCCGTTGCCGATCCGTCCGTACGACGACTTGCGCTGTCATCGCTGGTCTCCTCTCAGCCGGCGACCGGCGTACACGCCCCACAACTGAAGGGCTCCGACGACGGCGACGAGCAGCCCGAAGATCACCGCGGCGGCGGAGGCGTGCCCGAGTTGGGGGATCGAGGCGGCGAAGGCCCAGCGGTAGATGTAGATCTCGATGATCTCGGTGTGGAAGTACGGTCCGCCGCCGGTCAGCGTGTACATCAGGTCGAAGTTGTGGAACGTCTCCTCGACCGTCAGCACGGTGATGATGATCAGGAACGGCTTGAGCATCGGCAGCGTGATGTGCCGGAAGAGTTGCCCGGTGCCCGCGCCGTCGATCCGGGCGGCCTCGTACAACTCGTACGGGATGGTCTGCAGCGCCGCGAGCCAGTAGATCATCGTGACGCCGAAGAACTTCCACACGTACAGTACGGCGGCCGTCGGCAGGGCCAGGTGCTGATCACCCAGGAAGTCGACGCCGCCGAACCCGAGCTTCGTCAGCACCGTGGTGATCGGTCCGCTGGCCGGATCCAGGATGAACCGCATCACCACGCCGATGATCGCCGTTGTCGTGACGACAGGGATGAAGAACGCCGAACGCAGTAAGCCGATCAGCGGCAGCTTCGGCGAGTTGAGGACCATTGCCAGCAGCAACGTGAGCAGCACCCGCGCGGGCACCACCAGCAGCATGAAGAACAACGTGACCTTGAACGAGTTCCAGAACAGCGGATCGGCGAAGACCTCGCGGTAGTTGCTCAGACCAACGAACTTCTGATCGGAGTCGAAACCGTTCCACTCGACCAGCGAGTACCAGTAGCTCGCGATGATCGGGTAGATGGTGTAAACGCCGTACAGCACGACGGTCGGCACCAGGAAGATCCAGATCCAGGTGGTCCTGAATCGCACAGATCTGCTCGTCATGGTCCGGCTACCTGATCTGGCTGATCGCGAAGGTGCGGGGATCGTTGCCGATCCGGTGGCCGTTCTCCGCGGCGGTGATCGACGCGACCTCGTCGTCGGTCAGTTCGAAGCCGCCGAGCTCGAAGTTCGCGCGGATCCGCTCGGGAGAGACCGACTTGGGGATGATGAGGTGCCCTTGTTGGACGTGCCAACGGAGCACAACCTGGGCCGGCGTCACGTGGTGCTTTCCGGCGATCGACGCCAGTACCGGAAGATCGAGGTCGTGGCCCTGGCCGAGCGGTGAGTACGCCGCGATCGTGATCGACCGCTCGCGGCACAGCTCGGTCACGTCGCGCTGCTGGTAGCTGGGATGCAGCTCGATCTGGTTGATCGCCGGAACGATCTCGCTTTCCTTGGCCAACCGGTCCAGGTGTTCGGGCAGGAAGTTGGACACACCAATCGCCCGTACGCGCCCGTCGGCGTAGATCCGCTCCAGCGCGCGCCAACTGTCGACATAGCGATCCACAGTCGGGTTGGGCCAGTGCACGAGATACAGATCGGCGTAGTCCAGGCCGAGGCGCTGCAACGTCTCGTCGTAGGCCGTCAGGGCCGACTCGTAACCGTGCTCGCCGTTGCGCAGCTTGGTGGTGACGAACAGTTCGTCACGCGGGAGACCGCTGGCCCGTACGGCGGCGCCCACGCCGGCCTCGTTGTTGTACGCCGCCGCGGTGTCGATGTGGCGGTACCCGATCTCGATCGCCTGCTCGACCACGCGCTGCGTGTCGCTCGCCGGGACCTGGAAGACGCCGAAGCCACGCTGGGGGACCTGTACGCCGTTGTTCAGTGTGATCATCGCAGTCAGCTGCTCGGTTCGAGGATCAGCAACGATGCCGACGGCAACGGCAGTGAGACCTCCAAAGACACCTCGCCGTCGACCGTGAGGCTGCGTTCCGGTTCGAACTCCTCGAGACCCTGCCGGGCCTTGATCGCGGCCAACTGTTCCTCGGTCGGGTCCTGGGGTGAGCCGAGCTGCTGCCAGACGGTGAAGGCATTGCTGTGGTCGGCGTCGATGCGCAGATGCCGCAACCGGTACGACCCCGCAGGCAGGTTGCGCACGGTCAAGGTCACCGGTGTCGAGTCCTCGCTGGTCTGGTACTGGTCATCGATGTGCCGCCAGACCAGTACGGCGACGCTCCCGTCCTCCGAACGCGACGCGAGGGCGTCGACTTCCTCGGGCATGCTGCTGCCGTCGGTGCCTTCGAGCTCGCCGACCTGCCATGCCGCGTCCGACGTCGTGCGCAGCCGGTCCGGACCGAGCAACGTCAGCATCCGATACGCGTTGAGGAACGGCTTCTCGACACCGCCCGCGGTGAGGAAGGACCTGGTGCCTTCGAAGTAGCGTTCGGCCTCGAAATAGAAGCTCCACGAGGTGGCGTACGCGACCTGCGCCGGCTCAGTCGCGTTCAGGTCGAGGATCTTCTTCATCAGCTTCGCCTGGAAGACCGGGTAGTACTCGGTGTTCTGGAAGCTGTAGTTGCGGTTGTCGTAGCGCCCGAAGTGCGCCGGCACGGCCGCGTCGCACTCGTCCACGATCACCGGCAGGTCGGCGTACGCCTCGTACGACCCGATCAGGCGGTTGAACTCGCGCAGGTCGTACAGCATCTTCGTCGACGACGGGCTGAGCTGCTCGGCCGCCGGCTCGGAGAACGGGCGGTAGTCGCGGGTCGGGAAGTGGCAGCCTTTGGTGTGGTACGAGATGAAGTCCAGCGGCTCGTCGCGGCGCGACGTGTAGTCCAGGAAACCCTGCAGAAAGTTCAATCCGCCGCTGGTGACGGCCGGTCCGCCGACCTTGGCTTCTGGCAGTACGGCGCGGATCGCCTGGACCGTCGCGGTGTAGAGCTCGTTGTACTGATCGAGAGTGCCGCGCCAGTAGTCGATGTCCGGCTCGTTCCACAGCTCCCAGAGCCAGGTAGTCACCTCGGCCTCGCCGTAGCGCTCGACGCAGTGCTGAACCGTGGCGCCGATCAGGCCCGCCCACTTGCCGTAGTCCTTGGGCGGGTATCCCCAGGCGCCTGCCTCGTAGTTCGTATAAGCAGTCGGGCTCGGTACGACGGTCAGCTCGGCGGCCTCGGGTGGCAGCAGGTCGCGCGGGGTGAAGCCGAGCTCCACCAGTAGGTGATGTCCGGCGCCGACAATGGCGTCGTACGCCTGGTCCAGCAGCGTGAAGTCGTAGTACGGGTTGCCGTCGGCGTCTTCGTGGTAGACGTTGCCGTTGCTCCAGTGCGGGATGCCGAATCCGCTGCCGGAGCAGTACATGTAGTGCGGCCGGACGAAGTAGCCGGCGCCGGAGAAGTCGGCGAACGTCTGCAGAAGACGTTTTCCGGTGGGCGTGTACGTCCAGTTGAACTCGTCGTACCCGAAGCTCTCCCACACGCGCGTCAGCGGACCTTCGGTCTCGGCGGCGTCGACCTCGATCGTCGCCGCGGTGACGTGCGGCGCGTCGGGATTCCGGGGGGCGGCCGGCGGGAACGGGCCGAGGGCCCTGCGTCCGGTGTGAACCGCTGTGTCAGTGGTCATCGGCGTCGTGACCTCTCTCTGCCTGAGGGGAGGTTCCGAGTCTGCTCGGCACTTCGTTTACTGTCAATGAGTAACTGTTTACAATCTACAGAGAGACCGGACAGGGGTTAGAGTCGTCCCCTGCCCCGCGTTACTGGCGGTAACTGGCTTGAGGAGGTGGTCGGCTTGATCCCCGACGATGTCGTGTCCCCGCTGCCGTCGCAGCGCGCTCTCGGTGATCTGGTGACCGACGTGCTCCGGGAAATGATCACGGGCGGCCGGTTCCAGCCGGGTCAGCATCTCAAGGAGACCGAGTTGGCCGACGCGCTCAAGGTCAGCCGCGGCCCGATCCGGCAGGCGCTGGCCCGGCTCGAGGAAGAGGGTCACGTCGAGCTCCGGCGGCATCGCGGGGCCTTCGTCAGCACCTTGACCAGGACCGACGTCGAGGAGGTGCACACCCTCCGCGGCGCGATCGAGCGACTGGCCGCCGGCCGCGCGTGCACCCGGATGCAGGGCGCGGGATTCACCGAGATGGACGAGGTCCTGGAACAGATGAAGAGCGTCGACACCAAGATCGATCCGGAAGACGCCGTACGGCTGGACCTTCAGTTCCACGACATCATCTACGCGTACTGCGACCACGGCCGGGTGCAGCGGGTGTGGGAATCCATCCGCGGGCAGGTGACCGTCTTCCTGCGCGCCCGGAACGCGAGTTTCCCGGATTTCCTGGAGGTTGGCTACAGCGAGCACAAGGAGCTGCGCGACGCCTTGGCCCTGGGCGATCCGCAAGCTGCGCAGGACGGAATCGACAAGCACATCCTCGGGGCGTACGAGCGGCTGAAGCGGCTCAACCTTCCGGACCGCTGACCTACTTGAGTGTCGTTTGTGTAATGGTTGCAGGATGGTGGATCCACGGGCGCAGCGGACGATCGATGCGTTGTTGAGTGCTGCTGAGGAGTTGTTCGCAGCTCGGTCTGTCGCCGACGTCACGGTCGAAGAGATCGCGGCCACTGCTGGTGTCGCGGTCGGGTCGGTTTACAACCACTTCGGGTCGAAGGCCGGGTTGCACGCCGCTCTGGTCGAGCGGGCGCTCGTGGTGGATCGGCAGTTCATGGATCTCGCGTACGTCGAGGGGCGCGGGCCGATCGAGCAGTTGTATGCCGCGGCGGACGAGTATCTCGCGTTCTATCTGGCCAATCCTGAGTATTTCCGGATGCTGGCGTTTCCCGCGGAGCCGGGGAGTTACGCCGCGGGGCAGGAGCTCGCGGACCGGTTGGCGGATTCGGTGGACGAGCAGAACCGGCGGATGGTCGACGCGCTCAAGCGCGGTATCAAGGCCGGCACGATCCGCAAGGTCAACGCCCAAGAGTTGGCGACGGTGCTGTGGTCCTCGTGGAACGGGATCATCAGCCTGGGGTGGCGGCAGGACCGCCTGCAGCGCAACCCTCGTCAGTTGAAACGCTTACTCCGGGCAGCGACGGACGCCTTCGCCCACGGTCTCCTGGTCGAACGCGGCTGACATTGCGGGCGGCAACGGCCGATGCTAGTGTGCGGACACTTCTTGCAACGCTTACAAGAAGGAGGTCGCGGCGCGATGGCAGGGATAGGTTCGCCGGAGTGGGTTGCTGAGACCAAGGGCGCGCTGGGGTTGCGGGATCAGGTGCGGTTCGTCGCTCAGGCGATTCTGCGAGAGCTTGCGCGCGGGCGTCGTGGTGGAGCGGTACTCGCCGCCGAGCGGACTCCGCCGAGCACGCCCGTTGCGCAGCACGTCACGGACTTCGCTCGGACCGTTCTGCCTGCGCCTTTGCTGCATCACAGCATGCGCTCTTGGGTTTGGGCGTGCATGCTGGCCGAGCTCGATCGGCTCGAGTACGACGGCGAGCGTTTGTACGTCGCTGCGCTGCTGCATGATGTCGCGCTTGCCGATGCGCATCGTCCCGGTCCGGATGCTGCTTGCTTCGCGGTACATGGGGCGACGGTCGCGCGCGGTGTCGTGATCGAGGGGGGTGGAGGCGCTGCGTTCGCTGACGATGTTGGTGATGCGATCGCGGCGCATTTCAATGTCGCGGTGCCGCTGTCGTGGGGTGTTGAGGCGCATTTGCTGCACGCGGGTACGCATGTCGACGTGGTTGGGTTGCGGCGGTTGGAGATCGCCCGGAGCAGCGTTGATGAGGTGTATGCGCGGGAGCCTCGAGCTGGGTTCGCCGACCATTTCCTCGCTGTGATGCGGGAGGAGGGGCGGCTTCGGAAGTCGTCGCGAGCCGGGTTGTTGTGGCGCCTCGGGATGCAGCGATCGGTCCGCAGAGCCGAGCGGACAGTTGCATGAAGCATCGTTTGACTCGGTCCCGCCGACTGGCGCCGATTTCTGCGGTGGGGGGAGGAGGGGTGGAGTCTTTGTCCGGGTGGTGCGAGGATCGGCTGATGGAGGTCTTGCGGGTCGAGGAGTTGGCGGCTGTTCATCTGGAGCTGGCTGGGGAGAGTGACAGCGGGCGGAGTGCGACGACGTTGTACACCCGGCCCGGGGCCCGGTTGCGGCAGACGTTGATCGCGCTGGATGCCGGGCAGACGCTTGGCGAACATCAGAGTCCCGGGGACGCGTCGCTGATGTGCCTGCAGGGGGATGTCGTGCTTCGGGCGGGTGACGCCGAGGTCGAGCTGCGGGCGGGAGATCTCGTGGCGGTCCCTCCGCAGCGTCACGACGTACACGCTCGCGCCGCGTCTGTTCTGCTGTTGTCAGTCGCTTTGCATTGAGGACGCGGTATCGCGGACCGTCAGGACACCGAGTCGATGCGGTGTTCTGTGGCCGCGAAGGTGAACGTCTCGCCGGGATGAAGGTTCTTGAGGGCGTCGTACAGGGGCGCGTCGGTCGTCATGCCTTCGTACGTGATCCCGTCACACTCGAACGGTGAGCTGACCACGCCGACGACGTAGTGGTTGTCGTCGAGTACGACGATTGCACCCGGCCGGATCTCGCTGGTCGGGGCGAAGTCGAGGCTCTCGGCCTGGGCAACGGTGCTGTGCTGACGTTCGGCGACGTCCTCGTAGAGTCCGCCCAGGTCGCCGGCCGCGTTGGACTGGGACTGGTCGTCGACGGAGAACGAGGAGTCGGGGTCGAGTCTGGCCGCCGAGTCCTCCCGGCCCACGGCGGCGTCCGTCGCCCGCAGATGTGCTTCGAGGTGCGCGATCAGCGCCTCTTTGACCCGCAGTTTCGCCTTGTCGTCCATCACGCACCGTTTCCTTGCTGTCCCGAGCGTCGTACCGCACGAGTGTCCCACCCGACGTTACGCCTGCCGGGTGAACCTGGAGTCGGGCCTGCCTGTAAGGGCTTTGATCTCAACGCAAACGATTGCACAATCCATCGGGAACGTGTCACCCTTGGTGCCGTGACGCGTATCGCCTTTCTGCATACCGGGGCTGTGGTCATTCCGACGTTCGCGGCGCTTGCCGCCGAGCATCTGCCCGGTGTGGAGGTGCAGAACCTGCTCGACGACAAGATCGTCGCCGATCTGGGTCGGGGTGCCGCGGTTGAGCAGCGACTTGCTGATCTTGGTGATGCCGCGGTCGCGGCCGGCGCGGAGGCAGTGATGTTCACCTGCTCGTCGATCTCGCAGTACGCCGGACCTCTCGCCGACCGTCTCGGTGTTCCGGTGTATCGGGTCGACGAGGCGATGGCGGACGAGGCAGTTCGCGCCGGTGACCGTGTCAGCGTCATCGCGACGCTGTCCACGACGGTGCAGCCGACGGCCGCTCTCTTGCGCGAGCGGGCCGAGCTGCAAGGCCGCGACGTTCAGATCGACGAGGTCGTCGTACCGGGTGCGTTCGAGGCGGCGGTCGCGGGAGATCGCGTTCGTCACAACGAACTGGTGGCGGACGCGATCAAGGCGGCGTCGGGTGACGTGGTCGTCCTCGCGCAGGCGTCGATGGCGTCAGCGGCCGAGGGGCTCGACCTTGCCGTCCCGGTCCTCACCAGCCCCGAACGCGGCATCCGCCGCCTGGCCGAACAGCTCTACTAGCGGCGGCTCAGTTGGTTGAGCGGCGTCGTTTCATGCGGTCGACCAGACGGTCGAGGACGCCGTAGCCGGACAGGCCGAGGACTGAGACAGCCGCCAGGAAGAGCCAGACCGCAACCGTGATGTTCGCCGGCCGGGCGATCAGCCCGGCGACGAACAGGATCACGCCGATCACCGCGAAGGAAATGACCAGGCGTCGACTCATCGGCTCGTAGCTCACGATGCCGATGCTATCCAGCGGGCAGCTCACCTCTTGACGGCGGGCGGATGCCTGCGGCAAGGTTTACAGCGCTGCATTACAGCGCTGTAAACTTCGAGCGGAGAGCAGGTAGATGCGCCCCGACATCGTCATCGTGATGACCGATCAGCAGCGGGTGGGGCTGACCCGGCGGAGCGGGTATCCGGTGGACACCATGCCGTTCGTCGACAGTCTGGCGGACCGCGGAACGGATTTCCGGAACGCGTACACGGCCGCGCCGGCATGCGTTCCGGCGCGTACCAGCCTGCTCACCGGCCGGTTCCCGAGCGCCCACCAGGTCCGGCAGAACAGCAACGCCCAGCACGCCAGCTACCAGCAAGATCTGCTCGACGTACTGCGGGCCGCCGGCTACCAGCTGCACTTCGCGGGAAAGCCGCACATGCACCGCGACCCTCAGGACTTCGACACGTACGCCGGTCCGTACTTCCACACCCGAGGACCCGAGCGGAACGCCGAGGAAAACGCTTTCGACAACTGGCTCGAGCACCTCGACCACGGCGTCAGCGACGAGCCGACGCCGTACGACGTGCAGAACCAACTGCCCTACCGGATCACCACCGACGCACTGCAATCCGTCAACGAAGCCGACCCCGACCAGCCCGCCTTGTTCTGGGTCTCCTATCCCGAACCCCACAACCCGTACCAGGTCCCACAGCCCTACTTCGACCTGGTCCGTCCCGAAGACGTCCCCGACCGCACAACGGGGCCCGAGGCAACAGAAACCAAAGGCGGCAGCTACGCCTGGCTGCGCAAGCTCCAGGAGGAGAAGCGACCCGGGTACGACGACAAGTGGCGCCGGTACGCCGCCAACTACCTCGGCATGCTCAATCTCCTCGACGACCAGATCGCGCGTCTGCACGGGGGTCTCGCCCAACGCACCCGGCCGCGGATCACGATCGTCCTCGCCGACCACGGCGACTACGTCGGTGAGTACGGCCTGCAGCGCAAGGGTGCCGGCCTGTCCGAGTTCCTGATGCGGATCCCGCTGATCATCACCGGCGACGGCGTACATCCCCAGCAGCGCGACGAACCGGTCTCGATCGTCGACGTCCTGCCCACCATCTGCGAGGCCGTCGGCCAACCGATCCCCGACGGCGTCCAGGGCCGCAGCCTCCTGCCGCTCACCCACGGCGAGGACGCACCCGAGGAAGAGTTCGGCAGCATCATCGCCGAGCACGGGTACGGCGGTCGCGCGTACGACGTGACCGCACGGCCGCCCCTGCATTTCGGGTACGACGGCCCCACCTTCGACGAGCTGAACACCGTGACTCAATCCGGCGCCGCGCGGATGCTCCGAAGCGGCAGCTGGAAGCTGATCGTCCATGCCGACCTGCCCGGTGAGTTGTACGACCTGGCACAGGACCCGGCCGAGCTCGACAACCTCTTCGACGACGACGCGCATGTGGCCGTCCGGGCCCGCCTCCTGCACCAGCTCGCCCGCTGGCAGGCCCGGCTGACCGACGACCTCCCGAACGGCAACTACACCCCGCTCCGCCTGCCCCACAACTGGCGCTGGGCACCCCAAGGAGAATCAACATGACCACCTTCAGCCGCCGGACCCTACTAGGTCTCGGCGCCGCCACCGCCGCGGCGATCACCGTCCCTGGCTGCTCCGGCAAGTCCGGTCCGATGCGCGTCTCCTGGTACGGGCCGGACCCCGTGACCAAGGCGCTCAACAAGGCCCTCGAGGCGTGGAAGTCGAGCGGCGGCGCGGAGTACACCGCGGAGAGCGCTCCCTTCGACGACTACTGGGACAAGCTCGCCACGCAGACCTCCGGCAACAACGCACCCGACGTACTGCGGATGTCGATGAGCTACTTCAGTGACTACGCGGGCCGGAGTGCGCTGAAGGACCTTGGTTCGCTGGGGATCGACACGTCGGCTCTCGACAAGGACGTCGCCGCCAGCGGTGTTGCCGACGGCAAGAACTACGGAATCGGGCAGAGCTCGATCAGCTACTCGATGTACGTTGACGAGGGCGCGATCAAGAAGGCCGGCGGGACCGTGCCGGCGCAGGGCTGGACCTGGGACAAGTTCGCCGAGTTCGCCCGCGACTACTCCGGTTCGGTGCAGGGCTCGTTCGGGTCGAGCGACCAGGCCGGAAACTTCCAGCTGTTCGAGGTGTACGCGCGTCAGCACGGCACGGAAATGTTTTCCGACGACGGCGGAAAACTGCTGACGACCAAGGACACCGTCCAGGAATGGTTCCAGTACTGGGCGGACCTGCGGAACGCGAAGGCCGCGCCGCCGCAGAACGTGAGCGGTGAGACGACGGCGATCGAGAAGTCGCTGATTGCCACCGGCAAGTCTCCGCTGCAGTTCGGCTGGGTCCAGCAGGTCACCTTCTACCAGCCGCTCGTGAAGAGCCCACTGGCAGTTCTCCCGGTTCCGCAGGGCAAGGCCGGCGACCTCACCGGTCAGTTCGTCAAGGGTCTGGACCTGTGGTCCATCTCGGCCGCGAGCAAGCACCCCGAGGACGCGGCGAAACTGATCGGGTTCCTGCTCAACGACGAGAAGGCGATCAAGGCGATCGGCATCCTGCTCGGCGTGCCGCCGTCGAAGAAAGCGCGTGACCTGGTTTCCGCGGAGGCGGGTTCGGCCGGTGCGCGGGCGATCAAGTACGTCGAGGATCTGGCCGGCAAGGTCGGTCCGTCGCCGAAGCCGTGGCCGAAGGGGTACGGCGAGCTGCTGACCGGGTTCGACCGGATCGCGGAGAACATCGGCTTCGGCAAGAGCAACCCGGCGGCCGGTGCTCAGGAGTTCGTGGACCTGGCCGGAAAGACTCTTGGTCAGTGATTTCCCGACTCCGGCAGAGCGCTCCGGCGTACCTTTTCCTGCTGCCCTGGTTCATCGGCGTCCTCGGGCTGACGATCGGCCCGATGCTGCTCTCGCTCTACTACTCATTCACCGACTACGCGCTGCTCAACACCCCCGAGTGGACCGGGCTGCACAACTACACCGCCCTCTTCCAGGACTCGCGGTACCTGCACTCGCTGCGCGTCACGTTCATCTACGTCGGCGTCTCGGTACCGCTCGAGATGGCGTTCGCGCTCGCCGTCGCCGTCCTCCTGAACCGGGGACTCAAAGGCCTCGCTGTCTACCGAGCGCTGTACTACGTCCCGAGCCTGCTCGGTGGGAGTGTCGCGATCGCCCTGCTGTGGCAGCAGATCTTCGGCAGTGACGGCCTGCTCAACGACGTCCTCGGCATCTTCGGCATCCACGGCCGCGGCTGGATCTCCGAGCCCGGTACGGCGCTGTGGACGCTGATCCTGCTGCGGGTCTGGCAGTTCGGCGCCCCGATGGTGATCTTCCTGGCCGGCCTGCGGCAGATCCCGGACGAGGTGCTCGAAGCCGCCGAGGTCGACGGTGCGGGCCGATGGCAACGATTCTGGCGGGTGACGCTGCCGCTGCTGTCGCCGGTGGTGTTCTTCAACCTGGTACTGCAGATCATCGGCGCGTTCCAGGCGTTCACCCCGGCGTTCGTGATCAGCGGCGGCAAAGGCGGCCCGTCGGACTCGACCCTGTTCTACACGCTGTACCTGTACCAGCAGGCGTTCGGAAACTTCCGGATGGGGTACGCCGCCGCGATGGCCTGGGTGCTGCTGCTGATCATCGCGGTCTTCACCGGACTGAACTTCGTCCTCGGCCGCACGTGGGTGTTCTACGGAGACGAAGGGGTACGTCGATGAGACGCGTACTGGCCCACGCCGGCCTGACCGCGGGCGCACTGGTCATGCTCTACCCGCTGCTCTGGATGATCAGCGCCTCGCTGCGGCCGAACACCGAGATCTTCTCGAATCCCGGGCTGATCCCGGAGCACCCGACGCTCGGGAACTACGCGCTCGGCTGGTCGTCGACCGGGAACAGCTTCGGCATCTACCTCATGAACTCGCTGATCATCTGCGGCGCGGTGGTGATCGGCAACGTGCTGACCTGCTCGCTGACCGCGTACGCGTTCGCGCGGCTCACGTTCGTCGGGCCGGAAAACGTTGTTCGCGCTGATGCTGGCGACGATCATGCTGCCTGGTCACGTGACCCTGATCGCGCAGTACTCGATTTTCCGGAAGCTGAACTGGATCGACACGTTCTGGCCGATGATCGTGCCGAGTTTCCTGGCCACCGACGCGTTCTTCGTGTTCCTGATGGTGCAGTTCATCCGGTCGATCCCGGTCGAGCTGGACGATGCGGCCCGGATCGACGGCTGCGGGGCGTGGGGCATCTACCGGCGGATCATCCTGCCGCTGCTGTCGCCGGCGCTGGTGACGACGGCGATCTTCTCGTTCATCTGGACCTGGAACAACTTCTTCAGCCAGCTGATCTACCTGTCGACGAGGACCCGGCTGACGGTGCCGGTCGCCCTGCGCGGTTTCCTGGACGCCACCGGCAGCTCGGAGTGGGGCGCCCTGTTCGCGATGAGCGTGGTCACGCTGGTCCCGGTCGTCGTGGTGTTCGTGGTCTTCCAGCGCCGCATCCTGGCCGGAATGGCCCACACCGGCCTCAAATGAGATCCTGCCAGCTATGAGGCCGCGCCTGACCGATGTCGCCGAGGCGGCCGGGGTGTCGATGAAGACGGTGTCGAACGTCGTCAACGGCGCCGAGCATGTCCGCGAGGAGACCCGGCAGCGGGTGCTGGCCGCGATCGACAAGCTCGGGTACCGGCCGAACATCGCGGCCCGCAACCTGGCCCAGGGGCGCAGCGGCGTGATCGCGCTCGCCGTACCGCAGCTCGACCGGCCGTACTTCGCCTCGCTCGCGGCTCGGATGCTCGACGAGGCCGAGGCATTCGGCTGGATCGTGCAGTTCCACCAGACCGGCGGCCGCCGCGAGGCCGAGCTCGCATTGCTCACCGAGCGGCATCCGGCCCGCCTCGACGGGATCGTGATGAGCCCGCTCGGGCTCACACCGGAGGATGTGCAGAACCGCGACCCGGCGCTCCCTCTCGTCCTGCTCGGTGAGAAGGCCGGCACGGAGCACCACGCGGATCACGTCGGGATCGACAACCGCGAGGCCGGCAAGGTGGCGACCGAGCATCTGCTCGAGCTCGGCCGTCGCCACGTGATGGCACTGGCCCCCGGCCCGCGGATGGACGACGAGCGGATCAACGGGTACCGCGACGCGCTCGCCGCGGCTGGAGCTACCCGTGGACGAGGACATCGTGCTCGCGACCGGCGGCCTGCGCGGTCAGGACGCCGAGCGCACTCTCGGCGAGTGGCTGGACTCGGGAAACCCGGCGCCGGACGCGATCTTCGCGGCCACCGACTGGCTGGCGATGGGCGCGATCCGGGCGCTCGTGCTGCGCGGTCTGCGGGTGCCGCAGGACGTGGCCGTGGTCGGTTTCGACGACATCCCGTACGACCTCGCCACCCTCCCGACCCTCACCACGGTCGCGCCCGACCGCGTCGCGATCGCCCGCCTGGCGCTGCAAGCCCTCCGTGACCAGCACCCACAAAACGAACCCAAGCGCCTGCAAGCCCCCTTCAGTCTCGTAGTCCGCGAGAGCACCACCGGCATCGGCTGACACTGGCGCATGGCTGCCGCGCAACTCAGACTGGCGGCATGGGTGGGGGAATGGTGGCGATGCTGTTCTCGGACATCGAAGGGTCGACGCTGCTGCTGCGCCGGTTGGGGGACCGGTACCTGGAGGCGCTGGAGGATCATCGGCGGATCCTGCGAGCGGTCTGGACGGCGTACGGCGGGACCGAGATCGGGACCGAGGGCGACAGTTTCTTCGTCGTGTTCGGGACGGCCGGCGAGGCGGTCCGGGCGGCCGTCGACGGGCAGCGGCGGCTGGAGGAACACCGATGGCCGGACGACGAACGGCTGCGGGTGCGGATGGGGATCCATATCGGTACGCCGGGTGTGTACGACGGCGACTACTGGGGCATGGATGTCCATCTCGCGGCACGGATCGGGGCCGCCGCGCACGGTGGTCAGATCGTGGTGTCGGCCGTCACCGGTGAGCTGACGCAACTGCCCGACGGGGTCACACTGCGCGATCTCGGGACTCACCACCTCAAGGACATCCCGGAGCCTGAGCACCTGTTCCAAATCACCGTCGACGGGCTCAAGGCCGACTTCCCGCCACCACGCACTGTGGGTACGTCGACCAGTCTCCCCTCGCCCGCGACGCCGTTGATCGGGCGCGAGGCGGACCTCGACCGCATCACCAGTCTGCTCGATCGGCCCGACGTACGGCTCGTCACGCTGACCGGACCGGGCGGATCCGGTAAGACCCGCCTGGCGATCGGGCTGGCCGCGGAGCTGACCACGAGGTTCCCCGGCGGGGTGTACTTCGTTCCGCTCGCGGCGGTCACGTCCGCGCGCGTTCTGTGGACGACGATGGCCGAGGTCCTCGACATCCCGCCGCGGGAGCGCAGCCGGATCGTCGCGTACCTGGCGCAGCGGACCCTCCTGCTCGTCCTCGACAACCTCGAACAGCTCCCGGACGCCGGCAAGGTCGTCGCCGGGATCGTCGAAGGCGCGCCGAACGTGAAGCTCGTCGCCACCTCCAGGCGAGCGCTCGGACTCACCGGGGAGTACCAGCACCCGGTGCTGCCACTCTCGATCACAGATGACGCCGTACAACTCTTCGTGCAGCGCGCCCAGGCCGTCCGACCGACGTTCACGCTGACCGACGAGAACACGGCGGACGTGGTCGCGATCTGCCGCCGGCTCGACGGGCTCCCGCTCGCGATCGAGCTGTGTGCGCCGCGCGTGCGGCTGCTCAGCGTCAAGGAGTTGCTCGCCCGGATCGATCAGGCACTAGACATCGCGTCCACCAGTACGGCGACCCCGGAACGCCAGCGGACGCTGCGGGAGACGATCGCCTGGTCGTACGAGCTGCTCGGCCCCGAACACCGTCGTACCTTCCGCTGCCTCGCCGTGTTCTCCGGCGGCGCCGACCTGGCCGCGGTGGAGAAGGTTGCTACCGGCATCGATCCGCTCGACGCCCTCGCCGAGCTGCACGACGCCAACCTGATCACGCTGTCCGACGGGCCGGACGGCACCCGCGTCCGCCTGCTCGAGACCATCCGCCGGTACGCCGCCGACGAGCTGCAAGCCACCGACGAGGACGCCGGCGTCCGCGGCATCCACGCCCGCTACTACGCCGACCTGGCCGAGATCATCGAGGACACCAAGAAGACGACGTCCGACCTGCCGCTCGATCGTGCCGAGATCGACCTGGACAACTTCCGTACCGCTCTCAGCTGGGCGACCGGCCACGACGTACGGACCGCTCTCCGGCTCTGTTCGGCTCTGGCCTGGGTCTGGACCGTTGGCGGCTACCTGGCCGAGAGCCGCGCCTGGCACGAGCAGATCGTCGCCGCCGCCGGTACGACGTCCTCGCCGGAGCTGGCCGCCTGTCTGCGCGGATTCAGCAACGTCTTGCTCATCCAGGGGGAGGCGGAGCAGGCCGAAGAGGTGGCGGCCCGCAGCGTCGAGATGGCCCAGCGGCTCGGCGATCCGGCCGGCATCGCGTACGGAATGACCGTGCTCGGCTCGATGCAAGGCCAGCGAGGGGACGCACGTGCGGCGCGGGCGACGCTGACCGACGCTGTCGAGCGGCTCCGGTCCTTGGATGACGAGTGGCGGTTGGCCCGGGTGCTCAACCACCTGGGCGGGATCGAGGAGGAACTCGGCAACTTCGAGCACGCGGAGGAGCTGCTCCGGGAGTCGCTGAGGATCACCGAGTCGCACGGGGACGCGCACGAACTCGCCATCGTGGGGCAGAACTTCGCCTACCTGCTGACCCTCGCCGGCCGTCTCGACGAGGCCGGCGAGCTGGCCCGTGAGCTGGTTCCTACCGTGGTGGCGCTCGGCAGCCCGACTCTCACGATGGCGTTCTCGAACACGGTCATGAACCTGCTGATCCGGCGCGGCGACCCGGTCGGCGCCGCACATCTGTTCGGGGCGGAGGAGGCGATGGGCGAACGGCTCGAGATTCCCAACCCCTACCTGGACGACGAACTCGCCGAAGCCCTCGAACTCGTCGGCGACACCCTGTCCCGCGAGGACTGGGACCGTCACCGTGACGCCGGCCGGACCGAACGCGTGGAGGAACTGCTCGACCAGCTGTCACTCTGAACGTCCGTGCGTGCCCTTTAGGGCAGTGCCACGGGCCGCGCACGACGGAAGGTTGAGTACGCCTTTCAAGTGGTTGACCTCGGAGAGTAGCAACTACATACTGCTTGCACCGCCGTCGGCGGAGCTGCGGGGGCAGTTGGGGCTGGGGTTCACGGGGAAACAAGGGGGGCACGTCATGCATGCCTGGAAGTTGATTCGTGCTGCGTTGGTGACTGCGGTCGTCGGCGCGACATTGGCGGCGGTTCCGATCACCGCCGATGCCGTACCACCGACCAGCGCGATCGAGGTCAACACGACGTCGGTCGCTCGTGGGCAGACGTTCACGGTCACGCAGACCGTGTACAACGATCGGGACTTCACGATCACCGGCGGGAAGGCCGGGCTGTACGCAAAGGAGACGTCGCTGCCGGCCATGGTGGAGTTGGTGTCGTGTCCGGGGGCGTACGCCTGTGACACGCTCGGCTCCAGCGTCCGTGGCGGGGTGGCGGACGTGCCGCCGGGCGAGTCCCGGACGGTCGTCTTCACGCTCCGGGTCAAGGACGACGCTCCGCTCGGAACGATCACGCTGCAGCACCAGTTCATCGGGGAGAACTACGCGTTCGAGCTCTTCGACGGACCGGCGCTCACGATCGTACAGAACCCAGCGGACGTCGCGGTGACGATGACCGCGGCGGTGACGATGGTGACGACGGCGCGGATCACGTACACGATCTCGGTGAAGAACAACGGACCGGATCCGGCGACCGGGATTCGCGTGGTTGCGACCGGTCCGGGTGCGACGGCGTACTACGCGTCGACCTGTACTCGGGTCGGCACCACGCGTTCGGCGAACTGCGACATCGCGTCGCTGGCCAGTGGCGCCACCGTGACCCGAACGTTGACGGTGAACACCGGGATGCTCACGGCCGGTGTGCTGACCGCTACGGCGCAGCGTACGGCGAGTTCGCCGAACGACCCGGTGGCGGCGAACGACAAGGCGACGCGCACCTGCACCGCGCTGACCGGTCTGGTCGTGCGCTGCTGACAACGCACTGAAGTAGTACGACGGCCGGCGGCCGCGGGACTCGAGTCTCGCGGCCGCCGGTTCTTATGTTGTGTCTACGCCTTGCATCGAGGGGTGGGTCAGGTTTACGGTCCGGGTTAACGTTTAAGTGAGTGTTAGTGAGCACTTCTTCGAAACTTGGAGCAACTATGATCAGTCGGCGGCGATTCCTGCAGGTGACCGGCGCGGCGATTGCCACCTCCACGCTGGCGGCCTGTGGCGACGGCGGGACGGGCGGAGGGGGCGCGAAGGCGTCGGGCGAGCTCAAGCTGCCGACGTACAAGCCGTTCGAGGGTCTGCACCCGGACTTCCCGGGGGCCGAGACCGGCCTCGAGCCCGGGTTCCTGAAGTTCCCGGCGGACGCCGTGTCGAGCGTGAAGGCGCCGCCGCTGAAGAGTGCGGTGACCGCGCTGACCGAGACGTTCGCGACGCCTCCGCCGCCGATGGGCAGCAACCCGATGTGGCAGGCGCTGAACCAGGCGCTCGGCGGTGAGCTCAAGCTGACGATCGGCACCGACCCGGGCTACCCGGAGAAGTTCGCGACGCTGCTGGCCAGCGACTCGCTGCCGGACCTGATGTGGCTGCCGCCGAACCAGGGCATCCCGAACATCGGCCCGATGCTCGAGGCGAAGTTCCAGGACCTGACCACGTACCTGTCCGGCGACGCCGTCCTGGAGTACCCGAACCTGGCCGCGCTGAAGCCGGCCTCCTGGCGGACCGCGGTGGTGAACGGGAAGATCTGGGGCGCCCCGATCCCGTCGACGCCGTTCGGCCAGGTGATGATGGGCAACCCGAAGACCTGGGCGAAGGTCGGCGGCCTGCAGTGCACCACCGCGGACGAGTTCTTCGCCAAGTGCAAGGAGCTCACCAACGGCACGAACTACGCGCTCGAGCCGGCGATCATCAACATGCTGCACATGTTCGGCGAGTGGTTCGGCGCCCCGAACGGCTGGCGCGTGAACCAGGACCGGTCGCTGACCCACCTGTACGAGACCGACAACTACAAGGCTGCCGTCGAGTACGCCGCCAAGCTCTGGGCGGCCAAGGTGTTCTACCCGGACCTCAACCTGGCCGACGCCACGCCGAAGACCGTGAACGGCCAGATCGCCGCCCAGGTCGTGGTCGGCCCGCGCGCGACCGCCGACTTCCGGAACCTCGACCCGTCGCTGTTCGTGGACACGATGATCCCGTTCGGCCACGACGGCAAGGCGAAGCCGGTCTACGACATGGGCTACGGCACGGTCGGGTTCACGCCGTTCAAGAAGACCGACGAGGGCCGGATCCGCGAGCTGCTCGCGCTGATGGACTACCTGTCGGCGCCGTTCGGCACCAAGGAGTACCTGGTGAAGAACTTCGGCGTGGAGGGGCAGCAGTACTCATTGGATGCGCAGAAGAACCCGGTGCTCACCAAGGCCGGTCAGCAGCAGGCGCCCGGTCTGGTCAGCGCGCTGCAGATCATGAACTCGCCGGAGAGCGTGATCTTCAACCCGGCGAACCCGGACGACACCAAGAAGATCTACGCGACCGAGCAGCAGTTGCTGAAGTTCGCGATGCGGAACCCGACGGCCGGCACGTACTCCGACACGTCGAGCAAGGTCGGTCCGAAGCTGACCGCGGCGTTCCGGGACACGATCGTCGATATCGTCACCGGCCGGCAGAAGATGGATGCGTACGACGCGGCGCTCAAGCGCTGGAAGTCCGGTGGCGGTGACAAGATGCGCGGCGAGTTCGCGGCCGTGCTGCCGTCGAGCGTTCCGGTCACCGGGTCCTGATTAATGCTGAAGCGAACCTCCTCCGTCGCGCGGGCCACGAACGGCCTGCCGCTGAAGGCGAAGTGGCGCCGGGACTGGCAGATGGTCCTGCTGATGATTCCCGGCGTCGTCTTCCTGCTGGTGTTCTTCTACCTGCCGGTGATCGGCAACGTGGTCGCGTTCCAGGACTTCCAGCCGTACCTCGGCATCATGCACAGCGAGTGGAACGGCCTGCAGAACTTCGTCAACCTGTACGCGAACCCGGACTTCTGGGACGCGTTGCGGAACACGTTGCTGCTGGCCGCCGTTCAGTTGCTGCTGTTCTTTCCGGTGCCGATCGGGCTGGCGCTGATCGTCGACTCGTTGGTCAGCAATCGCTTCCGGCGCTGGTTCCAGACAATCGCGTACCTGCCGCACTTCCTGTCCTGGGTGCTGGTGGTGACGCTGTTCCAGCAGTCGCTCGGCGGGGCCGGGTTCATCAACAACCTGCTCCGGCAGGCGGGACTGGACCCGATCCCGTTCATGACCAACCCGGACACCTTCCCGCTGCTCGTCGTCGCGCAGCTGATCTGGAAGGACGCCGGCTGGGCGATGATCATCTTCCTCGCGGCGCTGACGACCGTTGATGTGTCTTTGTACGAGGCCGCCGCGGCGGACGGCGCCGGGCGCTGGCGGCGGCTGTGGCACATCACGCTGCCGTCGCTGCGGACGGTCATCGTGCTGCTGCTGATCCTGCGGATCGGCGACATCCTCAGCGTCGGGTTCGAGCAGTTCATCCTGCAACGCGACTCGGTCGGTCCGGGTGCTGCCGAAGTACTGGACACGTTCACGTACTACGCCGGCGTGGTCGGTGGGGACTGGAGCAGCGGAGCCGCGGCCGGGCTGGCCAAGGGCGTGGTCGGTGCGTTGCTCCTGTGGGGTGCCAACTCACTCGCTCACCGACTCGGTGAGCCGGGAATCTTCCAGAGGCGATCATGAGACCGATATGGAAAGAGGATCCGTCGCCGGCGTACCAGGCGATCAAGGCGCTGATCCTGGGCGGGTTCGCGCTGGTGATCGTCGTACCGATCCTGGTCGTGATTTCGACGTCGCTGGCCAGTGACAAGGACATCATCGACGCGGGCGGGTACGTGCTGTGGCCGTCGCATCCGACGGTGAAGGCGTACCAGACGCTGTTCAGCGGCGGCCTGATGGGCCGGGCGATCCTGGTCAGCGTGTTCGTGACGATCGTCGGTACGGCGATCGCGCTCGCTGTCACTATCGCACTCGCGTACGCGACGTCGCGTCCGGTGCTGTTCGGGCGGCCGGTGCTGCTGATGGTGCTGTTCACCTTGCTGTTCGCGCCGGGCATCATCCCGATGTTCCTGGTGGTGAAGCAGCTCGGGCTGCTCGACAGCCTGTGGTCGCTGATCCTGCCGGGCGCGTTGGGGGCCTTCAACTTCGTCGTACTGCGGACGTTCTTCATGAACGTGCCGGGCGAGTTGCTGGAGAGCGCCCGGATCGACGGCGCGAGTGACTTCACCATCCTGCGCCGGATCATCATGCCGCTGTCGAAGGCGGTGATCGCGGTCGTCGGGCTGTTCTACGCGGTCGGGTTCTGGAACGCGTTCTTCAACGCGTTGCTGTACCTGAACGACACGTCGAAGTGGCCGGTCCAGGTGATCCTGCGGACCTACGTCCTGCAGGGCAAGTCGCTGTCCGCCGACCAGCTCGGCGTCCACCCGCCGCCCCAACCCCAATCGCTGCAGATGGCCGTCGTCGTGGTCGCGCTGGTGCCGATCGCCATGGTGTACCCGTTCCTCCAACGGCACTTCACCAAGGGTGTAATCACCGGCGCGGTCAAAGGCTGATCTGCAAGAATCTAGATATGTCCTCACCTTTGGCAGAGCGGCCGACGCTGCGGATGGTGGCGAAGGAGGCCGGCGTCTCGGTCGCGACCGTGTCCTACGTGCTGTCCGGACGGCATCGCAGCCACACGATCAAGGACTCGACCGCGGACCGGGTCCGCGAGGCCGCGTCACGCCTGGGGTATCGGCGCAACGACGCGGCCCGCGCAATCCGGACCGGCAAGTCCGATCTCGTGCTGCTGTCGCTGAACGTGCTCGCGGACCCGTGGTCGCAGGCGGTCGCGGCCACGGTCAGCACGGCGGTGAGCCCGCTCGGAAAGACCGCGCTGATCGTCGCGGACGGCGACTGGCGGACGTTACTGTCCAACCGGACGCCGGACGTGATCTTCATCGACAGCATCAAGCCGGACCCGGAACAGCTCGCCGAGCTGGAGGCGTTCGCGGCGCAGGGCGTGCAGATCGTGGCGTTCAGCGAAACCCTGGAACCGCAGGGCTTCGACGTGATCCGGTCCGGTGCCGAGCCGCGCTGCCACCTCGCCGTGGAGCACCTGCTGGAGCACCACGACCGGGTCGGCGCGCTCACCTCCCGTACGACGGGGTTCGCGCGCTTCGACGCGTACGTCAACACGATGCGCGCAGCCGGCAAGCCGATCAGCAGCGACCACATCGAGGTCTTCGAGCAGCACCCGGAGGGCGCCTACCGGGCCGCGATGGCGCTGCTGTCCAAGCCCGATCGGCCGACCGCGCTGTACTGCACCACCGACTTCGCCGCGATCGCCGCCGTCCGGGCGGCGCACCGGCTGCGCATCGACGTACCGGGGGATCTGGCGATCGTCGGAGTCGGCAACACGCCCGAAGGCGAGCACCTGGACCCGTCGCTGTCCACCGTCGGACCGGTCGGGTTCAACGAGGCACTCGCCCGGATCATCGTGAGCAGACTGACCGACCGGGAAGGCGCACCTGGTGAGGTGTTCGACTTCCCCTGGCAACTGATCGTCCGGGAGTCTTCTTGATGCCAACCCAACGTCGTCCTCATCTGTGTGGACGAGTGGCGGGGCGATGCGATGTCGTGCGCCGGTCATCCGTACGTCGAGACGCCGCATCTGGACGAACTGGCGCGGAACGGGGTGCGGTTCAGCCGCGGGTACTCCGCGACGCCGACGTGCGTGCCGGCCCGGGTCGCGTTGTTCACCGGGCAGTCGCAGGAGCGGCACGGGCGCGTCGGGTACACGGACGGCGTACCGTTCGACACCGCGCATCCGGTGACGGTGCAGGGCGAGTTCCGGCGCGCCGGGTACCACACGCAGGCGATCGGGAAGATGCACGTGTGGCCGGAGCGGGCGCGGCTCGGGTTCGACGACGTGATCCTGCACGACGGGTTCCTGCACCATTCGCGGCGTTCCCATCGGCAGCAGTTCGGGTTCTTCGACGACTATGTGCCGTGGTTGCGGCGGCAGCCGGGTGTTTCGCCGGACGCCGAGTACTTCGACCACGGGGTGAACTGCAACTCGGTGGTCGCGCGGCCGTGGGACAAGGCGGAGGAGTTGCATCCGACGCACTGGATCGGCACGCAGACGATCGACTGGCTGTACCGGCGGGATCCGACGCGGCCGTTCTTCCTGTACTTGTCGTTCCATCGGCCGCATCCGCCGTACGACCCGCCGGCATGGGCCTACGACCAGTACGACGCGTTGTCGCCGTACGAACGTCAGATGGGTGACTGGGAGGACGACTGGGACGAGTTCCGGCGGGACGGGGACTACCAGGCGGCGATCGGGGATCTGCCGGATCGCGTCGTGCATCGCGCGCGGGCCGGGTACTACGGGTTGATGGCGCAGATCGACCTGCAGATCAACCGGATCCGTGAGGCGCTGGTCGACTTCGGGGTGTACGACGACACGATCATCGCGTTCACGTCCGACCACGGCGAGATGATGGGCGACCACCGGATGTTCCGGAAGTCGGTGCCGTACGAGGGATCCGCGCGGGTGCCGTTCATCGTTGCTGATCGTTCGTCCGGGGATGCGGTTCGGGGCGGGGTCGTGGATCAGGTGGTCGAGTTGCGGGACGTGATGCCTACGTTGCTGGATCTCGCCGGGGTGCCGATTCCTTCGTCGGTGGACGGGGTGTCGCTGGCGCCGTTCCTGCGCGGGGAGTCGGTCCCGGTGCGGGAGTGGTTGCATGGTGAGCATCTGCATTTCGGGCAGTCTCTGCAGTGGGTGACCGATGGGAAGATCAAGTACGTCTGGGGTTCTGCGCTCGGCGTGGAGCAGTTGTTCGATCTCGTCGAGGATCCGGGGGAGTTGCGGAACCTGGTGAAGTCCGAGCCTGAGCTTCTCGAGTTGTGGCGGTCGCGGTTGATCCAGGACCTGACCGGGCGCGAGGAAGGGTTTGTTGCTGACGGCAAGCTGGTGACGGGGCGTCCGGTGACCGCGATCCTCAACCACACCAGGGAACGCCTTGCACGCGCCGCCGTCTGACGACTGGGAGCCGATCGACATCGGCGAGTCCGACACATCCGTCTACCGCCGAGGCAACACGTTCGCCAAGTGCTGCGGCCCGTCCGGCGTAGCCGACCTGGCAGCCGAACGCGACCGCATCACCTGGCTCGCGGGAACAGGCTTCCCCAGCGCGACCGTCGTGGACTGGCTCGAGCCAACCCCAACCCAGCCGGACGGCCCCGGGTCCCCGGACGCTGCCGGGACGCCGCCCGGTGGCGGGTTCGGGTCGTCCTCGGGTGGTGCCTGTCTGGTGACCTCTGCAGTGCCGGGTGTTCCCGGCGACAGCCTTCCGCCGGCGTCTCGTGAGCGTGCTATGCAGAATCTCGGGGAGGTTCTTCGTGAGCTGCATGCGTTGACCGATTGTCCGTTCGAGCGGTCGTTGGCGGAGGTGATTGCGTCGGCGGCTGACGTCGTACGGCGTGGTGCTGTGAACCCGGCGTACCTCACCGACGAATGGCGCCGGCAGCAGCCGACCGAGCTGCTCGACCAAGTGATTGCCGAGCGCCCCTATATCGAGAGCGTCCTGGAACCGGTCGTCTGTCACGGCGACGCATGCTTGCCGAACATCTTCTTCGACCCCGAGACGCTCGAAGTCACCGGCCTCATCGACCTCGGACGCCTCGGAGTCGCCGACCGGTACTCCGACCTCGCCCTCACCACGATCCAGCTCCACGACGAGTGGTCCGCCGACCCGGCGCCGTTCCTCGAGGCGTACGGCGTACCGGACCCGGACCCGCGCCGCCTGTACTTCTTCCGCCTCCTCGACCCGCTCACCTGGGGCTGAACCATGAGAGTCGAACTCGTCGCCCTCGTCGTATCCCGCGAACACGCCTTCGAAGGACGCCCGCAGGACGGCCCGCGCACCGACCCCGAACCGGTCGCGCGGACCGAGATCGAGGTCCGCGCCGACCTCGGCATCGTCGGCGACCGGTACTACGCCCAAGCGATCCACAAGAACGCCGCCGTCACCCTCATCGACGCAGCCTCCCTCGACGAGGTCGAGCGCGTTCTCAACCTGGACGCACCGCTCGACCCGCACCTCACCCGCCGCAACATCACCCTGCGCGGCTTCCCGATCGACGAACTCGCCGCCCACCGCGCCGCCGACGGCACCCGCGTACCCGGGCGTCGCTTCACGTTGGGCTCGATCACCTTCCAGGCGAACCGCCCGGCCAACCCGTGCGCGTGGATGGACGAGGTCCTGGCCCCCGGCGCGATGCAGGCACTACGCGCCCACGGCGGCATCCGCGCCACCCCACTAACCTCCGGCACCCTCAGCCTCGGCCCCACCAACCTCACCCTCCTGGACTGAGGCTTTCGCTCGGCTTTTGGTCTCGCGGCTTACCGTCGAAGTGTGAGGCTGGTGGGTGCGCTCGTCGTGTTGACGGCACTGGCCGGATGCAGCGACACGGCTCCGACCGGTAGCTCACCCCTGCCGTCCAACCGGACCACCCCGACCCCACCCGCGACCGCCTCGTCCACGGACGCTCCGACCGGGTCGCCCAGCCGCGTGACGAGCCCCAGTCCGGTGCGCCCGCCGACCAAGACTGCCGTACCTTCGCCCAGCCCGACCGTGTCGGGGCCGGTGAGCATGTCGATCCCCGCGATCGGCGTACGGAATCTGCGGGTCGTCGCCTACACCGGCACCGCCGACGACCGGCCTGGCACCAAGATCCAGGACCGCGGTGTCGCCGCCAGCCCACGCGGACGTGCCGGCGGCGTCGGACCCGGCGAGATCGGGAACTTCATCGTCACCGGCCACCGCGTCAGCCACGGACGACCGCTGGAGCGGGCGCCGGACCTACGCAACGGCGACCACGTCCTGATCAGCGTCGGCGGAACGGTGTACGACTACGTGATCACCCGGACGATGACGATCTCGTTCCGCAAGCCCGCCGAGAAGGCCCAGCAGAACGCCGCCGTACCCGGCAACCCAGGCGCGACGCCGACCCAGCCGATGCTCACCATCTCCACCTGCGCCACCCCGGAGGACCACGCAGCCGGCAACTACTGGCACGACGAACTAGGCAACCCCGAACACCGAATCAACAAGATCGCCACCCTCGTCACCACCCGCTAACGCCGCCGGCCGGGGGTGGGAACAGGCACTGGGGGCGCGAGACAGGTTATTGCGGCTCGTGTGATGCATGTGTGGGTGACTTGGGCCGACCTCCCGACCTCTCGACCTCCCGACCTCCGTGCCGCAGGCACCCCCTGGTCCTCGAGTCGTGGATTTCGGCGGGTCGACGGCGGCCGAACGCAACCTCGATCCACGACTCGACGTTCCAGCGGCCAACCAAACGCCACGACTCGGCGCGATCCCCGGATACGGCAGGCTTCCGCGACAGCCGGACCGACCCCAGCCCCGTTCGAGGCCGCTCCAAGCGCTGTCAGCACAGCCGGGGTTATCCCTTCGTGTGCAGGGTTCTCCCTTCGTGTATCAGTAGAGAACCCAAAGCGCGAAGGGATAACCCGTCGTCTGCTCGACGGGCCACGGCCGGCCACCCGGGCGACGGTGGGGCGGGGCGAGGCTGGGGAGTTTGGACAGGTGCTGGTGACTGGGGATAGGCAATACCAGGTTCTGACCCACCACTACCTGTCGCACGACTCCGGATCGGGCTGATCACCACCCACGCATCGGACAGAAGAGCCGTTGGTGCCTGTGCCCTGGCACCAGCGCGAGTTCCCTGGCTACTTGCGGCCGAACTTCCACCATTTGGGTTTGTTCATCTTGATTTCGTCGGGCTCCATCGGCGGCGGGACCGGGGGGCGGGACTCCTCGGTGAGGAAGTTGCCGGATTCGGTGTCGTACGGCGTGACGCCGAGTTGGCGGCTGATCTCCATCACGATCGGGATCGACCGCGGGCCGTCGTTCAGGTAGAAGGTGATGTCGCGGACCTCGACGCCCTTGCCGATCGTCATCTCGACGTCGTACTCCGGACTTCGCAGCGCCAGCCAGGACGGTTTGCTCGTGTCGACGTCCGGCACCACTTCCCGGACCTTGGCCACCACGTCGGTCGCCAGACCGACGGCCGGCGGCTCGTAGTCGACCGGAATGTCGTCGAGGCGCCGTACGCCTCCTGGCCCGCGCATTGCGTAAACAGCCCAGCTCATGCCCCCAGCATGCCAGGCGGGTCAGTGCTTGCGGGCGGCGAGGATGGCGAAGGTCAGGTATTGACCGTTGTCGGCCTCGAGCATGTCGAGGGCGTCGTCGCGTTCGCCGCGGTACTCGGAGACCGCGCGGGACCACTGGATCCAGTCGGCCCAGCCATTCTCCTGCAGGCGCGCGGCGGTGACCTCGACGAGCTCGGTGATCTCCCACTGGAACCGCCACCAGTCCGCGGTGTGCCAGGCGAGCGCCTCCCAGCCGACCATCTTCTTGATGTGCTCCGGGATGTGGCCGAGCTCGCGGACCTCCTGGGTCATCGCCGGCGTCGCGACGCCGAGCTGCCCGCCGGGTTTGAGGAAGGAGGTGATGTAGGGCAGGTAGTTGTCCGCGGTGCCGAAGTACTCGTAGGCGTCGACGCAGACGATCGCGTCGAAGAACCCCTTCGCGAACGGCAGCGTGTGGGCCTCCGCCTTCAGGGTCACAATCTCCGGGTTGTCGATGCCGGCGGCCGCCTCCGTTGGGTCCACCCACAGGTCGGCGGCCCAGACCTGTACGCCGTACTCCTTGGCGAGGAAGACCGCGGTGGCGCCCTTGCCGGAGCCGAGATCGAGCACCCGCATCCCCGGTCGCAGGTCGAGATCGCTCGCGAGATCCTCCAGCATCCACAGGGGATTCGGGCCCATGTCCCGGGCCAGGAGCCAGTTCGCGTCGTACTTGTTGGACCGCGGGTAGTCGTCGTGCTTCAGGTCTGCCACTGGCACAGGGTAGCGAGATCAAAACGGGATGTGCCTGGCATTTTCGGCGGTCAGAGTGGATGCATGACTGAACTTGATCCGGTGATTCGCTCCTTCTATCGGGACCGGTACGTCGAGGACGATCGGCTGGTCGTCCGCGGGCACGGCCGGCTCGAGTTCCTGCGTACCCAGGAGTTGCTGCGGCGCTGGTTGCCGCCCGCGTCCGACGTACTGGATGTTGGTGGCGCGACCGGCGTCCATGCGCGATGGCTTGCGGAGGACGGGCATCGGGTCACGCTGGTCGATCCGGTTCCGGAGCATGTGAGGCAGGCGGCGACGATCGGGACCTTCGCGGCGGAGGAGGGCGATGCGCGGGCGCTCCGGCAGGCGGATGCGAGCGTGGACGTGACGCTGCTGCTCGGGCCGCTCTACCACCTGGTCGATGCCGCGGATCGTGCGCAGGCGTTGACGGAGGCCGTACGGGTGACTCGGCCCGGTGGGGTGGTGGTCGCCGCGGGCATCAATCGGTACGGCGGCCTGCTCGAGGCCGGCAGCAACGGCACCCTCACCGAGGAGAACCTGCCCCTGTTCCGCGACGCCTTCGCGTCCGGCAGCATCGACGGCTCCGGCGGGTTCACCGTCGCCTACTTCCACCACGCCGACGAACTCGCCACCGAACTCACCACAGCCGGCCTCACCGACGTAGAGGTCCTCGGAGTAGAAGGCCCCGCCAGCAACATCCTCGAGAACGCCGCCCCCGACACCATCGAAACCCTCCTCCCCTCCGCCGTCCTCCTCGCCCGCCAGGTCGAATCCGACCCCAACCTCCAAGCCGCCAGCCCCCACTTCCTCGCCCACGGCCGCGTAGTCGACTGAATGCGGTGTGTGTCCGGCCGGTGGCGAGCGGTCGCGGAATGATGTCAATAGGTGCAATGCGGTTCTCTGAATGGCGGTCCAGGCCGTAATATCGTGCGGCGACCGGCACTGGGGGTGTTCCGGTCTTTCTGCTGCATCGGGGGGACCGGCGGACGGCCGGTACTGGGGAGAATCGGGAAGTTATGGCGGACAAGCCGGCACCCAAGCCTGGGCACTTCCTGCCGGGCGGCGACGGTGACCAGATCTCGAACGACGACCGGAAACCGGGGACTCCGGCACCGACGGGGGCACCGTTGGCGGCACCCACGCCGCGGCTGAGCGGGGACGCGCCGCCGACGCCGCCGCAGTTGAGCGGGTCCCGGATCGACTCCCGCCGTACGACGCCTTCCGGCAGCCGCGTCGGGCCGCCGCCGGCCGAGGATCGCGCCTCCGCGGCGTACCGGCAGGTGTACCACCCGGAGCCGGTGCCGTTCGTGCCGAAGAAGCGGTCCAAGGGCCTCATCGCGCTGATGGTCGCCGCGGTGCTGCTGTTCCTCGGTGGCGGCGCGACGTTCGCGGTCAAGGTCGATCTCGTCCTCCGACTTCTCGGTGAACCCGATGTCCGCCGACCACGAAGCCGAGCGGCGGCGCGCCGACGACCAAGCCACCGTCGGCAAGGGCACCCCGGACACCGACATCGTCGGCAAGAACGCGATCTACGCCGCCGGCGCGCTGGCCGCGGCGAAATGCCCCGAACCCGCGTTCCGGCCGACTTCCATGGAGAACGTCCGCTCGTACTACCAGGCGCTGACCGCATGTATGGACAAGGCCTGGGAACCGATCGTCACCAAGGCCGGTTTCGAGTTCCGGTCGCCGAACCTGGTCATCTTCGCCGACGGTGACGAGACCGCGTGCGGCGTACAGCACGACCTCGCCCTGTACTGCCAGGACGAGCACGGCGGCAGCGCGACGATGCCGTGGCAGACGACCGTCGAGGACTATCCGAAGAACAAGGCCGAGGTGCGCGCGGAGATGGCCCAGTCCTTCGGCTTCGTGTACGGCGTACACGTGCAGAACCTGACCGGGATGGCCGACGCCTCCGACAACCTCGCCGACACCGCGGCGAGCAAGGCCGCGCAACTGGAGATGAACCGGCGCGCCGCGCTGCAGGCGTACTGCTTCGGCGCGGTGTTCTTCGGCGCGGCCAGGACGAGCTTCCCGTTGCGCGGCGAACTGCTCCGCCAGTGGAACGGACTGATCAGTCGCCGCGGCGACGAGTTCACCAAGGACAAGGTCCGTGACCACGGCTCCAGCAAGAGCCTCGCGCTGTGGATGAACCAGGGCCTCGCGACAACCAACCCCGGATCCTGCAACACTTTCGTCGCAGCATCCGCCAAGGTCAGCTGAGCCAGATGGGAACGATCGATGCCTGACTCCGAGGAAGGTGTGCCGGGGCCTGGGCACCTCGCGTCCGGTGAACCGGCGGCCGGCTCACGCCCGCTGACGCTGAAGAGCGCGCAGCCAGGCGGGCTCGGACCGGCTCGCTCGGTATCGCTCGGCGACACCCCGATGCGTCGCAAGGCGCGTCCACTGCCGACGGAACCGGGTACGACGAGTGAGTACAGCGGCCCGCCCGTCGCGCCGCAGACCGGCGTACCGCTCACGCCGCTGACCGGCACCCGCCGCGTCGGCGGCCCCCGCTCGACCGGCTGGCACTCGAACCCGTCCCGCTCCGGCGCGCAGTTCACCACCGAACCACCACCGGCCGCCCCGCCACGCCAGTACTCCCGGCCGATCGTCGTCGGCCTGTCGATCCTCGTCATCCTGATGCTCACCGGCGCCACCATCGCCGGCTTCCGCCTGGTCGACTCCTACGGCAACGTGAAGAACCCCCTCGCCCAACCCTCGGTGAAGAAGTCCCAGACCCCGCTCCCCGTCCCACCCAACCCGACGGTCACCGAGACCGCCCACGGAGTTCCGGACATGGTCCGGCTCCAGCAGAACAAGATCTATGCGTCCGGAAAGGTCGTGGCGGTCAGCTGCAAGGAGCCGGCGATCAAACCGAACTCGCAGTCGGCGATCCTGCGCTACTACCAGGCACTACTGCCGTGCCTGAACAACGCGTGGGGGCCGTTGGTGACGAAGGCCGGTTACGACTTCCGGCCGCCGAAGCTGAAGCTGCAGACCAGCCAGGTCGGCGCCGAGGAGGACTGCACCGGAGAGTCGGACACCGCGTACTACTGCAGCGGCGACGAGAGCATCAACATCAGCTGGAAGAACGATCTCAAGTACTACAAGGACGAGCCGCTCGCGGCCCGGGTGTGGATGCTCGACACGATGGCGCACGAGTACGGGCACCACATCCAGCAGATGACCGAGATGATCACGGCGTCGTTCTCGCGGGAGGGCTGGACGAACTCGAAGGCGATGAAGCTCGAATGGGCGCGTCGCCGCGAGCTGCAGGCGACTTGCTTCGGCGCGGCTTTCCTCGGCGCCAACAAGAAGTCGCTCGGCCTGTCCGGCAACAAGCTCCAGGTCTGGCAGTGGGAAGCCCAGCACTCCGGCGACGAGTACAGCGAGGACAAGATCCGCGACCACGGCTCCCGGAAGAGCAACTGGGCGTGGTCCGAACCCGCCTTCAACTCCGCCGACCCCAAACTCTGTAACACCTTCACCGCCCCCGCCGCCAAGGTGAGCTGATGCCCGCGCAGGCGCGGTGGACACCGCGAAGTGAGTGAGTTGATCGTGCGGCGGGCAGCACTGGTTGGGGTCGTTGGGCTGCTTGTGGCGATTGCGGGTGGGTGCTCGTGGATGGATGGAGCGCTCCCCGACCCGGCGTCCTCTGGCGCGAGTACGACGTCGACGCCGAGAGTTGCGCCGAGTCCGGTGCGGGCGACCCCGACGTACCGGAAGCAGGAGGAGGTTTACCTGCTCCACAACAAGATCTACTCGGCGGGACAGGTTCCGGCGGTGGCGTGCAGGTTGCCGGATCGCGCAGTGCGGTCGCAGGAGGCGGTGCAGGAGTACGCGAGCGCGGTCCTGGACTGTCTCCAGCGGGCGTGGAAGCCGCTGGTTGTGCGTGCGGGCGTCAAGTTCGCGCCTGCGGTCACGTTTGCCGTCAATCAGGGATCGAAGACGGCCTGCGGGATCTTCCGCAAGGAGGACTACGTGTACTACTGCAGGGCGAACTCGGGGATCTATCTCGACTGGGACCAGCTCGTCGAGGATGACGGGACCGGTCCCGTGGCGGCGCAGATCACCATCCAGTACCTGATGGCGCACGAGTTCGGGCACCACGTGCAGAGGCTCGTCGGGATCTCGCAGTACTTCGACGATCGATGGGACCGTACGACCGGCGCGACTCGCCTCGAGCAGATGCGCCGTCAGGAACTCCAGGCGTCCTGCTTCGCGTCCGCCTTCCTCGGCGCCAACCAGGCACCCCTGAACCTGTATGACGACAGGTTCAACGCCTACCGCCGGGCTGCGCACCGCGGCGACGAGGGCCAGACGGATGGTGTCCGGGACCACGGATCGCGCGCGAATAACACCTCGTGGACCGACGACGGGTTCGCGGCCAAGTCTCCGGCGGCCTGTAACACGTGGGCCGCACCCGCGGAGTGGGTGAGCTGAGATGCGTCGTACGGCACGTGTGGTGGCAGTGTTCGTCGCCGTGGTGTTGGCCGGCGGCTGTACTCGACAGATTGCCGCGCCGGAGGCGACCCCCACCGCGACCCCGACCCCGACCTCGACCCCGACGCCGAGTGCGATACCGACGCCGAGCCCGAAAGTGAGTCCGAAGCCGAGGGTTGCGCCGAGCAAGGCGCCGGCTACTCCGACGTACAGCCCGCGGGGGCAGAAGCAGTTGGTCCGCAACAAGATCTACTCGGCGGGAACAGTTCCGGCCGTGGCGTGCATACTGCCGGACATCGCGTTGCGATCGCAGAAGGCCGTGCAGCAGTACATGAACGCGATCCTTGGCTGTCTCCAGCGAGCCTGGAAGCCCGTGGTAGCGCGTGCGGGTGTCAAGTTCTGGCCGGCTGCTGTGTACGCCATCAACCAGGGATCGAAGACGGCGTGCGGCACCTTCGGCAAGCAGAGCGAGGGGTACTACTGCCCGGCGGACTCAGGGATCTATCTCGACTGGGACGAGCTCGTCGAGGACGAGGAGTACTCCCACGTGGAAGCGCAGGTGTACCTCGAGTTCACGATGGCGCACGAGTTCGGGCACCACGTACAGCAGCTCGTCGGGATCTCGACGTACTACGACGATCGATGGGGAGAGATCACCGGCGCCGCCGTCCTCGAGCCGTCGCGCCGCCTCGAACTGCAGGCGTCCTGCTTCGGTGCGGCCTTCTTCGGTGCCAACCAGACGTCTCTCGACCTGTACGGCGACCGGTTCAGTTCCTACCTGTGGGCTGCGTCGTCCGGTGACGACCCGGCGTCGCCCCCGCGGGACCACGGATCGCGCGAGAGCGGCTCCGCGTGGGCCGCGGCCGCTTTCAAGGCCAAATCCCCGGCGGCCTGCAACACCTGGTCGGCGTCCTCGGACCGCGTCAGTTGAACTTGAGTTTGAAGCCCTCGTGGGTGTTGGAGAAGCCCAGGTTCGTGTAGAAGCGATGGGCTTCGGTGCGGGACTTGTCCGACGTCAGTTGGACGAGGGTGCAGCCGCGGGCGCGGGATTCTTCGACGGCCCAGCGGACGAGGGTGCTGCCGAGACCGGAGCCGCGGGCGGGGGCGGCGACGCGGACGGCCTCGATCAGGCCGCGGGTGGAGCCGCGGCGGGACAGGCCGGGGATGATCGTGAGCTGCAGCGTGCCGATCACCTCATCGTTGCGATCAGCAACTACCAGTAGCTGGTTGGGGTCGGCATCGATCTGCTCGAACGCCGCCAGGTACGGCGTCAGGTCGTCGAGCGACTCGCGGGTGGCGCCGAGCTGGTCGTCGGCGATCATCGCGACGATCGCGGCAACGTCGGAAGCGGTGGCGCGGCGGATCACGACATCGTTCATGGGACAGGATCGCAAACGCCTGAAGCGGTTCAGCCGGCGGGGTAAGCACCGAAGTACCGCCATGGTGATTGCCTTACGCAAACACTTTTCGTTGCCCGGCGCGCCTGCGAACTTGTTTGCCCAAGGCATCTGAGGGTACGAGTCATACTGGACACCACTGCATCCGCCCGTGCCGGGGTTGCGTGCAGTCATGTGCCGACAGCGGATGCGGGCCAGTCCGGAAGGAACAGTCCGATGTCAGCGTTAGCTATCGACTTCACCCAGCCGTTCGAGGATGCGTTCAGCAAACTGCTGTCGTTCATCCCGAACCTGCTGGGCGGCCTGGTCATCCTGGTCGTCGGCTACTTCGTGGCCAAGATTCTCGGCAATCTCGTCGGCCGGCTGCTCGGCCGGGTCGGCTTCGACGGCTGGATGGAACGGGCCGGCGTCTCCGGCGTGCTGCAACGGTCCGGCACGGGGCTGACCGCTTCGGCGATGCTGGGCAAGGTCGTGTTCTGGTTCGTCTTCCTGATCAGCTTCACGATGTTCGCCTCCGCACTCGGCGTGCCGGAGATCTCGAACTTCATGAGCGACATGCTCGGCTACATCCCGCGGATCTTCGCCGCGATCGTGATCGTCTGCCTGGCGGCGCTGTTCGCCAACTTCCTGGCCGCGGTCATCCGCGGTGCCACCGGCAACGAGACCCTGGCCAAGGTCGGCCCGGTACGCCGTGCTCGTGTACGCCGCGTTCGCCGCGCTGACCCAGCTCGGTGTCGCGGTCCAGCTCACCGGCAACACGCTGCTGATCGTCCTCGCGGGCGCCGCGCTCGCTCTCGGTCTCGCTTTCGGCCTCGGGGGCCGCGAGATGGCCGGCCGGGCACTGAGCAACCTGTTCGACAAGGACAAGATGGTCAAGCCGGCCGCGCAGCACGGCATGGACAACGGCACGACGGCGGCGTACCCGCAGCAGGGCGAGTACCAGGGCAACTACCAGCAGCCGACCCAGCCCGAGCAGCACCCGGCCCACAGCGCCGCGCCCGGCAACTGGTCCAACGGCACCCCGCAGAACGGCAACTGGCAGCAGGGCCAGTAACCAAAGAGTTCAATCCGAGGCAGTTCTCCTCAAGCGGGCGGCAATCCAACCGGGTTGCCGCCCGTTCTCTGTACTACGCGCATAGCCGGCAGCACCTGTTAGCTGTTGTCGGGGCCGGCTTTGCGGACCTCTTCTACCTTGGTCATGGCTTCGCGGAGGTCGGCCAGCCAGGTTTCGCTGTGCTGGGCGACGAGTTTGACGCACCAGCCGAGGGCGTCGCTGCGGGAGCGGGCCACGCCGGCGTCGACGAGGGTGTCGAGGACCTGGCGTTCGGGCTGGCGGAGGCGGGTCATCACCGGCGCGGACAGCGAGGTGAAGACGGTACGGGTCTCGCCGCAGCGCACGCCCCACGCGACCTTCCGGCGGGTGGCGTGCTCGAGTTCGCGGGCGATCTCGATCCGGCGCTCGCGGGTGTCCTCGCGGAACTGCTTGATCCGGCCGTCCTCGGCGGCGGAGCGCTCGGCCGCGCTGACGTCCTTGTTCTGCTCAGGTGCGGGGATCCGGCCGACGATCAGGATCTCGTCCCGGTCGATCTCCAGCTCGATGCTCACCCTCGAACCAGTCGCCCGGCAACCGTCCGGTCAGCCAGCCCCGCACCTTCTCCTGCTCGGTCTGCTGTACTCATGTAATCATGATTACACTCAAGCAGGCCGAGCTCAAGGAACTAGTGGTACTGCACCGTGTACGCCACGTGCGCGTCGCCCTGCGACAGGCCCATGTTCGACACCCCGATCACCAGCGTGCGTCGGGTGACGTCGTTCCGGTACGTCACGTACGTCGTACCGGCCGCGCCCTCGGTCGCGATCCGGGTCCAGTGCGGCCCGCCCTTCGCGGCGACCTTGTGCAGCTCCCGTACGGCGGTCGGCGTGGCGTAGTACGCCGTCCACTTCGCGTCGCCGCGTCCCCAGGCCCGGACCAGGTTGTCCGACCACTGGACCGCGTTCCACGCCTTCGGTTCACCGCTGAACTTGGCGGTGTACGCCGCGTGCCAGCCGTCCGCCGCGCGCAGGCCGACGTTCTGTACGCCGATCGTGAGGTTCCCGCCGCGTGCGTCGTCGTGGTACGTCACGTAGATCGTCCCCGCGGCGCCCTCGGTGGAGACGCGCCGCCAGTGGATCCCGCCCGGCAGAGCCTGTCCGTAGAGCGTGCGCGTGGTGGCCGTCGACGCGTAGCAGTTGGCGGTCGCGGTCGCTCCGCTGCCCCACGCGCGGACGAGCCGGTCGGCGTACGCCGCCGCCGAGATGTTCGTTGCGGACGCCAGCTTGCTGCAACTAGCGGTACTGCTGGCGTTGGCCGGCGCGGCGCCGGTGAGAAGCAGCGGTGCGGTGACCGCGAGTGCTGTCGTACTACCCAGACCAATGATCCTGCGAATCATCATCGACCTCCCGAGTGGATGTGGTCTTACTAGTGGGACGCCACACCCCACTCGGGAGTTTGCATCGGTTGCCAATGAAACAGGTCTGCAATATCAAGCAGCCGGTGGCGGCGCGAACGCCGCGCGTAAACGTTCCTGAGCGCTCGTTCCGGCGGCCGTGTGATCAAGTCCGAGCAGGGCCGCCCCGACCACCGGCGGTACGTCGACCACGCGCGGGATCGCCTTCGGGGCAACGTCGGCGAGCAGCGTCGTGACGCGATCGAGCAGGACCGAGTGGCCGGCCGTCAGCACGCCGCCGCCGAGGACCACGGTGACCCGCTCGTCGAGCAGGTCGAGCCGCCGCAACGCACTCGAGGCCATCGCGACGATCTCCTCGGCCTGCTGCTGAATGATGCCCAGGGCAACGACGTCACCGGCGGCCGCGACCTGGAACAGCACCGGCGCGGCCTCCAGTTGCCGCTCGGCCGGCAGCTCACCGAAGTGGAACGCCTCGATCACCGCGGTCAGCGACTGCATCCCGTAGTGCATCGGCAGTGCGGTGAGCAGTGCGGTGGCGGGACCGCGACCGTCGTCGGCCCGCGACGCCGACCAGAACGCCTCCTCGGCCAGCTGCGCTCCACCGCCCCAGTCGCCGGTGAGCTTGCCCAGCGCCGGGAACCGCGCGGTCCGCCCGTCCGGCAGCATTCCGGAGCAGTTGATGCCCGCTCCGCACACGACTGCGACACCACGCGGTTCGTCCACCCCGGAGCGCAGCAGCGCGAAGGTGTCGTTGGTGACGTACACCGACTCGGCCCAGCCGCGGTCCTCGAAGACAGCGGTCAGTTGCTCGACCTCGATGGGCAGGTCGGCGTTGGCCAGGCACGCCGAGATCTGCTGCACCAGCGGTACGTCGCCGACGCGCAGCCCCGCCGCGGACGCCGCAGCTCGGACCAGTGGCTCCAGTCCGTCCACAGCGGCCACGGCGCCGATCCGCTGCGGTTCGAACCCGCCGCCACGCGCCGTACCGAGTACTGTCCCGTCGGCCGCGACGAGAGCGACGTCGGTCTTGCTGTTGCCGGCGTCGAAGGCGAGAACACCGCCTGGGACTAACGCGCCCACGGGAGGTAGTCCTTGTTGTGCGCCAGGAGCTTGTCCGTCAGCTCCTGTGCGATGGAGATCTGCCCGACCAGCGGATGCGCCAGCAGAGCTTGGAACACGCGCTCGGATCCACCCTTCACGGCAGCCTCCAGCGCCAGGTCCTCGTACGCCGTGACGTGTGCGACCAGTCCGGCGTACAAGGGCTCCAGTGGGGACACCGGCTCCGGTTTCGTGCCCTGTGCGTTGACCGTGGCCGGTACTTCGATGACAGCGTCATCGGGCAGGAACGGGAAGGTGCCGTTGTTGAGAGTGTTGACGACCTGTACGTCGCCGGTGTCGTTCAGCAGAGACGAGGCGAGTGCGACGGCCGCCTCGGAGTAGTACGCGCCGCCGCGCTTCTCGAGTAGTGCGGGCTTCTCGTCGAGCTGCGGGTCGGCGTACATGTCCAGCAGCTCTTTCTCGAGTGCAGCGACCTCAGCGGCTCGGGACGGCTTTGTGAGCAGCTCCTGCACCACGGCGTCGTGTGCGTAGTAGTAGCGCAGGTAGTACGACGGTACGACGCCCAGCTGCTGCACGAGGTCCGGCGGGAGGTGCAGGTCATCCGACAGCTCGCCCAGGTGCTTGGAGAGCAGTTGAGGCAGCACGTCCTCACCGTTGACGCGGACCGCGCGCTCCCAGGTGAGGTGGTTCAGCCCGACGTGGTCGAGCGACACCTCCTCCGGCGTGACTCCCAGCATCGCGGCGAACCGGCGCTGGAACCCGATCGCCACGTTGCACAGCCCGACTGCCTTGTGCCCGTGGGACAGCAGCGCCCGCGTCACGATCCCGACCGGGTTGGTGAAGTCGATGATCCAAGCGTCCGGGTTGGTACGCCGTACTCGCTCGGCAATGTCCAGCACGACAGGTACCGTCCGCAGCGCCTTCGCGAGACCGCCGGCACCTGTGGTCTCCTGACCGACACAACCGCACTCCAGCGGCCACGTCTCGTCCTCGTTGCGTGCAGCCTGTCCACCGACGCGCAGCTGCAGCAGTACGGCGTCCGCACCGTCGATCCCCGCGTCCAGGTCGGACGTGGTGATCACCCGGCCCGCATGCCCTTGTTTGGCGAAGATGCGCCGCGCCAGACCGCCGACCAGCTCGAGCCGATCGGCCACAGGGTCGACCAGCACCAGCTCCGACACCGGCAACGTGTCCCGCAGCCGAGCGAATCCATCAACGAGCTCAGGCGTGTAGGTGGATCCGCCACCAACGACTGCGAGTTTCATCTGTCTGACTCCTTAAGTGATTGGTGGACCCGCCGTGTCGAAGACCTCGTCGCGGGTGGTGCTCAGGGCGGACTGCAGTGCTCCGGAGAGCACGGGATCGGTGCTGATCGCGGTCATCAACAGCCGCGGCCGCGGTACGGCGAGATCGGCGAGCTCGTCCTGGACCAGGCCGCGCAGGCGTTCGCCGCCCGCGGTGATCACGCCACCGGCCAGCACGATCAGCTCCGGGTCGACGACCGCGACGATCGCGGCCAGACCGACCGCGAGCCGGTGCGCGAACTCGTTCAGTACGGCGTCGCCCGCGCCCTCGGTCTCCAACGCGACCGCGATCGCGGCCTCCGGCGTACGGGCCTTCAGGCCGTGCTCACGGGCGAGCTCCAGGACCGGTTCGCCGCCGGCGAGTTCCTGGAAACCGCCGGCGTTGTTGCGGCCGACGTTGCGGACCAGCGGCGTACCCGGGAGCGGCAGGAACGCGACCTCGCCGGCGCCGCCGGTCGCGCCGCGGTGCAGGCGACCGTTGATGACGATCGCGGCGCCGATGCCTTCCTCGCCCCAGAGCAGCACGAAGTTGTCGTGCTCCTGGGCGTGGCCGACCTGCTGCTCGGCGATCGCGGCCAGGTTGACGTCGTTCTCGACCTCCAGCGGTACGGCGATCGCCGCGGCCAGCTCCTCGAGCAGGTGCGGGGCGTGCCACCCGGGCAGGTGCGTCGCGTACCGCAGCCGGCCGGTCGTCGGGTCGAAACCGCCAGGAGTGCCGATCGAGACCCGGTGCAGGCGCTCGCGGCTCAGGCCTGCCTCGCCGGCCGCGCCCTCGATCGCCTTGACCACGCGGTCCACCGTGCCCTTGGCGCTGCGGCCCGGGGTCGCCAGCTCGTAGTGGCCGACCACCTTGCCGGTCAGGTCCGCGATCGGCGGCACGGATCCGGGTCGGCGTGACGTCCAGACCGCCGACGTACGCGATGCCGCCGTTGATCTCGTACAGCTGCGCGTTCGGGCCGGGACGGCCGGCGGTGGTACCGCTCGGGCGGACCAGCCGGGCCGCCTCCAGCCGCGCGAGCAGCTGGGACGCGGTCGGCTTGGACAGCCCGGTCAGGTTGCCCAGCGTGGTGCGGGACAGCGGGCCCTGGCTGAGCAGCAGGTCCAGGGCGGCGCGGTCGTTCATCGCGCGCAGCAGGCGCGGCGTTCCGGGTGTTGTTGCCATGAGCCAACCCTGCCTCCCTTCGCCGCTCGCGGGTACTCGGCGCGCTGATCGCACGAACTGTTAGGAAAGTTTCCTATTAACGCGAGACCGTACGGCGGACTTCCACAGGTGTCAATCGGTTGCCGTGGGTTAGGGTTGCCTAACTATGTCCACTGGGGAGCTGTTGAGGCGGGCGATTCGGCGGCATCGAAGCCGCATGGTCGCGGGGGTGCTGGTGCTGTCGTTGCACCAGGCGACCGAGGCGGCGGTGCCGGTCGCGATCGGGATCTTCGTCGACCGCGCGGTGGCGACCGGCGACGTCCAGCCGCTGCTCTGGTGCGTGCTGATGATGGTCGTGCTGTTCGCCGTACTGTCGAACGCCTGGAAGACCGGTGCGCGACAGGTGGTGTGGGCGATCGAGTACGAGACGCACCTGCTCCGGCTGGAGATCGCACAGCGCGTGCTGGACCCACGTGGTCACCGGACCGGGCTGCGGTCGGGGGAGCTGTTGTCGATCGCCACCTCGGATGCCGAGAAGGCTGCGCTGGTCATGCGGGCCGTCTCGATGGGAGCGGCGGCGTGTACGGCGTTGATCGTGTCGTCGGTGTCGTTGCTGCTGGTCGACGTACCGCTAGGGCTCGGGGTGTTGATCGGCGTACCGCTGCTGGTGCTGGGGATTCAGGCGCTGTCGCCGAAGCTGACGCGCCGTACGTCGAGCCAGCAGGAGGCGGTCGCTCAGACGACCGCACTGGCGACTGATCTGGTCAGTGGGCTGCGGACGCTGCGGGGGATCGGAGCGCAGCACAACGCGGCCGCGCGGTACCGGCGGTCGAGTGAGGCGACACTGCGGGCCACACTGCGCGCTGCGTCGACGAATGGCTTGCAGGACGGTGTGACGACCGCACTGAGCGGCCTGCTGCTGGCTGCGGTTGCTGGTGTGTCCGGCTGGTTCGCGTTGAACGGACGAATCACAATCGGCGAACTGATCACGGTGGTCGGGCTGGCGCAGTTCGTTGCCGAGCCGGTCGGGACACTCGGCTACGCGAGCCAGGTGCTTGCCATGTCCCGCGCTTCCGCCTCGCGACTCGTCTCGGTCCTCTCGGCACCCCCACTGACGACCACCGGCACCTCGACAACGATCGACTCGACGCAGCCTCTCCTCGCAGTGGAAGGCGTTTCGCACGGGACTCTGTCGTCGCTGACCCTCGTACTGCGGCCAGGCGAGTCCGTCGGAGTGCTCTGCTACGACCCACGTGACGCCGACGCCCTGCTCGCGGTGGTCGGCGGCCGCGCACCTGAACACACCGGCTCCGTGCTGGTCGGCGGTACTCGTCTCGAAGAGCTGGACATCGATGCGGTACGCCGGACCGTGTTGCTGGAGCGGCATGACACAGACCTGTTCGAAGGAACGCTCCGCAGCAACCTCCTGGTGGACGCGGGGCTGGAGCGTGTGATGACGGCTGCTGGTGCGGCCGACCTGATCGAGGAACTCGACCGGCCGTTGGCGGACAGGGGACAGACGTTGTCCGGCGGTCAGCGTCAGCGGCTCGGACTGGCGCGTGCGCTGCTGGCTGAGCCACCGCTGCTGGTGCTACACGATCCGAGTACTGCGGTGGACGCGGTGACCGAGGAGTTGCTGGCAGAGGGACTTGCCGAGGAGCGAGCCGGCCGGACCACGCTGGTGTTGACGAGTAGTCCAGCACTGCTGGGAAAGATGGACCGGGTGGTGGTGGTCGCTGACGGATCGGTGGTTGCGGAGGGCATCCACTCCGAACTGGCCGCGTCGGATTCGGCCTACCAGGAGGCGGTGCTGCGATGAACCTGTTGCCGATCGCAGGCCCGCGCGCGACGTGGGCCGTTCTGTGGCGAGAGCTCCGGCGGCTGCCGACGCTGTCGATTGTCGCGGCTTTGGTGATCACGGGGGCCAGCGCGGCCGGTCTGGTCGCGCCGTGGGCTCTTGGTGTGCTGATCGACAACATCGGCGACAAGTCGGCCATTGTGCGGGTCGTGGTGCTGATCGGGCTGGCGGCGGTGTTGGCCGGCGTACTGACGGCTCTCGGCGTGACGCTGGTCGCGCGGGTCGGTGAGACCGTGCTGGCGCGGATCCGCGAGCAGGTCCTCGACCGGGTGCTCCAGCTGCCCGCACCAGTGCTCGAGAAGGTACGTACGGGTGACCTGCTCTCGCGGGTCGGTGACGACGTGGCGTCGGTGGCGTCCGCGTTGACCGAGGTCGGCCCGTCGGTGCTCGGTGCGGCGCTGACGATCGTGCTGACTGTCGCCGGAATGTTCGCACTCGACTGGCGGCTCGGTCTGGCCGGTCTGCTCGCCGTACCCATGTACTACCTGGCGTTGCGGTGGTACCTGCGGCGGTCGGCGCCGTACTACAAGCAGGAACGGGTGGCGATGGGCGAGCGGTCCGAGGCGATCATCGCGTCGCTGCGGGGCAGCGCGACGGTCCGTGCGTACCGGATCGAGGACCGGCAGCTGGCGAAGATCGGGGAGACCTCCGGTACGGCGCGGGACATCTCGATCACGGTGTTCCGGTTGTTCAGCTTCTTCTCGTCGCGGATCAACCATGCCGAGTTCACCGGGCTCACGGCGATCCTGGTCACCGGGTTCTTCCTGGTGCGGGAAGACTCGGTGAGCGTAGGTGCCGTGACGGCGGCAGCCCTGTACTTCCACCGGTTGTTCAACCCGGTCAACGTCGTACTGATGGAGTTCGACCAGATCCAGACGGCGGCGGCCGGGATGTCGCGGCTGGCCGGCGTACTGGAGATCAAGCCTGCTCCGGAGCCGCCTGCGAGCCCGGACCCTGCTGACGCGTCGCTGGAACTGCAGGTGATCAGTCACCAGTACGACGGGCCTGAGGTTCTCACTGAAGTCTCACTGCGGCTGGAGCCAGGAGAGCGGGTCGCACTGGTCGGCGCGAGCGGTGCCGGGAAGACCACGTTGGCAGCGATCGCGGCTGGTGTCCTCGCGCCGTCGTCCGGTGTCGTGAAGCTCGGTGGGGTCGATGTGCGCGATCTGGGCGAGGACCGGACGCGTACTCAGGTCGCCCTGCTCAGCCAGGAGGTGCACGTCTTTTCCGGAACGCTCATGGAAGACGTGCAGCTGGCACGACCCGCTTCAACTGCTGAGGAAGTAGAGGCGGCACTTGACCGGGTCGGCGCGTCGGCGTGGGTGCGTGCGCTACCTGACGGCTTGGACACGGTCGTGGGGGAGAGCGGACATCCGTTGACAGGCGCACAGGCGCAGCAGCTTGCCTTCGCCAGGCTGGTGCTTGCTGACCCGCCGGTCGCCGTACTGGACGAAGCGACGGCTGAAGCAGGTAGTGCCGGTGCGCGTGAGCTGGAGCGTGCCAGCGTGGCAGCTACGGCCGGACGGACCACACTGGTCGTCGCACATCGGTTGACTCAAGCTGAGCAGGCGGACCGGATCGTCGTACTCGACCATGGGCGAGTGGCCGAGTCAGGGACACATGAGGCGTTGCTGGCAAGCGGTGGTCGTTATGCGCAGCTGTGGCGTAGCTGGACCGGTACGTCTACGCCTGGTCAGCCAGGAGGGCGAACGACACCAGCCAGTGCGTCGACATGAAGTCCCCGTCGGTGACCGTCGGCAGCACCGCGTCGACCTGACGGTCCGCACCAGCCCGCAGTACGTCGGCAACCTCCGGCAGCGCCGGTGCGATCGTCCGCAGCTGCCACGCCCGTGACAACGCCAGCCCGGACAAGTGCGCCAACTGTCCGTCACCCGAGTCATCCGTCACCGGCAGCTCAAGCAGATGCTGATGCGCGTCCCCACCCAGTCCAGGGAGGAACGCGGACAGCCACTGCACAAACTCAGCGTCCGGTAGCACGCGCCGCATCAGCTCCGCCTCGGACAGCGCGGGCGACAGGAAGTCAGTCCCCGACGGCTCGAACCGGGTGTCGTACGCCGTGTCGCTACCGAACCACTGCAGTGCGCGAGCCCGGATCGCCTCCACCACATCAGCACGACCCAGTTCGCCGTACGCCTCGTGCAGGAGCGCGAGAGCGAACGCGGAGTTGAGGTGTACGCCGTGCCGCACCGGATAGGCCTGCTTCGGCAGCCAGGCGAGGACGAGGTCCGCGATGACATCGCCAAGCGGAGTGAGAGCGTCCGCCCACTGGGTCTTGCGGGTGGCGGCGACCAGCATCGCCGCCCAGGCCCAGCCGTACGGGCGTTCGTACGACGGCCGCTCCCGCAGGTACGCGGCCTCGGTGGCGATCGCGTCGGACGTCAGACGCTGGTCGAGCACCTCGATCGGGCGGCGGCCGACCTGGTCCGGCGCCAGCGTCAGCAACCGGACCAGGGACCACTGCATGTGCGCGCTGGAGTGCCAGTCGTACGACCCGTGGAATGCCGGGTGCAGGCGATCCGGGGTCACGTCGACGTCGTCCGGGCCCTTCGACGCGTGGGCCGTGCCGTACGGGTACGGCGTCTCGAGCACCTCGCAGGCGATGTCTGCCCAGGCGGCGGCGTACTTCATGGAACTCCCTGTCGATTGGCTAGAAGGCGAAGAAATACATGATGACGATGTTGCAGCCCAGCAGCGGGATCGCGGTCGGGATCTGCGCCTTGATCGGCCCGTACTGGTCCTTCATCTGCAACAGCGCTGCTGGCACCAGGTTGAAGTTGGCCGCCATCGGCGTACACAAGGTGCCGCAGAATCCGGCCAGCATGCCGACCGCGAACACCACTGCCGGGGTGCCGTCGAACTGCTGCACCAGCAGCGGCCAGCCGACCGCGGCCGTCATCACCGGGAACGCGGCGAACGCGTTGCCCATGATGATCGTGAAGATCGCCATACCGATGCAGTACAAGGCGACCGCGGCGATCAGCGAGCCCTTCGGGACCAGGTGATCGGTGACGCGTCCGACCGCCTTGCCGACCCCGGAGGCGTTGAACAGCAGGCCGAGCGTGGCCAGCATCTGCGGCAGGATCGCTGCCCAGCCGATGTGCTCGAGCAGGCGACGCCCCTCGTGCAGCGGTACGGCGGGAGACTTGGGCCTGAACAGCACCATGCCGAGGATCAGCGCGAGGATCGACGCGACGCCGAGGCCGATGATCGTCGCGGATCCGGTCTGCAGCAGCAGCTTGCCGTCGCCGAGCTTCACCTTGGCGAGCCACGCCCCGAAGAGCGCCGCGACCACCGGGATCACCAACGCCGGCAGGAACAACTTGTTGCCGAACCGGTCGGCGAAGTGCACGCGCTCGGCGGGTGTCGTCGTACGCTCCTCGCCCTTGCCCGGGAAGCCCGAGCCGGCCAGCACCGCGAGGCCGATCACCGCGATCCCGAGCAGCCAGGACGGCGCCTCCTTGTTCACCACGAACGTGCCGTAGCCGAACGAGACGCCGAGGATGCCCCAGAACGCCGCGCTGCCGACCCGCTTCGGGTTGCTGCGGTCGTTGAGCACCTGCAATGCGATCAGGACGAAGAAGATGCCGCACAGCCAGTAGAACCACTCGACCTTGATCATCGCGCGGCCTCCTTCGTCGCGGCCTCGTCCTCGGCCGCGAGCTTGTCCAGCTGGCGGTCGAGGAGCAGCAGGCGGGTGCCGTGGATGAGCAGCGCGCAGATCCCGGTCGGGATCGCCCAGAGCGCGATGTCGATCGCTTCCAGGTGCAGGCCGTACGTCGTGTCGACGAAGCCGGTGATCAGCAGGATCGAGCCGATCGCGACGAAGATGTCCTCACCGAAGAACAACCCGATGGTGTCGGCGCTGGCCGCGAAGCCCTTGATCTTCTCCTGGATCTTCTCCGGGAGCTTGCCGTAGCGGCGTTCCGCGGCGCCGGCGGCCATCGGGTGGATGAGCGGCCGGACCGCCTGCGCGGGACCGCCGATGCTGGTCAGGCCGAGGGCCGCGGTGCCTTGCCGGATCAGCAGGTAGATGGCCAGCAGGCGGCCGGTGGTGACGACCGTGAGCTTGCTGATCAGCTTGCGGGCCTGGTGTTGCAGGCCGTAGCGCTCGATCAGCCCGATGACGGGCAACGTGACGATGAAGACGGTGACGGACCGGCTGCCGGCGAAGCCGTCGCCGAACGCGTTCAGGATCTTGACCGGAGACAGTCCGCCGATCAGGCCGGCCACGATGCCGGCCGCCGTGACGACCAGCATCGAGTTGATCCGGAGGGCGAACCCGACGACCACGACCGCGATAGCGAGCAGAACCCACATGGTTCCTCCCGGAGGGACAGGGCGATTCCGCTCACCATAGGAGATTGTTGAACGATCCTGCAATGCATCATTCGAACAAATCTTTCGGAAACACGACAACGCGCCGTGACCACCTGGGTCCGGCGCGTCGTCGTACCGCTGGAAAAAGCTGGAAAGAGGGTTAGGGCAGGCGCCAGTCGACCGGCTCGGCGCCCTGCTCGGCGAGGAGGGCGTTGACGCGGCTGAACGGGCGGGAGCCGAAGAAGCCGCGGTCCGCGGACATCGGGCTCGGGTGCGCGCTCTCGACGTACGGCGTGCTGCCCAGCATCGGCTTGAGCGTCTGGGCGTCGCGGCCCCAGAGGATCGCGACCAGCGGGCCGCCGCGGTTCACCAGCGCGTGGATCGCCTGCTCGGTGACGCTCTCCCAGCCCTTGCCGCGGTGCGCGCCGGACTTGCCCGGCTGCACGGTCAGGACTCTGTTGAGCATCAGCACGCCCTGGTCGGCCCAGGGGGTGAGGTCGCCGTTGGACGGCGCCGGTACGCCGACGTCCGCCATCAGTTCGCGGTAGATGTTCGCGAGACTGCGTGGAATCGGCCGTACGTCGGGGGCCACCGAGAAACTGAGTCCGACCGGGTGACCCGGGGTCGGGTACGGGTCCTGCCCGACGACGAGCACCTTCACCTGTTGCAGCGGCCGGTGGAACGCCCGCAGCACGTTCTCCCCAGCCGGCAGGTAGGCCCGGCCCGCGGTGATCTCTCCGCGCAGGAACTCACCCATCTGCGTCACAGTGCCTTCGACCGGAGCCAACGCCTCAGCCCAGTCCGGCGCCACCAGATCCGACAACGTCTTAGGACTCACCCGCCACAGTCTCGCAGTACTGCGGCTCGCAGTGCACCCCGGGTTGTCGCCCGTTGTTCGCGTGTCGCTCAGACGCTGGTGTGGCTGCAGACGGTACAAAGGTCGCGGCCCCGCGGAGGTATGAGCTCGCGGGGCCTTTGCATGCCCTAGGTGGCCAGGCGGCGGAGGGCCGCGGTGTAGCGGGTGGCGGCGTAGTGCTGGGCTCTGCGGGTGATGGGTCCGGCGAGGCGCGTGTACCAGGTAGCAGGGCGGCTGTAGGCGCGGACGGTGGCGTATACGCCGTCTGGGTCGCGGGTGACGAGGAAGGACTCCTCGCCGGCCTCGGGGTGGCCTTTCAAGGTGCCGTACGCGAAGCCGATGCGGTCCGGTTCGTTGACGACCCAGACGACTCGGCACGGGACCGGAAGCCCTACCTGTGTTCGGACACGACGGATCAGCATGCCGAGTCCGAGGCGTGCCAGTGAGTCGGTGCCGACCTGCGGTGGTGTGGCGGTCGCTGTCACCGGTATCCCAGCGCCGCGGTGCATCCGCCACGTCAGCAACGCGTCAGCAGCCCGCTGGAACACCTCGTCCCCGTCGCCGATCCGCTCCCGGTACTCCAGTCGGTGATAGCCCTCGGGCGTGTCGTCGTACTGCGTGCACCCGACCTCGTCGTACGTGAACCGCAACCCCGCCAGGTCTTCCAGCTTCATCGGGCTCCTTCCCGTCGCATCGCCAGTACGCCGCACAGCGCAAAGCCAACCGCATTCGCCACACCGTGCGTGGCAACCATCCACTCCAACGGTAGGTACGGCGTGTCCACCACATGTCCCAGTGCCCAGCTGACAGCGAGCAGCATCGTCAGCACGAGCACGGAGCCGGAGACCATCAACAGGATCGCCGTAGTCCGGTCCGCACGCCGCGACCGCTTCCACAGGTTCCAACCGACCAGCCACATACCTGTGGTCAGTACGACGGCTCCTACGAGCTCCACCGGGTCGCCGAGGAAGAACCCGAGCAGAACGATCGCAGTACCCAGCGGAACGCTCACCGCCGCTAAACCGTCCGCAGCGAGGTAGGCCATCAGTGCGGCCGCGAAGCCCGCGAAATGGAAGTGGGCGACCGTCAGCGACAGTACGGTCAGGTTGAAGCCGAACAGCTCGTACGACGAACGCTCGGCGACCAGTGCGAGCGCGGCGATCGACGGCGTGGCCAGCGCGGTGTAAAGCGCCACTTGTCGCGTGCTGATGGTCCTGTGCTGGAAGAAGTGCCGTGCGGCCAGTGCGATCAGGACGAGCGTGCCGACGAAGTAGACCGACGCCAGCACGATCGACACCGCTCCACGTGGCAGCCACAGAGCCACCGCACCAGGAACGGCGAACGCAAACCACCAGCGGTTGCTGGTGGTTCGCGTCGGCAGGAGTTCGAGTCCGAGGGGTACGACGATGAGCATCCCCAGGCTCACCACCGCGTGGACGAGGACGGTCAACTGCTCTTCAGGCCGCTGGTGTTGTCTTCCTTGAGCGCGTTGAAGAGCGCCTTCGCCTTGGCGTTGTCCCACTTCACGGCGTCACCCCGGTTGCAGCAGAGCTGGAAGTTGTCGTCGCTGGTCGGCACGCTGAGCGCGACGCCGCTGCTGCCGGAGATCGCCTGCATGCCGCGGGCGAACCGGATGAAGTCGAACAGGCTCATGTCCTTGTCGACGGTCAGCGCGTCGACGCCCTTGGTCGCGACGTTGTAGTACCGCACCGGGTTCAGGAACGTCGACGGCGAGGCGGCCTTCTTCGCGACGGCGCCGACCATCTGCCGCTGCCGCTCGGTCCGGCCGAAGTCGTTCTTGCCGTCGGCCTTCCGGGACCGCACGTAGCCGAGGGCGTTGACGCCGTCGAGCTCCTGGCAGCCGGCCGGCAGGTCGATGTGCGCGTCCTTGTCCTTCATTGCCTTGGGCAAACACATGTTGATGCCGCCGACACTGTCGATGACGCTGGCGAAACCGCCGAAGCCGACCTCGACGTAGTGGTCGATGCGCAGCCCGGTGTTGTTCTCGATCGTCTGGATCAGGGCCGCCGGACCCTTGTTGAAGGCGGCGTTGATCTTCTGCTTGCCCTCGGTGCCCGGGATGTTCACCGCGCTGTCGCGCGGGATGCTGACCAGCACCGTCGGGCCGGACTTCGGGACGTGCATCAGCATGATCGAGTCGGTCCGCGGCGGGCCGGCGTCGCCGCCGGTGTGCAGCCGGGCGCGCTCGGCCCGGCTGAGGTCCTCGCGGGCGTCCGATCCGACCATCAGGTACGTCGTACCGGGGGTCTCGGCCGGCCGCTCGCCGGTGGGCATCGCGTCGAGCTTGTCGATCCGGCTCCAGGCGTAGAGCGGGACCGCGATCAGCATCGCAACGATCAGCAGGACGATCAGTCCGACGGTCCGGAGGAACCAGTTGCGGCGCTTCTTCGGGCGTCGCGCCGGGTTCGCCTGTCGCGGGTCGATGGGCTGCGTTTCACTCATAGCCATGACCGTATCGGTGACCGGCCCTCGAACACGTCACCCCAGTGAATGGTTTTACACGTCGGAAAGTCGATGGCGCCTCCTTCAAAGGGAGGAAATCGGCCCGGAGATCGAACCGGACCGCCGGAACGCGACCGGCGACATCCCAACTCTGGCGGCGAACAGGCGGCTGAAGTACGCAGGGTCGTCGTACCCGACACGCCGCGCGACGGCGGCCACGGACAGGTCCTCCTCGGCGAGCAAAACCTTTGCAGAGCTGAGTCTAGTGCTCAGAACGAGCTCATGTGGAGTTGAGCCGGTCGTACGGCGTACTGCGTCGCGCAGCTCGTTCACGGTGAGTCCTAGCTCATTGGCGTAGTCCTGAATGCTCATCGGAGTACACGCGAGTTCCGCGAGCCGTGCGGCGACTCCGTCACCGGAACTCGTTCCAGCCTGACCGATCAGGTCGTAGAGCACTCCTGTCAGCTGTACGGCGTTGTGCTGCGTGCTGACGCGGAGGAGCCGGGTGAAGGCGCGGTCGATCGGACGCGGGTCGCCGTACCGGCGGACTGGTTGGCTGGGATCGAGGTGACCGAGTGAGGTGAGTGCTGCGGTCGCAGGTCCGCTGAACAGGGTCCAGGCCTGACGCCAGCGGGTTGCGGGGCGGTAGCCGTGCAGGACGCCGGGGAAGAGCCAGAGCATCGCAGGTGCGCGTACCTCGTGCAGTTGCCGGCCTGGGCCGTGTAGCAGGTGGCCGTGTCCTTCTCTGAGCCAGACGAGGGCGTGACAGCCGAGCGCACGGTCCGGCGCGGGTTCGGCGCCGTGTGATTGTTCGCCGGCGCCGAGGCAGAAGAGTCCAAGTTGGCTCTCGACAGCGCCTGGGGTCAGGTAGGTCGACCAGTTCTGCACGGTTACAAGAGTCCAAGAAGCCGGAGCGGGTGTCCATTCCGTTCAGCGCCGTACGCCGGTGGAATGGAGGCGTGCTGACGTCTAACGGATACGTGCTCGATGAGCGGCGGTTGGGTGAGCTGGTTGCGGTGCCTGAGGAGGAGCGGGGTGATCGGGCGCAGCTCCGCGCACGGTTGCAGCGGGACGGGTACCTGTTTCTGACCGGTCTGCTGGACCCTGCGATGGTGCTCGCGTTCCGGGAGTACTACTTCGGGTTGACGGGGGCTGTTGCGGACAGAGCGACGTACCGGAAGGTGTTGTTCGAGGAGATCGTGCCGGGGGCCGAGTACGCGGCGTTCTGTGCGCAGCCGGCGTTGAAGGGCTGGTTCGAGTGGTTCCTCGGCGGTGAGCCGTTCCTGCACCGGCGGAAGATCATCCGGCAGACAGCGCCGGGCGAGAACGGCATCGGTACGGCGACGCAGGCGCACTACGACCTCGTGTACCTGCGCGGCGGCAGCGACCAGGTGCTGTCCGCGTGGATCCCACTGGGCGACTGCCCGGTCAGCCGCGGCGGTCTGACCTACCTGGAGGGCAGTCACCACAGGGTGCTCGAGGAGGAGGCAGCAGGCCGGCTGAAGCGGCCTGCTGCGTCTATCACCGCGGACCTGCCCGCTCTGGCGACGCAGTACGACGCCAACTGGCTGGTCGCGGACTACGCGGCCGGAGACGTCGTCATACACACCGCGCACACCGTCCATGCGGCCCTCGACAACGTGTCGACGGAGCTGCGCCTCTCGACCGACATCCGCTACCAGCGCGCCGACGCCACGATCGACACGCGCTGGCAGAACCACTGGCACGACCAAGACGGCTTGTGACCGGTATCCGGATGCTTCTCGCTAACGACAATCATTTCGGTTAAGGTGCGGTTCGGAAGGTTGAACCGAGTCTGAGGAGAGCCGTGAACCGGAACGAACTGATCGCCGGCGTGGCGCAGAAGGCGGGTATCCCGCGGGGCCAGGCGGAGAAGGTCATCGACGCGCTGGGCGACGTCGTCACCGAGGCTGTGCAGCGCGGCGAGAAGGTGTCGCTGACCGGCCTGCTCAGCATCGAGCGGGTCATGCGCGCCCCGCGCACCGGCCGCAACCCGCAGACCGGCGAGCCGCTGAACATCCCGGCCGGCTACTCCGTGCGCCTCTCGTGCGGAAGCCGCCTCAAGGCTGCAGCCCGAGGCGACCTCCGCACCGTCCGCTGACCCTCAGCGGCGAACGGCCGTTGCCCAGTAGGGCGTCGTCGCGGTCGGCGGAGTGCTGAACCGGGCGTTGGCCAGGTAGAGCCGGTGCCCGAACGCGGCCGCGGTCGTCGGGATGTCGAAGCCCGGATCGGTGATGGTCCGGGTCTGCGTGCCCGTCGTCCCGGCCCGGTTCAGGCTCACCACCGCGACCCGGTTGGAGAAGTTCTGCACGACGTACAGCGTCCGGCCGAGCAGCAGCATGCCGTCGCCGTTCGTCATCAGCGTGCCGCCGAGGTCGACGCGCTGGGTGACGCCGGTCCGCGGATCGACCCGGAACAGGAGCCCGGTCGACGACTGCACGATGATCACCGCGCGGCCGTCCGGCGTCAGCGTGAGGCCGTTGCCGTTGAACCCGGTCGGATCGTGCACGTAGTCGCCGGTCAGCGGGACGGTCCGCATCTGGTTCAGCAACTGGCCGTGACGGCCGATCGGCACCTGGTAGATGACGGGCCGGCTGGAGTCCGTGAACCACGCGCTGGTCTTGCTCAGTACGACGTCGTTCACGAACGTCGCCGGCTCGGTGGTCAGCGGGTAGCTCTTGAGGATCTTCCCGGTGCGGATGTCGACGACACGCGCCGTACCGCTCGATCCGCCGGCGATCCACAGCCGCCCACGGTCGTCCGCCTTCAGACCGACCGACGGCGTACCGGGTCCTTGGCTGATCACTTTTCCGCGACCGGTGCGCAGTTCGGCGGCGTAGACGTCGCCGTCGGCCAACGACCCGAAGTACGCGGTACTGCCGCTGATCGCGATGCCCTCCGGCTGGAATCCGTTGGGCAGGTCGATCCGCGCCGGGAACACCTGCTTGACGGCGTGCCCGGGTGCACCGGTCGCCGACGTGGAGACGAGGCCCATCAGCAAGACGGGCAGGCCGAGAACGGCCATGACACGACGGATGTTCATGATTCCCTCCCCTTTGGCACACCGTAGGACGGGCGGTGGCGGCCGGGAACGGTTCAGCGATCGACTGCTGTGACCCAGTACTCCGTGGTGGGAGTCGGTGGCGTGGTGAAGCGGGCGTTCGGTAGGTAGAGGCGGTTGCCGAAGGCGGCGACGGTCGTCGGTACGTCGAAGTCCGGGCTGGTCAGCTCGCCGACCACCTCGCCCTTCGTGCCGGTGTGGTTCAGCTTGAGCACGGCGATCTTGTTCAGCCGGTTCTGGACGACGTACAGCGTGCGACCGAGCAAGAGCAGGCCGTCGCCGTTCGTCATCAGCGCGTCGCCGATGTCGATCCGCCGGGCCACACCGGTCTGCGGGTCGACGCGGAGCAGGAAGCCGGTCGACGACTGGACGATGATCAGCGCGCGGCCGTCCGGGGTCAGGGAGATGCCGTTCGCGTTGTTGCCGGGCAGGTGCTGGTAGTCGCCACTGAGCGCGATCGTCTCGGGCTTCGCGCCGGCGACGCGGTAGAAGACGGGCTGCTGCGAGTCGGTGAAGTACGCGCCGGTCTTGGCGAGGATGACGTCGTTCACGAAGGTCGGGGTCGCGCTGGTGAACGTGTAGCTGGCCAGGATCTCGCCAGTGCGGGTGTCGATGACCCGCCCGTTTCCGCCGGTGGACCCGGCGACGAACAGACGGCCGAACCGGTCGACCTTCATCCCGAGCGAACCTGTGCCCAGGCCCTGGCTGATCACCTTGCCGAGGCCGGTGCGCAGGTCGGCGGCGTAGATGTCCCCGTCGGTGCGGGAACCGAAGTACGCCGTACCGCGGGCGATCGCGATGCCTTCCGGCTGGAATCCGTTCGGCAGGCTGAACTTGGTGGGGAAAGTGGCCGCGTTCGCTGCCTGGGCGCTCGCCAGACCCAGCAGTACGGCGGGCACACCGGCGAGAGCGGTGCGCCGGCGGACGAGGTATGACATGGGCGGGTCCTCCTGATCCGTGGTCTTTACGTGGGAGAACGTTGCGGTCCTGTGGATAGTTCAAACCGGCGGATTCGCGAACCGGGTATGTTCGCTGGCAGCAACTCGACTTGGGACAAGGGGTCAGGGATGACAGCAGAACTCGACGACTCGGCGGCGGTTCGCCCGCAGGACGATCTGTACCGGTTCGTGAACGGGACGTGGCTGGCGGAGCACGAGATTCCCGCGGACAAGGCGATCCACGGTGCGTTCCACGCGCTCTGGGACACCGCCGAGCAGGACGTCCGCGCGATCGTCGAGAAGACCGTCGCGGCCGGGCATCCGGAAGGCAGCGAGCCGCGGAAGATCGCCGACCTCTACGGCAGCTTCATGGACACCGAGACGATCGAGCGGCTGGGCGCGGAGCCGATCGCCGAGCAGCTCGCCCTGGTCGCGGGCGTGACCGACGTGACCGGGCTGGTGTCCGTCCTCGGGCAGCTCGAACTGCAGGGCGTGCCGGGCGTCTTCCACTACTGGGTCGACGCCGACGCGAAGAAGTCCGACGAGAACATCGTCCACCTGACCCAGGGCGGCCTCAGCCTGCCCGACGAGTCGTACTACCGCGAGGACAGCTTCGCCGAGATCCGCACGGCGTACGTCGCCCACGTGGCGACGATGCTGGAGCTCGCCGGGCTGTCGGACGCGACCGCCGCCGCCGAGCGGATCATGGAGCTGGAGACTCGGATCGCCGGCGCGCACTGGGACCGGGTGAAGGAGCGCGACGTCCAGCTCACCTACAACAAGCTCGACCGGGCCGGGCTCGACGAGCTGACGCCTGGGCTCGACTGGGCGACCTGGCTGACCGGTGCCGGCGTACCGGAGAGCGCGTTCGCGGAGGTCGTCGTCCGCGAGCCGGACTTCCTGACCGCGGCCGCGGCCGCGCTGCAAGAGGTCGACGTCGATCGGTGGAAGGAGTGGCTGGCCTGGCGGGTCGTGCACAGCGCCGCGCCGCTGCTGAGCCAGGCGTTCGTCAACGAGAACTTCGCGTTCTACGGCAAGACCCTGACCGGTGCGCCCGAGCTGCGCGAGCGCTGGAAGCGCGGCGTCGGCGCGGTCGAGCAGGCGCTCGGTGAGGCTCTCGGCAAGCTGTACGTCGCCGAGCACTTCCCACCGGACGCCAAGGCCCGCATGGTCGAGCTCGTGCAGAACCTGGTCGCCGCCTACCGGCAGCGGATCGAGGCGCTGGACTGGATGGGTCCGGACACCCGGCAGCGGGCGCTCGAGAAGCTCGGCACCTTCGTCCCGAAGATCGGGTACCCGGACGAGTGGAGGGACTACTCGGCGCTCGAGATCGACCCGGCCGACCTGTTCGGCAACGTCCGCCGCTCGGTCGCGGTGGAGACCGCGCGGGACCTCGCCAAACTCGGCAAGCCGGTCGACCGGAACGAGTGGCGGATGACGCCGCAGACGGTCAACGCGTACTACAACCCGCGGATGAACGAGATCGTCTTCCCGGCCGGCATCCTGCAGCCGCCGTTCTTCGACCTCGTCGCCGACGACGCCACCAACTACGGCGCGATCGGCGCGGTGATCGGCCACGAGATCGGCCACGGCTTCGACGACCAGGGCTCGCGCTACGACGCCGACGGCAACCTGAACGACTGGTGGACCGACGCGGACCGCGCCGCCTTCGAGCAGCGCACCGACAAACTCGTCGCGCAGTACGACGCACTCGAGCCGGCCGAAACCCCCGGCCAGAACGTCAACGGCAAACTCACCCTCGGCGAGAACATCGGCGACCTCGGCGGCCTGTCCATCGCGCACGTCGCCTACCAGCTGTCCCTGGACGGTGCCGCCGACCAGTCCGGCAGCGAACGCTTCTTCGCCGCCTGGGCCCACGCCTGGGCCACCAAAACCCGCCCCGAAGAAGCCGCCCGCCGCCTCACCATCGACCCCCACTCACCCCCGGAATTTCGCTGCAACGCAGTAGTGAAGAACATCGACGAATTCCACAACACGTTCAAAACAACCGCTTCCGACGCCATGTGGATAGCCCCCGAAGACCGCGTCCGCATCTGGTAGCGCGAGGCCGCCCCGCACGCGTGCGGGGCGGCCTGTCCCACTTGCTCGACAGGTGGTTCGGGGGCGGCTTATCGTCCGGGGATGCGTAGATCGTCGGACTTTACGGCTCGGCTGGTGCGGACCGGTGCTGCGGCGGGGGAGATGCCGTTGGTCGAGAGTGATCTGCGGCATGCCATTCTGACCGGGGATCAGCCGCCGGGGACGTCGGTGCCGATCGACGAGGTGGCGGCGTTCTTCGGGGTCAGTGCTATTCCGGTGCGTGAGGCGTTGAAGACCTTGTTCGGGGAAGGGCTGGTCGAGCATCGCCCGCACGTCGGGTACCGGGTGGCCAAGCTGACGTTCCTGGAGTTCCGCGAGCTGTACGACGTACGGCAGGCGCTCGAGTCCGCGGCGCTTCGTGCGGCGGCTGTGAATGCGACGTCCGTCGACCACGACCGGATCCGGGACGCGCACGGGTCGCTGGCCGACGCGGGTGCCGCGGGTGACCGGGAGTACGCCGCCGCGACCCGCCGGTTCCACTTCGCGCTGATCGAGCCGTCGGGGATGCACCGGCTGATCCGGATGTACGAGACCGCGTGGAACATCACCGAGCCGGCCCGGCCGATGTCGCGGGTCCGGGAGCACGAACGGGCCGGTTTTCACGCGGACCACGAGCGGCTGATCGCGGCGTACGTCGCCCGTGACACCGAGACGCTGATCGCCGAGTCGGAGCGGCACTACGCGCATCTGAAGAGCGCGATCTCGGAGTTCGCCGACGACCCGGAATGCTTCGCCGACCCGGCCTGACATCGGTTTCCTATATTTGCGGCGCTTTTCCTATATTTGAACGGAAACCGGGCGTTCACCATGGACGTCATTCCGCGAAACACGTTATTCCTAGCTTCGGTTCACTGGCCGCGCGATCCGCCCGCGGCCCAGGCCGGAGGAGTACAGCATGGTGACCCAACCCCGCGCGCCCGGTGACATCGTCGAAGCGGCCGGCTTCCCGTCGGAGCCCACCGTCGCGCAGCGCGACTACCATCCGCGGCTGACGAACCAGGACCTCGCGCCGCTGAAGGAGCAGACCTGGCGCAGCTACAACATCTTCGCGTTCTGGATGTCCGACGTGCACAGCGTCGGCGGTTATCTCACCGCGGGGAGCTTGTTCGCGCTCGGCCTGACCAGCTGGCAGGTATTCGTCTGCCTGATCGCGGGAATCTGCATCGTGCAATTCTTCTGCAATCTGGTCGCAAAACCGAGCCAGCTCGCGGGCGTTCCGTACCCGGTGATCAGCCGGGTCTCCTTCGGCGTACTGGGCGCGAATATCCCGGCCATCATTCGCGGACTGATCGCGGTTGCCTGGTACGGCGTGCAGACCTTCCTGGCGGCGGAGTCGCTGAACATCGTCTTCCTCAAGCTCTGGCCGGGCCTCGGCCCGTGGGCGGACGCGGACGTGCACGGTTTCGTGGGGCTTTCGGTGCTCGGCTACGTCAGCTTCGCGATCTTGTGGGTCGCCCAGGCCGCCTTGTTCTGGCGCGGCATGGAGACCATCCGGAAGTTCATCGACCTGGCCGGTCCGGCCGTCTACGTGACGATGCTGCTGCTCTGCGCCTACCTGCTGGTCAAGTCGGACTTCACCATCGATCTCAACCTGTCGAACCACAGCCTGTCCGGGTGGGCCACGATCGGCACGATGCTGAGCGCGATCGCCCTCGTCGTCTCGTACTTCTCCGGCCCGATGCTGAACTTCGGCGACTTCGCCCGCTACGGCCGCAGCTTCCAGAGCGTGCGGAAGGGCAACTTCTGGGGCCTGCCGATCAACTTCATCTTCTTCTCGCTGCTCACCGTGCTCACCGCTGGCGCGACGGTTCCCGTGTACGGCGAACTTCTGACCGACCCGATCAAGACCGTGGAGCGGATCGACAACACGTTCGCGATCCTGCTGGGCGCGGCCACCTTCGTCACCGCGACCGTGGGCATCAACATCGTCGCGAACTTCATCTCGCCGGCGTTCGACTTCTCGCACGTCAGCCCGCAGAAGATCAGCTGGCGGATGGGCGGCATGATCGCGGCCGTCGGCTCGGTGCTCCTGACGCCGTGGAACTGGTACAACAACGACACGGCGATCCACTACACGCTGGGCATCCTCGGCGCGCTGATCGGCCCGCTGTTCGGCATCCTGATCGCGGACTTCTACCTGATCCGCAGGCAGAAAGTGGTCGTGGACGACCTGTTCACGCTCGACAAGGCCGGCAGGTACTACTACCGCAAGGGCTACAACCCTGCCGCCGTCCAGTCGGTGATCGCGGCCGGCCTGGTCTCGGTCGCGTCGGTCCTCGTGCCCCGCTGGGTTGGCGAGGGCCTGTGGATCAGCGACTACAGCTGGTTCATCGGCTGCGGTGTCGGCTTCGCGGTCTACACGGTCCTCGCTAGGCGGGCCGGTGTGGCTTCCGAGGAGATGGCCTGACACCCATGCGCATCAAGGTCATCAACCCCAACACCACCGCGTCGATGACCGCCATGATCGGCGAGTGTGCCCGGGCCGTGGCCGGTCCGGGCGTCACCGTCGACGCGGTGAGTCCGCGCCAAGGGCCGGCCGCGATCGAGAGCCATGTCGACGACGCACTCGCCGTACCAGGCCTGCTGCAGGAGATCGCCGACGGCGAGTCGGCCGGGTACGACGGGTACATCATCGCGTGCTTCGGTGATCCGGGATTGAAGGCGGCGCGGGAGCTCGCCCGCGGACCGGTCGTCGGCATCGCCGAGGCCGGCATGCGTACGGCGTCGTACCTGGGCCGCGGGTTCAGCGTCGTCACCACCCTGGCCCGGACCGTCGGCCATGCGCACGACCTGGTCGAGGAGTACGGCGTCGCGCGGCAGTGCCGGGGGATCCACGCGTGCGAGATCCCGGTCCTCGCCCTCGAGACGGATCCGCACGCGCGGGCCACCATCCTCCGTGCTTGCGAGGAGGCGCTCGCGCTCGACGGTTCGGACGCGATCGTGCTGGGCTGCGCGGGCATGGCCGACCTGTGTCACGACCTGTCCGCTGCGCTCGGGGTGAGTGTGATCGACGGCGTGGCGGCCGCGACCGCCACGGTCGAGATGCTGGTCCGGATGCGGCTCAGGACCGGCAAGCTGGGTGAGTTCGCCCCACACACTCGCCACGAGCGCGTCGGCTAGGAGGCCATCCAATCCTGGATGCCCTCGATGGTGCGCGGCATGGCTTCGGAGAGGTTTTCCGGGGCGCCGTCGGTGATGAGGATGTCGTCCTCGATCCGGATGCCGATGCCGCGGAGGTCCTCGGGGACGGTGAGGTCGTCGGACTGGAAGTACAGGCCGGGCTCGACGGTGAGGACGTAGCCGGGCTGGACAGGGCCCTTGCGGTAGTTCTCGTCGCGGGCCGCGGAGCAGTCGTGGACGTCGAGGCCGAGCATGTGGCTGACGCCGTGCAGGGTGTAGCGCTGGTACAGGCGGCTCTCGGGGTCGAGCGCCTCCTCGGCCGACACCGGCAGCAGCTCCATCGCGTCCAGGCCGTGCACGATGACGTCCATCGCCGCCTCGTGCCCGGCGCGGAACGTCGCGCCCGGCGTGAGAGCTGCGATCCCGGCGTTCTGCGCGTCCAGCACCAGCTGGTACAGGTCACGCTGGCGCGGCGTGAACTCACCGTTCACGGGCAGCGTGCGGGTGATGTCCGCGGTGTACAGCTGCCGGTTCTCCACGCCCATGTCGAGCAGCATCAGCGTGCCGTCGTTCACCGGGCCGTCGTTCTCGATCCAGTGCAGCGTGGTCGCGTGCGGACCGGCCGCGGCGATCGACGTGTACCCGACATCGTTGCCCTCGGCACGGGCCCGGCGCCAGAACGTGCCCTCGATCCAGCGTTCGCCGTACTGCCGGACCTTGTCCATCTCGGCGAGTACGTCGGAGAAACCGCGGTGTGTGATCGCGACGGCGTCCCGCAGCTGCTCGAGCTCGTACGCGTCCTTGACCAGCCGCAGCTCGGACAGCGTCGCCGCGAGCTCTTTGTCCTTCAAATCTTCTGTCCGGGCGCCGCTCAGCAGCGCAGCGATCGACTCGTCCTCGCCCCGCCGTACCCGCATCGGTACGTCGCTCTTCAGCGCGTCGGCCAACTGGTCGACGTGCCGCGTCTCGATCCCGAACTCCTTGGCGGTCTCGGTGAGCGACGGGCGCCGGCCGGCCCACAGCTCGCCGTACATCCGGTCGCGCCAGAACTCCTCGCCCTGCGAGCGGTCGGCGCGCGGGCGGAAGTACAGCACCGAGTCGTGGCCGGTGGTGCCGTTCGGCTCCAGGACGAGCACCGCGTCGGAGGTCTGGTCGCCGGTCAGCCACACGTAGTCGGTGTGCGGGCGGAAGACGTAGTCGGTGTCGTTCGAGCGGACCTTGTAGGTGCCGGCCGGGATCACGAGCCGCTCGCCCGGGAACGCCTGCGACAGCGCGTCACGGCGCTTCGCCGCCCACACGCCTACGTCGCCCAGTGACAGGTCGTGCCGCTCGGAGTCCGCCCATCCGGAGTTCATGAACGCGCGCAGCTTCGCGCTCGGCTCGTTGTCGTGCGAAGCCGTCTTCGGAGCGTCCTGCGGGGCGGGCGCGGTGCTGTCGGTCATCGTCGACCAGTCCTCTTCTCGGCGCGGCAGTGGTGGCGCCGGTGGTGGCTACGGGTGCACTTGGTCCCCGCGAAGCGTGCCGCTGTTCGGCAGCGCGGCGGCGGGGTCGGAACCGATGCGGGTGATCGCATTGTCCTCGTCCACGAAGACTACGCTCGGCTCGAAAACCTTCGCCTCGGCGGTGTCGAACATCCCGTACGCGATCAGGATCACCAGGTCACCCGGGTGGATCAGGTGCGCCGCGGCCCCGTTGATCCCGACGATCCCGGACCCGCGCGGCCCTTCGATCAGGTACGTCGACAGCCGCTGACCGTTGGTGATGTCGACGATGTCCACCTTCTCGCCGGGCAGCAGGTCGGCCGCCTCCATCAACGCGGCGTCCAGCGTGCACGATCCGACATAGTCCAGATCGGCCTGCGTGACCTTCGCCCGGTGCACCTTCGCCCGCATCATTTCTCTCAACACAGAATCATTTCCCGCCACATGGCGGCCATGATCCGGGCGGATCAGGTTCCTGTCAGTGGCCGTCGTCACCCAACCGGTTCAGTTTCCCGTTCGACCGCCGGCTGACGGCGGAGGGAGTCGCCTTCGACGTCGACGTTCGGGAGGAGGCGGTTCAGCCAGGCGGGGAGGTACCAGGCGTGCCGCCCGAGAAGCGCCATCACCGCCGGTACGACGGTCATCCGTACGACGAACGCGTCCAGAGCGACCGCGAGGGCCAGCGCGAAGCCCATCTCGCGGATCAGCGTCTCGCCGGACAGGATGAACCCGGAGAACACCGCGGTCATGATCACCGCCGCCGCGGTCACCACCCGCGCCCCGTGCGCGAACCCGTCGACCACCGCCGCCCGGGGGGTGGCGCCGTGGACGTGTTCCTCGCGCATCCGGGTCACCAGGAAGATCTGGTAGTCCATCGCGAGCCCGAACACCACCCCGATCAGGAAGATCGGCAGCATGCTGATCACCGGCCCGGTCTGTCCCGAGATGCCGAACAGCTCTGCCAGCCAGCCCCACTGGAACACCGCGACCAGGGCACCGAACGTCGCCGCCACGGTGAGCAGGAACCCGAGCGTCGCCTTCAACGGCACCAGGATCGAGCGGAACACCAGCATCAGCAGCAGGAACGCGAGCCCGATGATCAGCGACAGGTACGGCAGCAGCGCGCCGCTGAGCTTGTTCGAGAAGTCGATGCTGACCGCGGTCGCCCCGGTGACCGCTACCTCGGCGCGATCCTGGTCGGGCATCGACCGGATCGCCTCGACCAGGTCCTTGGTCTGCTGCGTACTCGGGCCGCTCGACGGAATCACGGTCAGCAACGCCGTGTTCCCGGCCGGGTTGAAGACCGGTGGCGTCACCATCGTCACGTCCGGCAGTCCGCGTACGGCGTTCGCGGTAGCCGTGGCCGCCGTACGCGGATTTGTAGACGCGCCCGCGTCCACGACGACCATCAGCGGCCCGTTGAACCCGGGCCCGAAGCCCTCCGAGAGCAGCTCGTACGCCTTGCGCTGGGTCGAGTCGGGCGCCGCCGTGCTGTCGTCGGGCAGCCCGAGTTCGAGGTCGGTCGCCGGGATCGCGAGCGTGCCGAGACCAATGATGGTCACGACCAGCACCGCCAGCGGGCGCCGGGTGACGAAGCCTGCCCACCGGCGGCCGATCGTCGTCCGTCCGGCCGCTTCCGGATCGCCGCCGCGCAGACCCGGGATGCGGCCGCCGAGGACCCGCCGCCCCGCGAACCCGAGCAGCGCCGGCAGCAGCGTGAGTGCGATCGCGACCGCGATGACCACGGTGAACGCGGCGGCCAGGCCCATCTGGGTGAGGAACGGGATGTCGACGACGAACAGGCCGGCCAGCGCGATCACCACGGTCAGACCGGCGAAGACCACGGCAGAGCCGGCGGTGCCGACCGCGCGGCCGACCGCCTCCTCGGGCTCCAGTCCGGTGCTCAGCTCATGGCGGTACCGGGACATGATGAAGAGCGCGTAGTCGATCGACACCGCGAGGCCGATCATCAGCGCGAGGATCGGCGTACCGGATCCGATGTCGACGAAACCGCTGATGGTCGAGATCGCGGTCACCCCGAGGCCCACCCCGATGATTGCTGACAGCAACGGCAGACCGGCCGCGATCAGCGAGCCGAAGGTGATCAGCAGTACGACAGCCGCCACGCCGATACCGATCACCTCGGTGAGCTGTTGCTCGCCTTGCGGTTGCATCGCGTCGCCGCCGTACTCGACCGTGAGTCCGGCCGCGCGGGCAGGTTCGACCGCGGAGGCGACGGCCTGCTGCGCTTCCGGAGTGATCTCTTGCGCGGGGACCTTATAGGTGACCTGCGCGTAGCCGGTGCGGCCGTCGGCGGAGATCGCCTTGGCGCTGAACGGGTCGACGACGCGGGCGACCTGCGGCGCGGTCGCGAGGCGGTCCAGGGTCTGCTGGACCTGTGGCGTGTCGGTGAGCTTCTGCCCGGCGGGTGCCTGGAACACGATCCGGGCGGTCGCGGCGTCGGCGCCGGCCTGCGGGAAGCGTTCGTTGAGCAGGTCCGCGGCACGCTGCGACTCGGTGCCGGGGATCGAGAACCCGTTGGCGGTCGGGCCGGAGAGCGTGCCTGCGCCGACTGCTCCGGCAGCCAGCAGCCCCAGCCAGACCAGGAGCACGAACCGGCGGCGGCGGAACGCGAATCGGCCGAGCCGATAGAGGTACGTAGCCATGCCGCCGATGCTTCCGGCGCGGGGCCGTCGCTCGCGTCTGCTCCCGGTGGGCTTCTCGCCGTACCGCGTTCGCCGTACCGGCTACTACGTCTGCGGTACGCCGGGACGCACGAGGCCGGTCTGGTACGCCAGTACGACGAGTTGCGCGCGGTCGCGGCAGTCGAGTTTCACCATCGCCCGGTTCACGTGGGTCTTCGCCGTCGACGGGGAGAGTACGAGGCGCTCGGCGATCTCGTCGTTGGACAGGCCGAGGGCGACCAGGCCGACGATCTCGCGTTCGCGGTCGGTGAGGACGTCGAGGACCGTGGGCCCGATCGGGTGGCCGGGGCTGGGTTCGGCGAGGAAGCGGTTGATCAGGCCGCGGACGGCCTTCGGGGACAGCAGGGCGTCGCCGCGGGCGACCACGCGGATGGCGTCGATCAGCTCGGCCGGTTCGACGCTCTTGCCGAGGAAGCCGCTGGCGCCGGCGCGGATCGCGTCGAACACGTACTCGTCGACCTCGAACGTGGTCAGGATCAGCACCTTCACGCCCGCGAGCGCCTCGTCCGCGGTGATCATCCGGGTCGCCGCGAGGCCGTCGACCTCGGGCATCCGGATGTCCATCAGCACCACGTCGGCCCGCTCGGACCGCGCCAGCTCGACCGCTTCCCGCCCGTTCGACGCCTCAGCAACGACCTCCAAGTCGGGTACTGAACTCACCAGCACCCGGAACCCGCTCCGGATCAACGTCTGATCGTCCGCCAGCAACACCCTGATCGTCACCCACAACTCCCGTCTCCAGAGGAAGCACAGCATGTACGGCGAACCCGCCATCAGCCGCAGGCCCTACCTGTAGCTCCCCGCCGACCGCGTTCACACGCTCCCGCATCCCGACCAACCCATGCCCACCGCGCGTGGTCGGTCCAGCTGCGGCCGGTCCGTTGGTGACGGTGATCTCCAGCGCGCTGGAGCGGTGGATCAGCTGAACCTCCGCCGCCGCGCCGGGAGCGTGTTTGAGGACGTTGGTGAGGGACTCCTGGACGATGCGGTACGCCGTGAGCTCTATGACGTCCGGGAGCGCGCCCAAGGAGGCAGGTGGCGTCCAATCGACCTCTACTCCGGCTGCGGTGAAGGAGTGGATGAGAGCGTCCAGTTCGTGCAGCGACGGAGTGGGTGCGGTGGGAAGCGGTGAGCCCGAGCGACGCAGTACGCCGAGCAGGACGGTCAGCTCCTGCAACACGGTGCGCCCGCCGGACCGGACCAGGGACAGGGCACGCTCTGCCTCGTCCGGCTGGGTCCGAAGTACATGCGCCGCGACACCGGACTGCACGTTCATCAAGGCGATGTGGTGTGCGATCACGTCGTGCAGCTCGTGCGCGATCCGCAGACGTTCTTCGATCACCCGCCGCTGAGCCTCTTCGTCCCGCGACCGCTCGGCGCGCAGCGCCCGCTCCTCGAGTTCGTGCAGGTAGGCCCGCCGGTTCCGCACCGCCTCCCCGATCGCGCCCGAGAACAGTACGAAGAAGACCAGCCCGAGGTTGTCGAGGACGTCGCCACCCACGAAGAACACTTCGGCAGCCAGCGTGGCCAGCGCCGTGGCAATCACTGCGACACAGCGCGGCAACCGCTCCTTCGAGAGCACGACGGTGAAGACCGCGACGCCCATGTAGAGCACGATCGGACTCTTGGCCTGTTCGGCGATCACGAACGTGGTCGCGACAGCCGTGGTGACCGCCAGCACGGTGAACGGCGCTCGGCGCCGGAACGTGGTCGCGACAGCACCCGCCACGGCCAGTACGACGACGGTCGCATTCAGCTCGATCCGTTCACCGACGTGCCGTCCACCTGGCACCAGCAGGTTGATCAGCAGGATCCCGAGGGCGAGAGCAAGGTCCAGCGCGAACGGGTGCCGCGCCAAGGCACGGCAGAACCGGGTGAGCCGTTCCATTCCTTCACAGTACGTGTTGCCCCGCCGGCCCACCTCGTCCAACGGCAGTATCCCCGCCGTACCGCAACCGCAGTACCTACGGGGTCAGAGGAACTCGCGGAGCGCGGCGACCGGGTCGGGAGCTGTGAGGAGGCGGGTGCCGCGCGGCAGCAGGCGCAGGGGGCCGCCGTAGGTACGCCCGGCCACCAGCGCGCGTTCCCACAGCAGGATGGTCTGGAGAGCTACGGCGTCGTAGACCTCGGCATCCGGGTCGGACCATCGCGGGTTGCCGAAGCGAACACGGAGCTGTTTGCGGACCTTGCCGGACGCGGTCTCGCGTCCGAGCCGCACGCCTTCGAAAACCGAGCCGAAGATGCTCCCGGCGAGCTGGACCGGGTCGGTGTCGAGCATCAACTCGATGTCGGCGGGGTAAGGCATCAGCGAACCTCCTGTGATCGCGGGTGTACCCAGCGGTTGTCAGGGTGTGGACGGCTATGCAGGCAGAACCTTGACTTTGAGCGCTAAAACCCGCGATTCGGGCGAGTTCTGCCTGCGCTGGCGACCACATCCAGCCCGAAGTTTCGAGGTCAGACCGCCGAAGCCTGTACGGCCAGCTCCCGCAGCACCCCGTAGCGTGGGCGGAGGTCGGCGACGCGGGACACTTCGGCCGGGACCGGGGTCAGGTGTTCTCCGCCCGGCTCGGGTGACAGGCCGAGGGCGATTGCTGCTGCGCCGCGGGCGCCGACCTCGGGTTCGGCGCAGACGGTGGTGGGGCGGGCGAAAGTGGCGGTCAGGCAGCGGCGCCACCAGTCGGAGGCGTCGATTCCGCCGCCGCCCAGGACGACCTCGAGTTCTTGGCCGAACAGCGAGTCGAGGATCCGTAGGCCGCGGTCGATCTCCAGGGATGCGCCTTGGAGTGCTGCCGCGAGCAGGTCGGCGGGGCTGTCGTCGAACGAGAGGCCGAAGTACACGCCGGATCCGCCGGGCACCACGGCGGGCGGTCTGGTGCCGGCCATGAACGGGATCGCGATCGCGTGCGTCGCGCCGATCTCGACGTCGGTCGGTTCGTCGGACTCCAGCCGCAGTACGCCGGTCAGCCACGCGTGCAGGTTCCCGGCGGCCGAGAACGCCATCCCGGTCACGGCCCGCTTGTCGTCGACCCGGTACCGCCACAGCTCCCACGGCAGCTCGGGCGCGTCCTCGATCGGGTGCACGACCCGTACGGCGGCCGACGTACCAACGGTCACCGCTGCGATGCCGGCGTCGTACCCGCCTGTTCCGACGTTGGATGCCGCGCCGTCACCGGTCGGCGGATGCACGGGTACGCCGACCAGCCCGGGCCAGCGACGTTCGTACTCTTTGGACAACGTGCCCGTCCAACCGGTCGGCACGATCGGCGGCAACCGGTCGGCCTTCACGCCCGCGATCTCCAGCGCCTCGTCGTCGTACGCACCGGTCGCGAGGTCCAGCGTGCCGGTCCCGGACGCGACCGAGACGGACGTGACGCGTTCGCCGGTCAGTCGCTCGAGCACCAGGTCCGGCAGACCGGCGAAGGCGGCCGGGGAGTCGGTCGAGAGGAGCCACGGGATCCGGCGGGTCCAGTACAGCCGGTGCAGCCAGGCGCCGGTACGCGCGTGGAACGCCGGCTCGTCGAACGACGTCCCGAGATCGAGGTCGACCGAACGCGTATCGGCCCACGTGATCACCGGCGTTCTTGCGGCGCCGTTGTTGTCGAGGGCAACGATCGAGTGCCATTGCGAGGACAGCACGATCGCACCGATGCCCCCCGAGGTGACCGTTCTGCTCGAGCTCGTCCAGGCAGCCCGAGCAGCCCCTCGACGTACTCGTGCAGATCGAGTGTCGCGGAGCCGTCATGCCCGTACGCCGGGGAGATCTTGTGCCGCGCGAGTGCGCCGGGGATCGGCGCGGCGTCTTCCGAGGACAGAACGAGCGCCCGCGCCGACGACGTACCGAGGTCGAGGGCGAGGACGCGCTCGTCAGTCTTCGTCATGCAGCGCCTTCAGGAAGTTCCGCGCCCAGATGTTCACGTCGTGCGCCGCGAGGTGCTTGCGCATCGCCTTCATCCGGCGGCCGAGCTGCCGGTCGTCGGTGTTCATCGCGTCGACGATCGTGTCCTTCATCCCGTTGATGTCGTGCGGGTTCACCAGGAACGCCTGCCGGAACTCGTCCGCCGCCCCGGCGAACTCGCTCAGCACCAGCGCGCCGGTGTCGTCGTACCGCGTCGACACGTACTCCTTCGCGACCAGGTTCATGCCGTCCCGCAACGGCGTCACGACAGCGACGTCGGCGGCCCGCAGCAGCGCGGCCATCTCGGTCCGCGAGTACGTCGTGTGCAGGTAGTTGATCGCCGGCGTACCGATCCGGCCGTGCTCGCCGTTGATCCGCCCGACCAGCAGCTCGATCTCGTCGCGCAGCACGCGGTACTGCTCGACGCGCTCCCGGGACGGCGTCGCGACCTGGATGAACACCGCGTCGTCGACCGAGATCCGCTTCTCGTCCAGCAGTTCCCCGAACGCCCGCAGCCGTTGCCGGATGCCCTTGGTGTAGTCGAGCCGGTCGACGCCGAGCAGGATGTGCGTCGGGTTGCCGACCTCCTCGCGCATCTCGGCCGCGCGGGCGGTCGTCTCCGGCTGGCGGGCGAGCTTCTCCAGCTCGTTGACGTCGATCGAGATCGGGAACGCCTTCGCCCGCACGATCCGGTCGTCCGGCAGATGGATCCGGTCGCCGCGGGTCCGCAGGCCCATCCGGTTGCGGGCCAGCCGCGCGAAGTTCGACGCCGCACCGGGCCGCTGGAAACCGACCAGGTCCGCGCCCATCAGCCCGTCCAGGATCTGCCGGCGCCACGGCATCTGCGCGAACAGCTCGGTCGGCGGGAACGGGATGTGCAGGAAGAACCCGATCCGTACGTCGGGACGCAGCCGGCGCAGCATCGCCGGGACGAGCTGCAGCTGGTAGTCGTGCACCCAGACGTCCGCGTTGTCGTCGGCGGCCTCCGCGGCGGCCTCCGCGAACCGCCGGTTCACCGCGACGTACGACTCCCACCACTCGCGGTGGAACTCCGGCGCCACGATCACGTCGTGGTACAGCGGCCAGAGCGTCGCGTTGGAGAAACCCTCGTAGTACAGCTGCACGTCCTCGGCCGACAGCATCACCGGGACCAGGTGCATGCCGTCGTTGTCGAACGGATCCACCTTCTCGTCCGGGCTCCCGGTCCAGCCGATCCAGGCCCCGTGGTGTCCCTGCATCACCGGCGCCAGCGCCGTGACGAGTCCGCCTGGACTTCGGCGCCACGCCGTACTGCCGTCGGGCATCTCGATCCGGTCGACCGGCAGCCGGTTGGCCACCACTACGAAGGAACTCCTACCGTTCGGCATGTTCAGCGTCATCCACTCAGGTCGTCGTCGTCACCGGGGTAGCGCACCCCGATCTGGCTCCGGGTCTCGTCGAGCAGTTCGAGAATCTCGAGCGTGCCGGCGTGGGGCAGAGCCGGTACCTCGATCAGTCCCTGCGCGCAGTGCACGCATCACTTCTGCCGCCTCATAGTGGTACCCACGGCCATGCGTCGGTACGTCGATCCGCTCCGCTCCGGAAGCGGTCGTGCGCACGTAGTACTCGGGATGGTGGAAACGGTGCGGAACCTGCAGGTTGCCGTCCGGGCCGCTGATCGACGCGACCCACGGGTTCTGCGACCGCAGGCCGCAGGTCAGCGCGGCGACCGCGCCGGAGTCGTACCGCCAGGCCATCGCGACGTTCAGGTCGATGCCGTCGTCGTTGAGCGATCCGACCGCCTTCACCTCCGCCGGACGGCCGAGCGCCAGGTAGGCGAACGTCATCGGGTAGATGCCGCCGTCCATCAGCGAGCCTCCCCCGAGCGCGGGATCGAGCAGGCGAGGCGGCAACGAAGCTTTGTGGAACGCGAAGTCCGCGACCACCTGCTGCGGTTCGCCGATCACACCGCTGGCCAGGTCCTCGAAGAGCGCCTGGATCACCGGGTTCGTGCGCATCCACATCGCCTCGGCGAACAGCGTCTTGTGCTCGGCGGCGACCGCGATCAGGTCCCGGGCCTGCGGCGCGGTCAGCGTGACGGGCTTCTCGCACAGGACGGCGATACCGGCCTGCAACGCCGTACGGGCGATCGGCGTAGTGCTGCGGATGCGGCGTACCGATGTAGATGACGTCGACCTCGCCGGAGTCGATCAGCCGGCGGTAGTCGTCGTACGCGTGCGGGATGCCGAACTCGGCGGCGAACTTGTTCGCGCTGTCCTGGGAACGGGACGCGACCGCGGTTGCGACGGCGTCGTCCGGGAGCAGCGCGAGATCGAGTGTGAACTGGGTCGAAATGTTGCCGGTCGCAACGATTCCCCATCTGACGCGATCTATACCCACTGTGTGAACTCCGGGGTCGGGAACGGTCCGTCTGCAGCGATTCTCGCGGTTTCGAAGGCGTGCGCCAAGCGAATGAGCGTGACCTCACTTCGCGCCGTACCGCTGATCGTGAGTCCGACCGGCAGTCCGGAGACCATTCCGGACGGGACCGACAGCAGCGGATAACCGGCCAGGGCGGCGTGCGACGAGGAGCTGCCGAGGACGTGATCGCCGTTCACCAGGTCGATCGTCCAGGCCGGTGAGTACGCCGGGGACACCAGCGCGTCGAGCTGGTTGTCGCGGAGCAGGTTGTCGATGCCGTCGCGGCCGGCGCGCAGTGCGGTCAGGCGCGCGGCGACGTACACGGGGGAGTTGAGGCCGTCAGTGGCAGCGGCACGTTCGAACAGCTCCTGGCCGAACCACTGCAGCTCCTGGTCCGCATGCTTCTTGTTGAACTCGATGAGGTCGTCCAGCGTCTGCGGGCCGCCGGGTGCACGGTTGGCGAGGTACGCCGCCATGTCGACCTTCAGCTCGTGCGAGAGCACCTGCAACTGGTCCTCGTCACCACCTGGTGTCGGCAACGACAGGTGGTCGACCAGCGTGGCTCCGCACTGGCTGAGGAGCTCCAGCGCCCGCTCGGTGACCTGGTCCAGCCCGGTCGAGTAGCCCCAGAGGGGACCGCGCGGTACGCCGATGCGCACGTTGCTGAGGTCCGTGCCGCGGCAGGCGTCGGTGTAGTCCGACTGGCCGCCGGTGAGGACCGAGAGCAGCGTGGCCGCCTGGGTGACCGTCTTCGTCATCGGCCCGGCGGTGTCCTGCGAGTGGGAGATCGGGACGATGCCCTGCTGCGGGACCAGGCCGACCGTGGGCTTCAGGCCGACGACGCCGTTCAGCGCGGCCGGGCAAACGATTGAGCCGTTGGTCTCGGTGCCGATCGCGTAGTCCGCGAGCCCCGCCGCGACCGCTGCGCCGGAGCCGGACGAGGAGCCGCCGGCCGAGCGGTTCAGCGCGTACGGGTTGCGGGTCAGGCCGCCGTACGCGCTCCAGCCGGACGAGGACGCCGAGCCGCGGAAGTTCGCCCACTCGCTCAGGTTGGTCTTTCCCAGGATCACGCAGCCCGCCTCGCGCAGCCGCCGTACCAGCGGGGCGTCGGCCGGCGGCGGTGGCTGGTCGGCCAGCGCCAGCGAGCCGGCCGTGGTCGGCAGATCGGCGGTGTCGATGTTGTCCTTCACCAGCACCGGTACGCCGTGCAGCGGCCCCCGGACCCGCCCGTCGTCACGCTCGGTGTCGAGACGGGCGGCGTCGGTGAGCGCGGCGGGGTTCGGCGTGCAGATGGCGTTGACCGACGGGTCGACCTCACGAATCCGCCCCTGCAGCTCCTCCACCAGCGCCACGCTGGAAAGAGTTGAGCTCACTTGAACGATCCTGCCAGACTCGGGTGGGTCCGGTTGTCTTGTCAGCGACACGCTTCGTGTCGGCCGAGCGGTGAATGACATCGCTGTTGTTCAGCACGTAGAGTGGCAGGCGGACGGACGATCACCGACCGCACAGGAGTCAGCTGCACATGGACAGCGCCAACGCCAGCTCTTCCGGCCCCGCCGAAGCTGCGTCGCCGGCGTCGTTGCCGGACTCTCGGAGCGTGACGGCCAGATCCTTGCTTTTGAGCGGCACTGGTGGAAGTACGCCGGAGCGAAGGAACAGGCGATCCGGGACCAGTTCCAGATGTCGGCGACCCGGTACTACCAGGTCCTGAACGCGCTCATCGACCGGCCCGAGGCCCTCGCGCACGACCCGCTGCTGGTCAAGCGCCTGCGCCGCCTCCGCGCGGCCCGCCAGCGCGCCCGCTCCGCACGCCGACTGGGCATCGAGGTCTGACCATGTCCCGCCGCCTCAGGGCGTGCCTCGCTGCCCCACGCCCGCGGGGCGAGCAGGGGCAGGTGCTGTCTTCCCTCGTCGCTGTGGCGGCCGTGGTGGCGATCGTGGCCGGTCTGCTGGTGCTGTTCGGGACCAGGGGAAGCGACAGCAAGGCCGACGAGCCCGCCGGCGCTTCGCCGAAGGCGTCGACCAAGCCTTCCGCGGGGCCGTCGACTGTCGGGGCCAGCGTGCCGAGACCGTCGACGAAGCCTTCGACCGAGGCGACGAGCGCTCCGCCTGTTGCTCCGAGCAGTACGCCGCCGTCGACCGCGCCGACCTCGCAGCCGCCGGCGACAACGCAGCCGACCCAGCCGACGCAGCCGGTGACGATCCCGGCCGAGGAACGCCCGGCGATCGAGGTCTACAACAACACCCCGACCAAGGGCCTCGCCGACACCGTCGCGAGCCGCGCCCGGCAGGCCGGCTGGACCGTCTCCGGATCGCCGGACAACTGGCACGGCAAGATCGCCGAGAGCACGGTCTACTACCCGCCGGGCATGCTCGACGCCGCCAACCTGCTCGCTCGCGACCTCGGCATCGGCCGGTCCAAGGGCGCACTGGACAACATGAAGAAGGATCGCCTGACCGTCATCCTGACCTCGGACTACACCGGATGAGCACTCCGGTCATCCAGACCGATGCGGGACGAGAGGGCTGGGAAGCCATCGTCTCCGACCCGTCGACCGCGGTGATCTCGTCCGACTTCGACGGCGTACTCTCGCCGCTCGTCGAGGACCCGGCGCGGTCCCGTCCGGTCGAAGGCGCCCTGGACGCGCTGGCCCGGCTCGCCCGGACCGTGAACCAGGTCGCGATCGTCACCGGCCGGCCCGCACTGGTCGCCACCGAGCTGTCCGGCGTGAGCGGTCACCCGGGGCTCGGGAGTCTCGTCGTACTCGGGCACTACGGGCTGGAGCGCTGGGACGCGGCCACCGGCAAGGTGACGAGCGATCCGGTGCCGGAGGGCGTGACAACGGCTCGGGACCGGTTGCCGGGGTTGCTGCGCGAGCTCGGCGTACCGGATGCGTTCGTGGAGGACAAGGACAGCTCGCTGGCTGTGCACACGCGCCGGCTGGATGATCCGGCCGGAGCCCTCGAACTGCTGCGGGCGCCGTTGACCGCGCTGGCTCAGGAGGCCGGGCTGCGGTTGGAGCCGGGCAACCTCGTGCTCGAACTGCGGCCGCCCGGCATCGACAAGGGCGTCGCGCTCCGCCGCCTGATCGAGTCGACCGGCGCGCGGTCGATCCTGTACGCCGGCGACGACCTGGGCGACCTGTCGGCGTACCGGGCGATTCAGGAGCAGCGGGAGAACGGACTGCGCGGCGTACTGCTCGCCACCCGGTCCTCGAACGCGACCGAGCTGATCGAGGCGGCGGACATCGTCGTCGACGACCCGAGCGGCGTGGTCACCGTCCTCACGGCCCTTTCGGACGCGATTTCAGCACGCTGAACGCCTGCGTCACGGTCTTCCCGATCGGCTGGATCGGACGCTCGACGTACCCGCCTTCCTTCAGATCGGCGAGCCGCTCGAACGGGTTGCGCGACGCCGGATCACCGGTGAGCAGGAACGAGACGACCACGGCCACGACGTACAGCGGGAGCATCGGCAACCCGATCAAGCAGAAGTACTGCCACGAATGCCGCTCCTCGTGCCGCACGAGCGCCGGGTTGTCGAAGTACGCCCGATCATGCTTGCTCAGCACCACATTCCCGACCGTGAACGCCCCCGCCACCGGAAACCCCAACTTGTACCCAGTTGGCAAAAACCAACCCCCGAGGCCCCCGACTGAACCGCGCCCGCCCCACCACCCCAACCACCAGCCCGGCCAGAGTGGTCAGGTTGAGAAAGTTCCCAACCACCTTCACCCACTGCCACCCGGTCATGCCTCAGTACGACCTACCAGTATTCGAGTCAGTTGAGGACTCGCGGTTTGTCGGTGGGGTGGGTCAGACTGGGTGGGTGAGTTCGGTGGTGCGGGTTTGGCGGGCTGGGCGGGTGGTGGATCCGCATTCGGTGATCGGGGGGTTGCGTAAGGGGCCTGGGGATCCGGCGTATGTGTTCGATGCGGGGCGGCGGACCGTGTGGCGGGCTACGCGGACTCCGGACGGGGCGGTGTTGTTGCGGTTGACGCCGTACGCCGGGTTTGTCGAGGCGGAGGCTTGGGGGCCGGGGTCGGAGTGGGCGCTCGACGGGGTGCCGGAGTTGCTGGGGGAGCGGGACAGCTGGGACGGGTTCGAGCCGCTGCCGGAGCACCGGGTGCTGGTGGACGCGGCGCGGCGGTTCCCGGATGTGCGGGTGCCGCGGACGCGGGCGGTGTTCGAGGCGATGGCGGCGGCCGGGATCGAGCAGGTGGTGACCGGCAAGGAGGCGTTCCGGGCGTGGCGGGTGCTGCTGCGTGAGTACGGCGAACCCGCGCCGGGGCCGACGCCTCCGGACGGGCGGCAGATGATGGTGCCGCCGGCGCCCGAGGAGTGGCGGCAGATCCCGTCGTGGCAGTGGCTGCGGGCGGGCGTCGAGGGCCGGCGGTCGCGGGTGGTCATCACGGCGGCGACGCGGGCGAAGGCGCTGGAGCGGACGCTCGAGCTGAGCGACTCCGACGAGATCGAGCGGCGGCTGCGGTCGCTGCCGGGGGTCGGGGTGTGGACGGCGGCCGAGGTACGGCAGCGGGCTCACGGGGACGCGGACGCGTTCTCGTTCGCGGACTACCACGTGTCGCGGAACGTGTCGTACGCGCTGATCGGCGAGGAGCTGGACGACGACGGCTGCGCCGAACTGATCGAGCCGTACCGCGGCCACCGCTTCCGCGTCCAGCGCCTGCTGGAGCTCACCGGCATCGGCCACCCGCGCTACGGCCCCCGCAAGTCCCTCCCCACCCACACGCCGGGCGCAACGCATCGCTTGAGGTAGCCGGGGGCACTGGTCCAGCATCATGACAATCAACGGGGACGGCCTGTACCTCGTGGCGGGCCTGGCACTGCTGCTCGGTGCCGTTCTGCCGCGCCTGCTCCGCCGGTACGCCGTCTCCGCGCCGATCGCGTTCCTCGGTGCCGGTCTGCTGCTGGGTCTGGCGGTCGACCGCCACCGGCTGAGTCCGATCGCCGAGCCAGGCCTCACGAAGCACTTTGCCGAGCTGACGATCCTGGTCGCGTTGATGGGCGTCGGGCTGGCGATCGACCGGCCGATCGGATGGCGCCGATGGACGGTGACGTGGCGGCTCTTGCTGGTCGCGATGCCGGCCTGCATCGCCGCGATCGCCGGCGCCGGATGGTTGCTCGGGCTGGCACCTGCGACCGCTCTGCTGCTCGGCGCCGTCCTCGCTCCGACCGATCCGGTGCTGGCCTCGGACGTTCAGGTGCAGGGGCCGACGACCGGCGCGGACGCCGAGCCGGAGGAGGACGACGAGGTTCGTTTCGCTCTCACCTCGGAGGCCGGTCTGAACGACGGCCTTGCCTTCCCGTTCGTGTACGCCGCGGTGTTCCTGGCGACCAAGGGCGCGGTCGGCAACTGGGCGATCGAGTGGTTCGCCTGGGATCTGGTCGGCCGGACGGTGATCGGCGTTGCCGTCGGCGTCGGCGTGGGCTGGTTGCTCGGCAAGATGACGTTCGACGCACCGTCGCACACCTTCCGGCTGGCTGACTCACGGGAGCCCGTACTGGCGCTCGCGATGACGCTCGGCGTCTACGGTCTGGCCCAGGTGCTGCACGGCTACGGATTCATCGCGGTCTTCGTCGCGGCGCTGACACTGCGTGCGGCCGAGCGAAGTCACGACTTCCACGAGGAGCTGCACGGGTTCATCGAGCAGCTCGAGCACATCCTCACCTGGGGGATCCTGCTGCTGCTCGGGGTGGCGATCACGGCCGGTCTGCTCGCGCCGCTGACCGTCGCCGGCGCGGCGCTCGGGTGCCTGCTGGTGCTGGTGGTTCGTCCGGTGACCGCGTGGATCTCGTTGGCCCGAACCCCGATGCGCCGCTCCGAGCGTTGGGTGACGGCCGCGTTCGGGGTCCGCGGCGTCGGGTCGGTGTTCTATCTCGCGTACGCCGGCGCCGATTTCGGCACCGATCTGCCCTGGCTGTGGGCGACTGTCGGTTTCACCGTCGTCCTGAGTGTGCTTGTGCACGGCGTTGCCGCGACCCCGCTGATGCGGATGCTCGACGACCGGCGTTCCTGAGCGCGGCGGCCGACGGCTCGAGACCGTGGCGGACTGCGTTGGCGGCGTGGATTCCGGCGGCGAACTCCTTCAGTTTCTCGAACATGACTCCATCGTCCAAGGCTGCGTGCTCCCGCAGAAGTGGCGTGAACGACACCTATCGCTAAGATTGTGACATGGCTCAGCGAACGGTGTCGGTGCTCGCGTACGACGGGATGACGGCCTTCGAGGCGGGCATCGTGATCGAGGTGTTCGGGCTGGCGTGGCCGGACATCGACCAGCCCTGGTACGAGCTGAAGGTCTGCACCGAGACGCCCGACCCGATCCGCGTGATCGGCGGTGCCACGCTCAGCAGCCCGCACGGTCTCGAGGAGTTCGCCGCCGCCGACACGGTCGTCGTACCGAGCGTCGCGGATCCGTGTGCCGAGACCTCTCCCGGACTGATCGAGGCGCTCCGGCACGCGCACGCGCGCGGCGCCCGGATCGTGTCGATCTGCTCCGGTGCGTTCGCGCTCGCGGCCGCCGGTCTCCTCGACGGCCGCCGCGCGACCACCCATTGGCGGTACGCCGACCTCCTGCGCGAGCGCTATCCGCAGATCCTCGTGGATCCGGAGCCGCTGTACACCGACGAGGGAGATGTGCTGACGAGCGCGGGCTGTGCGGCCGGACTGGACCTGGCGATGCACCTGGTCCGCAAGGATCACGGTGCCGCCGTGGCGAACGCGGTCGCGCGCAGGCTGGTGATCCAGCCGTACCGGGCCGGCGGGCAGGCTCAGTACATCGAGTCCCCGGTGCCGCCTGACTCCGACGACGCCTTGGTCGCGCAGAGCCTCGGGTGGGCGCTCGAGCATCTCGGCGAGCCCATCGGCGTACCCGATCTGGCCAAGCAGGCGGGGCTGTCACCGCGGACGTACTTGCGGCACTTCGTGAAGGCGACGGGGACGACGCCGGGCAAGTGGCTGATCACCCAGCGGGTGCAGGCGGCGCTGACCATGCTGGAGACCGGGGACGCGCCGGTGGAGGAGATCGCGGTGGCGGCCGGCTTCGCCACCCCGGTGACGCTGCGGCACCACTTCGCCAAGCAGCTCCGTACGTCGCCGTCGGCGTACCGCCGTACTTTCCGTGAGCGCCGCCACAGCTGAGATCGACGGTCTCGGATGGTGGGATCACAGGACACAATATGGACCCGATTGGGTAATCTCGGGGGAGCTCATCCAGAGGGACTGAGGGAAACGGCCCGTTGAAGTCCCGGCAACCCTCCCCGTCGAGCCCCCGCCCGGGGCGTCTCGCGGTGGAACGGTGCCAAATCCGTCCCGCCGCCGAGATCCGGTGTTCGCGGGGAAGATGAGAGGGGAACCTCACTCATGAGCCTGACCGCCGCCACCCACACGATCCGTGAAGGTGCCTTCGGCAACGGTACGCACCTGAGCTGTCGCGCCTGTGGGGCGAAGTCGCCGCTCGGCCCGTTCTACGCCTGTATGGAGTGCTTCGGTCCGCTCGAGGTCGGGTACGAGTACCCGACGATCACCCGTGAGCAGATCGAGGCCGGTCCGAAGAACATCTGGCGGTACCAGCCGCTGCTGCCCGTCCCCGTCGACGTGGCCAGCTACCCGAACACCGAGCCGGGCTACACCCGGCTGATCGACGCCGGCAACCTGGCCCGCGAGCTCGGGCTGCGCAAGCTCTGGGTGAAGGACGACTCGGGCAACCCCACGCACTCCTTCAAGGACCGTGTGGTCGCGAGTGCCCTGAGCGCCACCCGTGAGCTGGGCATGAAGGTCTTCGCCTGCCCCTCCACCGGCAACCTCGCCAACGCGGTCGCCGCGGCCGCAGCCCGGGCCGGCATCCGCTCGGTCGTCTTCATCCCGCAGGACCTCGAGCGGCCCAAGATCATCACCACCGCCGTGTACGGCGGGACGCTGGTCGCCGTCGAGGGCAACTACGACGACGTGAACAAGCTGGCCTCCGAGATCGCCGGTGAGGAGGAGGGCTGGGCGTTCGTGAACGTGAACGTCCGCCCGTACTACTCCGAGGGCTCCAAGACGCTCGCCTTCGAGATCGCCGAGCAGCTCGGCTGGCGGATCCCGCAGCAGGTCGTGATCCCGGTCGCGTCCGGTTCGCAGCTGACCAAGATCGACAAGGGCTTCACCGAGCTCGGCAAGCTCGGTCTGGTCGACGCCACCGACTACAAGATCTACGGCGCGCAGGCGACCGGCTGCTCGCCCGTCGCGCAGGCGTTCCGCGACGGCCACGACGTGGTCAAGCCGGTGAAGCCGGACACGATCGCGAAGTCGCTGGCGATCGGCAACCCGGCCGACGGACCCTATGTCCTGGACGTCGCCCGCCGTACCGGTGGCGCGATCGAGGACGTCAGCGACGAAGAGGTCGTCGAGGGCATCCAGTTGCTGGCCCGGACCGAGGGCATCTTCGCCGAGACCGCGGGCGGGGTGACCGTCGCGACGCTGAAGAAGCTGATCGCGACCGGGCAGCTCGACCCCGAGGCCGAGACCGTCATCATCAACTCCGGCGACGGGCTGAAGACGCTCGACGCCGTGGCCGACCGGGTCGGCCCCAAGGTGACCATCCCCGCGTCGTACGACGCCTTCGTGAAGGCAGGCCTGCAGTGAGTGTGAGCGTTCGCGTCCCGACCATCCTGCGGCCCTACACCCAGGGCGTGTCCGAGGTGTCCGCCGAGGGCGCGACCCTGACCGAGGTGCTCGACTCGCTCGACGCGTCGTACCCGGGCATCAAGAGCCGCGTGCTCGACGACTCGGGCGAGCTGCGCCGCTTCGTCAACGTGTACGTCGACGACGACGACGTACGGTTCGCCGAAGGCCTGCAGACCACCATCAAGGACGGCGGCCAGGTCTCCATCATCCCCGCGGTCGCCGGCGGCTGATCTATCGTCGCCTGCATGGCGACGAAATGGACGATCAGCGGGGATGCAGCCGACCCGCACCGGCTCGCGGATTCTGGGCCGCCGCACTCGGCTACATCCCCGAACCCGGGTACGACGACCCGGACGGCGCGTCGATCGTGGACCCGACGACATCGGGCCGGCGATCGGCTTCCTCCGGGTCCCGGAACCCAAGACCGCGAAGAACCGCCTGCTCGATCCCGAAGGCAACGAGTTCTGCGTCGGCTGATTAAGGTGCTGTGATGCGCGCAGTTGTCATCCAGGAGTACGGCGTACTGCCTGAGGTTCGTGAGGTGGCGGAGCCGCGGTTGGCGGACGCCGGTTCGGTGGTTTTGAAGGTTGAGGCGACCGGGCTGTGTCGGAGTGACTGGCATGGGTGGATGGGGCATGACTCCGACATCGTGCTGCCGCATGTTCCGGGGCATGAGCTTGCTGGGACGATCGCCGCGATCGGGGCCGGTGTCTCCGGGTGGGCGGTTGGGGATCGGGTCACGACGCCGTTCATCTGTGCGTGTGGTGCGTGCGAGCAGTGCCGGGAGGGCAATCAGCAGGTCTGCCCTAATCAGTTGCAGCCCGGGTTCAACTACTGGGGTTCGTTCGCGGAGTACGTCGCCGTGCCGTACGCCGAGGTGAACCTGGTGCGACTGCCCGACGACATGGACTTCGCGACTGCTGCGGGCCTGGGCTGCCGCTTCGCCACCTCGTTCCGCGCGATCCGCCAAGTCGGTCAGGTCACCGCCGGCGAATCCGTGGCGATCTTCGGCTGCGGCGGCGTCGGCCTCTCCGCGGTGATGATCGCTGCGGCACTCGGCGCCCGGGTGATCGCGGTCGACACCAACCCGTCGGCGCTGAAGCTGGCCCGCGACTACGGCGCCACCGACACCCTGTGGGCGTCGCCGGACACCGTCCAGGAGATCCGTGACCTCACCGCCGGCGGCCCTCACGTGACGATGGATGCCCTCGGCTCGAACGACGTCGTCCAGCAGTCCCTGCAGGCCCTGCGCCCCCGAGGCCGCCATCTCCAGGTCGGACTGCTCCCGTCCGGCGTACAGCTGGACGTCGGCCGCTTGATCGGCCAGGAACTCCACTGGCTGGGCAGCCACGGCATGCCCGCCCACGCCTACCCCGAGATGCTCGCCCTAGTTGCCGCAGGCAACCTCAACCCCCACCAACTCATCACCCGCACCATAACCCTCGAACAAACCCCAGCCGCCCTAGCAGCCCTCTCCGGATCAACCCCCGCAGGCGTCACGATCATCACCCCGTAACCGCTCTGGACCTCGCGGCCGGCCTGACCGCCGCCGCCCTGGCCCAGGCGCGCTTTGCGGAACATTTATGGCGCCAGGTGCAAATTTCTTTCCGCAAATCGCCCTGTGGTCACCCGTTCGTTCGGACGAGTTGGTTGGCGTAGATTCGGGCGGCGGTGAGGTCGCTGGTGCTCGGGCGGTGTTTGTTGATCCCGCCAACGAGTTTGAGCGGCGCCCACGTGTCATACCCACGGCACGTGAAGCTCGCGCGGCCGCAGATGTGACGGTCAGAGTCTGATCAGGTAGACCGTGGGTGGGCGGCCGGTGCGGCCGTGTTGTTGGGTGCCGGTGGGGGCGGCTAGGCCGGCTCGTTCGAGGCGTTTCAGGACTCGGCGGGCGGTGCGGAGCTGGACGGCGAGGTGGTCGGCGACGTCCTGGGTGGTGAGGCCGTCGGGGAGGGTGGCGGTGAGCTCGCGCATCCGGGCGAGGGTCTGGGTGTTGAGGCCGACCCGGCGGGCCAGCAGCGGGAGGCTTTCGGTGCCGCGGGCGCCGGACGGCTGGTCGCCGGAGGGTTCGATGACGATCTCGACGTCGTCGGACATCGAGACGACGCCGGCGACGGAGCCGATCGAGGCGGCGCGGCCCACGGCGCGGCGGGCGAGCGCCTCGGCTTCAGCCGCCGTACGGCCGACGCCGAAACCGACGTACGCCGTGCTGTGCCGGGCCGCCAGGTGGTCGAGCAGGGGCATCCGGGAGAACTGTTCGGTGGCCTGCTCCAGGAGCCCGCGGGTGGTGACGACGAGATACCGGCCGTCGGGGAGGGCGGCGAGGCTGCCGCCGAGCGTGATGAGGTCGGCGGCGAGGGCGTCGTCCGGTTCGGGGAGGTCGATGACGCCGAGCGCCACCTGGGCGTCGCCGACGTGCTGGCCGGTCGTGGTGAGGATCAGGGCCTGCAGGGTGGAGCGGATCGAGTACCGCGACGGAGCGAGCCGCACTGACGGCATCTCGTTCTCGATCAGGTGGAACGCCGAACCCAGGCAGCTGATCGCGACCTTCGTGTCGTGCTTCTCGCGGGCGGTGCGGTGGAACTCGACGATGTCGTCCGAGGTCAGGCCTGGCCGGTACGGCAGCACCTGGATCTGGTCCGTCGGCAGCTTCGCCTCGATCAGGGTCTCCAGCACCTCGGACCGCCGCAGCGTGTCGATCGAGAACTGGGTGACGTTGTGGCCGAGCCGCAGGAGCTCGACGAGGGCGCGCAGCAAGGTCGCCCCGTCGTACGAGACGTACATCGCGGGCCGGTTGATCGCCCCGGCCTCGGTGGCGATCGTGTACGGGACGACGCCGGTGAACAGGAACGCGTCGACTTCGCCCTGCGCCTGCTCGACGAGCTCGACCGCCTCGGTCTCGTGCCGGTACGCCAGCGGCACGAGCACGGTCCCGCTCGGAGCGCCGACGACCATCACCCGCTGGACCAGGTCCTCGGGCCCGACCACGCCGACCGCGAGCGCCATCAGTCACCCTCGACGACAGCTGAGCAGATCCTCACGGCAGTCCTCCGACGACTTCTGGTCTGGCCCTCAAGTCGCAGAATAGCGCAGCGGGCTCCGAGATCTTGACGTTCAGGCCTTGCTCTCCTAGTTTCGGTCAAGACCACAATTGCCGCCACCCCCTCAGGCGGGTCGGGGAGCGTCGGTGTGGTGGAGCGAAGGAGGGAGCGCGCCACCTCACTGTCCCTCTACTGGTGCAATTCCTCCAGGCAGCGGATCACCAGATCGCGCTCGCCCGCCTGCAGTTCCGGTCCGAACGGGTCGTACGCGGCCGCGGCCGAGACCAGCCCTTCCCATTCGGCCGCCCAGAGCATCCGCTGCACGTAGCCCTCGATCGGCGCGTAGAACGTCGCCGCCGCGAACCGGTCCAGCCGGTCCGACGCGGTCAGGAACTCCGAGTGGTCGCCGGCCGTCCAGGCCCGCAGTACGGCGGACGACAACTCGACCTGCGCCGACGCGATCCCGACGAGCGCCGTGTCCGCGCCCCACATGAACGACGGCCCGTACATCCGGTCCTCGCCGGTGATCAGCAGTTTCCCGCTGTCGCGCCCGGCCCAGATCGCGTCCTGGCACCCGATCGCGCGGTCCAGCGTCGCCGTTTTCACGCCGAGCATCGCGTCCAACGACAACAAGTCGCGGATCAGCGAAGGCGAGTACGGGTACCCGCCGGCCTCGCCGTGCAGGTAGAAGCCGACCAGCGGCAGCCCGCTCTCGGCCGCCACCCGCTCGTGCAGCGCGACCGCCTGCGCGTGCCCGTCCGGCAATTCTCCTAGCACTGCTAGCGGATAGACCATCACCGCGTCGGCCCCGCCCGCCGCAGCGGCCCGCGCCATCTCCACGGTCGCGTCCGCGGCCTCTTCCAGCGTCTGCGCCGTGGAGGACTTCGGTACGCCGACACCGGCGACGATCGGTACGTCGGTAGCGGACCGCCATGTCTCGAGCACCTTCGCACGATCGCCCGGGCTCAGGTAGAGCCCGCGCCCGGTGTGCGCCCACACCGCGACGCCGCCGACAGCATGCTTCGTGAGTGAGACGGCGTACGCGGACAAAGCGTCGTACGCGACGACGCCGTCGGAGTCCATCGGGGTGACGACCGCGGGGAGCAGCGTGCCGCGGAGCCTGTCGACGAGTGGATGCATCATGACCTCTCAGACCCTCTTAGACATCGTGCCCGAGACCGGGGCGTTTCGGTACGTCGATCCAGCCGTCGCAATCGGCGAACACGGTCGGGGCCAGCGGGTCCTCGTCGACCATCAACGGCCCCACCAGGTCCGCCGCGACGGTCGCTCCGGGTACGGCGGCGGCCAGGTGTACGGCGGCCAGCGTCGCGACACCCAGCTCGGGCATCGACCCTACCTTCACCGCAAGCCCCGCGGCCTCGGCCACAGCGGCGATCTGCATCGCGCGATGGAGCCCGCCGACCTTGAGGATCTTGATGTTCAGTACGTCGGCCGCACCGCGCCGCGCGATCTCCAGAGCGTCGTGCAGCGAGTGCATGCTCTCGTCGACCATCACGCGGACGTCGAGGCGGTCCCGCAACCGTACGAGCCCGGTCAGGTCCCAGCGCGGAAGGGGCTGCTCGAGGAGGGTGAGGCCCGCCGCGCTCATCTTGGTGAGGTACGGGAGGGCCGTGGTCGCGTCGTACCCCTCGTTGGCGTCCAGGCACAGCTCCGCGTCGGCGGGGATCGCGGCGCGGACGGCACGGATCAGTTCGAGGTCCTTCGCCGGGTCGTGGCCGCCCTTGACCTTCAGGTGCATGAACCCGCGGTCGGCGTACTCCGCGGCCTCGGCGGCCATCTCGTCGAGGGTCCCGAGCCCGACGACCCACGTGGTCTGCACGCGGTCGCGGACGCTGCCGCCGAGGATGGCGTGGACCGGCCAGCCGCTGATCCGTCCGGCGAGGTCGAACAGGGCGATGTCGAGACCGGACTTGGCGACCTGCTGGCCGCGCAGTACGCCGTCCATCGTGACGTGAGCGCCCGCGCGGTCGAGCGGGTCGCGGCCGATCAGCGCCGGCGCGAGGTGCTCCTCGATCGCCGCCTGGACGCCGGCCAGCGTCTCACCGGTGTACGCCGTCATCGGCGAGGTCTCGCCGATCCCGACGTCGCCGTCGGCGGTGTGCACCTCGACGACCAGGCTGATCAGCTCGTTGCTCACCCCGCTGCTGATCTGGAACGGCCGGCGGTACCGCGCGCTCACCACGCGGGTCTTGATCGCACTGATCGGCGCGGCCCCGAAAGGCTCCGATCCCCCACCCGGCAACCCGGCCGGTTCTGCTGCAAGACTCATAACCGGCTCCTAGGGTCGCAATCTGGGCGGAAAGCATTTACGGTCAAGACCGTAAATACCCTGAGCGCTCTCTGTCAACGGAAGGTGGCACCCCGATGCGGCTGGGTCTCTATCTGAACCTCTACGGCACCCCGGACGAGCGGCCCCAGCTGGCCGACGCCGTCGAGCAGGCGCGGCTGGCCGAGCAGGCCGGATTCGAGTGGGTGGTGCTGGGCGAGCGGCACCTGCACCGGCCCGGGTACCACGAGATCCTGACGTCGATGACCTGGCTGGCCGCGCACACGTCGCGGATAGGGATCGCGACGGCGGGGATCGTGGCGCCGCTGTACGACCCCGTCGTACTCGCGGAGACGCTGGCGCACATCGACGTACTGTCCGGTGGGCGGCTGACGGCGGGGTTCGTGCTCGGGTACCGGCCGGAGGAGTTCGCGCTGTACGGCGTGACGCAGGCGGAGCGGGTCGCGCGGTTCGAGGAAGGGCTGGAGATCCTCACCCGGCTGTGGACGTCCGACGAGGTCACGTACGACGGCAAGTTCACCAGCATCACCGACGCCTTCCTGTCGCCGCGACCGGTGCAGAACCCGCGACCGAAGCTGTGGAACGGCGGCCGGGTCTCCGCGATGCTCGAGCGCACTGCGCGGATGTGCGACGGCTGGACCACGTCGTTCAACGAACTGGACTCCGACCTCCCCGCCAAGATCGCCGAGTACCGCTCGTACCCGCGCGGCGAGGGCACACTCGGCGCCGAGGTGATCGTCTGCCGCGAAGGCTTCTGCGCCCCCACGTCCCAGGACGCGAGGCAGGCCCTGGAGGAGCCGCTGCGGGACCTGTACGACGCCTACACCGGCTGGAAGCGCACGTCGACAGACGCAGCCCGCTACACCCAAGGCTGGGACGAGATCGCCAACCGCAGCGTCATCGGCTCCCCAGCCGAATGCGCCGACCGCCTCGCCCACTACGAGGAGATGGGCGCCGACGGCGTGATCCTTCGCATCCAACCCCCTGGTATGCCGCAGGTCGAGGCTCTCCGCGCGATCGAGAAGTTCGGCGAAATGGTGTAGGTGGACGTGCAGGCAGGCAGAACCCCTCCGGCAAGCGGTTGTCGGCGCACTGATGCGGGGTTGTGCCTGCCTGCAGGTTCAGGCTTTCAGACCGGACATGGCGATGGAGTCCGTTAGGTAGCGTTGGAGGAGGCCGAAGACCAGGAGGCTGGGGACGACCGTGATGGTGGCGCCGGCCATGACCTGGTTGATGGGGACTGCTTGGGTTTGGAGGGTGGCGAGGCCGACGGTGAGGGTTTGCATCTGGCCGGACTGGCCGATGACCAAGGGCCACAGGAAGTCGTTCCAGTGCCAGAGGAAGACGAAGATGCCTAGCGTCGCCAGCACCGGGCGGATCAGGGGCAGCACGATCATCGTGAAGATCCGCCACTCAGGAGCGCCGTCGATCTCGGCGGCCTCGAAGAGTTCGTCGGGTAGTTGCATGATGAACTGGCGCATCAGGAACACCGCCTGCGAGTTCGCCAGCGTGGGCACGATCAGGCCCCAGTAGCTGTCGACCCAGTCCAGCTTCGCGACCAGGATGTACGACGGGATCAGCGTCGCCTGGAACGGGACCATCAGCGTGGCGAGGAACGCCCAGAACATGATCTCCCGGCCGGGGAACTTCTTCTTCGCGAACGCGTACCCGGCCATCGACGCGAACAGCAGCACGCACGCCACGGACACCAGCGAGTAGAGCAGCGAGTTCACCGTCCACCGCGGGATATCCGAGCTGGACAGCACCTTCGAGAAGTTCTCCAGCGTGAAGTTCGCTGGGTTGAGCGCGTCCGGGAACGTCCGTCCGCTCGGCGGCGCGAACGCGACCAGCACCATCGCCGCGAACGGCACGATGGTCACGATCGCGGTCAGCGCCAGCAAGGTCGGCAACGTCAGCCGGCCCGCCGTACGACGTCCTGCCGCCGGGGGCTCCGCTACCGGCCGGACCGGCGGGCGGTCGAGTACCTGAGCCATCTAGTCGTCCCTCCCGACGAGCCGGCGCTGTACGAGCGAGACGATCAGCACGATCAGGAACAGCACCAGACCGATCGCGCTGGCGTAACCGAAGTCGAAGTACTTGAAACCGCTGTCGTACAGGAAGTACACGAGCGAGTAGCTGGAGCGCACCGGTCCGCCGCCGGTCATCACGAACATCGCGTCGAAGACCTGGAAGGCGCCGATGGTCTCGATCACCAGCACGAAGAACAGCACCGGCCGCAGCTGCGGCAGCGTCACGTACCGGAACCGCTGCCAGGTCCCCGCGCCGTCGATCATCGCGGCCTCGAGGTACGACTTCGGCACCGCCTGCAGGCCCGCGAGCAGGATCAGCATCGAGTACCCGAAGCCCTTCCACGCCGACGTGACCGCGATCGACGGCAGCACGGTGTTCGACTGGCTGAGGAAGTCGATCGGGCCGATGTTCACCAGCCCGAGGATCGAGTTCAGCAGCCCGTCCTGCGCGTCGTAGATCCACTTCCAGATCACCGCGGCCAGCACGATGCTGGTCACGTACGGCAGGAAGAACACCCCGCGGAAGAAGCCGCGCTTCCACACCACCTGGTGGAGCAGTACGGCGGTACCGAGCGACAGCAGGACCGTCAGCGGGACGAAGATCACGGTGTAGGTGACCGTCACCAGCAACGCCTCGTGGAACACCTTGTCCGACAACAGCCGCGTGTAGTTGTCGAGCGCGATGAAGTCCCACTTGCCGCTGATCCGGTAGTCGGTCAGCGAGAGAAAGAACGCCCCGATCGCCGGCAGGAACCGGAACGCCAGGAACAGGACGAGCATCGGGGCGACGAACAGCAGACCGACCCACGGCCGGCGACGGGGGCCGCCTCGAGAACGAAACGCCTTCCGGCCGGCCGCGGGTCCCGCCCGACCCGCGACCGTGTCCGGAGGGGTGTTCGTCAACGCTGCCTCGACAGGAGGTCGTTGGCCTGCTTGGCCGCGTCGTCCAGGGCCTGCTGCGGCTGCTTCTTACCGGTCAGCACGGCCTGGATCTCGGGGCTCAGGAACGACATGATCTGCCGCGCCGACGGGTTCGGCTCACCCGGGATCGCGTACTGCAGCGCGTCCTTGAACTTCGCCGCGTTCGGGTCGGTCGACTCGCTCTTGGCGTCGTTGCGCGGTGAGTAGAACCCGGACGCCTTGCTGAGCGCGTCCAGCTGCGCCGCCTGGGTCATGAACGACAGGAACTTCTTCGCGCCGTCGACGTTCTCCGAGGCGGCGTTCACGACCAGACCGCCCGGGAGCCCGAAGCCGACCTGCTTCTTGCCGGTCAGCGGCGTACCGAGCTCGACGTTCGCCGCGCCCCAGGTCTTCGTGACCGTGGCGACGTCGGCCGGCACGCTGGTCATCGCCATCGCGACCTGACCCTTGCCGAACGGCGAGTCGGCGACCACGTTGCCCGCGGTGAGCGCGGTCTTCGGGATCGCGCCCTCGTCCCACAGGCTCTTCAGGAAGGTCAGCGCCTCCAGGCCGGGGGCCTGGTTGAACGTGACGCTCTTGCCGTCGTCGGCGAACACCTTCCCGCCGGCCTGCCACAGCAGCGGGTAGAAGTTCAGGTTCAGCGTCGCCTCCGGCGAGGCCGAGTAGTCCAGCGTGGAGAACCCGGCGGCCTTGAGCTTCGGCGCGGCCGCCTTGATCTCGTCCCAGGTCTCCGGCGGCTTGCTGATCCCGGCCTTGGTCAGCACGGTCTTGTTGTACATCGTGGTCGTGACCGTGTGGTAGATCGGGGCGCCGTACACCTTGCCGTCGACCGTCAGGCCGGGGATCGCGGCCGGCAGGAACTTGTCCTTCTCCGGGGTGATCACGTCGTCGACCGGCTCCAGCGAGCCGCTCTTCACGTACTGCGGGATCTGGTCCGGGATCATCAGCAGGACGTCCGGACCCTTCTTGCCGGAGAACGCGGCCGCGACCTTCTCCTCGCGGTTCGCCCACGGCTGGGCCTCGACCTTGAGGTCGAAACCGGAGTTCGCCGCCTCGAAGTCGGTCTCGACCTTCTTCCAGTAGGCGTCGCTGGCCGCCTGATCGGCGATCACCGGGTACATCCAGAGCGTGACGCTCTTCTTCGAGTCGGACGAGCCAGAGTCACCTCCGCCGCACGAACTGAGCGCGGCAGCGAGAACGAGCGCCGTGATTGGTGCCGCGATGCGGCGGACGGTGGATTTCATCGCACCCCCAGGGTGTCCGGAAGTCAGGGCCGGAAGTTGTCGAACCGAATAACGGTCAGGACCGAAAGTACTTGGGGTGAATTTCGGCTGTCAACGGCTGATATCAATCCGGAACAGCTCGGAGCCGCTCGTCATCAGCAGTTGGTGATCCCCGCGGACGCCGAGCCGCCGGTGGGCGTGCGTCACGAACACCGTCGGAACGGCGTTCTTGCCCGGCGCGATGCGGTAGATCTTGTTCAGGTCGATGCTCGCGTAGACGGCCTCCGAGGTGGCGACGATGTCGCCGCTGGAGTTCGTCGTCCCGAGCGTGAAGGACTTCTTCAGCTTGCCGCTGTCCGGCGCCACGGCGAACACGGTCTTCCCGGCGACGCCCCACAGCAGCCCGTCCGGACCCATCGTGACCGAGGACACCGTAGCGGCCTTCGGCACCGGTACGGTCTCCCAGAGTTTCTTCTTCTTGGCCACGTCCCACGCGAACACTGTGCCCGCTTCCCGGGTCGGCGGCGTGGTGGCCAGGCCGCCGGCGATCGACGTACCGCCGTACACGATGCCGCAGCGGGCGGTGAGGCCGAAGACGGACTCGTCCTGGACGACGTTGCGGTACTTCTCCGCGGTGTTCGTCGTCGGGTCGTAGATCACCAGCGCGCCGCCCAGCCGGTCGCCGTCGGGGACGGTGCCGACCGCGATCTTGCCGTTCACCTCGGTCAGCGCGCGGGCGCGGGTCTGCAGGAGGTCGGGCTTGAGGTTGAGCCGCTGAACCGGGTTGTCCGGCGTACCGGGCGGTCCCGGGGAGTACTCCGGACTGCTCCAGGGCTTGCTCAGGTCGTAGTCGTACAGCCTGGCCTCCGGATAGGCGCCGATCCAGAGCTTGCCGTCGGATCCCTCCAGCAGCGCCTCGACCTGCGAGAACCGGTTGTACTTGGCCTCACCGGTCGTCGGGTTGACCACGGACACGCCGCCGTTCAGGAAGCCGCCGGCGTAGATGTTGTCCTTGCCGCCCGCGACGGACAGGATCTCGATCGGCTCGCGCCGGACCTTGGTCACGAAGATCTCGGACTTGCCGGTCTGCGGGTTGTACCGGAACTCCTCGCCGCGCCACAGGGTGCCGACGACGCTGGTGCCCGGGTAGTCGGGGAGGTTCAGGTCGGCGTACCCGATCGAGCGGGCGTTCTGGATCCGGCCGGTGAACGTCAGGCCGGTGCCGGTCAGGGTCTTGGTGGCCGGGTCGTACTTCTTCAGTTCGCTGCTCTGGATCAGGTACAGCGAGCCGTCCGCGCCGACCGGGGAGATGTCCAGGCCGTGCGCGTTCGGGATCTCGTCGACCCAGGTCCGCGAAGCGATGTCCCAGACGTACAGCGGGCCGGGGAAGGCCGTGCTGATCCGCGCGTACACGCGCCCGCCGCGGGCGTTCAGGTCGTACACGACCTTGTCGGACGGGTCGCCGAGGCCGGGCGGCGACGGCAGTTCGGTGATGGCTCCGCTGGTGGCGTCGATCTCCATGATGTGCGCGTCGGGCATCGTCCCGGCGTACACCTTGCCGCCGGCGTAGTCGATGCTCTTGACGTACGTCTGACCCGCCAGGACGGTGCCGTAGTCGTGGATCGCGCCGGTCTTGTCGTCGTACCGGAACACCTTGCCGTTCGGGAACGTCCCGCCGTACACGTTGCCCTGGTCGTCGGTGGTGATCCGCCAGATGAACGACTCGGACGCGATCGGCCGGCCGAGGTCCTCGACGGTGCCGCCCGGCCGCAGCCGGTACAGGTGGCCGTTGTTGTAGGTGCCGACGTAGATCGTGCCGTCGGGCGTCGCGGCGACCGCGTAACTGCCGTCCGCGCCGGGCAGCGCCGCGGAGAGCAGGCTGTCGCCGGTGGCCGGGTCGATGGCGTTCAGGTACGCCGGACTTCCGGTGGACACGTTCCAGATCGCGGTCTTGCCGTTCGGGCCGGGCGCGACCGTGCCGCCGATGAGCAGTACGTCGGACAGCGGCGTACCGAGTGAGGTGACTGTGCCGACCGGTGGTTGCGGACCGGCCTGCGCCGGTGCGGTGAGGGTTGCGCCGAGCAGAGCGACGAGGGCCAGTGCGAGAAGGGAGCGGACTGATCGCATACGAATTGCCTCCGGGGTGCCGTATTTACGGTCCTGTCCGAAAGTGAAGCTCTCGCGGCGTGGCCAAGTCAACGGCTCGGCACAATTTGCAGCTACTGACAGCAACGGGTCCGGTTACGGCCTCGGCCGTTAAAGCTCGGGGAGTGCGTCGAGCAGGCTCTGGAGCTTCTCGCGAGTGGCCGCGAAGTAGCTGTTCTCACGGTGCAGCGCACGGTGGAACGCGGCCAGCTCGGCCGCGGAGATCGTGTTCGAGAACGTGCTGATCTCGGTCAGGTCGAGCCGCCGGTTGAACAGGTGCACGGTGTCCCGCCAGCGGTGCAGCAGGCCGACGAGCTCGGCGTCCCGGTGCAGGCCGAGCGCACCGGAGACCAGCGCGAGATCGACAGCGGACACCACCAGCCGCGGGTACACCTGCCGGGTGCTCGGCGCGTCGGGCGAGAACCGCTCGTCGTTCAGCAACCTGGTGTTCTCGTGCAGCTCGTTCGCGACGGCCCGCAGGACCTCGGTACGGCGTTCTGCCTCGGCCGTCAGTCGCTCGACGAAGATGCCGGTCAGCCCGGCGACCAGGGTCAGTGAGTTGACCGCCGGCTCCCAGCGCGAGCCCTCCGGCCAGAAGAACCACAGGACGCCGAGAACGAAGGCCAGTGCGAGCAGACCGTACGTCAGCGCGCTGACGGTCCGCCTCATGTGGCCCAGATGTCGTCGGCGAGGCTGCGTGCGGTCTCGCCGGCCCCCTCCGGTGCGAGCAGCAGGAGCTCCAGGCCGAACGGGTTCGGGCGGCGGGCGTACCGGAACTGGGACTGGATCGCCTCGACCGGCGTCAGTTGGCAGGCCTCGGTGAGCCGCTTCAGCCGGGTCGTGGAGTACTTGCGGGTGGTGTAGAGCCGGATCGTGTCGCCGATCGGCAGCACCGCCTCGGTGTGGTCCGGCAGCTCCATCCGGACCTCTTCGCCGGTGTCGTTCTGCCAGAAGATCTTCACCAGCAGCGCGTCCTCGTTCTCGACCTCGCCGACGAACTTGACCAGGTCGTTGTTGATCTTGAGGTCGGTGTTGTACCGCAGGGTGCTGGTGACGAACTCCGCGAACGCACGGGTCTGGTGGTACTCGTCCGCGGCCGCGTCGGCGCTCTCCTGGTCGAGTTGCGTCGTACTCGCCACCTCGAGCAGCAGCCGGTCCTGCGGCCGCAGCACCCGGGTGAGCGTGCTGAGCAGCTCCTCGTCGCTCTCGAAGTTGGCGAGCGTGTTGCCGGTCAGCGTGAACAGGATCGGCTCGTCGTCGACCAGCCGGGCCAGCATCTGCCCGAGCTCCTCCATGTTGTCGGCGATCGAGAAGTCGAGCTGCACCGGCAGCACCTGGGAGACCGGGAAGCGGGCGCCGCGGACCGGCTCCAGCGTGCCCATCCGCAGCATCTCCGAGCTCATGTCGACCGGGATGTAGTACATGTCCGGGTTGTGCCGGCGCATGTCGCTGAGGATCGTGCGGTCCTTGACGCCGGTGCCGACCCCGAGGCTGACCAGGTGGAAGCCGCCGTTCTCGACGTGCGGGCGGAGCTTGCGCCAGTGCCGCAGGAACGACTCCGCGCCGGCCTTCATGACCAGGTAGAACGGGTCGTTGGTGGCGTTCGCCCAGGCGATCGTCGGGCCGATTCCCCAGTAGGAGAAGCCCGAGGTGATCTGCTTGCCGTCACCGGACGTCGAGAACGGTCCGCGGAGGTCGCCGGTGAGCGTTGCGAGCTTGTCCGTCTGGTCCTCGCCGACCAGCACCAGCGACCACGCGAAGTCGTCGTCGGCCAGTGCATGCTCGAGCTTCCGGATCACAGGTACCGGCTCTGCCACGTCTCACCCCTCACACGATGAGAGGTCAGGTTATCGGTTACCGCCGACTACTGCCGGTCAGACAAGTGTTACCGCGTCGGCCTCGCGGCCCTTGGGCCCGTCGACGATCTGGAACTCGACGTTCTGGCCGTCCTCGAGCGTCTTGTACCCGTCGGAGACGATCTTGCTCCAGTGCACGAACACGTCGTCCTGCCCGTCGACGGCCAGAAAACCGTAGCCCTTGTCGGCGTTGAACCACTTCACGGTGCCGCGCACCATCGGAACTCCTAGACCACGGGACCCGCTTCACCCGGGCCCCTCGCGATCCACAAGCTTAATGGAGCCGATTCCCGCGACGAGCGCAGTGCCCACGAGTGCCGCGCTGACCCAGAGCGGGCCGCGGAAGGTTCCGGACCCGATCGCGAGCCCGCCCAGCAGCGGTCCGGCGGCGGCGCCGACGTTGAGGGCGGCGGTGGCCAGTCCGCCGGTCAGGACGGGGGACTCGGTGCCGGCGTACAGGGCGTACGAGATCAGCGTCGAGCCGACCGCGAAGGACAGCGCGCCTTGGAGGAGGACCAGGGCAACGGTCGGTACGACGTACGCCGTAGTCAGCGCGAACGCGCACCACCCGAGCAGCAAGATGCCACCGGCAACGAGTACGAGCCGGTCGTCGCGACGGTCGGCGTACCGGCCGGCGACGGTGACGCCCGCGAACGAGCCGAGCCCGAAGAGCGCGAGCATGACCGGGACCCATCCCACCCCGAGCCCGGTGACCTCGGTGAGCACCGGCGAGAGGTAGGTGAACGAGCAGAACGTCGCGCCGTTCACGAGGGCGCCGAGGAGCAGCAGTACGGCGAGCCGCGGTGACACGGTGAACCGCCCGACGGTCGCCGGGCCTGCCGTACGGTTCGGGACCGAGCGCAGGATCCCGAGCAGCGCCGGGAGCGAGATGATCGCGACCGCCCAGAACGCGGACCGCCAGCCGAGGTACCGGCCGAGCACGGCTCCCGCCGGTACGCCGACGATGCAGGCGAGCGTCGTACCGCCGAGAAGGACGGAGGTGGCGCGGCCCTTTGCGTCGGGGCGGACCAGGCCCGCGGCGGTGGCGAGCGCGATGGCCAGGAAGCCCGCGTTCGCGAGGGCCGCGAGGACCCGGGTGACCAGCAGAACGGTGAAGTCGCTGGTCAGCGCGCCGACCACGTGGACCGCGAGGAACACGGTCAACGTCACGAGCAGCGTCCGGCGGCGCGGCCAGCGGGCGCCGAGTACGGCGACGGCCGGGGCGCCGACGATCATCCCGAGCGCGAACCCGGACGTCAGCCAGCCGGTGGTGGGGATCGAGACGCCCAGGTCCTGGGCGATGTCCGGGCCGAGCCCGGAGAGCATGAATTCAGAGGTCGCCTGGGCGAAAACGGCCAGGCCAAGGAGATACAGCACGAAAGGCATGGAGGTACTCCGCAACCATGAGAAGACGGGTATGAGTCGTCTCCGGCGGTTCCGGGCGAGCTACACGGAACGGCCGGTGGTTACGATCTGTCCGCCTCCGGGCTGGTCACGGCCTGGAGCTTAGAGAACCGGCGTACCCACCGTCCACCGAGTTAGGCGCGGCGTGATGCGGCGAGGCCGAGGAGGCCTGCGGTGACCAGGAGGAGGGCGCTGGTCACGCCGAGGTCGTCGGTCTGCAGTACGCCGTTGTCGGTCAGCATCCAGATCGTGGCAGCGCCGGTCAGGACCGTGCCGGCCACCACGCCGGGCACGTCCGGCTTGGTCTTCCGCTGCTGGCTCATCCGCGCTCCACCTTGATACTGCCCAGCCTGAGGTCCAGGTCCAGGGTGACCTGCTGCGGGCCGGCCTTGCCGTCCGTGCCGAGGTCGTTCAGCTTCAGTTCGGCATTATGGCCGCTCTGGTGCTGGTTGAGGAAGGCAACGTCTCCCATTTCGGTCGACGCCGTGCCCTGGACGTCCACGTCGTGCGGCAGCTTGACGATCACCTCGCCGAGGCTGCCGTGCACCTCGACCTTGGCGCCCGGCCCGAACTTCGCCTGGGTCAGGTCCAGGTGCACCGACCCGGCGTCGAACTGGTAGCTCGTCCCGGTCGCGGTGATGGTCTGGGTGGACGGCGCGACGTAGTTGGTGTCGGCGAAGTTGCGCGGCACACCGGCGAACACCGTGCTCGCGATGGCCCCGACGGCCAGCAGGATGCCGAGCGGCAGCAGGGCCAGCGTGCGGCCGACGAACCCGCCGAGCAGCATGCCGCCGCCGAGCGTCGCCAGGCCGATGACCAGCATGGTCGCCGTGGGGGCGCCCGCCAGCGCGGCGATACCGATCGCGATACCGGTCAGCACGACGATGATCGACTTGATCCCGCGCACGCCCTTGGCGGGCGGTCCGGCGGGGGTGCTCGCGACCGGCGAGGTCGTGCCGGCCGGCTCGTCGACGTACAGGCCGAGGGGGTCGTCCTCGGTCCACACAGGCTGGACCGGTTCGACGGTGCGGTCCTGGGGGCGCTGTGTGGCCGAGGACGACGGACCCGCCGGAGCAGCCGACGGGTCGGTCTGAGGCGGCGTGTACGCCGTGGTCTGCTGCTGACCGGAGTACGCCGAAGTAGTAGGCGGCGCCGTGTCCTGCGGGCGCTGGCCCTGTGTGTTCGGCTTGTTGTTGCCCTTGCGCTGCTTCGCGATCAGCCAGATGACACCGACCACGATCAGCGGGCCGGGGATGAAGCGGCCGAAGTTGAACGACGACATCATCGCGATCGCGAGGAACACGCAGGCGCCGATCACGACCGGCCAGAACCACGGGTGGTCGGTCCGGACCCGGTCACCGAGCACGCCCTGCGCGGCGGAGCGGTCACTGCCCTCGTCGGGCATCAGGACCCAGGCGGCGATGTAGAAGATCACGCCCGGACCGCTGATGATCAGTACGGCCATCACCACGCGGACCAGCACCGGGTCGATGTTCAGCGCGCGACCGATGCCGCCGCAGACACCCGCGACCCAGCGGTCCGACCTGCTGCGCCGCCAGCTCTGGGGGTTGTGCAGGCGGTTGCGGTCGAACCCGGCGGGTCCACTCTGGTTCTGCTCCATGACATCGATACTGGCGCTAATTCCCCCCGGATCACATCCGGGATACCCCCTGAGGACCCCCGGAGTCACCGCGGGTTCGGGGTTGTCCCCGAGCCGACCCTGAGCTCGGCGGGCGGCCGCTGAGGAGGCGGCCCGGGACAAGCCTGCTGGTGTCGGGCCGGTCCGCATGTGACGATCGTTGTGATGAGCCAGCCAGCAGCCGCGCCGACGGGCGGGTCCTCCGCGAACGGAGCCCCACCCGAGCCGCAGCCTGGGCAGAACCAGGATCAGTGGCGCTTCAAGGGCTGGGGACCGCAGGGCCCGGGGCAGTACCAAGGCCCGTACGCCGCCTACGCCGCGCGGATGGGCAACCAGCAGTCCGGCTCGGGCGGTCCGGCGTACTCGTCCACGACGCCGCGGCCGGCCACGGAGCCGACTCGTCGGGCGTACCGGCGTACCGAGGGGCGCGTCGTTGCCGGTGTGGCCGGCGGGATCGCGGACCACCTCGGCGTGTCGGACACCGTCGTACGGCTGGTCCTGATCGCGACCACGGTGTCCGGCGGCTTCGGCGTACTGATCTATGCGGCGCTGTGGTTCCTGATGCCGCTCGCGCCGGAGACCGTGCCGGACGCGCCTGGGTTGGCCGCGCACACACGGAAAGGGCTGCGCACCGACGAACCGGCGCCGCCGGTCGCCGAGGCGAAGCAGCGGAAGCGGGAGAAGAGCCGCGGGCAGCTGCCCGCGCTGGTGGCCATCGGCATCGGCCTGGTCCTGCTGCTGCAGGTCGCCGGGCTCGGCATCGCCGGGAAGCTGTTCTGGCCGCTGGTGTTCGCCGCGACCGGTCTGGCGCTGATCTGGCGGCAGGCGGACGAGAGCCAGAAGGACAAGTGGACGCGCGACGTCCGGGTCCCGATCATCGGCCTCGTACTCGGCAAGGGCGGCTGGAAGTCGCTGATCCGGATCGCCGTCGGCCTGGTCCTGCTCGGCACCGCGGTCACCTTGTTCCTGGTGCAGAACGGCCGGCTCTCGATGGTCGGCGACGTACTGATCGCACTGCTGCTCGCCGTGGTCGGGATCGGGGTCATCGCCGGGCCGTGGGTGCACCGGCTGAGCCGGGACCTGAACGCCGAGCGCGCGGAGCGGGTCCGTTCGCAGGAGCGCGCCGACATGGCCGCGCACCTGCACGACTCGGTGCTGCAGACGCTGGCGCTGATCCAGAAGCAGGCCGAGGACCCGAAGGCGGTGGCCCGGCTGGCGCGCTCGCAGGAGCGCGAGCTGCGGTCCTGGCTGTACGACGAGGAACACGACGCCGACCAGACGATCGTCGGCGCCGCGAAGCAGGCGGCCGCCGAGGTCGAGGACTCGCACGGCGTACCGATCGAGGTGGTCACGGTCGGCGACTGCGACCTGACCGAGCCGCTGGCGTCGATGGTCCGGGCCGCCCGGGAGTCGATGGTGAACGCCGCCAAGCACTCCGGCGCCGCGAAGATCGACGTGTTCGTCGAGGTGGACGGCGACCGGGTGGAGATGTTCGTCCGCGACCGGGGCAAGGGCTTCGTCGTGGACGAGGTCCCGGACGACAGGCTCGGCTTGCGGCACAGTGTGATGGGCAGAATGGAACGGCACGGCGGACGCGCGACGGTGCGGTCCGATTCCGAGACAGGCACCGAAGTGCGACTGGAGATGGACAGATGAGCAGCAGGCGCGTTGTCGTCATCGACGATCACGACATGTTCCGGGCCGGGGTACGCAGCGAGATCGGCACCTCGGTCGACATCGTCGGCGAGGGAGCCGACGTCGACAGCGCCGTCAAGGCGATCGTCGGCACCGAGCCGGACGTCGTACTCCTCGACGTCCACCTGCCGGGCGGCGGTGGCACCGAGGTGATGAAGCAGGTGCACCAGCGGCACCCCGACATCAAGTTCCTCGCGCTGTCGGTGTCCGACGCCGCCGAGGACGTGATCGGCGTGATCCGGGCCGGCGCCCGCGGGTACGTCACCAAGAACATCTCCGGCACCGAACTGGTCGACGCCATCAACCGGGTCGCCGACGGTGACGCGGTGTTCTCGCCGCGGCTGGCCGGCTTCGTGCTGGACGCCTTCTCCGGCGCCATCGACATCGCCTCGGTGGACGAGGACCTGGACCGGCTGTCACAGCGGGAGCGTGAGGTACTGCGGTTGATCGCGCGGGGCTACGCGTACAAGGAGGTCGCCCGCGAACTCTTCATCTCGGTGAAGACAGTCGAGACCCACGTCTCCTCGGTCCTCCGCAAACTCCAACTCTCCAACCGCCACGAACTAACCCGCTGGGCCACCGACCGCCGCCTGGTCTAGTCACCCCCACGCAGCGCTGCGGGCGACTCACTCCGTCCCGCGCTAAGCGCAGCTCCCACCATCCGCGCTTAACGCGCGTGCGCGGTGACCGCGCGGGGCGACCACCCCGTGGCGCCGCCTGCCGTTTTACATGAGTTGGACGTGGGAGTCGCGCTATGGCCGAGGTCGTCGTACCGCTTACCGTTCGCGATCTGACCGAAGCTGACCTGCCCGCCTGTGGTTGGTACGGGACAGCGACGGATCTTGCGTACGTCGCCGCGGCGATCCAACGCGCCCGTCGCGGCGAGGTCGACTACCTGGCGGTCTGTCCACCTTCCGGTCTGCCAGTTGCGGTCGGTGGGGTCGACTACACCAAACCACCCGGGGCGGCGACCATCTGGCAACTGTCGGTCCAGGCGGAACTGCGCTCATGTGGGATCGGCTCAGTCCTGATCGGGGCGTTGGAGGAGCGAGCTCGAGGCCGCGGATTCCGTTGGGTCGAGCTGGGCGTGGACGACAACAGGTCACGGCCGCGCGGCTTGTACGAGCGGTTGGGCTATGTGGTGAGCGGCAACGAGATCGGTTCGTGGGACCAGGCCGCCGCGGACGGATCCACAACCCGCTACGAAACGCGGATCACTCTGATGCGCAAGCAACTGACCTAGAGTTGGCCGCCTTCAGGTCGAGGCCGGTGCCGGATGGGGCTAGGAGGGTCAGTTGGTTGTGGTCGATGGTGTAGGTGACCGCGGGTCCGAGGGTCGCAGGATTGTGGCCTGGAACGCGGCGGATTCGGGTGTGCAGGGGCGGTCGGTGGTGGCGACCTCGCTGAAGGTCAGTTCTGTGTTGTTGCGGGTGAAGGTGCCGGAGAGTTCGTTGCATCCGCTCCAGCCGGTCAGGCGGCCGCGGTCGAAGCTGATCCACGCCTGCCTGGCGCGACCGTAGCCCTGGCGAAGGTCGGCGTTGGTGATGGTGGTGACGACATTCCACCTGACCCCGTCGAGCGGGAAGTCGGGTTCGGCGATCTTCCGGTCCAGCAGCGTGATCGTCGTACCGCCTGAGACGAGGGTGAGCTCGTCACCGGTCAGCCGCCAGGACGGTTTGCTCATCAGGAATGTCTTCAACCATTCCTCTTGGTCCAGGAGCGGCGGTTGGCAGCCGACCTGGGTGCCGCCGAGTCCGTCGATCCGCAGAGTCCCATGGGTCAGCAGTTCGCCGGCTGCGACGGCCGTGCCCATGCGGTTACAGCCGGCGTGCGCTCGCAGGACGTCGTACACCCGTGGCCCGTCCGCGTTCTTGTTGGGCACTCGCGTGAACTCGAGCCGGATACGCGTCTTCGGCACCAGTTGCTTGGGTTCACCGTCCTCAGTGACTGCGGTGGACAGGTATGCCTTGCCGAGCGGCGGCGTACTGGTCGATCCGTCCAGAACCGCGACTGCGGACCTGAACTCGCGCAGCCGGTCCAGGAGTACGTCGGGTCCACCCGCCGCTCGGTCCTGCATACCCGATCGATGCAGGGTCAGCTGGGCGTTCGGCCCGACGCGGAGGATTGTGCTGGCTCCGTACTCGGCGGCCGGCGTACGTCGGTCGTCGGCATCGATGATCACGGTGCCGGTCGGAAACTGCGCACGGGCTTCGACGGCTGTGGCGGCCGGGGATTCGCCGGTTCGGTTGGCGCTGCTTCCGTACAGGAAGGGGAAGGTCAGCCACAGCAGCGCCAGTTCCCCCCAGCATCCGTCGAAGAACAGCACCCAGCCGTCCTGGATCGCCGGTGCCAGCCACTCGGGCATCGTGGGGTCCGGCCGGATCGGCGCCAGTACGGAGATTCGCTCGGCGAGCGCGAAGTCGACCGCGGCAAGGGCGTCGGTCCGGAGGTCGAGGTACCGGAACAGCTGATCGTGCGCGGCCTCCGTATGGACCGAGATCCCGACCGGCTGATCGACGGTGCCGACCCTTCAGGAGATTCACCGCACGGGCGTCGCGCGCCACCACGCCGTACGTCATCGGACTGGGACTGGTCACGACGACAGCCGCACCGCCCCGCAGCACCTCGATCGCGTGCAACTGCGCCCGATCGAACTCAGGCAGATCCATCACCGACACTCCCCAAGTATCAGCCGCGTGACGGCCGCGTGGGGTTTAGCGGCTGGAGGAGGTGTAGGGGAGGAGGGCCATTTCTCGGGCGTTCTTGATGGCTCGGGCTACCTGTTTTTGTTGCTGGACGGAGAGGCCGGTGACGCGGCGGGAGCGGATCTTGCCTCGGTCGGAGATGAACTTTCGGAGGAGGGCGGTGTCCTTGTAGTCGATGAAGGTGATGCCGTCGCGGTCCAGTGGGTTCTGCTTCGGCTTGCGCTTGCCGGTGGGTACCGGGCGTCGGGCCATGACGGCCTCCTTTGTTGAATGTCGTTTTCAACTAGCGTAGCGCAAGGTCTCGGCGGTGGCGCGTTTCGGCCAGGGCATGGATTCGCCACTCCGATCCTTCGGTCCGGGCTTGGTGGCTGTTATACCGTCGACTCTTATGGAGCGGAATCTCACAGCCGATCAGCTCGCGCTCTTCGAGAAGGAGTTCGCGTCGAACCCGCAGTACCGGGTGATGCAGAACGCCGTCACGCAGACGCCGGTCAACAGCATCGCCCTGGATCGCCAGGTCGTCACGTCGATGGACCACTCGGTGTCCAATCTGCTGGACGACTGGAAGGTCACCAATCAGAAGAAGAGCGGTCGGTGCTGGCTGTTCGCCGGGCTGAACCTGCTCCGCGCCGGCGCGGCCGACAAGCTCGGGGTCAAGGACTTCGAGTTCTCCCAGAACTACCTGCTGTTCTGGGACAAGTTCGAGCGTTCGAACTTCTTCCTCGAGGCGATCATCGAGACCTCCGAGCGGGACGCCGACGACCGGACGGTCGCGCACCTGCTGTCGGACCCGATCGGTGACGGCGGCCAGTGGAACATGTTCGTCGCGCTGGTCCGCAAGCACGGCCTGGTGCCGAAGTCGGCGATGCCGGAGACCGAGAGCTCGTCCGCGACCGCGCAGCTGAACGACGCCCTCCGCAAGCTGCTCCGCCAGGGCGCGCGCGACCTGCGGGCGCTCGACACCGACGACGCCCGCCGCGACCGCAAGGGCGAGATCCTGACCACCGTGCACCGGGTGCTGAGCATCCACCTCGGTACGCCGCCGCAGAAGTTCCTGTGGCAGTGGAAGGACACCGACAAGGGCTTCCACCGCGACGGCTGGACCACGCCGACCGAGTTCGCGGCGGCGTACGTGCAGCTGCCGGTCGACGAGTACGTGTGCCTCGTGCACGACCCGCGGGAGAGCAGCCCGGTCGGCCGGACCTTCACCGTCGACTTCCTCGGCAACGTCATCGACGCCCCGCCGGTGGTGTACCTGAACGTCGAGATCGACCTGATCAAGCAGCTCACCCAGGACGCGATCGTCGGCGGCGAGCCGGTCTGGTTCGGCTGCGACGTCGGCAAGCAGATGAACTCCGACCTCGGTTTCTGGGACGCCAAGCTGTACGACTACGGCGCGGTGTACGACACCGAGTTCACGCTGGACAAGGCCGAGCGGCTGGTGCACCACGAGACGCTGATGACGCACGCGATGCTGTTCACCGGCGTCGACGTGGTGGACGGCAAGCCGCGCCGCTGGCGGGTCGAGAACAGCTGGGGTGACGAGAAGGCCGACAGCGGCTTCTGGACCATGAACGACTCGTGGTTCGGCGAGCACGTCTTCGAGGTCGCCGTACGCCGTTCCGCGCTGCCGGCCGACCTGCAGGCCCGCCTGGACGAGGCCCCGATCGTCCTCCCCGCCTGGGACCCGATGGGCGCGCTAGCCGATCAGGCCTAGTGCCTCGGAGGGCCTCTCGAGGGTCGGCAGGTGGCCGGCCCACGGGAGGTGGACGCGCTCCGCATTCGGGAGCCGTTCGGCCAGGTAGTCCGCGCTGTCGGTGAAGAACTTGAAGTCGTGTGCGCCGGTGATCAATCTCACCGGCGCACCGATCTTCTCGGGCTCGACGGCGTACTCCTCGTTGTCCACGTCGTCGCCCGCGGCGAGCTGCAGGTCGAAGGCGCGTTTCTGCATGGCCCGCAGGAGTTCGCGGGCCTCGTCGTCGGCGTCCGGACCGATCCAGCGCCGTACGGTGAGGTCGGTCGCGCCGTCGACGTCGCCGGCCTCCAGGAGCTTGTTCTCCTCGCCCCACAACGCCCGGAGCTCGTCGTCCGGCTCCACGTTGTCGGTCGGTGCACAGAGCATTACGAGCCGGGCGAACCGCTCGGGCGACCGGCTCGCGGCCTGCTGTACGACGTACCCGCCGTACGACGCACCGACCGCGATCACCGCACTCGACCCGACCGCGTCGAGCACCGCGAGCACATCGCCCGCGTCGGAGTACTTGGCGCCCGCCTCCACCGGCGTCTCGCCGTACCCGCGCAGGTCCAGCGTGATCACCCGATGGCTCGACTTCAGCTCTTCCACCTGCCGCGCCCACATCCGGGCATCGGCCACGCCCGCGTGCACGAGCAGCAGATCCGGGCCGTCCCCGGTTACCTCATAAGAAATCGTCATGGCTGCACCTTCCACGGCCTGAGACCTGCGGGCAAACGGATTAGAGACGGACGACGGTGAAGGCCTCGGCGTAGTGGTTGGCCGGGAAGCCCGCGGTCGTGGCGACGGCGGCGAAGTTACGGCGGACGCCGGTGCGGAGACCGTCCGGGTCGCGGTGCTGGCTGGTGTGTGACATCAGGGCCGCCAGCTTCTGGTCGAAGGTGTCGGTGATGTCGACGTAGTGGTTCGCGACCGGGTGGTCCATCATCCACAGCTCGCCGACCTCCCACGCCTCCTCGGTCAGGTCCGGGTACGCGTACGGGTTCCCGGCGGCCGGGTAGAACGCGCGGACCGTCGCCTCCGCAGCGGCCAGGTGGTCGGGGTGGGAGACCTGCAGGCGGTGCCACGAACGCTCGGGTGACTGCGTGAGCAGCCGCTGCGGGCGCACCTTGCGGATCACCTGGCTGATGTCGCGGACGAGCTCTGTGGTCGCCTCAACGGACCCGTCCTGGTACCCGAGGAAGTGCAGGTCGCGGACGCCGACGTGCTGCGCGGCGGCGGTCTGCTCGGCCCGTCGTACGGCGGGAATCTCGGCGCGGTCCCGATCCGGCTCGAAACCACCGGCCTGCCCGTCGGTGACGATGCAGTACTGGACCTCGATACCGGCCTTGGTCCACAGCGCGACCGTGCCGGCGCCGCCGAAGTCGATGTCGTCCGGGTGCGCCACGACCACCAGGATCCGCTCGATCTCGTCATCCGGTCGCGGATTCGCCTCGGGCACACTCACAGCCAGACCCTAGCCGTTTGCCCAGGCAGGCACAGTGGAACCTATGGAGTTCGGTGGGGTCTGCGACCCCCAGGACGCCGGCTTCGACCACGACCGTCTCGCGGAGGCGATCGGTCTGATCGAGGCACGTGGTGGGGTCGCGCAGTTGTGCGTCGTCCGGGACGGCCGGACGGTGATCGACCGCTCCTTCGGGTGTTCACCGAACGCGTTGTTCTGGCTCTTCTCCGCGAGCAAGCCGTACCTCGCGGTCGTGGTCCACCAACTCGTCGAGTCCGGGCGGCTGCATCTCGACGACGCGGTCGCGGCGTACTGGCCGGAGTTCGCGCACAACGGCAAACGCGAGATCACCGTCCGCGAGGTGCTGCGGCACCGGACCGGCGTCCCGAACGCGGGCTCGTACGTCGGCGAGGTCCGTGCGATGACCGACTGGGACCGTGCGCTGCGGCGGATCGAGGAGGCCAAGCCGCGGTGGCCGATCGGGACCGTCGGGTACAGCCCGCTGGCGTTCGGGTTCATCCTCGGCGAGGTCGTACGTCGCTGCAGCGGGACGCCGATCGACGAGCTGGTCCGCCGTACCGTCCTCGAACCGCTCGGCGTCGCGGACACGTACCTCGGACTGCCCGCCGACCTCTGGGACCGGCACGTGCCGATCCGCGCGTCGGGGCCGCTCGGGCCGTTCATCCAGTCCGTCGTGAACCGCCGCAGTACGCGCGAGGCCGTCGTACCCGCTGCCGGGATCTCGACGACCGCCCGCGACCTGGCCGCGCTCTACCAGGCACTGCTGGAGGGGCGGCTGCTGCGGCCCGAGTCGCTCGCGACCGCGCTCGAGCCGACCAGTGAGGGCGAGTACGACCCGGTGGCGCGCGCACCGGTCCGGTGGTCTCAGGGCTTCCAGCTCGGCGGCCCGCGGTGGATGAAGGGTGCCGTGTCGTCCTTGGGCTCACTGAGCAGCCCGCGGGCGTTCGGCCACAACGGAAGCAACTGCTGTGTCGGGTGGGCCGACCCGGATCGGCAGATCGCGTACGCGTACCTGACCAACCGGGTCGGCCGCCCGCAGCCCGACCTCCTCCACCACGCAGCTGTCGCCGACAAGGTGCTCGCAGCCGCCGACTAGGTGAGCACCGGAACGGGGGACCGCTCGCTGATCACGTGGTCGACGATGCCGTACTCCTTGGCGCCGGCCGCGGTCAGCACGTGATCGCGGTCGGTGTCGTGCCGCAACCGCTCGACGGACTGGCCGGTGTGCCGCGCCAGGATCTCCTCGACCTGGCCGCGGACCCGCACCACTTCGTCCGCCTGCAGGATCAGGTCCGGGATCGTGCCCTGACCACGCCCGGCCGGCTGGTGCAGTACGACGCGCGCGTGCGGCAGGAGCGCGCGACGCCCCGCCGTACCGGCCGCGAGCAGCACCGCCCCGGCGGAGATCGCCTGCCCGACGCCGTACGTCGCGACCGGCGACTGGATGTACTGCATCGTGTCGTAGATCGCGAGCATCGCGGACATGTCGCCGCCCTCGCAGTTGATGTAGAGGTTGATCTCCGCCTCGGGATTGTCCGTCTCCAGGTGCAGCAGTTGCGCGATGATCGCGTTCGCGACGCCGGAGTCGATCCCCGTGCCGAGGTAGATCACGCGCTCGGTCAGCAGGTGCGAGTAGACGTCCATGATCCGCTCGCCGCGGGGATGCTGCGCGATCACGTTCGGGATCGTGTAGCTGCTCATGCTGCTGCCGCCTTCCTGGGCATGACCTGGTCGAAGGACTCGACGATGTGGTCGATGAAGCCGTACTCGCGGGCCTCGTCGGCGGTGTACCAGTGGTCGTGCAGCGAGTCCTCGTGCACGATGTCGAACGGCTGCCCGGTGTCCTCGGCGGTCAGCCCGAGTACGGTGTCGCGGATGTGCCGCAGGTCGTTGGCCTGGATCTCGATCTCGACCGCGGACCCGCCGATACCGGCGGAGCCCTGGTGCATCAGGATGCGGGCGTGCCGCAACGCGTAGCGCTTCCCCGGCGTACCGGCCGACAGCAGGAACTGCCCCGCGCTGCAGGCCAGCCCGATCGCCAGCGTCGACACGTCGCACGGCACCAGCCGCATCACGTCCCGGATCGCCAGCATCGACGGCACCGAACCGCCGAGCGAGTGGATCCAGAACGCGATGTCGGTGTCCGGGTCCTCGGCCGCCAGCGTGAGGATCTGGGTGGCCAGCAAGGTCCCGTTGTCGTCGTTGAGGACTCCGTCCAGTACGACGATCCGCTGCCCGAGCAGCCGCTGCCGGGCGGACTCGTTGAACATCGGCGGTTTCATGTCTTCTGCCATGTCATCCACAGTGACCGCGCGAACGGCGTCGTCCCAGCTTTTCTGCTGACGGCAAGTCTGCCCACAGCAAAGCCGATGATGTGGCAATCTCCTGCGAGTGAATTTGACCGACCACGATCTGTCCGAGCAGGAGCGCGCACTGCTGGAACTGACGGCCACCCCGGCCGCGACGCTGCTCGGCGCGGTGTCGATGATCCTGCGTACGACGCTGTTCAGCGAGGACCCGGCCGCCTGGGTCGACATGTGGCAGGCACGCCCCGACCTCGCCCGCATCGAGTGGATGGACGGCCCCGAACTCGCCGACGTCGTAGCGCACCTCGCGGCGAAGGACTACGAGGGCACGATCGAGGGCGTCCCCGGCCTACGCATCACGTCGTACGACGACCACAACGCCAAGATGCACTGGCTCGGCGCCACCACACCGGTGACCCTTCACCTTACCCGCCAGCAGTCCTAGAGAACACCGGCCAGCAACGCGTCGAAGCCGGCCGGGAACGCGTGACCGAGCCCCGGCAGCCGCTCGATCCTGCAGCCGAACCCGGTGACCTGTTCGGCCGCACCGTCCACGACTTCGAGCAGATCGTCGTCGGTCCCGATCCAGATCGTTGCCGGCGACAACTTCCCACCCGTGTACGCCGGAAGCCCCCGCAACGCCGGCGCCAACGCAAGCACACCAGCCACCTCCGTCGGCTGCCCGGTCAACGCCCAGTCCAGAGCCACCCGCCCACCCGCCGAGAACCCCGCCGCGATCAGCGGCACGCCTGCGATCTCGGCGAGCGCTCGGGCGATGTCTGCACGCGCTTGTTCAGGGTCCGGCCAGGTGCGATACATCGGCGACATCCGGTACGACGACTGCACACAGACCAAGGCATACCCGAGCTCCACCACCCCACCCCAGTCCCGCCGAGCATGCTCCGCACGCTGCCCCGCTCCGTGAAGAGCCACCACCACCCCAACCGGCTCGCCGTCGGGTAGGACGACCAACGGAGGGACTGGTTCGTCGGCAACCCGCGCCTCCGACAACTTGATCAGCTCAGCGAACTCCGCGCGGTCCTGCAAAGCCTCCAAGTCGTCATCCACCAGGATCGCCGACCGCCACCACGCACCCGCTGCGCTCGCGTCCTGCAACACCCGCAGCGCCCCGTCGGCGTCGCCGTCCGCGCCCAGCAGGCAGGCCTTGAGATGAGCCAGCTCGGCCGCCCACACCTCGAGCCCGTCGCTCTCCGCGTCCACCAGGTCGACGGCCGCGCGGTAGCGGTGGTCGTTGTAGAGGACCTCGACCCGGTCCACCAGGTCGTCGTACCGCAGCTCGGAGGCATCCATGGGCCTGATCCTCGCAGTCCCGGACGCGCGGTTCGAACCCGTTTTCGGAAAGTGTCTGGGGGAGCGCCTAAGGTGGTCGGTGATGACTACGCTGTTTTCGCCTGATGAGCTTCCGGTGCCGCTGGAGGAGTCGAAGACGTCTCGGGCCGACCCGGATGCGCTGCTCGAGGGACTGAACCCGCAGCAGCGCGCCGCCGTGGTGCATGCCGGCAAGCCGCTGCTGGTGGTGGCCGGTGCGGGGTCGGGGAAGACGCGGGTGCTGACCCGCCGGATCGCCTACCTGCTGGCGGCCCGCGACGCGCACCCCGGCTCGATCCTGGCGATCACGTTCACCAACAAGGCCGCCGCGGAGATGCGCGAGCGGGTGGTGGACCTGGTCGGGCCGCGGGCGAAGCTGATGTGGGTCTCGACGTTCCACTCGTCCTGCGTGCGGATCCTCCGCCGCGACATCAAGCGGTTCGGGATCAACTCGACGTTCTCGATCTACGACGACACCGACTCGCGCCGGCTGATGACGCTGGTCTGCCGCGAGCTCGACCTGGACGTCAAGCGGTACAACCCGCGCGCCGTGCTGAACTGGATCAGCACCCAGAAGAACGAGCTGATCGACCACGAGACCTCCGCCGCGAAGGCGGAGAACCATCTCGAGCAGACGTATGCCGAGTGCTACCGGATCTACCAGGAGCGGCTCGCCCAGGCGAACGCCCTCGACTTCGACGACCTGCTGATGACCACGGTCAACCTGCTGCAGGCCTTCCCCGAGGTCCGTGAGTACTACCGGCGCCGTTTCCGCCACGTGCTCGTCGACGAGTACCAGGACACGAACCACGCGCAGTACACGCTGATCCGCGAGCTCTGCGGGGAGGACGAGGCAGACCGCAACGGCCCGACCGCGCCGCCCGCCGAGCTGATGGTGGTGGGCGACTCCGACCAGTCGATCTACGCGTTCCGCGGGGCGACGATCCGCAACATCCTCGCGTTCGAGGAGGACTTCGCCGGCGCCGAGACGATCCTGCTCGAGCAGAACTACCGCTCCACCCAGACCATCCTGACCGCGGCCAACGCGGTGATCAGCCGGAACGAGGGCCGCAAGGCGAAGAACCTCTGGTCCGACCAGGGCCAGGGCGAGCAGATCGCGGTGTACGTCGCGGACAACGAGCACGACGAGGCGCAGTTCGTCGCCGACGAGATCGACCGGCTCGCCGACGCCGACAGCGTGAAGCCGTCCGACGTCGCGGTGTTCTACCGGACCAACGCGCAGTCCCGAGTCTTCGAGGAAGTCTTCATCCGTACCGGCCATCCGTACAAGGTGGTCGGCGGCGTCCGGTTCTACGAGCGCAAGGAGGTCCGCGACGCGCTCGCGTACCTGCGTGTCCTGGTGAACCCGGAGGACACCGTCTCGCTGCGCCGGATCATGAACGAGCCGAAGCGCGGGATCGGCGACCGGGCCGAGGCCGCGATCGAGGCGCTCGCCCAGCGGGACCGGATCTCGTTCGCGCAGGCGATGCGCCGGGCCGAGGACGCGCCGGCGATGGCGTCGCGCTCGGTGAACGCGGTCCAGGCGTTCGTCGACATCCTCGACGAGCTGACCGCGATGGTCGACTCGGGAGCCCCGCCGGACGACATCCTCGACGTCGCCCTGCACCGCTCCGGGTACTACGAGACGCTGCAGAAGTCCCCGGACCCGCAGGACGAGACCCGCCTGGAGAACCTGGACGAGTTCATCTCGGTGGCGCGCGAGTTCGTCGAGGAGCGGACCGCCGCCGGTGAGGCCGCCGACCTGCAGGCGTTCCTGGAGCGGGTCGCGCTGGTCGCCGACGCCGACCAGATCCCGGACGCGGCCGACGACGGCGGCGTGGTCACGCTGATGACCTTGCACACCGCGAAGGGCCTGGAGTTCCCGGTCGTTTTCCTGACCGGCATGGAGGACGGCGTCTTCCCGCACTCCCGGTCGCTCACGGATCTGAAGGAGCTCGAAGAAGAGCGGCGGCTCGCGTACGTCGGCATCACGCGGGCCCGGCAGCGGCTGGCGCTCTCCCGGGCCGCCGTGCGTTCGGCGTACGGCGCTCCTCAGCACAACCCGCCGTCCCGGTTCCTGGAGGAACTCCCCGCCGAGCTGCTCGACTGGCGCCGCGACGAGTCCGCGATCACGAGGTGGTCCGGCACCGGGACGACCCGCGGCAGCGGGATCCCGAGCCGCTACGAGCCGGCCCGGCAGGACGGCGTCCGACAAGCCGGTGATCAGCCTGAACCCGGGCGACCGGGTGGTGCACGACAGCTTCGGGATGGGCACCGTCGTGGTGGTCCGCGGCGAGGGCCAGCAAGCCCAGGCGGACATAGATTTCGGCTCCGAGGGAGTCAAGCGGTTGCTGCTCCGGTATGCCCCAGTGGAAAAGATCTGAGGGTCATCTACGCCGTCAAGGAGCCTGACTCTCCTGGCGGTGGGATCCGGGTTCAGGCACGCCACGTCGAGCTGCTGCGCGCCGCGGGGATCGACGCTTCCCTCTGGTTCCGTACGCCGGGTTACCGGCTGCCGTGGTTCGAGACGACCGCGCCGATCCTCGGGAACGACCAGCTCGAGCTGGGCGCCGACGACCTGCTCGTCGTACCGGAGCTGTACCTGCTGCCGGGCGTGGATCCTGCGCCGGGCGTGCGGAAGGTGATCTTCAACCAGAACCATTTCCTGACCTTCTGGTCGTGGCGCGACACCGCCGGGTACCCGGGCTGGGATCCGGCGCCGGAAGTCTGGGCCGTGTCGCAGGAGAGCCACGACGTACTCGGCCGGCTGCACCCGGAACTCCCGGTCCGCCTGGTTCCCAACCCGATCGACACCGAGCTGTTCCGGCCCGGGGCGCGCACCCGCCAGATCGCCTGGATGCCGCGGCGGCGGCCGCTCGAGGCATCCGTGCTGGAACGGCTGCTGCGGAACGACCCGCGAGCCGACGGGGTCCATTTGGCCGTGCTCGCGGAGCTCAGTGAGAGCCAGGTGGTCGAGGCGCTCGGCCGGACCTCCGTGTTCGTCGCATTGGGGATCTCCGAAGGGTTCGGCTTGCCGGTCGCCGAGGCGCTCGCTGCCGGTTGCCTGGTCGTCGGGTATCCCGCCGGTGGCGGCGAGGAGCTGTTCGAGGCGCCCGGAACGTGGCGGATCGACGACGCGCGGCCGCAGCTGCTCGCGGATCAGGCACTGGAGCTGGTCGACGTACCGGCGGAGGATCCCGTCCGTGGTGCGGCGCGGGAGTGGATCACGGAGCGTTACTCCTCGGCGGTGACGGCCGAGGCCCTGCTGGCCGCGGTCGAGTCAGCGCGGGCGTTACCGGGCCGCGCCGGTGTCGCAACCCACCCGATCGTGTGGCCCGATGACCCGGTAGCCGCCGCCGAGCGGGCCCATCCGTGGCGGCCATGAACCATATCCAAGTCAAGCTTTCGGACGTTTGCGTTGCATCTGACCCGGAGATTGAGACAATCAAGGCTCTTCGGTCCCCTCCCGGAAGCGCGTTCGCTCATGTCCAAGTCGTCGGCCAGTAACCGCCGGATCATCCTGGCGGGAGCGAATCCTGGCCTGCGGCTGTTCGACGAGAACGGCAAGGTGACGGCGTACGCGTCGATCTGGATGGTCGACTGGTCGATCCGCGGCCCGGGTACGGCGGTGGTGCTGTGGTTCGACGGGATCGTCCGTGTGGTGTCCGAGGACGTCGATCTCGCCTCCTGGCTGGAGCGGTACTTCGTCCGCTCGTTCCTCGAGGTCCAGGGCCTGCCGTGGCACGAGCCGGCCGTCGAGCGGGACCTGGTCCAGGTCTCGATGAACCTGGCCGACGGCTTGAGCGCGAAGGCCGCGGACATCCAGATCGAGATGAGCGGCGTACTGGACCGGCGGTTGTTCGCGACCGACAGCTTCCAGCTTGCCGAGGGCAACCACAGCCTCAGCCTGGTGATCGCCCCGGTCCGCTCCGCGACGGTGTCGATCGGCGGCGCCTCGGTGCCCGGTTTCGTTCAGGTCGACGGCTCACCGGACAAGCCGGGCTCGTCAGCGTTCCTCACGACCGCCGAGGTCTGGCAGCGCTGAACCAGTTCTCCATCCGCTCGACGACGCGCTGATCGCCGCCGAGCACCCGCTGAAGCCTGAACAGGTACGCCGCGATCCCCGCCGCGCCCTGCATCCAGCCCACGCCCGGCCGCAGCAACGGATCCTCGTTGCGGTACTCGACGAACCGCCAGTACCCCTCCGGGTAGGCGTGATCGAGCAACGTGTCACCCATCAGTACGGCGAACTCCAGGTCCTGCTCGTCGCCGTCGTGGTGCCACGCATCGAGGAACGCGTCGCCGACACCCGCCGTACCGCAGCAGCGGCCGTCGTTGTCCCAGAAACCCGGATGGAGCCGCTCGGGGATGCCGGAGTACCGGACGCTGTCCAAACACCGGCGACGCCACGTCTGCGGCGTCTCACCGGCGATCTGCGGTACGTCGGCGTACTCGAGCGCACTGAACGTCGCCGCGGTCCCCGCACCGCCGTGGCACCAGTTGAACGTGTACTCGTCGCCGTGCCGCTCCGCCCACGGAATCACCCGCGGCACCCGAAAGCCCTTGTCGTCGTTGATCCCGAGCGTCACCAGGTGCTCGGCCCCGCGCCGCGCCACGTCGACGAGCTCAGGTCGCCCGAGGTCCACGCCGGCCACCGCGAGCACCGCTGCGATCCCCGCGAGACCGTGCGAGAAGTTCGGCATCTCGGTCGGCTCGTCCGTGCGGAACCGGCGAGACACGAACTGCCAGTTGACGCCGGTCGGCGTCTTCTCCTGTTCGCCGAGCAGCAGGTCCGCGGCCAGGTTGGCGAGCGCCGAGGCGTCGTCACCGCGACGGGTGGCCCACAACGCGCCGAGCAGGATCGCGCCTGTTCCGAGGGTGACGTCGTTGGCGACCGCACCCGGCGCGTACCTCGGCTGGTCGAGGAAGCTCTCGGGCCAGCCGTCCTCGGTCGCCCACGCCTGAAGACGTTCCAGCGCGGCGCTCGTGCCGGGCTGGTCGAGGGCGGTGAGCGCTCCGATCGAGCTGACCAGTCCCCCGAAGAAGGTGGTGGTCGTAGTCGTCGGGATCGTCGTACGGATGCGGTCCGCGATCGCGGCGGCCAGGTCCTGCTCGGCAGCAGTCCAGGGCCGGGTCAGGCGGATCTCGGCGAGCGCGTGGGCGAGCCCGCCGATTCCGTTGTGCAGGCCGTCTCGCTCCTCCTCGATCGGCTGCACGTCGCCGGCGAACTCCGGGATCCATGGGCCGTCGTCATCCCACTGCACCTGGTCCATCACCCAGGTCCAGGCCGTTTCGCCGATCTCGCCGTACGTCACGGCTGGGCGTTCCGGAGCCGGATGCCGCTCCACTCGAGGGTGCTGGTGGTGGCCGCGGCCCAGAAGTCGTGCAGCCGCTGCAGGACACGCAACTGGATCCCCGCCTCCTCGTGCAGCGCGAACAGGTCGCCGACCCGCTCCGGCGTACCGAGAGGCCGTACGTCGGTGGTCGCGACGACGGCGGCGTCGTGCTCGACGAAGGCGTCGGCGGGGAGACGGTACGCGTACAGCTCGACGGAGCGCATCGCGTCCAGCCAGCCGTACTCGACGGCGTGCACGCGGGAGCCGGAGCCGACGCCGATGATCCGGTCGCGGTCCTCAGGAGTGGTGTTGGGGCCGACCCACGCGAGCGCGCGGGGGCACTGCCGCGGAAACCAGTAGTCCGGGGCCCGATCGTGGCCGACGGCCCACACGTAGGGAGTGACCTTCCCCGCCGTCTTCGCGACGTGCGGCCGGAAGATCTCGATGGTCGGATCCTCGGAGAAGTGCAGAACCTCACCAGCTGCCGGACGCATGCGCGGCAGCTTAGCCAGAGGCGGTGGTGCGGTGCGCGGGAATTACGGGTTCAGGCCGCAGTGGTCGCGCAGCCACGGCATCGGGTTGATCGCCTCGCCGCCGTCCGGGTGGACCTCGAAGTGCAGGTGCGGGCCGGTGGTGTTACCCGTCATCCCGATCGCGCCGACCTGGTCACCGGCGTACACGGTCTCGCCGACCTCGACGCTGAACTTCGACATGTGGTTGTACCAGGTGACGGTGCCGTCCTCGTGCCGGACCTGGACCTGACGGCCGTACGGGCCGGCCCAGTCGGCGAAGATCACGACGCCCTTCATCACGGCGCCGATCCGGGTGCCCATCGGGGCGGCGAAGTCGGTGCCGGTGTGGTTGCGGGCCCAGCGGCTGCCGCCCTGCCCGAACGTCGCGGTGATGTGGTAGCCGGAGACCATCAGCTCGCAGCGGGTCGCCGACTCGCGGGCCTTCTGCTCGGCGGCATCGGCCTTCGCCTTCGCGGTGGCCAGGGCGCTCGCGCGCTTCGCGGTGAGGGCCTGGGTGGCGGTCAGCTTCGCGGCGCGGGCCTGGGCCAGCTTCGCGGCGGCGGACTGCTTCTTGGTGGTCGTCGTGTCGGCCAGCTGGACCCGGGAGGAGTCACGGGTGGCGAGCTGGCGGGCCTGGATGCGTGCCGTGGTGATACCGGACAACTGCTGCCCACTGTCCAGGCTGAGCGCGGCGAGGTTCACCGCGGAGTTCGCCTGGGTCGGTGACGCCAGCGAGCTGTGGCTGAAGCCGACAGCTCCGGCGGCCGCGGCGAGCGCAGCGGTCAAACCGACGATCTGGGAGCTGGTGGGGGTATTACGCCTGGCGACGCGATGCTTGGCACTGTGACGTCCTGCGCCGGGTTTGCGCGCAGCGTTGCCGGGCGTGACGCGGTCTCCCGCGGCACGGTGCTGGGACACAACGTGGCCTTTCGGTCACAGGGGAGGGGATTGGGGAGAGCGAGGGGGAAGCTCTCTCCTCCTCTCGAGGGGTTTATTCCCCGGGAGGACTCACAGACCATAACGGAAGGGTCACAGGGTGACAAACCCCGCCACCCCCTTTTCCGCACGTCCTTCACGAAACTTTTGCATGAGCCGCTGCACGTGCATCGGCCTGAATCGCCCAGAAAGCTTCCTGATCAGGCAGTTTTGGGTTCTTCGTCCAGGTTGGCCAGTACGCCGGTGATGCGGTGCACGACCTCGCCGTGGAACGGCAAGGACAGGTGGCCCACGCCGTGGACCCGGACGTTACTCGCCACCAGATCGGGGTGCCTGATCCGGGCCCGGCGCTGCGGCACGATCAACTGGTCGACGTCGCTGTAGAACGCGACGAACCGGGTCCGGCAGTTCGGCGCCGGCTCGTCGAGCTCCGCCATCAGGTCGCTGTCCGGCCGGACCTGCTTCACCAGCGGCCACGGCAGCAGCTTGGCCGTGGCCGTGCCCTGGTGCGGCGTCCCCAGCGTGACGCAGCTGTGCACGCGGGCGTCGCCGCCGAGTCGCTGGATGTAGTACCGCGCGATCAGCCCGCCGAGGCTGTGCCCGATCACATGGATCTGGTCGGACCCGGACGCCTCGCAGATCGCCTCGATCTCACGGCCCATCCGTTCGGCGGTACGGCGTACGTCCAGCGTCAGCGGTGAGTACGAGAACGTGTGGATGCTGCTGAACCCGCGCCGCACCAGGTGCCGGCGCATCATCGTGAAGACCGTGTGGTTGTCGATGATCCCGTGCGCGAGCAGGATCGGCGTACCGGCGGCCCGGATGTCGCTGACCAGCAGGCCGCGCTGGGCCGGACCGAGGCCGGCCAGGTTCAGCCGCGCGGGCAGCGCGGAGGAGCCGCTGACCAGGCCGAGCGGGTACATCGCCAGGTGCGTGGTCAGCCAGCCGAGCTCGACCGCCGCGCCGTGCAGCACGCTCGGCGAAAGAGCGGAGCGAGCGCCGTACGCGAGTCCGTCCAGTGCGCCGCGGACATCGTCCTGCCAGGAGCCCATTGCGCGCCTCCTCACAAAACCAGACCCCCCGGTGGTCCGATCACTTTCAACGGTAACCGGTTCCCGTTCGGCGTGTGGGGGAACACACGCCGCCGTGTCTTATCCGTGAGGAACGCAGCGGTTAGCCTGCCCACATGTCTGCTACGAGCCCGTTGCGCGTTGTCGTCGCCAAGCCCGGTCTGGACGGTCACGACCGTGGCGCCAAGGTCGTCGCCCGTGCCCTGCGGGACGCAGGCATGGAGGTCATCTACACCGGGCTGCACCAGACCCCGGAGCAGATCGTCGAGACCGCGATCGCCGAGGACGCCGACGCGATCGGGCTGTCGGTGCTGTCCGGCGCGCACATGACCCTGTTCAAGCGGGTCCGCGAACTGCTGACCGAGCGGGAGGCCGAGGACATCGTGGTGTTCGGCGGCGGCATCATCCCGGACGCCGACCTGCAGCCGCTGGCCGAGCTCGGCGTCCACAAGATCTTCACCCCGGGCGCGACGACCACCGAGATCGTCGAGTGGGTCCGCGGTCATGTCGGCGACGCGTCGGCGTCCCCCGCCTGAGAACTGCCCAGTGACCTACCGGAGTCGCGAATCCGCTCCGGAGCGTGATGGCGACTGCCCGGAGTCGTTCTGAACGGTCCTGCCCGATTCAGTAAGGTTACTAATCGGTAATACCGAATCGTTAGGAAATGCCCGGTTGTGCGGGCTTCCCAAACGCGGTCGCATACAGCCATGCGGCTGTCCGGTTCAGAGACCGCCGAGACGGAACATGTGTGTGGCTCAGAACACATCGCCCCCGATCTCGGTTACTGTCCGGACATGGCGGATCGCAGGGTGGTGGGGGATTGCGATCGGCGGCCGCAGGACCAAGCGATGTCCCATCGGGAGAGGGCAGGTAAACGATGAGGTTTGAACGATCACACGCACGCAGGACGGCATTCGTTGCCGTCGCAAGCAGCTTCGCGCTGCTCGCCACGGCGTGTGGTAGTGGCGACGACGGAAGCAGCAGCGGCGGCGGGGGCAGCTCGGCCGGAGCGCTCGAGGGCCGGGGGCCGATCACTCTTGCCACCGGCAAGGACACCTCCGGAAACCTGCAGAACCAGCTCAACGCGTGGAACGCGTCGCACCCGAACGAGAAGGTGGAGCTCAAGGAACTGCCCGAGGACGCCAACGCGCAGCGGCAGCAGATGATCCAGAACGCGCAGGCCAAGTCCGACGCGTTCAGCGTGCTGTCGATGGACGTTGTCTGGACGTCGGAGTTCGCGGCGAACCAGTGGGTCACCCAGATCCCTGAGGACAAGGTGCCCGACCTCGGCAAGCTGATCCCGGCGACGGTGGAGACCGCGAAGTACCGCGACAAGCTGTACGGCGTGCCGGTGACCTCCGACGGCGGCCTCCTGTACTACCGCAAGGACCTGCTGACCAAGGCCGGTATCGCGGACGCTCCGAAGACCTGGGACGAGATGCTCGCCGCCTGCCAGAAGGTGGCCGCGCTGCCCGAGGCCAAGGGTATGAGCTGCTACGCGGGCCAGTACGAGAAGTACGAGGGCCTGACCGTCAACTTCGCCGAGGCGGTCAACTCGGCCGGCGGCGTGATCGTCGACAAGGACGGCAAGCCGAACGTCAACACCCCGGAGGCCAAGGCCGGTCTCGAGGAACTGGTGAACGGCTTCAAGGCCGGCGCCATCCCGAAGGCCGCGCACACCTACAAGGAAGAGGAAGGCCGCCGCGCCTTCCAGGACGGCAAGCTGCTGTTCCACCGCAACTGGCCGTACGTGTACGCGCTGGCGAACAAGACCGACGGCTCCTCGAAGGTGGCCGGCAAGTTCGGGGTCGCGCCGCTGCCGGGCAAGACCGGTCCGGGCGTCTCGTCGCTCGGCGGCCACGACTACGCGATCAGCGCGTTCGCCAAGAACAAGGCGACGGCGCTCGACTTCATCAACTTCATGGCGAGCGAAGAGCGCCAGAAGGCGAACATCGAGAAGACGTCGCAGGCGCCGAGCTGGGCCTCGCTGTACGACGACGCGGCGCTGACCAAGCAGTTCCCGTACCTGGCGCCGTTGAAGGCCTCGATCGGGAACGCGCAGCCCCGGCCGCGGGTGGTCAAGTACGGCGACGTGACGACCGCGATCCAGGCCGCGGCGTACGACGCGCTGAACGGAACTGTGGCGCCGGACAAGGCGCTGGCCGACCTGCAGACCAAGCTGCAGTCGCTCATCACGCAATGACCGTCGTGCCGGGGCCGGTGGGTGGTGATGTCCTGACCACGCACCGGCCCCGGCCAGTCCCTGCCCGGGTTCCGCCCGGGAAACTAAGGAGGCACAGGTGACTGCAAGCGCGCCGGTCACGGAACGACCGGCCAGTAAGCCGAAGAAGCAGCAGCGGTTCGACGAGGGCACCGGCCGGCTGGCCGCGATCCTGCTCTCCCCGACGCTGCTCGTGCTCGGCGTCGTGGTGCTGTTCCCGATCATCTCGGCGCTGCGCGAATCGCTGTTCCAGAGCGGTCAGCGGCTCGACGAGAACGGCTTCATCGTCAAGGGCTCGACGTTCGTCGGGCTCGACAACTATCTCGATATCTTCCGCGGCGAGACCGGCGACCGGTTCTGGAACGCGTTCTACAACACGACGTTCTTCACCGTGGTGTGCGTCGTTCTGGAGACCGTCCTCGGCGTCGCGATGGCGCTGATCATGGCCAAGGCGTTCAAGGGCCGGGGCATCGTCCGGGCCAGCATCCTGGTCCCGTGGGCGATCCCGACCGTCATCTCGGCGCTGCTCTGGAAGTGGATCTTCCAGGCCGACGGCATCGCCAACACCCTGATCGGTACCCAGATACTGTGGTCGACGGAGGGCTGGCAGTCGAAGCTCTCGGTGGTGATCGCGGACACCTGGAAGACCGCACCGTTCATCGGCCTCCTGGTCCTGGCCGGGCTGCAGACCATCCCGGCCGAGGTCTACGAGGCCGCGAAGGTGGATGGAGCCAACGCCTGGAAGACGTTCACCCGGATCACGCTGCCGTTGGTGAAACCGGCGCTGCTGGTGGCAGTGCTGTTCCGGATCCTCGACACGCTGCGCATCTTCGACCTGCCGTTCGTTCTGGTCGGTCAGCACAAGGACTCCGTCGAGACGCTGTCGATGCTGGCGTTCGACGAGGCGTCGAACGTCAGATTCGGCCCGGCGGCCGCTTATGCGACGGTGCTGTTCCTGTACGTCGCCGTGGTCGCCTACCTGTTCGTGAAGATCCTCGGCGCCGATGTGATCGGTGAGGCCCGGGTCAAGAAGCCGGGCGGCGGTAACGGCAAGCGGTGGAACAAGAAGAACGCGGTCCAGGACACGACCAACGCCTCGGTCGGTGCTGTGGCATCCGGTGGAGGTGGATTCTGATGGCGACGGCAACTGCACCTGCCGGTGGCGGCAAGCTCAAGACGGCCGAGACCAGCGCTCTGCGTCGGTACGCGCCGTTGCTGGGCGTCGTGGTCATCGTTCTCTACTGCCTGGCGCCGTTCTACTGGATGGTGGTGTCGGCGTTCCGCCGGCCCTCCGACCAGTTCTCGAACGACCTCATCCCGGCGCCGTTCTCGTTCCAGAACTTCAAGGACGTGTTCGCCGGTTCCAACGGGTTCGCCCGGGGTCTGCTGAACAGCCTGATCGTGGCCGGGACGGTGACGATCCTGACGCTGATCATCGGCATGATCGCGGCGTACACGCTGGCCCGGCTGGACTTCAAGTTCAAGAACGTCGTCCTGGCGATCATCATCACCACGTCGATGTTCCCGGGCATCTCGCTGGTGGTGCCGCTGCTCAAGTTCTTCGTCGACATCAAGTGGATCAACACCTACCAGGCGATGATCGTGCCGAGCCTGTCGTTCGCGCTGCCACTGGCGGTGTGGAACCTGACGTCGTTCTTCCGGCAGATGCCGCAGGAACTCGAGCAGGCGGCGATGGTGGACGGCTGTACGCCGGCCCAGGCGTTCCGCAAGGTCATCATCCCGTTGGCGGCGCCGGGTGTGTTCACCACCGCCATCATCACGTTCATCGCGGCCTGGAACGAGTTCCTGATCGCGCTGAGCATGACCAACAAGAAGTCGATCCAGACGGCGAACGTGATCGTCACGCAGTTCACCGGTACGACGGGCCGCGACCAACCGTTCGGCAGCCAGATGGCCGCCGGTGTGGTGGTCACGATCCCGCTCGTGATCGCCGTACTGCTGTTCCAGCGTCGTATCGTCGCCGGCCTCACGGCAGGTGGCGTGAAGTGAGCTGGCGGGACCGGCGGGACCGGGAAGACCGGGATCGGCGAGATCGGGAAGACCGAGATCGCCGGGACCGGGAAGACCGCGACCGCCGGGACCGGGAGGACCGGGACCGCCGGGATCGCGAAGACCGCGACCGTCTACGGAACCGCTGAAACGAGAAACGGCCGGAGCCAAGCGCTCCGGCCGTTTCTGTTGTGTCAGACCTGGAGCCAGACGGTGGTGTCCACCGGGAGCTCGCCGTTCGGCAGGGGCTCGCTGCTCAGCAGGACCTGCTCGTGGGCGGGCAGAGCGATCGGGCTGTCGCTGACGTTCACGACGCAGCGGAAGCCGGGGTCACGGGTGAAGGAGAGGATGCCCTCGGCGGCGTCCGGGTCCCAGACGAGGCGACCCTCGCCAAGCGCCGGGTGCTCGCGACGAATCTTGAGAGCCGCCCTGTAGAGGCTGAGGTGGCTGCCGGGGTCACCGGCCTGGGCCTCGGCGGTCAGACCCGCCCAGTCGGACGGCTGCGGAAGCCACGGCTGCGCAGTACCTGCCCCGAAGCCGTACGGCGGCTCGGAGCCGGACCACGGGATCGGGACCCGGCAGCCGTCGCGGCCGCGGACAGTGTGCCCAGAGCGCTCCCAGGTGGGGTCGTCGAGCACGTCCTCGGGCAGGTCCTCGACCTCGGGCAGCCCGAGCTCGTCACCCTGGTAGATGTACGCGCCGCCGGGCAGCGCCAGTTCCAGCAGCGCGGCGGCCCGCGCCCGGCGCAGCCCGAGCGCCAGATCGGTCGGTACGACGCCCGCACCCTCCAACGCGTTCCGATGGTCGCGGCCGTACCGCGTGCGGTGCCGGATCGTGTCGTGGTTGCTCAGCACCCACGTCGCCGGTGCCCCGACCGCCCACAGGTTGTCGGTGGTGTGGTCGATGACCTCGCGCAGCTCCTTCGCGTCCCACGCCGCACGCAGGGCGTCGAAGTTGAAGGCCGAGTGCAGTTCGTTCGGCCGCACGTACTGCGCCAGCCGCTCGGCCGGCGACAACCACGCCTCCGCCACGAAGACGCGTGGCCCCTGCGGCGTATCGGCGTACTCGTCGGCGATCGCGCGCCAGCGCTGGTGGATGGTGTGCACCCCGGGCTGGTCGTAGAACGGGTTCCCGACGTACTTCTCCCGCGTCGGCTCCCCGTTGTGCAGCGGTACGTCGGGCAACGCCGGGTCCTTGGCCATCGAGTCGGCGACGTCGATCCGGAACCCGTCGACGCCGCGGTCGAACCAGAACCGCAGGATCGCGTCGAACTCCTCGATCACCTTCGGGTTGTCCCAGTTCCAGTCCGGCTGGGAGATGTCGAACAGGTGCAGGTACCACTGACCGTCGTCGATCTGCTGCCAGGCGCCGCCGCCGAACGCGGCCGGCCAGTTGGTCGGCGGCAGGCCGTCCTCGGAGTCCCGGAACCAGAACAGGTCCCGCTCCGGAGAACCCTTGCCCGCTGCCAGCGCGGCCTTGAACCACGGGTGGTCCCAGGAGCAGTGGTTCGGCACCAGGTCGATCAGGATCCGCAGGCCCAGCGCGTGCGCCTCGGCGATCAGCGCGTCCGCGTCGGCGAGGGTGCCGAACTCCGGGTTGATGTCGCGGTAGTCGGCGACGTCGTACCCGCCGTCGAGCAGCGGGGACGGGTACCACGGGCTGATCCAGAGCGCGTCGACGCCGAGCTCGGCGAGGTACGGCAGCCGGGCGCGGATCCCGTTCACGTCGCCGGTCCCGTCGCCGTCGGCGTCGGCGAACGAGCGCGGGTACACCTGATAGACGACGGCGCTACGCCACCAGTCGTCAGCTGGTCTGATCTCAGGATCGGTCATGTGATCTAGCCTGACATGGGACCTGGGGGAGGCTGTGACGGTCGTCTCAGCCGGGACCCCGCCTGTTGCTCGCGGCACGAGGGTGGCTACTGTCAGAAGCCCCCGTACAGGCGAGAGAGGGACCACACTCGTGGATCTGATGGAATTCCAGGCGAAGACGGTCTTCGCCAAGCACGGAGTGCGGACGACCGTGGGTGCGGTCGTCACGACTCCGGAGGAAGCCCGCGCGGCGGCCGAGAAGATCGGCGGCCGGGTGGTCGTGAAGGCCCAGGTCAAGACCGGTGGGCGCGGAAAGGCCGGCGGCGTCAAGCTGGCGAGCAGCCCGGACGAGGCCGAGGAGAAGGCCCGCGAGATCCTCGGGCTGGACATCAAGGGTCACGTCGTCAAGATCCTGAACATCGTCCCGGCCGCGGCGATCGCCGAGGAGTACTACTTCTCGTTCCTGATCGACCGGGCCAACCGCAACTATCTCTGCATCGCCTCCGCCGCCGGCGGCATGGAGATCGAAGAGGTCGCGCACACCAACCCGGACGCCGTCGCGAAGATCTCGATCGACCCGGCGACCGGTGTCGACGAGGTGAAGGCCCGCGAGATCGCGGTCGCCGCCAAGTACCCGGCCGACGTGATCGACGCCGTCGTACCGGAGATCGTCAAGCTGTACGACGTGTTCATCGCCGAGGACGCCTCGCTGGTCGAGGTGAACCCGCTCGTCAAGCTCGAGGACGGCAACGTCGAGGCGCTGGACGGCAAGGTCACGCTGGACGAGAACGCGGAGTTCCGGCACCCGGACCACGCCGAGTTCGAGGACGTCTCGGCGGCCGACCCGCTGGAGGCGGCGGCCAAGGCCAAGGGCCTGAACTACGTGAAGCTCGACGGTTCGGTCGGCATCATCGGCAACGGCGCGGGTCTCGTCATGAGCACCCTGGACGTCGTCGCGTACGCCGGTGAGGAGTTCGGCGGCCAGAAGCCGGCCAACTTCCTCGACATCGGCGGCGGCGCTTCGGCCGAGGTGATGGCCAACGGCCTGGAGATCATCATCTCCGACCCGCAGGTGGAGAGCGTGTTCGTGAACGTCTTCGGCGGTATCACCGCCTGTGACGCGGTCGCGAACGGCATCGTGCAGGCGTTCGAGCTGCTGTCGAGCCGCGGCGAGGCCGTCACCAAGCCGCTGGTCGTCCGGCTGGACGGCAACAACGCCGAGGAGGGCCGCCGGATCCTCGACGAGGCCGGCCTGGCCGGTCTGGAGCGGGTCGACACGATGGACGGCGCCGCCAAGCGCGCCGCCGAGCTGGCTGCGAAGTAAGGGATCGCCGAACAATGTCTATCTTCCTGACCAAGGACAGCAAGGTCATCGTCCAGGGCATGACCGGCTCCGAGGGCACCAAGCACACCACCCGGATGCTCGCCTCGGGCACCAACATCGTCGGCGGCGTGAACCCGCGCAAGGCGGGCCAGAGCCAGGACTTCGACGGCAAGGCGGTCCCGGTCTTCGGCACCGTCGCCGACGCGGTCAAGGAGACCGGCGCGAACGTGTCGGTCATCTTCGTCCCGCCGAAGTTCACCAAGGACGCCGTACTGGAGGCCGTCGAGGCCGAGGTGCCGCTGGTCGTGGTGATCACCGAGGGCGTGCCGGTGCACGACACCGCCGCGTTCTTCGCCGCCGCGCAGGCGTCCGGCAGGACCCGGATCATCGGCCCGAACTGCCCCGGCATCATCACCCCGGGCGAGTCGAACGCCGGCATCATCCCGGCCGACATCGCCGGCCAGGGCCGGATCGGTCTGGTGTCGAAGTCGGGCACGCTGACCTACCAGATGATGTACGAGCTGCGGGACTTCGGGTTCTCGACCGCGATCGGGATCGGCGGCGACCCGATCATCGGGACCACGCACATCGACGCGCTGCGGGCGTTCCAGGACGACCCGGACACCGACGCGATCGTGATGATCGGTGAGATCGGTGGTGACGCCGAGGAGCGCGCGGCCGCGTTCATCAAGGAGAACGTGACCAAGCCGGTCGTCGGATACGTCGCGGGCTTCACCGCGCCGGAGGGCAAGACGATGGGCCACGCCGGCGCGATCGTCTCCGGCTCGTCCGGCACGGCCGCCGCGAAGCAGGAGGCCCTCGAGGCCGTCGGCGTGAAGGTCGGCAAGACGCCGTCCGAGACCGCCAACCTGATGCGCGAGATCATGCAGGGCCTGAACAAGTAACTGCGAGGCATGTGAAGCGGGACCTGCCCCTGACGGGGTGGGTCCCGTTTCTACTTGTAGGTGGCGGAGCGGTCGGCCGCGCGGGCGAGCGTCTCGTTGAACGCCGCGTCGGTGAGGTCCAGCTCCTTCAGCACCGGGAACAGCACGTAGACCGCCCGGTTCCCGGATCCGGCGATCCCGATCCGGTAGACGAACTTCTTCCCGTCGCCGGTGTCGTACGTCGCCTTCCAGCTCTTGCCAGTGATCGTGTTGGTCTTGACAGTGCCGGTCGACTCGACCTTCGCGTTCGAGACGTCCTTCTCGCAGGCGTCGACGTTCTTCTTGACCTGACTCACGAAGCTCGACGCCGCGGCTGCGGTGGCGAACTTGGCGACCGTGTCGTCGAACCCGAACTCGGTCGGCACCTTCGCCTCTGGCGTCACATACGTGACCGTGCCGTACTTCGCCGCCTTCGCCTTCTTGAGGTCGAACCTCTCGCACCCGGTGCCCTTACCCGTCGTCGCGACGGCGCTCACCCACGGCTTGTCGATCTCGTCCAGCAGCGGCAGGTCGACCGACGCCATGAAGCCCGGGTTGTCGGTGTTCGGCAGCAGGGCCGGTTGCGCGATCGGCGCGCCGGTCGCGCAGCCGCCCGTCTGGGCGCAGATCTTCTTCGCCGCCGCGCTCGCGGTGGCCAGCACCGTGTCCGGCCGGGGCGGAGTGGCGGCCATCGTGTCGTGCTCGACGACCATGGTCGCCTGCCCGACGAGGGTGACCGCGACGGTCTTGTACTTCGTCTTCGCGCCGGGGACCTGCCCGAAGACGGCGACCACGCCGCGCTCGCCGACGCCGGTGGTCACGTAACCGGCCGCCAACCGGGTCTGCGGTGTCGTGCACTGGCTGAGCCAGTGGACGACCGTGGTGTAGGTCTTCGCGGCGGTGGCCTTGTCGTTCGACACGTCGACGTACTGGACGGCGGTGTCCTTGGTGGCCGAGTTCTGCAGGATGCGGACCCAGGTCCGCAGGCCGGACGGGTCGGCGAACCGCTGCGACTGGCAGGCGAACGCGCTGTCCGGGGCCGAGTCGCCGTCCGCGGTCTTGGTGACCGCCCAGGTGCCGGTCGCGCCGAGCGTCTTCGCGCCCGCGGCGTCCAGCAGCGCCTTGTCGTCGGCGAGTACGTCGGAATTGGTCGGCTTGTCGTCCGACGGGCCGTTGCCGGTCTTCGCGCCGGGTTCCTTGTCGCCGCCGAACGCGTTCAGCGCCGCGACACCGCCGCCGCCGACCAGCACCACGACCGCGACCCCTGCTGCGATCGTCTGGTTCCGCTTGCGCGCTTTCTGGCGACGCGCCTCCCGGGCAGCGGCGCGACCGCCGCCGCGTGATGCACGGTGGGAACCGGCCAAAGCTCGTCCTCCTGACTGATTCCACCCGACAGTACCGGGTGAACCCACCCTGCTCCCACTCAGCTACCAACAGGCGAACAGCGATGAACTGAGCGTGAGCAAGCGGCCTGAAGTCTCCCACATCCGGCGTGTCAGGACGAGTGGCGTCGGTGACCGGGGAGACGATGGGAGTCAGATGACCGACATGCTGAGCCGCCCCGGCGCCCGGGACGGCGAGACGAGCGTTCCGCCCACGTCGGAGATCGCGGCCCAGACCAAGCCTTTGGTCGTGTCGGCCGTGATCTCAGCCGGAGCGTGTCTGCTGACCGGTCTGCTCACCTGCGCCGCGGTCGCCGTGATCGGCTGGCTGGGCGCGACGTTCGGCGGTGCCTCCGGCGCGGTCCGGGCTGGAGCGTCGGCCTGGTTGATCGCGCACAAGGCGGGTGTGACGATCGGCACCGGCCGGATCAGCATCGCGCCGCTCGGTCTGACGCTGTTCTTCGTCTGGTGCCTGTACCGCGGCGGCAAGTCCGCGGCCAGGTCCTGCGCGGCCGACCGGACCCGTGACCTGATCGCGCTGGCCGGGGCGTTCGCGTTCGTCTACGGCCTCGGCGGGCTGGTCGTGGCGTTGCTCACGGCGGAGGGCCCGCTCAAGGTGTCGCCGCTGTCCGCGTTCCTGGGCGCGTTCTCGCTCGCCCTGGTGGCCGGGCTCGCGGGCATCGCGGTCGAGTCCGGAGCGGCCGAGGACCTCGCCGACGCAACACCGGCCGGTCTGCGGGACGTCGTACCCGCCGCGCTGGCCGCCGTCCTGACCGTGATCGCGATCGCCTCGCTGCTGTACGGCGTACTGCTCGCGATCCACTTCTCCCGGATCACCGGGATGCTCGAACTTCTGAACGCCGGCGTGATCGGGTCGGTCGTGCTGTTCGCGATCTGCCTGATGCTGGTGCCGAACATGGTGCTGTACGTCGTCGCGTTCCTCGCCGGACCCGGGTTCCAGTTGGGGGTCGGTACGACGATCGCGCCGACCGGCGTGGACGTGGGGAACCTGCCGGCGCTCCCGCTGCTCGCCGCGGTACCTGCCGACGGCGCGACCCCGTCGTACCTGCTGGTGCTGACGGCCTTGGTGCCACTGGTCGCCGGTGCGGTCGCGGGTCTGGTCGTCGTACGGCGAGGGCTCGCGGAGCGGGACGCCGACGCGCTGGGATGGGACGCGTTCGCGCTGCGCGGTGCGATGGCGGCGTTCGTCGCGGGCGTCATCGTGTTCGCGCTGCTGGCGCTGTCGGGCGGATCGGCGGGGCCAGGGCGGATGTCCGCGGTCGGAGTCCCGGCGGCGTTGCCGGCGGCCGGCGTACTGGCGGCAGGAATGGCGATCGGGGCCGCGATCACGGCTGCTGTGGTCTCGGCGCGGCGACCGGCTGACGAAGAGGCCGACAGCGGGCGATAGGCTTCCGGCCGTGACTGCTTCTGACCCGGGTTCTGCGCGCCTCGTCGTGCTCGTGTCGGGCTCGGGGTCGAACCTGCAGGCCTTGCTCGACGCCTGCGCCGACCCGGCGTACGGCGCTCAGGTCGTCGCCGTCGGCGCCGACCGCGACGGGATCGCCGGCCTGGACCGGGCCGCGGCCGCGGGCGTGCCGACCTTCGTGCACAAAGTGAAGGCCTATGCGGAGCGGGCGGACTGGGATCGGGCGCTGACCTCTTCGGTCGCGGAGTACAAGCCGGACCTGGTGGTGTCGGCGGGGTTCCTGAAGCTGGTCGGCGACGACTTCCTGGGGTCCTTCGGCGACCGGTACATCAACACCCACAACGCGCTGCTGCCGGCGTTCCCCGGGATCCACGGTCCCCGGGACGCGCTGGAGTACGGCGTGAAGGTCGCCGGGGCGACGCTGTTCTTCGTGGACGGCGGCGTCGACACCGGGCCGATCATCGCGCAGGTCGTCGTACCCGTTCTCGACGACGACACCGAAGAAGCCCTGACCGAACGGATCAAGGACGTCGAACGCCGCCAGCTGGTGGAGTGGGTCGGCCGCCTGGTCCGGGAGGGCTGGACTATCACTGGACGAAAGGTTCGACTGAAGTGAGCACCGACCGCAGGCCGATCCGCCGCGCGCTGATCAGCGTGTACGACAAGACCGGTCTGGAGGAACTTGCTTCCGCGCTGCACGCCGCCGGTGTCCAGCTGGTGTCGACCGGTTCCACCGCGGCGCGGATCGCGGCGGCCGGGGTTCCGGTGACCAAGGTCGAGGAGCTGACCGGGTTCCCGGAGTGCCTCGACGGGCGGGTCAAGACCCTGCACCCTCTCGTGCACGCCGGGTTGCTCGCCGACCTGCGCAAGCCCGATCACGTCGAGCAGTTGCGGGAGATGCGGGTCGAGCCGTTCGACCTGCTGGTCAGCAACCTGTACCCGTTCACCGAGACGGTCGCCTCCGGCGCGTCGGTCGACGAGTGCATCGAGCAGATCGACATCGGCGGGCCGTCGATGGTGCGCGGCGCGGCGAAGAACCACGCGAACGTGGCCGTCGTGACGTCGGCCGCGCAGTACTCCTCGCTTTTCACTGCGCTTGAGGAGGGCGGCTTCTCTCTGGAGGAGCGGGCCCGGTTGGCTGCCGCTGCCTTCGTGCACACGGCGGAGTACGACATCGCGGTCGCGTCCTGGATGGGCAACGTGCTGACCGACTCGAGCGAGGGGTCCGGATTCCCTGCGTGGGTTGGTGCTTCGTGGGAGAAGTCCGCCGTACTGCGGTACGGCGAGAACCCGCATCAGCCGGCCGCGCTGTACCTGAACGGGCGGGGCGGGCTGGCCGCGGCGGAGCAGCTGCACGGCAAGGAGATGTCGTACAACAACTACGTCGACGCCGACGCGGCCCGGCGTACCGCCTATGACTTCAGCGAGCCGGCAGTCGCGATCATCAAGCACGCCAACCCGTGCGGGATCGCCGTCGGCAAGGACATCGCGGAGGCCCACCGGCGCGCCCACGAGTGCGACCCGGTGTCGGCGTACGGCGGTGTGATCGCGACGAACCGTCCGGTGTCGGTGGACCTGGCGAAGCAGGTCGCGGAGATCTTCACCGAGGTGCTGGTCGCTCCTGGCGTTCGAGGACGGCGCCGTCGAGATCCTGCAGGCGAAGAAGAACATCCGGCTGCTCGTCGCGCCGGCCGTCTCCGCGGACGAGACCGTCGAGTTGCGTGCGATCAGCGGCGGCCTGCTGCTGCAGCACCGCGACCGCTTCCAGGCTTCCGGCGACGACCCGGCCGCCTGGACGCTCGCCGCCGGCGAGGCCGCCTCGGACGAGGTGCTCGCCGACCTCGCCTTCGCCTGGAAGGCGTGCCGCGCGGTCAAGTCCAACGCGATCCTGCTCGCCGCCGACGGCGCCTCGGTCGGCGTCGGCATGGGCCAGGTCAACCGCGTCGACTCCTGCCGCCTGGCAGTCTCCCGCGCCGGCGACCGCGCCACCGGCTCCGTAGCCGCCTCCGACGCCTTCTTCCCCTTCCCCGACGGCCTAGAGGTCCTCATCGAAGGCGGCGTCAAAGCAGTAGTCCAGCCCGGCGGCTCCATCCGAGACGAAGCCGCCATCGAAGCCGCCACCAAGGCCGGCATCACCATGTACTTCACCGGAACCCGCCACTTCTTCCACTGACCCCTAAGCCGATCTGAAGCGACGACGGTACGAGACTTGGCGACCGTCGTCGCGGGATTCGGGAGCTAGGGTCCAGCCGGTTTTGGTGTAGAAGGTTTGGCCTTGGGGGTAGTTGGCGAGGGTCCAGACGATTGCTTCGTCGTACTGGACGGCTAGCTCTTCGAGGGCCTTCTGCATGAGGGCAGTGCCGACTCCGTGACGCCAGTACGGCGGGTCAACGGCGATCGTGTCGAGTTCGCCCAGTTCGGGGTCGATCGGGTCGCGGCTCGGGCCGACGCCGACGAACCCCGCGATCACGCCGTCCACCTCGGCGACCCACCAGTTGCCACCAGCAAGCGTCTCGGACCATCGGGCGATCCGGCCGTCATCCGCAGTGATCGCCGGCATCAACTCGCCGAAACCCAAGTTCCACGACTCGACGTAGATCTCCACCACCCGCAGCGCATCATCGCGAACAGCCGATCGGATCGAGACGCTCATGGCGTCATCCGAGGACGAGGCGTTCGTCTCCGAAGTCGGCGATGATCTCGAGCGTGCCGCCGAGCGCTTCGACGTACCGCCGGATGGTGCTCAGTTCGGATCGAGCCAATTCGCCGCGTTCGATCTTGGAGACCGCGGTCTGCGTGATGTGCAGCCTGTCGGCGAGGTCGGTCTGGGTGAGTCCGTGCTGCTGACGTACGTCGGCAAGCCGGTGCGCCCGCACCTCAGCCAGGGCCTCATCCTCGAAGGCGGCGAGCTCAGCCTTGTCCTCAGGGGTCTTGATGAACTCGGCCAGCACCTCGTCATGCGTTCTGTACTTCATCACTTCCTCCTCCCTCCGAGTCAGGAATTCTTGTTCTTCTCAAGCTCGTCCAACCACTCGTCGTAGAGATCGTCGGCGATCGGGATGTTCCTGCGGTACCACGCCTCCCACTGGCCGACCTTGTCGCCGCCGATCAACAGCACCGCCTGCCGGACTGGATCGAACGCGAACAGCACCCGGATGGTCCCGCTCCGGAGCTCCTTCATGTTCGGGTGACGTGACGCCTTGATCGTTTCCACCACCGGTCTACCAAGACCTGGGCCCTGTTGAGCGATCAGGTTGACCCGGGCCAGGACCCGCGTCCGGTCGCTCCGTGGCAACTGGTCCAACCACTTGTAGCAGTCGTCGGTGTAGACGATCGTGAACCCCATCCGCGTACGATAATACCTCTAGGTTCTAGAACCCAAAAGTACTTTCGCCTGATCAGTTGGGGACGATGATGGCGAGTACTGCGATGGCGGCGGCGGTGAGGAGGAGGAAGGTGATGTCGAACATGCGGCTGCGGACGTGGAGGAGGCCCGCGGCTGTGTCGGAGAGGGTGGCTCGGAGGAGGCCGGCGAGGGCTAGTGCGCCGGCGAAGACGAAGACGCCGTTGCGCCAGTTGTAGAACCAGAGCACGACCATGCCCGCGAGTGCGACCAGGAGCGTCAACCCCAGGGGCCATTGGCTCCGGCGCTGGGCCTCACCCGCCATCAGCACGCCACACCCAGCTCGACCGCGTACGCCGTACCGCCGGGGATCACTGGGGGAGGCTCGATTCGGCGGCTTCCACCACGTTGGTGAGGAGCATCGCGCGAGTCATCGGACCGATACCGCCGGGCATCGGCGCGATCCAGGCTGCCTGCTCGCGGGCCGCGAGCTCGATGTCGCCGACGATCTTGCCCTCGGCGTTCCGGCTGGTGCCGACATCGAGGAGTACGGCGCCGGGCTTCACCATGTCCGCGGTGATCAGGCCGGCTGAACCCGCGGCGGCGATCACGATGTCGCCCGTACGCACGACAGCGGCGAGGTCCTTTGTGCCGGTGTGGCACTGCGTCACGGTCGCGTTCTCGCTGCGCCGGGTGAACAGCAGCCCCATCGGCCGTCCCGCGGTCACGCCGCGGCCGACGACGACCACGTGCGCGCCGGCGATCGGTACGTCGTACCGCCGGAGGAGCTCCACGCAGCCCTTCGGGGTGCACGGCAGCGGACCGTCCTGGCCGAGGACGAGCTTGCCGAGGCTGACCGGGTGCAGGCCGTCGGCGTCCTTGGCGGGGTCGATCAGGCCGAGGATCGTGTTCGTGTCGACGTGTTTGGGGAGCGGGAGCTGGACGATGAACCCGGTGCATTCCGGGTTGTCGTTGAGCTCCTGCACCTTCGCGGCGATCTCGTCCTGGGTCGCGGTGTCCGGCAGCTCGACCTGGATCGAGGAGATCCCGACCGCGGCGCAGTCGCGGTGCTTGCCCGCCACGTACGCCCGGCTGCCAGGGTCGTCACCCACCAGGATCGTGCCGAGCCCGGGCACCACACCCTGCTCGGCGAGCTTCACGACCCGGACCTTCAACTCGTCCTTGATCGCCGCCGCCGTAGCCTTGCCATCCAAAATCTGCGCCGTCACGACCCCAGAGTCTGCCACGCACCACCCCCGACCCCCTACCCGCACCGCCCCGGTTCTCCAGGCCATCACAAATGGAGGTTGGCCGGGCGGCCGCGCGGGCCGCCCGGCCGGGGCGGGTGATTGTGATGGGCTGGGGGTTCGGTCAGGTCGTCAGTTTGTGGACGGTGGTGCTGCCGACGGTGGTTGCCGTGTAGTTGGACTCGACCCAGGACTGGATCTCGCTGGCTGCGGAGGAGTTGCCGCGTCCGCCGCCGCCTTGGCCGCCGGAGATGTAGTACGAGATCTTGCCTTCGGCGACCCATTGCTTGAACTGGGCGAGGGTGGGGGCGTCGTCGGTGCCGCTGAATCCGCCGATGGCGATGACGGACTTCCCGGTGGCGAGCTCGAGCGAGGCCGCCGACTGGGAGCCGCTGGTTGCGGCGGCCCAGGTCGTGCTGGTGTTCGACAGCAGAGCAGTCAATTCACTACTGGCGGACGCGTCGCCACCCATCCCACCACCATCCCTTGAGGTTCCGTTGGGGGGAGTGCCGGTGGGGGCGCCTGTGCCGGTGGGGCCGCCGGCTCCGCGGGTGCCGCCGCCCATCGCGCTGCTGCTCGGGCCCGATGTCGGGATCGAGCCGTTGTGCGTCTGCGACGCAGTAGCCGCCGCGTACGCCATACTCCCAAGCCCAAGCGAAACCACAACCGCCAGCACCACCGCAGGCAGCACTCGCCGAACCCGCCACCCGACCACCACCAGAAAGCCAGCGACCACACCGCCCGCGAGTACGACGTACTTCGCCCACGGCAGGAAGTCCGCCGTACGACCAAGCAACACGTAGTCCCAAACCCCCGTCGCCAGCACCATCACCGCCAGCGTGAGCCGAGCCGCCAGAGAATCCCGCTGCTTCCACGCGATGAAGACGCCCATCCCCACCAGACCGCCAATGGCCGGGGCGAGCGCGACCGCGTAGTACGGGTGGATCGTCCCGCTCATGAAGCTGAACACGCCCGCCGTCACGAGCAGCCAACCGCCCCACAACACCAGCCCGGCCCGGACCAGGTCGGTCCGCGGTGCGCGCCGCGTCAGCCACAGCCCGCCGACCAGCGCGATCAATGCCGCAGGCAACAACCACGAGATCTCGCTACCAAAGGCGGACCCGAACATCCGAGTGATCCCGGTGCTTCCGCCGAACCCCGTGTTTGTACTGCCACCGCCGCCATTACCCGAACCACCCAGCAAACGCCCGAGCCCGTTGTACCCAAGAGCAAGCTCGAGCAGCGAGTTGTTGGTCGACCCGCCGATATAAGGACGGCTCGACGCGGGCCATAGCTCGACCAGCGCGACGTACCAACCGGCACTCACGACCAACGCACCCAGCGCCCCGAACAGATGCAAAATCCGCCGCCGGAACGACGTCGGCGCCGCGATCAGGTACACCAGCGTGAAAGCTGGCAGCACCAGCAGCGCCTGCCCCATCTTGGTCAGGAACGCGAACCCGATCGCCACTCCCGCCAGCGCCAGCCACCGCGCCGACGCTTTCTCCAGCGACCGTACGACGAAGTACGCCGCGACCACCATCAGCAGCACGAGCAACGCATCCGGGTTGTTGAACCGGAACATCAGTACGGCGACCGGCGTCAACGCCAGCGCACTACCCGCGATCAGCCCCGCGACCGGCCCGACGACGCGCTTCACGGTCAGGTACAAGACCCCAACCGCGGCGATCCCCATGAACGCCTGCGGTGCCAGCACAGTGAAGCTGTTGAACCCGAACACCCGCGCGAACGCGGTCGCCACCCACAGCGCGCCCGGCGGCTTGTCCACCGTGATCGCGTTCCCCGCGTCGAGCGACCCGAACAGCCACGCCTTCCAGCTCTGCGTCCCGGCCAGCTCGGCGGCGGCGTAGAAACTGTTCCCGTACCCGGAGGCGGTCAGGTTCCACAGGTACAGCAACGCCGTACCGGCCAGCATCGCCAGCGCAGCCGGCCGGACGTACGCCGCCTGTTCAGCAGGCCCGCGTGCAAGCCGGCGCAGTCGCCCGGGCGGTCGGACCGGGGGTTCGGCAGGCGCTTCCTGCACAACAGGTCGCTCGAGCAGCGTCGTCATGATCGTCTCCAGTTCGGCGTACGGCTTCCACTGGTGACGATGACAAGTGGGTCTTCGGCATCCCTGGGCGTCGGCTGGGAGCTCGCTGTGAGCCGGGAATGCGTGCGCTCTTGCCGTGGTTGCGGGAGGTAGTTTAGTCTTGAACTACCAATCAGCGAGGAGCACACCATGCCCGCCGTGACCGTCAGTGACATCACCGTTCTGCCGCGCGTCAGTGCGCAGGAGTCGGCGAACGAGCGTTCGGTGAAGTCGGTGACGTCCGCGCCGAGCGGGTACGAGGGCGAGGGCTTTCCGGTGCGGCGGGCCTTCGCGGGCGTTGACCTCCGCGACCTGGACCCGTTCATCCACATGGACCAGATGGGTGAGGTCGAGTACGCGCCGGGCGAGCCGAAAGGTACGCCGTGGCACCCGCACCGCGGCTTCGAGACCGTGACGTACATGCTCGACGGGATCATGGAGCACCAGGACTCCAACGGCGGCGGCGGCGTGATCTCCAACGGCGACACGCAGTGGATGACCGCGGGCAGCGGCCTGCTCCACATCGAGACCCCGCCGGAGCACCTGGTGGTGAGTGGCGGCCTGTTCCACGGCATCCAGCTCTGGGTGAACCTGCCGAAGTCGCTCAAGTGGGCCCCGCCGCGCTACCAGGACATCCGCGGCGGCGACTCCGCGCTGCTCTCCACGCCGGACGGCGGTTCGCTGATCCGCGTGATCGCCGGCTCGGTCGACGGTCACAGCGGGCCTGGTTCGACCCACACCCCGATCACGCTGGTGCACGCGACGGTCAGCCCCGGCGCGGAGATGGTGCTCCCGTGGCAGCCGGAGTACAACGCACTCGTCTACGTGCTGGCCGGTCAGGGCACCGTCGGCACCGAGCGGCGCCCGATCCGCAAGGGTCAGCTGGCCGTCTTCGGTCCCGGTGACACGATCCGTACGGCGGCGAGTACGACGCAGCCGCAGGCTGAGCCGAACCTCGACGTCCTCGTAATCGGCGGCCGACCGATCCGCGAACCGATCGCGATGGCCGGTCCGTTCGTGATGAACACCCGCGCCGAGGTCATCCAGGCCTTCGACGACTTCCAGGCAGGCAAGCTCGGCAGCATCCCCGCGGTCCACGGCGCCCCAACCGAACTGCGCAGCACCGAATAACTAGCCCTCGGGGTAGAACAAGAACAGCGTGCAGCCCTGCGTGGACTGTGGAACGTGGGACGACCCGGCCGGGGCGTGGATGAACGAACCGGCCGGGTAGTCGCGTTCACCGTCGTTGAACACTCCGTCCACCACGAACACCTCCTCCGGCCCAGGATCGTGGACGTCGATGCCGTTCCAGCTCGTTCCCGGATCCATCTGCAGCACGAACGCCTTGGCGATCGCGCCGGACCACAGGGGTCGCAATCTGATGCCGGGAAACAGTTCGCGGACCGGTGCGTCGTCGACGGACGTCCACTCGTAGTTCTCCATACATCCGATCCTCGCGCGGTCCACAGACCAATCCCCAGTGTCAGGAAAGTCCCGATCGGGTACTTTTCTGCCATGCATCGCGTCGTCGCACTGGTGACCGCGCCGCAGGCGAGCTTCGAGCTCGGATGTGCGGCGGCGGTCTTCCGGGACCCGCAGTACCGCTTCAGTGTCTGCACCGAACAACCCGGAAACCTCCGCACCACCGAGGGTTTCGACATGGTGGTCAGGTCGGGCCTGCGAGCGCTCGACCGCGCCGACACGATCGTCGTACCGGGCTGGCTCCCGATCAATCGCGAGCCGTCCAAGCAGGTACTGCGTGCGCTCACCCGAGCCCATCGACGCGGAGCGCGGCTCGTCAGCATCTGCTCGGGTGCGTACCTGCTGGCCGCGACCGGCCTGCTCGACGGCCGCCGCGTCGCGACGCATTGGCGGTACGCCGACGAACTGCAGCGCCGATTCCCCGCGGTACAAGTGGATCCGGACGTCCTGTACGTCGACCACGGGGATGTGGCGACGAGCGGCGGGATCGGGAACCGGCATCGATCTGTGTCTGCATCTGGTGCGCCGCGACCACGGGGCGTCGTACGCCGCCTGGGTCGCCGGGCGGATGGTGATGCCGCCGCATCGCGAAGGCGGTCAGACGCAGTACCGCTCGACGGAGCCAGTGCCGAAAGAGTCGCTCGGAGGTCTGCTGGATTGGGCTGTGGAACGCCTGGACAAGCCGATCACGGTCGACGCCCTAGCGCAGCGGGCGAACGTCTCGCCGCGGACGCTGGCGCGGCGCTTCGAGCAGCAACTGGGCGCGGCGCCGGGGCAGTGGTTGCTGGCCCAGCGGATCGCCAGAACACGTGTTCTGCTGGAGGAAACGGAACTTTCCGTCGACGCGATCGCCACCCGGGTCGGCCTCTCGTCCGCGACCAATCTGCGGAGACGATTCCGCGCCGCACTCCACACCACCCCGAGCGCGTACCGCCGCGCGTATCAGGGCAAGTAGTCGCCGGTGTCGTCGAGCGTGATGTAGTGCTCGATGCGCGGGTCGTCCGGATCCCCGCCGTACAGCTCGACGAAACGTCGCGCCGCGGGCGGTCCGCCGTACTGCGGGTTGAGGGTGCCGCGCAGGCTCTTGAACATCAACGCGAGGTCGACGTACCGGTCGCCGGCACCGAGACGACTGAGGTCGAGGATGCCGGCGAAGCGCAGCGTCACGGGGTCGATGAACACGTTGGGGGCCGCGTAGTCCCCGTGCGTGACCGCGTCACCGGTGCCGGGGAACGGCGACGGGAACGGGCAGCCGGATAGCTGGTCCAGGGCGCGGAGGCCGTCGGCGATCGCGGCGAGTACGGCAGGACGGTCGGCGGCCGGCCAGTCCTGTGATGCGTCCCGGCCGGCCAACTCGGTGGTCAGCAGCCAGTTGTTGCCGCGATCAACGATCTGAGGGCAGGGAAAGCCGGTCGTGCCGAGCCATGCCAGACGGTCCGCCTCATCGGAGACGCCGGAGCCCGCCTTGTAGTACAGGCGTTCCGGGCCGCGGTCGAGCCGGACCACGGTCGCGTCGGAGCAACCGACCGAGATCGGTTCGGCGCCGTCAGCGCCGAACCGATCCTGGAGAAGATTCAGATCCACTCACCGAAGATTACGGTGCAACGCCGAGATCAGCTCCCCATTTGTGGTGTCACCGTCGAGCGACCAGATCATCGCGCCGCCCAGATCGCGGTGCGAGATGTACTGCGCCTTGCGCTTCATCTCGACCGGGTCGTCCCAGGTCCAGAACGTCGTACCGTCGAACAGCCACGCGAAACCGGCACGGTTGTCGCGGTAGACGGTGTAGTTCGCCAACTGAGCCTTCAGATAGCGGTAGTCCTCGGTGCCGGCGTCGAACGTCGAGGGCGCCGGACCTGTCGACGGCTGGAAGAGACCGTGGTTCTGATCCGTCACGCCGGTCCAGCCGTGCGAGTAGAACGGCACGCCCATCACCAGCTTGCTCCGCGGCGCGCCGCGGGCCAGGTAGGCGTCGATCGTCACCTGTGAGCTGAACTCCGGTGTCGTCGGATCGCCTGCCGGCCCGTCGATCGCGGACTGCTGGTTGGTGAGCGTCTCCCACGGACCGTGGTAGTCGTACCCCTGCGTCGTACCGAACGTCAGGTCCTTGAACAACTGACGGACCTCGAAGCCGCGGTCGATCATCGCCGGGTTCGCAGGCAGGAACGCAGTCAGGTCGTGCCTGCCCGGCAACCGGTCGAGCTGCTTGCGGTACTCGTGCACCAGCGCGGTGAAGTTCTGCTTGTCCTCCGGCCGGATCACGTTGCCCGGATTGCCTTCGCTGGCAGGCCATTCCCAGTCCAGGTCGATGCCGGTGAAGATGCCCTTCGCGGCACCGGCCGGAAGGCCCGGCAGGTTGCCCTTCAGCCACAGGTCGAGGCACGACTTCACGTGCGCGGCCCGCGACGCCGGCGTGAGTGCCGCGTCGGAGAAGTGCGCCGAGCCGGTCCAGCCGCCGAGCGAGATGCTGATCCGGAGCTTCGGGTACTTCTGCTTCAGTTGCTTGAGCTGATTGAGGTTGCCGTTGAGCACCTGTCCGGGCTCGTCGGCCTTGCCGTTGACGCTCTGCTCGGCGGTGAACGGTCGCTGGTAGTCGGCCCACGGGTCGCTGCTGAGGCAGTTCCCCTGGGCGTCGACGAATCCGAACGCGTAGTTGATCTGGGTCAGCCGGGCCGCGGACCCGTTCTTCACCAGATCGCTGACCAGAAAGTTCCGGCCGTACCCACTCCAGTTCGTGTAGTACCCCACCACTGTTTTGGTGCTGCCGTGCGCTTCGGCAGGTACGGCGGCAGTCGTTGGCACGACCATCGCAGCCGCCATCAGCAGCCCCACACTCCGACGCCTCATAACACCCCCATCGGACGGTTCCTGCGCACACAGTAGGACCACCGGCCGACTTACGCAATGTCTCTACAAAAACTAGACTGCGGACATGATCCGACCTGCCGAACCAACCGACACCGACGCGGTCGCGGAGATCGCCCGGACAGCGTTCGAGCACTACATCCCGCGCATCGGCCTGCCCCCGGTCCCGATGCTGGTCGACTACGCCGCGGCGATCACCGCAGGCAAGGTCTGGGTCGCCGTGGATGCCGGATCCGTCCTCGGTTTCGTACTCCTGGAGGACGAGTCAGACTCCCTTCTCCTCGACGTACTGGCGGTCAGTCCCACCGCCCAAGGCAAAGGCATCGGCGCCGCGCTCCTGACCTTCACCGAGTCCGAGGCCCGCTCCCGCGGCCACCACCTCATCACCCTCTGCACCAACGAAGCCATGACCGAGAACCTCACCTACTACCCCCACCACGGCTACACCGAAACCACCCGGGAAACCACCCAAGGCCGCCACCGCGTCTTCTTCGAGAAATTTCTGGACGGATAGGGTCGGCGGTATGACGACAGTGGCTGAAGATCTGGCGCCGTCCGGGGTGTCTGCGGGCCTCGATCAATCTGGGGAATCCGGTGTTGGCGCAGGGGACGGCGGAGGCGCCGGGTGGGGTGACTGTCGATATTGCGCGGGAGTTGGCGCGGCGGTTGGGGGTGGAGTTGGAGTTGGTGTGTTTCGATGCGGCGCGGAAGTCGTTCGAGGCGATGACGACCGGGCAGGCGGATCTCTGTTTTCTCGCGATCGACCCGGCGCGGGCGGCCGAGGTGGCGTTCACGGCGCCGTACGTCGTGATCGAGGGCGTGTTCGCCGTACCGCGGGATTCCGGGCTGAACACCGTCGCCGAGGTGGATGCGCCGGGTGTGCGGATCGGGGTGAAGGAGGGGTCGGCGTACGACCTCTATCTGACCAGGACGTTGCAGCAGGCCACTGTCGTCCGCGGGGCGGAGGGCGTCGACGTGTTCCGTGACGAGGGGCTCGAGGTGGCGGCCGGCATCCGGCAGCCGATCACCCGGTACGTCGCCGAGGACCCGGAGCTGCGCCTGATCGACGAGCGGTTCATGCAGATCCAGCAGGCCGTCGGCACCGCGAAGTCGAAGCACCCGGACACGGTCGCCTACCTGCACGACCTGATCGAGGACCTGAAGTCCTCGGGCTTCATCGCCGCGTCGCTGGCTGCCTCCGGTCAGGCCGACGCGACGGTTGCCCCACCTGCCTGAGCCTGCTTACGGGCAGTGACGCGGCAACAACCTGCCGTGGCAGGTGGTTCTGGCAACCATTCGATAGGGTCCGGACATCTATCGGTGAGTGGCCGTATGACTCCTCTCTGTGAGTGGTCTAGTGCGGCCCGCTGTGAGGACAACCGATCGGGAGGGACTCAATCGTGGTATCCACACCACGATCGAGGCGCATCGGCGTTGCCGCTGCCGCCTTGATCACCGCCTTCGGACTAGCCGCCCCGGGTCAGGCAGTAGCCGGCCCCCAAGCCCATCCAGCCCCCGCGAAGGCCAAAGATCAGAGCGTCACGCTGATCACCGGCGACCGGGTCACCCTGCGCGGCAGCGACCCCGCCCGCGCCACGATCCGGCCCGGCAAGGGCCGGACCGACGTCGCGTTCAGCTCGTACCGGCTGAAGGACCACCTGTACGTCGTACCGTCCGACGTCAGCGCGCGCCTGGCCGGCGGGAAGCTCGACCGCCGCCTGTTCGACGTGACCGGCCTCATCAAGGACGGGTACGACGAAACGCTGCCGCTGATCGTCACGTACAGCGGCAAGGCGCAGAAGCGAGCCGCCATACCGGGAGCGACCGTCTCGCGTCAGCTGCCGGTCATCAACGGCGCCGCGCTGAAGGTCACCAAGGACTCCAAGGTCCTGGACGGGGCCGGTATCGACAAGATCTGGCTCGACGGCAAGCGCAAGGTCACGCTGGACCAGTCGGTCCCGCAGATCGGCGCGCCGACCGCCTGGCAGGCGGGCTACACCGGCAAGGGCATCCCGGTCGCGGTCCTCGACACCGGGATCGACAAGTCGCATCCCGACCTCGCCACCCAGGTGGTCGGCGGGAAGAACTTCACCGACGCTCCGGACGGCGACCACTTCGGTCACGGCACGCACGTCGCCTCGACGATCGCCGGTACGGCGGCTGCGTCGAGCGGCAAGTACAAGGGCGTGGCTCCCGACGCGAGGCTGTACGACGGCAAGGTCTGTGACGACTTCGGCAGCTGCCCGGACTCCGCGATCCTGGCCGGGATGGAGTGGGCCGCGACCGAGGTCAAGGCCAAGGTCGTCAACCTGAGCCTCGGTGGCACCGACACCCCGGGGATCGACCCGCTCGAGGAGGCCGTGAACCGGCTGACCGCGCAGACCGGCACCCTGTTCGTGATTGCCGCCGGCAACGACGGCCCGGGTGAGCAGACCATCGGCTCGCCGGGCAGCGCGGACGCCGCGCTCACCGTCGGCGCGGTCGACAAGCAGAACCAGCTGGCCGACTTCTCCAGCCGCGGCCCGCGCGTCGGCGACGGCGCCGTGAAGCCGGACATCAGCGCGCCGGGTGTGTCGATCGTCGCCGCGAAGGCGAAGGACTCGATCATCGGCGAGCCGGTCGGCGAGGACTACCTGCGCCTCGACGGTACGTCGATGGCGACGCCGCACATGGTCGGATCGGTCGCGATCCTCGCGCAGGAACACCCGAACTGGAAGGCCGCCGAGCTCAAGGGCGCGCTGATGGGTTCGGCCAAGCCGGCCGCGGACCAGACCGCGTTCGAGCAGGGCGCCGGCCGGGTGGATGTTGCCAAGGGCATCAAACAGACCGTGATCGCCGAGCCCGGCAACGTCTCGTTCGGTACGGCGGTCTGGCCGCACGACGACGATGCCCCGGTCACCAAGACCGTGACGTACCGCAACCTCGGCGACCAGCCCGTCACGCTCAACCTGGCCGCGTCGTTGACCGGCCCGGACGGCAGCCCCGCTCCGGCGGACGCGCTCAAGCTGAGCGCAGCCACGGTCACCGTCCCCGCGGGCGGCACCGCGACGGTCCAGGCGACCTCGAACACCAAGCACGACGGCCCGGACGGCCTGTACTCCGGCCGCCTCACCGCAACTGCGGGCGATGTCAGCGTCACGTCGGCGATCGGTGTGGACAAGGAGAAGGAGAGCTACAACCTCACCCTGAAGGCGATCGGTGCGGACGGGAAGCCGACTCCGTTCGACGGCGCTCTGAGCGCGTTGGACCGGAACCTGTTCCAGTTCCTCGGCGACGGCACCGACACACTCAAGCTGCGCCTGGTGAAGGGTGAGTACCTGGTGCAGAACAGCCAGTACGTCGAGCTGCCGAACGGCGACCTCGCCAGCTACGGGCTGCTGCAGCCGTCGGTCAAGCTCACCGAGGACACCACGGTGGTGTTCGACGCGCGGACGACCAAGCCGGTCAAGGTGACCGTGCCGCAGGCCGGCGCGGAGGCCGCGCTCGCCGACGTCGGGTTCGACCGGAAGTCCGCAGACGGTCAGTTCGGACTGAGCTACGCCAGTCTGTCGTTCGGATTCGGGGCGATGTACTCCGCGCAGGTGGGATCCGCCGCGTTGCCGCCGGAGCAGTTGACCGGCCATGTCGCGTCGCAGTGGGCGAAGCCGGACGCCGAGGGGTCGTTCAACAATTCGCCGTACCTCGTCGGTCAGCTCAACACGTTCCCGGGTGTGTTCCCGACCGGGTTCGTGCGAGCCGTCAAGGCGAAGGAACAGGCCATCCTTCAGCAGACCGTCAACGCCACCAGCGACCGCGAGCACGAACGGATCGTGTTCGGTAACGCGCCGGGGATGAGCGGCGCTTGGGCGGTCGGGCTGATCTACGGCAAGGCCCCGCTGACCACGACGGTGTACGCCGACGCCAAGCCGGTCACCTGGCAGACCGAGGTCGACGAGATCATCCCGAGCACGGATCCGGAGAATCCGTTCCCGGAGACGATCAGCCGGCTCATGTCGCCGTCGAAGGAGTACCGGGCCGGCAAGTCGTACCGCGAGCGGTTCAACGCGGCGGCGTTCACGATCGCGCCGGACGCGGCGATCCGGTCCGGCGACAGCCTGCTCCTGTCGGCCTACGGCCTGGGCGACGCGGACGGGAACGGCGGGAGCATCGCCACCGATTCCGAGTCCAGCAAGCTGATCCAGGACGGGAAGGTCGTCGCCGAGTCGCCGTTCTTCGGGTACGTCGAGGCGTCCGAGCTGCCTGCGGCGAAGACGACGTACACGCTGGAGTCGACGCAGACGCAGTCGAAGAGCCCGTTCGCCACCCGGACCGATCTGCGGTGGACGTTCAGTTCGGCGGCCACGTCCGAGGAGACGAGGCTGCCGCTCCTGGGCATCCGCTACCAGCCCACGGTGGACGATCACAACGTGGCCGAGCGCAAGCCGGTCACTGTCCTGCCCGTCGTGGTGGACCCGCAAGCTGGGCAGCAGCTGCCGGTGATCCGCAAGCTGACGGTCCAGGTGTCCGGCGACGGCGGCAAGACCTGGAAGAACGCCGCGGTCGCGCCGATCGGTCACGGCCGCTACAAGGCGATCTTCCCGACGCCGGCCGGAAAGTCCATCTCGCTGCGGTCGCACCTGGTTGACGGCGCCGGCAACGTCACCGACCTGACGGTCATCGGGTCGTACGCGATGCGCTGATGACGCAACCCCGGAGACCGGTTGCCGCGTTCTAGGAGTTGCGCAGACAACCGATTTTTGGGGTGAGGCAGTGAGTTCGAGATCTACTCGCAGAAGGGTGCCCGCGATCGCCGTCCTGGCGGTCGCGGGCCTTGCCGTCGGGGTGCTGACACCGGCCGATGCAGCGTCCACCAAGCCATCCGCCCAGGTAGCTGGCGGCAAGGACGTCAGCGTCACGCTCATCACCGGCGACCGCGTGCTGCTGGCCGGAGGAGACATCACCAAGGCGACGGTCGAGCCCGGCGCCGGCCGGGAGCACGTCGGCTTCAACACCTACCGCGTCCGGGACCACGCGTACGTGATCCCGGCCGATGTCTACAAGGCAGTGGGGGACGGCCGGATCGACCGTCGGCTCTTCGATGTCGCCGAGCTGGTCAAGGACGGGTACGACGACGCGTCGACGAGCGCCATCCCGGTGCTGACGACGTACGCCGGCACCGCGAAGCGCGCCGTACCGGCCGGAACGCGGGTCACGCGGCAGTTGCCGTCGATCAGCGGCGCGGCGATGAAGGTCAACAAGAGCAACGCCAAGGCGTTCATGAGTTCGGCCGGTTTCAGCAAGCTGTGGCTGGACGGCAAGCGGAAGCTGCTGCTGGACCAGTCGGTGCCGCAGATCGGCGGACCGGTCGCGTGGCGGGCCGGGTACACCGGCAAGGGCGTGTCGGTCGCGGTGCTCGACTCCGGTGTCGACGCGACCCATCCGGATCTCGCGACGCAGATCGCGGGGGAGAAGAACTTCACCGGTGAGTCGGCGGACGACGTGGTCGGCCACGGTACGCACGTCGCGTCGACGATCGCCGGCACCGGTGCCGCGTCGGACGGGCGCTACAAGGGCGTGGCGCCGGACGCGCGGATCTACGACGGCAAGATCTGTGAGGTCTGGGGCTGCGAAGAGTCCGCGATCCTGGCCGGGATGGAATGGGCCGCGAACGACGTCAAGGCGAAGATCGTCAACCTCAGCATCGGCGGCCAGGACACACCGGAGCTCGACCCGATCGAGGAAGCCGTGAACCGGCTGACCGCGCAGTCCGGCACGCTGTTTGTGATTGCCGCCGGCAACGAAGGTCCGGGGGACGGGACGATCAGCTCGCCGGGCAGCGCGGACGCGGCGCTGACGGTCGGCAATGTGACCAAGCAGGACCAGCTGAACCCGACGTCGAGCCGCGGGCCGCGGGTCGGCGACAGCGCGCTGAAGCCGGACGTGACCGCGCCGGGTACGGACATCGTGGCGGCGAAGTCGAAGGACTCGTCGATCGGCGAACCGGTCGGCGACAAGTACCTACGGCTTTCCGGTACGTCGATGGCGACGCCGCATACCGCCGGCGCTGCCGCGATTCTGCTGCAGGAGCACCCGTCCTGGACGCCGGCCGAGCTGAAGGCGGCGTTGATGGGTTCGGCGAAGGTCGCGGCCGACCAGACGTCGTTCCAGCAGGGCGCCGGGCGGATCGACCTGACCACGGCGATCAAGCAGACGGTGGTTACTGAGTCTGGCAACGTGTCGTTCGGGAAGGCGACGTACCCGCACTCCGACGACCAGCCCGTTACGCGCGACGTGACGTTCCGCAACCTGGGTGACGCGGCTGTCACGCTGTCGCTGACGTCGGTGCTGAACGGGCCCGACGGTGCGGCTGCTCCGGCCGGTGCGCTGAAGCTGAGCGCCGACTCGGTCACTGTCCCGGCCGGTGGTACGGCGTCCGTACAGGCGACGTCGGACACCGCACTCGGCGGCACGGACGGGCTGTACAGCGGGCGGATCACGGCGACCGGGGGTGGCCAGACGGTCGTCGTACCGGTGGGTGTGGACAAGGAAGGTCCGACGTACAACCTGACCATCAAGCTGATCCGCTTCGACGGTGCACCGGACCCGGACTACCCGGTGTCGGTCACGGGTGTCGACAACAACGCGAACGACACGTACTCGCCGGACGCGAACGGCACGGTCACCCTCCGGCTGCCGCAAGGTGAGTATCTGCTCAACCAGTTCCAGGAGTTCGAGCGCGGCACCGAGGACTGGATCTTCTTCACGCTGGTCGCGCCGAGCGTGAAGCTCACCTCGGACCAGACGGTCGTCCTCGACGCGCGGAAGGCGAAGCCGATCACCACGTCGGTGCCGAAGGCCGACGCGAAGCAGGCCAACTCGGGCATCGGCTTCGACCGGAAGATCAAGGGCGGCACGTACATGTACTCCGCGGGCGGTTTCCTGTCCGGGACGATGTACACGTACAGCGCCGGGCCGAAGCTGCCCGCGGACGAGTTGTTCGGGTCCGTCACGTCCCAGTGGGGTGTGCCGGGTGCCGACGGGTTCTTCACGAACACGCCGTACCTGTACGGGATCGCGAACTACTTCCCGGGCGAGTTCCCGACCGGATTCGACCGGAAGGTGAAGCAGTCCGACCTCGCGACCGTGGACAGCACGGTCAACGCGGCGACGGATGCGCGGCTGTTCAAGATGCTGCACCCGGTGATGCCCGACGGTGGTGGCGGCTGGGCTCGTGTCATCCGCGTCGACCCGCCGCGGACGATCCGGTACTACCTCGACGACACGCAGTACGGGTGGTCCGGCCGGACCGAGGAGGACACGGACGGCGGGGACTTCCCGTTCCCGAAGTGGCGCCTGGAAGGAAAGCCGGTGCTGTACAAGGCCGGCCGGTACTACCAGGAGCGATGGAACGCGGCCACGTTCGTGCCGTCGGTGTACGCCGCGACGCGGTCGGGGAGTGAGCTGAACATCTCGCTGTACAGCCTCACCGACGCGGACGGGCACGTCGGCGCCATCACCATGACGCCGGCGAGTACGAAGCTGTACCGGGACGGGACCGAGATCGGGTCCACGCCGTACTTCGGCAACATCGACGCCGCTGATCTGCCCGCCGGCAAGGCGACGTACAAGCTGGTCACGACCGGCACGCAGGCGGTGTGGCCGTTCTCGACGCGGGTCGATCTGGAGGCGACGTTCACGTCGTCGTCGGACCAGACGAGCGTTCCGATCCACACGGTCGCGTTCCGGCCGGAGCTGGACGGGAAGAACACGATGGAACGCAAGCCGGTCACCGTCCTGCCGTACGAGGTCAAGGGCGGTGCGGTGGCGAAGGTGAAGATCGAGTACTCCGGCGACGCCGGAGCGACCTGGCGCCAGGCACCGGTCGCCGGCGGTAAGGCGGTCTTCCCGACGCCGGCCGGCAAGACCGTCTCGCTGCGCTCCACCGCGACGGACGCGGCCGGGAACAGCACGACGCAAACCGTGATCGCCGCCTACAGCCTGCGGTGAGAACAGCAGAACGGCCCCCGGGACAGATCCCGGGGGCCGTTCTGTGAGGTGTTGTCAGCCGATCAGGCCGAGGTCCTTCACGGCGTCGCGCTCCTCGCCGAGCTCGGCGGTCGAGGCGTCGATCTTGCCGCGCGAGAACTCGTTGATCTCCAGGCCCTGGACGATCTCCCAGTTGCCGTCCTTGGTGGTCACCGGGAACGACGAGATCAGGCCCTCCGGGACGTCGTACGAACCGTCGGAGACGACCGCCATCGACAGCCAGTCACCCTCGGCCGAGCCCTTCAGCCAGTCGCGGGTGTGGTCGATGGTCGCGGCCGCGGCGGAGGCGGCCGACGACGCGCCGCGGGCCTCGATGATCGCGGCGCCGCGCTTCTGCACGGTCGGCAGGAAGTCGTTCTCCACCCAGGCCTGGTCGTTGACGACCTCGGCCGCGTTCTTGCCGGCCACCTCGGCGTGGAAGATGTCCGGGTACTGCGTCGCGGAGTGGTTGCCCCAGATCGTCAGCTTCTTCAGATCGGTGACGTGCGTCCCGGTCTTCTTCGCCAGCTGCGCCAGCGCCCGGTTGTGGTCCAGCCGGGTCAGCGCCGAGAACCGCTCGGCCGGGATGTCCGGCGCGTTGCTCTTCGCGATCAGCGCGTTGGTGTTCGCCGGGTTGCCGGTGACGGTGATCCGGATGTCGTCGGCGGCGTGATCGTTCAGCGCCTTGCCCTGGACGGTGAAGATCGCGCCGTTCGCCTCCAGCAGGTCGCCGCGCTCCATCCCCTTGGTCCGCGGCCGCGCGCCCACCAGCAGCGCGACGTTGACCCCGTCGAAGACGACGTTCGGGTCGTCGCCGATCTCGATCCCGGCGAGCGTCGGGAACGCGCTGTCGTCGAGCTCCATCACGACGCCCTCGAGCGCCTTCAGCGCCGGGGTGATCTCCAGCAGCCGCAGCTCCACCGGCGTGTCCGGACCGAGCAGTGCCCCGCTCGCGATCCGGAACAGCAGGCTGTAACCGATATTCCCTGCGGCCCCGGTAACGGCCACCTTCACCGGTGTAGTGCTCACGACAGGCTCCTAGCTCATCAGATTGTGTGCTTGGGACGCTAGCAAGCCAGGTGTCTCAGCCCAACGCTGGGGCAGTACGTAAGAGGGCGTCTGAGGACCCTGCGCCTACTGCGGGGCACTCGGCACGGCACCTCGCCGCACGGGTGCAAAGGCCACGATGCTCCGCATCGAGACCTTCGCCCCCGCACGCCGAGCCACCGCACCGAGCGCCTCCTCGCTACGGCGCAGGGTCCTCAGACGCCCTCTAATACCTCACATCTCGATGGATCATTCACCGGCCGGTCATCCGGCGTACGTCGGTCCGCCGCAGCGGTGCCCGAGGGTTGCTCCAGTTCCTGACCCGTAAGGAGAACCCTCATGAAGCTGTCCGCCCGGCTGGTGCCGGTCGCCGTCTCGGCGCTCGCCGTGACCGCGTCGGTGCTCGTCCCGCAGACCGTGCAGTCAGTTCCGTCGGCGCAGGAGAGTAAGCATGACGACTTCGTGATCGTCGGGCACCGCGGCGCGTCCGGGTACCGGCCCGAGCACACTCTGGCGTCGTACGAGCTGGCCGCCCGGATGGGCGCCGACTTCATCGAGCCGGACCTGGTCACGACGAAGGACCGGGTGCTGGTCGCGCGGCACGAGCCGGAGATCGGCGGTACGACGGATGTCGCGAACCACCCCGAGTTCGCGGGCCGGAAGAAGACGAAGCTGCTCGACGGGGTCGCGGTCACCGGCTGGTTCACCGAGGACTTCACGCTGGCCGAGCTGAAGACGCTGCGCGCGGTCGAGCGCATTCCCGCGGTCCGGCAGCACAACACGGTGTTCAACGGGCACTACCAGATCCCGACCTTCCAGGAAGTGATCGACCTCAGCAAGCGGCTCTCCAAGGAGCTCGGCCGCCCGATCGGCATCTACCCGGAGACCAAGCACCCGACGTACTTCCGTCAGCAGGGTCTCGCGCTCGAGCCGGAGCTGGTGCGGACGCTGAACCGCAACGGCCTGAACCGCTCAGGAGCGAAGGTGTTCGTGCAGTCGTTCGAGGTCTCGAACCTGAAGGCGTTGCACAAGGAGCTCCGCGTCCCGCTGGTGCAGCTGACCAGCTCGAGCGGTGCGCCGTACGACTTCGTGGTCTCCGGTGACAAGCGCACGTACGCCGATGTCGTGAGCGCTCAGGGGCTGCGCGAGGTCGCGACGTACGCCGAGGGTGTCGGGCCGAGCAAGGACCAGGTGATCCCGCTCGACGCGACCGGCAAGCTCGGTAAGCCGACTGCTCTGGTCGCTGACGCGCACAAGGTCGGTCTCGTTGTGCACCCGTACACGTTCCGGGTGGAGAACACGTTCCTTCCGGCCGAGTTCGACAGTTCGGCGGTGCCGGCGGATTCGGGCAATCTGTTCGGCGAGATCGCGGCGTACCGGAAGGTTGGGATCGACGGGCTGTTCACCGACAACACCGACGTTGCCGTGGCTGAGGAGCGCGAGGCGCGGTAGGCCGTCTTCAGCGTCTGGAAGGATGGCCGCGTGGAGCGGCGGACTGGGTCGGGGATGGCTAGTGTCGAGGCGCAGGCCGACGGGACATTTGTGCTGCGGGTGGACGGGTCGCCGCAGTCGCAGGTGGATCTCGCGGATCCGGGGAATCTGTCGTTCGAGTACATGCGGCGGATCGGCGATGTTGTGGATGCGGTTGCGCCGCGGCGGCAGCCGGTTGCGGTGGTGCATGTCGGCGGTGCTGCGCTGAGTTTGCCGCGGTACGTCGCGGTGACGCGGCCGCGGTCTCGGCAGGTCGTGCTTGAGCCGGATGAGGACCTGACCGAGTTCGTGCGTGAGGCGCTGCCGTTGCCTAAGCGGTCTGGGATCAAGGTCCGGCCGGTCACGGGGCGGGCGGGGATCATCGAGTTGTACGACGACTCGATGGATCTGGTGATCCTGGATGCGTTCGAGCACGAGGCGGTGCCGGCGAATCTGGTGACGGCGGAGTTCTTCGCGGAGTGCGCTCGGGTTCTGCGGCCGACCGGCGTGCTGGTTGCGAACCTGATCGATGGGAAGGCCGGGTTGCCGTTCATCCGGCGTACGGCGGCGACGGTACGGGACGTGGTTGGTGCGGGCGTCGTACTTGCTGAGCGGAAGATCCTGCGGGGCAAGGGGTTCGGGAACGTCATCATGGTGGCGTCACCGCAGCCCGTGCCCGATCTGACGGACGCGGGCCGGCGGGCGCAACCGCCGTACGACGTGATGCCGCTGCAGGAGCTCGCCGGCAAAGCAACCCCGCTGACCGACGCAGAAGGCTTCGTCACACCGCGGGCGCCGGCCTCATCCTTCCGGACCTGACGCGGTCTATGGTTTCGGCGACTGCGGTGCGCTCTGCTGGTGTTGCGCCGATCGTTCTGACGAGGTGGTCGAGGCGGTCTCGGCCCGGGAGTCTGGTGCCTTGGAGCCACGCCTGGATCGTCGCTCGTGGGATCCCGGTCTGCTGCTCCAGTGCTCGCAAGGAGCGCGGCCGGGCTAGCGCTGCTAGCGCGACTCCCAGATCCTCGAGGTTCTCCGCGTTCTCCAGCAGACCGACGATGTCGCGCGGATCGCGGCTCGCCTGCCTCCACCGCCGGTGCCAAACCGGCAGCAGATCCACCGGCACTCCGCAGCCGGTCAGATAGGCGGCCGCCACGTCCCAGGTCGGGAGGTGCTTGCCACTGGTCGCCCGGATCAGATGCGGATGCGAGTAGTGCGCGCGGTCCGCCAACTGGCGGTAACTCAGACCCACCTGACGACGTACCCGCTCCAAGGCGGCGGCGAAAGCTGCGACATCCTCCACGTGTTCAAACATAACTCAACATGTTTCAACAGAGCAAGGCCGGTTACGCTTAGGCCGTGTCTGTCGCGAAGGTTGCCGCCCTGGCCTACTACCCGGTGAAAGGCCTCGCCGGTGTCCCCGTCGAGACCGCCGACGTCGGACCGACCGGTCTGCTGAACGACCGGCTGTTCATGCTGGTCCAGCCGGACGGAACGTTCCTCAGCCAACGCAAGCTGCCCGCGATGGCCACGCTGCACGCCGAACTCGCCGGCGACGCACTCCGGCTCTCCGCGTCCGGCGCCCCGGACCTCGAGGTCGAGATCCGGTACGACGGGAAGCGGCGGGACGTCAGTCTGTTCGAGAAATGGTTCGGGCAGGGCATCGTGCAGGACCCTGCCGCGGACGAGTGGTTCACCGCGCGGCTCGGTGTGCCGGCCGCTCTGGTTCGTGTGACGCCTGAGCATGAGCGGCCCGGGTGGGGCGTGAATCGCGGGTTGACCGGGTTCGGTGACGCGCACGCGTTGATGATCACGTCGCAGGCGTCACTCGACGGGCTGAACGCGCGCATCCTCGAGCATGGCGGCAACGCGATCCCGATGAACCGCTTCCGGCCGAACCTGGTCGTCTCCGGGTGGGACGAGCCGCACACCGAGGACAAGGTGCTCCGGATGGCCGCTGGAGCGGTGGAGATCGGGTACTCCGCGCGCGGGATCCGGTGCGCGGTGCCGACCGTGGATCAGGCCACCGGCGCCAAGTCCGGGCCGGAACCGACCCGGACGCTGGCGACCTACCGACGCGAACCCGCCTACGGCGGCGGCGTGAGCTTCGGCGTCAAAGGCGCAGTACTTGCCCCCGGCAACATCCGGGTAGGAGACGAAATCACCGTCCAGGAATGGATCCCGGAAGGAACCGACCCGGCACCGGACCGCCGTAGTTAGCAGCCGACTCGGTAGCGGCCGGTTACTGCTTTGTAGGTGCAGGTGTCGAAGGTTTTGCCGGCGGGGGTTTGGAAGCGGGCGGTGTCGCCGGTGTTGTTCCAGATGTACCAGCTCTGGTTCCAGTACAGCGTGAGCGCGCGGTTCCGGTTCTTGCCGGTGCGGACGATGACGGTCGACCGGCCCGCCAGCACATATCCGCGCGGGAACACGAACAGATGGTTGGCCGCGTCCAGCACCCGGAACCCGGACAGGTTGATCGGCCGCGAGCTGATGTTGCGCACAGTGAAGAACTCGTTGTTCAGCTGAGCGTTGGTGCGGACATCCGCGCCCGGCGGGTCGTACTGGATTCCGCTCAGGACGACGGTGATCGCCGCATCGGCCGGCAGTGGTGCGAGTGCCGCCGTACCGGCCAGCACCACGGCGGCCGTGGCAGCGGAAAAGAGCGTGCGAAAGCGTCGTACGAACAAAGGAATGTCCCCCTCGGCAGTGGGCCGAATTTCCCCCCGGCCCGATGATTGCAAGCTGCCGGTTCCCCCCGGCGGTCGCACGCTATCCGTCACGCTCCGTACTCGTCAAGCCCTCAACCAAGGCTCGTCGCGACGCCGTGCTCCAGCAGCCTGACGCGATTCTCCAGTCCGGCGTCACGGAACGCAGCCACGAACTGCTCCGGTCCCTCGCTGAAGTGCTTCCAGCCTTCGGTGTGGACAGGGACGATCGTCGCGCTGTCCAGGATTCGCGCGGCCTCGACCGCGTCCGTCGACGTGAGCGTCAGGTTGGCGTTGTCGAGCAGCGCTGTCCGCGCGGCTCCCGCGAAGAGGACCGCGACATCGATCGGTGCGAACCGGTCGGCGATCTCCTTCACCAGGCCGAGCGACGCGTTGTCGCCGGAGACGTAGACGGTCGGAAGGCCCTCGCCCTGCAGGACGAATCCGGTCACGAAACCGAGGACCGCCTCGGCGCCTTCCGGGCCGTGCAGTGCCGGTACGCCGGTCACCGTGATCACGCCGCCGTCCGGCCGGGGCAGGTCGATCGACTCCCAGTTCTTCAGCCCGCGTACGCCGGGGATGCGGACCGCTGCGCCGGGAGTCGAGAGGACCGTCGGGATCGACGGGAGCAGTGCGCGGCCGGCGTCGTCGAGGTTGTCCTTGTGCTCGTCGTGCGAGACCAGAGCGACGTCGATCGGGCCGAGCTCCGCGGCCGGGATCGCCGGGCCGGTCAGCTTGGTCATCACCCGGCCCGGGAGCTGGTAGTCGCGGGGCTCGTCGAACGCCGGGTCGATCAGGAACGTAAGGCCGCCGAGGTCCAGGACGGCGGTCGGGCCGCCGATGTGCGTGATCTTCATGACCACGATCTTCCGGCCTGGCGATCCGTCTCACCATTGGCCCGCGAGTCACAGTTCCCGAAGATCGGGCCATACTGTCCTCATGCGTACTGTCGCCGTCCTCGCGTATCCCGGGATGAGCCCGTTCCACCTGTCCGTGCCGTGCCTGGTGCTCGGCGAACGCCGCGGTCTGCCGTCCCGGTACGACGTACTCGTCTGTGCGGAGGAACCGGGATCGTTCGCCACCAGCGCCGGCTTCGGGATCACGGTGGACCACGGGCTCGAGGCGATGGAGCGGGCCGATGTCGTGGTGCTGCCGAGTTGGGAGCCCGGTCTGGTGGCGTCCGACGTACTGCTGGACGCGATCCGGCGGGCGCATGCGCGGGGCGCCACCGTGGTCGGGTTGTGCGTCGGGGCGTTCCTGGTGGCGGCGAGCGGACTCGCCGAGGGGCGTGAGGTGGTGACGCACTGGCGGTTCGCCGACGAGCTGCGGTCGCGGTACCCGGATCTGAAGGTCCGCGCCGACGTGCTGTGGTCGGATCAGGGGGACCTGGTCACGTCTGCGGGTACGGCGGCCTCGTTGGACTGCTGTCTGCACTTGGTGCGCACGCACCACGGGATCGAGGTGGCGGAGAAGGTTGCCCGGGACATCGTGGTGGCGCCGCATCGGAGCGGATCGCAGGCGCAGTACATCCCGGTGCCGGTGCCGCCGGACCCCGCCGACGACGTGATCGAGAAGGCGATGGTGTGGGCACGGGCGCGGCTCGACCAGCCGGTGTCGCTCGACGAGTGGGCGGGGGCGGTGGCGATGTCACGACGTACGTTCACCCGGCAGTTCCGGGCGCGGACCGGGAGCTCGGGACAGACGTGGTTGCTGCAGCAGCGGCTGGACCGGGCGCGGTTGTTGCTGGAGACAACGGATCTGTCGATCGAGCGGGTGGCGACAGAAAGCGGCTTCGGAAGCAGCGACGCACTTAGGCACCACTTCCACGGGCTGCTCGGCACGACGCCGCAACGCCACCGGCAGGAGTTCTACAGCACGAGCAAGATCTAGATCACTGGCGCAGGTTCTACAGCACGAGCAGGATGTAGATCACCGGCGCGGCGAACGTGATCAGCAGGATCCAGGCCATCATCCGATGCGCGGGTTTGCCGCGGTCGAGCGACGACGCGAAGTACAGCACGGCGCCTTCCTCGGTATGCCGGCTCAACCCCATCCGCCGGGCCTCCTCGGGCCGCGGATCCGGCCGCTCCTCGGCGAACGCCTCCGGATGAATCCCGAAATGCGCCGGCTCCGCCCGATCCACATCATCCCGCTCGAACATCCAACCTCCCGCAGGCCGGTGAACCAGGACCATCACCCCCATGGTCGCACCCACCACCCCGCTCCGCAGACAAATCCACCCAACCTGCTCAAGGCATGACCCATCCACCGGCCCACCACCCGCCGCCCCCGGCACTCAACCCCATGACTCGGGGGCGCCGCTGGGTCGCCCGCTGGCGGGTTATTTCACCACTGACGCGCTACAACCCGCCACCAGCACAACAACCGGCCGTCCACGCAGGCAAAAACCCCTCGAAACCGGCTCCCGAAGCCCGCCCGAGGGGGTTATGCCTGCGTACAGCTCCGCACCTAGGAGAAGTTCGCCACCCACGCGTTGCGATCGGTGTAGGCGAGGCACGCGAGGATCTGCAGCGTGCACCGCTTTGCGGTGCCGAAGCCGACGCCGAGCGTCGTCAGGTTGCAGTTCAGCACCGTGCTCCGGCTGCTCGTCATCAGCCGGTCGTACGCCTGCTGCGCGGTCATCTTGTCCGCGCCGGCACCTACCTGGGATCCGCTGCTGTCGTCCATACCGCTACCGGTCTTGGCCCGGCTGCCTGCGGTCGCCCGTGCGTTGCCGGTCATGCTCGGGTCCTGCAGCAGCGGGCCACAACCGTTGTCCTCGCGGGCGTTGTCGATCAGGTCGAACAACTGCTTCTCGTTGGGCTGCATGCCGCCGTCGACCGGTGGGGGTGGTGTCGTGGTGGTCTGGGTCGGCTTGGGGGTGGTTACTGTGCGGCCCGGGGAGGTTGGTGCTGTGGTGGGCTGCGTTGTCGGGGCCGAGGTTGGGGCGGTGGTGGGGGACTTGGAGGACTTGGTGGTGGGGGTGTCCGTCGGGGTGTTCGTCGGAGAGTCGGTCGGGGTTTCCGAGGGGGTCTCCGACGGGGTTTTGGTGGGGGTGGCCGTGGGGGTCGCCGTTGGCGGGACGGTGACCTTGGCCGAGGGGGTCGCGACGGCCGGCTTGGCGCTGGGCGTGATGTAGGTGTCGTCGGTGCGGGTGACGATCGGGATGGATGCGTCCGCTTCGTCGTTCTGCGGCTGGTGCAGCAGGATCCACGAGATCGGCGTGATCACCAGCAGGACAGAAGCAATCGCAATCACCGTACGACGACCGCGGGCAGACCGCCCAGCCGCCGCAGACCGTGCCGCAGTACGCCGTCCCGGTCCACTACCGCCAGGCCCAGAACCGCCAGTCCTACCCGGCCCAGAAGCCCCCACGCCCGCCGCCGCCCGTACCGGCAGCAACATGCTCGGCCTCAGAGTCGGTCCCACCAACCTCAGACCCAGCACCCGCGTACGCCGCCGCACCAACACCAGCCACGCCACCATCCGCACGATCCGCGCCAAACGCGCCCGAGCCAGCGGTGCCAGCGCCGAACGTGCTCTCACCGATGCCGGACGTGCTCGTCCCAGAGCCGGAGGTGCTTGTGCCGGTGCCGAACGCGCTTGCGGTTGTTCCGGTGCCTGGTTCGGGGCGGGTGGTCGGGCGACGGCTGGCGGCTGCGGCTAGGGCGTCGGCGGCGGAGCTACCTGCGCCACCTGCCGGTCGCGGGGCGGCTGGGCCGTCGAGGCGGGGGGCAGGTGTTTCTGCACTGCCCGTCGGGTCGGCGCCTAGGGAGGCCCAGTCGTCGGCGGCTCGGCGGGAGGACCAGGTGCCGGCGGTTTCGCCGAGCGGGGTCGCAGCCGGGGCAGGGGTCTCCGTGCGGGCGGCGCGGCGGGCTCGGGTTGGGGGCTCGGGGTCCGTGCCCGCGATCGACTGGTCGACCCACGACGGCGTACCACCAGCAGGCCGCCGGTTTCCCTGACCAGCAGCTGGCTCCTCGGCGGGGCGAGTGGGCAGGCCGGACTCGGTGTCGGGAGCGGTGTAGCTCGGGAGCGCGCCGCGCGGTGCGTACTGGGGTGTGGCGGGGCGCGACTGGTTGCCGCCGGCCCAGAACGGGGACTCGCTGGACGTGGCGCCCTTCGGCGCGCTGGCCCAGAACGGGGACTCGTCGCTGGTCCGCGGCGCGTAGCGCGGCGGTTCGGGTGGTGCGGGCGGGGTGGTTTCCGCGGGCGGCGGAGTGGACCGGTTGCCGGATCGCGACGAACGGGAGGCCGCTCGCGTCGCTTTCCTGCGTGGTTTGTACCGGCCGTTGCCGGACTCGGACATTATTTCGTTGTTCCCTTCAAAGTCGCGCCCCCAAGACGTGCCTCGCCAGATCGAGACGCCTCACACGTCGTCTCACCGGAGCCCCCCAGGACCGTCCGGCAACATGACAAGGACGGATCTACCCGCCGCGACCGGCCGTGAATCGGCCGGACATTGTGACCCTGGAACAACGTTCTGGCCACTCTCGGTGTTCTCGACACGATGACAACCACGATGGCTACCCGGCCTCAGCTTCTGCCGAAGTCCTGGACCCAGCTGCCCGGTCCCCAGTCCGACCGCACCTGACCGGGGTCGTATCCGACGCCGATCGTGGTGAACCGGCAGTTCAGGATGTTCTTGCGGTGCCCGTCGCTCTGCATCCAGGCAGCGACGACCTTCTGTGCGCTGTCGTAGCCGGCCGCGATGTTTTCGCCCCAGCTCGACCCGCTGTACCCGGCGGCCGCCATTCGATCGCCCGGGTCCTGTCCATCAGGGTTCGTGTGGTCCATGTAGTGCCGGCGGACCATGTCCGACGCGTGCTTGCCGGCGGCTTCGACGAGTGCGCTGTCCAGCCGGAGCGGGCCGCAGCCCTGCTGTTCACGGATCTGGTTCGTGTACTCGAGGACCTGCCGCTCCTGGGTGTTCGTCCCGCCGCCACCGGTGGGCGGCTGCGTGGTGTCGCTCGGCGTCGGGTCGGTCGTCCGCGTCTTGGTCGGCGTACGAGTCGGCGTCCGCGTCGGCGTCGTACTCGCGGTCTTCGTCGGCTTGCTGGTGTTGGTCGGCGTACGGCGTGGCGCGGTCGGCGGCACGGTCACCGTGGTCACGCCGACCGTCGGCGCGGTCGGTGTGGTGAGCACGTTGCTGGGCGTGTCACTCGACGCACCAGGGCTGGCCGGAGTTGCGGAGGAGGACGCGTTCGCGCCGAATGCCGGCGTACCGAGGACTGCTGTCGTCGTGCGGCCGTTCGGCAAGGTCTTCGTGATGGTGACGAGAGGTGTGCCGGCCGTCGTACCCTCGACCGCCGCGCCGCCGTCGACGCGGGTGTCCTCGTTGACGTACTGGACGTTGGTGGCGTCGTCGACCCGGGTCGTGTCGCGAGACATCAACCAGACGACCGGTCCGATCGCGACCAGGACCGAGAGCGCGCTGACGACCGGGGCGACGAGGCCACGGCTCCGCCGGGGCGCTCTTCTGCTACCGCGGTGCCGCCGGGGGGTAGGCGAATCCGTCATGGGATGGGCGAATCCTCTTCGTTTTTCGTCGTACCGAGTTGCGCGTCGTTCCCCGTGGTCCAGCCAGGTCCCCCCTGGTCTCACCGAACAGCGACCTTAACCGACGTGCAAGGTCATCGTTACGGAGCCGACTGCCCTCTTAACGAATCCTGAAGAAAACGATTGACTGAACGCCGTGGTAACCGCTCAGCCGCCGAAATCCTGCACCCAGCTGCCGTTGCCCCAGTCCGGCTTCACCTGGCCGCTGTCGTACCCGATCCCGATCATCGTGTAGCTGCAGTTGAGGATGTTCGCGCGGTGCCCGGCGCTGTTCATCCAGCCCTTCACGACCGAGGCCGCGCTCGTGTAGCCGACGGCAATGTTCTCGGCCATCGCGCCGCCCCGGAAACCGGCCGCCTTCATCCGGTCGAACGGGCTGCGGCCGTCCAGGCTGTCGTGCGCGAAGTAGTGCTTGGCAACCATGTCGGCGGCATGCGCCTCGGCCGCCCGGGTCAGCGAACTGTTGGTCCGCAACGGTCCGCAGCCGGCCTTCGCACGTTCCTGGTTGGTCAGGTCGAGTACCTGCGCCTCGGCCGGTCCGGAGGTGGGCCTCGAGGTCTTCGTCGTCTTGGTCGGCGTCGGCGTAGGCGTCGGGGTCGCGGAGTGACTCGGCTTGGGTGACGTCGTCGACGTGGTGGGCTTCGGCGTCCGCGTGCTGCCGCGGCTCGGCGCCGACGTCGTCCGCGTGGGCTTGGGCGTCACGCTCTTCGCCGTGGAAGGCGTCGTACGGCGAGGTGTGTACGTCGGAGTCGTCGGACGGACAGGTGTGGACGCCGCGTCGTCGCTCGCGGTAGCCATCGACGTGATCGGATCCGACTGGCTCGTCACCTTGCTGCTGTCCGACTGACGCAGTACGAACCATCCGATGCCGGCCAGCAACACGAGAGCCGACAGTGAGGCGATGAGGGGACCGGCCACACCGTTTCCGGGGGACCGTCTGTGGTTCGTCATGGTCTGCAGCCTTGCCCGGCGCAGCACTGGCCCAAGCGGCAGGCGTCAGCACTTCACGAAGCTTTGACTATCACAAGCGTTTCAAACGTCCGCCAGAATCACCGTGAACGGGCGATGACGATGTCGGCGATCACCTTCCAGCCCAGGCTCCGGTACAGCCGCAGGCCGTCGATCGACGCGATCAGGATGCCGCGTTTCGCACCCTTCGCCGCGGCCGTCTCGACCAGCGACGCCATGATCGCGCTGCCGAGTCCGCGCCGGCGGTGTGCCGGGTCGGTCTCGATCCGGTCCGCGACCGCGTCCTCGCCGACGACCGCCATCCGGCCGCTCGACACCACGCCGCCGTGCATCGTGGCGCGGGTGATGATCAGGTCGTCCTCGAGTTCGGTGTGCAGCGAATAGCGCTCGTGGAGCTTCAGCGCGGGCTGCTCCGAGAGCTGGATCGTCATCAGCCAGTCCTGGTCCTGCTGGACCTCGAGGCCGAGTTCCTCCAGTTGCTCGATCCTGGCCTCTTTGTCGTCGGTGGCCAGCGTGATCCAGCCCGAGCCGCGCCCGCCGCCGTCGGCGAGGGCCAGCTGGGCGGCGCGTTCCACCCGTTCCGGTTTGTCATCGGCATCCAGTACGACGTACTCCGTCGGCCGGCTCTCCTCACCTGCCCGGACGACCAGGATGCCGTCGTTGTCCTCCTCAACCGTGGTCCAGCCCCGCGAGACGGACCACCCGGCCTGCCAACGGCGGACGAGTTCCTCACGATCTCTCACCCGTCGATTCAAGCAGCCCGGCAGCGCGACGGCGAGGGGAACCGGTGTCGTTTGACACCAACTCGCCGTAAACCACTGCCTGCAGCCGGTCACCGCGGTCCGGAAACGTCAGCCGCCGAGGTGCTCGGTGGCGAGGAGGTCGTAGGTGAGGAGGTTGTCGTACGTGCCGTCGCGGCGGGGGTCTGCCAGGCGTTCGTCGGCGACCCGTGTGAAGCCGTTGGCCTCGGCAACGTGCGCGGACGCGGTGTTCACGTCGGCGCATTTCAGCACCAGCCGGCGCCGGCCCAGACCGCCGTCCTCGACCGGCCGGAACGCGTGCCCGATCACCAACTCGACCGCGCTCGACATCACCTTGCGGCCGCGCGCGTCCGGGTGCATCCAGTACCCGATCTCGCCGATCGCGTTGTCTATCCGGTTGTTCAGACCGAAGATGCTGACGTTGCCCAGCAGCTCGTCGGTGACCGCGTCGGCGATCGCCCACGCGACTGCCTCACCGCTCGCCGCCGCATCCGGCCGGCTCGCGATGAATCCCTTGGCATCGTCGAGTCCGTACGGCGATGGCATACCCGACAGCCACTGCTGCGTCCGCTCGTCGCCGCAGGCCTCCATCACCCGTTGCGCGTCCGATGCGCGCAGCTCCCGCAGCCGGATCGCGCCGCCGTCGAGCACGGGCACCTTCCACCAGTTGCCCTTCGGCTCGAGCTCGTCGTCGCACCCGATCGTCGCGACCCACTCGTCCTTCCGTACGCCGCGCGCCCGGCCACCGCCCGGAATCGTCACCAGGCCACGGAATCCGGTCTTCCACACGACCCGGCGGCTCGCGTAGTTGCCGACGTACGCACGCCAGATCACGCGCTTCCAGTCGAGGCTGTCGAACGCGTACCGCACCACCAGCTTCAGGGCGCGCGTCATCACCCCGTGGCCGCGGACCTCGGCCGCCACCGCGAACCCGACCTCGCCGACACCGCCCTCGCCGTCGCGCAGGTCGATGGTGCCGACGTAGTTCCCGTCGTACTCGATCGCCCAGGCCCAGGCAGTGCTGTCGCGCCAGCCGGCCGGGACCACCTCGGTGAGGAAGTTCACCGCGTGCTCGTGCAGGTACGGGACCGGGATCGTGGTCCATTCCTGCATCACCGGGTCCTGGCACATCCGGTACGCCGGGTCTACGTCGGCCGCTGTGTGCGCACGCAGGGTCACCACACCGTCGGTCAGCACCGGGACGTCCTCGGGGAATCGCATGCTTCAGGGTGACGCGCTGCCACCGGCCGGGCAACACATTTCCCTGCCAGGAAGACTATTCTGTGGACGTGAACGCAGCCGGAGCAGAACCGCCACGCGGCCGCGGCGGCCAGCTCGCCGCCCAGCGACAGGCCACGATCGTTGCCGAGGTCAACAGCCGGGGCGCGATCACGGTGGCCGAACTGGTCGACCGGTTCGGGGTCTCGGACATGACGATCCGGCGCGACCTGGACGCCCTGGACTCCAGCGGCCTGCTGCACAAGGTGCACGGCGGCGCGACCTCGGTCGGCCTGCGCAGCGCGCACGAGCCGGGCTTCGACGCCAAGCTGACCCAGGAGTCCGCGGCCAAACAGGCGATCGCGGCCGAGGCCGCCACCCGCGTGCAGCCGGACAGCGCGATCGGCATCGGCGCCGGTACGACGACGTACGCGCTGGCCCGTCAGCTGTTGCGGGTGGAAAACTTGACAGTTGTCACGAACTCGGCGCGGATCGCCGACGTGTTCCACGGCAACGGGCGTTCGGACCGCACCGTCGTCCTGATCGGCGGGATCCGGACACCGTCGGACGCGCTGGTCGGCCCGATCGCGACCGCCGCGCTGGCGTCGCTGCACCTGGACCTGCTGTTCCTCGGCGCGCACGGTGTCGACGCCGAGCACGGGCTGAGCACGCCGAACCTGATGGAGGCCGAGACCAACCGGTCGTTCATCGCCGCGAGCCGTGAGGTGGTCGTGGTCGCGGACCACACCAAGTGGGGGACCGTCGGCCTGAGTACGTTCGCGACCTGGTCCGACCTCGACGTGATCGTCACCGACAACGGCCTGACGCCCGCCGCCCGCAAGGCGATGCGCGACACGGGATGCGACCTCGTCATCGCCTCCTAGCTGACCCTGGAAGCACCTGCTGACGGGGTTGCGGCCAGCGAGCTCGGGGCCGAGAAACCGTGTTCCGCAAAGGCTTTCTCGATGGCGGACAGTACGGCGTCGGCCGCCGAGGCCTCGACCAGCGCGATGATGCAACCACCGAAACCGCCGCCGGTCATCCGCGCACCGAGGGCGCCTGCGTCCAGTGCGGTGTCGACGGCAACATCCAGCTCCGGCACGGTGATCTCGAAGTCGTCGCGCAGCGAGGCGTGCGATGCGGTGAAGAGCGGACCCACCTCGCGCAGCTTGCCGGCCCGCATCAACGCGACCGCGTCCTCGACCCGGCGGATCTCGGTCACCACGTGCCGCACACGCCGCCGTACGACGTCGTCCGACAACCGTGCGAGCGCGTCGTCGAGGTCCTCGAACGCGATCGACCGCAGAGCCGGTACGCCGAGCTCGGCCGCCGCCTGCTCGCAGCTCTTCCGGCGCGCGGCGTACTCGCCGTCGACGTGCCGGTGCGGTGCCTTCACGTCGACGACCAGCAGCGCGAGATCGTCGGCGGGCGGGTTGAACGGGATCTGGTCGGTCGACATCGCGCGGATGTCGAAGAACAGCGCATGACCCTCGGTGCAGCACATCGAGGCCATCTGGTCCATGAGTCCGACCGGTGCGCCGACGTACTGGTTCTCGGCCTTCTGTGCCAGCCGCGCGATCTCGGCCGGGTCGACCTCGACGTCGCGCAGACCCAGCAACGCCACGAACGTCGCGCAGAGCAGGGCGGCCGACGACGACAGGCCGGCGCCGGACGGGAGGTCCGAGTCGACCAGCAGGTTCGCGCCGCCGATCGGGTAGCCGGACTCCCGCAGGATCCAGGCCGCACCGGCCGGGTACGCCGCCCAGTCGCCGACCGAACCCGGGGCCAGGTCGTCGATCGCGAACTCGATGGTGCCTCGGTGCCCGCTCGACGCGACGGCGATCCGGCCGTCGTCCCGCTTCGAGGCGGTGACCAGGATGCGGTTCGGCAGCGCGATCGGGAGTACCAGGCCGTCGTTGTAGTCGGTGTGCTCGCCGATCAGGTTGACCCGGCCCGGGGCGCGCCAGCTGCCGTCGGGCGACGTACCGAAAACCTTCTGGAAGCTCACTGGCCGGCCTTTCGCAGGGTGTCGGCCACATCCTCGGGCCGGGTGTCGCTGATGAACGCGCCCATGCCGGACTCGGAGCCGGCCAGGTACTTGATCTTGTCCTTGGCCCGCCGGATCGACAACAGCTCCAGGTGCAGGTAGCCGAGCTCGCGATCGATCCGGACCGGGGCCTGGTGCCAGGCGGCGATGTACGGCAGCGGTTCGCCGTACAGGCCGTCGAAACGGCTGAGGACGTCGAGGTACAGCTCGGCGAAGTCGTCGCGCTCGCCGACCGACAGCTCGTCGATGCCGCCGACCTGGCGGTGCGGGTACAGGTGCACCTCGACCGGCCAGCGGGCGGCCTCCGGGACGAACGCGGTCCAGTTGCCGTTCTCGGCGATGACCCGCGTGCCGTCCTTCCGCTCCGCGGCCAGGACGTCGGCGAACAGGTTGCTACCGGCAACTTCCTGGTGTTTGCGGGCCTGCCGCAACAGGTTCTGCATCCGCGGCGGGACGAACGGGTAGCCGTAGATCTGGCCGTGCGGGTGGCTGAGCGTGACGCCGATCTCGCGGCCGCGGTTCTCGAACGGGAACACCAGCTCGACGTCGTCGCGGGCGCCGAGCTCGGCGGTCCGGTCGGCCCAGGTGTCGACGACCAGCCGGGCCTGGCCCTGGGACAGGTCGGTGAACGAGCGGTTGTGGTCGCTGGTGAAGCACACGACCTCGGTCCGGCCGGGGCCGGCGAAGGACGGGAACCGGTTCTCGAAGACGGCGACGTTGTAGTCGTGGTCCGGGATCTCGGTCGGGTTGCCCGGCTTGCTCGCGCACAGCGGGCACTGGTCCGCCGGCGGCAGGTACGTCCGGGTGTTGCGGTGGGTGGCGTAGGTGATCACGTCGCCGGTGAGCGGATCGGTGCGCAGCTCGACCTGCGGCTGCGGGGCCGGCAGACCGCGGGTGTCCTCGAGCGGCGCCCGGGCCGGCGCGTCGGCGGGGTCGTAGTAGATCAGCTCGCGTCCGTCCGACAGTCTGGTGTCGGTACGGCGTACACCGCGCGGTGTGTTCATGATGGACCCTCCCGGCCGTACGACGCGTCCGGCCAGGAATCATCATAAACCGACAAACTCGAACACGCACGATGCGCCACGTGACCGGTAGGCTTGGTAGATGGACGACTACGCCCAACGCACGCCCTCTCGGCACCTGACGAGAGGGCGCTAGGAACTCCGACCCATGAACGACACCCTGCTCAACATCGTCCTGATTCTGGTCTTCGTGCTGATCGGCGGAGTCTTCGCCGCGGCCGAGATGGCCCTCGTCTCGCTCCGGGACAGTCAGCTCAAGGCGCTCTCGCACCAAGGGCGACGCGGCGAGATCGTCGCCAAGGTGGCCGCCAACCCGAACCGGTTCCTGTCCGCCGTGCAGATCGGCGTGACCCTGATGGGCTTCCTGTCCGCCGCCTTCGGTGGCGCGACGCTCGCCGACGGCCTCTCGCCGCAGCTGCAGAAGCTCGGCCTGCCCGAGTCGGTGGCCGGCACGGTCGCGCTGGTGCTGATCACGATCCTGATCTCGTACGTCTCGATCGTGCTCGGTGAGCTGGCCGCGAAGCGCCTGGCCCTGCAGCGGGCCGAGGGGTTCGCGCTCGCTCTCGGGCCGCTCGTGGACCGGATCGCGTCCGGCGCGCGGCCGGTGATCTGGCTGCTGTCGAGGTCCACCGACCTGGTGGTGCGCGCGCTCGGCGGCGACCCGAACGCGAACCGCGAGGTGATGTCCGACGAGGAGCTGCGCGACGTCATCTCCGCGCACGAGTCGCTCGGTGAGGAAGAGCGCAAGATCGTCGACGACGTCTTCGAGGCCGGCAGCCGGCAGTTGCGCGAGCTGATGCTGCCGCGCACCGAGGTGGATTTCGTCGACGCCGAGATGCCGGCGTACAAGGCGGTCAAGTTCGCCGCCGAGCGGCCGCACTCGCGGTACCCGGTGATGAACGGCTCCGCCGACGACATCGTCGGCTTCGTGCACGTCCGGGACCTGTTCGACCCGGCGGTCGCGACCCGCTCGGTGCGGGTCGGCGACCTGGCGCGCGAGGTCCTGATGCTGCCGGACACCGCGAAGCTGCTGCCGACCCTGACCGAGATGCGCCGCCGGTCGACGCACTTGGCCATCGTGTTGGACGAGTACGGCGGCACCGCCGGCATCGTCACGCTCGAGGACCTGGTCGAGGAACTGATCGGCGACATCAAGGACGAGTACGACGAGGAGCCGGCCGAGACGACCCGGCTACGCAGCGGCGACATCGAGGTCGACGGGCTGCTGAACCTGGACGACTTCGCCGACGCGACCACCATCGAGCTCCCCGACGGGCCCTACGAGACCGTCGGCGGGTTCCTCGCCGCGCGCCTCGGGAAGGTCCCGTCCACGGGTGACGAGGTCCCGATCGACGCGCACACCCTGACCGTGACCGAGATGGACGGCCGCCGGGTCGCTCGAGTCCGCCTGCACCGGGTCACACCGGGAGCGGGGGAGCAGTTGCAGGCTGAGGAGCCAGAACCCGCCGCCGACTGAGTACGACCAGCCCGCCCACGACGTACCCGAGGCCCTGGAAGACCAGGATCGGGATGATGCCGACGGCGTCGCCGAGCAGGCCGGCCGCGGCGATGCCGAGCAGGACCGCGACGCTTTCGGCGGCGCCGACCGCGCCGTAGATGCGGCCGCGGGTGCCGTCGACGGTCAGCTTTTGGAACACCGTCATCATCCCGGCGACGGTGAGTGCGCCGGGCAGGCCGACGACGATCATGAAGACGAACGCCGGGATCACGCTGTTCGACGCCAACGGGTAGAGGAACAGGGCGATGTCGATCAGGCCGAACGCGAAGGCGCCGACTCCCCACAGGGTCGCGGCCGGCCAGCGGGAGCCGATCGCGGCGGCGACCAGGCCGCCGACGATCCCGCCGATCGCCTGCGACGACACGACCAGTCCGTACACCTTCCCGTCGCCGCCGACCTCGGAGCTGATGAACGGCGCGAACAGCGTGCTCATGATCCCTTCGCCGACGCCGGTGACCAGGCAGAACACGAAGAACAGCCGCATCGCCGGGCCCGCGACGCAGAGCCGGAGCCCCTCGGTCCACTCTTCCTTCAGCCGCTTGATCGCACCGCCGGCCGTCTCTTCCTTGGACTCGGGTCGTTCCTGACGGTGCCGCATCGCGGCGACGAGCACGACCGCGAGCAGGAAGGTCACGGCATCACCTATGGCGAGCAGGGTTAGTCCGCCGGCGGCCGCGAGTACGCCGCCGAGCGCGGCGCCGACCAGGCGGGCGAGGTCGCGGATCTGGCTGTTCAGCGCGTTCGCGGTCACGAGTTGCTCGGAGTTCACGAGGAGCGGGACCAGCGACTGCTCGGCCGGCGTGAAGAACTGCTGTAGACAGCTTTGCGCCAGTACGACGCCGTACACGATCCAGATCGTGCTTGCGTCGTGGACGGCGATCAGCGGGATCAGTACGACGGCGTTCAGGACGTTCGTCACGATCATCGTGGTGCGCTGGTTCCACCGGTCGACGAAGACGCCGGCCAGCGAGCCGAGCAGTACGGCGGGGAGGAACGACGCGAGGAGCAGTCCGCCGGAGGCGAGGGTCGAGCCGGTCAGTACGTACACCTGGAACGCGAGCCCGGTGCGCAGCAGCCAGTCGCCGGTGAGCGAGATCAGGCCGGCGCTGAGCATCAGCCGATAGTCACGCTGCCGCGCGAGGACACCCCACAAGTCCTTCATGTGCTACTCCTCCGGCGCGATCGTGACGATCTGGGTGAACGAGACGTACCGGCTCCCCGCCGGCCGGGTGGACTTGTCGTCGATGGGCCGCTCGTCGACCCAGCGCTGCAGCAGCGCGTCGATCTGTGTGACGAGCTCGGCCAGCTCGTCGGCCGTGAGATAGACGCCGCTCTGCCCGATGCCGGCGTTGTCCCGCCAGGTCGCGTCCTCGGTCTTCCGCTGCTCCTGCCACTGACTCAGTGAGTCCAGCGCCCGCTCGGCGAGCAACTGCTCGAGGATGTCGGCCGCCGCAGCGCCTTCCGGCGTCGCGGCGGCATCCCGCCACGACTGCGACGTGGACACCAGGCGCCACGGCCGCTCCCGGTTGTCCTTGCCCGGCGCCGGCTCGACGAAGTCGTACTTCGCCAGCTGTCGCAGGTGATGCGACGCCAAGGCCTGACTGATCCCCAGCCGTCGCGCCGCGTCGGCCGCGGTCAGCGGCCCCTCCCGCCCGAGCAGCGACTTCAGATCCAGCCGCACCGGGTGCGCCATCGCCCGAATAGCCAACGGATCATCCAGCAACCGAGCCCGCCGCGGATCCTTCTCCAAAGACATGCTTGGAATATCCAGCACCCCAAACCCAATGTCAAGCCGTTGCTTGGAATGCGCGACGGATCCAGCGGAAACGGCGAAATGTCGAGTGCTGCGGGTTGGGTCCGACCTCTGCTGCGAAGATCCAGTAACTGCCCGAAAGGACACCGGACATGAAGTACCTGTTGATGATCCACAGCAACCCGATCACCTGGGGTCACCCGTCGTTCCTGCACACCGAGGAGGGCAAGGCCCTGCCGAAGAAGGCGCGGGACGCGCTCGCCGCGCAGCTCGACAACCTCCTGAACGAACTCGACGCCAGCGGCGAGCTGATCAACGCCGTCCCGCTCGACCCACCGACGAAGACCCGGGTGGTCCGCGTCCGCGAAGGCGTCCGCGCAACCACCGACGGCCCCTACTCCGAGGCGAAGGAGCAACTGGCCGGCATCTTCCTCATCGACGTAGCGAGCCAAGAACGCGCCGAAGAGGTAGCCGCCACCATCCCCGAAGCAGGCTTCTACGCCGTCGAAGTCCGCCCGGTCTCAGTGTTCGACTAGGCGTTGGTGGTTTTGGGTTGTGGCCAGGGCGGGGTCGAGGGTGCCAAGGGCTAGCCAGGTGGCGCCTCCGACTCCGTCTCTGGCGGTGAGTACGTCGCCTGCGAAGTGCTGACGGATGAGTTGTCCGACCGGTGAGGATTCACCGGCGACACTGCCTGCGAGCACCATCGGGCCCTTGTCCGACGTTGTCTTCAGGCGGGCGGCGGTTTCTGTGAGCAACTCGGCTGCGCGTTTCACCAGGGCCTGCGCGGTCTCGTCGTTCTGGGCGTACGCCGTCATCACCGCCGGCGCCAGTTCCGCGAGCAGTACCGGTGGCCGGCTGTTCACCGTCCTCACCAGGTCGTCACGCAAGGCGTCGTATCCTTCACGATGTGCGGTCGCATGCTCGTCCCGATCGGGCAGGATTGTTTGTACGACGGCCTGCCCGAGCAGCCCGAGTGGCTCGCGGAGGTCCAGGGCCTGCAGCACGCTGCGCACCGCCTCCCGGCCGAGCCAGAAGCCGGAGCCGTCGTCGCCCAGCAGCCAGCCGTGCCCGCCCGCGGTGCGCAGGAGTTGATGGTTGCGCACCAGGCCGGCGTTGCTCCCGGTGCCCGCGATCAGCACGGTTCCGTCCGGTTCCGGCGTACCTGAGGCGAAAGCGACCTCGAGGTCGCCGATGTAGTCGGGGGCAACGGTGAGGCCCGCGCCGGTCCACGCGGCCTCGAACTGGGCCGCCACGTCCGGGCGGGCGAGCGCCACGCCGCCGGCCATGCCGACGACCCCGGCCTTGACGGCCGTCGGGTCCAGCCCGGACAGTGCGGCGTGAAGAGCCTGCCCGAAGTTGGCCGCCGCACTTGCCGGATGACTGGTCGGATTCCCTCCCGCTGCGGCGCCGCGACCGATTACGTTGCCCTCAGAGTCCGCGATCACGATCCGGGTGGACGTTCCGCCGAGGTCGCCGCCGAGGACCAGTGGTCCGGCAGGTATCAGGACCACCTGGTCGACAGGTGCGGCGTCAGCGTCCGGAAGCGAGCGTTCGACCGACATACGCGATGCTCCAAACTGCTCGAAAGAGCCTACTAGTAAGCACAAGAAAACAAGGTTACGCAACGGTCCCGATCTGGGGAGATCACACGGATGAGCCTTGACTTTAGCTACGAGTTGAGAAAAGTTCTGTCCAGCAAACAGCAAACTTGCGCATTTGTCGGCACTTGGAGTGTCGCTGGCGAGCAGATTAGTCGAGGGGTGGGCCGTTGATGGCCAGCAGTAACACGGGGGAATCCACAGGCGTGAGCGCGCAGGCGTATGTTCAAACGCTGATGCCGATCCTGGCCGCGGTCACCACCCAGATCGACGGCCCGATCCAGAAGGCCGCCGACCTGATGGTCACCTCGCTGCGTGCGAACGGCGTCATCCAGGCCTTCGGCTCCGGGCACTCCGAGGCCCTCGCGATGGAGATCGCCGGCCGGGCCGGCGGGCTGATCGCCTCCAACCGGATCGCGCTGCGCGACCTGGTACTGCTCGGCGGCGAGCCGCCCGAGCTGCTGCGCAGTGCGGAGCTCGAGCGCGACCCCAAGCACTCCCGGAAGCTCTACGAGCTGTCGGCGGCCCGCGAGGGCGACCTCTTCGTCATCGCCTCCAACTCAGGTGTGAACGGCTCGATCGTCGAGCTCGCGAGTGTGGTCAAGGAGAACGGTCACCCGCTGATCGCGATCACCTCGTTGCAGCACACCGGCGGCATGGACTCACGGCACCCGTCCGGCAAGAAGCTGATCGACTTCGCGGACGTGGTGCTCGACAACCAGGCGCCGTACGGCGACTCCGTCCTGGACCTGCCCGACGGTGCGGGCAAGGTCTGTGCGGTGTCGTCCATCACGGCTGCGCTGATCGCGCAGCTGCTCGTTGCCGAAGTACTGCGCCGGATGACCGAGGCAGGCGAGACGCCACCGGTCTACCTGTCTGCGAACATTCCGGGTGGCGACGAGCACAACCATGCCCTTGAAGCAAGGTACGCCGGCCGCATCCGGCGTACTGCGTGAAACACTCTTTGGAAGGCGGGACCAATGACCACTCCCAACAACCTGTCGCGGCGCCTGTTCCTGCAGCGCGCAGCGGTCGGCACCTTGATGGCGACCGGCGGCAGCACGCTGCTCGCCGCCTGTGCCACCAGCGGCGGCGATGACAGCGGTTCCACCGGTGGTGGGGACAAGAGCGCGGAAAACCCGTTCGGCATGGCCGACAAGGCGACCGTCGACGCGGTGATCTTCAACGGCGGGTACGGCTACGACTACGTGTCGTTCGCGGCCAACATCGCGCAGGCGAAGTTCGCGGGCTCGACGTTCAAGGTCGCTCCGTCGACCCAGATCGCCCAGCAGCTGCAGCCGCGCTTCGTCGGCGGCAACCCGCCGGACCTGATCGACAACTCCGGCGCGAACCAGATCGGCTTCAACACGATCCTGGACCAGCTGACGCCGCTGGACGACGTCTTCGAGGCCAAGAACTACGAGGGCACGAAGATCGCCGACACCCTGTACCCGGGCGCCAAGCTTCCCGGCACGTACGACGGCAAGTTCGTCGCCATGAACTACGTGCTGACCCTCTACGGCCTGTGGTACTCCGAGGCACTGTTCAAGGAGAACGGCTGGGAGCCGCCGAAGACCTACGACGCGCTGCTCGACCTCGGCGCCAAGGCCAAGGCGAAGGGCAAGTACCTGTTCGTCTGGGGCAAGGAAGCCGCGACCTACTACCACACCCTGGCCGTCGACTCCGCGATCAAGGAGGGTGGCGACGAGGTCCGGCTGGCGCTGGAGAACCTCAAGGAGAACTGCTGGTCGCTGCCGCAGCTCCAGAGCGTCTTCAAGGCCATGGAGACCATGGTCAAGAACGGCTACTTCGTCCCCGGCGGCGCCGGCACCCAGTTCACCGCCGCGCAGGCGAAGTGGAGCAACGACCAGCAGGCCATCCTCTACCCCTCGGGCTCGTGGATCGAGAACGAGATGAAGAAGGCCACCAAGAGCGGGTTCCTGATGAAGGGCATCCCCGAGCCCACGCTCACCGACAGCCCGAAGCTGCCGTACGAGGCGCTGCGCAGCGCGGCCGGCGAGCCGTTCATCGTCCCGGCCAAGGGCAAGAACGTTGCCGGCGGCAAGGAGCTGCTGCGGGCCATGCTGTCCAAGGAGGCGGCGACCAACTTCGCCAAGACGCGGCTGGCGCCGACGATCGTCAAGGGCCTCGTTCCCGCGGACGGTTTCGGTTCGACCGCGCTGCAGTCGCAGACCGCGATGCTGGACGCCGCCGGCACGAACATCTTCGACTACCAGTTCGTCGGCCTGTACGGCATGAACACCGACAACCTGGTGGTCTGGAACTCGTTCCTGTCCGGCCAGCTCGACGCGGCGGGCCTGACCAAGGGCCTGCAGCAGATCACCGACAAGGTGCGTAACGACAGCTCCGTCAAGAAGATCCCGGTCACGAAGTGACCGTGCCGCAAGAGGCTGTGCCGGGAGGCGGACCCAAGCGGTCCGTCACCCGGCGCCGCCGGCCGCTGACCTTCGACCGGGCGAGCTTCATGGTCGTGTTCCTCGGTCTGCCGCTGGCGGTCTTCGTGATCTTCGTGGTGTCGCCGTTCGTACAGGCGCTGTGGTACTCGCTGACCGACTGGTCCGGGTTCACGTCGGGGATGAACTTCGTCGGCTTCGACAACTACGTCAAGCTGTTCCACGACGACATCTTCCTGAAGGCCGTCCGCAACAACGTCCTGCTCGCGATCGTCGTACCGATCGTGACGATCGTGCTGGCGCTGACCCTCGCCACGCTGGTGACGATCGGCGGCTCGGGCACCGGGACCGTCCGCGGACTGAAGTACGCCGGCTTCTACCGGATCGTCTCGTTCTTCCCCTACGTGATCCCGGCGATCGTGATCGGCCTGATCTGGGCCCAGGTGTTCACGCCGAGCTCGGGCGTGCTGGACGCGGTCCTGAACAAGATCGGGCTGCACGGGTTCGAGAACTACGCGTGGCTCGGTGACGCCCGCACGGCCATGCCGGCGTCGATGTTCGTGATGATCTGGGGCTTCGTCGGCTTCTACATGGTGCTGTTCATCGCCGCCATCCGGGGCATCGAGCCCGAGGTGTTCGAGGCGGCCCGGATCGACGGCGCCGGCCGGTTCCGGAGCGCGGTGTCCATCACGGTGCCGCTGATCCGCGACAACGTGCAGACGGCGTACATCTATCTCGGCATCGCCGCTCTCGACGCCTTCGTCTACATGCAGGCATTGAACCCCGGCGGCGGGCCGCAGAACTCGACGCTGGTCATGCCCCAGCAACTGTTCACCACGGCCTTCACCAAGGGGCAGTTCGGCTACTCGACGGCGATGGGCGTGATCCTGGCCGCGGTGACGATGCTGTTCGCGCTCCTGGTCTTCACGGTGAACGCCCTGACCGGCGGACGTGAGCGGAAAGTAAAGGTACGCCGATGACGACAACCGCAACCGACCGGGCCGAGGTCGCGGCCGGATCCCGTGCGCCAGGCCAGCGGGCCCCGGAGGGCAGGGGCGTGGCGACCACCGCCCACGTCGCGCTGATCCTGTGGTCGCTGCTGGTGATCCTGCCGCTCGTGTGGACGGTGCTGTCCTCGTTCAAGTCGACGCAGGAGGTCCTGGGCAACCCGCTGGCGCTGCCGGGCAAGCTGCGCTTCGAGAACTACTCCAACGCCTGGACGACGGCCGGCATCGGTCGCTACTTCGCGAACACGGTGATCGTCGTCGGCGTCGCGCTGGTGCTGGTGATGATCCTGGGCGCGATGTGCGCGTACGTGCTGGCCAGGTTCACGTTCCCCGGCAACCGGCTGATCTACTACTCGATGCTGGCCGGGCTGACGTTCCCGGTGTTCCTCGCGATCGTGCCGCTGTTCTTCGTGCTGAAGAACCTTTCGCTGCTCAACACCCTGCCAGGCTTGATCATCACGTACGTCGCGTTCGCGCTGCCGTTCACGGTCTTCTTCCTGCACAGCTTCTTCAAGGCGCTGCCGGGCGAGATCTACGAGGCGGCGCAGATCGACGGGGCAGGTGAGTGGCGCACGTTCTTCTCGGTGATGCTGCCGATGGCGCGGCCGGGGATGGCGTCGGTCGCCATCTTCAACTTCCTGGGGTTGTGGAACCAGTTCCTGCTTCCCGTCGCCCTGAACACCGACTCGAAGAACTACGTGCTCTCGCAGGGCATGGCGTCGTTCGCGTCGCAGGCCGGTTATGCGGTGGACTTCGGCGCCCTGTTCGCGGCCGTGGTGATCACGGTGGCGCCGGTGCTGGTCGTCTACATCATCTTCCAGCGTCAACTGCAGGTCTCCGTCACGGCCGGAGGCGTGAAGTAGCCTGCCCTGATGCTGAGACGGCGGACTTTGTTGCAAGGGGCATTGGCCGGTGCGGTCCTGAGCGGCTGCACCGGCGACCCGGTCGCCCCGCCGGTGTCGAAGGAGAACCCGTTCACCGTGGACGGGAAGGCTCCGGTCGACCTGGTCATCAGTGAGGAGTACGGCGGATTCGCGGCGGCGGCGTACCGGAAGAAGTACGCGGCCGCCGTCGTCACGCCGAAGCTGACACCGCAACTGTCCGACCAGCTGCTGCCCCGGTTCGCCGCGGGCAACCCGCCCGACGTGGTGCTCAGCACCGGCGACGACAAGCTGAAGCTCGGCCGGCTGGTCAAGGAAGGTCAACTGACCGACCTGCAGCAGCTGCTGGACGCGCCGTCCTGGGACAACCAGGACGCGACGGTCAAGGACCAGCTCCTGCCCGACATGCTGAACTTCGGCCGGTACGACGGGGCGCAGCGCACCGTCAACTACATCGCGAGCGTGTACGGCATCTGGTACTCGGCCAGCCTGTTCCAGCGCAACGGCTGGGAGGTGCCGCGCAGCTGGCCCGATCTGCTTGCCCTCGGCACCGATATGAAGGCGGCCGGTCTCGGCCCGTTCATGTACGCCGGCACGCATCCGTACTACCTGCTGGAACTCGTGCTCACGCTGGCCGCCAAGACCGGCGGCGCGGACGTGGTGAAGCGGATCGACAACCTCGACGACGGCGCCTGGAAGGACGAGAGCGTCACCAAGGCGATCAACGCGGTCGGCCAGCTGGCCAAGCGCGGGCTGCTCGCCCCGGGGACCGCGGACTACGACCACATCGGGTCGCAGAAACGCTTCCTCGCCTCCAAGGTCGGGATGCTGCCGTGCGGCAACTGGCTCGAGAACGAGATGAAGGGCCTGGTCCCGCAGGACTTCGCGCTGACGATGTTCGCCGTACCGTCGCTGGACACGTCGCCTGCGCTGGCCAGTGGGCTGCACGTCGCGGCGACCGCGCCGGTCATGGTGCCGGACAAGGCGAAGAACAAGGCGGGTGGGCTCGAGTACCTGCGGGCGATGCTGTCGGCGGACGTCGCGGCCCAGGTCACCTCGGAGGCGAGTCAGCTCACGATCGTCCGCGGGGCGGCCGACGGGCTGGAGATGAGTACGGCGCTCAGCTCGGCCCGCGATCTGCTCGCGTCAGCCGGCGATCAGCTCATCACCTGGTACTTCGACGACTGGTACCCGGAGTTCGCGAACGCGGCCGCCGCGGCCACCGCGCAGTTCATGGCCGGCGGGCTGGCGCAGTCCGAGTGGACCGCGCGGATCCAGGCCGCGGCCGACAAGCTCAAACAGGACAACGCGGTCACGAAGTACCACCGGGACTGAGATCTGGGTTAGGTTAGGGCAACCTAACTCGACATAACCCAGTCCCTGTGAGGTCTCCATGCGCCGCCTGCTGGTGTTCCTGGCCGTACTCCTGCTCGCCCTGACCGGGTGTGGAAGCGGGAACGACGACGCGCCCCAGGCAGCGAGTGCGCAGGGCGGCGCCTTCCCGGTGACGATCAAGAACAAGTACGGCGACACCGTCGTCGAGCAGGCCCCGCAGCGGGTCGTGACGGTCGGCCTGGTCGAGCAGGACGCGCTGCTCGCGCTCGGCGTCGTACCGGTCGCGACGACCGAGTGGTTCGGGGAGAAGCCGGGCGCGTTGTTCCCGTGGGCGAAGGCGAAACTCGGTGACGGCGCGGTACCGCAGGTGCTCAGCGACAAGGACGGACTGCAGTTCGAGAAGATCGCGGCGCTGCAGCCGGACCTGATCATCGGGCTGTACGCCGGGATCACGGCGGACGACTACAAGAAGCTGACCGCGATCGCGCCGACGGTCGCGCAGCCGGCCGGCGTACCGGACTACGGCGTGTCCTGGCAGGTCGTGGCACGGACGGTCGGGCAGGCGGTCGGGAAGCAGGCGCAGGCCGACGAGCTCGTGCAGGGGATCGAGGCGCGGTTCTCCGAGGTGCGTGCGCAGCACCCCGAGTTCAAGGGCAAGCCGGCCTTGATGGCCTCGCCGTACGAGGGCTACTTCATCTACGGCACGCAGGATCCGCGGTCGCGGCTGCTGACCGACTTCGGGTTCGTGCTGCCGGCCGGGCTGGACAAGGCGATCGGCGACAAGTTCGGCGCGAACATCAGCAAGGAGCGGATCTCGCTGCTCGACCAGCAGGCGCTGGTCTGGTTCCCGACCAAGGGCGGTACGGCGAAGCTGAAGGCGGACCCGCTCTACAAGAACCTGAAGGTGCGCACGCGAGGGGCGGGACGTGTTCGTCGAGGAGGACTACGACGACCAGCTGTACGGCGCGACCAGTTTCGTGTCCGTGCTCAGCCTGCCGATCGTGCTCGACGAGCTGGTCCCGAAGCTGGCGGCCGCGGTGGACGGGAATCCGGCGACGAACGGGTAAAACACCATCGCCTGAGGCGGCTGGTTCGCCGTACGCTCTGAGTGGGGTGAGAGCGATGGTATGGCTGGCATCTGTGGTCCTGTTCTTGATGCTGTGCGTCCTGCTGAGCCTGCTGCTGCCGAATCCGCCGCCGTCGCGATGGCGGCGTGGCCTCGAGCGGCGTACGGCGCGGTTGGCGGCCCGGCTGCACCGGCATCCGGTCCCGGAGCCGGATCCGTTCGACACGCTCTGGCTGCAGACCCGTCTGGGGCACCTGTCCACCAAGATCCGGCGGGTCGAGTCCACGCCCCACGTCTACGCCCGCGCGCATCGCCTGATGGCCCTCGAGGCGGCGTACGACGACCTTCTCGACGAGGCCTGCCGGCTGGCCGGTTGCCCGGGGGAGGCCGAGCAGAAACGCTCGGAGGAGAAACGCTGGCAGGAAGAGCAGGAACTGGCCGCCCGGGGCTGGTCCTGGTGACTCATTCACGCTCATAGTCTTTGAGATATGACTGATAACCCGCCCGGGTGTGGGTTGGACTGAGATCGCTGGCAGAATCGGGGCCATGTCCCACGCTGCGTCTGACCCCTCCGCAGCCGGTTCCCAGCGACGCCCTCGCGTGCTCTCCGGGATCCAGCCGACGGCGGACTCCTTCCACTTCGGCAACTACCTCGGCGCGTTGCGGCAGTGGGTGGCCCTGCAGGACGACCACGACGCGTTCTACTGCGTCGTCGACCTGCACGCGATCACCGTGGAGTACGAGCCGAAGGCGCTCCGCGACCGCACCCGCCGGTCCGCGGCGCAGCTGCTGGCGGCCGGCATCGACCCGGAGCGGTCCACCCTGTTCGTCCAGTCGCACGTGCCCGAGCACGCGCAGCTGGGGTGGGTGATGGGCTGCATCACCGGGTTCGGCGAGGCCAGCCGGATGACGCAGTTCAAGGACAAGACGGCCAAGGGCGGCGCCGACCGCGCCACCGTCGGCCTGTTCACGTACCCGATCCTGCAGGCCGCGGACATCCTGGTCTACCAGGCGGACCGCGTCCCGGTCGGCGAGGACCAGCGCCAGCACGTGGAGCTGACCCGCGACCTGGCGCAGCGGTTCAACCACCGGTTCGGCAAGACCTTCCGGGTCCCCGAGGCGCACATCGTCAAGGAGACCGCGAAGATCTTCGACCTGCAGGACCCGACCGCGAAGATGAGCAAGTCCGGCTCGTCGCCGGCCGGCATCATCGACCTGCTGGACGACCCGAAGGTGAGCGCGAAGAAGATCCGGTCCGCGGTCACCGACTCCGGCCGCGACGTGATCTTCGACCAGGAGAACAAGCCTGGCGTCGCGAACCTGCTGACCATCTACTCGGCGCTCACCGGCCGCAAGATCAGCGAGCTCGAGGACGAGTACGCCGGCCGCGGGTACGGCGACTTCAAGAAGGACCTGGCCGACGTGGTGGTCGAGTTCGTCACCCCGTTCCGGGAGAAGACGCTCGGCTACCTCGACGACAAGGCGCAGCTCGACGCGATCCTGGCCGCCGGCGCGGAGCGGGCCCGCGCGGTCACCGAGCCAACACTGGCCCGCGTCTACGACCGGCTCGGCTTCGTCGCCGGCCCGCCGCAGGGCCGGTAGACCGCCGATGACCGGGACCACGATCGGTGTCGCGATTCCGATCGCGGAGCCGTACGGCACGGAGTTGCAGAAGTATCGTGCCGACTTCGGCGATCCGATGGCCGCGTCGATCCCGACCCACGTCACGTTGCTGCCGCCGACCGAGATCGAGGCCGGCGACCTGGCGGCGATCGACGAGCACCTGCTCGCGGTCGCGGCCCGGTTCCCGCGGTTCCGGATCCGGCTGCGCGGTACGGCGACCTTCCGGCCGATCTCGCCGGTGGTCTTCGTGCCGCTGGCCGAGGGCATCTCGTCGTGCGAGGTGCTGCAGTCGCAGGTCCGCTCCGGCCCGCTGAAGGTCGACCTCAAGTTCCCGTACCACCCGCACGTCACGGTCGCGCACGACCTGGAGAAAGACGCGCTGGACCGCGCGTACGACGCCCTGTCGGAGTACGACTGCGCGTTCGACGTGGAGCACTTCAGCCGTTACGAACACGGCGCCGACGGCGTGTGGCGCCCACAGCGCTCCTTCCCGCTGGCAGGCTGAAGCCTCGTTCCTCGGGTACAGGAGATTCATGAGCGTCATCCAACGGGGCAAGGCCGCGTGGGCGCGGTTCCAGCGGACGCAGTTGTGGCGGGCGTGGAAGCGGTACGGCGACCGGCGCGGTAACCGGTTGGCCGGAGCAACGAGCTTCTTCGGGTTCCTGTCGCTGTTCCCGCTGATCGTGCTGGCCGCGGCGATCACCGGGCCGCTGCTCGGGCACGACGCGATCGAGGCGTTGAAGGACGCCTTGCAGCAGAACCTGCCCGGGATCGGCGACAAGATCGACATCGATTCGCTGATCGGGCACGCCGGAGCCATCGGCCTGGTCTCCGGGGCCTCGCTGCTGTTCACCGGCCTCGGCTGGATCGACTCCCTGCGCGCCTCGATCCGCTCGATGCACGAGCTGGACGACGAGCCGGGCAACGCGATCAAGCTGAAGGGCGTCGACCTCGGCGCCCTCATCGGCCTCGGTCTGATCGGCCTGATCGCCACCGGTTCGTCGTCGGTCCTGACCGGTCTGTCCCAGCGGATCGTCGACTGGGTCGACCTGGACGGTACCTGGCTGGCGCACTGGGGACTCGGTCTGATCAGCCTGGTGATCGGGGTCGCCGCCGGGGCCGTGCTGTTCCTGTACCTGCAGACGGCCCTGCCGCGGATCCTCCTGCCCCGCAAGGTGTCGCTGATCGCCGCGCTTGCCGGTGGCATCGTGTTCTACCTCGCTCAGCGGCTCGGCAACCTCTACGTGAACCATGTGATCGGCGCGAACGCGGCGTACGGCGCGGTCGCGTTGCCGCTGGCGCTGCTGGTGTGGATCTACCTGATGACGCGGGTGATCATGCTGGTCGCGGCCTGGACGAAGGAGGCGACACTCGACGCCAAGGCCGCTGAGCCTGCCGAGCTTCCGTCGGGGCCGGCCGAGATCGAGCCGCTGCTACTCGGCCCGCCCGGCAAGCGCTACAAGGTCGTGCCGATCCCGGAGCGCAAGGCAGACACCGTGGCTGTTGCCGCCGGCGCAGTTCTGGGAGCAACCCTCACCACTCTTGCCGTGCAGGGCATCCGAGCAGTTCGCTCCGTCCGTCGTCAGTGACGGCGGCGGCGTAGGGCTCGGGGGCGGCGGAGGAAGAGGCCGAGGAGCAGTACGGGCGGGGCGGCGTACGCCCAGTCGGGGACTCGCAAGGCGAGTGACTGGACCGCCTGGCCGGGGCTGAGCGCGGTGCGTGCCTGCGGGCTGCCCGCCGTCCCCGAGTTGGGTTTGGCAGCGGGTTTGCCTTCCGGCTCGGTCTTCGGCGGCGCGGCGGCGGGTTTGACCAGGTTGCCGACCGGCTTGAGCTTGCCGTAGTTGGTGAACGTCCAGGTCAGCAGGTTGCTCGCGTCCTCGGTGATGCCGTGCGGCGCGTTCATCATCGTCACGACCAGCGTGTGCCCGTTGCGGCGGGCGGCGCCGACGAACGTGTTGCGCGCCAGCGTGGTGTAGCCGGTCTTCACGCCGAGCGCGCCCTCGTAGTTGAAGAGCAGCTTGTTCTGGTTCGCGACCTGGTACGTGCCCTTGTTGCCGGCGTTCGGGAAGTTCGTGTACTTCGTCGACGCGTACTTGGCGAAGTCCTGCCGGGTCAGCCCGGCCTGCGCGAACAGGGCCAGGTCGTAGGCGCTGGAGTACTGCCCGTCGGCGTCCAGGCCGGTCGGGTCGGTGACGTGGGTGTCGAGCGCCCCGAGGTCCTTGGCCTTCGCGTTCATCCGCTGGATGGTCGCGGGTACGCCGCCCTGGTCGTGCGCGCACAGTGCGTGGACGGCGTCGTTGCCGGACGCCAGGAACATGCCCTGGAACAGCTGGTCGACGGTGTAGCGCAGGCCCGGGTACACACCGACCTTGCTGCCGATGATGCCGGCGTCGGCGTCCGAACCGACCACCGGATCGGTCTTCTTCAGCCGCGGCAGCAGGACCAGCGCGGTGAGCGTCTTGAGCGTGCTGGCCGGGCGGAGTTGCGCGTGCGGGGCCTTGGCCGCCAGTACCTGGCCGGTGTCCACGTCGGCCACGACGTACGCCGATGCCTGGACGGCCGGCGGCGCCGCCCCGTTGGCGACCACCGTCGGCTTCGCGGTCAGCAGGTCGCCGCCGACCGGGCCTTGTGGGGCCTGGCCGGCGGCGGTCGCTGTCAGAGGTCCGGCGACCACCAGTGCGGTGGTTGCGCAGGCCGTCAGAAGCAAACGCATCGGCGGCACTCTAGTTGCCGAGCGGTGCAGATGTCACAGGTGGGTCTCATTGCCTGAATCAGGCACGGTAGGCGGTCCACATGTTGCTGATCCGGGTTGACTGACCGGGCGTGAACTGGTTGTAGCAGGAGTCGTACGAGTAGTCCATGTAGTTGTGGATGGGGTCCAGACCCGACAGCGAGCAGGAGTCACGGCCGGTCGGGCAGCCGCTGGACGAGCTGCTCTGGGCGGGAGTGTCGGCCACCGAGTCGTTCGTGCTCGTGCAGCCGCCCTGGAACGTGTGGTACAGACCGAACCAGTGGCCGGCCTCGTGGGACGCGGTCTTGCCGAGGTTGTAGTTGGTCGCCGAACCGCCGGGCAGCGAGGTGTACTGCACCCGGATGCCGTCGATGTTCGGGTTGCTCGCGTAGTCCCACGGGAAGGTCGCGATCCCGAGGTACGAGAAGTCGACCAGCCAGATGTTCAGGGCGTTCTTGCCGCCCTTGCGCGTTTGTGAACGGTACTGCGTGCTCTGCCGGTCGTTGTGCCACTGGTTGTTCTTGATGCGGTCGGTGCCGGCCAGGTAGAACGTGAACCCGGTGTTCGCGGCCTGCGACGACTCCTGGCCGGCGAAGTCCTGGTTCAGTTCGGCGATCTGCTGGGAGATCTGGCTGTCGGTGACGTCACCGGCGCCGGAGGTGCTGAGCATCACGTGGACGTAGACGGGGACACTCGCCGCGGCCAGCGTGCCGGTCTGCGGAGCGAGCCCACGGGTTGCCTTGGCCTTCAGGATCTGTGCTGTCCTGGCGTCGATGGCCTTCTGCTCGGCCGCCGACAGTTCCCGGTGGTCGGCACCGAAGCCGCCACGCGCGGCGGCACCTTCCTCCGGCGTGAAGCAGGCCGGGTTGCCGGTCGCGTCGAGAGGCAACTGGGCAGTCGCCTGTCCACCGAGCGGACTGAACGCAAGCGCCGTACCGGCCAGCAGAACGGCCAGAGCGCGGGGACGGGTAACGAAAGATCGCATAGCGGTCCTCCAGAATCGGGCCGCTTTGGGCGGTGCGGCCGAATCCGGCGATTTTCCCCACCATCCCGGCACCTGCCAACCAATTCCCTGGCCCCCCAGTGCCACGGCACCACCACGCCGAGCGCTATTCGAGGAAGGCTCGGAGGAGGGCTTCGGTGCCGGCCAGGTGTTCTTGCATGGATTGGCGGGCGGGGGTGGGGGCGCCGGCCAGGATCGCTTCGATGATGGCCTGGTGCTGGTGGTTGGAGTGGTCGATGTTGCGTTCGAGGAGGGGGATGGCGTCCAGGAGTTCGTTGAGGCGCATGCGGACGTCGGCCATGGCGGAGGTCAGGGACGGGGAGCCGGTTACCTCGGCGATGGCCAGGTGGAGGCGGGAGTCCAGGCGGCGGTAGTCGGCCAGGCGTGCTGTGGAGGTTTCCGCCAGGCAGCGTTCGAGGTGGTCGCGTTCGGCGGTGGTGAGGGTGCGGGACGCGGCGGCCTCCGCGGCGCCCGTTTCCAGGACGAAGCGGAGGGTGAGGGCGTCGTCGAGGCCGCCGGCGAGGTCACGGGCGAGGCGTTTGGCCGGCGTACGGCGGGGTTTCGGGAGTTGCTCGTTGACGAACGTACCGCCGTACCGGCCGCGGCGGGACTCGACGTAGCCGGCCTCGGTGAGGGCGTGGATCGCCTCGCGGAGCGTGACCCGGCTGACGTTCAGCCGGGTCGCCAGCTCGCGCTCGGGCGGCAACCGGTCGCCGGGCACGACGACGCCGAGCTTGATTGCCTGCAGCAACCGCTCGACCGTCTCCTCGAACGGGTTCCCGGCCCGGACCGGCCGGAACACCGCGTCATCTGCCTGAACGACCATGGGCCAACACTAGATCGGTGTCACATAGGCGCCCGAGATTCCCCCGTCGACGAGGAACGTGTTGGCGGTGATGAAGGAGGAATCGTCGCTGGCCAGGAACGCGACCGCCGCGGCGATCTCTTCCGGCTCGCCGAAGCGGCCCATCGGGACGTGGACCAGTCGGCGCTCGGCGCGCTCGGGGTCCTTCGCGAACAGCTCGGTGAGCAGCGGCGTGTTCACCGGTCCCGGGCAGAGCGCGTTCACCCGGATCCCCTGGCGCGCGAACTCGACGCCGAGCTCGCGGCTCATCGCGAGTACGCCGCCCTTCGACGCGGAGTACGAGATCTGCGAGGTTGCCGCGCCCATCACGGCGACGAACGAGGCGGTGTTGATGATCGACCCGCGGCCTTGCCGTTGCATGTAAGGGATCACGGCCTTGCAGCACAGGTACACCGAGGTCAGGTTGACCTCCTGCACCTTGCGCCACGCCTCCAGACCGGTGTCCAGGATCGACGCGTCGTCGGGTGGGGAGATGCCGGCGTTGTTGAACGCGATGTCCACGGCGCCGTACGTGTCGAAGGCCTGTTTGAACAGGTTCTCGACCGCGGCCGGGTCGGTGACGTCGGTCGGCACGTACAGCCCGCCGGCCTCGTCCGCGGCGTCCTTGCCCGCGGCCGGGTCGAGGTCGCCGATCACGACGTGCGCGCCCTCCGCCGCGAGCCGCCGTACCGTGGCCAGACCGATCCCGCTCGCACCGCCGGTCACCACCGCGACCCGGCCTTCGAGCCGATGAGCCTTGCCACCACCCATGTCGACAGTCATTCAGTCCTCCGTGCTGATGAAGATGTTCTTGGTCTCGGTGAACGCGGCCAGCGCGTCCGGGCCGAGCTCCCGGCCGAGGCCGGACTGCTTGTAACCGCCGAACGGTGTCGAGTACCGCACCGACGAGTTCGAGTTCACGGAGAGGTTCCCGGCCTCGACACCGCGACTCACCCGCAGCGCGCGGCCGACGTCGCGGGTCCAGATCGAGCCGGACAGCCCGTACTCGCTGTCGTTCGCGATCCGCAACGCCTCGGCCTCGTCCGCGAACGGGATCACCGCGACCACCGGCCCGAAGATCTCCTCCCGGATCGCCCGCTCGCTCGCGGGAGCCAGGACCGTCGGCGGGAACCAGAACCCGGGCCCGCTCGGCGCAGTCCCTTGGAACGCGGGGTTCTCGACGTACGACGCGACCTGCTCACGCTGCCCCGCCGAGATCAGCGGCCCCATCTCGGTCGCCGGATCGGACGGGTCACCGACCTTGAAGTTCTTCACCGCCGGCTCCAGCAACTCCAGGAACCGGTCGTACGCCGAACGCTCGACGAGGATCCTGGACCGCGCGCAGCAGTCCTGCCCCGCGTTGTCGAACACGCCGTACGGCGCCTGCGCGGCAGCCTTCTCCAGGTCCGCGTCGGCGAAGACGATGTTCGCCGACTTGCCGCCCAGCTCGAGCGTCACCCGTTTCACCTGGTCCGCGCAGCCGGCCATGATCTGCTTGCCGACCGTGGTCGAGCCGGTGAAGACGATTTTCCGGACCGCGGAATGCGTGACGAAACGGTTTCCGACAACGGTTCCCTTGCCGGGCACGACCTCGAAGACACCGGGCGGCAGACCGGCCTCCAGCGCCAGCTCGCCGAGGCGCAGAGCGGTCAGCGGGGTCAGCTCGGCAGGCTTCAGGACAACGGTGTTTCCGGCTGCCAGCGCAGGCGCGAAGCCCCAGCCGGCGATCGGCATCGGAAAGTTCCACGGAACGATGACGCCGACCACACCGAGCGGTTCCTGGAACGTGACATCGATGCCGCCGGCAACCGGAATCTGCTTTCCGAAAAGGCGTTCCGGCGCGGCCGAGTAGTAGGTGAGGACATCGCGGACGTTGCCGGCTTCCCAGCGTGCGTTGCCGATCGTGTGGCCGGCGTTCTCGACCTCCAGCGCGGCCAGGTTCTCCAGGTCGGCGTCGACCGCGTCGGCGAACCGCCGCAGCAGCCGCCCGCGATCGGCGGGCGTCACGTCCCGCCAGGTCTCGAACGCCTTCGCCGCCCGGGCGATCGCGGCGTCCGCATCGTCCTGCGTGGCCAGTGAGATCGTCCGGATCACCTTCTCGGTGGCCGGATTGATCACGTCATACGTCATGAAGTGCTCCTGATCAGTGCGGTGAACAACCGCAGGTCCTCGGGGTTCTCCTCCGGATGCCACTGCACTCCGAGTGCGAAGTCGTGGCCTTCCACCTCGGCCGCTTCGACCGTTCCGTCGCCCGCGCGGGCGGTGACCTTCAGCCCCGGTGCGACGACGTCGAGGGCCTGGTGGTGGTAGCAGCTGCCGTCAGCGCGTTCGCCGAGGATCCGCGCGGTGAGGGTGCCGGGCTCGGTCTTCACCTCGACGGTGCCGAAGGTCGCCGGCTCCGGGCGATGCGCGTCGTGGGCGACGACCTCCGGCAGGTGCTGGTGCAGGGTGCCGCCGAGCGTCACGTTCAGCATCTGCAGCCCGCGGCAGATCGCGAGCAACGGAACATCAGCAGCGAGTGCGGCGCGAATGAGGATTGCTTCGTGGTCGTCGCGTCCCGGACGGGTGTCGACGGTTTCCGGATGCGGAATCGCCTGGTAGGAGCCGGGATCGACGTCGCACCCACCGGCGATCACGAGTCCGTCGAGGATCTCCAGGACGGACGGATCCGTGCCGACCGGCGGCAGCAGCAGCGGCACCCCTCCGGCCGCCACCACCGCATCGAGGTACACCCGGGGAACCAGAGCGGCCTCCCGCTTCCAGATCCCCCAAGCCGCCGGCTCCAGGTACGTCGTGATGCCGATGCGCGGACGCCTGAGGATCGGACTAGAGGCGCTCGAACCCACGGACCCGCTCCCAGTCGGTGACGGCGGCGTCGTACGCGTCCAGCTCGACGCGTGCGGCGTTGCTGTAGTGGTCGACCATCTCGTCGCCGAACGACGTACGGGCGATCTTCGAACCGGTGAACAGCGCGGCGGCTTCGCGGAGCGTGGACGGGACGTGCTCCTTGTCCGACTCGTACGCGTTGCCCTCCAGCAGCGGCTCGAGCTCCAGCTCGTTCTCGATGCCGTGCAGGCCGGAGGCGATGATCGCGGAGACCGCGAGGTACGGGTTCACGTCGCCGCCGGGGAGGCGGTTCTCGACGCGGAGCGAGTCGCCGTGGCCGACCACGCGCAGCGAGCACGTGCGGTTGTCGAGTCCCCACGCGATCGCGGTCGGTGCGAAGCTGCCGCGGACGAAACGCTTGTAGGAGTTGATGTTCGGGGCCAGCAGGTACGTGAACTCGGACAGGCACGCGAGCTGGCCGGCGATGAACTGTTCCATCAGCCGGGAGAAGCCGTGATCGCCGTCACCCGCGAGCACCGGATCGCCGTCGTCGGCGCGGAAGCTCAGGTGGATGTGGCACGAGTTGCCCTCACGTTCGTCGTACTTCGCCATGAACGTCAGGCTCTTGCCGTGCTTGGAGGCGATCTCCTTCGCGCCGGTCTTGTAGATCGAGTGGTTGTCACACGTCGCGAGCGCCTCGTCGTACCGGAACGCGATCTCGTGCTGCCCGAAGTTGCACTCGCCCTTCGCGGACTCGACGTACAGGCCGGCGCCGGTCATGCCGTTGCGGATGTCGCGCAGCAGCGGCTCGATCCGAGAGGTGCCGACGAGGGAGTAGTCGACGTTGTACTGGTTCGACGGAGTGAGGCCGAGGTACCGCTTGTTCCACGCGGTTTCGTAGGTGTCGTCGAACACGATGAACTCGAGCTCGGTCCCGACGTACGCCTTGAGTCCCCGCTCCGCGAGGCGGTCCAGCTGGGCCCGCAGCACCTGCCGCGGCGACGCGACCACCGGCGAACCGTCGAGCCACTGTACGTCGCACAGCACGAGCGCAGTGCCCTCGAGCCACGGCACCAGACGCAGTGTGTCGAGGTCGGGCGCCATCACCATGTCGCCGTACCCGCGCTCCCAGGAGGACATCGTGTAGCCGTCGACGGTGTTCATGTCGACGTCGACCGCCAGCAGGTAGTTGCAGCCCTCGGTCCCGTGCTTCAGCACCTCCTCCACGAAGTACCGCGCGCCGCATCGCTTGCCCTGCAACCGCCCCTGCATATCGGTGATCGCCACCAGCACCGTGTCGACCTCGCCGGCCTCGACCAGCCTGCGCAACTCCTCAACACCCAACACGGCCACTCCCGGAGTCTATTGGTCTGTTTCCAGTCCATTGACTCAAGTCTGGGTCGGGATGTCAACGCGTGCAGTTTCCCTTGACAGTGCCTGACCGGGGTGCCTCAATTACCTAAAGGTCTGGGGGAAGACCATTGAGGCGCTGTGTTGAGGTCCTGTCCTAGGAGGCCCCGCAATGAGCAATGACGAGTCCGCCGCCCCGATCACCGACGACGAGAAACGCCTGCATCAGTTGGGTTATGCCCAGGAGCTGTCCCGGACGATGTCCGGGTTCTCGAACTTCGCGGTGTCCTTCACGATCATCTCGATCCTGTCCGGCTGCCTGACCCTGTACGGGTTCGGGATGAACACCGGCGGCCCGGTGATGATCGTCTGGGGCTGGCCGTTCGTCGGCCTGATGACGTTGTTCGTCGGCCTCGCGATGGCGGAGGTCTGCTCGAGCTTCCCGACCGCCGGCGGGCTGTACTACTGGTCCGCCAAACTCGCGCGGTCCAACGGCGCGGCCTGGTCCTGGTTCACCGGCTGGTTCAACTTCCTCGGCCAGGTCGCGGTGACCGCCGGGATCGACTTCGGCGCGGCGTTCTTCCTGAACGCGTTCCTCGACCTGCAGTTCGGCTTCAGTACGACGCCCGGCCACACGATCCTGCTGTTCGGGATCATCCTGCTGGTGCACGGGTTGCTGAACTCGTTCGGCGTGAAGCTGGTCGCCAGGCTCAACGACATCAGCGTGTGGTGGCACATCGTCGGCGTGGTCTTCATCGTCGGCGCGCTCGTGTTCGTGCCGGACAAGCACCAGTCGGCCGGCTTCGTGTTCGGCCACTTCGTCAACAACACCGGCTGGGGCTCCACCTTCTACGTCGCCCTGCTCGGCCTGCTGCTCGCGCAGTACACCTTCACCGGGTACGACGCTTCCGCGCACATGACCGAGGAGACCCACGACGCGGCCCGATCGGGTCCGCGCGGGATCGTGATGTCGATCCTGGTCTCGCTGGCGGCCGGGTGGGTGCTGCTGATCGGTCTGACCTTCGCGATCCAGAGCTACGACGGCGCCCTCGAGGGCGAGATCGGCGTACCGCCGGCCCAGATCTTCATCGACGCGGTCGGTGCCGGACTGGCCAAGGTCCTGCTGCTGGTGGTGATCGGCGCGCAACTGTTCTGCGGGATGTCGTCGGTGACCGCGAACTCGCGGATGATCTACGCGTTCTCCCGCGACGGAGCGCTGCCGGGGTCGAAGTTCTGGCACAAGATCAACGGCAAGACCAGGACGCCGACCAACGCGATCTGGCTGGCCGCCGGCGGGGCGTTCCTCCTGGGTCTGCCGTATCTCTGGAACGCGACGGCGTACGCCGCTGTCACGTCGATCGCGGTGATCGGCCTGTACATCGCCTACGTGCTACCCACCCTGCTGCGGCTGCTGCAGGGCAAGGACTTCCAGCCCGGTCCGTGGCACCTCGGCCGCTGGAGCCGCCCGATCGGCATCATCGCGATCGTCTGGGTCGGGTTCATCACGATCCTGTTCATGCTGCCGCAGGTCAGCCCGGTCACTGGTAGCACCTTCAACTACACGCCGATCGCCGTACTCGTGGTGCTCGGCTTCGCGGCGGCGTACTGGTTCCTGTCCGCCCGCCACTGGTTCACCGGCCCCAAAGTCCAAGGCACCGAGGAGGAACTAGCCGCCATCGAGCGCGACCTAGAGTCCATCTGACCCCTCTTTGGGCCTCCACCAACCGTTTTCGCCGCCGCGAAACGGTTGGTGGGGGCCCAAAGTCGTCGAAAGACCATCCGGTGCCCCGGCACGATCGTGCCGTCGCGACTGCTCGGATCTGGGCAGTAGTGGGTGACAGGATGGTGGCCAGCAAATTTCCTCATGTGACACTCGTCGTGTCGAACGGTCAATGACTGTGATAATCGGCGAGGGTAATCCTTCGAGGAGTTGGATGACTGACGACGAGCTGGTCGGGCGTGCCGGACTGGTCGAGCGTGCTACCAAGCAGCTCGAGACCAGCGGCAGCGTGCTGCTCTATGGCCCGACCGGCATCGGCAAGTCGGCCCTCGGCCGGACGCTCGTCGCGGAGCGTGGCCGGAAGGGCTGCCGGATTCTCAGCGCCGCCCCGTCCAACTCCGAGGCCGGCCTGCCGTACGTCACGCTCCTCGACCTGCTGTCCAATCAGCTCGAATTCGCCTGGCAGGTGCTGCCGGACCACCTCCGGCAGCCCCTCGAGGTGGCGCTGCTGAAGGCGAGCGCGCCGGATACGGTGCGTGACGAGCTGGCCGTGCGCCTCGCCGTACTGCACGTGCTCCGCCGTCTCGCCACGACCGGCCCGGTGCTGATCGTTGTCGACGACATCCAATGGGTGGATCCGTCCAGCCTCGAGGTGCTCACGTTCTGTGCTCGCCGGCTCTCCGAGGGCGTGCACCTGCTCGCCACCGAGCAGGTGGCCGACGGCGACCTGCCGGTGATGGCCGAGGCCTGCCCCGAGCCCGTCCTGCAGCTCGAGGTCCCGCCGCTGACCGAGCCCGACGTACTCGGTCTGCTCCGGCAGCGTCTCTCCAGCCCGCTCCCGGTCCGGACGGCGCGCCGCATCTTCACCGCGAGCGCCGGCAACCCGTTCATGGCCCTCGAGCTCGGTCGCGCCGTACTGCGGCATCCGAAGAGCGTCTCGCCCAACGATCCGCTCCCGGTCTCCAGCCGCCTCAAGACACTGCTCGGTGAGCGTCTCGGCGACCTGTCCACGGACACCCACGAGCTGCTCCTGCACGCCGCCTCGTCGCCGCGCCCGACCACCACGCAGCTCGCCCGGTCCCTCGACCGCCCGATCGACGTCTGCCTCGCCGAGGCGGAAACTCTCGGCCTGATCGACGTTTCCGCCGAGCGGCTCCGCTTCACGCACCCCCTGCTGAGGGAGTTCGTGTACGCCGAAGCAACGTCGGCCGCCCGTCGTCAGGCCCACGCCAAACTCGCCGCCGTGGTCGACGAACCGGTCGAGAACGCGACCCACCGGGCTCTCGCCACTCAGGAGGCCGATCCGGAGCTCGCCGCGACGATCGAGGAGGCCGCCACGGTGGCCGCCGGTCGGGGAGCTCCCGGCGCCGCCGCGAACCTGTGGCGGCTGAGTGCGGACCGGACACCGAGCACCCAGCCCAACGAACGCGCTCGCCGCCTCACCAGGGCCGCCGACGACGCTGCGGCCGCGGGGCACCTGGCGGAGTCGGCCGACATGGCGCGACTCGCCGTACAGGCAGCGACGACGCCCGAGACCAGGGTGCCCGCGCTGCTGCTGTGCGCCGACGCGGTCTGGCCGGAGCGGGATCGCCGGGTCGAGTTGCTCGCGGAGGCGTTCGCGGCGGCCGAGGGCAACAAGCGGTTCGAGGCGCGGGTGCGGATCGAGCGCAGCCACAGCCACTACTTCGATCGCAGTCTGGACGACGCGCAGGAGGACGCGCGGATCGCCGAGGCGCTGGCGCGCGAGGCCGGCGACACCGAGGCGATCGTCGATGCCCTGAGCGCGGCGAGTTCGGTGCTGATGGCCCGCGACGCCGAGGAGACCTCGGACGCCGTGCTGGCGCAGGCGGCCGAGCTGGCCAAGGGCCTGCCGCTCACCAGGACCGTGGTGAACGCCCGCCAGATGGCTGCGATGCGCGAGCTGTTCCGCGGCCGGACGCACGAGGCGATCACCGCGATCACCGCGTTGGCCGACGAGGTTCGCGACCACGGCGCGATGCGCTGGCTGGCGTCCGTACTGATCTCCGCGACGGCGATCTACGAGCGCAGCGGCCGCGGCGCCGACGCGCTGGCCGCAGGGCACGAGTGCTACCAGCTGATGCAGGACATCGGTGAAGAGGCCGAGGTCGGCATGATCATCGCCAGTCGCGCGGAGTGGGTCGGCGGTTCGGCGGCCATGGGCCGGCAGCTCGCCGAGTCCGCGCTGGACGCTGTCCACCTGGTCGGGAACGACGAATGGACCGGCCCGGCGCTGGTCAGCCTGGGGTTGATCGGCGTACTGACCGGTGACCCGCAGCGGGCCGTCGAGGCATTCGACGCGATCGCGGGGTCGGGTGAGGCCGCGATGCCGTACGACCCGGCGGTGATCCCGTGGCACGCGGACTACGCCGAGGCCCTGGTCGCGGCCGGCCGGCTCGACGACGCGGCCGCGCTGATCGCCGAGATCCGCACCCGCGCCGAGAACCTGGACCGCCGCGTGGTGAAGCTCGGCCTGGACCGCGCCGAGGCGCTGCTGGTCGCCAAGCAGGGCGACCCGGCAGCCGCCCTCGAGCTGCTGGAGAAGACCGTCAGTACGGCGGGGGACCGGGTCTACCCGCTCGATCTCGCGCGCTGCGAGCTGACCCGCGGCCGGATCGCCCGGCAGGCCCGTCGCCGGTCGGTCGCCCGGACCGCGTTCCTGGACGCGATCGAGCAGTTCGAGGCGTACGGCGCGCCCGCCTGGCGCGAGGTCGCGGAGATGGAGCTCGCGCGTCTCGACGTACCGAGCCGGAGCCGGCAGCCGTCGGAGCTGACCGACAACGAGCAGCAGATCGTCTCGATGGTCCGCGACGGCTCCACGAACCGCGAGATCGCCGCGGCGCTGTACCTGTCGGTGAAGGCCGTGGAGTCGCAGCTGACCCGGCTGTACCGCCGCTTCGGAGTGGCCAACCGCACCCAGCTGCTCCGCATGGTCGACCGCCCAAGTCAGAATGGTTAAGTGAAGCTCGAACGCAAGCACGCACTCGTCCTGCTGGCCATCGCCGCGTGGAACGTCATCACCTACCTGCGCTTCATCAAGGCGCTCGTGGACACCGAGGACCGCCCGACCGGGTACTACGTCGCGCACACCGGCCTGATCATCGTGAACCTGCTGATCGCGGCGCTGCTCGGCACCTGGGGTGTCCGCGCGTACAAGGCGTCTAAGACCGCACAAAACTCGAAGGCGTGACCCCGAGCAGTTTCCGGAAGTGCCGGTTGAGGTGCGACTGGTCGTAGAACCCGGCCAGCGTCGCCACCTCCGCGGCCGGATGCCCGTCGAGCAGGTACCGCCGGGCCAGATCGACGCGCCGCCCGGTCAGGTACCGGTGCGGCGGCATCCCGTACTCCCGGCTGAACGCCCGCACCAGATGCGCCGGATGCGCATGCACCAGCTTCGCCGCATCCTCGAGCTTGATCCCGTCCGGCACGTGCGCGTCCAGCAGATCGCGCAGTTGCGCGGCCACGCCTGCGTCCGACCGGTCCGGTGGCTCGATCACCTGCCGCCGCAGGTGCTGCCCGAGGCGTTCCTCGATCAGCGTCAGCCGGCTCTGGGCCTCCAGGTCCTCCACACCGTCTTCCAGTACGCCGTGCAACTGGTGGATCCGGTGCCGCAGCAGCGGGTCGACGTACTCGGGGTGGTCGACCGCCGCGCCGATCAGGTTCGTGCCGCCGAGCCGGTCGGGTTCGAGGTAGAGGACCCGCTTGCGGAAGCCCTGCGGCAGCACCGAGCGGCCGTCGTGGGGGACATGCGGCGGGAGGAGCGAGACCTGCGCCTGCGCGAGCCCGTGCTCGTGGCGGTCCAGGTCGTACCGGACCGCGCCCTCGTCGACGATCAGCACCGTCCACGCGTCGTGCGTGTGGCTCGGGTACGCGTGCGACGGAAAGTGCGCATGCAGCACCTCGACGACCCCGTCCACCCGAGGCCGCCACGCCCGAACCGTGGCGCCGCTGCTCATGGGTAGAACATACGCTTCTGCGTGTGAAGGTCTACGTGAGTGCGGACATGGAAGGCGTCACGGGGCTCGTCGACGCGGAGGACGTGCAGCCGGCGGGGCGGGACTACGAGCGCGGCCGGGTGCTGATGACCGAGGACGTGAACGCGGCCGTCCGCGGTGCGTACGCCGCCGGCGCGACCGAGGTCCTGGTGAACGACGCCCACGGCCCGATGCGCAACCTGCTCCCCGATCTCCTCGACCCGCGCGCCGGCCTGATCAAGGGCCGCCCGAAGCCGATGGGCATGATGGAGGGCCTGACCGCCGGAGTACGACGCCGTACTTTGCATCGGGTACCACGCACGCGCCGGGGTGCTCGGCGTGTTGAGCCACAGCTTCATGGGCCACGAGATCGAGGACATCTGGCTGGACGAGCAGCTCACCGGCGAGATCGGCCTGTTCCACGCGGCCGCCGCGGCGTACGGCGTACCGCTCGCGGTCCTGACCGGGGACGACGCCGCCTGCGACGAGATGAAGGCCTGGGATCCCGCGGTCGCGACCGTACCGGTCAAGTTCGCCAAGGACCGCTTCGCCGCGCAACTCGTCCCGGTCGCGGAGGCCCGCTCAGCGATCGAGGCGACAACCTCTGAGGCGCTGCGCACCCTCTCCAAGCCGGACGCGCCAGCCAGCCCGCGAACCCTCGCCGTCCGCTGGCAGTCCGCCTCGGTCGCGTCCCACCTCACCGCGATCCCCGGCGTAACCCGCCGCGACGACCGCACCGTCACCGTCGACGGCGACATGCTCCAGCTCTACCGCATGTTCAACCTGTTCCTCCGCGTCTGCACGGCGGTCACCTCGAACCCGCCGTACTGCTGAGGCGGTTTTGGAGATTCGTCCCTCCGGCGGGCAGGATCTGAGGCGTGGGTCGATCAGAAATCCTGTCCGTCGGGTACGAGGGCCGCAGTCAGCAGGACCTCCTGGACGTGCTGAGACGCCACGGGACGACCGTGGTTGTCGACATCCGTCTGAACCCGATCAGCCGCAAGCCAGGGTTGAGCAAGACCCGCCTCGCCGAGGCGTTGACGGCGGCCGGCATCGAGTATCGGCATCTGAAGGCACTCGGTAACCCACGGGAGAATCGGAGCCCGTTCCATGAGGGTCGGGTCGCCGAAGGCTGCGAGGAATTCAGGAAGTTACTCACCGCGCCGGAGGCGGAGTCCGCGCTTCAGCAAATCGTGAACGAGAGCCGAAACACGACGCTGGCTGTGCTTTGCTTCGAGAAAAGCCATGAGCACTGCCATCGCCAGGTAATCGTTGATGAGACCAACAACCGCGAACGGCGCGACATCACCTACGCCTAGAACAGAGGCACCGTGCTCGTCCGCAACGGTGGATAGAAACATCCAAGGACACAGAAGCTGCGCGGGAACCGGGCTATGTTGCCGACGAAGAAGTGCAGATCCTTGGCCGAGGAGGCCATCTCGACGAGCCACTTCTTTCGGATGCCCCGCAGCGCACGCTCCTCGCCGTACTTGGTACGCCAGGATCGGTAGGCTTGGCCGATCTCCCAGTCGAGGACGCGCTGCTGGTGAGAATCGTTGCCTGCGCAGTCTTCGCACTGGTACCGGTAGCGGAACTTGTACGGAATCTCTTCCAAGCCCTCGACGCTGGGGGAGTCGAAGAGCGAGCGCTGATCAAGTTTGGCTTGTTGCCGGGTGCTTCGTGGCTGAGCGTTCTCCCAGACCAGATCGAGCACCCGTCGAGGCCGGAAGACTCCCAGCGAGATGGCGGACTCCACCTGCGCGGATTGGATGGCGCACATCGACGGTTTAACGCAGGGGTTCGACGTACGACCTCCGTTTGGACCAGTCGCGTCTGCTGTCCAGGTGCCCGAGAACGCGGACCGAATTCGCATCCGGCAAGTAGCTCTCGGGACGCGTATCGCTGCTGGTACGCCGTGCTCGCAGGCGAACAATGTCGTATTTCTTGAACCGTTGCGGATAGGGGAGATCACGAAAGGGGACGGGAAACAGCCTCACCCAGGCTGGAACCGGGGTGTCGGTCCGGATGCCGGCGACACAGACGCACTCGCCGTGCATGTCAGATACGACGGGATAGGCCTTCACCGTTACCAGAAGTTCGAGCGTCTCCCACTCCGCCATGCGCTCCCCTCTCGCCCATCACTCATCGTAGATTGGCGATTACGGAACGGCAGATCGAGCGTGTCTAGCGGGTAGGCAAAGAACGTACAAGACTGGCGCCGAGCTCGTCGGTGACGATCGGTGCTGTGGATCGAGCCGATCAAGTTCGATACGAAGATTGCTGTGTTGTTGCGGGACGATCTGGCTGTTTGGCAGCGGTTGAACGTGACCGCGTTCCTGGTCAGTGGGATCGCCGGGACGCATCCTGAGGTTGTCGGGGAGCCGTACGAGGATGCGGACGACGTCCGGTACCTGCCGATGTTCCGGCAGCCGGTGATGGTGTTCGAGGGCTCCAAGGAGTTCATGACCACCGCCCACGAACGCGCGCTGAGCCGGGAGATCGAGCACTCGGTGTTCACCCAGGACCTGTTCGCCACCGGCAACGACCGGGACAACCGCGCCGCCGTGAAGGCCGTCCGAACCGCCGAACTCGACCTGGTCGGCATCGCCTTCTACGGCCCGAAAAACGCCGTCGACAAAACCCTCAAGGGCGCCACCAAGCACCACTAGCAGGTGCCGCTCAGGTAGCACGCCGAGCCGTGGCGTTACCGAGCTGGCCCGGGTGGTGTGAGCGGTCGGGCCAGCTGGCGCCCCCGGAGGGCCTGGAGCTTGGGGAGGATTTCTTCCCAAATCGGGTAACAGGGTCCTCCCCAGGCCGGCTCCGCCCGGCTTCAAGCCACTGCACGGCAGACCCTCGCCAGACGTCACTGAGCCGTCCGCAACCCTCACGAGCGATAACCCGCGGGTTTGGTGTCAGTAGCTGGCGGGGCGACGGTGGTGATCCGGGGACAGAAGTTGGCGTGTGGAGACAAGCAATACCAGGTCCGCGCCCTCCAAGGCTCTGATCACGATCCCGGATCGGGCCAAGCACCACTAGCGTGGCGCGAACTTGGTCCAGGTGGCGCCTTGGTCGGTGCTGAGGACTACCTCGGTGGTGCGGCGTTTCGGGACCTCGGAGCCGTACATGAGCTGGGCGTCGCCGGACAGGTCGGCGAGGTCGCCGGGGTAGCCGCGGTCCAGTTTGGCGGCGCCGTCGCGGACCCGGTAGAAGCGCGGGCGGTCGCCGAGGCGGCCGCCGAGGATCAGCGCGGTGCCGTCGTCGAAGGCGAGCGGCGCGACGGCCAGGCTCTGCGGCGGGCCCTGGACCAGCGTCCAGTTCGCGCCGCGGTCGGTCGAGATCTGCATCTTCGAGACGGTCTGGCCGGCGGCGCCGATGGTGACCGCGGTGGACAGCAGCGTGCGGCCGTCCGGGCTGACCGCGAGCCGGCCGAGCTGGTTGTGGCTGTCGAGTGACCGCGAGCCCCAGGTGCGGCCGCCGTCGTCGGTCCAGACGACGTCCGTGCGGCCGACCCCGGTCAGCATCCAGCAGCGGCCGGACTCGTCGCAGACCGGGGACCGGGTGCCGCGGGTCCTGAGCATCCGGACCGTCGACTCCTCCGGGTTCACCACCACGATCGAGCCCGGCACGATCCGGTCGGTGAGGATCTCGTTCTTCTGGAACGTCGAGGTCGGGAGCCGGTACCGGAGCTTGGTGAGCACGGGGCCGTCGTACGTCAGCCGGAACATCATCGTCGCGTCACCGGTGAGGGTGCCTTCGAGCGGCGGGGCGACCGCGATCGCCTCCTTGCCCGCCTGCAGGGTCGCGTACGGGACCGGCCACTCGGGGGCGGTGGCGCGGGAGCCGTCGCGGTCGATCACCGCGGCGAACCTGCAGTTCGGGCCGCTGGTGCAGTCGGACCAGCCGGCCGCCCAGCGGTTCCGGGTGACCATCGTGATCGACAGCACCTGGGCGCGCTCGGAGTTCACCACGGCGCTGCCGGACCGCCCCGCGGAGGCCGGCTCGATGGCGATCGGCGTATCGGCGTGCGAGCGGTGGGAGGCCAGGTGCACCACTGCGAGAACGATCGACGTCGTGGCCGCGAGCACCCCGAGGAGGAGGAACGGCGGCATGCTGCGGGGTAGGCCACAGCGTTCCAACAGCTCCACCAGGCGACGGTAGTAGCGGTCGGACAGCTCGCGCAGGCGCGGCTCCACAGTCACCCCCCAAGGCGCAGGTCTCCCCGCAAGGGGGGTCAGGTCGGCGGTGGAATCTTATGCGAAGAGGGGCGCAGGCTCACACCCGGCGGAAGATCAGTGCCCGCTTCACTTCCTGGATCGCCTTGGTGACCTCGATACCGCGCGGGCAGGCGTCGGTGCAGTTGAAGGTGGTCCGGCAGCGCCAGACGCCTTCCTTGTCGTTCAGGATCTCCAGCCGCTGCTCGGTGCCCTCGTCGCGGCTGTCGAAGATGAACCGGTGCGCGCCGACGATCGCCTGCGGGCCGAAGTACTGCCCGTCGGACCAGAACACCGGGCAGGACGTCGTACAGGCCGCGCACAGGATGCACTTCGTGGTGTCGTCGAACCGGTCCCGGTCGGCCTGCGACTGGATCCGCTCCCGGGTCGGCTCGTGCCCGCTGGTGACCAGGAACGGCATCACCGAGCGGTACGCGTCGAAGAACGGCTCCATGTCGACGACCAGGTCCTTGAGCACCGGCAGGCCCTTGATGGGCTCGACGGTGATCTCCTTGTCAGGGCTCAGGTCCTTGATCAGGGTCTTGCAGGCCAGCCGGTTCCGGCCGTTGATCCGCATCGCGTCCGAGCCGCAGACGCCGTGCGCGCAGGACCGCCGGAACGTCAGCGTGCCGTCCTGCTCCCACTTGATCTTGTGGAGCGCGTCCAGGACCCGGTCGGTCGGCTGCAGCGTGACGGCGTACGTCTTCCACTCGGCCTCGTCGACGACCTCGGGGTTGTACCGGAGGATCTTGACCTTGACGTCCATCAGTACTTGCGCTCCATCGGCTTGTAGCGGGTCTGCACGACCGGCTTGTAGTCGAGCCGGATCGTCTCGTTGCCGTCGGCATCGACCTCGCGGTACGCCATCGTGTGCCGCATGAAGTTGACGTCGTCGCGCTTGTCGTAGTCCTCGCGGAAGTGCCCGCCGCGGGACTCCTTGCGCTCCAGCGCGGACACCACCAGCACCTCGGCCAGGTCGAGCAGGAACCCGAGCTCGACGGCCTCCAGCAGATCGGTGTTGAACCGCTTGCCCTTGTCCTGGACGGCGACGTTCGCGAAGCGGAGCTTCAGCGCCTCGATGTCGACGAGCGCCTGCTTCAGCGAGCCCTCCGTGCGGTACACCTGCGCGTTCAGGTCCATCGTCGCCTGCAGGTCGGACCGGATCGCGGCGATCCGCTCCTCGCCGGTCGAGGTGCGCAGGCCCTCGACGAGCTCGACGACGTACGCCTCCGGGTCGGCCGGCAGCTCCTCGAACTGGGCCGTCGCGGCGTACTCCGCGGCGGCGATCCCGGCCCGGCGGCCGAACACGTTGATGTCGAGCAGCGAGTTGGTACCCAGCCGGTTCGCACCGTGCACCGAGACGCAGGCGACCTCGCCGGCGGCGTACAGGCCCGGGATCACGTCCTCGTTGTTGGCCAGCGCCTCGCCCTTGATGTTGGTCGGGATGCCGCCCATCGCGTAGTGCGCGGTCGGGAACACCGGGATCTGCTCGGTGTACGGCTCCACGCCTAGGTAGGTCCGGGCGAACTCGGTGATGTCCGGGAGCTTCGCGTCGATGTGCGCGGGCTCCAGGTGGGTCAGGTCGAGCATCACGTACGCCTTGTCGGGCCCGCAGCCACGGCCTTCGCGTACTTCGTTCGCCATCGCCCGGGCCACCATGTCGCGCGGCGCGAGGTCCTTCACGGTCGGTGCGTACCGCTCCATGAAGCGTTCGTTGTCCGCGTTCCGCAGGATGCCGCCCTCACCACGGGCCGCCTCCGACAGCAGTACGCCGAGACCCGCCAGGCCGGTCGGGTGGAACTGGAAGAACTCCATGTCCTCCAGCGGCAGGCCCTTGCGCCACACGATGCCCATCCCGTCGCCGGTCAGGGTGTGCGCGTTGGACGTCGTACGGAAGACCTTGCCGAAACCGCCGGACGCGAAGATCACCGACTTCGCGGAGAACACGTGCAGCTCGCCGGTGGCCAGTTCGTACGCGACCACGCCGCTCGCCTTGCCGTCCGTCATCAGCAGGTCGAGGACGTAGTACTCGTTGAAGAACTCGACGTTCTGCTTGATGCACTGCTGGTACAGCGTCTGCAGGATCATGTGACCGGTACGGTCGGCCGCGAAGCAGGACCGCCGTACGACGGCCTCACCGTGGTTGCGGGTGTGGCCGCCGAAGAACCGCTGGTCGATCTTGCCCTCGGCGGTCCGGTTGAACGGCAGGCCCATCTTCTCCAGGTCGAGCACCGCGTCGACGGCCTCGCGGCACATCACCTCGGCCGCGTCCTGGTCGACCAGGAAGTCGCCGCCCTTGACCGTGTCGAAGGTGTGCCACTCCCAGTTGTCCTCCTCGACGTTCGCGAGCGCGGCGCACATACCGCCCTGGGCGGCGCCGGTGTGCGAACGGGTCGGGTAGAGCTTGGTGAGTACGGCGGTACGGGTCTGCTTGCTCGACTCGAGGGCCGCGCGCATCCCCGCGCCGCCCGCGCCGACGATGATGACGTCGTACTGATGTTGCTGCATAAACTTCACTTACTTGCAGACCGTCAACGTGGAGTTGGGGTCGAGGCAGGGGTCGAACGTGAAGATCACCAGGGTGCCCAGTACGACGATCACGATCGAGGCCGTGATCAGCAAGGCCTTGAGCCAGAACCGGGTCTGGTCCTTCTCGGCGTAGTCGTTGATGATCGTGCGCAGCCCGTTGGTGCCGTGCAGCATCGCCAGCCACAGCATCAGCAGGTCCCAGACCTGCCACAGCGGGTTGGCCCACTTGCCGGCCACGAAGCCGAAGTCCAGCGCGGTGATCCCGCCGCCGAGCATCAGGTTCACGAACAGGTGCCCGAGCACCAGGATGACGAGGGCGAGCCCGGACAGCCGCATGAACAGCCAGCTGTACAGCTCGAAGTTGGTCTGCCCGGAGCGGTTCCGGCCGCCGCCCTTCAGCTTGCGGGCGCTGGAGCTGGACCGGGGCGCCGCGATGTCCGACATCTCAGCCTCCGAAGACATGTGTGAGGTGCCGGATCACGAACGGCACGAACAGCACGATCCAGATCACGCCGACGCCGATCATCAGCTGCCGCTGGTAGCGCGGGCCCTTGGCCCAGAAGTCCACCAGGATCAGCCGGACGCCGTTGAAGGCGTGGAACAGGATCGCCGCCACCAGGCCGACCTCGAGCAGGCCGACGATCGGGTTCTTGTAGGTGCCGATGACCTCGTTGTAGGCCTCCGGCGACACCCGCACCAGCGCGGTGTCCAGCACGTGCACCAGCAGGAAGAAGAAGATCCCGACACCGGTGATCCGGTGCGCGACCCATGACCACATGCCCTCCCGGCCGCGGTAGAGCGTGCCGGCTGGTTTGCTGGGCACCAGATCCTCCTCGTCGAGAACAACCAGAATCGTCTTGATGCTAGACCCGCTGTGTGAGGTGAAATGTCCTGACAGATGTGACATCGATCGCGATCCGTGTGAGATCGGTCGCGTCGGTGCCCGACGGAGGGGAGAACTACGGTGAGTTTCTGGATTTGTGCGACCTGTGCGGTGGAGCACGCGGAGCAGGTCGAGGTGTGCGCGATCTGCGCCGACGAGCGGCAGTGGGTGCCCGCCGACGGGCAGCACTGGACGACGCTCGAGGAGCTGGCCGCGGCCGGCACCGAGGTCACCGTCGACGAGGTCGAGCCGGGCCTGTACGGCGTCCGCTCGAAGCCGCCGGTGGGGATCGGGCAGCAGTCGATGCTGGTGACAACGTCCGAGGGCAATTTGCTCTGGGACCCGATCGGGTACCTGGACTACGACGCCGTACGCCGGATCCGCGAGCTCGGCGACGTGGTGGGGATCATCGCCAGCCACCCGCACATGTACGGCGTGCAGGTCGAGTGGAGCCACCGCCTGGGCGACGTGCCGGTGTACGTCTCGGAGCCCGACAAGGAGTGGGTCGCGCGGCCGGACGCGGTGATCCAGACCTGGTCCGGACAGCTCACGCCGCTACCCGGAGTGACCGTCATCCAGCCCGGCGGCCACTTCCCCGGCAGCGCGGTCGTGCACTGGGCGAACGGTGCCGAGGGCAAGGGAGTGATCCTGTCCGGCGACACCATCTTCGCCAACCCCGACCGCACGTCGGTCAGCTTCATGCGCAGCTACCCCAACCGCATCCCGCTCTCCGGCGCCGTAGTAGACCGAGTAGCCCGCTCCCTCGACCCCTTCGACTACGACCGCCTCTACAACAACTTCGGCTCGGTCATCCCAGTAGACGCCAAAGCCGTCGTACGCCGCTCCGCCGACCGCCACGCCGCCTGGACCCGAGGCGACTACGACCACCTCACCTGACCGTACCGACCAACGGGTAGTCCTCCGCCCGCCGGCCGGTGGTCACGCTCGGAGCGGACCACCGGACGACGTGGAGGACGATCACTACCCGTTGGTCGGTACGGTCAGGTCCGGCCGACCGCGAGGCCGTCGATCTGGACGAGTTTGCCGGTGGACGCGCTGACGAACTTGAGGGTGCCGTTGAAGAGCGTGCTCTGCACCGGAAGGCCGAGCAGCACCTGCTTGTGGGTCGTCGGGTAGGCGAGATTCACCGTGGTCAGATACCTGTTCCCCGCGTACACCGCGACCGACCCGCAGGTCGGGCATCGCGTCGCCACCAGGAAGAACCGCTTTCCCTGCACGGTCCGAGTGAGCGCCTTCCCGTAGGCCGTCGTCTGCGTCGTGGTCCCGTAGTAGAACGTCGACCCGGTCGCCCGCGTCCAGCCGGTCGTTGCCAATGACATCGACCGGTCGTCGAGCGGTCGCGAGAAGCACCGTTCCGCACTCCACTGGCCGACGTTCCCGAGCTTGTCGGTCGCCCGCACGGAAACGCAGTACTCGTACCCGGCCGCGACCGCGAGAGTCATCGACGTCGCGGTCGTCTTCGTCCACGGCTGCACGAACGCGCCGTAGTCCCCCGCGGACGTCGCCCGCCGGTACTGCACGTCGTACGAGGCGACACCGTTGGGATCCGTCGCCGACACCGCCAGAGTCGCCGTCGCAGCCACTGAGGACTGGTAGTTCGGGCCCGTCATCCGCGCGACCGGTCCGTCCGCGTCGACGGTGATGTCCCGGTACGCCCCGCCGATGACGACCTGGTAGTTCCCGGATCGCAGTTCGGTCCCCGTGAACGGCGAGGTGCAGGGCTTGGCCGGCACGTACGATCCCTTCACCTCGCACGTGAAGGTGGTGCCGGCCGGGAAGGCCGAGGTGTCGAACGGAACGGAGATGTTCGGTCCCATGAACGCCGCCGTGGGTTTGATCGTCACCCCCGGGTGCTGCCAGGTGACGTCACCCCGCAGCGTGTTCGGCTCGCTGGCCAGCTCGTTGAGCATGTACGGAGCGCCGCCGTTCACCCCGAGCTGGTAGACACGGCCGCTGGCGGTCAACGCCACGATCCGTTCGGCGCCTGCCCAGGCGATGGCACGCACCTCCGAGTCGAGCGACGGGCTCCTGCGCTCCGTCGTCCCGGCCAGTCGCACCGTGGGGCCGTCCCCGAAGGCGACGTACCGGCCGTCGGCCGAGGCGCGAACCGGCCGGCCGTCCGCCACCTCGGCCGTTTCCGCCAGTGTGGTGACCCGGGCGCCGCCGGGCGCTGCCGCGATCGTCGCGAGCCTGCTCGGCGTGCTGCGGTGGTCCGACACCACCAACGTGCGGGCGTCCGTCGTCCAGCTCGGGCTGGACACCTGGCAGGCGACCTTCACCGGCGTACCGCCGGTGGCCGCGATCAGAAACACGCACGGGGCGCCGTTCTCGGGGGCCTGGAACGCGATGCGGGTGCCGTCCGGCGACCACGCCAGGTGGGTGACCGGCACCGTGGAAGTCCACAGCTTGACCGGTACGCCGATGTCGCCTTGCGTCACCGTCTGCGTCCACAGAGTGCGCTCCGTGGTGCCGCTCACATATGCGAGCGACTGCCCGTCCGGAGAGGTGGTGACGGCTTGCTTCGCCTTGACAGAGTTCGGATCCGGCGGGAACGGCACGACGTGGCCGAACTGGTCCGCGGCGGCCAAGTCCCGGCTGTCCGGCTCGCCCTGGGTGACCACCACCTGCTCGATCGCCCGGGGGACGGGCAGGCGCGGGCTGACCGGTCCCTCGCCGACTTCGTTCACCAGCGAGACGCCGTACTCGGTCCCGGGCTCGGTGCTGGGCTCGACGAAGACGAAGTCGTCTGTCGACTCCTTCACGGGGAACCACTGCACGGTCTCCGCGCCGTTCAGGTACTTGTGCAGGTTGTACCCGCGAACCGCCGTACCGCCTGCGGTCTGCTGCGACCGCCAGTTCACCGTATGACCGTTGTACGTCGATCGCACCGCCACGTTCTGGGCCTCGGCCACGGCGATGCCGTAGCCGGTCAAGGCGACTCTGTGCCGTTCCAAGGAGGTGGAGTCCGTGATGGTCAGGGTGTCCGATTCCGGGCCGATCGACGTGGGCAGGTACTGCACGCTCACGGTGCAGGTCGCCGCAGGCTGCAACGTCTGCCGGCAGTCGTGCGGCGCGTCCGGGTTGAACCGGAAGGGAAAGCTCACGTGGGTCAGGGTGACCCCGTCGATTCGGACAGGATCGGTTCCCGTGTTCTTGACGACGAACGAGGCGTCCGCGGCCACGCCGTACTCGACCTTGCCGTAGTCGTACTGCTCCGGGGTGACGGACAACGCCTGGTATCCGAAGGTGCTGTGGTAGCGCAGGTCGATCGCGCGGACGACCGGACTGTTGTCGCAGTCGTACATCCGCAGACTCGCGGCGAGTGTGTCGAGCTCGAGCACGGCGGTGTAGGCGACGGCGGTGACCGATAGGTACCCGCTTGCGGTGCAGCTGTGGTCGCCCTGCCTGAACTCGAGCTCCGACGGCTGCAGCGTGTAGTTGCCCGGGCCGGTGATGAATGCCGGAAGCCGCAGCTTCATCGTGCCCGCGGACAGCGCGCGAGACCCGCCGGACGGCGCGGTCACTGTGACCGCGTCGCTGCTCTCGTCGTGCAGCCAGGTACCGCCGGGGTCCACGTCGAGAGCGAACCGGTCGATGTCGCCGACGGCTGGTGTCGTGGTGTTGCGGGTCGCCGTGACCGGGGCGCTGGTGGCGGCCTCCGCGTCCTCGGTCGCGACGACCCGGTACGAGGCCGTGGTTCCGGGGGCGATGTTGTCGTCGACCCAGCTGATGCTGTCGGCGCTCAGCGGGCCGCTGACGTTGCCCCAGTCAGCACTGCCTTCCTTGCGCTCGACCCGGTAGCCCGCCGCGTCGACGTCGTTCCAGGTGACGCCGATGCCGGTGCGGGTGGGGAACACCTGGGCGGTCGGCGTGGTGAGGGCGGTCTCGTCGCCGAAGGCTGCGTGGGCGAGGAAGGGGAGGGTGATCGCTGCTAGGGCAGCGGCCAGGGCGGGTTTGAGGGCGCGGCGCATTGAATCTCCAGGGCAAGGGGACTCCGGCGCACCCCGAGCGACACCGGCGAAAGGCAAAGAACTACAGCCTTACCGGACTTGACCGCAACCCTCTTGCCACTTCGTGCAATCCAGGTGAGCAGGCTGTTGCGATGTGCTCACGCAGCGAGGCGGGATTCGGTGAGGCGGGTGTGGAGGGCGAGCATGTGGTTGATGCAGGTTTGCCAGTTGTAGAGCTCGGCGCGGTGGCGGGCGGCGGGGCGGCGGTGGGGGAGGTTGGCCAGGGCGAGGGTGGCGTCGGCCAGGGCTGCGGGGTTGGCGGGGGCCCAGCGGCCGCAGGTTTCGTCGACCAGTTCGCGGGCGCCGCCGGTGTTCGCGGTGACGACCGGGGTGCCGGCGGCGAGGGCTTCGAGGACGGCCAGGCCGAAGGTTTCGCCGGGGCAGACGGACAGGGCGACGTCGGCCTCGGCGAGGTGTTTGGCGAGGGTACGGCGGCCGTCGACGTACCCGTGGAAGGTGACGGGCGCGTCCCCGGCGATCTCGATCAGCTCGTCGAGGTGCGGGCCGGTGCCGTACACATCCATCCGCACGTTCACGCCGCGGCGGTGCAGTTCGGCGGCGGTGGCGACCGCGAGATGCGGGCTCTTCTCGCGCGAGAGGCGGCCGGCGTGCACCAGCTTGAGTACGCCGTCGTCGGCCGGTTCCCCGAGCGACGGGTGGAACGTGTCGAGGTCCACCCCGAGCGGGATCCGGACGAGTGGGGTCGTCACCTCGTCGAACTCGGCCGCCGCGTAGCGCGAGGTGACCACCACGGCGTCGTACGTGCGGCCGAGGATCTTGTACAGCGCGGCGACGGTGGCGACCATGCCGAGCTGGCTGTACTTGACGCCGTCGGCGCCCCACTTCACCGGACGCTCGCCGAGCATGCGGCCGGGACGGAGTACGTCGTTGCCGCCGAGCTGGCCGGGGCGGGCCGCGCCGAGCGCCAGCATCGCGTCCAGCCGCTCGTGGCTGAACAACACGGTGCCGATGTCGTTCTTGCGGGCCCAGCGCGCGACCGGGAGCAGCGTCGACTTGTCCGAGATCTCGACCGTGGTCGGCCGGAACCGCTTCAGTACGTCGATCACGGTCCACGGCGTCGTGATGAGCCGGTAGCCGCCGCTCACCTTCGGCGCCTTCACCCGGACGATCGTGCCGAGCTCGGTCTCGACCACGGAGTCCTTCTCACCCGGCGTGATCACGATCCGCTCGGCGCCGGCCTCGACGTACCCCTGGCCGATGTGCTCGATCGCGGTCCGCATCCCACCGGAGGTCGGCCCAACGAAGTTGGCCAGCTGGGCGATCCGCAGTCCACTCATGCGACCCGCCGGACGGCCGCGGCTTCTTGGAGTACTTCGGCGTAGTGGCGGTCGACGAGGTCGTCGACGACGGCCGGCCAGGTGCGGGACTGCACGCGTTGCAGGCCGCTCGCGGCCATCCGCCCGCGGGCCGTCGGGTGGTCCAGCAGCGTCTTCACCGCGTCCCGCAGCGACCCGGGTTTGCCGGGCTCGAACAGCAGGCCGTTCTCGCCCGGGTGGATCAGGTCGAGCGGACCGCCCGCGGCCGGGCCGACGGTCGCGACGCCGGAGGCCTGCGCTTCCTGGATCGTCTGGCAGAACGTCTCGTGCTCACCGGTGTGCACGAACACGTCCAGCCCGGCGAAGATCGACGCCAGGTCGGCGCCCCGGCGCATCCCGAGGAAGGTTGCCGTCGGCAACGCGTGCTCCAGGGCGGCGCGGTCCGGGCCGTCGCCGACGATCACGATCCTGCAGCCCAGATCGGTCAGCTCCGCGAGCCGCCGTACCTTCTTCTCGGCCGCCAGCCGGCCGACGTACCCGACGATCGGTCGCCCGTCCGGGGAGATCTCCCGGCGCCAGCGCTCGTCCCGGTTGGACGGGTCGAACAGGTCCAGGTTCACGCCGCGGCCCCACCGGTACACCCGCGGTACGCCGCGCTGCACCAGGGCGTCGACGGCCGAGGTCGAGGGCGCGAGGGTCCGGTCGGCGCGGGAGTGCGTGCGGCTCACCCAGCGCCAGATCCCGCGGTCCGCGGCGGCGTACCAGGGGTACTGGCGGGCGAAGCCGGCGATATCGGTCTGGAAGATCGCGACCGTCGGTACGCCGAGCTTGCGGGCGGCACGCAGCCCGTACGCGCCGATGATGAACGGCGAGGCGAGGTGCACCAGGTCGGGCCGGAAGTCGGCCATCGCCCGCTCGATCGACGGATCCGGCAGGCCGACCGGGTACTCCTTGTAGCCCGGCGTACGGAAGCTGCGCGCCCGGAGCACCGGGACGTCACCGTAGCTGTCGGGACCCGGACCGGGGGCGATGATCAGCAACTCGTGCCCGCGGGCACGCAGCCGGTCGGCGACGTGGCGAGCCGTGTTCGCCACGCCATTGATCTGCGGCAGGAAGGTCTCGGCCACCATCACGATTCGCACATCTCGAAGGTTCCTCACCGACCATGAACCCTGGGCGACACTCTCGTGACACGGCGTCGATGCCCTGTCGAACAGGTTGGCGCCGGCCACCCCGGTCGCTGAACCGGGGTGGCCGGCGGTCGGTTACGGCGTGCTGAACAGGTGAATCATCGACCTGCGGACCAGGTCGTTGCGCATCGCCTGGGTGGTCAGGCCTTCCGCGCCGAATCCGACGTACACGGTGTCTCTGGTCGTGACGCCGGCTCCTTCGAGGAAGGCGGTGGTGGTGCGGATCCAGTCGTTCGGGTTCGCCGCCGAGCCAGGTGGCGGACCGGCCACGGCCCAACCGCCGAGGTCGGTCTCGAACGACGTTGACACGGTCGTGCCGGCCGTGACGGTGGTGTCGTCGACGAAGACACCGAGGCCCTGGGTTCCCCAGTCACTGACGTAGCTGATCGAGAGTTCGACCTGCTTCCCGGCGTACGGCGCGAGGTCGACCTTCCAGTCCTGCCAGCCCGCGCTGGAACCAGTGGCCGCGTTCCAGCCTCCGGTGGTGCCGCCCGGTGAACAGTCCGCGCCCTGGTAGTGCAGGACCTGCGGATGCAGAACCGCCCAACCGGCCGGACAGCTCTGGCCGGTGTCCTGCGACGTGTGGCCGTTCAGGTCCGGCAGGGTCGTCCAGTCGTCCTGGCCGACGGTGTGGGCCTCGACGAAGGCGTAGTCCCAGTCCGCCTCGGTGTCGTAGGAGATCTTGAACGACAGCGACGGCAGAGAACCGGCCGTCACGCCGTTCAGGTCCACCGTGCGGGTCAGCCGTTTGTAGCTGATGTCGCCACGCTGGCTGTACACGTACTGCGAACCCGTGACCGGATCGAACGGCGCAGAGCCGGGCCGATCCCACTTCAGCGGCGCCGAACTGGCGAACTGCGGGAACTGTGCCGTCGGCAACACACTCGACGTCAGGACGAACGCCGCAGTGTGGTCCTGGTTGTTCGCCGAGTCGCCGCCGTTGAGAGTTGCGGCGTACCCGTTGAAGGCGCCGGACACTCCGCGGATCGGGAACGGGTCCCCGTTGGCGTCGCTACCGCTGTTGTCGACGTAGCTGTAGGCACCGAGCCAGTACTGCTCGAAGTCGTTGAACAGTGCAAGACACGGGTACGCGTCAGGCGTGGTGCACTCACCCCCTTGCTCCTCGAACGGGTTGTAGTCGTACACGCCGTCCTGGCTGCTTGCGTAGCCGGCGTACTTGCCGGTGTAGACCAGCTTTCCGCCCTCGTTGAGGTAGTCGCGGACCGACAGTTCGAGATCGAGGGCGAGCTCGGCCGCGGTTCCACCGGGCTGGCCGACCTCGCGCGTGATGATGTCGTCGCCGGTCTCCCACACGACGGCTTTGTAGTGCGAGAGAACGCCGAGGTGGTGCGGCGCGGTCCGGTTGTTCGTGTCCACGTCGTACACGTCCGAAGAGATCCCGCTCGCGGCGAGGGCCGCGGCGTACTCGTCGGCGTACTTGGAACTTGTGACGCCTTGGGCCGGGCTGATGCCGGTGGTGTCCTCGGCGGCCAGGATCAGTACCTTCCCGCCGATGTCGGTGGACACCTTGTAGGTGAAGTGATCGCTGGCGACAGGTCCCTTGCCCGGTTTGTAGCCGCTGAACCAGACCTCGACCGAGTCGCCAGGCCTGGTACGCCGTACCGTGCCGCGGAACTCGGCGTAGTAGTGGTCGTCGGAGTTGCCGTAGCGCTCTCCGCCCTTCCACTCCGACACCTTGTCGCTGACCGTGCGGCCGCCATTGACCTTGTAGTTGAGCTGCAGGCCTTTCAGCGCCCGCTTGGCCGTCACTGCGACCGGCTGCGTGGTTCCGTACGAGACCTCGAACGGGTCGGCGACCAGGTCGGCGGCCTTCTGGCCGACCACGGAGACCGGGTCGTCGGGGTCCTGGGCGGACTTCGCGACCGACAGCGCGAACGGGATGTTCTTGGCGAACTCGGCCTGGATCAGGCCCTCGTCGTCGGGGAACGTGAAGACGCTGACGCAGTCCTCAGGCAGCCATGCGTCGTTGGGATCGACGGCCGACGCGGTCTGGCAGGTTGACATCTCCGGCGTGAACGCCAGGGTGCCGTACTTGTTCGTCGCGTGTCCGTCGGTCTCGCCGTTGGTGGTGTAGAGCTCGGCCGAGATGTCCGGGTCGTAGCCCGGGATAGCCGGGTTCGCGTCGTCGCCGGCCATCGCCGCGGAGATGACGTCGTCCGGTGAGGGCGTGCTGACCTGCCAGCCGACGCCGTACAGAATGAGCTGCGCGGCCGAGTGGTAGTTGATCAGCTCGGTGAAGCGGACCCGGTTGAACAGCCCGTCGAGAGCCTTGGTCTCCGGCTCGGAGTTCGGGCCGGTGCCGCGGTAGGTGTCACTGATCGGATCGGGTGACGAGCCCTCGTTGTCGTAACCCCACTTGGTCGCGAGGTTGCGGTTCAGGTCGATCCCGTCGCCGGGCGCGGTGACCCCGTCGCCGTTGGTGTCGCGCAGGTTCTTCCGCCACAGCCGGTCCCCGGTGAACGTGTAGTCGTAGCCGTCCGGGTTGGCCACCGGCATGAACCACAGCTCGGTGGTGTTGACCAGCTTGGTGATCTCGGCGTTGCTGCCGTAGTTGTCGAGGATCTGGTGCAGCAGCCGGCGGACCATCTCGGGGGTGATCCACTCGCGCGCGTGCTGGGCGCCCATGTACAGCACCGAGGGACGCGTGCCGTCCTTGAGCTGACGGGCGTTCTTGGTCACCTTGACGGCGAGCATCGGCTTGCCCTGCACCGTCGTACCGATCCGGACCAGCTTGGCCAGCGCCGGATTGGCGGCCGCTGTCGTGCTCAGCTCCTCAGCGAGGCCACCGGGCCCGCTGTACGGGCGGAACACCGTGCCGGCCGCGGCGAGTCGGGCGGCCTCGTCGGAGGCGTCCCGGCCCTTCACCTTCTTGACCTTCAGATCGACGCCGTCGGAGCGGAGCTTGTCGGCCTGCCGATCCGTGATGACGACCTCGACCTTGGCCTTGCCGTCGGCCGTCCGGCCGGTCGTCAAGCCTTCGCGATCCACGCCGATGTCCGCCAGTTTCTGCAACTGTTGCGGATCCAGTTCGCCGACGTAGACCTCCAGGCCGTCACCCCCCGGCCCTGGTGCTGCGGTCGCTGCCGGTCCTGCGGCCAGTGCTCCCGCTACGACGGCCAGTACTGCGATAAGAACAGGAGATCTACGCATGTCGCCCCTCCCCGGTCGACGGTGCATACTGAGTCGCAGCCTCCTGTGACTCAGATCACAAGTCAACAGCCCATGGTCCGCGATCACCTGGCGTGCTCGATCTCACCCGGGCTGTGCATACCAGTGGGAGTGTGGTTCGGCCTACCGTGGGAGGATGAGTCATCGGAGCGAGTCGGGGTTCGAGTTCGCGCCGGTGTACGGGCCGCTGGACGGGTTCGACGCCGACGCGAAGCTGGGGGAGCCGGGGCAGTTCCCGTACACCCGGGGTGTGTACCCGACGATGTACACCCAGCGGCCGTGGACGATGCGGCAGTACGCCGGGTTCGGTACGGCGGCCGAGTCGAACCAGCGGTACCACCAGCTGATCGACCACGGGACCATGGGACTGTCGGTCGCGTTCGACCTGCCGACCCAGATGGGGTACGACTCCGACGCGCCGATCGCACACGGCGAGGTCGGCAAGGTCGGGGTGGCGATCGACTCGATCGACGACATGCGGGTGCTGTTCGACAAGATCCCGCTGGACCAGGTGTCCACCTCGATGACGATCAACGCGCCCGGATCGGTGCTGCTCCTGCTGTACCAGTTGGTGGCCGAGGAGCAGGGGGTCTCCGGTGACAAGCTCACCGGCACGATCCAGAACGACGTACTGAAGGAGTACATCGCCCGCGGCACCTACATCTACCCGCCGAAGGAGTCGCTGCGGCTGATCAGCGACATCTTCGCGTACTGCCATTCCGAGCTGCCGAAGTGGAACACGATCTCGATCTCCGGCTACCACATGGCCGAGGCCGGGGCGACGCCCGCGCAGGAGATCGCGTTCACGCTCGCGAACGGCATCGAGTACGTCCGGGCCGCGGTCGCGTCCGGGCTGGACGTGGACGAGTTCGCGCCGCGACTCTCGTTCTTCTTCGTCGCCCGTACGACATTGCTCGAGGAGGTCGCGAAGTTCCGCGCGGCTCGGCGCATCTGGGCCAGGGTGATGCGGGATTCCTTCGGCGCCCGCAACCCGAAGTCGTTGATGTTGCGCTTCCACACCCAGACCGCCGGCGTGCAGCTCACCGCGCAGCAGCCCGAGGTGAACCTGGTGCGGGTCGCTATCCAGGGCCTGGCCGCCGTACTCGGTGGAACGCAGTCCCTGCACACGAACTCGTACGACGAAGCGATCGCGCTCCCGACCGAGAAAGCAGCCCGCCTCGCGCTGCGCACGCAGCAGGTCCTCGCCTACGAGACCGACATCACCGCGACGGTCGACCCGTTCGCCGGCTCGTACGTCGTCGAGTCGCTCACCGACGAGGTCGAGGCCGCCGCGGTCGAGCTGATGGACCAGGTCGAGGAGTACGGCGGTGCCGTCGCGGCGATCGAGAAGGGGTACCAGAAGCAGGAGATCGAGCGCTCGGCGTACCAGATCGCCCAGGAGATCGACGCCGTCGAGCGGGTCGTCGTCGGCATGAACAAGTTCAAGATCACCGACGAGGAACCGTACGAACCCCTCCGCGTGGACCCCACCATCGAGGCCCAACAGGTAGCGCGCCTCGCCACCCTCCGCACCACCCGCGACCAGACCGCGGTCGACGAGGCCCTGGCCGCCCTCAAAAAAGCAGCCGAAGGCAACGACAACTGCCTCTACCCCATGAAAGAAGCCCTAAAAGCCCGAGCCACGGTCGGCGAAGTCAGCAACACCCTCCGAGACGTCTGGGGCGTCTACGTCCCCGCCGACACCTTCTAAAGGCCGCCACCAGGCGCCGATAGCCCGTCGTCTGCCGCCTCCGGCGGGGGTGCGCGGCAGGTGCTGTGGGGTGACACGTCCTGTCGAGCTGCCGAACCGTCAGACCCGAGGGCTTGCCCCACCACGCGGGCTCACCCGTGCAGGACCGAGGTCAGCGGGAGAACTCCTGCCCGATCCGCGCCAACCCCCAAGAGCGGGGAAACAAAGTTGCACAGAGCGTCGACTTCTTTCCCCGCGACGACTGCTCGCGCTGGCCGCCCGTGCGGCCTCACGTCGAGTCGTGGCGTTTGGCTACCCCTCGAAACCGCGAGTCGTGAATCGAGGCTGCAGGTGACCGCCAAAACCCACGACTCGACGGCACCCGCCGAAGGCGGCAGAGGACAGCCGCCGCGGAGCGGTGGCCGGTTTAGTCGAGGAGGGCGGTGGTGGTTAGGAGGGTGGTGCCTACGGTGATGGCTTCTTCGGAGGGGTCGAAGCCGGGGGTGTGGAGGTCGGCGGCGGTTTCTTGGGTGGGTGGGCGGACGCCTAGGCGGGCCATGGCGCCGGGGACGTGTTCGAGGTACCAGGCGAAGTCTTCGCCGCCGAGGCTCTGGTCGGTGGGGGCGACGGCGCTGGAGCCGAGGGTCTGCTGTACGGCGTTCTGCAGGATGCTGATCGCGGTCGCGTCGTTCACGACGGGCGGTACGCCGTGCGTGACCTCCGTGTCGACCGCGACGCCGTACGGGCGGACGATCTGCGCGGCCAGCGACGGGATGAGCTCCTCCGCGAGGCGCCACGCGTTGGCGTCGAGGCAGCGGAGGGTGCCTTCGGCCTCGCCGCGGGACGGGATCGCGTTGGCCGCCGAGCCGGAGGTGATGCGGCCCCAGACGAGGGACATGCCCGCGCGGGGGTCGACCCGGCGCGAGAGGGCGGCCGGGAGCTCGGAGACGAGTGTCGCGAGCGCGTACACGAGATCGGCGGTCAGATGGGGCCGCGAGGTGTGACCACCCGGTCCGGTCAGCCGGGCCAGGATCCGGTCCGCCGCCGCGGTCAGCGCGCCCACCCGCAGTCCGACCTGCCCGACCTGCAGTCGCGGATCGCAGTGCACACCATAAATACGGCGGACCCCGTCGAGTCCGCCGGCCGCGATGACGCCGAGTGCCCCGCCCGGCATCACTTCCTCGGCCGGCTGGAAGATCACGCGGACCCGCCGGTCCAGCTGCCCGTCGCGTGCCATCCCGGCCAGCACCAGCGCCGCACCGAGCAAAGCCGAGGTGTGTACGTCGTGACCGCACGCATGAGCCACCCCGTCGAGGGTCGACCGCCACGGTGCCTCCACCCCGTCGGGCACCGGCAGCGCGTCGATGTCGGCCCGCAGCGCGACGCATGTGTCGCCGGACCCGATGTCGCAGATCAGCCCGGTCCCGGTCGGCAGCAGCCGCGGCGAGAGCCCGGCCTCGACGAGCCGCTTCTCGATCAGCTCGGTCGTCCGCACCTCGTGCCACCCGAGCTCCGGGTGCGCGTGCAGATCGCGCCGTACGTCGACCATGTCCTCACGGACCGCCTCGACCCGCGCCAGCACGTCCGCGACCAGTAGCTGATGACTCATCCGGTGATTGTGACATCAGCCGTACGCCCGGTCGCACCGACGCCCGGGGCGTGTCTGCCACGCACGGTGAGGGTGACCACGGAGCGTGCACACTGTGACGTGGGAAGCGCGGGCGGTGACCACACCGGAGAAGTTGTCGAAATGTGACGCGGATGCCGGTCACTTTCCGGTATCGAGGCCTGCTTGACGTGCAAAGAAACACTGAGCGCGCCCTATAGTCTGCGGATGCGGCACGTGGGGGTAGGCGTGCGGCGTGCAAACGTATCTGGTCGACGAAGGAGACTTCCGGTGAAGAAGTACGTGCGGGGAACGGCGATCGTGGGCGTACTGACGCTCGCCGTCGCCGCGTGTGGCAGCAAGCCGACCGACAGCGGCTCCGGCAGCAGCGCCAACAAGGACTTCAAGGCCTGCATGGTCTCCGACTCCGGGGGCTTCGACGACAAGTCGTTCAACCAGACCTCGTACAAGGGTCTGCAGGACGCGGTGAAGGAAAAGGGCCTGACCGAGGTCAAGGCGGAGTCGAAGTCGGACAACGACTACCCGACCAACATGACCGCGATGGTGAACGCCAAGTGCAACGTGATCGTTGCCGTCGGCTTCAAGCTCGAGGACGCCACCGAGAAGGCGGCCAAGGCGAACACCGGCATCAAGTTCGCGATCGTCGACTCGGCTCCGGACACCGCCAAGGTCGGCGAGATCCCGAACCTGAAGCCGCTGCTGTTCAACACCGCGCAGTCCAGCTTCCAGGCCGGTTACCTGGCCGCGGCGATGTCGAAGTCCGGCAAGGTCGGCACCTTCGGCGGTCTGAAGATCCCGACCGTGACGATCTTCATGGACGGCTTCGCCGAGGGCGTGCGCTACTACAACACGCAGAAGAGCAAGAACGTCCAGGTGCTCGGCTGGGACGACGCCAAGCAGGCGGGTCTGTTCACCGGTGACTTCGAGGACAAGGCCAAGGGCCAGAACAACGCGCAGAACCTGATCACCCAGGGCGCCGACGTGATCTTCCCGGTGGCCGGCCCGTCCGGTCTGGGCGGTCTGCAGGCGGCCAAGGCCAGCAACGGCAAGGTGAACGCGATCTGGGTCGACACCGACGGCTGCGTGAGCGCGGCGGAGTACTGCTCGGTGCTGCTCAGCAGCGTGGAGAAGGGGATGGACGTGGCCGTGAAGGACGCGATCGTCTCTGCCGTCGACAACAAGTTCGACAACTCCCAGTTCACCGGCACCCTGGAGAACGGCGGTACGGCGCTGGCGCCGTTCCACGAGTTCGACAGCAAGATCCCGGCGGACGTGAAGTCCGAGCTGGACCAGATCAAGGCCGACATCATCAGCGGCAAGATCACCGTCCAGTCGAAGGTTCAGCCCAAGGCATCCTGAACCATCGCTTAGTCGCGTAGTACGGTGCGAGCCAGGAAGGCAGACCTACAGGTCGTCGCCTTCCTGGCTCGCCGTCTGAAGGGGAGGCTGCCCGCATGCACCTCGAGCTGTCAGGCCTGACCAAGAGCTTCGGCTCGCTGGTCGCCAACGACCACATCGACCTGGTCATCGAGCCGGGTGAGATCCACTGCCTGCTCGGTGAGAACGGGGCCGGCAAGAGCACCTTGATGAACATGCTCTACGGGCTGCTGCAGCCCGACTCGGGCGAGATCGTGATCGACGGCGCGAAGGTGAAGATCACCTCGCCGAGCGACGCGATCAAGCACGGGATCGGCATGGTCCACCAGCACTTCATGCTGGTCCCGGTGTTCACGGTCGCCGAGAACATCATGCTCGGCCGGGAGAACGTCCGGGCCGGCGGCGTACTGGACCGGAAGAAGGCGCACGCGCTGGTCAGCGAGCTGTCCGACCGGTACGGGTTCGAGGTCGACCCCGAGGCCCTCGTGGAGGACATCCCGGTCGGGGTCCAGCAGCGGGTGGAGATCATCAAGGCACTGGTCAACGACGCCAGTGTGCTGATCCTGGACGAGCCGACCGCGGTGCTCACACCGGCCGAGATCGACGAGCTGATCGGCGTCATGCGCCAGCTCAAGGAGAACGGCACCTCGATCGTCTTCATCACCCACAAGCTCAAAGAGGTCAAGGCGATCGCGGACAAGATCACCGTGATCCGCCGCGGCAAGGTGGTCGGGCAGGCCGAGCCGTCGGCGTCCGAGGAGGAGCTCGCCGAGCTGATGGTGGGCCGCGCGGTCGACCTGGTCGTGGACAAGGAGCCGGCGCAGCCGAAGGACGCGGTCCTGCGGGTCGAGGGGCTGACCGTGATCGACGAGCGTGGGTTCACCGCCGTCGACGACGTCGACCTCGAGGTGCGTGCGGGCGAGATCCTCGCGGTGGCCGGTGTCCAGGGCAACGGTCAGACCGAGCTCGCCGAGGCGCTGCTCGGGCTGACCCCGATCGCGGCCGGGCGGATCTCGCTGGACGGGCGCGACCTGACGGGCCGGAGCACGCGGCAGCGACTGGACGCGGGGATCGGCTATGTTCCCGAGGACCGCTGGCACGACGGCTTCGTGGACTCGTTCTCGGTGGCCGAGAACCTGGTCCTCGATCTGTTCCGCAAGCCGCCGTTCGGCAACGGCGTGGCGCTGCACACCGACGAGATCGACAAGAACGCGACCGCCCGGGTCGAGGAGTTCGACATCCGTACCCAGGGCATCGACGAGCCGGTGTCGTCGCTGTCCGGCGGCAACCAGCAGAAGGTCGTGCTGGCCCGTGAGCTGTCCCGTCCGCTGAAGCTGCTGGTCGCCTCGCAGCCGACCCGCGGTGTGGACGTCGGCTCGATCGAGTTCCTGCACAGCCGGATCGTGGAGGAGCGCGACAACGGTACGGCGGTCCTGATCGTGTCCACCGAACTGGACGAGATCGCCGCGCTGGCGGACCGGGTCGCGGTGATGTACCGCGGGAAGGTGGTCGGCGTCGTACCGGCGGACACCCCGCGCGACGAACTGGGCCTGATGATGGCCGGCGCCTCGAAGTCGGAGGCGCACGACGTGGCGATCGAGAACCCGACGACCTTGGGAACCATCTGATGAGCACTGAGACAGAGGCCGCTCCGGTGCCCGCGCCGCCGGCCAAGGAGCCGCAGCGGTGGGCCGGGCTGCCGTCGTGGGCGATCCAGGGCCTGGTCTCGCTGAGCGCGATCGTGCTGGCCCTGCTGGTCGGGGCGATCCTGATCATCATCGGCGACGACCAGGTGCAGAAGGCGGTCGGGTACTTCGGCGCCGCGCCGATGGACACCTTCTCCGCGGCCCTGAGCGCGGTCGGCGAGGCGTACAAGTCGCTCGCCGTCGGCGCGCTGGGCGGCTGGACGCCGATCAGCGAGTCGTTGACCCAGGCAACACCGCTGATCTGCGGCGGTCTGGCGGTCTCGCTGGCGTTCCGCACCGGACTGTTCAACATCGGCGCCCAGGGCCAGCTGATCGCCGGCGCGATCCTCGCGTCGTACGTCGGCTTCGCGTGGAACCTGCCGCCCGTGCTGCACCTGATCGTGGCGATCGTCGCCGGTCTGATCGGCGGCGCGCTCTGGGGCGGCGTGGTCGGCCTGCTGAAGGCCCGCACCGGCGCGCATGAAGTGATCGTGACGATCATGCTGAACTACGTCGCGATCTACCTGCTCGCCTGGCTGCTGACCACCAAGACGTTCCAGCGGCCCGGGCGGTCCGACCCGATCTCCCCGATCGTCGACAACAACGCGCAGTACCCGAAGTTCGGTGACACCCGGTTGCACGTCGGCTTCTTCGTGGCGCTGATCGCCGCGGTCTTCGTGTGGTGGCTGCTGAACCGCTCGACGATCGGCTTCGAGCTCCGCGCGGTCGGCGCGAACGCAGACGCCTCCCGGACGGCAGGTATGTCGGTCGGCCGCGCGTACGTGATCGCGATGGTCGTGGCCGGCGCGCTCGCCGGTCTGGCCGGGACCCAGCAGGTGCTCGGCACCGACCTGCCGCTGACCGACGGGGTCGCGGCCTCGGTCGGGTTCGACGCGATCACGGTCGCGCTGCTCGGCCGCGGTACGCCGCTCGGCACCGTGCTGGCCGGTCTGCTCTTCGGCGCGCTGAACGCGGGCGGTCTGCAGATGCAGCTGATCACGCAGACGCCGCTGACCCTGACCACTGTCCTGCAGGCCGTGATCGTGCTGTTCGTCGCGGCCCCGGCCCTGGTGCGCTCGGTCTTCCGCTTCCTGCCGAAGGAACGCGGAACGGGCGCGGTTCTCGCGAAAGGCTGGAACGGATGACCGAGACAACGCCGGACGCCGTACCGGCAGCGCCTGCGAAGCCGCAGGTCATCGAGGGCCCGGCCGAGCGGACCCGCCGGCTGCGGGTCGGCGGCGTGATGCTGGTGTTCGCCCTGATCGGCCTCGGCCTGGCGATCTTCACCAAGGGCGGCAAAGCGACGTTCCAGCTGGTGTCCGGCGACCTGCAGAACAACCTGCTCGGACTGCCCGCGCAACCGGTCGCCCTGGTTCTCGCGATCCTCGGCGTCGGCGCCGCGGTCGCGTACGTCCTGCGCCAGGTCCCGCAGCGGTACGCCGGCTGGCTGGCCGCCGTACTGGGTGTCGCCTTCATCGGCGCGTTCCTGTGCTGGGCAGCCGCGGGCAAGACGTTCCCGCTGGCCAACCAGTTCCAGGGCACGCTGAACTTCGCGACGCCGCTGATCCTCGGCGCCCTCGCCGGCGTGCTGTGCGAGCGGGCCGGTGTCATCAACATCGCGATCGAGGGCCAGTTCCTGGTCGGCGCGTTCACCGCGGCCCTGGTGTCGAGCACGACGAACAGCGCGACCGCCGCCCTGATCGCGGCGGCTGCGAGCGGCGTGGTGATGGCCGCGCTGCTGGCGGTGTTCTCGATCAAGTACCTGGTCAACCAGGTCGTCCTCGGTGTCGTCCTGGTGGTGTTCGCGACCGGCATCACCGGCTTCCTCTTCGACCAGTTCATGCAGCCGGAAGCGGAGAAGCTGAACACCCCGAACGTGCTGTCGGCCGTGAAGATCCCGGGCCTGGCCGACATCCCGTTCATCGGGCCGATCCTGTTCAACCAGACGATCCTGGTCTACCTGACCTACCTCGCGGTCGCCGTCGTCACGTTCGTGCTGTTCCAGACCCGCTGGGGCCTGCGGATCCGCGCGGTCGGCGAGCACCCGAAGGCGGCCGACACGGTCGGCATCAAGGTCAAGCGGATCCGGTACTCCGCCGTCCTCGCGGCCGGCGTCCTGGCCGGTCTCGGCGGCGCGTTCTTCACCGTCGGGTACGCCGGTTCGTTCGCCAAGGAGATGACCGCGGGCAACGGGTTCATCGCGCTGGCCGCGCTGATCATGGGCCGCTGGCACCCGATCGGCGCGATGGTCGCGGCGCTGTTCTTCGGTTTCGCGACCCAGTTGCAGTCCCAGCTGCAGATCATCCAGACGCCGATCCCGGGCGAGCTGCTGCTGATGGCGCCGTACCTGGCGACCATCATCGCGGTCGCCGGCCTGGTCGGCCGGGTCAGAGCACCGAAGGCGGACGGTGAGCCCTACGTCACCGAGTGAGGTCGACTGGCCGGCGTTGCGCGCGGTGGCCGTCGACATGATGCACCGCGCGTACGCGCCGTACTCACACTTCCCGGTGGGCGCCGCGGCGTACGCCGACGACGGGCGGATCGTTGCCGGGTGCAACGTGGAGAACGCGTCGTACGGCTTGACGTTGTGCGCCGAGTGCGGGCTGGTGTCGGACCTGCACCGGACCGGAGGCGGACGGCTGGTCGCGTTCACCTGTGTGGATCAGCACGAGCATCTGCTGACACCGTGCGGACGGTGCCGGCAACTGCTGCACGAGAACGGCGGCCCGGGGCTGCTGATCGAGACCGCGACCGGGATCCGGCCGCTGCGCGAACTGCTGCCGGACGCGTTCGGGCCCGAGTTTCTGGAGGAATGATGAGTTTCGACGCGGTGGATGTCATCCGGGCCAAGCGCGACAAGGGCGAGCTGAGCGACGGGCAGATCGACTGGGTGATCGACGCCTACACCAAGGGCGACGTCGCGGACGAGCAGATGTCCGCGCTGGCGATGGCGATCCTGCTGAACGGCATGAACCGGCGCGAGATCGCCCGCTGGACCGCGGCGATGATCGCGTCCGGCGAGCGGATGGACTTCGGCAAGCTGTCCCGGCCGACCGCGGACAAGCACTCGACGGGTGGCGTCGGCGACAAGATCACGTTGCCGTTGGCCCCGTTGGTGGCGGCCTGTGGGGTCGCCGTACCGCAGCTGTCCGGCCGCGGGCTCGGGCACACTGGCGGCACGCTGGACAAGCTGGAGTCGATCCCGGGCTGGCGGGCGTCGCTGTCGAACGACGAGCTGATGCAGCAGCTCGAGGACGTCGGCGCGGTGATCTGCGCGGCCGGTGACGGACTGGCGCCGGCGGACAAGAAGCTCTACGCGCTGCGCGACGTGACGGGTACGGTCGAGGCGATCCCGTTGATCGCCAGCTCGATCATGAGCAAGAAGATCGCCGAAGGTACCGGCGCGCTGGTGCTGGATGTGAAGGTCGGGTCCGGCGCGTTCATGAAGGATCTGAAGGACGCGCGCGAGCTGGCCGAGACCATGGTTGCCCTGGGCACCGACGCGGGTGTGAAGACCGTTGCCCTGCTCACCGATATGTCCGTTCCGCTGGGGCTGACCGCCGGAAACGCTTTGGAGGTTCGCGAATCGGTCGAGGTGCTGGCCGGTGGCGGACCCGCCGACGTGATCGAACTGACCATTGCCCTGGCCAACGAGATGCTCGCCGCGGCCGGGGTCACCGGCGTCGACCCGGCCGAGAAGCTTCGCGACGGTACGGCGATGGACGCCTGGCGGGCGATGATCTCGGCCCAGGGCGGCGACCCGTCCGCCGAGCTCCCGGTCGCTCCCGAGCAGCACGTCGTACCGGCTCCTGCATCCGGCGTACTGTCCAAGCTCGACGCCCTCGCGGTCGGCGTTGCGGCATGGCGTCTCGGTGCGGGCCGTGCTCGTAAGGAGGACCCGGTGTCCGCGGTAGCCGGCATCGAACTCCACGCCAAGCCGGGCGACCGCATCCAGGAAGGCCAGCCCCTCCTCACCCTCCACACCGACGACCCCACCCGCATCGACCGCGCCCTGGAGTCCCTCACCGACGCATTCACCGTCGCCGACTCCTACCAGCCCGGCCCCCTGGTCATCGACCGCATCACCGCCTGACCCACGCCCTCCGGCCCCGACCTGGATCCTTTGCCGGACAGGTCGTTGGGGCCGGGGCCATGGCATTTCCTGTCTCCAGCCACCAACTCCTGTTCCCGGTCACCCACCGTCGCCCGCGACTTCCCCGCCTGGCGGGGAAAGAAAGCTGCAGATCGCGACGATTTCTTTCCCCGCCGAGACATTCGACGGACACCGCTACCTGCGCCACGTTCGCTCGAAGAGCGAGCGGTTATCGGGCTCTTGTGACTGACGTGTGGGTAGTGTGATCTGCGGCTGGACAGGATGTGTCAGGTGGCGGGGTAGTGCACCTGAGCGTGAACGTGTTCGTGCGTACAGTGTCTCGCCGGTGCTCTACCTGTCGAGCTTGCACATCACCCGGCCCGCGAGGAGCTGTGCCGCCACCGACCCGACCATCCAGCCGCCCACCCGGTGCACCAGCCTGCCGGCTAGTCACCACTAGCGGGTTATCTCACCGCTGGCCTCCTACTTCCTGCCATCGCACACATAACCCGCCAGCGGGCAACGCAACACGGATATCCCCTTGTGTGCGGGGGCTCTCCTTGTGATCGGTCGCGGTCGGCCCGCTGGGACGGACCGTGCTGTGCATGCGGGGCGCGGTGCGTGCGGCGGTGCGTGCGGTGGTGGGCGGGGACAGGAAATGTCGGGTGTCGGCCGTCCGTGGTCTGGCTCGAGTCGCTGGATGCGGCCAGCATCACCCACATCGGACCGGAGAGCCGGATATCTCGTCCCGTGCTCCGCCCTGAGGGGGTCAGCTGGAGGTTGTGGTCAGGCGGGTGTGCTGCTCTTTGGCGAGGGCGGTGATGAGGGCGGTGTCGGGAGTCAGTTCGGTGCCGAGGGCACCGGTTTCGCGGACCGTGAGCTCTACGACGATCGGGCCGACGGCGAGGCTGGCTTCGGCGAGAGCGACCGACTGGTCGGTGCTGCCGTCGTACTCGACGCTGGCGTCGGAGAGCGCGTTCGGGATCGTCAGCGAGTGGTCGTGGAGGTCCTGGTTCCACAGGCCCTTCTGCAGGGTCTTCGCCTTGGCGGCCGAGCCGGTCTTGAAGAGCTGCACCGTGTAGCGCTTCTTCTTGTCGGGGCTGAGCCGGGTCGCCCGGTACCCCTCGACGAAGCTCGCGTTCAGCAGCAGGGCGCGGTCGAGCGCCGGGTCGGCGGACCAGGTGTTCAGGTACGACGACGCAGTGAACGGACCGGTGACGTTGCGGGGATCCGCGACGTACCCGCGGGGGAGCGCGGCGAGTCCGGCGAGGAGGCTCTTCGCCGACTTGTCCGCCGTACCTGACAGCGCGGAGTGCTTCGCCGCCGGGGGCTGGGCAGCACTCGCCGACGCGCCGTCCTCACTCCCACAGGCGGTCGCACCCAGCAGTACTGCGCTCACTACAACGGCAACGCCTGACGCATTCCGTCTCACGGGACCGATACCAACAGAAGTTGGTGAACGTCAGGCGAACAACCTTGTTCTATTGAGACGTCGCCTGCGTGAGAAGCGTCTCGATCCGGGCGCGGGCGGCCTTGGGGTGCATCGGTTCGCAGCCTGCGGCGACGCAGCGGCGGACCACCTGCGGGTCGTCGCGGAGCAGCAGCAGACCGCGGCGGAGCAGCGTCAGCGGGGGTTTGCGGTGCTCGCGGAGGTCCCGCTGGAACCGCCGGACGAACGTGACGACGCGGTGGTGGTACACGCAGATCGCGGTCGCCAGCAGGTCGCGGTCGCGGAGCGCGCCGGTGATCTGGTCGGCGAAGATGCCTTCAGCAACGATCAACGGCGAATCGCCAGTAGTGACGGGCCGGTGACCGACCGTGCCGTCGGCCGCGATGTCGTAGATCGGGAGGTCGGCGGTTCCCGTCGTACACAACTGCTCCAGGGCTGCGACCGCCCGGTCGCCGTCCCAGGAGCGCGGGTCGTCCCAATCGACGATCCCGAGCGGCGACCGGGGCATCGCCTCGTCGTCGCCGTCGCGGTAGAAGTCGTCCAGCCGGACGACCGGCAGCCCGACCCGCTCCGCCAGGCGCGACTTCCCCGCCCCCGAAGGCCCCGCCAGCAACACCACCCGTGAACGCACCGGCATATTCTCGTCCACTTCCTGCAGTAACGGCCAATCCCTGCCTGCGATAGTCAGGTATGCCGAAGATGAAGCTGGGCGCCGCGTTCTACGCGCTGTTCGCGGTCGGGGCGGTCGTGTCCGCGGTACTGACCGTTCGCGGAGACAGCAAGTTCGCCGGTGCGGACCAGTGGTACCTGATTGCGAGGGCGACGCTGTTCCTGCTGATCGGGGTCATGTTCGGCATCGGAGCGGTCACCCGGCGCGGGTTGATGTCCGCCGACGGACCGCGAATCTGCCGCGAAGGCTGGATCGTGATGATCGCCCTGCTCGGTGCTGAGTTCGTGGTGTACGCGGTGGGCGGCGAGTGGGGCACCTTTCCGAGCATCGTGACGGCCTTGATCCCGCCGTGGTTCCAGCGGCTGCACGTGAAGTACTACGAGGGCAGGGAAGAGGCCGAGCGGGAGCTCAATCCAGCAGCGCCTGACGAAGTGCGGCCTCCGACTGTTTGAACCAGTGGTTGGTGCGGTCGGTGAGCTCGGCCTCGCCGCTGGTCCAGCGTTGGTGGAACCAGGGGTGGCCGGCCTCGGAGCCTCGGCGGACGTAGTCCATGCACCAGATGTGGTTGTCGGCGGCGGCGTCGACCAGGCGGAGGCGGTCGGCGTCGGTCAGGCCGTACGCGTTCGCGAAGCGGCGGAGACGAGCGAGCGACTGCCCGCGCCGTACGTCGTGGATGTCCGCGTCCGGGCGCAACGGCGCCCACAGCCGTACGGCGGTTGCGACGTCCCACAGGGCCGACCCAGGTCCGGCCAGGTCGAAGTCGATGAGTGCGACCGCGACCCCGTCCCGGAACACCACGTTGTCGAGGTTCGGGTCGTTGTGGCTGATCAGCCCGGTCACGTAGCCGGCCGGCACCGGCTCAGCCCACTCGAGCCCGGCAGGCCGGAAGTCCGCAACCGCCTGGTGGTACGACCGCAGCAGCACCGCCACGCTGTCGAGCGCCTCGTCCGTCATGGACCAGGACGGGTACGGCGCCGTCACGGTCTCCCCGCGCAGGTACGAGAGCACCTCGCGCCCCTGCGAGTCCACCCCGAGGAACGCCGGCGCGCCCTGGAATCCGACGCTTTCCAGGTGCTGCAGCAGCGCATGCGTCGCCGTACTGCTGGCGCGCAGCGGCCGCCGGACGGTATCTCCGACCCGCACCACCAACCCGCGGTTCGCCGTACCTCCGACCAACTCGACCTCAGCAGCAGGCATCGCGGGTCAGTCTGTCTGTTGCAGCAGGGCCTTCGCCAGGGGTGCGTGGGTAACGATCGCGTTCACCAGCCCGCTGCGGACGGCGGCCCGCACCGCCGCGACCTTCGCGAGCCCGTACGGGATCGCGATCACCTCGTCGATCTGGTCCATCTGCTCGGCGCTGATCGCGATCACCCGATCGGTGACCCGGCTCTGCACCGCGACGCCGTCCGCGTCCACGAAAACGCCCGAGATGTCCGCCACGACCCCGCGGCGCAGCAGCTGTTCACAGGCCTTCTCGTCCATCGCGTCGTACAGCGTCGACTGCCCGGCCGCCCACGACCCGAGCCCGACGACGGCCTTCGTCACCGAGTCGAAGTGGCTGATCGCCTCCGCGACCTCCGGCTGCTGCCGCAACGCGCGCGCCGTCGCGGCATCCGGTACGACGAGTGGCGCATAGAACAGGTACGCCGGTCCGCCCGACAAACGCGCGGTGTGGCGCACGAGCTCGACCGAGTTCGCCTCGACGTCCGGACGGGTGAGCGCGCCTGTCAGCTGGACGACCGGCACCGGGGCGAGTGACTCCAGCTGCTCGGTCATCGCGGTCACCGCCCGCGCCCACGCCAGCCCGAGTACGTCCTCGGGCGTGACGATCTCCGACAGCAGATCCGCCGCGGCCTTCCCGAGCTGCGTGCGCAATGCGGCCTCGTCGACCTCGGGGGTGTCCACCACGATCGCCCGGCGCAGACCCAAGGCCTCCTGCAGACGGGCGGACAGGTCGAGATCGATGGCGCCGGGATGGCTGATCTCGATCCGCACCAGCCCACTGCTGCGCGCCTGGTCGAGCAACCGCGCGACTTTGAACCGGCTGAGCCGGAACTCGTCCGCGATCTCGACCTTCGACCGGCCGTCGACGTAGTACCGCCGCGCGATCGACGCGGTGAGCACCAGCTGTGCCGGCCCGAAGGACTCCATCAATGCCTCCCGCTCATATGAGCATCGTCGGACACAAGTGTTGCACAGACCCTTGACAGGTCAAGTGCCTTCCCGGTTCACTCATCCTGTGAGCAGAGGCGTGCTCAAATGAGCAGGCCAGACCAGAAGCCAAAAGCACCGCTCGCTTCGCTCGCGGGTGGTGTGGGTAGAGGGAGTGGCTCGTGCTGAGTAGGCGCAAACGCATCGGAGCGGTCGGCGTTGCATTCCTGGTGAGTGCGGTGAGCGGCTGTGCGGGCTGGGGAGGCGGCGGGGCAGGCGGCGGTGGTGAGGACAGCATCAACGTGCTGATGGTGAACAACCCGCAGATGGTCGATCTGCAGAAACTCACCGCCGACAACTTCACCAAGCAGACCGGCATCAAGGTGAACTTCACCGTGCTGCCGGAGAACGACGTCCGGGACAAGATCAGCCAGGAGTTCTCCAGCCAGGCCGGTCAGTACGACGTGGCGTCGGTGAGCAACTTCGAGATCCCGATCTATGCCAAGAGCAAATGGATCGCGCCGTTGTCGGACTACATCGACAAGGATTCGTCGTTCGACCAGGACGACGTCCTGAAGCCGATGACGCAGTCGATGACCGCGGACGACGGCAAGATCTACGGCGAACCGTTCTACGGCGAGTCGTCGTTCCTCATGTACCGCAAGGACATCCTGGCGGCCAAGGGCGTGACGATGCCGGCGAAGCCGACCTGGCAGGAGGTCGCGGACATCGCGGCCAAGGTCGACAACGCCCAGCCGGGGATGCGCGGGATCTGCCTGCGCGGCCAGCCCGGCTGGGGTCAGCTGTTCGCGCCGCTCACCACGGTGGTGAACACCTTCGGCGGCACCTGGTTCACCCAGGACTGGCAGGCGCAGGTCAACTCGCCGGAGTTCACTGAGGCGACCAAGTTCTACGTCGACCTGGTCCGCGCGCACGGTGAGGCGGGTGCGCCGCAGGCGGGCTTCACCGAGTGCCTGAACAACACCATCCAGAGCAACGTCGCGATGTGGTACGACGCCACCTCGGCGGCCGGTTCGCTCGAGGCGCCGAACTCGCCGGTCAAGGGCAAGATGGGCTACGCGCCCGCACCGGTCGTGAAGACCGACAGCTCCGGCTGGCTGTACGCGTGGGCGTGGGGCATCCAGGAAGCCTCGAAGAAGAAGGACAACGCCTGGAAGTTCATCTCCTGGGCGTCCGGCAAGGACTACGAGAAGCTCGTCGGCGAGAAGGTTGGCTGGTCCAACGTTCCGGCCGGCAAGCGGGCGTCGACGTACGAGCTTCCGGCGTACGTCAAGGAAGCCTCGGCGTTCGCCGAGCCGACCAAGAGCGCGATCGAGAACGCGGACCCGAAGAACCCGGGCACCCAGCCGCGGCCGGCGCCGGGCATCCAGTTCATCGACATCCCGGAGTTCCCGGACCTCGGGACCCAGGTCAGTCAGGACGTGAGTTCGGCGATCGCCGGACGGATGAGCGTCGACGAGGCACTGAAACGCGGGCAAGTGCTCGCCGACGACGTCGCCGAGCGGTATCGCTCGCGGCAAGCGAAGTGAGGGGCGGGTCATGTCTGTAGAAGCGAAACCTGACGCCAAGACGCCCCGGCGCCGTCACGCCACGCCGCCGCCGGGCTCCGAAGGCACGCTGATGCGCAGGACCGGCGACTGGGCCCGGCGGGGTCCGTTGCTGCCCGCGCTGGTGTTCATGATCATCGTGACCCAGCTGCCGTTCGTGGTCACGATCGTCGTGTCCTTCATGGACTGGAACGCGTACTACCCCGACGAGCGCGGCTTCGCCGGGATCGACAACTTCCGGCGCGTGCTGACGGACGCGAACACCCGGCACGCGATCTGGATAACGATCCTGCTGACCGCGGGCGTCGTCCTCATCAGCCTGGTGTTCGGGCTGCTGATCGCCCTGCTGCTGGACCGCAAGTTCCGCGGCCGGGGCGTGGTCCGGACGATGATGATCACGCCGTTCCTCGTCGTACCGGTGGCCGCGGCCCTGCTGTGGAAGCACGCGCTCTACAACCCGACGTACGGTCTGTTCAACGGTGTGCTGAAGTGGTTGTTCGGCGACAACGCTCCACAGCCGGACTGGATCAGCAACCAGCCGTTGTGGTCGATCATCTTCGCGCTGGTCTGGCAGTGGACGCCGTTCATGATGCTGATCCTGCTGGCCGGCCTGCAGAGCCGTCCGCTGGACGTCATCGAGGCGGCCGGGATCGACGGCGCGAACCAGTGGGAGATCTTCCGCTACATGACGCTGCCGCACCTGCGGCAGTACCTGGAGCTGTCCGCGCTGCTCGGGTCGATCTACGTCGTACAGAACTTCGACGCGGTCTTCACGATCACGTCCGGCGGCCTCGGTACGGCGAACCTCCCGTACACGATCTACCAGACCTTCTACACCGCGCACGACTACGGCCGGGCCTCCGCGGCCGGTGTGATCGTGGTGATCGGCACGATCGCCATCGCCACCTTCGCGCTGCGCTCGGTGTCCACGCTGTTCCGAGAGGAGACCGGGAAATGAGCGGCCAGGTCACGATCGTGACGGGCAAGAAGAACCGTGGTGGCGGCTTCTTCCTGGGCGGGCTGGCGTGGATCGTCGGGATCCTGTTCGTGCTGCCGGTGCTGTGGATGCTGCTCACCTCGTTCCACACCGAGGAGGACGCGGCGAAGAACCCGCCGGACCTGGGTGCGCCGCTGACGCTGGACGGCTACAAGTCGTTCTTCGACACAGGCCCGTGGCCGTCGATCGCGAACTCGCTGACCGCGAGCATCCTGTCCACGGTGCTGGTCATCCTGCTCGCGTTCCCGGCGGCGTACGCGCTGTCGATCCGGCCGGTGAAGAAGTGGACGGATGTGCTGTTCTTCTTCCTGTCCACCAAGATGCTGCCCGTGGTCGCCGGCCTGCTGCCGATCTACCTGTTCGCGCAGTCGGTCGGGATGCTGGACAACATCTGGCTGCTGATCATCCTGTACACCTCGATGAACCTGCCGATCGCGGTCTGGATGCTGCGCAGCTTCCTGTCCGAGGTACCGGTGGAGATCCTCGAGGCGGCGTCGGTCGACGGGGCGAACCTGGTCCGCACGCTCCGCTCGGTGGTGGCGCCCATCGTCACCCCCGGGATCGCGTCGGCCGCGCTGATCTGCTTCATCTTCAGCTGGAACGAACTGCTGTTCGCCCGGGTGCTGACCGGCACGGTGGCGCAGACGGCTCCGGTGTTCTTGACTGGGTTCGTGACCAGCCAAGGATTGTTCCTCGCCAAAGTCTGTGCCGCGTCGATCGTCGTGTCGTTGCCGGTGCTGATCGCCGGGTTCGCCGCCCAGGACAAGCTCGTCCAGGGGCTGTCGCTGGGGGCGGTCAAGTGAGACTGGCCGCTGCCGCACTCGATGCCCTGGGCAATGACATCGGTGTGCCTTCCTACGACCGTACGGCGGTGACGCCCGGGATCGTGCACTTCGGCGTCGGCGGGTTCCACCGGGCGCACCAGGCGATGTACCTCGACCGGCTGATGAACGAGGGCAAGGCGCTGGACTGGGGGATCATCGGCGTCGGCGTGCTGCCGCACGACCGGCGGATGGCCGACGTCATGGCCGCCCAGGACACGTTGTACACGCTGGTGATCAAGCATCCGGACGGGACGCTCGAGCCGCGGGTGATCGGGTCGATCGTCGGCTACCTGTTCGCGCCGGACGACCCGTCCGCGGTCCTGGACCGGATGGTCGACCCGGCGACCCGGATCGTCTCGCTGACGATCACCGAGGGCGGGTACCACGTGAACCAGGTGACCGGGGAGCTCGACGCCTCGGATCCGTCGCTGGCCGCGGACCTCGAGCCGGACGCGACGCCGGGGAGCGCGTTCGGTTTCATCGTGGAGGCGCTGCGCCTGCGGCGCGAGGCCGGCGTACCGCCGTTCACGGTGATGTCGTGCGACAACATCCCGGGCAACGGGCACGTCGCGCGCAAGATGCTGGCGGCGTTCGCGCGGCTCAAGGACCCGGAGCTGGCCGAGTTCCTGGAGAACGAGGTGCGGTTCCCGAACTGCATGGTCGACCGGATCACGCCGGTCACCGCGGACGCCGACCGGGAGGCGCTGGCCGAGCGGTTCGGGGTCGAGGACGGCTGGCCGGTGGTGTGTGAGCCGTTCACGCAGTGGGTGCTCGAGGACGACTTCGGCGGCGAGCGCCCGCCGTACGAGGGGGTCGGCGTCCAGATCGTCGAGGACGTCGAGCCGTACGAGTTCATGAAGCTGCGGCTGCTCAACGCGTCGCACCAGGCGCTGTGCTACCTCGGGTTCCTGGACGGCTACCGGTACGCGCACGAGGTCTGCCAGGACAAGCTGTACGTCGACTTCCTGCTCGGCTACATGGACCACGAAGGTACGCCGACGTTGCCGCCGGTGCCCGGGGTCGATCTGGACCGCTACAAGCACCAGCTGATCGAGCGGTTCGCGAACCCCGAAGTACGGGACACGCTCGCGCGGCTGTGCGCGGAGAGCTCGGACCGGATCCCGAAGTGGCTGCTGCCGGTGGTGCGCGAGCAACTCGCGGCCGGGCGGGAGATCAAGCGCTCGGTGCTCGTGGTCGCGTCCTGGGCGCGGTACGCCGAGGGCGTCGACGAGAAGGGGCAGCCGATCGAGGTCGTCGACCGGTTGCGCGACAAGCTGGTCGAGCGGGCGCAGCACAACCATGAGGACCCGTTGGTGTTCATCTCGGATCCGGATCTGTTCGGGGACCTGGCGTCGGACGAGCGCTTCGTCACGCCGTACAAGGCCGCTCTGAAGTCGCTCCACGAGATCGGCGCCCGCGCCACGCTCGAAGCACTCTAGTGTTGGGGTCATGACTGAGCTGAGGCTGGTTGCCGGGGTGGACTGCTCCACCCAGGCGACCAAGGTGGTCGTGTGTGACGCGGAGACCGGAGCGGTACTGCGGGAAGGCCGGGCACCGCACCCGGACGGGACGCAGGTCGACCCGCAGGCGTGGTGGCAGGCGTGGGAGACCGCATCCGACGGTCTGCTCGACGGCGTCGAGGCGGTCGCGATCGGCGGCCAGCAGCACGGGATGGTGCTGCTGGACGACTCTGGTGAGGTCGTTCACCCAGCTGTCCTGTGGAACGACACCAGTTCCGCCGACGCCACCACGGAGCTGATCGCGGAGCTGGGCGGACCGGAAGCGTGGGCCGACGCAGTCGGCTCTGTGCCCGTGCCGTCCTTCACCGTCACGAAGCTCCGCTGGGTGCGCGACAAAGAGGCGGCGCAGCGGGCGGCTGCCGTCGTACTGCCGCACGACTGGATGACGCACCGCCTGGCCGCCGATCGGCAGGGGATCTCGCAGCTCACGACCGACCGGGGAGATGCCTCCGGGACCGGCTGGTGGTCACCGACGACGAACAGCTACCGGACCGATCTCGTCGAGCTCGCGTTCGGCCGTCAGCTCGCGCTGCCGCGGGTCGCGGGACCGGCGGAGATTGTCGGGCAGACGGGCTTCGGTGCGGCGATCGCGGCCGGCACCGGTGACAACGCGGCCGCCGCGCTCGGTCTCGACCTGCAGCCCGGCGACGTCGCCGTCTCCCTCGGTACGAGCGGTACGGCGTTCGCACGCTCCACGCACCCGACCAAGGACGCGACCGGGCTGGTCGCAGCCTTCGCGGACGCCACCGGCGAGTACCTGCCGCTCGTCTGCACGCTGAACGCGGCCCGCGTGATGTCCGCGACCGCGCAGATGCTCGGCCTGGAACTGTCCGCCTTCGACGAGGCGGCGATCACCTCAGCGGGCAGCGACGGTCTGGTCCTGCTCCCGTTCCTGGACGGCGAACGGACGCCGGACCTCCCGCACTCGACCGGCCTGATCTACGGCCTCACCCGCGCGACCATGCAGCCCGCGACGATGGCCCGCGCCGCCGTCGAGGGTCTGCTCTGCGGGCTCGCCGACGCCGTCGACGCACTCCGCGACCAGGGCCTGCCGGTCCACCGTGTCCTGCTCCTCGGCGGTGGCGCCCGCTCCCGCGCCGTACAGGCTCTCGCCCCGGCCCTCCTCGGTGCCGAGGTCGTCCTTCCCGAGCCGGCCGAGTACGTCGCGCTGGGCGCCGCCCGCCAAGCCGCCTGGGCCCTCTCCGGCGCGGCCGCCCCGCCGACCTGGCAGATCCCGGTCGGCAAGCCCGAGCCGGCCATCACGGTCGACGCCGCCACCATCCGCGCCAACTACGAACAGGTCCTCACCAACACCCGCCCGCTCTTGTCCACGCCGTACAACCGCTAGAAGCCGGCCGGACCGAGGAGACGTCGTCCGACAATGGATGAGGTTCAGGAGCCGGTGAAGCGGCGCTGGAGGTTCGAGCCTGTCAGTGCGGTCTTAGTTTTCATTGCGCTCGTGGTCGCGGTCGCGGGCGGGGTCGACGTCAAGGACAGCTACTTGCTGAAGCAGCGTGGCGAGGTAGCCACCGCGACCGTGCTGGACAAGACGACCGACGAGCACGGCACCACCCGCATCACCGTCCGGTTCGCGACGAGGGCCGGCGAGACGGTGCGGGCCCGGACCGAGAACTACAAGCACGCCCAGAAGGACGAGCCGATCGAGGTCATCTACGATCCGCAGCACCCCCAGCGGATGCAGGCCGCCGACTGGAGCCTCGACTACTGGAAAAGCGCCCTGGTGTTCGGCGCCGGCGTCCTCGGCCTCCTCATCGCCGCCGCCTACAAGTTCTGGCGCCGCCGACCCTGACAGCCGATAGCGTCATGCCTCGATGTCGACCTCTCAGCCCGAGCAAGCCCGCCGGCCGGACCGAAAGCTCCAGGCGGCCTTGGCGTTGGTCGGGGCCGTGGTGTTCTTCGTGCTCGGCTTCGTCGAGTCGCACAAGGTCTACGTGCTCGAGCATCGCGGCGAGGTCGTCGAAGCGACTCTTGATGACGTAAAGACCGGGAAGCGGGCGCGGATCACGGTCAGTTTCGTGACGCGGGGAGGCGAGCCGGTTACCGGGAAGATCCGCTACGAGACGATCCGCGAGCGCGGGGACACGATCCGGGTGGTGTACGACCCGCAGAAGCCCAGCCGGATGGACGTGGCCGACGGGTTCAGCTACTTGCTGCCAGGCTTTGTGCTGGGCATGGGAATCGTCCTGTGCCTCGCTGCCCTGGTCCTCGCGATGTGGCGCGGCGGCGGCCCGTCGAATCAGGCGTCGCCAGAGGTCTCGTCCTACCCTTGGTGAATGGTGTACTTCGGTGGGGTGCTCGGGCTGGTCGGGCTGCTGACGTTGGTGTTCCGGGATGGTGACGTGGTCGGGCTGCCTGCCGTCGGGGTGGGGATCGGGTTGCTCGTGATCGGTGCCGGGGTCGGGGCGCTGGGTGTCGTGCGCCGACGGGTGGTCCGGCGGCGGAAGATCGCCAACGGTGAGCCGGTGCCGGTCGGGAACGTGATCGAGCGCGCGCAGGCGCTGCCGCGGCTGCTCCGCGACGTACGCCGGGGCACGTACGCCGACCTGCCGAAGAGCCGGACGTTCCTCTGGCTGCTGGCCCTCGTCTACCTGATCTCGCCGATCGACATCCTCCCGGACCTGCTGCCGGTCATTGGTGTCACCGACGATGCGGGCGTCGGGGTCTGGCTGCTCACGAGCGTGTCGACCGCGGCCGGCCTGTACCTGCGCCGCGAGCGCGAGCAACTGCCGCACCACGACCCACCCAGCGGTCGTCGCGCCAACCCGTAGCTACGCGCGCCGCCGTACCCAGTCCGCCAGGTCCTCGGCGGCCTCTTCGGGATGCTCGTAGGCGAAGAGCTGGAGGGCATCCGTCGGTGTGCCGGCGCTGGTGAGCCGGTCGGCGGCCGCCACCAATCGCTGGGCCGCCGCGAGTACCCGGGCCGCGTGCTCGGCGGCCTCGACCGGATCGTCCAGCTCGACCACCGCGGCGGCCAGGTCCGCGACCTCGCAGGCCTGGTAGGCCATCGCCAGTTGTGCGGGCCTCATGCGAACGCCCGGACGAAGAACAAGCCGGTCATCAGGACAGCCGTGGTGAGGACCAGGCCGCGGAGCATTGTCGGCGGAAGTCGCCGGACCAGATGCGCCCCGGCGTACCCGCCGATCACCGCGCCCGCGAGCAGGGCGACCAGGTGCATCGGCTGCGAGAGTACGTCGGCCGCGAACACGAAGATCACCGCCGCGGTCAGGTAGACGGCCGCGACCTGGATGACCCGCAGCGGGTTCCCGCGTGCCGGGTCGAGGGTGGTCGTCGCGGTCCAGAACGCGAGCATCATCAGCCCGACCGCGCCGCCGAAGTACCCGCCGTAGATCGCCAAGAGGAACTGCCCAACCAGGATCACCGCCGGCCCCGGCCGCCCGAGTCGCAGGGCCGCGGTCAGTCGCCGGCCGAACATCAGCACGACCGTCGCGAACGCCAGCAGCCACGGGACTGCCGCGTCGAAGGATGCTGACGGCAACAACAGCAGCAGCCCCGCGCCGATCGCCCCGCCGAGCACGCTCGCCAGCGTCACCGAGCCGATCGACGGCTCCGCCGGGCCCTCGATCTCGCGGCGGTAGACCCACGCGCTGGTCGCGTTCCCGGGCAGCAGCGCGACGGTCGTGGTCGCGTTCGCCGTGACCGGCGGCATCCCGGCGGCGACCAGGGCGGCGAGTGCCACGAAGCTCCCGCCGCCGCCGACGGCGTTCAGCGCGCCGGCTGCGACACCGGCCAGGAGGATCAGCAGCACCCTTCGAGGATCCGGGTTCGGCGCGCACTCCACAATGCGCGATCCCCGTAGCCAGCCTTAGCCTGAGCCGTAGGCTGGTCCCATGCGGTACGACCTCGACGATCTCCGGCTCTTCACCCACGTCGCTGCGGAAGGCTCGATCACCGGCGGCGCGCGCCTGATGCACCTCAGTCTGCCTTCGGCGAGCGCGCGGGTCAGAGCGCTCGAAGCGCAGGCCGGCGTACCCCTGCTGGTGCGCGAGCGCCGTGGCGTCCGACTGACCCCGGCCGGCGCGACCCTGGCCCGGCACGCCCGCGAGGTGCTCGCCGAGACCACTCGGTTGGACAGCGCGGTCGCGTCGTACGCCGTGTCGCGATCAGCGCCGATCCGCCTGGTCGCGGGCGGGTCCGCGATGCACCAACTCGTCCCGGCCGCCCTCGCCACGTTCCTCCGCGACCATCCGGAGTACGACGTGAATGTGAGCGAGCGCCGTACGATCCGCAGCGTCCGCCTGCTCGCGGCCGGTGAGGCGGACCTCGGCGTGATCCTCGACGACGAGCCGACCCAGCTGCGGACCGAACCGCTGGCCGACGACTCGCTCGTGGTGATCGGCCAGGCCGGCGGCACCCTCTCCGGACGGGCCTCGATCGCGTACGCCGAGGTTGCCGAGCACCCTCTCGTCGGCCTCGTCGCGAACTCGCCGCTCAGTCAGTGGATGGACGATCGCCTCGGACCCCACGCGCCGGCGCCGCGCTACCGCACCGTCGTACCTACCCTGCATGCCCTGATCACCCTGGCCACCGCGGGCGCAGGTCTCGCGATCGTTCCCCGTCGGGCCGTCGACGCCAGTACCGCCGTCGAGATCTGCCCGCTCCAGGACTCCTGGTCCACCCGCCAGCACCTGGTCTGCTACGCCGCGAACGCGCCCGAGCCCGCCCATCTCCTCGCGACCCACCTGCACGCGGCCGCGACCGGCTAGAGGCTCTGCTCGATGCCGTCCAGGAGGTAGCCCAGTCCCTGATCGAACCGCTCGGTCGCAGTGCGGTGCTCGGCGTCGTGCATCGCCTCGGACATCATCGGGTAGTCGCCGGTGGCGAACATCGCGAGCAGGTGCGGCGCCATCGCGTGCTGCCATTCGCGCTCGTCGAGACCGGAGGCACGCTCGGCGCGCCGCTCGCCGACCTCGGTTCGAACCGCCCCGCGCAGGTAGGTGGAAACGACTTCCAGCGTGTTCATGATCGTGTCGATCTCCCGCAGTCCGGCGGCCCGGAGCGCGGTCAGGGTGGCCTCGGCGTGGGTGACGGCCGCTGGACCGAACCGCGGCCGGCCGTCGAGCAGGTCGGCGAGCCACTCGTGCCGCAAGCCGGCCTCCCGGATCCCGTGCGCGTACGACCGGGCCACTTCGCGCCAGCCGGATCCGGTCGGTGGCGGAATCTCGGCGTACACCGCGTCGACCATCAGATCGAGCAGTTCGTCCTTGGTGCCGATGTAGCGGTACAGCCGCATCGGGCCGGCGTCGAGTTCCGCGGCGACCTTGCGCAGCGACACGGCCTCGAGTCCTTCGGCGTCGGCCAGCGTCACGGCGGCGCGGACGATCCGCTCCCGGCTCAGCGGGCTGGGCGCCCGCCGCTCGGGCGGCTCGGGCCGGTCCCAGATCGACGGAGTGTCTGCCACCTCACGCACGATACATTGCCTCGTTCGATACGATGTATATTGCCAATACAGTGTATCGAAAGGAGTTGACCATGATCGCGATCATCGGCGGCGGTCCCGGCGGGCTGACGCTCGCGCGGGTCCTGCACGTCCACGGCATCGACGCCGTCGTCTTCGAGCGGGACGCCTCCCGCCAGGCCCGTACTCAGGGCGGCATGCTCGACCTGCACGCCGACACCGGTCAGCTCGCGCTGCGTGCGGCCGGACTCGAGAGCGAGTTCCTCGCCGCGGCCCGGCGCGAGGGGCAGGACCATCGGATGCTGGATCACACCGGCAAGCTGCTGTTCCAGCAGGACACCCCGGACGATGCGCCGATGGCCCGTCCGGAGATCGACCGCGCCGACCTGCGCGACCTGCTCGTCGACTCGCTCCCGGCCGGCACGATCAGCTGGGACCGCGCCTTCAGCCACGCCGAACCACGGTCCGCCGGCGGGTACGTCGTACATTTCGCCGACGGCAGCCTGGTCGAGGCCGACCTGCTGGTCGGTGCCGACGGCGCGAACTCCCGGGTACGCCGGCTGCTGACCGACGCCGAGCCCGAGTACGCCGGGACGATCGCGCTGCAGAGCACCATCCACGACGCGGATCGCACCCAGCCTGAACTCGCCGAGATGGTTGGCCGCGGCAACTTCTGGGTCTTCGGTCCGGACCTGCGGCTGTCCGCCCAGCGGCACGGTGACGGCAGTATCGGCGTCAGCCTGTCGCAGCAGGGTCCGGAGGATCTGGTCGACGAACGCACGGACGCTGCCCGGCTCGTCGACGGTTGGGATCCCCGGTTCGGGCGGCTGGTGCGTGCCTGCGACGAGCCGTTCGTCGTGCGCAAGATCGCCGTACTCCCGATCGGCCTCACCTGGCCGCGCCGGTCCGGGATCACCCTGCTCGGCGACGCCGCGCATCTGATGCCGCCGGTCGGTGAAGGAGCGAACGCGGCCATGCTGGATGCCGCCGAGCTCGCCCTCGCCATCGCGGCTCATCCGGACGACCTGGACGCGGCGGTGGCGGCCTACGAGCCGGTGATGCAGGCCCGCGCCGCCGAGGCCGCGACGCTTTCCGCCAGGGCGCTGGAGATGATCTCCGGCCCGGATGCCGGCCAGAAGGTACTGCGGTTCTTCCAGCCGGATCCCGTCGACTAGCGTTTCGGGTATGAACCCGGACGAGGCGATTCCCCTGCAGGCGTTCGGTGCGTTGCTGCACAGCCAGAACCTCGGCATGGTGTGCCGGGCGTTGAACATGTACCAGGTGGCCGCGGCGTACACGCAGGTCAGCGGCGGAAACCCGCTCGAACCGATGGCCGACGAGGTACGGCAGGTCGCGCGGGGGATCGTGGCCCGGCCGCCTGTCGACGCAGGCGAGGAGGTACCGGCCGGCTTCGATCACCTGAGTGCGTTGAACGTACTGACGACGCTGGCCGAACCGGAGGACGCCGAGCTGATCGCCAAGGTGCTGGACAGTACGTCGAACGACCAGATCCGCGCCGTCGCTTCGCTGGCAGCAGACACCGCTCGCCGGAAGGCGACCGGAGCGTAGAGATAGCGTTGCACCCATGCGCGCGTTGACAGTTGAAGAGGCCCGGCAGCGGGCGACAGACCTGGCCCTGCGGTCGTACGAGGTCGCGTTCGACCTGACCGGTGACGGCGACACGTTCGTCACGACCAGCCGGATCCGGTTCGGGGCGACCAGCAGCACCAGCTGGGTGGACGTGAAACCCGAGCGGCTGATCAGCGTCGAACTGAACGGCCAGGCTCTCGACACCGGCGCGCTCGACGGCGGTCGCTTCCCGCTGACCGGACTGCAGGCCGAGAACGACCTCGTCGTCACCGCGGAGCTGAAGTACGCCGCCGACGGCGAAGGACTGCAGCGATCCGTCGACGCCGCGGACGGTCGCGTCTACACGTACGGCATGTCGTCCCTGGAGTCCGCGCCGCGGTACTTCCCGTGCTTCGACCAGCCCGACCTCAAGGCGCCGTACACGATCACGGTGAAGTGTCCCGAGGACTGGGTCGTCCTCGGCAACGGTGCGGCCACCCGGACCGCGCCGGGGGAGTGGACGCTCGCCGAGACCAAGCCGCTGTCGACGTACTTCGTCACGCTGGTCGCCGGCCCGTACCACCAGCTCCGCAGCGAGTACGACGGGATTCCGCTCGGACTCGCCTGCCGGCAGTCGCTGAAGGAGCACCTGGAGCGCGACGCCGAGGACCTGTTCCGGACCACCCGGGACGCGTTCGACGCGTACCACCGGATGTTCCGCCAGCGATACCCGTTCGGCGAGTACTGGCAGGTCTTCGCCCCGGACTTCAACCTCGGCGCGATGGAGAACCCGGGCTGCGTCACGGTCTCCGACGATCTCGTGTTCCGCGGTCCGGTGAGCGACGCCGAGCGCAGTACCCGCTCGCGGATCCTGGTGCACGAGATGGCGCACATGTGGTTCGGCGACCTGGTCACGATGAAGTGGTGGAACGACATGTGGCTGAACGAGTCGTTCGCCGAGTACATGGCGCACCGCGTGGCCGAGGACGCGACCAGCTACCAAGGCAACTGGGTCGACTTCGCGTTCGTCCGCAAGTGGTGGGGACTGCAGACCGACCAGAGCAGCTCGACGCACCCGGTCGCGCCGGACAGCCTGAAGGACGCGCGGCAGTCGCTCGACGACTTCGACGGGATCTCGTACGCGAAGGGCGCGGCGGTCCTCAAGCAGCTGGCGAAGTACCTCGGCGACGACGTTTTCCTCAAGGGCGTGAACGCGCATCTGGAGGCGCACGAGTACGGGAACGCTGACCTGCACGAGTTCATCGCCAAGCTCACCGAGGCCGGCGCGCGGGACCTCGACACGTGGTCGGACCAGTGGTTGCGGACGTCCGGGCTGGACACGATCACGGTCGAGCGGACCGCCGCCGGGGTCGTGCTGCACCGGAGCAGTCCGGACGAGTCCCGCCGTCTGCACAAGCTGAGCGTCGGCGCGTACGACGTGGACGGATCGGCCGCCTCGGTCGACGTGGTGATCGCCGACGACTCGGTGGAAGTTGCGCTGGGCAACGATGTCGGTGTGGTGGTGCCGGATGCGGGCGACGACACCTGGGCGAAGATCCGGCTGGACCCGACCAGCCTCGCGAACCTGCCGACGGTGCTGCCCGCGATCACGGACGGCACCACGCGCGCGGTGATCTGGAACTCGATCCGGGACGCGGTCGCGGACGCGGAGCTCGACCCGCGGCAGGCACTGGAACTCTTCACGGCCGCGCTCCCGCACGAGGACAGTGACGTCGCCGTCGGCTCACTGGTCCGCTGGCTCGAGGAGCGGGTCCTCGGCGGCTACCTCGAGTACGACGAGGCGCGCGGGCCGGTCGCCGACGCCCTGGGCAACAAGCTGGCCACGACCGCGCCGGGCAGCAGCCTTCAACTGGTGACCGCCCGCGGCCTGATCTCGACCACGAACGATGTTGCGTTGCTGCGGTCGTGGCTCGACGGGTCAGCGGAACCCGACGGTCTCGAGATCGACGCGGACCTGCGGTGGGCGCTGGTGCTGCGGCTCGTTCGCCTCGGGGAGTTCGGTGCGACCGAGATCGACGCCGAGCTGGACCGGGACAAGTCGACCGAGGGCGTGACTCAGGCGTCCCGGTGCCGGGCCGCGCTGCCGGACGGCAAGGAGGCGGCGTGGACGCGGATCATGACGGACCCGTCGGTCGGCGTACAGGAACTGCTCGCCGCGGCCGACGGCTTCTGGCACCCGGGGCAGGCCGCGATCACCGCGCCGTACGTCCGGCGGTTCTTCACCGACATCGCGCCGACCGCCGACATCCGGGCCGGCATGGTGGTCGGCCTGACCACGGCGCGGATCGCACCGCGGTACGCCGTCGACGCGGACCTCGTCGCCCCGGCCGAGGCGCTGGTCGCGGAAGAGTCCGTGAACTCGGGGATCCGGCGGAAGACGGCCAACTTCCTCGACGACCTGCGCCGCGCACTCGCGATCCGCAGTACCTTCAGCGGACGGTGAGGCGTTCGGCGACGGCCTTCCGGGCCTGATGGATGCGGGCCTTGACGGTGCCGAGCGGGACGTCCAGTTCGTCGGCGATCTCGGCGTACGACATCGCGCCGAGATCGCGCAGGACGAGCGGCTGGACGAGCTGCGGGTGGCTGGACTCGAGTGCTTCGAGGGCCTCGAGCAGGTCGAGCCGCGAGCCGGCGATCACCGAGGTGGTGCGCGGGTCGACGGACTCCGGCATGACCTCGGCCGACTGCTCGACCGCGCGGCGCTTCAGCGATCGGTAGGTCTGCCGGGCCTGGTTGGTGGCCACGATCGTCACCCAGCCCGCGAAGCTGCCGGTGCCCTTGAAGGTGTGCACCTTGTTCACGACCTGCAGCAGGGTGTCCTGGACCGCCTCCTCGGCGTCCTCCCGGTACGGCAGGAACTTGGCCACCCGCCGCTGCACCTGCGGCCGGATGGCCTGAAGAAGTTGTGGAAGCACAGTCTTGTCCCCCGAAGCCGCCCTGGCCCCGAGTTCTTCCAACTCCTCGGTCATGCTCCCCCTTTTAAACCTGGTTGTGGTCGACAATAGCCGGGATGGATGTCATCGGGCGGTACCGGTTACAGGACAAGATCGGCGCGGGCGCGTTCGCGACTGTATGGCGGGGGTACGACGACGACCTGGATGTCGACGTGGCCGTCAAGGTTCTCGCGGACAACTGGGCGTCGCGCGCCGACGTCCGCGAACGCTTTCTGTCCGAGGCGCGGCTGATGCGGCGGATCTCCAGCGACCGCGTGGTGCGGGTGTTCGACCTGGGCAAGCTCCCGGACGGGCGGCCGTACTTCGTGATGGACTACGTCGGCGGCGGCACCCTGGGCGACGTACTGCAGCATGGGCCGCTCGATCGCGGTGGACGCGCTCTGGTGGGGTGCGGACCTGGCGCGGGCGGTGGCCGCCCTGCACAACGAGGGCGTGGTGCACCGCGACGTCACCCCGGCGAACCTGCTGCTGCGGCCGCGGCGACGAGTCCGGCGGCGGCACGCACCGGATCGTGCTCGCCGACCTCGGTCTGGCGAAACGTGCCGCCGAGGCGTCCGGGCTGACTCAGGCCGTCGGTACGCCGTCGTACATGGCGCCCGAGCAGGGTCGTGGCGACGGAGGGTTCGACGAGCGCGCGGACATCTACGCGGTCGGCGCGGTCACGTACGCGCTCGTCACCGGGCATCCGCCGTACTCCGCCGGCTCGATCGGCGACGTACTGAACCGCGACCCGGACCTGCGCGCCGCCGAGCCTGCGCTCGGTGCTGCACGACTCGGTCGGGCAACTCGACGACATCTTGGCGCGGGCGCTCGCGTACCGCGTCACCGACCGCTGGGAGCGCGCGGACACGCTGGCCGAGCGGCTGGAGGCGGAGGCGTACCGGCTGGAGCAGGAGGCGCCGCTGCGGGCGGCTCGATGGACGCACCAGCGATCACCGACGACGAGCCTGGACACGACCGTCGCGACCGATCCACCGGTACGCCGACGTCGCCGGAGGCTGCGGGCGTGGTTCCTGCTGGCCCTGCCGGTGGTGTTCGTCTGCCGCGGGCGCCGGTGGATGGTTCCTGGCTTCAGCGGCAGCGACGCAGCTAATTGACTGCATAGAGTAGTCATATGACTACTCACTGCAGTCTTGCGGTGGTTCTCGCCTTGCTCTCGCTTCCGATCTTCCCACGTGCCGCACGGCGGTTGCCAGCTATGCGTGCCGCGCGGACACCAAGTTCGGCCGGCACACTGTGTCGCTGCGCCAGGGCGTCGACGCGCAAGGCGCCGGCCACCGTCCGCGCCGATGCGCGCTTCACGATCGCCGTCGACCTGAAGCCCGGCACGCTGCCCGGCGAGGTCAAGGGCTTCAAGCTCAAGGAGGTCCGCGACCTCACGCTCCGGGTGCCGATCCCGGCGAACTCGTCGTACGTCAGCGCCAACCTCGCCGGCGGCTCCGGCCTGAACTCCACCCCGACCGTGCAGCTCGACGGAAACGTGGCAGTCATCAAGGTCGCCGGCCCGATCCCCGGCGGCGCGAACTACCAACTGCCGACCCTCACCGTCCGCCTGAAGTCGGGCCGCGCCGGCACCGTCATCGAGACCAAACTCAAAGGCACCAGCTACGACGACCCCGGCCTCACCTTCCAGGCCAAGATCAAATGGAAGTTCATCACCATCACAGCGCCGGTCGCCTGCTACCCCGACCCGAACCCAGCCCTCACCAAGACCAGCGTCAGTAGGTGACTGTGATCCGTTCCGCGGCCGGGTCGATCTTGATCTGGCCGCCGTACGGGAGGAGTTGCTGGGGGTCGGTGTGGCCGATGTCGAGGCCTTTCACGACGACGGCGTTCGGGTTGTACTCGGCTAGCGCGCGGTCGACTGCGAGGTACTGGCCGGTGACGTAGGCGACCGACTCCTCGGCGGTGAGCTCGGTGGATCAGTGAGCAGGACTTCGGGCGGCCCCAGAGGACTGCGTCGAAGCGTTCGAGCAGGCCGCGTTCGCCGAAGTTGCGGAGGATCCGGTAGACCGTCTCGGACGACGGCATCTCCTCGCTCGTCTCGCCGAAGAGCACGCCGCCGTACGACTCGGTCGGGAGCATCCAGCGGTTGGCGGACAGCTGCCAGTCGAGGATCTCGAGGCAACCGCCCCACAGCTTCCCGCTGACCGGCGCCGCGACCCGCTCCAGGTCCAGCCGGTGCCGGGGAACAGCGGCGGCTCGGTCTCCAGGTTCGCCGGGACGGCCCAGTCGCGGTCGTGGTCGGTCCAGCCCTTCGCGGGCGTCAGTTCGAAGTCGCCGCCGGTGAACATCGCCGCGCGCAGCGAGCGCTCGGTGTCCGGGTGCATCGCGCCGCCGCGGCCGAACTGCACCATCACGCTGCCGCCGTGGAAGGCCGGCAATACCCAACGAATACAGGAAGTTCAGCAGGTTCGTGTTGTCGCTGTAGCCGAAGAACGGCTTCGGGTCCGCCTGGAAGACCGCCGGGTCGAGGTGCTTCAGCACGGTGATCTGGTCGTCGCCGCCGATGCTCGCGAACACCGCGCGGATCGACGGATCCGACCAGGCCGCGTGCAGGTCGGCGGCCCGCTCCTCCGGAGTCGCTCGCGAGCTTCCGGGTGGTCGGGTACTCGACCGGTTCGAGCCCGAAGTCGTCGCGCAACCGGCGCAGCCCGAGCTCGAACGGACCCGGGAAGATCTCCGGCAGCCCACCGGACGGCGAGACGATCGCGACCTTGTCACCACGCTGAAGCATGGGCCGACTGTACGACGCTTCCGCCCCAGGCGTGACTGATTTAGGCCCTGTCTGGTGATCCAGCGCCTACTGCGGGGCACTCGGCACGGCACCTCGCCGCACGGGTGCAAAGGCCACGATGCTCCGCATCGAGACCTTCGCCCCCGCACGCCGAGCTACCGCACCGAGCACCTCCTCGCTACGGCGCTGGATCACCAGACAGGACCTAGACGCCGATCGGGTGCCAGACGGTCTTCAGTTCGAGGTACTGCGTGAGTCGCGACAGGCCCTGGTCCGCGGACCAGTCCTCCTCGGCGGGACGGCGTACCCGCTTGAGGTTTCCGGCCGCGGCGATCTCCAGGTCGCGAGCCTCGTCGTCGGACGCGACACCGCACAGGTCGATCGCGTTCACGTCGTCGTGCGACGCCAGCCACGGCCCGATCTCGGACGCCGACCCGGTGAGGAGGTTGACCACGCCACCCGGTACGTCGGAGGTCGCCATCACCTCGCCCAACGTCACGGCCGGCAGCGGGCGCTCGAACGACGAGACCGCGACGACCGTGTTGCCGGAGACGATCGCGGGCGCGATCACGCTGGTCAGCCCGAGCAGGCTGGAGTCCTGCGGAGCGAGCACCGCGACGACGCCGGTTGCCTCGGGCAACGAGAAGTCGAAGTACGGCCCGGCGACCGGGTTCGACGAGCCGACCACCTGGGCGATCTTGTCGGCCCACCCGGCGTACCAGACCCAGCGGTCGATCGACGCGTCCACCACCGCACGGGCCTTCGAGATCGACAGGCCTTCACCGGCGGCGACCTCGGCGCTGAACTGCTGGTGCCGGCCCTCCATCACCTCGGCGATCCGGTACAGCACCTGGCCGCGGTTGTACGCCGTCCGCGCGTGCCAGCCGCCGAACGCCTTACGGGCCGCGACGACCGCGTCCCGGGCGTCCTTGCGGGAGGCCTGCGACGCGTTCGCCAGGAACTTGCCCTTGGCATTGTTCACGACGTACGCCCGGCCGGATTCGCTGCGGGGGAAGGCGCCGCCGATGTAGAGCTTGTAGGTCTTGCGCACCTCGAGCCTTTGCGTGTCAGTGGGCAAGGTAGGCCTCCAGACCGTGGCGACCGCCCTCGCGGCCGTAGCCCGACTCCTTGTAGCCGCCGAACGGCGACGTCGGGTCGAAGCGGTTGAACGTGTTCGCCCAGACCACGCCGGCGCGCAGCTGGTTCGCCATCCAGAGGATCCTGGAACCCTTCTCGGTCCAGATCCCCGCGGACAGGCCGAACGGGGTGTTGTTCGCCTTCTCGACCGCCTCGGCCGGGGTCCGGAAGGTCAGCACGGACAGCACCGGGCCGAAGATCTCCTCGCGGGCGATCCGGTGGGCCTGCGAGACGCCGGTGAACACGGTCGGCGGGAACCAGTAGCCGTTGGCCGGCAGCTCGCACTCCGGCGACCAGCGCTCGGCGCCTTCGTCCTCGCCGATCTGCGACAGCTCGCGGATCTTCGCCAGCTGGGCCGAGGAGTTGATCGCGCCGATGTCGGTGTTCTTGTCCAGCGGGTCGCCGACGCGCAGCGTGCTCATCCGGCGCTTCAGTCGCGCGAGCACCTCGTCGTACACACTCTCCTGGACCAGCAGCCGCGAACCCGCGCAGCAGACGTGGCCCTGGTTGAAGAAGATGCCGTTGACGATGCCCTCGATGGTCTGGTCGATGGCCGCGTCCTCGAAGACGATGTTCGCCGCCTTGCCGCCGAGCTCCAGCGTGACCGCCTTGTGCGTGCCCGCGACCGACTTCGCGATCGCGCGGCCGACGGCGGTCGAGCCGGTGAACGCGACCTTGTCGACGTCCGGGTGCTCGACCAGGGCCTGACCGGTGCGGCCGGCGCCGGTGACGATGTTCACCACGCCCGGCGGCAGATCGGCCTGCTGGCAGATCTCCGCGAACGCGAGCGCGGTCAGTGGCGTGGTCTCGGCCGGCTTCAGTACGACGGTGTTGCCGGCGGCGAGTGCCGGCGCGATCTTCCACGCCAGCATCAGCATCGGGAAGTTCCACGGGATCACCTGGCCCGCGACACCCCACGGCTGCGGGTCGTCACCGACACCGGCGTACTCGAGCTTGTCGGCCCAGCCCGCGTAGTAGAAGAAGTGCGCGGCCACCAACGGGATGTCGACGTCGCGGGACTCGCGGATCGGCTTGCCGTTGTCCAGCGACTCCAGCACGGCCAGCTCACGGGCGCGTTCCTGGATCAGCCGCGCGATCCGGAACAGGTACTTCGCCCGGTCCTTGCCGCTCATCGGGCCCCAGACCTTGTCGTACGCCTTGCGGGCCGCGCGAACGGCTTTGTCGACATCGGCCGGTCCGGCCTCGCTGACCTCGGCCAGCACCTCTTCGGAGGCAGGGCTGATGGTCTTGAACGGCTTCCCGTCCGTCGCCTCGACGAACTGGCCGTTGACGAAGAGCCCGTACGACGACTTGATGTCCACGATCGCCCGGGACTCGGGCGCGGGTGCGTACTCGAATCTGCTCATGCCTGTCAGTCCAAGGTGAAGTAGTCGGGGCCCGGGTAGTGCCCGGTGGCCAGCTTGGTGCGTTGCATCAGCAGGTCGTTCAGCAGGCTGGACGCCCCGAAGCGGAACAGCTCCGGGTCCAGCCAGTCCGGGCCGGCCGTCTCGTTGACGGTGACCAGGTACTTGATCGCGTCCTTCGCGGTCCGGATCCCGCCGGCCGGCTTGACGCCGATGTGCAGTCCGGTGGCCTCGTGGTAGTCGCGGACCGCCTCCAGCATCACCAGCGTGACGGGCAACGTGGCCGCGGGGGAGACCTTGCCGGTGGAGGTCTTGATGAAGTCCGCGCCGGCCAGCATCGCCAGCCAGGAGGCCCGCCGGACGTTGTCGTAGGTGACCAGTTCGCCGGTCTCCAGGATCACCTTCAGGTGCGCGTCGCCGGCCGCCTCGCGGATCGCGGCGATCTCGTCGAAGACCATCGCGTACCGCCCGGACAGGAAGGCGCCGCGGTCGATCACCATGTCGACCTCGTCGGCGCCGGACGCGACCGCGTCCTTGGTGTCCTGGATCTTGATCGCGAGGCTGGAACGCCCACTGGGGAAGGCGGTTGCGACACTCGCCACGTTGATGCCGGAGCCCTGCAGCTCGCGCTTCGCGGTCGCCACCAGGTCCGGGTACACACAGACCGCGGCGACCTGCGGAGCCGTCGGGTCGGCCGGGTCGGGCCGTTTCGCCTTCGCGCACAGGGCCCGCACCTTGCCCGGGGTGTCCTGGCCCTCCAGCGTGGTCAGGTCGATCATCTGGATCGCCAGGTCCAGCGCGTACTGCTTCGCGGTGGTCTTGATCGACCGGGTGCTCAGGGTGGCGGCGCGGGCCTCCGCACCGACCTGGTCGACGCCCGGCAGCCCGAGCAGGAACCGGCGCAGCCGATCCTCGGACGAGGTCACGTCGGCCAAGCTGTCGACGCCGCTGTCGAGTGTGGTCACCCACGGCAGTCTAGCCGTGGACGGCGGCCCCGCGCCTACTGCGCGGCACTCGGCACGGCACCTCGCCGCACTGGAGCAAAGGCCACGATGAAACCACATCGAGGCCTTCGCTCCAGCACGCCGAGCCACCGCACCGAGCACCTGCTCGCTACGGCGCGGGACCACCGCCCACGGCTAGTGCCGATTCTGAGGGCCGGTTACTTTGTGCGGGTGAAGTCGAAATCGCCGGAGAGCGAGCAGTACCTGTCCGCCTCGAACAGGATCACCGGGTCCATCGTGATCCTGATCGGGGTGCTCGGCCTGGTCGACCTACTGCTGGAGTGGCGGACCGCGACCGGGCTGCTGGTCGGCAGCGTCATCGGGATGTTCATCGTGCTGGCGTACGTCGGACTGATCCGGCCGTCGGTCACCCTCAGCCCCGAATACCTGCTGCTGCGTAACCACCTGCGCGACCACCGGATCCCGTGGTCGAAGGTGACCGGTGTGGACGTGACCGACATCCTCCGGGTGCACATCGACGGCAACCGTTTCCGCGCTCCCGGTGTCCAACTGGTCATGCGGGACCTTCGCAAGCAGCGGGTCGGCGGCCGTAAGCTCGCCGCGGACAGCTCGATCTCCAAGGCCGATTTCGTCGTCAACCGGATCGAGCACCACCAGGAGCAGTACGCCGGGAAGTCCGAGGGCGACGTGGTCAGCGGCTGGGCGCGGCCCGAGCTGACCGTCTTCGGCGTCCTGGCCGTGATCGCGGTCGTCGCCGCCGTGGTCCGCTGACCGGCGCGTGCTGACCCGGCGTGCGTTCGTCCGCACCGGCGCCGCCGCGGCAGTGACCGGCGTCGCCGCGGTGGCTGCCCTGGAAACAGGCGTGATTCCCGGCCGTGCCCGGGTGCACGACCTTCTCGGCCTCACCGGCCCGGACGGCGTCGTACCCGACGTACCCGCAGGTCCGGTGGTGTCCGGGAGCTTCGAGTCGTTCGGCCGCCGTACGAAGGTCGGCTACAGCATCATCTACCCGGACGGGTACGACGCATCCGCCGAGCTGCCCGTCGTCCTCGTCCTGCACGGCCGTGGGGGCGACCACACATCGGCCGTCAACGATCTCGGCATCGACCGGTACCTGACCGCCGCGGTCCGCGCAGGTACGCCGCCGTTCGCGCTGGCAACCGTGGACGGCGGCCAGAACAGCTACTGGCATCGCCGGGCGGACGGCAACGACCCCGGGTTCATGCTCGACCAGGAATTCCTTCCCCTCCTGGCCCGAAGCGGCCTGCAGACCAGCCGGTTCGGCGTCCTCGGCTGGTCGATGGGCGGGTACGGCGCCCTGCTGTGGGTCGCCCTGCACTACTGGCAACGGCGGGTCGGGCCGTCCGCGCGAGCGGTCGCGGTCGGAGCGCTCAGCCCGGCGCTGTGGCTCAGGTACGACGACGTACAGCCGGGAGCCTTCGACGACGCCGCGGATTTCGAGCGTTTCCAGGTGTTCGACCGGCCGAGCGGGTTCCGAGACGTTGCCGTCCGCATCGATTGCGGCCGCGACGACCCGTTCGCCGACGCCGCCCGGGAGCTCCGCGAGCAGTTGCAGGCGTCCGGCGGGCAGCAGGCCGGCGTCCACACTCCCGGCTACTGGCGGCGCATGCTCCCTGACCAACTGCGATTTCTGGGCGAAAAAGTCGGTCGCTGACGGAACTGTGGTGTGAATCGCCGCGTCAGAGCCCGTGTTCAACCCCTGAGTGAACCCCTGTGCACTCCAGGATTGGTCCGACAGGTCCCTAGACACATCGAGAGTGGAGCTCATGGTCAACCTCTCCCGCTACACCCTGCGTGGCATGGCCACCGTCGGTGCCCTGGCCGGCTTCGCCGCGCTGGCGCTGCCGAACGCCCAGGCCGCGCAGACCTCCAGCACGACCAAGACGGCTGCGACGGCCGCAACGGCGACGACCGCCGACCCGACGATTCCGAACGGCGCCCAGCCGATCGTCATCGGTAACCCGCCGGCTGGTGACGGCGTGACCACCAAGTCGTCGCTGACGAACGTCGTGCGCTACAACCGCCTGTACAAGACGGGGCCGATCACCCCGTCGAAGTGCAAGGAGGTCAACGTTTCGCTGCGCACCTACACCGGCGTCAACCAGTACCTCTCGCAGCTGTTCCGCTGCACCTACGCCGAGTGGGCGCTGCCGCTGAAGCAGGCCGGTGCGGCGTACAAGGTGGCCCCGAAGCTGGTCGTCACCACCGCGCGGACCATCAACTCGTACTGCGGCACGGTCACCGACACCGCGTTCTTCTGCGCGTACAACGGTAAGTCCTGGATCTACATGCCGACCGGCCAGATCATGAGCTTCTGGAAGTCGAGCCCGACGCTTGCCCGGGCGTACGCGACCAACACGATGGCGCACGAGTACGGTCACCACGTCCAGTGGCTGACGGGCATCCTGAACGCGTCCTGGCAGCGTCAGCGCGCCTTCAGCACCTACGCCGCGCAGCTCGAGGAGAGCCGTCGTCGTGAGCTGCAGGCGTCCTGCCTCGGCTCGGCCAGCATCGGCGCGAACAAGCGCTACTACCCGATGGCCGGTGGCCTGTACCAGCAGTGGGTCTACGTCGTCACGAACTCCGGCGACCAGCCGGGCGGCGTCCGTGACCACGGCTCGCTGAAGAACCACCGGTTCTGGTCGTTCGCCGGCTTCAACGCGGCGCGCAGCTACGCCGTCGCCGGTAACTGCAACACCTTCAACGCCACCTCTGCCTACGTCTCCTGACGTAAGTACGTAACTCAGCCGCCCGGTACGCGTTGGCGTACCGGGCGGCTGTTTCTTTTTGGCGACACCTGCACGATCTGCGATCGTGTGGTTACTTGTTTCGGGTCCTGACGCCCTACAGTTCTTGAGTCGAGCATCGAACGGCAGGAGTCACAGTGAACTACGACGAGTTCAACACCGAGTACGCGAAGGTGCTGGACAAGATCAAGAGTGGCCGGAGCACCTGGTCGGAGCTGTCCGGGCACGTCACCCGGCTGCGGCAGGCGACCGCGGGGATCACCGTGCCGGTGGAGCGCACCCAGGTCGACCACGACCTCGCCGCGCTGAGCCAGATGGTGGACATGTCCCGGCGTACCAACGACAAGGAGGACGTCTGGACGGTCACGTCCGAGGCGATCCGCCGCGCCAGCAGCCAGGAGGGTTCGGTCGCCGACCGGATCGCCCGGATCGACGCCGCGATCAGCGACATCGCCGCCCTGGCCAACCGGAACCCGGACGAGCGGGACGCGCTGATGCAGTCCACCAGCACGCTCCGCATCCTGCACTCGTCGCTGCAGAGCTCCCTGCACGCCGAGGAAGCCGAAGCGGCCGCAGCCGCCCGCTGAGCTCAGAGCCACCCGCCAGGTGTTCTGAGGTCAGATACCTGCCGCGGCAGCCAGGTCGGTTTTGACGGCTGCCAAGGCGGTGGCTGCCTGAGCGCGTGCCGCGGTGACGTCCGTCGTGACCGGGACGACCACCTCGAGGTAGCACTTCAGCTTGGGCTCCGTACCCGACGGGCGCACGACCACGCGTGCGCCGTCGGACAGCGTGTACCGCAGCCCGTCCGTCGGGGGCAACGACTCCGACCCCTTGCTCAGGTCGTCGATCCGCTCGACGGCGTACGCCCCGAGCGTCGTGGGCTGCGCCGCGCGCAGCCGGTCCATCGCCTGAGCGATCAGTGAAAGATCCTCGACCCGCGCCGACAACTGGTCGGTCGCGTGCAGCCCGTGCTTGACCGCGAGATCGTCCAGCAGGTCGAGCAGCGTGCGTCCCGCCGCCTTCGCCTGTGCGGCCAGCTGCAGCACCCGGACCAGCGTCGACACGCCGTCCTTGTCCTTCACGGCCGCCGGATCCACGCAGTACCCGAGCGCCTCCTCGTAGCCGAAGACCAGCTCCGGCACCCGCCCGATCCACTTGAACCCGGTCAGCGTCTCGACGTACCGGACGCCGTACGACGCCGCGATCTTGCCGAGCAGCGACGACGACACGATCGAGCACGCCGCCACGCCGTCGGGGCGTGACGACAGCAGGAACTCGCCGAGCAGCGCGCCGAGCTCGTCACCGCGCAGCATCCGCCAACCACCATCCGCCAAAGCATCCGGGACCGCGACCGCGCACCGGTCCGCATCCGGATCGTTCGCGACCGCGATGTCGGCGTCCATCGAGCGGGCCAGCTCCAGCGCGGCGTCGATCGCGCCCGGCTCCTCCGGGTTCGGGAACGAGACGGTCGGGAAGTCCGGATCCGGGTCTGCCTGCGACGCGACCACCTGCGGTACGGCGAACCCCGCGCGGGCGACCGCGGCCTCGACCAGGGTCCGACCGACACCGTGCAGCGGTGTGTAGGCGACCTTCAGGTCCCGTGGCGCGTCGGCCGGCACCAGCTGGGCGATCCGGTCCAGGTAGGCGTTCAGCAGGTCGTCCCCGGTCGTCTGCCAGTCGTCGCCCCGCGGTACCTCGGCCAGCGGGCCGACAGCGGCGATCGCGGCCGCGATCTCGGCGTCGGCCGGCGGCACGATCTGCGAACCGTCACCCAGGTAGACCTTGTAGCCGTTGTCCTGCGGCGGGTTGTGCGACGCGGTCACGACCACACCGGCCACCGCGTGCAGGTGCCCGATCCCGAAGGCGACGACCGGCGTCGGAGCCGGCCGGTCGAGGAGTACGGCGTCCAGGCCGGCGCCGCGCATCACGGCCGCCGTGTCCTGCGCGAACACGTCCGACTTGTGGCGGGCGTCGTACCCGATCAGAACCGGGCCGTCGGTGAGCCCCTTCGCCTTCAGGTACGCCGCGAGTCCGGCGGCGGCGCGGATCACGACGACCCGGTTCATCCGGTTCGGTCCGGCGCCGACGGCGCCGCGCAGACCCGCCGTACCGAACTCCAAAGTGCCGTCGAAGCGGTCGGACAGCTCGTCGTAGTCCGCGGCGTCCAGGAGCTTGGTCAGCTCCAGACGGGTGTCGGGGTCGGGGTCTTCGCTCAGCCAGGCTTCGGCGGCGGCCTTCAGATCATCGGTCACTACCGCACGATAACTAATGACGCGGCTAATGACCTGCGGACTGGCAAGGGCGCGCGCGGAGGTCGGCGACGTAGTCGTCGGGAGCGCCGGCCGCCTCGGCGGCCTCGGCCAGGATGCCCAGGTAGCGGGCCGAGGGCAGACCGCCCTCGTAGGCGTTCAGCACGTACATCCAGGCCAGCTGCTCGCCGTCCAGAGTCTGCACCCGGACCTGGATCTTGCGGTAGACACCCTGGTCGATCCATTCCCACTCGTCGAGGCGCTCGACGTCCTTGGGGTGGATGTCGTACAGCGCTACGAAGACCTGGTTGGCGGGGTCGGCCGGGTCCTCGACCACGGTGGCCATCGCGCCCTCCCAACCGAGCTCCTCGCCGCCGAAGGTGAGGCGCCAGCCGGTGATCCAGCCGGTCCCGCGCAGGGGCGAGTACGGGCACCGCTCGGACATCAGGTTCGGGTCCAGATTCGACGCAAACGCGGCGTACAGGGTCACGGAATCAGAGGATACGGAAGAATGACCTCCCGTGGCGCGAGTTGTGATCATCGGAGGCGGTCCAGGCGGGTACGAGGCGGCCAGTGCGGCTGCCCAGTTGGGCGGGGAGGTAACGGTCGTCGATTCCGACGGGATCGGCGGTTCTGCCGTGCTCACCGACTGCGTACCGAGCAAAACCCTGATCGCCACCGCGGAGGTGATGACCGAGGTGGAAGAGGCCGGGGAACTGGGCGTCCGGCTGGACGACGGCGACGACGACCCGGCGAACTCCGTGCGTGTCGATCTCTCCGTCGTCAACAAGCGGGTGAAAGCGCTCGCCACCGCCCAGTCCGAGGGCATCGAGCGCCGGCTGGACCGCGACAAGGTCCGGATCGTGAAGGGTCTCGGCCGCCTGGACGGGCCGGAAACCGTCGTGGTCGGCGACGAGCGCCTGGACGCCGACGTGATTCTGATCGCCACCGGAGCAAGGCCTCGCATCCTCCAGGGCTCCGAGCCGGACGGTGAGCGGATCCTGACCTGGGAGCAGGTCTACGAGCTCGAGGAACTGCCCGAGCGGCTGATCGTGGTCGGCTCCGGCGTCACCGGTGCGGAGTTCGCCAGCGCGTACGACGCCCTCGGCAGCGACGTCGTCCTGGTCTCGTCCCGCGACCGGGTGCTGCCCGGTGAGGACGCTGACGCGGCAGCGGTCCTGGAGGACGTGTTCAAGCGGCGCGGACTCACGGTCCTGGGCAAGTCCCGGGCCGAGTCGGTCAAGCGGCAGGGCGACGGCGTCGTGGTGACGCTGACCGACGGCCGGAAGGTCGAGGGGTCGCACGCCCTGCTCGCGGTCGGGTCGCTGCCGAACACCGACGACATGAACCTGGTCGAGTCGGGCGTGTCGCTGACCGACGGCGGGTTCGTCCAGGTCGACCGGGTCTCCCGGACCACGGCCCGCGGCGTCTACGCGGCCGGCGACTGCACCGGCGTACTGATGCTGGCCTCGGTGGCCGCGATGCAGGGCCGGATCGCGATGGCGCACGCGCTCGGCGATGCGGTCACGCCGTTGGACCAGTCAACGGTCTCAGCGAACGTCTTCACGGCCCCCGAGATCGCCACGGTCGGCCTGACCCAGGCGGTGGTCGACGCCGGCGGCAGTACGGCGATGGTCGTGAAGGTGCCGCTGGCCGACAACGCCCGCGCCAAGATGCAGGGCGTCCGCGACGGTTTCGTGAAGCTCTTCTGCCTCCCCAACACCGGCATCATCGTCGGCGGCGTGGTCGTGGCTCCCCGCGCCAGCGAACTCATCCACCCGATCTCGCTGGCCGTCGGCGCCCGCCTGACGGTCGACCAGGTGGCCCAGGCCTTCACCGTCTACCCGTCGGTCTCCGGCTCCATCGCCGAAGCCGCCCGCCGTCTGCACCTGCGCTCATGAAGTTCCTCGTGCTTTGGCAGATGGAGCTGAGCCTGCTCTCGCCGGAGATGGCCCGGGCCGTCGGCGCGATGCCGGAGTACGGGCAGCGGTTGCAGCGGGAGGGGAAGGTGCTCTCGCGGTACCACGTCGTCGGCTCGCACGGTGGGGCGTGGATCTACGACGTGGACTCGCACGAGGAGTTCGAACGCTTGCTGGGACGGGCGCCGGTGTTCAACTTCGCGCGGTACACGGTGCATGCACTGGCCGAGATGGAATCCCCGCGCCCGGGCGATTGACGCGCTCGCGACCGATTGGGATCGTGGCTGCAGGGGGTAGCCAATGTTCGAGGATCGCAGCGACCTCGCCGTCGACCGGCATCTGGTCGTCAGCGGCCGGTTGCGTGCCCGCCGGCTGCAGCTCGGGCTGACACAGAAGCAGTTGGTCAGCCGGCTGGCGCGGCGCGGGATCAGGACCACCAACAAGACCTTGTCGAGTTTCGAGCACGGCGCCGGCGTCGACGTCGTCCGGCTGCCGGAGTTGGCCGGTGCGCTCGACTGCACCGTCACCTACCTGCTCGGCCTGACCGAGGAGCCGACCCGCTGGGAGCCCGATCGGTCCGGAGTGCTGGACAACCGTCCGGTCGCGCGGCCCGCGGTGCTGAACTCACCAGGTCTGGTCAGCCAGCCGGACGCTCACTGGATCCTCGGCCCGGACATCCCGGCGCGGCCGCCCAGACGCTGATTGACCAGTCCCAGGTGGTACGCCGAATAGTGGCGTAGGGCAACCAATTGGGTCGCGGTCAGCCGGTCGCAGACCCACTCCCAGTGCAGCGAGACCCAGTCGCCCGGGTGCAGGGGACCGACCAGGCTCACGCCGTCGAACCCCCGGTTCGCCGTCTCCCGGCAGGACACGCCGAGGGTGAGGGTGGTGCCGTCCCACACCAGCGGCCGCGATTCCACGACGACCTGGTCGCCGGTGACCGAGACCACCCGTCCCCACCGGATCCGGCACTGGTCGAGCACCTGGAGTGCGTGCTCCGAACGGCGCTCGTCGAGGAGCAGGTTGGCCCACGGATACAGGCAGAACACCTGGAAGCTGTGGTGGGGCAAGCCGCCCTGACCGTCGCCGGCCCGATCCAGCAGGCGGTTGCCGATCCAGTACGCCTCGACGACGTCGTGGTCGAGTGGATCCGCCGTACCCGTGGCCGCGGCGATCGTCCGCAGCTGGGGCCAGGCGCCCTCGAACTGCTTTGCCACCGCGCGGAACCCCGTGCCGGTCCAGCGCTCGAGGAGTGCGCTGACGTCAGCCGGGCCGCAGTACCCGAGCCGGTTCGGCGCGAACGCGTACCGGACGAACAAGGCCGGGCCGTTCACAGCTCGGCCCCGAAGAACGCGAGCGCGTCGGCGGCGCGCTGTGCCGACATCCGCTCGAGTGCGAAACCGCTGTGGATCAGCACGTACTCACCGGGAGCGATCGAGCCGTCGAGCAGGGACAGGTTGATGTCCCGGACGACGCCCGCCACCTCGACCCGGCCGAGGTCCGCGCCCTCCGGGCAGTCGACCACCCGGCCCGGGATGCCCAGGCACATCGCCTACATGTCCCTCAGCCGGAGGTAGCGGCGGATGTCCTCGATCCCGTAGTAGCCCAGCGTGACCATGACCAGCAGCACAGCCGCCAGCAGTGTCCAGCGCATCAGCTCTCCCCCTCTCTCGCACCGACCTGACGGCCGGCGGCCTGTCCGGTGACCACATCGATCACCAGCTGTGCGGCGGTCCCGACCGCGTCCTGCACGGCCGGTGAGAGTCCGATCCCGGCGTCGATACCGGCCGGTTCGCACCCGACCACCACCACAGGACCCACGGTGCCACCAAGTCGCGGCACAAGCGAGAGCACAGCGTCCGGTCCGAGGTCGTGGGCGTCCATCGTCACGTCCTCGCCGGACTGATCATCCGGTTCGGCGCCCGGCTCGGCCTCGATCAGGTAGACCGTGCCGGGCGGACCGCCCCGCTGGACCGCGTCGACCAGTACGACGAGGTCGTACGGCTCCAGCAGCTGATAGGCCAGGTGGATACCGCGGATCCCGAAGTCCCGGACCTCGACCTCGGCCGGCAGGGACCGTCGGGAGAGCTCGTCGACGACCGCGACGCCGAAACCGTCGTCGGAGCTGAAGATGTTGCCCAGTCCGGCCACCAGGATCGTCATGTGACCGGCTCCAGTTCGTCCGGGCTGAAGTACAGGTAGCGGCCGTGGGACCGCTGCACCTCGCCCTCCTCGCCGTCCAGGGCGACCGCGACATGGGACTCGCCGTCGACGTCGGACAGGACGGCGACCACCGTGCCGAAGCGACCCGTCAGGAACATGTCCTGCGCGTCCGCCCGCCGGATCCCGGGCCGCAGCCGGACCCGCGTACCGTTGCCCACGGCAACATCGCCGACCTGGACCGTGTCCGTCTCCGGCGAGACCGTGCTGTCGTTGCCCGGATCCCACCACGGCTGGTCGGCCGGCGGCGGTTCGGTCACCTTGCGCAGGTAGCGGATGGTTCCGTGCAGCCGGTCGAGGAACTCCGGCGGCATGGTGTCGACCCGGTCCAGCAGTTCGGCCGCCCGCGGGTCGGTGCCGCGGACCTCGCGCTTCTCCTCCTCGGTCAGCGTCATCGTGCGCAGGCTGAGGATCTCGTCGATCTCGGTGGCGTCGAACAGGTCGCCCTGGCTCTCCGGCGCGATCGCCGGGTGGTCGTACAGGATGATCGGCGAGGACAGCAGCAGGTCGCCGGACAGCACCGGATAGAGGCCGATGTTCTCGCACTCGCCCGCGAAGCCTCTGGCCCACTCGGGTGGATCCAGCTGCGAGACGAACCGGCAGCCGTCGGCGGCGACCATCACGTGGTGCGAGATCAGAGCCTGCCGGAGCGCTCCGACGCGCTCCGAGCTGCCGTTCGGGGTGGTGTTCTCGACCCGGACCCGGATCCGGGCCACGTTGTAGGGGCCCGGCAGCGTTTCGACGGTCAGGGTCACGGTCCCGGAGATCGGCAGCCTGGTCCGGCGCAGGAAGCCGGCCGTGCCGACGGCCTCGACGTCGGTGCCGCCGGGCATCGTGAACGTCACCTGCCGCGGAAACCTGTACACGTTCGTGGCGAGGTCGACGGTGCGCACCACGGCCTCGTCCCACGGCCGGTACGTCGCATCCTCGGTCTCCAGCGAGGTGACCAGGACCCGGTCCGCGTCGAGGACCTCCCGGCTCTGCGCCTGCAGGAAGCGCAGCCGCACCCGGATCAGGGCCTTGTCGCCGTCGAGCAGGCACTCGGTCTGCGACCAGGACCGCTCGGACGGATCCACCAGCGAGTAGTCCGGCGGCATCAGCACGCCGAACTGCCAACGGACCCGGTTCTTTCCGTCCGAGGCCCGGTACGGGTAGAGCACATAACCCTCGAACAACAGCGCGTCCGCGATTTCCTGGACGGCGTCGTACCTGTTCATTCCAGCTTTTCCTTCAGGAGTCTCTCGATCGCGTCGTCCCAGCCGGGCAACGCTTCCCGCGTGCGGTAGCGGTACAGCAGGTCGAAGGTGTCCTGGCGCAGCCGCAGCCACGCGGCACCCGGGAAGTGCTGGTCCATCGCCTCCCGCCACACCGAGACCGGCAGCGAGTACGTCGTCTCCTTCTGCCAGGCGACCGGTGTCACCGAGAGGGTGCCGGGGCTGCCGGTGAAGATGGTCCCGTTGAACAGCAGCAACAGCGGTACGCCGTGCTCTCGGACGGCGTACAGGTACTTGTGGGCCGCGACGTCGAAGTCGTAGCTGCACGGCAGGTTGAGGTCGACCTCCGTGGTTTGGGTGAAGCCGGGGACCATCTGGGTGACGAACGCCAGCTGCAGCGGCTTCAGCGTCTCGCCCCAGCGGGACCGGTCGCCGAACAGGTCGGCCAGTCCTTCGGCCTCCTCGTCGTTGTACCGGCGCCGGATCGGCTCGATCCTGATCTGGCAGCGCAACGCCAGCGCGTGCACCGGCGTACCGGTCGTTTCCTCGATCCGCAGGCGCATCCGGATCGACGGGGTCGCGGCGTACCGATCGGCCTCGGATCCGGTGCAGGTGAAGTCCAGGTCAACCACGGCTGCGCTCCTGGATCCCGGCGAAGAACGCGTCGATCCGCTGCCAGACGTCCTCGCCGCCGGCGAAGCCTTCCCAGTACTGGCGCACGATCCCGACCAGCTCGTAGCACGCGTCGATCGGGACCAGGTGGCACTCGAACCCGTCGTCCATCCGGCGCAGCAGCACGGCCTCGACATCCGGGACCAGTTCCTGCAGTCGGGGATCGCCGGCCACGACCTCGTTCCAGCCGGCCAGGTCCAGCAGCGACTCGGTGGCACCACCCGGGCTCGGGTAGAAAGCGACGTACCGGCCCTGATCGGACTGGTAGAAGAGGAACGCCAGGTTGACCGGGATCCCCATCGCGTCCCATTGCGCCGGCGAGAGCGAGAAGTCCAGGTTGGCCCGGTAGCTTTCGGGGACCACTCGGTAGTGTCCGTGCGACGCGCCGCCGTCGGTGAACAACAGGTAGCAGGCGCGGCAGGCGCACAGCAGCCGGTGATCCTGGATGTCGGCCAGGTGTGAGTGCTCGGGACCGATCGGTACGGCGCACATCTCGCACTGCTCGCCCGGGGCCAACTGCTCGCGGACCCCGCCGGTGAACTCGCGAAGAACCGCCAGCGGATCGACGGCCGGCAAGGGTTTCGATCGCGCCAGTGAACGCAGAGTCGAGCGCGGCCTCACGCCGGCTGCACCCCCGGGATGGCGACTTTCCAGCCGGAACCTTCCGGCAGCAGTGGGAGTGCTTCGAGCGGTGGTGCGCCTTCAGGCGTGAGCGCCCGCCCGGCCAGGCGTACGTCGTACTCCGCCGTGCAGCGTGGACAGGTCAGCCGGTCGCCGTTCAGCCGGCCGTGGTGCAGACCGGAGGAGCACATCGGGCAGTTGTTGCGGTAGGCGAAGTACGTGCCGGCCAGGTTGGCGACGAGCACGTCGAGACCTGCGACGGAGAGATGCTGGATCTGGTCCGGGGGTGGGACCAGATCCAGCTGATGCCAGCTGTCCCGATGGGGGCGGAACGGCTGGATGGTCAACAGGTTCTCCTTCTCCTTCACCATGCCCGCGACGTCGACCGCGATGGCCTCCGGCGCGGCGTCGAGTACGGCGTTCTCCACGGTCAGCCGGACCGTGGCGGTCGAGCCGGGGCAGCCGTCACAACTTCCCTGCAGGCTCAGATGGACGACTCCGTCGGCGTCGATGCCGAGGTAGTCGATGCCACCGGCGTGGGAGCCGAGGTACGGCCGGACGGAGTCCAGGGCGCCTTGGATCCGGGTCGCGACGTCGTCGGGATGGAGATCGTGGAGCAGCAGCAGGCCGGCGACCAGATCGTCCTCGACCAACTGCCGAACCTGCGGCTCGTCGAGCAGGCTCAGCAGTTGCTCGAGGCCTGCGCCGTGCAGTGTCAGCACGGCGCGGACCAGTTCCTCAACTTTGCGCGTGAGCGCCGGATCCGCGCTGCGCTGGACCTCGTCCAGCAGTACGTCGATCCGTTCGCTCAGCTCATGGACGTCGTGCCGATCCATTCCATCCCCCGGGTCAGTAAGGCTTCACGGCGATGGACGGGGAGTGCAGGTGCGTTTTCTCCCGTCCGTTGCCGACAAACATGTGCACACCGCACGGCAGGCACGGGTCGAAGCTGCGCACCGCGCGCATGATGTCGATGCCCTTGAACCGGTCCGGCGGGTTCTCCTCGAAGATCGGCGTGTTCTGGACCGCGTCCTCGTACGGGCCCGGTGTTCCGTAGCTGTCCCGGACGCTGCCGTTCCACGGCGTCGGCGGGTACGGGTGGTAGTTCGCGATCTTGCCGTCCCTGATCACCATGTGGTGCGAGAGCACGCCTCGCACGGCTTCGGTGAATCCGCAGGAGATCGCCTCGTCCGGCACCTTGAACGGCGTCCAGGTCTCGGTCCGGCCGGCCCTGACCTCGGCCATCGCCTTCTCGCAGAAGTGCAGCGCGAGCGCGGCCGCGTAGGCCTGGAAGTAGGTCCGGGCCCGGTTCCGCTCGAGCGCGTTGCTCCACTGCGGGATCTTCCACTCGTACTCCGTGGCCGGCTTGAGTGCCGTCCGCGGGAGCTGGATCTTCACGCTGTGCCCGGTGGCCTGGATGTAGTCGGTGTTGACCAGTCCGGACAGCGCCGTCGACCAGAGTCGCGCGATCGGGCCGCCGCCGGTGTCGAGGGCCAGGTGGTCCTTGCCGTCGAACCAGCGCGGCGACATCGTCCAGCTGTACGCGTTGGAGAAATCGCGTTTCTGCGGTTTCGGCAACGTGTGCTGGTTCCACGGGTGCCGGACGTCGATCGGGTTGCCGAGCGGGTCGATGTCGACGAACTTCTCGTGCGAGCCGTCGGCCCAGTCGTCGTAGTACGAACTGCCGAGCAGGATCCGCAGGCCGAGGTTGATGTCGACCAGGCTGTTCGTGACCAGCTTGCCGTCGACGATGACGCCCGGGGTGACGAACATCTTCCGGCCCCAGGACTCCATGTTGCGGTAGGTGAAGTCGCAGTGCGCCGGGTCCTGCAGGCTGCCCCAGCACCCGAGCAGGACCCGCCGTTCGCCGACGTGTTCGTAACCGGGCAGCGCCTCGTAGAAGAAGTCGAACAGGTCGTCGTGCAACGGCACGACCTTCTTCATGAACTCGATGTAGCGCATCAGCCGGGTCAGGTAGTCGGTGAAGAGCTGGATCGTCGCGACCGTGCCGACACCGCCGGGGTAGAGCGTCGACGGGTGGACGTGCCGGCCCTCCATCAGGCAGAACATCTCGCGCGTGTAGCGGCTGACGTGCAGCGCCTCGCGGTAGAACTCGCCCTCGAGCGGGTTCAGCGAGCGCATGATGTCGCCGATGGTCCGGTAGCCGTGGTCGCCGGCGTGCGGCGCCTCGGTCCTGTTCGCGAGTTCGAGGACGCCCGGGTTGGTCTCCTTGACCATCCGCTCGCAGTAGTCAACGCCGACCAGGTTCTCCTGGAAGATGTTGTGGTCGAACATGTACTCCGCGGCCTCGCCGAGGTTCACGATCCACTCGCCGAGGTGCGGCGGTGCGACGCCGTACGCCATGTTCTGCGCGTAGACCGAGCAGGTGGCGTGGTTGTCGCCGCAGATCCCGCAGATCCGGCTGGTGATGAAGTGCGCGTCGCGCGGGTCCTTGCCCTTCATGAAGATGCTGTAGCCGCGGAAGATCGACGAGGTGCTGTGGCACTCCTCGACGGTCTTGGACTTGAAGTTCACGTTCGCGTAGATGCCGAGGCTGCCGACGATCCGGGTGATCGGGTCCCAGGCCATCTCGACGACGTCGGAGCTCTTCGACGTACTCGCGGCGAGTTTGGAATCGGTGGTGGTCATGGCCTACCACACCTTCTCGTAGCCGGTGGTGAGCTCGGAGCCCTTGTGCCGCCACTTGGGTTCCTTGTTGCCCGCGTTCAGGGTGTACTTGCGCAACCTGCGGATCACGGTGCCGTACACCATGCTCGCGGTGGTGGAGATCTTGCTGCCGGGCGGTTCGTCCATGAACGGCATGAACTTGTCCGGGAAGCCGGGCATCGTGCAGGCGATGCAGATGCCGCCGACGTTCGGGCAGCCGCCGACGCCGTTGATCCAGCCGCGCTTGGGCACGTTGCAGTTCACGACGGGACCCCAGCAGCCCAGTTTCACCAGGCACTTGGGGGAGCCGTACTCCTTGGCGAAGTCGCCCTGCTCGTAGTACCCGGCCCGGTCGCAGCCCTCGTGGACGGTCCGGCCGAACAGCCACTGCGGCCGCAGCTCGGAGTCCAGCGGGATCATCGGGGCCTGCCCGGCGACCTGGTAGAGCAGGTAGACGAGCGTCTCGGACAGGTTGTCGGGGTGGATCGGGCAACCTGGCACGCAGACGATCGGCAGGCCGGCCTTCGACTTCCAGCTCCAGCCCAGGTAGTCGGGCACGCCCATCGCACCGGTCGGGTTGCCCGCCATCGCGTGGATCCCGCCGTACGTCGCACAGGTGCCGACGGCAACCACCGCGGTGGCCTTCGGGGCCAGCCGGTCCAGCCACTCCGACGTCTTCATCGGCTGCCCGGTGGCCGGGTTGTTGCCGAAGCCGGCCCAGTAGCCCTCGCCGTCGTGGATCGCCTCGTTCGGGATCGAGCCCTCGACCACCAGGACGAACGGCTCGAGCTCACCGCGGTCGGCCTTGTGCCACCAGGCGATGAAGTTGTCCGCGCCGGTCTCCGGGCCGCACTCGAAGTCGATCAACGGCCAGTGCACCGCGATCTTCGGCAGTCCGGGCAGCGCGCCGAGGACGATCTCCTCGATGCTCGGCTGGGTGGCCGCGGTGAGGGCGACCGAGTCGCCGTCGCAGCTGAGGCCCCCGTTCATCCAGAGAATGTGGACGACACCCTCGTCAGTTTCGGCCTGCGCCTGCTCCGGCTCCGTTGTCGTGGACACGACCAGCCCTCCCTCGCCAGAAAATCGCGGCTTTTTCGACCGTACTTGGGTACTCGCCGGTCCGACAGACACATGTGTCAGCTATTAATGGCGGTATCCGGAAATCCTGGATTCCTGGATTCCTGGATATTTCTGAAGGGTCTTTCTGGCAGTGTCGCACCGGTATTCTCATGCAATGGACGATGCCGATCGCGAGGTGTTCGTCTCGCCCGTGGTCGTGGCGTCGCACAGCTTCCCGGCCAGGCCGGGATCGCTGCCGGACGCCGAGCAGTTCGTCCGGGAGGCGCTCGAGCCGATCACGCTCGAGGTGGAGGAACGCCAAGCGCTGTACCACGCCATCACGGACGCCCTGCTGGCCGCGGCCGGTCCGAAGGACGGGGTGTTCGACGTGACCGTGCGGATCTTCCCCGACGGCGTCGAGGTCGAGGTGCTGCACGGTGCGGGCGTACGGCGGGTGCAGCCGGCCGCGGAACCGTTCGCCGACTGGCTGAACGGCGTACTGCGGGGTCAGGGTCTGTCCCAGCAGGTGGCCGCGCAGCGGATCGGGGTCTCGGTGCGGACCATCAGCCGGTGGTTGCGCGGCGATACCGAACCGCGGCTGCGGGACTTGCGCAGAGTCCACGAGATCTTCGGTCCGTGATGTCTGGCGTGCGCCGGGGCCTGGGTTTAGTGTGCGATTTGTCCGTTGATCGCGGAATTCGCCATTTCTTTCGCCCGGCGGGGTGAGCATCACGAACGAACCAGAACGTGTGCGCAGCCGCGCGCTGGTCACCGGCGTCGTCCAAGGCGTCGGTTTCCGTCCGTTCGTGTACTCGCTTGCCCGCGAGCTCGGGCTGTCCGGTCAGGTCGGCAACACCGCGGCCGGCGTCGTCGCCGAGGTCGAGGGACCGGCCGCCGCGGTGGCTGCTTTCGGCGTCCGCGTTCGCACGGACGCTCCGCCCCTTGCCGTGGTCGCGACCGTCGCTCTCGAGTCGCTGCCGGCGATGGGCGGGACCGAGTTCGCCATCTTGGACTCGACGGCCGGAGCGGGCCGGACGCTGGTCTCGCCGGACGTGGCGACCTGTGCCGACTGCCTGGCCGAGTTCGCCGACCCGTCCGACCGGCGCTACCGGCACCCGTTCATCAGCTGCACCAACTGCGGGCCGCGCTTCACGATCATCACCGGCCTGCCGTACGACCGGCCGGCCACCACGATGGCAGGCTTCCCACTCTGCCCGGACTGCGCCCGCGAGTACGCCGATCCGGCCGACCGCAGGTTCCACGCCCAGCCGATCGCCTGCCCCGCCTGTGGCCCTCGGCTGCAGCTCGTCCAGCCCGGCGTCGAGACGGCGTACGGCGAGGCCGCGCTGGCAGCTGCGCATGCGCTGCTGATCGACGGTGCGATCCTCGCGGTGAAAGGGCTCGGTGGCTTCCATCTGGTCTGTGACGCCGGCGACCAGGCCGTGGTGAGTACCCTGCGGAAGCGCAAGGATCGTGGGGACAAGCCGTTCGCGGTGATGGCCGCCGATCTGGACACGGCCCGCCGGATCGCCACGGTCGACGCCGCCGAGGAGCAACTGCTCCAGGGCAGCCGGCGCCCGATCGTGCTGCTCCGGCGTAAACCCGGTGCGGCCGTCGCCGAAGCCGTTGCCCCCGGCAACCCAGACCTCGGCGTGATGCTCCCGTACACGCCGGTGCATCAGTTGCTGTTCGATCAGCCCGGTCCGTGTGTGCTGGTGATGACGAGCGGCAACCTGTCCGGCGAGCCGATCGTCACCGGCGACGACGAGGCCCTGACTCGGCTGGCAGGTCTGGCCGACGCGTGGCTCGGGAGTGATCGCCCCATCCACGTGCCCTGCGATGACTCCGTCGTACGGATCGCGGACGACAGCGAGCTGCCGGTACGGCGGTCTCGCGGATATGCGCCGTTCCCGATCGACCTGCCCGTCCCGGTCCGGCCCGCACTGGCGGTGGGCGGGGACCTGAAGAACACCTTCTGTCTCGGCGACGGGCGGTACGCGTGGCTCTCGGCGCATGTCGGGGATATGGACGACCTCGCGACGCTGCAGGCCTTCGAGCGGGCCGAGCAGCATCTCGAGCAGTTGACCGGAGTCCGGCCCGAGGTGCTGGTGACGGACAAGCATCCGTCGTACCGGTCGCGGCAATGGGCTCAGCTCAACGCGGACGGTCGGCCGGTGGTCGGCGTACAGCATCACCACGCGCACCTTGCCTCGGTGATGGCCGAGCACCGGTACGAGGGTCGGGTGATCGGGTTCGCGTTCGACGGGACCGGGTACGGCGACGACGGCGCGGTGTGGGGTGGTGAGGTACTGCTCGCCGGGTACGACGGGTTCGAGCGGTACGCCCACCTCAAGTACGTGCCGTTGCCCGGCGGCGATGCGGGCGTCCGTAACCCGTGCCGGATGGCGTTGTCGCACCTGCTCGCCGCGGGTCTGCCCTGGGATCGGCGGCTGCCGTCCGTGCTTGCGTGCGTCGGGCCGGAGCTGGAACTGCTCGGAGCCCAACTGGACAAGGACATCGCCTGTGCTCCGACGTCGAGCATGGGCAGGTTGTTCGATGCGGTCTCGTCGCTGGCCGGTGTCTGTCACCGGGCCGGGTACGAGGCGCAGGCCGCGATCGAGCTGGAAGGACTGGTCTCGTCAGATCGAGGACTCGGCAGCTACGAGTTCGCGGTTACAGGGGAGGAGATCGATCCGGCGCCGGTGCTGGCCGGCGTGGTGTACGACGTACTGGCCGGCGTGGAACCGGGCGTTGTCAGCGCCCGGTTCCACCAGAGCCTGGCCGAACTGATGGTGACGCTGGCCGAACAGGTCCGCGCCGCCCACGGATTGACGACGGTCGCCCTGTCCGGCGGCGTGTTCGTCAACAGAGTGTTGCTGTCAGCAACTACCAGGGCGTTGACCGGTGCCGGGTTCGCGGTGCTGCGGCACCGCCGGGTGCCGCCGACGGATGCCGGACTCGCCCTCGGCCAGCTGGCCGTCGCTGCGCGTCTTCCAGGGAGGGAAACATCATGTGTCTAGCCGTACCGGGGAAGGTCGTGGAGATCCGGGAGGAGGACGGGACCCGGATGGGGCAGGTGGACTTCGGCGGCGTCCTGAAGGACGTCTGTCTGGAGTACCTGCCGGATCTGCAGGTGGGTGAGTACACCATCGTGCACGTCGGGTTCGCGTTGCAGCGCCTCGACGAGGAGTCCGCGATGCAGTCGCTCGCGCTCTTCCGCAAGCTCGGGGCGCTCGAGGAAGAGTTCGGCGACCAGTGGGGACTGGCCGCGCGGCAGGCCGGCGAACGCCGCCCGCCCGGCACCGATTGGGCTGAGTCCAAGTCTGGGGAGGCACAATGAAGTACCTCGAAGAGTTCAGCGATCCGGAACTGGCCGGCAAGCTGGTCGAGCAGATCCACGCCACGGTGACGAAACCCTGGGCGATGATGGAGGTCTGCGGCGGCCAGACGCACACGATCGTCCGGCACGGTATCGACCAGTTGCTGCCGGACGGCGTCGAGATGATCCATGGCCCGGGCTGCCCGGTCTGTGTCACCCCGCTGGAGATCATCGACAAGGCGCTCGAGATCGCCGCCCAGCCCGGCGTGATCTTCTGCTCGTTCGGCGACATGCTGCGGGTGCCGGGCAGCAGCCGCGACCTGTTCCGGATCAAGAGCGAGGGCGGTGACGTCCGGGTCGTCTACTCGCCGCTGGACGCGCTCCGGGTGGCGCAGCAGAACCCGGACAAGGAGGTCGTCTTCTTCGGCATCGGCTTCGAGACCACCGCCCCGCCGAACGCGATGACCGTCTACCAGGCCAAGAGACTCGGCATCCCGAACTTCAGCCTGCTCGTCTCGCACGTCCGGGTGCCGCCCGCGATCGAGGCGATCATGCAGTCGCCGCACTGCCGGGTCCAGGGTTTCCTCGCCGCCGGCCACGTCTGCAGCGTGATGGGTACGTCGGAGTACCCCGAGCTGGCCGAGAAGTACGGCGTACCGATCGTGGTCACCGGGTTCGAACCGCTCGACATCCTGGCCGGGATCCTGCGCACGGTCAGCCAGCTCGAGAAGGGCGAGCACGTGGTCGAGAACGCCTACCGGCGGGCCGTCCAGGACGAGGGCAACCCGGCCGCGAAGGCGATGCTGGCCGACGTGTTCGAGTCGACCGACCGGTCCTGGCGGGGGATCGGGATGATCCCCCAGAGCGGCTGGCGGCTGTCCGAGCGGTACCGCGAGTACGACGCGGAGTACCGCTTCCAGGTGCGCGACATCGTCACCGAGGAGTCGACGGTGTGCCGCAGCGGTGAGGTCCTGCAGGGCCTGATCAAACCGCACGAGTGCTCGGCGTTCGGGACGATCTGTACGCCGCGCAACCCGCTCGGCGCCACGATGGTGTCGAGCGAGGGCGCCTGTGCGGCGTACTACCTCTACCGCCGGCTGGAGACGCCGGCCGAGGTGGTGACGACCGGTGGCTGAGCAAGTCATGTTGCCGGATCCCTCGATGCCCGATCCGCCGAACTTCGACGGATGGGTCTGCCCGCTGCCGTTGCGCGACCATCAGAGGGTCGTGATGGGTCACGGGGGCGGCGGACAGATGTCGGGGGAGCTCGTCGAACACCTCTTCCTGCCCGCGTTCGCCAACCCGGTCCTCGGCGGGTTGACGGACTCGGCGGTGTTCACGCTCGGCGATGCCCGGCTCGCGTTCTCGACCGACTCGTTCGTGGTGCAGCCGTTGTTCTTCCCGGGCGGCAGCATCGGGCACCTGGCCGTGAACGGCACCGTGAACGACCTCGCGATGAGTGGCGCGCAGGCGGCGTACCTGTCCTGCGGCTTCATCCTCGAGGAGGGCGTCGAGCTGTCCGTGGTCGGCCGGATCGCGGAGCACCTGGGCGAGGCGGCGCGACAGGCCGGGGTGACGATCGCGACCGGTGACACCAAGGTCGTCGACGCCGGTCACGGGGACGGCGTGTACATCAACACGGCCGGCGTCGGGCTGGTCCCGGCCGGGGTCGACATCCGTCCGCAGCGAGCGGTTCCCGGGGACGTCGTCATCGTCAGCGGTCAGATCGGGGTGCACGGGATCGCGATCATGAGTGTGCGCGAGGGCATCTCGTTCGGCACCGAGGTGGTCAGTGACTGCGCGCCGCTCAACGGCCTGGTCGCGGCGATGCTCGACGTCTGCCTCGACCTGCACACACTGCGCGACCCGACCCGGGGCGGCGTCGCGACCTCGCTGAACGAGATCGCCAAGACGGCCGGGGTGGGCGTCGAACTGACCGAGAGCGCGCTGCCGGTGCCGGAGGCGGTGGCCAACGCCTGCTCGTTCCTGGGCCTCGATCCGCTGTACGTCGCGAACGAGGGCAAGCTGCTCGCGATCGTGGCGCGCGACGACGCGGACGCCGTACTCGCGGCGATGCGGGCGCATCCGCTCGGTGCGGACGCGGCGATCATCGGTGAGTGCGTCGAAGCGCATCCGGGGATGGTCGTGACGAAGACGGCGTTCGGTGCGACCCGGGTGGTGGATACGCCTATCGGAGAACAGCTGCCGCGGATCTGTTAGCGAGCCAGGAGTGCCAGGCGTCGAGGCCGTCTCCGCGGGTCGCGGAGACGGGCAGCATCTCGACGTCCGGCTTCAGGCGATGGATCAGGTCCAGGCACAGGTCGACGTCGAAGTCGACGTACGGGAGCAGGTCGACCTTGTTCAGCAGGACGAGGTCGGCGGTGCGGAACATGTACGGGTACTTCGCCGGTTTGTCCGCGCCCTCGGTGACCGAGATGATCACCACCCGGGCCGACTCGCCGAGGTCGAACAGGGCCGGGCAGACCAGGTTGCCGACGTTCTCGACGAAGACCAGTGAGCCGTCGGGCGGGGCGAGCTCGGTCAGGCCGCGGCCGAACATCTCCGCGTCCAGGTGACAGCCGGCGCCGGTGTTGATCTGCACGACCTTGCGGCCGGTCGACCGGATCCGCTGGGCGTCGAGCCAGGTCTCCTGATCGCCTTCGATCACGAGGGTTTCGCGGCTGTCGCCGAGGTCGGTGATGGTGCGCTCGAGCAGCGTGGTCTTGCCGGAACCGGGGGAGCTCATCAGGTTGATCGCGGTCACGGCGTGCTCGGTCAGCCGGTGCCGGTTGGCCGCGGCGAGCAGATCGTTCTTGGCCAGGATGTCCTGTTCGAGCAGGACGGTCCGGGTCGGATGCTCGTGGTCGTGAGGATGGTCGTGAGGGTGCTCGTGGTCGTGCGGATGGTTGTGGGCTTCGACCGGTTGCGGGCCGTCCACGAGGGTGACCCTCGTCGAGGCGTCCTCGCCTGAGCATCCGCAGGTACTGCACATGTCAACGCACCTCCACCGAGACGATCCGCAGTTCCTGACCGGCCAGAATGTCGAGATCGGCACTGCCGCAGTCGCACAGCATGATCGGGTCGTCGAGCGCGAACTCCCGTCGGCAGTCCCGACAGTACGCCCGCCCCGACGGCTCGTCGATGTCCAGCCGGGCGCCGTCCAGCCCGGTGCCGACGGCCACGATCCCGAAGCAGAACCGGATCGAGTCGGTCACCACCCCGGACAGCCGGCCGATCTCCAGCCGAACGGCAGCCACCGGTCCGTCGCCGATCTTCTCGACGATCGCATCGACGATGCTCTCCGTGATGGCGAGCTCATGCACCCTCCCGACGGTAGGCCGGGCCCGTCCGGCCCGGCAACCGTTCGGGTCAGCAGGAAACGACGCAACTTCGGAGGCGGTAGCTGCATCGTCTGAGATGTGAAGGACAACTCTTGAAAGGCCATTCGATGAAACTGAACCGTGCTTCCGCGCTGGCGGCCTCGGCAATGCTCCTCGGCGGGCTGGCCGCGACGTCGGCCGGCACCGCGACCGCTGCCGGCACCGCGACCACGGCCGCGACCGCCGCCTGCGAGATCAACCTCGGCTCGATCACGGCCGGCGGTGACATGGCCAACGCTCAGGTCGTCGCCACGTCGCCGGCCACGGTCAAGCGGTCCACCGGCCCGCACATGTTCTCCCCGGGACTGGCGAAGCTCGCGTCGACCTGGACCGACTCGCTGGGCGTCGGGGCGGACTACACGGTGTACGGCGACGTGATCGTCAGCGGCACCTTGTACGGCGGCTCGTACGGCGTGGACTCCACCGGCAAGCCGTTCACCTCGCTGAGGTCCCGTGGCGTCGGGTACATCGGCTACAAGGCGATCGAGACGTCGTACTACTGGGGCAAGACCTCCCGGAGTGCGGACTACCGGCTGCGTGGCGACGGGGTGCTCTACCGGTACGTGGGCAAGGTCGTCACGCGTTGGGCGGGTTACTCGTCGGTGAAGACGATGGCGCTGATCAGCGAGACCGCGACGTACGACACCTTCCTGGCCACGACGAACGGCGGCGCGCTCTACACGATCCACATCCCGGTCACCGGGACGCCGGTCGTGAAGAAGGTGCGCACATCGACCTGGCAGGGCTTCGAGTACCTGGTCGCGGAGAAGTGCGGCACGCAGAGCACGCTGCTCGCCGGGATCGACAAGGACACCGGTTCGGCCTACCTGTACGCCGTTGGCCACGCCAACGGAGCCGCGACCGTGATCAAGGGCCTGGGCAAGATCCCCGGCGACTTCAAGGACCCGATCTACTTCCTGAACACCGCCGAGGGCAATGCCCCGCTGTTCGGCGAGTGAGGACAGCGCAGGGCCCCGGTGACCAGCTGGTCACCGGGGCCCTGTCGCGTTCTCAGCAGGCGCGGTTCCTAGAAGTCGCCGCCGAAGTCTCCGCCGCCGAAGTCGAAGCCGCCGCCGTCACCACCGCCGTCGCCGCCGCCGTCGAACGGGTTGAAGTCGCCCCCGCCGTCACCGCCGCCGTCGCCTCCGCCGTCACCGCCACCGTCGTAGCCGCCCGCGTAGTCGCCGTACCCGCCGCCGGCGAACATGCCGCCGAGCATCGTGCCGAGGAACATGCCGGTCATCACACCGCCGAGCGCGCCGAACATGCCCTGCGCGTACGGCGAGTAGGCCGGGCCGGCCTCCCAGTACGGCACCCGCTGCGGGCCGACCATGACCTTGCGGACGTCCGGCTCGGCGCCGGCGCGGACCCGCTCGGCGTCGGCCGCACACGCCGGCACCTCGCGCGGGGCGCCACCCGGTGGGGCCCAACTCACGTCGACCACGGACGGACCGTGCTGCGGGTTGAAGAAACAGGACGGGCGACGCTGCGGCAGCGGCTCGCCGGCCACGCGGGCGCGCACGCAGGCAGCGGCGTACCGGCCGTCCTCGAGGATCTCGATCACGTGCTTGATCTGGTCGGCCTCCGTGACCTGACCGACCGCCTGCTTCGCGGACTCGTAGGAGTCCAGCGCGCGCTGGTAGTCCTGCCGCGCGCCGTCGCCGAGGTCCTTGCCGACCATCTCCAGGTCGAGGTCCTGCAGCTCCTCGCCGAACCGGGTGATGTCCTCGTCGGCGGTCCGCTTCACGGACTCGAGCTCGGCGGCCGTGATCTCGTGCTGCTGCTTGGTCTGCAGCTGGGTCCGACGGTACGAGCGGTACGCCAGAACCGCGATCACCACCACGGCGATGATCAGGATGAATTCCATGTCGGGCCTCTCTCGGGGGCTTTAGGGAGAGCCTATCGAATCCCTCAAGACAGCCCGACGCCACGCAGGGTGACGTAATCCCCGGAAAGCGGTCACCGTCGGCGCATAATCGAGGGGCGCGCCGCCCAGCGACTGTCCGTCCCCGCGCCGGAAGGCCAATTGTGGGCAACACCGTCATGGGCAAGACTGCGCGACTGCTGCCGCTCGTTCTGACAGCGGCTGCCCTGGTCCCGCTACCGCACTCCGATTCCGATCCCTCGTATCAAGAGATCCCGCTCGACGGGCCGTCCGTCCAGGCCGAAACCACACCGTTCGGGATGGTCGGCATCACCTGGCCCGAAGGCGTCGACGGGTGTGACGGCGAAGGTTCGCGTCCAACGCGACGGCCAATGGACCGATTGGCAGCCGATGCAGATCGAGGACGAGCACGGTCCCGATCCATCGGAGCCCGAAGGAATTGAGCGGTCCGGCACCGAGCCGTTGTGGGTCGGTAATGCCACGGGCGTGCAGGCGAGCGCGGTGACCGCTGCCGGCGCGGTCTCCGACGCCAAGGTGGTTCTGATCCAGCCCGGCGTACTCAGCTCCGACTCCGAAGAGCCGGGCGGCACAGTCGAGGCTGCGTCGAGCAGAGCGCCGTACCCGATGCCGTTGATGGTGAGCCGGAAGCGCTGGGGCGCGGACGAAAGGCTCCGTGCGTACAACGGTGCCTCGTGCGTGCGGCCGAAGTACACGAAGACTGTGCTGGCGGCGTTCGTCCATCACACCGCCGATCGGAACGACTACACCCGCACGCAGGTCCCGGCGATGGTGCGGGCGATGTACGCGTACCACGTGAAGAGCCGCGGCTGGTGCGACCTCGGGTACAACTTCCTCGTCGACCGCTTCGGCCGCGTCTTCGAGGGCCGGTCCGGCGGTGCGCAGCTGCCGGTGCTCGGCGCGCACACGTCGTCGTTCAACGCGAACTCGTTCGGCGTCGCGGTGATCGGAAACTTCGAGCAGACCGCACCGCCGCCGGCGATGCTGGAGTCCACGGCGCGCGTGATCGCGTGGAAACTGGACGCCAACTACCGGTCGCCGCTGGCCACGATCGTGCTCGACGGAAGCCGCCTGCACACGGTTTCCGGACACCGCGACACCAAGGCGACGGCGTGCCCGGGAACCCAGCTGTACAACAAGCTCGGCTGGCTGAAGCAGCGCGTGAACACCTTGATGAGCGGCAGTTTCTCGACCCCGATCTACGAGTACGCGCGGAAACTCGGTTTCCGGAACCTCGGCCAGCCGTTCTGGGGCGAGCACCGGACCCGGACCGGCTGGGCGACGTACTTCGGCACCCGCGACGTCTTCTACTCCGTTGCCACCGGCCCGCATTCCACGTCCGGCGCTTTCCGGACCCGGTACCGGCGGCTCGGGGCCGGCAGCGCGCGGCTCGGGCTGCCGATCACCGACGCCTATCAGGTCGCGGGCGGATCGCGGCAGAAGTTCCAGCGCGGCTGGCTCGTCTGGGACCGGCGTGATCGCCAGGTCCATCTTGTCTACGGGAGACCATCATGAGAAGGCGTGCCATCGCCGTCGTCGTTCTGTCGTCCACGGTGATCAGCGCGACCGCCCAGGCCCGTGAGGTCGTGCCGGCCGCGGCGCCGGACACGACGATCAACGGGCGCGGATTCGGGCACGGCCGCGGACTGTCGCAGTACGGCGCGCAGGGTGCGGCGCTGGCCGGGAAGCCGGCGAAGCAGATCCTCGACTTCTACTACCCGGGGACGACGACCGGGAAGGCGACCGGCAGCATCCGGGTCCGGGTCAGCGCCGACACCACGGACGGCGTGCGGGTCGGCGCGGTGAGCGGGCTCGCGGTCCGCTCGCTGGCCACCGGCAAGGTCTACTCGTTGCCCAGGGCCTCGACCCGGAGCCAGTGGTCGATCGACCCGAACGGCGAGCACGGCACGAAGGTCAGCTCGTACGACGCGAAGGCCCGGAAATGGACGCTCTACAAGACGTTCACGGGTATGACGCAGTTCGAGGGCGCGGCCGTGATCGGGCTGGTCCTGCCGAGTGGCGCCGTACGCCGGTATCGCGGTGCGCTGCGGGCGATCGACGTGTCCGGGTGCGCATCTGGACACGGTGAACGTGCTGCCGCTCGAGTACTACCTGCGTGGCGTCGTACCCCGGGAGTCGGTGTCGAGTTGGCGCCCGGCCGCGTTGCAGGCGCAGGCCGTTGCCGCCCGCACCTATTCGGTGTTCCACCGGGCCCGCGCGGCGCGGAAAGCGTATGACTTGTGCGACACCACGTCGTGCCAGGTGTACGGCGGGTACGACTCGGAGGAAACGTCGACGAACAACGCGATCGCGGCGACCGCGGGACAGGTCCGGCTGTACAAGGGCAATCCGATCATCGCGGAGTTCTCCTCGTCGAACGGCGGGGCGACGGCGGCGGGTGACGCGCCGTACCAGCTCACGAAGGCGGACGGCTGGGACGCGTACCCGAAGAACGGGAACCCGAACGTGACGTGGACGGTGACCCGGACGGCCGCCCAGATGCAGGCGGTCTTCGGCGTCGGGTCGATCCGCTACGTCCGGGTCCTGAAGCGGACCGGCGTCGGCCCGGGCGGCGGGCGGGCACTCACCGTCGAGGCGGTCGGGTCGCGCGGAAAACGTGTTCTGACAGCCGACCAGGTACGGATCCGGCTCCACCTGCGGTCCGCGTGGATCAGTTTCGCGGCCCGACCCCTTGATATACCAACTACGGCTTCCGAACAGCCTGCCCGCTGAGGCATTGACGTGGTGTCCCTGCGCCGGTTAGAACGTGACATCGCTGTCAACCACCGCCCAGGAGGAGCAGGTCGATGCGCAGAAAGATTGGTATATCAACTCGGCTGGCCGCCGGAGTGCTCGCGGTCGCCGTCCTCGGCTCGCTGAACATGACCACGGCCAGTGCCACCGACGCCGGGACCGACCCGACCGCTGCCGCTCGGGCGCGTGCGTCGTACGACGCGATCAACAAGTACTTCGACGCCGGCAAGGGGCTGCTGCTCGAGGAGTACCCGAACACCCAGAGCAACCCGTACTCGTACGTCTGGCCGTACTCGCAGGCGGCGATCGCGGCGGAGGACCTGGCCGGCGTCCCCGGTGCGGGCCGGAAGGGCTCGGCGGAGGCCGATCGGCGGCTTGCGGCGTACGAGTTCTACTGGAACGCCGGGACGACGCCGACCGGGTACGACTCGTACGTCCGGCCGCCGAACGGTCAGGGCGGCGACAAGTTCTACGACGACAACGAGTGGATCGGGCTGAACCTGATCCAGCGGTTCAAGCGGACTGGTGACCGTGCTGCACTCGCTCGCGCCAAGGAGATCTTCGCGCTCGTCGTCCACGGCTGGGACACGGATCCGTCGCACCCGTGCGCCGGTGGCGTGTACTGGACCCAGGCGCCGTGGAGCCAGGACCGGAACACGGTGTCCAACGGCCCGGGCGCCGAGCTCGGGGCGCACCTGTACCTGCTGACGCGGGACAAGTCGTACCTGACGTGGGCCCAGCGGATGTACCAGTGGGCGCAGGACTGCATGCTCGCGCCGAACGGCCTGTACTGGGACCACATCGACCTGGCCGGCAACATCGAGAAGACGCAGTGGAGCTACAACCAGGGCGTGATGCTCGGCGCCGGAGTCTTGTTGTTCAAGGCAACGGGTAACGTCCAGTACCTGCGGGACGCGAAGTCGGTCGCCAACGCCTCGCTGGCGTTCTACAACACGCCTGAGATCCTGGCGAAGAACGGTGCGGCGTTCAACTCGATCTGGTTCAAGAACCTGTTGATCCTGGACTCGGTCGTGCCGGATCCCCGCTACCGCAAGGCGATGCAGGCGTACGCCGACTACAACTGGAACACCACCCGGGACCCCGCGACGAACCTCTACAAGTTCCGCGAGGGATCGGTCGAGCTCCTGCAGCAGTCCGGCATCACCCAGGTCCACGCGCTCCTGGCGTGGCCGCGCTCGCAGTACCACCTCCTCGCCTGACGGTCTGAAACGACAGCAGGCCCTCCCGGGCATCGGGAGGGCCTGCTGTTTTGTTGGTCAGGCGGCTGCTGATGCTGTCTTGATGTCCACCGGCGTGATCGGCGTACCGTCCTGGGGGCCGTTCTGCGGCGTGACGCCGGCCTCCGCGACCTTGTCGATGAGCTTCACGCTCGGCTCGTCGATCGTCCCGAACGCCGTGTACTGCGGGGTGAGCCCGGAGGCATCGCCGTACACGATGAAGAACTGGCTGCCGTTCGTGTTCGCGCCGGAGTTCGCCATCGCGAGGATGCCGCGACCGTACTTCAGCGTCGGGTACACCTCGTCCGCGAAGCTGTAGCCCGGACCGCCGGAGCCGCTCCCGCTCGGGTCGCCGCACTGCAGCACCTGCAGGCCTTCACCGACCGTGAGTCGGTGGCACTTGGTGTTGTCGAAGTACTTCTGGCCGACCAGGCTCAGGAAGCTCTTGACCGTGCAGGGCGCGAGGGCGCTGTCCAGGGTGAGCTGCAGGTCGCCGACGGACGTGTTCAGGCTGACCTTCGACGTACCCGACGCCTTGACCTTCCCGTCGGCCGGCGCGTTGACCTTCTTCGCGGCCGGCTCGGCGGACTTCTTGTACGTGCAGTTCACCTCGGACGCGAGCGGCGTCGCTCGCTTCGGGGCCGGTGCCATCGCGGTCGGGATGCTGGCCGGCTTGTTCTCCGCCGGCGCTGACGCGGAGGCGGCCGGCTTGTCGTCGCCACCTACCCCGAACAGCACGAAGACCCCCACGAGAACCACGACCACCGCCGCGATCGCGGTCACGGTGATCCCCAGATTCCGCCGCTGTCGCCGCCGCTCAATCTCCCGCTCAGCCTGCCGCTTCGCTTTCCGCGCCGCCAGCTGCTGCTGATGGGTCTTCTTGGTCATGCAGAAACCCTCCTCACCGAGACACCTGCAGGGAACCTACAGCGAAAACCTGAGAACTGTCTGTCAATCCAACCGAATCGTGAGCTCCCGGTGCGGTTGGGATACCCGCTGGTGACCGGAGATAGGCAATAGCCAGTTCCCGGTCGCCGGGGGGTGTGACCGGAGGGGGCGTTAGGGGTGGTCGGCGCCCCAGATCAGGCAGAATTCGTTGCCTTCGGGGTCTCTGAGGCATTGCCAGAGGTCGCCGTCGTAGATGTCGTCGGCTCGGGTGGCGCCGAGGGACAGGGCGCGGGCGATGGAGCGGTCCTTGGTTTCCGGGGGGACGTAGAGGTCCAGGTGGACGCGGTTCTTGCGGACCTGTTTGCCCTCGGGGACCTGGGCGAAGTCCAGGCGGACGCTGCCGCCGTGGAGTTCGGTGAAGCCGTGCTGATCGGGGCGAAGCTCGCCGCCGATCAGCGCCTGCCAGAACCGGCCCAGCTCGTCCGGGTCCGCGCAGTCGAACACCGCCGCGTCGACCACCGGCAAGGGCAGCTCCGCCGCCCCGCCGTCCGCGGTCATCAGTCCTTGATCTCGCAGATGGCGGCGCCGGCCGAGACCGTGGCGCCTACCTCCGCGCTAAGGCCGGTGACCGTGCCGGACTTGTGGGCGTTCAGCGGCTGCTCCATCTTCATCGCCTCGAGCACCACGATCAGGTCGCCCTCGGCGACCGTCGCGCCTTCCTCGACGGCGATCTTGACGATCGTGCCCTGCATCGGCGACGTCAGCGAATCGCCCGACGCGGCCGAGCCCTTCGTACCGCCCGCCCGCCGCGACGGCTTCTTCTTCGCCCCGCCGGCAGCAGGAGCAGCACCGATCGCACCGAGCCCAGCGGGCAGAACGACCTCGAGCCGCTTACCCCCGACCTCGACGGTGACCTTCTCGCGCTCAGCGTCGGACGGCGCCTCGGCCGTCGGGCCGTCGTACGGCGTGAGCTGGTTGTCGTACTCGGTCTCGATCCAGCGCGTATGGACCTTGAACCCGTCCGTCCCGACGAAGGCTGGGTCCGACACGACCGCAGCGTGGAACGGGATCACCGTCGGCATGCCCTCGACGACGAACTCACGCAGCGCCCGCCGCGACCGCTCGAGCGCCTGCGTCCGGTCCCGCCCGGTGACGATCAGCTTCGCGACGAGCGAGTCGAACGCGCCCGGCACGGTCTCGCCCTGGTCGTACCCGCCGTCGAGACGGACACCCGGACCCGACGGCGCATGCCAGCGCGTCAACGTCCCCGGAGCGGGCAGGAACCCGCGTCCACCGTCCTCGGCGTTGATCCGGAACTCGATCGAGTGCCCGGAGATCTCCGGGTCGTCGTACCCGAGCTCTTCGCCGTTGGCGATCCGGAACATCTCCCGGACCAGGTCGATCCCGGTGACCTCTTCGGAGACCGGGTGCTCGACCTGCAGTCGCGTGTTCACCTCGAGGAACGAGATCAGCCCGTCCTGCCCGACCAGGAACTCGCACGTCCCGGCGCCGACGTACCCGGCCTCCCGGAGGATCTTCTTCGACGACGAGTAGAGCAGTTCGAGCTGCTCGGGCGACAGGAACGGAGCCGGCGCCTCCTCGACGAGCTTCTGGTACCGGCGCTGCAGCGAGCAGTCCCGCGTCGACACGACGACAACGTTGCCGTGGGCATCGGCCAGGCACTGGGTCTCGACGTGCCGCGGCTTGTCCAGGTACCGCTCGACGAAGCACTCGCCGCGCCCGAACGCGCTGACAGCCTCGCGGGTGGCCGACTCGAACAGCTCCGGTACTTCCTCCAGCGTCCGCGCGACCTTCATCCCGCGCCCGCCACCGCCGTACGCCGCCTTGATCGCGATCGGCAGCCCGTACTCCTGGGCGAACGCCACCACCTCGTCGGCGTTGGCCACCGGGTCAGGAGTGCCAGGGACCTGCGGCGCGCCGACCTTCTCCGCGATGTGCCGCGCCTTGACCTTGTCGCCCAGCGAGTCGATCGCCGACGGCGGCGGCCCGATCCAGATCAGCCCGCGTCGATCACGGCCTGCGCGAAGTCGGCGTTCTCGGCCAGGAACCCGTAGCCCGGATGGACGGCGTTCGCGCCGGAGCGGGCCGCCACGTCCAGGATCTTGGCGATGTTCAGGTAGGAGTCGGCCGGTGTCGACCCGTCCAGCGCGTAGGCCTCGTCGGCGAGCCGGACGAACAGCGCGTCCCGGTCCTGGTCGGCGTACACGGCGACGCTGCCCAGCCCCGCGTCGGCGGCGGCCCGGACGACCCGGACGGCGATCTCGCCCCGGTTCGCGACCAGCACCTTGGTGATCTGTTTGCTGTCGGACACAGCTGACTCCCTTCGGCTGGCCCGAGTCTAGGGTGAAGCGGCCGTCCTGGGGGCAGGGTGTTGCTCACACCACGGTGGGTTGTTTCTCGAAGAAGGTCTCCAGGACCACGACTGTCTGAGTGCTGGTCACCCCGTCCACCTGGTGGAGTGCGCGCAGGGTCGACTGCAGGTCCTCGGTGGTCGCCGTGCGGACCTTCACCATGACCGAGGCGGGCCCGGCGATGATGTGCGCCTCTTCGACCGCGGGGATCTTCCGCAACGCCTTCAGCGTCGGCTCGTCGCCCATCCAGGCGCCCGACTCGAGCATGACGAACGCCAGTACGCCGAGCCCGACCGCAGCCGGGTCGACGTCGACCGTCGTACGCCGGATCACGCCGGCCGCCTTGAGTTTCCGGACCCGTTCGTGGGCGGATCCGGCCGAGAGCCCGACCGCCTTCCCGAGCGCGGCGTACGACTGCCCGGCGTCTTCCTGCAACGCGGCCAGCAACCCACGATCCACATCATCTACTGTCATATCGGTCACAAACCAAATCTCGTTCTGTTTGAGCTGTCAGAGACAGGATAGCGTTCCGCATATGACGATCACACTCAACGCCGCGCCGCAGCGGCTCCGGGCCGAGCTCGTCGTTCTCGACGAGCGCTTCACCAAGATCGCGGGCGACGAGTACCTCGAATGCCTGTACGACGGCGGCCGCTGGCTCGAAGGACCGGCGTACTCGCCGGCCTGGCGCTGCCTCGTGTTCAGCGACATCCCGAACGACCGGCTGCTCCGTTGGGACGAGCTCTCCGGCCAGGTCAGCGTGTTCCGCCAGCCGTCCGGCTACGTCAACGGCAACACCATCGACCGGGCGGGCCGCCTGATCAGCTGCTCGCAGGGCGATCGCCAGGTCGTGCGAACGGAGTACGACGGCAGCCGCACGGTCCTCGCCTCACACCTCGACGGCCGCCGCCTGAACAGCCCGAACGACGTGGTCGAACGCAGCGACGGGTCGATCTGGTTCACCGACCCGCCGTACGGCATCACCTCGAACTACGAGGGCCATGCCGCCGAGCAGGAGATCGACGGTTGCCACGTCTACCGGATCGCCCCGGACGGCGTGCTGACCGTCGTCGCGGACGACTTCATCCGCCCGAACGGCCTCGCCTTCTCCAACGACGAGAGCCAGCTGTACGTCGTCGACACCCCGGGCAAGCACATCCGCCGGTTCGACGTGGACGGCGAGAAGCTGACCGGCGGCGAGGTATTCGCGCCGTGCGAGGGCGGGATGTTCGACGGCATCCGGCTGGACAGCACCGGCCGGGTTTGGGCGGCGACGCACGAAGGCGTGCACTGCTTCGACCCGGACGGCACGCTGATCGGCAAGCTGCTGCTCCCGGACGTCGTGTCCAACCTGACCTTCGGCGGCCCGAAGGGCAATCGACTCTTCATCACCGCAACCACCACGGTGTGGTCCTGGCTCTCCACCGCTCAGCGGTAAATCTCGGCCCCGCATATCCTTCGGTGCGAGAGATCCAAATCAGGAGGAGTCGTGATGACGGGAATTCTCGAGCCGTTGGCAGGGACCGCGCCGGCTGTCTGGGAGAAGCTGGATGATCGGTTCGCCGGGATCCGCGGGGACAGCCGCCTCGAACGGTTGTGGACCGGCGGCCGCTGGGTCGAGGGCCCGGTGTACTCCGCCGCGGGCCGGTACCTGCTCTGGAGCGACATCCCGAACGACCGCATCCTGCGCTGGGACGAGACGTCGTACCAGGTCTCCGTCTTCCGGCACCCGGCCGGCAACACCAACGGCCACACCCGCGACACCGAGGGCCGGCTGGTGAGCTGCGAGCACGGCAACCGGCGCGTGACGCGGACCGAGCACCACGGCGGCATCACGGTGCTTGCCCACGAGTACGACGGGAAGCGGCTGAACTCCCCGAACGACGTGGTGGTGAAGCGCGACGGATCGGTCTGGTTCACGGATCCGGCGTACGGGATCGACAGCGACTACGAGGGGTACAAGGGCGAGATCGAGACCGGCGGCTGCCATGTGTACCGGGTCGCGCCGGACGGCGGGCTGACCCGCGTCGCCGACGATTTCAACCGGCCGAACGGGCTCGCGTTCTCGATCGACGAGTCGTTGCTCTACATCACCGATTCGGAGGAGGGGACGATTCGCGTCTTCACCGTCGACGGCGACAAGCTGAGCGGCGGCGAGCTGTTCGCCGAGTGCGGCAACGGCATCTTCGACGGCATCCGCCTCGACACCCAGGGCCGCGTCTGGGCGTCGGCCGCGGACGGCGTGCACGTCTACCACCCCGACGGCACGCTGCTCGGCAAACTCCTGGTCCCCGAGACCGTCAGCAACCTCACCTGGGGCGGCCCGAAACGCAACCGCCTCTTCCTGACCGCGACCACGTCCGTCTACTCCCTCTTCACCACCGCCAACGGCGCACCCGAGGCCTACGGTCCACGTCTCTGAGGAAATCCGGTCGCCTCGATGCGCGTCGGTGGGTCATGATGGCCTGCTGACCTGAACGAGGAGGAACTGTGGAGTTGGTCGGCGTGCCGGAGCATCTTCGGGTGCTTGCGGAGAGTGTGGTGGCGGAGGCGGACAAGGATCCGCGCGTGCTCGCGGTGGTTGTGGGCGGATCGGTTGCCTCGGGCACCAGCGACGAGTATTCGGATCTCGATCTCGTGTTGGTGTGTACGGCGGAAGGGCAGCCTGAGTGTCTGGCGGAGGCGAACGAGTTCGCGGGGCGGGTCGGGCCGTTGCTTTCGAGCTTCACCGGGGAGCATGTCGGTGAACCGCGGTTGCTGATCGCGTTGTTCGGGCCGCCGCTGGTGCATGTCGACCTGAAGTTCGTGACGCCCGATGGCTACCGGACCCGGGTAGAGGACGGGCTCGTGCTGTGGCAGCGGGACGACAGCCTGGACACGGTGGTCGCGGGTTCCGAGGCCGAGTGGCCGCAGCCCGACGCGCAGTGGATCGAGGACCGCTTCTGGGTCTGGGTGCACTACGTCGCCGTGAAGATCGCCAGGGGTGAGTTGTTCGAGGCGATCGAAGGTCTCGGCATGATGCGGGCGGCCGCGATCGCGCCGTTGGCCGGGATTGGGCGGACCACGCGGCCAGCCGGCGTACGGCGGTTGGAAACGCTAGCACCGGAGCTCGGGCCCGCGTTGCAGGAGACCGTCGCGATCGCCGACCGCGCCGATTGTCTGCGCGCCTTGAAGGCGTCCGTCGACGTCTACCGCACGGTTCGCGCGCGCAGCGGCGTCGAGGTGGTACGACGTACCGCCGCCGAGGAAGCCGCCGTCGACTTCCTCGGCTGACCCTGCAAGCAGGCAGAACCCCGTCGTGAGTGGCTCAGATCGCCATTCCGACGGGGTTCTGCCTGCACAGCGGTCCGTCTACAGTTTTTTGGCCTGGTCGATGATGGTGAAGACGGCCAGGAATCCGAAGGCCAGGAACGAGAAGGCGAGGACTGCCGTGCGCCAGGTGGTGATCCTGATGGCGCGCGGGAGGGCCCTCGAGTTCATCCACCACAGCAGGCCGGAGTAGATGAACATCATGGTGCCGGCGGTGCAGGCGGAGATCACCAGGAGCACCAGCGGCTGGGTGAGACCGGCCAGCAGGACGATGATGCCGAAGGCAACCAGTCCCCAGACCAGCCAGAAGTACAGCTTGGACTCGGAGACCGGCGACTCGCGCAGGTACCGGGCCTTGACCATGTCGGCTGCCAGCCGGGACGTGTAGTCGACGATGCCGGCCGCCGCGGCGAACAGCGAGAAGGCGCCGATCGCCCAGAACAGGTAGCCGAACCAGCCGCCGACCAGGGTCTGCAGCGTCGTTCCCTCGATCTTCAGGAAGCCGATGTTGTTCTTGACGGCGCTGTCGCCGAACAACGTGGCGTGCGCGAGCATCGAGGTGAAGATGATCGTCACCACGGTGATCGCCACGAAGGTCGCGGCCTGCTCGATGTTCGCGAACTTCCACCAGCGCTTCCAGCGGGCCAGGTTCTCGTCGTTCGGCGGGAACGTGTACCCGTTGGCGGTCGGGTCGGCCTCGGTCTCACCGGTCACCGGTGACGTCAGCCGCGGCACGTGCACGCCCATCCCGAAGCCCTTGTCGCGGATCCAGTTGCTCTGCACGAGGTTCTGGCCGCCGCCTGCTCCGGCGTACGCGATCGCGCCCATCACCAGCGCGAACCCGAGCTGGTCGGCCGGGAACTGCGGGTGCGTGACCGCGTCCCCGAGCGCGCTGTACGTCTTCGCCGCGGATCGCGAACACGAGCGCGAGGATGACGAGCAGCGCGACGGCCGCGATCTTCACCGCGATCAGCCGCTCGAGCATCACGTAGACGACCGGGGCGAGGGTCAGGATCGCGCCGATCAGCACCAGCATGGCGATCGCGATCCAGCGCGGGTTGCCGGCGCCGAACAGGTACGTGAGCATGCTCGCCGAGCTCGTCGCCCAGCCCGGCCACAGGTTCGCGAAGTACGTCATGATCGCGAAGAACAGGCCCCAGTGCTTCCCGTACCGGTTGAAGCCGGTCAACGCTGTCTCACCAGTTGCCAGCGTGTACCGCTCGATCTCCATGTTCAGGAACCACTGGACCACCACGCCGACGACGGCGCCCCAGAGGAACACCAGGCCGACCTGGCTGGAGATGTAGGGCCAGAGGATGAACTCTCCCGAGGCCAGCCCGACCCCGGCGCCGACCATGCCGGGGCCGATGATCTTCCAGGTCTTGCTGGGTGGATCGGGCAGGTCGCGAACCTGCGGTGCGGGCAGGTTCTTGGTCGGTAGCGCGAATCGTCCGTGGTCAGTCGATGCGGTGTCTGCCATCAGGCTCCTCACTTCTCTAAGTGCGCAGAGCTTCGACCCCCTTTCGGGAGACTAGCGAATACTGTCGACAACGGCGACCCCACACCGCCGAATGGCAGACTGACATCCATGGGTGGGGTGACAGTCCTGATCGCGTCGTACGCCGGTGCCGCCAGCGCACCCGCCTACGCACGCCTGGCCGGCCTCGCCGCCGAGCTCCCGGGGGAGCAGTTGGTACGCCGGGACGCCGGATGGCCCGTCCTCGTGTACGCCGACCCGCTCGACGCGATCGCCGCAGCGCAATCGCTCCGGGACGCAGCCTCCCAAGTGCCTGCGGGCGAGCTGCTCCGGATCGCCGTGCACACCGCACCAACAACGACCCACGCCGTCCGGCATGCCGAGCACTTGCTGGCGATCGCCAACCCTGGCCAGACGTTGCTGACAGCAACCACCGCCGCCGGACTCACCGACGTCATCGATCTCGGCATGCACCGGTTGCGGGATCTTGGTTCGCCGGAGCGTGTCTACGAGCTCACCGCCACCGCCGAGCCGCTGCAGTCCCTGGACGGCGTGCCGAACAACCTCCCGGTGATGTTCACCAGCTTCGTCGGCCGGGAAACTCAGGTCGCAGCGCTCCGTACCCAACTCTCCGGCAGTCGCCTCGTCACCCTCACCGGACCGGGCGGCAGCGGGAAGACCCGCCTGGCCGCGCAGACCGCGGCGCAACTGGCCGAGCGCTGGCCGGACGGAGTCTGGTGGGTCGACCTCTCCGCTGTCACCGACAGTGCGCAGATCCCTGAAACGGTCGCTGCGGCGATCGGTCTCCTGGTCGAGTCCGGGGACCGCCTGCTGATCGGGCAGCTTCGTACCAAGCGCGCCCTGATCTGCCTCGACAACTGCGAGCAGATCATCGAGGGTGTCGCCGAGTTCGTCGTCGCCCTGCAGACGGGCTGCCCGGAGGTCTCGGTCCTCGCGACGAGCCGGGAGCCGTTGGATGTGCCCGGCGAGGCGATCTGGCGCGTACCGGCGCTGGCACCGGACGAGGCGCGAGCGCTCTTCCTCGAGCGCGCCGGCGGTCTGACGCAACCCGAGTCGGACCAGGCGATCCGCTCGATCTGCGTGCGTTTGGACGGTATTCCGCTGGCCCTGGAGCTGGCGGCCGCCTGGGTCCGCACGCTGACGCCGGAGCAGATCTTGGTGGGTCTGGGCGATCGGTTCGGTCTGCTGACGAAGAACGTTCGCGGTGTCGCGGCGCGCCAGCGCACGCTCGCCGCGTCGATCGACTGGAGCTACGACCTGCTCGACGAGGACGAGCGTCAGGTCTTCCGCCGGCTGGCGGTCTTCGCCGGTGGGTTCAGTCTGGACGCCGCATCGGCCGTCTGCGGCGCCGCCTTGGAGGTCCTCGCGCGGCTTGTCGACAAATCGCTTGTCGTCGCCGAGGGTGGTCGGTACCGGCTGCTGGAGACGATCCGCGAGTACGCCGGAACACGGTTGACGGCGGACGACGACGTACGGGATCGGCATCTCGACCATTTCCTCGAGGTCGCAGAGGCCGCGGAACCCTTGCTGGACAAGGATCGCGACGCCTGGCGTGCGCTCATCGAACCGGACCGCGAGAACTACCGCGCCGCCCTGGAAAACGGACTTTCCGCGGACGATCCGGAACGCGGCCGGCGACTCGCCGCGGCGCTTCGGTGGCTGTGGAACCTGCAGGCGACCGGCAACGAGGGCATCGGCTACCTGCGCCGTGCGATCGACCGCGCGCCGGACGACCGAACGTTGCTGCAGGCCCGTTTGCTCTACGGGTACGCGACTGTCGCCGACACCGTCGATCCGTTCGGGTACGACGCGGCAGGCCGCGGGCTCGAACTCGCGACCGAACTGGATGACGACCGGCTGCGTTCGCTGTTCCTCGCGCTGGTCGCGGTCGGCGAGTTCTTCACCGACTTCCAGAAAGCGTGGGATCTGACGGCGGAAGGTGTCCGGCTGGCCGACGGGATCGGCGACGAATCGGCCCGGAACGCGAACGTCGCCCTGCAATGCGTACTGCTCTCGCTGTGGGATCGCCACGACGACCTTCGCCCGCTGCTCGATCGCGCCGCCGACGGTCTGATCACCAGCGGCGAACGCGGTATCGCCTCGACCGTGCTGACCGTCTGGTCCGAGAGCCTGGTGTCGACCGGCGAACCGTTGAAGGCGGTCGAGATCGCCACACGTGCCCTCGCTGCGGCCGAACCGCTCGCCGACTTCCACCGCGTCGGCGCCGCACGCGGGCAGCTGGCGTCGGTGCTCGCGAGAACGGGCCGGCTCGACGAAGCGCGCGAGTTGATGCGGCCGCTGCTCGAGCTGGCCGACACAGCGGGCGCCGTCGTATCGAATCTCGGTCAGGTGATGGGGCTGATCTCGTTCTGGAGCGGCGAGTACGACGCAGCGGTCGAATGGCTGGCCCGCGACACCGCGCCGGACAGCCCGCTCGCCGGGACGTTCGTGCCCGCGATGCTGCTTCCCACGGTCGCCGCTGCGAAGCGTGCCGGCGGACAGGATGCTTCCGAGTTGCTCGAACGTGCGGCGGAGCTGGCGCGGCGGTACAACCTCCCGCGGATCCTTGCCGACGCACTCGACCAACTCGGCCGGACCGCGATCACCGAACACCCGGACAAGGCGGCCGACCTCCTGCACCAGGCGCTCACGATCCGCGTCGACCACGGACTGCGCACGTACGTCGTCGACAGCCTGGATTCCCTCGCCCTCCTGGCAACCCACACCAACCGCCCGCCCGACGCAACCCGCCTGTCCGCAGCCGCAACCGCCGCCCGCACAGACCTCGGGCTGGCAACACCGCCCGACCTCCCGGAGTTTGCCAGCGATCAGGACGAGCCGCCGCTCCCGTTGGACGAGGCCGTCGCGTATGCCCGGCGTACCCGCGGCGCCCGCGGCCGCCCGTCATCCGGCTGGGCCAGCCTGACGCCAACCGAGGAACAGGTAGTCGCCCTCGCAGTCGAAGGTCTCAGCAACCCAGAGATCGGCGAGCGCCTCTTCATGAGCCGAGGCACCGTCAAAACCCACCTGGCCCACGTCTACACCAAGCTCGGCGTCTCCAACCGCACCGAACTAGCTTCCCTCAAGAAGCCCTGAGTCTCCGGTTTCTTGGCGTCGCTGATCGCGTTCACATGCTCGCGCCGATGGCTGTAACTCAACCCATCGAACGCCTCCCGCAACCCAGCCTCCGCCAACGCCCCGCACCCTAGGACGCGAGTTTGCTGGGCCACCAGACCTTCTTGCCGAGGTCGTGGGCCAGGGAGGGGACGAGGAGGGAGCGGACGACGGTGGTGTCGAGGAGGACGCCGAAGGCGACCATGAAGGCTATTTGGGCCAGGAAGAGGATGGGGAGGACGGCGAGCGCGGAGAAGGTGGCGGCGAGGACGACGCCGGCGGAGGTGATGACGCCGCCGGTGACGGCCAGGCCGACGAGGATGCCGGGTCTGGTGCCGTGTTCCTGGGATTCCTCGCGGACGCGGGTCATCAGGAAGATCGAGTAGTCGATGCCCAGGGCAACCAGGAACACGAACGCGTAGAGCGGGATGCCGGGGTCGGCGCCGGGGAACTTGAAGACGTGGTTGAACATCAGCGCGCTGACGCCGACGGTCGCGCCGAACGACAGCACGTTCGCGATCACCAGCAGGATCGCGGCGACCAGCGACCGCAGCAGCAGCATCAGGACGACGAAGATCACCGCGAGGATCGTCGGGATGATCACCCGCAGGTCGCGTTGCGCGGCGTCCAGTACGTCGAGGTTGATCGCGGTGTTGCCGCCCACCAGGATGTCGGGGCTCACCTTGTCCAGTTCGGTCCGCAGGTGCTTGACCACCTTCGTCGCGTCCGGTGAGTCGGCCTGCACCTTCAAGGTGGCCTGGACCAGTACCTTGCCATCGACAACCTTCGGCGGTACGCCGGGAGCGACCGAGGCGGACGCGGCGCCGACACCGTCGACCTGCGTCGCGGTCCGGACCACCTGATCCGCTTGAGCGACCGGGGTCAGGATCTGCACCGGCGTACCCGCTCCGGCGTCGAAGTGCTTGGCCAGCTCCTCCTGGCCGGTGACCGACTCGACCTTGTTCAGGAACAGGTCCTCCTGAGACGTACCGCTGGCCTTGAACGTCGGCAGGAACGCGGCGCAGGCGACCAACGCCAGCGCCGAGATCGCCCAGACCCGCCGCGAACGCCGGCCGACCAGGCCCGACACGCGTCCCCAGAGCCGGCGCCCGCCGACCTGGTCGCTGGAGTGCACGTGGTCGACGCGGGGGATCGACGGCCAGAAGATCCGCCGGCCGAACGCGAGCAGGACTGCCGGCAGGAACGTCATCGACGCGATCAGCGCACCGGCGATCCCGAGCGCGCCGACCGGCCCGAGGCCCTTCGTACTGCCGAGCTGCGAGAGCAGCAGACAGAGCAGACCGAGGATGACGGTGGCCGCGCTGGCCGCGATCGGCTCGATCGAGGCCCGCCACGCGACCCGCATCGCCTGGTACTTGCTGTCGTAGTCGTGCAACTCCTCTTTGTAACGAGAGACGAGCAGCAACGAGTAGTCGGTCGCGGCACCGACGACCAGGATGAACAGGATTCCCTGGCTCTGACCGTTCAGCTGCAGTACGCCGTTCTTCGCCAGCGGATAAACCACGAGCGCGGCGAGCGCGAGCCCGAAGACCGCGGTGAGCAGTACGGCGACCGGGAGGATCGGGCTGCGGTACACGATCAGCAGGATCACGAACACGACCGCGAGCGCCACTCCGAGCAGGATCCCGTCGATCCCGCTGAACGCGACCACGAAGTCCGCGAACACGCCGCCCGGACCCGTGACGAACACCTGCAGACCAGTCGGTGTGAGGTCTTGTTTGATGTCGGCCCGCAGCGCGTCCGCGGTCGCGAACAGCACCGTCTGGCCCTCCGTGACGACCTCGTCGGCGCGATCCTCGTCCGTCTGGACGGTGAGCAACAACGCCTTCCCGTCCTTCGACGGGGTCGCGGCGGCGACCGGAGCGACCAGGTATTCGCCGAGCTTCTTTCCGTTCCCGAGCTCGAGCGCCGGGATTGTGGCCGCGAAGGCCTTCACCTTGTCCTGGTCCTGCGGGGTGATCCCGGATTCACGCTCGACCAGGACGAAGTACGGCAGAGCCTTGGAGTCGGCGAACTTGGCGGTCTCGTTGGCGACCACCGTCGACTCGGCCTGTTTCGGAAGGAAGTTGGCGTTGTCGTTCTGCTGGACCTCGCTCAGCTTTCCGACTGCCGGCCCACCGAGGGCGCCCAGCACAAGCCAAACGATCAGTACGGCGGCGATCCCCGCCCTCAACCTCCACCGGTTCACTGGGGAACAGTACCCGGAACCTCTCACCACCCTCCGATGGGTGTGCGGGAGCCGTTTCGGCGACGTAACAACAAGATGACTACGTGGAAACACCCCGGTCATAGCGTCCTGGCCTAATCGAACAGGTCGGATGATCGGAGACACGCGATGACGCTCGAGGCAGGACCGGAGGTCGCCACAACCCGCGACCAGACCGGTACGGTCGGAACGGTCGAGGCGCCGCGACGCGGGCGGTGGATCGATGTCTGGGATCCCGAGGACGCCACGTTCTGGGCCGAGAAGGGCCGCGCGGTCGCGCGGCGGAATCTGTGGCCCTCGATCTTCGCGGAGTTCCTCGGCTTCTCGGTGTGGCAGCTGTGGAGCATCGTCGTGGTGTCGATGCCGCGGGCGGGCTTCACCTACAGCACGGACCAGCTGTTCTGGCTGGTCGCGCTGCCGAGCCTGGTCGGCGCGACGCTGCGGTTGCCGTACACGTTCGCTGTCCCGAAGTTCGGCGGCCGGAACTGGACGATCGTGTCCGCCAGCCTGCTGCTGATCCCGACGGTGGGTCTGTCGTACTTCCTGTCCCGGCCGGACACGCCGTTCTGGCTGATGGTGCTGGTCGCGGCCACCGCGGGCGCGGGCGGCGGCAACTTCGCCAGCAGTATGACCAACATCTCGTTCTTCTACCCGGAGAAGGAGAAGGGCTTCGCGCTCGGTGTCAACGCGGCCGGCGGCAACCTCGGCGTCGCGGTGGTGCAGCTCGTGGTCCCGATCGCGATCGTCGCCGGCGCCGGTCTGACGCTGAACCGGGCCGGTCTGATCTGGCTGCCGCTGATCGTCCTGGCCGCCTTCTGGGCGTGGAAGTCGATGGCCAACCTGACGGCCGCGACCTCGTCGTTCCGGGCGTCGGTGGCGGCCGCGAAGCGCCCGCAGACCTGGATCATCTCGTTCCTCTACATCGGCACGTTCGGGTCGTTCATCGGCTTCTCCGCGGCGTTCCCGCTGCTGATCAAGACCACGTTCCCGGACATCACCGTGGCGCACATCGCCTTCCTGGGTGCGCTGGTCGGGTCGGTGTCGCGGCCGTTCGGCGGCAAGCTCGCCGACCGCGTCGGCGGGGCCTGGGTGACCGTCTGCTGCTTCGTGGTGATGGGCCTGGGCATCCTGGCCTCGGTCGTCGCGCTCAAGGCCGACAGCTTCGCCGGGTTCCTGATCAGCTTCTTGTTCCTGTTCGTGGCCAGCGGTGCCGCGAACGGATCGGTGTACCGGATGATTCCGGCCGTTTTCCGGCTCACCACGCCGGGCGACCCGGGCCGGGCCCGGCGGGAGGCGGCGGCCTGTATCGGGATCGCGTCCGCGGTCGGCGCGTACGGCGGTTTCCTGGTCCCGCGTGGATTCGCGATGTCGACGAGCAACTTCGGCTCGCTGATCCCGGCGCTGTACGTGTTCTGCGGGTTCTACGTGGTCTGTCTCGCGGTGACGTACTTCTGCTACCTGCGCAAGGGTGGCCCGCTCACCCGGGAGCGCGTGTGACGGCTGTTGCGACTCATTGTCCGTACTGCGCTCTGCAGTGCGCCACCACGCTGCACCCGGTCGCTCGGCCGGGTGCGGTGGAGGTGCGTCCGCGCGACTTTCCTACCAATCGGGGTGGGTTGTGTCGTAAGGGCTGGACGGCTCCCGAGGTACTCACGGTGCCGGACCGGCTGACCATGCCGCTGGTCCGCAACGCCGCGGGCGAGCTGGTGGAGACGAGTTGGGATGCGGCGCTGGATTTCGTTTCCGACCGGATCAAGGCGTTGCAGGCCGCTCACGGGCGGGACGCGATCGCCGTGTTCGGTGGCGGCGGACTGACGAACGAGAAGGCATACGCACTGGGCAAGTTCGCCCGGGTGGCGCTGAAGACGGCGAACGTGGACTACAACGGCCGGTTCTGTATGTCGTCGGCTGCCGCGGCGACGAACCGGGCGTTCGGGATCGACCGCGGATTGCCGTTTCCGCTGGCCGATCTGGGTGGTGCCGGAGCAGTGCTGCTGGTCGGCAGCAACATCGCGGAGACGATGCCGCCGGCAGTGGCGCATCTGCAGGGCGCACGCGACACGGGTGGACTTCTGGTCGTCGACCCGCGTCGCTCTGCAACTGCGGGACTGACTGAGGAAAACGCTGGAATTCACCTGCAGGCGACGCCTGGCACCGATCTCGCGTTGGTGCTGTCGCTGACCCACGTGGTGCTGCAGGAGGGGCTGGCGGATACGGCGTACCTGCAGGAGCGGACCGATGATCCGGATGCGCTCGTCCGTACGACGGCGTCCTGGTGGCCGGAGCGGGCCGAGCGGGTCACCGGTGTTCCGGCCGCGACGATCCGGCGAGCCGCGCGAGTGCTGGCGGCGGCCGCTCCGGTGCATGGTGGCGCCGGGGCGTTCATCCTGACGGGCCGCGGGGCTGAGCAGCACAGCAAGGGCACCGACACGGTGACTGCCTGCATCAACCTCGCGTTGGCGCTCGGCCTCCCTGGCCGGCTGGGCAGCGGATATGGCTGCATCACCGGGCAGGGGAACGGGCAAGGCGGCCGGGAGCACGGGCAGAAGGCGGATCAGCTGCCTGGTTACCGAAGCATCGCGGACCCGGCGGCGCGTGCGTACGTCGCTGGTGTCTGGGGTGTGGATCCGGACTCGTTGCCGGGACCGGGGAAGAGTGCGGTCGAGCTCATCAACTCCCTTGGCACGACGGATGGTCCGAAAGCGCTGCTGGTGCACGGGAGCAACCTGCTCGTGTCAGCGCCGCACCTGTCGTCGGTCCGGGAGCGCCTGGCGTCTCTCGATCTCCTGGTGGTCGCGGACGTCGTGCCGTCGGAAACGGCACTGCTCGCGGACGTGGTTTTCCCGGTCACGCAGTGGGCCGAGGAGGAGGGGACGATGACGTCCCTCGAAGGCCGGGTACTGCGGCGGCGTGCCGCGGTGGCCGCGCCGGGTGAGGTGCGGAGCGATCTCGCGGTGTTCGCGGGGATCGCCGAAAGGCTCGACGTACCAGGGTTTTCGACCGATCCGGCCGAGGTGTTCGAGGAGCTTCGGCGGGCGAGTGCCGGCGGGAAGGCCGACTACTCGGGGATCACCTGGGAGCGCTTGGACACCGAAGAGGCGTTGTTCTGGCCGGTGCCGCACGACGGGCATCCGGGGACGCCGCGGCTGTTTTCCGACGGATTTCCGACGGCGGACGGGCGGGCGCACGTCGTACCGGTCGATCACCGGCCGGTCGCGGACGATCTCAGCACCGAGGCACCGCTCTATCTGGTGACGGGGCGGCTGCTGCAGCACTACCAGAGTGGCGCGCAGACGCGGCGGGTTCCGGAGTTGGCCGAGGCCGAGCCGGAGGTGTACGCGGAGATTCATCCGCGGGTTGCCGCGCAGCTGGGGATCGGCGACGGGCGTCCGCTGCGGTTGCGGACGGCACGCGGGTCGATGGTGCTGCCGGCCCGGGTGACGGCCGACGTACGGCCGGACACCGTTTTCGTGCCGTTCCACTTCGGTGGCGCCGAGGCGGTCAACGAGCTGACCAACGATGCGCTCGACCCCGTGTCGAAGATGCCCGAGTTCAAGGCGTGTGCCGTCGAAGTCACCGCCGCTGCCCTCCCAGCTACGGGGGTTCCGGCATGAGAGTAGTGATCATCGGCGGTGGGATGGCCGGCCGACGGCTGGCCGATCTGTTGCCGTCGTACGACGTAACGGTCCTGGGCGACGAGCCGTCGTACAACCGGGGCCGGCTGACCGAGTACGTCGCGGGTCGCGCGGACGTTGCGATCGGCAACGAGCCGCGAAAGACCGCGGTGGCCGTAGATCGGGTCCAACGGGTCGTCACCGACGAGGGTGGCCGCGAGTACCCGTACGACCGGTTGGTGTTCGCGACCGGCGCTGTGCCGGTGGTTCCGAAGGGCATCGAGGGCGGCCGGCTGCTGAGGTCCGTGGACGACGCACGGGCGGTGGTTGCGGCGACCGGCTCGGCCCGGCGGGCAGTCGTCCTCGGCGGCGGGGTTCTCGGGGTCGAGACGGCTTGTGCGCTGCGTGAACGCGGAGTCGCGGTCACGTTGGTGCACGACGGTGAAACCCTGCTGGACAAGACGGTTCGCCCCTCGGCCGGACGTCGCGTGACGCGCGCGGTCCGGCGGCTCGGCGTCGAGGTCCTCCTCAACACGGAACTGGACGGAACGGAACAAAAGAACGGCAGTTTCCGCGCCCTCCGGCTGCGGAACGGCCGCCAGGTCTTCGGTGATCTGCTGGTCGTCGCGTGCGGCGTCCGGGCCCGAACCGACCTGGCAACCGGCCTGACGGTGCGCGACGGGATCGTCGTGGACGACACGCTGACGAGCCCGGACGACCCACGGGTGCACGCGATCGGCGACTGCGCCGAGATCGACGGCCGCATTACCGGGACCGTCGACTCTGCGTGGACGCAGGCCGAGGTGCTGGCGAAGCACCTGATGAACGAGACCGCGCAGCTGCCCGACTACGAGGTCGTGCGTGTGACAGCCGGCGGTCTCGACCTGCTTGTTCTTGGTGACAAGGACGAAGAGGGGGCGGTGGTTCGGCTCGAGGACGAGACGCGGTATGTGCGGGCCGTTCTGCGGGACGGCGTGGTCCGGTCGGCGGTGGCAGTAGGCGCTCCGGAAGTAGCCGCGGAGCTGGTGCTGCTGGCTGACCGCGGTACGCCGGTGGTCGCGGACGGCTTGCTCGCGGAAAACGTTGTACCTGAGAAGAAAGTGGCGACCGTGTGCAGGTGCAACGGCGTCACCAGGGTCGCGATCGAAGCGGCCTGGCGTGGGGGTGCCGACAGTGTCGCCGGCATCGCCGCCACGACGCGGGCGACGACCGGGTGCGGAAGCTGCACCGGCGCCGTCGGCGAACTGCTCGACCGCTTCCGGCGCGGCGAGACCGAACCAGTCCCGAGCAGGAGGGCGACGATGGCAGAGCTGAACAAGGCCAAGCACGTGGTGGTGGTCGGTGGGGGGATGGTCGCGCACCGCCTGGTCGAGGCGCTGCGGCAGCGCGACACGGAGGTCGACTACCGGATCACGGTCTTCGGCGAGGAGCCGCGGCTCCCGTACGACCGGGTCGCACTGACCAGCTACTTCTCCGGCCGCGACCCGCAGGACCTGTCGCTCGGCGACCCGGACCTCTGGGACGACCCGGCGGTCAACCTCCGCAAGGGTGTGCAGATCACGTCGATCGACACCACGGCGAAGACGGTCACCACGGCGCGGGGCGAAGAGGTCGGGTACGACGAACTCGTCCTGGCGACCGGCTCCGCGGCGTTCGTCCCGCCGGTGAAGAACAACGACGCACAGGGCTGCTTCGTCTACCGGACGATCGACGACGTCGCCGCGCTGCGCGTGTACGTCGAACGACTGCGGAGCGAAGGCAAGGACGTCAACGGCGTCGTCGTCGGCGGTGGTCTGCTCGGCCTGGAAGCGGCCGGCGCGCTGCGGGCGCTCGGCGCCGGCACCAAGGTCGTCGAGTTCGCGCCGCGGCTGATGCCGCTGCAGGTCGACGAGGGCGGCGGTTCCGCGCTGGCCCGGCTGATCGAGGGCCTCGACGTCGACGTACTGACCGGGACGGCGTGTCAGCGCGTGAAGCTCACCTCGCAAGGCGCGGCCCGCGCGATGGGCGTTGCCGACGGCCCCGATCTGCCGGCCGACGTGGTGGTCTTCGCGGCCGGTGTCCGGCCGCGGGACGAGCTGGGTCGCGAAGCCGGTCTGCAGATCGGCGAGCGCGGCGGTGTCGTGGTCGACGAAGCCTGCCGAACGTCCGTTCCTGGTGTCTGGGCGATCGGCGAAGTGGCTTGTATCGAAGGGCGTGTGTGGGGTCTGATCGCCCCCGGCTACACGATGGCCGAGATCGTCGCCGACCGGTTGCTCGGCGGCGAGGCGACGTTCCCGGGCGCGGACACCTCGACGAAGCTGAAGCTGCTCGGTGTCGACGTCGCGAGCTTCGGTGACGCGTTCGGCGCCACCGAGGGCGCGCTGGACATCGTGTACGCCGACCCGGTGGCCGGTGTCTACAAGAAGCTCGTGCTGTCCGACGACGCCCGTACCCTGCTCGGCGGCATCCTGGTCGGCGACGCGTCGGCGTACTCCGGACTGCGGCCGATGGTCGGCCGGGAGCTCGGCGCGGATCCGGCCGCCTTCCTGCTGCCCGAGGGTGCGGGTCCGGTGCAGCTCGAGCTGCCCGACGACGCGCCGGTGTGCTCGTGCAACAACGTGTCCGCGGGGACGATCCGCTGCGCGGTCCGCGACGAGGGCTGCAGCGACATCAAGTCCGTGTGCGGCAAGACGAAGGCCGGTACGTCGTGCGGCTCGTGTCTGCCGATCGTCAAGAACCTCCTCAACACCGAGCTCACCAAGGCCGGCGTCGAGGTCAGCAAGGCGCTGTGTGAGCACTTCGCGCTGTCGCGGGCCGAGCTGTTCGACGTCGTCCGGATCACCGAGCTGCGGACGTTCAGCGAGATCGTCGAGCGGCACGGCAGCGGTCGTGGGTGTGACATCTGCAAGCCGGTCGTCGCGTCCATCCTGGCGAGTCTGGACCCGGCCGGTCACGTGCTCGAGGGCGAGCGCGCGACGCTGCAGGACACCAACGACCACGTCATGGCGAACATGCAGAAGGACGGCACGTACTCCGTCGTACCGCGGGTCCCCGGCGGTGAGATCACCCCGGAGGGCCTGATCACGATCGGCGAGGTAGCGCGCGACTTCGGGCTCTACACGAAGATCACCGGCGGTCAGCGGGTCGACCTGTTCGGGGCGCGGATCGAGCAGCTGCCGGCGATCTGGAAGCGGCTGGTGGACGCCGGCTTCGAGTCGGGGCATGCGTACGGCAAGGCGCTGCGGACCGTGAAGTCGTGCGTCGGGTCGACCTGGTGCCGGTACGGCGTCCAGGACTCGGTCGGGATGGCGATCGCGCTGGAGCTGCGGTACCGCGGGCTGCGGTCGCCGCACAAGCTCAAGCTCGGTGTCTCCGGCTGCGCGCGGGAGTGCGCGGAGGCGCGCGGCAAGGACGTCGGCGTGATCGCGACCGAGAAGGGCTGGAACCTGTACGTCGGCGGCAACGGCGGTATGACGCCGCGGCACGCCGAGCTGCTCGCCTCGGACCTGACCGACGAGGAGCTGTTCCAGGCGATCGACCGGTTCCTCATGTACTACATCCGCACCGGCGACCGCCTGCAGCGCACCGCGGTCTGGATGCGCGAGCTCGAGGGCGGCCTCGATCACGTGCGCGACGTCGTACTGAACGACAGCCTCGGGATCGGCGCCGACCTGGACGCGGCGATGGCCAGGCACGTCGACTCGTACGTCGACGAGTGGCAGGCGACGCTGAACGATCCCGGCAAGCTGGCCCGGTTCGTGTCGTTCGTGAACGCGCCGGACCAGCCCGACGCCGACCTGCGGTACGTGGTCGAGCGCAACCAGCCGCGCCCGGCCACCTCGGCCGAACGCGGGCAACTGGAGCCGGTCCTGCTGGCCGGCCCCCGATTGGAGGTACGTCGATGACCATGACGAGTGTCGAGCGCACGGTGGTCTGTGGTTTCGAGGCGCTGCTGCCGGAGCGTGGGGTCGCGGCTTTGCTCGGGGACGTGCAGATCGCGTTGTTCCGCACCCACGACGACGAGGTGTTCGCCATCGGCAACCAGGACCCGTTCAGCGGGGCGAACGTGATGTCGCGGGGCATCGTCGGCAGCCGCGGCGACGTACCGACGGTGGCGTCGCCGATGTTCAAGCAGGTCTTCGATCTGCGCACCGGAGCGTGCCTGGACGATCCTGAGGTGTCGCTGCCGGTGTACCCGGTCGAGATCGTCGACGGACAGGTCGTGGTGGGTCCAGGTGACTACTAGGCCGGGGCCGCTCAGCGGCTGCACGATCGCCATCACGGCGCATCGGCGTGCGGAGGACCTGATCGCGTCGTTCGAGCGGCGCGGTGCGAAGGTGCTGCACGCGCCGACACTGCAGATCGTGCCTGTCGCCGACGACCACGCGCTGATCGAGGCAACCCGGCGGGTGATCGCGAACCCGCCGGACGACGTCGTGGTCACCACCGCGGTCGGGTTCCGCGGCTGGATCGAGGCGGCCGACACCGCCGGTCTCGCCGCGGACCTGCTGGGCACGTTGGAGCATTCGCGGATCCTCGCGCGCGGCCCGAAGGCCCGCGGTGCGATCCGCGCGGCCGGGCTGGTCGAGCACTGGTCGGCGCGGTCGGAGACGACGGCCGAAGTGGTCGAATGGCTGCGCACGCAGGGCGTTGTAGGGCGGAAGATCGTCGTACAGCTGCACGGGTTGTCGGATCCCGCGTTGCAGGACGCGTTGCGTTCGGCCGGCGGGTCGGTGCGCGGGCTGGAGGTGTACCGGTGGGGTCCGGCGCCTGATCCGGTTGTGGTGGAGCGGATGATCTCGCAGGTGTGCGCGGGGACCGTCGACGCCGTCGTACACACGTCGGCGCCGGGTGCGCAGGCGATGCTCGACGCGGCCGCGTTGAACGGGCAGTACGACGACCTCACGACGGCGTTGCGGACCGGGCGGGTGCTGAACGCCTGCGTCGGTCCGGTGACGGCGGGGCCCTTCGGGGCGCTGGGGCTGGACCCGTTGGTGCCGGACCGGTACCGGTTGGGTGCGCTGATCCGGATCGTGACCGATCGGCTCACCGACGACAACGCGCGGTCGATCGAGACTTCGTTCGGCCAGTTGGTGATTCGTGGGGGTGCTGCGGTGCTGGACGGCGTCGTCATGCCGCTGGGTCCCGGGCCGCGTGCTGTCCTGGCGGCGCTGGTCGCGGCCGGGGGAGATGTGGTGTCGCGTCCTGAGTTGCTGGCTGTGCTGCCTGGTGCGGAGGACGTTCATGCTGTCGAGGTGACGGTCAACCGCCTGCGGACTGCCGTTGGGCGTCCTGAGTTGGTGCGCACGGTTGTTCGTCGCGGGTATCGGTTGGCCGTTGAGCCGGCGGGAGTTCCGACATGACTGATCTTGTCGCGGTAGCTCACGGTACGGCGGATCCGCGCGGGATCCGGGTGGTGCACGACCTGGTTCGGGAGATGGCTCGTCAGCGGCCGGATCTGCCTATTTCGTTGGGGTTCGTCGACCTGTTGACGCCGGCGCTCCCGTCCCTCGTCCGCCGCATCACCACGGATGCCTCGGACGCTGTCGTCGTACCGCTGCTGTTGAGTTCTGGCTACCACGTGTACGTCGACGTTGCAGCCGAGGCTGAGCGCTACCCCGGGCAGGTTCACGCGGCCGGTGCTCTTGGTCCTGATCCTGTGCTGGTGGAGATCCTCGCCGATCGCCTGGGCGACCTGTCCCGCGTGGACACCGTCGTACTGGCCGCCGCCGGCTCGTCCGACCCACGCGCACTGGCCGACTGCGAGACCACCGCCAAACTCCTGTCCGCCCGCGTCGACCGCCCTGTCCAGGTGGCCTACGTATCCGGCGCCGGCAACCGCCTCCCCGACGTCCTGGCCCGCACCCCAGGCCGCCTAGCCATAGCCACCTACCTGCTAGCCCCCGGCTTCTTCCACAACCTGATCCACCGCCACGCCCACCCCCACCCCGTCACAGCCCCCTTGGCCCCCGACCCCCGCCTCTCCACCCTCGCCCTACGCCGCTACGAGTCCGCCAGGACGGTCAGTCGTCTGTCTGCTCTATCGTCTTGCGCGTGAAGTACTGCTGCCCGCTGGCCTACTACTGCCCCGAACGCGAGGCATGCACCTGCTATCGCCACGGCGGCACCGAACCGTGCTGCGCGGACGAACAGGCACATGAATGCCTCCAGGACATGTACGGCGCCGAGGACGAGATGTCGATCGGCGACGGGTTCATGTGCGCCCGCTGCGGCAACTACGCGATGACGGGCCTGGAGCACGAACCGCCGTCCGAACCGGGGTATCCGGTCAAAGGCACGCCGGCGACCGCCGACGACCGGCTGGTGTTCGTGATCGACGACGTGAACGACGTCGTCGGCCGCAACGACCTCCTGCTGGTGGGGCGCGTCCTTGCAGGTGTCGTCACCCGCGAGGCGACCCTGCGCACGTACCAGGAGGCTGCCGTCCGTGTGCTCGCGGTCGAGCCCTCGGGGGATCAGGTAACTCTCCTCGTCACCACCGACGTCCCACTGACACCCGGCCACTACCTGACGGTGTGACGCCGGATCGCCGGATCGCCGTGTGAGGGTGGGGATTGCAACGCACCTGAGGTGACCTGCGGATCTCCCCAACCTTCGGCTGAACGGCACTCGCGTCGAGGGCGGTGCTTGCGTGTGGAGTGATGGGGGCGGATGGTGGGGATGTGCGTGGGAAGAAGTGGGCTGATCTGAGTCCAGGGCAGCAGCGGCTTGTGGTGGCCGGTGCGGTCGTTGAGAGCGTGTTGAAGGCGGTTGCGCTGGCCGATCTCGCGCGGCGTCCCGCCACTCAAGTTCGTGGACCCAAACCGCTCTGGGCCCTGGTCCTCACCCTGTTCAACTCCCTCGGCGCCGCACCGATCATCTACTGGCTGTACGGCCGCAAGACGACCTGACACCGCCCGATGCGGTGCCGCCAGCTGGTTGCCGAGGGCACCGGTAGCGGGTTGTTTGTCCGCTGGTGGGTTGTAGCGCGCCAGCGGCGAAATAACCCGCCAGCCCGCCATCGACGCCTGGCTGGCCTGCGGCGCCCGCGCCTGGCGCACCGCCCTGGAACCCCTCACCAACGATGAACGAGCCCTCTTTCTCAAACCCTGGAGGCTTACGAAGACGCGCTCTGATTGCGGAGGGCTTTGAGGTCGGTGTGGCAGCGGGTTTCCACTTCGGCGAGGTCCTGGAGGGTTTCCTCGATGTCGCGGCGGCGTTGTTCGAGTTCGGTGCGGCGGTGGGTGATCTGGTCTAGGAGGTAGACGAGCTGACCCTCTTCGCCGGGTTCGGCGTCGTACATGTCGACGATCTTGGCGATCTCGTCGAGGGAGAAGCCGAGGCGTTTGCCGCGCAGGATGAGGGCGAGGCGGACGCGGTCGCGGGGGTGGTAGACGCGGGCGGTGCCGCGGCGTTCGGGGGTGAGCAGGCCGCGGTCCTCGTAGAACCGGATCGTCCGGAGCGTCACGGCGTACTCGGCGGCCAGTTCGGCGATCGACCAGGTCTCAGCGGACACCTGGCTATTGTGCATGCTGCTCAGCGTGCTTTACGTTTACGTAAGCGTCAAGCACGAAGGGGTGCCGCATGTTCGAGTTGTCCGCGGAGCATCAGGAGTTCCGTCGTAGCGTTCGCGACTTCGCGGAGGCCGAGATCGGCCCGCACGCGGCGGAGTGGGACCGCAAGCACTACTTCCCGGTGGAGGTCGTGCAGAAGATGGGGCGGCTCGGGCTCTTCGGGCTGACCGCGCCGGAGGAGTACGGCGGCGCGGGCGGCGACTTCACCAGCCTGTGCGTGGCGATCGAGGAGATCTCCCGGGTCGACCAGTCGATGGGGATCACGCTCGAGGCGGCGGTCGGGCTCGGGATCAACCCGATCCTGACGTACGGCACCGACGAGCAGAAGGCCGCCTGGCTGCCCGACCTGGTCGCGGGCAACAAGCTGGCCGGGTTCGGGCTGACCGAGCCGGAGTCCGGGTCGGACGCCGGCGCGACCAAGACCCGCGCGGTGGTCGACAACGGCGAGTGGGTGATCGACGGCTCGAAGCAGTTCATCACCAACTCGGGTTCGAGCATCACGAGCTGCGTGACGGTCACGGCGCGCACCGGCGAGCGGGCCGACGGCAAGCCGGAGATCTCCACGATCATCGTCCCGAGCGGTACGCCGGGATTCACCGCGGAAGCGGCGTACGACAAGCTCGGCTGGCACGCCAGCGACACGCACCCGCTGTCGTTCGTGAACTGCCGGGTCCCCGAGGCGAACCTGCTCGGCGAACGCGGCAAGGGGTTCGCGCAGTTCCTCGCGACGCTCGACGACGGGCGGGTCGCGATCGCGGCGGTCGCGCTCGGCTGCATCCGCGCGTGCCTGGAGCTGTCCGTGCAGTACGCCGGTGAGCGGCAGACGTTCGGCGTACCGATCGGCCGCAAGCAGGGGGTCGCGTTCCAGATCGCCGACCTCAAGGTGATGGCGGACGCCGCCGAGCTGCTCGTCTACCGGGCTGCCGCGCTGAAGGACGCCGGCGCGTCGATGGCCGAGTTCAAGCAGGCCGCGTCGGTCGCCAAGCTGTACGCGACCGAGTCCGCGGTGACCGCGACCCGGATCGCCACGCAGGTCTTCGGCGGCTACGGCTTCATGGAGGAGTACCCGGTCACCCGGTTCTACCGCGACGCCAAGATCCTGGAGATCGGCGAGGGTACGTCGGAGGTGCAGCGCATGCTGATCGCCCGGTCGCTCGGCCTCCCAGTGGAATGATGCAGGCATGACCCACGACCACTGGACAGAGGTCAAGGTCGCCCGTGAGGCGACCCTCGCGCCGCCTGAGAAGGCAGCCGCGAAACTCAAGAGCCAGAACAAGCTGTACGTCCGCGACCGGATCGCGCTGCTCGTCGACGAGGGGAGCTTCGTCGAGGACGCGCAGCTGGCGAACGCGCTGAACGCGGGCCTGCCCGCCGACGGCGTTGTCACCGGTCGCGCGCTCGTCGACGGCCGGCCGGCGCTGATCGTCGCGAACGACCCGACCGTGAAGGCCGGTTCGTGGGGTGCGCGGACGGTCGAGAAGATCGTCCGGGTGACCGAGGTCGCGCTCCGCGACGAGCTGCCGATCTTCTGGCTGATCGACTCGGCCGGCGCCCGGATCACCGACCAGGTGCAGCTGTTCCCCGGCCGGCGCGGCGCGGGGCGGATCTTCCACAACCAGGTCGCCCTGTCCGGCAAGGTGCCGCAGATCTGCTGCCTGTTCGGCCCGTCCGCAGCGGGCGGGGCCTACATCCCGGCGTTCTGCGACATCGTCATCATGGTCGACGGCAACGCCTCGATGTACCTGGGCTCGCCCCGGATGGCCGAGATGGTCGTCGGCGAGAAGGTCACGCTGGAGGAGATGGGCGGCGCCCGGATGCACACCAGCGTCTCCGGCTGCGGTGACCTGCTCGCGTCCGACGACACCGAGGCGATCGAGCTCGCGAAGCAGTACTTCTCGTACCTGCCCGGTTCGTGGCGCTCGCGGCCACCGTCGTACGACGCCTCGGACGCGGGTCGCGACTTCACGCGGGACCTGGTGCCGGCCGAGGAGAGCGTCGGGTTCGACATCCACGACGTGATCGACGCGCTCCTCGACGCGGACACGTTCTTCGAGATCAAGCCGGCGTACGCGCCTGAGCTCGTGGTCGGGTTCGGGCTGCTCGCGGGACAGGTGGTCGGGATCGTCGCGAACCAGCCGGCGGTGAAGGGCGGCGTACTGTTCGTCGACTCGGCGGACAAGGCGGCGCGGTTCATCTGGCTGTGCGACGCGTTCAACGTGCCGCTCGTGTACCTGTGCGACGTACCGGGCTTCATGATCGGCAGCGAGGTCGAGCGGGCCGGGATCATCCGGCACGGCGCGAAGATGATCACCGCCGTGTCGGAGGCGACGGTGCCGACGGTGTCGGTGATCGTCCGGAAGGCGTACGGCGCTGGGCTCTACGCGATGTGCGGCCCGGGGTTCTCGCCGGACGCGTGTGTCGCGTTGCCGACCGCGAAGATCGCGGTGATGGGGCCGGAGGCGGCGATCAACGCCGTGTACTACAACAAGATCCAGGAGATCGCCGACGAGGGCGAGCGGGTCGAGTACGTGTCCAAGCTGCGCGAGGAGTACGAGACCGATATCGACATCCTCCGGCTGGCCGCCGACCTGGTCATCGACGCGATCATCGAGCCGGAGAACCTCCGCACCGACCTGATCGCCCGCCTCGCCGCGGCCCAGTCCAAGGACCGGACATTCTCCCACCGGCGGCACGGCGTACCGCCGGTCTAATTACTCAGCCGCGTCCGTACAGCGTCGCCTCGTCGTTGCCACCGAGCAGGCGTGGTGCGGGTACGTCGTGATCGGCCAGGAACTGTGTCTGCAACACCGGGAGCGGGCGTGGGTCCGAGGCGCGGTGGCGGAGGACGACGCGGGTGCCGTCGGTGAGGGTCGCCAGCAGGATCACGTGGTCGAAGCGTCCAACTGATGGTTGGTCGAGCGATTTTCGGGCGATGGTCTGGATAGTCTGCGGGGGTGAATGCAAACGATTTCTCGCACAAGGTCCGGGCTCGGGAGAAGCTGGTTGGGTACTGGATCACGCTGGATTCGCCGGCGGCTGCTGAGCGGATTGCTCGGCTCGGGTACGACTACGTGGTGCTTGATGCGCAGCACGGGTTGATCGGGTACCAGGGGTTGATGACCGGGTTGCTCGCGATCGACGCCGGGTCGGCGATCGGGCCGCAGCCGTCGGTCGGGCTGGTGCGGGTCGAGGCGAACGATCCGACGCCGATCGGGCGGGCGCTGGATGCCGGGGCTACCGGTGTGATCGTGCCGTTGGTCGACAGCGCGGACGACGTGGCTCGGGCGGTTCGGGCGGCGAAGTATCCGCCGGTGGGGGCGCGCTCGTTCGGGCCGATGCGGGCCTCGCTGCGGATCGGTCCGGTGCCGGCGGACAGCAACGACGCGACCGTCGTACTCGCGATGATCGAGACGCCGCTCGGGCTCGAGAATGTGGCCGAGATCTGCGCGACGCCCGGGCTGGACGGTGTGTACGTCGGGCCTTCGGACCTCAGCCTGGCGCTCGGGGCCCGTTTCCCGGGTGATCCGGAGGTCGGGGAGCCGTTCGAGGAGGCGGTCGAGCTGATCGCGCGTACGGCGCGGGAGGCTGGGATCGCCGCGGGTATCCATACGTTCGACGGCGAGTCGGCGAAGAAGCGCCTGGACCAGGGCTACACGTTCGCCACCGTCGCCTCCGACCTCAGCCACCTCGAGGCAATCGCCGCCGCCCACCTCGACACAGCTCGCTCGTAGGCGAACCTCCGCCACTCACCAACCGACCGCCCGTTGCGCGGGAGCGGACGTCTGCCACTCACCAACTGCGTCGGCTTCGGGTGGCTCACGCTCAGGCGACGGGCGGGGCGGCCCTCGGCGGAGGTTGGTGAGTGATGGGCGTTCGGAACACCTTGGTGACTTCTCGGGTTACGTTCTTTAGAGGACAGCGAGGAGGCCGGGGATGAAGGCACCCGAGCGTGGTGCGTTGCCGTTGGGGCTGGCGGCTACGTTGGGGCGGACGTACGGGCGGCTGACCGAGACGGTGCAGGGGCTCAGCGACGCGGACTTCCAGCGCGAGACCCGGTGTGCCGGCATGCCCGTCGGTCCGTTGCTCGTGCATCTGCTGTACGACGCCCAGCGCGCCCTGATCGCGTTCGCCAGCCCGGCCGTGGTCGAACCGGACCGCGATTTCGTCACGTACTGGCAGGATTTCCCGCCGCAGCCCGACGGCGACACGAGTTTCGTGCGGAGCGTCGCGGCGGCGTACCGCAAACCCGGTCTGCTCGTGCAGCACTGGCGTGAGGTGTCCGAGGCGGCGACCCGGGCGGCTGCGGCCGGGTTGGCAACCAAGGGGCACCGGGTCGAGACGCAGGGTCACGTCCTGCGCGCGACCGACTTCGTCGCGACCTTGGTGCTTGAGGCAACGGTCCATCACCTCGACCTGATCGTCGGGCTGCCGGACGCGCCGGAGCCCGACCCCGAAGGGCTGCAGGTCACCGCGCGCACACTGGACGGCTTGTTCGGCCCGCAGGCGTGGGACGTGATCGCCTGGGACACCACGACGTACGTCCTGAAGGCAACAGGCCGCCTACCCCTCGACGAGAACGACCTGACAATGCTCGGCCCCCACGCCCACCGCCTCCCACTCCTCAGCTAGAACGACCGGTCAGCGCCCGTCCCATTTGCCTGGCTGACCCACGAATTTGCCTGGCTGACCCACGAATTTGCCTGGTCTGCCAGCGAAATGGGGGGTTCCACACCGTGAACCACGGTGTGGAACCCCTGATTTGGTGGGTCAACCAGGCAAATGCGGGGGAGGGCGGGGGCGCGCGGTGCGGGCGGGGTGAGGTGGTGCGGGCGGGGTGAGGTGGTTGGGGTGGTGGGGTTAGAAGACGCCGGCGAAGGGGTCGTCGAGGTTGGTCCAGTCGAGTTGGGCTAGTTCGGACTCGGTGAGGAGGCAGGCGTCGAGGACCGCTTGGAGGCGGGCGGGGTCGAGGCCCATGCCGGTCGCGACGACGGTGCACTCGGCGAGGTGTTCGGTCTCCGACCATTCGCCGAGCATCCCGAGCGACGCGCTGTACCCGGCGGACTCCCACCGCACGCGCTGCGTCGGACGGTTCGCCAGCCAAACCACGCCGCGACTCCGAACCACCCCGTCCACGATGTCCTCGAGCGCATCGTTCAGCCGCGCAGGATGCAACGGCCGCGTCGACGTCCACAGGACCGTCGTCACCCCGTCGCCGCTCGGCTGCACCCGATCGGACGCCGCGAGCTCGCCCGCCCACGCCTCGGCCGCGTCGAAATCGAACCGCCCGGTCCGCGCGACCGGCCCATTCGGTACGCCGGCAACGTCCGCCGTCACCACCGCCGTCCGCGGATTGAGGTGCCCCAACAGGTTCTCCAGCCGCTCAGCCGCCGTACTGCGATGCGCGTTGGCCAGCACGCACACGTCGGCGTACTCGATCTGACGCGCGGTCAACTCCGCCACATTGCGCCGATCTGGCAGACCGAGGGCCAGTCCGCGCTCGGCGAGCAGCTCGTCGCCGGACAGTTGCTCGACCAGCAGTACGGCGTCGACGACGCAGGTGACCGTGTCGACGACGATCTCCGGCAGCACGGACGTCAAAGTGCTGACCAGCGGCCGCGCCTCCATCGCAGGCGGTGCCGCGAGCACGATGTGGTCCCAGCGCCCTCGCGCGGCCAATGTCTCCAGCAACGGTACGAGCGACTCGATCAGCTGGCAGGCGCCGCAGTCGTCCCCGACCGTGAACTCGCCCGCGTCGATCGGCCCCGACGCGTCCCGCACGCGCCAGGCCAGCACGCCCCGACCGGGCAGGTCGTCCTGGTCGATCACCACGGCCACTGTGGTGGCGTCGGTCATTGCTTCCAGCACGGGCTCCCGCAACGTCGTGGAAAGCCCCACCAACACGGACAACGGAGTTTTCGCTTGGGCGGTCATACCGACAGTATATGAAAACGGTTTTCATCAGTCCAGAGCTGGTGTTAACTGTTGATCGCCCCAGGGGTGGCTTGAATCGCCTGCTGTGCCTAGGGTTCGGCGCATGGGCGAACGGGAGTTCGCGGACGTGCTGCGGGAAGCCATCCAGGCGCGCGGGCTCGGGCTCGGGCGGATCCAGGAGCGGCTCCGCGCGCGTGGCGTGTCGGTGAGCCTCGCCACCTTGAGCTACTGGCAGTCGGGCCGGTCGCGCCCCGAGCGGCGGGACTCGCTCGCCGCGGTCGAGCTGCTCGAGGAGGTGCTCGAGGTCCCGGCCGGGACGTTGTCGGCGTCGATCGGTCCGCCGCGGCGCCGCGGGCGCTGGCTCAGCACGGTGCCGGACCGGCCCGGGCTGGCGACGTACTGGCCGCGGCCCGGCGCCGTCGAGGAGGCGGTCGCCGGGGTCGACATCCGCTGGGACGAACGGCTCACGCGGATCAGTCAGCACGACCGGGTGATGGTCGGCCACGACCGCGGCGAACGCTCGTACCACTCCCGCCAGGTGCTTCGCGCCGAGGCCGACGGCCCGGACCGCTGGGTCGTGATCATGCACCTCGACGAGCACGACCGGCCGCTGCCGGAGATCCGCCCGCTGCGGCATTGCCGGCTGGGCCGGACGGTACGTCGGCCTGCTGACGGACTGCTGGTCGCCGAGCTGCTCTTCGACCGACCGCTCCGCAAGGGCGAGACGGTGATCACCGAGCACGAGCTGGTCAACGTCGCGCCGTACCCGCCGGCGACGAACTACGAGCGGAAGTTCCGGCTGCCGGTGCGGGAGTTCGTGCTGGAGATCTGCTTCGACCCGGCCGAGCTGCCCGCCGCCTGTGCCGTCGTCTCGCAGCTCGACGACGCGGAGGAGCTCGTTCGCGCGGTGGAGGTCGCGGCCGAGGTGCACGGTGTCGTACTGAACTTCGGACCCGGTCGCTACGGCCTTCAATGGACCTGGCCCGAGTGAACTGTTAAGGCCAGAAAGTCAACTGTGAAAGGGATCTGAGCGATTTCCAGTCGCTGACAGCACTCCTACGGTCGGTGCACCGTCCCAACTCCGAGGAGTGCACCGATGAAACTCGCAGTGATACTTCTGACCGCCGGACTGGCCGCGACGCCGGTCAGCGCCGCAGCCTACTCCGAGGCAGCCCCACCGGACACCCCGCAACAGATCGCCGCCCGGCTCGCGACGGCACCCGGCCAGACCGGTCGCTGGATCGACCACGGCCGGCTGAAGGTTGCGGTGGTCGACGAGGCCGCCGCGGCCCAGGTGCGAGCCGCCGGCGCGATTCCGCAGTACGTCGACCGCGACCAGCACCAGCTCGACAACCTGCTCGCCAAGGTCGATCGGATCGCGCGGAGCCAGCAAGGCCTGCAGAGCTGGGGAATCGACCCGGTCACCAACAGCGTCGTCGTCAAGACGCGCACCAGCCACCAACGCCTTCGCGACCCTCGGCGAAGGCGTCCGGGTGGTGCGCGTGCAGTCCGACTTCCGTCAGCAGTCCGGTGAGGTCAACCCGGGCGACCCGTGGTGGCCGGGCTCGGAGAGCAACTGTTCGGTCGGCTTCCCCGCCACGGATGCGCAAGGAAACAAGCACTTCCTGACCGCGGGCCACTGCACGAACGACGCCAGTCAGGCGGCGTACGGCGCCAGCGGCCAGACCAACCGCCTCGGTACGTCGAACGTCGGCGGCACGCGCAGCGTCAACGCCCGCGAGGGCGACATGGGCGTCGTCGCGGTGACCGAGCCCGGCTGGACCATCTCGCCCAACGTCAACACCTGGGGGCAACCGGCCGTTACCGTGACCGGTGCGGCAGAGGCGATCGTCGGCGACACGGTCTGCCACTCCGGCAACACCGCGCCGAACTGGGAGTGCGGCAAGGTCACCGCGGTCAACCAGAGCATCGACTACGGCAACGTGGTGATCGACGGCCTGACCACGACCACTGCGTGCTCCGAAGGCGGTGACTCGGGAGGCGCCTGGCTGCGCGGCAACCAGGCGGTGGGCCTGCACTCCGGTGGCAACTCCACCTGCTCGCCGAACGAGGACAACTCGATCTTCCAGCCCGTGTCCGAGGCGCTGGCCAAATGGAACCTGACGCTGCTCACCGGCTCGAGCGATCCGGGCGACCCGGACCCGGACCCGGGCGAGCGGACCTACTCGAACGGCGCGGACTACCCGATCCGCGACTTCCAGGTCGCGGTCAGCAGCGTCAAGGCGACGGCAACCGGCCGGACGAACAGCCCGGTGAAGGTGACGGTCGAGGGCAACCACACCTGCCTCGAGGACCTCAACATCAGCCTGGTCGCACCGAGCGGCCGCTGGTACTACCTCCAGCGGTCCGGCGGCCTGACCTGTCACCCGCTGCCGGCGTCCAAGACGTACTCCGTCGCTGCCGACGAGACCGCGGCCGGTACGTGGACGCTGCGTATCGGTGACAACGGGTACGGCGACACCGGAACGCTCACCAACTGGTCGATCACGCTCTAAACGCACCGGACAGGCACCGGCCGGCTCGGGGCAATGCCGGCCGGTGCCACCGTAAATCCCGCGTCGCCGGTCCCTGTCGTCTGGTAGGTAAGGGACATGACCATCGAGATCGGGCGGTTCGCGGGTGAGTGGGAGGAGCTCCTGGAGCTCCTGGACATGGCGTTCTCGGCGCCGTGGACCGACGAGCAGTACGAGTCCGAGCGGCGGGTCTGGGAGCGTGAGCGCAGCGTCGTCGCGAGTGAGGACGGGCAGCTCGTCGGGCACACCGGCACGTTCTCGCACCTGATGACTGTGCCCGGCGGGCAGTTGCCGGTCGCAGGCGTGACGATGGTCGGCGTCCGGGCGACGCATCGGCGGCGCGGCATCCTGCGGGACCTGATGCGCAGGCAGCTGACCGACATCCACGAGGCCGGCCGCGAGCCGCTCGCGGCGCTGACCGCGAGCGAGCCGGTGATCTACCCGCGGTTCGGCTACGGACTCGCGTCCGACCACCAGGAGATCGTCGTACCCAAGGCGTCCCGCACGTTGCGCCCGGTGGCCGGCATCGACGACGTCCGGATCCGGTACGTCGACGTACACGAGAATCTCGCCCGCTGCGGTGAGCTGCGGAACCGGCTGGCGTTCGAGCAGCCTGGTGTGTGCGAGCACGGCGAGCGCTGGCAGGAGTACTCGATCAGCGCCACCGTCACTAGCAACATCGCGAGCGCGTCCAAGCTGCGATGCGTCATCGCGGAGCGGGACGGTGAGTTGACCGGGTTCGCGCACTACCGGACGAAGCGCGCGGAGAAGGGGTACGTCGACGTACAGCGGGTGCATGCGGTGGACATCGCGTCCCATGCCGCTCTGTGGCGGTACCTGCTCGAACCGGACCTGCTCAGCGAGACGCGGTGCGCGATGCTCGCGTCGGACGACCCGCTGCTGGACCTTCTGCTCGACCCGCGGGCGCCGGCCCCGATCACGCGGGACGGCCTGTGGATCCGGCCGGTCGACGTACGTCGTGCGCTCGCGGAGCGGACGTACGCGCGGGACCTCGACGTCGTCCTCGAGGTGGTCGACGACTTCCTCCCGTGGAATGCGGGCCGCTGGCACCTGTCCGGCGGGCCGGACGGCGCTTCCTGCGAATCGGTGTCGCGCGACGCCGACCTCACACTCGACGTCCGCGACCTGGGTGCCGTCTACCTGGGCCGCCCGTCGCTGGCGAGACTCGGTCGGGCCGGCCTGGTCACCGAGCACACCCCCGGCTCGCTCGCCGCGACCGCGGAAGCGTTTTCCACATCCCGGCTCCCGTTCCTCGACACAGCCTTTTGAGGGGGTAGCCTGCCCAGATGCAGACGCAGCGTCGGGGTGCGCTCGCGGTGGTTGCCGTGCTGTTCGTCGGTGTCGTGGTGGCCGGCTTCGTCGTGCTCGCCTCCGCGAGCGGGCCGGTGCGCCCGATCAGCGACAGCACGATGAGTGCGAGCCCGCGGCCGCTGCCGACCTTCTCGGTGAGCGAAACGGCGCCGGAGCAGTCACAGCCGTCGCCGCGCGCGCTCCCGCAGACCGAGACGCCGGGCTGGGTGCTGTCGTTGTGGCAGGCCGTGGTCTACCTGATCATCGCCGCGGTCGTGGGGTTCATCGTGCTGATCATCGTCCGCGTCCTGCGCCGGGTCCGGCTTCCGCAGGTGGAGCCCGACGAGCCCGACTGGGAGCGGATGAAGGCGGAGCGGTTGGCCGAGGCGGTCGACACGGGTCTGGCCCGCATCGACTCCGGTACGGCGACAGACGCGGTCGTCGCGTGCTGGGTCGCGTTGGAGGAGGCAGCTGCTTCAGCCGGCGTACCGCGGGATCCGTCCGAGACTCCGGCCGAATTCACCGTGCGAGTGCTCGGGATCGGTGAGATCTCCGAGCCGCAGCTGATCCGCCTCGGTGAGCTGTACCGCGAGGCGCGGTACTCGACGCACGGCTCGAGCGAGCAGGCACGCACGGAGGCCCGCGCGGCCCTCCTGCGACTACGCGACGAGCTCGCCGCCGCTCACCCCGCCGAGGCGGAGGTCTCATGACGTCGTACAGCTGGACACCGTTGGAGGAGAAGGGGCCGCCGCCGGAGGTCAAGAGGAAGTCCCTGCTGCCGAGCAAGCTGCTCCTGCAGCACCTCGGTGTGGCTGTGTTGGTGAGCTTGCTGCTCGTGGCCGTGTTCGCCGCTGCCGGTATGGCGCCGCGACCGCTGTGGTTCGTGGCGGCCGCGCTCGCTGTCGGGATCGTGTCGCTGGCCATCCGGCTGGTGGTGCCGGAGACCGTGGAGACGAGCTGGCCCGGGCAGCACGACGACAAGCTGGCCGCGCTGCGAGCCCGGACCAACGACAACCGCACGCAGTTCATCGCCACTTGGTTGCAGGAGTCCAACCGCGAGCGGCGAGCCGGTGAGGGGTCGCAGACCTTCGCCCGCCGGGTCCGCCCACTGCTGTTCGAGCTGGCCACCGACCGCCTGGTGCACCGGCACGGGGTCGACCCTGAGCGCGAGCCGGACCGGGCCCGCGCGATCACCGGCGACCGGCTCTGGCAGCTGATCGCCGGCGACGACAAACGCACCGCGTCCCTCGACGAGATCGAGTACGCGATCCATACCATCGAGAACCTGTGAGGGAGACCAGTGACCGACGCAGCGACTGAGGGCGAGCTGAAGCTCGGTGAGGTGACCGAGCTGAGCCGGCAGGTGCTGGAGCGGGTCAGCCAGGCCGTGGTCGGGAAGGCCGAGGCGCTGGAACTGGTGCTCGCGGGCATCCTGGCCGGCGGGCACGTGCTGCTCGAGGACTACCCGGGGCTGGCGAAAACGCTGGCCGCGCGGTCGTTCGCGCAGGCGCTCGGGCTGGAGTTCCGGCGGGTGCAGTTCACGCCGGACCTGCTGCCGTCGGACGTGACCGGCGCGTTCGTGTACGACCAGAAGGACTCCGAGTTCGTCTTCCGGCCGGGCCCGATCTTCACCGGCCTGCTGCTGGCCGACGAGATCAACCGGACCCCGCCGAAGACGCAGGCCGCGCTGCTGGAGTCCATGCAGGAGCACCAGGTGACGGTCGAGGGGCAGACGTTCCCGCTGCCCGTGCCGTTCCATGTGCTCGCGACCGCGAACCCGGTGGAGTACGAGGGCACATACCCGCTCCCGGAGGCGCAGCTCGACCGGTTCATGCTGCGGATCGGCTTCGGCTACCCGAGCCCCGCGGAGGAGTGGGAGGTACTGCGGCGCCGGATGAGCCGCCGTACTGAGGACCAGTCGGTCGAGGCGGCAACGGATGCCGCCGGGCTGCGCGCCGCGCAACGTGCCGTCGAGAGGGTGACCGTTGACGACACGGTCGGCCAGTACTGCGTTGACCTCGCCACCGCGACCCGTCGGGACTCGCAGGTCCTCGTCGGGGCATCGCCGCGTGGCTCGCTGGCGCTGCTGCTGACAGCACGCGCGTACGCCGTCATCAAGGGCCGGGACTACGTCGTACCGGAGGATGTGAAGGCGGTCGCGGTGGCCGCGCTGGCGCACCGGATCACCGTGCGCCCGGAGCTGTGGCTGCACGAGGTCAGTGGAGCGACAGTGGTGCGGACCGTCCTCGCCTCGGTCGCCGCGCCGCCCACCGTAGTAGGCACCAGCGCATGAGTTGGCGGCCGACGCACGCGCAGGTCCGGGCGATCTGTGTCGCTGCGGTGCTGCTCGGCGCCGCCGTGCTGCTGCGGCGGCCGGATGCGGCGGTGTTCGGTTTGCCGCTGGCGTTCCTCGCGGTGTGGGGACGGTTCTTCCGGCCTCGGGAGCGCCCGGAGGTGCACACCGAGCTGGACGCGGACGTGTTGTTCGAAGGGCAGGGTACGACGTACCGGATGCGCGTGCCGGAGTCCGTCGACCCGGACATCGATCTGATCGTGGCGGCGTTGCCGCGGACGCTGTGGTTCCAGTACGACCCGCCGCAGGCTGCGATCGCGGAGCCGGTCTCGCACGGTGAGGTGCGGCTGGAGGTCGGCGTACGGTCGAAGCGCTGGGGACTTCGGTCGTTGGAGCGGCCAACAGTCACGGCGACGTCGACGGTCGGGGCGTACCGGATCCAGGTGACGTCGGCGGAGGCGCTGGCGGTCAAGACGCTGCCTTTGCGCGAGGGATTCGAGGCGGTGGACGCCGTACCGCGGCCGGCCGGGCTGGTCGGGTTGCATCGGTCGCGGCGGCCGGGTGAAGGGACGGAACTGGCCGGGGTACGGCCGTTCCGGACGGGGGACCGGTTGCGGCGGATCAACTGGTCGGTGTCCGCGCGGACGCAGGAACTGCACGTCACGTCGACGTGGTCGGACCGGGACACCGAAGTGGTGATCATGGTCGACACCGGCGGTGAGATCGGGATCAGCGAAGGGATCGACGGCCGGTCCTCGAGTCTCGACACCGCCGTCCGCGCGGCCGCCGCGATCGCCGAGCACTACCTGCGCAACGGCGACCGGGTGCGGCTGATCGACACCGGGAGCCTGTTCCGTGGGGTGCGGTCGGGGAGCGGGCGCGCGCATCTGCGGCGGATCCTCGACACGTTGGTGCACGCGGACCGGCGCGGCCGGCAGCAGGACGAGGAGCAGTTGGCGCGGCGGAACCGCGTGCGGTCGGACAGCCTGGTCCTCGTCCTCAGCCCGTTGCTGCGGCCGACGATCCTCGGCTACATCGTGACGCTCGTGCACTCCGGCTGCACGGTGATCGCGATCGACACGTTGCCGCCGGACGTCGTGTCGATCATGGACCTGGACGCGCACGACGCGCGGTCGTGGCCGCTCGCGTGGCGGCTGCGGTTGCTCGAACGCCGCCGCGACCTCGACCGCCTCAGCGACCTCGGCGTCCCAACCGTCCCCTGGCGAGGCGCCGGCACCCTCGACGAAGTACTGCGAGACGCCGCCAGAGTGTCCGCGGCCCCAAGGATTCGCTCATGACCGCTGACGAAAAGATCACGCTGTGGCTCGCGCAATTGCGGGCGTCTGGGCAGGCTGTGGTGGTTGCTCGGTTGGTGATCGCGGTGGCTGGGGCGGTTGCGTTGGTCGTGCCTTCGGTGCAGTTGTGGGATCAGGCGGATCTGGTCCCGATCGTCGGTGCGGCGCTGTTGCTGTGCACCGTCGTACTGCCTGATTCGCTGGCCGCGATGGGGTTCGTGCTCGTGGTGACTCTCGGGTGGCTGATGCGTGCGCCCGGTGCGCCGAGTTGGAGCCTGGCCCTTACCGCGATGGCGCTCGTCGTGGTCCACCTGGCCGCTGCGTTCGCCGGCCAGTTGCCGTCGTACGCGCGGGTGCACCGAGCGGCCCTGCGACGCTGGTGGTTGCCTGGAGCAATCGCCGTACTGCTGGCACCGGCCGTCGCCGGGGCGGCCGCGCTGGTCCGGGGCGCTGACGTCGCCGGCTCGCTCGTCGTGACCGTCGCCGCCATCGCACTGGCCGCCGCGACCATCTGGTTCGCCGCCGGCCAGAAACTCGGCCGCGACTAGTGCTCGCCGAACGTGCTCTGGATCTCCTCGGCCCACGGCATCGGGATCGCGCCCGGGCCCAGGACCTGCATGGCCGACATGACGGTCAGCAACATCCCGGAGGAGAGGAACTCTCGCGCCTGCTGGGGTGACGCACCGGTCAGCTCGCGAACCAGGAGGTAGATGCGGCCGAAGCGCTCCCGGACGCAGTCGCCGATCACAGGGTCGCGGCTGGCGGAGAAGCCCTGCAGCAGGACCAGGAGCACCTCGGGCTCGTCGAACAGCCGCTCGTAGTTGCGGCCCAGTGTGATCAGCTCCGGCGTCTCGACCGCGGCGTCGCGGAAGGTCTGCTCGATCCGCTCGCAGGCGCTCCGCACGGCGGCCAGGAAGAGTTCCTGCTTGGTGCCGAACAGCCGGATCACATAGGGCTGTGAGACGCCGGCCAGCCGGGCGATCTCGTCGGTCTTGGTGCCCTCGTACCCGGACAGCGCGAACGCCTGGACCGCCGCCTGCAACACCTCTGCGCCGCGCTCCTTGGCGGTCAGCCGAACCTTGGGCGTCATCCGTGCTCCTTCCATTCCCTTGACATGTTATCAGTCGATGCATACTCTCATCATCAAGCTTGTTATCAGTCAATTACAACTAGGGGTACGAGATGACATCGACCGCTCTCGACGAGAGGGAACTGACTGCTCCCCGGAGCCGCGGACTCGGCCTGGTGCTGGCCGCCGTGGGGATTCCGGTGTTCATGGTCACGCTGGACAACCTGGTGGTGACGAACGCGCTGCCGGTGATCAAGTCCGAACTGGGGGCGTCCCTGTCGGACCTGCAGTGGTTCGTGAACGCCTACACGCTCGCCTTCGCCGCGCTGCTGCTGACCGCGGCCGCGATCGGCGACCGGCTCGGCCGGCGGCGGGTGTTCCTGGCCGGAATCACGCTGTTCACGCTGGCCTCGGCGGCCTGCGCGCTGGCGACCGAGCCGTGGATGCTGATCGGGTCCCGCGCGATCCAGGGCGTCGGCGCGGCGGCCGTGATGCCGCTGTCGCTGACGTTGCTCGCGGGCGCCGTACCGGAGAAGATGCGCAGCGCCGCGATCGGTATCTGGGGCGGCATCTCCGGCCTCGGAATCGCCGTCGGTCCGGTGGTCGGCGGAGCCGTCGTCGACGGCCTGAACTGGCAGTGGATCTTCTGGCTGAACGTTCCGGTCGGAGTCATCGCCGTAGTGCTCGCCACGCGGGTCCTGACAGAGTCCCGGGGTACGGCGAAGCAGTTGGACCTGCTCGGGCTGGTACTGGCGACGTCCGGCGTACTGTCCGTCGTCTGGGGTGTTGTGCACGGCGCCGATGACGGCTGGACGTCCGCCGGTGTGCTTGGCTCGTTGATCGCGGGCGTCGTGCTGCTGGCCGCGTTCCTCGGGTGGGAGCGTCGTACGGCGGCGCCGATGTTGCCGCTGCGGTTGTTCTCGGTTCGCTCGTTCAGCGTGGTGAACGTGGTCGCGTTCACGTTCGCGGTCGGCGTCTTCGGAGCGGTGTTTCTGCTGGCGCAGTTCTTCCAGGTCGTGCAGGGATACACGCCGTTCCAGTCCGGTGTCCGCACGCTGCCGTGGACCGCGGCGCCGCTCGTGGTCGCGCCGATCGCCGGCCTGATCGTCGACCGCGTCGGCCCTCGGATCCTGATCGTGACCGGCCAGGCGCTCCTCGCCGCCGCCCTCGCCTGGATCGCACTGGTCACCTCGGCAACCACGCAGTACGGCGATTTCGTCGCACCGTTCGTCCTCGCCGGGATCGGGATGGGGCTCACCTTCGCGCCCTCCGCGAGCGTGGTGATGGAGAGCGCCTCCGACGCGGACCGCGGCGTCGCATCCGGCACGAACAACACGATCCGCGAGGTCGGAGTCGCGATGGGCGTCGCCGTACTGGCCTCGGTCTTCGCATCGGCCGGCTCCTACGAGTCCCCGACGCAGTACGCCGCCGGCCTCGTCCCCGCCGTCTGGACCGGAGCTGCCATCGTCGCCACCGGCGCCCTGGCATCCCTCCTCCTGCCGGGCCGCGGGCGTTCTAGAGTGTGAGCGTGGTGGACGCTGACGACGTACGACGGATTGCTCTGGCTTTGCCGGAGACGGTGGAGAAGAAGCGGTGGGGGCACCCGACGTTCGATGTGGCCGGGCGGATGTTCGTGACCGTCCCGGACGACCAGACGTCGTTCGCGGTGCGGTGTCCGCGGCTGGAGCGCGAAGAGCTGATCGCTGCGGAGCCGGAGAAGTTCTGGGTGCCGAAACACGAGGCGGGCTCGAACTGGGTTCGAGCCCGCCTCGAGGCACTGGAGGATGCCGACGAACTGCACGACATCGTCGTCGACTCCTGGCGGCAGGTGGCGCCACCAGGTCTGTCGGAGCTGTCAGCTGACGTTGGCCGGTGACGCCGAGAAGGTGTTGCAACTGGCCGGGTTGGCCGTGTTGAACGACTTCCCCATGAAGCGCCCCTGACTGGCCACACTGCCGTGGTCGCCCTCTTCGGGCTTGTCGCCCGCGGTCACGACGTACTTCTTCCAGACGTACAGCAGGTTCCCGTTGATCGGGTAGCTGCGCTTGTTCGCGGCCAGGAAGACACCGGCGAAGCAGTTGGCCTGCAGCTCCATCCGGCGCGTCATCCGCGTCCGGCCTTCGTAGTCCGCCTGCTCGTACCGCAGGTTGCTGGCGGACTGCAGGATGCCGGTCATGAACTGCACGCTGTGGCCGTACTCGTGGGCGATCGAGCGGCTGTACCACATCCGCGCGTACGCCTGGCCGATCGGATCACCCGGGTACTGGGTGTAGGCCTTCACGAAGACGTCGACCTTCATGTACATCATGTGGTTGCCCGAGCAGTAGAACGGTACGGCGACCGGACCGTCGCCGCACGGCGTCGACATCGAGGACCCGGACCAGTACGTCATCCGCGGCGCGGTGAACTTGTAGCCGGCCTTCGCCACCAGCGGCGCCCACGACCTGTCCAGGCAGGGCTTGATCCCGGCCCAGTACTCGGCCGCGCCGCGGGCGTTGGTCGGCCGGGCCTTGGGCTCCTTGCAGTTGACCGTGGACATCTGGCCGACCTTGTAGAGCGCGTTCTTCGCCACGACCGTGGTGTCCGCCGGCTTGTTCGGCGTACTCGACGTCTCGGTGGTGGTGGGCTCCGTGGTCGTCGGCTCCTCGGACGGCGACTCGGAGGGCTCCTCGGTCGGCTCTTCCGTCGGCTCCTCGGTCGGGGACGTGGTCGGCTCGGGGGTGTACCGGCTCGGCGTCACCGGCGGGGTGGTCACATCGGTGGCGGCCTTCCGGACCAGACCGATGATCGTGCCGCCGACGACGGCCACCGCGACGATCGTCAGGATCGCGATCAGCGGCGCCTTCGACTTCTTCCGCGGCTGCTGCGGCTGCCAGCCCATACCGGGACCGCCAGGACCGCCGGGACCACCCGGGCCGAAGCTCGGACCCCAGCCGAAGCCGGGACCCTGCGGCGGCTGGCCGTACTGCGAGGGCTGGCCACCGTACTGACCCGGAGGAGGGCCGCCGTACTGGCCTTGCGGCGGCGGGCCGCCGTACTGACCGGGTGGAGGACCCTGCGGAGGACCGCCGTACTGACCCTGCGGTGGACCCTGCGGCGGGCCCTGCTGGTACGGCGGGTTCTGGCCGGGCGGCCCGTAGGGTGGCTGGCTCAACGCCGTTCCTCTCGTCCCTCGTGCTGGCATTCAGCGACCGCCACAGTATCGGCAACAAACAGGTCAGCTCCGGCGACCCTCGACAGGTAGGGTCGATCAGGTGACTGCTGCCACTACCCCGAACAGCCCGATCGACCAGCTCGCCGAGCGGCACCTGGAGCAGGAGATCGTGCTCGACCCGATCCTGGCGACCGAGCTGGGCGTGCCCGGCCACGACCACGAGCTGCCGGACTTCACCCCGGCCGGCTTCGAGGCGCGCGTCGAGCAGGTCAGGAGGTCGCTCGCCGAGGCCGCTGCGATCGAGCCGGCGAGTCCGCGGGAGGAGGTCGCCAAGGACGCCTTCGTGGAGCGGCTCGGCCTGGAGCTCGAGCGCCACGAGGCCGGCGTACCGCAGCACCAGCTGAACGCGATCGCGTCGGTGCCGGCGGGGTTGCGGCAGGTGTTCGACCTGATGACGACCGACACCGAGCAGGACTGGGAGATCGTCGCCATCCGGCTGAACCAGATCGGTACGGCGCTCGACGGGTACCGCGAGACGCTGCTCGAGCAGGCTGATCAGGGCCGGATCTCGGCGGTGCGCCAGGTGACCGGGCTGGCCGGGCGGATCGCCAGCTGGACCGGTGCCGAGGGCGACGACTTCTTCGCCGGTCTGGCAGCGCAGGCGCCGGAGGGTGCGGTCAAGCCGACCGTCGAGGCGGCGGCCGCCGCGGCGCGGAAGGCGTTCGACCAGTTCGGATCGTGGCTGACCGCCGACCTCGCGCCGCGGGCGCCGGAGCGGGACGCGTGCGGCCGGGAGGTGTACGAGCTGGCCTCCCGCAACTTCCTCGGTGCCGCGATCGACCTCGAGGAGACGTACGCCTGGGGCTGGGCGGAGCTGGCCCGGATCGAGTCGGCCATGCAGGACATCGCGGCCGGGCTGAACGGCGGCGACCGCGGGATCGAGGCGACCGCGGCGCTGCTGGACAACGACCCGGCCCGCAAGATCCACGGCAAGGAAGCGTTCCGGGACTGGATGCAGCAGATGTCCGACGCGGCCGTGGCCGAGCTGGGCAGCACGCACTTCGACATCCCGGCCGAGATCCGCAAGCTCGAGTGCATGATCGCGCCGACCTCGGACGGCTCGATCTACTACACCCCGCCGAGCGAGGACCTGACCACGCGCGCCGGCCGGATGTGGTGGGCGGTGCCGAACGGCGTCGAGGACTTCGCCACCTGGCGTGAGGTCACGACGGTCTACCACGAGGGTGTGCCCGGGCATCACCTCCAATGCGCGCAGACGATGCTGCGCACCGACCTGCTGAACCGCTGGCAGCGGATCGCCTGCTGGGTCTCCGGCCACGGCGAGGGCTGGGCGCTGTACGCCGAACGCCTGATGGAGGAACTCGGCTACCTCGACGACGCGGGCGCGCGGTTCGGCATGCTGGACGCCCAGGGGTTCCGTGCGGCGCGGGTGATCGTCGACATCGGCATGCACCTGGAGCTGGAGGTGCCGAAGGACAACCCGTTCGGCTGGCGGCCGGGGGAGCGGTGGAACGCCGACCTCGGGTTCGAGTTCCTCCGGGCGCACTGCCGGATGGAGACCGAGTTCCTGCAGGCCGAGCTGAACCGCTACCTCGGGTGGCCCGGCCAGGCGCCGGCGTACAAGGTCGGCGAGCGGATCTGGCTGCAGGCGCGGGAAGAGGCCAAGCAGCGCAAGGGATCCGCGTTCGACCTGCGGACGTTCCACTCCGACGCGCTGAACCTCGGGTCGATCGGCCTCGACCCGCTGCGCCGGGCGCTGGCGAAGCTGTGAGCACCCGATTCGTCCTCGCGTCGGCGTCGCCGGCGCGGCTGAAGACGCTGCGCGCCGCGGGGATCGAGCCGGAGGTGATCGTCTCCGGCGTCGACGAGGACAACGTCACCGCGGAGAACCCCGGCGAGCTCGCCCGCCTGCTCGCCGTCTTGAAGGCCCGTGCCGTGGTCGCGAACCTGGACGACCACGCGACCGTCCTCGGCTGCGACTCGGTCCTGGAGTTCGACGGCGTCGCGTACGGCAAGCCCGGTACTCCCGAGGTCGCCCGCGAGCGCTGGCGGATGATGCGCGGGCGGAGCGGCGTACTGCACACCGGTCATTGCCTGTTCGACACGTCCTCCAAGCAGGAGATCCGGGAGCTGGCGTCGACGGAGGTCCAGTTCGCCGACCTCACCGACGAGGAGATCGACGCGTACGTCGAGACCGGCGAGCCGCTCGTGGTGGCCGGCTCGTTCACCGTCGACGGACTCGGCGGCCCGTTCGTCACGGCGATCGAGGGCGACTACCACAACGTCGTCGGGCTCTCGCTGCCGTTGCTGCGCCGGATGCTGATCGAGGTCGGCATCACCTGGCCCCAGCTGTGGCGCTCCCAGAAACCCTTCACGTACGACGAATCCGTCGCGGAGACGTACGACGAGACGCGCGGCGGACCGGCCCGCGCCGCGGCCGCCGCACGCGCTGTCGACTCGCTGCTCCCCAAGGGCGGAAGAGTTCTCGAGCTCGCGGTCGGGACCGGGATCGTCGGCGCCGAGCTGGTTGCTCTGGGCAACCTGGTGCACGGCGTCGACCTGTCTACGGCGATGCTGCAGCGCGCGAATGTCCGGCTGCCAGGTCACGTCGCGGCGGCGGATGCGGCGCAACTGCCGGTGGCCGATCGCCGGTGCGACGCGGTCGTTGCCGTCTGGCTGCTGCACCTGCTCGACGACAGCGAGCCGGTGATCGCCGAGGTCGCGCGGGTCCTGCGCACCGACGGCGTCTTCGTCACCACCGCCGAGAAGTCCGACGCCGGCCGCTACGCCGACGGCCGCGGCCCCGACGACACCCGCTCCCAGGACGCCCTCGCCCACCTGGTCGCCGTCGCGTCCCGCCACGGCCTCGTACTCGACGGCGCGACCACCTTCCCCGGCCCGATCCGCAACACCGGCGAATCCCCGACGTACCCCGTGGTCCGCTTCCGCCGTACCTGACCGTCAGGTCGGGTCAGGCGGTGAGTCCGGTCTTGTCGTCGAGGTATTGCAGCAGGTCGTGCGCTGCCAGTTCGACGGCCTTGTGCCGCCATTCGGAGGCCCGGTAGACCGAGGCGATCAGCGCGGTGCGGTGGATACGCCGGAAATCGCCGAGTACGAACGCGTAGCGTGCCTTGGTCTCCTCGCCGGCGCCGTCGGTGAGCCCGAGGTGCCAGGCGCCGTACTCCTGCCAGCCGTGCTTGTCCAGGTACGAGTTCTGGTCGTCGGCCCGAGGCTGCACCTCACCCCAGTCGCTGTCCAGCACGTACTGCCGCGCGTCGATCAGCTTCCGCGCGTGGTCGAGTGCCTCGGGGTTGACCGCGTACTTAGCCATACCGCCAGTGTTTACGGATGAGCGCTCGCGCGCCACTGGCCGGGGCCGGGGTGGAACGGGGTGCGGGCGTTGCGCCAGTAGGTGGCCCAGTTGCCGGCTCGGTCCGGGTCAGCGGCCGGAGCCGGTACGGCGGCGCGGGCGGCGACCACCGCGATCAGAGCGGCGAGCTCCTCGGGCGTCGGGTTGCCTTTGGCAATCTTGATCGTGGTCACAGGGGGATGTTCCCATGCTTCTTCGGGGGCAAGGTGTCGCGTTTGGTGCGGAGCAGGCGGAGGGCGCGGACGATCTCGGCGCGGGTCTCGCTCGGCTTGATGACGGCGTCGATGTAGCCGCGTTCGGCCGCGATGTACGGGTTCGCCAGGTGGTCCTCGTACTCGGTGATCAGCTCCTGGCGGCGGGTCTCGACGTCGTCGGCCGCGGCCAGTTCGCGGCGGTGCAGGATGTTGACCGCGCCCTGGGCGCCCATCACCGCGATCTGCGCGGTAGGCCAGGCGATGTTCATGTCGGCGCCCAGGTGCTTCGAGCCCATCACGTCGTACGCGCCGCCGTACGCCTTCCGGGTGATCACGGTGATCATCGGGACGGTCGCCTCGGCGTACGCGTAGATCAGCTTGGCGCCGCGGCGGATGATGCCGTTCCACTCCTGATCGGTGCCGGGCAGGAAGCCGGGGACGTCGACGAAGGTCAGGATCGGCACGTTGAACGCGTCGCAGGTCCGGACGAACCGGGCCGCCTTCTCGGACGCGTCGATGTCGAGCGTGCCGGCGAACTGCATCGGCTGGTTCGCGACCACGCCGACCGGGCGGCCCTCGACCCGGCCGAAGCCGACGATGATGTTCGGCGCGAACAGCGTCTGCACCTCGAGGAACTCACCGTCGTCGACGACCGCCTCGATCGCGGTGTGCATGTCGTACGGCTGATTCGGCGAGTCCGGGACGAGCGTGTCGAGCGCGAGGTCCGTGTCGGTGGGTTCGAGATCCGCCGGGGCGTCGTACACCGGGGGATCCTCGAGATTGTTCTGCGGGAGATGACCGACCAGGGCCTTCACCCACTCGATCGCGTCCTCCTCGTCGGAACCCAGGTAGTGCGCGTTACCGGACTTGGTGTTGTGCGTCCGGGCGCCGCCGAGCTCCTCCTGGGTGACGTCCTCGCCGGTGACGGTCTTGATCACGTCCGGGCCGGTGATGAACATGTACGAGGATTCGTCCACCATCACGGTGAAGTCGGTGACCGCCGGCGAGTAGACCGCGCCGCCGGCACACGGGCCCATGATCAGCGAGATCTGCGGGATCACCCCGGACGCGCGGACGTTGCGGCGGAAGATCTCGCCGTACAGGCCGAGGCTCACCACACCTTCCTGGATCCGGGCGCCGCCGGAGTCGTTGATGCCGATCAGCGGGCAGCCGATCTTCATCGCGAGGTCCATCACCTTGACGATCTTCTCGCCGAACACCTCGCCGAGGCTGCCGCCGAAGACCGTGAAGTCCTGCGCGAACACGCACACCTGACGGCCGTCGATGGTGCCGAACCCGGTCACCACGCCGTCGCCGTACGGGCGGTTCGCGTCCAGCCCGAAACTCGTCGAGCGGTGCCGCGCGAACTCGTCCAGCTCGGAGAAGGATCCCTCGTCCAGCAGCAGCGTGATCCGCTCGCGCGCGGTCTTCTTGCCGCGTGCGTGCTGCTTCTCCACCGCACGCTCCGACCCGGCGTGGACGGCGTCGTCGAGCCGTTGCTCGAGGTCCGCGATCTTCCCGGCGGTGGTGTGGATGTTCACGGTCTCTCCCATGAACGGGCAGCCTACGCGCCAGTACGCCGTACCGCCTGTGACGTCGCTCGCAAGCGCCGTACTGAACCGGTCCGGCGATAGGTTCCGCTGGTGGCTGACGCGAATGTCGAGAAGCTGGTCCAGAAGGTCGACGCACTGGTCGTGAAGGACACCGTCGACGGTGTGTCCTCGCTCCGGCGGGGCCAGACGCCCGAGCTGAGTGCCGGGCACGTGGAGATGGTCAAGCCGCTCGCCGACAACCTGGACATCCCGCAACGGCTCGCGACCTCGCTGCATTCGATCTCGGGTACCGAAGGGCGGTGGCGCGACCGGCGGGAGGACGCGCGCCTCGGGCTGACCGAGCTGGTGGCGATGCGTGCGAACGCACTCGAGCCGGACCCGTCCTTGCCGCTTGCTGCCGACCCGGCGGCCCGGGACCGGTTGGCGAGAGCTGTCAGCCGGGCGTACGCCTTCAACGCGACCCCGCGCCTGGTCGCGGGACTGTTCCCGAACGGGCGGCCTGACGACCTCGGGCGGTTCCCACTGCCGCAGCTAGAGGGCGACGTCGCGGGTGCGCGGGCGATGGCGGTCGCGATCGGGGCGCGGACGGCTCAGGGCGAAGACGCGGTGCTGAAGCGGCTCGTTGCCGCGGGCCACGGTGGGGCGGCGCACGAGGCGGCCGCGATGCTGCTGGAGGTGCGCATGGACTACGCGCGACTGCCGGAGGGGCAGCAGGCGGGGATTCATCGGCAGCTGACCAGAACCATCGAGGCGGGGTTCGGCGACCGGGACATGGAGCGCGCCGCGGAGCGGGAGCTGACCGAGGAGCTGGAGTACCGGACCAGGGATATCGCCGGAGGCGTCGACCCGATCGACGCGGCGGGCGGGATCGCGCGCGACGAGGTGGGCAAGCTGCACGAGTCCCTGGAGAAGATCGACTACTGGGAGAAGCCCGCGGAGTCGCGACCGCCGGGCCTGCCGGCCGAGCGTCCGCAGTCGCGGGACGACCTGCTCCAGCGTGTGCACGGGACGGTCGGCGAACTGACCGGAGCGCAGGTGTCGCCGTGGAACGGTGAGAACTTCCCGTGGCCGGACATGACCACCCGGACCACCCAGTCGCTCGACGGGACGCTCTATCTCAGCCAGGACGCTCGGCGCGAGCTGCACGAACTGACGAGGCACGGGACGAGCGAGCTCACGCCCGAGCAGGTCCGCGGTGCGCGCGGGGCGCTCCAGGAGCTGACAGCGGAGTACGCGCTGATGGCCGGGCGCACCGCGCAGGAGGGCCTGGTCGCCAGGATGACCGAGACGGAGTTCACGCCGGCCGAGCGGGCGGTCGCTGCCGAGTTCGCGGCGCAGAACCTCAACGACATCGCCGTACGGACGTTGCCCCCGGAGCTGGCTGCCCAGGTGATGACGCCCGAACCGCTGTATCCCGACTCCCAGCAAGGTCAGGTCGTCCGGGGCTTCGCGAACGCGGTTGACAACGTGAAGGGCCTGGACACAGAACCGAGCGAGTCCCTGCGCCGTATGGCCGGCAGCGCCGACTTCGGAACCACCGCGGGCGAGTTGCTGGTCGCGAACTCAGCGCTCTCCGAGTCCGACCGGCCGGCCGCCGTACAGGCGATTGCCGAGACGGTCGACCGCGGCTTCGCCGATCTGCCCGCGACCGCCACCGCGAGCCAGGCGCTGATGTACGGCCAGGAACTCGGCCGCAAGGCCTACGCCCACACCCTCGCCCCCGACTCGCCGGCCCGGTTCGCCGTCGACACCGCGCTCACCCGCCCACAGACCGCCGTACCGACGAGTGCTCCCACCACAACCACCAAAACCACCCAACCGAACCCCGCTCAGACCCGCGACCGCTGATTACAGAGGGCCTGCGCTGAAGAGTTTGGGGAGGCGGGCGGCCTGGGCGAGGTCGCCGCGGACCGTGAGGCGTTGTTTCAGGACGGCCAGGACGGGGTCCTCGTTGCCGGTGACGATGCGGAGCAGGGTGGTGGGGTCGGTGCGGATCGAGATGTCCGCGGGAGTGGGGCGCGGGGACACGATCGTGCAGCGGCCGTCGTGGACGCGGAGCCAGTACTCGTCGACCGACTCGCGACGTCCGGCCCCGCCCGCGCCGGTGATCTGCCAGCTGATCACAGCGTCGAACCCGGCAGCCCGGGCGGGTCGGAGGTACTCCGGCATCCGGCGAAAGATCTCGCGCAACGCGATCTCTCGTACTCCCCCGATGAGACGATGCCGGAGCTCCCGCTCCGACGTCCGGTCGACCAGCCGGGCAAGCTCACTCGCGTCCAGGGCCGTGAGGCCGTCGGACTCGAGCCAGCCGGCACTGCCCCGATCGGTCATCAACCACCCCCGCGGCAGTTCCTACCAGACCGTAGGAATTTCCTACGATGCGCTAGGTTTGTCAAGTGGTTGGGGAGGGTGAGAGACGTCGGCGTGCGCCGCACCTCGGTCCGGAGCGGCGCCGGCCGCTCATCCTGGACGCCGCGCTCGAGGTCTTCTCCGCGAAGGGGTACGCCGGGACCACGATGCAGTCGGTCGCGGACGCGGCCGGGGTCACCAAACCGGTCGTCTACGACTGCTTCGCGAACCGTGACGAGCTGCTGCTGGCCCTGCTCGGCCGTGAGGAGCAGCACCTGGTGGTCTCGATCATGGCCGCGCTCCCGGCGGACCCGAACGTCGGTACCCCGGAGGAGCACGTCCTCGACGGCGTGACCGCGTTCCTCACCGCGGTGGCCAAGCAGCCGCAGTCGTGGCGGATCGTCTTCGGCGCGCAGTACGGCGCCGCGCCCGTCGTCGCCGAGCGGGTCCTCGCGGCCCGCGCGTTCCTGGTCGAGAGCCTGCGCCTGACCCTGGTCAAGTCCCTCCCCGGCGTCACCGACCCGGACGCGAACCTCCCGGTGCTGGCCGAGCTGCTCGCCTCGATGATCGAGGCCTGCGCCCGGATGCTCGTCACCGGCGCCACCGACCGCTCCCCGTCCGACCTGGCGCGAACCGTCTCCCAGGTGGTCGGCGGCGGCTTCGCCAACGTTTGATCCCACGCCGCGATAGGTTCCCCGGCGACCGTCGGATCCGGCGGTCGCGCTGCGACGAGGAGGGTCATGCCTTCGGCATCTCATGAACTACTCGGGGACACCGATCCGCGCGAGCACGGCCCCGGCTGGCGGTACGTCGTCGTGCCGTTGAGCGCCCGCGGGACGAAGCTCAGGGCGCTCGTCGGCCCGGACACCCGGATCGCCGGCGCGGTGCCGCCGGACCCGTTCGTGGTGGATCCCGACCGGGTCGGCGTCAGCGAGCCGTGGAGCGCCGACCGCGATCGGCACATGTCGCACAAGCCGGTGCTGATCGACGAGAACCATCCGCCGGAGCACGGCGGGCTGGTCATCGCGATGCCGCCGGAACACATCCACCTGTCGCGGACCAGCGAGGGCCCGATCAATGGTGACCAACTGCTGGCCGGAGAGCACCGCCTGGGTTCGCCGGTGCCGCTGAACACCACCTTCGGTGCCGGCGTCGAGATCGCCGGCGTCGTCGTTCCGCAGCAAGCGGACGGCGCCGGACCGGTGAGCGCCTGGGATGCGGAGTGGCTCCAGGACTTCGCGGCGGCGCGTGAGCTTCCGGTGATCGAGACCGCCGCGGCGGAGCGCGCCGGTCAGAAGCTCCACAGTGGTCCGGACGGCTGGCAGGCGGAGGTCCCGCCCGGAATCTACGCGGAGGGCGGCGTCTACCCGTTGTCCGCCGACGGAGAGTTCCGGTCGGTCGAAGCGGAGTACGACCTGGGCCTCCTGATGTATCCGCGGGACGTGGGCAAGGCGCTGGAGGACCTCAGTACGGCGGGCGTCGCCGACGACGAGCTCCGCGCGGTGGCGGCCGGCTATGAGCAGGCTGTCGACCGCATCGAGGCCCCACGGGTGTCGGTGGGCGCAGATGAGGCCGTCCAGCTGTCGGTCCGGGACGGCGCCGTGCCGGAGTACAAGTACGGCCGGTACGAGCAGGAGACCGTGGTGACGGCCGAGGGCGCCTTCACCCGGCGGGTCCAGGGTGAGCGGTACGGCGAGATCGTCGAGGCAACGCACCCGGAGCTGACCGAGCGGGTCGTCCAGGCGGCCAAGGAGCACCAGCCGGACCGGGCTCCGCAGCTCGATGCGCTCTACGAACAAGCCCGGATGCCGAATGCGATCCGCTGGGCACATGAGCAGCGGAGGGGTGGCCGGATCTCGGACGGCGTACGGCAGGAGGCCGACCGGTGGGCCGGGCAGCCGATCGACTGGCAGATCGTTCAGCATCAGGCCGAACGGGCCACCGCCCAGGACTGGGCGCGGATGGCCGAATCTGCCGCCGAGTCAGGCACTCCGTCGACGCTGATCACCAGCGAGGGCGTCCGCCAGTTCCAGCCCGCCAGGACCCAGCCGGATCGCGGTGGGCGGGCGGAGTGACAGCAACGCTCCACGTACTGTGAAGTAGCTGGGTGTGCGGTCACGATCCGCTTCCAGTGGGCGGACTGTCTGCGGCGTTGGCGGGTGTCCGCCGATAGGGTGGGCGAACGTGACCGAGACCGGTAGTGAGACCCGTACCCGCGCGCGGTTCGAGGTGCCTGAGGAACTCAGGGCCGACGTCCGCCTGCTCGGCGAGATCCTTGGCAAGGTTCTGCTCGAGTACGCCGGTCAGCCGCTGCTCGACGACGTCGAGAAGTTGCGTGAGCTGACCATTGCCGGTGACGGCGCCGCGGCCGAGCAGTTGGTCGCGTCCTGGCCGCACGAGCGCGCCGAGGACGTCGCCCGCGCGTTCACCTGCTACTTCCACCTGACGAACCTGAGCGAGGAGCTGCACCGGGCCCGCGTACTGCGTGAGCGCGACCGCGCCGGCAGCGAGGCCGTGGTGTCCGAGCTGGCCCAGGCGGTGGAGCAGATCACCCGCGACAGCGGCGAGCAGCAGGCCCGCGCGCTCCTGAACGGCCTGGAGTTCCGGCCCGTCCTGACCGCGCACCCGACCGAGGCCCGGCGCCGCGCCGTACTGGCGACGATCCGCCGGATCAGCTCGCTGCTGGACGAGCGCCACGACCCGCGGGCCGGTGACAGCGACCTGGCGGAGAACCGTCGCCGCCTGGTCGAGCAGGTCGACATCCTCTGGCGTACGTCGCAGCTCCGCACCAGCCGCCCCTCGCCGCTGGACGAGGTGCGCTCGGCGATGGCGGTGTTCGAGGAGACGCTGTTCAACGTCGTCGGCAACGTGTACCGGCGGCTCGACGACGCGCTGGCCGGTGACGAGGCCGGGACGCGGACGCCCGTGGTGGCGCCGTTCGTCCACCTGGGCTCGTGGATCGGCGGCGACCGCGACGGCAACCCGAACGTGACCGCGGCGATCACCCGCGAGGCCATGCAGATCCAGGCCGACCACGTCCTCCGGGCGCTCGAGCAGGCGACCGAGGCGCTCGGCCGGGCCCTCACCCTGGACGCCGCGACCACGCCGCCGTCCGCGCCGGTACGCCGCATCCTGGAAGACGCCCGCGCGGTCAACCCGGAGCTGATCACCGACATCGAGACTCGCTCCCCGGCCGAGCCGCACCGGCAGCTCCTGCTGCTCGCTGCCCGCCGGCTGGCCGCGACCCGCTCCCGTGACGCCGACTTCGGGTACCCGCGGGCCGCTGACTTCCTGCACGAGCTCAAGGTCCTGCAGGACTCGCTGGTGAGCGCCGGCGCACCACGCCAGGCGTACGGCGAGCTGCAGCACCTCATCTGGCAGGTGAACTCGTTCGGGTTCCACCTGGCCGAGCTGGAGGTCCGCCAGCACTCCTCGGTGCACGCCAAGGCGCTGGAGGAGGTGCTCGGCGGCGGCGAGCTGTCCGACCAGACGGAGGAGGTGCTCGCCACACTCCGCGTGATCGGTCAGATCCAGCAGCGCTTCGGCCCCGAGGCCTGCCGCCGGTACGTCGTCTCGTTCACCCGCAACGCCGGCGACCTGGCAGCTGTGTACGAGCTGGCCGACGCGGCGCTGGACGGGCGTCCGATCGAGCTGGACGTCGTACCGCTGTTCGAGACCGGTGAGGACCTGCAGAACTCGGTGGAGGTGCTGGACAACGCGATCCAGCTCACCCGGGTCCGGCACCGGCTCACCGCGAACGACCGGCGCTTCGAGGTCATGCTCGGCTACTCCGACTCCGCCAAGGACGTCGGACCGGTGTCGGCGACGCTGGCGCTGTACGACGCGCAGGCGCGGATCACCGCGTGGGCGCAGCGCAACGCGATCCGGCTGACGCTGTTCCACGGCCGCGGCGGTGCGCTCGGACGTGGCGGTGGTCCGGCGAACCGCGCCGTACTGGCGCAGGCTCCCGGCTCGGTGGCCGGCCGGTTCAAGCTGACTGAGCAGGGCGAGGCGATTCCGGCCCGGTACGGGAACTCGGCGATCGCGCAGCGGCACATCGAGCAGGTGACTGCGGCAACACTGCTGGCGTCGACGCCGGCGGTGGAGGAGCGGGCCGTGGTCGCGGCTGAGCGGTTCGCCGTGGTCGAGAAGACGCTCGACGAGGCAGCGCGTACGGCGTACCACGGGCTGGTGAAGGCGGACGGCTTCGCGGAGTGGTTCAGCACGTGTGACTCCGCTGGAGGAGCTGGGCCAGCTGCCGCTCGGGTCGCGGCCTGCCCGGCGTGGCGTCGCGGTGTCGTCGCTTGAGGACCTGCGGGCGATCCCGTGGGTGTTCGCGTGGTCGCAGGCCCGTGTGAACGCCCCTGGCTGGTACGGCCTCGGTACGGCGCTCGCCGCGGTCGGGGACGTCGCAGCTGCTGCAGGACGCGAACCAGAACTGGCCGCTGTTCCAGGTGATGCTGGAGAACGCGGAGATGTCGCTGGCGAAGACGGACCGGCGCATCCTCGGCCGCTACCTGGAGCTGGGCGACCGGCCGGACCTGACCCAGCAGATGCTGGACGAGCACGCAGCTCACCACCGAGTGGGTGCTCAAGGTGCTCGACCAGCGAGCGCCTGCTGCAGGGACGCCGCGTGCTGGGCCGTGCGGTCGAGCTGCGCAACCCGTACGTCGACGCGCTGAGCTACCTGCAGCTGCGGGCACTGCGGACGCTGCGCACCGATGACTCACTGGACGAGGCGCAGATCGTCCGGACCCGGCGGTTGCTGTTGCTGACCGTTTCTGGTGTTGCTGCCGGTCTGCAGAACACCGGCTGATGTTCGGCGACCTGGAGCGGCCGCCGCTGGATGAGCGGTTCCTGCGGGGGCGGCTTGGTGCGTCCTGGTGCGCTGTGGACGCAGATCGACGTACTGGCGGAGACGCCGTCGACCAACGCGGTTGTGGCCGCAGCTGCGGCTGCTGGGGTCAGCCAGAGGGGCTGGTCGTGGCCGCGGAGTACCAGTCGTCCGGTCGCGGGCGGTCTGGGGCGTACCTGGACCACACCGCCGCGCTCTGCGTTGCTGATGTCGGCTCCTGCTGCGTCCGACCGCTGTTGAGGCGGCACGGTGGCCGTGGCTGGGGCTGCTGGTCCCGCTGGCGGTAGCCGCCGCGGTGCGGGCGGTTGGCGAGATTCCGGCGCAGGTGAAGTGGCCGAACGACGTACTGGTCGAGGACCGCAAGCTGGCCGGCATCCTGCTGGAGCGCGTCGAAGGACCGGCTGCGGTCGATCGGCATCGGCCTCAACGTGACCCTCCGCGAGTCGGAGAAGCCCCACGAGGCGGCCACGTCGCTCGCACTGGAGAAGGCAGCGACAACCGACCGAGCCACGGTGATGTCAGCGGTACTTCGTGAGCTCGCGTCTCGCTACCAGTCCTGGGTAGACGCGAACGGCGACCCAGCTGTCGTTCTCCCGGAATACCGCGAACTCTCCGCCACCCTGGGCCAAACAGTGCGCGTAGAACTCCCCGACGGCACCTTCCTCGAAGGAACCGCCCGCGACCTCGCGGACGACGGCCGCCTGATCGTCGACACAAAGGAAGGCCCCCGGCCGCTCGCAGCCGGGGACGTCACCCACCTGCGAACTAGTGCGTGAAGAGCTTCGCTGCGGTGATCAGGGTTTGGATGATGCCGTAGCCGAGGAGTACGGCGACCAGGAGCCAGGAGATCACCAGGCGTGGGGTCTGATTCATCGGGTGGCCTCCACACTGGAGCTCGGACTTCTCGTGGAATCGCTCGGAGACCGGGCGGATCAGCAGGTTCGCGACGAACCCGACGGCCAGTACGCCGACCATCGTGAACAGCGCCGGCCGGTACGCCGCCGCGGTCAGCGTGCCCGGTTTGCCCTCGCGGTCGAGGAACCCGTTGATGATCAGCGGTCCGGCGATCCCGGCCGCCGACCACGCGGTCAGCAGCCGGCCGTGGATCGCGCCGACCTGGTAGGTGCCGAAGAGATCCCGCAGGTACGCCGGAACGGTCGCGAACCCGCCGCCGTAGAACGAGATGATGACCGCGGCCAGCAGCACGAAGACCGCCGTGCTGGTGTGGCCGACGGTCGCCAGCAGCGCGTACGCGACGATCCCGACGCCGAGGTACATCGCGTAGATCGGCTTGCGGCCGATCACGTCGGACGTCGACGACCAGCCGAACCGGCCGGCCATGTTGAAGATCGACAGCAGGCCGACGAACCCGGCCGCCGCCGCGACCGCGACGCGTCGACTTGCCGCCGTCGCCGCGGAAGAAGTCCTGGATCATCGGGCTGGCCTGCTCGAGGATGCCGATACCGGCGGTGACGTTGCAGAACAGCACGACCCACAGCAACCAGAACTGCGGCGTCTTGATCGCGTTCGCCGCCGACACGTTGCGCGGTCGTGACGAGGGCCTTCTGCTGCACCGCCGACGAGTCGAAGCCGTCCGGCGTCCAGCCGTCGGCGGGGACGCGGATGTTGAAGACGCCGAACATCATGATCACGAAGTAGCCGACGCCCAGCGTCAGGAACAGCGCCGACCAGCGCGCCGCCGCCGGCCACCGACGTGCGTCACGTTCGGGTCGTAGCCGGAGTCGTAGAGGCCGAGCAGCTGGCGGGACAGCGGGCTGGCGACCAGCGCGCCGCCGCCGAAGCCCATGATCGCCAGGCCGGTGGCCAGGCCCGGGCGGTCCGGGAACCACTTGATCAGCGTGGAGACCGGCGAGATGTAGCCGATCCCGAGGCCGATGCCGCCGATCACGCCGTACCCGAGATAGACCAGCCAGAGCTGGCCGGTGCCGATGCCGAGGGCGCCGACCAGGAAGCCCCGTCGCCCAGAAGCAGGCGGAGACGAACATGGCCTTCCGCGGTCCGTTGCGTTCGACCCAGGTGCCGCCGACGGCGGCGGACAGGCCGAGCATCACGATCGCGATGCTGAACATCACCCCGACCGCGGTCTGGGTGGTATCGAAGTGCTTCACCATCGACGTCTTGTAGACGCTGGTCGCGTACGCCTGGCCGATGCACAGGTGGACGGCGAGCGCGGCCGGCGGGATCAGCCAGCGGCTGTAGCCCGGCGGTGCGACGGTGTGCTCCCGGTCGAGAACCGACAAGACTGCCATCACGGCTCCTTCTGAGTCCCCAGCAATTACCCCCCGCGCATCTTGGCTGACTGTATGCATTTTGTGAAGTGTTAAACCTCTTTGGTGCCCGATGGGCGTGCTGATCGTGTCGGGAGGGGACAACCGAACCCGGTAACTGTGAGACTGGGGCCATGGCGATCTCGGCGAAATTGTTGGGTGAGGACGAGTACGTCGTCGTCAGCACCCGGACGCACTGGAAGGCGCTGATCGTGCCGGTCTTCTTGCTACTGGTGGTGGCCGGCCGGCGGCGGCTTCCTGGCCGCGATCGTGCCGGCCGGGTCGATGCAGACCCCGGCCCGGATCGCGATCTGCGCGGTCGGCGCTGGTGCTCGTCGCGGCGTTCGGCGCGAAGCCGTTCCTGAACTGGTTCTTCTCGACGTACACGATCACCAACCGGCGGCTGATCACCCGGCACGGCATCCTCACCCGGACCGGCCGGGACATCCCGCTGATGCGGATCAACGACGTGTCCTACGAGCACGGCCTGGTGGACCGCATGCTCGGCTGCGGCACGCTGCACATCGAGTCCGCCGGCGAACGCGGTCAGGTCGTGCTCCCCGACGTACCGCATGTCGAGCACGTCCACCTGCAGATGTCCGACCTCCTGTTCGGCGGCCCGGAGGGCAGGCCCGGCGACGGCATCCTCGAGGAGGAGCAGCCCCCGGAACACATGCGCCGCCGCCCCCAGCAGCCGCAACAGCAGCCGCGAACCGAAGACGGCGACACGATCTTCAGCTCGGACGACGACCGCTAGAAGATCTCCAGGCTGACCGGGGCGACGGGCCAGCCGAAGGCGGCTGTTGCTCGGTTGAGAGTGCCGGGGGTGTGTTCGGTGACGCGGCCGGTGGCGGCGAACTCGGTCAGGGGGCGGCCGCCCAGATACGCGGCGCCGAGGGCGGCGATCGACAGAGTGAGGTCGGCGGGGGCGTCGGTGCGTTCGCAGGTGACGGACGATTCGTCGGCGGTCAGCCGGAAGCGGCCGGTGTTCGCCTCGATCAGGTCGTCGGTCACGTCGAGGACGACGTCGACCGGCACGGCGTACTGCCGCTGCTGGAGCGCCCGCGGTACGTCGGTCACGCGCAGCCACAGCGACTCGCCGACCCGCCGCTCGAGGGCGGTCGGCGTGCTCACGAGCTGCTGCAGCGGCTCGTCGACCGCGCCGTACCCGTAACCGAGCTTCGCGCTCAGATCCATCGTCAGCAGGTGCTGCCACAGCGCCCGGTACGCCGTCGCGTCCGGCGCGACCAGTTCCTCGACGAGCACCTCGTTCGCCGGGCCGGTCGGGACCCAGTTCATCTTGCCGCGCCACAGCGCGTACCCGTTGATCGTGCCGGCCTCGTCGCGGTGCACCAGGATCTGGCGCGCGATCCGCCCGTGGCGGTCGTCCGGCTTGTCCTCCAGGTGCTTCTGCCACCGCAACTCCGACCGCCCGGACACGCCAGGGCGTAGCTCCTGCGCACGCCGCAGTAGGTTCGGCAACTCCTTGAGCGCCTCGTCCACGGTCAGTACGCCGAGCGCACCCGGACGGATCCGATCGTTGGTCGGGCCAACCCGGCGCAGATCGACCTCGTAGTTCGTGCCCCACGCGGCCGCGCCGTACCCGAACCGCCCGTAGATGGCCGGCTCGCTCGCCCACAACACCGCGATCGCCTCCGGCACCTCCCGCAGCTGCCGCGCCATCAGCTGGGACAGCACACCCCGCCGCCGGTACGTCGCCCGCACGCCGACCCCGGTCACGTGGGCCGCGTCGACCACCGCACCGGGCACGGACAGGTCCCGGGTGAGCGCCTTGGTCGTCCCGATGATCTCCGCGCCGTCGGTCGCCACCAGCGTCCGCTCCGGCTCGAACAACTGCCGCCCGAGGTCGTCCGGCGTCGACTCGAACATCATCGCCTCGCCGAACAGGCCAGAGACCAGCTCGTACTCGTCCGTCTGCGCCACCCGCACGTCGAAGTCAGTCACCACCGCATCCTCACATGCCGTACCGACAACTTCTGCCTTCGCGAGAGCATCATGCCAAGTAAGGGGGTGGCACCAATGCTCAAACCACTCGTAACAACCGCGGCAGCCGTGCTGTTCACCGCAACCCTGGTCCCGACCACAGCGTCAGCCAGCTCCACAGCGTCAGCCACGTCCACCGTGAACTGTTACGTCCACGCGTCGTCAGTGACCGCAAGCGGTGACCACAACAACGTGGCGGTCCTGTCGACCACGCCGCCGAAGGCGACCAACGGCGCGCTCGGCCGCGGTGCGTTCGCACCCGGTCAGGTGAAGGTGATGGCCACGATGTCGGTACTGATCGACCAGGGCCCTGACGGCTCTGAACACGGCGTGTACGGCTACGTCATCATCGGCGACGCGCTCTACCAGGCGGCGTACGGCGCCGACAGCGACGGGATCATCGACCAGCCGCCGGCCGGCCTGCGACGAATCGGCGGTGGCTGGGGGAACTTCACCATGGTGGAGGAAGCCGAGTACCAGGGTCCGACCGAGGCCGGCATCTCCCGGTGGACCGTCTACGGTCTGCGCAACGACGGTGTCCTGTTCCGCTGGACCGTGAGCTCGAAGGGCGTCTGGCGGAGCGCCGGCTCTACGCCCGGGTTCTCGGCGGTCAAGTCGATGTCGCTGATCAGCAAGACCGCGACGTACGACACGTTCGTCGCCAACACCCGCGGCGGCGCGCTCTACACGATCCACATCCCGACCAGCTCACCGATGAAGCCCGTCGTGAAGCAGGTCCGCACCCGCACCTGGCAGGGCTTCGAGACCCTGATCACCCAGCAGTGCGGCGTGTACGGTTCCCTGCTGCTCGGCATCGACAAGGACACCGACTCCGCCTACCTGTACGCCGTCGGCCGCTACACCGGTTTGAGCACGGTGATCCAGTCGATGGGCAAGGTGCCCGCGACGCTGCCCGACAACGTCTACGCGGGCCTGAAGGACGCCGGCAGCCCGAAACAGGCCGAATGAGCAAGACAAGTGAAAGGGGGGTGGTGCGAATGCTCAAACCACTCGGAACGACAGCAGCGGCCCTACTCGTGGCAGCAGGGGTGGTGATCCCTGGGACCGCGGCAGCGACGCCGAGCGCGGTGTCGGCAGGGGGCTGCCCGGTGGCGGTGGGGTCCGTGACGGCCGGCGGTGACCACAGGGAACAGGGCGTCTTCGCGGCGACGCCGCCGACGGCCCCGGCCAGCCGCATCCTGGGGCGCGACGTGTACCCCGACGGAGCTGTTCGGTTCAGTTCGTCGATCTCACGGGGCGACGACGGGATCAGCATCGCCTTCGTCGGCGGGTACAGCGTGGTCGGGGATGCGCTGTACTACGCCAACTACTCGACCGGCGAGAACGGCGTCATCGAGGGTGGGATCAAGCGGTTCGGCGGCGGCTGGGGAACCTTCGTCGCCCTCGACGAAGGGCTGTACTACGACAAGGTGCTCCGGCACAACACGTACGGACTCCGCAACGACGGCACGCTGTTCCGCTGGACCGTCGACAGCAAGGGCGCCTGGCAGAGCAAGGTGTCCGCGCCCGGATTCGCCGCGGTGAAGGCGATGACACTGATCAGCTCGACCAAGACCTACGACACGTTCCTCGCGAACACCCGCGGCGGTGCGCTGTACACGATCCACATCCCGACCACCGCGCCGATGAAGCCCGTCGTCAAGCAGGTCCGCAGTAAGACCTGGCAGGGCTTCGAGACGTTGATCGCGCAGCAGTGCGGCCAGTACGGATCGGTCCTGCTCGGCATCGACCGGGACACCCACACCGCTTACATGTACGCCCTAGGCCACGCCACCGGCCCGACCACCGTCATCCAGTCGTTCGGCAAGGTTCCGGGCACCTTCACCGACCCGGTCTACTTCCACTGGACCGACGGCAACGCCACTTGGAAGCCGCCGTTCGGAGAGTGACGAACTCAGACTGCTTCGACGCCGTCTATGAGCCAGTGGCCGCCCACTGACTGGAGAGTGAGCTGCACCCGGGTGCGCTGGATGCTCGGTGCCGACGCACCTTTTGTGGTCGTGGTGGTGTCGACGAACAGGAGGACGTGGGCCGTGGCGGCGGTCGCGTCCTTGACGGCGGCGTCCTTGACCTCGGCCTTGGCGACGGCCTGCTGACTCAGCTGTTGCGGACGGATCGCGGCCACGGTCTTCGCGAACTCGGCGCCGAACGTCTCCGTCGTGACCTTCTGGGCCGCCGACGCGTAGTCGTCGAGGTTTCGGTAGTCATAGGTGAAGAGGACGCCGACGTTTGTCCGCGCAGCCGCCAGGACCTCCGTGCGTACCTGCTCGCCCGGCCCGGCGGCGTCGACCTTACGCTGCAGGTCGTCGGCGCGCTCCAGTTGCGTCTTCGCGTCGGACCGCACGATGGCGACGGCCACGGTCCCGGAGACAACGGAGCCCACCAGCAGCACAGCCAGAACGATGCTGACGACAACTGCAGGACGGGGCCGCGGCCGCGCCTGCAGGGGTGGTTGAGGGGAAGTCATCGACCAGCCGGGGTCAGCGGACCGCGGGCAGATCTCCGGTCGACTCCCCGTCGAGTTCGGCGGGGGAGTCCGGGGTCGGCGCGTGCTCGGCCTCGTCGAGGGCGAGCTCTTCCCTGAAGACGAACTTGCGGTAGGACCAGAAGCGGAACAGGGTGCCGAGGCCGAGGCCGATGAAGTTGGCCGCGATGTTGTCGGACAGCCAGCTGTGCAGGTCCAGGACGTACCGCGAGAAGGCCAGGCAGCCGGCCGCGATCAGCAGGCCGATGCCGTTCAGCACGAAGAACAGCACGTACTCACGGTGCAGGCCGGTGCGCTCCCGGTGCCGCCACGTCCAGTACCGGTTGCCGAAGTACGTCACGATCGTGGCGACCGTGGTCGAGATCAGCTTCGCGGTCAGCGGCTTGTGGTGCAGCATGCCGTCACCGGAGTCGGCGAGCACCAGCGGGTTGTCTGAAGACCAGCCAGTTGTAGATCGGCAGGTCGACGACCAGACCGAGCAGACCGACCAGCACCGAACTTGGCGACTTCGTGCACCAAGTGCTGGAACTGGCGGTACAGCGTGGTGACGAGCTTCAACGGTCCTCGGAACCTTCTGTGATCACACCGCGACGGGAGGGCAGCTTCCCACGGTACCCGGCGACCGGTCCGACCCCGAAATCGCCCGCGTGCCACGACGGCCGCCGTACGCCCGATGATGTATGGACATTAGGCTCACCGCTGTGAAGTTCGATCGTAAGGATCTCCCTGTCGGGACCCCGGTGGTCGGCATGGTCGGCGGCGGGCAGCTGGCCCGGATGACCCAGGAGACGGCCGTCGCGCTCGGAATCCAGCTCCGCGTGCTCGCCGAGGGCCAGACGGTGTCGGCGGCCCAGGCCGTCGCGGACGCACCCGTCGGCGACTACAAGGACCCGGAGACGGTACGTCGGTTCGCTGCGGAGTGCGATGTGGTGACGTTCGACCACGAGCACGTCCCGACCGACCTGCTGCACGCCCTCGAGGCGGACGGCGTGAAGGTCCACCCCGGTCCGGACGCGCTCGTGCACGCTCAGGACAAGGCGGTGATGCGCGCGCGGCTGGACACGTTCGACGCGCCGGCGCCCGCCCACCAGGTGGTCGCGTACGCCGGCCGACGTCGCGGACTTCGCCAAGCGGGTCGGCGGTTTCCCGATCATCCTGAAGACCACCCGCGGCGGGTACGACGGCAAGGGCGTCTGGTTCGTCGACGGTCCCGAGGACCCGCAGATCGACGACCGCGTTCGGCAGCGGCGTACCGATCCTGGCCGAGGAGAAGGTGGACTTCGTCCGCGAGCTGTCCGCGATCGTGGCGCGCTCGCCGCACGGGCAGGCGGTCGCCTACCCGATCGTCGAGTCGGTGCAGCGGGACGGCATCTGCGTCGAGGTGACCGCGCCCGCGCCCGGGCTGGCGCCGGAGCAGGCCGCGCAGGCGCAGCAGACCGCGCTGCGGATCGCCGGGGAGCTCGGCGTGGTCGGCATCCTCGCGGTCGAGATGTTCGAGGCGCGCGACGGGCGGCTGCTGGTCAACGAGCTGGCGATGCGCCCGCACAACACCGGGCACTGGTCGATCGACGGCGCGGTCACGTCCCAGTTCGAGAACCACCTGCGCGCGGTACTCGACCTGCCGCTCGGATCGCCTGCCGCGCGGGCGCCGTACACGGTGATGGTGAACGTGCTCGGCGGCGACGTCGAGGACATGCACCGCGGCCTGCTGCACTGCATGGCACGCGACCCGGGCCTGAAGGTCCACTTCTACGGCAAGTCCGTGAAGCCGGGGCGCAAGGTCGGCCACGTCACGGCGTACGGCGACGACCTCGAGGAGACCCGCGACCGCGCGCGGCATGCTGCGGCGTACCTGACCGGCACGATCGACGAATAGGAAACAGCTGTGATGTGGCATCGTGATGGGGTCGGACAGCGACTGGCCGACGATGAAGGCCGCGGCCGAGGTGTGTGCCGAGTTCGACGTGCCCTTTGAGGCAGACGTGATCTCGGCGCACCGGATGCCGACCGAGATGATCGACTACGGACGGTCAGCACACGAGCGGGGGCTCAAGGTGCTGATCGCCGGCGCCGGCGGCGCCGCGCACCTGCCCGGGCATGCTCGCGTCGGTGACCCCGCTGCCGGTGATCGGCGTACCGGTGCCGCTGAAATACCTCGACGGGATGGACTCGCTGCTGTCGATCGTGCAGATGCCGGCCGGGGTTCCGGTTGCGACCGTCTCGATCGGGAACGCTCGCAACGCCGGGTTGCTCGCGGTGCGGATCCTGGCTGCGTCGCGACGAGAAGTTGCGGGACCAGATGATCGCGTTCCAGGAGACGCTCGCCGAGGCGGCACGGGCCAAGGGCGCTACGGTGCGTGACGGCGCGGCAGAGCTGCGTAAAGGCTGAGGTCTGAGACTGGTTTCCACAGAGCGGGGGCGGGTAGCCGTGAGATCCCATCGGTTGTCGTCTAAGGTCGTCGATCGTGACTCCGCCCACTGACTCGGATACACAGCGCATCCCGGTCCGCTATTGGATCTGGCTGTTCGGCGCCGCCGTGTCTCTCCTCGGCGATCTGACGATGACGTTCGCCATCGGCTGGTCCGCCACCCAGCACGGCGGCGGTGTCGCCGGTCTGATCCTGTTGCTCGCCGCCGCCCCGCGAGCCGTTCTGCTGCTGGTCGGCGGCGCGATCGGCGACCGATTCGGCGCCCCGCGGGTGCTGCTCGCAGCTGTACGGCGATGTTCCTGGCCACCGCGGCCCTCGTCCCGGCCACGCTGGCCGTCGGCGAACCCGTCGTGGCTGCTGGTCGGTCCTGGCCCTCGTGGTCGGGATGATCGACGCGTTCTTCCTGCCGTCGTCACGGTCGATGCCGCGCCTGCTGGTGCCGCCGGCGCAGGTACCCCGCGCGCGATGGCGAGCTTCCAGGTGACCGGCGTGGTCTTCGCCGTCACCGGCACCGCGGTCGGCGGCGTCCTGGTGAGCTGGGCCGGACTGACCGCGGCCGGCGGGTTCGACGCGCTGACGTTCGGCGTGATGATCGTCGTACTGATCTTGCTGCGGAAGACGATCGCGCCTCCCGGCCGGATGCCGACCGGCATGTTCCGCTCGATCGGCGACGGGGATCCAGGTCGCCTTCGGCCGGCCGCTCACCCGGGCGCTGCTGATCACGATGACGGTCGCGGCAGGTCTGCTGATGCCGCTGGACGCGCTGCTGTTCCCGCTGCTCGCCCGCGACCACGGGTGGGACGCCGCGACCGCCGGTCTGCTGGTCGCCAGCCGGAGCCTCGGCGTGGGCGTGATCGCCCTACGCATCCTGATGCGGGGCGCGTTTCCAGCGGCCGGGCATCTTCGCTGCCCTCGGACTCCTGGTGGCGGCTGTCGGACTGCTCGGCCTGTCGGTCGCTCGACCCGCTGCCGCTGACGATCGCCGCCGGCGTGCTGAGCGGGATCGGCGTCGGCACGTTCACCGGTCACGTGCTGCCGCTGCTGATGAACTCGGTGGAGCGTGAGTTCCAGTCCCGCCTGCAGTCGGTCGTCGTGCTCTGCCAGAGCCTCGCGCTCGTGGTGATGAACCCGCTGCTCGGCAGCCTCGCCGATGTGGACGGCATTCGGCATCACCGGCGTCTGCCTGGGCATCTCGCGTCGGCAGCAGCCATCACCGGACTGCGTCGCACTGACCCGCCCGGTGTCCTGCGACGCCACCGTCCGCAGACACGTGCGCCTTACAGGCCTGCCCGGCGCCCGGTAGGTCCAGCCCGCGGCGCGCCACTGCGTCGGCGTCGAGGTTGAGGCGGGCGTCGATGATGACCGGGGTGTCGACGACGTCCCTCGGAGCGCGGCCGGGTCGAGTTCGCGGAACTCGGGCCACTCGGTCAGGTGCAGTACGGCGTGCGCCTCTCGCACGCCTCGACCGCCGATCGGGGCGTAGCGCAGGGTCGGGCGCACCCGGCGGGCGTTCTCCATCGCCTCCGGGTCGTACACGGTGACGTTCGCGCCGTGCAGCTGGATCCGGCCGGCCACGTCGAGCGCGGGCGAGTCGCGGACGTCGTCCGTACCGGCCTTGAACGCGGCGCCGAGCACGGTGACGTTCTTGCCGATCCACTCGGCCGCCGAGCATCTCGTGGGTGAGGTCGACGATCCGGGCGCGGCGGTGCTGGTTGATGTCGTCGACCTCACGCAGCAGCGTGATGACCTCTTCGACGCCGAGCTCGCCGGCCCGGTGCATGAACGCGCGCAGGTCCTTCGGCAGGCAGCCGCCGCCGTACCCGGGTCCGGCGTTCAGCATGCCGCGGCCGATCCGCTTGTCGTAGCCGAGCGCCTCGGCCAGCTGGGTGACGTCGGCGCCGGTCGCGTCGGCCATCTCGGCGAGCGCGTTGATGAACGAGATCTTCGTGGCCAGGAAGGCGTTCGCGCCGCCCTTGACCAGCTCCGCGGTCGGCAGGTTGCAGACGACGACCGGCGTACCCTCGGCGATCGGGGTGGCGAACACCTCGCGCAGCCTGGCCTCCGCGGCCGCGGACTGTACGCCGAACACCAGGCGGTCCGGGTGCAGCGTGTCGTCGACGCCGTGCGCCTCGCGGAGGAACTCGGGCTGCCAGGCGATCTCGACCGCCGACCCGGCCGGAGCCTCGGCTGTGGAAGCGCTGCTCGACCGCCTTCGACGTACCGACCGGGACCGTGGACCGGCCGACCACCAGGGTCGGCTTGGTCAGCAGCGGGGCGAGCATGTCGACGACCGAGTTGACCTGGGACAGGTCGGCCGCCTCGCTGCCCTCGAGCTGCGGGGTGCCGACGCAGATGAAGTGCACGTCGGCCCAGTCGGCGATCTCGGTGTAGTCGCTTGGTGAACCGCAGCCGGCCGGAGTCCACGTGCTTCTTCAGCAGCGGGTCCAGCCCGGGTTCGTACAGCGGGGCCTTGCCGTCGTTCAGCAGCTTCAGCCGGTGCTCGTCGATCTCGACCCCGATCACGTCGAAACCGAACTCGGCCATCCCGGCGGCGGTGTTGCAGCCGAGGTATTGGTGCCGATCACGGCGATCCGCAGGGGGCGGGAGGTCGCTTCACTCATGTCGGGGACTCTACCCATCGTGGTTATCAGACGGTTATCGGCTCATGTCTGGAGAGTGCGCTCGTTGCTCACTTTCGGCGTACGACGTCCTCCACCGGCGAGATGTTCGTCGTACTGTGTGACTCGTGAGTAACTCATTCGAGCTGTACGCGCTGTCCGAGGAGCACCAGGCGATCCGCGAGGCCGTTCGCGACGTCTGCGACGCCAAGGTCGCCCCGCACGCCGGGGACGTGGACGAGCTGGCCGAGTTCCCGAAGGCGTCGTACGACGCGCTGAAGGCCTCGGACTTCCACGCGCCGCACATCCCGGAGCAGTACGGCGGCGCCGGCGCGGATGCCCTCGCCACGGTGATCGTGATCGAGGAGGTCGCCCGCGCCTGCGCCTCGACCTCGCTGATCCCGGCCGTCAACAAGCTCGGCTCACTGCCCCTGCTGCTGTCCGCCTCCGACGAGGTCAAGCAGCGCTACCTGCCGCCGGTCGCGGCGGGCGACGCGATGTTCTCGTACTGCCTGTCCGAGCCGGAAGCCGGTTCGGACGCCGTCTCGATGAAGACCCGCGCGGTCGCGGACGGGGACGGGTATCGTGGTGAACGGCGTGAAGCGCTGGATCACCAACGCCGGGGTGAGCGACTTCTACACGGTCTTCGCGGTGACGGACCCGGACGCCCGGTCGAAGGGGATCTCCGCCTTCGTGGTCGAGAAGTCCGACGAGGGCGTCTCGTTCGGCGCCCCGGAGAAGAAGCTCGGGATCAAGGGCTCGCCGACCCGCGAGGTGTACTTCGACAACGTCCGGATCCCGGCCTCGCGGCTGATCGGAGACCTGGGCACGGGCTTCGGTACCGCGATGGCGACCCTCGACCACACCCGCGTGACGATCGCGGCGCAGGCGCTCGGGATCGCCCAGGGCGCGCTCGACTACGCGCTCGGGTACGTCAAGGAGCGCAAGCAGTTCGGCAAGGCGATCGCCGAGTTCCAGGGCCTGCAGTTCATGCTCGCCGACATGGGCATGAAGATCGAGGCGGCCCGCCAGCTCACGTACGCCGCGGCCGCCCGCTCCGAGCGCGGCGACTCCGACCTGACCTACTTCGGCGCCGCCGCCAAGTGCTTCGCCTCCGACGTCGCAATGGCCGTCACCACCGACGCCGTCCAACTCCTCGGCGGCTACGGCTACACCCACGACTACCCGGTCGAACGCATGATGCGCGACGCCAAAATCACCCAGATCTACGAAGGCACCAACCAGGTCCAACGCATCGTCATGGCCCGCCAGTTGCTGAAAGGTCTGGGGTAACAGCCCCACGCGGGTGCCACGCGCGGCTCCTCCGTCGCCGTGCTGCGCGCCGCTCCCACCCGCCCCCGGGCTTATCGCCCGGAGCATCCTTCCGGCTGCCGCCGGGGTTCCGAGCTACCGCTCGCGGTTGCGGCTGGCGCCGCGGGTGAGTGCTTGGTGATCGCCTACGTGTGAGCGGCTGTGGTAGTCGAGAACCTGGTTAGCCAACGACGGACAACCAGCGGGCCGGTGAACAGGATCGCGGGTCAGGGGGCTGCTGCCGCGTAGATGAGGTCGTTGGTGTGGGAGAAGTTGACGCGGGCGCCGTTGAGTAGGACCTCGGTTGTGTTTGGGGCGGCGATGCCGATTGCCTTTGCTGGGTCGGTCGAGGCTGTTAGGCCCCGGCCGTCGATGCGCAGCGCGGAACCGGTGTACGAGACGGCGACATTGTTCACCGTGACCGGCGAGGTGAGCAGGACCTTGCCGGCCCGCGTGACCTTCGATCCGTCGTACAGCACCAGGGAGCGGTCTTCGGCGTACAGCATCTTCCCGTCGAAGCTGTACGACCCGAACGAGCGGGCGGCCTTCGACGCCCAGGACTTGTAGTAGGTGCCACGGCCGCCGTCGCCGTACCGGATGTCGAGTGCCGTCGCGAGATCCGGCGTCAGCGTCCCCACCGCCAGCCGCTTGAGCTGTACGGCTCCATCGGCGGCCGCCGGCGATGGCAGCAGCAGTGTGTCGAACGTGGTGTTTCCCTTGCCCTGCTTCATATACGAGGCGTACTTCGCGTCACTCACGTGATAGAACGCCGGCGAGTAGTACCCGTTGCGCACCGAGGCTGTGACCTTCTCGGGATCCGCCGGGACGATGGTCAGGTTCGCGCCGGAGGCGAACTTGGTGACCGCTGCCTTCGAGGTGGCGGTCTGCACGGGATTCGCGTCCGGCAGGAAGTGCCAGTTCTGCTCGTAGCGATGCGTTGCGGTGTCGCGCGGCTTGAGCTGATCGGACACCAGCGACACTCCCGATCGCAGCGTCAGCACAGACCTCGCGTGCCAGGCCCCGGCGGACGCCTCGGTGTTCCCGCTGATCAGGTCGAACGCCGGGTTGCTGACGAAATGGGTGATCTCCCCGGCGGCTGTGTTGTTCTGCGGCAGGTTGTCGACCTCGACGGTGTTGTGCGCCTCGGTGGTCTTTCGCAACCAGTCCGATCGCGGGTCCGAGCTGTAGGAGTACGCGCCCGGGTCGACCAGCAACTCGCGGCCGTGTGCGTAGGTGACGAGCGACAGCTCGTCAGGGTGGCTGTGCGGGCCGCGATCGATGTTGTACCGCAGGTAGGAGTCGGCCGCCGACCAGCCCGAGCGGGACACCGCCACTCGGGTGTCCGGATACCGCGCCGCGACGTGTTGGGGTTTCGTTCCGGCCTTCCCCGACGTACCGACGTAGATCAGTTCCTGATCGCCGAGCAACTCGCCGAGCCGGCGCAGGACCGAGCGCTGGTCGTCGCTGCCGCTGTCGCCGTAGTTCGCGGTGTAGCCGTTCGGCAGCGTCTGGTCCATCAGGAAATGACCGAGCTTGCGGAGCTTCTCGGTCGCGGTGAACGCGATTCCGTGCTTCTTCATGAACTCCACGAGATCGACGTACTGCGAGACGTATCCTCGGGCGTAGCCGCTGGTCGCCTCGCGGTAGCCGCCGTCGGCGTAGGTCGAGTCGTTCAGCTGACCCGCCAGGAAGTCGGCCGCGTTGCCGCGCCAGCCTGCGGACGCGGTGAACTCCGGCAGGTAGACGGCGGCGTGCAGCAGCGAGATCTTCTGGGTCTGCATCCAGTTCGGGCTGTCGTGGACGTTGCCCTGCAGGTGGAGGCCTGATCGGTACATCGTCTTCAGGATCTTGACGTTCTCTTCGGCGTCCAGCGAGGGGCTGGTGCGCAGGATCTCGTACGCCGCCGTCCAGTTGTCCAGCCGCCGCGCGGTGTCCAGGCTGCGTGGGTAGGAACCCGCGTTGCCGTACCCGTCGGCGTCGGCGATGAAGTCGGTCATCGTGCCGATCAGGGCATCGGCGTACTTCTCATCAGTGGTCTTCTGGTACGCCGTGGCCAGCGGACCGGCGAAGAAGAAGCGCGCCAACTGGTACCAGTACTCCTTGTCGGCGCCGCTCGGTAGCCGCCAGTCGAAGCCGCCGGGGTCGCCCTGCCAGGAGTACGTGTTCTGCACGGTGTTGTTCCAGGTGCGGGTGCTCTCCACGAACGCCTCGGAGTTGCTGAACACCATGACGTCCTTGGTCGCGTCCGCACGCCCGGTCAGCGTCAGCGTCGCGCTGCGCACGCCCGAGACGCCGGTCAGGTCGAACTGCAGGAAGGCCTTCCGGGTCTCGGCCGTGAACGGACCGCTGCCTTGGTCCCGGACCTGGAGATTGTCCTTGGCGCCGTACGCCGTACCTGCGTCGGCACCTGCCTTGATGTACGTATCGGCCGTGGGATTGAGCGTCCGCACCGACCCGTCGTCGAGCGTCAGCCGCAACGCCGGCTTGCCCGACGACTTCTCGCGGCTGTTGACGACGACCGTGACCGGATCCTTGATCCGCGCCATCAGCAGGAAGCCGGTGGTTCCACTCGTGATGGCGGAGGTGACATCAGCACTGACTGCCGCTTCCTGGGGCCCGAAGCGCGCCGTGGTCAGGTAGGTCTCGCCGGAGCCCAGCGTCCAGATGTGGTCGGGCGTCAACTCGAGTACACCAGGCCAGTCCTTGTGCGTGAACTTGCCGGCATCGTTGGCCGGACGAGCCCGGTAGTAGGCGAGCAGCTCACGCTTGGCCGCGGCGTAGTCACCCTTCTGTACGGCGGCCTGGACCTGGCCCAATCCGGCGACGCCGTAGTCGAGCAGCCCGAAGAACTCCGGGTCGGACAGGTTCTCAGCGGTCGAAGCATCCCGGGCACCCAAAGCCCCGGCGAGCACCATCAACGCGGTAGCGGCAGCGACAACGGTCGCCCGCAAACTGGTACGCATACACCGATCTCCCCAGGCCATGGTGTTGAAATCAACGAACGAAGACTGGGGCGTCACTCCCTCGTCGCGGCGCCCCAGTCCGGTGTTGGCCGTCAGTCGGCGACGAGGCCGTACCACTTTCCGTAGGAGTAGAACTTCAGGTAGTACTCGGTCCCGTCCTTGACGTTGGAGGCGACCACTTTCCATGTCCTAGGGTCGCCAGGGATGTTGGTCCAGTGGTCCTGGCACCCGGCTGTCTTGAAGCAGACCTTGACGGCGCGCGCGTTGCCGTTGTTGCTGAAGTCGGACGCGACGTTGATGTCGCGGCACTTGCTGGATGTCTTGAAGTACCTACCGCTGCTGGGGTAGCGGAGCGTGCCGCTCGGCAGCTTGAACTGCTCGCTGTTGGGGCTGCCGAGACACGAGCCGGCGGCGTCCGCGTTGTCCGGGTTGCTGACGGTGACAGCCACGAAGCCTGTGGTCGCCAGTGCCAGAGTGCCGACGATCGCCGCGGGCTTGGAGCGCAGTACGCGCATGGAATCATCCTCGATGTGTGAGTCCGTGCAGAGACACCGCGAAGCTATCCAGCGAGGCTTTCTGCTCGCTTTCCACTCACTTGCCGGCTGGTCGCTGCCACCCTGCAGTTCAGCTCGGCCACCCTCGCCTACTGGGTGAGATCGGCGCTTCTGTGAGCATGCCTGCTGGACGGTGGACCGGCCGTCGGCTGAACTCGAGGCGCAGGCGATCTGGGCCGAGGCGGTGGATGCCAACCGGGCGTCCGTGCGGATCTTGGCGTCGCTCGGGATGACGGAGACCGGTCGCGGGCAGGAGGAATCGTTCCTCGGGGTCGCGAGCTACTACCGGCACTTCACGATCAGCAGGCCGTGATGGATTACGGTGTGCGTCCAGCTGCGACGTACTAGGAGGTCCACGGGGTGCCGGATGTGTTCGCCGGGCGGTTCGAGCTCATCGACCCGATCGGGGTCGGTGGAGCGGGAACGGTGTGGCGGGCCTGGGACCGGCGGCAGGAGCGGCTGTGTGCGGCCAAGGTGCTGCGGCAGCGCGATGCCGGTGCGCTGCTGCGCTTCGTGCGTGAGCAGGGTCGCCGGCTCGATCACCCGAACGTGCTCTCGCCGTACGGCTGGGCGGCCGACGACGACATGGCGTTGCTGGCGATGGACCTTGTCGGCGGCGGCTCAGTGGACAACCTGGTGGCGGACTTCGGGCCCCTTCCGCCGCGGCTCGCTGCCGAGCTGTTGAGTCAGCTGCTCGGGGCGCTCGACAAGATCCACACCGTTGGGGTTCTGCACCGCGACGTCAAGCCCGCGAACCTGTTGCTCGAGACAACGGGTACTGCGCGGCCGATGCTTCGATTGAGCGATTTCGGTATCGCGATCGCGCTGGGGGAGCCGAGGCTGACGGTTCACGGGACGGTTGTCGGTACGCCGGGCTACCTGGCTCCGGAGGTACTTGCCGGAGCCGCGCCCTCGCCGCGGCAGGATCTGTACGCCGCGGGCGTGACCGCCTGGCAGTTACTCACCGGCGAGGAACCTCCCGAACGCGGCTCCCTGCCGACCCGTCCGCCGGAGGCCACCGACCCGATCTGGGACGTCGTCGCCGACCTGACCCAACCCGACCCCACCTCGCGCCTGGACTCCGCAGCCGAAGCCCTGGCCGCCCTCGCCCCGTCCCTGGCCGCGCCCCTCGTAGTCCCCGCCCAAACCCCAGACGGCGAACTCATCGAGGTCTTCGACCATCTGCCCCCACTCCCAGACACCTCGCCCCACGCCGAGCCCGCCCGCCCAACCCCCACGCTGCACGACCCAACCTTCGAATCTCCCGAGGACGAAGGGCAAACGCCCACATCAGGAGCGTTCAAGCCGCGTCGGACGGCGTACGGCGGTTGTTGTTGCGGTGGCTGTGATGGTTGCGGTTGTCGGGGGAGGTATTGCGTTGCTGGCGGTGTTCGATCCGTTCGGGGATTCGCCTCCGCCGTCGGGTGCTTCACCGTCGCCGAGCACGAGCGTCGTCACACCGGCGACCCCGGCGTCCCGGTCGGCGGATCCGCAGATCCGGGCCGGGCAACCGTGCGGATGGCAGGCGGCCGGCTCGGTCGAGACGGCTGTTGACGGCACCCGGGTCGAGTGCCGTCAGCGCGGATCGTCCTACCTGTGGATGAAGATCAGTTGAGTGGTCGTCGGTTGCGCAGGATCAGCGCGATCGCGACACCCGCCACCGCGAGCAGTCCGGCGGCCCCTCCGATCACCCAAGGCAGAGCAGAGTTCGAGTCTTTCGAGCTCGCCCGACCATCGATCGGTCCGCTCGCGGTGCCCGAGCCGCTCTCCGGCGACGAGGACGGTGAGGACGGCGAGCTGCTGGGAGTCTCGCTCGGCGTCGCCTCAGGCGTGCTGCCCACGGCGCTGTACTCAGGCCCGCTCACCTTCGTACCCGCCACCGCCAGATCGATCTTGACCGGTACGCCGCCCGCACCATCGGCAGCACCGAGCTTCACCAGGATGTAGTACCAGCCGTCGACCGCCATCTTCCGGATATCGGCGGCCCCGCCGTCGCGGTTCAGGTACATCACCCGCGTAGTAGCGATCGGCTTCCCGTTGAACGGCAACGTCATCGTGTTCCCGGTGTACGCCGTGGTGTCGCTGTCGATCTCGTCCCGCACCGGGTTGAACAGGGAGGTTGCGACGTTGACGGTTTCCCCGTCCGGAACCCCGCCGTACGTGATCCGGTACGCGAGCCCCTGACCCCAGTCCAGCTTGACCCGGTAGAACAGCTGCTCGCCGTAGTACACCGTCTCGGCGTACCGGCCCGGACCGGCCAGCGTGGTGGCCTCGTTGAAGGATCCGCCGCCGCGGACCGCCTGACCGGCCCCGGCCGGCTGCCCCGCGAACTCGACGCGCGCGGCCTGCTCCGGATCGCCCTTTCCGCCCGTGACCGGCGGCTCGACCCGGACCAGCAGCTCGACCGGTACGCGGTCGGTGCCCTTGTTGTCACGCGTGAGCCGCAGCGTGTAGCGGCCCGCTTCGTCACAGGTCCTGCTCTGGCTCGTGCCGTCCGCCAGCTCGTCCCAGCGCAGCACAGTGCTCAGGCTGCCGCCGTCGGCCCTTGCGCGGGTGTTCAGTTGCCGTTCGCGCTTGTTGCAGTCGGCGCCGCCCGGACCGGTGATGCGGATGTCCAGCGCTTCGACGTCGCGGACGTTGCCGCGCGGGAAGATCGCCGTACCGGCGAAGTACAGCGTCTCGCCGTCCTTCAGATCGACCGTGTAGAAGCGCTCTTCCTGCGAGTTCAGAGTGTCGACGTACTGGCCGGGGGCGACCAGTGGTGCCGTGGTCGGGTCGTTCGTTCCGGTGATCGGCTTGCCGATCGGCTCGTAGTGCCGCAGCGCCCGTTCGGTGACGCGTCCGAGTACGCCGGTCAGCGTGCCGGCGTCGTCGGCGTCGTGGTACGTGCCGCCGGTGGTCTGGGCGATACAGGCGAGCTGCGCGCGGGCTACGGCGCCGACCCGGAAACCGATGGTGTGAACGTGCAGGTCGATGCCCTGCTTGTGCAGCTCCTTGGCGACCTCGCACGGCTGCGGCGGTGCGCAGGTGTCCTCGCCGTCGGAGACCAGCACGATCGAGCGCTGCCCTTCCTTCGGGAGCGCCGCCGCGGCGGTCCGCAGCGACTGGCCGATCGGCGTGTAGCCGCGTGCCTGTGCGCGGCTCACGGCGGCCTTCAGCGCGGGCTTGTTCACCGTGCCGACCGGCTGGACCACCTGGACGTCGCGGCAGCCGGCCGCCTTCTCGGACCCGGCCGACCCGGTGCCGGTGCCGTAGACGGTCAGCCCGACCTGGGCCTCGGCCGGAAGCCCGTCGACCATCGTGGAGACGGCGCGCTTGGCGGCGTCCATCCGGGTGCCCGTGCCGCCGGCGTCCTTGGCCTTCATCGACCCGGACGAGTCCAGCACGACCATCACCGGCGAGTACGGGTCGGCGGCCGGCGTCGCGGCTGCATTTGCAGACGTTAACGCGATGGCGAGCCCGACTACGGCCAGCAGTGCAGCGCGGCGTATCATTGCTACTCCCAGTGTTTGCAGATCGGAACAACGACGACCCTAGCGTTTGCATTTGTGATTTGCAACCGCAAAGTCTCTGGAGGAACAGTGACCGACGCGCACACCCGCAACGTCGAGCGGCAGATCGAGTGGTACGGCGAACCGCTCGGCGACCGGTTCGCTCGACTGCTGGCGCGCCTCGGCCTCTCGCAGGCGCAACTTGCCGGGGTTCTGGGACTTTCGGCGCCGATGTTGTCGCAGCTGATGTCCGGTCATCGGTCGAAGATCAGCAGTCCCGCGGTGCTCTCCCGGCTGCTGCACCTGGAGGCCATGGTCGGCGACGCCGCCTGGGATGCGCTCCCGCCGGACGAGCAGTCGCGCCGGCTCGCCGACGTACGCGCGGCTGAACGTTCCACGCTGACCATGGTGACGTCCGAGGTCCAGCCCGCCGCCGACGCCCCGCCTGCTCGGCCGCAGCAGGCGGGGGATCCGGTGACGGTGGTCCAGGACGTACTGCGGGCCGTGGCGTCGGCGGCCGAGCTCGAAGGTGCCGCCCACCTGCTCGAGCACGACTACCCCGACCTGGCGGAGGCCCTCCGAGTCCTCGGCACCGGCCGCACCCCGGACGCCCGCGCGTACTACTCCCGGATCGTCGCCGGCCCAGCCTGAGCCGTCAGCCCCGCGCCGGATCTGCCCCGGCTTCCTTGGTCACGCGGTCGCCCACCTCGAGCTGTTTCCACAGGCAGGCGATCACCTCCGGCTCGCGGCGGCGTGCAGGAGGCGTTTCGGCCAGTCCGGGTCGTTGCTCTGAGCGATCGGGTAGCCGGAGGCCCACGGCCCTTCCCAGTGCACGTCGATGCCCGGGTTGTGGATGTTCGTGCCGTCCGGGAGGAAGAGGTGCGGGCTGCCCTGTACGGCGTCGGTGACAGCGACGGCGTGGTCGCCCATCACCGCGGATCGTGCCCGTCCGTCGTCGAGGGCCGCGGCCAGTTCGGTGGCGTCGACCGACTGGACGTCGGTCGAGATCTCGAGGATGGTCTGCCGGTGGCCGATCGGCCGGGACTCGAACCAGAAGCCTCGGCGAAGCGCCGCATCGAGGTCCTCCGAGGCCTGTAGTCCCTGGGCTTTCGCGGCGTGGACGGCCTCGGCGGCGAGAAGCACCGTCGACGGGTAGGTCCAGTCGGGCTGCGTCCACAGGCGGAACCCGATCTCCGGCGCGAGCTGGCCGAGCCCGACCGCCTCGCTGTCGGTCCCCGGTCGCGAGTGCGGACCGTTGAACAGTTCCAGCGCGAACGTGTGGTGATCCAGCCGCACCGCCCCGTCCAGCCCGAGCTCGGTCCGCGTCGTCCGGAGCCGGTGAATCGCGATCTGCGCGAACGGGCACAGCAGATCCGACCAGACCTGGATCGTCCCGGGTGTGACGTTCACTCGTCCTCCTGGTGGTCGCCGCCGACCGGGTTGCTGGTGAAGCGCTCCGGCGTGATCAATACCGCCGTACGCCGATCCGCCACCATCTCCCGGTCGTACGCCTCCAGGTCCGGATGTACGCCGCCCGCCGCGTGGTAGATGTCCCGCAGCAGCACGCGCAACCGCTCCGCGTCGATCCCGTCCAGCGAATCGTCCGGCCCGGCCAGCTCGACCGATCCACTCACGCCGATCCACTCCCACTCCGCGCGGAACACCAGCGTCGCGGTCGGCGTACGCCGCAGGTGCGCGAGCTTCGCCGTACGTCCGCGCGCGACGAACGCGACCACGGGCTCGCCGGTCACCGGATGGTCGAGCACCCCGGCGTTCACCACGGATGCGGCCGGCTCACCGGATCGTCGCTGAGTAATGGCCACCGCCAGGAAATGATCCCGCTGTCCGAGTTCGTTGATCCGGTCGAGTCCGGCGCGCGTCTCCATGCCGCGACCTTAACGGACCGTGGTCCGTTTCTCAAGAGAGTCGCGGCTGGATCGCCGGATCCGTGTAGTCGGGGTCGGGGTTGCGGCGGACGAGGGTGTCGTTCGGGTGGCTCGCGCCGGGTCGCCAGCGGTTGTCGAGCGGCTGCAGATGGATCGCGATCGAACGCCGAGGCGCCGTACTCAGGTTGGCCGAGCTGCCGTGCACGGTCCGGCAATGGTGGAAGCTGACCTGCCCACGCCGCATCCGCGGTACGACGGGAGCCGGGTCGAACCCCTGCGCGACGATCGACGCCTCCAGTCCCGCCGCGTCCTGCGAGAAGAAGTCCAGCCCGGTCACGGACCACCGATGACTGCCGGGCATGAACCCCACCGCGCCGTTCACCTCGTCGACGTCGTGGAACCCGACCCAGGCGGTCAGCATCTCGTCCGACGTACACGACTGCCAGTACTGCCGATCCGTATGCCACCCCACCCGCGCCGATCCACCGGGCGGCTTGAACAACAACTGGTCGTGCCACAACCGAATCCCGTCCGCCCCGGACAACGCGGCCGCCGTCGCGCCGATCGCCGGATGCCGAACCAGCGCGGCCAGATCGTCCACCCGAAGCGACGAGTAGTCGTTCTTCCGCAGTACGTCGCCGTCCTCCGGCTGCCACCCACGCGTCGCCGGTACGTCGGGCAACGCCCGATCGTGATCGCCCGCGTAGAACCGCTGCATGCCGCGCTCGGCCGCGTCCAGTACGTCGTCGGGCACGATCACCGGCGAGATCCAGTAACCGTGCTCGCGGTAGAAGGCAATGTCGTCAGCGTCCATGACGATCAACCTAGGAAGGATCGACCTCGGGTGCGTTGCCGATGTTCAGGCAACTGGACACAATCTTCAGGTGTCTCTCCATCGACCCAGCGGGCTGCGCGCCGGCTTCCACGCCGACGGATTCGCGCCGGGCAGCGGACTGCTGCACGCAGGCGAGCAGTGGGTGCCCGAGCAGTTCCTGATCGAGCCGCACGAGCACCCGGTCTGGGAGATCTACCTGCAGCAGCACGGCACTACGCATTGGATCGCCGGCGGTGAGAGCTACGCACTGCATCCAGGACACCTGTTCGCCGTACCGCCCGGGATGATCCATCACCTCGCGGGCCGGTCCGGCAATCACCACTTCTACTTCGCCGCGATCGACCTGGAGGTAGTCGGCAGGCGCCACCCGGGACTCAGGATGCCGCGGACCGTCGTACATCAGGAGGCCGGCGAGCTGGCGTATGCCTTCGCGCAACTGGTCCGGGAGCTGACCACGCGGTACGAGTACGTCGAGACGGGATTGGCGCTCGCGGTGGACCATCTGGTGCTCGCGGTCTCCCGGTCGCTGGCGCCGGCCGCCGTACCGCAGCTCGCGATGCATCCCGCCGTACGGACGGTGAAACGCCTGCTGGACCAGGAGTTCCACGAGCACTGGACCCTCCGAGAGCTGGCGGACCGCGTCGGGCTCGCCCCGGCGTACCTGGCCGAGCTGTTCGCCGGTGAGCTCGGCCAGCCGCCGCATCGCTACCTCAACGAACGCCGGATCGACCGCGCCCGCCAACTCCTCGAATCCAGTGACGTGACCATCACCGCGCTCGCGCTGAGCCTCGGCTTCAGCTCCAGCCAGCACTTCGCCCGCGTGTTCCGCCAGCTCACCGGCGCCACACCGACGTCGGTCAGATCGTCACGATCGCGGTGACGCCGAGCGCGATACCGACCAGATAGGTGCCCATGGCACCGACATCGCGGAGCGGGCCGTGCGTCGCCAGCGAGGGGGATCGCAGCATGCCGATCGCGTGAGTGAACCGGACGACCACGGCCGCGACGGCAAGTACGTCGATCAGCCTGCTGTCGGACAGCGCCGAGCAGACCAGCAGCAGCACGATCATCGTCGGGATGTACTCGGCCGCGTTGCCGTGCGCGCGGACCGCGATCATCAGCCGGTCGGTCGGATCAGTCGGCAGCTGATTGCCACCGCCGCGGAGCGCCCGGTTCCGGGTGACGTTGGCGCCGAGCAGGAACAACAGGATGCCCAGCAGGGCAATACAGACAACGGTGATGGTGCTCATACGAGTGCTCCTTTGAACAGACTGCTGACGATGGTGTGGCTGAGGTGGGTCCCGAGCAGGGCGTCGGTTTTGTGCATGCCGCCGGGGCAGGTGACGTTGACCTCGATCAGGCGGCCGTCGATCACGTCGAGACCGGCGATGACCAGGCCGTGCTTGCGCAGTACCGGTCCGAGTACGCCGACGATCGCGCGGTCGTGGTCGTCGATCTCGGCCGGTGCGACCGGCGGCCCGATCCGGAAGTCGTCGACGGCCGGCCGGCGAAGGACGGCGCCGACGATCTCGCCGTCCAGCAGGAACAGCCGCTTGTTGCCCTCCGCAACGGTCGGCAGGAACTGCTGCGCGATCACGTGCCGGCGCCCGCCGTGCGTGGCCGACTCCAGCAACGCGATCGCGCTCCGGTCGTCCCGTACGAGCCAGACGCCGATCCCCGCGAACCCGTCGACCGGCTTCACGACCGCCGTGCCGACGCCCCGCACGAACGACCGCAGCGCTTGCGGATCAGCCCCGACGTACGTCGGCGGGCACAGCTCGGGGAACTGCAGCGCGACGAGCTTCTCGTGCATCGCCCGGATCCCCTCCGGCCGGTTGATCACCCGCGTGCCCGCCTGTTCGACGAGATCGAGCAGGTACGTCGTATGCAGGTACCGCGCGTCGACGGGCGGATCGATCCGCAGCTGGACCACCTCGAACGACGCGACATCGACGACCGCGGTACCGAGCTCGTCCCACCACGTCGAGTCCACGATCCACCGATGATCGCCACCGGCGACGCGCGGCCGCAGCCGGATCCGCCGAGCCTTCGCGCACACCCGCCCGTCGACGACCGCGAGCTCCTCCGGACCGCAGCACCAGATGTCGAGGCCCAGATCCTGCGTCGCACTCATCAACCCGACGCTGGCGTCGATCTCGCCCTGCAGACCGGCCAACGGGTCGGTCACGAACAGCACGCCGCTCATGCCGCCACCTCCTGATCCAGTACGCCGGCCGCCGCCGCACTCCACAGCTCTGCGGAACAAGACCCTTCGAGCGCCCGCAGTACGTCGCGTCGGCGTACGTCGTCGTACATGAGCTGCTCGAGTACGGCGACCGCTCGCTCGACTGCGTCTGGTTCAAGAGCGTCGAGGAAGCGCACCTCGAGGTAGCGTCCCGCGGGGCCGGACCGGTGGGAACAACGTGCTCAGGTGCCCGACCGGCCCGTCGACGAAGACCGTGGCGGCTGCGGCGAAGGCGGCGTACGACGCGACCGGGTCCTCGTCGACGCAGCAGGCTGTCGTCGAAGGCGGTCCGTGCCGGGTCGACCGCCAGCCAGGTCGCGAGCCGGTCGCTGCGATTGAAGCGTGCCGCGAGGAACGGGCCGGCGAGGTTGAGTACCCGCCACTGCTCGATGCCGGCCTGCCCCGGCCACCAGTCCAGGCAGATCTGGGTGGACGCGGTACGGCGCATCATCCGCCGACCGGCCGGCCCGATGCCGTCGAAATGCCGCTGCATCGCGACGTACCGCGCCGAGGTCAACTGCAACGGCACGTCGAGTCGCGGGTCGACCGGGATCGCTTGCAGGGTGATCCCACGCAGCCGGCGCCGGAGGTCGGCGGTCAGCGAACGCAGGTCGCCGATCGGATCGAGCGACGGCGGCAGGCTCAGTTCGAGTTGGCCGCCGGGCTCGAAGCTGACGTACGGCGCCGCGAGCGCCCCCTCCGCCGACCGCCGCAGCTCCTCGATCGGCACCACGCCGCCATCGGCCGCAGCAACGACGTACTCCTGCTCGATCGCGACCCGGACCGTCCGCCGCGGCCCCCGCGCGAACAGACCGGCCACCACCGGGTGCAGCTCCCTGGCCTCCATGGGCCCTCCCTGATACCGTAAGGATTCCTGTCAAAATATTGGAAGGTATCCTTACGACATGTCAAGGCCTCAGGTCCCGCGACTTGGTCGGAAGCCGCTGATCGCGCTGGTTGAGCGTGCCGCCCGCGCGCTGCAGTCCGACATGGTCCGCCAAGCTCACGCCGACGGGCATACCGAGGTGAAGATGGCCCACAACTCGGTCTTCGGCACGCTGCACGCCGAGGGTGCGCGGGCCGCGGACATGGCCGCCCGGGCCGGGATCACCCGGCAGTCGATGGGCGAGGTGATCCGCGACATGGTCGCGCTCGACCTGCTGGAGATGCGGTCCGATCCGAACGACGGCCGGGCCAAGGTGGTGACGTACTCCGAGCACGGACTGGACGTGGCCGGCGATGGCTTCGGCTACTTGCATGAGCTCGAGCGCCGCTTCGCCGAAGAGTTCGGCGAGGACGAGTACGCCGTCGCCCGCGACGTACTGGAGCGTCTGATCGACGTCCTCGACCGGGTTGCGGCCGAGGAGGATCAGGCTTCGTCTTCGGCCGGCGGCAGCGTCGGGTAGTCGCCGATCGGGTAGAGACCGACCGTGAAGCCGTACGTCGTGTCGCCGGCGCGGGGGAGCTGGTCGAACGTGTGGATCAGCGCGTCCACCTGCTGCCAGAACTCCGCGGCGCGCTCCTCGGGAATGCGGGCGTGCCGGATGAACGAGCGCATCTGACCCGCGTCGTACGCCGGCTTCGACTCCTCGGCCGCGACCTCGAAATCGTTGAAATCGTGCGGCAGTTGCCCGTCGCTGCCCTGCCGGCCGAGTCCGACGAAGAACATCCGCGCGGCGCGCCCGTAGAACCGCTCCTCGATCGCCCGCACCTTCCGGGTTCGGACCACCTGCAGGATGCCCGCGTCGGCGAGCACCTTCACGTGATGCGCGACCGTACTCTTCGGCCGCCCGACCGCGGTGGCCAGCTCCGTCACGGTCGCTGCCCGCTCGTGCAGCAGCCCGAGAATCGTCGTCCGGAGCGGATCGCTGATCGCCCGCACCTGCTCCGCGCGTGGTCAGCTCGAGGGTGTCCTCGAGCTTGTAGTCCGGGACCGAACTGTTGATCGACATGGTTCGAATAGACTAGCATCGCGGATTGTTCGGGATATTTGGATCATTGGAGCTGATGATGGCCGAGGTCGTGCTGTACCACCACTCACAGGGGCTGACCGACGGGGTGAAGGCGTTCGCCGACGAGCTCCGGCAGGCGGGCCACACCGTCCACACGCCGGACCTGTACGAAGGCAACACCTACGCGACGCTTGACGAGGGGATGGACTACGCGCGGGCCACCGGCTTCGGTGTGATCGCGGAGCGCGGAGTCCAGGCGGCGCAGAGCCTGCCGTCGAGCGTCGTGTACGCCGGGTTCTCGCTCGGTGTCGTGCCTGCCCAGCAGTTGGCGCAGACTCGCGCCGGTGCCGTCGGCGCGCTCTTCTACTACTCGTGCCTGCCGGTCGAGGAGTTCGGTACCTGGCCGGACGGCGTACCGGTGCAGGTGCACGGCATGGACGAGGACCCGTTCTTCACCGAGGAAGGCGGCGACCTGGACGCTGCCAAGGCCCTGGTCGCCGCCACCGACAAAGCCGAACTGTTCCTCTACCCAGGCAAAGAGCACCTGTTCGCCGACTCATCCCTCCCGGGTTACGACGAGGCCGCCGCCAAGCTCGTCCTCGAGCGCACCCTCGCCTTCCTCGGCTGAAACCTGTGAAGGGGAACGGGGGATGAAGGAGGCGATGGCCAGTGCGGTCAGCGCGGCGCCGGCGCCGATCAGTAGGACGACTCGGAAGCCGCTCTGCGAGGGCAGGGTGTAGCCGCCGAGGCTGATCGTGAGGTTCGCGAGGATCACGCCGGCGACCGCGCTGGACACCGAGGTACCGATCGACCGCATCAGGGTGTTGAAGCTGTTCGCGGCCGCGGTCTCCGAGACCGGTACCGCGCTCATGATCAGCGCGGGCATCGCGCCGTACGCCAGGCCGATGCCCGCGCCGATCAGCAGCGACACCAGCACGAGCTGCCAGACCGAGCTCATCAGCACACTGCCGACGCCGTACCCGGCCGCGACCACGAGCGCGCCGAGCATCAGCGTGACCTTCGGGCCGCGGGTCTTCGAGATCTTCGCCGAGAACGGTGCGGCGATCAGCATGACCAGACCCGACGGGCCCATCACGAGACCGGACGCGAGCATCGACTGGCCGAGCCCGAAACCAGTTGCCTTCGGCATCTGCAGCAGCTGCGGCAGCACCAGCGACATCGCGAACATCGCGAACCCGAACACCATCGACGCCAGGTTGGTCAGCAGCACCTGCGGCCGAGCGGTCGTGCGCAGGTCGACGAGCGGCTCACTCGTACGACGCTCCCACCAGCCCCAGGCGAGCAACGCGACGACCCCGAGTGCGAACAGGCCGAGCGTCCGCCCGCCGGTCCAGCCCCAGTCGGCGCCCTGAGAGATTGCCAGCAGCAACGAAATCAGGCCGATCGACAGCCCGAGCCCGCCGGGTACGTCGAACCGGCCGCCGGAGCGCACCGCCGACTCCGGTACGAAGCGCAGTACCAGCGCGAACACGATCACGCCGAGAGCGGCCGACAGCCAGAACAGCGTGTGCCAGTTGAAGTTCTCGGCGAGCAGCGCCGCCGTCGGGCAGGCCGAGCGCGCCGCCGACACCGAGCGAGGCGCTCATCTGCGCGGTCGCCGTACCGAGCTTCTCCGTCGGCAGTTCGTCGCGCATGATGCTGATGCCGAGCGGGATCACGCCCGCTGCCAGGCCCTGCAGCGCGCGGCCCGACGATCATCGGCACGAGCGAGCTGCTGAGTGCGGCGACGACCGAGCCGGCGACCAGCATGCCGATGCTGATCAGCAGCATCCGGCGCTTGCCGTACATGTCGCCGAGGCGGCCCATGATCGGGGTCGCGACCGCGGCCGCGAGCAGCGTGGCGGTGATCGCCCAGGCGGTGTCGGCCGCCGACGCGTGCAGCAGTCGCGGCAGTTCGGGGACGAGCGGGATCACCAGGGTCTGCATCAGCGCGACCGTGATACCGGCCGAGGCGAGCACCGGGACGACGGCACCGGTGCGTACAGGCGCTGGTGGCGCCTCGCCCAGGTCGGTGGGGGTAGCGGACATCGGGAGCCTCCGGGACGAACTGGATAGTTGGTTTGTGCAACTACACGTTAAGTCAGGCAGTTGACTTAAACAAGTCCAGCGGGCAAGCTGGAGAGGAAATCAACTCGGAGGTGGTTTCCAGTGACGGACAGCGACGAGATCGTGGACTACCCGATCCCGGTCGGCGGGCTCCGGGAAGTGCCGGTGAAGTGGTGATGATGATGGCGAAAGACGTGCGAGCGGTCCGGGTGCAACGCGACCCGCGAGCTGATCCTGACCACGGCGGAGCGGATGTTCGCCGAGCGCGGCGTGCACGAGGTGTCGAACCGGCAGATCAGCGAGGCGGCCGGTCAGGGCAACAACACCGCGGTCGGGTACCACTTCGGGACCAAGGTCGATCTGGTCCGGGCGATCGTGCACAAGCACGCTGGGCCGATCGAGGAGCGGCGCAAGGAACTGGTGGTCGAGGTCGAGGGCAGCACCGCGGTCCGCGACTGGGTGACCTGCCTGGTCCGGCCTGCGACCGACCACATGGCCGGCCTCGGCAACCCGAGCTGGCTGGCCCGGTTCAATGCCCAGCTGATGAACGATCCGGTGCTGCGCGAAGTGCAGATCGAGGAATCGCTCACCTCGCCGACCCTGCGGCAGATCCTGGACGGACTCAACCTGTGTCTGGCCGAGCTGCCGATTCCGGTGCGGATCGAACGCGGCGACATGGCCCGGCACCTGATCGTCCAGATGTGCGCGGAGTACGAGCGTGCCCTGGCCGAGGGCACACCGACGGCCCGCGCGACCTGGCAGGAGATGGCGGACGGACTCATTGACGGCATCGTCGGTCTCTGGACCGCTCCGGTGACTTCATGAGCGTGCTGGTCGTCGGTGCTTCGGCGGCCGGGTTGACGACCGTGGAAGCCCTTCGGCGTAAGGGTTTTGGCGAACCGATCACGGTGCTCGGTGCCGAGTGGCATCCGCCGTACGACCGGCCGCCGTTGTCCAAGCAGTTCTTGTGCGGAGACTGGGACGAGGCGCGCACGCGGTTGCGTCCGGAGGCGATGTTGTCGGCGCTGGAGACCGACTTCGTGCTCGGCGATCCCGCGGTCGCCCTCGACGGGCGTACCGTGCGGACCGCGTCGGGACGCGTGCTGTCGGCCGACACCGTGGTGATCGCCACCGGTCTCACTCCGCGCCGTCTGCCTGGTCCGGAGCTCGAGGGCGTGCACGTACTGCGCACCCTCGACGACGCGGCCGCCCTGCGTAAGGATCTCGTCGAGGCTCAGCGTGTGGTGGTCGTCGGCGACGGCGTACTCGGATGCGAGATTGCCGCGACCGCACGGAAGCTCGGGCTGGATGTCACGATGGCCGGCCCGCAGACGGTGCCGCTGGAGAGCCAGCTCGGTCCGATGGTTGGTGGACTGCTCGCTGAGCTGCACAGGTCCGAAGGTGTTGAGCTCCGTCTCGGTACGGCGGTGACTGGGCTGACGGACGTCGACGGCCGAGTGAGCGGCGTACAACTGGCTGACGGCGACGTACTGCCCGCGGATGTCGTGGTCGTGGCGCTAGGTGCCGTGCCGGCGACCGAGTGGCTGGAAGGAAGCGGCCTTCGGATCGACAACGGTGTCGTGTGTGACGCCTTCTGTCGTGCGGCGGACGGGGTCTATGCGGCCGGTGACGTGGCGCGCTGGCCGCACGAGGATTCCCTGCTCCGGTTGGAGAATCGGACCAACGCGACCGAGCAGGCGCTGTGCGTCGCGGCCAACATCCTGGGCGAGGCAACGGCGTACCGCCCGGTCCCGTACTTCTGGACCGACCAGTTCAGCACCAAGATCCAGGTCCACGGGCGACCTTCCGCCGACGCCGACGTGACGATTGCCGAAGGCAACGTTATGGACCGGTTCGTGGCCCACTACCGCCGGGACGGCCGGATCGTCGGCGTCCTCGGCTGGAACGCACCGAAACAGACCCGCGTGCACCGGGAGCACCTGGTGCACGCGTAAGACCTCTCTGGGGAAGGACTTGTATGACCACTCCTGTCTATCCGATGACCCGGGCGGAAGGCTGCCCGTTCGATCCGCCACCGAAGCTGCGCGAACTGCAGGAGGAGGCGCCGCTGGTCAAGGTGCAGGTCTTCGACAAGACGGCCTGGCTGGTGACGCGGTACGACGACCAGCGCAAGCTGCTCGCGGATCCGCGGCTCAGTTCCGACGTCACCGCCCCCGGCTACCCGAGTCAGACCGCGATGGCACCGAAGTCCAGCGAGGGTGTCGGGATCGGCTTCATCCTGATGGACGACCCCGAGCATGCCCGGTTGCGGCGGATGGTGACCGCGCCGTTCATGATCAAGCGGGTGGAGGCGATGCGCCCGGCGGTGCAGAAGATCGTCGACGGGCTGATCGACGACCTGCTGGCCGGTCCGAAGCCGGTCGACCTGATGGAGGCGTTCGCACTGCCGGTGCCGTCACTGGTGATCTGCGAACTGCTCGGCGTCCCGTACGCCGACCACGACTTCTTCCAGGTGAACAGCAAGCAGCTGATCAGCCTCACCGCGACGCCCGAGGAGCGTGGTCAGGCGCACGGCAACCTGGGCGCCTACCTGTTCAACCTGGTCGGCGAGAAGCTCGAGAACCCCGGCGACGATCTACTGTCCGGGCTGACCGAGCGGGTCAAGGCCGGTGAGCTGACGAGGCAGGACGCAGCCGGGATGGGCGTACTGCTCCTGCTCGCCGGGCACGAGACCACCGCGAACATGATTGCCCTCGGCACTCTCGCGTTGCTGGAGCACCCGTCGCAGTTGGCCGTGCTGCAGGAGACCGATGATCCGAAGGTGGTCGCGGGTGCGGTGGAGGAGTTGCTGCGGTACCTGAACATCACCCACAACGGCCGCCGCCGTGCGGTGCTCGAGGACATCGAGTTCGACGGCCAGGTGATCAAGGCCGGCGAGGGCCTGATCTTCCCCAACGACATCGGCAATCGGGATCCGTCGGCGTTCCCGGACCCGGACACGCTCGACCTGTACCGCGACGCCCGGCATCACGTGGCGTTCGGCTTCGGCGTACATCAGTGCCTTGGGCAACCACTCGCGCGGATGGAGCTGCAGGTCGTCTACAGCACCCTCTACCGCCGCATCCCCACCCTGCGCCGGGCGGCCGAGCTGGACGAGATCCCGTTCAAGCACGACGGCTCCGTGTACGGCGTTCACTCGCTGCCCGTCACCTGGTAATCGGAGGAACCACCATGAAGATCATCGTCGACCAGGACAAGTGCGTCGCGTCCGGCCAGTGCGTCACCGCGGCCGCCGACGTCTTCGACCAACGGGACGAGGACGGCATCGTCGTCCTCCTCACCGACAACCCGTCGGACGACCTCGCCGCCGACGTCCACCAGGCCGCCGCCGTCTGCCCGGCCCTCGCGATCGTCGTCGAGGACTGATCAGTCGAAGGCCTCGAGGTGCCGGTCGGCCCAGGCGCGGAAGCTGCGTGCGGGCCGGCCGGTGATGTCCTGGACGGTCGTAGTGACGAGGTCGGACGCCGGCCGGTTCTGGGCGCTGCCGATGAGCGCCTCGACAAGCGCCGGCGGGCGACCGTCCGCGAGCAGCTGCGATCGCGCGTCGTCGAACGGGGTCGCGTCGAACGTCAGCTCGCGGCCGAGCGCGTCGCCGAGGATCCGCACCTGATCGGCCCGACCGAGTACGTCGGGACCGGTCAGCGTGTGGGTGGTGCCGGGCTGCGAATCACGCAGTACGGCGGCAGCGACCGCGGCGATGTCCGCTGGGTCGATCACCGCGGTGGCGGCGCTGTCCGGTCCGCGTACGACGTCACCGGCTCGGAGTTGCCCCGCCCAGCCGAGCGCGTTGGACGCGAACGTGTCGGCGCGGAGGATCGTCCACTCCAGCCCTGACGTCTGCACGGCCGCTTCCAGATCGGCGTGCAGCCGCGTGATCGGATCCGTGTCGGCCCCGAACCGGACTGCCGACGAGGACAAATAGACAACGCGCCGCGCATGCTCCGCGATCTTGGTCAGCACCGTATTCGCGCCGTCGGAGGTGAGGAACGGCCAGACCAGGAAGACGGAGTCGACGCCCTCCAGTTCGAGCGTCTCGGGCCGGGTGAGATCGGCACCGGAGGCGCGGTCGAGGGTGCGCGCCTCCGGCAGTAGCGCGGCCAGTTCGCGGCCGACGTTGCCTGTCGCGCCAGTCAAGAGGATCACCTTCTCGGCAACCTGCCCGAGCATTGTCGGTATTCCCGGCTACAGTGCTGAAGATGATCAACGGAGCGCATGTGATCATCTACACCACCGATGCCGAGGCGGACCGCGCCTTCTTCACCGACGTGCTGGAGTACCCGTCGGTGGACGCGGGCCACGGCTGGCTGATCTTCAAGCTGCCGCCTGCCGAAGTCGCGATGCATCCGGCGGAGGCCGGGTCGCACGAGCTGTTGCTGATGTGCGACAACCTCGAGCAGACGATGGCAGACCTGTCGGCGCGTGGCGTGGAGTTCGTGCGACCGGTGGAGCGGCAGCAGTGGGGTGTGCTGACGGCGTTCCGGCTGCCGGGTGGCGGCGAGGTCGGGCTGTACGAGCCGCTGCATGAGCGGGCGCATGATCTCTGAGTTCCGGATCGCGGTGCCGGACGCGGAGCTTGACGAGTTGCGGATCCGGTTGGGGCAGGTTCGTTGGCCTCGGCAACTACCTGGGGACGGGTGGGAGCGTGGGGTGCCGGTCGGGTATTTGCGGCGGGTGGTCGAGCGGTGGGCGGCGTACGACTGGCGGGCCTGGGAGGCGCGGCTCAACGAGTATCCGCAGTACACGACCGAGATCGACGGGCAGACGATTCACTTCCTGCACGTGCGATCGGCGGAGCCGGATGCGTTGCCGTTGCTGCTGACGCACGGGTGGCCGGGGTCGGTGGCCGAGTTCCTCGAAGTACTTGGGCCGTTGACCGATCCGGCGGCGTACGGCGGGGATCCGCGCGACGCGTTCCACGTCGTCGCGCCGTCCGTGCCGGGGCATGGGTTCTCGGTGCCGTTGACGTCCGGCTGGGATCATTCGCGGATCGCCCGCGCGTGGGCGGAGTTGATGCGGCGGCTCGGGTACGAGCGGTACGGCGCGCAAGGCGGTGACACTGGGTCGGTTGTCTCGCCTCTTGTGGGGCAGGTGGATCCGGCGCATGTGGTCGGCGTACACATCAATGGGGGACTGGCGTATCCGGCGCTCGAACCGGGTGATCGCGAGCAGTTGAACGATGTTGAGCGTGAGCGGCTTGCTGCGGCTGAGCGGTTGCGTGCCGTCGGGACCGGGTACGCCGAGTTGCAGGGGACTCGGCCGCAGACGGTCTCGTTCGCGCTGAGTGATTCGCCGGTCGGGCAGTTGGCGTGGATCCTGGAGAAGTTCTGGGAGTGGACTGACCCGGCCCGCGATCTGCCCGAGGACGCGATCGCTCTCGATCACCTGCTGACGGACGTCTCGATCTACTGGTTCACCAACACCAGCGCAACCTCCGCCAACCTGTACTACGAAAACCGCCAAGCCGCCGACGAGATAACACCGGGCGTGCCAACAGGCGTAGCAGTCTTCCCCACCGATCCCGCGATCCGCCGAGTACTAGACCGCCAACACCACATCATCCACTGGTCGGAGTACACCCGAGGAGGCCACTTCGCCGCCCTCGAAGCCCCCGACCTCCTCACCAACGACATCCAAGTGTTCTTTCGGCTGCTCCGGTAGCCGGAGGATATGTGGTCTGCCCACGCAGCACTACGCGCGGCTCCTTCGTCGCCGTGCTGCGCGCTGCTCCCACCCACCCATCTGCGCGCGGCTTAGCGCCGCTCATGCGAAAGATCTGTGGTGCCGACAACTGCCCTACGGTCTCGCGCTGCTGGCGGGTTATGTGACCGCTGACGGGTTGTAGCAGGCCATCGGTGAAACAACCCGCCATCCGCGGCTGTGGCGACCAGTTGCTGCGCCTCGCGAGCAGCGCCGCACGAGATCGCGGTCCTCGGGCCGGCCGCCGCTGGGCGAGCTGCTCTCGCGTCTCGTGGTCGAACCAGTACGAGGCGGTCGCCTGGCGGCGGCAGCCGCCACGCTGAGCGGCGCGGAGCCGCGCGCAATGGGTGGGTGGGAGCGGCGCGTAGCACCGCGGGGATAGACCACATTCCCCATCGTGTTAGAGCGCCGGTATCGCGTCGTGCATTGGGCGGGGTTCGGGTTCGAGCTGTTCGTTGAGGGGGTGGGTTTCGGTTGGGTGGTTTGGTAGGCGGGCGGGGGCGACGAAGGTTAGTAGGGCGCCGTCTCGTTCTGCGGTTGCGTCTGGCCAGCGGCGGCGGAGCATTTGGAGGGTGCGGTCGTTGGCGGCGCTTACTACGAAGAGGAAGTGGGTTGCGCCGGACGCGATTGCGTCGGCGGCGGCGATGGAGAGCATTCGGACTCCGAGGCCGCGGCGTTGGTCGTCCTCGGCGATCACGGCCGCTAGTTCGGCGGTCGACTCGCCGGGGGCCCAGGCCCACATCGCGTGGCCGACGATCGTTTCGCCGCGGGTTGCGACGAAGGCGGTGCCGGTCGGGCACAGCATTCGCAGCAGCAACGCCTGGCGTGGCGGCGTACCGATCGCGGTCTGGAACCGGAAGTAGCGGCTGAGATCCGTCAGCCCGGACAGCATTCTCGACAGCTCGTCCGCGTCGGGTTCGCCGGCGCGGCGGACGAGCGGCGATCTCGTCTGAGTCTGGTTCACGGATTCAGCCTCGCCCCACTTGGCTGAGTCTGTCAAGCGGACTTATCATCGTTGGCATGGGTACGGCAGTGAGTGAGCAGATGCCGGAGGCGATGAACTGGTCCACGGAGAACTGCACGATCTCCCGGACGATGGACATCCTCGGCGACAAGTGGACTTTTCACGTCCTGCGCGAGGTCTTCGTCGGTGTCCGCCGGTTCGAGGACATCCGGGCGCGGGCCGGTGTCCCGCGCCAGGTTCTCACCGAGCGGCTCGCCGCGCTGATCGAGCGCGGTCTGATCCGCCGCCACCCGTACCGCCTGCCCGGTCAGCGCGAGCGTTCGGAGTACCGGCTGACCCAGGCGGGGCTCGACCTCTACCCGGTGCTGGTGGCAATGATCCAGTGGGCCGACCAGTACCTGCCGCTCGACGCCGGCCCGCCGATCGAGCCGCGCCACCGCGGCGACTGCGGTGAGCGGGTCACGGTGGTCATGCGGTGCGAGGACGGCCACGAGCCGACCCCACGCGAAGTTGTCCTCCGCCCCGGACCGGGCGCGCAACCGCGTTAGTCGAGGTCTGCGATGGCCTCGCGGAGGATGGCCTCGGTTTCGCGGGGCTGGGACGCGGTGATCGAGACGGCGTCCATGGTGACGACGTACGTGTCCAGTTCCTCGCGCTTGTCGAGGTAGACGGCGCTGGTCAGGTGCTCGATGTAGACGATGTCCGGAAGGTCGGCGTCGTTGAACCGGAGCAGTGTGAACGCGCCGCCGGTCGCGGTGTACCCGCCCTTGTCGAACGGGATGATCTGCAGCGTCACGTTGTGCCGGCGTGCCGCCTCGATCAGGAACTCCAGTTGCGCCTTGAGGATCTTGCGGCTCCCGATCGGACGGCGCAGTACCGCCTCGTCGATCACCGCCCACAACCGCGCAGGTCGTTGCCGCGTCAACACTTCCTGGCGGCTCATTCGCAACGAAACAAGGCGATCCTGCTCGGCCCGCGACAACGGCTGGTCCTGCTGGCCGAGTTGTACGACGGCTCGCGCGTAGTCCGGTGTCTGCAGCAGACCCGGCACGAACTGCAGCTCGAACGTACGAATCAGATCGGCCGCCATCTCCAGGCCGAGGTAGGAATGAAACCACTGCGGCGTCAGGTCGTCGTACCGTTGCCACCAGCCTGGGTTGTTCGCGTCGCTGGCCAGCGTGAGCAGCCGGTCGCGTTCTTCCGGGTCCTCGAGCTTGTAGAGCGTCAGCAGGTCGTCGACGTCACGCACCTTGAACCCGACCCGGCCGAGCTCGAGACGGCTGATCTTGGACTCCGAGCCGCGGATCGCCCAGCCCGCGTCGGTGCGGGTGACGCCCGCGCCCTCACGGAGTCGGCGCAGGTGTACCCCAAGCATGATGCGCAGGGCGGTCGGGCCGCCGTACGCGCCCGGCTCGGTCACCTTTCGCCTCCCAGCAGATGCTTCCCCGGTACCAACAGCAGATCATTTCACAACGGATCGTAATCTCGTGCACGCCGACGCGCCTACGCGGTGTGTTCACGACACCCTACGGTCAGTAGAGTCGGTTGCACAGAATCCGATCACTCTCTGCGAGGTCCACTGATGGTCGATGCCAGCAAGGCGCCCAGTTCGGTCCCGGTCGGCGTGGACACCTCCCGGGCCAGTATCGCCCGGGTGTACGACGCCTTCTTGGGCGGCAAGGACAACTTCGAGGTCGACCGCGAGGTACTGCGCGGGGTCCAGGCCGCCGCGCCGCAGGCCCAGGACCTGGCCTGGTCGAACCGGAACTTCCTGATCCGCTCCTGCCGGTTCCTGGCCGGCCAGGCGGGGATCACGCAGTACCTCGACTGCGGGTCCGGTCTGCCGACCGCCGAGAACACCCACCAGGTCGTGCAGCGGATCCAGCCCGAGGCCAAGGTGCTCTACATCGACAACGACCCGGTGGTGCTCGCGCACGGCCGCGCGCTGCTCGAGGAGAACGAGAACACGCTGTTCGTCAGCGCCGACATCTTCGACCCGGACGAGGTGCTGAGCAAGCCCGAGGTGCGCGAGTTCCTCGACTTCAACGAGCCGATCGCCGTGATCCAGGCCGGCACGCTGCACCACTACATCGGCACCGAAGGTGCGCAGATCATGCAGAAGTACGTCGACGCGGTGGTGCCCGGGTCGTACACGGTGATTTCGCACTTCTTCGACCCGGAGACTCCGGAACACACCGAGGTCGCCCAGAAGATGGAGGAGAAGTTCATCCACAGCCCGATGGGCAGCGGTAGGTTCCGCACCCGGAAGGAGCTGATGGAGTTCTTCCCGGACCAGGAGCTGGTCGCCCCGGGCCTGGTTCTCTGCGACGACTGGTGGCCGGACGGTCCGCGGCTCAAGCCGCTGAACCAGGTCGAGGAGTGCATCGTCGGCGCGGTCGGCCACAAGCTCTAGAAGGCGCCTGACCGTACGTCGCGACGCCTGGGACCACTGTCTGCGGTCCCGGGCGTCGTGCGTTGTCAGACCGTCCAGCGTTGCGCCGCCGAGTTGTTGCAGGTGGCAACAGTCACGGCGTTGCCCAGGGCACCTGGCGCGGTGAGGCAGCGGCCGCCGGACCGGATCGTGCCGTCGCCGGGCAGTGTCCATTGCTGGTTCGTGCCGCCGTGGCAGCTGTAGAGGATCACAGTTCCGGCTTGCGTGGCACTCGCGTCGAGGCAGCTGAACAGGGCGTGGAACGTGGAGTTCTCCGCGTGCACCCAGTTCTGGTTGTTGCCGCCGGTACACGTGTACAGCAGGATCGTCGTACCGTCCGAGCCGGAGACGTCGAGACAGCCGCCGCTGCCGCGGATGTCACCTGAGTCCGAGTTGCCGATGCCGTTCTCCTGGACGGCGGTCGATCCGTTCAGCGTGACCTGGCTGTCCGCGGCGCAGCCGCTGCTCTCCGAGGTGCCGGTGAAGTGCGCGGTGAGGCTGCCGCTGGTCGGTGCGCTCATCGTCAGCTTCGAGTACGGCTCGTCGTCGCAGGTGGCGTTGTCGTTGTTCCAGTCGAAGTACTCGGTCCAGCTGACCATTCCCGACGTACTGATCGTGTTCCCGGAGCCGGTTTGCAGGCTGCCGAGTTTGAACGACGTACCGGCGGTGAGGTCGCGGACCGTCACGCCGTACCAGCCGCTGCCCTCGCTCGCGACGGCGAACGCGTAGGTGTGGCCGGCGGTCGGGGCCTGGTCGAGGCGGCAGCTGCCGCCGGTGCCGTCCTCCTGGAACTTGATGCAGTAGGTGCCGGCGTCTCCGGCCTTCCAGGCGGTGGAGTTCCAGAGCGAGTACAGGAACATGCCGCCGCCGTCGCGGTGCATCTGCATGCCGGTGTACCCGCCGACGTCGCCGCCGGTGAAGCCGAACTGGTTGGCCCAGTAGACGTTCGCGCGGCCGGGGGAGGCGTTGATCGTCATCTTGAACTCGGCCTGCGTGAGCGACGCGGTGTCGAACGTGTAGTTGACGTAGGTGCCGGGCGTGACGCCGACGGCCGACGCGCTACCGGGAACGAGGGCGGCTGCGAGGCCGAGAAGAGCGCAGAGCAGTAAGGACTTGAGTCTCATCGGGGGTGCTACCTCCAAGCGAAGTGGGGCGGACTTCAGCCAGAGAGCTCTCTCGATGATGATGATGCGCAGAGCTGCGCGTAGATGTCCAGAGGTGAGCAGTTAACGTTACACATGCTCGGAAACGAGCGTGGCCGACGTGCCTTCCTCAAGGGCCTGGAAGAGGTGCGGCAGGTCGCCCGGATAGGCGATGTAGTCGCCCGGGTTGAGCTCGACCGGGTCGTCGAGTGGGCCGACGAGCGCGCGACCGGAGCCGAGGATGACGTGTTCGACGACGCCGGGCATGTGCGGCTCGGACTTCCGGCCGGGGCCGGGGGCGACGACGATGCGGTAGATGTCGCGGCGCGCGTTCGGCGGGCTGGAGGCGACCAGCGTGGCGCTGTAGTCGGCCTGGTCGGAGTAGATCGCCGGCCCCTCGCCGGCGCGGATGACCTGGACCTTCGGGCGCGGCGGGTCGAGCAGTGCGGCGAACGGGGTGTCGAGCGCAACGGCCAACGCCCACAGGGTTTCGACGCTCGGGTTGCCGGTGCCGGACTCGAGTTGGGACAGCGTGGACTTGGCGACGCCGGCGCGTTTCGCGACCTCGGTCAAGGACAGTCCGGCGCGGGCCCGGTGCCGGCGCAGGGACGACGCGATCACATCGAGTGGTGCCTTGGTGTCCATCGCTGTTCGCTCCATGTTCGATATAGCGGTCCGATTGTTCGGCTTGACGAACGAGCAGTTCCCTGTTCATCATAATGCCCATGCGTTCGATATGGCGAACACTCGATCGGGCCCTCGCCCGCGATATCGGCCTGGTCTGCCTGGCCGACGGCGTCGTCGGGCTGTCGTACGGCGCGATCAGCGTCGGCGGCGGGCTGCCGTTGTGGGTGCCGGTCGTGTTGTCGATCGTGGTCTTCGCGGGCGCCTCACAGTTCCTGTTCGTCGGGATCGTCGCGGCCAGCGGGAGCCCGATCGCGGCGATGATCGCGGGATTGCTGGTGAACACCCGGCACATCGCATTCGGGCTGGCGGTGAGCGACGTGATCGGCAGTGGCTGGCGGCGCTGGCCGGGCAGCCACCTGATGACCGACGAGAACGTCGCGTTCGCGATGGGGCAGGACGAGCCGAAGCAGCGGCGGGCGGCGTACTGGGCCGGCGGGATCGGCATCTTCGTCTGCTGGAACCTCGGCGTCGTGATCGGTGGGCTGGCCGGCTCGGTGATCACCGACACCGACGTCTTCGGGCTGGACGCGGCGTTCCCCGCGGTGCTGCTGGCGCTGGTGCTGCCCGCTCTGCGTGACCGATCGACACGTACGGCGGCGCTCGTCGGTGTCGCGATCGCCTTGATTGCAACGCCTTTCCTGCCGGCTGGTCTGCCGGTACTGCTCGCACTGGCCGGCCTGCTGTTCTACCGCGCCGGGAAGCCCGCACTGGAGGTCGCGAACAATGGATAACACCCCACTGCTGCTGGTCGCGATCGGGGTGCTTGCTGTAGGCACCTTTTCGATGCGGTTCGCGGGGCCGGCGTTGCGGAGCCGGTTCGAGGTGCCGGAGCGCGCGCAGCAGCTGCTCGCCGCGGCCGCGATCGTCCTGCTGGCCGCGCTGGTCGCCACGTCCGCCCTCACCGACGGCCACGGTACGGCGGGCATCGCCCGTCCAGCAGGCGTCCTGGTCGGCGGCATCCTCGCGTGGCGCAAGGCGCCCTTCGTACTCGTCGTCGTCGCAGCAGCCGCAACCGCAGCCGGCCTACGCCTGCTGGGCGTCCCTTAGATCTGCATTCCGGTAGTTGCTCTTTGATGGAGCCGCGGGACGATGGCGAGTTTGGTGGGTGGGTGGGCGTCGTGGGTGTGGTGTCCTCGGCTGCAGAGGCGGTCGATGATCATCTCGACGGCGCGTTTGCCCAGAGCAACTCGGTCCGGCGCGACAGCACTCAGGCCGCCCGCGGGGTTGCTGGGGAGCCCGTCGTCGTACGACAGGATCGAAACGTCGCCAGGGACGTCGAGGTCGTGCTCCTGGAGGAACTCCTGCGCGGCAACCGCATCCTCGTCGGTGTGCACGAAAAGCGCGGTCGGCTCCTGACTGCGGAAGATCTGCTCCAGCGCCTTCGTCAGCACACGTCTCTGGTCGGAGGATCGTTGCAGGCAGGTGATCCCGAGCGTCACCTCGCGCGCCGGAGCGATCGTCGCGCCGTACGCCGCTGCTGTCCGAAGCAATGCCGGCGCGGTCGGGGTGTCACGGATGAGGCAGTGGATGGCCCGATGTCCGAGGGCAGCAAGGTGATCGAGGCCCAGCACCGCTCCGGCCTCGTGGTCGGTGAACACGTGGTCCACAGGCGAGCGAGCAGCGGCAACTGACGTCGCCGGGTCGAGGTCGCGAACCCACGTGAGCTCCCAGGGACGTTCGATCAGCACAACTGGTACGTCGGTACGGCACAGCTGACCCCAGGTCGCTTCAGGTAGATGCGGAGTGACGAGCAGCCCGTCGAGCTCCAGGCTGCTGATCCGCGCGTAGCGCGCCGCCGCGAGATCGTCCGCGTAGTCGTAGTCGGCTTCGACCAATGTGCTGCCGCTGGCCGCCGCTGCCTGTTCCGCGCCCGCGAGGACGGCATCGAAGCAGTAGCCCCGAGTCGGGACCAGGATGCCCAGTCGCAGCTGCGCCGACGCAGGTGTGGCACGCCGTCCGGCCCCGACAGCACCGCCATGAACGCGGGTGAGTCGTCCTTGCGTGGACAGTTCCTCGATGTCCCGCTGAATCGTCCGGACGCTCGCTCCCAGAGCAGTCGCTGCCTCGAGGGCGGACACCGAGCCCGTGCGCTCGATCCACTTCACCAGAAGGTCCCTGCGCTGTGACCCGAGAAGCTGCCTCATGCTCCCAGGACGATACGTGAGGACGTGTCGTCTTTTGTCCGAATCGGCGCGCCGCGGTCAGGAGCCGTGGTGACCTGTCTGCGGAGGTGTTCAGCATGAGACTGAAGATCGCGCTGGCGTTCGTGGTGCTGCTTGTCGTCTCGGTGCTCACCGGCGCCAACGCATCGGCGGCAGGGACCTCGTACTACATCGACTGCTCGGCGGCGACCGCCGGCAACGGCAGCCAGACCTCGCCGTGGAACTCGCTTGCGACGGTCAACGCGCACCCGTTCGCGGCAGGAGACAGGTTGCTCTTCGCCCGAGGCGTCACCTGCGCAGGTCAGCTGAAACCGTCGGGATCCGGAACCGCCGCCGCGCCGATCACCGTCGACGCCTACGGATCCGGCAGCGCACGCCCGGTCATCGCCGGCGGCGGAACCGTGTACGCCGCGATCCACTTGTACAACGTCCAGTACTGGGAGATCCGTGGCCTGGAGGTCACCAACCAGGGCACCACGGTCGCCGAGCGGAACGGGATTCTCGTCGAGCTCGCCGACTTCGGCACCGGCTCGCACTACGTCGTCGGCAACGTCTACGTGCACGACGTCAACGGCGGCGACACCAAGAACAGCAACGGCATCCAGTTCCGGGTGAGCGGTACGACGACATCCACGCATTTCAACGGTGTCACCGTCGAGAACTCCGAGATCTACCACGTCGATCGCGAAGGTCTCACGACCTCGTCGAGCTGGGGCTGCCGCGCGATCTACGCGTGTACGTCGGGCCCGGTGTGGACCGCGAACACCAACATCGTGTTCCGGAACAATCTCATTCACGACATCGGCGGCGACGGGATCGTCCTGCGCATCGGCGCCGACGCGGTGGTCGAGCACAACACGGCGTACGACATCTGGATGCGCTCGGCGGGGAACAACGCCGGCATCTGGACGATCAACAGCGACCGGACCGTGGTGCAGTACAACGAGGTCTACCGGGTGCGTCGGCCGTGCTGCAACGACGGTATGGCGTTCGACTCCGACGGCGGGAACCGCGGTGTGATCTTCCAGTACAACTTCAGCCACGACAACGAGGGCGGGTTCGTCCTGTTCTGCGGCTGTTCCAGCGGCTGGAGCACCTCCGGCACCATCGTGCGGTACAACCTCTCGATCAACGACAAGTCCCGCATCCTGTACGCCGCCGGTGAGAGCGCGGCGCAGATCTACGGGAACACGTTCTACATTCCCAGCGGATCGTCGACGAAGGTGATCGAGGACAACGGTTCCGCGTCCACGAAGGCGACCTGGACGAACAACGTCATCTACAACCTCGGCAGCGGCGGCTACGACCAGGCCGCGAACTACGTGTTCCGCGGAAACCTCTACTACGGTAGCCATCCGTCGTCCGAGCCGGCCGATCCCTACAAGTCGATCGCGAATCCCCTCCTCGTCGCGCCCGGCAGTTCGTCCCCGGACGGGTACAAGCTGGGGCCCGGATCGCCCGCCCTGCGGACCGGACTGAATCTGGTGGGATCGAGTCCCAAGGACTACTTCGGCGGTCCGGTCCCGGTCGCCTGCAGGCCGGACGTCGGATTCCACCAGCGCTCGACGTTCGACGACGCGACCTGTGCCGGAACGAACCTGGTCAAGAACGGTGGCTTCGAATCCGGTACGACGGCCAACTGGAGCGTCACGTCCGGCCGCGGGTTCATCGCCACGGACACGGTGCACTCTGGTGCGGACAGCCTGAAACTCGGCCCGTCCCAGGCAAGCGCCGAGCAGGTCGTCGCGGTGCAGCCCAACACGACGTACGTAGTGTCCGGTTGGGGTCGCGTCTCCGCCTACGACACGGAGCTCGTGATCGGCGCGAAGGCCTTCAACGGTACGTCGGAGGTCCGGGCACCGGCCTTCGTCAACACGACGTGGCGCGGCGGAAGCGCCACCTTCACCACCGGCCCGAGTACGACGACAGCAACGGTCTACTGCTTCACCCGAGCGGGCGCGGGGTTCGGCTACTGCGACGACCTGACCGTCACGCGACAATCTCCGTAGCCACTTGCACCAGATAGCGTGCGGGTATGACGCACCCCGGGGCCCCGGCCAAGAAATCGATCCTGCCGAAGCTCGGCATCGCCTGTTTCGTCGTCGGCGCGCTCGCGGTCGGGTTCTTCGTGTGGCGGATCGTCGTGACCGCGCCGCGGACGCCGCAGCCGATCGAGGACGGCGTCGTGCACCTGACGAAGGAAGGGCTGACGATCTACGCGTCGATCCCGGTGCTGAACCCGCCGTGCGAGGTGCAGGACGGAGGAGGCAACGACGTACCGATCAAGCCGCCGTCCGGGTCGGAGACGATCACGATCAACGGCGAGAGCTGGTACGTCGTCGCGCGCTCGACGCAGACCGTGCCGGCCGGGGACTACAGCATCTCGTGCACCGACGCCGAGACCAGCGCGACCTACTCGGCCGGGCCGAAGTCGTCCGTTCTCGCCTTCGTGCTGGCGATTCTCGGCACCGTGTTCTCGTTCCTGATCTTCGTCGGCCTCGGCACCACGCTCCTGACCGTCGGGGCGGTCAAGAAGCGCAGGCGCAACCGGCCGACGAACACCTTCCCCGGCCCGCCGGGTGCCCCCGGCAACTACCCGTACCCACCGGTGCCTCCGCAGCAGAACCACACCTTCCCGGCGCCCCCGCCGTACAACCCAGGTCCGAACCCGGACCGCCCGCAGGACAGGTGAAAGCGATGGATCTCGACTGGTCCGGATGCCGCAACGTTCGCGACGTCGGCGGCCTGCCGACTGCTGACGGACGCGTCGTGCGCGAGGGCGTGCTGATCCGTGCGGACAGCCTGCAGTACCTGAACGCGGACGGCATCGAGGCGGTACGCCGGTCGGGGGTGAGCCGGATCCTGGACCTGCGCGGTGACGGCGAGGTCGGCGATCGCGCCGACGCCGTTCACGGGTACGCCGCTGGCCGTGCGGCAGTCGTTGGTGGATCCCGCGGACCCGGACCACGGGCAGCCGACGATCATCGCGGCGTGCACGTGGATGCTCGACAAGCGGCCGGAGTTGTTCGCGGCCGCGGTGAAGGCGATCGCGGACGAGCCGGACGGCGCCGTGGTCGTGCACTGCCACGGTGGCAAGGACCGCACCGGCATGGTCGTCGCGCTGGCGCTGAGTGTGGCCGGCGTACCCGAGGAAGAGATCGTTGCCGACTACTACCTCACGCAGTCGCGGCTCGCGCGGTGGCTGGAGGAGCAGCTCGCCGAGGAACCCGACGTCGCGAAGCACCCGGAGATGCTCGAGTTCCGGGACACCCGGGCCGAGTCGATCGTCGCGATCCTGCGGCATCTCGACGAGAAGTACGGCGGACCCGAGCCATACCTGCGGCACGGTGGTCTGACCAACGAGGACCTCAACAAGCTGAGAGCCCGCTTAGTGGGCTGACCTGCGTCACGGGTGCGTCACGGAGCGCAGTACATTGGCGCAATGCCAACCGCCGCTGTGCTGGATGCCGCACCTCCGGCGCGGCGGGTCATGGGGCCTTGGTCCCCGGCCTTCCCTCGTCGCTCCAGTCGCTTCGCTCCCTGCGCTCCTCAGTCCAGGCCGGGGGCCCCATGACCGGCACCGACCCAGCGGCATTGGCGCGGCGCTACGGATTGTCGAAAAGCTCTGTTCGCCCACCGCTCCGCGTGTACTTGCACGAGTTGTGGAGCCGGCGCCAGTTCGTCGTCAGCTACGCCGCCGCGCGGACGTACGCGATGTACGCCGGAGCCCGTCTCGGGTCGATCTGGCAGGTGCTGACGCCGCTGCTCAACGCGGCGGTCTACTACCTCGCGTTCGGTGTCCTGCTCGGCACGAAGAACGGGATCGACAACTACGTCGCGTTCCTGCTCAGCGGAATCTTCGTGTTCACGTTCACCCAGCGCTGCATGACCGAAGGCTCGCGATCACTCGCGCTGAACCTGTCGCTGATCCGCACCCTGCACTTCCCGCGCGCAACCCTCCCGCTCGCCTACGTGCTGAACGAGCTCAACCAGATGCTGGTGTCGCTCGGCATCCTGTTCGTGGTCGTCGGGCTCACCGACGGACCCGCGTGGAGCTGGCTGCTCGTCGTACCGGCGATGCTGCTGCAGGTCATGTTCAACATCGGGATCACGCTGATCTTCGCGCGGATCGGGACGTTCGTCTCCGACATCACGCAACTGCTGCCGTTCGTCACCCGGACCTGGTTGTACGCGTCCGGCATCTTCTTCTCGCTGCCGGCCAAGCTGAACCAGGTCGACGCGCCGGGCTGGGTGATCCAGGTACTCGCGTTCAACCCGATCTCGGCGTACATCGACATCGTCCGGCGGTCGTTGCTCGAGGAGCACGAACCGAACCAGCTGCCGCACGCCTGGTCGATCGCGATCGTCTGGTCGTTCGTCATGCTGGCGGCCGGTTTCTGGTACTTCTGGCAGGCGGAGGACCGCTATGGCCGTGGCTGATTCTGGGGCTGAACCAACAGTCATCGCGGACCGCCTCGACATCATCTACAAGGTGATTGCCGGACAAGGCGGCAAGGGTACGGCGGCGACCGCGCTGCGCCGGATCGTGAAACGCCAGGACCGGCCGACGATCCGTGAGGTGCACGCGGTCAAGAGCGTCAGCTTCACGGCGTACAAGGGTGACGCGATCGGCGTGATCGGGCGCAACGGCTCCGGGAAGTCGACGATGCTGCGCGCGATCGCCGGCCTGCTGCCGCCCGCGGCCGGAGCCGTCTACACCGGCGGCCGCCCGTCGCTGCTCGGCGTCAACGCGGCGATGATGAACGACCTCACCGGCGACCGCAACGTCGTCCTCGGCTGCCTCGCGATGGGCATGTCCGCCGCCGAGATCCAGCGCCGGTACGACGAGATCGTGGAGTTCTCCGGCATCGGCGACTTCATCGACCTGCCGATGTCGACGTACTCCTCCGGCATGGCGGCCCGGCTGAAGTTCGCGATCGCGTCCGCGAAGACGCACGACATCCTGCTCGTCGACGAGGCGCTGGCGACCGGTGACGCCGAGTTCCGGGTCCGGTCGGAGCGCAAGATCAAGGAGCTCCGCGACCAGGCCGGCACGGTCTTCCTGGTCAGCCACAGCCTGGACGTGGTGCAGGAGACCTGCAACCGCGCCCTGTGGCTGGACGCCGGCGTACTGAAGCTCGACGGGCCCGTCGACGAGGTCGTCGCGGCCTACGTCAAGTCAACGAGGAGCTAGACGGCCTTCGGCTTCTCGCGGAGGCCGATGAGGAAGCCGAGGCCCCAGGAGACGTGCATGGTCGCGCAGACCATCGGGAGCCAGGCCAGCGCCTTCCACGGCAGGTAGCGGCCTTCGACGGCCGATCCGAACAGCAGCAGTACGGCGTACCCGACCGGGGCCAGGAAGCCGAGGTCCAGCCAGCTGATGCCGGTGGCCAGGCCGATGATGCCGAGGATCGTGCCGACGGCCAGCGCGATGACCGCGACCGGCGGTGCCAGGTACCGCTTGCTGGCGGTCTCGGGGTGCCGGCGGATCACCTCGCGGCGCCACTGGCCGGTGTGGAAGAACTGCTTCGCCACCGCGGACAGCGACGACCGCGGCCGGTACGTGACGGACAGGTCCGGGCTGAACCAGATCAGGCCACCGGTCTTGCGGATCCGGTAGTTCAGCTCCCAGTCCTGGGCCCGGTGCATCGTCTCGTCGAACCCGCCGACCCGCTCCAGTGCGGCCCGTCGGAACACGCCGAGGTACACCGTGTCGGCCGGGCCAGGCTTGCCGCCCTGGTGGAACGTCGACGCGCCCAGACCCAGCCGCGAGCGGTACGCGCAGGCGACCGCCATCTCGGTCGGGGTCCGGCCCTCGGCGGCCATCACGCCGCCTACGTTGTCCGCGCCGCTCTCCTCCAGCACCTCGACCGCACGGGTGATGTACCCGTCGGTGAGCGCGCCGTGCCCGTCGACCCGGACCAGGACGTCGTGCTTGGCGTGCGCGATGCCGACGTTCAGCGCGGCCGGCGTCTTGCCGGTCGGGTTCGGCACGATGCTGATCCGGTGGTCCTTCTCGGCCAGCTTGTCCGCGATCTCCTGGGTCCGGTCCTTGCTCGGGCCGATCGCGAGGACGACCTCCAGGTTGCCGGGGTAGTCCTGCTCGAGGACGCGACCGACCGCCTCCTCGAGATGGCGTTCCTCGTTCAGCACGGGCATCACGACGGACACGGGTGGCCAGTGGGACAGCGGCATATCAGGTCAGGCCTTACAGATCGATGCGACGTCGTCGACGCCAGCGGCGGGTGTGGTCGGTGAGCTTGTCGGCTTCTTCGTGGTACCAGAGCTCGGCTTCTTGGTGGTACTCGGGGTGCTGCTGGACTTGCTCGTGCTGCTACGCGGAGTGCTCGAAGTCTTACCGTCTCCTCCCGAGCCCTCCTTGTCCAGCGATTCGGACTTGGCAATCGCCTCCGCGACCTTGGTCCGGATCAGCGCGAAGTCCGGGTCGCCGGTGTGGATCAACGGCGGGACCGCGGAGAAGCTTGACACCGGCAGCTTCTTCGCGTCCAGCGCGAGATCCGTGAAAGTGCCCAGTTCACCCGCCGGGATGTTGGTCTTGACCACCTGTTTGCTGGCCGAGGCGATGCCCTGGAACTTGGTCAGCACGGTCGACGGGGACAGCTGGTTCAGCATCGCGGACATCACGCACTTCTGCCGCGCCATCCGCTCGTAGTCCGACGACTCGGCCCGGGAGCGGGCGAACCAGAGCGCGTGGTACCCGTCCAGATGCTGGTTCTTGCCGGCCTCGATGTAGCCCTTGATCGGCGAGCTGCCGCCGCCGATCGGGACCCGCTTGCCGATGTCCAGGGTGATCCCGCCGACCGCGTTCAGCAGGTCGCGGAAGCCGGCCAGGTCGATCAGCACGTAGTAGTTGAGCTTCAGCCCGGTGACCGCCGCGATCGCCTGCATGGTCGCGGTCTCACCGGGGTTCGCGTCCCCGGGGAACAGGTTCTTGTGGTTGGCGGCGTACGTGTAGACCGCGTTCAGGAGGCACTCGGCGGCGCACTTGTTCCACTTGAAGCCCTCCGGGAACTGCTTCGCCATCGCCGTACCGGCGGGGAACGGCACCTTGGCCAGGTTCCGCGGGAGGCCGATCAGGACCGTCCGGCCGGTGTCCGCGTCGATGCTCGCCACCGTCATGCTGTCCGGCCGGGTTCCGATCCGGTCGGAGCCGGAGTCGCCGCCCATCAGCAGCACGTTGTAGCGGCCCTTGTCGGCCTTCGACTTCTGCCCGTTGCCGAACACGCTGGCGACGAAGTCGCGCTGGGTGTTCACGATCACGCTGGCGTAGATCAGCGCGCCGACGACGACGAAGATCAGGACACCGTCCATGATGCTGGTCATCAGGCGGTGGTTCCGCTCCAGCGTCAGCGGCTGACCGAGCCGGTACGCGTCCACCAACAGCGCCGCCCAGCCGATCGCGAGCAGGATCAGCAGCACCTGGACGATCCGCAGCGTGCCCGGGCGGGCCAGGATGTTGATCGTGCCGGACCGCCAGATCAGGCCCAGGATCACGAAGAAGATCACGATGGCGACCAGGCCGGCGACCACCCGCCAGACCCAGCGACCGGTCTTTCGGCTGCCCGCAACGATCTGCGCCGATCCGGGCAGGACCAGCGTCATCAGCAAAAGCGTCAGCGCCCGCTTGAACCTGACCGGCTCGCGGAGGTTGCGCAGGTCTGGCTTCTCCTGCGGCATGACGTCCTTCCGTTCCCTGAAAGATCCAGCGCTGTCCGGGCGGGCGGACAATCTTGTCGACCGTACCTTGTCGTTATTCATCATCAGGTACGACGTGCCGGGGTCGGCGATGGTTCGAGACCGGGCGGATCCGGAGACGAAGAGTAGCAGTCCTGACACGGAGCGCAGGAAAACCCCTGCGATGACCCTGTGGACAGCCGGTTTCACGCAACTGTGATGGTGACCGGCCGGGGGATGGGTTACGAAGTTGCTGCAAGCACAAACAGTGAGGAAACCGCCCCCATGAAACTGTTCCGTACGCTCCTGGCCGCCACCGCGGTCGCGACTACTACCCTCCTCGGCACCAGCTCCGCCCACGCCGCGGCACCTGGCGCCGACTTCACCGGGATCGCCGCGCTCAGCAACTGCTCCGCGTCTCTCGTCCGGTACGCCGAATCGGTCGGCACCGACAAGGCGCTCGTCCTCACCAACGGGCACTGCTACGAGGGCGGGTTCCTGCAGCCCGGCCAGGTCCTGGTGAACAAGGCGTCGACGCGCTCGATCACGCTGCTCAATCCGGACTCCAGCCGGGCCGGGACGGTCAGCGCCACCAAGATCCTGTTCGGCACCATGACCAAGACCGACATGATCGTGTACGAGGTCAACGAGTCCTACGCGTCGATCAAGAGCCGCCTGAACGTGTCCCCGTTGACGCTGGCCAAGCAGGGCCCCGCGGACGGCGCCGGCATGGCCGTCGTGTCCGGGTACTGGAAGCGGATCTACACCTGCTCGGTGCAGGCGACGATCCCGCAGCTCCGCGAGGGCGACTGGACCTGGCAGAACTCGATCAAGTACCAGCAGCCCGGCTGCGAGACGATCGGCGGTACGTCGGGATCGCCGGTGGTCAGCACCTCGACCGGTGAGGTGATCGGCGTCAACAACACCGGGAACGAGGACGGCGAGCAGTGCACGGTCAACAACCCGTGCGAGGTGGACGCCGACGGCAACGTCACCGTCGAGCAAGGCGCGGCGTACGGCCAGCAGACCTGGTGGCTCTACACCTGCCTGACCGCGAACCGCACCATCGACCTCAACAAGTCCGGCTGCGAACTCCCGAAACCGTCCCGCCGTCACTGACGGTTGTTTGAACAGAAAGTAACGATGCCTGCGGGGTGACGCAGTGCACTTCGATATCCGGTAACGTCGCCCCGCATGGCAGTCGACTCCGCTACTGATCACGTCGTCACGACCGGTTGGCCGAGCCCGTTCGGAGTACGGACGCGGTTGATCGCGTCCAGCGCGCTGATGCTGTTCGTCGAGCTCGCGCTCATCCGCTGGACCGGTTCCAACGTCGTCCATCTCAGTTACTTCTCGAACTTCGTCCTGCTCGGCTCGTTCCTCGGGATCGGGATCGGCGTCCTGCGCTCCGGCCGGGCGAAACGGCTGCCGTACTACTCGCCGATCATGCTGGGCCTGCTGGTCCTGGTGATCGCGTGGAAGCCGGTCACGGTCAACCGCGGCACGTCGTCGAGCGTCATCTACTTCACCAGCCTGAACACCACCGGCCCGCCGACGTGGGTGATCCTGCCGATCATCTTCGTCGCGGCCGCCGTGGTGCTGGCCGGTCCCGCCGAGCTGGTCGGCCGTTGTTTCGCGGAGCTTCCGCGACTGACGGCGTACCGGTTCGATCTGGTCGGATCGCTGCTCGGGATCGTCACGTTCACCGGGCTGTCGTTCCTGGGCGCGCCGCCGATCTGGTGGGGCCTCATCGTCACGCTCGTGTTCGCGGTGCTGATGATCCCGCGGGCTTCCGGCGCCGGTCGGCGGGCGGTCGCTACCGGGCTGAGTGCCGCGATGGTGCTGGCGCCGCTGCTCGTGATGCTCGGCGTGCTGTTCAAGGAGTCGACGAAGGCCGACAACAGCTGGTCGCCGTACTACAAGGTGCAGACGAAGAAGTCCACCTGGGAGGGTGTGCCGCTGCTGACCATCACGGTCAACGGCGTACCGCACCAGCAGGCGATCCCGGCCGACGCGCGCCTGCAGTGGGAGCCGCAGTACGGGCTGCCGTACGAGCGGGCGAACGCCGGCAAGGCGCCGAAGAACGTGCTGATCATCGGTGCCGGCTCGGGTTCGGACGTGGCGATCGCGCTGAAGAAGGGCGCGCAGCACGTCGACGCGGTCGAGATCGACCCGCGGATCCGGGACATCGGCAAGGCGCTGCACCCGGACCGGCCGTACCAGGACCCGCGGGTGAGCTCGCACATCGACGACGGGCGGGCGTTCCTGTCCCGGACCGACAAGAAGTACGACCTGATCCTGCTGGCGCTGCCGGACTCGCTGACGCTGGTCAACGGCGCGAGCTCGCTGCGGCTGGAGAGCTACCTGTTCACGCAGCAGGCGTTCGAGTCGGCGCGTGACCACCTGAACCCGGGTGGCGCGTTCGCGATGTACAACTACTACCGCGAGACCTGGCTGATCGACCGGCTCGCGTCGACGGCGCAGCACGCGTTCGGGCACAAGCCCTGCGTGGACAAGATCGGCGACGGTCTGCAGCAGGCGGTCGTGACGGTCGGCCTGACCGAGCAGGACCAGTCGTGTTCGGCCGAGTGGCCCGGTGCGACCGCGGAGACGCCGCCGCCGGCGACGGACAACCGGCCGTTCCTGTACCTGTTCACGGACCGCATCCCTTCGCTCTACCTGGTCACGCTCGGACTGATCCTGGTCGCCGGTCTCGTCGGCGTCGGGATCGCCGGCGGCGGTTCGTCGTACCGGCGGATGCGTCCGTACGCGGACCTGTTCCTGCTCGGGGCCGGGTTCATGTTGCTGGAGACGAAGAGCATCACCGGGTTCGCGTTGCTGTTCGGTACGACGTGGGTCGTGAACGCGATCGTGTTCGCCGGCGTGCTGGTGGCGGTGCTCGCGGCGGTCGAAGTGACGAGGCGGTTCAAGACACCACCGATCAAGGTGATGTTCGCCGTGCTGTTCGGCGGGCTCGCGTTGTCGTGGGTGTTCCCGGACAGTTGGCTGCTGGGGATGCCGGTCGGGTTGCGGGCGCTGGTCGCGGTGCTGATCGCGTTCACGCCGATCTTCGCGGCGAACGTGATCTTCGCGAAACGGTTCACCGACACCGCCGACGGTACGGCGTCGTTCGGCGCGAACCTGCTCGGCGCGATGCTCGGCGGCTGCCTCGAGTACGCGGCCCTGATCATCGGCTTCCACGGCCTGCTGATCATCGCCGCCCTGCTGTACGTCGGAGCGTTCCTCCTCACACCGAAGGTCAGATCGGTCGCCAAGTGAGCGATCTGGCCGGGTACTACCGCGAGCGTGCCGGTGAGCACGACGCGGGTCGTTCGGTCCTGGAAGTTGCCGCCGGCACCGCGGGTGGAGCCGGGGGACCGAGCTGGCTTACTTCTGGCTGGCAACTGTCTGCTGATTGGTACAGGTTCGGCCCGTTTCCGGGGTACCCGGCCAGATTCTGGTGGCAGGATCTGAACCATGACGTGGCTCGTGACTGGTGGTGCCGGATACATCGGGGCGCATGTGGTGCGCGCCTTCCGCAACGACGGGATCGACGTGGTCGTGATCGACGACCTGTCGAGCGGGAAGGCGGAGTTCGTCCCGGACGGGGTGCCGTTCGTGCAGGCGAACCTGCTCGACGGTACGGCGGTCCGCCAGGCGCTGGAGGGCGTCGAAGGCGTCGTCCATCTCGCCGGGTTCAAGTACGCCGGGGTGTCGGTGCAGCGCCCGCTGCACACGTACACGCAGAACGTGACCGCGATGGTGTCGCTGCTCGAAGCGATGGCGGACAAGGAGATCCGCAACCTCGTGTTCTCGTCCAGCGCCGGTGTCTACGGGACGCCGAAGGACGAGGTCGTCACCGAGGACACCGCGCCCGACCCGCAGTCGCCGTACGGCGAGTCGAAGCTGATCGGCGAGTGGCTGCTCCGCGACCAGGCGGCCGCGACGGAGCTGAACCACACCTCGCTGCGCTACTTCAACGTCGTGGGGTCCGGTGACCCGACGGTGTACGACGCCTCGCCGTACAACCTGTTCCCGATCGTCTGCGACCTGCTCACGCAGGGGAAGGTGCCGCAGATCTACGGCAACGACCACCCGACCCCGGACGGTACGTCGGTCAAGGACTACGTGCACGTCGCCGACCTGGCCCGCGCCCATGTCGCGGCCGCCCGCGCACTCGAGTCCGGCAAGACCCTCGAACCCGTCTACAACCTGGGCAGCGGCACCGGTACGTCGGTCCGCGAGATCATGGACGCCGCCCGCCGGGTCACCGGAATCGACTTCACCCCGACCGAGGGCCCCCGCCGCCCCGGCGACCCGTCCCGCGTCGTCGCCAACGGCGACCTGGCCACCCGGGACCTCGGCTGGCAGAACACGTATTCCGTCGACGAAATGTTCGCCACGGCCTGGGAGGCCTGGCCGAAGGGCTGAATCGTGGTCCGCTGGTCCCGCACCGGCTGTACCCTGTGGCGCAGTTCACTGAGTTGCCCGTGTGCCGGGCACCGATCGAGGGGTGCGATCCATGAGTCACGAGAGCCTGCCGCAGTTCCTGGCGAAGATCGATCTCTTCGAAGGACTGTCCAGGGACACGCTGTCCGACCTGATCGAGCGTGGCACCACGCTGAAGGTTCCGGCCGGCAGCCATGTCGTCGAGCAGGGCGCCCACGACGCCGGCCTGCAGGTCGTGCTCGACGGCTCGGCCGCCGTGGAGGTCAACGGCGTCGTCCGGCAGCCGCTGGAAGTGGGCGACTACTTCGGTGAGATCTCGCTGATCGACGGCCTGCCGCGGTCCGCGACCGTGGTGGCCGGACCGGACGGGCTGAGCACGTTCGCGCTGTCCGCGCTGGCGTTCGAGCCCGTCGTGAAGGAGAACCCGGAGGTCGCCCAGGCCCTGCTCAAGGCCCTGACCGCCCGGATCCGCGGTCTCGAGTCCGAGAGCTGAGCCGATCTGGGGGAGCGGGAGGCCCCATGACCGAGGAACGCAAGGTCGTCACGGTGCTGTTCTGCGACCTCGTCGGCTTCACCACCGCGTCCGAGTCCGCCGACCCGGAGGACGTCCGGCGCTGGCTGGCGCCGTACCACTCGACCCTGCGGCAGACGGTCGAGCGGTACGGCGGGACGGTCGAGAAGTTCGCCGGGGACGCCATCCTGGCCGTCTTCGGCGCCCCGCGGTCCCGGGAGGACGACGCCGAACGCGCGGTCCGCGCCGGCCTGGAGATCCTCGAGGCGGTGCGGACCCTGCCGGACGGGCCGCTGGAGGTCCGGATCGGCATCGAGACCGGTGAGGCGCTGGTCCAGCTGACCGCGCGGCCCGAGCTCGGCGAGCCGTTCGTCACCGGAATGGTGGTCAACCTCGCGGCCCGCCTGCAGTCCTCCGCGCCGATCGGCGCGGTCGTCGTCGGGCTCGGCACGCACGAGGCGACGAGTCGCGTCTTCGGCTACGACGCGCTGGAACCCGTTGCGGCCAAGGGAGTCAGCCGCCCGGTCGAACGCTGGCAGGCCGGTTCGCCCCGGGCGCGCTTCGGCACGGACGTGATCCGCGACCTCAGTTCGCCGATGGTCGGCCGGCAGCGCGACCTGACCTTGCTGTGCACGGCGTTCGAGAAGGCCCTCGCGGAGCGGGTGCCGCAGTTCGTCACGCTGCTCGGCGAGCCGGGGATCGGCAAGTCCCGCCTGGTCGCGGAGTTCGGCGCCTGGCTGGATCAGCACGACGAGCTCGTCACCTGGCGCGAAGGCCGATCGCTGCCGTACGGCGAGACGCCGTTCGGGCCGATCGCGGAGATCTTCAAGGTCCAGGCCGGGATCCTGGACACCGACCCGCCGGCGCAGGCCGTGGCCAAGCTCGACGCGATCGTGCCGGACGGCGCGGACCGTGCCTGGCTGCGGGCCCGGGTCGGGCCGCTGGTCGGCGCCGACCAGTCCGCCAAGCCCGGAGTCGGCGAGCCAGGAGGAGTCGTTCGCGGCCTGGCGGCAGCTGCTGGAGTCGTTCGCCGAGCAGTCGCCGGTGGTCCTGGTGTTCGAGGACCTGCACTGGGCGACGGACTCGATGCTCGCCTTCGTCGATCATCTGGCCGAATGGCTGACCGACCTGCCGCTGCTGGTCGTCGTCACCGCCCGCCCCGAGCTGCTCGAACGCGGACCGCAGTGGACCCGCGGTGTCCAGAACGCCCTCACCCTCGGCCTCTCGCCGCTGACGGCGGACGAGACCGATCAACTCCTCACCGGGATGTTCGCCGGTCAGGACGTGCCGGCCGAGATCCGCCGGCGCCTGGTACGCCGTGCCGACGGCAACCCCCTGTACGCCGAAGAGCTCGCCCGGATCGTGACCGACTGCGGCCCGGACCAGGCCACCTCCGCCGACCTGCCGGTCGGGTATCGCCGCGCTCATCGCGGCCCGGCTGGACACGCTGGAACCTGATCGCAAGGCACTGCTCGCGGACGCCGCCGTCATCGGCCGGGTGTTCTGGGCCGAAGCCGTCGCCGCGTTGTCCGGCCGCGACCCGGCGGACGTCGTCCAGGCGCTGCAGGAGCTGGCCCGCAAGGAACTGGTGCGCCCGGTCCGGCGGTCGTCGATGCTGGGCCAGCGCGAATACACCTTCTGGCATGCGCTGACCCGCGACGTCGCCTACAGCCAGGTGCCGCGCGCGACCCGGTCGGCACGGCACCTCGCCGCCGCCGACTGGCTCGAGCTGCGCTGCGCCGCCTGCCAGGCCGAGACGCCGAACCTGATCGCGTACCACCTCAGCACGGCACTCGATCTCGCGGCAGCGGCCGGCGACACGGACGCGGTCGCTGCGATCGCTCCCCGGGCGCGTAAGTACCAGCTGGCGGCCGCGGAGCTGGCGATGAACCTCGATACCAACGAGGCGCTCGCCCTGCTCGACCGCGCGCTGGCCCTGAGCCCGGCCGGCGATCCCGAACGTCCCACGGTCCTGCTGCGCTGGGGCTGGGCGGCATTCCAGGCGGGCCGCCTCGACGACGCCCAGGCCGCGTACCTCGAGGCGATCGCCGGGTTCGAGGCGATCGGGGACATCCGCGGAGTCGCGCTCGCGTTACGCGCCTCGACGTACTCGCTGAGCAGCATGGAGGAGAGCCTGGCGACGGTCGACCGGGCGGTCGGCATGCTCGAGGAGCTCGGGCCGAGCGAGGATCTGGCGCTGTTGCTCTCCGGCCAGGCGAGCATCCGAGTGGTCGCGAGCCGCTATCAGGATGCGATCGACTCGGCGAACTTCGCCCTGCGGATCGCGACCGAGCAGGGGTACGCCGTACCGAACCGGGCCTTGGAGTCGCGGGGGCTCGCCCGGGTCGGTCTGGGTGACACCGGTGGGCTGGTCGATGTCAAGGAGGCGCTGACCGCGCTGCTCGAGGGCGGTCAGGGGCGCGATGCGGGGGTGACGTGGCTGAACTACGGCTGGGTGCTGTGGCAGATCGAGGGACCGGTGGTCGCCTTGGGCGAGCTGGAAGCGGCTCGCGAGTTCTCCGCCCGGCGCCGGTTGGCAGAGATGGTGGAGCAGATCGGCTGTACCGTCCTGCAGTTGATGATCGAGACCGGCCGGTCGGCCGAGGTGATCGCGGCGTGCCAGGCCCAACTCGAGCACCCTTCCCCGGCGTTCACCCTGTTGCGGCGCATCGAGGTCCTCGGCGCGCTGGCGGTGGCGGAGGCCGAGGCCGGCCTTGCGGGCGCTCGCGATCACGCCGAGGAGGCGTACCGGCTGGCGGTGGAGGCGGGCTGGCCGGACATGATCGCCGTCGCGGCCTCGCCCGCGGCGACGACGCGTGCGCGCGACGGCGACCGGGACGGCGTCCTGGAGATCCTGCGGTTGCTCACCTCGCTGGCCGATCTGCACGGCAGCATCGAATTCGATGTCCGCTTGCCGTCCTTGGTGCGCGCGGCACTCGCCGCCGGCCACGCCGACGCCGCGGCCGTCCTCGCGGACTTCGTGGAGCCGGTGCTGCCGATGCGCGAGTACTCGGCGACGACGGCCCAGGCACTGCTCGCCGAACACCGCGGTGACACCGAGGCGGCGGCCGCCGGGTTCGCGCGCGCCGCCGCGGACTGGGGCGCCTTCGGCAACAAACTCGAACAGGCCCACGCGTTCCGCGGCCTGCATCGCACCACGGGCGATCCCGGCGCGCTGGCACAGGCCGAGCAGCTGTTCAGACCATGAGCGTGACGCCGGAGCCGCCCGCCGAGTGCGGATGCGGGCGTCCCGGGAAGCAGCCCTGGCAGACGCGTGATGCGCTGTGGAGCCCTGCCTCCGTCGTGGGTTGGCCGCTCTGGGTGCTGCTCGGGGTCGGCTCGGTGCTCGGCGGCTGGACGGTGTTCGGTACTGCGCTGCTCGCGGTGCTGGGCGTGCTGATCCTCGGCAGCCTGGTGCTGCAGGGCGTGCGTGGGCATCGTGGTTGGTGCTGGCTGTCCCGCGGCCTGTGGTTCGGGGCGGCCGTCGCCGGGTTACCTCTGCGCGTCGGCGGCGCGTTCGGCTTCTAGTACTCCTTCTTGAAGGCGCCCGAGGTGGTCAGGTCAAGGACGCCGGGGCCGGTGAGGACACCGCCTTCTACCGGGAGGGTGTGACCGGTGATCCAGGAGGCGTCGTCGGAGGCGAGGAAGGCGACCGCGGCGGCGATGTCCTCGGGCTCGCCGATGCGGCCGAGCGGGTACATCTTGCCGAACCTCTCCAGGGTGTCCGGCTGGTTGTCCCAGTTCGGCGTCCGAATGGTGCCGGGGGCAACCACATTGAACCGGACGCCGAGGTTGCCGTAGCGGGCGGCGTAGTTGACCGTCATCGCGATCTGTCCGGCCTTGGCGGCGGCGTACTCGATGTTGCCGAAGGCGGCGATTCCGTTCACCGAGCTGATCGTGACCACGTTGCCGCGGTTCTTCACCAGCTCGGGGAGCGCGGCCTGGATGCAGCGCGAGGCGCCGACCAGCGTGAGGTCGAGTTGCGCGTGCCACTCCTCGGCGGTGGTGTCCTCGGGTACTGATTGCACGATGCAGCCGCCGGCGTTGTTCACCACGACGTCCAGGCGGCCGAACCGCTCGACGGCGGCCGCGACCGCCGCGTCGACGTCGTCCCGGCTCGTCACATCGACCCGGATCCCGAGCGCATTCGAGCCGATCTCCTGCGCGACCTCGGTGACCTTGTCCTCCTGGAGATCGGTCACCACCACCGACGCGCCTTCGTCGGCCAGCCGCCCCGCGACCGCCGAACCGATACCCTGCGCCGCCGCCGTGACCAGCGCAACCTTGCCCTCGAACCGTCGCACGCTACCCCTCCAGAACTCGGTCGACCTTCTCGTCCGTCACCCGGCGCTCCAGCTTGGCGGCGTCCAGGTTGCGGCAGAGCACGATCGAACCACCCCCGGAGATCACGCCGACCAGCAGGGCCAGCCCGTCGCGGTCCGTCAGCGTGCGCGTCACGAGGATCCGGTCGCTGACCGGTTCCGCCGTACCGATCAGGTCCTCGTGGGTGAGGTCGTCGTACGCCGGGGAGGCCGGCGTCGGCGGGTCGAACGGGACGAACACGTCCGGATGGTTGTAGACCTCGGCGCCGTAGTCCTGAATGCCGTCCGGGATCGGCTCGCGGAAGCGGCCGCCGAGCGGGAGCAGCGCGGAGGCGACGGTCTCGCGCTCGCCGCGGATCGCGAAGTCCGGCCCGGTGATCGCGAGGGTGCCGGCGCCGCTGGTCAGTGATGCGCCGACCGACCAGGTGGACAGGGCCCAGACCACGCCGAGCCAGTGCGGCGGCAGGCCGATCGCGACGGTTTCGCCGGCCTCCAGGTCGTACTCGTCGACGAGCAGGTTCGCGGTCTTCGCGACCCAGTTCGCGGTGGTGACCGCGCTGAGCTCGATCCGCTCGCCGGTCGTGTCGTCGTAGTAGGTGAGGAACGGGGCGCCGCCGTCCCGGCGGACCGCGGCCGCGAACAACTCGGGCAGGACTCGTGACATATGGCCCAGCCTACGGTTCGCGGACCGACGTACGTTGGACGGGGATTGACCGGAAAGAAGGCTTGTCATGATGCCAGAGCTCGCGCTGCCCGAAGGTGGCGAATGGATCGTCATCCTGGTCATCGTCGTACTGCTGTTCGGCGCCAAGAAACTCCCCGAGCTGACCCGGAACGCGGCCCGCGCGATGAAGGAGTTCGAGAAGGCCCGGAACAGCGACGACGAAACCCCTGCCCAGGTCACCCAGGCTGTTCAGCCTCCAGTGAGCAGTTCAGAGCGGCGGGTTGACCTCGACGGCAGCGGCACGCAGGGCGGCGGCCAGTAGCGCTGCTGGTTCTGGGAGCCGGCCGGGAAGCCGGGCGAGGATCGTGCGGCGCAACTCCTGCGGCCCGCCCCGGACCGTGACCACCCGCACACCTGGTGGTGCCGCGGAGACCATCGACGCGGAGATGGTGGTGAGCCCCGCCCCGGCTGCGACCAACTGAAGCTTCGCGAGCCAGTCACGGACCGTGTGTGCGATCACCGGTCGCTCGTCCAGCCCCGGCCAGACGCCCATCCACAGCTCGCTGCTCGACGCCGGCCCGGCGATCCACCGCTGACCCCGCAGGTCCGCGACGTCCACCGAGTCGGACGCCGCGAGCGGATGCCCGGTCGGCACCGCCAGCCGCAGGCTCCGCTCCGCGAGCGTCTCCAGCTTCAACGCCGGCGACTCCGCGTCCGGCGGCCGGAACGGCGGAACGGACGCGATCACCGCGAGATCGATCGTCCCGGCCCGGAGCGCCCGCACCAGCGCGGGCGTGGAGCCCTCCCGTGTCGTCACGGTGATCGCCGGGTGCGTACGACGTACCGCGCTGATTGCCCGTGGCAACAAGACCGCGCCGGCGCTCGGGAACCAGCCCAGCCGCACGGTCCCGCCCGCGACCGGAAGGCCGGCCAGCTCGCGGGCGGTCGCGTCGATCTGGTCGAGGACGCCGGCGGCGTTCCGGAGTACCACCTGCCCTGCGTCGGTGAGGGCGACGCCTTCGCGGCGGCGTTCGAGGAGCTGGTTGCCGGCGGCGCGTTCGAGGGTGGCGATCTGGCGGGAGACGGCCGACTGCGTGTACCCGAGCGCGGTGGCCGCGGCCGTGAACGTGCCGCGTTCGGCGACCTCCCGGAACACGCGCAGAGCGACCAGCGAGACATCGGTGAAGTCCATGACATCTACGCATACCACGTGTGCCGAACTTTCGTTGGAGTCATAGCTGGCGCAGACCTACGTTGAAGACATGACAGAACAACGCATCGCTTTGGTCACCGGCGCCAATCAAGGCATCGGATATGCACTGGTGGAAGAGCTGGCACAGCGGATGAACCCGGAGGACCTGGTTCTGCTCACCGGCAGGAACCCGGAACGGGTCGCCGCCGCGGCAGCGCGAGTGGAAGGAAAGGCGCGCGTTGAAGGGCGCGTGCTGGATGTGACCGACCAAGACGCCGTACGTCGGTTGGCAGCCGAACTGGGGGCCGTGGACATCGTGGTGTCCAACGCGGTCGGGCCGTTGGAGCCCGGGGTGGCGCCCGTGGAGCAGGTGGACGAGTTCGTCGATGTGGCGAACCTCGGGGCGCAGTACATGATTCGGGCGTTCGAGCCGATTCTGCGGCCCGGGGGAAGGCTGATCGTGGTGGCCAGTTCGCTGGGGACGCTGGAGCAGCTACCGAAGGACCTGTGGGGTCGGTTCGACGAGGTCACGCTGGATGACGTCGAGAAGGTCGTGGAGGAGTGGCGTACGGCGGTCCACGACGGTACGGCGCAGGCGCAGGGCTGGCCGGAGTGGATCAACCTCCCGTCGAAGGTGGCGCAGGTCGCCGCGGTGCGCGCGGTCGCGGCCGAGCGACGGGAACGGGATCTCGCCGAGAACACCTTGGTCGCGTCCGTCTGCCCGGGGCTCGTCGACACCCGCGCGTCCCGCCCGTGGTTCGAGGACTTCAGCCAGGCGAAGTCGCCGGCCGATGCCGTCGTACCGATCGCCGACCTGATCCTGGCCGACGTCGATCCGGGCCTCTACGGCGAGCTGATCCGCGACGGTCAGGTGGTCGGCTGGAAGCCGTCGGTTCCGCGGTAAGCCCGCGGGACCCCGCGGTGCTGCAGTCGCTGGAGTTCTCATAAGGTCGTCCCATGCTGATCCTGGCCGGCCTGGGCCTGATCCTGGTGCTGACCGTTGCCACTGGCTATTTCGTCGCTCAGGAGTTCTCGTACGTCGCGGTCGACCGGAGCCGCCTGCAGACGCTGGCCGCGGACGGTAACGCGTCCGCGGCACGAGCGCTGAGAGTCACCGCGCGACTGTCGTTCGTGCTGTCCGGCGCGCAGGTCGGCATCACGATCACCGCCCTGCTCGCCGGGTACTTCGCCGAGCCGTACCTCGGTCAGGGTCTGGAGAACCTGCTCGGCGCGGCCGACGTACCGGACGCCGTGAGCAGGTCGGTCTCCGTGATCTTGGCGTTGCTGCTGGCAACGATCATCCAGATGGTGCTCGGCGAGCTGGCGCCGAAGAACCTGGCGATCGCTCGCGCGGAGTCGATCGCGCTGCGGCTGTCCCGGTCGACGCTGGTCTACCTCGCGGTCGCCGGGCCGCTGATCCACCTGTTCGACTCGGCGTCGAACCGGATCCTGCGCCGCGTCGGCATCGAGCCGGTCGAGGAACTGCCGCAGGGCGCGACCGCGCAGGAGCTCGACCGGATCATCGAGACGTCGTACGAGCAGGGTCTGCTGGACCAGGACACGATGCGGCTGCTCGACCGCGGCCTCGACTTCCGCGGCCGGACCGCCGGCGAGGCGATGGTCCCGCGGGTCGACGTGGTCACTGTGCACCGTGAGGCGCCGTTGACGCGGGTCGTCGAGCTGCAGGACACCGGGCACAGCAGGTTCCCGGTGATCGGGGCCTCGGTCGACGAGGTGATCGGTGTCGTCGCGATCGGTGAGGTTGTCGAGCTCGAACCGGCCGACCGCGCGACGATCGCCGTCGGTTCGCTGGCGTCGCAGCCGGTCGCCGTACCGACGACCCTGCCGTTGCCTTTGGTTCTCGAGCGGCTCCGGGTCGCGCGCCGGCAACTGGCGATCGTGGTCGACGAGTACGGCGGGTTCGCGGGCATCGTGTCGCTGGAGGACATCGCCGAGGAGCTGGTCGGCGAGATCCGCGACGAGGACGACCTGCCGGAGACCGGGCTGGTGCAGGGCGGCGACGGGTCGTGGGTAGTGCCCGCTCGGCGGCGGGTCGACGAGGTCGCCGAGGTGACCGGCGTACAACTGCCGGAGAGTGACGACTACGAGACGGTGTCCGGTTTGGTGATGGCGCGGCTCGGCCGGATCCCGGACGTCGGTGATTCGCTCATCGTCGAGCTTCCGCACCGGATCGACCACGACGGTCGGCCGGTGCCGACCGAGTTCGTGCGGCTCACGGTGCAGACCATCGAGCGCCGGGTGCCGGGCATCGTCGTGATGGAGCGATTGGCATGAGCACGACGCTTGCGCTGATCATCTCCGCCGTACTTCTGGCGTTGAACGGGTTCTTCGTGGCCGCCGAGTTCGCGTTGGTCGCGTCCAAACGGCACCGGCTCGAGGAGGCGGCGGCGTCCGGCAGCCGCTCGGCCCGAGCCGCGATCGCCGGCGTCAGCGAGCTGTCTCTGATGCTCGCGGGCGCACAGCTCGGGATCACGTTGTGCACGCTGGGCCTCGGCTCGCTGAGCGAACCGGCCGTCGCGCATCTGCTGCATCCGCTGTTCGAGCTGGCGCACGTCCCGGAAAGCGTCGGGCACGTGATCGCGCTGATCATCGCGGTCGCTGGGATCGGCCTGCTGCACGTCCTGCTCGGCGAGATGGCACCGAAGTCGTGGGCGATCAGCAACCCGGAACGGGCGGCTCTCGTGCTGGCGATGCCGTTCCGCGGTTTCACGTACGTGTTCCGCCCGCTGCTGAGTGTCCTGAACTGGATCGCGAACCTGTGCGTCCGGCTGGTCGGCGTGACGCCGCAGAACGAGATCGCGAACGCGCACGGCCCGGACGAGCTGCGGCTGCTGATCCAGTCCTCGCGCGAACACGGGACCCTCGAACAACCCGAGCACGAACTGCTGACCGCGATGCTCGCGCTGCAGAACACCACCGTGGGCCAGGTGATGACGCCGATCGCCCAGGTGTCCACGGTCCCGGCCTCCGCGTCGGCCCGCGACGTCGAGCTGACCAGCCGCCGCGAGGGCCACTCCCGCCTCGCGGTCGTCGGCCCACGCCCCGACGGGACCACCGGGATCTGCGGCATCGTGCACGTCCGCGACGCGGCCCGCGTGACCACCGCCGGCGACACCACGAGCCGTGCGTCGGACCTGATGACGGAGGCCCTGGAACTCGGCGACAACACCCCGGTGGCGAAGGCGATCCGCACCATGCGCGACGAACGCGCCCAGCTGGCAGTCGTCTGCGGCGGCAACACCGCGATCGGCGTAGTGGCCCTGGAGGACCTCCTCGAAGAGGTCATCGGCGAGTTCGACGACGAAACCGACCCCATCATCACCGCCGCCCGCCCCACCCCACCGAACTGACCCTCACCCAGTCCCGCGCCGCCCCGCCGTACCCACCGCTCCGTCCCATCATCTTTGGGCACCCACCAACCGTTTTGGGGCGCTCAGAATGGTTGGTGGGGGCACAAAGTTGCCCGGGGAGGTGGGGTGGGGGAGGTTACGGTTGGTCGGGGACTGTGCGGAGGAGGGGTTGTGGCGGTTAGACGGCTTGGGCTTGTGGTGCATCAGGGGCGGCCGGTGGCGGTTCAGACCGCGGAGACGGTCCGTCGGTGGGCGACGGCTCATGGCATCGGGTGCACCGATATCGACGTGTGGACCGACCAGGAACGGCGTACCGGGACCGCGGAGTCGCATCACGCCGGGGATCCGGATCTGGTGGTCACGCTCGGCGGTGACGGGACGTTCCTGCGCGGTGCGCGGATCGCGGCGAAGAACAACGCCGCCGTCCTCGGGGTGGATCTCGGAAAGGTCGGTTTCCTCACCGAGGTCGCGTGCAAGGACGTCGAGGAGGCGCTCGAGGCGGTCCATCACGGCGGAGCGACGTACGAGGAACGGATGACGCTGACGATGCGGGCGTCGCGGCCGTTGGAGATCCCTCAGGGTATTGAGTCCCTGCTGCGATACGGGCACGGGCCGGCGTTGCCTCCGCCGCCGGTACGGCACGAGATGGCCGAGGGCGACGGCTGGGGGATGGCGCTCGACGTGACCGCGTTGAACGACGTCGTGGTGGAGAAGCTCGCGCGGGATCACCAGGTGGCGCTCGGCGTGTATCTGTCCGGCCGGCTGCTGGCGTCGTACTCCGCCGATGCGGTGATCGTCGCGACGCCGACCGGGTCGACGGCGTACAGCTTCGCCGCCGGTGGGCCGATCCTGTCGCCGAACACCGAGGCGATCGTGTTCACGCCGGTCGCGCCGCACATGACCTTCAACCGCACAGTTATCGCGGCGCCGGACGAGCCGATCGCGCTGCGGGTGCTGCCGCACTCCGGGCAGGCCGCGGTCAGCATCGACGGGCAGCTGCGCGGCGTACTCGATCCGGGGGACTGGATCGGGGTGTACGGGTCGCCGCAGCGATTGCGGTTGGTACGACTGCGTCCGGCGGACTTCTACGGCCGGTTGCGCGACCGCTTCCACCTCACGGACGCACCCGCCACAGCCCTCGACGGACAGTCCGAACTGTTCTGGCAGCCGTCGGATACGCCCGTACCCCCAGACCTCAAGCACCTTCGTATACCGCAACCGCCTGGTGACGACCGGTAGGGTCTCTCCTCATGCGAAACGTGGTGATCCTGGCGGGTGGTTCAGGGACGCGGTTGTGGCCGATGTCCAGAGACGACAGGCCGAAGCAGGTCCTGCCGCTGGCGGCGGGGCATTCGCTGCTGCGGGTGGCGTACAACCGGCTTCGCGGACTGGTCGAGCCGGAGAACATCTACGTGTGCACGGTCGGCGCGTACACGGACGTCGTACGCAAGGAACTGCCGGAGCTGGGCGAGCACAACATCATCGGTGAGCCGGCGCGGCGGGACACCGCGAACGCCGTCGGTCTCGCGTCCGCCGTCGTTGCGCGGAACGATCCGGACGCGGTGGTCGCGTTCGTCGGGTCGGACCATCTGATCAGCCCCGAGGACGAGTTCCGGGCGGCGATCGAGCACGGGTTCGAGGTGGTGGAGGCGCGCGGCCGGTCGCTGGTGACGTTCGGGATCGAGCCGACGCACCCGCACACCGGGCTCGGGTACATCGAGCGTGGCGCGCCGATCGAGGGTACGTCGGCGTACATCGTGGACCGCTTCCGCGGAGAAGCCCGACCGGGCGACCGCCGAGGAGTACCTGGCCACCGGGCGGTTCTGGTGGAACTCCGGGATGTTCGTCTGGCAGGCCTCCACGGTGCTGAACGTGCTCGACACGCTGCTGCCGGAGTCGGCCGCGCGGCTGCGTGAGGTCGCGGCGGTCTGGGACACCCCGGAGCGGGAGGCGACGCTCGCGGAGATCTACCCGAACCTGCGCAAGATCAGCGTCGACTACGCGGTCATGGAGCCGGCGTCCCAGGGCAAGGTCGACGCGGACGTGGTCGTCGTACCGATGCCCGTGCACTGGCTGGACGTCGGCTCGTGGGCCGCGCTGGCCGACACGTACGACGCCGACGCCGAACGGCAACCGCACCGACAGCGTCACCCTGAGCTGCCTGCTCGACTCCCACGACAACATCATCGTCACCGACGACCCGAACCACCTCGTCGCCACCGTAGGCCTCCGCGGCCACATCATCGTCCACACCCAGGACGTCACCATGGTCTGCCCACTGTCCGACGGCGAACGCGTCAAGGACCTGGTAGCCCGCGTCCAATCCGACCACGCCAACTACATCTAGGCACGAGAAACGCCCCCGAGGAGCAAGGTCCTCGGGGGCGTTCTGTTTGGTGGGGTCAGCCGCCGTTTGGTTCTTGGGCGTCGGTGGCTGGGTATTTCTCCATGAACTGTTTGAGGGCCTCGCCGCTGACCGAGCCGCAGAACTGGCGGTGGCCGAAGGACTTTTGGGCCGAGTCCGGGCCGCTCCAGTGGGCGAAGGCGAGGTTCTTGCCGTCCGGCCAGGGCTTGCCATCGTCCTGCTTGAACGGCGCCGCGATGAACTTGCTGAGCGAGCTGTCGGGCAGCTTCGACTTGGCGATCTTCTCGATCTGGTCGATCTGGTCCTTCGGCAGCGTGTCCCGGTACCAGAGGATCGTGTAGCCGTGCTCGAGGTTGTGCACCAGGTTCTCCACCGGGGGACGATCGCCCTCGGAGTAGAACTTCTTGTCGAACGGCGCCCAGACCGCGTAGTGCGGGCCCGAGGACGGCGGGGACACGGCGTACAGGATCTTCTCGCCGTCGGGCCGGTGGTCCTGGGTACCGCCGGCCACGTCGTTGGTGGCCGCGTCGCAGGAGGCCGCGGTCGCGGCGACACCGAAGTCGGTCAGGGCCTGGTTCTTGGTCCGGGAGTCCTGGATCAGCCTGATCGCCGGGTAGGCGATGATGGCCAGGCCGACCACGATGGAGCACACCACGATGAGGATCGTGCGGCGGCGGTCCGAGGCGACCTGCTCGCGCTGCATCTTCTCGATCATCTCGCGGCGCGACTGTTTCTGCGACGACGCTTTACCCACAGTGTTGGTCTTCCCGGATCGGGGCGGCCACCGCGCCGCCGTGCGAAGGCAGTGTACGAGGTGCCCCTGAGAAGTTGCCTAGAAAACTATCGGGACCGTGAGCCGAACGTGACCGTCGCCTCACTGCCCGGTCCGGGACGCACCGCCACGCCGTACCCCTCGGCGTGCAGCAGGACAGCCAGCCGCTCCGCGACCATTCCCACGGTCACCGGCTCGTCACCGAACACCGTGACAGCGTTGTCAGCTGCCTCGAGCCGAACACCGTCGACATCGGCCAGCAGCCCGGACCACAGCACCGGATCGACTGAACGCGGCCCGGCCGGCGGTTGCCGATCGAGTACGGCGGCCCGCGCGGCCTCCCGCGTTCCCAGGCTGAACATGTCGAGCTCGGCGTCCCGCACCAGCGCCCGCGCGCCCGGCCCGTGCTCACCGACCGGCAGGACGGCGTCACCGAGTCCACGCAGTACGGCGACCGGCACGCCGTCGGCCTTGCCCTTGACCAGTTCGCTGGCACCCGCGATCTCGTCGGCCAGCGCCGGCTCGGTCACCGCGAGGACGTTGCCGTGGCTGTCCGTCGTACCGCGTAGGTCTTCCACGACGCGGACACCGGCGGCGCCGATCGCCAGGTCGGTCTGACCGTTGCGCCACGGGCGGCCGAGCGTGTCCGTGACGACGATGCCGACGTTCACGTCGTACCGCTCCTTCAACGCGGTCCGCAGGTCGCGGGCCGACGCGTCCGGGTCGACCGGGAGCAGCAGGACGGTGCCGGGCGCCGTGTTGGACGTGTCCGTCCCGGCCGCGGCCATCACGAGGCCGTGCCGGGTCTGCACGATCCGGGTCTCGCCGCGCTGCGCCACGACCCGCACGAGCTCGGCGTCGATCGCTTCCTGGCGGGTGCCGTACGTCAGCCGGCCCTCCGCCTTGCTGACGATCTTCGACGTCACCGAGACGACGTCGCCGTCGCGCAGGTCGGCGACTTCGGCGATCAGCGCGGCCAGGTCGTCGCCGGCCGCCACCTCGGGCAGTCCGGTCACCGGGAAGATCTCCAGGTGCTTCCTCATCGCCGTACGGCCTCCGCGAGGGTCAGTGCCGCGTCAGCCATCGCGGCGGTTGTGGTCTCGTCCGTCATCCACAACGGCACCGCCTGCACGTGAATTCCGGCTCCGGCGATCGAGTCCGCCTGGATCGCGTCGGAGGAGTCGATCAGCCAGCCGTCCAGTACGCCGCCGGACGTGCGGGAACCGTAGTACCGGGCCACGGCCGATGCGGTGGACGCCACACCGACGGTGGCGAGCACCTTGTCGGCCATCCCACGGACCGGACCGGTGCCGATGATCGGCGACAGCCCGATGACCGGGGCCTTCGTCTCCCGGACCGCGTCCCGGATCCCGGGGACGCCGAGGATCGTGCCGACCGAGACCACCGGGTTCGACGGCGGCACGATCAGTACGTCGCAGTCCGCGATCGCCTCGAGTACGCCGGGTGCGGGCTTGGCCTTCTCCTGGCCGACAGCAACGATCTGGTGCGCGGGGATCCCGGCCTGGTAACGGACCCAGTACTCCTGGAAATGAATGGCCTTGCGCCGCCCGGGCTGCTCCGGGTCGTCCACGACCACGTGGGTCTCGATCCGGTCGTCGCTCATCGGCAGCAGCCGGACCGGCAGCTTCCAGCGGGTGGACAGCGCCTCGGTGACCGCACTGAGCGTGTAGCCGGCGTCCAGCATCTGGGTGCGCACCAGGTGCGTCGCCACGTCCCGGTCGCCGAGGCCGAACCAGGTCGGCTCCACGCCGTACGCCGCGAGCTCCTCCTTGATCACCCAGGTCTCGTCCTCACGGCCCCACTTACGCTCCTCGGAGATGCCGCCGCCGAGCGTGTACATCACGGTGTCGAGGTCGGGACAGACCCGCAGACCGAACAGGGTGATGTCGTCCGCGGTGTTCCCTACGACGGTGATCTCGGCGTCCGGACGGGCCTTCAGCAGCCCGAGGAGGAAGCTGGAGCCGCCGATGCCGCCGGCCAGCACTGTCAATCGCATGGGAAGAGTCTGCCCGAGTCGTCAATGCGGCGGACCACCGCACGACTATGCTGCGGAGGGTCATCACATCCGCACAGCTCAGTTGTACGGCCCCCCAACATCCGAGGAGCCCTCGTGGTCACCGACGCAACCAAGAAGCTCAGAGAGCCGGTCGCGTACATCCTGCTCGCATACTCCGGCCTGCTCGCGCTGGCCGCGCTGATCCGGCTGTTCGTCGGCGGAGCGGGTTTCGTCGCCGCTTCCGCCTACGTGTCGAACCTGCTCATCCCCTTCGGCGGCCAGCTAGGCCTCGCGGGGCTGGTGAGCGCCGTCGCGCTGGTCGGCGCGGTGTGGCTGGTGAACGAAGGTGAGCGGACCCCGAACGCGCGGATCGTCGCGCTGGCCGCGCTCGTCATCACGGGTGTGACCGCGCTGATCCTCCTGATCTCGGGATTCGCCGGCTTCAACGACAGCACCACCGCCGGTGTGAAGATCTTCAGCTTCCTCATGGTGCTCGCCGGCCTCGCGCTGTACGCCGCTGCCGGTTTCTACATCCTGAAGACCTTCCAGGCGCTGCCCGCGCCGGTGCGTGCGCCGAAGCCGGGCCAGTTCCAGCAGGGTCAGCCGGGCCAGCAGTACGGCCAGCCTGCGGCGTACGGCCAGCAGGGCTACGGCCAGCAGGGTTACGACCAGGGCCAGCAGGGCCAGCAGGGTCAGTTCGGCGGCCAGTACGACCAGGGTCAGCAGTACGGCGGTTACGCGGCTGGTGCTGCCGGCGCCGCTGCTGCTGGTGGCTACGCCGCGGGCCACGACCAGGGCCAGGGCCAGCAGTGGCCGCAGGAGCAGGGCTGGAACCAGGGCGAGCAGCAGAACTGGTCGGCCGGCGACGCCGAGGCCCAGCAGGCCGGTCAGCACTCCGCGCAGCACGCCGGTCAGCAGCCCGCCGAGCAGGCGTGGCCCGCTGAGGGTCAGAGCGCCGAGCCGACGCAGCCGTGGAACTCCGAAGGCCAGCAGCAGTGGGGCGGCCAGGACCAGGCACAGCCGGCACAGCAGTGGCCGCAGGAGCAGCAGTGGGGCGGCGCGGAAGCCGGCCAGCAGCAGTGGGGTGGCCAGGAGTACGGCCAGCAGACCCCGGCCGGCCAGGAGTGGGGCCAGCAGGAGCACGGCGCCGCTGAGGGCACCACCCAGGAGCCGGCGGAGGCCCAGCAGGCTCAGCAGGCATGGCAGCAGGAGCAGGCCTGGCAGGCCGAGGAGACCCCGGCCGCCGAGCAGCAGCCGAGCGCTGCCGACCCGGCACCGCAGGCCGAAGCCGCCGACGAGACCCGCATCGACCCGCGGGCCGACGCGGACAAGAACGACCCGAACCAGCAGGGCCAGGGCCAGCAGGGTTGGTGGTCGCAGCCTTCCTGATCAGGCAACGACAAGGGCGGCTGTGCGACAGCAAGCCCTTACCGAACCTGCGGGAAAATCCCGGTAGCACGAGGTTTGAGCCCGGGTACACAGCGCGAGAGGCCTGTATCTACAGGCCTCTCGTTCTTTTGCGGCCGTGTTGCGGATGATCCCAATAGCAGAGCACGGCTTGACTTTCGTGGATTGCAGGAATGTAATTTCAACCGTGTCGTTCGTTAGGACACTCGGTATCGGGGACCGTTGCAGAGCGCAGGACGGACGAGGTCAGGCATGTGGACCGCAAACCCACATGTACAGGGGAACGAACAGGGTCGAGGAGGTCGTACCGTGACAGAGCTGATGGCGATTGTCGACGGTGAGGCGATCGAGGAGGAGCCGAACTGGCAGGAAAGGGCGCTGTGCGCCCAGACCGATCCAGAGGCTTTCTTCCCGGAGAAGGGCGGTTCCACCCGCGAGGCCAAGAAGGTGTGCCTCGGTTGCGACGTCCGGGGCGAGTGCCTCGAGTACGCGCTGCAGAACGACGAGCGCTTCGGGATCTGGGGCGGTCTGTCGGAACGGGAACGCCGCAAGCTGAAGAAGAAGGCCGTCTGACGGCCCGAACGCAGCGAACAACTTCACGTAGGACTTCCGCGAGGCCCCGGGGTGATCACCCCCGGGGCCCGCGGCTTTCCGGACACTCCCGACGGCGGCTGTATGGTGAGTCCTCGCCGGGACCTGCGGTCACGGTGACCGTCCGCAAGCATCGAGGTGTCACAGCTCCGCATGGAACAAGAAGCCCCGGCAGGCTGGGAATTCTTCGACTCCGTCGACTTCCCGACCGATCACATCGACGACCCGATGGGTCGTCAGCGGGTCCGGCACGTCGTCACCGCGGTGGTGGTCGGGCATGAGGGCGCGGCCTGGCTGCCGCGGCTGTCCGAGGCGTTGTGGGCTCTCAACCCGCGCCCGGACCGGCTGATCGCGGTCGACACCGGATCGACCGACGAGACCGCCGAACTGCTCGCCGCGATGCCCGGCGTGGAGCCGGTGGTCAGCGTCTCCGCGCGGACCGGCTTCGGGATGGCGGTCGCCCGCGGTCTCGAGACGCACGGTTTCGCGCCGATCCCGAGTGCCGTCGGCCCGTACGGCGACGACGGCCACATGCCCGTGGTGGAGTGGCTCTGGCTGCTGCACGACGACTGCGCACCGGCGCCGAAGGCCCTCGAGAAATTGTTGCTCCAGGCCACTATGGCGCCGAACACCGGCGTCTGGGGCCCGAAGTTGCGGCTGTGGCCGCGGGACCGGGAGCTGCTCGAGGTCGGCGTCACCACGTCGCTCGGCGGCCGCCGCGACACCGGCATCGAGAACGGCGAGCTCGACCAGGGCCAGCACGACCAGCCGCGGAACGTACTCGCGGTCAGCTCGGCCGGCATGCTGGTACGCCGCGACGTCTGGGAGGCGCTGCACGGGTTCGACCCGCGGCTGCCGATGTTCCGCGACGACATCGACTTCGGCTGGCGCGCCAGCCGCGCCGGCTACCAGGTCGGGGTCGCGCCCGACGCGGTCGTCTACCACGCGCAGGCCGCCGCGACCGGCGAGCGAGCGCTGGCCGGCACCCGACGGCACGCCTACCAGCTCGACCGCGCCCACGCGTACTACACCGTTCTCGCGAACGCCCCCAGCAAACTGCTTCCGCTCCTGATCCTCCGGTTCCTGCTCGGCACCGTGATGCGGTCGATCTGGTTCCTGCTCGGTAAGACACCCTCCGGTGCCGTCGACGAGTGGACCGCGTTGCTCGGCACGCTCCTGGCCGGTGGCTGGACGCAAGCACGCAAGAACCGCCGAAGCCTCGACCAGGTCCCGTACGACGACATCAAGGGACTGTTCTCCCGGTCCGTGCACGCACTGCGGCACAACCTGGAGGAGACGACCAGCACGATCTCCGAGCGGATCCGCGAAGCGTGGGCGGACGAGCCGGAAGAACAGGTCGTCACGACCGCCCGGCGAGCCAAGTCCACTGCACGCGTGGCTGTCGACCAGCCGAGGTGGCGGCGTCAGTTGATCCGGCGGCCGTTCCTGATCGCGTGGGTGGTGCTGGCGATCGGTGCCTTGATCGCGGCCCGCGATCTGATCGGTGGCGGAGTACTCCGGTCCAACTTGCTGCTGCCGGCGCAGGAGAACCTCGCAGCGTTGTGGCATGCAGCGGCGTCTGCTCCGCCCGGCGTCACGCCACCTGCTTGGTTGGCACAGTTCTGGGCGTTCTCGACGGTCATGTTCGGTCCGACCGGCGCAACGAACGTTCTGCTGCTTGGCGCAGTCCCACTGGCCGGTCTGGCTGCGTGGGCGTTGCTGCGGGCGTTTGTCGTCGACCGCGTGGCGCGGGCCTGGGGCGCATCGGCGTACGGGCTGGCTGTTTTCACGAACGGTGCGATCACGCAGGGGCGGCTCGGTACGTGTGTGGCGGCGATGGTGCTGCCGCTGCTCGGTGCGGCTGTTCATACCGTTGCTCGACGGCGGCGCGTGGTTGTTCAGGGCAGTTGGCGGGCCGCGTGGTTCGCGGGGATTTGCCTGGCGGTGCTGTTCGCGTTCACGCCGGCACTCGCTCTGCTGGTCAGCGTCATCCTGGTCCTCGGCGCGGTGCTGGGGCTCGGCTGGCGGCGGCAGGGGCGTCAGTTGGTGTTCTCGGTCGTGCTCGGCCTGCTGCTCGTGCTGCCGTGGACGCTGGACCTGGTGCAGCACCCGTCGAAGCTGGGGTGGGAAGCGGGCGGTCCGCCGACCGCTGCGATCGGTCCGGGCGACAGCCTGCCGCATCTGCTGACCGGTACGCCGGTTGGTGCGCCGACGCCGTGGTGGTTCGCCGTACCGCTGATTCTGGTGGCTCTGGCCAGTCTGCTGCGTCAGACGCGGCAGCGGTACGAGTTGCTCGGTTGGTTCGCCGCACTGGCCGGTCTGGCGGCGACGCTGCTGGCCAGCCGGCTCGGCGGCGGCAGCGGACCGTTGATGTTCCTGATGACTGCCGGCTGGATCATCACCGTCGCGGTCGCCTGGGACTCGGTTGGCAAGTCCACCGAGATCATCGTCCAGGGCGTGCTCGGCATCGTCCTGCTGACCACGGTGGTGACGGCCGGCTTCTGGCTGGTGCGTGGGGCCGACGGTCCGTTGTGGCGTGGTCCCGCTCAGGACCTCCCGGCGTACCTGGTCGCTTCGCAGGATCCGCCGGACAACCAGTCGATCCTGGTGGTGCGGAAGGCGCCGGAAGGCCAGATGCGGTTCTCGCTGGTCAAGAACGGCGGACCGCGGATGGGAGCGCTCGAGGCGGCGCCGACCGCGGCACAGACCAAGCCGCTCACCGATGTCCTGGCAACACTCGGTGGCGGCGGTAGCGGTGAGGAGGGCCGGCAGTTGGCCGGTCTTGCGATCGACTACGTGTACCTGCCCGGTCCGGTGGACCCGACGCTGCAGTCGACGCTCGACTCGCTGCCAGGCCTCACCAGGGCCAGTGCGAGCGACGGCGACGCCTCGTGGCTGGTGGACCGGTCGAAGATCAAGGGGGAGACGCCGCTGGTCGACAAGACCCACTCGGTCTGGCGCATCCTCGGTCTGATCGGCTGGATCCTCGCACTGGTCTTCTGTCTGCCGACGGTGCGCCGCACTGTAGCCGTACCGCAGGGCACTCACGCGAGGAGGGACCGGTGAGCCGGTTGCTGTCCGACCCGCGTCTCCGGATCGGAGCCGTTGTCGTCGCCATGGCCGCGCTGGCCGGGATCGGACTGGTCATCCACCCCGAGAAGGCCGAGACCCGCGCGCAGGCCGTCGTCACCGAGCCGGCGCGCACAGTGGTGAACCGTACGGCGCTGTCCTGCCCGGTGCTGTCTCCCGGCGGCAAGATGACGAGCGTGGTGAACGGAGTGGCACCGACGCTGCCGGAAGGTACGCCGACCGCGCCGGGGACCGCCGAGCCGTTGACGATCGCTCCGCTGCCGACCACGTCGGACCCGGTCGGCTCGCTGCTGAAGCGCGGAACGATCGGTTCGAGTGCGGTCGCCGTGAAGCCGGAGCCGCTGGCCATCAAGGGCACCGGACCGATGGCCGCGGGGACGGTCGGCACGAGTACGACGACCGCGCAGGACGGCGTGAACCGCGGGATGGCCAGCGTGCCGTGCCAGGTGCCCGGTTCGGACTTCTGGTTCGTCGGAGCGTCCGGTGCGAGCGACCGGCGTGACGTGCTGGTGCTGACGAACCTGGACAGCATCAACGCGGAAGTGAACGTCACCGTGTACGCGCGGACCGGTGCCCAGGACCTGCCCGCGGCCCGGGGCATCGTGGTCCCGGCACTCGGCACGTCCGAGCTGTTCCTCAAGCAGATCGCTCCGAACCTGCGTGACATCGCCCTGCATGTGGAATCGACAGGTGGCCGGGTAGCGGCCGCCGTCCGGTCCAACGCGTCGAACGGCAGCGAGCCGGCCGGTGTGGACTGGCTGAACACGTCAGCTGCCCCCGCGACCAAGGTGTTCGTCCCCGCGGTGGCACCCGGTGCCGGTCTGCGGATCCTGTCGGTCGCGAATCCCTCCGACCTGCAGGCGACAGCGAGCCTGACGGTGAACGGGCCGAACGGGCCGTTCAAGCCGGCCGGTCTCGAGACCGTGCAGATCGCGGCCGGATCGGTGAAGACGTTCATGCTCGACGCGGTGCTGCACGGTGACGCCAGTGCGATCACCGTGACGTCCGACCAGCCGGTGACCGCGTCGGTGCGGAGCACGGACGCGAGCCGGACCGAGTTCTCGTCGATCGGATCGGCGGAGGCGCTGACCGGACCGGCGTACCTGGTCATTCCGGCGCACAAGCAGCCTGCTGTGCTGCAGGTGACCGCGCCGGGCAAGACAGGCAGTGTGAAGTTCGAGCTGCGCGACGCGGTCGACCGGGTGCTGACGACGCGGGCGCTGGACGTGGTCGGCGGGGCGACGACACAGATCTCGTTCCCGGCACAGCCGCGGCCGACGTACCTGATGGTTCAGCAGACGCGGGGGACCGTGGTCGCGGGCGTCACGCTGATGCCGGCGGCGAAACCGGCCGACGACGACGTACCGCAGGTGGCCGCGTGGCCGTTGACGACGTCGCTGGTGTTCCGCGCCCAGCTGGGTGCCCAGCCGGACGTCAGCGCGGCGCTGCGCTAATCAGCCTTCGTTGGTGTTGGCGCCGGGGTCCTGCAGCATCCGCAGGTGACCGCGGCGGGCTACCTCGACCGGGGCTCCCGGTGTGCCGGTGCCGGGCTCGCGGCGGGGCAGAGGGCGTGCTGCTTCGCGGACCGCGTTCGCCAGGGCTTCCAGGTCGTCCGAGGACGGACCGGCGGCCGCGGGGTCCGGAGCCAGCCGGATGACCTCCCAGCCGTTCGGAGCGGTGAGGCGGTCGGCGTGGTCGGCGCACAGGTCGTAGCAGTGCGGCTCGGCGTACGTCGCGAGTGGACCGAGGACACAGGTCGAGTCTGCGTAGACGTAGGTGAGCGTCGATACGGCAGGCTTCTGACATCCGGCGCGCGAACAGATCCTGGCGATGCTCACGACCAGACATTACGCCCACTAGGCTGAGCGCGTGACCGAGGCTCGCCGTCATCAACGGCACATCGACCGCCATGGGCGCGGAATGCTCGGCCCGATCAGCCGGCCGAGCAAGTTCGCGCCGCGTGGTCTGCCGCTGCAGCGGTCCGCCGCCGCGCAGTTCGACGAGGTGGTCGCGATCGAGGTGACGCGCCTGGAGAAACGGCTGCCGCAGGTGGTCGCGCGGGTCGAGTTCGCCATCGAGGACGTGCCGAACCTGGAACTCGACGCCACCGAGATCCCGCTCACGCACGCCACCGGCGGTACGTCGCACGAGCCGTACCGGATCGTGGTCTTCCGGCGCCCGATCGAGCTCCGCGCCGAACGCTCCGGCGCCGGCCTGTCCTGGCTGGTCCGCTCCGCCCTGGTCCTGGAGCTGGCCGACGTCCTGGCCCTGTCCCCGGAACAGATCGACCCAGACTTCGATACGGACGACGACTGACACACACCCTCCCGGGTGCGGTGTTCGAACCTGTTCCGTACTGTGGATCGAGGTTTGTGGCCTTCGTTGTCATCGGGAGAGGATCGTGGTGTGAACGATCAAAAACTGCGGGTCGGTGTCATTGGACTGGGCTTTGCCGGACGGACGGCGCTGGAGGCGTTCTCCGAGTTGCCGGACGTCGAGGTGATCGGCCTGGCGGGCCTGGAGAAGGACATCCTGACCAGCCTGGGCGAGAAACACGGCGTACCGCATCTGTACGAGAGGTGGGAGGACCTGCTCGAGACCCCGGGGCTGGAGGCGGTCAGCATCGGTACGCCGACGCAGCTGCACGCCCCGATCGCGCTGGCGGCCCTGCAGAAGGGTCTGCACGTGCTGTCCGAGAAGCCGCTGGCCAGGACCGTGGCCGAGGGCACCGCGATGGTCGAGGCCTCGAAGCAGGCCGGCCGGGTGCTGAAGGTCGTGTTCAACCACCGCGAGCGCGGTGACGTCGCGGCGCTCAAGCACCAGATCGACGAGGGCCAGCTCGGCCGGATCTACTACGCGAAGGCGCACTGGATGCGCCGCAACGGCATCCCCGGGATGGGCGGCTGGTTCACCAACCGGGAGCTGTCCGGCGGCGGGCCGCTGATCGACCTCGGCGTCCACATCCTCGACATGGCGCTGCACCTGATGGGTGAGCCGCAGGTCAGCACGGTCTCGGCGGACACGTTCGCCGAGCTCGGCCCGCGCGGCAAGGGCAGCCGTGACCCGAACGCGAACACGCTCGGATCGGCGTTCGAGGTGGAGGACCTGGCCACGGCGTACCTGCGGCTGAAGGGCGGCGGCGCGCTGCAGCTGGAGACCAGCTGGGCGACGTTCCGGGCACCGGGCGACAACTTCGGGATCGAGCTGTTCGGCACCGACGGCGGCGCCAAGATCGAGGTACAGAACTACACCAACGAGGACACGCTGCGGATCTTCACCGACGTCGGCGGCGTACCGGCCGAGGTGAAGCCGGCGACCGGCGCCGGGCTCGGCCACCGCGCCGTGGTGCGGGAGTTCGTCCGGATCGTCAAGAGCGGTGAGTGGGAAGGCCAGAACGGGTCCGAGGCGCTGCTGCGGACCGAGATCATCGACGCCTGCTACGCCTCGGCGAAGGCAGGACGAGAGGTTGTGCTCAATGACTGAGCAAAATGACGGACCCATTCGCGTCACGGTCTGGGGCGAGAACGTCCACGAGGGCCGCGACGAGTCCGTGCGCAAGGTCTACCCGGACACGATGCACGAGACGATCGCGGCGGCGCTGCGGGACAAGCTCGGCCAGGACGTCGTCGTCCGTACGGCGTGGCTGCAGCAGGACGAGCACGGTCTCACCGAGGAAGTGCTCGCCGACACCGACGTACTCACCTGGTGGGGGCACGCCGCGCACGGTGACGTCGACGACGCGATCGTCGACCGGGTGCAGCAGCACGTGCTGTCCGGGATGGGCCTGATCGCGCTGCACTCGGCGCACTTCAGCAAGATCTTCATCAAGCTGATGGGCACCACCTGCTCGCTCGACTGGCGGGCGGAGAACGACCGCGAGCTGATCTGGACGGTCGCCGCCGGGCACCCGATCGCGCAGGGCATCCCGCACCCGCTGGTGATCGAGCGCGAGGAGATGTACGGCGAGCTGTTCGACATCCCGCAGCCGGACGAGCTGGTGTTCGTCAGCTCGTTCTCCGGCGGCGAGGTGTTCCGCTCCGGCTGCTGCTACCGCCGCGGCCAGGGCCGGGTCTTCTACTTCCGCCCCGGCGACCAGGAGTACCCGACGTACCACCAGTCCGAGGTCCAGCAGATCCTCGCCAACGCCGCCAAGTGGGCCGCCCCGACCAGCCCCCGCCAGTTGCCGACCGTCCACCACCGCAAGAACCCGGGCTGGTTCGAGAAGGCCTGAGACTGTCAGAGGTTCCGCCGCCAGGTCAGGTGGCCTTCGTCCATGACGGCGTGGCCGTCGGCGCCGGCCGCGACGTTGGGGTCGTGGGTCGCCACGATCACCGCGGCGCCGCGGTGGGCCTCCCGGCGGAGAAGGTCGAGGACTCGCTCACGGTTCGTGCCGTCGAGTTCGCTGGTGGACTCGTCCGCGAGGATGGCGCGGCCCTGCTGGGCGAGTCCACGGGCGACGGCGACGCGTTGCTGCTCGCCGCCGGACAGTTCCTCGACCAGATGGTCGCCGCTGTCCTGGAGCCCGACGTCGGCCAGTGCCTGCTCGACCTGCCGGTCGACCGCTTCCGGTTCGGTGCGCTGGGCGAGCAGCGGCAGGGAGAGATTCTCCCGGGCAGTCAGGACCCGGGCCAGGCCGTTGCCCTGCGGGATCAGTACGACGCCGTGCGCCGCGGCGGCGGGCCGGTCGCTGATGGTGAGACCGTCCACCTCGACCTGGCCGGAGCTCGCCCGGATCGCGCCGGCGATGGCCCACAGCAGCGAGCTCTTGCCGGCCCCGGACGGCCCGCTGACCGCGAGCACGAACCCGGGCGGCACCTGCAGGGAAACGTCCGCCACCGCGACCAGGTCGTCGTAGGTGACGGTGAGGTTGGTGACCGTGATCACGACTGACCTTCTTGCTGTACAGGGCTCAGGCGAACGTCGCCGTCCTCGGTGGTGGTGACGCGGAGCAGGGTTCCGGGCGGCAGCAACTCGCCGACGTGCGGCGGCAGCGGCAGCGATCCGTCGGTGGCGACGACCGCGAACTCCTCGCCGCTGCGACCTTCGGACGCGATCCGCCCGTCGCGGATGGTGACGGTGCGGGGGAGTGACGCGGCGACCTCGGGATCGTGGGTGACCAGCAGCACCGTCATGCCGGTGGTGGTGTTGATGGTCGAGATCGCGGCAAGAACCTCGTCCCGGGCCCGGTGATCCAATTGGCTCGTGGGTTCGTCGGCCAGCAGCAGGCCGGGGAACGTGGCGATCCCCACTGCCACCGCACAGAGCTGGATCTGCCCCGGGGTCAGCGAGGGCAGTGGAGTACGGGCGTGGTCGGTCAGACCGACCAGTTCGAGGACCTCCTCCGGCGTCGGCAAGGACCGGTCGCCAGACGCGGCGCGCTGTGCGTAGCGGACGTTGTCCACGGGCGACAGGTAGGGGATGAGGTTGCGCCCGGCTCCCTGCAACACGATGCCGACGTCACGGGCGCGCATCCGGTCGAGCTCGGGCCCGGTCATCGTGGTCAGGTTGTGCTCGCCGATCTGCAGGCGCCCGGCGCTCGGCGTCAGCAGACCACCACACAGCTGGAGCAGTGTGGATTTGCCGGCGCCGGACGGGCCGAGCAGACCGACGAACTCACCGGGCCGCACAGTGATCCCGATCCCCGACAAGGCAGCGACATCATGGCCTTGGCTCCGGTAGATGTGGACCAGGCCGCTGGTGCTGATCGCCAGGCCGCTCACGACAGTTCCTCCCGGATCCGGCCGTAGCCCGCCCGCCGGTTCACGCTGGTGCCCAGCACCAGCGTCGTCGCCGTCAGCACGACGGTGCCGGCCAGCCAGAGGATCACCGCTCCGGGCCAGTTGATCGCCAGGTCGAGCGGAATCGGCGACGGCTCGGAGGTTTCCGCGAAGAGCGGGAACATCGGGAGCGCGATGTGGGCGCCGACGATGCCGCAGGCCGACCCGAGAAGCGCTGCCAGCGCGACCGGTCCGGTCTGTTCCCAGCGCGCGGCCCCTCCGGTCGTGCTCGCCGGTACGCCGTTGATCCGCAGACTCGCGTAGTCCTGGGCCTGGGACCGCCAGGAGCTGACTCCCATCAGCAAGAGCACGATGACCGCGAGAGCCCAGCTGGCGAGACCGACGATCGGAGTGAGCTGGAGGGCGAGTGCGCTGGCGGAGCGCCCGTACCCGTCGACCCGGTCCGACCGCCGGTCGACGAGGGTGGGGGTGACCCCAGCCGCGGTCAGGCCGTCCATGATCTTGCCGACGTTCGCGAGCCCGTCGGCGTTGAGCCAGAGCTCGAACTCCGTCGACGCGCGGTCGACGCCCCCGCCGAACCGGCGGGCGGTCTCCAGGTCGAGGACGGCGACCCGGTCGGTGTGGCGCGGCACCGGGATCAGAGGGTTGCCGAGCTTGGCGATCGGGATCGAGATCCCGTCGAGGCCCGGCACCGTCAGAGCCTCGCCGACGGCGTCCGGGCTCACCAGCGCCGGCGCCGGCGTGGGGATCGCGGCATGCTGGAGGTTCAGTTCGCCGCCGAGGCTGGTCACGTCGAGCGCCAGCCCGTTCGGCGCGTTCCTGGCCCCGATGCTGCCCTGGTCGGCTTCCGCCTGCGACCCGTTCGTCCAGTCCTGCGTTCCGCCCAGTGGGATCGACTGCTGGCTGTCGGTCGCCAGGCGGCCGATCGCGATCTCGCCTTGGACACCGGCAGTGTCACCCACTTCGCGGGACACCCCGAGCCGGAGCAGCTGACAGGACGGCAGGCAGCCAAGCGCCGTACTCAGCGTGACCGGACCGCGGCGACCCAGCGGTATCGGCGGGAAACGCACCAGATAGCGTCCCCCGCTGCGCTGGTTGACCACCGTCGCCTGCAGCACCACCGACTTGGCCGGCTCCTCGGGGGGAACCACGTTCTCACCGGTGGATGACTCGTACGGCGTCATCGCGCCGACCTCAGCGGTCACCGTCAGCCGCTGGCCGGTCAGCTCGATCGGTTTCGGCTCCGTGGGCGTCTGGAGCTTGCCGAAGCCGTCGGCATCGGTGAGCCGATCGCCGCGGAAGGCGATCCGCCGATAGCTGTCCGGCTCGATCAGCATGGCGCGCAGGCTCTCCGCGGACGGTGGACTGGTGAGTACGACGGGGGTCAGCCAGCGGCGGTCCGGATCGACCTTGTCGGCTGCCGCGGTGAACGTGCCGAGGTTGGTGGGGTCGACGGCCAGTACCGCCTCGGCGCCGGTCTCGTAGCCGGCCCGGGTGTCCCGGTTGCGATTGCCGATCGACGCCGCCTGACCGGCGAACGAGGCCAGGCCGGTCGCGACGGCGACTACGGCGACGAGCCGCGTCACGGCCGGGCGCCGGGCTACCTGCAGAGCGCCGAGCGCGAGACCGAGCCGCCCCCTGCGCAGCGCATGCCGGCTGACCAGCCCCGCGGCCGGCAGGAGCAGGTGTGCGAAGGCGAGTCCCGCTGCCAGAGCGAGCAAGGTGGGCGTCAGGATCGGAAGCGGGCCTCGTCCACCACTGGTCAGTCCGGTCACCAGTCCGGCCGATGCGACGACGATGACGGTGAGATCGATCAGGCCGATCGCGCGGTGGCGTCCGCGGTTCGGAATCCGGCGGAGCAGGCTGGAGATCGGCGGCGGACGACGGTGCGGACCGACAGCGCGACAACCGTCAGCCCGGCCAGCGCCGCCACGGCGACCGCTGCCGGAACCGTCCACGGCACCTCCAGCGGCGCTGCTCCGCCCAGCCAAGCCGCTCGTACGGCGAGGAGCATTGCGAAACCGGCCGCTCCGCCGGCCAACGTACCGAGCAGCACAGGCACACTCAGCTCGACGGCCAGCGTCCGGCCGGTCGGGCCGGCGCCCGACCCGCGCAGTCGCGAGACCCCCAGTTCCGGCCGGCGCTGGTCGACCACCGTGGCCAGCGCCAGCGCCAGCACGACCACTCCGAACAGGGCCACCTGCACCATCACCAGGGGGATGATCGTCGTGGCCTGCCGTCGCTCCGCCTGGATGCCGTCGATGACCCCGATCAGTCCTGAGCTGTTCCGCGCGTCGATACCGCGTTCGGCGATCTGGGCTTCGAGTTGATCGGTCGCCTGCCGCATCCGGTCCAGGTCGTCGGCCCGCGCGATTCCCGGCTGCGGGCGGGTGTCCAGCGTCGAGGAGGCGTCCCACTGCCCCGCGGCGAGGGTGGCCCGCTCGGCGAGCAAGAAGTCGCCCAGCGGGGGCTGGGAGTCGCTGGCCTGCCGCGAGTTCCCGATCGGTCTGCGGCCGAACCAGTAGGTGGCTTCGGCATCCGCCTGGTAGATCCCGACCACGCGGAGTGGGCTGCGCTTGGGGTCGCTGGCGGTCTGGGCCCTGAGCGTCGCCCCGACCGCCAGGGCGAAGTTCTTCGCGTCCGCTGTCGATGCGGCGACCTCACCGGGGCCGCGGGGGCACCGGCCGGCGGTCAGTTTCAGTTGGGCGCAGTAGCCGTCCCGCCAGACCACCCGGCCTTCGACGGTGGGTCTGGCGTTGCCGAGACCCCAGATCACCGTGGCGGTCCGTCCGTACACCGGTGGGGTGAACAGCTGCTTCAGGTCGGCCGGGACGAGCTGGGCGAGGTCCTCCGGCGGGGTCGATTCGGGCGGTCCGTCGACTGCCGTCGACGGGGTCGACCTGAGCTGCCAGGCTGCGGAGTTCCACTGGTCCGTCAAGGCCTCGGTCGTGACGGTCTGTTCGACCGCCCGGGCGAACCAGGGCGCGAACGTCGCGCACGTGCCGATCAACAGGCTGATCCCGCCCAGGACCAGGCCCTGGGACCTCCGGTACCGCAGAGCCTGCCGCAAGAACGTCATAGGCCACCCCCCAGCGCCCGGTCACGCCGCTCGGTGACCAAGGACCGAACATACGAAACCAGAGGGGCAGCGGCAGGACGCCGGCTGACAACGATGCCTAGTTGTTGCCTGCGGTACGGGGAGCGAGGCTGAGATACAGGTTGGTCGGTGGGCCGGATAGGGTCCGTGCATGGTTGATGTTGCGGGGATCTTCAAGGCTTATGACGTCCGGGGGGTTGTGCCGGACCAGTTGGACGAGTCGGTGGCCCGGGCGGCGGGGGCTGCGTTCGTCGAGGTCCTGGACGTGCTCGGCGGGCCCGGTGCGGTCGTCATCGGGTACGACATGCGGCCGTCCAGCCCGGCGCTGGCCGCCGCGTTCGCCGAGGGCGTGGCGAGCACCGGCGCGGACGTGATCGACATCGGCCTCGCGTCCACCGACCAGCTGTACTTCGCGTCCGGGCGGCTCGATCTGCCCGGCGCGATGTTCACCGCCAGCCACAACCCGGCGCAGTACAACGGCATCAAGATGTGCCGCGCGGGCGCTGCCCCGGTCGGCTCCGACTCGGGGCTGCGTGACATCGCCGACCTGGTCGCCAAGGCCCTGACCGAGGTCCCGGCGACCGGGTCCGCCCCGGGCCACGTCACCCACAAGGACCTGCTGACCGCGTACGCCGACCACCTGCACCACCTGGTCGACCTGAGCGGCATCCGGCCGCTGACCGTGGTCGTCGACGCCGGCAACGGCATGGGCGGCCACACCGTCCCGGCCGTGTTCGCCGAGGGCCCGGTGACGATCGTCCCGATGTACTTCGAGCTCGACGGCAGCTTCCCGAACCACGAGGCCAACCCGCTCGACCCGAAGAACCTGGTCGACCTGCAGGCCAAGGTCCGCGAGACCGGCGCCGACCTCGGCCTCGCGTTCGACGGCGACGCGGACCGCTGCTTCGTGGTGGACGAGAAGGGCGACCCGATCTCGCCGAGCGCGATCACCGGCGCGGTCGCCGTACGGGAGCTCGCGAAGCATCCCGGTTCGGCCGTCATCCACAACCTGATCACGTCGAAGGCCGTCCCGGAGCTGATCACCGAGCACGGCGGTACGCCGGTCCGCGCGCGCGTCGGCCACTCGTACATCAAGCAGAAGATGGCCGAGACCGACGCGGTGTTCGGCGGCGAGCACTCCGCGCACTACTACTTCCGCGACTTCTGGCGGGCCGACACCGGCATGCTGGCGGCGCTGCACGTCCTCGCCGCGCTGGGCGAGCAGGACCGGCCGGCCAGCGACCTGTTCGCCGAGTTCGAGCGGTACGTCGCGTCCGGCGAGATCAACAACAAGGTCGAGGACGCGGCGGCGACCGTCGCGGCGATCGAAGATACGTATTCTGGCGTGGACGGCGTGACTGTCGACCATCTGGACGGGTTGACCGTGTCGGCGGGACAGTGGTGGTTCAACGTCCGTGCGTCGAACACGGAGCCGTTGCTGCGGCTGAACGTCGAGGCGGCGGACCGGCCGGAGATGGAACGTGTCCGCGACGAAGTACTGGCCCTGATCACCGGCGCATCGGTGGAGGAGAACTGAATGGCAGTCAATCTGGACCCGGACCTGCTGAGCATCCTGGTCTGCCCGAAGTGCCGCTCGGAGTTCCGCGTGGACGACGAGGCGAACGAGCTGATCTGCACCAACGCCGCCTGCGGGCTGGCGTACCCGGTGCGTGACGACATCCCGGTGCTGCTGATCGACGAGGCCCGGGACACCAGGGAACCAGCCGCGACAGAGAGCTGACACCGAGCTGATGAGCGTCTTCGACGACACCCGGCTGGACGATCCGGCCGCACTCCGGGCGGCGGACCACCTGCTGCGACGGCTCGCGATGGCCGGGGCCCGGGTCCGCGCCGAGCTGGAAGCGTCCGAGGACGTGCTGTCCAAGGTGGCGTCGGACGGCTTCCGCCCGCGCGCTGTGGTGGCGGCCGGCCTGGACGCCCGGCTGGTCCGGGCCGTGCTGGAGCCGGTCTGCCCGGTTCCGTTCCTCGCCTGGCCCGGTCCGGGGCTTCCCGGCTGGGCAGGTCCGCTCGACCTGGTCGTCGTACTCGCCGGCGCTTCCGAGGACCTCGACGCGGTCTCGGCCGCAGGTGAAGCGGTAAGACGTGGTTGCGGGCTGATGGTGGCCGCGCCGGAGGACTCACCAGTAGCGATCGCGTCGGCCGGTCTGCGGCACGCGATCCGGCTGCCGTCCCAGTCGGACGACCAGCTGGCGTCCGCGGTCGCCGTACTGCAGGCCCTGCACCAGATGGAGCTGGGGCCGGAGGTGGACCACAAGGCGGTCGCGTCGATGCTGGACGAGGTAGCGATCGAGTGCTCGCCCAACAAGGACGCGACGGCGAACCAGGCCAAGGACCTCGCGCTCGTGCTCGCGGACGCGTTGCCGCTGGTGTGGGGCGGTTCGGTGCTCGCAGCGCGGGCAGCGCGGCGTGTGGTCGAGGCACTGCGGCTGGCAAGCGGTCGGCCTGCTCTGGCCGCTGACGCCGGTCACCTGCTGCCGGTGCTCAACCAGCCGCCGCGGGACCTGTTCGCGGACCCGTTCGACAAGGCGGAGGAGCTGCGGCCGGCTCTGATCATCCTGGACGACGGTGTGGAGGACTCGGGTGTCGCCGAGAACCGCCGCAAGCTGGAGCAGAAGGCGCAGACGCACGACGTCCGCGTCTTTACGGTGACGCAGGCCGAGGGCACGGACATCGCCCGGTACGCCGCCCTGACCCAGCACGGCCGGTACGCCGCGGCGTACCTCGGGATCGGCCTGGGCCGCTACGGTACGGCGACCGACGACGACCCGGCTCGAGCCAGGGATCCCTTCGGAGGACCCAGCGTGGTAGTCCCACTGCAGAACACCATCCGCGACTACGCGTGGGGTTCGCTGACCGCCCTCCCCGAGCTCCTCGGGGTGCAGCCGGACGGCGAGCCGCAGGCCGAGATGTGGATGGGCGCACACGAGTCCGCCCCGTCGGTGCTGCCGAACGGCGACACCTTGTACGACGTGGTGTCCGCCGACCCGGCCGCGGTGCTGGGTGCGGACACGGCCGAGCGGTTCGAGGGCCGGTTCCCGTTCCTCGCGAAGCTGCTCGCGGCCGGGCAGCCGTTGTCGATCCAGGCGCACCCGTCCCGGGACCAGGCGATCGACGGGTACGCGCGGGACGAGGCGGACGGGATCCCCCTGAACGCCGCGGACCGGAACTACAAGGACGCCTGGCCGAAGCCGGAGATCCTGATCGCGCTCGAGCCGTTCGACGCACTGGTCGGTTTCCGGCCGCTCGAGAGCACGGTCGCGCTGCTGGACGCCCTGGGGCCTGCTGGATTCGGCGAGCTGACGGACCTGCTGCGGAACGGCAAGCTGCGCGAGGCGTTCACCGATTTCATGAGCCGTGACCGGGACGCGATCCGTCCGATGGTCGCTGCTCTGGGGTTCGCGATCGACACCTATACGGGTGACGCGTTCGCGGTGGAGCGCGAGACGATCTCCCGGCTGTGCGCGGATTTCCCGGACGATCCCGGCGTACTGGCGGCCCTGCTGCTGAACCGGGTGCGGTTGCAGCGGTTCGACGCGGTGTACCTGCCGGCCGGGAACGTGCACGCGTACCTGCGGGGGCTCGGGTTCGAGGTGATGGCGAACTCGGACAACGTGCTGCGCGGCGGGCTGACGAGCAAGCACGTCGACGTACCGGAGCTGGTTTCGGTGGTGGACTTCGAGCCGCTCGCCGACCCGGTGCTGACTGCTGATGACGAGGGTGTCTACAAGACCGGCTGCCCGTACTTCGCCGTCCAGCGGGTGGACCTTGACGACGCCGAACAAACGGTCGAGGGTGTGGGGCCGCGGATCGTCTGCTGCGTCGACGGGACAGTCGATGCTGTCGGCAAAGAATCTGCTGTGAAGTTGTCCGCAGGGCAGTCTGCGTTCGCCTCGGGAACCGAAGGACCCTGTACCCTGCGTGGTTCCGGCACGGCGTTCGTCGTGTCCGCACGCTGAATCTCTTTCCGGAGGACTCGAACAACCATGGCTGGTGGCGGGAACAAGGCCGTTGTCGCGGCTTTGCTGGCGAACACCGGGATCGCGATCACCAAGTTCGCCGCCTGGGCGCTGACCCAGTCGGCGTCGATGCTGGCCGAGGCGATCCACTCGCTCGCCGACGCGGGCAACCAGGTGCTCCTGCTGGTCGGTGGCCAGCGGGCCAAGCGGGCGGCCGACGAGCTGCACCAGTTCGGGTTCGGCCGGGAGCGGTACGTCTACTCGTTCATCGTGTCGATCGTGCTGTTCAGCGTGGGTGGTCTGTTCGCGCTGTACGAGGGCTACCACAAGGTGCACGACCCGCACGGCATCGACAACTGGAAGTGGGTCCCGGTCGCGGTGCTGGTGGCCGCGATCGTGATGGAGACCCTGTCGTTCCGGACCGCGATCGTCGAGGCGAACAAGGTCCGCGGGCAGGTGCCCTGGGTGCGCTTCGTGCGCAACGCGCGGTCGCCGGAGCTGCCGGTCATCCTGCTGGAGGACTTCGCGGCGCTCACCGGTCTGGTGCTGGCGCTGATCGGCGTCGTGCTGACCCTTGTCACCGGCAACGGTGTGTTCGACGGCCTGGGGTCGATGGCGATCGGCGTGCTGCTGGTCGTCGTGGCGATCTTCCTGGCGATCGAGATGAAGTCGCTGCTGCTGGGGGAGTCCGCGACCCGCGAGGCGCAGCAGAAGATCGTCGCCGCGATCGAGAACACCCCGGGTGTGCAGCGCCTGATCCACATCAAGACCCTGCACCTCGGTCCCGAGGAGGTCCTGGTCGCCGCCAAGCTCGGCGTCGAGGCGACCACCGACGCGGCCGTCGTCGCGGAGATCATCGACGCGGCCGAACGCGCGATCCGCGAAGCCGAACCGATGAGCCAGCACATCTACCTCGAGCCCGACGTCTTCCAGGAGAACCACGTCCCCGACGAGCGCCCCGCCGTACCGGGAGCGCCCTCGCACTAGCTAGTCGCGGTACGCGTAGTACTGCAGGAACATCTCGACGCCGGTGTCGATGAGTTTGCCGGTGGTGCGCTCGTCGAGGGTGGCGCCGTACGTGCTGTGGACCAGGTGCGGGTAGAGGACCAGGGCGTACAACTGGAGGATCGCAGTGTCCACGTCGGGCATCGTCAGCCGGCCGGCCGCGATCAGGCGCTCGAAGGCAGCCGCGAGGGTGGGGCGAGCTCGGTCGGGTCCGTGCTCGCGCCAGGCGGTGCCGAGTTCGGGGAAGCGCCGCACCTCGCTGGTGACGAGCTGACGGAGCGCCAGCATCTCGGGCTGGGTCATGCTGGTGACCCAGGCACTCGCAGTCCACTTGAGCGCGGCGCGTAGGTCGTCGGACTCCGCCAGGCGCTGCGCCGTACCGGTGATGACCTCGGCCAGCGCACCCTCGAGCGCGTCGCCGATGACGGCCATGAACAGCGTTTCCTTGGTGCCGTAGTGGTTGTAGACGGTCACCTTCGACACGCCTGCCTCGGCCGCGATCGAATCCACCGCGGCGTCGAACCCGTCCCGCACGAACGCGGCCCGCGCGGCCGGGATGATCGCCTCCCGTTTGCGCGCCGCCCGGTCACCGGTGAGCTCACGCGGAGCTGACTTCGCCATGTCCAGGAGTCTAGCAAATATCTGAACTGAACGGTTGAGTTCATCTGAACTGTTCCGTACAGTTCGGATTATTCCAGACGAGGAGGAGTCATGGACCGGAGGAAGTCCGCGGCGCTTGCGCTGCTGTCGTTCGCGATGCTGATCGTGTCGCTGGATCAGTACATCGTCGTGGTCGCACTCCCGGAGATCGGGCGCGAGCTCGGATACTCCGCGCACACCCTGCAGTCGGTGATCAGCGCCTACGCGATCGCCTCGAGCGGCTTCCTGCTGTTCGGCGGCCGCGCCGCCGATGTGCTCGGGCGGAGGCGGATGCTGATGACCGGTCTCGTGCTGTACGGCGTTGCGTCGCTGGCCGGTGGTCTGGCGACCGGACCGGCCTGGCAGCTGACGGCGCGGGCGGTCCAGGGACTTGGTGGCGCACTGGTGTTCCCGAGCACGCTGGCGATCATCAACACCATGTTCGTGGAGGGCCGCGACCGGAACCGCGCACTGGGCATCTGGGGTGGGTCCGGGGCGGCCGGTCTGGTGATCGGCGTACTGCTCGGTGGCGCACTGACTCGGTTGTTCGGTTGGGAGGCGGTGTTCTTCGTCAACCTGCCTCTGGTCGGTGCCGCGCTGCTCCTGGCCGTACCGCTGCTCGACGGAGGGCGTCCGGAGGTACGTCGGTTGTTCGACCTGCCAGGGGCGCTGACGGCGACCGGCGCGGTCACCTTGCTGGTGTTCACGCTGGTGCAAGGTCCGGCGCTCGACTGGAGCGTCCTCGTCGGGACCTCCGTGGTCGCGGTTGTCCTGCTGGTGGCCTTCGCCCGGATCGAACGGCGCAGTCCGGATCCACTGGTCCCACCGAACCTGCTGAGGAACCGGGTCCTCGTGGTGGCGCTGGTGATCGCGTTCCTGTTCATGGCGACGTTCGGGTCGCTGCTGTACTTCCTGTCGCTCTACTTCCAGGACGTGCGTGGGTACGACCCGTTGCAGACCGGTTTGGGCTTTCTGCTCCCCACAGCGGTGGTCGTGGCCGGGTCGACGATCGCTGGACAGGCGGTGACTCGGTTCGGATTGCGTCGTACGTTGCTCGCCGCGCTGGCGGTCGGAGCTGCCGGAGCGGTGGTGCTGGGTCTCGGCCTGTCGGCCGATGGCTCGTACGCCGTGCTCGTACCGGGCCTGGTGCTGGTGAGTATCGGCGACGGCGCGGTGTTCACGATGATGTTCATCGCCGCGGCGACCGGCGTGTCCGACCGGAAGCAGGGCGTCGCGTCGGGCCTGGTGTCGACCAGCTCGGGGATCGGTGCGTCGGTGGGGCTCGCCGTACTGGTGCTGGTAGCCAACGCGCACACGACTGCTGCTGACGGGATACGTACCACCGTTTTCGTTATCGGTGCGGGGATCCTCCTGACACTGCTGTTCGCCTTGTGCCTTCGCTCTCCCGTCAGCGCGGTTTCGGGGGCAGTACGCCGGAACGACCCAGCCACCTGAGCGCGCGGTCGCGGTCGATCTGCGCCTGGGTGGGTGGGGCCGTGAGGCGGCCGGTGCGGTACCCGAGGTTGCGGATGTCCGCGGCCACGGACGGCTCGGCGAGCGCCCTCAGTGCGAAGGCGAGCGCGGCCGGCGTCACGTCGTACCGGCGTTCGAGATCGAGCGCCAGCTGGACGGCGGCCAGGTCGCGTTCGTCGTACTGGCGCTGCGCCGTGTGTTCGGAACGGGAGCGGGGGAGCAGCCCGAGTGCCTCCCGGTAGCGCAGCATGCGCGGAGTGGTACCCAGCTGGCGAGCGGCCTCGGTGATGCGCATAGCATCAATCTTGACATTTAGGTGTCAAAAATGCGCCTGGAGCGATCAAACCGCGTGGCTCGTCCCTCTAGGCTCAGCACGAACCAATCACTGTCTTCAGGGGAGCGGCATGACCTTCGACTACAAGGTGGCGGACCTCGGCCTGGCCGAGTTCGGGCGCAAGGAGATCCGGCTGGCCGAGCACGAGATGCCCGGCCTGATGGCGATGCGCGCGCAGTACGGCGAGAGCAAGCCGCTGGCCGGCGCGCGGATCATGGGCTCGCTGCACATGACGATCCAGACCGCGGTACTGATCGAGACGCTGACGGCGCTCGGTGCCGAGGTGCGCTGGGTCTCGTGCAACATCTTCTCCACGCAGGACCACGCTGCCGCTGCGGTCGTCGTCGGCCGCGACGGTACGCCCGAAGCCCCCGCCGGCGTCCCCGTCTTCGCCTGGAAGGGCGAGACGCTGGAGGAGTACTGGTGGTGCACCGAGCAGGCGCTGAACTGGCCGGGTGCTGAAGGTCCGAACATGATCCTCGACGACGGCGGCGACGCCACCATGCTCGTGCACAAGGGCACCGAGTTCGAGAAGGCGGGCGCCGTACCGGACCCGTCGACCGCGGACTCCGAGGAGTACGCCGTCGTCCTCACGCTGCTGACCCGCACGCTGGGCGAGGACCCGCAGCGGTGGACCGGCATCGGTCAGGGCATCAAGGGCGTCACCGAGGAGACCACCACCGGCGTGCACCGGCTGTACGAGATGCACAAGGCCGGCGCGCTGCTGTTCCCGGCGATCAACGTCAACGACTCGGTCACCAAGTCGAAGTTCGACAACAAGTACGGCTGCCGGCACTCGCTGATCGACGGCATCAACCGCGCCACCGACGTACTGATCGGCGGCAAGGTCGCGGTCGTCTGCGGGTACGGCGACGTCGGCAAGGGCTGCGCCGAGTCGCTGCGCGGCCAGGGCGCCCGGGTGATCGTCACCGAGATCGACCCGATCTGCGCGCTGCAGGCGGCGATGGACGGGTACCAGGTGACGACCATCGACGACGTGGTCGGGATCGCCGACATCTTCGTCACCACCACCGGCAACAAGGACGTCATCACCGCCGACCACATGGCGGCGATGAAGCACCAGGCGATCGTCGGCAACATCGGCCACTTCGACAACGAGATCGACATGGCCGGGCTGTACAAGACCGCCGGTGTCGAGCGGGTCAACATCAAGCCGCAGGTCGACGAGTTCCGGTTCCCGGACGGCCACACGATCATCGTCCTGTCCGAGGGCCGGCTGCTGAACCTGGGCAACGCCACCGGGCACCCGTCGTTCGTGATGTCGAACTCGTTCACCAACCAGGTGCTGGCGCAGATCGAGCTGTTCGTGAAGACCGCCGACTACCCGACCGAGGTGTACGTGCTGCCGAAGCACCTCGACGAGATGGTCGCCCGCCTCCACCTCGACGCCCTCGGCGTCAAGCTCACCGAACTCACCAAGGAGCAGTCCGCGTACTTGGGCGTCCCGGTCGAGGGCCCGTACAAGGCCGAGGCCTACCGCTACTGAGTGGACCCCCACGCAGACAAAACCCCCTCCAAACGGTCGAAAATGGCCGTTTGGAGGGGGTTTTGCTTGCGTTCAGGACCACTGACCTGACTCGTTGCTGCCCGGTGCGGCCCAGCCTTGAGCGTTAACCGTCGCGGGGCGGGTTGCTGACGGTGGGGCGGGCGGGGCGAACGGGCCTGGGACGGGTGGGGGCGGCGGGAGGACGCCGTACGGGCTTGGTGGGGTGAACGGGCCGGCGGGGATCGCGTACGACGGGGCGGCGGCGGCCGGGACGGCGTACGGGTTGGGGGCGAAGGGGCCGGTCTGGGTGGGACGTTGGGTCGAGAGGCGCTGGAGTTCGCGGCGGCGGCGTTCGGCGAGGACGGCGGAGAGGTAGGCAGGCGCGATGATCTGGGTCGGCGGTGCGGGGGCGATGACAGCGGCTACGCGGGCGGCCAGTGCCTCGCCGAGGGCGTGTTGCGCGCCGGGGAGGAGCTCGGCGTACCGGGACAGGTAGTCGCGGGCCGCGTTCGCCAGTTCGTCGGACAGCCGGGACAGTTCGAGCGATTGCGCCCATTGGACCAGGTGACCGGGCACGAACAACGGCGGTGACGCCATCGACTGGTGCCGTTCGCGAATGACGACCGTACCGGCGACCATGTCCCCGATCCGCTTGCCCTGCTTGTTCATCAGGCTCGCCACGATCCCGGGGCTGGCCGCGAACCACGGCGCGAAGTCGACGAAGAACCACATCAGCGTCCGCACCAGCGCGTGCCGGAACCGGATCGAGCTGCCGTCGTCGCGCACCACCTTCAGCCCGAGCACCATCTTGCCCAGCGTCCGCCCGCGGGTGAGCGTCTCCATGACGACCCGGTAGCCGACCACGACGAGCAGTACGACGATGAAGATCAGCGCGATCGCCAGCGCCTCACTGGACTCGCTCCCGAACAGGAAACCGGCCAGCAGCGCGATCAGTACGGTCAGGACGATGCCCTGCAGCACCATGTCGATCGCACACGCCAGAGCCCGCGTCGGCATCCGGGCGATCCGCACCTGGAGGACGACCGCTTCGCCGGTAACCAGCTGGGACACTCCGCCGCCCCCCTCCTCGGTAGACACTGGGTCCGGTTAGTCTGCCACCAGTCGGGTGGAGGAGGTGTGGCGGTGGACGTAGAAGCGTTTGTCTCGGTGCACCAGCCGCAGTGGGACCGCCTGGCCTATCTGACCCGTCGCCAGCGCCGCCTGTCCGGTGCGGAGGCCGAAGAGCTCGTAGTGCTCTACCAGCGCGTCGGCACCCACCTGGCCGCGCTGCGAGCAGCCGGCGCGGATCCGGTGTCGATCGGTCGCCTGTCCGGGCTGATCGCAGACGCGCGTGGTGCCGTGACAGGTGCACAGGCGCCCGTCTGGCGCGACATCTCGAAGTACTTCCTGGTCAGCTTCCCGGCCGCGCTCTACGCGTCCAGACGCTGGTGGGTCACCATTGGTCTGCTCTTCTACCTGATCGCGGCCTGGGCTGCCTGGCGGGTGCTGGCGCACCCGGAGGTCGTGGACTCGATCGCTACGCCGGACCAGATCAAGCAGCTCGTCGAGCACGACTTCGAGTCGTACTACTCCGAGAACCCAGCACAGGACTTCGCACTCCGTGTCTGGATCAACAACGCGACGATCAGTGCCGCCGTACTCGCGCTCGGCATCCTGCTGATCCCGTCCGTCTTCATCCTCTGGGACAACGCGCTCAACCTCGGCCTCAGCGCCGGGCTGATGATCAGCTACGACAAGGGCGATCTGTTCTTCAGCCTGATCACCCCGCACGGTCTGCTCGAGCTGACCGCGGTGTTCGTCGCGACCGCGGCCGGCCTGCGGCTCGGCTGGTCCTGGGTCGTACCGGGGCCGCGGACCCGCATGCAGTCCGTCGCCCAGACCGGCCGCGCCACCGTCGGTATGGCGATCGGCCTCGCCGCGGTCCTCCTGGTCACCGGCCTGATCGAAGCGTTTGTCACACCGTTCCTGCCCGGCCCGGTCCGCATCACCATCGGCATCCTCGCCGAACTGGCGTTCTTCACCTACGTCTGGACCCTCGGCCGCCGCGCCTACCGCCAGGGCGAGTACGGCGACATCGACGAATCGGACCGCGAGGCCACGGCACCCGTTTCCGCCTGACCGTTTCCGCACGGGCACTGGTCAGGGTGTGAACACCGTCCACGAAGTCCGCCACAGCAAGACGTACGACATCGCGATCACGACCGGTCTGGTCGCGTACGGCGTCGTACACCTGCTGATCGCCTGGATCGCCCTGCAACTCGCGTTCGGCAAGTCGTCGCAGGAGGCCTCGCACGGAGGCGCATTGCACGAGCTGTCCGGCAACCCCCTGGGCGGTGTGCTGTTGTGGATCGTTGCGATCGGACTGTTCTCGTTGGTCGTGTGGCGGGTTCTGGAGCTGAGCTTGGGGCATCTGGACCTGGAGAAGAAGGTGTCGTCGGTCGGGCGCGCGATCGTGTACCTCGTGCTGGGCATCAACGCGGTGAAGATCGCCGTCGGCTCTGGCGGCTCGAGCAGCGGCGGGCAGCGCACGGTTTCCGCGCGGCTGATGGCACACGGCGGGGGCCGGGTCCTGGTCGTCGCCATCGGTATCGGCATCGTCGCTGTCGGGTGCTATCACGTCTACAAGGCGATCACGAAGAAGTTCACCGAGGACCTCGTCGGCGGTGTCTCGGACACGACCGTCCTGCTGGGGCAGATCGGGTACGGCGCCAAGGGGGTCGCGTACGTCGTGGTCGGTGTGCTGTTCGGGTGGGCAGCCATCGACTACGACCCGCAGAAGGCCGGCGGTCTCGATACCGCGCTACGCACGATCAAGGGGCAGCCGTTCGGTTCGGTGCTGCTGACCGTGCTGGCGATCGGGATCGCCGCCTTCGGCGGCTACTGCTTCGTGTGGTCGCGGAACGCCCGCCGGTGAGATTACGCCGGCAGGTCTCTCCGGCGTAGCCCGACCAGACCGGCGAGACCCACGACGACTGCGATCGCGAGCAGACCGATGAACGGACCGGCCGACACCGACCCGCCGGGCAGCGACGGGAGATGCGTGAACGGCGAGATGTCGCGGATCCAGCCGGCCGTGCTGACACCGGCGCTCACCAGCCCGATCAGGATGCACACCGTTGGTCCGGCCCACGACGCCATCGAGGCCTGCGGGAAGAACCCGAAGATCGCGATCGCTATCGCAGCCAGCACCCACACGGCCGGCAGCTGAGCGAGCGCGGCACCGACCAGTCGCGGTACCTGTCCACCCACATCGCCGATCGCGACGCCGTACGCCAGCCCTTCGGTGACACCCGCTGCGAGCAGCGCGACGGCCGGCCCCAGCAGGCTGAACACGAGGTGACTCGCGGCCCACTGCCAACGGCTCGTCGCGGTCGCCAGCACCGGTTCGGCCCGTCCGCTGCTCTCCTCGACCCGCATCCGCAACGTCGCCTGGACGGCGTACGCCGACGCGATCAGGCCGACGAGCGTCATCACCCCGGCCAGGAACGAGTCGATCAATCCGGCCGCGCCGCCCATCCGCCGGAACATCTCCTGGACGGTCGGGTCGTCGCGCATCATGTCGCCGACGCCCTCGGCGACACCGCCGAAAAGCAAACCCAGCAAGGCGAATCCGACCGTCCACGCGGCGAGCAGACCGCGGTGCAGACGCCACGCCAGCGCGAGCGGTGAGCCCATGGTGCCGTCCGCAGGACCGAGCCGATCGGGGAGCAGGCCGGAGCCGACGTCCCGCCGTACGGCGAGATTTACGGCTGTGACCACGAGCAGAACGGTCGCTGCGAGGACCACGATGCCCAGCCACCAACGGTTGTCGGCGTACGGGCGGATCCGTTGGGCCCAGGCGATCGGGGACAGGTACGACAACCATGCGAGTGGGCCGTCCGTGTGCGCGCTGGTGTCACCGGCGGCCCGGAGTACATAGGCTCCACCGAGTACGCCGATCGCGATGCCGCGTGCTGTTCCGGCGCTCGCGCTCAGCTGGGCCGCGACGGCGCCGACGGCCGCGAAGAACGAGCCGGTGCCCGCGTAGACGATGCCGATGGCAATCGATCCGGACAGTGGCAGGTCCTGGCTGTGCATGCCTAGGGCAAGCAGTACGGCGAGGACGAGGTTCGCGCCGAGGACCGTGGCGAGAGCGGCCGCGAGCTGCGCGTGCCGGCCGACAACGGTTGCCCCGAGCAACTCGCGGCGGCCGGTCTCCTCCTCGACGCGGGTGTGCCGGATCACCGTGAGCAGGCTGATCAGACCGACCATGACCGGTACGAATCCGAGTCGCCAGGTGACGAACTCACCCAGGCTCGGCCCGGAAAGTTCGCCGTACAAGGTGATGAAGCCGGCGTTGCTCGCGTACTTGACCCGCGACTCCGGCGTCGGGAACAGGTCGCCGTACTCCTGCACGTAGCTCACCGAGATCGCCACGAGCAGCACGATCCACAGCGGCAGCACGATCCGGTCGCGGCGCAGGATCAGCCGGATCAGGCCGCCGGTCCCTGCCAGGCTCTTCATTTCACGGCCTCGGGTTCGTACAGCCGCAGGAACAGTTCCTCCAGCGACGGCGGCTGGCTGACCAGACTCCGTACGCCGATCTCGGTCAAACGCCGCAGTACCGGGTTGATCTCGTCCGTGTCCACGTCGAACTGGACCCGTCCGTCGGTTGCCGTGAGATCGTGGACGCCGTTCAGCTGGGCCAGACCGTCCATCGGGCCGACGAGCTCGGCCTGGATCGACGTACGGGTGAGGTGGCGCAGCTCGTTCAGCGTGCCGCTCTCGACGGCGCGGCCGGCCCGGATGATCGTGACGCGATCACACAGCGCCTCGACCTCGGACAGGATGTGGCTGGACAGCAGCACGGTCCGGCCGTCGCGGTCGCTGATCTCCTGCACGATCTCGCGGAAGACCTCCTCCATCAACGGATCGAGACCGCTCGTCGGCTCGTCGAGAAGAAGAAGCTCGACGTCGGACGCGAACGCGGCGACCAGTGCGACCTTCTGCCGGTTGCCCTTCGAGTACGCGCGCGCCTTCTTCCGCGGGTCGAGATCGAAACGCTCCAGCAGCTCGGCCTTGCGCTTCTTGTCCACGCCGCCGCGCATCCGGCCGAGCAGGTCGATCGCCTCGCCGCCGGACAGGTTCGGCCACAGCGTCACGTCGCCCGGCACGTACGCGAGCCGCCGGTGCAGCTCGGTCGCGTCCGACCACGGATCGCCGTCCAGGACCCGCGTCGACGCCTTCGTCCGCGCGGGTCATTCCGAGCAGGATGCGAATGGTGGTGGTCTTCCCCGCGCCGTTCGGGCCGAGGAACCCGTGCACCTCACCGGTTCGCACCGCGAGGTCGAGACCGTCCAGGGCGTGCGTACGCCCGAACCGCTTGACCAGACCTTCCGTGCTGATCGCAGCCGGCATGATCACTTCTCCTGATTCCGCATGTTGTCGATTTGTTCCTGAGTGAGCAGCGGGATCGAGAAGACCTCCATCAAGGCCTGCCCGATCCGGTTGTAGCCCGCCGGGGTGGTGATGTCCTCGCCGAGCGCCTTCGAGATCTGGTCGCGGAACACGAACACGCTCAGCTTGATCGCGGCCAGCGCGGCGGCGTACCCGCGCCGGTCCTGGGGGTCGATGCCGTAACTGGTCGTCCAGTCCTCGACCGCGTCGACGCCCTCGAGAAAGAGCGCGGTCGCGGTCTCCGAACCGTCCATCATCGAACGCGCGATGTAGATCTGCAGCGGGAACGCCACCGGGTGCAGCGCCAGCGGATCGAGCCCGGTGAGGTCGTGATCCTGCGTGAGCTCGGCGCCGATCTGGAGCATCCGCTCCTTCGCGTACCGGTCGCACTCCTCCCGCAACGACTCCTTCGACCCGAAGTGGTGCCGCACCAACCCCGACGACACCCCCGCCTCGGCCGCGATGTCCCGGATCGAGGCCCCCTCGATCCCCCGCTCCCCGAACAACCGAATCGCCGCATCCCGAATCCGCGCCCGCGCCGTCAGATCATCCACCGGTCGCTCCATCCCAACTCCTCTCCCTACACACAAAAGCAAACTACTACACGATCGTGTAGTCAAGCCCATATGTGTCTTCCGGTCCGCCGACCGTGGTGGGCGGAGACAGAAAGTGGTGACTGGAGACCGGAAATGGTGAGTGGAGACCTGCTATTTCCTGTGCAAGGTCACTGGCGCAGGTGCGGAGCGTCCAGTTGCGCGGCCATCGCGTCGAGGGTTGGCCAGGGAGGGCCCTCGCGGAGGACTGCGGAGGAAGTCGTTTCCCCATTGCCGTCCGTTCGGGAACTGGTCGCCGACGTCCCAGCGCCACGCTGCGACCATCGCCAGGACGAGTTGCCGGCACTCGTCCAGCAGTTCTAGGTCAACGCCTGGGTAGTGCTCGCAGACCGCCTCAGGTACATGGGCGAGATCGAACTCGACCGGTCCACGGCAGCACGTCTCGAAGTCGATGAACAACGGGCCGTACGTCGTGCTGAGCACATTGCCTGGATGCGGCTCGCCGTGGAGCAACTGCTCGTCGGCGCCGCGGTCGTCGATCGCCCGGCGCAAGCTTCGTAGCGTGTCGCTGAGGAACACACGGTCTGCGTCAGGGAGCTCCGGCGAGAGGTTCGGGTTGGCGACGATCTCTTCCGCCTCGGCGATCCGATCCGAGAAATGCGGGCTCGCCATCTCGACCTTGCGCATGCCCGCGTGCAGCTGCTCGAGCGCCTTGGCGTAATCGACTGGTGGGACGTGAGGTGTCACAGGCTCGTAGTAGGTCCAGAGCGTCACCGCGAAGCCGTCGCGCGTGTACACCAGCGGGTCCACCCGAGGCTCCAGTGCGGCCACAGGGGATCCGACCTCAGCGAGCCGTTGAGCAAGCTCGACTTCGAACTGCGCAACCTCTTCCCCCACCGGGGCGACGCGAGCAAAGACGTCGTACGGCGTCAACCGCAACGCCAGCTTGTTCGAGTTGTGGAGAACGACTGCGTCGTCCGCCGGCAGATCGAGCGATCCCGCGATCGACGTCGCGGCCGCGATCGCACGCGTGAACTCAGACATCTCCATGACTCCGCGAGGCTACCGTCGCCGGCCCGTCCTGTCCCCGCATTTGCCGCGGCCCGGCGGTAAGAAGGTTACTTCGGGGTGACAAAGTTTCGTACCTTGTTGACAGGGTGGTGGTTGCTGGTGTGGGTTCGTCCCCAAACACCAACATCAGCTGAAGGTGGGGCGGCGCAATGAGGAAGTTGTTGGCGGTGCTGGCGGCGTTGTGCGTGCTGGCGGCGGTGCCGGGTACGGCGATGGCGGCCGACGCGGCGCCGAAGAAGGTCATCAAGATCGGGGTGACCCAGTCGGTCGACTCGATGAACCCGTTCCTCGCCGTACGGCTGGTGACGGGGTCGATCCAGCGGATGATCTACGGCTTCCTCACGGTGCCGGACTCGAAGACGCTGCAACCCAGCCCGGATCTGGCCGAGTCGTGGACGACGTCGCCGGACGGGTTGACCTGGACGTTCAAGATCCGCCAGGCGAAGTGGTCGGACGGGCAGCCGATCACCGCCGACGACGCGGCGTGGACGTTCAACAAGATGATGACCGACGACGGCGCGAAGACCGGCAACGGTCCGGCGGTGGAGAACTTCCAGAGCGTCACCGCGAACGGCCAGGAGCTGACCATCAAGCTCAAGGCCCCGCAGGCGTCGATGCTCGACAACCCGGTGCCGATCATGCCCAAGCACGTCTGGGAGAAGGTCAAGGACATCTCGAAGTACGACGGTGAGGTGTACCCGACCGTCGGCAGCGGGCCGTACGTCGCGGTGGAGCACAAGAAGGACCAGTTCGTCCGGCTCGAGGCGAACCCGGACTACTGGCGCGGCCGCCCGAAGATCGACGAGCTGCAGATCATCTTCTACGACAACCCCGCGGCCTCGATCGTCGGCCTGAAGAAGGGTGACATCGACCTGATCGGCCGGCTGAACCCGTCGGACTTCGAGTCCCTGAAGAGCGACCAGAACATCGTCCAGTGGAACACGCAGGGCCGGCGCGCGACGTACCTGCAGATCAACCACGGCGCGACGACCAGCGACAACAAGCCGATCGGCGACGGGCATCCGGCGCTCAAGGATCCGAAGGTGCGGACCGCCCTGCACTACGCGATCGACAAGCAGAAGCTGGTCGACGAGGTCCAGGGCGGGCTGGCGAAACCGGCCGACGGGTCGATCATTCCGCCGCTGTACAAGGACTTCTTCTGGGAGGCGAGCGGCGCCGAGAAGGTCTCGTTCGACCTCGCGAAGGCGAACAAGATCCTCGACGACGCGGGGTACAAGAAGGGCGCGGACGGCATCCGGACGATGCCGGACGGATCGCGGAAACTGCAGTTCCGGTTCAGCATCCACACCGACACCCCGGTCGAGGAAAAGCTCGCCGAGTACCTGACCGGCTGGTTCAAGGAGGTCGGTATCACGCTGACCACCAAGCGGCTGGACTCCAGCAAGTTCACCGAGGAGACCGGTACGACGGCACTCTTCGACATCGCGATCAGCGGCTGGTCGGTGAACCCGGACCCGGAGGAGGTGCTCGGCACGCACCTGTGCAGCCGGCGCCCGGGCGCCGACGGCAAGGGCGGCGGCACCGAGTCGTTCTACTGCGACCCGACGTACGAGAGCCTGTATCTCCAGCAGCAGAAGGAACTCGACCGCGGAAAGCGCGCGGAAACGATCAAGAAAATGGAGGAAAGGCTCTACACCGACGCTCCGGTGATCGCGCTCTACTACCCGAACGACCTCGAGGGCTACCGCAAGGATCGGATCGCCAGCATCACGCCGATCCCGGAGGACAAGGGCCTGCTGTACGGCGGCTCCGGGTACTGGCCGTTCTACACACTCGAGGCCGTGTCGAAGGACGGGGCGTCGGCCGACGAAGGTGGGTCGAACGGCGGCCTGATCGCGGGCATCGCGGGCGGTGTCGTCGTACTCGCAATCGCCGGCTTCTTCGTACTCCGTCGCCGCACCGGTGCGGCCGACGAGCGCGAATGACGGTATCAGTCGAAGAGCTTGAGCAGACGCCGGTCCGTCATGGTTTGCTGCGTTATGCGGCGACCAAGGCGGGCGGGGCGTTGCTCAGCATCGCGATGGTGATCGTCGCGACGTTCTTCCTGTTCCGGTTGCTGCCGGGGGATCCGGTCCGGGCGCTCGCGCAGGGCCGGAACATGACGCCGGAGCAGCTGGACCTGGAGCGGGCGCGGCTCGGGCTGGACAAGTCGATTCCCGAGCAGTTCCTGCATTTCGTGGGTCAGACACTGCGGTTCGACCTCGGAACCTCGTACGAGTACAAGCGACCGGTCCTCGACCTCATCGGGGAGCGGATCGGATCGACGCTGCTGCTCACCGGTACGGCGTTGGTGCTGGCCGTCAGCCTGGGTCTCTGGCAGGGAGCACGGGCCGGATGGAAGCCCGGCAGCAGGTTCGACAAGGTGTCAACCGCCATCTCGCTGGTGCTGTGGTCGGTGCCGACGTTCTGGCTCGGGCTGTTGCTGTTGATGGTGTTCGCGGCCGGAATCGGCCCGATTCCGGGGATCTTCCCGACCCGCGGGAGCTCCAGTGTCGACAAGCCGGACGGGTTCGCCGGCGTACTGGATGTCGGGCAGCACATGGTGCTGCCGTGCCTGACGCTGGTCGCGGTCGTCTACGCGCAGTACCTGCTGGTGATGCGGTCGTCGGTGATCGACGAGGTCGGGCAGGACTACATCACGACGGCGCGGGCGAAGGGTTTGCGTGACGACGACATCCGGCGGAAGCACGCCGTACCGAACGCGCTGCTGCCGACCGTGACGTTGGTGTTCATGCGGATCGGGTTCGTGGTCGGAGGTGCCGTGACGGTCGAGGCGATCTTCAGCTGGCCGGGGCTCGGGCAGCTGTTCTACGAGGCGATCCGGGTGCCGGACTTCACGTTGATGCAAGGCACGTTCCTGCTGATCACGGTGTCGGTGATCCTGATGAACACGTTGGCGGACGTCGTGTACCACCTGCTGGATCCGCGGGTGAGGTCAGCATGAGTGAGCGAAGCGAACTCATCATCAAGCACAGCGCCTGTCGTGTCTCATCCGCGCCCGGAGCGAAGCGAGGACGTGGATGAGCACCGTGACCTGGGTACGCCGTCGGCGCGCCATCGGAAGGTTCTGGGCGGATTTCCGCACGCATCGGGCCGGTGTCGCCGGGCTGGTCATTCTCGCCGTGGCCGTAGTGCTAGCACTGATAGCACCGCTCTTCATCGACTCCAGCGTGACGAACGTCGTGAGCGGCACCGGGGCGAAGATGGCCCCGCCGAGTCTCGACGATCCGTTGGGGACGGACGAGTCGGGGCGGTCGGTGTTGCTGATGATCTGGTGGGGTTCCCGGACCTCGCTGCTGATCGGGTTCCTCGCGGCCCTGCTCAGCATGGTGATCGGGACCGTGCTCGGGATCGCGGCCGGGCATTTCCGCGGGTGGATCGGTGCGGTGATCCTGCGGGTGACCGACTGGTTCCTGGTCCTGCCGTCGCTGGTCACCGCGCTCGTACTGGCGGCGATCCTCGGCGGTTCCACCACGACGATCATCGTCGCGATCGGCGTGACGTCCTGGCCGTCGACCGCGCGACTGATCCGTGCGCAAACGCTGGCCGTCGAGGCACGCCCGTACATCGAACGCTCCTTGGCGCTCGGCGCCGGCCACTGGCACATCACGACGCGGCACGTGCTGCCGAACGTCGCTCCGTTGCTGCTGGCAAGTACGACGCTGGAGGTGGCGAGCGCGATCGTCACCGAGTCGACACTGGCATTCCTCGGAGTGAGCGCGAACAAGACCTCCTGGGGCACGATGCTGCGCGGCTCGTACGACTGGGGTGCGGCGACCGCCGGTGCGTGGTGGTACATCCTCGTACCGGGTCTGTGCATCGTGACCGTGGTGATGGCGTTCACCTTGTGTGGAAGGGCTTTGGAGACTGTGCTCAATCCCCGGCTGCGGACGCGTGCCCATGCTTGAGCTCGATGAGTTGTCCGTGACGTACCGGCTCGAGTCGTCCGACGTGCCCGCCGTACGAGGGGTTTCGCTGGAGCTGGCGGCCGGTGAGGCGCTCGGTCTGGCGGGGGAGTCGGGATCGGGGAAGTCATCGGTCGCGCTGGCGCTGCTCCGGCTCCTGCCGCGCTCCGCTGTCGTCGGTGGGCGGGTGATGCTCGACGGCGAGGATGTGCTGGCGATGAAGTGGGGCCGGCTGCGGGCCGTCCGGTGGTCGTCGGCGTCGATCGTGTTCCAGGGCGCGCAGCACGGGCTGAACCCGGTGCAGCGGATCGGCGATCAGATCGCGGAACCGCTGCTCGTCCATCGGCAGGCGTCCGGCACAGGCGCGGCGGCCAGGGTGCGGGAGCTACTGGCACAGGTCGGTCTACCGGCCTGGCGCGCGAGGAGCTACCCACACGAGCTGAGTGGTGGCCAACGGCAACGAGTGATGATCGCCATGGCCCTGGCGTGTGAGCCGCAGCTGATCATCGCCGACGAGCCGACGACCGCGCTCGACCTGATGGTGCAGGCGCAGGTGCTGACCCTGATCCGCAAGTTGATCGCGGACCACGGCATCTCGCTGCTGATGATCTCGCACGACCTGTCGGTCCTCGCGGACGTGTGCGATCGACTGGCCGTGATGTACGCCGGGCGGCTCGTCGAGGTCGGCCCGTCGTCCGGGGAGTTCCGGCACCCGTACAGCAAAGCGCTGGCGGCCGCGTTCCCGACCGTCGGCGATCCCGCGTCCCGGCTCGCCCCGCGTGGGCTGGCCGGCGATCCGCCGGATCCGCAGCAGTTGCCGGGTGGTTGTGCGTTCCATCCGCGCTGCCCGGTCGCACTCGAGTCCTGTGCGACGTCCGACGTACAACTGCGCGCGGCCGGCGCCGACCGGACCGCCGCCTGCGTCCTGGTAGGGGAGTGACTCTTGCTAGAGGCAACTGAGCTGCACGTCGAGTTCTCCGGCCGCGGTGGCCGCCGGGCGCGGGCCGTCGACGGCGTGAACCTGTCCGTCGGCGCCGGCGAGATCGTCGCACTGGTCGGCGAGTCCGGCTGCGGCAAGACCACGCTCGCGCGCACGCTGCTCGGGCTGGAGCGTCCCACGTCCGGCAAGATCTCGTACGACGGAACACCGCTGAGCTACTCCGGCCGCGCGCTGCGGGCCTTCCGCCGCGAGGTCCAACTCGTGCTGCAGGACCCGATGGGATCGCTGAATCCTCGCCATACCGTCTACGAGGCGGTTGCCGAAGGCCCCCGGATCCACGGCCTGCCCGACGAGGAGGCCGTGGTGGCCGACGCACTCGCGCGGGCCGGCCTGCGGCCGCCGGAACGCTTTTTCCAGCGTTTTCCGCACGAGCTGAGTGGCGGCCAGCGCCAACGCGTCGTCATCGCCGGCGCGCTGGCACTCGACCCCAAGGTCCTGATCGCCGACGAACCCGTCGCGTCCCTCGACGCCTCGGTCCGCGGCGAGATCCTCTCGCTCCTGCTCCGGCTGCGCGACGACCTCGGACTGTCCGCGCTCGTCGTCACCCACGACCTCGGCCTGGCCTGGAACATCGCCGACCGGGTCGCCGTCATGTACCTCGGCCGCATCGTCGAGTCCGGCCCCACCGAGGACGTCCTGAAGAACCCGCAACACCCTTATACGCAAGCGCTGCTGAGCGTTCTCCCCGAGTCCCCGAACCGCATCGTCCTCACCGGCGAACCCCCGGACCCGACCCGTATCCCCACCGGCTGCCGCTTCCACCCCCGCTGCCAACTCGTCGCCGCCGGCCAGGGAAAGCCGGAGTGCAGCACGCAAACCTTGCAGATCCTGCCCGCAGGCACGGATGCCCAGGTCGCGTGCTACCTCGCCCCGACCTGATCCGGCTCAGACCTCGTCGTCGTCCTCGGGCTCCTGGTCCGCGTCGGCGAGTGCCCACTTCAACTGGAACTCGACCTCTTCCTCGTCCGTACCGCGCTCGTGCTCGACGCTGATCCGCGCGTTCTTCGGCACCGTGAACCGCTCGCCCGCGACCTGGATCCGGAACGGCTTGCCCGACTCCAGCGCGTCCGCGAGCCGCCTCAGCTTGGCCGCGAAGTCGGCGACCGAGTAGTCCTTCTCGACATCTCTCTCACTCATGCCGCCAATCCAAGCAGCCGGCAGGTTCTTCCACCGGTTGACAATAGTTAACAAATGGTAGAACTATTGCGGTATGACGGAAGCTCAGGTGGACCGGTTCTTCGAGGTGCTGGCTGATCCGACGCGGCGGCAGGTCGTGCAACTGCTGAGCGAAGGACCGCAACGCGCCGGGCAATTGGCCACGGCGATCGGGGCGTCGTCGCCCGCGATGAGCCGGCACCTGCGGATCCTGCTCGAGGCCGGACTGGTCGCCGACGAGCGCGTCCCGGACGACGCCCGGGTCCGCGTCTTCCGCCTCAACCCCGAGCCCGTCGTCGCCGTCCAAGCCTGGCTCGACCAGGTCCAGGCGCACTGGCGCGACCAACTGGGCTCCTTCAAACGCCACGTCGAGCAGAAGGGAACTTCCCATGACTGAACAGTCCGCGACCGCGTCGGTCGAGGTCGCCGTCGATCCGGCGACCGCGTTCCAGATCTTCACCGAGGAGATCGACCTGTGGTGGGTGCGCGGCCCGATCAACTTCTTCGACGCCGCCCGCGCCACCGCGATGCAGATCGAGCCCGGCGTCGGCGGCCGCATCCTCGAGGTGTACTCGCCGCCCGACGACGTCCTCGAGCTCGGCAAGATCACCGACTGGGCGCCGGGCGCGCTGTTCGCCTATCGCAGTTCGGTCGACGACACCGAGACCCGCATCGACTTCGAGGCGTACGACGGCGGCACCCGCGTGACCGTCGTACAGTCGCTCGTCCCCGGCGGCGAGCAGGCCTTCTACTTCTGGCCGAACGTCATCCACTGGCTACCGGCCTGGGTCGAACGGCGCGATCACGCGTCGCGGACACCGCGCGAGCTCGACCGGCTCGCGATCGCCTTGTACTACGAGGAGCCCGCCGCCGCGGCCCGCTGGCTGCACACGGTCTTCGGCCTGGACTCGTGGGACAAGATCCCGGCCGAGGGCACAGATCCGTCCTGGATCGAGCTGCAGGTCGGCTCCCGCGCGATCCTGCTCTTCAAGCTCACGGAGAAGCGCACCGCGCAGCTGGACCACAGCGTCTGGGTGTACGTCGACGATCTCGACGCCCATTTCGCCCACAGTCAGGAGAGCGGCGCGAAGATCCTCTCCGACATCCACCAGCACGGGTACCGTTGCTACGAAGCCGAGGACCTGGAGGGCCATCAGTGGACGTTCGCTCAGGCCCGCCCGACCATGGCGTGACCGAGCAGCTGCTCACCGGAGGCCGTCTGACGCCCGGGGTGGTCCGTGTCGCCGACACGGTACGTCGCCCCGGGTCGGACAGCTCCGCGTTCACCGCGGATCTCCTGCGCCTACTGGAGGATCGGGGCTTCACGGCCGTCCCGAAGTACCTGGGCCAGGACGAGACCGGCCGCGACATCCTCACGTACCTGGACGGTTGGGTGCCGCCCAGGTACCAACGCTGGTCCGACCAGCAGATCGCCGCTGCGGGTGCACTGCTCCGCACCTTCCACGACGCCACCCGCAACAGCCCTCTCACCGCAGGCGAACAGGTCGTCTGCCACCACGACCCCGGCCCCACCAACTTCGTCTTCACCGACGACCTCCCGGCGGCCCTGATCGACTTCGACCTGGCCGCCCCGGGCGATCCCCTGGAAGACCTCGGGTACGCCGCCTGGACCTGGTGTATCGCGTCCAAACACAACGACCCCGCCCGCCAGGCCCACCAGGTCCGCGTCCTGGCCGACGGCTACGACCTGCGCGCCGCACACCGCGAAGGCCTGATCCCCGCCGTCCTGTCCCGCCTGCTCCAGAACGTCGACTTCTGGACCCGGCGACCCTGTCCGGAAGCTGCCGAGCGCATCGCCTGGTCCCACCGCGAGCACGCCTTCACCACCGCCAACCGCGACATCTTCGAGGCGGCACTGGCCTAGAGACGACCGGCCTTCTTCAACGCGAGGTACGTGTCCGCGAGCGCGGGGGCGATGTGGTCAGGGGTTTCGTCGACGACGGTGACGCCGGCTCGGGTGAGGGTGGCTGTCAGGCGGTCCCGGTCCAGGCGGGTGCGGGCGGCCGAGGCGGCGCCGTACACGTCCAGCAGGTCGCCGCGAGCGGCCTCGAGTTCGGTGAGGCGCGGGTCGGCCACAGACGCCAGCAGTACGACGTGTCGTCGCAGCAGCGGGCCGATGACGGGGAGCAGGGACTCCTCGATCACCGCCGGGTCGAGACCGGTCAGGAGTACGACAAGGGAGCGTTGCCTCAACCGCTCCAGCACCTGTGACACGACGATGCGGAAGTCGGTCTGCACAAGCTCGGCCTCGACGTTCGCCAGCGCGTTCACGAACGACGGCAGCACGTCCTCCGGCGCCGGACGCCGTACGTCGGCCCGCACCGCGGAATCGCAAGCCAGCAAGGAGACCCGGTCCCCGGCGCGCGTGGCCAGTGCGGCCAGCAGCAGCGCCGCGTCCATCGCGTGGTCCAGCCGTGGCGCGTCCCCGACACGGCCCGCGGACAGCCGTCCCGAGTCGATCACGATCACGACCTGCCGGTCCCGCTCCGGTCGCCAGGTCCGCAGTACGACGTTCCCGCGCCGCGCTGTCGCGCGCCAGTCGATGCTCCGTACGTCGTCACCCGGCACGTAGTCCCGCAGCGAGTCGAACTCCGTGCCCTGCCCGCGCACCAGCAACGCCGTACGTCCGTCCAGCTCCCGCAACCGGGCCAGCCGTGACGGCAGGTGCTTGCGGCTCTTGAACGGTGGCAGCGCCCGCAACGTCCAGGCGACCTCATGCGACCCTTGGCGCCCGGCGAACCCCAACGGGCCAACGGACCGCACAGTCACCCGGAACGCGTGCCGGTCGCCCCGACGCGTCGGGAGCAGGTGCGTAGTCAGCCGACGACGCTCGCCCGACGGCAGGTCCAGCTTGTGCGGCGGATCCAGTACGCCGGCAGACGGCGGCCAGGCGTCCCGCAGCAACCCACGCACTCGCCGTCCCGGGTTGGTGATCAGCAGGTTCACCACAGCCTGCTCACCAAGCCGTACGGCGTTGTCGCCTTCCCGACCGAACTGCAGCCGACGCGGCGACCCAGCCAGCAGTATGTCGACCAGACACACCACCAGCACCGCAGCAACGACCACACCGACCCCGGCCCACGACGGCATCACCAGAGCGACGAACACCACTCCAGCGGCAGCCAGGATGCCGGCTCGGCCAGTCAGAACCATCAGCGTGGCACCGGCACCGTCGCGAGCACGCTCTCCAGCACCGCGTCCGCGCTGACACCCTCCAGCTCAGCCTCCGGCCGCACCTGTACTCGATGCCGAAGGCAAGGACGCGCCATCGCCTTCACATCGTCCGGGATGACGTAGTCGCGGCCCGACAGCCACGCCCACGCCCGGGAGACCGCCAGCAGCGCCGTGGCGCCACGCGGCGAGACACCCAGCTGCAGCGACGGCGACTGGCGCGTGGCACGGCACAGGTCGACGACGTACGCCAGCACGTCCTCCCGGACCGCAACCCGCCGTACGGCGTTCTGTCCGGCCAGCAGATCCTCCGGGCCGGCCACCGGGCGCAACCCAGCCGCCTCCAGGTCCCGCGGATCGAAGCCCTGCGCGTGCCGGGCGAGTACGGCGATCTCCGCGTCGCGTGGCGGCATGTCCAGCGTCACCTTCAGCAGGAACCGGTCCAGCTGCGCCTCGGGCAGCGGGTACGTGCCCTCGTACTCGATCGGGTTCTGGGTTGCGGCAACGACAAAGGGATTCGGGAGCTTGCGCGGCTCACCGTCGACCGTGACCTGCCGCTCCTCCATTGCCTCCAGCAACGCCGCCTGGGTCTTCGGTGGCGTCCGGTTGATCTCGTCCGCCAGCAGGATGTTCGTGAACACAGGTCCCCGCCGGAACTCGAACTCGCTCGTCTTCGCGTCGTACACGAGCGACCCGGTCACGTCACCCGGCATCAGGTCCGGCGTGAACTGCACGCGCTTGGTGTCCAGCCGCATCGCCATCGACAGTGCCCGCACCATGAGTGTCTTCGCCGTACCTGGGACGCCCTCCAGCAGCACGTGGCCGCGGCAGAGCAGGGCGAGTACCAGTGCGGTCACAGCAGTGTCCTGGCCGACCACCGCCTTGCCGATCTCGGTCCGGAGCGAGACCAGCGCCTGCCGGGCCTGGTCCGCGGTGACCTCGGTAGTCGTCACGGGTGTCGTACCTCCTGCGTCAGTACGTCGAGTTCCTGGGACAAGGACATCAGAGCGGCGTCAGTGAGCGGCGGCAGGCCGTAGAGCAGCTCGTACAGCATGGCGGGATCCCGGCCGGTCCGTGCGGCGACAGTCGCGACCACAGCCGACGGATCGGCCCGCCGCGGGATGCCGTGCGCCTCGTGCAACTGGCCGAGCGCCGACTCGCGTAATGCCGACGCAGCGCGGTCGCGGGCCCGTGAGCGTCGGTAGAGCCGCGCCCTGCCCTCAGTGGTCTCAGCCGCGTGCACGATCACCGGCAACTGCTCTGCCACCACAGGGCCGAGCCGCCGCCCGCGCCAGATCGCTACCACCAGTACGGCGAAGGCCAGCGCCCAGGCGATGTAGCGGACGTCAGGTGGGATCAGCTGTGCGCTGCTCTCGCCATTGGAGTCGGGATAGTCCGACTCCCACTGCGGCAGGTACCAGGTCAGGTCCTGGTGCGTGCCGAGCAGGTTGAGCGCCAGCGCGGCGTTGCCGTCCTCGGCGAGCCGGGCGTTCATGAACGATGCCGGCGTACCGATCACGTCGACGAGCCGGTCGCCGACCTCCAGCCGGACCACGGTGTTGTTGATGCCGTCGCCGTAACAGGTGGTCGCTCCCACGGGAGCGGAGTACGTCGGTCCGTTGACGGTCACCGTGCCGGCCTTAGCGGCAGCTGGAAGCTCACAGCCAGGCGGACGGCTGCGGGTGGCCAGCGAGTTCCCCGTGGGCCGCACACCGGGCGCCAGCGCCGCCAGAGCGCGACTGCCGGGCCGGATCAGGATGACGTGGCTCCACTGCGCCTGTGCGATCCGCCGCCAGTCTCCGTCGTCCAGCGAGCCACCTGGGCCGATGAGGAGCGCACTGCCGCCTCCACCCTGTACGGCGTCGTTCAGCGACTCCGTGCCGTGTACGTCGACGTTGTGGTCCTCCAGCAACGCTGCCAGCGCCCGTGCCCCGGTCGACTCGGTGGAGTCCGGGCTGAACTGTCCTGACGTCCGTGCGGACGTGGCGATCAGGACAACGATCGCGGCCAGCACAACGAGCCCAGTGACGAGCAGTGGTGTCCGCAACGCGCGCCAGCTCTCGCCAACACTCCGCCCGACCGGCGTGCTCATGCAGCCACCCGTGCAGTCCGCGCAGCGTCGTCGGCCGCCACGACAACGGCGTACCGCTCCGGCGTTCCCGGGCGGTTGCCGTAGACAACCTCCGTGAACACCAGTGCAGCCGGCTGCAGCGGCTCACGCAGTACAGGTGCCGCTCGCGACGCATCAGCAACCACTTCGTACGCCGTACGTCCGGCCCGCTCGTCCAGCACGGTCCGCTCGGTCAGCTCCGCTACGCACGCCCGGAAACGGCTGCGGATCGCCAACGCGAAGTCCCCGGACGCGGCCTCCCGCTCGGCCAATGCGCGGTACTCCGCGGCGCTCTGCGGCCGGGTGGTGTCGAAAACGGCCTGGGCCTTCGCCCTACGGCTGGTCCGCAGTACGCCGGACCGCCAGAGCACCACGACCACCACAAGGACCAGCAGACCGACCAACATGGTCAGACCGGCGTGGCCGTTGGGTGACGAACCGGTGAGGCTGTTCAGCAGGTCTCCGATCCAGTCCACGACCTTGCCGATGGCTCTCTCGATCAGCGATCCGGAGTCCCGGTACGCGGACTTGGACAGCTCCTTGGCAGCCTCCTGAGCAGCCTGGTCCCGGTCGATGTCGACCGGCGGCTCCAGTGGGAACAGGATCACGCCGTCTCCTCGAACCGCAGGGCGGGCCGCATCCACAGATCGAGGCCTTCCCGGCGCACGCGGAGATCGAGGTAGATCAGCGCCTGTACGGCGGACATGAACGCCAGACTCGCGATCAGCGTCATCAGCGTCGCGATCCCGGCCGCCACGGCCAGCACGATCGTCACCACCACGGCCCCGGTGCTGTCACTCAGATCGGCCCACGAGCCGACGGTGATGATCAGCGCACTGACCCCGAACTGCAGCGCGTACCCGATGATGTTCACCACCAGCCCGCCGAACAGCAGGATCCCGAACACCCGCCAGAACTTGCCCTTCACGAGCTGCCAGGACCGCCGCAGCGCACCCCAGACGCCCACCCGGACCGGTATGTAGAGCCCGATGTCCGGTGCGTGCTTGCCCTCCATCAGTACGACGGTCCCCGCGAGCACCAGCCGGATGCCGAAGATCAGCACCAGGATGCCGCCGACGAACATCATCGCCAGCGCAGCGGCCCCGGCCGCCGCAGAGGAGACCGCGGCGTCCGCTCCGGCGCCGATGCCGAGCACCGCGAGCCCCCAGCCGCCGATCAGCAGCATGAACGACAGGGACTGCACCAGACCGACAGCAGCGAGTGCCGGGAGCGCAGGTCGCACCAGCCGCATCAGCTCGCGTGGACCGGCCCGGTGCGCCAGCTGACTCCGCACCGCGGCCAGAGCGATGATGCCGGCCAGCATGCTCGACACCACCGAGAACAGCACCACTTGTACGCCGTACGTGAGCAAAAGTGCCGCACCGGCCTGCCCGAACGGATCCTCCGTCCCGAAGAACCCACCGAGCCCACCCGGTACGGCGACCTCGGTCAGAACGGCCTGCACCGCGACCAGGGCGATCCCGGCCAGCACCGGCAGGCCCAGCATGATCGTCTTGTTGTCGGAGATGGTCCGGGCGGCGTTGTCGAGCAGATCCGCCGGGAGCCACGGCCGCAGCGGCTCGGTCGCCACGTCGTCGTGCAGGCGCATACTTCGGTCGGCCACTGCGTACCTCCTCTCCCGGTGAACCGTCGTACCAGCCGGCACGTGAGTTGTGGTGAACCCCGGCCGTGCACCATGATCACAGCCCAACTCGGGGTCACACGGCGATCCGGCGTGTGCAGTACCGGGGGAATGGGACACTATCCGTAGTGCGTACGGTCTGGCACCGCCGGGCGCACCCCGATCAGACGGCAGTCGGATGGCAATCGGACGGCAAGGAGCAGGGCGTGGCAGACGGTAACCGGACGATGAGGGGCCGTGTTCTCATCGTCGACGACGACACAGCGTTGTCGGAGATGCTCAGCATCGTGCTGCGCAACGAGGGCTACGACACCTATTTGTGTGCGACCGGTGACAAGGCGGTACCGGCGTTCCGGGAGTTCAAGCCCGATCTGCTGCTGCTCGACCTGATGCTGCCCGGGATGGACGGGATCGACGTCTGCCGGGCGATCCGGGCCGAGTCCGGCGTACCGATCGTGATGCTGACCGCCAAGAGCGACACCGTCGACGTGGTGCTCGGGCTGGAGTCCGGCGCCGACGACTACGTGGTCAAGCCGTTCAAGCCGAAGGAGCTGGTGGCCCGGATCAGGGCCCGGCTGCGCCGGATGGACGAGCCCGGTCCGGAGTCGCTGACCATCGGCGACCTCACCATCGACGTCGCCGGCCACTCGGTGAAGCGGGCCGGCGAGACGATCCAGCTGACGCCGCTGGAGTTCGACCTGCTGGTCTGCCTGGCGTCGAAGCCCTGGCAGGTGTTCACCCGCGAGGTGCTGCTGGAGCAGGTCTGGGGGTACCGGCACGCCGCCGACACCCGGCTGGTGAACGTGCACGTCCAGCGGCTGCGCTCCAAGATCGAGAAGGACCCTGAGCACCCGGAGATCGTGGTCACGGTCCGCGGTGTCGGATACAAGGCGGGTGCGGACTGATCGAGTACGGACGCGGCCAAGAGTCGCAGGCTGCCGCCGACGACGTGGTGGTGGACCCCGGAACCGAGGTACACACCGGACAGATCGCCGACCACCAGGGTGGGCAGCCGACGGCACCGCCCAAGCAGGAGGTGGCCGAGTCCCGCGGGACGGAACTGGAGCTGACCGTCGCCGCGGTGGATTGGTCTGCCCAGCCGCAGCCGCTGTGGCGGACCCACCCCAAGCACTGGCCGGACATCTGGCGGCGCTCCATCCAGGCCCGGATCGTCACCGGCACCCTGCTGATGTCGACGATGGTCCTGATCCTGGTCGGCTGGGTGATGATGAGCCAGGTCACCGACGGTGTCCTGGAGTCCCGCCGGATGAGCGCACAGGCCGAGGTCCGCGCGCAGCTCCAGCAGCTGTCCGTGACGATCGACGCCGCCAACCGCAACACCGTCAACCAGGAGCTGTCCAAGCTGGTCCTCGGCTCCAACCGCCCGGGCCTGTACGACGTGCTGCTGGTGCCGACCGACCAGGCGGCGTCCAACGCGATCCGCTACACCGGACTGGTCGACAGCAACTCGATCCCGCAGCCGCTGGCCTCCTCCGTGGTGAGTGACGGCTCCAAGCTGTGGGACACGTACACCCTGATCAACTACCGGGAGAGCCCGAGCGTCCCGGGGCTGGTGATCGGTTCGCAGATCCGGATCGACTCCACCGGTGACAAGTACGCGATCTACTTCCTGTTCCCGCTCACCGCGCAGCAGGAGACGCTGGACGTCGTACAGCGGGCCCTGGTGACCGCAGGTCTGTTGCTGATCGTTCTGCTCGGTGCGGTGGCCTGGCTGGTCACCCGGCAGGTCGTGACCCCGGTCCGGATGGCACGGCGGATCGCTGAGCGGCTCGCGGCCGGCAAGCTCGAAGAGCGGATGCAGGTCCGCGGCACCGACGACCTGGCGCGGCTGGCGGTGTCGTTCAACAAGATGGCCTCCAACCTGCAGCGGCAGATCCGCCGGCTGGAAGAGCTGTCGCGGCTGCAGCGCCGGTTCGTGTCGGACGTGTCCCACGAGCTGCGGACGCCGCTGACCACCGTCCGGATGGCCGCCGACCTGCTGCACGAGGGCCGTGACCAGTTCGACCCGATCAGCCGCCGCTCGGTCGAGCTGCTGCAGAACGAGCTCAACCGGTTCGAGGAGCTGCTCGCCGACCTGCTGGAGATCAGCCGGTTCGACGCCGGAGCGGCCGCCCTGGACCTGGAGGACGTCGACCTGCGCGACATCGTCAACCGGGTCCTGGAGAACCACGAGACCCTGCTGGACCGCAAGGGCTGCCCGGTCCAGCTGGACATGCCGAGGCCCTGCAGGGCCAAGGTCGACTCCCGCCGGATCGAGCGGATCCTGCGCAACCTGATCGGCAACGCGATCGAGCACAGCGAAGGTCTGCCGATCCGGATCAGTACGGCGTACGACGACGATGCCGCCGCGGTGGCCGTCCGCGACCACGGGATCGGGTTCCGCCCCGAGGAGGCGGAGATGGTGTTCAGCCGGTTCTGGCGGGCCGACCCGGCCCGGGCCCGGACCACGGGCGGCACCGGCCTCGGTCTGTCGATCGCGCTCGAGGACGCCCGGCTGCACGGCGGCCGCCTGGACGCGTGGGGCTCGCCCGGCGACGGCGCGTACTTCCGGCTGACGCTGCCGCGCCGCCCGGACGTGGCGCTCACCGGCTCGCCGCTGCCGCCGCGCCCGCCCGACGCGACCCGGGTCGTCACCGAGCTCGTCGACGTCGGAGCGCCGTACCAGAAGCTGAGCGGCGGTGAGGAGCGGTGAGGCGCAGACTGCTCGGGGTCCTGCTGGCCGTGGCGCTGCTCGGCGGCTGCGCGACCGTGCCGACCAAGGGCACCATCCGCAACGGCGAGCGGCAGGGGCTCGCGCCGGACCTGGGCGGCGTCGGCGTCGAGGCGAAGCCGCCGCGCGCGAACATCCCCGACATGGCCATCGTCAGCGGCTTCCTCGAGGCCATGTCGGACTCCCAGGCGTACGACGTCGCCCGGCAGTACATGACCCCGGAAGCCGCGGGGGAATGGAAGCCGGAGTCGCAGACCGTGGTGTACGACCAGCGTCCCGAGTCACTGACCCGGAAGAACGACGGGATCCAGCTGACCGCCAAGAAGATCGCCACCATCGGCGCGCGCGGCGAGTGGACCCCGGCAGCCGCGAACGAGAAGGCCGACTTCTTCTTCAGGCTGAAGAAGGTCGACGGGCAGCTCCGCGTCGCCACACCCCCACCGGGTGCGTACCTGGGCAGCAACCAGGTCGACCTGAAACTCGCTCCCCGCGACCTGTACTTCTTCAACCAGTCCCGGGACCTGCTGGTTCCGGACCAGGTCTGGCTGTCGCAGAACCTCCCGTCCGGCCAGGCCGCGACGCAGCTCATCCAGGAGCTGCTCAAGGGCCCGACCAGTCGGCTGGGCAACGGTGTCGTCTCCATCGCGCCGCCCGGCACCGAGGTACAGGTGTCGGTCCCGGTGGACCTCGGCGTGGCCACCGTGGCGCTGAACGACACCGCCGCATCACTCCGGGACCAGGACCGGCGGCTGCTGGCGGCGCAGATCGTCTGGACGCTGAACCAGCTCAACCTCCGGGCCAAGATCACCGTCGGCGGTGCACCGTTGCTTCCGGACGAGCCGGAGGTGCTGCCGTTCGCCAACTTCAGCGCGTACGACCCGCAGGCGTCGGCCGGCGCGATGACCAAGCTGTACGGTCTGCTGGGGCAGAAACCGCAGCGGATCGTCGGACTGGACGGCGCGTCGGACATCTCCGCCCAGCCGCTGAAGTCGGGCCCGTTGGCGCTCTACAAGGCACAGTCCTTCGCGGTCACGCTGGCCGGTGACGCCGGGGCGATCGTCACCGCCGACGGGCGCCGTGTCGTCTACGGGAAGCTGGACCCGCCCGACAACGCCGGCAAGGCGTCCCAGATCAAGGTCGACGGGAAGACCTTGCCGCCGAGCTTCGACGGCCAGGACAACCTGTGGTTCCTGGACAAGGCCGACAGCGCCCACCCGCGGCTGCGCGTCCGCCACAGCGACGGGCGTTTCAGCCTGGTCGAGACCGACTTCGAGGGAGACACTCCGGTCGCCCTGAGGATGGCGCCGGACGGTGTCCGGGCGCTGCTGGTGATGCACAGCGCGGCCACCAAGCAGAACTATGTCGAGATCGCGACGGTCCAGACCACGAACGGCGGCAAGCAGCTGAAGCTGGCGGAGTTCCGGCCGCTGCGGCTGGAACTGACCAACATCACCGACGCGGCCTGGGACAAGCAGGGCGTCATCGTGATCGGGACCGACAACGCGGCGCCGCAGCCCTGGCTGGTCAGCACCGACGGGTCCAGCCTGCAGCTGCTGCCCGGTTCGGCGCCGGGCTTCGTCCCCGAGCACGTCGCGTCGAACACGCACAAGGACACGCTGCCGGTGATCCAGGACGACGCCGGCCGCATCCACTGGCTCAGCAAGGACCTCGGCTGGGTCTCCATGGACGCCGACAACAGCGAGGCCACCATCATCCCCAGCTACCCCGGCTGACCCACTTGTCCACAGGCTCGGGCTCCCGCGGTTGCGGGAGCCGCGGCGCATCGTGGACCGTGAGGTGGTGCGCGGGTGGGACGGGTTCGTCGACCTGGTACTCGGCGGCCGGTGCGCGGGCTGCACGCGGCCAGGCGTCACTCTCTGTGGTGGTTGCCGTCGGCTACTGACCGAACTGACTCCGTTCCGTGCATGGCCCGACCCGAGCCCGCCCGGTCTGGCGCCCCCGACCGCCGCCGCGCCGTACGCCGGGGAGCTCCGGAACCTGATCCTCGCCCACAAGGAGCACGCCCGGTACGCCCTTGCCAGGCCACTCGGTGAGCTGCTGGCGACCGTCGTACGGGCAGCCCTCGACCAGCGACGGGCGGCATGGGTGTGTCCGGTGCCGTCGCCTCGGGCAACGGTCCGCCACCGCGGGCACGATCCGCTCGGGCGGATTACGAAGACTGCCGTCAGATCCCTGCGCAGACAGGGAATCGACGCCCGGACGGCCGACGCGCTGCGCGTCGTCGGGCGTCCCGACGACCAGGCCGGGCTGTCCGCGGAACGCCGTACCGCGAACCTCGACGGGGTGTTCGGGCTGCGTTCGCGCTGGGCTGAAACCCTGAGCGATCAACCGGTCCTGCTGGTGGACGACGTGATCACCACCGGATCCACGCTCACCGAGGCCTGCCGCGCCTTGGAATCCCGGGGAATCCAGGTCCTCGGCTGTGCGCTGCTCGCGGCGACCTCGCGACACCGGACGTCTGGTTCATGAGAACTTCTCTACCGGTTTTCGCCGAAGCCGACTAGCGTTGGCTTATGACACCCGCTAGGGCTTGTCGGGCAGTGGAGTGGTGGAGGACCGGATCAGCCGGATTCCTCGCCACGAGGTCCGACGGGTTCGACAGCGGGTGTTCTCGTTTCGGGCACCGTCACCACGAGCACGGGGGTCCGAACACGTAAAAGAGTCGCCGATCGATGGAGGTTTCCGTGGACGTCGTTGTCAAGGGTCATCACTGCGAGGTCAGTGACCGCTTCCGGCAGTACGTCGAGGAAAAACTCGAGCGGATCGAGAAGGTCGATCACCGGGTACTGCGGTGCGAGGTGGAAGTCAGCCAGGAGAAGAACCCGCGACAGCACGATCGGGCGATGCGTGTCGAGCTCACCATGTACACCAAGGGTCCGGTGGTCCGCGCAGAGGCGTGCGGGGAGACCAAGCAGGCAGCGTTCGACGTCTGCCTGGACCGGCTCCGGTCCCAGGTCCGCAAGGCGGCCGACCGCCGTCGCGTGCACCGTGGTGAGCGTGCGCCGGAAGGCCTTCGGCACGTGAACGCGAAGCAGCCGCTCAACGGCAACGCACCTGTAGTGGAGGAACCAGTCGCCGAGGACGAGGTGGCGACGCACAAGTACGGATCTCTCCTGGTCACCGGCGACGGACCGCTGGTGATGCGCGAGAAGACCCACACCGCCAAGCCGATGACCCTGGACCAGGCGCTCTACGAGCTCGAACTGGTCGGGCACGACTTCTACCTGTTCGTCGATGCCGACGAGAACCAGCCCAGCGTCGTCTACCGCCGCCGCGGCTACGACTACGGCGTCATCCGGCTGGCCGTCTAACCCCTCAGGAGGCACACAACGAAGGGGCCGGGCGAACCGCCCGGCCCCTTCGCTGTCCCGCGGTAGGTCAGCTGTCGATCTGTTGCTGCAGTTCGGCGGCGTACGTCGCGACCTCGGCGTACACGCCCGGGTTGCCGGCGTCCGCGCAGCCGATACCCCACGACACGACGCCGAACAGGCGGCCGTTGAGGACCAGCGGGCCACCGGAGTCGCCCTGGCAGGAGTCCTTGCCGCCTTCCTCGTACCCGGCGCAGATCTCGCCGTCCGCGGTGTAGCCCTCGCTCGCGTACGCCTTCTCGCAGTACGCGTCACCGAGCACCGGTACGTCGACCTTCTGGAAGGTGTCCGCCGGGCCGGTGCCCTCGGTCTCGCCCCAGCCGTAGACGATCGACGCCGCGCCGGCCGCGTCAGCCGCCTTGTCGGTCTCCAGCGCCAGCGTGTCCACACCCTCGAACGGCGTCGCCAGCGTCATCACCGCGACGTCGTGAGCGGGCGACTTGCCGTACTCCGGGTCCACCCAGATGCTGCTGATCTTCGATTCCTTGCCGGTGGACTTGTCGGCCAGGTCGTCGCGACCCTGGATCGCGGTGTAGGTGGACGCGGCCTCCTGCGCGCAGTGCGCCGCGGTGACGATCTTGTTCGCCTTCACCAGCGTCGAGCCGCACCACTCGAGCGGTCGGGGACGGGGGAGCCGCTGTTCGAGAGCTGGATGGCCCACGGGGTGTCGGCGGTGTGGGCGATCGCGCCGCCGACGATCCGGGTCTTGGGTCCGTCGGGCGACTGCGCGGCCGATGCGGAGCCTGCTACGGCCACCGCACCGAGGGACGCCGCGGCCAGTACGCCGGCCGCGAGGGCAGCGCGAACCGCATGCTTCTTTCCTGTCATGCCTCACTCCAGGGTGATAGGGGCCGCACGGGCGGACGGCCTCCTCGCAGGTTCCCCCGAACACCATCCGTAGCGCACCTCCCACTTTGGGTAACACCAGAGTTATGCCCGCACCGTTCTGTCGGTGGCGCCCGGCAGAATCTGCGGTATGACGACGCAGCTGCAGCTCTCGACGGGTCAGGCGCGGCGGGTGGCGCTCGCGGCGCAGGGGTTTATGGACCCGCGGCCCAAGGGCGTCCCGGACATGCGGGCCCTGACGCGGGTGCTGGGGCGCATCGGGCTGATCCAGATCGACTCGGTCAACGTGCTGAGCAGGACGCAGTACCTGCCGCTCTACTCCCGCCTCGGTCCGTATCCGCGCGATCTGCTGGACCGGGCGTCCGGGAAGGCCCCGCGCCGCCTGGTGGAGTACTGGGCGCACGAGGCGTCGCTGATCCCGGTCGAGACGCACCCGCTGATGCGCTGGCGGATGGCCCGGGCGACGACCGAGGCGTGGGGCGGCCCGCGGTCGATCGCGAAGGAGCGGCCGGACCTGATCAAGCAGGTGCTGTCCGACGTCCGGAACCACGGTCCGCTGACCGCCCGCGAGATCGACGACGACGTCGAGCGGGCCAGAGACAACTGGGGCTGGAACTGGTCCGACGTGAAGCGCGCCCTCGAGTTCCTGTTCTTCGCCGGCGAGATCACGGTCGCCCGCCGCAACCAGCAGTTCGAGCGGCTGTACGACGTACCGGAACGGGTGCTGCCCCGCGCGGTGGTCGAGACGCCGACCCCGACACTCGACGAGGCGCACCGCGGGCTGGTGTCGATCGCGGCCCGGGCTCACGGGGTCGCGACCGCGCAGTGCCTGCGGGACTACTTCCGGACCGCGCCCGCGCCGACGCAGCAGGCGATCACCGAGCTGGTCGAGGAGGGCGAGCTGGTCCCGGTCCGGATCGACGGCTGGAAGCGCCCGGCGTACCTGCATCGCGACGCGCGGCTGCCGCGGCGGGTGAACACGCGCGCCCTGGTCAGCCCGTTCGACTCGCTGGTGTACGAGCGGACCCGGACCGAAGTCCTGTTCGACTTCCGGTACCGGATCGAGATCTACGTCCCGGCGGAGAAGCGCGTCCACGGGTACTACGTGCTGCCCTTCCTGCTCGGGGACCGGCTGGTCGCCCGGGTCGACCTCAAGGCGGACCGCCCCGGCGGGGTGCTGCTCGTCCAGTCGGCGCACGCGGAGCCGAAGGCGCCCGTGGAGACCGCCGAGGAGCTGGCCGCGGAGCTCGTCCAACTGGCCGGATGGCTCGGGCTGGACCAGGTCCGGGTGGCCGGCGGCGGTGACCTGTCGCCAGCACTCAGTGACGCTCTGCGCGGTTCCTGAGGACGCGGCTGGGAACTTTCGGGCCCGCCCGGACGTGGGTGGTGTAGGGCTCGAGGCACGCTGCGGGCGTGGCTTGGCACACCCGGCCCCGTACGATGGGGGTCGCACGCCTTCCCGGTGGGTCGGTCGTGCCCTGTCGGCGTTCGGCCGCAACCCAGGCTTCAGCAGCAAGGAGTGAACTCCCCACCATGAAGGTTGTCGACAAGGTCCTGCGGATCGGCGAAGGCAAGATCATCCGCCAACTGCAGGGCATCGCGAAGATGGTCAACTCCATCGAGGACGACTTCGTCAACATGACCGACGAAGAGCTGCGCGCGCAGACCGCGGAGTTCAAGGAGCGTCACGAGAACGGGGAATCCCTGGACGCGCTGCTCCCGGAGGCCTTCGCGGTGGTCCGGGAGGCCGCCAAGCGGACGCTGCACCAGCGGCACTACGACGTCCAGATCATGGGTGGGGCCGCGCTGCACCTGGGCAACATCGCGGAGATGAAGACCGGTGAGGGCAAGACCCTGGTCGGCACGCTCCCGACGTACCTGAACGCGCTGTCCGGCAAGGGCGTGCACGTGGTCACGGTGAACGACTACCTGGCCAAGTACCAGGCCGAGTGGATGGGCCGGGTGTACCACTTCCTCGGCCTCGACTACGGCGTGATCCTGCCGGAGATGACCCCGGCCGAGCGCCGGATCGCCTACGCCAAGGACATCACCTACGGCACCAACAACGAGTTCGGCTTCGACTACCTGCGCGACAACATGGCGGGCAGCATCGAGGACTGCGTCCAGCGCGAGCACAACTACGCGATCGTGGACGAGGTGGACTCGATCCTGGTCGACGAGGCCCGGACCCCGCTGATCATCTCCGGCCCGGCCGAGGACAGCCAGCGCTGGTACGTCGAGATGGCCCGGATCGCGAACTCGCTGAAGGCCTGGACGCTGGCCGACGAGGCGGAGCTGAAGCGGAAGAACCCGCGGATCACCGACCTCGAGATCGACGAGACCAAGCGCCGGGTCGCCGACTACGACGTGGACGAGAAGAAGCGCACGGTCGCGATCCTCGAGCGCGGGATCGAGAAGGTCGAGGACCGGCTCGGCATCGACAACCTGTACGAGTCGGCCAACACCCCGCTGATCAGCTACCTGAACAACGCGCTGAAGGCCAAGGACCTGTTCCACCGGGACAAGGACTACGTGGTGGTCGACGACGGCGAGGTCCTGATCGTCGACGAGCACACCGGCCGGACGCTGCACGGCCGGCGCTACAACGAGGGTCTGCACCAGGCGATCGAGGCCAAGGAAGGCGTCGAGATCAAGGAGGAGTACCAGACCCTCGCGACGATCACGCTGCAGAACTACTTCCGCCTCTACAGCAAGCTGGCCGGCATGACCGGTACGGCGATGACCGAGGCGAACGAGTTCTCCAAGGTCTACAAGCTCGGCGTGGTCCCGATCCCGACCAACAAGCCGATGATCCGGGTCGAGGAGCGGGACCTGATCTTCCGCACCGAGGACGCCAAGTTCGACGCGGTGGTCAAGGACATCGTCGACGCGCACGGGACCGGGCAGCCGATCCTGGTCGGCACGACGTCGGTGGAGAAGTCCGAGCGGCTGTCCCGGCAGCTGCTCAAGGAGAACATCAAGCACGAGGTGCTGAACGCGAAGCAGCACGCGCGTGAGGCGGCGATCGTCGCCGAGGCCGGCCGCAAGGGCGCGGTCACGGTGGCCACCAACATGGCCGGTCGTGGTACCGACATCATCCTCGGCGGCAACCCGGAGTTCCTGGCCGACAAGGAGCTGCGCGCCCGCGGTCTCGACCCGGCGGAGGCCATCGAGGAGTACGAGTCGGAGTACCCGTCGATGCTGGAGCAGTTCGAGAAGCAGGTGAAGGAGGAGCAGGACGAGGTCCGCGGACTCGGCGGCCTCTACGTCCTCGGCACCGAGCGGCACGAATCCCGCCGGATCGACAACCAGCTGCGCGGTCGCGCCGGCCGGCAGGGCGACCCGGGCAAGTCCCGGTTCTACCTGTCGCTGGAGGACGACCTGATGCGGCTGTTCAAGCGCGAGATGGTCGACTGGGCGATGTCGCGGAACAACGACGACAGCCAGCCGCTGGAGAACAAGGTCGTCACGAAGGCGATCGCGTCGGCGCAGGGTCAGGTCGAGGCGCAGAACTTCGAGACCCGGAAGAACATCCTCAAGTACGACGACGTGATGAACCGTCAGCGGCACGTCGTGTACGACGAGCGCCGCCGAGTGCTCGAGGGCGCCGACCTGCGCGACCAGGTGCAGGACATGCTCGAGGAGACCGTCACCGGGTACGTGCAGGGCGCGACCGCGGACGGGTTCGCCGAGGACTGGGACCTGGACGCGCTGTTCACCGCGATGAAGACGCTGTACCAGTCGGAGCTCACCGAGGAAGAGCTGATCGAGGAGGCCGGCGGCGAGAAGGCCGGGCTGACCCAGGACTTCCTGGTCGAGCGTTTCCTCGAGGACGCGACCGCGGCGTACGACCGGCGTGAGGAACTGCTCGGCGAGGAAGCGATGCGCGAGCTGGAGCGTCGCGTCGTCCTGAGCGTGCTGGACCGCAAGTGGCGCGAGCACCTGTACGAGATGGACTACCTGCGCGAGGGCATCGGCCTGCGGGCGATGGCACAGCGCGACCCGCTGGTCGAGTACCAGCGCGAGGGCTACGACATGTTCGCCTCGATGATGGAGTCCATCAAGGAGGAGTCGGTCGGCTTCATCTTCAACGTCGAGGTGGACGTGGAGGCGATGCGCGCCGAGATGGAGCTCGCGAACGAGGCCGCGCTCGCGGACGAGGACAGCCTCGCGGGTCGCTCGATCCAGGACATCCTCTCCTCGGGCGCGGCGGCCGCCGAGCTCGCCGGGGCGGACGACGAGGAGCGGCCGCAGGACGCACCGCGGCCGCGGGACACGCCGCGCCTGCGGGCGAAGGGCCTCACCAACGAGCCGCGTCCGCAGCGGCTGACGTACTCGGCGCCGACGATCGACGGTGACGACGAGGTCGCGATGCACCAGGACGCCGTCGAGGAAGGCACCCTGGAGTACTCCGGTACGCCGCGCAACGCCGCCTGCCCGTGCGGCTCCGGCAAGAAGTACAAGCGCTGCCACGGCGACCCGCAGTCGGACGTCTACAAGTTCTGACCAGCACCACCCAACGGCCGGTTCCCCCTCGGGGAGCCGGCCGTTTCACGTGGGTGTGACAGGAAGTGGGGTGTGGGCGGGGGAAATAACCCGTTCACTCCCACCGGCACGCGGGCTCACCCCCCAGACATGTGCGCGGGGGTGTGGTGCTGGCCATGGCGGGGTGGGGTAGGGGTGTGGTGCGCTGGGGGTATGTGGCTGCGGGAGAGGTTTGGGGTTGGGGTGCCAGTGGTTGGGGCGCCGATGGCGAATGTCAGTGGCGGCGCGCTGACCGCGGCGATCTCCGCGGCTGGTGGGTTGGGGATGCTGGGGGCGGGCTCGGCCGTCACGGCTGACTGGATCCGCACCGAGGGAGCGATCGCGGCGGCGGGTGGGACGCCGTACGGGATCGGGTTGATGGCTTGGTCGGTGAAGGATCATCCGGAGCACCTCGAGGCGGTGCTCGAGCTGCGGCCCGCGCTGGTGTCGTTGAGCTTCGGGGACTACACGCCGTACGTCGGTCCGCTGCAGGACGCCGGCATCGTGGTCGCGACGCAGGCCGGCACGGTCGCGGATGCTCGCGAGGCGGTGGACGCCGGTGTCGACGTGATCGTTGCCCGCGGCGCCGAAGCGGGCGGGCACGGGCGGAATGCCGTCGCCACGCTCCCGCTGCTGCAGGCGATCCTCGACGCGACCGACCTGCCTGTGCTCGCCGGCGGCGGCATCTCCGGCCCTCGTGGCCTAGCCGCCGTGATGGCCGCCGGCGCCGCTGGCGGTTGGATCGGTACGGCGTTCCTCACCTGTGTCGAGGCCCAGACAAAGGGACCGGCCCGGCAGCGAATCATCGAGGCGGACGAGACCGAGACTGTCTACGGCACCGTGTTCGACGCCGCCTCGCGCGCCGGCTGGCCGGACGAGTTCGGTGGTCGAGCCCTCCGCAACGCCTTCTTCGACACGTGGGAAGGACATGAGGAGGAGCTGAAGACCGAGGACTCGGCGCACGACCTGTGGGTCGAAGGAGCCGCCGACCCGGCCCGCGCGTCGATCTACGCGGGCCAGGGTGTCGGCGCCCTGACCGGTCAGCCGACCGCGGCCGAGGTCCTCGCCGATTTCGCGACGTACCGCGACTATTTGAGTGCCGCTCTCAACGACGGGTCCAAGTAGTTGCGGTGAGCAAGCACCAGGTCGTTGCACAGCTCCCAGATCTGCTCGACCGGTAGTGCCGCCGCAGTCGCCGGGTCGACCATGACGGCCTGGCGGATCGCGCGCGGATCCTCCTCGATCGCTGCCTGTACGGCGAGTTCGGCCACGTTCAGGTACGAGCGGTTGAGCGCCGCACATTGCGCCGGGAGGGCGCCGACCGCGGTTGGCCGGACGCCGGACGCGTCGACCAGACACGGGACCTCGACGACGGCACCAGCCTGCAGGTTGGGGATCAGGCCGGTGTTCGGCACGTTCCCGTAGACCGTCCGGGGTGTGCCGGTGACGATGCTGTGGATGATCTGCGGGGCGTACTCCATCGTGGGATCGACCTCGACCGGCTCGCCCGCCTTCAACGCGTTGCGGGTCTGCTCGTACGACGCGAGGTTCTCCGCGACGATGTCGAGATACGCCCCGATCGGCAGCCGGAGCCGCTCGATCTCGCGCGCGTGCCCGAGGTACCACGGCACGTATTCCGAGGAGTGTTCGCTCGTCTCGGTCGGGTAGAACCCGAGCCGCCGGTACATGTCGACCCGGACCCGGCGCAGCAGCTCCGGATCCGCCGCGATCGCCTCGTCCAACCGGTCGTACAGGTTCTCGGCTCCGCGCTCGAAACGCAGTACCCACGACTGATGGTTTACGCCGGCGGCGAGGTACGTGACGTCGTCGTACGGTACGCCGACCAGGTCGGACAGCCCCTGCATCGTCCAGTACACCGAGTGGCAGAGCCCGACGACGTTCCGCACCCCGAGCGCCTTGAGGTACCAGACGTTCATCACCATCGGATTGGTGTAGTTGAGCAGCCACGCGTCCGGGCAGACGTCGGCGATGTCCTTCGCGAGCCCCCGCAGTACCGGGAAGGTCCGCAGCGCGCGGAACACGCCGCCGACGCCGAGGGTGTCGCCGATCGTCTGCCGGATCCCGTACCGGGCGGGGATCTCGAAGTCGGCGTGGGTCGCCGCGTTCATCCCGACCTGCACGATGTTGATCACGAAGTCGGCGCCGTCCAACGCTGCCCGGCGCTCGAGATGCTTGCTGATCTGCGGTACGACGCCACGCTCCCGAGCGATGTACGACGCCGCGGCCGCAGCCGTCTCGAGCCGCTCGGGGTCGATGTCGTGCAGAGCGATCTCCAACGGCCCGAGCTCGAGCGCGAACAGATCAGCGAGCAGACCCTGCGTGAACACCACGCTGCCTGCGCCGATGAACGCGATCCTGGTCATGACGGTCACGCTTTCCACTGCCTAGGTCCCAGTCGGGCTGTGCTGCGGTGCCGCCGGCGGCGCGGGTTGAGAGCGAACCGCAGGCTGCGGCGATCGCGAGGGCGCGGTCGGGGCGGGAGCCGTTGAGTACGGCGGCCACCCAGCCGGCGTCGAAGCTGTCGCCTGCTCCGACGGCGTCGATCGTGTCCACCTTGAGCGCCGGTGCGGTGACGACCTTCGACCCGTTGTGGGCGATGGCGCCGTCGACGCCGTTCTTGACCACGACGAGGGGGCCGCGGCGGGCGAGGATGCCGGCGGCGTCCTCGACCTGGTGGTGGCCGGTCAGGGCCAGGACCTCGGCGGCGTTGGGCAGGAAGTAGTCGGTGACCCGCAGGATCGGGTCGAGGATCGACCGGTCCCAGCGCCCGGTGGGATCGTCGTTCGGATCCAGCGAGGTGGTCGCCTTCGCAGCCTTCGCTTCCTTGAAGATCCCGGCCAGCCCGGCCGCCAACGCCGGCATCAGGTAGAACGACGCCGCATGCACGTGCCGCACCGACCGCACCAGCTCCAGCGGTACGTCGTCCGCCGTCGTGCTGGGCAGACATCCCGGAGAGGTGAGGATCGCGCGATCGTCGCCCGAGGTGAGGATCGTGGTGAGCGGGGTCGGCAACGACGAGTCGACCACCAGCGCGTCGACGTTCACGCCCCGGTCGGCCAGCGACGTACGGACGAAGTCGCCCGCGGGGTCGTCGCCGACGCGACCGGCGAACGCGACGCTCAACCCGAGCCGGGCGGCGCCACACGCCATGATCGACGCGGAGCCGCCGAGAACCAGCGACCCGGTCGGAACCAGCCGCTCGCGCTGGCCGAACAGGATCGGTTGGTCAACCGGCCCGATCACCACATCAGGGTTGGCGTCGCCAATGACAAGGAGGTCCATAGTCAGCCTTTGATTCCGGTGGAGGCGAGGGAGCGGATGAACGCTTTCTGGGCCAGGAGAAACCCCAGCAGGACGGGCAGCACGGTGATGACGTTGCCGGCCATCACGGCCGACCACTGGGTGTGGTGCTGCCCCTGGAACGTCGTGAGTCCCAGCTGGAGGGTGTAGGTGGAGTCGCTGTTGATCGCGATCAACGGCCAGGTCAGGTCGTTCCAGGTCGCGAGGAACGTCAGTACGGCGACAGTGCTCAACGCCGGCCGCGCGAGCGGCAGCACGATCGACACCAGGATCCGGAGCCGCCCGCAGCCGTCGATCCAGGCCGCCTCCTCGAGCTCGCGGGGCAGCGAGACGAAGAACTGCCGGAACAGGAACACGGAAAGCGGTGTCACCAGCGACGGCACGATCAGCGCGCCGAGCGTGTCGATCAGGCCGAGCTGCTTCATCACCAGGAACGTCGGGATCATCGTCAGCTGGAACGGGATCACCATCGTCGCCAGCATCAGCCCGAGGACGAGCTTCGACCCGGCGAACCGGATCCGCGCGAACGCGTACCCGCCGAGCGACCCGAGCACGAGGTTCGCCGTCACCGCCACCGCGGAAACGATGAAGGAATTCAGGAACCAGCGCGGAAACAACGCGTTCCCGAGCACGTACCGGTAGCCGTCGAGATTGATCCCGTGCGGCCACAACGCCGGCGGAAAACGGTTGATTTCCGCGTTGCTCATCACCGAGCTGATCAGCAGCCACACCAGCGGCAACGCGAACAGCAACGCCAGCGGTGCGAGCACCAGATGCCACCCGCTGAAGGGCAATCTCTTCATCGAGCCACCCTCCGCCGGTAGATCTGCAAGGCGCCGCCGACCACCAGCAACGCGACGGCCAGCGTGTACGCCGCTGCCGCGCTGTAGCCGGCCGTGAACGTCTTGAACGCCTTCTCCCAGATGAAGTACACGATCACCGTCGTCGACCCGAGCGGTCCGCCCTTCGTGGTGACGAACACCAGGTCGAACACCTGCAACGCGTTGATGGTCTGGAACAGCAGCAGGAAGATCGTCACCGGCGCGAGCGCGGGCAGCGTCACGTGCCGCAGTACGCCCCAACGACCGGCGCCGTCGATCCGCGCCGCCTCGACCAGATCGGTCGAAACCCCTTGCAGGCCGGCGAGATAGACGATGACGCAGAACCCGGTGCCGCTCCACAAGGAGATCGCGACCAACAGGTACAGCGCCTGACCCGGATCGCTGAAGAACCCCTGCGCCGGAAGCCCGAGCTTGTGCAGCAACGAGTTCGCGACTCCGAACTCCGGGTCCAGCACGAACGAGAACAGCACGCCCTGCGCCGCCGCCGACACCACGAACGGCACGAACACCAACGTCCGGTACAGCCCGATCAGCGCGATCTTCCGGTCCAGCGCGATCGCGATCCCCAGCCCGGCGACCACGCTCAACGGCACGTACAGCGCCGTGTAGATCAGCGTGTGCGAGACCGCGGACCCGAACGCCGGGTCCTTCACCAGCGCCTTGTAGTTCGCCAGCCCGACCCACTCGCTCGGCGACACCAGATCGTTGACCTGGAACGACAACAGCAACGACCACAGCACCGGTACGACGCTCAGTCCGAGAATGATCACCACCGACGGACTGACGAAGGCCCACCCGGTCGCACCTTCACCACGCGTCCGCCGCTTGGCCCCCCGGGACCGCGGATCGACGGTGAACGTACCGACCACACTGGCCATCAGTTCGGCACCGCCAGCACCTGGTTGCACTGGTCGACGGCCTGCTTCAACGCGTCCGCGGGACTCTGCTTCCCGAGCAGTACGGCGGCGATCGCCTGACCCATGTGCTCCGAGATCTGCGGGTACGTCGAGATCGTCGGCCGCACCTTCGCGGTGTCGAGGGCGGTCACGAACACCTCGAGCCCATTGGTCTCCGTCGAGTGCTTCTTCCACTGCGGCAACTCGGCCGTGGCCTTCGTGATCGGCAGGCTGCCGCCCTTGATGTCCCACTGGATGTCCTGCGCCGGGTCGGCCAGCCAGGCGACGAACTCGGTGGCCGCCTTCACCTTGGCCTTGCCGTTGTCGAAGACCGTCCAGGTGTCCGGCCCCGAGATCGTCATCGGCTTCCCGGAGTACGACGGCAGCGGCACCACGCCGTACTCGAGGCCGTTGTCCTTCAGTTCGGGGAGCTGCCAGGGGCCGGTGGCAACCATTCCCATCCGGCCGCCGAGGAACACCTGGTACAGCTGCTCGCTGCCCGGCTTCGGGTCGACGTACAGCGACTTGTCGGTGCGCAGCCGGTCCAGCGTTTCCAGGGCTTTCGTGCCGACCGCGTCGAACCCGACCTTCTTGCCGTCGCCGCTGACCACGTCGCCGCCGAGGTCCCAGATCATCGGCCAGATCCGCCAGACCGTGTCCTCGTCGCCGACCCCCGGCCACCCGGTGCCGAAGATGCCCTTGGCCGGATTGGTCAGTTGCTTGGACGCGCCAACGAAATCGTCCCAGGTCCAGCCGGCCTTCGGCGGGGCCACTCCGGCAGCCGCGAACAGCTTCTTGTTGTAGACCACGCACAGCGAGTCGAGCAGCGCAGGAGCGGCCCGGACCTTGCCCTTCACGCTGACCGCGTCCTTCGCGGCCGGCCAGTAGTCGTCGATCTTCAGCTGGCCGGTGAGATCGGCGACCTTGGGACTCTTGGTCAGGCTGGCGAGGTCCGACCCGAAGATGTACGCGATGTCCGGGTAGGACCCCGCCGCCAGACCCGCGGTGACCTTCTGCAGCATGCTGTCCGCGGTCACGCCGCCACCGCCGCCGACCACCTTGATCTTCGGGTGCGACTGGTTGAACGCGGTGATCAGGGAGTCGATCGCGGCCTTGCCGAGATCCACCTGGCCGTGCCACAGATCCAGCGTCACGACGCCGTCCGGATCTGCTCCTTCGTCGTTCTTCCCGCAGGCACCCAGGGTGCCGACGGCCGCGACAGCGGCGGCCGCGCGGAGGATGTCACGACGGGACAGGTTGCGAGCATGCTGAGACATGGCGGTCTCCGGAAAGGTTGGAGGAAAGGAGTTTCAGCAGGTCTTGCGGACGTACCCGGAGTCGCCCGGGACGGAGACGTCCACATCGCGCTGCACGATCGAGAGCGTTCCGCCGTACTGCGAACACGCCGTACGCCGGCCCTTGTCGGTGTACTCGATCACGATCACGTTGTTGCCGAAGGCATCGACGTAGTCACCGCACTCGTCGTACTGGCCGCACTCCTCGGCGACCGCGAAGTCCAGGCCGACCGTGGTTCGGTCGCCGGCCAGCTCGACCGTGTTCTTCTGGCCGATGGCGAGGCTCTTGCTGTGTGCGTGGGTGGCCAGCAGGGTCAGGTACGCCTTGGCCTGGCCGGCGGTGAGGAGGTTCTTGGAGCGGGTATAGCTGTCGTAGTTGTCGGGCTCGATCGCCTTGTAGCCCTTGGCTGCACAGCCGTCGATCCAGCCGTTGACCTTGGCGGCGATGCGGGTTCGCTTGTCCGCCGTACGGAAGTCGAGCAGCGCCTCGCCCCAGTCTTCGTCGATCACAAGGTTGCCCTTGGCGTCGCGGAGGAGCAGGTCGGAGTCCCATTGGCCCTGTTCGCCGGGCTGGACCTGGAAGGCGTTGACGTAGCAGATGTTGTAGAGGCCGGATGCCGGTGCGGCGGTCCGGTCGCGGGTGACCACCTGGACGCCGGCGGGCGGGGTGTACGCGCCGCCGATCTGGTAGTCGAACTTCGCGTGCGCCGGCGGGAGCGTGACGGCCGCTTCGGCGGGGTTTCGGGTGAGGGTGGAGGCGGTGACTGCGAGGGCGGTGGCCGCGGCTGCTACCAGCAGGCGGCGGGTGAGTCTGGACACGATTGCTCCATCGGTCCCGGGGACGCTACCCCGCCTCGGGCTTCTCACGACCCTGGCGCCGGGAAACCGGACTTCAGGCCGTCGGCCTGGTACCGGCTGGGTGCGTCACTGCCGACCAGTCAAGCGCCGGGACAACTGCTCCGTCAAGCGATCGGTTGCAAACGAGTGCGCGGAACCGCTCGCAGATTGCGGTATCGCGCAAAGCCTTCGATCTTGACAGCAATGGTTTTAACCGGTTTAGATGCTCTTTAAACCGGTTTAACTGGAGGTCTGAGTGACGAAGCGGCCGACGATCGCGGATGTGGCGCGCCGGGCCGGCGTGTCCAAGGGCTCGGTGTCGTTCGCGCTCAACGGGCGTCCCGGGCTGGCGCAGTCGACCGTGGACAAGATCCTCGCGGCCGCCGACGAGCTCGGCTGGCGGCCGAGCAACCGCGCGCGGTCGCTGTCGGTCTCGAAGGCGTTCGCGCTCGGCCTGGTGATCACCCGGGACCCGGCCGTGCTGTCGTCGGACCCGTTCTTCCCGGCGTTCATCGCCGGGGTCGAGAGCGTGCTGTCGACGCGGGGGCAGGCGCTGGTTCTCCAGGTGGTCACAGCCGGGGAGTCCGAGGAGGACGGGTACCGACGACTCGCGCAGGACGGGCGGGTCGACGGGGTGTTCCTGTCCGACCTCCGGCACAACGATCCGCGGATCGGGCTGCTGGTCGAGCTCGGCCTTCCCGCGGTCACCCTGAACCGTCCGGACGGCGAGTCGCCGTTCCCGGCGGTAATCCTCGACGACCGGCCGGGCACGGGGGCGGTCGTCGAGCATCTGGTCGGGCTCGGGCACACCCGGATCGCGCAGGTCGCCGGTCCGCCCGCGTTCGTGCACGCGACGGCGCGGTCCACAGCCTTCGCCGAGGCGCTGGCCGCCGCCGGTCTGGAACCGGTCGCGGTCGAGACCGGTGATTTCACGGCGGCCGGCGGGACCGAGACCACCCGGCGGCTACTCGCGCTGCCGGAGCCGCCGACCGCGATCTTCTACGCGAACGACCGGATGGCGATCGCGGGTCTCGGCGCCGCCCAGGCCGCCGGCCTGACCGTGCCGGACGACCTGAGCATCGCCGGCTTCGACGACAGCGAGCTCGCCGAGTACGTGCATCCCGGCCTGACCACTGTCCGCGCCGACCCGTTCCGCTTCGGCGAAACGGCAGCCCTGACCCTCAACCGGGTCGTCGACGGCGACACCGACGTACCCGACGTCGAGCTGCCGCCCGCAGAACTCGTCGTACGGCGCTCCACCGCCGCACCCCCTTCGTAGGAGGAACCTGATGAAGTTGCAAGCTGGACTGCTGGCTGTGGTTCTGGCCGGCTCGCTCGCCGCGTGCGGGAGTGGCGGTGGCGGCGCTGGTGACGCCGACGCCGCGGCGCAGGCCCGCGGACCGATCACGATCTGGTACTCGAACAACGCCGAGGAAGTGGCCTGGGGCAAGCAGATGGTCGCGGCCTGGAACGCCGAGCACGCCGACCAGAAGGTCACCTCCCAGGAGATCCCGACCGGGAAGTCGTCGGAGGAGGTCATCGGTGCGGCGATCACCGCGGGCAACGCGCCCTGCCTGATCTTCAACACCTCGCCCGCGTCGGTCTCGCAGTTCCAGAAGCAGGGCGGTCTGGTGCCGCTGGACGCGTCGTACATCGAGGAGCGGTCCGGTGACGTCGCGCAGCAGTACAAGTCGGCGGACGGCAAGTACTACCAGCTGCCGTGGAAGTCGAACCCGGTGATGATCTTCTACAACAAGAAGATCTTCGCGAAGGCCGGCATCACCGATCCTTCGCTGAAGACGTACGACGAGTTCCTCGCCGCGTCGCGCAAGGTGGTGGCGTCGAAGGCGGCGAAGTTCGCGATCTACCCGGCGCCGAGCAACGAGTTCTACCAGTCCTGGTTCGACTTCTACCCGCTGTACGCGGCCGAGAGTGGCGGCAAGCAGTTGGTTGCCGACGGCAAGGCGACGTTCGCGTCCGACGAGGGCAAGAAGGTCGCTGACTTCTGGCGGACGATGTACAAGGAGAAGCTCGCCTCGCCCGAGAAGTACACCGGCGACGCGTTCGTGGACGGCACGTCGGCGATGGCGGTGGTCGGTCCGTGGGCGATCGCGACGTACAAGGGCAAGGTCGACTGGGGCGTCGTACCGGTGCCGACGTCGTCCGGTAAGGACCCTTCGGAGATCCACACCTTCAGTGACGCGAAGAACGTCGCGATGTACTCCGCGTGCAAGAACCGCGGGACGGCGTCGGACGTGCTGAAGTTCGCGACCAGCAAGGAACAGGACGGAAAGTTCCTCGCCGCGACCGGGCAGATGCCGCTGCGCAAGGACGTCGCGTCGACGTACGCCGACTACTTCGCGAAGAACCCCGAGTACAAGACGTTCGCGGACCAGGCGTCCCGGACCGTCGAGGTTCCGAACGTGCCGAACTCGATCGCGATCTGGCAGACGTTCCGCGACGCCTACTCCAAGTCGGTGATCTTCGGCCAGGAAGACACCGGCACAGCCCTCGACGGCGCCGCCCAGAAGGTCGACCAACTCGCCAAGCAGTCATGAGGTCGCGTGGTCCGCTCGGCCGGATCCTCGGTGAGCATCCGGTCGGGACCGCGTTCGTCACGCCGTACGTCGTTTTCCTGGCCGCGGTGTTCGCGTATCCGCTCGGGTTCGCGGTGTACATGTCGTTCCACGACTACTTCTTCGCGGCGCCCGGGGCGATCGTGGAGCGGCCGTTCGTCGGGTTCGACAACTACGTGACGGTGCTGTCGGATCCGGCGGTACGGCGGGCGTTCGGAAACGTTCTGGTGTTTCTGGTGATCAACGTTCCGCTGACGGTCGTGCTGTCGCTGCTGCTCGCGAACGCGCTGAACGCGGCGATCCGGTGGCGGACGTTCTTCCGGGTCTCGTACTACGTCCCGTATGTGACGGCATCGGTGGCGGTCGTCGGCGTCTGGCTGTTCCTGTTCAACTCCAACGGTCTCGTCAACTCCGTGTTGGGCCCGCTCGCGCCTGATCCGTCCTGGTTGGTGAACTCGTCGTTGGCCATGCCGACGGTCGCCATCTACGTCACCTGGAAGCAGCTCGGCTTCTTCATCCTGCTCTACCTGGCCGCGTTGCAGAACGTGTCCAAGGATCTGTACGAGGCTGCGTCGATGGACGGTGCCGGGCGGTGGAAATCGTTTCTGAACGTGACAGTTCCCGGTGTCCGGCCGGCGACGACGCTCGTGGTGCTGCTCGCCACGGTGACCGGCGCGAACCTGTTCACCGAGCCTTATCTGCTGACCGGAGGCGGCGGTCCGGACGGCGCCTCCGCGTCACCGGTTCTGATTATGTACCAGCGCGGGATCGAGCAGGGGAACCCCGACGTGGGTTCGGCGATCGGCGTGCTGCTCGTCATCGGAGTGCTGTTGCTCGCCTTGATCGAACGGCGTTTCGTGGGGAAGGAGGAGTCGTGAAGCTCAAGTTCGTCGGCTTGCTGATCGGGGCCTTCGTCTTCCTGTTTCCCTTCTACTACATGCTGATCGGCTCGCTGCAGGCCGAGCCGGACCCGTCGGTCGGCGGCGCGTTTCCGTCGCCGGGGAACCTCACCGGCCACAACTACGCCGAGATCAACCAGGCGATCCATCTTGGCCGGTCGTTGCTCAACTCCGGGATCTTCACCGGCGGCGTGATCCTCGGGACGCTCGTGTTCGGGGTGCTCGCCGGGTACGCGCTCGCACGGTTGCAGTTCCGCGGGCGCGGGCTGGTGTTCAATCTGATGCTGCTGATCCAGGTCGTGCCGTTCCAGTTGCTGACGATCCCGCTGTACGTGCTGATCGTGCGCAGTTACGGGCTCGCCGACAGCTATCTCGGGATGATCCTGCCGTTCCTGATCAACTCCACCGCGGTCTTCGTTTTCCGGCAGTATTTCCTGCAGTTGCCGGCCGAGTTGTTCGACGCCGCCCGGATCGACGGGGCGTCGGAGCTGAGCATCCTCTGGCGGATCGCCGTACCGCTGGTGCGGCCGGCGCTGCTGACCGCCGTACTGCTCACGTTCATCGGGCCGTGGAACGAGTTTCTGTGGCCTTTCCTGATCACCAAGCAGCAGGATCTGCAACCGCTCGCGGTCTCGCTGTCCAACTACCTGACCACCGTCTCGGCGCGGGCCGCGAATCCGTTCGGCGCTGTGCTTGCGGGCGCGTGTGTGCTGGCTGCGCCCGCGGTGACCTTGTTCATCGTCTTCCAGCGCCGCTTCATCTCGACGAACCTGTCGTCCGGCGTCAAAGGCTAACTTCTGAAAGGCTTTTCCGTGACTGTTCCCTATACCCTTACGCGCGTCGGCGTGCTGATGACGGCCGAGCCGGGCAACGAACTCGAGGCGGAGGGGGTGCTGAACCCGGCGACCGGACACACGCCCGACGGGCAGCTGTACCTGCTGCCGCGGCTCGTTGCTGACGGCAACGTGTCACGGGTCGGCCTGGCCGCCGTCGAACTCGCGGACGGCGTACCGGTCGGTGTCCGGCGCGAAGGTGTCGTGCTCGCACCGGACGAAGGCTGGGAGCGCGGCAAGAACAACGCCGGCGTTGAGGATCCGCGGGTCACGTTCGTTCCGTCGCTCGGGCTGCACGTGATGACGTACGTCGCTTACGGTCCGCTCGGGCCGAAGCCGGCGCTCGCGGTGTCGTCGGACCTTCGGGAGTGGCGGCGGCTGGGTCCGCTGCACTTCGAGTACCAGCCGGACCTCGACACCGATCTCAACCTGTTCCCGAACAAGGACACCGTTTTCTTCCCCGAGCCGGTGCCGGGTCCGGACGGCGAGCCGTCGTACGCGATGCTGCATCGGCCGATGTGGGATCTCGGATGGTTCCGCGAGGGGGAGGGCGTGCATCTGCCGGCGGGGGTCACCGACGACCGGCCGGGGATCTGGGTGTCGTTCGTCCCCGTGGCGGCCGTCGAGGACGATGTGCGGAACCTCGTCCACCTGCGTCAGCACCGGCTGGTCGCGATGTCGGAGTATCCGTTCGAGGAGTTGAAGATCGGCGCCGGTCCGGCACCACTGCGGATCCCGGAAGGCTGGCTCGTCATCCATCACGGCGTGACCGGCGAGCAGCCGGAGGGCTTCGACCCGACCACCCAGAAGGTCTGCTACGCGGCCGGCGCACTGATCCTCGACCCCGACGACATCACCCGGGTCGTCGCCCGGACCACCGAACCTCTGATGGTCCCGGAAACCGAGGAGGAAAAGATCGGAACGGTCGGAAACGTCGTTTTCCCGACCGCCATCGAAGAGGTCGAAGGCGTGCACTACGTCTTCTACGGCATGGCCGACGCCGCCATCGGTGTGGCCAGATTGGACCGCTTGCCATGAACCCGACCCGCCGCACCGTCCTCGGCGGAGCACTCGCGGTGGCTGCCGCCTCCACAGTCACCCTTCCCGCTGCTGCCTCCACCCGTCTGACCAATCTCGCCCACCTCGACTTCCTCCGGGCTTCGGTCTCACCGCCGGCCGCCCCGGGCCACACCACCTACGGCTCCGGCCCGTTGGGCGTTCTGTGGACGTACGCCGACCACCAGGCGGACGGCTCGTACCGGCGGATCGGTGGTGGCACCTACGACCCGACGACGAACACCTACGGCCAAGGTGCCTACAACGCGGACGACATCGCGCGGGCGGCCGTCGTCTACCTGCGGCACTGGAAACTCTTCCACCAGGCGTCCTCGCTGCAGACCGCCCGCGACCTGCTGCGAGCCCTCACGTTCCTGCAGTCGCCCAACGGAAACGTCGTGCTGTGGATGCAGCCTGACGGAACGCTCAACCCGAGCGCCGAGCCGGTCGAACTCCCCGACCCCTCCGACTCCGGGCCGTCGTACTGGCTGGCCCGCACCGTCTGGGCGCTAGGGGAGGGGTACAGCGTTTTCCGCCGTACCGACCGCGCCTTCGCCGCCTTCCTCCGCGACCGTCTCGAGTTGGCGATCGCCGCGCTCGAACGTCAGGTCCTGATCCGCTACGGCCAGTACAACGTCGTCGACGGCCGCCGGCTCCCCGCCTGGTTGATCGTGAACGGCGCGGACGCCACCTCCGAAGCGGTCCTCGGACTCTCGGCGTATGTCGACGCCGGCGGATCGCCCCGAGCCCGTCGTGCCCTCACGCGTTTCGCCGAAGGCATTGCGCAGATGCACGCCGGCTCGACCCGGGAATGGCCGTTCCGTGCGCTCCTGCCGTGGGGCGAGTCGATCTCCGACTGGCACGCCTGGGGCGCCCAGATGCCCTCCGCCCTCGCCGCAGCCTCGGCCACTCTCAACGAAAACGTTTTCCTCACCGCAGCGATCGGTGACACCGCCGGCTTCACCCCGCTCCTGCTCACGGCCGGCGGTCCCGACAACGGCTGGCTCCCGACGCCGATCGACCGCTCCCAGATCGCGTACGGCGTCGACGCCCGCCTGCAGGCGCTCCTCGCGATCGACCGCCCCGGCCAGAAACACCTCGCCGCCTTCGTCGCCGCCTGGTACTTCGGCGCCAACCGTGCCGGCCAACCCATGTACGACGCCACCACCGGCCGCACGTACGACGGTATTTCCGGCGACGGCGTGATCAACCGCAACTCCGGCGCCGAGTCCACGATCCACGGACAGCTCTCGATGCTCGCCCTCGACGCCCACCCGGACATCACACGCCTGTCGGGCGCATCGGCGTACGACGGACTCCAGATCATCGAGGCGGAGACGGCCACTGGTGGTGCGGTCGTCACACCACCATCCGCGTGGACCGGCGAATCCCAATGGAGCAACGGCTCCTACCTCTCCCTCGACGGTACGGCGACGTGGACCGTGCCAGCGTCAGCGCAGCCGCGTCTGGTCCTCCCGGTCGTCAACCTCATCGACACACCCACGCCGGCCCGGACCACCTGGACGAGCAGCGGCCGCACTCTGGGCACACTGGTCCACGTCTGCGGCCCGCAAGGCATTTCGGCCGCACCCGGCGCGCTTCAGCCGCTGACACTCACCACTCCGCTTCCTGCCAACGCGACCACGCTCAGCGCGCAGTCGACGGGCACCGCCCAGCTGGACGCGGTACTGCTGCTCCCAACCATCAGCAGCTTCCGGATCGGAACGGCGACGTTGCTGGTCAGCGTCGACACCCGCCCGCGCGTGGTCAGCGCTAGTGGGCACGCCTACACGTACGACGCCAGCGGTCAACTGGTTGCCCGCGGCAAGCCACTCGTCGTACCTGGAGGTTTCACCGTCGTGCTCGGCTGAGCGCCTCGGCACACCAGTCGGCAACGAACAGCAGGGCCTGTCCGCGCTGGTGGAACAGGTACCTGCTGTCGACCTGGCGGTGGTAGGCGTTGTGCGTCGTGTCCGAGGCCCGGCCCAGCAAGCCGGGCAGCAGCCAGGCGTACTTCACACCGGACGCCATCACCGCCAGGCGCACCTGGTCCGGGTCACCGCGCCAGCCGGCCTCGTGCAGGCCGTCGAGGTAGTTGGCGATGCAGGTCTCGGCCAGCTCGGGAAGACGCTCGGCCGGCCAGAACAGGTCGAACACCGCGTCCGGGATGTAGTTGCCGATGTCCTCGCCGAGCGCGCCGTCACCGAGGAACGACCAGTCGAACAGCGCGAGCTCGCCGGTCGGCCGCTGGATCACGTTCGACACCCAGAAGTCGAGGTGGCAGCGGGCGCGGGGGAGAGTCGCGACGAGGTCGAGGAGCGCGTCGCGGTGGACCAGCAGGCCGGTCCAGGCCTCACGCAGCTCGACCGGCCAGGTCTCGCGGATGAGCGGCTGCTGCCAGGCCGCGTCGTCGGTCATCAGCTGCCAGGGCACGTCGCGGGTCGTCGAGTAGTCGCGCAGGAAGCCCGTCGACGTCCACGGCCGTTCGGGTGCGGGGCGGGCCTGCCAGCGGCCGCAGGCGCGGGCGAGCGCTGCGTGTTCCGCGAGGCTGAAGTGCGTGCCCGGCGTACCGGCGATGTCGTCCATCAGCAGTACGGCGCCGTCGGGATGCTCGTCGACCTGGGCTGCGGGCAGGACCAGGCCGGCGTCGGCGAGTTGTTCGCGGAGCTCGTCGTCGCGATAGACCTCTACTTCGCGGCGCCAGTAGTTCCAGTGCCGCGGGTCGGTCGACGCGGCCCACGGCCCGGATGAGTCGCTCGGCCGCCGCAGTTCCTTGCGTACGGCGGTCCGGCCGTCGGCGTACGTCACCCGTTCGACGTTCGCCGTCACCGCGTTGAGCGGGTTGTGCCGCAACGTCGTCGTACCGACTTCGGTCATGGGGAGCAGTTTGTCAGCCCAAGAGCGTCTTCGGCGGCAGACCGGTGAGAGCTTTCACATCGCGGGTGAAGTGGGCCTGGTCGGCGTACCCGGTGAGTACGGCGACGTCGGCGAGCGGGAGGCCGGTGCGCGCGTGGTCGAGGGCAACGTTCATCCACAGGACCCGGTCGAGCGTCTTCGGTCCGTAGCCGAACGCGTCCAGGCAGCGCCGGTGCAGTTGCCGCTCGCTGAGTCCGATCGTCGCCGCGAGGCGGGAGACTCCGGCCGTGCCGCGGAGCAGGCCGCCGCGGACGCTGCGCAGTACGTGCGCGGTCAGACGGTCGGTCGGTTCCTCGAGCAGTTTGGCGACCTCGAGATCGAGCGCTGTCGCGCGGTCGGGCGCTGCCCGGATCCGGTCCAGCAGGCGTCTGCTCCGGTTCGGCGACCACAGATCGGCGAGGCGGACCCGCTCGTTCAGCAATTCCCGGGCGGGTACGCCGAGGAAGCCCGGCGCGGCGCCCGGCGCGAACCGGATCCCGGCGTACCGCGTGCCCCGCGGCGCGCTGCCCGTCCAGGCGCGACTGTCCGGACCGGCGACGATCAGGTCGTCGTCCATCAGCAGCAGATCCATGCTGCCGTCGGGCAGGATCCGGTACTCACCGCCCTCCGCCGTCCGTGTCCAGAGGTCGGCGCCGGCGATGCGCGCGGGGCGCTCCCGGTACGGCTCGACGACCACAGTCACCTCTCCAGTCTGCTACGCCCCGCCGACAGTTCCAGCTGGACCGCTTCTCCGGTGCCTCGCTTCCTGTTGCATCGTTGGATTCGCGCGGCCAGGATGGGGAGTTCCGTCTGCGAGGAGGAGATTCCGGTGTCACGACGCGACGACCTGTCAGGGGTTCCGCTGCTCGGGCGGACGGTTGCGCCGGAGGGATCCGGCCTCGTTCTCGCCGAGTGGGAAGCGGCGGGGCGGACGTCGGACGAGGTGGCGTGGCAGGCGCCGCTGCATGTGCATCACACCGACGACGAGGCGTGGTACGTGCTGTCCGGGACGATGCGGATGCGGATCGACGGCGAGGACTACGACGTACCGGCCGGGTCCGGGATCGTCGGGCCGCGCGGCGTGCCGCACACGTTCGGTAACCCGGGCGAGGAGCCGGCGCGGTACGTGCTGGTGATGTCGTCCACCACCCACGCGATGCTGCGCGAGTTGCACGGCGGGTTCTCGGGTGACGTGGCGGCGCTGTTCGAGAAGTACGGGTGCTCGCTGCTGCAGTGATCAGCCCGGGAGTACGACGTCCAGCACCGGTACGTCGACCGGCAGGTACTTGACCAGGGCAACGTTCTCGCGGATCAACTCGTCGCGGACCGCCGTACCCGTGCGGCGATCGATCACGGTCCGCCAGATCTCGTTCCGCCGGAAGTAGTCCGCGCCGACCCGGAGGAACCGCTCCTCCTTCGCGAACACCCGGTACGACGACTCGGCCGGGACGTCGGCCAGGATCTCGCCCTCGAGATAGCGATCGCCGACGCCGACATGCAGCTGGAACGTCTGGTCGGTGTCGTTGCGGAACTGCAGGTCCACGTAGTTGTAGACGATGCTGCAACCCACACCCCACGGCAGCACCCGCCCGTTGTCCGGGAACGGATCGAAGCTGTGCGTGGATCGCTGCGTCACGGTCAACGGCGAGTGCAGGACCATCCAGTGCAGCAGGTTCGCCAGCTGGCAGATGCCGCCGCCGATCCCCGGCTTGGCCTGCCCGTTCGACAGCCGCATGCCCTTCACGTACCCCTTGCGACGGGTCGCGTTGCCGACCACCTTGTTGAAGGAGAACGTCTCACCCGGCCGAATCACCAGCCCGTCGACCTGCGCGCAGGCGAGCTTCAGGTTCGTCACCTTGTTGTGCTGCATCCACATCTCGGTTTCCCCGAGCTGCCTTAGTAGTAACGACTTGTGCCGCTTGATGCGCACCGGTAGGTCGTTCGCGTCGCGCGTCCCGGCGTACGGCGTGCTGGACCTCATCCACTCCAGGCGCTTCGCCGCACGGTGGTAGCGCACTGCCAACGGATACAGCAGGCGAATGCGTTCACTCCACCGCTTCCGACGTACCGCGGGAAGAACCCGCGCCCGCTCGGCCGCAGTCAACTCCTGAACCTCAACCTGCCACGCCGCGGCAGCTGAACTCTCCAACATCCCATTCCCCCGAACCAGGCGACCTCGGTCACCGTACGCCGCCATGTCCCCAACCACATGACAGAAGCAGCACAATCGAATTGCGCCTCGTAAGACGCCAAACCCCACCAGAGAGTTCGCCACCGACCCCGAGAACAGGAACCAGGCCCGAGGAGAGCCGTCAGGAGAGCCGGGGTTATCCGGCTCTTGTGACGTGTGTGTGGGTCGGCTGGGTTGAGTTGGGTGTCGCTGGTTGGCCGGTGGTCGAGCACGGGGCCGGATAACCGCTCGTTGCCAGGTCCGTCGGTGGGACCGGGCCGTCGAGTCGTGGGATTTGGTGGTCACCTGCAACCTCGATTCACGACTCGCGGTGTTCAGGGGCAACCAAACGTCACGACTCGGCGTGGGCGGTCGTGGCGGGGAAGGAAGTTGTCGCTCTGTGCAACTTTGTTTCCCCGCTCTTGGGGGATCGCGCGGATCGGGCAGGAGTTCTCCCCACTGGCCTCCGTCGCGGGTCCCTGGCTGGGGCGACTTCACCCACACATCGGACAGCAGAGCCGGTTATCCCCTCGTGTGCAGGGTTATCCCCTCGCGTATCAGTAGAGAACCCACAACGCGAGGGGATAGCCCGTCGTCTGCTCGTCGGGTGTCCGGTTGCCTTCTCGCACTAACCGAGTTCGAGCGCGGTGCACACCCAGCGGTTGCGGCGAACCTCCAGCCGGAATGCGACCGCGCGCGAACGCTGCCCGTGCCGCACGTGCGCGGCGACCTCGGCGATGCACGGCTCCGGCATGAACACCCGCACCGAACGCACCGTGCTCTTCTCCTTCGACCCGCGCATACCCGCGGTCGAGTTCATCCCGAGCATCCGGACCCGCCGGTTCAGCTCCATGAACACCACGTCATCGGTGAACCGCACCAGTTGCGAGATCGGCCGATCCCCCGCCAACACCTCCGAAACCGCCTGAGCCATCCGAGCCCCCCAAACCCGAACCTCGGGCAACGTCGGACCCGCCTCAACCCGAGGATCCCGCCCAACAACTCCGGCCGCACTCGTGGCCTTGGAAGTGGTGTCGGCTGCCTTAAGCGACGCCCGGGCCCCGTCAGGCTGCCCAGGCGCCGCGACCGAGCGCGCGTCGCCAGCAACTGCCGGCACCACGCTGAGCTTCGGGCCCTCCTCCCCACCGCCCGCAGCCTCCGACCGACCCGCGCCACCGAGCCCTTCATCGCCGGCCGCGTCGCCGTGTCCTTCCGGCGCGGGCGCGACGGCCAGGCCGCCCCGCTCAGCAGGAGAAGGTGCGACAGCCACGTCGCCGTGCTCTTCCTGGACTGGTACGACGACCGCGACGCTGTGCTCATCCGGAGCCGGCGCGACAACCGCACCGCCGTGTCCTCCGTGGGCGAGGACCGCGCTGTCCTGATGTTCCGGAGCAGCGGTCAACGCGTTGACCTGCTCTTCCGGGGCAGGTGCGGGAACGGTGTGGGGCTGGGGAGTGGCGAAGGCGTCGATGCTCGACAGGTGCCGCGGCGCGGACACGACGCCAAGCCGCGTGATCGCCTGCAACCGCAGCGCCAACGCCCCATCCGTCAGCTCCCCGGCGTACCGCGCGGTCGCCGGCACAGCGTGCTCACCCAACCCACCACACAACCGACGCCAACCGAGGCCGAGCCACCGCAGCCAACATCCCCATCACATCCGCCCCCACAACCGACCGCGCCATCAACCGCACTGCCAGCGAGAGCCGCCCCAGCAACCGGCGTACCGGCTCCTGCAGCAGTTGGTTCCGGCCGTACCCGCTGGCAGCCGGCGCGTCCGGCGGGCGGCGTGCTGCGGTGCCGTCGGGGTGGGGGACGGGGGCTGGCTTGGTTGACGGTGAGGTTGGGGTGGCCATGGGAGCCTCCGTTGCGTCCGGGTGGGTGGGGGCGGGGTGTTCTTGAGCGGCGCGGGCTCCGGTGCGGTCCGTCGTACGGGTGGGGACGGCGGCCAGAGGAGCAGCGGGCTGGAGGTCTTCCAGCGGGAGGTCTTCCGGCTGGAGGTTGTGGGACTGGCTCATGTCACTGCTCCTGGGGGTGGGGCGGGAGGTGGTCGCCGGTGGGCGCGGGCGGGATGCGGAGTACCTGCCCGGGGAGGATGAGGTCGGGGTCGTTCCCGATCACATGGCGGTTCGTGACGTACCAGTCAGGCCAGCGGGCGGCGATCGCTTCGTCGGTCGCGCTGCGGCCGAGTTCGCGGGCGGCGATGCTCCAGAGCGAGTCGCCTTTCCGTACGACGACCCGCACGGGAACAGCCGGCCGCAGCTCGGTGTACCGGGTCGGCGCACCATCAGTCGGCCGATCCGGCACACCCACCCGCGCCCGCCGCTCCGGAGTGGGGTGGCCAGCACCCGCCCGGTCAGCAGAGGGGTTGCCGGGTGTGGAGTGCCCGGCCTTCGGGTTGCTGGTGGCGGAGCGCTCCGGCGTGGAGTCGCCGGGAGTGCTTGGGCGGTTCGGGTTGGGGGTGTTGGTGGGGTTGGTCAGGTGGACTTGGGAGGGCGGCTCGGTGGAGCGGTAGTCGGTGTGAGCCTGAGGAGTTCGTGGCGTGGAGTCGGCGTTGCCGATCCCGACGGTCGAGCGAGGCTCGGTGGCGCGGTAGTTCTGCGCGGACTGATCCGCCGCGGTGTTCCGGCCGCCGAGTTCCACGGAGGAGGCGGGCTCGGTGGCGCGGTACGACGTGCCCGTGCCACCGAACTGGACGGTCGAGCGGGGCTCGGTGGCGCGGTAGGAGGTGCCGCCGAGTTGGACCGTGGAGTGGGGCTCGGTGGCGTGGTTGGTGGATTGGGTGGTTGAGGAGGGCTGCGTCCACTGGCTGACTTGGGCGGTGGTGCCGGGGGTGGCTTGGGCGGCGCTGACGGTTAGGGGAGTGATGGCCGCGACGCCGAGGCCGGAGCGGAGTAGGGCGCGGGCGGTCTTGGTGGTGATGCGGCCTGCGACGGCTCCGGCGAGCGCTCCGACCGCACCGGGGATCTGTTCGAGCGCCGTGAGTACGACGGCCAGCACCAGCCACGCGTACGCGATCCACGCGACCGTCCCGACGGCGAGAACGGTCAGCGAGTCCAGGTCGTACGTCCGCAGGCCGCTGACCGAGCCGGCGGTGATCCACCGCAGCAGGAGGCCGAGCCCAGCCAGTCCGACCAGCGCGAGCGCGCCCTTGATCACCTGGATCGTCGCTTTCATCCCGCTTCGCCCCCGACCTATGAGTTTGCGTTAGTTTGCGTTGGCTTGACCACTATAGACCGGTTCTACGGCAGCTTTGCAAGTCCTTAACGCACGCTGCGTCGGTTTCCGCTGCGGACGGTGACCGTCGCAGGGCGCGGTGGTGCCCGGGACCGGTAGGTTCACGGTCATGCGGTGGGATGCGTTGTTCGCGGACCTGGAGTCGCAGTTCGAGGCGCTCCAGGAGAGTGATCTGTACGGCGAGGTGGCCGATCGGATCCGCGCCGAGGTCGGGAAGATCACGGTGCTGGACCGTCTGCGCGGAGCGGTGAACACCGTCGTACGCGTCGAACTGGTGGACGCGGAGCCGGTCCGCGGGCTGCTCAGCCGGGTCGGGAAGGACTGCCTGCTGCTCGAGACCGAGCGCTACGAGGAGTGGCTGATCCCGGTCGACGCGCTTGTCGCCGTACACCGGCTGGGGCCGTGGGCGGAGCCGGCGGTCGGAGCTGTCGAGGGGAAGCTCGGCCTTGCGCATCTGCTGCGGGGGATCGCCCGGGATCGCTCACCGGTCACCCTGTTCTGCAGCGGTGGCGGTCCGGTCACCGGCACGATCGACCGGGTCGGCGCCGACTTCCTGGAACTCGCCGAGCACCCCTTGGACGCACCCCGCCGCCGCAGCGAGGTCTACAACGTCCGCCTGGTCCCCACCCAAGCTCTCCGAGCCCTACGCCGCCGCTAACCCCACCCAACCACCGGGCCAGTGCACCCCTCCCGGTGTGTGGGGACAGGTAATTGCCTGTTCCCGGCCCCCGATTCCTGTGTTCTGCCCTCTGGCGCCAGCTCGCCGAGGGGCGCCCAGTTAGAGGTTGGCGTCTTCTGTGGCGTCGACCTCTTCGCCGAAGGGGTGGGTGTCTATGAACTGTTTGGTTTCGGTGTAGAGGCGTTCGATGTACTTCTCCAGCTCGGTGGACTCGACGCGCCACTGGCCGCGGCCGCCGATCTTCACGGCGGGGATGTCGCCGCGGCGGACCAGTGCGTAGACCTGGTTGGCGGAGATGTTCAGGACCTCGGCGACGTCGGCGAGCTGGAGGAAGCGGGGACCCGGCATCGTCGTGCTCCTTCGGATAGTGGCTGGTTCCTTCAGTTTGCCACGGTTGGCGGGTGGATGACCGAGTTTGTCCCCAGGCCATGACAGCCTGTGGATGACCGTTCACCCTGCGAGCGGCCAGCAGGCAGAATGTCCCGGGATCAAGAGGACCGACTGGGGAGACGAAGTGGTCGAGACAGCAGTGCGAAGTGGCTTCGGGGCGCCGGCCGCACCGGCCCAGCGCAACCGGAAGGCGCGCTGGAAGGACGGCCGCCTGGTGCTCGGCGTACTGCTGGTCGCCGTCACCGCGCTGGCCGGGGCCAAGCTGCTGTCGTCCGCCGACGACACCACCACGATCTGGGCGGCCAAGCACGAGCTCAAGGCCGGCGACCCCGCTGACCGACGACGACCTGACCACGGTCCGCGTCCGCTTCACCAGCGGCGACGACTCGGGGCGGTATTTGTCCGCCGACGCCGATCTGAAGGGCCTGGTCGTCGGCCGGACGGTCGGCCAGGGCGAGTTCGTGCCGAAGGACGCCGCCGTACCCAAGTCTGACCAGGACCGCACCGAGTTCCCGCTGTCGGTGGCGGCCGGTCGCCTGCCGTCCGACACCGCGCCCGGCGATGTGGTGGACGTGTGGGTGGTGCCGAAGGAGGAGGGCCAGCCCGCACGGCCGTTGTGGAGCAGTGTCCGCGTGCTGCAGATCGACTCGGTGAAGGGTGTCGCCGGCGGTTCGGCCCGCAGACAGGTGACGATCGCCCTGGCCTCCGCCGATCTGCCCCGTATCCCGGCCGCCCTCACCGCGATCAGCACGGGTGAGGCGACTCTGGTCCGGAAGGACGGCTGATGTCGGTCCCAGTACTGCTGGCCGTGACCGGGGCGCCGTGGGAAGCAGACGTCGTACGGCGGACCGAGGGCGCTCCCGGGATCCGGATCGTACGGCGTTGTGTCGATGTCGCTGACGTGATGGCGGCGGCTGCGAGCGGTCAGGCCCGCGCGGTGCTGCTGGCTGACGCGTTGCCGCGGCTGTCGTCCGATGCGGTCGCCGCGCTGTACGCCCGCGGTATCGCCGTACTCGCCCTGGTCGACCCTCTGGAGACCGGCGCGCCGTTCGGCGCCGAGGACCGGCTGAGCCGGATGGGGATCGAGCGGATCCTGCCCGCCGACGTGAGCCCGGCGGACCTCGGCAGGGCGATCTCCGATGCGGTCGAGGCCGGGCCGCCGATCACCAGTTCGCACTTCGCGGGCGGTTTCGTGCCGCTCTCGCCGGAGAACGCCGGGAACCCGCAGCCGGCCGCCTTTCCGCAGGGCACGGGCCGGCTCGTCGCGGTCTGGGGACCGACCGGCGCGCCCGGGCGTACGACGGTCGCGGTCAACCTCGCCTCTGAACTGGCGGCGAAACGGGTCCCGACGCTGCTCGCGGACGTCGACGTGTACGGCGGGACCGTGGCGCAGATGCTCGGCATGCTCGACGAGACCTCCGGCCTGGCCGCCGCGGCGCGGTCGGCGTCGAACGGATCGCTCGACATGGTGATGCTCGCCCGGCACGCACGCGAGGTGAACCCGCATCTGCTGGTGCTGACCGGACTCAGCCGGGCCGACCGGTGGACGGAGCTGCGGCCCGCTGCGGTCGAGGCGATCTGGTCGACCGCGCGGACGCTGGCCCCGATCACGGTGGTGGACGCCGGGTTCTGTATCGAGACCGACGAGGAGATCTCGTTCGACTCGCTGGCGCCGCGGCGCAACGGGGCGACCGTGGTGACGCTCGAGGAGGCCGACGAGGTCGTTGTCGTCGGTACGGCGGACCCGGTCGGCCTGACCCGTCTGATCCGGGCGGTCCACGACCTGCGCGCCGTCGTACCGTCGGTCAACACCCGTGTGGTGGTGAACCGGCTGCGGTCTGGGTCGCTCGGAGGCTCGCCGGGTGACGCGGCGCTGGACGCGCTGCGGCAGTACGCCGGGATCGACAACGCCGTGCTGCTCCCGTATGACCTGGGTGCGGCGGATACCGCGGTCGCGCACGGGCGCAGTCTGGCCGAGGCCGCGAAGTCGAGCAAGCTCCGGAAGGCGTTCCAGCAGCTCGCCACGTCGGTCGCCAACGACCTCCATTCGGTCCCGGCCTGAGAGCCGACACTCAGGGTCGAGTTGGGGGACATCCCCGCCGACAGCAGGGCCGCGATGTGCCAGTGTTGGAAGCACTTCGACCTGCACTTGAGGGAGCGTCATGTCCGATGTCCAAGGCCGGCCGCGGAGCTCGATGAGCGTCGAGCGGCGGTACGGGATCGCCATCTCTGTCGCTCTCATCCTCGGCGGTGCGTACTGGGCGCTCACCGGGCTGACCGAGGGCACCAAGAACAGCCAGACCAGCTACCCGGTGCAGGGCGGTGCGCTGCTCGTGAAGGGTGGTTCCGCGACGGTCGAGGTGCGGCCGGGGGACGGGACCGAGGTCAAGGTCGACCGGCAGTTCGAGCGGAACGTGTTCGGCTCGGACCCGAACGAGAAGTACAACGAGAGCGACGGCAAGCTCGAGTTGAACAGCGGCGGGTGTGGATTCCTGTCGTTCGGGTGCAAGACGACGTACGTGCTGACGGTGCCGCGGGATGTGAAGCTCACGGTCGAGAGCAGCAGCGGGAACATGACGGTCACCGGGATCGAGGGTGTGACGGAGCTCAAATCCAGCTCGGGTGACATCCAGGTGCACGATGTTCGCGGAGCGCTGGATCTGAAGTCGAGTTCGGGTGATCTCGAGGCTGACGGGCTGACCGCGACCTCGGTGACGACGCACAGCAGTTCCGGCAGTACGTCGCTGGAATTCAGCGTCGCCCCGCAGACGGTCGAGGCGAAGACGAGCTCCGGCGACGTCTCGATCCGGATCCCGTCCGGCGTCGAGGCGTACAAGGTGGACACCGACACGTCGTCGGGCGACGAGGCGGCGAACGTGAAGATCGACCCCGGCGCAACCCGGACGATCACCGCGAAGACCTCCTCGGGCGACGTCAGCATCGAGTACAACCACTAACACGATCTATGCACAGCGCGTGAGGGCCAGGGTCGGGAGGGTTAGGGCGAGGGCTGTCTGAGTAGGCTTGCGCGCATGGTTGAGGAGCGGGTGGTGCCGCGTGGTCTGTTGGTGGACTGGGGCGGTGTGCTCACCTCGGGCCTGGAGCCGGCGCTGCGGCGCTGGGCCGAGCTGGACGATTTCGACTTCGATTCCTACCTCGAAGCGGTCATGAAATGGCTCCCCTCGGAGAGCGTGACCGCCGAGCTCAACCCGGTGCACGCCCTCGAACGCGGCCAGATCGCCGTCCCTGACTTCGAGCGCAAACTCGCCTCGATCCTTCTCCGCCGTGACGGTACGCCGATCCCCGCGGAGGGACTGATCGAGCGGATGTTCGCGCACTTCGAGCACCAGCCCGCGATGTCCGGGCTCGTCCGCCGCGTCAACGAGCGCGGGATCCGGACCGCGCTGCTGTCGAACTCCTGGGGCAACACCTACCCGCGGGACACCTGGGACGGGATGTTCGACGACATCGTCATCTCCGGCGAGGTCGGCCTGCGCAAACCCGAGCCGGAGATCTTCCAGCTCGCCGCCGAGCGGCTCGGCCTGAAGCCGGCCGAGTGCGTGTTCGTCGACGACCTGCAACTCAACGTCGACGGCGCCCGCGCGGTCGGGATGACCGCGATTCTTCACACCGAGTACGACGAGACCCGGCGAGCGCTGGAAACCCTGTTCGGAGCCGACCTGACGTGACCGTGACCACCCCTCCTTCCTCCCCAACTCGTCCGGCCGGTCGTCGTCGCGTCGTCATCGCGATCGCCGGATGCGCGGTCCTCGTGGCGCTCGGCGCCTGGATCACCCACCTGTACGGCGGCATGATCGACCTGCGCGTCTACCGGATGGGCGGCTCGGTCCTCCTGCACGGCGACTCGCTGTACGACGCGAAGCTGCCCGGCGGCTCGAACCTCCCGTTCACCTACCCGCCGTTCGCCGCGATCGCGATGGTCCCGCTGGGCGCCGTACCGTGGGGTGTCGCGCTGGTGGTCTGGACGACCCTCTCGGTGCTGTGCATCACCGCGCTGTGGCGGGCGAGCCTGACCAAGACGTTCTGGTCGTTCGTCACCCAGCGCAAGCGTACGGCGGTGCTCATCGCGCTGACCGTACTGTCGCTGCTGCTCGAGCCGGTCTGGCAGACGATCCAGTTCGGCCAGATCAACCTGTTGCTGACCGCAATGATCCTGCTGGACCTGATCCGGCCGAACGACACCCGCCTGCGCGGGTTCTGGCTCGGCGTCACGATCGGAATCAAGCTCACCCCGCTGCCGATCCTCGCGCTGCTGGTCGTCACGAAGCAGTGGCGTGCGCTGCGCAACGCCGTACTCGGGTTGCTGGCGACGATGGCGATCGGGTTCGCGATCGTGCCGCACCAGTCGTGGCGGTACTGGACCGACGTGATCCTCGACGCCAACCGGGTCGGCGGGCTCGCGTACACCGGAAACCAGTCGTTCAACGGTTTCCTGCACCGGATCGGTGACGAGGCGAGCTGGGTGCAGCCGACCTGGTTCGTGCTGTCGGCCGCGTTCGGGCTGGCGGTGCTGTGGCTGGCCCGGAAGTACTGGCTCGCCGACGAGCGCGTCACCGCGATCTCCGTGATGGCGCTCGCGGTCCTGTACGCGTCGCCGATCTCGTGGAGCCACCACTGGGTGTGGATCATCCCGCTCGGCGTGAGCCTGATCCGCGGCGTCAACCGCGTGTGGGGCCTCAACCCCGCGGTCGTCACCGGCGTACTGTTCTACGGCCTGTTCGTCCTGCGCTCGATCTGGTGGGTCCCGTTCCGCGACGACCGCGAGCTCGACTGGACCTTCTGGCAGTCGATCCCCGGCAACTCCCACCTGATCGTCGGAATGATCGCGTTCATCCTGCTGGTGATCACAAGCCGGAGCCTGCCGAAGCCGTCAACCCCCGAAGAGGCCCCACCAGCCTGACCGCCAGGTCCGCGTCGACGTACTCGACCTCATCAAGCAGTACGTCGACGCTCGCACGAAACGCGCGCCACAACTCCTCCACGTCCAGCGCCGCGAGTGTTGTACATCAGGACGAGAACAGTAGGAGCAGGCCGCCGCAGGTGTAGCCGACCATGACGACCAGGAGGGGGAGCTGGCCGGCCAGGGCCTTTGCGCGGGGGAACAGGGCTACTGCGCGGTCGTGGGCCGAGGTGACGCCGAGCAGGTGACCGCAGACCACCGCGAGAACCTGGAGGACCGAGATCGCCGTGCTGTGGTTGGTGATGCCGGTGTTCACCGCGAGGAGGCCGGTGCCGAAGACGTTGGCGCCGTTGCTCAGCGGGTCGCTCAGGTAGATCAGCGTCCGCTGCCCCTCCAGGATGAAGAGGGTCAGGTAGTGCGCGACGACGTACCCGAAGGCGATCGGTACGACGGAGTGCGCGAACAGGCCGGGTAGCGCAGTCCGCGAGCTGTCCGAGAGTCGGCCGGCCAGGATCGTCGCGCCGGAGTACGTGACCAGCACGAACAGGATGAAGACGATCAGCGCGCCGGTGCCGAGCCAGGTCATCGAGATGTCCTGGTTCTGCGCCCAGCCGATCCAGGACGACGAGTTCGAGAACCCGTCGTACGCCGTCGAGCCGAGCAGCGCCGCGACCATCCCGACCAGTCCGGGCTGCGCGCGCAGGCCGTCGAGGTTCTCCAGCGGGCGGCGGAGCACCAGCAGTCCGTCGGTACGGCGACCCCACGGCGACAGGCGCGACATCAGGGTCGCGTACACCTCGAACGGATCGCCCTGCGCGAACCAGCGGTCTCCGAACAGGACCGCTCCGAACATCGTGATCACGACGTACAGCGCGATCCATGCCTGCAGTACCGGGATCGTGGCGCGGTCCGGCGCGACCAGTTCCAGCCAGGTGAACGCGAAGATGCCCAGCGTGGCCGGCCACAGGCCGACCCAGGCCGGGAGCTCGAGCAGACCCTTGGACGGCGGCTGGCGGAGCAGCTTCGACAGCAGCAGGTGGAGGGTGCGGAGCGGGTTCAGGGTCCGCCATACCGGCCCGAAGACCAGTGAGATCGGTACCAGCCCGACCCAGACCAGGATGTAGATGAAGCCGAAGATCGGGTTCGTCAGCCGGTCGACGCCGAACACCAGCGACACCATCGCGTACAGGAAGGTCGCCAGCCCGAGCAGCCGGACGACCCAGCGGAACCAGGCGGCGTCGACGGTCCGGGTGATTGCGGTCGGCAACGGTACGCCGGACGCGTCGCCGCGGTACTTCGGACTACGCCAGGCCAGCCCGAGGACGACGAACGACAACGCGACCGCGACAGCGGCCCCACCGACCGCCAGCCCGAACGGAACCGGCAGATCCTGACGACCACCGATCCCGTGCAGCGGCAGACAGGGTCACGAGACAACGAGTTTTGCGACGAGCTTGCCGCTCTTGTGGGTCTCGACCTCGAAGGTGCCCTTCATGTTCGCGGTGAACTTGACCGAGGCGGGCTTGCCCGGGGCGAGCTCCAGCTCCTTGTCGTACCCGTGGATGTGCAGCTCCTCCGCGGCGTCGCTGATCGCCTTGACCAGCACGGTCTGGCCGGCCTTCACCCTGATCGTCGCGCCGCTCGGGTTGACCTTGCCGTTGGCAACGGTGACGTCGACGGTGACGTCCGCCTGCTCACCGGACGGGTCGGCGGTGTTCGACGGCGAGCTCGTGTTCGGCTTGCCCGGGGTCGGCGTGTTGGTCGGGAGGGTCGACGTCGGCGTACTGGCCGGGGCGCTCGGTGAGGGGGTGGTGGTGCCGCCGGTGGTGTCTCCGCCGCAGCCGGCCAGGACCAGCATGCCGAGGGCGGGCAGAAGAGCGGTGGCGGCACCGCGAGTGAGCGTCGAACGCATCGGTCCAGGAGCCTTTCGAGGGGTCATGTGACATATCCAGGTGCGAAACGCACCCTCTTGCCTGACGAACACAGATAGCTCAGTGTTCCCGTACAAGCAGTGTCGCAGCCCACTGTCCGTGGAGGCAGCTAGGGTGAGAATCCGTCGAACTGAGAGGAAGGTGACCGCCGTGCCCGACCGGTTGACGTCGCTCGACCTCACCTTTCTCAAGGCCGAGTCGCCGGCCACCCCGATGCACGTCGGCACGGTCGACATTTTCGAGCCGCCGGTGCACGGTGACGAGGGGTTCGACTACGAGAGTCTGGTGGCGCTGATCCGGGACCGGATCACGTTCGTGCCGAAGTACCGGCAGCGGGTCCAGCAGGTGCCCGGGCGGTTCGCCGGGCCGGTGTGGGTGGACGACGAAGAGTTCGACATCACCTTCCATGTACGGCGCTCCGCGCTGCCGCGCCCCGGCACGCACGCGCAGCTGCTCGAGCTGGTCGCCCGGATCATGTCCCGGCGGCTCGACCGGGCCCGCCCGCTGTGGGAGATGTACCTGGTCGAGGGCCTGCAGGGTGACCGGTTCGCGATCATCGCGAAGTCCCATCAAGCGCTTGTCGACGGCAACAGCACGGTCGACATCGGCCAGGTGGTGCTGGACTCGACGGCGCACCCCAAGGACACGCCGACCGACACCTGGCAGCCGGAGCACCCGCCGTCCGCGCTGGAGCTGCTCGCCGGCGTGTTCGCCGACGCCACCAAGCACCCGAGCGCTGTTCTGGAGCTGGCCCGCGCCGAGATGGCCAGCCTGACCGGCTCGACCTCGGTCCGCGAGGTGCTCGGCGATGTGGTCGGCTCGCTGGTCGCGCAGCGGCATGCGCAGGAGAGCTCACTGCATGTGAAGACGTCGGGTCAGCGGCGGTTCACCACCGTGCAGACCGACCTCGAGGACTACCGGACCATCCGCGCCGCCCACGGCGGGACGGTCAACGACGTGATCCTCGCCGTGGTCGCGGGCGCGTTCCGGGCCTGGATGATGACCCGCGGCGAGGGCGTCGGGCCGACCCGCAGCGTGCGCGCCGTGGTCCCGGTCAGCATCCGCGACGACGAGGACGACGAGCCCACGTCGCTCGGCTCCCGGGTGATCGCCTCGAGCGTGAACCTGCCGGTCGGCGAGAACTCCCCGGTCATGCGGCTGCACCAGATCTCGTACCAGACCAAGGTGCACAAGGACACCGGCCGCGCGGTCAGCGCCCGCTCGCTGGTCGGGATCGCCGGGTTCGCCCCGACCACGCTGCACGCGCTCGCCGCCCGGGTCGCGACCGCGACGGTCCGGCCGATCGACGACGTGGTGATCACCAACGTGCCGGGTCCGCAGTTCCCGCTGTACGCGCAGGGCGCCCCGATGCTCGCGTCGTACCCGGTGGTTCCGTTGATGCCCGGTCAGGGCCTGTCGGTCGGCGTCACGTCGTACGACGGGAAGGTGTACTACGGTCTGAACGCGGACCGCACCGCCATGCCGGACCTCGCTGTTTTCGCCCAATGTGTGACCGATGCGCTGGACGAGTTGCTGGACACCACCAAGGGCAGCCGGAACCGGGCGTCCCGGGGCCGGAAGAAACAGACCAAGAAGGCGGGCTCATGAGGGTCTACGTCCCATCCACGCTCCCGTTGCTGAGCGCGGCGTGCAACGCCGGCGAGATCGGCCCGGCGCCGCTGACGGCGTACGGCGTGACACCGGCGCTGCGCGAGTGGTACGTCGAAGGTGACGACGAGGAGCTGGAGTACGCCGCGATGGCGCAGGCGGCTCGCGCCTCGGTCGGACTGCTGGCCGCCGATCCGGGGACCGCACGGAGACGGGTGGTGATCTCGGCCGAGGTCAGCGCCGTACCGCCCGCCGACGGGTCGGTGGAGCTCGGTGACGGCCGGCTGGAGCTGCACGTGGTGATCCCGTGGCGGTCGGTGGCGTCCGTGCATCTGGACGCGGCGCAGGCGACCACGGTGATCGGGAAGGCCGCGGACCTCTGGGAGGCGGCCCAGAGCGGTGATGACAACGCTGTATTCGCCCTGGATTCGTGCGAGGGTGAAGACCTGATGTGGTACGCGACACAGGAGATCCCCGATCTGCTCGCGGCGGAGGGGCCGCGCGGTGGGCAGCGGACTTGAGCTGCGGGGCTGAGCTGACAGGGAGCTGATGGCGATGCAGGCGATCTGGAAGGGGGCCATCTCGTTCGGGATGGTGACGATCCCGATCAAGGTGTTCTCCGCGACCGAGGAGAAGGACATCTCGTTCCGTCAGGTGCATATCGCCGACGGGGGGCGGATCAAGTACAAGCGGGTCTGCTCGGTGGACGGCGAAGAGGTGCCGTACTCCGACATCGGCAAGGGGTACGAGATGCCGGACGGCCGGATGATCGTGCTGGACTCGGACGACTTCGCCGACCTGCCGTTGTCCAGCAAGAAGGTCATCGACGTGCTGGAGTTCGTGCCGGCCGACCAGGTCGACCCGCTGTACCTGGGGAAGTCCTACTACCTCGCGGCCGACGGCGGACCCGGTGCCAAGCCGTATGTGCTGCTCCGGGACGCGCTCGACGGCTCCGAGCTGTATGCGCTGGTCAAGGTCGCGCTGCGGTCCCGGGAGAGCCTGGGGCTGCTGCGGACGGTCGACGACGTCCTGGTGCTGCAGGTGATGCTGTGGCCGGACGAGATCCGGGACAAGGCGTTCGCGGCGCCGCCGGAGGACGTGGAGATCAGGTCCCAGGAGAAGGCGATGGCGTCGTCGTACATCGACACGCTGCGCGGTGAGTTCGACCCGGACCAGTACCACGACGAGTACCGGCAGGCGCTGGAGCAGGTCGTCCAGGCGAAGGCCGAGGGCGTGCCGCTGCCGGAGTCCGAGGAAGAGGAGACAGAGGGCGCCGAGGTCGTCGACCTGGTCGCCGCGCTGCGCGCCTCGGTCGAGGCCGCGAAGGCGCGTCGCGCAGGTGGTGGGTCGGGCGAGGCCGAGAAGGCGCCCGCCAAGAAGGCCGCTGCTAAGAAGGCACCGGCCAAGAAGGCGGCCGCCGCCAAGAAGGCCCCGGCGAAGAAGGCTGCCAAGAAGGCCACGAAGAAGTCCGCATGAGCGAGCGAACAGAGATCCCGAAGGACATCTCGGAGATCCCGGTCGATCCCAACGACGTCGTGGTGAAGCCGGGGGCGTTCCTGCTGGAGCTGATCCCGGTGCCGGTGTCGGACCTCGACCGGGCGAAGCACTTCTACGCCGAGCAGTGCGGGTTCCACGCCGACGTCGACGTCACGCCGGTCGACGGCGTGCGCATCGTCCAGCTCACGCCGCCGGGCTCGTACTGCTCGATCGCGCTGCTCCAGGGCGTGCCGAACGCCGAGATGCAGCCGGGCAGCCTGCGCTCGCTGCACCTCGTCGTGAAGGACATCGAGGCAGCCCGCGAGGAGCTGATCGGCCGCGGCGTCGAGGTCAGCGAGACCGAGGACCTCGGCGGCGTGTTCTACGCCTGGTTCAGTGACCCGGACGGCAACACCTGGGCACTCCAACACATGCCCTGGCGCCGCTAGGAGGCAGCCGGCCCGCGAACCTACCGCCCCAAGGGCCGGCGCCTCCGCACCACCTTCCGCCGACTGATGAGCCACCCGTCCGGCGTCCGCACCACGACGTCCTCGTAGACGAGGCTGGCGCAACTCCCGTTGGCCATGATCCCGATGGCTTTGGACCGAGCGGTCACCTCGTCGGGCCCGACCTCGGTCAGCACGAGGTTGGTCACGTGATGCCCCACCGGATTGTTCTCGCCCAGTGCCAGTCCCGCCTCCCACAGCGCCGCCCGGCCGGCGATCACCCCACCCCCGAGATCCGACACGTCGTACTCCACATCCGGCGTGAACAACCCGTCGTACCGCTCCCCGCTGTCGACGAGATGCCCGTGCAGATTGATCAGATCGGTAATGGCGATCCGGTCGTCCAGGTCCATCGCTGCTCCTAACTGGGGAAGTCCCCGATTAGTGCTAGTGTAACCAGGGATGTCCCCACTTAAGCCACTGCGGGCCGACGCCCAGCGGAACCGCGACCAGCTGATCGGCACCGCGCGGGCGGTGTTCGCCGAGTTCGGCACCCAGGCGCCGCTGGACGAGATCGCGCGGCGGGCTCGGATCGGCAACGCGACGTTGTACCGGCACTTCCCGACCCGGGACGACCTGATCGTCGCCGTGTACGCCGAGGAAGTCGCGGAGCTGTGCGAGGTCCCCGAGGTGGACGACCCGCTCGACGGGCTGTTCGGCTGGCTGGACGCGTTCGTCCGTCATGTGACCGAGAAGGGCGATCTGGCCCGCAGCCTCGAGCCGTCCGCGCGGCGGTCCGGCTTGCATGAGGAGTGGCATGCGGCGATGTCCGAGACGATCGGCCGGCTCGTCGACCGGGCCCAGCGGGCGGGGGTGCTGAGAGCGGACGTCGACCCGATGGACCTGCTGCAGATCGCCGCCGGAATGGCTGCCGCGGAGCCGGCTCGTGTGAAACGTATGCTGCACATCGTGCGGCGTGGAGTGGGCGCTTCCCGACCGGACCAGTAGGTCTTGTGGTCGGTTTTGTGGTCAGGTTCGTTTGTCGTGGTGAGTCATGGCACCATGCTTGTGTCATCAACGGGCAAGGCCGCCCACCCACACCGGCCCCCACCCAGTAGAGGAGCTTCCACGATGGATGCGGTTACCGCTGTTCCGACGCCTGCCAACGAGCCCGTCAAGGGGTATGCGCCTGGTTCCGGGGAGCGCGCGAGCCTGGAGGCGAAGCTCAAGGAGTTCACCGCTGCGGGTGCGATCGACCTGACCTGCACGATCGGCGGCGAGCAGAAACTGGGTGGCGGTACGCCGATCCAGGTGGTGCAGCCGCACAAGCACGCGCACGTGCTCGGCACGCTCGGCAACGCGACCGAGGCGGACGGCAAGGCCGCCGTCGACGCGGCCCTGGCAGCCGCTCCGAGCTGGCGCTCGCTGTCCTTCGACGACCGCGCCGCGATCTTCCTGAAGGCCGCCGACCTGCTGGCCGGCCCGTGGCGCGACACCCTGAACGCGGCCACCATGCTCGGTCAGTCCAAGACCGTGCAGCAGGCCGAGATCGACGCCGCCTGTGAGCTGATCGACTTCCTCCGGTTCAACGTGGCGTTCGCGCGGCAGATCGTCAGCGACCAGCCGATCTCGTCCCCGGGCGTGTGGAACCGGGTCGACTACCGGCCGCTCGAGGGCTTCGTCTACGCGATCACGCCGTTCAACTTCACCGCGATCGCCGGCAACCTGCCGACCGCGCCGGCGCTGATGGGCAACACCGTGGTGTGGAAGCCGTCGCCGACGCAGCAGTTCGCGGCGCACTGGACGATGCGGCTGTTCGAGGCCGCGGGCCTGCCGGCCGGCGTGATCAACCTGGTCACCGGTGACGGCATCGACGTCAGCAAGGCGGCGCTGACCCACCCGGATCTGGCCGGCATCCACTTCACCGGCTCGACGAAGACGTTCCAGTCCCTGTGGGGCACGGTCGGCACGAGCATCGCGTCGTACAAGACCTATCCGCGGCTGGTCGGGGAGACCGGCGGCAAGGACTTCATCCTGGCGCACCCGTCGGCGGACCCGGCGGTGCTGAAGACCGCGATGGTGCGCGGCGCGTTCGAGTACCAGGGGCAGAAGTGCTCGGCGGCCTCCCGGGCGTACGTCGCGCGCTCGGTGTGGGACCGGATCCGGGACGACATCGTCGCCGAGACCGAGGCGATCACGATGGGCGATGTCACCGACCTGTCGAACTTCGCCGGCGCGGTGATCGACGACCGTGCGTTCGCCAAGCACAAGGCGGCGCTGGACCGGGCCCGGGCGACGGACTCGATCGAGGTTGTTGCCGGTGGCACCTACGACGACAGCGAGGGGTACTTCGTCCGCCCGACGCTGCTGGTCTCCGACGACCCGACCGACGAGATCTTCACGACCGAGTACTTCGGCCCGATCCTCGGCGTGCACGTGTACGACGACGCGGACTACGCGAGCGTGATGCAGGGCATGGAGCACTCGGCGCCGTACGGGCTGACCGGTGCGGTCATCGCGCAGGACCGGCACGCGGTCGCGGAGGCGGCGGAGTACCTGCGGTTCGCGGCCGGGAACTTCTACGTCAACGACAAGCCGACCGGTGCGGTCGTCGGGCAGCAGCCGTTCGGCGGCGCGCGGGCGTCCGGCACCAACGACAAGGCCGGCTCGATGTGGAACCTGATCCGCTGGGCCTCCCCGCGGTCGATGAAGGAAACCTTCGCCCCGCCGACGGACTACCGCTACCCGCATCAGGGTTGATCGGGGATTTCCCGGGAATCGGCGGCTCGGTGGGAGCACTCCCGGCCGGTCCGTCGTTCCCCGGGTATGCATGCGACTGATCTGCACCTGGAACCGAACGAAGCGTCCGATCTGTGCCGCGTCTTCTCGCCTGACGTACTGGCGCGGCACGGCTGGGACCGCGCGTTCGTCACCGTCCTGGACGAGACGACCGCGGAGGACGCGCTCGCGTTGCTCGTGCACACCGCCGGAGCGGCTCTCGACGAGGGCTGGTCGGCTCGGCGGATCCACGCCGACGCCGGCCTGAGCGCGGGCAAGACCGAGGATGCCGAGGCGTGCGCCGCCCGCGACGGGTACGTGTACCTGCTCGGTTCGCAGTTCGGGAAGAAGGCGGGACCGCTGTCGGCGAAGCGGTCCTGGATCGCGCGGGTTCCGGAGGAGTCGATCGCCGGTGACGGACCTGTCGCGATGGAGATCGTGCGGTTCCGGTTCGGGCTGCATCGGGCGGTGAACGATGCGCTCGCGGACGTCGACCTGCTGCCTATCGGGCAGCTCGGGCGGCAGGCGTACGTCGAGGCGACGATCGCTCGTGGACAGTTGAAGGCCAAGAGCTGGGACGGGACCGTTCGGCCGGCGGATCACCCGATCAACGTCGAGGCGGCCGAGTTCCGGGCCAACGGCAACCTTCTGCTCGGGTTGCGGTACCCGGTGACCGCTGACGGGCATCCGGTGCTGGTGGAGCTCGAGAACGTCGGCGAGCTGTTCGACGATCCGGACGCCGTACCGCGTTGTGGCAATGTCTGGATCCTTGGTGATGCCGGCAGTGTTGACGCGCCGGTGGGATTGCGAGCCCTTGATACCCAGGGCGGCGACGTGTTCGACGCTGTGGTGGGGGATCTCGATGCGTCGGGCAAGTCGGCGACGGTACTCGCGGATCACCCGGAAGGGGCTGTGGCGGACTCCGAGCACATTCGCTTCGAACTACCGCCGGAGGGCGGGGTCGTCGGGAGCAAGGTGGTCCATCACTTCGGCGATGTACGCCGGGTCGAAGGCGTCGCGGTCGACGACGAGGGGCACGCGCACTACGTCATCGACGAGGAAGGGCATGTCGCCCTCCGCACACTCGTGTTCGAGTGAGGTCAGGTCGCTAGGCCCCGGCGTACCGTGATGTAGAAGGTGGTCAGGTCGTCGATCAGGGCCTCGACCTGACGCGGAGCGGTGAGGTCGGCGTCCAGCAGCCAGTCGGAGACCAGGTCGAACATGCCGCCGATCAGCCCGATCGCCACGCTGTGCCGGGCCGTGCGTTGCTCCTCGGGCTGCGGTCCGTCGTACCGGTCCCAGAGCTGGATGAGGAAGCCGGCCGCCCACCGCCGGTTGGTGCGGCGTTGCCGTTCGACGGACTCGGAGATGCCGGACGCCATGCCGAACGTGACCTTGGTGATCCTCGGGTCGTCTACCAGGGCATGCACGAAGATCGCGAGCAGCCGCGGCGCCTCCTGCCGCTCGTTCCCGGTCGCCTCCGCGGCGGCGCCTTCCATCCGCTCCTCGAGGCGTTCGGAGGTCCGCCGGAGCAGCGCCAGGTAGCACTCCTCGCGGCTGGTGAACAGCTCGTAGAAACTCTTCGTCCCGATGTACGCCGTACTGCAGATCTGCTCGATCGACGTCCCGAGATAGCCGTTCTCGGCGAACAGCCGCAGCGCCGCGTCCAGCAACTGCTCGCGTCGTTCGGCCCGGCGTTGCCCGGCGTCCAGTCCCCGTATCGTGCGACCCATGCGCAGGACACTACCCCGAGTGGCGGATCTGTAACCGACAGATCTTGTTATGAACACGAGCTCTTGTTTATAACCGGCCGACGTGCTCCACTACCCGTGATCTACTGATCACTCGTCGACACATTCACGGGGAGTCTGTCATGCGATACCGCCTCCGGAGAACCGCTGCGAGCCTGTTCGCCGCCGTCCTCCTGACCGGAGCCATCACCTCCGGCTCCGCGACCGCCTCAGGCACCGCGGCGTCGTCGGGGTTCGACGACTGGACGTGCAAGCCGTCGGCCGCGCACCCGAACCCGCTCGTCCTGCTGCACGGCCTCGGCGGCAACGGCCCCGGCAACTACTCGTACCTCGGCCCGTTCCTGGCCGCGAAGGGCTACTGCGCCTTCACCCTCACCTACGGCCAGGCGACGCCGGCGATCCCGGTCGGCGGCACGGTCTCGATCGCGCAGTCGTCCGCGGAGATCGCGACCTTCGTCCAGCGCGTCCGCACAGACGACCGGCGCGGCGAAGGTCGACATCGTCGGGCACTCCGAGGGCGGCTTCCAGTCCATCTACGGGCCGAAGGTCCTCGGGTACGCCGACCAGGTCGGCAAGGTGATCGCACTGGCGCCGCCGACGCACGGTACGACGTTCGGCGGGCTGGTCAGCGTGGGTGACTACCTCGGCCTGGGCCCGCTCGTCGACCAGGTCCTGCGCCAGTTCGGCTGCCCGGCCTGCGACGAACTCATCGTCGGCGGATCGGCCGTCGCGAAGCTGACCGCCGGCCCGATCGCGCAGCCAGGCGTGAAGTACACCGTGATCGCGTCCCGCTTCGACGCCCTGGTGACGCCGCACGAGACCTCGTTCATCCGCGAGCCCGGCGTGACGAACAAGTACGTCCAGGACACCTGCCCCCTGGACCCGGTCGGCCACGTCGGCCTCGCCTTCGACCCGACCGTCGCCCAACTGGTGGCCAACGCCCTCAACCCCACCCACCCAACCCCGGTCATCTGCGCCTTCGGCCCACCGCTGTAGATCCGGTACGGCGTCTTATTCGGAGGCGGCGACGCACGCGGTTGCCTATCCTCGCCAACGTGACACCCGACGAGACGCTCAAGTTGCTGGGGCGTGAGGCCGACCACCGGGACACGGAGCGGGTACTGCGGGAGGCCGGATGGACTCCTTGTGGTGCGGGGGATTGGGCGATCGCGTTGCGGGCCCCGGACGGTCGTGCGGCTGCGCGGATCAGTCCGTTCGATCCGACCGCGCCGTACACGGTGGCCTTGTATCGGGAGGCCGCGCACACCGGTCAGGTACCGCGGCTGTTCGCGCATCGCCGGCTGGTGGGTGGCGGGGATCTGCAGCTCATGGAGTGGCTCGAGCCGGTTGATGAGGACGAGGCGGCGGGGTTCCACCGGGCGCTGGCGGCGCGGGAGCCGGAGGTTGCCGAGCTCGCGGACGTCGTACGGCGGGTGCACGAGCGGGGGCGGCGGGAGCTGGCGTGGTTCGCGCCGAAGCTGGACGACAACCCGGACAACATCATGCGCAACGCGGACGGCCGGCTGGTCGCCGCGGACCTCTTCGGCGCCGACGGCCCGAGGCTCTACGCGGCGGTCGTCGACGACCCGAAGCTCGTGGCAACAACCATCCCCGAGCCCGAACGCCGCTTCATGACCGAAATCCCCCTCACCAACACCGGCCCCTGGCCCCCCGAAGTACGAGAAACCATGCGCAAAAACCTCACCACCGCCGACGCAGCGAACCAGCCGGCTCGGCGTCGGGAGAGTTAGGCGGATTGGTGGAGTTGCTGGGTGGGTGGGTCTACCAGGAGGGCGGAGCCGCACTTGACGCAGATCCACTCGTCGGGCTCGTCCACCAGGTAGTCCGAGGGCTCGATGCGCTCGAACGGCATCACGGTGGCGCAGAACGCGCAGTACTGGGCAGCGTCGGTCATCGACGAGGACCGATCGTGCTTCTTTCGCAGGGAACTTCGCATCAGACGGGTCACCTCCGGTACAACACTCCTTCTCAGGTTGCCACCGGAGGCGACCCAGTCAGCGCAACGACACGGGTCAGTCGTGGTTCAGGAGGTTACTTACCGGACCAGTCGTGGCCCAGGTCGTGTTCTTTCTGGAGGCCGGAGCGGATCGCGTCCACGACGAACGGCTCCAGTTTCTTGCCGATCAGGGGTACGGCGACCTTGACGTCGAGGTCGATGGCCTGGACGGTCTGAGCACCGCCCTGGGCGATCCGCGCGGTGCCCTTCAGGGTGACCGGGGTGTTGGCGATCTCGCCGGACACGTCCGCGGTCCGCGTACCGTCGGCCGCGGCGGCGTGCCAGGTCTCGGTCTGGACGACGGTCAGGGTGTCACCGACGAACTTCCGGGCCATGTCGGGGATGTCGGTGGACTCCATCTGCCGGGAGACCCGGACGACGGTGTCGGTACCTGACGCGCTGACCGTGACGTCGTACGACAGCGCCTTGGTCTTCTCGCAGGCCTGCTCGCGGAAGGCCGGGTCCGTCACGATCGCGAACACTTCCTCAGGGGTGGCGTCGTACGACGCCGACATCTTCAGCTCCATGCCCGTCATCATGGCATTACTCGTCGGTCACCGGTGCCAACGTGACCGTGACGGTGCGGTTCTGGGCGTCGGTGCGATACGGCGGGTGCGCCTGGTCGCCGGACTGCATCGTGAACGCGGTCAGTGGGAGACCTGACGCTGTGCTGAGTTGCTGGGTCGCGACGCGGGCTCGTAGGAGTGCGGTGCGTGAGCCGCCGGAGTTGGTTCCGCCTGGTACGACGACCGAGTAGCCGGTCACGGTGATCGTTGCCTTCAGCCCGGGGAGTCGTTTTCCTAGTACGTCGAGTGCGCGCTCGCCGGGTGTGCTGAGGTCGGTGCCGGCTGCGAACACGCCCTCCTTGAAGACGACGCGCACCGCGCTTTTCTCGCGCTGCACGAGCACACCTGCGCCTGCAACGCGTTGTGCGATCGCGTCTAGCTTGCCTGCGGTTGCAGTTGCTTCGGCTCGACGCTGCGCTTCCAGTGCAGCCAACCGCCTGGCCAACTCAGCCGCCCGCTCCTCGGCGCCGGTGTCCACACTCGGAGTGGGCGTAGGAGTTTGCGCTGCAGGATCGTCGGCGCCACCACCCAACGCGACCGCGCCTCCAGCAACTACTGCACCCACCAGCACAACGGCCCCGACAATCGGCAGAACAGGTCGCGAAGCCCGCCGACGCCCACGAATACCCGCAACCATCCGCCGCCCCGCCACCGCCCCCGCAACCACCGCCCCACCCGCGCCAGTCTTCTCCACCTCTGCCCACAGGGCGTCGGCCTCGTCCCACCCCTTCTGCTGGGCTCGGATTCGGGCCAGTAGGTCGAGGACTTCAACCGACGGGTCCTCGAGGCCGGTGAGCAACGTGGCGGCGCCCGCAAGATCCCCGTCGCGAGCCAGCTCGGCTGCTCGAGCTAGAGCTACCTGCTGGCGGATGGCGGTCATTGGGTGAGTCCGATGATGATCTCCCGCTCGTCGCGCGGAAGCAGCCGGATCATCTGCTGTACGACCTGTTCCAGCGACCGCTCGTCGCGCCGATTGATCGCATCCCGTCCCTCCGCCACCAACCGGTCCGCCTCAGCGGTCGGCGGCAACATCCCAGGCGACCGAACGACCTCCCAGTACACAGCCTCGTACCACCCCGGCTGCCGCCGATACAGCCGCGCCATAAACACCTCGGTCCGCTCCGTAACCGCATCGATCGCCTTCAAATCGCGGTCGTCGATCGCCTGCTGCGCCGCCTCCCGCAACGCGGTCAGCTCCTGCTCGTCCCGCACAGCACCCACCTGCTGAACCAACTCGCCCGCCTCCGCCAGCAGATCGAGCAACCCCCGAGTGCGACGCGGCAACGCCGCCAGATCGTCGATATCGTCCAACTCCGCCTGGAAGTCCCGCAGCCGGTCCTCAGCCGTCGCCGCCGCCCCCGCGTCGATCGCAGACGCCCGTACCTGCTCCCGAACGGTCGGCAACGTCCCCTCCGCCTCCAGTCGCCGCAACCGCTCGTCCACATCCGGCAGATCCGCCGACCGCTGCAACACGTCGTACCGATCCTCGGCCTCAGCCAGCTGCTGCGTCAGTACGTCGGCCGACGGCGTCCGCACGGACCCGAGGTCGATCTCGGCCTCGAACTGCGCCCCGATCAGCGGTACGTCGGCGACCACCGTCACCAGGTTCGACGCGTCCACCTCGAACGTCACCTCGACCTCGGTCCCGACCGGCAGATCCATCCGCAGGTCGACCGGCTTGATCGTCAGCAGCCCGACCGGCCGGTTCCGGTTCGCGCGTACCCGTTCGCCTTGGACGACAGGGATCCGGATCATCGCCTCGTCGTCGCGCCGGAGCAGCGTGTACGACGTACGGAACTTTCCGGTGGCCGTCGTCGGTACGCCGGCGCCCTTGCGGAGCAGCGGCGAGAATGTCTTGTCGGCCAGCTGGATGCCGAGCGAATGTGCGAGCCGCGCACCGCCGAACGTCTCGGTCCGGTGCGTGATCGACAACGTGTTCGGGACCAGCTTCTGCGGCGCGCCGGCCGGGTCGATCAGCTCGATGGTGAACCGCGACGTACGCCGCTCGTCCACGTCGACCTCGGTCGCGAACGCGCCGACCCGGTTCAGCGCGATGTTCGCGGTCCGGAACGGCGGACGGCCTTCGGGGTTCGCGAGTACGACGGAATACCCGGTCCAATCCAAGTCCCGCCCGGCGCGCAGCCGGCCCGCCACGGTCGTCGTGGTCGTGGTGACGGCCGGTTCGTACGAGAGCTCGACAGCGAACTCGCCCGCCGCCGGGGCCGCGGCCAGTGGTGCGGGGTGCCGGATGGTGCTCGCGAACAACGCCGCGCCGCGGGCGACCACGGTCGACGGGTCCAGCCGGGTCTCGAGCTCGATGCCGATCCCGGTGGCCGGGTCGGCGAGCCGTTCGCGCAGGCCGGGGGAGAGCGTGACGCCGCCGACCAGGAGCAGCTTGTCGATCGCGTCCGCCGAGAGGCCGTTCTCCCGCATCGCCTCGCGGCAGAGGTTGATCGCGCGCACGTAGTAGGGCTCGGCGACGCGGTCGAGAGCGCCGCGGGTGAGGGTGAAATCGAACGTCTCGCTGTCGCCGCCCGGGGTGTCCAGCTCGACCAGGACGGACGTCGACTCGATGCCGGAGAGCGAGATCTTCGCTTCCTCGGCGGCCGCCTTCAGCCGGGCGAAGTTCCGTGCGTGGCGCGGGTTGTCGCGGTGGAAGTCGGACAGCCCGAACTCCGACGCGGCAGTCGGTGCGAGCACTCGCTCGACGAGCGCCCAGTCGATCAGCTTGCCGCCCAGGTACGGGTCGCCGGCGTGGTGGAGCACGCGGAGTTCGCCGTCGCGCTTGTTCACCACCGCGGCGTCGAAGGTGCCGCCACCGAAGTCGAACACCATCCAGTACGCCCGGTCGCTCGTGTCCTGCAGGCCGTACGCGAACGCGGCCGCGGTCGGCTCCTGCAGCAGCGGCGAACCGGGGACAAACCCAGCCAGGGTGGCCGCCTCGACGGTCGCCTTGTTCTGGTTCAGCGCGAACGCCGCCGGGACCGTGATGACGGCCGCGGTCGGCGCATCGTTCAGGAACCGGGTCGCGTCATTGCGCAACGACTTCAGGACTTCGGCCGACAGTTGCGGCGGCGTGAGCTGTACGCCGGCTCTCGCGAACTTCCGGGCCACGTCCGCCAGACCCATCTCCAGCTTGAACTCGGACGCGGTGTTCTCCGGATCCGACTCGACCCGGGTGCGGGCCTTCGCGCCGACCCGGACTTCGCCCGCGCGCGGCATCCAGACCGCCGACGGCGTGGTGTCCTGGCTCTCGATGTTCTTGATCACCGTGACCGTGTCGCCCTCGGCCAGGGCGATCGCGCTGTTGGTGGTGCCGAGATCGATCCCGATATCGATGGTGTCACGCATGGCTGTCCTCGCTGTCGGAACTGTCAGAAGGTTTCGAAGAGCCGCTGGGTACGGCGACGATCACCTGAGCGGTCTGGATCCGCCGATCGTGGTGGTACACGGCCGGCCGCACGGTCTCGACAACGGTCTCCACCGTCACCTCGGGATCGTCGGAGTACAGCAGCACGTCCACCGAACGACCGGCATGGAACGGCTCCCCGTCATGGTCCTGAACGGTCAACCCAGCGGACGCCAGCGCACCCGCGCAGGTCCGCAGATAACGCGCAGCCTGCTTCCCCTGCCCATCGTTGCCCTGGGCAAGCTTGCGGCGAGCCCGCCACAGATTGGTCGCCGCCTCGGCGAGCGAGTCGTCGTCCGCGTCCTCAGCGGGTTGAGCAGCGGTCTCCCCGAGCTCGGCGAGGTAGCGTTCCAGGTCGTCGTACGCCGAACCGGACCAGCTCGGTGCTGCGATCCGGAACGCCTTGTGCTGCCGCCACTGGCGGAATCCGGCCCAGGTCATTTGGCTGCTCCCTTGAACGGCTTGTTGTCGGCGCGGTGCACCAAGCAGACGGCGTACTTGGCGTGCGTGGTGTCCGTCCACGACGGATAGGACGGCGGTCCCACCCAGGTCGCGAAGCCCGGCAGGCTGGGAATCCTGGCCGCGCAGGCGCTCCGGGACGCGGCGTTGACCTCGCTGTCGCCGGGGAAGGACTGACCGGATTCGTAGAGGGTCGGGTAGCCGACGATCTGCGCCCGGTGCCACTCGTTGCAGCGGACGATCGCGACCTTGTCGTCGAGTACCCCGTCGGTGACCCGGCCGCCGATCCGGTCCCGGACACAGGTGCCGACCGGCGCGTTGTCGGCGACCTTCGCGGCGCCCAGCGCCATCGCGACCGGCTTCGGACTCGTCAGCCCGTCGGCCCGTGCCAAACCGCTCGCGATATCGAGACCGTCCTGCCGATGGACCACACAGGCCGCGTAGTTCTCGTACTTGCTGGAGTTCTTGCCGTTGTTCCAGCGTTGTGCGGACGCATGGACCGCGGCCACGTCGTACACGTTGTCGTTCAGACGCTGCTGGACCATCTTCTCGCCGCACAGGAACTGGCCGAGCGCGTTCGCCTGGTCGTCTCCCGGGTACGCCGCGGGCACCTTGGTGAGCGCGACGTACCCGAGGATCTCGCCCCAGTGCAGTGAGTCGCAGTCGGCGGCGCGGAGATCGGTCGGCGACGTCTGCCAGCTGTCCGGCTCCCTGTCCAGGCAGGTCCCGGCCGGTGCGTTGCCGGAGATCTTGTCGTCGGAGATGTTGAGCTGGTGCGGCCACCAGTGCCACACGCCGAGACCGATCAGCGCGAGGACGAGCAGCCAGGCCACCAGTCGACGCCGCCGGCGCTTCGGGGAAACCGGCGGCCGCTTCACCTGCGGCGAAGGGGAGTACGACGTGCTGAACGTGCCGGCCGAGATCTCGGCGAGCATCTGGTCGATCTCGGCACGGACCGACGGCGAGCTGGTTTGCGCCCGGGCCTGGCGGAGCAGGCGTTGCGCGGCGTACTTCCCGCGCATCCGGAACAGGTAGTCGACCTGCTCGCGGAACTCCCGCATCGCCCGCTGGCTCTCGAGCATCGCCTCCCGGTTCTCGTCGATCAGATCGCGGTCCCGCTGATCGATCACCAGCTTCCCCGCGCGGTCCAGCCAGCGTTCGACGCGGCCGTCGCCGCCCTTGCCGCGGTTCATCAGGTCGACGGCGCAGTTGTTGAGCAGGATCGCGAGCTGGTCGTGGAGCGCGGAGGTCCGGTGGTTGTCCTTCGACGGCAGCAGCGCGTCCAGCCGTTGCAGTTGCGGCAGGAGGTCGCGCTCGATCTCGGCGACAATCGGATCGACCGGCTCCTCACCGATCCGCCGGGCGACCTGGGTACGGCGTTCCTCCAGGTCCTCGTACAACGGTGCGGCCGCGGCCTCGACCAGCCTGCGGTGCACGGTCTCCGCCTTCGGGAACCTCCGCGCCGCCTTGACGAGCACGCCTGTTCGGCCGAGCGGACCGGCGACCGCGAGATCGACGGCCGGCTGGACGAGGGTCCGCGGTAGTTCTCGCTCGATCCCGGCCACGGCCGAGTCGTCGAGCTGCCGGTCGTCCAGCTCACGGACCCGGTACTCCAGGTGGTTCGTCAGCGCGCCGCTGACCTTCGACCAGGACTGCGATGCGCGGCTCCACTCGACATCCGGCGTACCGCGGCTCTGCTCCTGGCTGATCGAGTCGTTGTGGGCTGCGACCGCGGCATCGTGGTCCTCGTGCACCTTGGGGTGGCAGCCGCAGGCGGAGACGTCGTCGCCCCAGGGCGCGAACACCTCGTGGACCAGCCGGCGGCGCGGGTCGCCGAGGATCAGGTCGCAGGCGGCCTGGATCTCGTGCGGGTCGCGAGAGGTCGCCGTACCGAGGTCGACATCGGCGCCCACCTCGAGCGCCGCGCGCAACCGCTGCGCGACCTGACGGGTGGTGCGTGCGTTCGCATCCGCGAGCAGACCGCTGATCCGAAAGGCGTTCCGCCGGTACAGATCCGGCCCGGCCAGCCTGCGCAACTCGTCGACAACCGCATCCGCCACCGGCTCACCCCCAGGAGTGCGAGCCGACCGTGCTGTCGGCCCGTCACTTCACCCTGGCACCGGAAACGGACCCTTTGAGCCGCGTTCAGACCGGTCTGGACCTCCCCTGGATCCCCTGTGGACAGACCTTGTACCGAACCTGCATTTTCAGATGGCGTTGAGCAGGTCGAGGGCGGATTGCTGGCGGGCGGCGTCGAGTTTGTCGACCGGGCCGTACCAGCGCAGGCCGTACTGGTCCATCGGGGTGCGGTCGGCCGCGAAGGCGCGGTCGGCCTGGCGTTGCAGGTAGGACGTGTACGGGTGGTCGGACAGCGCCGCGTTGAGCTTGCCGAGGCCGCGGACGTGCGCGCCCTTGAACGACGGGCCGTCGCCACCGCAGTCGCCGTTCTCGCACGGCTCGCGCAGGATGCCGTCCGCGGTGTGCAGCGACGCCGCGGTGGTCGACGCGTCGGCGAGTTGCCGCGCGGACGTCAGGTACGCCGAGTTGTTCGTTGCCTTGGACAACTCGGTGAGCGCGCCGATCAGCACGCCCTGGTTGTACGTCCACGCGGTGTCGCCGTTGTTCTTGCACGTGGACAGGTCGATCCCGTCGTTCACCAGGTTCGAGCCGTTGATCATCCCGGTCTGCTGGAACCACGTCCACCCGGCCTGCGCGCGTTGCAGGTACGTCGTGTCGCCGCCGATCCGGCTGTGCAACTGCGCGTTCAGCTGGATGTAGAGCGAGTTCGAGATCGCGTTCTTGTACGTCTTCGCCTCACTCCACCACACGCCACCACCGCACGTGGTGTCCCAGTACGCCGCCATGTGATCGGCGTCCGCACGCGCCGTCTGCAGGTACCGGGCCTCGCCGGTGAGGTCGTACGCCGCAACCCACGCGAGCCCCCACCACCCGGTGTCGTCGATGTAGTCGTTGCGGAACTGGCCCTCGAACTTGTTCAGGTTCAGGTCGTACGTCTTGCCGATCGCGTACGTGTAGCTCTGCATCCCGCTGACCCGGGCGTTGTCGATCAACGCGTTCAGCGCATTGGCCGAGTTCCACCAGCCCGTCGTGTCGAACAGTCCGCTGGTCAGGCTGTAGTCCTGCATCAACGCGGTCGCGGCCGCCGTACGACGGTCCCACGCGTTCCACGTCGTACGAGCCCACGGCGTACAGGCGATGTCGGCGCGGTCGCCGGCCTTGCCGCACGCGCGGAGCGCTCCGACGCCGAGGTTGTTCCAGTCGTCGACGTTGTACATCTGCGTACGCCAGCCGGTCTGTCCGCTCGGGATCGCGGTGTTGCCGAGGCGGCTGCCGCCGGACCAGGTGCGGCCGCCGTCCATCGAGCGGTCCAGCCAGACCTCGTCGCCCGGGCTGCCGTTCGCGATCGAGGCCCAGCCCATCGCGTCGTCGTCGTCGAAGTGCAGGGTGATCGTGCGGCCGAAGAGCGTGCTGGAGACCGGTGCCCGGTCGTTGGGCGCGAGGGCGGGGTCGCGGGCGTCGCAGTACTTGTTGCAGATCGTTGCCTGGGTCGACATGTTCACCTGTGGGGTCTCAGCCGGCGGCGGTGGTGGCGCGCCGAGGGGAGCGATCAGCAGGGACAGGCTGGAAACGATTCCAACGTACATCACAGATCTCCCTGGGGCGGTAGGAAGAAGGCGGTGCCACCGAAGGTAAGCGGACCGCGACCCTACGTCAAGACGTCACGAAGTCAGCAGGGCTGCGAGGATCCCCGCGGTGAGGACGAGGGTGGTGGCGATCGCGAAGCGGCGGCCGCGGGCGCGGCGGCGGGTACTGGCGGAGCGGTCGGGGCGGGTGCCGCACGGCTCGAAACCGAGCTCGTCGGCCGGGGCGAGGACGCTGCCGAGGCGGGCGAGGAACGAGCGGCGCTCCGCCTGCCGGGTCGCCTCTTCGACGACCCGGCGGCGCATGAACTCCCGGTGCCTGGTCGCCGGAACCCTGACATCCGGCGGCACGGTGAGGCTCGACGGGAGTACGAGGTCGGTCGGGAGCGCGAGCCCCGGCGGGAGCGCCCGCTGGACGACGGCATGCGCGGCCGCCACCCGCCTCGCCCGGCTGATCGCAGGCGGGAGGATCAGATAAGCGAGGTGGACGAGCGACCGGTAGTCGTCGAGCAGCAACGCCTCGATCAGCGGCTCTTCCCGGGTGGGACCCTGAACCGGTCCCGGGACGATCGGGCTCTCGACCGTGACGGACATGCAACTCCTCGAACTCGGCGTACCTGAGTTCCAACGAACGAATCACTGACCGGTCACGAACTGGTCGGTTAGTCTCCGTGTCATGAGCACTGGTGACGGGGTTGCGGGGCAGTGGGGCGGGGTCGACGTACATTTCGGCGAGGAGGGCGGCCGGCTCACGTACGGGAGCTACCTGCGGCTGGCCGAGCTGCTCGACCAGCAGCGGCTGGAGTCCGACCCGCCGGCGCACGACGAGCTGCTGTTCATCACGATCCACCAGGTGTACGAGCTGTGGTTCAAGCAGGTCCTGCACGAGCTGACCGCGTCCCGGGACGCGATGCTCGCCGGCGAGCACTGGCTGGCCGAGCACCTGCTGCGGCGGGTGCACACGATCGAGCGCGTGCTGACGCAGCAGGTGGACATCCTCGAGACGATGACACCGCAGGACTTCGGTGAGTTCCGGCACCGCTTGTCGCCGGCGTCCGGGTTCCAGTCCGTGCAGTTCCGGGAGATCGAGTTCCTGTCCGGCGCGAAGGATCCGTCCTTCGTACGCCGTTTCCGCGGGCTGACCTCGGTCGAGCAGGACCGGTTGCGGCGCCGGCTGGACGAGCCGACGCTCTGGGACGCGTACCTCGACGTACTGCGCAAGGCCGGTTTCGAGACCGACACCGAGGACGCCACCCGCGACGCGCTGCGCAAGGTCGCCGGCGACCGCTCGCACTACGCCGCCATCTGGGAACTCGCCGAGGCCCTGGTCCAGCACGACGAACTGGCCGCGGCATGGCGCGCGCGCCACGTCGTCATGGTTGAACGCATGATCGGCACCAAACCAGGCACCGGAGGCTCCTCCGGCGCCAACTACCTCCGCAGCCGCCTCGACCTCCGCTACTACCCCCTCCTCTGGAACCTCCGCAGCAACCTGTGATCTCCCCCGCCCCGCGCGGACTTTGCGAACGGCCGGTATCAAAACGCGGCCGGCCGGAGTCTGGGCTGTAGGGGCACATTTCCAAGGGGGAGAAATCTGATGAGTTCCACAGCTGGCGGTAGTACCGGTGGGGAAATCGGGCCGGAGCCGACCGAGGCAGTACGGTCCGCGCTCGTCGAAGCGCTCGGCACCGAAGAGATCGACGTCGTCGCCGGGGAGACCGGGCGGATGCCGGACGGCCAGGAGGTACGGGCGTTCTACGGCGTCGTCCGGGGAGAGCCGAACCGCGGCACCTCGATCGCAGTCGACGCGTCCGGCGCGGTGCATCCGCGGCGACGGCTCGAGGCGTTGGCAGGGCGGGAGCTGTTCGTCCCTGCGTTGGCAGCACCGGCGACGGCGCCGGCCGGGGCCCGCGAGGAGCCGGTCACCGTGGACCCGCCGACCAACACCTGGGTGTTGCCGGAGTGCGTTACCGAACACGAGACGGTGACCGTGCAGGTGCCGCAATCGCGGATCCCACCGAAGGCCGATATCTACTTGCTGGCCGACACGACGTTCAGCATGTTCCCGATCATCGGTGCGGTCCAGGCCGGGATCGGCGCGATCGTCAACGATCCGGCGTTCGCCGGGTTCGACCTCGCCTGGGGCGCCGGCAACTACAAGGACTTTCCGGTCGCCGCGGGCGTCAACCCGTACGCGTTCGAGCACCAGCTCGTGCCGACGCCCGGCGTCGCGGACGTCAGTGCGGCTGTTGCTGCCTGGACGGCTTCGGACGGGTCCGACATTCCTGAGGGGCAACTCTTCGCTCTGCAACAGGTCGCAGCCGACCCCGCCATCGGCTGGCGTCCTGATAGCAAGCGGATCGTGGTCTGGTTCGGTGACGCGCCCGGGCACGATCCGGTGTGTTCGGCGTTGTCCGGCGTACCGGATGTGACCGAGGGCACCGCGACCGCAGCGCTGGTCGCGGCCGGGATCACCTTGGTTGCCGTCAGCACGGTTACCGGAACACCCGGTGCCCTCGACGCCGATCCGACGCTGGGCGCCAACGACTACGCGCCCTGCCCGGTCGGTGGCAGCGCCGGGCAGGCCACGCGGATGACCGCCGCCACACCGGGTGGCACGCACACGGTAGGTGTGGACGCCACTCAGATCGTCGGCACCTTGATCCCGTTGATCAACGCCGCTGTCCACTCGATCGCCGACGTACACCTGCAGCCGACCGGATCGATCGCGCAGTTCGTCACCGCGATCACGCCGCCCAGCTACGGACCGCTGCCCGGAGACCAGCCGCACACGCTGCCGTTCGACGTGACGTGGACCGGGGTCGTCGACTGCGAGGAGGACGAGCAGACGTTCACCGGCACGCTCGACGTGGTCGCCGACGGCGTCGTGGTCGCCACGAAGCCGGTCACCGTGACGGTGCCCGCCTGCCGCTGGCATCACTCCGTCGAGATGATCTGCGGCACCGAGAAGGGCGACGACGACAAGTGCCGGACCGTCGTGGACGGGCAGTACGCGACCGCGGTCACGATCTACAACCCGACGACCTGCACGGTCACGATCGTCAAGTACTTCGCACCGCTCGTGCTCAACGGTGACGCGGTCGGCCGGGAGCCGCGCACGGTCCCTGCCCGCCCGTTCGCCAAGATCAGGCTCGCGCCCGGTACGGCGACCATGGACGACTGCTGCAGTCTCGAGGAGGCCATCGGACCCAAGGGCCCGCTGCTCGTCCTCGGCGTCCTGGACATCGTCGCCGACCACCCGCTGGAGGTCACGGTGACGCACACCGCCGCCGGAGGCCGCGGGGTCAGCTCGATCGATTCCCGCACCATCACGCCACGCATGGCCTGACCCGAACGCGGGGACAAGTGAGGCGAGGCCATCCCACATCGGATGGTCTCGCCTCGCTAGGCTGCGGCCTGCCAGGATCCTCGAGGAGGCTGCGTGAAGCTTTACTCCGACACACGGGTGCGGCGATTTGGGCAGGTCGTTGGTGATCTGATGCTGGTGGGGTGGGTCTGGGCGTGTGTGGAGTTGGGGCTGCTCGTCTATCGGGTGACCGATGCGCTCGGGGCGCCGGGGCGGAAGGCGGCTGAGGCGGGGGACGGGCTCGCGGGGGATCTGCGGCGGCTGTCCGAGCCGATCGGGAAAGTGCCGGCGGTGGGGGATCAGTTGCGGTCGCCGATCGACAGTGCGGCCGGCGCCGCGGGGAAGATGGCGCAGGCGGGGCGGGATCAGGCGCATGCGGTGGAGCAGTTGGCGTACGTGCTCGCGGCGGTGACGATCGGGTTGCCGGTGCTGTTCGCCGTACTGATCTGGGTGCCGCGGCGGATCCGGTTTGCGCGGCGGGCGAGCGCGGCGCAGCGGTTCATCGACAACGCGGCGGACCTGGACCTGTTCGCGCTCCGGGCGATGGCGAACCAGCCCATGCACAAGCTCGCGAAGATCTCCACCGACCCGGTCGCCGCCTGGCGCGACGGCGACCGCGAGGTCGTCACCGCGTTGGCCACCCTCGAACTCCGCGCCACCGGCCTGAAACCACCGCGCCTTTCCGGTAAGAAAAGGTCGCCAGGTGACGAAAAAGTTCCGGAGAACGACGCTTAACACCGGCTTGAGGCTCGCTTGAGAGGGCTGAAGCTACTCTCGACTCCATGGCGCGGGTGTTGCTGGTCGAGGACGATGATGCGATTCGGTTGTCGTTGGGGAAGTCCCTGACAGCGGCCGGACATGTGGTCTCGGCGGTCGCGGCCGGCGCCGACGGGGTCGCCGCGGTCGCTCGCGAGCGGCCGGAGGTGTTGCTGCTCGACCTCGGGCTGCCCGATCTGGACGGGCGGGACGTGCTCGCGATGGTGCGGGCGGTCAGCGACGTGCCGGTGATCGTGGCGACGGCGCGGGACGATGACGCGAGCGTCGTACGGCTGCTGGACGCGGGCGCGGACGACTACGTGATCAAGCCGTTCAGCGCGGCGCAGATGGATGCGCGGATTCGCGCCGTACTGCGGCGGCTCGGGAAGGACTCGCAAGAGGAGTCGACTGTCGAGGTCGGCGGGCTGCGGATCGATCCGCGAAGCCGGGAGGTGACGGTGGACGGTTCGCAGGTCGACCTGACCCGCAAGGAGTTCGACCTGCTGCTGGCGTTGTCGCGCCGGCCCGGAGCCGTCGTGACGAAACGGGAACTGCTCGCGGAGGTCTGGGGTCTGCCGTGGGGCGGCGGCGACCGGACTGTCGACGTACACCTGTCGTGGTTGCGCCGAAAGCTCGGCGAGACGGCGGCCACGCCGCGGTTCCTGCACAGTGTCCGCGGGGTCGGGATCAAGCTCGCGGTGGACGGCTGAGCATGCGCCGTCGGATCCTCCTGCTGTCGGTGGGCATGACCACATTGGTCGTGCTCGCCTTCGCCGTACCGCTGGTGATTCTGCTGCGCAGTACGACGGCCAGCGAGTCCAAGGACAAGGCGCGGTACCTGGCGGAGAGCGTCGCGTACTACGTCGGCGACAAGGACCACACGAACGACGACATCACGGCGTACCTGAACGGCCTGACGGATCATCCGGGCCGGATCTCGGTGCGGATGCCGGACGGTACGACGCTGGGCGACCCGCCGCCCGGCGGGGTGCCGACGCCGAAGAACGTGCCGGCCGGGTACGGCGACGGTGGCGGTGATGGTGATGGGGACGACAAGGGCCCGCCGAAGATCGGCGACGCGGACTACCGCAACGTCGGCGGCGGTCTCGCGGTGGACGTCGGCGTCGGTACGCCGAACGGCACGGCCTCCGTCTGCCTCTACCTGACCGGCGACGAGCTGTACGACGGTGTGGTGCCGAGGATCCTGATCCTCGTCGGCGGGAGCCTGGTCGTGCTGCTGCTCAGCATCATCGGCGCCGAACTGGTGTCCCGACGCCTCGCGCGCCCGTTGGAGGAGACGGCGAGTACGGCGGAACGCCTGGCCCGCGGCGACATGGACGCCCGCGCCCCGACGACCGGACCGGCCGAGGTCGCGAAGGTCGGCTCCGCGCTGAACGGGCTCGCGGACCGGATCGACGAGGTGATCGCGGTCGAACGCGAGGCGGTCGCGGACCTGTCGCACCGCCTGCGTACGCCGCTGACCGCGCTGCGCCTGCAGGTCGAGGCGCTGCCCGACCGGGAGAGCGCCGAGGAGCTGAACACCCAGGTCAACAGCCTCGAACGGACCCTGACCGCGGTGATCAGCGCCGCCCGTCGACCGCAGCGCGAGGGCCGCGTCCCGCACTCGGACGCGGTCGAGGTGACGCGTCAGCGGGCCGCGTTCTGGGAGCCGCTGTTCGAGGACCAAGGCCGCGAGCTGGCGCTGGACCTGCCGAACGCGCCCGCGACGGTGCGTTCCTCCGGCGAGGACCTCGGTGCGGCACTCGACGCACTCGTGGAGAACGTCGTAGCGCACACCCCCGACGGCACGCCCGCGCGAATCACCCTGACCCGCGCGGACGGCGTCGTACGGATAGTTGTCGCCGACAACGGTCCCGGCATCCCCCTCGGCGCCGGCGAACGCGGCCACAGCGACCGAGGCTCCACAGGCCTGGGCCTGGACATAGCCCGCCGCTGCGCCGAAGCCGCCGGCGGCACCCTAACCCTCCACCGCAACGAGGTCGTCATCACGCTCAAAGCGACTACTGAACCAACCCTTTGAGGACGGAGAGGGCGCGCTGTAGGTGGGGTGCTTCGTCGGCTGCTCGGGTGGCGGCTGCTAGTTCGATGGTTGGGGAGCCGGTGAGGGGGCGGTAGGTGACGCCTGGGACATGTAGTTCGGCGACGGGGGCCGGGACGATGGCGATGCCCAGGCCGGCGGCGACGAATGTCACCAGCGTCGAGGTTTCCGCTACCTCGTGACGGACTCGCGGCTCGAAGCCGGCCTCTCGGCAGCGGGCGAGCACGGTGTCGTGCATGACCGACCGCCCGCCGCCTGCGTGGATCACGAAGTCCTCGTCGGCCAGCTCCTCCAGCCGTACCCGGCGCCGGCCGGCCAGTCGATGCCCGTCGGGTACGGCGACGATCAGCGGATCGGCCCGCAGTACGTCGACCCGTAGCGACTCGTCCTCGACCGGCGGCCGCAGCAGCCCGAGGTCGATCCGCCCGTCCGCGAGCGCCTGCGCCTGGTCGGGCGCGAGCATCTCGCCCTGTACGGCGACCTCGACATCGGGAAGCTCCTCGCGCAACGTCCGGACCAGCTGGGGCAGCAGGCTGTACGTCGCCGAACCGACGCACCCGATCACCAACCGCCCCTGCAGCCCGGCCGCGACCCGCTGGGCCTCACCCGCTGCGGACGAGACCGCCGCGATGATCTGCCGCGCCCGAACCAGGTAGGACTCGCCCGCGGGCGTCAGCTCCACGCGTCGCGTCGTACGGCGGAGCAGTTGCAGGCCCAGCTCGCTCTCGAGCTGGCGGATCTGCTGCGACAACGGCGGCTGCGCCATGTGCAGGCGAGCGGCAGCGCGGCCGAAGTGCCGTTCCTCGGCGACGGCGACGAAGTACCGCAGATGACGGAGCTCCATGCATTCATACTCTCAGAGTCTGGATCGAGCACATCCAGGTATTTCTCCATATCGGTCGCAGGCGACATACCGTCGAGGGCATGAGCGACGTGGTGATCTGCGAACCGATCAGCGACCGGAACGAGGACGGTTCATGAGTCTCGACAAGGTCGTTGCCACGCCGGCTGAGGCGGTCGCGGATATTGCGGACGGTTCGAGTCTCGCGGTTGGCGGGTTCGGGCTGGCCGGGATTCCGTGGTTCCTGATCGAGGCGTTGCTCGAGCAGGGCGCGAGCGATCTGACCGTGGTGTCGAACAACTGCGGTGTCGACGGTGCTGGCCTCGGTTTGCTCCTGGAGCAAGGGCGGATCAGCCGGGTGATCGCGTCGTACGTCGGGGAGAACAAGGAGTTCGCGCGGCAGTACCTCGCGGGGGAGTTGACGGTCGAGCTGACGCCGCAGGGCACGCTCGCCGAGCGGTTGCGGGCGGGCGGCTCCGGGATCGGGGCGTTCTTCACTCCGACCGGTGTCGGCACGCTGGTCTCCGAAGGCGGGCTGCCGTGGCGGTACGCGCCCGACGGCACGGTCGCGGTTGCGTCGCCGGCCAAGGAGGTTCGGACGTTCCAGGGCCGGGACATGGTGCTGGAGGAGGCGATCGTCACCGACCTGGCGCTGGTCCGCGCGGCGGTCGCGGATCGGGCCGGCAACTGTGTCTTCCACGCGGCGGCCCGGAACTTCAACCCGGTCGCCGCGATGGCCGGCCGGCTGACGATCGTCGAGGCCGAGCAGGTCGTCGAGGTCGGCGAGCTCGCACCGGACGCGATCCACCTGCCGGGCGTGTTCGTACGCCGCGTCGTACCGCTGACACCGGAGCAGGCCTCCCGGAAGAGCATCGAGAAACGCACCACGCGATCGGCCGTGGGTGCCCGCGGCAACCAGTGAGTCCAATGCGGTACAGCTTCGCTGCCCATAGGGGCATTATCACCGCGACCGTGGTCGCCTTCCGTGACGAACGCAGCCAAGGCCGAGGTGGCGAAACCGGATTCGGACCTGACCGATAAACCAGCTCGGTCACACCGCGTCAGCAAACTCGGCAGACTCAGCCGCCGCAGAGGTTGCAGGTAGCTGCAACATCCTCGTCAGATGTCTGTGAGCTCGGCTACACTCAGCGCGATCTCGAGGTTTCGGGACACTCTGGAGGGGGACTCCTATGAAACTGCAGCGCCTTGCGCTCGTCTTGGCTGGGGCCGGTCTGCTCGGCGCCGCGGCCGCTTCGGCTCCGGCGGCCGCCACCGGCCAGGCCGATCCGAACCGGTATCTCTCGAAGCAGTCCGCCGGACCGCTGTCGGTGAAGGCCGCCGCCGCCGGCTGCCTCAGCGCGGTCGGCGTGCCCACTGCTGCGGGCACCATGCAGGAGATCGACGCGACTCCGGCGACGCCGCCGCGCTCGGACGTCTACGAGACGTTCCCGTTCGTCGGCACCCGGGCGGACGCGACCTGGTACTTCGCGGCCAACGCCTCGCAGACCCAGTTCTACTACTACGGCCTGCTGCTGCAGGGCTCGAACCTCTACCGGCACACGACGTACCTGCCGGCCGACTCGGAGAACCCGCCGGTGCCGACCTTCAAGAAGGTCGGATCGGGCTGGACCAACTTCAAGTCGATCGCCACGTCGAACTACAGCGTCGGCACGCCGCGGCACGCGTACCTCTACGGCCTGAACACCGACAACAGCCTGTACCGCTACGCGATCGTCGGCGCCGGCTTCACCGCGCTCGGCCCGATCCCGGGCTTCCGCGGCTTCAAGGCGATGACGGTGATCAGCGAGTCCGCGACGTACGACACGTTGCTGATGACAACGACCGCCGGCGCGCTCTGGACCGCCCACATCCCGATCGCGGCCGGAGCCAAGCCGGTCATGAAGCTCATCCGCTCCTCGGGCTTCGCCCAGTACGAGTCCCTGGTCGCCCAGGGCTGCGGCACCCGCGGAGGCACACTGCTGGTCGCCGCCGACCACGACACCCAGACCGCCGACCAGTTCGCCCTGAGCCACGCGAACGGCACCGCCACCGCGGTCACGGCGTACGGCAAGATCCCGGGTGTCTTCAACGGCGTCACCCACGTCTCCCTGACCACCCACTACGACCAGTTGGTCGGCGAGTAGTCACACACTGATTCAAAGCTGGCCGGGGCCTTGTGCCTCGGCCAGCTTTCGTTTGGTCAGCGTGCGAGCGGCCAGTGGTGGGCGTTGGTTGGGGCTTCTACTCTGCCAGGTGGGTGGGGTGGTCGGGTAGACGCGGGTGCTGAGGACGCGGCCTGCGCTGGTGAAGACTTCGAGGGTCGAGCCGTCGAGGATGATTCGGGCGGCTGGGCGGTCGGATGCGGGATCGAAAGCGTCGGCCACCTGCATACGCCCGCCGTGGGCGTGCGGGTTGAGGCTGGCTTGGGTGCGGTCGATTGTCAGCGTGTCGGCGTCCAGTTCGATCACTAGGCGTTCCTGCTCGCTGAAGTGGATGACGACCTGCCCGGAGCCTTCCGGTACGACGATTTCGCACTGGGCGCCCGTCGACGCGCCGTCGGCGGGTGAGCCGTCCCCGACGCGGAGTGTGTCGAGCGTCGGCACCGGTGCGCTGCGGAGTGACGAGTCCGATCCGAGCCAGACGACCCGAGGCAGCGAGATGACTCCCGCCCAGTCGTCGGTCCAGCCCGGCCGGTCCCGTCCCTCGGTCAGCCACCCGAACAGCAGCGGCCCGAACCGGCTGTCCCGCAAGGCCGATGCCGCGTAGAAGTTGGTCCCGTGATCGACGCGCCGCGGAACCAGAGGTACGTCGACATCGAACGACAGCACCTCGTCGGGACCACCCTCCGGCGACCACGACGCGATCACCGCGATCCGGCGGCCGTCGATCGTGAGCATCTGCGGGCATTCCCACGCGGCGCCGGTGTCGTGGCCGTCCACGACGCCGCGGGGCAGTTCGGCGAGCGGACCGGCGTACGTCCAGTTCTCGAGGTCGGTCGAGCGGTACGACGGGATGCTCGCCCCGCGGTCGACGTACCCGGCGCCGACGACCATCCACCAGCTGCCGTTCTCCCGCCAGACAAAGGGATCGCGGAACATGATCGCGTGGTCGGACGGGTCAGGCACCACCTGGTGCGGCGGCCCGAACGACACACCGCCGTCGTCGGACACAGCGGTGAGCACCGACTGGTACGGGCGTCCCTCGATGCGGCCCGAGTAGAACGCGCGGACCCGTCCGTCGTCCAGGACCGTGTTGCCGGACCAGCACCCGTCGGTGTCCGGCCCGCCCGGCTGCGGCGCCATCGCGGGCCGGTGCAGCGTCCAGCGCACGTAGTCGGGCGAGGTCGCGTGCCCCCACTCGACCGGTACGTGGTGGTCGAGCGTGGGCCGCGACTGGAAGTACACGTGGACGTCGTCGCCCACTTCGATCGGCCCGTTCGGGTCGTTGAGGTATCCGCGCGGCGGCCGGACGTGGAACGCCGGGCGGAGGTGCGCGACCAGTTCGGCTGATCGAGCTGCGGACTGGGTCTGGGTCACCGTGAAGCTCCTGCCGTGATGCCTGCGATGAAGTACCTCTGGGCGAAGATGAACAGCAGCACGCTCGGGAGGATCGCCAGTACGACGCCGGCCAGCACGACCGAGATCGAGCCGGTGCCGAGGTTCCCCTGCAGACCGACCAGCCCGAGCGGCAGCGTGAAGTTGTCCTGCGACTGCAGGAAGATCAGCGGCCGGTAGAACTCCGCCCAGAAGCCGGAGAAGTTCAGGATCGCGAGCGTCGCGATCGCCGGACCGGCCATCTTGGCGTAGATCATCAGGAACGTCTGGAAGTGTCCGGCGCCGTCGATCCTTGCCGCCTCGCCCAGTTCGCGAGGCATCTGCATGAAGTACTGCCGCATCAGGAAGGTGCCGAACGCGCTGCCGAGTGCGGAGACCACCAGCGACAACGGGCTGTCGGAGAGTCCGAGGTACCGGATGATCACGAACACCGGGATGATGATCGTCTGCAGCGGCACCATCATGGTGGCCAGGAAGATGCCGAAGATCACCGAGCGCCCCGGGAAGCTGATCATCGCGAACGCGTACCCGGACAGCGTGCAGGTGATGGTCTGGCCGACCACGATCAGGCCGGTGACGATCACGCTGTTGAAGAAGAACCGGCCGATCGGGATCCGGTCGAAGACCGCGGCGTAGTTGGAGAAGTCCGGGTGCGACGGGATCCACTGCGGCGGGTTGCTGAACGCCTCGGCCGGTGTCCGCAGCGACGTGGTGACGGTCCACAACAATGGGCCGAGGGCAATCATCGCGGCGATCACCAGTACCGCGATGCCGGTGATCCGGCCGATCCGGGCCAGTGTTCCGGTGGATTCTGTCATTGGTAGAACACCAGCTTTCGTGCCGCGAGGAACTGCAGCCCGGTGATGATCAGGATCGCCGCCAGCAGCACGATCGCGATCGCCGAGCCGTACCCGAACTGCAGGTTCTGGAAGCCCTTCTGGTACATCTGGATCGTCACCGTCGTGGTCGCCGATCCCGGACCGCCCTTGGTCATGATGTACGGCTGGTCGAACAGCTGCATCGCGTTGATCAGGGCAACGACCGCCGCGAACAGGATCGTTGGGCTGATCAACGGGACCTTGATCCGGAACAGCGTCCGGAACGCCCCGGCGCCGTCGATCTGCGCGGCCTCCAGTACGTCGGTGGGGACCGACATCAGCGACGCGACGAACAGGACGAACGTGAACCCGATCTGCTGCCACACCGCGATCAGCACGATCGTCGCGGCCGCCCCGAAACCGCTGGTCAGCCACGGCACGTTCGAGATCCCGAGCAGGCTGAGGTAGTAGTTCACGACCCCGAACTTGTAGTCGAACAGGTAGCCCATGAAGATCGACACGGCCGCCGTGGACGCGAGCAGCGGCAGGTAGAACGCCGTACGGAACAACGTCCGTACCCAGACGAGCTTGCGCTGGTTGACGAGGACGGCGAGCCCGAGCCCGATCGTCAGCTGCAGTACGACGATCGCGAGCGCCATCCCGAGCGTCACGCCGAACGACTTGAGCACCGGCCCGTCGGTGAACAGCTGCCGGTAGTTCTCCAGCCCGACGTACTCCGGTGTCGAGATGACGTCCCAGGAGAAGAACGACAGACCCAGCGACGCGACGATCGGGATCGCGGTGAAGATCGCGACGAACAGCACCGACAGCCCGATCATCGCGAACCCGAACCGCGCCTCTCCGTGCGAGGACGGATGACCGCGCCGCTTCCCGACGGCTTCGCGCACCTCCGCGGTGACGGCAGCCATCAGCTCGCTCCTGCCGCCTTCTCGAGGTCGGACTGCAAGCCGTCCAGGGCCGCCTTCGCGTTACCGGACGAGATCGCCTGGGTGGTGCGCTGGTTCAGCGCGGTCGCGAGCGCGTTGTAGTACGGCGGGGCCGGGATCGGGGCCGTGTCCGGGTGCTTGGTCAGCGTGTCGTAGAAGACCGACCAGTGCTTCGGACCGGTCTTGGCGTACCGCGCGGCCGTCACCAGGGACTTGCGGCCGGGCGTGGTCACGTTGCCCGGGAAGACCAGGTCGAAGGTCTCCGGCTTCACCAGCAGCTTCAGGACCTCCCAGGCCAGGTCCTTCTTCTTCGACGACTTGAAGATCGCGTAGCCGCCGGCGCCGAACAGGTGCCGCTGGCTCTTCCACTTCGGGAACATCGTGACGTCGAAGCTGCCGTTCTTCATCCCGGCGTTGGTCAGGCCGCCGGCCCAGAACCCGCCGCCGATCGACATCCCGATCCGGTTCGACGCGAACAGGCCCTGCAGCGTGCCGCCACCGCCGACGTCGGGCGACGGCGACAGGCCCTTCTTGGTCAGCTCGATCATGTAGTTCAGCGCCTCGACGGTCGCGTCGGAGTTCGCGGTCGGTGCGCCCCACTTCCAGCCGCCCTTGCGGCCGGTCGCCGCGGCGTCACCGGCGTACGCCTTGTTCCACAGCCAGTCGCCGCCGTCGTACTTGCCCTCCTCGAGCAGGTTGGCGTTGTTCGCGTACATGAACGACGTCCAGCTGCCCCACAGCCGGACCACCCAGCCGAAGGCGTTGATGCCCTTGAACTTGGCGATCTTGGTGGCCGCGGTCTCGAAGTCGTCGAGGGTCCAGTCCGCACTCGGCGGTACGACGCCGGCGCGCTGGAAGAGCTCCGTGCTGTAGAACATGTTCCCGGCGTTGAAGCTGTCCGGGAGCTCCCACAGGTGGCCCTGGTACATCATCGACTCGATCAGGGCCGGGTGGATGTCGGCGAAGTACTCCTTCAGCGCGTCCAGGTCCTTGGTGACGTAGTCGTCGAGCGGGACCGCCAGTTCCTTCGACGCCATCAGCTGCAGGCCCTCGGTGGCGACGCTGATGATGTCCGGCGGGGTCCCGGCGGCGATCTGGGTCAGCACCTTGGCGAGGAAGTCGTTCCAGTCGGTGCCGTTGATGGCGGAGATCTCGAACTTGATGGTCGAGTCGAGCTTGGCGATCTGCGGCTGCAACCGGTTCTGCAACTGGGTCGCCTGCGCCTGCTCCCCGAAGTACAGCATCTTCAGCGACTTCGACGAGCCGCCGCCGTCCTTGCTGCAGGCGGCCAGATCGGCCAGCGCGGCCAGCCCGAGCCCACCGGCTCCGGCCTTCAGCAGCGTACGGCGGGCGAGCGAGCCTCCGGGCGGATTGATACCTGTCATGAGGGTTCCTCCTTGACCGCTCGGGCGGCCCGGCGCGCCGCCCAATACGTATTGACCCGGGACGGTAGCAGCGGTGTACGGTGGTACGCAATACGTATTGGGCTGAACTGTGATAGTAAATTGGCTGCGGCTCGCAGGCCGCGCACGGTACTGCGCCTACCTAAGGGGGGAGGACCATGGCGAAGCAGTCGGACGGCCGGCCGAAACGCGTCACGATGACCGACGTCGCCCGGCGCGCGGGGGTGTCCCAGCCGACGGTCTCGTTCGTGCTCAACGACCGCCGCGACGTCGCGGTCGCCGAGGAGACCAGACGGCGCGTGCTCCAGGCCGCGGCCGAGCTCGACTTCGTCCCGAACCGGGCGGCCCAACTGCTGCGGTCGAACAAGTCGTTCACCGTCGGCGTCGTGACCAGCGGGATCGTCTCCCAGCCGTACGCCGGTCTGATCGTGCTCGGCCTGCAACAGGTCGTCCAGCCGGCGGGCTACGTGTGCATGGTCGTCGACACGACCGATGATCCGGGGCAGGGCGACGACGCGGTCGCGAGCCTGGTCGGGCAAGGCGTCGCCGCGATCGTGTACGCGTCACTCTCGCCCAAGCCGCTGCACCGCAGCCCGCGCCTCGACGGGATCCGGACGATCTTCGTCAACTGCTGGCCCGAGGAGGGTCACGCCGACACGGTCCTGCTGGCCGACGAGTACGCCGGTGGGCGAGCCGCGGCGGCGTCCGTGTTCGAGCGCGGGCATCGCGAGGTCGCGTTCCTCGGCGGCATGCGGAACGACTACGCCTGCAAGGAGCGCCGGCGTGGATTCGACGACGCCGCCCGGGCGGCCGGTCTGCGTCCGGCCGATCTCGTGCATCGGTACGGCAACTACCAGATCGGCAACGGGTACGACCTCACGACCGAGGTGATGACCGAGCACGCCCCGACGGCCTTGGTCTGCGGGAACGACCGGATGGCGATCGGCGCGCTGCTCGCCCTGCACGCGCTCGGACTCGACTGCCCGCGAGACGTCAGCGTCGTCGGATTCGACAATCAGCCCGATGTCGCGGACCAGGTCCGGCCGGGCCTCACGACCGCCGAGCTGCCGCACCTGATGCTGGGCCGACGGGCCGGCGAGCTCCTGGTGGCCGGTCCGGACGATGCGCCCGAGCGGGTGATCATCGACTGCCCGCTGATCGAGCGGGATTCGGTCGGTGATCCGCCGCGCCGGCGACCACGGGTTACCGCGAAATGATTCATTGGCGCCCGTCGTCGGGCTTCGTCGGTGATGTGATTCCGTTCAGTCACGCGGGGCGGGTCTGGTTGTTCTACTTGCTGGACGAGCGTCCCGAGGATCCGACCGCCGGTGCGAGCGGGATGCCGTGGGCGTTGGTGTCGACCACGGACTTCGTGCAGTACACGGACCACGGCGTCGTACTGCCCGCGGGGGATCGGGATGCGGTCGATTTCGATTGCTACACGGGCAGTGTGGTTGCCGACGGTTCTCAGCTGCACCTGTTCTACACCGGGCACAATCCGCGGCGCGGGGACGCGGACGGCTCGTTTCAGGTCGTGTGTCATGCGGTCAGTGACGGTGATCCGACGCGTTGGACCAAGCTCGCCTCGGAATCTTTTGGTGCACCGCCGGGGTACGTGCCTCAGGACTGGCGGGATCCGTTCGTGTACCGGATCGCAGCCGATCAGCCGTGGCAGATGGTCCTGGCGGCGCGGTACGTCGATGAGCCGGATCGCCGCTGTGGTGTCGTGGCGCGATTGACGTCGACCGACCTGGCGCAGTGGACGATCGCGGAGCCGTTGTGGGAACCGCACCGGTTCATCACGCAGGAGTGCCCGGATGTGTTCCAGTGGGGCGACTGGTGGTACCTGGTGTACTCCGAGTTCACCGACGCGTTCCAGACCCGCTACCGGATCGCGCGTGGGCCGGACGGTCCGTGGCTCGCGCCGGGGCGTGACACCGTCGACGGACGAGCGTTCTACGCGGCCAAGTCGGTCGAGCATGACGGGCGGCGGTTCTTCATCGGCTGGATCCCTACAAAACAAGGTGATTCCGATGCCGGACGGTGGCAGTGGGCCGGCGATCTCGCCGTACTCGAAGCACATCAGGAGGACGACGGGACGCTCGCGTTCGGACTCCCCGCAGAGGTTGTCGCGGCGTACGCCGACGTACAGCAGGTGAAGCTCGACGTCGAGCCAGCTCTTGATCGGTACGCCGCGTGGGTCGGGGAGGTCACGCCGGAGCGGTGCCTGATCTCGTTGACGGTCGACGTCGAGGCCGGCACGCAGGCGTTCGGGCTGCTGTTGCACGCCAGCGCAGACGGCGAGCACGCCACCGTCGTACGACTCGAACCCCAGCGCAACCGCACCGTCCTGGACCACTGGCCCCGCGGCCGCACCGGCCCAGCCCAATGGCAGGTAGACGGCGACATCCCTCACCTCGTAGAACTAGAACGCCCCTGCCCACTCCCACCCGGCCGCCACACCGTGCAGGTCCTACTCAACGACACAACCGGCCAGGTCGTCGTAGACAACCGAGTAGCCCTAACCTTCCGCCGCTACAACCTAGGCCCAGGCCACCTCGGCCTCTTCGTAACCGACGGCGCCGTCAACCTCGTAGAACTCACGGCCTCGAGCTAGCAGGTTCGTCGATTGGGGTAACCGGCTCTTGCGGCTCATGTGCGTGGTCGGTGGGTTCAGTGCGGGCGGCGCCGGCCTGGTGCGATGTGCAAGCTCGACAGGATATGTCGGATGGCGGGGTAGTGCACCTGAGCGTGAACGTGTCCGCGCGTACAGCGTCTCGCCGGTGTACTACCTGTCGAGCTTGCACATCACACCACCGCCAGGGTCCGCGCCGCACCAACCCGATGATCCGCCGCCCACCCGGTGGAGCAACCGTGGCCGGCCCATCGGCAGGTCACCACTGGCGGGCAACGCAACTCTCACACATCCGGCAGAGAGCCGGATATCCCCTCGTGTGGGTTTCGTCGTGCTTGGTCGGGCCGGCCGGCGAGACAGATCAGGCCGGTGCCAGCGGGGCCGTGCGGTGCGTGCGGTGCGGCGCGTGCGGTGGTGCGGGTGCGTGCGGTGGTGCGGTGGGTGCGGTGGGTGTGGTGGGTGTGGTGGGTGTCGTGGTGCGGCCCCTCTGAGGTGCGGTTGGCTGGCGGCTCGGTTGACCGCCTGTTGGGCTGGTTGGCCCGGTGGGCGGGTTAGGTTGCGAGGGCCTCGTCCGCCCAGGGTTTGTGGAGGTTCTCGTGCGTCGTATTGCGCTGGCTGTTGTTGCTGGTTTGGCCGCTGTTGTGGGGCTGGTAGTTGTGCATCCGGGGAGTGCGGCGCGAGCTGACGCTGCTGTGACAGCGCAGGCTGCGGCGGCGCCGAGCAGTGTGCGGCGGGTTGGGACTGAGGACTTTGCCGACCCGGGGTTTGCGCATCTTGGTTCGAAGTTCTACCTGTTCCGGACCGGTGCCGGGTACGGCACGCGGTGGACTACGAGTGGTGGCTGGTCGGCGATTCACAAGTCGATGGCGGCGATCCCGGCGTGGGTCGATCACGGTAAGCCGCTGCTGTGGGCGCCGGAGGTGTTCCAGAGCTCGGACAGCCACGGCGCGTTGTACGTCATGTACTTCACCGGCGAGTCCGCGTCCCGCCACGTGCACTGCATCGGCGTCGCGACCTCCCGTCAGCCGGCGGGGAACTACACCCCGGGTTCCAAGCCGGTCGTCTGCTCGCCGTGGGTTTCGCGCGGGTACGAGGCGATCGACCCGGCGGCGTACCGGGCCAGGGACGGCAAGCGGTACCTGATCTACAAGAGCGACTACCGCAACGCGTCCGGCTTCCAGATCCGCGCGGTCCAGATGGACACACAGACGGGCACGCGCGTGGTCGGCAGCAGCATCGCGAAGATCGTCAGCTCGACCAGGATCGAGGGCCCGTCGGTCATCGCGCACGGCGGCAAGGTGTGGCTGTTCGCGTCCCGGGGCGACTACATCAACTGCTCCTACAACACCGACGTGTGGTCCGCGAGCACCTTCTGGGGCGGTCGCTTCACCCGCGTCAAGACCCTGATGACCACCAAGTCGACCCGGCTCTGCGGACCGGGCGGCGCCACCGTCATCAACGTCGGCGCGACCACCCGGATCGCCTTCCACGCGTACGTCGACGCAAACCACAACGGCGTAAAGGACTCGAACAAGCGGCAGGCCTACACCGGCGTCCTCAAGTGGGACGGCAGCGGCCGGCCGTACCTGGCCTGACGCTCGCGGCAAAACCAGTTCAGCTCTTTTGCTGAAGAGGTCTCGCTCCTATGATGCTGGGCAAACTAAACCGGTATATCTGAGGAGTGTGTCGATGACGAAGGTCTCCCGGAGAACGCTGATCACGGTGGGAGGCGTCGGTCTGGCGGCGGCGCTGGCCGGGGTCGGTACGACGGCCGCAGCGGCGGGATCGGCAGCACCGAAGCCCGGGACGGGCGGGATCCCGCCGGGACCGTCGACGTACGGATGGAACCCGGCGGACCTGCTCGAGTTCGACCCGAAGACCCACCCGTGGGCCCGGCACCTGCGCTGCCTGGTCCCGTTGGCGCCGCGGATCGCGCCGTTCGCGCCGACCCAGGCGCACCCCGACCTCGACCCTGGTGTTCGGTTGTCGACGCTCAGCCTGGACGACGCCGGCACGATCTACGAAGGCCGCAACCAGCCGATCGGGCTCGAAGGGCACGTCTACACGCAGCGGTTCTGGCCGTACATCGACGTCTGGGGTACCTGGCACGGTCAGGTGCTGCCGTCGGTGCCGAGCGATGTGGTCGCCGACCCGAGCGCACCCGGCCGGAACTACGGCGTCATCGACATCCCGAACCCGGGCTGGACCGAGGCCGCGCACAAGAACGGCGTCAAGACGATCGGCGGCTGGTTCTGGCCGCGCACAGGCGTCGACTTCAGCGAGTTCCTGGTCCAGGCCGCCGACGGCTCGTTCCCGGTCGGCGACAAGCTGATCGAGATCCGCAAGTACTTCGGTTTCGACGGCCTGTTCATCAACCAGGAGGCGTCGATCACCGCCGCCCAGGCCGCGAAGCTGCGGGACCTGTTCCGCTACCTCAAGGCCCAGGACCCGGACTTCTACCTGCAGTACTACGACGCGGACCTGCCGAACGGCAACCTGGACTACCAGAACACGCTGAACCAGAAGAACGTCCCGTGGCTGGGCACTCCGGATGATCCGATCGTCGACTCGATCTTCATCAACTACGGCTGGCCGTACGTCGACGCGGACCTGAGCGGCAGCGCGAAGACCGCGACCGCTGCCGGGTTCGACCCGCGGCAGGTCGCGTTCGCCGGCGTCGAGCACCAGCAAGGCGGCTTCAACCCGGAGGAGTGCTTTACCGACTACGCGTACCCGGGCCACCCCGGTCCGATCTCCGTCGCACTGTTCGTCGAGGACCAGTACTGGGCCACCGCCGCGAACTCCGGTGCCACCACGACACCGGAAGGACGGGCGAAGTACCGCGACCTCGAGCAGCGGTTCTGGTCCGGGCCGACCGGTAACCCGGCGACGTCCGGGCGGATCGAGGAACGTACGCCGCCGTACCGGACCGACGTCCTGAACTACAAGCGCTGGGACGGCATCGCGCACGGCATCGTCGAGCGGTCGCCGTACGGCGCGCTCCCGATCGTGACCACCTTCAACGTCGGCGTCGGCAGCACGTTCTACCTGGACGGCAAGCAGGTCCGCGACAGCGGCTGGGACAACCAGGGTTGCGCGGATCGGGCGCTCACGTGGCAGTACTGGACCGACGGCGTCACGGTCACCCTCGACGAGAGCACGGCGTACGAGGGCGCGCACAGCCTCGCGCTCTCGGGCAACGGTGTCGTCCACCTCTTCAAGACCGACATCACGCAGACCGACCACACCGAGGTCCGGGTGGTCGCGCAAGGTCTGTCGACGATCGAGCTCGGCGTCACCCGTCGTACTGCTCCGGACAGCATTTCGTGGACCCGGCTGATGCCTGTCCGGCGAGCGTCGGGCTGGATCGAGTACGGCGGGCGAGTGCCCTGCGGCGACGACCGCATCGCGCGGATCTCCTTGCGCACCAGCGGATCCGGCCACCTCGGCAAGGTCCTGCTGGCCGACGTGCAGTCCCTCTACAAGACTCCCGCCCGCCCACGATCCTTCGCCGTAGCCGACGAGGGCCCCGGCGCGGGCACCACCCGCCACCTCAGCTTCACCTGGTCCCGCCAACCGGACGCCACGGCGTACGACGTACTCCAAGGGACGAACCGCTGGCTCGGCCGCGTCCATCGTGACGCCTTCTTCGCCGAGTCAGTCGACCTCACCCGGGGCCGAACCTTCGAACTCGTTGCCATCGCCCCGAACGGCAACCGCGGGCTGCCGGCCCGCACGCACCTGTAGAGATTGGGGGACGCTGCCTACGCGGCGTCCCCCACCTCGTATGCCAGGGTGACTCGCATGGATGATGAACGGACGAAGCAGACCCGTCCGGCTGAGCCCCGGTTGCCGGCCGCTGTCGGCGTGATGGCGGCGATCGGCATGTATGCCGTCCTGCCCGGCGCTCTGCAGATCGGGCCACGGTTCGTGATCCCGGCGCTGGAACTGTTGTTGTTCGTTCCCTTGGTCCTGGCCAACCCGCGCCGGATGAGCAAGCAGAACCGCTTCCTGCGGCGGCTGTCGATCGGCCTCGTGCTGCTGATCGCCTTGTCCAACACGACTGCACTCGTGCTGCTGATCCGGTCGCTGGTCGTCGGAGAGGCGACAGCGGGCGGTCAGTTGCTGGCAGCCGCCGGCCAGGTGTGGCTGACGAACGTTCTCGTGTTCGCGCTCGCGTACTGGGAGCTTGATCGGGGCGGTCCGGTCACGCGCTTTCGGGTCGATCGGCCGGGATTACCCGCTGCCGACTTCCGGTTTCCGCAGGACGAGGACCACGATGCGATCAGTGAAGTGGCGCTGCGGTCCTCGGCCAAGTCCGGCTGGGCTCCGGGATTCATCGACTACCTGTTCGTGTCCGTCACCAACTCCTCGGCCTTCAGCCCCACCGACACCATGCCGCTGACCGTTCGGGCCAAGCTCCTGATGGCGGTCGAATCGGTCTCGGCCCTGATGCTCTCGGTCCTGGTCGTCTCCTTCGCCGTCGGACTCCTCGGCCGGTGACTACCTGCTCTGCTGGTTGGAGGGCGACACCGTCAAGTCCAGCGAACCGTCGATCACGGCGGCGGCGACCTCGCTGAGGTGGCGCCCGTTGCGGCGCGCGTAGGTGCGCAGCACGGCGAAGGCCGCGTCCACGCCGAGACCGGCTCGCTCGGCAACCACTCCTTTGGCCTGTTCGATCAGGACGCGGCTGTTCAGCGCACCCTGGAGTTGTTCGGCGACGATCTCGCCGTGGCGAACGGTGCGTTCCTGCAGCAGACCGATGGTGGCGACGTCCGCCAGCGCCTGACCGACCGCGATATCGTCGTCGCTGAGGCTGGAACGGTTCTGGCAGAACAGATTCATGGCTCCGATGACCTGACCGCGCAGCCGCAACGGCAGGGCATGCACGGACCGGTAGCCAGCCGCGGTGGTCGCCGCCTGGAACCGCGGCCATCGGGCCTGGACCTCGGCCAGGTCGATGTTCACCACCGGGTGTCCGGTGGCGAAGCAATCCAGGCAGGGCCCTTCGGAGTTCTGCAGCTCGAACAGTTCCAGCAGCCGGGCCTGATCGGTGGTGGAGGCCAGTACGTGCAACTGTTCGTGGGGGTCGACAAGGATGAGTCCGGCCGCGTCGGCCTGCAGGATCTCGACGCTGCGTTCGGTGAGCGTGTGCAGGAAGTCGATGACGTCGAAACCTGCGACGAGGGTGTCGGCGAGCTCGACGAACACGCTGGCCAGTCGCTGCTCCCTGCTCATGGCGCTCTCCCTCCTGAGGTGATCGTGCCCGTGACCTGGTGCTGTCTATTCATGATGATCGTCTTCGGGGTGGAAGCGTAGCCGCCGGTCCACTACGTCCTTGGCCACCTCGATCAGAGAACGTTCACTGCTGAAGGCGTGGGCGCGTAGCCGCAGCAGCGCGTCGGTCAAGCCGACGCCGGCCTGCACCGACATCATCCCGGTCGCCTGATGAATCTCGCGGCGGCTCTCGACGGCCTCGGCCAACCGCGGATGCAGTGGCTCGCCCGGTGTGGCCTTGTCCTGCAAGTACAGCAAGATCGTCGTGGCCGCTTCCGCGAATGCCAGCGCCTCGGCCAACTGCGGCCGGTCCAGCGGACCGGTCGTGTCGCGATACAGGTCGAGCACGCCCAGCCGAATCGCACCAACCTGAAGCGGGAAGGCGAACACGGCGGCCACACCCGCGTCGAGAGCGGCAGCGGTGAATCCCGGCCACCGCGCCGGCCCCGTAGCGGCCAGGTCGGACTGCAACACCGGCTGCCCGTCGTTCGACGCGTCCAGGCACGGGCCCTCGCCGAGGGTGGCCTGGAGGTCTTCCATCATCGAGGCCGGCCCGTCGGTGGCCGTGACGGTGCCGCCGTGACCTGTGGGTGTCATCAATGCCAACCCCACACCACTGACCGGCACTGCCACCGCACAGGCGCGGCACAGGTGCTCCGGGAGCCCGTCTCCCGCCTCGGCCATGACCTCGGCCAGGATCTGCCGAACTCGTGACGACGACACCTGACCACACCGCCTCCCATTACGTCTCGCAGACCAGGGGCAAACCCCGCCGATCAGCCGATCGCCGGCGATCGGTCGGCGGCGGCCACCGGTGATCTGATGGGCAGCCGCCGGGTGCTGATCAGTTCGGCGGCCACGAGGTGGAGCTTGACGTTGTCGTCCTGCGAGTAGCGACGGAGCACTGCGAACGCCTGATCGGCGTCGATGCTGAAGCGTTCCATCAAGACGCCCTGAGCCCGGCCGATGAGCGTGCGGGCCTCGATCGCCTGCGCCAAGGTCGACGCGTCCCGGACGGTGGCGATCGCGACTGCGGCGTGCCGGGCCAGCAACCGCGCGGTGGTCTCGTCGACGGCGGTGAACCCGCCAGGGTGGATCGCATAGAGGTTCAGCGCGCCCAGGTTCGACCGGGCAGTGCACAGCCGGACTGTGAGCACGCTGCGAAGACCGAGCTCGGCGACGCGTGGGCTCCACCGCGGCCACCGCGGGTCGACGGTGGTGTCGCTGACCAGAACGCTTGGTTGCTCCCGGTTCACGGGCACACAGGGCCCCTCGCCGTACTCCAGTTGGAGCTGGTCAGCCTGCTCCACTCGCCGATCCGTGGCACCGCCCGTCGTCAGGCCCGTCCGTCGGTCGACAAGGACGACTCCGGCGCAGTCGCACGTGGTGGTGCGCAGCGCGTACGCCAGGACCAGGCCCACGGCGTCGTCGAGGCCCTCGACGTCGTACAACTCCACTGCCAGTTGCGCCAGACCGCCAGCCAGCAACTCGTCTGTTCCGGGGATGCCGGAAACATCGCGGAAACCGCCGGCCGCTGGTGCCCGGGAGATTTCAGTGTGGGTAACAGACATCGGCCCGACTCCGTCCCAACGCGCCGTTGGAGCACCGCCGGGTCTCGGGCAGCCGGACACGCCGTTCGAGTCGGCGTTCCTGATGCTTCGAACAATACTGCCAATCCGTACCCACGGCACCGCTCAAGTCCCAAGTTGTGTGAACGCTCGCCGGTCCGCGGTCACAATGTCGGGATGACTATCGAATCGGTTGTTGTCTGATGGGCGTTCTCGACAAGTTCTCGCTGGCCGGGCGAACGGCTCTGGTGACGGGCGGGTATCGAGGGCTCGGTAAGGCCTTCGCGACCGGGTTGGCCGAGGCTGGTGCGGACGTGGTGATCGGTGCGCGCGACGCCGCGGCCTCGCAGCAGGCGGCCGAAGCGCTGGCCGGCGAGACCGGTCGGACGGTGGTCGGCGTCGGCCTCGACGTGAACGACCGGGCCTCCGGGCGGGCGGCGATCCAGGCGGCGCTGGACGCGACCGGGCGGTTCGACATCCTGGTCAACAACGCCGGGGCGTGCGTTCACCGGCCGGCGCTCGACGTACCCGACGACGAATGGGACACCGTCTTCACCACGAACGTCGACGGTCTGTGGAAGCTCAGTCAGGAGGCGGCCCGGCACTTCACGACGGTCGGCGGCGGCACCATCGTCAACATCGGGTCGATCTCCGCGCAGATCGTGAACCGTCCACAGTGGCAACCGGCGTACAACGCCTCCAAGGCCGCGGTCCACCAGCTGACCAAGTCCCTGGCCGCGGAGTGGGCCCCGTTGAACATCCGCGTGAACGCCGTCGCCCCCGGCTACGTGAAGACCGAGATGGCGCCGGTCGACGAGCCACAGTTCAAGGCCCGCTGGATCGACGACGTCCCCATGCAGCGCTACGCCGTACCGGACGAAATCGCCCCCACCGTCGTCTTCCTGGCCTCGCCGGCCTCCAGCTTCATGACCGGCTCAGTCGTGGTGATCGACGGCGGCTACACCCTGCATTAGCGGTGTCGGTCGAGGAATGTGGTGAGTTCTGCGAGGTACTGCGGGCGCTTGTCGCGGCGAACTGAGTGGCCGGCGCCGGGGATGTGTACGGCGCGGAACTCGCCGGCTGCCGCTTGGGCGCAGCGGTCCGCGTACTCGGTGGAGATCAGTGAGCCGCGTTCGGTGTCGCCGTGGATCAGAAGTACCGGGCAGGTGATTTCGGTCAGCAGTTCGGTCAGGGGCGCCGGGTCCTGATACGGCAGATCGAACATCTGCGGGTTGACCTGCGCCTTCGACTCGGCCCAGGGCTCGAGTTCGTCGTCGGCCCAGTCGGGATCGCTGGAACGGCCCTGCGCGATCCGTGACGGCAGATCGAGTGCTCGAACCCCGGCGAGCCAAGGCGGCTCGGACCACGATTCGTCCTGCCGGTCGCCAGCTGCTCCACGCGGCGGATCTTCCAGCACGACCGCACGCACCAGGTCCGGCCGCGCCGCAGCCAGATAGGCGGCCGCCATCGCGCCCATCGAGTGGCCGACCACGACGATCCCGCCGTCATGGGGCTGGCCCGAGAGCACGAGGGCGGCATCGTCGCGGTGCGCGTCGTAGCGGACAGGTTCGTCCGGAAGCCCCGACTCACCGTGCCCACGCGCATCGATCGCCAGCGCCCGGACCCCAGGCATCTCTCGGAGCAGCGGTTCCCAGCACTGCGCGGAGTCGGAGAAGCCGTGCAGGAACGCGACCTCGGCCGCCGCCTCATCGGTCCGGTACCACGCCAGATGCCCTGTCCTGCCTCGCACACCGAACATGGTTGTGGACCCTAGCGCAAACCCCTAGTGGTTGCAGGCGCATTCGCAGCTCGGGTGGCAGGGCTTGCGCGGGGTGGCGCAGACCTGGTGTGGGTGGAGGACCGGGCCGACCCCTGGGACCGCTTGGCTACGGGCCAGGCGAAGCAAGGATTCTGCGGCGAGGGATGCGTTTTCGCCGGTTCCGGACATTCGTGCGGCGATCATCCCGGCCACCAGGGGCGCCGAGAACGACGTACCGCTCCAGCTGGCCAGCCCGTCGAAATGCCTGTGTTCATAGGGATCCTCGAAACAGTCGTAGTCGCCGACCGCGAAGGCGTTGACCAGGTCCACGCCCGGTGCGTACACGTCGACCCAGCCACCGTAGTTGGAGAACGACGCGCGGCTGTTGCCGTCGGCGGAGAGAGCTCCGACGCCGACCACCCAGGAGTACGCCGCGGGGAACGTCGGCTTGTACGTCGTGTCGTTGCCGGCCGGCGCGACGATGGCGACGTTCACGTGCCGCAAACGCTGGTCGTAGAACGCGTTGAAGGTCAGCATCGGCCGATGGAAGCGGGTGAAGCCGTCGAACTCGCAGACGATGACTTCCGCACCGCAGTCCAGCAACTCGTTCATCTTCTGGATGATCTCGTGCTCGTACGCCATCCCCGCGAACGGCCGATGATCGATGTACTCCGCCTTCTTGACGTGGACCTTCGCCTTCGGCGCCACGCAGCGCACACACCCGGCGACGAACGTCCCGTGGCACGCGTAGGGCTTGATGTGTCCACTGCCCGCCATGAAGGGGTCCTCGGCCTCGCCGGTGACTCCCGCCATCCACGGCCACACCTGCACACCGTCGACCAGGCCGCCGTCGACGACACCGACGAACACGTCACGGCCGTCCCATCCGCGGGTTCCGCAACAGATCCCGGTGCTCACGGGCGGTTCCGGGGACGCCGCCTTGCCGGGCACGCACTCCGGCTCGGTGGCCGGGCAGGGATGGCCGTTGCCGCAGTACGCGAGCGCGTGGTCCGGTGTCCACTTGCCAGGGCCGGCCCGCCGGTCCAGCTCAGCCAGTACGTTCGGCACCGACAGCGGATCGTCGTCGTTGTACTGCCCGTCGTAGTCGCCGCCGAAGCCCGAGTCACCGTCTGCCGCCTGCCGTGCCTCGCTCACCGCGCCGTAGGTCCTGCCGTAGCGCCAGACCAGACTCGTCACACCGTCGATCACCGGCAGCAGGTCGATGGCGACGTCGTCGGGAATGATCGGACTGCGGTCCTCGTGGGGCGTCACCGTGTCGCGCAGCGTCCTGATCACCAGGTCGGTGTCGGCCGCGCGGACGAGGATCGTGTCCCGGCGGTAGAAGTACTCGACGTACCCGAGCTCCTCCCAGTTGGCCGGGTACGCGGCCGTCGTACCGTGCCATCGCTCCTCTCCGCCTTCTTCGCTGTCGTCCAGGATGAGGTGCAGGGCATCTCTGAGGCGTTGGTCTGCTGGCATTTCTTCCCCCTAGTTGGTCAGAAACCTTCCAAAAACAAGGTGGTGCGGCGTACTACGATCGGAATGTCACCGGGGGAGGGGGCAGGACCGTGGACGCCGACGAGTTGCATGCGCTCGCACTGTCGCGGCCCGCTGACGCCCTGAAGATCGCCCGTCAGGTTCTCGCGAACTCCCCGTCCGACGCCGATGCCGCGGCAGCCCACAAAGCGGCGGGTGTCGTCCATCGCGACTTCGGTGACATCGATGAGGCGGTGACCGAACTCAAGGCGGCGTACCGGCATGCCCGCAAGGCCGCCGATCCCGACCGTGAGGCGGACATCCTGGCGAGCCTCGGCGTGGCTCTGGTCATGGCCGGGCAGACCGGACGTGGGCTGGCCGTACTCGACTCGATCGTCCCCGGCCGGACCGGTGTGCTCGCCGGCCGCATCCTGGTCCGCCGGGTCTGGGTGCGCGGGGCGCTGCTCGGCAGGTACGCCGAAGCGCTGGCCGACGCCGAACAGGCGGTCGAACTGCTCAGCGACACCGGTGACCTGATGTGGGAGGCGCGGGCGCTGACCCACCGGGCGATGGTGCTGCTCGCGATGGGTGCGACCGAGCGCGCCGATCGGGACTACGCCCGCAGCGAGGAACTGTTCGCGAAGTGCGGTCAACAGGCCGAGTACGCCGACACCCGGCAGGCGCGTGGTGCCGCCGCCTTCGCCCGCGGTGACCTGCCGACGGCACTGCTGTACCTCGACGACGCACAACGGGTGGTCGACGAGCTCGGGGTCTTCGAGCCGGATCTGCTCGTCAACAGGTGCGTGGTGCTGCTGGCAGCCGGTCTGACGCGTGACGCACTCACCGAGATCAACAGTGCGCTGGAGCGGTTCGAGCACCAGCGCGGCTCCACGGCTCGACGCGCGGAGTTGCTGTACTGCGCCGGCCTGGCAGCGCACGCCGCCGGTGCTCTGGAGCTGGCCGAGAGCCGCAGCCGCGCCGCCATGAAGCTGTTCCGCCGCCAGCAGCGTCCGTGGTGGGCGGCGCGTGCAGAGCTCGCGTTGCTTCAGTCCCGCTTCGCGGGTGGTGTTCGTACGGCGGGATTGCTGCACACCGGCCAGCGACTCAGCACCGACCTCGACGGACTCGATGCGGACCTCGCGGTCGAGGCACATCTGCTGACGGGCAGGCTCGCTCTCGCGCGTTCCGAGTCGGCCGAGGCCAGACACCACCTGAGCATCGCGGCCGCCGCCCGAAACCGCGGCCTGCGAGCTCGCGGCGCAGGTTGGCTCGCCCAAGCCACGCTCCACCAGGTCGACGGCCGGGCACGCGCGATGCTGGCCGCCTGCCGCCAGGGCTTGAACCTGATCGAGGTCTACGTGCACACGCTCGGCGCCACCGAGCTTCGTGTCCTCGCCACCGCGCAGGGCGCCGAACTCGCCGCGATCGCGCTCCGGTACGCCGTCCAGCGCGGCAACGCCCGCCAAGTCCTCGAGTGGAGCGAACGCTGGCGCGCCACGGTGCTCGCGATCCCGCCGGTCCGGCCGCAGCAGGACAACGGCCTGGTCGCCGACCTCACCGCACTGCGCAGCCTGACCTATCGGCTGGAGACCAGCTCCGACCAACGGCTCGGACCCACCCCTCTGCATCGCGAACGCCGGCGCCTCGAATCCGCCGTACGACGCAGGGTTCTGGTGACGCCCGGCACCACGGGCGACCGGCCCGACCAGTTCCGCAGTGCCGACCTGTTGACTCATCTCGAGGACCGCACCCTGGTCGAGCTCACCGACGTCGACGACCAGTTGTACGCGATGGTGGCGGCGCGCGGCCGGGTCCACCTCGAGCTGATCGGTCCGACCCAAGACGCGACTCGTCGACTGTCACACGCGTTGTTCGCGCTGCGACGTGAGGCGACCGGACGCGGTGAGGACCGGCTCGACCTGGACGCGATCGGAGCCCGCTTGGAGACGGCTCTGCTGGGCGATGTGGCGAAGCACTTGGCCGACGGCCCGGTGATCGTCGTACCGACCGGCCGGCTGCACGCCGTTCCGTGGAGCCTGCTGCCTTCGTTGCGGCATCGGCCGACCTCGGTGGCCCCGTCGGCGGCCGCGTGGTTGCGCGCACGGAGCGCCGTACCGCCGGCGACCGAGCGGGTGGTGCTGATCGGCGGTCCGCAGTTGTCGACCGGACCGGAGGAGGTACGACGACTGTCCGAGCTGTATCCGGATGCGGTCGTCCTCACCGAGGGCGATGCGACGGCAGAAGCAGTCCTGGAAGCGATGGACGGGGCGTCGTTGGTGCATGTCGCCGCCCACGGCACGTTCCGCGCGGACAGTCCGCTGTTCTCGGCGCTCCAACTGGATGACGGGCCGCTCACGGTGTACGACCTCGAACGGCTGGACCGCGCGCCGTACCGAGTAGTGCTGTCGAGCTGCAGCTCCGCGCTGGGCGGACCCAGCGGTGCGGACGAGTTGCTCGGGCTGGTCAGTGCGCTGGTGGCACTCGGGTCGTCCGGCGTTGTGGCGAGCGTCGTACCGGTGAACGACCCGGCGACGGTGCCGCTGATGCTCGGCCTGCACGGCAGGCTGCGGGCCGGTGACGAGCTTGCTGAAGCACTTGCCCAGGCGCGGGGGTCGGCCGGCGACGACCGGCTGGCGCGCACGGCCGGGCAGTCCTTCATCGCACTGGGGGCTTGAGTCATAGCCGCACCCAGTCGGTGACCACTCGACCGGTCGCCGTGTCGCAGCGCAACCGGACCGCATCGGCAGGCAACGAGGGCAGTTCGAAGAAGCCGGACTCGTCGGCGGTGATGGAGTACTCCGCGCCGTCCGGGGTCTCGACGTGGATCTCGCCGGGGCCAGGCGGCAGGATCTGGCCGACCACTTGGTCCTGGTTCACCTCCAGCTCCATCGACAGCGGAGTGGAGGTGAACACCAACAGGCGAGTCTGCCCGGGGTCGGCCCGGGTCCCCGCCACCGCCTCGAGCGACGAGTCGAACGTCAGGCTCGCCTGCAGGAGGTCCTCGTCGATCGTCCGCCAGGACAGCACGCCCTCGGCCTGCGCGGCGATCGTGTCTGCCAACGGTTGCGTACCGCGGACAGCCTCGGCGAGATCCTCGAGGAGGCGCTCGTCGTCATCCCAGTGTCGCCGCGTCATGCTGATCACCTCCGGACGGCTCGGATCGCTCGGCGGATTCGACGTAGGCCTGGATCCGCGCAGATCTCCGGAGTCGTTCGAGCGCGCGTGAGCGGGTGGGGCCGATGCTGCCTGCCGGTATCCCGGTGCGTTCGGTGATCTCGACGTACGACGGTCGCGGGTCCTCGAGGAGCAGCAACAGCAGGTCGCGCTGCCGGCCCGGCAGTTCGGCCAGCCCGGCCAGCAGCGCCTCGTGCCGCTCGGCCCGGAACAGTCCTTCCTCGGGTTCGTCGATGTCGGCCGCGATCGCCTGGAAGCCGGCATCCATCGGGTCGCTGGGCTGCAGCCGGCGCCCGGACGACAGGTACCGGAGCGCCTCGCGGCGGGCGGTCGTGACGATCCACCCCGGCATGGCTCGCGGTTCCTGCAGGCTGTCCAGGTGCCCGACGAGCCGCAGCCACACGGTCTGCGCGACATCCTCGGTCTCGCTCGGCGTCAGCCGGAACCGACGGATCACGGACACGAGCAACGGCGCGTACCTGCTCACGAGTTCGCTCCACGCCTGCTGATCGCCATCGGCCGCGGCGGCCACCAGAGCGCTGACCGGTGAGACTTCGTCTTCCACTCCGGTGCCCCCCTTGATGTCGTGTCCCTACTGAACGGACCGCGCCGGAGTACTTGGAGATACATGCCAATCCAGCTTCAGACCGGTTGCGCTGCGTAAGCCGATGCCGGCAGCAGCCGCAGGCCGGTGTGCAGAGTCACCAGCTCCTGAAGCGCGTACGTCGCGCAACGCCTGAGATCGAAGCCGTGTGCACCGAGCGTCACCTCGACGGAGCAAGAGCCTGGACTCAGCCCGACGAGCAGGCCGCGCCGGACGGTGAGCAGGAGGCTCTCCAGCATGAAGAGCACCGTGAGATCGAAGGTGATCGTGACGGGATCCTGCTGGTCGACGGTGACGTCCACCTCTGGGTGATGGATCGACGAGATCTCGTGCTTGGCCAACGTGACGTACTCGCGCGATCCGGTGCTCGCGAGCGACGCTCTCGCCGCCTCCTGGAGGTCACGATGCATCCGCCAGGCCCCCAGGATCGGATCACCCAACTCGCGAGCGAAGGTCGCAGTGAGTGCGTGGGTCACCGACGCCGACACCAGCCGGCTGGCCGGACCGAGGTGCGGTACCAGTTCGAGCACCTTGCTGCTGGTGAGTACGTCGTTCAGCTCGGCGGAGGCGTTCGGGCCGGTCCGGTTGAGGTGCGAGGCAATGGTGATGCGGCGGCTACTGGTGTTCATCGTCCTTCTCCTGCAGGTAGTGGTGCCCGCGATCAAGGCGAGCATCGACGCGGATGCGGTGTGTGGGGCCGGATTCCTTGATCTGCGGGATCCCCGGGGTCAGCCGCCCGACCGCATGAACTTGAGGCACCGGACTGACACGCGGTTTCGGGTGGCGCCGGTGCCGGAAGCGGCCGGCTGCTCCAACTGCCAGAACGGCCGTCCCGAGCAGCAGCGGCACCAGCCACGACGGCCGGCCCGACTCGACCGCGCCACGGGCCTCGTCCTCACTGCTCCCGATCAGGTCTGGCACCGGCACGAGCCCCGGTTGGACGGGCTTCTCGAGGATCAACGTGACTGCTCGGTCGAACACCGCGTAGTTGCCGGCACCGGGTCGCTGCTGGCGGACTGTCCAGTCAGCAGCTCCGTCGGACGGCGACGTTCGTACGGCGAGGCCGAGTTGCGTCACGGCCTCTCCGGCGACACGGAGAGTCTTCCCGACGAGGTCGGGCATCACCACGCCGAGCGAGAGGTGAACAAGCGAAATGCCCCCGTCGGGGTCGTTCTCGGTGCGTGTGTTCTGCGCGGCAACGACGACGGCCCGCTCAGCGACGGTGATGGGCTTGTCGTTCACGACCTTGCAGTCGTAGCCGTAGGCTCGGAGACTCTCCGCCGCCCGTTCCACGGATTGGCCGAGGACGGCGGGAGGAGGGCTCGACGGCGTGAGGGCCCAGTGGCCAGTGCAGGTCTCTCGTGAAACGGCTGCGGCGGTGGTTCCGCCCGGCAGCAGCGTCGCGATCGAAAGAGCTGCCGCGGCGATCAGGTACTTGGCGCGATGGATACTCACAGCTCTCTGACCGAGCCGCCGGTCCTGTTGATACCCGGATGCAACCAACTTCGGCCTCGGAGGCGTGTCTAACCCGGTATCAAGGATGGGAGATCAGATGAGTGATCGTGACGCGGCGTTCGAGGCGTATTTCGCGGCACGTTCCGACGCCATGCGCGGCACGGCGTACCTGCTCTGTGGCGACTGGCATCGCGCCGAAGACCTGGTGCAGCAGACCTTCACGAAGATCTACCTGGTCTGGCGCCGGATCCAGCGGCACGAGGCGATGGACAGCTACACCAGGCAGACACTCATACGTACGTTCCTGTCCGAGCGGCGCCGGGGGTGGTTCCGGCACGAGTCGGTCGCCTCCGAGGCGACCGATCGGGCGGCGCCGTCGGCCGATTTCGCCGACGAACGGCTCGTGTTGCTGGAGGCACTCGTGAAGGTGCCGCCGAGGCAACGCGCCGTACTGGTCCTGCGGTACTGGGAGGACCAGTCCGTCGAGCAGACGGCTGCGCTGCTCGAATGCTCGGCCGGAAATGTCAAGAGTCAGGCCGCCCGCGGGCTGGCGACGCTGCGCGGTCTGCTGGAAGAGGAGAAGGTTCGATGAACGAAGAGGATCTCAACGAGGCACTGCACGACGTGATGGTGCGCAGCAGTGCACCGCCGTCGATGGATCCTGCGCACGCTCTCGAGCAGGCCCGCCGGGCGCGCAAGCGGCGCAGAGCGACGTGGGCCGGGCTCGCCGTCGTACCGGTGGTGGTTGGCGTCGCAGCTGGTCCCGCATTGGTCGCGAACTTGACCGGTGACCGGTCGGTGGGCCAGATGGTGGCGGGCGGCCCGGGTACGCCGTCGACATGGCCGTCGGCATCCACGCCGCCTCCGGTCTCCACTCTGGCGCCGACGACTGCGCCGAAGACCCGGAAGACCGGTGACCCGTGGCCGGAGGGCCAGGTGGACCGTACGGCGAGCGTGGGTCCTCGCGCCGATCGGGCCGTGACGCTCATGAACGAGCTGACCTCGGCACTACCGGCCGGGTTCACCTCGCCGGACCTGAAGTACCCGAGCGGCGACCCGATGAGATGGCCGCAGAGCCAGTACGCGTCCAACGACGGGGAGCCGGACTACTGGGAGTACTCGGCCTCCATCCCGGTGCAGAAGGACAAGCGGGTCGGCAAGCTGCTCGCAATGTCGACCACGCCCAACGGCAAACCGGCGACGGACCCCTGCACGCTGGCGAAGGGTTTCTGGGGCGGGACCGGCACCTGCGCCGTCGTGGACGTCGCCGGCAAGAAGGTCGGCGTACTCACCGCCAAGACCGGCAGCGACTACGACCAATGGGCCGCCTACCGCTACCCCGACGGCACCGTCGTCTACGTAGCCCAAGCCAAGAAAAACGACCGCACGGACAAACCCTCCCTGACCCAACCGATCTACACCCCCCACCAGCTGGCCGAACTAGCCACCTCCCCAAACTTCAAAATCAGCAAATAGCCACCTTGGGCGACTCACCATCTGAGTCGCCCAAGGTCGTCTGTCACTTGGTGGCGGCCAGCAGGTCCGCTTTGTGGAGATCGAGCCACTCCTCGAACGACTCCAGGTCCGGGTTCAGCTCGCGGACCTTTGACAGGTCGCGGGCGCCGGTGAACTCGTGGTGGTTTTCGGCGTAGAACTGGAACATGTTGGCCATTTCTACGGCCATGGGGAACGGGTATTCGCGGTACTCCTCGAGGGTGGGGGAGTAGTAGGTGACCTGCTCGCCCAGGGCCTTGGTGAGGGCTGCGGCGTACTCGTGGCCGGTTAGGTGGTCGCCGGCGACGCTGACGGTTTGGCCGATGAGGTCGGGGCGCTTGAGGATGGCGAAGGCGGTGCGGCCGATGTCGTCGGTGGCGATGCCGGACAGGGGGCGGTCGCCCATCGGGAGGGCGATCGTCAGGGTGCCGTCGGCGTTGCGGGTCGGGGGCATCGCGGTGATGAACGCGTCGAAGTAGAACGTGGTCCGCAGGTACGTCGTCGGTACGCCGTACTTGGCGAACAGCTCGTCGGCCTCGCCCTTCGCGTCGAAGTGCGGGACCTTGTAGCGCCCGTCGTCCAGGCTCGGTACGTCGTCGCGCTCGCCGAAGAACAGGCGGGTGTCCTCGAGGGTCGACCAGATCAGGTGCTGTACGCCGGCGTCGCGGGCGGCCCGCGCGGCGATCTCGGCCTGGTCGAGTTCCATCTCGGCGCGGGTCCGCGCCGCCTCCTCGTCCGCGGTCAGCGGGGCCCAGTAGTTCGTCACCACGTACGCGCCGTACGCGCCGTCGAACGCGGCCCGGATGCTCGCCTCGTCGTCGAGATCGGCGGCGACCACCTCGGCGCCCGCGACGGCGAGATCCTTCGCCGCGGCGGAGTCCGGGTTCCGGGTCAGCGCGCGGACGGTGAACTCACCGGACGGATCCGCCAGGATCGCGCGGACCAGCGCGCCGCCCTGTGCTCCGGTGGCTCCGACGACGGCGATCAGCTTGCTCATAGCGTTCACTCCAAGAGTTGGGTTGATGTGTCAACTCAACTGATCGTAGCGCGATTGGTTGATGTGTCAACCCGAGCGGGTAGGATGGCTCTCGTGAGCAAGGGACCGTGGCTCGACGACGACGAGCAGAAGGCGTGGCGCAGCTACCTGCTGATGAACCGCACGCTGGAGACGCACCTGGAGCGGCACCTCCAGCGGGACTTCGGCCTGTCCAAATCGGACTTCGAGATCCTGGTGAACCTGTCCGAGTCGGAGTCCGGCCGGATGCGCGCGTTCGAGATCGGCCGCGCGACGCAGTGGGAGAAGAGCCGGCTGTCGCACCATCTCGCCCGGATGGAGAAACGCGGCCTGATCCGCAAGGAGTCCTGCGACTCGCGGTACCCGGAGATCGCGATCACCGAGGAAGGCCTGGCCGCGATCAAGGAGTGCGCCCCGGCGCACGCCGCGCGGGTGCGGGAGTTCTTCGTCGACGTGTTCGGCCCGGATCGGCTCGCCGTTCTCGGTGAGGTCGCCGACGAGATCGTCGGCACGGTCGGCAAGCACCGCGACACTGACTGCCCGCTGGAGGCCCGCTCCTGAGAGCTGTTCTCAGAGAGCTTTCAGCAGAACTTGACGGTGGCTTGATCTTCTCTTGGAGTGCGGCTGACGGGCCTCGAACGAGGCTTGCGGCATGGTCACCACAGGCGAACCCCAAGCCAACCGCCGGCGCTGGCTCCACCGCGCCTCCGCAGCCGCGATAGCCACTGCCGTCCTCGGTGTCGGCGCGACCGGGATCTCGGTCGCGGTCGTGTCGTCGAAGCACTCCGACAGCGGCACCACCGGTACGTCGACATCCACGAGCTCCTCGAGCTCAAGCTCGGACGACAGCAGCAGCTCAAGCTCGAGCGGGGTCGGCTCGGCCGACTCAGGCTCCACGTCGCAGGGCGGGAGCAACGGGTCATGACCGCCTCCCGCACGTGGAACGCGTGGAGTTGCACGGTTCGCCTGACCGTCGACGACCCCGCTGTACTGGGGGCGGCGTGCGGTGAGCTCAAGGCGCTGATGGACCGCGTCGACAAGGCCGCGAGCCGGTTCCGCCCTGACTCCGAGCTGTCGATCGTCAACAACCGCGCCGGCTCACTCGTACCCGTGTCCCGTCTGCTCGTCGACCTGGTCGACGTCAGCCTGGTCGCGGCCCAGATGAGTGGCGGGGCGGTCGACCCGACCGTCGGCCCGGCGGTGATCGCGGCCGGGTACGACGCCGACATCGAAGCGGTACGGCGGCGCTTCCCGCAGGCCCCCGAGGACCCGACGCAGATCGCCGGCTGGCAGGAGGTCCGCCTCAACCGGAAGCTAGCGCTGCTAGGGGTACCGAAGGACTGCGCTCTCGACCTCGGCGCCACCGCCAAGGCCTGGACCGCGGACCGAGCGGCCAACGTGATCAGCAAGCGCTACGGCTGCGCGGTCCTCGTCGAGATCGGCGGCGACCTGCGGGCAGTGGGTACGCCGAAGACGCCGTGGGTCATCACCGTCGCGGAGCGCGCCGGCGACCAGGGTGTCCTCGTCACGCTTGCCCACGGCGGTCTGACCACGTCGACCCGGACCGTACGGCGTTGGCAGACACCGACCGGCTACGGCCACCACGTCATCGACCCGCGCACGGGCCGTCCCGCGGAGGGTCCGTACCGGACCGCTTCCGTCTGGGCGCCGACCGCCGTACGGGCGAACACCTTCAGTACTGCGCTTATCGCCACGGGCGAGGCGGCTGTCGGGCGGCTGAAGCTGTCCGGTCACCCGGCGCGGCTGATTGCCGACGACGGTGAGGCCACTGAGCTGTGCGGTTGGCCGACAGCGAGCAGGGCCGCCTGATGACCCTGTGGTACCTGGCCCGTGCGGCCGGCGTGGTCACGATGATCATGTTCACGCTGTCCGCTGTGCTCGGAATGGTCATGCCGAACGTACGTCGACCAGAGCGGCGGTTCTGGCTCCAGTACGTGCACCGCTCGGCTGCTGTGACCGGGCTGGTCCTGCTGGCGACGCATGTGGTCGCGGTGATCGCCGACAGCTATATCGACATCAGTCCGACCGTTCTGGTGTGGCCGTTCGGCTCCGGCTACCGGCCGTTCGCCATGTTCGTCGGTGCGCTGGCTCTCTACAGCTTGGTACTGGCGTCCCTTGTCGGAGCAGCCCGTGGTCGGTTGGCCGCGTCCGCGACGTTCACGAAGCACTGGCGCAAGCTGCACATCGCCGCGTCCGTCGGGTGGCTGCTGTCCATCGGCCACGCGCTGCTGGCCGGTACCGACCGCAGTACGCCGTGGATGCTCGGCATCACGCTCGGCTGTCTGGCCGCAGTAGCGACCGCCGGTGCGTACCGCCTCAACAACGTGACCCCTAAGACGACCCGTGCCTGGAGGACCCAATGATCACCGTCGATGAAAGCAGAGTCATCGGTGAGGCCAGAGTGCTGGCTGGACTCGACCAGGACCTCCAGCAGCACCTTCTGGCGCACGGTCCGCTGCCAAGACTGACCCGCGACGACTATGTGCAGCTCTGCGAAGCCGTAGGACTCAGGGGCCGTGGTGGCGCCGCGTTCCCGGTCGCACTGAAGCTGCAGGACCTCCCAGCTCGCGGTGTGGAGGCTGTGGTGGTCAACGGCTCGGAGAGCGAGCCTGTGAGCCGGAAGGATCGCCTGCTCCTCACCCGGTCGCCCCACCTCGTTCTGGACGGCGCAGTCGGTGTCGCGCACGCACTGCGGGCCCCACACGTGCTGATCGCCGTACACGACGCTGCCGCGGCCATGTCCCTCCGGCAGGCGCTGATGGAGCGTGACGACCAGTTGGCGATCGAGGTGCGTGAAACCCCAGGTCGGTTCGTCGCGGGTGAGGCCCGTGCGGTGCTGAGCGCTCTCGAAGGCGGTAAAGCAGTGCCACCGGGGCGACGAGTGCTACCGACGCGGAAGGGGTACCACCGGCGGCCGACGTTCCTGTCGAACGTGGAGACGTTCGCGCAGCTCGCCGTACTCGCGCGGCTCGGGTCCCGCGGGTTCAGCAGCACCGGTCTGATCAGCGAGCCGGGTACGCAGCTGCTGACGATCGACGGGGCAGTCCAACGGCCCGGTGTGATCGAGACGCCGACCGGTGTCCCACTGGACACAGTCCTGCAGTACGTCGGTGCAGAACCGGGACCTGTCCTACTGGGTGGGTACCACGGGCGCTGGCTGCCGCAGACCGACGGTGTGACGCTGCAGAGACCAGAGGTGTCCGCCGGGATCATCCTGGCGCTCGGCTCCGGCACCTGTCCGCTCGGTGAGGTCACCAGGGTCGCCGAGTGGCTGAGGAGTCAGTCGGCCGGCCAGTGCGGACCCTGTGTCTTCGGCCTCGCCTCACTCGTCGACGACTTCGCCCGGCTGACCATCGGCGACCGGCAGGGCTGGTACGACGCCCAGCGGCACCTCGGTCTGATTCCGGGCAGGGGCGCCTGCGCGCACCCGGACGGGGCTGCGAGGTTCCTCACATCGGCGCTCGAGGTGTTCGACGACGACGTACGGCGTCACCTGTCCGGTCAGGGCTGTGGCCGGCCGGTTCTCGGAGTTCTGCCCGTCCCCGGAGGTACCCGATGAACAACGCCGTGAACAACGCCGTGAACAAGGTGGAGATCGACTGGACCAGGTGCGACGGACACGGCCTTTGCGCAGGTCTGCTGCCTGACGACGTTGTCCTCGACGAGTGGGGATTCCCGGTCCTCCGGGGCCGCGAAATCACCGCCGGTGAGCTCCCGGACGCGCGCCGCGCAGTCCTCGCCTGTCCAGCACTGGCACTACGCCTCAGTAGTCGATGACAGGCCCGTCCCGACACCACACCAGTGACAAAGGTGGACTAATCTCTGAGTGACCGCACAATGTCGTGCGGTCCGGCGCGAGCGACGCCGAAGTCACGTGTGGAGACGGTGGGGAATGCAGAGCAAGCTGGACGTCCAGAAGGCGGATGTGCTCGCCAAGGCGGTGGCCGCGGGAACACACGGTCACGACAAGTCGGCCGACCCTGGCAAGCTGAAGACGTTCCTCGAGCAGTACTACCGGCACGTCGCCGCCGAGGACGTCGCCGAGCGCCAGCCGAACGACTGCCTGGGCGCCGCGCGGCACCACTACAAGTCCGCGATGTCCCGCCCGCAGGGTACGGCGAAGGTGCACGTCTTCACGCCGACGCTCGAGGAGCACGGCTGGTCCGCGAGCGGCCGGACCGTGGTCGAGATCGTGATCGACGACATGCCGTTCCTGGTGGACAGCGCCTCGATGGCGATCACCGAACGGAACCTCGAGCTCCAGCTGCTGATCCACCCGCAGTTCGTGGTCCGCCGCGACGTCGCCGGCACGCTGCAGGAGGTCCTCGACGACAGCGCGACCGCGGACGGGCACGACCTGGTCCGCGAGAGCTGGATGCACCTGGAGATCGAGCGGATCGCGGACGTCGCCGAGCACCGCGCGCTCGAGCAGGACCTGCAGAAGGTGCTGAACGACGTCCGGGAGTCGGTCGAGGACTGGCCGAAGATGCACGAGAAGGCGGTCACCATCGCCGCCGGCCTGCACGCCGCCGACCTTCCGGTCCCCGAGAGCGAGGTGGAGGAGGCCCGCGAGCTGCTGGAGTGGCTGGCCGACGAGCACTTCACCTTCCTGGGCTACCGCGAGTACGACTTCACCATGGAGGGCGAGCAGGGCATCCTGCGCGGCCGTCCCGGGACCGGGCTGGGCATCCTCCGGCCGGACCCGAAGCCGGGTTCCGGCAAGCTGCCGCCGGAGGTGAGCGCCAAGGCGCAGGAGCAGAAGCTGCTGATCCTCACCAAGGCGAACTCCCGCTCCACGGTGCACAGGTCGACCTTCCTGGACTACGTCGGCATCAAGCAGTTCGACGAGAGCGGCAACCCGGTCCGCGAGTGCCGGTTCATCGGTCTGCTGTCGTCGACGGCGTACACCGAGAGCGTCATGCAGGTGCCGGTGCTGCGGCGCAAGGCGCTCGAGCTGTTCCGCCAGACCGGCTTCGACCCGAACAGCCACAGCGGCAAGGGTCTGCTCGACGTACTGGAGACCTACCCGCGCGACGAGCTGCTGCAGGCACCTGTGGAGGACCTGCTGCCGATCGTCCAGTCAGTGCTGCACCTGCAGGAGCGGCGCGCGGTCAAGCTGTTCGTACGGCGTGACGTCTACAACCGCTACCTGTCCTGCCTGGTGTACCTGCCACGCGACCGCTACACCACGGCGGTCCGCCTGAAGATGCAGCAGATCCTGAAGGACGCGATCGGCGCCGAGACCGTCACGTACGCCGCCTACGTCACCGAGTCCGTGCTGGCTCGTGTGCACTTCGTGGTGCGAATGAAGCAGGGCGAGACGGTCGGCGAGTACGACTCGGATCTGCTGGAGCAGCAGGTCATCGAGGCGACCCGGGCGTGGCAGGACGACTTCACCGCGGCGCTGCACGCGAAGGGCGGCGACGGTGCGGTCACCAAGCTGTCCCGCCGGTACGCCAACGCGTTCCCGGAGGCGTACAAGGAGGACTTCGACGCGCGCGTCGCGGTCAACGACGTACATGTCCTGGAGGGGCTGCCGTCCGAGAACGGGCTGGCCATGTCGCTCTACACCCCGCTCGACGAGGAGTGGGAGGGCGAACGGCGCTTCAAGGTGTTCCGCACCGGGTCGTCGCTGTCGCTGTCGCAGGTGTTGCCGCACCTGAGCGCGATGGGCGTGGAGGTCGTCGACGAGCGCCCGTACGAGATCCGCTGCGACGACGGCACGATGGCCTACATCTACGACTTCGGCCTGAGGGCACCGGAGGACACCGACGAGCGCGAGGAACTGCGCACGCTGTTCTCCGACACGTTCCAGGCGGTCTGGGAAGGCCGGGCCGAGTCCGACAAGCTGAACGCGCTGGTACTGCGCGGGAGCCTCAGCTGGCGGCAGGTGTCGATTCTGCGCGCGTACCAGCGCTACATCCGCCAGGGCGGTACGCAGTTCAGCCAGGACTACATCGAGAACACCTTCCTGAACCACGTGGACGTCGCGGGGCTGCTGGTGCAGCTGTTCGAGACCAGCTTCGACCCGGCGCGCGGACCGGCCGACGACCCGGACCGGACGATGCGTACGGACCAGCTGGAGAAGGAGATCCTGGCCGCGCTGGACACCGTGCAGAGCCTGGACGAGGACCGCATCCTGCGCTCGTACCTGACCGTCATGAAGGCGACGCTGCGGACCAACTACTTCCAGCCGGGCGCCGACGGCACGCCGCGGAGGTACATCTCGCTGAAGCTGGAGCCGAAGGCGATCCCGGACCTGCCGCAGCCGCGGCCGGCGTACGAGATCTTCGTGTACTCGCCGCAGGTCGAAGGTGTGCACCTGCGGTTCGGCGCGGTCGCGCGCGGCGGTCTGCGCTGGTCGGACCGGCGCGAGGACTTCCGCACCGAGGTGCTCGGCCTGGTGAAGGCGCAGATGGTGAAGAACTCGGTGATCGTGCCGGTCGGCGCGAAGGGCGGGTTCTACGCCAAGCAGCTGCCGGATCCGGCGGCGGATCGGGACGCCTGGCTGGCCGAAGGCATCGCGTCGTACAAGACCTTCATCTCCGGGCTGCTCGACATCACCGACAACATCGTTGCCGGTGACATCGTTCCGCCGGCGCAGGTGGTTCGCTACGACGGTGACGACGCTTACCTGGTCGTCGCGGCGGACAAGGGTACGGCGACGTTCTCGGACATCGCGAACGGTGTCGCCAAGGAGTACGGGTTCTGGCTCGGTGACGCGTTCGCGTCCGGCGGCTCGGTCGGGTACGACCACAAGGCGATGGGCATCACCGCCCGCGGCGCGTGGGAGTCGGTCAAGCGGCACTTCCGCGAGATGGGCCACGACTGCCAGAGCGAGGACTTCACGGTCGTCGGTGTCGGCGACATGTCCGGTGACGTGTTCGGCAACGGGATGCTGCTGTCCGAGCACATCCGGCTGGTCGCCGCGTTCGACCACCGGCACATCTTCCTCGACCCGACGCCCGACGCGGCCTCGTCGTTCGCCGAACGGCGCCGGCTGTTCGACCTGCCGCGGTCGTCCTGGGCGGACTACGACAGGTCCCTGATCTCCGCGGGTGGTGGGATCTTCCCGCGGACCGACAAGGCGATCCCGATCTCGGCCGAGGTGCGCGAGGCGCTCGGTCTCGAGGGTTCCCCGGCGAAGCTGACTCCGGCCGAGCTGATGAACGCGATCCTGAAGGCGCAGGTCGACCTGTTCTGGAACGGCGGCATCGGCACCTACGTGAAGTCGTCCGGCGAGTCGAACGCGGACGTCGGCGACAAGGCGAACGACGCGATCCGGATCAACGGGTCCGAGCTGCGCGCCCGCGCGGTCGGCGAGGGCGGCAACCTCGGCTTCACCCAGCTCGGCCGGATCGAGTACGCCGCGGCCGGCGGCCGGATCAACACCGACTTCATCGACAACGTGGCCGGAGTGGACACCTCCGATCACGAGGTGAACATCAAGATCCTTCTGGACACGGTGGTCGCGGACGGTGATCTCACCGAGAAGCAGCGCAACGACATCATCGCGTCGATGACCGACGAGGTCGGGGCGCTGGTGCTGAAGAGCAACTACCGGCAGAACATCTCCCTGGCGAACGCGGCCGAGCAGGCGCCGGCGCTGATGCACGTCCACCAGGACTGGGTCCGGCGGCTCGAGAAGGAAGGGCTGCTGGACCGGCAGCTGGAGTTCCTGCCGAGCGTCACCGAGTTCAAGAAGCGCAAAGCCGAGGGGGGTGGGCTGACGTCGCCGGAGCTGTCGGTGCTGATCGCCTACACCAAGATCGTGCTCGACGCCGAGCTGCTGAAGACGTCGCTGCCGGACGACCCGTACCTGGCGCACAAACTCGCCAGCTATTTCCCGAAGGCGATCCAGGAGCGGTTCACCGACCAGATCCAGAGTCACCAGCTGCGCCGCGAGATCATCACGACACAGGTCGTCAACGAGTTCGTGAACACGTCGGGCATCACGGCGTACCACCGGCTCTCGCTGGAGACCGGCGGGAGCATCGAGGACGTGGTCCGGGCGAACCTGGCCGCGTCGCGGATCTTCGCGCAGCCTGAACTGCTGTCGAGCAACGCCGAGCTCGACAACGTGGTCGACGCCGGGACGCAGACCCACATGCGGCTCGAAACGCGGACGCTGGTCGAGCGCGCTACCCGTTGGCTGGTCAGCAACCGGCGGCCCCCGGTCGACATCGAGGAGCTGATCGAGTTCTTCGGCCCGGGGATCGCGAAGCTGACGTCGGCGTTGCCCGACGTACTGCGTGGTCGTGAGCTGGCGCTGTTCGAGCAGCGGCGTGAAGCCCTGGTGCAGAAGGGGGTTGCGGACGACTTCGCGACCCGGATCGCGGTGCTGCCGCCGGCGTACGCCGGTCTCGGGATCGTGGAGACCGCGTCGCGCGAGGACATCGACATCCTCGAGGTTGCCAAGGTCCACTTCGCCCTCGGCGAGCGTCTGGAGCTGGGCCGCTTCCTGGAGCGGATCATCGGGCTGCCGCGCACCGACCGCTGGCAGACCATGGCCCGCGCCGCCCTGCGCGACGACCTGCACGCCGTGCACGCCCGCCTCACCCGTCAGGTCCTCGCCACGACCGACCCGTCGGCCGATCCCGAGGAACGCGTCATCACCTGGCAGGACCAGAACGCCACGGCACTGGCCCGAGCCGCCACGATGCTGGAGGAGATCGTCGAAACCGAAGGCCCCGAACTGGCCCACCTGTCCGTAGGCCTCCGCCTGGTCCGGACCTTGATCGCCAACCAGGCTTAGTCGGGTTTTAGCGTTCGGACACAACCACGTCGACGGAATACTGGTCGGCGCGGTAGCAGTGGTTTCCGTATTCGACGGGGGAACCGTCGGCGGCGTAGGCGGAGCGGGTCATGGTGATGAGCGGCTCCGCCTTCGACATGTGCAAGGTACGGCGTTCCTCGGCGGTCGCGTTGCGGGCGCCGATGCGCTGCCGTGCGACCGTCGGCCGGATCCCGCGGGCCCGCAGTACGGCGTACAGACCGTCCTTCGTGAGCTCGTCCAAGGTGAGGTCGTTGAGGGCCGGCGGCAGCCAGTTGCGCATGATCGCGAGCGGTAGGTCGTCGGCGTACCGGAGGCGGACGATCGCGACCAGCGGGGTGCCGGGCGGGACCTCGAGTACGGCGGCGGCGCGGTCGTCCTGCGCCGCGCAGTCCAGCGCGAGCACCTCGGTCCGCGGTGTGCGGCCCTCTCGGGCGAGGTCGTCGTACAGGCTGGTCAGTTCGGCCTTGCGGTGCACCATCTGGTTCGCGACCGTGGTGCCGATGCCGCGGCGGCGGACCAGCAGGCCTTGGTTGACCAGCTCGGAGATCGCCCGGCGGACCGTCGGGCGGGACAGGTTCAGCCGGTCGGACATGCCGATCTCGTTCTCGAACGGGTCGCCCGGACGCAGCCGGCCGTCCGTGATGGCAGCAGTCAGCTGCTCGGCCAGCTGGTGGTACAGCGGCACCGGGCTGCCCCGATCGAGCTGAATCGGCAGGGCGGCGTTCATGGGCGGATCGTACCTGGTTATGTGCGTACGTGAGAATGTGTTAACAAAGTATTGACACCCCTGGCACAGGCCCGGAAAGCTGACGAGCAACCAGCGCGCCGCAGGGGCTGTGGCGCGCCTGTTCTTCGAGAGGGGCAAGGCGGATGCGGATCGGGTTGGTCGGGGTCGGGCGGATCGGGGCGTTCCACGCCACGACGCTGAAGGAGATTCCGGCGGTGGATCAGGTGGTCGTCGCCGACGCGGACCCCGCCCGGGCCCAGGCGGTCGCGAAGGAGCTGGGCGTCTCGGCGGTCCCCGACGTACCGGCGCTGCTCGCGTCCGGCCTGGACGGTTTCGTCATCGCGGCGGCGACGTCCGCGCACGCTTCGTTGATCGAGGCGGGGCTCGCGGCCGGCGTACCGACGTTCTGTGAGAAGCCGGTCGCGCTCGACCTGGCGGAGACAGAGCGGGTGGTGGCGTTGACGGAGGCGGCGACCGTCCCGGTACACATCGGTTTCCAGCGCCGGTTCGACGCCGGGTACCAGGCGGCGCGGGCGGCCGTGGAGTCCGGTGAGCTCGGTTTCGTGCACCACATCCGGGCGAACACCAACGACGTCGTCCCGCCGCACCGCGAGTACATCCCGCAGAGCGGCGGGTTCTTCCGCGACTGCACGGTGCACGACTTCGACATCATCCGGTACGTCACCGGCCGCGAGGTCGTCAGCGTCTACGCCACCGGCGCGAACCGCGGCGAGACCTTCTTCGGTGAGTACGGCGACGTGGACTCGGCGGCCGCGCTGCTCACGCTCGACGACGGCACGTTCGTCGCCGTCAGCGGGACGCGGTACAACGGCGCCGGGCACGATGTACGGATGGAACTGCACGGCAGCCTCGGCTCGATCGCGGTCGGCCTCGACTCGCACACCGCGCTGCGGTCGGCCGAGCCGGGCGCGAGCTTCCCGGAGGGGCCGCCGCACATGACGTTCATGGATCGTTTCCAGCCTGCGTACGTCGCCGAACTGACCGCCTTCACCGAGGTCGTCGCCGGGACCCGCGAGGTGCCGTGCACGGTCCGGGACGCGCTCGCGGCGTTCCGGATTGCCGACGCCTGCGAACTGTCCCGCCACGAGAACCGCATCGTCACGCTCTGAGGAGAGCTACGCATATGACTGACATTGCTACCCGTATCGCCGGTGCCCCGATCTCCTGGGGCGTGTCCGAGGTGCCGGGCTGGGGTTGGCAGTACGACTCCGCGACGGTACTCGCCGAGATGCGCGCAGTCGGGCTGGCGGCGACCGAGTTCGGCCCCGACGGGTTCCTGCCGGACGACCCCGCGGACAAGGCGAAAACCCTGGCCGACGTCGGACTTCGGGCCGTCGGCGGATTCGTGCCAGTCGTGCTGCACGACCCGTCGCACGATCCCGCTCCGGAGGTTGCCGCCGCGCTCGAGGGCTTCGTCGCGGCCGGCGCCGGGACCCTGGTCCTCGCGGCAGCGACCGGCCAGGACGGGTACGACGACCGCCCGGCGCTGGACGCCGCCGGCTGGAGCACCCTGCTCGCCAACCTGGACAAGCTGTCCGCGCTGGCGGCTTCCCAGGGCGTGCTGGCGACCGTCCACCCGCATGTCGGGACGATGATCGAGAACGCTGACGACGTCTCGCAGGTCGTGAACGGGTCGTCGATCGGCCTCACGCTCGACACCGGTCACCTGCTGATCGGCGGGGTCGATCCGGTGGCGCTGGCGGTCGAGCACACGTCCCGCATCCGCCACACCCACCTCAAGGACGTCGACGCCGCGTGGGCCGCGCGCGTGCAGTCCGGTGAGGTCGGGTACACGGACGCCGTACGCTCCGGGATGTACAGGCCGCTCGGCGCCGGCGACATCGACATCACCACGATCGTCAGCACGCTGGAGCAGTCCGGGTACGACGGGTGGTACGTCCTCGAACAGGACACGATCCTGCGCGAGCGCCCGGTGGACGACGGGCCGGTGGCCGACGTACGGACGAGTATCGCGCACCTGCAGTCGATCGCTGCGGGGCTCGCCTCGGGGACCCGTACGGATGGGAAGGTCTGATGGTGGACGACGTACTGACGATCGGGCGCATCGGGGTCGACCTGTACCCGCTGCAGCCCGGGACGCATCTGGAAGATGTCACCTCGTTCGGCAAGTTCCTGGGTGGGAGCGCGACGAACGTAGCGGTGGCGGCGGCGCGGCACGGGCGCAAGTCGGCGGTGATCAGCCGGACCGGGAACGACCCGTTCGGCGTGTTCATCCACCGCACGCTCGGCGAACTCGGGGTCGACGACCGTTTCGTCTCCGGAGTCGACGGCCTGCCGACGCCGATCACCTTCTGCGAGATCTTCCCGCCGGACAGCTTCCCGCTCTACTTCTACCGCTTCCCGAAGGCGCCCGACCTGGTCATCAACCCGTCGGAGCTCGACCTGGACGCGATCCGCGACGCGCGCATCTACTGGTCCACGGTGACCGGCCTGTCCGCCGAACCGTCGCGGTCCGCGCACTTCGCCGCCTGGGAAGCACGCGGGCGGCGTCCGATCACGGTGCTCGACCTCGACTACCGGCCGATGTTCTGGGCGGATCCGAGCGAGGCGCACTCGCAGGTGTCGCGCGCGCTCGAGTACTGCACGGTTGCTGTCGGCAACCGTGAGGAGTGCGAGGTGGCCGTCGGCGAGACCGATCCCGACAAGGCCGCGCAGGCGCTCCTCGACCGCGGCCTCGACCTGGCTGTTGTGAAACAGGGGCCCCGCGGCACGCTCGCCCGGACCCGGGACGAGCGCGTCGAGGTACCGCCGTACCCGGTCGAGGTGGTCAACGGCCTCGGTGCCGGTGATGGGTTCGGCGGGGCGCTCTGCCATGGGCTCCTGTCCGGCTGGCCGCTCGAGAAGATCATCCGGTTCGCCAACACCGCCGGCGCGATCGTCGCGTCCCGCCTCGAATGCTCCACCGCGATGCCCACTACCGAAGAAGTCCTCTCCCACCTGGGAGCTGAAGCATGACCCCCCACGAAGAAGACCAGTACTCCGAACACGCCCGCCCCATTCCCATAAACCGCCCCCACGAAGACCCAGACCAAACCACCCTCACCCCGGGCCCCAACGACCCGACGGTCGTCGCCCGCCGCCCCGACCCACAGCGCGTGAGAACGGCACCGCGGACCAGACCGACTGGGCCAACGAGTCAACCGTCCTCACACCAGGCCCGGATGACGTGACCGTGATGATGGACGCGTCCCAGGAGACGCCCGCCGTAACACCCGACGGCCAAACAACCGTCATCGGAAACCTGAACCTCGCCCCCGCTTCGCCGGGGCATCAGGTGAGCGGCCAAACGGTCCGTGGAGCGCAACGAGCGACTGTGCCCGTAGCCCCGCCAGGCCAGCCCGCCGACGCAGAACAACCACACGCAACCACGCCATCAGCTACCGCAAGCACTCAGTTGACGGAGCAGTCGGCCGCCGAACAGCAGTCACCCGGCGAGCAAGAAGCTGTTGGCGAGCAGCAGTTGGTCGCTGAGCAACAGCCGGTGGGTGCACAGCAGCCGGTCGCTGAGCAGGAAGTTGTCGGTGGACAGCAGTTGGTCGGTGAGCAGGAAGCTGTTGGTGAGGAGCAGGCGGTTGTGCCGTCGCAGGCCTCGGCAACCGGTGGGGAGGTGGTTGGTGAGCCGACCGTCGCGTTCAGCCTCGACGGGCCGGAGCAGGTTGCCGGGCGGGTTGATGGCTCGGTTGGTGCGTCTGACGCGAGGCCGGTGGGGTTGGTTCGGGGGGTTGCTGAGCGGTTGGGGGAGTTGACCGAGGTTCGGGTTCGGCATCCGGAGCGGGTGGCTGAGGGGTGGTTGCAGCGGCGTACTCGGGCGTTGGTGGGTGATGACGGGCGGCTGTTGATCGTGGCTGCTGATCATCCGGCGCGTGGTGCGTTGGGCGTGCGGGGCGATCGGATGGCGATGGGAAGCCGGGCTGCTCTGATTGCCCGGCTGATGATCGCGTTGCAGCGACCAGGGGTGGACGGCGTACTGGCGACTCCGGACGTGTTGGAGGACCTGCTGCTGCTCGGTGCGCTGGAGGGCAAGGTCGTCATCGGCTCGATGAACCGGGGCGGTTTGCAGGGAGCCGCGTTCGAGTTGGACGACCGGTTCACGGCGTACCGGACTGCCGACGAGATCGCCGCGCGGCGGCTCGACGGCGGGAAGATGCTGACGCGGATCGACCTCGGCGATCCGGGGACCGTGGCGACGTTGGAGAGCAGCGCCGCAGCGGTGACTGGGCTGGCCGAGCACAAGCTGATGGCGATGGTGGAGCCGTTCTGGTCGACGCGCGGCGAGGACGGGCGGGTCGCGAACCTGCTCGATCCCGACTCGGTCATCAAGTCGATCCAGATCGCGTCCGGTCTCGGCGCGACGAGTGCGTACACGTGGCTCAAGCTGCCGGTCGTGGACGAGCTCGATCGGGTGATGGAGGCAACGACTCTGCCGACGCTGCTGCTCGGCGGCGATCCGACCGCGGAGCCGGAAGCGACCTACGCCTCGTGGGGCAAGGCGCTCGAGCTGCCCTCGGTCCGCGGACTCGTGGTCGGGCGGGCCTTGCTGTTCCCACCCGACGGCGACGTGGCAGCGGCTGTCGACCGCGCCGCCGCCCTCGTCCACGGCGACACCGTATGACCCGGACCGCTGAGGTTCTGAGGAAGGACAGTTGGGATGACTGAATGGGTTCGGCCGGCCGGGACCGCGGCGAGCGAGGGGTTCGAGCTCGCGGTACGGCCGGGTGAGGCGGAGTGGCATCACAGTGGCCTGCTGGTTCGGACCCTGCTTCCTGGACAGTCGGTGGAGATCGACACCGGGGACTGTGAGTACATCGTCCTTCCGTTGAGTGGGTCGGCCGAGGTGATCGTCGACGGTGAAGCAGTCCCGCTCGGCGGACGGGCGGATGTGTTCGCGGGGCCGACGGATCTGGCCTACGTGCCCCGGAACTCGACCTTCGCGGTGGTCAGCGCCGGCGGCGCGCGGATCGCCTTCCCGCACGCCAAGGCCGCGACGGACCATCCGTTCCGGCGGATCGGCGCCGACGAGGTCGAGACCGAGCTCCGTGGCGCCGGTGTCGCGTCCCGCCAGGTTCGCAACTTCGGTACGCCGGGAGTTCTCGAGGCGGACTCGATCATCGCGTGCGAGGTGATCACGCCGGCCGGCAACTGGTCGTCGTACCCGCCGCACAAGCACGACGAGCACAAGCCGGGGAAGGAGAGCGAGCTCGAGGAGATCTACTACTTCGAGCTGCAGCTGTCCGACGACGTCCCGGAAGGTGTCAAGGGCAACGATCCGATCGGCTACCAGCGGGTCTACGGAACCGAGGACCGCCCGATCGACGTACTGGCCGAGGTTCGCAGCGGTGACGTGGTGCTGGTCCCGCACGGCTGGCACGGCCCGGCGATGGCGCCGCCCGGCTACGACATGTACTACCTCAATGTGATGGCCGGACCCGGCACCGAGCGTCAGTGGCTGATCACCGACGACCCGCAGCACGCCTGGGTCCGTGAACTGTGGAACTCCCAGCATCTTGATCCGCGCCTACCTTTCGGACAAACAGGAGATGAGTCATGACGGTGCGTCTCACGGTCGCGCAGGCCCTGGTGCGATTCCTGAGCGTCCAGTACTCGGAGCGTGACGGGCTTCGGCAGCGGCTGATCGCCGGGTCACTGGGCATCTTCGGCCACGGCAACGTGGCCGGCCTCGGCCAGGCGTTGCTGCAGTCCGAGCTCGAGGACCCGAAGGCGTTGCCGTACATCCTGGCTCGCAACGAGCAGGCCATGGTGCACACCGCGACGGCCTTCGCCCGGACCCGTGACCGGCTCCAGACCTACGCCTGCACGGCGAGCGTGGGCCCGGGCTCGACCAACATGGTGACCGGTGCGGCCCTGGCGACGATCAACCGGCTGCCGGTGCTGATCCTCCCTTCGGATGTGTTCGCGACCCGGGTGGCGACACCCGTGCTGCAGGAGCTGGAGAGCTTCGGCGCCGGTGACGTGTCGGTCAACGACGCCTTCCGCCCGGTGTCGAAATACTTCGATCGCGTCTGGCGGCCCGAACAGTTGCCCTCGGCACTGATGAACGCGATGCGCGTGCTGACCGATCCGGTCGAGACCGGCGCGGTGACCCTGGCCTTGCCGCAGGACGTCCAGGCCGAGGCGTACGACTGGCCGGAGGAGCTCTTCGTCGAGCGCACCTGGTACGTCGCCCGCCCCTTGCCGGAGGCATCAATTGTCGACAAGGCGGCAGATCTCCTACGGTCCGCGCAACGTCCGCTGATCGTCGCAGGCGGCGGCGTGCACTACTCGGGAGCAGAGGAAGCGCTGCGCGAGTTCGCCGAGCGAACCGGCGTACCGGTATCGGAAACCCAAGCAGGTAAGGGATCTCTGGCCTACGATCACCCGCAGGCGGTGGGCGCGGTCGGGTCGACCGGGACGACGGCAGCCAATGCGCTGGCCCGGGACGCCGACGTGGTGATCGGGATCGGCACCCGCTACAGCGACTTCACGACAGCGTCGCGGACCGCGTTCCAGAATCCGCAGGTCCGGTTCCTGAACATCAACGTGGCACGTTTCGACAGTGGTAAGCATGCCGGCCTCCCGGTGGTGGCCGATGCGCGGGAAGCCCTTGTTTCGTTGGGCTCCGCGCTCGGCGAGTGGTCCGTGGACGACAAGTACACAGCCGAGGCCCAGGAACTCACAAGGAACTGGAACGGAACTGTGGACGCAGTTTTCCGGCCCTCCGACGAGGTGACCGCGAAACTGGCCGAAGGTCTGCTCACGCAGGGCGAGGTGATCGGCGCCGTCAACGAATTGTCGGCGGCGTCTGATGTCGTTGTCTGCGCGGCCGGCTCGATGCCGGGTGACCTCCACAAACTGTGGCGGCCGCGCGACCCGAAGGGATACCACGTCGAATATGGCTTCTCCTGCATGGGATACGAGATCGCCGGCGGACTCGGTGTCCGGCTCGGCGCCCCGGATCGCGACGTGTTCGTCATGGTCGGCGACGGGTCGTACCTGATGATGTCCAGCGAACTGGCCACCGCGGTCCAGGAGAACATCAAGATCATCGTGGTCCTGGTGCAGAACCACGGCTTCGCGTCGATCGGCGCGCTCTCGGAGTCGCTCGGTTCCCAGCGGTTCGGGACGGCGTACCGCAAGCGCACCGGCGACGGCCGGCTCGACGGGGACTACCTGCCGATCGACCTCGCGGCGAACGTGCGCAGTTTCGGTGTCGACGTGATCGACGTCCACAGCCGCCCCGAGCTGGAGAAGGCGATCCAGACCGCGAAGGCAGCCACCGGGCCGATCGCGATCCATGTCACGACCGATCCGTTGATCGGAAGTCCGGACAATGACTCCTGGTGGGACGTCCCGGTCAGCGAGGTGTCGGAGCTGCAGTCCACTCAGGCCGCGGCAGCGACATACGAGGAAAGCAAGAAGGCCCAGCGTCCGTACCTGACTCCGGTCGAAGGGGATCGCTGATGGGCAGAGTCGACATCGGTACGGCGCCTGACTCATGGGGAGTCTGGTTCGCCGACGACCCGCAGCAGACGCCGTGGAAGCGGTTCCTCGACGAAGCGGCCGCCGCCGGGTACACGCGGATCGAGCTCGGTCCGTACGGCTACCTTCCGACCGACCCGGTCAGGTTGAAGGACGAGCTCGACCGGCGCGGTCTCACGATGACCGCCGGTACGACGTTTGAGCAGCTGCATCGCCCCGACGGGTGGGAGGCCACCTGGCGCGATGTCGTCAAGACGGCCGAGCTGACGGCGGCGATGGGCGCGAAGCACCTGGTCGTGATGCCGTCGATGTGGCGCGGTGACAACGGCGAGGTCGTCGAGGAGCGACTGGACCACGAGGGCCAGGCCAGACACGGGCAGGCGGTCACCGAGCTGGGGCGCCGGCTGGCGGAAGAGTTCGGGCTGCTGACGCAGTACCACCCGCACGCGGACGGACACGTCGATACGCAGGACACCGTCGAGCGCTTCCTCGAGGAGACCGACAGCGCCTCCGTGAACCTGTGCCTCGACACCGGCCACATCAGTTACTGCGGCGGCGACAACCTCGAGCTGATCCGCAAGTACCCGGACCGGATCGGCTATGTCCACCTCAAGCAGGTCGATCCGAAGATCCTCGCGGAGGTCGAGGCGGAGGGCTTGAGTATGGACGAGGCGGTACGGCGGGGCGTGATGTGCGAGCCGCCCAACGGCGTACCCGAGCTGCCACCGGTCCTCGATGCCCTGGCCGCGCTCGACGCCGACGTGTTCGCGATCGTCGAGCAGGACATGTACCCGTGTGCCCCCGACGTACCGCTGCCGATCGCGTCCCGGACGTTGGCGTATCTCACTGCTTCTGGGGGTGCTGAATCGAGATGACGGCCACGGGAGTGTGAAACTCTCGGGTCCCACGCAGTCCGCGGAGTGCCGCGGACCACCTGAAAGGCTGGTAGCAAGTCATGGTTCGGTGGCAGAAGAAGGCGGGGCCCGCGGTCGCGGCGGTCGTGCTCGCGGTGGCTCTGGCCGCGTGCAGCTCCTCCGGCGGCAAGCAGAAGGAGGAGAGCTCCGGTGACAGCGGCGGCAACGTCGCGGACACGCCGCGGATGAAGGTTGCCATGATCACCCACTCGGGTCCCGGCGACACCTTCTGGGACATCGTGCGGCGCGGGGCCGAAGCGGCCGCGAAGAAGGACAACATCGAGCTGCAGTACTCCGCCGACCCGGACGGCGCGGCCCAGGCGAACCTCGTGCAGACCGCGATCGACTCCAAGGTCGACGGCATCGCGATCACGCTGAACAAGCCGGACGCGGTGATCCCGAACGTCAAGAAGGCGATCGCGGCCGGGATCCCGGTGACGGTCCTCAACGGCGGGCTGGACCAGTGGAAGACCACCGGCGCGCTCGGGTACTTCGGTCAGGACGAGCGGATCGCCGGCCAGGCGACCGGTGACAAGCTCAAGCAGCTCGGCGCGAAGAACGTGCTGTGCGTCATCCACGAGCAGGGCAACGTCAGCCTCGAGGCCCGCTGCCAGGGCATCAAGGACAAACTCGGCGACGGCGTCCAGAACGTCAACGTCAACGGCACCGACCAGCCCGGGACCCAGGCGACGCTGACCTCGAAGCTGCAGGCGGACAAGACCGCCGACTACGTGGTCGCGCTCAACGCGGGGATCGCGCTGACCGCTGTCCAGGCGGTCAAGGACGCCAGTTCGTCGGCGAAGGTCGGCAGCTTCGACATGAGCAAGGAGATGGCCAAGGCGGTCGCGGACGGTACGGTGCAGTTCGCCGTCGACCAGCAGCCGTACCTGCAGGGCTACCTCTCGGTCGACGCGATCTGGCTCTACAAGACCAACGGCGACACCATCGGCGGCGGCGAGGCGACCCTGACCGGGCCGGCCTTCATCGACAAGTCGAACGTCGCGGCGGTCCAGAAGTACGCCGAAGCCGGGACGCGCTGAGGTAGCGCCATGGCATCGACGATCACCTCACCCGCCTCGGCGGACGACCGCGTCTCCGCCCGGTCCCTCGGCGCCCGGCTGCTCAGCCGGCCCGAGATCGGGTCGCTCGTCGGCGCGGCCGTGATCCTGGTGTTCTTCCTGATCGCAGCCCCGCCGTTCCGCGACATCAACAACACCGGCACGATCCTGTACCAGGCCGCGCTGATCGGTGTGATGGCCGTGCCGGTGTCGCTGCTCATGGTCGGCGGCGAGTTCGACCTGTCGGCCGGGGTCGCGGTGACGACCTCGGGCCTGACCGCGGGCCTGTTCGCCTACCAGTTCAGCCTGAACGTCTGGATCGGCGTGGTCGTCGCGCTGGCGCTCTCGCTGGCGATCGGCGCGTTCAACGGCTGGCTGCTGATGCGGACGGGCCTGCCCAGCTTCCTGGTGACCCTGGGCACCTTCTTCATCCTGCAGGGCCTGAACATCGCGGTCACCCGGCTCGCCTCCGGCGCCGTCGCGTCGAACTCGATCAGCGACATGGACGGGTTCGGCGCGGCGAAGGCGATCTTCGCGTCGGAGTTCAAACTCGGCGGCGTGACGATCAAGATCCTGATCGTGTGGTGGATCGTGTTCGTCGCGATCGCCGCCTGGGTGCTGCTGAAGACCCAGATCGGCAACTGGATCTTCGCGGTCGGCGGTGACGCGGCAGCCGCGCGGGCCGTCGGCGTACCGGTGAAGAAGGTCAAGATCGGCCTGTTCATGGCGGTCGGGTTCTTCGCCTGGTTCACCGGTATGCAGTTGCTGTTCGTGCAGAACGGCGTGGTGCAGTCCGGCGAAGGCGTCGGCAAGGAGTTCCTGTACATCATCGCGGCGGTCGTCGGCGGCTGCCTGCTCACCGGCGGCTACGGGTCCGTCGTGGGCGGCGCGGTCGGTGCGCTGATCTTCGGAATGGTGCAGCTGGGTGTGGTGTACGCCGGTTGGAACCCGGACTGGTTCAAGGCGTTCCTGGGTGCGATGTTGCTGCTGGCAACCATCGTCAATCTCGTCGTCAAGAACAGGGCGGAGGCACGATGACCACCACGAAGTCGTTCGCGGACGACGCGACGAGCAGTCCGAACGCGCCGATCGTGCTGCTCGAGGGCGTCGGCAAGAGCTACGGCAACATCCAGGCGCTGCGCGGGGTGTCGCTGGCGGTCCGGCAGGGCGAGATCACCTGCGTGCTCGGTGACAACGGCGCGGGCAAGTCGACGCTGATCAAGATCATCGCCGGACTGCACGACTACACGACCGGCCGGATGTCGGTGAACGGCGAGGAGCGGCACTTCGGCTCACCGCGCGAGTCGCTCGACAGCGGTATCGCGACCGTCTACCAGGACCTCGCGCTGGCGCCGTTGATGTCGGTCTGGCGGAACTTCTTCCTCGGCAACGAGCTCACCAAGGGACCGTTCCGGCAGCTGGACGCGGCCAGGATGAAGCGGATCGCGCAGGAGGAGCTGACCAAGATGGGGATCTCGATCCCCAATCTCGAGCAGCCGGTCGGCAAGCTGTCGGGCGGTCAGCGGCAGTGTGTCGCGATCGCCCGGGCGATCCACTTCGGCGCCAAGGTGCTGATCCTCGACGAGCCGACCGCGGCGCTCGGCGTGAACCAGTCGGGTGTGGTGCTGAAGTACGTCGTGAAGGCCCGGGACGCCGGGATCGGGGTCATCTTCATCACCCACAACCCGCACCACGCGTACCTGGTCGGCAACCACTTCGTCGTGCTGAAGCTCGGCCGGGTGGCGCTCGACACGCACCGGTCGGAGATCACGCTGGAGGAGTTGACGACCGAGATGGCCGGCGGTTCCGAGCTGGAAGCGCTGAGCCACGAGCTGCGGGAGATCAACCCCGAGGTGGTCGTGGATGATGTCAGGAAGGGGCAGGAGGGGACATGACCGGTCTGCGGGTCGGGATCGTCGGCGTCGGAGTGATGGGCGCCGACCACGCCGAACGCGTTGTGCGAAAGACGTCGGGTGCACGCCTGGTCGCCGTGTCCGATGCGGATGCGGGCCGGGCCGAGGCGCTCGCGGGCAGGCTGTCGGACAGGTCGACAACCGGATCCGCCAGTACGGCGAGACACTCGGGCGGTACGGCGTACGCGGAGACTGTTCGCGTGGTCGAGGATCCGCTGGATCTGATCGCGGCGGACGACGTCGACGCGGTGATCCTGGCGTCGCCCGGATTCGCGCACGCGGAGCAGCTGTTCGCCTGCCTGGAGCACGGGAAGCCCGTGCTGTGCGAGAAGCCGTTGACGATGGACGCGGCGTCGGCGTTGCGCGTGGTCGAGGCCGAACACAAGCTCGGACGACAGCTGATCCAGGTCGGGTTCATGCGGCGGTTCGACCCGGAGTACGCCGCCTTGAAGCAACTGCTCGACTCGGGTGACCTCGGGCGGACGCTGCTGTTGCACAACGTGCACCGGAACAAGACGGCCCCGCCGACGTTCCGGAGCGAGATGATCGTCCGGGACTCGATGGTCCACGAGGTCGACGTCGCCCGGTGGCTGTTCGGCGAGGAGATCACCCGGATCACCGTGCACACCCCGGCGCCGACGAGCCTGGTCGGGGACGGCGTACTCGATCCGCAGCTGGCCGTGTTCGAGCTGGCGAACGGGGCGATGGCCGACGTGGAGGTGTTCGTGAACTTCCAGGTCGGGTACGAGGTCCGGTGTGAGGCGGTGGCCGAGCGCGGGAGCGCGACCATCGGCCTCGGGTCCGGCGTCTTCACCCGGGCCGGCGAGCAGTGGGGCGGCACGATGCCGGCCGACTTCCGGGTCCGGTTCGAGCAGGCGTACGACATCGAGGTGCAGCGCTGGGTCGACGCCACCGTGCGCGGTGAGATCGACGGGCCGAGCGCCTGGGACGGCTACGCGGCGGCGGCCGTCTGCGAGGCCGGACTGGAGTCGTTGAGCACCGGCAAGCCCGTCGACGTCGCCTTGGCCGACCGCAGCAAGGTACTGGGATGACCAGCCAGCAGCATTTCGGAAACACCACCAGCAGTGAGGAAACATCGTGAGTACTGACAGCAAGCGCATCACCCACCTCGTCGGCGGCAGCTCGTGGACCGGCGTGGCCGAGCGGACCAGCAAGGTCTACAACCCCGCGACCGGTCAGGTCACGGGCGAGCTGGACCTGGCGTCGGCGGCCACGGTCGACGAGGTCGTCAAGGTCGCTCACGAGGCGTCGAAGACCTGGGCGCAGACGTCGCTCACCAAGCGCGCGCAGGTCCTGTTCGCGTACCGCGAGCTGGTGAACCGCGACAAGGAGCGGATCGCGCAGCTGATCACCGCCGAGCACGGCAAGGTGCTGTCCGACGCGCTCGGCGAGGTGACCCGCGGCCTCGAGGTGATCGAGTTCGCCTGCGGGATCCCGCACCTGCTCAAGGGCGGGTACAGCGAGGGCGTCTCGACCAAGGTCGACGTGTACTCGATCCGGCAGCCGCTCGGCGTCAGCGCGGTGATCTCGCCGTTCAACTTCCCCGCCATGGTGCCGATGTGGTTCGTCCCGATCGCGGTTGCCTGTGGCAACAGTGTGGTGATCAAGCCGTCCGAGAAGGACCCGTCCGCGGCGAACGCGATGGCCGAGCTGTGGAAGGAAGCTGGACTGCCGGACGGCGTGGTGAACGTCGTCCACGGTGACAAGGAGGCCGTCGACCGGCTGCTCGAGCACCCGGACATCAAGTCGGTGTCGTTCGTCGGGTCGACGCCGATCGCTCGCTATGTCTACGAGAACGGCACGAAGAACGGCAAGCGGGTGCAGGCCCTCGGCGGCGCGAAGAACCACATGATCGTGCTGCCGGACGCGGATCTGGACCTCGCGGCGGACGCGGCCGTGAACGCCGGGTTCGGGTCGGCGGGCGAGCGGTGCATGGCGATCTCCGCGCTGGTCGCGGTCGAGCCGATCGCGGACGAGCTGATCGGCAAGATCAAGGAGCGGATGGGCAAGCTCACGACCGGCGACGGGACCCGCGCGTGCGACATGGGCCCGCTGGTGACCGGCGAGCACCGGGACAAGGTCGCCGGGTACGTCGAGGCCGGGGTCGAGGCCGGTGCGGAGCTCGTGGTCGACGGGCGCGCGGGTGACTTCGACGGGGCGGCCGACGGGTTCTGGCTCGGCCCGACGCTGTTCGACAAGGTGACGCCGGAGATGTCGATCTACACCGACGAGATCTTCGGCCCGGTGCTCTCGGTGCTGCGTACGCCGTCGTACGACGAGGCGCTCGAGCTCGTGAACTCGAACCCGTACGGGAACGGGACCGCGATCTTCACCAACGACGGCGGGGCGGCGCGCCGCTTCCAGAACGAGGTGGAGGTCGGGATGGTCGGGATCAACGTCCCGATCCCGGTGCCGATGGCGTACTACTCGTTCGGCGGCTGGAAGAACTCGCTGTTCGGCGACACCCACGCCCACGGGACCGAAGGCGTGCACTTCTTCACCCGCGGCAAGGTGGTCACGTCGCGGTGGCTGGACCCGTCCCACGGCGGGATCAACCTCGGCTTCCCGACCCACGACTGATCGGGCGTTTAGGTGTAGCGTCGAAGAAGACCCCCGGGGCATGAGGAGTACCGCGGCGTACGCAGGGCCGTCGGCCCGTACTCATCCGCGATCAAGCCCCGGAGTGCGTCATGTCCAAGAACAAAGGCGGCCGTGAAGTCCGCAAACCCAAGCAACCTAAACGGCCGAAACCCAACCCGAGCGACAGCTCGATCATCCCGCCCACCAAACAAGGGCGGAAGTAGCCCCGGACCGCAGTTCCCCCGGGACTGCGGTCCCGGGAGGGCGTAGACGCTGATGCCGTTGCTGTGGAGACAGTGGCCGGTGGACCGATTTCTCGACGGGCGCGCGAAGTCCGGGCTGAACCACCATCTCCATTTCTGGGTCGATGACGGCTGCGTGGCACTGCCGCGTGGTCACTGCGCCGCCCGGCAACTCCTGCAGGCATAGATTGCTGGCCGAGTTCCTGATCTGGGCGAAATCCGTGATGGAGTGGGATTTCGCCGGATCGCTCAGCCCCGAGCTCGAGCTCGGCTCGGTGCTGACGCACTGGCTGATGCGGCCGGAAGTCAACCAGCGAGGGCTGTTGGCGTTCCGGGACGGGTACGGCGAGGTGCGGGAGTGGCCGAAGCTCGGGCTGGATTCGTTCGCGGTCGCGATCACCGGCTGGCTGAACTGGACGTACAACGCGATCTGCGAAGCGATCGACGCGGACGATGCCGACCACGCGGTCTTCGCCGAGCGGGAGGCTGTCGGGGTGCTCGATCGGCCGATGACGCGTGGTGGCCTGGGGCAACTACTCGTGGTCTGAGAGGGCAGTGGCGACGGCTTCGGCTGCTGGGTCGGAGAGGTGGCCGTGCAGGAGTTCGGTGCGGTGCACCAGGCGTGGCGTGGTGAGTGGGACGGCTGCGACGTCCGGTGTGACTGCTGAGCTCGGGAGGACCGCCAGGCCGTGGCCGGAGCTGATCAGGGTGAGGAGCGTGTGGAGGTCGGTGCCGTTGTAGGTGAAGGCCGGCCGTAGCGCGTCCGAGCCGGCCGCTGCGCGCAACGTCGCCAGTGGGGCGGCGAGGTCAGGCGCGTCGATCCATCGCGCGTCTGCGAGATCGCCAAGCGAGAGACCACGACCAGACCGGGCCCGTGGGTGGGTTGTGGGGAGGGCTACGACGAGGCTGTCGTGGGCTACCGAGGTCGTGCGGAGCTGCACGGCGTTGGTCAGATTGAGAGGGTCGGTAGGGGTGGCGATGCCGTCCACGAGACCGAGCGTGAAGGTGCCGGCGGCGATCCCCGCGACGACCTGATCCCGCCCGCAGACGGTCAGCGACGTCTCGGTGCCGGGATAGGCACGTCGTACCTCGGCCAGAGCGGTCGCGAGTGACCGGGCCGCCAGGGGAGACGCGGCGAGCGTGAGGGTGCTGGGCGGGTCCGCGACGGTACGGCGTACGTCGGCGCGGGCCGCGTCCAGCCGGAGCAGGATCGGGCCGGCGTGTTCGAGAAGGCGCTCACCCGCTGGTGTCGGTACGACGGGTCGTCGGCGGAGCAACGGCGTACCGAGGTCGCTCTCCAGGGTGGCGATGTGCTGGGACACCGCGGACTGGGTGTAGCCGAGTCGCGCGGCGGCCGCGGAGAACGATCCGCACTCGGCGACGGTGACGAACGTCCGCAGCAGATGAGGATCCACGGGTATCAGTATCTCTGATCGACCATGCAGAGATCATCGTTGGCGCTGATGCTCACCTCGACCCGAGGATGGACCCATGAACGCCTACTCCGGACGCCTCGCCCTGGTCGGGGACCGCTCACCGCATGTCCGTTCGCACGCCCGGATCCCCGGTCTGCTCAAGGAACTCGAGGAGCGCGATCACCTGGACCTCGACGTCTACTGGGTCCCGAGCGACGACGTGGACGATGCGCTCGAAGGCTTCGACGGGATCTGGCTGCTGCCCGGCAGCCCGTACCGGAGCGAGGCCGGTGCGGTCACCGCGGTCCGGATCGCCCGCGAGCACGGGATCCCGTTCCTCGGCACCTGTGGCGGGTTCCAGCACGCGATGCTCGAGTTCGCGCGCAACGTCTGCGGCGCAACCGGCGTACAGCATGGTGAGTATTCGCCGGACGCCGACGAGCTCCTGATCGTGCCGCTGCAGTGTTCGCTCGACGGGCACGAGGGCGGAGTACAGGTACGGCCAGGGACCCGTGCGGCCGAGCTACTCGGTGCAGAGCGCTCTATGGAGCGGTACCACTGCTCCTACGGCCTGGACAGCAGCAAACTCGACCTACTGCGCGAGCACGGCATGATCTTCAGCGGGTACGACGACGCAGGCGAACCGCGCATCGCAGAGCTGCCGGGACACCCGTTCTACCTGGCCAGCCTGTTCCAGCCGGAGCTGGCCGGCGACGGCAGACGCCCACACCCGTTCATCCAGGCGTTCGCGCACGCGGTCGCCGGCCGCAGCGATCAGATCGCGGAGACCGGTCGCGGAGCCATCCCCGCGGCGACGTAGCAGGCGTCGATGAGCTCCATCGTGGCCAGCGCGTCGTCGGCGTCGGTCAGGAGCGGAGCGCCGTTGCGGACCGCCCCGGCGAACGCCTCCAGTTGGTACGTGTACGACGTACGCGTGCCGAGGTGCTCGACCCACGTGTCTTCCTTGGTCGTCACGATGACCCGGTCGTCCTTCTGCGGAAGCACGTAGAACGGTGCGAACGCCTCACCGCGGCTGCCGACGACCTTGAGGCTGAACTCGACGTCCTCGGCCGCCATACTGGTCCGCACCACACCGGTCGCACCGTTCGGGAACTCCAGGTCGGCGTTCAGCCACTCGTCCACACCCGGCAGCCGCTTGCGCTCACCGGCCCGGGCACCGATCAGCTTCGGCTCGCCGCCGGCGTACGACGCGAACATCCGCTGCGCGTGCAGCGCGTAGCAGCCGACGTCCATCACGGCACCGCCGGCGAGCGGCAGCGACCAGCGTGGGTCGTCGTCCTGCGGCGGGGGCATCACCATCGTCGCCTCGACCGTCTGCAGGTCGCCCAGCTCGCCCTTGGAGACCAGTTCCTGCAGCCGCCGCATCACCGGGTGGTACGCGTAGTGAAAGGCCTCCATGAACACCAGACCGGAGGTGCGGACGGCGTCCCGGACCTCCAGAGCCTCGGTGGCGTTGCTGGTCGACGGCTTCTCGGTCAGTACATGTTTGCCCGCGGCAAGCGCCCGCAGGTTCCACGGTCCGTGCAGCCCGTTCGCCAGCGGGTTGTAGATGGCCTCGATCTCGGGATCGTCCAGCAGTTGCTGGTACGACGCATGGACCCGTTCGACGCCGTGCTCGGCGGCGAAGGCTTCGGCCCGGCCGGTGTCGCGCGCGGCGACCGCGACCAGCCGCGCGCCGGTCAGCTTGGCGGGCTCGACGATGGCCCGGCCGGCGATCCGAGCGGCACCGAGGATGCCGATGCGAAGCGGTTCCATGCGTACTCCCTTGCTGACATCGATCCGGGCGGCGTGGGCGAAGCCGTCATCCTGCCCCACCACACCACGGCTCCAAACCCGGTGACCGCGATCCGGACCGGGGGATCACAAAGTTCACCCGGCGTCGGGCCCTTGTTCAGTGTCCGCCGCTACGGGAGGCGGGTCTGATCAAATCCGGGTGGTGGCTCGACGGATTCCGGTCCAGCCTTCAGGATGAGCCCATGAGTACCGTCCAGGTCCAGGTCGATCGGAACAGCCGTACGCCGTTGCACGTGCAGCTGGCGCAGCAGCTGGAGGCGGCCATCCAGGGCGGCGAACTGCCCGTCGGGTCCCGGCTGAGCAACGAGGTGGACCTGGCCGAGGCGTACGGACTCAGTCGGCCGACCGTCCGCCAGGCGATCGCCCGTCTGGTCGACCAGGGCCTCCTGGTCCGCAAACGCGGTGTCGGCACTCAGGTGGTCGGCAACTCCGGACAGGTACGTCGTTCACTCGAACTGACCAGCCTGTACGACGACCTCACCTCAGCGCACCGTAAGCCCGAAACCGACGTACTGCGCTTCGGAATCTCACCCGCGACCGCAGAGGTTGCCACTGCACTGCAATGCGAGCTGGGCGACCGGGTACTGCGGCTGGAGCGACTGCGGCGAGCAGACGGCGAACCGCTCGCTCTGATGCGCAACTGGCTGCCGCCGGAGATCCTGGACACCGACCCGGCCACACTGGCCGAGCGTGGTCTCTACCAGCTGCTGCGGGCTGAGGGCGTCCGGCTGAAGGTGGCGCACCAGACCATCTCCGCTATACCGGCAACACCCGAGCAGGCGAAGCTCCTGTCGGAGGAGCCGGGCTCACCGCTGCTGGCGACCACACGGATCACGTACGACGACCACGGCCAGCCGGTCGAGTACGGCTCCCACCTGTACCGCGCGAGCCGCTACTCCTTCGAGCACACGCTCGTCCACCGCTAACACCCCGGAATTGCAACAAGCTGCAATTTTCTGGACCTGCCCGTGACCCGGTAGATACGGTCAGTGAGCCTCCGGCGTGTCACGGTTTGTCCACAGGGCAGCAGACGCGGGTGGCGCCGGACGCGCAGGAGTTGAAAGGATGGTCCGCATGGTGACCGAGCGTGGTCGCCGGACGGGACTCACACGGGGAGATCGATGACTGCGGACAGGCTCGACGCGCACCGCTCGAGCTGGAACGGTGCCATCGAGTTGATCGACGCCCAGGTGCGCGACGTGGTGCGCCGGGAAGGCATCGACCCGCTCCGCGACCCGGGCGCCGTGAACTCGATCGTCGCCACCGTCGTCCGGGAGTACGACGAGCGCAGTCTGAGCGGTGTGGTGCCGCCGATCGGCGACCTGGAGGCGGTCAGCCGCGAGGTGCACGACCGGGTCGCGGGTTTCGGGCCGCTGCAGCGCTACCTGGACGACCCGTCGGTCGAGGAGATCTGGATCAACGAGCCCAGCCGCGTGTTCATCGCCCGTGAGGGCCGGCACGAGCTGACCACGACCGTGCTGACCGAGGAAGAGGTCAGCGACCTGGTCGAGCGGATGCTGAAGACCACCGGCCGCCGGATCGATGTCTCGCAGCCGTTCACCGACGCCCGGCTGCCGGACGGGAGCCGCGTCCACATCGTCCTCGGCGGTATCACCCAGCGGTATGCGGCGATCAACATCCGCAAGTTCACCGTGCGGGCGACCCGGCTGACCGACCTGGTCCAGCTCGGCTCGCTGACGCCGCACGCGGCCGCGGTACTGGAGGCGTCGGTTGCCGTCGGCCTCAATGTGCTGGTCTCCGGCGGCACGCAGGCCGGCAAGACCACGATGCTGAACGCACTGGCCGGTTCGATTCCCGGCAGCGAGCGGGTGATCAGCTGCGAGGAGGTCTTCGAGATCAAGCTGCCGATCCCCGACTGGGTGTCGATGCAGACCCGGCAGGCCGGTCTCGAAGGCACTGGTGAGGTGCGGTTGCGCGACCTGGTGAAGGAGTCGCTGCGGATGCGGCCGTCCCGGGTGATCGTCGGCGAGGTGCGCGGCGAGGAATGCCTCGACCTGCTGCTCGCGCTGAACAGCGGCCTTCCCGGCATGTGCACGATCCATGCGAACTCGGCGCGCGAAGCGCTGACCAAGATGTGCACGCTGCCGCTGCTGGCCGGCGAGAACATCGGCAGCCGGTTCGTGCTGCCGACGGTGGCCGGCTGCGTCGATATCGTCATACATCTCGGGATCGCGGCGGACGGGCGCCGGCGGGTGCGCGAGATCGTCGCCGTCACCGGGCGGCTGGAGGAGCAGGCGATCGAGACCGAGACCCTGTTCAACACCTACGACGGGTACCTGCGTCGTGCTGAGGGGCAGTTGCCGCATGCTGAGCGGTTCCAGCAGGCCGGGTACAACGTGGCCGGGCTGCTCACCGAGTTGCCGCGCGGGCAGGCGAGCTGATGGGGCTCGTGATCGGGCTGTTCTTCGGCGTCGGTCTGCTGTTGATCATCGCGGCGTTCGTGGCACCGATGGAGTCCGTGCCCGGCTCGGACGGGCGGCTGCGCGGCAAGAGCCGGGACCTGCTCGCGAGTGCAGGGGTCGAAGGTTTGACGCCGGGTGCGTTCATCGGCGCTTGCGTGATCCTGGCGCTGATCGCTTTCCTGCTGATGTTCGCGGTGTCCAAGACGTTGCCGGTCGGAGTGGTGTTCGGGCTGATGGCCGGGTGGCTGCCGATCGCGCTGGTGCGGTCGCGGGCGCGGAAGCGGCTGGCCGAGTTCCGCGAGCTGTGGCCGGATGTGGTGGACAACATCGCTTCGGCAGTCCGTGCCGGGCTGTCGTTGTCGGAGGCACTGGCTCAGGTGGGTGAGCGCGGGCCGTTGCCGTTGCGCGAGCCGTTCCGGCGGTTCGGTGCGGACTACGCCTCGACCGGCCGGTTCGCCGAATCGCTGGACCGCTTGAAGGCGCGGCTGGCAGACCCGGTCGGTGACCGCGTGGTCGAGGCGCTGCGGATCGCACGTGAGGTCGGTGGTGGCGACCTCGGCCGGTTGCTGCGGTCGCTGTCGTCGTTCCTGCGCGACGACGCGCGGACCCGGTCCGAGCTGGAGTCCCGGCAGTCGTGGTCGGTCAACGGAGCACGGGTCGCGGTCGCGGCGCCTTGGCTGGTGCTGCTGTTGCTGTCCTTCCAGGGCGACGTCATCCAGCGGTACAACTCACCGGTCGGCGCCGTGATCATTGCCGTCGGGCGCCCTGATCTGTGTGATCGCGTACCGGGTGATGCTGCGGATCGGCCGGCTGCCCGAGCCCGAGCGGGTGCTGCGATGAGCCCGATGCTGCTCGGTGGTTTCCTGGGCGCGGTGCTCGGCTCCGGGCTGCTGATCGTCGTACTGCGGTTGCCGTTCCTGCGCAAACCCACGGTGGACGAGCGGATCTCGCCGTACCTGCAGGACCTCGGCGCACCCGACGTGTTCGTCGGCGTGATCGACTCGCGGTCGCCGTTCTACGCGATCCTGCGGTTGTTCGGCCCGTCGCTGCGATCCGCGGCGAAGCGGCTGGAGCGGATCCTCGGCGGCGCGAACACGATCCGCCGGCGGTTGCAGCGGGCCGGGCTGGACCGGACGGTCGAGGAGTTCCGGATCGAGCAGTTGCTCTGGGGCGCGATCGCCTTCGGCGCCGGGATCGTGATCTCGGTCGTCGCCGTCGCGGTCGGCCTGGGGGATCCGGTGGCGTTGCTGGTGTTCTGTCTGGTGCTCGGGATCACTGCGCTTCTCGGCCGCGACACGTACCTGACGGCCCAGGTACGGCGGCGTGAGCGGCGGCTGCTGGCGGAACTGCCGACCGTGGCCGAGTTGCTCGCGTTGTCGGTCGCGGCTGGTGAAGGTCCGGCCGCTGCCCTCGACCGCGTCGCGCGATCGTCCCGGGGTGAGCTGGCCAACGAACTGAAACGCGTCCTGGCGGAGACCAGGGCGGGAGAGACATTGGTCCGCGCGCTCGACGCGCTCGCGGACCGCACCGGGTTGCTGGCGCTCTCGCGCTTCGCGGACGGGCTGGCGGTGGCGCTCGAGCGCGGCACGCCGCTGGCCGACGTACTGCGGGCGCAGGCCGGTGACATCCGGGAAGCCGGGCGCCGCGAACTGATCGAGTCGGGCGCACGGCGCGAGGTCGCGATGATGGTCCCGGTGATCTTCCTGGTCCTTCCGGTGACCATCGCGTTCGCCTTCTACCCGGGCGCTGTCGGAATCCGGCTGATCGCCGGATGAACTGAGGAGAGGTCATGTCCCTACACCTGACGAGGCTGTTCCTGACGTTGCTGCTGAAGCCACGTCCGGCGCGGAAGGAGCGCGGCGACGTACCCGGCTGGGTGCTGATCACCGTGATGACGGCCGGCCTGGTCGTCGCGATCTGGAAACTGGCCGGCGACCAACTCGCCGACATGCTCAGGACTGCGTTGTCGTCGGTCAGCAACAAGTAAGAGGGCGTCTTGAAACCCTGCGCCTACTGCGCGGCGCTCGGCGGGCACATCGCCGCGTTGGAGGACGAGGCACGGAGAACCCCACTCCGAGCCTCGCCCTCCGCCTTGCGCTGCACTCCGCCGAGCACCTGCTCGCGACGGCGCAGAGTTCCAAGACACCCTCTGATGCGCCCGTCCCGCGGTGAGCGGGGGTCGGCGGTTGTCGACTTCGTGCTGGTCTCGACGATCCTGGTGCCGTTGTTCCTCGGCATCCTCCAGGTCGGCCTGTTCCTGTACGTGCGCAACACGGTGACGGCCGCCGCCTCCGAAGGTGCGCACTACGCGGCCGTGCTCAACAGGGCGCCGGCCGACGGTGCGGCACGCACCCGGGAGCTGGTCAGCGGCGTGGTGACGGACGGGCTGATCGACTCGGTGTCCGCGGAGGAGACTGATATCGACGGACAGCCCGGCGTCGAGGTGTCCGTCCACGCGCACATGCCGCCGCTCGGGCTGTGGGGACCGGGCATCTCGTTCACCGTCGAGGGACATGCGGTGAAGGAGACGGGCGAGTGAGGCGCAGCCGGGACGAACGCGGGAGCGCCGTCGTGGAGTTCTCCTGGTTGGCGATCCTGCTGATGGTTCCGCTGGTGTACATGATGCTCGGCGTGTTCGACGTACAGCGAGCGTCGTACGGCGCGACCGCGGCGACCCGCGCCGCCGGTCGGGCGTTCGTGATCGTGCCGGACGGGGTGTCCGAGGACGAGGCGCGGGCGCGTGCGTTCGACGCGGCGGAGCTGGCGATGAAGGACCAGGGAATGGAGCTCAGCTCGGACGAGCTCACGATCAGCTGCAATCCGGCCTGTCTGCAGCCGGGCTCGACCGTCACGGTCACCCTGGAGACCAAGGTCCGGCTGCCGCTGATCCCGGATGCGCTCGGCGGCGAACCGCCGGCGATCCGGATCAGCTCCTCGCACACCGAGGCGTTCGGCGACTACCGCCAGGCCAAGGGCACCGGATGAAGCGACAAAGGCGGGGCGAAGAGGGACAGATGACCGTGCTGATCATCGGGTTCACCGTGGTGATCCTGCTGATGGTCGTCGTGGTCACCGATATCTCGAAGGCGTTCCTGGTCCGCCGTGATCTCGATGCCACCGCGGACGGCGCCGTTCTCGCGGCCGCGAACGGTCTCGCCGCGGTCTACGCCCAGCCCGGCGCCGGCGGCAACGCCGTGATCGACCCCGACCAGGCGCGCCGGCTGACCGCGGACTACCTCGACGATGTTGCCGCGGGCAACAGGTTCGACGACCTCGACTGGTCCGTGGACGTCGAGGGTACGACGGTGACGGTGCGGCTCACCTCCACCGCCGACCTCCCGTTCCAGCCGCCCGGCTTCCCGGGTACGGCGGACGTCGCCTCCGAGGCCGCGGCCATCGTCCCGATCAGGTGAAGAGGCCGGGGTTGTCGGCCAGCCAGGTGGTGAAGGTTCGGCCGGTGTGGCCGGTGAGGAGTTCGACGCCGGGCTCGATCGCGGCCGGCGTACCGACGCGGGACGCCCAGTAGGCCAGCAGGGTCTCGCGCTGCCCTTCGTCGCGCATCCCCATCTCGGCGCGGGCCTCGTCGGGAGTGAGGTCGACAGCCTCGATCGGTACGCCGGTGACCTCGGTGATGAGCCCGATCTGGTGCCGGCGCGTCATCGACTCCGGTCCGGTCATCGGGTACCCGCGACCGTCGTGCCCGTTGCCCGGCCCGTCGAGCAGCACGCGCACCGCCGCGTCGGCGATGTCCTGCGCGTGGATCGGCGCTTCCTCGGCCTCCAGGTAGGGCAGCCGGATCTGACCGGTCGCCCGGACCTGGTGAGCCCAGTACTTCGCGTTGCTCATGAACGCTCCGGGCTGCAGCCGAGTGGTCGCGTACGACGCGTTGCCGATCACGTGCTCGGTCTTCGCGTGCGGGTCCTCGGGACCGCCCAGCGACGACAGCGACGAGAGCAGGACGACCTGCTTCACGCCGGCGGCTTCGGCTGCGGCCACGAAAGCGGGCGCTGTCGACGGGGAGGAGTACAGGAAGACCTGGCTGATGTCGCGGAGCGCCTCAGCCGGGTCGGCCGGGTCGTAGGCGACGGCCGACGGGAGGGCGGAGGGCTCGCGGCTGGCGACGCGGACGTCCTGTCCGGCCGCGATCAGGCCGGCGGTGACGGCGCGGGCGATCGCGCCGCGACCTCCGGTGACGAGAACAGTCATTGGTGATGCTCCAAAGTTAGAGTGACTACAACAATGGAATCAGTAAAGCAGATCCGCTAGGGTCGGTGCAATGGAGCTCGGGCGGCGGGAACGCAAGAAGCAGCAGACGCGGCAGGCCATCTCGGACGTGGCCACCACGCTGTTCCTCGAGCGCGGCTTCGACGCGGTCACCGTCGCCGAGGTGGCGCGGGCCGCGGATGTCGCCGTACAGACGGTGTTCAACCACTTCCCGGCGAAGGAGGACCTGTTCTTCGACGAGCCGGGGTGGTGGACGGGGCCGGCGCGGGCGATCCGCGAGGCGCCGTCCGGAGGCGGATCCGGTGGACGTGCTCGAGGCGCAGTACCTGGCGGGGACGCGAGAGCGGCTCGAGGTCGGTCATCTGGCCACCTGGAAGCAGTTCGTGCGCACGATCGAGAGCAGTCCCGCACTGCTCGCGCGGCGCCGGCTGACCGTCGACGAACTGGAGACGTCGCTCACGCAGGCCCTCGACGAGCGGTCGCCGGACCACCTGCGCAACCGGCTGATCGCGGCCCTGTATGCCGCCGCACAGAAGGTCCTCGAGGAGCAGCTGATGCGGGCGCTGCCCGACGATCCGTCACCCGACGAGCTCGCGAAGGCACAAACGGCGCTGGAGACTGCGATCGCCCAGGTCTTCGCCGTTCTTCGTCGCGGTCTCGCCTGAGCTAAGCTGCATAGTTGTGGCTGGACTGGATTTTGACGCGGAGCTGAAGCAGCTCGACGCGACGATGACCTCGATCGAGAAAGTGCTCGATCTTCCTGCGTTGCGCAAGGAGATCGACGAGCTCGGCGAGCAGGTCGCTGCGCCCGATCTCTGGGACGACCAGGCGAACGCGCAGAAGGTCACGTCGCGGCTGTCCAGCCTGCAGTCCGACGTCGAGCGGGTGACCAACCTGCGTGGCCGGCTCGACGATGTCGGCGCGCTGGTCGAGCTGGGCCGCGAGGAGAACGACGCGGACAGCCTGGCCGAGGCCGAGAAGGAGCTGGGCTCGGTCGTCAAGGCGATCCAGTCCCTCGAGGTCCGCACACTGCTGTCCGGTGAGTACGACTCGCGCGAGGCGCTGGTGACGATCCGTTCCGGCGCGGGCGGTGTGGACGCCGCGGACTTCGCCGAGATGCTGCAGCGGATGTACCTGCGGTACGCCGAGCGGCACGGGTTCCCGACCGAGGTCTACGACACGTCGTACGCCGAAGAGGCCGGGCTCAAGTCGACCACGTTCGGGGTCAAGGCGCCGTACGCGTACGGCACGCTGAGTGTCGAGACCGGGACGCACCGGTTGGTGCGGATCTCGCCGTTCGACAACCAGGGCCGCCGGCAGACCTCGTTCGCCGCGGTCGAGGTCGTCCCGGTGCTCGAGCAGACCGACGAGATCGACGTACCGGAAGAAGAGCTGCGGATCGACGTGTACCGGTCGTCGGGTCCGGGTGGTCAGAGCGTCAACACCACCGACTCCGCGGTCCGGATCACGCACATCCCGACCGGCACCGTGGTCTCCTGCCAGAACGAGAAGTCGCAGCTGCAGAACAAGGCCAGCGCGATGGTCATCCTGAAGGCGAAGCTGCTCGCGCTGAAGAAGGCCGAGGAGCGGGCCGAGATCGACGCGCTGCGCGGGGACGTGCAGGGCTCGTGGGGCGACCAGATGCGCTCGTACGTCCTGCACCCGTACCAGATGGTGAAGGACCTGCGGACGCAGTACGAGTCCGGCAACACCTCCGGCGTCTTCGACGGCGAGATCGACGACTTCATCGAGGCCGGCATCCGCTGGCGCCGCACCGGCCACACGGTTGCCGAACACAACTGATCTGCAGGCCGACTGCGGTAGCTGCTTCGGCCTCTGCTGTATCGCGCTGACATTCAGCAAGTCGGCGGACTTCGCCATCGACAAGTCCGCCGGTGAGCCCTGCCCGAACCTGAGCGAAGACCACCGCTGCACGATCCACAGCACCTTGCGGGCCAAGGGTTTCGCGGGCTGCACGGTCTACGACTGCTTCGGCGCCGGCCAAGCGATCTCGCAGCGGATGGGGCAGCCCGGGCCGGAGATGTTCGCCGCGCTCCCGATCCTCCGCCAGCTGCACGAGCTGCTCTGGTATCTCACCGAAGCCCTTGAATACAACGAGGATCTGCAACCGGCGATCGACCGGGTGGAGGCCGTGAGCCGTACGGCGGACCTCACGACCGTCGACGTGGCGGCCGAGCGGGCCATCGTCAACGAGGTGCTGCTCGACACCAGCCGGCTCGTCCGCGGCAAGCAGAGCAAGAAGAAGGAACGCCGCGGCGCGGACCTCATCGGAGCCCGCCTCCGCGGCGCTGACCTCGCGAAAGCCAACCTGCGCGGCGCCTACCTGATCGGCGCCGACCTACGCGCCGCAGACCTCCGCCAAGCAGACCTGATCGGCGCCGACCTCCGCGACGCCGACCTGAGCGGCGCTGACCTGACGGGTGCCCTGTTCCTCACCCAGTCCCAGATCAACGCCGCCCGGGGCGACCACGCCACGAGGCTTCCGAAGGCGGTTACGCGCCCTTCGCACTGGTCCGCAGCTGGTGCGTGACTGGCGTCATCAGCAACGAGATTGCGGTGATCGCCAGGGCTACTGCGGCCAGTGCGCCGCCCTGGTCCCAGGACGTGCCGGCTAGGGCGAGGTACGCCGTACCGACTGTGGCGGCTCCTAGCGCCAGGCAGGTCTGCTGGCTGGTGAGCAGGATGCCGCTGCCGAGGCCGGCTTGCGCGGGCGGGACCTGACTGAGGACTACGCCCATCAGCGGGACCATGACGAGGCCGGAGCCGAAGCCGGCGATCAACATCGGTACGGCGAGCGTCAACGGGCTGACGTCCGGCCACAGGGTGAGGGCGACGACCGCGAGTACGGCGTACCCGACGCCCTGGATGATCCAGCCGCGGACGATCAGGCCCGCGCCGTACTTCACCTGCAGCCGAGGGCCGTAGATCGAGGTGATCAGGAAGCCGACAGCCATCGGCAGCAGGCTCAGACCGCCTTCCAGCGGAGACATCCGCGCCTCGCCCTGGGTGGCGAGAGCGAAAACGAACATGAAGCCGCCGAACGTGGTGAAGAACGCCACTGCCAGCAGGAGACCGATCCGCATCGCCTTCAGCCGCAGCACGGTGGGCGGAATCAGCGGGGCCGCACCGGACCGCTCAGCCCGGTGCTGGTGCGCACCGAGCAGCACTACGGCCGGAATCGTTGCTGCGAGGCAGAGCCACGTCCAGAGCGGCCAGCCGAGCGGTCGGCCCTCAGTGAGCGGCAGGAGCAGGAGTACCAGGGTCAGCGCGAGCAGTGCGGCCCCGACGAAGTCGACGCGCTGTGCCTTGGCTGCCTTGGTTTCCGGGATCAGCCGGACCGCCGCAGCCACGCCCACGATGCCGACCGGCACGTTGACGAGGAACACGGCCCGCCAGCCGAGGTCGAACACGTTCGCCTCGACGAGTACGCCACCGAGGATCTGTCCGAACGCTGCAGCGGCGCCGCCCGCCACGCCGTACATGGCCATCGCGCGGGCGCGGTGCTGGCCGGTCAGCAGGCTGGTGATCGTTGCCAGCACCTGTGGGGTGACAGCGGCACCTGCGGCGCCTTGGACGACCCGTGCGACGAGAAGTACGCCGATGGTCGGGGCGAGGGCGCAGATGAGCGACATCACGGTGAAGCCGATCAGGCCGATCATGAAGAGGCGCTTGCGGCCGAACGTGTCGCCGAGGCGACCACCGACCACGAGCAAGGTCGCCACGGCGATCCCGTAGCTGCCGACGACGAGCTGGAGCTCGCCGGAGGTGGCGCGCAGGTCGGAGCCGATCGCGGGCAGGGCGACGTTGATGACGAAGAAGGAGAGCATCGGCAGGAAGGCGCCGAAGATGAGTGTCGTGAGCGCCACCGGCTTCAGCGGCACCGCAGCGGCCGGCGGCCGAGCGGTGACCGGAGTGGTGGCAGCTTGGAGCTGGTCTGTCATGGCTCCAGCCTGCGCGCGCTCGGAGCCTGGTGGTGAGAGCCTGCTTATCCTATTACTCGCAGCACCTGGCACCCGGCTTCACCTGTGTCCATGATGGAACCATGACCACTGTCCCAGCAGCCACCGACAGAACCGTCACGGCGCAGCGGGAGCTCGGGGTGTTCCTGCGCAGCCGGCGGGAGCGCATCCGGCCCGACGAGGTCGGGTTCGCCCCGGGCGGCCGCCGCCGTACGCCGGGACTGCGGCGCGAGGAGGTCGCGCTGCTCGCGGGAGTCGGCGTCACCTGGTACACGTGGCTCGAGCAAGGCCGCGACATCAACGTGTCCGCCCAGGTCCTGGACGCGATCGCGACGGCGCTGCGGTTCGACCGGCAGGAGCGCAACCACCTGTACCGGCTGGCCGGGCTCCGGCTCGGCCCGTCGCCGGGCGTGTGTACGGCGCTGCCCTCGTCGGTCCAGAAGACGCTCGACGCGGTCTCGCCGTACCCGGCGCTGGTCCTGAACACGCGGTACGACATCCTCGCGTTCAACGACGCGTACTGCAAAGTGGTCCTCGACCTCGACGAAGTGCCGGTCGAGGAGCGGAACCTGCTCTGGCTGCATTTCGTCTCGGGCGGCTGGATGTGCAGCTTCGTCGATGCGGAGATGACCAGGCACCACATGGTCGCGGCGTTCCGCGCAGCGTCCGCGGAGCATGTCGGCGAAGCGCTCTGGCAGGACCTGATCCAAGGCCTGCTCAACAGCTCGCCGTACTTCACGGAGCTCTGGGAGCGGTACGACGTGGCGGCGCCGAGCACGCGGACGAAGATGCTGGAGATCGACGGGTACGGCATCCTCCGGATCGAGCCGGTCAACCTGTGGCTGTCGCAACTCGGGCCGACCCGGGCGACCGTGTACACCGCCGCTGGACGAGGAGACCGAGGACAAGCTGCGGCAGATCGTCGACGCCCCGGCCAAGCGTCCTGCCTGTCGGCCCGGCTGACGGGGCGGGCCAGCCGGACCTAGGATCCCCGGCCGCCGGGCAGGGCGGCCGGGGAGCTTGTCAGGTGACCGGGATACCTGGGTTGGTCAGTGCCTTCCCGCCGGTCATCGTGTTGCTGCGGTCGATCGTCACCTTGCAGCTGGAGGCGTTGTAGTTGGTGATGTTGAACGCGTACCGCCCGCTCCCGGTCGCGCCGGTCAGGTCGGACGTGTTGCCGCGGAACACCGTCCCGCACCCCCAGCCGGACTGCTGGGTGTGCGTCTCGTACCCGTTGTTCGTGGTGTTCTTGCCGGTGTTGTTCTCGATCACGTAGTTGTTGCCCTTGACATCGATCCAGCTGTCGTCGTAGTTCGCGCCCGTCAGGCCGCGACCGTCGAAGCTGTTGCCGGACACGAGCCCGCCGGTCGTCCCCTCCTTGAGGTCGACCGCCTCGCCGCCGACGTCCGGGCCGATCGTGTTGCCGAGGATCTGCACGTGGTCGGACTTGTCCGAGGTGCCGCCGGCGCTGCCGACGTACACGCCCTCGCCCATCCCGCGGCCGTCGTTGCCGGTGTCGTAGATGCGCGAGTTCTTGATCACGCCGTACGTCGAGCTGTTGCGGAAGTGCACGCCCTCCATGTCCAGCCCGTGCACGGTCACGCCGTCGACCGTGACGTGGGTGGCGCTGTCGATCATGATGCCCTTCTGGCCGCCGGTCACCGTGATGCCCTTGACGTTCCAGTACGACGCGCCGTCGAGATGCAGGCCGTAACCGCCGCCGGCCTGCAGTACGGCGTTCGCCGAGCCGGTCAGCGTGATCGGCGCCGAGGACGTGCCGTCGACCGTGGTCTTGAAGTTGCCGGTGTAGGTGCCGTCGGCAAGCTTGATCGTGTCGCCGGGCTTGGCGTCGGTCAGCGCTGCCTTGAGTTCGGCGGAGGTGCTGACGTCGGTCGTGACTGTGGAGGCGGTGCGGTTGCGGATGTGGTCGCGGATCCAGACGCCGGCCGGCTTGAGCATCGACGTACCGGTGAAGTCGTTGCCGGCGCAGGTGCCTTCCTTGAAGACCGCGCCGGAGCGGAAGTCGTCGGAGAAGTTCCAGTTCGTCCAGCCGATCTGCTTGCTCTCCAGGAAGTCCAGGTACTTCTGCGACCAGGTGAAGTCGTTGCCGCCGTCACCGGTGTACGTCTGGGTGCCGAACTCGGTGACGAACAAGGGGATCCGGTCCGCGGCGCGGGACAGTGCGTCGAAGTACTCCTGTTGGTGCGACGCGGCGTAGAAGTGGAACGTGTACATCAGGTTCGTCGCGTTCACCGGGTTGTCGATGACGTCGGCCTCGCTGCCGCCGTCGGAGACGCCGAGCGACGCCCAGCCGTGGGTGCCGACGAAGATCACGCCGTCGGGGTCCTTGGCCCGGATCACCGGCACCATCTGCTCGGCGTACGACTTGATGCCGGCCCAGCTGACGCCGTTCGGCTCGTTGGCGATGTCGTAGATGATGTTCTTCTTGTCCTTGTGCCGTTCGGCGATCTCGGTGAAGAACGTCTTCGCGAGGCCGAGGTTCGCGTTCGGGTCGCCCGGGTCGAGCTGGTGCCAGTCGACCAGCGCGTACATCCCGCGCTTGGTCGCCTCCTCGATGTAGTTGTTCACCAGGTTCGGTGAACTTCTCCGGGTCGGTCTCGTAACCGTCCTCCTGCACGTACATCGAGATGCGCAGGATGTCGGCTTTCCAGTCGTTCGCCAGGGCGTCCAGCGAGGCGGTCTTGACGCAGTTGGCGTACCACTGCAGGCCGTGGGTGCTCATGCCGCGCAGCTGGACGGGCTCGTTGCGCTCGTTGCAGAGCTTGGTGCCGCAGACATGCAGCTGGCCGTTGCGACCGACCGGGGTGTCGTCGGCCTGAGCGGAAACAGGTAAGAGTGCCGAGGCGGCCAGCAACGCGCCGGCCAGAAGAGAGTGGAGCATGAACTTCCTCCGAGGGGGCGTCGGGGAGGACGATGATTAGGAAGGTTTCCTAATAGTTCAGGTGAACCTAACGGCAGGTGCGGAACGCTGTCAATTGGTCGCGCAAGGTGATCATTAGTGATCAGGCCGTGTCTCTGTCCGGCCAGGCCGCTTTGAGGGTCGCGAGCGTGACGGCGATCGCCGGGCGGCGGGACGTGGTCGTGCGCCAGACGGCGTACAGGCGGCGGCTCGGCGCGGGTTGCAGCGGTACGACGACCACGCCGTCGGGGACCGGGCCGCGGCCGAGCCGGGGGAGCAGGCCGATGCCGAGGCCGCGGGCGAGCATGGCCAGCTGGGTCTGGTACTCCGCGACGGAGTACGCGACCTCCGGCTCGACGCCCGCGCGGCGCATCGTCCGGATCAGCCACTCGTGGCAGATCGACCCGACCGGCTGGCAGATCCACCGCTCGCCGACGAGGTCCTCCGCGCGGACGAACTCCTTGCCCGCCAGGCGATGCGTCGCCGGCACCAGCACGTCGGCGGGATCGGAACCGAGCTTCACCCGCGACAAACCGTCGGGCAGACCGAGTGGGGTGTTGTGCCAGTCGTGGACGATCGCGATGTCGATCTCGCCGCGGTTGACGGCGGCCACCGCCTCGAACGGGTCCGTCTCCAGCACCCGGACATCCAGTTGCTGGTGATCGTCGACCAAGCGCGCGAGAGCGGGCGGCAGCAGCCCGCGCGCAGCGGTCGGGAAGGCGGCGATGCTGAGTGTCCCGATCGCCTGACCGCGTTGCTCTTCCAGCGTCAGCTCGGCGTCCTCGACCAGCTCGAGAATCCGCGCCGCCGTCGACGCCAACTGCTGGGCCGCGTCGGTCAGCACGATCCCGCGCCCCTGCCGCTCGATCAGCGTCGTCCGGGTCTCCCGCTCCAGCTTCGCCAGCTGCTGCGACACCGCGGACGGCGTGTAGCCGAGCACCTCGGCTGCCCGATTGACCGATCCGTACTGCGCCACCGCGTGCAGTGCCTTGAGCCGCCCGAGATCGATCATGAAGCACTCCTACATCGTTAGCGGTAGCAATCGGTGCTGGTCCTTAAGTGTACTCCGACCAACACTGGACCGTATGAAGCCTCGTGACCTGCTCCTCGCCCTCGCCGTCGTCGTTGTCTGGGGCATCAATTTCGTCGTGATCGAGGTCGGTCTCGAAGGCATGCCGCCGCTCCTGCTCTCCGCGCTGCGGTTCTTCTTCGCGGCCGTCCCCGCGATCTTCCTGCTCGGCAAACCACGCGTCGCCTGGCGGTACGTCGTGGGCGTCGGGCTCGCCCTCGGTGTCGCGAAGTTCGGGTTGCTGTTCATCGCGATGGACCACGGCGTACCGGCCGGTCTGTCGTCGCTCGTGCTGCAGAGCCAGGTGATCTTCACGGTCCTGTTCGCGATCGCCGTACTGCGGGAGCGGCCGCGGCCCGCGCAGCTCGTCGGCATCGTCATCGCGTGCGTCGGGATCCTGCTGATCGTCCTCGACCGCAAGCTGTCGGCGCCGCTGGCAGCGTTGGTACTGGTGATCGTCGCGGCCGGGTTCTGGGGTGTGGCGAACACGATCACCCGGTACGCGAAGCCGCCGGACACACTGCGCTTCATGGTCTGGGTCAGCGCCGTCGCCGTCGTACCGCTGCTGATCCTCTCCCTCCTCACCGAAGGGCCGCAGGCAGACGTGGACGCGATCCGCGCGATCGACCTGAGCGGCATCGGCGCGATCGCGTACCTCGCCTTCGTGGCGACCCTGTTCGGGTTCGGCGTCTGGGGCTACCTGCTCCGGCAGTACGACGCCAGCACCGTCGCACCGTTCTCGCTGCTGGTGCCGGTCGTCGGCATGTCCGCGGCGTGGGTCCTGCGCGGTGAGGCCGTCGGCCTGCAGCAGGCGATCGCGGCGGTGCTGGTGATCGGCGGCATGGCCTGCACGGTCATCAGGCGGCGCAGGACCCCGCTGACTACGGAGTCCCGGGTCCTGGTGAAGTCAGGCTGACCATCGGGGGCATCTGCCATCCGCGCGCAAGTGATGAGGGGTACGCCGGAGCGCCGCCCGCGAAGTACTCGGTGAACTTCATGATCAGCGGATCCCACCGCAGCGGGTCGATGTAGCGGTCGTTGCTCATCAGCAGGTCCTCGCGTACCCGGACCCGCTCGACCTTCATCTCCAGCGCGCACAGGTGCGAACCCGGTCCGCCGATCTCGTTGATCGCCTCGATCCGGCCTTCGAGGTTGATCGGGCTCTCCTGGACGGAATCGAGGCTCGACAGCTCACTCGGCTCGCGGGTCAGGCCGCCGGCGGCGAACTTGTCCGGCACGTACCGGTACCCGCGCGCCCGCTTCGACTCGGACATCTCCTCCGACCCGGTCAGCAGCGCGATCCGGTCGAGCGCGGCAACCATGTCCGGGTCGACCAGGTTCAGCACGATCTCCGGCCGGTCGACGAGATTCTTCACGGTCTGGGCGCTCGTCCCCATCCCGAGCATCGCGGTGTATCCGAGCCACCAGGCGGACGACATCGGGGCGAGGTTCGTGGTGCCGTCGGGGTTGGAGGAGCTGATCAGGACTACCGGCGTACCGAAGTACAGGACCTTGGGCTCGACTGTGCGCTTCATGCGAATGAAACGGTGATGCGCCAGGATGTGTGAGTGGACGCCTCTCAAGTCGGTCGCCTGACCGCCCGATGGATCGCCGAACTGCCCGGCGAGGACAGCACCGTGATCTCCGGTCTCGGCGTACAGCCGCTGCTCGCGATGCTGGCCGAGGTCGCGGACGTGCCTGCTCACACCGAGCTGGCCGAGGCCGCGGGCGGACGGTACGGCGGCCTGCTGCAGTCTCCCGAGCTGCGGATGGCGTTGGGACTGTGGACGCGACCGGAGATCGAGCTGCAGCCGGGCGTGGACCGGTTCCTGCCGCCGGAGGTGCGGGGGACGCTGACCGATCGCGCTGCCCTCGACGCGTGGGTGGTCGAGCAGACGGACGGGCTGCTGCAACGGATGCCTGTTGAGCTCACGCCTGAGGTGTTGCTGGTGCTCGCGTCGGCGTTGGTGCTGAAGACGGAGTGGGCGCTGCCGTTCGACGAGTACCCGCGGAACGATCGGCGCTGGCTGAGCCGGGCGGATTCCGACCTCGACAGCTTGCAGGTGTACGACAGTGGTGCGGGTCCGCTGACCGTCGTGACGGTGCGTGGAGCTGGTGAGGTCGACGTACGGCTCGTGGTCGGTGATGGCGGGCGTGCTGCCGTGCTGTCCGCGGCTCTCGAGCTCGACGGGGACGGGATGAGCGGGTCGAAGGTGCTCGCGGCGGAGCGGTCGGCGCCTGGCGTGGAGATCATCGAGTCCATGCAGCCGACCGTCGCACTGTCGATGCCGTACTTCGAGATCGAGGCGGAGCACGATCTGCTGCAGCATCCCGAGGTGTTCGGGCTGGTGTCCGCGTCGGACGCGAGCAGCGGGCACTTCCCGGGGCTGAGCCCGCAGCCGTTGGCGATCGGCCAGGCGCGGCAGGCCGTGATGGCACGGTTCTCGGCGACCGGGTTCGAGGCGGCCGCGGTCACCGCGATGGCCGTGGCCGCGGGCGCTGCCCTGAGCGCGAAGGCGCTGTACGTGAATCTCGAGCGGCCGTTCGGCTTCATCGCCGTCCATCGACCGACCGGAGTGCCTGTCGTCGCGGGCTGGGTGAACTACTCGTAGGGGTTGACCGGCGCGGCGACCGGCTTGACCGTCTCGACGGTGAGTGCGGCGACGTCACCGTCGACGCGCTTGGTCGGCTCGGCCCACTTGCCGGTCACCGTGATCCATTGGTTCTTCGGCGGCGCGGCCTGACCACGGGCCTCGACCATGAACGCCGTACCGTCCGCGACACAGCAGGTCAGGCCGATGCGGGTCACGTACCAGGCGCCGTTCTTGGCCGGGCGTGACGAAACCGGTCAGCTGGAACGACCGGCCCTGCATCGTCTCCTTCTCCCACACCGCCCAGACCGAGTAATCGCGAACCGTCATGGGCTTGGGGCCGTGCGACTCGTCACCCCAGTACGCGTTGCCCTGCGGATCGACCGGTTTGGCCGGTTTCGCGGCGACCGGTGACTGCCGTTGCGCGGCATCCGCACCGAGCGCGGGCGGGTCCACGACAAGCAGCGCGAAGACCGGGACCAGGAGCAGCCAGGCGGCGCGCGGCAGACCGTGGTCGTGGGTCTGGCGGGACCGCACGACCACATCGGTCACCGCGAGCGCGATCAGCACGACCCCGGCCGCGAGCAGCATCCACCGCATCCCGGGCTTCACGTACCGCAAGTACGTCCCGGACGTCGCGAGCTGCATCATCGCAGCCCCGACGAACACGATCACCAACCCGGCAACGTTGCGCTTCACAGCAACCACCATCCGATGAGCAGGCTGGCCAGGAGGGCGACCACGAAGGTGGCCGGCGCGAAACGTACGGCGAACTTCGGGCCGAACGTCCCGGTCTGCAAGGCGATCAGCTTCACGTCGACGATCGGGCCGACCACCATGAACGCGAGCCGCGCGGTCAGCGAGAACTGCGTCAGGCTCGCCGCCACGAACGCGTCCGCCTCGGAACAGATCGCCAGCAGTACGGCGAGCAGCCCGAGGATCACCACCGACAGCAGGAGATTCCCCGCGACGTGGTCGAGCCAGGCCCGCGGGACGACGACGTTCAACGTGGCCGCGGCCGCCGCGCCGACGACCAGGAAGCCGCCGGCGTGCAGGAAGTCGTGCAGCATCGCGGACCGGAACACGTCGAACTTGCTGTCGTCGTGCGCGTGCCGGTTCTTCGGCATCTTCAGCCACGACCCGCCCTTGCCGGTCAGCAACCACAACCAGCCGAGGATCATCGACACCGCGAGCGAGGTCACCGCGCGGGCGACCACGACCTTCGGCTGGCCCGGGAACGCCACCGCGGTCGACGCCAGTACGACGGGGTTGATCGCCGGCGCGGACAGCAGGAACGCGATCGCCGCGGCCGGGGTGACGCCGCGGTTCATCAACGCCGCCGACACCGGGACCGACGCGCACTCGCATCCCGGGAGCACGACCCCGGACGCGCTCGCCACCGGTACGGCGAGGGCGGGATGCTTCGGAAGCACCTTCGCGAAGAACGACGCCGGGACGAAGGCGGTGAGGGCGGCCGAGAGCAGTACGCCGAGCACCAGGAACGGCAGCGCCTGCACCGTCACACCGACGAACATCGTCGCCCAGGTCCGGACCCCGTCGTCGGTGAACCACGCGTTGAACAACCGCCGCCCGAACAGCGCGAGTCCCACCAGCAGCACGAGCGTTGCGGTGAACGCGATCGAGGACCCGGACGGCTCTTTCTCCGTCGAATCGGGCTTTTCCTCGACCTCGGTTGGCGTACTCACGGTGCGCATACTGACACAACAGAGTGCGCCCGGACGACCACCCACAGCACCCCTGAAATGAAAATCAGCGTCATTCCGGCAAATACTCGCGTGTGGCACTGTTGGGGTATGGATGCCGACGTGGTGCGCGCAGTGAACGACCTCACCGCCCGCTGGGCGCGGACGCTGCCGGTGGAGAACACCGTGGTGGCCGGGCTCGGTCTCTGGCCGCTGCTGGCGATCCTCGCGACCGGTGCGGACGAGCCCGGACGCGCCGAACTCGCCGCGGCCACCGGAGTGGATCCGGCGACCGGGTCGACCGACGCGATCCGCCTGATCGAGGCGATCGAAGCCTCCGCCGACCTGAACGCCGCGCTCGGAGTCTGGGTCAGCGAGCAACTCAAGCTCGCCGAATCCTTCGACAGCGTGATGCCCGCGCCGCTCGTCGGCCTGCTGACCGGCAACCCGACCGTCGACAAGGCGAAACTCGACGCCTGGGCCGCCGAACACACCGACGACCTGATCCGCGAGATGCCGGTCGCCCTCGACGGCGACGTGATGCTGGTCCTCGCCTCGGCGCTGCTGCTCCGCACCACCTGGGTCCGCCCGTTCACCGAACAGATCCGTCGAATCGCCTCCGGCCCGTGGGCCGGATCGTGGCACTGGCTCGAGCGCACCGACTTCGACCTGGATTCGGTACGGCGGTACGACGACCTGACCGTAGTCACGGTGCGCGGCGACGCGGATGTCGACGTACTGCTGGGGATCGGCGACGGTGACGACGTACTCCCGCGGCTCCTGGACGCGGCGGCTCGCCCGACGGACGGCGTACCTGGAAGTCAGCTGATTGCCGAGGACCATCCCGGGCCGGGGCTGCGGATCGCGCGGAACACGGCGTCGCGGCCGGATGTGAAGGTGTCGTTGCCGTCGTTCAACATCGAGGTCGAGCACGATCTGCTCGCGTATCGGGAACTGTTCGGGTTGACCGCGGTCACGTCGGATCCGGGGGCGCGCGGGCATTTCAGCGCGCTCAGCCCGACGCCGCTGCAGGTCGGGCAGGCGAAGCAGAAGGTGCTCGCGCGGTTCTTCGCGACCGGGTTCGAGGCCGCGGCGGTGACCGCGATCGCGATGACGCGGGCCGCGATGGTCACCCGGCAAGAACGTCGCCTGGAGCTCACGCTGGACAGGCCGTTCGCGTTCACCGCCGTACTGCGGGACTCGCGGCTGCCGATCGTCGCGGGCCGGGTCGAGAGGCCTACTGAACCGGGAGCGTGAACAGCCGGTTGAGCAGCGCGGACGCTTCGTCGACGCCCGCGCGATCGCCGGTCAGTAGCAGGTCGAACAGCAGGCCCCGCGAGGCGGCCAGACCGAGGCGCGCGTACGCCGGGGCCTCTTCCGGCGGGAGGCCGGCGCGTATGCAGAGCTCGATCAGCGGCGGCAGCCACACGTTGATCAGGTCCGCCTTGAGGGACTCGGTGTGCGGCAGGTCCTGCATCGCGTGCGCGCTGAGCTCGAAGAACAGCGGGCCGTAGACGAGCGCGGCCTCGGTCACACGGCGCCAGAACTCCTCGGCCTGCTCCGCGATCGGAAGATCCGACAATGTTGCGAGCAGGTCCCTCTGCTGCTGCTCAACTGTGCGGACCACTTCGGCGAGCAGGCCCTCGCGGGAGCCGAAGTGGTAGATCAGCATCCGGTGACTGGTGCCGATCGAGGTCGCGATACTGCGCAGGCTGGCGTCCCCGATCCCGTTCTTCGCGAAATGCTCGACGGCGTCACCCAGCAGGCTTGCTCGACTCACTGACTTCCTTCAGTTTCGCGGTCTCGGTGGCGATGTAGTCCCGGGTGAGCTTGGCGTACAGCCGGCCGAACAGCCAGCCGAGCGGGCCCTCCTGGACGATGGTCGCGGTCGCGACGGTCCCGTCCGGCGTGCTGATCACGCGGTGGCCGCCGGTGGTCTTGATCCCGGGGGCCTTCGAGACCCATTCGAAGTACTCACCCTCCTTGAGTTCGGTCACCTCCCAGACGGCGACCGGGAGCTTGGGCTGGCGGATCCGGGTGCGGGAGCCGACGTGGATCCGGCCCGCGTCCAGCCGCTCGACGGAATCGACGGTCGGGGTCCAGTCGGGCCACCGCTCGACGTCGCTGAAAACCTGCCAGACCCGGTCGGCCGGGGCCTGGATCGTACTGGAGTGATCGAAGCGCATGTACCAAATGGTACATCAGGTCTGTGTGAGACTTCGGCGGGCGGTCTGCTAGCCGGCCACCGGCGGCAGGTAGGGTCTTGGGCCATGGCTGACCAGAACGTCCCGCAGAACGTGGAGAACGAGCAGGACCCGGGCGCGAACACGCAGATGTTCCGCGCCTTCGTCAACGAGGGCCAGACCGAGGCCACCACCGAACCGAAGGTGAACGGCCGGCTCCTCGCGATCGTCGGCGGCGCGGTGCTGCTGATCGCGATCGTCGCCGCGATCGTCGTTCTCTGAGTTGACCGACCTCCGGGTCGAGGTCGTCAGGGTCTTCACGGACCCGGACGGCCGGTTCGGCAACCCACTGGGCATCGTCGACGGCCGCCTCGTCGGCGAGAGCGACCGGCAGCGCGTGGCCGCCGAACTCGGCTACAGCGAGACCGTGTACGTCGACGACTTCGCCACCGGCACGCTCCGTATCTACACCGCCACCCGCGAGATGGCCTTCGCCGGCCACCCCACCGTCGGCGCCGCCGCCTGGCTCCACACCCACGGCCACCCCGTCGACACCCTGCACGTCCCCGCCGGCCCGATCCCCGTCACCCGCTCCGGCGACCTCTTCGCCGTCCGAGCCGACACGACCTGGGGCAGCCCCTGGGACTGGCGCCAACTCTCCTCACCCGAGGAGGTCCTGGCCGCCGACCCCACGACGTACACCGCCGGCCACACCTTCCTCTGGTCCTGGCAGGACGAACCCGCCGGCATCATCCGAGCCCGAGCCTTCGCCCCCGCCATGAACGTCGAGGAAGACGAAGCCACCGGCTCCGCCGTAACCCAACTAACCGCCTTACTACGCCGAGACCTCCTGGTCATCCAAGGCACCAGCTCCCACCTCTACACCACCCACGAACCACCCACCCACGCCACCGTCGGCGGCCGCGTCGCACCAGAACCTCCGCGAACCTTCACCCCCTAACCGCCGGACGGCCTGGTGGGGAAACAAATGTGCATATGCCGACGATTTCTTTCCCCTCAACCGAACGGCATTGCCTTAAGGGTCCACAGAACCCAACTGTCGGTGCCATCCGCCCGATAGCGCTCGCCGTCGTCGAATCGCCACTCGGCGAGGAGGCGCCGTGCGTCGGCAGGGGCTTCCCGGTACGGCCTGAGGAGGGTGCCGAGTTCGGCGTACCGCGGACTGCCGGCGTCCGTCGGATGGAGCCCGGCCGAGCGTGGGGCGGTCTCGCGGCGCCGATTCCACTCCACGAAAATCTCCCACTGTTCGCGTTCGAGTGGGACCGCTTCGACAGGGGTGGGCCAGACCGAGAACTCGTCCGCCGTCCAGTCGGGGCACTGGAAGTAGAGCGGCGCACCATCGATGTCCACGAGGCCTGCACGCGGACCGTCGTACCGCTCGAGTTCGACAGAAACATGGAGATATCCGTCGGCGATGAGTCGCGCTCGTTTCCACACCTCAGCCACCCGCGCAGCCTATCGACCACCCAAGAGCACATCTTCCTCGGTGAACTCGAGCTCACGCCGGAAGCAGGCCCGCAAGCGATCGCAGGCAGGCTATGAAGGACCTGCTGCTTGCGGTCGCGAGGAGTCGGTCACTGAGGTGACCGCGGCTCGGCGAGGGGAGTTGACGGTGTGGTGGAGGGCTTGAGCAGCTACACCGTCGTGGGGGCGGCGGTGGGGGCGGAGTATCGGGGTTGCTGCGGGTGGTGGCGCCGTGGCGGTGAGCTTCGGGTTGATGGACAAGGGGGTGGGGACGAGGCTCACCGGGGTCGCAAATGTTCGGGACGGGGACCGAGGATCGGTACCTCTTCCGGCTGGATGACGCGTCGCTCGACGTGCTGATGTCGTCCGCGGAGAGTCTGTTCGACTGGGTGTGGCCGCGGTTGCCGGAGGATCTGCACTTTCTGCGGGCCGACGGGTCGACGGTGCTGGGGACGGTTGCTCAGGCGGATGACGCGTGGCTGGAGTTGACGGCCGTGGAGTACGGCGCGATCGCCGGCCGGCTGCCTGTGGGGATCCGGCTGATCGGTGACATCCGTTGACGGTTGGTGGGGTACGGATAGAGCATGGGACCTCTACTTGGGGAGGTCTTGTGGCGGAGGTTGTCAGGGCTGCGCTTGTTCAGACGTCTTGGACAGGTGACAAGGAGTCCATGATCAAGGTGCACGAGGACTATGCGCGGCAGGCTGCTGCCGCGGGTGCGAAGGTGATCTGTTTCCAGGAGTTGTTCTACGGGCCGTACTTCTGCCAGAAACAGGACGCCGAGTACTACGAGTACGCCGAATCCGTGCCGGGGCCGACCACCGAGCGGTTCGCCGCGCTGGCGCGGGAGCTCGGGATGGTGATGGTGCTGCCGATGTACGAGCAGGAGCAGCCGGGCGTGCTGTACAACACCGCCGCGGTCGTCGATGCCGACGGCACCTATCTGGGCAAGTACCGGAAGAACCACATCCCGCAGGTGAAGGGCTTCTGGGAGAAGTTCTACTTCCGGCCGGGCAACCTCGGGTACCCGATCTTCGACACCGCGGTCGGCCGGATCGGCGTCTACATCTGCTACGACCGGCACTTCCCCGAGGGCTGGCGCGCGCTCGGCCTGGCCGGCGCGAAGATCGTGTTCAACCCGTCGGCGACCAGCCGCGGACTGTCGGCGTACCTGTGGAAGCTCGAGCAGCCGGCCTCCGCGGTCGCGAACGAGTACTTCATCGGCGCGATCAACCGGGTCGGGATCGAGTCCGAGTTCGGCGACAACGACTTCTACGGTACGTCGTACTTCGTCGACCCGGAGGGGAAGTTCGTCGGCGACGTCGGGCACGACCACGATCCGGAACTGATCATCCGCGATCTGGACCTCGGCCTGCTGGACACGGTCCGGGACCGCTGGCAGTTCTACCGCGACCGCCGGCCCGACGCGTACGGAGACCTGACGAAACCGTAGAAGGGGAACCCCGATGTCTTTGCTCGTCAAGGGTGGAACCGTCGTCGGACCGACCGGGACCCGGGTCGCGGACGTGCTGGTCGAGGGCGAGAAGATCGTCGCGGTCCTCGACCCGTCGTTCAGTCCGACGATCGCGGTCGACGAGGTACTCGATGCCTCCGGCAAGTACGTGATCCCGGGCGGGATCGACGCGCACACGCACATGCAGCTGCCGTTCGGCGGTACCGCGGCCAGCGACACGTTCGACACCGGCACGCGTGCGGCGGCGTACGGCGGAACCACGACGATCATCGACTTCGCCGTACAGCGCACCGGCGAGGTCGTGCAGGACGGGCTCGCCGCGTGGCACGGGAAGGCCGAGGGCGAGTGCCACGTCGACTACGCGTTCCACATGATCCTCGGCGGTGTCGACGCCGACGCGCTGAAGGCGATGGACCAGCTGGTCGCCGACGAGGGCATCACGAGTTTCAAGCTGTTCATGGCCTACCCGGGCGTCTTCTACTCCGACGACGGGCAGATCCTCCGCGCGATGCAGACCGCGCGTGAGAACGGCGCGATGATCATGATGCACGCGGAGAACGGCATCGCGATCGACGTCCTCGTGCAGCAGGCGATCGCCAAGGGCCAGACCGACCCGATCTACCACGGCATCACCCGCCCGGCCGCGCTCGAGGCGGAGGCGACGAACCGCGCGATCGCGCTCGCCGAGGTCGCGCAGGACTGCCCGCTGTACATCGTCCACCTGTCCGCGAGCCAGGCCCTCGAAAAGGTCGCCGAGGCGCGGCACGAGGGCCGCAACGTGTTCGCCGAGACCTGCCCGCAGTACCTGTACCTGACGCTCGAGGACCAGCTCGGCGCGCCCGGGTTCGAGGGCGCGAAATGGGTCTGCTCGACACCGCTGCGCAGCAAGCACGAGTCGCACCAGCGCGACCTGTGGAAGGGCCTGCGGAACAACGAGCTGGCGATCGTGTCGACCGACCACTGCCCGTTCTGCATGAAGGACCAGAAGGAACTCGGCCTCGGCGACTTCTCCAAGATCCCGAACGGGATCGGCGGCGTCGAGCACCGGGTCGACCTGGTCTACCAGGGCGTGGTGGACGGGAAGCTGTCGCTGGAGCGCTGGGTGGAGACGATCGCGACCACGCCGGCCCGGATGTTCGGGCTGTATCCGCAGAAGGGGATCGTGCAGCCGGGATCGGACGCCGACCTGGTGATCTACGACCCGAACGGTACGACGCGGATCGGCGTCGAGACGCACCACATGAACATGGACCACTCGGCGTACGAAGGGGTCGAGATCAAGGGCCGGGTGGGCACCGTCGTCTCGCGCGGCGAGGTGATCGTGGCTGACGGCAACTACCATGGCCGGAAGGGCCGCGGCAAGTTCCTGAAGCGCGGCCTGTCGTCGTATCTGATGTAAGGGGGAAAAGCGTGGACTTCGGTGTGGTGTTCCAGTGTGATCCGCCCGCGTCCACGGTCGTGGAGCTGGCCCGGAAGGCGGAGGACGCCGGGTTCTCGTACGTGTGGACGTTCGACTCGCATCTGCTCTGGCAGGAGCCGTTCGTGATCTACAGCCAGATCCTCGCGGCCACGAGCCGCGTGGTCGTCGGGCCGATGGTGACGAATCCGGGGACGCGGGACTGGACGGTGATCGCGTCCCAGTTCGCGACGCTGAACGAGATGTTCGGCAACCGGACGATCTGCGGGATCGGGCGCGGCGACTCGGCGTTGCGGACGCTCGGCGCGAAGCCGGGAACGATCGACGAGATGAAGCAGTGCGTGGAAGTGGTGCGGTCGCTCGCGCGCGGCGAGACCGTCGAGTACCGCGGGCAGCAGCTGAAGTTCGCGTGGGTCGACAACGGCGCGCTCGACGTGTGGGTCGCGGCGTACGGTCCCAAAGCGTTGGCCGCGACCGGCGAGGTCGGCGACGGGTACATCCTGCAGCTGGCGGATCCGGACATCGCGGAGTGGATGATCACCGCCGTACGTCGTTCCGCGGAGCAGGCCGGCCGGGATCCGATGGCGATCAAGTTCTGCGTCGCGGCACCGGCGTACGTCGGGGACGACCTGGACCACCAACGTGAGCAGACCCGTTGGTTCGGGGGGATGGTCGGGAACCACGTCGCGGACATCGTCGGGCGGTACGGGACGTCAGGCGCGGTGCCGCAGGCGCTGACCGACTACATCGAAGGGCGTAAGGGGTACGACTACGCCGAGCACGGGCGGGCCGGGAACACGCATACCAACTTCGTGCCGGACGAGGTCGTGGACCGGTTCTGCATCCTCGGCCCGGTCGAGAACCACCTCGCGCGCCTGGCCGAACTGAAGGAACTCGGCGTCGACCAGTTCGCCCTGTACCTCCAGCACGACGCCAAGGAAGAGACCCTTGCGTCGTACGGGAAGGACATCATCCCAGCGTTTTAAGGGGTCCAGCGGAAGGCGCCGGGCAGGAGGTCCGTGGCCAGGACCGAGGCAGGGCCGTCCTCGGTCGGCAGGATGACGCGGATCGTGGGGTGGTAGTCGACGAAGACCTGGCGGTCGCGGCCGCACGGGCCGACCACGCCACGGCCTTCGTTGCCTACGGCCACGATCGTGGTGAGCTCACGAGCCCCTTCGGCGCGGGCGCGGCCGAGCGCGACCAGTTCGGCGCAGGGGCCGCCGGTGAAGTGGTACAGGTTGATACCGGCGTACATCCGGCCGTCGACCCCGCGGACCGCGGCGCCCATCGTGTAGACGCCGTCGTGTCCGTCGGTGTTCGCGTCGACCGTACGGCGGGCCAGCTCGATCAGCTCGCGGTCGTCGTCGGTCAGCGGTTGCAGGGGCAGCATGCGTCCCACCCTGCCACGCCCGGCGCGGCCGATGGGAATGAATTAGGCGAATCGTGGTTGGATGGGGGTAGGTCGATTTTCAGTAGCTGTGGTTTATCCCGATCTTTCCTCGCGAGAGATGGTGTGCCGCCGGTGCGACAACGGCCGGGTCTACCGCGACCGCGGTGCGCCCCATCTCTACGAAGGAGCAACAACATGGCACAGGGAACTGTGAAGTGGTTCAACGCCGAAAAGGGCTTCGGCTTCATCACCGTCGACGGCGGCGGAGCGGACGTGTTCGTCCACTACTCCACCATCCAGACCGACGGCTTCCGTAGCCTCGACGAGAACCAGCGCGTCGAGTTCGACGTCGTCCAGGGCCCGAAGGGGCAGCAGGCGGAGAACGTCAACGTCGTCTGATCCCAGCTCGGCACGGACGCGGCCCCTCACCTGACGGTGGGGGGCCGCGTCCGGTTGTCAGCCGGTGATCCGCTTGAGTTCGGCCTCGGTCACCGACTTGACGGTCTTGATCTCGGCCGCCGGGTCGGCGCCGCTGCGGATGATCTTGTTCAGGGCGTCGGAGTACGCCGAGCTGGCCTTCGGCGACCAGAGCATCGGGTTCTGCGGGCGGCCGTTCTCGTTCAGCAGCTTGACCGCGTCCGCGGCCGGGCCGGACTTCAGCTTCTCCGCCTTCGCCGACAGGGTCTTGCGGGCCGGGACGTGGAAGCCGTACGACTGCGCGAAGTCGAGCTGGTCCTCGGTCTGATCCACCCACAGCCACTTGACGAACTTCTTCGCGGCGTCGAGGTTCTTCGACTTGGCGTTCACGCAGGCGCCGAACGCCCCGACCGGGACACTCGGCGCGCCGGTGGTGGCGTTCAGCTTCGGCCAGGGGAGTACGCCGTAGTCGCCGGGCAACGCCTTCTCGATCACCGGGAGCGTCCACAGGCCGGTGAACTGCATCGCGGTCAGGCCCTGTGTGAACGCTGCCGGGTCGGACCAGTCGGTCGGTGCCCCGAGCAACAACACCTTCGACGTCCAGAACTCCCGCAGTTTGCGCAGCGACTCGAACGCGGCCGGGTCGTCGAAGCCGAACTGGTTGTCCTTGGTCAGGTAGTCGACACCGGCCGACCAGAGCGCCGGCCCGCCGAGCACGCCGACGCCGCCGTCGTTGCCGACGAACAGGCCCTTGGTCTTGTTGGTGGTGAGCTTCTTCGCGGCGGCCAGCAGTTCGTCGACGGTCTGCGGCGGCTGTACGCCGGCCGCGCTCAGCAGACTCTTGCGGTACACGAGCAGCTGCATGTCGATCACCTGCGGGATCGCATACAGCTTGCCCTGGTACGACATCCGCTCGAGCAGGGCCGCGTTGAAGTCGGTCTTCGCATCGCCCAGCAGATCGGTGAGCTCGACGACCTGATTGCCCTTGATCATGTCGATCGTCGGCCCGTTCGGGTACTCGAACACGTCCGGGCCCTGGTCGGTGAGCAGCGCCGTCGCGGCCTTCTTCTCGTAGTCGCCCGGCGACCACTGGATCGTCACGGTCGCATCCGGGTACGCCTTCGCGTACTTCTCCACCGCCTGCTGCGTGCCCGCCTCGCCGTACTGGTGGTACCACTGCTGGAGCGCCGGCTTCGACCCGCCCGATCCGCCGGACGACGGCCGCCCGGAGTTCGACCCGCATCCCGCCACGGCCATCGCGGCCAGTCCAGTCCCGAGCCCGAGTACCTGCCGCCGACTGATCGTCATCGCCTGCACCTCTCCGTCCAGCGCGGTCCCACAGCCCGCGCACCACCCCCGACCCTACGACCGCCGGAGCCCAGTACCTGTAGGCTGACCCGCATGTTCTCGCCCCGTGACTAGAGACGGCTCCCACGCCTCGCGTGGTCCGAGCCTCATTCCGTCGTGAATCTCTAGGAGCGTTCTCGTGTCCGGCACAACTCGTGCCGGGAGCTACCGTGACGTCCTGCTGTTGCCGTCGGCGCTGCGCACGTTCGTGCCTGCGTTGCTCGGCCGGCTGTCGTACGGCCTGCTCCCGTTGTCTCTGCTCTTCACCGTCCAGCAGTCCACCAACTCCTTCGCCACAGCCGGCGCCGCGGTCGCGGTGTTCGGCTTCGCGTCGTTGTCGATGCCGTACAAAGCACGCCTCGTCGACCGCTACAGCCAACGCCGCGTACTACCGCCCCTGGCCCTCGGCGCATCCACCGGCCTGGTTGCCATCGCAGCATTCGGTACGACGGATGCCGCCGTACTGCTCCTCGTCGGCGCGACCGGGCTACTCGCGCCGCCCTTGGGACCGTCGATGCGGTCGAACTGGCGACTGCTCACCGAGGGCTCCGCGCTGAAGGAACGCGCGTACGCCCTCGACGCGGTCTCCGAGGAGAGCCTGTTCCTCGGCGGGCCGCTGATCGCAGGCACCCTGATCAGTCTCGTGTCCGCACCGGCCGCGCTCGGCTGCTCGGCCGCCTTGATGGTCGTCGGCACGTTCGCGATGGTGACGAGTCCGGTGACGACGTCGACGTCGGCGTCGGCGCCGGCCCGGCATCCGTTGGGGCCGTTGGTGATCCCCGGACTGCGACGGATCCTGCTCGTCATCATGGTCACCGCGTCCGGGATCAGCGCGGCGTACGTCTGCGTGGCGGGCGTCGCGCAGCACGCGGGACGCCCCGGAGCGGCCGGGTACGTCGAGGCGGCGATCGCGGCGGGCAGTGTGGTCGGCGGGATGCTTTGGGCGCGCCGGCGTCATACCCGGTCCTGGTCGACCCATCTCGGCGGGCTGATCGCCGTACTGGCCGCTGGACTGCTCGCGGCGTCGTTCGTGACCGACCTGATCGTGCTTGGGGTGGTGCTGGGCGTTGCCGGTGCTGCTGTCGCCCCGCTGTTCGTGGTCTCGTACCTGGCCGCCGACGATGTCACGCCGCCACACCAACGGACCGAGGCGAGCACCTGGATCAACACGTCCAACAACCTCGGCTCCGCTGCCGGGTCGGCGACCGCCGGGTTGGTGCTCGAGCACGCGGCGCCGTCCTGGGGATTCCTGAGCGGCGGCGTACTGCTCGTCCTGGTCGCGCTGACGGTCGGCGTGTCAGGCGTCCGACAGGCGCGCGATCGTGGCTGAGGCGCGACGGACGATCGGGACGGGACCGGCCGGGAGGACGTCGCCGATGAAGGCGTAGTGCTGGAGTACGGCGGGGTCGACGTCGCCGGGGCGGTGACGGCTGTGGTCGCGGACCCAGTCGATGATGTCGCCCCAGCCGGGGGCCGCGAGGGAGCCGCCGAAGTGCTGGACCGAGAGGCCGGCGCACAGGTTGCTGAAGGCCAGGCGGTGAGCGAGCGGCCAGCCGCGGAGGGTGCCGAGGACGAGCGAGGCGAGGAACACGTCGCCGGCGCCTGTCGGGTCGTACGAACGCACCGGCAGCGCCGGCACCTGCTCTTCCTCGCCGGTCGCCGAGTCGATCGCCAGTACGCCGTCCGCACCGTTCGTCACCACCGCGAGCGGTACTCGGTTGGCCAGCTTGTGCAGCGCGGCCTTGGGGGTGTCGGTGCGGGTGTAGGCCATCGCCTCACCCGCGTTCGGCGTGAAGGCGTGGAACCCTTCGAGCACGTCGAGCACTGCCGGCGACCACTCGTCGGTCGGATCCCAGCCGACGTCACCGAACAGGAGCGCACCGGACTGCCGCGCCTCGACCGTCCAGCCCGGCAGCTCCTCCGCCACCGGAACGATCGCCGAGCGCGTGTTCAGGCCCGGCCCCACCAGCTTGCTCGGATCGCCCGGCGCCTCGTGCGCGTGCGTGACCATCGCCCGGTCCCGGTCGATCGACATCGACACCGTGACCGGCGAGTGCCAGTGGCCGATCCGCCGCGAGTGCGACAGGTCCACGCCCTCCTGGTCCGCGAGGGTCCGCCAGCAGAAGTCGGCGTACGCATCGTCACCGAACACCGAGGCGAGCCCACTCTTCAGACCGAGCCGCGCGGCCGCGATCGCGAAGTTCGCGACGCCGCCCGGGCACGACCCCATACCCTCGGCGAAGATCTCCGTACCGGTGGTCGGGGCGGACGCCAGACCGGTCATGACGATGTCGAGGAACACCGTCCCCTGCACGAACACGTCATAGCGGTCCTGCTCGTTCGTCACGGTGACCTGACTCCTTGTCATCCTGGTTTGTCGGTGGTGGCTGGAATGCTCCTTCGTAGCATCATCGACCGGTCATGACCACGGAATTGGGAGGACACGAATGAGTGCTGAGGTGTGTCCGTGATCCCTACGTGGATCTCGATCGTCGGGGTCGTGATGACCGTGCTGAGCCCGCTGCTCGCGCTCGGTGGCGTGTTCCTGGGGTCTTACCTGACACGGAAGTCCGATCGCGAGCTCGATGTCTGGCGGCACCGCGAGGAGACCATGCGGATGGTCCGATGGGCCGTGGAGCAGATTCTCGAGGGTGAGGACGCCGGAACGGACGCCGGTGTGGTGACGCTGCGCTCACTCATGAGGTCGGAGCTGTTACAGCCTGAGGACTACGATCTGGTCGCCGCGCTGACTGCCGCCGTAGCGATCGACCGCATCGGCGCGTCCGCGTACGCTGATATCGCGGACACCGACATCGAGGTCGTCGAGGGAGACAGTGACCATGGCTGAGAAGAAGACCGTGAAGGTCTCCCGCCAGGCTGTCGAGCTGGCCCGGTTGCATGTCGAAGCCGCCCGCCGCGCCGGCCGCAAGCCCGACGCCGGCGTCGCCCGGATCGCCGGTGCCCGGCCCGACAACGGCAGCGGCACCCCTTCGCCGTCCCCGGCGTGACATACAGCTGTTTCAAACGCACCGGGTATCGGACGGGGCCGTACGGAGCGGCACGTCTGGTCGGCGGCACGCCGTGGAGCGCCTAGACTGATCGCCGGCCGCTCCGGTGGCGTACGGTGCACTTCGTGGTTACCGTCGCGTCGCTCCCTGTTCCCGACCACGGCCGGATGAACCCGTGATCCGCTTCGAGAATGTGTCCAAGACGTACGAGGGCCAGTCCAAGGCCGCTCTGCTGAACGTCAACGTCGAGATCGAGAAAGGCGAGTTCGTCTTCCTGGTCGGAACCTCCGGGTCCGGCAAGTCGACGTTCCTTCGTCTGGTTCTCCGTGAGCACCGTACGACCAGAGGTCACATCATGGTCGCCGGCAAGGACCTGAACCGGCTGGCCAGCTGGCGGATCCCGCAGATGCGGCGCCAGATCGGCACCGTGTTCCAGGACTTCCGGCTGCTGCCGAACAAGACCGTCGCCGAGAACGTGGCGTTCGCGCTGCAGGTGATCGGCAAGCCCCGCGCGCACATCCGCAAGACGGTGCCCGAGGTCCTCGAGCTGGTCGGTCTGGACGGCAAGGAGGACCGGATGCCGGACGAACTGTCCGGCGGTGAGCAGCAGCGCGTCGCGATCGCCCGCGCGTTCGTGAACCGGCCGATGATCCTGATCGCCGACGAGCCGACCGGAAACCTCGACCCCGGTACGTCGGTCGGCATCATGAAGCTGCTGGACCGGATCAACCGGACCGGGACGACCGTGGTGATGGCCACCCACGACGTCTCGATCGTCGACCAGATGCGCAAGCGCGTGATCGAGCTGGAGAACGGCCATGTCGTCCGCGACGAGTCGCGTGGCGTCTACGGCTACCAGCACTGACCAGGGGACTGACTGACTGATGCGCTTGAACTACATCCTCTCCGACCTCGGGATCGGCCTGAAGCGGAACCTCTCGATGACGATCGCGGTCGTCGTCACCATCTGGGTCTCGCTGTCGCTGTTCGGCAGCGCGCTGCTCGCCCGCGAGCAGGTCGACCTGATGAAGGGGAACTGGTACGACAAGATCCAGATCTCGGTGTTCCTGTGCACCAAGGACTCCGGCGGCCGCGGCTGCTCCGGCGCCGAGGTGACCCAGGAGCAGAAGAACCGGATCCAGCAGGTCATCCAGACGAACCCGGACACCGCGCCCGACGGCGTGTTCTCGGAGTCGAAGAAGGAAGCGTTCGAGTCGTTCAAGAAGCTGTACAAGGACTCGCCGATCGTCAGCACGGTCACCGAGGACCAGATGCAGGAGTCCTTCCGGGTCAAGCTCCGAGATCCGACGCGCTATCAGAACCTGGTCAGCGCCGTCGCCGGTCTCCCCGGCGTCGACACCGTCCAGGACCTCCGCCAGTACCTCGATCCACTGTTCAAGGCCCTCAACGGCTTGCAAGTCGGGGCGCTGATCTCGGCCGGCTTGCTGCTGGTCGCGGCCCTGATGCAGATCTCCAACACGATCCGGCTGGCGGCCTACGCCCGGAGACGGGAGATAGGCATCATGCGCCTGGTGGGCGCCTCGAACTTCTATATCCAGCTGCCGTTCCTGCTCGAAGCGGTGCTGGCGGCGCTGATCGGCGCGGTCTTTGCCTGCGGCACCTTGTGGGTCGGCGTGTACTTCGTGGTCATGCAGCGGGCCCAGGAGACGTTCCGCGTCTGGCAGTGGGTCGGCGCGACCGAAACCTTCCGCGCCACGCTGATCATGGTCGTCGTCGGCCTGGTCCTGGCCGTGATCCCGACATTCCTGACAACGCGGAAATACCTCAAAGTCTGATCTGGGTGACCTATGGTGCTGTAACAGGAGTAACAGCAGTCACTCCTGTACCGCACACATAACTTCATCCCAGAGCAAGGGGTCGACCTGTGGTCCCGCACTTCCCCGGTGCGAACCCGCGCGAGCGGGGGAGCATCAAGCGAGACGACAGCACCGGCACCTCCACCGCGCCGTACCAGCGATCACGTAAGCGACCGCCGGGCCGGCAGACGGCGGTTGCCGCTTGCTGCCTTGTCCTGTCCCTGTCCGCCGGTGTCCTGGCGGCGGTTCCGTCCGCTCCGTCCGCGGAGGCGAAACCGCCGGATCCAGCCGCCAAGAAGAAGCAACTCGACGCGCAGCTCGGTCAGCAGAAGGCCGATCTCGCCGACGCGTCCGACCAGCTCGGCAAGTCCGTTGCCGCGTACAACCAAGCCGTCGTGAAGTACCAGGCCGTCCAGGTCCGGTACGCCGCCGCGCAGGGGCAGCTCGCCGCCGCGAAGGCCGCCGATGCGGTTGCCGCGGGCAAGCTCGCCGCGGCCGAGGCGGCGTTGCGTACGGCGGTGTCCGACGTCGAGGCCGGCGAGAAGCTGATCGCGGAGAAGCGGTCCGTCGCGGGTCGCGCCGTACGGTCGGCGTACCAGCAGCAGAACGGCCTGGTGGGCCTGTCGATCGCGCTGCAGGGTGCCGCGCCGGCCGATATCGCGACCGGGATGCAGGTCCAGCGGAACGTGTTCGGCATCCAGAGCAACGCGATCACCAACCTGAACAACGCGCAGGCGCAGCTCGCCAGCAAGCGGGTCAAGGTCGCGGCCGCGGAGAAGGATTCCGAGGTCGCTCGCGCCGAGGCCGCGGCAACGGTCAAGCGGGTCACCGAGCTGACCAAGCAGGTCGCGGCCGACCGGGCCGAGGCCGCCGCGATCGCGAAGGTCAAGCTGACCGCGTTCAAGGCCGCCGAGAAGGAGAAGAACACCGAGCTGGCGCAGTACAACTCGCTGCTGCGTGAGCGGAACCGGGTCGAACAGCTCCTGATCGCGCGGGCGAAGGCGGAGAAGGCGGCCGCCGCGCGCCGGAAGGCCGCCGCCGAGAAGGCCGAGCGGGCGAAGGCACGCAAGGAGCACCGGAAACCGCGGAACATTCCGGACGATCCGCCGTCCTCCGGTGGCGGGCGGCTCGGTTACCCGGTCAGCAGCTACATCACGTCGCCGTACGGAATGCGTTTTCACCCGGTTCTGCACTACTGGAAGCTGCACGACGGCACCGACTTCCGCGCTCCCTGCGGTACGCCGATCCGCGCCGCGGCCGACGGGGTGGTGTCGGACAAGTACTACAACGGTGGCTACGGAAACCGTCTGTTCGTTTCACACGGTGTGATCGGCGGGTCGTCGATCACCACCGTTTACAACCACCTGTCGCGCTACAGGGCCGGGGTCGGTGAACGCGTCCAGAAGGGCGAGATCATCGGGTACGCCGGGACCACGGGCTACTCCACCGGCTGCCACCTGCACTTCATGGTCTACCAGGACGGCCGCGTGGTTAATCCCATGAAGTGGTTGTAGACGGTCTGAGATACTGGTCGGATGGTGAAACAGTCCGGCCGGGAGAAGCCGATCGCGCAGAACCGTAAGGCGCGACACGACTACCACATCGAAGACGTGGTGGAGGCCGGGCTGGTGCTGACAGGGACCGAGGTCAAGTCCCTCCGGCAGGGCCGGGCCTCCCTCGTCGACGCGTTCGCCGCCGTCCGCGGGAACGAGCTCTGGCTGCAGGGCATGCACATCCCGGAGTACAAGCACGGCACGTGGACGAACCACGAGCCCCGCCGTACGCGGAAGCTGCTGCTGCACAAGGACGAAGTACAGAAACTGATCCGCGAGGTCGAGCAGCAAGGGGTGTCGCTGATCCCGCTGTCGCTGTACTTCAAGGACGGTTACGCGAAGGTCGAGCTCGCCACCGGGCGCGGTAAGAAGGACTACGACAAGCGCCACGCCCTCGCCGAACGCCAGGCGAACCGCGAGGCCCAGCGCGCTCTGTCGGACCGCAGGCGGCAGTAGGCAGACCTTGGGGTCCGCTATGTTGCGGCCGTGCTCCCTGTCGCGTTGCCTGGCTGGCTCGACGCCGTGGTCGGACTTCTCACCGGGTTCGGCCTGTTCATCGGCTGGATCGTCGTGGTCGGCTGGTTGATCTTGCGGATCGGCGGTCCGTGGGTCGACCGGACGAAGGCCAAGCTCGCCAGGGAGCAGGCGGGCGCCGAGCGGTACGGCTGGCTCCCGGGAACCGACGCCGACGGGCAGCTCCTCGCGGCCGGCCGCCGGATCTTCGCCCCGGACGGACACCTGCGCCGGATCCTGGTCGGCGAGTACCAGGGCCGTCCGATCCGGATGGCCGAGTTCGTCCACACCACGAGGGGCCGGTACCTGCCGACCACCTGGGTCAATCACCTGGTCGCGATCGAACTGCCCGTCCAGCTCCCGGAGCTGGCTGTCGGCCCCGAACCTCTCTTCGATGCCGGCGCAGTCGAGCCGGGCGTGGCACGGGTCGACGTGGAGAGCGACGCCTTCAACCAGCGGTTCCGGGTGACCGGCGCGGATCCCCGCTACGGGTCGGCCATGCTGCATCCCCGGATGATGGAGTGGCTGCTCAGCCAGCCGCCGGTGGACTTTCGTATCTCCGGCAATCTGGTCGTCGCGTTCGCAGCCAAACCCTGGACCGTGCCGCAGACTCTTGATGGCATTGCCCGTGCTGGGCGGTGTCGTCGACCTGATCCCGCCGTTCGTCCTGGCCGACTACGGCCGCGCAGGTGGGTTGATCAGGGCCTTCCGGGTCCGGTCAGGGGTGCCTCCGGGGGGAACCCGATGGGGTGAGCGGCCGGCGGCGCGCACAGTGGAGACATGTCCACATCAGAGCTGCTGGTGACGCCGGCCCAACGGGACCGGGGCGTCGAGATCCTGAAAGAAATGTACGCCGACGGTCGGCTGGACCACATGGAGTTCGACCTCCGGCTCGACAAGGCCCTGAAGGCCCGCACCCGGTCCGAGCTGAACAGCTCGTTCGACGGGCTGGTCTCCCGGCCGGTCCCGACGTTCGCCCCGGCCGCCTTCACCCGGCCGGCGCCGGTGCAGACCTACCGCGGCGACGGGCGCGGGATGGGCACGATCGCGCACTGGCTCGGGTACCCGACGTCGTTCGTCGGCCCGGCGCTGGTCGTCGCGACCGCCGGCCAGAAGAGCCCCGCCGTACGCCGGCACGCCGTCGAGGCGCTGAACTTCCAGCTGACCGCGTTCGGGGCGTTCGCGCTGCTGGGGGTCGCGACCGGCGTCACGGACGGTTTCCTGTCGTTCCTGTTCCCGGTGCTCGGGATCCTCTGGTTCCTGCTGACCGGCCTCGGCGGCCTGGCCACGGCAGCCGGCAACAAGTTCCGCTACCCGTTCACCCTGCGCCTGATCAAGTAGGCCCTGGGGGAATGTCGGGTGCGGGCAGCCTGTTGGACTTGGTAGTGTGGATCTTCCACCGCGGTACGGGTGGGAGTTTGACAACTCAACAGGGGGTGAACGGTTTCGACTTTGGACGTACGTTGCAAGAGAAGCGGGCCGAGGATCCAGGGTTATCTCGTTAACGATCTCTGGAAACCAACAAGTGCCGATACTAAGCGCACTGACCTCGCTCTCGCCGCCTGACGGCCTGAGCACCTAAAGAGGTGGTCAGCCCGGGGATGCTCTCGCCCCGGTTCCTGGCCTCATTTAGAGAGCTTGCTTTGCTAGCCCGGTCACGGGGTTAGTACGGGACATTTACAGTGACTGAGCCTGTCAGCGAGATGTCTGTACAAACGCTGGGGCTAAGAAAAGCGCTATTCAGACTGCGCCCGGAGAAGTCTTGAAGCGACGCCGAAGGACGCGGGTTCGATTCCCGCCACCTCCACCCCTTGAGAACGCGCAGGTCAGCCCGGCTGACCTGCGCGTTCTGCTGTCTGCGGCCGATCGGTGCCAGAACGTTCATCGGCCTGCCAGGGCGGTCATTCCACCGGCGAGGGCGGCGCTGCCAAAGTGATCATGAGTTGACCACGCGAGACGGGAGCATCGTGATCACGATCGACGTTGGAGAATCCGACCGGGAAGCCGGAGGGCTGGCGCCGGAGAAGTTGCAGGCCGCACTGGATGCGCTGCGTACCGACGGCCTGGTCGTACTGGCCGACGTGGTCGACCTCGAGCACCTCGACGTACTCCATGAACGCCTGCTCAGCGATCTGGCGCTGCTCCAGGCCCGGCCTGATGCTCCGTACAACTGGACGGCGGGCAACATCCAGCAGGATCCGCCGCCGTTCGAGCCGTACCTGTTCGAGGACGTGCTGCTGAATCCGCAGGTGATCGCGGTCACCTCGGCGATCCTCGGGCCGGGCCTGCGCAACGTCATGTACAGCGGGAACACGTCATTGCCGAGCGATACCCGGCAGCCGGTGCATGCCGACATGGGGCACCTGTGGCCGTCCGACGCCATGGAGGTCGCGCATCCGCCGGCCCAGCTGGTGGTGAACGTACCCACCGTCGACGTCTCGGCCGAGAACGGCGCCACCGAGATCTGGCTCGGGACCCACCGCGACCTCACGGTCGGTGTCGGTGGTGACATCGAGGTGCCGCTGGACGCGCTGGAGGCCCGGCGCAAGATCGCGCCGCCGATCCAGCCGACCCTCCGGCGCGGCAGCGTGCTGATTCGCGACGTCCGGCTGTGGCACGCGGGGATGCCGAACCACACCGATCGCCCGCGGCCGATGATCGCCATGGTGCACGCCAGCCACTGGCTGGAGGCCGGGACCCCGCTGGAGTTCCCGGCCGGCAGCAAGTCGTTCTTCGAGCACCCGGTGCTGACCACGGCCGCGCGCTTCACCGAGCAGCCGTCCGATCACATCTACCGGAGCCAGGGGTTCGGGATCGAGCAGCCGACCGCCTAGCGGGCGATGGCTGCGGCGAAGTTCGCCGCAGCCTCCGGCCGTTCCGGAACCCGCGGGAGTTCGTTGCGACGGGCCAGGTCACCGAGCCAGGCCAGGCTCGGCTTGGGCGTCCGGACGAAGGTCTCGCGATCGACGGCGATCAGCCCGAAGGTCGGCTCGAACGATCCCCACTCGTAGTTGTCCAGCAACGACCAGTGCAGGTAGCCGCGAACGTCGCACCCGTCGTCGATCGCCTCCCCGAGCCCGCTCAAAGCACCCGTCGTGTAGGCGATCCGCCGGGCGTCGTCGGCGGTGGCCATGCCGTTCTCGGTGACCAGCATGGGTACGCCGCCGGTGACGTCGCGGGTATGCCGGAGCGCCTGGCCGAGCGCCTCCGGGTAGTACTCCCAGCCGGTGAGGGTGCGTTCGACGCCATCGGCGAACGGCACCGGCCCGTCCGGTCCGATGATCGTGCGCAGGTAGGACTGCACGCCGACGAAGTCGTCATCGCGGCTTTGCTCGAGGAAGAAGTCCTCGCGCCAGTAGCCCCATTCGTCGCGATCCTTCTCGTAGCCGGGGACCGCTTGGTAGACCTGGTTGGCGACCGTCCAGCCGGCCTGGACGTGGCCGAGGCCGCGCAGTACCTCGACCGACGCGTGGTGGGCCTCGGCGATCACCTGGGCCGCGTGCGGCGAGGGCCCGGGGAAGTTCACTCCGACCTCGGTGTCGATCCGCGCCTCGGTCTGGTTGACCATCATGTTCGGCTCGTTGATGGTCACCACCCAGTTGACGTCGTCGAGGATCCGGGCAGCGGTCTCGGTGAAGAACCGGAACCGGTCCACGGCATCGGCGGCGTACCAACCGCCTTCCTGATGCTGCCAGAGCGGCACAGTGAAATGCTGCAGCGTCACGATCGGCTCGACGCCGGACGACCGGCAACTGTCGATCATCCGCCGGTAGTGGTCGAGCTGCGCCCGGGACACCTCGCCCCTGGCCGGCTCGATACGGGACCATTCCAGCGAGAACCGGTACGCGGTCAGGCCGGCCTTCGCCAGCAGGGCGATGTCCTCGCCGTACCGGTGATAGGAGTCGCAGGCGTCTCCAGAGGGTTCCTTCGCCCAGGTGTCCGGGGCGTGCTCCAGCACCCAGTGGCCGGTGTTGGTGTTGCCGCCTTCGGTCTGGTGACCGGCGGTCGCGGCACCCCAGAGGAAGCCCTGGGGCGCCGGAGTAGCGGAAGTCATACGGATCCTTTGCGACTTGGAGGGGTCACCACGGCAGGAGCGCGTGGCCGCGGGCGGGGAAGGTCGTTCGTGGCTGCACCTGCTGCCCGTCGACGCTGATCGATGCCGCGACGGCGTACGGCGCCAGGTTCACGACGATCAGCAGGTTGCCGTGCTCCGACGTCACCGGCACGGTCACCAACCCGGCTCGGTCGGCGTCGATCCCGACCCGGGGCCGTACGCCGAACCTCGAGAACAACGCGTGCCAATGGTCGAGGTGGGCGGCCGGGAAGTCGCAGCCGATGAAGATCATCGAGCCTGCGCCCAGCTGCGTCTGGATCGCGCACGGCTGCCCGGACCCGACTTCGCTGAGCAGCACCTCGGCCTCGGCGGGCGCCCGCAGCAGTTGCGTCGAGTTGACCCGCAGGTCGGCGTCGAGGGGGAAGCTGCCGGATCCGGTCACCGTCGGCCAGTACGGTCCCGACTCGTCGCGCCGGTCGATGCGGAAACCGGCCGCCGACAGGCCGAAGGCGTCGGCCAGGATCGTGCACGGGGCGCCGTCCTGATCGCGATCCGGCAGCCGCCCGGTCAGCAACAGATTGCCGCCGTTGCGTACGTGCTCGGTGAGCCATCGCTGGACCTTCGCCCCCAGCGTGCGCGCGGTGCCGAGGACGATCGTCCGCGGTGCCTCGGGCGCGGTCGTGCCGGCCGCCCAGGCCGACTCCGGATCGGCGATCGCCTGCAGGTCGACGGCATCGACGTGGTAGCCGCCGAGCACGATCGCCCGGCCGAGTGCGTCCCGGGCGCCGAAGCCGCGATGGCGTTCGAGGTCCTCGACCTGCTCGCGCCGGGATGTGGCCGTGGGGTGGGCGTACTCGGTGAGGTAGTGATCGGCGACGAATCCGAAGCCGAGCTCGTCGGTCAGTTGCCGCCCGGTGGCGAGGATCGGCTGGTAGGCCCGAACCTCCTTGATCACGTTCGCGAGGGCGTCGAGGGCCGGCGTCGTACGTCCTTCGGGATCGATCGGCGCCGCGAAACCGTGGCGCTCGCCGGTGAAGGCGATCCGCGGGATGCCGTCGTCCCGGGAGCCCTCGAGGACCGGGTTGCGGCCACCGGTCAGCAGGTAGTAGTTGATCAACCGGTTGCCCTGCCCGAGCGTCAGCAGCGTCTTGTGTACGCCGGACTCGGGTGAGCTGAGCGCATCGAGGTTGTCGCCGTAGTCACCGGTTCCGGCTTCGAACTCCAACGAGGACGCGGGCTGGTCCGGCCCGTTGACGCAGGCCAGAATCGCGTTGCACAGATAGAGATCAGCGGCATTCTGTACGGTCAGCTCGCCGAGGTAGTAGTCGGAGCCGGCCAGGAGGCCGTCCCGTCCCCGATAGGCGGGGGCGAGCTGACTGATCCCGATCGGAAACGTCGTACCGCGCCCGCCGCCCGTGCCGTGCACGTTGATCAGCAACGGCACCGTGATGCCCCGGTCACGGGTGAAGGACTCGAGGTGCCGCAGGTAGCTGGCGAAGTCGTCCCGGGCCCAGAGCCCGAGCTCGTGGTGGAAGGCCAGCGTCTGTGCCGGATCGCCGCCGGCCCGAACGGCCGCCGCGAGCTGAGACGGATCATCTCCGGTCACGCCGAGCAGCTTCGCGGTTGCCTCCGTGCCGTGCCGATCGGTCAGCCAGGTCAGCAGGTCGCCGACAGCACGATCGTTCAGGTGCGGCGTGTTCGACACCCAGGCGAGCATGCCGACCTCGTTGTCCAACTGGACGCCGACGACCGGGCCGTCCGGGGCCTGTCGCGGTGCCAGCACCTCGACGACGGCGCCGAGCCAGCGCTCGGCCTCGGTCAGGAAGCCGGAGTGGTGGTAGTCGAGGTCCTCGGTCCTGGCGGCCTTGCCGTCCCAGCCGTTCGGCCGGGCATCCGGATACTCGCGATAGATCCGGTCCGGGATGCCCTCGTTCTTCAGTTCGGCCATCACGAACGGACCGGGCCGGGCGAGGAACCGCAGGCCGAGGGAGTCGCAGAGGTCGATGAAGGCCGGCAGGTCCCGCTCCGGGCAGGTCCGCCCGGTGAGGTCGAGCTCCCCGTTCGGCAACTCGTGCCAGATCCAGGGGATGTAGCTGGCGATGGTGTCCATCCCCGCGTCCCTGGCCTGGGTCAGCCGATCGGCCCATTCGTCGCGTCGCAGCCGGAAGTAGTGCACCTCGCCGGACAGCAGCAGGGCGGGCGTCCCGTCGACCTCGATCCGGCCGGATCGCAGTGCGATCTGCCCGCGCTGCGGGAGGTCGCCGGGGCGGGTGTCGGTGTCGGCTGCTGGGCTCATGAGGCTCCTTCAACGGCGCGGTCACGCTCCGGTCGGGTCTGGCGACGAGCTCTGGCGGTTGGAATTGTAACCGGTTACACTCCCAAACCGGCAAGCCCTTACCCGGTTCGGAGAGGAAGTCCGGCAGTGACTGACGACCGCATGAGCGTGCGCGAGATCGCCAAGCTGGCGGGCGTTTCCACTGCCACTGTGTCGCGGGTCTACCGTGGCGTCGGCAGCGTCTCGGCCGCGACCCGGGCCAAGGTGCAAGCCGCGATCGAGCTGTACGGCTACCGGCCCAGCCACCTCGGCGAGGCGCTGGCCAATCGGCGCCACGGAGCCCTCGCGGTGGTGTTCCCGGGCCTGTCCGGGCCGTACTTCGCCGAGTTGATCAACGGCGTCGAGAGCGTCGCCGTACCGCGTCAGGTGAGCGTTCATGTCATCGGCACCCACCTACGGCGGGAAGCGCCTGGCGAACTACTCGACGTCGCCCGGCGCGTCGACGGGATGGCCATCCATGGCGGCACCGTCCCGCAGACGGTGATCATGGAACTCGCGGCCCGCCATCCGGTGGTCATGATCGGTCCGGATCCGCATCCGGCACCGGTCGTCGTACGGACGGACCAGCAGGCGTTCCGGCTGCTGGTGAGTCATCTGCTGGCCGATCACGGTCTGCGGAAGCTGGTCTTCGTCGGCAATCCGGAAGGCTCGCCGGACCTGACCGAGCGCTGGGAAGCGTTCGTGGCCGCGCATGCGGAGCTCGGGCTCCCGCCGGGGAAGCAGTTGCGGACCGGCCTCGAACAGACTCACGGCGTGCAGGCCGCCGACGAGGTGCTGGCCGGCGGTTACGACGGTGCCGTCTGCGGCAACGACGAAACCGCACTCGGCCTGATGATGGCGGCTTTGGGACGCGGCCTGCGGGTGCCCGGCGATCTGGTGATCACCGGCGTCGACGACGTCCCGATGAGTTCGTTGGTGAGTCCCGGTCTCACCACGGTTGCCCGGCCGCTGGCCGAGCTCGGAGCGACGGCGACCCGGCTGCTGCTCGACCTGATCAACGGCGCGGACGTCGTGCCCGAGACCGTTCTTCCGTCGCGGCTGGTCCGGAGAGCCAGCTGCGGCTGCCGGGACTGAATCGAAACAACTTCCAGTACAGCATCCGAACCAGGTTGCCATCTGACACACGGAGGTGTCGTCATGACAAGTACTTCGTTCCACGTTCGACGGGGGCAGCGGTCATGGCGGGGGATCATTGTCGCCGCATTGTCGGTGGGCGTTCTCGTGTTGCCGGCCTGTGCCGGCAGCCGCGTCGCCGGTGAGAAGGAACAGCAGGGGAACTCGTCGGGTGCGTCGTCGGGCACGATCCCGGTGCTGAACCTGGCGACCGAGTCCGACGCGGCCATGGGGAGTCTGGTCAACTACAACCCGTTCGCTCCCCAGCAGACGGTCCGTACCTGGCTGTTCGAGCCGCTGATGCAACAGAGCTCCCTGGACTGCAAGGTCGTTCCGTGGCTGGCGACGGGCTACACCTGGGAGAGCTCGAGCAAGCTGGTGTTCACGATTCGCCAGGGTGTGAAGTGGAGCGACGGCTCGCCCTTCACCGCGAAGGACGTCGCTTTCACGTACAACCTGACCAAGAAGTACCCGGCGATCGACCTGGCCGGCGTCTGGAACGACAGCTTCGGAGCCAAGGGGAAGTCGGTCACGGCCGACGGCGACAAGGTGACGTTCGAGTTCGATGGCCCGGCGGTCACCAAGTTCCCGTACCTGATCGGCCAGAAGATCGTCTCCGAGAAGGAGTTCGCCTCGGTCGGCGATCCGGCCAAGTACATCTCGAAGAACCCGATCTCGACCGGGCCGTTCAAGATCGCCAGTTACAACGGACGACGGCTGGAGCTCGAGCGTCGGCCCGACTACTGGCAGGCCGACAAGATCAAGGTCCAGAAGCTGGTGCTCGAAGGCAACTACAGCACCAACGCCAACCAGGCAGCGGCGAAGCTGAAGGCCGGCGAGCTGGACTTCTACTCCGGTGAGATTCCCAACCCGGAGAAGGCGTTCGTCGCCGACGACCCGAAGACCAACCACGTCTGGTACGCGGCCAACGGCCTCACCGTACTGGCGCCGAACCTGACCCAGAAGCCGTTCAGCGACGTCAAGTTCCGCGAGGCACTGGCGCACGGGATGGACAAGCAGAGTGCGACCGACAAGGCGACGTACGGCCTGATGAAGGTCGCCAGCCAGTCCGGTCTGCCGCTGCCGGAGAAGGACGACCTGCTGCCGGCGAAGTATCCGGCGGACAGCACGGTGATCCCGTTCGACCTGGCCAAGGCCAACCAGCTGCTCGACGCGGCCGGCTACCGGAAGGGCTCGAACGGACTGCGGCAGGACCCGGACGGCTCGCCGATCAAGATCACCTTCTCGGTCCAGGCCGGCTGGATCGACTACGAGGCGATGGCCGACGAGTTGACCAGCAACTTCCGCAAGCTCGGGCTGGACATCACGGAGAACAAGATGCCGCCGGAGGCTGTCGACCAGCAGAAGAAGACCGGCAACTTCCAGCTGATGATCAACTACATGGGCGCCGGCTGCGACTACGCGCACGGCATGGGGGCGACCGTCTCGACGGCGGAGATCCCGGACAAGACCACGATCAAGGGCAACATCGGGCGCTACACCAACCCGGCCGTCGACAAGGCGATCGGGGCGCTGGCCGGCGCGACCGACGAGGCGGCGACGAAGGAACAGGTCGGTGTGCTGGTCGACGCGATGATGACCGACTACCCGGTGCTGCCGATCCTGTACGCGCCGGCCCGTGCCATCTGGCGCACCGATCACGCCGTCGGCTGGCCGACCGCCGAGGATCCGTACGCCAACCCGCAGGACCAGCCGCTGGTGTGGATCACGCACCTGACCGCACCGTCGTCGAAGTAGACCGATGCGGTACTTCGTACGGAAGATCGGCTTCTTCGTACTCACCCTCTGGGCGGTCGTGACGCTGAACTTCTTGATCCCCCGGCTGCAGCCGGGGGATCCCGCCGAGCTGATGGTGCAGAACCTCGCCGGGAAGAACGCGCAGCTGAACCGTGCGCAGGTCGAGGCGATGCGCGATCTGCTGGGCGCTCCGTCCGGCTCGCTCCTCAGTCAGTACTGGAACTACCTCGTGCAGTTGATCCACGGCAATCTCGGGGTCTCGTACACCTACTTCCCGTACACGGTGGCGGAGGTGATCGGTAAAGCGTTCTGGTGGACCGTCATCCTGGTGGGGACCGTCCAGGTGCTGTCGTTCGCGATCGGCATCCTGCTGGGCGCCTTCGCCGCGTGGCGGCGGAACAGCCGGTTCGACACGTCGGTGACCGTGATCTCCACCTTCGTCGGGACCCTGCAACCGTTCTGGATCGCGTTGCTGCTGATCTACGGGCTGGGCTACGGCCTGGGCTGGTTCCCGACGGCCGGCGGCTACCAGGCGTCGACACCGGGGTTCAACGGAGCCTTCGTGTACGACGCGATGTCGCACGCGTTCCTGCCGGCCCTGACGTTGATGATCGTGACGCCGATCGGGTGGATCCTCGGGATGCGGAACACGATGATCATGAACCTCGGCGAGGACTACATCAGGCTGGCCCGGGCCAAGGGGCTGCCGGACCGGATGATCGCACTGCGCTATGCCGCCCGGAACGCCCTGTTGCCCAGCGTGGCGGGGTTCGCCCTCGCGCTCGGCGGCATCCTCGGAGGCACCATCCTGGTGGAGACCGTGTTCGACTATCCCGGTCTCGGCCGGCTGATGGGGGAGGCGGTCGGCATCAAGGACTATCCGCTGTTGCAGGGCCTGATGTTGCTGACCGCGGTCGCGACGTTGCTGGCCAACCTGATCGCCGATCTGCTGTACGGCATCCTTGACCCGCGGGCCAGGAGGGCAGCCGCATGAGCAGCACTCAGAACGCAGTACTGCCCGAGGAACAGGTGGCGGCCGCAGGCACAGATCCCGTCGACCGCTGGTACCGGGTGGTGTGGAGCAGCAAGAAGGCCCGGGTCGGGATCATCGTCGTCGCGATCTATGTGCTGGTTGCGCTGCTGGCTCCGGTGATCGCTCCGTACGGGCCGACCGACGGTTCGTTCACACCGTTGACCGGACCGTCGGCGCAGCACCTGCTCGGCACCAACGTGGCCGGCGTCGACGTGTTCTCCCAGGTGATCTTCGGCAGTCGGGTCTCGCTGCTCGTGGGGCTGCTCGGCGGTTTGCTGGCGACCGCGATCGCGCTCCTGATCGGAATGGTCTCCGGCTACGCGGAAGGCACCGTCGTCGATGACGTGCTGACCTTCCTCACCAACACCGCGCTGGTCATCCCGGTGCTGCCGTTGATCATCACGCTGGTTGCGTACTCCGACACCCGCGGCATCCCGCTGATCGTCGGAGTCATCGCGTTCACGTCCTGGGCCGGCGCCGCTCGGTCGAAGCGGGCCCAGATCATCACGTTGCGGAACCGGGACTTCGTCACGGCGGCGAAGTTCTCCGGTGACGGCACGTTCCGGATCATCTTCTCCGAGATCCTTCCGAACATGACCTCGCTGGTCGCGGCCGCGTTCGTCGGTGCGGCCACCGGCGCGATCGGCGCGGAGGCAGGGCTCGCGGTACTGGGACTCGGCAGCAGCGACTCGGTGTCCTGGGGCACGATCCTCTACCAGGCCGACGCGGCCGGCGCGATCTCCCAGGGCCTGTTCGTCTGGGTGTTCGTCCCCGGTCTGGTACTGGCGATCTTGATCACGTCGATGGCTTTCATCAACTTCGGCATCGATCTGCTCAGCAATCCGCACCTCAGGGAGGACTGAGACATGGCGCTCCTCGACGTACGCGATCTGTCGATCCGCTACGAACCCAAGCAGCGGGCCGCCGTCGACGCGGTCAGTCACCTCAGTTTCAGCATCGACGACGGTGAGTTCGTGGGCCTGATCGGCGAGTCCGGATCGGGCAAGACCACGGTCGGCATGGCCGTGCTCAGGTTGCTGGAACGGCCGGGACGGATCAGCGGCGGGTCCATCACCTTCGACGGCACCGACATCGCGCACCTCAGCCAGGACGAGTTACGCAAGTACCGCTGGCGCGAGATCTCGACGGTCTTCCAGAGCAGCATGAACTCCCTGAACCCGGTGACCCGGGTCGAGGCACAGTTCGCCGACGTCATCCAATGCCACACCCCATTGCGTGGCAAGGAGGTCACCGACCGGATCAGGACCCTGTTCGACATGGTGCTGATCGACCCGAAGTTCATGACCGCGTTCCCGCACGAACTGTCCGGCGGTATGCGGCAGCGGATCAACCTGGCGCTGGCGCTGGCCATCGGGCCGAGGTTCGTCGTACTCGACGAGCCGACGACCGGGCTGGACGTCGTCGTACAGCACAGCATCCTGGAGAACGTCCGGCGGTTGCAGGCAGAGCTCGGCTTCGCGGTGCTCTTCATCAGCCATGACCTCGGCACCGTTCTCGATCTGTCCGACCGGACCATGGTGATGTACGCGGGCAAGATCGTCGAGGAGCAGGCGACCAAGCAACTGCTCCGCGATCCACTGCACCCGTACACCAAGGGATTGCTCGGTTCGTACGGCGATCCGCGTGCGGAGACCATACGGATCACCTACGTTCCGGGCCGGCCGCCGGATCTCGCGCACCGGCCCGAAGGATGTGCGTTCGCTGCCCGGTGCCCGGAGCGGATCGACGGCTGCACCGAGCTCGAGCCCGCACAGACGGAGATCGGTGAAGGTCTGGTGGCGTGTCACGTCAGCCGCCATCCAGCGCGGTGCCGCCGAGAACGCAACCGGCGCCGAGGTCGGGCCGGCGATCAGCACCTTCGCCGGGCCGCAGTTCGTGAAGTCGGCCGCGGAGTCCGCGGAGGCGGTCCAGGGCCAGGCACTGGTCACCGTCGACAACGTGTCCAAGACCTACGTCCGCAGGCAGGGACTGCGCGCTGTCCGGACCGAGGCGGTGACCGGGGCGAGCTTCGTACTCCATCGCGGTGGCGTGACGGCCCTGGTCGGGCAGAGTGGCAGCGGCAAGTCGACGCTCGCCCGGATGATCACCGGGGTCGATGCGCCGACCTCGGGCCAGATCACCTTCCACGGCTCCGATGGCGACCAGGTCGTCGCACGGATGCGCGGCCGCCGGCTGCGCAGTTATCGCGGCAGTGTCCAGATGGTGTTCCAGGATCCGTACTCGGCGCTGAATCCGACGAAGACCCTTGGCGCGACACTGGCCCGGCCCTTGATCAACTTCCAGAACCTGCACGGAACCCAGCTCCGGGAACGGGTGATCGAGCTGCTGGAGACGGTGGCGCTGTCGCCGGGAGGGCGGTTCGTCAACCGCTATCCGCACGAGCTGTCCGGCGGCCAGCGGCAACGGGTGGTGATCGCCCGCGCGTTGGCGGTCGAGCCCGAACTGATCGTCGCCGACGAGCCGATCTCCAGCCTCGACGTGTCGATCCGCGCCGAGGTCCTCGAACTGTTCGACAAGCTGGTGCACGAGCGCAACGTCGGGATCCTCTACATCACCCACGACCTGCTCAGCGCCCGGATGCTCTGCGACGAGGTCGTCGTTCTCAACGAGGGCAAGGTGGTCGAGCAGGGGCGCTCGCTGGACGTGATCCGTTCGCCCCAGGACGACTACACCCGGCTGCTGCTCGATGCCATCCCGAACCCGTTCGCCGCAACCCGCGACTGAGCAGTCAGGACTGGTCGGCGGCAACCTTGCCGTCGACCAGGAACGGCTCGAAGGAGCCGTGCGGCCCCGTACCTTCGGCGTTCATGATGACTTCGGGGGAGTACTGCAGCAGATAGACCTGGCGCAGCTTGTCGGTCAGGTTCGCCCCGCTGCGGTGGATCACCGTGCTGGAGAAGCAGACGATCGACCCGGCCGGGACGATCACCGGCATTCCGGGATCGGCGCCGAAGTAGCAGACCCGGTCACCGGTCTCGATCGGGATGTGCTTGACGTAGGACTTGATACCCGAGCGGCTGTACGGCAGCAGGTAGACCGACCCGTTCTCCTCGGTCACGTCGTCCAGTGCGATCCAGCAGGTCAGGTACGGCGTGTGGTTCTCGTGGACGTACCCCGAGTCCTGGTGCCAGGCGAACGTGGTGTCGGGATCGCCCGCCTTGATCACGTACTGCTCCCAGAACAGGAACGCGTTCTCGCCGAGCACCCGGCGGCAGATCTGCTCCATGATCGGGCCGAAGATGAAGCTCCGCAGCTCCGGGCGCTGCTGGTAGATCATGTTGCTGAAGTACCGCTTGCCCTTGGCGTTGATGCCGATCCGGTCGACCCCGGCGGCATCCATGGCGGCGTCGAGACGATCGATGGAGAACTGCGCGGCACCGCGCAACAGGTCCAGGTCCTCGGGGCCGATCACCTTCTCCAGGACGAAGTAGCCCTCCTCGGCGTACTGGGCGACCTGTTCGTCGCCGACCAGCTGGGCGATGGATTTCTCCGTGTGCGTCATGATGATCACTCTGGCAAACCAGCAGCAGGTGCCGGAATGCTCGCGGTGGCTGTTCGATGCACGTTTTGGCGCGGAGGTTGGACCTGATGGCCGGTGGCTACCAGCGGATCACGATGTCGGACCAGGACCCGACCCCGTTCGGCAGAGTGCTGCTGGCCGGGGAGGTCTCCGATGCCGAACCGCTGGTGCCCGGACCGCTGCACGCCTTGCCGGGCACGGTCATCTCACTCGTCACCGCCGGCACCGGCTTCTACCGGCACGCGGATCGGCACACCGAACCGATCGTCGCACCGTCGCTGACGGTGGTGCTGCCCGGCGAGCAGCATTGGTACGGCACCCACCCCGGTCAGCGCTGGAGCGAATGGTTCGCGGTCGTCGAAGGGCCGGCGTTCGAGCTGTTACGCCAGACCGGCCGGCTGACCTGGTCGGGTCCCCGGCCGCTCCAGCGCGGTGTTCGGCCGGCCGACCTGGCGCTACTGCTCCGCAGCGCGCCGCCGGGTTCTGGGGCCGAGCAGCAGATCTGGGCACTTGCGGCCTGGCTGTCGGGTGCGCTGGCTCCGTCCGTCGACGACGAGACAGCGCTCTGGGACCAGGCGGGGCGGCTGCTCAGCGAGGACCTGCCACGCCGGCTGGAGATGCGCGACGTCGCGGCCCACCTCGATCTCGAGTACGACCGGTTCCGGCGGGTGTTCCGGGACCGCTTCGGCAGGTCGCCGCTGGCCTTCCGCAACGACCGGCGGCTCGAGGTCGCGGCAACCCTGTTGCGGGCGACCAACCTGACCTGCCGGGAGATCGCCCGGCGGATCGGCTTCTCCGACGAGTTCCACCTGTCCCGGCGGTTCCGCAGCCGGTACGGGGTGTCGCCGACCGGCTACCGAACCTCCCGGGTGACCTGACGGGTCAGACCTGTTGTACGACGTCCCAGTGCTCGACGATCTGGTTGTTTTCGTAGCGCCAGATGTCTACTACGGACTGGGTGGCTTCGGGGGTGGTCATCAGGTAGTGGACGACTACGTGGGTGTCGTCGGCGATGACGCGGTGGAGGTCCAGTTTGGCGCCGGCGACGGGGGACCGGGCGATGAACTCGATGAAGGCGTCGCGGCCGGAGGGGTTGCCGGGGCTGTGTTCGACGAAGTTCTCGTGCAGGAGCGGGCGGAGCGGTTCGAGGTTGCCGTTGGCGAATTCCTGGAAGGCGTGCAGGGTGAGCTGCTTGATCGTCATGTGTACGACGGTGCGCTGGTCGCGGCTGCGCTGTCGATTACCTGCCTTGTCATGGCGCGGGCCGGGATACTCGGAGGTGTGAGTGACGACAGGCCGGTGGGCGAGCTGTTGCGGGAGTGGCGGCGGCGGAGGAAGCTGAGTCAGCTCGATCTCGCGATCCAGGCGGATGTCTCGTCGCGGCACGTGAGTTTCGTCGAGACCGGGCGGACGATTCCGAGCAGTGCGATGGTGCTGCACCTCGCCGAGCAGCTCGATGTACCGCTGCGGGAACGCAACAGGCTCCTGGTCGCGGCCGGTCACGCGCCCGTGTACCGGCAGACACCGCTGGACGACCCGGACATGACGCGGGTCCGCGCGGCCCTCGAGCAGTTCCTCCGCGCGCACGCGCCGTACCCGGCCGTCGCCGTCGACCGCCGCTGGAACCTGCTGCTCGCGAACGACTCCTTCAACGTGTTTCTCGCCGGCGTCGACAAGAAGTTGCTCGCGGCACCGATCAACCTGATGCGCCTCGGCCTGCACCCGGACGGTCTGGCGTCCCGGGTCCGCAACCTGGAGCAGGTTCGCGGGTACCTCCTACCCCGCCTCGCACGGCAGGCCGCGGCCTCCGGCGACCCCGAGCTGCATCAGCTGTACGACGAGCTCGTTGCCCACGGCCCCGTCGACACCGCGCCGCCGGACCCCGCCGACATCGCCCTCCCGATCCACATCCGGCACCGCGGGGTAGACCTCGCGTTCCTCAGCACCATCACCACGTTCGGTGCCGCGTTCGACATCACGCTCGAGGAGATCGCCGTCGAGACCTACCTCCCGGCCGACCCCGCAACCGCCGAGTTCTTCCGGCGTTGACGCTTACCGGAGAGCGGTCGTGATCAGGTCGTCCGAGAGGGTGCGCAGGCGTTCGCGGGCGTGGGCGTCGTACGCCTGCTCGTTGGCGCGGGCCTCGCGGAGGCCGTTGAAGTAGCGTCCCGTCGGCACGTCCGGTGCGGTGATCAGGTGCATCGTCGCGTCGGCGCCCTCGGCGACGCTGCTGATCGGGCTGACGCCGCTCTCGGTCACCATCGTGGTGTCCATGAATGTTGCTGGGTGCAACGAATTCACGACGACGGACTGTTCCGCGGCGAGGTCGATGGTGAACATGATCTGCGCCAGCTTGCTCCGCTGGTACGCCGAGAATCCGTCCCAGCCGTGCTCCATCATCGGATCCTCGAAGTCGATCGCCTGCTGACCGGCCGACGCCACGTTGACGATCCGGCCGGCGGGCGCGAGCCGCGGCAGCAGGCGCCGCGTCAGGTGGTAGCCGGCCAGGTAGTTGACGGCGAACCGTAGTTCGATGCCGTCGGCACTCACTTCACGCGCCGTACCAGGCCTGCCGCCGCCGATGCCTGCGTTGTTGACCAGTACGTCGAGCTCGCTGTCGATGCTGTCGGCAAGCTTGTCGACCTGCTGGAGATCGGCGAGATCGGCGAGCAGTACCTCGGGTTCGGGACCGCCCGCGGCGCGGATGTCGGCCCGCACCCGCTCGGCGCGGGCCGCGTCGCGTCCGTGGATCAGGACGCGGGCTCCCGCCGTCCCCAGTCGGAGTGCGAGTTCGCGCCCCAGGCCGTCTGTCCCACCGGTGATCAGAATCGTCTGCACAATCTCCACCGTACGTCGCGATCAAGCCGGATCAGCGCAAGGGTCGGAACGTCCGCTGGAGGTCGTCGGTCCACTCGGTGGGGAGCTCCCACGGGATGAAGTGGCCGCCGTTCGGGTGGGCGGTGATGTTGGTGTGGTTGTACCAAGCGGCGCGGTCGCTCGCGAGGAAGTTCTGTACGCGTTCCTCGGGAGTGTGCACGCCGGGCGGGTCCTCGTGGCCGACGAACGTGATGCCGGTCGGGGCCTCGATCGCCGGCGTACGGTCGTGCGACGGCGTCCACGGGTAGCGGTTGTTGTTGGCGTACGTGCGGATCGAGGTGTCGATCGCGTTGCCCGCCCAGTAGATCGTCGCGTGGGTGAGCAGGTCGTCGTCGGTGAACGCCTTGTCGCCCTCGGACCAGCTCTGCCAGCGTTCGAGGATCCACGCGAGCATGCCGGCGGGGGAGTCGGCGAGGCCGAAGCCGAGGGTGCTCGGGTCCAGGACGTGCGTGGCGAGGTGCGCGGCGAAGCGGCGTTCGAGCTCGATGACGCGGGCGTGGACCGCGGGCGGCAGCCCTTCCGGGATCGGGTTGCCGCCGCTCAGGTCCCAGCCGCGGTCGCCGTTGAAGAACGTGAGTTTCAGCGCCGACCCGATGTGGATCCCGTAGAGCTCATCGGCGTACTTGTGGCCGAGCTGCCCGGTCACCAGCGCGCCGACGTCACAGCCGGCAGCGGCGTACTTCGGGAACCCGAGGACATCCGTCATGAGTTCGTGCCAGACGTCGGCGATCTTCCAGAAGTTCATGTCCACGCGGGTCGGCGTCGAGAACCCGAACCCGGGCAGCGACGGGACGATCACGTCGAACGCGTCCGCCGGATCACCGCCGTACGACGCGGGGTCGGCGAGCCGGTCGATCACCTTCGACCAGTGCCAGAACGTCCACGGCCAGCCGTGACTCAGGATCAACGGGATCGGCCGCGGGCCGACGCCCGGCCGGCGCAGGAAGTGCACCGGTACGTCGCCGACGTCGACGCGGAAGTGGTCGTACGCGTTGATCGCCCGCTCGGCCGCGCGCCAGTCGAAACCGTCCGCCCAGTACTCGACGAGCGGTTGCAGGCGGGTACGGCGTACGCCGTAGAAGCCGTCGTCGTTGCCGGCGTCGCGCGGCCACTTCGTCGCGCGCAGGCGGCGGCGGAGGTCGTCGAGGACCTCGTCGGGTACGGCGATGGGCGTGGGGATCATGGGGTGTCCTCGGCGAGTGCGGTCAGGCGGTGGAGTACGTCGATCGAGCCCGTGAGTACTGCGCGCTCGTCGTCGGTGAGTTGCTCGACGAGCGCGGTCAGTTTCGCGACCCGGTTCGTGTGCCGGGATCGGACGAGCTCCTGGCCGGTGCGGGTCAGCGACAGCAGGCTGGCGCGGCCGTCGGCGGGGTCGGGGCGGCGCTGGAGGAGACCGTCCTGCTCGAGTTTCGCGACCAGGCTGGTCAGGGCGGGTTGCTTCAGCTGCTCGGTCGCCAGCAGGTCGGTGAGGCGCAACGGTCCGCGCCGGTGGAGCGTGTGCAGGACCGAGAGCGCCGAGAAGTTGAGCCGCCGTACCGACGGGAGGCGGATGAAGATCGTGGTGAAGTCCTCGATGACCGTGGTCAACCGGTCGACGTCGAGCATGCCGCTCCCTCCCAGCCCACCGCGACGGCGGGTTGGGGCGACTATATCAATTTTCGATGTAAGTCGGTGGGCGAGGTCAGTTGGTGAGGGTGATGTTGGAGATGGCGAACGCCGTACTGCCGGACTTGAACGTGAGCACTGCCGCGGTGGCACTGTCCGGGAGGTGGCCCTTGAACGTGAGCGTGCCGTGTTCGGTGCCGCCGGTCGCGATCCGGCTCGGCCAGGCGCTGCGGCCGGGGTCGGCGCGCAGGGCGGTGCCGTCGGCGGCGGTGAACGTCGTACCGTCGATCGGGACCGTGATCGCTTCCTTCGCGGTGTTGGTCAGCTTGACCTCGACGCGGGTGAAGTGGCTCGTGTACGTGACGTTCTCGACGGTCATCGTGACGCCGGTGCCGGGCTTCGTGACCGGTTTGATCAGGCGGTCCTCGCCGGTCTCGTTGCCGGTGAGGTAGCCGCCGACGTACTCCGCGCCCGCGGTCAGCGCGAACCCGCCGATCCCTACGCCGACGAGCACCACGGCGACCGCGACCAGAACCGATACGTCGAGACGGCCTGGTCGCTGGAATTTCGGTCGCGCCGCGTCAATCAGGGCGAGGACCATCGCGACGACGAGTGCGATACCTGGCGGGACCAACCATCTGAGCACGCCACCGGGCCCGTCGGCGAGGAACGTGACGACCAGGTTCAGGACGATCCCGAGCACGATCACCGCCCCGGCCACGATCAGCACCCGCGACAACCGCACCGTCCCCACGTCGTCCCCGGACAACCGATCCGGCTTGGGGAGCCGGTCGTCCGCAGCAGACAGCTGGTCCGCGTCCGACCCTCGCCGGTCGTTTCCCGCCGTACGACGCTCGCGCCCAACCGACCGCACACCACCGCCCCGCTGGTCGACGCCCGCCTGCTGGTCTGCGCCGGTGCGGCGGTCGACGGCGGCAGCGGTTGGGTCGGGCCAGCCGGCGGAGGCGTTCCAGTTCGCTTCCGACTGGTCGATCTGCGCGGAAATCTCCCACGGCGACCGCACCGGCTCCGGATTGTCCGCCGACGGATAAGCCGCCCACGTCCCCCCGTCCCCGTTCTCAAACCCAGGAACCACCCCCGCAGCCCCGTACCCGCCGGCTCCTGCGGCGTCCCGGTGCGCACCAGCTTCCGCGCCAATCACGTAGTCGTCGGCGCCCTCCGGGTCGTAAGCGGGCGCAACAGCAGGCGGTGCCGACACGAACGGATTCGCCGCACCATCGGCCGGCGTGAACGGGTTGGCCGCAGGTGACTCTTCTGGTTGTGCGACCGGCTCGGCGTCACGCGCCTGCTCGTCCTGCGCGAACGAGCTCGCATCGGGCGCCTGGTCTGCCTGCGCGACCTGCCCCGCGTCCCGAGCCTGCTCGTCCTGTGTGAATGGGCTGGCGGCGGGTGGCTGGTCTGGTTGTGTGAAGGGGTTGCCGGCCGCGGGTGGTTGGTGGGGTGGGGCGAACGGGTTTGGTTCGTTCCCGGGGTCCGCCGGGGCGGATGCAGCCGGGGTGGGGGTGCTGGTGGCGGGGCGGTCCTGGGTGTCCGCGTCGGACGGGGCGGGAGGGGTCGGGGATGCGGTGGATTCTTGGAAGGTGAGGACTGAGCGGCCGATGTGGATTCGGTCGCCGGGGGTGAGGGGGGTGGGGGCGGTGAGGCGGCGGCCGTTGAGGCCGGTGCCGTTGCGGGACTCGTCGTGGAGGGTCCAGCTCGCGCCGTCGCGGTTGAGGCGGGCGTGGATGCGGGAGATCTGGTCGTCCGCCTGCAGCCGGATGTCGGCGTTGGAGGCGCGGCCGATGGTGATCGTGTCGCTCCCGGCCGGCAGCGTCCACTGCTGCTCGCCGAGCGACAGCACGAATTCGGTTTCCACTCACACCCCAGCCGGCGTCGTCCTGATCGCGATCCGGTCCCGCCGCCGGAGTGTCGCACCCCGCGGCAGCCAACCCGTCTGCGCGATTCTGCCATTCACACCAGCCCCAGACCACCAGCAGACCCACCCCACCACCCTCCGCGACAACCCGCTCACCCACCCCGATCAAGGTCCGGGACGTCCCCCTCACCCACCCACCACATCCCAGGTGCGGGCGTGATGAAATCTCAGGATTCGGGAGGGTTTGTCAGCGCTTAGTAGCGATGACAACGCGGTCAGTTGTCTTGCGGGTGCCAACGGCACGACAGCGCCTTGCCCGGGTGCGACGCGAGACATAGTGTCCGTCCGCGCGATCCATCGGGGCTGGATGGAAAGGGGTCTTCCGGACAGCCGTTCCGATGGGTAGGCCGGAGGTTCCAGGCGGAGTGGTGCACCGCCTGCAGTCCGGCGAGGCGCAACCCGCCCAGCACCACATCGCGAAGGGACCACGTCCATGGTCTTGTTTCAGCGTTCCCGCAAAGTTGCTGTCGTTCTCGGGGTGACCAGCCTCGCTGCGGCAGCACTTGCCGGGCTCGGTACGTCGGCCGGTGCGGCGACGAGTGCGGCGCCTCCGCCGCGGCCCTCACAGGCGCAGTCGAAGGCGTTCGCCGCCGACTCCGCCTCCTCACTCGTGGCGGGGCGGCCGAGCGCCCTGCACGCCTCGAAGGACGACAAGTTCACCGCGAAACCGGTGATCTCGGAGCAGTCCGGTCTGCAGTACGTCCCGTACGAGCGTTCGTACAAGGGCCTCCCGGTCGTCGGTGGTGACTTCGTCGTGGTCACCGACGCGAAGGGTGCCGTGAAGTACACCTCGATCGCGCAGACCACCGCCGTACCGGAGCTGTCGACGACTGCGAAGGTGACCCCAGCGGCCGCGCAGAAGACCGCCCGGACGCAGCTCAAGAAGGTCGACTCGTCGACCACGCCGACCCTCGCGGTCTACGCCCTGAACGGCAGCCCGAAGCTCGTGTGGCAGTCGCGGGTCAGCGGCAACAACGGCCACGACCCGTCGAGTCTGTCGGTGTACGTCGACGCACAGAGCGGCAAGGTGCTCGGTAGCAAGGAACACGTGATGGCCGGCAACGGTACGGCGGTGTACAGCGGCCCGAGCCCGGTCCACCTGGACACCACGCTGTCCGGCAGCACGTACTCGATGAAGGACCCCAACACCACCAACCTGTCCTGCCAGGACGCGGCGAACAACACCACGTTCTCGGGTCCGGACGACAACTGGGGCAACGGTACGGCGACCAACAAGGAGACCGGTTGCGTCGACGCCCTGTTCGCGGCGCAGACCGAGCGGCACATGCTGACCGACTGGCTCGGCCGCAACGGCATGGACGGTAACGGCGGCGCCTGGCCGATCCGCGTCGGCCTGAACGACCAGAACGCGTACTACGACGGCACGCAGGTCCAGATCGGCAAGAACACGGCCGGTGGCTGGATCGGTTCGATCGACGTGCTGGCCCACGAGATGGGTCACGGGATCGACGACCACACGCCGGGCGGGATCTCCGGCAGCGGCACCCAGGAGTTCGTCGCCGACACGTTCGGCGCGGCGACCGAGTACTACAGCAACCAGTCGGCGTCGTACGACCCGCCGGACTTCCTGGTCGGTGAAGAGGTCAACCTGGTCGGCAGCGGCCCGATCCGGAACATGTACAACCCGTCGGCGCTCGGCGACCCGAACTGCTACTCGAGCTCGATCCCGGGCACCGAGGTGCACGCCGCGGCCGGTCCGGGCAACCACTGGTTCTACCTGCTGTCGCAGGGCAGCAACGGTTCGCCGGCGAGCCCGACCTGCAACAGCTCGACCGTGACCGGGATCGGCATCCAGAAGGCGATCCGGATCATGTACAACGCGATGCTGATGAAGACCAGCAGCAGCTCGTACCTGAAGTACCGGACCTGGACGCTGACCGCGGCCAAGAACCTGTACCCGGGCAGCTGCGCCGAGTTCAACACCGTGAAGGCGGCCTGGGACGCGGTCAGCGTGCCGGCTCAGACGGCCGACCCGACCTGCTCCACGTCGGGTGGCGTCACGGTCACGAACCCGGGCAACAAGACCGGCACGGTCGGTACGGCGATCTCGTCGTTCACGCTCGCCGCGTCCGGCGGCACCGCGCCGTACACCTGGTCGGCCACCGGTCTGCCGGCTGGCATCACCATCGGCTCGTCCACCGGCACCGTGTCCGGTACGCCGACCGCGAGCGGCACGTTCAACGTCACCGCGACGGCGACCGCGAGTGCCGGCGGCTCGGGCAGCACGTCGTTCACCTTCACCATCGGCGGCACCGGCGGCTGCTCCGGCCAGAAGCTCGGCAACCCGGGCTTCGAGACCGGTACGGCGGCGCCGTGGTCGGCGTCGGCCGGAGTGATCGACAACAGCACCTCCCAGCCCGCGCGCAGCGGCACCTGGAAGGCCTGGCTGGACGGGTACGGCTCGACCCACACCGACACGCTGAGCCAGTCGGTCGCGATCCCGGCCGGATGCTCGGCAACGCTCTCCTTCTACCTGCACATCGATTCTGCGGAGACCACCACGTCGACGCAGTACGACAAGCTCACGGTGAAGGCGGGCTCGACCACGCTGGCGACGTACTCGAACCTGAACAAGGCGAGCGGTTACTCGCTCAAGTCGTTCAACGTCTCGTCGTTCGCCGGCCAGACGGTGTCGATCAGCTTCACCGGCACCGAGGACAGCTCTCTCCAGACCTCGTTCGTCATCGACGACACGGGCCTGAACCTGAGCTGACGCACTGAAAAAGAACCCGGCCGCCGCACCTTCGGGGGTGCGGCGGCCGGCCTTTGTCTTGCGTCAGTTCAGGGTCATGCGCGGTTCGCCGTTCACCAGGCCGGTGCCGGCGATGGTGCAGGTGCCGCCGCGGTTCTGGGTGTAGGTCTGGCGGACGCAGGAGCGGAGTGCGAGCTGGGCCCAGTAGTTCGGGTGCAGGGATTCCTGGATGAAGTAGTTCGAGCCGACCGTTGTCACCGTGCGGATCTGGTTGATCCACTCGGTCTTGTCGACGGCCGTGGGCTGGGTCCACGAGCTGAGGCCGACCTCTTCGTACAGGCCGACGGTGTTCTCGCAGAGCCGGCGGCCGTTGAACGCGGACTGGAGCTCGAGCAGGCGGGCGTTCGACAGGCCGGACTGGCCGATCGCGGCGCGGACCGTGTTGTTGATCGTGAGGAGCGCGGTGCCGTTCGCCCAGTCGGCGTCCGCGTTCCAGAAGCCGCACCCGCCGACGCTCTGCCGGGTGTAGCCGCTCTGCCCGTACCGGAACCCGCTGGCGGCCGGGATCGGTGACGGATACGTCTGTACGACGAGATTCCAAGCGCTGTCGCCGTACCCGGCGTTCCGCATCGCCGTACGGACGTTCTGGAACGCCGTCGCGATCTTGCCTTGAACCGTGGTGATGTTGGCGGCGGTGAAGTTGGCGACCACGGACGAGTCGTCGCGGCAGTAGTCCGGGTCCCAGGACGGCGAGAGCAGGAAGTCCTGCACGCACTGGGTGACGATCGACGCGAAGTTGAAGTCGTTGCCGCCGATCGACACGACCACTTGCTTGACGTTGTGGGTCGCGGCGAAGACCTGCAGCATCTTCGCCTGTCCCTGCTTGCCGGCGCCGTCGTCGTAGAAGTCGATGCCCGGCTTGAAGTCGCTGCCGGTGCCGGTCGTGGTGCGAGCGCCCGAGCAGGCCAGGTTCAGTCCGCCGACGCCGCCACCGACGTACGCCTCGGCGGACAGGCTGCGGTGGCACTTCGGGATCAGCTCGGCGGTGTGCGTCGCGTTGTCGTGGTAGGCGTGCGCACCGAGCGCGTCGGCCGGTGCCTCGGAGTCGTTCGAGCTCCCGGCCCAGCGGCCGGCCTCGCCCGAGATGTAGGAGTCCCCAACGGTGACGACGTACGGCGTTCCCGATCCGGGACCGTCGGCGTGGGCGGGGGACGCGACCAGGCCTAGGCCGGTCATGGAAAGCACAAGGATCGCTGCTGAGACTCGACGACTTCTCGGAATCTGCATCCGGAAGGCCTCTCTCGCCGGAGTTCGATGATCTCAGGACCCCCACCAGATCACCGTCGGCAGAAATGTACTTCCCGGTAACCATGCCCGGTAGACCGAGAGTGCTGACACCTTTGCGCCCTGTCACCGCCGTGTCACCGCCGAGCGGTCATTCGGGGAGCTTGAGCTCCTCCGGGTAGCGCTCGGTCCACCACGCGCGCCAGCGGGCCTCGAGCTCGTCGCGGTCGGTGTCGCCGTACACCGAAAGGATCGCCATCGTGGCGCCCTCCGGCTTCCGTTCGCCGGGCGGGACGTGGCTGAGCACCAGCAATCCGTTGCCCCAGGCATCTACCGTGAGGCCGAGCTGGTGGTCGGAGCGGTACCAGACCTCGCACTTGACACCCTCGCCGATCAGGTCGAGGTCGAACGCGTCACCGGCCGGGATCCGCAGTTCGTCGACGGGGGAGACGGCGCCGGTGCCCGAGTAGAACAAGGTACGGCGGGGATCGCCCGGGTGCCGTTCGACGGCGAAGCGGAGCTGGTGGAGGAACGTGATCCAGCCCTCGGTGACGTCGTCGTAGTACGCGTCCCACTCGGGGTTGGCGCCCAGCGGCGCGCGCGTCAGCGTGATCCGGGATCCGCCCTCGACCGCCTCGACGACGAACTCGTCGCCGTTCCCGAGCCGCAGCGTCGTACCGTCCTCGACGGTCTCGGTGAAGTAGATCAGGTCGATCTCCTGGTCGAGACCGCCTTCGTACTCCCAGCCGTGCCAGTGCCGGATCTTCTCCTTGTCCCGCAGCGCGTCCCACACTGTCTCCACCGGGGCGGCCACCGTCACCACGATCTTCATGTCTCTCCCTCCGTACGGCGGGGCGCGGGATGTCCGCCCGCGATCAGCCGGTACGGCCGCCCGCCCTCGTTGTCGAACTCCTCGACCACCTGCTGCATCGCGGCCGTCAACGCGTCGGTGAACCGGTGTACGTCGCTCGGCTCCGCGAACCGCACCTCGGTCTCGAGCGTGAACGTCAGCAGCCGCTTCCCGTCCACGTCGGCCGCGGTCTGCATCCGCGCCACATCCCGGACCGTCCCCGCGGCGACCTCGACCAGGTGCTCGGCGGCGTACTGGTCCTGGATCTGGGTGAACGCGCGGCCCATGACGCCCGGATCGACGATCAGATCGGCCGACGCGCGCAGGATCCGCTCGGTGAACCCGCGCCGCCGCCGCTCCTCGACGAGCTCGACCAGGCCGGCCTTCTCCAGTTCACGCAGGTGGTAGTTCACCCGCTGTCGCGGCAGGTCGAGCGCGGCCGCGAGCTGCGTCGCCGACGACGGCTCCCGCAGCAACTCGAGCAGCCGCCGCCGGATCGGCGACAACGCCAACCGCACCTTCTCGGGCTCCTCGAGGTACCGCAGCATCCCCCCAATCTCCACTTGACAGAAAAATTTGTCAAGAGGGGTAGAGGGCTCTGAGGTATTTACTTCACTTCGTGAAGCATTGACAACGGGGCTGGTGGGGTAAATAGTTCCGTCCTGAAATCAATCAGAAAGCGGAGTGAATCAACAGTGTCGAACATCGAGATTCTGCAGCTTCGCGCCGGTGGTGTCAGCCTGGTGCTCGATTGCTCCGGTCCGGCCCTTCCGTCCGTTCTGCACTGGGGCGCGGACCTCGGCGAGCTGACCGAGAACGCTCTGCTGGAACTGCGCCGCGGCGCGGGTGCGGTCCAGGAAGGCAACGGCCTGGACGAGAACCGTCCGATCGCGATCGTGCCCGAGTACTCGTCCGGCTGGTTCGGCCTCCCCGGCCTGAACGGCCACCGCGACGGCCAGGACTTCTCCGCGAGCTTCACCCTGAACAGCGTCGCCCGCACCGACAACACCGTGCAGATCGACGCAGCCGACGCCGGGCTGGAGCTCCGGCTCACCGTCGAGCTCACGGACTCAGGTCTGGTGCGGAGCAAGGCCGACCTGACCAACACCGGCGCGACGCCGTACACGGTCGACGGGCTGCACCTCGCGCTGCCGGTGCCGACCGAGGCGACCGAACTGCTCGACCTGACCGGCCGGCACATCGGCGAGCGGCACCCGCAGCGGCACGCGTTCACGCAGGGCGCCCACATCCGCGACAACCGCCGTGGCCGCACCGGCGCCGACGCCACCCTGTTGCTGTTCGCCGGCACCCCGGGCTTCGGCTTCCGCACCGGTGAGATCTGGGCCGTGCACACCGCCTGGAGCGGCAACCACCGAACGTATGCCGAGCGCGGCATGAGCGGGTACGGCGTGATCGGCGGCGGCGAACTGCTCCTCCCGGGCGAAGGCCGCCTCGAGCCCGCGGGCACCTACAGCACCCCATGGATCTACGGCTCGTACGGCGTCGGCCTCGACCAGGTCTCGCACCGCTTCCACGACTTCCTGCGCGCGCGTTCCAACCACCCGCAGACCGAGCGTCCCGTCGTACTGAACACCTGGGAGGCCGTGTACTTCAACCTCGACCTGGACAAGTTGAAGGCGCTCGCGGACGCGGCCGCCGAGGTCGGGGCCGAGCGGTTCGTACTGGACGACGGCTGGTTCCGCGGCCGCCGCGACGACCACGCCGGCCTCGGCGACTGGTACGTCGACGAGGGGATCTGGCCGAAGGGCCTGCACCCGCTGGTCGACCACGTGAGGAGCCTCGGCCTGCAGTTCGGCCTGTGGGTCGAGCCGGAGATGGTGAACCCGGACTCGGACCTGGCGCGCGACCACCCGGACTGGATCCTCGCCACCGGCGACCGGATGCCGCCGACCGCCCGCCACCAGCAGGGCCTGAACCTCGGCGTCCCGGCGGCGTACGACTACATCCTCGAGCGGCTGGACAGCATTCTCAGCGAGTACGACATCGCGTACCTGAAGTGGGACCACAACCGCGACTTCGTTGACGGCGGCAACCAGCACACCGGTACGGCGGGTATTCACGAGCAGACCCTGGCCGTGTACCGGCTGATCGACGAGCTCAAGCGCCGGCATCCGGGGTTGGAGATCGAGTCCTGCTCGTCCGGCGGCGCCCGGGTCGACCTCGCCATCCTGGAGCGCACCGACCGCATCTGGGGCAGCGACAGCAACGACGCGCTCGAGCGGCAGACCATCCAGCGCTACACGCAGCTCCTGCTGCCGCCCGAGCTGATCGGCTGCCACGTCGGCCCGCCGCGGGCGCACACCACCGGCCGTACGCAGACGCTGTCGTTCCGCGCGATCACCGCGCTGTTCGGTCACTTCGGCATCGAGTGGGACATCGCGTCGGCGAGCCCCGAGGAACGCCAGGAACTCAAAGGCTGGGTCGCCCTGCACAAGGAGCTGCGGCCGCTGCTCCACACCGGCACGGTCGTCCGCGCCGACCGCGGGCCGGAGGACGTGCTCGTCCACGGCGTCGTGGCCCAGGACGGATCCCGTGGCGTGTTCAGCGTCGTACAGGTCGCGCAGTCGGTGACGTCGGCCGTCGGTCGGGTGCGGCTGCCCGGACTGGACCCGCAGCGGACGTACCGGATCAGCAAGGTCGCGACGCCCGGACCCGCATCGCGGTCGCACGGCCTGGTCCGCCGACGGTGGAAGCGTGGAGCTGAACGGTGCCGCCCTCGCCTCGGCCGGAGTACTCATGCCCGTGCAATGGCCCGAGAGCGCGATCTTGCTGGACGTGACAGCGGTGGGGTAAGCCCGCCCAGCCGCCCGACAGAAGAGGAGATCCCCGTGACCACGACCAACGCACCTCCTGCCAGGAAACGAAGTCACGGGGACTCCGCAGCGCCACCGAAGAAACGGCGAAACCTCGGGGACCTCAAGGTCGCGATGATCTTCATCGCCCCGGCGTCGCTGGGGTTCGTCGTGTTCTACATCTGGCCGACGCTGCGCGGCGCGTACCTGAGCTTCACCGAGTACAGCCTGCTCTCGGCGCCGAAGTTCAACGGGCTGGCCAACTACGAACGGATGGTCCAGGACAGCTTCTTCTGGAACGCGCTCGGGGTCACGGTCGAGTACGTCGTGATCAACATCGGGGTGCAGACCGTACTGGCGGTCGGGATCGCGATGCTGATGTACCGGTTGACGAAGTCGATCACGTTCCGCGCGATCATTCTCGCGCCGTACCTGGTCGCGAACGTCGTCGTCGCGCTGGTCTGGTACTGGATGCTCGACGTGCAGGTCGGCGTCGTGCAAACGTTCCTGGGCTGGGTCGGGATCGACCCGATCGCGTTCTTCGGCGACTCGCACTGGGCGATCCCGACAGTCGCGGGGATCAACGTCTGGCGGCACATGGGGTACACCGCGCTGCTCGTGTTCGCGGGGCTGCAGACGATTCCGTCGTACGTCTACGAGGCCGCCGATGGTGGACGGGTCGACCGAGTGGAAGACGTTCTGGCGGATCACGCTGCCGCTGCTGCGGCCCGTTCTGGTGATGGTCCTGGTGGTCACCATGATCGGGTCGTTCCAGATCTTCGACACGGTCGCGGTGACCACGCAGGGCGGTCCGATCAACGCGACGCGGGTCATCTACTACTACATCTTCGAGCGGGCGTTCACCCGGTTCGACTTCGGGTACGCGTCGGCGATGGCGCTGGTGCTGTTCGCGATCCTCGCGGTCGTGTCGCTGCTCCAGCTGCGGCTGCTGCGGGCGAAGGAGAGTGATCTCGCATGAGGCGGGAGGTAAGCGTCGGCCGTACGGTCGCGTGGATCCTGTTGTTCGTCCTGCTGATCGTCACGCTGTTCCCGTTCTACTGGATGTTGCGTACGGCGTTCTCCGACAACACGCAGCTGCCCGGTCACCCGGACTCGCTGCTGCCCGTGGAGACCACGCTCGGCGCGTTCAAGCGGGTGCTCGGACTGGCGTCGATCGAGGAGGCGCAGGCGCAGGGCGGTTCCGGCGCGGCCGTGAACTTCTGGCTGTACCTGCGCAACTCGTTGGTGGTGGCAACCATCACGACGGTGTGCCAGGTGTTCTTCAGCGCGATGGCGGCGTACGCGTTCGCCCGGCTGCGCTGGCCCGGACGGGACAAGGTGTTCGCGTTGTTCCTGGCCGCGCTGATGGTGCCGCCGATCTTCACCACGCTGCCGAACTTCGTGCTGATCAAGAACCTCGGGCTGCTGAACAGCTTCGCCGGCATCATCCTGCCGGGCGCGTTCATGACGCCGTTCGCGATCTTCTTCCTGCGCCAGTTCTTCCTCGGCATCAGTCGCGAGCTGGAGGAGGCGGCGATGATCGACGGCGCCGGGCACCGCCGGATCTTCTTCGGGATGATCATCCCGCTGAGCGCGGCGCCGATCGCGACGCTGGCGATCCTGACCTACATCAACTCCTGGAACGACTACTTCTGGCCGTTGCTCGTCGGTCAGCAGGAGAACGTGCGGGTGCTGACGGTCGCGCTGGGCGTGTTCCGCTCGCAGACGCCGCAGGGCGGTCCGGACTGGGCCGGGCTGATGGCGGCGACGCTGATCGCGGCGCTGCCGATGATCATCCTGTTCCTCGCGTTCGCGAAGCGGATCACCAACTCCATCGGCTTCTCCGGGATCAAATGATGAACCTCTCACGAAGGACCCTGCTGAAGGCAGGACTGGGCGCGCTCGCCGTACCGGCTGTTGCCGCCTGCAACAACGGTGCCGCGGCGCGTGGCGACGGCGAGATCATCTACTGGCTGTGGGACTCCGCGCAGCTGCCGATGTACACCGAGTGCGCGAAGGTGTTCCACGAACAGAACCCGCAGTACTCGGTGAAGATCGAGCAGTACGGGTGGAACGACTACTGGTCGAAGCTGGTGACCGGGTTCATCTCGGACACCGCGCCGGACGTGTTCACCGGGCACTCGTCGAAGTACCCGCTGTTCGCGGACAAGGGGCAGGTGCTGGCGATCGACGACTACGTTGCCAAGGACAACATTGACCTGGGCATCTACCAGAAGGGTCTGGCGGACCGCTGGATCGGTGCGGACGGCAAACGGTACGGCCTGCCGAAGGACTGGGACACCGAGGTCTACTTCTACAACAGCGCGTTCACCGAGGCGGCCGGGATCAGTGCCGAGCAGCTCAACTCGATGACGTGGAACCCGCAGGACGGCGGAACCTTCGAGCAGATCGTCCGCCGGCTGACGGTGGACTCCAAGGGCCGTCGCGGCGACCAGCCGGGGTTCGACAAGGACAACGTCAAGGTCTACGGACTCGGGTACGCCGACGCCGGCGGTGGTGACGGGCAGACGAGTTGGAGCTGGTACGCCGCCATCAACGGCTGGAAGTACTCCGAGGGCGAACCGTGGGGGACGAAGTTCTTCTACGGCGACCCGAAGTTCACCGAGACGATCGGGTGGTGGCGCGGGCTCATCACCAAGGGGTACATGCCGACGTACGCGCAGGCGAAGTCCGGGGTGGACGTGACGACCTCCTTCGGTGCGGGGAAGTACGCGATCACCCCGAACGGCTCCTGGATGCTCGGGACGTACGGGACGCTGAAGCAGGTGAAAACGAAGCTCGCACGGTTGCCGATCGGACCGGTCGGGAAGCGAATGTCGATGATGAACGGTCTCGCGGACACGATCTGGGCCGGGACCACGCGGCGGGACGCGTCCTGGGCGTGGGTGAAGTTCCTCGGGTCGCAGACCGCTCAGGACATCGTCGCCAAGGCCGGGGTGGTGTTCCCGGCGGTCGCGGCGAGCATGCCGGCGGCCAAGGCGGCGTTCGCGAAGAGCGGGTGGGATGTCACGCCGTTCCTGGAGCCGGTCGAGGCGGGGGATGTGTTCCCGTACCCGGCCAACCCGAACGCGGCGGACGTGACTGCGGTGATGACTCCGGCGATGGATGCGGTGATGTCCTTCGAGGCCGAACCGGGGTCGCTGGCGAAGGCGAACAACGACGTGAACAAGATCCTCGCAGTGAACAGCTGAGGGAACAGCTGAGGGAACAGCTGAGGGTTCACCCTGGGGTGCACTACGCCCGGGGGAGTACGTGGTACTGCGTCCAGCGGTGCAGTGTGCTCCTCCGGGGGTAGGGGAGGTGCCGCCGCTGAGGCGACGCGGTGAAAGCGGTTTGAAAGACAGTCTTGGTGCCGTTGGAAGAACTACGAGCACCGAGGAGTGTCATGAACGACGAGAGGCCGGGCGGATCGATCCGTATCGGCGACAGTGAGCGTGAGGACGCCGTCAGGCGTCTGGGCGAGCATTACGAAGCCGGCCGGCTGAGCGCGGAAGAACACTCCGAGCGCGTCGAGCAGGCACTGAAGGCGCGGACAGGCGCGGACCTGGAGGGCCTGTTCGCGGACCTGCCGGAGAGCACAGCAGGCTGCTGGTGACGGTGGTGAAGGTTGGGCCGGCCCGTGGGGTTGGCGCAAGCAGCCGTGGACGGCACCAGAGAACGCTGCTGGAGTTGCTGGGCCTGGGCGGCCGGAGTGGGCGCGGCGTGGGTTCCTCGGGCGGGTTCCGTTTCCGTTGGTGATCCTGCTGGGCGTGTTCGGCGTACTGGCTGCGATCGGGTGTGTGGTGGGTGGCGGGCATCCGCCGATCCTGCCGCTGGCGTTGATCGTGGCGGCCGTGTTCGTGGTGCGGAAGCGCCGGATGGAGCGGCGCGCATGAGGAACGTGTACCGGATCGTGGGGATGCTGATCGCGATCGCGGTCGTGCTGCAGGTCGCGTCGATCGCGCTGGCCGGGTTCACGATCGCGAAGGACGCCGACGACGGCACCTCGATCGGCGCGGACTACAGCAACTTCGGGCAGAGCTACCACAGCATCGCGGGCACGGCGATCGGGCTGCTCGCGCTGGTGTTCCTGATCGTGTCGTTCCTGACCGACGTACCGCGTGGCCGCGTGCTGGCCGGGATCGTGGTCGGTCTGGTGGTCGTGCAGTTCCTGCTCGCGGTGGTGTCCTTCGGGGTGCCGGCGCTCGGACTGCTGCACGGGATCAACGGGCTCGTGATCGCCGGTGTGGCGAGCGCGGCCGCGCGACGGGCCGCCGTACCGAATCAGCCTGCGACCAGTGGCTGACGTCAAGACCCGCCGGTGGGGCCGGCTGGTCGCTGTGGGGGTGACCCTGGCGGTACTCGTACCGCTGGGGTACCTCTGGGCGACCAGCCTGGTCCCCGGGACGTACAACCCGGCGGAGATGGGGTACGCCGACTATGGCGGCGGACCGTCGATGGATCATGCGCACCACACGATGAGCGGCATGAGCGTCCCGGATCTGACCGGGCCCAAGACGGGTACGCCGAACGTCGATGTGACGCTCGTGGCGCGGAAGCAGAAGTTCCAGCTCGCGTCGGGCGAGACGATCGACGGGTACACGGTGAACGGGACGTCGCCCGGGCCGTTGATCCGCGCGCGGGTGGGTGATCTGGTGCAGGTCACGTTCGTGAACGAGTCCGTGAAGGACGGCGCCACGTTGCACTGGCACGGGATCGACGTACCGAACGCCGAGGACGGTGTCGCCGGGGTGACGCAGGACGCCGTACCGGTGGGTGGGAAGCACGTGTACCGGTTCAAGGCCGCGGCGGCGGGGACGTACTGGTACCACTCGCATCAGGTGTCGAGCGACGAGGTGAAGGGCGGGCTGTTCGGCCCGATCGTGATCGCGCCTGCTTCACCGGGTGAGGTCGTGGCCGCGATCCACACGTACGACGGGAAGCGGACGATCAACGGGCGCACCGGGACCGCGCGGGTGGAGCTGCCGGCCGGTACGACGGCGCGCGTGCGGGTGATCAACACCGACAACGCGATCCTCCGGGTCGGGCTGATCGGGACGCCGTACAAGGTGATCGCGGTCGACGGTCGCGACGTACATGGACCGACTCCGGTGACGGCGTCCTATCCGCTGCCTGCTGGTGGACGTGTGGATCTCGAGGCGGTGGTCCCGGCCGGTGGGATGCGGCTGGTGGCCGGTACGTCGGCGTTGTCGCTCGGGATCGGGCCGGTCGATCCTCCGAAGGGTGAGCTGCCGGGGGAGACCGTGGATCTGCTGACCTACGGGACGTCGGCGCCGATCGGGTTCGACCCGGCGAAGGCGGACCGGAACTTCGAGTACCGGATCGGGCGGCGGCCCGGGTTCCTGGACGGTATGCCGGGGTTGTGGTGGACGATCAACGGCCACAAGTTCCCCGACGTACCGATGTTCATGGTCGCCGAGGGGGACGTGGTCCGGATGAAGATCTCCAACACCAGCGGCCAGGCCCACCCCATGCACCTGCACGGCCACCACGCCGTCGTCCTGTCCCGCAACGGCGTCGCGGCAACGGGTTCACCGTGGTGGGTCGACACGCTCGAGGTCGGCAACAAGGAGACGTACGAGATCGCCTTCGTCGCCGACAACCCCGGCCTCTGGATGGACCACTGCCACAACCTCCCCCACGCCTCCGAAGGCCTCATGACCCACCTCATGTACGAAGGCGTCACCACCCCCTACCGAGTAGGCGGCGACTCCCACAACGAACCGGAATGAAACCGCGCGGCTCCCGGCTGCGTCCATCACCCATGATGTTCCGGTGAGCGACCCCGACGACGACCTCCACGGCCGGCAGCTACTCCTGCTGCTGCTGTTCTTCGGCACGGTCGGCGGCGGGTTGTACCTCCTCGGTTGGCTGACCCGCCCCAGCACCCTGTCCGAAGCCCCGCTCCTGTGTTTCGCGATCGCGGGCGGGGCCTGCTACCCCGCCCGCTGGCTGGCCGAACGGTTCGAGTGGTGGAACCGACTGGCGCAGCCCACCCGGTGGACGCAGGCACGGCGAGAACGAGCCCGGGAGCGTGATCGCGCCGACGCGCGCGAGGCCGCGGCCAGACGGCGCGCGGCCGAGGCGGCCGGGGTCGAGCTGACGGGTGGACGGCACAGCAGGATGCGACGGCGGTTCGACTGGACGACGCTGGTGATGAGGATCGTCGGCGTCCCGCTGGTGCTGGGGTCGCTGGCGATCATCCCCCTGGGCATCAGCGCCGGGCTCAGCGACCAGCGGCTGGTGCGATCAGAACCGGTGCGGCAGGCCGTCGTGCTGAAGGTCGAGGAGGACACGTGGTCGCGGTTCCACGACCTGACCATCACGATCGCCCGGCCGGGTGACGGTGCGCCGACGGAGCTCAGCGGCGGCAGCGATCTCGATCCCGTGCCGGCCGTCGGCGACCGCGTCGACGTCGTCGTCGACCCGGACGATCCGTCGTACGTGCTCGCCGCGGACGTGGACTGGGACATGCATTGGTACTGGTATGTGTTGATCGTCGTGGTCGCGCTCGTCTGCGCCTGGTTCAGCTCGATGCTCGTGCTCTGATGCTCACGCGGTTGCTTGCGGCAACGGTTGGTGGCTGAGCCGGTCGATCTGGGTACGGCGGAACGCGGCGATCCGCTCACAGGCAGCGTCGATCGCGGCCCGCTGGGACGCGTACGAGCCGCACCAGAACGGGTCGTCGGGCTGTGGATCGAGTTCGTCGTCGACGTCGGCGTACCACTCGCCCGCCGCCCGGAACACCCGTGCGTGCAAGTGCACCTCTGTATCGAGTCCGTTCACCGCACCACTCCTGGAAGTGAGAACCGTGTACCTCTCCAGGATGTGACTCCGGTACGCCGGAACACGCCAGCGACACGCGGCGGATCAGGTGACGAGGACCGTGATGCGCTGGGCGGTGTTGTTGCTGAAGCCGCCGCGGTTCCACTCCGCCTCGATCGGTTGTTCGCGGCCGCCGGCGTCGTACGCGCGGACCGTGAGGACGTGCTCGCCGGGTGTCGCCTCCCAGTCGTAGGCGAACGCCCGCCAGGCGAGCTCGTCCTCGTTGCTCAGGGCATCCAACGTCGCCTCGTGCCAATTCACGCCGGCGTCGGTGCTGACCTCGACCCGCTCGATCGGCGCCCAACCGGACCACGCCCGGCCGAACAACGGAACGGTGCCAGCGGCAACGAACCGGTTCCGGCTCATGAAGTCCGGGAACCCCGGCGGGATCAGCAACGCCCGCGGCTCGATCCGCGTCACCGGTCGGCCCGGATCGTCCGCGTCGGCCCGGATCCGGTACGCCACCGCGTTCTGGAACCCCTCGAACGCGTGGTCGATCACCTCGATCGACCGCAGCCACTTCACGCTCGCCATCCCGTACCAACCCGGTACGACGAGGCGCAGCGGGTACCCGTGCTGCGGCGGCAACGGCGCACCGTTCATCTCCCACGCGACGAGCGCGCCGGAGTCGATCGCCTCCTCCACCGACATCCCGCGCTGGTAGTCCTGCTCGACGCCGCGCTCCACACCGTGGTCCGCGCCGGTGAACACCACATCCACGGCGTCGGAGCGGATCCCGGCCAGCCGCAGCAGATCGGACAACAGCACGCCCGTCCACTCCGCCGTACCGACCGCCTCCGACAACCACGGCTGACTGATCGGCCGCGGTTGCAGCGTCGCCCGGCCGTTGCCGGCGCACTCCAACGTGACGCGGACGGTACGACGTCCCATCGCGCGCAACTTGGTCAGCCCGAACACCAACGGTTGCTCTACGCACCCGTCCACGGTCAGCAGCCAGTCGCCCGCATTCGTTGCCGGGATGTCGTAATGCACCAGCACGTAATGCAGTCCCGGCGGCGTCACGTCGTACCGCAGGCCCTCCAGCGGCATCCCGTGGTTCCGGGCCGCCAGTTGCAGCTCGTCGGCCGTGATCCCCTCGCCCGTGTCCGCCAACCGCCCCCGCACACTGAAATTCTCGATCGACATCGCAGATCCCTCCCCTGACGTAACCCTAGAGGTAGAGACCGGCTACAACCACCCGTTGTCGAGGGCGATGCGCGCGGCTTCGGCCCGGGTGCGGGCGCCGGTCTTGCCGATGGCGGCGGAGAGGTGGTTGCGCACGGTGCCTTCCGACAGGTGCAGCTCCTTCGCGATGTCGGCGACGGTGCCTCCCTCCCGGGCGGCCCGCAGTACGTCGGACTCCCGGCCCGTCAACGGGCTGGTACCGGCCACCAGGGTCTCGGCGGCGAGCGACGGGTCGACCACGCGGAGCCCTTGATGCACCCGCCGTACCGCGTCCGCCAGCTGCGTCGCGGGGGTGTCCTTGACGACGAACCCGGCCGCGCCGGCCTCCATCGCGCGCCGCAGGTACCCGGGCCGGCCGAACGTGGTCACCATCAGCACCCGCACCCCGGGTACGGCGGTACGCAGCGCGGCGGCCGCCTCGATACCGTCCAGCCCGGGCATCTCCACGTCGAGGAGCGCGACATCGGGCCGGGTGTTCTTCGCGGCCGCGATCACCTCGTCGCCGCGGCCGACCTCGGACACCACCTCCAGGTCGGGCTCGAGGTCGAGCAGCGCGGCGAGAGCTCCGCGCACCAGCGCCTGGTCGTCGGCGAGCAACAGTCGGATGGTCACAGCCCTATCCTCACAGGCCGACCTTGACGGCCAGCCGGAACCCGCCGCCCGGCGCCTCGCCGACCTGAACCCCCGCGCCGGCCTGGTCCGCCCGTTCCCGGAGCCCGATCAGCCCATGGCCCGACGTGCTGCCCGACGTGCCGCCCGACGTACCCTCGCCCGGCGTCGGCCCCTTGCCGTCGTCGAGTACTTCGATCTGCGCCGCCGTGATCCGGATCGTGCAGCGCTTCGCGGCGGAGTGCCGTACGACGTTCGTGACGCCTTCCCGCACCACCCAGGCGAACAGTTCGCGGTTCTCCTCCGGTACTTCGTCGACCGTGGTCGGCAGATCCGCCTTGATCTCGGCGGCCTGCAGCGCGGCCCGCGCCGACACGAGCTCACCGGCCAGGCTCAGCTCGCGGTACCCGGCGACAGCGGCCCGTACGTCGGCCAGCGCGGCCCGGGCCAGGCTCTCGACGTCCGCGACCTCGGCGGCCGCCCGCTCCGGGTTCGCCGCGATCAGCTTGCCGGCCAGCTCCGCCTTCACCGTGATGACGGTGAGCGAGTGGCCGAGGATGTCGTGCAGGTCGCGGGCGAACCGGTTCCGCTCCTCCTGCACCGCCAGGTCGGCCATGTCCTTGCGGGTCGCGTTCAGCTCGATACTGCGCTGGATCGCCCGCCGCATGCCGAACACGGCCAAGGCGCTGAGGAAGATCGCGAAGCCGAAGCCGCCGTCGTCGGTCCACCCCGGCACCACCCGCATCGCCAACTCGGCGCTGCCGAGGAGCAGCGCGACGATGCCGACCGCGATCCGGAGGTCGAGCGCCATCATCGCGACCGCGGAGATGTACACCAGGCAGGTCAGCATCTGCTGACCCGCCGACGGCAGCAGCAGGAGGCTCAGTGCGAGCATCCCGCCGAGGTACAGCAGGCGCCGCCAGGTCGGCATGCCGCCGATGCCGACCCAGCGGATCCACCCGAAGAAACCGAGGTACGCGAGCGCGAACAGGGCGAGCGTGACCAGACCGAGGACCCGGGTCGTCCCGTCCCGGCGGACGATCTCCTGTAACGGCTGGTTCAGGTAGAACAACCAGACCCCGGCCGCCAGCCAGCCCCACCGCCCAGGACCTGGGCGGCCTCCGCGCTCGGCGAGCGCGTCCATCAGGGTCGGCGAAGTCTTCACGGTGGTCACGCTATCGCCCGCACGCTCGGCCACGGAGGTTTCAGGCACGGGCGGTGTCTGCTTGGAAGCGCCGGAGTCCGATGAACCCGAGTACGACGGTCCAGCCGATCACCACCAGCAGCGCGTGGGTGTCCACACCGCCCGCCGTCAGCGCACTCCGCGAGGTCTGGCCGGTCCAGTACGCCGGCGTGAGCTGGGCGATGTGCTTCATGACCGACGGCATCTGGTCGACCGGCAGCCACAGGCCGCCGAAGGCCGCGATCAGCATCGTGCTCAGACCGGTGATCGGCTGCACACTGTCCGGCTTCGCGATGTACCCGATGACCAGGCCGATCGCCGCGAACGGCAGCGCGCCGAGCCACGACACGAGCGCGACCGTCAGCCACTGCGTGGCGCTCAGGTGCACGTGCCCGACGGTCATGCCGCACAGGAACACCACGAGGAGCGGCGGCACCGCCAGTAGCAGGCTCAGGATGACCTTGTTCACGACGTACGCCTGCGGCTTCAGCGGGGTGAGCCGCAGCGTCCGGTTCCAGCCGCCGTCGCGTTCGGCCGCGATCACGCCGCCGCTGCTCATCGCCGCGGACATCGAGCCGAACATCGCCATACTGACCATCACGTACGCGATCGCGGAGATCCCGGCCTCGTTGGCGTCCGTCGGCAGCGTCATGCCGAAGATCGCGAACAGCACCAGCGGCATCAGGATCGAGAAGATCAGTACCCGCCGGTTCCGCAGGGTGCGGCGGATGTCGAAGATCAGGTAGTCGCGGTTCATGCCAGGGTCTCCTGTGCCTTGTTCTGGTCGGCGATCGCGAGGACGGCGTCCTCGAGGTCGGCCGAGGTGACTTCGATGTCGTGGGCCTCGGTGTTGCCCAGCAGGTGCCGGAGCGTGTTGTCGGAGTCGGCGCACTGCAGCAGGACCACGTCGCCGCGGGTCTCGACGTTCCGTACGCCGGGCAGCGACGCGAGGGCCGCGAGGTCGGCGCCGGGAATCGTGGCGCGGATGGTCCGGCCGGAGACGCTCGCCTTGATCTGCGCGGCGGTGCCGTCGGCAACGATCTTGCCGTTGCGCATCAGCACCACGCGGTCGGCGTACGCATCCGCCTCTTCGAGGTAGTGGGTCGCGAACAGGACCGTCCGGCCGAGGGCGGTCTCGGCGTGCATCGACGCCCAGAAGTCGCGGCGGGACTCGACGTCCATACCGGTCGTCGGCTCGTCCAGCACGATCAGGTCGGGCTGCGGGATGATCGCCATCGCGAACCGCACCCGCTGCTTCTGGCCGCCGGACAGGCCCTTCATGGTCCGCTTGGTGAGGTCGGCGATCCCGGCCCGCTCGAGGGCCTCCTCGACCGGCATCGGGTCGTTGTGCAGGCCGGCCACCAGGTTCAGGAGTTCGCCGACCTTGGCGTCCTCGATGATCCCGCCGCTCTGCAGCATCACGCCGACCTGGCCCTTGGCGATCGCGTCGGTCGGCGTACCGCCGTACACCTGGACCGTGCCCTGGTCCGGCTTCACCAGCCCGAGCAGCATCTCGATCGTGGTCGACTTACCGGCGCCGTTCGGCCCCAGCAACGCCACTACCTCACCGGCGCGGATGGTCAGATCCACCCCGGCGACGGCCTGCACGTCCGCATACCTCTTGGTCACACCCCGCAGGCTGACCGCAGTCGTTGTCGTCATACCTGAAGCCTGCTGGAGCGGGCCGTCGCACCCCTGGATCGCTCGTCACGACCCACCCATGACATCCGTCAGCCGGATGCGGGTGAGACCTGGCACCGGGTGGCTTGCGGTGGTGGACTGCGGTGGTGGGCGTGAGGAGAGCGGTGCGATGGCGACGTTGACGGTGTGGAAGTTCGAGACCTGGGACGGGGCCAACCAGGCGATCGGGACGTTGGAGAGTCTGGCGAAGCAGAAGCTGATCCGGATCCATGACGCGGCCTCGGTGTCGTGGCAGCCGGAGAAGCGGCGGCCGCGGACCAGGCAGGTGCGGAACATGACAGGTCCGGGAGCGGTCGGTGGGATGTTCTGGGGGATGTTGTTCGGAACGATCTTCCTGATGCCCTGGGCGGGAGCTGCGATCGGCGCGGCGGCCGGAGCGGTGGCGGGTTCCCTGATCGACGTCGGGATCGACGACGACTTCATCAAGGAGGTCCGCGCCCAGGTCACGCCGGGGACGTCGGCGCTGTTCCTGCTGTCCAGCGACGAGATGGCGGACAAGGTCCGCGAAACCTTCCGGAGGACCGGCCTCCGGGCCAAGCTCATCCACACCGACCTGACCGACGACCAGGAAGCCGCCATCCACGAGCTGTTCGGGAACTGACGGAAGTCACCGTTTCGCGAAGTCCAGCGCGTGCAGCCAGTCCTCTTCGAGGAGGGCGTGGGTGCCGGGGCGGACGTGGTAGCCGATGCCGTTCGGGCCGAAGGCCGGCTCGGCGGCGACGACTGCCAGGTACTCGCCGATCGGGTCTGCCCAGGCGTCGTCCTCGGCGCTGGCGACGTACACGCGGCGCGGGGCGATGCTCGCGAGGAGTTGATGCTGGTCCACGGGCAGGCTGTTCTCGTTCCCGGCGTACGTCGCGAACGACGGGACGAACCAGTGCGGGAACTTCGTGGTGATCGCGGCGATGTCCTCGCCCCCCGGATGACGGAACAGCGAGGCGCCGCAGCAACCGGACCCGTTGGCGACCGTGACCGCGAACCGCTCATCCTGCGCACCGGCCCACAGCGCAGCCTTCCCGAGCCGGGAGTGCCCGAGCACGATCGGCTCCGCCGGATCCACGCCGTCGATGCGGCCGGCGATGTCGAGAAGGCGGGACAGTCCCCAAGCCCAGGCGGCCACGGCGCCCCACGACTCAGTGGGAAACAGCGCGCGTACGCCGGGTGCGGCCGGGGCTGGGTCGTCGGGCTCGATCTGTTGGTAGTCGACCGCGAGTACGGCGTACCCGGCCGCCATCACCTTCGCGGACGGCTCCTCGTTGGCCTTGAAGTTGAGGGCGACGACAACTGGCACGGGGTGTTCGGCGCTCGCTCCGGCCGGCAGGTGAGTGACGGTGTCGAGCTCGAGATTGCCCAGCGGGCAGGCGATCACGGCGCGATGCCGCAGCCGGTCGGCCGCCCCGTCGAGAACGCCGTCGTCCCGCGAACGAAGTACCAGCTCGGTCAGTTGTCCACCTTCCGGCGTACGGCCGTAGATCGTTCGAGCGAACTCGTCGATGACGTCAGGTCCGATGGCAGGCAGCGGTGAATCCGTCATGGAATCAGTCTCGCGCATGCACGCTGCTCGAAATCGGTTGACCGTGGGTCGTTCGGGTGTGAGGGTCGCGCCGTGGCGGGTGTTGCGAAGTTGCATGACGACGAGGTCGAGATCGACTCCACGGTGGTGGAGCGTTTGCTCGCGGAGCAGTTCCCGCGGTGGGCGGGGCTGCCGGTGCGGGTGGTTGAGGGGTCGGGGACCGACAACGTGACGTTCCGCGTGGGCGACGACCTGTCGGTTCGCTTGCCGCGGACGTCGCGGAACCAGGGACAGGTCGAGAACGACCTGACGTGGATGCCCCGCCTGGCGCCGTACGTCTCGCTCCCGATCCCCGAACCACTGGAACTCGGGCAGCCGTCCGAGGTCTATCCGTTCACCTGGGGCGTCTACCGATGGTTGCCTGGAGCACCGTTGTCGCCGGAGACCGTCGACGCCACGCAGGCAGCTCGTGACCTCGCCGGTTTCGTGCGCACCTTGCGAGAAGTCGACACGACCGGCGCACCGGTTCCGGACGACGATCCGTTCAGCCGCGGTACGCCGCTGGCACCGCGGGACGAGATGTTCCGCGAGGCACTGGTCGAGCTGCGGGAGCACTTCGACACCGGACGTGTGCTGGCCGCCTGGGAGGAGTCCTTGGCGGCCGACACCTGGGACGGTACGCCGCGGTGGATCCACGGCGACCTCATGTCGGGCAACATCCTGGTTGCTAACGGCAAGTTGTCGGCCGTGATCGACTTTGCCACCGCGCGCGCCGCCGACCCGGCCGGCGACGTACTGCCCGCGTGGTGGATCTTCGAAGGTGTGTCCAGGAAGGCCTACCGCGAAGCGCTGGAGGTCGACAACACCACCTGGCTCCGCGCTCGCGGCTGGGCCCTGTCCCTGGTGATCATCGCAATCCCTTACTACATGGGCCGTTTCCCCGAAACCCTCCCCAACGGCCAGGATTCGGTGGCCGACATCCTCGCCTAGAACTCAGGCGTGCAGGGTGGGGCGGTAGATGAGCTCCTGGGTGTGGCCGTCGAGGGTGCGGTTCTCGATCAGTTCCAGGTCGAGTTCGGCTGCGTCCTCGAAGATCCGGCCCAACCCGCCCTTGCCGGTGACCACCGGGAAGATCGTCACCTGAACGCGGTCGATCAGGCCGGCGGCCAGTACTGCGCGGTTCAGGGTGAGGCTGCCGTGCGAACGCAGCGGGATGTCCGACTCCTTCTTGAGACGGGCGATGGCTTCGACGGGGTCGCCGTTCAGGACGGTGGCGTCCGGCCAGTCGAGGGTGCCTTCGAGGGTGTTCGACACCACCGTCGTCGGCAGGTTCCGCATCCGGGTGACCCATGGGTCGAATACCTCGGATCCCTCGGGGCTCGAGGCCAGCATCGCCGCCATCCCCCGAAAGGTGTTGGCCCCGAGGACCAGCCGCTGCTCTTCGTTGAACTGACCGAGGCGGTGCTCGAGGAACTCCGGTCCTTGCTTCCCGAAGTAGCCACCGAAGGACCGGCTGTTCGAGTAGCCGTCGAGGCTGGCAAAGACGTCAAAGGTATAGCTCGCGGTCATTTCTGTTCTCCCCTGGTTTGGTGGGCGCCCTCTGCGGCGCCCTCACCACTACTACGACCATGTCGGCCCCGATCCGACATCCCTCCCAGACCAAACATTGTCAGCCGGGTGCGAGGAGCCTACTTCGGCGACGGGTGATCAGGTGGTTCTGAGGGTGTGGAGGCCCTGCCAAAGGAGGTCTTGGAGGGTGCGGGCCACCTTCTCAGGCGTTGGGGGAGTGGCGGCGCGGGTGCGCCAGATGGCGAGGCGTTCGGTGGCGCCGGAGATGCTCTGGGCAACGATCTGGACCTCGTCGTCGTCGACGGGGCGGCCGGCGGGGAGGTTCATCCGGACCATCGTCGCGATCAGCTCGATGAAGGCTGCGCGGACCTCGTCGGTGGCCTCCGCGGCGGGGCCGGCGCTCAGCATGCCCTCGTCGACCAGGACGGACCAGGCCTGTGGGTGCTCGTCGAGGAAACGGAACCAGGCCAGGAACCCGGCGTACAAGGCGTCCTCGGCGTCCGGCGCGGCCATCACGGCGTCGGCGACGGTGTCCAGCAGTTGGCCGCGGAGCCGGGCGAGGCAGGCGAGGAACAGGCCGTCCTTCGAGCCGTAGTACTGGTAGATCAGCGGTTTCGACACCCCGACCTGGGCGGCGACGTCGTCCATCGACGTGCCCTGGTATCCCCGTTCGCCGAAGATCCGCTCGGCCGCCTCCAGGATCTCCCGTTCCCGCGCGGCGCGGTCGCGGCGGCGCTTCGGCGGGCCGGGGGGAACCGTGGTCGAGGTCACTTGCGGAGTCTAACTGACTCCGAGTAACTTACTACGAGTAAGTTCCGAGTGGGTAACTTCCGAACGGGCTGGAGACCTCATGGGCGAGCGGCATCGGATCGTGGTGATCGGCACCGGGTTCGCGGGCATCGGGATGGCGGTCCGGCTGAAGCAGGCCGGATACGACGACTTCGTCGTACTGGAGCGCGCCGAGGATGTCGGCGGCACCTGGCGGGACAACACGTACCCAGGCTGCCGGTGTGACGTGCCATCGCACCTGTACTCGTTCTCGTTCGCCCCGAACCCCGACTGGTCGTCGACGTTCTCGCCGCAGCCCGAGATCGAGGACTACCTGCGCAAGGTCACCGAGTCGTACGGCGTACGCCCGCACATCCGCTTCGGCAACACGGTCGAGTCGGCGCGCTGGGTGGACGGCACCTGGCAGATCACCACGAACCAGCAGACGTTCACCGCGGATATCGTGCTGTCCGGGATGGGGCCGCTGGCGGAACCGTCGTACCCGAAGCTTCCCGGGATCGAGGACTTCGAGGGTGAGGTCTTCCACTCCGCGCGCTGGAACCACGACCTGGATCTCAGTGGTCGCAAGGTCGCGGTGATCGGGACCGGCGCGTCGGCGATCCAGTTCGTGCCGGCGATCCAGCCCGAGGTCGAGGAACTGCACCTGTTCCAGCGGACGCCGCCGTGGGTGATGCCGCGGCCCGACCGCAAGATCTCCGCGGCGGAGAAGGCGATCTACCGGCGCTTCCCGCTGGTGCAGAAGGCTGTCCGGGCCGGGATCTACTGGGGTCGCGAGTCGATGGTGCTCGGGTTCGCCAAGCTGCCCGCGATCATGAAGCAGGCGCAGAAGGTCGCCGAGAAGCACCTCGCGCACCAGGTCCGCGACCCGCTGCTGCGGGCCAAGCTGACGCCGGACTTCACCCTCGGCTGCAAGCGCGTGCTGATCTCCGACGACTATTACCCGGCGCTCGCGCGGCCGAACGTCGAGGTGGTCACCGACGGGATCGCCGAGGTGACGCGGACCGGCATCGTCACCACTGAGGGCGTGAAGCACGAGGTCGACACGATCGTCTACGGCACCGGCTTCAAGGTCACCGATCTGCCGGTGATGGACATGGTGCACGGCCGCGACGGCGTCTCGCTGCGCGAGGCCTGGGCGGACGGCATGGAGGCCCACCTCGGTACGGCGATCGCCGGCTTCCCGAACTTCTTCATGCTGATCGGCCCGAACACCGGCCTCGGGCACAGCTCGATGGTGTTCATGATCGAGTCCCAGATCGCATACATCCTCGACGCGCTGAAGACCATGGACGCCCAGGGGCTGCGAGAGGTCGAGGTACGGCGGGACGTGCAGCGCGCGTTCGTCGACGGGGTCCGCTCGTCGATGCGGAACACGATCTGGACCCGCGGCGGCTGCACCAGCTGGTACCTGGACTCGGAGGGACGCAATACCACCCTCTGGCCGTCGTTCACGTTCCGGTTCCGGCAGCTCACGCGGCGCTTCGATCCGGCCGAATATCAGACTGTCGCTATGTGACATCAAGCGTGTTACATTCGATCGGTCGGATAGTCCGAATGATCGGAGTGCACGGTGCTGCCACTGCATGGGATCGGCGGTCGAGGGGACCTGCCGGTGCCGCTGTGGCTGGCGATCTACTCCGCCGGCGCCGCGGTCGCGGTGTCGTTCTTCGCGCTCGCCGCGTTCTGGTCGCGCCCGCGGTTCGAGGGGACCATTGGCCGGCCGCTCGAGGTCCTGACCCGGATCGTCGACCACCCGGTGACGCGCGTCGTACTGAAGCTGGCCGGGCTAGCAGCGCTAGCGCTCCTGCTGGGGGCCGCGTGGTTCGGCAACCCCGAGCTATCCCTGAACCCGGCGCCGACCTGGTTGTACGTCTGGATCTGGGTCGGCATCATCCCGCTCTCGCTGCTCTGCGGACCGATCTGGCGGCTGGCGAACCCGTTGCGGACGATCGCGGGCCTGGTACGGCGTACGTCGTACCGACCGCTCCCTGACGGGATCGCGTACTGGCCTGCGGTGGCCGGTCTGGCCGGCTTCCTCTGGCTCGAACTGGTGTACCCGGACGGCTCCGACCCGCGTGTGGTCGCGATCTTCACCACGACGTACGCCGTCGTGAATGTTGCCGCAGGCATCGTGTACGGCCCGTCCTGGTTCGCGATCGGGGACAGCTTCGAGGTGTACGCCGAGACGCTCGGCCGACTGAGCCCGATCGGCCGCGGCGCCCGAGGCCGGCTCGAACTACGGAACCCGCTCGCCGGCCTGGCGACGATGCCGCAACAACCGGGCATCGTCGGACTGCTGTGCTTGCTGCTCGGGTCAACGGCCTTCGACGGAATCTCCCGCTGGTCAGCGTGGACGCGGCTGACGGGTGGGCTGGGCCACATCCCTGTTTACACAGTGGGGTTGATCGCCGCGGTCGCGATCGTCACGGCCCTGTTCCTGCTGGCCGCACGGACGACCGGCACGGCACAGATCCGGCCCGGGGCGGTCGGGGCCGCCGGGCTACCAGGTGCATTCGTGCATTCGCTGGTGCCGATCGCGATCGGGTACGCCGTCGCGCACTACTTCTCGTTCGCGATGTTCCAGGGCCAGGAGGGCTGGCTGCTCGCAACCGACCCGTTCGGGCGCGGCTGGGACCTGCTCGGGACGAGCGGGACGCGGATCGACTACGCGTTCCTCGGGACCGGGTTGATCGCGGGGGTCCAGATCGGTGCGATCGTGCTCGGACACGTACTCGGGGTCGTGTCCGCGCACGATCGCGCTGCCGACCTGTTCCGGCGCCGGCAGTTGCGGAGAGCGCAGTACCCGATGCTGGCCGCGATGGTCGCGTTCACGGCCGGCGGGATCGCGCTGGTGACGGCCTCATGATCGCGCTGCACATGGGCGGGATCCCCGAGACCGCGATGGTCCTCGGCCCGATCCTGCTGATCCTCGCCTTCGTCCGCATCGCCCGCCGCAACGAAGCGAACCTCCCGGACGACGAGGACGACTGGAACGCCGACCTAGGTGATCTTCCCGATCGGCGCGACCTCGAGCAAGAAATAAGTGAGGCCCGGCAAACCCCCTGCGGTTCGCCGGGCCTCTCGAATCCCCGTTGATCAGGCGGCCAAGGCCGGTTCGTAGTACCCGCTGACGCGGGACAGGTCATTGGTGCGGGCCAGTTCGGCGAGGCGGGCGCAGCCGGCGGCGAGGGCGGACTCGAGGGTCGGCCACGCGTCGACGCACCAGTACGGGTCGTCGGGCTGCCGGTCGTTGTCGTCGTCGATGTCGGCACACCAGCCGCCGGAGCGGACGCGGTGGACATGCAGTCGGAGTTTCATCACGGTCAGCTTTCAGAACGGCAGTGGTCGGCCGGACGGGGTCCGGAGGTCGAGGGTCTGAGTCTGGCGGCGGGTCGTGGTGGTGCGGGGCCGCCGACGAATCTGGATCTGGCGCATCCTCTTCCTCCTGCCTGGTGTGTTCTGGTAGCTATACGCTCCCGCATGAGGAGCGGTTCACACATGCGGAGGATTACCTATCTGTCCCCTGACCTTTCCTCAGGGAAGATGCGGGTGTGGACAGTCTGCTGAGCCGCTGGGGCCTTCAGGGGTACGACGTACGCCCGCTCACCGAAGGCACGAACAACACCGGTTTCTACGTCGGCGACGAGTTCGTACTGCGCATTCATCGCAATGCGATCACTCCGACGTACGAGCATGCGGTACTGCGGGCGTTGAACGGACTGTCCTTCGCCGTACCGGTGCCCGTGCCGGTTGACGGAGAAACCGCAGTACGCGACGACCTCAACGGCGACCGAGTGGAACGCCTGCGGCGGGTCGCCGGTAACAGTTAGCCGGTCGAGGGGAGCGCCTTCGGGTCGAGTCCGAGCTCTTCGTACGCGACGATCTCGATCTCGCGGCCCATCGCCTCGCGGAACGCCGCGACCAGCGCCTGGCCGGCCAGCGGGATGATGCCCTCCAGCGTGCGCTGGATCTCCGGCCAACCCTCAGGGGGCATGCCGGCGTTGGTGAAGTCGCGCCAGACGGTCGACCGGAACAGCTCGACGTACGTCTTGGCGACCGCGTCGGCCTGCGCGAAGAGCTTCGGCAGCATCTCGAAGATCGCCTGCATCGGGACGCCGAGCTTGATCACCTCGAGGCCGGCGCGCAGCAGGTCCGAGTTCGCGATCCGGAGCCGGCCGTCGTCCAGCCGCTCGGCGATCCCGAGCTCGACCAGCCGCTCGATGACCGCGGGATCATGCGGCACGCCGGCCCGCTCCGCCAGCTGGAATTCGTCGAGCACCTCGGGCTCGACGGGGGTCCACGGGTTCACCAGGGTCTCGAAGACACCGAGCGCCATCGCACCGTCGGGCAGTTCGCCCATCATCCGCTCGACCGCGGCCAGCGTGTACCCCTTGGTGAGCAGCTCGCGGACCAGCGTCAGCCGGGCCACGTGGTCCTGGCCGTAGTACCCGGTCCGGCCGACCAGCCGCGGCGGCGGGATCAGGCCGCGCCCGGCGTACGCGCGTACGTTCCGCACCGTCATGCCCACCTTCGCGGCGAGCTGATCGACGGTGAGCTCCTCGTCCTGTGCGTCCACTCTTGACAGTCTTCCAGACTTCACGTTACATAACCGATGTAACATCTTTCATGGCGCATGCCTCGTGTCCCGAAGGAGTCCCATGGCCCTCCCGCTGGCGACCACCGGTACGGCGACGTTCGACCAGATCGCGATCGTCACCGGCGTGGTCGGGCTGCTGTACGTCGCACTCGCCGGGCTGCTGTGGCGCGAGCGCACCGGCCGCGTCACGCTGGTAGGTAGGTTCGCGGACACCATCGGGAGACTGGACGGAGTCCCCCGATGGGCCGCGCTCACGCCGTACCTGCACGCCGTCTCGCTGCTCGCCTGCGCGTTCGGGGTCTGGTGGGACATCGCGGTGCACATCGACAAGGGCCGCGACACCGGCCCGTTCGGGACGCCGGCGCACTACCCGATCTTCTTCGGGATCCTCGGCGTGATCGTCTCCGGCGTCCTGCCGATCGCGCTCGCACGGAAGCCGCTGCCGGCCAGGACCATCAAGCTCACCAAGGGCTGGCGGATCCCGTGCAGTGCCGCGCTGATCACGGTGTGCGGCACGTTCGCGCTGGTCGGGTTCCCGCTCGACGACGTCTGGCACCGGCTGTTCGGCGAGGACGTCACGCTCTGGGGACCGACGCACCTGCTGATGATCGGCGGCGTGGTCTTCTCGATCTTCGCCCGGTTGCTGGCGATCGCCGAGGTCGAGCAGCTGATGGGGCCGAACAAGCGGCGGCTCTTCCAGGAGCTCGTGGCGGTCGGCGCGCTGCTGATCGCGTGGGACCTGTTCAGCACCGAGTTCAACTACGGCGTACCGCAGTTCCCGCTGATCCTGCAGCCGCTGCTGATCGTGTTCGGCGCCGCGATGGCGTTCACGATCCTGCGGGCGCGCCGCGGTCCGGGGACGACGTTCGCCGCGCTGGCCGTGTACCTGCTGATCCGCGGCGGGATCGCGTGGGCGGTGGCCGAGCCGCTCGGCGAGATCGTCGGGCACTTCCCGTTGCTGATCGTCGAGGCGCTGCTGGTCGAGGCGGTGGCGTTTGCCCTCGGCAACAAGAACCGCTTCCGGCTGGGCCTCGTCTCCGGTGTGCTGATCGGGACCGTCGGCGTGGTCGCGGAGTACGCGTGGAGCCACGTGTGGATGCCGATCGCGTGGCCGTCGTCGATGCTGCCGTCCGCGATCGGGTACGGCGTGATCGTCGGAGCCGGCGCCGGCCTGGTCGGGGCGTGGCTCGCGACCCGGTACGCCGAGGTGGCCGGCGAGGAGCGCGCGATCGGGATCAAGTACATCCGGCCCGTCGCGGTACGGCGTACCCATCAACTGGGTGCGGTCGGACTGGTCGCGGTCGTGGCGACGGTGTTCTTCTGCGTGCCGCGGACCGCGAGCGCGGGCGTGTCTGGGGTCGTGTCGTTGGAGCGGGTGGCCACGGGGGCCGAGCCGACGGCGTACGTCACGATCAAGATGTCGCCGGCTGACGCGGCAGCTGACGCGCGGTGGTTCGAGGCGCTTGCCTGGCAGGGCGGCGGGCTGGTGTTCCACCCGATGGAGAAGGTTGCCGACGGCACGTACCGGTCGGCGGACCCGCTGCCGATGTACGGGAAGTGGAAGTCGATGATCCGGCTGCACCAGGGGCCGCGGGACATGGTGGCGAGCTGGGTGTACGCGCCGGAGGACCTGGCGATCGCGAAGCCCGCGATCCAGGTGTCGAACGGGCAGACGGTCGAGTTCGTGAACGAGCAGCAGACGCTGCGGCGCGAGGAACGGACCGACGTGCCACGATGGATGTGGAACGCCGGCTACGCATTGCTCGCGGTCGTCGGGCTGCTCGAGGTGATCGGGATCGCCTGGCTGGTCGGGCGCGGTGCCCGCGGCGGGCGGATGCGGGCGGCTCACCTGGCCGCCGGCGAACGGGAACGGGAGACTGCGTGACGATCCAGTTGGAGCGGTCCGGGGTGACGACCGCCGACGGAGTACGGCTGAACGTCGAGGTGGCCGGCCCGACTGACGCGCCGGTGACGGTGCTGCTGGTGCACGGGTGGACGTGCTCGACACGCTCGTGGCACAACCAGGTGGAGGGGCTGCCGCAGATCCTCGGGCAGGACGCGGTGCGGGTCGTCACGTATGACCATCGCGGACACGGCCGGTCGGACGCTGCGCCTGCCGGTACGACGCGACTCGATCAGCTGGCTGACGACTTGGTCACGGTCCTCGACGAGGTCGTCGGCGACGGCCCGGTCGTGTACGCCGGCCACTCGATGGGCGGCATGACCCTGATGGCAGCCGCCGACCGGTACCCGGAACTCTTCGGCTCCCGCATCCGCGCGGCAGCCCTCGTCAGCACCACCTCGGGCAGCCTGACCGAAGGCGCCCTCGGCCTCCCCACCAGGTTCGACCCCGCAGCCACCAGGATCGCACCACGCGTGCTGAACGCGGTCGGCAGAAGAATCGACCGCCGCGACGCGCGCCGGGCGCAAGCCCGTGCGGCCGAGGCGGAAGCCCGTGCGGCGGAGATGGCCGCTCGAGGACGGGTCGCCGGTGCCGCGCACCGCGCCGCGGTTCTCGCCGCCGGCCTGCAACGGCCCGCTCTGCGGCGGGTGGTGTTCGGGAGGAAGCCGGATCCGGCGGAGGTCGAGCTGTTCATGGCGGACTTGGCCGTCGTGCCCGGGGCGTCGTACGGCGGGTTCTTCGAGACGATGCTGGAGCACGACCGCGGTGACGCGTTGAAGGTGCTCGACGAGCTGCCGGTGGAGATCATGCACGGCACCCGCGACCGGCTCCTCCCGCCGCGGCACGCGAACCGGATCGCCGCCCAGCTCCCCAGCGCCCGCCTCTGGATCTACCCCGGCGCCGGCCACATGCTGATGCAGGAACGCCCCCGCGACGTCACCCACCGCCTCGCTTCCCTGGCCCGCAAGGTGACCGCCTGAGAGTCGCGTCACGGCCCGCCGCGGCGTACTCGCCTACTCTCGACCTCGTGCAGAACCTTCTCTCCGATGTCGTGGTCGTGGATCTGACCCGCGCGCTGGCCGGGCCGCATGCGGCGATGATGCTGGGCGATCTCGGGGCGCGGGTGATCAAGGTCGAGACGCCGAACGGCGGCGACGACAGCCGCGGCTGGGGTCCGCCGTTCGTGGACGGCGAGTCGACGTACTACCTGTCGGCGAACCGGAACAAGGAATCGGTGACCGCCGACCTGAAGTCGGACGAGGGCAAGGAGTTCCTGACCAAGCTGGTCCGCAAGGCCGACGTACTGCTGGAGAACTTCCGCCCCGGCGTCCTCGACCGGCTCGGCTTCTCCACCGAACGCCTGCACGAACTCAACCCGGGCCTGGTGATCCTGTCGATCACCGGTTTCGGGCACGACGGTCCCGAGGGCGGCCGCGCCGGGTACGACCAGATCGCCCAGGGCGAGGGCGGCCTGATGAGCATCACCGGCGAGACCGAGCCGACGAAGGTCGGTGCCCCGATCGCGGACCTGCTGGCCGGGATGTACGGCGCGTACGGCGCCCTCGCCGCGCTTCACGAGCGATCGATCACCGGGAAGGGCCGGGTCGTCCGGACCAGCCTGCTCGCCTCGGTCGTCGGCGTCCACGCGTTCCACGGCACGAAGTGGACGGTCGCGCACGAGCTCCCCGAACGTGTCGGCAACCATCACGCGCAGATCGCGCCGTACGGGCTCTATCGCACGCGGGACGACATCGTCCAGGTCGCGATCGGGAGTGAAGGTCTGTGGCGGCTGTTCGCGCCGATCGTCGGCCTCGATCCGGACGACGAACGGTTCGCGGTCAACTCCGAGCGGGTCGCCCGCCGCGACGAGCTGACGGCCGCGATCGAGTCCGCGTTCGCCGCTGAATCGGCCGACGTCTGGCTGAAACGCCTTGCGGAGAAGGGGATTCCGGCCGGTAAGGTCCGCGACTTCCAGCAGGTGTACGACTGGGACCAGACCCGCTCACAGGGCCTGCTGATCGACGTCGAGCACCCGACCCTCGGCACCATCCAGCTCCCCGGCCCGCCGCTGCGCTTCGACGACAACCAGTACGCCGGCGCACGCGAGACCAACCTCCCGCCGCCGCGACTCGGCGAGCACGACGAATCGGTCAGGGCCTGGCTGGACTCGGAGCAGTAGAAGCCCGGACCACGAGCTCCGGGCGGATCAACGTCTTGCGCGGACGGTCGTGTACTCAGCGTTCCGCAGGCGCTGAAGGAGTAGGTCGACAGCCGTCGTACCCACCTCGGCGGCGGGCAGGCGGACCGTGGTGAGCGGCGTCTGCAGGTAGCCGGCGTACGGGTGATCGCCGTACCCGGTGATCGCAACGTCATCCGGAACGGCAAGACCGCGCTCGGCGAGCACGCGGAGCAGGCCGAGCGCGAAGTAGTCGTTGCCGGTCACGATCGCATCCGGATGACGATCACCCGAGTCAGCACGTCTGGCGCGAAGCGGTACGCCTCCTCCGGCTGCCAGGGCAGCGCGAGCGAGTCGTAGCGCTTCGTCGGTACGGCGCGGATCGTGTCGTCGGACGACCTTCAACCCGGCGTCGGACATCGCCCGCCGGAAGCCGGCGACCCGGTCGGCTGTCGTGGTGATCGGAAGGTCCTCTTCCAGCACGAGCAGGCGGCGGGCGCCGCCGGCGATCAGGTGGCTGGTGGCCTCGTACGAGCCGCGTTCGTAGTCGACGCCAACCATGTCGCAGTCGAGCTCGGGTACGTCGCGATTGACGAACACCAAAGGGATTCCGGCATCCCGGACCCGGCGCCAGTGGTCCCACTCGGCCTGAACCGGTACGACCACGGCGCCGTCGACCGCGGACCGCAGCAACGCCTCGGTGGCGCGCTGCTCGTTCTCCGCGCTCTCGTCGGTGACGAGCAGCAGCAACGAGTACCCCTGGGCGCGGACCCGGAGCTCGATGCTGCTGATCAGCTGTGCGTAGAAGGGGTTCGACGGGTTGGTGATGACCAGGCCGAGCGTCATCGCCGAGCCGAGGACGAGGGACCGGGCCAGCGTGTTCGGGACGTACCCGATCCGCGCGGCCTCGGCCTGCACGGCGGCCCGCGTGTTCGCGCTGACACTGTCCTTGTCGCCGAGCGCGCGCGACACAGTGTTCACCGACAGCCCGAGCGCCGTCGCGATGTCCCGCAACGTCGCGCGCCGCAACCTCCGCCATCCCCTCGACCGTCCCCTCCTCGGCAGAGCTTAAGCCTTCACGGCCAGGTGGATCCGCACCTGTACCGAGCCGTCGACCTGAGCGCGCAGCCGCAGCCAGTGACCGAACCCGGTCACCGGCCAGAACTGACCAGCTTGCCCGGCTCGACCGAGATGTTCGGTGTCGTCGAAGATCGCACCAGGTGATGCCGTCGGGGGAGACCTGGGTGACGTAGCTCGCCGTACCGTCGCCGCCGACGTGCTGGACGAACCAGCGGGCCTCACCGGCCCAGGCGACCTCGTACGGCTCGGTGGCGAAGTCGGGTCGTCGAAGGTCGGTGTCGCGTTCCAGCACCGCCGTCATGGACTGTCGCATGGTGGCCTACCAATCCACCGAGATGAGGACGGAGTCGAGGAAGAGGAAGTTGCGCATGCTTGCTGTGGGTGCGGACGGAGAAGTAGAAGTTCAGCAGGTTCTCCAGCGTCTCGTAGCGTCCTCGTACGGCGGGACCGGCACGTCGCGCATGTCCATCACCCGGTCGTTGACCTGCAGCTCGACGTTGCTCCGCTTCTCGGTGTCGACCAGCCAGCGCAGGTAGTGCCAGTTCACCTTGGTCGGGACCTCGTTGTAGCAGAGCTCCTGCGGCTCACCGAACTCCTGCCAGTCCTCCGGGTTCGGCGCGGTGAAGTCGGCGGCGTACTCGAGTTTCGACCTTGCCCTCGAAGTGTTCGCGCGGCGTCGGCTCGGGCACGGTCGGAGCCATCCACTGCCGGGTGAAGTGGTTGTCCAGATCGGTGTTCTGGTAGCGCGCGACCGTGTGGTAGCGCAGCCCGCCGTCACCGCACAGGTCGGTGGCCACGGTGAACGCGCCGAACTGCGCCTCGGACGGATGGGTGTTGCCGTCCCATGGCACGTCGCCGAAGCTTGTCCAGCTCTCGCCGCCGCCGAGGGTCGCCTCGGACTTGAACGCGAAGTACGTCTCGAGCTGCACGAGCCCGCGGCCGCTCATGGTCAGCCGGCGGATCGCGACCGCGGTGTGGCCCTTGTGCGGGCGGGTCGCGAGCTTGAGCGCGTACGGTGCCGCTCAGCGCACCGTGCGTACCGATGTCGAAGAAGTTGCAGGCCGACAGCTGCGGCGGCCGGAAGTCGCGCATGTGGTCGTCGACCGTGCTAGAGGTCGCCGCGGCCGTTGTAGTTGCCGAGCAGCTCGCTCCAGCCGTGCGTCCCGCTGTCGAACTCGTCGAAGGCCAGGATCCGCGGCAACGGCGAGAACTTGGACAGCCGGGGATCGGCGGCCAGGAGCCCGGCGCGTACGTCGGATGTCGTCATGCGAGGCCTCCCAAGGTGGATCAGGTTGATGGACTCAGTGAAGTTAACGTTCACGGGAATTGACCGTCAATCGGGCCGTTTCGCCCTCAGCAACAGTGGTCGATTGACACGTAAAATCCCACACTTCTACGGTGCATTAACGCTACCGTTAACGTTCACGGCAGCTTTCCTCTCTTTGTACCCGAGGGAGCTCGACATGCAGTCGCTGAGCCGCGCCCTCACCGTGCTGGGCCGAGCTGAACCGCGAGGACCGCCCGTACGGCGTGACCGAGCTGGCCGCCACCGTCGGCCTGCACAAGAGCACGGTGCACCGGATCCTCGCCACGTTCTGCGCCCACGGCCTGGCCGCACCGGGTCGACGATCACCGCTACACCGCTCTCGACGGCCTCGCGGCCCTTCGCCGCACCGACGCGCCGCCGCGCCGGCCCCGAGCATTCCTGGCCGACCTCGGCGACCGCCTCGGCCGCTTGGTCGTCCTCGCCAAACCCCTGCCGAAGACCGCCGGCACGTGTGCCTGCAAGGTCGCTGCCGGTCGCGGGCTGGCGCTTCGGTCCAGCCGTGGTCATGCTGTCGTCCTCCTGCAGCCAGCAGTGCTCTCGGCCGGGCGTACTCTCTCCGCGCCTTCCTGCTGACCAGATGAGCCGGTACGCCGGACCTGCTCGACGCATCCTGCGGCGCATCTGGGTGTCCGGGTTCGCGCACAACGCGCGGCCGGTCGCGTCGTTGCCGCGGATGGTGGCGTGTGCCGGTGCGGGACGAGTGACGGGACCGTGTGCGGGTGCGCTCGGCGCGGAGCTGATCCAGACCGGGGCTCGGTCGACGAGGTCACGGCGTGTGGTGTCCGTACTGCGGAGCGGCGTCTGATGGGCGCGTACGTCGTCCGGCGGTTGTTCTTCTCGCTCTTCGTGCTGTGGGGCGCGGTCACGATCATCTTCGTCGTACTGCGGCTGGTGCCCGGCGACCCGGCGTACATCATGCTCGGGCCCGACGCGGACCAGGCGCAGGTGGCCGCGTTGCGGGCGCAGCTCGGGACTCGATCAGTCGCTGATCCAGCAGTACGCGACGTACCTGGCGAACGTCGTGCACCTGGACTTCGGCGAGTCCTTCCGGCTCAACGCGGACTCGATGAGCCTTGTGCTGCAACGGGTTCCGGCCACGATCCAGCTCGCGACGACCGCGTTGCTGCTGTCGTTGCTGATCGGTTTGCCGCTCGGTGTGATCGCGGCGCTGCTGGGCGCACAGCTGGGTGGACCGGACGATCTCGGTGTTCTCGCTGATGGGCCAGTCGACGCCGTCGTTCTGGCTGGGGATCGTGCTGATCCTGGTGTTCGCCCGCGGTGCTGAAGGTGTTGCCGAGTTGCGGGCTCGGGGACCTTGGCGCATCTGGTGCTGCCGAACGATCACGCTGGCCTTGCCGTTCCTGGCGATCCTGGTGCGGCTGACGCGCAGCGGTCTGCTCGAGGTCGTGCACGAGGGCTATGTGCAGACCGCCCGGGCGAAGGGGCTCGGCGAGGGCATTGTCATCCTCGTCCATGCGATGCGGAACGCGCTGATTCCGATCGTGACCGTCGTCGGCCTGCAGTTCGGCGCGTTGCTCGGCGGCACGGTGATCGTCGAGACGGTGTTCGCCTGGCCGGGGGTCGGCCGGCTGCTGATCGACTCGATCGGCCGGCGCGACTACGGCGTCGTCCAGGCCTCGATCTTGCTGGTGGCAACGATCTTCGTCGCTGATCAACCTGCTGGTCGACCTCCTGTACGGCTTCTTGGACCCGCGGGTCCGGCTGGCTGGTGACTGAACGACGACTGCTGACGTCGCTGCTTGCCGGCTTCCGGGCGCGTCTGCGCGTCGTACCCGGGCGGGCAGCGCCCGGATCCGGTTCGGCGTTCGCGGTGATCGCGGTGTACGTCGTGGCCGCGGTCGATCGGCCCGTGCGCTGTTCCGCTACGACTCCGGTCGACACCGGGACCGCGGACCGCCTGAAGCCGCCCGTCACCCGGTTGTCCGACGGGTCGTTCGCGATCTTCGGCACCGACCAGGTCGGGCAGGACCTGCTCGCGCAGATGTTGCAGGGGGCAAGGATCTCGATCGCGCGTCGGCCTGGCGACGCTGGTGCTGGCCGGGACGATCGGTGTCACCATCGGGCTGGCCGCCGGGTACTTCGGCGGCTGGCTGGACGGCGTCCTCATGCGGCTCGCGGACATCCAGTTGGCGTTTCCCTCGATCCTGCTGGCGATCTTCATCGCGGCGCTGCTCGGCCCGTCGGTGGTGAACGTGGTGATCGTGCTCGCGGTCTCGAACTGGGTGACGTTCGCCCGGGTCGCTCGCGGACAGGCGCTGGCGACGCGGCGGCGGGAGTTCGTCGACGCGTCGCGGACGCTGGGCGCCGGCGACCTGGCGGCTGATCACGCCGCTGCGTCCTGCCGGCCTCGTGTCGCACCGGTGCTGGTCGTGGCGACGGTCGAGATCGGTCACGTGATCCTGGCCGAGGCGTCGCTCAGCTTCCTCGGTCTCGGTGACACCGGCTACGTACGCCGAGCTGGGGTGTGACGATCGCGAACGGGCGCAACTACCTCGCCGACGCGTGGTGGATCTCGACCGATCCCGGGGATCGCGTTGGCGTTCCTGGTGATCTCGCTCGGCGTACTCGGCGACGCGCCTCCGCGACCGGTACGACCCACGGTTGAGGAGCTCTGATGATGGCACTGCTGAGTGTGCGCGACCTGCGGCGTCGAGTTCGCTACTTCTGGCGGCGCGGTGACGGCCGTCGACGGGGCGTCGTTCGACGTCGGTGCCGGCGAAACCGTTGCCCTGGTCGGCGAATCCGGCAGCGGCAAGAGCGTCACCGCGCAGGCGGTGCTGGGCATCGTGCCGCAAGCCCGCCGGCCGGATCACGGGCGGCAGCATCACGCTACGACGGCAAGCGACCTGCTCGCTCCCTGCCCGTCGCGGAAGGCCTGCGCGGCCGGGAGATCGCGATGGTCTTCCAGGACCCGTTGAGCTCGCTGGACCCGGCGTTCCGGGTCGGCGCGCAGATCGGCGAGATGTTCCGCACGCATCGCGACGCGTCCCGCCGGGCGGCGCGCGGCGGCCGCGCTCGACCTGCTGCAGCGGGTCGGCATCCCGGCCGCCGACAAGCGGCTCGACGACTACCCGCACCAGTTCTCCGGCGGGATGCGGCAGCGGGTGATGATCGCGATGGCGCTCGCGCTGTCGACCGCGAGCTGCTGATCGCCGACGAGCCGACGACCGCGCTCGACGTCACGGTCCAGGCCCAGATCATGGACCTCCTCGCGCGCTGCAGGCCGAGGCGGGCATGGCGCTCGTGCTGATCACCCACGACCTCGGCGTCGTCGCCGAGCGTCGCCGACCGGGTCGTCGGTGATGTACGCCGGGCGAGATCGTCGAGAACGGCCCGATCGCGCGAGGTCTTCGCCCACCGCGCGCCACCCGTACACCGCGGGCCTGCTGGCGTCCGTCCCGCGGCTCGACGGCCACGCGGCGACCGCCTCGACCCCGATCCCGGGCTCCCCGCCCGACCTGCTCGGCCCTGCCGTCCGGCTGCTCGCTTCCGCCCCCGCTGCCGGTACGCCGATCGACCGCGGCCGCCGAGCGAACCCGCCGCTCGCGCCAGCTGCCCGACCGCGCCGAGCGCGCCACCAGGCCGCGCTGCCACGCACCGCGGAGGTAGGAGTCCTCACCGATGTCCGACTGAGCGCCGCTGCTTGTCGGTGCGCGACCTGCAGACGCTCGTTCCCGGCGCCGTCGTCGGTGCTCCGGCCGGACCGTCGGGCAGATCGCAGGCGGTCGACGACGTCGTCCTTCGACATCGCGGCGCGGGCGAGACGCTCGGGCTGGTCGGCGAGTCGGGCTCGCGGCAAGTCGACGCGTCGCGCGCACGCATCCTCGGGCTGGCGAAGCCCGACCTCGGGCAGCATCCGCTTCGACGGCGACGAGCTCACCTCGTTGGCCAGGCGATCCATGCGCCCGGTGCGCCGCGCACTCCAGATCGTCTTCCAGGACCCGTACGCGTCCCTCGACCCGCGCACGACCGTCGGCAGATCATCGCCGAGCCGCTGGGCGATCCACCCGGACGTCGTACCGCGCGCACGCGGCACGCGCGAGGTCCGCGACCTGCTCGAGCTGGTCGGCCTCGACCCCGGACCACGCTGGACCGCTACCCGCACCAGTTCTCCGGCGGCCAGCGCCAGCGGATCGGCATCGCCCGCGCGCTCGCGCTCGAGCCCGAAGCTGGTGATCTGCGACGAGCCGGTCTCCGCGCTCGACGTGTCGGTCCAGGCCCAGGTGATCAACCTGCTCGACGGACCTGCAGCGCGCGAGCTCGGCCTCGCGTACCTGTTCGTCGCCCACGACCTGTCCGTCGTCCGGCACATCTCGCGACCGCGTCGCGGTGATGTACCTCGGACGCATCGTCGAGACCGCGCCGCACGACGAGCTGTTCACCCGCCCGCTGCACCCCTACACGCAGGCGCTGCTGTCGGCGGTGCCGGATCCGAAGCCGTGGGACACGCCCGCCGCGCGAGCAGATCATCCTCGGCGGCGATGTGCCGTCGCCCGCCGATCCGCCGTCCGGCTGCGGCTTCCGCACCCGCTGCTGGAAGGCGGAGGACGTCTGCGCGCAACGACGTACCTGAGCTCACGACCCGGCTCGAACTGCACCCCGCCGCCTGCCATTTCGCCACCGAGCTCTGGCCCCCGATGAGCCGCACCGAACTGGTCCTCCTCCGGCACGGCGAATCCGTGTGGAACGCCGAGCACCGCTACCAAGGCCAGCAAGGCACCGGCTTGAGCGCACGCGGTCGGCAGCAGGCGAAGCAGGCTGCGGAGTACTTGCAGTCGTTCGAGTTCGACGCGATCGTCGCGAGCGATCTCCAACGCGGGTGCGAAGGAGACCTTGCAGCCCTATCTGGACAGCCAGGTATCACCTTGAGGTCGGCGTCGACAAGCGGTGGCGGGAGATCGACGTCGGGACGTGGGGCGGGCGGATGATCGCCGACATCGCCGCCGAGGAGCCTGACGTTGTCGAGGCGTTCGCTCGGGGTGAAGACGTTGCTCGCGGAGGTGGCGAGACCTTCCGGCAGTTGCGAGCACGTGTGTGGGAGGCGGCGCAGGACGATCACGCGGCGCGGCGCGCGGCGGGTGCTGGTGGTGACGCACGGCGGGCCGATCCGGGTTGCGGCGGCGTCGGCGCTGGGCCTCCCGGCGGGGGACGAGATGGTGCTGGATCCGCCGGGGAACTGCTCGCTCACCACGCTCCGGCTCGACGGACTCACGGCGTACAACGTATGTGCCTACCGGGATGGACCGATGACTTATCACCCTTCGTGGCGATGACCTACAACCTCTGGTCCGAGTTCTACCTCGACCAGCGCCGGGACGCGATCGCGAGCCTGTTCACGAAGCGCCCGCCCGACCTGCTCGCCGTACAAGAGCTCCGGCCTGTCGACCCGCAAGCTGCTCGACGACGTCCTGCCCGACCACGACCGCATCGACGGAACCGCGGGCTGGGAGACCCAGAGCAACCTGTGGTGGCGACGCGATCTCTTCACGTACGTCGAGCACGGGGCCGAGGACGTCGGCATCCTCTCGCCCGACGCGCGCCTGTTCTGGGTCCGGCTGCGCACCCCCGACGACACCGAGCTGATCTTCAGTACGGCGCACCTCACCTGGCCCGGCCACTCCGACGAGCGGACCGACCACGTCAACCGCCGGATCGCCCAGGCCCGCGCGATCGGGGAAGCGCTCGAACGCCTGGCCGGCGACGGCGCCTGCCTGTTCACGGTCGACATCAACGACATCGGCCCACCGCAGTGGGAGCTCGGGAACGCCGGGTTCCTGGACAGTTTCACCGCCCTCGGCCGGCACTCACCGGTGACCCATCCGGTGGTGCCGACGGTGGCGACCGGTCCGATCGGGACCCGGTTGTCGCCGCTCGCCTCACCACCCAAGGCGATCGACTGGATCTTCGCCCGCGGCCCGCTCGCCGCCCGGTCCAGCGAGGTCGTCGACTTCTTCCACGACGGCCGCGCCCCCTCCGACCACTACCCGGTCGTCGCCACCTACACCGTGCAACACCCGTGAGGAGAACTCCTGTGTTGAGGAAGCGATTCGTGGCGGCCGTGGCCGTCGTGACCCTGGCTGCCGGTGGCCGCATGTTCACCGGCCAGTGAGCCGAGCAGCGGCGAACAGGTCCTGCGGTACGCGCCGGCGATGTTCCCGGTGTCGCTGGACACCCACAAGTACGCCGGTGAGGAGGCCGTGCAGACCGCGATCCAGCAGATCATGGAGCCGCTGGTCCGCGTCGACGGCGGCAAGATCGTCCCGGTGCTCGCCACCTCGTGGGAGAACCCGGACCCGAACACGTGGGTGTTCAAGCTCCGCTCCGGCGTGAAGTTCTCCGACGGTACGCCGTTCACCGCGAAGGACGTGGTGGCGTCGTACGAACGGCACAAGAAGCTCGACGGTCCGCTCGTACCGCTCTACTCGACGGTGACGTCGTTCGCGGCGACCGACGACCAGACCGTGACGGTGAAGACCAGTAAGCCGCTCGGCACGTTGCTGAGCTCGCTGACGCTGCTGTTCATCGGGCCGGCCGCCAAGATCAACACTGACGGGTTCTTCAACAAGCCGATCGGGACCGGGCCGTTCACGGTCGAGTCGTTCAAGCCCGACGAGAAGCTCGACCTGGCCGCGAACCCGACGTACTGGGACGGCGCACCGAAGCTGAGCAAGCTCGAGTTCGTGAACATCCCGGAGGTCGCCGGGCGGATCACCGGGCTGGAGAACGGCGAGGTCGACGTCCTGACGCAGATCCCGCCGGACCAGGTCGGCTCGGTCAAGGGCAGCGACGCGATCACGTACTCGACGACGCCGAGCTGGACGTACTACTTCGACTGGTTCAACTCCAACCGGAAGCCGTTCAACGACAAGCGGGTCCGGCAGGCGATGTGGCACGCGCTCAACCTCGAAGGCACCGTGAAGGATCTCTTCGGCGATCTCGCGTCGGTCGCGCAGGCGCCGCTGGCCCAGGGCGTGATCGGTGCGCCGAAGCTGTCGCCGTACGCCTACGACCCGGCGAAGGCGAAGCAGTTGCTGACCGAGGCCGGGCTACCCGAACGGGTTCACGCACGTCGATGCAGTGGCCGCTCGAAGGCGGGCCGAACATCCGGGCGCTGGCGCAGGCGATGATCTCGGACTGGGCCAAGATCGGCGTCACGGTGCAAGCCGCTGGAGAAGGAACGCGCGCAGTGGCTGGAGGACTTCGGCAAACTCAACTGGGACATGAACCTGCAGACCAACGTGACCGGCACTGGTGACGCCGACTACACACTGGCCCGCCTGTACGTGTGCAGCGCCAAGCGCAACGGCTACTGCAATCCCGCGGTCGACAAGCTCCTGCTCGACGCCCGCTCGTCGGTCGACCAGGCCGCTCGGCCCAAGCTCTACCAGCAGGCCGGCCAGACGATCTGGGACGACGCCGTCGGTATCTTCCCCGCCGACCTCGCCTCCAACGCCGCCGTCCGCTCCCGCGTCCAGAACTTCGTGATGCCCCCGAGCGGCCGCCCGCTCTTCGCGAAGGTGACTGTCTCCGGAAGCTGAGCTGTGCCTTTCGAGTGAGGTGGAAAGGAGGGTGAGGGGTTGACGGGTCGGACGGGTGCGGTCTAGCGTCCGGGAAATCGATTACTCGCCCCGATCGGAGATGTGATGGCCGACCTTGTCAGGATGGCTGCGATCGGGAAGCGGTACGGCGGGGTGCAGGCGTGTCACGAGGTGGACTTCGTGCTCGGCGCCGGGGAGGTGCATGCGCTGCTCGGCGAGAACGGCGCCGGCAAGAGCACGCTGATGAAGATCCTCTCCGGCGACGTCACGGAGTACGCGGGCAGCATCGCGATCAACGGCACCCCGGTGCGGTTCAGCGGCCCGACCGACGCACAGGCCGCGGGGATCGCGATGATCCACCAGGAACTCGACCTGGTCCCCGGCCTGTCGGTCGCGGACAACATCTTCCTCGGCCGCGAACTCCGTACGACGGTGCGCACGGTCGACCGCCGCCGGATGGAACGCGAGGCCCGCGAGCTCCTCGACCGCAGCGGTGTCAGCCTCGACCCGCGCCGGCCGGTCGGCGAGCTCCGCGTCGGCGAGCAGCAACTCGTCACGATCGCGAAGGCGATCTCGCTCGACGCCCGGGTGCTGATCATGGACGAGCCGACCTCCGCGCTCACCAGCTCCGAGGTCGAGCGGCTCTTCGACGTGATCCGCGAGCTCCGGAACAGCGGCGTCGGCATCGTCTACATCTCGCACCGGATGGAGGAGATCGCCAAGGTCGCCGACCGCGCGACCGTCCTGCGCAACGGCAAGATCGTCACCAGCTTCGACCCGCGTGAACTCAGTACGGCGGAAGTCGTCGAGGCGATGGTCGGTCGCCCGGTGCAGACCATGTTCACCACTCCCGACTCCGATACCGGCGACGAGCTGCTGCGCGTCGAGAACCTGAAGCTGAAGCCCCGCCGCCCACGCCCCGGCCGCCGCGACCCGGACGGCATCTCGCTGACCGTCCGCTCCGGCGAGATCGTCGGCCTCGCCGGCCTGCTCGGCGCGGGCCGCACCGAACTCCTCGAGACCCTGTACGGCGTCGCGCCCGGCGGCCTCCGAACGGGCCGGATTCTCCTGCAAGGCAAGCCGATCCGAGCCCGCGGTCCGCGTCAAGCGCTTGCCCAGGGCATCGGGTTCGTCCCGGAGGACCGGCGCGCGTCGGGGCTCGTGCTGTTCCACTCGATCCTCGCCAACACGGTCGTCTCGAGTCTCCCGGCGTACGGCCGTCTGGGGGTGATCGCCCGCCGGATGGAGCGCACGGCGTCAACCAGGATGGCCGATCGGCTGCGGCTGAAGTTCGGCCGCCTGCAGGACGAGGTCGGCACGTTGTCCGGCGGGAACCAGCAGAAGGTCGTGTTCGGCCGGATGCTGCTCACCGAGCCGAAGCTGCTGCTCCTCGACGAGCCCACGCGCGGTGTCGACGTCGGCGCGAAGGCCGAGATCTACCGGTTGCTCGGCGAACTCGCGGCGCAGGGTCTCGGCGTACTGCTGGCGTCGTCCGAGCTTCCCGAACTGGTCGGGGTCTGCGACCGCGTCGTCGTACTGCGGGACGGCCGCGACGTCGCCTCGTTCAGTACGGCGGACTCGGGCGAAGGCGAGCTGCTCGCAGCCGCGATGGGACACGGGGAAATGTTCGACGAGGTCGGAGGAGTGTAGTGACCGACGTACAGGACAAAGTGGCGCTGACGGAGAAGACCTCCGTGGCCGCCACGCTGTTCCGGTTCCAGAGCGTGTTCGGGCTGATCGCGGTGTTCGTCGCGGCGATCATCTTCTCGCCGCGCAAGAACGGCGAGATCCTCTTCGTCAGCGCGGACAACCTGGCGAACGTGGTCCGCGCGGTGTCCGAGATCGGGATCATCGCGGTCGGGATGACGTTCGTGATCCTGATCGGCGGGATCGACCTCTCGGTCGGCGCGGTGCTCGGGCTCGCCGCGGTCGGGTCCGCGGTCCTGATGGTCGAGAACGACTGGGGCTTCCTGCCGTCGGTCGTCCTCGTGCTGGCGATCGGCCTCGTCTTCGGTGCCCTGCAGGGCGTCGCCACCGCGATGATCGGGATCCAGTCGTTCATCGTCACCCTCGCGGGCCTGCAGATAGCGCGCGGCCTGGCCCGGATCTGGTCCGGCGGTCAGGGCGTCGCGATCGCGTACGGCGACGGTCCGAAGGAGGCGCCGACCTCGTTCGCGCTGCTCGGCGAACGCACCTTCGGCGGCCTGGTCCCGATCCCGGTGATCATCTTCGCGGTGGTCGCGATCGCGGCGGTCGTGTTCCTCCGGGTCAGCGCGTTCTCCCGGCACCTGTACGCCGTCGGCGGCAACGAGAAGGCCGCGCGGTTGTCCGGCGTACCCGTGGTCCGGGTCAAGATCGCGGTGTTCGCGATCTGCGGGCTGCTCGCCTCGCTGGCCGGCATCGTGCACGCCGTCCAGCTCAACCAGGGCAGCCCGAACGACGGCATCGGCTACGAGCTGGACGCGATCGCCGCGGTGGTGATCGGCGGCACCAGCCTGGCCGGCGGCCGTGGTTCGGTGGCCGGGACGGTCGCGGGTGCGCTGCTGCTCGGCGTACTGAACAACATCCTTGCCCTGAACAACATCGACTCCAACATCCAGCTCCTGATCAAGGGACTGGTGATCGTTGCCGCCGCCGCGCTGCAGCGACTCCGCCCCACCTCGTAAGGAAGGCTCCGTCATGCGTTCAGTGAGAATCCCTTTGGCCGCAGCAGCCGTCACCGCTCTCGTGCTGGCCGGCTGCGGGACCACCAACGAACGGGCGTCGGGTGGTACGTCGCCCGGGGCGTCCAAGTCCTGCAAGGGCACCGACGGCAAGTACACGATCGGGATGAGCCAGGCGAACGTCGCCGAGCCGTACCGGCAGCGGATGGACGACGACATCAAGGCGGCGGCCAAGGACGTGCCGCAGTTCGACGTGAAGTTCGCGGACGCGGCGCAGGACAACGCCAAGCAGGTCGCGGACGTGGAGAACTACATCACCCAGCAGATCGACCTGCTGATCATCAGCCCGAACGAGGCGAAGCCGCTCACCGCGGTGGTGAAGAAGGCCTACGACAAGGGCATCCCGGTGATCGTGCTGGACCGGAAGGTCGAGGGCGACGCGTACACCGGGTTCATCGGCGGCGACAACGTGCAGATCGGCCGCGAGGCCGGGAAGTACATCGCCGAGAAGCTGCTGCCGCAGGGCGGGAACGTGGTCGAGCTCAAGGGCCTGGCCGGCGCGACGCCGCAGGCCGAGCGGCACGAGGGGTTCGTCGAGGGGATCAAGGGCAACCCGAAGGTCAAGGTGATCGCGGCCGCGAGCGGTGACTGGCTGCGGGAGAAGGGCCAGGCGCAGATGGACGCGCTGCTGAAGGCGAACCCGAAGATCGACGTCGTGTACTCGCACAACGACCCGATGGCCGAGGGCGCGTACCTGGCCGCGAAGGCGGTCGGCCGCGAGAAGGAGATGAAGTTCACCGGCATCGACGCGCTGCCGATCCCGTCCGGCGGCATCAAGGCCGTCGAGCAGGGCCGCCTGTCCGCCACCTTCACGTACCCGACCAACGGCAAGGAAGCGATCGCCGCCGCGAAGAAGATCCTGGTCGACTGCGGCACCATCGAGAAGACCCAGACCCTGCCGACCCGCCTGATCGACGCGTCCAACGCGGCGAAGATCTACGCGGAGGAGAATCCGACGGGCTGACGGCCGTGCAGGCAGGCAAAACCTCCCCAGAACGAGGGTTTGGGGGCGTTTCTGGCTACTTATGCCTGCGTAGCGGTCCGGATGGAGCTTGCTCGTTTGATGAGGCGGGCGCCGAGGGTGGTTGCGGTGGGTGGGCGGGTGGGGTCGGTGATGCGCGCGAGGAGGAGGCGGGCGGCGACGGTGCCGATCTCGTACGCCGGTTGCGCGACCACGGACAGCGGCGGGTCGACGAGCGCGGCCCACGGCGCATCGTCGAACGTGACGAGCCCGACGTCCCGCCCCGCGCGCACACCGCGCTCCTGCAGAGCTTGCAGCACACCGACCGCCATCGCGCTGTTCGCGATCAGGAGCGCGTCCGGTGGTTCGGGTTGCGCAAGCAGGTCGAGGGCGGCGCGGTGCGCACCGGCGGCCTTGTACTCGGTCCGCCTGACAAGCTTCGGCGTACGGCGACGCGCAGCCTTGAGTGCGTCGCGGTACCCGGCGAGGCGATCGTCGGCCGTGCGGACACCGGCCGGCCCGGTGATGCAGCCGATCCGTTCGTAGCCTTGGGCAATCAAATGGGTGGTCGCCTCGCGGGCGGCGAGCCGGGTGTCGACCAGGACGACGTCGCTGTCGTGCCCGGGCAGCGGCCGGTCCACCGCGACGTACGCCGTACCGCGCGTCGCCAGTTTCGCGACCGTGGACGTCGGGCCGCTCGGGGACAGGATGACGCCCGCGACCCGTTCCTGGATGGCGATGTCGAGGTAGCGGTTCTCCTTCTCCACGCTCTCGTCGGAGTTGCAGAGCACGACGGAGTACCCGACCTCGTGCGCCACGTCCTCGACCCCGCGCGCGATCGCGGTGAAGAACGGGTTCTCCACGTCCGAAATGATCAGCGCCACCACCGCGGCCTCCTGGCGGCGGAGGTTCCGCGCCGGGCCGTTCGGCTGGTACCCGAGTTCGTCGGCCGCCTGCCGTACCCGCGCGGCGAGGTCCGGATCGACCGTCGGCTTCCCGTTCAGCGCCCGCGAGACGGTCGCCGTCGACACCCCGGCGCGTGCGGCCACGTCGCTGACAGTCGGCACTCTGGCTCCCTTCCTGACGGAACAGTAACCGGGCGAGTAATGGATTACCCAGAGGTCCGTCATGCACTTTACTTACGGAACCTCCAGGCATGACCAGTGACATGAGAGGATCACCCGCGTGACTGCCTTGCCGAGTGTTTCGTACTCCATCACCGTTCGCCTCGAGGTGCCCGCGGGCGGCTCGACGGTGAGCAAGCTGACGACCGCGGTCGAGCAGGCCGGCGGTCTGGTCACCGCGCTCGACGTGACCGCGTCCGGCCACGAGCGGCTGCGGATCGACGTCACCTGCGCCGCGGCCGACACCGAGCACGCCGGCCGCCTGGTCGAGGCGATGCGCGCCGTACCGGGCGTCGAGATCGGCCGGGTCTCGGACCGGACCTTCCTGATGCACCTCGGCGGCAAGATCTCGATGGAGGCCAAGCACCCGATCCGCAACCGTGACGACCTGTCGATGATCTACACGCCGGGTGTCGCGCGGGTCTGCCTGGCGATCGCCGCCAACCCGGAGGACGCGCGGCGGCTGACGATCAAGCGCAACAGCGTCGCGGTCGTCACCGACGGTTCCGCCGTACTGGGCCTCGGCAACATCGGCCCGAAGGCCGCCCTGCCGGTGATGGAGGGCAAGGCCGCGTTGTTCAAGCGTTTCGCCGGGATCGACGCCTGGCCGCTGTGCCTGGACACCCAGGACCCCGAGGCGATCATCCAGGTCGTCAAGGCGATCGCGCCCGGGCTTCGCCGGGATCAACCTGGAGGACATCTCCGCGCCGCGCTGCTTCGAGATCGAGGCCCGGCTGCGCGAGGAGCTGGACATCCCGGTCTTCCACGACGACCAGCACGGTACGGCGATCGTCGTACTGGCGGCGCTCTTCAACGCGCTGCGGGTGGTCGGCAAGGACATCGGCGAGATCCGGGTGGTGCTGTCCGGCGCGGGTGCGGCCGGTACGGCGATCCTGAAGCTGCTGCTCAAGGCCGGCGTGCAGGACACGATCGTCGCCGACATCGCGGGCGTCATCCACACCGAACGCGAGGGGCTGTCGCCGGAGCTGCGCTGGATCGCGGAGAACACCAACGCGGCGAAGTACAGCGGTGACCTCAAGGGTGCGCTGAGCGGGGCGGACGTGTTCGTCGGCGTCTCCGCGCCGAACATCCTGAGCGGCGCCGACATCGCCACCATGAACAAGGACGCGATCGTCTTCGCGCTGGCCAACCCGGACCCGGAGGTCGACCCGGCCGCGGCGCACGAGCACGCGGCCGTGGTGGCGACCGGACGCAGCGACTTCCCGAACCAGATCAACAACGTGCTGGTCTTCCCGGGCGTCTTCCGCGGTCTGCTCGACGCGCAGTCGTCGAAGGTGTCGATCGACATGGAGCTGGCCGCGGCGAAGGCCCTGGCCAGTGTCGTCACCGACGACGAGCTGAACGCGGACTACATCGTGCCGAGCGTCTTCCACCCGGAGGTGCACACGCGGGTCGCGCACGCGGTCCGTGACGCCGCCGGCGGCAAGGCCCCCGCGCACGAGAGCTTCCCGGACGACTCCCCGGCGCTGTGACGTCGACACGGTTTTGGAAGGCACCGGCTCGCGGGTGCGCGTCTGGGCCTGGCGGATCGCCTTCGTCGCGGCGGTGGCGTTGCAGCTGTACGGCGTCTACGCGCCGCGCGAGGCGGGTCCGCACGTCGGGATCCCGCAGATCGACAAGGTCGCGCACTGCTTCCTGTTCGCGGCGGTCGCGTTCACCGGGACGAAGGTCGGGCTGCCGGTCCGCTGGTTGCTCGGGGCACTGGTCGCGAACGCGGTGGTCAGCGAACTGGTGCAGCACTGGCTGCTGCCGCAGCGCGACGGCGATCCGTTCGACGCGCTCGCCGACGTGGCCGGGGTCGCGCTCGGTGCCTGGCTGGCCAGGTACGGGCCGAGCCGGGTGGCCCGTCGTACGCCATGATGGGGGTATGACGGTCTCGACCCTGACCGGTTCGCTGCTGGTGGCCACGCCGTTGCTCGACGAGCCGCCCTTCCGCCGGTCGGTGATCCTGCTGCTGGATCACGACGACGACGGCGCGCTCGGGGTGGTGGTGAACCGCGCCGCCGACCTGTCCGTGGGGCAGGTGCTGCCGAACTGGTCGTCCGCCGTCGACGAGCCCGGGGTGCTGTTCATGGGCGGCCCGGTCGGCACCGACAGCGCACTCGCGGTCGCCGAGGTGGCCGAGTCCACGGACCCGCCCGGCTGGCGCGAGTGCTTCGGGCGGATCGGTCTGGTCGACCTCGACGTACCGCCGGCGCTGCTGGAGGGCGCGATCACCCGGATGCGGATCTTCGCCGGGTACGCGGGCTGGTCCAGCGGCCAGCTCGAGGGCGAGATCGCCGAGGGCGCCTGGTACGTCGTCGAGTCGGTGCCGGAGGACGTGTTCGGCCACGACCCGGACACCCTGTGGCGCCGGGTCCTGCGCCGCCAGACCGACCAGATGGCGTACCTGGCGACGTACCCGGACGACCCGACCCAGAACTAGGCCGGCAACTACTCGCCGCCGCCCTCGTCACCTGGGTTCAGCGAGTCCCAGATCTCCTTGCACTCCGGGCAGACCGGGAACCGCTGCGGGTCGCGGCTCGGGACCCACACCTTGCCGCACAGCGCGACCACCGGCGTACCCATCACCATCGCCTCGGTGAGCTTGTCCTTCGGCACGTAGTGCGAGAACCGCTCGTGATCGCCCGGCTCTGCCGGCGAGGTGTTGGTCCGCTCGTCGACAACCGTCTCCGCACCGGGGGTCAGCTGAGTACTCATACCCCCGAGTGTAGGACGTGTCACCAGCCACCCTGGAACTTTCTCCACAGATCGCCCGTACCTCGACACGCCACCCGCCAGTTGTCACGTGCGTCAGGTAACCTTCCTGCCCGGCACACTGTCGACTTCGGGGGAGTAGCTGTCTGTGGATTCGCACGTGCCGGCCAACCCTGCTGCTGTCCTGCCACCGGCCTATCCGGATCGGGCCGCGTGGGGTACCGCGAGCAAGCTGCGAGCCTGGCAGGCCGAGGCGCTCCAGCTCTATCTGGACAACAACCCGCGGGACTTCCTCGCGGTGGCGACACCGGGCGCCGGTAAGACGACGTTCGCGCTGACCGTGGCGGCCGAGCTGCTGCACCGGCGGCAGATCGAGCGGATCACCGTGGTCACGCCGACCGAACACCTCAAGGTCCAGTGGGCCGACGCAGCCGACAAGGCCGGGATCGCGATCGACCCCGCGTTCGCCGGGCGGCGCGGGAAGACGAACAAGGACTACCAGGGCGTCGCGGTGACGTACGCCGGGATCGCGGTGAACCCGCTGGCGTTCCGGGTCCGGACCGAGCGGTTCAAGACCCTCGTGATCCTGGACGAGGTGCACCACGGCGGTGACGCGCTCAGCTGGGGTGAGGGCGTTCGCGAGGCGTTCGAGCCCGCGGCCCGCCGCCTCTGCCTGACCGGTACGCCGTTCCGCAGCGACGACAACCCGATCCCGTTCGTGACGTACGAAGAGGGCCACGACGGGGTCGCCCGGAGCAAGGCGGACTACACGTACGGGTACGGGCACGCGCTGCGCGACCACGTCGTACGTCCGGTGATCTTCATGTCGTACTCGGGTGAGATGCGCTGGCGGACCAAGGCCGGTGACGAGGTCGCCGCGCGGCTGGGCGAGCCGCTCACCAAGGACCTGACCGCCCAGGCGCTGCGGACCGCGCTGGACCCGGCCGGCGAGTGGATGGGCGCGGTGCTGGCGGCCGCGGACAAGCGGCTGACCGAGGTACGGCGGCACATGCCGGACGCCGGCGCGCTGGTGATCTCGGGTGACCAGAACACGGCCCGCGCGTACGCGAAGACGCTGCGCGAGCTGACCGGGGAGTCGCCGACCGTCGTGCTGTCGGACGAGAAGGCGGCGAGCAAGAAGATCCAGAAGTTCTCCGAGGACGAGTCCCGGTGGATGGTCGCCGTACGGATGGTGTCCGAGGGCGTCGACGTACCGCGGCTGGCGGTCGGGGTCTACGCGACGCCGACGTCGACGCCGCTGTTCTTCGCGCAGGCGGTCGGGCGGTTCGTGCGGGCCCGGAAGCGGGGTGAGACGGCGTCGGTGTTCGTGCCGTCGGTGACCCGGCTGCTCGGGTTCGCGGCCGAGATGGAGGTCGAGCGCGACCACGTCCTCGGCCGGAAGAACAGCAACGAGGACGGCGACATCTTCGCGCTCGAGGACGACCTGCTGAAGCAGGCGAACCAGACCGAGGGTGCGAGCGACGAGCTCGAGGGGAACTTCGAGGCACTCGGGTCGGACGCGAGCTTCGACCGGGTGGTGTTCGACGGCGGCGACTACGGGACCGGTGGCGACAACGCGTCCGACGAGGAGCTGGACTTCCTCGGGTTGCCTGGTCTCCTGGAGCCGGACCAGGTGCGGGAGTTGCTGCACAAGCGCCAGCAGAAGTCGCTGGCGGCGCAGAAGAAGTCGCAGCGGTCCACGAGTGACCGTGAGGATCCCACGCCGACGGAGCTGGCGACGCACGAGCAGATCGGGCTCCTCCGCCGCGAGCTGAACGGTCTGGTCGCTGCCTGGCACCACCGCACCGGCCAGCCGCACGGCGTCATCCACAACGACCTCCGCCGCAAACTCGGCGGGCCGGCCGCCGCCCACGCCTCCTCGATCCAGCTGAAGGAGCGGATCGAACTGATCCGAGACTGGGCCACCCAACGCCGCGCCTGACCCACGCCGCCGAACACCCCGTCCTGGACCTCCAGGGCGGGGTGTTTCCGTCGGTGGCGAGGTGTTGACGTGCTGCGCCGGTGCTGCAAGCTTCGGATACCGCGCTGCAAGAAATTGCCAGACTGACGCAATTTCTGTAAGATACCTCCCACCGCCCCGATGGAGGACCACCCGATGCATCGGAAGAAATCTGCTGCGGCTCGTGCTGGCCGCCGGCTGCTGGTCGCAGCGGGTCTGCTGTCCGTCCGCGACCGCGGCTATGACCGCGGACCTCGCCAAGACCTGACCGCCAGCAGTTCACTCGGCGAGTACCCGAGCGGCAACGCCGGCGACGGCAACGCAGAACACCTACTGGGAGAGCGGCAACAACGCCTTCCCGCAGTGGATCCAGGCGGACCTGGGCGCCACCAAGGACGTCAACCAGGTGACGCTCAAACTCCCGTCGCCTGGGGTGCGCGCACCCAGACCATCACGGTCCAGGGCAGCGCGAACGGCTCCGCGTTCACCACGATCGTCAGCAGTACGGCGTACAACTTCAGCGGCACGCAACGTCGTCACGATCGACTTCACGCAACACCTCGGTGCGCTATGTCCGGCTGACGTTCACCGCGAACACGGGCTGGCCGGCCGCGCAACTGTCGGAGTTCGAACTGGCCGGGCCTGGTGGCGGGCCGGTCGAACCCCGACCGGCACCGACCTCGCGCAGGCAAGCCGATCGAGGCGTCGAGTCGGTCTTCAGGCTTCGTCGCCGCCAACGCCAACGACGGCAACGTCGGCACCTACTGGGAGTCGAACGGCTTCCCGTCGACCCTGACCGCCAAGCTCGGCGTCGAACGCCGACGTCGAGCTCGGTGGTCGTCAAGCTCAACCCGGACTCGGCCTGGGGCGCACGCACGCAGAGCATCGAGGTCCTCGGTCGTGAACAGTCCGCGACCGCCTTCACCTCGCTCAAGGCCGCGCGCCGACTACCAGTTCGACCCGTCCGCGAACCAGAACACGATGACGATCCCGGTCACCGGCCGGTACGCCGACGTCGCCTGCAGGTTCTTCAGCCAACACCGGCGCGCCCGGCGGTCAGGTCGCGGAGCTCCAGGTCTTCGGTACGGCGGCGCCGAACCCGGACCTCGTGGTGACGACGGTCGACTGGTCGCCGGCCAACCCGTCCGAGACCGACGCCGATCACCGCTCTCGCGCGACGGTCAAGAACAACGGCCGGCGGCCGCTCCGCGCGAGCAGCCTGAACTTCCTCCTCGGCGGCTCGGTCGCCGGCAGCGGCAAGCGTCGGCGCCTCGCCGCCGGCGCCTCCGCCACGTCACCGGCCAACGCCGGAAACCGCGCCGCAAGGCAACTACACGGTCGCCGCGGTCGCCGACCCGACCAACGCGGTCGTCGAGCAGAGCGACACCAACAACAGCCCTCCAGCAGCGACCAAGCTGACCGTCGCCCAGAGCGCCAGGCCCGGACCTCCAGGTCACCGGCATCACCACGAACCCGTCCAACCCGCGCCGTGGGTGCCGCCGGTCCCTTCACGGTCGCCGTGCAACAACCGCGGTACGTCGGCCGTCCGCCGCCAGCACCACGCCGGCTGGTGATCGGCACCACGACGCTGAACGGCAGCGACCGGCGTCGATCGCCGCGGGAGCCACCGCGAACGTGCGCGATCAGCGGCACCTGGACGGCGACCAACGGCGGCGCCAACCTGACCGCCACGGCGGATGCGGCCAACGTCGTTGCCGAGACCAACGAGAACAACAACACCTTCGCCAAGTCGATCGTGGTCGGCCGCGGCGCCGCCGTACCGTACACGTCGTACGAGGCGGAAGCCGGCGACCTACACGGGCACGCTGCTGGACGTCCGACGCGCTGCGGACGTTCGGGCACACGAACTTCGCGACGGAGTCGTCCGGCCGTGCAGTCGGTCCGGCTGAACACGAGCGGCCAGTACGTCGAGTTCACCTCGACCGTGCCGACCAACTCGATCGTGGTCCGCAACTCGATCCCGGACTCCGCCGGACGGCGGGGGCTCGGAGGCAACGATCAGCCTGTACGTCAACGGAACCTTCAAGCAGAAGCTGAACCTGTCGTCCCGGCACAGCTGGCTGTACGGCAACACGCGACGGACCTGAGGGCACTCACCAACACGCCGGGCGGCGACGCGCGCAGGCTCTTCGACGAGTCACATGCGCTGCTTGGACAGTCGTACCCGTCCGGGCACGAAGTTCAGGCTGCAGCGCGACTCCGGCGACACGGCGTCGTACTACATCATCGACCTGGTCGATCTCGAGCAGGTCGCGCCGGCGCTGTCCCAGCCGGCCGGGTGTACGTCGATCACGCAGTACGGCGCGGTGCCGAACGACGGGATCGACGACGCGGACGCGATCCAGCGCGGCGGTGACCGACGACCAGAACGGCGTGATCAGCTGCGTCTGGATCCCGGAAGGGCAGTGGCGGCAGGAGAAGAAGATCCTCACCGACGACCCGCTGAACCGCGGCAGTACAACCAGGTCGGGCATCAGCGAACGCCACGATCCGCGGCGCGGGCATGTGGTACTCGCAGCTGTACTCGCACGATCGAGCCGCAGAACGCGGGCGGCATCAACCACCCGCACGAAGGCAACTTCGGGTTCGACATCGACAAGAACGTCCAGATCTCGGACATCGCGATCTTCGGCTCCGGCCGGATCCGTGGCGGTGACGGGAACGACGAGGGCGGCGTCGGCCTGAACGGCCGGTTCGGCACAGGACACGAAGATCACCAACGTCTGGATCGAGCACGCGAACGTCGGGCGTGTGGGTCGGCCGCGACTACGACAACATCCCCGAGCTGTGGGGCCCGGCCGACGGCGCTCGAGTTCAGCGGGCATGCGGATCCGCAACACCTACGCCGACGGCATCAACTTCAGCAACGGCACGCGGAACTCGAAGGTGTTCAACTCGTCGTTCCGCACCACCGGCGACGACGCGCTCGCGGTCTGGGCGAACAAGTACGTCAAGGACCAGACGGTCGACATCGGCCACGACAACCCCTTCACGCAACAACACGGTCCAGCTGCCGTGGCGCGCCAACGGCATCGCGATCTACGGCGGCTACGACAACACGATCGAGAACAACCTGATCTACGACACGATGAACTACCCCGGCATCATGCTGGCGACCGACCACGACCCGCTGCCGTTCTCGGGTACGACGCTGATCGCCAACAACGGCGCTCTACCGCTGCGGCGGGGCGTTCTGGAACGAGGACCAGGAGTTCGGCGCGATCACGCTGTTCCCGTAGACCCGGACATCCCCGGCGTCACCATCCGCGACACCGAGATCTACGACTCGACGTACGACGGCATCCAGTTCAAGAACGGCGGCGGCGAGATGCCCGAACGTCGCGGATCACGAACGTGCGGATCGACAAGTCCAACAACGGCTCCGCCTCAGGTTTTACGAGCGGTACACGCGGACGTAGTCGAGTTGCATCGACTCGGACGTCACGGTGGGCGGGATCTTCGCGTACACGAACAGGTCCAGGATCAGGGCGTCGCCGGTGCCGGAGTAGGCGCCCTGGCGGCAGATTTCCTTGCCGTCGAGGTACCAGACGGTTTCGTCCGGGCCCAACTGCTGGGCGATGGTATGCCAGTCGGTGGTGAGGTCGGTGGGCGACTGGTAGGTGCAGCCGCCGCCGGGGGATTGGTGGTTGGTGAGGTACAGCGCGTTGTGGTTGTCGCTGTAGAACTCGTACGTGTCCTGCTCGTTGGAGCCGTTGCCGTTCCAGGTCCACGTGGACGGCCAGAAACCCTTGGCGGACGGGAGTTTCAGCCGCGTCTCGATGTAGTCACCGGGCTGTACGGCGAACGACTGCGACGGCTCGTGCCCGCAGGCCTGACCGGTCGTGATCAGGGCGCCGGACCACTCGTACCCCGGGGCCGGGTTGTTCTTCTTCGCCGTCATCGTGAGCGTGCCGTCGTGCACCGACAACGCGTCCCACGTGTGCCACTCGAGTTGCTGGTTGCCCTTGTTGCCCAGGCATTGGTCGGCTTCCGCGTTCGAGTGGATGGCCCACTTCGTCCGGTCGATCGCCGTACCGTCGAACTCGTCCGCGAACACGAGACTTCCCGGAGCGGCGTCCGCAGCCCGGAGCGGTACGACGAGCAACCCGAGCACAACCAGAGCCGTAAGTAACTTACGCATCAGGCAAGCCTCTCCGTCGGAAATCAACGGATCAAACAGTCGCTTGATCAGGGCTTGGTTGTCAACTCCTGCAGGCCGATCACGTCCAGCAGCCGGATCGCCTGCTCGGACGCCGATCCCGGCTCGGCCGTGTAGAGCACCACGCGCTGGTCGCGCTCCGGCACCACGAGCACCTCGCAGATCACGTCGATCCGCCCGACCTGCGGGTGGAAGATCGTCTGGCACAGCGTCTGCTGCCGCCCGACCTCGTGCCGCGCCCAGATCTCCGCGAACTCCGGGCTGCCGGCCAGCAGGTCGTCGACGAGCTGGGCGAGCGCCGGATCGTTCGGGTACGTGCTGGTCGCCGCGCGCAGGTCGGCGGCCGCGTCGCGGGCGAACTCACGGGTGGCCTCTTCGCCGAACAGCTCGGTCTGCCGATCGGTGAGGAAGCGCAGGCGGAGGAGGTTCCGGTCCCGCGGCGGGAGTGCCGAGAAGTCCGTGATCAGCGCCGCGGCCAGCGGATTCCACGCGAGTACGTCGTACTTCGCGTCCAGGACCAGACCCGGTACGTCGAGCCGCGCGAGCATCCGCAGTACGCCGGTCCGCACCTCCACCGGCGGACCCGGTGGCGGCCCGGGCTGCTCGCCCGCGAGCCGGAACAGGTGGCCGCGCTCGTCGTCCGACAACCGCAGCGCGCGGGCGAGCCCGGTCAGCACCGGGCGGGACGGGCGTGGACCACGGCCCTGCTCCAGGCGGGTGTAGTAGTCCGTCGACATGGTCGCGAGGCTCGCCACCTCTTCCCGGCGGAGCCCGGGCGTACGGCGGCGTAGGCCGGCGGGGAGTCCTACGTCGGACGGTTGCAACGCTTCCCGCCGTACCCGCAGGAACTCCGCCAGCCCGTCGCGATCCATGCCCCCAGGATCCCAGGCGCCGGCGAGCTCAGCCAGGGACCGCCGATCCCAGCCTCAGCCGACTCTGCCTGACCGGGCCGAGCCGAAGCAGGCTGAAGGGCATGAACACCATGAATTCGCGGAAGATCGCGCTCGTCACGGGCGCCAACAAAGGCATCGGCAAGGAGATCGCACGGCAGCTCGGGCAGGCCGGGTTCACCGTGCTGGCCGGGTCGCGGGACCTGCACCGCGGCGAGCTGGCGGTGAAGGAACTGGTTGCCGAGGGCCTCGATGTGGTCGGGATCCAGCTGGAGGTGACGGACGAGGCGTCGGTGCGGGCCGCGGCCGAGCGGGTCGCGGCGGAGTACGGGCGGCTCGACGTACTGGTCAACAACGCGGCGATCATCCCCGCGGGCGACGACGCGGTGTCGCGGATCGAGGCCGGCGTACTGCGGTCTGCGTTCGAGACGAATGTGCTCGGGCTGGTGGGCGTGACGCAGGCGTTCCTGCCGCTGCTCCGCACCGCCGAGGCCGCGCGGATCGTGAACCTGTCGACGTCGCTGGCGTCGTTCGAGCAGGTCGGCGATCCGGAGTCGCGGATGTCGACCGTGCTGACCGTCGGCTACAACGCGTCGAAGGCGGCGGTGAACATGGTGACGGTCATGCTCGCCAACGAACTGCGCGATACCGGGATCCTGGTGAACGGCGCCGACCCCGGCAACTGCGCGACCGACATGGGCGGCTGGACCGCCGCCCGAACCCCTGCCCAAGGCGCAGCGGTCGCCGTCAAGCTCGCGATGCTCAACGCCGACGGCCCAACCGGCCACGTGTACGCCGAGGAGGGCCGACTGGCTTGGTGAACCTCAGACGGTGGCGCCGGACCAGGCGAGCGCCTGCTTGAGGAGTTGGCCGCGGCCGCCCTCCATGTCGTTGAGCAGGCTCGGGGCCAGTGCCTCTTCGGGGGTCAGCCAGGTCAGCTCGAGCGCGTCCTGGCGCGGGTTGCACTCGCCGGTGACGGGGACGACGTACACGAGGGCGACCGCGTGCTGCCGCGAGTCGTGCAGCGCCGGGCTCATGCCGGGGAACGGGAAGTACTCCGCGACGGTGACCGGGACCAGCGTGGACGGGAGCCGCGGGAACGCGGAGGGGCCGAGGTCCTTCTCGATGTTGCGCTGCAGCGCGTCGCGGATCGGCTCGTTGTGCAGTACGCGCCCGGAGACCAGCGTGCGGGTGATCTCACCGTTTGCGGGGGAGGTCCGGAGCAGGACCCCGATGTGCTCGATCTGGCCGAGCGTATCGACGCGCACCGGGACGGCCTCGACGTACAGGATCGGGACCCGCGTCCGGGTCTCGGCGAGCGCGAACTCGGACAGCCAGCCAGGATTCGGGTCAGGCGTTTGCACAGACGACGTCATACGCACATCTTTGCTTACGGTCTGAAAGCGGACCTGTACCGGGAGGGGCTGAGTCCGAATGTCGAGCGGAATCTCCGGGTCGCGTGGCTCGGGTCGTGCCAGCCGACGGTGGTTCCGATCGTGCTGACCGGTAGTTCGGTCTCGATCAACAGGCCGGCGGCGCGTTCGGCGCGGATGCGGTTCAGGTAGGCCATGGGGGACAGGCCGACCGACTTGCCGAAGAGCCGGATCAGGTACCCGGGGGCGAGGTTGACGCGGGCCGCGAGCAGGTCGAGGGTCCAGGGTTCGGCCAGGTCGGACTCCAGCAGGCGCATCGCGTGCTGCACCGCCGGATGGGCCGGAGCTCCGAGAGATCCCGGCACGAGGGCGCCGGACAGCAGCCCGAAGACGTCCGGTCCGAGGTACGCGTTCCGCACCACGAGGTCCTCGCAGTCGACGTACCCGTGCCACTCACCAGGCCGCAGTACGACGACCGAGTCCGGCGTCAGCGCGACCTCGCCGGCCGCCGACACGTGCGTGCCCCGTCCGGACACCACGACCGCGATCTCGAAGAACGCGTGGCTGTGCGGCGCGACGTCCGCGACCACCTCGAGCTGCTCGCCGGCCACCGGCAACCGCGGGTCCGGGAAGACCTCGCTGCTCAACATGTTGTGCATACCCAACCTCCAGGAGGTCAAGATCGGTCAAGTCCTGGTCAACCACCGCCTGTCCTCGAAGCACGGCAGCCGCGACGCTGGAAACACCTTCCAGGCCACCGGAATCCGAGGAGCACACCGATGACCACGACCGACCCTACGGCACCCGCGACCGTCGACGAAGAGACCATTTCCGCCTACCGCCGCGACGGCGTCGTCCGGATCCGGAACATCATCGGCCGCGACGAGGCGGCCCGGTTCGCGGCCGCCGCGACCGAGTGGACGACCGGCGCCGACGACCTGTTCAAGGAGTCGAAGATCTTCAACCAGTACGTCAACGTCTGGCAGCAGAACGACGTACTGCGGGAGCTCACCCTGGACCCGCGCCTCGCCGCGGCGGCGACCGCGCTGGCCGGCGTACCGCTGCGGATCTGGCACGACCAGCTGCTGATCAAGCCACCGCACAACGGCGCGGCGACCGAGTTCCACCAGGACGCGCCGTACTGGCCGCACGCCGGTTCGCGGGCCTCGCTGTCCGCGTGGATCGCGCTGGTCGACGTACCGGTGGAGCGTGGCTGTATGACGTTCATCCCGGGCTCGCAGGACCACCAGAACCTGCGCCGCCAGGACCTGTCGGACCGCGACGACCTGTTCCGCGCCGCGCCCGACCTGCGCTGGGAGGAGCGCCTGACGATCCCGCTGCAGGCCGGCGACTGCACCTTCCACAACGCCTACCTCGCGCACTCCGCGACGCCGAACCTCACCGACGACCCGCGGATCGCGCACGTCAACATCTACTTCGACGCCGAGGCGACGTACACCGGCGCCGGTCACGTGGTCACCGACGGCCTCGACCTGACCGCCGGCGCACCCCTGGATCACCCGCTCTTCCCGACTGTTTAATTTTTCACGTTGTGCCATAAGTTGTCAGCGTGCGTCTGCTCACCGACCTCCGCCCGCTGCGTGAGTCCGCCGACTTCCGACGGTTGTGGATCGGGTCGACGGTGTCGCAGCTCGGTCAGCAGATGACCGCGGTGACCGTGTCGATCCAGGTGTACGCGCTGACGCAGTCGACGTTCGCGGTCGGGCTGGTCGGCCTGTGCTCGCTGGTCCCGCTGATCGTCTTCGGGCTGTACGGCGGTGCGATGGCCGACGCGATCGACCGCCGTACGCTCGCCCTCGTCTCGTCGGCCGGCCTGTGGCTGCTCTCGATGGTCCTGGTGCTGCAGTCGCACCTCGACTGGGCCCAGGTCTCGGTGCTGTACGCCGTGGTGGCCTGTCAGTCGGCGTGCTTCGCGGTCAACAACCCGGCCCGGTCCGCGATCATCCCGCGGCTGGTCCGGCCCGAACTGCTGCCGGCCGCGAACACGCTCAGCCAGGCCGCGTTCAACCTGGGCTTCACCGCCGGACCGCTGCTCGGTGCGGCGGTGATCGCCTGGCACGGGTTCGCGGCGGCGTACCTGGTCGACGTGATCACGTTCACCGCGGCGCTGTACGCGTTGTTCCGGCTGCCGCCGGTGCCTCCGACAGGCGCCGTACGGCGGGCCGGGCTGCGCTCGGTGCTGGAAGGGTTCACGTTCCTGCGCGCCGCGCCGGCGTTGCTGGCGACGTTCCTCGCGGACATCCTCGCGATGGTGTTCGCGCAGCCTCGCGCGCTGTTCCCGGCCGTGGCGGGCGCGTTCTTCGGCGGCGGCGTACGGACGGTCGGTCTCCTGCAGGCCGCGCCGGCGATCGGGGCGCTGATCGGGGTGATCTTCTCCGGCTGGGTGACCCGGGTACGCCGTCAGGGGGTGGCGATCGTGCTGGCGATCACGGCGTACGCCGTGGCTGTCGGGCTGTTCGGGCTGTCCCGGACGATCTGGCTGGGCGTCGCGCTGCTCGCGCTGTCCGGGGCGGCCGACATGGTGAGTTCGGCGTACCGGAACACGGTGCTGCAGTCCGCGGCGCCGGACGCGATGCGCGGCCGGCTGCAGGGGGTGTTCATCGTGGTCGTTGCCGGTGGCCCGCGGCTCGGTGACTTCGTCGCCGGTACGACGGCCTCGCTGACCACCCCGACCGTCGCGCTGCTCGGCGGCGCCGCGGTCTGCGTCACCGGGCTGCTGATCCTGCTGGCGCGGAACCGTCCGTTCCGGGTCTACGACTCGCAGACCCGCGCCCTCAGCTGATCAGCCGCCGGTCGCCAGCTTCTTGAGGACCGTGAACCAGGAGTCCATGTCCGGGTTGATCTCGCTCACCGGCTCGTCGTCGACGGTCACGATCTTGCGGTCGCCGAGCGGCTCCTTCAGCTTGATCGAGGTGACCGACATGTTGCTGTCGTCCGGACAGGGCGCGTCGGTGTCGACGACCACCATGATCTTGTCCTCGAGTTGCTGGACGCTGAGGTCCGACGCGCACTTGCCGACGGTGCCGAACAGCAGGTCCACCTCGTCGTACTTGGGGGCGTTCTGGATCCACTTGAGGTACTTCGGCTTCTTCCCCTCCACCCGCTGGTAGAACTTCACCGGCTGCGGGCTCTTCTCGTCGGGTTCGCGCGAGCCGTCGCCGATGAACGTGCCGTAGATCATGTCGATGCACGGATCCTTGGTGTCCGGGCCGTCGATCGCCCCGAACGCGCGGGCGGCTTTGTAGCAGCCGACCGCCTCGCGGTTCAACGAGATGTTGAAGCCGATCAGCGCGACCGCGCCGACGATCAGCGCGATCGCCAGCATCCGGCGGGACTTGAGCTGCTGCGGGCCGAGGATGCCGGCCGCGCGGCGGGCCTCCTCGGGGGTGGCGTCGGCCGGCACCGTGGTGGTGCGGAACATCGCCGTGATCGAGCTCGTCCACTGCGGATTGATGATGGTCGGAACGGCATAGACCAGGATCAGGACGACGATCACGAGGACAGCTGGGAGCAGCGACCAGTAATTTCGCACGGCAGCAAGATACGGGGCCATCGGGCCGCGCACGAATAACGGATACTCTTGCCAGGTGCCCGCCGAGACCTCGCAGACGCTCGACCGGGGGCTGACCGTCCTCGAGTTGCTGGCGGACGCCCCGGACGGGCTGTCCATCACCGAGCTCGCCGCGGCGCTCGGCGTCAGTCGCACGGTCGTGTACCGCCTGGTGAACACGCTCGAGCTGCACCGGCTCGTACGCCGTGACAGCGAGGGGCGCGCCCGCCTCGGTCTCGCCGTACTGCACTACAGCCGGCGCGTGCAGCCGACACTGCGTGACGCAGCACTCCCGGTACTGCGTTCGCTCGCTGAGGACACCGGCGCTACCGCGCACCTGACGGTTGCGGACGGTGAGGAGGCGCTCGCGATCGCGGTCGTCGAGCCGAGCTGGACCGACTACCACGTCTCCTACCGGATGGGTTCCCGGCATTCGCTCGACCAAGGCGCCGCCGGCAAGGCGATCCTGGCCGGCCGCCGCAAGCCCGACCCCGCCGGCCGCCCCTTCGTCATCACCTCCGGCGAACTCCAGGCCGGCGCCCAAGGCGTGTCGTCACCCGTCCTCGGCGTCCCCGGCGTCGAGGCCTCCATCGGCGTGGTCGTCCTCGGCAAACTGGACCGGGACTTCGTAGGCCCCCGAGTAGCCCGAGCCGCAGTAGAAGTAGCCAAACGCCTCGCCTGACCCCGCCCACCCGCACCTCACCCCATTTGCCTGGCAGACCCAGCGATTCGGCTGGCCCACCAGCGAAATCGGGGGTTCATGACCCTGGTTGAGGGTCATGAACCCCTCATTTGCTGGGTCAACCAGGCAAATGAGGTTTGGTGGCGGTGGCTGCTTCGACCAGCGGGAGTACTCGGTGGGGGATCTGTTCGGCGAGGGCGATGACTGTCGAGGCTCTTTGGATGCCTCGGACGATGACTACCTGGTCGATCACGCGTTGGAGGTCGGCGTTCGAGCGGGCGACGATGCGGCACCAGAGGTCCTCGGCGCCGGTGATGGTGTGGACCTCGAGGACCTCGGGGATGCGGGCGAGCGCCTCGGCGACCGTGGTGTGACCTGAGCCCTGCTCGATCTGCAGCGTCGCGAACGCCGTCACCGGGTAGCCGATCGCGCTCGTGTCGATGTCCGGTCCCCACCCGCGCACCACGCCGTCGCGCTGCAGCCGGTCCAGCCGCGCCTGCACCGTTCCGCGCGCGACCCCCAGCCGGCGCGACGCCTCCAGGACGCCGACCCGCGGCTCGGCCGCGAACAACCCCAGGATCCGGGCGTCCAGCGCATCGACCGTCATGGCCAACCTCCCGCGATGGTCAGACTGACCAAATAGTCCAGCAACATCCGCAGCATACTGCACAGCTTGTCCAGCGAAACAAGGAACTGTTGCGCAACCTGCGCCCACCCACCAGGCTCGGCTGCACGAAACCGACCCGGGAGGGCCCCATGACAGTACTGATGCCACGCCTCCGGCGCGGCGGGTCATGGGGCTGTAACTCCCGTCCTTCCCTCGTCGTTCCAGTCGCTTCGCTCCCTCCACTCCTCAGTCCAGGCCAGGAGGCCCCATGACCAGCACCGATCTCACGCCCGCAGAGCTCGACGCCGATCTCGACCTCGACCAGCTGAAGCAGCTCGTCGGCCTGGTGCCGTACGACGAGAGCACCGACCCGTTCCCGGTCACCGCCATGGACGCGGTGGTGTTCGTGGTCGGCAACGCCACCCAGACCGCGAAGTGGTACCAGCTCGCGTTCGGGATGGACCTGGTCGCGTACTCCGGTCCCGAGACCGGCTCCAAGGACAGCAAGGCGTACGTCCTCAAGGCCGGCTCCGCCCGGTTCGTGATCTCCGGCGGCGTCAGCCCGAAGAGCACGCTGCTCGACCACCACCGCAAGCACGGTGACGGCGTCGCCGACCTCGCCCTCGAGGTCCCGGACGTCGACAAGTGCATCGCGCACGCGCGCAAGGTCGGCGCCGTCGTCCTCGAGGAGCCGAACGACGTCACCGACGAACACGGCACGATCCGCCGTGCGGCGATCGCGGCGTACGGCGACACCCGCCACACGCTGATCGACCGCAGCAAGTACGACGGCCCGTACCTGCCCGGCTTCGTCGCGGCGGCCACCAAGGTCACCCGCCCCGAGGGCCACCCGAAGCGGCTGTTCCAGGCCGTCGACCACGTGGTCGGCAACGTCGAGCTCGGCAAGATGGACGAGTGGGTTGCCTTCTACAACAAGGTGATGGGCTTCGTGAACATGGCGGAGTTCATCGGCGACGACATCGCCACCGACTACTCGGCGCTGATGAGCAAGGTCGTCGCCAACGGCAACCACCGGGTGAAGTTCCCGCTGAACGAGCCGGCGGTGGCGAAGAAGAAGTCGCAGATCGACGAGTTCCTGGAGTTCTACGACGGCGCCGGCGCGCAGCACATCGCGCTCGCGACCAACGACATCCTGCGCACCGTCGACATCATGCGGGCCAACGGCGTCGAGTTCCTCAACACCCCGGACTCCTACTACGAGGACCCGGAGCTGCGGGCCCGGATCGGCGAGGTGCGGGTGTCGATCGACGAGTTGCAGTCGCGCGGCATCCTGGTCGACCGCGACGAGGACGGCTACCTGCTGCAGATCTTCACCGCGCCGATCGGCGACCGCCCGACGGTGTTCTACGAACTGATCGAGCGGCACGGTTCGCTCGGCTTCGGCAAGGGCAACTTCAAGGCTCTCTTCGAGGCCATCGAGCGCGAACAAGAGCGCCGCGGCAACCTTTAGCACCGGTTAAGCGGGTAACCGACGCCCAGAACCTTGCCGGTAGCAACTGCATACGGCGTGTCGCCGTCCGATTACCGGAATGACTGTCCGGGCAGGCTCCGTTCGCGTAGTGTGCCTTCCTGAGTGGGCGTCGGGGCGTGCACTCAGGAAGGGTTTCGTCATGAAGACACTGGGCATTCTGCTCAGCACCGCCGGCCTGGCCGGCGTAGGCGCGATCGCGATGTCCGTCCTCCCGGCCGAGGCGGCCACGGCCGCCAGTTGCTCGGGCGCGAGGTCCATCGCATCGGCGCCGATGCTGCGTAACCATCAGCCACCCAGCTGGGGCACGGTCCGGCTCGTCCGCGACAGCTGCTACCAGTACTGGGCCGAGATCACCATGGCGTCGCCGCTGGTCGCCAACGCGAAGGCCAACGCCTTCCTGGTGCAGTACGGCGGCGGCAACAACGGCCGGGTGCTCAGCTGCGACAGCAGCGGCGGCAACGGCTCGGTGATCCAGGGCCAGCGCACGTGCCGGACACCGAAGGTCAAGGCGACCGCAGGCAGCATCACGTTCGCCGCCATCGGCCGCGAGTACCACAACTACGGCGGCGGCTACGAGGAAATCTCCGAGAACATCACCAAGCGCACCCGCTAAGAGGTCGGGCAGTACCGCGGAGTATTCATTAGGCTCGAGTCATGAGTGAGGTTGTCGAGCAGCTGCGTCAGGTACTGCCGCCCGAGGCGCTGGTGACCGATCCGGACCGGATGGAGAGCTACCGGTACGACCGGGCGATGTTCTGCCCGGCCGGGGTTCCGCTCGCCGTCGTGCTGGCCCGGGAGACCGCGCACGTCCAGGCGGCGGTGCGGATCGCGGCCGAGGCCGGCGTACCGATCGTGCCGCAGGGCGCGCGGTCCGGCCTGTCCGGCGCCGCCAACGCGCTCGACGGCTGCATCGTGATCTCGCTGGAGAAGATGGACCGGATCCTGGCGATCGAGTCCATCGACCGGTACGTCGTCACGCAGCCGGGCGTCTACAACGCGGTCCTGTCCCGCGCGGTCGCCGAGCACGGGCTGTTCTACCCGCCGGACCCGTCGAGCTGGGAGTTCTGCTCGATCGGCGGCAACCTGTCCACGAACTCGGGCGGCCTGTGCTGCGTGAAGTACGGCGTGACCACGGACTACGTGCTCGGCCTGGAGGTCGTGCTCGCCGACGGCCGGATCCTGCGGACCGGGCGGAAGACGGTGAAGGGCGTCGCCGGCTACGACCTGGCGAAGCTGATCGTCGGCAGCGAAGGCACGCTCGGCATCATCACCGAGGCGACCCTGGCGCTGCGCCCGGCCGCCGCGAAGCCGAAGACGATGGCCGCGCTGTTCGGCTCCGGCGTCGAGGCCGGGAACGCGATCCTGGAGATCATCCGCAGCGGCGTCTCGCTCAGCCTGCTGGAGATCATGGACCGGACCACGATCCGCGCGGTCAACAAGTACAAGCGCATGGACCTGCCCGACGAGGCGGCCGCGATGCTGATCGCCCAGTCCGACGCGGGCGGCGAGGCGGGCGCCGCCGATGTCGCCGCGGTGGCCAAGCTGTGCCGCGACCACGGCGCCCTGGAGTGCATCGAGGCCGAGGACGACGCCGAGGGCGAGCTGCTCCTCGAGGGGCGCCGGGCCGCGCTGACCGCCCTGGAGGAACTCGGTACGACGCTGATCGACGACGTCGCCGTACCGCGCTCGCGGCTGGCCGAGTTCATCGGCCGGATCGAGGCGCTGTCGGCCGAGCTGGACATCACGATCGGGGTCCTCGGGCACGCCGGCGACGGCAACATGCACCCGACGGTCGTCTTCGACCAGACCGATCCGGCGCAGGCCGAGCGGGCCCAGGTCGCGTTCGACCGGGTGATGGAGATCGGGCTGGACCTCGGCGGCACGATCACCGGCGAACACGGGGTCGGGGTCCTGAAGCGTGCCTGGCTGGCGGAGGAGATCGGGCCGGTCGCGCTCGACGTGCACCGGGCGATCAAGACCGCTCTGGACCCGAAGAACCTGCTGAATCCGGGGAAGGTCGTCGCCGGGTGACCGGCGCTGTGACGGAACCGCAATAGAACTGCCGAGGCCACTCGACGTCCACGCCCGTCGAATGTGACGTCCGGCCGACACCATGGAAGTGAGGACGTGTACGAATTCGCGGGGGGGACTTGATGCAGGGTAGGAGGCGCCCGATGGGTCTGTGGCGCCGTACCGTGCTGCCTGCCGTCGCCGCGGTGGTCGCGACGATCACGCTCGCTGCCTGCGGCAACGGCGGCGGATTGCGGGTCGAGGGCCCCGAATCGCCCCCTCCGACGACCCCGACGCCGTCGGTCGCGTTCGGCACCGGCAGCGCCTCTCCGCGCGCCGAGCGGACCCCCGAAGTGGCCGTCGACCTGTACAAAGTCCGGGCCCGGCTGCTCGCCGATCGGCACCTGTCGAGCTACTCGCGGACAGTCCTTTCGAATTGCACCGTGATTTCGCGTTGCCTCAGCAGGGGTAAGACCGTTGATGTATTGCACAGCGGTACACCTCAGCAGATCGTCCTGATCCATACTCTGGAGAAGTTCGTCTTCGGTATCTTCCTGATCGCCGTCGAGCCAACCGGCCCGCGACCGATCTGGAACCTGGATGTCGAGCAACCGACCGTGACCGCCAGCCCGCAAGGTGACCTGGTGGTCGAGTCGAAGATCTTCGCGATCGACGACCCGGTCTGCTGCCCGTCCGGCCGACGGGTCGAGGTCTACCGTTGGAACGGCCGGCAGATGATCAAGGTGAGCTCGACGGACCAGTAGGGAGACCCAAGTTCGTGGTACCGGAAGAACCGGCAGCGCGCATTCTCATGGTTGAGGACGACGCGGTGATCCGGGAGGCGACCCAGTTGACCCTCGAGCGGCACGGCTACGACGTGACCACGGCCGAGGACGGCCTGGAAGCGATCGAGCGATTCGAGAAGATCCATCCGGACGTCGTGATGCTCGACATCATGCTGCCCGGGCTGGACGGCATCTCGGTGTGCCGACGGATCCGCGAGACCAGCACGGTCCCGATCGTGATGGTGTCGGCGCGCGGAGACGCGCTCGACGTCGTACTCGGCCTCGAGGCAGGCGCCGACGACTACGTGACCAAACCGTTCGACACCCAGGTGCTGGTGGCACGGCTGCGGGCGGTGATGCGGCGCGCGGTCTCCGACCCGGAGCGTCCGGCACCGGCGGCCGGCTCCGGCGTGGAGTCGTTCGGCGACCTCGAACTGGATCGGGAGGCGCTCGAGGTACGACGCAGCGGACAGACCGTCCAGCTGACGCCGACCGAGCTCAAGCTCCTGATCGAGTTCGCGAACAACCCCGGTGTGGTGCTGAGCCGGTCGACCTTGCTGCAACGGGTCTGGGACTACGAGTGGGGCGGCGACGGCCGGCTGGTCGACGTCCACCTGCAGCGGCTACGGACCAAGATCGGTGCCGACCGCATCGAAACCGTCCGCGGCTTCGGGTACAAGCTGCGGGCATAACGGATGGGACTGCGCGGCAAGCTCGGTCTCATCTTCCTGCTGGTCTCCGCGCTCGCGATCCTGGTGCTGTGCGTCGCGGTCTACACCCAGGCCCAGTCGGCCCGGCTGGACCGCACGCGCAGCTTCGCCGACGAGCGGATCCAGCTTGCGGCGCAGAGCTACGACACCAACGACGTACCGGTGTTCGGGGCGAAGCTGGACGATCCGGACCTGCCGCCGCAGTTGCGGGAGGCGGTGCTCGAAGGGAAGCGGGCCACGTTCAAGACCGGGTCGCCGCACGCGAAGATGTGGGCGGCGGTCGCGGTCAAGGACGGCAAGGTGCTCTCGATCGAACAGGACTACGAGAGCACCGACGACTCGATGAAGGCGCTCCAGCAGGCCTTGGTCCTCGGCGGGATCGGCACGGTCGCGCTGGTCGCACTGGTCAGCGTGATCCTGGCCGGCAGCCTGTCCAAACGGATCGTCGCGGTCGCGGGCACAGCCCGGCGGATCGCGGCGGGCGACCTGGACGCGTCGGCGGCCGAGGCCGTTGGCAAGGGCAAGGACGAGGTGCAGTCGCTCGCGACCGCCCTCGACACGATGGCCAGTTCGCTGCGTGGTCAGCTCGAGGCGGAGCGCCGGTTCACGGCGGACGTCGCCCACGATCTACGTACGCCGGTGACCGGGCTGACGACCGCCGCCGAACTCCTGCCGCCCGGCCGTCCCAGTGAACTGGTGCGCGACCGGGCCAAGGTGCTGCGGCGGCTGGTCGAGGATCTTCTGGAGATCGCCCGGTTCGACTCGGGTGTCGAGCAGGCCGATCTGGAGCTGGTCGGGCTCGGCGCGTTCGTGGGCTCGGCGGTCGGGCGGTTGCGGATGCAGCAGTCGCTCGCACCGGACAGCGTGATCGTCCACCAGACCGGGCCGGACGAGACGGTGTCGACCGATTCGCGGCGGATCGAGCGGATCCTGGCCAACCTGATCGTCAACGGATTGCGGCACGGCCGGCCGCCGGTCGAGGTCACAGTCAGCGGCCGGACCGTCGAGGTCGTTGATCACGGCAACGGTTACCCGGAGGAATTGATTGCCGAGGGCCCGCGTCGGTTCCGGTCCGGGATGGCCGAACGCGGTGCCGGGCATGGCCTCGGCCTGACCATCGCAGTCGGGCACGCCAAGGTACTGGGCGCCGAGCTGACGTTCGGCGAGGCTCCCGGCGGCGGTGCGCTCGCCCGTCTCGTGCTTCCCGCCGGACCTGAGACGGTGTTGTAACACAACCTTTCCGTCGACCGCCGCGTCTTCCCCTCCGTAACACCAACAAAACGAGGGGAAACCAGACATCATGCGCGCACAGTTCATCCGCCGTTCCGCCGCCGTCGTCGCCGGTCTCGCACTGGCTGCCGGGGGACTCGGTATCGCCGGCGCCCTGCAGGCCAACGCGGCGACCACCGCCACCACCGCCACCAGCGCTTCTGTCGCGGCGAAGTCGATCACGATCAAGTCGGACAAGGCCACCGCGAAGGCGTGGACCAAGGTCTCGTTCAGCGGCAAGACCTCCGGGATCGCGAAGAACACCGCCGTCCAGGTGCAGCGGCTGCAGAACGGCAAGTGGGTCAACTTCCCGGCCACCACCAAGGTGACCAGCCGGGCGACCTACTCGGTGTGGGTGCAGAGCGGCCGGATCGGCGTGAACAAGTTCCGCGTCGTCGCGGCGAACACCGCGTCCGCGCCGGTCTCGGTGACCATCACCAAGTAACAAAGGCCAAGCGGCGCCACTCCCAAGGGGCGGGAGTGGCGCCGCTTCTCCTGTCTAGTGCGTGCCGTAGACGTTGAACTCGGCGGCCGATCCGAAGACCGCGCCGTTGAGCGAACTCGTGCCGACGAACTTCACGAACCGGCCGGGCTTCGCGGTGAAGTCGACCCGCTGTACGGCGGTGGAGTTCGGGAACTGCCCGGTCGCAACCGACGTACCCCAGTCCTGACCGTCGGCGCTCACGTAGATCTCGTACCCCTTGAACATCCCGTTCGTGCCACTCTGCCGCGGCAGGTAGCTGAACCCGTTCACCTGGTACGTCGACCCAAGATCGAGCGTCATGTAGTGCGGGTACCCGGCCGGCGTACTGACCTCGGACCAGGCGGAATGCCAAAGAGTGCTGGGGTTTCCGTCCAGCGCCGACGTCGCGGCACCACCCGTGCCGACGTCCTCACTGCTCACATCGGCCACCTTGATCCGGGACTGCGGAACGATCCCCGGCGGCAGCACAGTGGCCTCCGCGCTGATCGTCGCCTGACCGCCCGTCGCCGTCAGCGGGTACTTGCCCTCCGGCGTACCGGCCGGGGGAGTCACGTCCCACGTGGTCGTCACACTGGTGCCTGCGGCAACCGTCGCGTGCGTCGCCGGCGTGGTCGCCGTGACGGTCCAGCCGTCCGGTGCGGTCAGGCCCAACGTGATGTTGCTGGCGGCCACCACATCGTTGTTGGTGAACGTGGTGGTGACGGTGTTCGCTTCACCGGAGACGAGGCCGTTCAGGCCCGACACCGCGACCGAGGTGCAGTCCGCCGGCTGCGACGTCGTACCGAGATCCGTCACGGCGAAGTTGTCCATGACGAAGTCGCTTTGGTCGCCGCCGTCGGTGAGCTTGCGCAGTCCGACCCAGTAGTCGCCGCCGCACCCGGCCACGAACTCCTGGTTGAACGTCGCCTTCGTCCGCTGCTCGCCGATCGGCGTCGCCTTCAAATCGATACTGATTGGCACCTCGACGGACGCCGGCCGGTCGACACCCTGGACCCACGCGTACTGACCGGCGCGGCCACTCTCGTAGTCGAAGCTGACCTTGTACTTGTGGCCCGGCTGGAAATTCACCGTCCACGGCGCCGTCCGGTAGACCAGGCCCTCGTTCTCCTCGTGCGACTTGAGCGACCAGCCGCCGTCGAGCACATCGTCGACCAGCTTCCCGTTCCAGCCGGCCTGCGTGTACGGCGCGTGCTTGGGAGCGAGCACCGTCCGCGGGTCGGTGACACCACCGGCATCGCCCTTCACGAACGGCCCCCAGCCCTGGTCCACGTGCTCGAAGTCGTCGACGAGCCCGGCCGCGGGCCTCGTCGTCTCGACCACTCGTACGTCGTCAAGACGAACCCGCGCGGCACCTGCAGCTGCCCCGATGGACAGGTCAGCGGTGCTTCCCTTGGCCTGGAACACGACTCGTGCGCGCTGGTAGTAGGCCTCGTGTTTGTCGTCGGCGGCAACCATGTTCTGCGCGGTCGATCTGATGACCTGGTTGCGAGCGCCGTCGACGGTCACCGTGGTCGGGCGGGACTTGCCCGGTTCGACCTCGATCCAGGCGGAGGCGCTGTACGTGCGACCGCGGGTCAGGCCGGTGAGCTGCTGCCGGATCGACGACGCCTTCGTACCGAGTTCGGCGACGTGCTGGCCGTTCTCGAGGGTGCCGATCGTCGCGTTGCCGGTGACGTTCCAGGCCGCGAGGTTGCCGGCGTTGAAGCCGGGGTCCTTGACGTGCGAGCTCTCGCCCCAGTTCGCGGGCCGCGGCGTCGGGGCGGTGTCCGGGTAGACGACGTACGGCTGGCCGGCCTTCGCGTCGAGGCTGATGCTGCCGTTGCGGACAGGCGCGGTGGCGACCTTGACCCGGCCGGTGTCGGTCAGCTTGTAGACGGAGAAGGAGCGGGTGCCGGCGAAGGCCGCGGGGATCTTCCAGGTGGTGTGGCCGCCGGTCGGGTTGTAGTGGTACAGCTTCTTGTTGTTGTCCCACGGCAGCAGGTACTTGTCGCCGTCGAGCACCTTCGCGTTCCCGACGTACACGGTCCGCTTCCCACTCTCGACCGCGCCGCGGACGCCGCCGGTGAAGGTGATGTCGCCGCTGTTCCAGTCCAGGATCTTCTGCTGCTGCAGGAACTTCGCGGGCAGGTTGCGCTGCCAGATGTTGGTGTAGAACGCGTTCCAGTCGGTCTCGCCGGTCCAGCCCTCGAACTCGACGATCGCGGTCTGGCCGAGGATCGGGTCGTTGTTCCAGACGTCCTTCTCGTGGTTGCGGACGAACCGGATGATCTGCGAGTTCAGGCCCTTGTTGGTGGCGCCGCCGTAGTCGAGGTCGTTGGCCCAGTGCGACCACAGCGACGTCCGCTCGTGCCGGTCGGCCCACTCGGTGGCGATCTGCCAGCCCTGGTCGGCGAGCTGCCGGGACAGCCCGTCGGCGAGCCAGCCCGACTGGTAGTACACGTCGATGTACAGCTCCTGCAGGTTCTTGTCGGTCTCGTCGCGGAGCTGCTGGAACCGCTTCACGATGTTGCCGGAGGCAAGATCCGGGCGCTGCTTGATGTAGTAGCTCTGGTTCAGCCAGTTCCAGCCCTTGGCGTTCTTGTCGACCAGGTCCTCGCTGAACGCGTTCGCCTCCGGGTAGGACTCGGTCGCGTTGACGTGGACGCCGAACGCCGCGTTCCAGGACTTGCCCTGCTTGAGCAGCGTGTTCAGGTCGGTCAGGCCGCCGGCGCGGGTGTTGTAGTTGCCGCCGTAGTCCGGGTGGGCGGAGTCGTGGCCTTCAGCGCCGTACCCCTTGAGGACCGCCATCTGGCCGAGGCCGTCGGTGGCCAGCGAGATCCGCTTGACGTCGTCGAGCGTCCGCAGGAACGGGTGCGTGGCCTGGCTGGCGAAGTTGAACGGGATGTGCGTGATGACCCGGTTCTTCACCTGGTCGCCGCCGTTCGGCTCGGTCATGATCGAGCGGAACGCGACCGCGCCGTCCTCCCAGTCGACCGTCTGGTCGTGGTTCGCGTCGGGCGTGACGACGACCTTCGCCCAGGGGAGCGGTTCGGTGTACGGCGAGGTGTCGGCGCGGTAGGTCCATTGGCCGCTCCACACGCCGACGCGCGTGCTGCCGTCGGCGGCCTTGCGGGCGCGGTGCCAGAACCGGGCGCCGTCGTCGACCGATGGCCCGGACGGCTTGTCGTACGTCGAGTTCGACTCGATGCCCGCCGCGAGCCCGCTGGTGTTGACGAACGCGTACGCCGCACCAGCCGCGGCCGTGTCGCCCGGCGTGCTCGCGGTGACCGGCGTGATCTTGTCCGCGGTCCGCGTCGAATCCGGATCCAGCGTGGTGAACGCGGTCGTCGCGCCCGCGTCCGTACTCGCCACCGAGACCAGGTCGTGGTCGGGGATGTCGATCGTGTGCACGCGGCTCGTGTCGGTGTCGCGCACCGCGTCGATCGCGAACTTCGTCACCCGCCCCGTCACGCTCAGGCTCGCGTCCAGCTCGACGCCGGGCAGGGCGTCGAAGGCCAGCGTGTACGACGCTCGTCCGCCGTCGACCGTCGGCGACGCGGCGAGATGCGCGGTGCGGGCCACACCGTCGATCGTGACCGTCGAGATCGCGTCCGGCTGACCCCCGAGGGCCTGCCCGGAGGCGTTGTCGACGTACTTGACCACCCGGGGGAAGTCCGCCCCGACGGTGACCGTCAACTCCGGCGACCGCAGCGTCAGGTCGCCGGCGGCATGCGCACCTGAAGGCACGCTCAGCACACCGGCAGCCAGGGCTACAGCCAGTACTCCACACCCCACTGAACGTTTCATGCGCCAAAAGTTCGCACGTAAGCGCTGACTCGTCAAGAGAAACGAACAGTTATGAACAAGATCAGCCAGGAATGATCTTTCCGGTCACCGTCGCCGAGGCCGATCCGCGGAGCCGTTCGCGGCGTGGTCGCCCACGCGGAGATCGTGACCTCGTCGCCGTCCTCGAGGAACGTGTGTTCCTTGCCGTCGACGATCAGCGGCTCGCGACCGCCCCAGCTCAGCTCGATGAACGAGCCGCGCTGGTCCTTGGCCGGCCCGCTGACGGTGCCCGGATGCGTAGAAGTCGCCGGTGCGGACGCTGGCGCCGTTGACGGTCATGTGGGCGAGCATCTGGGCGGGAGACCAGTAGAGATCTTTGTACGGCGGGGTGCTGACGAGGTGACCGTTGAGGAAGACCTCGAAGGTGATGTCGTAGTTGACTAGGTTCTTGCCGGCCAGGTACGGGAGGACGGGCGGGTCCTGCGCGGGGAGCGGGACCGCGGCGGCCGCGAGTGCGTCGAGCGAGACGACCCAGGGGGAGATCGACGTGGCGAAGGACTTGCCGAGGAACGGGCCGAGCGGCACGTACTCCCAGGCCTGCAGGTCGCGCGCGGACCAGTCGTTGACGACCACCACGCCGTACACGTGCTCCTCGAAATCCTCAACAGGAACAGGCTTTCCGAGCGTTGACGGCGTACCGACGACGTAGCCGAGCTCGACCTCGATGTCGAGCCGCTGGGACGGACCGAAGGCCGGGACGGCGGCGTCCGGGGGCTTGCGCTGGCCGGACGGGCGGACGATGTCGGTGCCGCTGGCAACGATCGTGCCTGCGCGGCCGTGGTAGCCGACGGGCAGGTGCTTCCAGTTCGGCAGCAGCGGCTCGGAGTCCGGGCGGAACAGCCGGCCGAGGTTCGACGCGTGCTCCTCGGAGGCGTAGAAGTCGACGTAGTCGCCGACCTCGAACGGCAACTGCATCGTCACCGCGGACTGCGGGATCAGGTGTGGCTCGACGGTGTCCCGGTCGTTTTCGTTGCGGACCAGGTCGAGCAGCCAGTTCCGGGTCGCGCGCCAGGCCGGGCGGCCGAGCGCGAGGAACGCGTTCAGCGTCGGCTCCGCGAACAGTTGCGCGCCGTCCAGCATCTGCGCGGACGCGACCGGCGCGAGGTCGATGATCTGGTCGCCGATCGCCGCACCCACCCGCGGCTCCTCGTCGCCGTGCCGGAACACGCCGAGCGGCAGGTTGTCCGGCCCGAACGGCGAACCGTCCGGGATGTCGATCCAGCTCATCAGGCCTCCATCAGGTTCAAGGCGATCAGGTCCGCGCGGGGCTCGTCGATGCTGCAGGAGCCGAACGACGTGAACCACCGGCGCGTGCTCGCCGCCTGATCGTCGGACAACTCGCGCGCCCGCGCCGCCAGGACCTCGCCGTCGCGCTGGTCCAGCAGCTCGACCAGTTCGTCGTGGGCGGCCCCGTCGAGCGACGCCCGGGTCGCGAGCAGGACGTTGAGGAACCCGTGGTGCTCGAAGCCGGTGTCTTCGGCGGTATGCCGGACCGCGTTGTGCAGGCCGGCCGTGCACTTGAACGGCACTTCGCGATCGAGGCAGGCGGTGATGAAGGCGGCCACCTGGGCGGCGGACGGGAACAGTGCGGCGTCGAGGCCGCCGGTGCGGAGCTTGGCGGCGTACCCGGCGTCGGCGACCACGTCGAGGGCGCGTTCCCAGGCCCCGTCCAGGCCGAGTTCGACGTACGCCGTCTCCTCGTCGAAGCAGTCGTCGCACGCGCGGACCACGCGCAGCGCGTTCCGGGACAGGTCGTCCTCGTCGCGCAGCCGGACCTCGACCGCGGTCACCTCGACGTCCTTCGAACGGTCGGCCCAGCGGACGGCCGGCTCGATCCCGCCGGCGCCGCCGGAGATCACCACCGAGACGCGGAGCGGCGCCGTGCCGGTGCGGGCGGCCTCCGCGGCGACCTTCATCAGGTCGTCGTCGGTGCACACGAACGTGCCGACCAGGTCGGCGTACGGCGACCGGCGGTGGACGTCATGGGCCGCGACGGCCTCGGGCAGCGGCAGGTCGCCCGGCGGGAACATCGAGGCGTCGTCGACCAGGTGCCGGTACAGCGCAGGGACGGTTGACATGGGTCGAAGCCTAACGGATGCTTTCGGTAAGCGGACGCACGCGTCCGGATAACGTACATGCAGGAGTGGCGGAGATGGCGTTCTACCGGCAGGTCGGGGAAGTTCCACCGAAGCGGCACACGCAGTTCCGGAAACCGGACGGCGGGCTGTACTACGAGGAGCTGATGGGGGAGGAGGGGTTCTCGTCGGACTCGTCGCTGCTGTACCACGCCGGCGTACCGTCCGCGATCGTCGACTCGCAGGTGTGGGACCTCCCCGACCTCGCCACCGTCGCCAACCACCCGCTCACCCCGCGGCACCTCAAGTTGCACGATCTCTTCACCGACACGTCGAAGTCGAACGCCGTGGAGGACCGGCGGCTCGTGCTCGGCAACGGTGACGTCCGGATCTCGTACGTCGTGGCCGAGCAGCCGTCGCCGTACTACCGGAACGCGATCGGCGACGAGTGCGTGTACGTCGAGAAGGGCTCGGCGACCGTGGAGACCGTGTTCGGCGTACTGAACGCGGTCCAGGGCGACTACGTGATCATCCCGCGCGCGACCACGCACCGCTGGCTGCCCGGGCCGGAGGGCGTGCACGCGTACGCGATCGAGGGCAACTCGCACATCGCGCCGCCGAAGCGCTACCTGTCCCGGTACGGGCAGTTCCTCGAGCACTCGCCGTACTGCGAACGCGACCTGCACCCGACGACCGAGCCGCTCGTGGTGGAGGGGACCGATGTCGAGGTGCTGGTGAAGCATCGCGGGAACGGCGCCGGCGGGATCGTCGGATCGCGGATGACGTACGCGACGCACCCGTTCGACGTGGTCGGGTGGGACGGCTGCCTGTACCCGTACACGTTCAACGTCAGCGACTTCGAGCCGATCACCGGGCGGGTGCACCAGCCGCCGCCCGTGCACCAGGTGTTCGAGGGGTACAACTTCGTGGTCTGCAACTTCGTGCCGCGGAAGGTCGACTACCACCCGCTGTCGGTGCCGGTGCCGTACTACCACTCGAACGTCGACTCCGACGAGGTGATGTTCTACTGCGGCGGCGACTACGAGGCACGGAAGGGCTCCGGGATCGGGCTCGGGTCGATCTCGCTGCACCCCGGCGGGTACGCGCACGGCCCGCAGCCGTCGGCGATCGAGGCCTCGCTGGGCGCCGAGCGCTTCGAGGAACTGGCCGTCATGGTCGACACCTTCCGCCCGCTCGAACTCGGCGAGGGCGGCCAGGCGGTCGACGACGGCGTCTACGCCTGGACGTGGGCAGGTCGCCGCAAGAACTGACGGTCTGTGGGATTCTGTCCCCTGTGAGTGAGGACGGGGACGTAGCTTCACAGGTTTCAGAGGTCAGTACTTCAGTTGTCGGGCCGGAGGTGCAGGTGCCGCCGCGGGATCCAGGACAGCCGTTCGTGGTCGGGGTCGACCGGGACGCCGTGCTGCGCCGGCGTGAGGTGGTGCGGACCGTCGAGCGGCGCGGAGCGTGGGTGACGTTGGCCCTCGGCGCGATCGGGATCGTCGCCGCGATCTACGCGCTGGTCGCCTTCCGCGGCTCCGGGATGTGGCCGTTTGCGCTGTTGTTGATCGTGGCAATGATCCCGCTGGTGCTCAGCACGGTCCTGGTCTACCGCGTGCAGGCCGAGCGGGTGGAGTGGTACGACGCCAACGAGCTGCCGCCCGTGGCGATGCGGATCTCCGCCAAGGGCCTCGAGCTGGCCTGTGACGGCGCGGCCTTCCCCGTGGTGCTGCCGTGGGCGACCGTCCGCGGCTTCACGCAGCACAAGCTGCTCGGCCAGTACATGCTCGACCTGGCCCTGGTTCGCGGCGTCGGCGCGACGACGGCCGGCGTCCGCGGTCTCGACCAGCCGTCCGTCCGCAGCGTCGTCAAGCCGAACCCGCTGCTGCGCCCCACCGGCATGTTCCTGGTCAAGGCGCTCGACCAGCCGGTGCACGTCATCGACGAGGCCATCAAGCACTTCTCCGGCGGCGCCGCGGGCGTGCTGCGCTGACCCACTGACCTACTCGACCTGCGAAGCTCGGGTCATGGACGAGAGCTTCGTGGTCGGCCTGAAGCGCGACGAGGTGCTGCGCCGGCGCGCCGCCGTCCGCCGGACCCGCCTGATCGGCGGCGCGATCGTCCAGCCCGCCGCGCAGGCCACGCTGAAACCCAGCAAGTGGGTCAAGACCGCCGGCCTGTACGGCGTACCGTCACTGGACCAGCCGGTCGAAGCCATCGACCAGGCGCTCCGCCACTTCTCCAACGGCACCGCCGCCGTCGCGCGCTAGCAGGGCAGTGAGCGGTACGTGTAGCCCTGCTTGGTGAGTTTGGTCAGGGCTCGGTCGAGGGCGGCGACGGTCTGGGAGCGGTTGCCGCCGCCGTCGTGCATCAGGATGATCGCTCCGGGACGGGCTCCGGCCATGATCGCGTGCTCGATGCTGGCGGCGCCGGGCTTCTCCCAGTCCTTCGTGTCGACGTCCCAGAGCACCTGCCGCTGGTGGTACGCCGCGGCGATCGGCCTGGATCTTCGCGTTCGTGGCGCCGGTCGGCGGCCGCAGGCACTTCGACTTCACGCCCGTCGCGATCTCCTGCCGCACCTTCGCGTCCGGGAGCAGGGTCAGCGTCTTGTGGTCCCAGGTGTGGTTGCCGACGGTGTGCCCGGCGGCCCGCTCGGCGGCGATCAGCTCCGGGTACTGCGCCACCTGGATCCCGAGCACGAAGAACGTCGCCTGCGCCTTGTGCTTACGCAGGAGCTGCAGGACCTTCGGGGTCCACTCGTGCTGGGGACCGTCGTCGAAGGTCAGGTAGAGCACCTTCCCGTGTGCGGCCAGGTTCCAGTCGTCGGCGGGCGGCTTGGCGACCGGGTGCTTGGCGGGCTGCGCGGGTTGTTTGGTCGACGACGGTTCACCGCGCTTGGACGTGATCGGCGTACCCAGCAGTCCGTGGCCGGTCTTCGGGGAGACTGGCGGGGCGGCGGAGGTGACGGAGTGGTCGGGCGGCGTGGCGGCTTGGGCGAGGACGGCACCGCAAAGGAGGGCGGCGACCAACGGCAGCAGTTTGCCGGGCGGTTTGGCCATGGGGGGCATCTTCTCGCGAGTCCGGGGCCATCCGTCCGCGGGGTGGGGGTGTGTCGGCCGTATCGTGTGCCAACGGGGCCGGAGATCCCGGCCGGAAGACCTGTGAGGCGGGCCGATGACGGACAGCGGTGAGCGGACGAGCATGACACGACGCACGGTGATCGGCGGCGCGGCGGCGCTGGCCGCGGCCGGGTTCCAGGCGGTCCCGGCGTACGCCGATGACGACCGCGGTAAGCCCGGGAAGACCGTCCGGCTGACCGTGATGGGCACGACCGACCTGCACGGCAACGTGTTCAACTGGGACTACTTCAAGAACACCGAGTACGACGACAGCGCGCACAACGACATCGGCCTGGCCAAGATCTCCACACTGGTCACCGCGGTCCGGGACCGGATCGCCGCGGACCGGCGCGCGCCCCGCCCGCTGCTGCTGGACGCCGGCGACACCATCCAGGGCACCCCGCTGTCGTACTACTTCGCGAAGATCGAGCCCATCACGGGCGGTCACACGCACCCGATGGCGGCCGCGATGAACCGGATCGGGTACGACGCCGCCGCGCTCGGCAACCACGAGTTCAACTACGGCCTCGACATCCTGCGCAAGTTCCAGCAGCAGCTGCGGTTCCCGCTGCTCGGCGCGAACGCCCAGGACTGGACCACGGGTCTCCCGGTGTTCCCGCCGTACACGCTGAAGCGGGTGCACGTGCCGGGGGAGAAGCCGATCACGGTCGGTATTCTCGGCCTGACCAACCCGGGCATCGCGATCTGGGACAAGGCGAACGTCGAGAACAAGCTGAAGTTCGGCGGCATCGTCGAGCTCGCGAAGATCTGGGCGCCGCGGGTCCGCAAGGCCGGCGCCGACGTCGTGATCGCCTCCGTGCACTCGGGGATGGACCTGTCCTCGTCGTACGGCGACGCGCTGCCGTACCCGGAGAACGCGTCGGTGCTGATGGCCGAGACCGTCCCCGGGATCGACGCCGTCCTGGTCGGCCACGCGCACCTGGAGATCCCCGAGCGGCTCGTCACGAACAAGACCAGCGGCGAGCAGGTCGTGCTCAGCGAGCCGCTGAAGTGGGGCATGCGGCTGTCGCTGTTCGACCTCGACCTGCAGAAGGTCCACGGGCAGTGGAAGGTCGTCGGCCGCCACAGCCAGGTCCTGAACGCCAACACCGTCGACGCCGACCCGGACGTCGTGGCGCTGCTGCAGAAGGACCACGACAAGGTCGTCGAGTACGTGAACTCGAAGATCGGCACCTGCACCGAGGCGATGTCCGCGGCGACCGCGCCGTGGGAGGACACCGCCGCGCTGGACTTCGTCAACTTCATCCAGGCCGACGCGGTCTCGAAGGCCCTCGTCGGTACGCCGCAAGCCTCGCTGCCCGTGCTGGCGATCGCGGCCCCGTTCAACCGGGCCGCCGCGATCCCGGCCGGGGACGTTTCGGTGCGTGACGTGGCCGGGCTCTACATCTTCGACAACACGCTGCTCGCGGTGACGATGACGGGTGCGCAGATCAAGGACTACCTCGAGTTCTCCGCGCAGTACTTCAAGCAGGTGACCGGCACCGGGCCGTTCCCGTCCGACCAGGTCACCAACGCGCCGACCCCCACCGCGCCGAACGGTACGCCGGACTACAACTACGACATCCTCGGCGGCCTGTCGAAGCCCCTGACCTACAAGATCGACATCGCCAAGGCAACCGGCGCACGGATCACGGACCTCGCGTACGACGGCACTCCGGTCGCCGCCGACCAGCAGTTCGTTGTCGCGGTCAACAACTACCGCCAGTCCGGCGGCGGCAACTTCCCACACGTCAAGACCGCACCGGTCGTCTACAACCGCCAGGTCGAGATCCGCCAACTGATGATCGACTACGTGACGGCCACCGGCGAGGTCAACCCGAACACCTTCCACACCGGCGACTGGTCCCTAACCTCCAACGGCACGCCAATCACCGTCACCCCCTGACCCGGCGGCCTGCCCCACGCGGTGCTAGCGACCGCCCCGCCCGGCTCGCCCGCATGTGCTGGCGAGCCGGACCGTGGTCGTGATCGGCCCACTCCGCAACCGTGTTCGCTCGCCCAGCGTGGCTGATGGGCTGGACCTCGCACTCGTATCGGCCCGCCCTCCACTACCTCTCGTTCTCCCTTGTGGACAAGGGATTCCGTCTCCAACTCGATTTGAACGAGATCTGATCGTGATCTAGAATAGAACACATGTTCGAAGAAGATCTGGAGGAACTCGCCACCGCGGACCTGCTGTCCGCGGCAGCCGAGTTCGACCGGATCCAGAACCGCGCCGCCGTACGGATACTGGAGTCGGCGCTGGTCTTCGCCGATCGCCACGGAGAGGTCTACCGCGAGCCGCGCCCGGGCTACGAACGGATCCACGTCTACGGCGGCGACGGCTGCCCCGGCGTCGCCGAATTCGCCCCGATCGAGTTCGGCGCCGTCATGCGCATGTCCTCAGGTGCGGCCGCGGCGCTGATCGGCGAAGCCCTCGCCCTCCGCCACCGCCTACCCAGAATCTGGGCCGCGGTCCTGGCCGGAAACGCGGTCCCGTGGCGGGCCCGCAAGATCGCCCACGCCTGCCTGTCCCTGTCGCAGGAAGCAGCCGCGATCGTCGACCGCCGCGTCGTCGGAATCGTCAACACCGTCACCCCCGGCGCGTTGAAGAAGATCGTCACCGCCGCCCTCTGGGAAGCCGACCCCGAAGCCGCCAAAGCCCAGGCCGAGGCGGCCGCGAGGACCCGAGGCGTATTCGTGGCTCCGTCGGATGAGCACGGCACGAAGCGGATCTGGGTCCGCGCCGCAGCCGGCGACGTAATCCGCTTCGACGCCACCATCGACGACCTCGCCCGCGCACTCAAAACCCTCGGCGACACCGACAACCTGAACCAGCGGCGCGCAAAGGCAATCGGCTGGATCTCCGACCCCGCCGCAGCCCACCAACTCCTCGAAGTAGCCCGCCACCTCGCCCGCACCCAACCGACCGCTGCCAACACCCAACCGACCCGCACCCAGCCAGCAGACCCCAGGCCAGCAGAAGCACCGCTAGCAGACGCACGGCCCACCGACGCCCCATCCACCGCCACACAGCCCACCACCCCCCAGCCGACCCAAACCCCACAGACCCAAACCCCACAGACCCAAACCCCACAGACTCACGTCACCCCGGACGGCGCCGCCGAGCAGGACACGACGGCAGCCGACACCACCACGCCGTCCACGGCCGAGAGCGGCTCCGACAGCTGGGACAGCCACGCGCGCGACGACGGGTACAACTGCGCGGACGAAGTCACGTACGACGGCCGGGATGACACCGCGTACGACGCGACGCACAACGGTGGCGATGGCGGCGCGCACGACGGCTGGGACGACGTCGCGTGCGACGCCACGCACAAGGGCGGCGATAGCGGCGCGCATGACGGTTGGGATGACGCCGCGTACGACGACGCGGCGTACGACGGTGCGGATGATGCGGCGTACGGCGGTGCGGACGACGCTCCGTACAACGGTGGCGATGACCGCGCGTATGACGGCCCGGGCGACGTAGCCCGTGACGGTGGGGACGGCGGGGATGGGTTCACGCGGGTGGTTCTGGCGGGCGCGTTGGCAGCTCGGCTCGCGGCGATCAAGCGAGAGGCCCATCAGAACGGTCTCGGGGCTGGGAGTGGGCGGCGGAGCCGGCACATCCTGTACGTGCATCTGACTGACCGGACGCTTGCCACCGGCAACGGCGTGCTGCGGGTTGAGGAACTTGGGCCGCTGCTCGCCGGCCAACTGGGAGAGCTTCTCGGTCATGACCAGATCGTCGTGAAGCCTGTGATTGATCTTCAGGATGAGGTCAGTGTGCACAGTTACGAGATTCCGGATTGGATGCGGGAACGGGTTCGGCTGCGGCATCCGGTGGACATGTTCCCGTTCAGCGGGGCCGAGGCGACCGGTCGGATGGATCAAGACCACATCGCGCCGTACGACCGTGCCGGTCCACCGGGGCAAACCACCGGCGACAACCTCATACCGCTAGGCCGACTTCACCACCGCGCGAAGACCTTCGGTGGGTGGCGAAGCCGACGCCTGCCCTCCGGGGCTGTCGCCTGGACCAGTCCTCACGGATTCCGGTTCGTCGTCGACCACACCGGCACCCACCCCGTGTCGTCGGCCACTGTCGCGGGAGATCTCGAGGCGGCGTCGTAGCGGTGGTGGCGTGGTAGCGGTGGCGGTGTGGTAGCGGTGGTGGCGCCACCTGGTCGGCGGAACCGAGATCGAGGTCGCCCCGGCGTGCTGGAAGGTTACCCAGCGACGCGTGATGCACGTGTCTGGAGCGGTTGCGCGGTTCGATCTCGTCGCTCTTCGTTCGCTTGTGGCGCGGATGCCTGGCACCGGTGCGGTCCGCGGTTGTGATGAGGCCCGCACCCGCCGGAGCCTTACCGAGGTCTTGACCCGAGGAATGGCTAAGTGATTTAGTCAGTTTGTGAGTTACTCAGCTGCGGAAGTGCCGCCTAGCCTCTCCGACCGGTTGACCGAGTCGATCCTCGGGATCATCCGGGACGGCGGGCTGCGGCCCGGTGACGCGATCCCGTCGGCGCGGGAGCTGGCGAAGCGGTTCGCGATCACCACGCCGACGGTGCGGGAGGCGCTCCGGAAGCTCGAGGCGACCGGGGCGGTCGAGTTCCGGCACGGTTCCGGGACGTACGTCGGTCCGACGATCAACAACGTCGTACTGGCGAATCCGCACCGCCCGCCGATCACGAAGGACTCGGTGCTGCAGCTGATCAGTGCGCGCCTGGTGATCGAGCCGGCCGTCGCGGCGCAGTCGGCCCTGGCGCGCCAGGCCGAGAACCTGGAGCGCCTGGAGGCCGCGGTCACCAACGCGCTCGTACCGCCCGGTGGTCCGGCGTTCGCGCTGAACTTCCACGTCGAGCTCGCGGCCGCGTCCGGGAACCCTTTGCTGCAAGAGGTTCTGGCGTCGCTGCTGAAGGTGCGCGTCCGCGAGCAGCAGCAGATCCGCGCGCTGTACGACAACCGCGGACGCGATCACGAGGAGCACCAGGCGATCGTCGAGGCCGTCCGCGCGCAGGACGCCGTACAGGCCGAGCGCCTCACCCGCGAACACCTCGACAACATCCGCCGCGCCGTCGAGTCCTCGCCGGAGCTGTCGTGAGGCTCGCCGAGATGACGACCGATGAAGCGCAGGCCGCCGTACGCCGGTCCCCGCTGGTGATCGTTCCGGTCGGCGCGCAGGAACAGCACGGCGGCGGGATGGCGATGTCCACCGACACCGTCCGTGCCGTCGGCGTCGCCGAGCGGGTCGCGGAACGGCTGGCCGGCCGCGCGGTGATCGCGCCTGCCGTCCCGTACGGCGTCTCACCGCACCACATGGCCTTCGCCGGGACGATGACGTTGTCACCGGCAACATTCATGCACGTTCTCCGGGACCTGGTGTCCAGCCTGCACGACCACGGCTGGCGGCAGTTCCTGGTGATCACCGGGCACGGAGGGAACAACGCCGCCCTGTCCGTGCTCGCACAGGAATACGTCCGCAGCGAGCTGACGTTCGCGTGGACCCCGCTCACGTCCGTCGTAGCGGACCTGATCACAGGAGTCAGCGAGGTGCACGGGCACGCCGGCGAGGCGGAGACCGCGCAGATGCTGTACCTGGCACCGGACCTGGTCCAGGCCGACCGCCTGGAGCCCGGCGCCACCACGCTCGACGACCTGACCACCACGGCCCGGCTCTCCCGGCAGTCGCGCGGACCGCGGCTGTCCGTCGGGTTCGACGAGTACCACAAGCGTGGCGTGCTGGGTGATCCCCGCCGTGCCACCGCCGAGGACGGCCGGCTCCTCGTGGAGACCGCCGCCGACCGGATCGCCGCCTTCGCCGACGAGTTGCTCTCAGCCTGATCGCGAGGGCCTGACGCTGCACCCCACGAACACTGGACCTTCGCTCAGGGAGGTCCAGGCGCGAGCCTGCCCGCCCGCAGGCCGCATGCCCCCCGAGGAGGCCCCTGATGAACCTCGCACGCCCCAAAATCCCCACGTCGTAGCGCCCGCCGGGTCGGTGCGCTGCTCGGAGCGGCGGCTCTGGTGACCGCCGCCACCACGTTGCCCGCGGCAACCGCCGTCGGCGCCAACAGTGCGGGTTGCGGCAAGCAGGCCGCACCGAGCGGCGACTACACCGTCACGAGCGGCGGCCTCACTCGCACCTATCGCCTGCACGTCCCGGACAACTATCAGAGCTCCAAGGCCAAGCGACTCATCCTCGTCTACCACGGCCGCGGCAAGACCGGCGCCCAGACCGAGGCGTTCTCCGACCTGTCCAAGCTCGACGCGATCGTTGCCTACCCCAACGGTGTGATCGGCGACGAGAACAAGCAGGCCTGGCAAGGCGCGCCGTACTCCGCCAAGGGCGTCGACGACGTGCAGTTCACCGAGGACCTGCTCGACCAGCTGGAGGCGTCGTACTGCGTCGACACGGACGCCGTCTACGCCACCGGCAAGTCCAACGGCGCCGGCTTCACCGGGATCCTCGCCTGTCGGCTCGCCGACCGGATCGCGGCGATCGCCCCGGTCTCCGGCGCGTTCTACATCGAGGGCACGCACTGCGCGCCGAGCCGCCCGGTCCCGGTACTCGACATCCACGGCACCGGCGACACCACGATCCCGTACGGCGGTGACGGCCAGCGCGACCTGCCCGACGTACAGACGTGGGTCCGGGACTGGACCGTCCGCGACCACTGCGATCCAGACCCGAAGACGAGCCGGATCGGTGACGACGTACTGAAGTTCACGTACAAGGGCTGCAAGGCCGACGTCGTGCACGTCGCGGTCACCGACGGCGGGCACAGTTGGCCGGGATCGGATGCGACGTCCGGGCCGGGCTACGTGACGCAGACGTTCGAAGCGCACGAGTTGATCGGCGCGTTCTTCGGGGCGCACACATTATGAGTACGGCGACCGACACGAGGGAACTGCCGCGCCTGGTACGGGCGATGGCGGTCATCGAGCGGATCGGGAACGCGCTGCCGCACCCGTTCTGGCTGTTCTGGATCCTCTCGGCGATCCTGGCCGTGGTGAGCGCGATCCTGTCCGCGCTGGACGTTTCCGTGCTCTCGCCGAAGGACGGCAAGGAGGTCGCTGTCCAGAACCTGCTGTCCGGCGACGGCCTGCCAGATGGCGGTGTCGACGGCGATCTCGAACTTCGCCGAGTTCCCGCCGATGGCCACGATCGTGGTCGTCATCATGGGCGTCGCGCTCGCCGAGCGGACCGGGTTCCTGCAGGTGCTGATGCGGGTCAGCGTGTCCCGGGTGCCGCAGTCGATGGTGGTGTTCGCGGTCGCGTTCGCCGGGCACGATGGCGCACGTCGCGTCGGCCGCGGCGTACATCATCCTGGTGCCGCTGGGCGGGCTCGCGTTCCGCGCGGTCGGCAGGTCGCCGATCCTCGGCATCGTGGTCGCGTACACCGCGATCGCCTCCGGGTACGACGCCAGCCCGATCCCGACCCCGAACGACGCGATCTTCGCCGGCATCACCACGGCCGCCGCTCGCACAGTCGAATCCGGACGCGCACGTCTCGGTGCTGTCGAACTGGTTCTTCAACATCGCGTCGTCGATCCTGCTGGCCTTGGTGATCACGCTGGTCACGAGGTTGGTGCTGAGCAAGCGGACCGACCTCGAGGCCGACCCGGACGCACCCGGCGACGACGTGGATCAGCTGGCCGTGTCGGTTGCCGAGCGCAACGGTCTGCGCCGGGCCGGGATCGTGTTCCTGGTCGCGGCCGCGGTGATCGTCGCGATCCTGCTGCCGCACGGCTCCCCGTTGCGCGGCAAGGACGGCAGCATCGTCGACTCGCCGTTCCTGGACGGTATCGCGATGGTGGTCGCCGTACTCTTCGGTCTGGTCGGCATCACGTACGGCGTGACCGTGAAGGCGATCGAGCGTGCGGCCGACGTACCGAAGCTGATGGCCGAAGGCATCAAGCAGATGGCGCCGGTGCTGGTGCTGTTCTTCGCGATCGCGCAGTTCCTCGCGTACTTCGACTGGAGCAACCTCGGCGACCTGCTGTCCGCCGAATCGGCCCGGGTGCTCGGCGACCTCGGGGCGCCGAAGGTGGTGATCTTCCTCGGCATCCTCGCGCTGCTGACGGTGATCAACGTACTGGTGACGAGCGGCTCCGCGATGTGGTCCCTGACCGCGCCGATCCTCGTCCCGATGATGCTCCTGCTGAGCGTCCCCGCCGAAACCACCCAGGCTCTCTTCCGGATCGCCGACTCGGGATCAACAGCGATCACACCGATGAGCCCGTACTTCGTGATGGCCCTCGGCTTCCTGCAGCGCTACCGCAAGGACGCCGGCGTCGGCACCCTCGCGTCGTACACGGTCCCGCTGGCCGTCTCGATGACGATCGCCTGGACCCTCCTGTTCCTCGCCTGGTGGGCCCTAGGCATCCCCCTCGGCCCAGGTGCCCCCGTCAGATAAGAGAACTACGCACTTCAAAGTGCCTTTTGTAAGGCCTCTCTTACTCACTCATGATGGTGTTACGCACTACCAGTGAGGTGAGGAAGATGGTTGAGCAGCTAACGCACGGTGGTCTTGTCTCGGCCTACTCCTGTGCGTTTGCTGGTCGCGCGGTTGGTGGCGATTTCGGTGTGGTGGGTGGCGGCCCAGCCGGCCATTGCCATCACCGCGTTCATCAGGGACCGGCCCAGGTCCGTCAGTTCGTACTCCACGCGCGGCGGGACCTCGGCGTACGCGGTCGCGCGTGATCAGGCCGTCTCGCTCGAGGTTCTTGAGGGTCTGGGTCAGCATCCGCTGCGAGATCCCGGGAATGCTCGCGTGTAGTTCGGAGTAGCGCAGCCGCCCTCCGCCGAGCGTGCTGATGATCAGCACGGTCCATTTGTCGCCGATCCGGTCGAGCACCTCGCGGATGAAACCGCTCTCTTCGGGCCAGGCCTGACACGGCCCGCTGATCCTCGTCGGTGTCGCCATCTCACCACCATACAGAACTCTCAGTCTGTTACCACACGAACAGTAAGTAGCAGCGATCACCGAAAGGAAACTCGGCATGCCCACCATCGCCATCGTCGGAGCCGGCTCCGGCCTCGGCCTGTCCATCGCCAAGGCATTCGGGAACAACGGATTCTCCGTTGCGCTCGTCGCCCGCACCCAGGAGAAACTCGACACCCTCGCCGTTGAGCTGAAGGAGGCCGGGATCGAGGCCGCCGGCTTCGCTGCCGACGTCATGGACCCGGCCTCGGTCGCCGCTGCGTTCGACCGGATCAAGGAGCGCTTCGGAGACGTAGACGTCCTGGAGTACTCGCCCGCCCCGCACACCCACGTCCCCGGCCTGAGCAACCCAGGCCCACTGGAGGCGAGCAGAGCCAACATCCAGCCGCAGATCGACTACTACCTGTACGGCGGGATCGCCGCCACCGAGCAGGTACTGCCCACCATGCTCAAGCGCGACAGCGGCACCATCCTCTACACCACCGGCGGCACTTCCAAGGACCCGCTTGCCGGGCCTGCCGAGTTCACCACGACCACCATCGGCAGCGGTGCGCTGCGCAGCTATGCGTTGAAGCTGCACCAGGCGACCGCGGACACCGGCGTGTACGTCGCGCACATCCCGATCTTCGCCTGGATCGGCGCCGGCGGGCCCGAGACCCAGCCCGACACCATCGCTCAGCACTACTGGACCGCCCACACCACGCGCGACGGAGCCGAGCAGCCGTACGTCGCCCTGTGACAGGAAGCGGTCAGGTGAGGGTTACTCCGGCGGTGCGGAGGTCGGTGAGTGCTTGGTCGGTGCTGGCCTCGGCGACGCCGGCGGTCAGGCCGGTGAGGACCGTCGTACCGAAGCCTTCCTGGCGGGCGTCGAGGGCGGTTGCGCGGACGCAGTAGTCGGTTGCGATGCCGCAGACGTCGACGTCGGTGACGCCTTTGGTGCGCAACCAGTCGGCGAGCGTGTGACCGCCCTCGTGCGACTTGCCCTCGAAGCCGGAGTAGGCGGCGGCGTACTCGCCCTTGTCGAAGATCGCGTCGAACGGCTGCGGGTCCAGGTTCGGGTGGAAGCTGACGCCGTCGGTGCCGGCGACGCAGTGCCGCGGCCAGGAGTTCACGAAGTCGGGTTCCCTGGAGAAGTGGTCACCCGGGTCGATGTGGTGGTCCCGGGTGGCCACGACGTACGCGTACTGCCGCTCGTCCGGCTCGGCCTCGTGCCATTTGTGCAGCAGCTCGCCGATCCGGAACGCGACGTCGGCACCACCGGCGACGGCCAGGCTCCCGCCCTCGCAGAAGTCGTTCTGCACATCAACCACGATCAGTGCCCGGGCCATCGCGTCGCTCCTTTTCCGGAGTACTCCTGAGCCCACCGTACAAGCGCCGATGCCGTCAACGCTGCATTACGCAGGGATCAGATCGCCGCCGGTCACGTGCAGCAGTTGGCCCTGGATCGCCTTCGTGCGGGGCGAGGTCAGGAACAGGATCGCGTCGGCGAGCTCGGACGCGTCCGGGAGGTGCCGAGCGGTGAATCCGGCCGCGATCCGGTCCAGTGCCTGACGGGGGATGACGCGGTGCGCGCCGTTCTCCAGCGTGATGCCGGGGAGTACGACGTTGACCAGTACGCCGTCCGCGCCGAGATCGTGCTGCAGGCTCGCCGCCAGGCCGTGCAGCCCTGCCTTCGCCGCGCCGTACGCCCAGGCGCCGCGCATACCGCGCTCGGCGATGTCCGTCGAGATCAGTACCAGGCGGCCGTGGTCGGAGGCGCGGAGTGCCGGGGCGACCTGCTGGACGAGGTGGAAGTTCCCCTCGAGGTTGGCCCGGATGATCTCGGTCCACCACTCGACCCGGGAGTCCTCGATCCGCTCCGGCCGGTCGTCGTACCCGAGCGTTCCCCAGCTGACCGCGTTCGCGACCACGGCATCGAGCCCGCCCCAGTGCTCCACCGTCGACGCGACGGCGGCGGCGATCGTGTCCGGCGCACCGAGATCCAGCTGGACGACGTACGCCGTACCGCCCGCCGCCTCGATCTCCTCCGCGACCGCCTCGGCTGCGTCCTTCTGCGAGTTGTAGGTGATCGCGACCCGGGCACCTTCCCGCCCGTACGCGATCGCGGTCGCCCGCCCGATCCCTGACGACCCACCCGTCACGAGCACCGCAGCATCCTTCAAACCCAGGTCCATGACCCGTCCTCCCGCATATTGTTAGTCGGCTAAGCAGAAAACTTAGCCGACTAACTAAAAGCTCGCAAGCCGGTCAGTCGATGGGGCGACCGGTGAGGTGGGCGAGTTCGGTGAAGAAGGCTCGGTAGACGGGCTCGTCGGACATGGGGATCTCGACGGTGGCCAGTGAGCAGACGCTGGTCATGAGGCGGCCGTAGATCGGCTCGTCGGGGTGCTGGATGTGGGAGAAGTGCAGGAGCATCGCGCGCCGGCGGATCTGGACGTGCACGCGGACCCAGTCCAGTGGTGTCCGGTAGCAGGCGACGACGTTCTTTCGCTGGAACAGCTCGAAGATGCCGCGATCGACCCGCACCTGCACGTTGGCGTGTTCGAAGACGATCGGTTCTGTCATTTCAGGCCCGAGTGAGCCAGGCCCTCGACGAACTGGCGTTGGGCGATGACGAACACGATCAGGACCGGGAGGACGGTCATCGTGGCGGCGGCGAGTTGGGTGTTCCACATGTCGGCTCCGTACGCGTCGGTGAATCGGGTGAGAGCTTGCGGCAGCGTGAACAGCTCCGGCGAGGTCAGGTAGACGGTGGGTTCGAGGTAGAGGTTCCACGAGGCCAGGAAGGTCAGGATCGCGACCGCGGACAGCGCCGGCCGGGCGAGCGGCAGGCAGATCCGCCACCAGATCCCGGGGCGGCCGAGGCCGTCGAGCCGGCCCGGCTTCCTCCAGTTCGGCGGGCAGAGCGATGAAGAACTGCCGCATGATGAAGCTCGCCAGTACGCACGGTGCGCCGAACGCGGTGACCAGGATCAGCGGCCAGTGGGTGTTGATCAGCCCGGCCCGCTTGAACACCTGGAACAGCGGGACGATCGTCACCTCGCTCGGCACCAGCAGGCCGGTCAGCACCACCAGGAACAGGGCGTTCGCGCCAGGGAACCGGATCCGGGCGAAGGCGTACCCGGCCATGCTCGAGACCAGCAGCGTGATCAGCGTGACCAGTACGGCGATGTAGACGCTGTTCAGGTACTGCCGGGCGAACGGCTGGAACGTGAACGCCTCGCCGTACGCCGCCAAGCGTCGGATGCTCGGTCCACAGCGACGGCGGCGCCTTGAAGATCTCGGGCAGCGGCTTGATCGACGCGGCGACCATCCAGATCGTCGGCACCGCGAACGGGATCGCGAGTACGGCGAGCGCTGCCACCAGAAGCGCCCGTCGGAGCAATGAGGTCTCCCTATTGTTCATGGAACACCCACTTCCGGCGCAGCTGCCATTGCAGCAGCGTCAGCACCATCACGAAGCTCAACAGCATCAGCGCGAGCGTCGAGCCGTAGCCGATGTTGTTGAACTCGAAGGCCTGCTGGAACACGTAGTACACGAGCACGGTGGTGCTCAGCTCCGGACCGCCGCCGGTGAGTACGGCGATCTGCGCGAACGACTGCAGCGCGCCGACGACGGTGATGATCGCGGTCAGCAGCACCGTCGGCGAGATCAGCGGCAGCGTGATCCGGGCGAAGATCGACCGGCTCCGCGCGCCGTCGATCCGGGCCGCCTCGTACAGCTCCGACGGCACGCCCTGCAACGCCGCCAGGAACAGCACCATGTTCACGCCGACGCTGCGGAACGACCTGGCTGACGATCACCGACAGCATCGCGGTGTCGCCGTGCTGCAGCCAGTTCGGCCCGTCCATGCCGATCGCGTGCAGCACACCGTTGATGCCGCCGTTGTCCTGCAGCAGGAAGCCCCAGACCAGGGTCCACGCCACCACGGACACCACGACCGGCGAGAAGAACAAGGTGCGGAAGAACGTCGCGCCGCGGAACCGCCGGTTCAGCAGTACGGCGATCAGCAGGCCGAGCGTGATGTTCAGGACCACGACGCCGCCGGAGAAGACGACCGTTGCCAGCAGCACCGATGGCAACTGCGGGTCGGAGGCCAGCGCGGCGTAGTGGTCCGCGCCGACGAAGACCTGCTTTCCGGTGAAGACGTTCCACTTGTTCAGGCTGTACCAGATCGCCAGGCCGACCGGGATCAGCACGAACAGCAGGACGCCGGCGAGCTGTGGCGCGATGAAGAGGTACCCGGTCAGCACATCTCGCCGGCGTGTGGTCCAGTAGCGCATCACTTGGCCAGGATGGGATCGATCGCGGTGCAGACCGACTTCAGGACGGCGGGGATGTCGGCGTCGGCCTTCCACAGCGCGTCAAGCGCGGTCTTGCCCTTCTGGGCGATCTCGGCCGGGCTGGTGTGGTTGGGCAGCGTGACGGCGTTCGGCAGCTGGTCGACCACGACCTCCTGCAGCTGGGCCGCGGTCAGCTTCTTGTTGTTCTCGGCAAGCTTCGCGCCGGTGAGCAGCGACTTCCGGGGCGGCGGGAAGAACTGGGCCAGCTTCGCCGCGTTCGCCGGGTTCGTCAGGTAGGCGAGGAAGTCCGTCGGCCTGGTCGGGGTGCTTGCTCGCGGCAAGGACACCCACACCGGCCTGGCCGAGTACGGCGTACTTGCCGGACGGCCCCGCCGGCAGCGGGTACAGGCCGAACTTGAACGACCCGGTGAGCAGCGAGGCGCGGGAGACCTGCGCGACGGTGAAGGCGGCGTCACCGGCGAAGAAGTCGGCCTTCGTGCCGGGGCCGGGCATCGCGCTTGGTCTTGAACGCGGCGTCGTGCAGGAACGTGAACGCCCGCTGCATCTCCGGGCTGTCGAACGTGCAGGTCTTTCCGTCCGCGCTCCACGCCGAGCCGCCGAAGCCGGTCCAGACCGTGGCCAGCGTGTTCCAGGACTTGTAGTCGAAGTCCCGGACCACGAAGCCCGCCTTGCCGGTCTTGGCGTGTACGGCGGCGCCCGCGGCGGCGACCTGGTCCCAGGTGAGCGTCTTCGGGTCGATCTTCTGACCGGCCTTCGCCAGCAGGTCGGTGTTCACGTAGAGCGCGAACGGCGAGTTCGAGAACGGGTAGGCGTACAGCTTGCCGTCGCGGCTGAACTCCTTGGTCGCGCTGTCCACCAGGTCGTCGTACTGCCAGCCGTCGGTCGCCTTCAGCTTGTCGGTCAGGCCGACCAGGGCGTCGGAGGCGATCAGGTCCTTCGACAGGTCGCCCATCCAGGCCAGGTCGGGCGCGTTGCCGCCGGCGATCTGCGTCGTCAGGGTGGTGTTGTAGTCGGCGAACGGCAGGCTCTCGAAGGTGATCGAGCTGACCTCGGGGTGGTCGGCGCGGTAGGCGTCGCCGATCGCGTTGAACAGCTTGAGCTGGTCCTCGTTCGAGGTCCAGACCGTCATCCGCAGCTTGACGTCGGTGGCCTTCGACGCCTCCGCCCCGGTGTCCGGATGCGCCGCACGCGGCAGTCAGCGTCGCCGCCGTGGTCAGCGCGAGCGCGCCGAGCAGCTTCCTTGCAGTGATCATGATGTGGTCCTTCTGCTGGGGATGACTAGTATGCCGGCGATCTCGGGCCAGTGGAGTTCGACCCCGGCCGTCGGTCAGCCGGCCCTGGAGGCGGTCGACGAGGGCGTCGTCGGTCGCGACCTGCTGCGGGCTCAGGCCGCGCTCGAGGCAGAACGCCACGAGCTCGCCGGCCGATTCGCCGATGTTCCACTCGACCGGATGCAGCCGGTAGGCGCCGTTGGTGATGTGGGTGGTGCCGATGTTCTTGGCGGCCGGCACCAGGTTCTGGGTGGCCACCGGAACCAGCGCGCCGAGCGGGATCTCGAACGGTGCGCACTCGACGTCGATGTAGTTGTCGCCGCCGGTGGAGGGGTGCAGGTCGATCCGGTACATCCCGACTCCGACCGAGCGCGTCGAACCGGGCCGGACCGTCGTACCCGCGGGCCTTGATCGAGATGTCCTGCTCGCGGACGGTGGTGAGCGCCTTGATCCGGCGCGATTCCCGGATGTACGGCGCCTGCGCGAAGCCGTCCGTGGTGCCGACCAGGTCGCCGCGGAGCCGCAGTCCGGGCCAGCCGCGACCGCCGTCCGGACGTGGCGCCTCGGTCTGCAGCCAGTACACGTACGCACGGGACTGCGCCTTCGCGGCCAGCAGATGTACGGCGCGGTCGTCGGTGTCGATGATCGAGCCGCTGACGTAGTCGAGCTGCGGCCAGTTGGCGAGCACGATGTCGCTGTCGTAGAAGCCGTCGGCGAAGTTCTGCCGGGCCGCGATCCGGCGGAACTGCCACAGGTCGTGGTCGCCGGCGTCGAACCGCGGGTCCCCGCGTGACGTCGGCGGCCGGGTTGACGTTCATGGTCCGCTCTTCCGGCGCCAGCGTCCGCGGGTTCGGGGCGACGAAGGACAGCATCGGCGCACCCCAGAACGGCAGCTCGAACGAACGCCAGAAGTCGTAGTCGTCAGGCCGCGCGATCGTGTGGTCGCCGGCGACGTGGTCGAAGACGAAGCACCAGGCGATCGACTGCACGTTGGCCGGATCGGCGACCTCGGCGGCGCTCGGCTCACCGGTGTCGGATCGCGCTTCGGCGCCGACGACGTACTCCGTGCCGGTCAGCGGCAGCAGGTCGCCGGTCTCGGTCCCGTCCAGGACGAACTCGGCGGAGATCACGGTCTCGGCGCCGGTCCGCGGATCCGCGACGGTGACAGTGCGGACCACGCCGTCGGTCACCTCGGCCGCGATCGGGCACGCACGGTTGCAGAACGGTCAGCCGGCCGGTCGATCGGTACGGCGCGAGCAGTTCGGTGATGACCGCGTCGGCCACCCGCGGCTCGTGGCACAAGCGGCTGACCCGGCCGCGCCCCGGATTCAGCTCGCGGTCGGCGCGAGCGGCATCGGTCAGCGGGTAGTGGTCGCGGTAGTAGCGGCGGATGCCTTCGCGCAGTGCGCGGTAGCGGGCGGTGACGCCGAACTGCTCGACCCAGATGTGCTCGTCGGGCGGCACTGCCTGCGAGGTGAGCTGTCCACCGAGCCAGGCGTACTCCTCGGTCATCACCACGCGCCGGCCGCGCTGCAGCAACGCCAGCGCGGCGGCGACGGAGCCGAGCCCGCCGCCGATGATCGCGACCTCGGTGGAAATCATGAGCTGTGTCCGTACGACGATGGTGGCGCCCGGCTCGACCTCGGAGTCGAGGTGCCGCCGGGTCTCGAGGTCGGCCCACTCCTGCGGTTCGGTCGCGATCAGCAACTGGAGCAGGTCGAGCGCCTCGGCCGCGAGCTGCTCCCTCGGGACATGGAAGCCGGCGAGCGGCCGGCCGTCGATGCGATGACCGCGGACCTCGCCGAGCGCCGCGACCGAGATCTCGTCCGGTACGGCGACGCCCGCGGCCGTCAGCGCGTGCACGACATCCTCGATCAGGAACGCGTCCTCGGCGATGATCACGGTCGCGCCGGTGGCCTGCGCCAGCCGGGGCAGGTCGGCGATCCGCTCCTCACCGACCAGCAGGAAGGCGAGCCGGCCGTCCGCGGAGGCGGCCTCGACGGCACCGCGACGGTCCCGGGCCGCGGGGGTGTCCCGGCCGCGGTGCACGTAGAGCGCCTGCTGGTGTCCGGCGGCCGCGGCCTGGTCGATCAGTGCCGTGGTCGGCGTGACGTAGTCGATGGCGACGTACGGCACGGCGGCGGCGGTCTCGTCCCGGCGGCCGATGGCGACGAACGGGAACTGCTCCGCGACCAGTCGCTCCAGCTCGGACGCGACCATCTGCTGACCGAGCAGCACGCAGCCGTCGGTCAGCCGCAGCCGGGTCTTGCGGTGGAACAGGCTCCGGGTGCCGTCCTCGACCGGTGACGAGGTGAAGAACAGCAGGTCCCAGCCGATCCGCTCGGCGGCGCGCTCGATCCCGTTCAGCAACGGTCCGTAGAAGTCCATGCTCTCGGGGGACAGCGCGGCCTCGTAGGTGAAGACGCCGATGATCTGGTTGTCCAGGCCGGCCAGGCGGCGGGCTGCCGGGTCGGCGACGTACGTCAGTTGCTCGATGGCCTTCTTGACCCGCGCCCGGGTCGCCTCGGGGATCCGCACGTCCTGAGCCGTCGCGGTCGTTCAGCACCACCGACACGGTCGTCTGGCTGACGCCGGCGAGCTCGGCGATCTCGCGCTGGGTGACCCGGCGAGGTTTCGGTGCCATCGTTCCTCCGTCGTGATAATGCCTATCTTCAGAAAGCTGCGGCGACCATAGCCCAGTCAAAGCCGTTAGCGCAATGACCTCTTGACGCCACGGTTCGCGGCTGGGAATGTTCCGTCCATCGAATCTGAAGATGCGCATTATCAGGAGAAGGAGTAGTCGATGACCTCCACCCTCAGTCGCCGCAGCCTGCTCGGCGCGGCGCTCGCGGCCGGTGTCGTCCTGGTCGCCGAAGCGACCCCGATCAGCGCGTTCGCCGCGGCCGGTGACGTGACGCTGACGGCCGGCGGCATCAGCCTGCTGGCCAGCCCTGGCGGCCGGCTCGCGATCCGTGACGCTGGTGGCGTCACGCGGTCGGTCGGGTCGAAGTTCCAGGTCAAGGACAGCGTCGCCGGAGTGCTGATCTCCACCGGTGGCACCCCGACGCTGAGCGCGCTCGCGGACGGTACGCCGGCGATCCGGATGGACTACACGTTCGACGCCGCCGCCGGGTCGACGGTGGTCACTGGCTGGTTCAGTGTCAGTACGTCGCACGCCCGGCTCGAGTGGCGGATCACCGGGCCGGCCACGCTGCTCCCGGACGGGTTCCTGTTCAGTCGCGCGATCCAGGCGCCGACGGCACCGGACGACTACATCGCGATCACCGAGTGGGTCCGCGACGCGGGCGGCGGGATCCCGTACGAGGACACCGTCGGGGTCGCGCACACGTCGACGTGGAGCTCGAGCTTGCACGGGCTGTTCCTGCTGGACAGCTCCCGGCAGGCGTGGACGAACGCGACCTGGGTGCACTCACCGGGCGTGGTGGATCCGGCCGGCGGCTGGGCCAGTCGGGCCGACTTCTTCTTCTCCGAGACCCGCCCGTCGGCGACTGCCACCATCGGCCGCGGCCGGGAGCTCGGGATCGAGCTCACCACCAACAGCGACTTCAACCTGTACGAGTCGGCCGGTGCGCCGATGACGCTCACGGCGCTGGTGGCCAACGGCGGCGCGGCCAAGTCGGTTGAGCTCGAGCTGTGGATGCGCAGCTTCGACGGCATACTCCTGGCCTCGACGACCGTGACCGGAAGCGTCGCCGCGGCCGGCACCTGGCAACACACGTTCAACCTGACTGCGCCGGCTGGGATCGCGCTGGCGGAGGTGGTGGTCCGATCCGGCAATGACGAGGCCTTCGCGCGGACCAATTTCGCCGTACTGCCGACGTACGACTATCAGGCCGGCGCGGACAGCATGTTCGGGATCGCCAACTATCCGTGGCTCCAGCGGCCGAGCGCCGACGCCGTACTCGATCTCTGGCAGCGAGCCGGCATCAGCGTGGTCCGGATCGCGTACGACGGTGGGCCCGGGCTGCCGCCGTCCGCGTTCGACGCGCGCGGCATGCGGCACAACATCGAACTGCAGCCGTCGTTGACCGTGACCGACACGGAGGCGGCCGCCTGGGCCGCGGACAAGCTGGCGGTCGCGGCCGGCGCCGGCGCGGGGTACTTCGAGGTGGGCAACGAACTGAACCGGCCGTTCAACACCGGGGATGCCGCGCAGGCCTATCTGGACAAGGTGATGCGACCGGTGTTCGACCGCCGGGCCGTCACCGGCGACACCGTGAAGCTGATGAACAACGGGCTGGCCGGGATGGACAAGCCGTGGGTGAAGAACTTCATCGCCGCGGGCGGGTGGGACCTGATCGACGCCTTCGCGTACCACCCGGGTCGCGGCAACTTCACGCCCGACTACATCCCGCCGGGCGACGACTGGGACACAGGTGCCGTGGGCACCTACTGGAACTTCTACGGCGGGCTGAAGCAGCTCAAGGCCTTGATGGCCGAGCACGGCGAGAAGGAGATCTTGCTGACGGAGGCGTACGCGCCGACCAAGCCCAACAGCTGGTGGCACGACACCTACCGGCATGCTGCGGAGAACGTGCTGTTGAGTTTGGCGCTGGCCAAGGCCGAGGGCATCAAATGCGTCTGCTGGTACCAGTTCCACGACAGTGTGCTCGGGATGCCGCAGATCGCCGATCCGGACAACGTCGAGTACCACTACGGCCTGATGAACCGCGATCTGAGCCCGAAGCCGTCGCTGCTCGCGTATGCGACAGCGGCCCGGGTGCTCGACCAGGCCGTCTTCCGCGGGCAGTTGACGTTCGCGGATCCGCTGACGTCCGGCTTGTGGTTCGACACGCCGGACGGGCCGGCGGTCGTGCTGTGGAACCGGGCCGACGGGTACATCCTCAACACGGCGGGTCAGCGCACCGATTGGCACTTCCCGGCGCCGGAGGTCTGGGTCGACCCGTGGCCGACCAAGACACCGCTGACGGTCTCCGCGAGTTCCGCCGTACGAGAGCTGGATGCGATCGGGCAGGCTCGGACGTTGCCCGTCACCAACGGGAAGGCGACGTTGACGCTCGACGGCGCACCCCGCATCTACTACGGCCTGGTTCCGCACGTGAGCGGCACCGGCACCCACACCCTGGCCGGCTGCCGACCCGGGCGCAGCTACCGTCGATGACCCCGGGCCGCGAGGTGCGTGTGCCGACAGTTATCGTTTGACCGCGCATTGTCATCGAGTCATGGGTCGGCATCTTCCGCCGGAGCGGACCCTTGTGGGGGTTTGCTCATGAAGAAGGCCATTCTGGCTGCTGTCACCGCTGCGGCTGTGGGTGCCGCGGCGCTGGTTCCGTCGGGTCCGGCGGTGCAGGCAGCTACTGATCTCGCTGCTGCCAGCGCTCCGCGTGGGTTCGGGTCCGCGTTGTCGTCGGTGCAGCAGACGACGTGGCAGACGAACTCGAGCGTGAACGCGCTCGCCGTCGCGGGGAACCTGGTGTTCGCGGGTGGTCTGTTCACCCGGGTCCGGCCGCCGGGGAAGGCCCGCGGGGTCGGGGACGTGGCGCGGAAGTACTTCGCGGTGTTCGACCGGACCACCGGCGTACCGACGCGGTTCGCGCCGCAGGTCAACGGGCAGGTGTGGAGCGTCGCGACCTCTCCGGACGGCAGGCGGGTCGTGATCGGCGGCGACTTCACCGTCGTCGACGGGATGCCGCGGTCGCGGGTGGCGATGTTCGATGTTGCCAGCCGCAAGCTGGTGGCCGGCTGGGACCCGGTGGTGAACTACCGGGTCGCGGCGCTGAAGGTCTCCAGCAGCACCGTCTACCTCGGCGGCTCGTTCGGATCCGTGGACAAGGTGACCCGTGGCCGGGCGGCCGCGGTCAGCCTGAACACCGGTGCGCTGCTCGCGTGGAGTCCGAACGCGAACGACGACGTCCACGCGATCGAGCTGTCGACCGACGGCAAGCGGGCGTTCGTCGGCGGTGGATTCACCCGGATCGGTGGCCGCGACGTGCATGCGCTTGCGATGGTGAACGCCGCCACCGGTGCCGCACTCTCGATGCCCGCCGCGGCCGCGATCCCGCCGAAGTCCGAGGAGTGCGACAGCCGGGTCAAGGATCTCGAAGTCCAAGGAAACAAGGTCTTCGCGTCGAACGCCGGTACGCTCAGTGTGGGTTGCTACGACGGCGTGCTGGCCGCGGACGCCACGACCGGCAAGCTGCTCTGGCAGAGCAAGTGCCGGGGCGCGACCGAGGCGATCAAGGCGATCGGGAACTGGCTGTACAAGGGTTCGCACGCCCACGACTGCAGCGCCGACGGAGCGTTCCCGGACAAGACCGGGATGCACCACTTCCTCGTCTACAGCGCGATCACCGGGAAGCTCGGTCCGTGGTTCCCGAACGCGACCGCCGGCGGCACGACCCTCGTCGGTCCGCTCGCGTTCGCGTCCGGCGGCAACGACCTCTGGGCGGGCGGTGACTTCACCAAGGTCAACGGCGTACCGCAGGAAGGGCTGACCCGGTTCACGAACACGCCGGGTGGTGCGGCGCCGGCGCGACCGGCCGCGCCCAAGGTCGCCAGTGCGCGGGTGAACAAGGTGACGATCGCCTTCCCGACCGTGCTCGACCGCGACAACCTGACGCTCACCTACCTGGTGTACCGCGGCAGAACGCGGATCGGCAGCTGGTCGCGTACGTCGAACTCCTGGACGAAGCCGACCGTCACCTCGATCACCGACTCCGGCCTGACGAGCCGTCAGACGGTGTGGTACCACCTCGAGGTCAGCGACGGTCGCAACGTCCAGAAGAGTCCGTCGGTCTCAGTCCGCGTCCGCTGACCTCAGCAGCGCGTGCCGCGGGGCGGTACGACGAGATCGGCCAGGTAGGCGTCGATCTTCCCGCGGGCGCAGTCGTTGGACATGTACAGCGTGTGTCCCGGGCCGTCGTGGTAGATCGCGCCGCTCCCGGGCACCTGGTCGATGACTCGGGTCGCTGAGTCGTACTCGCTCCAGTTGCCCGCCATCAACAGCGGCGGCAGCCCGTCCGGCAAAGCGGCGGGCTGATTGCGGACCGGCACCGGCCATCCGACACAGTTCAGCATCGCCTGCTGGATGGTGCCGGCGATCCCGGTGTACGGCGCGGCTGCCTCCATGCGTCGTACCTGCTGCTGGAGCTGGCGTTGACTGGTCGGATGCGGCCAGTCCGTGCACTCGACGACACCTGGTGACGGCGCCGACGGGTACGGCGCGTTCGGCGGCGCTGGTACGAAGCCGGATGCGTCACCGGTCGTCGCAGCCTTCCGGAGCGCGTCCAGGAGCTTCGGGTACGACGCCTCGCCGAGTCGCGCGAGCCGCAGCCCGGTCCAGCGGATCTCGTTGCCGTCGTACGTCGTACTCCCGGCCGGCAGCGGACTGCGCTGCGCCCGCGCCACCACCTGCTGCCACAACGCGGCGCAGTTCTCTTGCCCACGGCACCAGTCGAAGAAGCGGGTCATGAAGGTCTGCACGTCGCGCGCGAGCCGGGTCAGTTCGCGGTCCCAGTTGTCGGTGCTGTGGTTCCAGGTGCCGTCGAGGACCAGCGATCGCACCCGCTTCGGGAAGAGTCCGGCGTACGCCTGCCCGATGAAGCCGCCGTACGACGCGCCGTAGAAGTTCACCTTCGACTCGCCGAGCGCGCGCCGGATGGCTTCCAGGTCGCGCGCGTGGGTCGCCGAGTCCATCGCCGCGAACAGTTGCGGGTCCTTCGCCCGGCACTTCTCGGCGATCGCCCGGTTGGCGACGGCGAGCGCGTCGAACTCGGCCCGGTTGCGCGGCACCCGCGGCTGGCGCGCTCCGGTCCACTCGCACGGGAGATTCGTGCTCAGGCCGGGCATGTTCGGGCCGCCGCGCAGGTCCCAGGTGACGATGTCCATCTTCTGCCGTAGGCCGGCGAAGGCTGCGGCGCCGCCGTACGAGCGCATCAGGTCGATGTTGATCCCGACCGGTCCGCCGAGGTTGACCAGGACGGATCCTTGGGATTTCGGGGCGGTCGAGGGCAAGCGTCCGATGGTCAGGGTGAGTTGGCGGCCGCCGGGACGGTTCCAGTCGACCGGGACCTGAAGGGTCGCGCATTCGATGCCGACGTCGCCTGGCCCGCCGGGACACTCGCCCCAATCGAGCGCTGGTGTTGCTTGGGCTGGTGGGGTGATGGCGGCGTTGAGTGCCAGCAGGGCGCCGGCCGCCAGGGCAAGTGGTTTCAGCATGCCGGACACGCTCTCGCGGATCCCCGGGCCGCACATCGGACCACGGGCCGACGGACTGCGGTCCGAGGTGATGGTCCGTCGGCTCGGCTAGGTTCGACGTGTGCCAGAGGAGTTCGGATTGAGCCGGCGACAGTTGATCGTCGCGGACTGCGTCGTCGCGGCCGGGTACGCCGTCCTCGTCCTCCTCACCTCGTCCACCGGGCCCGCGCTCGTCGCGATCGGGCTCGCGCTGCCGATCGCGGTACGGCGGATCTGGCCGGTCCCCGCCCTCGCCGTCGTGGTCGTGATGTCGGTGGTCGCGTTCGTAGTAGACGCACTGCGCGACCCGCTCCTCGCCGCCGCCTACGTCCTGTACGTCGTCGCACTCACCCGATCCTCGAACCGTCCCGCTGTCCAGCCGCCGTCTGATCGGACTGGCCGGCGCCGTCGCCTTCGTCGTACTCCTCCTCGCGATGGTGGCCGGCGCACCGGCCGGCGAGTCGCGCGCCGCACTCGTGCTCACCGGGATCGCCGCGTTGTACGGCGCTTGGGTGCTAGGGCAGGTCGTGCGGGATCGACGAGCTGCCGCCACGCGTGCGGCGCAGGTGCTGGCCGAGCAGGCCGTGGCCGCGGAGCGGTTGCGGATCGCCCGCGAACTGCACGACATCGTTGCCCACAGCATGGGATTGATCGCGGTCAAAGCCGGGGTCGCGAACCACGTACTGCACGTACGTCCCGGGGAGGTGTCGGACGCGTTGTCGGTGATCGAGTCCACGAGCCGTGACGCCCTGGTCGAGCTCCGGCACATGCTCGGCCTCTTGCGCCCCTCCGACGAGCCGGCAGAGCTCGCACCACCAGCAGGCCTCGCGGCGCTGCCAGATCTGGTGAGCCGGGTCGAGTCGACCGGCGTCGAGGTCGAGCTGCAGGTCGACGTACCAGAGCCGCTCCCGGAGGCCGTCGGCCTCACCGTCCACCGGATCGTCCAGGAGTGCCTGACCAACGTCACCAAGCACGCCCGCGCCGCCCGCTGCCGGATCACGATCACCGGCGCCGCGAACGCCGTACAACTTGAGGTTTCCGACGATGGGGCAGGTGGTGCGGCGGTGGAAGGACACGGCCTGATCGGGATCCGGGAGCGGGTGAGTGTGTACGGCGGTGCGTACCGTGCCGGACCGCGGGCGGGCGGCGGCTTCGAGGTCGTCGTACGGCTGCCGTATGAGTGACATCCGGGTGCTGGTCGCCGACGACCAGGCGTTGCTGCGCGGCAGCTTCCGCGTGCTGATCGACACCACGCCCGGGCTGACGACGGTCGGCGAGGCGGCGGACGGGCTCGAGGCAGTCGAGCTCGCGCGGCGCGAACGGCCGGACGTCGTACTGATGGACGTCCGGATGCCCAGGCTGGACGGGATCGAGGCGACCCGGCGGATCTGCTCCGCACCGGAGACGGCCGGGACCAGGGTGCTGATCCTGACGATGTTCGACCTCGACGACGCCGTGTACGCCGGCCTGCGGGCCGGGGCGAGCGGGTTCCTGCTGAAGGACGTCCCGCCCGTGGAGTTGCTACAGGCAATCAATGTCGTCGCGGCCGGCGAGGGACTGCTGGCGCCTTCGATCACGCGCAGGCTGATTGCCGAGTTCGCGCGGCTGGCCGAGCCGGGGCAGGCGCCGCTGACGGGTCTCGACGGCGTGACCGACCGCGAACGGGAGGTGCTCTCGCTGATCGCCCGCGGCCTGTCGAACGAGGAGATCTGCGACCACCTGCACCTCGGCCGCGGCACCGTGAAGACCCACATCGGGCACCTGCTCGCCAAACTCCACGCCCGCGACCGGGCCCAGCTGGTGATCGCCGCCTACGAGTCCGGCCTGGTCCAGCCGCGCCGTCGCTGACCGGCAAATTGGGTGGTTCGGCAGGTGGGCGGCGAACTAGGCTGACCGGCGAGTCGACAGTCCACGAGGAGTTGGGGATGCCCGGTCAACCGGGCACGCGCTGAACGCATCCGTCATCGCGTGCCGCTTGCAGAGTGTTCGCGCCGGTTCCGGCGTGCGTGAGTGGCGCAGCTCCTCCTTGCCCGGGGCTGTGGTCCCCGGGTCGACTCCTGGGACAACTCTGTGTCGCTGTGGACGCATCGTGACTTCCGGTGGCTCTGGCTCGGCCAGAGCGCCTCGCAACTCGCAAGCTTCGCCGGTCAGGTGACCCTGCCGCTGGTCGCGGTCACCTCGCTCGGCGCCGGTGCCGCGCAACTCGGCGTACTCCGCGCCGTGCAAGGACTCCCCATCCTGCTGTTCTCGCTGGCCGTCGGCGTCCTCGTCGACCGCCTGCGATCCAGAACCGTCCTGGTGGCCGCCGATCTGGGCCGCGCCGTCGTCCTCGCCTCCGTACCGCTCGGGCTGGGCCTCGATCTTCCGTTCCTGTACGTCGTGGGCTTCGTCGTCGGCACGTTCACCGTCTGCTTCGACGTCGCGTACATGGCGTCGTTGCCGCAGCTCGTCGAGCGGAATCAACTTGCCCAGGGCAACAGCATGCTCGAGACCACCCGATCGGCCGCGCAGATCTGCGGTCCCGCGTTCGGCGGTGCACTCGTGTCGCTGCTGGGCGCACCGATCGCGGTGGTCGCCGGCGCGGTGCTCTTCGCGATCTCCAGCCTGTCCGTCAGCCGCATCCGGAACCGGGTGAGTACGCCGGTCGCGCAGAGCGGCGTACTGCGACAGATCGGTGAAGGGCTGCGCGTCGTCGTACGGGATGCTTCGTTGCGGGCGATCGCCGCGGCGACCTGTGCGTACCAGTTCTCGTTCACCGCGCTGACGACCGTCTATCTGCTCTTCCTGACGCGCACGCTCGACCTGCCTGCTGCGGTCGTCGGGCTGGTGATGGCGTCGTTCGGACCGGGAGTACTGGTCGGCTCGTTGCTGTCCGCGTGGCTGCCGAGGCGCTTCGGCTACGGTCGCGTGGTCGTGTACGCGGCACTCGTCTCGGACCTCGTCATGCTGATCACGTCCACCCTCCACGGGCCCGGTCCGGTCACGGTCGCCGCGCTGATCGCGATCAACATCCTGTACGGCGCCTTGAGCCAATCCGTCGACGTGGCGATCGTCGCGATCCGCCAACTCGTCACGCCGCTGCCGGTCCAGGGGCGGGTGGTCGCGACGATCAACTTCCTCGGTTTGGGTCTGACCCCGCTCGGCGCATTGCTCGGCGGAGCGGTTGCCGCTGCGTTCGGCGTACGGACCGCCTTGCTTGTCGCAACTGTGGGACTGTTTCTGTCGCCCTTGTGTTTGACGCGCCTCAGCCGCAGTCTGGCCGGTCGTCTTTAGAAGTGCGGCAGGATTGCGATGAGGGCGATCAGGAGGCAGATGGCGCCGTTGACGTATGGGTGACCGGCGAGGATCGCGACGAACTCGCGGATCGTCGCCGTCGGCCAGTAGTACGCCGCGGTGGGGGAGCCGACCACCTGGCCGTTGACCTTCGCCTTGCGGGCGGTGAGTGCGGCGCGGAACGCGTGGAAGTTGTTCGTGACGATCAGGCAGCGGTACTGCGGCCGCAGCTCCACCATCAGGTCCCGGCTGAACGTCAGGTTCTCCCAGGTGGTCGTCGACCTGTCCTCGCGGAGGATCTGGTCGTCGGGGACGCCGTGGTCGACCAGGTACGCCGCCATCGCGTGCGACTCGGGCAGGTCCTCACCCGGGCCCTGGCCGCCGGATGTCACGAGCTGCGGCGAGCGGCCCTTGCGGAGCGCGCGCTCGTACACCTGCTGGGCGCGGTCGAGGCGACTGGCCAGCAGCGGCGTGACCCGCGAGCCCATCAGGCCCGAGCCGAGGACGACGACGAAGTCCACCTTCCGCGACGAGCGGACCCGGCTGTAGAAGAACGCGTACACCAGGAAGCAGAGGAACAGGAACGAGATGTAGGTCAGGACGCCGAGCAGCACCGACCGTACGGCGGCCAGCGGTTCCCAGCCGATCTTCTGCACCAGCACGCTGAAGATCACGAAGCCGATGATCCCGAGGCCGACCAGCAGCGACAGCAGGTTGGACAGCCGGCGGCGCTCCCGGCGCAGCATCGTGACGCCGTTGATCACCAGGAACACCGCGAGCACCGCGATCGTCAGCGGGACCGCGACCAGGACCGCGACCACCAGCACCTTGGCGGCGGTCTGGCTGACCGACTCGACCGCGAAGATCAGCCCGAGACCGGCGAACATCAGCGTGAGAACCAGGAAGATCCCGTTCTTGAACAGCCGCCGGTCCCGCAGGAAGCTGACACCGAAGACGAGAAACCAGAACCCGGCAATACCGAAAGAGAAGAGCATCGGGCGACATCAAACCATCCTGATGCCACCCGACGCCCTCACGACAGGCTGGTCACCAGATAAGACGGCTCGGTGCCGCGCCGGAGGTGATGTGCGAGAGTCTGGCCATGACGCAGCTGACCAACTGGGCCGGGAACATCAGCTTCGCGAGTGCGCTGCAGCGGCCGCGGGCGGTCGGGGAGCTGCAGGAGCTCGTGGCGGGAGCGGAGAAGGTGCGGGTGCTCGGGACCGGGCACTCCTTCAACCGGATCGCCGACAGCACCGGCGTGCTGGTCAGCGTCGCGGACCTGCCGCAGGTGATCGAGGTCGGCGACCGGGGCGTGACCGTCTCGGCCGGCCTGCGGTACGGCGAGATCACGGCGGCCCTGCAGGCCCAGGGGCTCGCGCTGCACAACCTCGGGTCGCTCCCGCACATCTCGGTCGCCGGTGCGTGCTCGACCGGGACGCACGGGTCCGGTGACACCAACGGGCCGCTGGCGGACGCGGTCAACGCGATCACCTTCGTGAACGCCGACGGTGAGCTCGTCACGTTGACCCGGGACGACGAGAACTTCGCCGGGTCGGTCATCTCGCTCGGTGCGCTCGGGGTGACGGTGAGCCTGACGCTCGACGTACAGCCGTCGTACCAAATCAGCCAGGTGGTGTACGACGGACTGCCGGTGGACCGCCTCGGGACGGACTTCGACGCGGTGATGGGGAGCGCGTACAGCGTGAGCGCGTTCACCGACTGGGTGGACCCGGACGTGATGGTGTGGCGCAAGCGGCGGGAGCTGACCGTGCCCGATCCGAAGTGGCTGGGCGCCACGCTCGCCGACGGGGCGCGGCACCCGATCAAGGTGATGCCGGCCGACTACGCGACCCAGCAGGGCGGGGTCGAGGGGCCGTGGAACGAGCGGCTGCCGCACTTCCGGCTCGAGTTCACGCCGAGCAACGGGGACGAGCTGCAGTCGGAGTACTTCGTACCGCGCGAGCGGGCCGCCGAGGCGTTCGACGTACTGCGAGCCTTGGGCAACCAGTTCGCACCGGTGATCCAGGTGTCGGAGATCCGGACGATCGCGGCCGACGACCTCTGGCTGAGCCCGAGCCAGGGCCGTGACACGGTCGCCCTGCACTTCACCTGGGTCCAGGACGAGGCCGTCGTCCGCCCGGTCGTCGCAGCGTTGGAGGACCGGCTCGCACCGCTGGATGCACGCCCCCACTGGGGCAAGGTCTTCGCGGCCGACGCCGCCACTCTCGCGGAGCGCTACCCGAAGGTGAAGGACTTCATCGCGCTCGCGGCGAAGTACGACCCGGCGGGCAAGTTCCGCAACGAGTACCTGGACACGTTCCTGCCTCTCAGTCCGCAGGGGTAAGCGAGAGCAAAGAGAAATCTGACGGCAACCGGGTTGGTCTTCGGGGGCAACAGGCGCACGCCACAGTAACGGGGTGTTTCGGATCGCTGACGCTCCGTCCCGAGAGGTGTGCCGTGTCTCCTTCTGAACAGTCTGTGCGACCTGTGCGACATGGCGGCGTTCGGCCGTTACTGGTCCGTTTGCACTTCTACGCGGGGATCCTGGTCGGCCCGTTCCTCCTCCTGACGGCGCTGACCGGGTTCCTCTACGCGTTGGCCCCGCAGATCGAGAACGCGCTGTACCGCGACACGATCGCCGTCCAGAGCTCGGGTACGACGAGGCCGATCGGCGACCAGGTAGCGGCTGCCCGGGAGCGTCAACCGGAAGGCACGCTGGTCGCCGTACGACCCGCGGCCGGTCCAGGAGACACCACCCGGGTGCTGTTCGACGTACCCGGGCTCGGTGAGTCGGAACGCCTTGCGGTGTTCGTGAATCCGGGCAACGCGCAGGTCACCGGCGAGCTGGTTGCCTACGGCTCCAGTGGTGCGTTGCCGTTCCGCACCTGGCTGTCGCGTCTGCACGCGAATCTGCACCTCGGTGACGTCGGGCGGAACTACAGCGAGCTGGCCGCGTCGTGGTTGTGGCTGATCGCCCTGGCGGGATTGGTGCTGTGGTTCACCGGCCGCCGGAGCGGGTCTCGGTGGCGGGTGGAGCGATCCGGCAGCGCACGCCGCCGTACGTTGTCGTGGCACGGAGTTCTCGGCACGTGGGTGATCCTCGGCATGCTGTTCCTGTCGGCGACCGGCCTCACCTGGTCGCGGTTCGCCGGAGCGAACGTGACGGAGCTGAAAGCCTCGCTGGACTGGAAGACACCCACGGTCAGTACAGCGCTCACCGACGCCGACCACGCGGGTCACCAGGGACACACGTTCCCCGGTGGCGAGGTCGACCCGGCGGTCGACGAATGGACCCAGGCGTTGCAGTCCGCTCGCTCGGCCCAACTGGACGGGCCGGTGGAGATGGTGGCGCCGAAGAAGTCCGGTACGTCGTTCGTGGTCAGCGAGATCGGGAAGGCCTGGCCGACGCAGGCCGATTCGGTCGCGGTCGATCCCATGTCGGGGAAGGTGGTCGATGTCGTCCGGTTCGAGGACTACCCGATCGGGGCGAAGCTGTCGCGGTGGGGGATCGACGCGCACATGGGCATGCTGTTCGGCCTCGTCAATCAGATCCTGCTGCTGATCGTCGCCGGGACCGTCGTCGCGTCGGTGCTCTGGGGCTACCGGATGTGGTGGCTGCGCCGGCCGACGCGAGGTCACGCGGTGCGGTTCGGTCGTCCGGCTCGGCGTGGCGCGTGGCGGGAGATCCCGGTGCTCGCGGTGGTCGCGCTGCTCGCCCTTGCGGTGGGGGTCGGGTTGTTCCTGCCGCTGCTCGGGATCAGCCTGGCCGCGTTCGTGGTGATCGATCTGCTGATCGGTCTGTACCGCTGGTGGAAGAGCGGCACGACCGAGCCTCCGCTGGAGGAGCCGGCGGCAGAGGCTACGGCCGAGGCGGACGAGCTACTCGTATGACATCGGCTCGAGGGTCATGGTGATCGTCCAGAGCAGGTTCCGCATGATCCGGCGGTCCTCGGGCGACAGTTGGGCGAGGGCGCGGCGGCCGGCGCGGTCGTAGATCTCCTGGACGGTGTGGGCGAGCTCGACGCCGCGGTCGGTGAGTTCGATGCCGACCTGGCGGGCGTCGGTGGTGTTGCGCACCCGGCGGACCAGCCCGGCGGCTTCCATCCGCTGGGTGGTTTTCGTTGCCGTCGGCACCTCGACGTCCAGGACCTTCGCGAGGCGCGCTACCGGTAGCGAGCCGTGGTGCAGGAGCTTGGCGAGCACCAGCTCCTGCCCCGTGTGCAACACGGTCCCCGCCAACTCGTCCGCGATCGCCTTCCGGGTCGCGCGCTCCGCGAACCGCAAGGCGATCAGAACATCAGCCTCATCGGCCGGAGCATCCGGCGACCACTCACCATGGTCTCCGGCACTGCGGGTGGTGGTCACGTGTGGCTCCGGGGCCGGAACGGGTTTCGGTTGGTGTAGTCGCCGATGTAGTCGGTGGGGATGGCGGGTTCGCCGCGGCTGAGTTGGCTGGCGGAGCGGGGGAGCTCGTCGCGGACCTTCTGGTGGTGCGCCTGGGACTCCTCCGGCGTGGTCCGCCCGACGATCTTGCCCGCCTCGACGAGCGGCTTCAGCAGCAGGCGGTCGTCACCGTCGTCCACCGGCTGCTCGCCGACACCGATCAGTTCGACCTCCGCGACCCCGGCCGCCGTACGGCGTCGTAGCGCCCACTTCCGGCCGCCGATCGAGATCTTGTCCGGGCTCTTCTTCGCCACCGGCATCAGTTCGCCGCTCGCGTCCTCGCGGGCGACCAGTTTGTACACGAACCCGCAGGTCGGGTACCCGGACCCGGTGACCAGCGACGTACCCACGCCGTACCCGTCGACCGGCGCCGGCGCGAGCGCGGCGATCTGGAACTCGTCCAGGTCGCTCGTCACGATGATCCGGGTCTTCGTCGCGCCCAGCGAGTCCAGTTGCTCGCGGACCTGCCCGGCCAGCGACGGCAGGTCACCCGAGTCCAGCCGGACCGCGCCCAACTCGGGGCCGGTCAGCTCGATCGCGGTCCGCACCGCCTCCGCGACGTCGTACGTGTCGACGAGCAGCGTCGTACCCTTGCCCAGCGCGTCGAGCTGCGACCGGAACGCGTCCTCCTCGCGGTCGTGCAGCAGCGTGAACGCGTGCGCCGCCGTCCCCGTGCTCGGGATGCCGAACCGGCGGGCTGCCTCCAGGTTCGAGGTCGCGCTGAACCCCGAGATGTACGCCGCCAGCGCCGCGCCGACGGCCGCCTCCTCGTGGGTCCGCCGCGAGCCCATCTCGATACAGGGCCGCCCACCCGCCCACCAGGTCATCCGCGAGGCCGCCGAGGCGACTGCGGAATCGTGGTTCAGAATCGACAAGAAAACGGTTTCCAGCAGCACCGCCTCGGCGAACGACGACTCCACCACGAGCACCGGCGAGCCGGGGAAGAAGATCTCGCCGTCGGCGTAGCCGGAGATGTCGCCGGAGAACCGGTACTCCGCCAGCCAGTCCCGGGTAGCCTGGTCGACGACGCCGCGATCGGCCAGGAAGGCGATCGTCTGCTCGTCGAACCGGAACCGCTCGAGCGCGTCCAGCAGGCGGTTGACGCCCGCGACCACGCCGTACCGGCGGCCGTCCGGCAGCCGGCGGGCGAACAGCTCGAACACCGAGCGGCGCTGCGCCGTGCCGTCGGCCAGCGCGGCCTGCAGCATGGTCAGCTCGTAATGGTCTGTCAAGAGCGCGGTCGAGTGCGTCACAGGAGCAGCCTATTGCGAGACCGGAACCGATGATGGAGAGAATGGACAGGTGACCACCGCACCAAGCGAACTCGAGAGCGCCGAGGTCGACGAGGCGATCGAGCTCAGCCCACCCTGGGTGACCATCGTCTGGAACGATCCGGTCAACCTGATGGACTACGTCACCTTCGTCTTCCAGACCTATTTCGGCTACTCCAAGCAGAAGGCGGAGAAGCTGATGATGCAGGTGCACACCGACGGCAAATCGGCGGTCTCGAACGGCAACCGGGAAGCGATGGAACGCGACGTGGAAGCGATGCACACCTACGGCCTGTGGGCCACCTGCGAGAAGTCGTGACCCGGTTCCGCAGGCGCCGCAAGACCGTCGTCGTCAGCTTCGCCGAGCACGAGGCGGACATCCTCGCGAACCTGCTCCGCAACCTGGTCGAGCTGCTGTACGACGGTCTGCCGCCGCGCGCCACCGAGTCCAGCGACCCGCTCGCGGCGCTGCTCGACTCCGACGGACCGACATCGCCGCCCGAGGACGTCGTACTGCAGCGGCTGCTGCCGGACGCGTACAAGCAGGACGACATGGCGTCGTCCGAGTTCCGCCGGTTCACCGAGCGGGGGCTGCGTGAGGGCAAGGTCACCGACGCCAAGCGGGTGCTGTCGGCGCTCGAGGAGTCGGGCGCCGACGAGATCGCGCTGGAGCCGGACGAGCAGCTCTCGTGGCTGCGGGCGCTGAACGACCTTCGCCTCGCCATCGGTACCCGCCTCGACATCAAGGACGAGGACGACTACTCGACCTGGGAGAAACTTCCGGACGACGACCCGCGCCGCCTCACTTACGACCTGTACGACTGGCTCGGCTACCTCCAGTCCGCCCTGCTCCACAACATCCGCCATTAGGGTTGGCCGCATGGAGACGCGGCGGCTCGGGCGGACCGGGCGGGATGTTGGTGTGGTCGGGCTCGGGGCATGGCAGCTGGGGGCCGACTGGGGATCGGTGGACGAGAGCGACGCGCTCGCGGTGCTGAACGCCGCGATCGACGGCGGCGTGACGTTCATCGACACCGCGGACGTGTACGGCGACGGGCGCAGTGAGCGGCTCGTCGGACAGGTGCTCAAGTCGTCCGAGGGCCTGACCGTGGCGACCAAGATGGGCCGCCGGGTCGAGCAGGTGCCCTCGAACTACACGCTGGAGAACTTCCGCGCCTGGAACGACCGCTCGCGGCAGAACCTCGGCGTCGACACGATCGACCTGGTCCAGCTGCACTGCCCGCCGACGCCGGTCTATTCCGACGACGAGGTCTTCGACGCGCTCGACACCCTCGTCGACGAGGGCCGGATCGCGGCGTACGGCGTCAGTGTCGAGACCTGTGCCGAGGCGCTGACCGCGATCGCGCGGCCGAACGTCGCGTCGGTGCAGATCATCCTGAACGCGTTGCGCCTGAAGCCGCTCGACGAGGTCCTGCCCGCGGCGCAGGCAGCCGGCGTCGGCATCATCGCCCGCGTCCCGCTCGCCAGCGGGCTGTTGTCAGGCAAGTACGACGAACACACCACGTTCGCCGACGACGACCACCGCACGTACAACCGGCACGGCGAGGCCTTCGACGTCGGCGAGACCTTCTCCGGCGTCGACTTCAGCACCGGCCTGGAAGCCGTTCGCCGCCTGATGCCCTGGCTCCCGGCAGGCACCGCGATGGCCCAGTTCGCCCTCCGCTGGATTCTCGACCAGCCCGGCGTCTCGGTCGTCATCCCCGGCGCCCGCAACCCGTCCCAGGTAGCCGGCAACATCTCCGCCGCCACCCTCACCCCACTGACCGAGGACCAGCTGACCGCCGTCCAGCAGACCTACAACGACCTCATCCGCCCCCAGATCCACGACCGCTGGTAACGCACTGTCCGCATTCTGGACCGACTTCGCGGTTGGCGGGGTCGGTGCGGCGCGCGCCGTACCGTGGAGGCGTGTTGGTGATCGAGAAGGCGACTGTTGACGCGATCGTGGCGCATGCTCGGCGGGATCATCCTGACGAGGCGTGCGGTGTGGTCGCGGGTGCGGAGGGTTCGGACCGGGCGACCCGGTTCGTCCCGATGCTGAACGCCGCCATGTCGCCGACGTTCTACGAGTTCGACTCGGGTGACCTGCTGCGGCTCTACAAGGAGCTCGACGAGCGGGACGAGGAGCCGGTGGTGATCTACCACTCGCACACCGCCACCGAGGCATACCCGTCGCGGACCGACATCAACCTGGCCCAGGAGCCGGGCGCACACTACGTGCTGGTGTCGACGCGGGACGGCGCGGACGCCCCGGCGTACGACGGGCCGGTCGAGTTCCGGTCGTACCGGATCGTCGACGGTGAGGTCACGGAAGAAGAAGTACGCGTGGTTGGTTCTTATGCGGAGACAGAAGGAGAGCACTGAAGATGGCGATCGAGCTGCGCGTGCCGACGATCTTGCGCACCTACACCGGTGGCGCGAAGGCGGTCAGCGGTGACGGCGTGAACCTGGCCGAGTTCATCGACAACATCGATGGCACCCACCCGGGCCTCAAGGAGCGCATCGTGGAGGGTGAGCCGGAGGAACTGCGCCGGTTCGTGAACGTGTACGTGAACGACGAGGACGTCCGGTTCACCGGCGGGCTGAAGACCGAGGTCAAGGACGGCGACGTCGTCGTCGTGCTCCCCGCGGTCGCCGGCGGCTGATCGTGCGTTTCGACAGCCTGCTGGACTCGGTCGGCGGTACCCCGCTGGTCGGACTGCCGCGGTTGTCACCGTCGGCCGACGTACGGCTCTGGGCGAAGCTCGAGGACCACAACCCGACCGGGTCGATCAAGGACCGGGCCGCGCTGCGGATGCTGCTGGACGCCGAGAAGGACGGCCGGCTGCGCCCGGGCGCTACGATCCTCGAGCCGACGTCCGGCAACACGGGCATCTCGCTCGCGATGGCGGCCAAGCTCCGCGGGTACCGGATGGTCTGCGTGATGCCGGAGAACACCTCCGAGGAGCGTCGCCAGATCCTGCGGATGTGGGGGGTCGAGATCATCTCCTCCCCGGCCGCGGGCGGCTCCAACGAAGCGGTCCGGGTCGCGAAACAGGTCGCGGAGGAGCACCCGGACTGGGTGATGCTGTACCAGTACGGCAACCCGTCGAACGCGCTCGCGCACTACGACGGCACCGCGCGGGAGATCTTCGAGGACCTCCCGTCCGTCACGCACTTCGTCGCGGGCCTCGGCACCACCGGCACGCTGATGGGTGCCGGCCGGTTCTTCCGCGAGCACAAGCCCGAGGTACGCATCGTCGCCGCCGAACCGCGGTACGGCGAACTCGTCTACGGCCTGCGCAACCTCGACGAGGGCTTCGTCCCCGAGCTGTACGACGAGACGCTGATCGACGCCCGCTTCTCGGTGGGTCCGCGGGACGCCGTCCGCCGGGTCCGCGAACTGCTCGACAACGAAGGCATCTTCGCCGGCATCTCGACCGGCGCGATCCTGCACGCGGCGCTCGGCCAGGCGGCCAAGTGCGTGCGCGACGGCGAGCAGGCCGACATCGCGTTCGTGGTCGCGGACGGCGGCTGGAAGTACCTGTCGACCGGCGCCTACGAAGGCACCATCGACGAAGCCGAAGACCGCCTCGAAGGCCAACTCTGGGCCTGAGCCGGGTGAGGGGAACCGGAACGGCGGGCGGAGGGCCGGTCCGGGGTGGTGGCGCCTTTTGTTGCCTTAGGCACCTGCAGGGGTGGTCAGGTCATGGCGCCTACGGTGTTTTGAACAGGACCTTGCGGCCGAGTCGGGGATGGACGCCGCGGCCCTTGCAGCTGTTGCACGGGCGTTGGGCGTAACTGAAGATGCTGCCGCGGTGCCGGCCGGCACCCTTGCACCTGTTGCACTTGGCATTCGGGTGCAGCGACAGCGAGACGACGTACATCGCGAACATCGCCATCAGCGCCAGCAGCAGGAGTCCCGTCGGTCCGATGGACGACGCGATGTCCGCGGCTGTGCCGTTGTTCGACTCCGTGGCCTGACTGGCCGCTTGTCCTGCGGCGGCCACATGATCGGGCTGCGGAGTTGGTGCGGCGGTGGTACCGATTACCACCGCGAGGTGATGCGTCAGATCCATGGCATCACGAGGGGCGGTCTAGCAAACATCGCTCAAGAGTGGCGCGCATCACGCGAAAAGGCAATTCCATAACGTAAAGATGTGGATAACCTCGGCGTGTCGTTCCCACCGGTTAGGTAAGGCTGCACTTCGGGTCTGCCCGCCGCCGGACCTGTATAAGCTTTTCCTGTGGCAGACGCACCGGTGGGGATCTTCGACTCAGGCTTCGGGGGACTCACCGTCGCCCGCGCGGTACTCGATCAGTTGCCGCACGAGCCGATCCTGTATCTGGGTGACACCGCGCGGCAGCCGTACGGCCCGAAGCCGATCGCCGAGGTGCGCGAGTACGCGCTCGAATGCCTGGACCATCTCGTCGAGGCCGGCGTGAAGATGCTCGTCATCGCCTGCAACTCCGCGAGTGCCGCGATGTTGCGGGACGCTCGCGAGCGGTACGACGTACCGGTCGTCGAGGTGATCCTGCCGGCCGCGCGCCGGGCCGTGGCGGCGACGCGGAACCAGCGCGTCGGCGTGATCTGCACGAAGGCGACCGCGCAGTCGCTCGCGTACGAGGACGGGTTCGCGGCCGCTCCGCAGGTGGAGCTGTTCACGCACGCATGCCCGAAGTTCGTGGACTTCGTGGAGTCCGGTGTGACGTCCGGGCCGGAGTTGCTCGAGGCCGCCCACGAGTACCTGGACCCGCTGGTCGAGGCGGGCGTCGACACACTGATCCTTGGGTGCACCCACTATCCGCTGCTCACCGGTGTCATCTCGTACGTGATGGGCGACAACGTCACGTTGGTCAGCAGCGCCGAGGAGTGCGCGAAGGATGTGTACGGCGTACTCACCAAGACCGGCCTGCTCCGCCCCGACCACCTCCCGACGCCCGCGCACCGCTTCGTCACCACGGGCAACCCCGCGGAGTTCGCCGCGATCGGCTCCCGCTTCCTCGGCCCGGCCCTGTCCAACGTCGACCAGTTCGCCTGGGTTCGCTGACGATGTGATCCACGTCGCATCCGGCCGTTGTCCAAGGCACCGGAAGCCGCCCGGATGCCTGTGTGGTAACCGAATCGACGCGTCCGGTCGTCCTGCGCGGGGGTCGACTCGCCGGTAGGGTTCCAGGTATGAAGCTCACCGTGATCGGTTGCTCCGGGTCTGTGCCCGGGCCGGACTCGGCCGCCTCGAGCTATCTGGTCACAGCCGACGGGTTCAACCTGATCCTGGACCTCGGCAGTGGCGCGCTCGGTTCGCTCCAACGGCATGTCGCCGTACCGGAGATCGGGGCGATCGGCCTGTCCCACCTGCATCCTGATCACTGCATGGATCTGTGCGGGTTGTACGTCGCGGCGCGCTACGCGCCGGGGGCGCCGATCCCGCGGATCCCCGTGTTCGGGCCGCCCGGTACGGCGGAACGCATGGCGCTGGCGTACGACCTGCCGATCGATCCCGGGATGGAGGAGGAGCTGGAATTCCATGCCTGGCAGGACGTTCAGCAGATCGGGCCGTTCACGATCCGCACCGCGCCGATGGTGCACCCGGTGCCGGCGTACGCGATCCGGGTCGAGCACGGCGGCAAGGCGCTGGTCTACACCGGCGACACCGGGCCGAACGATGCGTTGATCGAGCTCGCTCGCGGCGCTGACGTACTGCTGTCCGAGGCCGCGCTGCCGGACAATGAACCGAACAATCCGATCGACCTGCACCTGACGCCCGCCGACGCTGGTGAGCACGCGAAGAAGGCCGGTGTGAAGCGGCTCGTCATCACCCACGTGCCGCCGTGGTACGACCGCGTGACGCAGGCCGAGAACGCCAAACGCACCTTCTCCGGTCCGGTCGAGATCGCTACGCCACATGCCGTTTTCGACATCTGACGGCATTCGGTTGTGGACCGCAACCACCGGTACGGCGACCGGGCGGCCGGCGGTCGTGATCCTGCACGGCGGACCGGGCCTGTGGGACGACTACGCCGTACTCGCGGAGATGCTCGAGGATCTGGTTGTCGTACACCGCTTCGACCAGCGCGGTTGCGGTCGCTCGGACCCGTCCGACGTGCAGTCGCTCGCTCGGTCGGCGCGTGACATCGACGAGCTCCGCGCGTACTTCGGTCATGAGCAGATCGTCGTCATCGGCCACTCCTTCGGCGCGACGCTGGCGTTGACGTACGCCGCGACGTACGGCGATCACGTGGCCGGCGTCGTGTACCTCGACGGTGTCGGCATCGGCGACTGGCGTACGGCGTACCACGCTGAGCAGGCCCGCCGGATGACACCCGAGCAGTCCGCGCGACTGGAGGAGCTGTCCGGCAGGCAGCGGACGCCGTCCGAGGAAACCGAGTTCCGCGCGCTGTCCTGGTTCACCGACCATGCCGATCGGGAGCGTGCGATGGAATGGGCGTACGCGAGTGCGGCCGTCGACCTCCCGATCAACTTCGCCGCCAACCGCGCGCTGGGAGCGACCGGACGGTTGACGCCTGACGAGGTGACGGCACAGGCAGCCGCGATCCGGGCCCCGGTCACGTTCGTCCACGGCGCCGGGGACCCACGGCCGGCCTGGGCGGTCCGCGATCTCGCCGGCCACGTCCCGAATCACACGTTCCACCTGATCCCGGGCGCCGGGCACTCGCCCTGGCTGGAGCAGCCGGAGCTCGTCCGGGAGGTGCTGCGCGGGGCCGTGCAGTAGACAAATCGCAATTCTGAGACCTACTCTCAAATTAGAGTTGATCTCAGAAAGGTGTTTGTCATGCTGGATCCGCGGCGGTGGTGGGCCCTGGCGGCGATGTCGCTCAGCCTGATCGTGATCGGGCTGGATCTGACCGTGCTGAACGTCGCGTTGCCGACGTTGGCGACCGATCTGCAGGCGTCGACGAGTCAGTTGCAGTGGTTCGCGAACGCGTACACGTTGGTGCTCGCCTCGCTGCTGCTCCCGGCAGGCCTGCTGGGGGACCGGTACGGGCCGAAGCGGCTGATGCTCGGGGCGCTGGTGGTGTTCGGGCTGGCGTCGTTGGCGTGCGCGTTCGCGGATTCTCCCGGTCAGTTGATCGCGGGTCGTGCGGCGCTCGGGATCGGGTCGGCGTTCCTGATCCCGCTGTCGATGTCGCTGCTCAACCTGTTGTTCGCCCCGGAGGAACGGCAGCGGGCGATGACGATCTGGCTGATGGCGAACTCGCTCGGCATCCCGCTCGGCCCGGTCCTCGGCGGCTGGCTGCTGGACCACTACCGCTGGGGTTCGATCTTCCTGATCAACCTGCCACTAGTTGCAATCGGACTAGTTGCAGTGGCGCTGTTGATCCCGTCGACGAGCGGTCACCGGTCGCGGCGGATCGACGTACCGGGCATCCTGCTGACGGCGGCCGGGCTGGTCTGCCTGACGTACGGGTTCATCGCTGCGGGTGAGCATGGCTGGGGATCGGCGTGGGCGCTCGGCGGGATCGCGGCCGGAGCGGTCTTCCTGACCGCGTTCTGGGCGTGGGCCCGGCGTACGGCGGATCCGTTGATCGAGCTGTCCTTGTTCCGGTCGGCCGGCTTCACCTGGGGCACGGTGCTAGCAACGCTAGCTTCGTTCGCGCTGGTGGGTCTGCTCTTCGTGCTGCCGCAGCTGTTCCAGGCGGTGCAGGGCGCGGACGCGTTCCAGGCGGGGCTGCGGTTGCTGCCGATCATCGGCGGGATGCTGATCGGCGCGAAGGTCGCCGAGCGGCTGGTCGAGGCGGCCGGGGCGCGGATCTCGGTGGTCATCGGGTTCTCGTTGATGCTCATCGGGCTGGCGCTCGGGGCGTTCACGAAGGCCGGTGACGGCTACGGGTTCACCGCGATCTGGGTCAGCCTGGTGGGCGTCAGCATCGGTTTCACGTTGCCGCCGATGAACGGGCTGGCGCTCGCCGCCCTGCCTCTCGATCGGAGCGGCTCCGGATCGGCGCTCATCCAGGCGTCGCGCCAGGTCGGCGGGACGCTCGGTGTCGCGATCCTGGGCACGGTACTCAATGCGGCGTACCGCAACCATCTGGACGTCACCGGTCTGCCGCCTGCGGCTGCGGAGGTTGCGCGCGACAGTGCGTCGGCAGCGGTCGCGATCGGTTCGCCCGAGCTGACCCGCTCGGCCCGCGCGGCGTTCGTCGACGGTATGGACGTGACGTTGTGGGCGTGCAGTGGCCTCGCGGTGGTGTCCATCGTGCTCGCACTGGCCTTCCTGCCCCGCCGTACCCGGGCAACCGCACCGGAACTTGCGACAATCAAGGCATGAGCGGGTTGCGGGAGCGGAAGAAGGCGAAGACCAGGGCGGCGATCCAGGAGCACGCGCTGCGGCTCTTCCGGGACCAGGGGTACGCCGAGACCACGGTCCAGGAGATCGCCGCGGCGGCGGAGATATCGCCGGCGACGTTCTTCCGGTACTTCCCGACCAAGGAGGACACCATCGTCCTCGACCGGCTCGACCCGGTGATGATCGACCTGTTCCGCGGGCAGCCGCCCGAACTGCACCCGACCGACGCGCTCCGGATAGCGATGCGGCAGAGCCTGGACGGGCTGACCGCGGACGAGTGGGCGCTGGAGTCCGAGCGCCAGCGCCTGGTGATGCACGCTCCCGAGCTCCGGGTCCGGATGCTCGACCAGTTGTACGAGGGCATCGACCTGCTCGCGACCCTCGCCGCCGAACGTACCGGCCGCCCCGCCGACGACTTCGCGGTCCGCGCCTGGGCCGGCGCGGTCGTCGGCGTCGTCATGGCCACCTGGGAATCCACGATCGATGCCCCGCTCCCGCGGTACCTGGCGACGATGGACCAGGCTTTCGAGCACCTCGCCGCCGGCCTCCCGATCGCCTGACCGTCACGCCACCTTCTCGGCGACGCGCTCCAGAAGTGCGTCGCCGGGTTGCAGGCCGAACGCTTCGGCTGCCGAGCCGCCGCGGATGACGAGTTCGGTGAAGCCGGTGCCGGAGCTGCCCGGGATGATGCCCGGCGCGTTCCGCGGTACGGCGGTGAGATGCGGGTAGCAGGTGACGTCGACGATCGTCGTACTGCCGTCATCGTTGCGTCGGGCAACGGGTAGCGTCGTGCCGGCGACGAGGTCGAGGCGCTGGTCGAGCTTGCAGTTGCCGAAGTTGTCGACCACGCTCACGGTCGGTTCCTCGTCGAGCATCACGGGTACGGCGGTCTCGGTCGCCGGGACCGCGCGGCCGTCGGCGACCCATTTGGCGAGCAACGGCAGGTACCAGAGGCTGCGGAACTGGGTGCCGGCGATCTTCTCGATGTCGTCCGCGCCGAAGCCGGCCGCCGTCACCGCCTCGCGGATGTCGGTGACGTAGACGTGGTCGATGCCGAGCTCACGCCGTACCAAGGAAAGCACGCGGGCGTTGAAGGTGCTCGCGACCAGGTGCCTGCCGTGCCAGAAGAAGCAGAACGGTACGCCGTTCGGCCAGACGCCGTCGCGCGGCGCGATGTTGAGCAGCGTGATGGTCGGATGACCCTCCTCGCCCAGCAACTCCAGAGATTGGAGGCAGTCGAGCAGGGTGAGTGCGGCGAACGACTCCGGATCGGGTCCGTCGGCGGCGACGATCGTCGGCGACTGGCCGAACAGGGCGCCGATCCGGGTGCTGAGTCTGGCGCGGGCGTTGCCGTCATAACAGTCGGTGATGTACGTGATCACGGGGAGCTCCAGGTGGTTGCAGCGGTTGGGGAAACGAAAGAGGCCCCCGACATCGGGGGCCTCTCGCTGCAAGCACACGTGCCTACGCCGCTAGACACCTCCGTATCGAGGGCTCAGCATTCGCATAGCGGCGTACCTGGTCACGTCCAAGAGCGTAGCACCGTCAGCGCGTCTGTCCGTTGTCGAAATAGGCGACCAGGGCCGGGTCCAGCGCCGGGACGTCTTGCGGTACGCCGTTCGCGCGTAGCGACTGGGTGGCGGCGTAACCGGCGGCGACCGCGGCGCGGGCCGCGATCGGGGAGGTCAGCGTCGCGCCGCCGTCGCGGACGAAGTTCACGAACTCGGCGACCAGGTGCGGGTCGGCGCCGCCGTGGTGCTCGGTCTCGCCGGCGATCTCGACGACCTGGTCGGCGTCCTCGCGGTACCCGGAGCGGCGGCTGTTCCACACCTTCACGACGCCGCCCGCGGTGTCACCGAAGTTCTCGAGCCGGCCGTGGGTGCCGATCACGGTGTAGTTGCGCCAGTAGTCCGGCGTGTAGTGGCACTGCTCGTAGGTCATGAAGACCCCGTTGTCGAGCAGCAGGTTCGCCATCGAGAGGTCCTCGACGTCCATCACCGGCGCCAGGCCCTTCTGCTCCAGCGGCGGCCAGTTGTCGCTGGATACGAAGTCCTTGAACCGCTGGCCCGTCCGGTCGAGCCGGTCGGTGATCCCGCCGTACAGCGTGAGCGCGCCCATCGCGTTCACCCGGGTCGTGTAGCCGCCGGCCAGCCAGTGCATCACGTCGATGTCGTGAGCGCCCTTCTGCAGCAGCAGACCGGTGGTGCGGGTGCGGTCCGCGTGCCAGTCCTTGAAGTAGAAGTCGCCGCCGTGGCCGACGAAGTGCCGGCACCAGATGGCCTTCACGTCGCCGATCGCGCCGTCCTGGATCAGCTGGCGCATCGTCAGCACGACGGGCATGTGGCGCATGTTGTGACCGACGTACAGCCGGGCACCGGACTCGTACGCCGCCTGCAGGACCCGGTCACTGCCCTCGGTGGTGATCGCGAGCGGCTTCTCCACGAACACCGGGACCCCGGCCTGGAGGAAGTCGATCGCCGGACCCTCGTGCAGGTCGTCGGGCGTGGTCAGGAACACGCCGTCGAGCTTCTGGTCCAGCAGTTCGGAGTGGTCGGCGTACGCCGTGGCGTCCGGATACAGCTCCAGCGCGAGATCCCGCTGTCCCGCGACCGGGTCACAGACCGCGACAACTTCCGAGCCCTCGCCGGGACGGTGCGCGTACTGCGCGATGCGGCTGCGCGCCCCGAGGCCCACCACGCCAAACCGAAGATCAGTCATACCAAGCAGCTCCTGCACATAGTTGTTTGCAACAGCCTAACTCCGAGCAATTCTGGCAAGCAATCACCGATCCTCCAGCTGGAATTGCCGCGCTGGTCATCCGCCGCACATCAACGTCTCGCTCCGTGTCGTCACCATGGCGGAATGTGAGCCTCCACTACGTGGCACTGGGGGACTCGACCACAGTAGGGGTCGGGGACCCGATGAACGGCAGTACGACCGACCTGTCCGGTGCCGGTGCGCGCCCGGGCGAGGGGTGGCGGGGCTGGGCCTCGCTGCTCGCCGACTCCCTGGCCAGCACCCACCGTGTGACGTTCTCCAACTTCGCGACCAGCGGCGCCACCGTGCCCGTCGTCGCGACCGAGCAACTGCCCTCTACTGGCGCGGGTCCTATCGACCTTGCGTCTCTGATCGTCGGCGTCAATGACACCCTGCGATCCACCTTCGACGCCGGCCGGATCCGCGAGCACCTGAACCTGTGCGCCGAGCAGTTGACCGCCCGCGGCGCGTTGCTGCTGACCGTCCGGTTCCACGACCACGGCCAGGTGTTCGGCCTGCCGCGGTGGCTGCGCCGGCCGCTGTGGCACCGGATCGAGCAGGTCAACGTCGCGTTCGACGACCTGCACGCCCGGTACGGCGGGATCCGGCTGGACATGGCCGACTACCCCGAGGTGTACCGGCGCGACTTCTGGAGCGTCGACCGGCTGCATCCGGGGGAGCGCGGCCATCGCACGCTCGCCCGGGCGTTCGCGGACGAGCTGGCGGTCCGCGGGCTGCGCATCGACGTACCGCCGGATCTGGACTGTGCGTACCGGCCGCCGAGCAAGTGGGCGGACGCGGCGTGGCTGGTGCGCGAAGGCGTGCCGTGGGTCGGGCGGCGGGCCAACGACCTGGTGCCGTGGGCGGCCCGGATGGCGTTGACGCAGTCGCTCCCGTCCTCGGAGGGGATGCGCTTGCGTCCGAAGAAGCGAGAGGAGCTCCCGCCGGTTCTTCGGACCTGACCAACTGCGACTAGGGTCTTGGGTATGGCTCGGATTGACGGACGTAATGCTGACCAGCTCCGACCCGTGACGGTGACCCGGAACTGGCTCGACCACGCCGAAGGCTCGGTGCTGGTCGAGTTCGGGCGCACCCGGGTGCTGTGCGCGGCGAGTGTGACCGAGGGCGTGCCGCGCTGGCGCAAGGGTTCCGGGCTCGGCTGGGTGAGCGCGGAGTACGCGATGCTTCCGCGGGCCACCAACACCCGTTCGGACCGCGAGTCGGTGAAGGGCAAGATCGGTGGCCGTACCCACGAGATCTCCCGGCTGATCGGCCGCTCACTGCGGGCCGTCATCGACTACAAGGCCCTCGGCGAGAACACGATCGTGCTCGACTGCGACGTACTGCAGGCCGACGGTGGCACCCGGACCGCGGCGATCACCGGTGCGTACGTCGCACTCGCCGACGCGGTGTCGTTCCTGCGGGAGCGGAAGCTGCTGAAGAGTGAGCCGCTGACCGGGACGGTGTCCGCGGTGTCGGTCGGCATCATCGACTCGGCGCCGATGCTGGACCTCTGCTACGAGGAGGACGTCCGCGCCGAGACCGACATGAACCTGGTGATCACCGGCGACGGCAAGTTCATCGAGGTGCAGGGTACGGCGGAGGGCGCGCCGTTCGACCGCTCCGAGCTGGACAGCCTGCTGGAGCTGGGTCTTTCCGGCTGCGCCGAGCTGACCAAGATCCAGCAGGAGGCGCTGGCGTGACTGTGTTGAATGCCGCGCTGCCGCGCGGCAGGTCATGGGGCTGTGACTCCCGGCCTTCCCTCGTCGCTCCGGTCGCTTCGCTCCCTCCGCTCCTCAGTCCAGGCCGGGAGGCCCCATGACCCGGGTCCTGCTTGCCTCGAACAACAAGAAGAAGCTCGAGGAGCTGCGGCGGATCCTGACGCCGATCGTGCCCGGCATCGAGGTGCTCGGGCTCGGCGACGTACCGCCGTACGACGAGCCGGCCGAGACCGAGCCGACGTTCGAAGGGAACGCGCTGCTCAAGGCGCGTGCCGCGCTCGCGGCGACCGGTCTGCCGTCGATCGCCGACGACAGCGGGATCTGCGTGGACGCGTTGAACGGGATGCCCGGGGTGCTGTCGGCGCGGTGGTCGGGACCGGCGAAGGACAACCACGCGAACAACCTGCTGCTGCTCGGGCAGCTGGAGGACGTGCCGGACGAGCGTCGCGGCGCGTCGTTCGTGGCGGCGGTCGCTTTCGTCCGGCCGGACGGGCCGGAGGAGTTGGTGCTCGGCGAGATGCGCGGGTCGGTGATCCGCTCGCTGCGTGGGACCGGCGGGTTCGGGTACGACGTACTGTTCCAGGCCGAGGGGTACGACCGCACGACGGCGGAACTGTCGATCGAAGAGAAAGATGCGATCAGCCACCGCGGCAAGGCGTTGCGCGAACTGGCCCCGATCGTGGCGAAGGCGTTGGGGAGCTAGAGATGTTGTTCGCTGGAACGGACAAGGACGGCGTCGAGAGCGGCCAGATCACCGTGGCGTACCGGCGGTGGGCCGAGGCGCGCGTGGTCGAGGGGCGGATCTACCGGACGAACGCGGGCCGGATCGAGATCGACAGCATCCGCCAGGTGAATCCGGAGCTGATCGCGGACGGCGACCCGGACGTGGCACTCGCCGACCGCCAGAACGCCAAGGACGTACGGCGCCGGCTGCGGGGCGACGACACGATGCCGACGTTCCTGATCCGCTTCCACCTCGTCGAGGGCCCGGACCCACGCGACGAGCTGGCCGCGCAGACATCGCTGACGCCGGAGGACCTGGACGACCTGCGAGCGCGGCTGTCCCAGTTCGACCAGCTCAGCCACCACGGACCTTGGACCGCCGAGACGCTCCGGCTGATCCAGACCACGCCCGCGACCCGAGCTGCGGACCTCGCCGCGTCCGTCGGCCGCGAGACGGCCCCGTTCAAACTCGACGTACGCAAACTCAAGAACCTCGGCCTCACCTACAGCCTTGAAGTCGGCTACCGCCTCACCCCCCGCGGCGCAGCGTACTTGGATGCTCTAGGCAACTAGCGCCAAGCGTGGCATGAGGTAATCCGTGGACCTGGGGAGGATTTCTCGCCCGATCCGGGAAGAAACCCTCCCCAACCACGCCGCTCACAGGGGACGTATGGGAAACCCTCCACCTGTGCAGACAGGGAGGCGTGGGTGGTGACCGGCGTGGTGTGCATTCTGGACAGGAGATGTCGGTTGGCCGGGTAGTGCACCTGAGCGTGATTGGGGCCGTGCGTACGGTGTCTCGCTGGTGCTCTACCTGTCGAGCTTGCACGTGCCCGCTGCCGGTTAGGGCTCGTCGCCGCGGTGCAGGTTGAGGGTGGCGAGTAGGTCTTCGTGGAGTTCGAACCAGACGCGGTGGCAGGAGTCGACGTCGCTGCGGTCGACCCAGGCGGTGTCGCCTGCGGTGGCGCGTGCCAGTGCTTGTGAGAACCGCAGGTCGTAACCGCCGAATCGCGGCAACACCTCCGTCAACCGCGCGGTGATGCTCCCGAGCGCACCGTCGATCACCTTGAGCTCGTGCAGTACGCCGGCGTCCCATTCGGCGTCGGTGTGGTCGTTCGCGGCGAGCGGGTCGGTGGGCGTCGGGCGCAGCTGCCAGTCGGTGCAGGCCTGTTGGAGCATGCCGTTCAGCGGCAGGAACTCGGCGTACACCTTCCGTACGGCGTCGGGGTCGGTCAGCTCGGCCTTGAGCAGGCGCTCGTTCTCCGCGCGACCTGCTTCGGTGAGGGACCAGCCCGACGTACCCGCGAAGCTGCTGTACGTCGTCCATCCGCTTGCCTCGGCATCTTTCAACGCGTCCTCGGCTCCCTGCAGGTCGAAACGTCGCGCGATCGCCTGCGTGTCCGCGAACCCCAGCAGTCGGACCGCATGCAGCACGAGGTGCATCATGAGTCCTGCCGCGCGGTGAGCCGGTTGAACCGCTGCTGGCAGGCCTGCGGCGAGCTGAACCCCATCGCCTCGGCCATCTCCGCCCAGGTCAGCCCTGCACTCCTGGCCATGAACAGCAGACCGGCCTCGACCTCGTCGACCTCCGCCCGAGCGGCCGGCAACAACGCTAGCGCTGCTAGCAGATCGTCGTCGCTCAGTTCGGAGGCCCGCCAGGCCGCGAACTGCGTGAAATCCACCGCAGACAAGGGGATCGGCGCCGGGCGCCACGGTCGAGCCGGTAGGTCCTTCGCGCCCAGGCCGAGCAGTTGTTCCCGGGCCTCGCGCTGGCGTTCGGCCTGTTCCTGGTCCGCGGTCGCCGCCGCGTCCTGCTTGCGTCGCATCCGCCTACAGTGGATCATCAACACAACGTTGTCAACATTCCGTTGTCAACGTCTCGTTGATAGGAGCCTTGCATGCTGGTGCCGCTCGCGGACGCAATCATCGACCGGTGCGGCGCCAAAGCAGCCACCCTCGCCACGCTCCTTCAGGCCGGCCTCCCAGTCCCCGAAGGCATCGTCATCCCGTTCGGTACCCAGCAGGTTGGTGATGAGCTCGTTGAAGGCCTCTCGCGGTGGCTTGCGAGCGTCGGTGATCCTCCGGTCGCCGTGCGGTCGTCGGCCTCGAACGAGGACACCGCGCTAGCGTCGGCAGCGGGGCAGCACGACAGCTTCCTCGGCGTACAAGGGATCGCGGCTGTCATTGACGCCGTACGCGCCTGCTGGGCGTCCGTGTGGTCCCCGCGTGCAACGGCCTATCGCAACGGCTCCGACGTTCCAGCGATGGCGGTGATCATCCAGCGCCACGTCGACGCGGACGTCTCCGGCGTGATGTTCACGAACCCGAACGGCCCCACGCTGATCGAGGCCTCCTGGGGCCTAGGCCCCAGCGTCGTAGAGGGCCGAGTAACCCCCGACCGCTACCAGGTCACCGCAGACGGCAAAGTCACCCGCACAATCGCCAACAAACTCACGTCCCTAGACCGCCAAGGCCCAACCCTGACCGTCCGCGAGGTCCCCACCACCCAACGCCGTACGCCGACCCTCTCCAACACCACCGCCGTACAACTAGCAGCCCTAGCCCAAACAGTCACCAAACTCCTAGGCAGCCCCCAAGACATCGAATGGTCCCTAACCACCAACACCCCCTGGCTCCTACAATCCCGCCCCATCACAACCCAACCCCCCGCCCCCGCGCCCCTCCCTGACGACCGGCACCTCCTGACCGGCATCCCAGGCAGTCACGGCACCGCAACCGGCCCCGCCAGAGTCGTCCGCGGCCCAGCCGACTTCCCCACCGTCCGCCCCGGCGACATCCTCATCTGCCCCTTCACCGACCCCGCCTGGACCCCACTCCTGTCCATCGCAGCCGGCGTAATCACCGAACAAGGCGGCCTCCTGTCCCACGCCGCCATAGTCGCCCGAGAACAAGGCATCCCCGCAGTCCTAGCCGTCCCCCAAGCCACAACCCAGATCCCCACCAACACCCCAACCACCCTCAACGGCACCACAGGAACCGTCCGCATCTGACGCGCGACGGCCTACGGCCGGAGGTCCAACAGGTTGTGCCTGAGGCGGGAGTTGAACCCGCACGCCCGGGGGCACCGGCACCTAAAGCCGGCGTGTCTGCCGTTCCACCACTCAGGCTGGGGGAGTCGCCGCCCCTTGGACAGACATCCTAGGGGAGGCGACTCGGGTCAGCGGCTCTGGAGGGCGTCGATGAAGACGGTCTTCAGGTCGCTGGGGTTGCGGGCGACGTACGCCGTGCCGCCGGTGGCGCCTGCCAGGGCGCTGAGTTCGTCGATGTTCGCCTCGGGGCCGATGCCCAGGGCGATGATACGGACCGGGCGCGAGTCGTCCTGCCCGGCCTTGAGTGCCTGAACGGCCTCGGCCAGCGTCGGACTGCCGGGGTCGTCGTTCTTGCCGTCGGTGAACAGCAGGACCGTGTTGACCGCGTTCGACTTATAGTCCTGCCGGACCTGCCGGACCGCGGCGATCGCGGTGTCGTACAGCCCGGTGCCGCCGTTCGGGATCGGGTGCTGGATCTTCAACTGGTCGACGATCTTGCTGCGCTGCCGCTTGGACAGCGGTGCGATCGGGACCAGCGGCTTGTAGTCGGCCTTGTCCTGGCCGATGGTCGTCGAGAACGTCCAGAGGCCGAGTTGAGCGCTGTCCGGGAACAGGCTGAGGCCGCCCGCGGCCGCCTCGATCGTGAGCTGCATCCGGGTCTTGGTGCCGACCTTCTCCGCCATCGAACCCGAGATGTCGATCACCGCCAGCGAATGGCTGGACAGCGACAGCCGGGTCCAGCTCTGCAGCGTGGTCTCGATTGACTGGGTGGTCGGCTTGGGCAGCTGGTTCACGTCGCCGACGCCGCGACCGCCGGCGAGCGGGTTCAGCGTGGTGTCGCGGAAGCCGGCCTGGTCACGCGCCTGCGTGGCGCTGTCGGTCAGCAGTTCGGTGGCCAGCGCCTGGGCGGCGTCGTTCGCCGCGTCGGTGTCGGACTTCGCCGTGACCACGATCGGGTAGTCCAGGTACAAGGTCCCGGTGTCCGGCTGGATCGCCCGGAGTTGCGCCTCGGGGTGCGCCTCCTGGTACTTCACGAAGCTCTGCTCGGACGCCGGTACGACGGTCTTGCTGCCGTCCTGGTCCGCGCGGCCGAACAGCGCGTTGACGTCCGTGAACGGCTTGGCCATCGACCCGAGCCGCTGGGCCAGCGGGACGATCAGCTGTGACACCTGACCGTCGGACGCCGAGGTCTTCTGCCGCTCGCTCTGCACCGCCAGCAGCGTGAGTGCGCCGGGAGAGGTGTTCAGCGGGTCGAGCAGGGCCGGCTCGTTGGCGGCCATGATGCGTAGCCAGGACGACGTGTCGGCGAAGTTGTCGCGGCGGCTGACGATGACCATCGGTGACGTGGCGATGGACGGGACCGCGACGCTCGGGACGCTCTGGCCGTCGTCGGCCTGGGCGACCCACAGCGAGGAGTCCGGAACCCACAGGTCCGGCCGGTTGTCGCTGCCGTGCGCGACGTCCCGCGCGATCTTTGCCGACGGTGCCGCGCTGACGGTGACCTGCAGGCACGGGGTGCCGTCCTTGCCGCCCTTGGCCGCCAGCGACTTCGCCGCGGCTTCGAGCGGGGACTGCATCTCGGGCGTCGTGGCCAACTGGATCTGTGCCGGGTCGGCGCAGGCCTTGCCGCCTCCGAGGAACCCGTCGGCGCCTGCCTCGGACCCGAAGGAGCGGACTACAAAGACGGCGCCCAACGACAGCACCAGTAGCCCGACCGCGGTGATGTACACCGAGCGACGGTTGTTGTTACTTCGCGTCACCGCAGAGGAATGTTTTCCCATCGCGGCAGGTCCCTCCCTCCCAGAGGCAGACTGCGCGCGCAGATTACCCGGTTTCCGCACGTCACGGCGAAGGCCGCCAATGGTCGTGACCCACCCGTCGCTGAACCGGAACCGTCCCCGGAGTACGGCTCTTTCACAGGAACGCTTAAAAACTCACCGAGAGTGCCGACTCCGCTGCGATCCGCTGAGATGTTTGTGTGACTCAAATCACAGCGGTAGTTTGCTTCAAACGACCGTTCCATGGACCGAGGTCATGAAACGGTCGAAGGTTTCCCTCCGGAAACGCCCACAAGGGGGTGCCTTTTCACAATCCGAGGTCACAAACCGAGGTCACAGGCCCAGGTCGCGGCGCAGCTTGGCGACGTGGCCAGTCGCCTTCACGTTGTACTGCGCGATCGCGACCTTCCCGTCCGGGTCGACGACGAACGTCGACCGGATCACGCCGGTCACCTTCTTCCCGTACATGGTCTTCTCGCCGAACGCGCCGTACGCCTGCAGGACGTCCTTCTCCGGGTCGCTGAGCAGCGGGAACGTCACGCCGTCGCGCTCCCGGAACTTCGCCAGCTTGGCCGGCTTGTCGGGGGAGATCCCGAGTACGGCGTACCCGGCGGCCTGTAGCGAGTCGAGCGAGTCTCGGAAGTCGCAGGCCTGCTTGGTGCAGCCCGGGGTCATCGCGGCCGGATAGAAGTAGACGATCACGTTCTTTCCGCGCAGGTCCGCCAACGCCACCTCGTTGCCGTCGGCATCGGGCAGGGTGAAGTCGGGGGCGGTGTCGCCAACGGACAGACGATCGGACATCAGGTCCTCCACGGGTAGGTCTACTGGCCGCAATGTTACGTGCGGAAGAACTAGGCCCTGTCGGGGTGCGAGCGGGAGCTGAGTGGGTGAAGATCTGCAAATGAGCGAGCGTAGCGAGGTCATCAGACAACACAGCGCCCGACGTGCCTCATCCGCGCCCGGAGCGAAGCGAGGACGCGGATGAGCTCCGCATCCTCCCGCCAGTTGTTCGACGGCTACCTGGACCCGCGTCGTCCGCATGCCGGGGCGTACGACGAGATGTTCGATCCGGTCGACGGCGTGCGTACGGCGTACAAGCGGCTGCACGACTCGCTGCAGCCGTTACAGCCTGCCGATCTGACCACCCGGTCCGAGGCGCTCGACCGGGCGCTCGTCGATCAGGGGATCACGTTCAGCCTGTCGGGCGAGGAGCGGCCGTTCCCGCTCGACCTGGTGCCGCGGGTGATCACGGCGTCGGAGTGGTCGCGGCTGGAGCGTGGCGTCGTACAGCGGGTACGGGCCCTGGAGGCGTTCCTGGCCGACATCTACGGCGAGCAGCAGATCGTTGCGGACGGCGTACTGCCGCGCCGGCTGATCACCTCCTGTGAACACTTCCACCGGCAGGCAGCAGGCATCGCACCGCCGAACGGTGTCCGGATCCACGTGGCCGGGATCGACGTGGTGCGTGACGAACAGGGCGATTTCCGGGTGCTCGAGGACAACCTGCGGAGCCCGTCCGGGGTCTCGTACGTGATGGAGAACCGCCGCACGATGGCGCGGGTGTTTCCGGACCTGTTCGCCAAGCACCGGGTCCGTTCGGTCGGCGACTACGCCGTACACCTGCTCCGCTCGCTGCGGGCCTCGGCACCGGGCGTGACCGACCCGAACGTCGTCGTACTGACACCTGGCGTCTACAACTCGGCGTACTTCGAGCACTCGCTGCTGGCACGCCAGATGGGAGTGGAGCTGGTTGAGGGGCGGGACCTGCTGGCTCGCAACAACGTCATCTACCTGCGGACGACAGAAGGTGAGCAGCGGGTCGACGTGGTCTACCGGCGGATCGACGACGAGTTCCTGGACCCGGTGCAGTTCGTTCCGGACTCCGTGCTCGGTGTGGCCGGTCTGGTGAACGCAGCGCGCGCAGGCAACGTGGTGATCGCCAATGCCATCGGCAACGGTGTCGGTGACGACAAGCTGATCTACACGTACCTGCCGGAGATCCTCAAGTACTACCTCGGTGAGACGCCGCTGCTGCCGAACGTCGACACGTACCGGTGCTGGCTGCCCGCAGAGCACGCCGAGGTACTGGACCGCCTGGACGAGCTGGTCACCAAGCCAGTGGAGGGTTCTGGCGGGTACGGCATCGTGTTCGGGCCGGATGCGTCGCCCAAGGAGCTCCAGGCGCAGCGACGGCGCATCAGGGCCAATCCACGGGGCTGGATCGCGCAACCCGTCGTACAGCTGTCCACTGTGCCGACAAAGGTGGGTGAACGGCTGCAGCCACGACATGTGGACCTGCGGCCGTTCGCGGTCAACGACGGCGACGACGTGTTCGTTCTGCCAGGTGGACTGACCAGGGTGGCGATTCCCGAGGGCAGTCTGATCGTCAACTCGTCACAGGGCGGCGGGTCCAAGGACACGTGGGTCCTGGCGCCCAGAGCGTCCGGTGAGGACGCAGAGCTTCGTGGACCCGGTCTCGGGACGCCCACGCTGAAACCGGAGAGCACGCCGGAGCAGGGTCCCGAACTGAACGTCGCCCAACAGCAGCAGCAACAGTGATGGGGAGGTGCTGACGATGCTCGCACGCAACGCCGAGTCGCTGTACTGGATCGGCCGGTACGTCGAACGCGCGGACGACACCGCGCGGATCCTCGACGTCTCGGTCCATCAACTGCTCGAGGACGCCACCGTCGACGCCGACACAGCCAGCCGCCGGCTGCTCTCGGTCCTCGGCATCACTCCACCGGACGGCAGCGAGCTGGACGTGTGGGGCCTGACCGAGCTGGTCGCGATGTCCCCGGAGACCGGTTCGATCGTGTCCTCGATCGCCAGTGCGCGGGAGAACACCCGGGTCGCGCGTGAGGTGGTGTCGAGCGAGCTGTGGCAGTGCATCAACGCGATGTGGAACGCCGTACCCGAGCGGCAGCGCGCTGCACGCCGGGTGGGGCCGCACGAGTTCTTCACGTTCGTGGAGGACCGGGCCGCGATGTTCGCCGGGTTGGCCGACTCCACGATGAGCCGCGACGACGGCTGGCGGTTCCTGGTGCTTGGGCGGTCGGTGGAGCGTGTGGACATGCTGGTCCGGCTGCTGATGTCCCGAGTGGGAGACAAGCCCACCTCGCCCGGTTGGGTGACCGTACTGCGTTCTGCGGGCGCGCACGACACGTACCTGCGCACGTACCGCGGCGCGCTCGACGCGTCCCGGGTGGTGCAGTTCTTGTTGCTGGACCGGCTGTTCCCGCGGTCGGTGTTCCACGCGCTGCTGCAAGCCGAGTCCTGTCTGGACGACCTCGACCGCGGGCCGTCGGCGCGGATCGGTGCGAGCGCGGAGGCGTCGCGGCTGCTGGGGAAGGCACGCAGCGATCTGGAGTTCCTGCAGCCGGCTGAGCTGCTGGACAACCTGACCGGCAGACTGCAGGCGCTGCAGGCGACGGTCCGCGATGTCGGTGAGGCGGTGTCCCGGCAGTACTTCCACGCGGTGCCGTGGATCGAGTGGAACAACACGGAGGTGAACCTGTGAACTGGCGCCTCCGCGTCGTGCACACGACGGGCTACCGCTACGCGACGGCCGTGACGCAGTCCTACAACGAAGCCAGGCTGACGCCGCGTCACGACGACCGGCAGAACCTCATGGTGGCTCGACTGGAGACGATCCCCGCGGCCCGTGCGTACAAGTACACGGACTACTGGGGTACCGAGGTCAACTCCTTCGACCTGCACACCCCACACACCGAGCTGAAGGTGATCGCGGCGTCCGTTGTCGAGACGACCGACCAGCCCTCACCGTCCGCTGAGGTCACCTGGGTACAGCTGAAGTCGGCAGACGTCCTGGATGCGTACGCCGAGTACCTCGAGTGGACGACGTACGTGCCGAAGCACCGGGAGCTGTCCGCGGTCGCCCGCTCGCTGCGGAGGGGTCGTTCGCCGGAGGAGACCGTGCTCGCGGTGTCCAAGTGGGTCCACGACACGCTGAAGTACCAGCGCGGCACGACTGGTGTGCACTCGTCCGCTGTCGACGCGTGGCAGGCCGGTGAGGGCGTGTGCCAGGACTACGCGCACCTGACCCTTGCCATGCTGCGCGCGGTCGGTGTCCCGAGCCGCTACGTGTCGGGCTACCTCCACACCAAGCCCGACGCGGCAGTGGGCGAGAAGGTCGTCGGCGAGAGCCATGCGTGGGTGGAGGCCTGGACCGGCGAGTGGTGGGGCTTCGACCCGACCAACGACATCTCGATCGGACACCGGCATGTGTGGGTGGCGACCGGGCGTGACTACGGTGACGTGTCGCCGCTGAAGGGCATCTACTCCGGTGATGCGGCGACGGCCATCGAGGTGACCGTGGACATGACCCGACTAGCCTGAGCCGATGCGGGCTATGACAGTCACGCCGGGCAAGTCCGACTCGGCGACAGTAGGCGACGTCCCAGAACCTCCCGTCGTCGACGGTTCGATCCTGGTGGAGGGCCTGCTGACGGGCATCTGCGGGACCGACCTGGAGCTGGTCTCCGGGGCGTTCGGCAGCGGCCGGCCCGGCGCCGACCACCTCGTCATCGGACACGAGTCGCTAGGACGTGTGCTGGAGGCGCCTGCCGGCTCGGGCTTCGCCACGGGGGACCTGGTCGCCGGAGTGGTACGCCGACCCGACCCGGTGCCCTGTCCGGCCTGTGCGCGAGGTGAGTGGGACTTCTGCCGCAACGGGCAGTACACCGAGCGCGGCATCAAGGAGATGGACGGGTACGGCGCTGAACGCTGGCGGGTCGACCCGTACTTCGCCGTACCGGTGCCTGCTGCGCTAGGAGAGCTCGGTGTGCTCGTTGAGCCGGCCAGCATCCTCACCAAGGCGTGGGAGCAGGTGGACCAGGTAGGAGCCCGGTCGTGGTTCGCTCCGCAGCACGTACTGGTGACGGGTGCCGGTCCGATCGGTTTGCTGGCCGCACTGATCGCCCGGCAGCGCGGGTACGACGTACACGTGCTGGACCGGGTTGAGGACGGGCCGAAACCAGAGCTGGTACGGGCGCTTGGCGGGACCTACATCACCGACCTCGGGCAGCTGGACGTCGTACCGGATGTGGTGATCGAGGCAACGGGTGCTGGGCAACTCGTGTTCGACTGTGCCTCGCTACTGCCGCCTGCTGGGGTCATGTGTCTGGCCGGGATCCACCCCGGGCCGGCGACTGTCGACGTGCAGCTCGACGCGCTGGTCCGGCAGCTGGTGGTCCGCAACGCCGCCCTGGTCGGGACGGTGAACGCGGGGAAGCGGCACTACGCGGACGCCGTGGACGTCTTGCTGGCGGCGGACCGGGCCTGGCTGGAGCGACTGATCACCCGGACCGTGCCGCTGTCCGAGTGGCCGGACGCATTGGTGCGGGAACCGGAAGACATCAAGGTGGTCGTGGACTTGCGGGGATGACCTGCGAGGATGGTGGGACGAGGGGCAATCCGGGGCAGCCCCGCCGATGGAAGGAGCGCCGACACGTGTCGGACACGAAGGCTCGGACCGCCGAGCAGATCGAGGCGGACATCGCCGCCACCCGGGCGCGCCTGGCCTCGACCGTGGACGAACTGGTCGACCGGGCGAACCCGAAGAACGTCGCCCTGCGCCAGGTCGAGCAGGCCAAGTCCCAGGTCTTCGACGAGCAGGGCCAGCTGCGGACCCAGAAGATCGTCGCGGTCGCCGGTGCCGTCGTCGGCGTGGTCGGCGTACTCCTGGTGATCCGCCGCCTGGTGGGCCGCCGGTGACTTCACGCAAGCGGCTGTCCGACGACAAGCTGCCGATCCGGATGCTGCACGACCGCGTCCTGGTCTCCGTCGAGCAGGAGGGCGAGCGGAAGTCGTCGGCAGGCATCCTGATCCCCGCCACCGCGCAGATGGGCCGTCGCCTCTCCTGGGCGAAGGTGGTCGCGATCGGCGCCAACGTGCGGACCGTCGAGGTCGACGACCGGGTGCTGTTCGACCCGGAGGACCGGGCCGAGGTGGAGGTGCGCGGCGACGACTACATCCTGCTGCGCGAGCGCGACCTGCACGCGGTGGCCGCGGGCCGCCTGGAAGACGGCCAAACCGGCCTCTACCTCTGAAATCTGAAACGAGCTGACTTCTGGGCGCCGCCAGTGACCAGATCGCGGACGAACGCCCCCACCAGCGGAACGAACTTGAATCCCTGGCCGGAGAATCCAGCGGCGACCGTGACCGGTCCGGCGCGGTCGATGACGAAGTCGGACGTCGGCGTGTTGTCGTAGAGACAGCTGATCGCCGTGGACCTGTGGGCGTCCAGCCCCGGGTACCACTGCTCGACGTACTCCAGCAGAGCCAAGTCCCGCTCCGGCTCCGGCTGGAAGTCGCGCTGGTCGGGATCCACCTCCGGCCCGGTCGCGTGCAGTCCGACCTTGACGCCGGAGCCCGGCTCGTAGAGGCCGTAGCTCATCGGCCCGTGGTGCACGAAGCACGGCCACTCCGCCTCGTCTGACAGGGGAGCGAAGAACCGCGGCTGCTCCTGCGTCACTCTGAACGGCGGCAACGACACAAGCCCGTCCCCCAGCTTCGGAGTCCACGGCCCAGTCGCCAGTACGACGTGCCGCGCCCGCACCGCTCCACCTGGTACGTCGAGCTCGACGAAACCGTCATGTGTCCGCAGCGCCCGTACTGGCGACTGCACGCGGAACTCGGCGCCCAAACGACCAGCCACGACTTGTAGCGCGTGAACGGTCCGATCGGCGTACAGCCGACCTGACCCCGGCTGGTAGAGCACCGGCGTCTCGAACCGGAACCCCGGCCACCGCTCCGCAGCCTCTTCGGCCGACAGCACCGACCCAGTTGCCCCGTGCAACGACCGGAAGGCCTCGACCGACCCGTCACTCATCCCGTGGTCGATCCCACCGGTCTCCTCGAGCAGCGTCTCGCCGGAGTCGGCCTCCAGCTCCCGCCACAGCGGCCGCGCCCGCTCCGTCAGCTCAGCGATCTCGGCATCGTCCGCAGCCGGCCGGAACAACCGCGTCGCACCATGCGACCCGCCCCGCTCGTGCCCGAGCGTGAACTGCTCCAGTACGACGACCTCTCGCCCGGCCGCAGCCAGCGCCCGCGCAGCAGCCGACCCCATCGCCCCGGCCCCCACCACTGCCACGTCATACGTCATTCGGTCACCCCCTGTCAGCACTGATGGTAGTGACGTGGACAGGCAATCTCAGCTGCTGAGCGTGTGGGGGAGAATGGGCGGGTGATCTTCGAGACCTCCAGTCGGTTGCCGGACTTTCCGTGGGACAAGCTCGCCCCTTACAAGCAGAAGGCGGCTGCGCATCCCGACGGGATCGTGGACCTGTCGGTGGGCAGTCCTGTCGACCCGGTGCCGGCGCTGGTGAAGCAGGCGCTGGCCGACGCGGCGGACGCCCCGGCGTACCCGACGACGCTCGGTACGTCGGCGGCTCGGCAGGCGGCCGTGGACTGGATGGCCCGGCGGCTGGATGTGGCCGGCGTCGACCCGCAGAGCGGCGTACTGCCTGTGATCGGCACCAAGGAGCTGATCATGATGCTGCCGACGCTGCTCGGCATCGGGGCCGGTGACACGGTCCTCATCCCGGACCTGGCGTACCCGACGTACGAGGCCGGCGCGGCGCTCGCCCGGGCCACCAGCGTCCCGGTTGCCGACCCGACGACGTACGACGGGCCGGTCCGGGTCGCGTACCTGAACTCTCCGCGCAACCCGTCCGGTGAGATCACCCCGCCGGCCGACCTGCGGCGTGCGGTCGAGTGGGCGCGGGCGAACGACGTACTGCTGGTCAGCGACGAGTGCTACACCGAGTTCGGCTGGGACGAGAAGCCGGTGTCCGTGCTGCACCCGGACGTGTCCGGTGGCAGCTTCGACAACCTGCTGGCGGTGCACTCGCTGTCCAAGCGCTCCAACCTCGCCGGGTACCGCGGTGGCTTCGTCGCCGGTGACCAGACCGTCGTGGCCGAGTTGCTCGCCGTACGCAAGCACGCCGGGCTGATGGTGCCGTCGCCGATCCAGGCCGCGATGGCTGCCGCGTTCGCCGACGACACTCATGTCGAGGAACAGCGTGCCCGCTACCTGCGTCGCCGTGCGGTACTGCGGGAGGCGCTGACCGATGCGGGCTGGGAGATCACCCTGTCCAACGGCGGGCTGTACCTGTGGGCGTCGCACCCGTCGTACGATGCTTACGGATCTGTCGGCGCGCTGGCGGACCGGGGGATCTTGGTCGCACCCGGTGCGTTCTACGGGACCGCGGGTGACCGGCACGTCCGGGTCGCGCTCACGGGGACCGACGAGCGCATCGACGCTGCTGTGAAGAGACTGCAGGAATAAAAGAACTTCCCTCCTTCGTGTGACGTCTTCCTGTGTGACTGCCTCTTATATGGGTAGGTGTTGTCGAGGGGAGGGGGAGGCGGATGAAACGCTTCGTCGGGGTGGCGGTAGCGGTTCTGCTGAGTCTTGGGTCGGTCGGTGTGGCCCATGCGGACGAGAGTCCTTCGCCGAGTGTCACGCCGTCGGTGACTCCTACAGAGACGCCACTGAAACACCAACTGAAACACCAGCTGAAACACCTACGCCGACCCCCACTCCAAGCACGCCGACGCCGACGCCTACGCCGAAAGCAGCCGCGGCGGCTTGGTCGATCACGCTGGATCAGCCGGCCGCGTCCTGGGAGGACAAGCCGACCGTCTTCACCGGCAAGATCAGCCAGCCGATCACCGGCTCGTACATCACGCTGTGGCAGCGCGTCCCCGGAGCCTGGGTACTGCGCGCCTCGACGAGGACCACGACCGGCGGCGTCTACAAGTTCAGCCTCGTGTCGGCGTACACGGGCACCTGGGCGTTCCGGACGATGATCGGCGTCAAGGCCGAGACGGCGCTCGCGATCTCGGACTACCGGACCGTGCCGATCCAGGACCGGAAGATCCTGATCAACACCCCGGCGTCCTGGTACGCGACCCTGACCGGCGTATCAGTCACCGGGCGCATGGTTCCGGCCGAGCCGGGCAAGGAGCTCGCGCTGCAGGAGTACCTCGGCAGCGGCGTATGGCGTCTGCTCAACATCGGCACCATGGATGCAGGAGGCAACTTCCGGCTGCGGGTCCCCGACGACCTGCCGAAGACGCGGACCGTCCGCGTCGTCACGCGGTACGTCGCCCAGTCCGCGATGGAGTACTCCGGCCTCGCGACGATCGTCATCAAGGCGGCACTGAACCCGAAGGTGTACGCCGTCTCCGCCGCGATGGTGCCGAACACGTACCGCGCCGGATGCCCCGTGAAGCCGTCGTCGCTGCGGCTGCTGCAGCTGAACTACTGGGGTTTCGACGGTCGCGTGCACCGCGGCGAGCTGATCCTGCGGGACGCCGCGGTGGCGAAGATGATCACCGTGTGGACCTCGACGTTCACGTCGAAGTTCCCGATCCGCCAGATGCGCCGGGTGGACGTGTTCGGCGGCAGCGACATCAAGTCGATGGCGGCCGACAACACGTCCGCGTTCAACTGCCGCCGCGTCACAGGCGATCCGTACTCGCTGTCGCCGCACTCGTACGGCTGGGCGATCGACATCAACACCGTGGAGAACCCGTACCTGGCCGCGAACGGCGTCTGGTACCCGTCGAACGGGCTCGCGTACCGCAACCGGTCCGTGGTGCGTCCGGGCATGCTGTTCTCGAGCAGCGTCGCCACGAAGGCACTGATCGGTCAGGGGTACTTCTGGGGCGCGGGCTGGGCCAAGCCCGACTACCAGCACTTCGAGCCGAAGTGAAAGCCCTAGTAGTCGCCAGCGCGTTGTCAGTCGTTCTGGTCGGCTGCAGCTCCAACTCGGCCGCTCAAGAGCCCACACCGACGCCCACACCGACTCCGATCCCCACGGTGGTCGGCGGCACGGTCCCGGTGCCCACCAACACGCTGAGCTCCACCAAACCGACAGATGCGGCCGTGCCGCCGGAAGTGCCCGAGCAGGCGACCGCACCGCCTCCGGCCAACGCCGGTCCGCTCACCGCAGACAACCTCCCGACACCTGACAAGCTCGGCACGGGCTGGAAGACCTACGCGGACCCAGGTGGCGCAGAGGCCGGCTTCATCGGCAACAACACGTGGACCCGCCGCCGCGACCCACACCAGGCCTCGTACGAAGCACTGCCCTCCGGGTGCGCCGGCAAGCCAGTCAACGGCTCGCTGCCCGTTCCTGCGTACGCCCTGACCGGCAGCTACCGCACAGCCGACGCCGTGCCTGCTACGGCGCTCCTGCTCCGCTTCAGCAACTCCAAGGGGGCAGAGGCCTACTACAACGGCTACAAGGCACGCATGGACGCCTGCGGCACCGGCGGTGACCTGAGCGTCAAGCAGCTCTGGGCCGCCGACACAGCTGCTGCCGCGGTGCGTGCGTACGCCGGTGCGGAGTCCTACGTCGACCTGTCCGTAGTGCACGGCTCCACGGTCGCCCTACTCGCCACCACGTCCACCCACCCAGATCAGCAGGCCGACTGGGCCCGCAGCGTCGTACCGGCTCTCGAGGCTGTCATCGACTAGAGCACTGTGAGTTCAGGCCTTGTCCCACCGCGAGGTCGATGAGTCAGCAGGTGCTTGCACGGAACGCCCGCGCGTGCTCCTCCAGCACCAACGTCGTGCTGTCGAAGGCCGATCGGTGGCTGCAGCCGTCGGAGATCATTACCTCGACGGAACGCGCATCGACGAACCGGAACTTCGGAACGACGGTTCCGCTGTCGCGGCCGTTGGGGCTGCCTCCGTCGTCGTACCAGACAACGGTTTCCTGCGATAGCAGACCACGGTCACGCCGCAGGCGCACCTCGGATCCGATGACGCCTCTCACGCGCACGAGTTCGTAGCGGCCGTCCGGTGACGCCACCCGGTCTCGATCCGGCCCCCGCGGCGACAGTTCGGCGGACAGCCACGCCGTACCCCCGGCGAACACCACTCCCACAGAGCCGAGCACGACCGCGGCGATCGTGACGGCACGGCGTCGCCAGACAAGGCCTGCCACGGTGGCCGCGGACGCTGCCGCCAGGCCGGTCGACGCGGCGGCCAGGAACCCCGCGTACCGAAGGTTGAATGGGTCCCACCAGGTCAGCACGCACGCCGGTACGAGGATCGCAACGGCCACCGCCGGCAACACGATCACCCGCCTACGGGACACGAGTCACTCCTCCATGGGCAGTCTGCGGGGATCCTCCGCGAAGCCGATGGTAGTCAGCGATCGGGTCGCGGTTCGGAGGTTGCGCTCGCATGAGGCTGCCCCAGGGGCCGGACAAAGTCGGAGGAGAAGTTGTATTACCTTTCAGTATTTCGTGTCCTACACTCCGGTTATGGGTGACTTCGACCGGTATGCCCGCCTGACCGCGCGGCTGGACGCGCCGTACGCGGTGATCGACCTCGCCGCGTTCCGGCGGAACGCGGACGACCTGGTCCGGCGCGCCGCCGGTACGCCGATCCGGATCGCGTCCAAGTCGGTGCGCTGCCGCGCGCTGATCACGGCCGCGCTCGAGCGGCCCGGGTTCCACGGCGTGATGAGCTACGCGCTCCCCGAGGCGCTCTGGCTGGCCCGCAACGGTGTCGACGACATCCTGCTCGGCTACCCGACCACGCACCGGACCGCGCTCCGCGAGCTGTCCGAGGACCCCGAGGCGGCGTCCCGGATCACGCTGATGATCGACTCGCCGGAGCACCTCGGGTACGTCAAGGCCGCCGCGACCGGCACCGCCCGGATCCAGATCTGCCTCGACGTCGACGCCTCGCTGCGGATCTTCGGCCAGCATCTCGGCGTACGGCGGTCGCCGCTGCGGACCCCGGCCGACGTAGCGGACCTGGCCCGCACCGTCGCCGCCGACGACACGTTCGAGCTGACCGGCGTGATGTTCTACGAGGCGCAGATCGCCGGCCTCCCCGACACGTCGCCGGCCGTTCGCTGGGTGAAGCGCCGTTCGGCCGCCGAGCTCGCCGACCGGCGCGGCGCGGTCGTCGACGCGGTCAAGCAGGTCGCGCCGCTGCGAATCGTCAACAGCGGCGGGACGGGCAGCCTGGAGATCAGCAGCGCCGACCCGGTCGTCACCGAGGTCACCGCCGGCTCCGGTCTCTACGGCCCGACCCTCTTCGACAAGTACGACGTGTTCCAGCCCGAGCACGCGATGGCCTACGCGCTGGACGTCGTACGGCGGCCCGCACCGCGGATCGCCACGCTCTTCGGCGGCGGGTACGTGGCCTCGGGGCCGGCGAAGAAGTCGCGGCTGCCGCTGCCCGCCGCGCCGTCCGGGCTGAAACTGCTGGGCACCGAAGGCGCCGGTGAGGTGCAGACCCCGGTCCAGGGACAATCGGCCGATCGGCTGAAAATCGGCGACAGAGTGTGGATGCGGTACGCGAAGGCAGGCGAGATGCTGGAGCGGTTCGACGTCGTGCACGCGATCGAGGGCGACGAGGTGAGCGAACTGGTCACCTACCGCGGCGAAGGGAAGAACTTCGGATGAGCACCTGGCGGAACTGGGCCGGCACCGAGTCGGCGACCGGGATCGAGACGCTGCGACCAGGTTCGGCCGACGAGCTCGCCGCCGCGGTCAAGTCCGCTGCCGAGCAGGGCAAGAAGCTCAAAGCCGTCGGTTCCGGACACTCGTTCACGGGCTGCTCGGTGCCGCAGCAGGTGATGATCCGGCTGGACGGCCTGTCCTCGATCGTCAACGCCGACAAGGAATCCGGCCGCGTCACCGTCGGTGCGGGCACCGGACTGCGGAAGCTGAACGCGGGCCTGGCGGCGTTCGACCTCGCGATGGCGAATCTCGGCGACATCGACAAGCAGACGGTCTCCGGCGCGATCTCCACCGGCACGCACGGGACCGGTGCGCGGCTCGGCGGCCTGGCCACGCAGGTCGTCGCGCTCGATCTCGTCACCGCGGACGGATCGGTGCTGCACTGCTCGGCGGAGGAGAACCCGGACGTGTTCGCCGCGGCCCGGGTCTCGGTCGGCGCGCTCGGCGTGATCAGCTCGCTGACGCTGCAATGCGTGCCGGCGTTCCTGCTGCGCGCGCAGGAGATGCCGCTGCCGCTCGGGGAGGTCCTGGACGGGTTCGGTGAGCTTGCCGACGGCAACGATCACTTCGAGTTCTACTGGTTTCCGCACACCGAGATCGCGCTGACCAAGCGGAACAACCGGGTCGCTCCGGGCGTCGGCGCCTCGCCGGTCGGCAAGGTCCGCGGCTGGATCGACGACGAACTGCTGTCCAACAAGGTCTTCGAGCTGACCAATCGGCTCGCGGTCCGGCGGCCCGGGATGGTGCCGCGGATCAACCAGCTCGCCTCGCGTGCGCTGTCGGCCCGGGAGTACGTCGACGCGTCGTACAAGGTGTTCTGTTCCGAGCGCAACGTGATCTTCCGCGAGTCGGAGTACGCCGTACCGCGTGAGCATGTCGTGGACGTGATCCGCCGGCTGCGGGAGTGGATCGAGGTGTCGGGGTCGCGGATCCCGTTCCCGATCGAGGTCCGGGTGGCCGCGCCGGACGACATCTGGCTGTCCACGGCCTCCGGGCGAGAGACGGCGTACGTCGCGATCCATCAGTACCACCGGCTGCCGCACGACCCGTACTTCCGCGCCTTCGAGAACATCGTCGCCGACTACGGGGGCCGGCCGCACTGGGGCAAGCTGCACACCCTCACGGCGGACGACCTGCGCACTCGGTACCCGCACTTCGACGACTTCCTCGCGGTCCGCGACCGGCTCGATCCGCAGCGCACGTTCGAGAACGCCTACACCCAGCAGGTCTTCGGGACTAGCCTGCGGGGATGAGCACAGTGGAACGGCTTGAACCTGTCGTCGAGGACTGGCAGAAGGCGCTGGCTGTGGTCGCGCACCCGGACGACCTGGAATTCGGTACGGCGGCCGCGATCGCGCGCTGGACCGCACAGGGCAAACAGATCGTGTACTGCCTGCTGACGTCGGGCGAGGCGGGGATCGACGGCGTCGACCCGGCCGAGTGCGCTCCGCTGCGCGAGGCCGAACAGATCGAGTCGTCGCGGATCGTCGGGGTCTCCGCGGTCGAGTTCCTCGGCCAGCCCGACGGCACCATCGAGTACGGCGTCGCGCTCCGCCGCGTGATCACCGCCGCGATCCGCCGGCACCAGCCGGAGATCGTCATCACGAACAACTTCCGCGACACCTGGGACGGCGACGTACTGCTGAACCAGGCCGACCACATCAACACCGGCCGCGCCACGCTCGACGCGGTCCGGGACGCCGCGAACCGGTGGATCTTCACGGACGCCGGCGACAAGTGGGACGGCGTACGGCAGGTCTGGGCGGCCGGGTCGCCCGACTCGCGGCACGGGGTGGACACGACCGACACGTTCGATGTCGGAGTGCAGTCGCTGAAGGCGCACAAGGCCTACATCGACGGGCTGAACTGGCCGCATTTCGACCCGGAGGAGTTCCTCGAAGGCACCTCGCGCCCGGCCGGTGCTCTGCTGGGTACGAAGTACGGCACGCGGTTCGAGGTGTTCACTCCTTGAGGTAGGCCTGCAGGTGCGGCGGCGTCGGCTTCGGACGCCGCGGCTCGCGGTCGCCGGCGGTGCCCGGTCCGGGCGGGTTGTTCGGGCCGACCCAGGAGCGGACCAGCGCACGGCCGCCCTTGCGGGTCATCCGGTGCAGGTCGATCTGCTGGACCTGGCCGGCCGGGATCCCGAGCTGAGCCAGGCTCCGGTTGGCCATCGCGCAGGCCGTGTCGTGCTTGCGCGGTGACAGCTTCTGCTGCAGGACGACGGCGATCGACCCGTCCGGCAGGTCCTCGATCCGCTGGAACCGCAGGCCCTTGTCCAAGGACCACGAGTTCAGGGCGAGGTCGAGGTAGTCGGCGTTGGACAGTCGACGATCGGGCTTCGCGCGCGCAACCACTTCGTAACGGGCCATACCCCGATCATCCGTCGGCGGTCGCCGGATTTCCAGAAATCTGCGATCAGCGAAGTGCATTGATCGCGGCTGCCACCTCGGTCGGGTTGGAGACCGGCGTCAGGTGGTTGGCGTTCGGGATCAGCGTCGGCGCAGGGGCTCCGATGCGGGTCGCGGTCTCGGTCGGGTTGCCGCCGTTCGTGTCGTCGACGCCGAAAACGACCGCTTTGGGGACCTTCAGCGCGCTCAGCTTCGCGAGCCGCTCGGGGGCGACCGCGGGGATGCCGCGCGCGGTCATCTGCCAGACCGCTTTCTCGGCACCGGGCTGCCGGAACGGCCGGGTCCAGTCGTCGACGACCATCTCCGGGCAGTCGGGGGAGCAGACGTTGTTGTAGATCCTCTTCAGCAGCCAGCCCTGGTCGAGCACGAGCCGGAACAGCGACGTCCGGTACGGCGGAACGATCAGCCACCGCGGCGGCCCGGTCTGCCCGCCCGGCAACGGCAGTCCGTCACCGTCGAGGAACATGATCCCGCCGATCCGATCCGGCGCCTCCAGCGTCGCCTCGGCCGCGATCCCCGCGCCGAGCGAGTGCCCGACCAGGATCGGCCTCGGCTCACCCGGCCCGCCGAGGTGCATCGCGTCCAGGAACCCGAGCAGCTGCGCGGCGAGATGCTCGATCGTGTACGGCGCCTTGCGCTCGGAGTACCCGTAGCCGGTGATGTCGTACGCGTACACGCGATGGTTGGTGGCGAGCAGCGGTACCAGCCGCGACCACGTGTCGACGGACTCCGCTGCCCCGTGCACGAGTACGACGGGTGCTCCCGACGTACCCCAGGTGTCGTAGCGGGTGTTGATGTCGCCGGCCTGCACGTACTTGAGGCCGGGTGGAGGTGCCGCGGTTCCGTTGGTGACGAGGTTGTAGCCGAGAGATGCCGCGGTCAGGACCAGCCAGAGCCCGAGAAGTCCCAAGAACCCCCGCCACAGGAACCGTTTCACAGCGCCTAGTTTGACAGGCCCTCGTTCTGCAGCTGCAGGATGCGCTGGGACTCGGTGAGGACCGCTGGGGAGGCGAGGGACTGCCAGCGCACGATCTGTTCGTGGAGGAACGGGCGCAGCTTGAGTGCACGTTTGGCATCGTGGTCGAGGACGTCGAGCTCGTTCACGATGCTCAGGTCGACGAGGTCGCGGAGGTCCTCGCTGCCGAGCTCCTCCGACGTACCGATGAAACGGTCCGTCACGGTGCGGTGCTCGGCGAGGTCGCGCCAGGTGGTCTCCCGGTCACAGGCGCCGTACCGGTAGACGATCAGCTCGGCCTCGGTGCCGATCACCGACTCCAGGACCGGGCGCTCGGTCTGCCAGTCGAACAGGTGCGTCCGGAAGCCGTCGGTCCCGTACGCGGCGTGGGCGAGGCCGGCCAGCACCAGGGTGTCGGACGCACCGAGAGAGCTGAGGCGTTTGGCCACGCGGTGCAGATGGACGTACAGACTTCCGCCCGCGTGGTCGATCTCGTCGGCGCCGCGCACCATCAGCAGCGAACCCATGTCCTGGAAAGTGCTCATCTGACCCCTTGTCACCCCGGAGCGGCCAAACCCCTCGACCAGATCAAGGCCCACCGACCCGGCCCAGGTCACCCACGGTAAGGCCAACCCGCCACCCCCGCCCACCACTTCGGCGTGCCGTTTCAGTCACATCCCGTTCCACGCCTGTTCAACGCACCCACCTCGCGGGCGCAGGTTGTTGCGGTAGGCAACGGGACAACGTCGGCAAATCGTCAGAACCCGCCCGCAACCACCTCACACAGTTGCGGACGGGTTCTGCATGAGGGTCCTGTCTGGTGATCCATCGCCTACTGCGGGGCACTCGGCACGGCACCTCGCCGCACGGGGGCAAAGGCCACGATGCTCCGCATCGAGACCTTCGCCCCCGCACGCCGAGCTACCGCACCGAGCACCTCCTCGCTACGGCGCTGGATCACCAGACAGGACCCACCTGCCCGTGGTTGATCAGGGAAGGTGACCGACCACGGGGAGCCTGTTCGTCGGGATCAGGCAAACTCAGCCGGTGCTCAGTCGAGGTCGGCGAGGGCCTTGCGGGCTGCTTCCAGTTCGGCCTCGAGGGCGGCGACCTTGGCGGCCTGCTGGGAGCGGGCCTCCTCGATGACCTCGTCGATCGGGGTCGACAGGTCCTCGTGCAGCTCCTTGGCCGCCCGCGACACCGCGGCCGCGGCGACGGCCAGGTCGCGGGCCAGGTACGTCGTGCCCTGCTTCAGCTCGGCGCGCCACTCGCCGTCCGCCGTCCCGGTGACGGTCAGCGTCAGCTCGATGGTCTTCGTCTTCTTGCTCGCGGCCTTCTTCGCCGGCGCCTTCTTCGGCTTCACGGCCTCGGTCGGCTCAGGGGCGGAGGTGGATTCGGGGGCGGCCGTCGACGGGTTGACCGGGTCGGGAGTGTCGGCGAGGTCGGACGGCGTCTCAACTGCCAGAGTGTCTACAGTCATCGTTGCGGCGATCTCCTTCGGGAACTGACGCGGACGACTATTAGAACACATGTTCGATTGATACGCCAACCAGGCCCTGCGCAGCACAGTCGCCGCGCACTCCGACGCCGTCCACGGGTTCAACGTGGCCGGCGTCGGAGCAGCAGGGTTCCTGTGTGTGGCTGCGGTTGCTGTCTACGCAGTCGTCTCGGAGCGGTCGCCCGACCACTCCAGGTGGAAGCTGCCCTCACGGTCGACTCGCTTGTAGGTGTGCGCCCCGAACAGGTCCCGCAGCCCCTGGATCAGGGCAGCAGGCAGCCGCTCGGCCCGCAGGCCGTCGTAGTACGACAGCGCGGCCGAGAAGCCAGGAGCCGGTACGCCGACAGTCGCCGCGGTCGCGACCACCCGTCGCCAGGCGTCCTGCCCGCTGGCGACTGCTTCCTTGAAGTAGTCGTCCACGAGCAGCGAGGGCAGCGACGGGTTCCGGTCGTAGGCCTCCGTGACGCGGTCCAGGAACCGCGCCCGGATGATGCAGCCGCCGCGCCAGATCTTGGCCATCGCGCCGAGGTCGACGTTCCAGTCGTACTCCTCACTGGCCGCCCGGATCGCGTCGAACCCCTGGGCGTACGCCACGATCTTCGACGAGTACAGCGCATACCGCACGTCCTCGATGAACGCCTTCCGGTCGACGTCCACCTTCACGTCGGAAGGCCCGGGCAGTACGCCGGCCGCGGCCTCCCGCCGTACGACGTCACCCGACAGCGACCGCGCGAACACGGCCTCGGCCATGCCGCTGACCGGGATGCCCAGGTCGAGCGCGGACTGCACGGTCCAGCGGCCGGTGCCCTTCTGCTCCGCCTGGTCGAGGACGACGTCGACGAAGGCGCCGCCCGTCGTCGGGTCGGTCTGGCTGAGGACCTCGGCGGTGATCTCGATCAGGAACGACTCGAGGTCGCCGGTGTTCCAGTCCCGGAAGACGTCCGCGAGCTCCGCCGGGGACAGGTCGAGGACGTGCCGGAGCAGGTCGTACGCCTCGGCGATGAGCTGCATGTCGGCGTACTCGATGCCGTTGTGGAGCATCTTCACGAAGTGGCCGGCGCCGTCCGGGCCGACGTGCACGCAGCACGGCTCGCCGTTCACGTGCGCGGAGATCTTGGTCAGCATCGGCTCGAGCGCCGCGTACGACTCCGGTGAGCCGCCCGGCATGATGCTCGGGCCGTTCAGCGCACCCTCCTCGCCGCCGGACACGCCGCTGCCGACGAAGTGCAGTCCCTTGTCGCGCAGCGCGGCCTCGCGGCGCCGGGTGTCGGCGAAGTGCGCGTTACCGGCGTCGACGACGATGTCGCCCTCGGCGAGCAGCGGCACCAGTTCGTCGATCACCGCGTCGGTCGGCGCGCCGGCCTTGACCATGATGATCACCTTGCGCGGCTGCTCCAGCGACTCGACGAAGCCCGCCAGGTCCGTGGAAGGGACGAACTCACCCTCGGAGCCGAACTCCGCGACCAGCGCGTCGGTGCGGGCCTGGGAGCGGTTGTGGAGGGCGACGCGGAACCCGTTGCGCGCGAGGTTCCGGGCGAGGTTGCGGCCCATCACCGCGAGGCCGGTGACGCCGATCTGGGCTTTGGCAGAACTCATCGAAATCTCCCGCAGTCTCAAGTTGTGTGCGGGGTCCAGTCTGCCTGAGGCCTTCTCAACCGCAAACATCGGTGGTAAACATCTCAGAAATCGATTTCCCACTCACGAAGGAAACCGCCCATGCTCCGTCGTGCTGTCGTTCTGTTGATGTCCTCGGTGCTGATGCTGACCGGATCGGTGTCAGCTTCGGCGGGCGCGCCCGGGAGCGACAACGGACCGGTCGGCTGGGAGGTGTACCGGAACCTCGACCGCCTGCCCGAGCTGCAGACCGCCGTCCGCACCAAGCAGTTCTCCAGCTTCGGCCGCGACGGCACGAACAACGACGGCTTCGACGGCACCTATTCCTGTTTGCGTACGACGGACGCGGGCTGCGTGATCGCCGAGGACAGCGGCCCTGGTGAGGTCGCCTCGATCTGGTTCACGCGCGACGAGGGCAACGTCTCCAAGACCGGCACGATCACGGTCGAACTCGACGGCAAGCAGGTCCTGCACGGTTCGTTGCAGGACATCGTCGACGGCAAGCTCGGCGCGCCGTTCAGCTACCCGCTGGTCGCGAACGGCGTACAGACCAGCGGCGGCGTCTACATCCGCGTCCCGATGCCGTACCGCTCCTCGATGCGGATCACCACGCAGACGAACCCGTACTTCTACCACGTCGACTACCGCCAGTTCCCGGACGCGAACGGCGTACGGACCTTCGACCCGAGCGACAAGGCCGAGGACGTGCTCGCCCTGCTCAACGCCGCCGGCACCAAGGATCCCAAGCCCGCGCGGACCGACGCGCGGACCACGAGCACCCCGGTGAACCTTGCCCCCGGCAAGCAGGTGACGCTGGCCGACACCCGTGGCGCCGGTGAGCTGAGCGCGCTGCGGCTGAAGCTGCCCGATCTCGTCGGCCTCGACCTGAAGAGCCTCGCCGACGACGGTCGCGCGTTCCTCGGCGGCAGCACGTTCACGCTGAAGATCGACCCGGCCAACACCGGCGTGAAGCTGACCCGCCGGATGGATCTGCGGATCGGCAACCAGCGCGCGAAGATCCTCGTCGACGGCGCACCCGCGGGCGAGTGGGCGCCGCTCAAGGCGCAGGGCGCGCAGTGGCACGACCAGTCCGTCGACCTCCCGGCCGCGCTGACCGCGGGCAAGTCGCAGATCACGATCACCAACGAGTTCGTCTCGTCCGACCTGGACTTCAACGAGTTCGCGTACTGGGCGGACTCGACGGTCGGCGGTCAGCTGAAGCGCACCGACACGCTCGACGTCGGCCCCAACCACGTCGCCGACGAGCAGGCCCACGGGTACGCGATCACCCAGCAGAACTGGAGCGGCGAGCACGCCATGTCGTACGCCGCCACGGACGAGGACGCCGCTCGCGTCAAGCCGTCCGACACGCTCCTGGCGGGTGTGCGGGTGCAGGTGACGATCGACGGCCAGAAGCGCGTCGACGCCCCGCTCGGCGAGTTCTTCGGCTCCGGTCTCGGCGAGAACCCGGTCCACTCACTGTTCTTCGCCATGGATCCCGACGGCTGGTACTCCTCCTGGTGGCCGATGCCGTACGCCGCGCGCGCCACGGTCACGCTCGTCAACAAGACGACGTACCCGTTGAAGGGGCAGGCCGAGGTGACGTCGGCGCGCGACGCTCGCACGGCGGCCGACCTGGCGACCGGGAAGATCGGCTACTTCACCGCGATCTCGACGCGCGGCGAGACCACGCAGGGCAGCGACTGGACGTTCGCCGACGTGGCCGGCCGCGGCAAGTTCGTCGGTGTCTCACAGACGATGGAAGGACTGCTTGCCGACGGCAACACTCGCGGCTACCTGGAGGGCGACGAGCGGGTGTACGTCGACGGCGAGCGGACGCCGGCGATCCACGGCACGGGTACCGAGGACTACTACGAGTCGGGCTGGTACTTCAACGCCGGCACCTACTCGACCCCGTTCCACGGGAACTCTGCCCACGAGGTGCGGGCCGGTTTCTGCACCAACGAGTGCGACGGCGCGTGGCGACTGCACATCACCGACTCGGTCGCCTTCGAGAATCAGCTCGACTTCGGTATCGAGCACGGCCAGCAGGACGACCATCCGGCGATCTACGGCTCGACAGCCTTCCTTTACACCGCATCAAAGTTCGGCGCCCGGGAGACCGACCGCATCGACACCGGCTCAGCGAGCAGTCGTCAGCAGCACGGGTACGTCGACAACGGGACCCAGGCCGACCTCAGCTCGGTGTACGAAGGTGATCACGACGACATCACCCTCACCGACCAGGTCCGCTCCAGCACGCAGCCGATCCGCTTCAGCGTGAAGACCGACCCGGCGAACCGTGGCGTGACGCTCCGCCGGACAAGCGATCAGAACGCCGCCGGCCAGTCGGCGCAGGTGATTGTCAACGGCAAGGATGCGGGCACGTGGCTGCAGCCGCTCGGCAACACTCATCAACGCTGGCTCGACGACAACTACCAGTTGCCTGCAGCAATCACAGCCGGCAAGAGCCGCCTCGACATCGAGCTCCGCCCGAGCGGGCCGGCGTGGACCGCCTCGTCGTACGTCGTCCAGTCGCTGACGGCGCCGTACCGCGACAACCGGGCGCCCGGCGCGGTCGGCGGCGTGACTGCCACCGGTCGCTCCGACAACGCGATCAACGTGACGTGGAACGACGTCAGCGACGACAGTGGGGTCGCGCACTACAACGTGTACGGCGCTCCCGAAGGTGGAGCTGAGAGGTTGCTTGGTACGTCGCCGTTGCCCGGATTCCTGCACCGGGGCCTCGGGCTGCGCGAGACGTGGACGTACCGGATCGCGGCAGTCGATCTCGCGGGTCACACGGGTCCGAAGTCGAGCGGTGTGCAGGGTACGAGTGGTAGCACGTTGCGGGTGGAGGGGGAGTCGATGCTGCCGCCGGTGTCGTCGACGGTCGCGGTGGATCCGCAGGGGAACTGTTGCGGTGTCAGTTGGTCGGGTGGTGCGCAGGCGTGGATCCACGGGACCAAGGCCGGTGACAAGACGGTGTTCGGGTTCAACGTCCCGACGACCGGTTCGTACCAGTTGTCGACGGTGCTGACGAAGGCGGCTGACTACGGGATCGTCAATGTGCAGATCGACGGGAACGCGGCGGTCAGCTTCGACGGCTACCAGGCGTCCGGTGTCGGTACACAGACGGTTGCGCTGGGCACCGTCCAGTTGTCGGCGGGCGATCATCAGTTCGCGGTGACAGTTACCGGCAAGAACGAGGCCGCAACCGGCTACCTCGTCGGAGTGGATCTGCTGGATCTTAGGCTCGCCCCGTGAACCTTTTGGAGTCCCGTCGTACCGCGCTCGTCCTGATCGACCTGATGCCGCGGATCATCGCGCTGGAGACCGCGCCGCTGAGCGGATCGGTGGTGCTCGAGCGATCCGTGGAACTGGCCGCGGCGACGCGGTCCGCCGGCGGTCTGGTGGTGAACGTCCGGGTCGATCGGCCCGGGGTGGAGGTGCAGCCGGAGGGCAGCGAGTTCGCACCCGAGGCTGCGCCCCAGCCCGGTGACCTGGTGATCGTCAAGCAGACAGTGGGCGCGTTCGGACGCACACGCCTCGACAGCGAACTCCAGTCCCGCGGCATCGCGAACGTCGTACTCGCCGGCATCGCCACGAACTTCGGCGTCGAATCCACCGGCCGCGCCGCCTCGGACCTCGGCTACGAAACCTTCTTCCTCACCGACGCCATGACCGGCCTCGACGACCACGCCCACAACTTCGCCGTCTCCTACGTCTTCCCCCGCCTCGGCACAGTCTGCACAACCACGGAGTACCTGAAGGCACTCAGCTAGGCGAAAAGTGCAGCGTTTTCCTGGGCCCAGGTTTGGAGGGTTCGGGCGGGGTGGCCGGTGGTGTCGGGGACGGTGGTGTTGACGGTCGTTTCGTCGATGGTGCCGTCGGCGAAGAAGGATTCGATGGCTTGGGCGTAGGGCTCCGGCATGGAAGCGTGGAGGGCCGCGTGGGTTTCGGCGCGGGTCATCCGGTACGCCGTGAGCGGGCGGCTCAGGGCCTCGGCGAGGATCGCGACCTGTTCGACCGGGGTGAGGGCGACCGGGCCGGTGAGGCGCAGTACCTCGCTGTCGTGGGAACCCTGGAGTGCGCGGACCGCGACGTCGCCGATGTCGCGTGGATGGATCGTCGACACCGGTACGTCGGGGAACTGCACCCGCACCTCGTCACCGGCCGCCAACTGGTCGCGCCAGCGCAGTGTGTTCGACATGAACGAGTTGGGCCGCAGGAACGTCCACTCCAGTCCGGACGCGCGGACTGCTTCCTCGGTGGCATGGTGATACGCGGCAACGGCGTTCGTCAGCTCGCCCTCCAGCGAACTGCTCGACAGTACGACGACTTTCCGTACCCCGGCCCGCACCGCGTTCGTCAGCAATTCCTCGAGCCGGTCGTAACCGCTCAACAGGAAGATCCCGGTCACCCCGGACAACGCGTCCACGAACGTCTCGGGCCGGTTCAGGTCGCCGTACACCGGCGCGATACCATCCGGCAGCTCGCGCGCCGAGCGGATCAGCGCCCGTCCCGCAATCCCTTGTTCCGCCAGCGATTGCACGACGGCGCCGCCCGCGTTTCCGGACGCACCTGTAATCAGAATCGTCACCCGCGCCACCCTGTCACATTCCACCCCGTGCGGACAGCGTCACCAGTCGCGGAAAGCGTTGGCGGCCGCGCGGAGGCACAGGCCGGGGTCGTCCTGGTGGTAGATGCGTTCGTCGGGTTCGATGTTGTCCAGGAAACGTTGGTACGTGAGGGCGTAGGTGAGGAGCCCGAGGACCTTCATCGGCCGGATCGCCCGCAACGGATCGCTGCCCGGTGCGTGTTTCTTCCACGCCGTGCACCAGACGTCCGTGACGTGCGGATGCTTCTCCGCGGGGAGGAACTCGTGCAGACGGTGGACATCGAGCGCCGGGTGGCCGATGAACGCGTCGGCCCAGTCGACGATGACGCGGTCGGTGCCGTCCGACCGCCAGTTGCCCGGATGGAAGTCGCCGTGCACGACCGTGATCGGCAGGCCGGCCGCGTCGAGTTCGTCGACGATGCCGGGGAGCTTCGCGACCAGCTGGTCCAGGTCGGCCGATTCGCCGGGGGTGAGCGCGACGCGAGGCAGCAGCCGGGTGACCTCCGCGACCAGGTTCTCCGGTAGCAGGCGAGGTGCCGCGAGCGTGTCGGCCTCACTGGCCAGGGCGGCCTGGACGGCGACCCATCGGCTCACCACGTTGTCGACGGTTGCCTGGTCCGGCTCCCAGCAGTCGATGCCCGGGGCGTGGGCCAGGAGCGACCACCGGTTGTCCGTCGACTGCCCGAGTACGGCGGGTGCCAGCGTCGCGTCGTACCGCTGGACGTGCTGGATGATGTCCGCGTCGATGCTCCCGAACCGGCAGGTGGCCTTGGCCCACGCGCCGGGGAAACGGATCAGGCACGACAGGTTCCACGTCTTCACCTGTACGGCGTCGTGCGGCCCGACGATGTTCTGCGCCCACTCGGTCAACCGGCGAGGTCCGTCGATCTCGGCCCAGGTCGATCGCAGCGGTTCGGGCGCGATGATCGAGTTCCAGTCGGGATGCGGTGTCTCGTCGAGTACGCCGGACCGCGGTTCGTCGAGTGCCTGGACGTGGTACACGGCCCGTCCGCCACGGCCGATCTCGGCCTCGTCGGCATGGACGAGTCGCAGTACCACTGTCCGCACCCCGAGCAGCTCGTCGAGATGCCGGGTGATCGCTTCGACCTCGGCCCACCACCCCGGTTCGACGTCGAACACCGGCGACCGCCCCACGTACCGGTCGCCGACACTGACCAAGGCCTCTACCGTCTTGAACTCCACCCGCTTACTGTCGCGTGATCCGGTGCCAAGTGCGAGCGCCCGACTTCAGCACCACACCCTCGTCGAGCTCGACGGCAGCGGCCGGGTCGTCCATCCGTACGCCGTTGATCGTCACCGCACCCTGCTGGAGCAGCCGGCGCAGCGCGGAATTGCTGTCGTTCGGGCGGACGGCGCGCAACAGGTCGAACGCGGTCGCGACCTCGCCGGTGACGACGACCTCGGGCATCTCGTCCGGTTCGGAACGCTCGGAAAACGTGTGACGAAAGGCGTCCAGCTCGGTCTTGGCGACGCCGGCGCCGTGGTACCGGGTCACGACCGCAGCCGCCAGCCGGAGCTTGGCGTCACGCGCCGCCGGGCCGGCCGCATCCGCGAGCGCGGCGACCGTGTCGAGGGGCAGCTCGGTGTACACCCGCGCGTACGCCTCGACGAGCGAGTCCGGAATGCTCATCACCTTCCCGAACTTGTCCCGCGGACTGTCCGTCAGCCCGATGTAGTTGTTGAGCGACTTCGACTGCTTCGCCCGGCCGTCGATCCCGGGCGTGATCGTCGTCGTGATCACCACCTGCGGCGGCGCGCCCAGCCGTTGCTGGAAGTGTCGCCCGAGCTGCTCGTTGAACAGCTGGTCCGATCCCACGATCGTCAGGTCGCTCCGCATCGCGAAGCTGTCGTATCCCTGCAGCACCGGGTACACCAGCTCGTGTACGGCGATCTCCCGCCCGGCCGCGACCCGCTCGCGGAACATGTCCCGGCTCATCAGCTGTGCCTGCGTGACCTGGGCGAACAGACCCAACAGCTCCGCCACCGGCATCGCGTCGTACCACTCGGAATTCCGGCGTACCTCGAAGACGTCCGGATCGGTCCGCAGTACCAGCGACACCTGTTCGAGGAACGAGGCGGCGTTCGCGTCGATCTGCTCCGGCGTGAGGACCGGCCGGGTCTCCGAGCGCCCGGTCGGGTCGCCGACGCGGGTGGTGAGGTCGCCGAGCAGGAACACGACCCGGTGCCCGAGGTCCTGCAGCTGGCGCATCATCCACAGGTTGACCGCGTGCCCGAGGTGCAGGTCGGGCGCGGTGCAGTCGACGCCGTACTTGATCCGCAGCGGCCGCCCGGACTCCAGGCGTTCGCGCAGGTCGTCCTCGCCGACGATGAGGTCGGTGGTACGGCGTAACCGGTCGATGACAGCGTTCATGGGGGTTCCTCTCGGGACGAGGCACCCGTGAACCAGTGCCTCCGGCAAACGGAAAGAGGCAGGAACCGGACGGTTCCTGCCTCGGAGGCTCTGGGTGCAGCGACTGCGGGGACTACCGAATGCCGACTCCTCCCAGAGCCGGTCGATAGGTCACGCAGTGCTTGGTCACACTCTGAGGCTAGCAGCCACCGGGCACCCCGTGGAATCCGATTAGGCTCAGGACGTGATCGACGAGCGGGTTGTGCTGGTGGACGAGGGCGGGCGTGCGGTCGGGACCGAGGCGAAGTCGGCGGTCCACCACGCGGCGACGCCGCTGCATCTCGCGTTCTCCTGCTACGTGGTCGACGCGGCCGGGCGGGTGCTGCTGACCCGGCGGGCGCTCGACAAGCCGACCTGGCCCGGCGTCTGGACCAATAGTTGCTGCGGGCACCCACTTCCGGGCGAGCCGCTCGAGCAGGCGGTACGGCGCCGGCTCGCGGACGAACTGGGGATCGCCGTGGACACCGTCGAGCTGGTGCTGCCCGAGTTCCGGTACCGCGCCGAGATGACGACCGGCATGGTGGAGAACGAGATCTGCCCGGTGTACCGAGCGTGGTGGACCGGTGACCCGACGCCGAACCCGGCCGAGGTCGCGGACTACCGGTGGGCCGAGTGGCACGACGTACGGCAGCTTCCCGATCTCTCGCCCTGGTGCCTCCTGCAACTGGACGAGCTCCCGGAACCGCCGGCGGACTGGCCGATCGCCGACCCGACGCGGCTACCGCCCGCCGCCCAGCTCCAGCTCTAGAAGATCCCCGTGTACGGCGACCGCCGCCGTACTCGCATGACCTGCTGCGCCGATCGCGAGCAGCGCCGGACTGGTCGTCGTACCGACCGCGTAGATGCCCGGCATGGTGGTCCGCCCACCCTCGTCCGTGACCACCGCCCCGTCCGCGACCTGGCACCCGAGCCGCTCGGCCAGATCACTCTGCTGATGCTGCCGCACCACCACAAACACCCGCCGCGCCGCCAACTCCACACCGTCTAGCACCACGGAACCGTCTCGCACCTCTTTGACGGGCTCGGTCCGCACAGCCACCCCGGCTCGAGCCAACTGATCAACCTGTACCGCCGTCAGCTCGTCCCCGTCCGTGCACAACGTCACGTCGTCGCTCCACCGGCTCAGCAGCACCGCCCGCGCCACCGACCGCTCCGGCGCCCCGCGCATCCCGAGCTGCACCAACGGCTGATCCTGCACCTCCCACCCATGGCAATGCGGACAGGCCACCACCGACCTGCCCCACCCGTCAGCCACCCCTAGTACGTCGGGCAACTCGTCCCACAACCCGGTCGCCAGTACGACGGCCCGCACCCGTTCCCCACCGACGACGAACTCGTCGCCATCCGCGTCCACGTCGTCGACCCGCGTGTCCCGCACCTCGACGCCGTACGCCGCGACCTGCCGCCGCCCCACCGCGAGCAGCTCGCCCGGGCGCGAGATCCTCCGCGCCGAGGAAGTTGTGCACGTGCGACGCCGCCCGGTTCCGCGCCTGCCCGTCGTCGAACAGCACCACCCGCCGCCGCGCCCGTCCCAACGTCAGCGCTGCCTGCAGCCCCGCCACACTCCCACCAACCACCGCAACATCCATGCGTTCATAATACGAGAGACTCATCTCGTATTTTAAGACAGCTCACGGAGGAGATCAGGACCGGACCAGGAGCGGCGGTCGGTCTCGGCCGCGCGGATCAGCTCCACCAACCGTGCGTTGACCGGCGCGGTCCGGCCGAGGGACTCCGCCAGCCGGACGACCTCGCCGTTCAGGTAGTCGATCTCGGTCGTCCGGCCGGCCTCGAGGTCCTCCCACATCGACGTACGGGCGAGCGGGTCGACGGCCAGCACCTTGCTCGCGAGCCGGCGGAACAGGAAGTCCGGCATCCGAAGGACAGCGGGGAAGCGGTGCATCGGGACGGCCAGGAGCTGCGCCGGCCGGATCCCGGCCGCGTCGAGGAGTCCGAGGGTCTCGGCCTGCGCCGCGGCCAGGCAACGGCGGTACGCACGCTGCGAGAGCTCGTCGCGCAACGGCAGGTTCGACAGCGCGTTGATCGGGTTGTTCAAGTTCAGCAGGAGCTTCGCCCACTGCACCGGAAGGATGTCGTCGTGCTGCGCGAGCGGCAACCCGGCCTGTTCGAAAGCCTTCAGGTACGGCGCCAACGCGGCATCCCGCTGTACGTCGAGCGCGCCTTCGGTGCCCTGGTGGAACACGCCGGCGCCCCTGTTCAGCACGTTGAACGGGACCATCCCCGTCACCACGACCTGCTCGGTCAGCCGCGACCGCAGCACCTCGCCGTTCCGCACGCCGTTCTGGAAACTCACCACCACGGTCCCTGGCGACAGCACGTCGGCCAGCTCCTCCGCAGCGCCCTCCGTCGCCGCGGACTTCACCGTCACCAGCACCAGGTCCGCTTCGGCCGCGCCCGCCGGCGTCGTCTCGAACGCCACGTCAGCGACCCGGAGGTCCGCGCCCAGGTAGTCCGTCAGGTGCAGACCGTGCGTTGTTCAGTTCAGCGGCCATCCGTGGCCGGCCGATGAACGTGACCGGCGTACCGGTCGCGGCCAGCCGGCCACCCACATAACACCCGATCCCACCCGCGCCATAGACAGCGATCACGAGGAACAACGTACCGAAGGACGGGCCACATACCACCCGTCCTTCGGTACAGCTAGTGGAGCCGGACGCGTGGATCGAGGACGGCGTACCCGATGTCGACCAGGATGTTCGAGACCACGACTGCTGCCGAGGCGAACAGGACGATGCCGATGATCACCGGCAGGTCCTGCTGGTTGATCGCCACCACCGCGGTCTGCCCGAGACCTGGCAGGCTGAACACGGTCTCGGTGACGACCACACCGCCGATCAGCTGCCCGAGGTCGATACCGAACTGCGTGACCACCGGCGTCAGCGCGCTGCGCAGGCCGTGGACGACGACCACCCGGCTCTCCCGGATCCCCTTCGACCGTGCGGTCCGGATGTAGTCCTCACCGAGAACGTCCAGCATCGAGCCACGGGTCAACCGCGTATACGTTGCTGCCAGCAACAAGGCGAGTGCGACCCAGGGCAGCAGCAGGTGCTGGAACCAGGGTCCGATCCCGCCGGCGAGCGGCGCGTAGCCACCCGCGGGGAACCAGCCGAAGCCGGACAGCGTGAGCCGGAAATACAGGAAATACAGAAGCAGCAAGCCGAGCAGGAACGACGGGAACGAGTAGAAGAACAACGCGAACAACGTCAGCCCGCGGTCCGCCAGCGATCGCGGATGCGTCGCCGAGATGACGCCGTTGAACACACCCAGCGCGAGCCACAGCACGGCCGCCCCGAGCGCCAGCGACACCGTGATCGGCAGCGCCTGCCCGATGATGTGCGTCACCGGCACCTGGTGGTAGTAGTCGTACCCGAGGTTCCCCTTCACCGCGTTGCCGAGGAAGTGCAGGTACTGCTGCCAGACCGGGAGGTCGAGACCGAGCCGGTGCTTGATCAGCGCGATCGTCTCCGGCGTACCCTGCCGGCCGGCGAGCGTCTGCGCGACGTTGCTCGGAGCAACGAAGAACAGCGCGAACACCGCCACGCTGATCAGCCACAGGACCAGGATCCCGTGACCGATCCGGCGGATCAGGAACATGGCCATGATCAGGTCCGATCTGCGCGGGGGTCGAAGGCGTCCCGGACGCCGTCACCGAAGAGGTTGAAGGCGAGCGTGGTGACCAGCAGCGCCAGACCGGGGAACAGGATGAACCACCAGGCGGTCGTGTAGTAGTTCTGCGACTCGCTGATCATCCCGCCCCAGTCAGGAGTTGGCGGGGGCAGCCCGAGCCCGAGGAACGACAACGTCGCCTGGGTCACGATCACCACGGGAATCAGCAGCGTGGTGTAGACGATCACCGGCGCGATCACGTTCGGCAGTACGTCGACGAACATGATCCGCCGGTCGCCGGCCCCGAGCGAACGGGCCGCCTCGACGAACTCCCGTTCCCGCAGCGACAGCACCTGGCCGCGGACGATCCGGGCCACCGACGCCCAGCTGAAGCAGCCGATCACCAGCACCGTGACGGTCAGGCTCGGCCCGGTCACGGACACCAGCGCGATCGCGACCAGCAGGAACGGCACGGACAGCACCACGTCGATCAGCCGCGCCAGAACAGTGTCGGTGATCCCCCCGAGGAACCCCGCCGCAAGCCCCAGTACGACGCCGATGACGACGGTGATGGCGGTCGCGATCACACCGACGAGCAGTGAGATGCGGGCGCCGTACGCGATCCGCACCAGGACGTCGCGGCCGAGGTCGTCGGTCCCCAGCCAGAACGTGCCGTTCGGTCCGCGCGGCAGGCCGTCCGGCGTCAGTCCGATGTCGCGGTACTGCTCGTTCGGCGGATGGCCCGTGATGGCCGCGAACACCGGCGCGAGGATCGCCATCAGCACGATCAGCACGATCACGACGAGCGAGATCATCGCCACCTTGTCCTTGCGCAGCCGCCGCAACGCGAGCGAGAACGGACTCCGCCCCTCGATCGCCTTCGGCTCCTCGAGAACATCAACCATCTCGATGGCGGCGGTCATGATGCCTTCAAGTCCGGTACGGCGGTAGACAAGTCTTCGCCCACCGTCAGGGGGTAGATGCACGCGGTTCGGTGCTGTGGTTGGTCGTTCAGGACCGGTTCGAGTGCTGGTTCCTCGGCAGTGCAGTCGAGCCGTGCCTTCGGGCAGCGGGTGTGGAACCGGCATCCGGTCGGCGGGTTCGTCGCGGCCGGGATGTCGCCGCCGAGGATGATCTGTTCGCGGCTGTCGGCGGTGTCCGGGTCCGCGACCGGCAACGCCGATAGCAAGGCTCTGGTGTACGGATGCCGGGTCTGCCCGAACAGTTCGCTGGTCGGCGCCAGTTCGACGATCTTGCCCAGGTACATCACCGCGATCCGGTCGCTCACGTGCCGGACCACGGACAGGTCGTGCGAGATGAACACGTAGGTGAGGTCGAACTCCCGCTGCAGATCCGACAGCAGGTTGATGATCTGCGCCTGGATCGACACGTCCAGCGCCGACACCGGCTCGTCGCAGATCACCAGCTTCGGCCGCAGCGCGAGCGCCCGCGCGACGCCGATCCGTTGCCGTTGGCCACCGGAGAACTCGGCCGGGAACCTGTTGTAGTGCTCGGGATTCAGCCCGACCAGCTCCATCAGCTCCTGGACCTTCTTCTTCCGCTCGTTGCCGGAGGCGATCCCATGAATCGCAAAAGGATCGCCGATGATCGACCCGACCCGGCGGCGCGGGTTCAGCGAGCCGTACGGGTCCTGGAAGATCACCTGAACGTCCCGGCGCAGCGGCCGCATGGCTTTGCGTGAGAGCTTGCTGATCTCCCGTCCCTCGAACCACACCGAGCCCGACGTCACGTCGTACAGATGCGCCATGCAACGGGCGAGCGTGGATTTTCCGCAGCCGGTCTCGCCGACCAGTCCGAGCGTCTCGCCCTTGTGCACCTCCAACGAGACCCCGGCGACGGCCTGCACCACCTCCTTGGAATGTGTCGGAAACTCTTTCCGTACGTCGTCCACTTTCAGAAGTACGTCGTTCATGACGCCACCGCCTCGTTCACGTCGTGGGGGAGCCAGCAGGCGGACTGATGACGCGGGTCGCCGCCCACGTCGGTCAGCGGTGGGGGTTCCGAGCACTTGTCGAACACGTGCGAGCACCGGGCCGCGAACGGGCAGCCCTTCGGCAGGCTGATCAGGCTGGGTGGTGTCCCCGGGATCGGGGTCAGCCGGTCCTCGCTGCGGGCCGGCAGGGAAGCGAGCAGACCCTGCGTGTACGGGTGGTGGTTGCGGTAGAAGATGTCCCGGCGCGGTGCGCGTTCCATCACCGCGCCGGCGTACATGACGACGACCTCGTCGGCCATCTCGGCCACCACGCCGAGGTCGTGGGTGATCAGGATGATCGCCGTACCGAACTGCTCCTGCAGCCGGCGCATCACGTTCAGCACCTGGGCCTGGACCGTCACGTCGAGCGCGGTGGTCGGCTCGTCCGCGATCAGCAGCGCCGGGTCGAGAGCCATCGCCATCGCGATCATCACCCGTTGCCGCATCCCGCCGGAGAACTGGTGCGGATAGTCGTCGATCCGCTCCGAGGCCCGCGGGATACCGACCAGGGTCAGCAGTTCGGCAGCCCGTTTCCGGGCCGCCTGCTTGCCGATGGTCAGGTCGTGCGCCCGGATCATCTCCACGATCTGCCAGCCGATCCGGTACTGCGGGTGCAGGCTGGACAGCGGATCCTGGAAGATCATGCCGATCTGGGCGCCCCGCAGCCGCCGGAGCGTCGCCTGGTCCGCGGTGATCAGGTCGGTGCCGTCGAAGTACGCCGTACCGGAGACCTTCGCGCCGCGGGTGAGGCCGGTGATGGTCTGGGTGGCGACGCTCTTGCCGGAGCCGGACTCGCCCACCACGGCGAGCGTCTGCCCGGCCTCCACATCGAACGACAGCCCCCGGACGGCACGGACGGTACCGTCCGGGGTGTCGAAGGAGACCCGAAGATCCCTTACTTGCAGTAGGGCCATGAGGGTTTAGCCGCCCTGCTTGTCTTTGGAGAGCCAGACGTTGGTCGGGTCGTAGTTCTGCATGGACGGCACGTAGACCGCGTTGTTCACCTGCTCGGCGTGGTAGTTCGCCTGCTTGTTGCTGGTGAGCGGGAAGAACGCCGCCTGGTCCATCACCCGGGCGTCGGCCTTGGCCCACAGTGCAGAGGCCGCGTCGACGGTCGGCGCCGCGATCGCCTGCTCGATCAGCGTGTTGGTCTCCGGGTCGTTGTAGAGCCCGAAGTTGCTGCCGACCGGCGGGAATGACGGCTCACCCGAGAACAGCGGGTTGAAGAACGACAGCGCCGCGTTGCCGTACCAGTCCGCGCCCCAGCCGGCCAGCGAGACGTCCCAGACACCGCGCTTCGCGACGCTCGGCACCTGCAGGTACTTCACGTAGAAGTCCGCGTTCGGCGACGGTACGCCGACGACCGTGATACCGACCTTGGACAGGTCCTGCTGGATCGTCTGGAAGGCCTTGCTGCTGCCCTCGGTCGCGTTCCGGTAGAGGAACTTCAGCGTCAGGTGCGGGAACCCTGCCTCGGCCAGCAGTTGCTTGGCCTTGTCCGGGTTGTACGGGTACGGGTCGATCTGCTTGGAGCCGGTGATGACGTCCGGCAGTACGTGCGTCAGCGGCGGGTTCAGCGTCTTGCCGCCGAGCACCTGCAGGATGTGGTCACGGTTGATCGCGAAGTTGATCGCCTGCCGCACCTTCGGGTTCTGCATCGCCTTGTTGTTGTTCGGCGAGACGGTGTTGTAGATGACGTACGGGTTCGAGCTCGAGGTGTCGCCGATGGTCAGCTTCGGGTCCTTCTTGGCCTGCAGGGCGGGCAGCTGGGACGGCGGTGGCGCGACGTCGAACTCCATGTCGGCCGCCGGCGTACCGGTCTGCAGCTGCTGCTGGATCGAGTCCTGCGTGACCGTCTCGTTGACCACGATCTTGTCCACGTACGCCTTCCGGACCGGGTCGGACGCCGGGTCCCAGTTGGGGTTGCGGGAGTACGTGATCGACTTGGTCGGCACCCACGAGTCGACCTTGTACGGGCCGTCGGACGGGAACTTGTTGCCCAGTTCGGTGCTGGCCGGCAGGTACTTGAGCGACTCGACCGGGGCGGCGGAGAAGGCCGGTAGCGTCAGCATGTCGACGAAGTACGACGCCTGCTGGGTGAGGTGGAAGACGACCGTCGTGTCGTCCTTGGCCTCCACGCCCGGCAACGGGGTCTTGTCGATGTACTCCTGGATCCCGGCCACCGTCTTCGGCGCCTTGGCGAAGCCGTCGGCGAACGCCTTGTAGCCGACGATCAGGTTCGCGAAGTCCGGGATGCCGCCGAACGGCTGCACCGGGTTGGCGGTCCGCTTGACGCCGCGGACCAGGTCGGCGGCGGTCACCTGGCGGCCGGGGGTGGTGCTCCACTTCGCTCCGGGCCGGATCTTGATCGTGTACGTCTTGCCGTCCGGGCTGATGCCGCCGTTCGCCGCGGTCGGGATCTCGGTGGCGAGATCGGCGACCGGCGTGGTGTTCTTGCCCCCGGGTTCGGCCGGATAGGTGAACAGCTGCCGGCTCCACATCCGCAGGTTCAGGTAACCGACGGAGTAGTAGCTGATGTTGGGATCCATGTAGTCGACGTCGCCCGCCCCGAGCATGTTCAGGGTGCCGCCGGCGACCGGTGTGCCGGCACTGCCTCCGGATCCGGACGATGTCGTGCCGCCATTGCTGCAAGCCGCGAGCGCGATGCTCGCAACGGCGGCAAGGGATACTGCCGCCAGCCGTTTCCTGGCCATTGGTCCTCCTCCGGGACTCGATAGCGCCGAAGTTAGGACTCCCGGGCGGGCCTGGGACCGGGATCACGGAACCGTCAAACAGATGTCAATCGGCCCCCGCGCGAACATGACGGATTCATGACAGACGTAACCACCGTGCGGTCCGCCGGTGAGCGACACTGGTCCCGTGGCACACAGCTTGCTGCTGGTCGACGACGAGCCGCGCATCCGGCGGGTACTGCGACTTGCCCTGGAGGACGAGGGGTACCAGGTCGCCGAGGCGGCCAACGGGTACGACGCCCTCGCCGCGCTGCGCCGGGAGAAACCGGACGTGGTGCTGCTGGACCTGATGCTGCCGGACCGGGACGGTTTCGCGGTCTGCCGGGAGATCCGCCGCGCGAGCGACGTGCCGGTGATCATGGTGACCGCCCGGACCGACAGCCACGACGTGGTCGCGGGCTTGGAGGCGGGGGCGGACGACTACGTGACGAAACCGCTCGTCGCGAAGGAGCTGTCGGCCCGGATCCGGGCGCTGCTGCGCCGGGTCGAGCCGGCCAGCGCGCGGCAGGCCGACCTGATGGAGGTCGGTGACCTGCGGATCGACGTACCGGGGGCCGAGGTGACGCGGGACGGCGACGTACTGCCGCTGACCCGGACCGAGTTCAAGCTGCTCGCCGAGCTGGCCAATGCCGAGGGCAAGGTGCTGAGCCGCGAGCAGCTGCTGTCGAAGGTCTGGGGCTACGGGTACTTCGGTGACAGCCGGATCGTCGATGTCCACATCCGGAGGTTGCGGCTGAAGGTCGAGCGCGACCCGGCCAGCCCGAAGCATCTCGTGACGGCCCGCGGCCTGGGCTACCGACTGGTGAGCTGACCTTGCTGGGGCGGGTCACCCTGCGGGGCCGCGTGATGCTGGCGTACGGCCTGCTGGCGCTGGGGCTGTCGGCCGTGCTGTCGATCGTGACGTGGACCGTGGTCTCGGACTACCTGGTCCAGCAGCGCGAAGCGGCGGCGGAGACGATCACGGCGGACAACGGGGCGGCGTTGCGGTACGGGCTGTTCGGCCCGCCGGAGCCGTGCCGGCCCAGCCACGAGCACGTCGAGTGCGAGACCCCGAGCGCTGCAGCCCGGGGTGTCCGTGATGGAGGTGATGAACAGCCTGCCGTCCACCGATGCGGCGGCGACGATGCTGTACCTGCAGGACCATTGGTACGCGATGACCGGGAGGCCGTCCGATCTGCCGCCGGACCTGATCGAGACCGCGATCGGCGGCAACGTGGTGCAGCGGCGGATCGAGGTGGGCGGGCAGCCGGTGCTCGCGGTCGGCGTACCGATCGGGCGTCAGGGGGACGCGTTCTTCGAGTGGCATCCGCTCAGCAGCCTCGACGCCACGCTGCAGCGGATGAAGATCACCCTGATCGCGGCGGCGATCGCGACTGCGCTGGTCGGGCTCGCGGTCGGGCGGCTGGCGAGCACGCTGGCGCTGCGCCCGCTCGCGGAGCTGACCCGGGCCGCGGACGCGGTCGCGCGCGGGAAGCTGGACGCGCGGTTGCCGGCGGAGAACGACAAGGACCTCGGCGGGCTGGCACGGTCGTTCAACCAGACCGCTGCCGACCTGGAGAGACGGGTGGCGGCGGACGCCCGGTTCGCCGGTGACGTGAGTCATGAGCTGCGTACGCCGTTGATGACGATGCTGAACTCGATGCAGCTGATCCAGAACCACCGCGCCGAACTGCCGGCCGCCGTCCGGGAGCCGGTCGAACTCCTCGGGGACGACCTGGACCGGTTCCGGCGGCTGGTGATCGACCTGCTGGAGATCTCCCGCGACGACGGCGGCGACCGAGGGAGCCGGGAGATCGTCCGGATCGCGGACCTGGTCCGGGCCGCCGCGGATGCAACCGCTGGTCGGGAGGTGACGGTCGTCGAGCCGGAGGCCGAGGCGCTCACGTTGCACGCGGACAAGCGGCGGCTCGAGCGGGTGATCGCGAACCTGGTCGAGAACGCCGAGGACCACGCCGGCGGCTGCAAGGGCGTGGGCGTCGAGGCGGGCGGGCTCGGCGTGATCATCACCGTCGACGACGCCGGTCCGGGCATCGCGGCCGAGGACCGCTCCCGGGTCTTCGAACGCTTCGGTCGCGGCGAGACGTCGGGCCGTGGTCGTGGTGTGGGTCTGGGGCTCGCGATCGTCGCCCGCCACGTCCAGTGGCACCACGGCACTATCCAGGTGACCGACCGTCCGGGCGGCGGCGCCCGCTTCGTCGTCGAGCTCCCCGCGAAAATCAGCTGACGGATCTTGCCCGTCCCGGTTACCGTGGGCGCATGGCTACTTGCCTCTGTGTCTAGCTGGCGCACCCGCTTCTGCAGGTGAGGTGTGTCCACTAGCTACCACGGAGAGTAACCATCATGATCGCCGTTCGCGGTGTAGATATTCGGGTCGGTGCGCAGTTGCTGCTGGCCGACATTTCGTTCAGCGTCGGCGCGGGGGACCGCGTCGGGCTCATCGGCCGTAACGGTGCCGGCAAGACGACGCTGCTGAAGACCCTGGCCGGTGAGACCCGTCCCGCGACGGGGCAGGTCACCGTGACCGGGTCGATCGGCTACCTGCCGCAGGACCCGCGGGCGGCCGATCCCGCGATCACCGTCACCGCGCGCATTCTGTCCGCGCGCGGTCTGGACGTCGCCGTACGGGAGCTGCGCGCGGCCGAGGCTGCGATGAGTTCGGCCATCGGTGAGGCACAGGAGAAGGCGATGGCGGCGTACGCGCGTGCCGAAGCCGAGTTCCAGGCCGGTGGCGGTTATGCGGCCGAGGCGGAAGCGGCCCGGCTCGCGGCTGGTGTCGGTCTGCCGAACCGTGCGCTCGAGCAGCCGGTCGGCGAGCTGTCCGGCGGTCAGCGCCGGCGCGTCGAGCTGGCCCGGATCCTGTTCGCGCAGCACGACGTACTGCTGCTCGACGAGCCGACCAACCACCTCGACGCGGACTCGGTGCTGTGGCTGCGGCAGTTCCTGCTGGCGTATCCCGGCGGCCTGATCGTCATCAGCCACGACCGCGAGTTGCTCAAGGCAACGGTCAACCGGGTCTTCCACCTGGACCCGCAGCGGTTGACGATCGACATCCACAACACCGGCTGGACGAAGTACCTCGAGCAGCTGGAGGTGGACGAGCGCCGCCGGAAGCGCGAGCGTGCGGTCGCCGAACGCAAGGCCGCGGTCCTGCACGCCCAGTCGGCGAAGATGCAGGCCGGTGCGAGTACGGCGATGGCGGCCAAGAACATGGCTCGTCGCGCGGACAAGTTGCTCGCCGGGCTGGAGCCGGTACGCCGGGCCGCGCGGGTCGCGAAGATCCGGCTCCCGGCCCCGGCGCCGTCCGGCCGGACACCGCTGTCCGCGGTCGGCCTGAAGAAGTCGTACGGCGCCTTGCAGGTCCTGGACGGTGTCGATCTGGCCGTGGACCGGGGGAGCCGGGTCGTCATCCTCGGGCTGAACGGCGCGGGCAAGACCACGCTGCTCCGGCTCCTCGCGGGCCGCGAACAGCCGGACGCCGGTCGCGTCGTACCTGGTCATGGACTGCGGCTCGGGTACTTCGCGCAGGAGCACGACACGCTGGACCTGGCCGGCACAGTCCGGCAGAACCTGGCGTCGGTCGCGCCGGGGCTGACCGACGGCGAGGTCCGGAACGTGCTCGGCTCGTTCCTGTTCAGCGGTGACGACGTGGACAAGCCGGCCGGGGTCCTGTCCGGCGGCGAGAAGACCCGGCTGGCGCTGGCCGGCCTGGTCCACTCCAGCGCGAACGTGCTGCTGCTCGACGAGCCGACCAACAACCTCGACCCGGCGTCCCGGGGCGAGGTGCTGGGCGCGGTCGGGAGCTACCCGGGCGCGATCGTGATGGTCACCCACGACGAGGGCGCGATCGAGGCGCTCCGGCCGGATCGCGTGCTGATCCTGCCGGACGCCACCGAGGACCTGTGGTCCGACGACTACCTCGACCTGGTCTCGCTGGCCTGAGTCAACCCCAGGGTTGAGACCCGGTTCCACCCGGGTCTCACCTCGGGGCTGACGTTCCGGGCGCCGCTTCCGAGGAGGCTTGTCAGCAACGACGAAACCTCCCTGGAAAGGAACCGCTGACATGTCGGCCCTGCTCGGAATCTTGATTGGCCTGCTGGTGCTGGTGCGGGTGATCGGCCGGCAGGTGACCGGCTCGCTCGTCACCCAGAAGTCCCTCTTCGTGATGCCGCTCATCCTCCTGGGCGTCGGCGTACTCTCGCTGTCGTCGGCCGTCCACAACGCTTCGACCGGTGAGCTCGCGTTCCTCGCGCTCGACTGCGTCGTCCTGCTCAGCTGCGGGCTCGCCCGCGGCGCGAGCATCCGGCTCACACAGACCGACGAGGGCCTGTTCCAGAAGGGCACCGTCGCGACGCTCCTGCTGTGGCTGCTGACCATCGGCCTCCGGATCGGTGCGTCGTTCGCGTCGGCCGACCTCTGGCCGCACGGCGGAGTCAGCAAGGCGGCGCTCGCGCTGACGATCGGCATCACGATCGGCGCCCAGAACGCGATGATCTACCGCCGCTCGCTGGCCATGAACATCCCGCTGGCGGTGCAGCGGGCATGATGAGGCCATGATGCGGGATGACCTGGACGCCGGCAGGCTTGGTACGGGACAACTCCGTGCCGGGCCTGCTGCTGCGTGCCGTCCCGGGGGCGATCACGATCCTCTCTCTCGTCGTCGGGGCCCAGCACCACGACGATCAGCGACTGCCGTACCCGCTGATCGTGGCGATCGGCGTGATCGTTGTCATCAGCAACATCTCGCTGTTCGGCCTGAAGTACGGCGAACCACCCGGCGCGGCCGGCTACGGCCTGCTCGTGTTCGCGATCGCCGGATCCGTGCTCTGGTACGCGTTGCCAGGCAGTGCCATGATCATCGTCCCGTTCTGGGTCAGCCGCGCCGCGGTCCGCTACTACCGCGCGCAACCGCTCGAATGGATCATCGTTGCCATCAGCATCGTTGGTGCGAGCGTCCCGCTGTACCTCACCACCCGGTCGCTGCCCGGCGCGTTCGGGGCCGCGTTCGGGCTGGTCGCGTTCACGCTCGCCGCGGTCAACCGGCGTACTCGCGAGCAGCAGTTGGAGGACCTCGAGGTGTCGCTGGCCCGGAAACAGGCCGCGATCGAGGAGCACGAGCGGGCGGCGGCGCTGGCGGAGCGGGCGCGGATCGCGCGCGACGTGCACGACGTACTCGCGCATTCCCTGGCGGGGTTGTCGTTGAGCTTGCAGGGTGCGCGGCTGATGCTGGTTCGGGACGGGGCGTCGGCGGAGGCGATCGAGCAGGTGACACGGGCGCAGGGGCTGGCCGCGGATGGGTTGGCCGAGGCGCGGCGGGCGGTTGCGGCGCTGCGGGAGGACGCGGTTCCCGACGTACGGGCGCTCGGCGATCTCGTCACGGCGTACCGGCTGGAGAGTGGCGCGGTGGCGGAGTTCGAGGTCGACGGTGAGGAGCGGGAGTTGCCGGCCGAGGCGTTGAGCACGCTGTACCGGACGTTGCAGGAGGCGCTCGCGAACACCCGCAAGCACGCGCCCGGCGCGCCGGTGCAGGTGCGGCTGACGTACGGCGACGTGGTCCGGCTGACTGTCGAGGACCATCCGGCGCGGCCTCCGGAGCGGGCGGCACCCGGTGGTTATGGTCTGCTCGGGATGCGTGAACGTGCCGACCTGGTCGGCGGATCACTGGAGGCCGGCCCGACTTCGACGGGCTGGCGGGTCGAACTGAAGGTGCCTGCGTGAGTGTGCGAGTGGTGGTCGCGGACGACCAGACCGTGGTGCGCGACGGGCTGGTGACGTTGCTCAAGCTGCTGCCCGGGATCGACGTGATCGCGGCCGCGTCGGACGGACTGGAAGCGGTCCGGCTGGTGGCGGAGCACGACCCGGACGTGCTGCTCGTCGACCTGCGGATGCCGACCATGGACGGTGTGGAGGCGACCCGGCGGGTGCGGGCCGACCATCCGCGGACCGAGGTCGTCGTGCTCACGACGTACAGCGATGACGACTCGGTGCTGTCCGCGCTGCGGGCCGGCGCCCGCGGGTTCCTCACCAAGGACGCGGACGCGGAGTCGATCGGCCGGGCTCTCCAGGCGGCTGCCGCCGGTCAGTCGATCGTCGACGCCGACGTCCAGCGCCGCCTGATCGAAGGAACGACCAAACGGCCTGAAGTCACGGTTTCGGGGCTCACGCCGCGCGAGGTCGAGGTACTGCGGCTGATCGCCGAGGGCCTGTCCAACACCGAGATCGCCCGCCACCTCGTCGTCAGCGAGGCCACGGTCAAGACCCACATCAACCACCTCTTCGCCAAAGCCAACCTCCGCGACCGAGCCCAAGCAGTCGCCTACGCCTACCGCCTCGGCCTGGCCTGACGCACCGCTGAGCTGTTCAGGTATGTGGACGTGATCTGATATACCGAACTGAGGCGTTTCGGGAGGAGGCGGGGGAGATGAGCGACGGAGCCGCGAAGAGGGGTGACGTGCCGGGTGGGGTGAAGTCGGCGGCGCGGACGGTGGAGTTGCTGGAGGCGCTCGCGCAGGCCCCGCGGCGGTTGACGCTGACCGAGCTGGCGAGTCAGTTGGGTTATCCGAAGTCCAGCATTCACATGTTGCTGCGGACGCTGGTCGGTGCCGGGTGGGTGGAGTCCGACGACCGAGGTACGGCGTACGGGATCGGGGTCCGTGCTCTTCTCGTGGGGACGGCGTTCCTGGATCGGGACATGGTCAATCAGGTCGCGACGGCGCACCTTGCCGCGTTGCGCGCGCATCTCAACGAGACCGTTCACCTGGCGCGGCTCGACGGGGCTGATGTGGTCTATCTGGCCAGTCGGGAGTCGATGCACATTCTGCGCAGTGGGTCGCGCGTCGGGCGTCGGATGCCAGCGCATTCGACTGCCCTTGGGCAGGTGTTGCTCGCGCAGCTCTCGCCCGAGGAGGTCGGGGAGCGGATCCCGGCGGAGCTCGCGACGGAGACTCAGCACACGATCTCCGATCACGAGTCGCTGGCGCTCGAACTGCAGGACATCCGGGTGCGGGGCTGGGCTGCGGAGCGGGAGCAGGACTCGCTCGGTCTGGGCAGTATCGCGGTCGCCATTCCGTACGGGCGGCCGGCGGCGTACGGGCTCAGCTGCTCGATTCCGCTGACCCGCTTCACCGACGCGCACCAGCGCGAAGTGGTCCAGGCGCTGCACGAGCACGCCGACGAGATCGGCGGCACCCTCCGCCGCCTCCCCGGCGCCTGACCCAGCCCTCATCAACCCGACCCGGGCCGACCCGGCTGGTTGAACCGTTGACACGTTCATGTGCCTCGCCCTACCTTTTCGTCGTTCAGCATCACAGACAGCGTTCATGTATGTGAACACGACGAGAGGAACCGCCCATGCTCGGTCCGGTTCGGAGGGTGCTCGCGGTGCTGGCCGGTGGAGCTTTGGCTGCCGGAGCGCTGGTCGCCGTGCAGTCGGGGGCGCCTGCGGAGGCGGCGACCAACCCCGGCATCGTCTTCACCAACCCGGTCGCCGCGGACGGGATGGCCGCCTGGCCGGGAGACCCGGACAAGGTCCCGGAGCACGCGGCGTCGAGCCGCCTCGGAGTTCCCTGCTGGCAGACCAGCCAGGAGCTGAAGGACCAGTACATCTACCTGAACATCGACGCGACCCGGATCCCGGCCGGCGCCACCGACGCGGTGCTCACGGTCAACTACTTCGACACCCCGGGCCAGCAGCTCACCGCGCAGTACGACGGCGTCAGCTCGGTCTTCACCCCGCTGCCGTGGTTCGTCTTCCCCGGCACCGGCGCCTGGGCCTCCACCCAGTTCCGGATGTCCAACGTCAACTTCCAGAACCGCGCGAACGGCGCCGACATCCGGCTGATGGCCAATGCTCCTGGTGGAGTCATCAGCTCGGTCTGCATCTCGTCGGTCAGCATCTCGTTCGCGGACACCACCGGCATCACGGTCACCAACCAGAGCCTCGTCTTCACCCAGGGCTCGGGCAGCGTCACGCTCACCTCGACGGCACCCTCGGTCGCCTGGAGCATCACCGACGACCAGTACCTACCCGTTGCCTCAGGCAACACGACGAACGGCTCGATCAGCACGGCGGCCCTCGGCCCGGGCTTCTACAACCTCCGCCTCACCGCCGGCCAGACGGTCGTAGGTACGACGCTCGCCGTCATCGCACCCCTACCCGCGGGAATCCAGTCCCCGACGGGCAAGTGGGGCGTGAACACCCACATGAACCACTACTACAACCTCAGCGGCGCGCTCATCCGAACCCTCGCCTTGGCCGGCTTCTCGCACATCCGCGACAGCCTCGAGTGGGGACACGTCGAATCCGGAACACCGGGCAACTACACGGTCGAGCCGCAGTACGACGCGATGATCGCGGACGCGAAGGCGAACGGCATCCGCCCGCTGCTCGTGACCGGCTACCGCAACGCGCTGTACGACGGCGGCAAGACCCCGAGCACCCCCGCAGGACTCGCCGCGTTCGGTAGGTACCAGAGCTTCTGGCTGAAGCACTTCGCCGGCACCACCAACGACATCGAGACCTACAACGAGTACTACCAGCCCGGCTTCAACGACAGTGCCTGCGGCGTCACCGGCGCGTGCTTCGTGCAGCTGATGAAGGCGGCGTACGAGCAGACCCACGCGGACAACCCGAGCGCGAACGTCATCGCCGACATCGGCCCGAACAAGGGCGACACCTCGTTCCGCGACCAGGTGCTGTCCAACGGCGGCCTGGCCTACCTGGACTCGATCAACGCGCACATCTACACGTTCGCCGGCCCCGAGGGTGACCTGGACACGCAGCTCCAGAGTCTGCGCACCGCGGCCAACGCGAACGGCGGCTCCGGAAAGCCGATCTGGGTCAGCGAGGAGGGCTACCCGACCGCGCCGAGCTTCGGCGGATCGATGATCGACCAGGCCCGCAAGTCCATCCGCACGGACACGATCATGGTCGCCGGCAATGTCAGCCAGTTCTACTGGTACGACGCGCTCAACGACGGCACGAACCTGGACGACAAGGAGAGCACCTTCGGCCTCCTGCAGGCACCGGCCGGACCGATCGCCGGGATGGCGCCGAAGCCGGGCCTGGTCGCGAAGGCAACCACGATCCGGGCGCTGACCGGTCTCGCCTACAGCGGCCGCGACACCCTGCCGTCGCCGCTGTACTCGTACCGCTTCGGTTCCGGTACGTCGACCACCCGCGTGCTGTGGTCGACTGCCGCGGGCACGTCGTCGGTGAAGCTCTCCACGACGAGCCCGCTCGAAGTGACCGACATGTACGGCCACAAGACCACCCTGACCCCGACGGCCGGCGCTGTGAACCTGACCGTCGACCAGGACCCGGTCTTCGTCAAGGGACCCGCCACCGCGGTCACCCAGCAGACCGCACCGCAGCAGACGATCGCGGCCGCGGATCCGTCCAACTCGCAGGAGCCCACGGCCGTCACGGTCTCTCTGAAAGGCACCGTGGGCAACCTCGGTGCGCGCCAGGTGACCGTCGCGGGCCAGACCAAGCAGGTACTGGTGACCCCGGGCAAGACCACCACGGTCACCATCCCGGTCCCGCCGAGTGACACCCTCGGCCTGCGGCACGTGGTCGCGACCGTCGCGCGCGACGGCAAACCCACCGCCCGCCTGGTCGCGTGGACCAGCGTCGAACCGGCGACCAAGATCCGCGTCCTTCCACAGCTCACGCCTGACCTGCAAACCGCACTCGGCGTCGAGCTCACCAACACGAGGGCGACCACGGCCGCGACGATCCAGGACCTGACCTGGACCATCGCCGGTCAACACGGAACCGCCGGCGCCGGCCAGTCGATCGAACCGGGGCAGAAGGCAACGATCAGCGTCCCGGTCACCGGTCTCGCGCCCTGGAAGGCCTACGCCTACACGGTCGACCTCACCACCTCCGACGGCAACCAGCTCTCCGTGAAGGGCACGACCGCCTTCGACCCGATCGTTCCCGCGGCGACGACCCCGACGAGCTCGATCAACCTGGCGACCGACGCCAGCTGGCTCACCTTCACCCGCCCCTGGGGTGGCGCCGCCGACCTGTCAGGCACGGCCAACTTCCAGTACGACGCCACCGGACTGGTCGTCAACGCGGCGGTCACCGATGACGTGTTCGCGCAGACCGAGACCGCGCCGAACCTGTGGCGGGGCGACAGCCTGCAGTTCGCGGTCAGCAACGGGCTGCCTGGTGAGAACGCGACCGCGACCGAGATCGGCGCTGCACTTTTGCCGACCGGTCCAGCCGTCTACACGTTCGGCACCTCGGACGGCAGCCCGACCGGTACGACGCCGGGCGCAACGGCCGCGATCACGCGCGCCGACGGCGTCACGTCGTACCAGGTGAAGATCCCGTGGGCCGCACTCGGGTTCCAGAGCCAACCGACCGGACCGGTCGCGATCTCCCTTGCCCTGAACGAGAACGACGGCGCCGGGCGTGCCGGTGCGCTGCAGTGGGCGAGCGGGATCGTCACCGGAAAGACCACGACCTTGTTCCTGCCCGGAACGTTCATCAGTTAGGAGATACACGTGCTGACCACACGACGGATGACAGGGGTAGTCGCCGCACTGGTGATCCTCGGCGCCAGCGCCTGCTCGTCGGAATCCGGTGCCGAGGGTACGAAGGCCGACGGCACGGTGACGATCAAGGTCGGGCAGAAGCCGACGCCCGACCAGGCGGCCGCGCTGAAGACCTGGACCGACCGGGTCGCCGAGTTCGAGAAGGCGAACCCGAAGATCAAGATCGAGGGTTCGGAGTACGGGTACGACGTACAGACGTTCCAGGCCGACCTGGCCGCCGGGACGCTGCCGACCGTGGTCGCGATCCCGTACACCGACGTACAGGGCCTGATCGAGCGCAAGCAGCTCGCCGACATCACCGACGTGGTGAAGGCGTCGCCGGTCGGCAGCAAGATCAACCCCGCGGTGCTGAAGACCGTCCAGGACTCCAGCGGGAAGATCTTCGGGCTGCCGGTGCAGGCGTACACGATGAGCCTCAACTACAACCGCGCGCTGTTCAAGCAGGCCGGGCTCGACCCGAACAAGCCGCCGACGACGTGGGAAGAAGTGCGGACGGACGCGAAGGCGATCGCGGACAAGACCGGCAAGGCCGGCTACGCGATGATGACCACCAGCAACACCGGTGGCTGGATCCTGACCACGATGACCTACACGTACGGCGGGAAGATCGAGAACGTCGACGGTGGCAAGGCCTCGGCCGCGTTCAACGACGCGCCGATGAAGAACGCGCTGACCGCCTTGCACGAGATGCGGTGGACCGACAACGCGATGGGCAGCAACTTCCTGTTCAACCAGAAGCAGCTGCAGCAGGAGTTCGCCGGCGGCAAGATCGGGATGTACATCGGTACGCCGGGGGACTACCGCGACGAGGTCACCACGATGGGCGCCAAGGGTGAGGACATCGGCGTCGCGCCGCTACCGCTCAACTCCCCGGACGGCGGGACGCTGACCGGTGGCGCCGTACAGATGTTCAACCCGAAGGCCTCGAAGGAGCAGGTCGAGGCGGCGGTGAAGTGGGCGGAGTTCTTCTGGCTGGAGAAGTTCACCGACCAGGACCACGCCGTCACCGATGCCAAGGCCGCGAACGCGGACAAGGTGCACTCCGTCGGCCTGCCGATGCTGTGGCTGTTCGACGAGGCGTCGCAGAAGCAGTACGACGCGTGGATCAAGCCGTACGTGAACACGGTGCAGGCGAACTTCACGCCGTACACGAGCAAGGCTTCGTCGCTGAAGCTGATGATCGAGCCGCCGGTCGCCGGTCAGAAGGTCTACGCGAACCTCGACACCGTCGTGCAGACCGTGCTGACCAAGAAGGACACCGATATCGGCAAGCTGCTCACCGACTCGTCGAAGGCTGTAGACGGCCTGCTGGCGACCCCGTGACTCGTACCGCCCGGTGGATCCGCAACGGCGGGATCAGCACCCTGGTGTTCCTGATCCCGACGTTGCTGGTGTTCGGGTTGTTCTCGTGGTGGCCGATCGCGCGCGGTCTGGTCCTCGCGTTCCAGCAGACGAATCTGGTCGACCCGGCACAGTGGGTCGGGCTCGGCAACTTCCGCAAGGTGCTCGCCGACCCGCTGTTGCTGACGGCAGTCCGCAACACCGCCTGGTTCGCCCTGCTGGCGTTGGTGTTCGGCTACCCGGCGCCGCTCGCGCTGGCCGTCTTCGTCCGCGAGCTGCGCCGCGGCCGGGCGTTGTTCTCGGTGCTCGCCTATCTGCCGGTGGTGCTGCCGCCGGTGGTGGCGATCCTGCTCTGGCGGGTGTTCTACGACGCGAGTGACGACGGCCTGTTCAACACCGTTGCCCGGGGCATCGGCCTGGGTCCGTTCCAGTGGCTGCAGGACGCGCACTCGGCGATGCCCAGCATCGTCCTCGAGGCGACCTGGGCCAACGCGGGCTCGACGATGATCATCTACCTGGCCGCGTTGTCCGGCGTACGCACGGATCTCTACGAGGCAGCCGAGATCGACGGGGCCTCGATCTGGCGGCGGGTGGTGCACGTGACGCTGCCGCAAATGCGGACGATCCTGCTGATCACCTTGCTGTTGCAGATCATCGGAACGTTCCAGGTGTTCACCGAGCCGTTCCTGTTCACCGGCGGCGGTCCGGCGAACGCGACCACGACGATCCTGATGCTGCTCTACAACTACGCCTTCATCAACGGCGACTACGGCGGCGCGACCGCGTTGTCGGTCCTGCTGGCGATCTTCCTCGGTCTGCTGTCGTTGCTGTACTTCCGGCTGACCAGGCGTTGGGGGACGACATGAGCGATCGTGGCATCATCTCCCCGGCCGACCGCAGCCGTCCGCTCGTGCGGTGGACCCTCGGCAGCGGTCAGGCCGTGATCCTGGTCCTGCTCGCACTGGCCGGACTAGGCCCGATCCTCTGGCTGGCCAAGGCGGCGATCTCACAACCGGGCGACATCGCGTCGAACCCGCTCGGCCTGTGGTCCGGGCAGCCGCAGTGGCAGAACATCGAGACCGCCTGGTCCCAGCTCCGGGTCGGGCCCGCACTGATCAACACCGTCTGGATCGCGCTCGGCAACTGGGCCGTGTCGGTGCTGGTGGCAACGACCGGTGGCTATGCGCTGGCGATCCTGCGGCCGCGGTACGCGAAGTTCGTGAACGGCGCGTTGCTGGCGACCCTCTTCATTCCGGGCGTGATCTCGCTGGTACCGCTCTATCTGACGGTGATCGACGTACCGATCATCGGCGGCTCGTTGATCAACACCTACTGGGCGATCTGGCTGCCCGCCGGAGCGAGTGCCTTCAACGTGATCATCACCGGACGGTTCTTCGCGAATCTGCCGGCAGAGCTGTTCGAGGCCGCCAAGATCGACGGGGTCGGCAACTTCCGGATGTTCACGTCGTTGGTGCTGCCGTTGTCCGGCCCGATCATCGGCGTCGTGTCGCTGCTGTCGATCATCGCGGCCTGGCGCGAGTTCCTCTGGCCGAAGCTGGTACTGCCGGATCGGACGAAACAGCCGCTGTCGGTGATGTTGCCGTCGATCCGCGACAACGTGCAGGTGAACCTGTTCATGGCCGGACTGCTGATCTCGGTGGTGCTGCCGATCGTCATCTTCCTGCTCTTTCAGCGCTACTTCATCCGCGGCGCCGGACTGGCCGGGGGAATCAAGGGATGAGGGAAGTACGAGTGAATCGGGTTCTCGTCACGGGGGCAGGCGGCATGATCGGACGTGCCGTGGTGGACGACTTGGTTGCCCAGGGCATCGCGGTGACCGCGCTGGAGCGCGTCGAGCCGGACGGGTTGCCGGCGGATCGGGTGGTGATCGGGGACGCCGGCGATCCGGCCGCGGTCGACGAGGCGCTGGTCGAGGTGGATGCCGTGATCCATCTGGCCGCGGTGCCGGCGCCTGTCCTGGGTACGCCGCTCGAGGTGTTCGGCAACAACACGCGCGCGACCTTCGTCGTCCTCGAGGCGGCGGGGCAGCGGGGGATCCGCCGGGTCGCGATGAGCAGCAGCTACTCGATCACCGGGTTGCCCTGGGCGGCTCGGCCGCTGCATCCCGCTTACGTGCCGATCGACGAGGGGCTGCCGCCGCAGGTCGAGGACCCGTACGGGTTGTCGAAGCAGGTCGACGAAGCGACCGCCCAGATGATGACGCGACGCTACGACCTGACGGTGATCGCGTTGAGGCTCCCGTTCGTCGCCAACGAGAGACGTCGGCGTGATCGGTTGGCGGCGACCACGGCCGACCCGATGGTCGGATCCACCGAGATGTGGGCGTACGTCGACCTCCGCGACGCCGCGCGGGCTCTCCGGCTGGCGCTCGTCGCGCCGGCGTCGGGGTTCCACGCCGTACTAGTTGCGGCTCCGGAGACGCTAGCGCCGTACGCGACCGAGGATCTGCTGGCGCGGTACCACCCGTCGGTTCCGGTGCGGCAGGCGTTGCCGGGTCGCGCCGTACCGATGGATCTGTCGAAGGTCGAGGAGTTGCTCGGGTTCACGGCTGAGCATCGGGTCCCGTTGGACATCCGGCCGCTTCCCGCTGATCTCACCCGCGCCGCCGGGTAGGAGAGGACTCACCATGCCCTTGTTCGACAAGCCGTTGCCCGACCTCCGCGAGTACCGTCCGGAGCGGCACGAGCCGGGCGACTTCGATCGCTTCTGGCAGGAGACGCTGGCCAAGGCCGCTACGGATCCACTCGACCCAGATTTCGTCCCGTACGACTCGGGGCTGAAGACGGTCGACGTGTGGGACGTGCGGTTCACCGGATTCGGCGGGCACCGGATCGCCGGGTGGTTCCTGGCGCCACGGGATCCGGCCGGGCCGTTGCCGACGGTCGTGCAGTTCCTGGGCTATCAAGGTGGGCGGAACTGGCCGATCGACTGGCTCGTGTACCCCGCCGCCGGGTACGCCGTACTCGTCATGGACACGCGCGGGCAGGGGACCGAGACGGCCGATCCCGATCCGGGCGCGAATCCGCAGGTACCGGGCTTCCTCACGCGTGGGCTGGTCGATCGGGACACCTATTACTACCGGCGGGTGTTCACCGACGCGGTCCGAGCGGTGGACGCGGCGCGGAGTCACCCGATCGCCGACCCGGCGCGGATCGTGGTCGCCGGCGGCAGCCAGGGCGGAGGCATCACGCAGGCCGTCGCCGGGTTGCGGTCGGACGTCGCCGCCGCGTTGATCGACGTACCGTTCCTGACGCACTTCCGGCGGGCGACCGAGATGATCGAGAAGACCGGGTACGGCGAGATCGCCGACTACCTCGCCCGCCGCCGGATTCCGCCGGAGGACGTGTTCTCCGTCCTCGACTACTTCGACGGCGTGAACTTCGCGGCCCGGGCGACGGCTCCGGCCCGGTACTCGGTCGCGTTGATGGACGCGGTCTGCCCGCCCTCGACGGTCTTCGCGGCGTACAACCACTACCGCGGTCCGGCCGAGATCGACGTCTGGCCGTTCAACGGTCACGAGGGCGGCGCCCAGCTGCAGCGAATGCGTCACCTGAGGTGGCTCGCGGACACGCTGTAGCTTGCGGCACGCCGGGCCGCTGCCCTAGTCTCGATATATGAAGAGTTCTGCAGATGTGCAGCTCGACGAGTGCAACGTGCGGCTGGTCGACCCGGAGCGGGTGGCGAGCGTCAATGCCAGGATGCCGGGTGAGGACGACATCGCCGACACGGCCGACGTGTTCGGTCTGCTCGGCGACCCCCGACGGCTGAAGTTGCTCGTCGCGCTTCTCGACGGGGAGCTGTGCGTCTGCGATCTCGCCGCGATCACCGGATTGAGCGAGTCCGCGACCTCCCATGCGCTCAGGTTGCTGCGGGCTCACCGCGTGGTCGGCGTACGGCGGGACGGGCGGAACGCGTTCTACCGCCTCGACGACGCGCACGTGCGGATGCTGCTCGACCTCGCGGTCGCGCACACCGAGCACACTGATGCGATCCACCCGGAAAGGTCGGAAGCATGAGCGCCGGCCATGGCCATGGGCACGGTGTCAGTGCGGCGGCGGACCGAAAGCTGCTGAGTGGTGCGCTCGCGCTGATCGTCGGCTTCATGATCGCCGAAGTGATCGTCGGGTTCGCGGCCGGCTCGCTGGCCCTGATCACCGACGCGGCGCACATGCTCACCGACGCCATCGCCATCGCGCTGGCACTGCTGGCGATCCGGCTCGCCGCGAAGCCGCCGGCCGGTGGGTTCACGTACGGCTTCAAGCGCGTCGAGATCCTGTCCGCGCAGTCCAACGGCATCACGCTGCTGCTGCTCGCGGTCTACTTCGTGTACGAGGCAGTCAACCGGCTGATCCATCCGCCCGAGGTCAAGGGTGCGCTGGTCCTCATCACAGGCGTCGTCGGCATCGTGGTGAACCTGTTCGCGACCTGGCTGATCAGCAAGGCGAACCGCTCCAGCCTCAACGTCGAGGGCGCGTTCCAGCACATCCTCAACGACTTGTTCGCGTTCATCGCGACGGCGATCGCCGGTCTCGTCGTCCTGCTGACCGGGTTCGCCCGTGCGGACGCGATCGCGGCGTTCGTGGTCGCCGTACTGATGCTGAAGGCCGGCGTCTCCCTGGTCCGGGACTCGGGGCGGATCTTCCTCGAGGCCGCGCCGATCGCCATCGACCCGCAGGCGCTGGGCGCCGAACTGTGCGCGGTCGAGGGTGTGGTCGAGGTGCACGACCTGCACGTCTGGGAGATCACCTCGGGCGAGCCGGCCGCGTCCGCGCACATCCTGGTCGCCGAGGGGCTCGACTGTCACCAGATCCGGATCCGGATCGAGGAAGTGCTTGCCGAGCGCCACCATCTGACGCACTCGACGCTGCAGGTCGATCACGCAACCGAAAGCCAGGGGTCGGAGCACTGCAGCGACTCACACGGCGTGGTTCACCGCGCGATCACAGGTGCTGGACCAGCACCTGACCCAGCCAATCCACATCATTGACCCGCGGTACGGCGAACTCGCTGTCCCGCGTGAACCCCTGCTTCTCGTAGTACCGGACGAGTGCGCCGCCACCGCCGGCGAAGCAGTCCACCCGCAGCAGTTGCGCGCCGTCCTCGCGGGCCACGTTGCGGGCATGGTCGAGCAGCACCCCGCCCAGGTTCTGCCCCGCGGACAGACGGTCGGTCACGAGCAGTCGCACGTACAGCTCCGGTTCAGTTGCCGGCGGCACGTAGTCGAGGGCGGCGCCAACGGCGAGTGCCCCGACCACTCGGCCTTCCGCCTCGCCCACCCACAGCCCGCCGTCGTCGGCGAATCCGGTGATCTGCTCGACCCGCCGCGGGCTCGTCGAGTGCGGCGACGTACCCCACTGGTCGGTCCGCCCGCGCGCGACCAGCCACTCGGTCGCCCCGTCGAGGAGCGCCAGCACCGCCGGTACGTCGTCCCGCCCCGCCCGGCGGATCGTCATCTGCACATTTCCCAGAATAGGTTGGTGGGAGATGTCGAAACGCCGTTCGCAGTCTCTACCTAGGTGTGTAGAGAGGAGCTCACCGTGAGCAAGAAGACCGGAAAGCTGGACAAGACCTTCACCGCGCCGCTGCTGAAGAGCGACGCCAAGGGCGGCTGGACCTACGTACAGATGCCGGATTCGGCGGCGTACTTCGGGACGCGCGGGCTGGTCAAGGTACGCGGCACGATGGACGGACACCCGTTCGAGAGCTCGTTCATGGCGCTCGGTGACGGGACCCACAAGCTGCCCGTCAAGGGCGACCTGCGGACCCTGCTCGGCAAGCAGCCGGGGGACGAGATCACCGTCTATCTGGAGGAACGTCTCGGTTGAGAGTCACTGCCATTTGATCTGAGATCACCGTCACAGCCGGTCATGTTCTGAGTAAGGTCTCTGTGAAGAATCGATGCTGACCGGCTGCTCGGGTGGGGAGGATCGCGGGCCGGACCGTACCGTCGATTCTGGGTGGTCCGACGAAGTCAGGAGTGATCGAAGTGCAACGGGGCTCACGGGGCGTGCGATCGGCATGCCCGTATCCAGCAGACTCGGTCTGACCGTGATCTCGCTGAACAAGATTCTCGGCGCGGCCGGGCTGGTGCTGCTGGCCGGCGGCGCGCTGCTCGGGTTCCGGTCGGTCTCGGCGAGCGGGACCGACTGCGGTTCCGCGTTCCAGCCGGCCGCCGGGATCACGCCGATGTCCTGCGACAACGCACTGAACGGCGCCAGCACGCTGACCATCGTCGTGATGAGCGCCGGCGTGATCTGCCTGATCGCGGCCGTCGCGCTGAAGGTCATCCGCGACCGCGCCCAGCAGAAAATCACCGCCTGACCGGCACCGTCTGTGTAAGAGTTGCCGCGATGACGATCGAACCGTTCCGGCTGGATGTGCCGGAGAGTGAGCTGGACGACCTGCGCCGACGGCTGGACCTGGTGCGTTGGCCCTCGGAACTACCAGGGGCCGGCTGGTCTCGCGGCGTACCGCTGGACTACCTGCGGGAACTGGTCGGCTATTGGCGGGACGGTTACGACTGGCGCGCCGCCGAGGCACGGCTGAACGCGTGGCCGCAGTACACCACAGTCATCGACGGGGCGGTCGTTCATTTCGCCCACCTCCGCTCGTCGTCGCCGGACGCGATCCCGCTCGTCCTGACGCACGGCTGGCCGGGCTCGATCGTCGAGTTCACCTTCGTCGCCGAGTTGCTGAGCGACTTCCACCTGATCCTCCCGACCATCCCGGGCTTCACGCTGTCCGGCCCGACCACCGAGCCCGGGTGGGAGTTCAAGCGCGTCGCGCGGGCGTGGACCGAGCTGGTCACGCGGCTCGGGTACGAGCGGTACGGCGTGCAAGGCGGCGACTGGGGTTCGGCGATCTCCCGCGAGGTCGGGCGGATCGATCCCGAGCGCGTGGTCGGCGTACATCTCAACCTCATCCCCGGTGCGGGCGCTACCTCCGAGCCGACCTTCGAGGAACTCGCGCCCCTCGACGCGGCCGAGCGGGAGCGGACCTGGGCGTCGTGGCACCGGCAGCAGGGGTTCGCGTCGGAGCAGCAGGGGTACGCCGACCTGCAGTCGACGCGCCCGCAGACGTTGGCCTATGCCCTGACCGACTCGCCGGTCGGGCAGCTGGCGTGGATCGCGGAGAAGTTCGTGACCTGGTCGGATACCCCTGTTGATCGGGACCTGCTCCTCACCAACGTGATGCTCTACTGGCTGACGAGGACCGCGGGATCGTCCGGCGCGATCTACTACGAGCGCGCGCACGCGTCGTACTGGGGCCAGCCGGCCGAGCCGTCGCGGACGCCGACGGCGCTCCTCGACCTGGCGCACGAGAACTTCATCCCGCTACGGCACAAGGTCGCTCACACCGACAACATCGTCCGCTGGACCAGCCACCCGCACGGCGGTCACTTCGCCGCGCTCGAAGAGCCCGAGGTGCTGGCCGCGGACATCCGCGCGTTCTTCACGGCTCTTACGGCCCTCACGGCTTGAGGATGAGCTTGCCGGTGGTCCGGCGGGCGAGCAGATCCTCGTGTGAGCGGCGGGCGTCCTCCAGCGCGATACTCGGCGCCGACGAGCGGGCGGAGCTTGCCGGCGGCAGTGAGGGCGAGCAGCTCGGTCAACGGTTCGACGTACCCGCCCGGCAGCTCCATCGCGGGGACCAGCCAGAAGCCGGCCACCGAAAGGTTGCGCTGGGCAAGCGCACTCGGGTCGATGCTCGGGCGTCCCTCGCGACCGGCGTTGCCGTAGTTGACCAGGCGGCCGAAGCCGCTGAGTGTTTCCAGCCCGGCCAGCATCGTCGCGCCGCCCGTCGAGTCCAGTACAACGTCCACGCCGTCGGTCACCTCCCGGATCCGGTCCGCGTACCCGTCAGGGTTGTTGTCCACAGCAACATCCGCGCCGAGCTCCAGCGCCAGCTCCCGCTTCGCCGCGGTCGAGGCTGTTGCGATGACCAGGCCTGCGCCGAGGTGCTTGGCGAGTTGCACCGCGATCGATCCGACGCCGCCGGCTGCCGCGTTCACCAGGACGGACTCGCCTGGGCTCAGTCGTGCGCTGTTCCTCAGTACATGCCAGGCCGTCAGTCCTTGGATGAGCAGTGCGAGCGCCTGCCCGTCGCTGACCGCCTCCGGTACGTCGACCGCGCGGTGCGCCGGCGCCACTGCGTACTCGGCGTACCCGCCGCCGGTCTCGAGGATGGGGGCGAGGATGCGGCGGCCGGTCTCGGTACGGCCGACGATCTCGGCGCCGGGGACGAACGGGAGCGTGACGCCGCCCCGGTAGGAGCCGTCGGTGCGATGGGTGTCGGCGAAGTTCACACCGGCCGCGCTGACTTCGACTCGGATTTGGCCGGGACCGGCGGTCGGTGGGTCGAGCTCGGTCGGTACGAGTACCTCGGGGCCGCCGAACTGGGTGACCTGGATCGCGCGCATGGTGGTGTCTGTCCGATCTGCCGGGCGAACTATCGTTACCGCATGAGTTTTACCGGTTTTCCGGCTGCGGCGCTGGACTTCTACGACGATCTCGAAATGGACAACACCAAGACCTTCTGGACGGAGCACAAGCACGTCTACGAGGAGTCGGTCCGGGCGCCTATGGCCGCGCTGCTGGCGGAGCTCGAGGAGGAGTTCGGTACGGCGAAACTGTTCCGCCCGTACCGCGATGTCCGGTTCGCCAAGGACAAGACGCCGTACAAGATCCACCAGGGCGCCTTCATCGACGTCGCCCCCGCCACCGGGTGGTACGTGCAGGTCTCGGCCCCCGGCGTACGGGTCGCGGCCGGTTTCTACGAGGCGTCGTCCGAGCGTCTCGCCCGCGTCCGCACCGCCATCGACGACGACCGCCGCGGCAAACAACTCGAGAAGCTCCTCGCCAAGCTGGAGAAGGCCGGCTGGACCGTCGGCGGCGACAAACTAAAAACCAGCCCCCGAGGCTACGACCCCGACCACCCTCGCATAGACCTACTCCGCCACAAGTCCCTAACCGTCAGCAAAAACTACGGCTTCGAACCCGTAATCCACACCCCGGACCTGGTCCCCCAAATCCGAGCGGACTGGCAAGCCACCCACCCCCTCATCCAGTGGCTAACAGACAACACCTAACAGGCGCCGTCCGCGGCTGACGGTCCCGTCCGAATCCAGAGGTGAACGACTCGGACAGGGACCGCTCGGTGACGGAGCCGGCAGCTCGTGGCGACTTGCTACCCGAGCCCGCGGCTGATGAGACCGCCGCCAGACTCCGTCAGATCATGGCTCGTACTGCCAGCGGCGGAAGGTGTCGTGTGACGCTCATCGGTCGGTGAGGTTTCGAGTGATGTCGCGGATCATCAGGATCGCGACGACTGCGGTGCCAATGACCAGCGCCCACATGCCGAGGATCATCGCGAGCCACCTCGTTCGTTCGTGCGTGAAGCGTTGCCATGAAACGACCGTACGGAGCGTAATGGTCCTTGTACCATACGAATCTAGGTACACGATAGTGCTGTGGTTCTCGGATGAAGGGTAGTGAACGGATCGGATTGGTCCGGATATGTACCTTGCGGGCTCAAAACGAGAGGTTGTGGAAAATGCCGAGACCAGCGGGTCCGCCGACCGTCCGGCTTCGGCGACTCGCGGCCGAGTTGCGAACCCTGCGTGCGGCGGCCGGACTGACACGCGAGCTGGTCCAGGAACACACCGGCGTCAACCAGGGCACTCTCTGGCGCATCGAGAAGGGCCAGGCCAAGCCGCACGACAGGCACCCTCGAAACCCTCTTCGACCTGTACGGCGTACCCGACGTACGGCGCACAGAACTCATCGAGCTGGCCCGGGGCGGAAAGCAACCCTGGTGGCTCCGCCAGCTCAAGGACGTGATGTCGCAGAGGCTATGCGGCCTACATCGGCTTCGAGTCGGAAGCCAAGGTCATGCACAACTACGAATCGCTCTACATTCCGGGCTCCTGCAGACAGAGGAGTATGCCCGCGCTGCGCTGGCCGACGGTTTGCCGAGGGAACCGACAGGTTCGAGTTGAGTGTGCAGACGCGGATGGAGCGGCAGCGCGTTCTGAGTCGGGGACGAGAGACGGTCGAGATCCGCTGGAGCTTTGGGCGGTGATTGATGAGGCGGTACTGCGTCGGGAGGTCGGTGGCCGCGCCGTCATGCGCGCCCAGCTCGGCCGGCTACTGGAGATGAGCGAGCGATCGAACATCACCCTGCAAGTGATTCCGTTCAACCGAGGAGTTCACCCCGGAATGCGTCGGTGCGTTCTCCAACTGAAGTTCGGTCAGTGGCACCCGACATCGTCTACATGGAGGGCCTGGCCGGCGACGTTCTTCCTGGAACCGGAGGCGGAGGTCGAGCGGCTCAGCCTGGTCTTCGACCACGTGCGTGCCATGGCGCTCAGTCCACGTGACACCAGCGCCATGGTCGCCGCGCTGATCGCACTATGATCGGCCGCGTCGTTATCCACAACCTCGCGTTGTAGCCGTACGTCGGTACCTCGCCGAGCCGAAACGGCCTTCGACAGGCACCACCCGTTCGCTCAGATTCATATGGTGCGTGATCACGCGTGCTCCGTACGGTCGTTGCATGGCCATCGCAGACCTGAAGCAGGCTGACCGCTTGGCGGTTGGTCGCGACCAGCTGAGGTCAGCGCTCGAAATCCTTCTTGATGTTCGTGAGGATGTCGCGGGTTTTGTTCGGGGGTGGGGCTGCGACGCAGAGGGCTTCCATGGTGGCGGTGTACTGGTCGAGGTCCTCGAGCTTGTCCAGGTAGAGGGCGCTGCTGAGGTGCTCGATGTAGACCATGTCCGGGAGGTCCTGCTCCGGGAAACGCAAAATACTGTAGGCGCCGCCGGTGGCTGCGTGGCCGCCGACTTCGAATGGCATCACCTGCAGCGTGACGTTCGGGAACTGCGACGCGTCGATCAGGTGCTCGAGCTGCGTGATCATCGCCTTGACGCCGCCGATCGGCCGGCGGAGCACCGCCTCGTCGACGACGGCCCAGATCCGGACCGGCTCCGGGCGGGTCAGGACGCTCTGCCGGCTCGTCCGCAGCGCGACCCGGCGCTCGACCTCTTCCGCCGGGATCAGCCCGCGGCCCAGTTGGATCACCGCGCGGATGTAGTCGGGCGTCTGCAGCAGGCCGGGTACGAACTGCAACTCGTAGACACGGATCAGCTGCGCCGCGGCCTCGAGGTCCAGATAGGAGTGGAACCAGCTCGGGAGTACGTCGCCGTACCGGTGCCACCATCCCGGGTTGTTCGCCTCGCGGGTCAGGGCGAGGAGTCGTTCGCGCTCTTCCTCGTCGTCGACGCCGTACAGAGTAAGAAGGTCGCGGACGTCGCGTTCCTTCAGGCCGACGCGGCCGAGTTCCATCCGGCTGACCTTGGACTCCGACGACCGGATCTCCCACCCCGCGTCGGATCTGCTGATCCCTGCTGCCACCCGCATCCGGCGAAGGTGCCCGCCGAGAATGATGCGCAGCGCGGTCGGCCCGCTCTGCGCGCCCGACTCGGTCACACCCACCTCCCAGCGGCCCCAGCGGTCTCCATCGGCAACCTCATCCGCAGGTGCACATCATCGCACGCCCGAGCGCCGATCTGCCGGAGTTCTTACAAAAGAGCGTCGAATCCAGAGCAGCGATCACGGAGCGTAAGCCTAGCCGATCTAGGGTCGAACGGCTTTGTCAGCACATACTAGACGGCCCATCGGGGGTCGAACACCGTTCGCCGGCGGTCGATCCAGGCTCGATCAGGCGGAAAGGGGCCCGATCTGGTCTCGAAATGGAAAACGTGCGGATGCACGTGCATCGGGCGCTTGCATTCGTCGCGTGCCGACGCCATGATTGATTCATGCACAGAAGGTGAGCTGGTTCTCGCGAAAAGTGACATCGCGTGATCCGGCAGGCCGGTCCTACAGAGCGCCGACGGCCCCCCGTTGGCATGACTGGTTGGGGTACCCGAGTCGATGAACGACGACGACAGTGAGGTTGTGGAGCAGACCGCCGCGATGGCAGGCGGACGCGCGCCCGAGGAGCTGACGGAGCGGGAGATCCAGGATCTGGTCGCGCGTTGCCCCGAGCAACAGCGCTGGGCCTTCGAGGGCTGGTTGCGCGGCGTCCGCCAACTCGACGGCGACCCGATCGTGAGCCTCGCTCCATGACCACCGACAGAGCAACAGGAGGACGGAAGATGGTGCGGATCTGGCTGGGCGACCACCTGATCGCCGAGTACGTCGCCGAGCCCGACCGCGCGTCGCGGTATCAGCGGGTGATGACGCCGAAGTTCACCGGATTGCGAATCACCGTTGACAATGCGGCGACCGGGAAGGCGTCCGAGCTGCCGAGCGAGCAGCTCTGGCCGCTCACCGTCCAGTAGTTCGAACCCGCCCCTCGGGCAACGCCAGGACCGACTCTCTTCGGAGGGTCGGTCCTGGCGTTTTCGTCCGTCGAACGACCGCGCCGCGGCGTGTCGGCCGGCGATTGTTCGGGGCCGTCCACCGGTTCGTCGTACCCGATGTTCTCAGGACACAGGAAAGGGCCCCTTCGTCACTCGCCTGGCGAAGGGGCCCTTGCTTCTGAGGTGCCCTGTGTTGCTGGTTCTTGCTCAGATCAGGTAGCCGAACTCGCCGTCCTGAACGCCGCCGAGGAACGCCTCGATCTCTGCCTTTGTGAACACCAGCGCCGGTCCTTCGGTGTAGCGCGAGTTGCGCACCGCCACACCGCCGTCCGAAAGCTTCGCTACCTCGACGCAGTTGCCCTGGGGGCCGCTGCGCTGGCTCTTCCGCCAGATCAGCTCGCTGTTCGAGTCGCCGGGCATGCCGTTGTAGATCGCAGTCATCAGCTGCACCTTCCGTACGTCCTTGGCATATGCACGTGCATTTGGCCTTGCATCTGCATCGTACACACTTTTGGCCCTTGTGTCCGCTCCCTTACGTCCTGTGATCTTGAGGGGGTAAAACGAGCGTTGGCTCACCGATTTCGGTCGCGAACGGTGACTATTTCTGCCCTCGTGCATGAGTTCCGGGACGGCGGGGTACGACTTCTCTTGCAGGCATGACCGTGGTTCAGCGAAGTGCCACGCCGTGACGAGACAGTCGCGAGGTCATACCAATGGTTACGAGCATCATCGAGCGGGATTCCTCCCGCAGCGGCGCCCCGACAGATCGGGCCGCCCGCGAAGCAGCCACCCGGAAACTCATGGAACGCCGGGCCGCCAGCAGCGCCGCGGACGAGCGGCAGGAACTTCTCGAACAGGTCGTCGAACTCAACCTGGAAATGGCCAAGGGCATCGCACGCCGCTTCCGCGGCCGGGGCGCCGAGGCCGACGACCTGGAGCAGGTCGCCTACCTGGGGCTGGTGAAGGCAGCCCACCACTACCGGTTGGACGCGGACACCCCGTTCATCGGGTTCGCGATCCCGACCATCCGCGGTGAGGTGAAGCGGTACTTCCGCGACTGTGCCTGGACGGTCCGGATCCCGCGTCGGCTCCAGGAGATGCAAGGCACGATCGCGAGCAAGCTGCCGGAGTTGGAGCAGCAGCTGAACCGTGAACCGACGCCGGCCGAACTGGCCGCGCATCTCGAGGTCGAGGTGACCGAGGTCGAGCAGGCGCTCGCGGCACGCGGCTGCTTCAACGTGCTCTCGCTGGACCGGCCTGCCGAGGCCGATGCGGAGCTCACGCTCGCGGATGTAGTTGCCGATGACGACGACGCGAGCATCGATCAACTGGAGACGGTCGAGATGCTGGAGCCGGTGCTCGCCGACCTCGGCGATCGGGACCGGCGCATCCTGCAGTTGCGCTTCGTCGAGGGCTGGACGCAGTCCGAGATCGGTGACGACATCGGCGTCAGCCAGATGCAGGTCTCCCGGGTTCTGCGCCGGATCCTCATCGAACTGCGCGAAAAGCTGACCCCGACGCAGACGGCCGCCTAGTCGTCAGCTGCCGGAGTGCCTTGGTGGTAGTAGAGACGCCAGGCGCCGTCGGTCCGTCGCCAGATCGAACTGCGGCGGACCGGCGTACCGCCTGTGCGCCGAGACACATAGGTGACGTGCACGAGGTCGTCGGCCAGCCGAACGCCGGCGACCTCGGTCGCCTCGATCGGGTCCGCGTCGGTGATCTCCCCGGACGCCAACGCGGCAACGATCGCCGGCCGGTCCCAGCGGCGTCCGGACGCGCCGACCTCGACGAACTCCGGATCGAGCAGTACGTCGACCTCGGCCGACCCCCGTACCTCCGGAAGCAACAACCGCAACTCCGCCTCGACCGCGACCCGCACGTCTTCGTCCACGCGCCGACCCTAGCGAGTTCGTCAGCGGCGTCCACCTTGGCAAGCGATCCGCGACTCGCTGGTCGGGGCGTTTCACTCACGGTGGTGGTGGGACTGCACAATGGGGGGAGGACGAGGGGATGAGTCGTTGCTGTTGGCCTTGCGGATGTTCAAGACCGTGCCCGCGGACGCGGTCGCGGTTCTGCGCGCGTATCCGCCGATGGTGGTGTGCTTCGCCGCCGCGCTGACCGGCACCGCGCGTGGTGTTCGACATCTTCTACCTCGTCGCGAGCCCGGGACTCACGCTCGCGCTTGTATATACAGTGCCCGTTCTCGCCGGTCTGATCGCCGGATTGGTGGCGGCGGCCGACGACGTCGGGATCGAGCGCGGCGTACTGCTCCGGACGGTCGGTCTGGCCGTTGCCCTCGGCATCACCAACGCGATCGTCGTCGCGATGATCGCCGCGATGGTCCGCACCGATCCGTCGAACTGGGCGTCCGGCGGCCAGTCGGTGCTGTTCGCCGCCTGCACGGTGCTCGCGGTCGCCGTCGCGATCGTTGCCTGCCGCAAACTGATCGATGCGCTCGGCATCGAGCTGAGCACCCGCCTCCCGCACCGCCGGCCCCCGCGCAACCCGCTCGCCGCCCCGGCGGTCGCGAAGGTCCAGCCGCGCGTGAGCAAGGAGTCGGCCGCCCGCGCCAAGCCCGCCCCACCCGCCGCGCCGCCACCACCTGCCCCGCCGACCTTCGATGAGGAGGAGACCATCCCGGTCTTCGTCCCACCACCCCCGAAGGTCGTCGACCTCGACGAGGCCCGCCCGGTCACCCCCTCGGGCCCCGTCACCCCCCACACCCCGCGCTCTCGCCGTACGACCACCCGCCGCCCCAACAAACCCGGCCGCCGCCCAGGCACCTAGCAGGTCTGATCAGCCGGCAGCCGGTTGGTGAGTAGGTAGCTGATGACTGTGTTGTCGACGCAGGTGTTGCCGTATTCGCCGAAGATCCCGTGTTTGCGAGCGCCCCTCAGCGTCACCATCCGTGCGTTGGGCAGGTGCTTCCGGAGGGCCGTCGCGTACGAGTAGATGGTCCGCGGGTCGCCGTCCGCAGCCACGATCAGGGCCCGCTCCGGGCTGGCGATCCGCGTCGGCGCCTCCTGCGGCTGCACCGGCCAGTACGCGCACGGCGAGATCATCCGCGTCAACGACGCGAAGTGCGGTTCGGTACGTCGATGCGACTGGATGTCCCGCCAATACACCTGCGGATCGCGCGGCACCGCACGGTCGCCGCAGATGATGGCGATCTGCGCACTGGCCGGCTGCGACGACGCCGGCGTCAGCAACCCCTCCAGAAACCCACCGAGTTCAGGCCCCGGTTCCACCGGCCCGAACGTCGCATCGAGCAGCGTCCGCACAATCTCGGCGTACGTCGCCCTCGCCGCGTCCCGATCGTCGGCGAGCGGCCCGAACAGCACCAGCGGCACGGATCCGTCGTCGAGCTCGTACGTCCCGATCCGCAACCCCTTCGTCGCCGCGACTCGCAGGATCCGATCCACCGAGGCCATGACCCGCGACGGCGTCGCGCCCAAGTGGTACGTCGCATCTCGCGGGGCCGCCCACGCAGCCCACGCGCGCAGTGCGGCCTCGTTCGCCGGTCCGACCGTCCGCAGCAGCCGCGCGCTGTACAGCTCGGGATCCAGCGGGCCGTCGAGGACCACCCGGTCCGTACGGCCCGGGAACATCTGCAGGTAGACCGATCCGAGATAGGTCCCGTACGAGTAGCCCAGGTACGAGATCTTCTGCTCGCCCAACGCGATCCGCACCCGGTCGATGTCCCGCGCGGTGTTCCGCGTGTTCACGTACTGCAGATATCCGCCCGCGTTCGTGGCGCAGCGTGCCGCGATGTCCGCCACCTGCCGATCGACCCGCTCGAAAGACGACCGGTCGGCGCCGCCCGCCCACGGCCAGCCCGCGAACGGGAGCTTGCAGTCGATCGGCGTACTGCGACCCACGAACCGCGGATCCAGCCCGATCAAGTCGTACCGCGTCCCCGCGGCTTTCATCGCCGTCCGCAGACGCAGCGGCATGCTCAAACCGGGACCGCCCGGGCCGCCGTCGTTCAGCACCATCGTGCCGATCCGGTCGCCGGTCGCCTTCAACCGCGACAGCGCGAGCGTGATCTGCGGGCCGTTGGGCCGGCTGTAGTCGAGCGGCACCTTCAGCTCGCCACACTCGGCACCGGCCTCGTCGAGCGCGGCCCCTTCGGCGTCGGCCGCGTTCAGCTGACAGTGATGCCAGTCGATCTGCGGGTGCACCGCCGGCGTGGAGACGGGCGCACCCAGGAGCGCCAGTACCAGAAGCAGTTTCATCGATCCTCCTCGAAGTCACTCCTGACGCTAGGGATCGCGGCGCCGCCGCACAGTGCCCTCAAGACCCGGCTGAGGGTCGCGCGGGCGCTACCTGGAGCTGCAAGACTGTGGCCGGGGAGGCACCTGTGTGGGATGTGATTGTTGTCGGAGCTGGACCGGCGGGAGCGTCGGCTGCGATCGGTGCGTTGGCGGCGGATCCGAGCCTGTCGGTGTTGCTGCTCGATCGGCACGAGTTCCCGCGCGACAAGGCGTGTGGTGACGGGATCGCTCCGCACGTACTCGATCTGCTCGCCGGCGTCGGCGTCACGGGGATCCTCGACGACTGGACCCCGGTACGGCGGTTCGTGCTCAACCGGGGCGACGTGGGCGTGGACCGGCAGATGTCCCGGCCGACCTGGGTGGTCCCGCGGACGGTCTTCGACCAGCGCCTGGTCGAGGCCGCGCGATCGGCCGGCGCGCAGTTCGTTCGCCGCCGGATTCGCGGGCTCGCGGTCCAGGGCGGATCTGTCACCGTCGACGAGGACCTGGACGCGCGTTTCGTGGTCGGTGCGGACGGCGCGCATTCCGTCGTACGGCGGGAACTCGGCGTGAAACCGGGTCCGGTCGCGTTGGCGATCCGTGGGTACGCGCCGACTCCGGCCGCACGGGCGGCGAGTCAGGTGATCGCGTACGGGCCTGGTCGGCAACCGTCGTACGCGTGGTCCTTCGACCGTGGCGACGGGTGGTCGAACGTCGGGTACGGCGAACTGCTGGCCGGCACCCGCCCGACGCGGACCGAGCTGCTGAACCACCTCGAGGCGCTGCTTCCGGGGGCAACGGAAGGTGGGGAGTCGTGGTGGGGTCATCATCTGCCGCTTGCCGGCCGGTCATGGCGGCCGCGCAGTGGGCCGGTGCTGCTCGCGGGTGATGCGGCCGGGCTGATCAACCCGATGACCGGCGAAGGCATCTACTACGCGGTCGCGACCGGGCTGCTCGCCGGTCGTGCGATCGCCGACGCGTTGCGAGCGGGGACCTCGGATGCTGGTACGCCGTACCGGCGCCGCACGAGTCGTCTGCTTGGCAGGCATCTCCGGGATACCGCGCTGGTTGCCCAGTTGAGTCGCTCGGATCGGATCCTTGACGGTGGTATCCGCGCGGCCGCTGCGGATCAGCACGTTTTCGACGATCTCGTTGAGCTAGGCCTCGCGGACGGCGGGCTGACTCGCCGCCTGCTCCGGACTCTCTTGCGCTGAGGCTTTGATGGCGTAGTCGGCTGCATCGGTGACGCGTTCGACCGGCCAACCGAGCCGGGCGGCGAGTTCCGTGGCGCGATCTGGTTCCCAGAGAAGTGCTAGCACTGCTAGGCAGTCCTGGAAGCCGGCGCCGCCGGACATGTCTTCGCTGAGGCGTTCGAAGAACTCCGCCATCTGGGTGAGTCGCTCGCCTGCGGGAGTGTCGCGTCCGACGAGGTCGACGCCCTCGGCTGCGGTCTCTGCCCAGTTGTGGTTGGTGCGGGCGCTGATCTCCCATGCCTTCAGCCATACATCCTCGGCGATCACGTAGTGCTGCAGTCGGCGTACTGGGTCGGGCTCGCGGTAGACCATCCCGACGCGTTCGAGATAGCCGATGGCCTTCGAGATCGAGGCTGGGCTGACCCGCAGCGCGCGGACGAGGTCGGCTGCTGTCAGAGTGCGAGTGTCGGATGTATAGAGCAGTGCTAGCACTCGCGAGGCCATCCGCGGCAGACCGCCGTCGACCATCATCAGTGCGAACCGCTCGACGTACGCCTGCCGCGGCGCGACAGCCCGCGCGTGCGCCCACCCGTCCGCCGGGGCGTCCGCGGGGCGTCGGCGGCGGGCCCGGGAGGCGGTGGCGTAGTGGGCGTGGTCGGCTCGGTACCCGGCCGGGCCGCCGTTGCGTGCGACCTCGCGGCTGATCGTCGACGTCGGCCGCTCCAGTTGCCGGGCGATCTCGGCGTACCCGAGCCCGTCCGCCAAACCGGCCGCGATGTCGAGCCGGTCCTGGTGACTCAGCCTGCCTCCGGGCATCGGCAACCTCCAACCATCCGAACCTCCACGCATTCACTGTCAGCTCATTGCAACGGATTGCGTTCTCTCGCAATCCCATTGCACAGAATGCCATGTTTTACAGGGATTCACGAGCTCGCGACCTGAGCCAATGATTGCCGATCCGATGAACGCAACGTAGTTTCCACGGCATGGTTCTGACAGTGGACGGCCTGCGGATGCGGTACGGCGACCGCGAGGTCCTGCATGACGTGACGTTCGATGCGCGCCCCGGCGAAGTGCTAGCACTGCTAGGTCCGAACGGCGCCGGGAAGAGTACGACGATCGAGATCCTCGAAGGCTTCCGGCTCCGGTCGGCGGGCCGGGTCGAGGTGCTCGGGGTCGACCCGGCCGCGGGGGACGAGCGGTGGCGGTCGCGGATCGGCATCGTGCTGCAGTCGTGGCGCGACCACGGCAACTGGCGCGTCGGTGAGCTCCTCCACCACCTCGGCTCGTACTACGCGCCGTACCAACGCGCCTGGCCGACCGGCGAACTGCTCGACGCCGTCGGCCTCACCGCGTACGTCGGGCAGAAGATCAAGACGCTCTCCGGCGGGCAGCGGCGGCGGCTCGATGTCGCGATCGGGATCGTTGGTCGCCCCGACGTACTGTTCCTGGACGAGCCGACGACCGGGTTCGATCCCGAGGCGCGGTCGGAGTTCCACGAGTTGGTGCGGGGGCTCGCGGCCGAGCAGGGTACGACGGTCCTGTTGACCACCCACGATCTCGACGAGGCGAGCAAACTCGCGCATCGGATCCTCGTCCTCGCTGCGGGGCGCATCATTGCCGCCGGCAGTACGGCGCAGCTCACCGAGCTGATCGCGGGGGAGGACGAGGTCCGCTGGTCCGTCGACGGGCAACCGTTCCGGAAGTCGACCGTCGACTCCACCGCGTTCGTCCGCGAGCTGTTCGCGACGTACGGCGATGCGGTCCGCGAACTCGAAGTACGCCGAGCCTCGCTCGAAGACACTTACCTCACCCTGGTCCGAGACCAAGCACGAGAGCGGGAACAAGCATGAGGACGGGACCAAGCATGAGGGGCGGGGCGAGCATGAAGACGGGTTGGCAGCGGGGGTTGATCGAGTTGCGGCAGTCGTTCACCAACGGCCCGGAACTCTTCAGCCACTTCCTCTGGCCGGTGCTGATGCTGGCTGCGCTCTTCTTCCTCCGGGATCGCGACTTCGGCTCCACCGGCTTCCTGCTCGGCGCGCTCGCCCTGCCGAGCATCCTCGGGATGAACGCCGCGATGGGCATGGTCAGCATGAGCCAGCAGCTCACCGCCGATCGCGAGGACGGCACGTTGCTGCGCGCCAAGTCCATCCCGAACGGCATGGTCAGCTACCTCATCGGCAAGGTGGTGTCGGTCGCTGGCGGACTGCTCGTAGATCTCGCGATCCTCCTGATCCCGGGGCTGTTCCTCGTCGAGGGGCTCGCGCTCGGATCGGCCCACTGGTTCACGCTCGTCTGGGTGCTGTTGCTCGGCCTGGTCGCGACGTTGCCGATCGGCGCGATCCTCGGCTCGGTCTTCACCAGCGCGCGTTCCCAAGGCCTGATCCAGTTGCCGATGCTCGCGCTGATCGCGGTCTCCGGCATCTTCTACCCGATCACCGCGCTGCCCGGCTGGCTCGAATGGATCGGCCAGCTCACGCCGGTCTACTGGATGGGCCTCGGCATGCGGTCCGCGCTGCTCCCCGACGAAGCGGTCGTGGTCGAGGTCGGCGAGTCGTGGCGCCACCTGGAGACGGCAGCCGTCCTCGGGATCTGGGCCGTCGCCGGATTGCTGCTCGCACCCGTCGTACTGCGGCGAATGGCGCGGCGAGAGTCCGGCTCCAAGGTCGCCGAGCGACGCGAACGCGCTCTCCAACGAGTCGCATGATGGAACCATGGAGCAGATGCAGGCCTGGGCAGTCGATCATCCGGGACCCGTCGACGACGGTCCGCTGCAGCGCGTACGTCGTACCGTCCCGGAACCCGGTGCCGGCGAAGTACTCGTAAAGGTCGAGGCGTGCGGGATCTGCCGGACCGACCTGCATCTGACCGAGGGCGACCTGGAACCGAAGCGGCCGGGCGTCGTGCCGGGTCACCAGGTCGTGGGGGAGGTGGTCGATCGCGGTACGGCGGCCGCGCGGTTCGCGATCGGGGACCGGGTCGGGATCGCCTGGCTGCGCGGCACGTGCGGCGTCTGCGAGTTCTGCCGGCAGGGATCCGAGAACCTCTGCCCGCGGTCGACGTACACGGGCTGGGACGCCGACGGCGGGTTTGCGGAGTACGCCGTGGTGCCGGAGGACTACGCCTACGCGTTGCCGGCGGATCGGCCCGCGGCGGAGCTCGCGCCGTGGCTGTGTGCCGGCATCATCGGGTATCGCTCCCTGCTCCGCGCGAACCTGCCGCCCGGTGGGCGGCTCGGTATCTACGGCTTTGGGTCGAGCGCCCATCTCACTGCGCAGCTCGCCCTGGCGCAGGGCGCCGAGCTGTTTGTGGTGACGCGTGGCGAGCGGAACCAAGCTCTCGCGCGTGAGTTGGGTGCTGCGTTCGTGGGGGATCGGCCGCCGGTGCCGCTGGACTCGGCGATCGTGTTCGCTCCGGCCGGCGAGGTGGTCCCGGCCGCGCTGGAATCGCTCAAGCCCGGTGGGACTGTGGCGGTCGCCGGTATCTATCTGTCCGACGTACCGGTGCTGAACTACGAGCGGCACCTCTTCCATGAGCGCGATCTCCGGAGCGTCACCTCCAACACCCGTCGTGACGGCGAGGAGTTGTTCGGCCTGATTGCCCGGCTGCCGGTCGCCGCGCACACGACGATCGTCCCGTTCGACGCCGTCGACCGCGCGCTCGCCGACGTCGCGCACGGCCGCGCGAGCGGGTCCCTGGTCGCGGTCCTCGAGAGCTGACCGACGCCGCCCGAGCAGCGGTAGAACTGGTTGAACCGGTGGGTTCTGGGCAGCGTTAGAAAAGAGTGAAGATTCCAGCACTGGGAGGTTCCCAACTTCAGGGCTGACCGCTAGCTGCGTTAGATTTGATCAAATCTTACCGAGCTGCCAGGGAGCTGAGGGTGCGTATGTGGGATCTGACCCGCCACATGTGGTCGGTCCTGGCTGACGTACGCGCTCGATCCCGAGAGGACGGCCGGTGCTGAGCAGGGTCCTCGGCGCGGTGGGTGCAGTCCTGCTGATCGTCGGGGTGGTGCTCGCCGTCCGGCCGGTGCACGCCGGCGGGGACGGCTGCGGCTCGGTCTTCCAGCCCGACAAGGGCATCACGCCGATGCAGTGCGACGCCCGGCTGAGCAGCCGCGGGACCCTGGTCACCGGCTTCGGCGCCGGCGGGGTCGCCCTGCTGGCCACGGCCCTCACCGTCGCCGCGGTCCGCGACCGACGTACCAGCGTCTCCTCCTGACAACCAGTACGCTCGTGCCGGCTTGACCTTGACACTGTGTCAAGCCGGAAGGTGGCTGCATGTTCACCATCGGAGACTTCGCGGCGTTCGGACAGGTGTCGGCGCGGATGCTGCGGCACTACGACGCGCTCGGGCTGCTGCGCCCGGCCGTGGTCGACGCGGCAACCGGCTACCGGTTCTACTCGGCTGACCAGTTCAGGCGGCTGAACCGGATCATCGCGCTCAAGGATCTCGGGTTCAGCCTGCAGCAGGTCGGCGAGATCGTCGACGCCAAGCTGTCCGCCGAGGAACTGCGCGGCATGCTGCGACTGCGGCAGGCCCAACTCGAGGACGAGTTGACCCGTAGCGCGGCCCGGCTGACGAGCGTCGAGGCGAGGCTCCGACTCATCGAGAGGGAAGGTCACATGCCCACCGACGACGTCGTCCTGAAAATCATCGCCCCGACCCGGGTCGCCGAACTGTCCGCGATCTCACCGAGCTACGACGGTGCGGACATCGGCCCGGTGCTCCAGCCGCTGTTCGGGCAGCTCTTCGAACGCCTCGGTGCTGCCGGAGTGAACCCGTGCGGTTCGCCGGTCGCGTACTACGAGGACGCCGAGAACGAGACGATCCGCGTCCACGCCGCCGTACCCGTCGAAACAGGTACGACGGCGGACGTCGACATCACCGAACTCCCCGAGCTCAACGCGGCCACCATCGTCCACCAGGGCGACATGATGGAGGCCGACCGCAGCATGCAGACGCTGGCCCGGTGGATCGAGGACAACGGCTACCGCAGCCAGGGGTACGCGCGTGAGGTCACCGTGCAGTTCGACCCGGACAACCCGGCGAACTGGGTGCACGAGTTCCAGATCGCGGTCACAAAGCCAAGCTGACCGTCGCAAACGAGTGCGGCGGAAGCGTCACCCGCAACCCGCGCGGCTCCGGTTCCAGCTTCAACGGAACCGGAGCCACCGCATCCGGATCCGCGACCGTGTTGTAGGACTGCGGTTTCGATGCCGTCAGCAACCGTCCCGTGACCTCGCTCGGCGATCCACCCCGCAGATCCAGTACGACGTCCAGCGTCGCGGACGGATCGAGGTTGCTGAGCGACACCAACGCCCGCCCGTCCTTCACCGAGGCGGACGCCGACACCAGGTCCATCGCCTTGCCGTCGAGATCGTAGGTCGTCCCCTCGATCACGTGCACCGGCAGCGCGGTCGCGTCCTGATGTCCCTTGTTCATCTCGAAGACGTGGTACGTCGGCGTACGGACCAGCCCGCCTTCGTCGTCGGTGAGCAGCATCGCCTGCAGTACGTTGACCGTCTGCGCGATGTTCGCCATCACGAGCCGCTCGGCGTGCCGGTGGAACACGTCGAAGTGCACGCTTGCGACGAGCGCATCCCGCATCGCGTTCTGCTGGTACAGGAATCCGGGATTCGTCCCCGGCTCTACATCCCACCACGTGCCCCACTCGTCCAGCACGAGACCGATCTTGCGCTCCGGGTCGTACGCGTCCATCAGGGACGAGTGCGCACGGATGATCCGCTCGATGTCCTGCGCCTTCGACAACGTGCGGTAGTAGTCGTCGACGCTGAAGTCGGTCGCGCTGCCCTTGTTCTCCCAGGATCCCGCGACCGTGTAGTAGTGGAACGAGATCGCCTGGTAGATGTTCTGCGGGTCGCGCCCGCAACCCAGGCAGCTGATCGACTTCAGCAACGCCTCGGTCCAGTTCAGGTCGTCGTTCGAGGCGCCTGCCGCGATCTTGTACAGCTTGTTGTCGCCGTGGTCCTTGAGGAACGTGGCGTACTGCCGCGCCAGGTCGGCGTACGCCTCGGCCCGCAGGTTCCCGCCGCAGCCCCAGGCCTCGTTGCCGATGCCCCAGAAGGGGATCTTCCACGGCTCTTCGCGACCGTTGGCCTTGCGCTGCCGCACCATCGGGCTGTCGCCGTCGCGGGTCAGGTACTCGACCCACTCGCTCATCTCCCGCACGGTCCCGCTGCCCACGTTCCCGTTGACGTACGGCGCGGCGCCCAGCAGCTCGCACAACGCCATGAACTCGTGGGTGCCGAAGTGGTTGTTCTCCTCGACGTTGCCCCAGTGCGTGTTCACCATCGACGGGCGGTCCGCCTTCGGGCCGATGCCGTCCTTCCAGTGGTACTCGTCCGCGAAACAGCCGCCCGGCCAGCGCAGGTTCGGGATGTCCAGCGCCCGCAGCGCCTCGACCACGTCGAGCCGGATGCCGCCTTCGTTCGGGATCGGCGAGTCCTCGCCGACGTAGAAGCCGCCGTAGATGCACCGCCCGAGGTGCTCGGCGAAGTGGCCGTACAGATGCCGGCTGATGGTCGGTCCCGGTACGTCGAGATCGATCGCGACGCGTGCTTCAGGCATTGAGCCCTCCTCGTTCCTTACAGTGGTCCGCATGGGGAAGCCATCGAGTGTCGTGACGATGGCCGACGTCGCCCGGTTTGCCGGGGTATCGACGATGACAGTGTCGAACGTGATCAACGGCCGGCCGCGGGTCGGTCCGGAGACCCGCGACCGGGTGCTGGCGGCGATCAGCGAGCTCGGGTACCAGGTGAACCTGGCCGCCCGGCATCTGCGCGCGGGCCGCACCGGCGTGGTCGGTCTCGCCGTACCCGAGCTGGAGCGTCCGTACTTCGCCCAGCTGGCCGCGCGGCTCGCCGACCGGTTCGAGGCGCACGGCCTGCGAATCGTCACCGAACGCACCGGCGCCAGCCGAGAGGGCGAAATGGACGCGGTCGCGTTCTCGCGGCTGCGGATGTACGACGGATTGATCCTCAGCGTGGTCGACATCGACCCGGCCGAGCTGAGCCAGCTCCGCACCGATGCGCCGGTGGTGATGATCGGGGAGCGGGCGCTGCCGTCGCGTTTCGACCACGTGATGATGGACAACGTCGACGGCGCCCGCCAGGCCACCGCGCACCTGCTCGCCACCGGCGCGCGCCGGGTCGCGATGATCGGCGGCGATCCGGCCGGCTCCGCGAACATGCCCGCACTCCGGGCGGAGGGCTACGCGCTCGCGCACACGGAGGCCGGCGTACCGGTCGACCCGGAGCTGAACGTGCGCTGCTCGTTCGGCCTGCAGGACGGGTACGACGGGGTCCGGGCGCTGCGCGATCGCGGGATCGCCTTCGACGCCGTGTTCGCGCTGACCGACGTACTGGCGATGGGCGTGTTGCGCGCGCTCGCCGACGCCGGTCTCCGGGTGCCGGACGACGTACAGGTGGTCGGGTTCGACGACATCGACGAGGCGGCGTACCTGGTGCCGTCGCTGTCGACGGTCAATCCGGGGCACGAGGAGATGGCCGACGCGATCACCGCGTTGCTGACGGCCCAGCTCGGCAGCCCGGGCGGCGACCCGAAGGAACTCGTCGTCCCCGCGCAGCTGGTCCTCCGCGGCACGACGAAACCGCTCGCCTGAGGTTCGTCGTCGATGCACGGCAGTAGGTATATCGATAAACAAGCGGCAAAACAAGTGCTTGTCGCCCCGCAAGCTCACGTACGGTGGACGCTTCGGACGCCCACCAGCACGAGGAGCTCGACCAGTGACGACCACCCGGCGGCGCTCGCCGGTCCGGATCCTCATCGTCACGCTGATCGTCCTGGCGACGCTCGTCCTGGGATTTCGGGTCGCTGTCTTCGCATCACTCGAGGTCTACTTCGGCAGCGGGTTCGACCACCGGCGGTTCGACAAGCTGGAGACGGAGTTCGACCACACGCAGGCGGCCTTCAGCGAGGCCGAGGGCCGAATGCGGGAGCTGGCGGCCGCCCATCCGCAGGCCGAACGGATCGTGTGGACCCGAGCGTGGATCTGCGTGCGCGACGCCGGCCGGGCAGAGGTCTGTCAGCGGCCGACCCCTGACGACGAGGCGAGGTACATGGCTCTGCCGAGCACCGACAGGATCGTGCGTCAGGCGAAAGACCCAGAGCGCACGTTCTTCTGCTTCTACGGGGAAGACCCGCCGCGCTACACGATCCTGCACGCACCCGACGGCACGGACGTGAAGGCGTTCGCGAAGGACCGCGGGTTCCGGAGCCGCCGGGAACTGGCGTCGGGGTGGACGCTCCTCGGGCCGATCCCCGACCTCGACCGTGAGGAAGCGCAGTGGCAGTAGGCGGCGCCCGCTAGCCTTCGGCCGGAGGCGATTCACTCGGCCAGCAGCTTCGCGATCTGCGTCAGTTGGTCGTCCGTCAGCGGCCCGAACTCCATCGCGCGGGCGTTCTCCTCGGCCTGCGCGACCGTCCGGAAACCGGGGATCGGCACCGTCCGCGGGCTCCGCGCCCACAGCCAGCCCAGCGCGCCCTGCGCGAGCGTCCGCCCGTCGCTCTGCAGTACGTCGCGGATCGCGGACACCTTCTCCCACCATTCCGGTGCCGGTACGCCGCCCTCGGCGAAGTACCGCAGCCACGACGGCGGCAGGGTGCGGATGTCCGCGCCGGTGGCCGGCTTGTTCGCGTCCCGGCGGCCGAGAATGCCCATGCCGAGCGGGGTCCGGTTGATGCTCGCCAGGTCCTCGCGCTCGCACAGCGCGAAGAACTCCGGCGCGTCGTGCAGAACGCTCGCCTCGTGCTGGACCGCGGCGCAGTGCTCGCCCTGCGCGAAGAGTTCGGCGCTGTGCACCGTGTCGGTGCTCCACGCGTAGCTGCGGATCAGCCCTTCGCGGACCAGTTCCTCACAGGCCTCGCGCAGCGGCAGCGCGAGCTCGTCGGTGGTGTCGAAGTGCAGTTGATAGAGATCCAGGTAGTCGGTCCCGAGCCGATCGAGCGACGCCCGTACGGCCTTGTGGACGTACTCCGGGGTCGCGTCCTGGTGGTGCATGACCCGGGTCGACTCGTCGAACGTGTTGCCCCACTTGCTGGCGATCACCACCTGGTCGCGGATCCCGGCGAGCGCCTGGCCCAGTACGCGCTCGCTGTGGCCGGCGCCGTACACGTCCGCGGTGTCGAAGAACGTCACGCCGAGCTCGACCGCCCGGCGGATCGCCCGCACCGATTCCTCGTCGTCGACCACGCCCCAGCCGAGCGGTTCGCCGGCAGGGGTGCTGAACGGACCCCCGATCGCCCAGCACCCGAATCCGACCGGGCTGACCTCGATACCTGCTCGTCCCAACGTGCGCATATCCATGCCCTCGAGCCAACCAGTCCGCCGGTGATCCGTCCAATGAATCTTCTGCGCAGAGTTGATGCATACGGTGCATGTAACGAAAGTGAGGCCTTTACCTACCATTAACTGTTAGGTAACCTTCCTAACGATTCTGGCTCCGCGCCCCCGGAGGTATCTCATGAAACTGCGCCTGCTCGCGCTGGTGCTCCCCGTCGGCCTGCTCGCCGCGCTCGGCGGTTCCGCCGCCGACGCCCGGATGAATGCCGACACCCTGCTGTCGCAGGGCAAGCCGGTGATTGCCTCGAGCATCGAGGACGACACCCTGACCGCAGGCAAGGCGGTCGACGGCAGTACGTCGACCCGCTGGGCCAGCGCCGAAGGTGTCGATCCGCAATGGATCCGCGTCGACCTCGGCCAGCCGGCCGCCGTCGGGCGGGTCAAACTGAACTGGGAGGCCGCGTACGCGAAGGCGTACCGGATCGAGGTCTCCGACGACGGCACTACCTTCAGCACCCTCAAGACGGTTGCAGACGGCAACGGTTCGACGGACGATCTCACCGGCCTGCAAGGTCACGGGCGGTACGTCCGGGTCGTCGGCACGCAGCGCGCCACGGCGTACGGCTATTCGCTGTGGGAGCTCGAGGTCTACGGGACGACCGACTCGACCGGCGACACTCAGGCGCCGACGGTCCCGGCAGGGCTGAAGAGCACCGGCGTCACGGCCACCTCCGTCGCCCTCAGTTGGACCGCCTCGACCGACAACGTCGGCGTCAGCGGGTACGACGTACTGCGTGACGGCAGTGTGGTCGCGACGACGGCGAGCACGCAGTACAACGACACCGGGCTGACCGCGAACACGGCGTACAAGTACTCGGTGCGCGCCCGCGACCTGGCCGGAAACGTGTCGGCCGCGAGCGCGCCGATCGCGGTGACGACGTCCACCGGCGGGACCGGTGGGTTCGTGCTCGCGGCGGCCGGTGACATCGCGGACCGCTGTACGGCGTCGGACTCGGACTGCATCCATCCGAAGACCGCCAAGCTGGTCGAGGCGATGAACCCCGCCGCGGTGATCACGATGGGCGACAACCAGTACGACGACGCGCATCTGTCGGACTTCCAGAACTACTACGCGAAGACGTGGGGGAAGTTCAAGAGCATCACCCACCCGATCCCGGGCAACCACGAGACGTACGACGACACTCCGTTCAAGGGGTACCACGACTACTTCGGCTCGATCGCGACGCCGCAGGGCAAGAACTACTACAGCTGGAACCAGGGCAACTGGCACTTCGTCGCGCTCGACTCGAACGACTTCGTGCAGGAAGAAGGGCTCCGCGAGCCGGCGCAGCTCACCTGGCTGAAGCAGGACCTCGCGAACAACACCAAGGGCTGTATCGCGGCGTACTACCACCACCCGCGCTTCAGCTCCGGCGACCACGGCGACAACCCGGATGCCGACTCGCTCTGGCAGACGCTGGTGTCGGCGAAGACCGACCTGGTGCTGAACGGGCACGACCACCACTACGAGCGGTTCCTGCCGCAGAACGCCGACGGTGACAAGGACGCGAACGGCCCGGTGCAGATCATCGGCGGGATGGGCGGGGCGCCGCTGTACCCGGTGCACGCCGCGCATCCGGCGACGGCGAAGATCATCTCGGACTTCGGCGTACTGAAGCTCTCGATGACCGACACCACCTTCGCCACGCAGCTGATCGGGCTCGACGGCAAGGTCCTGGACAGCAGCCCGACGTACAGCTGCCACTGATGTACCTCGCATCCGTCGGCCCGCTCCGGACACCACTGCGACGGGTCGCGGCGAAGGTTCCTGGGAATGTCGTTGCCTTAGGCATCGTCAGCCTGGTGACCGACGTCTCGGCCGAGATGGTGACCGCGATCCTGCCGCTGTACCTGGTCTTCGGGCTCGGGCTGAACCCCCTGCAGTTCGGCCTGCTCGACGGCCTGTACGCCGGAGCGACCGCCGTACTGCGGTTGGTCGGCGGACACGTGGCCGACCGCTGGCGGCGGTTGAAGACCGTCGCCGGCGTCGGCTACGCGCTCTCGGCGATCTCGAAGCTGGGCTTCCTGGCCGCCGGTTCCACGGTGCCGGCGATCGGCGCGGTCCTCGCGATCGACCGCGCCGGCAAGGGCATCCGGACGGCACCTCGCGACGCGCTCATCTCGCTGAGCAGCGAGCCGTCCACGATGGGCCGCTCCTTCGGGGTCCATCGAGCTCTCGACACCATCGGGGCGTTCCTTGGTCCGCTGGTAGCAACTCTCGTGCTGTGGGCGAGTCTCAATGACTACAACTCGGTCTTCGTCACCAGCTTCGCGCTGGCCACGTGCGGCGTCATCCTGCTGACAGCCTTCGTCCGCGACCAATCCCCACCACCGGCCCCTACCGCGCGCGGTCTTCCGATGCTGAGTCTGCTGCGTGATCCGAGCTTCCGCCGGTGCTGTCTCTGGGCGGCGGCGCTCGGCCTGTTCACGATCACCGACTCCTTCGTCTACCTCGCCGTACAGCGTCGATGGGACATCAGTACCAGCCTGTTTCCGCTGCTTCCGTTGGGGACTGCGGGCACGTTCCTGCTGCTCGCCATCCCGCTCGGCCGGCTCGGCGACCGGGTCGGCCGCTGGAAGGTCTTCCTCGGCGGACACCTCGCTTTGGTTGTGGCGCTCCTGCTCGTCTGCGGTCCGGTCGGCGCCTGGTGGCTCGTCCTCGCGCTCCACGGTGTCTTCTACGCCGCCACCGACGGCGTGCTTCCCGCGGCTGTCGGTCCGCTCCTGCCCGAGAACCTCCGCGCCAGCGGTCTCGCCGTACTGCAAACCGGGCAGGCGCTCGCTCGCATGGCCGCAGCCGTCACCGTCGGTCTGCTGTGGACCCTCTGGGATCTCCGCCCGGCGCTCGTCGCGTTCTCGCTAGCGCTGCTAGCGGTCACGATCGCCGCTGCCATCTTCAAGCCCTTGGAGGTACGCCGATGAGACGCCGTGTGCTCGGCTGCGATCGGTGTCCTCGCGCTCGTCGGCGGCGCGATCACGTACGTCGCGCAGGCCCGCGAGGGTGGCCCGGCCGAGAACGCCGTACCGGTTGTCACGGGGCAGCCGATGCGGTTCGACGGCAAGACGCTGTTCTTCCGCAACCTCGCGGACGGACCGGACTCCGGCAAGCTGGCCGCCGTACCCGTGGCCGATCCAGGTGCGGCCCGGCGTGTGGGGGAGTTGCGCTGCGACCGGTTCGCCGCCGCGCACGGTACGGCGATCTGCCTGCGGCTGAAGGCCGGCTCGCTCCCCGCGATGACCGATCTGATCGTCCTGGACGCGAACCTCCGCGAACGGCATCGCGAGACACTCCCCGGTACGCCGAGCCGAGCCCGGGTGTCGCCGGACGGGCGGTTCGTGAACTGGACGCTGTTCGTCACCGGCGACTCGTACGCCGCCACCGGCTTCTCGACCCGCACCGGGCTGTACGAGGTGGACACCGGGCGGCTGGTGAAGACGATCGAGGAGCTCGCGGTCTTCGTCGACGGGAAGCGGTACTTCGCCTCGGACGTGAACTACTGGGGGATCACGTTCGCTGCCGACGGCAACCGTTTCTACGTGACGATGGCGAGCAAGGGGAAGACGTACCTGATCGAGGCCGACTACCGCGCGTACCGCGGGACCGCGATCGCCGAGAACGTCGAATGCCCGTCCCTGTCACCCGACGGCCGCCGCATCGCCTACAAACAGAAGGTCTCCAACGGCGTCTGGCGCCTCGCCGTCCTGGACCTCGCCACCCGCCGCATCACCCATCCGCCCGACTCCCGCCCTGTCGACGACCAGCCCGTCTGGCAGGGCAACAACACCCTGCTCTACCCGCTCCGGAACTCCAACAACACCGTCGACCTCTGGTCCGTGGGCCTCACGACTCCCGCCAAGCTCCTCATCCCACAAGCGGTCTCTCCGTCACTGACCTGAGGCGCGGGCGGCCAGGGCTTGGTTCATGGCTTCGAACTGAGGCTTGATGGTCTTGTTGAGCATCGAGCGGGTGAAGGGTACGGCGGCGCCGCTGAACTTCTCCTCCTGGACGAGGCGGGTGCGGCCGTCCGGCAGGGCGGTCAGGCGGAAGGAGTGTTCGCCGTCGAAGAGGGCGCCGGGTGGGACCTTGCCGATCCAGCGGAGTTCCTGGTTCGGCGTGACCGTGAGCAGTTTCGGGGTGAACTTCGTTTCGCTGCCCTTGGTGTCGCGGAGCACGTTGGTGATGGTGTCGCCGACCTTCAGCTCGCCGGTCGACGAGATGATGAACGGGTTCCAGTCCGGGTAGGCCTGGCGGTCCGTGAGGACCTTCCACACCTGCTCGGGCGAGGCGTTGATGTCGAGCTCGGTGTGCAGGACGAACGGGCGGGCGACCGTGTAGACGGTCCAGCCGGCGAGGACGACGAGAACGGTGCCGAGGGCAATGAGGAACTTCTTCATGACTGCTCCGGTCCGAGGGTGCTGTGGACCAGCGCCCTCACGTAGGCGGAATCGATCGGCTCACCCGTGACGAGGAGCCGGTAGTACAGCGGACCGACGAGCTGGTCGACGACGACCCGCGGATCGGCGTGACCGGGCAGGAGCCCGTCGGTCTGTGCTTGCGCGACTACCGCGGTGACGGCGGCGTGCCTTTCGGCCCAGAGCCCACGGACGCTCTCGCCGACGCGCGGCTCGCGGGCCGCCGCGGCGGTGAGGTCGGCGACCAGCGTCGTCGGGAGCGCCTCGAGGGTCGCGGCGATCCCGGTGACGAGTTCGGTGAGGTCGTGCCGCGGGTCGTCGCTCGGATCGAACGGTACGCCGCCGCGCAGCCCGGTGATCATCGCGATCACGAGCTCCGCCTTGCTCGGCCAGCGGCGGTAGATCGTGGTCTTCGCGACCCCGGCCCGCTCGGCGACCCGGTCGACCGACATCCCGTCGTACCCCCGGGCGCGCATCTCGGCCATGGCGGCCTCCAGCACCCGCCCCTCGACGCCGGCATCGCGCGGTCGCCCTCGTCCCACCATCGCCATCCTCTTTTCGCTACTGCGGTATCGGAAAGACCGTAGCACTATTTACGCAACTTGAGTAGCGGAAAAGAAACACTGCCATGGATTGTCAGGGTTCGGTGTCACCGTTGACCGAGTGACCTCACGACCCCGGCTGCTGCTGCCTGCCGCCTTCATCACGTCCCTCGGTAACAACATCCAGCTCCTCGGCGCCGCGCTGCTGCTCGTCCGCGCGCAAGGGTCGATGCTCGACGTCGGCTGGCTCTTCATCGCTGTCGCCGTACCGCAGGCTGTCCTCTCGCCGTACTTCGGTCGCCTCGCGGATCGCTTCGACCGGCGCCGCCTGTGGATCATCTGCGACCTCGTCAGTGCGGCGGCCGCGCTCGCCCTCCCGGTCGGGCTGGCGCTCGGGGTGTCCCAGCAGCCGCTGATCTACGGGACCAACTTCGCCCTGGCTGTCGTTGCTGCGCAGTTCACGCCGGCCAGTGCCGCACTGATCCGCGAACGAGTGCCTGCCGCGCAGCTCCGCCGCTTCAACGCGCACTACGAGATCGCTCTTCAGTGCGGCATGCTCCTGTCGGCCGCCGTCGGTGGCATCGCACTCCAGTACTTCGGTCCGAAGCCGCTCTTCACCTTCAATGCGCTGACGTTCGCGTTGTCCGCCGTACTGGTATTCGCGGTCGGAACGAGCCGCCGACCGACCGAGTTGCCCGGGGAAGCGACTCGGGCAGCGCACCCGACCGCCACAAGGGCCCTCCCGCTCGCTCCGCTGGCCTTGCTCTTCGGCCAAGGGCTCGTGGTCGTGACGGTCTTCAATGCGTTGCTTCCGGTCTTGCTGATCGGGGAGTGGCATCGCGGCCCGGCTGTCCTCGGTGTGGTCGACGCGTTGGGCGGAGCCGGCTTCCTGCTCGCCGCGGCGGTCTACCGTCGGTCCGCGGCCCGCCTCGGTGACCTAAAGCTCGCAGTTGGCGGATTCTTCGTCTGTACGACGTTGTTCGCGCTGCAGCCGCTGTTCGGCGTACCCGTGCTGATGATGCTGGTCCCGCTGGGCGCCTTCTTGTTCGGGCAGGCGCGGATCGCGACGCGGTCGTTGCTGATGACGTCGGTGGACGAGTCGCGGGTCGGGCACGCGTTCGGTCTCGCCAACGGGTACGGTCTCGCCGCGACCATCGTCGTCATGCTGATCGCCTCGGTCGTCACCGGCCACTCCGACACCCGCTACGGCTTCGCGACCGTCGCCGTGATCAGCCTCCTGGCCGCCGGTCTCGCTGCGGCGTGGATCTCAACCATTTCGCGCCGCGCCGCATCCAACCACCATGGAGCGCGACCAGTCCTTCGATCACCTGGCGGAGCGGTATGACCGGCTCGGCGAGCTGACCGCCGACCACGTCGCCGACTGGCTCCCGACCGTCCTGCCCGATCGCCGCCGCCGAGCCATCGACCTCGGCTGCGGCGCCGGCCGGCACGCCGTCGTCCTCGCGGAATACTTCGACCAGGTCGACGCGATCGACCTCTCCGGTCCGATGATCCGCCTCGCCCGCCACAAGCGTTGGCGCTCGAACATCTCCTACCTCGAGTCCGGCATCCTCGAGATCTCAGGGCAGTACGACTTCGTCACCACCTCGGCCACGCTGCATCACGTCACCGACCTCCCCGCCGTACTGCGGCATATCCGCTCCCTCGTCGCGGTCGGCGGCTGTGCGGCCCTCGCCGACACGGTGTCGCCACGGCCCGCGAACCCGCGCTGGTGGCTGTACGGCGGCGAGGTCCGGAAGCTCGCCCGCAACCTGATCCATCGCAACCCGCACGCCTGGGAGATCTTCCGCCTGGCGACCGGCGACTGGCTCGACCACCGCGTCTCGGACCGGTACCTGAGCCGTGCGGGCTTCGACCAGGCGTACGGCGCCGTGTTCCCGGAGGGGCGCTTCGTGCAGGTCGGCAGTCAGCGCGCGGTGATCTGGCGCCGGCCAGATATAACAGCACTTATATAAGCGCTGTTATGATCGCCGCATGGAGGATCCCACCGAGCAGAGTTTGTGGCGGCCGTTGCACGAGCTGCTGGCACGGCTGGATGCCGAGATCGGGCAGATCTACACCGATCGGGACATCAAAGGGCTGAAGCCGACGTACGTGCGGGAGCTGCTCCAGCTGCACCTCAAAGGGCCGATGACGATCACCGAGCTGGCCGACGCGATCGGGCGGACGCACTCGGCGCTCAGTCAGAAGGTGGCCGCGATGCGCACCGCCGGCCTGGTCCGGACCGTGCCGGGCGCGGATGCGCGGAGCAAGCAGGTCACGCTCACCGCCAAGTCCAAGAAGCTCGTCGAGCTGCTCGCTGCCGAGTGGCGGGCGACCGAGGCCGCGATCGCCGAGCTCGAGGCCGAGCTGCCGTACCCGATGACTCAGGTCGTCCGCGACGTCGAGGAAGCACTGGCTAGGAAGAGCTTCCACGACCGGATCGCGGAGAAGCTGCAGTGAAGGGCGCGTTCATCGACCTCGGACCGCTGAAGGTCCTGACGTACCGGCGGTTGTGGATCGGGCAGGTGCTGTCGGGGTTCGGCGGTCAGCTGACCTTCGTCGCGGTGATGTTCCAGGTGTGGGACCAGACCGCGAGCCCGGCCTGGACCGGCGCGGTCGGACTGGCGCAGGCGCTGCCGTTGATCGTGCTCGGCCTGTTCGCGGGCACGCTCGTCGACCGGCTCGAACGGCGCAAGATCTACCTGATCACCACGATCGGGCAGTTGCTGACCGCAACCGTCATGGCCAGCCAGCTGGTGATCGGCCGGGTCCCGGTGGGGGTGCTCCTGGGGCTGGTCGCCGTACAGTCGGCGTTCGGCGCGACCGCCGGGCCGGTGGCGCGGACGGTGCTGCCGCAGTTGCTGTCGCGCGACCAGTTGGCCGCCGGGATCGCGCTGAATCGGATCGGGTTCCAGGGCGCGATGCTGCTCGGGCCGGCGCTCGGCGGCGTGATCGTCGGCACCTGGGGCGTCGGCGTCTGCTACCTCGTCGACGCGCTGAGTTTCCTCGCCGCGCTGTACGGCGTACTCGGGCTGCCGCGGATGAAGATCGAGGGGGTCGCGAAACCGGGGTTGCGTGGGGTCTGGGACGGGTTGACGTTCGTCGTCGCGACACCGGTGATCCGGGGCGCGTTGATCACCGACCTGGCGGCGACCGTGCTGTCGATGCCGATCAGCTTGTTCCCGGTGATCAATGCGGAGCGGTTCGGCAACAATCCGCGGACGCTCGGGTTGTTCCTGACCGCGATCGCTGTCGGCGGGGTCGCCGCGTCGTTGTTCTCCGGGTCGTTCACCCGGTTGCCGCGGCACGGGCTGGTGATGCTGTGCGGGTCGGCCGGGTGGGGGATCGCTTTGCTGCTGTTCGCGTTCTCGCCGGCTGCGTGGTTGGCGTTGGTGTGCCTCGCGTTCGCCGGTGCCGCGGATACTGTCGCGGTCGTCTCCCGTAGCACGATCGTTCAGTTGCACACGCCCGCGGAGTTGCTCGGCCGGGTCAGCGCCGCCGAGCAGATCGTCGGTCAGGCCGGTCCTGATCTTGGCAACCTCCGCGGTGGCGTCGTCGCACAGCTCACCTCGCCGGTCGCCTCGCTCGCCTCTGGGGCGTTGCTGTGTGTCGCAGCGGTCGCTGCGGTTGCGGCCAGTACGCCGAGATTGCGGCAGCCTGCCGTCACTCAGGACGCGTGAGACCGACCGTACGGAAGCCGGCGTTGCCCATCGAGGACTCCGGTGTGTTCGACGAGCGGGCGGCGTTGCGGTAGCGGTTGCAGTACGAGTCGTGGCAGAGGTACGAGCCGCCGCGCATCACCCGGGCCGCGCCGAGCGACGGGCCGGGTGGGTTCTCGGCGGGGGAGAACTTGTAGTAGCGCGGGCCGAACCAGTCCGCGCACCACTCCCAGACGTTGCCGACCATCTGCCACAGTCCGTAGCCGTTCGGCTGGAAGGTGTGGACCGGGGCAGTGGTCAGGTAGCCGTCGTCCTCGGTGTTCGTCCGCGGGAACTCGCCCTGCCAGATGTTGCAACGCCACTCGTCGTCGATCAGGCTCGTCGCCCCACGGGTAGCGCGCGCCGTCGAGACCTCCGCGGGCGGCGTACTCCCACTCGGCCTCGGTCGGCAGCCGTCTTTCCGCCCACTTGCTGTAGGCGACCGCGTCGTTCCAGCTGACGTGGACGACGGGATGGTCGTCGAGGCCGTCGAGATCGGATCGCGAGCCGCCCGGGTGCCGCCAGTCGGCTCCGCGGACGCCGACCCACCACGGGGTCCCGGACGCGGGGCCCATCACCTCGTCCGGTTCCGCGGCCAGGGCGAGATGGAACACCGCGGAGTACCCGAAGGTCTCGGCCTCGGTGCGGTAACCGGTCGCATCGGCGAAGCGGGCGAAGTCGGCGTTCGTCACGCTGGTCGCGTCGATGCTGAACGGCGCCAACTCGACCTGATGCACCGGGGTCTCGCCGTCGGCGGCGTTCTCGTCGCCGTTGCTGTTACCCATCGCGAACGAGCCGCCACTGAGCACAACCTGCTCGACCTGGTGCTCCCCGCGCGTGGTCGGCACCTGGGGAGGTGGCGCCGCCTCAGTACGCGCCGGCGCACAACAGGACGGATGGTCGTCGCTCATGCGTGCAAGCTTAGGTTGGCCGCATTCGCGGGGTCAGCCGAGGCTCGGTGGGCCTTGTTCGATGCGACGCAGTATCGGGTCCAGGCGGTAGAAGTCAGTGCCGGTGATGAGTTGGCGTTCGTCCCACCAGGTGGCACCCGCTTCGGCGAGCGGTTCGACGAGGGCGCGGGAGCGGGCGGGGTCGGCCGGGCTGATGCCGCCGACAATCACGTCGTACGGCGTATCGCGGTCTTCGCGCTGCTCGTTGATGAACGTGACCAGGTCGCGGAGCTCGTCGACCGGCGGGGCCTCGCCGTGGTTGGCGGTCTTGAACAGCGGCACGGCGCCGTCCCAGCGCGCGGCCCGGCGCATCGGGGCCTTCCTCGGCCAGTAGCCGGCGATCCAGACCGGCGGCCGCGGTTGCTGGACCGTTGCCGGCAGCAACTCGACGTCATCGGCGCGGTAGTGCTCGCCGGTGTGGTCCACCCGCTCACCGGACCAGTACGCCGCCAGCAGGTCGAGGCCCTCGTCCAGCCGCGAGGCCAGCACCTTCGGGTCGGTCTCGTCGCCGAAGCTGCCGAACTCGTCGTCGATCGGTCCACCGAGCCCGGCGCCGAAGATCACCCGGCCGCCGCTCAGCCCGTCGAGGGTGGCGACCTGTCGCGCGAGCTGCTCGGGCCGCCGCCGGGCGATCGGCGTGACCAGCGGACCGAGCTTGATCCGGGATGTCGCCATCGCGGCGGCCGTCATCAGCATCCACGGGTCGCCGAACGGCTGGCCGCGCCGCCGCTCCTTGCTGTGCACCACGTGGTCCCAGAGGAACAGCCCGTCCCAGCCGGCGTCCTCGGCAGCCTTCGCCACCCGTGCGACCGTGTGGGCGTCGGCGAAGTCGCCGAAGTTCGGAATGTTGATCGAAAAGCGCATGGTCACTCGCCCAACCGTAGTTCGATGAACGGAATCGTGTCGCCCGGCAGCAGGTAGGTCTCCACCTCGACGAACCCGTGCGCTTTCGCGAACCGTACGCCGTCCTCGTTGCTGCTGAGGATGTGCGTCTCGATGCCGTCGCCCAGCGTCCGCCCGCGCCGCAGGCAGTGCTCGTAGATCGCCGTACCGAAACCACGACGCCGGTACGCCGGGAGCACGCGAGCGATCACCACCGCGGCCGAGGTCTCCTCGGACGGCGGCCGGACCGTGGAGCACCCGACGAGCACGTCACCGTCGTACGCCACCTCGAGCACGTTCCGCGTCACCCGCTCGCGGATCTCCTCGACCGACAGCGGCGCCGTCGGAATGATCTCGTTGTGCACCCGCTGCCAGTCCAGCAACGTCTGGTCGTCCGCGACCGGCACGATCCGAAGCTCACTCATTGCGCCAGCCAACAGCGGGGCGCGGCCACCGGTCAAACCGATTCGGTTCCGGGGGAGTAGTAGCGTCCGTGTCGTGCGGATTCTCTTCGTCGGTAATAGCTTCACGTCACGGAACAACCTGCCCGGGCTGATCAAGGGCATGGCTAAGGCCCGCGGCATCGAGATCGAGCACAAGCTGATCTCGGCCGGCGGCGCGTCGCTGCGGCAGCATCTCAACGCGGGGAAGGCGCTCGACGAGATCGCGAGCGGTGGTTTCGACACCGTCGTACTGCAGGAGCAGAGCACGCTGCCGGTCAAGAGTCCGGACCGCTTCCGCGAGAGCGCCCGCGACTTCAACGAGGCGATCAAAGCGGCCGGTGCGCGTACCGCGTTCTACTTGACCTGGGCCCGCCGGAACGCACCGGAGACCCAGCAAGCCCTGACTAAGGCGTACGGCGGCGCAGCGGCCGAACTCGGCGCGACGCTCGTACCGGTCGGGATGGTCTGGGAGCGCTTCCTCAGCCAGTACGACAGGCCCGCGCTGCACGACACGGACAACAGCCACCCGGCGCTCGCGGGAAGTTACCTCGCGGCTTGCGTGTTCCTCATCGCCTTGCTGAACGAGGACCCAGTCGGAACCGACGTACCGGTGAAGGGCCTCACAGCGGACACCGCCGCGCAGCTCCGGCAAGCGGCCTGGGACATCTGCTCCGACCTGGCCGCAGCCGAGTAACCCGCCACGACCCCCCGTGGCGGGTTACTCGATCACGCGCGATCGGCTCAGTCCGGAGCCGCGCGCGGACGGCCCTCGGCCTGATCAGAGCCGGGTAGATCAGGTGGATCAGAACCGCCGCGATCAGGCGGAGGCGTCCGGTAGCGCCGCCCCGTAGGGCTAGTCCAAGTGGCCGTGCCGTCGGAGTTGGATGTGATGACCCATCCGCCTTCATGCTTGAGCCGGTGATGATGCCGGCACAGGCAATGAAGGTTGTCAGTGGTGGATCGGCCGCCTTCCGCGAAGGCGACGCGGTGGTCGACATCGGCGAACTCGGCGGGCTGGTTGCACCCAGGGAACTGGCAGGTTCGATCGCGCAGACGAACGAAGCGATCGGTAGCAGCATCCGGCGTGTACCTGTCCGGCTTCCCACTCGGTGGCTCGTCGCTGAGCCGAAGGCCGAGCCGCGACCGACCGGCGCCCCCGAGGAGACTCCGACTCAGGGCCTGGGTGAGGTGCTTACGCAAGGACTCCTGAGGAATCGGCCCGTAGTGTTCGGCCATCCCGCCGGTGCTGTTCTCGCCGTCGATCAGCGCGCGGATCTCGGCGCCGGTCGCGTGGATGACTACGGTGGCGTCTGCGCCATTGGTCGAGTCGCCTGCGCTGTCGCCAGCCACCCGAGTGCCAGTCCGCGGTAGGAGCCGGTCCAGGGCGATGTCGGCGCGCAGTTGGTCCATGGAGCGGGAGTCGCCCTGACGACGCTGGTACGCCGCCGCACGGGTAAGGCTGTTCATCACCGCGCCCGCGTCCAAAGCATCCTGGGTATGGACCAGCTCAGCCGTGCCGTCACTGTTCGGAAAGATCCGCACCGACCGCTCATCCATCGCCCGCGCATGCGCCTTGCTACGCGCATCCGGCGAACGCCGCGCGGCCTCCCGTTGCGCCTCCTGCTTCAGCTTCTGCAACGGATGCTTCCCGGCCCACTCCAGCAACGCAGTCTCGGCCGCCCGCAGCGCGTCCGGATCATCCAGCACCGACAACTCCCGCACGATCGTGAACGCGGCCCGCTCGGTCAGCTGACCCTCCTCCAGCGCCCGCAACGTCGCCGGAAAATTGTGCACCAACTCGCACGACGTATGAATCCGCGCCATCGCAGCGCCCTTGTGCATCTGCCACACCAACGCAAGCTCGTCAGCAGTCGACCGCAGATCACCAGCCACCCATCGACGCTCGCCCGGTTCCGCTGCTCGATCCCCAGGCGAAGGGTGCCGGTGCCCGAGATCGGCAGATACCCCGCGCAACGAGGTCTCGTATCCGGCCACAGCCTCGGCCTTCATCGCCGCCAGCCGCGCCTCCAACCGGCCGATCGCCTCCTGCCGATTCAACCAGCCCGAATCGCTCAACTCAGACGTGTCCTGGAACGCCACCGCCTCGAACAACCCGACACCACGCTCCGGGTCGTCCGCTTCGTCATACCGGCCGAGCAGTCCATGCCGAGCCGCGAGCCGCGCATCAGCGCGCACCCGGTCGACCAACGCCAAGAACTCGGCATCCCAGTGATCATCCCGAGCTGCCTCGTCCGCCATCGCTGCTCCCGGCGCACCAGGCACGACAGACAGCGCACGTCCGACCGGCGCCCCCAACGGGCCACTGGCCTCGTCGGCTGGCTGATCGACCGGACACTCACTCATGCAATCGATCATACGTTCGAATACAACGCATCACCAAATCCGGCCGTCACTTCGCGTCGTGGAAGACCAACCCGAGCGTATGGCGCTGCCCAGAGCGGATCGCGGACACGCCATGCCGCACCGGCGCCGCCGACCAGCCACGCGCCGACTTCAACGGCCGATCGCGGGTCGTGAACACCAACCCGTGCCCCTGCGGGATCAACGTCGACGTACCCCGCGACTGCGCCCGCGGCCGCTGCTCGACCAGCAGGAACTCACCGCCGGTGTGATCGACACCAGGGTCGTTCAAGTTGATCACGACCTGAAGCGGAAACACCTTGTCGCCATACAGATCACGGTGCAACGCGTTCCAGTCACCCGCGCCGTACCGCAGCAGGATCGGCGTCGGCCGCGCCTGTCCCGCCCGATGACAGACGTCCAGCCATTCGTCGAGCGTGTCCGGCCACTCCGCCTCCCGACCGAGCTTCGCGTACCACTCCCGCGCGATCGGCAGCAGCCGCGGATAAAGCGCCTGCCGCAACGCCTCCACAGCCTCCGGAAACGGCCGATCGAAGTACCGGTACTGCCCCTCACCGAATCGATGCCGCGCCATGTCGATCGTCGCCCGGAACCGCTGTACGTCGTCATACATCCCAGCGATCCGCCCAGCCTCGGCCGGCGTCAGCAGCTGCGGCAACAGCGCACAACCGAGGTCATCCACCGAAGCGGCCACAGCGTCCCAGTCGGCTCCAGCCACGCGTCGTTCGTACTTGTTCATACCTATGGAACGGCACGGCCCCCAGGTACGTGAGGGAGCACCAGCAAGCTGCCGTAGTGATGCATGGCAATCCCCGCAAAAGCAGCAGAGGTCTCAGCCGCATAGACCTTGTCCAGCTCGGACTCCATATACAGGCGACCCTCCTCGAAGAACGTCACCGACTCCGGATCGCCCGTTCCCGACAGATCCTTGCTCTCCACCCCAATAACCACAGACTGAGGAGCGCCGTACGCAATCTCATGCGACGCCCGCGCAATGATCCCGCTGGCAGTGTCGGTGTAGTCCATCAGCGCGACGTAGTCGGTCAGGTCCTGCACATGGTCGCTCAGCGGCGCAGTCTTCCCGTGCCACGTGATCGCCGTACAGCAGTCCGAGCTGTCGAACCAGAACGGGATCGCCGGCCCGACGAGCAACTGCTGCCCGGACGCGTCCCGCAGCTGCATGAACTCCTGCAGCAGATCGAGCCACACCGTCGGCAACGTCGTACCCGGCTCCTTCCACTGCGGCAGCAGATACGGCTCGATATCCACGTTCACCCCGTCGAACCGCGCATCAGCCGGTACGGCGAGGTTGTAGTCAAGCACCTTGGTGAACTCACTCACCGCGATGTGCTGGTACTGCGGCAACGCACCCAGGTACGGCGGCACCGTCCCGCCCGCGATCACCGCCTGTACGTGATACCCACGCCCGCGCGCCCACCGAACGAACGCCGCGACCTGACTCCGCGAGTCCCGCAGCATGTCCCGACCCTGGTACGCCGCGACACCCAAGTACAACGTCCGCACCGGCTCGGACCCGACATCCATGAACCGACCGAGCTTGTCCCGCGCCGCCCGATCGAAGACCGCCGGATACGAGTCCTGTTCCCACACCCACATCGCCCGGTCCTGCGAGTACCGCTGCTGCACCGGCCGCACCACACCACCAACAGCGACGTACGTACTCGCAGACAACCCAACCTGACCCGTCACGTCGACGGCCCGCGCCTCGATCCCCGCAAACCCCTTCGCAGCAACCAAAAGCACCCGATACCCACCAGCCACTCGGGATAGCAGTCCGCCAGGCACCACCGTTGACCCGCGCCTCGACCCGCCGCAGCGGACGACGCGAAGAAACCGCGATTGTCGCCTCGAACCGCGACCCGCCCACTGCCGCACCCAGAGCCGGCGAGGTGATCGCGACCGCAGGCTTCGCCGCCCGCGGATTGTGCACGTTCACCGAGACGAACGCCGACCACTGGTTGTACAGCGTCTGCAGGTTCTTCCCGTACGCCGCGAGCCCAACCGTCCCGTCCAGGTCGCGCAGATCGACCGTCGCACTCCACGTCCCCGTCGCCGCATCCATCGCCACCGGCACGACCCGCCGCGCGTCGACCACCAACTGAATCCCCGACACCTGCTCATAACGCCCGCGAACAGTCACCGAATCCGTGCCGTCCGCAGGCGCCTCGATCGTGATCGCCGGCGCACCCACCTCAGCAGCCGCCGGCGTCACCGACCCGCCAATGAGCAGCAGCGCGAGCAACGCAACGAGGCGCCTCATACCTGTTCCAACACCGTGATCGGGGCGAGCATCGTCGCGTCGTCAAGCGGCCGCTCACCGGTCTCGAGCATCCCAAGAAAGACCTTCAACCCAGGTACGACGTACTCAGAGTCGAGCCGTACGTCGCGACTAACCAGCCCCGTCCGCCCGACGAGCTCCGCATGGAACGGCACCCGCCCATCGTCCGTCGGCTTCACCAACTGCAACGTCACCAACACCCCACCGCACAGGTAGCGCACGACAACTGTCGACCCAACACGCTCGACCGTCACCGGACCAGGCTCGCCAGGAGCCAACCGCTGCGCCAGATCAGCCGCATGGATCCCGTAGAAGAAGATCCCGCTGTACTCACTGTCCGGATCAGCCGGCCCGGTCACCGTGACTGCCTGCAGCTCACCGACCGAGGCCGCAGCGAGCGCATCCGCGTCCGCCACCCAACGCACAGCCGAGTACGACGTCACCGGCGCACCACCGCGCCGCGACGCGTCCAAGATCGCCCGCGCATCCGCCGTACTCGCGGCCAACGGCTTGTCCACCCACACCGGAACCCCCGCCTCCAGGAACGGTACGGCGTGCTCGCGGTGCAAGGCGCCGTCCCGGTTGGTGGCGATCAGCGCGTCCACGCTGCCGAGCAACTCGGCCGAGGTCGGCACGACCTCGGTGATGCCACCGGTCGAGGCGAGCTTCCGGTTGCGTTCGTCATCCGCGCCGACGAGCGCGACGATGCGGGCGGTGTCAGCGACGGGATCGACGTTCAGGTGCCGGACGATCTCGTCCGCGTGGCTGTTCTCGGTACCAACCAGGGCGACACGCAGCATGGGTCAGTCCTCTTTCAATGAGACCGGTTGCCCTGAACGGGCCGACTCGTACACAGCGAGCACAGTCGCCAACGACCGCCGCCCGGCCTCCAGCGTCACCGCCGGCTGGCGACCTTCGCGAACAGCGCCGATGAAGTCGCGGTACTGCGCGAGATGCGCGAGCTCCACGGGACCCCACCCATCCGGCCCAGCCAGCACAGGCGCCTCGGGTTCCGAGGAGTCCGCCGAGGCGAAGTACGCGAGCTGATCGTCGTCGAGGACCGCGGTCCCTTGATCGCCGTGGATCGTCAGCCGCACCGGGCGGCCGGGGTAGGCCGCCGTACTGGCGAGCATCAGCCCGATCGCCCCGCTCTCGAAGACGATCGACGCACCGGCAAGATCCTCGACCTCGATGCCGTCGTGCGCGAGCCGACCGGTCTGCGCGCTCACCTGGACCGGGCGGCCGAGCATCCAGACCAGCAGGTCGAGCGCGTGGATGCCCTGGTTCATCAGGGCACCGCCACCGTCGATCGCGAGGGTGCCGCGCCAGTCGTCGCCGTCGTAGTACGACTGCGGCCGGAAGAACGCCGACTCCGCGATCCCGGACGTCACGCGACCGAGCGCGCCGCTGTCGATCGCAGCCCGGATCTGCGCGACCGGCGGCTGGAAGCGGCGCTGGCTGATCACCGAGACGGTCAGCCCGGTCTCCCGCTGCGCCTCGATCAACCGGTCGGCGGCGGCCAGCGTGATGTCGACCGGCTTCTCGACGATCACGTGCTTGCCGGCCCGCAGCGCCTCCACGGCGACGTCGGCGTGCAGCGCGCTGGGCAAGCAGATCCCGACGGCGTCCACGGCCTCCGTGGCGTACGCCTCGGAGGCCGTCGCATAAGCGTGACCGCCGTACTCCGAGACGAGTTTGCCGGCGCGTTCGAGGTTCTGATCTACGACGGCGACCAGAACGGCCTCGTCGCCGAGGGCTTCGATGAGGCGAGCGTGCACGGCGCCGATCGCGCCGGCACCGATGAGGGCGAAACGCATAGGACCTCTCTTCATTCGGTCGTCCAGGAGATGGGTACGCCGCCGTTCTCGGCGGACCGTTGCGCGAGGAGCGCGAGCCGCGTGGCCAGCAGGCCGCGCTCGGTGGTGATGTCCGGTTCGTTGCCCGCAGCAAGCGCCTGCAGGACGAGCTCGGCCGGGCGATGACCAGCAGGCAGGGGTACGTCGTGCGGCGCGAGGTCGGTCGTGGTGAGAACGAGGCGGTTGCGCGCCCAGAGCAGCTCGGCAGTGCCATCGGTGCCGACGAGCTTCATCCGGTAGTCACCATGCACGGGCGAGCCGGCCGGGTTCATCCAGTCAACGCCCGCGGTAATGACCGCACCGGGTCCGCTCAGCGTCGCGACGCCGTACGAGCTGTCCACGATCGAGCCACTCACGATCCCGCTGGTCAGCCCGGTGAAGAGCAGTGCGGCGTCGATGTCGTGGACGGCGAGATCGTTGAGGAGTCCGCCGTACCGCGCGCGCTCGAAGAACCACGCGGGCCGGGTCGGGCGGTTGAGTTTGTGCGGGCCCGACGACGTCACGCCGTGGATCGTGCCGAGCTGGTCCGCGATACTCCGGGCGGCGAGGGTGACGGGGTAGTACCGCTTCTCCAGCAGGAGGGTGACGTGACGGCCGGTGCGCTCCGCGGCCTCGGCGATCGCGTCGAGGTCCTCGAGCGTCGTGCACAGCGGCTTGTCGGCGATCACGTGGCAGCCGGCGTTCAGCGCGTCGACCACAACCTGACCGCGGTCGCCGTAGATCCCGGCGACCATGACGACATCCGGCTCGACCTCGCTCAGCATCTGCTGGTGATCGGTGAACACCTTGGCGTCGTACGGCGCGGCCCACCGCTCGGCCGTCTCGCGGGACGGATCGGCCACCGCGACCAGCTCGTACTCGGCGACCTGATCGACCTCCGCGGTCGCATAGGCCACGTGCGGATGGGCGGCGCCGGCGATGGCGATACGCGTCATGATCGTGATTCCAGCATGCAACCGGTTGCACGTCAACGTATTCAGGGCGCCGACTTCGGTGCCGCCGTGGTCGTCGCGCGGGTCACCAGGTGGGTCGCGATGGTGACGCACTCGGCGCTCGGCTCGGTGGTCTCCAGGAGGTTGACGAGCAGTTTCGCGGCCGCCGTACCAGCCGTTGCGGCTCCGGCCGAGACGCTGGTCAGCGCCGGCGTGGTGAGCGCGGCGAGGGTGTCGTCGCAGCCGACGAGGCTGAAGTCCGTCGGCACCGAGATGCCCCGCACCTCGAGCCCGGCCAGCACGCCCTGAGACACCACATCGTCGAACGCGATCGCCGCAGTCGCTCCCGACTGGACAACCGCCGACACCGAGTCCCGCCCGGCCGCGTACGTCGGCCGCCCGACCTCGATGATCTCCACCGTCAGGCCCGCCTTGACGGACGTCTGCGTCAGCGCCTCCCGCCGCTGCTGGTCCGACCACGAGTCGCGCGGCCCGGCCAGGTACGCGAGCCGCTTGTGACCGAGCTTCTTCAACAGCAGCACAGCCTCGGTCATCCCGCCCGACGAGTCGATCAGGACCCGCGTGATGCCGTCCAGATCGCGATTGACCAGTACGACGGGACGCGTCGCCGCCAGCTCGCGGATCAACGCCTCGGACAGTCGCGGCGAGGCGAGCACGAACCCCTCGACCTGCGGTGCCAACCGGGCGATCAGCTTGGCCTCCCGCTCCGCGGACTCGTCGGAGTCGCCGAGGAACACCGCCAGGTCGGCGGTCTCCGCGGCGAGTTGCAGGCTCCGCACCAGCGGCGGGAAGAACGGGTTCGCGATATCCGGTACGACGACCGCGATGTTCCCGAACCGTCCCGTCGACAGCGCCCGCGCCGCCTGGTTCCCGACGTACCCGAGCCGGGCCGCGACCGCGCGCACGTGCTCGACGGTCTCCTGGCTGAGCAACTGCGGCCGGGTGAAAGCACGCGACACCGTCGACCGCGAAACCCGGGCGGCGGCCGCGACGTCCCCGATGGTGACCCCCGGCGCCCGGCCGGCACGTGATGCCATGGCCCCACCATAGAGCCCCGTGCAACCGGTTGCACCCTCGTGGGGTGTGCGTGGGGGAAGCGGACGGATCTCGACGCGTCTGCCGCCGCGAGCCACGGCGGCCTTCATTACTGCCCTGAAACGAGTGACACTGGTGTAGGGGGAGCCTGTCGACTCCGGTTGGAGGACCGGGCGATGGGCACTGGGTGAGCATGGTGGACGTCGAGCTGCGGTATCTGCGGATCTGGCGGGCAGCCGTAGGACTGCTGGCCGTTCTCGGTGTGGTCACTTCGCTGGTGTTCGTGTCACCGGCGACGAATCTGGCGGTCTTCATGGTCGCCGCCTTCACCGCCGGAGCCGTCTGTCTGAGCGTCGGACTCGGCCGCGATCTGCCGAGCTCGGACCTGCTCAACCTGGTTCCCCGCGGAGCGGTGTTCGGCGGCCTGTGCGTACTCGCAATCTGTGGGTACGCCGCCGCGATCGGAGCCCGCACCGTGACGCTTCTCCTGCTGATCGTCGGTGTGTCCCCGCCCGTCGTCGGCTGGCTGCGCTCAGGCCGGGCCGACCGGCCGGCGCGGACACTGCCCCGCCGGTCGATCAGGTTGCCCAAGGCATCGAACCGTCAGCTGAACGCCGTCCGGGCCGAAGCCGACCCGGCCGCGGACTGGCCGATGCCGAAGTACCTGGTCGCCGTGGTGCGAAGTGTCGGCGAGCTGAGCGACGAGGAGCTGTGCCTCGCCTGGCGACGAAGCTTCAACCAGCTCCAGCGCGCGATGGGCCCCGACCGGCAGACAGGCGATGGCCGACGTACGCCGTGCCTACATCGACGAGCTCGAACGCCGTCACCCCGACTCGTTCGCCGTCTGGCTCGCGTCGAACCCGCGCGCCGCCGGCAACCCCGCCCGCTTCTTCACCCACCGCGCCGACCACTAGGAAAACGCAGCACGGAGGTCCGCGGTAATGAGTTCGACCGCATGACGGCCGGCGGACAGCGCGCCCGGAAAGTTCAGGAACGCGTGCATCGTGTCCGCGTACTCGACCAGCCGCGTCGGTACGCCGTCCTGCTCCAGGCGATCCGCATACGCCAGCGCGTCCTCGCGCAACGAGTCCCGCCCGGCCGCCAGCATCAGCGTCGGCGGAAGCCCCGCGAGCGATTCGGCCCGCAGCGGTACGGCGGTCGCCGGTACGTCGTCCGCGGGGAAGTACCACTCGTGCCACTCGACATCCGGGTGCAGGTCCAACGTCGGGTAGCAAAGGATCTGACGGTCGGGGAGCGGACCGCCCTCGTCCCGAACGAGCAGACACGCCCCCGCAGCCAATGCCGCGCCAGCACTCTGTCCACCCACCGCGACCTCGGCGCCGAGATTCTCACGGACCCACTGCAGCGTGTCGCGAACGTCCAGAAGCCCTGCTGGATAAGGGTTCTCCGGCGCGAGCCGATAGTTGAGGGAGACCACAGTAACGTTGCCGCCGGCAGCGATCCCGGATGTCGCGTACTCGATGTCCCGCAGATGCCCGCCGATGAAAGAACCCCCGTGCAGCCAGAGCAGAACCGGCCGAGGCTCCGGCGACATGCGGTAGATCCGTGCGTCGAGGGACCGCCCCGGCAGCTCGATCACGATGTCCTCGAGCTCAGGTCGCGGATCACGCTCACCCGCCAGCGCCGGATCCGGCAGATCTTCCCGATCCAGCAGCAACGCCTGATACGGATCGAGCTCGGGATAGCCGGGCTGATCCGCGAGCACCTTCAGCAGCGCGTCCGTCTCGGCCCCGTACTCCGGGCTGTCGACAACCTCGGGCGTCATACGCTCACCGGCCGCAGGTGACGTGCCGCGTGCGCGAACAGGATCCCGTCGGGCGTCGTCGAGACGTACTCCGCCAGCGCCCCGATCCCGCCGTCGAACCCGGCACCCGTCGACGGGTCCGCCCAGGTCTCCTCGTCGTACCGCGAGATCTCGTCGACGAGTGCGTCGCCGACGCTGCGGAACCGGTGCAGCACCAGCTCAGACGGGATCCGCCGGCCCGCCTCGACGCCGCCGAGGTTGAGCGCGCGCCCGATCTCGGCGGTCTCCCAGCGCGGATCGAGACTCCAGTGCAGACGTCCCGCCCGGGCGTCCCGCAGTACGGCGAGCGTGATCTCGTCCCACATCAGCACGTGCGCGACCAGGTCGTGCAACGAGTCGCAGAAGTCCCCGAGCGGTCCGGCGGTCACGTCGTACGGCGCCCGCAGTTCGTTCTCGTTCAATCCCTCGATCCGGCTCAGCAACAGGTCCTGGTCGCGCCGGATCATCCCGGCCGCCTGCGCCGGTGTTGTAGTCGGTGTACGCATGCCGCCAACCAACCAGCTCACCCGCCACCACCCCGGTCGATTGCGTGAAACCCTCAATCCACGGCGCGGTACGTCGCCATCTTCGCGCGCGCCCCACAGGTGTTCATCGAGCACCACCGCCGCCGCCCAGCCCGACTCGCGTCGACGAACAGCAGCGAACACTCGTCCGCCGCACACGTCCGGATCCGATCGCCAAGCGGACCGGTCAGCAGCTCAACCGCGTCCCGAGCCAAACCACTGAGCAGACCCGGCACATCAACCGTCGCACTCTCCGCCCGAAGCTCCGAAGTCAGCCGAGGCCCGGCCAACGTACGGCTGCTCCACCGATTGACCACCTCGAGATCAGCGTCGTACGTCGTCCCGGTGAACAGCCGGTACAGCGCCTCCCGCAACTCGACCGCCTGCCGGTACGGACGTCCCTGGACAACCGGCTCGTCCTGAGCGAGCCCGGCTTCGCGAAACCACCGACCGAGATCGGCAGGCTCGGGAATCCGCTCGAACGGTGCCTGCTCGCGCTTGCCGAGCGTCGCGGTGAAGTCGACCGACGGCCGCCCGCCGACCCACGTGAAGCGCCTGTCCATGCCGGATAGTCTATCATCGCCGTTACCAGTTAAACCGGTAACTGAAGGAGTTGCTTGTGAGGATCGGGATCGTCGGCGCGGGCGGTGTGGGCGGGTACTTCGGCGCGCGGCTGGCCTCCGCCGGACAGGACGTGGCGTTCGTGGCGCGAGGCAAGCACCTGGAGGCGTTGAAGGCCGACGGGCTCGTGGTGCACAGCCCGGCAGGTGACCTGCAGTTGCCCGTGCAGGCGACCAATGCGCCGGCCGAGATCGGCCCGGTGGACTACGTGCTGATCTGCGTGAAGACGTGGCAGCTACCCGAGGCAATCGACACGATCCGCCCGCTCGTGGGCCCGGACACCGCGATCGTCACGGTGCAGAACGGAGTCGAGGCCCCCGATCAGGTCGCCGAGGTCTATGGGCGGGACGCCGTACTGCCCGGTGCCGCGGAGGTGATCGCGTACGTCGAGGGTCCCGGCGTCATCCGGCATCTCGGCAACGGGAAACTCAACTTCGGCGAATGGGACAACACGGCCACGCCGCGGACCGGTCTACTGCGCGACGCGTTCGTCGCGGCAGGACTCCAGGCGACCGTGCCGGACGACATCTGGGCAGCGCTCTGGACGAAGTTCCTCTCGGTCGTCCCAGGCGGCGGTCTCGGTACGGCGACCGGCGCCGGGTACGGCGTACTCCGCACGCACCCCGCCACCCGCCGGCTTCTCACCGAGGCCACCACCGAGATTCGCGACATCGCACTCGCGCGAGGCATCCGGCTTGCCGAGGACGTCGTACCGCGGACGCTCGCCTGGGTCGATCAACTCCCGGCCGACGGGACCACCTCGCTGCAGCGCGACCTGATCGCCGGCCGCCCGTCGGAGCTCGACGCCTGGACCGGCGCCGTCGTACGGCTCGGCGCCGAATCGGGCGTCCCGACACCGGTCAACACGTTCCTGTTCGAACTCGCCGGCGCCCGAGCACTTGCTGCCGGCAACTGACTGACTACTCCAGACCAAGGTCGGTGAGGACGTCCATCACCGGGCGGTTCGGCGGCGCCGCGGCAATCAGGCCGCGGATGCAGCCGGTCATCACCATCCGGAAGTACGGCTCGGAGGTGATCATCGGGAGTTCCTGGTGCGCCGCGCTCAAGACCTCGTCCGCGGCGAGGAGCGCGTAGACCTTCTCCAGTTCGCGCTGGTGCGGACCTTCGAAGTACGGGCGATGCCGCTCCTCGGCCGCGGTCAGGTTGATCGCCAGCGACGCCACGGTGCCCGACATCAGGACTGCGCCGGCCGGACTGTAGCCGCGCCGGCCGAGCGCCTCGACCGCCTCCCGCTGCAGCCGTACGCCGGCCTCGCCGCGCGGAAACAGCCCCTGCAGGTACGCCGCCAGCCCCGGGCGCTCGAGCACGAACGTGTGCAACTGCCGCGCGAACGACAACAGGTGCGCCTCGACGTCGTCCTCCGGGTCGTCGACGATGTGCAGCTCCCGCAGTACCGCCTCACCGACCAGCGCCTCGAGCCCGAGCTTGCCGTCGACGTGCCGGTACAGCGCGGTCGGGGTGACGCCGAGCGCGGTCGCGACCCCGTTCACGGTCAGGTTGGTCAGACCGAGCCGCAGACCCTCCCGCTCGATGTCCGCGATGGTGATCTGCGCCTGGCGACCGCCGGTCTTCCGGCGGGGCGGATTCGCTGTCACAACCTTCCTCCAAGGGGACTGACCCCAAAGTTATGCTACTAACTTAGATCAGCACCGTCACCGACGGTGACTCGATCTGTCCCTTACCTACTCAGGAGATCATGGTGAGCGCACCTCGCCCCACCCGGCGCACGATGTTGAAGGCCGCCGGCGGGCTGACCGTCGCCGCCGGCCTCGGCGCCGGCACCATTCTGGCCACCTCTCTCGCCGCCAGTGCGGCCGACGACGGGTTCGGCCTGCACATCACCGAGCGGAACGAAGCCGATCCGCGGATGTGGTACTACCGCTTCCAGACCGACGCGATCGGCTGGGCCCCGGCCGTTAACGTCCTGCTGCCGAGTGACTATCACACCAGCGGACGCACCTACCCGGTGCTGTACCTGCTGCACGGCGGCAACCAGGACTTCAGAGCGTTCGACCCGCTCGGCATCCGCGACTGGACCGCGGGCAAGCCGATGATCGTGGTGATGCCGGACGGCGGCAAGGCCGGCTGGTACTCCAACCCGGTCAGCTCCAACACCGGCCCGCGCAACTGGGAGAGCTTCCACCTCAACCAGCTGGTGCCGTGGATCGACGCCAACTTCCGCACGTACGCCGAGTTCGCCGGCCGCGCCGTCGCGGGCTTCTCGATGGGCGGCTTCGGCGCGCTCAAGTACACGGCGAAGTACTACGGCCACTTCGCCTCCGTCAGCTCGCACTCCGGCCCGGCGAGCGTCCGCCGCGACGCGGGCCTGGTCGTGCACTGGGCGAACGTGTCCTCCGCGGCCGTCGACCTGGCCGGCGGCACGATCTACGGCGCCCCGGCGTGGGACGAGGCACGCGTCACCGCCGACAACCCGATGGAGAACCTCGAGCGCTACCGCGGCAAGCGCATCTTCCTGGTCGCCGGCACCAGCCCGAGCCCCGACCCGTTCGACTACGCCAACGAGACCCAGGTCCTGGCCGGCCAGCGCGAGTTCCGCGCCGCCCTCGACAAGGCCAACATCCCCTTCACCGCCTACGAAGACCCAGGCGGCCACATGGTCCGCCCCAACCGCATGATCGAAGACCTCGACGGCATCATCGCCCACCTCAAGAAGGCGTGAAATAGGACCGCCACGCAGGCAGAACCCGGCCGAAGCGCCGTTCTCGCGCCGAAAAGGCGACTTTCGCCTGCGTGGCGGTTCGCACCACCCCGCTCACTCCTCCGCCAGGCGCTGGAGGAGTTGGGCGAGGGTTTGCTGCTCGGCGGCGGTCAGGCGGGAGAGTTGGCTGGCCATCACGTCGCGGCGTTTCTCGCGGAGGGTGGCCAGGACTTTTAGGCCGTCGGGGGTGAGATAGACGAGGGTGGCGCGGCGGTCGTGTGGGTCCGGCTGTCGCGCGACCAGCCCGGCCGCCTCCAGGTCGTCCACGACCGACGTCGCCGATCGCGGCACGATGCCCAGTTGCGCCGCCAGTTCGCTCAGCCGCAGCAGCCGGTCCGCGCGATCGAGCGTCCGCAGTACCCGGAACTGCCCGTGCGTGACGCTCTCGCCGAACCCCTCCCGGGAGGCCCGCCGCTGGCGGCGAACGATCCCGTCGAGCAGGCCGGCAATCTGCTCCGCGGCATCATCGGGATCAGGCATGCCCAGAGCCTAATCGGAGCTCTCGCGCCCGCGGGGAACAAAACACCATCTTGTGAGGTTAGCTCATAGTGAGTTAACCTCAGTATGTTTTGGTCCCTGACTGGAAGGAACTGCATGTCGCAGATTTCCGGACTTCCGGGTGGGGGAGGGGGCGGCGGCCGGGCGATGCGCTCGCTGTTGAAGGACTCCTCCGTCCGGCATCACAAGCTGTCGGCGGGCACGCTCCGCCGGATCCTCGGGTTCGCCCGTCCGTACCGCGGCCATCTGGCCGCCTTCCTCGTCCTCGTCGCGCTCGACGCCGCGACCGGCGCGGTCACCCCGCTGCTGTTCAAGGCGATCATCGACCGCGGCATCGTGCCGGGCCACGCCCAAGTGGTCGTCTGGCTCGCACTCGTCGTAGCGCTGCTGGCGGTCGTGAACAGTGCGATCACCCTCGTCGAACGCTGGTTCTCGTCGCGGATCGGCGAAGGTCTCGTCTACGACCTCCGTACGGCGGTGTTCGACCACGTGCAGCAGCTCCCCGTCGCGTTCTTCAGCCGCACGCAGACCGGCGCGCTCATCCAGCGCCTCAACGGCGACGTACTCGGCGCCCAGCAGGCGTTCACCTCCACGCTCTCCAACGTGGTCAGCAACCTGCTCAGTGTCACGCTCGTACTCGCCGCGATGTTCGTGATGTCGTGGCAGATCACGCTGCTCGCGCTCGTCGTCCTCCCGCTCTTCGTCATCCCCGCCCGGCTGCTCGCCGGAAAGTTGCGCACAGCAACAGCGGAGACCTACAAGCTGAACGCCACCATGGCGCAGACCATGACCGAGCGCTTCAACGTCGCCGGCGCGGTGCTCGCCAAGGTCTTCGGCCGCACCGAGGACGCCTCGCGCGACTTCGCCGGCAAGGCCGCCCGGGTCCGCGACATCGGCGTCACCACCTCGATGTACGCCGGGATCTTTCGCGTCTCGCTCACCCTCGTAGCGGCGCTCGCGGTCGCCCTCGTGTACGGCGTCGGCGGGGTCTTCGCCGTCGAAGGGGCGCTCGGAATCGGTACGGTCGTCGCGCTGACGGCGTACCTGAACCGTCTCTACGGGCCGCTCACCGCGCTCTCGAACATGCAGGTCGACATCATGACCACGCTCGTCAGCTTCGAGCGGGTGCTCGAGGTGCTCGACCTCCCGCCGATGGTTGCCGACCGCAAGGACGCGAAGACGCTCCCGCCGACCGCGGAGCCGTCGATCGAGTTCGACCACGTGTCGTTCCATTACCCGTCCGCCAAGGAGGTGTCGCTCGCCTCACTCGAGTCGGTCGCGACCCTGTCGGCCGAGACCGGGGAAGAGGTCCTCAAGGACGTCACGTTCACCGTCGAGCCCGGGCAGCTGGTCGCAGTCGTCGGCCCGTCCGGTGCCGGGAAGTCCACGCTCTCGTCGCTCGTCTCCCGGATGTACGACGCCACTGGCGGCGCGGTTCTGGTCGGCGGTCACGACGTACGCGAAGTCACCCAGGCCTCGCTCCGTGCGGTGATCGGCGTGGTCACGCAGGACTCGCACATGTACCACGACACGATCCGCGCCAACCTGCAGCTGGCCCGTCCGGACGCGACCGACGACGAACTGCACGAGGCCCTCGAGGCCGCGCAGATCGCGACGCTGGTCGCCAGCCTGCCGGACGGTCTCGACACTGTGGTCGGCGATCGCGGGTACCGGTTGTCGGGTGGTGAACGTCAGCGGCTCGCGATCGCGCGGCTGCTGCTCAAGTCCCCGTCGATCGTGATTCTCGACGAGGCGACCGCGCACCTCGACTCCGAGTCCGAGGCCGCCGTCCAGACCGCGCTCGCGAACGCGCTCGTCGGCCGTACGTCGCTCGTCATCGCGCACCGCCTCTCCACGATCCGCAACGCCGACGTCATCCTCGTCCTCGACGAGGGCCGCATTCAGCAACGAGGCACCCACGACGAACTGCTGGCCCAGGGAGGCCTGTACGCCGACCTGTACGCAACCCAGTTCGCCGAAGCCGCCTGACCCCGAGCTTTCGTATCCGTCTGGGTGACCATCAGCCGGACTCATGGTCGCGGGAGGGGGTGTGGGCGGGGGAGGATCGCGGCATGAGAGATCGGATGACTGCGGCCGCCACCGAGTTGACGTACGACGCTCCCGCGGCGGACTGGCTCGCGGCACTCCCGCTGGGCAACGGCCGGATCGGAGCGATGTGGTTCGGCGGCACCACGCAGGACCGGATCGCCCTGAACGACGAAACCTGCTGGTCCGGCAGCCCCGAGACAACCCGCCGCCTCGCAACCCCAGCCCGCGAGGTCGGGATCGGCGCGGTCGAGCGGGTTCGGGCGGCGGTGGCGGCGGGTGATGTGCGGGCTGCTGAGGAGCTTGCGCATGCGTTCCACAGCGGGCACTCGCAGGCCTATCTCCCGCTCGGCGACCTCCTGCTGGACTTCGAGCCCGCAGGTGCAGTCACGAACTACCGGCGCCGGCTAGACCTGAACACCGCGGTCGCCCGGGCCGAGTACGAGGTGGGTGGAGTAGCGGTCTGGCAGGAGGTATTCGTCAGCGCTCCTGCGCAGGCATTGGTCCTACGTCTAGGCGCCTCGCAGCCGCTCACCGTGACACTCAGCCTCACCTCGAAGCTCCGCGCGACCACGCAGACCCTCGGCGACAACGGCCTAGCACTGCTAGCCACCTGCCCGTCGTCCGTCGCTCCGCCCCACGGAAACGCCGCCGAGCCGATCCAGTACTCCGACGCCGACGACCGCGGCATGAACGCAGCCGCCGTACTGCGCGCACACACCAACGGCACGCTCACGCCCACGAACAACCAACTGACCGTCAGCAACACCACCGAACTCCTGGTAGTCCTCTCCACAGCCACCGGCTACGAAGACCCCCACACCACCCCAACCCGCACCACAGCCGACTGCCAGGAGACGGCGGACGCCGCAGCCCGCACCGCACTCACCCGAGCGAACGAACTGCGGGACGAGCATGTCCGCGACTACCAAGCGCTGTTCAGTCGGTCGGTCCTCACTCTTCCTTCGGGGGAGGAGCTGACGACTGATCGGCGGCTGGTGGAGGCGGGGGATGATCCGGGGCTCGCCGCGCTGATCTACAACTTCGGGCGTTATCTGATGATCTCCAGCTCTCGCCCAGGTGGTCTGCCGACCAACCTGCAAGGGATCTGGAACGAGCACCTGCAGCCGCCGTGGAGCAGTAACTACACGGTCAACATCAACACCGAGATGAACTACTGGCCCGCCGAGACCACGTCCCTCTCCGAGTGCCACCAACCGCTCCTCGACTACGTCAAGCAGCTCGCCCAAGCAGGACGCCGTACCGCCGAACACCTGTACGGCGCCAAAGGCTGGGCCGCGCACCACAACGCCGACGCCTGGTGCTGGACCGCACCCGTCGACGGCAACCCGAAGTGGTCGAACTGGCCGATGGCCGGCGTCTGGCTGTGCCGCCACCTCTGGGACCACTACGCATTCACCGGCGACCGCGAGTACCTGAACGACGTCTGGCCGACCCTCCGAGGCGCCGCCGAATTCGCCCGCGACTGGCTGATCGAACTCCCCGACGGCACCCTCGGCACCGCCCCGTCCACCTCACCGGAGAACGAGTACGTCGCCGAAGACGGCAAACCCGCCTCGGTCACAACCTCGTCGACGATGGACCTGTCGCTGATCGCCGACCTCTTCGACAAGTGCGCGCAGATCGCCGCCGAGCTCAACCTCACCGACCCGCTGATCGACGACCTGACAGCAGCCCGCAAGCGCATCCCCGCCCCGAAGATCGGTAGCCAAGGGCAACTACAGGAATGGCTGGCCGACCTCCCGGAGGCCGAGCCGCAGCACCGCCACACGTCCCACCTGATCGGCCTGCACCCCGGCGACCAGATCACCCCGGACGGTACGCCGGAACTCGCCGCGGCCGCCGCCCGCACGCTGGAGCTGCGCGGCGACAAGAGCACCGGCTGGTCGCTGGCCTGGCGGATCTCGTTGTGGGCAAGGCTCCGCGACGGCGCCGCCGCCCACCGCCTGGTCCGCGAACTGCTCACGCCCGCGGGTGAATCCGGCACCGACTACGTGGGCGACGGCTCCGGTCTGTACCCGAACCTGTTCTGCGCGCACCCGCCGTTCCAGATCGACGGCAACTTCGGTGCGACCGCCGGGATCGCGGAGATGCTGCTGCAGAGCCACACCGGCGAGCTCGAGATCTTCCCCGCGCTCCCGGACGCGTGGCCGGAGGGCTCGATCACCGGTCTCCGGGCTCGCGGCGGTGTCCGTGTCGACCTCACCTGGTCCCCGGACGCGGCCAACGCCGTACTCACGGCCGACCGCGACACCACCGTCGTACTCCGGCACCGGGAGCAGCGCGAGGAGGTGTCTCTCTCCGCCGGCGTCCCGCACACCTGGACAATTGCCGACGGCACCCCCTAGGTCACGTCGCGCACGTGCAGCACGGTTCCGCTGGGGATATCGCGGTCGAGCAGTGACCAGATCGTCCGCGCCACGGGCTCAGGCTTCGCGAGGTTGCCGAGGGCCTGCATTTCGCGGAAGCGGACCGACACCGGCACCTCGTCGGCGCTGGCCGCTCGCAGTTCTGCCTGCATGTCGGTGTCGACCGAACCGGGTGACACGGAGATCACCCGGCAGCCCGGACTTCGGCGCTGCTGCTCCAGCCCGACCGCACGCACCCACTGGTCGATCGCTGCTTTCCCAGCGCAGTAGCTGGATTCGCCCTCGTGCGGTCGGATCGCCGCACCGGACGACACCATGATCAGGTGCTGCTCACAGTCCCGTCCCGACACCGCTCTGAGGAACGACTGCCCGAGTACCTGTGCGGCCGCCGAGTTCAGCAGCACGTTGCGCGTGTACTGCTCGGTGTCGACGTGATCCGCCGAGCCGAGCGGCGTCAGTGTCCCGGCGTTGTGGATGAACACCACCAGCTCCGGGTCGCCGGCCTCGATCCGCTGCCGGAAGTCCTTTTCCACCACCGGCCACGAATCCGGGCCGGCGAGATCCACCGCGACGTGTTGCGCGCCAGGTGCACCGCCGCGCCGCGAGATATCGATCAGTTCGGCGCTCTCGAACGGGATCGTCGCCGCCAGCGCAGCCCCCAGCCCCGCCGACGCACCAGAGATCCAGACCAGAATCCGCCGCAGCGGCGTCACCGGCTGCCCGTCTCCGAGCGCAGGCAAAAATCCAGCATCATGCAGTTCCCCCCTGCAACCCAACACCCCTTGGATCAGAGAGTACGCCGCGCAGCCCGTAACGCGAACCCCTGCAGGAGTTTCTGACCGGGAGCGACCGCGTGGTAGCCGCCAGCATCCACACGAACTGTCAGTCGGCGCTCAGCGGACTCACAGGAAGTTGGTTGCCGGAGGCATCAATCAAACGGTCCAGCGGTTGCGGGCAGACCAGCCCCTGGGCGGCCGCGGCGAGTTCCGCAGCCGCCTGGGGAGCGACTACCTCAGGACTGGTCGTCAGGGATGTCGTCGTTCTGGCCGTCCAGTCCGTCGAGCTGGTCCTTGGCCATGTCCGTGCCCTGGTCGATCTTGTCGCCGTACTTGCCGCCGGTCTTCTCGTCGGCGAACTCGCCGGCCTTGTCCAGGCCCTCGCTGACCTTGTCGCCGTGCTCGTCGACCAGGTCGCCGGCCTTGTCCTTCATGTTGTCGAACATACCCATCGTGGTTTCCCCGTTCTCTCGATGGTTGCCTTCCGCTACCGACCGTCAGTACCCGATCCGTCCGATCCCACACCACCGGCGCCGCAACCTGGTGGTGATCCCCGCGAAACCTGCCGAGTAGTTGAAGATGACATAACAGGCTGACAGGTTGCCGCCACGACCGGGAGGGGACTCGTGAGTCTCAGTCAGCCCACCGACGCCGAACTGGACGTGATGATCAGGGCGCGTCTGGCTTCCATCGGAATCGATCTCGAACAGTTGCCGGCCGGCAGCGCACCGGATCCGGACACCGGGAGCCCGGGCCGCGACTCGGTGCTCGCCAGTCTGCGCGGGTTCATGCGTACGACGGTGCTCCCGTTGAGCTCGTACACGTTCGCCGCGGACGCCCGGCTCGCTCAGCAGGCCGCTCCGCCGAAGCTGTACCCGTCCATCGACGTCGCCCGGGAGGCCTGATGAGCGAGCCGCAGGACACCCAGGTCGATCGGCGATCGTTCCTCCACCGCGCGAGCGCACTGGCCGCCGCCACCGCGGTCGGCTCGGTCGCGCTGCCGGCCGTCGCAGCATGCAGCCCCCGCATCCACCACTACGCCATCTCTGGTCGACGTACCGGCGAGATCGGTGGACGTCAGCGAGCTCACCATCGCCGAGGCCGCCACGTTGATCCGCAAGGGCAAGCTGAAGCCCGAACAGTTGGTGGAAGCTCATCTGGCGCGGATCACCGAGTTCGACTCGGCGTACCAGGCGTTCAACCTGGTCCTCGCCGACGAGGCACTCAAGCGTGCCCGCGCGCTCGGCCGGACCCGCGGCGGCGCGCTGCACGGCATCCCGCTGGCGATCAAGGACAACTACTACACGCGGGGTGTGACCACGACCGCGAACTCGTACCTGTTCGCCGACTTCGTGCCGCCGTACGACGCGACCGCCGTACGTCGGCTGACCGCGGCCGGCGGAATCGTCCTCGGAAAGACCCAGATGGGGCCGCTGGCAACGACTCGGGCGACCACGCCGGACGGCCGGATCACCACCGTGAACGCGTGGACGCCGAACGATCCCACCACGGACCCAGGCGGTTCATCGTCCGGGTCGGCGACCGCGGTCGCGGCCCGGCTCGCGACATCGGCTGTCGGCACGCAGACCGGCGGCTCGATCACCGCCCCGTCGAACGCGCAGAACCTGACCGGACTGAAGCCCACCATGGGCCGGGTGTCGCTGCACGGCATCGTGCCGCTGAGCTACACCCGCGACCACCCGGGCCCGCTCGCGCGCGACGCGATGGACGCCGCGATCATGCTCACCGCGATGGCGGGTGAAGACCCGGAAGACCCAAGAACACAAGGGCTTCCGCCAGTACCCGACCTCGTGACGGCCGCGACACCGCTGCGACGGGGACGGGCACGCTGGCGGACCCGGATCGGCGTCATCCCAGGATTCACCAGCGGTACGTCGGAGACCGCCGCCGCCCGTACGACGGCACTTGACGTCCTCGCGGGGATCGAGGGACTGTCGGTCGTCGACGTGACCATGCCGGACGAGTGGGACCTGCTCACGAACGCGGCGTTCAACAACGTCCGGCTCCCCGAACGGAGCGAGCCGTTCCTCCCGATGCTGCAGTCGAACCTCCGCGGCTTCGGTGTTTCCGTCACCGGCTGGCTGCAGGGCGCGCTGCTGGGAGCCAACGAGTTCCTGATCGGCCAGCGCGCCAAGGTGGTGCTGTTGGAGCGGGTTCTCGAGGACCTGTTCGAGCAGTGCGACGTCGTGGTGCAGACGTCACCGACACCGTTCGACGCGCTCGGACTTCCCGAGCTGGCGCTGCCGATCGGGTTCACCGCGACCGGCGTACCGATCGGGACGATCCTCGGCGGCAAGCCGTTCGGCGAGGACCGCCTCCTCGCGGTCGCTGCCGCCTACCAGTCCGTCACCGACTGGCACCACCGCCGCCCCGCGGACCCGACCGCACCCGCCGCTCTGCGGACTGCCGAAGCGCAGGACCGCGGTCGAATCCACGCCGAGGAAGTCCCCGATCTCATGCAGTGAACGGATTGCGGTCCGCGGCGATCGCGGGCAGGAGCGCATCGGCGAACTTCGCGTACAAGTGCCGCTGGAACATCGGGCCGAAGGTGATCCGAGCGACACCACGCGCCGCGTAGTCAGCAACCGAGTTCGCGCCCTGCCCGTACCCCGCGTTCACCGGACCCCCGACTTCCGTGGCCAGCGTTGCGATCACGTCGAGATCGCCGACGCCGATCGGATACACGCAGTCCGCCCCCGCGGCTAGATACCGCTGTCCACGATCGAGCGCGGTCCGTATCTGCTCCTCCGCCGTACCGGCCTTGCGGATGAACACGTCGATCCGGGCGTTGATCACCAGCGTGTCACCGGCCGCGGCGCGGACCGCAGCGAGGAAGTCCGCCTGCTCACCCACGTCGATCATCGACCCGGTCGCCGGGTCGGAGTCCTCCAGGTTGAGTCCGACGGCACCGGTCGCGACGAAGCGTTCCACGAGTTCCTTCGGAGCCAGCCGGTACCCGCGTTCGAAGTCGACCGTGACCGGGACGGACACCGACTGCGCGATCCGTGCCGCACCAGCCAGTACGTCGTCAACGGGTGCGTGCTCGCCGTCGTCGTACCCGAGGACCGCGGCCGTCGCGTTGCTGCTGGTCGCGACCGCGGCGAAGCCGGCCTCCTCGACCATCCGGGCCGAGGCGGCGTCCCACGCGTTAGGGATGACGAGGGGTGTGCCGGGGACATGCAGTCCCCGTAGAGTGGTTGCCAGTGACATCAAGATCTCCCATGGATCAGGGGCAGCCCGAAGGCTGGGAACAAAGCAGGTTGGTGGAACGCGAGCACGGCCGAGATCGCATCCTTGGTGCACGTCAGCACCTTGATCGAGTGCGCATGGAACAGGTCGTCCGCGCCGCGGATGTAGAGCGCGAAGGCCGGCTGGCCGTTCGCCGACGTCTCGACCAGGACCCGCTGGCCCGGTCCCGGGCGCAGCTTCGCGTCGAGCAACCGCAGTACGTCGGAACGCCCGCTGAACCAGGTCGGGATCGGCGGCATCTCCCATCGCGCATCCTCACTGAACAGCCCTTCCAGTACGACGAGATCCTTGCTCTCCATCGCAGCCTGGAACTGGTCGAGCAACGCCCGCCGCAACGGTTCGTGCGGCTCGCTCAACTCGTCCTCGCGCGGTCGCAACCGGGCGAGCTCAGCCCGCGCGCGCTGCAGCGAACTGTTCACCGCGGCGGTTGTGGTGTCGAGCAACGAGGCGACGTCTGCGGCCGGCCAGGTGAGTACCTCGCGCAGGATCAGTACGGCGCGTTGCCGCGGCGGAAGGTGCTGCATCGCCGCGACCATCGCCAGCCGCAGACTCGCCCGATCGCCGACCACCGTGGCCGGGTCGGCCCCGAGCATCTGATCCGGGAACGGCTCCAGCCAAGGCACCTCCAGCGCCTGTGGGTGCAGCTCGTCCGGGTCGTTGCCCGGGGCACCCAGCGCCGACGGGATGACCCGCCGGCTGCTGTGCTGCAGGAGGTTCAGGCACACGTTGGTGGCGATCCGGTACAGCCAGGTCCGGACCGACGAACGGTGCTCGAAGTCCGCGTGACCACGCCAGGCGCGCAGGTACGTCTCCTGGACGGCGTCCTCGGCGTCGTGCAGTGAGCCGAGCATCCGGTAGCAATGCGCCACCAGCTCACCCCGATGCTGCGCGAACTCCTCCTCGAGGTTCATCGGACTCCTTCCACCGCCTTCGCCACGACGACATCGCCGGTACGACGACGGGCCGCGATCGCCAGCCCCGACACGGCCCCGAGGAACGACAGTACGCCGCATCCTGCGAGGGCCCGGCCGAAGCCGTCGCCGGTGTAACCGCCGGCCGCCGTGAAGACCGATCCGAGGACAGCGACTCCGGCCGCGCCGCCGATCTGACGGTTCATGCTGTAGATCCCGGACGCGATCCCGACGGCGTCCCGGGGCAGCGCCGCCATCGCCGCGCTCTGGGCCGCGGGCATCGCGAGCGAGATCCCGCACCCGGTGACGACCAGCGGCACGATCAGTTCCCAGTAGCGGTCCGCGCCGCGGCTGACCCAGAACATGCCGGCGGTCTGCAGCGCCATACCGATCACGACCAACGGGCGCTCACCGATGCGGTCGACGAGCCGGCCGGCGATCGGGCCGACGATGAACAGCGTCGCGGTCCACGGCAGCAGTTGCAGGCCGGCCTTGAACGGCGCCGATCCGAACATCGCCTGCATGTACTGCGACAGGAAGAAGACCGCGCTGAACAACGCCGCGGTGAGGAAGAACCCGGCCGAGTTCGCCGCGGTGAACGTCCGGTTCCGGAAGAACTCCAGCGGCACCATCGCGTGGTCCGTCCGCCGCTCCCACCACGCGAACGCCACCAGCATCACGACCCCGACCGCGAACGCCCCCAGTACTTCGGCGCTCGCCCAGCCAGCCGATTCACCGCGCACCGTGCCCCAGACCAGGCCTAGTACGGCGAGGCTGATCAGCACCGCGCCGACCAGGTCCAGCCGTCGCGCCGGGCCGGTGCTCTCCGGGATCTTCGTCAGCACCAACGCGATCGCGACCGCGCCGATCGGCACGTTGATCCAGAAAATCCACTGCCACGACAGCCCTTCGGTGACCGCGCCGCCGATCAGCGGCCCACCGAGTACGGCGATCCCGGTCACCCCGCTGAACACGCCGATCGCCTGACCGCGCCGCTCCGGCGGGAACGCCGCCCCGAGCAGGCTCATCGCCAACGGCATCACCATCGCCGCGCCGACGCCCTGCACGGCCCGGGCCGCGATCAGGAACGGCAGCGTGGTGGCCAACGCACACGCCACCGACGCCGCGGTGAAGAGCGCCAAACCGGCGGCATAGGTACGGCGGCGGCCCAGGCGGTCGCCGATCGCGGCGGCCGTCATCAGAAGCATCGCAAAACTCAGTCCATAGGAGTTGACCGTCCATTCCAGCTGCTCGGCCGTTGCGCCGAGGTCGCTGCGGATCGTCGTCAGCGCCGCGGCCACCACGAGGGTGTCCAGCGCCACGACGAACGATCCGAGGGAGGCCAAGCCCAAAACCCATCGTTGTTCACTAGTCACATCTGTACAGACCAGCGAGACACCCGAACTCATCGGTCCGATGAGCACGAGTTTTCAGCGCTCCGCCCGGACCTGGTGATCTGCAGCTCGACAGGAGGTGTCGGGTGGCCGGGTAGTGCACCTGAGCGTGAACGCGTGTTTGCGTACAGCGTCTCGCCGGTGCTCTACCTGTCGACCTTGCACATCACACTAGGTCAGCGGGATCAGGGCCGCCGCCGGGAGCGTCGGCTTGGCGGATCCGCCGCTCGGCTCGAGGGTGAGGCCGAACGTCGTCATCCCGGTGGTCGAGCCGTCGATCACCTTGGTGAGATCGCCGGCGGCGAGGCCGACCGAGTGGGCGGTCTTGCCGGGGTCGATCATCCACAGCTGCCAGGTCCGGTCCAGGGGCAGCTCGGGCAGATCCCGCAGTACGACGACCGACTTGTCGGCCTTCGCGGATACGACGACCGTGGCCTGCCCGCCGCCCTGGACGGCCCCGTGAACGGTCCGCGCGTCGGGCTGCGAGAGTACGGCGGCCATTTGCCGGTTGGCCTGCTCCGCGGCGCTCCGGTCCCGGTACTGGTCGATCGCGATCCCGCCACTGGCGGCGACCACAGCTGCCGCGGCGGCGAGCGCCAGGACCGATCGACGACTGAAGCGCCGGCGTACGGCGGGCTGGCCGTGGACGACCGGGGGGAGTTGGCGCACGTGCTCGATCGCGGACATGACGTTCGCCTTGAGCGCGGGAGGCGGCGGGGTCGAGACCTGAGTGGCCAGCTTGACCGCGGCGGCGCGCAGTTCGTCGACCTCGGTGGTGCAGAAGGTGCATTCGGCGAGGTGGGCCTCGAAGCGGTCCCGTTCGTCGTCCGGCAGCGCGTCCAGAACGTACGGGCCGGTGAGGGTGTGCACGTCGGGTTCCGTCATGGCCGCTGCCCCTTCGACGTTCCGAGGCAGTCACGGAGGCGGATGAGGCCGTCGCGCATTCTCGCTTTGATGGTCGGAAGCTTGGCCCCGAGCTGCTGAGCGACCTCGGGGTACGTGTAGCCGTTGTAGTACGCGAGCTCGATGGACTCGCGTTGCAGCTCGGTCAGCGATCCGAGGCATCGCCGTACCTGCTCCGCTTCGAGCCGGGTAGTGACGGTGTCGGACACCTGGTCGAAGGCGACGTCCGCGGACCGCGCGCCGACCTGCTCGGTGCGGTCGGCGGCGGCCTGCTCGGAGCGCACCCGGTCGACCGCGCGGCGATGCGCGATCGTGAGGATCCAGGAGTGCGCGGAACCGCGGTCGGCGTCGTACCGGGTCGCGGTGCGCCAGACGTCGAGCATGACCTCCTGGGTCACCTCTTCGGACTGGGCCGGGTTGCGGAGGATCCGGCGTACCAGCCCGAACACCCACGGCGCGACCCGGTCGTAGAGCGCGCTGAACGCGGCCGTGTCACCGGTCGCGGTCAGCATCAGGAGGTCGCCGTCCGCGACCGCACCGGATCGCGAGTGCGATCCGGCGGGCCAAGGCAGCGCGGTTGGTTCGTTCACGGTCAGCTTGCCGGGGGCATCAGAACGGAGTCGATGAGGTACACCGTAGCGTTCGCGGTCTTCACGCCGCCGCAGATCACGTTGGCGTTGTTCACCTTCAGGCTGTCGCCGGAGCCGGTGACAGTGACGGCCCCCTTCTCCACGGTCGTCTGCTTGCCGACCACCGACGACGGGTCGAGCTGGCCGGGTACGACGTGGTAGGTGAGGATCTTGGTCAGCAGCGCGTCGTTCGTCTTCAGCGTGTTCACGGTCGCGGCGGGGATCTTCGCGAACGCGGTGTCGACCGGCGCGAAGACGGTGAACTCGCCGCCGTTCAGCGTGGAGACCAGGTCGACCTTCGGGTTCAGCTTGCCGGAAACGGCCGCGACCAGGGTCTTCAGCAGCGGGTTGCCCGACGCGGCGGTGGCCAGCGGTGCGGCCGCCATACCGTCGATCGAGCCGGCGCCCGAGGGGTTGGCCTTCGCGTAGTCGGCGCAGCCCGGTCCGACCAGTCCGCCGGCCGCCTCGTTCATCGACGGCGTGGTGCTGGTGGCCGGTGCGCTGCTGCTCGTGCTGGTCGTCGTACCGCCGGAGGAGCTGCTGTTGTCGTCGCCACCCCCACAAGCGGATGCGGTCATTGCGAGGGCCAGCGCGCTGAGAGCGATACCGGCGCGGGTGAGGTGCTTGGTCATGACTTGATCTCTTTCCTTGAGAGGGTTTCTGACGGGAGTACTTCGGAGCAGGTCGCGGGCCGGATGGGTCACTCGACCATCACGACCGTGTTGTGCAGGCCGCTCGAGCCGTTCGGCCGCGGCGGTGCCTGGCGATCGGTCTGCAGCTCGCCGGTCGCGTCGGTCGCGCGGACGGTGAGTTTGTGGGTGCCGGGTGTGGCGTTCCAGCGGAAGGTCCACTGCCGCCAGGTGTCCGGGCCGTCGACGGGCGCCAGCCGGGCCGGTTGCCACGGGCCGTTGTCGACCTGGACCTCGACCTTGCTGATGCCGCGGCGCTGCGCCCACGCGACCCCGGCGGCGACCGCGGGTCCGGCCTTCACGGTCGCGAAGCCCTTCGGTACGTCGATCCGCGACGACGTCTTGATCGGCGCCTCGACGGACCAGCCGCGGTCGGTCCAGTACGCACTGAAGTCGCTGAACTTGGTGACCTCGAAGTCGACGATCCACTTGGTCGCGGACACGTACCCGTACAGGCCGGGAACGACCATCCGCACCGGGAAGCCGTGCTCGAACGGCAGCGGTTCGCCGTTCATCGCGAGCGCGAGGATCGCGTCCCGTCCGTCGGTGAGCGCGGCGAGCGGGGTGCCGATGGTGAGCCCGTCGACGCTGGTCGACTTCACCGCGTCGGCCCCTTGCTGTACGCCGACCTCGCGCAGCAGGTCCGCGATCGGTACGCCGATCCAGCGGGCGTTGCCGGCGTACGGGCCGCCGACCTCGTTGGACACGCAGGTCAGGGTGATGTCGCGTTCGATCAGGCGCCGTTCGAGCAACTGGTCGAACGAGAGCCGGAGCTCTTTGTCGACAAGTCCATGGATCCGCAACTCCCAGTCCCGCGGGTCGATCCGCGGTACCTGGAGCAGCGTGTCGACTCGGTAGAACTTGGCGTTCGGCGTCGTGAACGGGCTGATCCCGGGTACGTCGAGACTCGCCTGCAACGGCCCCGCGGCGTCGGTCGGCCGAGGTACCCGAACCCGCGCCCGCAACTCCTGCCCCGACCCACCCGCAAACCGAGCAGCACCACCAGCCCCAGCCCCCACCACAGCCACCGCCGAAACCGTGAGCAAGAACCTCCGCCGATCAAACCCCTCCGGCTGCTCGGCATCGCCCCGCTCTCGAGTCCCACTCCGCGTGACCAGGGCCATCGCCAGCACCGCGACCACCAAGGTGACTGTTGCCGGCAGCAACCGATCGACCGTGCTTCCCGCGGCCGACCGACTCACGATCGCGAACACCAACCCCACCAGCCCCAGCCCGCCCGCGATCGCGACCGCCGCCCGCCGGTGCCCACGCGCGCCGATCCATCCCGCGACGGCGGCAACGATCGCCAACGTCACGCAGATACCCACGCGAAGCAGCGGACGGTCGGCCGTACCGAGGGTCCGGACAGCCCAGTCCTTCACCGGACCGGGTGACCAGTCGATGACCTGCACACCGACCGCATCGACCGGCCAAGGCCCGCCGGTCAGGTCCGCAACGAGATATCCGGCCGCAAGCGCCGTACCAGCCGCGACCACACCACCCAACGCCCCGAGTCTCTTGTGCATGCCAGAGGTTCGTCGCCGACGGGACCCCGGATGGTTCGAGAGCTGGACCCACTGCACCGTGGGGCGATTCGCACGGCCTCGCCCGCAACCTGCTGATCACCCCATCCGGGTGAGGGCGGCCTCTGTTAGCTCGTAGTGGAGGGGGCGGCCGGTGGCGTGGCGTTCGATCTCGTTGATCGTGATCTCGCCCATGCCGAAGTAGCACTCGACTGTGGCGGCGGCTTGGTGGGGTGTCAGGAGGACGTTCGGGAGCTCGCGGAACGGGTCGTCGGGTGGGAGTGGTTCCTCGTCGAACACGTCCAGGGCGGCGTCGATTCGGCCGCTGCGGAGCTCGTCGAGCAACGCGGCGGTGTCGACCAGCCACGAGCGGGCCGTGTTGACGAGGGATGCGCCGTCGGGCATCAGCGCGAGTTCGCGGGCGCCGATCAGGTGGTGGGTCTCGGGGAGTGTCGGCGCGTGCAGGGCGACGACCCGGCTGGTGCGGAGCAGGTCGTCGAGCGAGGTACGACGTACGCCGAGCTCCCTCGCGCGCTCGTCGGTGAGGTACGGATCGAAGACGACCACCTCCGCGGCCCGGAGCGCGACGAGCATCCGGATGTATTCGACGCCGGTCCGCGATGCACCCACGACACCGATCCGCGACGCCGTGAGCCCGTGCTGCGGAGGTACGGCGTCCCGCCACGCCCCATCGCGCATCGCGTGATCGAACCGCTGAATGCGATGCAGCAGGCTCAACGTGAACGCGAGCGACACCTCGGCCACCGGCTCCGCCATCGCCTGCCCCGCCTGCGTGATCCGCACCCCGCGCCGGAACACCTCCTCGGTGACGAAGTGCTTCACCGACGACGCACTGTGCGCCACCAATCGCAACCGGTCCGCGTGATCAAGCACCTCCGCCGTCAGCGGCGTCGCACCCCACGACGTGATCAGTACGTCGGTCCCGGGCAACGCCGCCGTCAACGCGCCAGCATCTCCCGGATCATCAAGTAGGACGAGATCCCCGAGCGCCTCCAGCCGCGCCGTACTGTCCGGCGCGAACACCATCTCCCGGTACGCCGGCGTCGCCGCCAGCACCACCCGCAGCTTTCCGGCCATGACCGAATTCTACGGTCTGGAAACGATCAGATGCAGCACCACCGTGGCCGCGAGGATGACGGCGGCGACGCCGAGGAGGCCGGAGGGTGCGCTGCCGGCGGTCAGGGCGATGCCGCCGACGGCGCTGCCGAGCGCGGCACCGAGCGAGATCGCGCTGCCGTTGAGGGCCATCACGATCGCGGCGGACTCCGGGGCAAGGCCGCCGAGCCGGACCTGTTGCGGTACTGCCGCGCCGCCGTTGCCGGCGCCCTGGAGGAAGAACCAGCTCACGCCGACCACCGCGAGCGCGGTGGCCGAGGTGAGCAGCAGGCCGGCCAGGCCGAGAACCGAGTTCAGCAGCAGGACGATCAGGACGACGGTGAGGACCCGCGGTGCCGCGAAGCGGTCGGCCAGCCTGCCCGTGATCGCATTGCCCAGCGCACTGGCGACGCCGTACCCGAACATGATCGCGATGATCATCCAACCGGCCGGAAAGGACGGGCCGAGGATCAGGACGGCGTACGTGAAGCAGGTGAAGCTGCCGGCGAGGATGCCGCTCGTGACGAGCAGGGAGCCGAGGAGCCGGGGACTGCCGAGTGGGCGAAGTTGGTCGCTGAGCCGGCCGTGCGGAAGCTGCCGGCGAGGGAGGCCGCGCAGGATGCCGGCCAGGGCGATCGTTCCCATCACGGCGACCAGGATCATCGGGTACCGCCAGCTGGACTGCCCGATCACCAGGCCGACCGGTACGCCGAGGGCCGTCGCGGTCAGCAACCCGCCGAGCACGAACGACAACGCCTTCCCGCGGTGCCGGACCGGCGTCACAGCGATCACGTAGCCGCTGACGGCCGCGTTCAGCAGGCAGCCGCCGAGCGCCGCCAGCACCCGCCCGGCGAACGCGATCGGGTACGTCGTCGCCAGTCCCACGACCAGGTTGCCGAGCACGAAGACGGCCAGCGCCGTGGCGATCGTCGTACGGCGCTCCCACCGCGAGGTCACCGTTCCGAGGACCGGCCCGGCGAAGGCCGCGGTCAGCGCGAACGCGGACATCAATTGGCCCGCCGCCGCCACGCTGACGTGGAGGTCCGCGGCGATGGTGGGCAGCAACCCGGTCAGAACGTACCCGTCGATGCCCATCGAGAACGTCGCCACGGCCAGCCAGGCCAGCGGCCGGTACGAGAACTCCTCAACCGTCTCAGCGGCGCAGGTGTCCGTCACACGGCGGCGGCTTTTGAAGAAGCACGCGCGACGAGCAGATGCAGTCCGACGGTGATCGTCAGGACGACGGCCGAGACGCCGAGCAGCCCGTTCGCCGCGGCGCCTGCGGTCAGTGCGATGCCGCCGAGGCCACTGCCGAGGGCCGAGCCGAGCGAGATCGCGCTGCCGTTCAGCGCCATCACGATCGCCGCCGAGTCCGGTGCCATCGAGGCGAGTCGCGCCTGCTGCGGGACAGCTCCGCCGCCGTTGCCGACGCCGGCCGAGAAGAACCAGACCAGACCCCAGACGGCCGCCACCACGGCCGGGGCGAACATCAGCGCGATCATGCCGAGTACGGCGTTCAGCAACAGCCCGACCAGTACGACGGTCAGCACCCGGAGCGCGGTGAACTTGTCGACCAGGCGGCCCGTCACCGCGTTGCCGGCCATGCTCGAGACGCCGTACCCGAACATGATCAGGATCATCGCCCACTCGGCGTGGAAGTGCGGGCCGAGGATCAGCGTCGCGTACGTGAAGCAGGCGTAGCTGCTGCACAGGATGCCCGTCGTGACGAGCAGTCCCGCGACCAGCCGTGGCTGGCCGAGCGGGCGGAGGCGTTCGACGAGCGTGCCGCCGGGCAGATGCAGCTGCGGAAGCCGGAGCAGGATGCCGATCAGTGCGATCGTGCCGACCACCGCGACCAGGATCATCGGGAACCGCCACGAAGACTGCCCGAGCACCAGGCCGACCGGTACGCCGAGCGCGGTCGCGGTCATCCAGCCGCCGAGCACGAACGACAACGCCTTGCCGTGGTGCTCGGACGGGGTCAGCGCGATGACGTACCCGGTGACGGCGGCGTTCAGCAGACTGCCGCCGAGCGCCGCGATCACGCGGCCGCTCATCGCGACCGGGTAGTTGGTCGCGATCGCGACCACCACGTTGCCGAGCACGAACACACCCAGTGACAGGACGATCGTCGTACGGCGTTCCCACCGTGACGTCAGCGTGCCGAGCACGGGACCGGCCAGCGCGGCGGTCAAGGCGAACACGGACATCAGCTGACCCGCGGCTGCCGGGGTGACCTTCAGGTCGCCGGCGATCTGCGGCAGCAGGCCGGCCAGCACGTAGCCGTCGATGCCCATCGAGAACGTCGCGACCGCGAGCCAGATGAACGGGCGGTACGAGAAGCTCCGCCCCTCCGCCGCGTCGGCGGGTCGGGTTTCCGTCACACAGCTATCTCACCGCGAGCAGAGGCCTCACGGCAAGGGCAAATTGATCACTTGTGCCAGAAGTGACGATTTCAGGTGCAACTCCGATCACATTTACGGAGACTGAATTCCATAGTCGTGGATCTTCCGGTAGATGGTCGCGCGCGACATGCCGAGCGATTTGGCGGCGCGGCCCTTGTGCCCGCCGTTGGCGAGCAGGCTGTGCACGATGGCGTCCCGCTCGAGCGCCTCCAGCTGGCTGAGGCTGCGGCGGCTGACGGACCGGGTGCGCGCGGGCAGGTCCGCAGGCGTGATGACACCGGCCCGGCGACGCCGTACGACGACCTGCTTGAGGACCTGGCACAACTCGGCCGTGTTTCCGGGCCACGACGAGCGCAGCAGTTGCTGCATGGTGTCGGGTGCGCACGTGAGGTCACCGTGGCTCAGCTGGTTGAGGAAGTGCGGAACCAGCTCGCGCACGTCCTCGATGTGGTGCCGCAGCGGCGGCACCTCCACGGTCAGCGGGAACAGCGTCAGCAACTCGCCGAGGTCCGGGGTCTCGCCGTTCTCGCAGGTGAGGGTGAGGGCGATCCAGGGCGGTGCGGACGGCCGGCGCTCGAGCACGCCGTACAGGGCCTCGACGAGGCTGTCGAGACCGTCCGCGTCGAGGCGCTCGGCGTGCCGGATCACCAGACCCTGCACGGAGTCGTCGGCCAGCTCCGCATCGAGCTCGGCGGCGAATCCGTCACCCGTCCGGGCAGCGTCGACGATGTGTAACGGGGCGGCCGGACTGTTCTGATGGTGCGCGGCACGCGCCAGCGCGACCTTGCCGACGCCGCGTTCGCCGCTGAGCACGACCCACTGGCCCGCCCGGCAGGCGTTGTCGACCTCCCGGCTGCTGCCGAGCCACGACGCACTCCGCCCGACCAGTCCGGGCAGCACCGGGCGCGGCGGCGGCCGATGACCGGACGCCTGCGAGCGCAGGTCCACACCGGCGGAATGCGGGCTGATCTGGAGGATCCCGGCCCCGGTGCGCCCACCGATCGGGCGGCCGGTGATCCGGACCCAGGCCCCGGTCGGCAACTCGGCCAGGATCGTCTCGGTGCCCCCGTGGCTGAGGATCTCCGCCGCATGCCCGAGGATCGCGCGCTGGTCGGCGGCGTCGAGCGACTGCCGGGCCTTGGCGTTCATCAGCAGCAGGTCGTCGTCGATCGCGATGACCATGTCACCCAGCCGGCGGGACGTCTGCATGTACGCCTCCAGCAGGGACAGCTCCCGCGTCGAGCTGTCGCGGAGCAGCGCCGTGCGGATGCTCTCGGCCGTGCTCTTGGCGAGCGCCATCAGCAGCGACCCGGCGTCCTTGCGCCAGCAGGTCAGGTCGATCGCGCCGATCGTCTTGCCGTTCAACGGGTGCTTGATCGGTACGCCGGCGCACGCGAGGTCCTCCAGGTCCTCCGCGTAGTGCTCGTGACCGAACACGTGCATCGGTCCGCCGACGTCCAGCGCGGTCCCGATCCCGTTGGTCCCCGCGAACTCTTCGGCGTAGCTGAAGCCCGGGGCGAGGTAGACCTTGTCGAGGTGCCGCGCGAGTTCGGTGTCCGCGGTCAGGCGTTGCAGCACCAGGCCGGAGCGGTCGGTGAGGATGACGCTGATCGGCTGTCCGTCGAGGTTCTCGTGGAGCTTGCGCAGTACCGGCCCCGCGCTGCGGGTCAGCGGGACGTCCTTGTCCGGGTCCGCGACGTACGGCAAGGCGATCTTGTCCGCGGGCAGGTTCCAGTGCCGCGACCGGACCCAGGACGCGAGGATCGGCGGCCGGACGTCCTGCGGGCGCGACCGGATCCAGGGTGAGAAAGTTCAGCCGGGCCGTCGCGGCCCGCCGGTTGTCGATCGAGGGTGCGAGCTCGTCCACCGGGGCCTCCTGACGCCAGGTGGAAGCAGTGCGGATCCGCGGCCCCACCCGGTCCTCTTCGAGCGTAGTACACGCAGCCGCAACTGCTGTCTCAGAATGAGACAACCGGCCGTGCGTCCCCGGTCTGCGTGGAGAACCTGGACACCATGGAGAACGAGGAGTCGTACAACCCGTGGACCGTGGTCCACCTGGTCTTCGAGCACCTCGCGGACGCAGGCCTGCACCCGGTCCTCGGCGCGACCGGGCACCCTGGCGAGCCGGCCGCCGAGCTGTTGCGCTGCCTCGGTATCCGGCCGGATCCGCAGGGTGACCAACGGATCGCGCAACAGACCCAGGAGACGCTGGCGGAGCTTCGGGAACGGATGCTCGGAGCGCCCTGACGCGCTTCTCAATTTGAGACCTTCAGCACGCGCCCTCCCACGTGTACTGCAGAGGACAGCCGGTCACATGAGCGGGAGGAGTGCCATGAGTCGCCAGAGTGTGGCGAAGGCCCACCAGAAGATCCAGGAGTTGTCCTGGGAACCGGCGTACCACGAGCCGGTCTCCCAGTACGGCACCGACTACACGTTCCGCAAGGCGCAGAAGAAGGACCCGCTGAAGCAGGTCCTGCGGTCGTACTTCCCGATGCAGGAAGAGAAGGACCACCGGGTCTACGGCGCCTCCGACGGCGCGATCCGCGGCAACATGTTCCGCCAGGTGCAGGAGCGCTGGCTGGAGTGGCAGAAGCTGTTCCTGAGCATCATCCCGCTGCCGGAGATCTCCGCCGCGCGGGCGATGCCGCTGCTGTTCCGGACCGTGCCGAACCCCGAGCTGCACAACGGGCAGGCCATCCAGATGATCGACGAGGTCAGGCACTCGACGATCCAGCAGAACCTCAAGCGCCTGTACATGAACAACTACATCGACCCGGCGGGCTTCAACTCGAGCCTGCGGAACTTCCAGAGCGACTACTGCGGCACCATCGGCCGCCAGTTCGCCGAGGGGTTCATCACCGGTGACGCGATCACGGCGGCCAGCATCTACCTGACCATCGTGGCGGAGACCGCGTTCACCAACACGCTGTTCGTCGCGATGCCGGCCGAGGCCGCGGCCAACGGCGACTACCTGCTGCCGACGGTCTTCCACTCGGTGCAGTCGGACGAGTCCCGGCACATCAGCAACGGCTACGCCACCTTGCTGATGGCGCTCGCCGACGAGGACAACCACCAGCTGCTCGCCCGCGACCTGCGGTACGCGTGGTGGAACAACCACCGCGTCGTCGACGCGGCCATCGGCACGTTCATCGAGTACGGCACCAAGGACCGCCGCAAGGACCGTGAGTCGTACGCCGAGATGTGGCGCCGCTGGATCTACGACGACTACTACCGCAGCTACCTGGTCCCGCTGGAGAAGTACGGCCTGGAGATCCCGCACGACCTGATCGAGGAGTCCTGGAACCAGATCTGGAACAAGGGCTACGTGCACGAGGTCGCCCAGTTCTTCGCCACCGGCTGGCTCGCCAACTACTGGCGGATCGACCCGATGACGGACAAGGACTTCGAGTGGTTCGAGTACAAGTACCCGGGCTGGTACGACAAGTACGGCGCCTGGTGGGAGAACTACAACCGGCTCGCCACGCCGAACGGGCACAAGCCGATCGTGTTCGAGGACGTCGACTACGAGTACCCGCACCGCTGCTGGACCTGCATGGTCCCGTGCCTGGTCCGTGAGGACATGGTCATGGCCAAGGTCGACGGCCAGTGGCGCACGTACTGCCACGAGATGTGCAAGTGGACCGACGAGACCGCGTTCCGGCCGACGTACCAGGGCCGGCAGACGCCGAACATGGGCAAGCTGATCGGCCACCGCGAGTGGGAGACGCTCTACCACGGCTGGAACTGGGCCGATGTGGTGTCGGACATGGGCTTCGTCCGTGACGACGGCAAGACGATGGTCGCGCAGCCGCACCTGGACCTGAACCCGGACAAGATGTGGACCCTCGACCACCTGCGCAAGTGCCCGCCGCTGGCGAGCCCGAACGTGCTGCTCAACCAGATGACCGATGACGAGCGCACCGCGTTCGCCGCCCGTTACGTCAAGGGAGGCCCCGCCGGCCGCCCCGCACCTGCCGACGCCTGATCCGATGGGCGGCAAGCACGTCGTGCGGTTCGAGCCCGTCGGCATCGAGATCGAGGTCGACGAGGAACAGACGATCCTGCGTGCCGCGGCCGAGCAGGGCGTGATGCTCATGCACGGCTGCAAGGAGGGACAGTGCGCGTCCTGCAAGTCGTTCGTCCTCGACGGTGAGGACATCGACCTGGACCGCTACTCCACCTTCGCGCTGCCGGAGTACGAGCTGGACGAGGGCTACACCCTGCTCTGCCGGGCGCACGCGTTCGAGGACCTCACGATCGAGCTGCTCAACTACGACGAGGAGATGATTCGTTCCGGGTTGCCGATCCAGGAGCGCACCGCCGAGGTCGTGGCCATCACCCCGGTGACCCACGACCTGCGGCACCTGGTGCTGAAGCTCTCCGGCCCCGGCGAGCTGAAGTTCTTTCCCGGGCAGTACGTCGACCTTCAGGTGCCGGGCTGGGAAGCCAGCCGCTCGTTCTCGATGGCCAACACGTCGAGCCGGGAGAGCGGGCAGTTGGAGTTCGTCATCAAGGTCTACCCGGGCGGCCTGTTCTCGGAGTTTCTCGACTCCGAGTTGCGGGTCGGCCACCAACTGGAGCTGAGCGGGCCCTTCGGGGTGTTCACCCTCCGGGACAACCCGGGCGCCCGGCTGGTCTTCGTCGGTGGTGGCGCCGGACTGGCGCCGATCCTGTCGTTGCTGCGGTCGATGGCCGACCGCAGCATCGACCGGCCGGCGGTCTTCTACTACGGCGCCCGTACCCGTGCCGACCTGTGTTTCGAGGACGAGCTCCATGAGCTGGAGGAACGGTTGCCGCAGTTCCGGTTCGTACCGGCCCTGTCGGAATCGTCAGGGGACGAGTGGGACGGCGAGAGCGGACTGATCACCGACGTGGTCCGCCGGCTCGAGCCGGATCTCACCGGCGCGGATGCCTACGTGTGCGGTCCGCCGCCGATGGTCGAGGCGGCGATCCCGCTGCTCGAACAGCTCGGTGTCACGACGAAGCACATCTACTACGACAAGTTCACCACGACCGGCGACGCCGGTGACTCGAAGGTGCTGGAGGCAGGAAACCTATGACCACCACACAGGACTCACCTAAGTTCGAACGCAGTGTCCCCAAGCCGGTCTTCACCGACGCCGAGGCCGGCGCCAAGGAGTTCCCGGACTCGACACTCCGGCACTACAACTACTACAAGCCGCAGAAGCGCAAGCAGAGCCACTACGAGGACGTCACGGTCGACGTCCAGCCGGACCCCCGGCACTACCTCAGCCAGGGCTGGCTGTACGGGTTCGCGGACGGACGCGGCGGGTATCCGCTGGACTGGACCGCGCTGAAGGCCTGGGGTTCCGACAAACCGTCACCGGAGCGCGGACCGGGCACCGGCGGGCTGTTCGTGAAGGACTGGCCGGCCACCGGCTGGCACGAGTTCCGGGACCCGAACGAGGAGTGGGAACTCACCCTCTACCGCTACAACTCGAACGTCGTCCGCCAGGTCACCCAGAACGTCGAGGCGGCCAAGCAGTCCAAGGCCTTCGAGCAGTGGAACCCGAACTGGGTCCGCTTCGTCGAGCACCACGTCGGCGCCTGGATGCACGTCGACCACGGCCTCGGTCTGTACCTGTACGCGAACGCGAAC